>CAVZSC010000027.1:0-598663 GCA_963777755.1 uncultured Alphaproteobacteria bacterium
GAGCTATGCGGGATTTTGGGTGACGAGGCGATCAGGCGGCGTTGTTTGCCGGCACTTGGATGACCTCGATGCCGTCTTGGAATTTGACACCTGCGATGACCTTCGGCAAGTGATTTGTGCCTTTCAGGCGCCGCCAGGTCTTTGATGCGGCGCAGAGCAGCTTGAAGACCATCAGCTTGGCGGTCGTTGGCGACAACGAGCCTTTCGTACGCACCGTCCTGTGCCGGACCGTCGCGAACACGCTTTCGATGGGATTTGTCGTGCGCAGGTGATCCCAATGCTCGGCAGGGAAGTCGTAGAGCGCAAGCAGTGTTTCGCGATCCTTCGTCAGGCACTCGACCGCCTTGTCGTACTTCGCTCGGTATTTCTCGGCGAAGATGTCGATCGCCACCTCGGCTGAAGCCCGGTTCGGCGCCAAGTAGACCTCGCGCAGATCCTTCTTCATGTTGGCCTGCACCGAGAGCGCGACCTTGTTCAGGACGTTCGCGGTCTTGTGCACCCAGCACCGCTGATGCCGCGTGCCGGGAAAGACCTCGTCGAGCGCCTTCCAGAAGCCGAGCGCGCCGTCGCCGACGGCGATTTCCGGCGCGATCTTCAGCCCGCGGCTTTTCGCCTCGACCAGCAGTTCGCGCCAGCTCTGCGCGCTTTCCCGCACGCCGACCTGGAAGCCGATGAGCTCCTTCTTGCCCTCCGGCGTCGCACCGATCAGCACCAGCATGCACTCGCCGTGGTCTTCCATGCGAGCCTGCAGGAAGACACCGTCGGCCCACACGTAGACGTATCGCCGCGCCGACAGGTCGCGCTTCTGCCACCGCTCGTACTCGCCCTGCCACTCGGCCGTCAGCCGGGAAATCACCGCCGGCGACAAGTTCGGTGCGTCGTTGCCCAGCAGAGCCGCCAACGCCTCCTGGAAGTCGCCCGTCGAGATGCCCCGCAAGTAGAGCACAGGCAAAAGCGCGTCCAGGCTCCTCGTCCGCCGCGCCCAAAGCGGCAGAATAGCCGAGGTGAACCGGATACGCTCACGCTCGCCGGCCGCTCCGCGATCCCGAACCTTCACCCGCTCGACCTCGACGGGACCGATGCCCGTCTGGATCGTCCGTATCGGACCGTGGCCGTGCCGGACAACACGGTCGCGACCGTCGGAAAGCTTCAAGTCCTTCATTGTGGCGAGAAACGCCTCGGCTTCGATCTCGACAGCCTGCGCAAGCAGCCGCCGAGCACCAGATCGCAGGATATTGGTCAGTGGATCGTCGATTTCGTCGGGCTGACGAAGCCGGACAACGTTGATAGTCTCGTTCATGGCGTATCGCTCTCCTTGAGAGGTTCTGGCAGGCCCGACACCCGCCTCGATACGCCGCCTATCTCATTCCGTCATCACCCAGTTTCCCGCATAGCTCCGCAAAGCGCGCCGTGGACATCGGCGCGACCGCCATCATGGTGTCCAATCATGGCGGGCGTCAACTCGACGGGTCGAGGAGCCCGTTTGACCAGCTCGCCGAGATCGTCGATGCTGTCGGCGACAGAATAGATGTGATTTGCGACGGCGGCATCACCCGTGGCACCCACGTCTTGAAGGCCCTTTCCGTGGGCGCGAAGGCGTGTTCGGGAGGGAGACTTTATCTGTATGCTCTGGCGGCCGCGGGTCAGGCCGGTGTTGAAAGGGCGCTTGAAAATCTCCGAGCCGAAATCGAACGCGACATGAAGCTGATGGGCTGCCGGTCCGTCGACCAGCTGAGCCGTGACAACTTGAGGTTAAGATGAGCGACGGAACCCCCGGCCTGATTTTCAGGGGGGGTGTTGGGGTGTTGAGGGGTGTTGTTCTAGCCGCATTTACCCAAAATGGCAATTATTCGTACCCGTATATATACACTATATAAACTGCCAGTTTGGTTATGCGTGGCCAAAAGAACACCCCCTAACACCCCGACACCCCCCTGCTTACAGGTCATCCGGATTAGCCGTGTCAACGTACCATTTGATGGCGTCCTTAGGGCTGGTGACAGCGTCGTCCGCTGCGGGTCCTGCGCACCGAGCTGACGCGAATTTGAGCGGTGCGGAATGGGTACCGCGCCGCGCTGCACATTGCGTGCTGTACCGCATTGTGGTACAGCTGCACCGGATACCGAACATACGGCCCGCGGTTTCGATCAGCCGCGATACCACGATGAACGCACACGGTGGAAAACGGCCGGGCGCTGGGCGCCCCACGGGAGCGGCCAGCCGTGCAAACGAGCAGGTGCGGCAGGAAGTAGCCGCAACCGGTGAGCTGCCACTCGCCTACATGCTGCGGATCATGCGCGATCCGAGCCAGCCGGTCGGCCGGCGTGACGAGATGGCCAGGGCCGCCGCTCCCTTCTGCCATTCGCGCCTTTCGTCGGTCGAGCATTCGGGTGAGATCGCGCGCCCGACGGTCATTCGCGCTCCCGCTGTTTCGGCAACCCCCGCCGCGTGGCAGGCGGAATACGTGCCGGGTGCAAACGAGAAGCACTGATGGCGGATGGCGAGACAGCCGCCCCTGAGTACACGATCGGGTGGGAGGCTCAAAAGGGCCCGCAAACGGCCCTGCTGGCGTGCCCGGTGTTCGAGGTTTTCTTCGGCGGCGCCCGCGGCGGCGGCAAGACCGACGGGATGCTCGGCGAATGGGCCTCCCATGCTGCTCTGCACGGAAAGAGCGCTGTCGGGTTGATGGTCCGTCGCGAGCGGGTGCAGCTCCTCGAGACAATCGAGCGAAGCCGGCAGATCTATGGGCCGATCGGAGCGAGATACAGCGATCAGGACAAGATGTGGCGCTGGCCGAACGGAGCTCGACTGCGCTTTGCTTATCTCGAGCGCGACGCAGACGCCGACGCTTACCAGGGCCACAGCTACACGCGGGTGTATGTCGAGGAGCTGGGCACGTTCCCGAGCGCCTCGCCGGTTCTGCGGCTGATGGCAACGTTGCGCTCTGGCGAGGGTGTACCGTGCGGGTTTCGGGCAACGGGCAACCCCGGCGGGCCCGGACACCAATGGGTCAAGGCGCGCTATATCGACCCCAATCCGGCCGGATGGGAGGTCCGAAAGTTCACGTATGAGAATCCGTGGACGCGCGAGACGATCGAGCAGGATCGCGTCTTCATTCCGAGCAAGCTGCAAGACAACAAATTTCTCGGGCCAGAGTACGTTGCAAACCTGCAGATGGTCGGCAGCGACACGCTGGTGCGGGCGTGGCTCGAGGGGGACTGGACGGTCATCGAGGGCGCCTACTTCGATTGTTGGCGCTACGATCTGCACGTCGTGGAGCCGTTCGAGGTGCCCGCCCATTGGGGGCGGTTCCGCTCGATGGACTGGGGCTCGGCCAAGCCCTTCTCGGTGGGATGGTGGGCAATAGTGGGAGATGATCACTGCCTGCCCGCCGAAGTCGGCTCAAATAGGGTGATCCCCCGCGGCGCGCTCGTACGGTACCGGGAGTGGTACGGCGCGTTGAGCCCCAATCTGGGGCTCAAGATGACCGCCGAGGCGGTCGCCGACGGGATCGTCGAGCGAGAGCGGAGCGACGCTGCACTCCGTTACGGGGTGCTCGATCCCGCTTGCTTCAGGGAGGACGGCGGACCCTCGATCGCAGAGCGGATCAACAAGGTGTTGATCCAGGCGCGCCTGCGCCCATTCCACGCCGCGGACAATTCGCGCGTTCCCCAACGCGGCTCGATGGGGGGATGGGATCAGGTGCGCTCCCGTCTGGTCGGCCAGGATGGCCGACCGATGATCTACTGCTTCAGCACGCACGCTGGCAGCATTAGAACGATCCCGGCCCTCCAGCACGATCCGGCGCGGCCCGAGGATGTGAACACCGAGTCCGAGGATCACGCGGGCGACGAGTGGCGCTATGCGTGCATGTCTCGGCCGTTCGTGCGGGTGCCCACGACACCCGCGAGGAGCGTGCCAGACGTGGGATACGCTCCATTCCGCTCTGCCGTGCCGGATGACTGGAAGCTCTACTGATGGCCGAGGCCGCCTACGCCGAAATCGGCTCTGCCGGGGAGGCAGTAAGAGTTTGACATTTCCGGAAGTAGGGCAATTGATTTTAAATCATCTACGTGGACGTTTTTCGCCGGATCCACTGCTATCGCGCGCCTCAAGAGCGCCGGCGTACCTCCGGAGCTGATCGCCGAACCGGATTGGCGACTGAAATGTGCGAAGCCGGCGCCCCTCGATATTGGACCTATTTTGGACCCGCGCGTTCTAATCTTCATTAAGCCTTTGATTTCATTGGCGCTCCATAGGAACAGAACACTCCTGTTTTCGCTGCACAAGAGCGGCATCAGCGGCAGATTGTGCTCGCGGCTGGAGACCCGATCCTCGACCTTGAACTCGTTCTCCTCGCCGGGCAGGCGCAGCAGGCCGAACAGGAAGCGCCGCACCGGCCCGTACGGATCCTCGATGCGGCTGTCGTCGTCATCGCCGACAGTCGTCGGCGCAAGGCGTGCGACGCTGGCAAACTCCACCTGCGGGGCAGGCGCCGGCGCCGCCCGCCGCGCCGCCTCGCGTCCGCGGCGCACCTTCGGCACGACCGACAGCTTGGCGGGGTCGAACAGGCCGCGCTGCTCCTGGTCGTGCGGGTAGTTGGATTGGCCGAGGATGTCGCACAGGAAGCGGAACTGGTCGGGTCGGTACAGGACCGGCCAGATGTCGCGATAGAACAGCGGCCGGAACGCCCGGTTCCAGGTGAGTCGGCCGTCCAGCCATTGCTCCAGCTCCCCCCGGTTGCGGAAATCGACGTGCTCCGGATCGTCGAAACTGTCGAGCTGACCGTACAGCCTGGTGTCGTCGGCGAAGGTGCGCAGGAACAGGTCGTACAGCACCTCGTCCATGGTGACCATGTCGAGGATCTGCAATGAGCGCAGGTGCATGCCATCCCGCACGGCAGCCAGGGTCGCGAGCCTCGCCGGCGAATCCATTCCACATCGACGGCTCTGCGCTCATTGACGGACATGGCATCCTCCGTTCATTCGATTCGCCTGATCTTGCTTGCGATGCCGGTCGCCGCGCTTTCTACGGGCGACGGGTAAGAACGCGCGCGGATTCGATCCGCCTAGGCGACGACCGGTTGCTGCAGCTGAGGAATGGGCGTCACTGTGATCGTGCCGCGGATCTGCGGATTGAGCTTGCAGCAGTAATAGATCGTGTTGCCGCTGGCCGGCATGTTCACGTCGTAGCTCGGACGCGACGACCGGTTGGGCGGAATCTGATCCGACAGATAGTTTCCCATCTGGACCGACACTTGCGCATCGGGGAGCGGGTTGAAGCTCGGGTCGGTCGGCCACGGCCAGTGCGGCTGGTCGGTCGTGTTGTTCCAGGTGACGAGGTCGTCGACCTGCGCGACAAGCGCCAATCCGGGCTTGGCGCCGATGAGGTCCGGCACAAAGGCCGGAGTGCCTCCAACGTTCGTGATCTTGATGGACCAGTCGGGCATGGACGGCCTCCCCGTTGGTTGGTGGCAATCCTGCCGCAACTCGTTTGGGTAGTCTAGAGTCGATCGTCCACTTTAACGGGCATTCGCCGATCAACATTTTGCGAAGCCGGGTGGTGCTTGTTCGCGCTATCGGTATCAATCGAAAATCACGAGCAACGGAGTGGCAGATGTCTGATGCTGTCGATTTTGCTGCAGGCGGCTATCGGTTCGTCCCGGGCGTGTTCCAGTACTCGGGCGGGGCGGCGGCGCAGCCCGGCTACGAGATCAGGCGCGTGCGCTTCCGCTCACCCGTGCCGCTGCGCGAAGGGTTCGAGCGGATCGAGCGACTGATTCGCGCGGCGGGGCGCCCGCTCACCTCGTTCTGTGCCTGCGAGCTGCGCTCGCCCGCCCCGTTCACCGAGCAGGGATTTCGCGCCTTCAACGAGGTCTACGTGGTGACGCTGGAAAAGTGGGGCCTGTTCGACGGCAAGACCAATCCGGTCGCACGCAGCAACGTGTGCCCCGCCATCGATCCGCCGGCCGAGCCCTCGTTCCACGCCTTCAGCTTCACGGTGGCGGCGGCCGCGGCGGCGCCGAGCTTCGTGGTCGCCGGCAGCGCCGAGGCGATGGAAGGACACGCGAGCTACCGCGAGCGCACCGTGCGCTATCGCGAGACCACGCCCGACGCGATGCGGGAAAAGGCGCGCTTCGTGCTCGGCGAAATGGAGCGCCGTCTCGGCGTGCTGGGAGCAGGCTGGTCCGACACGACGGCGATGCAGGTCTACACGGTGCACGACATCCACCCGTTCTTCGCCGACGAGATCGTGCGCCGCGGCGCCGCACGCTCAGGCATCACCTGGCACTACAACCGGCCGCCGGTGCAGGATCTCGAGTTCGAGGTGGACTGCCGCGCGGTGAGTCACGAGAGCGTGGTGTGATTGGTGCGCTGTAGGGTGGGCAAGGCGCGATGCACAGCCGTTCGCGTGGGCAAAATCGCCGATGCGCCTTGCCCACGCGGATAGTTACGAACGGGCGATTTTGCCCACCCTACGGCGCCTTGCCGACCACGTTTGTATAAAGCCGCTCGGCGGCGCCCGGCGCAATCGCCTCCATGGCGGCGATATGCTCGTCCGGACGGACCAGGATGAGCGTGCCGGGCGGACAGCCGACGCGCCGCTCGAATGCACCTCCCGGATCGAACAGGGCGCGCCCGCGCACGCCGGACTCGGTCGGCGCATCCCAGCGCGACACGACGTAGTGCTTCAGCGCCGGCGAAACGTCGGGCGGAAGCAGCGGCGGCCGCCTCGTGTCGGCGAAATAGAGGGCGGCGAAATTGTCGGCGGTGAGGTCGTGCAGGCGCAAGTCGCCGTCGGGACTCTGCAACAGCCAGTCGGGAATGCGGTCGCCCGGGCGGAGGGGCGGCTCCGCCTCGCTCTTCACCATCGACCAGTCGCCGCGTCCGTCCACGTCCAGGCGCACCCCCAGCATGGCGCGCGTGCAGGCATTGCCCCACATGTTGCCGGCAATGTCGGCGAGGCTGTCGCTTTCCTTGCCGACGTAGCGGCGCGCCGCCTCCGCCATCTCGCCGGCACCCAGCAGGGCGACCGGCTTCTGCTCGCGCTCATACGCGTCGAGGATGCGCTCGTCGGCCCAGCCGCGCAGATGCCAGGCGAGCCGCCAGCACAGATTCGAGCAGTCGAGCAGGCCGGTGTTGATGCCGAGCGCCCACATCGGCGTGATCAGATGGGCGGCATCGCCCATGAGGAACACGCGATCGTGTCGCCACCGCGTGGCGACCCGATGGTGCACCGGGTACGTCACCTTGCCGAGCACGCGGACGTCGCGCACGTCGCCGATGAACGCCAGCACCTTGGCGCACAGCGCCTCGGCGCTCGGCTCCGGCTCACCGGCCGGTAACGGGAACAGGAAGCGCCAGCAATGCGGATGGCGCACCAGGATCATCCACTCGTGGGCGTCGGAGAAATAGGCGAGGTAGGGATAGTCGCGCGGATTTTCGCGATCGAGGTCGATCTCGAGATCGATCAGCGAATATTTCACAGGCAGCGACTGGCCCTCGACCCGGATGCCGAGTTGCTCGCGCACGGTGCTGCGCCCGCCGTCGCAGCCGAGCAGGTAACAGGCCTCGATGGACTTCTCCCCGTGCGGCGTGGCGAAGCGCAGCACGACGCGATCCGGCTTCTGCTCAAACCCGGTCAGCCGGTGCGAGAGGTGCAGGTGCTCGCGCACCGGCTCCGCCAGCGCCGGCTCCATCATCTGCTGCGGCAGGTTGATGACGAACGGAAAGCGAGTCTCGCGGGCCAGCGCCGAGAGGTGCACGGTGCGCCGCGGCGCGCCGGTCGCGCGGTCGACATCGCCGATCTCGTCGACCCGCATGCTGCGGCGGAGAACCGCGGGCGCGACGCCGAAACGGCGCCAGATCTCGAGCGAGCGCGACAGCGTGGTACCGGCCTTGGTCTCGGTCGACAGGCGATCCTCGTCCTCGAACAGGACGAACGGGATGCCGTAGTGCCTGAGGCCGAGCGCGGTGGTCAGGCCCACCGGTCCCGCGCCGACGATCGCAACCGGCAGGGTCATGCGTTCTTGCGCTTCGCCGCGTTGCGCGTTCCGCGCGGCGGACCCGCTTTTGTTGCCGATACCTTCTTGCGTGTGGTCCGTTTCGGCGCACTCCGCTTGCTGCCCTTCGCGATCCTCGCGGTTTCGCGCGGAGCCTGCGGCGCCGCGGGCGCCACATCGGCCATCTCCAGCCCGAACAGGGCCGCGACGTCGTTGTCGGCGAGCACCTTCGCGGATTTCGGCTTTGCGGTGGTGGCCGAAAGGTCCTGGCCGGCGCCGGCGATCAGCTCGGTCTGGTCGACGCCGCGCAGGACGAAGAGAAGCTCGGGCGCCTGGTCGAGCCGCGCGCCGACGCCATAGAGCACGGCGGCCACGTGCTTGCACATGTCCGCCCAATCCGGGCAGCTGCACGACAGCTGGATCTCCTTCGGCGCGGGAAACAGGCCGTCGCCCTGGCGGCAGACCCGGTCCATGACGCTCTTGGCGAGCCGCCCCTGCAGCAGCTCCACCAGCGAGTTGATCGATCCCGTGCAGTCGCGGCAGATTGCCTGCCAGTGCGGCTTGGCGACCGGCGTGATGCTCACCTTGACGCGGTAGAGCGAGGAGCCGCTGACCATCGCCGTCACCTCGCCCTTGGCGATCTGCAGGTCGACGACGGATCCGTTGCGGACGTAGGAGCGGCCGCGCGGCAGCCGGCTCGCATAGTCGCTGTAGCGCTCGAGATTGGTGCACCACGACTTGCCCCAGAAGCTGCTGACGATGGTGTTCCCCTGGATCGTCACCGGCGTGATGGCCTGCCCCTTCTTCTTGAGCTTGGCGAGCTCGCGCTGCGCCTGCGCCCGCCGCTCGGCGACCGACACGTAGGGACGCCACTCGTAGAAGCTCATGATCCCTCCTTCATCGCCGCGGCGAGATCGAGCGTCACCAGATTCATCAGCTCGTCGTCCTTCATTTCGGTGAGCTGCATCTCGGCCCCCGCCTGGAGAAAATCCCCGGCGAGCGAGCGCTTGCTCTCGATCAGCTGGTCGATCTTGTCCTCGACGGTGCCGCGGCAGACGAACTTGTGCACCAGCACGTTCCTAGTCTGCCCGATTCGGAATGCGCGGTCAGTGGCCTGGTTCTCCACCGCCGGGTTCCACCATCGGTCGAAATGGATGACATGCGAGGCGGCCGTGAGGTTGAGCCCGGCGCCCCCGGCTTTGAGCGAGAGCACGAAGAACGGGACGCCCTCGTCCTCCTGGAAGGCGCGCACCAGATCCTCGCGCCGGGCGACCGCGGTCTCGCCGTGCAGGACAAGCCCCGGCCGCCCGAACACGGAGCCGAGAAAGGCGGCGAGCGGCGCGGTGATCTCCCTGAACTGGGTGAAGACGAGCGCCTTCTCCTGGCGCGAGGCGATCTCCTCGGCGATGTCGCGCAGGCGGGCGAGCTTGCCGCTGTCCTCTTCTGCCCAGGAATTGTCTCCCAGCCACTGCGAGGGATGATTGCAGATCTGCTTGAACCGCATCAGGAAGGCCAGCACGGTGCCGCGCCGCTGGATGCCCTCGGCGTCCGCCAGTTCGGCGGCAAGCTCGCGCACGGCCTCCTCATAAAGCGCGGCCTGCTTGCGGCTGAGCGGGCAATAGGCCTTCACCTCGGTCTTGTCGGGCAGGTCGGCGATGATGCTCTTGTCGGTCTTCATCCGCCGCAGGATGTAGGGCCGGGCCAGCTCGCGTAAGGGGCCAAAGGCATTCTCGGGGCGCTCGGCGAGCCGCTTGACGAACCCGGAGAACTGCTTCGCGCTCCCGAGCAGCCCCGGATTGATGAAGTCGAAGATCGACCACAGGTCCCCCAGCCGGTTCTCGATCGGGGTTCCGGTCAGCGCGATGCGCGTCGCCGCCTTGAGCTGCTTGACCGCGCGGGTCTGCTTCGCGCCAGGATTCTTGATTGCCTGTGCCTCGTCGACCACGACCACGTTCCATGCCGTTGCTGTCAGCCACGGCGTACGCTGCAGGAATCCATAGGTGGTGATGACGAGATCCACGCCGGCGAGAACGTGGCCGCCCGCGCGCTTGAGCTCCTCCGCCGCCAACGCCGAGGGGTGGGCCACGACGACCTTGAGGCTCGGCGCAAAGCGGGCGATTTCCGCCCCCCAGTTGGCGATCAGCGAGGCCGGCACCACGAGCAGCGACGGCTTGGCGCTCCCGCCAGCCTCGCCCTTCAGTACCAGCAGCAGGGAGAGGACCTGGATGGTCTTGCCGAGACCCATGTCGTCGGCGAGGCAGGCGCCGAGCCCGAGCCGCGCCAGCAGATGCAGCCATTGCACGCCCGCCTGCTGATAGGGCCGCAGCGTGCCGTGCAGGGCCGCTCCGGGATCGGCACGCAGGCGCCCGTCCGGGCGGCGCATCGCGGCCAGCGTCTCGGCAAGCCACGGCCCGGCGACGGTCTCGCTCCAGTCGATATCGGCCTGCGCGGCGGGCGCCTCGTCGGCGATGCCGGCGCCCGCCAGCAGGCGCATCGCCTCGGCGAACCGCAACCCCTCGGCGGCGGCGCGCCGCTGGACCGCCTCGAACTGCTCGAGCGTGCGGCCGAGCCGCTCGCGGTCAACCTCGACCCATTTGCCGCGGATGAGCACGAGCCCGTCGGTCTGCGCCAGCAGCTGCCGGATCTCGGAGCGCGAGAGCGTCTCGCCGTCGAGCGTCACGTCCATGCTGAAATCGAGCAGCGCATCGAGCCCGAGCTTCGACGGCGGATTCCCGCCGACGGTCGCCTTCACCTGCGGTCGCGACGGCCGGTTCATGCGCCAGCTCGCCGGCATGCGCACGATCACGCCCGCATGCTCGAGCGCCGAAACGTCCTTGAGAAATTGCACCGCCTGCGGCGGCGTCCAACGCAGCGGATGATAGATCTCGCCGGCGTCGACCATCCGCTTGAGCCAGGCGCACTGCTCGGCCGCCCGCTGCACCGGCACGAGCAGGGACAGCAGGCGGTCGCGATTCTTGGCGCCGGCATATTCCTGCAGCGCCTTGCCGAGGGGGAGATGTTGCGCCTTGGCTTGCGCCGACAGTCGCGTCGTGTAGGTCGCCAGGAACGCGAACGGCGCCTCCTCGTCGCGGCGGTTCTCGGCGAGATTGAAATGCACCCGCCCCACCAGGTTCCAGGCGGGATGGCGGCGCTTGAGGAAGTCCTGCACCGAGACCTTGGCTTCGGCGAGCTCCGCATCGAAGGCCAGGTCTGTTCGCTGCCACAGCTCGGCAAGCACGCCCTCGTTCAGGTACTCGGCACCGGTCATCGGCGGCGCCGCGCCGGCGATACGGGCGAGGTCCTCGCCACCGGGAACCGGAACGGCCGCCTTCGCCCTGCCCTCGCCGATCTCCGGCAGCGCGCACAGCGCCGTCACGTAGCGCGTGCCGAGGTCGCGCCAGTAGGCCAGGAGCGAGGGCAAGGCGGTTCCCGGCTCGTCGGCGCCGAGCGACAGGAGCCCATGCCCGTCACCGCGGGCGAACGCCTTCTCCAGCCTGGCGACGCGCTCCGGCTCGAGGGCCGCCGCGGCCTCCCCTTGCCGAAGGACCAGCGCGCCATGCGGGGTGAGAACGGGTACAAGCGTCATCGTGGTCGCTTAAGCGAGCCATGGATTGCCTTCAAGGCTGCGATGGTCTCTTTTGCACCGATGAGTGCACATCATCCATTCCGGATCGACGGCGAGCGGCTGTGGGCCGACCTGATTGCGCTGGCCGCCATCACGGAGCCCGATCGGCCCTACACAAGGCGCTCGTTCTCGCCGCGCTTCCTGGAAGGCCGCGCCTGGCTCGCCGACAAATTCGCCGCCGCCGGATTGGGCGTGCGCATCGACGCCGCCGGCAACCTGATCGGCCGGATCGAGGGGCAGGAGCCGAGTGCCGGCACCATCGTGGTGGGCTCGCATTCCGACACGGTCCCGTCGGGCGGCCGCTTCGACGGCATCGCCGGGCTGCTCACCGGGCTCGAGATCGCCCGCGCGATCGGCGAGGCCGGCCTGCGCCTGCGGCATGGGCTCGAAGTGGTCGATTTCCTCGCCGAGGAGCCGAGCGAGTTCGGCCTTTCCTGCGTCGGCAGCCGCGGCATGGCCGGCATGCTGGAGGAAAAGACGCTCGACTACCGCGATCCGACCGGGGAGCGCCTGGGCGATGCGATCGACCGCATCGGCGGCGAGATTGCGGCGCTCGCAAGCGCCGCCCGGCACGACCTCGCCGCCTATTTCGAGCTGCATATCGAGCAGGGCATCGTGCTGGAGACGCGCCGCATCGATCTCGGCCTGGTGACGGCGATCGCCGGCATCACGCGGCTGGAGATCGTGTTCACCGGCTCAGCCGACCACGCCGGGTCGACGCCGATGGAGCTGCGCCACGACGCGCTGGTCGCCGCCGCCGAGACCGTCGCCTTCGTCGCCGCCGAAGCGCGCCGGCGGGCGGAGCGCCGGGATCGCCATTTCGTCGCCACCACCGGCATCATCCAGGCGAAGCCGAATGCCGCCAACGTGGTGCCGGGCGAGGCGCGCATCGTCGTCGATGCGCGCTCCGACGAGCGTGCGCTGGTCCAATCCTTCGTGGCCGATCTCGATGCCGCGAGCCTGCGCTTTGCGGCGGCGAACAAGGTGGAGCGCAGCCGCTGGCAGATCATCTCCGACACCACGCCGGCCGCCTGCGATCCAAGCCTGCGTGCGCTGCTCGGCGCGAGCGCCGCGGCCTTAAGCTTCAGCACGATGGAGATGGCCTCGGGCGCCGGCCACGACGCCGCCTTCATCTCGCGCGTCGCACCCGCCTGTATGCTGTTCATCCCGTGCCGCGACGGAAAGAGCCACGCGCCCGAGGAATGGGCGGAGCCGACGGCGCTCACGGCCGGCGCGCGGGTGATCGGCGAGGCGGTGGTGAGGTTTGATGGGGGCAGCAACTGACGCCTCAAGAGCAGTCGGACGGCTTGAGCCGTAAAGAAGCAACGGCATCAGGAGGTCAAGGGGTTCTCGCAATACGGAAGCCGATATCGAAGTACCGGTAGTCCGGCCGGACACTCATTCGATAGGCCGAGCGCAGGCTCTGCGCATAGTCGCCCCAGGAACCCCCGCGCAGAATGCGAAGAGACGCATCGCCGGCCTGCCATACCGATCCATCCTGCGGCGCCCCCTGATAATTGGGGTGCCAATTGTCTTCGACCCATTCCCAGACGTTGCCGTGCATGTCGTAACATCCCCAGGCATTAGGGGGAAAAGTGCCAACTTCGGCCGTTTGTTTGCTATTGAACCGTGCCTGGTACACCCCAACAAAATCGCCTGTACTATAGGGCGTCGTCGAGCCGGCGCGCGCGGCATACTCCCACTCTGCCTCCGTCAGGAGCCGGTAGGCCTTGCCAGTTTGTCGAGACAGCCAGGCCACATACTCCTTGGCGTCGTTCCACGACACGTTGATCACCGGCCGCAAGCCACGTCCCCAACCGCTATCGCTCGGGGCCTTGTTGCCCGTGCACCCGTTGCCCGCCGCACACGCTTCCCACTCCCGAAACGTGACCTCGAACCTAGCGACCGCAAACGGTTTGGCGATGGTCACGTCGTGTTGCGGTGCCTCAAAATCGTTACCCTCGCCGGCGCGTGAGCCCATGCGGAACCTGCCGGCCGGCACGACCACCATCTCCGGACACGCCAGACAAGGCTGTCCATTCGCCAAGCGGTCACGGAAGCTTTGGCCGGACCCAGGTGTCACCGCCGCCGGGTCGCGTCGTGCCTCCTCCGCGGCCTTGCGCCTTGCCTCCTCGTCGGCCTTGCGCCTGGCTTCCTGGTCGGCCACGCGCTTTGCCTCATCGTCGGCCTTGCGCTTCGCCTCCTCCGCAGCCTGACGCCTTGTCTCCTCTTCCGCCTTTCGTTTCGCTTCTTCTTCAGCTTTACGGCTTGCTTCGTCCTGGCTCGAAGGCGAGGCCCCCGGCATCCACACCATTCCTGGCCTATAGAGCCCGAACCACCCTGCCAGCATCAGCGCTACCGCACCCGCCGCGACAGCCGGCCACCGGCGCGCCTTCGCGGGTTCTTCATCGGGCGCCTTGAGGACTTCAGGTGTTGCCGGGCGCGGCGGTTTCCGCGCGGGCGCCGCCGCTGCTGGCGCCCTGATCGTCTCCGGAGCGCTTTCGCCCAGCTTGAGCCTCTGGATGAGGCGCTGCACATCGTCGTCGAACGTGCGGAACTGGACGTGCTCGGCCTGCCGGCGCACGAGCGTCTTCAAATCGTCGGGCAGCTCGTCGGGATCGGGCATCGGCGTGTCATCGAGCAGCACCGGCGCCACCGGAATGCCGCGCTGGAACGCCTCTCGCAAATCTCGATGCGGACGAAGTCGTGGGGATTGTCGAGACGCCGCCGTCCGGTCCTCGGGTCGGCGGCCCCGACCCACCCTGTCCCGATCAGCGCCAGCAGGATCTCGCACTGGCCGACCCAGCCCTCCAGTATCGCCACGAAGTCGGCGCCAGGCGGGATCGAGTCGATGTCCATGAAGACGTTGTCGCGCGCCAGCACGTCGGTGAAGGCGGTATAGACCATGCGCGCCTGGTATCGGCTGTCGTCGCGGCGATAGCTGATGAAGACCCGGGCGGTCATGCGGCCGTCGCGCCTCGCGAAACGAAGGCACATTCTAGCGCAGGATGTGACGGGTCGATACCGTATTTGCGGGCGTCGTCGTTAACGTTCTCGTCCGAGCGCGCGTTCGTGGTGCAGTCCTCGCTCCACCGATCCGTCCATGCTATCGACCAATCAATCGGCCGGAGTGAATCATTGCATGCGACTTTGCTCGGCTCTCCTCGCGCTGGGTGCGCTGCTGGCGCCGTCGTCGCCGCATGCCCAGGGCTGCCCAGAGCCGCTCGCGGATGCGCAGCGGCTCGTCCTGGTGACCGTCCCGACCATGGCTTCCCCGACCGCCACGATGCGTCTGTTCGAGCGCGCACCGGGGGAAGCGTCCTGGCGCCGCGTCCACCCGGCGGAACCGGCCATGCTGGGCGTCAAGGGAGCCGCCTGGGGCTTTCGGTTCCGTCATCTCGCGCGCGACGGCGAGCCGGTGAAGGTCGAGGGCGATCGGCGGACGCCGGCCGGATTCTATGGGCTCGGCCCCTCGTTTGGCTTCGCCCCCTCGTCGCTGCCGGGCTATCGGCAGCTCGATGCCGACACCGTGTGCGTCGACGATCCCGCATCGCCCGCCTACAACACGATCACCTCACGCACTGCGGTCGGCCGCGCAGTGCGCGCCGAGAACATGCACAGCAGCCCGCTCTACCGGCGCGGCATCGTGGTCCAGTATCCCACCGATGCGGCGGCCCGGGCCGGCTCGTGCATCTTCATCCATCTCTGGAAAAGTCTGACCAGCGGCACGGCGGGCTGCATCGCCCTGCCGGAAGCGAGGGTCGCGGCCCTGCAGGACTTCGCCACGCGGCCAGCCGTGCTGGCGGTGCTGCCGGAATCGACGCTCGCGCGTCTCCGCGGCTGCCTGCCGTCGATCAACGCGACCGCTCGATAGATTAGAAGCTCAGCTGCCGCGCCAGTTGCTCGGCCGCCTGGCGCTTGGCGGCGACGTCGGCGTCGAGCGACTGCTCGGTGCGACCAATCTCGGCGAACCGCTCCTCCTGTTTCTTCAGCGTCTCGATGTACTGGCGGCCGAGATCGGAGCCCTGGCCGACCGACTGGAGATTGCGGCGGATGCGCTCCTGATCCTCGCCGATCTTCTTGCGCTCGGCATCGAGCTGCGTGCGCTGCGCCCTCGCCCGATTGATCTCGGCGACGATCGCGCCGAGCTTCGCCACCGTGTCCTTGAGCGCCGCGCTCTCGTTGTGCAGGCCGCGGATGCGGGCCAGCACGTCCTCGGCGCCGAGGCTGGTCAGCGCCACGGTCTCGCTCTGAATGCGTTCGAGCGCGAGCGACGCCTTGGTCGTTGCTCCCTTGGCGGCGGTGATCCGATGGCGGAAGCGGGTCGGAGTCTCCTCCACATCCTTGCTCTCGGCCGCCGGCTTCCAGCCCTCCTGGCGCGGCTCCTCGACCACGATCTCGCGATCCTCGTCGGGCGGCGCCGTGACCTCGTAGGCGAGCGTGCGGCGCAGCCGCGTCGTGCTCGTCAGCACGCCGTTGACCGCCTTGCCGAGCACGGTGCGCTGCACGCCCTGGTCGTCGCGCCTGACGTCGGTCTTGGCATCGAGCGCAAAGGTGACGAACTTGAACGTTCCCTTGGGCAGCAGCGGCAGCTGCGCATCGCCGACGAAATTGACGCTGCCATCGGCGGACGCGTCGTAGGCGGTGACGATGCCGGCGGGCAGGCCGCTGTCGCCGTCGTTGCGCAGGCGCACCGCCGCGAGCGGCCGGCGCGCCGCCGTATCAGGCTGGTACAGCCAGGTGCGCGCCGCGGTGACCTCGCGATCGACGAACGGCACCATCATGGTATGGCCGGTGGCGAGCGAGAGCCTGGCGGGAAAGCGATAGAGCAGCTGGGTCGCGGCTTCTTCCGCCTCGGCCGCGGCGGCGGCCGGGCCGATCGCGTCGGCCATCCCGGCGACAGGGGCTGCTTCCGACGCACGTCCGAGGCTGCGTTGCGACTGTGCCATCTGCGGCGACGGCGGCGCGGCGCGGGCCGCGACGGCCGGCGCCGGCGGCGCCGCGGCAGCCGACGGCGGTGCTGCTTTGCGGCGCGCGGTCCGCGCGTCCTCGTCGGCATCGTCGGTGCGCGGCACCAGGCGCGCCGTCGTGGTCACCTCCACCTCGGGGCGATCGGTGAAGAACGCGGTGTACAGCGGCTGGCGCAGCGCCACCGGATTGCCCGACACCAGCACGAGCTCGACGTCCTTCCAGTCGCCGCCGGTCAGGTTCTCCACCACCGCCCAGCCCTGCAGCCGCGCCTTGCCGCCCTCTTTCGGCAGCACCAGGCGGTACGCGGTCTTCCACACCGGCGCCGCCACCACGTAGCTGATGGTCGCCTTGCGCGTGCCGGCACCGAGGAAGCCGATCGACAGGCGGCGCCGCTCCTTGGCGCGGTTCTCGGCAAGCCCTGAGAGCGCACGCTCGATCTGCGCCCTCGTCTGCGGATCGGTGAAGCGCAAGGTCGCGACGTCCTCGATCACCGCCTGCACGAGGCCGCCGTCGGTCATCAGCGTGAGCCGGTGCCGCTGGGTGGTGCCACCAGAGTTCGGAAGCGCCACGTCCTCCGTCTCGACGCGGAAGATGCGCCCCTTGGCGCCGACCCGGCCGGTGACCTCGACCTCGGTGCCGACCAACGCGTTGAGCAACGCCGTCGGCGAAGTCGAGCGCCTCCGGCCCGAACGGCAGGTCGCGGAACAACTCGGCGAGCGGCGCCTTGCCGGGAAGGCTCACTGCGCCTACCGCGCCCGCCTCGTCGAACACGGTGAGGCTCTTGAGGATGTCGTCGACCTGGTCGAGCCGCACCGAGAGCTCGATGCTGGCGCCGCCCGTGACCGTCCCGGTATGGGTGAACTGGGCGAGCCCCGAGCTCGACAGCACCACCCGCGACAGCGGCAGTTCGGCCGCGGAGGTGGCATCGACCAGCGCAAGGGCCAGCGCCACAGGCAATAGCGCTCCCCGGAGCACGAACATCGATGCCGTCATGGCCTGATCCTCCCTGCAGTTACAGCGGCGAGTTCCCCTGCACGTTCGTTCCTGCAAATTACGGCAATTTTCATTGCGGCGCTCGCACTCGTGCCGCGGGCGCGCGCGGCGTCGGCCGTCATCTTCATGATATGGACGGACAAGGCTTCGTTTTTGGTGCGGATGCGGCCTTGCTTGCGCGCCATTGATCGGGCCCCTATGCGGCTCGATCTGCAAAAAGCACCAACGATTCGCGCTGATGGCTTATTTCCGCAACAATACCGTCAACCTCCTCAACCTGCATTATGGCATCCATTCGCTCGCGCTCAGCGGCGGCGGCGCGTTCTTCGCCGTGTTCCTGCTCAAGTCCGGCGTGCCGGCGCCGGCGGTGCTCGCGTCGCTCGCCGCCATCCTGCTCGGGCGGCTGGCGATCCGCCCGAGCGTGCTCGTGCTCGCCAAACGCTTCGGTCTCAAGCCCCTCGTCATCGCCGGCACCATCGCCACCGGCCTGCAGTATCCGCTGCTCGCCGAAGTGCAGGGCGTCGGTACCGCCCTGTTCGTGCTGTGCGCCTTCTCCGCGGTCAGCGACACGTTCTATTGGACGACGTACCACGCCTATTTCGCCTCGCTCGGCGATGCCGAGCATCGCGGCCATCAGGTCGGCGCGCGCGAAGCGGTGGCCGCCGTGGTCGGCGTCGTCGGGCCGCTCGTCACCGGCTGGGCATTGACGACGCTCGGGCCACGGGTCGCGTTCAACGCAACCGCCGTGGTGCTGCTGCTCGCCGCGTTGCCGATCTACTGGACGCCGCGCGTCGCGGTCTTGCCGGACGTGACCGGCGCGCTCAAGGCGTCGCTTCCCGGTGCGCTCCTGTTCGCCGCCGACGGATGGTTCGTGGCGGGCTACGTCTTCGTCTGGCAGATCGCGCTGTTCCTCTCGCTCGGCGAAAGCTTCACCGCGTTCGGCGGCGCGATGGCGGTCGCCGCGCTCGTCGCGGCGGTGAGCGGGATGGTGCTTGGCCGCCTCATCGACCTGGGCCACGGCGCGCGCGCCGCCTGGATCGCCCTCGCCGCGCTTGCGGCGGTGACGATCGTGCGCGCGGTGAGCTACGGCAACGCGCCGTTCGCCGTCTTCGCCAATGCATGCGGCGCGCTGGTCGTGTGCCTGTACATCCCGGCGCTGGGGACCGCGGTCTACAACCAGGCGAAGCGCTCGCCCTGCGCGCTGCGCTTCCATATCGCGGCGGAAGCCGGCTGGGACATGGGCGGCGCCAGCGCCCTCCTGATCGCCGCCGGCCTGCTCGCCGCCGGCGTGCCGATCGGCGCCGGCATTCTCCTGTCGCTCCTCGGCGCGATGGCGTCGTTCCTCCTGCTGCGGCGCTATTTTGCGGTGCCTGCACCAGCTGCAGAACCCGTCGTGCCATCCGCGCTCGCAGAACGGTGATGCAGGAGCCGGGATATTGAATTACGACATCCGCGGTACTAACGCTGCCTTGCACTCAATCGCCAAGTCACCGATTGAGCCCAAGACAGCGAACAACAGGAACACGTCGATGACAGAGGATCGATTCGTTCCGCCTCCCGGCGCGTTCACGCACGCCGTGCCGGTTCGATTCTCTCACTGCGACCCGGCGGGCATCGTCTACTTCCCGCACTATTTCGACATGTTCAACGGCCTGATCGAGGATTGGTACACGCACGAGCTCGGCGTCGACTACGCCGAGCTCATCCTCAATGATCGGCACGGCTTTCCCTTCGTTCACATCGAAACGGATTTCAAGATACCGAGCCGCATGGGGGAGCAGCTCGATCTCACGCTGCTGGTCGAACGGATCGGACGTTCCTCATTGAGCATGGTCATCGTGGGCCATGTGGCGGGTCTCGAACGACTACGCGCCCGCCTGGTCACCGCGATGGTTTCCCTGGAGACGCACCGCTCGGTCGAATTGCCCCCTGCCCTGCGCGAGAAATTCGAGATGTACCGGCGGCGCACCGCGCCGGCGCAAGGCTGAGCCTCCAATTCGCCCCCGTCGGCTCTGTGGGCGGGCCGACCTTTCGGGCCCGCCGGAATGCACCTCGCGCAGTCCGCAATTCCTCCGAAGGCAGAGGCCCGCGGGCCGAGGCGATCGCAGTTGACACGTCGACTGTGCAAGGTAGCTTGAAGCCCTCGACCCCGAACGGTGCAACCCCAGAAACCAAAAGAGCCGCGCTCGTTCGCGGGGCATGGGAGTAATCCCGGGACAGCGTGACGGCCTGCATCGCCGGTCGAACCAGGGAGGCGACCAAGATGATGAGAGCGCTTGTTATGGCGTTGCTGTGCGCCGGCTCGGTGCTGCACGGCATGGATCTTGCGCACGCACAAGCCTATCCGAACCGGCCGATCAGGATCGTCGTGCCGTTCCCGGCCGGCGGACCGACCGACGGCATGGCGCGCATCATCTCGGACCGGCTGGGCGCCGTGCTGGGGCAGAACATCGTCGTGGAGAACCGCGGCGGCGGCGCCGGCGGCAGCATCGGCGCCAAGTTCGTCGCCACCTCCGACCCGGACGGCTACACCGTCCTGATCACGCCGGGGGGCTCGCTGACCACCGGCCCGGCCGTGCATGCCAACATCGGCTACGATCCGGTCAAGGTGTTCGTGCCGATCTGCCAGCTCATCGAGACGCCGCTGATCATGGCCGTCCACCACGAGCTGCCCGTGAAGACCGTGGCCGAGCTGGTGGCTCACGCAAAGGCCAATCCCGGCAAGATCAGCTGGGGCTCGCAGGGATTCGGCACCGCGCCGCACCTGCTGGCCGAGCTGTTCCGGATCGAAGCGGGCGTCAACATCGTGCACGTGCCCTATCGCGGCACGACGCCGATGCTCGCCGCCATCGTGGCGGGCGAAGTCCAGGTGGTTGCCGACCCGATGACCACCAGCCTGCCGCACGTTCAATCCGGCAAGCTGCGCGCGCTGGCGATCGCGGGGGCGGAACGCAGTGCCAAATTGCCGGATATCCCGACCGTCGTCGAGGCCGGCTATCCCAACCTGCAGGCGCCATTCTGGCTCGGCGTGGTGGCACCAGCCGGGACGCCTCCCGACGTCATCGACAAGCTCAACGCCGCCTTCCGCGAAAGCCTCAGCCCCGCGGAGACGCGCGCGCGGCTCGCGACGCTCGGCGCCGAGATCAAGATCGGCACGCCGGCCGAATTCGACAAGATGCTCGAGCGCGAGCGCACGAAGTGGACCAACGTCGTCAAGGCCGCCAATATCAAGGTGGAATGAAGGCTCGAGCGATTTACGGGCTCCCCCGTTGCATCAAGCAAGCCGAGAAGCCGGCACCATCCATGTTCCGTCGTGACACGCCCGCCGAAGCCGAATTCCGCAAGGAAGTCCGGACATGGCTCGAAGCCAACCTTCCGGTCGCGCTGCGCGGCCGCACCGCGCGCCCGCCGCCGGCAGAGCTGATGCCGTGGTATCACGCGCTCTCGCATAAGGGCTGGATCGCGCCGCATTGGCCCAGGCAGTACGGCGGAATGGGCGCCACGCTCAACGAACAGATCATCATGACGGAGGAGCTGGCACGCGTCGACGCTCCGCATCTGCCGACGCAGGGCCTCAACCACATCGGCCCCATCCTGATGGAGTTTGGCACCGACGCGCAGAAGGCACGGCATCTGCCGCCCATCCTGGCGGGCAGCGTGATCTGGGCACAGGGCTACTCCGAGCCGGGCGCGGGCTCCGACCTTGCCAGCCTTTCGACCCGCGCAACGCTCGACGGCGACCGTTTCGTCGTGCGGGGGCAGAAGATCTGGACCACCTGGGCGCACCATTCGGACTGGATGTTCGCGCTCGTGCGCACCGATCCGCAGGCGCAGCCGCGACAAGCGGGCATCAGCTTCCTGCTGCTCGATCTGCACAGCCCGGGGATCCGCATCAGGCCGATCAGGACGATCGCGGGCGACGACGAGTTCAGCGAGGTGTTCTTCGACGACGTCGTCGTGCCGGCGGAAAACCTGGTGGGAAAGCTGCACGACGGCTGGCGCATCGCCAATGCGTTGCTCGGGCACGAGCGCCTGGCGACCTCGAACCCGCAATTCGCCCTGATGGCGCTCGAGCGCATCAAGACGCTGGCGCGCGCGTCCGGCCTCATCGACGATCCGGCGTTCCAGGATCGCCTGGCGGCGGCCAGCATCAACGTCACGACCCTGTCGGCGCTGTTCCATCACGCGGTCCAGCTCACCAATCACGGACAGAGCCCAGGGCCGGAATTGTCGGTGATCAAGATCTTCGGCTCCGAGCTCCTGCAGGCACTCAATGACCTCATGATCGAGGCGGCCGGCGGCCACGCGACCGCCGAAAGGCCGGTGGTGACGAATTTCGGGGCGGTGGACGTCGCCGCCTCGTTCCTCCAATCGCGGCGCGTGACGATCTATGGCGGCTCGTCGGAGATCCAGCGCAACGTGCTGGCCCGCCGCGTGCTCAATCTTCCGACAGCATGATCCCGAAAAGTGGCCACCGGTTTTTGGAAAAGATCATGCTGCAACAACAAGCTTTGACGCTGCCGCACGGTCGATCCTCATGCACCTCGACCTGACATCGGAGCAGACCCTGTTGCGCGACAGCGCCGCCAAGTTCATCGCGGCGGCGGGGCCGAAGGTCGCGCGCGGATTGCGCGAGCAGGATTTGGGCTTCGCGCCGGCGCGCCTGCGGCAGGCGGGGGAGCTCGGGTGGCTCGGCATCCTCATTCCGGGCGCGGCGAATGGCCTCGACCTGGGCCTCACCGAACTCGCCTTGGTGCTCGGCGAGGCCGGCCGGGGCCTCGTGTGCGAGCCGATCGGGCTTGCGGCGATCTCGGCTGCCGCGCTCGCGCAGGGGCCGCATCCGATGCTGGAACGGGCGATGGCCGGCACGGCCCTGGTGGTTCCGGCCCTGCAGGAGGGCGTGCATGGGGACGACCCGCTCTCGCCGCGTACGCAAGCGGCGGGGAAGGACGGAGCGCTGCGGCTGACCGGCAGGAAGATGTTCGTGTGCGCCGACGGCGCCGACGGCTTTCTGGTCAGCGCCGGCGGGCGTGATGGGCCTGCGCTCTACTATGTGGCGCGCGACGCGCCAGGCTGCACGCTGTCGGCGACGCAGACCGTGGAGGGGCGCAAGCTTGCGACGCTGGATCTCGCGGATACGCCCGCCGATCTCATCCCACCGCACCCGTCGTCGCGCAATGCGGTCGATGCGCTGCATGATCTCGCGCTGATGGCGGTGTCGTGCGAATTGCTCGGCATCATGGAGAAGGCGCAGGAGATGACGCTCGACTACCTGCGCATTCGCCAGCAGTTCGGCAAGCCGATCGGCAGCTTCCAGGCGCTGCAGCACCAGGCGGTGAACATGTACATCCGGGTCGAGGCGGTGCGGTCGCTGGTGTTCCAGGTCGCGGCCAACAACGACGCCTATCGGATCGATTCCGCCATGGCCATCGCGGTGAAGGCCAAGGCCTCGGAAGAAGCCCTGGCGGTCACCGAGGCCTGCATCCAGTTGCACGGCGCGATCGCGTTTACCGACGAGCACGACATCGGCCTCTATCTCAAGCGGGCGATGCTGTTGTCGTCGCTGTTCGGGAACGCGGCGGCGCAGCGGCGGCGCTATGTCGCCATCGCCGGCCTGACCGCATGATGGGCAGGACCTTCACACGCGAGATCCGCAAGACACGTCATCGCGCAGCGGGACCGGATTCGTCCCGTCGAACGAGGAGCAGTTCATGAGCGAAGAACAAGTGGTCACCTACGAGCTCGAAGGCGAGATCGCCCTGGTCGGCCTCAACCGGCCGGACAAGCGCAACTGCTTCAACCCGGACGTGATGAAGGCCTTGCGCGAGGCGATCATGCGCGCCGGCGAGGAGGCGAAATGCGGCATCATCTTCGGCCATGGCGACAATTTTTGTGCCGGGCTCGATCTCCGCTGGGCGGCGGAAAGCTGGAAGACCGGGCGCTCGGAGCGGCTGCCGTTCCCGTTCAATCGCCACACCTATTTCGAGGAGATGGCGCGGGGCAACATTCCGTTCATCGCGGCGCTGCACGGCGCGACGCTGGGCGGCGGGCTCGAGACGGCGGCGGCCGCGCATATCCGCGTCGCCGACGAGACGACGTTCTTCGCCCTGCCCGAGGGGACGCGCGGCATCTTCATCGGCGGCGGCGGCTCGGTGCGCGTGGCGCGGCTGCTCGGCTTTGCCCGCATGCAGGACATGATGCTCACCGGCCGCGTGCTCAAGCCCGACGAGGCCGAGCGCTACGGCATCGTGCAGTACGTCGTGCCCAAGGGACAGGCGATGGCGAAGGCCAAGGAGCTGGCGACGAAAATCTGCAAGAATGCGCCGCTCTCCAATTTCGCCATCACCAACAGCTTGCCGCGCCTGCAGGACATGTCCTACGACGACGGCCTGTTCTTCGAGCGGATGGTGGCGGAATACACGCGCAGCCCCGAATCGATCACGCGGCTGCACCAGTTCCTCGACAAGACCGCGCCGCGCGTCCGCCCGGAGTAGCGGGGACGCAAGGCTTGGAGCGCGCCATAGGGAGTGAGCAATGGGTTTACGCGACAACGCGATCGTGGCCTACGCCGAAACCAAGGTGATGGAGAAGAGCGACCGCAACGTCTGGGTGCTGTCGGGCGAGATTCTCGAAGCACTGCTCGACAAGACCGGCATCGACAAGAACGAGATCGACGGCTTGGTGATGGCGGGCCTGACCGGCACCGGCGCCGCCAATCCGTTCTGGGCGCAGACCACGGCCGACGTGCTGGGGCTCGAGGTCGGCTTCTGCGAGCAGGTTCACACCGGCGGCTGCTCGGCGGCGGGCTGCGTCGCCCGCGCGGCGGCGGCGATCGACTACGGGATGTGCGAGGTCGCGTTCCTGCTGTTCGCCGACACCCACGTGCTGGAGGACCGTACCGACCACAGCCACACCTACCGGCGCGAATGGACCGAGCCCTACGGCCTGATGGGCCCGCCCGGGGCGTTCGGCCTGCTCAGCCGGGCCTACGAGGCGAAATACGGCCTCGACTACCGGATGCTCGGCAAGCTTGCGGTGACACAGCGCAACCACGCGCTCATGAATGAGAACGCCTGCGAGAAGCTGCGCGTGCCGATCACCATCGACGACTACATGAATTCGCGCATGATCGCCGAGCCGATCCGGCTGCTCGACTGCGTGATGCGGGCCGACGGCGCGGCCGGCCTCATCATGATGAGCCGCAAGCGGGCCAAGGAAAAAGGCCTGAGCAAGTGCATCATCCCGATCGGCTATGCGGAGCTCACCAACTTCAAGGGCGGCGACAACCTGGTCGACCCGACCAAGAGCGGTCACGAGATCTGCGGCAGGAAGGCGCTGGCCGCGGCGGGGCTCGGCATCAAGGACATCGCCTCGTTCCACCCCTACGACGACTTCATCATCGCCATCATGCTGCAGCTCGAGGCGTTCGGCTTCTGCAAGGCGGGCGAAGGCGTGCCGTTCATCCGCGACCATGATTTCTCCTACAACGGCGACCTTCCGCTCAACACCGGCGGCGGCCAGATCTCCGCCGGCCAGGCGGCGTGCTCGTCGCACAACCTGGTCGAGGCGGTGCGGCAATTGCAGGGCGAAGCCGGCAAGCGTCAGGTGAAGGATACGAAGAACGCGCTGGTGACCGGCATCGGCTGGATCAACTACGGACGCAACTGGGGCACGAGCGCGGCCCTGGTGCTGGTCCCGGAATGAGCGAGGCGACCATGACCAAGGCACTGAACGACACGCTTTCCGTCAAGCGCGCGATCAAGCATTTCGACTTCTCCGAGCCCTATTGGGAGGGAACGAAACAGAAGAAGCTCCTCATCCAGTATTGCAAGGCGACCGGCAAGTACCAGCACTTCCCGCGGCCGGTGAGCATCTTCACCGGGCGGCGGCGCGACATCGAATGGCGCGAGGTGTCGGGCAAGGGCGTGGTGTTCTCCTACACCGTCACCCACCGCGGCACGGCGGCGTTCCGCGGCGTCGAGCCCTATGCGGTGGTGAGCGTCACGCTCGACGTCGGCGTCAACTTCATCGCCGACATCGTCAACTGCACGGTGGAGGACCTGAAGGTCGGCATGAAGGTGAAGCCGTACTGGCACCCGCTCGACGACGGCACGCACCTGATGCTATTCCAGCCTGACAACGGCGCCGCATGAGCGGGCGTGAGGACGCGCGGGGACCGCAGGCGGTCGCCCGATTCCTGCGCCCGCGCTCGGTGGCGATCGTCGGGATCTCGTCGCGCGCGGGCAGCGCCGGCCAGGTCATCCTGCAATCGCTCAAGCTCAACAAGTTCCAGGGCGATATCCATCTGATCGGCCGCACAGCGGAGCCGATCGACGGCCGGCCCATCCTCAAGAGCGCAGACGAGCTGCCCGAGGGCGTCGACCTCGCCGTCTTCACGCTGCCAGCGGCCGGCGCGCGCGAGGCGATCGAGGCCTGCGCCCGGCGCAAGGTCGGCTCGGCGATGATCTTCGCCGCCGGCTTCGCCGAGGTCGGCGATCAGGCGACGCAGGATGCGATCACCGCCACCGCGCGGGCGGCCGGGCTCGCCATCGTGGGGCCGAATTGCCTCGGCGTCACCAATAACGTGGACGGCATGATGCTGCACATGCTGTTCGCGACCGAGGCGCAGCGCGGCGTGAGGGACGGCATCGCCTTCGTCGGCCAGAGCGGCGGCCTGCTCGGCCATTTCCAGCGCGCCGCCGATGGTCTCGGGCTGCCGCTCGCCTACGTGATCTCCACCGGCAACGAGGCCGGCCTCGAAGGCACCGATTTCCTGGAATTCCTCGCCGACGACCCGGCCTGCCGAGTGATCGCGCTCTACTGCGAGGAGATCCGGCGGCCGCAGGAATTCCTCGCCGCCTGCCGGCGCGCACGCGCCGCCGGCAAGCCGGTGGTGCTGATGCAGGCGGGGCGCAGCACCAAATCGCGCAAGTCGGCGCAGTCGCACACCGGCGCGCTGATCGGCGACTACGCCACCATCAAGACCCAGGCCGAGGACGCCGGCGCCATCGTCGTCTCCACCATGGACGAGATGATGGATCTCACGCAGATCCTGGTGCGCTATCCGGTGCCGCCCGCCAAGGGGCCGGGCATCCTCACCGCCTCGGGCGCCTATGTGGGGCTGACCAACGATTTCGCCGAAGACGTGGGCCTCGAGCTTCCCGAGCTCGATCCGGCGACGCTGAAGGCGGTGAGCGCGGCGCTGCCCGCCTACGGCAACTACGGCAACCCGCTCGACGTCACCGCCGGCTTCTCGCCGGAGTCGCTGCCCGTCGCCGTCAAGGCGCTGATCGACGATCCCAATGTCGGGATGCTGTTCATCTCGTTCCCCATCCGCCTCGCCGCGGCGGTCAGGGCGTTCAACGCGGGCATGTTACACTCGCCCAAGCCCAAGGTGATGGTGGCGCTCGGCGACACCTGGGCGCTCGGCCCCGAGGTCATGCAGGCGGTCGGCGAAAGCCCGGCCGTGTTCTCGCGCTCGTCCGACCGCATGCTGCGCGCGATCGCGCTCTATACGAGATACGGACGCTCGCTCGCCCGCACCCGCGTGGCCGCCGACCCGCCTGCGTTTGCCGGCATGCCGACCCTCGGCAAGGTGACGCAGCCGGAATGGCTGGGCAAGAAAGTCCTGGCGGCGGCCGGCATCCGTGTGCCCGAGGGCGAGCTTGCGCGCGGCCCGGACGAGGCCGTCGCGGTCGCCCGGCGCGTCGGCTTTCCGGTCGCCCTGAAGGCGCAAGCCGCGGCGCTGTCGCACAAGACCGAAGCCGGCGGCGTGATGCTCAACCTTGGCGACGAGGCGGCGCTACGCGCCGCCTGGGCGACGATGCAGGACAATGTCGCGCGCGCGGCGTCCGGCGTGACGCTGGACGGCGGCCTGGTCGAGCAGATGTCGCCCAAGGGCCTCGAGCTGATGATCGGCGCCAAGCGCGATCCGGCGTGGGGGACCGTGCTGCTGCTCGGGCTGGGCGGCATCTGGGTCGAGGCGCTGGGCGACGTGCAGCTGCTGCCCGTCGACGCGGACGAGACGCAAGTTCTCGAGGCGCTGCGCCGGCTGCGCACCGCAAAACTGCTCGCCGGCTTCCGCGGCGCGCCGCCCGTCGACGTCGAGGCGGTGGCGAAGGCCGTGCTCGCGCTCGGCCGGCTGATGGCGACCACGCCCGACATCGTCGAGATCGACGTCAACCCGCTGATGGTGCATCCCAGAGGGCAGGGCGTCACGGCGCTGGATGCGCTGGTCGTCGCGGAGTGAAAGAGACAGGGTGCGATGACCAAGGAATTGACGGATCGGGTCGCCATCGTCACCGGCGCCAGCAGCGGACTGGGGCGCGGGATCGCCGAAGCATTGGCGGCCGCCGGCGCCAAGACCGTCCTGGCCGCGCGCCGAACGGATTTGCTCGAGGGCGTGGCATCCGCAATTGGCGACGCCGGCGGGACAGCCCTGCCGGTGACGACCGACGTGACGCGCGAGGAGCAGGTCGTCCGGCTGTTCAGGCAAACCCACGAAACCTATGGGCGCGTGGACGTGCTGGTGAACAACGCCGGCGTGCCGACCCATGTGCCGACCGAAGACATCGCGCTTTCGTATTGGCAGGAGGTTCTCGACGTCAACCTCACGGCGGCGTTCCTGTGCAGCCGGGAGGCGATCAGGATCATGAAGAGCCAGGTGCCGCAGGGCGGCCGCATCATCAATATCGGGAGCGTCTCGGCCAAGACGCCGCGACCGGATTCCCTGCCGTACACGGCGACCAAATTCGCGCTTCAAGGCATGACGCATCAGTTGACCATGGACGGCCGCAAGTACGGCGTCGTCGCGTCGATCGTTCATCCGGGAGCGACGCTCAGCAGTTTCTCCACCCGGCGCGGCCGCACCAAGGCCGGCCCGGGCGCCACGCCCGACGATTACGTGATGGCGCCTCAGGACGTGGCGAAGATCGTCGTGCTCATGTGCGGCCTGCCGCCGGAGGTGAACCTGTACGAGGCGACGATCCTGCCCAATCACATGCGCTCGTTCATCGGGCGCGGGTAGCCCAGGCGCCGCCGGGATCGGCGCAGCTGCCCGCCAGGGCCGATCGTCGCCGGTGAGCGCCTGCCGGCTGGAGTTTGCTAGGGCGGGAGGGCCAATCGCCGACGACGCCGTCACTACCTTAGCCTGATCGTTCTTCTTGATCATCTACTGGTTGAAATCATGCGAAATTTGTGCTTGATTCCTGAGCGTCGCTTGCGCGCACAAGTTGGAGGCCGACAATGCCGGCGAAAGCACGATACTTATTCATGTTTGCTATGTTGCTGGGCCTCACCGTTCTGCCCGGGCAGGCGAAGGCTTGGGGCAAGTTCGGTCATCTCGTCGTGTGCGACCTGGCCTATCGCAACCTCACGGACACAAGCAAAGAGAAGCTCAAGCAGCTCTTCAACGGGAAACGCGGCATCACGGTCAAAGGCAAGGGCAGATTGAACGATCGGCACTACACCTCGTTCAATGTCGGCTGCCTGGAAGAGGACGAGCTTCCGAGGAAGCATCCGGACGATCATTTCATCAACGTCAGTCGCGACACGAAATCCATCGACGGCCAAGCCTGCCCTCACAACGGCCAGTGCATTTTCGAGGGAATTGAACGCGATCTTGCCACCCTGAAGAATGAAGCAGCCTCCAAAGAGGACCGGGTATTCGCCTTGATGGCGATCGGCCATTGGATCGGCGACATCCATCAGCCGCTCCACATTTCCTTTGCCGATGACAGAGGTGGAAACTCGATCGACGTCAAGCTCCAGGGCAAATGCGGCAAATCGAGCTACCGCGTCGGGAACCTTCATGGCATGTGGGACAACTGCCTTCTCGAGGCGGGGCTGTTCGAACGCGTTCGCAAGCGATCCGATTTCAAGAAGACGTGGAGCAAGAACACGATCACCTATCGTGCCGTGGACACGCTTCAGGCGAAGACGACCCTCGCGGAGGAAAAGTCGTTCGTCGGATCGAAGCCATGGGAATGGGCTGCGGAGTCGTACAAGATCACGCTGAACCCGGACGTGCGTTACTGTGTGAAGGTTGGAGACTCCTGCCAGTATTCCCCGACCCTGGTGACGCTGCCGAACAACGGACCGAAGCGACTTGAGCAGCTCGATCAAGCGTACCTGGCGGCCTTCGAGCGTATCGCGGAGGAACGGGTGAGGAAGGGCGGGTTTCGCCTCGCACATTTGCTGAACCAGGCGCTGGATCCGAGCTACACTGAGCCGATTCAGAACTCGACGCAAAAGCCTTAGCCTGGGCGCCAAGGCTGGGCCGGGCGCTGCGCCCGACGACTATGTGATGGCCCCCGAGGACGTGGCGAAGATCGTCATGCTCATGTGCAGCTTTCCGCCGGAAGTGAACCTGTTCGGGGCGACGATCCTCCCCAATCATATGCGCTCGTTCATCGGGCGCGGGTAGCGATCGACACGGCATTGTCGCGAGGCCGCTTCGCCGCTACCCTTGCGCCAACACGCCGGGAGGACGCGCCATGCATCCGGGTTTAGTGACTCAACTCATGCGCGCCGCCGCCGCCGCCCTTCTGGGCGCCGGCGCATCGCTCCTGGCGCTCACCGGCGCGCGCGCGCAAAGCGCCCCGCTGGTGATCGCCAAGCAGGGCTATTTCTTCGTCGGCGGCAAGCTCGAGCCGTCGCTCGAAGGCACGCCGCCGGTCGGGCACATGTATGTGGAATATCAGATCCCGGCGCAGCTGCAGCACCCCTACCCCGTGGTGATGATCCATGGCGGCAGCCAGACCGGCACCAATTTCACCGGCACGCCGGATGGCCGCGACGGCTGGGCGCAGTATTTCCTGCGCCGCGGCTACGCGGTCTATGTGGTCGACCAGGTCGCGCGCGGCCGCGCCGCCCAATGGTCGCAGGCGCAAGGCCCCGTCTCGGCGGCCAACCTCAAGCGCGTCCTGCAGCGCTTCGTTGCGCCGGAGCGGGAGAAGCTGTGGCCGCAGGCCGAGCGCCACACCCAATGGCCGGGCGCCGGCTCGCCGGGCGACGCGACGTTCGAGCAGTTCTACATGAGCCAGTTCCCCTCGCTGATCGACTATCCGCGGCAACAGGAGATCAATTCCCTGGCCGGCGTCGCGCTGCTCGACAAGATCGGCCCGGCGGTGCTGCTGACGCATTCGCAATCCGGCGCGTTCGCCTGGCCGATCGCCGACCGGAGGCCCGATCTCGTGAAGGCCATCGTCGCCGTCGAGCCGAACGGCCCACCGGTGCACGAGACCCAGTTCAAGGGCGCGCCGGAGTGGTTCGCCGACTCCCCGCGCGTCAAGCAGAGCGGCCTGGGCGACGTGCCGTTGGCCTACGAGCCGCCGCTTCATGCGGGCGAGCAACTCGCCTTCGTGCGCCAGGACGAGCCGGAGCGCTCGGACCTGGTGCGCTGTTGGAGCCAGGCGGAGCCGGCGCGCAAGCTCACCAAGCTCGCGAACATCCCGGTGCTCGTGGTCGTCGCGGAGGCGTCCTACCACGCGGCCTACGACCACTGCACCGTCAACTACCTGCGGCAGGCGGGCGTGAAGACCGAGTTCGTGCGGCTCGCCGAACGCGGCATCACCGGCAACGGCCACATGATGATGCTGGAGAAGAACAGCGACGCCATCGCGGCCCTCATGGCCGACTGGCTCGACCAGACGCTGCCGGGCGGGTCGAGGCGGTAAAGGGATTCGAACGCCGCAAGGCATGCGCGGCTCGGATGAACATCGGCGTACGGCGGCGCGACAAATCCTCAACCAACAGGATTGTCCAACGCCATGATCCGGCGCGCCATGTCTATCAAGCCGTTGCTTGCTCTCGTGATCGTCCTCGCCGCCGCTTCGCCGGCGCAGGCGCAGGGTCCGTTCGCAAGACAGTCGGAGCCTGCGGACAAGCTCGTCCGGGAGGCCCTCGATACTCCGTACGCGACGGCGCTTCTCAAGACATTTGCCGCCTCCGTGCGCAAGGACGGCGATCCCGCCTGTCTGCAGGCGAAGGCGCTGGACGACGCAGCATTGATCGAGCGCGGCCGCGCGCTGTGGCAACGTTATGGCGTCCAGATGATGAAGGTCCTGGATGAGAATTTCGATCGCCCCGCGTATCAGGCCGCTCTGTCCGCCGGAGCCGGGCCCAAGGCGGCGGCGGAAATCGAACGCCTGAGGCGCGATCCCGATGTGAAGAAGTTCATTGCCGTCTATCGGCCGGCCCGACTCGCCAAGGTGGTCGACTCCATCGTCGAGAATTTCGACCGGTTCGTCCTGATCGGACGCATCAAGCTCGCGCCCACGCACCCGGTCGCGAGGGGCGAGACCGAGCTGATGAAGGACAACCCGACCGAAGCCATGCGGGCGAATCCCATGGAGGCGACCGAGGTGGTTGTGGAGCAGTTCCTGAGCCGGCATCCATCGCGCAAGGTCGATCGCTACCTCGACCTCGTCGATGCGGTCGAGACCGCGATGCCGAAGGGATACGCGCAGACCGCCTTGAAGCTTGGACCGATGGCGTACTTCGCCGGCGCCGAGCGCGATCTCGCCGAGCTGTGCGTCGGCCGGCGGTAGTGTACACCGCCAGCAGACCTACGCGTCGCTCACGCAAACCTGCTCTCCGCCACCGCATCGCCCCAGGGCGACATGATCTCGGTGCAGCCCATGTTCAGTTCGCCGTCGCGCAGCACCGCCGCCGGGCAGGCGAACGCGTAGGGAAAGTTGGTGCGCACGGCCGTCGTGGTGGGGAAGACCGCTGAAAGCGCGTCGACCACGCCCTGTGGCAGCGTACGGTCGGCCACCGCTGTCCCGCCGCCGCTCATGTCGATGCGCGGCTGGTGGAAGGCTTCTTCCAAGGTCAGGCCGTGGTCCAGCATGAAGGACGCGATCTGCAGCACCGCACCGATGATCTTGCGGCCGCCCGAGGCGCCGAGCGCGAAGCGGCGGCCGTCGTGACCTTCGCCGATCACCGGACAGAAATTGCCCAGGCAGCGCTTGCCCGGCCCGAGCGAGTTGGGCCGGCCCGGCACCGGGTCGAACCACATGATGCCGTTGTTCAGGAGGAGGCCGGTGGACGGCGACACCACGCGCGAGCCGAAGACGGACAGAAGCGTCTGCGTCACCGAGCACATGTTGCCGTGGCGATCGACGACGCCAAAATGCGTGGTGCAGGACGGCGCCTGTGCGGCCTCGGCGAGGCCGGCGGCATCGCCCATGCCGGCGAAGCGCGCGTTGAAGGCCTGATCGAGCGCGCGGGCATAGGCCGCGTAGCTTGCGGCACCGGGGGTGCCGCGTGCAGGCGAAAGCTCATTCTCAAGGATGCCGAGCGCCTGGGCGAGCGTCGGCCCGCCGGTCAGGCCGGGCGCGACGTGGATGCGTCCGTCGCGATAGGGCACGCTGTGCGCATCCACGATGCGCGCCTGGTAGCCGGCGAGGTCGGCCTCGCTCATGCGGCTGCCCTTGGCGGCGAGGTCGCGCACCAGTGCGCGCGCCACCTCGCCTTCGTAGAATTCGCGCGGGCCGTGACGCGCCAACCGGTCCAGCGTCACAGCCATGGCGCTCTGGTCGAGGTGACGGTCGCACGCCGCGGTCCAGACGCCGCAGATCGGCCAGGTGCCGTCGTCGAGGAACATGCGGGCGGCGTCGGGGTCGGCCGCAAGCGAGCGCGCGGTCGACGTGGTGAGCAGCGCGGACACCCAGTCGACCAGCAAGCCTTCCTTTGCCAGGCGCACGGCCGGCGCGAGCAGGTCTGCCCACGGCAGCCGGCCGTATTCCGCATGGGCGAGGCCCATGCCGGAGACCACGCCCGGCACGGCGACAGCGCTCGCGCCTTGCACGTTGCGATCGTCGAGCACCGCAGGCCAGGCGAAGAGATCCTTCGACGGCTCACCGCCGGTGAGGGGGTAGTCGGCGGGATCGAGCGCCTGCGGCGAGCGCATGCCGTAGTCGACCACGCGGGCGCGGCCCTCGCCGGCGCGCCACAGCACCATGGCGCCACCGGCCGCCGGCCCGCTCATCCACGGCTCGACCACGCCGATGGCGAAGGAGACGGCGACGGCGGCATCCACCGCATCGCCGCCGGCGTCCAGCACCCTCGCGCCGACCTCGGCGGCGCGGCGGTGGGCGGCAGCCACCACGCCGCCGCGCGTCGGGACGACCGCCTTGCGGATGATCTGGGTGCGGGAGAAGTTGTCCATGATCAACTCACGCTCGGTTGGAATGTGTGCACTGAATTGCCACTTGCTCCACCTCTCCCCGCTTGCGGGGAGAGGTCGGCGCGCTCTTGCGCGCCGGGTGAGGGGGCCTCTCCAAAGGCATCGACTCGCGGCAATGCCCCCTCACCCCGACCCTCTCCCCGCAAGCGGGGAGAGGGAGCGCGCATGAGCAAGCGGCGCTGCTGTGCGTCAATTCCATCGTCACTGCGCATTGTCGCGCGCGAAGCGGACGACGTCGGCATGGGTGGCGAACCAGACGCGGCCGCGCGCCTTGGCGTGGCGGATCAGCTCCTCGAGGATCCAGATGCGCGAACGGTAGCCGGAGATGTGCGGGTGCATGGTGAGCTGGAACACCCCGCCTTCCTCCCACGCCATGTCGAGCTCGCGGCGGAAGATATCGAGCACGTCCGTGGGTGCCACGTTCGGCCTTAAGCCCGCGAAGCGGTTCATGTTGAAGTAGACCGCGTCGTCGCGGATCCACTCCACCGGCAGCTCGATGACGCCGGTCGGCTCGCCGTCGAGCATGAGCTCGTAGCAGTCGTCGTCGGCCATCATGGAGGAGTCGTATTCCAGACCCATGTCGCGCGTGATGGCGAGCGTGTTCGGGCTGAAGTCCCACGACGGCGTGCGGATGCCGACCGGGCGCACGCCGGTGATCGTCTCCAGCGTGTCGGCCGCGCGCATCTGCAGGTCGCGCTCGGCTGCGAGCGGCAGCACCGCGTTGCGCTCGTGGATCCAGCCGTGGATGCCCACCTCGTGCCCTTCGGCGACGACGCGGCGCTGCTCCTCGGGATGCAGCAGCGCGGCCACGGCGGGAACATAGAAGCTCGCCGGCACGCCATGGCGGCTCAAGGTCTCGAGGATGCGCGGCACGCCCCTGCGGTTGCCGTACTGGCCCTGCGACAGCTTGCTGATCGAGCCGCCGCCGTCCCGCAGCTCGTTGGTCTCGTGGTCGGAGTTCGAAGGAGAAGGCGATCGCGCAACGCGCGCCATCCTTCCACGCTGCCGGCTTCAGCGTCCGGCCGGCGCGCACATGATCGACGATGCTGCGCCAGTGCGGTTCGGACCACTGCCAGGGCTCCATCGGGGTGGCGTCATTCATTTGCCGCGCCCCTCGATCCGGCGGGCGATCTCTTTCGCCTTGGCGGCCTCGCTGGCGACGAAGCGCGCGAACTCCTCCGGGCTCGATCCGACGTCGCGCAGACCCAGCGTGTCGAATTCCTTCTGCACGTCGGGCTCCTGCAGCGCCCGCGCGATCTCGGCGTTGAGCCGCGCCACGATCTCGGGCGGCGTGCCCACCGGCAGCCAGGCGCCGAACCAGTTGACGAAGTTGAAATCCTTGAATCCCTGCTCCCGCATAGTCGGCACGTCGGGCATGCCCTTCCAGCGCTCCCTGCCGGTCACCGCGAGCGCGCGTAGCTTGCCCTCCTGGACCAGGGGCAGCGCGACCTGCGTGCCGATGAAGAACATGTCGATGTGGCCGCCCGCCAGGTCGGTCATGGCGTTGCCGGTGCCCTTGTACGGCACCTCCAGCATCTTGATGTCCGCGGCGGCGAGCATCAGCTCCGCCGGGATGTGGCTCGCCGTTCCGTAGCCGGCCTGGCCGTAGCTGAGCCTGCCCGGCTGCTGGCGCGCCAGCGCGACGAAATCCTGCACGGTCTTCACCGGCAGCGTGGGCCGCACGGTGAGCACCTGGCCAAAATTCTCCGCCAGCTGCGTGACGTGCACGAAGTCCGCCACCGCATCGTACGGCGTGTTCGGCGTGAACGCCGGAATGACCGCATGCGAGGCCGTGGTGATCAGCACGGTGTAACCGTCCGGCGGCGTCTTGGCGACATGGGCGGTGCCGAGCATGCCGCCCGCGCCGCTGCGGTTCTCGACGATCACCGATTGCCCCAGCGCGGTCGTGAGCTTGGGCGCGATGATGCGGGCGATCTGGTCGGGCGGCCCGGCCGGGGGCGAAGGCACGATGATGCGGATGAGCCTGTTCGGATAGCCGGACGCCGGTTGCGCGTGCGCGCGTGACAACAGCATTGCTGCGGCGACAGAACCGAAACTGCGACGGGTGAGACTCATTGAATTCTCTTCAGGTTGGAACCGAAACGGTGGCGCCTGTTCGCGCCGATTCGACGATCGCCTCCAGCACGGCGACGTTGTGCAGCTCGTGGCCGCCGGGCACCGCCAGCGGCTGGCCGGCCCTTATGGCGCGCGCGAAATGCTCGAGCTCCGCGCGCTCCGTGCTGGTGTCGTCGAAGGTCATCAGCTGCGGCTTCTGCTTGACGGAGATGTTCGCCGGGTCGAAGAAGCAGGCCTTCATCTGCCACGTGGTGAGGTGCTCCACGTCGCCCACCTCTACCCAGCCCTTGGAGCCGAACACCTGCATGCGCCATGTCTCGGCGGATGCAATCACCGTGCCCAGATAGCCGGTGGCGCCGCTCTTGAAGCGGAACAGCATCGAGGTGGTGTCGTCCACGCCGAAATCATGGGCAAGACGGAAGCTCTGCGCGTGGACCGTGTCGATCAGGCCGGCGAGGTACAGCATCGCATCGACCACATGCACGCCGCGCCCGGTCATTCCCCCGGCGGGCGCTTCGTCGCGGTCCTGCCGCCAGTGGTCGCGGGCGAACCGGTAGGCGCTGGGCCCGCAGAAATTGCCTTCGATATGCAACAGCTTGCCGAGCCGTCCGTCGGCCAGCATGCTCCCGATCTCCTGCAGCGCGGGCTGGAAGCGCCAGTTGTAGCCGACCGCCAGCGTGACCTTGTGCTCGGCACAGGCGCGGACCGCGGCGGCCGAATGCCCGAACGTGAGGCCGAGCGGCTTCTCGACGAACACATGCTTGCCGGCGCGTGCGGCGGCGATGATCTGCTCCGCGTGCATGGAATGCGGCGTGGCCAACACCACGGCTTCGACTGAGGGGTCCGCCAGCACGGCCTCGTAGCTCGCCCGCAGTGGAATGCCGTGCCGGCGGCTGAAGTCCTCGGCACTCCCCGGCGTGCGCGTGGCGCCAGCGACGAATTGAACCACGTCACTCTTGCCCTGCACGCTTTCGACGAGGTTCTGGCCCCAGATGCCCATGCCGATGATCGCGGCGCGCACCGCGGAGGACTGGCCGGCGTGGATTGCGGTCCTTTGCGTCTCGTTCATGTCGCTCCTGCCGCGGTGGGCGCAGCCGGCCATCCCGCGCGCGCTCATCTCCCGGAAGTGTGGCAGAGTTTTTCCGCAGGCGGAATGCCCGGGAGCGGCTGGCTGGCACGCGGACAGGTCAGGGGCGGGCTGGGCGGGGCTCAGGTCGCTCGGCCCCTGTAGAAACCCGTACGAACGGGCGGAAAACGGGCTTTCGATTGACCTCCCTCAATGCGCTCATCGACCCGCGCGCGTAGGCTTTCTCCACACCCCCCGCCGTCGGGTGAAGCACATCCCCCTGGACGTGCGGTTTCCGGTCGTCATCCAGGGAGAGCCACATGAGCTCGGTTACATTCGATCCACGTTCGGCGCCCGTCGCCGTTTCACCTCGCTCAACATGTCGTTGACCCACTATGCGACCGGCACGGCGCCGATCATCTTCGGCTCCGGCCACGCGACGCTGAACGAGTGGTGGATCGCCGGCTTCGTCATGAGCGTGGTCAATACCGCGATCCTGGTCGTCGTCGGCGGCGTGTGGTGGACGATGCTCGGTTATCTGTGAGCCTTCCTCCGACCTCAGCCGGTCACGCGTGGCCGGCCGACGTCCGGGAGGCTGCGCTTCGTGCCAAGTCATCGATGTGGCTGGGGCGCCAGGATTCGCACCTGGGAATGGCGGAATCAAACCTACTGGCAACTGAGTGAAATCAAGATTTGCGGGCGAGGGCGCGCCGACTGGTCAAGTCTACGCCTGCCCGCGGCGGGCGGTGCAGGAGATGAAGTCCAGCGGAGCTGCGGCTAGAACTTCGAGCTCCGCCTGCTCCACGGCGCTCAGCGCCGATGCGAAACCGGGCTCGGTGAGCCGCTCGCGCAGCAGAGTAATGGCGGATTGGTGCTCGGGACCGGCAAAGCGCGCGCTTGCGACCTGCAGGCCGGGATCGCCGAAGAAACGATGAATGACTTCGCCGAGCGTCTTGCGGGATTTGAAATAGTCGAGAATGGCGGCGTCGCGCCCGGCAGGGGAGGCCTCCGTCACGCGCCGCGCGGCAGCCTCGCTCAGGGCCAGGTAGCGGGGAAGGGAGATCGTGTCGCCTTCCCTCGGCCGCTTCGTCACCGAGTGGAGACCGCGGTCGCCCACAGAGTAACGTTTGGTCTGGAAGCAGCGCGCGCGTTGAACCTCGGCCAGCTGGACGTCCGGCGGTGCAACATTTCTGAAGGTCCCGTCGGGCCACGCGTACCTGCCATTGGTCTGCTGCGCCATGCTGATCTGCCATCATCCCGATCAGCCCGCCCTCGCCGCGATGAGCCGCGAACATCTTGTCCATCTCGCTCGCAGTCGGTCGATTTCGCAGAAAGTCCGATCAGCCAGCCGATGCCTTGCATCTGGCATCGCGCTCCTTCCCCGCCCAGCGCGAAAAACGTCCGCACGGGAGCGGGATCGAAGGCCCTGACGAGTGCCGCCGGCTTGCCGAGATCGGCGCTGTGGACCCACAGGAAAACGCCAACGGCCGCGACGGCTCCCACCGTCATCTCGCGCGTCAGCCCAAGCCTGTTGAACTCGTCGCCCGAAGAGACGCGCGCGAACGCGGCACTCGCACCCTGCCGCGCGCGACGCAGAAGATGCTGCTTCGAGGGCCGGCGGCGGTCGGCGGCCGAAGCCTTCTCCGGCGCGCAGCTCGGGTGGCCGTGTGTCGCGGCGGGCCGGGGCGATCAGGGCCATCGAGCCGGTGACGGAGATGATCGCCGCGACCCGCTCGGCGATCGTCGGGTGCGTCGCGAACGCGCCCTCATGCGCGCCGTCGATCATCATGGCGTCCTGCCCGGCGGCGAGGCCCGGGATGACGCTGCGCCCCTCGATGCGGCGAAGCGCCGAGACGAGCGCGGCCGGGTTCTGGGTCAGCCGAACGGCTTCGGCATCGGCGATGAATTCGCGTGCTGACGCGATCAGTAGTCGCGCGAGGTGGCTGCCGTCGACGGCGAGCCGACGCAGAAACATCGCGACGAGGACGAGCACGACCATCATGGGCAGCAGCAAGGCGAGGATCGGAAGCGTGCAGGCCTCCCAGATCCGGTTCACGCGCCGCGGGCTGCGCCGCTGCTGCACCAGTTTCAGCGTGTCGAGGCAGACATTGGTGGCCGCGATCAGGCGGATGTCTCCGTTCACGATATGGACGATCTCGTGCGCCGCGACGGCCGCCAGCTCGTCGTCGTCCAGTCCGTCGATCAGCCCGCGCGTGAAGACGAGCACGGCGTCCTTCTGCCGAATGCCGCAGGCGAAGGCGTTGAGCGCCGGACTGTCGATCACGCCGACATACGGGGTCGGCAGCCCTGCCGCGATTGCCAGCGGCTCGACGATGCGGCAGAGCCGCGGCTCGTCGGCATCGTCGACGAAGCGGAAACTCCGTCCTGCGGCGAACGGTGCGGACGTGCCACGCCATCTGCACCGCGAACAGCAGGGCGCCGATGACGGTGACGATCGGCACCCAGCGGACGAGGTATCCCGTCCAGCCGTAGAGCGGCGCATGCTCGGGGTCGAGCATGGCGAGCGGCACCAAGAGCGCCAGCATGGCGAGCAGGTGAAACGCTGCGACGAAGCCCGCGAACAGCGCGAGCGAACGCACGTCATTGCGGCGGACGTGCCCGTAGAGCCCGTTCACCCGCATGGCGCAGCCTCCTTCCGGCCGATCAGAACTTGATCGCGAGCGGCTCGTCGATCAGCACGCGCTCGATGCCGAGATCGAACGGCATCCGCACGTTCATCTTCGACAGGCGGCCGATATAGCTGCCGGGGAACTGGCGCAGCGTCGTGGCATATTCTTCGACCGCCAGATTGTAGAAGCGGCGCGAGGCGGTGATGCGGTTCTCGGCGTCGACGAGCTCCCTCCGCAGGTCGGCGAAATGCGTCGAGGCCTTGAGCTCGGGATAGCGCTCGGCCATGCCGATCAGGGCATTGATGTTCTGCGTCAGATTCTTCTCGGCGCTGAGCCGCATTTCAGGCGAGGCCGCCTGCAGCGCCTCGGCGCGCGCCTGGGTGACGCCCAGCAGGATGTCGCTCTCGTGCTTGGCGAAGCCGCGCACCGTCTCGACGAGCGGCGGGATCAGGTTATGGCGGTGCTTCAGATGCACGTCGATATCGCCGAACGCCGTTTCGCAGCGTTGATCGAGCGCGACCAGACGATTGTGTGTTGCAAAGGCGATATAAGCCGGCACGGCAATCAGCAACGCCAGAGCCGCAACGCATACGAGAACCAACGTCAACAGCATCGCTCGCTCTCCCTCGAGATCGCGCTCGAAGTATCGCGACAGGGTTGCCGATGTGTTGACGGCAAGCGCAGGAGATCGAGAACGGCTTAACGGCACCTTAAATCAACTCTGCGCATATGCGGCGCAAATCAGTCCTACAGGGGGTTTACATGGCTGAATCGATCTTCGCTCGTGTGTCCCGTCTGCTCTCGGCGACCGTCGAGGACGCGGTGGATCGCATGGAGCAGGCCGGCGGCGACGCCGTGATGCGCGAGGCCATCCGCGAGGCGGACCGCGCTATCGACCAGGTGAAGGCAGAGCGCGAATCGACGATGGCGCGCCGGCTGCAGGCCGCCCGCCAGCAGAAGATGCTCACCGAGCGCGCCGAAGAGCTCACCACGAAAGCCAAGTTCGCCCTGGGCGAAGGCCGCGAGGATCTCGCCGAGGCGGCGCTGTCGCGCCAGCTCGATTTCGAGGAGCAGGCCAGGAAGCTCGACGCCGTCCAGCAGCAGGCGCGCGAAGAGGAGCAGCGGCTGGAGGACGGCCTCGCCGCGCTCGGCGCCCGCAAGCGCCAGATGGAAGACGCGCTGCAGGCCTACCTGATCTCGCGGCGGGAGGCGGCGCTCGGAGGTGACGGCCCGACCCGTCCGGATCGCTCGGCCGAAAAGAAGGTCGACGCGGCCGAACAGGCTTTTGATCGCGCCATGGCCGGGGCTGGCGGAGTAGGCTTCGCCCGCGCCGACGCGGACACGATCAACCGCGTCGCCGAGATCGACGGCATGCAGAAGAGCGCCACCGTCGCCGAGCGGCTGGCGGCGCTGAAGGCTCAGCAGGCCGCCTGATGATCCGCAAGCCGCCGGCAGACTGGCAGCAGCGGCGAAAGCGCGCCGGTCCGAACGGTCCGCACGGTCGTTAGCGCCGCCAGCCGCGGCACGCGCGTTGCGCGCCGCGGCGGGCATGTCGTCCGCGGGCTCTGTCTGCTTCTTCTTCGCGATCCTCTGGGGCTTCGCCGCGCTCGCCGGCGGTCTCTTGGCCGGCAGCCTCCCGACCTTCATCGGCAGTCGGCGCGATGGCGGCCTTCATGGCCTGGGCCGGCCGTCGGGCCTTCGCGAAGGCGCGCGAGACGTCTGGTTAGCCGATCGGACCAGAACTGCGGCTCATCGGCTCACCAGCAGCTCCCGCATCGTGCGCTTTGGGTCAAACTCAGACGGCCGAACCCGCGCTGCCCATCATTGCTCTTCAGTGTGACCCGTCATCTCGCGAAGCCTAATGGGCGTTGAGAATTGCCTGCGGGTCGGGCATCGTCCTGGCAGAGCAAGGCAGCGGACGCGCTTTTTCCGCCATCCCAACGGCAAAGCCCAGCGGACCTCAATGGCTATCTAGACAGTTCGACGTTCGCGCGACCCGACCGTCTAAATGGCTTGCCGGTGCCCGCCACCAAGTCATTGATGTGGCTGGGGCGCCAGGATTCGAACCTGGGAATGGCGGAATCAAAATCCGCTGCCTTACCACTTGGCTACGCCCCAACAGGTGCCTAGTTGGGAGGAACGGCGTGCGGACCATATCGACCCGCAGGTCCCGGATCAACGATTTCGGGCCCGCCGCGAGGCCTCTCGCCCCCGGCTTGCGGGCCGACGACGGCGCCGTTATAAGCCCTGCCCTGCAGTCGGAGTGTAGCGCAGCCTGGTAGCGCACCTCGTTCGGGACGAGGGGGTCGCAGGTTCAAATCCTGCCACTCCGACCATCAATCCCGGTATCCGGCGCGTCGCTTGACCGACGCCCACGGCGGCGTCGGGTCGTAGCGCGCGATCGAATTGTCTGCGGAGCCCGCGCAACACGCAATGATCAGCTCGTCAGAGCCGGAGGTGCTCCCGCTCCGCGCGCATCCCTGACCCTTGTCCGTGCGGAAATCGCAACCGGCGGCCGATCGAATTCGTCGTCGCGGCTCACGAATCCGGTAAAACCGCGATCGGTGGCGGTCTCGCTCCACGTCTGTTGCGAGCCGAAGTGATTGGCGCAACTCACGCCGCCGGCACCATCGGAGAAGAAGTCGAGCGCATTGCCCTCGAAATTGCAGCCGCTGAACTGGAAGTCGGCCGGAGACCATCCATCGCGATGCTCGAGCGCAATGCCGGCCCTTGCATGACCGCGGATGGAGATGTCGCGCACGCGCGCGCGGAACACGGGGCCGCTCGCGCGTATGCCGCACGGCCCAAAGCCGGACATCCATCCACTGTTGATCTTGACGTCCACGAGCGCGCCGATGCGCGGCTCAAGGATGATGCAGTCTCCACTGTCGGCGTCGATGTTGTTGGAGCTGATGTTGTAGGCGAGCCCGTTGTAGATCTCGATGCCTGACTTCATCAGCACCATCTGGTTGTTGCTGATGTTTCGTCCCTCGCTCGCCCATCCGTTGTGCTCGAAGATGATGCCGCGGCCGCCCTGGAACGAATTCCAGTGCATTTCGGAAACCATCCCGCCGTTCCAGGAGTGGATGTTGATCTCGTTGGCGAGGAACCGATTGCGGATGATGCCCCAGTTCCCCAGGTTCTCGTTGCGGATCGCCGTTCCGAACTGGCGGAACTGGCAATAGGTCACCTCGGTGAATGCCGGACCGTTGTCGCTCGTCTGGTCGACGCCGAACAGGCGGATGGCGTTGACCGGGCGGTGATCCGGGTTGGAGAAGTCGATGCCTTTGATCTCCGTGCGGCCGCCGATATGAAACAGATACTCGCCCGCCGCCGTCGATGGGTGCGGCCGCAACATCGTGCCGCCTCCTTCGCCTTCGATCACGACGCGGGTCTCGCCGAAATTGAACGGGGGAACCCGCACGGGCGAGCAGAAGAACTGGCCACGGGGAAGGACAATACGGCCGCCATAGTCGCCATCGGACCGGCGCAACGCCGGGATCGCAGCGGCGATCGCCGCGCCGATGTCGGCACCGGGATTCACATCGATGCGGATTTCCATGGTTCACCCTTTCCGTGATGGGCGAAGAAGGGCCTGGTCCCCCGGCCGCGCGCCGCCGCCTCGCGATGCCGGACTGAAATCTACCGTGCCCTGCAGTCGGACTGTAGCACAGCTTGGCCGCGCACCTCGTTCGGGACGAGGGGTCGCAGGTTCAAATCCTGCCACTCCGACCATTAATCCTCCCGCAAAATCTCCAACCGACGGTTCTCCGGACGTTTTTTTTGCGCCCGCCACGCCCTCATCGGCTCGCGGCCAGCGGGTCCCCTGCGGTGCCCGAGACCTTGCAGGCAGCGGGCGACCTCCGCCATGGTCGTGCAATGACGACGATGCGAGACCATCTGATTGCGACGCTCTGGCAGGGCGAGGACCCGTTTCGGGATCTCCCGCTGTTGCCGCCGGAGGGCAAAGGCTATCCGACCTCCCAGCACCGCTACCTGCAGGACGCGGTGACGCTCGTGCGGCCGAAGATCATCGTCGAAGTCGGCGTGTGGAAAGGCGTCTCCGCCATCATCATGGGGCGGCGCGTCGTCGAGCTCGGGCTCGACTGCGCGATCGTCGCGGTGGACACGTTCCTCGGCAGCGCCGAGCACTGGACGCACGACGTGATGCGCCCCAGCATTCCGCGCCGGCAAGGCTATCCGCAGCTCTACTTCACGTTCCTCTCCAACGTCGTGCACAGCCACCAGCAGAACCTGTTCGTGCCGATGCCGCTCAATTCGGTGAATGCCGCAGACGTGCTCACGCACTACGAGATCAAGGCCGACATCATCCATATCGATGCCGGTCATGACTACCGCTCGGTCAAGACCGACATCCAGGCGTGGTGGCCGCTGCTGGCGCCCGGCGGCATCCTGATCGGCGACGACTACTATGTGGACGGGAGCTGGCCCGGCGTGCGGCGCGCGTTCGACGAGCTGTTCGGCGCGGCCGTTGAGCACGAGGACGGCAAGTGCCGCCTGCGCAAGAAGGGCTGACGGCGTCGCTTCGCCGAAGCCCTGCTCCCCCATCCAGCGTCACATGAATTTTCGCCGCCGCACGATTGAACCAGAGCGCGCGATTCGGCGACTGATGCTCCATCGGTTTCGCGAAGGGAGGAGGACCAGCATGACCATTTTTCGCACAACCATCATGGCGGCGGCCGCACTGGCCGGGTTGCTCGCTGCCTCATCGGCCGCCCTCGCCCAGCAGGGCACCCCTGAGCAGCGCCGCGCCTGCAGGGGCGACGCGTTCAGGTTCTGCGCCGCGGAAATCCCGAATGTCCCGAAGATCACGGCCTGCATGAAGGTGAACTACGAGAGGCTCAGTCCCGCCTGCAAGGCCGTCTTCGTGAAGAGCTGACGCGGTGGGTTCGGCGGCGGGTCGACCGCCGCAGGCTCATCAACTCCTCCGACGCCGTCCCCTCACAGCTTCACCGTACATCGGCAATGGCCGGCGCATGCGCCCACGACACCTTGTTCGGGACGAGGAGGTTGCAGGCCCGAAATTCACCACTCGACCGCTGCCTCGTGTCTCCGATCTCATTCACGGCAGCATAGTCTTCACGCCAAGCACCGGTCCGGCCTCGTTGAGACGGCGGTCCAACGTACAGAGTGTCGCCCCATGATCCGCGCAGATGGCGAGATGCAGGGCGTCGCCGGCGCGCAAGCCCAGCCCATGCTGGTCCACGAATCGCGCCGCCGTGCGGAACTGCAGACTTGATATGGGCAAAATGGCGAAGCTGTCGCTGGTCAGGCGGGCGAACATCGCCAGCGCATCGGCCCGATGGATGGCCTGGATCTGGCCCGCCCGCAGCTTGATCGAGAGTGCAGAGGAGAACTCGGTGGTCACCCAGTCGCTGATCGCGAGGTCTTCCGGCTTCTGCTTGGCGAGCCAAGCCTGCAAACGGCTGGTTTGCGGCTCGTTGGTCAGGATCGCAACGAGCAGAGACGTATCGAGATAGAGCGTCAATAGCGGTCCTGGTCGCGCATGCGGCGAATGAGGGCACCGGCGGATTCCCGCTGCCGCGGCATGCTGTCGGTCAGCGCGCGCAGGGCCGAAAGGGCAATCCGCTTGCGCGGCGTCGCCACCGCCGTGATCTGTGCCACCGGCCTGCCCCGGCGCGTGATACACACGGTGTCGCCGGCCGCCGCCCGTTCGACCAGCTCGCTCAGACGCGCCTTGGCATCGGCGAGATTCACGCTACCCATCGGCTGCTCCTGACTACTTAGTTGGTCAACTCTATCATGACGCGGTCGGCAAGCCAAGCGTAGCGGCGTGCGGGATCAATCCATCTCTCCCCTCACAGCTTCACCCGGATCCCGCCGTACACCGCGAATGGCGGCGCCAGTGTCACCGTGCGCGGATCGGTGAGCGGGAAGCCGAGCGCGCGGTCGAGGCCTTCGGTATCGAAATAGGTGCCGTAGGTGGCGAAGCGCTTGTTGAACAGGTTGGTGGCGAGCGCGAACAGCTGCACCTCCTTGGTCACCTGGTAGGAGGTGTTGACGTTCACATACCAATAGCTTGGGAGCTTGTCGTTCTGGTTGGCGTCGTCGCCGATGAAATACTGGCTGCCGACCGCCACGAAGGTGCCGCCGACCTTCCACTCCGGCGTGACGAACCAGTCGAGCCCGGTCTTGAACTGGTGCTGCGGGATGCCCGGGATGCGCTTGCCGGGCGTCACGCGGATGAGGCCGTCGTCGTCGGCCGACGGGTTGTTGGGAGAAGGGATGTCGCCGGTGAACTGGTAGGTCGCATCGACGAAGCTGTAGTTGGCGAACGCCTGCCAGGTGGGCGCCTTCACCTGCACGCTCGCCTCCAGGCCCTGGCGGCGCGTGCCCTCGACGTTGGTGAAGAAGCCGCGCCCCTGGATGAAGCTCGCCACGTGGATGATGTCGTTCTCGCTCTCGGTGCGGAAGGCGCCGACCTTGTAGTCGATCTGACCGAAGCTCACCGGAACGACGCCGCGCACGCCCGCCTCGACGGTACGGGCGACCACCTGATTGAGCGGCGGGTCGGACACCAGCGCGCTTTCGATCAGGCACGGCCGCTCGGGATTGGCGCAGCCGAGCTCGAGCGGGGTCGGCGCGCGGTTCGCTTCCGAGTACCCGGCGTAGGTGGTCATGCCCGGCATCAGCTTGTAGGTCGCGCCGACCACCGGGTTGACGCGCATGAAGGTGTGATGCCCGGCGAGGTCGGGCGCGAAGCCGAGCGTGTCGGCGATCTTGATGTCGGCGTAGTTGAAGCGCGCGCCGGTCGTCACCGACAGGGCCGAGGTGACGTCGAACGTATTGCTCATGTAGGCGCCCACGTAGGTGTTGTGCGCCGTCAGGCCGATCGGGATGTAGCCCACGTTGCCCAGCGTGTGGATGATCGAGCCGGTGCCCGGAATGGCCGGATTGAGGCCGACGAACAGGTCCGGATAGATGAAGCCGAGCTCGCTGTTCGACAGGAAGCGGGTGTGGCCGCGATCGAGGCTCGCGCCGGCGACGAAGTAATTGTCGTGGCCGAGGAGCTTGGCGGTGCTGGTGATCTGCGCCGAGGATCCGAACGTGAGCAATTCGGTGGAGGTCCGATCGACCGTGCCGTAGGGCACCGGCGCGCAGGTGTTGCCGCTGCCGGGCGGGCACGGAATCGGATTGTTGAACTGGTCGAGGATGACGAACTGGTTGCGGAAGGCCGTGGTGACCGGATTGGGGCGCGGGAAGCCGTCATCCTCCAGGCACAGCCGGTTGGGAAACGACGAGGCGTTGCTGCAGCGCTCGATGTCGGCGACGTTGCCGTCGACGTGGTGCTGGCGGAAATAGCGGACGTAGGAGTTTGCCTGCACCGACAGCTCGTCGGTGAAGGCGTGCCTGCCGTTGAGCGTCAGCATCCCGACCTGGTTGTCGGTCGTCTGCGGCCAGGTGAAGATCGACTTCTCGTTCAGCGCGATCAGCTCGACCGGCGTCGGCCCGACCACGCCGAACGCGTTCGACGCGCCGAGCGCGGTCAGGTGCACCTCCGAGCGATCGCCCTTCCAGCCGAGGTCGGCGAAAACGCGGGCGATGTCCGAGGGCGATTGGAAGCGCCAGCCGTCGTCGTGCGCGGCCTGCGCGGCGACGTAGAAAGCGACGTCGCCCTTCTGCACGCCGTACTGCAGCGCGCCCTGGCGGCGGCCGAACGAGCCGCCCTGCGCTTCGGCTTCGAAGCCCTGCCAGGTGAAGCCGTTCTTCATCTGGATGTTGACCGCGCCGCCCAGCGCATTGAGGCCGAACACCGGGTTGTTGGTCCACAGGTCCACCCGGTCGATGGCGTTGGTGGGGATCAAGTCCCAGTTCACCGTATCGCCGAACGCCTCGTTGATGCGGGTGCCGCCGAGATAGACCGCGAGCCCCTGGGGCGTCCCGGCAAGCGGGGACGCCGCGAAGCCGCGGTAGCGCAGGTCCTGCACAAAGCCGTTCCCTTGCACGTCGTTTGTGCTCACGCCGGGAATGCGCTGGAACAGCGCGTCGGTGAGCGACGGCGAGTAGGTGCTCTGGATGTCGTCGGCCGACAGCGTCTGCACCATGGCCGGGACTTTGTCCCGGCTGATGCCCGCGCCGGTCAGCGGCGACGTGGCGATCACCTCGATCTCGGGCAGCGCGACGCTCTGCGCCTGCGCGGCGGCCGGCAAGCCCAGCATCACCGCCGCAACCGACACCAGCTCGCGAATCATCCCTGTCTCCGGGGCCGGCGATTGTCGCGCAAGTCCATTTCGCCGTTGGCAAAATGATCGGGCCGTTGCGCCGGAAAGTCCCGGTACGTTTTGCCACTCGCCGCAGGAACATTTGGCAATGTGACATCCAGGACACACCGGGCCGGCCCGAATGGGCAGCCAGCGTGGGCCGAGCGATCACCCGGGCGGGCGCGGGGCGGCGGGCGCGAGGTGCTGGACGGCGGTGCGGATCAGCTCCGGCAGGTTGCGGGCGTTGAGCTTCTCCTTGAGCTGCGAGCAGGTGTTGACCACCGTCTTGTAGCTGACGTTGAGCTCGTCGGCGATGCGGCCATAGGGCTTGCCCTCCGCCAGGAGGCTCAGCGTCTGCAGCTCGCGCGGGGTGAGGTCGGCGAGCGGGTCGCGGCGCGCACCGGCGCCGGCGAGCGCCACCTGCATGGCGAGGTCGGGGCTGAGATGCGGCGTCCCGGCACGCACCTTCTCGAACGCCTCGACCAGGTCCTCCGACGCGGTGTCCTTGAGCACGTAGCCGGTCGCGCCGGCGGCGAGCGCGCGGGCCACGATGATCGGGTCGGCGTGCATGCTGAACACCAGGATGCGGGCGCGCGGGTCGCGCGACCTGATCCGCTGGACCAGCGACAGGCCGCCGAGCCCGTTGCCCGAGAGGCCGAGGTCGACGATCGTGACGTCCGGCGCATGGCGGCGGTACAGGCGATAGCCGGAAACGATGTCACGCGCGGCGAGCACCGTGGTCACCCCTGCGTCCTCCAGGATGCGGCGGCAGCCCTGCAACACGATCGGATGGTCGTCGACGATGAGGACCGAGCTCATGCGGCCGCACCCGGATCGGATGGTAGCGGTATGCGGATGCTCAGCCGCGTCCCGCGCGGCGAAGCCGGACCGATCGAGCAACTGCCGGCCAGGGCCTCGAGGCGCTCCTGCATGCCGGTGAGCCCGTGTCCGCGCGGCGCCGCCGGATCGATGCCGCGTCCGTCGTCGTTGACGGCGAGCTCAAGGCACTGCGCGTCGCCCGCCTCCCCGACCGCGATCTCGACATGGGTGGCGGCCGCATGCCGCACCACGTTGGTGAGCCCTTCCTGCAGGCAGCGATAGACCGTCAGGTCGATCAGGTCGCCGTAGCCGGGGCGGAGCGTTCCGGCGGCGAGCGAGAATGCAACGTCCTTGTGGCGCGCCGCGTAGTCGCGCACGAGCTGCGCCACGAGATCGCCGAGCGGCACATGGCCGAGCGCCATCGGCCGCAGGCGGTCGAGCATGCTGCGATTGATGCCCTGCAGGTGATCGACGATCGCGATGAGGTCGCGCGCCCGCTCCGCCACGGTGCGCGACGTCGCATCCTGCAGGTCGCCGCACGCCTTGGCGATCGACGTCGCGTTGGCCTTGAGGCCGAACAGGGACGGCCCGACTTCGTCATGCAGCTCGAGCGCGGTGCGTCGCCGCTCGTCGTCCTGCGCAGTGACCAGGCGGCGGCTCAATCGCGTATTCTCGCCGCGCAGCCGGTCGAGCGCGGCCGCCAGCGCATTGAACCGGTCGGCGATTCCCGCGAGCTCGACCGCGGGCGGGCGCTCGAGGCGCACCTCGTAGTTCCGCCGCTCCAGCTCGGCGAGGCCGCCGACCAGGCGATCGAGCGGATCGAGCACCCGGCCGAGCAGCAGATAGAGCGCGGCGATCGCCGCGAGGCTGACCAGCAGCGCCACGAGCGCGTCGTCCACGGTGTTTTCCCACACCTCGGCGATCTCGTCGCTCGGCTCGCCGGTGAGCCGCACCGAGCCGACACGCTCGCCCGCCACCCGCACCGCGACCTCGCGGCTCTGCGCCGGCGGCGCGATCAAGGCGGCAAACCACGCCGGCCCGGCGGCGCGGTCCTCCGTGCGCGCGTCGCCAGCCTCGGCTGAGGGCGTCACCGGCGCGCCGGCGGCATCCTGGACCGAGATGCGCACGTGGCGGACGTGGCGCAGCTGCGCCGGCAGGCTCGACAGGAACTGCTCGGCCGAGCGCTCCTGGCGCAACAGCTCGGCGGTCTCGCCGACCAGGACCTCCGCCATGCGCAGCGAGGCCGCGATTTCCAGGCGGGTCGATTTCCGTGCATGCAGGATGGTGATGCTGCCCAAGAGCAGCGCCGCGACCGCCTCGATGACGATGAAGGTGATGAGGAGCTGCGCCCGCACCGATCGGCCATGCCAGAAGGCACGCCGCGCGCCGCGCAAGGGGGGCGCGAAAACGCGTTCGGGCGCCGCGCGCTGATGCGCCTGCTCTTCCACGCGCAACGACGCAGCTGCGGCCGAGTCGGTCACCGCCATCCACCGGCTCCTGGTGCGGGCACGCTGCTTCGTCGTCCCGAGGCGAGCGCCGAAGACCGACCCTTCCGGTCAGGGTAATCGATCATGCGCGCGTTTTCGAGGGAGGCCGGGGAGCCGGGCGCGGACGGTGGCGTCGTCGTCAATCCCCGTGATATGGTCGGTGAAATGGCGGGTTAGGCGGCCCGGCCGAATGGGAGGAAGACGATGCATCGACGTTGGAAAACCTGCGTGCTCGCGATCGGGGTCGCGTGCGCGCTCGGCGGCACGGCGGCGGCGGCCGAGCTCAAGCTGATGAGCGGCCCCCAGGGCGGGTCGTGGATCCCGCTCGGCGGGCAGCTCAAGGACATGTGGGAGAAGGCGATACCCGGCCTGTCGGTGCAGGTGCTGCCGGGAGCGGGCATCGCCAACGTGCGCGCCATCGAGGAAGCCAAGACGGATATCGGCTTCGGCAACTCCATCTCGACGGTCGACGCGATGACCGGCAAGCCGCCGTTCAACAAGCCGCATGCCAATGTATGCAACGTCGCGACCCTGTACCCGCAATATTACCAGTTCGTCGTGCTCGCCAATTCGGGGATCAACAAGATCGAGGACATGAAGGGCAAGAGCATCACCACCCAGCAGCGCGGCAATACCGGCGAGCAGATCACCCGCCAGCTCCTGGAAGTGCACGGCGTCGCCTACAGCGACGTCAAGGCGAGTTTCGTCGGCTACACCGATTCGGTGACGCAGATGCAGGACGGGCACGCCGTCGCCTTCGGGCTCAGCACGCAGATCCCGGCCGGCGCGGTCATGGATCTCGCGGCCGCGCGCGAGATCAAGATCATCGACCTGAGCGACAGCATCGAAAAGATGCGCAAGCTCAATTCGGGCTACAACCTGGTCACCATCCCCAAGGGCACCTATCCGAAGCAGGACAAGGACATCAAGGTGATCGGCTTCCACACCCACATCGTCGCGTCGTGCAAGCTGCCGGCCGACACGGTCTATACGATGACCAAGATGATCGGCGACAACACCAAGACGCTGGCCACGGTGGCCAAGGACATCGCCACGCTCACGCCGAAGGAGATGGGGGCCGACATCGGCGTGCCGTTCCATCCGGGTGCCGCGAAATACTACAAGGAAGCCGGCCTCACGGTGACGGTGCGCTAGGGCGGGTCGCGCGTAGGGGCGGGCAAAATCGCTTTGCTCTGATGCCCCGCGTGGGCACGGCGCGCATGCGATTTTGCCCAAGCGGATAGGCCGAACAGCGCGCCTTTGCCCACCCTACGGACGCGGAGCGGCAGGGGAGACCGCAAGCATGACGTTGAAGTGGAGCCATGCCGGCGCCTTCCGCGGCATCGTCATCCTCGTGTCCGTCGCGATGGCGCTCTATCACATGTGGGCGATCGCCTTCGGCTCGCCGGAAGCGATCCCGTTCCGCGGGACCCACCTGCTGTTCGCGATCGCGCTGATCTTCCTGCTCTACCGGTTCAGCTCACACACCGAGGAAGCGGCGCTCACCGCAACTCCGGGGGCGCCACCGGCCGGGCCGCGGCCGCCCACGGTGATCGACTACGCGCTCCTGCTCGCCGGCGCCGCCCCGATCCTCTACCTCTTCGCCAATTACGAATACGTCGTCACCCGCATCTTCTACGTCGACGACCTCACGCCGATGGACATGACCATGGGCGTGCTCATGACGGTGATCGTGCTCGAAGCGACGCGCCGGGTGATCGGCTGGGCTCTGCCGATCACGGCGATCGTGTTCCTCGTCTACGGGCTCCTGATCGCGCGGCTGGAGCCGATGCGGCTCATCGACCAGCTGTACATGACGACGGAAGGCATTTTCGGCATCCCGCTGTCGGTGTCCGCCTCCTACGTGCTGATCTTCGTGCTGTTCGGCAGCTTCATGGAGCGCACCGGCACCGGCCAGCTGTTCATGGATTTCGCCATGGCGCTGACCGGCCACACGGCGGGCGGGCCGGGCAAGGTGTCGGTCGTGAGCTCGAGCCTGTTCGGCACCATCTCCGGCAGCGCGGTGGCCAACGTCATGGTCGACGGGCCGATCTCCATCCCGCTGATGAAGCGCTCGGGATTTCCCGCGCATTTCGCCGCCGGCGTGGAGGCGACCGCCTCGACCGGCGGCCAGATCATGCCGCCGATCATGGGCGCCGCCGCCTTCGTGATGGCGGAGTTCCTCGGGGTCGGCTATGCGCAGGTCGTCATCTGGGCGGTCATCCCGGCCATCCTCTATTACGTCGCCTGCTTTTCGGCGGTGCATTTCGAGGCGAAGCGGCGCGGCCTGATCGGGCTCCCGCGCGCCGAGCTGCCCCGCCTGAGGATCGTCCTCACCGAGCGCGGCCACCTGTTCCTCCCGGTGCTGACCATCCTGGCCGTCATGTATTCGGGCTACAGCGCACCGCTCGCGGCGCTCGCCGGCACGCTGATGTGCTTCCCGGTCGCGGCGCTACGCCGCTCGAGCCGCGGCTACGTCAACCTGCCGAACATCATCGACGCCTTCGTCGACGGCGCCAAGAACGCATTGGGCGTCGCCGCCGCCTGCGCCTGCGCCGGCATCGTCATCGCCGTCGTGACGCTGTCCGGCCTCGGTATCACCTTCACGCAGTTCGTGGTCGGCCTCGCCAAGGACACGCTGCTGCTGGCCCTGATCGTGACGATGGTGGCGGCCATCGTGCTCGGCATGGGCATGCCGACGACGCCGGCCTACATCATCCTCACCGCGCTGCTCGTTCCGGCCATCATCAAGCTCGGCGTGATCGCGCCGGCCGCCCACATGTTCGCGTTCTATTTCGCGGTGCTCTCGGCGATCACGCCGCCGGTCGCGCTCGCCGTCTATGCGGCGGCGGGGCTCGCCAAATCGGACCTGTGGGCGAGCGGCTGGGCCGCGGTGAAGATCGGCGCCGCCGGCTTCATCGTGCCGTTCATGTTCGTCTACGAGCCGGCACTGCTGATGATCGGAACGTGGCCGCAGATCGCCATGGCGCTGGTCACCGCCAGCTTCGGCATAATGCTGTTCGCCGCCGGGCTGCATGGCTATTTTATCACCGCGGCAAGCGTCTGGCAGCGCGGCCTGCTCGCCGCCGCCGGCCTCCTGCTGATCGATCCCGGGCTCGTGACCGACATCATGGGCGCCGCGCTTGCCATACTGGTCGGCACCGTCCAGGTGCTCGGCCGACGCGACGCCGCCACCGTTGCGACAAAACCCGCCCCCGTGAAGCAGGCTCCCTCATGACCTCCCGCAAACGCCCCGAAGATCTGCGCAGCCACCGCTGGCTCGGCGTCAACGATCTGCGCTCGTTCGGCCACCGCTCGCGGCTGCGCCAGTTCGGCTTCGATTCCGACGACTGGGCCGGCAAGCCGGTGATCGGCATCATCAACACGTGGAGCGAGATCAACGCCTGCCACGCGCACCTGCGCTCGCGCGCCGAGAACGTGAAGCGCGGCGTGCTGCAGGCGGGAGGCTTCCCGATCGAGCTGCCGGCGATGTCGCTCGCCGAGCCGTTCGTGAAGCCCTCCACCATGCTCTATCGCAACTTCCTCGCGATGGAGGCGGAGGAGCTCCTGCGCAGCCATCCGATCGACGGCGCGGTGCTGATGGGCGGCTGCGACAAGACCACGCCGGGACTGGTCATGGGCGCGATCAGCATGGGCATCCCGGCGATCTACGTGCCGGCCGGGCCGATGCTGCGCGGCAACTGGCGCGGCGAGTTCCTCGGCTCGGGCTCGGACGTGTGGAAATACTGGATGGAGAAGCGCGCCGGCAACATCACAGACGACGACTGGAACGAGATCGAGGGCGGCATCGCCCGCAGTTTCGGCACCTGCATGGTGATGGGCACCGCCGCCACCATGATGGCGATCGCCGAGGCGCTCGGCCTGGCGCTGCCCGGCGCCTCGTCGATCCCGGCGGCCGATGCCGGCCATCCGCGCATGTGCGCCGCGGCCGGCCGCCGCATCGTCGACATGGTGTGGGAGGATCTCACCCCGGCGCGCATCCTCACGCCCGCCGCGTTCGACAACGCCATCAAGGTGCACATGGCGATGGGCGGCTCGACCAACGCCATCATCCACGTGGTGGCGATGGCGCGCCGCGCCGGCATCCCGCTCGACATGGAGCGGTTCGACGCGCTGTCGCGCCAGGTGCCGGTGCTCGCCAACGTGCGCCCCTCGGGCAAGTACCTGATGGAGGACTTCTTCTACGCCGGCGGGTTGCGCGCGCTGATGCGCGAACTTTCCGGTCTCCTCGACCTCTCCTGCGTGACCGTCACCGGCAAGCCGGTGGGCGAGCTCATCGCCGGCGCGCAAGTCCATCTGCCCGACGTGATCCACACGCTCAAGGACCCGATCTATCGGGAAGGCGCGACCGCCGTGCTCAAGGGCAACCTGGCGCCGCGCGGCTGCGTCATGAAGCCGGCGGCCGCCGACAAGCGGTTCCTGCGCCATCGCGGCATCGCGCTTGCGTTCGAGAACTACAACGAGATGGCGCGCGAGGTGGAGCGCGACGACCTCGCGGTGACGCCCGACCACGTGCTGGTGCTCAAGAACGCCGGGCCGAAGGGCGGCCCCGGCATGCCCGAATGGGGCATGCTGCCGATCCCCAAGAAGCTGGTGCAGGCGGGCGTGCGCGACATGGTGCGCATTTCCGACGGGCGCATGAGCGGCACCAGCTACGGCGCCTGCATCCTGCACGTCGCGCCGGAAAGCTACGTCGGCGGGCCGCTCGCGCTGGTGAAGACCGGCGATGCAATCGAGATCGACGTCGACGCGCGGCGCATCCACCTCGACGTGTCCGAAGAGGCGCTGGCGCGGCGCCGCGCCGCCTGGCGGCCGCCTGAGCCCCACTATCTGCGCGGCTACGGCGCGATGTTCTCCACCCATATCGGCCAGGCCGACGAAGGCTGCGACTTCGACTTCCTCGCTGCCGGCGCACCGATCCCGGAGCCGGAGATCCACTGAGACGGCGGCAGCAGGAACCTCGCGGTTGTCGTCTCCGCGACAGCGGGGATCCAATACTCCCGGTCTCTCGATCAAGGGCGCAGCCGGGCGACGACAGGCGAGAGAGAACGCTTTCGTAAACATAGATCGTCGAATGCCCCGCCGCTGGTGTCATGATACCAGCGCGCGCCTAGGTACAAATACCGACACTTAAAGCCGTGTTCACCGTTATACCGCCATGGTGGGCGCTCCAGTTTGCATGGGGGTCCATCAATGCGCCGAAGCTTGCGCGGGGCGGCAGCGCTCGTCTTTCTCAATCTGCTGAGCGGCACGACCACCGCCGACACGCTGCGCGTGGGCGGCACCGGCGGCGCCATCGACATGATGCGGCACGTCGGGACGGCCTTCACCGCCGCGGGCGGCGACAACGTCGACATCGCGATGAGCCTCGGCAGCAACGGATCGCTGCGCGCGCTCGCCGACGGCGTGCTCGACATCGCCGTCTCGGCCCGCCAGCTCCTGCCCGACGAATTGAAGCATGGCTTCGTGGTGCTGCCGATTTCCCGCACGGCGCTCCTGTTCGCCACGTCGCATCGCAATCCCAACAGCATTGCCCGCACCGACCTGGCCAAGGTCTTCGCCGCCACCAGGCCAACTTGGGCGGACGGCAGCCCGCTCCGCGTCATCCTGCGCACGCGCCTCGACGGCGACACCATGCTGATGAACGGGCTCTTTCCCGGCATGCGCGAGGCGATCGCCACGGCACGAGAGCGGCCGGACCTGCCGGTCACCGCGACCGATCAGGACAACACCAAGCTGGCGGAGAGCCTCCAGGGCTCGTTCACCGTCGCCGGCCTGAGCCAGCTCGAGATGGAGAAGCGCGATCTGCGCTATGTGCCGATCGACGGCGTCGTGCCGTCGCTCGCCAACCTCGAAAGCGGCGCCTACCGCTACGAGAAGCCGTTCTACCTGGTGCTCCCGGCGAAGCGCAGCACCGTGGCCCTGCGCTTCCTCGATTTCGTCCGCACCGAGAGCGGGCGGACGGCGCTGCGCGAGAGCGGCACGCTCCCGGTCGAGGAGTAACGGGCGGCCCGCAATGAAGACGACGCTTCGCACCCTCATCGGCACGATCGGCCTGGCCATCGCGATCGTCACGACCGTGGCGGTGCCGTCGGGCTATTGGCTGATCGGCCATGCCAATACCGTGCGCGACCTGGATCTCAAGGGCCGGATCATCGCCGGGCGGCTCGCCCGCTACATCTATCAGCACGATCAGCTGTGGCGCTATCAGCGGGTGCGCCTCGAGGAGCTGATCGAGCTCAACAAGGCGAACGGCGACGTGTTTTATCAGCGCGTGCTCGACATCGATGGGCGCGAGGTGGCCGAGCGCGGCCCACAGCTCGAAGGTCCGTTGGCGACGCGCAGTCAGCCGATCGTCGTGGCGGGCGCCACGGTCGGACGCGTGGAGCTCACGAGCAGCCTGCGCGAATTGATCGGCGCGACTGCGCTCGTCACCCTGTTCAGCTTCGTGCTCGGGTTCAGCGCCTTCTGGGTGCTGCGGGTGCTTCCGCTGCGCGTGCTGGATCGCACCCTGGGCGAGCTCGAGCTGGCAACCCGGGAAGTTCACGACGCCAACGCGCAACTGCGCACGCAAAACGACGAGCTCCAGCGGCGCGACGAGGAGTTGGATCTTCAGAACGGACGCTTTGCCGCCGCGTTGGCCAACATGTCGCAAGGCCTGTTGATGCTCGACCGCGACCAGAAGCTGGTGGTGGCGAACGATCGCGCATTCGCGATCCTCGGCCTGCCGCAGCACCTGCTCCAGCCGGGAATGACTCTCGCCGAAATCGCCCGGGGCGCGGTCGATCACGGCCATTTCAAGGGGCTCGACGCCGACGAGGCGATCGCCCAGCTCGAGCGCATCTGGATGACAGGCGAGCCCGCGATGGCGGTACGCGAAGTGGGCGACCGCACGGTCTCCGCGACGTACCAGCCGATCCCCGAGGGCGGATGGCTCGCGACCTACGAGGACATCACCGAGCGTCGCCAGGCCGAAGCCAGGATCGCCCACATGGCGCGTCACGATTCGCTCACCGGCCTTCCCAACCGCATGGCGTTCCGCGAGCAGATGGAGCAATCGCTCAACAACTTGACGCGGGGCCAGGCGCTGGCGGTGTTCTGCCTCGATCTCGACCAGTTCAAGGCCGTCAACGATACCCTGGGCCATCCGGTCGGCGACCGCCTCTTGGCGGCGGCGAGCGAACGGATCCGCAAGTGCCTGCGCGACAGCGACGTGGTGGCGCGGCTCGGCGGCGACGAGTTCGCCATCCTGCAACGCGGGACTGCGCAGCCGGAAGGCGCCACCGCGCTGGCCGAGCGCCTGCTGGAGACGATCGGCGCCCCCTACCAGATCGACGACCACCAGGTCGTGGTGGGCACCAGCATCGGCGTCTCGATCGCGCCGACCGACACCGACGATGCGGACCTGCTGCTGAAGAACGCCGACCTCGCGCTGTACCGCGCCAAGGCGGACGGGCGCGGCACCTATCGGTATTTCGAGCCGGGCATGGACGCGCGCATGCAGACGCGCCGGGCGCTCGAGCTCGATCTGCGCCGCGCGCTCACAAACAATGAGTTCGAGCTGTACTACCAGCCCCTCATCAACGTGGAGAACGAGGCGGTCATCGGCTTCGAGGCGCTGGTGCGCTGGAATCATCCGACGCGCGGCCTGGTCATGCCGAACGACTTCATTCCGCTCGCCGAGGAGTCCTGGCTGATCCTGCCGCTCGGCGAATGGGTGCTGCGCCAGGCCTGCGCCGACGCGGCGAAATGGCCCGACCACGTCCACGTGGCGGTGAACCTGTCGCCGCTGCAGTTCAAGAACCGCACGCTCGTCGGCCTCGTGGTGAACGCGCTCGCCGCCTCGCGGCTGCCGCCCAACCGGCTCGAGCTCGAGATCACCGAGACCGTGCTCTTGAACGACAACGAAGCGACGCTGGCCGCGCTCAACCAGCTGCGGCTGCTCGGCGTTCGCATCGCCATGGACGATTTCGGCACCGGCTATTCGTCGCTGAGTTATCTGCGCAGCTTCCCGTTCGACAAGATCAAGATCGACCGCTCGTTCATCCGCGAATTGTCGGCCAAGGACGACAGCGTGGCGATCATCCGGGCGGTGACCGGGCTCGGCCACAGCCTCGGCATGATCACCACCGCGGAAGGGGTCGAGACGCGCGAGCAGTTCGAGCGGCTCAAGCGCGAAGGCTGCAACGAGGTGCAGGGCTATCTGTTCGGCAAGCCGCGCCCGTTGCGCGAGGCCGAGAAGCTCATGGCGCAGCAGGGGAGCGAGGCGCAGGCGGTGGCGTGACGCGCCGACATGCGCTAGAGAGCAGCGCATGGCCGACGACATCCCATTCGACCGCACGTTCGATCTCAAACCCGGCGCGCCGGAGGAGATCGCGCCCGGCGTGCGTCGCCTGCTGTGCGACAATCCGAGCCCGTTCACCTTCAAGGGCACGGTGAGCTACATCGTCGGGCGCGGCCAGGTCGCAATCGTCGATCCCGGCCCCGACGATGAGCGCCACGTCGCAGCGCTGCTCGCGGCGGTCGCCGGCGAAACCGTGACGCACATCTTCGTCACCCACACGCATCGCGACCACTCGCCGGCGGCCCGGCACGTCAAGGCGGCGACCGGCGCGACCGTGGTCGCCGAGGGCCCGCACCGGCCGTCGCGGCCGCTGCACGTGGGCGAGCCGCCCCGCATGGAGGCGAGCGGGGATCTCGAGTTCCGCCCCGATCATGCCTTGCGCGACGGCGAAATCGTGCATGGCCCGGGCTGGATCATGGAAGGGGTCGCCACGCCCGGCCATACGGCGAACCATATGGCGTTCGCGCTGCGCGGGACGAACTTTCTTTTCTGCGGCGACCACGTGATGGCGTGGGCGACCCCGGTGGTGGCGCCGCCCGACGGCGCCATGAGCGACTACATGGCCTCGCTCACCAAGCTCGCGGACCGGCCGGAGACGACCTATTTCCCCGGCCACGGTGGCGTCGTGCGCGACGCGCACGCGTTTCTCGCCCACTATGTCCGCCACCGCCAGGGACGCGAGGCGTCCATCCTGCATCGGCTGGAGAAGGGCGCGGCCGACATCCCGACGCTCGTGCGCGCCATCTATATCGGCCTCGATCCGCGGCTCGTCGCCGCTGCCGGGATGTCCGTGCTGGCGCACCTGGAGGACCTGGTCGCGCGCGGCGTGGTGGTGACCGACGGCGCGCCGTCGATTTCCGGCGTCTATCGCCCGGCGGCCGGCTGAGGCGCGACCTCCTCCTCGATATCCTCGATCAGGCCGACGATGCGGCTGGCATTGGCGCCGAAATCGTGCTTGCCGTAGCGCGAGGCGGAGCGGATGTCGAGCCGCGCGCCGCCGCTGATCGGGCGGATGCGCACCACCACGTCGTCGCGAAAGCCCATGAAGGCGGTACGCGCCACCGCCTCGATGCGGCCCTCGCGCCGGCCCGCCTGCGGGCTGCGCGCGTCGACGATGCGCCATTTGCGCTTGGTGACGACGGTGAGCGCGGCCTCGTAGAGCTCGGCCGGCGTCGAGGCGGTCTGCAGCGGCGCAATGCTCGGATAGGTGGCGCGCTGCAGCTCGGCGAAGGCCGCGCCCGGATAGGCGACCGGGTTCGCCTCGCGCGGACGCAGCCGCGCGATCGCCTCGTAGCGGGGCGGGTCGTTGGTGTCGGTGGTCAAGTCGTTGAGCGCCGGCAGCCGGTATGCCCGCGTGCCGAGAAATGCCGGATAGGCGACGAGCGCGATGCCGATCACGAAGGCGAGCAGCGCATGGCGGAACCCCTGCAGGCCCTCCCGCCAGATCACGACGAAGGCCGCAAAGGCGAACAGCATGGCGATGACGGCGATGCCGGCGGCGCCCGCGAAGGTGGCGAGTTCCGGCAGGGCCTCGATGAAATCGAGCCGCACGACGACGATGGCGATAGCCGCGACGGCGAGCGAGAACAGCGCGAGCCGCCGCGCCCACAGGGCAAGCCGCGAGACCGGATCTTCGGGAATGCGACGGCGCAACATCACGCTGCTCTCATTGGCTCAGCCTGAACAGATGCGCTTGATGGCCGCCCACTCGGCCGGCGTGACCAGCACCTTCATGCTGTTCGGCCGCTGCGCCGCATTGATGGCCGCCAACCGGTCCTTGGTGTCCGGGTGATCGAGCAGGAGCTTCAATCCGGGATGGCTGCTGCCGTCGATCCGTATCAGGATGGCGCCGAGCGCGCGCGGGTCGCCGCCGAGCTTGTCCATCAGCTGCACGCCGAACGCATCGGCGCGCCGCTCCACCTCGCGCGAATACGAGCTCTGCAGCAGCGTGCGCGCCGCCAGGACGACGGCGCCGCCGCCGACGAAATCGCCCAGCACCATGCCGAACATGAACGACAGCCCGGCTCCCTGCAGCACCGCACGCGTGCCGTCCCGGTTGGCGACGTGCCCGATCTCGTGGGCGATCACGCCGGCAAGCTCGTCGGCATTCTCGGCCCGGTTGATCAGCCCCTGGAATACATAGATGTGCCCGCCCGGCAGCGCGATGGCATTGGTATCGGGCTTGCGCAGCACCTTGAGGCTAATCGGCAGGGCGAGCGAAGCGGCGGACTCCAAGCGGCCGGTGAGTCGCTCGAGCGCCGCCGCTCCCTCCTTCTCGGGCTCGGCCCCGCCGCACTCGAACGGCTTTCCCTGGGTCCCGGTGTCGAGCATCGGGCGGATCTGCGCATCGACCGCCTCTCCCAGCCGGCGCTCCGCCCCGATCGGCACGTAGGGCGTGAGGCGGTCGGCCAGCGCCGGTACGCCGTAGATGCCGAACAGGACGAACGACACCACGGCCGCAATGCTCCACACGATCACCTTGGTGCGGCCGCGCCGCTCGGTCGCGCCGCTGCGGTCGACGGTCGCGGCCATTTCGTCGATGGCGGCCGCAAGCGCCGGATCGTGCACCTCGAGCCGCGCCAAGGTCGCGCTGCCGACGCGACCGAGGCGCAACATGCCCTCATGGGCGGACAGGTGCTCGAGCTCGCCATAGGGCCAGCGGGCCAGCAGTTGGCCCTCGGCGGCGCGCACGAGCAGCGCGCCACGCTCGAGCTCGACCGACACGACGTGCCGGGCGCTGGTCGCGCCGTCGAAGAAGATGCCGGGGCCGGATCTCAGCGAGGCATCCATTACAGCCCGCCGACATCGAGCGCATCGGCGAGGCCCTCGCCGAAAGCGGAGCTCGCCGCGCCGGCCGCCCTGACGGTGTCGAGCGCCTGCAGCCCGGAGAGCTCGGCAGTCTCGAAGCTCAGCTTCCACAGCCTCAGCTTCACGATCACCTGATAGAGCGTCGAGTAGCCGAGCATGACCATGACGTAGCCGATCACCCCGGCAACGACCCCGCCGGCTTCCGCGAACGCATCGCCGCCCAGCCGGAGCAGCGACTGCACGAGGAAGAACAGCACGGCTGCGGCGATGCTCAGGGCGATGCCGAACAGGAGGGAATATCCCATGAAGCGCAGATAGAGCCCGTACACCTGGCCGGTGCGCAGGCGCGAGGTCGCCGCCATCTCGCCGAAGCGCAGCCCCGATGTCCACCAGCGCAACGTCATCGCCTGGAATGCCGGGTAGAGCACCCCCGCGGCAAGCGCCGACCAGGTGGCGGCGATGCTGACGGCGGTGAGCCCGGCGGCGAAATTGGGACTCGAGCTTTCGATCGTGCCGATCACGTTGCTCCCGCCGCGCTCGATCGCCTCGCCCAGCGCCGCCCAGTCGACGCTGCCGATCGCATAGACGAGCGCCCCGGCGATCGGGCCGACCACGATGAGCCACATGACGAAGCCGCGCACAAACAGGGCCGTCCCCGAGCCGGCGAAGCGCCCGGGGACGTCGCCATAGTGGGTGTGGCGCATCTTGAAGCGCTCGAGATTCGCCTGGGCCCACGGGTAGGCGAGCCCGACGGTGAGGAGCGTGATCGTCCACCACATGCTGGAATAGACCGCGTAGGCCCAGGCGGACCCGGTCTGATGCATGCGCACGCCGCGCAACACGGTGCGGGTCAGGCGATAGCGGCGGGCGCGGTAGATGGCAAACTGGCCGAACAGCGCCAGCAGGGCAAAGGCGAGCACGCCCGACAGCTTGCCGATGATGCCGAGGTCGAGCGCGGCGAGAAAGAAGCCGCCGTAGATCGGTACCAGCACCGCGATGGCGATGAGAAACCCGATCAGCAGCTCACGCGCGGTGCCGGTGTACTCGAGCGCGTCCCCGGCGATCTCCGTGTTGCCCCACAGGAAGCGGCGTTGATCGGTCGCCAGCCAGAAGCGATAGATTCCGAGCGTGAACAACAACAGGATCGCGCCGTGCAGCATGAGCCGCCAATAGGCGCCCTGGCGGCCGACGAACCGCGCAGTCCCCATACCGGGTGCCGCCTGCACGGGCAGCGGAGGCGGCACCCCCGGAACGGAAGGCACAGACGCGCCCGGCGCCGTGGCATCCAACACGGTCATTCGCTCCCTCGATGGCATTCCGAATCCGCCGCACTTTATCGCAACGGATTGTGAATGCGAGAGGGCGTTGCCATCGCGAAGGCGCGCGGCCACATCAGCACCGTCATCCTGAGGCGCTCGGCGCACGTCACCCTGAGGTGCTCGGCGCGCTCTTAGCGCGCCGAGCCTCGAAGGATGGAAGGTTGCACTGCAGGGGCCGCCGCCCTTCGAGGCGCTGCCCTCAAGAGAGGGCAGCGCACCTCAGGGTGACGCTTCTTCCCCGAGGCTGACCTCACTCCGCCGCGACCACCGTCGGCAGGGCGTAATCCTGGAACGTCTCGCGCAGCCTGGTCTTCTGGATCTTGCCGGTGGCGGTGTGGGGGATCTCGTCGACGAACACGACGTCGTCGGGCAGCCACCACTTGGCCACCTGCGTCTCCATGAAGCCGAGGATCTCCTGCTTGGTCGCCGTCTGGTCCTGCTTGAGCACGATCACCAGGAGCGGCCGCTCGTCCCACTTGGGATGACGGACGCCGATCACCGCCGCCTCGGCGACCTTGGGATGGCCGACCGCGATGTTCTCCAGGTCGATCGAGGAGATCCATTCGCCGCCCGACTTGATGACGTCCTTGGCGCGGTCGGTGATCTGCATGTAGCCGTAGCGATCGATGGTCGCGACGTCGCCGGTGTCGAAGAAGCCCTCCTCGTCGAGGATGGTCTCGTCCTCGGCCTTGAAATAGACCCGCGCGACGGCAGGCCCGCGAACCTTGAGGCGGCCGAAGGTGGTGCCGTCCCAGGGCAGGCGGCGTCCGGCGTCGTCGGTGATCTTCATCTCGACGCCGAACGGCGGGTGGCCCTGCTTCTGCTGCACGTCGAGACGCGCCTCACCGCTCAGCAGCGCATACTCGGGCTTCATGGTGCACAGCGAGCCGAGCGGGCTCATCTCGGTCATGCCCCAGGCATGCACCACTTCGACATCGTAATGGTCCTGGAATTTCTGTGCGATCGCGCGCGGACAGGCCGAGCCGCCGATCACCACGCGCCGGAGATGCGGCAGCATGGCGCCGGTCTTCTCCAGGTCCTGCAGCAGCATCAGCCAGACCGTCGGCACCGCCGCGGTGAACGACACCCGATAGGTATCGAGCAGCTCGTAGATCGAGGCGCCGTCCATCTTGGCGCCCGGGAGCACCAGCGTGGCGCCGACCAGCGGCGTGGAGAAGGCGAGCGACCAGCCGTTGGCGTGGAACATCGGCACGACCGGCATGACCACGTCGCGGGCGGACAGGTTCTTCGAGTCGGGCAGCGACGCCATGAACGCGTGCAGCACGTTGGACCGGTGCGAGTAGAGCACGCCCTTCGGATTGCCGGTGGTTCCCGACGTGTAGCACATGCCGGCGGCGGTGTTCTCGTCGAACGATTTCCACGCGAAATCGCCGTCCGCGCCGCCAAGCCATTCCTCGTAAGGGACGGCGTTCCGGAGCGAGGTCTGCGGCATGTGCGCGGCGTCAGTGAGGACGATGTAGCGCTCGATCGTGGGAAGCTTGTCGGCGAGCTTCTCCAACAGCGGCACGAAGGTGAGGTCGGTGATCATCACGCGGTCTTCCGCGTGGTTGATGATCCAGGCGATCTGGTCGGGGAACAACCGCGGATTGACCGTGTGATAGACGGCGCCGATGCCGAGAATACCGTACCAGGTCTCGATGTGACGCCATGTGTTCCAGGCGAGCGTCGCCACCCGGTCGCCCATCCTGATGCCGTCCCGGTCGAGGCGTTGGGCCACCCGCAGGGCGCGCCGGCGCACGTCCGCGTAGGTCGTGGTGTGCATCGGCCCCTCGATCGAGCGCGAAACGATCGCGCGGTCCGCATGGTAGATCGCAGCGTGGTCGATGATGCGATGGCACAGCAGCGGCCAATCCTGCATCAGTCCGAGCATGGCTTTCCTCCCAAGAAACGACCTTTTCAGATCCGCCCTGCGCCGTCCCCCGACGGCGCGATTTCGCCAAATTATCGCCCCCGCCTCGTTCTGGCCATTCCCAGGCGGGCGGAACCAGTCCTGATACGACGGGATTGGTGCAAGGGTTTCGCCTTGGTGGATTCCCAGAAAAGCCTCATTCCTGCCGCACCCGAGCACCCGAATGGCACCGCCCCGGACAAACCGCCGTCGAATCAGCTGTGCAACCGCGACCTTGGCCCTGGCGGTGCTTGCCGCCATGGCGCCGACCACCGAAACCCAGGCCCGCCGGGCCTCCCCGCTGGACGAGGTGCGCTCCTCGCTCAACGAGCTGTTCTCGCCGCCGCGGCGCGCGCGCCGGGCAAAACCGCGCCAGACCCGGTCGGTGGATTCGCCCCGGCAGCGCGGCTCGGAAACACGCGGGGAAAGTGCTTCGCCGGCTCGCTCCGTCCGGCCGGAACGCCCGGACGAGAAGCCCCGCGCCGCACCGCGCGCCGGCGAGACGCAGCCCCAGGCGGACCGCGCGGGCTCGCCGCGGGCATCGATCCCAGCGCCGCGCCCACGTCCACCCGAGGCCCCTCCCCGCCCGCAGACCGCGCGGCTCACGCCGCCGAAGGCAAGCCCCGAGGTTCCCGCCCGCCCCGCCCCCGGCGAACGACGCGCCGTGCCGGCCGGTCCACCGCCGCTGAGCCCCAAAGGTGCGGAGCCGAAACCCGGCGAAACGCCGAATTCGCAGTCGCCAGCAGCGCAGACGCCAGAGACGCAGGAGCCGGCAGAACCGTCCGCCTGCCAGCTTCGGCTCGGTCCCGACGTCGCGCTTATCCGTGCGCTCCCTCCGATCACCGGCCCGGGTGAATGCGCGGCCGAAGACGTGGTCCTGCTCGAAAAGGTGATGGATAAGGAGGGCCGTGCAGTCGCCATCGCGCCGCCGGCGACGCTGCGCTGTCCGATGGCCGAATCGGTGGTCCAGTGGATCCGCGACGATGTCGCCCCGATCGCGCGCGGCCTGGGGGCGGCGCTCAAGTCCGTCACGGTCGATACGTCGTTCGAGTGCCGCAGCCGCAACCGGGTTGCCGGCGCCAAGCTGAGCGAGCACGGCCGCGCCAACGCCATAGACCTGCGCGGTTTCACGCTGGCGAACGGCAAGTCCTTCACCTTCACCGACGTGGCGGCCGACAAAGGCGCGCGCGAGCGCCTGCGCCAGTCCGCCTGCGCCCGCTTCACCACCGTGCTCGGGCCGGGCTCCGACGGCTACCACGAGAGCCATGTCCATCTCGACGGAATCGAGCGGCGCGGCGGTTATCGCATGTGCCAGTGGGACGTGCGCGACACGACCGTGATCGCCATGCCGCTGCCTCCCGAACGCCCCGCGTCCGCGCCGCCGCGCGACGCCAAGGCGGCAAAATCCGGCGATCGCCGGTGACGAGCTTTCACCTGGAAGGCGAAAAGGAGGAACTGCCGCCGCCCTGGGGATTCTGGAGCACGGCGGGCTGGACGCTGCTCGCCTTCGGGCTCGCCGTGCTCGCAGTCGGCGGCTGGGTGTTCTGGCTCAATTGGGGTCAGCTGGAGGCGACGCCGGACCCGCAACAGGACACCTCGTTCACCCTCCAGCTCATCCTGCTCAACGCCGTGCAGGTTGCGGTGCTCGCCGTTGCGGCGCGCCTCAGGGGCTGGCCGGTCGGCCGCTATCTGGGTCTCGTCGTTCCGCGCCGCGGCGATGTTCTCTACGCCATCGCCGCGGTGGCGCTGTTGCTGGGGGCTCTCGAAATCCTGACTCATCTGCTGGGTCGCGAAAGCGTGACCCCGTTCCAGGGCGAAACCTATCGCACGGCGCGCGCGTCCGGCGTGCTGGTGATGCTGTGGCTGGCGTTCGTGGTGGCGGCGCCGGTCGGCGAGGAGATCACCTTTCGGGGATTCATGTTCCGCGGGTGGGCCGCCTCGCCGCTCGGCGCTCCCGGGACCATCCTGGCGACGTCGCTGGTCTTCGCCGCCTTGCACACGCAGTATGACTGGTTCGGGACGCTGCAGACGTTCTGCATGGGCGCGCTGTTCGGGTGGCTGCGCTGGCGCAGCGGCTCGACCATTCTCACCATCGGCCTGCACATGGCGATCAATCTCGTCTCGACCCTGTGGACCGCCGCCAAGGTGCAGGGGTTGGTGTAGTTTCGGATCGTCCCCGTCACCGCGATACACGGCCTCTTGTAGGGGCGACCCTACGCATTAACGTCTGCCGCAATGGTTGGCCTACGAAGGAATCCGGGGGTCGATCGGCGTCGTGCCGCGCAGGCCGAGAATCTCCTCGAGCTGCCGGGCGGCGGAGAGAATGCGCGCTTCGCTGCGCGGCGGTCCGGCAATCTGCAGCCCGACCGGAAGCCTCTCGGCGGTGAAGCCGCACGGCAGCGAAAGCGCCGGGCAGCACACCATGGTGATCGCATAGGCGATCGCCAGCCAGTCGAGGTAGTTGGAGAATTTCGTGCCGTTGCATTCGCCGACATAGCGCTGCTCGATCGGGAACGGCGGCACGATGGTCGCCGGCGTCAGCAGGAGGTCGTAGGTGTCGAAGAACGTCAGCGCGCGCGCCGTCAATGTCACGCGCTGGGCCTCGACGCGCTCCAGGTCGTCCATCGTCAGCTTGAGGCCCTTCTCGATGTTCCAGATCACCTCCGGCTTGAGCAGTTCGCGGTGCTGGCGCAACAGCTCGGCCTTGCTCACCGCATAGTCGTAGGCGCGCAGCACATGGAAGCACTCGTGCACGCCGGCGAGATCGGGATGCGCCTCCTCGACGATCGCCCCGGTCTCGGCGAAGCGCTCCGCCGCCTTGCGGGCGATCGCCGCGATCTCCGGATCGACCGGCGTGACGCCGAGATCGGCCGACCAGGCGACACGCTTCACCCGCGCGGGTGCGCGCGCCGCGTCGAGGAACGGCACCGGCAGCGCCGGCAGCGACAGCGGGTCGGCCGGATGCTCGCCGCACATGGCGTCGAGCATCAGCGCCAGGTCCTCGACCGTGCGCGCCATCGGGCCGTTGGCCGACAGCGTGCGGTCGATCTTGGCGGTCGGGGTGCGGGCTACGCGGCCGATGCTCGGTCTCAAGCCCACGATGCCGCAGAAGCTCGCCGGGCTGCGCAGCGATCCGCCGAGATCGGTGCCGTGCGCGAGCCACGCCATGCCGGTTGCCAAGGCCACCGCGGCCCCGCCCGAGGAGCCCGCCGCCGAGCGCGCGGTGTTCCAGGGATTACGGGTCGCGCCGAACACCTCGTTGAACGTGTTGGCGCCGGCGCCGAACTCCGGCGTGTTCGACTTGGCATAGACGATCGCGCCGCGCGCTTCGAGAATATCCACCAGGATGTCGGAGCGCGCCGGTACGTGATCGCGGAAGATCGGCGAGCCGTAGGTGGTGCGCACGCCGGCGACGTCGTTGAGGTCCTTGATGGCGACCGGCAGGCCGGCAAGAAGGCCGCGCTCGCCGGCCGGCTTTCGCATCAACCGGTCGGCAGCGGCGCGCGCGCGCTCGAAGCACAGGGTGGGCAGCGCGTTGACGGCGGGATCGACGGCGGCGATCCGCCGCTCGAGCGCATCGAGGAGGTCGTGCGGGCTCACCGCCTCGCGCCGGAGGAGGTCGACGACCGCGCAGGCATCCTGCGAAACCAGATCGGATGCGGACATTCGCCCCTCCCTGCCGCCGTGGCGGTCAGTCAGCGTACCAGGGTGCCAAATGTCGAGGAAGAACGCGGGTCCCGCAAATGAAACGGCGCCGGGCAGGTCGCCCGGCGCTGTTCGAATCGGATGCCGAAAAGCTCTAGAGACTCGGGCCGGCCGAGAACGCCACCCGCGGATTGAACGGCGAATCGCCCTCCTTCGGTCGCAGCACCACGACCGGTGCGCCGACCTTCACCCGCGTGAACAGGTCGATGACGTCCTCGTTGGTGAGGCGGATGCAGCCGGACGAAATCGCCTGGCCGATATATTCGGGCTGATTCGTGCCGTGCACGCGGAACAGCGTGTCCTTGTTGCCCTGGTAGAGGTAAAGGGCGCGCGCCCCCATCGGGTTATGCGGGCCGGGCGCAACGTAATCCGGAATGTCGCCGAGCCGCCTCTTGATGTCGGCGGTGGGGACCCAGCCGGGCCACTCTTCCATGCGGCCGACCTTGGCGACGCCCGACCACGCCAGCGCTTCCTCGCCGACCGTCACGCCATAGCGAATCGCCTTGCCTTCCGGCAGCACGTAATAGAGGTAGCGCGCATCGGTATCGATGACGAGAGTGCCGGGCCCTTCCTTGCGGTGGTAGCCGACGATATGGCGCCGGTACGGCTCCGGGATCGTCGGCTTGGCATAGGGCGCATTGGCAAGCATCTGCTTGTCGCGCGGCTTGAGGCTCGTCTCCGCCGCCGGCTCCAAGGTCGACTGAACACATCCCGCGAGCATCAGACCCGCAAGGAGAACTGCTACTCTTCCTGTTGGCATGGCTCGCTCTTGTTCCATGGCAAAAGACCCGCTCGTCCTGGACGTGACTCCATTAGACCGAAATTGTGTTGCCATTCCACCAACTTCGTCATGGCGATGCCATCCTTGTGGCAAACTGTTGCAAGAATGCCGCACCGGCGAGAGGCCAATGTCGGGAAGCCGCCGCTTGGACAGTGCCGAATAGCGGTGTATCGGGCGCCATCAGGCGCTCCGACCGAATGATAGGGCGGCACATCTTAATCGATCGTTTACCACGACCGTATTGAACTACCCGCGAGCCGGCGGGAGCCCGCCTCCCCCAATCGTCACAATGGCGTGCGATTTGCCGCCCATATCCGCCGCACTCCCTCGCTACATAATGAGGCTTGTGCGAGCACACGACTGGAGAACGATCGATGCGAGCCAAGGACAAGAAAAACGAATCATCGGGAGAGCGCCCTGATCTCGACCGGTGTTACGGCAAGATCGGGATTTCCGCAGTGGCGGCGGCCGTGCGGTACCAGAGCGAAGCCAGGAAAGCGTCTGCCAAGCCGGCCGCACCTCCGCGCAAGGAGCGCGAAGAGGCCGTGGCCTGACGACATACGCGCTTCACGCGACCGCGTTACATTTCTCCCGACGACGCCTGCGCAATAGACGCCGGCGCAAGGCCACGGTACGGATGGGAGGGGACTCCCATCCGAGGGAAGATGCATGCTCGCGGTCTACATTCCGCAAGGGACATCGCTCGACCGCAAGGTGACCGACCCCGAGAAGGACGAGATCCCGTCGACCGCGGTCTGGTTCGATCTTACGGCTCCGACCGTGCAGGAGGACAAGCTGGTCGAGCGGACGCTCGGGACGCCCGTTCCGACCCGCGAGGAGATGCAGGAGATCGAGGTCACGAGCCGTCTCTATGTCGAGAACGGCGCGCGCTACATGACCGCGACCCTGATGTGCCAGTCGGACACCGCCAATCCCAAGACCACGGCGGTGACCTTCATTCTCGCGGGGCACCGGTTGGTCACCGTGCGCTACGACGAGCCGCGGCCGTTCACCATCGTCAGCGCCAAGCTGGGGCGCGTATGCCCCGCCTCCGTCTCCGGCGAATCGGTGCTGATGGACCTGCTCGACGCGGTGATCGACCGCGCCGCCGACATCCTCGAGCGCATCGGCGCCGAGGTCGACCAGGTCTCGCACGACATCTTCGAGCCGGCCGGGTCGGCCGCCGATCGCTCGCGCTCCTACAACGACATCCTCAAGACCATCGGGCGCAAGGGTGACCTCACCTCCAAGGTGCGGGAGAGCCTGGTGTCGATCGGGCGCCTCCTCCTGTTCCTCGCCAACGAGGCCGACACGTTGCGCTGGCCCAAGGAAACGCGCACCCAGCTCAAGGGTATGCAGCGCGATATCCAATCACTGTCCGATCATGCGACCTACCTGTCGAACAAGATCACCTTCCTGCTCGATGCGATGCTGGGCGTGGTCACGATCGAGCAGAACAACATCATCAAGCTGTTCTCGGTGGCGGCGGTGGTGCTGATGCCGCCGACCCTGGTCGCCTCGATCTACGGGATGAATTTCAAGCACATGCCGGAGCTCGACTGGCTGGCCGGCTATCCGTTGGCGCTGGCGCTGATGGCCGCGGCCGCCGCGCTGCCGTTCCTTTATTTCAAATGGAAGAAGTGGCTGTAGTCTCCAGCCATCCAAATTCCAATCGACTTGTTATTGCTGTAGAATCCGCCGACCCTCGTCATCGGTTAACTATGTATCTTTGCTTATTTTTCGCTTCCCCCGCTCTACAAAGCCATCGGGCAATTCAATCCGGCGCGCGGGGAAGGCTGAATGGTTCGAGTTCTATCCTGCCTCGGCGGCGAGCATGACCTGCGCCTCGTCGCGCTTGCGGGCGCCATCTGCTTCCTGGCCAGCGTAACGGCGATCAATCTGTTTCATCGCGGCAAGGCCGCGAGCGGCGTCAGCCGCTTGGCCTGGGCCCTGACCGCCGGCGTCGTGACGGGCTGCGGCATCTGGGCGACGCACTTCATCGCCATGCTGTCGTTCACGCCGGGGCCGGAGATCGCGTACGACTTGCCCCTGACCATCCTGTCCCTCGCCGTGGCCGTGATCGCGACGGGCCTCGGCCTGGCAATCGCGGTCGGCGGGTGGCGCTGGAGCGCGCCGGGCGGAGGCGCCACAGTCGGTTGCGGCATCGCCGGCATGCACTATCTCGGCATGCTGGCGGTCCAGTTGCCGGGACGGATCGCATGGTCGGCCGATCTCGTCGTCGCCTCGATCGTGCTGGGGGTCGTGCTTGCGGCGGCGGCCATGATCGTCGCCAACCGTCGCGACGACGTGCGCAGCCTGGCGATTGCCGGCCTTCTTCTGACACTCGCGATCGTGTCGCTGCACTTCACCGCCATGGGCGCCGTCGAGATCATTCCCGACCCGACGCTTGTCATTCGCGGCAATGCACTGTCTCCGACGTCGCTCGCGCTCGGCGTGGCGAATGTCACCCTGGTGCTGCTGGGTCTGAGCATCGCGGCCGCGTTCGTCGATCGCCTGCGCGAGCGCGACCTGCGCCTCGCCACCGCGGTGAACAATCTGCCGCAAGGCGTCGTCATGTTCGATGCGCATGAGCGCGTCGTCGTCTGCAACGACCGCTACCTCGAGATGTACCGCCTGTCGCCGCAGGTGGTGAAGCCCGGCATTGCGCTGATCGACCTGGTCCGCCACCGCATCGCGACCGGAAGCCTCGAGCGCGACGCGGAGGACTATCGGGCGGAGCTCATCGGCGCGATGAAGCAGGGACGAACTGTGAGCTGGATCGTGGACTCTGCCGACGGGCGCGCCATATCGGTGATCAACAAGCCGTTCGCCGGCGGCTATTGGGTCGGCACCCACGAGGACATCAGCGAGCGCCGGCGGGCCGAACGGGAGCTGGAGCGCACCAAGTCCTTCCTCGACAAGATCGTCGAGAACGTTCCGGCCACCATCGTGGTGAAGGACGCGCGGGACTTGCGCTACATTCTCGTCAATCGTGCGGGCGAACGCTATTACGGGCTTCCGCGCGACCAGCTGATCGGCAAGAACGCCTACGACCTGTTCCCGCCGGCGACCGCACGCTTCATCATGGAATCCGACCGGGGGCTGCTCGCGTCGGGAGGCGAGGACTTTGCCGACCGGCACGCCATCGAAACGCCGGGCAACGGTACGCGCATCGTCACGACCAATCGCCTCTCCATCCTGGGCGAAGACGGCAAGCCGCAATATCTGCTCGCGGTCATCGACGACGTGACCGAGCGAAAGCAGGCGGAAGACCGCATCGCCTACATGGCCCACCATGATCCGCTGACCGATCTGCCCAACCGCGCGGCGTTCACCGAGCACCTGCGGGCGACGCTGCAAAAGGCCGCCGAGGCGAACGACGGCTTCGCCGTGATGTGCCTCAACCTCGACCGCTTCAAGGAGGTGAACGACGTCTGCGGGCATTCGGTCGGCGACGCGTTGCTCCGCGAGGTCGCCCGCCACCTCAAGGAAGCCGCCGGAGAGGCCGTGGTGGCCCGACTGGGCGGCGACGAGTTCGCGATCATCAATGCCGGCGGGCCGGCGGAGGCCGGCGCGCTGGCCGAGCGGCTGCTTGCGCGCCTCACCGGCGACCTCGCCATCGAGGAACACCAGCTTCGCATCGGCGTGAGCATCGGGGTGGCGACCTATCCGGGCGACGGCGCCGACGCCGGCACGCTCCTGGGCAATGCCGATGCCGCGCTGTGCCGCGTCAAGGAGGAGGAGCGGGGCACGATCCGCTTCTTCCATTCCGCCATGGATCAACAGCTGCGCGAGCGGCGCACCCTGCAGCATGACCTGCAGACGGCGCTGTTCGACCGCGAGTTCGTCCTGCATTACCAGCCGCAAGCCGCGATCGACGGCGAAACGACCGGCTTCGAAGCGCTGATCCGGTGGAATCACCCGACCCGCGGACTGGTTGCGCCTGGCGTGTTCATCCCGTTGGCCGAGGAAAGCGGCGCGATCGTCGCGATCGGCGAATGGACCTTGCGCGAGGCCTGCCGCGAGGCCGCGACCTGGCCGAAATCGCTGCGCGTTTCCATCAACCTGTCGCCCGTCCAGTTCCGTCACGGCGACCTGCCCGGACTGGTCCATTCGGTGCTGCTGGAAAGCGGGCTCGCTCCCGGGCAGCTCGAGCTGGAAATCACCGAGGGGGTCCTGATCGGCGACTACTCCCGCGCGCTCTCGATCCTGCGCCAACTCAAGGCGCTGGGCGTGCGCATCGCCATGGACGATTTCGGCACCGGCTACTCGTCGCTCTCCTACCTGCAGGCCTTCCCGTTCGACAAGATCAAGATCGACCGTACCTTCATCGCCAATCTCGACCGCAACGCGCAGTCGGCCGCGATCATTCGCGCCGTCATCGGACTCGGCCGCGGATTGAACCTGCCCGTCGTGGCCGAAGGCGTAGAGACCGCCGAGCAGCTCGCATTCCTGGCGCACGAAGGGTGCGACGAAGTGCAGGGCTATCTGATCGGACGGCCGGGACCGATCTCTCTTTTCGCCGCGATGCTCGGGCGCGCGGCCGAGCCGAAGCGCCAAGTGGCGCGCGCGGGGTGACTGCGCCCACGGCGGGCGCAACGGGAAGCCATCGCGTAGGAGCACTGCTTGTGAGTGCCCGCGACCCCTCAATGCCGCGGATGTGCCAGGGCACCCCCTTGTGTCCGTTCCGGCCCCGGGTTTTTCGGCACATGGCCGGGTATTTCAAAGAACGGACTGCACTGCAGCGAAAAGGGCCCTGAAGCCACCAACTGCGGACATGCACCGCAGCAAACGGAAGCGGCCCGTGAGGTGTCGTGATGGCTGCAAGGCTACGTGCTACCTGTTCTCAATTCGAGGGTTACAATCCTGGCCAAGATCGTCGCCGGATAGATTTGGCCAATGATGCTTTCGATATTGCAAAGACTTCGCGCCAGCGGGTGTATGGGAACGATATCGCCATAACCGGTCGATGTCAGGGTGACAAAGCTCAAATAGAAAACCGAGCTGGCGAGTGCCGAGTCGTCCTCAAACGCGATCCCCTTGAATGCATCTGGAATCGACAGGCCGACAAACGCGAACAGCGTTGCGAAGGTCACCGCAATCAACAGGTACAGAAGGATCGCTCCGACTATCCGGTGATAGGTGATGCGGCCTCCCCCGAATACTGCCCGGGCGACCAAAATCCCGAGAGTGACCGCGATGACAAACCATGCGCCGGCCAACAGGTGCAGGTTGTAGGGCCACGGATAATACGGATAATAAAGCCGAAGGAAAAAGACGACGAAATTGGCAACGAGTGCGATCGACATCAACCCGAGCGCGATCCGGTTGCGGGAAATGAACAGCGCCCCGCCGATAATCGCAAGCAATCCTGCAATTGCAAACGTCTGAAACAAGAAAATGCCCGCTGCCTGGAGCGGGGCGAAGACAAATATCATGAGCGTCAACACAGCGGTCAGCAGCGTCAGCAGCCAGTCGCAATTCTTGCGACGCAATTGGTGCAGTTGGCTCATGCGGTCTACAGTCATCGCAGTTGCTCCAATCGCGAGGCGTCAACCGATCCCTATGAACGGCTTTGATCTCCTTGGGCAGCGCGGTGCCGTAGCTGATCGTGTTGGAAATCGTTGTGGCGCAATCTCCGGCAAATTCAGAGTAGCGGGTCAGGCGGCGAGGTCAATCGGCTGATCGATGAGCTTCGTTGCCAGCGTCTGCCAGCCGTCGACCTTGCGCATGCTGATTTGGCCGGAAGCAAGCAGCGCCCAGAACAGCATGGCGGCGGTTTCTGCGGAGGGCAGCACGGTCTGCGTCTTGATGCGTCGCTTGAACTCTTCGTGGAGCCGCTCGATTGCGTTGGTGGTCCTGACGCTGCGCCACTGGCTCGGCGGCAGGCGCGTGAAGATGAAGAGGCGATCGCCGGCTTCCTCGAGACTGTCGGCGACGGCACGATGTTTGAGCCGCCACTTGCGGATGAAGGTCTTGCGGCGCGCTTCGATCTCCTTGGGCGTGGCGGCGTAGATCATGTCGGTGTAATCGGCAGTGATCTCCTCATGCAGGCGCTCGGGCGCATGCGCGAGCAGGTTACGGTGCTTGTGAACCGTGCATCGCTGCACCGGCACGCCGTCCCACACGGCGGCAATCGCCTTGTCCAGCCCCGATGCGCCGTCGACGATCAGGAACTCGGGTCGCCGCAGCCCGCGCTTGACGAGATCGTCGAGGACCGCGCGCCAGGCCTCGCTGCTCTCTCCGCCCATGCTCTTGATCGTGAGCAGGACCTTCTGGCCGTCCGCGCGCACGCCGAGCACGACCAGCAGCGAGATCGCGGTCGCCTTGCGGTCGAGCCGCACGCGCACCACCGTGCCGTCGAGAATGAGCCGCACGATCGGCTCTGCGGCGAGCGAGCGGGCGTTCCAGGCGTCCCAGTCGCCCTTCACCTTGCGCCAGACCCGGCTCACCGTGTCCTTGCCCACCGCGCCGCAAAACAGCGCTGCCAGCGCGCGGCGAACCCGGCGCGTGTTGGTGCCGGCCAGATAGGCGCCGGCAATCAGCGCGTCGGCAGCGAGCGTGCGGCGCTGATAGGCGCGCAACGCCGAGCTGCGCCATTCGGTGGTCTTGCCGTCGGCAGCATGCAGCCGGGCGCGCGGCACATCGATTTCCACCTTCCCGAAGGTGCCCATCAGCGTGCGCGTTCGGCTCCCATGCCGGTGGCCGACGATGCCTGCGGCACCATCGGCCTCATCGTTGCTCTTCGCCTGCCGACCGTAGCGTGGGCGTGCCAGCGCCGCATCGAGCTCCTCGCGGATCAGCTCCTCGATGAAACCGCGCACGCGCCCGCGGATCTCGGTCTCAATCGGATCAATCCAGTTGTCGAAAAGATGGACCGCAGTCTCGTTTTGCGGCTGCGACGACTTAAGCTTCGTGGTAACGCTTGTCATGGCGTGGTCTCCAGTCCAGCGCTTCAACGCTGGATGATTCGAGGTTGATCACCCCGGAGACTACGCCACTTTCAATTCCAACCACTCCCGCGACGCCACCGGCAGCGCCGCTGACAGTCGATTCACCGGATGTCTCAGTGGAGGTCATGACCGGCAAAACGCACAATGAGCATAACGAGTCCGCCTTCAGGATGTACAGAGAGGGTAATCGGCTGACGGCGCCACGGTGCGGCGGCCCTCGACGCGGAAGTGCTCGTCGAGCAGCGTGCGGTTCAGCCGCTCGACAATGCCGTTTGATTGCGGGCGTTTGAACAACCAGCTCTTGGTCTCACCCTCGGCGACGTCGAGATAGAGTCCGCCGCGCGCGCGGCCGAACCGAAGCGCCAGGTCGCGCGCGCGGGGTAACCCATCAACCGTCATCCTGAGGTGGTCGCGCGCCGATCTCGGGTTCACCCGAGATCGGCTCTTCGCGCGGCCCTCGAAGGATGAACGGCCCGGGTCGCCGATGCGCAGGCATGGACGACGCGGCTTTTGGTGCTCAGGTCGTAAAGTTGCTCGCGCCGATCGTTCCGGTCACGCCGGTGATATCGAGCAAGAGGTCGGTCACGTCGTTGAACGTCGTGAATGCCGCGTCTTGGTTGATCGCCAGATAGGTGCGGCCGCCAAAGGTGAACTGCGCCGCGACCTGGGTCGCTCCGCCACCCGCCAAGGCATTGGCAGCGGCGATGGCGTTGGTGGTCGATGTTGCGAGATTCACCCCCGTGCCGGCACCCATATTGGCCGCGAAGGCCACGGCGACCGGCGTTTGGATCCTGTCCTCCGCCCAGTTCACATCGGTGATGAACTCGACGGGTCCACCGCCTGCGGCGTTGTCCCCGCCCTCGTCTAATGCAGCGTAACGGAAGACATCGTTGCCGGCCCCCCCTGCAACCGTGTCGATGCCGAGATCGCCACGGATCGTGTCGTTGCCCTCATTGCCTTGAATCGTATCCGTGTCCGAGCCGGCCCAGGTCGAGTTGTTGCCCAGCCCGCCGAAGACGGTCATGAAGCCGGCACCGTTGATCGTATCGTTGCCTTCATTGCCGAAAACCAGGTGGAGGCCCGGGTTTGCGGCGGTTACGGTGTCGTTGCCGAAGCCGGCCACGATCGTGTCGCCGCCGGTACCGGAATCGATCGTATCCGCACCGCCGTTGCCGAACAGCAAATCGGCCCCGCTGCCGGTGAGGATCGAGTCGCCGCCGTCGGCCGAATCGTTGCCGCCGATCACGGTCACTGTCCCGAAGGTGGCCCAGAAGGTGTCGCTCCCCTCGTTCATGAAATGCAGCGGGCTGCCGCCAGCGACGAAAGCGGAATCGTTGCCCAGACCGCCATAGAACGTATCGTTGCCGATCCCGTTATTGCACGAGTCATTGCCTTGATTGCCGAATACCAGCTCGACGTCGCCATCGATATCCGAGATCAAGTCGTTGCCGAAGCCGCCGACCATCGTATCGCTTCCGACGTAGCCCGAGAGCGTATCGTTGCCGCCGTTGCCGACCAGCAGATCGTTGGCGAGGCCGCCGCGGAGACTGTCGGCCCCGTCGCTCGAATCGTTACTGCCGACGATCGTCTGGGCACCAGTCGCGTTGAGAACGGAGATGGTATCGGCACCATCGCCGCCGAACAGCTGCATGGAGCCGATGGCCGTTCCATTATCGACGATGCTGTCGTTCTCGGTACCGCCGTTCACCGTCCCTGTGTTCCCGGCCCTCAGCACGACGGTGTCGTTGCCGGTGTCGCCGGCAATGGTCGCGAGACCGGATCCGGCGAGAATGCAGTCGTCGCCGGCCAGCCCGACGATGGTGCCCGGGCCGGTGTCGGCGGATTGGTTCAGGGTATCGTTCCCTGCGGTGCCGGTGGCTTGGTAAGCCATATGCTACTCCTCCTCTGTTCGCGCCAATGCACGCGCGAGCCCCCGATGGATTGTTCGGGTTCTGGATTTGCCCCCGCTGCCACTCAGGGCCGGCGGATTAACGTCTGCCCATGTGGCCAACCTAGGCGCCGGTCGTTTCGTCGCCATTTCGACCGGCGTCTGATTTGGTATCGTTGGTATCGTCGTTTCGCCCCAGACGAGGTGCTCTCGACCGGCGTGGCACGGCAAACCGGCTTCTGCGATACAATCGATACAAAATGTGCCCGCGCCGACATGCGGACGATACGGATCGCGGGCAGAATGGCCGGTTGGAGATCGCACCGATGCCGATATCGCGCGCGCCCACGTCCGATCCCGAGACCACGCCCGCCGCGCCGCGCGAAGCGATGCAGCACGATCACGTCGCGAGCGACGCGCGCTACGCACTTGCGATGGAGTCGATCAACCAGGCGGTCTACGACTGGGACATCGAGGCGGGCACCCTCTACCATTCGCCGCCGCTGCGCCTCATGTTCGGCCTGTCGCCCGAGGAATTCGAACAACTGTCCACGGCCGACGGCTGGATGAAGCGCATTCATCCCGACGACCTGCTGCCCTTCCGGGACGCGTTGGCCGCCTATTTCAAGGGCGGCACCGGGACGCCGCGCCTGGAATGCGAATACCGCTACCGCACGGGCGACGGGCGCTGGCGTTGGGCGCGTCTGCATGGCATTGCGGTGCGAGACCCGAACGGCCGCGCCCGTCGCCTGGTCGGAGCAATCGGTGACGTCACCGAGCTGAAGCGCGAAGCGGAAGCGCTGCGGGCTTCGGCCGACGTCCTCAAGGTCATCGGTCGTTCGACGTTCAATCTCCAGGCGGTGCTCGACACCCTCGTCGAGTCGGCGGCGCGACTGTGCGAGGCCGAGAGCGCGTTCATCTTTCAACGCGAAGGCACGACCTACCGTTTGGCGGCGAGCTATGCTTTCTCGCACGAATACGCGGAGTACATGCAGCTTCAACGGATTTCGCCGGGACGAGGGACCCTGGTCGGGCGGACCGCGCTCGAAGGCCGCACCGTTCATATCCCCGACGTGCTCGCCGATGCGGAATACGCCTGGCCCGAATCGCAAAGGCTAGGCCGGTTCCGGACCATGCTCGGCGTCCCTCTGCTGCGCGAGGGAACGCCCGTGGGCGTGCTGGCGCAGTCACGTTCCGCTGCGTCGCCATTTTCCGCCAGGCAGATCGAGCTGGTCGAGACTTTTGCCGACCAGGCGGTGATCGCGATAGAAACCGTGCGGTCGATCGACGAGCTGAGCAACCGCGAGGAGGCGCTCGCCACGGCCAAGATTGCCGCCGAGGTCGCACGCGATATTGCCGAGCGGGAGCGTGCGGAGGCGCAAGCCGCCAACCAGGCGAAATCCACGTTCCTGGCAACCATGAGCCATGAAATCCGCACGCCGATGAACGGCGTGCTCGGCATGATGGACGTGCTGGAGCGGCAGGGACTCGACGACTCGCAGCGGCGCACCGTCGCGACCATGCGCGATTCGGCGACGTCGCTGCTGCGCATCATCGACGACGTGCTCGACTTCTCGAAGATCGAAGCGGGACAGCTCGACCTGGAGCAAACGGCCTTCTCGCTCTCCGGTCTGATCGACGGGGTCGCCGGCGCGTTCCGGCAGCAAGCCCGCATCAAGGGACTCGAGCTTGAAGTCGCGATCGATTCCGGTTCCGACGATGCGGTGGTGGGAGATCCGACCCGCGTACGACAGATACTGTTCAACCTCCTCGGCAACGCGCTGAAGTTCACGGAGCGCGGCCACGTCCAGGTGCGGGCTTCGACCGAACCGCGCGGCGAAGGACGTACGCGCGTGACCCTCGCCGTGCGCGACACCGGCATCGGGCTCGATGCAGAGCAGTGCGAGCGCCTGTTCCGCCCCTTTGCGCAAGCCGACAGCTCGACCACGCGACGGTTCGGCGGCACCGGACTGGGCCTTTCCATCGTGCGCCGGCTGGCGCAGGCGATGGAGGGCGATGCCGCGGTGGAGAGCATGCCGGGCGTCGGCTCGACCTTCACGGTCACGCTCACGATGCGCGTCGCGCCGGCCGATTCGCCGCTCAAGACGATGCTGCGCCCGGCCAGCCGCCCGGCGCGGGCCAAGACCGCGGCTCGGCCAGGCGACCGGCCGCGGGTTCTCGTCGCCGACGACCATCCGGTGAACCGGGAGGTGCTGGTGCGCCAGCTCGACCTCTTGGAGGTCGATGCGGACACGGTGAACGACGGCATGGAGGCGCTGGCCGCATGGAAGGGCGGCCACTATTCGGCGGTGCTCGCCGACATCCACATGCCGCGGATGGACGGTCACGAGCTCACGCGCCGGCTGCGCGCGGCTGAAGCCGAACGCGGCACCGGGGGTGCTCGCACCCCCGTGGTGGCCATCACCGCCAACGCCATGAAAGGCGAAGAGGAGCGCTGTCTGGCTGCCGGCATGGACGCCTATCTGGCCAAGCCGGTGCGGATCGAGTTCTTGCGGGCGACGCTGGAACGTTGGCTGGCGCTGGGTGACGCCAGCGAAGGAGGCCATGCGGCGCCGCGCAGCGCTTCCGTCGCTGCGATCGACCGAGGGGTGCTGGCGGCCTGGCTCGACGACGATGCGGCAATCGATTCGCTGCTGGCGAAATTCCGTGCAACGGCGATCGAGGCTGAACGCCAGATCGTCGCTGCATGGGGCGCAGGCGATTTCGCGACCTTGGCCGCCGCGGCGCACAAGCTCAAGGGTGCGGCGCAGACGGTTGGTGCGACCCAGGTCGGGGCCGCCGCCGCCGTGCTCGAAGAGGCAGGCCGGGCGGGCGACCGGACGCGCTGCCGCGAGGGACTGGGGCCGCTTGCTGGGGAACTGCGCTGCGCGCTCGCGGAGATCGACGGCTCGCCGGCGCCGACATGATTTTGCCCGCGTTCGGCGCGCGCACCGGAATGGCAGGATCGGTCCATCAGTCCTTGGGCGGGACGAACATGTAGCCGACGCCGCGCACGGTGCGGATGGCGTCGGGGTGGGCAGCATCGCCTTCGATCTTGCGGCGTAGCCGCGTGATCCGAAGGTCGATGGCGCGGTCGAACGCCTCCATTTCCCGATGGGCCGTGACTTCCAGCAACCAATCGCGGTTGAGCGGCCGGTTGGGGTTCTGGGCGAACACCTTGAGCAGATCGAACTCGCTCGCCGCGAGCGGCTCCTCGCTACCGTCCGTGGGGTCGACCAGCACCCGCCTCTCCAGATCGAGCACCCGACGTCCCATCCGCACGCGCGGTCCCACCGTGTCAGCGGTACCCGTCACACGCCGCAGCAGGCTCTTCACGCGCGCCAGCAGCTCGCGGGGCTCGAACGGCTTGGCGATGTAGTCGTCGGCGCCGGTCTCGAGCCCGACGACGCGGTCGACGGTGTCGGACGCCGCCGTCACCATGATGATGCCGATACGGCCGCTCCTCTCGCGCAGCCAGCGCGCGAGCGCGAATCCGTCCTCACCCGGCAATCCGACGTCCAGCAGCACCAGGGCGGGCAACTCGCGCTGCACAAGCGCGCGCAGCGCGGTACCGCCGTCGGCCCCGCTGACGCGGAAGCTCTGCTTGCCCAGATAGTCGACCAGGAGCTGGCGCTGCGCCGCCTCGTCCTCGACCACCACGATGTGCGGACGGCGATCCATGGCAAAACGTCACACGTGCTGGCCGCCGTTGATGTGGATCTCGGCGCCGTTCACGTAGGACGAGGTCTCGGTGCACAGGACGTAGATGATCTTCGCCACCTCGTCCGGCGTGCCGAGCCGCTGCATCGGGATCTGCTCGACGATCTTCTCCGTGCCGGGAGACAGGATCGCGGTGTCGATCTCGCCCGGCGCGATCGCATTGACGCGCACCCCGACGCGGCCGAAGTCGGAGGCCATCTCGCGGGTGAGCGAGGCGAGCGCGGCCTTCGAAGTCGCATAAGCCGCGCCGGCGAACGGGTGCACGCGCGAGCCGGCGATCGACGTGACGTTGACCACCGACCCTTTGGCGGCCTTGAGCTCGTCGATGAGGCCGCGCGCCAGCATGATCGGCGCGAAGAAGTTCACCCGGAACACATGCATCCACACATCGAGGACGGTGTCGATCGAGCCGAGTCGCGCGCCCGCTTCCGCCTTGGGCGAGATCGCCGCATTGTTCACCAGCGCCTGCAGCTGACCGGTTTCCAGCCGGCGCCTGATCTCGGCGATGGCGGCTTCGGTATCCTCGGGATCGGCGAGGTCGACCTGGATGTGGTCCTCGGGGCCGGCCTCCCACGGGCACTGCTCGGGGAAGGGATGGCGCGAGCAGGTGATCACCCGCCAGCCGGCGCTGGAGAAGCGCTTGACCGTGGCGTGGCCGATGCCGCGGCTCGCGCCGGTGAGAAGGAGCGTGCGGCGCGGCTCGTTCGAGTGGGAATGGGGCATTCTACGGTCCTGGATCTGACTGGAACTTAGCTCACGGATAGAGCCGCGTCTTGCTCCACGGCGCCGCGACGCGATCGCGGCGGAACTGGATGCGCTCGTGCAGCCGGAACGGCCGATCCTGCCAGAACTCCATCGCCAGCGGCACGATCCGGTAACCGCTCCAGTCGGGCGGCCGGGGCACGGCGCCGAGCGCGTATTTGGCGGTGTTGAGGGCGACCGCCTTTTCCAGCGCGAACCGATCCTCCAGCGGCATCGACTGCCGGCTCGCCCAGGCCCCGATCTGCGAGCCCTTGGCGCGGGTGGCGAAATAGGCATCCGCCTCCGCCTCGGACACCCGTTCGACGGTCCCGCGCACGCGGACCTGGCGCTTGAGCGATTTCCAGTGGAACACCGCCGCCGCCTTGGCGGCGGCATCCAGTTCGCGGCCCTTCGGGCTTGCAGTGTTGGTGTAGAAGACGAAACCCCGTTCGTCGAACCCCTTCAGCAGCACCATCCTGACGTTGGGGAAGCCGTCCGCGTCGACGGTGGCGAGCGCCATCGCGGTCGGGTCGGACGGCTCCGCCCGCGTTGCTTCCTCGAACCAGGCGCCGAACAGGCCTAGGGGTTCCTCCGCATCGGAAGAAAAACCTGACCTTAACGAAATTGGGCTTTCCATTGGCGCAAGTCGTGATGTTGTTCGGAGAACGTGCGTGGTCCGCTCGAGGACGGTTCGGCCGGACCGGCTGCCACCTTATAGTGGAACGCCGGCCCAGCGCCTATCGTGCCCCTCACGGGAATCGTGCCGCGCGCCCCTGTCGCGCCGCGTGGCCCGGCCGCTGGCGGCGATTGCCGCGGCGATCCTGTTCGGCCTTGCGACTGCGGGCTGCAGCTACAAGCTCAGCGGCTTCGGCAAGGACGACGGCCCCGAACAGACCAGCGCCGTGACGCCGATCCGGGCGCCCGACACGGCGCCATCGGCATCGCCCGGCACCCTGCCGCCGGATGCCGACCTGGCGGTGACCAAGGCCGCCGTCCAGGACGTGCTCAGCCGCGGCACCGAGGATTCCAGCCTCAAGTGGGAAAACCCCCGCACCGGCGCCCGCGGTATGGTGACCCCGATCGCCTCGTCCTACACCCAGGACGGCTTCACCTGCCGCGATTTTCTGGCGAGCTACGTACGCGACGGCGCCGAATCCTGGCTGCAGGGCGAGGCGTGCCGGCTTCACCGGGGCAAATGGGAGGTCAAGAACCTCCGGCCGCTGAGGAAGAGCTCACTTCCCACACCGCGACGACAATCGACGGATCGGGCCACCGCGCAATCGGCTGTCGTCGAGTTGCGCTGACGCAACAGTCACACCACATTGACCGCAGGTGCTATTGCTTCCCCCGCCGGAAGGGGTGGCTGTGGCGACAAATCGCCGGCGCCGGGCATATGCCCGGCAGGCGGAGGGTAGCCGCTTGGCCCCGGGTCAACTGTGGAGTTTTGACGAATGCGCGACCCCTACGAGGTCCTGGGGGTGCCTCGGACGGCAAGCCAGGGCGATGTGAAGAAGGCCTACCGGCGGCTTGCCAAGAAGCTGCATCCCGACGCCAACAAGAACGACACCAAGGCGGCGGTGAAGTTCGCCGAGCTCAACTCCGCCTATGAGATCCTTGGCGAGGATGACAAGCGCAAGGCCTTCGATCGCGGTGAGATCGATGCCGAGGGCAAGCCGCGCTTCCGCGGCTTCGAAGGCTTCGGCGGTCACCCGGGCGCAGGCGGCGCAGGCGGCTTCGAGAGCTTCACCTGGGGACCGGAAGGCGTGCGCCGCAGCGGCGGCGGCGCCGGTGGAGGCGGGTTCGGGGGAATCGACGAGATCCTCAAGAACGTGTTCGGCGGACGCGGACGCGGCCCGCAACAGTTCGACTACGATGACTTCGGCGCGAGCCAGCGCGGACAGGACGTCACCGCCGAGGTCACCATCACGCTCGCCGAAGCCGCCCGGGGCGGCGCGCGCCGCGTGCACCTGCCCAACGGCAAGGAGGTCGAGGTCAAGATCCCGCCCGGCCTCACCGATGGCCAGCAGATCAGGCTCAAGGGACAGGGCTACCCCGGCGCTGGCGCGCAGGGCGCCGGCGCACACGCCGCCGGCGACGCGCTGATCACCGTGAGCATCGCGCCCCATCCGCACTTCAAGCCGGAGGGCAACAACCTGCGGGTGGAAGTTCCGATCACGCTGTATGAAGCGGTGCTCGGCGGCAAGGTGCGCGTGCCCACCCTCGACGGCGCGGTGGAGCTTGCGATTCCGCCCGGCACCAGCGCAGGGCGCGTGTTCCGCCTCAAAGGCAAGGGCCTGCCGGGCAAGAGCGGGCACGGCGACCTCTATGCGGGCGTGCGCATCGTGCTGCCAGAAGGCAAGGACTCAGAGCTCGAAGAGCTGATGCGCAAATGGCGCGACGCGAAGCCCTACGACCCGCGCCAGGATACGGGGTGAGGACTTACGCCCGCCCGAACTGCTTGCGCAGCTCCTCCTTGGCGTGCTGCAGCGGCTTCTTCCGTCCGGCCGGCAGCGTCTTGCCGGCGCGATTGACGTAGAACGTCAGCATCGACATCGCCGAGCGATAGGGATCCGACTTGCGCCGGCGGCTGCGCTCGGCCGAGCGCTTGAGCGAGGCGGCGATGCGCCTGGGATCCTTGAGGCGGAATACGCCGCCCTCGAGATCGAGCGCGTCGCTCTCCTGCGTCACGCGCTGCGACCAGCGGCGACCGGTGGCGCGTTTGCGGCTCGATCTCTTGCGGCTCGCCTTTGCACGGCCCGTCTTCGCGCGCGTTGAGTTCTTACGCGTTGACCTCTTGCGCGCCGGGGTCTCGGCAGCCATCGGGCCTCTCCACAGTCGACCGATGATCCGTTCGACCATGACAAACCGGCGCGCGGCGCGCGGGTTCCCGCCTCACAACGTGCCCCCGCGCGTCGTGCGCCGGTCGAGCTGCTCGTAGGCGGCCTGGCCAATTTTCAGGAGCTTGTCGCGGTCGGCCGGGCCGCTCACCACGAAGCCGACGTCGCCGTCGCCCCAGTAGACCGCCGCGACCTGGCCCGACACGCTGTAGTGCAGCGCCGTCTCCGGCCCCGCGGTGCGCGCGGCGTACAGCGTGTAGCGGTCGCCCGAAGCGCTCTCGTACATGAAGAGCGCCGCCGGCTTGCCGGGCTGCCACGGCAGGAGGCGCCCGCCCATCAGCTTAAGGCCGAACGGCGCGAGATCGGGGGCCCGCAGGGTCGAGCCCACGCGGCGCGACAGCCACGGCAGCAGGTGGCTCGCGTCGGCCGGCACTTCGATCGGATGCCGCACCTCCGCGATGTAGAGCTTGTGCGCCTCGAGCGCCTCGGCGGTGACGGTCGGCACGGCCACGACGGGCGGCGGCTGCAGGGCGGCGCGGCCGAACCAGCCCGTCGCGCCGCCGGCGAAGAACGCGAGCAGCACCGAGGCCGCCGCGAGCCAGGTCCATTTGCGGTCGGCGCGAGCCAAGCGGTCGAGATCGAGCCGGGTCGGAACCGGGCTGCGCGCAACGTCGCCGTAGCGCACGCGGATCAGCTCGGCCTGGGCGCGCCAGGCGGACACTCTGGCGGCATCCTCCGGATGGGTCGCGAGCCAGCGCTCGACTGCAGCGCGGCGGTCGGCGGGCAGCTCGCCGTCCACGTGAGCGTGCAGCTCGTCATCGGTGACCGGCGTGTCGCGATCCGTCATCTCAATCGATCCTCGATCACTTGACGCGGCGGAGCAGCGGACGTTCCCCGTCGAGGAACGCCTTGATATGGGCGCGGGCGCGGGCAAGGCGCGACATCACGGTGCCGATCGGAACCCCCTGCACCTCCGCCACCTCGCGGTAGCTCAAGCCTTCCAGCACGACCAGCAGCAGCGCCGCGCGCTGGTCCTCCACCAGCGTCGCCAGCGCGCGCTCGACGTCGCGCCCGCCGGCCTCCGGGCCGGCCATGTCGGGCGCATCGTTCTCCTCCATCGGCATCAGCGCCGGGCGGCGCGACAGCGAGCGCAGCCGGTTGCGGTTCAGGTTGGTCAGGATGGTATAGAGCCAGCTGCGAAGGTCTCCGCCGTGAAACAGGTGTTCCGACCGCAGCGCCCGCACCAGCGTGTCCTGGACCAGATCGTCGGCGATGTCGCCGTCGCGCGTGAGGGCGCGCGCATAACGCCGCAGCGCCGGAATGGACGCTTCGACATCGTGCCGGAACCCGGTCACGCCCACTTGCCCACCTCGCCCGCGTGGCGATGCCCGCGTTAGCGACACGATGCTCTCGCAGGCGAGAACACCGGGGTCTTTAAGCGTATTCCGGGTTTCGCCGCCGGCAGGCCGTCCCACCGGCCCCCCGCGCTTGAAGGCCCATAGTCCCTATGCCATAGGAGGCCGCCGACGATCAAACCGGCATGGAACCGGCATCATGGCCGAAGCTTCAGGTCTCCTGGGCGGCAAGCGCGGCCTCATCATGGGCGTCGCGAACAACCGCTCGATTGCGTGGGGCATCGCCAAGGCCTGCCATGCGGCCGGCGCGCAGCTGGCCTTCACTTATCAGGGCGACGCGCTCAAGAAGCGGGTCGAGCCGCTCGCCCAGGAGGTCGGCGGGCTGGTGCTCGGCCATTGCGACGTCACCGCCGATGCGACGATCGACGCTGCGTTCGCCGTGTTGGCGCGCGAGTGGGGCGTCCTCGATTTCGTCGTGCACGCGATCGCGTTCTCCGACAAGGACCAGCTCGACGGGCGCTACGTCGATACGACCGCGGACAATTTCGCCAACACGCTGCTGATCAGCTGCTACTCGTTCACGGCGATCGCCCAGCGCGCCGAGAAGCTGATGCCGAACGGCGGCGCGCTGCTCACGCTCACCTATTACGGCGCCGAGAAATGGATGCCGCACTACAACGTCATGGGCGTGGCGAAAGCCGCGCTCGAGGCCTCGGTGCGCTATCTCGCCGCGGACCTCGGCGCGGGCAACATCCGCGTCAACGCGATCTCGGCCGGCCCGATCAAGACGCTCGCCGCCTCCGGCATCGGCGACTTCCGCTATATCCTGAAATGGAACGAGCTCAACACGCCGATGCGCCGGACGGTGACCACCGAGGAAGTCGGCGATACCGCCGTGTACCTGTTGTCCGATTACGCGCGCGGCGTAACCGGCGAGATCCTGCACGTCGACGCCGGCTACCACATCGTCGGCATGAAGCATCCCGACGCGCCGGATATCTCGGTTGCCAAGGAGTAGCGCGGTTCATCTCGCGCAATCCCGATGGCGGAGCCCCTGCTCTACTACGTGCGGCACGGCGAGACCGCGTGGAACGTCCAGGGTCGCCTGCAGGGCCAGCATGATTCCGACCTGACCGAGCGCGGCCGCGCGCAAGCGGCACACTGCGGCTCGATCCTGCGCGATCTGCTCGCCCGCGACCGGCTCGACCCGGCCGGCCTCGACTACGTGGCAAGCCCGCTCGGACGCGCGCGCGTCACCATGGAACTCGTGCGTGCAGCGCTCGGCCTGAATGCAACCGACTACCGGACCGATGCACGGCTCGCCGAGCTGTCATTCGGCCGCTGGGAGGGCCTCGCCTACCCGGAGCTGCAGGCGACCGCGCAGGATGTGCTCGCGGTGCGGGAGCGCGACAAGTGGAATTTCGCGCCGCCCGGCGGGGAAAGCTACGCCGATCTGCTGGCGCGGGTGCGGGCGTGGCACGCGACGCTCACGCGCGACAGCGTGGCGGTCGCCCATGGCGGCACCGCGCGGGCGCTGGTCGCCCTCTACGGCATCGCGCCGCCCGAAGCCGCCGCGACGGCCAACGTGGGCCAGGGCGTCGTCTACGTGTTCGTGGCCGGCGGCTGGACGAGATACGAATAGCAGAGGCGGCACGCAAGAAAACGGCCGGACCCGAAGGTCCGGCCGCCTGCGAACGCCCGAAGCGTCCGCCGAACGTGGTTCAGGCCGCCACGCGATAGAGGATGATCTCGGCGCCCTTCTTCTTCTTTTTCTTCTTGCCCGCGGTCGTCATCTCGTCCTGGGTGGTGATGACCTCGGCGCCCTTCTTCTTCTTCTTTTTCTTACCGGCGGCGGTCGCCTCGTCGATGATGGTCAGCTCGGCACCCTTCTTCTTTTTCTTCTTCTTGCCGGCGGCGGTCGCCTCGTCGATGATGGTCAGCTCGGCGCCCTTCTTCTTTTTCTTCTTCTTACCGGCGGCGGTCGCCTCGTCGATGATGGTGAGCTCGGCGCCCTTCTTCTTTTTCTTCTTCTTGCCCGCGGTGGTCATCTCGTCGTTGATGATGACCTCGGCGCCCTTCTTCTTCTTTTTCTTCTTGCCCGCCGTGGACAGATCGTCGTTCTTCACGGCCGTGTCGACCGCCGGGGCGGCGAACACCGGCGTCAGGCTCGTCGAAGCAAGAAAGCCCAGCGCCGCGATGATGGCAGTCAATTTGCGCATGATGGATATCCTCTTGTGCCATTGATGGCAGGAGTCCGGCTCTCAGGCTCTGTGGCGGACGCGCCCGCCGGTGGGTCCAAGCCCAGTCGCCCCCCGACCATTTTGCCTCAATACATCATCTCGACCCTGGGTTCAAATACATTCATCAGAAAAAACGCTGATATCCCCGTAACTTAACGTACGTTCAGCTTGTCATTAACTGCTGTTCATGAAAATGAACGATCGTTCATCTTGCGAAACCTTGGTTCGGCAAGTCTAGGCAGTCATGAGCCGTAGCGTGCCGCTCGGGCTGGAGGTTGCCGATCGATTCGCATGCGCCGCTACTGCGTCGCTACGCTCGGGCGCTCGCGCCCGGCGCCACTTTGCAAGATTTCGGCGTTCGGTTCATAAAGCGCCCACACGGCCTGCGATCGCGCCCAAGAACTTCATGTCCTTCAATACGTTCGGCCATCTCTTCCGCGTCACCACCTTCGGCGAGAGCCACGGGCCGGCGATCGGCTGCGTGGTCGACGGCTGCCCGCCGCGCATTCCGCTCACCGCCGCCGACATCCAACGCGATCTCGACCGCCGCCGTCCCGGCCAGTCGCGCTTCACCACCCAGCGGCGCGAGCCGGATGCGGTGCGCATCCTCTCCGGCGTGTTCGTGGATGAGTTGAGCGGACAGGAGGTCACCACCGGCACACCGATCGCGCTCCTGATCGAGAACGTCGACCAGCGCTCCAAGGACTACGCCGACATCAAGGACAAGTACCGGCCGGGCCACGCCGGCTACACCTACGACGTCAAGTATGGCCTGCACGACTACCGCGGCGGCGGCCGTGCCTCCGCGCGCGAGACCGCAGCCCGCGTCGCCGCCGGCGCGATCGCGCGCCGCATCGTGCCGGGGTTGAGCGTGCGCGCCGCCCTGATCCGGATGGGGCCGCACGCGGTCGACCGCTCCCGCTGGGATTGGGACCAGGTGGGCGAGAACCCATTCTTCTGTCCCGATGCCGCGCTCGTTCCCGTGCTCGAGCAATACCTCGACGACGTGCGCAAGCGCGGCTCCTCGATCGGCGCGGTGATCGAGGTGGTCGCCGAAGGCGTGCCGGCGGGTCTCGGCGCGCCGGTCTACGGCAAGCTCGACGGCGACATCGCCGCCGGCCTGATGGGCATCAATGCGGTCAAGGGCGTGGAGATCGGCGACGGCTTCGCCGCCGCGATGCTGTCGGGCGAGGAGAATGCCGACGAGATGCGCATGGGCAACGACGGTAAGCCGCGCTTCCTATCCAACCACGCGGGCGGCATCCTGGGCGGCATCTCCACCGGGCAGCCGATCGTGGCGCGCTTCGCCGTCAAGCCGACCTCGTCGATCCTGTCCCCGCGCCGGACCGTCGATCGCCATGGGGCCGAGACCGAGATCGTCACCAAGGGCCGCCACGACCCGTGCGTCGGCATCCGCGCGGTGCCGATCGGCGAAGCCATGGTGGCCTGCGTGCTCGCCGATCACTATCTACGTCACCGCGGCCAGGTCGGCGCTGCCGTCGAATGGCCGTTCGCCCAGCGAAGCGGAGAATCTCTTGTCCGATAACCATCAGCGCGTCGGCGACGTCGTCGATGCGTTCAAGCGCGGCGAGATCGTCGTGGTCACCGACGACGACGACCGCGAGAACGAGGGCGATCTGTTCGTCGCCGCCTCGCTGTGCACGCCCGAGAAGATGGCCTTCATCATCCGCCACACCTCCGGCATCGTGTGCGCGCCGCTCTCCGCCGAGGAAGCCAAGCGCCTGCGGCTCGACCCGATGGTGGCGCTCAACGATGCTCCGCTCGGCACCGCCTTCACGGTGTCGGTCGACGTGCGGCACGGGCTCACTACCGGCATCTCGGCGGAGGAGCGCACCAATACGGTGCGCGGGCTCGCCAACCACAACAGCGGGCCGGCCGACTTCGTACGGCCGGGCCACGTGTTTCCGCTGGTGGCCAAGGAAGGCGGCGTGCTGATGCGCTCCGGCCATACCGAGGCCTGCATCGACCTCTGCCGCCTCGCCGGCCTGGCGCCGGTCGGCGTGCTCGCCGAGCTGATGAACGACGACGGCACGGTGATGCGCGGGCCCGCCGTCGCCGCTTTCGCGGCGGACCATTCGCTCAAGATTATCTCGATCGCAGATCTCATCGCCTACCGCCAGGCGCGCGACAAGCTGGTGCGGCGCGTTGCCGAATTCCCGGTGAAGAGCGAGATCGGCACGCTGCAGGGGTACGCGTTCGTGACACCGTTCGACGCCGTGCAGCACATGGCGTTCGTGTTCGGCCGCATAGGCGACGGCAAGAACGTGCTCGCGCGGCTGCATCGCGCCGATATCATCCGCGACGTGTTCGGCGGCGCCCATCCGGTGCACAGCGCCCTGCAGCGCTTCAAGCAGGAGGGACGCGGCGTCCTCATCTTCCTGCGCGACGGCGCCGCGGGCGTACCGACCCAGGCGATCCCGCAAGACGGTGGAACCGAGTCGGAGGTCGCGCGCTCGCGCCAGTGGCGCGAGGTGGGCTTAGGCGCGCAGATCCTCAAGGACCTCGGCATCTCGTCGATCCGGCTCCTGTCTGGCGCCAAGCTCACCTATGTGGGGCTCGCCGGCTTCGGCATCGAGATCGTCTCGACCGAGACGATGGACGGGTAGGTGATCGCTGGTAGGGTGGGCAAAATCGCCTGCCCGTGTGTTCCGTGTGGGCAAGGGCGTATCGCGATTTTGCCCACGCGGACGGATCGTGCCGCGCGCCGTTGCCCACACTACAGGCGAGTCATCAGGTCCGCCATCTCGCGATCGGATAGACCCTGCGACTGAGCCAAGGCGGCGATAACGCCTTGCCGGTCCGCCTCGAGGCGGTTCTGGCTCAGCTTCGCCTTGCCTTCGATCGACGTGATGCGCAGGCGCAAGCCCACGATGCCCTTGAGCTGGCGTTGGACGAAATCTTCGGGCGCGTCACCGACTCTCCAGGGCGTCTCGAAGCGAGCCTCATGCCGGTCGCTCAGGGCTTCCACATGCGCCCTGAGTTCATCCGGCGCCTCGAACAGCGTGAGCATGCCGCGCACGTGCACCACGCGATAATTCCAGGTCGGCACGACGCGACCATGCTCGTGCTTGGACGGGTACCACGAGGGCGACACGTAGGCGTCCGGCCCCATGAAGACCACCAGCGCCAGCTTGGCGAGATCGCTTTCCTTCCATTGCGGATTGGCGCGCGCCAAGTGGCCGATCAGCGCGCCCTGCGGCCCGGCAGCGGGATCGAGCAGCAACGGCAGGTGGCTGACCAGCGGTCCGTCCGCACCGACCGTGATCAGCGTGGCGAAGCCGACGGCGCGGATGTGCTCGTGCATTCGAGCCAGATCGTGCTCGCGATAGGCCGGCGGAATATAGGTCATGGCTGCAAGTCCCCGGTCGGCGCGCGATCCGCGTGCGGCGACGCCTTCTATTCGTATTGTAGGCTTGACAGGACGATTTGTTTTATTGATTGTTTCAATCGAGACGATCGAAAAAGACGATCATCATGCGCAGCCTGAATCTGGACCAGCTGCGCGCGCTCGCGGCAGTGATCGAGGCGCAGAGCTTCACCGCCGCGGCGCGGCGGCTGAACCTGTCGCAGTCCGCCGTCAGCACGCAGATCAAGGAGCTCGAGCAGCGGTTCGGCGTGCGCCTGGTGGAACGGCTGGGCAAGAAGGCGTTCGCGACCGCGGCCGGCCGCGAGGTGATCGAGCACGGCGAACGCATCGCGCAGGAGACAGATACCCTCGTCCTCGCCATGCGCAAGCATCGCGACGGATTTCTCGGCCGCGTTCGGCTCGGCAGCCATCCGACGATCCTGTGTTATCTGCTGCCATCCACGCTCAAGCAGTTGCGCACGAAACAGCCTAATATCGACATCGCCATTCGTACCGGCATCACGCGCGACCTGGCCGCGCTGGTGGTCCGCAACGAGCTCGATCTCGCCATCGTCACCCTGCCGCTCGAGGACAAGCTGTTGGACGTGGTGCCGCTGCGCACCGATGCCCTGAACGCGATCTTTCCCGACGGCGAGCCCGACGTTCCCGCCGAGGTCACGCCCGAGGAGATCGGGCGCCGGACGCTGATCCTGGATGGCCGCAGCCGGATGGACCGCATGATCCGCGAGTGGCTGCAGGCCGCTGGGATCGAGGCGAAACCGGCCATGGAGCTGGGCAATCCGGAAGCGTTGCGCAGCGTGGTTACCGCCGGCCTCGGCATGTCGATCGTGCCGCCCGAGTTGGCGCCGCCCGAGGTGCCGCCGCCGGGAATTCTGGTGCGCCCGCTGCGCCCGCCGCTGATCCGCGAAACCGCAATCGCGCAGCGGCGCGACAAGGCCGACGAGCCGGCGTTGCGCATCGTGCGCGAGACGATCCTGCGCCTGCTGCGGCATGACGCGACGGCTGGGAGCGCGCCGCGGTCTCGACGCTCCCATGCGACGCGAGCCTGACGCCCTCGCATACATATATTGTAGGATGCGCGAGCCCTGACCAACGATTTCGCCTGCCAAGCGAGTCACAGCCATGCTGATCGGCGTCCCCAAGGAGATCAAGGACAACGAGTACCGCGTCGGCCTCGTCCCGTCGGCGGTGCGTGAGCTCACGGCGAGCGGCCATCGCGTCATGGTGGAGACCGCGGCAGGCGTCGGCGCGGGCTTGAGCGACGCCGACTATCAGGCGGCCGGCGCCGACATCGTCGCCGGCGCCGACGCGGTGTTCGCGAGCGCCGAACTCATCGTCAAGGTCAAGGAGCCACTCGCGCCCGAGCGCAAGAAGCTGCGGCGTGAGCAGATCCTGTTCACCTATCTGCATCTCGCGCCCGATCCGGCGCAGACCCAGGACCTGATCGCCTCGGGCGTGACGGCGATCGCCTACGAGACGGTGACGAGCCCGCACGGCACGCTGCCGCTGCTCACCCCGATGTCGGAGGTCGCCGGCCGCATGGCGCCGCAGGTCGGCGCCTATTTCCTGGAGAAGACCAACGGCGGGCGCGGCATCCTCATGGGCGGCGTGCCCGGCGTGCCGCCGGCCGACGTGCTGGTGCTCGGCGCCGGCGTGTCGGGCAGCAATGCGACGCTGATCGCGCTCGGCATGGGCGCGAGCGTGACCGTGCTGGACCGCAATCCGGAGGCGTTGCGTCGCATCGCCGGCCAGTTCGGCCCGCGCGTGCGCACCGCCTTCTCCACCCGCGACGTGGTCGAGACCCTGTGCCGCCGCAGCGACCTCCTCATCGCCGCGGTGCTGATCCCGGGCGCCGCCGCGCCGAAGATCATCAGCGCCGAGACCGTGCGGGCGATGAAGCCGGGCTCGGTGATCGTCGACATCGCCATCGACCAGGGCGGCTGCGCCGAGACCTCGCGGCCGACCACCCATTCCGAGCCGACCTATGTGGTCGACGACGTGGTGCATTATTGCGTCACCAACATGCCGGGCGCGGTCGCCCGCACCTCGACCTTCGCGCTCAACAACGTCACGTTGCCGTTCGTGCTGGCGCTTGCCGACAAGGGCCTGCGCCGCGCGCTCGCCGAGGACCCGCATTTCCGCACCGGCCTCAATGTCCATGATGGGCAGATCACCCACAAGGCGGTGGCGAACGCGCTTCGCCTGCCGCACGTGCGCGCCGAAGCCGCCCTGCGGATGTGATTTCCCATACCGGCGACATCCACTTTGAATCGGCGCGCCGACGTGCCAACATGCGCGCGGGGACGATGGGAGGACGGTATGGAGTGGCGTGGCGCGTGGGTTGTTGCACCGGTCGCGTTGGCATTGACGGGCCTTGCGGCCTTGAGCGCCGGCTTCGCCGCTCCGACCACGCCGCGCCTGGCGGACCTGCCCGGTAGCCGCACGGCCGGCTTGCTCGACGTCGACGTCGAGCTCGTGCTCGCAGTCGACATCTCCTATTCGATGGATCCCGACGAACTCGCGCTGCAGCGCGACGGCTACGTCGACGCCCTCACCTCGACCGAGTTCCTCAACGCGCTCAAACAGGGCATGCATGGCCGGATCGGCGTGACCTACGTCGAATGGGCCGGCATCATCGACCAGAAGATCGTGGTGCCGTGGCGGCTGATCGACGGCCACGCCTCCGCCGAAGCGGTCGCCGCCGAGATCAGCCGCGCGCCCCAGCGACGCTCCTACCGCACGTCGATATCCGGCGCGCTGTCGTTCTCCGCCCCGCTGTTCGAGGAGAGCGGCTATCGCGGGATCAGGCGGGTGATCGACGTGTCGGGCGACGGCACCAACAACCAGGGGCCGCTGGTCACCGTGGTGCGCGACGAGGTGATCGCCAAGGGAATCACCATCAACGGCCTGCCGATCATGCTCAAGCGGCCCAATCCGTCCACCATGGATATCCCCGATCTCGACGTCTACTACGAGGATTGCGTGGTCGGCGGACCGGGCGCCTTCGTGGTGCCGATCCGGGCGCGCGACAAGTTCCGCGAGGCGACCCGCACCAAGCTGGTGCTGGAGATCGCCGGGCGCACGCCTGAGGCGCGCGTGGTGCCGGCCGCCGCCGACGCGCCGCGCATCTCCTGCACCATCGGCGAGCGCATGTGGCAGCAGCGCTGGGGCGGCGGCGAGCGCTAGCGCCGCAGGACCGCGACCAGCTCCACGTGGCTGGAGTAGCGGAACTGGTCGACCGGCGTGACGCGTTCCAGCCGATAGCCGCCGGCCACGAGGATCTGCGCATCACGCGCAAAGGTCGCGGGATTGCACGAGACGGCGACGACCACCGGCACCTTGCCGGCCGAAAGCTCGCGTGCCTGCATCTGTGCGCCCTGGCGCGGCGGATCGAACACCACCGCCTGATATGCGGCGAGCTCGGCTGCGGCGAGCGGCCGGCGAAACAGGTCGCGCGCCGTGGCGGCGATCGGCTTGAGGCCCGGCGATGGCGCGGCGCGCCGGAGTGCCGCAATCGCCGCCTCGTCGTTGTCGATCGCCGCGACGCGCGCCCGCTCGGCGAGCCGCAGCGCGAACGGACCGACGCCGCAGAACAGATCGGCAATGTGGCGCGCGCCTCCGACGTGCGCGGCCACCAGGCGGGCGAGCACCGCCTCGCCCTCTTGCGTCGCCTGCAGGAACGCGCCGGGCGGCAGCACCACGGTAGCACGGCCGATCGCGATCGCCGGCTGCGCGCGCTGGGCAACAAGCTCGCCATGGCGGGTGAGGCGCGCCAGCCTGTGGGTCTCGGCAAGCTGCGCCAGCGCGACGAGAGCGGCCGGCGGCAGCGGGCCCGAGCCGCGCACGTCCACGTCGAGGCCGCCGTCGCTGGCGGTTGCCTGGATGTCGAGCGGCTTAGCCGTCGACTTCAGCGCCTCGGCGATCGCCCACGCGGCTTCGATCGCGCCACCGAGGCCGGGCGCGAAGATCGGACAGCGGTCGATCGGCACGACGTCGTGCGAGCGCAGGCCCGTGAAGCCGACCACGAGGATGTCGCGCGTGCCGCGGCGCGCATGGAACACGGCGCGCCGGCGCCCTTCGCCATGCGCATCGATCAGATCATTGACGTCGGTCGTGACACCCGCCTGCGCCAGCGCGCTCACCACAAGGTCCCGCTTCCAGGCGCGATAGCGCTGCCAGTCCCAATGCTGCACGGCGCAGCCGCCGCAACGGCCGAAATGCGGGCAGATCGGGGCGATCCGCTCTGCGCTCGCGCGCTCGACCCGCAGCAGGCGGCGCCGGTCGGGATGACCCTGAACTGCCTCCACCTCGACGGTCTCGCCGGGCAGCGCATACGGCACGAACACCGGCCCGGCCGGCGTCTCGGCGACGCCGTCGCCGCGATGGCCGAGGTGGGAGATGGTCAGGTGCTCGGTCACGCAATGCCGATCCGCATGTCTTCATGACATTTCCGAAGACAATGTTATATAGTAGTGTCCATGACCATCACCCTTACCCCCGAGCAGCTCAAGTGGCTTGAAGCGCAGGTGGCTGCTGGACATTTCGCGTCTGTCGAGGAGGCCGTGCGGACCGCCATCACAGACTTCATGGCAGCTGCAAGTGAAGAAACCGGAGAGGATCTCGAGCATCTCCGGCAACTGATCGATGAGGGCGACGCCGACATTGCGGCCGGTCGGGTTCACTACTATGCCAACGCTGACGAACTCACAGCCGACATCGTTAGGCGCGGAGAACTTCGATCAAAAGCAAAATCCTGATCGTCGGCGATCGCGCGCAACGGGACATCGACGAGATCAACGACTATATTGCCGAAGTCGGTGGACCAGATAGCGCTCGCCAATTCATTGCAGGCCTTAACTCGCATCTTGAACGCATCGCGCGGACTGGCTTTGGAGGTGCACCGCGCGACACGATTCGTCCTGGCCTGCGCTTAGCGGTCCATGGAAGGTACAACATATATTTTCGTGTGACCGAGACAACGATCGCAATTACCCGCGTCTTGCACAGCGCTCGCGACACGCGACGACTGGGATTCGAAGAGGCGGCACGCTCCTTCCTGTAGTAGGAATCACCGCAACTCCGCCCCGATCAGGAATTCCCGATTTCCCTCGCCGCCGGCGATCGGCGACGGGATGATACCGGCGACCGTCCATCCGAGCGAGCGTGTGAGCTCCTCGATCTTGTCGCACACACGGGCATGAACCTGCGGGTCGCGCACGATGCCCTTCTTCACATGCGCGCGGCCGGCCTCGAACTGCGGCTTGATCAGCGCGATGGCGTGAGCGGGCACACGCGCGAGGCGTAGCGCATGCGGCAACACCAGCTTGAGCGAGATGAAGCTCACGTCGATCACGATGAGGCTCGGCGGTTCGGAGAACCGCGCCGCGTCGAGGCTGCGGACATCGGTTTCCTCCAGCGAAACCACCTCCGACCTGCCGCGCAGGCTCGCGTGCAGCTGATCGCGCCCAACGTCGACCGCATAGACGCGCCGTGCGCCGCGCCTGAGCAGCGCCTCGGTGAAGCCGCCGGTCGACGCGCCGACGTCGAGACAGACGCGATCCTTCGGATCGAAGCCGAAATGATCGAGCGCGGCGGCGAGCTTCACGCCGCCGCGCGACACGAACGGATGCGCGGCCGCGGCGCGCAGCACCGCATCGGCGGCGATCTCCTGCGAGGCGCGCTGCACGCGGTTGCCGTCCGCCGTCACCAGGCCGGCGGCAATCGCCGCCTGCGCCCCGGCGCGGCTTGCAAACAACCCGCGTTCGACGAGCAGACGGTCGGCGCGCATCTTTGGAACATCCGCCACAGCCGATCGTTTCCCTATACCACACCGGTCATCAACGAAGGTTCCTTCATGGCACGAAAATATTCCAGGAGCGCATCAAAGGATGTGGAGGGCGCGATGCGCAAGCGCAAGAAGGGCACGCTCAGAAGCGGTCGCAGCAAGAAGAAGGTGAAGAGCCGCAAGCAGGCGATCGCCATCGGCCTGTCGGAGGCGCGCCGCAAGGGCAAGAAGGTCCCGAAGAAGAAGTCGGCGAAGCGCAAGAGCAAGTCAAAGCGCTAGCGCGCAAAGAACAAGCCGGGCCATTGGCCCGGCTCATCCCGTTGCCTCAAAGTCTGGAGCGTCGTTCAGGCGAGCTTCGGCCGCGCGACCGACAGCTCCTTGCCGAGCGTCTCGAACACCTTGGCGGTGATGCCTTTGGCGTCGAGCGCGGCCTTGGCGTACATGGCGGCCGGCGTGTCCTGATCGATGAAGATGTCCGGCAGCACCATGGAGCGCACCTTGAGCCCGCGGTCGAGCGCGCCCTGCTCGGCGAGCGTCTGCATGACGTACGACCCGAAGCCGCCGATCGCGCCTTCCTCGACGGTGATCAGCACCTCGTGCTCGCGCGCCAGGCGCAGCACCAGGTCGGTGTCGAGCGGCTTGGCGAAGCGGGCGTCGGCCACCGTGGCGGAGAGGCCGAACGTGGCGAGTTCCTCGGCCGCCTTGAGGCACTCGCCGAGGCGCGTGCCGAACGACAGGAGCGCCACCGAGGTGCCCTCGCGCACGATGCGGCCTTTGCCGATCTCGAGCGGCTTACCCTCCTCCGGCATGTCGACGCCGACGCCGTCGCCGCGCGGGTAGCGCAGCGCGGAGGGCCGATCGTCGATCGCAGCCTGCGTCGCCACCATGTGCACCAGCTCGGCCTCGTCGGCCGCCGCCATCAGCACGAAGCCGGGCAGGCAGCCGAGATAGGCGACGTCGAACGCGCCCGCATGAGTCGGGCCGTCGGCGCCCACCAGGCCGGCGCGGTCGAGCACGAAGCGCACCGGCAGCCGCTGGATGGCGACGTCGTGCACCACCTGGTCGTAGGCGCGCTGCAGGAAGGTGGAATAGATCGCGACGAACGGCTTGTAGCCTTCGGTCGCCAGGCCGGCCGCGAACGTCACGCCGTGCTGCTCGGCGATGCCGACGTCGAAGGTGCGCTCGGGGAACGCGGCGCCGAACAGGTCGATCCCGGTGCCCGACGGCATCGCCGCCGTGATGGCGACGATCTTGTCGTCCTTCTTGGCTTCCTTGATCAGGCTCTGGCCGAACACCTTGGTGTAGGCCGGGGCGTTCGACTTGGCCTTCGCCTGGGCGCCGGTCGCCACGTCGAACTTGACGACGCCGTGATACTTGTCGGCCGAGGCCTCGGCCGGCGCATAGCCCTTGCCCTTCTGGGTGACGACGTGCAGCAGGATCGGCCCGGCGGTGGCGTCGCGCACGTTCTTCAGCACGGGCAGCAGGTGGTCGATGTTGTGGCCGTCGATCGGCCCGATATAGAAGAAGCCGAGCTCCTCGAACAGCGTGCCGCCGGTGACGAAGCTGCGGGCGAATTCCTCGAGCCGCAGCACGCGCGCCTCGAAATAGCCCGGCAGGATCTTGGCGACCTGCTTGCCGACGTTGCGCACCGCCCGATAGGTGCGGCCGGAGATCAGGCGCGCCAGGTAGGCCGACATGGCGCCGACCGGCGGCGCGATCGACATGTCGTTGTCGTTGAGGACGACGATCAGCCGGCTGTCCATCGCGCCGGCGTTGTTCATCGCCTCGTAGGCCATGCCGGCGGACATCGCGCCGTCGCCGATCACCGCGATGACGTTGTTGGTCTTGCCGTCGAGGTCGCGCGCGACCGCCATGCCGAGGCCGGCGGAGATCGAGGTCGACGAATGGGCCGCGCCGAACGGATCGTATTCGCTCTCGGCGCGCTTGGTGAAGCCGGACAGCCCGCCGCCCATGCGCAGCGTGCGGATGCGGTCGCGCCGGCCGGTGAGGATCTTGTGCGGATAGGCCTGATGGCCGACGTCCCAGATGAGGCGGTCGCGCGGCGTGTCGAACACGTAGTGCAGCGCGACGGTCAGCTCGACCACGCCGAGCCCGGCGCCGAGGTGGCCGCCGGTGACCGAAACGGCCGAAATCGTCTCCTGGCGCAGCTCGTCGGCGAGCTGGCGCAGCTGATTCTCGGGAAGCCGACGCAGATCGTCCGGGGTCGCAACCCCGTCGAGCAGTGGCGTTCTTGAAGACACGGACACGGCCTCCCTCCCATTCGAGCGTACAGGCACCAGGGTACGGCTACTGTCGCCCGGCCGGAAGGGCCGGTTCAATGGATGTCGCACCCAGCCCCAAGGATTACACCAGATAGAAGTCCCGGCGCAAATGGGGCCTTCTGCCCTGGTTAGCGCGGATCGTGGCGAAAACCACCCCCGATTTGTCGCGGCTTGGGCCGGGTTTGTTCATGATGGTCGAAGCGACCTATCCCTCCGGCAAAGGAATGAACTCGGCATCTCCGCTTACCATGGTGAACCGGCCGGCCTTCCAGTCGGCCTTGGCGTCTTCGATGCGCTCCTTGCGCGAGGAGACGAAGTTCCACCAGATGTAGCGCGGCCCGTCCATGGCGGCGCCGCCGACGATGATGACGTGGGCCTCCGTGACCGCCGTCACCGTGATCCGGTCCCCGGGACGGAACACGATCAGGCGGGACGCGGCGAAACGGTCGCCCTGGACATCGATCTCCCCTGCGGCGACGTAAAGCGCCCGTTCCTCATAAGTGGCATCTATCGGCAGGCTCGTCCCCGCCGCAAGCTTCGCCTCGGCGAACACGCTGTCCCACAGGGTCTTCACCGGTGCGCGCGCCCCGAACAGCTCGCCCGCGACGACGCGGACCGTCTTGCCCTCGCCGCTCACCACCGGCAGCACGGCCGCATCGTAATGGACGAAGCCCGGCTCTCCCTCCTCGCCGTCGTGCGGCAGCGCAACCCAGCACTGCAGGCCATGCAGCCGCTCGCCTGCCACGCGATGGGACGCCGCTGTACGCTCGGAATGGACGATGCCGCGGCCCGCCGACATCCAGTTGAGCTCGCCCGGCCGGATCGGCGCCTCGGTGCCGAGGCTGTCGCGGTGCATGATCTCGCCGTCGAACAGGTAGGTGACGGTGGCGAGCCCGATATGCGGGTGCGGGCGCACGTCGATGCCCTGACCCGAGCGGAACTCGGCCGGCCCCATGTGGTCGAAGAAGATGAACGGGCCGACCATGCGGCGCTTGGCGTGCGGCAGCGCGCGCCGGACCGTGAAGCCGCCCACGTCTTGGGTGCGCGGCACGATGACGAGATCGATGGCGTCGCACGCCGGCGCGTCGCCGGCGGCCGGATCCTTGGCGGGAAAGAAGCTCATGGGCTCACCTCGTTAAGGACGTCAGGCATGCCCTCCGATATGGGGTCGCCCGGGGGCTAAAACACTCGCCCGTTCCATGTCTATAATGTGACAAGCGGTGTCCAGTTGGGGGACGTCATGAACCGGGTCATCATCGGGCTGCGCACCTTCGGTGCGCTCGCCCTGCCCTATTTCCGCTCCGAGGAGCGCTGGCAGGCGCGCGCGCTGCTGGCCGGGGTGATCTGCGGCGAACTCGGCTACGTGTTCGTCGCCGTCACCGTGATCCACTGGAACGCCCGCTTCTTCAACGCGCTGGAGGCGCGCAACTGGGCCGCGTTCCAGTCCGAGCTGATCGTGTTCGGCTTCATCACCCTGGGCGCGATCCTGGTCGGCATGTCGCAGTACTATTTCGGCCAGAACCTCCTGATCCGCTGGCGCCGCTTCCTGACCGAGCGCTACGTCGCCCGCTGGATGGCGGAAGGCCGCCACTACCGGGTCCGCTTCGTCGACACCACGGTCGACAACATCCACCTGCGCATCGCCAACGACACGCTGCTGTTCGTGCAGCGCACCCACGAGCTCGGCACCGGGCTCCTCAACGCCTTCGTCGCGCTGTTCTCGTTCGCCTACATCCTGTGGGGCCTCTCCGCCACCACGCCGGTGCCGCTGTTCGGCTACGATTTCGCATTTCCCGGCTACCTGATCGTCGCGGCGCTCGCCTATGCGGGCGTCGGCACCGTGGTGGCGCACCTGATCGGGTGGCCGCTGATCCGGTTCAACTTCAACCAGCAGCGCTACGAATCCGATTTCCGCTTCGCCATCGCGCGCGTCACCGACCAGGCCGAACCGGTGGCGCTGATGGGCGGCGAGCCGGTCGAGCGCGCCGAGCTCAAGCACCGCTTCGCCGCGCTGGTGCGCAACTGGACCGGCCTGGTCGCGCGCCAGACGCGGCTCACCGCCTTCGTCGCCGGCTACGGCCACGTCTCCACCGTGTTCCCCATCCTGGTGGTGAGCCCCGCTTATCTCTCCGGCGCGATCCCGCTCGGCACCCTGATGCAGGCGCATCTCGCGATCCAGCGGGTGGAAGGGGCGTTCGCCTTCTGCATCAACGTCTACGCCAAGATCGCCGAGTGGAAGGCCGTCATGGACCGCCTCGCCCAGTTCGTGGCGGCGATGGACCTGGTCGATGCGCGGCGCCATCCGCGCGCCAACATCGAGGTCGCGGCCGCCGGTGCCGATCTCGCCTGGCAGGACGTGACCGTGCAGCTGCCCTCGGGCGAGCCGATCGCCGCGCTGCCGTCGATGCGCCTCGCGCCCGGGGAGCATCTCCTGGTGAGCGGCGCGTCCGGCTCCGGCAAGTCGACCTTGTTCCGCACCCTCGCCGGCCTGTGGCCGTTCGGCGACGGCGCCGTCCGCCTGCCGCAGGGTGCGCGTGTCCTCGCCCTGCCGCAGCGGCCGTATTTTCCGCTCGGCACGCTGAAATCGGCGCTCACCTATCCGGTCCCCGCTGAGGAGGTGCCGGACGCGACCGTGCGCGCGGCCATCGCGGCGGTCGGCCTCGCGCATCTTTCGGAGCGGCTCGCCGAGGAGGCGGAGTGGCCGATGGTGCTCTCCGGCGGCGACCAGCAGCGCGTCGCGTTCGCCCGCGCGCTGATCGTGCGGCCGGACGTGCTGCTCATGGACGAGGCGGTGACCACGCTCGACGACGAGGACGGGCGCGAGCTCTATCGCGTGCTCGTCCACGAGCTGCCGCGCACCATCCTGGTCTCGACCGGCCGCGCCGCCGCGCTCGGGGCCGTGCACCGCCGCCACGTCGAGATCCTGCCGCCGTCAGCGCCCGCGGGACTCGCGGTCGCCGGGCTGCGGGCATGACGAGTCTGAAGGGAACCAACATGCGGATGAATTTCTGGGATGCCAAGTGGGACCTCGACGAGGCGCAGTGTCCCTGCGACATCCATTTCAACGACTGGCTCGAGGCCAAAGGCCTCGAGGACAAGACCATCTATCATTTCGGCACCGGCAAGCATCACATCGTCGGCCTGCGCCAGGCCGCCAACGGCTCGGGCAACCGCGTGTTCGGCATCACCGCCTCGCCCGAGGAATACGACGCCTTCATCAAGCTGGTCACCGAGCGGCCGCAGATCGCGAAATCGTACCTGTGCTATTTCAGCGATATCTATCTCACCAACCCGGCGCTGCTGCCCGACCTCGACATCGTGGCGCTGTTCCATCTCGGCGAGTTCATCTGGGAGACCACCACCACGCCCGAATACGGCGGCGTCGACGACCTCGCGCTCACCCGCCTCCTGCTCTCGCGCACGCGGCATGGCGGGCACCTCCTGATCTTCACCGGCTCGTTCGCCCACGACAAGGCTGAAGGCGTGGCGGCCGAACTCGAGCGCACCGGCGAGGTGAGCTTCGTCGGCGCCTTCAAGACGCTGCTGGTGTACCGCAAGGTCGATTGAGGGAGACGCCGTACTGCCAAGCCACCGTCATCCTGAGGTGCTCGGCGCGTTCTCGGCAAATCTCAACATCAGCACTGCGCGCGCCGAGCCTCGAAGGATGAGCGGCCCGCCCTTCGAGGCTCGGTGCACGAAGAGTGCACCGAGCACCTCAGGGTGACGGGCCGTCGGCTCCTGAGGCTCTCGAAGGACGAGGCTCGGTGCACGCCCTTCGAGGCTCCGCGCACGAAGAGTGCGCGGAGCGCCTCAGGGTGACGTGCGCCGAGCGCCTCAGGCTGACGGGCGCGAGTGATCGCTACTCATATTCACGATGTCATACAGCCAACGCTCCGCCCTTCCCGGCGGACGTTCGGCCGATTTGCGGCGCATCCGTTTCGAGCCGGGCTTCGCGTCCTTCGAGGCTCGACCGCTGCGCGCTCGAGCACCTCAGGATAAGGCCCTCAGGATAATCCTGAGGGAGCGGAGCGCCGCGAGGGCGCTGGTGCGGAACGCCGCACCCGTGGCGTGTTTGTCCCCCTCCCGTTTGCGAGGCGGGAAGGGACACGCCGGAACACCTTGCGAGGGTGTCCCCGCGCCCCAGTGACGTAGGGGCGCGCGCCCTCGCGGCGCTCCACCGCGGCGGCTGCGACCGATGATGAACCGATCGTCGCTGCCGCTCCCCGCTCCGCCTTCGTGTGTCTCCGGAGGACGCCCTCGGTGAGCCGGGATGGATGGGAGTAAAGAACTAGTTTGGGAATATTGTCAATACCCCGCGTCCAACTTTTTTTCCGATTTTCAGGAATTCGTGTCGTGAGGGATTGACGGCATCAAGACGCACCTTCAATGCGGCCTCGAAGATCCTGCCCATGTCGATCGCACAAATCGCCTCTCGGACCTTTTGCCATGGCGTAGGGTGATGCTTGTCGATAAGCTTGCGAGGCGCTGGGCCAGGGAGGCACGTCATGCCGGAACCAATCACGCGAACAATTCTGGAAAAATTCGACGTGCCGGACAGCGGCTATGAGACCGTTGTGATGCTTGTCGAGATGGCCCCGCAGGTGAATTCCGGCCTGCACACGCACCCAGGCTTCGATGCCGCCTATTTGCTGGAAGGCAGCCTCACGGTGCTGGAGCAGGGGCGGCCGGACAAGCCGATCCATCCCGGTCAATCCTGGCACGTTCCGCCGGGTTCGGTGCACGAAGTAAAGATCGGGGACCAGACGACGAAGGTGCTCGCCATGTATGTCGTGGAAAAAGGCAAGCCGCTGGCCACGCCGTGGCTGTCGCAATCGAGCTGAGACACCGCCGGAGTGGCTGGGCCGAACTTTCTTCCCGATTTTCAGGAATGCGGTGGACGCGCCGCCGGCCTGATTCAGAAAAATTCAGGTCTCGCCCAAGGACGTGCCGGCACGCCCATCGCAGACTGGCGGCACGGAACGCTCGGCGTTACGCTTCAACTCGCCGGCAGGTTTCCGGGAAGAGCAGAATGAGACGGCGCGCATTCATCACGCTTCTCGGCGGCGCGGCGGCGTGGCCGCTCGCGGCGCGCGCGCAACAGCAGGCGATGCCGGTGATCGGGTTCGTCCGCAGCACGTCGTTTGCCGAGACGCCGCACTTCGTGACCGCATTTCACCAGGGGCTGAGGGACACCGGGTTCGTCGAGGGCCAGAACGTCACGACCGAATTCCGCGCCGCGGAGGGTCAGCTCGATCGACTGCCGGCTCTGATCGAGGAGCTGATCCGCCGACCGGTGGCCGTGATCGTGGGAAACTTCAATGCGGCGCTCGCGGCCAAGACGGTGACGGCCACGGTCCCGATCGTCTTCGCGACCGGCAATGATCCGGTCAGGGACGGTCTCGTCGCGAGCCTGAACCGGCCGGGCGGCAACGTCACCGGGATCAATTTTTTCAACGACGTGCTGGGGACGAAGCGGCTCGAGCTGTTGCGCGAGATGGTGCCCGGTTCGAAGACCATTGCGATGCTGGTCCATCCGAACACCTTCAATACCGAGCTGGAACGAAACGACGCGCGGGCCGCCGCCCTTGCGCTCGGGCAGCAACTCATCACCCTGGAGGCGGACGATGACGGCGACATCGAGACCGCCTTCACGACGTTCGTCGAGCGCGGCGCCAGCGCGCTTCTCCTCGGTTCCGGCGCGTTCATGAACTCCAAGCGGAATCAGATCGTCGCGCTGGCGGCGCGCCATCGCCTGCCGACGAGCTACCTGTGGCGCGAGGCCGTCCTGTCCGGCGGCCTGATGAGCTACGGCCCCAGCCAGGTCGATGCCTATCGCCAGGCCGGCATCTATGTGGGCCGGATTCTCAAGGGCGAGAAACCGGGCGACCTGCCGGTGATGCGCTCGACCAAGTTCGAGCTGATCCTCAACCTCAAGACCGCGAGGACCCTTGGACTTGCGGTCCCCGACCGGCTGCTCGCGCTCGCGGACGAGACGGTCGATTGAAGTCCCTTGTCGGCACGAATGCGGCCGGCCGGCCGCGCCGCAAGCGCTCTTGGGCCAAGCAATCCGGGTGGGCGGAGGCATCGCCGCGTTTCCGCTAAATCGGGGCAAGCGAAGCGCTTGCTTCCCGTTACATGCGGATGTATGTAAATGGGTATGGGCCATCTCAGCATCCGCGACTTGCAGAAGATATCCGGGGAAACGATCGGCGCGTTGCCGGGGCCGACCCCGGTGAAATCGGGCGACCGGACGGTCGGGCTGCTGGTGCCGCTCAAGGCTGCCGATCCCGACCGCCTGGCTGCCGTGTTGGCCAGGGCCGAGGCGCTCGCGGCAGGACGCGACCCGGTCGCGGATGATGGGGCACTTGCTCCCTTCGGCGAGGTCGATCCCGTTGATTGGTCGGTCGAGGCGGTACGCGCGCTCATGGCCGAGCGCTCCTGACGCATGAAAGCGCCGTCGTCAACTCTCGTGATCGACGCGGCTGTGCTGGTGGCCGCTGCCCGCGGCAGAAGCTCCGGCGCAGTTCTGGCGGCGGCGCGCGCGGCGCGGCTCGTCACCACGGATCGCGTCGTGCACGAAGCGCGCCGGCGCATCGAGCTCGGTTTGAAGCGTCCAGAGCTCCTGGGTATCGTCGATGCATTGATCGCGGAAATGACGGTCGTGCCCGTCGCCGCGCTGGCATCCGTTCTGTCGCGGAGCGAGGTTGCGCTCAGAGACGCCGTCTCGAGCCGCAACGGGTCGATCAGAGATGCCCATGTGCTGGCGCTGGCCTGGAGCGTCGAGGCGGATGTCTGGACGGCGGATCGCGACTTCGCCGGAACAGGCACCGCCACATGGTCGACGCCGAATCTGATGCGAGGGCTTGCCGAGGCTGTAAGTCGCGATATGTAGGGTCGCGCCTACGCAAATCACGTCACTCGACCACCTCGTCGGCGCGCCCGAGCAGCGCTGGCGGGACTTCGAGCGGCGGCGATGAAGTCGCGGAACGGCGCGATCACCGGAAGATGGTGTCGCATGGTTGCCGCCACGATGGGCTGGCGACGGGCGAAGGTGTAGGGATCGGACAGGACGACGACGCCCCCCGCCCGGCGGCTGCGCGAAATCCGCGATGGCGCGTTCGATTTCAGGATCGGTGCGGACAGGCGCGGATATCACTGAAACGTGCAACGCCGAGCCGGCGGCATCCGCGTGTTGCACGAAAGCCGGCGCATTCGCCGCGGTATCGGGATTGAAAACGAGCACGACACGCGTCACGCGCGGGTCGATCTCCTTGAGCAACCCGACCCATTTGCCGCCCAGAGACGGCTCGAACGGCATGAACCCGGTCACGTTGCCGCCCGGCCGCGCCATACTGGCAACCTGGCCCAGCCCGACGGGATCGCTCACCATGACGAATACGATTGGCACGGTCCTCGTCTCGTTGCGCAGCGCGATCAAAGTCGGCGTGCTGGTGCACATGATCACGTCGGGCTGGATCGAAACGAGCTCCGCCGCATATTTGCGGACCAGGTCGGCCTGGCCACTTGCCCAGCGGTATTCGAGCTGGACGTTTCGACCGTCAAACCATCCGCGCCGCTGAAGGCCACTGCTGAACACCGCAGCGAGCCCTCGACCTTGCGCGTCGTCGGCCGTTCCCACCAGGATGCCGATGTGCCGGACCCGGGCGACCTGCTCGGCGCGCGCCGCGCGCGGCCAGGACACCGAGGACGCCACCGCCGCGCCGCCGAGAAGCCACATGAGCTCGCGCCGCTTCAAATACCGCATCAGCCGCCACCGGTTGGAGGATCGCAGTTTGCATCTTAGAGGTATTTCCGGTCGAACAGCATCAACTTCGTCATGGCCGGGCGAGCCGCCATAAGCGGCGAGGGTTGTCCCGGCCATCTCGATAAGCAGAGCACAGCCGTGCCATACTAAGCGGGATGCGCGGGTCAACCCTCGCCGCCTTAAGCGGCTCGCCCGCGCATGACAACTCAGAGCGAGCGGGAAGCCCACTCGAGGCCGTTCCGGTCATTCTGAAATCGAGGATTGTCCCGGCGATCCCGGCTCCAGTGGCATGGTCTTGCCATCCTTATCGAGATGGCCGCGACAAGCGCGGCCATGACGAGCATGAGGGTCGCCCCTACGGGCGATTACACGAGGTGCACGCGTGACGACATCGATCGACCAGCGGATCGCCGAGGAGCTCGGCGTGCGCGCCGAGCAGGTTGCCGCCGCCGTGGAGCTGCTCGACGGCGGCGCGACGGTGCCGTTCATCGCCCGCTACCGCAAGGAGGTGACCGGGCGCGCTCGACGACGCGCAGCTGCGCACCCTCGAGGAGCGGCTGCGCTACCTGCGCGAGCTGGAGGAGCGGCGCGACGGCGATCCTCGAGTCGATCCGCGACGCAGGGCAAGCTCGACGACGCGCTCGAGGCCAGATCATGGCCGCCGACACCAAGGCCCGGCTGGAGGACATCTACCTGCCGTACAAGCCGAAGCGCCGCACCAAGGCGCAGATCGCCCGCGAGGCCGGGCTGGAGCCGCTCGCCGACGCGCTGCTGGTGCGACCCGGAGCACGACCCGGCGGCCGCGGCGCGACGCTTCGTCGACGCCGAAAAGGGCGTCGCCGACGCGGCCGCCGCGCTGGACGGCGCCCGCGCGATCCTGGTCGAGCGCTTCGCCGAGGACGCCGACCTGATCGGGGCGCTGCGCGAGCGAGATGTGGGCGAAGCGGCCGCCTCGTCGTCCAAGGTCCGGCGACGGCAAGAAGACAGCCGGCGCCAAGTTCGCCGACTACTTCGACTTCGCCGAGCCGTTCACCAAGCTGCCCTCGCACCGCATCCTGGCGCATGTTCCGCGGCGAGAAGGAGGAGATCCTCGAACGTCGCCATCGAGCCGGACGAGGCGGCCGCGCCGGCGGCTGGCCCGGCCGCGCCAGAAGCCGGCCCGGGCGACTACGAGCGCAAGATCGCGCACCGCTTCGGCATCGCCGACCGCGGCCGTCCCGCCGACCAGTGGCTGGTCGACACCGTCCGCTGGGCCTGGCGCACCAGGATCCTAGCCGCATCTCGGCATCGACCTGCGGATGCGGCTGTGGCAGGCGGCCGAGGACGAGGCGGTGCGGGTGTTCGCCGCCAACCTGCGCGACCTGCTGCTCGCCGCGCCGGCCGGCGCCCGCGCCACGATGGGCCTCGACCCCGGCTTCCGCACCGGCGTGAAGGTCGCGGTGGTCGACGCCACCGGCAAGGTGGTCGCGACCGACGGTCATCTACCCGCACGTGCCGCAACGGCAGTGGGACGAGTCGCTCGCGATCCTGGGCACGCTGGCGAAGCAGCACAAGGTCGAGCTGATCGCGATCGGCAACGGCACCGCCTCGCGCGAGACCGACAAGCTCGCCGCGGAGCTCGTCCGGCTCCTGCCGGACCTGACGCTGACCAAGGTCGTGGTGTCCGAGGCGGGCGCGTCGGTCTACTCGGCGTCCGCCTACGCCTCGGAGGAGCTGCCCGGGCTCGACGTCGTCGCTGCGCGGCGCGGTGTCGATCGCGCGGCGGCTGCAGGATCCCGCTCGCCGAGCTGGTGAAGATCGACCCGAAGTCGATCGGCGTCGGCCAGTACCAGCACGACCTCGGCCGAGCACAAGCTGTCGCGCTCGCTCGACGCGGTGGTCGAGGACTGCGTGAACGCGGTCGGGGTCGACGTCAACACCGCCTCGGCGCCGCTGCTCACCCGGGTCTCCGGCATCGGGCCGGGCCTCGCGCAGAACATCGTGCTGCACCGCGACGCCAACGGCCCGTTCCGGCGCGCGCAAGGCGCTGAAGGAGGTGGCGCGGCTCGGGCCGAAGGCGTTCGAGCAGTGCGCCGGCTTCCTGCGCATCCCGGCGGCGACGACCCGCTCGACGCCTCCAGCGTGCACCCGGAGGCCTACCCGGTGGTGCGGCGCATCATCCAGGCGGCGAAGACCGACATCAAGGGCGCTGATCGGCAACGCCACGGCGCTGCGCGCGCTCACGCCGAAGGACTTCGTCGACGACGACCTTCGGCCTGCCGACCGTGACCGACATCCTGCGCGAGCTGGAGAAGCCCGGCCGCGACCCGCGCCCGGCCTTCAAGACCGCCACGTTCGCCGAGGGCGTCGAGACGCTCGCCGACCTCAAGCCCGGCATGGTGCTGGAGGGCGTGGTGACCAACGTGGCCGCGTTCGGCGCGTTCGTCGACATCGGCGTGCACCAGGACGGCCTCGTGCACGTCTCGGCGATGTCGAAGACCTTCGTCAAGGACCCGCGCGACGTGGTCAAGCCCGGCGACATCGTGCGGGTGAAGGTGCTCGACGTCGACATCCCGCGCAAGCGCATCTCCCTGACCCTGCGCCTCGACGACGAGGCCGGGCCGCGCGCGGACCGCGCGGGGACGGTGGCGCCGCGGAGTGACGCCGGGCGTGCTCCGTCGCGGGGGCAAGCGGGCGGGAAGGCGGCGGCGCAACGCGGGAGCCAGGGCGGCGGCGCGCTCGCCGAGGCGATGAGACGTGCGGGGTTGGGCGAGAAGGGGAAGTAGCGGGGGAGCGGTCGCCTAATCATCGTCTGCGATCCGCTTCTCTTCTGCAGTCGCATTGGGCTTTCTCTCGGGCGTCCCCGCACGAACCCGGATCTTCTCGGGGGCACGTCCTCCCATGGGTCTCGGGGTCCCGTGAAAACCAAGCCCTCTCATGTTTGACCGCAAGGTCGTTTTCGGCGATGAACGATCTGCTCGCCCATCGGTGAGGAACTGGATGAACGACGAGACCGTCCCTCAAGCGAAACAGGTACAGGGCCACTGTCCGACCTGCGGCTCAAACCGATACGCCGACGTTGTGGGCTTCCACAAACGGGTTGAGCACCACGATCAGGAACATGGCATTTGGACCGACACAACCTCCCGTATCCTGCAGTGCGCCGGGTGCAAGGCCGTCTTTTTCCAGCAGATCGAGATTTTCTCGGAGGACTATGATTATGATTACGACGAGGGTCCGGGTGGCGAACCGTCCATGAGCTATAATGAAAAGGTCACCCACTATCCTGCTGCATCGAAACGAACTCGTCCCACTTGGCTACCATATGAAATCGAGCCCAATTTGGCGGCCCTGCTCAATGAGACATATGAGACGCTCGATGTAGATGCCCGCGTCCTCGCTGCAATCGGGGCTCGAACGGTGTTCGACCGGTCTTCCGAATTGCTCGGAATAGATTCCGCCCTCACATTCAAGGAGAAGCTCGATGCTCTCCAAGAGAACGGCCACATCGGGAAAGCCGAGCGCGAGCACCTGGATATTCTCACCAACGCTGGCAACGCCGCCGCACACCGTGGATGGAAGCCGAGCACGCAGCAGCTCGATACGATCATGAACATTGTGGAAACATTCATCTACCGGGCGTTCGTGATTGCGGCCGAGGCGAAGAGGCTGAAGAGCGAGATCCCACCTAAGCAGAAGAGAAATAAGCGCGAGCCGGTCTAACGTGCAGCCGCGAAGCTTGCTCTTTGGGAGGGTATCCCAGGCAAAAACTCCCAAAGATTCATCAAGTTGAACCAGTTCCGGCGGCCATTGACACGAATGAGTTTCGCGTGCGTCTTGAGCCTGATACGTTGGTGGGGTCGCCACTCTTTGATCCTGCTGAGCAAATGCGGACGGCGGAGCATTGGCGTCAAGCGGCGCAGGTGTGATGGCGGATCACAGAAAACAAACACTTCCGGAAGAAACTCCTTCTGACGAACACGGCGAACGTGATCGGCAGACATATCTTCGCGTGGCGGAAACGGTTTTGGTTGAAGCTATCGCGCCCCTGAGGGCTCGTGAGATCGTGGAGCGAGGTATCGATAAGGGCCTTTTCGGGGATCACCGACTAAGTCGTACACCCGAGAAGTCCATGCAAGCGCGTCTTAGCACTGACATCCTGGCCCGCGCGGAGCGGTCAAAATTCGTCAGAACAATGAGGGGCCGCTTCACCTTGCGTTCCAAACTCAGCTCCTCCGATACATCATCGCGTCACGTTGTCGGAGCACAAACGACAGACACAATAGAATATGTCGCCGAGCGTCGAGTGTTGCGAACGCCGAAGGAGGAGGTGCTTTGTGTGGGGGATAGCTATTTTGGCGATGTTCTCACGTTTCAAGGGATAGATACCGATCCGCGTCCAATCCTTGCACGTCTTCTACGAGACGAGAGCACGTCGTACATACCGCGCTCCGAAGCCGAGGAACGGAATGACGCTAAGCAGTTCATCACATACGTCTTAGTCCAGTGCGGTCAGCGCCTTCTGTTCTTTCGACGTTCCTATCTGAGTCGAGCGGCGGAATTTTTGCGTGGGTCTCGATGCATCGGCCTCGGAGGACATGTAAGCGCGGCCGACGCCGATATGTTATCAATTGACGATAAAGGGCTCTCAGCATGTGCCCGCCGCGAACTGACAGAAGAGCTCCGGCTGCCACACCCGGTGGACCACAGTCGAGCGAACACGCCTCGCGCGCAGCTCAAGGGCCGGACAAGAGAAGCAATTCGCTTGTTTCAAAACGCTCCTTTGGAATTACTGGGAGTGCTTAATGACAACTCGTCCGAAGTTGGCCGCCGGCATCTCGCCGTAATATATCGCGCATGGCTCTCCAATTGGGATCAGGTTAGGCGTCTGCAAAAGGGCGAATCGTCTATAAAGGGCGTGGGATGGATTGACCTTACTAAGGATCGCGTCGACATTTCGGAGTTCGAATACTGGTCACAGCTCTGCCTTAGAAAATTTTACCCCTCAACTCCTTTTGCAAGGTCTGGTTTTCGGCTCCTGAACCTTGCGAAGCTCGCAAGCGACTCGGTGCTGGTCGTCACGGGACGCATTGGCTCGGGTAAGACCGAAACAGCAAGTTATCTTAGCCAGAAATTGTCGTGGCCTTTGATTAACTCCGGGCGCCTGTTGGAGGAACTGATGACCGCTCCCCCAATCGCTGAGATCGGCCGCAGGGAATTTCAAATGAGGGCTCTTGATTTCATACGTACTGACGGAGGACCCGCCAAATTGGCGGCCTTTGTCGCGCAAAAAGCCAAAGAAAGCGGCCAGGCAAGGTGTATAGTGGATGGAATCCGGCATTTAACAACGTTTGAGGAGCTGACCGGTAAGTTCGGTGGACGTGTTAGCTTGGTATTCGTCCAGACACCTCCTGATGTGGCCTATGAGATGTATCGCGCTCGTGAGGAGGCTGGTTCGCTTTCCTTCACCTATCGCCGGTTCCTAGAAATCTACGATGCACCTGTTGAATCCGAAATTCCGAGTTTAGGTAGGCGAGCGCAAATCTACATCTACAATTCATTCGGGATCGACGCGTTCAGACGAACTCTGGAGGAGGTAGCGAGTGCGGTAACGGGCGGCGCCCGCAAGACACACATGGCTAGAGAACGGGGAAAAGCGCGGGCTCGTACGCAAGACGATGCTGCATAAACGTACGCCTCCGGTGAAGGCCGCGGAGAGGGTCGTTGACGGCGCGTGATTGACGTGATCGGCGCGGTTAGGCGGCAGCCTGTTGCTGGCGCTCGTGCTTCCAGTTCCAGGGGAGGAACTCGTCGATCCGCTTGGCGGAATGATCCTGCAGGCGCGCGAGGACATCGGCGAGCCAGGCCTGCGGGTCGACGTCGTTGAGCCTGGCGGTCTGGATCAACGTGTAGATCGCGGCAGCACGGTGGCCGCCCGCATCAGAGCCGGCGAAAGTCCAGTTCTTGCGGCCCATGGCGACGGGGCGGATCTCGCGCTCGGCGGCATTGTTGGACATGCACAGCCGGCCGTCGTCGAGGAAGCGCGTAAGCGCCGCCCAGCGGGTGAGACTGTAGGCGATCGCCTGAGCGATCTTGCTCTGGCCGGAGACTCTGGCGCGTTGCTCGCGCAGCCAAGCCTCCAAGACGACCGCCAGTGGCCGGCTGCGCTCGGAGCGCACGCGCAGGCGCTCCTGCGCTGGCAGGCCGTTGATCTCGCGCTCGATCGCGAACAGGGCATCGAAACGCTCGACCGCCGCGACGGCGATCGGCGCCTTGTCGAGCCGCGCCAGATCGAAGAATTTGCGCCGTGCATGCGCCCAGCATGCCGCTTCGATGATCGGGCCAGGTCGGCGACGGGCATCGTAGAGCCGGTTGAACCCGGCATAGGCGTCCGCCTGCATCAACCCGGCATAGCTCGTCAGATGCTGTTCCGGATGTTTGGCGCGGCGATCAGGAGAGTAGAAGAAGATCGCCGCCGGCGGATCGCACCCTCCGAAGGGGCGATCGTCGCGTACATAGGTCCATAGGCGCCCGATGCGGGTCTGGCCCTTGGCGAGTACCGGCACGGTGGTGTCGTCGGCGTGGATGCGCTCGGCCGCGAAGACGTGCGCCCGGATCGCCTCGACCAGCGGCATCAGCGTCGCGGCGGCCGCGCCGACCCAATCGGCAAGCGTCGAGACGTCGAGATCGACGCCTTCGCGGGCATAGACGGCGCTCTGGCGGTTGAGCGGTAGATGCAGGCCGTACTTGGCGAACAGGATGTGGGCCAAGAGCTGCGGCCCGGCGCGCCCGCGCGCGATCGGGTGCGACGGCGCCGGCGGCTGAGTGATCGCTTCGCAGGATCGGCACGAGAACTTCTCGCGCACGTGCTGGATCACCTTCCACTGGCGCGGGATCAGCTCCAGCGTCTCGGTCACGTCCTCGCCCAGCTTGTGCAGAACGCCGCCGCAGCATGGGCAGGCCGAGGGCGCCGGATAGACCACACGCTCGCGCGGCAGGTGCTCAGGCAGCGGCCGGCGCGCCGGCTTGCGTCGCTCGAACGCCTGCACGTTGACCTTGGCGGCTGCCGCCGCAGCGGCCGCCAGCCGCGCCTTGGCTTCCGCCTCCGCGGCATCCTCCTCCATGTCGGCGAGCGAGAGCTCCAGCTGCTCGAGCACGGCGCCGCGTTCCGAGGATTGGCCGAACCGTTCGTGCCGGAGCTTGGCAATCGTGTACTTCATCTGCTCGATCAGGAGCTCGCGGGCGCGCACCTCAGCCTCGGCATTGCGCGCCTTGGCCTCCGCTTCCAGACACGCGAGCTGCGTGGCGATCACCATCGCCTTGAGCGTCGCGACATCGTCGGGGAGAGAATCAGCAGTGGGCGGCACAACGCGATTGCAGCACAAATCGCCAATGTTGCGAGCCCAAATCGCGCGCTGATTCACAATGTCGCAAGCAACAACTCAGCCCGCTGCCTGCGGCCGCCACGTCCGCTGCGGCATGCGCCAGTCGATCCCTTCCAGCAAATATCCCAGCTGCGCCGGTGTGATTGTCACCGTCCCGTCCGCCGGAGACGGCCAGATGAAGCGGCCGCGCTCCAGCCGCTTGGCGTAAAGGCACATGCCCTGGCCATCGTGCCACAGCACCTTGATCAGGCCGCCACGCCGCCCGCGGAACACGAACAGATGGCCGCAGTGCGGATCATGCCGAAGCTTCTCCTGCACCAGCAGCGCCAAGCCGTCGAAGCCCTTGCGCATGTCGGTGTGACCCGTCGCCAGCCACACCCGCACATCGGCCTGGAGCGGGATCATCACCGCTCCCCGGCCAAGCCTCGAATCGCTGCCGATAGGAGCGCGGCGTCCACCGATCCGATGATCCGCAGCCGCGTGCCGTGTGCGAACTCGATCTCCATCGTTCCCGCACCAGCCATGGGCGGCAACGCCGGCGGCGCAACCGTCACGGCGGCAAACGCCGGCGCGCCTCCGGTGCGCTCACACAGATCACGTCGCCAGCGATACAGTTGGCTCGTATGGACCCCGGCGGCCCGCGCCACCTCCGACGCAATCGCTCCAGGTTCAAGCGAAGCGGCGACGATCCTTTCCTTCTCGGCCCGCCGCCAGCGACGTCGCCTCTGAACCGACGTGATCACTTCGACCCGCTCATTCGTCATATGACTATCCCTAGGATTAGTCATATGACTTTGCGCCGCGCCGTTACCCCGACAAGGCGGCCTTCACCGGAGGCTTACGCATAAACGCCTTAAGCGCTTTTATTGATTGCGATATCGTCAATTTTTCGATGAGACCGCTTTTGTCGTTACCGACGATCTCTGCATATGTTCTTCCTCCTAGACCATCAGGACAGAAGATCGTGTCCCAGTAGAATTCTCGCTGGCCTTTGGGATTTGGCGAGAGCGTCCCATGCGTCTCCCCAATGAAGGTGTATAGATTCATTCCATCACAGTATCCAATGACGGCGCGAGCCGTTGCCTGAGTGGTCAATGCGGAACAGCTTGCAACGAAACGCTCTGCCCCGAGAGCGTCCCACATAGGTTGTGTTAGGCCGCCGGGAAAGGAGCTGCTCTCATAACCATCCAAGATAAGCCCCGCGTGCTCAACGATGCACGGAACCTTCACGCTGCGATAGGCGGATTCTACCTTAGAGCGGACCATCTTCTCCAGATCGCAGAGAAGCGGTTCGCTGGTGTGAACGTTGCGGAATTCTAGATCGAACAACTGGCCCAGCTTTGTTCCGTCTGAACGCAACTCAATGCTTTCCTTGGCCGCGTTCCATTCCTCCTTCTTGAAGGGACTCCAGGAGCAGTAGATCACGCGTATTGGAGCCATCATTCAGCTCCTCATCTCGTCCAAGACGGCCGCGACACCATAGGAGATATTCATGGGGTCCACCGGGATCACGTCTATATTGCGGTTCTGAAACAGTCGACGCTCAAATTCCGAAGGAGCGGGCAAAATGATGTACGCCCGGCGACCGGAGGAGGAGTCTGGTAGGGCTTTGAACAACGAGTTAACGACGTGGAAGATGTAATCTACATTCGGATCCCTGAAGCTGTAGCCAATGAAGAGAACGGCTCTCCCAAGTATATCCGCTCGCAATTTGAAGTCCATGGGACTTTCAAGACGCATACGATTCATGTACTGCGATTCTGACAGTACCATTCTGTCCGGTGTATTAAAATCTCCGTGGAATTTGACAACTTCTACAAAAGAGCGATCGTGGCTAATGTTGTGCTCGGATGATGTGATATAAGCTTTTCTTCCAACCTTGGAAAGTGCCCGCTCAATGAAGTCGTCATAGTTCGTTGTGTAGTAGACACCGCAGAGCTCGAGCTTCACCAGTTCAGCGTGGATCAGCGAGGCAACGATGTCATCGTCAGTTGCGGATGCGAACTGAACGGAAAGCCAGTTGGTCAGTTGGGCTAGCCCGCCCTTCTTTATTGCGAAGTATTCTAGCACCTGTAAGTCGGTACCTCGTACGCGTAAGAGATCAGGGTCTGCGCCAAGCAATCTGGCCGCTTCGTTAACCATTTCACCCCACGAGGGACCACGACGCTTTCCGCCTTCCCAGGTTACTGACATCGACGCCCCGGCCCCGACGAACGGGATTACTCTCCTCTCGCGATAAAGTCGCTTCAAGTCGATGGGGCATATCATTTGTCCTTCCTCGCGATAAGCCGGGTTACGCTGTGGAAATGGCGAATGTTGTTGTTGGGATGAGACTCGTGGAGCACAGAGTTCGATTCGAAAATCACATGTGCACTCTCGTACTGACGTAGAAAGAATTGATGCGGTGCAAGCGTCGGCGTGAAGCCTGGGTGAGCCCGCAGGTCGTGTGGGCCGTCATTGAACGTGACGACAATGTGATGTCCAGCCGAGCGCGTCCTTCCAAGAGCGGCCGCAACAAGCTGCTGCATGTCAGCTGGCGAGGGCAGGCAGTGCAATAGGCCGTACATAATAATAATGTCGAAGGAGTCGCAGGAGTGAATATACGTTCTCGCGTCAGCCTGTACCCAGCGGATCCGAGCGCATGGAAATGCACGTTGGCCATTGCGCAATGCCAGATGCGAACAGTCAACGGCAACGACCTCGGCTCCAGCCTCTGCGAATGCGAACGCGTTCTTCCCTTCGCCGCATCCGAGGTCAAGCACAGTGAGGTCAGATACATCAGGCCTTTCAGCAAGGAGTCGTTGGACAAGAGAGCCCGGACGCCGGCCCCAAAAGCACTCAGAGCGGGCATACCCGTCGTCGTAGCCGCCTCTGGCTGGGCTGCCCAAAATTGCACCTTACTGACTAGAGGCCCCAGCGGGCCCGAAACGCGGCAATCGCGCGCCAGGAGAAGGATAGAGCAGAATCGCGAAGCCCTGCTAGTGTTGTGAATCAGAAATTCGTTTCATCACTCAAGAGCCGATCTCGACTGCTAAGTCCTTGAGGAAAGTCAGTCTGCGATGGACTGCAACGAGCTTCAGAAGTGGACACTATCGCGGAGCGGGCTGAAGCGTCGGGTCAGCGCGGGCCCCAATGCCAGAGCCCGTGCACGACCTCGCGCGCAGCTCAACGGGCCGATCACGCGATGAACGTCGGCGACAGGCTCGCGGGCGCGACGCCAACGAGCGTGATCGTGCCGCCGCGCGAGAGGGTGATAAGCACCGAACGGTCCGCAGCGGCGCCGATCGCAAAAGTCTGGCCGGCGAGGTCGAGGCGATCGCGCGCGGCGGCGTTGAACCCCACGATCCGGTCGTTGCCGGAGCCGTGAAGGAACACGGTCGTCGCCGAAGCCGTCGAAGATCAGGTTGGCGCCATCGCCGGCGCCGATCGTGTCGCCATCCTGGATGCCGAAGATGATGTCGGCCGCATCGCCGGCGCCAATGCGGTCATCGCCGAAGCCGCCGATCACGGTGCCGCATGAGGTCGATGTGGGTTGTATCCCGCTCCCGGGCAACCAGGGTTATATTCCTCTATTGGCCTCTGGCGGTCCGTGCCGGGCTTCCTCCTGCGGCATCATGGCTATCCTCGGAATGACAAATCCAACCAACCCGCCCTAAAAACGTTAGTTCGGGCGGGACGAACAACCGCCAGGAGGGTCACCCGTGACGACCACGCTAAACGGCACCAATGGTCCACGAGGCAAGCGATGGCACGTCTCGTCGGTCGCAAATCTGCTGGCCCGTGTGAAGGCGCGCGCGGAGTAGCTACGACTGCAGGCTTTATGGACGGGAAATTCTTCGCGGACCGGGACGTTCTCGTTCCTGACGCCAAGCGCAGCCTCGCGGTGCGACGCTTAGCGGTGGCCTGCCATGCCTAGCCTTGCCTCGCGTGGCCCCTAGGTGCCGAGGAATAATAGAGAGTTCGGAGCCAAAGATGCTGCTCCAGGACCGGATGGCACGCCACCAGCCACTATCGGGGCCGCCTCTACCAGGCAGCCCCGAAAACCGCTACTTTGCACCTCAGGTTTGGGGTTCATCCGGGGAATCCCGGTTGAGAACGCTTGGGTCGAGGTCTCGCGACGAGATGGATACGCGAATACTCGAAATGCGTAGAACGCACTACTCGGAGTCAATGCGGTGAAAATGATGCTGATCACGACAGTGGCGCTAGCGATCGCGGCGCCTGCCTTGGCGCAATCCTACAATCCCGAACTCGGGCCCGCCGGCAATGTAGTGCCGCCCCCTGGGTCCCCGAGATACTTCGGGTACCCAGGATACGGGGCGCCGGCGGGGGCGTACTGGGGGGTACCCGGCGCCTATGACCGCGGGATTCCCGGTAGTGTCGACCGACGGCAGCGTCGGCACATCCACCAAATGAGATAGATCGGCTCTCTGCCGCCCTACCAACGGCTTCGCCGGGGAGCCAAGGTTGTCCCCGCCATGGGGTGTTCCGGCCTGCTCAAAAGCTTGGTCATGCGGGCCTTCCTGAGGCATGCGCGGGCGCGGCTAATGCATCCGCCCGCCAGCAGCGTCCTTGCGCTTTAAAAGCTCAATTGCCCCCGCTAGAGCGCGCCAGGCGGCTTGCCCGACCACGTCTCCTCTGTTGGCCATCTCCTGCTCGCGGACCTGAGCAAACGCGGGCATGACCTCGCTCGGCGCGATTGCAGCGGCCCTGAACAAGCAGGGAATCCGGACCGCACGAGGGAAGCGTTGGCACGTCTCGTCCGCCGCAAACCTGCTGGCGCGGCCGATGTCGGTCGCGTAGATTTAGCAGTTAAGCCCCTATTGACGGGAAATTCGGAAAGTGGCTACGGCCCTCAGATACAGCTTCGACGGAACCTGCATCTCGCCGAGATCGCCAAGATCGTCGCCCCTCGTGCCCACGCTGTGCTGCTGGTCGATCAGACGGGCTGGCACATGTCGACGCACCTCACCGTGCCGCCCAACATCACCATCATCGCCTTGCCACCGAAATCCCCAGAACTCAACCCCGTCGAAAACGTCTGGCAGTTCATGCGCGACAACTGGCTCTCAAACAGAATCTTCAAATCCTACGACGATCTCGTCGACCATCGCTGCCAGGCGTGGAACAAGGCTCACTGATCAGCCCTGGAGAATCATGTCGATCGGACTACGCGATTGGGCGCACAGGTTCTGATCTATGGAACTTGGTATTAGTTTCATTGCGCGGCCCCTTCAAGAATTAACCATCCCCGAGATCCTATGAACAGAGCCCAAAGACCGAGAGCTTGTAGCAAATGGTAAGTAGAATTGTGATTAAAATAATCCGGATGAATCGCGATGCCCTGCTGCTGAATAAAAGCCGCAACGAAACTTATCAAAACACCCGCTGCAATAAAAACAAAGTAGTTGGATTGGCTTTTTCTATAACCAATAATGGCCGCAACCAATAATGCAATCATCGCCGGCAAGTAGTTCAATATAACGACGGTGAAACTTTGCGAATAAAAAATCACAATGATTGCATAGAGTACAAAACTAATAAGAGCAAACAGACCCCATGCTTTGAATTTATGTGGACCGCAAATCAGTAGCCCGGCTAAAACCCAGGCTGTCGCGGCGGTAATCCCAACCGCGAGAAGTGTCGATCGCCAGAGCAGGTAATATTCCCATGCGGATTCATCAGGATAAAAACCATGAACCGTTCCGCCGATAAAGGAGGCAACGGCAATAGACGCAAAGAAAACCACCCAGAGCTTTTGCAGGCGGGCCGACTGCATACGACGTGTCCATAAGCTCCAGACAAACCCGGAACACAGAATAGCAAGACCATAATCGGTAAGCGTAACATCCGGTTCAGTCAGGGGGCTGTTCCTCATCTCATCGAATAGACCTGCACGTCGACTGGATCCGGCGACTTCGGAGACAGTTTCCTCCTAACATTCTCAACTCCGCCCAGCGACTGCGGACCCGCAGCGGGGCTCTTCGTTTTTCGCGACCCCAAATCCGGAGACGACGCCTTCGAGTCGGAGGGCGCAACCGTAAACGAAGGCTATCGCTCCGCCGCCCTCCAAGTGTTCGTTGAAGAGCACTCCTGGGTACGCCCTAGCGAGCGGACTCGCCAGCTTCGCTTTCGAATTTTCAAGGGGCTCGCGGCACCAAGCGTCGCCCATTGTGAATCGGCGTCCAACTTGGACCCCACCCCGATTGTGCACCAAATCGTTGAAGCAGGAGCGGAATTGTTTATTTCGAGCGTCTTCGATCGGCGTCCAACCGTGACCCCTCTTTTTTTCTCGAAAATCGTTTGACTGGCAACGGGTTATAGCGGTTTAGTCAGGGGTCCAAGTTGGATGCCGATTCACACTTGCCCTGCTGACCACTCCCGGAGCGCTGCGGCTATACGGCCGAACAGTGCATGGAACGCCTTCGGCGCCATCGGACCGCCCCGCTCGGTCATGAAAACGTGCGAGGATGCCCCTTGCTCCCGCTGGAGCCGCCCGCGAATTTCGTCACCCTGTAACGGATGCACGCTCGGCATCCCGCACTTGGCCCGGCGCACGTGCAGCCGGCCCCGGTCAAGCTCCACCTGCGACCGGCGAGAATCGAATCGGCGCCGTCGGCGGAATCCTGCCCGCCCACAGTCGCGGTCTCGGTCATGCCGCCCGACGTCACCAGCATCTGGTTCCACAGGGCACCGTGCACCGCTGCCTGCGTCGCACCGGGTTGTTGCACCGCATTGACGTGGATCTGCCCCTCATCCTGGCCCGACGCGGACGCCTCCGCGATATGGAACATGACAGGATCCGCTGCCCGGCGAGTCCAGCCCGACGGCATGACAATGGTCATCGGACCGACGATCTCTGTCGTGTCTGCCATCGCGCTCGGGGCAGAGACGAGGACGACCATCAGGAGAGCAGCAGCGCGGTCGATGAGCATGTCTCACCTCGCGGACGTCGTGTCGCGACCAATTCCCGGCGCCGTCTGCCGGCGCCGCGGGGATTCCAGGAAGCTTCATTCGCCGGCGCGCATCAACCGGAATCTTCCGCACCGGCAGGCTGGGTACCTCATCAAGACGCGAAGGTGAGCGGGCGTATCGCGGTATGACCGTCGGCTATGTCTCGCAACTGGAGCGCGGCGCAAAACCGCCGACCGGTGCCGCACTGGCGCTGCTCAACGTCATCAGGCGCAAGGGCATCGAGGCCATTCTTTAACGCCGTGCAAAACGGCATTCGACACTGAACCGGTCAATTCGATGCCGCCGTCGTCATCGACGACGATCAAACTGTCGCGGCAGTTGCATATGCCGCAGGCCCGGCGGCGGAACCGTTCCCATCACGGGGACTTGCCATAATGACCGGCTTTGTTGGCAATCTTGTTATGTGACTACTTTAATTCGTTCATAGCGATCCAACTTTGTTGGCAGAACCCCGCACCCCCGCGGATACGCCAAGGAGTTTTCCGATGAAAAAGAACGTACTGAACATCATGCTGGCTAGCGCCGCAGCTACCGCGCTCATTGCGGGCGCCGGCCTGGCATCGGCGCAGACCATGAACAGCGAGCAACCGAAGGCGTCGGCACCGATGAAGTCCGACTCCGAGAAGGCTGGGCAGAGGGCTCAGACCCCAAACAAGGATGCGGCGCAGACCACCGGACAGGCGCCGAAGGCCGAGGACGCCAAGAAGGCCGAGGACGGCAAGAAGGCGCCAGGCGCGAAGTCGCAGACCACCGGACAGGCACCGAAGGCCGACGATACCAGGAAGGCGCGGGAAACCACCGGACAGGCTCCGCGCGACGGCCAACCGCAAGCGCAGCAGGCTCAGCCCGGCGCACAACCGGGCCAGTCCGGCACGCAATCCGGCACGCACCAGGGTCAGCCTGGTCAGGCGGATGGCCGAGCTCAGCCCGGCGCACAGCCGGGCCAGTCCGGCACGCAGTCGAGCACGCAGGGCAAGGCGGATGGCGGCGCCCAGGCGCAGCTCAGCACCGAGCAGCGGACGCAGATCCGCCAGACGGTGATGAGAGTGGGCGATGCCCCGCGCGTTTCCAGCGTCTCCTTCTCGCTCTCTGTCGGCACCGTGGTGCCGCGGACCGTGAAATTCGTGCCGCTTCCGTCGCGGGTGGTGGAGATTCATCCCGCGTGGCGCAGCTATCACTTCTTCCTCGTCGGCGACCAGATCGTCATCGTGGAACCGGACACCCTGCGGATCGTCGCGGTGATCGCAGCGTAGTTGTATCAGTAGCGTCACCGACGTGCGGAGGGCGGCTCGCAAGGCCGCCCTTCGGCTTTTTTGGGATCCGAATCCGGAACATAGTGACCGAGGGGCACGTTGCCTGAGCGCCATGCCTCTCCTCCTCGTGCTTCTCTCGTATCTCATTGCCGCGGTCGCCATGGTCGGCGGCGCGGCCACGTTTCTGCTTTCCGTCGTCGAGCCGGCCGTCACGTTGGTGCCGGCGCAGCAAGAGGCGCGAAAGGTCGCGCCGCGCATTCAAGCGTGGCTGGACAGAAAGGTCGAAGGCCGCGCCTATGCCGAGCAGGAAAAGGCCGCAGCGATTGCCGAACAGGAAGGGGCGGAAGCGCGTCGCATGAAGTCTCCGGCGACCGCAGAGCTCGCGGCGTTCGCACGAGCGCACGACGATGAAAAACAAGCCGCCGAGCGTGAACGCGCCGGGCGAATGAAGAACAAGGCGAAGCAAGAAACCAGGAAGCGATCGCGTCAGCTCCGCGACGCGCAACCCGCCGCCCCGCCGCGCGTCGCCCAGGAGCAATCCTCGCAATACTATCCGGACCTGCACGGGCGAAGCCAGTAGAGCCGCCCGCGTCGCCTTGGATCGTTGCCCCAGATCGTGTCGCTGCCGGCGCCGCCCTCCCCCGCTTCCTCCCCGGCCGACCGCCCGCGTGAAAAAAGCCGCCACGCCGCTTCGGGCACACGGCCGGTGCGCCACCCCGCGCTTCGATCGCTAGAGGGTTTCCCGCTCGATTTGACGCACAGCGACGCCGCTTGCTCCATCTCTCCCCGCTTGCGGGGAGAGGTCGGCGCGCTTTCGCGCGCCGGGTGAGGGGGTCTGGACACATGCACAAATTCGCGGCAAGAGCCCCTCACCCCAACCCTCTCCCCGCAAGCGGGGAGAGGGAGCAGACCGAGCAAGCGGCCACGCACTGCGTCAATTCCAGCGGGAAATTCTCTAGACTAGTCGCTGATGTGGCTATTCGAGCCCGCACGGAGCGAAAGGTCGGCGAGCGGCATAGTGCAGCGGCTCGGTTCGCCCGCCACGATCAGCCCGGCCGATTTAACCAGCGAAGCAGCCCGTATGGCGGACGCGGCGATGATTGCCCCGCCGGCGATTGTTGCGCACGCGAGAAGCACCGCTGCGCGGCCATGCAATGATGCCCCTGACGATTGCCGGATTCCTTCCATTCTGCCCTCCTGTCGCGGAGCGTTCCCGTGCCCGTGCATTTACAGTCCTTTGTCGCGCCCTATACTGATTTCATTGCGGTTTCGATCGTCACATCATTCGTGACGCGGGGGCATCAATCGGTGAGCGACTTCACGGAGATGCGGGTGTTCGTCTGCGCCATCGAGCGCGGCGCCTTTTCGGCAGCCGCCAAGGAGCTCAGGATGACGCCGTCCGGCGTGTCGAAGCTGGTCACGCGGCTCGAGCGCCGCCTCGGCGTGCGTCTCGTCAACCGGACCACCCGCCGACTGGCGCTCACGCCGGAGGGAGAGACCTATTTCCAGTCCGGCCGCCGGCTGATCGAGGAGTTCAAGGCGCTGGAAAGCGGCGTCGCCGCATCCTCCGCCCAGCCGCGCGGGCTCTTGCGCGTGAACACCGGGCTTGCCTTCGGGCTGCACCAACTCGCACCCGTGCTCGGCGATTTCCAGGCGCGCTACCCGGAGATCCGCATCGACCTGTCGCTCACCGATCGCGTCGTCGACCTGCATGCCGATCAGGTCGACGTTGCAATCCGATCGACAGGATCGCAGCGCGACTCGAGCCTGATGGCGCGCAAGCTCGCGGACACCCGGCGGGTGATCTGCGCGAGCCACGGCTACCTGGACAGATTCGGGCGCCCCGAGCGGCCGGCCGACCTCGCGCATCATCGGTGCATCGTGGTCGCAGGCTCCCCCGACGGCGAGCGCTGGCCATTCAGGATACCAACCGGCGGCATCGAACATGTCGACGTGGGCGGCCCGATCAGGACGGACAATTCCGAATGCGCGCTTCAATTGGCGCTGGCCGGCACCGGCATCATCCGCATCGGCGAGTTGCTGGTCGGCCGCGCCATCGCGGAGGGCCGCCTGGTGCCGCTGCTCACCGACGCCCACAAGCCGGAAAAGCGCACCACGTGGGCAGTATTCCCGGCAGGCATGCAGACCGTTCCGCGCGTGCGCGTCTTCCTGGACTTCCTGGTCGAGCGCTTCGCCTGTGCACCATGGCGAGTCGAGCGGCGCTTGGACGGCAACACGGTGCAACAACCGCAGGACGGGAAACCACGCTGACAAGGGAAACCGCGTCCCACCGCCGGTTCGTCATCAGCTCCGTCATCGCCCGATCGGATGGACGCACCGCAGTCGTTGCCCCGCGGACTTCAACTTCGCGGATCCGAAGACGGTTGACACCGTCCGACTCGTTCTGACTCGTCATCGCCAGGCTTGTCCCGGCGATCTCGATTCAGCAGGCACGACCGTGCCATATCTATCGGGATGTTCGCCACGGGCGTTGCCGATACCTACAGGGCGTGACTCACGCCTCCACGTCGGCGACAGTCACGACGGCGGCCATCTCGGCGGTGAGAGAAAACGTCCACTGGTTCGCCTGCGCCTCGGCGCCAATGTTGCCGGGGTTGACGATCACGGCGCCACCTCCGCCAGCCACTCGGGGAACGGATTTGTCGTCATGATTTCGCCTCCGGAGCCCGGGAGTCTCGCACTCCCTCGCTGATTGCGGCGACACTCGCCTTCATCTTTCCAGCGCGGAGCGAAACGTTGGCGCGCTTGCGCCACGAGATCGTGGCGGAGTGAGTGGGCTGAATGCTCGCTGCCCTCGATCGCGATGCAGTGCCGTATTCGGGCGACCACAAGGGTCGCCCCTTACCATTCGCAACGTGGGTGCCGAATTCGGGCGACCACAAGGGGGCGCCCCGACAAAGCGGCGATGCCATGCCGCACTTGGCTTCGCTCGCTATCGTGCCTTCACGAAGTCGTAAGAACTCCGCAGGGAAAACTTCCCGACCCCTTGCAGATCCTCCTCACTGTCGACAGCGATCGGCAGCAGCGTCACCTTGCCGGACGCGAAGCGCAGGATCAGCGTCCACTTGCGAACCTCATAAGTACCCGACCCGCTCAGCGTGGGGCGTCCGCCGGGCGCCGGACACGTCATTTCTTCCATGAGACCGCCGGTCTCGAAGCTCCCGTCACGACGCAGGACCAGCACGATGTTGGTTCCCATCAGGGATCGATGAACGAAGGTGCCGTCGAGCCTGAGGCCATCGAGCGGTCTCAATTTGAGCAGCCGCTTGCCTCCCAGGCTGAGCCGGTCCCCCTCGCGCTGCAAAGTCCACAATGGGCCTTCCTGCCAGGCGATGGAGACCACGCGTGCGGACTTGTTCTCCTGCCAACGGCCATAGTTGAAGGGCAATGCTCCCAGGTCTGCGACCGGGATCGCGGCGTAGCAGCTGCGGGGCGCCGTAATGACACCTTCCCGCACGACGATGCCGTTCTGGAAGAAAAGGATGTGATCCGTGAGCACGTTCGAGGTCGAGGTGACGGAGCGGATCTCGACATGAACGTGCGACTCGACGATCGGAATGTCCCTGGCGGGAAGCCCGGAGACGCTGCTCGCCCGCGGCGCGGGCGATGCCGCCGTCTCGCTGGCGCCGGCAAACCTGGCCTTGGCGAGCACGCCTTCCACAACGGCGAGCTGCTTGTTGAACATGGTGGCGGAGCTCGCGACGAACAGCACCACGATGTGGCTTGCATCCGCCTTGGTCGTGTAAAGGCGGTAGTACTCGATCGTCCTGCCGGCATTGGACACGTCCATCTGCGACCACGTGAACCGGCCGAAGCTGCCGTTGCTCTGCCGCTTCGGCCTCGCCTCCCGCTGCAGCATCTGGCTCCACAGGGCACCGTGCACCGCTGCCTGCGTCGCACCGGGTTGGTGCACCGCGTTGACGTGGACCTGCCCTTCATCCTGGCCCGACGCGGACGCCTCCGCGATATGGAACATGACGGGATCCGCTGCCCGGCGAGTCCAGCCCGACGGCATGACAATGGTCATCGGACCGACGATCTCCGTCGTGTCTGCCATCGCGCCCGGGGCAGAGACGAGGACGACCATCAGGAGAGCAGCGGCACGGTAGACGAGCATTCCTGACCTCGCGGACCGTCGTGTCGCGACCAATTCCCGGCGCCGTCTGCCGGCGCCGCGGGGATTTCAAAGAAGCTTCATTCGTCGGCGCGCATCAACCGGAATCTTCAGCACCGGCAGGCTGCGGACTTCATCCGCCCAGGCCGCGGCGGAAGCCGCAAAGCCGGTCGCGCTGTTCATAACCGCCGTCTCTCGCGTCTCCCGTCGGCGGTCGCAAGGTCGAGACGATAGACCCTGGCCGTCGTCCTTCGAGGCTCGGCGCACGCGTGACGGGAACCCGTGTATTGTGAGCTGCGCTGCCGCTTGATTTCAGCGCGTTACAATTCGGTTTCAGTATTGGGCCGTTTTCGCGGGCAGGGAACTGACGCGGCAGCCCCTATGGGAAGCCACGAGGTTCGTTCGATATAGCGACACCATCCGGATTTATGCTGCGGATGTGCCGTTCCCAGTCGCCGCGCGGAATCGGCTCCGCAGCCAGGCGGGGGTCATAAACGTATTTTCCATCGGTGAACACTTGATGGTAGGCCTGACTTGACGCCATCTTTCCATTTTCAAAGACATTCAGATTGAGCCGTCTTGTTGGCCTTACCTCTATGATCTCGCCTCTCCCATTTGCTGCTGCTTTCAATCCGTCGGCTATTTCCGAACAATCGATATATTCATCATTCTTTACCCACTGTTGCATAGCCGACGATTTCATGGCTTCCGCAACAGATTGGTTCGGCGGGAAGTTCGGATCTGGTGATCGTAGGGGACCGCCCAATCCCGGCAGAGTGGGTGGTGTCGCAGGGGCTTTCGCTGCGGAGTCAACGGCCTCGCCTCGTGCGGCTGTTCGAGCCGCGTAGGCCGCGCGGGCGAGCCCGACTGCCCGCGCGACCGAGGTGGTGGCGCCCAGTCCCGCGAGTCCCAAGGTGAGCCATGCACCCGACACTTCAGGATCGCCGAAATCGGTGTTCGAAAGCCCGCGCTCGTCACGCTCGTTCAGGGTGCCGGCGGCGCGCCACGTCTCCCAGCCGGTGGCAGCGCCAAGCAGTACGGGGGCCGCCGTGCCGCCCGACCCCATCATGACCACGCCAGTGAGTGCGAGCCCGCCGATGAGCGCCACCGCATCGACCACCTCGGCCACCTGCTCGCCGCCGGTGTCGATGGTCCTCGGCGTGTTGCCCGTCTTGAGCACGACGCGGCCGCCAGCATCAGTGCGCAGTTCACCGCCGCTCGGATACGTGACGTTGCCAGGCGGCAGACAATTCTTTCTCTCCCAGGTCCCGAAGCTCTCGTACCTGGCGCCCTCGTTGTCGACGAACCAGCTCCTGCCATCCTTGCCCTTCACCTTGAAGAGTGGCAGCTCGATCGGTCCTGTCGCATTGCTCGAGTATTGGATCGGCAGAGCAGCGACCTCGGGATTGTCGCCGCCGATCTCGCGAATGGCTTTGGTTACCTTGCCAACCGCTTCAGCGTTGTCGCCCTTGGTGTAGTAGGACCGATCGCCCCTGAGGGCCGCCTCGCGCAGCGCCTGGAGACTCTCCGGCGGCGTGTGGGCGGATGCACCGTCCGGCAGGAAGTGCATCGCAAGCCCGACGCTGTTGTCGAGCTTCGCGCCCGAGAGGCGCTCGCTCTCACCCTCGCCGGATAGCAGGGCAAGCATCGCCGGCTCGCGCGCAAGAGGCTCCGCAATCAGGGCATTGGCCCAGAAATCGGTGCCGTTCTGGCCGAGCTGCTCCGCGGTGATGCCGGGTTTGGCGAGAACGAGCGCAAGCGCCTGGCCCCGTCGCTCGGCGCCGATGTTGTCATCGAAGGCCGGAGCCGGCGGCACGAGCAGCTTGCGGCCGCCGTCCGTTGCCAGCAGCCCTCGCAAGCGCTCCTCGATGTCCCGTTGCTTTTCGGGATCGTCCGGATAGGTCGCACGCGCCATGGCGCGGGACATCGGCTCGACCAGCTCGCCCTTGGGATGCTCACCGCTGGGATTGTAGTTATGCTCCTCGGTCGTGGCGAACGCGCCGAATGTGTATGCCGCAACGCTGCGGCTCATCGGCCCTTCGTTGAGCGCAGTCAGGACGTTGTTCTGGTCTTTGCCGGCAACCGCCTGGGCGAAGTTTGCGGCGTCTTCCGGCGACATCGCCCGCACGAGTTCGCGGACCGCCGCCTTGTAGCTGTTGGATGCCTCGGAACCCAGCTCCTTGCCGATTGCGATCAGGCCCGCATTGGCAAGGGTCTCGGCCGGCTGCATGCGGCCGCGCACCCGTTGGCGGTTCTTTGCAACGATGTCGGCGGCCTTCTCCGCGCAGCGCTCCGCGACGATCGCCGCAAGGTGACGGTTGCCCTTCACATCGCCGGCAAGCTCGCTCGGAGCAGCGCTGTCATAGCCTTCTCCGACCGTGATCCACTTGGTCAGCGCGCGATCGACCAGATGGCGTTTCTCGTCGTCGTTGAGCCCGCCGAGATCGCTCTCGCCCCTGAGCGCACCGGCGACCTTGTCGTGCGCATCGTCGGCGAACGGATTCCAGGTGTTGTTCGTTGCTTGCGTCTTGACCCATGCGTCGATTTGCCGGCGTCGATCGGCACTGATCGCGTCGGCGGGCTCACGCTCTGGCCGGTGCTCCGGATGCGCAGGCGCTTCCCCGGCACGCGGAGCATCCGCAGGCGGGGCGGCCGCATCAGGCCTCGCCGCAAAGTCGACCTGGTGGTCTCGGCGTGGGATCGATACCGCATGATACTCCGCCGCGGCCTGGCCCAAGGCGTCGGCGAAGGTGGGCTCGGATCGACCGCGGTTTCGGGTTTGGTCCACGACGGGGACCGGGGCGGGGCGCGCGCGCGTCGGACCATCGGCTCGGAACATGGTGCACTCCAGCGTTTCGTGTTTCTGCTTGCATTATTGCGAGCCGCGCTACCGTTCGATTTCAGCGCGTTACGGTTCGGTTTCAGCCGCGCGGCATTTTCGCGGCAATGGAACCGGTACAGTGCTTGACGCGCGGCAAGGAGGACCAATCAGACGACCCTCGCCGCAACGAGCACATCGGCGATTGGTTGGAAGACGGCATCCGGCACCGGATCGCCAACCGCGCACGAGAGATCGACTTCGGGCGTTGCCGGCGTCTCGCCGGACGGCTGGCGTCGCTGCCGGACAATTCGGACGGGTGATTCGGCGGCGGCTGTTCGGCCGTCTCCAGCACGGTTTCCCCTGCCGCTTCGACGGAGGTCAACAGGAGCATGGTCGATGCCACGGCCGTGATGCCAAGCTTTTTCATGTCGAGGGTCCTCGCTTGTTTCTGTCGCTCGCGGTCTCATGGCTCTCGTGCATGTGCGCCTTCGCCCGCTGAGGCCCTGCTTGCCGTGGTGTGGCAAGTGCGGGCGCTACGCTCGGTTGGCCGGTCAATGCTTCCATGACTGAGGCTCCCGTCTGCGCGCTGCCCCGTGTGCGAGACAGACGCAAGTGTCCAGGGCTTGAATTTCATGCTGATTTCAGGAGCGTCGAGTTGGATTTCATTTGTAACCGGCGCTAAGACAACAGAGCAGCGGCATCGTCCTCGCGGCCAAGCGCCGAGAATCATGTGACAGCCTCGACTTCCTCGACATCGCATTCGCAATCGACAAGGCGTTCGCGATCAAGCTCCCACTGGAGCGCTGGACGCAGGAGGTCAACGAGGACCTGGCGACGACCGGGCAATATTTCGTGCTCAAGAACCTCTGCGCCCAGATCGACGATCTGGTCGGCGAAGCCGCCGTGAGCGCGTGATCCGCCCGCTGAAGCGCGCGGGACGCTTGGCGGCATCGACGATCCTGAGCTCCTCTATTACCGAATTTTAACTTGAGGTCAGTCGCTCAGGGCAGGAGCCTGAAGCTGCTGCGGTGCACCTCATGGACCTATTGCTTCGACACACCGGCTGCCCGCGCGTCCGATATATGCATAAGTTGCAAGCAACCGGCACGATGAACATGCGCCTGCTCTTCCTTATCGTGTGTCTCGCCTAGGCGAGACACACGATCTTGGGTTCGACGGCTTTCGCGGCCGCTGCCAAGCCGCAGGATCGAGCGACGAGGCCGGGCTCGCGGATTGCGCTGGTGATCGGAAACGCTGACTACACGGACGCCGCTGCACGGTTGCCGCAATCGACGAGAGGCGTTCACAGGATCTCGACCGGCACCGCCAGGATATATCCGACGCCGCGCTCCGTCTTGATGAGCTGCGGCTCGCTCGGATTGGCCTCCAGCTTGCGGCGCAGGCGCAGGATCTGCACGTCGATGCTGCGATCGAATACCTCTTCGTCGTGGACACGGCTCGCGGCGAGGAGCTGCTCGCGGCTCAAGATGTGATGGGGCGACTGGAGAAATGCGGCCAGGAGGTTGAACTCGCCGGCCGTCAGCGGCACCACCTCCCCGTCCGGCGATTTCAGGCGGCGCGCGCGCATCTCAAGCTCCCAGCCGGCGAAGCGATAGCGCGCCCGTTGCTCCTTGCCGCGCGATCGCCGCTCGCCCGCCGCCGCCCGCCGCAGCACGGCGCGGATGCGCGCGGCAAGCTCGCGCAGGCTGAAGGGCTTGGTCACGTAGTCGTCGGCGCCGAGCTCGAGACCAATGACACGGTCCGCTTCGCCGCGACGATGGCCGGTGATGACGATGACTGGCACTTCCGCGGCGCCGCGCCCGCGCATCAGCTCAAGTCCGTCTTCGCCGGATAGCCGCAGGTCGAGGATGATGAGGTCGACGGGCTTCTCGGCGAGGATCCGCGTCATGGCTTTGCCGTCGGCGACCGCGCTGACCTGAAAGCCCTCGCCCTCCAGATAGCTGCCGATCACGTCGCGCATGGCCGGGTCGTCGTCGACCACGAGTACGTGCGTCACGTCAGTCTCTCCGCAAAACCGGCCGCCTCCTGTCCCACAACTCGTGCAACGGAAATGCCGCTACCGCTGGTGCAGTTCCCCGTTGACTTCCTTACAGTGTGATGTACCGCACATATCATGATGTCGCGAGTCTGGGCTGCGATCCTGATCTGCACGGCGGCCGGCTTCGGCGCGTGGGCCGAGCCCGGCGGCGGGGAGCCCGTATCGCCGCTCGCGCTGCCTGAGCATTTCGACACCGCCAAGGTCGCGCTCGGCCGCAGGCTGTTTCACGACACGCGGCTGTCCTACGGCGGCGTCTTCGCCTGCGCGACCTGTCACCAGCTCGAGACAGGCGGTGCCGACGGCCTCAGCCGGGCCCTGGGTGCCGACGGCCGGCCGCTCGACTTCAACACGCCCACTATTTTCAACGTGGCGATCAACTTCCGGCTCAACTGGCGCGGAAACTTTCGCGCGCTCGAGCAGCAGAACGAGTTCGTCCTGCTCAACCCGCGCATCATGAACACGACCTGGGAAGAGCTCTTGGCGAAGCTGCGCGCCGATCGAGACTACGCGAAGGACTTTGTTTCGTTGTATGGACGCAATCCCGCGCGCGCCCACGTCCTCGATGCCCTGGCGACGTTCCAACGCTCCCTGATGACGCCGAATTCCCGCTTCGACAAGCGATTGCGCGGCGAGCGCGATGCGATCTCGCCCGCGGAGGAGCAGGGCTTCCGGCTGTTCAAGTCATACGGGTGCATCGCGTGCCATCAGGGAACGGGCTTCGGCGGCAATCTGTTCCAGCGCTTCGGCATTTTCGCCGATCCATTCGCCAGGCGAGACGGCCGGGAAGTCGATCTCGGCCGCCTCGCGATCACCGGCTCGCAAGACGACGCCCAAGTCTTTCGCGTGCCGAGCCTGCGCAACGTGGCGATCACGCCGCCCTATTTCCACAATGGCGCCGTCTCCTCGCTCGACGAAGCTGTCGAGATCATGGCGCGCAGTCAGCTTGGGCGAGAACTGCCGCGCGACGATCTCGCCCGCATCGTGCAATTCCTCAACACGTTGACCGGCGAATACCAGGGACGATCCCTCGCGGACGTGGATCGCGGCGGGCGATGACGCCGCGCGCGCTGGTACCGATCGCCGCCGGCCTGTTGCTCGCGCTGACCTGGCTGTTGATCCAGGGCGCAAGCCCGGATGCGGCCCGCCACGAGCGCACGCTCGATGCGCTGCGGGCGGCCCTGCTCAACGAGGCGGCACTGCAGCGCGACGTCCTGCAGGCGCGCGCCGGGCTCGGACGCGACTACGATCCGCTCGTGCAATCCGCCGAAGCCCTGCGCCGCGCGGTTGGCGATCTGCGGACGGCAAGTCACGGCACGCGAGGAGACCAACGCACGGCAATCGAGCGGCATGTCGCGAGCGTGGCGGCGGCGGTCGACGATCAGGAAGCGCTTGTCGAGCAGTTCAAGTCGCGCAACGCGCTGCTGCAGAACTCGCTCATCTTCTTCAGCCACACAAGTCAGCAGGTTCGGCCAAGCCGCGGCATCGACCGGGATGCCGTGACGGTCGAGATGGGGACGCTGACAAATGCCATGCTCCGCTTCACGGCCGATCCACGCCCGGACGTGGGCGGCGAAGTAAGTGCATCACTCGATCGCCTCGCTCGGATCCCGGCAGACGCGGATTGGCAAGGCACCATCCGCAGCCTCGATGCGCACGGCCGATTGATCGTCGCCATGCTGCCGTCGGTGGACGCGCTCGTCGCGCGCCTGCTTGCCGTGCCGGTGGCCGAGCGGACGCGCGCCCTTCAGAACGCGTATCTCGAGCTCCATGGACGCGCCGTGGCACACGCCAACCTGTTCCGCATCCTTCTCTACGTAGCGGCGGTCGCGCTCGCGGCGTATGTGGGATACCTGTTTCTGCGCCTGCGCACCAACGCGCGGGCGCTGCAGCAGCGGATCGACGTCGAGCAAGCTCTCGAGGCGCGGCTGCACCAGGCACAGCGGCTGGAAGCGCTCGGCACGCTGGCCGGCGGCATCGCCCATGAATTCAACAACATTCTCGGCGCCATCCTGGGTCACGCCGAGATGGCCCTCGCGGCGAACGCCAGCGTGGGCCGTACGCGGCGCCACATCGAGCAGATCATGAAGGCGGGCCAGCGCGCGCAAGCGGTCATCGACCAGGTGCTCACGTTCAGTCGCCGCCGGGAGCCTCAGCACCGGGCGATTGCGGTCCAGCCGGTCGTCTCGGAGGCGATCGAGCTCTTGTGTGCGTCGCTTCCCGCTACATTGAGCGTGCGGACCGGGCTCAAGGCCACCGACGTGTGGATGCGGGGCGACCCGGCCCAGCTCCAGCAGGTTGTCATAAATCTCTGCACCAATGCAGCCCAAGCGATGGAGGGCCGCGGCACGATCAAGATCGATCTCGACACGTTCGAAAGCCCCCTCGAGATGTCGCTGTCGCACGGAAGCCTCACGGCGGGACGCTATGTGCGGCTCGCCGTGTCGGATACCGGGCACGGGATCGACGCGCCAACGATGCGACGGATGTTCGAGCCATTCTTCACCACCAAGGCGGGGGGCGGCGGCACCGGGCTTGGGTTGCCGGCCGTGCACGGGATCGTGACTGGCCATCGCGGTGCCCTCAACGTGGAAAGCGCAGTCGGCGTCGGCACGACATTCGAAGCTTATTTCCCGCAGACCGAGGAGCGCGACGTCGCCGACGAGGAGATCCGGCTGCCCGCTCCGCAGGGCAACGGCCAGACCGTACTGCTCGTCGATGATGAAAAGGACCTCGTTCTGCTCGGCGAGGAAATGCTGGCGACACTCGGCTACGAGCCCGTTGGAATTCGACGACAGCGCCGCCGCCCTCGCCGCCTTTCGCGCCGATCCCCAGCGCTTCGATCTCGTGCTGACCGATGAAGTCATGCCTCAGATGACCGGCACCGAGCTGGCGAAGACCTTGCATCAGCTGCGTCCAGACCTGCCGATCGTCCTGATGACCGGTTTTGCGGGGCCCGTCGAGACCGAGCGCGTCGACACGGCCGGCATCAGGGAAGTCCTCAGGAAGCCGCTGCTTTCGGCGGCGATCGCGCAGTGCCTCGCGCGCCATCTGCGGTGAGACCAGGTTACAATTGTAATCGTTTGGTGGTTTCCTGAAATCATTCCGTAGCGAAGCCATCTGAAACTGCTCCGGTCCCACCCGGGAACTCGGAGCTTGGATGAATGCTGGTCCGCGTGAAGCATTGGCTTTTTCGGCGCGCCCTTGCACGGGCTTCGAAAGAGATCGATTCGCAACCGGATGCCTGCTGGCTGCGCGCCATTGGGCTCACGTCAGGCGAGGCGCATGAGCTCGGGCGCGAACTGCGCCTCCTCAGCGACCTGACCGGCTGGCCCTGGGCTAGGGTCAGGACTCAATCAGCTTGACCGCAGCGACCGCTTTCGACCCATTTCGGACCTTTCTCCTGATCAGCTTGATCCAATCATCCAACTGGTTGATACTGAGATGGTGGGCGCTTGCCTTGAATGTCACACCAGCGGAAGCCTGCTCTGACCATGTTTGCTGATCACGACGCCTATATAGCTGAGGCTCCTAAAGACCTTCGCCCTCTGCTGGTTCGATTGCGCGCTCAACTTGCGCGCGCGCTGCCTGACGCCGAAGAAGTCATCGCCTATAAAATGCCAGGGTTCAGGATCGGACAATCCATCATCGCGGGTTATGCAGCGTTCAGTAAGCAATGCGGCCTCTATCTATCTCCTTCCGCCATCAAGTCGCACGCCGACGACATTGCCGCGGCCGGGCTCAAGTCTACCAAGACTGGCGTCACCTTCTCGCCGAGCCAGCCAATCCCTGACGGGCTCGTTAAGAAACTCGCCCTGGCTTCTAGAAGGGATCAAAATCTCTGAGCGGGTCAATTCGGCATAGTTCGTTTTGTCGATCCTTGACGCGATGGCTCAGGATTGGGCGCACCTCAATTCATTCGCGTCATCGCCGAACGTCAGCTTTCGGCGAATAGTTCTCGAGCTTGATCTTCGCGCGCTCCATGATCGCGGCGAATTTCTTCGATTCCGAAATCGACGAACGCCTTGAACTTCACCGCCGTCATCGGCTGCGGAATGATGCCCGTCGGCGCCGCCGTTGCCCCAGACCAGGTCGACGCCCGCGCCGGCGAGAATCAAATCGGCGCCGTCGGCGGAATCCTGCCCGCCCACGATGGTGTCGGCGCCGGCGCCGCCGTCGACCGTGTCGCTGCCTTCATTGCCGAACAGGAGGTCGCCGTCCGCCTCGCCCTGCACCAGGTCGTTGTCGCGGCCGCCCCAGACGGTGTCCGCGCCGAGGCCGCCGAACACCGTGTCGCGGCCCGGGTTGCCGTACAGAAGATCGTCGGCGCCAAGCCCGCGCAACGTGTCCTCGCCGGACAGCGCCGCGACCGTGTCGGACCCGTCGGTGCCGGCGACGTCGTCGTTGCCGGGGGTCGGCGTGGTGGAGGGCGGCGGCAGCGGCGGGGGCACGACGGCGACGCCGACGGTCGCGGTCTCGGTCAGGCTGCCCGACGTCACCGTGTCGGTGAACGTATCGGCGCCGCTGTAGCCGCCGTTCGGGGTGTAGACGACGAAGTCGGCGGCGGCGGGCGCCTCTCCGCACCGGACGGTTTGACAGGTTTTGACGACCTGCCGCCGTCCGTCCGCCTGATTCAGAAGAATTCAGGTCTTGCCCAAAGACCTGCCGCCCGAATTCCGGGCCAGACTCGCTACCCTGATCATTAGGGACTACGCTTGAACCCGTACCGCCTGCCGGGCGTCCCTGTGCGCCTTGGAGGGGAAAGAGCATAGGCTCGATGAGGCGGCGCTCGTTCATCGGTATCCTTGGCGGCGCGGCCGTATGGCCGCTGGCGGCACGCGCGCAGCAGCCCGAGCGTATGCGGCGCGTCGGCGTGCTGATGAGCGTGGCCGCAGACCAGCCGGACGGACAAGATCGCCTGACCGTATTCCGGCAGGGCCTCCAGCAGCTCGGCTGGATCGAGCGGCGAAATCTCGAAATGGATGTCCGCTGGGGTGCCGGCGAGCCGGACCGCATCCGCAAGCATGCTGTGGAGCTGGTGGCACTGGCTCCGAACGTCATTCTTGCCACCGGTAGCGCAACGGTTGGGCCGCTGCTGCAGGTGACCCGCACGGTGCCGGTCGTGTTCGTCTACGTGCCTGATCCTGTCGGCGCCGGCTACGTCAGCAGTCTGGTGCGACCGGGCGGGAATGCTACCGGGTTTACGCCGTTCGAATACGGCACTGCGGCAAAATGGCTGGAGCTGCTCAAGCAGATCGCCCCGGCATCGAAGCGCGTGGCCGTCATTCGCGATCCTTCCATTGCCACCGGACTTTCTCAGTTTGGCGCGATGCAAGCCGTAGCGGCGTCGCTCGGCGTCGAGCTGAGCCCCATCGGCGTCCGTGATGCCGACGAGATCGAGCGAGGCATGCGTGCATTCGCGCCCGGACCAGACGCGGGCCTGATCGTGACCGGCAGTGCCTTGGCGTCGGTCCATCGCGATCTGATCATCAAGCTCGTGGCCAGACACAAGCTGCCGGCCGTCTATTTCGAACGCCATTTCGTCGGCGCCGGCGGGCTGGTCTCCTATGGTCCGAACATCCTGGAGCAGTACCGCCAGGCAGCCACCTACGTCGATCGCATCCTGAAGGGTGAAAGCCCCGCAGACCTGCCGGTGCAGGCGGCGACCAAGTATGAGCTGGTCATCAACCTCAAGACCGCCAAGGCCCTCGGCCTGGACGTGCCGGCGACCCTGCTCGCGCGGGCCGACGAGGTGATCGAATGAAGCGCCGCGCGTTCATCGCGCTGCTCGGCGGCGCGGCGGCCTGGCCGCTGGCGGCGCGTGCGCAACAGCCCAGCGGTATGCGGCGGATCGGCGTGCTGATGAATGCTGCGGCGACGGTGCCGGCCGAGCCGCCGGCCGACCGGGCAGGGACGGTGCCGCCGCGCGATGACACGGGGCGTGCTCCGGCGCGGGCGCAAACGGGCGGCCCAGCACCGGCGCGAGGCGGGGCGCTTGGACGCGGCGAGGACCAGGCTTTCGCCTTGCCGCAGTCGAGCTGGTAATCCGACGCCTGATTGTCAACAGAGTGGCCGCTCACGAAGCGGAGCTAGCGGCAGCCGCCCGGCGCCTTTTCCGGGGCGAAGTCGCCTTTACTTTCTTGCGCGCCTTCCTTGCAACTCGTTTCCTGCGAGAAGCTCCATCCGCTTCTGCGATCAGGAAGTCCTCGCGCTTGGCGCCGGCTTTGATCTTTGCTTCCATTCATCGTGGCAACGCGCCGCGACCAGCACCAAGGCGAGGATCAGATGCCGAGAAGCGGAGCCGGAAACACGCCGTTATGACCGCCCCTCACCCCAGCGCGAAGTAGACGCGGGTTCAAACATCGCAGCGGCTTTGCCCTCGTCAGAGGCGAGCCACTCCTCCAGCTCTTGATCTGTCTTTGGCGGGCGACCCTTGATCCCCTCAAAAATATCACGCAGCGTCGGGGTCTGGGCTTTCTCTGCTTCCTTGTTGTCACTCATGATGGACACCATTTTCGCGTGTCTGACCCTGCACACTTTAAGCTTACCAGGCGGAGGTGCCGCGATCCAGCAGCACTGCTGACCCGGTTGAAGCGGTTTTTCGACCCGCCCAACTTCCACGGCGCTGGCAAGTATGATCGCTGACCAGTACAGCCCGCGTCAGAGTCCTCAAGGGCAGTGGCAAGGCAGCCGCGCGCAACTGCATCAGTTCGCACCGCGCCGCAGCCAGCTCGCCCCACACCCGTTCCATGGCCTCAAGCACGGTTTCACCAGTTCGCATCTGAGGTTTCGCCAGTGCGATGGTTTCAAGCACGGTACCGGGTGGCAAAGTGGAAGCCCACCTGCAGTGCGTATTACTTCTTCATGGTCGTCGTCATCATTAGGTACGAAACCACTGCCGCCGCACGTTGGGCATTGCTGTTCATCGTCCGTACCTTTTTCAATGACGCCTTCACCGTTGCAGTCTGGACAAGTTTTCATACGTGCCTCATGCGGTTATGACGGAGAATGAACGGCCAGGTTATCCAGCTGAGCAATGGAGCGGTTCATCATTCTCGCGGCCGAGCTGGTCGAGCTTAAGCCTGACATGCTGGTGGCTGTATCGCGTCCAGCAACCATTGCCGCCCGACGCGCGACCGCCAGCATTCCGATTGTCTTCTCCGTCGTTCCTGATCCCGTAGATGTACTCATCGGGTCGAACTCCTTTAGCGCCCGCGCCGCTCCGGCGACAGGCAATAACCACCGCTGACGATCCATCCTGATGGACAGCCACGCTGGCCTTTCGGGATCGCATCACGTTTGCTGCCCGGCATCGGCGTACACCAATGGGCGCCGCTCGCATAACCGGCCGGGCACTGGCCGATCTTGCGCACGGCGATGGATTGGGCTCCAGCAGGAGGCGCCAGCAAGAGTACGGCCGTGATGATCGCGAACTTGGTCATGGCGTTCGATACGCAAAGCACGATACAGGGGAGGCAGAGAGAAACAATATTGTAAAATTGCCGCGGCCGGCCGCGGCAGCCCTCAACGATCTTGAGAGAGTCTAGCGGCGCTCCTCGCAGTATGTCTGAAGATGCTCACGATCCCATCCCTCACTCAGAATGGTAGGCCTGGCTTCGCGCTCTTCGTCGATCGGCGAGCCGGCCGCCGCACCGGCGTTGTCGCCGATCTCCGCTTGCGCGCCACGAGGCAACGAGCTGTGTCGCCGCACCCTCATGCCCGGCTCAAAGTAACACCGGGGACTCGCGATCCGCGAACCTCAAACCACAACGCTCAAGCCACGATCCCTTACGTGCCCGCCACCTGGAAAAATCGCCGTCGCGGCCCTGGATTGCCCTCCCAAAATGCTCACGTTTGAGAAATCCAGGCTAGCGTGTTTCGCAGTTGCTCTGTCGGGCGGCTCCGGTATTCGGTTCACGCCCTTTTGGTTGCGTTCAACGCCTCAGCGCGGCAGCGCATAGGCCACGATCCTGGTGCTCAGCCTCGTCTGGAACCCCTGTTTGCCGCCTGCCGCGATCACGACGAATTGGCGTCCGCTTCGCGGCGACCGGTAGGTCATCGGCGTGGCCTGACCGCCGCCGGGGAGTCGTGCCTGCCAGAGTTCCTGTCCGGTCGCGACGTCGTAGGCACGGATCGTTCGCTCCGCGGTCGCGGCGATGAACACGAGCCCGCTGCGCGTCGTCACCGCGCCGCCGATATTCTGCACGCCGATGGGGATGGGCAAGTGCGTCGGAATGTCGAACGGACCGCTGTCGCGCGCCGTGCCAAACGGCTTGCTCCAGATCACGCCCCCGCTGATGAGATCCACAGCGGTGATCAGTCCCCAAGGCGGCGCGCTGCACGGCATACCGAGCGGCGATCGGAACGGGCCGCCTTGTGCCGCATAAGGCGTGTTCTCCATCGGGTGCACCGCGCTGCCTTGCCCATTTCCGTCGAAGATGCGGAAGCCGCGCCGGCGCGCCTCGGCCCGGGTGATGAGCTCGATGCGGTTGGGCAAGCGCATCCAATTCACGATCATGAAGCCGCGGTCGACGTCGACGGACACGCTTCCCCAGTTGACCCCGCCGGCATAGCCGGGATGGAGAATCGATGGCCGCTCGAGCGTGACGGGCGTGAAGATGCCCTCATAGCGCGATGTCCTGAACAGGATGCGGCAGAGCATCTGGTCGAGCGGGGTGATGCCCCACATGTCGCTCTCGCGCAGTGTCGGCCCGCGGAACGACGGCAGGTCGACCGAGAAGGGCTGGGTCGGCGACAACCGTTCGCCGGGCGCGATCCCGCCCTGCGGGACCGGGAGCTCGCGCACCGGCTTGATCGGCTCGCCCGTCACACGATCGAGCACGAAGATCTCGCCGCGCTTGGTCGGCTGGATCAGGGCGCGCCGCATGCCGTCCGGCGTCGGCAGATCGATGAGGGTCGGCTGCGAGGGGACATCATAGTCCCAGATGTCGTGATGCACCGTCCGGAAGCGCCAGCGCAACTGCCCGGTCTCGGCGTCGAGCGCGATCACCGCGCTGGAGACATCGTCGTCGAACGGCCGGCGGTCCCCGCCATAATAGTCGGGCGTGGCGTTGCCCATCGGGAGGTAGACCAGGCCGAGGCCCTCGTCCGCACTGATCGGCGCCCAGCTGTTGGGGGAGGAAGGCGTATAGGTCTCGCCGGGAGGCGGCGCGCCACCGTTCTCCGGGCGGCCGGGATCGAACGCCCAGGCGAGGCGGCCCGTGACCGCGTCATAGGCGCGGATGACGCCGGACGGCCCACCCCAGGACTGCCCGTCCGCGATGGCGCCGCCGACGACAGCCTTGCCTCGGACGATCTGAGGCGCAGAGCTCACGTAGTAATGGCCGAACGGAACGTGGCCGAGACCGTCATGCAGCCGGACGCGGCCGTCGACGCCGAAGCCGGGGCAGGGGCGCCCGGTGGCGGCATCGAGCGCGAACAGGTCGGGCGCTTGGCTGACCGCCAGGATGCGCTCGGCGCACAGGCCGGCGGCGGCGGGAGCCCGGTAGTAGGACACGCCTCGGCACGGCTTTCCCGAAGGCCCGATCTCCCGCGTCATGCTGTGGCGCCAGCGCTCACGTCCGGTCTCGGCGTCCAGGGCGATGACCGCGTTGTAGCCATTGCAGAGGTAGAGGGCATCGCCGACATTGATCGGCGTAACCTCCAGGCTGCCCGCCGGGCCCGGCTCCGCGGGGCCCGTGTCCGCCTCCCATGCGACGTCGAGCTGGCCGATGTTCCGCGTCGTGATCTGGGTCAGCGGGCTGAAGCGCGTACCGCCTTGATCGTTGCCATAGTGCAGCCAGTCGCTGCGTGTCACCGCAGCCAGAGGTTGGGCAAGCGGCTCCGGAGCCTTGGTCAGCGTGCCGCGTTGCCACAGCGGATCAACCGGCTTGGCCGGTCCGATCGCATGAAGTCCAGCGCCGGCCAGCAGAGCGATCGCAAGGGCGCCGCCGAAAGCCGGCCACCCGGGGACTCTTCGGATGACTGTCGCATGCTCGCCAACGCCGCGGATCGAATGGAACAACAGAGGCAAGCCGAGCACGAAGGGGGCGACGAGGCGAGTAACAAGCGCCGAGGTATCGAATCCGACCTCCCAGATCGCCCACGCCAACGTGCCGACCAGCGTCGCGCCGTAGAGCCACACGCCACGCCGGTGCCCGCGCCAGATGAGAACGCCACTCGATCCCACCGCCACGCCTGCGATGAGATAGTAGATCGATCCGCCATAGGACGCGAGAACGACGCCGCCGGCGAGGAGGCCTGCGCCGATGAGGACGAGCAAAACCGCATAGCATCGTCGCGTCCACCGGCTGAACATGCTCTTCGCGTCCTTGGCCGCACTCGACGGGGCCTAGTGCTCCGATTCCGAATTTCGCATCACTTCGCGGCATCCTCTGAGCGAAATTCGGAATCAAAGGAGCACTAGCAAGATCAATGCGTGCTAGTGCGGCTTATGGATTTGAATTTCCTACAAGAGGTTGCGGCGAACTGATAGGAAATTCAAATCCGCCGCACTAGACGACCATGCTCGAGCGCCGGCTCTCCGACAGCGTGTCCTCTACCCGCCACGCTTGTCGAACTGGGCGCGGCAGCGGGGGCTGAGCTGAGCTTTCTTCCCACGCAGGCATTGCATCACCGCATCCTTGTTCGGCAATGCCGAAGTGCAGAGCCTGAACGCATCCTTGTCGCACGCGGCACGATCCGCGGCCGTCGGCTCGAACTGGGCATGCGCGCCCGTTACCCCGATGAAGCCGGCAAGAATCATCGCAGCAAATAATGGATTGCTGATCTTGGTCATCTGAGTACCCCCAGGGGGATCAAGGACCGGCACATGCCCGGACAGGACACTATAGCATGGGACGTGCGCCGAGCGCCTCAGGATGACGGGTCATAGTCACACGATGAACGTCGGCGACAGGCTCGCGAGGGCGACGCCGGCGAGCGTGATCGTGCCGCCGCCCGAGAGGGTGATGAGCGCCGAACCGTCCGCGGCGGTGCCGATCGCAAAAGCCTGGCCCGTGAGGTCGAGGCGATCGCCCTCGGCGGCGTCGAACCCCAGGATCCGGTCGTTGCCGGAGCCGGGACGGAACACGTAGCGATCGGCGCCGGTGCCGCCCGCTATGGTGTCGTTGCCCTCGTTGCCCCAGATCGTGTCGCCGCCGGTGCCGGTGAGGACCAGGTCGTCGCCGAAGCCGCCGAAGACCAGGTTGGCGCCGTCGCCGGCGCCGATCGTGTCGCCATCCTGGTTGCCGAAGATGATGTCGGCCGCATCGCCGGTCACGATGCTGTCGCTGCCGAAGCCGCCGATCACGGTGGCGGCGCCGCCGTCGGCATCGATCGTGTCGGCGCCGCCGTTGCCCCAGACCAGGTCGGCGCCCGCGCCGGTGAGAATCGAATCGGCGCCGTCGGCGGAATCCTGCCCGCCCACGATGGTGTCGGCGCCGGCGCCGCCGTCGACCGTGTCGCTGCCTTCATTGCCGAACAGGAGGTCGCCGTCCGCCTCGCCCTGCACCAGGTCGTTGTCGTGGCCGCCCCAGACGGTGTCCGCGCCGAGGCCGCCGAGCACCGTGTCGCGGCCCGGGTTGCCGTACAGAAGATCGTCGGCGCCAAGCCCGCGCAACGTGTCCTCGCCGGACAGCGCCGCGACCGTGTCGGACCCGTCGGTGCCGGCGACGTCGTCGTTGCCGGGGGTCGGCGTGGTGGAGGGCGGCGGCAGCGGCGGGGGCACGACGGCGACGCCGACGGTCGCGGTCTCGGTCGTGCCGCCCGACGTCACCGTGTAGGTGAACGTGTCCGCGCCGCTGTAGCCGCCGTCCGGGGTGTAGACGACGAAATCGTCGGCGGCGTTGCCCGGTGTGCCGTTGTCGTCGACGACGACGGTGCCGTGGGCGGCCACGCCGACCGCGGTGATCGCACGGGCGGGGTCGGCGAACGTGTCGTTCGCCAGGAGGTTCAGAGGGGTGGGCCCCGAATCCTGCGCGACCGCCACGCTGTCGGCGACGATGTCGGCGAGCGCGCCGATCGTCACGCTCACGGTCGCGGTCTCGGTCGTGCCGCCCGACGTCACCGTATAGGTGAAGGCATCGGTGCCGTTGAAATCGGCGGCCGGCGTATAGACGACGAAATCGTCGGCGGCGTCGCCGGGCGTGCCGTTGTCGTCGACGACGACCGTGCCGTGGGCGCCGCTGCCGACGGCGGTGATCGCCGGCGTGCCTGCGAACGCGTCGTTGCCCAGCACCGGGACGTCGACGGCAACGTCCTCGCCGGTGGCCGCCGTGTCGGCGACGATGTCGGCGACCGCGCTGATCGTCACGCCCACGGTGGCGGTCTCGGTCGCGCCGCCCGAGGTGACCACATAGATGAAGGCGTCGGTGCCGTGAAAATCGCCGTCCGGCGTGTAGACGACGAAATCGTCGGCGGTGTTGCCGGGCGTGCCGTTGTCGTTCACGACGACCGTACCGTGCGCGCCGCTGCCGACGCCGGTGATCGCCGGGGTGCCGTCGAAATCGTCGTTGCCCAGCACCAGGACGTCGACGGCCGTGTCCTCGCTGGTGGTCGCCGCGTCGTCGACGATGTCGGCAACCGCGCCGACCGTCATGCTCACGGTGGCGGTCTCGGTGACGGCGCCTGCGGTCACCGCGTAGGTGAAGGTATCGGTGCCGTAGAAATCGGCGGCCGGCACATAGAAGAGCAAGTCGTCGGCCGAGAAGCCGGGCGGGCCGAGGTCGACGATGAAGACCGTGCCGTGGGCGCCGTTGGTGAAGCCGGTGACGACGGGCGTGCCGGCGAAATTGTCGTTGTCCAGCACCGGGACGTTGAGGGACGTGTCCTCGCTGGTGGTCGCGTTGTCGTTCTGTGCCGGCATCGGTGCTCCCAGGGAATGAAGGCTGGATCGTCCTGGTCAGCCCCAGGTGACCAGGATGGCGGGCCCGGCAGGACCCGAATCTGCAACACGGTTATGAGGGAAGGGCCTGCGCCGGAAAAGATGGAGATTTTTGATCGCATATCGCGGCGAGGGCGGCCACAAGCGCCGATCCTGTCGATCGTCCCGGCGGCTTGCCCTGGCATGGCCCGCTCGCTTACATTAACCATCCGTGGCTGGGCCCGGGGGCGGGCAAGCAAGCAAAACCTGAACACGTTCATAGCGCGTCGCGCGTGACTTGGCGCGACCATAGGAGGGATTGACGCATGGCTTACTCAGCCACCGGCACCGCCGGCAATGATACGTTGAACCAGTCGACCGATACGGGTCCCGGCACAATCGTCGGGCTGGCGGGCGACGACAGCATCTTCCAGGGGACCGGTCTTGCGACCGTGACCGGCGACAGCGGCAATGACACCGTGGTCCTGCAGGCCGGCAACACCGGCACCGTGAACGGAGGCGCCGAGAACGACTGCATCATCGCCGGCGGCAACAGCGGCTCGATGCAGCTGTTCGGCAGCGACGGCGCCGACACGGTCGACACCGCCACTTCCACCTCCGGCCAGAGCATCGTCGGCGGCAACGACTTCGAGCGACGCCGCCGACACGATCCTCGCCGGCAGCGGCGCCGACCTGATCTTCGGCAACGGCGGCAACGACACCGTCAACGCGGCGGGCGGCGGCAATACCAACATTGGCGGCTTCGGCAACGACTGCATCTTCGGCGGTACCGGCACCGAGCTGTTCTTCGCCAACCAGGGCAACGATATCGTGGTCCTGGGCGGCGGCGGCGACACGGTGTGGGGCGGGCTGGGCAACGACACCATCCTGACTGCGGCCGGCGGGTCCCCGCTGATCTTCGGCAACGAGGGCGCCGACACCGTCGGTGCCACCGCCAACACCGGGGGGCTGACCGTCATCGGCGGCAACGACTCGGCCGACGGCAACGATTCGATCCTCACCGGCACCGGCGCCGATCTCGTCTTGGGCAACGGCGGCAACGACACGGCCAGCCTCGGGGCGGGCAACAACACGACGGTCGGCGGCTTCGGCAGCGACTCCCTCCATGTCGGTGACGACGGCGTCAACCTCGTGTTCGGCAACGAGGGTAACGACACGATCGAATTGAACAGCGCCGACGGCGGCACCAACACAGTGTTCGGCGGGCTGGGCAACGACACCATTCGCATGACCAACAACAACAACGACACCAACCGGGACACGATCCAGGGCAACGAGGGCAACGACACCATCCGCGGCAACGACGCCATCGACACCATCTCGGGCGGCAGCGGCAACGACGTGTTCGCCTACGACGATGACGACGAGGACGGCGACAATGCGACGGGCGGCGGGCCGGTCGAGCTCATCACCGACGTCGACTTCTCGGTCGACCGGTTCCTGCTGGATATCGCCGTGGTGTTCGCCGCCAACATGGGGGCGGGCACCGGCGGCACCTTGGCGGCATCCGCCAACAATGCGCTCGCCGCGGCCGATGCGCTCAACGGCGGCGCCGTCGGCGATATCGTGGCGGCGCAGTTCACGTTCAGCGGCCGCACCTATCTGGCGATCGACCAGAACAATGGCGGCGCCTTCGACGATGCCGACGACCTGCTGCTCGACATCACCGGGGCAACGGGGACGATCGCGACGGGCAACTTCATCACCTGAGCGCGCGCTGCGGTTGGTCTTGTAGGGGCACCCCTTGTGGGTGCCCCCAAGAGGGTGGCCATGAGGGCTGCCCCTACAAGAGGTCGTGCCATCTGCCCCGCGCCCTGCGCTCGTTCGCCTGGGATCCCCGGCGATGTGATGCGAAATTCGGAATCGGAGCACTAGCCCCAGGTGACCAGGATGGTGGGCCCGGCAGGCCCCGAACCTGCAACACAGTTATGAGCGAAGTGCCTCCACCGGAAAAGATGGAGATTTTTGATCGCATATCGCGGCCATTCATCCATCGTTGCAGAACATGGAGCTGATTCCGCGCACTGCCCTTCGCGGCTCCGCGCACGCCCTTCGAGGCTCCGCGCACGAAGAGTGTGCGGAGCGCCTCAGGGTGACAGTGCGCGGAGCGCCTCAGGGTGACGGTGCGCCGAGCACCTCAGGGTGACGGGCCATAGTCAGCGATTCCTGGTCTCCGCCGCTGGTGCCCGACCTTCGCCCTATCCTTCGCGTCAATCAGCCGCGCTGCACTGTCCAAATGACCTCTCGCGCGGGGGCCACTCTTGCATCGCGATCTGCCGTGCAGCAGGACGGCGATCGTCACGACCTCGTCCGCAGCGGCGTGTGTTGCACATGGCGATGCGCTGGGCCAGCCTGCATTTCGCCGTTAAATCATCGAACGTGTGAACTGGTTCACACGGAGCAACGCGTTTTGTGTGCCAGCCTGCCCTCCTACGTCCTCAAATGCAGGCGTCTGTCCGGTCGAGTACGCGTCATGGTCCGTTTCGCCTCATTCGATTCGACTAGCGGGATCCCTCCCCGTTCCAGACATTTCCGTCATTCCCTTTGCTCGTCGTCTCACGGTCCATCGGACTGGCAAACAGCCGCACGCTGACCAACCGAGGGGGGCAGCAGCATGTCAGGGTATTGGGAACAGGACGCCACAGAACCGAACTGGACCGAGCTCGTATCCGCGCTCTCGCTGGCCGCGCTGGGGACGAGCGACTGGCGCAATCTCGTGAGCACGGTGGCCGGCATGCTCAGCACGCCGCAGCTCGACTGCAAGGATTTGAGCCGCGCGATCGAGCAGGTGCGGACCGCTGTCGCGGCCGCCGACGCCGGGGCGCCCGATGCCGCCTTCCTGTTGGACACCCTGGTTGAGCTCAGCGTGAACGAAGTCGGTCGGAAGGCGTCGGCCGAAATGCTCGCGGCTTGCACGCCCGACCAGGAACCCGAGGAGATGCTGCGCAAAGTGCGCGCGATCCTGCTGAATTACGTCCCCTTCGATGCGTTCAGCTACAGCGAGTACTACCATGAGGCGGGTCCGCAAAAGAACGTCACGCTGGTACGAGGCCGGTTCGCCATGGACGGAAACGATCCGTTCCAGTGGCCGGCGCGCTGGATCGAAGTGCCGTCGGAGCTGGTGCGGTGGGTGGAGGGCTCCCGCCGCTCCATCGCGAACGTCGATACCTTCTATGCCGAGCAACCAGCAGCCGAGGCGCTGAGAAATCACGTGGTCACGCAGGAATACGCCCGTCGCGGAATCACGAGCTTCGTGGTCCTCACGCGGATGGACGGAGGCCGCGTGGCGGCCTCCCTGACGCTGGGACGCCGCGACGGCGGGAAATTCAAGCCGTTCGAGGACTTCGATCAGAAGTATCTGGAGAGCTTCCGCCTGCAACTCGTGTTGCGGCTGGTGGGCGAAGCATTCGCGCGCCGGACCATGAACCTGGCCCAGGCCATCGCGGCGCTGTTCAAGCCCGGCGCAGACCCCTACACGATGGCAAAAGAGTTGGCGCGAAAACTCGGCGAGGGCTTCGGGCTCGAATATGTGGGCCTGTTCCGCGTCAATCGCGCGCGCGGGAAGTTCGAGGTGGTCGCCGAATATGATCCCGAGGGGAAGCTCCAAGTCTCGGAAACCTATACGCAGGATCTGGACAAGGGAATGCTCGGCCATGTGCTGCGAGAAGGCCGAGCCCTGTACGCGCGCGATGTCGGGGAGGAGCCGCCGCCGTACGATTACAAGCGGGAGCGGATTGCGCAAGCGTCCGCCATGTGCCTGCCGATCCGACTGAGGCCAGATGCGGATGCGGAGGTCGAATGGATCGTCGATCTCGAATCATCCCAGATTGACGCCTTTCCGCCCCCGGAGCAGGCCGCTCTGGAGCAGCTGGTGCAGGAAATCGAGCGCTCCTTGCAGCTCTGGTTCGAGGCGCATCTCTGCGCCGTGCTGCTCGACCTGGTGGAACAGGGCGTCGTCGTCTTGCGCGAGGGCACCCGCATCGAGCGCGCAAACAAGGCGGCGCGCAGGCTGCTCGGGTTGAAGAAGGAGGTCGCGCTGCCGCTGCCTGCGGAGTACAAATACAGCAACCTGGAGGCGTTCGGGGCGGATCGTCCCAGCCGGGCACTGATCGCTGCCGGTGATGCGTCAGACTCCGGTGCCTACCTTCGACTCAGGGGCCCGGACGAGGTCGAGCGGCGGGCGTTGGCCGGCGCCTCCTATCGCGACGATGCGTTCCACCGCCGCATCTGGCTGTTGGGCGATGTCGAGCACGCCGCCTGGGTGGGCTCGCTGCGCTACATGGAAATGGCCGTGCGCACCGTCACGGCACAAGCCCATGGCGGCCTGCTGCTCGCAACCGCTTTGCTGAAACAGGCGCTCGCCGGAATGGATGCGAATGCTCCGGCCCATCCACTGGTGGACCGGGCGCTGCGCAGTCTCACGATGGCCGACATACCGTATGAGCGGGTCGCCTGCGTCCACGACGTCATCGCAGAGCCACGGCGCAGCAGGGGGATCCTGGATCTCAGGGCGGAGCTCCTCAGGTTTCGCAAGGCTTTGCCGGCAAACGAGGCCGAGGCTCTTCGGCTGGACCTGCCCGACGGTGCGCTCGTCGTGAAGGGGGACCCGGAGCGACTCTCGTTCGCATTTCGCTCCCTGCTCGGGCATCTCTTGTACGTGAGTTCCCCTGGCGGTCAGCTGGAGGTCTGCCTCAAGGCCCGCGGCGACACCGCAACGGTCGACATCGTGCTCGCCGGCGCGAACATCGATGCAGCGGTCAGCGGAAGCGAAGCCGACGAAGCGGACGCGAAGGCCGCCACCGGCGACAAGATCGCCTACGCGGAACGTCTTGCCTTCTCAGCAGCGGCGCATGGTTTCGACGCCGTGCGGGCGGTTATAGAGGCACATGGCGGCGAACTTCGGCAATCGACCGGCTCCGCCGGGGAATTGCGGTTGAGCATCTCGCGGCTCGGGTTGGCAACTCCCAGGGCAAGAAGGAGCGCCAAGCCGCCAAACTCGGTTGGGAGCGTGGAGAACACGGATGACTTGCCTGCTCGTCGTCTCGCCCGACAACAGCTGGAATGAAGGTCTCGGTATCGAGCTGGGGTCGATTGGCGTCCAAACGCTCGGCACACGCACCGGCAAAGAAGCGGTCGCCGAGCTGGGAAACAAGAAGGGCGACTTCGATGGCGTTCTCATCGGGGCCATGCCGATCCCAGGACAGAGCGAAACCGAGGCGGCCCTGGAGGTGGCGGATCTCCTCGCAGCGGTGCGCCAGGGCGAACAGGAAATCCCGATCCTGCTGTGGGCACCCTATCCGATCGAGCCTCTGTCGCGCATCGTCAGCCGCTACAAGGGCACCGCCATTCTCTCGCGGGACACGGCCAAGAGCATCACCGAGACGCTTCGCGGCTTAGCGGCTCCCGTCCGGCCAGCCGATCAATCCGCCTCGATGACGAATGAACTGCCCGCCGGCAAGGTCGAGCTGGAAATCGGTGCTGCGAGCATCCGCATCGTCGTCACGGCAGCCGGCAAAGGTGTCATCACCGAGATGTCGCGTGCCTGGACTGGTCGCAAGAAGCTGGCCAGGATGGAACAGAAGTTCCTGAAATGGGAGCTCCGCCGGCGGAACGGCACCGAGCTGCCCCGCTATGCCGATGACTGGGATCTGACATTCCAGGAAACCGGCGAGAACCTCGCGGACGAGCTCGCCTATTCGGCCGAAGAACTCCGCAAAGGGATAGCAGAGTGCCTCAACCACGTCGGCACGTGGGACAACATCCATTTTCGCTTCAGCCTGCTGACGGACAGTCCGGACGTGTTTCATCCCTTCGTCCATGTCCCGTTCGAGCTGTTGTACGACACGCCGAAGAACGATTTCATCCGCTACCTCGCGCCGGTCGCGCGACGGATTTGCCTGCACGTGGACTCGCTCACCGCCACGCCGCTGGCGAGCGCGCAGTCGCTGTCCGGTCCCGTCCTGTTCGTGAAGTCGGACGCCCACGGCGCGCACGTACTCCCGGGTACATTGTTCAGCGGCCGGAGCAAACTGGTGCTTGCGAAGCTTGCGGCGCTGGACGCCGAGTTCGAGGGGATGAAATCCGCGCGGGCGGAGGCCAAGACCGGCGGTCCGCCTCGCGACCCGCTCGCGCTGACGGCCGGCCAGGACTGCGTGACGCTGTTGCGGGAGGCGATGCTCTCCCCGGTCGGGCAAACGCCGCAGCCGCAGATCCTGCATTTTGCGGGACACAGCGTACGCGCCGACGACGGCACGGTCTTCCTGATCCTGCCGGGAGACGCGCCGGGCAGACTGGCGCCGCTGCCCATCGGCGAATTTGCCGGCTGGGCCCGCCACTCCAAGCTGCGGCTCGTGCTGCTTTCGTCGTGCCAGAGCAGCTCGCCGGACTCCGTTTTCAGGCTCGCCCAGGCCGGCATCCCGGCCGTGATCGGATTCCGCTGGGAAGTCGACGATCAGGAGGCGGCCTTCTTCACCCAAAGTCTGCATCGCAACCTGGCAAAGCAAGTCTCGCTGGGGCGGGCGTTTCACCGGGCGGTCAGCGAGACGCGAACCAAGTATCCAAAAAGTCCGACGTTCGCGTCGCCGATGCTGGTGGCCCAGGACGAGGAATGGGCAGTCTGAACAAAGGCGAGAGGCGCCATGTCGATAGCAACCCTGCTCGGCTTCAAACAATCCCTGGATACGGCCCGATCAACTCCCAGCCAGCCCCGTCTGGTCGAATGGATCGAGAATCCCCGCATCAGCGAGGATCCGCAGCCTGCGCTGGTGGACGGCGCACCGTTCGAGGCCGGCACGTGCTATTTCGCCCTGCGACTGGCGGGGCTGCATCTCAAGGATGCGCGGCGCTATGCGCAGCAGATGCTGCCGCTGTGCGTGTGCCTTGCGGAGTTCCGCCGCGGCGGCAAGCGGGAGACGGTCCCCTTCTCGCTGGGTCCGGACACCATCCGGCAGCGGCTTCAGGTCGCGCAGCCGGACAAGAAGGACGACGACAAGCCTCGCTCCGGCTGGGTCGAGTTGCGGGACATCGAAATCGTCCGGCCAACCCCGGTTTCCCAGACCAACATAGAGGCATTCATCGGCGTCTATGCGGTCCCGGGCGACGACATCGCAAAGACGCTCCTCAACGTGATGGGAACTATCAGCCAGGCCTTCGGCGGCACCCTGTCCCCGGCGCTGGCGATCGCCGAGAAGGTATACGACGGATTCACGTCCCTGCTCGGGGTCAAAGGGGTCACTCCGGAAGTCGAGGCCCTGCACGGGAATTTGCTACGCAAGAGCGGCTACCTGTTGGTGTCGAATGCGCCGGAAGACTCTCCCGTCAAGGGAAAGCTGTTCGTCTCGGGAGGGCGCCTTCGCCACGGTGCCGAGACGACCTCCCGGCTCGTTACAGACTTCGACTATTGCCTGGTGAGCGTGCAGCGGCTCGAGACGCTCGTCGATGCCAACAGCACGGCTCCCGATCTGTTCGGTACGCAATGGCAGGAGGTGATCGAGGCCTTCGATGGCGAGCCAGGCACCGCGGCGGCCGCCTTCAGAAAATTGCAGCGGGCCGTCTACGGTTCGACACAGCTTATTCCGCGCGATCGCGATGCGCTCGTGGCCGGATATCTGGTGGAGTACGACAAGGCGGCGCGCGTCTTCGGCAAGGAGCCCGCACCAGCTGGAACAACACGCGGCGCCGTTCTGGATGGCGTGGTCGGCGCGGTCACGGAGTTTACGGAAGTCTACGAAGCTCTCACGGCCGGCGAAAGGGCATCAGTCAGCGAACAGCAGAAAGCGGAGTTGAAGTCCGGATCGAGCGCCTGGAAACGCGCTTCCGAGCTGCTTCCGGCTCTCGCGAAACAACCGGTCGGACTCGTTTCCGACAGGATTTTCCAGGCCGTGCAGTTTACGGGAGGCTGATCTTCGCGCGAACCACGATCCCGATGCGGCCGCCCGCGTGTTCTCGCCGTCCGCCGCCCGCGATCGGGGATTGGCCCCCTTCGCCAGGATCGCCAACCGGTGGAGACAGGGAACGGCTTGACGCAACAGATCGAGCCGCTTGACCGGTCAGCTCCCGGCAGGCCACGGTCGCGAGGTCGCTCGCAAGAGGCGCCCACGATGAAGCTGAGCCGCGATCGCATTCTCACCACCCACGTCGGCAGCCTGCCCCGGCCGGACGATCTGATCGACCTCTTGCGAAAGGAGGACCGCGGCGAGCCGTTCGATCGCGCCGGACTCGAGGCCCGGGTCGCGGCTGCGGTCAAACAGACCGTGGCCGACCAGGCGAAGGCGGGCGTCGATATCGTCGGCGACGGCGAGATGGGCCGGATGTCCTATCACGTCTACGCCAAGCACCGGCTGACCGGATTGGGCCCGACGGCGGGAACCGGCGTGCCGGGCCGGCCGGCGCCGCGCGACCTTCTGGATTTTCCCGAGATGCTGACACAGCCCCTCGGGGGCGGCGGCACGGAGCTGCTCCAGGCGACGGTGTGCAATGGTCCGGTCGCGCACGCCAACCGCGCACCGGTCGAGCGCGATATCGCCAACCTCAAGGCCGCGGCGGAGGCCGCAGAGCCGGTCGCGCTGTTCATGACCGCCGTCTCGCCCGGCTGTCTCAGCACCTACGTTCCCAACGCCCATTACCCCGATCGCGACGCGTACCGGGAGGCGCTGATCGAAGCCCTGCGCCCCGAGTACAACGCGATCCACGCGGCAGGGATCGTGCTTCAACTCGACTGCCCCGATCTCGCCGGCTGCCGCCACACCGACTATCAGCACCTGTCCGATGCGGAATTCCTGGCCGACGCCGAGAGAAGCATCGAGGCGCTCAATGCGGCCACGTCCGAGATTCCGGGCGAAGCCATGCGCATGCACATCTGCTGGCTCAACTACGCCGGACCGCACACGCACGACATTGCGGTGTCGAAGCTGATCGGATTGCTGGCCAAGGCGCGGCCGCAGGCCCTGCTGTTCGAGGGCGCCAATCCGCGCCACGAACACGAATGGGAGGAGTGGAAGGCCGCGACGATTCCGGACGACAAGGTGCTGGTGCCCGGCGTGATCAACTCGACCAACAACTTCGTCGAGCATCCCGTGCTGGTCGCGCAGCGTATCTGCCGTTTCGCCGACATCGTCGGGCGCGAGCGCGTCCTGGCCGGAACGGACTGCGGCTTCGGCACCTATGCGGGCCGCAGAGCGGTCTATCCATCCGTCGTCCTGGCAAAGCTGAGCGCGATGGCCGAGGGGGCCCGCATTGCAACGGACCGGTTGTGGCAGGCGCGATAGAGGCGGTTGCGAGCGGGGCGATGCGGCGACCCGATCATCGAGGTGCGATCGTGCAGCTGTTGTAACGGTACGGCCGACTGCAGTACATTTGCTCGAGCTCGCCCCCGCGGAGAGATGCCGAAACTCTCCGGCTTGCCCCGGGGCGGAATCGGTCATCGGCAGGCACGTTTCTTGCGCCAGATCCTCGTCAGGGATCTGCGCAACCTCGGCATGGTCAATGCGATGGCGAGCGCTCGATCAATTCATCGGCGCAAGCGAAAGGGGAGATACGATGGATCGCAGCAGGCACGCACAAGGAATGTCGCGACGCGCGTTCGGATTGTCGTTTGGACCGGGCATGTACGTGCTTGGCATGGCGGCCGCGCACGGTGCCCCGGCCCCGCTGAAGAAGGTTCCAACCGCCACGGGGATCGATGCACTCTTTGTCCCGTTCGTGGTGGCAGCCGAGCTCAAGATCTTCGAGAAATACGGGCTCGAGACCAGCTTCAAGCCGTTCGACGATGGAAACGTCGCACTGGACGCTCTCCTCACCGGCAATTCGGATATCGGCGCGACCACCGAGCTCGGCGGGCTCTCCCGCTGGGACAAGGGCGGCAAGCTCTATGTGACCTCATACTCCTCCACCAGCGGCAAACAGATCGGCCTTGCCGGACGCGATGATATCAAGAAGCCCGAGGATCTCATCGGCCGGACGGTCGCCTATCCGCGCGCGACCGGCGGGCACCTGTATTTCATGCGCTACGTGAAGAAATACAATCTGCCGGTGGACAAGATCAAAGTGAAGCTGATGCAGGCGCCCGAGATGGTCGCAGCCCTCGAGCGCCGCGACATCGATGCGTTCTTTCTCTGGCAGCCGTGGCTCGACAAGGCGGCGCAGCTTGTGCAAGGGGCAAAAGTGCTGGCGGGCTCGGGCGACGACGGCGTGTTTACGCTGGTGTCCTACGACTACTATTCGCAGGGCCTGATCGACGACAAGCCACGCGCGCTCGCCGCGACGAAAGCGCTCATGGAAGCGACGGATTTTTGCACCAGCAACCCGGACGAGTCGGCGAAGGTCGCCGGCAAGGCCTTCCGCATTCCCGAGGCCGACATGAAGCTCTACATGAGCCGCATGACGTATCGCATGGAGATGCCGAAGGACGTCGTGCTGGGCAATTTCCAGGGCGCCGCCGAGCTGGCGCTGGCGGAGAACATCATCAAGAAGATGCCGGACTGGAATGACTTCATTCGTCCGCAACTCATGAAGGAGGCCGCTCCGGAGCGGTCCGCAGGTTGGTAGGACCCTTCGGGGCGTCCGCGCAGGCAGTGGAGACCGGCTGACGGTGGCCAACGAATTCCTGGTCGCGCGCGACGTGAGCTACCGCTACGCGGTGCGCCGGGGCGTGGATCCGGTCCAGGTGCTGCGGCGCTTTTCGGTGAGCCTCACCGAGGGCGAGTTCTTTTGTCTCCTCGGTCCGAGCGGATGCGGGAAGACAACCGTGCTCAACCTGATGGCGGGCTTCCTGGAGCCCGCCGACGGTACGCTGACCCTCGCGGGCCGGCCCATCCGGGGTCCGGGAGTCGACCGCACGGTCGTGTTTCAGGGCGATGATGCCCTGTTCAACTGGCTGCGCACGATCGACAACGTAGCATTCGGCCTGCGGATGCAAGGGATGCCGAAGGAGCGACGGTACGCGGTCGCCCGCGAGTATCTTCAACTCGTGCATCTTGCGGGCCAGGAGAACAAGTATCCGGGCGAGCTCTCGGGTGGCATGAAGCAACGCGTGCAAATCGCCCGCGTTCTGGCCAGCGATCCGAAGATCATGCTGATGGACGAGCCGTTCGGCGCGCTCGATGCCCAGACCCGCGGGCGCATGCAGAGCGAACTGGTCGAGATCTGGCACAAGACCGGCAAGACGATCGTATTCATCACGCACGACATCACCGAGGCGGTGCTGCTGGCGGATCGCATCGGCGTGATGACCAAAGGACCGGAATCGCGGCTGGGCGCGATCATCCCGGTCGATCTGCCGCGGCCGCGTCGCCGCAGCAGCGCCGGCTTCGGCGACATGTGGGAGCACATCAACGCGCTGATCGAGAATGAGGAGGCAGGCGGATCATGACCGACGTCAGCCCCGCCAAGCAGGGCACGCCTGCCGAAGCCATGGCGCAGCCGCCGCGTCTGCCGCTCGGCTGGATCAAGCGCGACCACCTCATTTACGTGGCCTCGATCGCCAGCCTGATCGTGCTGTGGCACGCGGTCTCCACGGCGTTCTTCAAACCGCAGTTCTTCCCGCCCCCGCTTCTGGTCCTGCAGACCGGGCGAGAAATGCTGGAAAGCGGCGAGTTGTTCGAGCACATCAACATCAGCCTGCAGCGCATTCTCGCCGGATTTCTGATCGGCAGCGCGATCGCGGCTCCGGCCGGCCTGCTGATGGGCTCGATCCCGATCGTGCGCGCGATGTTCGATCCGTACGTTCAGTTCTTCCGCTTCGTTCCCTCGCTGGCGTGGCTGACCCCCGTGGTGATCTGGTTCGGCATCGGGGAAACCTCGAAAGTCCTGATCATCGTCTATACGACGATATTCATCGTGCTGATCAACACGATGGTCGGCGTCTCGCATATCGCGCCCAACAAGCTGCGCGCTGCCGCCTGTCTCGGAGCCACGCCCCTCAAGGCGTTCATTTTCGTGACGTTGCCGGCCACGCTGCCCTTCATTCTGACCGGCATGCGCCTGGCCATGGGCAATTCGTTTGCCACCGTGGTTTCCGCCGAGATGATCGCGGCGGATTCCGGCCTTGGCTATCTGATTTTCAACTCGCGCCTGTGGATGGCGACAGACAAGATCTTCATTGGCATCGTCTGCCTGGGCGCCCTCGGGCTCGCGACTGATCGCCTGTTCCGTTATCTCATCGTCCGCTTCGCGCACCAATACGGCCCGATTGAGTAAATGCGGCCGGCGCCCGGCGCGACCCCAGACCCCGTTGCCGCCGCGCCTGCGTTTTGCTAACGAGCATGGCACAGGACTTGCTTCTTCGTGCCAAACAAGGAGACGAGTCGCGTGAGTGTGCTTCCAGTTGCGCGCCAATCCGTCGCGCGCGAGCCGCTCTTTTATCTCTCGGTCGCCGAGGCCGCGCACCTCATCGCCACGCGCCAACTGTCACCGGTGGAACTGGTGCAGGCGCATCTCGACCGGATAGCGGAGGTCAATCCGAGCATTTTCGGCTTCATCACGGTCGTCGCCGATCGCGCGCTGGCGCAGGCGCGCGCCGCCGAGCAGGAGATCATGGATGGCAAGTGTCGCGGGCCACTGCACGGCATTCCTTACAGCCTCAAGGACAATTACTACACCAGGGCCATCCGCACGACCGCAGCTTCGCGGGTCCTGTGGGATTGGGTGCCGACTGTCGATGCGACCATCCACACCCGCCTGACCAATGCCGGGGCGGTCCTCCTCGGCAAGAACAACACCTGGGAGTTCGGAACCGGCCTCGGCGAAGTGCAGCCGGACTTGCCATTTCCGATCGCGCGCAATGCCTGGGATACGGCCTATTTCGCCGCCGGCTCGAGCTCGGGCACCGGCGTGTCGGTCGCAGCCGGCCTGGCGATGATCGGCATGGGCTCGGATACCGGTGGATCGGTGCGCGCGCCGAGTGCTGCAGGCGGGCTTTTCGGCCTCAAGCCGACCTATGGGCGGTTGAGCCGCGCAGGCATCCTTCCCAACAGCTTCTCCTTCGATGCCGCCGGCCCGTTGACGCGCAATGTGAGCGATGCTGCGATCACCATGCAGGCGATTGCCGGGCACGATCCGCGTGATCCCACCAGCGCCGATGTTCCGGTGCCCGACTACAGCGCCGATCTCACCACAGGCGTGAAAGGCCTTCGCATAGGCTTCATCCGCCGCTTTCACGAGCGCGATGTCGCCGCCGACCCTCAATCGGTGGCAGCGCTCGAAGAGGCTATCGACATCCTGAAGCGCCTCGGCGCTGAAATCGTCGAGCTGGATGTGCCCTACAGCGTCCAGGACTATCGCCTGTGCGTGCGCCTCGTTGGTCAGGCGGAAGCGCTCTCGATTCACGAGCAGGCATTCCGCGAGCATAACCATCTCATGGGGCCCGCGCTCCGCGACAAGTTCCTCGGATCGATCAGCCTTTCATCGATCGAATTCGTCAAGGCAACCCGATGGCGGCAAGAACTCATGGCCCGGACCGATGCGGCCATCGCCTCCTGCGATGCCGTGATCTGCGCCGGCACGATGCATACGATCCCGGCGCTCAACGATCAGCCAGGCATGATTGCCTACATGCTCGGGTCAGCCTTTTGCGTTTTCAATGTCACAGGCCATCCGTCGGCCGCGCTCTGCAGCGGATTCGATAATCGCGGCTTGCCGCTGAGTTTGCAGATCGCCGGTCGATATTTCGACGAGGCAACCGTGCTCCGCGTGGCCGCCGCCTATGAATCCGCCACCCAGTGGACCAAACGCCATCCGTCACTCAGGGCGTCCGCCGCTCCCGATCCAGTTCCAGCCTCCAAGCCCGATGCCGACAGCATTTCAACTGCGCCGTCACGCGAGGAGGTTGCCGCTATTCTCCGCCGCATGGGAGTTGCGGGGGCCGACGCGGCCATGATCGACCGCGCTCACGCCCTATGCACGGTCACCGCTGGAATGATTGCGCGACTTCCGCACGCGATGCCGCGCGACACCGACTCCGCGCATATTCTCTCGTTACCGCGTTCCGTTGGCTGAACCTCCTCTGGAGAGTCACAATGAGACCGTCTCTCGCCTCACGTTCACGGCCGATCCTGCTGGCGTCCGCCATATTCGCCGCCACGACTTGTGCCGCCCGAGCCGAAACGGTGCTCCGCATCGCCATGACGCTCGCGGATATTCCGGTGACGACGAGCCAGCCGAACCAGGGCGCCGAGGGTTGGCGCTTCATCGGCGCGACGCTCTATGATGGGTTCATAAACTGGGACCTCACATCGTCAGAGAAATCGAGCGGCATGGTCCCCGCACTCGCAACGTCCTGGGACTCCGATCCGGCCGACCGCCGGCGTTGGACTTTCAAATTACGGGAAGGCGTGAAGTTCCATGACGGTACGCCCTGGAACGCTGACGCAGCCGTCTGGAATATCGTCAAGCTCACCGATACCAAGGCGCCGCAATACGACGCAGCGCAGGTTGCGCAGACTTTCGGCCGCCTGAACGGCCTCGAGAGTTTCCGCAAGGTGGACGACTACACCGTCGAGTTGATCACCAAGACGCCTGATGCCCTCATCCCCTACTATTTCGGTCGCATCTTTTTCGCGAGCCCAACGCGGTGGGAAAAGGTCGGCCGCAGCTGGGCCGAGTTCGCCAAGGCGCCAGCGGGAACCGGACCGTGGAAGCTCGACAAACTGATCCCGCGCGAACGCGCCGAACTGGTGCGCAATACCGATTACTGGGACAAGACCCGAATCCCGAAGATCGATCGCATGGTCCTATTGCCAATTCCGGATGCGGTGAACCGCACATCCGCGTTGCTCGCAGGGCAGGTTGATTGGGTGGAGGCGCCCGCGCCAGACCTCGTCCCGAGGCTCAAGGCTTCCGGAATCCAGATCGTCACGAATTTCTATCCGCACACCTGGCCCTATTGGCTCAGCCGCCTCGACGGCTCGCCGTTCCTGGACATCCGCGTGCGCAAGGCGATGAACCTTGCCATTGACCGGGACGGCCTGGTCGCGCTGCTCGGTGGTTTTGCAAAGCCCGCGGTGGGCCAGTTCACGCCCGGCCATCCCTGGTTCGGCGAGCCGACCTTCCAGATCAAATACGACCCGGCCGAGGCCAAGAGGTTGCTGGCGGAGGCCGGTTATTCAAGCAGCAGGCGGGTCAAGGTGAAGGCGCTCATCACGGCGGCGGGTTCCGGCCAAATGCAGCCGCTGCCGATGAACGAATTCATCCAGGCGAACCTCAAGAGCGTCGGCATCGACGTCGAGCTCGACGTCATCGAATGGAACGTGATGACGACGCGCCGAGCCGCCGGCGCTCAGGCCCCTGAAAACAAAGGCATCAACGCCCTCAACAATAGCTGGGCCTGGTGGGACCCTGAATTCGGCATCGTGGGACTGCTGGACAGCGCGAAAATCCCGCCGCTCGGCAACAACTGGATCAACGTGCGCAACCCTGAATTCGACGATTTGTGCAACCAGATCCGCAACGAATTCGACAGTGCGAAGCAAGACGTCCTGGTCGGCAAGCTGCATGCGAAAATGGTGGACGATGCCTCCTGGGTCTGGGTTGTGCATGGCCTCAATCCGCGCGCGCTCTCACCCAAGGTGAAAGGGTTCGTGCAAGCGCGACATTGGATTCAAGATTTCTCGCCGGTGTCGATCGCGCCGTAACCTCTGCACGTCCCCAGGCGCCGGGACTCTACGGCGCACTTGAAAAATTGCTGGCCTCATGGGGAGAGCGACCGAAATCGTCAGGCGCTCGTCTTCCGCCGCGCTCTTGCGTATTCTCTGATCCCTTCCGGCGGCGTAAGGGTTGCGGGTCATGACTGTCAGCCGAGATCGTGCGGTCGCCCTCGCCTGCGACCGATGGACGGGCGCGATCGGCGCAGATGCCGTGCGGCTTCCCCCCGACATCAGGCTCGAATGGCGCAGGGCGACGCTGCCCTGGCCGGCGCAGCCTCTGGCGATCCTGTCCCCGCGCAGCGCCGATGAGGTCGTGGCGTGCCTGCGCATCGCCAACGAGACCGGAATGCCCGTCTATCCGGTGAGCCGCGGGCGAAACTGGGGAATGGGCTCGCGACTGCCGCCGCGCGATGCGGTCATTCTCGATCTCTCGGGGCTCGACCGCATCGTCGATCTCGACATGACGCGCGGGACCGCGCGGATCGAGCCCGGCGTGACATTCGTGGCGCTCCAGGCCGCGGCCGAGGCCGCGGGCCTGGCGTTTCATCTGCCGGGATTTGGCGGCCCTCCCGATGCGAGCGTGCTCGCTAACGCGCTGGAGCGCGGCGAAGGCATCGGCATGGCCGGCGACCGGTTCGCGAGCCTGTGGGACCTCGACGTCGCACTCGCGACCGGGGAGAGGTTGCGGAGCGGATTTTCGCGCTACGGCGCGGCGGACGTCTCCACGCTTCATGCGCGACCGGCGGGTCCGTTGCTGGAGGGCCTGTTCAGCCAGTCCGGATTCGGCGTCGTGCTGTCCGGCCGGATCGGCCTGCAACCGACGCTGCCCTACGCGACATCGCTGATCGCCGAGATCGGCGAAGGCTCGGCGCTCGGCCCGGCGGTCGAGACCTTGCGCCGTCTGGTGTCCACCGGGATGGTTCCCCCGCATGGCCTGGCGATCTGGAACGGCGCCAAGCGGAGGTCCTCGCTGGTCGGGCGCGCGGGCGTACCGCAACAGGTGTGGCAGACGATGACGTCAGAAGACTGGGCGGCCTCGCTCGTCATTGCCGCGCCGCATCGCGACCTGATGGATCTGACTCTGCGGCTTCTCTCCGGCGAGCTCAAGCGGGTGACGCGCGACCTGACCATCAATTCCGATCGCGACGCTGCGGGCAAGCGCCTGAAGACCCCGATGACCGGGTTCAGCGACGGGCGCAACGTGTTCAGCGCCTATGCGGGCAAACCCGCGCTGCCGCCGCAACCGGGAAATCCCGATCTCGACGGCTGCGGCTTCCTCTGGCTGTGTCCGGTCGTCGCGTTCGAGGGAGCAGCGATCGCGCAGCTTGCCGCGCGGGCGGCGAACGTCACACGCGGCACGGCGCTGGTGCCGGCGATCGGCCTGCAGGCGATCTCGGGACGCGCGCTGCACGCATACGTCTCGCTGGCGTGGGATCGCGACGATGCGAAGGCGGAGGAGAGCGCGCCGGCGGTGCACGAGGACCTGCTGCGCGGCCTGATCGCCGCCGGAATGCCGCCATACCGGCTCGGCCTGCCGACGATCTCATTGATGCCGCGCGGCAGCGATGACTGGACTGCGATCGTGCGGCGGATCCGGGCTGCGCTCGATCCGAACGGCATTCTGGCGCCGGGCCGCGTGCCGGGGCTGGATTGAGAAGCACCGGCCGGCGCTCGGTGCCAGACGGTTTTCCGGTGACATTGCATCAACGCTTGCTCGGTCTTCTCCCTCTCCCCGCTTGCGGGGAGAGGTGGAGCAAGCGGCACCGCCGTGCGGAATTCAGGAGCGCGCAACGCTTGCGAGGCGGGCGGTCGCGGCGGCCGAGCAATAGGCGCTCGCCAGCGCCGCATGCGGCGAGAGCCCGCCCTCGAGCGCATCGCGGAATACGCCGTCGGCGACCTTGAGCGCGACCTCGGCACCCGGCGCGTCCTTGGTCGCGGCGCGCTTGATCGCGAGCACGCGATCGAACGCGGCTGCCACGTCGCGCGTCTCGTCGAGCGCGCGCGAGAACACGTCGAGCATCAGGATCAGCTCGGCCTCCAGGATCGCCGAACCGAACGCGCTCTCGAACTTCTCGCCGGCTGCGATCCGTGCCGTGGCGGATTCCTCGGCCTTGAGGCCGAGCAGCGCCGCCTGGCCCTTCGACCAACCCGATACGAGGGCGCCGGCGGTCGCGAGGCCGACCAGCGTATCCCTCACTTTCGTGACCTTGCCGGCCGCATCATTGCGCATGTTCATGGGTCTCTGCCTTTCTGAAGGAACGGGATTGGAAGCGGGGTCGTCGCCGCTCACCAGCCATGGAAGAAGCTTTCCACCGCATGTCCGACACTTGAAGCTGCACTGCTGATCCCGTGTCCGATGTCCGAAGCCGCGCTGCTGATGGCGTGTCCGGCATCCTCAGCCGCGCTGCTGATCGCATGACCGGCATCCTCAGCCGCGCTGCTGATCGCATGACCGGCATCCTCAGCCGCACTGCTGATCGCATGACCGGCATCCTCAGCCGCACTGCTGGTCGCATGACCGGCCTCTTGCGCGGTGCCGGTAATGTCGTGACCGATCGTTTGCGCCTCGTTCGCAATGGCCGGACCGACGGTGTGGCTGATCGCGTTCCACGCCTCCTCGAACGGATGGGTGTCGATCGAGATATTGAGGTCGAAGTCGAGACCCAGCCCGAGCGCGATGTCGCCGCTCACGCCGAAATTCAGATGATGGTCGGAATAGCCTGCATGCGCGTCGCCGCTGACGCCGATGTCGCCGACGCTGCCGCCGGCCGAGGCGCCAGCCGAGCCGACGCCGCCGACGCCGGCGTTGCCGCCCGCATGGGCTTCAGCGCCCTCACCCGCCATTGCGCTGCCGCTTGCAGCGGCGCCGTAGGCGCCATTGCCGTGCTGAACGTCGGCGCTGCCGCTCGCGCTCGCGCCGATCGTCGCGGAGCCGCCGGCGTTGTCGCCGACATGGGTGCCGGTCGCACTGCCGATCGTCGCATGAATGTCGCCCGAGGCGCTCGCCGCCTCCCCGGCCGAAGCAGAGGCTCCGGTATCAGCGCTGCTCGAGTGGGCCTCGCCGCTTGCACCGGCCGCAACATTGACGTCACCGCTCGCGCCCGCCTGGGCCGGGCCCGAGCCGAAATGTGCCTCGCCGTGCGCGTCGGCCTCGAAACCGACCGAGCCCGAAACGCTGCCATCTCCAACGTGACCCGATGCGCCGTCGGCGACGTTCGCCGAGCCCGACGCGCCGGCGTTCTCATTGCCGGTCGAACCGGATACGCCGGCATGCACGCCGATGCTCGGATCGCTCCAGCCCCCGTCATCGGTGGAATTCACGCGAACGCCGCCGACCGCCTCCTTCAATCGCTCGAGCGGAATGGAGCCCGTCAAATCGCCGAATTTCACCCGCTGCGGCTTGGCCATGACCTTCTCCCACGTGCGATGTTGCGCGATCGCAGGAGGCTAAAGGCAACAGTCTTTGCGAAAGGTAAGGGGAAGCACCTATGGCCGGGGAAATTGCGATTTGCTTAACGAAGCGAAGATTTCCTGTGGCAAAATAGCCGCATTCGATCCGCTAAAACTGGCGCTAGATTTGAGCGGTTTCCGCTCGTGTTGACTCGTCATCACCGGGCTTGTCCCGGTGATCCCGGTTCAAATGGCAGGGCCGTGCCACACCTATCGAGATGGCCGGGACAACCCTCGCCGCTCATGGCGGCTCGCCCGGCCATGACGAAGGGATGCTGTTCGACCGGGATCATGCTCTACGAGAAAGCGGCCTCGACGGCGCCGAATGCCGCATGCACGGCATTGACCTGATGGGCCGATGTTGCCTTCTCGGCCTCGCGCATGCTGGCGAACAGCCCATCCGCCGCGGCCAGCTTCGCATAGGTGCCGACCTCGACGATGCGCCCGCCGTTCAGCACATAAATGCGGTCGCAGGGCCGCAATGTGTCGAGGCGGTGCGTGATCGTGATCGTCGTCGCCCGCATTTCGGCGATCACGCCCGCCACGTGCGCCTGATGCTGCGGGTCGAGCGCGCTCGTCGCTTCGTCGAGCACCAGTATCCTCGGGTTCGTGGCAAAGGTGCGCGCCAGCAGGATCCGCTGTACCTCGCCGCCGGAAAATCCGGTTTCCGCATCGCCGATCGGCGTGGCAAGACCGAGCGGGAGGGCAGCGATCTCGGCATCGAAGCCGGCGCGGCGCGCGGCTTCCATCGCCATGTCGTGCGTGACGGGCGCGCCTGCCGCGATATTGTCGAGCAGCGTGCCGGGGAAAAGCTTTCCGCCCTGCCCGATCACGCCGATCTGGCGCCGCAGCGCGGCAGCATCGAGCGCCGCAAGATCGCGGCCGTCGAACAGCACGTGTCCGGACTCCGGCCGGATCAGCCCCAGCATCGTTCGCATCAGCGTCGATTTTCCCGCTCCTGACGGACCCGCGATGCCGATGTGCTCGCCGGGCGCAATCGCGAGGCTGATATCTTCGAGCGCCAGCGGCCCGTTGCGGCTCAGCCGACAATTCACGTGGGCAAGCTCGATCCGGCCGCTCAGCGGCGGCATCGGGAGGTGCGCCGCGCGCGGCAGCAGCTCGCCATGCAGGATCGGCTGGATCATGCGGAATTGCAGCGCCAGCATCGTGACTTCGCCAAGCGCGCCGAGGAACGCGGTCGCGGCGCCCGTGACATTGCCCGCCGCGACCACGAAGGCGACCGTGGTCGCGCCGGCCGCGACGCTGCCCGCCAGCACCAGCGCAAGCATCGCGGAGAGGACGAACATGCTCTCGAACCCGGCCTCCAGGGCGGCCGCGCCGGTGCCGATGCGATCGGCGCGCAAGAAACGATGGCGCAACGACAGAAAGCCGTCGGCCCAGCGCGAAAACACGCGGCCCTCCGCCGCACCCGCCCTGACCGTGTCGACCATGGCGAGCGCCTCATAGGCGGTGGTCATCCAGCTCTGCGGCGCGGTGAGGCCATTCAACAGCGCATCGACCCGGCGCCGGGCGATCCAGCCCGCGAGGCCGAACGCGACGAAGAATACGAGCGTCACGACGACGGCCCCCTTCACCGAGGCCTGCGCCATGACCAGAAGGCTCGGCGTCGCAACCATCAGGCTGGTGACCAGCGTCAGCCCAAGGCCCCATACGCCGCGGTACCAACTTTCGACCGAACGCGTCGACAACGCGGCAATCGGCGCCGACGGCATCGGCTGTCCGGTTTCGGCGAGGCGGTCGGCAATGCGCAGCGCGCGGTCGATCGCGGCGGCGCGCAGCAGGAATCCGGTGCGTCCGTCGAGACGGACCCGGGCAAGCCCCGCCACGCACCGCGTCATCAGATTCACCGCGACGACGATCGCCAGGAACAGCGCGATCTCGGACAAGAGCCGGGTGTCGTGCTCAGGCACCACGATCTCGAACAGCGGCTGGCTGACGAGCGGCAACAGCGCGGCGATCATCCCGGCGATGAGCGTCGCGAGCACGAAGCCAGCAAGATCCCCGGCATTGCGGCGCACGCCGAAGCCGAGCAGTTGCGGCACCTTGATCGGCGTGTCGGGAAACGTCGGCAGGATCATGTAGCCGGTCGGCTCGAAGGCCGCGAGGTCGATGCGCGGGGCGGGACGGAAGATCCACTCGGTCTGCCGCGACGCCATCAACCAGCGCCTGCCGCGCCGGTTGATCAGCACGGGCTCGCCGTCGGCTTTGGCGAAGGCGATGATCGGCACCGCGGTCTCGCCGGGTCGCGCAGCCGACAGCGGCACCGCGCGGGCGAGAAGTCGCGCCGCCGCCGCAATCCGTTCGAGCGCGGCCGCGGCGGTTTCGCCATCGTGGACCTCGTGTCCCGGCGCCACCGTCACCCCGAGCGCTTGGGCGGCCGCAGAAAAAGCCTCGACCAGCGCGGGCGGGCTCGCCGCAAGGCGCGGCTTGCGGTCATGCAGGAAGCTCTCGAACCGGCGCGCGGTGGCGGCGAATTCGTCGACGGCGGGCTGCGCGCTCATGCGCTCATCCTCGGCGGAGGCGCCGCGCCCTCGACCTCCGCGTCGCCGTGGCCAGGGGGCGGGACGAGGATCAGGTCGCCCTCGCCGGTCAGATGCAGCACACGGTCGCACCGCGCGGCGGCGCTGTCGCGATGGGTAACGACCAGCACGGCGGCGCCGCTCCGGCGCAGGCCCGCGATCACCCCCTCCTCGCACAGCGGATCGAGCGCGCTCGTCGTCTCGTCCAGGATCAGGACATCCGGGCGGCGCGCGAGCGCGCGGGCGAGCGCCAGCCGCTGCACCTCGCCCCCGCTGAAGCATGGCGCCTGATGATCGAGCAGAGCCGCGAGCCCGCCCGCGCGCGCCGCGATCATGTGATCGGCGCCGGCCAGCCGGAGCGCCGCGACGATATCGCCATGGGCGACCGTGTCATCCCACAGCGTGATGTTTTCGGCGACGCTGCCGCTGAACACGGCGCTCGTCTGCGCCACATACTGTAGTCGCGACCGCAGCTCGGCCCGCGGCCAATCCGCAAGCGGAATGCCATCGAGGCGCACGCTGCCGTGGCGCGGCGCCAGCAAGCCGGCAGCGACCTTGGCGAGCGTGGACTTGCCCATGCCGGTCGCCCCGGTGAGCGCGGTCAGCGTGCCGGGCTCGAGCGTGAAACGGACCCGGTCGAACAGCAGTTTCGGACTGGTGCCGAAAGCGAAGCCAACATCCTCGAGCGTCAGTCCCCGCGCCGGCCCGGATGCCGGCATGGCGACGCCGTCGGGCGCAACAAGCGCTTCGCGCGGATGACGATGCAGATCGTCGAGCCGCATCAGCGCGCCGGCGGCCTCCTGCAGCTGGCAATAGTCGTTGGCGACCGCGGCAATCGGCGCGGAGCACAGGCCGGCCAGAACCTGCAGCGCCAACATGCCGCCGAGCGACAGCTCCCCCTGCATCACGCGCCAGGCCCCGACGCAAAGCACCATTGTGACGACCAGCAACGATGCCGCCACCGGGCCGAGACTCCCGAGGGTGCGCACCAGCCCGAGACGCTGCTCGGCGTCGAGCACGGCTTCCTCGGCGGCCAGCCAGCGCCGGGCAAGAAGATCCTGGCGCCCGAGCAGGCGAAACGCGTCGAACGACGCAAAGCCCGCCGTCGCGACACCGCCGGCCGTTCCCTCCAGCACGTGCTGCAGCCGGTTCGCTTCGACCAGCCGGCGCGACAGCCGATGGAGAACGACGAGGTTGAACAACGAAATCGCAGCGACGATGAGACCGAGCACCCAATCGTACAGCGCAATGACGGCGATATAGCCGGCCGCCGCCACGACGTTCGGCGGCATCTGCGCCAGCGGGCCGGCGATCGTGGCGCCGAGCTCGGACCCGATGCGCAGACGCGAGACCAGTTCGCTCGCATGGCGCTGCGCAAAGAACGACAGCGGCAGGAACAGCGCGTGATGGAAGGCGCGCGAGCCGACGACGACGGCGATCTTGGTCTTGAGCGAGGTGACGGTCCATTCCCGCAATGCACCGAATGCCGCCTGCAGCAGTGCAGCCGCCGCCACGCCACCCGCCACGAACGCCAGCCATTCGACGCGGTCCTGCCCGATCACGTGGTCGGCGAAGGCCGCGACCGCACCCGACAGAGCAAGCCCGGGGACGATCGCGGCGATCCCGCACAGAAAGATGAGGCCGACCGCATCCCAGGAGCCGCGCAGGTGCGCCAGCAGAGCGCCCGCGACCGACGACCTCTCTCCGCCGCGCGTGAACGTTTCGCCGGGCTGCATCGCAAGCGCCAGGCCGGTGAAGCAGCGGCCCATCTCCGCGGCATCGACGGTGCGCCGGCCCGTCGCCGGGTCGAGGATGGTGAAGCGCCCGCGGGAAACGGACACGAGCACGACGAAATGATTGAACGACCAGTGCAGGATCGCCGGGAGCGGCAGGTCGGCCAGCGTCTCCGGCTCGCGCCGCAGCGCCTTGACCTCCAGCCCGTAGCTGACGGCCGCACGCGCCAGCGCCGCGGCGTCTACGCCATCGCGCGAGGTCCCGCAGCGTTCGCGCGCTTCCTCCAGCACGATCTCGCGGCCATGTGCGCCAAGCACCATGACGAGGCAGGCCGCTCCGCATTCGGCGACCTCCATCTGCAAGACCGGCTTGGCCTTAGCCCGCATTTCTCACACTCGAACTGCGCCGGCGGCGGATCATCAGTATTTGTCTACCCAATCGTCGGTGGCGAGACCGATCAGGCGCTTGAGCGCAGGCACCGCGAGCGCGAGCAGCGGCGTGTGCTCGACGGTCACGCGCGCCGACAGCGGCGTACCGGGCGTGAGGCTGACCGCCGGCGCGCGGGCGGAGGTCCAGACGTAACCGGGTTGACCGGGGACCATCTCGAGCGCCAGGCGCACGGCGAAGGGCGGGCCGCCTTCCACGGATTTGGTCGCGAGCTCGTCATTGCCGAGCATGCTGCGCAAGCTGGCGAGCGACGCCGGAATATCCGACACCGACAGCACGGTTGCGATCAGCCGGTCGTGACTGCCCTCAGGCAGCGACGCGGGCGTGACCAGCGTGCGGTCGCCCGGCTTCACGCGCTTGCCGGCGGCCATCGGCACGAACACGACGGCCTCGAGCGCACCGCTCTGCGCCGTGGCGGCTGTCAGGACATCGACGACCACCTGGCCGGGCGCAACCAGAGCGCCGCTGCGCGTGTTGACGTTGACGACGCGCCCGGCGGAATCGGCGTGCAGAACGGCGTCATTGGCAAGCGAATCGGCGAGCCTGGCGTGCTCCTGCTCGAGCTTCTCGATCTCGAGCTTGTCGGCCAGCGCCTCGCGCTCGCGCTGAGCCGCACTCTGCGTGTGCAGGCTGTCGAGCGTGACCCGCTCGGCCTGCGCCTGCGCCAGTTGATCGGCCGCCTCTTCGGCCGAGACGCGGGCATTGATGACCGCCAGCGTCGAGGTGTCCCCCTTGGCCTCGAGCCCCTCGAGGTCGGTCGCGCGCTTGTTCAGCCAACCGATTCTGCGCTCGAGACCCGCAGTCCGCGTATCGAGCGCGCTGACTTTCAGAGGGTAGGACTGCTCGTCGGAGGCAGCCTCGGCGGCACGCAACACCTGCTTGCGTTCGGCCGTGCGGCGCGCGGCGTCGAGATCGGCGCGAGCCTTGCGAAGCTCAAATTCGCGCGCCGGGAATCTCAGGCGTATGAGCGGCTGTCCGGCAGCGACGACATCGCCCACCGCGACGACAACCTCGGCGACATACCCCTCGGACTGGGTCGTGATCGGCGCGACCAGCGTGCCGGACCGGTCGACGAGCACACCATGGCCGGAAATCTGGATCGGCACGCTCACATAGGCGCTCCAGACGACGCCGCCCGCGAGCGCAAGCACAAGCCCGCAGACGCACTGACGCGTCAGCGGACCCGTCACTGTCAGCGTATGCGGCAGCGCTTCAATGCTGTTGACCGCATCGAGCGCTTCCCGTCTGAAAAAGCTCTGGGTCACGTTACACGCCCCGGCCTGCGGGCAGATCAGCACGCGGGCGGCTAAACGGCGGTAAAAAAGGCAATATCCGGCCGCGCGGGCTGCAACGATGGTTACCGCCTCCTAAAGGAAGTCTCCCCGCACCCACATGTGAATGGTAACCGGCTCCCACCGGCGCTAGGATTGTGGTTAGCAGGAACTCGCGCGAACCGGGAGGACGCCATGGCGAGGCAGGCGGCCCGGCCGAAGGACCGGGGCGGGCCCCGGGCCGAACCGGCCTACGCACAGCGCAGGATCACGTTCGATGATTTCGTCCGCTGGGGAATCCTCGAGCAGTATTCCGAGCAGAAGGTGCGCACCGCGTTCTTCCGCAGAAACGAGTCCGTCACGCCGGCACAGGTCCTGGCGCGGCCGATGAACGTCGAATGTCTGGCCTACATCGCGATGCGCGAGGAGCTGATCCCACGCGCGGTCCTGCACGACATCGCGGTGAAGCTCGCGACATCGCTGCTGGCGCGCCTGACCCGGGACCGCGTCTATATCGATTTCCGCACCCGGCGCCTGGTCGACACGGCGCGGCGGTGGGTCGACGGGGAGGTGAGCCTCGGCGAGCTCACCGCCGCGCACCGGCTCGGCCATGCCGCCTGGGACGACGTCGCCCTGCTGCAGGACGAGCGCGTGTCCGCCGGCGCCCGCGCGGCGCTTACGGCCGCGCAAGGCGACGCGCGCGCCGCGGCCCTCGACACGCTGCGCGAGGCCTGCGTCGCCTACCGATCGCGGGCGGACCAACGCGGCTACGCGAAGCTACTGCTCAAGGCGCTGAACCAGCACTCCAGGCCCGGCAAGCGGGGAGGCCGCTGATGAGCGAGACGACGCTGCTGCCGGTCGGCACCATCCTTCCCTATGCGTGCGGCGACCTGCCCGGGCTCGACGGCAGCTGGCTCGCCTGCGACGGCGCGGCCTATGGGCGGGACGACCGCGCGGAGCTGTTTGCGGCGATCGGCACCGCCTACGGCGCGCCCGGTCCGCAACAATTCAATGTCCCGGACCTGCGCGGCCTGTTCGTGCGCGGCTGCGACGACGGATCGGGCCGCGACAGCCGGGTGGCCCGGCGATCGGCGTTGCTGGCCGGGGGCCATACGGGGGGCGCGGTCGGCTCCTACCAGGTCTACGGCACCGCGCCCGCGCACACTCCGTTCCGGGCCACGTTCCCCAACTGCAATCTGTCGGAGGTGACGGACGACATGGGCTGCAAGGAGCCCCCCGGAGCCTGGACCGACCAGAGGATCACGATCTCGCCGTATCGGGGCGGTGACCTGGAATCGCGCCCGCCCAACATCTACGCCAACTGGATCATCAAGGCGTCCGCGAAGAACGCCGGCGGCACCGGCTATGCGACGGTACCGGTCGCAGCCGTGCTCGCCTATGCGGGCAACGATCCCGGACAAGTCGATGCGACGACGTGGCTGTTGTGCGACGGCGCGCCGCTCGCGATCGCGGGGCCATACGGGGCGCTCGCCGTCGCTCTGAACAAGGCGTATGGCAGCCCCGATGCGAGCCGGATGTGCCTGCCCGACCTGCGCGGCCAATTCATCCGCGGGGTCGACCTCAGCCAGCGCCGCGATCCGGACGCCGGCCGGCGGACCGCGCCCTATCCGCAGGCCGGCAGCCAGGGATTCGCGGGCAATACCGGCGATGCGATCGGCTCGGTGCAATCCACCGCAACGGCCCTGCCGACGCAGGCACCGTTCTTCTCGGCGCTGGACAGCGTTCCGTACATCGATGGCGCAAGGACCGTGCCCGGCGGCACCTCGCGTCTCGCCAAGGCCTGGCGCACCCGAATGGACGTCAGCATCAGCGCGGGGGGCGGCGACAACGAGACGCGGCCGCGCAACATGGCGGTCGACTGGTTCGTCGCCGGGTCCGCTCCGGACGGCTCCGACCCGGACGACCGGGTCCCGGTGGGCGCCGTCGTCGCGGTCGGCCGGCAGACGCTCGACGGAGACGATTTCCTGCCGTGCAACGGTCAGGCGTTGCCGAAGGACCAGCACGGCGAGCTCTACGCGAAGATCGGCACCCTGTATGGCGGCGACGCGGCCGGAGCGTTCTTCAACGTGCCCGACTGCCGGGGCGTGTTCCTGCGCGGCGCCGATCACGGTGCGAACGTCGATCCCGATGCGGCCGCCCGCGTGTTCTCGCCATCCGCCACCCCGCCGCCCACGGTCGGGACCGCCGGAAGCTACCAGGACTATGCGACCAGGATCCCGGACAATCCCTTCATTGCCCAGGTGCCGCGCATCACGCCGCTCGACGCGGGCGGCGGCAAGTATGGCGGACAAGCCCGCATCAACGGCGACCTGGCGACGACCACCTGCACGGAGGGCGGTGACGGCGATACGGCGCCCGCCAATGTCTACGTGCAGTATTTCATCAAGGCGAGGGGGTGAGCGGCCGTTGGGCTGGACCGGTCAGCCACCCGGAGCCGATCATGCGAAGTCTGGACATGGCGGCGCCGGAGGCCTCCTAAGCCCGCCGGGCCGCCCATTTCCCGCGGCAGCCGGTGCTCGTGCTCCAGCTACCGGAGCCTGTCTGCGCCGAGAACTTTCCGGTCAGAAGGGATTGAGCTCCCCCGCTGCGGAATACGCCCCGCATGGTGCCTGCTTGATCAACCTGTCCGGACAGCTTCGGCCCTTCCAGGCGCCCGTTCGAGATCCGGAAGGAGAACGCATCGGCGGCGCGACAACGGCCGGACTCGACGACATTGCCCGTCACTTTCCATTCGCCGTCGAAATCGGTCTGCGCAACGCCGTCGCGTGGCGACGATGGCGACGCGAAAGCGCGGGGTTGTTCCGGCGCGCGCGCGATCGGCCGTGCGGCTTCGGGCGCCGCCCTGTCGCTCAATGAGGCCACGCGCATCCTGGCGACATGCTCGGCGCCGTGACGCGGACCGGCGAGCACGAGGCCCGCACTCTGATGGCCGGTGTTGCCGATCGCCGGCGCGACCCGGCTTTCAGCCCGGGCGCTCGGATGCAGCACCCAGCAGATTGCAACGGCAACAGCGAGTTTCCCCAGCCACCGCATGACGTCCCCCTTGGCCGGAACCGCATGCCCCAAGGCTGCCCTCGCCGGCCGTGCGCCATCTCACTGGCGAAGGCCGCAACGATCCGTGACCCGGATCACACAGGCGCGATCCCCGATCCCGGCACCGAAGGGCGAAAGACGCTGGAGCTCCGCCAACGACGGCCATGAGGCTCGGGGGCCGGCGAATTCATTTCACGCTGATGCCGGCAGCCTTGATCACCTTGCCCATCTTGTCGGTCTCGTTGGCCACGAACTTGCCGAACTCCCCGGGCGACATCGAGAACGGAACGCCGCCGAGGTCGTCAAGCCGTGCCTTCATCTTGGGATCGGCGAGGAAGGCGTTCACCTCCTTGTTGAGCGTCGCGATGATTGCGGCGGGCGTACCGGCCGGCGCGCCGACGCCGTACCACTGAGCCGATTCGAATCCCGGCACCGTGTCGCCGACCGTCGGGATTTCCGGCATCAACTCCAGGCGCGTCGCCGATGTCACCGCTATTGCGCGCAGCGTGCCGGCCTTGATGTACTGGATCGCCGACGAAATCGTGCAGAACACCATCTGCACCTGCCCGCCCAGCAAATCATTGAGCGCGGGAGCCGTGCCGCGATACGGCACGTGCGTCATCTGGATGCCGGTCATCAGCTGGAGGAGCTCGCCCGACGCATGGTCCGGCCCGCCCGCGCCGCCGGTCCCCATGTTGACCCTGCGCGGATTGGCCTTCGCGTAGGCGATGAACTCGCTGACGGTCTTGACCGGAAACGCCGGATTGACTGCCATGAAGTAGGGAAAGCGTCCGATGCCCGCGACCGGCGCGATGTCGCGCATGACATTGAAGCTGAGATTTTCGTAGTAGGTCGCGTTGATCGCATTCGCCGCGTTGACCAGCAGCAAGGTGTAGCCGTCCGGAGGCGAACGCACCACTGCCTCCGTGGCGATATTGGTCGCCGCCCCGGTGCGGTTCTCCACCACGAATTGCTGCTGGAGCCGCTCGGACAGCCATTGGCCGATCAGGCGCGCCGCAACGTCGGCGCCGCCGCCCGCCGCATAGCCAACCAGGATGCGCACCGGCCGCGACGGATAGGCTTCCGCCCGGGCTGCCTGCGGCCAGACTGCGACGGCAGCGGTCGCTCCCGCAAGACGCAACAGCTCGCGTCGACGTATCACCATGACGTCCTCCCCGCGTAATGGCCAATGCACGCCAGTATGATGGCTTGGCCATCCAGCCACAAGTATCGGCCGCGGCCTTGGATCTTCGACATGAATGCGCAGCACCCATGGCTTTCCAGCAAGACGGTATCGCTGGCGAAAGCGTCATTGCGGTCGATCAGCGTCCGGGCGCTGCGCGACGGCTTCGGATGATCTCCGGTCTGGGACGGGATGAGGACATTCGCTACGGCAGCCGCACCGACCACACCGGCAGGTCCGGCGGTGGCGGCTCGGGTTCCGTCTCCGCTTCGCCAGGAGTCAGCGGACGGGTCTCGGCCCAGGGGATGCCGTCGCGGTGGGGCGAGCTCAGCCAGTCCTCGGCAATCGCGCGGACGCTTGGCGCCGGCACCACGCGAGCCCCGAACGGCAGCCGGCCGTGCGCGGCCGAGACCAGGCTGAACCTCAGCTGCCCGGCCTGCCGATCGTGCCACCAGTACAGCACCATCGGCCCGGCGCCGCGCGCCGCGAGCCAGGCCCTGCGGGCATCGGCGACGTCCGTGGCGAACCCGTCCACGTCGGCGACGGTCACGACGGCGGCCTCCTCGGCGCTGAGCGAAAACGACCACTGGTTTCCCCGCGCCTCGGCGGCGATGTCGCCGGGGTCGACGATCACGGCGTCGGCGGCCACCTCCGCCAGCCACTCGGGGAACGGATTTGCCGTCATGATCTCGCCTCCTGCCGCAGGGATTCGTGGGTCCCGGCCCCCGCTTCGTGGGGGCAAGCCTGCGCGTGTCGGCGCTTTGCGCCGACACGCTTCGCCGGGACGACAATTGAAAGGATGTGCTTGCCTCCCCACAAGCGGGAGGGATGAACCAGCGGCCCGCGGTGCACCAACCTCAGCGGAAAGCGCTCTAGGGTTTCACCGCCAGCAAGGAGATGCTCTTCACGCCGAACGTCCGGCTCGCGCCCTTGGCGTTGTCGGAGATGAACTGGTATTGCGGATTGTCCTCCACCGCGACCAGACGCAGCCCGGCCGCCTCGATCATCCGGCGATAATTATCCTGCTGCGCCGCGCCGCCGATGCAGGCCGCCCAGAGCGTGGCGTTGCAGACGATGCTGTCGGGCAGCTGCACCTCCGTCACGATGTCGGAGATTGCGAGCCGCCCGCCGGATTTCAGGAGCCGGCCGGCTTCGCCGAACACCTTCATCTTGTCGACCGCAAGGTTGATGACGCCGTTGCTGATCACGACGTCGGCCAGGCCATCCGGCAACGCAGTTTGCTCGATGTAGCCCTTGACGTAGGTCACGTTGTGAAAACCGTCGCGGTCGCGCAGCCGCGCCGCCTTCGCCCGCTGCTCGTCGGTCATGTCGACGCCGACGACTTTTCCGCCGGAGCCCACCTTCAGCGCGGCGATGAACGTGTCCATCCCCGAGCCGCTGCCGAGGTCGACGACGATTTCTCCCGGCCTGGGATCGGCCAGGTGAAAATAGTAGCCGACGCCGGCAAACGACTCGATCGAACTCGGCGGGTATGCGGTCGAGGTCCGCCGGCGCATAGCCGAGCCGCTCGGCCATGGCGCGGCCCATCTCGAAGTGAAATTCGCCATGCGGGTCCTCGGCGACGCTGCGGTACATCGCCTTCACCTTGGATTCGAGCTCCTTCGGATCGAACGTGGTGCGCGTGGTCATCGCTGGCTCCTCTGGTCAATGCCGGGGGCGTCGAACGCGAAGCTTCGTCATAGTTTTGCTGAATGCGGACCGGGATGACGCGAATGCAGCATGCCGCAGGTCTCGTCCGGAAGCCGCGAGATAGGCACGATTTATCCGCGAGGCGCGCCTGATTCTCGCCCGAGAAGGGTGCTTTACCCCGGCCCCCTCTGGAGGCTCCCGGCGTGATGTTTGCCTTTGGCGACTATCTTCTTGACGGCGGCCGGCGCGAGCTCCGGCGCGGCTCCGGGCAGATCGCGCTCGAGCCGCAGGTTTTCGTTCAGAACCGGGACCGCGTCGTCACCAAGGACGATCTGATTGCGGCGGTCTGGGGCGGGCGGATCATCTCCGAATCGACCCTGACCAGCCGGATCACCTCGGCCCGCAAGGCCGTGGGCGACCGGGGCGACCAGCAGACCCTGATAAGGACCTACGCCCGCAAAGGCTTCCGCTTCGTGGGCGACGTCCGCCCCGGGCGCGAGGGCGACGACGGTCCGCCGCAACAAGCCGAGCCTGTGGCCAAGGTGCCACAGGCGAGCGATGACGCCGGCTCTCGCGCCGACAGCGCTCCGCTCCAGACCGGCGCGGCACTCAATTGGGGCGGGAGACCGTCCGTTGCCGTGCTGCCGTTCAACAATCTGAGCGGCGATCCGGAGCAGGACTATTTCTCGGACGGAGTCACCGAAGACATCATCACCGCGCTCTCCAAGTACCGGTCGCTGGTCGTGATCGCCCGCAATTCGAGCTTCGCCTTCAAGGGGGCGGGACGGGACGCGCGCCGCGTCGGCCTGACGCTCGGCGCCGAGTATCTGGTCGAGGGCAGCGTGCGCAGAAACGGCGATCGCGTGCGCATCACCGCGCAGCTGGTGGAGACCGAAGGCGGACGGGAGGTGTGGGCGGAGCGGTACGACCGCGACCTGCAGGATCTCTTCACCTTGCAGGACGAGATCACGACCACGATCGCGGCGCGGATCGAGCCCGAGGTCGGCGCCGCCGAACGGCTGCGCGTCGAGCGAAAGGCCATGCCGCCGCTGCACGCGTGGGATTTCTTCCGGCTGGGGACGAAGCACTTCTACAAATCGACGTCGGCCGACAATCTGGAAGCGCAGCGGCTGTTTCGCCGCGCCATCGCGCTCGACCCCAATCTGGCCGAGGCTTATGGCTACCTGTCCTATGCCACCGTCCTGAGCATGGTTTATTTCGAGGCCGAGCCGAGCGAAGAGCGGGTCACCGAGGCCATCGCGATTGCCAGGAAAGGGGTCGAGCTCGACGACCAGGACGGATTGATCCGGTTCATGTACGGGCGCGCGCTGCTTGCCGGAAAGGCGTATGGGGACGCGCTCGCCGAGCTGGAAACGGCGGTCGCGCTGAACCCGTGTCTGGCGGTGAGCTACTGCGGTCTCGGCGACTCGCTTGCCTACGAGGGCCGCATCAGCGAAGCGATCCCCTATTTCCAGAGAGCGATCGAGCTGAGCCCGTACGATCCCCTGCGCTGGGCGTTCTACTCCTACCGCGCGCTCGCACACATATTCGCGCGGGACTTCGCGCTGGCCTGCGAGTGGGCGCAGCGGGCCACGCGGGTGCCGAACGCGCATTGCTGGGCCTTCGCGCATCGCGTCTCGGCGCTGGGGCAGCTGGAACGCCCGGACGACCTGCGGGTGGCCGTCGGCGAGCTGCTGCAGCGCAAGCCGGATTTCTCCTGCGGCTTCGCGCGCAAGCGGCTGTTCTACGTCAAGGACCCTGGCCAGCTGGCGCTCTACGTCGAGGGCCTGCGCAAGGCCGGCATACCCGAGTGAAACGTGGGCTTCCTTTCCCACGGCGTGGTCGGTGCGGTCGGCTACTGTCATCCGTGGGAAGGCGCACGCGCCGCGAGCATGGCGTGCCGCAGAATGCCCGGCAGCGGTGAGCACGCCGCACTCGGTTCGCACACCGTGGCCTGAAGCGTCTTGCAAACTATAGTATATAGTACTATAGTACAAGGAACGAGAGGGGCCGAGTGCAAGTATTCAAGACCAAGGCTTTTGCGCGTTTCGCGCGCCAGCAGAGCATTTCCGATGGGAGCCTGTGCGAAGCCATCCGGCGCGCCGAGCGTGGCCTGATCGACGCCGAACTCGGCGGCGGCGTCATCAAACAGCGCGTGGCGCGACCGGGACAGGGGCGCTCGGGCGGCTATCGCGTGCTGGCCGCCTACCGCGTGAAGGTGCGGTCGGTGTTTCTATTCGGCTTCGCCAAGAGCGAGCGGGAGAACGTGAACGACGACGAGCTCAAGACGCTGCAGGATATCGCCAAGGCGTGGCTTGCGGCGGATGCCCCGGCGCTTGCCCGGGCGGTGCAACAAGGGCTGATACAGGAGCTGCCATATGAAGAAGAAGACTAGCCGGCTGACCCAGGAGTTGCTCGAGACCGCCGGGGACATGCATGAGGCGGGCCTTCTCGATCGTGCGGTCTACGAGAAAATCACGATGCGCCATCTGGGAGCGACGGCCGTACCCAACGTGGCCCGCCTCACCGGGGCGCAGATCCGCGCGATGCGTGAGCGCGCGAGGATGAGCCAGGCCGTGTTCGCCCGCCATCTGAACCTGACCGTGGGCTATGTCTCGCAGCTGGAACGCGGCGCGAAACGGCCGACCGGTGCCGCACTGGCGCTCCTCAACGTCATCAGGCGCAAGGGCATCGAGGCCATTCTTTAGGGCGAGCCGCCAGGGGTGTCATCCCCGGCGATCAGAGCCTGGTCAGCTTCGAGGCGTAGATCGCCAACTCCATCAGGATGGTCAGCGCGATCACCGGATCGAGCACGCCCTTGACGTCGATGACGGGGCGGGAGGTGACGTAGGCGGCGACCGCACACCACCACCTGGACGGCACCGGACCGAACCGGCGGTGCACGTCGTCGAAGTCGGCCGCGAACAGGCGCATCACGTGCGGCCAGTAGAGCGCGAGAAGCTGGCGCACCGGAACCATCGACTGATGGTCCCGGCCGGTGGACGGCCGGCCCTCCAGCGGGCCTCCCAGGCTCTCGGCGACATGAGCGAACATGTCGTCCAGGTTCGGAATGCGCGACGGCGGCAAGCCGGCACTCACGGCCGCGCCGACGGCGCGCGGCCACACCCGGCGGCCGGCGTCGGCGTCGGCGTCGGTCCAGGCGAACAGCATATGGTTCAGCGGATCGCCGAACAGGTATGTCTCGCCCGCCGCGGTCGTGACCAGCTGCAGGGGCGCGGAGGGGTCCTGCCCGCGCAGCGTCTGCTGCGCGGCGTAGCCCGCGATGGCGCCCGCGGCGGCCACGTAGGTCTCGGCATGCACACGGCCCTCGTGCTCCACCCAGGCGGCGAGATTGTTGGCGAGATTGCCGGCGGCGAGGTTGCAGGCGATCGCGGACGGATCGCCGGCCCACGGGAACGCGGGCTCGCCGGGGGGCGGCGTGCCGCCCGGGGTTCCAGGGCCTTGGCCCGGGCCCGGATGCGGTTGCTCCGGCTCGGGCGGCCTGTTGCGCTTGCCGAACATCGTGAGCCTCCTGGGCCCTCGCGCTGCGACCGTCGAACAGGCTAAGGGGGCGGATTTGACAGGCCGTTAACGGAGGCGGCCTCCCGCGAGGGAGGCCATTTGCGTCGCCATCCCCCGTTCGACAGGACGGTGATCGCCGCAGTCTCGTCTGCGGCGGCGCGCCTTGCATGCGACCGGCGTGCCGGGCTAGGCACGCGCTCGTTTCACCGAGGTCGCCCCATGCCCGCCATCCGCGTCACCGTCGTTCCCGTCACGCCGTTCGCGCAGAACTGCTCGATCGTCGCCTGCACGGCGACGGGGCGCGCCGCGGTGGTGGATCCGGGCGGCGAGGTGGCGCGCATCCGCGCCGCCATCGCGGAGCTCGGCGTGACGGCGGAGAAGATCCTGCTCACCCATGGCCACATCGATCATGCGGGCGGCGCCGCCGAGCTCGCCGAAGCCTTGTCGCTGCCGATCGAGGGGCCATCCAGGGACGACGGCTTCCTGCTCGCCGGCCTCGCCGCACAGGGCGCCAATTTCGGCATCACCGACGCACGCGCCGTCTCCCCCGGCCGCTGGCTCGACGAAGGCGACACGGTGAGCGTCGGCGCGCTCACGTTCGCGGTCCGCCATTGTCCCGGCCACACGCCGGGCCACGTGGTGTTCATCAATGCGGCCGAGCGCTTCGCGCTGGTCGGCGATACGCTGTTCGCGGGCTCGATCGGCCGCACCGATTTCCCCTACGGCGACCACGCAGCACTCATCGCCGCCATCAAGACCAAGCTGCTCGTGCTCGACGACGACGTCACCATCCTGCCCGGCCACGGCCCGGCCTCGACCATCGGGGCGGAGCGCGCCAGCAATCCGTTCGTGCAGGAATAGTTTGACAATCATGGATCAGCCCGATCTCGACATCGCCCCGGAGGTTGCCGCAGCGCTCGCCGCGGGACGCCCGGTGCTGGCGCTCGAGTCCACCATCATCGCGCACGGCCTGTCCTATCCGGGCAATCTGGAGCTGGCCACGGAGGTCGAGCGCATCGCGCGGGACGAGGGCGTGGTGCCGGCCACCATCGCGGTGTTCAAGGGCCGGCTGCGCGTCGGGCTCGACCGGGCCGCGCTCGAGCAGGTGGCGCGCTCCCCGGACATGCCGAAAGCGTCCGTGCGCGACCTGCCGATCATGATGGCGACGCGACGCGATGCGGCCACGACGGTCGCGGCGACCATGCGGATCGCGGCGCTCGCCGGCATCCGGGTGTTTGCGACCGGCGGCATCGGCGGCGTGCACCGGGGCGCCGAGGCGACCGGCGATGTCTCCGCCGACCTGACGGAGCTGGCGCAAACGCCGGTCGCGGTCGTGTCCGCCGGCGCCAAGGCGATCCTCGACCTGGCGCGCACGCTCGAGATGCTGGAGACGCTGAACGTGCCCGTGATCGGTTATCGGTGCGACGCCTTTCCGGCGTTCTACTCGCGCGCATCGGGTCTGCCGATCCCGGCGCGCTCGGATTCGGTCGAGGAGATCGCCACGATCCTGGCGGCGCGCTGGCGCCTCGCCGAGAAGGGCGGCGTGCTGATCGCCAATCCGATTCCGGCCGCGGACGAGATCCCGGCGGAACGGATCGAGGCGGAGATTGCGACGGCGATCGCCGAAGCCGCACGACAAGGGATTTCCGGCAAGGCGGTGACGCCGTTCGTGCTGGCGCGCATCCGCGATCTGACGGGCGGCGCGAGCCAGCGGGCAAACGTCGCGCTCGCGGTGAACAACGCGCGCCTGGGCGCGCGCATCGCCGGGGCGCTTGCGGCCCTGGCGCGGTGACCGGGCTGACCACGTTGAAGCAGGGCCGTGCGGCTTGCTCCACCTCTCCCCATCGGGGAGAGGTCGGATCGCTTCAGCGATCCGGGTGAGGGGGAACCACACCATCGATGAGTTCGTACCCCCTCACCCCGGCCCTCTCCCCAAGGGGAGAGGGAGCAGACCGCGTGCGTGGCGAGCGCATGCGTCTCATCGGAATCCGCTCTACCCGCTCCGCCGCCGTGTCGGTGCGTGGAAGTCGGGTCGCTTGTCGGCGACCCAGACGAGGAAGCGGGCGATGCCGGGGTGGGCGCGGAGCGAGTCCATGTCGGGATAGCCGCGCGCCAGGTCGGAATTGGACAGATTGGCGTGAATCGCGCGGTGGCAGATCGGGTGGACCGGCACCGTGTCACGCCCGCCCTCGCCCTTCGGCCGCACATGGTGCCGCTCGACGCGCCGTCCGAGGACGCGTCCGCACAGCGCGCACGCCTCGGGCGCGACGGCGGCAGTCGCCACTGCCGTGGCGAGCGCGACCTTGCGCCTGGCCCGCCCAGCCATGCTCAGCCGAGCAATTGCGCGAGCCAGCCGTCGAGCTGCGCGTCGATCACCATGTGCACGCGATCGCTGGTCCCGCGGTTCGCGGCGCGATGCGGATCGGCGAGGCGGAGATACCAGGCCTCGCCGGGGACCATGCTCACCGGCGTGCCGTTGACGAAGAACTCGACATCCGGATTGCTCGTCACCGGCACATGCATCCGCACCCAGCCCTGCTCGGCGGCGAGGTCGTGGTCGGAGTGCTCCTTGATCACCGAACCGGGCGTCAGCCGCATCAGCCGCACGCAGGTCAGCGGGCAGCGGAAGGCGGCGAGCACCTCGCGGAAATAGGCCGTGCGCGCCAGCAGCGGGGTATCGACGAACTCGGTCGCGTAGGGCGGCGAGTAGATCATCTGGACCCGGTGCCTCGCCGCGGCATGCGCGCGCAGCGGCAGCGCGCTCCAGTCGCCGTCGTAGTTCTGCCGGACGAAATGCGCGGTCCACGCCTCGTCCTCGAGCCGCGCCAGGTCGGCCGCGAGCCGCGCCGGATCGAACCTAAGCGGCAGCCGCACGCGGTCGGGCCAGCTCGTCTGCGCTTGCGGCACGCTCGTCATGCCATGTCTCCTCGACCGCAAGGCTACCCGATGCGGCGGTGATCGCAACGCCCGTCATTCCGGGGCCCCTCACCCGGCGAGCGCCACGCACTCGATCTCGCAGCCGTTGCCGAAGCGCAGCTGCATCGACCAGACGGTGCGGGCCGGCGGGTCGACCGGGAAGAACTCGCGCCACACAAGCTCGATCTCGTCGGCATCGGCGATGTCGGCGAGCACCACGTGTGCGCGCACGACCCGATCGAGCGAGGAGCCCGCCGAACTCGAGCATGTGCCTGACGTTGCCGAGCGTGATGCGCACCTGCTCGGCGATCGGCCCGTGCCGGCGCTCGCCGGTCTGCGGGTCGATCGGCCCCATGCCCGACAGGAAGATGTAGTCGCCGACGCGGATGCCGGGCGAGTGCGGCAGGTTCGCGTTGCGCGAGACGTTGAGCACCGGGTTCTTCGGCTGGATGATCGAGCGGGAAAGCTTCCCGGTCACGGGGGTCACGTCAGCGCCACGCATTCGATCACCACCTTGCAGCCGTCGCGCAGTGTGGCGCCGCACACGGTGCGCGCCGGCGGCGGATCGGAGAAGAAGGACGCATAGACCTCGTTCATGTTGGGCGCCTCGAGCATGCTGTGCAACAGGACCGTGACCTTCACGACCTGGTCGAGCGAGGAGCCGGCCGCCTCCAGGAGTTGCTTCAGGTTCGCCAGGATCTGGCGCGTCTCGGCCGCGGTGGTGCCGCGCAACCGCGCGCCGGTCTGCGGATCGACCGCAGCCAGCCCGGCGACGAACAGGAACTCGCCGCCGCGCACGACGGTCGAATAGGGGCGGCGGCCTTCGACGCGCCCCGCATCGAGCCCGGGCGCGGGCGGCGCGATCACCTGGCGTTCGGCAGGCATGTCCCGCTCCCGGCGTCAGGCGGCCGCGACCGCATCGATCTGGATCCGGAACCCCGCCTCGCTGCGCGCGGTCCACACGGTGCGGGCCGGCGGCCCGTTCGGCACGTATTGCCGGTACACGCGATTGAGCACGTCGTACTCGATGCTGTCGTAGATGAGCGCGTGCACCTGCACGAGACGGTCGAGCGAGGAGCCGGCGGATTCGAGCAGCAGCCGCAGGTTCTGGAAGATGCGGTGCGCCTCCGACGTCAGCGTGCCGTGCTCGCGCTCCCCGGTCGCGGGGTCGATCGGCAGCATGCCGGAGCAGAAGATCAGCCCGCCGGCGCGGATCGCCGGGGACTGGCAGTGGCCGTAGTGCCGGCGGAAATCGAGGCCCGGCGCCGGCGCGGCGATCGCTTCACGCATGGGATTCCTCCTGCCGAGATCGCTCTACGACTGCGCGAACTGCTCGGCCGCCGCCTTCGGGCGCCAGCGCAGCACGCGCGCCTCGACCGCGTTGGTGGCCGCGGTGAGCACCAGCATGATCAGCATCATCAGGAAGACGATCGCAAGCGCGCCGGTGATGTTGTAGTTCGTCGAATAGGTGTTGAGCCGGTAGCCGAGGCCCTCCGAGGAGACCAGGAACTCGCCCAGGATGACGCCGACCAGCGCGAACGGCAGGCTGATCTTCACGCTGGTGAGAATCCAGCTCGATGCGCTCGGCAGCATGACCTTGCGGAACACCTGCCACTCGGTCGCTTTCATCACCCGGGCGATGTCGCACAGCGCCTTGTCGACGCTGCGGATTCCGGACAGCGTGTTGAAGAACGTGATGAAGAACACCAGCGTCGCGCCGAGGAAGATCTTCGACGAATAGCCGATCCCGAACCACACGATCAGCATCGGGGCGAGCGCGATGCGCGGAATGCTGTAGAGCGCGAGGAGGAACGGGTCCAGGACCTTGGCAGCGTAGGCCCAGCGCGCCAGCAGGACGCCGAGGCCGATGCCGCTTCCCGCCCCGATGGCGAAGCCGACGCCCATCTCCACGGCGGTCACGCCCAGGTCGCGGTAGAAGCCGGGCGTGATCAGCTCGCGCCCGACCTGAGCGAAAATCCGCGACGGTGCGCTGAAGAAGAACGAATCGAACAGCCGGTCGGCGCCGAGCTCCCACAGGCCGATGAAGAACACGGCGAACAGGAGCCGGCTCACGTTCACCGACACGGCATTGTCGGGCGAGAACGTCGACGCGGCGGCGCGCGGCGCCGGGTGGCTCGCGGTCGTCGCGCCCGCATCCGCGGCGACGACGACCGGATCAGTGGACGTGTCGACGGAAGTCATCGAGCTGAGCCGCCAGTTCATGCCACAGGGCGTCGTAGAGGCGCCGGAACTCCGGCACGTCGTGCATGTAGAAGATATCGCGTGGGCGCGGAATGTCGACCGGGTCGGAGCGCACGATGCGGCCCGGCCGCGCGCTCATCAGCACCACGCGGTCGGCGAGCGCGATCGCCTCGGTGAGGTCGTGGGTGACGAACAGCACGGTCGAGCGCTGGCTGTCCCAGATCGACAGGAGCAGCGCCTGCAGGGAGAGCCGCGTCTGCGCATCGAGCGGGCCGAACGGCTCGTCCATCAGGATGACCGCCGGCTCGTAGATCAGCGTGCGGATGATGTTGGCGCGCTGGCGCATACCGCCGGAGAGCTGGTGCGGATAGGCCTGCTCGAATCCTTCGAGGCCGACCCGTCTGATCCAGCGCTCGGCCTCGCGCCGGCGTTGCGCCGCCGGCACGCCGGCGATCTCCAGCGCCAGCGCCACGTTGTCGGCGAGCGTGCGCCAGGGAAACAGGTTGTCCGCCTGGGTGATGAAGCCGACGTTGCGGTCGGTGCCGACGATCTCGCGCCCGTCGATGCGGATGCGGCCGGCCGAAGGCGCGGCGAGGCCGGAGACCAAGGTCAGCAGGCTCGACTTGCCGCAGCCGCTCGGCCCCACCAGGGTGACGAACTCGCCGCGCGCGATATCGAGGTCGACCGCCTCGAGGGCGACCACCGGCCGCGCGCCGCCGGCAAACTCCTTGCGCACGCCCTCGATGCTCAGCACCAGCCCGCTCCGCTCAGCGCTTCGGCAGGTAGCCGTTGTCCGCCACCTGCTCGAAGGTGGCCGCCGTCTTGATCGCGCCGCTCTCGATCATGAAGGCGCCGGCCTTCTGCACCGACCCCGGCGTGATCACGCCGTCGCGGGTGTAGATCCGCTTGGTGTTCTCGAAGCTCTCCCGGGTCACCTCGTCCGGCGCCCCGCCGTAGCGCGCCCTGAGCGCCGCCATGTGCTGCTCGGTGGGCGTGTCGAGGATCTCGTTCACCGTGGCGAGGAAGGCGCGCAGGAACTTGCGCACCGTCTCGCCGTTGGCGGCGAGGTAGTCTGGCCGCACGTAGACCAGCTCGAACAGGAAATCGTCGAAGGCCGGATCGTCGCCGCCCATGTTGTTGGTGAAGCGGATCGCCTTGCCGCGCGACTCCGCCAGCTCGGCGAACGGGCTCCCGGTGCAGCCGACCGCGATCTGGTTGTTCTCCAGCGCCGGCAGCATGGAGTTGGCGCCGCCCACGCCGATGAGCTTGAAATCGGCCTGCGGCACCAGCCCGACTCGCTTGCCGTAGGTTTCCAGCAGCACGTAGGTAAAGGCGCCGGGCCTGGTTCCGGCGACAGTGAGCCCCTTCATCGACTTCAGCCGCTGCTCCAGCGGCGTATCCTTGGTGATGCCCAGCTTGTCGGCGACCGACTTGTTCATGGCGCATTCGATCGCCATGCGCTTCGCCAGCATCATCGCCGCCTTGAGCGGCTTGCCCTGCTCGAAGGCGGTGAACAACCGGTTGGGCGTGGAGACCGCGAACTGCACGCTGCCCGAGATGACCGCATCGACATCCGGCCCGTCGCCGTTGGTCACGATCACCTCGACGTCCATCCCCTCCTTGGGGAAGTAGCCTTTCTCCTGCCCGTAGTAGAGCGGGTAGAACATCATCGACGGCGTCGGCACCGTGACTTTGATCTTCTGGCGCTCCTGCGCGAGCGCACGGGGCAGCGGCGCGAGCAGGAGCATCGACACAAGCGGAATCGCAACGAGGCCGGCACGCATACGCATCGGATGCCCTCCAGGTACCCAGATGGTCGGGTGGGTACGGGCCCGCAGCCTTCCGATAGATGCAAAAGCTATGCCCGTCGCGGCAGGCAGCGCAAGCGCGATGTCAGCTGACGGCTCCTGCCGCACCCCCTCATGCGGCCGCCGCCTGCGGCGTGGCCTGCCAGCGCTCCCACGGCATGAGGACGCGCTCGGCCACGACCACCGCGCCGTACAGCAGGAAGCCGAGGATCGACAGGCTGAACAGGGCGACGAACGACATCTGGGTGCGCATCTCGGTGTTGGCGATGATGATGAGGTGGCCGAGACCTTCGCTGCCGCCGACGAACTCGCCGATCACCGCGCCGATCACCGCCAGCGTGCTGGCGACCTTCAGGCTGCTGAACAGATACGGCAGCGCATTGGGAAGCCGCACCTTGATGAACTCCTGCCAGCGCCCGGCGTGCAGGATGCGGCAGAGCTCGATGAGCTCCTCCTCGATCGCCAGCAGGCCGGTGACCATGTTGACCACCACCGGAAAGAACGAGATCAGGAGCGCCAGCAGCACTTTCGACGTGAGCCCGTAGCCGGCCCAGATCAACAGCAGCGGCGCGATCGCGACCTTCGGCACGATCTGCAGCACCACGATCTGCGGGTAGATCATGTTGCGGACGAGGCGGGAGTAGACGATCGCGACCGCGAGCAGGACGCCGACCACGCCGGCGAGCACGAAGCCGACGACCATCTCGTACAGCGTCACCCACGAGTGGTAGAGGTAGAGCGGCCAGCGCGCCACCGCTTCCGCGAAGATGACCGACGGCGCCGGAACGATGAAGGTCGGCACGGGGAAGATCCACAGCAGCGCTTCCCACACCGCCAGGGTGGCGAGGATCGACAGCGTCGTCGTCCCGATGTCGCTCCTGGTCATGCCCATGACGGGATCCTCAAATGTACAACAGGCCGATCTTGCGGCCGATGACCTGGACGAGCGCCTGGAATTGCGGGTCGAGCTTGGTTTCCGGCGCGCGCGGGCGCGGCAGCGGCACGGCGACCACGTCGGCCACCCGGCCCGGGCGCGGCGTCATCACGATCACCCGGTCGGCCAGGAACACCGCCTCGGAGATGCTGTGGGTGACCAGCACCGTCGTCTTGCGGCGCTGGCTCCAGATGCGCAGGAGCTCGAGGTTCATGTCCTCGCGCGTCATGAGATCGAGCGCGCCGAACGGCTCGTCCATCAGGAGGAGCGAGGGATCGTGCACCAGGGCGCGGCAGATCGCGGCGCGCTGCTGCATGCCGCCGGAGAGCTGCGCCGGATAGTGGTGGCGGAAATCGGCGAGGCCGGCGAGGCGCAGGAGATCGAGCGCGCGCTCCTCGCCCTCGCGGCGCGGCAGATGCAGCATCTCGACCGGCAGCATCACGTTGGCGAGGATCGAGCGCCACTTGAGCAGGACCGGGCGCTGGAACACCATGCCGACGTCCTTGAGCGGCGCAACGACGGCGCGGCCGCGCACCCGGACGGCGCCCGACGACGGCGGCGAGAGGCCGGCGATGATCTTGAGCAGCGTGGTCTTGCCGCAGCCCGAGTGCCCGACGATGGTCACGAACTCGCCGTCGGCGATGGCAAAGGAGAGTTCCGCCAGCGCCTGCAGCGGACCGTCCTGCGATGCGTACACCTTGCTGAGGCTCTCGACCTCGATCGCCGCGCGTCCCCCGTCTCCGCTCAGAACGCGGCCTCCTTGGGCATGAGCTTGGGCGTGAACTGGTTGGTGTAGACGTCGTCGGGCGAGACCCCGCTGAGGTTGAAATACTCGGACACGAAGTCCACCGTGCGCTTCATCTTCGCCGGATCGATCCAGCCGATGCCTTCGCGGCGCGCCGTGTCGGTCATGATGTGCTTGATGGCGATGCGGAAGTGCTCCCGCGCCTGGTCGGGGTCGACCGCCGGATTGTGCTTGAGGAAGATGTCGAGCGCCTCCTTGGGATTCTCGATCGACCACGACCACGCCTTCAGGGTCGATTCGACGAAGCGCTTGACGCGCTCCGGCTGGCTGGCGATGAGCTCGTCGCGCGCCAGCAGGCCGGCCGCGTAGAGATCAAGGCCGTAGTCCGCATAGGGGAAGTCCTTCCACCGCTTGCCGGCTTCCTTCGCCTTGGCGGCGAAGGTCGGCGCTTCGGTGAGGAACAGCACCACTGCATCGACCTGGCCCAGTACCAGGCTGCCGATGCGCGCCGGCGGCGTCATGTCCACCCAGCGCACCGAGGCCGGGTCCATGTTGTTGAGCTTGGCGAAGGCCGGAAACATGATCCGGTTGGCGTCGCCGACGCTCGATCCGATCCGCTTGCCCTTGAGGTCCTGCGGGGTCTTGATGTTGTTCTCCTCGAGCGTGCCGAACGAATAGAGCGACTTGTCGTGGATGATGCCGGCGACCTTGACCTTTGCGCCCCGGCCGCGGGCGATGATCAGCGACGGCGAGTCCGCCACCGCGAAGTCGACGGCGCCCGCCGCGTAGGAGGCGATGGTGGTCGCCGAGCCTTCGCCCTTGACGATGGTCACGTCGAACCCGGCGTCGCGCCAGAAGCCCTTGTCGATCGCCGCATAGAACGGCGCGTGCTTGCCGTACGGCGTGAAGTCGAGCAGGAAGGTGATCTTCTCGACCGGACGCGCGGTCTGCGCCGCAGCCGGAATGAGCGAAGCCGCGGCCGCGATGCAGGCCGCGGCGGCGGCGGCGAGAGAGAACCGGACCTTGGCGGGATTGGTCATCGAACGCTCCTCGTGATTGCACAATCGAAGACCGCACCTTGACGGTCCGGTGCGGCGGCGAGCCTCAAATTTTCCTTGTGCGCTTTGCCCGGCGTCCTTTTGCCGCGAAGCGAAACAGCGGCCCGCGCGCGTGTCAATGGCGATGCGTCGCGAGGCCGCGAGGAATCCTTATTCACTCAGCGTGCAACGCGTACTTTCGCGGGTGCCCGCCACCTCCTGCGCAACCCTGAGGAACATGCCGTGGATCGGCATCAGCGCCCGCTGAAGCGTGGTTTCCCCCAACCCCTCCTCGGCACGCGCGAAGCTGCGCGGAAACCGGCGGCGAAAAAGGTTCAGCCCCCGAGCGACGCCAATTCGTACAGTGTGATCAACCTCACGTCCGATGTGCCGCCGCGAGCAAAACGCGGTCGGGAGACGCCTTTCGGTTGAATAATTGCGCAGATCGCCCTGTCGAACAGAAGCGCAAACGGGACGGTGCGGCCTGAAAACAGGTCGACCTAACTATGCCTTACCGCTCCACTGGTACAACCGCTAGCGAAACCATCGACCTATCGGCCAATACCGGCCCCGGCTCGATCCTCGGGCTCGGCGGCGATGATTTCATCAAAACCGGCAAGGGCGCGGTCACGGTCGACGGCGGTTCCGGCAACGACACCGTCATCATGCAGAACAACAACACCGGCCTGGTGTTGGCCGGCAACGGGGACGACAGCATTTTTGCGATCGACTTCATCGGCTCGATGGTGCTGTCCGGCGGGCGCGGTGCCGACAGGATCGTCACCAGCTCGAACTTCGCGCTGACCGCCATGGGCGACGACGGCGACGACGCGATCTTCACTGGCACCGGCGACAACTCCATCCTAGGGGGTCTCGACAACGATACTCTCTACGGCAATCAGGGCAACGACACCTGCGTCGGCGGCGTGGGTGACGATCAGATCGACGACGCGTACGGTGGCGGCGCCGATCTGCTGTTGGGCAACGAGGGCAACAACTCTTTCACAATCTCTGGCGGCAGCGACACCGTGTATGCCGGCCAGGGCAATGACTCGGTCGACGTGCTCTACTCAGGTCAACGCGTATGCCATCTCGACGAGGGCGCCGACACGCTCGCAGGTGGAGGCGCGACGAGCGGGATGACCGTCTATGGCGGCAACGACACCGACGACGACAACGACTCGATCGTCACCGGCAGCGGCGCCGATCTCGTCTACGGTAACCTCGGCAACGACACCATTCTTGCCAACGCCGGCGCCAACACCGTGATCGGCGGCATCGGCAACGACAACATCCAGTGCGCCGGCGCCTCCCCCGACCTCCTGTTCGGCAACGAAGGTAACGATACGATCTTCTCCGCCGAGGGGCCCGACACGCTTAATGGCGGTGACAACAACGACAGCCTCATGGGTACCATGGACTCCCAGCTGCTCATCGGCGGCGCGGGCGACGACACGCTCAGCGGGATCTACGGCTGCGACACGCTGACCGGAGGCACGGGTGCCGACCTGTTCGACTATTCCCACTACTCCCCCAGCGAAGACGGCAACAACAGCGGTGGCATCGTAAATATCTTCAGCGACCCGACGGTCGAGGTCATCACCGACGTGAACTTCGACGAGGATCGGTTCCGTCTCACAGGGACGGTCGACGTCGCCGGCCAAATCGGCGTGGCCTACGGCGCCAATCTAGCGGAAGCGGCCACGTGGGCGATCGGCGCAGTGCTCGACCTGCACGGCGGCGGCGGCCAGCATGTGGCGGCGCAGTTCACGTACCACGGCCGCGAGTACCTGGCGGTCGACCTGGGGGGTGCGAACAACCTGTTCAACGACTGGGACGACCTTCTGGTGGAAATCACCGGCGCCACCGGCACCATCGGGGCGAACGACTTCATCTGAGCGTTGGGGCTCGGACACTCGAGAACTTCACGACCGGAAGGGGCGGCATCTGCCCGCCCCTTCCTTTGCGGTGCCTCGGCGACCTTGCGGTCAACCGCAGCGGCGACGGCACCGACAGCCCTGCGGTATGACGCCTGCCTATTGATAGATGATCACGCCCATCGGCGTCGGGTTCCAGCCGTTGCAGGGATTGCGCTCCTGCGGGCAGTTGGAGATGCCGATCAACAGGTCCATCTCGGCGCGCAGGTCATAGTAGTCGCCCGGCACGCTGGTGGGCTCGCGGATCTCCATCGTTCCGTTCGCGTCGACCTCGACGTTCATGAACGGCACGAACGCGTTGGGCATGTCGCGGTAGTTGAACCCAAAGGGCCCGAGCGCCATCGCCAGGTTGCCGCGGCAGTTCGGCGTGCCGGGCACGCCGTAGCGGATGAGGTTGACTTCCTCGCTGCACATCGGGCCGTACGAGTAGCTCAGCTCGTTGGAGTAGTCGGTGATCGTCATCATCGGCCGGCAGCGGATCGAATAGATCACGTTGCCGCGGATGAATTCCCGCCGCTTGTTGATGAGCAGTGAGTTCCCCATGTTGAGCGCCTCGCCGAGATCGTGCGCGTTGAAGCACACCAGGTCCGGCACCTGCTTGCCCTCGATGTCGACGAAGCGCAGCGTCTGGCCCTGGTCCATGTGGAAGGCCGCATAGCCGCGCGCCGGGATCACCCATTCCCGGACGATCGTTCCCGGGACCTTGTGCATGTGCAGGATGTCGTTCTCCGACGGCATGGCGTGCTCGCCTCCCTCATGGCATCGACGGCCGAGGCGAAAAGCCAAGCATGCGGCCGGCGGCGACGTCAACAAGCCACGGCGCGCATGGACATGGCGCGCGCCTGACCGCGAACCGGCCGTGCTGCGCAACCGAGGCCTTCATGGAAATTGCCGCGACTTGCTCGTTCTTGGCGCGATCGCGAGGCCAGACGGCGAACGGAGCATCGCCGGCGCAACCAAGCCTCCCCGGGCGATGTTTGCCGAGCGAAGTGCGTGACACTTCAATACCACACACGAGGAGAGACCCATGCGTTCGCACACACCAGCCTTGCTGGCGGTCACCCTGATGGGCGGGCTTGTCATGTCGACCTTCGCCCTGGCCCAGACCGGCACCCGCGCGCTGCCCGTCAGCCCGCCCGGAAGCGAGGACGTCACGAACCCGGGCGCCACAGACAGCATGCACGGCCTGCGCAGCGGCCCGAACAACGTCACCACTGGCGCCGGCCCCAGCGCGTCGGGCACCCTGCCACGCCCCGTGATCGGAGGCGAAGACGCGACGAACCCGGGCAACACCGACAGCATGCACGGCCGGCGGAGCGGCCCCAGCCGGTAGCAACAGGCGATCGCCACAGGCACGGGCGAGCCGCCTCGAGCATGATCCAGAAAAAGCCTGCCCCCCGACCTGATCGGGCGGGGACCCGGTTTTGCGAAGAGATCATGCTCCAACACAAGTTGGAGCGGGATGACAATTCGAAGCAAAGTCATCCCACTCGAGCGGCTCGCCCGGCCAGTTTCGCCGGGTCGCCTACCGCGCCTTGCGCGTCTGCGTTGCCGCCGGCGGCGCAAAGCACATGTCGGCACCGGTCACGCGCCTCACCTCGGTGATGGAGTCGTACGGCAGATCGATCGCCGCATGGGCCTTGCGGATCGATTCCTCGTCCGGCCCGCACATGAAGCAGAAGGCCTTCCCCTCCTCCAGGTTCACGTGGGCGGCATGACCGAACGCGCCGAACCGCTCGGCCGCCTCCTCGAGCGCGGCGAACTGCGCGTAGAACTGCTCCTCGGTGAGCTCCTGCGCCGGGAAGCTGCCCTTGGTCTTGTCGTGGGTGTCGATGAAATATTTCATGCTCATGCTCCTTCTCAATGGCGTGTGATGTCCGGCCGTCGGTGACCCGGCTTTTGTAGTGCATATACACGACTTAAAGCGACGATTGTGGTCGGTCGATCGTGCGCCTCCTTTCCGTTGTGTCGGGCTACTGGACCAACGACGCGATCCGCGAACAAACTCACGCCGCGCGAATGAGATCATCCAGATCCCTGCGGATCACGTCCCAGCGGCGATCGCCCAGTTTCGTCCGCAGCGCCTGCTGCGCCTTCTCCCACAGGGGCACGGCTTCCCGCAGCCGCGTTCGCCCCTTCCTGGTGATCTCCAAGGTGCGGCTGCGCCGCCATCCTTCGAGCCCGAGCGTAATCAAGCCTTCCGCTTCGAGCGGGCGCAGATTTCGCGTCAAGGTGCTCCGGTCCATGCCCATGAGTCTGGCCAGCGCCGCAATGGACAAGGCGTCGTCGGCTGCCACGGCGACCAGGACGGACAGCTGCGTGGCGCGCAACCCGACCGGGCGCAACGCGTCATCGTAGGCGCGGGTCACGGCGCGCGCCGCCGTCCGCACCCGATGGCAGGCGCAGTTCTCCAATATTTCCTGCTCGGCGGTCATTGCGGCATGTCCTTGTGTCGTGCATATACACTAGATGAGGACCAGAGCGCGTGTCAATGCAGCCGGGCGCAGCCCTCACTTCACGTCGAGCGGCTCGGTGCCGGTCGGCTTGCCGGACGCATCGAGGGTGATCTTCTCCACCCGCGCCTCGGCCTGGCGCAGGAGCTCCTCGCAGCGGCGCTTGAGCGCCTCGCCGCGCTCGTAGATCGCGACCGATTCCTCGAGCGGGACGTCGCCGCGCTCAAGCTTCTGCACGATCGACTCGAGCTCGGCCAGCGCCTTCTCGAAGGCGAGCCCTTTCACGTCGGCATTCTTGACGTCGGCAGCCGGGGTCTCGGGCATCGGCAATCCTGCGGCGAACTCGCGGAGGCGGTCATCATTATATAGGCAGGGCCACGTGATCGAGCCAAGCGCCAGGACGGGATGTCCAGAGGGGAAGCTCATGATATCCCTCCCCTTCCGGCTACCGCCGCCGTAGTCTTGCGCGCAGCCGGCGCGTTCCCCGTACCACCGTATGACGTCCCGGAGAGGAGTTTTGCCATGAAGCGCATGCACGTTCACGTGGCGGTCGAGGACGTCGCCCAGGCGGTCCGGTTCTACTCGGCACTGTTCGCGACCGAGCCCACCGTGACGAAGCCGGACTATGCCAAATGGATGCTCGACGATCCGCGCGTCAATTTCGCGATCTCCGCGCGCGGCCGCGCGCCGGGGCTCGACCATCTCGGCATCCAGGCGGAAAGCCAGGACGAGCTGCACGAGGTCTATGCGCGCCTGCACCAAGCGGGTGGCGCCGTCATCGAGCAGGGCGAAACCGCCTGCTGCTACGCCAAGTCGGAAAAATCCTGGATCGACGATCCGGCGGGCGTCGCGTGGGAGGCCTTCTACACGACCGGCGAGAATACGTTCTACGGCGACGGTAGCGGCGAGCGCGAGCCGCGGATCGCCCAGGCGAAGGCGTGCTGTGGGCCGCAGGGCGCTGCGCCGGCCGAGCCGCAGGCGGCGGCCGCGTGCTGCGGCACGGGGAGCTAATGATACCCCTCCCCTTCCCTCAGGCGGCCGCGGAACACCCAGTAGATGTAGCCGGTATAGCCGAGGATGAACGGCATCAGGATGAGCGTGCCGATCAGCATGAAGAGCTGCGACGACGGGTGGGCGGCGGTGTCCCAGATGGTGAGCGTGGGCGGCACCAGGTACGGGAAGGTCGAGATCACGAGGCCGAGGTAGCCGAGCAGGAACAGCCCGATCGTCGCAAGAAACGCGCGCCCGTCCTGGCCGCGCCCGAGCCATCGCCACGCCATGAAGGCGACGAGCGCGGTGACGAGCGGCACCGGCCATAGGTAAAGAATATTGGGCAGCGAGAACCAGCGTTCGAAGATGCGCGGGAACAGAAACGCCGTCGCCAGGCTCACCACCGCCATGAATCCGAGCACGGCGACGAGCAGGAACCTTGCCTGCGCGCGGGCGTGCGCCGCCAGCTCCCCGTCGGTCTTCATGGCGAGCCAGGTGGCGCCAAGGAGCGCATAGCCGGCGACGACGCCGAGCCCTGTCAGCGCCGCGTAGGGCGTCGCCCAATCGAACGCGCCACCGGCGAACGCGCCGTTCTCGATCCTGATCCCTTGAACAAGGCCGCCGAGGATCACCCCCTGGGCGAACGCCGCCACCGCCGAGCTCGCCGCGAACACCATGGTCCAGCGCTCCCGGTGGCGGGAGATCGAGCGGAACTCGAAAGTGATGCCGCGGAACACCAGTGCCAGCAGCATGACGATCACCGGCAGGTAGAGCGCCGGCATCACGGCCGCATAGGCCTTGGGGAAGGCCGCCAGCAGGGCGCCGCCGCCAAGCACCAGCCAGGTCTCGTTGCCGTCCCAGAACGGGGCGATCGAGCCCAGCATGCGGTCGCGCTCGCGCTCGCTGTGGACAAATGGGAACAGGATGCCGATGCCGAGATCGAACCCGTCGAGGATCACGTACATGGCGACCGCGAAGCCGATGATGCCGGCCCAGATCAGCGGCAGGGTGGGTTCCATGATGCGTGTCCTTTCTTCACCTCTCCCCGCTTGCGGGGAGAGGTGAAGAAAGTGGCCCCGCCTGCCCCCGCCGCTCACCAAAATCCTTCCACGGCCCGGGAAGTTCCTCGCCAAACATGCGCCGCAGCATCAGGCGGCCGACCTCGGCGGTGAAATGGCTGCCGTCGGCCATCCAATAACGCTTCAGGTCCGGCAGCAAGTGGGTCTGCCGGGTGAAATCCCACAACGGGACGACCGCGCTGATCCGGTCGATCGCGTGCGCCAGGTCGGGGTCGTGCAGGATCGGATTCCGCGGGTTGAGCGGCGACACCGCCACCACGAGGCTGATCCGGTGCTCGCGGCAAAGCGTCACGAACCGGCGCAGCAGGCCGAGATCGCGGTCGAAGCCCTCCCGTTGCCGGATGGGCTTGTGCAGATACGACACCGCGAACGGGACCTGCGGATTTACCTGCTCGTGTTCCCGCCGCTCCTGCGCCCGCGCGGCCCCCACGATACCGCCCGAGAGGCGCCACGCCTCCCGGAAGGCGCCGCGCCAGGCGCGCAGCTGGACCCAGGTGAGATGGCGCCACCAGAACCTGAGCTTGTTCTCCCCCGTCACCTCGGGCGGCATCACCGTATTGTCGAACAGGAGCGCGGCCGGAGGATTGCCGATCTCCTCGACGTCGAGCACCAGCATCGCGGCTTTCAGGGGCTTCTGCCGCGCCGTCTTCTGCCGGACGATGAACTCGAGCAGCGGCACGTGGTCCGACAGGGTTCCGCCGTCGAGGGTGAAGGTGGCGAAATTCGCGTTCATGCGGTTGCCGAGCTCGTCGTGCGGGATGAAGCGGCCGCGCGAGGAGGCGAACAACACGCCGTCGTGGGTGTCCGCCGCCGCCTGGTATGCGGCGAACTGCACGAAGCGATCGTTGCGGAACGAGGACGGCACCAGCCGGGTGCCGAACGCCGCCTGGGGGTCGAGCACCAGGTTCAGGCCCGCCACCAAGGCGAACAGCGTGAACGCAGTCGCCACCAAGGACAGGCAGTAGGTTCTGGGTTGCACGGTGTGGCTTCAGAACTGGAAATAGATGAACTCGGTGACGCGGTTGAGCTGGTAGAACACGGACGCGAACAGCAAGATGGTCGCGACCAGCGCGACCGGCGAGGCGCTCCACGCCGGCAGCGCGATCCGCCGGCGCCAATCCGACTGTACCTCGCCGTCCCGGTAGTCGACGATCTCGAACGTGTCAGGCACCAGGAGAGCGATCGCGAGCGCCAGCAGCGTGAGGAGTGAGCCGACCATCGACCAGTGCGCGCCGAGCCAGGTGCGCACGAAGCTTTCCGAGATCCAGCCGTTGCGGATCCCCCACAGGTCCCAGGCGAGCGTGATGCTGTCCGCCGCCGGCGCGCCGCCGAGCCCCACCATGGCGGCGAGCATGTGCGCGGCGGCGCCCATGTCGGCGGCGCGGAAGAACACCGCACCGGCGGCAAACGCCGTGAACGTCGCGAGCCATCCGGCGAGGCTGCCGGCAAGGGTCGGCTGGTCGGGCTCGGGGCGAAACTGCCGCCACACGGCGTTGATCACCAGGAGGACGCCGTTGTAGGCGCCCCACGCGATGAAGGTCCAGCCGGCGCCGTGCCACAGGCCGACCAGCGTCATGGTGAAGACCGCGCACACGGCCTGGCGGAACGGCGCGCGCCGCCCCATGGTCAGTGGCGCGTAAACGAGGTCGCGAAACAGCTGCGACAAGGTGATGTGCCAGCGCCGCCACAGGTCGACCATGCTGGTCGCGCGCAGCGGCGCGGCGAAATTGATCGGCAGGCGGAAATTGAACAGGAGGCCGAGACCGACCGCCATGTCGGAATAGCCGGCGAAGTCGAAATAGATCTGCGCCGTGAAGGCGAGCGAGGCCCCCCAGGCGGCGAGCGCGGTGAGCGGCTCGCCGCGCGCGGCGGCGTCGAACACCGCGGTCACATGCGGGCTCAGGGTGTCGGCGATCAGCACCTTCTTGGCGAGCCCGATGGTGAAGATGGTGAGCCCGAGCGCGACGTTGTTCCAGTCGACGCGGTAGCGCGCCGGATCGGCGAGCTGGCGCCCGAGGTTGCGCCAGCGCACGATCGGGCCGGCGATCAGATGCGGAAAGAAGGTGACGAACAGCGCATAGCGGCCGAGCTCGAGCGGGATGCGCCGCTGATGGACGTCGACCAGGAACGCGACCTGCACGAACGTCGTGAACGACAGCGCGAGCGGCACGTTCGGCGGCGCCGCCGTGGTGCCGGTGACGATGGAGAGGAGGAAGCCGGCATACTTGTAGTACGCGAGCACGAGCACGTTGCCGACGATGCCGGCGATCAGCAGGAGACGCGCGCCCGGCGGGCGCGCCACGATCTGCCGGGCGAGCCAGAAGTTCCCGGCCAGCGAGGCGATGAGCAGGAGCACGTAGGGCGGGTTCCACCACGCATAGAAGACGAGCGACGAGACAGTGGTGCCGACGATGGCCGCCTCGGTGCTCCAGCGCGCGAGCGCGAAGTGGAGCATCACCGCCAAGGGCAGGAACAGGAAGATGAACTCTTGCGAGTTGAACAGCATGGGCGCGGGCTACAGCACGTCCAGCCTGCCCGCCAGCCAGAGCTGCCGGGTCAGACTGCGCTGGATCTTGCCGCTCGTGGTCTTGGGGATGCCGCCGGGGCGCAGCAGCACGATGTGATCGGGGGCGCAGTCGTGCTCCGTCACTACCGCCTCGCGAATGCTCCCCTCGATGTCGTCGACGGAGATGTGGTGGCGCTGCGTGCGCTCCACTTCCTGCACCACGACCAGCGTCTCCTCGCCACGCGCGTTCAGCGCGGCAAACGCCGCCCCGCAATTGCGGCGCAACGCCGGGTGACTCGCCTGCACGGTCGCCTCGATGTCCTGCGGATAGTGATTGATGCCGCGGATGATGACGACGTCCTTGATACGCCCGGTGATGAACAGCTCGCCGTCCGGATCGAGAAAGCCGAGATCGCCGGTGCGCAGCCAATCGCCGGATTCGCCGGCGATCTGGGCTTTGAACGTTTCTGCGGTCGCCTCGGTGTTGCGCCAATAGCCCTGGGCGACGTGCGGTCCGTTGACCCAGATCTCGCCGACGCGGTCCGGGCCGAGCCGTTCGCGCGTCTCGGGATCGACGATGGCGATGCGCTCGCCGACCAGGGTGCGGCCGCAGCCGACCTGGACCTGGACATCGCCGTCGTCGGTCGGCCCAACGGCCTCACATCGCTGGAGGCCCGCGCGGCTGACCGCGCGGGTGACGGGGCCCGCGCCGCGCCGGCCGCCGGAGATCAGGAGCGTCGCCTCCGCCATGCCGTAGGCCGGATAGCTCGCCGCCGGATCGAACCCGTGGGCGCCAAACGTAGCGGCAAATTTCTCGATCGTCTCCGCGCGCACCGGCTCGGCACCGTTGAGCGCGTTCTTCCAGGCAGAGAGGTCGACGCCGTCCATCTCTTCCAGGCGGAAGCGGGTGACGCACAGGTCGTAGGCGAAGTTGGGGGCCGACGCGACCTCGGCCCGATAGTCGCTGATCGCGCGCAGCCAGTTGAGCGGCCGCTTGGTGAAGGTGACGGGCGCCATCAGCACACCCAGCGCCCCCACATAGAAACAGGACAGCACGTTCAGGATCAGGCCCATGTCGTGATAGAGCGGCACCCAGTTCACGTAAGTCGAATGTCGCGTGTTGCCCAAGGCGACGCGGATCATCTCGAGATTGTCGAGGAGATTGCCGTGGCTGACCATCACCCCCTTGGGGGCCGAGGTCGAGCCGGACGTGTATTGCAGGAACGCCAGGTCCGCGCGCGTCCGTCGTGGCAGCCGAACGTCTGCCGCCGCTTCGCCGCACGCATCGGCATCGACCCATGCGAGGCCGGCTTCCTGCAGCCGCTCGACCACGTCGCGCCGGCCCGTCGCCAGATCGGCGGTGCCGATGGCGAGGCGCGGCGTGCAATCGGCGACGATGCTGGCGCTCGCATCGCGCGAGCCGGCGCGGCGCGGGACCATCATCGGCACCGCGATCACGCCGGCGAGCAGGCAGCCGAAGAACGCAACGATGAACCCAAGCCCCGGGGGCAGGATCAGCAACGCCCGATCGCCGGGTGCGGCGCGGCCTTCCAGCGCCGCTGCGAACGCCCGCGCCTGCCTCTCGAGCCCGGAGAAGGTGAGACAGGCCTCCTCGCGCCGTTGCTCGCTCAGGAACACGAAGGCACGATCATCCGGCTGCGTCGCGGCGCGAACGCCGAGCAGGTCCACCAGTGATGCAAAGTCGGCCCGCACGAGGTCGGGTGGGCGCGTCGTCAACGGTGTTCCCTACGGGGACCCGACTGTGGCGACAGCCTGGCCAAGGCCCGGGTGCGTCTGGGCAAGGTGACGCGCAAGCTGCGCAATAGTAGGGTATTCGAACACGATATCCTGCGGAAGCTCGGCCCCGAGCCACTCTTCCAGCCCGACCAGGAAGATGACCGCCATGGCCGAGTCCATACCGAGCCGGGCGAACTTGACCTCCGGATCGATACGCGTCGCCGGCACGTTCAACGCCGTGACCAGATAGCTGGTGCACCAGTCGCGGATCGCAGCTTCCGCCAGGTCCGGTTGGTTCGAAACCACGCTTCCCTGCCGCGGCCGCCGCCGCGCTCCCCGCCGCGGCCAAGCCGCGTTCCTCGGTTCCCGGATCAGCGGTTGCGCTCGCCGGGAACGCTCCATCCTTTAGTCCGGGACGCGGGCCGGTGTAAAGGTTTCGGAAGTTGACGCCGGATTCGGGCCTCAGACGGCTTCCTGCCCAGCCGCAAGGGGCCGGTGCCCGCCCGCCTCCGGAGCACCGCCGGGCCGCGGCCCCCGGTTGATCAGCCGGTTGATGTAGATGATGCCGATCCAGAACACGACGGCGTAGACCAGGACGAACAGCGCCAGCGTCGCGGCGATGCTGCCGGCAGGCACCGGGGAGACTGCGTCGGCGGTGCGCAGGATTCCGTGCACGATCCATGGCTGGCGGCCGCTCTCGGTCACCACCCAGCCGGCGATCACGGCGACGAAGCCGGTCCACCATGTGTTGGCGACCATACGCAGATACCAGCGGGTCGCGAACAGTTGCCCGCGCCAGGCGAGCCAGGCGCCATAGAGGGCTGCCGCGATCATGAAGAATCCGACCGCCAGCATGATGCGGAAGGCGAAGAACACCGGGAGGACCGGCGGCCGGTCCTGCGGCGGCACGCTCTTGAGGCCGGGAAACAGGCCGTTCGGATCGTGCGTCAGAATGAGCGAGGATCCGCGTGGGATCGAGATGGCGAAATAGTTGCGCTCCGCCTTCTCGTCAGGCCAGGCGAAAATGTGGAAGTCGCCAGGCTTCGTGCCGTCCCAATGCGCCTCCATGGCGGCGACCTTGATCGGCTGGTGCTCGAGGGTGTTGAGGCCGTGCTGGTCGCCGAGCAGCAGCTGCAGCGGCGCCAGCACCGCGGCGAGTCCGATCCCCATGCGCAGCATGGTGCGCGCCTCCTCCACGTGCCGATCGGCGAGAAGGTGACGCGCCCCGACCGCGATCACGACGAACGCGGTGGTAAGGAAGCAGGCATTGACCATGTGCGCGAGGCGATAGGGGAAGCTCGGGTTGAAGACGATGGCGAGCCAATCGATCGGCTCGGCGACGCCGGCGCGCATCACATGGCCAGCCGGCGTGTGCATCCAGCTGTTGGCGGCAAGGATCCAGAATGCGGACACCAGCGTGCCGACCGCGACCGCAATGCCGGAGAAGACGTGCACCGGCCGCGGCACCCGGTCGGCGCCGAACAGCAGGATGCCGAGGAAGGTCGCTTCGAGAAAGAACGCGGACAGCACTTCGTAGCCGGCGAGCGGTCCGATGATGTTGCCTGCGACGTCCGAGAACCGGCTCCAGTTAGTGCCGAGCTCGTAGGACAGTACGATGCCGGTGACCACGCCCATGCCGAACGAGACGGCGAAGATCTTCGTCCAGAAGGCGGAGAGCCGTTGGTAGCGGTCCGCGCCGGTCCATCCCCACAGCACCTCCAGGGTCGCCACATAGGCGGCGAGCCCGATGGTGAAGCTGGGAAAAATGATGTGAAACGAGATCGTGAAGGCGAACTGCAGCCGCGCCAGGAGGACGGGATCGAGTTCCATGTCTGCCCCTCGTCGGCTCGTAGCGGGATCCCCACCGGTGAAATCCTCAGGCCTCGTGCCGAGTTCCACGGTGGACAACTCGATGATAGCCCGGAACAATCATCCCGGGCAGGCTATGCTTTCGCGGCCGCACGCCGCATGGGGGCTTTTGCGATGACCGACACCGCCGCGCCGTCCGAACGGCCGTATCTCGACCGCCATTTTCAGCTCACCGAGCACGGGACCAACGTGCGGACCGAGCTCCTCGCCGGCCTCACCACGTTCCTGACGATGGTCTATATCGTCTTCGTCAACCCGCAGATCCTCGGCAATGCCGGCATGGACAAGGGCGCGGTGTTCGTCGCGACCTGCATCGCGTCCGCCGTCAGCACGGCGGTCATGGCGCTCTATGCCAACTACCCGATCGCGCTGGCGCCCGGCATGGGGCTCAACGCGTTCTTCGCCTTCACGGTCGTGCTGTCCTACCGCTACACGTGGCAGCAGGCTCTCGCCGCCGTGTTCTGCTCGGGCGTGCTGTTCTTCCTGATCTCGATCTTCCCCATCCGCCAATACATCATCAATTCCATCCCGAGGAACATGAAGCTCGCGATCTCCGCCGGCGTCGGGCTGTTCCTCGGCATCATCGCGCTCGAGCAGGCGAAGATCGTGGTGGCGCATCCAGTCACCCTCGTCACCCTGGGCGACCTCAAGAACCCCGCCGCGATCCTGTGCCTGCTCGGCTTCGTGCTGATGGCGGCGCTCAACCAGCGCCGCATCATCGGCGGCACGCTGATCGGAATTTTCGTGGTCAGCATTATCGGCATTCCGCTCGGGCTCACCCAGTACGGCGGCATCGTCTCGATGCCGCCGTCGATCGCGCCGACCTTGCTGGCGCTCGACTTCTCGCGCGCGTTTGAATTGACCTTCATCATCGTGGTGTTCAGCTTCCTGTTCATCGACATCTTCGACAACGCCGGCACCTTGATCGGAGTCACCCTGCGCGCCGGCCTGCTCGACAAGGAGGGGAACCTGCCGCGCATGAAGGAAGCGCTGGTGGCGGACAGCTTCGCCGCCATGTTCGGCTCCCTCATCGGCACCTCGACGACCACCAGCTACATCGAGAGCGCGGCGGGCGTCGCCGCCGGCGGGCGCACCGGCCTCACTGCGCTGACCGTCGCGGCGCTGTTCCTGCTGGCCCTGTTCTTCGCGCCGCTCGCCGGCATGGTGCCGGCCTATGCGTCGGCGGCGGCGCTGTTGTTCGTCGCCTGCGTCATGGCGCGCGGCCTCGCCGACATCGACTGGGAAGACCTCACCGAATCCGCGCCTGCGGTGGTCGCCGCCGTGTCGATGCCGCTCACCTACTCGATCGCGACCGGCATCGGGCTTGGCTTCATCACCTATGCGCTGGCGAAGATCTTCTCCGGCAAGCTGTCGGAGGCGTCGCCGGCGGTGATCGTTCTCGCCATCCTGTTCGCCGTCAAGTTCGCCGTGTCGGGTTAACGACGCTCAACCAACTCATTTGCGTCGCGGAAAAGTCACGTTTTAGATGCCTTCTCGCCGCGGCGCGCGCCGGGGCGGCCGCGCAGGCGGGGAGGGAAGGTATGCCGACGGTGTCGGGATTCAGTGCGTTTGCGTCAATTCCGGACGAGGAGGTCAGCGACAAGATCACCCGCCGCATCGTCTCGGGCGAGAGGGGTATGATCGTGTGGTGGAGCATCGCCGCGGGCGTGCATGTTGCGGCGCACCGCCACGAGCACGAGCAGATCGTGTGGATGCTCAAGGGCAGGATGGAGTTCCGTCTCGGCGAGGAGCAGCGCATCTGCGGCCCGGGCGACATCGTGGTGATCCCGGGCGGCGTCGAGCACGAGGGCTGGTTCCACGAGGACACCGAGGTGATCGACTTCTTCGCTCCGCCGCGCGACGACTTCCTGCTCGGGGGCAAGCCGCCCTACATGAGCGACGACTGATGCGCGGCACGCTGCGCCGGCTGTGGAGGATCGGTTCCGCCGGTTGCGTCGCACTCCTGCTCATGGTGATGCCGATGGGTGCGGCTCAAGCCGCCGAGCTCAAGATCTTCGGCTCGCGGGTGACCAAGATGATCATCGGCGACATTGGCCCCGGATTCGAGCAGGCGAGCGGCCACAAGCTCGTCGTCATCACCGATGTCGCAGCCGTGATGAAGCGGCGGATCGAAGGCGGCGAGTCGTTCGACCTGGCGGTGCTCGTCGACTTCCAGACCGACGCGCTGATCAAGGCCGGCAAGCTCGCCGCCGATTCTCGGGTCGACATCATGCGGACCGGAATCGGCGTGGCGGTGCGCCGGGGCGCGCCGAAGCCCGACATCGGGACGGTGGCGGCGTTCAGGCGCACGCTGCTCGACGCCAAGTCGATCACCTACCTCAAGGAGGGGGCGAGCACGATCTATCTCGATCGCCTGTTCGAGCGCATGGGAATTGCCGAAGCGCTGAAAGACAAGACCGTCAAGCCGGACACCGAATCGGTTTCCGAGCGTGTCGGGCGGGGCGAAGTGGAGCTCGGCCTGATCGTCATTCCCAACATCCTGTCGGTGCCCGACGCCGAGCTGGTCGGCCCGCTGCCAGACGACATCCAGTCATACATCGTCTTCACCGCCGCCGTTTCGGCGGCCTCGCCGAACCAGCAGGTTGCGCGGGACCTGATCCGGCTCTTGACCGACCCGGCCACGATCCCTGTGATGACGTCCAAGGGCATGGAGCCGATCCGCCCGACGCGGTGAGGTCAGCTCGCCAGAGCCTTCCGGATCGCCAAAAAATCCCGCCAGGCGAGCCGCTTCTGCAGGGGCTGGCGCAGCAGGTAGGCGGGATGCAGGGTGGCGATCGCGCGCACCTCGCGTTTTCCCGTGTGGAACGCGAACCAGCGGCCGCGCGTCTTGAGGATGCCTTCCCGGATGCCGAGCAGCGTGGTGGCGGACGGGCCGCCGAGGCACACCAGAACCTCGGGATCGGCAAGCTCGATCTGGCGCAGCACGAAGGGCAGGCAGATCGCCGATTCCTGCGGCGTCGGCGTACGGTTCCCGGGCGGCCGCCACGGCACGATATTGGCGATGTAGGCTGAGCTCCGGTCGAGCCCGATTGCCGCCATCATGCGATCGAGCAGCTTGCCGGAGCGGCCGACGAACGGCTTGCCTTCGATATCCTCGTCGCGCCCCGGCGCCTCGCCGACGAACATGATCCGCGCCTCGGGCTTGCCGTCGGAAAACACCAGCTGGGTCGCCGTGGTCTTGAGCGCGCAGCCGTCGAAGCCCTTGAGGATCGCGCGCAGATCCTCCAGGCTCGCCGCCGTCCTGGCCGCCTCGCGTGCCGCCGTGACCGCAGCGTCCGGCGACAGCGGCGCACCCGCCGCGGCGCGGGCAAAGCCCGGCGCGCTTGCGGCAATGCCGCGCGCGCCGTCGCGAGCAGGCGGCGCGGACGCGCGCTCGAACAAGCCGGGCCTCGTCCCCACGCCCGGCGCCGCCTCGCTCTCCACCGCAGCCGACGGCGACGCGACAGGAACCGTTGCGGCAACGGGGACCGTTGCGGCAACGGGGATCGTTGCAGGGTCGGCCAGCCGGTTCACCGGCTCCTCACCGATCACGGCGTCCACGCCGGCGTCGAGGTAGAAGGCGAGAAGCTCGCGCGCGGCTATGGTGCGATCCTGGGTCATGGCGGCAATGGCGCTGTTGTCGCCGATTGCCGCGCTTTGTCAAACGTGGAAAATGCTGCATCCCCGCTTTCCCCGCGTGCTGAAGGAAGGGGGGCAAGGAGATGATCATGGCCGAGCTGCCCGACCGCGAGGCAATGGAATTCGACGTGGTGATCGTCGGCGCGGGCCCGGCGGGCCTTTCGGCCGCCATCCGGCTCAAGCAGGTCTCTCCCGACATCGCCGTGGTGGTGGTCGAGAAAGGCTCGGAGGTCGGGGCGCACATCCTCTCCGGCGCGGTGATCGATCCGGTCGGTCTCGACCGCCTGCTGCCCGAGTGGCGCAGCGAGGAGACGCCGATCAGGACGGCGGCGACCGACGACCGCTTCTACTGGCTCGGCGCCGCCGGCGCGGTGCGGCTGCCGAATTTCATGATGCCGCCGCTCATGAGCAATCATGGCAATTTCATCGTCTCTCTGGGCAACGTGTGCCGCTGGCTCGCCGGCAAGGCGGAAGCGCTCGGGGTGGAGATCTATCCGGGCTTTGCCGCCGCCGAGGTGCTGTACGGCGCGAACGGCGAAGTGACCGGCATCGCCACCGGCGACATGGGGATCGGCAAGGACGGGAAGCCCAAGGGCTCGTTCACGCGCGGCATGGAGCTTCGCGCCAAGTACACGCTGTTTGCCGAAGGCGCGCGCGGCAGCCTCACCAAGACCCTGCTCGAGCGCTACGCGCTCGCCCGGGATTGCGAGCCGGCGAAATTCGGCATCGGCCTCAAGGAGCTGTGGCAGGTCGCACCCGAGCGCCATCGTCCCGGGCTGATCCAGCACACGTTCGGCTGGCCGCTCGACAACCGCACCGGCGGCGGCTCGTTCCTCTATCATTTCGACGAGGGCCTGGTCTCCGTCGGGTTCGTCGTGCACCTGAACTACGACAATCCGTGGATCTCGCCCTTCGAGGAGTTCCAACGTTTCAAGACCCATCCCCTGGTACGCGACACGTTCCAGGGCGGAAAGCGCATCGGCTACGGCGCCCGCGCGATCAGCGAGGGTGGCTGGCAATCAGTCCCCCGGGTGGCGTTTCCCGGCGGCGCGCTGATCGGATGCACGGCGGGATTCCTCAACGTGCCGCGCATCAAGGGCACCCATAACGCGATGATCTCGGGAATCCTGGCGGCCGAGCACGTGGCCGAGGCGCTCGCAGCCGGCCGCGCCAACGACCAGCTTGCGAGCTTCGAGGCCGCGTGGCGCGGCTCCGATATCGGGCGCGACCTGTGGAAGGTACGCAATGCCAAGCCGCTGTGGTCGAAATTCGGCACCGTGCTTGGAATCGGGCTCGGCGGCATCGACATGTGGATGAACACGCTGTTCGGCCTCTCGCCGTTCGGCACGCTCGGCCACGGCAAGCCCGATTCGGGAACGTTGCGGCCTGCCGCCGAGTGCCGCCCGATCGTCTATCCGAAGCCGGACGGCAGGCTCACTTTCGATCGGCTCTCCTCGGTGTTCCTATCGAACACCAATCATGAGGAGGATCAGCCGGTGCACCTTCGGCTGGGCGATCCGGCCCTGCAGAAGCAATCCGAGCACGACGTCTACGCCGGCCCCTCGCAGCGCTATTGCCCGGCAGGAGTGTACGAATGGGTCGAAGAGGCAGGCACCCCGCGCTTCGTGATCAACGCGCAGAACTGCGTCCACTGCAAAACCTGCGATATCAAGGACCCGAATCGCAACATCACGTGGGTGCCGCCCGAGGGCGGCGGGGGGCCGAGCTACCAGGGCATGTGACCGGATATGTGACGTCCGGATCGCGTTTTCTTCCGGGAAAACCGGTGTCCGCTTTTGCGGAAAGCTCCGGTGACCGCACAAGATTCATCGCCCAGCCGTGATTTCGCCGCTCTTGCGGGTTACGGCGTTCCGCCGCGCCGTCCCCACCTTGCGGGCGCCGTGCAAAAAAGCCATTCTGCCGCCCGACCGAAGGGGCGTGCCGCAGGGCGTGTGCGGCCCCATGGAGATCAGCGAACCGTGACCTTTACCGCTTTGTTCCGGCGTGCGGCGCATATTCTGGTCGCCGCCGCCGCGATGTCGCCGACCGCGCTCGCGGCCCAGACACAGGTTGCAACGGCGCCGCAGGCTCCGCGGTCGCAGGATCTGGCGCGCGTCTCGTTGTCCGGAAACTACCTGGCGGGGCGGCATGCCGGGCTGCAGCGCGACCTGGGGGCGGCATCGGCCTACTATCGGGCCGCGTTGCGGGTGGATCCCAAGAACAGCGAACTGCTCGAGCGCACGTTCCTCTCCGTCGTCGCCGACGGAGACGTGGAAGATGCCGTCAAGCTGGCGGAGCGCCTGGTCCAGATCGACCGCGGCCATCGCATCGCCCGCCTCGTGCTCGGCGTACGCGCCCTGAAGCAGAAGCAGTATCAGACGGCGCGCACCCATTTCGGCCAGTCGGTGCGCGGTCCGATTGCCGACCTGACGGCCACGCTGTTGACCGCCTGGACTCTGAACGGGGCCGGGGACTCCAAAGGCGCCATCGAAGGGATCGACCGGCTTACCGGCCCCGATTGGTATGCGATCTTCAAGGACCTGCATGCGGGCCTAATCCTCGATCTCGCCAACAACAAGAAAGAGGCGGGCAAGCGGCTCGAGCGCGCCAACAAGCTCGATCAGGGCGCGCTGCGCGCGGTGGAAGCCTATGGCCGCTGGGTCTCGCGCAACGGCGGCAAGGCCGAGGCGCTCAAGGTTTTCGAGGCGTTCGACAAGGTGCTGCCGAACCATCCCTTGATCGCCAAGGAGGTGGAGGATCTCAAGGCCGGCGAGCAGCTTCCGCCCTTGATCGCGACGCCGCAGGCGGGCGCCTCGGAAGTCCTGTACGGCCTCGGCGCCTCGCTCGGACGGCAGGGCGGCGAGGACCTCGCCATGGTCTATCTGCAGCTCGCGCTGTATCTCACCCCGCAGCAGCCGCTTGCCTTGCTCTCGCTCGCCGATCTCTACGAGCAGCTCAAGAAGCCGGAATTCGCCATCAAGGTCTACGAGCGGGTGCAGCCAACCTCGCCGCTGCGCCGCAATTCCGAGATCCAGCTCGCCATCAACCTGGACAGCCTGGAGCGCACCGACGAGGCGCGATCGCATCTGGAGAAGCTGATCGCGCAGCGCCCGGCCGACCTCGAGGCGATCACCGCTCTCGGCAACATCCTGCGCGGCCGCAAGATGTTCGCCGAATGCGCCGAGACCTATGGCAAGGGCATCGCCACCATCGCCAAGCCGGAGAAGCCGAACTGGCTGATCTTCTACTTCCGCGGCATCTGCAACGAGCGTTCGAAGCAGTGGGACAAGGCCGAGGCGGACCTCAAGAAGTCGCTCGAGCTCTTTCCCGACCAGCCGCACGTGCTGAACTACCTCGGCTATTCATGGATCGATCAGGGCGTCAATCTCGAGGACGGCATGCGGATGATCCGCAGGGCAGTCGATCAGCGGCCCGACGACGGCTACATCGTTGACTCGCTCGGTTGGGCCTACTACCGGGTCGCCAAGTACGATGAGGCGGTGCGCTATCTCGAGCGCGCGGTCGAGCTCAAGCCGGAAGACCCGACCATCAACGATCACCTGGGCGACGCCTATTGGCAGATCGGACGGACGCTCGAGGCGCGCTTCCAGTGGGCGCACGCGCGCGATCTCAAGCCCGAGAAGGAAGAGCTGGAGAAGATCGAGGCGAAGCTCAAGTCGGGCCTGCCCGAGGATCTGTCCTCGGCGGCCTCGGCGGAAAAGCCGAAAAAGCCGGGCGGGGGCTGAGCCACAGAGGCGATGACGCCGCGCGAGGCGAATCAGCCCGCATTTCTCACACTCGATGTGGCCTGCGCCGGTTCAAGAAGCCGGCAGGGCAGGAGCCGCGCGCCGCACGATGTGGGCGCATCGGGCAAGCGCGGCGACGCACCCTGTCGGCTTCTTGAACCGGCCCTTCGGGTTGCCAGGCGGGCATCTGCGGCCTCGCCGCAAGAGCAACGCAGGCCGCGTGGAGTGTGAGAAATGCGGGCTAGCCGCGCCGAGGAGAGCGGGCCGCTGGTCGAGCATGCGCTCGCCAAGGTCAACCTGACGCTGCAAGTGATCGGCCGCCGCGCCGACGGCTACCACGACCTCGAAAGCCTCGTCGCCTTTGCCCGACACGGCGATCGGCTGACGTTCATGCCGGGGCGTGAGCTTGCGCTCGACGTTGACGGGCCCACGGCCGACAAGATCGGCGAGCTTACCGACAATCTGGTGCTCAAGGCGGTGCGGGCGCTCGCGGCGCGCATCGAGGGACTGCGGCTCGGATCGTTCCGGCTGGAAAAGCGCCTCCCGGTCGCCGGCGGGCTCGGCGGCGGCTCCGCCGATGCCGCCGCTGCGCTGCGGCTGATCGCACGGCAGAACGGGCTCAGCGCCAACGACCCGAGCGTGTTCGAAGCGGCGCGCCTCACTGGCGCCGACGTGCCGGTCTGTCTCGAGCCGCGCTGCCGCATGATGCGCGGCATCGGCGACGTGCTGTCCGACGCGATCGGCATGCCGCCGCTCGCCGCGGTCCTGGTCAACCCCGGCGTCGCGGTTCCCACCCGCGACGTGTTCACGAAGCTCGGGATCGTCCCGGGCGAGCAACGGCGCACCCCCGACGCCACCGAGGTGCCCCGGCAACGCGCGGCGCTGCTCGCGTTCCTCGCCGGGCGCGTCAATGACCTGGAGCCGCCGGCGATCGCCGTGCAGCCGGTGATCGCCGAGACGCTCGCCGCCTTGCGGGCGCTGCCGGACTGCCGCCTCGCCCGGATGTCCGGATCGGGCGCGACGTGTTTTGCGCTGTTCCCATCCGCGCACGCCGCCAGCGCGGGCGCCACGACCCTGAAGGCGGCTCAGCCGGCCTGGTGGGTGCGCGCCACGACCTTGGAGTAGCGCGGGCAAAATCCCCTGCCGTTGCGTTGCCGCTTGGGCGAGCCGCTCAAGGCGGCAAGGGATGACGCCGGAGCGATCTTGCCCACGCGGATAGGCAGTGCATTGCGTCATTGCCCACCCTGCGCTTACGCTCCGCCCCGCCGCATCGCGCAGGGGATCGCCATGCTCAATCGCCGCCGTCTCATCGCGCTTGCCGCCGCATCGGCGCTGGCGCCGTCCTGGCTTCCCCGCAGCGCCCGCGCGCAAGCGTGGCCGACGCGGTTCGTGCGCCTGATCGTCCCGTTCCCGCCGGGCGGCGGCACCGACGCGATCGCCCGGATCGTGGCGGGCAAGCTGTCCGATCTGTGGGGCCAGCAGGTGGTGGTCGAGAACCGCGGCGGTGGCGCCACCAACATCGGCACCGAAGCGGTGGTGCGCTCGGAGGCCGACGGCTACACGCTGCTGCTCACCTCCATGCCGCTCGCCGTCAACCGCTTCCTGTTTCCAGTGCTGCCCTACGATCCGGTCGGCGATCTCGCGCCGGTGTCGCTCATTTGCGACTACCCCAACATCATGGCGGTGCCGATCACCTCTCCGGCGCATTCGGTCGCCGAATTCATCGCCTACGCCAACGCCAACAAAGGCAAGGTCACCTTCGCCTCCTCCGGCCACGGCACGTCGGTGCATCTCGCCGGCGAGTTGTTCCGCCGCATGGCGCGGACGGAGATGCTGCACATCCCCTACCGCGGCGCCGGCCCGGCGCTCAACGACCTCATACCCGGGCGTGTCGACGTGATGTTCAACAATATCGGCGCGGTGCTGCCGCTGATCCAGGGCGGCAAGCTGCGCGGGCTGGCGGTGACGACGCTCAAGCGCGCGAAGTCCGCTGCCCGACACGCCGACCATAGACGAGGCCGGCGTGCGCGGGTTCGACGTGTCGTCGTGGTACGCGATCTTCGCGCCGGCCAGGACGCCCTCGGACGTGGTGCGAAGGATCAGCGCCGATACCGCGGCCGCGGTCGCCGATGCGGTGACGCGCGAGCGGCTCGAGCAACTCGGCGTCGCGCCGGTCGGATCGTCCCCGTCCGCACTCGCCGCGCACCTGAAGTCCGAGATGGACAAGTGGGGCCCGGTCATCAAGGCGGCCGGGATCACCGTGCGCGAGTGATCAGAATAATCAATGCGTGCGGCTGATGACGAACTCGACGGTCTCGGCCAGGGCCGATTTCATCGCCGATTCCGGAAACAACGCCAGCGCATCCTTGGCGATCGCGCCGTAATGGCGGGCGCGCTTGATCGTGTCCTCGAGCGCACGGTGCTTCATCATCAGCGAGATGGCGGTCTCCAGATCGCGTTCGGCGGCGTCGCCCTGCTCGAGCGTGCGCCGCCAGAACTCGCGCTCGTGCTCCGAGCCGCGGCGGAACGACAGCACCACCGGCAGGGTGATCTTGCCGTCACGGAAATCGTCGCCCACGTTCTTGCCGAGCTTGGCCGACTTGCCGCCGTAGTCGAGCGCGTCGTCGACGAGCTGGAACGCGATACCGAGATTCATGCCGAACGAGCGGCAGGCCGCCTGCTCGGCCTTCGGCCGCGCTGCGATCGCCGGGCCCACCTCGCAGGCCGCGGCGAACAATTCCGCCGTCTTGGCGCGGATCACCAGCAGATACTCGTCCTCGGTGGTCGCGGTGTTCTTCGCGGCGCCGAGCTGCATCACTTCGCCCTCGGCGATCACGGCGGCGGCGGACGAGAGGATCTCCAGCGCGCGCAGCGAGCCGACCTCGACCATCATCTTGAAGGCCTGGCCGAGCAGGAAATCGCCCACCAGCACGCTCGCCTCGTTGCCCCACAGCATGCGGGCAGCCAGCCGCCCGCGCCGCATGTCGCTCTCGTCGACCACGTCGTCGTGCAGGAGCGTCGCGGTGTGCATGAACTCGACCGCCGCGGCCAGCTTCACATGGCCCTCGCCGCCGTAGCCGGCGAGCTGCGCCATGGCCAACGTGAGGACCGGGCGCAGCCGCTTGCCGCCGGAGCTGATCAGATGATTCGCCACCTCGGGAATCATCGTCACGTCCGACGAGGTCCGCGCCAGGATCGTGCGGTTGACGTGCTCCATGTCGGCTGCGACGAATTCGACCAGACGGTCGATCGAGGCGGCAGGGGCGCTCTCGAAGGGGACGATGACAGCCAAAATGACTTCTCCTGACAGCAAAGACGCGCGAGCATAGAAACCGCATGATGGCGCGGCAAGAGTGCGGATTGCCGCGAACACCTGCGGATTATCACAACCGAGGATCACCGAGGCGAACGCGAGGGAACGTGCACGAGCTCATCCGCACCAACAACCAGGTCCTCATCTCGGCCATCAGCGCGCTGCTCGAGGAGGCCGGCATACCGTATTTCGTGCTCGACCAGAACATGAGCGTGCTGGAAGGGTCGCTCGGAATCCTCCCGCGCCGGATGATGGTCACCCAGGGGTACGCAGATGCGGCGCGCACCCTCCTCACCAATGCCGGGTTTGGCGGCGAGCTGCGTCCCGATGGCGATTGAGGCCAGCGTGGCGGATTTGACGTTCCTGCCAGCATTGCGGCGACCCCTTCGTAGGAACGTCAAATCCAAAGCCACACTAGAATCATATGCTTGCTCGTGTCCCTTTGGTTCCGACGTTCGTACGAGAGGGTGCTGCAATGGGATACGAACGTCGGAACCGGGACACTAGTGCCTTCACCGACGATGCGGTACTGGGCGGCCGGCTCATCCTGCGGCAACCGCTCCGGGGCCATCGCGTCGGCCATGACGCGATCCTGCTGGCGGCGGCAAGCGGCGGCAAGCACGGCGACCATGTGGTCGAACTCGGCTCCGGCGTAGGCGCCGCCGGCCTCGCGCTGGCGCGGCGGGTGCGCGGGCTGACGGTGACGCTGATCGAGATCGACCCCGTGCTCGCCGCGCTTGCCGCCGAGAATGCCCGCCGCAACCGGCTCGCCACCCGCGTCTGCGCGGTCGCGCTTGACGTCGCGGGCGGGGCTCGCGCCTTCGCCCCTGCCGGACTGGATCCCGGCTGCGCCGCCGGCGTGCTGATGAACCCGCCGTTCCACGATTCCGCCCGTCACCGCGTCTCGCCCGACCCAAGCCGCGCCCTGGCGCATGCCGGGCCCGGGCTCGATCCATGGGTGCGATGCGCCGCCCGCCTGCTCATTCGGCGCGGCACGTTGACGCTGATCTGGCGCGCCGACGGGCTCGACGCGGTGCTCGAGGCGCTCGCGCCCGGCTTCGGCGCGATCATCGATCCTGCCGGTGCATCCGCGCCCGGACGCCCCGGCGGTGCGCATCCTGGTGCAGGCGCAGAAGGCGAGCCGGACGCCGCTTTCGCTGTTGCCGGCCTTCTTCCTGAACGATGCGAGCGGTCGACCGAGCGAGGCTGCCGAGGCGATCCTGCGCGACGGCGCTGCGCTGCCGATGGCGCCGGGGAGGCGTCGCTGAGCGGATCAGGCGGTTTCGTTGTTCTCCAAAGCCTTGGGCGCTCCCGCGTGGTAGAGCGCGCTGAGGAACCCGATCAGCAGAATCATGACGTAGATCTTGAGGTCCATTGTCCCACCTTGTTCCCCCGCGGCCGTTCTGACGGCCGTCATGCACGAGAGAACAGGAAACATTCCAATGGTTAAATTCGGGTAACTTGAGCGGCACCGCTTCCCGTTCTATCTCCTCGCCATGGCCAGCCCTTCCCTTTCCCTGCGGATCCGCGACGCGCTTCGTTCGATCGTGCCGCAGCGATTTCGTACCGACATCCCGGTGGTGCCGGTGGTGCGCCTCGCCGGCGCGATCGGCCTCTCCACCCCGCTCAAGCCCGGGCTCACGCTGGCCGGCAGCGCCCGCTCGCTCGAGCGCGCCTTTGCCTACCGCAAGGCCAAGGCGGTCGCGCTGCTGATCAACTCGCCGGGCGGCTCGGCGGTGCAGTCGCATCTGATCTTCAAGCGCATCCGGGCGCTGGCGGAGGAGAAGAAGCTCCCGGTGATCGCCTTCGTCGAGGATGTCGCCGCCTCGGGCGGCTACATGATCGCCTGCGCGGCCGATGAGATCGTGGCCGACGGCTCGTCCATCGTCGGCTCGATCGGAGTGGTCGGAGGCTCGTTCGGCTTCGAGAAGCTCATCGAGAAGATCGGCATCGAGCGGCGCCTCTACACGTCGGGCGAACGCAAGGCCATGCTCGACCCGTTCCTGCCGGAGAAGCCGGAGGACGTCGCTCGCCTCAAGGCGATCCAGGCGGAGATCCACGACATGTTCATCGCGTTGGTGAAGGAGCGGCGCGCCGCGCGGCTCGCCGGTCCCGAGCCGGATCTGTTCTCCGGCGAGTTCTGGACCGGCCGCAAGGCGCTCGAATACGGCATCGTCGACCGGATCGGCGACCTGCGCACCTTTCTGCGCGAGCGCTTCGGCGACAAGGTCGCAACGCCGCTCGTCGCCGCCGAGCGCGGCCTGCTCGGCCGGCGCCTTCCCGGCATCGGTTTTCCCGCCGAGGAGGCCATGGAACGCCTTGGTGTTGCCGAGAATTTCCTCTCTGCGTTGGAAGCGCGTGCGCTGTGGGCGCGCTACGGATTGTGAGGATAGGAATGCCTCCTTTCATGTTGTGGCTCGCCGGTGCCGCCGGCGCCGCCGTGGTGGCCCGGTTCCTGATCAAGGAGGCGCGCCGCATCAATCACGAGCTCGACGCCGCCAGGGCCGGCTCGGTGGGCGAGCCGGCGGCTGCCGAGCCGCGCAATCTGCGGCGCGATCCGGAGAGCGGGGTCTATCGGCCGCAATGATCGCATGGCGACCGGCCCGTCCTTGACCCGTTCAGGCGCGGCCGATAGTGCTCGTGCGAGCCGGCCCCTAACCTTCACGCCATGGCAGACGATCTTCCCGCGCATATGCGCCCCGAACGCTCGTTCCAGGGGCTGATCCTGACGCTCCAGCGCTACTGGGCGGACCAGGGCTGCGTCATCCTGCAGCCCTACGACATGGAGATGGGCGCCGGGACGTTCCATCCCGCCACCACGCTGCGCGCGCTCGGGCCGAAGCCGTGGAACGCCGCCTACGTGCAGCCGTCGCGGCGGCCGAAGGACGGGCGCTACGGCGAGAATCCCAACCGGCTGCAGCACTACTACCAGTTCCAGGTGATCCTCAAGCCGTCGCCCGCCGACATCCAGGAGCTCTATCTCCAGTCCCTCACCGTCATCGGCCTCGACCCGACGGTCCACGACATCCGCTTCGTCGAGGACGATTGGGAGAGCCCGACGCTCGGCGCCTGGGGGCTCGGCTGGGAATGCTGGTGCGACGGCATGGAGGTGTCGCAGTTTACTTATTTCCAGCAGGTCGCCGGGTTCGAATGCCGGCCGGTCGCAGGCGAGCTGACCTACGGGCTCGAGCGCCTCGCCATGTACGTGCAGGGCGTCGACCGCGTCTACGATCTCAACTTCAACGGCCGCGAGGGCGAGCGCAAGGTCACCTATGGCGATGTCTTCCTGCAGGCCGAGAAGGAATATTCGCGCCACAATTTCGAGCACGCCGACACCGAGATGTTGTTCGAGCAGTTCCGCATGGCGGAAGGGGCGTGCCGCAAATATCTCGACGCCGGCTGGACGACCGAAGGCAACGCGCGCCGCCACCTGATGGCGCTGCCGGCCTATGACCAGTGCATCAAGGCGAGCCACGTCTTCAACCTGCTGGACGCTCGCGGCGTGATCTCGGTGACCGAGCGGCAGAGCTATATCCTGCGTGTCCGCGAGCTCGCCAAGGCGTGCGGCGAGGCGTGGCTTGCGACCGAAGCCGGAGGGGGATGATCACCATGGACCAATACCCGAAATCGGCGGACGGACGCCGATGCTCGTCCGCGTCGAGGCGGAAGAGACCTATTGGTGGTGCCGCTGCGGCCGCTCCAAGTCGCAGCCGTTCTGCGACGGCTCGCACGAGGGCACCGGCTTCGAGCCGCTGGAATGGACGGCGGACCGTTCGCGTATGGTGAACCTGTGCACCTGCAAGCGCACGGCGCGCCCGCCGATCTGCGACAACAGTCACCTCAAGCTGTGACGTTGCCGGGTCGTTGCGCTCAGGCGACCGCGGCTACGGCGAGGCGGCCTTCGAGCAGGAACGGGACTTCGCTCGCCGGGACGGCCTTGCCGAACAGGTAAGAACCCGCATACGGATCAGCCCGGTCCCCGCGGCGATCGCAAGGATATCGACGCAATGCCTGACCTTCTGCTCGAGCTCTATTCCGAAGAAATCCCGGCGCGCATGCAGCCGCGCGCCGCCGAGGACTTCAGGCGGCTGGTGACCGATCGGCTCGTCGCAGCCGGCCTCGCCTACGAAGGCGCGAAGGCTTTTGCCACCCCACGCCGGCTCGCGCTTGCGGTGCAGGGCATCCCGCTGCGGCAACCGGATGTCAAGGAAGAGCGCAAGGGACCGCGTGTCGGCGCGCCGGAGAACGCGATCGCAGGGTTTCTCAAGAGCGCCGGCCTGGGCTCGATCGGCGAGGCGCGGATCGAGAAGGACCCCAAGAAGGGCGAGTTCTACGTCGCGGTGATCGAAAAACCGGGCCGCCCGGCGATCGACGTCATCGCCGAGATCGTTCCCGAAGTGGTGCGCGGCTTCCCGTGGCCGAAATCCATGCGCTGGGGCGCCGGCGAGCTCTCGTGGGTGCGGCCTTTACATTCGCTCGTCGCAACGTTCGGGCCGGAAACCGAAGAGCCGGAGATCGTGCGGTTCGCGATCGACGGGATCGTCGCCGCCGACGTGACCTGCGGCCATCGCTTCCTGGCACCCGCCCCGTTCCGGGTGCGCCGCCTCAAGGACTACGTCGCCAGGCTCGCGCAGGCGAAGGTCGTGCTCGACCCGGCGCGTCGCCAGGAGATCATTTTGGCCGACGCCCGCAACCTCGCCTTCGCGCAGGGCTACGAGCTGGTCGAGGACGCCGGCCTGCTCGCCGAGGTCGCCGGGTTGACCGAATGGCCGGTCGTGCTGATGGGCTCGTTCGACGCGGCCTTCCTCGACATTCCGCCCGAGGTCATTCGCACCACCATCCGCAACAACCAGAAATGCTTCGTGCTGCGCGACCCGCAGTCGGCGAAGCTGGTGCACAAGTTCATCCTGGTGGCCAATACCGAGGCCGCCGACGGCGGCGCCGCCATCGTCGCCGGCAACGAGCGGGTGATCCGCGCGCGCCTCTCGGACGCCAAGTTCTTCTACGAGACCGACCTGAAGGTCCCGCTCGAGACGCGGCTGCCGAAGCTCAGGGAGATCGTGTTCCACGAGCAGCTCGGCACCCAGGCGGAGCGGGTCGAGCGCATCGAGGCGCTCGCGCGGACGCTCGCGCTCCATACCGGTGCCGACGCCAACCAGGCGGCGCGTGCCGCCCTGCTCGCAAAGTGCGACCTGGTGACCGAGATGGTCGGCGAATTCCCCGAGCTGCAGGGCCTGATGGGACGTTACTATGCGGCGGCCCAGGGCGAGGACGAAGCGGTCGCCAACGCGATCGCCGATCACTACAAGCCGCAGGGCCCCTCCGATCTCGTTCCCGCCGCGCCGGTCTCGATCGCGGTAGCGCTCGCCGAGAAGATCGACACGTTGGTCGGATTCTGGGCGATCGGCGAGAAGCCGACAGGCTCCAAGGACCCCTACGCGCTGCGCCGCGCCGCCCTCGGGGCGATCCGCATCATTCTCGACAACCAGCTGCGCCTGCCGCTGCGCAGCGTGCTGTGGCGGCATTTCGGACCGGTCCGCCGCGACGAGCGGCTGGCCGAGGCGATCCTGCTGCTGCATCCGCTGCACGCCGACATCGTCAACCTCAGCGCGTCCGACATCGAGCTCGCCGTGAAGCTGGAGGCGCTGGTGGCGGAGAAGAGCCGCACGATCGCGACGCCGATCCTGGTCCAGGCGCATGCCGATCTCGATCAGACGCTCGACCTCATCGCGTTCTTCGCCGATCGTCTGAAGGTGCAGCTGCGCGAGCAGGGGGCGCGCCACGATCTGGTCGATGCGGTGTTCGCCCTGCGGGGACAGGACGACCTCCTGCTGATCGTGCGCCGGGTCGAAGCGCTGGCGGCCTTCCTCGACAGCGACGATGGCCGCAACCTGCTCGCCGGCTACCGGCGCGCCACCAACATCATCCGCATCGAGGAGAAGAAGGACGGCATCGGCTACATCGGCGCGCCCGATCCGGCCCGCTACCGTCAGGACGAGGAGCGTGCGCTCGCCGCGGCGGTGGATGCCGCCGAGCAGCAGGCGATCGCCGCGGTCGCGCGCGAGGATTTCGCCGCCGCGATGCAGGCGATCGCTGCGCTGCGTGGGAGCGTCGACGCCTTCTTCGACAAGGTCACCGTCAATGTCGGCGAGCCGGAGCTGCGCGCGAACCGGCTCAAGCTGCTCAACCAGATCCGCGAGGCGACCCGAGCGGTCGCGGATTTCTCGCGGATCGAGGGATAGGGCCGAAGCACGATCTTCGCGGGCTGCAGGCGCACCCGGTTGGGTGGTAATAATGCCCGCAGGGGGAACCCGGCGTCCCGGTTCGTGGTTTCCTTGCGTTGCATCACCAAGGAGAACGTTTCATGACCATCAGCCTGGTACACCTGCAGCCCGTGATCGCGCTCATCTGCGGCATACTGATCCTGCTGATCCCGCGTCTGCTCAATTATATCGTGGCGATCTACCTGATCGTCATCGGCATCGCCGGCCTGGTGCGCTAGCTTGGCAGTGCGCGCCGCATCGGCATTTGCTGCAGGTCAACAATAGCCCTGGTAAGACGTGCCATAGCAAATCCTGCATTCATGGGCGATTGATTCGGCATCGGTCGGGCGCGGCCAAGGAGACCAAACCGTGAACAAAATCAGCAAGATCGATACCGTCCAGAAGTCCAAGTGGGTGTACGCGTTCGGCGGCGGCAGCGCCGAAGGCAAGGCCGACATGCGCAACCTGTTGGGCGGCAAGGGGGCGGGCCTCGCCGAAATGGCCAATCTCGGCCTGTCGGTGCCGCCCGGCTTCACCATCACCACCGAGGTCTGCACGTTCTATTACGCCAACGCTCAGAAATATCCCAAGGACCTCGCCGAGCAGGTGGCCGAGGGGCTCGCCCACATCGCGCGGGTGACCGGAAAGGCGTTCGGCGACGAGGCTGATCCGCTCCTGCTGTCGATCCGCTCCGGCGCGCGCGCATCGATGCCCGGCATGATGGACACGGTCCTCAACCTCGGCCTCAACGACAGGACCGTCGAAGCGGTGGCCAAACGCGCCGACGACCGTCGCTTCGCCTACGATTCGTATCGCCGCTTCATCATGATGTATTCCGACGTCGTGCTCGGCGTCGATCATCACAATTTCGAGGAGATCCTCGACACCTACAAGGACGGCAAGGGCTACACGCTCGACACCGACCTCACCGCCGACGATTGGCTGAAGATGGTCGCGGCGTTCAAGCAGCGCGTCGAGGAGGAGACGAGCGCGCCGTTTCCGCAGGATCCGCAGCAGCAGCTGTGGGGCGCGATCGGCGCGGTGTTCGGCTCGTGGATGAGCCAGCGCGCCATCACCTATCGACGGCTGCACGGCCTGCCGGAAACCTGGGGCACGGCGGTCAACGTGCAGGCGATGGTGTTCGGTAACATGGGCGATACCTCGGCGACCGGCGTCGCCTTCACCCGCAATCCCTCGACCGGCGAGCGGCGCCTGTACGGCGAGTTCCTCATCAACGCGCAGGGCGAGGACGTGGTCGCCGGCATCCGCACGCCGCAGGAGATCAGCGAGGCCGCGCGCAAGGAATCCGGCTCGGACAAGCCGTCGATGGAAACCGCGCTGCCGCAGTCCTACGCCGAACTGGTGCGCAACGCCGAGGCGCTCGAGCGCCACTACCGCGACATGCAGGACCTCGAGTTCACCGTGGAGCGCGGCAAGCTGTGGATGCTGCAGACGCGCACCGGCAAGCGCACCGCCAAGGCCGCGCTGAAGATCGCCGTCGAGCTCGCGAGCGAAGGGCTGATCACCCAGGAGGAGGCGATCGCCCGCATCGATCCCGCCTCGCTCGACCAGCTCCTGCATCCGACGATCGATCCGAACGCGGAGCGCAAGGTGCTGGCGACCGGGCTGCCGGCCTCGCCCGGCGCGGCGTGCGGCGAGATCGTGCTCTCCTCCGACGAGGCGGAGGCCCTGAAGGCGCAGGGGCACAAGGTGATCCTGGTGCGGGTCGAGACCAGCCCGGAAGACATCCACGGCATGCACGCGGCCGAAGGGATATTGACCGCGCGCGGCGGGATGACATCCCACGCCGCCGTGGTGGCGCGCGGCATGGGCAAGCCCTGCGTCTCCGGCGCCGGCGCCATCCGCATCGACTATGCGGCCAACACGGTGAGCGCCGGCGGCATGACGCTGAAGAAGGGCGACATCATCACCATCGACGGCTCGACCGGCCAGGTGCTCGCCGGCAAGGCTCCGATGCTCGAGCCGGAGCTGTCGGGCGAGTTCGCGACCCTGATGGGATGGGCCGACGCCAAGCGGCGGCTCAAGGTGCGCGCCAACGCCGACACGCCGACCGACGCCCGGGTGGCGATGAAGTTCGGCAGCGAAGGCATCGGCTTGTGCCGCACCGAGCACATGTTCTTCGACGAGGGCCGCATCAGCGCGGTGCGCGAGATGATCCTCGCCGACGACGACAAGTCCCGCCGCGCCGCGCTCGCCAAGCTGTTGCCGATGCAGCGCGCGGATTTCGTCGGCCTGTTCGAGATCATGGGCGGGCTGCCGGTGACGATCCGCCTGCTCGATCCTCCGCTGCACGAGTTCCTCCCCAAGGACGAGGAGGAGACCGCCGAGGTCGCCAAGGCCATGGGGGCGGACCCCAGGAAGCTCAAGGCGCGCGCCGAGGAGCTGCACGAGTTCAATCCGATGCTCGGTTTCCGCGGCTGCCGCATCGCCATCGCCTACCCGGAGATCGCCGAGATGCAGGCGCGCGCCATCTTCGAGGCCGCGGTGGAAGCCGGCAGGCGCACGGGCAAGCCGGTGGTTCCGGAAGTGATGATACCGCTGATCGTCGGCAAGGCGGAGCTCGATCTCGTCAAGGCGAGCGTCGTCGCCGCCCACGAGGCGGTCGCCAAGGAGACCGGCAGGCGCGTCGAGTATCAGCTCGGCACCATGATCGAGCTGCCGCGCGCGGCGTTGCTCGCCGGCGAGATCGCCGAGACGGCGGAGTTCTTCTCGTTCGGCACCAACGACCTCACGCAGACCGTCTTCGGCATCAGCCGCGACGACGCCGCGAGCTTCCTCGGCATCTACACGCAGAAGGGAATCCTGGCGTCGGATCCGTTCGTCAGCATCGACCGCGAGGGCGTCGGCGAGATGGTCCGCATCGCCGCCGAGCGCGGGCGCAAGGTGCGACCCGACATCAAGCTCGGCATCTGCGGCGAGCACGGCGGCGATCCCGCCTCGATCGCGTTCTGCCACGAGGTCGGGCTCGACTACGTGTCGTGCTCGCCGTTCCGCGTGCCGATCGCGCGGCTCGCCGCCGCGCAGGCCGCGCTCGGCAAGGGGCCGACCAGCAGCGCGTGATCGCGCCGGCCCGCAACAACGCGCATTCCTCACCAAAACATTAATCGGGCGCCGCGCGCGGCGCCCGATTGCCTTTGTGATGGGCGATCAATTCTCGCGATTAACGCGTTCGCAAGGTTAATGCGAGAGAACCGTTGATGTCGCGCATTTGCGTCAAATTGGCGCCATGCGCGGAACGAGAGTAAGCGTTGCGTAGCGTTGCGTGAGCGTACAATGATTGCCTTGCGATCAGGGCCGAAGGGTGCGCGTCTTGCGCCCTTCGGCCTCGCTGCCCTGGTCTCGATCCTGATCCCGACCGCCGTCGGACATCAGGACTTGGTCGCGCTCGCCGCTCACGTGACAATCCCGACGGAGCGCGCTTGGGCGCACGCGGCGCCTTCGCGCCCGAGCACTTTTGCCGTGCCCACGTTGCAGATTCCAGCGCCCGATCGGGACCGCCATTCCCGACCTGCCGCCGATCCGGCTGGCGAGCCTCGGCGGAGCGGACCTCGGCGGCGCCGACATCACCGGAGCGATCGGAGGGCGCCTGGGCCGCGGCCAGGCCGATGCCGATTCGCCGTACGCCTTCCCCACCGTCGAGCGCAGGCTCAAGGGCGATTTCCTCGCCGCCCGTCCGGCGGCCGAGCCCCGCCCTGCCCCGCCCGCACTCCAGCCGCTGGGCAGCGAAGGGGCCGACATGCCTCTCGACCTCAACCTGTCGTCGCCCGGCATCCCGGCCGGAACCGCCGCATCCGCCGAGGACGAGATCGAGGCGGCGCTGCGCTATGTGCCGTTCCCGGAATACGACATCTCGCTGTCGCTCGAGCTGCACCCGCAGCTTCCCGGCGATCCCACCATGGACAGCGTCGATTCCGATGCGGCGCAGCCCGATATCTCGCTGCTGACGGCCGCCAACGACCCGGATCCGCGCGAGCGCACGGCGCGCCTGTACTTCGGCGATCTCGTCGGCTCCTCGCTCGCCGGCATCATCCCGTGGACGCCCGGCGAAGAGCCGATCCTCATGGTGCCGCGCGGGCCCGACACCGACCTGAAGGGCTCGGCTCTCGCCCGGCTGCCTGACGCCGCGTCACCCGATCCCGAGTTCAGCGGCGAGACCATCGCCGGCAAAGGCGAGGTCACCGGCGACGGCCAGCGGCCGAAGAGCCCGGCCGAGCGGCTCGGCCTTGTCGACAAGGCGCGCGAGAAGGCGGAGAAATGCCTCGCCAACGCGGTCTATTTCGAATCGCGCGGCGAGGCGGTGCGGGGCCAGATCGCGGTCGCCCAGGTGGTCCTCAACCGCGCCTTCTCGGGCTACTACCCGGACGACGTCTGTGGTGTCGTCTACCAAAATGCGCACCGGCATCTCGCCTGCCAGTTCACCTTTGCCTGCGACGGCATTCCCGACGTGATCACCGAGGCCGACGCCTGGGAGCGGGCTCAGCGCGTCGCCAAGGCCAGCCTCGACGGTCGCGTGTGGCTGCCGGAGATCGGCAAGGCCACCCACTATCATGCCTATTGGGTGCACCCGTGGTGGGTGCGCACCATGCGCAAGCTCAGCCGCATCGGCGTGCACACGTTCTACCGGCCGCGCCGCTGGGGCGACGGCGACGAGGCGCCCGCCTGGGGCAGCACGGCGGCGACCGCCGAGGTCGCGGCCAAGCTCTAGACCCGGGTCTTGTCCGGGTTGAACGGAATGGTCGCCGCGTAGCCGCGCAGCCCCGTGGTCTTCGCCGCATCCGTCATCAGCGGCACCAGGTCGCGCGGGTGGATGAACTCGTCGCGGAAGCACGGATAGGCGCGCGGATCGAAGATGCGCTTGAGCCAGTCGATCACCACAATGTGCTTCTCCGAGCGCTTGAATTCCGGGTGGTAGGTCAGCCAGAAATCCAGGTGGTAGCGCAGGCCGACGTCGATCGGCACCAGCGGCGCGCCGAGCGCGATCGAGCACGTGGGCAGGAATCCGATGCCAGCGCCGCGTTCCACCGCATACAGCGTGGCGGTCGATGAATTGGTGCGGATGCCGACGATGCCGGCGACCGATTCGAGCCCGAGATGGCGCGCGTAGGCTCCTTCGTCGAGCTGCGGCGCGACCTGCTGCACGATGCGATGCTCGCGGAATGCCGCCACCGATTCGGGCAGCCCGTACGCGCGCTCGTACTCCTGCGAGGCGAACGGATAGACGTGCAGTCGGCCGAGCCGGGTGATGATCAGGTCGGCATCGGTCGGCTTCTCGAACTGGATGGCGATATCCGCCTCCAGGCGTGTCACGTCGGCCTGCTCCATGGCGCAGCGCAAGTCGACGGTGAGCATCCGATAGGTCCGCTGGAAGTCGATCAGCTTCGGCATCACCCAGTAGGTGCCGACGCCTTCGGTGACCGCCACCCGCACCACGCCGGTCGGGTTGACGCCGGTCTGCGCCACGCGGCGGAAGATGTTGAAGCTGATGCGCTCCATCTGGCGCACGTCGTCGAGCAGCGTGCGTCCCTCGTCGGTGAGCTGCAGCCCGGACTGGTGGCGCACGAACAGCGAGAATCCCAATTCGGCTTCCAGCCGGTCGAGCCGGCGCATCATCGTCGTGTTGGTGAGCCCCAGCACATCGGCCGCCCGGCGGAAGCTGCGCTGGTCCGCGCACACGAGAAACGCCCGCAGATCGTCCCACGACGTGTCGACCGCGTCCGGCTCCCGATGCTGCACTGGCGCAGCATAGCGTTGCGTTTTGTGCTGCATCCCTTGCCCCTGTTTTTGACTAGCCTTCGAAACAGCCGTCGGGAGTGATCTGCTACAGGGGATTGTAGATGTCTCTATTGGATCGGGGAAGTGCTCGTCACAGGCAGCGTCACGAGCTTGATTTGCTGCGATCCTACGACTGGATCGACGCGCGTCCCGCCACCATCGACGAGCTTCCCACCATGGTGGCGATGGCGCGGGAAACCATTCCGGCGATCTCCATCGGCCACGAATCGGTAGAGCGAATCTACGTTCACAACCAAGAGTGCATATTTCCATTCCGCCGCAATGGAAAGATCGTGGGCGGCGTGGCCTGGCTGTTCCTCAACGAGCTCGGGCTCGAAGCCCTGCTGCTCGACGAGATCGATTTTTCCCGTCCCGACCTCGCCCTGTTGACGCGGCGCAACCAGGCACCGGCGGCGATCTACGCGTGGGCGATGGCGGGCCGCGGCCGGGCGGCCGCCGGGCTGGGCAACGTCGCGTCGCGCCTGCGCGCGCCGCCCTACAGCTGGGCGGACTACTACGCGCAGCCGGCGACCACCGACGGCGCCCGCTTCCTGGCGCAGCTCGGGTTTGCGTCGACGCCGAGCTTCCAGCGCGACCTGTGGACCTACCGCCGTCTGTGCAATCGGGTGATGCCGGCGCCGGACTTCGGCTTGCACCGTTACGCAGCGTGAACAGGAGCAAACGGATGGCGTTGCATTGGCAGACGCGTCGGGAGCCTGAGACCGACGACAAGAGCATCACGGTCAGGATCGCGCGCGACCTTCACGACCTGTCGCTGGTGACGGCGATCAGGTCGGCGGTGTATCTCGCCGAGCAGGATTGCCCGTACGAGGAGGAGTTCGACGGCAACGACCTGGTCGCCGCGCATTTCATCGGCTTCGTCGGCAGGCAGCCGGTCGCCTGCCTGAGGGTGCGCTTCTTCGGCGACTTCGCCAAGGTGGAGCGGCTCGCGGTGCGCCGGCAATACCGGCGCTCGCGCGTCGCCTTCAAGCTCGTTCGTGCCAGCGTGGAATTCGTCAAGCGCAAGGGCTTTCGCCGGATCTACGGCCAGGCGCAGGACCGGTTGGTCGATTTCTGGGCGCATTTCGGCGCCAAGCCGCTCGGCCATAACCGCAAACTGGTGTTCTCCGACTTCACCTATACCGAGATGGTGCTCGAACTCGAGCCGGATCCGCGCGCCATCACCATGGATTCCGACCCCTATGTCATAATCCGGCCGGAAGGCGAATGGGACGAGCCGGGCGTGCTCGACCGCTCCGCGATGCGTCCGGCGACGACCCCGCTGCACAATCCGGTCGATCAGGGTGAGCGTCATGTCGCGGCAAGCCGATGAGCTCGATGGTCTGCAGATGCCGGCGCAGCTCCTGTTGTGCGTCGACCTGCAGAAATCGCACCTGCACGCTGCCGAGCTTTCCGCCATGGCGGACGTGGAGTCGGTGCTCGCCGCCTGCGAATCCGTGCTGTCGGCGTGGCGCAGCCGCATGTGGCCGGTGGCGCATTTGAAGCGCGTGGCGCAGGCCGAGTGGTTCGATCCGGCGAGCGATCAGACCGACTGGCTCGACGGCTGGCGGCCGCGCCCCGCCGAGATGCTGTTCGAGCATCCGCTGCCGTCGGCCTACAGCTCCCCGCGCTTTGCCGAATACATGCGGCACATCGGGCCGACGACCTGTACGCTGATCGGCTTCGCCCTGGAGGAGACCGTGCTCGCGACGGTGATCGACGGCTTCCATCGCGGCCACCAGTTCCGCCTGATCGGCGATGCGCTCGCGTGCCGCGGCTCGAAGGCATGCGAGCACGCGGTCTACCGCGACGTGCTCATGGAGCTGGCGCAAGCCTACGCGCCGGTCCAGCCGATGCAAACGCTGCTTCCGTCCGTTGTTCACCGGGCCTGCTGATGACCGGCCGTCCGCCGGAACCAATGTTCGCGTAGTGTCAGGCGTGCGCGCCGCATCCAGGGGGGTCTCACGATGTCTGAAGCAATCCTGCCGAAGTCGCCCAGGAAGCCGGCCTCGGCGCGGCGCAAGCGCGCTTTGCTCCCGCAGCCCGGCAGTCCCCGTCGCCACACCCTGGAGAGCGTCATCGCATCGATCCAGCAGGACGGCGACTGGCCGCGCATCGTGGAGCTCTACTACTGGAGCCGCGAGCCGGGCATGCTCGACGTCATCCGCATGATCATGACGATGCCGGAAGCGGCGCGGGCGTCGCTCGAAACGTTTTGCGCGATGGTGTACGAGCCGCAGGAGATCGACGCCGATCTCGATTCGGAGGGGCGCCTGACCCTGTCGTCGCAGCATGTCGGGCATGCCGCGGCGATCATTCAGCGCTGTGACGAGGACCCGGAGAAGCCGTTGCGCCTGAACTAATGCGGCGGATTAGCCGCGCCTCGCGCGATATTAATAATCTTGATGAAATACAATCGAGCGCTGCAGGCCATCCGTGGTCTGCTCGCCATGGTTGTTGATCCTGGACGAAGGCCTGATAGTGTGCCGCCCATTGCGGCACCCGATTCCAGAGTATCAAGGAGCAACAATCAATGATGACTGCCAAGAAGCCCGATCCCGTCGACGTGGAGGTCGGGCAGCGAATCCGTATTGAACGACTGCAAAGCGGATTGTCGCAGACCTCGCTGGCCGAGCAGCTCGGGGTGACGTTCCAGCAGGTGCAAAAGTACGAGAAGGGCGTCAACCGCGTCGGCGCCGGCCGTCTGACCAAGATCGCCAAGGTGCTGGGCGTTCCGGTGAGCACGTTCTTCGGCGCGCACGATGCAGGCGCGATCGAGCGGAGCGACCGCGGCACGGCGTCTTCCCCGCTCAAGCTGCTCACGGTGCCGGGAGCCCTGCGGCTCCTACGCGCCTATGGTCAGCTCAACGACGGCAAGATGCGGCGCTCGATCGTCGAGCTCGTGGAGAACATCTCCGCCGGCCGGCGCTGACGGCCTCGACGCAACGACACGCCTTCGACTTTGCGATGCCGTGGGCCGCGGGTGGGTGCGGCCGCGGTTTCCTGCCTGTTTCGAGCCGCACCTCAGCACAATCCTAGGTCATCGCGATATCGAGCGCGACGTCGAGGCTCGGCGCCGAGTGGGTGATGGCGCCCGACGACACGTAGTCGACCCCGGTTTCGGCGATCGCCGCGACGGTCGCGAGCGTGATGCCGCCCGACGCTTCGAGGACCAGCCGTCCGCCCACCATTTCGACCGCCTGACGCAGCGCCGCAGGCTCCATGTTGTCAAGCAGCACCACGTCGGCGCCGCCTGCGGCGAGCACCTCGCGCAACTGGTCAAGCGTGTCCACCTCGATCTCGATCTTGACCAGATGGCCGGCGACCGCGCGCGCCTTCGCGAGCACCGCCGCGATGCTGCCGGCGACCGCGATGTGGTTGTCCTTGATCAGCATCGCATCGTCGAGACCGAAGCGATGGTTGAAGCCGCCGCCGCAGCGCACCGCGTATTTCTCCAGCGCCCGCAGGCCCGGCGTGGTCTTGCGCGTGCAGATGACGCGCGATCGCGTGTGCGCGATCAGCCGGACGAAGGCATTGGTCGCGGTGGCGATGCCCGACAGGTGTCCGAGGAAATTGAGCGCGGTGCGCTCGCCCGCCAGGATGGCGCGGGCCGGGCCCTCGATGACGAGCAGCGGCGCGCGCGCCTCGACCACGGCGCCGTCGCGCACGTGCGCCGCGATGCGGATGTCGGAGTTGAGTGTGCGGAACACCGCCGCGACCTGCGGCAGCCCGGCGATGACGCCGCCCTTGCGCGCGACCACCAGGGCGGACGCGCCAGCGTCCGCCGGGATGGTCGCGGTCGCGGTGATGTCGCCGGCGCGGCCCAGGTCCTCCGCCAGGGCGCGCCGCGCCGCTTGCTCGATCTCGAGCGGCGACAGGAAGGCGTCGGCGCACAGCAGACAGTCGACGCCCGCGACCGGGGTCGGCGCGGACGCGCCTGAGTCCCGCACCGCATGTTGCGATTGGTTCATGGCGTCCTCCAGCACCGTCCCGCGTTGCTCCGGTCGACGGCCCTCGCGATGGCCCGAGGCAAGATGGTAGGCTGGGCTGCGGGGTGCAACAGGCAGCCCACCGAAGGGCAGCCATGCGCCCGGGAAATCATTGCCATCAGAAACTTTTGATTGGGATCAGCCGCCCCAGTCCCTATGTTGGCGGCTCGGCGGGTCGGCCATCTCACGGAGAATCCGGAAATGACGACTATCCCTGCGGCCGGCCAGATCGGCTGGCGCACCCCCCTCGTGGTGGTGGGGTGCGGGTGCCTGATCGCGCTGCTGAGCTTCGGGCCGCGCTCGGCCATCGGCCAGTTCCTGGCGCCGCTGTCGCTGTCGGGCGGTTGGGGCCGCGACGTGTTCTCGTTCGCCATCGCCCTGCAGAACCTGCTGTGGGGCGCCGGCCAGCCGTTCGCCGGCGCGGTGGCCGATCGCTTCGGGGCGAACCGCGTGCTGTGCGCCGGTGCGCTCGTGTACGCCGTCGGCCTCGTGCTGATGGCCTATTCGACGACACCGGCGATGTTGCACCTCTCCGCCGGCGTTCTCATCGGCTTCGGCCTGTCGGGCTGCTCGTTCAACCTAGTCATCGGCGCCCTCGGCAAGCTCGTCCCCGGGGAGTGGCGCACGTTCGCTTTCGGTGCTGGCACCGCGGCCGGATCATTCGGTCAGTTCCTGTTCTCGCCGCTCGCACGCGCCCTGATCGATGCGTTCGACTGGCAGATGGCGCTCGTCATCTTCGCCGCCATCATGCTGCTCATCCTGCCGCTCTCGACGGCGCTCGCGACCCCGCCGGCCGATCCGGGCGCGGCCCGAAGCGCTCCGCGTCAGTCGCTGCAGCAGGCGCTGTCGGAGGCGTTCGGCCATCGCAGCTACGTCCTGCTCGTGCTCGGCTTCTTCACCTGCGGCTTCCAGCTCGCCTTCGTCACCACGCATCTGCCGGCCTACCTGCTGGACCGCGGGCTCTCGGCCGACGTGGGCGCCTGGACGATCGGCGTCATCGGCCTCTTCAACATCATCGGCTCGATCGCATCCGGTTGGCTCGGCGACCGCATGCCGAAGCGCTACCTGCTGTCCTTCATCTATTTCTCCCGTGCTGCCGCGGTGGCGGTCTTCGTCATCCTTCCGCCGAGCCCGACCGCCGCGATCCTGTTCGGCGCCGTCACCGGCCTGTTGTGGCTCTCCACCATTCCGCCGACGTCCGGTCTGGTGCTGCTGATGTTCGGAACGCGCTGGCTCGCGACCCTGTTCGGCTTTGCGTTCTTCAGCCACCAGGTCGGCGGCTTTCTCGGCGTGTGGCTCGGCGGCTTGCTGTTCGAGAGCACCGGATCCTATGACGTGGTCTGGTGGCTGTCGGTGTTCTTCGGCGTCGCCTCGGCGCTGATCAACCTGCCGATCGTTGAAAAGCCGGTGCATCGTCCGGCACCCGTCGCGGCGTGACGGTCCGATGCTGATGAGGGGCGGACCGACGGCTCTCGCAACTTGGCGCACGCCCGCCGTCATCCTCGTATGCGCCTGCCTGATCGGCATGATCGGGTTCGGGCCGCGCTCGGCGCTCGGCCTGTTCCTCACCCCGATGTCGTCGGCCAACGGATGGGGGCGCGACGTCTTCGCGCTGGCCCTGGCGATCCAGATGCTGCTGTGGGGCGCCGGCCAGCCGTTCGCCGGCGCGATCGCCGACCGCTACGGCGCGATCCCGGTGCTCGCCGGCGGCGCCGCCGTCTATGCCGTCGGCCTCACCTTGATGGCCTACAGCACGACCCCGCTGATGCTGCATCTCACCGGCGGCGTGCTTCTCGGCTTCGGATTGGCGGGCTGCTCCTTCCCGACGGTGCTCGGGGCGCTCGGCAAGCTGATGCCGGTCGAGTGGCGCTCGCTCGCCTTCGGGGCCGGCACCGCCGCCGGCTCGTTCGGCCAGTTCCTGTTCTCGCCGATCGCGGTCGGGCTGATCGAGAATTTCGGCTGGCAGCATGCAATGGTGATCTTCGCCGCCACTGCGCTTGCGATCATCCCGCTCTCGCTCGCGCTGGCGACGCCGCCGGCCGATGCCGCACGCGGACCGGTGGCGCAGCAGTCGGTCAGGCACGCGCTCGCCGAAGCGTTCGGCCACCGCAGCTACATCCTGCTCGTGCTCGGCTATTTCACCTGCGGGTTCCAGCTGTTCTTCATCACAGTGCACCTGCCGGCCTACCTGGTCGACCGCGGTCTCGGCGCCGACGTCGGCGCCTGGACGCTGGCGGTGATCGGTCTCGCCAATATCGTCGGCTCCGTCTCGGCCGGCTGGCTGAGCGACCGCATGCCCAAGCGCTACCTGCTGGCGCTGATCTATTCGCTGCGCTCGCTCGCGGTCCTCGCCTTCATCAGCCTGCCCACGAGTGCGGCCTCGGCGCTGATCTTCGGCGGCGCCATGGGGTTGTTGTGGCTGTCCACCGTCCCGCCCACCAACGGCCTGGTGGCGCTCATGTTCGGCACGCGCTGGCTGACCATGCTGTCGGGCTTCGCCTTCTTCAGCCATCAGGTGGGCGGTTTCCTCGGCGTGTGGCTCGGCGGCGTCCTGTTCGAGCGCACCGGCTCCTACGACGCCATCTGGTGGCTGTCGATCATCCTCGGCTTCGTGTCCGCCGCCATCAACCTGCCGATCATCGAGCGGCCGGTCGTCCGCATGGCGGCCCAGCCGGCGTAGGACCTTGCGCGGCGGGGCGCTCCGCGCGACAACCCGTGGCTCGGACCAGCACCGGGGACGGTACGATGGCGACGTTCAGGGCGATCCTCATTCGCAAGACCGACGACGGGCAGTCGGTCGGCCTCGCCGATTTCGACGAGAAGGACCTGATGGACGGCGACGTCACCGTCCGCATCGAATGGTCGAGCCTCAACTACAAGGACGGGCTCGCGCTCACCGGCAAGGCTCCGGTGGTGCGCCGTTTCCCGATGATCCCGGGGATCGATTTCGCCGGCATGGTGGAGGCCTCGGAGCATCCCGAGTGGAAGCCGGGCGATCGGGTGATCCTCAACGGCTGGGGGCTGGGCGAGACCCACCTCGGCGCCTATGCGGAAAAGGCCCGGGTGAAGGGGGACTGGCTGGTGCCGATGCCGCCGGGCATGACCGGCCGCGAGGCGATGGCGATCGGCACCGCCGGCTATACGGCGATGCTGGCGGTGATGGCGCTAGAGCGGCACGGGGTCGTGCCGGAGTCCGGCCCCGTGGTGGTGACCGGTGCGGCCGGCGGCGTCGGCTCGGTCGCCATCGCGCTGCTCGCCAAGCTCGGCTACCAGGTCACCGCGTCGACCGGCCGCCAGGAGGAGGCGGATTACCTGAAACGCCTGGGTGCCGCGGAGGTGATCGACCGCGCCGAGCTCGCCGCCAAGGTGCGGCCGCTCGGCAAGGAGCGCTGGGCAGGCGGCATCGATGCGGTCGGCTCCACGACGCTCGCCAACGTCCTCTCCATGATCCGCTACGGCGGTGCGGTGGCGGCCTGCGGGCTTGCCGGCGGCATGGACCTGCCGACCTTCGTGGCCCCCTTCATTTTGCGGGCAGTGTCACTTTTAGGCATCGATTCTGTGATGTGTCCGCCGAGCGTGCGCCGGGAAGCGTGGAAACGCTTGGCTTCCGACCTCGATCGCGGCAAACTCCAGTCGATGACACGGGAAATCGATTTGGTCGAGGTGGCCGAGTCGGGCCGTGCCATCGTGGACAGTCAGGTGCGCGGTCGAATTGTGGTCAAGATTAGGTAAACGCGTTCAGAATTTGTCCACCATCTGGGGGCATGATCCGGCCCAGTAATGGTTAACGGAGTGGGGGAGTACCATGTCGGCGCGTATCGTGTTGATTGTGGCGAGCCTTTTGGCGGCGGTTCCGGCCCTGGCCGGGGAAATGAGCCCTGAGGAAGCGCGCAAGTTCGTCGCCGGCAAGCTGTTCTCCTACACCTGCTTCGACGGCACCCAGGGGGCGGGCCGGATCTTCAACGACGGCTCGGTCGCCGGCACGGTCCGGATGCAGAACAAGGGACCGGTCCGTTACGCCATGCTCCCCGTCGGAACCATCAAGGTGAAGACCAACGCAGTGTGCGCCTCCCTCAAGGGCCTGCCGTGGGAGCCCTGCTTCAACCTGGTGCAGACCGACGCCAACACGTTCCGCGGCTCCGTCCGAGGCCTGAGCTTCGCTTACTGCACCTTCACCAAGCGCAACCCGCGCACCAATATCGCCCGCGCCGGCTCCGAGCCGCTCGCGTTGCGCGCCTCGATCAGCGCCAACGCCGGCTCGAATTGACGGTCTCCGTCATGGCCGGCCTTGTGCCGGCCATCTCGATTGGGAAGGCACTGCACCTATGATCGAGATCGCCGGGACAACCCTCGCCGCCTTAAGCGGCTCGGCCGGCGATGACGATGCTGGGGCTCACTTCTCCCCGACACCAACGAGCTTCACCGCCTCCGCCCACAGCGCGACGTCCGCCGTGATCATGGCGGCGAACGCGTCGGGCGTGTTGCCGAGCGCCTCGTAGCCGTCGCCAGCCAGGTGCCCGACGATCTTCGGATCCGTCACGACGCCGGCGACCTCGCGGGCGAGCCGATCGATGATCGGCTTCGGCGTCGCGGCCGGCGCCACCAGCCCGTGCCACGTGTCGATGGTGAACCCCGGGAAGCCCGCCTCGATGAAGGTCGGAACCTGCGGCAGCTGCGCGACGCGCCGTTCGCCCGAGACGGCGAGCAGGCGCAGGGCGCCGCTTTGCGCATGCGGCACGACCGCCGACAGGTTGGCGAGATAGATCGGCACGTGACCGGCGATCACGTCGGCGAGCGGCTGCGCGCCGCCCTTGTAGGTGACGGCAGTGAGCTCGATGCCGGCCCGCTTCAGGAACAACGCCATGCCGAGATGGCTGAGGCTCCCGGCGCCGGACGCCGCGTAGGCGAGCTTGTGCTTCTCCCCGCGCACGTGGGCGACGAGCTCGCCGAGCGTGTGGGCCGGAATGCTCGGGTGCGTCACCAGCACGAACGGATTGGTTCCGACCACGCTGATCGGAGCGAAATCCGTTACCGGGGCGTACGGCGTCTTGCCCACCGCAGGCGCGACGGTGAGCTGCGAGCGGTTTCCCATCATCAGCGTGTAGCCGTCGGGATTGGCGCGCATGATCGCTTCCGCCGCCAGCACGCCCGCCGCGCCCGGCCGATTCTCGACGACGAATTGCTGCGAGAGCCGCTCGCCGAGCCGTTGCGCGACGAAGCGCGTGATCGTGTCGGCGCTGCCGCCGGCGCCGAACGGTACCAGCACCCGCACCGGCTTCTCCGGCCACTCGCCGGACAGGGCGGCGCGCGGAAGGCCGAGGCCGATCGCGACGGCGAGCGCCGTAAAGCATAACCGGTATCTATACGTCACATCGCCGGGTTCCATCACGACATCCGTTCTTGTGCACGCTTTAATTGAGCAGTATACCCCTCTCTTGTCCCGACCGGAACAAATTCGTTCCGCGCAAGCGAGGGCCGCCGGTGGCGCGAAGAATCGATTGGGAAAGCCAGATCGGTCGCCGCCTCAAGCTGCGCGACTTGCATGTGTTCTTCACGGTCGTGCAGCGCGGCAGCATGGCCAAGGCGGCCTCGCATCTCGGTGTCTCGCAGCCCGCGGTCTCGGAGATCATCGGCGACCTCGAGCACGCGCTCGGCGTGCGGCTGCTCGACCGCAATCCGCACGGCGTCGAGCCGACCGTCTACGGCCGCGCGCTGCTCAAGCGCGGCACGGTGGCGTTCGACGAGCTCAAGCAGGGCATTCGCGATATCGAATGCCTCGCCGATCCGACTTCGGGCGAGTTGCAGATCGGTTGCCCCGAGTCGCTCGCCGCGTCGATCCTGCCGCCCATCGTGCAGCGGTTCTACGAGCAGTATCCGGGCGTCGTGCTGCGCATGAAGGACGTGCTGTCGCCGGTGCTCGATTTTCCCGAGCTGCGCGAGCGCAGCGTCGATCTCGTGCTCGACCGCCTGGTGAAGCCGATCGGCGGGGAGGTCGACGAGCTCAATGTGGAAGTCCTGTGCGAGGACGAGCTGTTGATCGCCGCCGGACTGCATACGCGCTGGGCCAAGCGCGCCAGGATCGACCTCGCCGAGCTCGTCGGCGAGCCGTGGATCCTCTCGCCGCCGCGGGCGTGGGGCGAGGGAGTCGTGAGCGAGGCGTTCCGCGCCCGCGGCCTGACGCCGCCGAAGATCGCAATGACGACCTTCTCCGTGCACCTGCGCGCCAACCTGCTGGCGAGCGGGCCGTTCATTACCGCCTTTCCCAAGTCGGTGCTGCGACTCAACGCCGACCGGTTTGCCCTCAAGGCACTGCCGGTCGACCTGCCGGCGCGGCCGTGGCCGATCGCTCTCATCACGCTGAAGAACCGCTCGCTCAGCCCGGTGGCGCAGAATTTCATCGACCACCTGCGCGGCTTCCTGAAATCGCCTCCTGCGGCCGTGCCGGCGGAGCAGAAGTCGGCGTAGGGGAACGACTCCGAATTCTGCCTTGCGCCCGTCACCCTGAGGTGGCCGCGCGCTGGTCTCGGACTCGACGCGGCGGAAATCTCGCGCGCGCGGCCCTCGAAGGGCGACGGCCCGGGCCGATCATCCTTCGAGGCTCGGCGCGCGCAGTGCCCGATGAAAGCGTGCAGCCTGAGATGCGCCGAGCGCCTCAGGATGACGGTTCCGATTCATAGCTCACGTGAGGTCGCCGCACCGCGGCGCCGCTCACTTCGCCGCAAAGATCATGCACGTCGTCGTGGCGTGCGCGTAGAGCTTGCCGGCTTCGTCGCGCAGGTAGCCTTCCGCGGTCGCCGTGGTGCGGCCGCGATGCAGCACCTTGCCCTCGGCGGTGACCGGGCCGACGTTCTCGGTGAGCGGGCGCACCAGGTTGACCTTGATCTCGAGCGTCGTATAGGCCTCGCCCTTGGCCGTCGTGGTGTGCACCGCGCAGGCGACCGCGGAGTTGAGCAGCGTGACGGCGAAACCCGCATGCACGGTCCCGATCGGGCTGTAGTGACGATAAGCCGGCGTGCCGCGAAACGCCGCGCGACCGGGCTCCGCCGCGATCAAGGCGAAGCCGAGCGTCTCCATGATCGGCGGCAGCGGGATCTCGCCGGCGATCAGTGCTTTCAGGAAGCTCAACCCGTCATAGGAGAGGAGGACGTCGGTCGACACGACGCCGTACTCGGTTGTCTCGTTCACGCAAAGCTCTCCGATCGCGGTGGCGCTCACGCTGGCGGCGCGGCTGCCGCCACCGCCGCGGCGGGCGGACGCGGCGGGAACAGCAGGCGCTGATACAGATACCCGATGCCGACCAGCACGAGGCCGAGCCCAATGAAGGAGAGCGCCCGGAAGATGCCGGTCAGGCCCGCCATGTCGTAGAGAAAGACCTTGGCGACCGTGAGGATGATGACCGCGGCGGAGGCGAGGCGCGCCGGCTGCGAGCGCAGCGCGATGCCCGCCAGCAGCAGCACCACCCCATAGACGAGCCACACCGCCGAGTAGGTGTATTGCTCCGCGTCGCCGGTGGGGCCGGTCAGCACGGAGCCATGATAGAACCAGCGCACTTCCAGCGAGAGATAGAGGATCGACAAGGCGACCGCGGTGACCGCCGCGATCACCCGATAGGGCATCGGCCGGGTTGCGCGCGCGACCAGCGCGAGCGCGATCGTCAGCACCGCCGGCAGGCCGTAGCCGAGGAGGATCAGGTTGAACACCGGCCCGCCCACCGGCTGCCCGGTGATCACCGGGTTCTGCACGATGACGAGGCCGAGCACGATGGTGATGAGCGTCAGCGTCGCAATGATGATGGCGCCGACGTCGTGCACCACGTTCTGCGTGCCCAGGCGGACACGCTCGAGCCCGATCGTCATGGCGAGGCCGACCGCGACCTGCAGGGCGACCTCGGTGAGGCCGGCCGACGGGCGGTAGACGTCGCCCGCGTTGATGTAGTGGCGGATCTCCAGGAAAGCGAGCAGCACGGTGAACAGGAGCGCGAGCGAGTCGATCATGCGCGACGGCACGTCGTCGGCGTGCTTGCGCAGCAGCCAGCCGCCGACCCAGAAGGCCAGCGCCGGCACGCCGTAGCCGTAGAGCAGCCAGTTGAAGATCGGCGTCGTACCGACCTGCGAGCCGACGATGCGCGGCTCCCAGCCGATCCGCGCCAGCACGCACACGCCGACGATGGCGGCGAGCCAGCGCAGCATCGGCAGCGGCCGGCGCTCGGCCACCCAGGCAATGCCCGGCACCATCAGGGCGAGCGCGATCGTGAGCCAGCCACGCTGCAGCGCCAAGGTCAGCGCGAGCGCGAGGCTCGCGACGCTGCCGACCGCGAACAGCGCCGCGGCCACTTCGAGGCCGGGCCGCGGCTCGCGCCGCGACAGGAGGTCGGTGCCCACCGCATAGAGCGCGGCGAGCAGCAGCGCCAATCCGGCGAACGGGATCGATCGCTCGAACCCGTAGATGCGGTAGTAGAGCGCGCCGAGAATGAGGAGCGGGATGGCGACGGCGCAACCAGCCCAGATCTGCGGGATCTCCGAACGGCCGGAACGGCCCTGCGCCAGGAACCCGACGCCGCCGAACAGCGCCGCGAAGACGCCGCCGAGCAAGAGATGCAGGCCCACGTGCCCCTTGATCGGCTCAGGGACCACGCCGGCGGTCGGGCCGGACGGCGCGACCAGGTGCTCGAACGGGATGTTGACCGCCCACTCGAGCAGCACCAGCACCGCCAGAACGGCGGCGGCCGGAACCACGGCCGTGCTCGACGGTGCGCGCCAGGCGATCGCGACGCATGCCGCGACGAAAACGGCAAACGCCACCAGCGCGAGGGTGTCGTGCCGGCTCGCCATGACCAGGAGCGCAGCGGGGAGCAGATAGGCGATGAGCGCGCATGAGGAGATCGGGTCGATGACGTCCGGCTCCGCATCGGGGCCGTACAGGAGGCCCGCGACGATCAATGTGGCCGCCAGCGCAAGCGAGACCGCCACGTAGAAGACATGGGGAGCGGTGGAGTGGACCGCGGCGTCCTGCAGCCCCGGCAGCGCCCACAGGGCGCTCGCCACCACCGCCGTGATCGCCAGCCAGCGCCACATCCGCATGCGCGCCAGCGCAAAGGCGGCGCCGGTGACGACGATGAGATAGAGATAGAGCGCCCAGAAGCTCGGCGTCGTGCTGGAGACCAGGAGCGGCGTCACGTAGGCCCCGACCAGGCCGAGGCCGGCGAGCGCCGGGCCGTGCAGCAGCGCCGCCGTCAGCGTCGCCAGCGCGACGAGACCGAGCAGGATGAAGGCGGCGCCGGGCCCGAGGAATCCGTACAGCGCATGCGCCGCATAGATGGTGGCGAAAGCCACCATCGTGCCGGCCGCCGTCAGGATGCTCGGGATGTGGGCGGTCGGGATGTTGTAGAGGCCGGTGTTGAGCTCGTTGCGGCGGGTCCACTCGCCGGCCGCGACCAGCACGACCGCCAGGAGGGCGCCCATGAAGGTCCGCACGCCCGGTCCGACCAGGCCCTGCTCGATCGAGTAGCGCACCAGGAAGACGCCGCCGAGGGCGAGCGCAATGCCGCCCACCCACACGGTCCATTGGGTACCGAACCGCTCCTCGAAGCTGCGCTCGGGCTCCTCCGGGGGCGGCGGCGGTGCCGGCGGCACAGGGGGAACGGCCGCGCGCCGCGGCGGCTCGGCGGCCGCTTCGGACAGGGCAGCGGCAGCCTCGAGCACCTTCTCGGTCGGCTCGCCCTCGCCGGCCTCCTGCGGCGAAGGAGCCGAAGACGGCGGCGGCGCGGGCAGCGGCGGCGGCGCCGCCACCAGTTGCGTCAGGTCGCCCAGCTCGAGCCGGCGGCGCAGGCGCTCGACGCCGTCCTCGAGCAACGCCAGCCGCATGTTGAGGTCGCGCAAGCGATTGCGCCCGGCCCAGGCCATGAACAAGGCCACGATGGCAACGAGCAGCGCCAGGATTTCCAAGCCTCACCCCCCAGCAACGTGCAACCCGCAGGCTACCGCGTCGGCGGGCGCCGGCGAAGCCCTTTCGCTGAGTGTCCTGATGGTAGTCTCGGGAAGGCGCGCAAGTGTTCAATGAGCCAAGGATATGGCGGGGCCTACTCCAGCTCGAGCCGGAACGGGGCGCCCTCGTAGGCGGTCATGCCCATGCCGATCTCGGCGATGGCGGCGACCATGCGGCCCTTACGGCCGAGCATGCGGTCGGCGATCGAGACCAGCCGGCGATTGGGCGTTGCGGTCGGCGAAGCCGTGCGCAAGGTGCGCGCGATCGTGCCCTCATCGCGCTGCGGGTTGAGCGTGCAGGCGCCGATGAAGGCGGCCGCGGTCGAGCGGCTGATGCCGGCGTAGCAATGCACCACCAGCGGCGCCTCGCGATCCCACGCGCGCACGAACCGGATGAGGTCGTCGACGTGGCTGTCGGCCGGGCAGACATAGCCGTCGAGCGGATCGCAGATGTCGTCGAGACCGAGGATCAGGTGGCGCTCGACCGCAATCCCGTCCGGTCGCGCCACCAGGTGGGTATCGCGCAGCAGCGTGACGACGTGGGTAGCCCGGGTCGCCGTAACGGTCTCGTGCAGGCGGGCGAGCGAACAGACATGAATCATCGTGGACGGAATCCTGTGTTCGATTCACGCCGGATATATAGGAAATGCGACGTCATCGCGAACGCGCCGCGGCACCTATTCGGCGACCGCCTCGACCCGCTCGAGATAACGCGCCTGCGCTTCCTCGGCCGGCCAGGGAACGAGATAGTCGCGTTCGATGCGGGCGGGCAGCGCCGGCGGCTTGCCGAAGAAGCGGCGGGCCTCGGCCGCCGCGAAACCGGCGAGCCGCGTCGCCTCCAGGCAGGCGGCGATCCGGTCCGCCGCCTTGATGAGGTCGACGAGATCGGAAGGCAGCACGGCGGGAAGGCCGAAGCGCAGGTGGATGGCGGCGAGCAGGCGCTGCTCCACCCCCTTGTAGGCATCGCCGATCACCGTCTTGAACGGCGAGATCATGTCGCCGATCACGTATTCGGGGGCATCGTGCAAGAGCACGGCGAGCCGCCCACGCCGGTCCAGGCGCGGCGTGCGGATGCGCGCGACGGCCTCGACCAGCAGCGTGTGCTGCGCGACCGAGAAGATGTGCGCGCCGTGCGTCTGCCCGTTCCACCGCGCGACCCGTGCCAGCCCATGGGCGATGTCGGCGAGCTCGACGTCGAGCGGAGACGGGTCGAGCAGATCGAGCCGGCGTCCCGACAGCATGCGCTGCCACGCGCGCGGCTTCGCCTCCGCGACCTTGCCGCGGCTGCGCCGCAAGGGGACGGCCTGCTCCAGGGTCATGCGCGATAATTAGTCCCTTCGGGCAACTCTTCCTAGAGCACCGGCTTCGGCAGCCGGGCTGAGGGAATCACGCGGGCTGAATGCGGCCGCGACACTCGCCCAATCCGATGGAGGCAAACCCGTCGCGATGTGCGCGTGCCCGGATGATCACGTCGTCGCCGTCCTCGAGAAACCTGCGCGATTCGCTGGACGGAAGCTCGACCGGCTTGCGCCCGCCTTCGGTGATTTCCAAGAGGCTGCCGAAGCTGCCGGGCGCCGGACCCGAGATCGTGCCGGAGCCGAACAGGTCGCCGGGGCTGAGGTTGCAGCCGCCGCAGGTGTGATGCGCGACCAGTTGCGCCACGGTCCAATAGAGGTGGCGCGCGTTGCTGTCGGACAGGCGATGGGGCGGGAGATTCCGGTTGCGCATGCCCTCGGTGAGCAGCAGGACCTCCAGCCCGAGGTCGATCGCACCGCGCTCTTGGTCGCTCGCATCGCACAGATAGTCCATCGGCGCCGGGTCGCCGTCGGCGCGCGGCGCCTGTGCTTGCCGAAACGGCGCAAGCGCCTCCGGCGTAATGACCCACGGCGATATGGTCGTCGCGAAATTCTTCGCCAGGAAGGGTCCGAGCGGCTGGTATTCCCAGGCCTGGACGTCGCGCGCCGACCAGTCGTTCAGCAGGCAGAAGCCGGCGATGTGATCGCTGGCCCGCCCGATGAGGACAGGCTCGCCGAGCTGGTTCCCCGGCCCGATCCAGATTCCGAGCTCGAGCTCGAAGTCGAGATTGCGCGAGGGGCCAAACGAGGGCACGGCGTCCGTCGCCGGCTTGCGCTGGCCTTGCGGCCGCCTGACCGGCGTGCCGGAAACCCGTATGGACGAGCTGCGCCCGTGATAGCCGATGGGCAGATATTTGTAGTTCGGCAGCAACGGATTGTCCGGACGGAGCAGCTTGCCGACATTGGTGGCGTGGTGGATGCCGGCGTAGAAGTCGGTGTAGTCGCCGATGGTCGCCGGCAGGTGCATCGTGCATGCGGCGGCCTCATGCAGGATTGGCTGCACTTGCGCGCGGGCCGGGCTGCGCTCGCCGAGCAGCTCGGACAAGCGCCCGCGCAACGCCCGGCGCGGTCCCGCTCCCAGCGCCATGAGGTCGTTCAGGCTCCGCCCGTGCGCCGCCTGGGCCGCCGCGCCCGCCGCACCTGCGAACAGCCCTGCCCGGCCGCCCGCCGCGAGATCGAGGATCGAATCGCCGATCGCGACGCCCACGCGCGGTTCTTCGCCCGGCGGGCTGAACACCCCGAACGGCAGGTTCTGCAGGGGGAAGTCCGGGTGTCCGTTCGCCGATGCGACGAAGCTGCGCCGCCCCATGTCGTGCGTGGCGTCTATCCTGCGATGATCGGCCATTGTGTCTCCGTCATCCGTCGCGCGTGAGCTTCATGCAGGCGTCGTGGCGATGGCACTTCACCAGGTGGTCGTTGACCATGCCGACCGCCTGCATGAAGGCGTAGACGATGGTCGGGCCGCAGAACTTGAAGCCGCGGGTCGCGAGCTCCTTGGAGATCCGGCGCGACAGCTCGGTCTCGGCTGGTATCTGGGATTTCGAGCGGAAGCGGTTGACCTTGGGCTTGCCGTCGACGAAGTCCCACAGGAGCCGCGAGAAGCCCGGCCCCTTGTCCATGATGTCGAGCCAGGCGCGCGCGGAGAGGATCGTGCCGTCGATCTTCATGCGGTTGCGTACGATGCCGGCATCCTGCATCAGCGCCTCGACCTTGCGGGCATCGAAGCGGGCGATGCGGGCCGGGTCGAAGCCCGCGAACGCGCGGCGGAAATTGTCGCGCTTGCGCAGGATGGTGATCCACGACAGCCCGGCCTGGAAGCCGTCGAGGATCAGCTTCTCGTAGAGCGCGCGGTCGTCGTATTCCGGCACGCCCCATTCCTCGTCGTGATAGGCGACGTAGAGCGGATCCTGCCCCGCCCAGGAGCAGCGATGCAGGCCATCGGGGTGCAGCAGGGGCGACATGGTATCGGGAATTGCAACGGTCTCAGTGACCGTAATGGTCGCGCACGGCGAGTTCGCGGGTCACCGATCGTCGCGCTCCCGGAGAACCTCCCGCATGACCTCGCCGACGATTGAAGGCAGGCTCCTGGTCAAGCCGTCGAGCTTCTTGTCCAGCTGATCAAACTTCTTGTCCACCTGATCGAATCTCTGATCCATGCTGCGCTCGACGCGATCGAGCCGCGTCTTGATCGTCGCCAGATCGTCGCTGTTGCGGCGGGTCTGCTCGAGAATATGGCGCGTCACCATCTTCTCGCCCTCGACCTCCCGCTCCAGCACGTCCACCCGCACCTGCAGATGCTGAAACTCGTCGCGCGTCACGTCGCTGGACATTCGCCGAACCCCCTGCGTCCGCGATCAATCTACCACAGGCCGAACACCGTTCCACCCCCTTGCAAATGCTCATTCCGCCGCGTTGGCCTCGCCGGGCCAGGCGAAACGGGCCCATTGCGGTCTTGCCGGGCGGAGCTCCACGCCGCCGGCGATGAGCGGGATGTTGGCGCCGAGGGCGTCGGCGACGCGATCGAGCCGCAGCAGCGCGAGCGCGCGACCCGCCGCCGACGATCCCATGGTGCCGACCTGGCGCTCGCCGGCGAGCACCGGCGTGCCTTCCTCCGGTGCGAATTCGTCGTAGGTCACCGGCACGACGCGATTGCGCGCCGTGCCGCGATGCTCCATGCGCGAGACCACTTCCTGGCCCACATAGCAGCCCTTTTCGAAATCGACCCCGCCGAGCTGATCCATGTCAGCCTCGTGGGGAAACGCATCGCCGTACATGAAGTCGAGGCCGCCGCGCGGAATGCCGAGCGCGATCCGGTGCGCCTCGTAGGCCTCGGCGGCGAGGAGCTCGGCGCCGAGGTCGGCCGCCGCCTCGGCGGCGCGATGCGGCGGGATCATCGCGCGCAGGCCCAGCGCCAGCAGGCGCGGATCGCGGTAGACGAGGCCGTACTCGGTGCTCCCCTCCCCGCCCCACGCCGCCAGCACGCTCAGCGTCTCGGAGAGGTCCTCGACGATGACCTTGGCGCGCAGCTTGTAGAAATCGAGCCGCTCGACAAAGCCTGGCGCGAGCGCGCGCGGGCAATCGAGGAACAGCGCGAAGCCGTCCTCCGGCGGCGTCTCGGCGACGATGCAGTCGACGATGATCTTGCCCTGCGGGGTGAGCAGGGCGGCAAAGCGCGCGGCCTCGGGCGTCACCTTGCCGGTATCGGTGGTGAGGAGCCCATTGAGGAACTTGCGCGCATCGTCGCCTGCAACCTTGACGACGCCACGGTCGGGGAGCAGCGCGGCTTTCATGCGGACCGTCATGCCAGAAAAGGAGCCGCAAGGTAAGCGCCCGACGCCGTTTCCCGGCGGACGATCCAGGCACGAAAGGGAGGCTTGCTGATGCGTGCTCCCTCCCCCCTTGTGGGGGAGTCGCGCAGGGTGGGCAAAGTCGCCTCCTGGGAGTCGACGCGCGGGCAACGGCGCCAAGCGACTTTGCCCACGCGTCGAAGACGGAGTATCGCGCCGTTGCCCACCCTACACAGACTTGAAGCCAGCCTCACGCCGCCGCGGTCTTGCGCTCCTGCATCTCGCTCGCGAGCCGGCGCTCGAGGGCATGGACCGAGCGCGGCGCCAGCCCTGCACCCTCACCCGCCTTGGCGTCGCCGGCGCCGCCCTCCTGGACCCAGGTCGCCGGCAGCGGCTTGGTGCAGGCCCATTCGGCGACCGCGTCGATGTCGTAGTAGCGGCACGCCTCCATCAGCATGCGGCACTCGGTCCAGATGTCGCCGTCGACCACCGGCATGAACAGGTCGTGCACGTTGTCGACGCCGAGGTAGCAGCGCACGCCGGCCTGGCGCAGCTTCGGATAGGGCGCGATCGAGTTGTGCAGCGGCGCGTTCATCGGCAGCTGCTTCATGCTGAGCGCGGCCGAGGGGCAGATGATGATGCCCATATCGGCTTCCAGCACCTTCTCGATGATGCGATCCTGCTCGCGCTCCTCCTTGGCGCCGAGCGAGATGGCATGGACGCCGAACACGCGGCCCTGCATGCCATGCTCGATCGTCTTCTGCGCCAGGAGCTCGGTCTCGTTCTCGAGCGGATTGTTCTCCTGGTCGACGTGCACGTCGACCGGCTTGCCGAGCTTCTTGGCGAGCTCCAGGATCACGTCGAGATGCCGCTCCGGCTGCGGGCGGTCGCGCGAGGGCAGGCCGCCGCAGTAGTCGGCGAGCGCGCACGCCTCGGCGTATTGCTCGAACGACTTCGGATCGAGCACGCCCTGCAGCGGCTGCACGCCGATCTCGAAGCGGATGCGGTCGGCGTAGCGCTTCTTCACCTCGAGCGCCGCGCGGATCGGCAGCAGGCCGACCGTGCTGTCGGCGTCGACCATGGTCCGGCAATAGGTCACGCCCTGCAGGATCATGGTCTCGACGCCGCGGCTGATGCGCTCGACCAGGTCGTCGTGCGTGTAGTTCTCCTTGAGGTAGCGGTAGAGCTCCCACTTCTTCTGCATGTCGACCTGGCTGAGCCGGAGGTTTTCCTTCGTCACCAGGTAGGCCTTGTCGAAATGGGCGTGGTGATTGGCGAGCCCGCCGAGGCGCTCGGCGGCCTCCAGGAAGTGCAGCCGCAGGTTCCACGGCTCGGAGTCGTCGGCGAGCTTGTAGCGATAGGTGCCGCGCTCGGTATCGATGACGATCTGATCGAGCGTGGCGATGCCGACGTCGCAGTCGGTGATCAGCGGGATGCCGTTCTCGATCGAAAGCTTGCGGATCAGCTTGGCGTCCGAGCCTTCGTCGTAGTCCTCGTCGCCGGTGAGGATGTTGATGACGAGATCGAACCGGTTGGCCTTGAGGAAGGTGAGGATGTTGGGCGAGCGGCCGTCGGTGATCTTGTGGATCACGGCGCTACGCACGCCGTTCTCCTGCAGGAAGTGGTGGGTGCCGGGCGTGGCGTAGAGATCCACGTCGAGGGTGAGGAGCCGGCGGATTGCCGCCAGCATGCGTTTCTTGTCTTCCAGCCTGCCGGCGCTGATGAGAAGGCTTTTGCGGCTCTGCCGGCCGAGAAGCTTGAGATTGAATGCCAGTAGCTCGAGCGATACGGCACGTGTCATTTCGTCGGCCTCTCTCGTCCCAGAGTGATCGGCCCGCACGAATCGGACCGGGTCACAGCTAGTGAATTTCTTCGATTCCCGCCAGGGGCGGATCAGCGCAGAAATTCATCATCCCCAGGGATGTTTTCGGCCGACGATCGAGGCGATCCGTCTGTAGGGCGCCATGCGGGCTGTACGCGTGGGCAAAATCGCTTGAGCGCCGTTGCCCACGCATGATTCTGAGCAGGCGATTTTGCCCACCCTACGCGCTATTGCTGGAAGCAGCCGACGGAGAATTCGCCGTTGCGGATGCGGGTCACCAGGCCCTCCGCGTAGCGCGCGGCGGCCTCCTCGCCATACGTGGACACCAGCTCGGCGAGCGCGGTGAACAGACAGGCCTGCGCCAGGCAGTCGCCGTCGATGCCGTCGAGACGCGCTTCCGCCCAGGCTTCCGCAAGGTAGCCTAGTGCCGCCCGTCTCTCCTCGGCGTGCTCCGGCGCCGAGTCGACAGCCGCACGCGAACGAGCCCCCATGCCCATGATCAGTTCCCTCGCGACCCCGTCTGGCGTCTTTGTTACGTCATCATTAGCACATGGCCTTGCCGCGCAAACCGGCACCTTTAGCAAAGGTTAACAGGGAGAGCGGCAGCGTCAGTTCGCGTATCGCGCGGTAATGTCCCGGGAAATCCGCGCACCTTCCTCGAGATAGCGGCGGATGACGAGATTGGCGGCCGGCGTGCAGGTGCGATAGGTCTGCTGATAGCCGCGGTAGCCGCGATTGAAGCTGGCGATCAGCTTGTCGCGCCGGTCGCCCCCTTGCGTCTCGGCATCGACCAGCGCCTGCATCTCGTTGCGCCACTTGGGGCCCTCGTTGGCGCCGCACAGCGCCCGCAGGTAGTGCAGCGAGCCGAGAATCTCGGCCAGCCGCTGGAGGTCGCGGTCGTACGGCGCAGCACTCCCCTCCGCCGCACCCGCAGGTGGGCTCAGACCCGCAGACGGGCTCAGGGCGGCCAGGCCGATCCAGGCGAGAATGAGGAGGCGAGCCAGCATTGTCCGCCGACCAATGCGTTGCCACCGCGGCAATTGCAAGACTGGGCCGGACGCCCTCCAAAGTTGTAAATATAGGCCCCTGCAACTCGCCCTGAATTTTGCCAGAACGAACCTGAGAAGCTCAATCAATACAGTCGCTTACAATTTTCGAGAAACGGCGAGCGCAAACGCCGCCGCCACGATGTCGGCAAGGCCCTCGGTGGTCTTCAGGCCTGCGAGGTCAGCGGGACGCAGCCAACGCGCCTCGGCGAGCTCGGCGTTGAGGCGCGGCTCGCCGGCGAGCCAGCGCGCCGCAAAGGCGAGGATGACGAAATGGCGCTCGACCCGGCCCGCCGCGTCGCGGATGATGACCTCGCGGTGGCCGGCGAGCCCGATCGGCGCAATGACGAGCTCGGTCTCCTCGCGGACCTCGCGCTGGAGCGCCTCGAACAGCGTCTCGCCCGCCTCCACCACTCCGCCCGGCAGCGTGTAGAGACCGTGCCCCGGCGGGTGCGCACGGCGCACCACCAGCACATGCTCGTCGCGGATGATGGCGGCGCTGACGGCGAGGTAGGGCCGCTCGGGATAGGCGCGGGGATCGCCCGCCATCAGTTGCGCCGTTCCAGCAGGGCGTCCACGGCGGCCTGCGGCACGGCGGCAGTCTCGTCGCCCACCATCATCAATCCGTTGATGATGGCGCCTGCGCGCGCGACCAGGGGTCTGAGATGGGCGGCGGCCTCCTGGGCGAGCGCGCCGGCCACGCCCCGCGACAGGTGCAGGTAGAGGGCCTCGCGCGCGGCGGTGAGGATCACGTCCATCGTATCGGTGCATTCGTCGAGCAGGAACCGCGCGTGCGGCTCGGCGGTCTCATAGGCGGCGAGCACCAGATCGCGGTGCTTCTGGTGGGTGGCGAGGAAATGCTCGCGATAGCTCATGACGCGCCACTGCAACAGGTCCTCGACGCACTCGGGCATCGTCGGGAGCATCTCGAGCATCATGATGGCTTCGTTGAAATGATTGAGGTAGTCGGTGGCCAACCCGGTCTTCGGATTGATGTTCGCCGCGGCCAGGCGGGCAGGATCGATCGGTCGGACCGGCTCGCGATCGACGGTCGGGCGGAGAGCGTGGGCTTTCATCGGGGATCCGTGGCCGCGTCCGGGCAAATTCCGCGAAGTCTTGTCCATTATGACTTAATACCGACTTAAGGGGCGGATGATGGTTGGAACCCGAAGATGTGCGGACGCTACGCGATAACGACGGCGCCGGAGGCGATTCGGGCCCTGTTCGGCTATACCGAGCAGCCCAATTTCCCGCCGCGCTACAATGTTGCCCCGACCCAGCCAGTGCCCATCGTGCGGCTCGCCGAGGGCACTCGTTCCTTCGCGCTGGTGCGCTGGGGCCTGATCCCGGCCTGGGTCCAGGACCCGCGCACGTTCAGCCTGCTCATCAACGCGCGTGGTGAATCGGTAATTGACAAGCCCGCCTTCCGTAACGCCATGCGGCGGCGGCGCTGCCTGTTTCCGGCCGACGGTTTCTACGAATGGCGGCAGGAGGGCAAGGGCAAGCGCCCGTTCTTCGTCCGGCCGAGGTCGGGCGGGCCTATGGCGTTCGCCGGCCTGTGGGAGACCTGGACCGGGCCGAACGGCGAGGAAATGGATACCGCCGCGATCGTCACCACCACCGCCAACCGGACCCTGCGCCACATCCATGACCGCATGCCGGTGGTGATCGCGCCGGACGCGTTCGACTTCTGGCTCGACGGGGGCAAGGTCGACGCCGAGACCGCGGCGGCGCTGATCTCGCCCGCCCCCGACGACCTGCTCGAAACCTACGAGATCTCGTCCGCCGTCAACCACGTGGCCAACGACTCAGCGGAACTGCTCGCGCCGGTCGCACCCGGCGCACCGCTCGCGGAGTCACAGCCTGCACGCGCCAAGCCGAACAAGCCCGACGATCAGCTGACGTTGTTCTGATCTTCACAACACCTTGCCGGGGTTGAGAATCCCCTTCGGGTCGAGGGTGCGCTTGAGCGTGCGCATCAGGTCGAGGGCGACCGGGTCTTTCACGCGCGGCAGCACGTCGCGCTTCATCACCCCGATGCCGTGCTCGGCGGAGATCGAGCCGCCGAATTTCCTCACCACGTCGAACACGACCGCATTGACCTCGTCCCAACGTGCAAGGTATGCGGCCTTGTCGGCGCCCTCCGGCTGGTTGACGTTGTAGTGGATGTTGCCGTCGCCGAGATGGCCGAACGGCAGCGGCCGGGCGCCGGGAATGAGCGCGGTGACGGCGGCGTTCGCCTCGGCGATGAAGGCCGGGACCGAGGCGACCGGCACCGACACGTCGTGCTTGATCGAGCCGCCGAGGTGGCGCTGCACCTCGCCGAACAGCTCGCGGATGCGCCAGAACCCCTTGGCCTGCTCCAGGCTGTCGGCGATCGTGGCGTCGGCGATCAGGCCGCGCGAATGGCCTTCCGCCAGGATCTCCTCCAGGGTCTCGCGCAATCCGCTGCGCGCCTGCGACGACAATTCGATCAGCGCGTACCACGGGTGCGGGGTAGCGAGCGGATCGCGACAACCCGAGCCGAAGCGCAGCACCGCCTCGATCCCGGCGCGCGTCATGATCTCGAAGCTGGTGACGCCACCGGACACGCGATCCTGCGCCAGCGTCAGGAGCTCGAGCCCGGCCTCCGGCGACGCGATGCCCGCATAGGCGGTCTCGACCGAACGCGGCCGCGGCACCAGGCGCAGCACCGCGGCGGTGATCACGCCCAGCGTACCTTCGGCGCCGATGAAGAGGTTCTTGAGGTCGTAGCCGGTGTTGTCCTTCTTGAGCTTGTTGAGGTTGTCGAGCACGCGCCCGTCGGCGAGCACCACCTCGAGCCCGAGCACGTGCGAGCGGGCGATGCCGTAGGCGAGCGCCTGGGTGCCGCCCGCATTGGTCGACAGGTTGCCGCCGATCGTGCAGGTGCCTTCCGACGGCAGCAGCTGCGGATAGAGCCGGTCGACCGCGGCGGCCGCCTCGCGCGCGCGACCGAGCGTGACGCCGGCCTCGCAGGTGATGGTGTTCGAGGTCGGGTCGACTTCGCGGACGCGGTCGAGGCGGTTGAGCGAGAGCAGGATCTCGTCGTGATACGGCAACTGGCCGCCCACCAGCCCGGTGTTGCCGCCCTGCGGCACGATCGGCGTGCCGGTCTCGCTGGCGAGGACGAGGATCTTCGACACCTCGGCGACCGAGGCGGGCCGCAGCACCATGGCGGTGCGGCCGCGATACATGTCGCGCATCTCGGTGAGATAAGGCAGCTGCGCCTGCTTGTCGGTGATGGCGTATTTCTCGCCGACGATCGCGGCGAAGCGGGCCAGGAGATCGGCGGAGGGCGGTCTGGGTTGATGGATGTTCATGGCTCAAGTCTAGGCCGGCCGGTGGTTCGGGGTCGAGAGGGGAGTTGTCGACCGTGGCGCGGCGGCGCGTGCGAGGCGGTCGTTGATGGCTTCGCCCAGGCCTTCGTGTGGGATGGGCATGACGGCGATTGCGCACGCGCTCGCTGAGTCCAAGCTACGCAGATGCGAGAAGAGGCTCGCCGCGGCCTCGATGAGGTCGCCTCTGCCAGAGAGGTTGAGCACGGCAGAAGCGGTCCCGGCGCCGGCCGGCAACGTCGGGCCGAACGCCAGCAGCGCTTCTCCGTCCCGGACCTCGGTGGCGTCGAGGCGCAGCCGCGCTCGCGGCGCATAGTGCGAGAGGAGTTGGCCGGGCGCGAGCGGCACGTCCGCCTCGGATTCCGCCGGGGATTCAAGGTCAGCCAGCGGAAGGCCGAGCGCCTGCTCGATCGCCGCGCGCGGAAGGCCGCCCGGCCGCAGCAGCGCCGGCCGATCGCCGAGGCAGGCGACGATGGTGGACTCGAGCCCGACCGGCGTCGCCCCGCCGTCGATGACCAGGTCGATCGAGCCGGCAAGGTCGGCGAGCACGTGTTGCGCCGTCGTGGGCGAGACGTGGCCGGACCGGTTGGCCGACGGCGCAACGATCGGCTTGCCGAAGGCCAGGATGATGTCGCGCGCGACCGGGTGATCGGGGACGCGCAGCGCGATCGTGTCGAGCCCGGCGGTGGCGAGGTCGGCGACCGGGCAGCCCGCCGCCTTGGGCAGCACGATCGTCAGGGGGCCGGGCCAGAACGCGGCCGCGAGCCGGTCGGCGGCCGCGTCGAAACGCCCAAGCGTCCGCGCCGCCGACGCATCGCTCACATGCGCAATGAGCGGGTTGAACGCGGGCCGGCCTTTGGCGGCGTAGAGGCGCGCGACCGCCTCGCCGTTGGTGGCATCGGCGCCGAGCCCGTAGACCGTCTCGGTCGGAAACGCGACCAGCCCGCCGCCCGCAAGCACGCGCACGGCCGTCCCGATCGCGGCGCGATCGGCCGTCATCACGCGTGTCTCAAGAGCAACCGGCATGACGCAAAGCCTTGCGGCCAACATGGCGCGCGGCCATTTGCGTTGTCCGCCCCACCGCGTCAAGCTGGCTGCCGCATCCCTGGTCTACGCTTGCGAAACGATGGCAAAACTCCGATAGAACGGCCAGTGTGGCGGATTTGACGTTCCTACCAGCATTGCGGCGACTCCTTCGTAGGAACGTCAAATCCGAAGCCACACTAGCTTCATATGCTTGCCTAGTGTCCCTTTGGTTCCGACGTTCGTACGAGGGGGTGCTGCAAAGGGATACGAACGTCGGAACCGGGACACTAGCACGCGACATGCGCCGCACAGGACCAGCACAATGACGTACCGGGCGCCGGTCAAGGACATCGGCTTCACCCTCAGGCAGGCGGCCGGCCTCAACCGGGCCATCGCGGAAGGGCTGTATGGCGACCTGACCGAAGACGTGGTGGACGCGGTGCTGGAGGAGGCCGGCAGGTTCGCCGGCGACGTCATCGCCCCGCTCAACGTGGTCGGCGACCGCCATGGTACTCCGCTGCGGAACGGCGCGATCACCATGCCGCCCGGCTGGCGGCAAGCCTATCGCGACTGGGCCGCCGCCGGCTGGAACGGCCTCGCGGCGCCGACCGAATGGGGCGGGCAAGGGCTGCCGCACGCGATCAACGCCGCCTGCATCGAGATGTGGAATTCCGCCTCGATGGCATTCGGCATCGGCCCGGTGCTGACCATGGGCGGGGTCGAGGCGCTGGCGATCCACGGCAGCGACGAGCTCAAGCGCACCTATCTGGCGAAGCTCGTCTCGGGCGAATGGATGGGCACGATGCAGCTCACCGAGTCGCAGGCGGGTTCCGACGTCGGCGCGCTGCGCACGCGCGCCGAGCCGGCCGGAGACGGCACCTATCGCATCAGCGGGCAGAAGATCTTCATCACCTACGGCGAGCACGACCTGACCGACAACATCGTGCACTTCGTGCTGGCGCGGCTGCCCGACGCCCCGGTCGGCACCAAAGGCATCTCGCTGTTCGTCGTTCCGAAACTCCTGGTGAACCCGGATGGCACGCTGGGCGTCGCGAACGACGTTCGCTGCCACAGCATCGAACACAAGCTCGGCATCCATGGCTCGCCCACCTGCACCATGGTGTACGGCGATGAGGGCGGCGCCGTCGGCTATCTGCTCGGGGCGGAGAACCGCGGCATGAATTGCATGTTCACCATGATGAACAATGCCCGCCTGGCGGTCGGCCTGCAGGGCGTGGGCGTTGCCGAGCGCGCGACGCAGGCGGCGCTCGCCTACGCACGGGAGCGCCGGCAGGGCCGCGCGAGCGGCACGGCGGGATCGAGCCCGATCATCGCCCATGCCGACGTCCGCCGCATGCTGATGACCATGCGATCGCTGACGCGCGCCGCGCGCGCCATCTGCTATGCGACCGCGGCGGCGATCGACCGCGCCCAGCGCGCCGACCGGGAGGCGGAGCGCAAGGCCGCGCACGAACGGGCCTCGCTGCTCACGCCCGTTGCGAAAGCGTTCTCCACCGACGTCGGGGTCGAGGTCGCCTCGCTCGGCGTGCAGGTGCACGGCGGCATGGGCTATATCGAGGAGACCGGTGCCGCCCAGCACTATCGTGACGCCCGCATCGCCGCCATCTACGAAGGCACCAACGGCGTCCAGGCGATCGATCTCGTCACCCGCAAGCTGCCGCTGTCCGGCGGCGCCACCGTGAAGACGTTCCTCGACGACCTGCGGCAGACGATCTCCGCCGCCGCGGCGATGAACGATCCGGCGTTCGAGTGGATCGAGATCAGGCTGCGCGAAACGGTCGATTGCCTCGACCGGGCCACCGCGTGGATGCTCGCCCAGGTCGACCGCGCGCCCGACGCGGCGCTCGCCGGCGCGACGCCCTATCTCAAGCTGTTCGCCTACGCGGCAGGCGGCGCGATGCTGGCCGAGGAGGCGATCGCGTCGCTGCGCGATAGCCGCGGCGCCGGAGGCGCCGCCGCACGCATCGCCATCGCCCGGTTCTTCGCGCAGAACCTCGCGGTGACGGCACCGGGCCTCGAACGGGCGGTGATCGACGGCGGCGAGAGCGTAACGGGCGCGGACGCCGCGCTGGGTGACGAATGAGTGCCGCAATGCTGAAGAACAAGACGCTGTTCATCACCGGGGCCTCGCGCGGCATCGGGCTCGCGATCGCGCTGCGCGCCGCCCGCGAGGGGGCCAACATCGCGATCGCCGCCAAGACCGAGACGCCGCATCCGAAGCTGCCCGGCACGATCCATACGGCGGCGGCCGAAATCGAACGCGCGGGCGGCAGGGCCTTGCCGCTCGTCGTCGACGTGCGCGACGAAGCGGCGGTCAAAAGTGCCATCGACCGGACGGCGCAAACATTCGGCTCACTCGATATCGTCGTCAACAACGCGAGCGCGATCAGCCAGACGCCGGTCCGGGAAACCGACATGCGCCGCTTCGATCTGATGCATCAGGTCAACGCGCGCGGCACCTTCATGGTGTCGAAATACGCGATCTCCCATCTGGAAAAGGCCGCGAACCCGCACATCCTGATGCTGTCGCCGCCGCTCGACATGGCGGAGAAATGGTTCGCCGGCCACACCGCTTACTCGATGGCGAAATTCGGCATGAGCCTGGTGGTGCTGGGGCTCGCCGGCGAGTTGCGCGGCCGGATCGCCGTCAACGCGCTGTGGCCGCGCACGACCATCGCCACGGCGGCGATCCGCAACCTGCTCGGCGGCGACGCCATCATGCGCCGCTCGCGCCGCCCGGAGATTCTCGCGGATGCGGCCGCGGCAATCTTCGCCAAGCCGGCGAAGAGCTTTACCGGCAATTTTCTGATCGACGACACGTTCCTGGCCGGCGAAGGCATCACCGACTTCGACCGCTACCGCGTCGATCCGAGCGAGCCGCTGCAGGCCGATTTCTTCGTGCCGGACGACATCCCGCCGCCACCGGGGGTGAAGCTCGGGTAGAGAAGCTGTAGGGTGGGTTCGCGCGGCCGGTGCGCCCGAATGCGAGCAAGGCATTACACCGCACGAACCCAACAATTATTCCCGTGCGACGGTTGTTGGGTTGCGCGCGGCAGCCGCTGGATAACGCGGCTGCATCGTGCGCGCGCAACCCAACCTACCCGCTCACCACGGTGACGTGCCGCTCCTCGATTCTCACCGGCAGGATCGCCGCCACGTGTTTCTGCAGGTGACGACCCGAGAGGCCATGCGGCTGCATCACAGGGCGGGAGTACTGGGGCGCCCGGCTTGCCGGACGACGACAACCGAGAGGTAGGCGGGCTACATCACGGTGACGTGACGTTCCTCGATGCGCGACGGCAGGACGGCGGCCACATGCTTCTGCAGGTGTCGCGCGCGGCCGTCGTCAGGAGACCACACGCGGACATAGACGACATCGTCCACTTCGGTCACGTCGAAATCCACGATGGTGCCCGACGCCATCATGATGGTCAGGGCTCCCACGATCGTCTTCATGTAGGCCATGCTGCATCACCCGGCTGTGTTGACGGTCCTAACGTGCGTTGCGGCTGCACCCCGCACGCTTATATGCGGAGACTTGACGCTGTTCGATGACAACAGCGTGGCCAAATGACGACCCGGACTCACGAATTCGTCATTTTCGTCATGGCCGAGTAAAGTCCGGGGCGAGGCGGGTCATCGCTCTCTTCGCTTGGCGCGCCGCACCAGATAGTCGAAATTGATCGCGAACTGCTCGGGCTGGCTGATGTCGTGCTTGAGCTTCTCGATGTCGGCGCGCGGAAACTCGGGCGCGGTCTCGCCCGCCGCCTCGGCGGTGAGCTGCACCATCGCGCCGTTCTCCAGCATGATGGTGCTGATCACCACCTCCTCGATGGTCGGACCGGCTACCACGACGCCGTGGTTCTTGAGCAGGACCGCGCGATTGGCGCCGAGCGCGCGGGCCACGCCGGCGCCCATCGCATGGGTGCGGATCAGGTTGATCGTCTCGTCATAGACGCCGAGGAATTCGAAGAACAGCGCGCCGGGCTGGCTGTAACACCGGAGCGACCGCCCGCTCGCCGACAGCGCGATCGAATAGGGCGGATGGGTGTGCAGCACGCAGTGGACGTCCGAGCGCGCCTTGAAAATCTCCGAATGGATGTAGACCTCGCTGTGGCGGCGCGCGGTGCCGGCGACAACGTTGCCTTCGAGGTCGATGGTGATGATGTTGTCGAGCGTGATCTCGTCGAGCCCGAGGCTGTGCGCCTTCATGTAGAACCGCGTGGGATCGTCGGGGAGCCGTACCGAGATGTGGCCACGGGTAAAATCGTCCTGGCCTTCGGCGACCAGCACCTTGCCGGCCCAGATCAACTTCTCCCTGATTTCAGTATGCGACATGTACGTGCACTCTCCTCAATGGATTGTGGAAACGACCATCGGTCAGTCCCGGTAGGAGAGGACCACGTGATCGATACCGTCAAGGGAAAATGTCCCGCGCGGCGACATGCCGAGCTTGTCCCGATGGGCGCGGATCGAAGCGGGATTGTCGGCGCGGATGAACAGGATGCCCTCGCGGCCGGGCAACGCCGCCTTGAGGAAGCCAAAGAGCTTTTCCGCAAGCCCCTGCCCGCGATCCGCGGCGGCGATGCAGATCGGCCCGTAGATGTAGGCATCCGCTCCGCCCCGCCAGGTGCGCAACATCGCAGCGATCACCGGGATGTGGCCGACGGCCTCGATCGACGAACTGACCAGCACGCCCGCCAGACGCTTGCCTCGCCGCACGACGACCACCGGCATGTCGTCGAGGAAGGCCTCGATCGTGGCGCTGTCGAAATGGCCGGTGATGGCACCGCCGCGGATCGTCTCGTTCGCCTGGATGAGCGCGACGATGTCGTCGACGTCGACGGCCGCCGCCAGCCGCAGATCGAGCGTCTCGCATCGATCGGTCATGCACTCTGGTTTCCCGCCCCGGAACCCATATGGACGTAGACGGCGGACCGCTATCGCGCTAGGCCTGTGGGGCGAAAGAGGTCGTGCATGTCGACGCTTCTCATCACCCATCCGGCCTGCCTCGAGCACCTCACGCCAATGGGCCATCCCGAGCGGCCCGACCGCCTGCGGGCAATCGAGCGCATCCTCGAAAACGAGCGCTTCCAGACGCTGGCGCGCGAGCAGGCGCCGGCCGCGTCGCTGGAGACGATCGCGCTCTGCCACCCGATGGATTACGTCGAGGCGATCCGGGACGCGACGCCGAAGGAAGGCCTGGCGCGGCTCGATGCCGACACCACGATGTCGCCCGGCAGCTTCGAGGCGGCGCTGCGCGCCGCCGGCGGGGCGACGCGCGCGGTCGACGAGGTGATGGACCAGGCCGCCAACAACGCCTTCGTCGCCACCCGCCCCCCCGGCCACCATGCCGAGACTGCGGTTCCGATGGGTTTCTGCCTGTTCAACAACGCGGCGATCGCCGCCCGTCACGCCCAGGCGCAGCACGGTGTCGAGCGGGTCGCGATCGTCGACTTCGACGTCCACCACGGCAACGGCAGCCAGCAGATCTTCTGGTCCGATCCGACCGTGATGTACTGCTCGACCCACCAGATGCCGCTCTATCCCGGCACCGGAGCGATCTCCGAGCGCGGCGAGCACAACACCATCGTCAATGCGCCGCTGCGGCCGGGCGACGGCGGGGAGGAGTTCCGCGAAGCGTTCGAGACCGCAATCCTGCCGCGGCTCACCGACTTCCGGCCCGACCTCGTGGTGATCTCCGCCGGCTTCGACGCGCATATGCGCGACCCGCTCGCCAACCTCAATCTGCTCGAGCCGGATTTCGCCTGGGCGACGAAGAAGCTGATGGACATCGCCGACGCCAGCGCGGGCGGGCGGATCGTCTCGATGCTGGAAGGCGGTTACGACCTCGACGGGCTCGCCCGCTCGGTCGCCGCCCACGTCACCGCCCTGATGCGCGGGTGAGGGTCGCTTCGCGACGACCGCTGCTCACTCCGCTGCCTGCGCCAACGCATGCTGGCGGAATTTCGGCATCACATCCTGCGCCAGGAGCCGCATCAACTCGCGCTCCCAGGCCTCGTTCGGCCCGCCCCAGTCGAGGCCGGTCATGAGCAGCGTGCCGAACGGCCCGACCTGCTCGCGAAAAGCGACGAGCTTGTCGAGCACCGTCCTGGGCGAGCCGTAGAGCACGCAGGCCTCGGTGATCGCCTCGACGGTCGCCTGCTCGTCCGGCATGTCGGGGTGCGGCTTGATCCGCGGCAGCAACCCCACCCGGGTCAGGACCGTGCGGATGTAGGTGAAGAAATAGCGGTTGGAGGCCGCATCGGCGAACACGCGATCGCGCGCCTCGGCATCGGAAGGGGCGACCATGACGTTTCGCCCGACCCGCCACTTGTCGCCCGATACCGGCTTGCCGGCCTCGGCGCAGGTCTTGCTGTAGAGCGCCCAGTGGGTGGCGATCGACCAGGCCGGTATCACATTGGCCGAGATGATGCCCCATCCCTCCTGCGCGGCGGTGCGGGCGCTCGCCGAATTGGGGCTTGCGATCGAAATGGAGATCGGCGGCCCTCCGGGCTGGAACGGCTTCGGCATGTAGCCCACGCCGAGCTCCGGGATGATCGCATTCTTGATCCGCACGTTGCGGAACTCGCCGGCCAGGTCGTAGGGCGGATCCTGCGACCAGATCCGCCGGATGAGCGTGACCAACTCCAGCGTCCTGCGCATGCGCGCCGCGTGATCGGCGACGTCGAACAGCTCGAAGTCGGAGAGAAGGCCGCCCGGGCCGATGCCGAGCATGAAACGGCCGCGGCTCATGTGATCGAACTGCGCCGCCTCCGCCGCCACCACCACCGGATCGTGATTGGGGAGGTTGATGACCGCGGTGCCGAAACGGATGCTCGTGGTCTGCGGCAGGAGGGCGGCCATGAACATCATGGGCGAAGGGATCGGCTCGCTGGTGGCGGAGAAATGCTCACCCACCCACACTTCCTCGAAGCCGAGCCGTTCGGCCAGCAGCGACTTTGCGCTGTCCTCGGCGAGCGTGTCGGCGAACACGCGCTCCGGCGGATGAACCGGCATCATGAACAGACCGAGCCGCATGCGTCCTCCCGACGGTCGTCGCCGAGTTGGGTTGGCGACGTCCCGCCAGCATGACTCGGGACTGCGGCCGCGATCAAGCGGCACCGGCTCGGCAAGGATTCGATTTCGACGCATAAAGGGTCAATCGCTCGGTCGGATCATCGCCCAGCCGATGCACAGGAACGGCAGCCGGCCCTGCACCAGCCGACATCCGATCGCTGCCACAAGCGGTCACGGCGGGCATTGGCGTTGATCCACGAACATGCTTTCTAAGGAGAACTGCAGCCAGGATGAAATCATGAACCGGCAACGTCGCCGCCTGGACGAAATCCGCGGTTTCTATGCGCGGCTCATGGCTGCGGCGAGCGGATCAAGCGATCCCAGACTGGAGAGAATTTTCGAGCTCGTGCCACGCGAAGCGTTTCTGCCACCCGGACCTTGGAAGATCTTGGTAGCGGAAAGGTCCTTCGAGACGCCAAGTGCCGACCCGGCGTATATCTACCAAAACAACCTGGTTGCGCTCGATGGCGGCAATGGGATCAACAATGGAGAGCCCTTTCTCCATGCTGCCTGGATTGGCGCCGCAGATCCACAGCCGGGTGAAATCGTTACCCACATCGGTGCGGGCACCGGATATTACTCAGCCATCCTGTCAATGCTCGTGCTTCCCGGTGGCCGTGTGAATGCCGTCGAGATCGACCACGCCCTTGCCGCCGCTGCACGGACCAACCTGCTGCCATTTGAAAACGTCTCGGTGATCGCGGAAAATGCGGTGTCACTGCCGATCGAGCCTTCGGACCTGATCTACGTGAACGCCGGCGTGGTGGCACCTCCGGTGCAATGGCTGCAAGGTCTGCGCCTCGGGGGCCGATTGATCTTTCCCTGGCGGCCGTCAAAGACCATTGCAATGGCGGCTTTGGCTACCCGCTCGGCGTCGGGCTTCGATCTGAGGCCATTGATGCCGGCATGGTTCATACCCTGCGTCGGAGCGTCAGAGCAACCGGCGGGCTCGACGCCGCCTGATCGCGACTTGGCATGGCGATCTCGTTCGATCCGGCTGACGGCGGAGCAAGCGCCGGATCAAACGGCAACGGCGGTCTACCAAGACATCTGGTTTTCGTCGGAGGCGCTCACACGATAGTGCGTGACCTGCGGCGTAATTCAGTCCACGCCTAGTTGCTCGGACGGATCATCGCCCAGCCGATGCGCAGGAGCGGCAGCCGGCCCTGGATCGGACGCTCGAACGAGCGCGGCACTTCCGGCACCATGTCGGGGAAGCGGGCGCGCAGGTGCGCCGGCGGGGTGCCCGCCGCATCGGTGATCCACCACAGGATGATCGCGCCGTTGCGGCGGAACGCATCCTCGGTGATCCACGGCGCGCGCTCCGGCGAGCCGTCGATGAAGACGCTCGGGCGCTGCGGCGAGGCGAGCGCGACGAGACCGGCGAGACGGCCCTCCCCCACCACGATGGCGAGCGGCTTACCCGTGCGCCGGTTGAAGCTGTCGGTGAAGAAGCGCGCCATGGCGGCGGCGGGCTCGTTGACCTTGAGCTCCAGCGCGACGGTCCACGGGACGACCAGCACCGACACGAGGGCGACGAGCGGCGGGGCCATGAGCAACGCCAGCCAGGTCAGGCTCGCGGCCCGCTGGCGATAGAGCCGGATGACGTCGCCCGCGAGAAGGACCACGGCAAGGCCGGAGAGGACGACGAGCGCCCCGTTGCCGCCGAGCGGCTCATCATGGCCGATCCCCGCCGCCGCGATGGTGGCGATCAATGCGGGGGCGAGCGCAAATGCATAGACGAAGATCCGGGCCAGCGGATCGACCGGCTGCCGCACGATCTCCGGTACCGCGACCTTGCGGTCGACCAGCGCGACGCCCGCCACGACGACGAGCACGAGGAGACCGGCGTGATCGAACGTCAGGCCGGCCAGCTGCCGCCCCCATTGCAGCGCGCCGGCACCGAGAGACCAGTCGCCGCGTGGCGCCAGCACGCTCCAATGCCCATCGGCGAGCCACAGGATATGCGGAAGCGCAATGAGCCCAGCAACCACGATAGCGACGTATGGCTCGAACCGCCAAAGCCTGGCCCGGCCGCGCTCGGTGGCCAGGGTGAACACGACCATCAGGGCGAGCAGGATCGCACCGAACCAGGTGGTGAGCAGGAGCAGGCCGAGCACCGGCCCGAGGTAGAGCCAGGAGCGGTCGCGCGCCTCGCCGACGGCGCGCCAGTAGAACAGGATCGCCAGCGCCGTGAGCGGCGTCGCCAGCACCGCCGGGCCGAAATCGGGCGTCGGCGCCGCAAACACCGTGATGCCGGCCATCAGCAGCACCGCCAGCACGGCGTGGCTCAAGCCGACGATGCGGCGGCCGAGCGCGAACACCGCCCAGTAGGTGGCGATCACGCAGAGCTGCGCCAGGACATAGACGCCGACGAACGAGCCGCCCGCCAGCCGGAAGGCGATCTCGGCCAGCCAGTTGCCGAGCGGCGGGCCATGTACGGTGCCCATCTGCCATTCGTGCCCGATCGCCAGCACCACCGGCGCTTCGCCCGGCGGGGCCGCATAGAACAGCGAGGGCATGAGCGTCCACAACGCCGCCTGGGTGAGCGTCGCAAACCAGAAGACGAGACGCGGGCGCCCGCGCAGCGCTTCGACGATAGGCGAGACGTAGAGCATCCGCGCGGCAGCGTTGTTGAAGCAGGTGCCCGCAGTGATAGGCGGCGGGAGCTAGAGAGGCAATGGGATCGCGGGATCGGGCTCGGCGGGCGCGGGCTCGCCGAAGCAGGCGGCGACCGGGGCAAAGGAGCGGCGGTGATGGACGGTCGGCCCGAGGCGCGCCAGCGCGGCAAAATGCTCAGGGACGCTGTAGCCCATATGGCGCTCGAAGCCATAGCCCGGGTGGACCGCGCCGAGCCGCCTCATCAGCCGGTCGCGCGTCACCTTGGCGACGATGGAGGCGGCGGCGATCGAGAGCACGAGAGCGTCTCCGCTGACCACCGCCTCGCAGTCGCAGTCGACCTTGATGCGGTCGCAGCCGTCGACGAAGACGAGGCGCGGCCGCGTCGGCAGCGCGGCGACCGCCTGCGCCAGCGCCCACAACGAAGCCTGGCGGATGTTGTCGCGGTCGATCCGCGCGGTCGAGCCGAAGGCGATCGCCACCTCGGCATGCGCACAGATCCGGGCGTAGAGCTTTTCCCGCTCGGCGGGCAGGAGCTTCTTCGAATCGTCGAGGCCGCGCGGGATGCGCTTCGGATCGAGGATGACGGCGGCGGCGACCACCGGTCCCGCCAGAGGTCCGCGCCCGGCCTCGTCGCAGCCGGCGACCGGAAGCAGACCGCGGCGCATCGCCGCGCGTTCCCGGCGGAAGGTCGGGCGAATGACCTCCTCGTCGAACGGCAGGCGGGCGGCGTCGGCGGTACGACTCATGGCGGCATGTTGCGTGGGCGCCGGCGCCGACGCAATGGGGCTTGAGGAGGGCTGTGAATCACTGGGATAGTGGCAACTTGGTGCGTCGCAAGGGGAGATCGTCGTGAGGTCAGAGGACGCAGAAAACCTGTTCGATGTCGTATCGCGCATCATCTTCGGCGTTGCGGCCGGGATTCTGATGCTGCTCGCCCTTCTGCTGATCGCCGACGTATTGGTCCAGACCGTGTCGACGTTTCTGTCGTGGCGGGGCATGGCAATTGCCGCGCTGACCGGCATCGGTTACGTGGTCGTCGCCATCGCGGTCTTCGACGTCGCCAAGTACCTGTTCGACGAAGAAGTCATACGCGCGCGCGAAATGCGCGCCGCCTCGGAAACGCGGCGTAGCCTCACGCGATTCATATCGACGATCGCCATCGCGGTGTTCCTGGAGGCGCTCGTCACCGTCTTCCGCGTCAGCCAGGAGGATGTCGCGAAGCTCCTGTATCCGACGCTGTTGTTCGTGGCCGCAATCCTGCTCGTGGTCGGCCTCGGCGTCTACCAGCGCCTGAGCGCCGAGGTCGAGGAGCGGGTGGGCCACAAGGACCGGGCCGACCACGCGAAAAACAGCAAATAGGCGGATCGGGCGCGTCGGTCCTGGCCATAACCAAAAAGACCACGTCCGGGTCACGAAGTTGCTTCATTCCGCTATAAGGACGGTCTATTCCCACAGGGGGTGAACCGGATGGCCGAGGACAAGGCCAAATTGCTGCGCTCGCTGGCAATCGACCGCGGGCGCGACGCGGCACCGCCACCGAGGCGCCGGCGGTGGCCGGTGCTCGTCGCGAGCGCGGGCGTCGTGGCCGCTGGGCTCGTCATCGCCGCCGTGCTGGTCCCCGAGCTGCGGGTTGCCGGGCAAAATGCGCTGCCGGTCGCGCAGCCCCAGCCCGCGCCGGCAGCCCCGCCGCCGACCACCGTCACTGCCGAGGCACGCCGCCCGGGCAGCCTCGTGGCGTCCGGCTATGTGGTGGCGCGCCGCAAGGCCACCGATCGCGGCGGAGATCACCGGCAAGGTGGTCGAGGTGCTGATCGAAGAGGGCATGGTGGTGCAGGCGGGCCAGATCGTTGCCCGGCTGGACAGCGTGCTCGCCGAAAAGGATCTGGCGCTGGCGCAGCTCGCGCGCCGAGGCCGCCGAGGCCGCCACCGCCATGATCACTGCCGATCTGGAGGACGCGACGCGCATCCTCACGCGCGTCCGGAGCCTGTCGCAGAAGAATTTCGCCAGCGAAGCCGATCTCACCCGGTCGGAGGCGCGGGTCGGGGTGCTGACGGCGCAGCTGCGGCAGTCGCACTCGCACCTGGAGACGGCGCGGCTCGACGCGCAACGCAGCGCGGCCGTGCTCGACAAGCACGCGATCCGCGCGCCGTTCGGCGGCGTCGTGGTCGACCGCAGCGCGCAGCCGGGTGAGATGATCTCGCCGCTGTCGGCCGGCGGCGGCTTCACCCGCACCGGCGTGTGCACGATCGTCGACATGGAGTTCGATCGAGATCGAGGTCGACGTCAACGAGGCGTTCATCGGCCGGGTCACTGCCGGCAAGCAGCGTCAGCGCCGTGCTCGACGCCTATCCGGACTGGACCATTCCGGCCGCCGTCATCGCCATCGTGCCGACCGCCAACCGCGAGAAGGCGACGGTGCGGGTACGCATCGGCCTGCAAGCGAAAGGACCCGCGCATCCTGCCCGACATGGCCGTCAAGGTCACGTTCCTGGCCGAGGGCGCCGCCGCGACCGCGCGCAAGGACGCCGCCGCGAACTGACCCCCCGCACGAATCCAAGAACAAGAGGAGATGTGATTTGGCCGCCGACCTCCCGATGGTTCGCCTTGCCGACCTCACCAAGCGCTTCATCAAGGGCAAGGAAACGATCTCGATCTTCGACCGGCTCGATCTCGCCGTTCCGCGCGCCGACTTCGTCGCCGTGATGGGCCCGTCCGGCTCGGGCAAGACCACGCTCCTCAACCTCCTGGGCGGCATCGATCGGCCCGACGGCGGGGAGATCCACGTGGCGGGCGAGCGCATCGACACACTGTCGGAGGGCGCGCTGGCGCGCTGGCGCGCCGCCAATGTCGGCTTCATGTTCCAGTTCTACAATCTGATGCCGATGCTCACCGCCGCGCAGAACGTCGAGCTGCCGCTGCTGTTGACCGCCTGAAAGCGAAAGAGCGCGCCAAGCATGTCGAGACCGCGCTGTCGATCGTCAACCTGGCCGACCGCATGAAGCATTATCCGCGCGAGATGTCGGGCGGACAGCAGCAACGCGTCGCCATTGCCCGCGCGATCGTTTCCGATCCCAACATGCTGCTGTGCGACGAGCCGACCGGCGACCTCGACCGCAGCTCGGCCGATGAGATCCTGTCGATCCTGCAACTCCTCAACAAGGACTTGGGGAAAACCATCGTGATGGTCACCCACGATCCGGCGGCGGCGCGCTATGCGCGGCGCACGCTGCATCTCGACAAGGGCAATTTCTTCGAGAAGGACCTCGCCGCATGAACGCCTTCGTGCTGGTCCGCAAGAATCTGTTCCGCCGCAAGCTGCGCGCCTGCCTGATGATCGCCTCGATCCTGGTGGCGTTCCTGATCTTCGGCGTGCTGGCGAGCTTCTACCGCGCCTTCAACGCCGGCGAGGAGGCGGCGGCGGCCGACCGCCTGGTCGTCGTCAACAAGATCAATTTCACGCAATCCTTGCCGATCGCCTATTTCAACCGCGTGCGCGCCGTCGAGGGCGTGCGCCAGGTGACCCACTCCAACTGGTTCGGCGGCTACTACCAGGACCCGAAGAATTTCCTCATCGCCATCGCGGTGGAGCCGGAGACCTACCTCGACGTTTACGCGAACAACTACGAGATCGCGCCCGAGGCGAAGCAGGCGTTCGTGCGCGAGCGCACCGGTGCGCTGGTGGGCGAGCGCCTGGCCAGGACCTGGGGGTGGAAGGTCGGCGACCGCATTCCCGTCTCGAGCAACATCTTCTCGCAGAAGAACGGCTCGCGCACCTGGGATTTCACCATCGTCGGCATCGCCGGCGGCGCGCGGCCGGAGGTCGACACCAATTTCATGGTGTTCCAGTACGCGTATTTCGACGAGACGCGCTCGTTCGGCAAGGACCAGATCGGCTGGATGGTGCTGCAGACGACTTCGCCATCGCTCAACGAGACGGTGGCCAAGGCGATCGACCAGATGTTCGCCAACTCCACCGCCGAGACCTCGACCGATACCGAGAAGGCGTTCAACAAGGCGTTCGCCGCGCAGCTCGGCAACATCGCGTTGATTGTCGTGCTGGTGGTCGGGGCCGCGTTCGTCACCATCCTGATGATCGTCGGCAATACGATGGCGCTGACCATCCGCGAGCGCACCCGCGAGATCGGCGTGCTCAAGACGCTCGGCTTCTCCGGGAGGCGCGTGCTCACCCTGGTGCTCGGCGAGTCGGTCCTGCTCGCCCTGCTCGGTGGAATTCCGGGTCTCGCGCTCGCCGCCCTCCTCACCTTCGGGCTGCGCAGCAGCATGAGCCAGTTCGCGCCGGGCTTCGCGGTCACGCCCGGCATCGCGCTCGGCGGCATCGCCCTGATGCTGGGGCTCGGGATCGTCACCGGCATCATCCCGGCGCTCAATGCCATGCGCCTGAGGATCGCAACCGCGCTTGGAAGGGGCTGATCATGCGCTCATTGCTCCTGCAGGCGATCGCGGTCACCGCCATTAATCTGAAAAGCATGCCGCAGCGGCTGTGGCTGTCGCTGTCGACGATCGTGGCGGTCGCCCTCGTCGTCATCGTGCTGCTGGCGTTCCTCGCCATGGCGCACGGCTTCCAGCGTACCCTCGCCGGATCGGGCTCGGACGACATCGCGATCGTGCTGCGCGCGGGATCGCAGGCCGAGATCAATTCCACGGTCTCGCGCGAGCAGATCCGGCTGATCGAGGAAGGCCCCGGCATCGCACGCGGCGCCGACGGCAAGCCGCTGGTCTCGCCCGAGCTCTATCTGGTGGTCGACGGGATCAAGCTCTCGAGCCAGACCAAGGCCAACCTGCCGCTGCGCGGCATCGGCGAGCAGGGCGCGAGCCTGCGCAAGGGCGTGACGATCACCGCCGGCCGCATGTTCAACCGGGGCAGCAACGAGATCGTGGTCGGCAAGGGCCTGGCGCAGGAGTTCGCCGGCTTCGAGGTCGGTCGCACCGTCACGTTCGGCACCAGCCGGTGGACCATCGTCGGGATGTTCGAGGCCGGGGGCAGCGTGTTCGAGTCGGAGATCTGGGCCGACCTGCCGGTGGTGCAGAGCCTATTCAGCCGCCTCGAACTTCGTGCAGACGGTGCGCGTGCGGCTCGAGCGCCCGGCGAGCCTCGCGGCGCTCAAGAGCTACAACGACGCCGATCCGCGCCTCAAGCTCGACGTCAAATCGGAAGCCGCCTATTTCGCCGATCAGGCTTCGGCGACCTCCGACCTTATCCAGACGCTCGGCTGGCCGCTCGCCATCGCCATGGCGTTCGGCGCGCTCGCGGGCGCGCTCAACACCATGTACTCCTCGGTGGCGGCCCGTGCGGTGGAGATTGCCACCCTGCGGGCGATCGGCTTCGGCGGGTTTCCGGCCTTCGTCGGCACGCTGATCGAATCCCTGGTGCTCGCCTGCATCGGCGGACTCGTCGGTGCAGCCGCCACTTGGCTGATCTTCGACGGCTTTACCGCCTCGACCTTGGGCGGCAATTTCACCCAGGTCGTGTTCAACTTCCGCCTCAGCCCGGCGCTGATCGGCCAGGGCGTACTGCTCGCGCTCATCGTCGGCCTGATCGGCGGCCTGTTCCCCGCCATCCGCGCCGCCCGCATGCCGATCGTGGCGGGGCTGTATGCGTAGCGAAACGCGACCTAACGCACGGTTGTTCAGGGAGAGATTGCACGATACGATCGTCCGATATTATCGGCCAAAGTGACCGCCACCGCTCGCGCGGGCTCGATTTACAAGGATTGCGGATGATCGGGCACGGACTGGGGCTGCGAACGGGATCAACTGGCGCCGCCAACACAGGATGTCGGCTTGGCCAAGGCCTTGTCGGAGTCATGAGTTTGGCGGTTTCACTGTTTGCGACCGACACGGCCTCCGCGCCGGCAGAGACGATTTACGGAAGTGCGCCACCAAGCCTGGTCAATGATCTGGCACGGCTGGTGCGGTCCTATCCTGAATGGATTACTGGTCATCACGAGGGTTTCCTCATCATGAAAGACGGAACCCGCTTCAGGATTTCCGACGGCGTTGTGACAAAGTCCTTCAATCAGATGCTCGACAAGCCGGACATCGACGACATGTTCTATGTTTCCTACCCTGCGGGAACGACGCCCAAACAACCCAGCCGGAATTCAGATCCCGGTCGCGTCCGCTATGAGCCGCTTTTCGTTGCCATGTATGGCGACTGCCGGAAGAACGAAGTTGCGCGAAAGCTGAAGAGGATCGATTGGTTGCCCCGCCATGGCGGCGGGCAGGTCGCGATCACCTCGGTGAACGCCGTCGATCAGGCCCTCGGAGCTGTGTCGCAAGAGTTGGAGAGGTTGCCGCCGGAACTGATCAAGTTCGCGATCCCTGCGGCCGGAGGCTACGTTTGCCGTGAAATTGCGGGCACGAATAACCGGTCGATGCACGCCTACGCGGCGGCCATCGACCTCAATCCCAAATACTCCGACTATTGGCGCTGGGCGAGCGGCCGAAGCGAGCCGATTTGGAAGAACCGCATCCCGATCGAAATCGTCCGCATCTTCGAGCGGCACGGCTTTATCTGGGGCGGCTACTGGTTCCACTACGACACGATGCACTTCGAATACCGGCCAGAGTTGTTGCCGGATGGGTTGGCGACTCGATCCGAATAAACTCACCGCACAGGAGTGTTTCTCATGAGCAAGAGTCTCCTCCCGGCAATTGTAGTCTGCACGCTTGCACTGATCACCGCGCCTGCATCGGCTCAACAGCTGATAGAGAGTTATGTCACCTTTCTGAGCGAGGCGGATCATTTCAATTCGAACGGACAACGGCTGACTTCGGCGGCAGCTATCATCCGGCAGGATCGAGCAAATTTTCATCGATTCGGCCGTGGCGATCCGCAAGATCAAGGCGACGGCTTTTTTGCGAGTACCGAAAACAGAGCCGCGCTGGAACAAATGCTTGAACGCGGTCGCGCCGCACCAGGCGTCATCGCCCGCATCGTGAACGGAACAGCTTTGATCCGGGTCGACATATATCGCGGCAACGCCGGACCATTCGTGGTAGTTACCGTTTTGAACTAGCGGCTGACGACCAGCGGCCGTTTGCTCCTCGCCACTTCCTCAGAACAGGCTCAGCTGCTCCACGCGCGGGCGCGGCGAGACGAAATGCTCGGTGGTGAGCTTCGCCTTCGCCTGGTTGAGGCCGAGGCGCTCGCAGGCGGTCTCGAAGCGGCGGCCGATCATCCAGGCGTGCGGACCGGAGCCTTTCATGCGGCGGCCCCAGGTCGAGTCGTAGTCCTTGCCGCCGCGCATCTCGCGGATCAGCGCGAACACGTGGCGATAGCGGTCGGGGAAATTCGCCATCAGCCATTCGCGGAACAGGTCGCGCACCTCGAGCGGCAGGCGCAGCAGCACGTAGCCCGCTTCCTTCACGCCGGCGACCGAGGCGGCATCGAGGATGCGCTCGATCTCCGGCTCGTTGAGCGCCGGAATGACCGGGGCGACCATCACCGACGTCGGAATGCCGGCATCGGAAAGCCGGCGCAGCGTCTCCAGCCGCCGCAGCGGCGTCGCCGCGCGCGGCTCCATGGCGCGCGCAATCCTGGCATCGAGCGTCGTCACCGACAGCGCCACCTTGACCAGGTTGCGGCGGGCCATGCGCGCCAGGATGTCGATGTCCCGCTGCACCAGGGCCGACTTGGTCACGATGCCGACCGGATGGCCGGCGCGCTCCAGCACTTCGAGGATGCGACGCATCAGCTCGTAGCGTCGCTCGATCGGCTGGTACGGGTCGGTGTTGGTGCCGATGGCGATCACGCGCGGCTCGTAGCCGGGGCTGGACAATTCGCGCTCGAGCAACTCCGGCGCGTCCGGCTTGGCGAACAGCTGGGATTCGAAGTCGAGACCGGGAGAGAGGCCCATATAGGCATGGGTGGGGCGCGCGAAGCAGTAGACGCAGCCGTGCTCGCAGCCGCGATAGGGATTGATCGAACGGTCGAACGAGATGTCGGGCGACTCGTTGCGCGTGATGATCTTGCGCGCCCGCTCCTCGGTCACGGTGGTCGTGAACGGCGGCAGATCTTCGAGCGTCCGCCAGCCGTCGTCGAAGGCGATCTTGACGTGCGGCTCATAGCGTCCCGTCGCGTTCGACTGCGCGCCACGTCCGCGGCGTCGTTCGCGATCGGCAATGGGGCCGACAAAGTCGCCCGCCGGGACCGGGGAGGGCACCGGGACCGGCGGGCGCTTGAGGGCTGCGGATGTGCGAGCCATGATCCAAGCCTAGCGTTCTTTTCGGAACAAAACAAGAACGTTTGTTGAGCCGAGTCCGCCGCTCCATCATCTAGTTATGATTCTGGTGACAGCCACATGATATTGATCAACTCCGAGTCGGAACACGACGTTCCATGCTGAGTGTCATCATCGCGACGCGCGAATCGGAGCGACCGCTGGTGCGGACGCTGGCGGCCCTGGTCCCGGGAGCGGCGGCCGGCGTCGTGCGCGAGGTCATCGTGGCGGATGGCCAATCGCGCGACGCGACGGTGGAAGTCGCCGATATCGCGGGCTGCCGGGTCTTGGTCGCCGATGCCCCCCTGGCTGAGCGACTGAGCGCCGCCGCCGCAAGCGCGCGCGGGCCATGGCTGATGTTTCTTCGCCCCGGAGTCATCCTGGATGCGACCTGGGTCGACGAGACGGCCCGCTTCATGGAAGACAACGAGCGCAGAGACCCGAAGCTCGCGCGGGCGGCCGTGTTCCGCCGCGCACCCGCCGCTTCGGCTGCGCGCCCGGTGCTGGTCGAAGCGCTTTCGCTCGCCTGCGCGGCGCTCGGGGCAAGACCCCGGCCTGAGCAGGGGCTGGTGGCAGCCAAGGTATTCTATCAACGCGTCGGCGGGCATCGAGAGAACGCCGACGACCCCGAAGCCGACCTCATCGCACGCATCGGACGGCGCCGTCTGGTGATGCTGCGCAGCGGCGCCCTGGATTCAGGGCGTTGAGCGCATGAGCCTGCGGGCCGATGCGTTGCGCGCGTGCATACGGATCCTGGTGAAGCGCCGTCTGCGAGCGGTCACGTCGCTCGAGGTCGTCCGCCGCCGCCTGTTGTTCCTCAGCCGCTTCGTCCCGCCGCCGCCGCGTGGAACCGAGACGATTGCGACGACGATCGCCGGCGTGCCGGCCGCGCGCATTACGACCGCGGCATCCCGCAGCGATCGCCACGTCCTCTACTTGCACGGCGGCAGCTACCTGGTCGGCTTTCCGGCGCTCTACCGCGACCTCACCTGGCGCATCGCGACGCTCGCCCGGGCGCGCGTGACCTGCATCGACTATCGCCTTGCGCCCGAGCATCCGTTCCCGGCCGCGCTCGACGATTGCGTCGCGGCCTATCGTGACCTGCTGCGCGAAGGCGCCGACCCTGGGCACGTGGCCCTGATGGGGGATTCGGCGGGCGGCGGGCTCGTGTTCGCCACCCTGCTGCGGCTGCGCGACGAAGGGACGCCGCTGCCGGCAGCGGCGGTCGCGGTGTCGCCGTGGACCGATCTCGCGCTCAGCGGCCGCTCGTTCGTCGAGAATGCCGCAATCGATCCGATGATCCCAGTCGAGCGGGCGGGCGAAGCCGTCACGCTCTATCTTGCCGGCGCCGATCCGCGCCATCCCTATGCCTCCCCACTATACGGCGACGTGGCGGGCCTGCCGGCGGCGCTGATCATGGTGGGCGGCGACGACGTGCTGCGCGACGATTCGGTGCGCATGGCGGACAAGCTCAGCGCCGCCGGACGCGAGGTCGAGCTCGAAATATGGCCGCGCATGTGGCACGTCTGGCACATGCTGGCGCGCGTGATGCCCGAGGCGCGCGCAGCGGTCGAGCGAATGGCCCGGTTCGTGGCGGAGAGGATCTAGCCGGCACGGCCGTGCTATCGTTCGTCGAACATAGTCTGCGGGAGGCTTACTTGCCCAACAGCACCATCAAGATCATGAGCTCAGGCGGGCTCAAGGGCGTGATCGCCGAGCTGGCGCAGGCGTTCGAGCGCCACAGCGGCCATCGGCTGGAGACCGTGTTCAATCCGCCCAATGCGGTCAAGACGCGGGTCGAGGCCGGCGAGGCGGTCGACGTCGTGGTGCTGTCCGCCGTCCTGATCGACGAGCTCACCGCCAAGGGCAAGGTGGCGGCTGCGAGCCGGGTGGAGGTGGCGCGCTCCGGGCTCGGCGTCGCGGTGCGCAAGGGCGCGCCCAAGCCGGACATCAGCACGGCCGATGCGTTCCGCCGCACGCTGCTCGATGCCAAGTCGATCGTCTGCTCCGATCCGGCCGGCGGGGCGGCGAGCGGCATCCATTTCCAGAAGGTGATCCGCGAGCTCGGCATCGCCGACGAGGTGATGGCCAAGGCGCGGCTCAACTCCGGCAGCTACAACGCCGAGATCGTCGCGCGCGGCGAGGCCGAGCTCGCGATCCAGCAGATCAGCGAGATCGTGCCGGTGAAGGGTGCCGACCTGGTCGGCCCGCTGCCGCCGGGCGTGCAGGTGACCACCCGGTTCGTCGCGGCGATCGGCGCCAACAGCCAGGCGCCGGCAGCCGCCCAGGCGCTGATCGATTTTCTCGGCTCGGCGGACGCCGTCCGGGTGATCAAGGCGAACGGCATGGACGCGGGCTGACAAGCCGTCTGTGGCTGCCGTTGGGTACGGCCGACAAGCCGGCGCCCGCAATGCTATGCTCGAGCTCGACCAGATGAACCGTGCACAGGGAGGACTACGATGAAGATCCGAGCGCTCCTCGCGTCGATCGCGCTGACGACCATCCTGGCGTCTCCGGCGCTCGCCGCCGAAATCAAGGTACTGAGCTCGAATGCGCTGAAGACCGCGCTGGAGGAACTCGGCCCGCGCTTCGAGAAGGCGACCGAGCACAAGATCGTGTTCACCTTCCGGGCGGCGGCGGAGCTCAAGGGGGATATCGAAAAAGGTGCGGCCGTCGACCTCGCCATTCTCACCAAGGGGGCGATCGACGACCTGATCAAGCAGGGCAAGATTGCGGGGACGCGGATCGACCTCGTGCGCTCGGGTGTCGGCATGGCGGTGCGCAAGGGCGCGCCGAAGCCCGACATCAGCACCACCGAGGCCTTCAAACGCACCCTGCTGGCGGCGAAATCCATCGGCTACGTGGAACAGGGTGCCACCGGCATCTACCTCAAGGGCCTGTTCGAGCGCCTCGGGCTCGCCGATGAGCTCAAATCCAAGATCAAGGCATTGCCGAGCACCAACCCCGCCGCGCTCGCCGTCGCCAACGGCGAAGCCGAGATCGGCATGACGCAGATCAGCGAGATCCTGCCCTATCCGGGCGCCGATCTGGTCGGGCCGCTTCCCGCCGAGATCCAGCTCAATACGGTGTTCTCGGCCGGCATCGGGGCGAGCGCCGCGCAGGCGGACGCCGCCAAGGCGCTGATCGCCTTCCTCACCGCGGGGGAGGCCGCGGCGGTCATCAAGGCGAAGGGGCTGGAGCCGGCGAATTAAACGACCGCGTTGTCGTCCTCGCAAAAAGTCCAGCAATCCGCCCGGGATGACAATCGAGGACGCTACACGGTCGCGCCCTGGGCCTTGGGGCGGCGCAGGTGCTCGTCGAGGCGCGGCATGATCTCGACGAAATTGCACGGGCGATAGCGATAGTCGAGCTGGTGCACGAGGATCTCGTCCCAGGCGTCGCGGCAGGCGCCGGGCGAGCCGGGCAGGCAGAAGACGTAGGTGGCATTCGCCACCCCGGCGGTGGCGCGCGTCTGGATCGCCGACGTGCCGATCTTGGCGTGGCTCACCAGGAGAAACAGGGTGGCAAAGCCGTCCATGCGCTTCTCGAACAGGGGCTCGAGCGCCTCGGGCGTCATGTCGCGCCCGGTGAATCCGGTCCCGCCGGTGGTGATCACGACGTCGATCGCCGGGTCGGCGATCCACCGCTTCACCTGATCGCGGATCTTCTCGACGTCATCGGTGACGATCGTGCGGCCGGCGAGCGAATGCCCGGCCTTCTCGATGCGCTCGGCCAGGGTGGCGCCGGACTTGTCGTCGGCCAGGCTGCGGCTGTCGGAGACGGTGAGCACCGCGATCCGCAAGGGAAGAAAGGTGCGCGTCTCGTCGATGCCGGGCATGGATCAGCTTTGAAAGTCGTCAGCGCTGCGCCGTGCTGAATGTGTTGCAACTCGACACGGTGCCGCTCTTGAGCCCGATGTTGAACCAGCGCTGGCGCTGCTCCGACGAGCCGTGGGTAAAGGAATCCGGCACCACGCGCCCCTGCGCCTTCTTCTGCAGCGTGTCGTCGCCGATCGCCGCCGCCGTCTGCAGCGCCGCCTCGACGTCGCCCGGCTCGATCATCTGCTTGGCCCGGTCGGAATGGTGCGCCCACACGCCGGCGAAGCAGTCGGCCTGCAGCTCGACCTTGACCTGGAGCTGGTTGGCCTCCCGCTTGTCGACCCCGCGCTGCATCTCCTGCACCTTGGGCAGGATACGCAGCTCGTTCTGCACGTGATGACCAACCTCATGGGCGATCACGTAGGCCTGGGAGAATTGGCATGCCTTGCCGCTGCAGCCGCGGAAGCGCGTCTCGAGGTCACGGAAGAACGAGGTGTCGATGTAGATCTTCTTGTCGCTCGGGCAGTAGAACGGCCCCATGGCGGCCTGCGCGACGCCGCCGCAGGGCTGGTCGGTGACGCGGTTGAACATGACCAGCCGGGGCGGGCGGTAGTGCTGATTGTTCTTCTGGAAGATCTCCTTCCAGCGATCCTCGGTGTCGCCCAGGATAGCGGCGACGAAATCGCCGGACTTATCGCCCGGTTTGCTGGTCTGGCGCTGAGGAGCGTCACGCGGCGCCTGATGGGTCTGGCTGCTGCCGCCGCTGAGCATCTCGGCGCCGCCGATCAGCAGGCGCGGGTCGATGCCCAGCGCCCAGCCGACCAGGCCGAGCACCACGATCGTACCGATGCCCAGGCCGCCGGCACCGACCGGCATGCCTCCGCCGCCGCCGCCGGCACCGTCCTCCTCGCGCCGGTCCTCGATGTTATCGCTGCGGCGGAAATCCTCCCAGCGCATCCTCATCCTCCTTGGCGGCGGGCATTCTCGCCGACCACAGGCGTTAAGTCCATCGCCGCAACGGCCCCATCAAGCCGGGCGGATCCGCCCTGGCACCGCGCCAGCGACCCGCCGCGCAATAACGGCCGAGGCGCCTATTCGTTTCCATTTGGTTACTTCTTGATGCAATTGCCACAGGTAAATTCGTTGCAAATTTAAGTCGATTTTTACCTTGGAGGACCATCATCCAGGGCGTCGGTTGTCAGGTACATGCGTCGCCGACTCGCGTCGCCTTAGTGATCAGAGTACTGCGTCATGGGTGTGTCGCGTCGCGGGGCGTCCAGTCGGGCGCCCCGCTTGACACAAGAGTCAGTTGCGTCCGGGCGTATCCTCGTCGGAGATTGCGTCGCCGAAATGGCGGCTCTCCCGGGGGCCTCGGTCGATCTCGTCTTTGCCGATCCGCCATATAATCTGCAGCTTCGCAACGATCTCAAGCGTCCCGACGACTCGCGCGTCGATGCGGTCGACGACGACTGGGACAAGTTCGCGAGCTTCGAGGCGTATGACGCGTTCACCCGCGCCTGGCTGCTGGCGTGCCGGCGCGTGATGAAGCCGAATGCCACGCTGTGGGTAATCGGCTCCTATCACAACATCTTCCGCGTCGGCACCATCCTGCAGGATCTCGGCTTCTGGATCCTCAACGACGTGGTGTGGCGCAAGTCCAACCCGATGCCGAATTTTCGCGGCCGCCGCTTCACCAACGCGCACGAGACGCTGATCTGGGCGGTGCGCGAGCCCGGCAAGAGCTACACCTTCAATTATGAGGCGCTGAAGGCCGGCAACGATGACGTCCAGGTCCGCTCCGACTGGGTGATCCCGCTGTGCACCGGCGAGGAGCGGCTCAAGGATACGGACGGCCGCAAGGTGCATCCGACGCAGAAGCCGGAAGCCTTGCTCGCCCGCGTCATCCTGTCGGCTTCGCGGCCCGGCGACGTCGTGCTCGACCCGTTCTTCGGTGCGGGCACGACCGGGGCCGTTGCGACGCGCCTCGGCCGGCGGTTCATCGGCATCGAACGCGATGCCGCCTATGCCGCAGCGGCCGAGGCGCGCATCGCGCAAGTGGAGCCCCTGCCGCAGCCCTGTTTCGCTCCCTTCGTCACCGCGCGCGAAGCCCCGCGGGTTCCATTCACGACACTGATCGAGCGCGGGTTGATCGCGCCCGGCCAGGAGCTCTACTGCGCCAAGCGCCGCCATGCCGCCCTGGTGCGCGCCGACGGCGCCCTCGCCTACGGCCTCAATGTCGGCTCGATCCATCGCATCGGGGCGCTTGCGCAAGGGCTCGAGGCCTGCAACGGCTGGACCTTCTGGCACGTGGAGACCAAGAAGGGCCTCGCCCTCATCGATACGCTGCGCGCCAAGGTGCGCGCGGAGATGGCGGCGTAGCGCTGTACAGAGGGCAAAAGGGATCGAGGCGGCGCCGCTTGCCGGTGCGTGCGCCGTGCCTGCTTCCAGGTCATTCAATTTTCGGGTCGAAGGCCGTATAGTGCCGGTGCGCCAGCACCGTCGGAGAGGCCCACCTTCATGCAACAGACGTTCGATCGCGCAGCCGAGGATCTCGGCAATGTCATCCACCTCGAGCACGTCAACGTGCAGATTCCCGACCAGCGCCTGGCTACCCTGTTCTATTGCGCCGGGCTCGGGCTGACCCGCGACCCCTACCTGATGGTGTCCGACAACAACATGTGGGTCAACGTCGGGCGCAGTCAGTTCCATCTGCCGAGCGGCGAGGCGCAGGTCCTGCGCGGTCACACCGGCATCGTGATCGCCGGCCGCGAGGCGCTGCTTGCCCGCCTCGCCTCGGTGCGCAAAAAGCTCGGCGAGACGCGGTTTACTTTCAGCGAGCACAACGATCATGTCGAGGCGATGTGCCCATGGGGAAACCGGGTGCGCTGCTACGAGCCGGACGCGACGCGGTTCGGGCGCATCACCCTGGGCATCCCCTACGTGCAGTTCGACGTGCCGGCCGGCGCTGCGGCGGGCATCGCGCGGTTCTATCGCGAGGTCATGGACGCGCCGGCGCAGGCCGTCAACGGCGATGGAACGGCTGCGCGCGTCACGGTCGGAAAGGACCAGCACCTGGTGTTCCGCGAGACCGATCGCGAGCCGCCGCCGTTCGACGAGCACCACGTGCAGATCTACATCGCGAACTTCTCGCGGCCGCATCGGAGGCTCGTCGAGCGCGGGCTCGTTACCGCCGAGGACAATCAGTACCAGTACCGCTTCCGCGACATCGTCGACCTGGAGACCGGCAAGCCACTGTTCACGATCGAGCACGAGGTGCGGTGCGTCACTCATCCGATGTTCCTGCGCCCGCTGGTCAACCGCAACCCGGCGCAGACCAATCGCAACTATGCGCCGGGGCACGACCAGGCCCAATGGGCCATGTCACCGGAGCATTTCGACGACCAGCCTTGAGCCCCGTCAGCGCACCGCGAACGGCGCGTGATAGGGCCGGCCGAACGGAACGCCCGCCGTCACCGTCTGCACTGGTTTCAGATGCATGCGCCCGTCGCGCCGGTTGTTGCGTGTGTCGACGAACGACACCGGCCCTTCCGCCAGCTCCATGATGGCGACGTCGCCCGGCGCCCCGATCTGCAGGGTGCCGAGCTTCGGCATGCGGCCGATCGCCTTGGCAGGGTTGACCGTCGCCATGGCGACCACCTGCTCCAGCGTGAAGCCGAGCCCGAGGAATTTGCTCATTACCCAGGTGAGGTACGGCATGCCCGGCGTGTTGCCGGAGAACACGTGAATGTCGGAAGAGATCGTGTCGGGCGGGCACCCTTGCGCGATCGCCGGCTCGGCGATGGTGTAGTCGAAGCTGCCGCCGCCGTGACCGACGTCGAACACGACGCCGCGCTGCTTGGCGGCGAGCGCGGCCGGCAGCAGACGGCCGTCCTGCACGATGTTGGTGAAGGCGCCGGCGATGTTCGGCGCGCCCGAATACGCATGGGTGAGGATGTCGCCGGGACGCAGGAGATCGAGGATCTGCGACATCAGCTCGCGCGTCTCCACGCCGCCGATGTGGCACATGATCTTCGCCCCCGTCCCGGAGCGCTCGCACGCCATGATGGCGCGTTTGAGCGGCTCGGTGCCGTGCTTGGCGATCACGTTCTCCGACATACGCACCTTGACGCCGAGCACCAAGTCGGCGTTCTCGGCGACCGCCCGGGCGGCCGCATCGGCTTGCGCAAAATCGATGTTGTAGAGCTCCGCCACCGGGAAGCCGGCGAGCCCGATATTGGCGATGTGCACGAACGCATAGAGGCGGGTGCGGGTCTGCGCCACGACGTGGCGACGGAAGGCGGCAAAATTGTTGGCGCCCGCGTCGCCCGCCGACACGCAGGTGGTGGTGCATTGATGGGCCACGAGCTCGTCGGCCGGAATGCCGATGGCGGAGCCGTAAGGATAGACGTGGCAGTGCAGGTCGATCAGGCCGGGCGTCACCAGCTTGCCCCCTGCATCGAGCACGCGCAGCGCCCGCTCGGCCGGAATGTCGGCTTCGACGGCCTCGATCAGCCCGAAGCGGATGCCGATATCGCGGCGGCCGCGCAGCGACTGGCTGACGTCGAGCACGTCGCCGCCCTTGACGACGAGATCGAACTTGTCGTTCGGCCCCATGGCGGCGCGCGCCGGCCCGGGCATGACGGCGGCAAGCGCGAACGATCCGGCACCGCTCAAGAGCTCGCGGCGTGACACGGCTGACATGGCTTCCTCCCCAATATGCTTGTGTTACCCGCCCGCAACCCCCTGCGTGTTGACATAGAGGGAGTAGAGCGAATGGCTCGCCGCCATGAACACGCGGTTGCGATAGCGTCCGCCGAAGCACAGGTTGGCGCAGCGCTCGGGCAGCGCGATGTGGCCGATGGGCTCGCCCGCGGGGTTGAAGATGCGCACGCCGTCGAGCTCGTCGGTCATTCCCCAGCCGCACCACAGATTGCCGTCGACGTCGCAGCGCATGCCGTCGGGCGTGCCGTCCGGGCCGGCGTCGATCAGCACGCGGCCGTTCGCCAGCCGGTCGCCGCTGCCGACGACGTCGTAAACGAGGATGCGGCGCGGCTCGCTGCGCGACTCCACGATGTAGAGCTTCGACTTGTCGGGCGAGAAGCAGAGCCCGTTGGGCGCGTTGATGCCGTCGGCGACCACGGTGACGGCGCCGGAAGCGCCGTCCACGCGGTAGACGTTCATCTCCAGCTCGGAGGTGTCGAAATGCCCCTCGTAGTAGCCGAGGATGCCGAAGCGCGGGTCGGTGAACCAGATCGAGCGGTCGGACTTCACCACCACGTCGTTGGGCGAGTTGAGCCGCTTGCCGCCATGACGATCGCAGACGACGGTGATCGCGCCGTCATACTCGGTGCGCGTGACGCGTCGCGCATCATGCTCGCAGGTGACGAGGCGGCCCTCGCGGTCGCGCGTATGGCCGTTGGCATTGTTGGACGGCTTGCGGAACACGGTGGTCGCGCCGCTCTCCTCGTCCCATCGCATGATGCGGTTGTTGGGAATGTCGCTCCACAGGAGATAGCGGCCGTCGCCGAACCATACCGGCCCCTCGCTCCAGCGCATGCCGGTCGCCAGCCGCTCTACGCTGGCGAGCGGCAGCCGATACTTGGCGAAGCTCGGGTCGAGGACCCGCACGCTGGGATCCGGATAGCGCAGGTGCGGTTGCCATCCGCCGGTTTCGGACATCGCTTTCCCTCGTCGATGGTTTTCGCCTTGCTCCCTATCCTACCCACTCTACCGCAGCGGTGCGACGGGCAAACGTGCATGCGCCACCACCTTGCGCATGAGGTTCGGCAGCGCTTCGCCGGCAAGCCGGTCGAGCGCCACCCAGCGCGCGCCATCCGGCGTTCCGGCATTCGCCGGCACCGTTGCGACATGGACGGCGAGCTCGAGCGGGAAATGCGTGAACGTATGCGTGACGACGCCGGGAAGCCGGCGCCATCGGGTACGGTGTCCCGGCGCGGCGACCTGCGGCGCCGCCGCGAGTGCGGTCTCGGCGACGAAATCGTGGGTCCAGTCGCTGGTCGGGACCTCGGTCATGCCGCCGAGCAGGCCCTGTGCCGGCCGCGTGCGCACCAGGACGTATCCGTCGGCGCGAACGGCGACGAACGCCGTGCCGCGGCGCAGCCTGCCTTCGGTCTTGGGCGTCTTGAGGGGAAATCGCGCGGGATCGCCGCCGCGCCGTCCCGCGCAGTGAAGCGTCCACGGGCACAGGATGCAGGCCGGTTGCTTCGGCGTGCAGATGGTGGCGCCGAGGTCCATCAGGGCTTGCGCGAAATCCCCCGCGCGGCGCTCCGGGCGTGAGTCCTTCGGCGAGGCGCCGGAACGTCGGCTTGGCTTGCGGCAGCAGCTGCTCGACCGCGTAGAGGCGCGCCAGCACCCGCTCGACATTGCCGTCGACCGGGCTCGCGCGCCGGTCGAACGCGATCGCCGCAATGGCCGCGGCCGTGTAGGCGCCGATGCCCGGAAGCGTGCGCAGGACTGCTTCGCTGTCGGGAAAGCGGCCGCTGTGCTGCGTAACCACCGCCTGCGCGCAGGCGTGGAGATTGCGTGCACGCGCGTAGTAGCCGAGGCCGGCCCAGGCCTTGAGCACGTCCTCGAGCGGCGCCGCCGCGAGCCGCTCGACGGTGGGGAACCGCTCGAGGAACCGCGCATAGTAAGGAGCGACCGCGGTGACGGTGGTCTGCTGCAGCATGATCTCGGAAAGCCAGACCCGATAGGGATCGGACGTCTCGCCCGGCCGCGCGCGCCACGGCAGCACCCGACGATGCCGATCGTACCAGGCGAGCAGCGCCGCCGGATCGGGCGGTCCCCCGTCCTGCTCGATCGGCGCGGGAGGCGCGCGACCCCGCCTTGCCGGAGTGTTGCGGCGAAGCGGCGCAATGCCCTTCTTTCGCCCGTCCGCCTGCCCTGATAGCGTCATGGCGGATCGATGTGACAGAGCGTGGCGCGGTGAGCAAGGCTGCCAGGACTTATCCCCGACCGATCGCCGATCTGGTCAAACCGTGCCTGGGCGAGACGTTCGCCAAGCAGGGCTTTGCCTCGAGCGACATCGTCACCCATTGGCCGGAGATCGTCGGCCGGGAAGTCGCCGCCCATGCGGAGCCGATCAAGATGCAGTGGCCGCGCGGCAATGCAGAGGATGCCGAGGGCGCTACGCTGGTGCTGCGGGTCGAGGGGCCGGCGGCGATCGAGGTCCAGCACCTGTCCGGCGTGATCGTGGAGCGCGTGAACCGGTTTTTCGGTTGGCGCGCGGTGAAACGGATTGCGCTCCGCCAGGCGCCCTTGGGGCGCCGGGCGGCGCCCCGCGCGCCGACCGGCCCGCGTCCCGAGGCGGTCGCGGCGGCCGCCGCAAACCTGCCCGACATCGCCGACGAGGGCCTGCGCCAGGCGCTCGCGCGCCTTGCCGCGGCCATCAAACCGCCGTGAGGGCGACCGAACGCGCCATTGCCACATTTGCCCTATCAGGCTAGCCAATAGCACCCAAACGGGCCGTAAAGAGGATCCTGCCGTGACCATCACCCGTCGCGAATTCCTGGAAGGGGCCGCTGCCCTTGCGCTCTTGGCCGGCGTCGCCGCCGCAACCGGCGAAGGCGGGCTTGCCCTCGTCACGGCAGCCGACGCGCAGACCGTCCCGATGGCCGATCTGATGGCTCCCGGGCCGTTGCCCGACCAGGTCCTTGGTGCCGCCGAGGCGCCTGTGACGATCGTCGAGTACGCCTCGATGACGTGCGGCCACTGCGCGACCTTCCACGAGAAGACCTACCCGGAGCTCAAGAAGCGCTACATCGACACCGGCAAGGTACGCTTCGTCTTCCGCGAGTTTCCGCTCGATCCGCTGGCTGCCGCGGGCTTCATGCTGGCGCGCTGCGTCGGCGACGGCAAATATTTCCCGATGGTCGAGACGCTGTTCCACCAGCAGCGCGAATGGGCGGTTCAGAAGCCGCTGCCGCCGCTGCAGGCGATCGCCAAGCAGGCGGGGCTCACCCAGCAGAGCTTCGAGCAGTGTCTGGCGAATCAGAAGCTGCTCGAGGACATCGAAAAGGTGCGCGAACGCGCCACCAACAAGTTCGGCGTCAGCTCCACGCCGACCTTTTTCATCAACGGGAAGAAGGTATCGGGCGCCCTCTCGATCGAGGATCTGGAGAAGGAGATCCAGCCCTATCTCAAGGGCTGACAAGGGTTTTTTTCCTTCCCGGGCAACCCCGAGGGGCGCCCCCGCTGCGCCGCGGGGTGCGGTATGCGCGTAAATGCGCTGGATAATTCGGCCGCCCGGTTGCCTGGAATTGCAGGCTGATTCATACCTGTGTCGCGATGCGCAGTTTGGCGTGAGGACACAGGCCTTGTTCGAGCGCGGGACCTCGTTCCCGCGCTGGCGATTCTTGGGGAAGAGGTGAAGGCATGAAGCTGACGCGGCTGCGGCTCCTCGGCTTCAAGTCGTTCGTGGAGCCGACCGACGTGCTGATCGAGCCGGGGCTCACCGGCATCGTCGGACCGAACGGCTGCGGCAAGTCCAATCTGGTGGAAGCGCTGCGCTGGGTGATGGGCGAGGCCTCGCACAAGGCGATGCGCGCCGCCGACATGGACGACGTGATCTTCTCCGGCTCCAGCACCCGGCCGGCGCGCAACATGGCGGAAGTGTCGCTCGGCATCGACAACAGCGAGCGCCAGGCTCCTGCCGCCTTCAACGACCACGACCACCTCGACGTATCGCGCCGGATCGAGCGCGAGCAAGGCTCCACCTATCGCATCAACGGGCGCGAGGTGCGCGCGCGCGACGTGCAGATCCTGTTCGCCGACGCGTCGACCGGCGCGCGCTCGCCTGCCCTGGTGCATCAGGGCCGCATCGGCGAGATCATCCAGGCCAAGCCGGAGGCGCGCCGGCGCGTGCTGGAGGAAGCCGCCGGCGTCGCCGGGCTGCACGCGCGGCGGCACGAAGCGGAGCTCAGGCTGAAAGCCGCGGAGCACAATCTCGAGCGGATCGAGGACGTCATCGGCCAACTGGCGCAGCAGATCGAGGCGCTCAAGCGCCAGGCTCGCCAGGCGGTGCGCTACAAGAACGTCTCCGCCCAGGTCCGTCAGGCGGAAGCGATGCTGTTCCACCTGCGCTACCTCGCGGCCGAGCAGGAGGTCGCCGCCGCCGAGCAGGCCAAGGATGCCGGCATCCGGGTGGTGGCCGAACGCACCGGCGCCCAGGCGCAGGCGGCGACCCAGCAGGCGAATGCCGCCGCCGCCATGCCTGCGCTGCGCGACGCCGAGGCCAAGGCGGCGGCGGCATTGCACCGCCTCGTGGTCGCCCGCGAGACGCTCGACAAGGAGGAGGCGCGCGCCAAGGAGCGCATCGCCGAGCTCGACCTGCGGCTCGTTCAGCTTGCAGACGACGCCGAGCGCGAGAAGCGGCATATCGAGGAGGCTGCGGCCGGCCTCGATCGCCTCGCGACGGAGGAGCAGGCGCTGGAAGCCGAGGCGAAAGGCAGCGCCGAACGCGCGGTGGACGTGGGCGGGCGTGTCACCGCCGCCGAAACGGACCTCACGGCGGCGGAGAAGGTCTTCTCAGAATTGACCGCCGAGCTCGCCGATCTCACGGCGCGGCGCAACCAGCTTGAGCGAACGCGCACCGAGCATTCCGAGCGGCTGGCCCGCCTGCAGGGCGAGATCGCCGAGGTCGAGACCGAGCTCACAGGCCTCGAGACGAGCCGCGAGGGTGCGGCGGATCTCGCCGCACTTGCCGCCGCCGTGGAGGCGGCCCAGGCCGCGGCGGCCGAGTCGGAAGCCGCGATGCTGCGGACCGAAGTCGCCCATTCGTCGGCGCGCCAGGGGCTCGATGCGGTGCGCCCGTCGTTTACCGAGGCGGAGCGGCGCCTGCATCGGCTCGAGACCGAGGCGCGCACGTTGCGCAAGGTGCTCGATCTCGATGCGCAAAAGCTGTGGCCGCCGGTGATCGACCTGCTCGACGTCGCGCAAGGCTACGAGACGGCGCTGGGCGCGGCGCTCGGCGACGATCTCGATGCGCCGATCGATCAGGCGTCTCCCATCCGCTGGATGGGCGCGGCGGTGGACGCGGGCGATCCGGCCTTGCCGGAGGGCGCCGAGCCGCTGTCGGCGCACGTGACGGCGCCGCCCGAGCTCGCCCGCCGCCTCGCCCAGATCGGCATCGTCGGGCGCGCCGAAGGAGCGCTTCTCGCGCCCTCGCTCAAGCCGGGTCAGCGCCTCGTCTCGCGCGAGGGCGACCTGTGGCGCTGGGACGGGTTTGCGGCCGCCGCCGAAGCGCCGACCGCTGCGGCGCGTCGGCTCGCCGAGAAGAACCGCCTCGCCGACATCGGCCGGCAAATCGAGAGCATCCGCGCCGAGGTCGAGGCGAAGGGGCGCAGCGTTGCCGAGGCCGAGGCGCAGCTCGCCGCTGCGGTTGCGGCGGAAGGCGATGCCCGCACGCGCTGGCGCGAAGCGCAGCATCAGGCCGAGTCCGCCCGCAACGCGCATGCGGTAGCCGAGCGCGAAGCCGGCCGGGTAACGGCACGCCGCTCGGCGCTCGCCGAGGCGAAGGTCAGGCTCGGCGCGAGCCGCGACGAGGCGGCGGCGATGCAGCGAGACGCAGGCGACGCCCTCGCCGGCCTCGCCGATGCGGCGCAAATCGAGAACCGCCTGGCCGACGTCCGGGTCGAGGTGGCGGCGAAGCGCGGCACGCTGGCCGAGGCGCGCGGGCAGGCGCAGGCGCTCGCCCGCGAGGCCGAGCTCGCCGAGCGCCGCCTCGCGGTCATCCGGGCGGATCGCCAGGGATGGGGCGAACGCAAGGCCGGCGCCGAGGCGCAGCTCGCCATCCTGGAGAGCCGCCGGGTCGAGGCGCAGGCGGAACGTGCCGGCCTCGCCGATGCGCCCGCCACCTTCGCCGAAAAGCGCGTCGCCCTGATCAGCGGCATCGAAGTCGCCGAAGCCGACCGGCGCGCCGCCGCCGACCGGTTGGCGGAAGGCGAGACCGCGCTCGCCGCGGCCGACCGCGCCGCACGCGCGGCGCTCGACGCCATGGCCGATGCGCGCGCCGAAGCCGCGCGCGCCGAAGAGCGGTTCGAAGGCACCAAGCGCCACCGCGACGACGTCGCGCGCGAGATCATGGACGTGCTGGAAGTCGTGCCGGCCGAGGTGGTGCGGCTCGCCGAGCTCAAGGCGGGCGCATCGCTCCCCGACATCGCCGATGTCGAGAGCAATCTCGACCGCTGGCGCCGCGAGCGCGAGCGGCTCGGCGCGGTCAACCTGCGGGCCGAAGAGGAGCTGCGCGAGGTCGAGGCCCAGCACAGCGGCCTGATCACCGAGCGCGACGACCTGGTCGAGGCGATCAAGCGGCTGCGCCACGGCATCCAGAACCTCAACCGCGAGGCGCGCGAGCGCCTGCTCGCCTCGTTCGATGTGGTCAACGGCCATTTCCAGCGCCTGTTCAGCACGCTGTTCGGCGGCGGCACCGCCGAGCTGCAGCTGATCGAAAGCGAGGACCCGCTGGAGGCCGGCCTGGACATCCTGGCGAAGCCGCCGGGCAAGAAGCCGCAGACGCTGTCGCTGTTGTCGGGCGGCGAGCAGGCCTTGACCGCGCTGGCGCTGATCTTCGCCGTGTTCCTCACCAACCCGGCGCCGATCTGCGTGCTCGACGAGGTCGACGCCCCGCTCGACGACCACAATGTCGAGCGCTTCTGCGACCTGCTCGACGAGATGGCCAAGGCGACCGAGACCCGCTTCGTCACGGTGACGCACAACCCGATCACCATGGCGCGGATGAACCGCCTGTTCGGCGTCACCATGGCTGAGCGCGGAATCTCGCAGCTCGTCTCAGTCGACCTCGAAGACGCCGTGAGGCTGAAAGAGGCGGTGTAGGCGGCGGGCGACCACAAGGGTCGCGCCTACCAATCGGCAACGTGGTTGCCAGCATGGTCCTGATTCACGATGTCAAACAGCCAACGCTCCGCCTGTCCCGGCGGTCATTTTGGCGGCTTTGCCGCGTGACCGTTTCGAGCCGGGCTTCGCGTCCTTCGCGGCTCGACCGCTGCGCGCTCGAGCACCTCAGGATAAGGCCCTCAGGATGACCTGAGGGAGCGGAGCGCCGCGAGGGCGCTGGTGCGGAACGCCGCACCCGTGGCGTGTTTCTCCCCTTCCCGTTTGCGAGGCGGGAAGGGACACGCCGGAACACCTTGCGAGGGTGTCCCCGCGCCCCAGTGACGTAGGGGCGCGCGCCCTCGCGGCGCTCCACCGCGGCGGCCACGACCTCTTCCGGATCCGCTCAGGGTCGTGGCTGCCGCTCCCCGCTCCGCCTCTGGTCTCTCCGGAGTACGCCCTCGGTGAGCCGGGATGGATGGGAGTAAAGAGCTAGTTTGGGACTATTGTCAATAGGCATCCCAAAACTATTTTTCCGATTTTCAGGAAAGCGGTGGATCGCGCCGGGGCCCTCGATTCACTCGCTACAGCCGCGTCCCCTCGGGCACGATCATGCCACCACTTCAGGTCTGCGGAGTACTGGATGGCCGCTGTCGCGGGCCATGACAACCGCGAGGTCGCGCTTAAGCTAACGCCAATGAAGGGTCGCCGCTGTGTGCGGCACCGACGCGCTACTTCTTCTCGTCCCTCCCGATCACCTGCTCGGTCGATTTCGTCTCGGGGCCGAACAGGCGCGGCTTGTCTTTTGCGCACGCGAACGTGCGGGCGAAGGTGTCGGCGGCTTCGCGCGCGAGCGCGTTGGGGTCCTTGTTGGCGGCGACGTCGAGCGCAGCCGCCAGGCAGGCGCTCTGCTTCTCCATCCGCATCACCGCGAGCACGTGCCCGCCGCCCACCAGCGTCTCCGGATCCTTGGTGATCACGCGCACGATCGTCGCGTAAGGAACGAACTGCTTGCCGTTGCGGACGCCGCGCCACTCGACCTTGTCGCCCAGGCTCCAGCCGTGCACCACGTCTTCGGCAACGCGCTTCTGCGACCAGCGAAAGCTCAGATAGACGTTGGTGTGGGAGGCGCGGGTGAGCGCCGCGGCGCCGCCGTGGCCGGGGCAGCGCTTGACCTGCTCCTCGTTCGTCTCCTCGTCGATGGAGATGAACTTGCAGCGGCCTTTCAGGAGCTCGGTGTAGACGCTTTGCGGCGCCTGGGCGCTGTTCGGCGCCTGGGCGTGAACGGAGATGGTCGCGACTGCGACTAAACCCACAAGAGCCCCACAGAGCCCGATGATGCGCACCACGACCGCTCCCGCCGCACCGTCCCATCGTAGCACGCAGCTGGCTGAAGGCGTAGCCGCGTGCGCATGGGAGGCAGGATCAGGCGCGCGACGCGGTCCAGGTCCCGGAGCAGTTGCTCGACGCCGAGTTGCCGGTCCAGGTACCCGAGCCGGAGTTGCCCGACAGATGGCCCGACGCGCGAGCGCTGCGGCCACCGGCCTTCAGGTTGACGCTCACCGAGCCGTTGCCGCCGACCGACCCGGACACGCTCACCGGCACATAGCCGTTGTAGCCGAGCTTGCCATTGTCGATCTTGAGCGGGAGATGACTGGATTTGCAGTCGCCGTTGCTCGCCTGGATGTTCACGCTCCAGTTTCCATCATAAGCGGAACTCGCCTTGGTGGTCGCGGCCGCGCCGAATACGGTGCCCGCCACCAGGACGGCACCAAGCGTGCGCGTGAAGATCGTCGTCAAGTTGCTCATCGTTAGCCCCTTCGTCTCGCCTTTCGTCTCGCTGCGGCCCTCAACTGCCGCCTGCCCTTTGGTTGCCGACCGGACCCTGAGGTTCGGTCACGGGCAGACCCTACGCACGTACGGATGCGGATTATGTGAGCGCCCGCACACTGCCGCGGCGGTGCGGGGGAAACCTGCCAGGGCGGGAACGCAAAAAGCCTGAGACTGCCAGGAAACGCGCAAGAGGCATGGGCTCGGCGAGCGTGCCGAGCCGTGCCGTTACCGGTCGTTGCGGAGAATCAGGTCAGCCGCGCTTCTCCGCCGTCCAGGTGCCGGAGCATGAGGACTTGCCGAATCCGCTCCAGATGCCGGAACCGGACCGCCCGACCAGGCGGCCGGAGCCGCTGGCGCTCTGCCGGCCGCGGCTCACCGTCACTTGCACCGCGCCATTCTTTTCAACGCGGCCATTCGCCTGGAAGTCGACGTGCCCCGCATAGGTGATCCGGCCGTTGGAGATGCGGACCGGGTAGCGGTAGGCCCGATCGCACCGACCCTTGTCGGTGACAATGAGAACGCTCCACGTGCCGTTGAAGGCCGCCTGGGCCTGCGCCGGAACCGGCGCGGTGACAAAACTGGCAATTGCCGAGACAACAGCAACACGCGCAACAAATGTGAAAATGGTAGACATCTTGGCGAACCTCTGGGGGCTTTTGGGCGCCCCCTCATAACCGATTTGGCCGGTGAGGAAAGCCCAAAGTCCCGGCTGCGACTACGCGGCCCGCACCGCGGCCATTGCCGGTCGCAACCACGCCGCCAGCGGCAGCGTCACCAGCACCAGGAGGGCGACGAGCACGATGGTCGCGTGCACGCCGATCAGGTCGCCGCTCAACCCGCTCAGGGTCGGAGCGAACGCGCCGGCGCTGAGCGTGCCGGTATAGAACCAGCTGAACGCGCGATTACGCCCGTCCGGCGTGGCAAATTGCGGGACAGAGCCGTAGATCGCGGTCGATGTCCCGTTGAGCACGATCCCGAACAGCGGCAGCAGCACGAGGCTCGCCTCGAGGGGCAGCCACAACACGCCGAGCATGCCCACGCCGGTGAGTCCTTCGGTGATGCAGATGGTGCCGATCACGCCGAAGCGGGCGCTGATCCAGGCGCACGCGAGCTTGCCGGTCGCGCCGCCGATAAACACCAGCGTCAGGGCGAAGCCCGCCGTGGTGACGCTCGCACCCTTGCCGATCAGCAGGAACGGCAGGAACACCAGAAATCCTGCGCGCGTGAGGCTGTCGATGGCGCCCATCGCGAGCAGCAGGAAATAGCCGGGCTTGAAGGCGCCGCGGCCCGCGCTCTCATCCGCCGGCTGCGCGGCCGCCGCCGGCTCGGGGGAAAATCTCGGAGTGAGCAGAAAGATCGCGACGCCGGCGACGATGCCGAGGAGACCCAGCAGCGCATAGGCCGGACGCCATGGCATGAAAAGGAGAAGCGCACTGGCGGCCGCCGGCAGGGCCATCTTGCCGATGTCGCCGGCGAAATTGTAGGTGCCGAAGGCGGTGAGCGAGCGCGCCCCCGCATAGGCACGGGTGACCAGCGCCGAGGCGAGCGGATGCTGAGTGGAAGCGCCCAGGCCGCCCAGCAGCAGCGCCGCAAGCAGCCAGGCAAAGCCGTCGCTCAAGCCGGCGAGGACGTAGCACAGGCCGGCGAGCGCGGTGCCGATCGCCAGCACGAGGGCGCCGCCGACACGATCGGCGACGAGCGTGGACGGGATCTGCAGCACCGCCATGGTGCCGCTGAAGATCGTGCGCAGGAATCCGACGGCGGCGTAGCTCAGCCCGAATTCCGCCTGCCAGATCGGCAAGGCGAGCCAGATCAGGTCGGTATAGCCGTCGTGCAGCACGTGCGCGCCGCATGCCACGCCGAGCGCGCGACGCTCGACCGTCTGCGCCGGCTGATCGGCCGGAGCGGGATCATTGGACGTGACGATCGCCACGCAGGCTCTCCGTTTCACACCGGACGGCAGTCAACGAACACCGAGCTCACGAAGGAGAATACCAAAGCCTCGTCCTGATTGGTCCCGGTATTGCGCGCGAACACCAGGCCTTTGCCGGCCACGCTCTGCACCGTGCGCTTGTCGACGATCTCGCTCGCATAGCTGATCGTGTCGCCGGCATGGACGGGCCTTAGCCACTTCATCTCGCGGAAGCCGGGCGAGGGGCCGGTACGACCCACCGGCTCGCCGCGTCCCCGCATGGCCTCCTCTTCGCGCATGCGATGTTGAACGATGAGCCGGATGCAGACCGCGGCGGTGTGCCAGCCGGAGGCCACCAGGGCGCCGAAATGCGAGGTGGCCGCCGCCGCCTCATCGACGTGGAACGGCTGCGGATCGAAGCGCTGGGCGAACGCCTTGATCTCTTCGGCGGTGAAGGTGTGGCGACCAAGCGCCCGCTTTTCCCCGACCGCGATGTCTTCGAAGAATTGCATCAGGCGCCCGGTCGTCGGCCGAAGAAATTGACGTTCTGCTGAGTCATCACCAGCTCGCCCGCCTGGTTGACGAACTCGAAGCGGAACTTCACCGAGCCCCATTCGGGACGGCTGTTGAGCGGCCGGGTCTCCAGGATGGTGCGCCGCAGGGTGAGCCGATCGCCGGGGCGCACCGGCTTGTGCCAGCGCACCTCGTCGATTCCGGGCGAGCCGATCGACTCCGAATTTCCCATGAAGCCGTCGACGATCAGCCGCATGCCGATCGCGCAGGTGTGCCAGCCTGATGCACCCAGGCCACCGAGCATGGTCTGGCGCGCGAACTCTTCGTCCATGTGCATCGGCTGCGGATCGAACTCGGCGGCGAACGCGATGATCTCCTCGCGCGTGACCAGCCGCGGGCCGTACTCGGTAACGCTGCCGGCGACGAAATCTTCCCAGTAGAGCTTAGACAAGCGATGTCCCTGGCGACAATGAACCGGCCCGATCCCTAGACGGCGAGGCGAGCCTGCGTCAATCCGCCTCTCGTCATGGCTCCCCCGCATGGCGACTCTGGCGCGCCGCGGCGACGCTACCGCCGCAGGGTCACGTGGCGAAGCGGAAATGCATCACGTCGCCGTCCGCCACCACGTACTCCTTGCCTTCGAGCCGCATCTTGCCGGCCTCGCGCGCGCCGGCCTCGCCGCCATTCGCGGTGTAGTCGTCGTAGGCGATGGTCTCGGCGCGGATGAAGCCGCGCTCGAAATCGGTATGGATGACGCCGGCCGCCTGCGGCGCCTTGGTGCCGCGCGTCACCGTCCAGGCCGCCGCCTGCTTCGGCCCGGCGGTGAAATAGGTGACGAGCTCGAGCAGTCCGTAGCCGGCGCGGATCAGCCGGTTGAGACCGGGCTCCGCGAGGCCGATAGCCCCGAGATAATCCTGGCGCTCGTCTGGCGCGAGCACCGCGATCTCGGCTTCGATCTTGGCCGAGATGACCACGCTGGCCGCGCCCTCCTCGCGTGCGCGCGCTTCGACGCTTCTCGAATACGCGTTGCCGGTCGCGGCGGACGCCTCGTCGACGTTGCAGACATAGAGGACGGGCTTCCACGACAACAGGCCGAGCCGGGCGAACGTGTGCTTCTCCTCGGAGCTCGACTCGAGCAGCCGCGCCGGGCGCCCCTCGCGCAACAAGGCGAGCGCGCGGTTGACGTGATCGAGCGTCTCCCTGGCTTCCTTCGCCTCGCGGTCGGAGCCCTTCGCCCGCTTCTCCAACAGGTCGAGGCGCCGCTCGAGGCTGTCGAGATCGGCCAGCATCAGCTCGGTCTCGATCGTCTCGATGTCGGCGATCGGATCGATGGCGCCGGTCACGTGGGTGACGTCGTCATCGACGAAGCAGCGCACCACGTGGGCGACAGCGTCGACCTCGCGAATGTTGCCGAGAAACTGGTTGCCGAGCCCCTCGCCCTTGGAGGCGCCGCGCACCAGGCCGGCGATGTCCACGAAAGTGAGCCGCGTCGGCACGATCTCGGCCGACTTGGCGAGCTTCGCCAGCACGTCGAGGCGCGGATCGGGCACCGCCACCTCGCCGACGTTCGGCTCGATGGTGCAGAACGGATAGTTCGCAGCCTGCGCCGCCGCGGTTGCCGTCAAGGCGTTGAACAGGGTCGACTTGCCCACGTTCGGCAGGCCGACAATGCCGCATTTGAATCCCATGATCGTCAGCTCTCGGTCACGAAATCATATCAAGCGTCGGGCGATGCGGCCGGCGCCTAGTGTGGCGGATTTGACGTTCCGGCAACTCCCTCATAGGAACGTCAAATCCAAAGCCACACTAGAATCAGATGCTTGCTAGTGTCCCTTTGGTTCCGACGTTCGTACGAGGGGGTGCTGCAAAGGGATACGAACGTCGGAACCGGGACACTAGCGCTCGACGAAGCCCTTGGCGTCCATGGCGAGGTGAACCTTGTTCTGGAAGGTGGCGTCCTCGCCCTTCACCAGGAGTTCGGCATTGTCGGCGATCACGTCGCACATCGCCTCCACCCAGGGCCGCTCGCTCTTGGCGAAGTCGCCGAGCACATGGCCATACACCATGTCCTTGTCGCCCGGATGGCCGACGCCGATGCGCACGCGCCGATAGTCGTTGCCGATGTGAGCGGAGATCGAGCGCAACCCGTTGTGCCCGGCAATGCCGCCGCCGGTCTTCACCCGCAGCTTGGCGGGCGGCAGGTCGACCTCGTCGTGAAACACCGCCACCTCGGCCGGGGTGAGCTTGTAGAAATGACAGGCTTCGGCGACTGCGCGACCGGAGTTGTTCATGAACGTTCCCGGCATCAGCAGCAGCACGCGGCTTCCACCGATCGGGCCTTCGGCCGCGACGCCCTGGAAGCGGCGGCGCCACGGGCCGATGCTGTGGCGGCGTGCGATCGCTTCCACCGCCATGAAGCCGATGTTGTGGCGGTTCCCGACGTATCGCGCGCCCGGATTGCCGAGCCCGACCAGCAGCAGCATGACAATTCAGGCGGCGCGCCGCCGCCTCACTTCTTCTCCGCAGCTCCGGCGGCCGGAGCCGCCGCCGCACCTGCGGCGGGCGCGGCACCCGGGGCGCCGGCCGGCGCGCCTTCGGCGGGCGTGCCCGCTTCGGCTGCTGCCGCTGCGGCCGCAGCCGCTGCGGCTGCCGCCTCCTGGGCGGCCTTCTGCTCTTCGAGGTAGCCCGACGGGGCCACGATGGTGACGAGCGTAAGATCGCGGCTCGCCACGACCTTGATGCCCTCCGGCAGCTTGATGTCGCTCAAGTGCAGCGAATGCGCGATATCCAGCCCGGTCAGGTCGACGTCGATGGCAGCCGGGATGGAATCGGCCGGACAGCGCACCTGGATCGTGTGGGTCACGATGTTGACGGTGCCGCCGCGCTTGACGCCGGGGGCCTGGTCGACGTTCACCGCATGGATCGGGATGTTGACGCGGATCTGCGCGCCCTCGCCCAGACGCATGAAGTCGACATGGGTCGGCGTGTCGCGCAACGGATCGAGCTGGAATTCGCGCGGGATGACGCGGTGCTTATGCCCGTCCACCTCGACCTCGTGAATGGTGGTCAGGAAATGGCCCGCATAGATGCGCTGGCGGACCTCCTCGCGGTCGAGCGAGATGGTCACGGGGGGTTTGTTGTCGCCATAGATCACGCCGGGTATCCGGCCGGCGCGGCGCTCGGCCCGGGCGGCCCCCTTGCCGGCCTTCGGGCGCGCCATCGCCTTCAAATGCTGGACGGTCGCCATGGTTCGATCCTCGTCTTCCTTGGGGCGCGCCTAACGCGCGCAAAAGGCGGCCTCACGCCGCCGACTGCCACGGCCTGCCTCCAGGGGTGTCGGGGCCACGGCTCGGTCGCCGGGCCGCTTGCGCGGACCCCGGGTCGGCGCGCCTTATAGGGGGGACGGGCAGAAAAGACAAGAAAGGCGCCGCGCCGGCTCCTCACATGACGGTCGGCGTCGCACCCGGAGCGACCGGCCCGGTCGGGGGCGCCTCGGTACCCTTTTGCCTCGCCTCGAGCGCGTCGATCCGCGCCTTCAAGGCCTCATTCTCCTCTCGGGCAAGACGGGCCATCTCCTTGACCGCCTCGAACTCCTCGCGCTTCACCACGTCGAGATCGCGCAGGATCCGCTCGGCCTGGGCCCGCACCACAGTCTCGAACTCGCGCCGCACCCCTTGGGCGACGCCGGCGGCGTCATTCATCAGGCGCGCGACCTCGTCGAAAAACCGGTTTGTCGTCTGCGTCATGGCTCGTCTCCAGGCGCACCCCGTTACACGACAGGAGAATGGTGCCTGCATCACGCGCCCGCAAGGGCTGCCGTCCGCCTTGACTTCGTCGCCGACGCGCCGCCAATGACTTGGCCGTCGCGCCGGGTCAGGATTCATGCCGCTGTTCGTCCTGCCGTTTCCCGCCATCGATCCAGTGCTGGTCCAGATCGGACCGTTCGCGCTGCGCTGGTACGCGCTCGCCTACATCGCCGGCATCCTGCTGGGCTGGCTGTATGCGCGGGCGATCATCCGCCGCGAGCGGCTGTGGGGCGGCAAAGCGCCGATGACGGTCGCGGACTTCGACGATTTCGTCCTATGGGTCACGCTCGGGGTGATCCTGGGCGGGCGCATCGGCTACGTGCTGTTCTACAACCCCACCCATTTCGCCGCGCATCCGGCCGAGATCGTCCAGCTGTGGAAGGGCGGCATGTCGTTCCACGGCGGCTTCCTCGGTGTCGTCATCGCGGTGATCCTGTTCGGCCGCCGGCGCGGCATCCCACTGTTGTCGCTCGGCGACGTCACGGCGGCGGTCTATCCGGTCGGCCACACGCTCGGCCGGCTCGCCAATTTCATCAATGCCGAGCTGTGGGGACGGCCGACCGACGTGCCCTGGGCGATGGTGTTTCCCGGTGGCGGCCCGTTCCCGCGCCACCCGAGCCAGCTGTATGAGGCGGCGCTCGAAGGCCTGCTGCTGCTCATCATCCTGTGGCTGCTGATCCGCGCCGGAGCGCTGAAGCGCCCCGGCCTCGTGCTCGGGGCGTTCGCGTTCGGGTACGGGCTCACGCGCTCGTTCTGCGAGCTCTATCGCGAGCCCGACCCGCAGCTCGGCTTCCTGTGGGGCGGCCTCACCATGGGGATCCTGCTGTCGATCCCGCTCATGCTCGCCGGCCTCGCCCTCATCTGGAACGCGATGCGCAGCCCGATCGCGCGCGCCAGCCATGACGCCGCTTGAGCGGGAGATCCGCCGCATCATCGCGACCGACGGCCCGATCCCGATCGCGCATTACATGGGTCTCGCGCTGTCGCACCCGGTGCACGGCTACTATGCGACACGCGATCCGTTCGGCGCACGCGGCGACTTCGTCACCGCCCCGGAGATCAGCCAGATGTTCGGCGAGCTGATCGGCCTGTGGGCGGTCGCCGTGTGGCAGCTGATGGGATCCCCCGCGGCGCTGCATCTCGTCGAGCTCGGGCCGGGACGCGGCACGCTGATGGCGGACGCGCTGCGCGCCAGCACGGTCGCCCGGGAGTTCTGCGCTGCTCTCAGCGTGCATCTGGTCGAGACGAGCCCGTTCCTGCGCCGGCGCCAGGAGGAGACGCTCGCGGCGCTCGGCGTTCCGCTCGCCTGGCACCACGACGTGGCGGATGTGCCGCGCGGCCCCGCGATCGTCATCGCCAACGAGTTCTTCGATGCGCTGCCGGTCAACCAGGCGGTCAAGGCCGCGGACGGATGGCATGAGCGCATGGTCGGGGTTGCGGACGATCGACTCGTGTTTGCGCTGCATCCCGAGCCGGCGCCGGGATTCGAGCGCCTGTTGCCGGCCAGCGTCCGCGCCGCCCCGGTCGGCGCCGTGTTCGAGTGGCGATCCGACCGAATCGTGCGCGAGCTCGCCCAGCGGCTCGGTCGCGACGGCGGCGCCGCCCTGGCGATCGACTATGGACACACGCGGAGCGGCGCCGGCGAAACCCTGCAGGCGGTCGGCGCCCACCGTTTCGTCGACCCGCTCGCCGCGCCGGGCGAGCACGACCTCACCGCGCATGTGGACTTCCAGGCGCTTGCCGCCGCGGCGCTCGCCGCGGGGGCGCGCTTCCATGGCCCGCGGCCTCAGGGCGCCTTCCTCGAGACGCTCGGGATCGAGCAGCGCGCCGAGCGGCTGAAAATACGAGCGACGCACGAGCAGGCGCGCGACATCGACGCGGCGCTCGCGCGGCTTACCGCCTCCGGCGCGGACGCCATGGGGGACTTGTTCAAGGCGGTCGCATTCGCCGACCCGAAGCTCGGGGCGCTGCCGGGGTTCGCGGGGTGAACCAGGCCGAGTCACATCGCATCGCGCAGTGCGGCGCTGAGGGAGCCTCGGCGAGGTCAATTACCAGTCCTGGCGATCAGAACTCGTGCGCCCGGACGGCCACCAATTGTTTCTTCCGGTGGGATGCTGCGAAACACGGAGGCCGGTGACGCAACCATTTTCCCGATCCTCGCAACAGTCCCGAAAACGTCCTGGCGCTAACGTGCCAGGATCAAGAGTGCCCATCCAAGGGGCCAAGGGAGTGGGTCAATGGTCATCATCACCAAGAGCGTGGTTTTCCTGTCCGCGGTCGTTGCGACGGCGCTGGGCCTCGCGTCACAGACCGGCGGTCTACCTGTCGAGAGATTGTCCGCCGCCGCCGAGGTGGAGCAGCGCTTTCCACTGACCAGCGAAATATTCACGCCGGTGCCGATCACCTTCTACATTGCGGGAAAATTTAACGCCGCGCAGAAGACCGCTGCGCAGAAGGCCCGTCGGCAGCCGATGTCTGAGTCCTGTGCCTCCACCCCGAACGGTTGGCCCTACGTGTCGCATGAGTGCGTGGTCGCTTCCGACGGCACGAGCGTTCCGACATTCATGCGGTCCTAGCCTTTACAACGGCGCATTTCGGTGACGCCATCGCCGCAGCGTCGAGCGGTTCCGGTGCGTGCGGCTGGAACAGGCTCAGACGAAATTGCTCGCTGTACGCGGCCTTGTAACCGTAGACTAGCGGGCGTGTACTCATAAAACGCCCAGCCGTGTCCGCTTTCCGGCAAACCGGACATTGAGCCGACATCGCCGAACGACCGGGTCTGACCCGTTGCAGACATAGCGCGTAGCGCGAGGCTCGGGGAATCCCTGAACCAGATTTCAGGTGGATCCCTGATAGCCGCGACACCGCGCGAACTCGTATTGCACCTGAGTCCAATAGATCACGGTGCGCGGCTTGCCTAATTTCCGCGACGCGAGCCACTGTCGCCATCCTCCTGGATCACGGGGAGCTTGAACATGTCAACGCAGCCTTCCATCAACCAGAGCCACGACTGGGTCAGGGAAATTGATCGTCGATCCCTGATCCCCTTGCTCGGCGCCGGAGCGGCCTTCTTGGTGCTGGCGGGTAAGGCTCAAGCGCAGCCGGTCCCAATTCCGACAACCGCCGCCGAAGTTCCCGGCCCGCCGCCCGGCACGGCCATGACGAAGACCTATGTGGAGACGGTGGGACGCATGGCCTACGTGTGGGGCTGGCCGCTGGTCAATAACGCCAATCGCGCCAAGGCGTTCTCCGAAGCGCCTGAGCCCGGCTTGCTGGGCGGTGCGCTGCCGATCGCGTTCAACGCCAACGCCATGCTGACCGGTTACGTCAGTCCGGAGCAGACATTCGTGACCTGCACGAATCAGGATGTCGTGTACGGCGCGGGCTTCATGGCGCTCGACAAGGAACCGATCGTCTTCCAGGTTCCAGACTTCAAAGATCGCTTCTGGGTCTACGCGCACTATGACGCGCGCACCGACGAGTTCTCGCGAATCGGAAAGGCGTACGGCACCAAGCCCGGCTTCTATCTGATGGTCGGCCCGGATTGGAAGGGCGAGAAACCCACTGGCATCACGGCCATCGACCGTTCCTCCACGAACCTGGCGTTCGTCGCGCCGCGCGTGTTCATGGATGACACGCCGGAGGATCACGCGGCAATTCAACCTGTGCTCAGCCAGATCGTCTACTACCCGCTGTCGCAGTTCGACGGAAGGATGAAGACCAAGGACTGGAGCAAGTTGCCGCATTTCCCCGCGCCCAAGGGCGGCGGCAAAGGTGAGCACAAGTGGGTGAACCCCGAGACGTTCTTCGACGAACTGCCGGCGGTGATGAAACAGGTGCCGCCGATGCCCGGTGAGGAAGCCCTCTACAACTGGATCGGCAGCGTGCTGGAGGCGGCAGCCAAGAACACGCAACTCAAGCAGACGCTGAAGGAAACCGCTGTAATTGCCGAGCGCGAGTTGATCGGGCCGTTCTTCCTGTGGCGCAACAACGGGCGCTCCGCCGGCAACGGCTGGAATTCGCCGGTGAACAACGCGGAGTGGGGAACCGACTACGCCAATCGCACGGGCACTGCCAAGTCGAACATGTACGACAACCGCCCCACGGAGACCAAGTACATCTACACCGACGATGACAGCGCGGGCAAACAGCTCGACGGCCGGAACACCTACACGGTCACCTTCGCCAAGGTGCCGCCGGTCAAGGGCTTCTGGTCTTTGACGCTCTATAACGACGAGCACATGTTCAATCCCAACGCGCTGAAGCGCTATTCGCTGGGCACGAAGAATAAGACTCTCAAATACAATGCGGATGGGTCGCTGACGCTCTACGCCGGCGCCAAGTCCCCTGGCGCGGACAAAGAAAGTAACTGGCTGCCCGCGCCCGAAGGGACGTTCTCGCTCTACATCCGCGCCTATTGGGCCGACCAGGCCATCCTCGACGGCACCTGGCAGCCGCCGGCCATCGCGATGGTGAGGTGAATAAACCGATCCAGCGCAGAGAGGACATGAACATGACAACCACTCGCACCCTCAATCTCCTCGCCACCGCCCTCGCTGGCGGTCTGGCCATGAGCGGCCTCGCAACACAGGCCCTCGCTCAACAGACCCGCGTCGATCAAGTCGCGGAACGCGCCCTGAACCGCCGCGCCATTGAGGCCGTCGTATGGGGCATGCCGGCAGTGAATGCGCAGCTCATGTTCGATGCGGCGAAGAGCTGCGGGGCTGATTTCAACCAGGTGGTGTTCTGGTCGCGGCCGGTGACGTGGAAGAATCAGACCCTCACGCCCAACCCCAGCACGATCTACGTCTTCCCCATCTACAACACCAAGGACTCCGGCCCGATGGTGCTGGAGATCCCGCCGGCGGATGACGAAAACTCAATCACCGGAAGCGTGGACGACGGGTGGCAGACCGCGATCGAAGACGTCGGGCCGGCCGGCGTGGACAAGGGCAAGGGCGGCAAATACCTCATCCTGCCGCCCGGCTATAAGGAGAAAGTGCCCGAGGGCTACATCCCGCTGCCGTCGAGCACCTACAGCGGCTTCGCCCTGCTGCGCTCCAACCTCAAGAGCGGCAGCGACGCCGACATCGCCAAGGCCGTCGCGTACGGCAAGCGCGTGAAGTTCTACCCGCTGTCACAGGCAAGTAATCCCCCGGAGACGAAGTTCGTCGATGCGATTGACGTCGTGTTCGACAGTACGATCCCCTACGACCTGCGCTTCTACGAGGCGCTGGACCGCTTCGTGCAGCGCGAGCCGTGGATCGACCGCGACCGCGTCATGATCGACCAGCTCAAGACAATCGGCATCGAGAAGGGCAAGCCGTTCAAGTCGGACGAGAAGACCAAGCAGGCACTCAACGATGCGGTACGCCAGGCGCACGCCTGGCTGGATCTGCACTACGAAGACGTCTTTACGCACGCGTACTACGAGGGCACGCACTGGGCGATCCCGGCGTCGAAGGAGGTGCTCGAGGGGATGATGACGGACTTCGCCAATCCCAACGCCTATCCCGTCGATGGTCGCGGCGTCACGTACTCCTTCGTGTTCTTCAGCCCCAAGCACCTGGGCGAGGGGCAGTTTTACTTGATGGAGATCGTTGACAAGGACGGCAAGCCGTTCGACGGCGGCCGCACCTACCGCCTGAACGTGCCGGCGAACCCGCCGGTGCGGCTGTACTGGTCGGCGACGGCGTACGACCGCGCGACGCACGCGTTCATCCGCGAGATGCCGTCGTCAAGCTCATCGTCCGTCACGCCGGGGCTGACGAAGAATCCCGACGGGTCAGTGGATGTCTACTTCGGCCCTAAAGCGCCGGCGGGCAAGGAATCGAACTGGGTGCCCACGAAGAGCGGTGGCAGGTTCGAGGTGCTGTTCCGGTTCTACGGCCCCGAAAAGCCGCTGTTCGATAAGACGTGGAAGCTCGGCGACATCGAGGAAGTGAAGTGAGGCCGATGCGGGGCGGTGACTTACAGAAACATTGCCGTGAGTTTGCTTGTGGCACTTCGCGGACCTCGGGAGATGTCCGACTTGAGTTCCGCAAAGGGGGCCAAAGCGGACATTATCAGGTCGCTGTCACCAATCGCGATTTTATCAGTTCCACGCCCTAGCACTACTTTGGCACATTTTTCGCGGGACGGGATTCCCAAATCAGTTTTTCAGTGATTCATAGGTGGTCGGCTTTGGAGGGGCCGATCATGGCTGGCACGCTATCGGATTGGCGTGACGAGCTCGGACGCTGGCTGAAGCCGTTTCTGGACCGGCTGGGGCACAAGGCACGGCGGCGGATGTGTCCGCTTTACGTATCGGGGTTGATCGGCCCTGGCGACCGCAAGAGCATTCAGCCGATGGCGGAGCGGCTTGCGGTTGGTGACTACGATCAATTGCACCACTTCATTGCGGCCGGGGTCTGGGACGCGGCTCCAGTGGAGACCGAACTGCTGGTTCAAGCGGATCGGCTTGTTGGCGGCGGCGATGCGGTTCTGGTGATCGACGACACTGCGATACCCAAGAAGGGCACGCATTCGGTGGGGGTTGCGGCGCAATACGCTTCAGCGCTGGGCAAGACCGCCAACTGCCAGACCCTGGTGTCGCTGACGCTGGCGCGCGGCGAGGTGCCGGTCATGCTGGCGTTGCGGTTGTTCCTTCCCGAGAGTTGGACGAGCGATCGCGCGCGGTTGAAGCGAGCGGGTGTGCCGGCTGAATATCGAACGGCCCGGACGAAACCGGAGATGGGCCTGGCGGAGCTCGATCGCGTCATTGCGGCGGGTGTCCGCTTTGGCTGCGTGCTGGCGGATGCCGGTTATGGGATGAGCGCGCCGTTCCGCCAGGGGCTTACGGCTCGCAAGCTGACCTGGGCCGTCGGCATTCCACGGCACCTCAAGGTCTATCCTGCCGACGTGCAGATGACCTGGCCGGTTGCCGGACGCGGTCGCCCCCGTCGGCGACCCATTCCGGATGTTCTATCAATCGCGGCTGAAGCCATGCTGGCCGACGCCCCATGGCGGAACATCTGTTGGCGCATCGGAACAAAAGGAAAGCTCGAGGCTCGCTTCGCCGCCGTCCGCGTGCGGGTTGCCGACGGCCCACCGCAGCGGATCTGGGACAAGGGTCAGCAACATCTGCCGGGCGACGAGGCTTGGCTCATCGGCGAACACAGGATGTCGGGGGAAAAGAAATACTATCTCGCCAACCTGCCGGCGAAGACCGCTCTGCGCGCCTTGGCGGCGACCATCAAGGCGCGATGGATTTGCGAGCAGGCCCACCAGCAGCTGAAAGAGGAACTCGGTCTCGATCACTTCGAGGGGCGGTCCTGGCAAGGCCTCCACCGTCATGCGCTCATGACGATGATTGCTTACGCCTTCCTCCAGCATCGCCGTCTCGCAGCAGCACGGCGGAAAAAAAAATCAACGGCCCGCCGCCTCAGCCGACCTTGCCAGCCGTGCGCCACGCCATCCTCGAACTCATCCTTCGACCACCGCCACAGCGATGCCCGCATTGCCGAAAATGGATTTGCAGCAGGATGCAGCGTGAGTGATCTGCCAAAGTAGTGCTAGCTAGTCTAGAACCGGCGCCGCCACTCCTCAGGAGTCGGCAGGCGCCCATCAGGCGTGAGCTGGTCCACGACGCCCGGCAGGACCCGCGCCAGCCCGGCGAGCAGCTCGTCGCGACCAACACCCGTTGCCGCCGACAATTGCTCGACCGTGCCGTCATCCAGCACCGCGTTCATCTGGTCGGGCGAGATCGGCTGATTGGCGCCGGGACTCACCCAGGACCGCGCGGCGGGGCCCTGCCCGCCTCTGTCGAACCGTTCGACGATGTCGCTCAGCTCGTCGAGGCCCGATCCCGCATCCCCGCGTGCGGGCGGTGCCCCTGCGCTGCCGCCGCCGAGAATCTGGCCGAGGATATCGTCGAGCCCGCCGCCGCCTTCGTCATCTGGAACCTGTGCCTGCGGTCCGCGGCGCGGCGGCGCCGACCCGCTGGGCTGGCCGCCGCCGAGGATGCCGCCGAGGATATCGCCCAGTCCTCCTCCCGCGCCGCTCTTGCCTCCCGACAAGGCGCGGTAGGCGAGAAATGCCATCATCGCCATCATTATCGGGGACATGCCGCCCGAAGCGGCCTGGCCTCCGCCGCGCCCGGCGCGAGCACCAGTCTGCGGACGCAAAACACCGCCGATGACGTCTTCGAGCAAACCCATGACGAACCTCCCTAATTTGCAGCGCCAAACCGTGCGCGCTGATGTACGATCGAATCAACCGGCACCCGGGGCTGCGCCTTTCTCGTCACGTCGCATGGCAAGCTGTCATGACAGGCGCCGCAAGGGCCGATAAGATTCGGCCAGTCGCCGGGTCCTGGAACTCAGTTCAGCTTCGGCTGGAGGCAAAAACATGACCAGCACACTCAAAATTCTGGCACTCGGGCTTGCGGCGGCGCTCGCAACGGGCGCCGCGGACGCTCGCTCGCTCAAGTGGTCGCGCTCGGGCGATGCGCTCACGCTCGACCCGCACGCGCAGAACGAAGGACCGACCACCAACGTGAACCGCCAGGTCTACGAGCCGCTGGTCGAGCGCGACCGAACGGGCGCGCTCGAGCCGGGGCTGGCCGTCGCCTGGCGCATCACCGACGACCCGACCGTATGGGAGTTCAAGCTGCGCCAGGGCGTGAAGTTCCACAACGGCAACGCGTTCGACGCCGACGACGTGATCTTCACGTTCGCGCGCGCGCGCGAGCCGACTTCGGACTTCAAGGGCTATCTCACCTCGGTGGAAAGCGTCAGCAAGGTCGATGCACACACGGTGCACATCAAGACCCGCGGGCCCAACCCGATCCTGGTGCAGAACCTGACCAACATCCTGATCATGGACAAGGAGTGGTCGGAGGCGAACAACGCCGCCAAGCCGCAGGACTTCAAGAACCGGCAGGAGAATTTCGCGGTCCGCAATGCCAACGGCACCGGCCCGTTCGCGCTCGTCTCGCGCGAGCCGGACGTACGCACGGTCTTCCGGCGCAATGACGTCTATTGGGGCCGCGGCGAGGTGCCGCTCGAGATCACCGAGCTCGTGCTTGCGCCGATCAAGGCGGATGCCACCCGGATCGCCGCGCTGTTGTCGGGCGAGCTCGATTTCGTCCAGGACGTTCCGGTGCAGGATATCGAGCGGCTCAAGAGCTCGCCGCAGCTCGCCGTCACCACGGGTCCGGAGAACCGCACGATCTTCCTCGGCATGGACGTGGGCTCGCCGCAGCTGCGCTCGTCCGACGTGAGGGGCAAGAACCCGTTCGCCGACCTGCGCGTCCGCCAGGCGATGAACATCGCCGTCAACCGGGCGGCGATCCAGCGCGTGGTCATGCGCGGGCAATCGGCACCGGCCGGCGCGATCGTGCCGCCGTTCGTCAACGGCTACACCAAGGAGCTCGACGCCATCCCTCCGGTCGAGGTCGCCCGCGCCAAGGCGTTGCTCGCGGAGGCCGGCTATCCGAACGGATTCTCGGTCAGCCTGCACTGTCCGAACGATCGCTACCTCAACGACGAAGCGATCTGTCAGGCCGCCGTCGGCATGCTCGGGCAAGCCGGCATCAAGACAAACCTGGTGTCGCAGTCGAAGTCGCTGCACTTCCCGGTGATCCAGAAGGCGGAAACCGATTTCTACCTGCTGGGCTGGGGCGTGCCGCCCTATGATTCCGAGTACATCTTCAGCTACCTCTACCACACGCGGTCCGACAAGTTCGGCGGCTGGAACGCGACGCGCTATTCCAACGCCGAGGTCGACCGGCTGATCGAGGGACTGTCCGCCGAGACCGATATCGCCCGGCGCAACGCCGCGATCGCCGACGTCTGGCGGCAGGTCGCCCGCGACCAGGTCTACGTGGCCATCCACCACCAGGTGCTCGCCCATGCGATGAAGAGCTTCATCGATATTCCGGTGCACCCGGAGAATCAGGTGTTCTTCAAGCTCGTCGCGTTCCGCAAGTCGTGATTGCCTACGTTCTGCGCAGCCTCGCGCAAGGCCTCGTGGTGATGCTGGCGGTCGCGCTGATCGCCTTTGCGATGTTCCGTTATGTCGGCGATCCGGTTGCCAGCATGGTCGGCCAGGAGGCGTCGGTGGCCGACCGTGCGGCGCTCGCCGATGAGCTCGGGCTCAACGATCCGGTCGTGCTGCAGTTCGGCCGCTTCGTGCTCGGCATCGCGCACGGCGATTTCGGGGTCTCGTACCGGCAGAGCCGGCCGGTGGCGGATCTCATCCTCGAGCGCCTGCCGGCCACTGTGGAGCTCGCCGTCCTCTCCTCGGTGCTGGCGCTGATCGGCGGCATCGTGCTCGGCGTCTACGCGGCGACGAATCGCCGCGGCCTCGTCGCCAACCTGACGATGACGTTGTCGCTCGTCGGGGTGAGCCTGCCCACGTTCCTGATCGGCATCGGCCTCATCTACGTGTTCGCCGTCGAGCTGCGCTGGCTGCCCTCGTTCGGACGCGGCGAGGTCACCCGCTTCGGCTGGTGGTCGACCGGCCTCCTCACCGACAGCGGCCGCAAGTCGCTGATCATGCCGGTGCTCACCCTCGGCTTCTATCAGCTCACGCTGATCATGCGGCTGGTCAGGGCGCAGATGCTGGAAGCACTGCGCAGCGACTACGTCAGGTTCGCCCGCGCGCGCGGCATCTCCGAGCGCTCGATCCTCTATCGCCACGCGCTGCGCAACACCATGATCCCGGTGACCACGATCGGGGGGCTCCAGCTCGGATCGGTCATCGCCTTCGCCATCGTCACCGAAAGCGTGTTCCAGTGGCCGGGCCTCGGCGCCATGTTCGTGCAGGCGGTGCAGTTCGTCGACATTCCGGTGATGGCGGCCTACCTGATGTTCGTCGCCCTGGTGTTCGTGATCGTCAATCTCGCCGTCGACCTCACCTATTTCGCGCTCGATCCGCGGCTGCGCGAGAGCGGGTCGGCGCTGGCGAGGTCGTGATGGAGCAGCCGTCCGCCGCCACCCAAGGCACGCCGGGCCGGCTGCGCCGGCTGTGGGACGCCGACATCGCCTGGAGCTACCGCGGCTCCCCGGTTGCGATCGCCGCCAGCGTCGTCGCGCTCGTCCTCGTTCTCGCCGCCGTGCTGGCGCCCGTCCTTGCGCCGCACAATCCGTTCGACGCGGCGACGCTCGACCTGATGGAAGGCTTCGCGCGGCCGGGCGAGCCGAGCCCGGGCAGCGGCCGCGTTTTCTGGCTCGGCTCCGACGGCCAGGGCCGCGACGTCCTCTCGGCGATCCTGTATGGCTCGCGCGTCTCGCTCCTGGTCGGCTTCGCGTCGGTTGCCTTCTCGATCGCGCTCGGCGTCACCCTCGGGCTGATCTCCGGCTATCTCGGCGGGCGCACCGACGCGCTGATCATGCGGATCGCCGACATCCAGCTCTCGTTGCCGGCGATCCTGATCGCGCTCCTGTTCTTCGGGGTGGCGCGCGGGCTGATCGAGCCCGCGCATCACGAGCAGGCGGCGATCGCGGTGCTGATCGTCGCCATCGGGCTGTCGAACTGGGCGCAGTACGCGCGCACCGTGCGCGGCTCGACCCTGGTCGAGAAGAACAAGGACTATGTGCTGGCAGCCCGCGTGATGGGCCGCTCGATGCCGGCCATCATGGGCGAGCACGTCTTGCCCAACGTGATCGGTCCGGTGCTGGTCATCGCCACCATCAACCTCGCACTCGCCGTCATCGAGGAATCGACCCTCTCGTTCCTCGGGGTCGGCGTGCCGCCGACGCAGCCCTCCCTCGGCACGCTCATCCGGGTCGGCCAGCAGTTCCTGTTCTCCGGGGAGTGGTGGATCCTGCTGTTCCCGGCGCTGGCGCTGGTGCTGCTTGCACTGTCGATCAATCTCCTGGGCGACTGGCTGCGCGACGCCCTCGATCCGAAGCTGCGATGAGCGCGCCGGTGCTCAGCGTACGCGATCTGCGGGTCGAGTTCCCGACCCGGCGGGGCACGTTGACCGCGGTCGACGGCGTGTCGTTCGACATCATGCCGGGCGAAGTGCTGGGGATGGTCGGCGAATCCGGTGCCGGCAAATCGCTCACCGGCGCGGCAATCATCGCCTTGATCGAGCCGCCCGGACGCATGGTTGCCGGCGAGGTGCGGCTGGCGGGCGAGCGGATCGATCGGCTTGCCCCCGAGGTGATGCGCCGGATCCGCGGCAAGCGCATCGGCATGGTGTTCCAGGACCCGCTGACGAGCCTCAATCCGCTCCTGCGCATCGGCGACCAGCTCACCGAAACGATCGCGACCCATGCGGATGTCACCGCCGCCGAAGCGCGACGGCGGGCGCTCACGCTGCTCGGCCAGGTCGGCATCCCGGCGCCGGAGCTGCGGATCGACAATTATCCGCATCAGTTTTCCGGCGGCATGCGTCAGCGGGTAGTGCTGGCGCTGGCGCTTGCCGCCGAGCCCCAGCTGATCATCGCCGACGAGCCGACGACGGCGCTCGACGTCTCGATCCAGGCGCAGATCATCGCGCTGTTGCGCCAGCTGTGCGGCGAGCGCGGCGTCGCCGTCCTGCTGGTCACCCACGACATGGGCGTGATCGCCGAGACCGCCGACCGCGTCGCCGTGATGTATGCGGGGCGGATCGTCGAGATCGGGCCCAAGCGCGACGTGATCCGCTCGCCGCTGCATCCCTACACCCAGGGGCTCATCGGCTCGATCCCGACGCTCGCCTCCGAGCAGGAGCGGCTTGTCCAGATTCCCGGATCGATGCCGCGCCTCGACGCCATCCCGCACGGCTGCGCCTTTCATCCCCGCTGCTCGCGCGCGTTTGCGCCGTGCGCCGGCGCGCGGCCCGAGCTTACCGGCAAGGCGGAGTCCGCCGTCGCCTGCTGGCTCCATCACGCGGCGCCGGCCATCGCATGAGCGCGGCACCGCTCGTCCGGGTCGAGAATCTCGGCCGCACATTCGACGTATCCGGCCGCTGGCTCGACCGCATGCTGGCGGGGGAGCCGCGGCGCCTGCTGGTGGCGGTGGCCGAGGCGACGTTCTCCATTGGCCGCCGCGAGACATTCGCGCTGGTCGGGGAGTCCGGGTCGGGCAAATCGACGCTCGCCAAGATGATGGTGGGAATCCTGCGGCCGACCACCGGCGACGTCACGATCGACGGCGTCTCGATGGCGGATCCGGGCCAGGCGCACGCGCGGCAAAGCCTCCGCCGGCGCATCCAGATGATCTTCCAGAACCCCTACGCCAGCCTCAATCCACGCTGGCGCGCGCGCGACATCGTCGCCGAGCCGCTCCGCACCTTCGGGCTTGCGGATGCGCGATCCGACGTCGAGCGCGCCGTCGGCGAGCTGTTGATCCTGGTTGGGCTCGACCCGGCCGACGGCGCCAAGTACCCGCACGAATTCTCCGGCGGCCAGCGCCAGCGCATCGCGATTGCGCGCGCGCTCGCCGCGCGGCCGGAGTTCATCGTCTGCGACGAGCCGACGTCGGCCCTCGACGTGTCGGTGCAGGCGCAGACGCTCAACCTCATGCGCGACCTGCAGGACCGCTTCGGCCTCACGTACCTGTTCATCAGTCACAACCTCGCCGTGGTGCGTCACATGGCGAGCCGTATCGGCATCATGTATCTCGGACGGCTGGTGGAGATCGCCGACGCCAAGGCGCTGTTCGTCACGCCGCGGCATCCCTACACGCGCATGCTGCTGGAAGCCGTGCCCGACCTCGCGCTCACCGGGCGGCCGCGCAGGCCGGTCGAGGGCGAAGCGCCCAACCCGGTCGATCCACCGCCGGGCTGTGCCTTCCATCCGCGCTGTCCTTACGCGACGCCCCGCTGCCGCGCCGAGCTGCCGCGGCTGTTGGCGGAACGGACGAGCATGCTCGCGTGCCACGCGGTCGAGGAGGGCAGGATCTAGAGGGCGGCAGGGTGTGGTGTTCGAAAGAATGAGGTCGGGCTGTAGCGCGACGAGCTCCTTCGCGAATCGTTGCAACAACTCCGCGTCCAGGTACATTGAGATCGCGCGCCGCGATCGTCGAGATGGACCTTGGGCCTATTTTGCGGAGGTCCCGGCGACTTGTCGGCGCGAAGCCGGCGCCGGCCGATCAGCGTTGCCGGCACTCGTGCGGCCCGCTGTCCCTTCGGCACCGGCGAGCGTCGGAACGCCGGCCAGCCTGGTCGTCAGCTCGTCGATGAGGGATTCCTGGTAGCGGTAGAACATCTCGTCGCCCATGGGCGAGACGACCGAGCCGGCATAGCGCTGGCAGCGCGCGCGCAATTCCGCCAGTTGCTCCATGATTTCGCGAGCAGCCGTGCCGCCCCCGGGCTCTGCCAGCATTTGCCTGGCGGGGTCGTCCCGCATCGGCTCGCGGGTGAGGTTCGGTCCGGTCAATTGAGCGATACGCGCCTTGAGCTTCTCCCGCGCCGAATCGATCCGCCAGAGCCGGAATCGGCTGAACCCTCTCATTGCGTTGAACAGGACAGTGACCGCCATCACCAGATAGACCCAGTAAACGGGCGACATCAGATTGACCAACCACGGAAAGTACTTATCGGCGATCTCAGGCTCCCCGGTAACGAAGAACTGTCGCGCCTCGGGTGCCAGGGGCAGCGCGGTGGCGGATCCGGTCGACCGCGGAGGATTGCCACGGACGAAGCCGGGAAGCTCCGCACCGAGCAAGGTGAGAAGCGCGACCCGCTCGGCCCGCTGCGCGCAAGGACCGGCCACCACCAAGGTGTCGACGTACGCAACGGACTTGTCCACTGACGGGGTGGGGCGCTCCAGGTCGTAGCGGCCGGCCGGGATGCGGCCGAGACCCAGCCACGGATACCGCTTCGTCAGGCCCTCGAGCTCGCGGGGCGCTGCGATGTCGAGATCGTATTGTTGGATGGCGTTGCGTATGAAATCCGCATCCTCGCCCATCACGACGGCGGCAAGATCGAGGCGACCTCGTGCCACCAGTTCGGCCTGCTCCGCCAATGCGTGATTCGACAGGCGGACATCCAGGCCGCGCAGGTCCGGGTCCTCGAAGAGCTGGCGCATGAGGTATGCCGTCCCCGAGCCGTCCGGACCGATTCCGATCGACGCCCCGCGCAAATCGGCGAAGGTGGAGAAGGCGCGGTCTCGCTTCCCGAGAAGCAGCAGAAACTCGGATTCGGGGAGCCGGCCCAGCACTTCGAGTTGCGCGTCGGCCGGCACGGGTGTGCCATCCTGCACGAAGGCGAACATGGCGGCGCAGCGCCCCTGCTTCTCGGCCAGGCGCCCGACGTTCTCGACCGAGCCTGCCGTCGGCACCACGATGAGCCGACCGTGCCCCCGACTGGCACGGGTCGCCAGGCTCGTGCCCAGTGCGTGATAGCTGCCCCCCGGATTCCCGCTCAGCAGCGATGCGCGGAGGTAGCTGTAGTCGCGGGCGATACCGAAGATCGAAGCGACAGCGGTGATCGCAACGGCGGCGGCAATGAGAAACAAGAGTCGCACCCATTCCCTGCCGCGCCAATCGGCGGGTGGACCGGCAATTTGATCCGGTGATTGCATGCCGTGTTCCAGATCTATTGCTATAGCCTTCGGCCCACGATCAATCCCACCACCGCTGCAAGTGCAAGCGTGCCGAACAATGCGGTTCGATTGCCGCCACGCAGAGTGGAGGTCGCCACCTTGAAAGCTTGCTCGCCAATCGAGATGACTTCATCGTAGCCGCCTTGTCGCAGCGTCCCGATGAGAGTCGCGGGTTGCGCACTTTGCAGCCGGGGCGGCGGGGCGATCTTCGGACGGCGGCGTACAAGGGCCAACGTGAACAGGATCAAGGCAAGCAGCAGCAAGCTTCCGCCGACCACGCCATGGGCGATGAACGGACCATATCGCAGGGCAAACCAGGAAGGCAGCGCGACCAGGCCGACGACGGTGGCGCCCAGCGCGGCAAGCGCAGCCGCGCCCGCGAGAGCCCCGGTCAGCGCGGTGTGGCGGGTCTGGCGCCTGATCGCATCCCTGGCCCAGCCGATTTGCCGATCGACGTCGGCGCGGACCGCGCCCAGCAGCCGAGCGAACATCAGCTGCGGCCCCTTGCCATCATCCCGATGACGACGCCGACGAGCAGCGCGCCCGCCAGCGTGCCCAATGGATTGCGCCGCGCCATGCCCTCGAGCTCGGACGCGAAGGTCTTGGCGTGTTCCCTGGCTGCCGCGGCAAGGTCGGAGCCGGCCTCGGCCGCGCCGCTGGCCGCGCCGCCGACCTGCGCGGCAACCGTCTGACTGACGTTGCGAACGGTTCTTGCCGCTTCGCCACCCGCCTGCAAAGCGACGCGCGTCAGGGACTCCTTGAGGCTTGCAGTCACCACCAGTCCGTCCTGCGTCTCCGACGCTTCGGCGCGGCGCGTGTCGCGCGCGCTGCTGCGACCCCTGACGACGATACCGTGTGGGGCCATGGGAGCCGCTCGTACGTCCATTGTCGTCCGGGAGGCCATCCGGTGCCATTAGGCATTCACCTGAAAGTGGCCTCAGGGTTTGCCGGGGTCGCGGCCGGAGTTCATCGTCTGCGACGAGCCGACGTCCGCCCTCGACGTGTCGGTGCAGGCGCAGACGCTCAACCTCATGCGCGACCTGCAGGACCGCCTCGGCCTCACGTACCTGTTCATCAGTCACAACCTCGCCGTGGTGCGTCACATGGCGAGCCGTATCGGCATCATGTATCTCGGGCGGCTGGTGGAGATCGCCGACGCCAAGGCGCTGTTCGTCACGCCGCGGCATCCCTACACGCGCATGCTGCTGGAAGCCGTGCCCGACCTCGCGCTCAGCGGGCGCGCGAGGCGGTGGCCGCCGCTTTGTTTCCCGAAAGCGGCCCCACGCACGTCTAAAATTCGCCCGGTTTTCTTCAATGCTTGTTGACTTGTGCAGTAGCGTACCAGGGAGGGTAATGTGGCCTCTGGTGAGTATTTTCGTCGTCAAGCCGGCGTCTGTCTGCAACTGGCTCAAGTTTCCGAGGAAAGGGTCGCCTCTCGCCTCGTCGAAATGGCCGAGGACTTCTACCAGAAGGCCAGGGAGCAGGACGCTGCGCCCAGCATCGTGCCGCAGGGCTGGGCCAGTAGAAGCAGACTTCGCGCGCGAGGTGCAGTCCCGTAACCAACGCGATAATGTAAGGCAGCCGGTGTGTCCGCGCGGGTGCGCCAGGCAAGAACCCGCGGTGTTTAGGGAGCCTACCCTGGGAACAGGGGGGCACCCACCGGCACCGGGGATGCGCTGAGCGTTCCGCGGCCCTACACCAGAAAGCCCGGCTGGAACCCCGCCGGCGCGATGCCGTTGAGCTCGATCGTGCCGCCGCCGCTCAGTAACAGGAGGGCATCGCCGTCGCCTGAGCTGCCGAGCGAATAGCCTTGTCCTGCCAGCGAAAGGCGGTCCCCGGCGGCACCGTTGAAGTCGCCGATGACGTCGGCTCCGGAGCCGGTCGCAAAAGCGAAGCGGTCGGCGCCCTCGTTGCCGAACATGGAGTCATTGCCTTCGCTTCCGAGAATACTGTCGTCCCCTTGACCCGCAAAGACGGTGTCTGCGCCCTGTCCGGCAATGATCGTGTCGTTGGATTCGTTGCCGAAGACGAAATCGTTGCCTTCGTTACCGAACACGAAGTCGAGGCCCTGGCCGCCGACGACCAGGTCGTCACCCTGTCCACCCACGACGATGTCGTCGTCCTGGTTGCCGATGACAACGTCGTTGTCCTGATTGCCGAGCAGGGTATCGGCGCCGAACCCGCCCACCAGGGAGTCGTTGCCGAAAGCCCCGGTGATCACGTCGGAGCCTCCGTTTCCCGACAGGAAGTTGGCGACGTTGTTACCGAAGAGGGAATCGGCGCCGCTGCCGCCGCTGCCGTTCTCGATGACGACGTTCCGGGCGATGGTGAAGCCGCCGTAGATCTCGTTGGCGGACGACGGAATCCCGCCGCCGGTCGGCGAGTTGTCGATGGTGGCGGCGTGCAGGTCGATGATGACGTTACGGGTGCCGCCATAGACGATCTGATCGATGCCGCCGGCATCCCAGATGGAGGTCCAGTAGGTGCCGGGCGCGTTGACGTCGGGCAGCGTGTAGGTGTCGGCGCCGGTGTGATACGACATGTTGGCGCCGTAGAGATACTGGATCGCCGCGATGTCGAACGCCATCGGGCCACCGACGTATCCGTACGTGGTTAACCTGTTGCCGATCGGATCCTGCACCTGGTCCCACCCGTAATTGTAGGACATGACGGTGAAGATGCCCTGGTTGAGGTTGTTGGTGCCATAGGAGTCCCACGGGCTGGTGACCCCCGGCCAGATGGTCGAGGGGCCCATGTCGTCGTGGGGGTGCGCCAAGCCCAGGCCGTGGCCGAGCTCGTGCACAAGCGTGGGGAAGGCAAGGCCGCCGACCCGCAAGCCGCCGTTCGGGTCGTTGTAGTCCCATCCGGGAGCGTCGTAGGCATAATGGCCGTGGGCCGGCGCGGGAGTGCCGGGGGTATAATGCGAACCGAAGAACGTGTAGCCGAAGTAGGCGCCGGACACCGAATGCTCGATGAAGGTCGCGCTGCCGGGGCTTGAGACTTCGGTGAAGGTGATGTTGGCAACGTTAGCCCAGGACTGCAGCGCCGCGCGATACGCGTTCTGCCCCACGCTGCTCCAGTTGCTGTCGAAGCCGCTGAATTCATTTTGGTGGGCAAAGTAGTAGGTGATGTTCGACGACGGCCACTGCGAGCCGCCCCACAGGATGCCGTCCAGCATTGCGTTTCCGGATGACATACATTCTCCATGTCTGCACAACGCGAGCCGTATCCGTGGTCTGCCACCAAGGCCGCACGCAGCGGGTTCTTGCGCTGCATCCACCTCGAAGTCTTGTCCCTTCGCGCCAATGTCTGGCTGACATCTGCCAGTTGTGGCGTTTTCAAAAGGGGCGCACGCCCAGGGCGCGCCGTATAGGTCCCCGCACATCGCCCAACACCGTCAACTGTCGGATGATCAGACCCTTCCCCAAGGTCAGCCACCAACATCGCGCTGTTCTGGGGCGCTGTGATCCGTGATCCGAACACGATCAGCCGCCTGGCTTCCGTGAAATTATTCTGACCGCCCGCGGGTCACGACGGCACACGCGGGGGCGGCGCAGGCCGCGGAGCAATACGTGAAGGATCGGCCAGTCTGCGCCGTCGCGGCGTCAAGACCGCCCGCGGTGGCCGGTGGACTCACCGACAGGTCGGCAACGTGCTAGCTGTGAACTGTCAGGAGGTTGTCCATTCGATCTGAACCGGGAACGCTGAAGTCGCCAAACACCAGCAATTCGCGGAGGACCGAATGGACACCCACAAGAATGCTCGCCTGACGCCGAAAGGTCGAGAGGGGATGGTTCTGGCGGTGGTGCATGGCGGGCTGACCAGAGCCGCCGCCGCCCGCCAGTACAACACCACATCGAAGACAGTCAGCAAGTGGGTCGATCGTTTCCATGCCGAAGGGAGGGATGGTCTCAACGACCGATCCTCAAGGCCCCTTTCATCGCCCAGCCGAACCCCGCCCGCCACATGTGCTGCCGTTGAAGGCTTACGCCGCCAGCGCTACATCCAAGCGCATATCGCAAGTCAGATCGGCATCTCCCCGTCCACCGTCTCGCGCATTCTCAAGCGCTGCGGCCTGAGCTTGCTGTCCGCTCTTGAGCCTCAGAAGCCCCGCCCCCGTTACGAGCGTGCCAGCCCCGGCGAGATCGTCCACCTGGACATCAAAAAGCTGGGCCGGTTCAATGCAGTAGGTCACCGCATCACAGGCGATAAAAGGCAGCCGAATGCCACACGGGGGGTGGGTTGGGAGTTCGCTCATGTCGCCATCGACGATCATTCCCGCGTGGCCACCGCTGAGATCTTCCCCGACGAGAGGAAGGAAAGCGCCGTTGCCTTTCTCCTTAACGCCGTCGCCTACTTTGCGCGCCTTGGCGTCACCGTCGATCGCGTCATGACGGACAACGGCAGCTGCTATCGCTCAATGGCCTTCGCACGTGCCTGCGCTCAGCTCGGCATCAAGCACCTCAGGACCAAGCCATACACGCCACAGACCAACGGCAAGGCCGAACGCTTCATCCAGACCGCGCTCCGAGAATGGGCCTATGCCACGGCTTTCGAGCATTCAGATCAGAGGCGTGGCGCGCTGCCTCTCTGGCTGCACCGCTACAACTGGCATAGGCCTCATGCTAGCCTTGATAAGAATACGCCAATCAGCCGTCTCGGCTTCACCAGGAAGAACGTCCTGACACTTCACAGCTAGCGCGAGCCTAAACGTTCCCATTTGTTGCCCTGGGCCGACCTGGCGCGAAAGATTCGATTTCCCGCCACATGTTTGTATCCAGCCTCACCCACGAAGATAGCGGATCACGAACATCGCGGACGTCACGGCCGGCAGACGCCCGCAACACATTGGCACGATCGAACATAGAGGTCGGGCTGGATACACCACATATACCGGCTGCACGCGGCCTTCGGTGGCAGAACATGCGCCGAGCCCGAAGCGGCGAGGAAGGGAATTTGTATGCGCGTATTGCTGATCGAGGACGACGGCGCAACGGCGCAATCCATCGAGTTGATGCTCAAATCAGAGAGCTTCAACGTCTACACGACCGATCTCGGCGAAGATGGCGTCGACCTCGGGAAACTCTACGATTACGACATTATCCTGCTCGATCTCAACCTGCCGGATATGTCGGGGTTCGAAGTCCTGCGCTCGCTGCGGGTTTCCAAGGTCAAAACGCCGATCCTGATCCTGTCGGAACTCGCGGACATCGAGGACAAGGTCAAGGGTCTCGGCTTCGGCGCCGACGACTACATGACCAAGCCGTTCCACAAGGACGAGCTGGTGGCGCGCATCCACGCCATCGTGCGCCGCTGCAAGGGACACGTCCAGTCGGTCATCCAGACCGGCGACCTGATCGTCAACCTCGACACCAAGACGGTCGAGGTGAAGGGCGCCCGGGAGCACCTGACGGGCAAGGAGTACCAGATGCTGGAGCTCCTCTCCCTGCGCAAGGGCACGACGCTCACCAAGGAGATGTTCCTCAACCATCTCTACGGCGGCATGGACGAGCCGGACCTGAAGATCATCGACGTCTTCATGTGCAAGCTGCGCAAGAAGCTCGCCAACGCCTCGAATGGCAAGAACTACATCGAGACGGTGTGGGGCCGCGGCTACGTGCTGCGCGAGCCCTCCGACGACGAGGCACGAATCCCGGCGTAAGGATTTGTCCGAAGCCGCAAGGCTCCCTCACGCATCGCGCTTTCCAGACCTCGCCCACAAGGCGGGGTTTTGCTTGGCGGAGCTGATACGGCACTCGTACTTGTGCGGAACGATCGGCCAGTCTGCGCCGGTAGCCGCGGAGGCGTTGTGCCTTTCTCGCCGAGGCTTCTGAACTTGAGCGAGCAACCGCCACCGTCCGACCGATCAACTGCGTCCATGTGGAAGAGTAAGGTCCATGAGGGGCCCCGCGAACGCTCATGTCGATGCCGTCTAAGACCCCCAACAGAATGATCTTGGAAGCGGTGCGCTACGCCGCAGCAGGCGGTCCGAACCAGGTGGCTAGCGCGTCAGCGAGCCCCAGCCGGGTCAGGTCTCCCACCCAGGCCACATATCCGTCGGGCCGAATCAACACGGCGGTGGGAGCAGTGACCGTCCCGAGTGCCGGAAGCTCCCACGTACCCACGTAATTGGCCTCGACAACCTGAACCCGATCCGTCCATGGCGTGATGTCGAGGCCGCCGGGCTCGCCGAGGTTGAGGAGCACCGGCCGGGCATCGTGCAGCAGGGTGAAGACCCGCAGCGGGCCGTTGGCGATGACCAGGTCGAGATCGGGCATGCGGCGTCCGAGCAGCGGGTGTCCCGGCCCAAGGTCGTAATGAACGCCCAGACCGGACATCTCCGCGGCTAACCGTCGGCGAGGCTCGTCCATGCCGAGGAGCTCGGAAACGGTGTCGCCCAGAGCCTTGGTGCGGTCGTCGGGGCGGCGAAGCGCGATCTGCGCCATCGTGTTGCGCAGCGCGCGCGCAGCGACCGGGTGGCGCTCGGCGTGATAGGTATCGAGGAGGCTTTCCGGCGATGTCCGCTTGACCACCTGGGCCAGCTTCCATCCCAGATTGACCGCGTCCTGCACGCCGATGTTGAGGCCCTGTCCACCCACCGGGGGATGCACGTGCGCGGCGTCGCCGGCCAGCAGGACGCGTCGGTCGCGGTAAGCGGCAGCCTGACGCGTCATGTCGGTGAACCGGGAGATCCAGGTGGGACTGTGGACACGAAAGTCGGTCCCGTAGACGGCGATGAGCCCCTCGCTGATGTCATGCAACGTGGGCTCGTTGGCGGATCCGATCTGCCGTTCGGTCAGGACGATCCGCGCCTGTCCGCCATTCTCCAGCCGACCGATGGCATGGCTGCCGAGCGCATCCTCGTGAAACCCCACTTCGGCTCCTCGGCCATCTCGACTTCGGCGATCAGCCAGCTCGTCGTCGGATCCCACCCGGGGAACTCGATACCGGCTGCCTTGCGGATCAGGCTGCGGCCGCCGTCGCACCCGACGAGATACTCCGCCCGGAGCGACTGACCGTCGGAGAGCACGACGTCGACGCCGGTGCCGTCCTGCGTGAAACCCGTCGCTTCACGTCCGCGATAGATCGGCACCGCCAGCTCGCCGACCCAGCCGGCCAGGATGCGCTCGATGTGGTTCTGCCACAGCCCGAGCACGTAGTTGTGCCGGGTGGGAAAGTCGCTGATGTCGAGAGGGACGTGGAAGTGCACGACCTGAAACACCTGTCCCTGCGAGAGGAACCGATCGGCGATTCCGCGCTGATCGAGGACCTCGATCGTGCGTGAGTGCAGACCGCCTGCGCGCGAGCCGACGAGGTCCTGGCTGGCGCGCTGCTCGACAATGGCGACGTCGACGCCCGCCAACGCCAGCTCGCCCGCCAACATCAGCCCTGTCGGACCTCCTCCGGCGATCACCACTGCATGCTCGGTCATCGCCACGCTCCGGTCGGCATCACGCCGGTCGCGACCGGCGCATCACAGTCCTCGGCCGCCGCGGCGACGGTGCCGAACTGGGCAGTGACCAACTCGGCCGCGCGCGGGGGCAGGTCCGCCGCCGACGGCGGCGTCGCCTTGGTCACCGGCGGGCGCACCGGCTGGCCGATTGGCACCAGCGGCACGCCGACACCGGCCAGCAGCTCCGCGAAGTCCGGCGGCGCGCACACCCGCACCTCCGCGCCGAGTGCCCCCGGCTGCACCGCGAGTCCCCCATCGGTTCGACGTCCCCGCGCGACCCATACGTCGACAACAACACACGCATTTCGTGCCTCCCGTTCCGCAAGTTCTGGCGTTTGGCCGGCGATTGTGCGGTACGGCCCGGGGCTTGATACAAGCCCCCCGGTACCCATACATTGGAGGTGGAGGGGCAGACGCAGGCATGCCGCTGCGACTGAGTTTGTGACCCAGAGCGGACCTCCTGCCCGATTCAGAACGATTCAGGCCGCCTATACACAACTCCGGATGAGCCCGTATCGCAGGCGCGTCTGAGAGAACTCGCTCAGGTGCTGGAATCGGTTGTGAACGTCGATTAGCCTCGCTTCTATGGAGGTAGGATCCCATGGCAAAGTATGTTCCCAGTCCGCGAGACTGGGTGCGCGAGCAAGTCGAGCTCTACGAAGGCAGTGGTGGAGCCGAAGGCACCACCCTGCGCGACACAGGGCTGCCGGTGATCATCGTCACCCATATCGGCAAGAAGACCGGTGCAATCCGCAAGTCCCCACTGATGCGCGTCAAGGATGGCGACAGCTACGTCCTTGTCGGGTCGCAGGGCGGGGCACCAACGGATCCCGCTTGGGTGCACAATCTGCGCGCCAATCCGGATGTTGAAATCCGTGATGAGACGGTGGTGCGACCGATGCGGGTGCGCGAGGTCGAGGACGCGGCGGAACGATCTCGGCTCTGGCAGCTCGCAGTCGCAGCGTTTCCACCTTACGCGGAATACCAGGAGCGCACCGCCCGGCGAATTCCGGTCTTCATTGCAGAGCGGTCTTAGCGAAAGGCTTGGCTCGCGGCCAATGCCGGCTGGTGGCACGAAGCAGACCAGCCGGCGGGAGAGCCTTCGGGTCTGTCGGCGACCCTGAGCAGACGTCGGCTTGTCTGCGGCTGATTCAGAACATTTCAGGTCCGGCCCAAGGACCAGCAGCCAAACCCACCGCTTTGGCGGCCGGTGCATCCTTCGCACAAAGTCTCACCGCTTCTGACACAAACGACTGAACCGATCGGCCTTGTTGCCAATGTCTCGAAGCGGTACCTGTTGGCGCGACGGCCCTACCACGAAAACAAGAATCCGCTCCTTTGACAGCGCTGCAAAAAGCGGATCGTTGGCCGGCTGCGTGCCGTGAAAGCTCGGAGTGCCGGCGTCCTCGTTCGACAATGTTTTTCCACGCACCTTCGACATCGTGCGCCCGGCCGTCAGCGACGCTATCATGGATCGACCGGGCTTCACTCCTTTGCCGGTCTCGCTGATGTCTACCTCGACGAGGCCCCGGCCGGCCTTGCAGAAGAATGCAATCGTGGTGTCTTCCTCATTATTCGTTCCGTAGTCCAGCCTCGGTTGGTCCGCCTCGACCGTGAGCCGCCACGTTCTTTTTTCGGATTCCTCCGCACGCAACAATGTACTTGCGTCGACCAAAACGAACAGAGCAAGCAATGCCAAAATGCCGGCCGCGGTGAGTAATTCACGGCGCCGCATGTGTAGAGGCTCCCGCGTGCTTCGCTGAAGTAAAGTAGCGGATACTGCAACTCAATGAAAAGGGTCCGTCCGGTCCAGGGCCGCAGGCCTCGTCACGCCGCCGGAGTACGGGTCATTTCCATGCACGGGTCCTGTGAGGAGACGGCGCTACTGCGGACGTGTAAGCGGCCGCGAACCTGTACCAAGGGGATTATGCCCTGGGCGTTCGGGTGCCATGATCACCCGTGGACCCCGCCTCCTTGAGGTCTTGGACAGGAGAGAAGCCATGGTCAGGTTGATCGCGGTTGCTTTGCAGCGTGTCCCGCGTGGCGAGTCGGCGCTGCCATATTTGGCCGCGGTGCTGTTTGTTCTGGTGTTCGTCGCCTGGCCACTGGTCGACGTCGGCCTGCTGATGCGGCCGCTGCTCGGCATGGTGTTCCTGGTCCTCTCGCTGACCGGCCTGTACGTCCTCGGCGCCCCCGGTCGATTTGTCCCGGTGGTACTGACTCTCGGCGGCATCGTCTTCGCATTGCAGACGACGATGCTCGTATGGCCCTCGGATACGGCCGCCATCCTGAACGAGGTAGCGGCACAATTGTTCTTGCTGGCGCTCTGCGGAGTGCTCTTGAGCCGCGTCCTGGGGCCGGGACGCGTCACGCTGAACCGCATCATCGGTGCGGTCGTGGTGTATCTTCTATTCGCGATTCAATTCGCGTTCCTGTTCGCCCTGACCGAGCGGTTTTTGTCCGGCGCCTTTGTCATGGGGCAGGAGCCAACTGCCTCAAGCTGGACAGGCTGGCGCTTCTTCTATCTCTCGATGATAACACTCAGCTCATTGGGCTTGAGCGATATCACGCCGGTGCACGCCTTCGCCCGATCGCTGGTGATGCTGGAGGCACTGCTCGGCCAGTTGTTCACGACTGTGCTGATTGCGCGCCTTGTCTCGTTGGAGGTCGCGGACCGGATCAGAAATGCGCCCCTGGAAATGCCACTCGATGACTAGTGTGGCGGATTTGACGTTCCTATCAGCATTTCGGCGACCCTTTCATAGGAACGTCAAATCCAAAGCCACACTAGAATCATATGGTTGCTATGGCGCTCGGCCTCGAAATCCCGCCCACCCTGCTCGCCCGTGCCGACGAGGTGATCGAGTGAACAGGCGAGAGCTTATTGCGCTGCCAGGCAGCGCGGCCGCATGGCCTTGAGGAGGACATGGCGCGGACGCCACCACTCCATGTTCTCGCTCAGGACCGCCATCGTCAGCCTTTCAACCGTCCACGATCTATCCACCGAGCGCTATCGCGACCCCGACCAGCGCACTACCGAGCGCGACGACCAAGAGACCCATCGCCACCGGCCGAAACCCGGCGTAACGCCCGAGAAGGAACCCGCACAGAAACAGCATCGCAATCGCCACTGCATTCGATACTCGCAGCGCGAGCCTCGCTTCTCCGAGGAGCAGGAATGGAATGACGACGGGAAAGGTGGACAGGAAGCTGAGCAAGCAAATCCCGACCGCCCCGAGCCAGTCGTCTTTTGTCAGACGAGGTCGTGCCGGTTCGGGTAACTGATGCAACCTCTGCCGTATCAATTCGAGTTGCGCAGGCTCCAGAACCGACGCCACCAGCGGAGGTAGTGCATGTGCGACGATCCGTTGCGCCGCGCCGACATCCGCCGCATCGCGGACCGCTCGCCAGTTTACGATTGCGCGGCCACGTTCGTTGAGGCGAGCCAACAGGTATACGGCGCCGTCGATGATGCCCCAGGCCAAATTGCACCCGAGGGCGCCAATGAGCATGGTCCGAACTTCGATTTGGGTTGCGGTCGCAACGCCTAGCGTGCAGGTAAAGGTGAGCACCATGATCAGGCCGAACAGCACCTCCGAAATCCTGTCCATCGGATCGAGGATGCGATCACGCCATGTCGCCGACGTTCCTGCATCAGCCATTGTTCATGATCCTACGAGCGCCCAAACAGAAGACATGAACAATAGCGAGTGTCCCGGTTCCGGAGTTCGCACGCACTTGGGGCACCTCTCATGCGAACTTCGGGTTCGGGGCACGAGCGCCCCCGGTCTTGGCAACTGCGGTTCGGGCGAGCCGCCCGGCTAATTGAATGCAAACCAGTACTTCGCGACGAACGTGGCATTGCACCACTGCGAGACCAGGCCGTCAGGGTTGGTGATTGGGTTGGGGCGGCCGCCGGGCGTGGCATTGGGATCGCCAGTGAAGACGAAACAATTTTCCTTCGAAAGATTGGTGTCGTGGTAGCGCAGGTCGAGGTTGAGGCTCTTGTACGTGAAGGTCACGCCCGCGTTCCAGTTGAGATAGGCGGGCAACGGAAAGCCGCCCAGCGCTGCCGATTGATGACCGAACCAGGAGTAGCCCGCGCCTCCGGTCACCGACACGCCGAGGTCCTGCGGCACCACATTGCTCGGCAGGTCGAGACCCAGGCCGAAAGCGGCATACTTGCTCCAGGCACCTGTGTTGGAGACGTTCGGCGAATAGGCGACGCCGCCGGCGACGCGCAGCAGCTCACCGACCTTGGTATCGGCGCGGGCGATGGCTTCCCAGTAATTGATGCCGGCGGTCACGCCGACCGGCGGCGTCTCACCGGGATATGAAAAATAGGTCGCGCCAAGGTCGAATTGCACGTCCCCCAGCTTCGGGCGGATGCCGCCGCTCATCGCGATTTCGCCGACCGGCTGGCTCGGGAGCTTGACGCTGGCAATGCTGCCGCCGCCGTACAACATGCCAAGCGCTACCTCGACCGCCGCGCCAACCGCCGGCTGATGAGCGGAAAGCGTTGTGCCGCGGTAGATGTAGTCGGTTGCCAGGCCGGCGCGGAAGCTGAACTCCACCGGGCTGTCCGGACGGTCTTGCGCGGGTGGCGTGCGGGCCGGGGCACCGAAAGCGATCCCACCACGGGCGTCGAGATTGATTGAACCGGCCGCATTGTCGGCCGCTGCCTGCGCATAAGCCGATCCACCGCTCGCAAGCGCCAGACACAGCATGGCAAGCGCGGCGTAGATGCCGGTGGCCGGTGTGCGGGTCATTGCACGATCGCTCAGAACGGGGAAGGCTCGGAACGGGAGCAACGATCGCCGCTCGTCCCGCCTTCGGCCTGTCGTTCACGCCATCATCTCAACCGTAGCCGATTTTGCAAGCAAGGCCAGCCGGGGTGCTCGGATCTGCCGAGGCAACGGCCCTCGGGAAAGGTGCTGACGTGCCACAGGACGACGTCAACTCACCGCAGCGCGAGACACGTGATATTCAACCGCCCACGGCTCCTGGTATCGCATGGAAGCATTGGTCGCCTGCCACGCGGTCGAGGAGGGACGGATTTGGTCGGCCGAGCCAGGGAACGACGCGCAGCGCGCATCGTTCAGTTCAGGAACCACCCGGGAGTTGTCAGTGGTCCTGGCTGCGGAGGCACTGAGCCGTCGTTCTCGTCGCGATGGCGCTTTGCGCTCGCCCATGGTGTCGGTCACGGTGAGCTTCAGTGAGCCGCATTCCCCGGCAGGCGCACGGTGAAGACAGAGCCCTTGCCTGGCTCGCTCGTCACCGTCACGTCACCCCCCATCATGCGCGCGAGCTTGCGCGAGAGGGCAAGGCCGAGCCCGGTGCCGCCGTAGCGCCGCGCGGTCAAGGAGTCGGCCTGGGTGAAATCCTGAAACAGCTTCGCCTGCTGCTCGGCGGTGAGGCCGATGCCGGTGTCCGCGACTGCCACATCGATCCAGTCGCGGCCGTCCGCCACCTGGCGCACGCGTAGCGCGATCTCGCCGTCGTTGGTGAACTTGCAGGCATTGCTCAACAGATTGAGCAGGATTTGCTTAAGCCGCATGGGATCGGCGTTGAGCGGCGCGAGATCGTCCGCGCTGTCCACCACGAGGCGGTTCTTGTTCTTCTCGGCGAGCTGTCCGGCGGTGCCGATCACTTCGTCGATCAGCCGGGCCAGGTTCACCGGCTCGGAGGCCAGTTCAAGCTTTCCGGCCTCGATCTTCGAGAGGTCGAGCACCTCGTTGATCAGGCCGAGCAGATGCGTGCCGGCGGCATTCACCCGGCGCAGCGGCTCCTGCGCCTTGTCGGTGCCGAACTTCCCCGCGTTGGCGACCATCATCTCGGTCAGGCCGATGATGGCGTTGAGGGGTGTGCGCAGCTCGTGGCTCATGCTGGCGAGGAACTGCGACTTGTGCTGGCTCGCTTCCGCCAGCTGGCGGCTCTTCTCCTCGATCTCGCTGAACAGCCGGGCGTTCTGGATCGCGAGGACCGACTGCGCCGCAAAGGTCTGCAGGAGCTCGATCGTGTTTTTCGGGAACTCGCCGGGCGCCTTGCGGCGGACCACCAGGGCTCCAACGATCCGATCGGCTGCGAGCAGAGGTACCACCAGCCGGGCGCGATAGCCCAGGCGCATGACCAGCTCGTTTGCCGGCGAAGACGGTTGCAGATCGGCGACCTGTTCGGGCTCGCGCCGTTGCGTCGCTGCGCGGACGGCTGCGGAGAAATCGGCGTGGTGCTCGTTGATCACGGCGATCATGTCCGCCGTCATTCCGTAGGTCGCGCGCAGCTTGAACTCCTGATTGGCCTCGTCGAACTCGTACATGACTCCGGCCTCGGTGCCGGACAGCTGCGTCGCCTTGGCGACGATGGTGTCGAGGACGGTCGGCAGGTCGAGCGTGGAGTTGACCACCTGGCTGACCTCGCCGAGGGCACGCAGCTCCTGGACCGACTGCGTAAGCTCGCGCGTGCGCGCTTGAACGTCATTGAACAGCCGCACGTTCTCGATCGCGATGACCGCCTGGTCTGCAAAGGTCTCGACCAGCGCAATCTGCGTAGGCGTGTACGGCTTGACCTCCAACCGGTAAGTCAGAATGACGCCGAGCAATTCATCTCCCTTGAGCATCGGGACCGTCAGTACGGTCCGGAACGGCTCAACGTTCTTTGCTCCGAAGGAATATTCGTGGTCGGCCTGCACATCGTGGATATGGACCGTACGGCGCTCCAGCGCGGCGCGGCCGGTTGCGCTGTCGCGGCCGACCCTGATCGGATGATCCGCCATCCACTGCCTGAACTCGGCAGGCGTGTTGTAGTCCGCCACCATGCGCAGCACGTTGCCGTCGAAGCGGTAGATGAATGCAAGCCGGGATTCGCAGAGCCGCACTGCGCTCTCCGCGATGGTCTCCAGGACCGGCCGCAGATCGAAGGCCGAGCGGCTGATGACTTGGAGCAGGTCGGCGGTGGCGGTCTGCTGCTGCAGAGATTCGCGCAGCTCGTTCAGCAGCCGCGCGTTCACCATCGCAATCACCGCCTGATCGGCGAACGTACTGACCAGCTCGATCTGCTTGTCGGCGAACGGACGGACCTCCGTTCGATAGATGACGATGGTGCCAAGTAGATCGTCATCCTTAAGCATAGGCACAGCGAGTTCAGTCCGTGCGCCCGCGTGAATGACAATTCCCGCAGGCGAATAACCCGGCGGGGGATCAACGTAGTTTTTATCGATGCTGACATCGGGGACGTGAACCACTTGTCTGGTCGAGGCGACACGGCCGATCCCTGTCGAAGGCGGCGGGCGGACAATCGTGCCCGGCCGGCGCTCCTGCGCCAATTGGGCCGATGCGCCATGCAGCGCCGCCACCCGATATTGACCTTGACCCTCCCACAAAAACAGCACGCCCAGCTCCGCCTCGCAAATCCGCGTGGCGTTCTCCAACATGACCTGGAACACCGGATTAAGATCGCCGGGCGAGCTGGAGATGACCCGCAGCACCTCCGACGTTGCGGTCTGCTGCTCCAGAGCCTTGCGCAGCTCGTTGAGCAGACGCGTGTTCTCGATGGCGATCACCGCCTGCTTGGCAAAATTGTCGACCAGTTCGACCTGCTTCTCGGTGAATGGGCGCACCTCCTGGCGGAAGATCGTCATCGTGCCGACCAGATTGCCCTCTTTGAGCATGGGGACAAGTACGATCGTGCGCGCCCCGGCCAGGTCGACCATCGCGATCACCGCCGGATCGCCTTCGCGATAGGGTGGCGTGACGCTGAGGTCTTCGATGTGGACGACCTCCTTGGTCCGAACAATGAGAGCGTGCGCGGATTTCGGGTGCGGATGGAACGGCCCTCCCCGCCGCCTGATCGTCGTAAATGCGGTCGGCACGTTGTAGTCGGCGGCAATCACAAAGCGGTCACCATCATAGAGGTTGATGGTTCCGAACTCGGCTCCGCACAGCCGGATGGCGTTTTCCAGCATGGCCCGGAACACCGGCTCCAGCGCGCCCGGAGAGCTCGAGATCACACGCAGCACGTCGGAGATCGCCGTCTGCTGCTCCAGCGCCTCCGAGAGATCGTCGGTGCGCTGACGCAGCTCGTTGAGCAGGCGGGTGTTCTCGATGGCGATGACGGCCTGGCTCGCGAAGCTCTTGACCAGCTCGACCTGCTTGTCGCTGAACGGCCGGACTTCGGTACGGTAGATCATGATCGCTCCGACCAGATCGCTGTCCGTGAGCATCGGGACCGCGAGGTACGAGCGGGCACCCGCAAGCCTGGCCGATGCAATCTTCACGTCCTCAAGCGCGAGGTCGCGGACGAACACCGTCGCTTTCGTTCGCAACATGCGATCAAGCGTGCTTCCGGCGAACGGCTGAAATGCGCCGCGCTGCAGGATGTGCTCGGAAAGCGCCGGCGGCACGCCATGTAATGCAGCCGGGTGCAGCAAGCCATCGCGAAAGCGGAACAGGTAGCCGAATTGCGCTTCGCAGATCTGCGTGGCCTTCGCCAGGATGGTGTCGAACACCGTCGCGAGCTCGGCGGGCGAACTGGCGATGACGCGAAGCACCTCGTCGGTCGCTGCCTGCCGCGCCAATGCTTCGCTCAGCTCGCGCCGCGCCTGCGCAAGCTCGGGTTCCACAGCCGTACCGGAGTCCGCCGGCATTTGTTGCCCCTGCCGCAGCCAATGCTCGATAGCGCGTCGCAATGGCCTGTCGCAGCGAGGAAAAGTGTACGCGACGCGGGGAAGCGCCTCAATGGCTCGCAAATCCCTGATTGCCTCTTGTCGTTGTATTTTTTGGCATTGCTGCCACTTTTGTTCAATCAGTCATCAATATCGTGGTCATTCAGGTTTGCCGAGCACATGCAGGGCTCGCCTGTACCGCCGCGCCGCCAGTTACGTTGATCGCATCCTGAAAGGCAAGAAGCGGGCCGACCTGCCGGTGCAGGCGCCAACCAAATTCGAGCTGGCGATCAACCTCAAGACCGCCAAGGCGCTCGGCCTCGAAGTGTCGCCCACGTTGATCGCCCGCGCCGACGACGTGATCGAGTGAGGTGTCTGCTCCTGGCACATTGCGGACATTGGTTCGCCGAGCACCAGACTTCCGCTCCTGATCCAAGCGGAACACAGCGGCATCGGCAACTCGCGTCAGCGAATCGCCGTGATCACGAATGCTCGGATGCGGCCTTCGACGGTAACCCGGCCAAATCGCTGCGCTATAAGCCCAGCCGCGTGTTTCGTCGCCTCCTCCAGGCGTGATGGATCGCGCGCCTCGATTTCGTTCCTCAGCGGAGTTCCCTGGCAGTAGGCAATGGCGGGGGCAAGCGGCGAAGGGGCCCTGCTTCTCCCATCCACGGCCTCAATGGAAATCTCCGCAAATCCAGCAGTATCCAGTTCGCTGCGGATTCTTGCGACATCATGGTAGCCATGCGGGGTGCGGGCCAGGAAACGTGGCGGATCATGCGGAAAGAATACCGCCAGCGCTTCGGTAACAACATCAGCAAATTCGTTTTCCGAAATGCGATCCCATACGTTGAAGAAGAAGCGACCGCCCGGCGTCAGCATGCGGCCAGCCTCCTTGTAGGCCCTCGCCTTGTCCGGAAAAAACATCACGCCGAACTGACACGCCACGGCATCGAAGCTTTGATCCTCAAAGGGGAGCGCCAACGCATCGGCCTGTTGCCAAGTAATTCGTTCATCGTGCGCCTGCCCTGCCGCAGCATGATTCAGCATTGGTTGATTGAGATCGGTTGCTACGATGCGTGCGTCTGCAGGAAGCTGCGAAGCGATCGCTCGGGTCAACACGCCGGTGCCTGCGGCCGTCTCCAGAATCTTCCGTGGGCTGCTTCTGGCCAGCCGCTTGGCGAGGTCGAGCGCATACGATTCGAAGATGAGTGGAACCAGGAATTGGTCGTAGATCTTTGGGATCGACGCTGCGAATAGGTTGTCGGTTGCCACCATTGGGGGCTCCCCCTTCAGTCCCGCGCTCTTCGGCAGGCACCCCGATCAGGTCAGACGGAGGCCCTTTTTCGGGTCACGCTCATGAGGCGCGGGTCTTGCGACAGGGCGACGTCCATGAGCGCCGACATGATGCTTAGTCAATCGCACTGGCGGGGTGAAATAAATGGGCCAGTCGGCAACAGACCCCTCCACGGAGCGAAGTAATAAGCCTCGGCATCGAAGCGGGAAAGCCGCGGGTCCGCAGGCGACGGCTCGAGGGTGGACGCTGCATGACAACCGGATCAGGGGAACCCGTTGCGGAAGGTGCGTCAGACGACGCGTGAGACGTCAGGCACTCTTCGGAGATCGTCGGGGCGAGGCCTGAGGCCTCATGTCTCGCCGCCCCGCCCGCCGGGCGATCTTGCGATCGCCGGGCGATCTTGCGAATCGATGCCGGACAGTGTTCCGGCTCAATCCGGCTGGATGCCGGCGAGCCGGACCACCTTGGCCCATTTCTCCACGTCAGCGGCGATGCGGGCGCGCAATTCAGCGGGCGTGGAACGGAGCGGCACGGCGCCCACGCCGGCGAAGCGCGCCATGATGCCGGAATCGGCGAGCCCCGCGTTGATCTCGCGATTGAGCCGCTCGATGATATCGCCCGGCGTGCCGGCAGGCACGCCGACGCCCGACCAGGTGCTGGCCTCGAGGCCGGGCAGGGTCTCGCCGATGGTCGGCACGTCCGGCAGCACGGCGATGCGGGCGGGCGGCAGGATCGCGAGCGCCCGCACCGCTCCCGACCTGATGTGCGGCAGCGAGTTCGGCAGGGCGTCGATCCCGGCCTGGATCCGGCCGGGGATCAGATCGGCCATCATCGCGGCGCCGCCCGGATAGGGCACGTGCACGACGTCGACGCCGGTCGACGCCTTGATGAGCTCGATCGCCAGGTGGCTGATGGTGCGCGCGCCGAACGAGGCGATATTGATCCTGCCCGGGTTGGCCTTCGCATGGGCGATCAGCTCGGCGACGGTCTTGGCCGGGATGCCCGGGTTCGCCACCATCACCAGCGGCAGCTCGGCGAGCCCCGCCACCGGCGCGATGTCGCGCTGGAAGTCGAACGGAAGCGACTTGTAGAGCGAGGGATTGATGGCGTTGGTGGCCACGGTGAACAGGAGCGTGTGCCCATCGGGCGCCGCGTTGACCACCGCCTGCACGCCGATGTTGGTGCCGCCGCCGGGCTTGTTCTCGATCACCACCGGCTGGCCGAGCCGCTCGGCGAGCCACTGGCCGAGCAGCCGGGCGACGAGATCGGTGGTGCCGCCGGCCGGATAGGGAACGACCCAGCGAATGGGACGCGACGGATAGCTTTGCGCCAGGGCGATGCGGGGCATCGTGAAGGATGCGGCAGCGAACGTTGCGAACCGCAGGACGTGTCGCCGCGTAAAACGCATGGTCCTCCCTCCCCGATGCGCGCGCGCCTGGCTCACTCCGCCGCGGCCTGCCGGCGGCCCTGCGGGAGGCGATCGCGGAACGCCGGCAGGATCTCCTCGGCGATCGCCGTCATGTTGGCGCGCGTCATGTCGTCCGGCATGGTGCCGAACTGAGTCTTGGTGAGCGACGTGTTGAAGCCGGCGAGGTCCTGGTAGTCGGCAAGCTTCTCGCGCACCGTGTTCGGGCTCCCGACGATGACGACGCCGTTCTTCACCAGGTCCTCGATCGTCTGCGGCTTGCCGGTGATCTTGGCGGCGCGGATCCGCTTGATCGAATCGATGTTGCTATAGCCGGGCGGCAGCAGCATCTCGGTCGGCATCTTGAGGAAGCGGTTGGCGAGCGCCTCGAGGTGCGGCCGCGCCTCGCGCATCGCCTTCTCGTCGGTCTCCGCCACGTAGATGGTGTTCGACCAGGCGAGCTGGTCGGGCGAGGCCTGGTAGCCGGCCTTCTCGGCCTCGTCCCGATACATCTGGAAAAAGCGCGCCACCACGGCGATGGGGCTCAGGGTCTGGCAATAGGTGTAGCGCATCTGCGCCGCCCAGCGGATGGTGCTGCCGGAGCCTTGCGAGGGAATCCAGATCGGCGGGTGCGGCGTCTGGTACGGCCGCGGCCAGACGTTCACGTAGTTGAAATGGTAGTGCTTGCCGATGTAGCGGAACGGCCCGGGCTCGCTCCAGGCCCGCACGATCAGGTCGTGCGCCTCGGCGAAGCGATCCTGCGAATGCGCCGGATTGATTCCCATGGCGTGGTACTCGGCGCCGATGCCGCGCACGAAGCCGGCGATGAAGCGGCCGCGCGTCAGGTTGTCGAGCATCGCGTATTCCTCGGCCACCATCAGCGGATTGTTGAGGAGCGGCAGGGCGCGGCCGAGGATCGCGAGCCTGGCGCGTTTGACGCTGCGCGCGAGCGCTCCCGCCAGCACCCCGGGCGTCGGCATCAGGCCGTAGGCGGTCTGGTGATGCTCGTTGAGGCAGACGCCGTCAAAGCCGAGGCGGTCGGCGAATTCCATCTGGTCGAGATATTCGTGATAGAGCCCGGCGCCCTTCTCGGGGTCGTAGTCGCGGTTCGAATAGGTGACCCAGGCCGAGGCGTTCTGCTCGATCGCATCGAGGTCGGCGTGGCGATACGGCATCAGGTGGAAGTTGAAGACCTTCATGCGGCGACCCTCTTGGCGGCGAGGAAACCTTCGAGCGCGGCGACGAACGCCTGCGGCTGCTCCACATGGGGCGTGTGCCCGCAGTCTGGAATGAGGACGACCTTGGCGCCGGGGATCAGGCGCTGCCACGCATGGGCGTAGGCGGGCGGATAGAGGCGATCATTCTGGCCCCACACCAGCAAGGTCGGCAGGCCGATCCGGTGCAGCCACTTGGCGAGATGCGGGTCATAGCCGCGCGGCTGCCAGGTCAGCCGCGCCGTCATGGTCTGGTTCTTCAGGCCGATATCCTCCAGCTCCGGGCGCCGGAGCTCCTGCAGCATCGCCTCGGCGCGCGCCGGGTCGTGGAACAGGTCGCGGATGCGCTGCTCGTCGGTGCGCAGGAACGGGTCGATCGGCTCGACCTCCTTCACCAGGATGCCGGGAGCACCCACCAGGGTGAGCGAATTGAGCCGGCGCGGGTTGCGCACCGCAAGCTCGGCGGCGATCCAGCCGCCGAGATCGCAGCCGACCAGGTCGACCTGGGCGAGATCGAGCGCATCGAGGACATCGAGATAGAAATTGGCGAGGTCCGCGATGGTGTCGAGCCAGTCGGGCGTATCGGACGCCCCGAAGCCCGGATGCTCGGGCACGATCACGTCGTGCCGCGCGGCCAGCTCCGTCATGCTGGGCAACCACAGGCCCGAATCGCTCGCGCCGTGCAGCGTCAGCAGCGGCCGGCCGGCACCGCGGCGCCGCACGACCATGTTGCAGCCGCGGATCGGAATCGTCGAAGGCGTGGGGTCATTCATTCGGACACTCGACGGCAAAACCGGAAACGATGCCAACTCGCTCATTCTACAGCTTCGTACGATCAACGCGAGGGCCGGTGTCCGATCGTGCGGGAGGCGAGACAAAGGGCGCGCGCTCAGCGATCCGTCTCTTCATCCTCCTCCGCGTCCGCCGCGGATTGCCCCCATTGGTTCATTCCGGCGATCGCGGTAGCCCCGTTCGATTTGGTGACGCGCCGGGCGTGTTGGCCGGTCTCCGTTTCCAGTGCATCGGCCAGCGCCTCGGAGTTGGTAACGATCCAGACGCGCGTGTTGCGCGCCGCGCTGCCGATGAGCCGCGCGAGCGGCGGCAGCAATGAGGGATGCAGGCTCGCCTCGGGCTCGTTCAACGCGATCAGCGAGGGCAGCCGATAACCCATGAGGGCGCCGAGCAGGCAGAGATATTTCAGCGTCCCGTCGGACAGCTCGTGCGGCCCGAACGGACGCGGCATGTCGGGAAACTCGAGGCTGAACCGGCAAAAGCTTCCCTCTTCGCCGGCAAGCAGCTTGGCGCCCGGAAAGGCATCGTCGATCGCACTCGCAAGGTCTTCGGTGTCCTCTCGGATCACGAACAGCGTCGCCAGGACCGCGGCAAGGTCGCGGCCGTCCGCCGACAACGTGGGCGTCGTGATCGCGGCGCACGGCTGGCGCACGGGCGAGCCGGGATCGGTGCGGAAGTCGTGATAGAGGCGCCAGTCGAGGAGCTCGCGGCGAACGAGCTCGAGCTCGGGATAGCGGGCGCCGTCGCGAAATGCGGCGAGCGCCGTCTCCGACGCGAGGACCGCACCGCGGTGCGTTTCACGCGTTCCGCCTTCGTTGCGCAGCATCACCAGGGGCCCCTTGCGTTCCATCATCACGACGTCGCGCCGCCCCTGGCGGATCGTGAGGCTCTCCTCCTTGATCAACGGCTCGAGCGTGAAGGCGGCTTCGGCGGGCTTGCGCAGCCCAATCTCGACCTCGTACGAATGCGGCAAGCCGACCTCCACGCCGTATTCCATCTCGTCGAAGTGCGCTTTGAGAACCAATCGGGCCGGCTCGTGGCGGCGCCGCACGCCGGCCCACATCACCGATTCGATGCCGCCCTCCTCGGCGATGGCACGCGTAATCATGCCGTCGGCCGCGCAGCGTAAGAGCCCGAGCGCCCGGTAGAGGTTGGTCTTGCCGACGCCGTTCGGCCCCACATAGACCGAGCAGGCCTCGATCGGCAGCGTCAGGCTGCGGATCGAGCGATATCCCTTGATCGTGACGGCGGTCAGCGGCACGGCGTCATCCCAAGGCGATCCGCCAGGACATGGCGAGGCTGGATCATCTTTGACACGTAGATATGATGGGTACATGCGCAGCCCATGTCGAGGCCAGTGCCAGCATGGCGCATGGATCGCAGCGCTCGCCGCATCGTGCGTCGCGTCCATCGCTCCCGCACAGCCGGTCGACCGCATCGATCGGCCCATCGTCATCTACGTGGCCGGCACCGCCGGCGGGGGCATCGACCTGCATGGCCGCCTGCTGGCGCGCCATCTCGGGCGCCACATCGCGGGCCATCCGGCCGTCACGGTGCAGGTCATGCCGGGGGCGGGCGGCGTGCGCGCGGCGGACTACCTCGCCAGGGTGGCTCCGCGCGACGGCACCGCGCTCGCGACCTTCTCGGGCGGCCCGGTGCTCGAGCCGCTGATCGGTGCGCGCAATCCCGGCTACGACATGAGCCAGTTCACCTGGATCGGTGCCATGTCCCGCGACACCGGCGTGTGCCTGGCGTGGGGAGCCTCGCGGTTCAAGACGATCGAGGATGCGAAGGCGCACACCATGGTGCTCGCCGGCACCGGCGCCGGCTCCGAGACCAACACGGTGCCGCCGGTGCTCAACCATGTCATGGGCACGAAATTCAAGCTGGTGAGCGGCTATCCGGGGACGCAAGAGACGTTCCTGGCGATCGAGCGCGGCGAGGCCGACGGGCGCTATGTCAGCCTGTCGGCGATCAAGACCGCGAAGCCCGAATGGCTGCGCGAGGGAAGGATACGCTTCTTGTTCCAGGCAGGGCTCGAGCGCAGCCGCGAGCTGCCCGCCTTACCCTGGCTGTTCGATCTCCTGGCGAGCGAGGACGATCGGCGGATGATCGCGCTCCTCATCGGCCCGGCCGCGATGGCGCGCCCGTTCGCGGCGCCGCCCGGCCTGCCACCCGAGCGCGCGCGGCTGCTGCGCGCCGCCTTCGCTGCCACCATGAGCGACCCGGAATTTCTGGCCGATGCTGCCCGGATGCAGGCTGAGATCGCGCCGACCGACGGCGACGAAGTGCAGGCCATCGTGGCTCGCATCTATGCGACGCCGCGGCCTCTGGTCGAGCGGGTGAAAAGCCTCGGGGCACCGTAGAAATCGCCGCCCAACCGGAATAGAGATGGGATCAATGATCCAGGTGCGCAGACTAGGCCACGCGACGCTTACGACCCCCGATCTCGAGCGGGCCATCGCGTACTTTTGCGAGATCGTCGGCCTCACCGTCGTGGCGCGCGAGGGGCACCGCGCATTCCTGGCGACCCGGCAGGGCCTGGAAGCGATCGCGCTCGAGCACGGCGACCCCAATGCGCTCAAGCGGCTGTCGTTTCAGATCGCGCCGGGCAGCGATCTCACCGCCGTGGCCCGTGCGCTTGCCGAGCAGGGCATCAGGGCCGAGCGACGCAGCGGCATTTCTCCCGGCGTCGCCGAAGCCATCGCGTTCACCGATCCCAAGGGCACCGAGCTCGAGATCTTCGCCGAGCACGTCTTCGCCGACGAGGACCCTCGGCCCGCCGGCATCGCGCCGCTCAAGCTCGGCCACGTCGCCTATCGGGTCCGCGACGTGCAGGCAATCGTGCGGTTCTATACCGACGTGCTCGGCTTCCGCGTCTCCGACTGGCGCGACGACACCTTCGCCTTCCTGCGCTGCGGCCCCGATCATCACTCGGTCAATTTCGTGGTCGACGAGACGCCGCAGCTGCATCACATCGCGTTCGAGGTGAAGGACTGGGCGGAGATTCAGCGCGCCTGCGAATGGCTCGCCGGGAACGACATCCGCCTGGTGTGGGGACCTGGGCGCCACATCATCGGCCACAACATCGCGATCTATCACCGCAATGCCGACAAGTTGCGGGTCGAGTTCTTCACCGAGATGGACCAGATGAAGGACGAGTTGCTCGGCTATTTCGACCCGCGTCCCTGGCACCAGGATCGGCCGCAGCGGCCGAAGGTGTGGGGGGCGGAGACGCTGCGCAACTACTGGGGGTTCGGCTCGGAGCCGGTCATCCGCGGCTATCAGACAGTGGAATGATTGCGCCAATACAGCCCCGCCCCGGCCGCAGCCGGGCGGGGCCGACCGAGCGTCGATCGCGTGTCCGCTCGCTCAGTTCGTGGCGGGCGCGGCGCGCCTGAACCCGTAGTGGATCTGGCCACCCGTCAGGGGAGCCGTGTTCTGGTATTTCAGCTCGTCGCCGGTGAGCGCCACGATGGTGCGGCGATTGTCGGCGCCGATCTGGTTGGGAAACGAGCTTCCTTCGACATTCAGGCTGACCACCTTGGTCCCTTCATCGACCGTATAGGTCCCATAATAGGCGATCGATCGCCCGACCATAGCCTTCTGCTCCTCCGGCGTCGGCGTCGACGGATTGCTGGACGCGATCTTCGGCAGGTCGGCATGCAGGAAGATGATGGAAAAGCGACCATTCGCGTCGAAGACGTTGACGCCCTTCGGATTGGCACCGAAACGCTGGAACTTGCTGCCATCCGGGCGCTGTTGTTCCCACGAGACGAGCGTCCAGGTGCCGACGAGCTGCTCCTTCAGCGATTTCTGCTGGCCGAGCGCACTCACCGGCAGCAAGGTGAACACCACGAGCGCAGACAAACTGAGGATGATACGTCGATTCATTGTCGTTCTCCCTCGTGATACTCGCGATACGGCAAGGGCCCGCGCACCGACGGTGCGCGGGAGAGGATTGCGAAGAGGCCGCGCATGAAGGCGGCCCGATCGCGGCGCGCCGCGTCAAATATTGGACGGCTGTGCCAGCCCCTCGATCGTGAAGGCGCGGAATTTCGCATAGAGGTCGCCGATCTTGCGCAGCTCCTTGTATTCCGCCGAGCTGCGCCAGGCCTGAATCTTCTCCATGCTGTCCCAGGCCTGGATCGCGACGCGCTGCTTCGGCGGTTCTCCTTCGATCGATGTGACTTTCTGTCCCGCCGCCAGGATGCGTCCGCCATGCGCCTTGATGAGCGCCTGCGCCTTGGGTGCATATTCCTTGGTGTAGGCGTCCACGTTCGTCACATCGATTTCCGCCACATAGTAGATGGGCGGCGTGGCCTGCGCGTGCAGGCCCTGCAGCGCTCCGGCACCGAGGGCGGCACCTGCAAGCATCGACAATGCCACGGTGTAGCGTGTCTTCATCGCGTCCTCCCGTGAATGCAAATGGTCCGCGCGCCCATGCGCGGCGCGCAGATGCTGCTGTTCAGAATGTTGATTGCACCGGCCTGAAGGCGCTCAGTGCAGAAAGATCCTAATGCTTGCCGACGGCATCGCGGCTGCCCGTTCGCCCAGACGGAGACTTCGGCGGGTCCCGTTCAATGGCAGCTCAAGCAGGCTCAGCAGATTGCCTGTGTGGCGATGCTAGTCCCGCGTGCCTGGCACGTAAAGAACGAAGCAGAGGGTGCGATGAAATTACGCCATAGCGGCTCCTTATCAAGGCGGTGGGCAGCAGTCGGTTCGGCTGTGCGCATGCGCTGGCGCGGCGAAACCAGGATTTGACTCGCCCCCGCCCGATCCGCCATTGCGGGAACCACACGAGACTCCGAGGCGGACATGCTGCAGGCTTCCAATCTCTCCACCCTCCCCGGCGTTCGCCACGCGTTCTTCACCCGCGAAGGCGGCGTGTCGGGCGGCCTCTATGCCAGCCTGAATGGCGGCCAGGGATCGGACGATGCGCCTGCCAATGTGGCGGAAAACCGCGCCCGCATGGCAGCGCGACTCGGTGTCCCTCCCGATCGCTTCGTGACCGCGTATCAGATCCATTCACCCGACGTGATCGTCGCCGAGGAGCCGTGGGGCAGCGAGGCGCGCCCGCGCGCCGATGCCATCGTCACACGCGTGCCGCGTCTCGCCATCGGCGTCTCCACCGCCGACTGCGGGCCGGTGCTGCTCGCCGATCCGGCCGCCCGGGTGATCGGCGCGGCGCATGCGGGCTGGAAGGGGGCGCTCACCGGCGTGCTCGAGGCGACCATTGCCGCCATGGAACGGCTCGGCGGTGCCCGCGCGCGCATGACGGCGGCGATCGGTCCGATGATCCGCCAGCCGAGCTACGAGGTCGGGCCGGAGTTCGTCGCCCGCTTCCGCGCGGAGGATCCGGCGAGCGAGGCCTTCTTCGCCGCGGCGGCGCGCCCCGGTCACGCCATGTTCGACCTCGCCGGCTACGTCGCGGCCCGCCTCACGCGCGCCGGCGTCGCGGCGATCGAGGATCTCGACGTCTGCACGTACGCCGACCCGCGCTTCTTCAGCTATCGCCGCGCCACTCACCGCGCCGAGCCCGACTACGGCCGCCATATCAACGCGATCGCGCTGGACGGATAGCCCGGGCTACTTGCGTCCGCACGTTGTGCGCGTTTGTCAAGGCCTGGACCCGGCCGCACGACGGCATTACGCCTGCACCGAGCCGGCGACGCGGGCCCCAGGGCCCATGACAAGCAAGCGCGTCCGGCCCGGAGGTGTCGATGCGGCGTGCGGCGGCCAAATCCGTGGCTGGCGGTAGAATTGTATTCGCAAGGCGCCTGCTCGCCCTGCCGCTCATCGCCCTCGGCCTCGCCGCCTGCGCCGCTGATGGGCTGCCGGGCCCCTCGCTCGTCGCCAATCGCGGTGCCACGGTAGCGTTCGAGTCGATCGACGGGCCGCCCCAGCCGGTATTCCAGAAGCTGGTCGAGAATCTGGCTGCCGAGGCCGTGGCCCGCCAGGTGAGCGTGATTTCCCGCGAGGCGCGGCCGCATTACCGCATCCGCGGCTACCTCGCGGCCTCGGTCGAAGGCCGCCGCACCAACATCGGTTGGGTGTGGGACATCTACGACGCGGACAAGCGGCGCATGCTTCGCATCGTCGGCGAAGAGCCAGGCTCCCGCCGCAACCCGGACGCATGGGCGGCAGCCGACGACGCGATGCTGCGCAAGATCGCGCGCCAGAGCATCGATCGTTTGGCCGCCTTCCTCAACGCGCCGGGGAGCGACCGACCGCCTTCAGGCCCGCAACCCGCCGACGACTTGGCGGTGGCGGCGGCCGGAGAGGGTGCCGGTGCGTCAGCCCTGGCGGCGGCTGTGGCACTGGCCGACGCGCGGCCCTGAAATTCGCGGCAAAATCCTTAAGGACAACGAGCGACGCTGGTTGCCGCCCTGTCGCCGCCTTGTTATCACCACCGCGCCTTCGAAGGCAGAGGACGGCGATGGCACGGAACAATGGCTCACTGAGGCTCGTCGCCGGCAACTCCAACCCGGCGCTGTCGGAAGCCATCGGGGCGTACCTTGCGACCCCGCTCGCCAAGGCGGTGGTGCGCCGCTTCGCCGACATGGAGATCTTCGTCGAGATCCTGGAAAACGTGCGCGGCGCCGACGTGTTCGTGCTCCAGTCGACGTCCTACCCGGCGAACGACCACCTCATGGAGTTGCTCATCATCATCGACGCGCTGCGGCGCGCCTCGTCGCGGCGGATCACCGCCGTCGTGCCGTATTTCGGTTATGCCCGGCAGGATCGGAAGTCCGGCTCGCGAACCCCGATCTCCGCCAAGCTGGTCGCCAACATGATCACCCAGGCGGGCGCCGACCGCGTCATGACCGTCGATCTCCATGCCGGCCAGATCCAGGGCTTCTTCGACATTCCGACCGACAACCTCTTCGCCTCGCCGGTGATGGTGCGCGACATCAAGGAGCGCTTCGACCTCAAGAAGGTGATGGTGGTCTCACCCGACGTGGGCGGCGTGGTGCGCGCGCGCGGCCTCGCCAAGCGCATCGAGGCCCCGCTCGCCATCATCGACAAGCGGCGCGAGCGGGCCAACGAGTCGGAAGTGATGAACGTGATCGGCGACGTCGAGGGCTATACCTGCATCCTCGTCGACGACATCGTCGATTCGGGCGGCACCCTGATCAACGCCGCCGAGGCGCTCCTCGAGAAGGGCGCGACCGCGGTCTCCGCCTATATCAGCCACGGGGTCCTGTCGGGCGGCGCCGTGGCCCGCATCACCGCGTCCCACCTCAAGGAGCTGGTGATCACCGATTCGATCCAGCCGACCGAAGCGGTCCGGGTCGCCCGCAACATCCGGGTGCTGTCGATCGCCACCCTGATCGGCGAGGCGATCGGGCGGACCGCGGCCGAGGAATCGGTGTCTAGCCTGTTCGATTGATTCAGGAATTTCGGTTCTGCCGAGTCCCCCACGCGGCCCATCTCAAGTATCTGTGAATCCTTGATGAATCCGATTTTGCCGTTTTGGCCCAGCGGGCCGAAGCGGGTATAGTCGATTGCGCTGGTGATTCGGCCGGGTCCGGCCACCGGTCGTCCGGTGCGAGTTGCCTGAACGGTTCAGATTTTCGTCCCGATCCTTCCTGCTCCCCCGACGCGGAGGCGGCATGTCCCTCATCGAATACACCGGCGAGCGTCAGTTGAACCCGGTCGACGTGGTCGAACGCGTGGCTGCGCTCAACGAGTGGAGCTTCGAGCGGGCCGGCGACGACGAGATCACGATCTCCGTCACCGGCCGATGGACCGGCTACCAGGTCGCCTTCACCTGGATGGACGACATCGAGGCGCTGCACCTCGCCTGCGCGTTCGACCTCAAGGTACCGGAGCGGCGGCGCGCCGAGGTGCTGGCGCTGATCAGCCAGGTGAACGAGCAGATGTGGGTCGGCCATTTCGACCTGTGGAGCCAGGACGGCGTGGTGATGTTCCGCCACGCCCTGGTGCTCGCCGGCGGCGTGGAGGCCTCGGGACGGCAATGCGAGGTGCTGCTGGATGCCGCGATCGACGCCTGCGAGCGCTATTACCAAGCGTTCCAGTTCGTGGTGTGGGCGGGCACCGGGGCGCGCGAGGCCATGGACGCGGCTGTGTTCGACACCCTCGGCGAGGCGTAGCCCAAGGCCTATAAGGTATCGCGCAACCGGGCTGATTTCTGCTATGGCTATGGCGATAGCGGCAGGGGCGGGCGCAGTTTCCGCACGCCCCGAAACGACCGGGCGCCCATGTCCACGACTGCAGTCAGCAGCGACCTCTCGCTCGGAAATCTCGCCGGCAGCCTGGTGCTGGTCGGGGCCGGCAAGATGGGCAGCGCCCTGCTGGAGGGCTGGCTGCGGCTCGGCCTCGATCTCAAGCACGTCGCGGTGATCGAACCGCTGCCGTCGCGTGAGATCGCGGCGCTGGCCGACCGGGGGCTCCAGCTCAACCCGGCCATGAACGTTGTGCGCGAGCCGGATGCCGTGGTGCTCGCGGTGAAGCCGCAGAACGCCGCCGAGGTCATGCCCCTGGTCGCGCCGATCGTCGGCGGCTCGACCGTAGTCCTGTCGATCATGGCGGGGACGACGCTCGCCTTCCTGACCGAGACGCTGCCGCCGGGGAGCGCAATCGTGCGCTCGATGCCAAACACCCCGGCGGCCATCGGCCGCGGCATCACGGTCGCGGTACCGAACCCGCAGGTCGCGCCGGCGCAACGCGATCTCGCCCACCGGCTGCTGGCGGCGACCGGAAGCGTCGAGTGGGTGGAGGACGAGGCGCTGCTCGACCCGGTGACCGCGTTGTCGGGCTCGGGCCCGGCCTACGTGTTCCTGTTGGCCGAGAGCCTGGCCAAGGCGGGCGCCGCCGCCGGGTTGCCGCCCGATCTGGCGGCACGGCTGGCCCGCGCCACCGTCGCGGGCTCGGGCGAGCTCCTGCACCAGTCGCCGCTCGATCCGGCGACGTTGCGGCAGAACGTGACGTCGCCCGGCGGCACCACGGCGGCGGCGCTTGGCGTGCTGATGTCGGAGGAAGGGCTCGACCGCCTCATGCGCGAGGCCGTCGCAGCGGCGACGCGGCGTTCGCGCGAGCTCGCCGGCTGATCCGGCCTTTGCGGCCTATCGCCGCCTTTGAACGGGCTCCCTATCAGGCCTAGACTTCGCTCGAAAGAACCAGAACCCCGGAGATGCGCCATGGCCAAGAGGCCCGCAGGCGAGAAGCCGCAGTTGCCGGCACCAACCAAGACCAACCGCGAAAAGATCATCGAGGCCTTCATGGCGATCCTCGCCGAGAAGCGGTTCGAGGAGATCGGCTTTCGCGAGATCGCCGCGCGCTGCGGCCTGTCGCTCGCCGAATGCCGCAGCGAGTTCAGCTCGACCCTGTGGATCCTGGCCGCACAGACGAAAGAGACCGATCGCAAGGTGCTGGAGGGAGGTGACGCCGACATGGCCGAAGAGCCGCCGCGCGAGCGGCTGTTCGACGTGCTGATGCGCCGGCTCGAGATTCTCAGCCCGCATCGCGCGGCGATCCGCTCGCTGATGCGTTCGGCCAGCGGCAATCCAGGCCTGGCTTGCGCGCTCAACGGCCTTGCGGTGCGCTCGCAGCAGTGGATGCTCACCGCCGCCGACATCGACGCGGCGGGTCCGCGCGGGCTCATTCGCGCCCAGGGCCTGGCGGTCTACTATGCGCGGGTGCTGCGCGTATGGATCAACGATGACGACCCGGGCCTCGCCCGTACGCTGGCAGCGCTCGACCGCGAGCTCGCGCGCGCGCATCGCTGGGCGTCGTTCCTCAACGACGTCTGCCGCTTCGTGCCGACCCGCGGCTTGCGCGGAGGCCCGTTCGGGAGCCGGCGCCACCGCGGCGACGAGTTTGGTGAAGAGCCGCTGCGGGCCTAGTCAGGACGCCCATTCGGCTGCGAGCCGGTCGGGCGGGCCGTCATACGAGTTGCAATCGACCGCCCCGCCCGCTCCGGGAATTCCCGGCACCGTCTTGGGATCCGGGCCTATGCCGTCGCCGGAATACTGCCACAGCCAGGGGCTGCGCCAGCTCCGCTGCGGCTGCGGGACCGGGCCATATTCGGCGAGCCACAGGCGGTGCGCGCCGAAGAAAGCATCCTCCTCGTCGCCCAGTTGCTCCTTGATCAGCGACCCGCTGTAGAGCACCGGACGGCGACCGAACTGCGCGGCGACGCCGACCAGGAACGCGCGGGCCTGGGGCAGCGTCATCGTGTCGGGGCCGTTCAGCTCGTAATCGAGCGCAACGAGCGTGCCAGCATCCGGCTGCGCAGCCTGAAGGAAATTCGCCACCTGCGCGTCGAACTCGGCACCGGTCCCGAAATGATAGGCGTTCGCAACGCCAAATCGTGACGCGCGCGGGCAGCGAGCGCGTGCCTACTTGCTCATGATCGGCTCGGCCGCCGTGGTGAGGGAGTGGCTCGGGTTCTGCCCGCAGTAGGTGGCAAGCCGCGCCGCCTTCTGCGCCATCTTGTCGAAATCGATGATCGGCGGGTCGTCTTCGTCGCGGTAGTAGGCGTCGAGCCACATGATGATCGCGAAGGAAATGTCCTTGTTGAAATCCAGGAACGCCTTGCAGCTGATCGAACCGACGTCGACGACCTGGGCGGATGCCGGCGGTGCGGCAAGCAAAGCGCAGGCGAGGACAGTGGCAGCCAATGTTCGCATCATCGTCACCCCCACGGGCAGGATTGCCCTGAAGCGCGAACCTATAGGGAGGGTGCGGCACGGTCAAAACACCGAGCCGAGACACGCGCTCAGGCGAAATCCCAGTCGGGACGGAGCGCGCCGGAGACGCCGCGGAAGGCATTCTCGGCAAGCTCGGCAACGAGAAGGCGCGCCGGGTCGACCGGGCCCGGCATGCTGACGACCCCTCTGGCGACCTGCTTGAATCCCGATTTGCCGTAGTAGGGCTCGTCACCCACCAGCATCACCAGCCGATGACCGCGGTCGCGCGCAACGGAGAGGGCGCGCTCGATCAGGGCACGACCGATCCCGCGCTCGCGGAACGGCGGCTCGATGGTGAGCGGACCGAGCAGCAAGGCCGCCGTCTCGCCGATGCGGACGGGGGTGAGCCGGACCGAGCCGACCAGGAGCGTGCCGATGCGCGCCGTGAACGACAGATCGAGGCGGTGCGGGAGCTGCTCGCGGATCCGATAGGCGGTGCGGGCATAACGTCCCGGGCCGAACGTGCGCTCGTGCAGCCGCTCGATCGCCGGCGCGTCGTCGGCCGTCTCCGGCAGGATTGTCAGGGAAAGGTCGCTCATCGATCAGGATCGCGTGAAACACAGGGTCGCGCCGGCCCTGCGCTAGCATTTGCCGGCGCGAAGGTCTATCGCGGCGAAGCCATCCCGTGAACCTGTCCGCGCGCTCCGCCGACCACGCTTTTCGCGCCGGAATGCGGCTAGACTTAGGGTTTGAGGCCAAGCCGAATAAGGGGAGCCCCGCATGTCGACTTCGACCTGGATCGTTCTCGGAATCATCGCCGCCCTCGTGGTCTGGATCATCATGATCTACAACGGGCTGGTGGCCATGCGGCAGCGGGTCAACCAGTCGTTCGCCGACGTCGACGTGCAGCTCAAGCAGCGTCACGACCTCATTCCCAATCTGGTCGAGACCGTGAAGGGATATGCCGGTCACGAGCGCGGCACCCTGGAGGCGGTGGTGCAGGCGCGCAACCAGGCGATCTCGGCACAAGGCCCGGCCGCGCAATCGCAGGCGGAGAACATGCTGAGCGGGGCGTTGCGCCAGCTGTTTGCGCTCTCCGAGGCCTATCCGGACCTCAAGGCCAACGCGAATTTCCAGCAGTTGCAGGGTGAGCTGTCCGACATCGAAAACAAGATCGCGGCGGCGCGGCGCTTCTTCAACAACTCCGTGCAGGAATACAACACCGGCATCCAGCAGTTCCCGGCAGCGCTGTTCGCCGCCTCGTTCGGCTTCACGCCGCAGGTGTTCTTCGATCTCGGCGAGACGCGCACGCAGCTCGAGCAGGCGCCGCAGGTGAAGTTTTAAGAAGCCTCGATCATGGCCGCGTACGGGCTCTACACCCATATCCGCGCCAATCGCATCCGCTCGGTATTCCTGCTCGGCGGCCTGTTCGCTCTGGTCTACGTCCTCACCTATGCGGGGGCGCTGGTGGCGGAGGCATTCTCGGGCGACGCCTCGCTCGACTGGCTCCTGCGGGCGGCATTGCGCGACCTCGTCGCGGCGCTTCCGTTCGTCACGCTCGGAACGCTGGCCTGGATCCTGATCGCCTACAAGTTCCACCAGGCGATGATCGACGCGGTCACCGGCGGACATGACGTCACCCGTCAGGAACAGCCGCGCCTGTACAATCTCCTGGAAAACCTGTGCATCTCGCGCGGCATCCCGATGCCGCGGCTCAAGATCGTGGAGTCCGGTGCGCTCAACGCGTTCGCCTCAGGGCTCAATCGCAAGCAGTACGCGATCTCGGTCACGAAGGGGCTGCTCGACCATCTCGACGACGCCGAGCTCGAGGCGGTGCTCGGCCACGAGCTCACCCATATCCGCAACGGCGACGTACGCATGATGGTGATCGCCGTGATCATCGCCGGCGTCATCTCGTTCTTCGCCGAGCTGGTCTTCCGCATGCTCTTCCAATCCGGCTTCCGCTGGCGCAGCCGCGGCGGCGACAGCGAGCGCAAGGGTTCGGGCGGCGCCTTCTTCGCCATCATCATCGCGGTCGTGCTGATCGCGCTGGCGTGGCTCCTGTCCAACCTGATCCGCTTCGCGCTGTCGCGCCGGCGCGAGTTCCTCGCCGACGCGGGCGCGGTCGAGCTCACCAAGAACCCGGACGCCATGATCACCTCGCTGCGCAAGATCGAGGGCCGCGGCGAGCTTACGGGCGCGACCTCGGCGGTGATGGAATTGTGCGTGGACAATCCGCGCGAGGGCTTCGTCGATCTGTTCGCCACCCATCCGTCGGTCGATGCGCGCATCGCGGCGTTGATCAGGTTCGCCGGCGGCCACGACCCGGGCCCGATCGCGATCGAGCCGCCGCCAGAGCCGGAGGCGACGGAAGGCGGCGACGCGGCACCCGCATCCCTGCCCTCGCCGGCAGGCAGCGAAGGAAAGCCGTTCCTGCCCGAGCGCTCGCCGCTCGCGGAGCCCGAGCCGCCGGCGCGGCCAGGACCGTGGGAGCGGTGAGGCCTCAGTGCGACATCAGCACCGGGAGCGTCATCGATTCGAGAATCCCGCGCGTCGCGCCGCCGAGGATGAACTCGCGCAGGCGCGAATGGCCATAGCCGCCCATCACCATGAAATCGGCCGAAATGTCGGCCGCGTAGGACAGGATCGTGTTCGCCACATCGGTGTCGTCGGCCACCAGGCGCTTCACGTCGACCTTGATGCCGTGGCGCGCGAGGTGGCGGCCCATGGCGGCGCCGGTGATCTCGTCGCGCCGCGCACGCTCGGTCGCCACGATGACGACGTCGACGCTCTTGGCGTGGCTCAGGAACGCCATCGCGTCGCCGATCGCCCGCGCCGCGGTGCGGCTGCCGTCCCAGCCCACCAGCACCCGCTCGACCGTGTGGCCGACGCGCTGGATATAGGGCACCACGACGAGCGGCCGTCCCGACTGGAACAGCGCCGCCTCGATGATCATGTCCTCGCCGGCCATCTTGCCGGGCTCGCCCTGGGCGACGACGGCGAGGTCATAACGGCGCGCAATCTGGCCGAACAAATCGGCGGCGCCGACCAGCGTCGATTCCAATTTGCGCGAATCGAATGACAGCCCTGCCATCTGGGCGGCGTGCTCGAACCGGGCGATCGCGTCGTCGGCCGCCTTCCGGCTCTCCGCCCGACCCATCTCGATGGCTTCGCTGGGCAGGCCCCCCATCAGGGTTCCGGGAATGACCGGCTCGAACGCAAAGGCGACGCCACTCACGTGAGCCCCCTGGGCAGCCGCCAGCGAGATCGCATAGTCGGCGGCGACGCTGCGCTGCTCCCTGGCGTTCAGGTTGACCACGACATCCTTGATCATCTCTTCTCCCCCTTGATGTGGTGGCCGCCCGAGCAGCCGCCCGGCCACACTGGACTAAAGCATCTTCCGGACAAACGGGCACCGGTTTTCCGGACGAAGGCGGGTCCAGGCATGAACACCCAATCGTGCGGAACCCGCGTTGAGCAAGATCAATCGCGCAACTCCCGCGCGGCGGGCGCGCGACCGTGCAGCCGGCGCGCGGGCCAGCCTATTTCTTGCCCCCATCGGCCTTGAACTGGTTGAGATAGGCCCAAAGATCGCCCTTTTCCTTGTCGTTCTTGATGCCCGCGAAGACCATCTTGGTGCCCGGGATCTTGGCCCGCGGGTCGGTGATGTACTCCTTGAACGCGGCCTCGCTCCAGGTGATGCCCGAATTCTTGTTGGCCTCGGTATAATTGTAGCCTTCGATGGTGCCCGATTTGCGCCCGTCCAGCCCGTTCAGCAGCGGGCCGACCTTGTTCTTGGCGTCCTCGCCGACCGAATGACACGGCAGGCACTTGCGGAAGGACTGCTCGCCCGCCGACACATCCTGGGCAAGCACGTCGGCGGACGACGCGGCGAGCACCGCCGCGACGAGTGCAAACAATCTGGTCATGATCGCTCCTTTCAAACCGAACCGGATGGAAGACCCTCTCATGGGCAAATACGGCGGTCCCAGACCGGGCGCCGCAGGCACCAGCGCCCCGTGGCGCCGCCAGAGTGGATGGCTAGCTCGCAGCCACGTGTCAACGGGCAACCCGGCTCGACCGTTCCGGCGGAAAATATCCCTTAAGCCGCCGGCGGGAGTTATATACAACCGGTGTACGACCGTCAGGATGGAAACGCATGTCCGGTCTGCGAATGCCAGAGCCCGATGGGAGCGTGCTCGCGCGGCGCGACACGATCGCCGTCGCACTGCGGGCGATCGTGCCCGGCGAGGGCGTGATTTCCTCCGCAAACCAGATGAAGGTCTACGAGTCCGACGGGCTCACCGCCTATCGCCAGGTGCCCATGCTGGTGGTGCTGCCGGACACGACCGAGCAGGTCGCGGCGGTGCTGCGCTATTGCCATCAGGAGGGCATCAAGGTGGTGCCACGCGGCGCCGGCACCTCGCTGTCGGGCGGGGCGCTGCCGCTTGCCGACGGCGTGCTCGTCGGCATGGCCAAGTTCAACCGCATCCGCGAGATCGACTTCGCCAACCGGGTCGCGGTGGTGGAGCCCGGCGTCACCAATCTCGCTATCAGCAATGCGGTGGCTGAGGACGGCTTCTACTACGCTCCCGATCCCTCCTCGCAGATCGCCTGCACCATCGGCGGCAACGTGGCGGAGAACTCGGGCGGCGTGCATTGCCTCAAGTACGGATTGACCACCAACAACGTGCTGGGCGTCGAGCTGGTGCTGATGAACGGCGAAATCATTCGCCTGGGCGGCAAGCATTTCGATTCCGCGGGCTACGATCTCCTCGGGATCGTCACCGGGTCGGAGGGATTGCTCGGCATCGTCACCGAGGTGACGGTGCGGATCTTGCGCAAGCCCGAGACGGCGCGCGCGCTCCTGGTGGGATTCCCGTCCGCCGAGGACGCCGGCGACTGCGTCGCCCGCACCATCGGGGCCGGCATCATTCCGGGCGGGATGGAGATGATGGACCGCCCGGCCATCCAGGCGGCCGAGGAGTTCGTGCGGGCCGGCTATCCGCTCGACGTCGAGGCACTGCTGATCGTCGAGATCGACGGATCCGAGGCCGAATGCGAGCACCTTATCGGGCGGGTCGCCGAGATCGCCCGGGCCTGCCGGGCCTCGGTGGTCAAGGTGTCGGGCTCCGAGGACGAGCGGCTCGCCTTCTGGGCCGGGCGCAAGGCGGCGTTTCCCGCCGTCGGGCGCATCTCGCCCGACTATTACTGCATGGACGGCACCATCCCGCGCGCCCAGCTTCCGCTGGTGCTTCGGCGCATGCGCGAGATGTCGGAACGCTACGGGTTGCGCGTCGCCAACGTGTTCCATGCCGGCGACGGGAACCTGCATCCCCTTATCCTGTACGATGCCAACAAGCCCGGCGAGTTGGAACGGACCGAGGCGTTCGGCGCCGAGATCCTCAAGCTGTGCGTCGAGGTCGGCGGCGTGCTCACGGGCGAGCACGGGGTCGGGGTGGAGAAGCGCGACCTGATGCCGGCCATGTTCAGCGAGACCGATCTCGACCACCAGCAGCGCCTGAAATGCGCCTTCGACGACAAGGGCCTGCTCAATCCCGGCAAGGTGTTTCCCACCCTGCACCGCTGCGCCGAGCTCGGCCGCCTGCACGTGCGCGCCGGGCAGTTGCCGTTCCCGGACATCCCGCGCTTCTGATCGGGAGAGAGGCAGTGGCCGATACCCTCAAGCCGCGGGACGCAAAGGAAGTCGAGGACGCCGTGCAATGGGCGCTCGGCAAGGAGATCCCGCTCGAGATCATCGGCCAAGGATCCAAGCGGCGAATCGGCCGGCCGGCACAGAGCGACCTGACGCTCGACCTCGCAGGCCTTGCCGGCGTCACGCTCTATGAGCCTGAGGAGCTCGTCCTCTCCGCCAAGGCCGGCACGCCGCTGCACGAGATCACGGGCCTGCTCGCCGCCAAGGGCCAGATGCTCGCGTTCGAGCCAATGGACTACGGCCCGGTGTTGGGCGGCCCCGACGGCAAGGGCACGCTCGGCGGTGCGCTCGCTGCCAACCTGTCCGGCCCGCGCCGCATCCGGGCGGGCGCCGCGCGCGACCATTTCCTGGGTTTTTCCGCCGTGTCCGGTCGTGGCGAGACGTTCCGGTCGGGCGGGCGCGTGGTGAAGAACGTTACCGGCTACGATCTCAGCAAACTGATGGCGGGCTCATGGGGCACGCTGGCGGTCATGACCGACGTGACCGTCAAGGTCCTGCCGCGGCCCGAGAGCGAGGAAACCCTGGCCATTCTCGGGCTCGACGATGCGCGTGCCGTGGCCGCCATGAGTCTCGCCATGGGCTCTCCGTGCGACGTCTCCGGCGCGGCCCATCTGCCGCCCGGGCCGGCGGAAAGCATGGTCGGCCATGCGGCCCGTCTACGCGCCGTCACGGCCTTGCGAATCGAAGGGGTGGCCGCCTCCCTTCCGCATCGCCGCACCATGCTGGAAGCGGCAATGAGGCCCTATGGGGAGCTCATGATGCTGGGGCCGACGGATTCGGCCACGTTCTGGCAGCGCGTACGCGACGTCATTCCCTTCGCGGCGCAAGCGGAGAACGACGAGAGGCCGTTGTGGCGCATCTCGACGACGCCGATGCGGGGAGCCGAGCTCGGCCGCATGATCGCCGCCGCGGCGGATGCGCGGCTGCTCTACGACTGGGCCGGCGGATTGATCTGGGCGCATCTCGCACACGCGCAGGATGCCGGTGCCGCCGTGGTGCGGACGGCGGTCAAGGCTTGCGGCGGCCACGCGACGCTCATTCGCGCCCCTGCGGCGGTGCGCGCCACGCTTGACGTGTTCGAGCCGCAAGCCGCCCCGCTCGCAGCCCTGAGCAAGCGAATCAAGGATGGCTTCGACCCCAAGGGCGTGCTCAACCCCGGGCGCATGTGGGCGGGCGTGTGATGCAGACCTCATTCACCCTTGCGCAGCTGGCCGACCCGGATGTCGCCGAGTCGGAGCGAATCCTGCGCGCGTGCGTGCATTGCGGATTTTGTACCGCCACCTGTCCGACCTACGTGCTTCTGGGCGACGAGCTCGACAGCCCGCGCGGGCGCATCTACCTGATCAAGGACATGCTGGAGAACGACCGGCCGGCGAGCCCGGAGGTCGTCAAGCACGTCGATCGCTGCCTGTCCTGCCTCTCCTGCATGACCACCTGCCCGTCGGGTGTCCACTACATGCACCTAGTGGACCACGCCCGGGCGCATATCGAACGGACCTATCGGCGGCCGCTTGCCGACCGCGCCTTCCGCGCCCTGCTGGCGCGCGTGCTCCCCGATCGTCGCCTGATGCGCTGGGCGTTGCGGGCCGGGCGGCTGACAAAGCCGCTGGCTCCGCTCCTGTCCGGCGTGGGGCTCGCCCGGCTGGCCGCGATGATACGTCTGGCGCCGATCTCGCTTCCCGTGTCGCATGCGATTCCTGCATCGGGCGACGGCGGACATGTCTTCCGTGCGGTCGGCTCCCGCAAGGGCCGCGTCGCCCTCCTCGACGGCTGCATCAATCCCCTGCTTGGCGCGTCGATCAATGCGGCGGCGATCCGCCTCCTCACCCGCCATGGGATCGAGGTGGTGATTGCGCCCGGCGAGGCCTGTTGTGGCGCACTCGCTCACCATCTGGCCAAGGATGAGAGCGCACTCGCCCAGGTGCGCAACAATGTCGACGCTTGGACGCGGGAGATCGAAGGAGAGGGCCTGGACGCGATCCTCATTACCGCCTCGGGATGCGGAACCATGGTCAAGGACTACGGATATCTGCTGCGCAACCATTCAGGTCACGCCGAAAGGGCAGCGCGAGTTTCCTCGCTGGCAAAGGATATCTCCGAGTATCTGGGGGCTTTGCCGCTGCCCTCGGGCACCGCCAAGGACATGACGGTCGCCTACCACGCCGCCTGCTCGCTGCAGCACGGCCAACGGGTCACGAAAGCGCCCAAGGTGCTTCTGACGAATGCCGGCTTCATCGTCAGGGACGTGCCTGAAGGCCATCTCTGCTGCGGCTCCGCCGGCACCTACAACATGCTCGAGCCGGCGATCGCGGAACGCCTCGCCGCACGCAAGGCGGCCAATATCGCCCGGCTCAAGCCCGACGTGATCGCCACCGGCAATCTCGGCTGCATGGTGCAGATCGGCCGGGCAACCGCGACCCCGATCGTGCATTTGGTGGAGCTTCTGGACTGGTCGAGCGGCGGCCCGAAGCCCGCGCGGTTGGGCGATAGCGAGAGCGCCGCTGCGGTCCGCACGAGGTCGACCCGCTCGCAGGGTTAACGTTGCAGCAGACCACTGATCGATTGCAAAAAATGCGATGGAACTGGGGTTTCGGCGCATGGCGCGGCGACCGAAACGGCGCGGCACGCGGCAACAAATGTGAATATTATGCGACAAGGCAATGTCACGTGTTTCGTTGTGCGCGCAATTGGTTCATAGTGGCGCGGAGGCAACGAGGAGGACGACCATGGCCAAGTCCAGAAAGCGCAAGAGTAGTAAAGGTGCCTCCGACACCTTGAAGAAAATGAAGCGCGCCGCGACGGCGGCGATGAAGCGGGCAACAGCCGCCCTGGGCGGCGGCAAGAAAGCCAAGCGCAAATCCAGCGCCAAGAAGGCTGCGAAGCGCAAGACGGCTACCCGCAAGACGGCTCGCAAGGCGGTCGGACGCAAGGCGGTCGGACGCAAGGCCGCAAAGAAGAAGGCCGCAAAGAAGAAGGCCGCGCCGAAGAAGGCCGCACGCAAGAGCGCCGCCAAGAAGGCCGCCCCGAAGAAAGCGGCTCCGAAGAGAGCAGCCCCGAAGAAGACGGCCCCGCCGAAGCCAGCCGCTGCAGCACCTGTGGCACGGCCGCCTGCGCCACGGCCCCCAGCGCCGCCTCCGGTAGCGGCACGGCCGCCGGTCGCACCGCCGCCGCGCCCGGTCACACCGCCGCCACCACGCCCGGCCACGCCACCGCCAGCCGCGCCGCCACGCCCGGTCACGCCACCGCCGCCGCCGCGCCCCCCGGTGTCGAGCACGCCACCGACCAGCAGCCCGCCTGCTCCCTCGACGTCGACAACCTACTCGGCGCCGCGGCCGACACCGACCGGCGGCGGAGTAGCGAGCCCTTCGGCCCCGCCGCCGCGGCCGGCGCCGACCTATACGCCGCCGCCGCCGGCTGCTCCGCGGCCCTCGTTCTCGCCGCCGGGCTCCGGCAGCGACAGCTCGAACAAGGACGAGAAGAAGGACTGACCGGGTACGAACCCGCGCGGCATGTCCCGTTCGAAAACGGACATGCCCGCGGCGCCAGCCGCCGAGTGGCGGCCGCCGCCAAACGGCAACAGACGCCAGCGGCGCGAGACCCTCCGGTGTCAGCGGTGCGATGGTGCGGGCGCTATGTTGTCCGCCCGATTGCATCGCGATGGCGAGCCCAATAGCATTGCCGGACCGGGACACACGGCCCTGGGCCGGAACTCTCTTCCACTCGCAAGACGGAGCAGGTGCGCTATGCCGGCGACTCACAACATCCTCATCATGGGCGCTTCCTACGGCTCCCTGTTGGCCTCCAAGCTGCTGTTCGGCGGACACAAGGTGATGCTGGTGTGCCTTCCCGCCGAAGCCGAGCTGATCAATGCCGAAGGCTTCCGGGTGCGCTTGCCGGTGAAGGGGCGTAGCGCCCCGGTCGAGATCAATTCACGCAAGCTGCCGGGCAAGGTGGCAGCGGCGGGTCCGGGCGACGTTGACCCGAAGGATTACGACCTGGTCGGCCTCGCCATGCAGGAGCCGCAATATCGCTCCCCCGGCGTGCGCGAGCTCCTGGATGCCGTCGCCAAGGCGCGGGTGCCCTGTATGTCGATCATGAACATGCCGCCGCTCACCTACCTCAAGCGGATCCCCGGACTCGACACCGAAAAGCTGAAGGCGGCTTATACCGACCCGACCGTGTGGAGCGGCTTCGACCCGGCCTACATGACGCTGTGCAGCCCGGACCCGCAGGCGATTCGGCCGCCGGACGAAAAGGTCAACGTGCTGCAGGTCACCCTTCCCACCAATTTCAAGGTGGCGCGGTTCGAGTCCGACAAGCACACCGCCATCCTTCGCCAATTGCAGGACGAGATCGAGGCGATCCGCTTCGACGCCGGCGACGGCAAGACCGAATTGCCGGTCAAGCTCAAGGTCCACGACTCGATCTTCGTGCCGCTCGCCAAATGGGCGATGCTGCTCACCGGCAACTACCGGTGCGTGACCAAGGACAGCGCGGTGACCATCAAGGAAGCGGTGCATGCCGACGTCGAGACCTCGCGCTCGGTGTACAATTTCGTGCGCGACCTGTGCGTCAAGCTCGGAGCGGACCCGGACGATCTCGTGCCGTTCGAGAAATATGCCGCCGCCGCGCAGGGACTTACGCGCCCCTCCTCGGCCGCCCGCGCGCTCAACAATGGCGTGCCCAACATCGAGCGCGCCGACAAGCTGGTGCAGGCCATCGCGGCGCAGCATGGCCTACGCAACCCGGTGATCGACGCCACCGTTGCGCTGGTCGACGCCCGGCTCGAGACGAACCGCAAGAAGGCTGCCTGACTGTCCCGCGGCGAATCGGACCGTCCGCCTGCGCGCGCCCGCGATACGCTTCGCAGGCGGGCGAACAGTCGCTTTGCGCATTCTCGGAGACCCCTACGGGCTATTTCGTGACCTAATTGCCACAGCTATCGATATTCGTTTTTTAATGCGCCGTGTTCGCCCAAAAAGGCGGCAGTTGATGAAGCTTTCACCTTGCCGCAGCGGTACTCTGGATATCCAATTCAGCGTCACAGAACGGTAATCCGTTCCATTCGCGCCGCATGGGCATTAAGGGGGTCGGCCATGAAGAAACTGGTTCTTTCCACCACCGCAGCTTTGCTGCTTTCCACCGCCCTCGCGGCAGGCGCCGACATGCCGGTCAAGGCTCCGCCACCGGTGGTGGCCGCGCCGGTCAGTCCGTTCGACATCGCGTTCGGCGTGGCGCTCCTGAGCGACTACAATTTCCGCGGCATTACCCAGTCGAACCATCAGCCGTCGGTCACCGGGTATTTCGAGCCGCGTTACACCATCAACGAGAACTGGCAGCTCTACGCCGGCGTGGGCGGGTACTCGATCGAGTTCCCCAACAATGCGGCAGCCGAGATCGACCTCTACGGCGGCATCCGGCCGACCTTCGGCAAGTTCGCCTTCGACTTCGGCGTCTGGTACTACTACTACCCGGGCGGCCGCACGTTCACCGGATTTACCGGGGGCATTCTGGCGCCCTTCGGCACGCCCAATCCGTTCTGCACCAATCTGTTCACAGCCTTCAACTCGCTGTGCAACGCGATCAAGAGCGACCTGAGCTTCATCGAGTTCTACGGCAAGCTCACCTACAACTGGACCGACAATTTCGCCACCGGCACGGCCGTGTACTACAACCCGAACTGGCTGAATACGGGCGCCACCGGCTGGTATCTGTCGACCAACGCGAAATACACCGGAACCGCCTTCCCGAACGGTTTCAACTGGTACGTCTCCGGCGAACTGTCGAAGTACTATCTCAACACGACCGACCTGTTCTACGCGCTCACGCCTTTGCCCGACTACTACACCTGGAACGTCGGCGTCGGCCTGACCTACAAGGTATTCACGCTCGACTTCCGCTACTACGACTCGGACCTGTCGAAGGCCGAGTGCAACGTGCTCACCGGCGATCACACCGCTGTCGCCAGCCCCGCTTTCATCACGCCGATCAACGGCAGCGGGCTCGGCTCCAACTGGTGCGGACCCCGGTTCATCGTCGCCCTCAAGGCCGACGTGACGCTCAACTCCAATATCAAGTAAGGCTCGCGGAAGACTGGTTGGTTTCGCGGGCGGCAGCTCCAAGAGCTGCCGCCCGTTTGCCATTCGGCGGTCTACTGCGCAGCGGCCGGCAGATCCTGCTCGCGGACACGGCTGCGTTCGCCGTCGCGTTCCAGCACCAGCCGGCGGCGGTGAAAGGCGAACAGCGTGGAGCGGTGCCCGATCGATATGATGGCGGTCGCCGGCAGGCGCTCCTTGAGCAACCGATAGAGCGCCTCCTCCGAAGCCTCGTCGAGGGACGCGGTCGCTTCGTCGAGGAACAGGTAGTCGGGCTCCAGCAGGATCGCTCGGGCGAGCGCCAGGCGCTGCTGCTCGCCGAGCGACAGCATGCGGTTCCAATGCCCGTGCTCGTCCAGCCGCGACGCATAGGATGGGAGTCCGACGGCCACCAGAATTTCGGCGATGCGGCCGCTCTCAAAGGTTCCCGCCACGGCCGGATAGCTGACCGCGGCCTCCAGCGAGCCGACCGGGAAGTAGGGACGCTGCGGCAGTGTCATCCGCCGGGCGCCCGACGGCACCGTCACGCTGCCGCTGCCGAACGGCCAGATGCCGGCGATCGCCCGGAACAGGGTCGATTTTCCGGATCCGGTAGGCCCGGTCACCAGGACCTGGTCGCGGGCGCCGAGGGTGACGTCGCTCGCTGACAGCAACGGCGCGCCTGTAGGCAGGTCGAGCGTGAGCGCCTCGATCGTGATCGTGTTCGAGCCGGGCCGCTCGGCGACCGAAACGACGGGCGGCGCCTGCGCGACCCGCTGGCCGTTGACGATCGCCGCCTCGAAGCCGGCGAGCCGGTCGATCACCGCCCGCCATTCGGCCAGCTGGCGATAGACGTTGATGAAGAACGACAGGGACTGCTGAACGTTGTCGAATGCGGACGCGGTCTGCGTCAGCCCGCCGAGCTGGATGTGGCCGGAGAAATAGGCGGGGCTCACAACAATATAGGGGAATACGGTGGAGACCTGTCGATAGCCGGCGGTGAAGAACGTCAGTTGCTTGGTGCGCGACATGATGGCAAGCCAGTTTTCGACCACCGCGCCAAAGCGATCCATCAGGCGCCCGCGTTCGGCGGTCTCGCCGTCGAGCAGTGCGATCTGCTCGGAATTCTCCCGCACGCGCACCAGGTTGAAGCGAAAATCGGCCTCGAAGCGCTGCTGGCGGAAATTGAGGCCGATCAGCGGCCGGCCGATCCAGTGCGTGAATGCCGTGCCCAACGCGGCGTAGAACAGGGCGGCCCATACCAGGTAGCCCGGAATATTCCAGGCCGTGCCGAACAGAGCCAGCGGGGCCGCCGCCGACAGGTTCCACAGGATGACGACGAATGACGCCAGCGTCACCACCGCGTTCAGCAAACCGAGGCCGATCGGCAGGACGCCGATGCCGGTCGCCCCGCCGTCGATGAACTGCTTGATGTCCTCGGCGATGCGCTGATCCGGATTGTCGGCCGCATCGCCGAGCAGCTGCATGCGGTAATGATTGGCGCCGTCGAGCCAGCGGGCGAGATAGCCTGCCGTGAGCCACCGGCGCCAGCGGATCTGCAGCCATTGATTGAGGTACAGCTGGTACACGGCGAGCACGATGTAGATCGCCGCGAGCATGCAGAAGAACAGGAGCTCGCTGACGAAATTGTCCCAGTTGCGATCCTGGATGGCGTTGAAGAAGCGCGCGTTCCACTGGTTGAGCATCACGTTGATCGCGACCAGCGATAATTCGATCGCCACCACCGCGGCGAGCAGGATGCGTCCCGCCAGCCGGTCCTCGGAAAAGAAATAGGGGGCGGCAAGCCGCCAGATCGTGGCGAGCGTCGAGGCGAAGCCGGTCAAGGGCCCTCTCCCGTCATCGTCGAGGTAAACACGATGGTCTGGCATGCGTACCGAGTCCGGCCAACGCCGGATCTCGACCGGTCTCGCGGATCACGATCTCGGCCGCATCCTCCCGGAGGGACGGCGACGCCTGCGTACTACGACGAACGGCCAATACACCGGGGTCACGGGTTTGGCAAAATACGGGCCCATCGGCCGCGCAGCGATCCAGTCCTGCCTGCGCGGCCGAGCGGCATTTACGAAGCAAGCAGGATGCGCGTCAAAGTCGCACGTTTTGCGCGAATCCTGCTTGTCGAATGCATTCGGTCAAACTATGACATTCCGTGGAATACCAGACCGGCTTGGCGGTTATCCAGCCGGTATGGTCGCCAGAACAATCATGGAGCCAGGGAGGGCCCATTCATGACGTCAGTACGGTCAACCACCTCGAAATCGACGAGCCGCCGCAAGTTCCTGCTGGCGGCAGGCGCGACCGGCGCCACCGTCGCCATGCCGCAGGTCTCGCATGCGCAGACCATGACCTGGAAATACCAGTCGACCTGGCCGACCAAGGACATCTTCCACGAAATGGCGGTCGATTACGCCAAGAAGGTCAACGACATGACCGGCGGCCGGCTCAAGCTGGAGGTGCTCGCCGCCGGCGCCGTGGTGCCGGCCTTCCAGATGCAGGACGCGGTCCATTCCGGCATTCTCGACGCCGGCCACGGCGTGTGCGCCTATTGGTACGGCAAGCACAAGGCCTTCTCGCTGTTCGGCACTCCGCCCTCGTTCGGCTGGGACGCGCACGGCTTCCTCGGCTGGTTCTATTACGGGGGCGGCGAGGCGCTCTATACCGAGCTCGTCAACGACATCCTCAAGGTCAACACGGTCGGCTTCCTGTACTTCCCGATGCCGACCCAGCCGCTCGGCTGGTTCAAGCGGGAAGTGAAGTCGCCGGACGATCTCAAGAACATCAAGTACCGCACGGTCGGGCTCTCCGCCGACCTGTTCAAGGAACTGGGCGCCTCGGTCACCATCCTGCCGGGCGGCGAGATCGTGCCGGCGCTCGACCGCGGCCTGCTCGACGCCGCCGAGTTCAACAACCCGTCCTCCGACATCCTGCTCGGCTTCCCGGACGTGTCGAAGAACTTCATGGTGCAGAGCCATCACCAGCAGGCCGAAGTCGTTCGAGATCATCTTCAACAAGGCGAAGTACAATTCGCTGCCGGCTGAGATCAAATCGATCCTGCGCTATGCGGCCTTCGCGGCGACGGCCGACCAGTTCGCCATGGCGCACGACCGCTACTCGAAGGACCTCGAAGAGATCAGGAAGCGCGGCGTCAACGTGATCAAGACGCCCGATTCGGTGCTCGAAGCGCAGCTCAATGCCTGGGACAAGGTCATCGCCGCGCAATCCCAGGAGCCGTTCTTCAAGAAGGTGATCGACTCGCAGAAAGCCTGGGTGAAGCGCACCGCCGCCTATGTCCAGACCAACAACCTGAACAGCCAGGCGCTTGCCTCAGCCTACAAGCATTTCTTTGGCTGAGCTTGCTACCCGAGGCCCGCGCGGAAGGTTCCGTGCGGGCGGCTTTGGGTCGAATCATCCCCTTCCTGCCCTCTCCCACCTTGCGGGAGCCGGTAGGGAGGGGGTAATTCGATTGGCACGGGCTTGCATCGAGGAGGGCCATGGACCGTTTGTTGTTCATCGTCGACGAGATCAGTACCTGGGTCGGCAAGACCTTCGGGTGGTGCATCCTGATTCTGACGTTCACCACCAGTTACGAAGTGTTCATGCGCTACTTGTTCCTCGCGCCGACCGAGTGGGCGTTCGACGCGAGCTACATGCTGTACGGCACGCTGTTCATGATGGCCGGCGCCTACACGCTCGCCCGCAACGGGCACGTGCGCGGCGATTTCATCTATCGCGCCTGGCCGGCGCAACGGCAGGCGACGTTCGATCTCGTGCTCTATATCCTGTTCTTCTTTCCCGGCATGCTCGCCTTCATCTACGCTGGCTTCGGTTACGCCAAGCTGTCGTGGATGATGAACGAGCATTCCGCCGCCAGCCCGAACGGTCCCCCGGTCTATCATTTCAAGGCGCTGATCCCGATCACCGGCGTCCTGATGGTGATGCAGGGCATCGTCGAAGTCATCCGCTGTATCCAATGTATCCGCACCGGCGAGTGGCCCAAGCGCCTGCACGACGTCGAGGAGCTGGAAAAGGTCGTGCTGGAGAAGGCCGAGCACGGCGAGTACGCCGTCGTCAAGGAGCTCGAGGAAATCGGGCAGCGCAAGGGAACCGTCTAGATGTTCGGTATCGGGAATCCCGAGCTTGGCGTGCTGATGCTCGCCCTGTTCGTGGTGTTCATCATGTTCGGCTTCCCGATCGCATTCACGCTGATGGCGCTCGGCGTGTTCTTCGGCTATTTCGCGATGGGCGACATCATCTTCAATCTGCTGGTCCAGCGCACCTACTCGGTGATGACCAACGACGTCCTGATCTCGATCCCGCTGTTCGTGTTCATGGGCTACATCGTCGAGCGCGCCAACATCCTCGATCGCTTGTTCCGCTCGCTGCAGCTCGCCGCCGGCCCGATGCCGGCCTCCCTGGCACTGGCGACGCTTGCCACGTGCGCGATCTTCGCCACCGCAACCGGCATCGTCGGTGCGGTCGTCACCCTGATGGGCCTGCTCGCCTACCCGGCGATGCTGCGTGCCGGCTACGACGTCAAGCTGTCGGCCGGCGTGGTGTGCGCCGGCGGCTGCCTCGGCATCCTGATTCCGCCCAGCGTCATGCTCATCCTCTACGGCGCCACCGCCGGCGTATCGGTGGTGAAGCTCTACGCGGGCGCCTTCTTCCCCGGCATCATGCTCGCCAGCCTCTATATGCTGTATGTCATCATTTCGACGCTGCTCAATCCGAGCCTAGCGCCGCAACTGCCACCGGAGGAGCGCAAGGTACCGACGCGCGAGGTGTTCTGGGCCCTGGTCACGTCCTTCCTGCCCTTGGCCGGGCTCATCGGCGCCGCGCTCGGGTCGATCATCTTCGGCATTGCCACGCCTTCCGAAGCCGCCGCCATGGGCTCGCTCGGCGCCCTGCTGCTCGCGGTGGCATACGGGGCGGATTATTCGCGACGGCAGAACGTGCTCATCGTCCAGGCGTACGGCGTGCTGATGGCGCTGTTCCTGGCCTATGTGCTGATCTGCGGTTTCACCGAGCTGCGGGTCGATCGACGCGTGCTGGCGACCGCGCTGTTCCTCACGTTGTTCATCGGGATCGCGCTTCTGCCGAACACGAAATTCACGCTGGACCAGCTCAAGGAATCGGTCTTTCTCACCGCCCGCACGACCGCCATGGTGTGCTGGCTGTTCATCGGCTCGTTCACGTTCTCGGCGGTGTTCGCCTATCTGGGCGGCCACGAACCGATCGAGAAATTCGTGCTGTGGATGAACCTGTCGCCGCTCGGGTTCATGATCCTGGCCCAGATCATCATCTTCATATTGGGTTGGCCGCTGGAATGGACCGAGATCATCGTCATCTTCATGCCGATCTTCCTGCCCCTCCTGAAGACGTTCAATGTCGATCCTCTGTTCTTCGGCCTGCTTGTCGCATTGAACATCCAGACCTCGTTCCTGTCGCCGCCTGTGGCGATGGCACCGTTCTACCTCAAGGGCGTGGCCCCCAAGTGGGTCAACATCAACGACATCTTCCGCGGCGTGCTTCCGTTCATGTTCATCGTCATCATTTCGATGGTCATGCTCTACACGTTCCCGCAAATCGGCTTGTGGCTGCCGACCTACTTGTATCGGTGATGGCCCTGCGACAGGTGTGACCCATGGCTCTGATGATCGCAGGCATCGTCGTCTTCATCGTGACCGGCGCGATATTCTGGGCCTTGTTGCCGCGCGGGGGAAGAAAGCACCGTTTCGTCAACACCGAGCTCGAGCCCTATATCAGCGTCGCCCTCTGTGCCGGCGTCGCGCTGTCGTTCACGATGATCCTGTCGGGCTTGCTCAATCTGCTCGCCACGTCGTGACGGCGTGACGCGTCAGGCACGAGCCGGGCGCAAGGCTTCTCACCACAGGGATTGCCTCGCCCGGTCCGGCCAGGCGGGCGGCGCGCCGGCGGCCGAGCGCCGGCGACATAGGCCGGCGAGTCAGCCATGCGGCTCCCGAGGACCTGCTGCCGATCGGCAAGGTCAGCGTGAGACCGCCAAGGCGCTCGGCCTCGACGTGCCGCCGACCCTGCCCGCGCCGACGAGGTGATCGAGTAGGGGCGTCGTGAGCCTTGCCGCACCAGCAGGTCTCTCCGCTGCGAATGCGACGGAGTCCGGAACCATCGGTAGTGGGGCAGTTTTCTCTATTACAATTTCATCCGCATCCAAAACGCTTCTGAACCACCCCAGCTATGGCAGCCGGCGTGACCAATCGCTTCTGGGAAATCGGTGATATAGTCGGTGTCTTGGAGGCTTGGGACCGCACGTGAATCACGACGACCTCGTAATCATCGGGAGGGTAGCCGGCGCGCTGGCGTTCGGCGCGATGATTGGCTTCGAGCGGACGTTCCATGGTCGCCCCGCAGGATTTCGAACGCACTCGTTGGTCTGCATCGCGTCCGCAATCCTGATGATCGTAACCGTGTACCAGCACCCAATGGATGACACTGCTAGAGCACGACGCCATTCGGACGGACCCGACCCGCATGGCGCAAGGCATCATGACCGGCATCGGTTTCCTCGGGGCAGGAGTGATCTTCAAGGAGGGCCTGACGGTACGCGGGTTGACTACGGCCGCCTCTATCTGGGTTACGGCGGCGATCGGCATCCTAGTCGGCATCGGGTTCTGGTTCGCGGCGGTTGTCGGAACGATCGCAACGCTAATGGTGCTGGCGCTGTTCCGACTAATCGAGACCGCGCTGCCAAGCGAGTTCTATGCTCATCACATGTTGCGGTTCCCGCGCGACAAGGTGATGGCCGAAGACAATCTCCGCCAACTCGTCGGCGGTCACGGGTTCAGCATTGCCAATCTATCCTGCCGGCTCATCGAAGGCGGTCAGGAGTTTGAATACCGGATGACGATCAAGAGCCGAAACCGCCAGAATGCCGAGCGGCTCGCGGCGCATCTGCGCGGCTTGCCCGAAGTGATTGAGTTCAGGATCACGCCGACAGGCGACTAGGCTTGGTCCATTTCTGCCCCGGTATTATCTGCAGCATCTTTCGGGTCAGGGTCATTGCCAGCCGCAATACGGCGCTCAGCTTGCCACTGGCGAGGTCAAACTCACTGCCAGCGGCAGGACCAACCCAAGTTTCCCGACGTTCAATTCTCCAGTTCCTTCTTGATCAGCCGGAAGGCAGCGTCGAATTTGAGGTCGTACGTTTTCCCGTCGCTGCATTTGACATCATCGACTTCGTATTTGCCGTCATCGAACTCCATCTTGCCGCCCGAGCACCCCTCCGCAGCCACTGCGGACACAAGCTTCGTTCTTTCCTCGTCGGTAACCGGGCGGTCGGCCCGCGCGGGATGGACCACTAGCACCACGAGAGCGACCAACGGCAACACTAGATTATGCATGATGTACTCCACCTGTCGGACTGAGGGAGGAAGACCTGCCCAAGAAACGCGCTGTCCACGCCGGGAGTTCCGACCCGACCGATCCTTACCGATGCTCCCCGGCGGAGAGCTGCCAATCGGTGGCGCAGGCCTGCCGCGATACCCGACGCCGCCCCGCATGGCGGCGCCCTCCTCGTGCACATCCGCCTCGATCAGTTCAGCAGCTCCGACAGGACCCGCCCCTCGCATCCGTTGGGCGGCCGCACAGATAGTGAGTATCGTCTAGGTTTCAGGACTGGTTGTATCAGGCGACGGTTCCAGCTCCTTCAGCGCCTCGGCGGCGGCCAGCCCGAGCATGTAGGCAACGACATCCAGTCCCGCAGAGCGCGCCTGCAGCGCGAGCACGGCGGCTCGATCAGCGATGTCCTTTGCCTGCTCTGCACGGGTCCGCCACTTCTCGCCCATAGCACCACGTTAACGCAGCTCAATACGGGACGGAACTCGTCACCGAGGCGTCTTGCGGCGTCCATGCCCTCGATCAGATTTCAGCCGCCTCCGATCTCCTTCGTCATATTGAGAATATACTGTTCGGAAGACCGCTCGCCCCTTGTGCCTGCAGAGATAATTTGATCGCTCCGAGTTTCGACAAGTCTGCATCTGGCACTTCTCGGACCTGCCGGTGCGTGGCGGTTAATGTCCGTTCCCGGGTGTGAACCGGTCGTTGTTCAGAATTCCACGGAGGTCTCAGTCTGACCCAAAGCTGATGTTGGAGCACTGCGCGCGCCTGAACATGAAACCGTAGCCAAGCTGTCGAATGACTATTCGCTTGGTACCGAGAACATGATGCCTCTCTCCGTCACGTATCGGGCAGTAAGGGAGTGGCCGTGCAGGCCCGCAGAGAACGCGACGCGCGCTTTTGGTCCGAGCGGAACCTGCATTGAAACCGCTTCCCGGCGTTCGGGAGAAGACGGGTGATCTCATTAGGGCCTTCGATTTCGACCGGTGAGTGACCACCTGGCAAACGCGGCCTTAGAATACGAGCGCACGTCGGGCGGGACCCGCGAGTCGGCTGTTGCCGCATCCTATCCTTGAACTTGACGCACGAAGCAAAGACAGCAAGACGCAAAGAATAATTGTTGACACACTGAGGGCTCGCGTCATTCTGAAGGAGTTGCGATCGGTGCATTGGGAGTTTGGTCGAGATCCTCGCGTCACGTAGCGCCGCAGCAATGCGACGTCGAGTACCTAGAAAATAGAGAGGGAGGAACTGAATGAGCTCACGCACATATTTGCTGGGCGCTGCAGCGGTGCTTGCTATGACGTTCGGTGGAAACGTCACGGCTCCCGCTCAGACCGAAATTCAGTGGTGGCACGCCATGGGTGGCCAGCTTGGTGAAGCGCTGAACGGGCTGGCCGAAGGCTTCAACAAGTCCCAGACTGAGTACAAGGTCGTCCCGGTCTATAAGGGCACTTACACCGAGACAATGACCGCCACGATCGCAGCGTTCCGTGCGAAGCAGCATCCACACATCGTCCAGGTGTTTGAGGTTGGCACGGCGACAATGATGGCTGCCAAAAACGCGATCTACCCCGTGTATCAACTGATGACAGATGCAGGAGAGAAGTTCGATCCCGGCGCGTATCTGCCGGCCGTCTACGGCTACTACTCGACGACGGATGGCAAGCTTTTGTCGATGCCCTTCAACTCCTCAACGCCTGTACTGTACTACAATAAGGAGGCGTTCAGGAAGGCGGGCCTCGATCCCGACAAGCCGCCGAAAACATGGTCGAACATAGAGCAACACTCGAAGCAGCTCCTGGCTGCCGGCTACCAGTGCGGGTTCACTAGCCAGTGGCAGACCTGGATACAGATCGAGAATTTTGGAGCTTGGCACAACGTCCCATTTGCCACCGGTGCCAACGGGTTCGCTGGGACCGACATCAAGCTCCTCATCAACGATCCGCTCCGGATCCGTCACGTCGAGAATCTGGCCAAATGGCAGAAGGAAAAGATTTTTGTCTATGCCGGACGAGAGGGAAAGCCAAATCCGAAATTTTCGACCGGAGAGTGTCCGATGATTATGGCCTCCGCAGGCACGGCTGGCGCCTTCGCCGCGGCGTTGAAGGACACGCAGTTCGGGATCACCATGCTGCCGTACTACACGGACGTAACGGGAGCGCCGCAGAATTCGATCATCGGCGGGGCAACGCTGTGGGTGTTGAGCGGAAAGGCAAAGAACGACTACAAAGGGGTGGCAAAATTCTTTACATACCTGTCCAGCCCTGACGTTCAATCGACGTGGCACATGGAGACCGGCTACGTGCCGATCACCAAAGCCGCCTATCAGCGCACACGCGCGCAGGGCTTCTACGACAAGTTTCCCGGCCGCGACGTAGCGGTGGAGCAGCTCAGTTTGAAGGCCCCGACCGACAGCTCCAAGGGCTTGCGCATTGGAAATTTCGTGCAGATACGCGACGTGGTGGACGAGGAACTCGAAGCGGTGTGGTCGTCGCAAAAGACGCCGAAACAGGCGCTCGATGCAGCGGTCGAGCGCGGCAACAAGTTGCTCGCCGACTTTGCGCGGGCCAACAGGTAGGACCATGACGGGAAGGCCGCCCGCCTGGGGCGGGTGGCTCTTCCTGCGCTCGCTCCATGATCAAGCACGTCATCTTTCGAACCAAGCTGCTTCCATACGTGCTGGTCGCCCCCCAGCTCGCCATAACTGTAATCTTCTTCATCTGGCCGGCAGCGCAGGCAGTCAAGCAGTCCGTGTTCATCGAAGGCCCATTCGGCGGCAATGCCGAGTTCGTTTGGCTGGAGAATTTCGTCGCTCTCTTCAGTGATCCGAACTATCTCAACTCGGTGCGCGTCACGATCGTATTCAGCACGGCGGTGACCGTTTCGGGTCTGGCGATCTCGCTGCTTTTGGCGGTGATGGCCGATCGAGTCATCCGCGGTGCCGGCCCCTACAAGACCTTCCTCGTGTTGCCCTATGCCATCGCGCCTGCGGTCGCCGGCGTGCTGTGGGGCTTCATGTTTAATCCTAGCGTCGGCACTTTCGCCTATCTGCTCAATCGCTATGGCTACGAGTGGGACTACGTCCTCAACGGCGGCCAAGCGCTGTTCCTCGTCATCGTTGCCGCGACCTGGAACCAGATCAGCTACAATTTCCTGTTCTTCCTCGCCGGACTCCAGTCCATCCCGAAATCGCTCATCGAAGCGGCGGCCATCGATGGCGCCGGGCCAGGGCGCCGCTTCTGGACGATCGTCTTGCCGCTGCTCTCGCCGACCGCGTTCTTCCTGCTGGTGGTAAACGTCGTGCACGCCTTCTTTCAGACGTTCGGTATTATCCATGCAGTGACGCAGGGTGGTCCGGCCAAGGCAACCGAGATTCTGGTATTCAAGGTCTACAATGATGGTTTCCGCGGGCTCGATCTCGGCAGCTCGGCAGCGCAGTCGGTTGTGCTCATGGCGATCGTGATCGGCCTCACCATCATCCAATTCCGCTACATCGAGCGAAGGGTGCACTACTGAAATAGCCGCACATGATAGAGAACAGACCCTGGCTCACCTTCGCAGCGCACGCCGTGCTGATGCTTGGCGTGCTGATCGTCGCATTTCCAGTTTACATGACCTTTGTTGCTTCAACGCACGACCAGGCGACAATTCTGTCGGGCCCGGTGCCGCTCCTTCCTGGGCGGTTCCTTGTCGAGAACTACCGCACCGTGTTGTTCAGCGGGCTCGGCGCCTCCTCGAGCGCACCGCCGGTCGCGCTCATGATGTTCAACAGCCTGATCATGGCGCTCACCATTGCGGTCGGCAAAATCGCGATCTCGATCATCGCCGCGTATGCCGTCGTCTACTTCAAGTTCCCGTTCCGGATGACGTTCTTCTGGATGATCTTCATGACCCTGATGCTGCCCGTGGAAGTGAGAATCCTGCCAACTTACGAAGTGATCGCAAATCTTGGCTTGCTGAATAGCTATGCAGGTCTGACAATTCCGCTAATCGCCTCGGCAACCGCGACATTTCTATTTCGCCAATTCTTCCTTAGCGTGCCCGACGAACTTACGGAGGCGGCGCGGATCGATGGCGCCGGACCGGTGCGCTTCTTCTGGGATGTGTTGCTTCCGCTTTCGCGCACTTCTATCGCGGCACTGTTCGTAATCCAGTTCATCTACGGCTGGAATCAGTATCTGTGGCCGCTGCTCGTTACGACGAGCGAGGACTACTACACCGTAGTCATGGGCATATCGCGCATGGTCAACGTTGTCGACGCCGCCGCGAAGTGGAATCTAATCATGGCAGTGACGCTGTTGGCGATGATCCCGCCGGTGATCGTCGTGATCGTCATGCAGCGGCAGTTCGTAAAAGGACTGATTGAGACCGAGAAGTAGGAAGGCGGAACGAGCGCGCAATGGCCAGTGTCAGCCTGAAAGAGGTCCGCAAGTCCTTCGAGGGCTTGGAGGTCGTTCACGGCGTCAATTGTGAGATCGCAGACGGCGAGTTCATCGTCATTCTTGGGCCGTCGGGCTGTGGCAAGTCGACTCTGCTGCGCATGATTGCCGGGCTTGAGGCCGTCACCGCTGGCGAGATCTCCATCGGCGAGCGCGTCGTCAACGAGCTGGAGCCCAAGGATCGTGACATCTCGATGGTATTTCAGAACTACGCTCTTTATCCCCACATGTCGGTCTACGACAACATGTCATACGGACTTCGTATCCGCGGCATGTCCAAGGCCGAGATCGAGGCGCGTGTGCGAAAGGCGGCGGACATTCTCGAGCTCGGCAATTTCCTGCAACGCAAGCCGCGCCAGCTTTCCGGCGGTCAGCGACAGCGGGTCGCGATGGGTCGCGCCATCGTACGCGAACCAGCCGTGTTCCTTTTCGACGAGCCATTGTCGAATCTTGACGCCAAGCTGCGGGTACAGATGCGCTTCGAGATCAAGCGGCTGCATCAGGCGATTCGCACTACTAGCGTTTACGTGACCCATGATCAGGTCGAAGCGATGACGCTGGGGGACCGGCTGATCGTCATGAATTCGGGGCGCGCGGAACAGATCGGCAGCCCGATCGACGTTTATGAGCGGCCCGCTACGACCTTCGTCGCCGGCTTCATCGGCTCTCCCGCGATGAACCTGCTCGCTGCAGAACTCGCCACGGACGCGCGCAGCATAGTGCTCGGCGGCTTTCGCCTCGCGGTGAACGGTCCATCCGAGCATGCAGGGCAGAATGTTATGCTCGGCATTCGTCCGGAGCATCTCGCGCAAGGGCAGGGCCATGCCAACGCGTTCCCTTTCGCAGTTGAGTTCGTCGAAGCGCTCGGTGCCGACACGCTGGCGCACGGCTACGTCGAGAAAAGCCGGCTGGCGCTAACGGTGCGTCTGCCCGGCAGTACCCGTGTTGTGGCAGGGGACGCACTGTCGCTCGCGGCACCACCCGAGAGCCTCCATCTCTTCGACGCGAAGACCGGCGCGCGGCTGTAACCGCGGCGCTGCCCAGAGGATAAAGCGGGCCTTTTCGCTCGGACGACTTGGCTCGCCGAAATGTCAACCAGTCTAAATGCCGATGCTGTTGCAACTCGATGGCGTGGTCTTGTGCGTCGCTGGTACGGCCGATGCGGCCCTATATGAGTGATCCTCGTCAGCCCAGCCACCCGCGGCCGCGGCAAGTCGTGCAAGTGATTTTTCCGGAGCCATGGCACGTCTTGCAATTCCACCATCCTTGCCAACTTTCGTATCCTCCTTTTCCGATGCACTTTGAGCACCGCACTTTTCCCATGCCATTGCATTCATGGCACGTCGGCATCCTAACACCGCCGTCATCGTTATCGTCCACATTGCTCATTTGCATTACCGGAGACAGACCTTGATCCGGAAATGACAGAGCGGGATGGTCCTTCGTCAGTCGGGTCAGAGGCATCGTGGGCATGATCGTGGGCCGATGAAGGACCGGCATCGACTGGAAGTCTCCCCCAGTCGCGGAACTCGCACTGTCAACCATCAAGACCGAGTAGCTTCGCCGGGTTTCTGCGCAGCATCACCTCGATGTCGGCATCAGCGATGCCCTCGCGCTTCATGGCGCCGACGGCGACCTCCATACCGTCAGGGTGCGTGATATTGGCGCTCTGGCCGAGGTCCGAGGAGACCACCACGCTTTTTGCGCCAAACTCCTTCGCCGCCTGAGCCACGTGCTTGGCGTTGACCTGTGTCCAATGAGTGAGGAACGGGAGGGGTGCATTCGGCCCTGCCTGGAACTGGAGGAAGCAGACCTCGATCAGCGCGCCCATATCGGTGACTTCCTTGGCCTGTGCCATAGTGAGACCGGGAACGTTGGTGAGGCCATGTGTGATGAGCATGTTCTTCACTCCGAGCTCGCGGCCGCGCCGCACCACAGCAATGACTTCCTCGGGATGGACATGGCCCGTAGCAAGCACGAGGTTTTCGCGCGCGATGATCTGCAGGATCGCATCCATCTCCGGCGTCACCTGACCGTTCGGCGCGACCACGATGCCTTTGGCGTCCGGCTTCGAGAAGGTCTTGACGTGCTTGTCGGACTCGAACGTCGGCAGCCAGACCACCTTCCCGCGGCCGCCGTAGACGCGATGCATCCACTCCACGGCATTCGGGTTAATGGCTCCCACGGCATTGTTTAGCACGATGCCGCCGAATACTTCGATCCCCGGCACCACTTTCATGACGAGCGCAGCACGGCTTGCGGTCTCGCTGATATGATTCTTGAGAACGATACCTCGCATGCCGCGCGACTTGGCGAGCTGGGCCACATCGATGTCGTCCATGTTGCGGCCGAAGACGTCCGGGTGCGAGTGGACATGCATGTCAATAACGCCGCTGACGGGGCTGACCTTGGGCGGGGGCGGCGGGAATGCCGCCTGTGCCAGCACGTCATCAAATGTCAGCAATGCCAATGTAGCTACTGACACGGCAAATGCGGTCTTTTTCATGCTGTCCTCCTAGGTGCCCCTTAAAAGCTATCGGGTCTCGTCAATGTAGAGCATCCGCCGTATGCTGCAACGGGGTGCGAAGCGGAGTTTGCACTGTGGAGTTGACGGTAAGAATCTCGACGAAGGCCTCTAGGCTATAGCCCTCGGATTCGAGGTTGTAACGAAGCAGCAGCGTCAGCGGCTCTTCGTCTTTCGACGATCAAGACTCGAGCGCTCATGCCGCGTCCTCCTCGTTCACATGCGCACCGACACCGGCGCGATATTGGTCGTATCGCCCTTGGGGCGCTCCTCGCCTAGCGGGTGGCCGTCCACAATGTAGCAGACGGTTTCGGCGATGTTGGTGGCATGGTCGCCCATCCGCTCTATGTTCTTGGCACAGAACAACAGATGAATGCAGAAGGTAATGTTCCGGGGATCTTCCATCATATAGGTAAGGAGCTCGCGGAAAATGGAGGTGCACATAGCGTCGATCTTATCGTCGCCTTTCCACACCGCGAGGGCCTTGGGCGTGTCCCGCTGCGCGTAGCTGTCGAGCACGTGCTTGAGCTGCGCCAGCACCAGCTCAGCGAAATGCTCGACCCCGCGGATCAGCTTCTGCGGGGGAAAAGCGCCGTTGAGCGCCAGCACCCGCTTAGCGATGTTCTTGGCGAGATCGCCGACCCGTTCGAGATCGTTGGAGACCCGCATTGCCGCGACGATCTCGCGCAGGTCGACCGCCACCGGTTGGCGTCGCGCAATCGTCAGGATTGCCTTCTCCTCGATCTCCCGCTGCAGTGCATCGGTCACCAAGTCGGTGCTCATCACCCGTTGCGCCAAGGCCGAAATCCCGCTTGGCGAGTGCGTCGATCGCATCGGCGATCTCCTTCTCGGCGAGCCCGCCCATTTCGGCGACCTTGCGCGCCAGCTCCTGCAGATCGGCGTCGAACGCCTTCGCGGTGTGTTCGGACGTCATGGCCTATCCTTGCGTTTTACGCCCTCTCCCTACTCTTCCCCGCAAGCCGGGGAGTGGGCAAGATCGGAGTCCTGACGTCCTGGGCGCCACCGGCGGAACTGCAGACGATCATCAGGGACGAGCAGGCCCAGTCGGCCGCGGCAATCAAGAAGGCCGGCATCCAGCCCGAGTAGGTTCGATCACGCGTTGCGGCCGGACGTGCTCGGCCGGATCAGTGCTCAGCGTGACAGCTGCAGGCGCAACGCCGCACTGAGGTCGGCTGTTGCGCGCTCGCGCTCGCCCATGGCGAGCAAGATCTGCCCGCGCATGTAGTATGCGTTCGCGTGTCGAGGATCGAGCTGGATCGCCGCCGTGAAGTCGGCAATGGCTCGCTCCGGATCGCCTTTTTGGCGCCAGGCGACACCGCGGAGGTGGTAGATATCCGCTTCGTTCGGCTCGAGGCGGTTGGCCTGATCGTAGTCGGCGATGGCGCGATCGAAATCGCCCCTGGCATGCCAGGCGCCGGCGCGGTTGAGATAGATGTTGATGAAGGGTCGCGCGTTCAAGTCGTTCCGGGGCAGCGGATCGATGCCGATCCCTTTGGTGAATTCCGCGATGGCGCGGTCCAGGTCGCCCTTCTCGCGCCACAGGCTGCCGAGGTTGTTGTAGGCGAGCGCGTCCTTCGGGTTGAGACGGACCGCCTGCGTCAAGTCGGCAATGGTGCGGTCGAGGTCGCCCTTCTGGTGCCAGGCGATGGCGCGGCCCACATAGGCAATCCCGCGGATCCGCTTACTCTCGCCACGGTCCTCGATGATGCGGGTGCAGCCCGCGATATTGCGGTCCGGATTGTTGGAATTGCAGTCGTCGTGCGCTTGCCGGCTTGCGGCCAAGGCCGGGACGGCGAGCAGCATCAGCCCGCCTGCGATCACCCCGCACGGCATCGAGACGGCAATCCGGCGCATGATTACTTTCGCAAGCCCAGTCATCGGTCGGTCTCGCCCTTGCGTGACGCCTTGTTTTTTGACGCTGCAGGGCTGCGCTTTGTTCAACCGCCGCACCGGCTAGGCCCGCTTCGACCGCATGGCCGCCTCGATCGCAGCGCGGTCCCAGTGCGGCGCCAGGCGGCCGATGAAATCGTGCATATAGCCCGGCAGGTGCTTGCCGTGGCGCAACACGATGTGCGGCGTGGTCGGCTCGAACAGATGCGCCGCATCGATCAGGCGCAGCGCGCGGTCGCGCTCCGGCTCGTAGGCGACCGCGAGCAGCACCGCGACGCCGAGCCCGAGCTCCACATAGGCCTTCACCACGTCGGCGTCGATCGCGCTCAGCACGATGTTGGGCGCGATACCGGCGGACGCGAACGCCTCCATCACCCGGCGCCCGCCTTCCATGCCCTGGTCGAGGGTGATGATCGGGAACCGAGCGATCGCCCGCAGCGTCAGCCGCCGCTCACGCGCGAGCGGATGGCGCCTGGGCACGAACAAGCTGCGGGTCAGCGCAGCGAACGGCAGCAGCACCAGCTCGGCGTGCAGATCGAGCGGGATTCCGCTCAAGCCGATGTCGGCTTCGCCGGCCGCGACCCATTGGGCAATCATCGAGGGAATTCCCTGACGCAGCACCAACTGCACGTCGCGATGGCTGGCGACGAAATCCCTGATGACGGGGCGGAGCACGTAGCGCGCATACATATGGGTGGTGGCGATTACCAGCCGGCCGGCGCCCTTTTGGGTGAGCTCGGCGGTGATGCGCTCGAGATTGTCGGCCTCCCACAGGGTGCGCTGCGCCGCCTCGATGATCGCCTCGCCCGCCGCCGTGAGCCCGAGGATGCGGTTGCTGCGGCGGATGAGCAGGTCGGCGCCGAGCTCGCTCTCGAGCAGGCGGATCTGCTTGCTGATCGCCGGCTGCGAGGTGGCGAGCGCGCGGGCGGCGCGCGAGACGCTGTAGCCTTCGCGTACGATGCCGCACAGATAGCGCAGCTGCTGCAACGTCATGGCGAAGTCATCCGAACGAGCCGTTAATCTACTATATCGAATGGTTATAGCAGATGGTCGATAATTTCCAAACTTGCATGATGAATTCGCCCGGACTACGGTTGGGCGTCAATCGCGCCGGCCACATCCGGCGCCGGACAGGGAGGAATGAGGTCGCCGTGCCCAGAATGACAGGTGCCGCGCTGTTCGCCGAGATGATGGAGGGCTACGGGGTCTCGCACATCTTCTTCGTGCCCGCGTTCATGCTCAAGGCGTTCGCCGAGATGGAAGACCGGCCGATCGCCCGCGTCATGGTGCATGGCGAAAAGGCCGCCGCCTACATGGCCGACGGATATGCCCGCGCGAGCGGCAAGCCGGGTCTCTGCATGGCGCAGATGATCGGCGCCTCCAACCTCGCCGCCGGCGTGCGCGACGCCTTCATGGCGGGCTCGCCGGTGATCGCCATCACCGGCGGCCCCACGCCGCAATCGCGCCACCGTCACGCCTACCAGGAGGTGGACGACATCTCGCAGTTCGACGCGGTGACGAAGCTCAACGCGCAGATCGATCATGTCGGCCGCATGGGCGACCTGATCCGCCAGGCGTTCCGCGTCGCCACGACCGGCGCGCCCGGTCCGGTGCACCTGCGCGTGCAGAGCCACCTCGGCCAGATCACCGAAGCCGAGGCGGATCTCGACCCGCTGGTGGAGCAGCGCTTCGCCCGCGCGCCGGCGTTCCGCCCCGAGCCAGACCTGCAGGACGTGCGACGAGCGCTGCAGGCACTTGCCGAAGCCGAGCGCCCGGTGATCGTCGCCGGCGGCGGCGTCATCCGCTCGGGCGCAGAGCCTGAGGTGGTCGCACTTGCCGAGAAGCTCGGTATCCCGGTCGCGACCGGACTCAACGCCAAGACGGCAATCGTCGACCACCATCCGCTGGCGGTGGGCGTGCCCGGCGCCTACTCGCGCGACTGCGCCAACCGCGCACTGCACGAGGCCGACCTCGTGTTCTTCATCGGCAGCCACACCGGCGGGCAGGTCACCAACAACTGGATGTTCCCGGCGCCGGGGACCAAGGTGATCCAGCTCGACATCGATCCGGCCGAACTCGGTCGCAACTACCCGAACCTCGTCTCGATCCTCGGCGACGCCAAAGCCTCGCTGGCCCGCATGATCGAGCTCGCCGCGCCGCGCCAGAACCAATCGGGGTGGCCGCAGCGGGTGCGCCAGCTGGTCGCCGAATGGCGCGACGAGCACGCGCCGACGCGCAGCTCCGATGCGGTGCCGATCCGGCCTGAGCGCATTTGCCGGGAGATCTCCGAGGCGCTCCCCGCCGACGGCGTGGTCGTGTCCGACACCGGTCATGCCGGCATCTGGACCGCCGCCATGATCGAGCTCAAGCACCCGGGACAGAGCTATTTCCGCACTGCCGGCTCGCTCGGCTGGGGATTCCCGGCAGCCCTCGGCGTGAAGTGCGCCCTGCCCGACCGGCCGGTCGTGTGCTTCACCGGCGACGGCGGCTTCTACTATCACATCGCCGAGCTCGAGACCGCGCGCCGTCACAACATCAGCGCGGTCATCGTGGTCAACAACAACTCTTCGCTCAACCAGGAGATCCGGCTCAACGATGCCGCCTATGGCGGCAAACAGCGCGGGCGCGCCGCGGAGATGTGGCGCTTCCCCGACGTCGACTTCGCCAAGGTTGCGGAGAATTTCGGCTGCGCCGGCATCCGGGTGACGCACCCCGGCGAGCTCAATGGCGCGCTGAAGCAGGCGATCGGCATGAACCGGCCGGTGGTGGTGGATGTCGTCACCGACATGTACGCCATCGCCAACAAGCCGTGGGTGCCGGGCGGCGCGCAGGATTTCCATTCCTACCAGCGGAGCAAGGGCTGATGAGCGACGACGTCAAGCCGATCCGGCGGGTGGTGACCGGCAACGACGCGCAGGGACGCTCCTGCGTGCTGTTCGACAGCGCGGCGCCCAACGTCAAGATCGCGCCGTTCCAGAAGGGCACCCATATGACCGACATCTGGGTGTTCCATCAGTGCCCGGCGCCGATCACCGGCGGGCGCGACGACGGCAACCTGCCATTCAGTTTCGAGCCGCCGCGCGCCGGCGGCCATTTGCGGGTGGTGCAGTCGGCCGCCAAGCCGAACGACTACGATTCCGCGAAGGATTCGCTGGCGAAGCCCGAGCATCCGCCGCGCAAGACCGAAGGCGGCACCTGGGAGCGCGGTGGACAGAACCAGTACACCACCCGCATCCACAAGTCGGAGACGCTCGACTACGGCATCCTGTTGACGGGCGAGCGCGTGCTGATCACCGACGACGGCCGGCGCGTACTCAAGCCCGGCGACGTGGTGGTGCAAATTGGCAGCTGGCACGCCTGGAGCAACCCCAATGCCGGAAGCCAGATGGCGTTCGTCATGATGGGCGCGAAATTCGACGAGTGAGGGCAGACGTGAGCGAGAGCAACCCCGTTCGCCGCATCGTGGTGATCGACGAGAACGACCGCTCGCGGGTGATTGCCGACGGTGAGCCGCCCGACGTGCGCACCGATCCGGCCCGTCCGGGATTTTCCTGCGCCCGCATCTGGGCGACCGACCGCACGCCGATCCGCCTCACGGCATCACGCGAGGCGCACCTGTCGCACACCCTCGTCCCGCCGCCCGGTGGCTCGACCTGCTACGTCGTCACGTTTCCGCCGGATGCCAGCTACCGCGGCAAGGTCGGTGCGAGCGACGTCGCGGCCTATTTCGCCATGATGGGCGCGCCCGGCATCACGACAGGGTCGGGGAAGGCGCCGCATCCCTACATGCAGAAGGCGCGAACGCTTGATTTCTGCCTGGTGCTCGACGGCGAGATCACGCTGGTGCTCGATAATGCGGAGGTCCACCTGCGGGCCGGCGACACCGTAGTGCAGCGCGGCGCCAACCATGCCTGGAGCAATCGCTCCGACCGGCCGTGCCGCATCGCGTTTTCGTCGCACGATGCGGCGTTCTGATATCATGCGCCTGAAGGGAGGAAGGTCGTGACACGGTTGCTTCGCCTCGCCGTCTCGGTGGTGATCCTCACCGGTGCATGGGGCGCGCTGGCGGCGCGCGCGCAGGACTTCCCGACGCGCCCGGTGTTCATCGTCGTCGGCCCGGGACCGGACGCGATGGCGCGCATCTACGGGCACAAGCTGACCGAGGCCTGGGGGCAGCAGGTGCTGGTCGATCCGCAGCCGACCGGCGGCGGCATGGTGGCGATGCGCACGGTGGCGCGCGCGGATCCCGACGGCCACACCATGCTGCTCACCACGGGCTCATATACGATCAACGAGGCGCTACGCCCGAACCTGCCGGTGCTGCTGTTGCGCGACTTCGCGCCGGTCTCGCTGATCGGCACGCTGTCGTTCGTCCTCATCACCAATCCGGCATCCCCGTTCAAGTCGCTCGACGATCTCGTCAAGGCGGCGCGTGCCGCCCCGGGCAAGCTCAACTGCGCATCGTCGGGCGTCGGCACGACCGCGCATCTCGGCTGCGAGATGCTCAACAACGTCGCCAAGGTGGACATCGTGCACGTGCCCTACAAGGGCGTCGGCCCGGCGCTCACCGACCTGCTCGGCGGCCGCATCGAGATCACCTTCTCGGTGCCGACCATCATCGAGCAGGTGAAGGCCGGCCAGGTGCGCGCGCTCGCCGTCACGGGGACGAAGCGGCTGCCCGGCCTGCCCGACGTGCCGACCGTCGCGGAAGCAGGCTATCCCGACCTTGCGTTCGCGTCCTGGAACGGCCTGCACGTGCCGGCCGGAACGCCGAAGCCGGTCATCGCCAAGATCAACGCGGCCGTCGCCACGGCGCGCGAGGTGCCCGCCATCCGCCAGCGCATGACGGACCTGGGCTTCACGCCGGAAGGCGGAACGCCCGACGAGTTCGGCGAGTTCGTCAAGCGCGATCACGCCCGCTGGAGCAAGGTGGTGAAGGACACCGGGGTGAAGCTCGATTAGCAGGCGGGGGATTTCTCGCGCATCGATGGCGTGCGCAACGCGCGCGCTCGGCTGCCTGGGCTGTCGCATTCATTAACCAGGAAAATACGCATTAATGCGTAATAGTCGCGTCTGGAAAAATTTTAACGAAATTCCGCAAGCCTCTTTTCAGACGAGGCGGTCGACGCCAATACGTCGACCGGCGCCGACGACGCATTCTCGTTCATCGGAGCCGCGGCGTTCTCCGGTGTGGCCGGCCAATTACGGTTCGCGGACGGGCTGCTCTCCGCCGACCTGAACGGCGACCGGGCATCGGACTTCGAGATCCGGGTGACGGGTATCAGCACCCTTCAGGCGGGCGATTTCATCCTCTGACCGCGCAGGCGCCGGCCGGTAGCCCGGATGAAATCCGGGCTCCGATCATGACCGTCGTCACGCCGCGTTGGGCGGCGAGCCCAGCGTCTCCTTGAAGAACGCCAGCGTCCGGCTCCAGGCGAGGTCGGCGGCAGCCTTGTTGTAGCGGGCGGCGCCAGTGTCGTTGTTGAAGGCGTGCTGGGTGCCCGGATAGGTGTGGATCGTGTATTTCTTGTTGTTCGCCTTGAGCGCCGCCTCGTAGGCCGCAATCCCGGCGTTCACCCCCTCGTCGTTCTCCGCGTAGTGCAGCAGAAGCGACGCCTTGATGTTGGGCACCTGCGCGGCCGGAATCTGGCGGCCATAGTAGGCGACGCCGGCATCGAGCTCGCCGCTCGACGCGGCGAGGCGATTGATCATCAGTCCGCCGAAGCAGAAGCCGACCGCGCCGACCTTGCGGGTCGACTCGGCGTGCGCCTTCAGGACGCTCACCCCGGATACGAGCGCCGCCACCGCATCGTCCTGGTTCATCTTGGGGTGCAGCTCGCGCGCCGCGTCCTCGCTCGCCGGCGTGCCGCCGACCAGGGAGAGGAGATCGACCGCATAGGCGAGGAAGCCCTCCAGCGCGAGCCGGCGCGCGACGTCCTCGAGGTGCGGATTGAGCCCGCGATTCTCGTGGATGACGAGGACTGTGGGGCGCTTTCCCTTGGCCTTGGGGCGCGCCAGGTAGCCGTTGATCTTCCCCTTGGGGGAGTCGTAGGCGAGCCGCTCGGTTGCGAGCCGCGCATCGTCGGCCGCAACGATCGCCGCCTGAGCGTAGTCGTTCTGCAGGAGCGGCAGCAGCGCCGCGCCGGCGGCCGCCGAGCCGGCCAGTTCGGCGAGCCGATCGAGGAAATCGCGGCGGCTCATGCCGCCATGGGTGAAACGGTCGTACAGGTTGATGATGCGTTGGTCCATGTGACCCTCCCGTGGGACGATTGGAGATTAACACGCGATGGAACGGGTGTATTCCGTCCGCCTCGTCATCGCCGGGCGAGCCGCCATAAGCGGCGAGGGTTGTCCCGGCGATCTCGCTCAGGAGCGCAGTGCCCGGCGAATCGAGATGGCCGGCACAAGGCCGGCCATGACGAGATGCCCTATTTGGCGGCTGACTTCGGCAGCGCCACGATCATGTCGAGCTCGACGCGCGCGCCGGGCGAGCTCAGCTGATTGATGCACACCATGGTGCTGGCCGGGCGCCAGTCGCCGAAATACTCGTTCATGGTCTTGTGCATGCCGTCGCCGTCGCGGATGTCGGTCAGGTACTTCGTGACCTTGACTACGTCCTTCCAGGTGGCGCCGACGTCGTCGAGGATCAGCTTGATCGCCGCCATGGCGTTGCGGGTCTGCTGCTCGATCGAGTGCGGATGAACGTGCTCCTCGTCGCGATGCGGATGGTCGTGATAGAGCGGCGAGGCGGTCGCGCCGGAAATGAACATCAGGTCGCAGGCGCCGACGATCCGTACTGCCGGCGCATAGGGCATGCGGTGCGCCTCTTCCGGCTTGGGATGCACGGTTTCGAGGCTGTAGGTGGCGCGCGGATCGGCCGGCTTGTTCATGACAGGTCTCCAGGGCGTGACGGGCGGACAAGTCTAATATACCTGTCCGGCGCTTCCTACCTCGCGGAGATTGTCATGCTGGTCGGCGGAAAAGAAAAGCTCGAGCGCATGCGCGACGGGCGCGTCGTGTATATCGGCTCGGAACGGGTCGCCGACGTCACCCGCCATCCGGCGTTCCGCCACGGCGCGCAGACGATCGCCGACCTGTTCGAATTCAAGGCCGATCCGGCCAATCGCGAGCTTCTCACGTTCGAGGAGGACGGCGAGCGCTTCGGCCTATACTGGCTCAAGTGCCGCAACCGGGACGATCTCGCCCGCCGCATGCGGGCGCTCAAGGCGCTGGCCGACCGCAGCTACGGGCTGATGGGACGCTCTCCCGACCACGTCGCCGGCACGGTGACCGGGCTCGCCATGAATCCGTCCGTGCTGGAGAACCTGCACGCCGGCCGCGGCACCAACCTGACGCGCTTCTACGGGCACGCGCGGCGCGAGGACCTCTATCTCTCTTACGCGGTGACACCGCCTGCCGGCATCCGCAGCCGCGAGCTGTTTCCCGGCCAGCAGCGCGAGGAGCCGAGCCTCAAGGTGGTGGCCGAGGACAATGCCGGCGTAACCATCTCGGGCATGAAGATGCTGGCGACCGGCGCGGTGTTCGCCGACGAGATCTGGGTTGGCAACCTCACGGCGATCGATGCCGAGCGCGCGAAGGAGAGCATCACCTGCTCGGTGCCGGTGAACGCGCCCGGCGTGTCGCTGTGGGCGCGGGCGCCCTACGAGCGCAACGTGCGGCACGAGGCGGACTATCCACTGAGCTTCCGCTACGACGAGACCGACAGCGTGTTCGTGTGCCACGACGTGAAGGTGCCGTGGGAGCGGGTGTTCCTGCACGACGACGGCTTCATGTCGCGTCAGATCTATATCGACACGCCGGCCAACTGCTACGCCAACCACCAGTCCAACGTGCGGTTCTGGGCCAAGATGGGCCTGATCGTGGGGCTCGCGAGCCGCATGGTCGAGGCGAACGGATTGGAGAAGATTCCCGCCGTGCGGGAGACCCTCGGGCGGCTCGCTGCGCTCGAGGCGACCATCGGCGGCCTCGTCAACGGCCAGATCCAGGCGTTCGAAGAATGGCCCACGGGCTACGCCTGCCCCAACCGGCGGATCATGTATGCGACGCTCAACTGGTGCCAGGAGCACCACACCGAGATCATCGACGTCGTGCGCACGCTCGCCGGCGGGCTGCCGCTGCAGATGCCGGCCAGCATCGACCTCCTGGACGATCCGAGCCTGCGCGATACGTTCGAGCGCTGGTGGACGACGCCGTCGATCGAGGCGGTGCGGCGTCTCAAGCTGTACAAGCTCGTGTGGGACCTGATCGGCTCGGAATTCGCCGGCCGCCACATGCTGTACGAGAAATTCTACGCCGGCCATTCGGTGATCGTGCGCAACCAGAGCGACCGCGAAGCCCCGTGGGGCCGCTTCCACACGATCGTCGACGACCTGATCGAGCGGATCGAGACGCCAGCCGGCCGGGGTGACCGTCGATAGCCATTCATTCTCCCTCGCCACCGGGCGCCGGTTTTCTCTGCTCGCGCCGCCCCAGCATCGCCGGGCGAAACCGTTCGATCTCGGCCCCGACGAAATCGAGGAATGCGCGCACCCGCGGCACCCGGCGCAGGTCGGGGTGAACCAGAAGGTAGAGCGGCGCGTCGAGCTCGCGGACGGGATCGACCACGCGCACCAGCTCGGCCTGCTCGTCGCCCAGGTGGACCGGCAGCACGGCCAGGCCGATGCCGGATTTGGCCATCCAGACGAGCCCGCTGACCGTGTTGCTGCGCGCCGCAATGACCGCGTTGGGCGCCACGGCACTCAGCCAGCGCGCCGCGTGCAGCCCGGCGATCTGATCGTCAAACGCGATCACCGCGTGACGATCAAGGTCGGCCACCCGCTCCGGCCGGCCATGCTGCTCGACGTAGGCGTGGCTGGCGTAGACCGCCCAGGTATTGTCGGCGATCTTGCGGCCGACCAGCGTCTCGTCGGCCGGTTTGCCGGCGCGGACCGCGACGTCCGCCTCCCCCTTGGCGAGATCGAAATAGCGATCGGCTATGAGGAGGTCGACGCGCAGCCCGGGATAGCGCAGGCGAAACGCCTCGAGCAGCGGCGTGATCAAGAACGACGCAATCCCCTCCGCGCAGGTCACCCGGATGGTGCCGGTCAGCCGCGTATCCGTCGCGGCGAGGCGGCGCTCCAGTGCGGCAACCGCCGCTTCGACAGCCTCCGCCTGCGCCCTGATGTCTTCGCCCAGCGCGGTCAGGCGATAGCCGCCCGAGTGACGCTCGAACAGCTTGCGACCGGTCGCCTCCTCGAGCGCGGCCAGCCGGCGCTGCACGGTCGACTGGTTGACCCGCAGCACCTTGCCGGCCGCGTTGGTGGAGCCGGTGCGGGCAACCGCGAGAAAGTGGCGCAAATCATTCCAGTCGAACACGGGGGCCTTTTTGTTCAATCTCCCCCTTATGCACTTTTGCAGTATCGGCGCGCAATCTTTCGGCTCCCGCCGCCGCCGACGCACCTGTATTTGCCCCGCCCGGGTGGACACCGCAAACCCGACGCAGGAAACAATGTCACTGTCCCGCAAGAGCCATCGAACCTACGCGGCGCATCCGACCCTGCCGATACCCAGCCGGTCCGTCCTGCTGGGGATCGTCACCATGATCACCACCGCCCTGCTGATCCTGTTGGCGACGGCGCCCAGCGCCGCCGACCGCAAGCTGATCGAGCGCGGCAAGTACCTGGTGACGCTCGGCGGATGCCTCGACTGTCACACGCCCGGATATTTCTTCGGCAAGCCCGACATGAACCGCTTCCTCGGCGGCTCCGAGGTCGGCTTCGAAATCCCCGGCCTCGGTGTCTTCCACGGACCGAACCTGACACCCGACCGGGAAACCGGCCTGGGCAACTGGAGCGAGAAGGACATCATCCGGGCCGTCCGCACGGGCGTGCGGCCGGACGGGCGGGAGCTTGCGCCGATCATGCCGTGGCGCGCGTTCGCCAGCCTGACGGACACGGACGCACAGGCGATCGCCATCTTCCTCAAGAGCATCCAGCCGGTCAGCAACAAGGTGCCCGGCCCGTTCGGGGCGAGCGAACAGCCGACCTCGTTCGTGATGAAGGTGGTGGCGCCGGAAGGTGCAGCCGCCGGCAAGTGAAAGGGCGGCCTTGCGGCCGCCCTTTCATGTTTGACGCCTGGTTATTGGTTCTGATCAGAAGCCGCCCATGCCGCCCATGCCGCCGCCACCGCCGCCCGGCATCGGAGGAGCCGGCTCCTTCGGCGTCTCGGCGACCATCGCCTCGGTGGTGATCAACAGGCCCGCGACCGAGGCCGCATCCTGCAGCGCGGCGCGCACGACCTTGGCCGGGTCGATGATCCCCTTCTCGACCAGATCGACGTATTCCTCGGTCTGTGCGTCGAAGCCGAACGTCTCCGACTTGTTCTCGAGGATCTTGCCGACCACGATCGAGCCTTCCACGCCGGCGTTCTCTGCGATCTGCCGCAACGGGGCCTCGAGCGCCTTGAGCACGATGTTGATGCCGGCCTGGATGTCGGAGTTGTCGTTGGTGAGCCGGCCGATTGCCTTCCTGGCGCGCAGGAGCGCGACGCCGCCGCCCGGCACGATGCCTTCCTCGACCGCCGCGCGGGTCGCGTTGAGCGCGTCCTCGACGCGGTCCTTCTTCTCCTTGACCTCGATCTCGGTCGCGCCGCCGACGCGGATCACCGCGACGCCGCCGGCGAGCTTGGCCAGCCGCTCCTGCAGCTTCTCGCGGTCGTAGTCGGAGGTGGTCTCCTCGATCTGCGCCTTGATCTGGCCGACGCGGGCTTCGATCTCCTTCTTCTTGCCGGCGCCGTCGACGATGGTGGTCTTCTCCTTCTCGATGATCACCTTCTTGGCCCGGCCCAGCATGTTGAGCGCCACGTTCTCGAGCTTGATGCCGAGATCCTCGGAGATCAGCTGGCCGCCGGTGAGGATGGCGATATCCTCGAGCATGGCCTTGCGGCGGTCGCCGAAGCCGGGAGCCTTCACGGCCGCGACCTTGAGGCCGCCGCGCAGCTTGTTGACGACCAGCGTGGCGAGCGCCTCGCCCTCGACGTCCTCGGCGACGATTACGAGCGGACGGCCGGACTGCACCACCGCTTCCAGCACCGGCAGCATCGCCTGCAGGCCGGACAGCTTCTTCTCGTGCAGCAGGACGTAGGCGTCCTCGAGCTCGGCCACCATCTTCTCGGCATTGGTGATGAAGTACGGCGAGAGATAGCCGCGGTCGAACTGCATGCCTTCGACGATCTCGACCTCGGTGTCGAGCGACTTTGCCTCCTCGACGGTGATCACACCCTCGTTGCCCACCTTCTGCATGGCCTGGGCGATCATCTTGCCGATGGTGTGATCGCCGTTCGACGAGATGGTGCCGACCTGGGCGACCTCGGCCGAGGAGCCGACCTTCTTGGCGCGCTTCTCGATGTCGCGGACGACCGCGGCGACCGCCGCATCGACGCCGCGCTTGAGGTCCATCGGGTTCATCCCGGCGGCAACCGACTTGGTCCCCTCCTTGAGTATCGCGTGGGCGAGCACGGTCGCGGTCGTGGTGCCGTCGCCGGCCTGATCATTGGTCTTCTGGGCGACCTCGCGCACCATCTGGGCGCCCATATTCTCGAACTTGTCGTCGAGCTCGATCTCCTTGGCGACGGTCACGCCGTCCTTGGTGATGCGGGGAGCGCCGAAGCTCTTGTCGAGCACGACGTTGCGGCCCTTGGGCCCGAGCGTGACGCGCACGGCCTGGGCGAGAATCTCGACGCCGCGCAGCATGCGGTCGCGCGCGTCGGAGGAGAACCTTACGTCCTTGGCAGCCATTTCGATTTGCTCCGTTTCGTTGCGTTCCCCTCATCCTGCGGAGCGCCCGCGGCGCGTCTCGACGGATGAGGCTGATGACTTCGGGGTCCTCGTCCTTCGGAGATGGCCGCTGCGCGGCCCATCAGGACGAGGATCAGGGTTCAGGCGATCACGCCCATGATGTCGGACTCCTTCATGATCAGGAGATCCTCGCCGTCGATCTTGACCTCGGTGCCGGACCACTTGCCGAACAGCACACGGTCGCCGGCCTTCACGTCGATCGGGGTCAGCTTGCCGGACTCGTCGCGGCCGCCCGGGCCGACGGCGACGACCTCGCCCTCCTGCGGCTTTTCCTTGGCGGTATCGGGGATGATGATGCCGCCCTTGGTCTTTTCCTCGCCTTCGAGGCGGCGGACTACGACACGGTCGTGCAGGGGACGAAATTTGGTTTTTGCCATGTGTTCCTCGTCGGCGCTGATGACGCGCGCTTCAGGATGGGACCGGGAGGTCGGAGGTGCTGTTAGCACTTGAAGAGAATGAGTGCCAACGGCTGCCGGGGGAGATATTGGCTGGCGCCCGATGTGTCAAGCGCGGGGACCGGCGAAAGCGCCAAGGCCTGAGCTTTTGGGTAAACGGCGGGGCCCGGCGGCCCTTCCATTCACCGGTCGAGCCGGCGCAGCGCCCGCTCGTAATAGGCCAGGTCGAGGTAGCGCTCGGGCGCCACCGCCTCGCCCTCCCGGCGCTGGATCTCCGCCCGCAGCGCCAGCAGGTTGCGAAAACCCTCCGCATCTAACCTGGCGTCTACATTGAAGCCGAACGACGGCTCGACCAGGAGCTGATAGGTGCGCTCGGCCGTGCGCGCGGGCAGCTTGAACTTCTCGCCCAGGATGGCGGCCGCCTCCGCCCGGTTCGCCGGATCGCGCACCCAGCGGAGCGCCGCCACATAGGCGGCAAGATAGCGCTCCAGCGTTTCGCCGTGCTGGCGCGCCCAGGCGCGCATCACGAAGGCGCCGCCGGCCTGGTAGGGACCGAGCAGGTCCACGGTCCGGCCCAGGCTGCGCAGCCCGAGCTCCTCGGCCTGCACCGTGAAGGGGAGATTGAGGATGGCAGCCGTGTTGTCCTTGCTCTCCACCATCGCCTTGAACCGGTAGGTGCCGGCGCCGACCAGCTTGACGGTGTAGTCGGCGCCTTCTTTCAGCCCGTGCTGGAGGAGGATCTTCTTGGCCTGCAGCGCATAGGCGGTGTCCGGCGCATCGACGATGAGGGTGCGGCCGCGCAGGTCGGCGAACGACTTGATATCCGCCTGCACGAAGAACTCGTTCATCCCGCCGTCGCCGCCGGCGACCACGATCACGTCCTGCCGGGCCATCTCGATCATCGCCACCGCGTTGTCGAGCGCGGACTGCGCAACGTCGAACCGGCCGGCCGCCAGGCCCTCGCGCTGGCTCTTGGAGTTCTCGGTGAACTCGAGCGCGAGCCTGATGCCGTGCCGGGCGAAGACCCCCTTTTCGATCCCGACATGAAACGGCAGCGCCTTGGCATTGGGGAAGGTGTTGACGCGCACGAGCTGGAGCTCGTCCGCCGCGGCGGCTCTGATCACGAGAGATAGGCCGAACAACAACAGCGCGGGCGCGATAATCGCCGTCCATGCCCGAATCCAATTTCGCCGAGGCTCCATGGCGTCTTCCCTCGCATAGCGATGCGGCCGGACCTCACTCTAGCATCAATCTTTCCCGGCCGGCGCATCCGCGATAGAGGGGAACGACGACAGGAAAATCAACGATGGAGCATGGAATGCGTGCCTTGAGCCTCGACCAGGCGAACCGGATCATCGCCGAGACGTTCGCGGCGGCCGAGCGGCACCGATGCCGGCCGATGAGCGCGATCATCCTCGACGCCGGCGGCCGGGTAAAGGCGTTCCAGAAGCAGGATGGCGCTTCGATGCTGCGCTTCGAGATCTGCCACGGCAAGGCCTACGCGTCGCTCGCGCTCGGGCGGCCGTCGCGCCTGGTGCTGCAGAAGGCCAAGGAGAAGCCGCTGTTCATGCAGTCGGTCGGCGAACTGGCGGACGGGCCGATGTTCCTCGAAGGCGGCGGTCAGCTCATCCGCGACCCCTCCGGCGAGGTGATCGGCGCCATCGGGGTCACCGGCGACGTCAACGAGATGGACGACATCTGCGCCGCGGAGGGCATTCACGCGGTCGGCCTAAAGACCGACTGGGATTTCACCGACCCGGACCAGGTGCGTCGACTGAGCATCCTCAAGGCGCCGCCGCTCGAAGACCCGCGACGGAAGTGACGGGCTCGGCGCGGCCGGCTCGTCGACCTGCTGCGGCTTCGCCGCCGGCTGCGGCTTGGCGGACGGCTGCGGCCTGGCGGCAGGCTGCGGCCTGGCACTCGGCTGCGGCCTGGCGGCCGGCGGTGGCACGCGCCTCGCGGATGAATTGTTCACCCGAGGCTCCCTTCGGGAGACCGCGCCGCTCGCCCACAGCATCACCGCTATGTCGAGGACGATGACCAGGGCGAGCGAGAGATAGAACAGCAGGAGACCGCTGTCCCACAGGCTGGCGAGATCGACTGTCATCGCGGAGCCTCCACCATAGGCGACGCGGCCCCGACCGCGTGGCCCTTGTAAGGCCACCGGTTTATCCGTCCGATGAAACGGATGTATCCTCCGATCGGATGACGAACCCACGATTTGCGCGACCCGGGGTGGAGCTCCCGCGGCATGACGGTTGAAGCACCCCGCACGCCGGCGGCTCACGAGAAAGCGGAATTCCTCGGCCATCCGAAGGGCTTGAGCTACCTGTTCGCGACCGAGATGTGGGAGCGCTTTTCCTACTACGGGATGCGCGCCCTCCTCGTCCTGTACATGGTGAAATTCCTGCTCCCCTCCGAGCGCGCCGATACCGTGCTCGGCCTCGGCGCCATGAAGCGCGGGCTCGAGCTTCTGTTCGGGCCGCTGGACGTGCAGCCGCTCGCCTCGCAGATCTATGGATTCTACACCGGTCTCGTCTATCTCACCCCGATCCTTGGCGGCCTCCTCGCCGACCGTTGGCTGGGGCAGCGCCGCACCGTCATCCTCGGCGCCGTCCTGATGGCCATCGGCCATTTCATGATGGCGTTCGAGCCCCTGTTCCTCCTGGCGCTGATCGTGCTGATCCTCGGCAACGGCGCCTTCAAGCCGAACATCTCCACCCAGGTCGGGAGGTTGTATGCGCCGGGCGACAGCCGGCGCGACCGCGCCTTCTCGATCTTCTATGTCGGCATCAATCTCGGCGCGTTCCTGGCGCCGCTGGTGTGCGGCACGCTGGGCGAGCAGGCGGGCTGGCACTACGGCTTTGCCGCCGCCGGCGTCGGCATGACGATCGGGCTCCTCATCTACCTCTATGCGCTTCCCACGCTGCCGCCCGACCCGCTCTTCGAGAAGCCGGCCGAGCGGACATCGCGGCGGCTCGGCCGCGACGGATGGGGCGCGATCGGCGCACTCCTCGTCCTGTCGCTGCCGGTGACGTTGTTCTGGGCGACCTACGAGCAGCAGGGCAACACGATCGCCCTATGGGCCGATGCCTATACCGACCGCTCGATCGACCTGTGGGTATGGCGCGGCGACATTCCGGTGACCTGGTTCCAGGCTTTCAACCCGCTCATGATCTTCCTCTTCACACCGTTCATCGTGGCGCTGTGGGGGTGGCAGGCCGCTCGCGGCTCGGAGCCTTCCACGGTCAGCAAGATGGCGATCGGCTGTTTCCTCAACGCCGCCTCCTACCTGGTGCTCGTTCTGGCCGCCTGGCAGGCGGGAACCGACCCGACGGGAAGCGGCGGCGGCAAGGCGAGCTGGCTGTGGCTCGCCGCTTATTTCGTCGTCATCACGATCGGCGAGCTCTACCTCTCGCCGACCGCGCTGGCGCTGGTGTCGCGCGTCGCACCGGCCGGCTTCCTGTCGATGATGATGGGGGTCTGGCTCGCCACCAGCTTCTATGGCGGCTTCCTCGCCGGCTATCTCGGCAGCTTCTGGAGCGTCATGGCGAAGGGCGATTTCTTCCTCATGATCGCCATCATCGCGGGCCTCGCCGGCATCGCGGTGTGGGGATTCAACCGACCGCTGCGTGCCATATTGAAGGAATAGGTCATATTTGCTTGCCATGATCGGCCAGAACATGCGCTAAAATGCCGACAGTCGAGTACCAGGAGGTCGACATGACGACGGCCCGCGCCCGGGAGCCGGGCAACGCTACGTGGCTTCTCTTGCTGCCGCTTGTGCTGGCGGGATGCGCCAGCTCGGGCGGCGGCTATTTCGGCGGCACCAGCGAACCGCCCCCTCCGCCGGGTCCGGCCTCGGCGCCGCCGCCGCCCAACATGAACGTGGTCGATTTCGTCGGCCGCTGGGGTTACGCGGCCTATCACAAGGATGCCGACCGGGCGCGCACCGAAGTCGCGGCACGCGGCCAGTGCAACAACGCCTACACGATCGGACGCGGACCGACCGGCGGCGTGATGATGCACCTGCCCGACTCGCGCGAGCCGCAGGAGCTGCGCCTCAAGCAAGGCGTCGACGGCAAGATCTACCTCGGTCCCGAAGGACCGGCGCCGGACGTGCGCGACCGCGAGGTGGTCAACTTCGACGGGCGGATGCTGGTGTTGCGCCAGGTCGATCGGGAGACTGCGGGGCGCTACGGCACCAGCGTCTACGTGCGCTGCGGCGCCCCCGGCACGGCGGCGACCAAGCGCAAGGCGGGGTGAGCGCTGCCGAGGTGATGGCGTGAATGACAACACCCCGACGCCGCACCTGACCGCCTTCCCGCTGGCGACCTGGGAGCGCGACGGACTCAAAGCCGCCCTGCGGAAAGCCGGCCTGCCGGACGAGGACATCGAGGCGCCCGATCGCCTGTTCTGGCGCTTCGAGACCGACGACCTGGTGCCGGTCGGGTTCGGCGGCCTCGAGGTCCGCGGCGAGGATGCGCTGCTGCGCTCGGTGATCACGCTGCCGCCGGTGCGCAGCCGCGGCGTTGGTGCGGCGATCGTCGACATACTCGAAGTGGAAGCGCAGGCCCGCAATTGCCGCGTCGTCTGGCTGCTCACGACCTCGGCGGCGGAGTTCTTCGCCGAGTTCGGCTACCGCCCGTGCGAGCGCGAGAGTGTGCCGCCCGCGATCCGCGAGACCGCGGAGTTCAAATCGCTCTGTCCCGCGTCCGCCGTCGTGATGACCAAGCGGCTCGCCTGATCGGCCCCGATGCCCAGCCTGCGCGAGGTCCTGCTGGGTCCCTGGCGCGCCGTGCTGGTGCTGGGCGTCACCGAGATCCTCGCGTGGGGCGTGCTGTTCTATCCGCCGGTTCTGATGGTGCCGCTGATGGCGGCCGACCACGGCTGGTCGATCGCCTTCACCATGGGCGGGTTCTCGCTCGGCCTGCTGGCGGCCGGGCTGATCTCGCCGCGGGTCGGTGCCGCCATCGACCGCCATGGCGGCCACCGCGTGATGCCGTTCGGATCGCTGATCGGTGCCTGCGGCCTCGTCGCGCTGGTCCATGCCGATCACCCGCTCGCCTACCTCGCGGTGTGGGTGGTGCTCGGGGCCGCCATGGCGGCATCCCTCTACGATCCGGCCTTCGCCACGCTCGGGCGCATCTTCGGCGCGGGCGCGCGCCCGGCGATCACCGCGCTGACGCTTGCGGGCGGCTTCGCCTCGACGGTGAGCTGGCCGGTGACCCATCTGCTCATCGGCGCGGTCGGCTGGCGCTCGACCTACCTGATCTATGCCGGACTGCTCGCCCTCGTGGCGGTTCCGCTGCATGCCTTCGCACTGCCGCGCGCGCGCGCCGAGCCGGGCGCGCCGCAGCGACAAGACGCCACGCAGCCGGCGGGCACCCTGTCGCCGAAGGGGCTCGCCTTCGTCCTCGTTGCCACCGCGTTTGCCGCCTATGCGTTCGTGCCCTCCGGGCTGGCGGCGCACCTGCTCGCCATGTTCCAGCGGCTCGGCCTCGATGCCGCCACCGTGGTGGCGATCGGCGCCCTGTTCGGGCCCGCGCAGGTCGCGGCGCGGCTGATCGAGTTCCTGTTCGTCCGCAACCTGCACCCTCTGTGGATCGCCCGGTTCGCCGTCGCCTTCCTGGTCCTTGCTTTCGTGCTCCTGGCCTTGCTCGGGCTCTCTGCGCCGGTCGCCGCGCTGTTCGCCATCATGTTCGGCGCCGCCAACGGCCTCCTCACCATCGCGCGCGGCACGCTGCCGCTCGCGCTGTTCGGGGCGGCCGGCTACGGCCACATGATCGGACGGATCGCCGGGCCGTTCCTGCTCATCCAGGCGGTGGCGCCGCTGGTGCTCGCCTTCGTCGCCGAGCGGGTGTCCGATCCGGCGGCGCTGGCGCTCACCGCGGCGTTCGCCGTCGTCGCGCTCGCCTGTCTGGCCATGATCCGGCGGCCGGCCTAGTCTTGCGGATGTCCTTATTGGAAAACCGGTTCCCACCCCCGATCAAGTCGAGGGCAGACTTTTTCCGGGACATGCGCGATCACCCAGCGCCCGGCGCACGTGCGCGGCGATCTCGCCGCGGGTCGCCAGCCACACGTCGTCCCTCGCGCCGACCTTGGCGGCAATCGCCTCGAACGCCCAGGCGCCTGCCGGCCGCCCATAGACGTGGGCGTGGGCCGTGACGTCGATCATCACCGCCTCGTCTTCCCGCCGCAGCATCTCGCCGAGTGCCTCGTCGAACAGCCCGACGTATTGCCCGGGCGAGCGGCCGAACCGCATCGCGTGCGGCAGGTCGTTGATCTCCATGGTGAGCGGAATGGCGACGAGCGTGCCCGCGTCGAGGATCTGAAGATAAGGCCGGTCGTCATCGAACGCATCGCCCTGCCAGAGGTAGCCGGCTTCGGCCAGCAGGGCCGCGCTGTCGGCCGACGGCGTGCCGCGCGGGCTGATCCAGCCGCGCGGGCGTTGCCCGCACGCCGCCTCCAGCGCCGCGGTGGTCCGTGCGATGTCGGCGCGCACCTGGTCGGGCGCGAGCTGCGCCGGAATCGTCTCCTGCGTGAAGCTGTGCGCGACGATCTCGTGTCCGGCCTCGGCGATCGCGCGCACCATTGCGGGCGTGCGCTCGCCGAATATGCCGCTCACCATCACGCTGGCCGGTCGCCGCGTGCGCGCGAGCGCGCCGATGAGCCGCTCGATCCCGCGCGTTGCGCCGTAGCTGCCCCACGACAGCGCGTTGGTATCGAACGTGCCGGCCGGCAGGGGATTGCCCATCGGGCCGACGCCGGGTGCCTTGTCGTCCCCCCAGCCCTCATAGGCGACATTGAGCACCACGGCGACGTTACGCCCGCCCGGCCAGCGAAAGTTCCTGTCGAGCCGCACGACGCGCGCTCCGCGCGCCACGGCGTCCTGCTCGTGCTGCTCGGTCAACTCATTCCCCCTTGATGTTCGCCGCCTTGAGGATCGGCCACCATTTCTCGATCTCGGCCTTCTGCAGCGCGCCGAGCGCCTCCGGGGCTTGCTGGTCCGGCGCGACGATGTCCTGGCCGAGCTCGGCAAAGCGCCGGCGCAGCGCGGGTCCGCCAGCGCCTCCCTGATGGCGGCATTGAGCCGGCCGACGACCTCGCGGGCGTTCCCTTGGGAGCGAAAATCGCGTTCCATACCGATGCGTAGAAGCCGGGCAACCCCGCCTCGTCGACAGTCGGGATGTCGGGGGCGGCAGTCAGGCGCCGGCTGGCGGTGACCGCGTAGGCCTTGATCGTGCCGGCACGTACGTGCGGCAGGGAATTGGTCGGGACGTCGATCACCATGTCGACCTCGCCGGCCAGCAGACCCTGCAGCGCCGGCCCGAGCCCGCGATAGGGCACGTAACGAAACCTTGTGCCGGTCTCCTTCTGGAAGAACGCGCCGGCGACATGGCCCGCGCTGCCGACCCCGGAGGTGCCCTGCGAGGCCTGGTCCGGGTTCGCCTTCAGCCATGCGATGAAGCCCTTCAGGTCATCCGCCGGCATCGCCTTCTTGGCGACGATCAATTGGGGAAGTCCGACAGCAGCGCGACCGGCTCGAAATCCTTCACCAGATCGTAGGACAGCGCATAGATCGCGCCATTGATCATGTGCGTGCTCGAGCCGGGGCCGATGCTGAGCGTGTAACCGTCCGGCGTCGCGCGGGCGACCCGGCCGGTGGCGATGGTGCCCGCTGCACCCGCCACGTTCTCGATGACGACGGGCTGGCCGAGCGAGAGCCGCATCCGTTCCGCCAGGACCCGCGCGATGACATCCGCCGGCCCGCCCGCCGCGAACGGGACGATCATCGTGACCGGGCGGGAGGGAAAGGCTTGCGCCCAGCAGTCGCCTCCGGCCACCAGCGTGACGACGAGCGCGGCAGCCGTGACCGTGAGCCTGGCCATGCCTGATCCCCCCTTGCCACCGACATGCGCGGTCGCATGGAGCGAGCCTAACACCCGCGCCAAGTCCGCCGCTACGTGTGGCAATCAATTGAACAGGGCGTCGATGTCGTCCTGCGAAGCGTGGCCCGCTTCGCCATCGAGCTTCGGTCCGTTGAGGAGCTTCTGGTCGTCGTTGCGTTCGGCCATGGCCTCCGGCGCGAGCTCCTGGAAGGCTTCGATGCCGCCCCAGATTTCCATCATCCGGACGATATGGGTCTCGATGAACTTGAGCGTCGCCACCACCTTGGTGATGCGCTGGCCGGTGAGATCCTGGAAGTTGCAGGCTTCGAAGATGTGGATCACCTGATCCTGGATATCCTGGGCGATCTGCTTGTCGTGCTCGGACTTCAGCCCGGCGGCGAGCGAGCTTGCCGCCTGGTCGATGAACTCGGCGGCGCCCAGGATGTTTTCCGTCGCGGTGGCGGTGCCGCCGACGACCGCATCGAGCTCGTGGGTCACCCGCTTCATCTCCGGGCCCTCGAAGCCGGTGATGTGCAGGGTGGCGATCTCGTGCTTGGTCTGGTTGATCGCCGCGTAGATCAGGTCGAGCTCGGCCTTGAGCTTCTGCGCCTCGGCGATCTCGGTCTTGTACGCCGTAACCATCCGCTCGGTCAGTTCCTCGCGCGGCTGCACCAGCGACCGCAGCGCCCGAAGCTCCGTCATGATCTTCATGGTGGGAATGGTCGTGCACCACCCGCCCGTTGCGAGGCCGCGACATCGCCTCGACCTGAAACATCCTGCGCTGCGCCGACATTCGCCCCGTCCATTCTGGTACGGCTCTGTTTGTAGCGGGGCGACTTTTAACGCTGGGTTCACGCCAGCGATCTACCGGGCAAGAACCTAATCCCCCTCATTTGCGCGGCGTGACGAACGGTTAACCATGACGACTCGCTTTAAAGACAGTATTAACCTTAACAAAATCTGCATTTTACCGACGATAAACCTTGTTATCATGAACAGTTCTCTTACGTTAATCAGAAAATTAAGTCCTGATTATTGTTAAGGCTTCTGTTCACCTTTGGCGCTGTACTTGCGAGATCAATAGAGGATCGGTCCGATCCCCAGCACGGCGAGCAGTCACACGATGTCGATGCAGCGCGTTGTTCTTCCGGCGCTCCTTGCGAGCGCACTCGGCACGGTCTCGGCGCAGGCGCAGCTGATGCCGGTCTACCCCAATGCATCCAACCCCTACGCCGCGCGCTACGCCGCGTCGGCGCCGCAGGCGCCGCGCGGCAATCTGGGCGGCGGCTTCATCGAAGCAATATTCGGTGGCGGCGGTTACGCCCCGGCGCCGCGCTCCGCCTACGCGTATCCGGCGGAGCCGCAATGATGCCCCGCGGGACGAGGTCCAGCGCGAGGGCATGCGCCACGAGATGAACCCGCTCTACCGGCGCCAGACCGTCGATTACGACGGCGGCGAGAAACCCGGCACGATCATCATCGATACGCCCAAGCGCTTCCTCTACCTGGTGCAGGAGGACGGCCGGGCGCTGCGCTACGGCATCGGCGTCGGGCGTCCCGGCTTCACCTGGGCGGGCGTCAAGCACGTCTCCCAGAAGCGCGAATGGCCCGACTGGCGCCCGCCGGACGAGATGCTCAGGCGCAGGCCCGACCTGCCGCGCTACATGGCGGGCGGCCCGGACAATCCGCTCGGCGCGCGCGCCATGTATCTCGGCAACACGCTCTACCGCATTCACGGCTCGAACGAGCCGTGGACCATCGGGACGCAAGTCTCCTCGGGCTGCATCCGCATGCGCAACGAGGACGTGATGGACCTCTATGAGCGTGTGAAGGTCGGCACCAAGGTGGTGGTGATCTGAAACATCAGCCGGCTTGGCGTCAGGCGCGCCATAACGGCGGCCGCTAGGGCGAGGGGACTGGACGGAAGGCCGCCGCAGTCACGGCGGCCTTCTCGTTTTGGAAGTCAGGGCAGCGCTGCTGCCTCCTGACCCCCGTCAAGCTACGTCGGAGTCGTCGCCGCCGTCGTCCTCGTATTCCGCATCGCCATCGTAGTCGGCATCGTTCTCGGCCGTGTCGTAGAGGCCGGCAGAACGCCCGGACTCGCGATCCTCGTCGCCGCCGCCGAACAGGCCGCTGCGGCCGCCGCCGCGGCCGATGTCGTCGAGGCCGGCCTGGCGGCCAAGGTCGCCGCCTCCCTCACCCGCGTTGCCGCGCGAGCCGCCGCCGGCGATCTGGTCGAATGCCCCTGCCATAGGTCCATGCTGCTGCTGCCCGCCGAGCATGCCGCGAATGCCGTTGAGCAGGAGCCCGCCGCCGATCGCCCCGGCGGCGACCGCCGCCGCGGTGCCGAGAAACGAGCCGCCTCCACCACCGGATTGCGGCGGCATCGGCGCACCGCCTTGCGGCCCGCCGCCCCAGGCGGGGCTCTGCCCACCACCGGGGCCTTGCGGCCCGCCGCCCCAAGCGGAACCCTGTCCGCCGCCGGGGCCTTGCGCGCCGCCGCCCCACGGCGAGCCCGCCTCCTGGCGATATTGCGGCGGCACGCCCATCGGCTGTTCACCCGGCCGCACCGACGGGACCGAGCCACGTGGCGCTTCGCGCGACCCGAACATGGTGTCGCGCATGCTGTCGAGGAAGCCCTGCTGCTCCCCTGCCTGCGGATCGCCGCCCTGCAGTGCGGCTTCGAGCTCCTGGATGTACGCATCGGCCTGCTTGAGCGCCTCGTCCTGCACCAGCACGCTCTGCACCAGCGGGATAGATGGCGTGCGGGGCCTTGGAGAGACCCTCGCGGATCACCCTCTCGGCATCCGGATCGCGCGGCTCGTTCTCGAGCGCGGCCAGCCGTTCGAACAGGTCGGCGATGAGCTGACGTTCCTGCGGTGTCATGGCGATCTCCTCTGGCCATTTTGGCCGTGGCCTTCCTGGCCGGGCCGTTGCGGCGCCGGACATATGGGGAGCGGTGTAGGCGCAGGGAATGGCCGCAGCGTGACATTTCGGCGCGGGCGCCGCTGGCCTACACCAGCGCGACGCCATGCTGCCTCAGGAGCTGCGGGAATTCATCCGCCCGCAGAAAGGCATATTCGCGCTCGCGCAGCCCGGTGAGCGGATCGAGGCGCTCGAGCTCCGCATCGACCGTGCCCGGATGGCACATGATCAGGCCGCCCTCCGACGTGGCGGCGAGGAATCGTGGAAACAGGGCGGCAAAATCCGCATCGTCCGCGTACGTGTAGGTACCGGCAAAGGCCGGGTTGGTGGCGACGCCGAGCTTGTCGGCGCGGCGGCGCATGCCGCGGCTCAGGAGATCGACCACCAGCCCTTTCGGGTCCGTCCAGGCGCGGCGCCACGCTCCCGGCTGCCCGCACTGGCGCACCCATGCGTCGGGCGCGATCTCCCGGGCGGCTGCCAGGACCGCGGGCGCGACGCGCGGCAGCAGATGGACGTGGCGATGGCCGTCGATGAAATCCGGCACGCGACCGAACGCCGCCACGAAGGCGGCAAGCTGCGCGCGTACTTCCGCCCCCATGCGCTCCACATCGAGGCGGCGCAGGAACGCCTCCCGCATCATCCGTTCGAGGGTAAGAAACGCGCCATCGGCGAGCGGCGCGAAATCCTTGGCGAGGGGGCGAAACGGCGCGGTCAGCGTGAGGTGCAGCCCGATCGCCACGCGCCGGCCGCCGGCATTGAGGATCGACAGCGAGACCGCTTCGGCGCGCGAGAAGCCCGGCGCCGCCACCATGACCGACGTGGCGTTGAGGCGGGAGCGCAGCACGAGGTCGCGGATCGCCGCATTCACCCCGGGTGCGAGGCCGTAATCGTCGGCGCACAGCCAGATGCGGCGCAGAGGCGCATCGGTCTGCGCGTCTGGCGCGTCCGTACCGGCATGGTCCCACGCGACCGCCACCTGCCCTCGCCCTCGCTCACTCACTCCGCCGCGCTGCGCGTCGGCTCTCCGGTTTCGCTGCTCTCCGCCGCCTTGAGGTCGTGCTCGGCGACGAAATAGACCGGGCGTGCCTTGAGCTCGGAGAGGATCTTGCCGATGTACTCGCCCACGATGCCGATCATCACCAGCTGGACGCCGCCAAGCACCATCAGTCCGACCACGACCGAGGGATAGCCCGGCACCGCGACACCATAGAACAGCACCTCGAACAGGATCATGGCGCCGAACACCAGGGCCGTGCCCGCCATCAGGAGCCCGAGCAGGCTCGCGAGCCGCAACGGCGCGACCGAGAACGAGGTGAGCCCTTCGATCGACAGGCCGACCAGGCGATACAGATTCCACGTGCTCTGCCCGTGCGTGCGCGCGGCCGGCTTGTAGTCGACGCGGAGCTGGCGAAAGCCGATCCAGCTCGGCGAGCCCCTTGAAGAAGCGGTTGCGCTCGGGCAACTGCCGCAGCGCCGTCGCCGCACGCGGCGACAGCAGGCGAAAATCGCCGGCATCGGGCGGGATCTTGTGGCGAGCGCCCCAGTTGAGCACCGTGTAGAACACTTTCACGCCGAGCCGGACCGGCAAGGCTTCGTTCTCGCGGTCGGCCTTGGCGGTGTAGACGACGTCGTAACCGTCCTCGAGCCAGTGGCCCACCAGAGTCTCGATCAGGCTCGGCGGGTGCTGGCCGTCGCCGTCCATGAACAGAACCGCACCGAGCCGGGCGTGATCGAGGCCGGCGAGCAGGGCAGCCTCCTTGCCGAAATTGCGCGACAGGGAGACGACCTGCACGTCGAGCGTCGTCGCCGGCAGGCCGCGCGCCACCTGATAGGTGTCGGTCGCGGCTGCCGTCGTCGACATAGACGACCTCGCACCTGAGGCCGCGGGTCGCGACAGGCGCCGCGCGACCTCGCCGATGCGCTCGTGCAGGGCGACGAGCCCACCCGCCTCGTTGAACACCGGGACGACGATCGACAGGCCGCCGGCGGCGTTGCGCGCCGTGCGCTCCGGCGGGCTGGGTTTCAATTCGTTCGCCATCGTTACATTGCTCGAATTGTCGTCAACTGCGACGGCATTGCCGGATCATAGCGCCTTGGCTGGATTTTGTCGCCGCGGGCGGTTCCGACGGGCTCGGCGGCGGCCGAGGGACGTGCTAAGCCGCCGACCGCATGCGCCCTGCCCTTCTCGATCGCCTCTTCGCCCCCGTCCGGAACCGCGCCCTCATGCTGAAGGCGGCGAGCTTCGCGCTGGTCGGGGTGGTGAACACGGCGGTCGATTTCATCGTGTTCTCGTTCACCCACCTGTGGCTCGGGCTGCCCATCATCGCGGCGAACGTCCTGTCGTGGGTCGTCGCGGTGACCGGCTCCTATGTCCTCAACACGCTGGTCACGTTCGCGGCGGAGTCGGAGGGCAAGCTGCGCGCCGGCACCTATGTGAGCTTCGCCGGCTCGCAGGTGGGCGGCCTCGTCGCCAACACCGCGACGGTGCTCATCGCCTCGTATTTCATGCCGGTGCTCGTCGGCAAGGTGCTGGCGATCGGGGTGAGCTTCCTGGTCAATTTCCTGCTGTCCCACTTCGTCGTGTTCCGCCAGGGCCGGGCCAGACCGGATCGTGCCGGTTGACGCAATTCGGCGCCGCAACGCCGGTTTCAGCCCGCCAACCCCGCTTCGAGCCTGGCGTAGAGCGGGTTGTCGCGCGCGAACACGTAGTCGAGGCGCGCGACCGAGACGTGTCGGCGCCCTGCTCGCGCAGCAGGCTCGCGAGCGCATGCACCGTCTCGACCGGGCAGTGCAGCGTGACGAGGTCGCCCGCCACGTCCGGCAGCGACGTCACCTCGGGGAAGTGCTCGCGCAGCGCCGCCGCAAGCCCGGCGGCGCCCCCGGGGACCTGCGCCCGCACCTCGCGCACCGCGCGGGCGCGGTGTTCGGCGGCAATGCGATCGAGAATGATGCGCGCGGCCTTGCGCACCTCGTCGCCCCAGGCGGCGCCGCGCGCGGCGATCAGGTTGGCCTCGGAGCGCAGCATGACGCCGTCGTCGAGCACCTTCAGCGCATTGGCGGCGAGCGTCGCACCGGTCGTGGTGATGTCGACGATCAGTTCCGCGGTGCCCGCCGCCGGCGCCCCTTCGGTTGCGCCCGCGCTCTCGACGATGCGGTAGTCGATGATGTTGTGGGCGGCGAAGAAGGCGCGCGTCAGGTTCAGGTATTTTGTCGCGACCCGCATCTTGCGGTCGCGCTTCAGGCGGTAGGCGGTCGCCACGTCGTCGAGGTCGGCCATGGTCCGTACGTCGATCCAGGCCTGCGGCACCGCGACCACCACGTTGGCGTGACCGAAGCCGAGCCGGTCGATGAAGACGACGCGCTGCCCGGCGTCGGCGATGTGCTCGCGCACCAGGTCCTCGCCGCCGACCCCGAGATGAACGGTCCCTTGCGCCACCTGCGCGACGATCTCGGCAACCGACAGGTAGGCGATTTCGACCCCGGGAAGCCCGGCCAGCGTGCCGCGATACTCGCGCGCGCCGCGCGGCTGCACCAGGTCGAGGCCGGCGCGGGCAAAGAAGGCGTGCGCGTTCTCCTGCAGGCGGCCCTTGGAGGGGACGGCGAGCACCAGCGGTCCGCTCATGTGGCGCTCCCGATACCGGCCAGCCGCTCGATCCACGCGGCGAAGCCGACCGCCGGGATCGGCGTTGCGCTGCCCAACCGCGTGAGCAGCCCATCGTAGCGACCGCCGGCGACGACCTGACGTGTGCCCGCCGGGGCCGGCGGGTGCAACTCGAAGACGAAGCCGGTGTAGTAGTCGAGGCCGCGCCCGAACGCCGTGGAGAAACGGATCGCGCCGACGTCCACCCCGCGCGCGGCGAGAAAGCCGGTGCGCATTTCGAATAGATCGAGCGCCGCATCGAGGTCGGTGCCGCCGTCGCCGGCGAGTTCGCGCAGCTGCAAAGCAGCCTGGTCAGGGTCGCCGCTCACCGCCAGGAAGCGCTCGATCAATTCGCGCATCTCTCCCGGTAGCCGGGCTGCGGCGCCCAGTGCCGCCTGCTCGAGAAACCGGTCGGCGATCTCATCGATCGAGCGGCCGCCCACGGCCGAAATGCCGGCGATCGCCAGGAGGTCGGCGACCAGCGCGTGCGCGGCCTGCGGATCGGAGCCGGCCAGCGCTGCCAGCACCCCCTGATAGGCCGGGCGCTCGCGCGCAGCGTCGCGCTCGAGCGCCTCGAGATCGGAGGCGAGATTGGCCTTACGGTTGAAGTCCTTGACGAGGCGGCGTTTCCACGCGGCCGGGAGATCGAGGGTGGCGATCAGGGCGGAGAACAGGGCGACGTCGCCGAGCTGGATGTCGGGCGTCGCGAGGCCGTACTGGGCGCAGGCTTCGAGCCCGAGCGCCAGCATCTCGGCATCGGCGGCAGCCTGGTCCTTCCGACCGAACAATTCGATGCCGGCCTGGAGGAACTCGCCGGCTTGTGTCCCGCGCTGGCGGAAGACCGGTCCGAGATAGCAAAAGCCGGCGGCTGAGCCCGCCTGAGGCGAGGCGAGATAGTCGCGGGCGACCGGGATCGTGAGATCCGGCCGCAGGCAGAGCTCGTGCCCCTCGGCGTTTCCGGTCAGATACATGCGGCGCCGGATGTCCTCGCCCGAGAGGTCGAGGAACGGCTCGGCCGGCTGCAACAGCGCAGGTGCCGCCCGGATATAGCCGGCCCGCTCGAAATGGGCGACCAGCGCCTCGGCCCGGGCGTCCGCTGCGCCCGCATTGGCTATCGTCTCACCCATTGCGCCGCCTTCGGCCGGCCGTCTTCGGCCCGATTGTCCAAGCTGCGTCGGCCTTTACCACGGCGGAAGGGCGGATTCGACGCCCATTCGCGAGTGCGCTTAACGGCGGCTTCCGCCCTCGCTGATCGCGACTCGCCGGCTAGGGCCTGTTGACATTCAGACCAAGTCACGCAGCCAGACCATAACTGCGGCGAGGCTGACCATCGAGAGAAAGTTGCGCGCGGTCTTTTCGTAGCGAGTTGCGACCCTGCGGTAGTGTTTGATTTTGTTGATGAAGCACTCGATCCGGTAGCGCAAGCCATAGGCGTTCTTGTCGTAGGCGATTTCGGCCGTACGCGAACTCAGCGGCGGGATCACGACATCGACTTCGGCCGCCGCGAGTTCGCTGCGGAAGGCGTCGTTGTCGTATCCCTTGTCGGCGATGAGGCTGATGAGCGTGAGGCCCTCGATGAGGATGCTGGCCTGAGTGGCCTCGTGTACTTGGCCTGCGGTGAGGGTCATCCGCATCGGATGACCAAGCGCATCGACGGCAATGTGGATCTTGGTACTCAAGCCGCCGCGCGAGCGCCCGATCGCCTGATTTTGAGTCCCCTTTTGCGCCGGCCGAATGCTGGTGTGCCCGGACGATGGTGGCATCGAGCATGATCTGCTCGAAATTTGGATCGGCTGCCAAGGCCTTGAAAACACGATCCCAAACGCCCTTGCGGGACCACCGATTAAAGCGTTGGAACACACTGTTCCAGTGTCCAAATGACGGATGGAGATCGCGCCATGGCGCGCCCGTCCGTAACACCCAAAGCACCGCATCAACAAACAGACGATTGTCCTCGCCGTGGCGACCTTTGTCCCCATCCTTGCCCGGGACCAGATTCTCAATGAGTTCTCCACTGTGCATTGGTCAGTTCGCGTCGAATCAAGATCGCCTCCCTTGGTTGCGATCTTAAATCACATTGCGGAGTCCCCGAGAATCCCCTGCCTAATGTCAACAGGTCCTAGTGCCGCCGAGTTGAAGTTCCTACCCCACTTGCCGCAATCTCATTTAGGAACTTCAACTCGTAAAGCGGCACTAGAATCATAGAGTTGCTAGAGCATGATCCCGAAAAGTGGGCACCGGTTTTCGGAAAAGATCATGCTCCATGAATAGGATAGAGCGAGATGACGATTCGAAGAAAAGTCATCTCGCTGTAGTGCCCCTTTCGCTTCCGAAGCTCGTGCTGGGGGTGCTGCAAGGGGGCGAGCTTCGGAAGCGGGGGCACTAGGCTCGCGGCCGGCCCGTCATCCCGGTTTTCGTTCGCGCGCATAAAACCTGAACGGGTAAGATTTTATCAATGTTATCCACGTTTATTTATGGAGGATAAGGAGGGCACGATGACAACTCCGGTGAGCCGAAACGCCGTCATAGCCTTCTTCCAAGCCTATTCGTCGCGGGATCCGGTCCGGATTGCCCCGTTCATCGCCGACGACGTGGAGTGGATGATCGTTGGTCCAGTCGACCTCCTGCACTTCTGCGGCCGCCGGAAGGGCAAGGCGGCTGTCTTGGATCTGTTCCAGCGGGTCATCCCCAATGTGCTGGACGTGAACGGGGTGGAGTCGGATATCGTCCTGGTCGATGGCGATCGCGCCGCGACCTACAACCGCATCACCGCCATCCAGCGCACGACCGGGCGCACCATCAGCTATCGCTCCGCCCAGTTCATGCGCTTCCGCAACGACAAGGTCATCGAATATCGCTCGATCATCGACAGCTTCGATGCGGCCGAGCAGGTGCTCGGCCATCCGATCGAGTTGCCGGCGGATGTCATCACGCGGGGTGCCGTGCCGGCATAGACCTTCTGCCCGGGCAGGCCCTCATGGGCCTGCGACCTTCGCGCCAGGTGCATCCCGACTACTCGGGCTGCATGCCGGCCTTCTTGATCGCCGCCGCCCATTGAGCCTGCTCGTCCCTGATGATGGTCTGCAGTTCCGCCGGCGGAGCCCAGGATGTCAGGATGCCGACCCGGCTCAGTTGAGCGGTCAAGTCGGGATCCTTGACGATGCCCTCAAGTATGCGCGTCAGCTTGCCGGCGATCGCCGGCGAGGTCTGCGCCGGCGCGAGCACCGCGTGCCAGACGCCGACCGCGAAGCCGGGCACCGTCTCGCTGGCGGCGGGAACATGCGCGAGCCGGCTCAGCCGGCCCGCTTCCAACGTCGCGAGCGCGCGGAGCTTCCCGGACTGGAGCGAGGCTTCAACCGGCGCGAGCGTCGTCATCAGCAGCGGGATGTTGCCGGCCAGCATGTCGGTCAGGGCCGGTCCCGTGCCCTTGTAGGGGATGTGCTGGATGTCGAGGCCCGCAGTGCTCTTCAAGAGCTCCATGGCCAGGTGATGCGGGGTTCCGACCCCCGGCGAGCCGTACGACAGCTTGCCGGGATTCTGCTTCGCATGGGCGACCAGCTCCGACAGCGTCGTGTACGGAGCCGAGGGGCTGGTCACGACCAGGAGCGGCATCACGCTGACCTTGCCGATCGGCGTGAGGTCCTTGTTGACGTCGTAGCCGAGGTTGCGGAACAGGGACGGGTTGATGGTGATCGTGTTGGCGCCGAGCAGGAGCGTATAACCGTCAGGCAGCGCCTTTGCGACCGCGCCGATACCGATATTCTCCGCTCCGCCCGGCCGGTTCTCGACGACGACCGGCTGGCCCAACGCCGCCGCGAGCTTGCGGCCCAGCATCCGTGCCACCGTATCGCTACCGCCTCCCGCCGCAACCGGCACGATCAGGCTCACCTGCCGGGACGGATAGGCATCGTCGGCGAGCGCCGGCGTGCCCGTCAGGCCGATGACCGCCAACGCGATGATTGTGCCTGCCCTCATGGTTTGCTCCTCGCGGCTACCGGGTCTGCCGTACGTTGACGGTACGTCCCATGTCCTTGCAATCGTCGTCGGTCTTGAGCCCGGCCGACCGGATGCCGTGCGCCGCAAGCTCCTCGTCGCGGTCCTCGGTGTCGCCGGTGACGCCGACCGCACCGATCACCGCGCCGCGGGCATCGCGGATCAGCAGGCCGCCGCCCTCGGGGAAGATCCTGTCCTCGCTGGCGGCGATCAGGTAGCGCATGAAGATCGGCTTCTCCTCGTTGCGCAGGCGCACGAGCTTGGAATTGCGGCCGAGCGCCAGCGCCGCATAGGCCTTGCCGTAGGCCATCTCGAACCGGATCATCGAGGAGCCGTCCTCCTTCTGGAACGCCTTGACGATGCAGCCCGGCTCGACCACGACCGCGCTGATCGGCCGGCAGTCGATCTCGGCGGCGCGCCGGAGGATGGCCGCGATGATGCGGTTGGCCTGCTTGAGCGTGATGGACATGAGGTGTCCTATTGCGCGGGTTTCGCCTGATGGATCGCCGCGATCCTGGCGCGTTGGTCCTCGATCGCCGCGGCAAACTCCTCCGGCGAGCCGGTGCGAGGGACCGTGCCGACGCTCTCCACGCGGGCGCGAAAGGCGGGGTCGGCGATGACCGTGCGCATGTCGGCGACGATGCGCTCTCTGATCTCGGCGCGCATGTCGCGCCAGCCGTAGATGCCGGACACGCCGTCGAAGGTGAGCTCCGGATACCCGGCCTCGCGCGCGGTCGGTACGTCGGGCGCCTGGGGCGAGCGCTCGCGATTGGTCACGAACAGGAGCCTGGCGTTGCCGGCCTTGTGATGCGGGACCAGCGTCGGCACGCCGGTGCCGGCGACGTGCAACCGACCTGTCGTCAGGTCCTGGTAGGCCGGCGCAAAGTCGCGATAGGCGATCTGCGTCATCGCGATGCCGGCAAATCTCTGCAAGGCGAGCAGCACATAAACGGGCAGGCCCGGGGTCGCGGCCCAGTTGAGCTTGCCGGGCTGCCCCTTCGCGGCGTTCACGAGCTCGGCGAGCGTACCGACCTTTAGCGTCGCGCTGGCGGCGACGCCGAGAAAATTGTCGATGACCGGCGCGATCGGCACCAGCTCCTTGGGATCGTAGGGCAACCGTTCGTGCAGCAGGTGGTTGAACGTCACGATGCCGGCGAACGAGAACAGAAACGTGTGATCGTCGCGCGACGACAGGAACGCGGTGACGGCAACGATGCCGTCGGCGCCCTGGCGATTCTCCACCACGACGGGCTGGCCCCAGCGCTCGGCGAGCCGCTCCGCGGCGAGGCGCGCCGACAGATCCATCCCGCTGCCGGGCGGCAGGGGGACGATCAATCGCACCGTCTTCTGCGGCCAGGAGGAGCCCTGGGCCGCTGCGGTCGCGGACCCCGCGAGCGACAGGAGCAGGAGACAAGCGGCGAAGAGAAAAGTGCCGACCGCTTCGACATGAACGACCTTCTACGCCGCGAGATTGCCGTACTCTTCCTTGAGCAGGCCGAGCCGCGCATAGATGTCGCGATCGGACACCTGGAACAGGCGGGCGGTGCCGCCGCTCGACCGGTGAACGATCCGGTTGCGTTGCGGCAGGGTGAAAATGTCGTGCTTCTTCCACCGGACGGTGTCGTCGCCCACCTGGCTCTCCCCTTCGCCCTCGACCACGCAGCAGACGGAATTGGCGGTGGTGCGGAACGGCAGTGTCGTGGTGTCGGGATCGAGCTGCACCAAAAAACTGTCGATCAGCGCCATCCCGGTTCCGCCGGTGAGCGGATTGACATAGCGGACGCGGCGCGAGCCGTCGCGCGCTTGCGGAGCGGCGGCAACAGCCGCCGCCGCGCTGGCGTAGGGATAACGGAAGACCGGCGAATAGTCGCGCGTCGCGAAGGTCGTGTCGGGAACGACGTTGGCAACCGCGAAGGCGGCGTCGGCGATCGTCTCCGGCATGTCGGCCGCCGGCCCCGGCTGGAACGCGCCCGTCCCCATGTAGTGATGCAGTGGTACGTCGAGCGCATCGAGCCATATGATCGGCGCGCTGCCCTGATGCACGTGCTCGTGCCAGGTCCAGGCCGGCGTGAGGACCAGATCGCCCTCCTCCATCGGACAAGGCTTGCCGTCGACCACCGTGGTCGCCCCCGAGCCCTCGAGCACGAAGCGCAAGGCGTTCATGGTGTGGCGATGCGGGCGCGCCTTCTCGCCCGGCAACAGGATCTGGATGTTGGCGGACAGCGTCTTCGAGGTCTGCTGCGCGTCCTCTTCGATTCGCCCCGGCGGAACGAGCTGCAGCACCCGGCGCTCGATCGCCTCCGGCGAGGCGACGGTGATCGCGCCGGCGATCAACGGGCGGATCTTCTCCCACGCCCACAAGTGACTCGGCTCGGGCGGCTGCGGCGGCCGATGCGCGAACTTGTTCTCCCACAGCGGCGCCATGTAGGCGTCCTTCCACGCCCGGCGAAGCGTATCGATATCTCCGGCGGCGGCGACGGACATGGCAGTCCACCTTTCTGGCGCTCTCGGCAGCGGCCGATCGAGCGGAACTCTAGATCACGTCCCCCTGCTGTCAATCGCGACCGTCCGCTCTTCCGTGGCGCGTCAAGCGCGGCGAGACGTGCCGGGGCTTCGATTGACCGGCGGGAGCGTCGCCCTATAGTGCCGAACATTCCCCTCAATCGCAGGCCGGACATTCACGCGAGGCGGAACGGGAGCACGGCACGATATGGACTTCGGTGTGCAGTTCTTTCCCGCCGTCGATCATACCGACAAGAGCGCGGCCGACTATTATTCGGAGTCGCTGGCGATCGCCGAAGAGGCGGACCGACTGGGCTTTCATCACGTCCGCACGGTCGAGCACTATTTCACCCGCTACGGCGGCTACAGCCCCAACCCGATCGTCTTTCTCAGCGCGGCGTCGCAGCGCACCAGGACCGCACGGCTCATCACCGGGGCGGTGCTGCCGGTGTTCAATCATCCGTTCAAGCTCGCGGGCGAGATCACCATGCTCGACGGCATCTCCGGCGGGCGTCTCGACGTCGGCTTCGCGCGCGCGTTCCTGCCGCACGAATTCCGCCGTTTCGGGATCTCGCCGGACGAATCGCATGCACGCTTTCGCGAGGGCCTGGAGCAGATCGAGCTGTTGCTCACACAGGAGAACACCAGCCATCGCGGCCGATACCACAGCTTCGAGAACGTGACCTCCCTGCCGCGGCCGACGCAGACGCCGCGTCCGAAATTCTATATCGCGGCGACGCAGACGCCGGAGTCGTTCGAGTTCGCGGGGACCAAGGGCTATTCGCTGATGGCGATCCCGATCGGGCCGATCCGCGGGCTCATCGAGCTCTACCGCAAGGCCTGGCGCGACGCCGGCCACCCCGGCGACGGCGAGGTGATGGTCGCCTTCCACATGTTCTGTCACGCGGATGCGCGGCTTGCGCGCGAGATCGCCCGCGGGCCGTTCGAGGAGTATTTCCGCGCGCTCAACGAGGCGGTCGGCGACTGGGCGCGCGGCACCACCTCCAAGGACTATCGCGACTACGACACGTCGATGCGCCGGTTGCGCTCGTTCACCCTCGACGGCCAGATCGAAGCGGGCGGCGCCTGGGTCGGCACGCCGGACGAGGTCAAAGCCATCATCGCCCGCGCCTGCGCAGCGATCGGCAAGTTCGAGCACGCCTCGCTGCAGATCAATTTCGCCACGCTCGACGTCCACGAGGCGCTGAAATCCCTGCGGCTGTTCGCCGCCGAGGTGATGCCCGCGTTCAGCGCAGCTACTTCCGCAGGCCCGCCTCGGTCATGAAGGCGACCCAGCGCTTCACCTCGGCGGCATGATGGTCGGAAAATTCCTTCACCCCGAGGCCGGTCGGTTCGAAGCCGATGGCGCGGAACTTCTCCTGAATCTTCGGGCTGGCGGACCACCTCGGCGATGCTGCGGCCGAGCAGCGCACGCACATCCTCGGGCAGCCGCGGCGGCCCATAGATGCCGAGCCATCCGGTGAGCTCGACGCCGGGCACGCCCGCCTCCCGGAAGGTGGGCAGGTCGGCGACCGCCGGCAGCCGGTACGGGCTCGAGACCGCCAGGCCTCGGATCGCGCCGGACTTGATCTGCTCCATCACCACGGGGAAAACCTCGATGAGCAGGTCGATCGAGCCGCCCATCAGGTCGTTGAGTGCCGCCGGGCCGCCCCGATAGGGCACGTGCACCATGCGGGTCCCGGTCGCCCGCATGAACAGCTCAACCGCCAGATAGTCGAGCGCGGCGGTGCCGGTCGAGCCGAATGTGAGCTTGCCGGGTCGCGCCTTGGCGTAATCGACGAACTCGGCGACCGACTTCACCGGCGTCCTGGTGTTGACCACCATGGCGGTGGCGTATTCGGCGGTGCCGGCGATCGGGACGAAGTCGCGCAACGCATCGAACGGCGGGTTCGCCTCCATCGCGTAGCCGATCACCACGTTGCCGACGGTGCCAGCGACAAGCGTGTAGCCGTCGGGCTCCGCCTTGAGCATCTCGCGCAGGCCGATCGTGCCGTTGGCGCCGGGCTTGTTCTCGACGATGACCGGCTGATTGAGCCTGGCGCGCAGTCCTTCGGCCACCAGCCGCGTCGACAGGTCGGTGATGCCGGCGGGCGGAAACGGCACGATCAGCCGGATCGGTCGCGACGGGTAGGTCTGCGCCGCAGCCGCCGTCGACAGCAGGGCGCCGCACAAGACCGCCATCAACGCACGCATCGCTTTCCCCCCATCCGGTTCTCGCGCAGTCGGCCGCGCCGGAGCGAGGGTAGCACAATCCATCGGCCGGCCGCGCGACGGTCCGGCCTGGACCTTCCGCCGCCGGGCCTTCGCGGGCACAATCGGACCCGCGCATATCCGCCCTGCGACACCGCCATCTACCCCGCGGCGACGGACCGAGGGATCATGCTGCAGGACAGACAGGAGACAACGTCGTGAAGAACTACTGCGATGGCGGCGAGGCGATCCTCGAGGCGATCCGGCGTCTCGGCTGCGACTACATCTTCGCGTCGCCGGGCTCGGAATGGGGGCCGGTGTGGGAGGCGCTGGCGCGGCAGAAGGCCGAAAGCAAGGCCGGGCCGACCTATCTGGATTGCTGGCACGAGACGCTCGCGGTCGACATGACCATCGGCTACACGCAGATGACCGGCCGCCTGCAGGCGGTCATGCTGCATGCCGGCGTCGGCCTGCTGCAGGGCTCCATGGGCATCCAATGCGCGCAGACCTGCGAGGTGCCGATGGTGGTCATGTCGGGCGAGGCGCTGACCTACGGCGAGGACCCGAATTTCGATCCGGGCGCGCAATGGTATCGCAGCCTCAGCGTCGTCGGGGGCCCGCATCGGCTGGTCGAGTCGGTCACCAAATGGTCCGGCCAGGCCCCCAGCATCCAGACGCTGTATGAGACCTTCATCCGCAGCGGCGAGCTGGCGCAGCGCACCCCGAAGGGCCCCGTCTACGTCAACGTGCCGATCGAGACCATGCTGCGGGAATGGTCGCCGCCGACTGATGCGCGCGAGGTCCCTGTTGCGCCCAAGACCCAGCCGCAGCCGCAGGACGTCGCCCAGGTCGCCGACCTGCTGATGGCGGCCAAGTGCCCGGTGATCGTCGCCGAGGACGCGGGGCGCGACGCCGCCGGCTTCCAGGCGCTGGTCGAGCTCGCCGAGCTGATGGCGCTTCCGGTGGTCGAGGGACATGCCTCGGCCTACGCCAATTTCCCCAAGGACCATCCGCTGCACCAGGGCGGCAACCTTGCGACCTATCAGAAGGAGGCCGATCTGGTGCTGCTCGCGGCCTGCCGCGCGCCCTGGTATCCGCCGAGCAACAAGCCGGCCAACGCCACGATCGTGTCGATCGGCGACAATCCGCTCAAAGGGCACGTGGTCTATCAGAACCTGCAGGCCAACCTCTATCTCGAAGGCGACGTCGCGCTCACGTTGCGCCTGCTGGCGGATGAGCTGAAGGCGCGCGGCGCCGAGCCCGGCCGATACAAGGAGCGCCGCGACCGCTTGCAGCGCGAGCACGACAGGCAGCAGGCGGACCGGATGAAGACCATGGAGGGCCATCGTGGCGACCAGCCGATCGACCCCTATTGGCTGCTCCGCACCTTGGGCGAGACCATGCCGGATGATGCGATCTACGTCGACGAGACCATCGTGCACAGCCGGATGATCCAGAACCACCTGTCATGGAGCCGGCCGCACAGCTTCTTCCGCTCGCGCGGCGGCCTCGGCCAGGGTTTTGGGCTGGCGCTCGGCTGCAAGCTCGCCGCGCCCGACCGGACGTCGGTGCTGCTGATCGGCGACGGCTCGTTTCTTTACAATCCCGTCATCCAGGCATTCGGCGCCTCACGCGACCACAAGCTCCCGGTGCTGGTGATCGTCTTCAACAACAAGAACTACGAGGCCATGCGGCAGAACCATCTGAGCTACTATCCGGACGGGACGGCGTACCAGAAGGGGATCTATCACGGCGTGCACATCGACGGCCCCGACTATGCCGAGCTCGGCAAGCCGTTCGGCTTCTCGGGCGAGCGGGTCGAGCAGCCGGAGGACCTGGTCGCAGCGTTGCGCAATGGTCTTGCCGCCGTGCAGGGCGGCAAGACCCACATCCTCAACGTGGTGCTGACCGACAAGAACCCGCGCGCGCACTGAGGGAGGCTTCGCACCGCCCTACTGCGGCTGGATCTCGAGCTCTTTCGCGAGCGCCCGCCACTGCTCCTGCTCCTGGCGGATGAGCGCGCCGGTGCTCTCGGGCGTACCGGCGCCCTCGGTGGCGAGCCCGAACGACAGGAGCCTGGCCTGGACCTCGGGGCCCTTGAGGTATTCGCCGATCTCCCGGTTCAGCCGGCGGACGATGTCCGGCGGCGTTCCGTCGGGCGCGACGACGGCGAAGAAGCCGTTCATGACGATGCCGGGGATGCTTTCGCTGATCGACGGCAGCTCGGGCAGCCCGGGAAATCGCGAACCGGATGTGATCGCGATGCGCCGCACCTTCCCGGCCTGGACGACCGCATTGGCAGCGGCAACCGAGCTCATCATCACCTGGTTCACGCCGCTGGCGACGTCCTGCGTCATCTGCGCCGCCGAACGATACGGCACTTCCACCAGGCCGAGGTCGGCGCGCCGGTTGAGCAGTTTCGCCGCAAAGGCCGCGGCGCCGGCCGTCGTGTCGAACGCAATGGAGAGCTTGCCGCGGTTCGCCCTGGCGTAGGCAACGAGCTCGGGCAGCGTGTTGACCGGCAGTTCGGCATTGACCGAGAGCATCTGCGGTCCGAGGCTGCACACCATGGCGACCGGCGTGAAGTCGCGCGTCGGATCGTACGGCAGCTGCCGGAACGAGACCGGATTGATCGCCATCCCCGAGGTATTCGTGAACAGCAGGGTGTAGCCGTCGGGGGCGGCGCGTGCGACCGCCTGGTGCGCCAGGATGCCCGACGCGCCGGGCATGTTCTCGACCACCATCGGCTGGCCCAGATTGCGCCCGACGCCGTCGCTCAGGAGGCGCGCCATCACGTCGGTCGCGGCACCCGGCCCGGTGGGGACGACCAGCTTGATCGGCCGGCTCGGCCATGTCTGCGCGTCGGCCTGGGTAGCCGAGACGAGAAGGCCGCAGCAAAGAACGAAGCGCAGCAGATGTTTCATGACGTGGCCTCAGTCGAGCGGCGGAATCTTGGCGGCGTCCACCACCGCCCGCCAGCGCGCGATCTCCGCGGCGAGCATCGCGCGCGCGGCATCGGGCGTGGAGCTTTTGGCCGTGAGCCCCATCCCGGAGATGCGGGTTGCGAGCTTCGGCGCCTCGATGATCGCGACGATCGCCTCGTTGAAGCGCTTGACGATCGGTGCCGGCGTCTGCGCGCGCACCGCGACCAGCGCCAGCGCCTCGATGGCGAAGTCGGCGATGCCGGCCTCGGCGAAGGTCGGCACGTCGGGAATCTGCGGCGTGCGCTGCGGGCAGCTGGTGGCAAGGCCGCGCGCGGTGCCGGCCTGCACCACCGGAATGGCGGTCGCCACCGCCTCGAAGGACATGGCGAGGTGGCCGCCGATCAGGTCGTTGATCACCTGCGCCTGGCCGCGATAGGGAACGTGCACGAGGTCGACGCCGGCGCGCGTCTTGAACAATTCCCCGATCAGGTGGCCGGCGGTGCCGACGCCGGGCGAGCCGAACGACAAGGCGCCCGGCCGGCGCTTTGCCTCCGCGATCAGGTCGGGGATGGATTTGATCGGGCTCGTGCCCGGAACGATCAGTACATTGCACGACGCATAGGCGATCGAGATCGGAACGAAATCGCGCTCGGGGTCGAACTTCAGGTTCCGGTACAGGACCTTGTTAGTCGCCATGTTGCCGGACGTGCCGAAGAACAGCGTATGGCCGTCGGCCGGCTGCTCCAGCACATAGGCGGCCGCGATGTTGCCGCCGGCGCCGGCGCGGTTCTCCACGACGATCGTCTGCCCGAGCGCGGCGGCGAGCTCCTCGCCGAGCGCCCGCGCGATCACGTCGGGCGAGCCTCCGGCGGCGAACGGCACGACCAGAGTAATGGGCTTCGCCGGCCAGGACTGGGCCTGCGCCAGCGGCGCCTGCAGCAGGATAAGTCCGGCAACGACGATCGAGCATGCCCGCATGTTCCCCTCCACGTGTCAGCGGTACTTGTCCTCGATCCGCGCCCAGTCCTCGAAGCCGACGATCGATTTGTATTCCTCGAAACCGACGCCCTTGCCGATGAAGCTCACGTCGCCCTGCGCGAGCTTGCCGAGCACGTCCTGCATGGTGCGGACGGAATGCATCAGCAGGGAGATGCCGTAGATCGCGATCTCGAATCCCATCTCGGCGAGCTCGGCGGGTGTCAGGATCGGCGTGCGGCCGCCCTCCAGCATGTTCGCCATCTGCGGCACGTCGAATTTTTTGCCGATCAGCGCGAGCTCGGCCACGTCGTGCGGGAACTCGATGAAGATGCCGTCGGCGCCGGCGCGAAGATAGCGCTCGGCGCGGCGGAAGGCTTCGTCGAGGCCGAGCACGTCGCGCGCATCGGTGCGGGCGAGGATGAAGGTGTCGGGGTTCTTCTCCGCCGCAACCGCCCTGATCTTGGCTTCCATCTCGGCGGCCGGGACCACGTCCTTGCCGGCCATGTGGCCGCAGCGCTTGGGCGCCACCTGGTCCTCGAACATGATGGCCGCGGCGCCGAGCCGCTCGTAGCCGTGCAGCACGTGCACGATGTTCTTGGCGTCGCCGTAGCCGTTGTCGCCGTCCACCATCACGGGCAGGTCGCTCGCCGCCACGATGTCGGCCACCGCGGCGGAGATCTCCCCGAAGGCGACGAGCCCGATGTCGGGCAGCCCCCATCGGGCGCCGATCGTCGGAAAGCCGCCGGTGAAATAGGCCTTGAAGCCCGCGCGCTTGATCAACCGCGCGCTGATCGCGTCGAACGCGCCCGGCAGCACCAGCGGGCGCTCCGAGCCACAGAGGGCATGAAAGCTCATTGCAGCTTGATCTTTCCTTCGCCGAGGATCGCCGTCCAGCGCGCGACGTCGTCGGCAAGCAGCGCCCGCATGCCCGCCGGCCCCGGCGCGGTCGGCGGCTCGGCGCCGGTCGCCGCAAGCTTGGCGATCACGTCGCCCTCGGCCAGGACGGCGGTGAGCTCCTTATCGAGCCGCGCGATCACCGGATCCGGCGTCCTGGCGGGGGCCGCGAGCCCGAGCCAGGTGATACCTTCGAACCCCGGCACGCCGGATTCCGCGACCGTCGGGATGTCGGGCGCCAGCGGCGAGCGCTGCCGCGTCGTGATGGCGAGACCCTTGAGCTTGCCCATGCGGACCTGCGGCAGCGACCAGATGATGTTGTCGAACATGTAGTCGATCCGGCCCTCCATCAGGTCGGGCGCGGCCTGCACGCCGGTGCGATAGGGCACATGCACCACGTCGATGCCGGTGCGCGCCTTGAACAGCTCGCCGATCAGGTGGGTGATGGTGCCGTTGCCGCTCGAGGCGAAGGACAACTGGCCCGGCTTGGCTCTGGCGTGGGCGATCAGCTCGGCGGTCGAGCTGGCCGGCACCTTGGGGCTGACGATGAGGAGGTTGGGCAGGATGCCGGTGAGCCCGATCAGGGTGAAATCGCCGCGGTCGTAGTTGAGCGACCCGGCCGGCTGGATGAGCGGCAGGATCACCATCGCACTGTTGGTGGTCATCAACAGCGTGTAGCCGTCGGGGGCGGCCTTGGCGACATAGGCGGTGCCGATCGCGCTCGCCGCCCCCGCCTTGTTCTCGACCACCACCGGCTGGCCCAACCGTGCGGCGAGCTTCTCCGCCAGGACGCGCGCGATCGCGTCGGTGCCGCCGCCCGCCGCGAACGGGACCACCAGCGTGATCGTGCGGCTCGGCCACGATTGCGCCATGGCGGATGATGGCGCGGCGAGGCTGATGAGCGCCCCGGCGACGAGATGAATCGCGATTGACGGAAGTCTCACCGGCGCTCCCCCGGACGTATCATCGTTACCGGCATTCCACCTGCAACGCACCCGGCCGTCAACGCGCGATGGATGCGCGCGCCGCGGCCCGGCAATGCAAAATCAAGCGCGATTGCGGACGGCGCGCGGCGCGGCACCCGTGGGCCAACAGCGCAGCTCAGGCCGGCGTGATGCAGGGAACGGCTTGCCTGCCATGACGCCGGTAGATCCGGAAGTCGGCATCGGTGGTGAGAAGTACCGGATCGGGCAGCGCCTCGGTCATGCGAACCAGGCACGCGTCGGCAAAACTCATTGGCACGTCTGTATGTTTATCAGCAAGCGCGAGGATTTCCTCGATGTGCTCACTGACGTGGAAGGGGCAGAGGACCGCGCGCCGTCGAAGCAGCACGGCGAGCGCCGGCCGCCCCGACTGGCCGAGAACACGGAATGCCTCCGACGATGCCGCCTCGCGCGTCGTCCAGGGCGGAGGCAGGATCGGCGACTGAGCTGCCGCCCACCGATGATTGGCATCGCGGTGGCTGAGAAGGGCCACCAGAAACCCGGCATCAACGAGGATGTTTGCGGCCATAGCGGGTGGCCCGCAAATATTTCTTCGTGCTGGCGCTGAGGTCTGCGGGCAATCCTTTCACCGAACCGATGAGATCGGCGATCACCTCGTGGGCGGCAAGGCTTTGGCCGCGCAAGCTGCCGGCGAGAGCGAGCCGCTCTCGGATGATGTCCGACTTCGAGACGTTGCGTCGCCGCGCTTCGGCCTCGATCTGCGCCACCAGCCTCTCGGGCAGGCGTACCGTGAGCGTTTTCATGCATCCAGTGTATTACACAAGAGGCAGCAGGGAGAAATGCAAATCTGACGCAATGCCGCGTCAACGCCCGGCGCAGACGTCGGCGTGGATCTGCAGCAGCGCGCGCACCGTTTCCTCCGAGCGGGCGCGCGCCATGCCGCACTCGGTGGCAATGCCGAACGAGGGCGCGTAGCGGCGCGCCGCCGCAATGCGGCTCTTGGCCCCCGCGACGCCGTCCTTCGCATGCACCACGCCGAGGTAGAGCTCGGTGCCCGCCGGGAGCCTGAGATCGCGCAGCGGCCGGTGGAAGGCGTCGTCGTTGCGCTCCACCGGCACCGGCATGTGCACATAGGCAAGCTTGTGCGCGATCGTCTCGGCCAGCGCGTTGGCGAAGTCGACCATGCGGGTCGCGTCCTTGGGCTCGACGAAATGCCGCCCGGCAAAATCGCCGTAGCAGAGGTGCAGACCGAGCTCCACGTCGTCGGGGACGTTGGCGCACAGCCTTCGCATGCGGGCGAGCAGCTGCTCGCGCGGTTCCTCCGCATGGGGGACGCCGTCGGTCGGCTGCCCGTCCCAGATGACCATCTCGTTGCACAGGTCCCACTGCAGGCAGAGGTCCTGGTGCGGGATATGCCGGCAGAGCGCCGCGACCTCGGCGAGCATCGCCCGCTCGTAGGCGGCCTCGACCGCCGGCAGCGCCGCGGCGACGACGACCGAGCTGACCACCGCGAACGGCGTCGGCAGGCAGACCTGGAAGCGCACGCCCTCGGGCAGATCGCCCTTCTGGCGCGCGGCCGCGAAATCGAGATAGGAGGCGCGCGCCTCGCGCGCATAGCCGAGCTCGCCGAACCGCACGTCGGACGGCGCCACGCCGTCCGCCAGCGTGAGCAGCGGAAAGCGGTTGGTCGGACGCACGGCGCCCGAGGGATCCGGCCGCAGGAAAACGCTGGAGCGCAGCAGCGGATATTGCCAGCTGATCCACAGCCGCCGGCCGCCCACCTCGCCGTCGGGAATGCGGCGCAGATGCGCGCCGAGCAGGCTGCCGACCGTGCGGAACACGTCCTCCACGGTGTCGAGGCCGATGCTGCCGACGAGGTGCACGGTCGCGGGCGGGTGCGGCTCATTCATTCGCGTTTCGCTCCCCGTTGCGCTGCGAATCGGAGCACAGGCAGCCGGCTCAATCGCCCGCGTGCCGCGCCAGCACCTCGCGCACCGCCTCGACCAGCTTGTCCTCCGGCACCGCAATCTGCGCCGGACGGCTCTCGCGCCATTCCTGGTTGGACGCGATGGCAGCGGCCTTGCGGGCGCCCTCGACCAGGTCCTTGATCTGCACCTCGCCGCGCGCTTTCTCATCGCCGCCCTGGATGACGACGCAGGGGGCGGCGCGCTTGTCGGCATATTTGAGCTGCGGCCCCATGCGTCCCGAGCCGAGATAGAGCTCGGCGCGGATGCCGGCTGCGCGCAACGTGCTCACCATGCGCTGGTAGTCGGCGAGGCGGTCGCGGTCGAACACGGTCACCACCACAGGCCCGCGCTCGGCCTCGGTCGCGACCTTGCCCAGGTGGGTGAGCGCCGCCTGCAGGCGCGATACTCCGATGGAGAAGCCGGTCGCCGGCACGTCTTCGCCGCGGAAGCGCCCGATCAGCCCGTCATAGCGCCCGCCGCCGCCGACCGAGCCGAAGCGCACCGGCCGTCCCTCCTCGTCCTTGATCTCGAAGGTGAGCTCCACCTCGTAGACCGGACCGGTGTAGTACTCGAGACCGCGCACGACCGACGGATCGATGCGCACGCGGTCGGCGCCGTAGCCGGACTGCCGCAGGATGGTGCGGATCGCCTCGAGCTCCTGGTACCCGGTTTGCGCAAGCGCCGCGTCGGAGGCCGGAGGCGGACTGTCGCTTTCGGGCCCAGACTGAGCGGCCGCCTCGAGGAACCGCAGCAGCGTCTGCGTCTGCGCGTCGTCGAGCCCTGCCCCCTTGGTGAAATCGCCGCTCTCGTCCTTGCGCCCGGCGCCGAGCAGCGCGCGCACGCCGTCGAGCCCCAGGCGGTCGAGCTTGTCGATCGCACGCAGCACGGTGAGCCGCTTGCCCGCGTTGGCGTCGCCGGCAAGCCCGATCGACTCCATGATGCCATCGAGCACCTTGCGGTTGTTGACCTTGACCAGGTAGCTGCCGCGCGGAATGCCGAGCCGCTCGATCGCATCGGCCGCCATCATGCACATCTCGGCGTCCGCCGCAGGCGACGCCGACCCGACCGTGTCGGCATCGAACTGCATGAACTGGCGGAAGCGCCCGGGCCCCGGCTTCTCGTTGCGGAACACCCAGCCGAACCGGTAGCTGCGATAGGGCTTCGGCAACGCGTCGAAATTCTCCGCCACGTAGCGGGCGAGCGGCGCGGTCAAGTCGTAGCGCAGGCTCAGCCACTGCTCGTCGTCGTCCTTGAACGAGAACACGCCTTCGTTCGGCCGGTCCTGGTCGGGCAGGAACTTGCCGAGCGCGTCGGTGTACTCGATCGCCGGCGTCTCCACCGGCTCGAAGCCGTAGAGCTCGTAGACCGCGCGGATCTCGTCGGTCATGCGGCGCGTCGCGGCGATGTCGGCGGGGCCGCGATCGGCGAGCCCGCGCGGCAGGCGGGCCTTGAGGCGATTGGGCTTGGCGTCGGAGGACATGCGCCCGGTGGTAAAGCAAGGTGACGGATGCGGCAAGGCAGTGATCGGCGGGCCGGCCAGGTCGCTACCGCTCAGGCGTTCCCACAAATCTGCCCCAAACCGGCGTGAGACTTGCCGTGAAGAACCCGTAGCGACAAGTCGAAGCGGGCGCGTCAAACGTGGAGGAGCCGAGATGAATCGTCGCGTCCTGCCGGTTGCCGCGATCCTTGCCGCTTTCGTTGCCACCCATGCGCCGGCCGCCGCCAGCCCGGCGCTCGGCAGCTACACGGTGTCCGGGCCGGTCGCGCATGGCAATCTCGCCACCTATTTCGTGCATCGTGGCGGCGGCGCACCGGCGCCGTTGGCGCTCCATGAGGCGATGGCGAACGGAAGCGCGCAGATCGCCGCCAGCCGCAACGCCTTGCCGAAGATTAGCAATTTTTCCGATCGGCCGATTTTCGTGCCCGCCGGCACGCTGCTGAAGGGCGGGGTGCAGGATCAGGTCGTCGTCTCCAGCGTGATCGTGCCGCCGCGCGCAACCGGCCTGACCATTCCGACCCTGTGCGTGGAAAACGGCCGTTCCGAGCCGCGCCACGGCGACGACAGTACCCGCTACACCACGGCCGGCGTCCTCCTGCCGTCCCAGGTCGGACGGCTGAGCATCCTGATCAGCGCGCCTGCTTCCACCGCGACCATGCATCTGCGCCAGATCGGCGTGTGGCTCGCGGTCGACTCCGTTCGGTCACGACTGTCCGAGCGGCTCGGCGCGTCCATTGCGTCGCCCCGCTCGCCGAGCAGCCTGCCGCTCGCCCTGGAGAACGAGCTGGTCGAGCAGGCGCAACAGCGTTTCCTCGCCGCATTTCAGGGCGCGGGCGAGCAGGCCGACGACATCTCCGGCGCGGTCTTCGCCATCGACGGGCGCCTGGTCGCGGCCGACCTCTATGCGTCGAACAAGCTCTTCCGCCAGATGTGGCCGAGCCTGCTGCGCGCCTACGCCATCCAGAGCCTGATGGCGCCGAACGACGCGGCGTCTGCTTTGCCTTCGATCGAGAGCGTCAAGGCATTTCTCGGGCCGGCATCGGAAAACCCGGGCCAAGTCCGCAGGATCGCGTCGTATGACGGGTGGGTGCAGATGGCTCACGCCGCCGTCGTGCCCTCCGGCGCGACCGAACTGGAGCGCGTCGTTCTGAAGCTCCTGGCCACGCGGGCGCTCGACGCCGATCGCGCGGGCGCGCTTACGCGCCAGCAGGTGCTCCATCGCGTCCTCGCGGCGGTCGAGAAAGAGGGCCTGGGCTCGCAGGGGGTGATGCAACAGGCCAACCGCGCCGGCTTGTTCAACGAGCCTCCGTTGAGGCCGTTGCTTCCGCAACAGATGGGCGCGAGGGCCTCGCACCGGCCGGCGGCTGCCGCGCAGTCACCCCAGCCGGCCGAGGTGGGCAGTGGAGCCTTGCATCTGCTCACCATTCTGTTGCTGCTCCTGTGCGTTCGGACCTCCAGCGCGACCAGGCCGTTGAGGTCACAGGGCACTGCGCAGTCCGATCGCCGGCACCGCGAGCGGACGATCCTGTCCCCCTGCGGGCATGTGCCACTGGTGCGCAGCACCGTCGCGACGGCACAGCCGCGGAACGTACGAAGCCCCTTGCTCGTCGATGCCTGACCCAAGCCGCGCCGTCCGGCGCGGCTTCCGTCTCGGTTCCCCGCCTGGGCGATCTCTGCTAAACCGTGCGGCAGAACAGGAGAGCCCCCATGTCGCTTGCCAATGTGCGCGATGTCGCCGCAACCGTGCCGAACGATCTTGCGTCCTACTGGATTCCGTTCACGCCCAACCGCGCGTTCAAGAAGGCGCCGCGGCTGATCGTCCGCGCCAAGGACATGCACTACTACCGCCCCGACGGGCGCGCTGTGCTCGACGGCACCGCCGGGCTGTGGTGTACCAATGCGGGGCACAACCGCGACCCGATCGTGCAGGCGATCCAGCGCCAGGCGGCCGAACTCGACTATGCGCCGGCGTTCCAGTTCTCGCATCCGAAGGCGTTCGAATTGGCGAGCCGGGTCGCGGAGCTCGCGCCCGCCGGCCTCGACCAGGTGTTCTTCTGCAATTCCGGCTCGGAGGCGACCGACAGCGCGCTCAAGATCGCGCTCGCCTATCACAACATACGCGGCCAGGGCGCGCGCACCCGGCTGATCGGGCGCGAGCGCGGCTATCACGGCGTCGGCTTCGGCGGCACCGCGGTCGGCGGCATCGTCAACAACCGCAAGTATTTCGGCAACCTGCTCGCCGGCGTCGACCACCTGCCGCACACCTACAACCGCGAGCACCAGGCCTTCACCAAGGGCGAGCCCGAATGGGGCGCCCATCTCGCCGACGACCTGGAGCGCATCGTCGCGCTGCACGATGCCTCGACCATCGCGGCGGTGATCGTCGAGCCGATGGCGGGCTCGACCGGCGTGCTGCCGCCGCCCAAGGGCTACCTGCAGCGCCTGCGGGCGATCTGCGACAAGCACGGCATCCTGTTGATCTTCGACGAGGTGATCACCGGCTTCGGCCGGCTCGGCTTCGCCTTCGCGGCCGAGCGCTACGGCGTGACCCCCGACATGATCGCCTTCGCCAAGGGCGTCACTTCGGGCTCGGTGCCGATGGGCGGCGTGATCGTGCGCGGCGCGATCCACGATGCCTTCATGCAGGGACCGGAGCACGTGGCGGAGCTGTTCCATGGCTACACTTATTCGGCCCACCCGCTCGCCTGCGCGGCGGGCCTCGCGACGCTCGACCTCTACCGCCAGGAGGGCCTGTTCGAGCGCGCCAAAGCGCTCGAGCCCACATGGGCGGACGCCGCCATGAGCCTCAAGGGCCTGCCCAACGTGCTCGACGTGCGCACGGTCGGCATCACCGCCGGGATCGACCTCGCCTCCAAGCCCGATGCGGTCGGAAAGCGCGCCTACGACGCGATGGAGAAGGCGTTCCACGAGGAAGGCATCATGATCCGCAACATGGGCGATACGCTCGCGGTCACGCCGCCGCTGATCGTCAGCGAAAGCCAGACCGCCGAGATCTTCGACAAGATGGCACGGGTGATCCGGGCGGTAGCATAAGACGTCGCGGCGTCGGCCTTGGCCGCCGCCCGCGACGCAGGCGTGCACAGAATTCGCGTGTTGGCTCAGCGGTTTGCAAAAAAGATCGCGAGCCTCGCGATTTTTTCGGAACCGGATATCGGTTGGCACGTTGAACCCATGCCAGGCGGTTCCCCTCGTCTCCCCAACCCCCCCTGACCGTCTGGCAATGTGGCCCCAGCCTTGGCTGGGGCTTTTTTTTGCCTCCCTCGCCCGGCACGGCCTTGAGACTCGTCGATCCGGCGCCGTACCCGACCCCGTACATGCATCGCGGCCGGGGACCGTGTAGACAGGCGCCCTCGGAGCGAATCCGCGGGGCCAGCGGGGGAGACTGGTGAAGCGCTTCAAGGTCCTGATCTGGCTTGCCGCGCTCGTCGCGATCGGTACTGCCGTGTGGTGGTGGCGCATCGGCCGCGGGCCGGAAATCACTGCGGTGGCTCCGTGGCGGGGAACCGCGGTCGAGATCGTCTATGCGACGGGCGCCGTGGAGCCGGTGCGCTGGGCCAAGGTGACGACCCTGGTCCGCGGCCGCATCGTCGACTTCTGCGATTGCGAGGGCAAGACGGTCGCCAAGGGCGACGTGCTGGTGCGGCTCGACGATCGCGAGCAGCGCGCACAGCTGCAGGAGCTCAAGGCGCGCGAGGATTTCGCCAAGCGCGAGGTCGCGCGGGTGACCGAGCTGATCGGCCGCGGCTCGGCCACCGTCCAGGCGCACGAGCGTTCCTCCACCGACCTGCGGATGATCCAGGGCCTGATCTCGGTGCAGATGGAGAAGCTCGACAACTATACGATCACGTCCCCCATGGACGGCGTCGTGTTGCGCCGCGACGGCGAAGTCGGCGAGATCGTCGACCCGGGGCAGATCCTGTTCCGCGTCGGTGTGCCCAAGCCCCTGCAGGCGGTGGCCGAGGTCAACGAAGAGGACATCCCGCGGATCGCCATCGGCCAAACGGCGCTGCTGCGTTCCGATGCCTTCATCGGCCAGGCCTTGACCGGGACGGTGCGCGAAATGACCCCGATGGGCGATCCGGTCGCCAAGACCTACCGCATCCGCATCGCGCTGCCCGACACGACGCCGCTCAAGGTCGGCATGAGCGTCGAGGCCAACGTGGTGACGCGGGAGAAGCCGGACGTCCTCCTCATCCCGGCCGACGCGATGCAGGGTGCCGGCGTATTCGTCGTTGCCGGCGGGCGAGTCGTGCGGCGCGAAGTCGAGATCGGAATTCGTGGCGCGCGCACGGTCGAGATCCTCTCCGGGCTGCAGGAAGGCGAACCCGTCGCATCCCCGGCGGCCGCCGATCTCACCGACGGCCGGTCGGTACGGGTGAAGGCGAGTCCCCTCCCTACCTCTCCCCCGCTTGCCGGGGAGGGAAGGAAGGGGGCGCCATGAACCTCGTGCTCGACATCGCGCTCACCCACGTGCGCCACCGCGCACGCCAGACGCTGGTCGCGGTGGCCGGCGTCATGACGGGGGTCGGCTTCTCGATCATGATGGCGGCGCTGATGGAAGGCTCGCAGAAGGACTTCATGCGCCAGCTGATCGACGCGCTGCCCCACATCACGGTGTCGGACGAGCGCCGCAATCCGCCCGCCCAGCCGGCGGAGACCACCTATGCGGCGGCGCAGATCTACGGCCTCACGCCGGAGACGCGCCGGCGCGGCATCAAGAACCCGATGGCGACGATCGCTTCGCTCGAGCGCTGGGTGCCCGGTGCGGTCGCGCCGTCGGTGCAGACCAAGGCGATCCTGCGCTATGCCGGGCGCGACGTGGCGGCAAGCGTGACCGGCATCGATCCGCATCGCGAGCCCAAGGTGTCGGCGCTCGCCACCCAGATGCGCCAGGGCACGCTCCCGTCGCTCTACCGGGCGACCAACGCGATCATCCTGGGCGACCGCCTGGCGGAGAAGATCGGCGCCCGCGTCGGCGCCAATATCACGGTGCAGACGAGCGACGGCGTGCGCCTCAATGCGCAGGTCGTGGGCCTGTTCCATGCCGGCATGCGCGCCGTCGACGAGACGACCGCCTACGTGCTGATCAAGACCGCGCAGATCCTCGCCCAGCAGACCGGGCTGATGAACGAGATCCGCATGCGGGTCGACGATGCGATGGGAGCCAAGGCCATCGCGCAGCGGATCGAGCGCGAGACCGGCTACAAGGCGGTCGCCTGGCAGGAGGCGCACGAGGATCTGCTCAGCGCCTTCGTGATCCGCAACGTCATCATGTACACGGTGGTCGGCGCCATCCTGCTGGTGGCGAGCTTCGGCACCTACAACATCATCTCCACCATCACGCACGAGAAGACGCGCGACATCGCCATCCTCAAGTCGCTCGGCCTGCCCGAGGCCAGGGTGCGGCGCATTTTCGTGATCGAGGCGCTGATGATCGGAACGGTCGGCGCGCTGGCCGGCTGGGCGCTCGGCTACGGGATGACGGCGGCGCTCGGCTCGCTCGAGTTCAAGGTCTCGAGCATCACCGACATGACGCGGCTGCCGCTCATGTATTCGCCCATCCATTATGCGGTCGCTGCCCTGGTGGCGCTCGGCTCGTCGCTGGTCGCCGGTTTCTTTCCGGCGCGCAAGGCGGCGCGGCTCTATCCGGTCGACATCATCCGGGGCGCAACGTGAGCGACGTCGCCCTCACCCAAGTGTCCCAGTCGAGCACGGGCCAAATTCCCCTGGTGCAGGCGCGCGCGGCCACCCGCATCCTGCCCGGTCTGGTGCCGACCACGCTCGTGCACCACATCGACCTGACGATCGGCGACAATGCGTTCGTGGCGATCACCGGCCCGTCGGGCTCGGGCAAATCATCCCTGCTCTATCTGCTCGGCCTGCTCGACGTGCCGACCGCGGGCGACGTGCTGATCCGCGGCAAGGCGACCTCCGCCATGGACGAGGAGGAGCGCGCCTTCGTTCGCCTCTCGACCATCGGCTTCGTGTTCCAGTTCCACTTCCTGCTGCCGGAATTCTCCGCGCGCGACAACGTGATGCTGCCGATGCGGGCGCTCGGGCGGCTGTCGCCGCCGGCAATGGCCGAGCGTGCCGAGGGTTTGCTCGCCATGCTCGGCCTCGGCGAGCACGCGCACAAGCGGCCCGACCAGCTGTCGGGCGGGCAGCGCCAACGGGTGGCGGTCGCCCGCGCGCTCGCCAACGAGCCGCCCTTGATCCTCGCCGACGAGCCGACCGGCTCGCTCAATTCCAAGGCGAGCGAGCAGGTGTTCGAGATCCTGCGCGACCTGGTCGCGAGCCGCGGCAAGACGGTGGTCGCCGTCACGCACGATCTCGATTTCGCCGCCCGCATGGATCGACGGATCCAGCTGGTCGACGGTACGATCGTCGGGGGCGACGGAGCGAGGTAGGATGGGCTGAGGCGTCGGGCCGCCCACCGAACGGCCCGGGGGAGGGGGAACATGGCGATCGAGGACGGGAACCTCCGGCTGCCGGAGGCGCCGGTTGCGCGCGCCGCGTCGAGCTGGCGGCGGGAGTGGCGGACCCGGCTGGTGAAATTCGGCATTCAGGCGATCTGGGGAAACGCCTCGACCATCCCACCGAGTGCTGCGGGCGACGTTCCCTTGCTGCAGGCGGGGGTGCGGCTCGCCTGGCTCAGGATCCTTGGCAGCGGCGGCGTCCGCACCATCGCGAGCACGAGTGCACTCGGACACCCCTTCGTCTGCCACATCGGCGATCTCGCCGAGTATCCGTTCTATGACCGCCGCGCCTGCCGGCACGAGCTCCTGATCTGTGCCGCCTGGCTCGACGGCGTCGCGGCGCCGGTCATCTATGACGCCGGCGCCAACGTCGGGTTCTTCGCCACGCAGCTCGCGCAGATGCTCCCATCGGCGCAAATTCACGCCTTCGAGCCGGTGCCCACGACATTCGCGAAGCTCGTCGAATCGGTCCGCCGCCTCGGCCTGCACAACCGGATCCATCCGGTGGCAGCGGCGGTCGTCGATCAGGCGAGATCCGTGCGCATGAGCTATTCGCAACGCAATTCGCTGTTCGCCCAGATCACCCCGGATGGAACTCAACCCGCGGGTGGGCGACCGCCTGGTCGAGGTCGAGGCGATCACGCTCGACGCCTTCTCGGCGCGCTCCGCAACCGTTCCGGCGCTCGTCAAGATCGACGTCGAGGGGAGCGAAGTGGCGGTCCTGCGCGGCGCCAATCGGCTGCTCGCAGGGGCGCACAAGCCCGCCCTCCTGTTCGAGCACAATCCGATCACGCTGGCGGAATGCCAGGCGGATCTTGCGGCGTTCCAGCAGCTTCTGGCCGGCTACACCCTTTTCTACGTGGACGACTACGAGGGGCAAAAACGCCCGTTCGGCAGTCCCGTCGCGGCCCTCGCAGAGCTCGGCTGGGTCTGCAATGTGTTCGCCGTCCCGCTTGCCGCCGGATCGTCGGAACGTTGGCAGGCGGCCGTGCGACGCGCCCTGAGCCGGCTGTGAGGCCAAAGGCCTCGCCGGGCCAAAGGCCTCGCCCGCGGGGAAACACGACTTGCGCGTCGGCCCCCGCCGTGGACATTGTAGCGGGGGCGCACGCGAATCAGTTTCGCCTTTCGCGCGCGCCTTGAGGAAACCGGCCATGATGCGCCTCGGCGCCGCTCTCATCGCCGTCTGCATGGTGTTGATCGCCGCCTCGCTCGGCGCCGTCCTCTACCTGTCCGCCTCTCTGTCCGGGGTCGAGGCGGCCGTGGTGGCGATCGCCGTGCTGATGGCGCTCATCGTCTACAATGCGAGCGCGACGCGCGTGCGCGACCGCGCCGACGTGAGCGACCAGATCGCCGATCTCTCCCGCGGCACCGCCGACCTCGCCCGCCAGGTCGGCGAGATCGGCCGCCGCATGGGGGCGGTCGAGAGCGCCGCCGGCGCAACGCTGGACAAGGCGCGGGCGGCGACCGAGCCGCTCGGCGCTGAGATCGCGACGCTCGGCACACTGGTCAAGCAGCTTGCCGAATCGGTCGCGGCGCACGAGGCGGTCCTGGTGCAGGTCGCGGCCGCACAAGCCGGAGCGACGAACGCCGCGCGCCGGGCACCCGCCCCGATCGGCTCGACGGAGAGCGCCGGCATCATCGACATCGCGGAGCCGGGCGAAGCGGAAGATAGGCACCCGGAGGGCGGAGGCTTCGACGCTTTTGACCGTGCGCAGGTCACTGCCCTGATCGTGAGCGCGATCGAGGGAAACCGCGTCGATCTCTATCTCCAGCCGGTCGTCTCGCTGCCGCAGCGCAAGGTGCGCTTCTACGAGGCGCTGACGCGGCTGCGCACCGAAGAGGGCGAGGTGGTCGCTGCGGCCGACTTCCTCGACTTCGCCGAAGCCGGCGGACTGATGCCGCGCATCGACAATCATATCCTGTTCCGTTGCGTGCAGGTGATGCGCCGCCTCGCCTCGAAGAACCGCGACCTCGGGGTGTTCTGCAATATCTCGGCATCGACCCTGAACAACGCCGAGTTCTTCCCGCAGCTGTCCGAGTTCATGCAGGCGAACCGCGCGTTGGCGAATTCCATCATGCTCGAGTTCTCGCAGAGCACGGTGCGGTCCATGGGGCCCATCGAGCACGAAAGCCTGGCGGCCCTTGCCGAGCTCGGCTTCCGGTTCTCTCTCGATCGGCTCACCGATTTGCGCATCGAGCCGCGCGAGCTCGCCGAACGCGGGTTCCGCTTCGTCAAGGCGCCGGCTGCGCTGCTGCTCAACCGCGTCACCACGCAGGCGATCGACATCCATCCGGCGGATTTCTCCGATCTGTTGGGACGCTTCGGCATCGATCTCATCGCCGACCGCATCGAGAGCGAGGGAATGGTCGTCGACCTGCTCGATTACGACGTGCGGTTCGGACAGGGCTTCCTGTTTTCTCCGCCGCGGCCGGTCCGCAACGAGGCCCTGCAGGGGTTCGGCGAGCAGGGTGAGGCCGTGCGCCACGCCCCTGCCGTGGCCGTCCCGCGTCGGGCGCCGGAGATCCCTCCGCCGACGCCGCCCGCCGAGCCGAGCCCGGGCGGCAGCCAGCGGGGAGACCGGCGCGCCGGAATGCTGGCACAGCTCGCCCGCGGCGTGGTCCGCCGGGCATGAGCCACGCCGGGCGCGAGCCATCCGGGACGTGACGTCGGGGCAAAGATCGGCTAAGCGAGCCTCTCTTTCCCTCGGTCTCTCATGAACACCGCCCTTCCGACCCTGATCGAGCGCTTCTCCACGCTCGTCCCCGCGTACGACCTCGTCCTCAGCGACGTCTGGGGCGTGGTCCACAACGGCATCGCCGCCTATCCGGAGGCGGGGGACGCGCTCACGCGCTTTCGCCGCGGCGGCGGTACCGTCGTGCTGGTGTCCAACTCGCCGCGCCCGGGCAAGCCGGTGACGCGCCAGCTCGACCAGTTCGGCGTCAGCCGCTCCGCCTACGACGCCGTCGTCACCTCCGGCGACGTGACCCGCGGCCTGCTCGAGCAACGCCCCGGCGCCCAGGTCTTCCACATCGGCCCCGAGCGCGACCTCTCCATCTTCGAGAACCTGCCGATCCGTTTCACCCCGCTGGAAGAGGCGGATTGCGTGGTCTGTTCCGGCCTGTTCGACGACGAGACCGAGACGCCGGAGAACTATCGCCCTCTACTCGACCAGATGCGTGCCCGCGGGCTCCTCATGATCTGCGCCAATCCCGATGTCGTGGTCGAGCGCGGCGAGAAGCTGGTCTACTGCGCCGGCGCCGTCGCCGACCTCTATGCGGCGCTCGGGGGCGCGGTGATCTATGCGGGCAAGCCGCACCGGCCGATCTACGACCTGGCGCTGGCAAAGAGCGCGGAGCTGCGCGGAAGCGACGTTGACCTGGCGCGCGTACTGGCGATCGGCGATTCCGTCCGCACCGACTTCAAGGGCTCGCTCGCGCTCGGCATCGATTGCCTGTTCGTGACGGCTGGCATCCACGCCGAGGAGCTGGGCGATCGCAACGATCCGGACCTGGTGGCGTTGCAGGCGATGTTCGCCGAGGCCGGCGAATTGCCCAAGGCGGTCACGCGGCGGCTGGTGTGGTGACCCGCGGCCGCGTCGGTCGGCCGGCTCAGGTGAAAAGCTGGTCGACTTCTTTCTGCTGGATTCCCTCGCCCTCGAGCTGCGGGTCCGTTCAGCAGGTACCTCTGCCTTGCGCTCGGCGCGTTGGCGCTCGTGCTCGGTGAGGAAGCCGTCGAGGTCCTTGGCGTGCATGACGTCGGCGAAGCGCGCGACGCGCGTCTCGATGTGCTGCAGCGTCTCGACCACCTTGGCGATGCGCTGGCCGGTGATGTCCTGGAACGAGCAGGCTTCGAAGATGATCATCATCTTCTCGTCGACCAGCGCCTTGTAGGCGGCCGGATCGCTGGCGTCGGCGGCCATCAGGGCCTCGGCGCATTCCATGATCGTGTTGGTGGCCGTTTCGGTCGCCTTGACGATGGCGCCGAGCTCCTGGCCGGCCGACGGGATGCGGCAGTTCTTCAATTCGTTGACCTGCAGCACGCCGATCTCGCGGCGCATCGATTCGATGTAGCCGGCGATCTCGCGCAGCTCGCGATAGACCTTCGCGTCCATCGCCTGGAAGAAGCCCTGCAGCGACTGCGCGGCGACCTCCGCCAGCGTGATGATGTCGAGGAAGGTGACGTTCTCGCGCTTCTGTCGCAGGAAGTCGATCAGGCGATCGAAATGGCTTGCGTCTGCCATTGCCATGGCACGTCTCCTGTCCGTCGCCGGCCCCGCCTGCGACTGCTCTGCCCCCGTCGAGCCGTCCGCCGATTGCCGTTTCTTGGCGGCCGGCGGTGCGGCTCGCGCAGGCCCCTGCGGGCCTGCCATATCGTGAGCTGTCACTCGGCGAATACCGCCTCGATCTTGGTCTTGAGCGTCTGCGCGTTGAACGGCTTGACGATGTAGTTGTTCACGCCCGCCTTCTTCGCGGCGATGACGTTTTCCGTCTTCGATTCCGCCGTCACCATGATGAACGGCGTCTTCGTAAGCCCCGCATCGGCCCGGACTTCCTTCAACAGCTCGTAGCCGGTCATCGGCTCCATGTTCCAGTCGGAGATCACCAGGCCGTATTTCTTCTCTTTCAGCTTGGCGAGCGCAGCCGAGCCGTCCGCGGCATCGTCGATGTCCTCGAATCCCAGCTGCTTGAGCAAGTTGCGGATGATGCGGATCATCGTGTTGTAGTCATCGACCACGAGAATCGGCATCGACAAATCGACCGCCATCGTCCTACTCCGTTACGCGCCCCGACGCGCGCGCGCAGCGCGTGTCCTCGTTCTCAACCCGATGGAAAGGATGTGTCGCCCACGCCGGCTTGAGCCGGGCCCCTTTGCCAATCCGGCGCACCCTAACAAAGGCGGTTGAACATCAGGTTAACCGCCCCCGACAGGCCCACTCGGACGGCGCCGAGGGTGCCCACATGCATGAATCACCGCACCGCCGGCCGCGAAACCATCCCTGTCGACGATCCATCGGCGCGGCGCCGTCAGGCCCGGCTCGCCCGGGAACCGTCCCGGCGGGAGCCCATTTGGGAAAACGCGTACTGGACGACGTGGACCCTGCCACGTAATCAATACTTGGTCCGAACTCGCTCGGAATCGAGCGCCAAGGAGACGGTAACGTAACACCGTCCCGCCTCCAGGTAGGGCATCAGTCTGGCTTTGCTGCATCCCTAACCGTCCGTGTCGATCTCGAGGATGAAACGAACGTGAACGTCACGCAGACGGAACTCGGGGAGGCCAGACCCGATCGGTTACGGACGAGGGTCAATCTCGCTCTGCTCTGCGTGTTTCTTGTGTTCGCCATCCTGTGGGGATTGCTGCTGTGGTTTCGTTTCGCCCAGAACACCGAGACCGGCGAGCGACGCGCTGAGAATCTTGCGCTCATTCTCAGCGAGCATCTGCGCCGCTCGGTCGATGCCGTGGATGCCGCTCTGGTGCAGATTGCCCTGCACGGCAAGCATGTCGGCGGCGCAACTGCAACCGCAGACGTCTGGACGCCCGTGCTCGAGGCTGCGCGCGCCGGGATTTTCGGCATTTCATCGATCAGCGTCACCGACGAGAGCGGGCTGATCAAGGCCTCGACGCTGCCGGAGCTTGTCGGGCAGACGCGACGCGATACCTATCTGTTCCAGCAGTTGGCCGAGAACCCGGGCAGCGGGCTCGTCGCCGGCACCCCACTGCGGAACGCGCCCAACGACCGACTTGTGATCCCGCTGGGACGTCCGATGGTCACGGCCGACGGGACGTTTGCCGGAGCCGTCGTTGCCAGGCTCGAACCGGAGTGGCTGCGCGATTTCTACCGGTCCGTCGACGTCGGCCCGAACGGCTCCATCACGGTGCTGCACCCGCAGGGAATCGTGCTTTTCCGCGAGCCCTCGAGCAAGGACCCGATCGGCGAATCGGCGCAGGGCCATCCGATTTTCGTGACGCAACGCGAGCGGCCGGGCGCCGGGCTCATGCACGGGCCGCTGGCCCCCGGCGGGCCATCCTTCGTCAGCGCCTACCGCAGCATCCCGTTCCCGCCGCTGATGGTAGCCGTATCGCTCGCCGAGGCGGATATTCTGGCGGCGTGGCGGACCGTCACGCTTCTCGCTGTCGCATTGACGATCGGGCTCGGCGTTGCCCTTCTCCTCGCCGCCTGGCTGATCAAGCGCGAGATTCGCGACCGCACGGCAGCCACCGCGCGCCTGGTCGAAACCGACGCGGCGCTGCGGGCAAGCGAGCAGCGGCTGCACGCGTTCATGGAGCACGCGCCGCTGCTGATCGCCGAGAAGGACCTCGAGGGACGCTTCACCTTCGTCAATCGTGCCTTCGAGGAGCGGCTCGGCATTTCTGCCGCGGACGTGGTGGGACGAACCGCCCACGAGGTCTTTGCCGAGGATCGTGCCGAAGCGCAGAGCGCGCTCGACCGTGAGGCGATCGCCATCAAGCTGCCGGTGCAACGCGAGCTGACGGTTCCGTCGCCGACCGGTCCGCGCACGATGCTGTTCACGAAATTTCCCCTGCTTGATGCGGAAGGCAGGGTCGAGGCCGTCGGCACGATCGGCACCGACGTGACCGATCTCAAGCAGGCGGAGGCGCAGCTCGCCCACGCGCAGAAGATGGAGGCGATCGGCCAGCTCACCGGCGGCGTCGCCCACGACTTCAACAACCTGCTCACCGCGATCCTTCTCAATTCGGACGTGCTCGCGGATCGGATGACCGACGACCGACTGCGGCCCCTCGCCGAGGCCACCCGCACCGCTGCCGAACGCGGCGCCGATCTGACCAAGCGGCTGCTTGCGTTCGGGCGGCGACAGACGCTCGAGCCGCGACCGACCGACGTGAACGTCCTGGTCTCGGGGATGGAGCAGTTGATGCGGCGAACGCTCGGCGAGCACATCGCGATCGAGATCCGTGCCACGAAAGACCTGTGGCCGGCCAAGGTCGATCCCGGTCAGCTCGAATCCGCCGTGGTCAATCTCGCGGTCAATGCCCGGGATGCCATGCCGCAAGGCGGGCGCATCTCCATCGAGACCGCCAACGTGGAGCTCGACGGGAGCTTCGCCGCCATGAACGCCGACGTAAAGCCCGGCGAGTACGTGATGGTCGCGGTCAGCGACACGGGAACCGGCATGCCGCCGGAGGTCGTCGCGCGAGCGTTCGAGCCGTTCTTCACCACCAAGGACGTCGGCAAGGGCACCGGCTTGGGGCTCAGCATGGTCTATGGGTTCGCCAACCAGTCGGGCGGACACGCCCGCATCTACTCCGAGCCCGGGATGGGGACGGTCGTGCGTCTCTACCTGCCGCGCTCCGATGTCCCGGCCGAGACGACGGCGGCGCGCCAACGGCTCACGAACGAGCTGCCGACCGGCGGCGAGACCATCCTTCTGGTCGAGGATGATCCGCTCGTGCGCACACATACCGAGAGCCAGCTGCTGGCGCTCGGCTATCAGGTGATCGCGGCCGAGAATGCCGACGAAGCGCTGGTTCGCGTCGACAACGGGGCGATGCCCGACCTCCTGTTCACCGACATCGTCATGCCCGGCTCGATGAACGGGCGCGAGCTCGCCGAGCGCCTGCGCGAACGCTGGCCGCTGCTCAAGGTGCTTTATACCTCGGGCTTCTCGCATGGCATGCTCGACACCGCCTTGGATTCCCGACCGGTGGGCAAGCACCTGCTCGGCAAGCCGTTCCGCCGACGTGACCTCGCCGCCAAGGTGCGCGAAGTGCTCGACGAGCCGGAGGCGGCCTGACCCCCGTGGTATCAAAGCCCCAGCGCTAATACGATCCACGTACATGAGCGACCTGCAACCGACGAAACCGTTCGTCGTCGTGCGCGACCTCGGGCCCGGCCTGGATAGGCTCAAGGGCTCGGTGGTCGCGCTCGGCAATTTCGACGGCGTCCACCGCGGACACCGCCGGGTGATCGCAACCGCGCTCGAGCGTGCGCGCGCGCTCGGTACCGGCGCCGCGGCGCTGACCTTCGAGCCGCATCCGCGCGCCTTCTTCCGGCCCGACGAGCCCTTGTTTCGCTTGACCGACGAACGCAACAAGCTGCGCCTGTTCGCCGCCACGGGCCTTGCCGGCACGGTAGTCATGACGTTCGACGCAAGGCTCGCCAGCCTCACCGCGGAGGCATTCGTTCAGGACATTCTGGTCGATCGGCTCGGCGTGAGCGGCGTCGTGGTGGGGTTCAATTTTCATTTCGGCAAGGATCGCACCGGTTCTCCGGCGTTTCTCGTGTCCGAAGGGGAGAAGCGGGGCTTTGCGGTCGACGTCGTGCCGGTGTTCGGCGATCGCGGGCGGGCAGTCTCGTCAGGTCCGATTCGCCAGGCGCTGGCGGAGGGCAACGTCGCCGCCGCGGCCGAGCTGCTCGGCTATCCCTGGTTCACCACCGCAGCAGTGATCCACGGCGACAAGCGCGGCCGCGATCTCGGCTATCCGACCGCAAATCTTGTGCTCGATCCGGCCTGTCGCCTGCGGCATGGCATCTATGCGGTGCGGGTCGGTATCGACGGCGAGCGCCATGAGGGCGTTGCGAACTTCGGCCGGCGACCGATGTTCGCCACCGCGACGCCGCTGCTGGAAGTGCACCTGTTCGACTTTTCCGGCGACCTGTACGGCCGTACCCTCGACGTGGCATTCATTGCCTGGATCCGGGAGGAGATGAAGCTCGCCTCGCTCGACGACCTGGTCCGCCAGATGGGCGACGATTCGCAGCACGCCCGCGCCGCCCTCGCCGGATCGCCCGCGGCATTTCCGCCTTTGGCATAGGTTGTCCCGGTCGTCCCGGAGCGTGGGGCCTTTTCCCGGCCGGGCTCGCCTGCTATGAGGACGCCCATGTCGAAGCGGCGCACCCCTCGTTTCCTGATCGGGTCGATCATCATTAGCGGCCCGGCTTCCGCCTGAGCGCTCGACCAGCGCGGCGGAAGACCGGGGATTCCACCCGCTGACAGCACTCTCGAGCCGATTGAAGACCCGCCATGACCGACAAGACCCGCGACTACAGCGAAACGCTGTTCCTGCCGAAGACCGATTTTCCCATGCGCGCAGGGCTGCCCCAGAAGGAGCCCGAGCTCTTGGCGCGCTGGACGCGGCTCAACCTCTACCGGCGGCTGCGCCAAGCGGCGCAGGGCCGGGCGAAATTCATCCTCCACGACGGCCCGCCCTATGCCAACGGCAACATCCATATCGGGCATGCGCTCAACAAGATCCTCAAGGACGTGGTGACGCGCTCGTGGCAGATGCTGGGCTTTGATTCGAACTACGTGCCCGGCTGGGACTGTCACGGCCTGCCGATCGAGTGGAAGATCGAGGAGGAGAACTATCGCGCCAAGGGCAAGCCGAAGCCGGACCTCTCGAATGCGGCCGCGATGATCGCGTTCCGGCGCGAATGCCGGGCCTATGCGGAGCATTGGCTCAACGTCCAGCGCGAGGAGTTCAAGCGCCTCGGCGTCGAGGGCGACTGGGACAATCCCTACACCACCATGAACTATGCCGCCGAGGCGCAGATCGCCCGCGAGATCATGAAATTCGCCGCCGGCGGCACGCTCTATCGCGGCTCGAAGCCGGTGATGTGGTCGGTTGTGGAGAAGACCGCGCTCGCCGAAGCCGAGGTGGAGTACGAGGACTATACCAGCGACCAGGTGTGGGTGAAATTCCCGATCGCCTCGGCGGAGGTCGGACCCCTCGTATCGATGGATGCGGACGCAGCCAAGGGTATCCTCGATGAGCTGTGCCAGTCGGCGATCGTGATCTGGACCACCACGCCGTGGACCCTGCCGGGCAATCGGGCGATCAGCTATTCGGCGAAGATCCGGTATGGGCTCTACCGCGTGACGCAGGCGCCGGCCGACAACTGGGCCAAAACCGGCGAGGCGCTGGTGCTGGCCGATCGCCTCGCCCCCGAAGTCATGCAGCAGGCGCGCGTCGAGGCGTTCGAAAGGGTCTGCGACGTGCCCGCCGAAGTGATCGAGGGCCTGACCGCCGTCCATCCGCTCAAAGGCCTGGGCGGCGGCTACGATTTCGCCGTGCCGTTGCTCGACGGGGACCATGTCACCGAGGATGCCGGCACCGGCTTCGTCCATACGGCGCCCGGTCACGGCCGCGAGGACTTCGATATCTGGATGGCGAATGCCGCCCTCATGGAAGAGCGCGGCATCCGCACGCCGATCCCCTATACGGTCGACGAGAACGGCGCCTTCACGGCCGACGCGCCAGGCTTCACCGGCAAGCGCGTCATCACCGACAAGGGCGAGAAAGGCGACGCCAACGAGGCGGTGATGAAGGCGCTGATGGACGCCGGCATGCTGCTCGCGCGCGGCCGGCTCAAGCATCAATACCCGCATTCCTGGCGCTCGAAGAAGCCGGTCATCTTCCGCAATACGCCGCAATGGTTCATCGCAATGGACAAGGACGTCGCGACGCCGGACGGGGCGCGCCGGGGTGGCGACACGCTGCGCCAGCGCGCGCTTGGCGCCATCAAGGAGACGCGCTGGGTGCCGCCGCAGAGCGAGAACCGCATGACCGGCATGATCGAGAACCGGCCGGACTGGGTGATCTCGCGCCAGCGGGCCTGGGGCGTGCCGATCACCGTGTTCGTCCGCGAGACGGGCGGCGGCACGGTCGAGATCCTCAATGACGAGCGGGTCAATCGGCGCATCGCCCAGGCGTTCGAGCAGGAGGGTGCCGACGCCTGGTACGCGGAGGGCGCGCGCGCTCGCTTTCTCGGCGAACTCGCCAACGAGGAGTGGAAGAAGGTCGACGACATTCTCGACGTCTGGTTCGATTCCGGCTCGACCCACGCCTTCACATTGGAGGTGCGCGAGGATCTCGGGGTTCGTCGCATCCGCGACGGCGGTGCCGACACGGTGATCTATCTCGAGGGCTCGGACCAGCACCGCGGCTGGTTCCAATCGTCGCTCCTGGAAAGCTGCGGGACCCGCGGCAGGGCGCCGTTCGACATCGTCTACACGCACGGCTTCACCCTCGACGAGCACGGCCGCAAGATGTCGAAGTCGCTCGGCAACGTGGTGGCGCCGCAGGACGTGATGCGCCAGTCGGGGGCCGACATCCTGCGCCTGTGGGTGTGCTCGACCGACAGCTGGGACGACCAGCGCATCGGCCCGGAGATCCTCAAGACCGACGTCGAGATCTACCGCAAGCTGCGCAACACGATCCGCTGGATGCTCGGCAACCTCGTGCACTTCCACGAGGAGGACCGCGTTCGCCCCGAGGCCATGCCGGAGATCGAGCGGCTGATGCTGCACCGGCTGGCCGAGCTCGACGGCGCGGTGCGCGAGGCCTATCGCGAGTTCGACTACAAGCGCATCTTCGCCGCGCTGAACGCGTTCATGACCATCGACCTGTCGGCGTTCTATTTCGACATGCGCAAGGACGCGCTCTACTGCGACCCGTACTCCTCGGCGACCCGCAAGGCGTGCCTGACCACGCTCGATCACCTGTTCCGCCACACGGTGACCTGGCTTGCGCCGATGCTGCCGTTCACCGCCGAGGAAGCCTGGCTCTCGCGCTACACGTCGGCCGACGGCTCGGTGCATCTCGAGCTGTTCCCGGCGGTCCCCGCCACCTGGCGCGATGACAGCCTCGCCGAGAAATGGCGCAAGGTGCGGCTGGTGCGCCGTGTGGTCACCGGGGCGCTGGAGGTCGAGCGCGCCGCCAAGCGCATCGGCGCTTCGCTCGAGGCGGCGCCCGTCGTCTATGTCAGCGACGCCGAGCTGTTCGCGGCGCTTACCGACGTGGATCTCGCCGAAGTTTCGATCACCTCGGCCGCGACCCTGGTCAACGGCGAGGGGCCGCCGGACGCGTTCCGGCTCGATGACGTGCACGGCGTCGCCGTCGTCCCCGCCCGGGCCGACGGCCGCAAATGCGCTCGCTCGTGGAAGATCTCGGCCGCGATCGGCAGCGATCCGGACTACCCGGATGTCACGCCGCGCGACGCACAGGCGTTGCGCGAATGGGAGGCCGTGCGCAAGGCGGCCGAATAGAAAGGCTGCCGATGCCGCGCCAATCGTCCCCATGGTTGAGCCCCCTCACCCGGCTCGGCCTTGCCGTGGCGGCGCTGGTCTTCGTCTTCGACCAGTCGCTGAAGCTGTGGGTGCTGTTGGTCTTCGACCTCGGCAGCAAGGGGCTGGTGCGGGTCGCGCCGGGCCTCGACTTGGTGCTGACCTGGAACAAGGGGATCAGCTACGGCCTGTTCCAGCAGCACAGCGAGGCGGGACGCTGGATTTTGATCGGTATCATGATACTTGCTGTGATCGCCCTGACGATCTGGCTCACCCGCACCCGCACGCGGCTGACCGCGCTCGCCCTCGGGCTCATCATCGGCGGCGCGCTGGGCAATGCGGTCGACCGGCTCGTTTTCGGGGCGGTGGCGGATTTCGTGCTGCTCTATGTCGCCACCGCCGACTGGCGCCTCGACTGGTACGTCTTCAACTTGGCCGACGCGGCCATCGTTGCCGGGGTCGTCGGCCTGTTGTATGAGTCGCTGTTCCCCGGCCGCGCCGCAAAAGCGCCCTGATCGCGCGCTTTATGGCTGTCGGAGATGGGGCAACGCCTTGCAGTGGCTCGGGAATGGCCGGGTGCAGGCTTGTCGGAGTGGGAGCAATGAGGGCCTTGATCCAGACCGCCGCGTGCGGCCTTCTCGGGACCGTCCTGGTGGTCTCCGGAGCACCCGGCGCGCGCGCCGCCGACGATGACGAGCCCGGAATCGACCAGAAGATCCTCCAGAACGTGATGCAGGGCATCGGGCTGCGCGGTGGCCCCCCCATCGATTATCGCGAGCGCTCGCCGCTCGTCCTGCCGCCGCAGATCAATCTGCCCCCGCCGCAGGCAGATGCCACCCGCGCTCCCAATTGGCCGGTCGATGCCGAGGCCAAACGCCGCAAGGAGCAGCAGACCCGCCGCTTCGACGAAGTCAACGATACGCGTGCCTTGCGACCGAGCGAACTGAATGTCGGCCAGCCGCAGCGCAGCCGCAGCACTGCGACCTCCCAGGACCATCCGGACGGCAAACCCATGGGCCCGTCCGAGCTCGGTTACAAGGGCGGACTGTTCGGCTCCCTGTTCGGCAGCAAGAGCGAAAGCGCCGCCCAGTTTACCAATGAACCCGCGCGCAGCAGTCTGACCGAACCGCCGGTCGGCTATCAGACTCCATCGCCGACGCAGCCCTACGCACCACCCTCGGCGCAGTCGGGCTGGTCGCCATTCAAGCCGTCCGATTACGGAGTCCCGGCGAAATAGGCGGACGGCTGCGTTCTCGGCCTGCCGTCGGCGGACCGGGCCTTGCAACCCAGGCCGGATCAAAGCTGGGAGGCGCCGCCATTCCGGTCGCGCCTTGTTGAGAGGCGTGGCGCGCGCAACTGATGCAGCGCGCCGACAAAGCAACGGCCGTATGGAAGCGGCATCCATCCCCAACGGGTACGAAAGAGCAATCCGTGAGAAAAAGAAGCCACTTCACCCTTGCGGCCTTCGGTTTGGTCGCTGCCGCGGCGGCGTTTGCCGGTACAGGCTATGCGAGCACCGAAACCGGTCGCGGGGTGAGCCATTTCACGCTCGCGAACGGTCTCGAGCTCGTCGTCATCCCCGACCGACGCACACCCGTCGTCACCCATATGATCTGGTACAAGGTCGGATCCGCCGACGAGTCGCCGGGCAAGTCCGGCATCGCCCATTTCCTCGAGCACCTGATGTTCAAGGGAACCGCCCGACACCCGGGCGGCCAATTTTCACGCACCGTGTCCAACCTGGGCGGCCAGGAGAACGCGTTCACCTCCACCGACTATACGGGCTACTTCCAGCGCACATCGCGCGAGTACCTTCCGACCCTGATGGAGCTCGAGGCCGACCGCATGACCGGCCTGGTGCTGACCGACGACGTCGTGAAGCCGGAGCTTCAGGTCGTGCTGGAAGAGCAGAACATGCGAGTCGCCAACAATCCCGGCGCCCGGCTCGGCGAGCAGGTGGCGGCCGCGCTTTACCTCAATCACCCCTATGGACGTCCGGTGATCGGCTGGCGCCACGAGATCGAGCAGCTCAATCGCGAGGACGCGCTCGCCTTCTACCGGCGCTTCTATACGCCCAACAATGCCATCCTGGTGATCGCCGGCGACGTCGAGGCCGGCGAAGTCAAGGCGCTCGCCGAGAAGACCTACGGCAAGGTCGAGCCGCGCGCGGAGATCGGGCCACGCGTGCGTCCCAAGGAGCCGGTCCCGGAAGCGGTCCGGCAGGTCACGCTTGCCGATCCGCGCGTGACCCAGCCGTCGCTCCAGCGCAGCTACCTCGCTCCCTCCTATGCCACGGCCAAGCCGGGTGAGGGCGAGGCGATCGACGTGCTCGCCCACGTTCTCGGCAGCGGCTCCACCAGCCGGCTCTACCGCACGCTGGTGGTGGACAAGAACATCGCCACCAGCGCCGGCGCCTGGTATCAGGGCTCGGCCCTCGACATGTCGCGGTTCGGCGTCTACGCCACGCCAAAGCCCGGCGTCACGCTGCCGCAGATCGAGGAGGCCATCGACGCGGTGATCGCCGCGATCGCCGCAGAAGGCGTCACGCCCGACGAGCTCGAGCGCGCCAAGACCCGCATGGTCGCCGATGTCGTGTACGACCAGGACAATCAGTCGACGCTCGCGCGCTGGTACGGCAGCGCGCTCACCACCGGCATGACGGTCGAGAGCGTGCAAACCTGGCCGGCCCGCATCCGCGCGGTGACGGCGGATCAGGTGCGCGCCGCCGCCCGCCAGTTGCTCGACAAGCGCCGCTCGGTGACCGGCTACCTGATCAAGGACACGACGCAGACCGCGGAGAAGCGATCATGAGGACCTGTTTCGCCGCGGCTTGCGGTCGCCTGCACGCTCATCCTGTCGCTGACCTCGCTCGCGCACGCCACCAAGATCGAGCGGGTCATCAGCCCGGGCGGCATCGAGGCCTGGCTGGTGCAGGACAAGACGGTGCCGCTGATCGCGGTCGACTTCGCCTTCCGCGGCGGCGCCATCCAGGATCCCGCCGACAAGGCGGGCCTCGCCAACATGGTCGCCGCCCTGCTCGACGAAGGCGCGGGCGAGCTCGACGCCAAGACGTTCCACGAACGGCTGGAGGCGAAGGCGATCCAGCTCGGCTTCAGCACCAGTCGCGACAATTTCCGTGGCTCGCTGCGCACGCTGACGGAGCATCGCGTCGAGGCGTTCGAGCTCTTGCGGCTTTCGCTCACCGCCCCGCGATTCGAGGCCGCCGAAGTCGAGCGCATACGCGGCCAGGTGATCGCGCGGCTCACCCGCGAGACCACGAGTCCCAACGAGATCGCCGGCAAGCGCTGGTGGTCCACGGCTTTCCCCACGCACCCCTACGGCCGCCCGGTGAACGGCACGCTCGAAACCGTGCCGCGCATCGACAGCGCCGATCTCAAGGCCTACGTGGGTCGCGTTCTCGCGCGCGACAATCTGAAGGTCGCGGTGGTGGGCGACATCGATGCGGCGAGCGTCGGCGCGTTCCTCGACAGCGTGTTCGGCGCGCTCCCGGCGAAAGCCGATCTTGCGCTGGTCGACGCCGCGCGGCTGGAAGGGCTCGGGCGCCGCATCGTGGTCGACCTCGATGTCCCGCAGGCTGTGGTGACGTTCGGCGGTCCCGGGATTCCGCGCAAGGATCCGGATTTCATGGCCGCCTATATCGTCAACCACATTCTCGGCGGCGGCTCGTTCTCCTCGCGCCTCTATCTCGAGGTGCGCGAAAAACGCGGGCTCGCCTACTCGGTGCACAGCTCGCTGGTCTGGCTCGATCATGCGGCGATGCTGATGGGCGGGACCGGCACGCGCGCCGAGCGCGCGGGCGAAACGATCGAAGCTCATCGAGCAGGAGATTCGCCGGCTCGCCGAAAGCGGTCCGACCGAGGACGAGCTGCAACGGTCGCAGTCCTATCTCAAGGGCTCGTACGCGCTCGGCTTCGACACTTCCGCCAAGATCGCCGGCCAGCTGGTGCAGATCCAGCTCGACAACCTGGGCATCGACTACATCAACCGCCGCACCGCCATGATCGATGCGGTCACGATCGACGACGTACGGCGGGTGGCGAAGCGCCTGCTCGACTCCGGGCTCCTGGTGACGGTCGTGGGTCGCCCGCAGGGCGTCACCGCGAAGCAGCAGGGCGGTTGAGGAAGGCCGGTGATGGCGGAAATGCCGTTCACCCAGTCGATCGAGGCTGCGCGCGAGGAGCGCATCGGTCGCGAGGGCGTGGCGGCGGGGGCCTTCTCGGCGGCGCTCGACCGCACCCAGGGCGCGCTCGACGGCTTGCGTGCACGCCATGCCGACGGCGGCCTTCCGTTGTTGCGGCTTCCTGCCGCACGCGATGACCTTGCTTCGATCCGGGCGGCAGCCGAGCGGCTGCGCCAGGGCGCGACCGACATCGTGTTCCTGGGCACCGGTGGATCGAGCCTGGGCGGCCAGACGCTCGCCCAGCTCGCCGACCATGCGGTCGCCGGCGCGGGGAGCTTGCGCGGCGCCGCCCCGCCTGCATTTCATGGACAATCTCGATCCGACCACGTTCGGCATCGTGCTGACCCGCATGCCGCTCGCGACCACGCGGTTCGTCGCCATCTCGAAATCGGGCGGCACCGGCGAGACGCTGATGCAGACCATCGCGGTGCTCAGCGCCCTCGGTGAGGCGGGCCTGGGCGCGCGCCTGCCCGAGCTCGTGCTCGGCCTCAGCGAGCCGTCGAAGGGAAACAAGACGAACGGCCTGCGCGACCTCCTCGGCCGCTACAAGGTTCCGCTGCTCGATCACGACCCCGGCGTGGGCGGCCGCTTCTCCGTTCTCACCAATGTCGGGCTCCTGCCGGCGGCCATTGCCGGCCTCGACGTCGCGGCGGTGCGCGAGGGCGCAGCTTCCGCATTGAAACCGGTGCTCGATTCCCGGCCTCCGCCCGAGGTGCCGGCGGCGGTCGGCGCCGCGCTCGCGGTCTCGCTGGCGCAGTCCAAGGGCAAGCCGATCTCGGTGCTGCTGGCCTATGCGGACCGGCTCGAGCGCTTCACCCGCTGGTATGTGCAGCTGTGGGCCGAGTCGCTCGGCAAGGACGGCAAGGGCACGACGCCGGTTGCGGCCCTCGGCCCGGTCGACCAGCACAGCCAGCTGCAGCTGTTCATCGCCGGTCCGCGCGACAAGCTGTTCACCATCGTGACGATCGGCTGCGCCGGAACGGGGCCGCGCATCGACCGGGAGCTCGCCGCGCTCGCCGGCGAAAGCGACCTCGGAGGCAAGACGATCGGCGACCTGGTGGCGGCGCAGGGCCGCGCCACCGCCGAGACCCTGGCAAAGAACGGATGCCCGGTACGCACCATGCATGTGGAGCGGCTCGACGAGCGCGCGCTCGGCGCATTGCTGATGCATTTCATGCTGGAGACGATGATTGCGGCGCACCTCCTCGGGGTCGACGCATTCGACCAGCCGGCCGTCGAGGAAGGCAAGGTACTGGCGAAGCGGTATCTGGCTGGCGGGTGAGCCGGAATGCTGGCCGCGCAGTCATAGCCCACGCAAGTTCTTGTAGGGTGGGCAACGGCGCTGTCTTCGGCCTCGACGCGCGGGCAAAATCGCTCATCGCCGTTGCCCACGCGGCCGCTCTTCGGTACGCGATTTTGCTCACCCTACGCGCTTGCGCGGACGATGACCGCTCGCATGATCCGCATCACCGACACGATCGCAATCGACGAGGACGAGATCGACGAGAGCTTCATCCGCGCCTCGGGACCCGGCGGGCAGAACGTCAACAAGCTCTCGACCGCCGTGCAACTGCGCTTCGACGCCCGGCGCTCGCCGTCGCTGCCGAACGACGTGGCGATTCGACTCCAGCGGCTCGCCGGCGCGCGCCTCACCAAGGAGGGTGTCGTCGTCATCACGGCGCAGCGCCATCGCACCCAGGAGCGCAACCGCGACGACGCGCTCGAACGGCTGATCGAGCTGATCCGCAGCGCCGCCGTTCCCCCAACCCCGCGGCGCGCGACCCGTCCCACCGCCGCTGGCCGCGCAAAACGCCTGGAAACGAAAAAGCGGCGCTCCGGCATCAAGGGGCTGCGCCAGGCAAAGCCGGATCTGGAGTAGGATCGCGCTGGCCCGCCCTCGCGGGCATGCGCCGACGCGGGTAAGGTCGGCGGTCGTCTCGAATCGCCGTTGAGGCTCAGCCCCTTCATGCCGGTCCGCCAGCTCACCGAGGCCATGGTCAACCGCATCGCCGCCGGCGAGGTGGTCGAGCGCCCGGCGAGCGCCGTGAAGGAGCTGATCGAGAACGCGCTCGATGCCGGCGCGCACCGCATCGAGGTCCTCACCGACGGCGGCGGCCGGCGGCTCATCCGGGTCAGCGATGACGGCGAGGGCATGACGCACCACGACCTCGACCTCGCGGTCGAGCGCCATGCCACCTCGAAGCTCGCGGGCGACGACCTCAACAACATCCGCACCCTCGGCTTCCGCGGCGAAGCGCTGCCGTCGATCGGCGCGGTGGCGCGGCTCGCCATCGCGACCCGCCACACGAGCGAGCCGCACGCCTGGGCGATCGGCGTCGAAGGCGGCGTCAAGTCGGAGATCAAGCCGGCGGCGCTCGGCTCCGGCACCCGGATCGAGGTGCGCGACCTGTTCTATGCGACACCGGCGCGCCTCAAGTTCCTAAAATCCGACCGCGCCGAGGCCGAGGCGGTGCGCGAAGTGGTGCGGCGGCTCGCGATGAGCCGGCCCGACGTCGCCTTCACGCTCGCCGGCGAGGAGCGCGCGCCGGTGACGTTTCCGGCCGTCATGCCGGGCGCGGTCGGCCGGCTGGCCCGGCTCGGCGACGTGCTCGGGGCCGAATTCCGTGCCAATGCGGTGGAGATCCGCGGCGGGCGCGACGCCCTGGCGATCGAAGGCTATGCGGCGCTGCCCACGTTCACGCGCGGCAATGCGCTCGGCCAGTACCTGTTCGTCAACGGCCGACCGGTGCGCGACAAGCTGCTCATCGGCGCGGTGCGCGCGGCCTATGCGGACTACCTGCCGCGCGATCGTCATCCGGTCGTCGCCCTGTTCGTCACCATCGATTCGCGCGAGGTCGACGTCAACGTGCACCCGGCCAAGACCGAGGTGCGCTTCCGCGACGGCGGCCTGGTGCGCGCACTCATCGTGCGCGCCCTGCAGGAGGGACTCGCACGCGACAGCCAGCGCGCAGCGAGCACCGGCGGCACCAGCACGGTTTCGGCGTTCCGGCCGGGGATCGCGCCGCGGCCGGGCGCGTGGGATTGGCGCAATTCGCCGGCGCGGCCCATGGCGCCGCAAGGTGGAGGCGCAGCGCTTGCCTTCGCTCCCGGCTTCGCCGAGACCGCGCAGACCGTTCTCGATGTCCCGCCGTCGGCCGATGCCCGCGCGCATGGCGAAGAGCCTGCGCCCGACCTCATCGACCGGCCGCTCGGCGCCGCCCGCGCGCAGGTGCACGAGACCTATATCGTGGCGCAGACGCGCGACGGCATCGTCATCGTCGACCAGCACGCGGCGCACGAGCGCCTCGTCTACGAGCGCATGAAAGCCGCCGTGGACAAGAGCGGCGTCGCCCGGCAGATCCTGCTGATCCCCGATATCGTCGAGCTCGACGAAGGCGACGTCGAGCGACTGACGGCGCGTGCCGCCGACCTCGCCCGTTTCGGCCTTCTGATCGAGCCGTTCGGCCCCGGCGCGGTCGCCGTGACAGAGACGCCGTCGCTGCTCGGCGCGATCGATGCCGCCGCCCTGGTCCGCGACCTCGCCGACCATCTGGCCGAATGGGACGAGGCGCTGCCGCTCGAGCGGCGGCTCATGCACGTCGCCTCAACCATGGCGTGCCACGGCTCGGTGCGCGCTGGCCGCCGCCTCAAGCCCGAGGAGATGAACGCGCTCCTGCGCGACATGGAGGCGACGCCCAATTCCGGGCAATGCAACCACGGAAGGCCGACCTACGTCGAGCTCAAGCTCGCCGACATCGAGCGGTTGTTCGGACGGCGGTAGCATTCCGCACGCTCTTGATCCTTGGGCCCATGCAGGCGAATCTCGGGGCGCAACAGGAGAACAGCCCATGCGCCTCGTCCGCATCGCCGCCGCCGCCATCCTCGTCGCGCTCGCAGGGGGCGCCGCCGCGCAGGATTGGCCAACCCGGCCGATCACCCTCGTCGTTCCGTTCGCGGCCGGCGGCGGGATCGACGTGTCGGTCCGTATCCAGGCGCAGCACATGGGCGAAATCCTCGGCCAGTCGATCGTGATCGAGAACATCGGCGGAGCAGCCGGAACAACCGGCTCGCTGCGCGTCGCCAAGGCGGCTCCCGACGGCTATACGTTCCTGATCGGCAACAGCGGTACCCACGCCTACAGCCAGTCGCTCTACAAGAAGCCGCACTACAACGCGGTGGCCGAATTCACCCCGGTCGGGCTGGTATCGGAATCGCCGCGTATCCTGATCGCCCGCAAGGACCTCCCGGTCAGCAACCTCCAGGAGTTCGTCGCCTACGCGAAAGCAAACCAGGACAAGATGCAGTTCGGCTCGGCGGGCGTCGGTGCCGGCACCCACCTGCCATGCGAGCTCCTCAACATGGCGATGGGCGTGAAAATCACCCATGTCCCGTATCGCGGCGCCGGACCGGTCATGCAGGACCTGATCGGCGGGCGCATCGACTACATGTGCGACACGATCCAGACCGGGGCGCAGCAGGCCAAGCAGAAGACCGTGAAGGGAATCGCCGTGATGGCGCCGCGGCGCGTTCCGATCATCGATGATCTCCCGACCTCGGGAGAACAAGGACTGCCGGGCGTCGAATCCAGCGTATGGAACGCATTCTTCCTGCCCAAGGGAACCCCGGATGCGATCGTGCTCAAGCTCAACAAGGCGATGCGCGAGATGCTCGACAATCCGGGGATTCGCAAGCGCCTCGAAGAGCTCGGCCTGGAGATCGCACCGCCCGACCAGCGCAGCCCCGAATATCTCGCGAAATTCCTGCCTGAGGACATCGAGCGCTGGCGCAAGGTGATCACGACCGCCGGCATCAGCGCCGACTGAACCGTCTCAGGCAGGTCGCAGAAAGATGAGCTCGGTGTCGTCGTAGGCGCGCCGCTCCTGTTCGGCGAAACCGTCGGGCGGCTTGAAGCCCGGACGCGCGGCCTCCTCGACCACCAGCAGCGCGTCGTCGGCGAGCCAGCCGCCGGCGCGGGCGGAGCTGAGCGCCTGCGCGGCGAGGCCCTGCCCATAGGGCGGATCGAGGAATGCGAGGGAGAACGGCGTGAGCGGATGCACCGGTCCGAGCTTCGTCGCATCGCGTCGGAAGACGCGGGTGACGCCACCCAGCCCGAGCGCCTCGACATTGGCGCGGATGAGCGCGCGTGCCTCGGCTCCCTCGTCGACCAGCAGCGCGAAGGCGGCCCCGCGCGAGATCGCCTCCAGCCCGAGTGCGCCCGTGCCGGCAAACAGGTCGAGCACGCGCGCGCCCGCGACCGGATCGCCATAGGCGTGGATCAGGATATTGAACAGGGTCTCGCGCAGGCGGTCCGCCGTCGGCCTGATCGCCTGCGACTTCGGCGCGGCCAGCGTACGCCCGCGCAGCCGCCCGCCGACGATGCGCATCAGCGGTCCCGCTTGCCGTGGTAGCGGCGGCGCAGCTTATGCGGCTTGGCGGCGGGCCGCGCAGGTTCGTCATGTTTGCCCCTGCGGCGCGGGACTGACTTGCCTGACTTTGCCTTGCCCGCCGCCCGGTCGGGCTTCGGCCGCTCACCGTGCGCCTTCTTGGGATGGATTGGCGCAGGCTGACGCACACCACGCTGCGGCTTCTCGGCATGATCGGTGGAAGCGCTGCTTGCTCCATCTCTCCCCCGCTCGCGGGGGAGAGCCTGCCCCCGACTGGATCGGGGGGTGGCCGGCGTAGCCGGCCGGGTCGGGGAATCGCTCATGGGCGCGGAGAAGTCCGCGCCCGCCAGCGCGGCGATCCGCTCGCCCAGCTGCTCGCGCAGATGCCGGGTCTTCACTTCCTCGACCGCGCCGGGCGGCAGCTGGCCGAGCTGGAACGGCCCGAACGACACGCGGATGAGTCGGGCCACCTCGAGCCCGAGGTGGCCGAGCACGTTCTTCACTTCGCGGTTCTTGCCTTCGCGGATCGCAAAGGTGATCCACACGTTGCTGCCCTGATCGCGTTCGATGGCGGCTTCGATCGGCCCGTAGCGGATGCCGTCGATGGTGACGCCCTCGCGCAGCGTATCGAGCTGCACCTGGGTAACACGCCCATGCGCGCGCACCCGGTAACGTCTCAGCCACCCGGTCTCCGGCAGCTCGAGCACGCGCGCGAGCCCGCCGTCGTTGGTCAGCAGCAGCAGCCCCTCGGTATTGAGGTCGAGCCGGCCGACGCTGATCAGGCGCGGCAGACCCTTCGGCAGGCCTCCGAAGATGGTCGGCCGCCCGCCGGGGTCGGCATGCGTCGTCACCAGGCCGCGCGGCTTGTGAAACAGAAACAGGCGCGTGCGCTCGCGCGCCGGCAGCGGGGCACCGTCGACGCTGATGCGGTCTGCCGCGCTCACGTTGACCGCCGGCGAGGCAATGGCCTTGCCGTTGACTGCGACGCGGCCCGCGGCGATCCACGCCTCGGCCTCGCGGCGCGACCCAAGCCCTGCCCGCGCGATCACCTTGGCGATACGCTCGCCCGATTTGTGCTCGCCCTCGCCGGTCATGGCCGGGCCCTTCGCGCTGGTGCGACGCGTGCGTTCATCAGGGCACCGTGTATAAGTCGCCGGTGCCGGGAACAAGCCCGACGCTGCGTAAACATCGAACATGCCTGCTTCGTCCCATATGGATATCGCCCTGGCACAGGCGCGCGCCGCGGTGGCGGCCGGCGAGGTCCCGGTCGGCTGCGTGGTCGTGCGCGACGGTGCGGTTGTGGCGCAGGCGTTCAACCGCGCCATCATGGACCGCGATCCGACCGCCCATGCGGAGATGCTGGCGATCCGCGCGGCGGCCGCCGCGCTCGGCTCGGAGCGGCTTATCGACTGCGATCTCTACGTGACGCTCGAGCCCTGCGCCATGTGCGCGGCGGCGATCTCGCTCGCGCGCATCCGCCGCCTCTACTACGGGGCCGCCGACCCGAAGGGGGGCGCAGTGGAGAACGGGGTGCGCTTCTTCGCGGCACCGACCTGCCATCACCGGCCCGAGGTCTATGGCGGCATCGGCGAAAGGGAGGCGGCGGCCCTGCTCACGGAGTTCTTCGGCGCGCGGCGGTGACGAGCTTGTGCACGCTATTCGTAGCGCCCGTACTCGCATCCGGCCGCGGCGTAGCGATAACGCCGCACGCCGTATTGATCGTGCTCGACCGTCGGACGGCAGCGGGCCAGCCACAGGCGCTCGCGCTCGGCGGCCTCGGCATCCTCGCGCTCGGCCCGCGCGGTCCACAAGCGCACGCCGGCCGGCAATCCGATGGTACGGCTGCGGACTGTCGTACAGGCCGACGAACCGCCCGCGCGCACGCAGCTCGTGCTGACGATGATATCCGCATGGGCCGGAAACAGCCCCATCACCGTCACGGCGCAGCCGAGCCAGATGCCCGGACGCAACACGCTCAACATGCTCTCTCCTGAGCCACGCACAGCCCCATTCTGGGGCCCAGGCAGAGAGAATTTTAACCAAATTCGCACGGCCGGCGCCAGGGCCTCAGGCGCCGATCAGGGCGGGAAGATTTCGCTTCAGCTCCCCCTTGGCGGGCAGCGCTGCGCGCAGGATCGCGCTGGCGGAGAAGAAATCGAGCAGACGGAAGGTGCCGACGTTGGGACGGATGAGGAGATCCGGGCCGCCGCGCTTGAGCTTCTCGCCGACGATCGCCTGGCCCATGACGGTGATCGTCGCGAACATCGCATCCCAGGGACCGGGAATCCCGCTCACCTCGTCGGGCCCGCCGGAGCAATCGATAGCGACGACCACATCGGCGAGACCCTGCAGGCAATCGAACGGCAGCGGATTGACGGCCGCGCCGTCGACCAGCACACGCCCTTCCGTCTCCACCGGCTGGATCAGCCCGGGGATCGCCATGGAGGCCGCGATCGCGGGCTTGAGCGGCCCGGAGGACGAGATCAGCTGCCGTCGGCCGTGCAGGTCGGTGGCGACGAGCCGCAGCGGCGTCGTAAGGTCGGCGAAATTGTCCGGGATGTCCGGCGGCAGGAACAACGCGCAGAACTTCGCCGCATCGAGCAGCACCGGATTGCCGAGCGGCGCCGCAAGCCATTGCGACAGCGGGGCCGCGCGCGCGGAGAGAAGCCGTCCCAGGATGCCGCCGCGGTCGTGCGCCAACGCAATCATGTGGCGCCGGATCGCCTTGCCGCTCATGCCGGCCGCGTAACATGCGGCGATCAGGCCGCCGAACGAGGAGCCGGCGAGGCAGGCGGGTCGCACGCCCATCTCGTCCAGCCCTTCGATCACCGGGATATGGGCGAGCGCCCGCGCTCCGCCGACGCCGAGCGCGAGCGCGAAGGTCTTCATGGCCCCGCGTCGGCCTGGCGTGCGAACGCCCACGCCTTCTCGGCGAGCGGACGCACCATCAACGCCTTGGCGGGCGCGTACTCGCTGGTCGCCGTGCCGTCGCGCACGCGCCCGACGATGCCCTGGAAGATCGCCGCCAGGCGGAAGAAATTGTACGCCAGATAGAAGGCGAGGTGCGGGCGCGGATCGAGCCCGGTGCGACGCACGTAGCGCTCGACGTAATCCGACAGCGCCGGAATGCCGAGCGCAGCGAGGTCATGCTCCAGCAGCGAGCCGACGCCCGCATCCGACGGCGGCATGTCCCACTGCATCAGGTGGTAGGTGAAATCGGCGAGGGGATCGCCCAAGGTCGAGAGCTCCCAGTCGAGCACCGCCAGCACCTCGGGCTCGCTCGCCGCGATGATCATGTTGTCGAGCCGGTAGTCGCCATGCACCAGGCGGACCGCCTGTGCGGGCGGCACGTGGCGCGGCAGCCATGCCATCAGCCGTTCCATCTCGTCGACCCGCTCGGTCTCCGAGGCACGGTACTGCTTCGACCAGCGTTCCACCTGGCGCGCCACGTAGTTCTCGCCGCGGCCGAAATCGCCAAGTCCGATCGCGACCGGATCGAAGCCATGCAGCCGGGCGAGGGTTGCATTCATCGCGTCGTAGACGGCCGTCCGCTCTGCCGGCGCGGCACCCGGCATGTGCGGCTCCCAGAACACCCGCCCCGCGACGAACCCCATCACGTAGAACGCGGTGCCGACCACGGTCTCGTCCGCGCAATAAAGGACCGGCGCGGCGACCGGGAAGCCCTGCGCGTGCAGCGCGCTGATGACGCGGAATTCGCGGTCGACGGCGTGCGCCGAGGGCAACAGCCTGCCGGGCGGCTTGCGGCGCAGCACGTAACGGCGCGACGGCGTTTCCAGGAGATAGGTCGGGTTCGATTGCCCGCCCTTGAACTGGCGCACGTCGAGCGGACCGGCGAACTCCGGGACGTTGCGTGCAAGGTAGGATTCCAGACGCGCAGCATCGAATCTCAGCGCGTCGGCGACGTCCTTGGTGCCGCTGAATGCGGCCTGGCGATCCAGCTCGATCATGCCATCAGCCTACCGCGAAGACGTGCCGAGCGTCAGCCGGGATGGCGCAGGGCGGCACGCTCGCGCTCGATCGCGCGCCAGCCGATGTCGCGGCGGCAGAATCCGCCCGGCCAGCGGATCCGGTCGACCGCCGCATAGGCGCGATCCTTGGCTTGCGCGACCGTGCGGCCGAGCGCCGAGACGTTGAGGACACGGCCCCCGTTGGCGACGATGTGCCCACCCACATGGCGGGTGCCCGCATGGAAGATCTCGACCCCTTCGGTCGCCGCCGCCTCGGTGAGCCCCTCGATGACCGAGCCCTTCTCATAGGCACCGGGATAACCGTTCGCCGCCATCACCACGGTCAGCGCCGCGTCCGCCGACCAGCGCAGATCGAAATTTTTCAGCGCCCCGTCGGCGGCAGCGAGCAGGGCCGGCACCAGGTCGGAGGTGAGCCGCAGCATCAGCACTTGGCACTCGGGATCGCCGAAACGGGCGTTGTACTCGATCAGCTTCGGCCCCTCGCCGGTGATCATCAGCCCCGCATAGAGCACGCCCTTGTAGGGCATGCCGCGTGCCTTCATTGCCCGCAACGTCGGCACGACGATTTCGTCCATGGCGCGCTTGGTCATCGCCGGCGTCATCACCGCGGCGGGCGAGTACGCGCCCATCCCACCGGTGTTGGGGCCCTTGTCGCCATCGAACACCCGCTTGTGATCCTGCGCCGAGGCGAGCGGCAGCGCGGTCTCGCCGTCGGCCAGGACGAAGAACGAAGCCTCCTCGCCGTCCAGGAACTCCTCGATAACCAGCGCATCGCCGGCCTGCCCCGACGATCCGCCCAGCATCTGGTCGATGGCGCTCTCCGCCTCGGCGACGCTCGCCGCGATGACCACGCCTTTGCCGGCGGCGAGACCGTCCGCCTTGATGACGATCGGCGCGCGCTGTGCGCGCGCATAGGTCTTGGCGGACTCGGCCGCGGTGAAACGCGCATAGGCGGCGGTCGGAATGCCGTGGTCGCGGCAAAGATCCTTGGTGAAGCCCTTGGAGCCCTCGAGCTGCGCGGCGGCCCGGGTCGGCCCGAACGCCTTGATGCCGGCCGCGGTCAGGTCATCCACCACGCCGGCGACCAGCGGCGCCTCCGGCCCGACCACCACCAGGTCGATGCGGTTCTCGCGGCAGAATGCGATCAGCGCCGCATGGTCGGCGATGTCCAAGGCGGCGATCTCGGCCTCCTGCGCAATGCCGGCATTGCCCGGCGCGCAGACGAGGCGATCGGTGAGCGGGCTAGCGGCGATCTTCCAGGCGAGCGCGTGCTCGCGCCCGCCGGAGCCGAGGAGGAGGATGTTCATGGGCTACGTCGGTAGCCGCCGCGGCGGCTTGGCACAAGATGCGGCGGAGCGTTCTCGACAGGCGTCATGAGCACAAGCCGTTCGCGCATGAGCCATGCGCGCAAGCCCCTTGGCGGCCGGTTCCTTCCCGCTATGGTGCGGTGCAATGCTGCAGAAACCCGCACCCGAAACAGGCGACATCGATTACCGGCTGCTCCTTCCCGTCCTCGCCAACTCGATGCTGATGCAGACGATCGTCTCGATCCTGCGGGTGACGACGTCCTATCGCGCAGTCGAGCTCGAGCTCTCGGTGATCTGGCTCGGCGTCATCTCGGCAGCGTTCGCGCTGTTTCCCATCTTCCTCGCCGTCAAGGTGGGCCGCTTCATCGACCGCGGCCACGACGCGCACGCGGCGTGGATCGGCTCGGCCATGGTGGTCGCCGCCTGCGCCGGCTTCGCCTTCGTCCCGACCGCCGCCGGGCTCCTCGCCTTCACCGCCGTGCTCGGCACTGGCCACCTGTTCCTGATGGCGTCGCAGCAGATGCTGTGCGTGCGCGCCGGCGGCCCGCGCGGGCTCGACCGCGTATTCGGCAACTACATGGTGGCGGGCGCGATCGGCCAGGGGCTCGGGCCCTACGTGGTCGGCTTCGTCGGCGGCGCCGCGATGCTGCCGCCAACCCACCTGTTGTTCCGGGTGGCGTTCGCGGTTGCAATCATCACCTTCCTGATCACCCTGACCATCCGGCCGAGCCACGAGCGGCCGCACCATGCCGAAGGCGGCGATCTGGTGCCGGTGAAATCGCTCCTGCGCGTGCCGGGCCTCAACGCGGTGATCCTGGCGGGCATCTTCATCGTCACCGCCCAGGACCTGGTGGTGATCTACCTGCCGATCCTCGGCGCCGAGCGGGCCATCGATGTCAGCGTGATCGGCATCCTGCTCACCGTTCGGGCGGCGTCCTCCATGGTGTCGCGGGTGTTCTACGCCCGCATCGTGCTGGCGATCGGCCGTTATCCGCTGATGGTCGCGACCACGCTCGTCGGCGGGCTGGCGTTTGCCTCGCTGGCGGCGCCGATCCCGCTGTGGGCGATGTACGTCGTCATGGCGGTGATGGGATTCGCGCTCGGCATCGCCACAACCTTGAGCGTCACCACGGTGGTCGACCGCACGCCAGCAGGCGCCCGGGCGACCGGCAACTCGCTGCGCATCATGGGCAACCGGCTCGGCCAGATCAGCCTGCCGTTTGGCGCCGGCCTGGTGGCGGCGGCCACCGGCGTCGCCGGCATCCTGGTGATGATCGCGCTCAGCCTCGCCGTGTCCGCGGCGGCGGTTCAGTTCAGCCGGCCAACGCGGTAGAAGGAAAGTCCCTCAATCGGGACGGATGGCGGTGGCGGACGGACGCCTGATCGCGCTCACCGGGGCAACCGGCTTCATCGGGAGAAGGCTCCTGGCTGAGCTCCCGCGGCGCGGCTTTCGCGTGCGCGTGCTGCTGCGCCGGCCGACCGAGGTTACGCTCGAATGCGGCAGCGCCATCATCGGCGACCTGGCACGACCGCAGAACATGGCGGCGGCGCTCGCCGACGTCGATGCGGTGATCCACTCGGCCGGCGTGGCGCACGCCATGTCGGGCATTCCGGCCGACGACTATCGGGTGCTCAACACCGAGGCGACGGTGGCGCTGGCGCGCGCCGCCGAGCGGGCGCGGGTGAAACGCTTCGTGTTCCTCTCCTCGATCCGTGCCCAGGTGGGACCGTCGGCTCGCTCCCCGGTCACGGAGGATCTCGCCCCGCAGCCGACCGACGACTACGGCCGCTCCAAGCTCGCCGCCGAACAGGGCTTGGCCGAGCTCGGCATCGACTGGGCGGCGCTGCGGCCAGTGGTGGTGTACGGGCCCGGCGTGAAGGGTAATGTGGAGGCACTGGTGCGGCTCGCGCGCAGCCCGTGGCCGCTGCCGCTCGGCGGCTTGCGCGCCCAACGCTCGCTCCTCTCGGTCGACAACCTGGTCGATGCGATTGCGGCCGTGCTCGTCGCGCCGGAACCGCTGCGCCGGCCGTTCATCGTCGCCGATGCCGAGCCGCTGAGCGTGGCGGAGATGATCGCGGCGCTACGCGCGGGTCTCGGCCGCAGGCCCGGCCTGGTCCCGGTGCCGGCGCGCCTCATCGAGCTCGGCTTGAGCGCGGCCGGACGCGCCGAATGGTACGAGCGGCTCAACGGCTCGCTGGTGGGAGACGCATCCGCCCTGCGGCGCCTCGGCTGGAGCCCGCGCATTTCCGCGCCGGAGGGGCTCGCGGCCCTCATGCGGAATGCTGTAGGGTCCGCCCCGACCGAAACAGCATGAGCACGGATGGGAGGACAGCATGGAGGTCACTCGCTGCGGATCGACGCCGACGCGCCGCGGCCCGGCGGACTATTTCACCGGCACCGTGTGGCAGGACCCGATCATCGAGGCGCCGGCACCGGCGCGCATCCGCGGCGCGCGGGTGAGCTTCGAGCCGGGCGCGCGCACCGCCTGGCACACCCATCCACTGGGCCAGACCCTGCACGTCATATCGGGCGCCGGACGGGTGCAGACCTGGGGCGGTCCGGTACAGGAGATCCGCGCCGGCGACACGGTATGGATCCCGCCGAACGAGAAGCACTGGCACGGCGCCACCCCGACCACCGGCATGGTGCACATCGCGCTGCAGGAAGCGCTCGACGGCAAGCATGTCGAGTGGATGGAGCACGTCAGCGACGAGCAATACAACGCCGCGCCGAAGGGATGATTTTGTGGCCGCCAGCAGGAGCTCTTTGATGAAAGTCGTCGTTCGTCTCGTCTGCGCCCTCGCCGCTGTTCTGGTTCCGGCGATGGCGGCGGCGCAGGATTATCCGACCAAGCCGATCAAGCTGATCGTTCCGTTCCCGCCGGGCGGCCCGAATGACCTCATCGCGCGGGCGGTCGGCCAGCGCATGCAGGAGCTGTCGGGGCAGACGGTGACGATCGACAACCGTGGCGGCGCTGGCGGCCAGCTCGGCACCGATGCGGTCGCCAAGGCGGAGCCCGACGGCTACACGATCGCCATCACCAGCGCCGGGGCGCTGGCGATCTCCGCCGCGCTGCAGGAGAAGGTCGCCTACAACTCGACCAAGGACCTGAAGGCCATCACGCTGGTCGCCACGGTGCCGGAGATGCTGGTGGTGGCAACCAACGTTCCAGCCACCAATCTCGGCGAGCTGATCGCGCTCGCCAAAGCGCAGCCGGGCAAGCTCAACTTCGCCTCGACGGGTCCCGGCAGCATGCCGCATCTCGCCGGCGAGCTCCTCAAGATGAGCGCCAGGATCGACATCGTGCACGTGCCCTATCGCGGCGCGTCGCCGGTGATGAACGACCTGCTCGGCCAGCAGGTGCAGATGGTGTGGCTCGACCTGCCGATCCTGTTGCCGCAGGTGGCGGCGGGCAAGGTCAAGCCGATCGTGATCGGGTCGAAGGAGCGCGTCGCGACCCTCAAGGACGTGCCGACCACCACCGAGGCCGGCTTCCCGCAGATCCTGGCGGAGAACTGGTACGGCATGGTGGCGCCGGCCGCGACGCCGCCCGCCGTCGTCGCCAAGCTCAACAAGCTCGCGACCGACGCGATGGCGAGCGCGGACGTGAAGGAGAAGCTCGCAAGCCAGGGCGCGATCCTCTCGCCGACCACGCCGGACGCGTTCGCCGCCTACATCCGCGCCGAGATCGACAAGTGGGGCAAGGTGGTGCAGGCCGCCGGCATCAAGCCGAACTGACATGGTGGGCAGGCTTCAAGACAAAGTCGCCATCATCACCGGCGCGGGCTGCGTCGGGCCGGGCTGGGGCAACGGTCGCGCGGCGGCGGTGCTGTTCGCCCAGGAAGGCGCCAGGATCTTCGCGGTCGACAAGGACATGGGCTCCATGGCCGAGACGCTCGAGCGCGTACGCCAGGCGGGCGGCGAGATCGCCACTCATGCCTGCGACGCGACCGTCGCCACCGATGTCGCCGCCATGGTCGACGCGTGCCGGCAGCGGTTCGGGCGCATCGACATCCTCGTCAACAACGTCGGCGGCTCGGCCGCCGGCGGGCCGGTCGAGCTTTCCGAGGAGCGCTGGCACGCGCAGATCGACCATAACCTCTCGAGCGTGTTCCTCACTTGCAAGTACGTCCTGCCGGTGATGGAGGCGCAGGGCGGCGGCGCGATCGTCAACACCGCCTCCACATCCGGGCTGCGCTGGACCGGCTCGGCCCAGGTCGGTTACGCGGCGACCAAGGCCGGCGTCATCCAGTTCTCCCGCGTCACCGCCGTCCAATACGCCGCCAAGGGCATCCGCGTGAACACCGTGGTGCCGGGCCAGCTGCATACGCCGATGCTGGAGGCTCGCCTTGCCCACCAGCGCGCCGGCGGCGACGTCGAGGCGCTCAAGCGTCAGCGCACGGCGCGCATTCCGCTCGGCTTCATGGGCGACGGGCGCGACACCGCCTATGCGACGCTGTTCCTCGCCTCCGACGAGGCGCGCTTCATCACCGGCACCGAGATCATCGTCGACGGCGGCATGACGGCGCGTTGCGACTGAGCCGACGGGCGGCCCGGTCCGGCGCGATTGCCTATTCACGATTTCAAACAGCCCACGCTTCGCCCTCCCGGCGGTCGCTGCGCGACCGTCGGTGGAGCTTTGCGTCTTTGCTTTCCCTCACCTCCATGATGGAAAAGCGTGAGGGAGCGGAGCGCCGACAGGCGCTGGTGCGGTTGCGGGCCGCACCGTTGGTGCCCCATGACGCGGGGCACCGGGACGCTTGCGAGGCGTCCCGCGCCCCGTGCGAGGGGCGCTCGCCTCTCGGCGCTCCACCGCGGCGTCTCCGACTCATCGGGCCGAAGCCTGCCGGAGCAGGCACCCCCATCGGTCCTAGTGCCGAGTGGCGGATCCCGAGGTCGCCCGAGCGCGGGTTGATAAGGCCCGCCCGCGGGCGCCGCTCCCCGCTCCGCTTCTGGGTTGTCTTCCGGAAGACGCCCTCACCGAGCCGGGATGGCGGCTATTATTCCCATACGAGGACAGTTGTCAAGAAGAAAGTTCAGAAAACCGGAAAAATTTTTGGCGACCCTGAACAGCGAAGGTAGCGGTGCCGCGGCGGTCTCTTCTACGCGCTATTGTCTCTCCTCAACGGAAAAATTGGCGAAAGCCGTCACGCTGTCGGCCTTGGTCCAAAGGCCGACAAGGCCGCCGCGCGTGAACGTCGCGTCTTCGACCTCGAAGAGGCGGCTGCCGTTGAACGTCACTGTGAAGCGCGTGCCCGCAAACTCGACCCGCAACGTGTGCCAGCGGTCGGCCGGAACCGGCACGTTCACTCCATAACCGCCGCGCCGGCCGACGATATCGAGCGAACTGCGCCGGCCGTCGACCGTCTTGTACAGGACCACGTTGTCCTCGAGCGCATTCGCGCGCACGACGTAGTAGTTGTTCGCATCCCGGGCGCGCCAGACGATACCAGCCGCGCGATCCTCGGCGCCGGATATGGGTTTGAACTGCACCTCCACGGCCCCGTCTTTCACATTGGTTCCGTCCCTGAGCAGAAGCGGATAGGTGGCGCGCCCCGATTGCTTGACCACCTTCGAGCCGGAGGGAGCGCTCGCATCGTCTTCCACGGTCCATTCGGGATTGCCCGTGCCGGTCTTCGCCACCGTCCAGCCGCTCGGCGCCTTGCCGGTGGCATCCGCATCAAAGCTCAGTTTGTCCGCCATCGCAGAAACCCCCATCGTCAGCAACGCTGTGAATGCGACGACCCTGATCATGAAGCACCTTCACCAGGATGAACGAGCGATCCGGTGTCACTTTCTCCGGCACGAATTCATGCACCTACTGACCTCGTTCCCCTGCCAGTCTTCCGAATATTCGCTCGACATTGTTCCACCGGATCACATCCATGAAAGCATCGACGTAGCTTCCGGCCTTGGCGCCGAAGTCGATGTGATAGGAGTGCTCGTACATGTCGAGCGCGAGAATGGGCGTGCCGCCCGCCAGCGTGTGGCAATGATCGGACGCCCATTGGTTGACCAGCTTGCGGTCGCGCGGCGACCACGACAGCAGGACCCAGCCGGATCCGCCACCCAGCGCCTTGCCCATGGCGACGAACTCGGCTCGCCAGCGGTCACAGGATCCAAAATCGCGCGTCAGCGCTTCGCGCAGCACGCTTCCCGGCTCGCTCTGATCCCCGAGTCCGTCGAAGAACAGCTCGTGCAGGATCATGGAGTTCATCGCGATGAGCTGCTCGCGCTTGAGCCCGTTGACGAGGAAGACCGGCGCGCTGGCGTAGTCGAGCCCGGCCAGCTTCTCCTCGATGAGGTTGAGGCGTTTGACCGCGCCGCCGTAGTTGTTCTCGTAGTGGCTGACGATCAACCGTTCGGACATGCCCTTGACGTTGGCCGGATCGCACGAGAGAGGCTTCACGGTGTAGGGCATGATCATTCGCCCCGCCGTTGCCGTGCGGCCTGCGAACGGCACCACGTGTACAGTGCGTCGTACATGACCAGTCCGTGCCCGAGCATCTCATGGTCGTCGGGATGATTGGCCGACAGGCCGTACGAGATCGCCAGCAGGCCTTCGCCCTGCGGCGTGAGATCGGGCCGAGACGTGTCGGCGCCCCGCACGATCGTGGCCAGATGGTCGAGCGCCGCATCGTGGATGTCGTAGGCGCTGACGATCGCATCGAACGAGCAGCGGTCCCCCACGTGCCCGAACTCGACGCCCTTGATGTCGTACGGGGTGCCGCCGACGTCCTGCGCGATCCTGCTCACGTCGGTGGGCGGCACGTAGATGAACTCGGCATCGGGATTGATGAAGCGGCTGACGAGCCACGGGCAGGCGATGCGGTCGATCTTCGGGTGCTCCCGAGTGACCCACTTATTCTCCTCGGGCCCGCGCTTGCGCCGCGTCGGCAGCTGCGCGGCCTGCCACCCGGCGAACCCTTCCGTAAGATAGGCCGCCTGGACGCCGGCGCGGCCGAGCGCGGCCGCCACCCCCTGGCTGACCTCGTGGCCATGGACGCAATACGCCACGACGGATCGACCGGATGGCAGCTCGTTGCGCCAGCCCTCGACCTCTTCGGGAGGACGATGGATCGCGCCGATGATCATCCGGTCGTCGCTGCGAAACGCCTGCTCGCGGCGCACATCGACGAGGGCGGGCGCGCGGGCGGTGCCCATCTGCGCGTAAAGATCGTGGGGAGCAATGGAAGGAGCTTCGGCCATGCGCAATCTCCTCGACAAGTCGAGAGTTGCGCAGTACTTGGACGGAAGCCCGTCTGACGGGGAGACTGCGTTGTCCCCGCACTGGGAATCTACCGGCTGCCCGGTGCAGCCGCAAGGGGACGGGTACCGGCGCAAGGGCACGGCGTTATGGTGTCGAACCAGTATCCTTGCACCATTTCGTCGGCGGCGAAATCCACTTCGACTTTCATCACCGGCGGTACCCAGTCGAAGCCGCCGAGCCACATGAACTCCTGGCGGAACTGGATGTCCGGCGCGTTTTCCTTCAGGCGCTCGAACACGATCTCGAAATAGCCCGTGGATCGCGGCTGGCAACGGGATGCGTCGACGGACACGAGGGCGGTCCATTTTCGTTGCAGCGTCGACGCCTGCATAGCGGAAAACTGGACCTCCCGGAACGCCAAGGCAGGCTTGCAGGTCTCTGCGGCGGCGGCAGGCGCCGCAGCCATGATACCGATCAGGCAAGCCAGAAACCCGGATTTGGACGACGAGAGCCTTGCGAGAGACGTTGCGGAGATTCGATCGCTCATAGATGCTCCTCCCAGGGCGGGACCGGAGCAGCGCTTGAGACGACAGCGTCCTCAAAGAACCGGGCGGCTGCAGGATGAGCCCGGTTGCGCGCTTATCGAGCGGCGCGCGGACTGTTTGCTCCGCGTCGCACTCGTTTGCAACGCATCATTTCTCGGGCCCGCATGAGAAAATCTCAGAGTGCCGGCGCGGTCGATGATGCCAAAACGGCGGTTGCTAGGCTTCCCTGAGAACAACGGCTCCTTCGTGTTCCGGCGAGAACACGTAGAGGCAATCGGGCGCGACGAGCGCCGTCGTCTTGGCGCCGGCGGCGGTCCTGAGCTGCGTGCTCTCGCCGGTGCGCGGATCGATGGACTGGACCAGCCCCGGATCCCCGATTGCGACGTGGACGAGACCGCTGGCCGGATTGAAGAATGTGGCATCGGGACCCCCGGCGAGCGGCCACGTGTTGCGCATGTGTCCGCTGCCGGCTTCGAGCTCGACAAGCGCGCGGTCGTCGCACGCGGCGTACAGGAGCTGCCGTCGATGGTCGATGTCGAGCCCGTGTGCGCCGTCCGCGGACAGCATCCAGTGCCGGACTTCGCCAAGCGCCGGCAACCGGGTCACCAGGATCATCGAAGGGTCGCGGATCGCGAGGAACACTTGGCGTCCTTCGGCATCCGTCACGCACCAGCGCGGCCGCCCCGGGAGAGCCATCGACCATCGCTCCGATCCGCCCAGCCGCAACACGTGGAGCTCGGGACCGCGGGCTTCGTCGCCGATGCAGGCAACCACCGCCAAACCGAGCCTGGCGACGATGGCAACCCCGTTCGGTCGTGGCCCCGTATCCATGACGGAACGTGTTTCCAAGGTGCGAGCGTCAACCCAAGCCAGGCTTGCTGCGCCGCGGTTGGTGACGAGAACCTGGCCGTCGTCGGCGACCACGCCCGCGGCTTCCGGAAAGCCTTTCAGGGTCGCGACGTGGCAACGCCTGTTGTGATCGATGACCTCGAGTCGGCCGCGCGCCGTATGGGCGACGAACACGCGACGGGTCGTCGGCTCGAAGGCTCCGTGATCAAATGAAGTGCCAGCAGCATCGGGTATTCGGATGGTGTCTACAGTCTTTAGCGACATGGCGATGTCCTGACCTATGCGGGATCATTCGCTCGGGCTTGCCGTGAAGTCGTCGAAGCGCACGCAGCTGTCGGCTTGGACCACAGCACGGGTCGGACAGGATACTGTCGGCTTGTGTGCCGGATGCGGCCTGCCGTCCGTCGAACCACACACTGTGGAATGACGGAACGGGCGCGTCTTCACGCGCCGTCGAGTCCCGTTTCGCTGAGGGACTTTCGTCCATGCGCAAACGCCTCGACCAAACGCCGAGCATTGCGCAGGGCTTGGACGGGCGTCGTCTGAAGGGGAGCCTGCAATGTCCCCTTGCGGGATCGTTACGCCCGCGGCGTCAAGGCATCAAGGCCCGTGCGATCAACTGGGCGTGACGACGGCTGTCGGCGCACCACCCCTGGAATTCGCCGGGCCTTGCCGGGTTCCATCGACAGCAGCGCGAATGCGCGCACCCGGGGGAGGGGGTATGAAACTCAGCGGGCTACAGCGGGTCCCGTCGATAATAACTCGTTATCGCCGGGCTTGACCCGGCGATCTCGAATTCAAATGGCACGGCCGTGCCTTTCCTATCGAGATGGCCGGGACAGGCCCGGCCATGACAATTCTGGATCATTTTCACCGGGACGCGCCATAGCCCGGCCGCTTCGGTTGACGTGCAAGCCTCGGCCGCGTTGGCCGTTCGCGGCTCACCATCCCATCAGCGTCTTGGTCGCCTGCTCGTTCTCCTTGAGAAACTTGCGGTACGCCTCGCCTTTGATGATCTGCGGATCGAGCGCCAGCGCCTCGGCCTTGGCCTTGTGCTCCTTGGAGCTGATGGTCTTCTCAAGATAACCGATCAGGGCGCTCTCGATATCGGACGGCAGGCCGGCTGGGGCGGCGATGCCGCGGGAGACCGCCCACACCTCATTGAAGCCCTGCTCGCGGAAGGTCGGCCCGTTGGGAATGAACGACGAGCGCTCGGCTGCCATCACCCCGAGAATGCGGAACTGGCCGGCCTTGACGTCCTCCGCCACCTCGCTGACGTTGCAGGCGAGTACTTCGATGTTGCCGGCCAGCACCTGCGTCTTGCCTTCCGGCGTGCCGCGGAAATGCACCATCTGGAAGCTCGTCCCGTTGTTGGCGCCGATGCCGAGTGCCGCAACATGATCGTCGGTCCCGTGGCCGCCGCCGTTGAGCGTAATCGTGCCGGGGCGGCTCTTGGCCTCCTCGATGACGTCCTTGACGGTCTTGAACTTGCTGTCGGGTCGCACCGCCCAGAGATTGGGGTCGACCACATGATTGATCAGCGGCGTGAAGCTCTCCAGGCTCTCCTTGCGCGCGACGCCCTGGGCCTTGTCCAGATACCCGGCGAACATGCTCGGCGCGTTGATGTAGCCGATGGTGTAACCGTCGGGCTTCGACGTAGCGAGCGCGCCCCAGCCGAGCCAGCCGCCACCGCCGGCGCGGTTCTCCACCGTCACCGCCTTGCCGAGGAGGGGTTCCAGATCCCGCGCCAGCAGCCGCGCCGACACGTCGCTGCCGCCGCCGGCCGCATAGGGCACGATCACCAGAAGCCCGCGGGCGGGAAACTGCTGAGCGAAGGCTGGGCCGGCACCGGACAGCGCCGCCGCCCCCGTGGCTCCGAGGAAATCACGCCGACTGATGCTTGAAATCATGATGCGTCTCCCTACGGTCGCGCGCTGCGCGCCTACCTGAGCGGCCCGCACGCAAGGATTGTCACCGCGATCGGTTGCTGTCGATATCGCTCGTGCCGCTGGGCCAGGGCCTCTTTGTCGCATGCGCGCGTGGGCGAAACTCAAATGATGTGCGCCGCGCCGGCGCCGGCCATCCTCTCCGTTTCAATGGAACTGCGCTCGGCATTCAGTTCATCTATCCGGAGAGCCGGGCAACCGGCGTCACGACCGGGCCGTGGCGGGAGTCCGTCGTCCTGCCTTGATATTGGCCCAAACGTCCTACAACCTGCAGTCACAGCTTCATCGGGATCGCGGAGGGCGGCCATGGCGGGCGAACGAAGCGTGGCCGAGCTCGATTTCGCGCAGCTCACGCGGGGCAAAAGCTTCCACCCTTCGCCCACTGCCTGGGAAGACCAGGTGCTCTACTTCCTGATGCTCGACCGTTTCTCCGACGGCAAGGAGCGCGCGTTCCGCGGCAACGATGGCAAGATCGTCAAGTCGGGGACGACGCCGCCCTACACCGAGGCAGACCGCGGCAACGCCGTGCGCGCGGACGACGAGGCCGCCCAATGGCGCGAAGCCGGAACGCGCTGGTGCGGCGGCACGCTCAAGGGGCTCGCCAGCAAGATCGGTTACCTGGCGCGGCTCGGCGTGACCGCCATCTGGGTCAGTCCGGTACTCCGGCAGATCTCCTTCCAGGAGACCTATCACGGCTACGGCATCCAGAACTTCCTCGACGTCGACCCGCATTTCGGCACGCGCGAGGACCTGCGCGACATGGTGGCGACCGCGCACCAGCAGGGCATCCGCGTCGTCCTCGACGTCATCTTCAACCATTCCGGCAACGTCTTCTCCTATACGCAGGACGACCGGCGCTGGAGCGGCGCCCGCTACGACGTGCGCGGCTTCAACCGGGCAGACGGCCAGCCGACCCTTCCTTTTGCGCCCCTCAGCCCCGCGCCCACTCAGCCGAACGACGACGCGATCTGGCCGCGCGAGCTGCAGGAACCGGAAACGTTCACCCGCAAGGGACGCATCGTCCACTGGGACGACGAGCCGGAATTCCGCGAAGGCGATTTCTTCGACCTCAAGGACATCAACCTGGGCGACGGCAGCCTCGCCGACTACCGGCCGTCGCCGGCCCTCAAGACATTATGCGATTGCTACAAATTCTGGATCGCCTATGCGGATCTCGACGGGTTCCGCGTCGACACCGTCAAGCACATGGACCTCGGGGCGGGCCGCTATTTCGCGTCCGTGATCCACGAGTTCGCGCAGACCCTCGGCAAGGAGAACTTCTACCTCATCGGCGAGATCACCGGCGGTCGCCAGCGCGCCTATCAGACCCTGGAGGAAACCGGGCTCGATGCCGCGCTCGGCATCGACGATATCCCGGACAAGCTCGAGTACCTGCTCAAGGGCTATCGGGATCCGACCGACTATTTCGGCCTGTTCCGCAATTCCCTCCTGGTGATGAAGGACTCGCACGTCTGGTTCCGCAACAAGGTCGTCACCGTGGTGGACGATCACGACCAGGTGCGCAAAGGCGAGCGCAAGGCGCGGTTCTGCGCCGATCCGGTGCCGGCGTCGCTGATGCTCGCGGTGCTCGCGCTCAATGCGACCACGCTCGGCATCCCCTGCATCTACTATGGCAGCGAGCAGCTGTTCGACGGCGAAGGCGGAAGCGACCGGTATCTGCGCGAATGCATGTTCGGCGGGCGCTTCGGCGCCTTCCGCTCGCGCGAGCGCCACTGCTTCAACGAGGATCAGTGGGTCTATGGCGAGCTCGCCAAGGTGCTTGCGCTGCGCCGAGAACACCTCGCGCTGCGGCGCGGCCGCCAATACCTGCGCGAGATCTCCGGCAACGGGGTCGACTATGGCCTGCCGCACAAGATCGGCGACGAAATCCGGTCGATCGTACCCTGGTCGCGCCTGTTCAACCGCAGCGAGATCCTGCTCGCCGTCAACACCGACCGGGACGCGGCACGCGACGCCTCGGTGATCATCGATGCCGACCTGCATGCGGCCGGCTCCACGCTCACCTGCCTCTACTCGACGGCGGCGGACGAGATCGGCCGGACGATCCGCGTCGCGGATCGCGGCGACGGCGCGAAGGTCGTGCGCCTGAGCGCGCCAGCGGCAGGCTTCGTGATGTATGCGTAGCCCGGACTTGCTCCGATCTCCATCCGCCTGCGGATCGGGCGCGTGTCCGGCCGCATTGTCTTCCGCCACGCGGCGCCGCAGGCTCTGCGTTCTCAACACCGCGATTCCCAACAAGGGGAGATGACCATGCGGATCATTGCTCTCTCGGGGCTGATCGTCCTCGCCGTCAGCCTCGCCGGACCATCGCCGGGCATGGCCGCGCCGGCAAATGGCTCTGCGGTCGATCGGGCGGCGGCAGCGACCTCGCTGCAGACCGCAGCGGCGTGCGTGGTACGTCGCTCCTGTAACGCCAAGTGCTGCCTGATACGGCGGATCTGCAGGTAGTCGCCGCGTTTTCCCGGGCGACTCGAGCTTCACGTTGTTCTTGGCGATAACGTCGGTCTTTGGTCATTTCGCCGGCGCGGTCATCTGCGCGAACGCTGCGCGGCTTATGCGCATCCAGTGAATTCATTTCGTGGCGGCAGACGCCAGCAACATAGTGGCACGAACGAACAAGATTTCCAGTTCGCTGTCGTGCAGAATGTACTGCGATTGGCCTGGTGGCAGAGCACACTTCTGTTCGATCGTCTTTGCGCAAGAAAATCGTGGAGGTCGGGCGTGGAAACGGCCCGGCGGACCGGAGAAAGACAAGAGTCATGGATGGGGCAGAAGCCGCGTTCTACTTCGCGCTGACGATCGCCGCGATAACCCTTGTTGCCGGTCTATGGGAATTACGGCGGCGATGAGCCTGGATCAATCGAAGGCAACGCTGTCTTCGATCCCGTCCTGCACGAACGCCGCGCGCGGCAGACGCTACACGCCAAGCCGCCGTCGAACGCCGCTACACCAAAGCCGATGCTGCCCCGCCATTACGGCCTGTGGCACCACCGGCGGCCCGGAGAAAGACAAGAGTCATGGATGGAGTAGAAGCCGCGTTCTACTTTGCGATGGCGGTCAGCGCGGTCACCGTTGTTGCCGCTCTATGGGCATTATTGGGTTGGCGCTAAGCCTGGATCGATCGACGACAACGCCGTCTTCGATCCGGTATCGTCAGCCAGCAGCACGCGCGGATGGCTCACTCTGATCCTCCCTGAAATGCCGCCTCGCGATGCGTTGCCGCGAAATGCCTCAGGCTGAGTCTTGAGCCAACACGTGTCGTTTCGCGCCCGGCGGCAACTTGATCGAGGGTACGGGCGGTATGCCGGTGGGCTCAACCGCATTACGGCACCGTCCGAAGTGCTCGATACGGTAATTTTTCATATCGATACCTCGCAATTTTACGAGGTCACAACGTGCTCGCCTCGGATCTAGATCTCGACGACCGGCGGCAAATCGCGCCACCAGGTCTCCTGCGCGCCAGTCAAGAAATACCGGAGCGCATCAGCTTCGCGGCAGTCAGGGCAAGGAGCGATCGTCATGGCCGACCAGAAAAGCCTCGGACTCGTTGGCTACATTCTGGGTGGAATGACTGCCGTTGTGATCGGGGTTGGTATCTTCATTGTGCAAGGGCACCTGAACGGGCGCTATGTTCTCGACGGCCCCGTCGTGTCCACCTCCGTGCGGAGCTAAGCGGCTCCCACGGTCGCAACACGTTGGCAGTAAGCCATGAACCATTGGCTGATAGCGGCCGACCGCAGCACCCACCTCAAGATAACAGCGGTGGCGCTGATTTGCGCTGTCGCGCTAGTCGTGATCGGTCTGTTTGCCCGCATCGACAATCACGAGACCGCGAACGCCCAGCTGCACGCTGACGGCCCAGTGCTGAAGGTCGGTAAGCCCACGACCGTAACCACTCGGGACAACTCGACCCTTCGCTGATCCCTTGAGAACACTCTCCGCGCCCACGCGAACGCGTGAGCATCGCGCCTTTCCTCGCGATCGTTTGTGACGATCGCTCGCCCACCCTACGAAGCAGCTATTCGAACTTCACGTTGTTCTTGGCGATGACGTCCGCCCACTTGGTCATTTCGCTGCGGATGTAGTCGCCGAACTGGCGCGAGGGGAGCGGGGTCACCACGGCGCCCATGTCGCTCAGGCGCTTCTTCACCTCCGGCATGGCGAGCACGTCGGCGAGCGTCTTCTCCAGCCTGGCGACGATCGGCGCCGGCGTGCCGGCCGGGGCGACGAGGCCGAACCAGTAGGCCGCCTCCATCGCATATCCGGTCTCCGCCAGCGTCGGCACGTTGGGCAGCACCTCGAGCCGCGAGGTGGCGGCGACCCCGAGCGGGCGCAGCTTGCCGGCCTCGATCTGCGGCAGGCCGATCACGGCTGAGAGCTGCATGGTGTTGAGATGGCCAGCGATCAGGTCGTTGAGCGCCGGTGCGCCGCCCCGATAGGGCACGTGCTGCATCTTCACGCCGGCGGCGGACGCGAACATCTCGCCCGCCAGGTGGCTGGCGCTGCCGACGCCGACCGAGCCATAGGTCACCGGCTGCTTCTTGGCGAGCTCGACCAGCTCCTTCACCGACTGCGCCGGCAGGCCCGAATTCACCACCAGCACCAGCGGCGCGCTGCCGACGAACCCGATCGGCGCGAAGTCCTTGACGCTGTCGTACGGGATGTTCTTGAACACGCTCGGATTGAGCGAGTGGTTGTCGTTGATCATCATCAGCGTGTAGCCGTCGGGCTCGGCACGCGCGACCGCCGCGGTCGCGAGCGTGCCGCCGGCGCCGGGCCGCGCCTCGATCACGATCTGCTGGCCGAGGATCGTCGACATCTTCTCGCCGACCACGCGCGAGACCGTATCGAGCAGCCCGCCGACCGGGAATGCGATGAGCAGCTTGATCGGGCGGCTCGGGTAGGCGTCCTGCGCCGGCGCGACCGCAACGTTGCCCAGGACCGCGAGGGCGGCCAGCACGCAGGTGATCAGGGCTTTCATTCTTGTCCTCCCATCGACGGCCGCTCGGCCGAACTGCCTCACAAACAGGCATACTCCCTTAGCATGCCGGAGCCGCGAGTTCACGCTTGTGCATGCCGCGGCGGCCTCCCTACAATCGGCCCAACGGAGGGCGCGCGACGTCGCTCCTCGAAAAAGGTGGGAGGAACGATGAGGCGCGCCGGATTGAGCCTGTTGGCCGTATTCTGCGTCATCCTGGCAGCGGCCGTTGCCCACGCCGAGCCCTATCCCACCAAGCCCATCCGCATCGTCGTGCCCTACGCGCCCGGCGGCCTCACCGACGTGGTGGCGCGGCTGTTCGGCGAGCAGCTGCGCAAGATCCTCAATGGCGCGGTGGTCGTCGAGAACAAGCCGGGCGCGTCGGGCATCCTGGCGATCGAGGAGATGGCGCGCGCGCGGCCCGACGGGCACACGCTGATGATCGGCAACATCTCGACCAACGGGCTCACCCCGGTGCTGCTCGCCAAGAAGATGCGCATCAACTACGACAAGGACGTGCAGATCGTCGCCCGCCTGGTCGACGTGCCGGTGTTCTTCCTCGCCACCACCGCCAGCTTTCCGGTGAAGACGTTCGCCGAGTTCCTCGCCTACGCCAAAGCCAACCCGGGAAAGGTGCGCTTCGGCAGCGCCGGGATGGGAAGCTACCAGCAGGTCAACACCGCGATCCTGGCGAAGCGGGCCGGCCTCGACATGGTGCACATCCCGTTCAAGGACGGCGGCGCGCCGATCCTGCGCGACCTCGCCAACGGCGACATCCACGTGTCGTGGTTCAACATCACCAACCCGGTTGGCATGATGCGGGAAGGCAAGGTGCGCCCGCTCGCGGTCGCCGCCGACCAGCGGCTCGCCCAATACCCGGATATCCCGACCATCCAGGAGCTGGGCTATCCCGACGTGCGGCCGGTGCAATGGTCGGCGGTCTATGCGCCGGCGGGAACCCCCGCGGACATCGTCGAGACCCTGCACAACGCCTTCGTCAAGGCGGCGGCGACGCCGGAATTGCAGGAAGCCTTCCACAAGGGCGGCATGCTGGTGCCGCGGAGCGCGTCGCTCCGCGACGCGCAGGAATGGATCGCCAAGGAAATGGCGGATTGGAAGAGCGTGACGCAGGAGCTGCAGATCGTCATCGACGAATGAGCTCCGCGAGGATCAATCGCAAGGAAGGATGGCGGACTTGAAGATCGGCATATTGCTGGGGGACGACATCGGGCTCGAAGTCGTCCCCGAATGCGTCAAGGTGATGAAGGCGGCGGCGGCGCACACCGGGCTTGCGATCGAGTGGCACCCCCTGCCGATCGGCAAGGCCGGCCACGAGGCGCACGGCCACACGCTGCCGGGCGTGACCGAGCAGGCGTTGCGCGGCCTCGACGGCTGGATCATGGGGCCGATCGGCCACGCCGCCTATCCGCGTGGCGACGCCACCTGGGTGATGCCGCCGGTGCGCAAGAAATTCGACCTGTTCGCCGCGGTGCGCCCCTCGCTGTCGCACGCCAACCTGCCGTCGATCCACCGCAACGTCGACATCGTGTTCTTCCGCGAGATCACCGAGGGGATGCTGTATTCCGAGACCGTGGTGGCGGGCGCGCCCGAGTTCCGGCCGAACGACGACATCACGGTGGCGATGCGGGTGATCACCCGCAAGGGATCGAACCGCGTCGCGCGCGAGGCATTCGAGATGGCCCGCACCCGCAAGCGCAAGAAGGTGACGGCCGCGCACAAGGAGCCGGTCTATCGCCTCGCCTGCGGCATGTTCGCGGAGGAATGTCGCAAGGTGGCGCGCGAATTTCCCGACGTGACGTTCGAGGAGATGATGATCGACTCGATCTCGATGAAGCTCGTCACGGCGCCGCAGCAGTTCGACGTGGTCGTCACCACCAATCAGTTCGGCGACATCCTCACCGACATCGGCGCCGGCCTGGTGGGGGGCTTAGGGCTCGCGCCCGGCCTGGGCGTCGGCGAGACGCAGGCGATGGCGCAGGCGACCCACGGCTCGGCCCCCGACATCGCCGGACGCAACATCGCCAACCCTTACGCGATGATCATCTCCGGCCAGATGCTGCTCGCCTGGCTCGGCCGCAAGCATGACGAGCCGAAGGCGACCGCCGCCGCCGACCGCATCCTGGCTGCCGTCACCCAGGTCATCGCCGAGGCGAAGCACCTCACCCGGGATATCGGCGGCGAGGCGAGCACGCAACAAATGGGGGATGCCATCGCGACCGCGGTGGCGGGATGAAATCAGGGCGGGCGGACGCCCAAATGATGAGGTAAACTCACCGTGACGACGATCGATCGCAAGATCGACGGCAACAAAGGGGAGGAGCATGAGGACACGGATCACCACGCTTGCGGCTGCGTTCGCCCTGGCATGCCTTGCACCTGGGCTCGCGTTCGCGCAGGCCTGGCCGCAGAAATCGATCAAGATGATCGTGCCGTTCCCGGCAGGCGGCGGCACCGACTTCATCGGCCGCCTGGTGGCGAAGCACCTGTCGGTGCGGCTCGGCCAGCAGGTCTATGTGGAGAACCGCGGCGGCGCCAACGGCTCGATCGGCCTGCAGGGGCTGATGCAGTCCGATCCGGACGGCTACACCATCGCGATGAGCTCGGACACGCCGCTGGTGGTCAATCCGGCCCTGTACGAGAAGCTCCCCTACGCGGCGCTGCGCGACTTCGCCCCGGTCGCCACCACGGTGAAATTCCCCGGCATGCTGGTGGCGCATCCCTCGCTGCCGGCGCGCACCATCGCGGAGGTGATCGCGCTCGCCAAACAGAAGCCCGGCGGGCTCTCCTACGCGTCGGCCGGCGTCGGCAATTTCAGTCATCTCGCCATGGAGCTGTTCGCACTCAACACCGGCATCAAGCTCTTGCACGTGCCGTACAAGGGCACCGGGCCCTCCGCCATGGCGCTGCTCGGCGGCGAGGTGCAGCTGATGTTCAACAACGTGCAGACCGTGCTGCAGAACGTGAAGGCCGGCCAGATGATCCCGCTCGCCATCGCCGAGCCGCAACGGATGCCGATCCTGCCCAACATCCCGACCGTGGCCGAGACGGTGCCCGGCTTCGGCATGGCGCCGTGGATCGGCGTGATCGCCCCGATCCAGACGCCCAAGGACATCGTCGCCAAGCTGACGCAGGAGACGCTCGCGGTCATGCGCGATCCCGAATTGATCAAAACGCTCGAGGAGCAGCAGGTCACACCGTATACGCTCGAGCCCGCCCAGTTTACCGACCTGATCAAGACCGACCTGGAGAAATGGGCTCGCGTGATCAAGAGCGCGGGCATCAAACCCGAGTAGAGGATCGGCATCAATCGCACGGGTCCTGAGCGATGAAACTCCTGATAATCGCGATGATGAGCACCCTGTTGTCCGTTGCCGCCGCATCGGCCGAGGCGCCGCCGCTCGACTATGTGGCGGTGCCGGACGATTTCAAGCTTCCTGCCGGCATGACGTTCGGCAGCACCTCGGGTGTCGCCGTCAACAGCAAGGGCAACATCCTGGTGCTCAGCCGCGGGCCGCATCCGTTGATGGAGTTCGACGGCACCGGACAATACATCCGTTCCCTCGGACAAGGGCTGTACGATCGGCCGCACGGGCTGCGGATCGACCGCGACGACAACATCTGGACCACCGACGTCGCGTCGCATGTCGTCTACAAGATGAATCCGGACGGGCGGATCCTGCTGGTGCTCGGCGTACGCGGCAACGCCGGCGACATGCACCCCTATGGCCACCTGCCGTTGTTCAACGAACCGAACGACCTGGCATTCGCCGCGAATGGGGATTTCTTCGTCACCCAGGGGCACGGGCGCGGCGAGCCGCGGGTGCTCAAGTTCGACCGCGACGGCAATTTCATCAAGGCCTGGGGCAAGAAGGGCAAAGGGCCGGGCGAGTTCGACATCGCCCACTCGATCGCGATCGACGCCAAGGGCCTCGTCTACGTCGCCGACCGCAACAACCAGCGCATCCAGGTGTTCGATGCCGACGGCAAACACGTGCGCGAGTCGCGTCATCCGGGCACGCCGTGCGGGCTCGCAATCAGCTCCGACCAGCACCTGTGGCTGGCGCACGGACACGCCGGCCAGGTGATCAAGCTCGATCTCGACGGCAAGGTGCTGGGCGTCGCCGGCAAGCAGGGCAAGGCGCTCGGCCAGTTCGGCGAGGCGCATTTCATCGCGGTCGCCGCAAGCGGCGACGTCTACGTTGCCGACACGCTGAACTGGCGCGTGCAGAAATTCGTGAAAAAGGCGCCCTGATCGGGCGAGCCGCACAACACCTGGAGCTGGCATGACGTACAGCCTTCACCTGAGCGCGGAGCAGCTCGAGATCCGCGACACCGTGCGCGACTTCGTCACGCGGCAGATCAAGCCGTTCGCCACACGCTCGGAGCGTCTCGAGGCGCTCGACCGCAGCCTGCCGCTGCCCCTCCTCGACCAGGCCTCGCAGCTCGGCCTGCGCACGCTCGCGCTGGCGGAGGAGCTCGGCGGCGCCGGCGCCGACAACCTGACCGCCTGCATCGTGGCGGAGGAGCTCGCCGCCGGCGACCCGGACATCGCCACGGTGCTCGGCGAGACCTCGCGCCTCGCCCACCTGCTGTTCGACCAGGCGATGACGGCGGAGCAGCGCGAGCGGTTCCTCCCCGCGTTCCTGGCCGACGACCGCTACCACCTGGCGCTCGCCGACACGGAGCCCGGCACGGATCCGTCGCTCGGCATCAACTATCATCGCCCCGCGGCCCCCGAGCGGCCGGTGAAGACGACGGCCACGCGCCAGAAGGGCGAATGGATCATCGACGGCGCCAAGGACTGCGTCGCCAACGCGCCGCTCGCCAAGCTGCTCGCCGTCACCGTCAGGATCGATCCGCCCGCCGGCGACGGCATCGCCACCATCCTGGTGCCACACGATGCGCCCGGCATCACGGTGCGCGCGCACACGGACGCGGAGCGCTGGTTCCACGGCGCCTGCGGCGAGGTCATCTTCGCGAATTGCCGCGTGCCGGCGGAGAACCTGCTGGTCGGCGCCTTCGGCGCCGACACGGACGGGCGCGGCGCGCCGCTGGCGCAGGCGATCAACCTGGGGATCGGGCGTGCGGCCTATGAGGCGGCGCTCGATTATGCGCAACTGCGGGTGCAGGGCGGGCGCAGAATTGTCGAGCACCAGGCGATCGGCGCGAAGCTCGCGGAGGTCGCGATCCGCCTCGAAGTCGCCCGGACCACCATCTGGCAGGCGGCCTGGGCCTCCGACCATCCGCAGGCGCAGGCCGACCGCAGCCTGCCCGACCTGCCGCTCAGCACGGTCGCCAAGGCGTTCTCATCGGAGGCGATCTATCGCGCCGCCAAGGACGCGGCCGAGTGTTTCGGCGCCATGGGGGTGATGCGCGACGTGCCGCTGCACAAGCACGTGCGCGACGCGCTCATCTCGCTGCACGCCGGCGGCCGCAACAGCGACGCGAAGCTCGAGATCGCCGAGGCGCTGGCGGGCTACCGGCGCATTCCCGCGGCTGCCGCGCGCGCCGCCGAATGATGAATCACATCCCCACCGACCTCATCCTGAGGAGCGCGTACGCCCCTTCGCGTACGCGCGTCTCGAAGGATGGGCCGCCTCCTCCTTCGAGACGCGTCGCAAGAGCGACGCTCCTCAGGATGAGGCGGAAATTGTTCAGCACGAGCACGACCAGTAGGACCACATCATGGATTTCGCACTGAACGAAGAGCAGCGCGGCTGGCAGATGAAGGCGCGCAAATTCGCCGACGAGGAGATCCGCCCGATCTCGCTCAAGCGCGACGCCAAGACGGGCGCGCGCGACACCTTCGACTGGGACATCGTCCGCAAGGGCTCGCGGCTCGGTTTCCGCACCCTCGCGGTGCCGAAGCAGTACGGCGGCGAGGGCACCGATTTCGTCACCCAGGCGCTGGTGATGACCGAGCTGGCGCGGGCCGACAGCGCCATCTCCAAGACGTTCAGCCAGAACTGGAAATGGAGCCACCTGATCTCGGCGGCGTGCACCGACGAGCAGAAGGAGCGGTTCCTGAAACCCTTCGTCGCCGACGACACGTTCCTGCTCGGCAAGGGGATTTCCGAGCCGAGCGCCGGCTCCGACAACCGCCTGCCGCCGGCGGACGACCCCAAGGCGGGCCTGAAGCTGCGCGCCGAGCGTCACGGCGACGAATGGATCCTCAACGGCGAGAAATGCTTCATCGCCAACGCGCCGGTGGGAAAGCTGTTCTTCATCGACGCGCGCACCAACCCGAACGTGCCGCTGCGCGAAGGCACCACGATGTTCCTGGTGCCGCGCGACACCCCAGGCTTCCGCATCGGCAAGGTGTTCAACAAGAGCGGCTGGCGCTTCTACCAGAACGGCGAGATGATCTTCGAGAACGCGCGCGTGCCGCACGCCAACGTGGTCGGACAGGTCAACACCTCCGACATGAAGACGCGCCAGGCGGGTGACCGCACCGGCGGCGACATCTTCGGCGACCTCGAGCTTGCCGCCAATGCGCTCGGCGTATGCGACGACGCCTGCGAGCAGGCGAAGGCGCACGTGCGCACCGCCAGCCAAGGCGGTCGCCCCCTGATCGACCAGCAGCTGATCCAGCTCAAGCTCAACAGGATGCACATGCTCACCGAGGCGCTGCGCTCGCTCGTGCTGCGCGTCGCCTGGGAGCATGACCAGAAGATGCACTCGGCCACCGCGGGTCTGGCGATGAATTTCTCCACCGACGTGATCCAGGACGTGACCGAGCTCTACATGGAGATCCGCGGCGCCGCCGGCTGCCGCATGGACCACCATGCGGACAAGCTGGTGCGCGACTCCTTCATCTGGAGCCACCTCGCCGGCGATTCGGTGCAGCGCATGAAGGTCGTCGGGAGATTGATGCGGCAATAATCTGCGCAACTACCACTCCTGCCCCCAGCCGCTGCGAACGCACCGGCGGCCATTTAACGCTGCGGCTTCGTGGTGAACTGTCCGACATTGCGGCCGCTGGCATCGTAGATCGTCGTCGTGTTGCCGCTGGTGGACTCGCGACCGGTGACCCTGCCGCGCGCATCGTAGAACGTGATCGAGCCTTGGCTGTCGGTTGAGGACCGGCCGACGGCTCTGCCAGCGTTGTCGTAATAGGTCCGCTGCTGCGCCGAGGCTTCGGTCGCCAGAGAGCGGCCAGCGTCAGTGCGGCGATCATGCTCGTCTTGGTCATTGGGCTCATCCGGTGATCATAGCAGGGCGCAGTATCAAACGCTCGCGGCCCGTGACATGGTCATGTACCGCGCCCGCCGGGACCCTCGCCATGACGCCCAAACCTGAACTGGACACTGGCGGGACACTAAAAACCAAGCTACTGACAAAGCGAAGCAATTTCGGATGAACCAAAGCCCACAAGGGCGCCCCTAGAGGCCGGACAAACCGCTCATCCTGCGCTATCTTCCGTCCATGAACGAGCCGCGACTCAACCTGCCCGAGCTCACCGTCTCCGAGCTCTCCACCGCGCTCAAGCGCACGATCGAGGATGCGTACGGCTACGTGCGGGTGCGCGGCGAGCTCGGTAACGTCAAGTACCACTCGAGCGGCCACGTCTATCTCGACCTCAAGGACGACAAGGCCTGCCTCGCCGGGATCATCTGGCGCACCTCGGCGCAGCGCATCAAGGTCAAGCTCGAGGCCGGCCTCGAGGTGGTCGTCACCGGCCGCATCACCACCTATCCGGGGCAGTCGAAGTACCAGATCGTCATCGAGACGCTGGAGCCCGCCGGGGTCGGCGCCCTGATGGCGCTGCTCGAGGAGCGCAAGAAGAAGCTCGCCGCCGAAGGCCTGTTCGATGCGGCGCGCAAGCCGCCGCTGCCGTTCCTGCCCAGGGTCGTCGGCGTCGTCACCTCGCCGACCGGCGCGGTGATCCGCGACATCCTGCATCGCCTCGCCGACCGCTTCCCGCGCCGCGTGATCGTGTGGCCGGTCAAGGTGCAGGGCGAGGGCGCCGCCGAGCAGGTGGCGGCGGCCATCGCCGGGTTCAACGCGGTCGGCGCCAACGCGCCGATCGCGCGGCCCGACGTCATCATCGTGGCGCGCGGCGGCGGCTCGCTCGAGGATCTGTGGGCGTTCAACGAGGAGATCGTGGCGCGCGCCGCGGCGGCGAGCCGGATCCCGCTGATCTCGGCGGTCGGGCACGAGACCGACGTGACGCTGATCGACTTCGCGTCCGCCAAGCGCGCCCCGACGCCGACAGCGGCGGCCGAGATGGCGGTACCGGTGCGCGCCGAGCTCATCGCGCAGATCGACGGCCTGGCGCGCCGCCACGCCGCCGGCTGGCTGCGCGGGATCGAGGCGCGGGCCAAGGAGCTGCGCGCCGCCGCGCGCGCCTTGCCGACCGCCGAGACGCTGCTGGCGACGCCGCGCCAGCGGCTCGATGCCGCCGCCGACCGCTTGCCGCGCGCGCTCAGGGCCAACGCGCAGATCCACCACACGGAATTCTCGCGCATTGCGGCCCGCCTCAACCCGGCGACGCTGCGAGCGCAGACCGGCCGCTGCAGGGAAAAGGTGAACGCGTTGGGCGACCGCACTCGACGCGCGACAATCGTGCTCGGCCAACGCCGACGCGAGCGCTTCGACGCGCTGGCGACCCGCCTGTCGGTCGCGCTGCGCGCCAACGTCGAAGCCCAGCGCACCCGGATCGCGCGCGGCCGCGAACGCACCGAAGGCCTGGGGCAGCGGGCCGAGCGCGCGCTGCGCACGCTCATCGACCAGCGCGCCGCCCAGCTCGATCGTGCGGGCCAGCTGCTCGATGCGTTTTCCTACCGGGGCGTGCTGGCACGCGGCTTCGCCCTGGTGCGCGACGATACGCGCCGGCCGCTGCGCTCGGCCGCCGACGTGAGCCCCGGGCTCGGTCTCGACATCGAGTTCGCCGACGGCCGCGTCGCCGCGCGCGCCGAGGGCGCGCCAACCCGCTTCGCGCCGCCGCGCATCGCCCGGCCGCGCAAGCGCGGCGAGCCGGACCCGAACCAGGGCAATCTGTTCGGCTGACGCTTCGCGCGTCCGCCTCATGGCTGGTATGCAATTTCGCCGCGAATGAGCGAGCTGTCTTTTTGCCGGGCGCAGTCGTAGGCTGCCGCGCAAGAACAACATCGGGAGGACGCAAATGACGCGCAGCGCCTGGGCGGCGGTGGCCGGCGTGGTGGCATGTGTGCCCGCATGGGCGCAGCCGGCCGGCTCCGACTCCCTCAACGAAACGCAGCAGCTCGGACGGCGCCTGTTCGTCCAGTCGTGCGGCGTCTGCCACGTCAACGTACAGCAGAAGGCGGCGCTCTACGGCCCCGCCCTGTCGAAGGCTTCGCTCGGCGGCCAGGACGACGTGATGCGCGAAGTGATCAGCAACGGCACGCCGCGCATGCCGGGCTTCAAGCATCATTTCGAGCGCGCCGAGATCGACGCCATCGTCGCCTACCTCAAGACCGTTTCGGCGCCGTAGCGCTCGGCGCCGTAGCGCCAATCCAAGGCCCGCTACCAGGAGAGACACCATGAGAAGCGTACGCTCCTTCACGTTGGCTGGCGTTGTCGCACTGAGCGTCGGGGCCGTCCTTCCGTCCTCGGCGAGCGCCGCCGACGTCGTGCTCAGCGGCACCATCAAGTCCGCCGCGGGCGAAGCGATGGGCGGCGTCACAGTCTCCGCCAAGGCCGAGGGACAGACCATCACCACCACGGTCTTCACCGACGAATCCGGCCAGTACTATTTCCCAGCGCTGCCGGCGGCGAAATATCGGGTGTGGGCGCAGGCGCTGGGCTTCGAGCCGGCGCGCAGCGCCGTCGACCTCGCCGCCGCCCGCAAGGCGGACCTGGTGCTCAAGCCGATCACCGACCTGGAGCGGCAGATCCGGCAGCTGCCGGGCGACCTGATGCTCGCCGGGCTGCCCGAGGAAACGCCAGACGACGTGCGCATGAAGCGGCTCGTGCGCAACAACTGCACCGGCTGCCACACGGCGAGCTACGTCCTGCAGCATCGGTTCGACGAGACGGGCTGGAGCGCGATCATCGAGCTGATGAAGCGCGTCAACGTCTATGGCGTGGTACAGCCGAACCGGCCGGTGAACGGCATCCTCGACTACCACCAGAAGGAGCTCTCCGCCTACCTGGCGCGCGCCCGCGGCCCCGGCGAAAGCGCGTTCCGCATCAAGCAGCGGCCGCGCCCGAGCGGCGAAACCGCCCGCGTCGCCATCCGCGAATACGACGTGCCGATCGATCCCGACGTGCCGGCCCCCTACAACGTGGTGACCCATGACGGCACCGACTGGACCCTCGGCACCCCGTCCGGCATCATGCCGGGCTTCGGCGTGCACGATGCCTGGCTCGACCACAGCGGCAACATCTGGTTCACCAGCAACGTGCCCACCCGCCATCTCACCATCGGCAAGATCGACACCAAGACCGGCAAGGTGACGCCGTTCGTGGTGCCGGGGACCACCGGCTTGGCGGGCGTCACGCATGGCATGACACGCGATCCGCAGGGCATTCTCTGGTTCAACGTCAATGCCGGACGCGGCGGCATCGGCCGGGTCGATCCCAAGACCGAGAAGATCGACGTGTTCGTTCCACCGCCGGGCATGTCGCCGACCGGCGGCGCCACCACGGTCGACTACGACGGCAAAGGCCGCATCTGGTCGTCGTCGCCCGACGGCGCGCTGCGCTTCGACCCGAAGACCGAGACCTTCACCGAGTTCAAGTCGGTGACGCCCAAGACCGCCAACGGCGGAGGACTGACCTACGGTCTCGCCGCCGACCGCGACGGCAACGGCTACTGGGCCGAGATGATCATCGACATCGTCGCGCGCGGCGACGGAGCGACCGACAAGGCCTCGGAGATCAGGCTGCCGCCGGTGCAGGCCGAGATGGACCGCCTGCCGCCCGACGTGCGCAAGCACTACGAGGGCGTGTTCGCGCCCGACTTCAACACGCCGTTCCCCTATTCGCAGGGCCCTCGCCGCATGGGCACCGACAAGAACGGCGACGTGCTGTGGGTCGGCAACTCGTGGGGCGGCAACCTGGCGCGCATCGACACGAAGACGCAGGCCTTGAGCTTCGTGCCGCTGCCGCCCAACCTGCAGCCCTATCACGTGGCGGTGGACAGCAAGCACAACCCGTGGACCAACGTGTGGATGACCGACCAGGTCGCCCGCTACAACGTGGCGACGGAAACGTGGACCACGTTCGACCTGCCGACGCGCGGCAGCGAGATCCGCTACGTCTCGCTCGAGGAGCGCAACGGCACGACCCAGGTCGTGCTGCCCTCGTTCCGCACCCGCAAGGTCTCGGTGATGACGCTGCGCAGCGAGGCCGACCTCGCGGCGCTCAAGGAGCAGGCGGCACGGCCGTGAGCGGGAAACCACGGCGCGCTAGGGGCGCGGCGCTGACCGGTGTCGGCGCCGCCCTCGCCGCCACCGTGCTCGCGGCGGCGCCGGCGGATGCGCAGGTCTATCCGTCGCGGCAGATCGAGCTGGTGGTGCCGTTCGTCGCCGGCGGTACCACCGACAGCATCGCCCGCCTGCTGGCGCAGCGGTTCTCCGACCGCTGGCGCGAGACCGTCATCGTCAGCAACCGCCCGGGCGGCGGCAGCACGATCGGAACCGCCGCGGTGGCGAAGGCCGCGCCCGACGGCCACACGCTGCTCCTCACCACCATCGCCTTCGCCACCACCGCCGGCCTGCAGAAGCCGCCCTACGACCCGGTCAAGGATTTCGCAGCCGTCACCGAGCTTGCCGCGGTCCCGCTCATCCTGGTGGTGCATGCGTCAGTGCCGGCCGCGAACCTGCGCGAGTTCATCGCACTGGCGAAAGCTCAGGGAAGCGGACTCGACTACGCTTCCTCCGGCGCCGGTACCTCGCCGCATCTCGCCGCCGAGATGTTCAACGCCATGGCAGGCGTGAAGCTGGTGCACGTGCCGTTCAAGGGAAATGCCGAGGGGATGAACGCGCTGCTCGGTGGACACGTGAAGGTCTATTTCGCCCTGGCCCCGGCGGTGATGCAGCATATCCGCGCCGGGACGCTGCGCGCCCTTGCGGTCACCACCGAGCAGCGGCTCGCCGCCCTGCCCGAGGTGCCGACGATCGCCGAATCCGGTTTCCCGGGCTACGAGATCAGCTCGTGGCAGGGCCTGGTCGCGCCCGCCGGCACGCCGCGCGACGTCGTCGACAAGATCAACGGCGAGGCGGTCGCGATGATCAGGTCGCCCGAAGTGGCTCAGCGTATCGCCCACGAGGGGGCCGAGCCGGTCGGAAATACCCCCGCGCAGTTCGCCGCGAAGGTAAAGAGCGAGGTCGCCAAGTGGGGCAAGGTCATGCGGGACGCCGGCCTGACACAGTGAGCGTGCCACGCTGCCGCGCTCGAGCGGCGCACGCGGTCGGGGTCGCAAAGCCGGCATGACTGTCGTCAGCTCCTGGAACGAGTGGGACCCGCTGCAAGAGGTGATCGTCGGCTCGGTGCGCGGCGCCGCCGAGAGCGGCTATGAGCCGGCGCTCCTGCCGTATTACCCGCCAACCGACCCCGGGCGTTCGTTCCGCGGGCAGCCGATTCCCGCCGTCCTGGTGGACGAGGCGGAACGTCAGCTCGACCACTTCGCCACCCTGCTCGATTGGCTGGGAATCACCGTGCGCCGGCCCGATCCGACGGACCACGCGGCCGCGACGAGGACGCCATACTGGGAATGCGCGCGCGGACATTCGAGCGCCTGTCCGCGCGATACGCTCATGGTGATCGGAGACGAGATCATCGAAGCCCCGATGGCGCAGCGCGCGCGCTGGTTCGAGTTCCGCGCCTATCGCGGCCTGCTCGCGGAATACTTTCGCGGCGGCGCACGGTGGACCGCCGCTCCCAAGCCGCTCCTGCGTGACGACCTCTACGCCGAGCCGGCAACCTACCCGTTCGACTTTTCCGATCGCCCGCTGCTCGCCGAGACGGAGCCCGTGTTCGACGCGGCCTGCTTTGCGCGTTTCGGACGCGACATCTTCTGGCGCCCCGATCTCGTGAGCAACGCATTCGGCGCGGCATGGCTGCAGCGGCATCTCGGGCGCGGCTTCCGCGTGCATCGCATCGCCTTCCGCGAGCCGCTGCCGACACATATCGACACGACGCTCGTGCCGGTGCGCCCGGGGATCGTGCTCGTCAATCCGTCACGACCGTGCACGGACGGCCAGCTCAAGCTGTTCATGGAGAATGGCTGGCGGCTCGTCGAGGCGCCTCGGTCGGTGCGCAGCGGCCCCGCCCCGTCGCGCGACGTGAGCAACTGGATCTCGATGAACATCCTCATGCTCGACGGGCGCACCGCCGTCGTCGAAGCGGCGGAAGCCCCGATGATCGCGCTGATGCGCTCCCTCGGCTGCGAGGTCATCCCGTGCCCGTTCGATCGCGTCTATGCTTTCGGCGGCGGCTTTCACTGCTGCACGTTGGATGTCCGCCGGGAGGGAACGCTGCGATCGTACTTTCCCAGCCTGGACGAGGCGGCGCAGGCTGACCAGAGGTGACGCCGGGCGACGCGAGGAAACCGTCCACCCTACGCGCGGCCCCACAGCTCTCTGCTGGCGAGATCGGCGCCTTCGCGCAGCGCCTTGAACTTCTCCCACACGACGGTGTGGTGGACTTCAGTCTTGTAGAGCGCCTGCGAGGAGAAGCCGCAGTCGGCGGCGGCGACGACGTTCTCGCGCCCGACCAGCCTGGCGAAGCGCACGATGCGCTCGGCGATGAGCTCCGGGTGCTCGACGATGTTGCTGGCGTGCGTGATCATGCCCGGGCAGATGACCTTGCCATCCGGCACCTTGATCCGCTCGAACAGGTGGTACTCGTGCTCGTGGCGCGGATTGGCCGCCTCGAAGCTGTACGAGCCGGCATTGATACGGAACATGTGGTCGAGCAGGTCGGCCAAGCGCGCCTCGTACAGCCGCGGCCCCTCGTTGATGCCGTAGCAGGTGTGGAAGCGGACCTTCTCGGCCGGAATGCCGGCGAGCGCCGCGTTGGTCGCCTCGACATAGATCTCGGCACGGCGCTTCTTCTGCCCGTCGTCGAGGCCGGGCTCGACGAAGATGTCCGCCAGGAACGGATCGTCGACCTGGATCAGGATGCCGGCGGCGGCAATCGCCCGGTATTCCTTGTTCAGCTCGACCGCGAGCGCGTGGAAGTACTCCTCCTCGGACTTGTAGTATTCGTTGATGCCGACCCCGGCCGGCGCGGTCGCCGGCAGGAACACGTGGTGGTCGGGAACGCCCTTGGCCTTGGCGGCCGCCTTGAGGTTGTCGATGTCGATCTGCAGGAGCCGCTCGCCGCGGTAGCGCACCGGCCCGGTGCAGACGACGGGCACGATCGGCACCACCGTGCCGCCCATCATGGCTTCCTTGAAATACTGCGCGTAGTACTCGGGGAAGGCGGCGACCTCCTGCTGGAACAGCAGCATCTTCTGGTTCGGCCGCGCCTCGAACCCCTCGAGCCGCTCGCGGATGTAGGTGAAGAAGCCCGGCTTGGAGAACTCCCCGTCGGTGACGATGTCGATGCCGCAGTCGACCTGGCGGGCGACACTATCGGCGACCGCCGCGGCGAGCACCTTGTCATAGGCGACGTGATCGTACGGCTGGCCGGTGTACTTCGCCTTCATCAGGTCGAGCAGCGGATGCGGGCGCGGCAGGCTGCCGATGTGCGTCGTCATGATGCGATCGGTGTTCTGCTGGAGCGTCATCGCCCACTCCTCCGGTTCGGGTTCGTCCGCTGTGGTAGACCGCCGATGCGAGCCGCGCCAGGGGCTTGCTTGCGTCCCGCCGGGGCGGTGGTACGAATGACAGGGACTGTCTTGCGGCAGCGGGAAATTCACCGCGTCGTCTGCCGTCCGTTCCCCGGATAGCGGCGCGCCTTGGATTCGAATGGTCTCTCGTGGTCTTCAGCTCGATCATCTTTCTGTTCTGTTTCCTCCCGCTGTTTCTCGCCTGCTATCATCTGCTGCCGTGGAAACAGAGCGTTCTGCTCCTGTTCAGCCTGGTGTTTTACGCCTTCGGCGAGGTTCTCTATACGTACGTCCTCCTCCTTTCGACGGCGTTGAACTATGCGGCCGGCTTGTGGATCGCGGGGCGGGAGGGACGGGCGCGGAGCCTGGCGCTCGCGCTCAGCATCGGCGGCAACCTCCTGATCCTGGCGACGTTCAAGTATCTCGGTTTCTTCTACGGCGTAGCGGCAGGCCTCGTGCCGGACCTGCTCGCCGAACCCGCCCCACAGGTACATCTGCCGCTCGGCATCTCGTTCTTCACCTTCCACGCCATCTCGTATCTCGTTGACGTCTATCGGCGGGACGTCGAAGTCGAGAGCAATCCGGTCGATCTCGCCGTCTACATCACGATGTTCCCGCAGCTGGTCGCCGGCCCGATCATCCGCTTCCACACCATCCGCGACGAGATCCACGACCGGGCCGTGACGGTGGACATGTTCGCGACGGGCATACAGATCTTCATCATCGGCCTCGCGCAGAAGGTCCTGATCGCCAACGTGGTCGCCGTGCCGGCCGACACGATCTTCGCGCTCCACGAGACCAACCGCGGCGCGGCGGTCGCCTGGCTCGGCATCGTCTGCTACGCCCTGCAGATCTATTTCGATTTCTCCGGCTACTCGCTGATGGCCATCGGGCTCGGTCTCATGATCGGGTTCCATTTTCCGCCGAACTTCGACTATCCCTACATCTCCCGTTCGCTGACGGAGTTCTGGCGGCGATGGCACATGACGCTGTCCGCCTGGTTTCGCGACTACCTGTACGTTCCGCTCGGCGGCAACCGACACGGCGCGTTGCGCACGTATCGCAATCTCGTGATCGTGTTCTTGCTGTGCGGCCTGTGGCACGGCGCGGCGTGGAATTTCGTCGTGTGGGGGCTCTATCACGGCGCCTTCCTGGTGGTCGAACGGGCCGGGCTGCGCGGCGTGCTCGAACGGCTGCCTGCTGCGGTCGGCCACGCCTACGCGCTGCTGGCGATCCTCATCGGCTGGGTGTTCTTTCGTGCCGACACGCTGCCGCACGCCATAGCGTACCTGCAGGGGATGGCGGGGCTCACGGCAACCGGCTCACCGGCGGGCCTGTCGGCCTACGTCTCTCCGGAAGTCGCGCTTGCGCTCGTCGTGGGTTGCCTGGCGTCGACCCCCTTCCCGTGGAAGGTGGTCACCGGCGTCGTGCGGCTCGGTGCAAGCGCTTGGGCGCGGGCGACCGAGGCCTTCTACCTGACCGGATTGCTGGCGCTGTTCGGGCTCTGTACCGTGCGGCTTGCCGCCGGCACCTACAATCCGTTCATCTATTTTCGGTTCTGACATGCGCGATGCCGAAGGGGACCTGCTCCGCAGCCGGCCGGGCGCGGCATTCCTCCTCCTGGTCTTCCTGGCGCTGATCGCGCTGCCGCTGCCCGGCGCGCTGATCTGGCCGTCGAATGAGGCGGACATTCGCAGCCAGGAACAGCGCGAGCCAAGTCTTCTCCCGCCGATGCCCGCGACGGCGGACGAGCTCGCCGCGTGGCCGCGGCGGTTCGAATCCTGGCTCGCCGACCGCTTGCCGCTGCGCACCAATCTCGTGCTGGCGAACACCTGGGTGCAGTTGAAGATCTTCCGGCAGAGCACGTCGCGCGACGTCGTCCTCGGCAAGGACGGGTGGCTGTTCTATGCCGGCACCCGCTCGATGGAGCAGGCGCTGGGACAGGCGCAGTTCACCCCCGCCGAGCTCGACCGCTGGATCGACGTGATGGAGCGCCGCCAGGCCTGGCTCGCCGAACGCTCGATCCCGTTTCTCGCCGTGGTCATCCCCAACAAGGAGCGCGTCTATCGCGAATACCTCCCCGATTCGCCGGCACGCTCGTCGCCGATCAGCCACCTCGATCAGCTCAGGGACCGCCTCGCGGCGCGCAATTCGCCGCTCAATCTGCTCGACCTGACACCCTGGCTCATGCGGGTGAAGGGAGAGATGCGCGCCTATGCGAAGTCCGATACGCACTGGACCGGCGCCGCCGCGTACCTCGCCGGCTATGTGCCGATCATGGAGCGGCTGCGCGCCATGGGACCGGATTTCAAGACCCGCACGCTGGCGAATGTCCGCTGCCAGCTCGTCGAGCGCCATGGCGGCGATCTCGCCGGGATGCTGGGCGCGCCTTCGCTCTATCACGAGGTTCATCCAGAATGCTGGCCCGTCCCGCCGCTCCACATGATCTCGAATACGCACCGCCTCGACGACGGCCTGCTCACCGGGGCGATCCTGTCGAAGCTGACGCACGCCCCCAAGGTGGTCTGGTTCAGCGATTCCTTTTCCGTCAAGGTCCTCGGCTACCTGCACGAGACCTTCCGCGAGTTGATCGTGACGCAACACGGCGAAATGCGGTTCAACCGGAGCCTGGTCGAAGCCGAGAAGCCGGATTTCGTGGTGTACCAGTTCGTCGAGCGCTCCCTGACCAACACGATGCCGGCGGAGTGATTCCCGGGAGCAGAGAAATGCAGGTCAGTACCCGATGAGCTCGATCTTCGTCAGTGTCACCTGGCTGCTGATGCGCGCCGCGTTCGCGAGATGCCAAGCCGTGTAGAGCTCGGGAAACAGGTCGTCGGCCGACATGCCGTCCACCGGAACGACGACCTTGAACCCTCGCAATGCCGCTTCGCCGCCGGTGTGCAAGACCGACGTCTGCGCCTGCGTCCCGAGCGCGATCACTGTCTTGATCCCTTTGTCTTTCAGGGTCTTCTCGAGATCGCTGCCGATGAACTTGTCCGGCCCGAGCGGCGGGAGCACCTGTTCGCCGGCGGCGGGCGTAAGCTCCTTGAGGATATCGGAAGCGACCGAGCCGGGCACGGCGACGCTATAGATGATGAGCGCTCCCTTCGCCCGCGCTTCGGTGACGAGGGCCTGGACCTTCGGAACCGAATCGGCGCAGCGGGGGCGCCGCTGGCGGCTGCATGTCTGGGTGGTGAAATCCATCACCAGAAGCGCGGTCTCTCTGGGCTCGATCTTGACCGGTTTCAGGGCAGGCGGTGGAGGAATTTTCGCCGCGGCCCATTCATCCACGATGGTCTGCGCCACGACGCAAGAGCTCGTGGCGAGCGATCCGAACAACGAGCTCCCGGCAGCAAGAAAGGCCAGAACGGGCCATGACGGGCCACGCATGCCATCCTCCCCTTAGATCGCTGTCTCCCGAGCCGGCCAATATCCCAAGATCAATGCGCTCACAAGCGTGCCTTCAAATGATGCCCGGCCGTTGCGGATCGAAAATCCCGAGGCATTTTTGCGCGTCCTCCGGCATGTTCGGCACTCTGATCGGGCGACCCATGAAGGTGATCCACGGCTTCTCGGCGACGGGCTGCAGCTGTGCGAAGTTCCAGAACTGCCGCTCGCTCATCTCGACCTCGGTCACCTCGAGGTCCAAGATCCAATTGCGCAGCACGACCAGTCGCGATTGCTCGGGATCGCTGAACATCCTCTCCGGCAATGCTTTCCGCATCGAGGCAACTCCTCATCAGGCTGGTGCGTCCCGCAAATCCGCATCCTCGCCATGCGATGACGTGCATTCATCGCGGCACGGCCCGTCAGATTTTGGGACTGGTCTGCCCACTCTAGCCGCCTCTGCTTAACAAGACTTCTTCTTCACCATGGCGAATTCGGGGATTGCTGGAGAAAGCCCTCGGTATGCGGTGGGCACGGAAGGTGCTAAACTTGTGCGATCAATGACAACAAGGCCCAAGGGAGGAGATGCTCATGATCGACCGCCGCACGTTCAATGCACTGCTCGTCGGGACCGTCGCCATGCCTGCAACCAGCTGGGGCCAGACTCCCGCCAAGTCCAAGATCGTGTTCTACCAGAGCGTCGGCCCCGAGCTCGCGCTGTTCGACATCGACCTCGATGCCGCAACGCTGACCAAGCGCTCGTCCGTCACCCTTCCGGCCAACATCCAGTACGCCTGGCCGCATCCGTCGCGGCGCACCCTCTACGTGGTGTCGAGCGACGGCGGCTCGGGGACGACGGGCGCGCGCGGCAGCGTCCACCGCGCCAACGCATTCCGCATCGACGGCGAGACCGGTGCGCTCACGCCGCACGGCGAGGCGGCCTCGCTGCCGTCGCGACCGATCCACGCGAGCGTCGACGGCAGCGGCGCCTATCTGCTGACCGCCTACAACAACCCGAGCAACGTGACCGTCCACCGCATCCGTGGCGACGGGACGATCGGCGAGGAGGTGAGCCAGCCGAGCAAGCCGGACTTCGGCATCTTCGCGCACCAGATCCTGACGACGCCGGGCAATCGCGGCGCGATCCTGGTGGCGCGCGGCAACGATGCCGCGGCCGGCCGGGCGGAGGATCCGGGCGCGCTCAAGACCTACGGGTTCGAGAACGGGGTTCTGACCAACCGCGCCTCCATCCAGCCGGGCACCGGCCTGGGGTTCGGGCCGCGCCACCTTGCCTTCCACCCGACGCAGCCCTGGGTGTTCGTCTCGGTCGAACGGCAGAACCAGCTGTTCGTCCACCGGCTCGAGCCCGACAGCAACCTGTCCAAGGATCCGCTGTTCGTGAAGACGTCGCTCGCCGAGCCGAACAACGTGCGCGGGCTGCAGCAGGCGGGTGCGATCCACGTCCATCCCAACGGCCGGTTCGTCTACCAGACCAACCGCAACTCGACCCGCGTCGAGGTGGACGGCAAGCCGGTGTTCGGAGGCGGCGAGAACAACATTGCGGTCTATGGCATCAATCAGCAGACCGGCGAGCCGACGGCGATCCAGCACGCCGACGCGCATGCGAACCACCTGCGCACGTTCAGCCTCGACCCGCAGGGACGCGTGCTGGTCGCCGCCAGCATCCGGCCGATGGCGCTGCGCGACGGCTCGACGCTTCCCGCCGGCCTGACGATCTATCGCGTCGGCGACGACGGGAGGCTGGCATTCCTGCGCAAGTATGACGTCGACCCCGGCAATGCCGCCCAATGGTGGAGCGGCATGTTCGCGCTGGGGGCGACGTCGTAGCGGGTTCGGCGGCCTGCTTGAAAGTGCATTTCGCCAATTCCCGCCTCCGACCAAGGCCGGAGGCGGGGCATCGCTAGCTCCGGTAGCAAGCCCGCAGCATCTTGATCACGTGCGGCAGCGCGATGCGCGTATTGAAGGCGCAATAGGTTTGCTCCGCAACGCCCTTGTAGTCGCGCTTGTGGGCGGCGTGTCCCTGCAGCGGGTAGACGAAGCGGTTGTACAATTTGCTCCTGAAGGCGCGGCGAAACCCGCCGCTGACGAACCGATCGTGGCGGAACTCCTTGTCCTCGACATCGGCCATGGGCGACAGCCCGAGCAGCAGCCATTTCCGCCCCTCGGCGCGGAAGGTCTCGATCGCCGATTGCAGGATCGCGTTGCCGATCTTCGAATCGGCCTCGGGGACCCACCGCTTGAACGAGGTCGAATAGCCGGTCACCTCGCCGTCCTGGTAGACGGGATCGTAGAACGCGAATGCCACCAGGGTGCCGTCGCGGTCGAAGGTGAAGAACTTGCGCACGTCGGGCTCGTCGTCGAGCACGATCGGCCGGTTGAGAAAAGCGACCTCGCGGTCCTTGAACGTCCGCGTCTGCCGCCAGCGATCGGACACGGCCTTGATGATATCGATGCCGAGCGAAGCCGCGGAACATTCCCTGGTGACGTATCCGTCTCTCACCACCCGATTGAAATCGTGGCGCAGGCTCTTTCGCTTGTAGCTCGCGAGGTCGAGCCGGCTGTCGGTTCCCATCTCGTTGACCGCGAAACCCATGGACGAAAGGATCTCCGCGGTGGGACGGGACACCTGCCAGAATGATACGTCGGGTTTCGCTTCGACGAATTGGCCGATGAGCTCGCGGCGGTGCTCGAGCGGCGCCACGGGATCGGCGAGCGAGAGCGCGCTTCGTCCGACCGCCTTGTAGGCGATGAACCCATGCTCGTTGCCGAAATAGTCCAGTCCCTTCTGGACGGCCGCCGAATAGGCGAGGGTGAAACTTCCATGCTGCCGCAGCAAGGCGAACCGGCGGGCGAGAGGGAAGCTCGTCTGTGCGGCATCATGCGGCACACCCGTCGCCTGGTCGGAACGGCGGTAGCCGATCAGCGAATTGAAAAACTGCGCCATGCTCGCCGCCCCGCCCCTGGAACCACACGCGTTCCTGCAGTGTAGCAGGAATTCTCAGGGTCCAGAGCGCGCGCTGCTGCTTTTCGCGGGAGTGTCTCCCCCGCGCGGAACGCATCACCCGGGTTGTCGCCGGGAAACGAAATGGAAGTGGTGGGCCGCCGATGACAATGTCACTGTCCGCACGGTGCCTCCACTGCTGCTCGTGAGCCGTCAGGTCAGCGCCGGCAGACAACAACTCAGCAAGGATAGTGGTCAATGAAAGTCATCCGGGTGCCGCGGCATGGACCGCCCGACGTACTCGCCTGCCTCGACGAGCCCGAGCCGGCGCCGCAGCCGCACGAAGTCCTGGTGAAGGCGCAGGCGATCGGCGTCGGCATCCCGGATATCCTGATCCGTGCGGGGACGTATCCGTGGATGCCGAAGCTGCCGGCGGTGCCCGGCACCGAGCTGTCCGGCACGGTCGAGGCGGTCGGCGCCGCGGTATCGCGGTATCGCGTCGGCGATCGCGTCCTGGTGTCGGCGCGCGAGAACAACGAGCGCGGCGGCTGCTACGCCGAATTCGTCACCGCCGCCGAGGATGCGGTGTTCGCGTTGCCGGACGGCATCGACATGGACGGCGCGGCGGCGCTCGCGAACTATCAGCTGGTCCGCCTCCTGCTCACCGACGCGGCGCGGACCGAGCCGGGCCAGACCATCCTCGTCTACGCGGCTGCGGGCGGCGTCGGCAGCGCGCTGGTCGACGTCGCCTCGCGCATGGGCTTGACCGTGATCGGCGTCGCCAAGGGCGCGGAGAAGGCTGCCTTCGTGCGCGCGCTCGGGGCCATGCGGGCGATCGACCGGACGCGCGAAAACATCGCCGAAGCAATCGCCGAAGCGACTGCGGGGCGCGGGGTCGACGTCATCTTCGATTGCGTCGGCGGCCCGGCGTTTGCCGACAACATCGGCCTGCTCGCCCACCTCGGGCAGGTCGTATCCTACGGCGCGCTGGCGGGGCAGCCGCAGGGCGACCTGCTCGCCGCCATGCGCGAGCACCGGGGCAAGTCGCCCGCGGTCCGCATCTTCAGCATCCACGCCTACGACAAGCGCCGCGACGAGCGGCGCGGCGCCATGACTTGGGCGATCGAAGAGCTGGCGCAGGGACGCATTCGCCCGGCGATTCATGCCCGCGTGCCGCTCGCCGAAGCAAGGCGCGCACACGAGATGGTTGAGGCGGGATCGACGCGCGGCAAGGTCCTGCTGCAGCCGTGAGGGCCACACGACCCTGGTGCGGCCGCCCCGCAATGGGCATGATAAGAACCGTCAGCAGGGAGCGAAGCGATGAAGATCCTCTATTTCGACGATTTCAAGCTGGGCGTGCTCAAGGGCGACAGCGTGGTCGACGTCACCGCCGTCGTGCGGGACATTCCCCATACCGGGCCGCACAACCTGATCAGCGGGCTGATCGAGCGCTTCGCCGCCTATCGGGCGCGGCTGGAGGGCGCGGCCGCCGAAGGCCGCGGCGTTCCGCTCTCACAGGTGCGCATCAGGCCCCCGCTGCCGCGCCCCGGCAACATCGACTGCATGGCGGTGAACTACATGGAGGACGGGACGCGCTCCGAGCCGGCGCCGATCAACGGGTTCCACAAGTCGCCCAACGCGGTGATCGGCAACGACGACACCATGATGCTGCCGGATGCGCCGGCGACGATCTTCGAGGGCGAGGCGGAAGTCGCGGTGGTCATCGGCAAGCGGGCGAGCAACGTGAAGGCCGCCGACGCGATGGGCCACGTGTTTGGCTACATGAATTTCATCGACGGCTCGGCGCGCGGGCTGCCGCCGCCCGGCAACACGTTCTACCAGGGCAAGTCGCGCGAGACCTTCGCGCCGATCGGGCCGTGCATCGTCACCGCAGACGAGATCGCCGACCCGCACCGCCTGCAGGTGAAGCTGTGGGTGAACGGGACCTTGAAGCAGAATTTCAACACCAGCGACATGGCGCACAAGATCCCGCGCTGCATCGAGTTCGTGAGCGCGCTGCACACGCTGGAGCCGGGCGACATACTGGCGACCGGCACCAATCACCGGGGCTTGAGCGCCTTCCAGGACGGCGACACGATCGAGATCGAGACCGAAGGACTCGGGCGGCTGCGCGTTAAAGTGCGCGACGAGCTCAAGCGCACCTGGCCGCGCGACACGCGGCTCGAGCGCCAGGAAAAGGGCCTGGAAAGCCCGACCGCCCCACAGGCGAGCGGCAAGTACGCGCCGGCGGCGAAGGGGTGAGGCGCGGCGGCTGAGCGGACGGCGGAACGTCTACTCCACCTTTATCTTCGCCGTCCGGATCACCTCGCCCCACTTGGCGATCTCCGTCTTTTGGAAGGTGGCAAACGCGGCGGGGCGGGCTTACAACGCAGCTGGAAATTGTGTTGAGACTGGCAAGGCTACTCCACCTTCATCTTCGCCATTCTGATCACCTCGCTCCACTTAGTCGTCCGGCTGATTTCAATCTCCGCAAGCCTGGAGGGTTCATCTATTTCTCCTATAGTCTCTATGAGATCGGCTGCCATCCGTTGTAGGCGTGCACGGTCGGCGCGTCCAAGGCCCTCATCCCTAATCCGTAGCCGAAGCTGATTTATTTCAGCTTCCAACCGTAGCCAGCCGCCAGGCATCCAGTCCCTTTGGGTCTGTTCGTTACTTTTCCAGACGGAAACCTCGATATTGAACGCATCTCTGAGAACTTGCTGAGTATGCGCCTTCGATACCTCATCGCCAGCAGTATATGCGCATAGAACGCACGGTTTATCAGGGGATGGGTCCGAGCCAGGCAGTTTTCGCGCTACTTTCGCTGCAAGGATCTGGTCATCCTCCACAAGTTTATTCAAGCGATCCAACCAGGAATGCAACTCGTTTGTAGGGCCAAAATAAAGCCACTTACCATCGAGTGAAGCGCTTGAGCGGCCTCGCGAAGGCAGAACATTGAACCAATACTCATCCTGAAAAATCATTGCAGAGCCCTAAGCGTGTGAGCTGGCGATTGTTCTCGCGCGTCCCTCTATAGCGCATTTGTCCGTTTGATTAAGATTGATTTGAAATCGAATGCGGGTGCTCGTCTTTGGACGCCCGCGTCGGCGGCTGCGACGAGAGCAACTCCAGAGAGCGAAATTCTGAGTTATTGCGAGGACTAGCGGCCGTTCAACGCCGCAACCGGCCTTTCGACGACGCATCATCGAGCCGTGTGCGAATAGAGTTCGATATTCCTCTTGGTTCGGGAGGCGTTCGGTCGACGGAACAGTCGCGCCGCGCCACACACAAATCACTCGACTAGATTGGCGCTCTGCGCGGGAGGCGCATCAGTGGAAACGCTGGTCGGCCGTCCAATTGCGCAACACCCGTCACCACTAATCCACCTTTATCTTCGCCGTGCGGATCACCTCGCCCCACTTGGCGATCTCCGTCTTCTGGAACGCGGCGAATGCGGCAGGTTGGCTGCCGACGAGGTCGAGGCCGAGCGCGGCGGCGCGCTCGGCAACATCGGGCTGGCGCAGCGCGTGCGCGACCTCCTGGTGCAGACGCGTGATGGTGTCGGCGGGCGTGCCGGCGGGCACCACCATGCCGTACCAGTTCAGCACCTCGAACTCCGGCAGCGTATCCTTCATCAGCGGCACGCCGGGCAGCGCCGCCATGCGGTTGGGCCCGGTGGTCGCGAGCGCGCGCAGCTTGCCCGCCTCGATGTGCGGCTGGGCGATCGCCAGCGCGTCGAACACGAACTGCACCTGGCCGCTGATCAGGTCGGTGAAGGCCGGCGCGCTGCCGCGATAGGGCACGTGCAGGGTGCGGATGCCGGCCTGGAGATTGAGGAGCTCGCCGGAGAGATGCGGCAGGCCGCCGTTGCCGCTCGAGCCGAATGACACCTCGCCGGGCTTGGCCTTGGCGAGGTCGATCAGCTCTTGAAGCGACTTCGCCGGCACCGACGGGTTCGCCACGAGCACGAAGGGAAGCGAGGCGACCTGCGAAACGGCGACGAAGTCGCGCTGCATGTCGAGCCCGGGCTTGCCGGCATAGAGCGCCGGATTGACCGCCAGGTTGCCGGTCGTGCCGAACAGGATCGTGTGACCGTCCGGCTCGGACTGCGCCACGCCTTGCGTGGCGATCAGCCCGTTGGCACCGGGACGGTTCTCCACGATGACCGACTGGCCGAGGCGCTCCGCCATCTTGGGCGCCATCAGCCGCGCCAGGATGTCGATGCCGCCGCCGGGCGGAAAGCCGATGACGATCTTCACCACGCGGGACGGAAAGCGCGCCTGCGCGATCGCCGGACGGTGGAGCAGCGAGGCCGCAGCCGCGCCGAGCACCAACGCGCGGCGTGTCGTCATAGAGGCCATGTGATGTCTCCCTTGCGAGCGGCGGCCAAGCCTGTTGAATTTTCCCGAATACTGGGATTGTTTATGAGGCAGGGTCAAGCGCGGCGCGACGACAGGAGAGCGCGGTGACAGCGACAGCCAACACCGAAGTGCACGTCTATGCCGGCACCGCCGGACATTCCGCCTGGTTCAGCGACGACCGCGGCGAGACCTGGGTGCACCCCAACAGCCATTCGGGCCTATACCTGGAGGCGCGGGTGTGGGCGCTGGCGAGCCACCAGGCGGCGCCCGAGCGGCTGTTCGCCGGCACCGACATGGGCGCCTTCGGCTGGGACGAGCCGACCGCGCGCTGGGCGCACCTGCCCTCGCCGATGCAGGACGTGTGGGCGATCGCCGTCGATCCGGCCGACCCGGACGTGGTGCTCGCCGGGACGCGGCCGGCCGGCTTCTGGCGCTCGGCCGATGCCGGACGGAGCTGGTCGCAGCTGGCGGCGCCCGGCATCAGCCAGTTCTCGGACGTCAACGTCGGTCCGACCCGCGTCACCCAAATCCTGTTCGATCCCGTCGACGCCGGCACCGTATGGGCCTCGGTCGAGATCGGCAGCATCTATCGCAGCCGGGATCGCGGCGCCACCTGGGAGCGCAAGGAGCAGGGCCTCGTCTCCGGCGACGTGCACGGGCTGGCCGTGGTGAGGCTCCCGGGCGGCGGCAAGGCCGTGCTCGCGACCACTAACCGCGGCCTGCACCGCAGCGAGGACGACGGCGAGACCTGGGCGCTGCAGGAGCTGCCCTCGCCCTGGCCCTATACGCGCAGCGTGGTGCCGCGCGCCGACGACTCCGGCGTCGTCTTCCTCACCAACGGCAACGGTCCGCCCGGCAACGACGGCTTCCTGCTGCGCTCGCGCGACCACGGGCGGACCTGGCAGGACGCGCGGCTGCCGGGCGCGCTCGAGAGCACGGTCTGGTGCGTCGCCGTCAACGCGGCCGACCCCATGCTGATCTTCTGCTGCACCAACCTGGGCGAACTGTTCCGCTCGACCGACGGTGGCGAGACGTGGGCGCGCCTGCCGCACGCGTTCGGCGAATTGCGCGCGCTGCACTGGCGCGCCCTTCCCGCCGGCACGCGGCGCGCCGCGCACGCCATAACCCGGCCGGTGCTCAAGGCGGCGCAGCTCGGCTGGGTCGCCGCATGAGCATGCCCGGCGCGGTGCAGCGTCCGCCTGGAGCGCCGTTGCGCGTCGGCCTGATGGTGCCGGCCAACAACACCACGATGGAGGTCGAGCTCGCGGCCTGGCTCCCGCCAGGCTCTGCCATCACGACGGTGAAGATCCCGCGCGGCCAGGGGCTGCTGACGCGCGAGACGATCCCCGCCTATCGCGACAGCGCAATCGGGCTCGCACGGGAGCATTTCGCCGGCGGCACCCTCGACCTCATCGCCTATGGCTGCACGGCGGCAGGGTTCATCTCCGGGCCCGCCGGCGATGCGGAGCTCGCGGCCCTGCTGACGGCGGCGACCGGGCTCCCGGTGGTCACCACGGCGCGCGCCATGGTACGCGCGCTGCAGCACGAAGAGGCAAGGCGCATCGCCGTGGTCACGCCCTACCAGGACGCGGTGAACGCGCAGCTCACCGCGTTCCTTGGCCACGGCGGCATCGACGTGGTGCGTCTCGCGACGTTCCGGGCGCCCGACGTGGTGGCACTCGGGCGCATCACGGCGGACGAGGTGCGCGCGCTTGCGCGCACCACCATGGGGCCCGACTGCGACGCGCTGTTCATCGGCTGCTCGCAGCTCCCGACGCACGCGATCCTCGCCGGCCTGGAGGCGGAGTTCTCCCGGCCCGCCTGGTCGTCGATCTCGGCGACCGCGTGGGAGGCAACGACATTGCCGGTTGCGGCGTAAAACAATTGTGGGGAGGAAAACAATGCGGCGGGTCATCCATCTCGTGCTCGGTGCGGTTCTCGTGTGCGGGCTTGCACCTGCCGTGCAGGCGTTTCCCGACCGCCCGATCCGGCTGATCGTGCCGTACGGCACGGGGGGCATCACCGACATCACGGCGCGGATCATGCAGCCGCGTCTCGGCGAAGAGCTCGGCCAGCAGATCGTGGTCGACAACCGGCCCGGCGCCGCCGCGATGATCGGCTTCAACATGGTGGCGCGCGCGCCGGCGGACGGCTACACGCTCCTGGTCGCCACCACGGCCCTCGCCGCCAATCCCGTCCTGTTCCGCACCATCACCTATGACGCGCGCAAGGACTTCTCGCCGATCATCCTGGTCGGGCTGGTGCCGATGGTGCTGGTGGTGCCGCCCTCCTCGCCGGCCACCACGCTGGCCGAGCTCATGGCGCTCGGGCGCGCCAATCCCGGCAAGCTGGACTATGGCTCGGCCGGGAACGGCAGCGACAACCACCTGACCGCCGAGCTATTCGGCCACCTCGCCGGCGTCCGGGCGACCCACGTCCCCTATCGCGGCGGCGGGCAGGTGATGACCGACCTCATCGCCGGGCGCGTGTCCTATGTATTCGCCACGCTGCCGACGGCGCTGCCGTTCATCGGCGAGGGACGGCTACGCGCGCTCGCGACCACCGGCAAGAGCCGCAGCCCGGCGCTGCCGCAGGTGCCGACAGTCGCCGAGCAGGGGCTGCCCGATCTCGTGCTCTATGCCTGGCTCGGGCTGCTCGCACCGGCCGGCACGCCGGCGCCGGTCCTCGCGCAGCTCAGCAGCGCGGCCGCCGCGACGTTGCGCCACCCGGAGACGGCGGAGCGGCTGCGCAGCATCGGCCACGAGATCCAGGGAGGGACGCCGCAGGACATGGGCGCGCATCTCGAGCGCGAGCTCAACCGCTGGGCGGAGCTTGCCCGTCACGTGAAGTTCGAAGTGTCGGACTGAGTCACCCCACGGCGCGCGCGGGCCGCGCCGCCGGCGGCTGCTCGCGGGCGATGCGGGCGCAGGCGTCTTCCGCAGCCTGCATGACCGCATCCGCAACCGCCTCGCGCCGGCGCGGCTTGATGCGCTGCGCCGCGACCGCGATGCCGAGGCTGCCGAGCACGCCGCCTTCGGCATTGAACAGCGGCGCAGCGATGCCGAGGATACCGGGCCGGAACTCGCCCACGGTGATGCAGTGTCCGGCCTCGCGGATCGCGCGCAGTGCGTCGCGGAACGCCTCCCAGTCGGCGCCGAGGCCCGCCGCCGCGATCGTCGTGCGGTGACGGGCGAACAGCACGCGCAGCTGGTGCGGCGGCAGGTGCGCCAGAATCACCTTGGAGGCCGCACCCGCGAACAGCGGGCGGCGCTGGCCGCGGCTGAACAGGCCGGCCGGCGCGCCGGCGGCGGGCACGTCGTCCACGCACATCACCGTGCCGCTGAACAGCACGCACAGGAGCGCACTGTAGCCGGTCTCCTGCGCGAGACGGCGCATGGGGGGACCGCCGCCCAGCATCACCGGATCGCACCGCCGCATGGTGCGGTCGAGCTCGATGATGCGCGGGCCGAGCATCCATGAGCCGCCGGCGACCGGCGTGAGCAGGCCGGCCTCCTGCAACGCCTTGATGTAGCGATAGCAGGTGGAGCGCGACGTGCCGCTGAAGCGGATCAGATCCTCGGTCGACCAGGCGGGCGCCGCCGGTGTGAACACGTCGAGCAGCCCCAGCATCTTCTCGAGGCTGCTGGCGGCGCGTTCCGCTTCGGAAGGAAATCCCACCATGCTGGACAATCTGAAATCACGCCCGTAGAGCATATCGCGTCTCGGAGGAACCGCACCATGAATCGTCGCACGCTGATTCGCGCGCTCGCCCTCGCCCCGCTCGCCGCGACCGGGAACGCCTTCGGGCAGGCGGCGTGGCCCGACCGGGTCGTGCGCATCATCGTGCCGTTCGCGGCGGGCTCCTTCACCGACGTCTCGGCGCGGCTTCTCGCCATCGAGCTCACCGAGCAGCTCGGCCAGTCGGTGATCGTCGACAACCGGGGCGGCGCCGGCGGCACGGCCGGCACCACGGCGGTGGTGCGCGCGGAGCCGGACGGGCATACGCTCCTGCTCACCGACACCTCGCTCGCGATCTCGCCCGGCCTCTATGCGAACCTGCCGTACGATCCGGTGCGCGACCTGGCACAGATCAGCCGGATCGCCGACTCGCCATCGATCCTGCTGGTGCGGCCGGGCCTCGGTCCGCGCACCCTCGCCGAGCTTACGGCACTGGCGAGGCAGAAGCCGGGCGATCTCACGTTCGGCTCGGGCGGGCCGGGCTCGTCGGCGCACCTCGCCATGGAGCTCCTGTTGAACATCGCCGGCGTGCAGGCGCTGCACGTGCCGTTCCGCGGCGTCGCGGCGGCGATCGCCGAGGTGATCGCCGGCCGCGTCGACATGGCGATCGCGAGCCTCGCCTCGGGCGTCGCCCACGTGCGCGGCGGCACGCTTCTCGGCCTCGGCGTCACCGGCGCGCAGCGCAGCCCGTTGCTGCCCGACGTGCCGACCTTCATCGAGGCGGGCCTGCCGGCCTACGACATGGCGTACTGGTGGGGCGTCGCGGCGCCGGCCGGCACGCCGGCGCCGATCATCGCGCGGCTCAACCGCGAGATCGTGCAAGCCTGCGGCAAGCCGCGCCTCAAGGACGCCTTCCTGCAGCAGGCCGCGCTTGCCGTCACCTCGACCCCGGAGGAGATGACGCGCCACCTCACGCGCGAGATCGGTGTGTGGCGCGACGTGATCGCGCGCGCGAAGGTGACAATCCAGTAGCGGTCGTCCTCACCACCCCGAGCCGCCGCCGCCGCCGCCGCCCGACGAGCCGCCACCGCCGCTGCTTCCCCCGTCGCTGCCGCTGCTCGATCCGGGCGGCGTGGACGACGAGGAGATCGTCGAGGAGAGGTCGCCGCCGAGGTGATCGGCGAACGACACCGGATCGCTGCTGACGTCGCGGTCGCCCGAATACCAGGACGACGCGGCCGCGGCGACGCCGGCTGCCGCCAGCACGCCGGCGAAGCGCTTGGCCCAGGTGTTCTCGACGCCGAGCGCCACCGCATAGGGGAGGAAGCGCTCGAACAGCTCGGGCGTCTTCTCCGGCGGATGGAGGAACTCGAGCCGCTCCTCCTCCGCCACCCCGAGATACTGGCGGAAGCCCTCGATGCGGTCCATCACCTGGCGCCCCGATCGCGTCGGCGCCTGCAGCCAGCCGAAGCCGAGCACCGCGAGCGGCGCCAGGATATAGGCGGCGACGCCCGGCAGCACTTCGACCCAGCCGTGCGCATTGTACAGCATGAGGGCAAGGCCGAGCACGGCCGGCACCACCACCAGCCCGAGGCCGATCACCAGGAACGTGCGCTCACTGCTCCGCCATCCGTACCGCGCCAGCGCGGCACCGCCCATGATGAACAAGAGCGGCGCCAGCATGCCGATGAGCATGGGCGGAGCCAGGTTCGGGCCGTAGCTGGTGGCGATGACCCACACCATGCCGGCGATCACCGCCGCCGCGGCGAGGAAGCCGGCGCCCGACCAGAAATAATTGTCGGTGAACAGCTTGTCGTCGTAGGCCGCGATCAGGCCTTCGCGCAGGCCGCTCTTCGCCTTGCCGATCGGCTCGTGATTGGTGTCGGAGAGCTGCAGCGACGGCTTGCCGGCGAACAGCTTGCTCATCACCGCCTGCTCGGGCGGTGCGATCGGGCTGCCGCCGTCGCGGCGATAGACGATCGTGCTGCTGCCGCTGCCCCTGAGCCGCAAATGTCCGCGCACCCCGAGGTCGATGATGGCGGCCGTGAAACACTTGTCGTCGAAGCCCATGCGGTCGAGATAACGCACGGCCGCCGCCGACATGCCGTCGGGCGGCGCGAACAGCGGGATGATCGTCCCGCGCGGCGGATCGCGGCCGACCACAAGCCAGGCAATGAAGTAGAGGCCGAGCACGAGCGGAAGCCCGATGGCCGCAACGCCCACCGCCGGGTTGTCCTGCAACAGCCAGATGGTCTGCCGCACGACACTCGGCGGCAGCACGACGCCCTTGGGGAACGCGGCCGCGACGGTCAGGCCGTTGTTGCGCGGCAGCGGCCGCGTGGTGCGAAAGACGATGCGGCCCGCCTGCTCGTCGACGATCCGCGCATCCTTCCCGCGGGCGCCCTGCGGCCCGGTATAGAAGGCGGATGTGCGGAACGGCACGCGCTCGGGCAGCGCGATGCGCGCCTCCGCCTCGTCGATCGGAAAGGTCCAGCCGGTGCCGGTCGCATTCCAGTAGAGCTCGTCGAACTCGGCGAAGAAGCCGACCTGGCGGCGGGTCTTGTAGCGGATCACGTATTCATGCTGGGTCTGGGTCAGCTGCTTGTCGGGGTCGCCGATGCGGATGGACCAGCCGTTCGCCTTTCTCTCCAGCCCGTACGGCTCGGGCGAGCCGTCGCGCATGACGGAGATGACGTCGAATCCCACATTGACCATCGCGCCGTCGTCGCGTCGGTAGATGGTGGGGAAGTCGCGCAGGATGCCGCGACGAATCTCGCGGCCTTCGGCGCGCAGGCGGATCGTCTCGGTAACGGTGAGCTCGCCGTCCTTGTCGATCACGACGTCGCTGACGAAGCGGAGGATGCGCTCGTCGGCGGCTGCCGACAGGGTAGCGGACGCAAGCAGCCAGAGGGACAGGAGCGCCGTCGCGACCGCCTTCACGGCTTGCCCTCCGGCGCGGGCGCCGCAAAGGCGACCGATGGGGCCGCTGCGTCGGCGCGATCGTCGATCTCGAAGAACGGCTGCTCGCGAAAGCCGAGCGGGCGGGCGACCAGCGCGTCGGGAAACGACTGGATCGAGATGTTCAGGTTGCGCACAGTGCCGTTGTAGTAGCGGCGCGCCATCTGCAGCTGGTCCTCGATCTCGGCCAGCTGGTCCTGCAGCTTGAGGAAATTCTGGTCGGCGCGCAGGCCGGGATAGGCTTCCGCAATCGCCAGCAGCCGGCCGAGCGCCGCCTGCAGCGCCCGCTCGGCCGAGGCCTGCCCGGCGACCGTGGCGGCGGCGATGCTGGAGGCGCGCGTGGCGGCGACCTGCTCGAACAGGCCGCGCTCGTGGGCCGCATAGGCCTTCACGGTGTCGACCAGGTTGGGCACTAGGTCGGTCCGGCGCTTGAGCTGCACGTCGATCCCGCTCCACCCCTCGCGCGCGAGATTCCGCTGGCGCACCAGCCGGTTATAGATGACGGCGGCGTACAGCGCCGCGCCGGCCGTGATGATGAGAAGTATCCATTCGGTTCGCATCAGGAGTCCTGGGTATCGTCTGCCGCTCGTCCAAGTCTAGTCGTCGTCGGATCGATTCGGTTCGTTCATCGGCACACGGCTTGGCAGCCCGTTGCCGACCTGCCGCCATGCCTGCGGAACAAAAGTCGCCAAGGCCCCGTTACGAACGCGCGGCGCGAAACTTGCCTGAGCCGGGGTGCGGCTCAAGCCGAAGTGATCGGACGGCCGCTTCGCACGATCACAACATCGCCACTGTGCTCTGGTGTGCTCGGAAGACGGAGTGAGGTTGCGGAGACGGCTGTTCGCAGCAAGAGGAGATCCTTTCCATGTGCGACTACAGTCTGCATCACGTGGCGTCCCGACCCGCCAAGGTCGGAGACAAGCTCGTCACGACGCGATTCACCAGCTCGATCACCCGTGGTTTTGCCGCGGTCGGCGAGCCCGACACCGCTGTCTGCCTGCTCCCCGGCACCGAGCTGGCGTTCGAGAAGGCCGTCGATTACGAGCCGTCGTTCGGCCTGTTCCCCACGCGCAAGACCGGGCAGTCGGTCGCTCGCTTCCGGCACATCAACGAAGGACGGCCGAGCGCGCATCATGACGCGTTGGAGTTTCCCAACGGTCAAACCGTATTGGTCACCCGCCTGTGCGAGTACCAATACGCCACGGTGCTGCAATTGCCGGCAGGGCCGCGCGTGGAAACGACTGTGGTGCAGCCCGCGCAGGATATCATCCCGACGCCGTCGATCTGACGCCCGACGTCACGCCGAGGCGATCGGCGCACGCCTCGTGCGCCGAGCCTCGAAGGGCCGTCGAAGGTGAAGGGTCTCAGCGCGAGAGCCATTCGGACACGCGCCTGATCGCGTCGGCGCGTCCCGCCCCGTGGGTTGCAACGTGCGCCCGGCCCGATCCGTCGGCCGAAAACGCAAGCCCGGTGCGCTGCGCCAACGTCCGGCTGGGATGATCGAAATCGTGGTGGGCGCCGGGATACACCACGATCTCGGCATGAGCGCTGCGCCCGCGCGCCTCTCGCACCATGTGCTGGCAGGCAGCGGCCGGGGTCCAGTCGTCGGCGCCCCCGATCAGGATCAGGGTCGGAATGCGCGTGCTCCAGGCGGCGTCATTGAGCCGGCGGCAGCCAGGATAGAAGGCGATCGCCGAGCGGAAATCCGCCTGGCCGTCACGCGCGGCAGCGCGCGGCCTGACCGTCCACAGGGTCGTGGTGGCCCCGCTCGACCAGCCGATGAGCGAGACGCGATCGCCCTTGATCCAGCTTTGCTCCTGCAGCCAGCGGCGCGCCGCGTTGGCGTCGGCGACGCGTTCGCGCGACGAGCGCGCCCGCCGCTCGCGCACGGTGCATTGCGAGCCGAGCCCGCGCGAGCCGTAGCTGTCCGGGTAGATGACCGCAAAGCCCTGCGCCACCAGCCGCCCGCCCCAGTCGCGGTAGCGGGTACCGAGCTGTCCGGCACGGTTGATGAGCCCGTTGCAGCCATGCAGCGCGACCACGGCGGGAAAGGGCCCTGCTCCCTCGGGCTTCAGCAGAACCGCCTTGAGCCGGCCCTCGCCATGCGGAATATCGACGTCCTCGGCCGCCGCAACGCCTGCCGGCGCCACCATGGCGGCCAGCAGAAGGAGGGCTAGGAGACGCATCGGGTCGATTCCGGGCAGTGCGGCGGATTAGCAGTTCCTATCAGCTTGCCGCAACCTCTTGTAGGAACTGCAAATCCAAAGCCGCACTAGAAAGCGTTGATCTTGCTAGTGCTCCTTTGATTCCGAATTTCGCACCAGAGGTTGCCGCGAAGTGATGCGAAATTCGGAATCGGAGCACTAGCCTGATGCGCCATTGTAGCATGAGGCGCGGTACCCAGTGCGGCCGTCCACGATCACGATCGAGTGGGTTTTCCCGCCGCGCTCCAGCCATTATGTTCGGGTGTGTCGGGGCTCTGTCTGCCCGCCACAGGCCGCCCAAGTTCAGCGAGGTCTTCCGGTGCTAAACCGCTACGATCGCCCACCGCCGATGGCAGGCGAAGCGGAGGTCAAGTTTCTCGACGGGGATTTCCGCGTCATTCGGCCCGGCGCTTTCGTGCGCTGCGCCGTGACCGGGGTCCCGATCCCGCTCGAAGAGCTCAAGTACTGGAGCGTGGACCTGCAGGAGGCTTATGCGGGGCCCGAGGCAGTGCTGCAGCGCCATTTCCCGTAGGCCGCGAAATAGCCGACAGAACGAACGCCCGGAAGCGCTCCGGCTCGGCCACCGCCAGCCTCACTCGCACGATCCTGGCGCGCTCGCGGAGCGGGGCGAGCACGTGGTTCGCATCGAGCCGCACGAAGTCCTTTTCGGTGGTCACCAGCGTGAGACCGCCACGATCGGCCTCCGCGATCAGGCTCCCGGCATCGGCGCCCGTATAGGCGTGGTGATCCGCGAAGCTTCGTCGCACCGCAGCGTCGATCCCGGCCGCTGCCAGCGTGGCAAAGAATTTCTCCGGGTTGCCGATACCCGCAAACGCCAGCACCCGATGGCCGGAGCTGGCGGCAATGTCGGCCGGGTCGGGAATGAGCCGGCCCTGGAAAACCGGAAGCTTGGGCCCCCGGGCCGCCTCCCGGATGGAGGCGACCGTCCTTGCCTCCTCGCCCCTCCCCTCCTCCCCAATGACCAGGATGGCATGCGCCCGCGCAAGCTGCGCCTGGAGGGGCGCGCGCAGGGGCCCGGCGGGAAAGACGCGACCGTTGCCGATGCCGCGCGTACCGTCGACCACCAGAATGGACAGGTGCTTGGCGAGGGATGGGTTTTGAAAGCCGTCGTCCATGACCACGACGCTGGCGCCGCGTGCGCGCGCGAAATTCGCGCCCAAGGCGCGGTCGCGCGCCACGACCGCAGGCGCAAGGCGTGCCAGCAGCAGCGGCTCGTCGCCGACCATGGCGGCCGTGTGCCGCGCCGGCTCGACCCGCACCGGCCCGGCGAGCGAGCCGCCGTAGCCGCGGCTCAGGAAGAACGGCGTCGCGCCCGCCGCCTGTAAGAGCTCGCCGACGGCAAGCGCGGTCGGCGTCTTGCCCGCCCCGCCGAGATCGAGGTTGCCGATGCAGATAACCGGTATCCCGACGTCGCGCCCGGGCACGGCGAGGCGGCGCGCCGCGACCGCGCCGTACAGCGCGGCGAACGGCGTGAGCAGTGTCGCGGCAAGCGAAGCCTCCCGCCACCAGAAGGACGGCGGCCGCATCGGCTCACCGTTGCTCGAGGCGAAGCTGCATCAGATAGGGCTCGATGGCGGCAAGCGTCCGATCGAGTGCCCCGCCCAGCACCTCGACGGTCTGCAGCGCCGCCTCCGCGACGGTCTCGCGCAGTCGGCGATCGCTCAGCCAGGCACCCATCCGCACCGTGAGGCGGCCGGCATCGGCGACTTCCTCGGCGCCGCGCGCGGCGTCGAGCGCCGAATAGATGTCGGCGAAATTCCACACGTGCGGCCCGTGCAGGATCGCGGCGCCGAGCTTCGCCGCCTCGATCGGGTTCTGCCCGCCGTGGCGCACCAGCGAGCCGCCCATGAACACGATCGGGGTGAGCCGATACATCAGGCCGAGCTCGCCGATCGTGTCGGCGATGTAGATCTCGGTACCGTAGTCGGGCAATTCGCCGAGCGAGCGCACGGCAGCGGGAAGCCCGGCCGCGTCCGCGATGTTGAGAATGCCGGAGCCGCGCTCGGGATGGCGGGGAGCCACGATCGTCAACAGACCCGCAAAGCTCTCCCGCAAGCGCAGATGAGCATCGATCACGGCCGATTCCTCGCCCGGATGGGTGGAGGCGGCGACGATGATCGGGCGTCCGTCGACGATGTCCTGGATCGCCGCCAGATTGGCGGCATCGGCCGGCGGCGCCGGCACGTCCAGCTTGAGATTGCCCGTCATGCTCACGCGCGGCGCGCCCAGCTCGGCATAGCGCTCGGCATCATGGGTGGACTGGGCGAGACAGAGATCGAACCGCTCGAGCAGGGCGGCGATCGTCCGGGGCGCCTTGCCCCAGCGGGTGAACGAGCGCTGCGACAGGCGGCCATTGACGAGCACCAGCGGGATGCCGCGCGTCGCGGTCTGCACAATCATGTTCGGCCACAGGTCGGATTCGGCGATGAGCGCGAGGCCGGGCCGCCAATGGTCGAGGAAGCGTTGGATGTACCGCGGCGCGTCGAGCGGAACGAACTGGTGGATCGTCCCGGCGGGCAGGCGCCGCTGGGCGAGCTCAGCCGACGTCACCGTTCCGGACGTGACGAGCACGTTGAAGCCGCGCGCGCGAATGCGGTCGATCAGTGGGATGACCGCCATCATCTCCCCGACGCTGGCACCGTGCGCCCAGACCAGCGGTCCATGCGGCCGCGGAGCCGAGCTTTCGCCCCGTCGCTCGCCCATGCGTCCGGGATCCTCCCGTCCGCGGCGGGCGCGGTGGCCGAGCAGCAGCGGGGTCAGCGGCGTCGCGACGGCGGCCAGCCGCCGGTACGCCTGTAGCGTCACCGGCAGGCGCTTAGCCATCGTCGCGGCTCCGGCGATCGACAATCGCGTAGGCGCGCTCGGTCGCCTCATTGAGGCTCGTCTCCACCGTCAGGCGTGCGCGTTCCAATTCGTCGGCCGCGACATCGGCGGGAACCCGAATCGGCGGCCCGGCCACGATGGCGCCGCGGCTAAACGGCAAGTTGATGGCAGTGCGGTCCCAGCTGGCAAGGGTGATCCGCCGGCTGGTCGCGACCGCAACCGGATAAATGGGTCGTCCGGACAGCTGAGCGAGCTTCACGATACCAACACCGGCGACGCGCGACACTTTGGGAATGTCGGCGGTAAGCGCCATGCTCCAATTGTCTTCGAGCGCCGTCAACATGCTCCGGAACGCCGTCACCCCGCCCTTGCGGTCGAACCGGCGCGCGTGATCGCCGGAGCCGCGGATCGCGTCCACGCCCAAGCGGGCGGTGGCGATCGCGTTGATCTCGCCGTCGCGATGGCGCGAGATCAGCACCTTGGCAGGATAGCGGGCGGGCTTGGCAAACGGCGTGAGGAAGTGCTGTCCGTGCCAGAAGGCGAAGATCACCGGCAGCTCGGGCTCGATCCGCTCATAGATGTCGGACGGCTCCATCACGAAGCGGCTCGTGTGCCACACGAGGCGCAGATACTGCGCGGCGGTCACGCCGGCGGCGTGCTGAACGAAAGGGGCGCGCGTCAGCTGCTTGAGCCAAGCCATCCTGGCGCGTCCGGTTCTACCGAAGGCTAGCGCGACGGCCCGACGTGGTCGGGATCGAGCAGGCGGTGCAGATGAACGATGAAATAGCGCAGCTGCGCATTGTCGACCGTCTGCTGCGCCTTCGCCTTCCAGGCCGCGTAGGCAGTCGCGTAATTCGGGAAGATGCCGACGATGTCGAGCTTGTCGAGATTCTTGAATTCGATGTCGTCGAGGCGCGCAAGCTCGCCGCCGAACACGAGATGCAGCAATTGCTTTTTGGCACTCTTCGCCATGAGTCATCCTGCGCTCAGCGACGGCATGACCAGCCGATCAGACGAAATCAGCCCCGCGATCGCGCACCAGCGCCAGCATGGCCGCATGGCGGGCCGCGCCGGCCGCGATCAGCACCCCGTGCACCGGAACGGGCCGATTGTAGAGCGGCGGCCGGCCATCCGGAGCGGTCAATGCACCGCCGGCTTCGTGCACCAAAAGGTCGGCCGCCGCAAGGTCCCAGTCGTGGCTGTTCGGACCAGCCAGGGCGGCGTCGATCGTCCCCGCCGCGACCCGCGCAATTCGCAAGGCAAGCGAGTGGATTTTCGGCACCATCGTAATACCCGGTACCGCTGCGGCCAGCCGCTCGAGACGGCGCTGCGGTCCGGCGAGACGCGTACCGTCGAGGCGCTCGCCCGGGCTCGCCTGGATCGGGGCTCCGTTGCACGTCGCGCCCTTGCCTTTGACCGCCAGGAACAGTTCGTCGGTCGCCGGCGCGAACAGCACCGCCGTCACCGGCCGCCCATCCTCGACCAGGGCCGCCGAGACCGCCCAATCGGTGTAGCCGGCGAGGAAGCCGCGGGTGCCGTCGATCGGATCCACGATCCACACGCGGCGCGCCGCGAGGCGCTCCGGCGCATCGATGCTTTCCTCCGACAGCCAGCCGTAGGACGGCATGGCGCCGGTGAGGCGCTCGCGCAGCAGGCGGTCCGCTGCGATGTCGGCCTCGCAGACCGGAGAGCTCTTCCCCTTGATCCAGTTCTTCACCGGCGCGCCGAACATCGACAGCGCGAGCGCGCCCGCCTCGCGCACCGCCCGAACCAGAAGATCGGCGTGGGCTTCGGGCGCGACGTCGGCTTCAATGACCCGCAACGGTGAGCCCTTCCACGCGCACGGTCGGCGCGTTGGTGCCGAAGCGGAACGTCAGGTCGTTGGCCGGCGTCAGGGTGCGGAACATGTCGGTCAGGTGGCCGGCGATCGTCACTTCGCTGACCGGATAGGTGAGCTTGCCGTTCTCGATCCAGAAGCCGGCGGCGCCGCGGCTGTAATCGCCGGTCACCATGTTCACGCCGACGCCGATCAGGTCGGCGACATAGAATCCCTGCTCGATGTCGCCGATCAGCGCATCGGGCGTCGCCGGGCCGGGTTCGAGATGCAGATTGGTGGCGCCGGGCGAGGGCGCCGAGGAGACGCCGCGTTGTGCGTGGCCGGTGGTCTCAAGGCCGAGCTCACGCGCGGTCGCCGAATCGAGGAACCACGACACCAGCCGTCCGTCCTCGACCACGGCGAGCGCGCGCCCGGCGACGCCCTCCGCGTCGAACGGGCGTGAGCGCAGGCCGCGCGGCCGCAGCGGATCGTCGACGATGCGAATGCCCGGCGCGAACAGCTGCTCGCCCATCCGGTCCCTGAGGAAGCTTGTCTTGCGCGCAATGGCGCTGCCATTGATCGCGCCGGCGAGATGCCCGATCAATCCGCCGGAGACGCGCGGATCAAACACGATCGGTACCTTGCGGGTCTCGGTCTTGCGCGGCTTGAGACGCTTGACGGCGCGCTCGCCGGCCATACGGCCGACCTTCGCGGCATCGTCGAGATCGCGCGCGTGCAACGCGGAGGAGAACTCGTAGTCGCGCTCCATCTCCAGCCCTTGGCCGGCGATCGCCATCATCGAGAGGCTGTGACGCGAGCCGAGATACGCGCCGTGAAACCCGTGGCTCGTCACCAGCACCATGCCGCCGATCCCGGCCGATGCGGAGGCGCCGCTCGACTTCGTCACCCCGGGCACCGCGAGCGCCGCCGCTTCGGCGGCGAGCGCAAGCTCTTCGAGATGGGCAACCGAGGGCATGTCGGGATCGAGCAGATCGAGATCGGGAATCTGGCGCGTGAGCTGGTCGCGCTCGGCAAGGCCCGCATACGGATCTTCCGGGGCGACGCGCGCCATGGCGACCGCGCGCTCGGCGAGCGTCGTTGCCCCGTCACCCCTGATGTCGTTGGTGGAGACGACCGCCTGCCGGCGACCGACCAGGACGCGCAAGCCGACATCGTCGCTTTCCGAGCGCTCGGTCTCCTCCACCCGACCGTCGCGCGCGTCGACGCCGAGCGAGACCGAGCGCAGCGCAACGGCGTCAGCGGCATCGGCACCGGCCGCGCGCGCAGCTTCGACCAGCCGTTCGGCCAGCGTGGTCAGGGCGGATTGGTCGAGCAGGGAGGTCATTGCACGACGGATGTAAGGGGGCGGCAGGAGCGTGGCAAGGGAACAATTCGCCCGAGCGCGGCAAGACTCCGTCAACGCTGAATCGCAAAGGGCCGCCGCTACGCCCGGTTAACCAGGGATATTAAGCGGATTCCGACGCGTTTGACGGCATGATCGCGTCAACAGCCGGGCAGCAGACCCGGTCGGGAGCTAGAGGCGTCAAAATGGTGCTCGGCGGGGCCAAGCTCGTCGGGTCGAGCCGCAACGAGCGGCTCGACCCGCTCGCACTGCCGGTCCGCTTCACGGCATGCGATGCCGGAGCGGACGAGCGGCAGCGTCAGGTCGAGCTTACCGGCGAGCATGTGGTGCTGCGACGCGCGGTCCGCGGCATGCACATGCGCCTCAACCTTCGGGTCACGGCGTTCCTGGGCGTCGCGCTCAGGCTGGTGCCGTCCGAGGGCGGTGCCGGCGACCTCGTCACCATCTGGCTCGAGCATCGCGATCACGCCCTGTCGGTGCCGCTCTACGCGGCACCCGAGGGCGACGACGTCGTGGCCGAATGGGAGCTGTGGGGGCGCGTGCTCAAGCTGCCGCTGCTCGTTGCCGAGCTCGATGGAACGCTGCGCGCGCCATTCTGTCAGATCGGCAGCATGCGCGTTGCGCAACCGGCGCCACGGCGGCGGCGGCGCAACGCCGTCAAGGCGCGCCGGCCTTCGATCCTGATGCGGCGGCAGCCCAAGCGGCTCGCCGGCAGCACGGCGATGCACCGCGGCGAGCGCGAGATCATCGCGCGCAATTGAAGCGCAGCTGCTTCAGCCATTCATCCAATAGCGCAGCGCTGCGTCGGCGATCAGGCCGGCGAACAGGATCAGGCCGGCATCGCGGTTCGACTTGAACAGCACTAGGCACAGATCCGGATCGTCGATGTCGAGCCGAACGATCTGCCAGGCAAGGTGCGCGGCGAACGCCAACAGCGTGGCGGCAAAGATCGCGCCGGCGCCGGCCAAGAACCCGGCGATCCCGATCAGCACCACGGCGGCACCGTAGAACGCCGAAAGTATCGGCCCGGTGCGCGGGCCGAACAGGAGAGCGGTCGACTTCAAGCCGATCAGCGCATCGTCTTCGCGATCCTGGTGGGCGTAGATGGTGTCGTAGCCGATGACCCAGGCGATCGCGCCGGCGTAGAGCACGAGGGCAGGCAAGTCGAGCCGGCCCAGCAGCGCCGGCCACCCCATCAGCGCGCCCCAGGAGAAGGCGAGGCCGAGCACGATCTGCGGCCAGTAGGTGATCCGCTTCATGAACGGATACACCACGACGACGGCCAGCGAGGCGATCCCGAGCCACACCGTGAAGCGGTTGAACTGCAGCAGCACCGCGAGGCCGACGAGCGCCTGCACCACCAGAAAGGCCGCCGCCTGGACGACGGTCACCTGGCCGGACGGGATCGGGCGCGAGCGCGTGCGCTCGACCCGCGCGTCGATGTCGCGATCGACAATGTCGTTCCAGGTGCAACCGGCCCCGCGCATCGCGAAGGCCCCGATGAAAAACAACAGAACGTGCCAAGGATTTGGCCCCGCCTCGCGGGCGTGCACCGCCGCCAGTCCGGCGGACCACCAGCACGGCATCAAGAGGAGCCAGGAGCCGATCGGCCGGTCGAGGCGCGCCAGCCGCAGGTAGGGACGGACACCAACCGGCGCGGCGCGATCGACCCAGTTTCCGGTCGAATCGGCGACGGGCCGGGCGGCGTCGCTCATCGGGCGAGGGCGTTACCGGTCAGCGTGTTGAAGGTCCCGCTGCCGGCGGAGCCGCCGGTGCCTGGTCCGGCGACGCCCCGCACGCCCAGTTCGTCGCTCAGCTTGGGGCCGGGTGGCGGCGTACCGGGCGCCGCCCCCATCGGGCCGCTGGCGCAGACCTGGGTGCGGGTCTTGACCGTCCGATCGTGGTTGGCCTTCATCTGGGAGACGGCTTCAGGCGGAATGTGGCACTGGGCCTGATTGGTGGTCACGTACTTGACGACCTTGGCTTCTGAGGCTTCGAAATTCTTGAACAGCTGGCAGACCTCCTGGCGCGCCGCCTTGCGGTTCGCGGCCGCCTGGATCAGGCCCCCGCGCTTTTGCGCCTCCTCCTTCAGGGGAAGGAAATCGCGCATGCAAGGCGGTTCCTGACCTCCCCCAGGGCCAGGTCCTGCCCCGGGCGGGGGAGCCATCATGGGGGGTGGGGCGGCGCCCGGCGGCGGGGCGGCCGGAGCCGAATCGAACGACGGCAGCGGTCCCATCATGGGAACCTGCGCTGCCACCGGTCCGGTGAGCGCAAACCCGAATAGCCCAGCAAGTGCGGCAAGGCAGCGCAAGGTCATGCTATTCCCCTTCTACTCTAAGGTCCCTGCGGCCAGAGGCCAGTTCCCAAGTGTTAAACAACCTCACGATTTCGGCCGCAAGGCGGCAAATCGCCTTGGCGGCGGTCCCGACAGGCGGATTCCGCCGGAATCGGCCCGTGCGGTAGATTTCCCGAGCCGGCGCATGGTCCGGCCCGGCGAATCGCCACGCGCGGGAATCGGAGACGCCATGCACTGGTCGTACCCACGAAAACGCCATTGGGATGGTTAATGCCGCGTTACGATTTCCGCACCCCCCGGCTTTTCGTTGAAGCGCCGCTCGCACGCGGCGCGCCCATTGCGCTCGACCGGGAGCAGGCGAACTATCTCGCCAACGTGTTGCGACTCCCCGCCGGTGGGGGCGTCCTCACCTTCAACGGCCGCGACGGCGAGTGGAAGGCGACGCTTGCGGCTACGGCCAGGCACCGGTTCGCCCTCGTCGTCGGCGAGCAGACGCGGGCGCAGACGCGCCCCTGGGATCTGCACTACTGGTTCGCTCCGCTCAAGCATGCGCGGCTCGATTACATGGTGCAGAAGGCGGTCGAGATGGGCGCCACGCGCCTGCAGCCGGTGCTCACCCGCCATACCCAGGCTGAGCGGGTCAATCTCAAACGCATGCGCGCGAACGCCATCGAGGCGGCGGAACAGTGCGGCATCCTCACCGTCGCGGAGATCGGCGAGCCGGCGACGTTGCCGGCCGCCGTTGCGGCGCTCGACCCCTCGCGCCTCCTCGTCTTCTGCGACGAGGACGCCGAGATCAAGGATCCGGTCGCGGCGCTCGCGCAGACGCGCTCGCGCGACCAGGCGCCGGTCGCGGTCCTGGTCGGCCCGGAGGGCGGATTTGCCGCCGAGGAACGCGATTTGCTGATGAAGCTCCCGCGCGTCGTGCGGCTCGCGCTCGGCCCGCGCATCCTGCGCGCCGATACGGCGGCGGTTGCCGCCCTGGCGCTCGCCGGGGCGGTGCTGGGCGACTGGCGCTGACCCTTGGCATGCCAGGAACTTTGCGGGTCCGATCGCGTTGGTACGCGCCCCGCGCCCAAGGGCTTGTTTGAACATGAATTTCAGGTGCCAGATGCCCCACGCATACAGATTCGGGATTGAGGAGGAGTATTTTCTCGTCGATGCCGAGACGAAGTCGGTCGCGCGCGAGATGCCGCAAGCCTTCCTGGCGCAGGCGCAGGAAGCGACCGGTGGCCGCATCCGCGGCGAATTCCTGCAGTCGCAGATCGAAGCGGCGACGGTTCCCCATACCAGCATGCAGGAGGCGCGCGCCGAACTGCGCTTCCTTCGCCACACCGTGGCGGCGATCGCGGCCGAGCACGGCCTCGCCATCTTCGCCGCCGGCACCCATCCGACGGCGTTCTGGAAGCGGTCGCAGCAGACACCGAAGGAGCGCTACGACGCGGTGATGGACGACCTGCAGATGATCGGGCACCGCAACATGCTGTGCGGCCTGCACGTGCACGTGGAGCTGCCCGATCCCGACGACCGCGTCGACGTGATGTGCCGCATGCTGCCCTATATCCCGCTGTTCATGGCGCTCGCCACCTCCTCGCCGTTCTGGCAGGCGCGTCCGACCGGGCTCAAGGGCTACCGGCTCGCCGCCTATGACGAGCTCCCGCGCACCGGGCTGCCGGAGCTGTTCCGCCGGCGCGAGGAGTTCGACGCCTACGTGGCGGCGCTGGTGCGCGCCGGCGTCATGGAGGACTCGAGCTACATCTGGTGGGCGGTACGGCCCTCGCTCAAGCATCCGACGCTCGAGCTGCGCGCACCCAATTCGTGCACGCGGATCGACGATTCGCTCGCCATCGCGGCGCTCTACCGGGTCATCGCGCGCGAGCTCACGCGCAACCCGTGGCGCAACTGGGACCTCGGCGCGGTCGAGCGTGCGATCGTGGTCGAGAACAAGTGGCGCGCGCAGCGCTACGGCGTGCGCGGCAGCTTCGTCGACATCGCTGGAACCGGCGCGATCTCGGTCGGCGACATGCTCGAGCAGGTGATCGGCGCGGTGCACGAGGACGCCGAGGCGCTCGGCTGCCTCGACGCGCTCCTGCATTGCCGCACGATTGTCGGCACGGGCACTTCGGCCGACGCCCAGCTCGCGGTGTTCGATCAGGCGCAGGCCAACACCGACACGCGCACCGACGCCCTGCGCGCCGTCACCGACTGGATCGCCGACGCCACGCTGCAGTGAGGGCGGCGATGGAACGCGTCATCGGCGCATCAACGCGCTAAGCACCGACCGGCTTGCGGCGGGCACGCGCGAAGATATCGGCGTTGGGGCAGAACGGCGGGGCCTTCGCAGTTCTGTCCCCTGCCTGCTCGAGCCACGCACGGCACGTTTCGGTGGCGTCGCAGGCGGCGCAGCGGCGCAACGCGGACGTCAGGCGATAGCCCAGGCTGTCGGTGGCGAGATCGACGGGATCGATGCCGAGCCGGTCGACCATGCCGTGGAAGTTCTTCATCTGACGGTCGATCCGATCGAAGTTGAACATGACAACCTCCTGCAGCGCGTCATGCGGGCCGGCGAGGATCCATTAGTTGCATACGCAACCAATTCCGTCCTTGATCTGCCTCAAGTGTGCGACGGGATTATTCTGCCGGTGGGTCCGGCCGCGGCAGCGGCGTCTGGACGACCAGCCCGCGCGCCAGCGCATCGACCACGCCGACCCCCCGCAGCGCCAGCAAGGTAAGGACCTGGGCGGCATCGCGCGCCTTTGCGGGATCCTCGAGGATTTCCGGGGCGAGCGGCCCGATCAGCCCTTCGATCAACGCACCCACGACCGCAGGAGCCGCCAAGGCTACGTCCTGCTGAGGCATGTGGTGCGCCGCGATGGCGGCGGCGAGGCGCGCCTCGATCTCGGCCACGAAGGTCTTGCGATAGGCGATCCGCACCGGGCCGACCTCCGGATCGACCGGCTCGGCGAGCACCGCCCAGGACAGGCGCCGGTGTGCCAGGGTCCGCGCCGCAAAGGTCGCGATGGCCGCAGCGAGCGCCGACAGCGGACCGGGCGCCGCATCGGCAGCGCGCCGCACGGCGGCAATCTCGCGCTCCGCCACGGCGGCAACGAGCGCTGCGACCATTTCGGTCTTGGACGGAAAATAGCGATAGACGGTTCCGGCCGCGATGCCGGCGCGCGCCGCCACCGGCGCAATCTGCACCGCCGCCATGCCGGATTCGGCGGCGATGTCCCGCGCGGCGGCGATGATCGCATCATGGCGCGCCGCCAGACGGCGCGCGACCTTTTCGGTGCGGCGATAGGCCATCGCACAATCCGGATCGACAAAGTCATGAACCACGATTCACCAACTCTCGCAAGTCGCCTTGCGATCACCCGAAGGGCCTCGACATCGCGGCCAAAGGCAGGGACGATGTGACCGCAATGCAAGGCAGGCGTCGGCGCTTCGCCTGCCGCAATGACCAAGGGGAGGATGCGATGGCTTGGTGGCGACTGATTCCGGCCTTGGCTTTCGCTGCGGCACTGGTCGCACCGCCTGCGCACGGCGCCGAGCCGCTCAAGATCCGTGCCAGCTGGATCGTCTCGCCGTCCGATTGGGCGCCGCTCCTGCCGGAGAAGCCCGATCTCATGCGGCATCACGGCAAGTCCTATGTGTACGAGCCGGTGCGCTATGCCGGCACGCCGGCGGTGATCACCGCGATGGCCAACAACGAGGTCGAGCTCGGCAACCTCGCCTTTTCGTCGCTCGGAATCGCGATCCAGAACGCCGGCCTCGATGATCTGCGGATCGTCGCCGACCAGTTCCGCGACGGTGCAGGCGACGGCTACTCGAACCAGTTCTACGTCCTCAAGGACAGCCCGATCCAGAAGGTTACCGACCTCAAGGGCAAGATCGTCGCCACCAACGTCGCCGGCAGCGCGGTCGACATCGCCATGCGGGCGATGCTGCGCAAGCACGGCCTCGAGGACAAGCGCGACTTCACGGTGGTCGAGGCGCCGTTCCCCACCATGAAGGCGATGCTGACGCAGAAAAAGGCTGATCTCGCCACGCTCGTTGCGCCCTTCGCGTTCGATCCCGAGCTCAAGCAGATTGCACGACTCTTGTTCACCCAGAAGGAGGCGATCGGCACCACGCAGATGATCGTATGGGTCGTGCGCAAGGGGTTCCTGGAGAAGAACCGCGCCGCCCTGATGGATTTCATGGAAGACGCGCTGCGGGTGGTCCGTTGGTACCTCGATCCGGCCAATCACAACGAAGCCGTGCAGATCGCCGCCCGCATCACCAAGCAGCCGCCGGAGCGCTTCGCCGGCTGGCTGTTCACGAACAAGGAATATGCGCGCAGCCGCGACCTCATTCCCGATCTGGCGGCGCTGCAATCAAACATCGAGGTCCAGCGCGAGCTTGGCTTCCTCAAGGGGCCGATCGACATTCCGAAATTCGCCGATCTCAGCCTCGTCCGCGAGGCGGCAGAGCGACTGAAATAGCCTGGGCCCGACACACAAGCACCCGAATTGCATTCTTTTTCACCGGGCCTGTCGGGATCCCGCAGGCCCGTTCGTCCTTGGCTCAAGGGAAGAGGTGAGAATCCATGCTTTACGCGCTGCTCTGCTACCACGACGAGGCCGAGGTCAACGCCTGGACGAAGCAGCAGGACGACGCCGTTCTCGCCAAGCGCGCGGTGGTGACCGACAAGCTGCGGGCGAACGGCAAGCTCGGTCCGGCGGTGCGCCTGATGCCGACCACGGCGGCGACCACGGTGCGCTCGGGACGCGAGCCGCTGGTCATCGACGGGCCGTTCGCCGAGACCAAGGAGCAGTTGCTCGGCTTCTACATCGTCGACTGCCGGAGCCTCGACGAGGCGATCGACTTGGCGCGGCAGATCGGGCGCGACGAGACCGGCGCGTTCGAGATCAGGCCGCTCAAGCTGTTCCTGCCGGGAGCCGCCGGCACATGACCGACATGGCCTGGATCGATGCGGCGCTGACCTCCGCGCGTCCCCAGGCGGTCGCCGCGCTGCTGCGCTATTTCCGCGACCTCGACCGCGCCGAGGAGGCGTTCCAGGAGGCCTGCCTGCGCGCGCTCAGGACGTGGCCGCAGAACGGCCCGCCGCGCGATCCGGCCGCCTGGCTCATCCTGGTCGGGCGCAACGTCGCCCTCGACGACGTGCGCCGCAGCAGCAAGAGCCAGGCGCTGCCGCCGGACGATGTCATATCCGACCTGGACGATGCCGAGACCGACCTCGCCGAGCGGCTCGACAGCTCGCACTACCGCGACGACGTGCTGCGGCTCCTGTTCATCTGCTGCCACCCCGGCCTGCCCGCGACCCAGCAGATCGCGCTGGCGCTGCGCATCGTCTCCGGCCTCTCCGTCGCCGAGATCGCCCGCGCCTTCCTGGTGAGCGAGAGCGCCATGGAGCAGCGGATCACCCGGGCGAAGCGCCATGTCGCTTCCGCCGACGTCCCGTTCGAGACGCCGGGCGCGGTGGAGCGCTCCGAGCGGGTGGGCGCGGTCGCCGCCATGATCTACCTCATCTTCAATGAAGGCTATTCGGCGAGCGGCGGGACCGCCCATATCCGCGTCGCCCTGTGCGAGGAGGCGATCCGCCTGGCGCGGTTGTTGCTGCGGCTGTTCCAGAGCGAGCCCGAGATCATGGGCCTGACCGCCTTGCTGCTGCTGCAGCACGCGCGCACGGGCGCCCGGCTCGACGCCGAAGGCGCGATCGTGCTCTTGGAGGAGCAGGATCGCACGCGATGGAACCGCGACATGATCGCCGAAGGCCATGCGCTGCTGGAGAAGGCGCTGCGGCATCGGCGGCCGGGCCCCTACCAGGTGCAGGCGGCGATCGCCGGCGTCCATGCCCATGCGGCGCGCGCGGAGGACACCGACTGGGCCGAGATCGATCAGCACTACGCTCTGCTCGAGCGGCTGCAGCCGTCTCCGGTCGTATCGCTCAATCGGGCGGTTGCGGTCTCCAAGGTACGCGGCCCGGCGGCGGCGCTCGAGATGATCGAGCCGCTCGGCCAGCCTCTCGCCGGCTATTTCCACTTCTTCGGGCTCAAGGGCGCGCTGCTCATGCAGCTCGGCCGCACCGAAGAAGCGCGCGTAACCTTCGACCGGGCGATCGCACTCGCCAATACGCCGGCGGAAGCCGCGCATATCAGGCTGCACCTCGACCGCCTGATGAAGGACAGCGCGCCGCGCCGGGACAAGAAGGCTTCGGCCTGATCGTCTTCCGGCCCGGCGCCGGCCGCCCCGGGCTGCGGCTGAAAAAAATTCGCCGCCGTGTCGAATCCTCGCCTCCTCGCTCGTCCTTGGGATGTGCCGCTACACGGCGCTCCCTGCCGCCAAGAGCAGACACGGGTCAACGATGAGGAGAAGCGAGATGGAACAGTCCGCACACGTCGCACGAACCGATTGGGTGGCTGCCCGCATGGCGCTGGTCGAGGACCTGACGCGCCTGCGCGATCAACTGAATTTGGAGCCGTCGGCGCTGCCGTGGATCATGACGTCGGCGCCTGCCACCGGGACAAGACCCGCAACGCCGTTGACGGCGGCCTGTCCGTCCTACTGCTGAACGTCCAATCGCAAACCGGGAGACATCCATGATCAAGACCATCGCTCTGATCGTCGTCGCGCTGCTCGTGGTCGTCATCGGCGGAGTCTTGGCCTATGCGGCGACCAAGCCCGACACGTTTCGTGTGCAGCGCACGACGACCATCCAGGCGCCACCCGAGCGCGTCTTCCCGCTTCTCGAGGATTTCCGCACATGGGGTACCTGGTCGCCCTATGAGGGCAAGGATCCTGCCATGAAGCGAACCTACAGCGGCTCGGCGAAAGGCAAGGGCGCCGTGTACGCATGGGAAGGGGACAAGAACGTCGGCACGGGAAGCATGGAGATCGCCGATACGACGCCGCCATCCAGAGTCACGCTCAAGCTCGATTTCACCAAGCCGTTCGAAGCCCACAACATGGTCGATTTCACGCTCGAGCCGAAGGGCGATTCCACCACCGTCACCTGGGCGATGCACGGTCCGGTTCCCTACATGGCGAAGATCATGCACGTCCTCATCAATATGGACCGCATGGTGGGAAAGGATTTCGAGGTCGGTCTCGCCAACCTCAAGGCCGTCGCCGAAACGAAGCCACAGTGACCGGATAGTGTTTGTCTGTTCGAGTCCGGGGTACAGCGCGACTTCTGGACCGCGGTCTACCAGGCGATCGACGATTGAGGCATACGGCGCGGTAGCCCGGATGCGATCCGGGCTACCGACGGCGGCTCCCTGTGCTATCCCTAGCCAAGGACAGGGAGACGCCATGACCGCCGCATCGTTCGATTTCACGCCGCTGCTGCCCGCCGGCCTGCCGCCGGCGGCGATCAAGTGGAAGGGCGCGGCAAAATACAATTTCACCGGCGGCAACAACGATTCCGAGCAGCTTCCCCTCGATGGGCTGGTCGCGGCGGCCGATGCGGTGCTTAGGCGCGAGGGCCGCAACCTCGCGAGCTACGGGCTGACCAGCGGCCCGCAGGGCTATCGGCCGCTGCGCGAATTCCTTGCCGCGAAGCTGAAACGCGACGCCGGACTATCCTGCACCTTCGACGACATCGTGATCGTGTCCGGCTCGCTGCAGGCGCTCGACCTCGTCAACGGCGCGCTGCTGGCGTGCGGCGATACCGTGATCATCGAGCAGGATTCGTATCAAGGCTCGCTCAACCGGCTCAAGCGCCTCGGCGTCGAGATGGTGGGTATCCCACTCGATCGCGACGGGATGCGCATGGACGCGCTGGCCGCCGCGCTCGCCGATCTCAAGCGCCGCAATATCAGGCCGAAATACATCTACACCATCCCGACGGTGCAGAACCCGACCGGCACGATCATGCCCGAACTGCGCCGCATCGAGCTCTTGCGGCTGGCGGACCAATATGGCGTGCCGGTCTTCGAGGACGACTGCTATGCCGACCTGGTGTGGGACGACGCGCGGCCGCCGGCGCTCTACGCGATGGACAAGACCGGCGGCGTGATCCACATCGGCTCGTTCTCCAAGTCGATCGCGCCGGCGCTCCGCGTCGGCTTCATCGTCGCGCCGTGGCAGATCCTTTCGCGCATGCTGGCGCTCAAGACCGATGCCGGCTCGGGCGCGCTCGAGCAGATGGTGCTCGCCGAATTCTGCGCGCCGCATTTCCAGACGCACGTGCCGAAGCTCCGGCGCGGCCTGCGCGCCAAGCTCGACACGCTGATGGATGCCCTCAATGCGCAGTTCGGCACCGCCGCCGAGTTCGACGATCCGAAAGGCGGCATCTTCCTGTGGGTGAAGCTGCCCGACCAGGTCGACACGATGCGGCTCTACCAGGCCGCGCTCGCGGCGGGCGTCGCCATCAACCCCGGCCCGGAATGGTCGACCGATGCGGCCCATGCGCGCAGCCGCATGCGGCTGTGCTTCGCGAGCCCGTCGCACGACGAGATCCGCAGCGGCGTCGCCGCGCTTGCCGAAGTGTGCCGTGCCGAGTTCGGGGTGCCGGCGCGCATCGCCAACGTGGACCAGCGCGCCCGGGCGTGAACAAGATCGGCTCATTGGTGCGAGCGCGTCGCGGTTCATTCCCTAATTCGGTTGAAAATTCCTCGCCGTCCGCCGTGACAACTTCCGGAACTCTCGCACGACCGCCGAGGGGTCGCCGCGGCGAGACACGAGCTCCAGCGGAACCTTGAGCTGTTCTGCGCCCTTGAGACGGCGATAGGCCACGCCCTCGATCTTGATTCGCTGCAATGAGGCCGCAACGACGGCAATCCCGAGCCCGGCCGCAACGAGGTTCAGCCGCGACGAGATGTGAGGGACGACCTCGCCGACGCGGGGGCTGAAACCTGCCGCCTGGCATGCGGCGACGACGGCGCCGCTCTGTATGGTCAACGCCCCGTGCGGGCGCCCGAACATGATGAATGTTTCGCCCGCGAGGCTCTTCAACGGAAGGGGCTGACCACCGTCCCCGCTTCGGGCGAGCGCATGCCCGCTGGGCAGCGCGACCACCATGCCTTCCTTGAGCAACGTGTCGACGACGACGCCGTCCGGATCGGCAATGGCGGTCCCCATGAAAACGGCATCGATCTGATCGCTCTGCATGCGCTCGATGAGATCGTCGGGGAAGCCCTCCGTTACTGTGACCGATACCAGCGGAAACGCCTTGCGGAATTCGCGAATGACGCGCGGCACCAGGGGATGGAACGCCGCGGAGCTGGAATAGGCAACGGATATTCGGCCCTGCTCGCCGCGCGCCGTGCGACGTGCGGTTTCAAAAGCGTGGTCGAGATGAGCAAGAACCGCGCGGGTATCGTCGAGGAGAGCGCGGCTCGCATCGGTCAGCTCGACGCCACGCGGCTTGCGGCGAAACAACTGCACATCGAGCTCGCGTTCGAGCGCCTTGATGACTTGACTGAGCGGCGGCTGCTGCATGCCGAGCCGCTCCGCGGCTCGCGTGACATGGCCTTCCTCGGCGACCGCGACGAAGTAGCGAAGATGCCGCAGATCCATTGCCATATGCATTCACATATGAATTTTGCGTCAATCATATTATGGCTCAACTCGGTCGAATGGGCTATCCGATTCTGGCATTGGCGTCGGCGTTGAGAGCCGGACCGTAGCGGCAAATCTTCCCGCGATGGCAGATTCGCCGGGCGATGAATGTGTGCATGGGCTCCTCTACACGCGGCCTGCGCCTCTGAGAACGCATGGTGAAAACGATGAGCCTTTCGCGTCGCCAGGCTCTGTATCTGGCCGCCGGCGCTGCGGCGTCTTCGGCCCTTTCGCACACCGCAAAGGCGCAAGCCTATCCGGTGCGGGCGGTGCGCATCATTGTGCCCTTCGCCGCCGGCGGCACGGCCGACATCCTGGCGCGCCTGCTGGGTCAACAGCTGTCGGAGCAGCTGGGCCAGCCATTCGTCATCGAGAACCGGGTGGGGGCGGCAGGCAATGTCGGCACCGAGGCCGTCGTGCGCGCACCCGCGGACGGTTACACGCTCCTTCTCGTCACGGCGGCAAACGTCACCAACCCGGCACTCTACGAAAAGCTCAATTTCACCTTCATCAGCGACATTGCACCCGTCGCGAGCATCAACCGGGTATCCCTCGTCATGGCAGTGCCGCCATCATTCCCGGCCAAGACCGTCCCTCAATTCATCGCCTACGCCCGAGCCAATCCCGGCAAGGTCAGCATGGCATCCGCAGGCAACGGAAGCGTGGCGCATGTGGCTGGCGAGCTGTTCAGGATGATGACCGGAGTCGACGTCGTTCACGTGCCTTATCGCGGCGAGGCGCCCGCGCTGACCGACCTCATCGGCGGCCAGGTCCAACTGATGTTCAGCATCATGCCATCGTCGATCGGGCACATCAGGGCGGGCAAGCTGCATCCGCTGGCGGTGACGACGACCATGCGCTCGGAGGCGCTGCTGAACGTCCCGACCGTCAGCGATTTCGTACCGGGCTTCGAGGCGAGCACATTGCAAGGCATCGGCGCGCCCAAGAGCACGCCGGCCGAAATCGTTGAGAAGCTCAATGCGGAAATCAACGTCGCGCTCGCCGACGCCAGGGTCAAGGCCAGGCTCCTCGAGCTCGGCGGCCGGCCGGTTCCTGCCTCGCCCGCCGGATTCGCAGAACTCATCGCCGAAGAAACCGACAAGTGGGCCAAGGTGGCAAAGTTCGCGGGCATCAGGCCGGAATGATGGGGACACCGGCTGTCCGCGAGCACCGAGCCCCGACTGCCCGACCGCGGGCGGGACCTGCGCGCGGGCGCAAATCAACCTTTCCCCGCCAGCGCCTTCTCGCGAATGGCGGTGAGCGACATGGTCGGCGTCACCGCTTCCGGGTCGATCCGCAGGTGGACGATCGCCGGCTTGGCCGACGCGACCGCCGCCGCGTAGGCCGCGGCGAAATCGGCGGTCTTCTCCACCGTCACGCCGAAGCCCCCGAAGGCGCGCGCGTAAGCCGCGAAGTCGGGGTTCCGCAGGTCGGTCGCGATGATGCGGCCGGGATATTCCCGCTCCTGATGCATGCGGATGGTGCCGTAGATGCTGTTGTCGGCGAGCACGACAACGAGCGGCAGCTCGTACTGCACGGCGGTGGCGAATTCCTGCCCGTTCATGAGGAAATCGCCGTCGCCGGCGATGCACACCACCGTGCGCTCCGGGTAGAGGCGCTTCATCGCCACCGCCGCCGGCATGCCGTAGCCCATCGAGCCCGAGGTCGGCGCGACATGGGTGGCGAAGCGGCGGAACCGGTAGTAGCGGTGGATCCAGGCGGAGAAATTTCCGGCGCCGCTGCACAGGAAGGCATCAGGCGTGAGGTGATCGCGCAGCCACGTCATCACCTCGCCGAGATTGACCGCGCCCGGCTGCTCGGTCGGCGTCTCGGTCCAGGCGAGGCAATCTTCGTGCAGGGCGCGCGTTCCCTCACGCCACGGAAGCTCGTTCGGCGGCTGCAGGCCTTCGAGCGCCGCCGCGAACGCAGTCGGCGCCGCGTGGATCGCAAGGTGCGGGCGATAGATGCGGCCGAGCTCCTCGGCCGACGAATGCACGTGCACGAAGGTCTGGCGCGGCCCGGGGATCTCGAACAGCGTGTAGCTCTGCGACGCCATCTCGCCGAGCCGCGTCCCCACCGCGATCACCAGGTCGGCGCCCTTGATGCGGGCCATGAGCTTCGGATTGGGCCCGATGCCGAGGTCGCCCGCGTAGCAGGGATGCAGCGCATCGAACAGATGGCCGCGGCGGAACACGGTGGCGACGGGGAGCGCGAAGCGCTCGGCGAACCGCATGACCGCGTCGCAGGCGGCCTGCGACCAGCGGCTGCCGCCGAGCAACATCACCGGCTGCTTGGCCGCCCAGATCAGCTTCTGCAGGCGCGCCATGTCGTTGAGCCCCGGCCACGTCTCGACCGGCTCGAACGGCGGCGCGTCAGGTACCACCACGCGGTCGGTCAGCATGTCCTCGGGCAGCCCGATGACGACCGGGCCGGGCCGCCCGTTGGTCGCCGTGTAGAAGGCGCGCGAGACGATCTCCGGGATGCGCGCCGCATCGCTGATTTCGGTCGCCCACTTGGTCATCGAGCCGAACACGGCGGGGAAATCGATCTCCTGGAACGCCTCGCGCTCGCGCATCTCGCGCGCCACCTGGCCGACGAACATGATGAGCGGCGTCGAATCCTGGCGCGCGATGTGGATGCCGTGCGCCGCGTTGGTGGCGCCGGGGCCCCGCGTGGTGAAGCAGATGCCGGGCCGGCCGGTCGCCTTGCCGATCGCCTCCGCCATGATGGCGGCGCCGGCTTCCTGGCGGCACACCGTGATGGCGACGTCGCGGTCGTAGAAGGCATCGAGCGCCGCCAGGTAGCTCTCGCCCGGCACGCAGAACACGTGCCGCACGCCGTGGGCGACCAGCTGGTCGACCAGCACTTCGCCGCCGGTACGCGAGCCATCGTTGGAACGCATGGGAACCTCGCCTGGACTTGATCGAAGGGCGCCGCCGATCGGCGCGGAAGGAGGAATCATTCGGCGGGTTGGCACGCCGCGTCAATAGCTCTGGCGCCGGCACTGCTTCGCCAGCACCCGAGGATCTCCGCTCTCTCCACAGCCAGTGCTGCCAGCAGTCCGGCCACGATCGCCCAGAACGCGGACGTGATGCCTGCGATCGAGAAGGGCGTGGCCGCGACGGCGAATGCAGTCATCGCGGCGAAGCGCAGCCTTCCGGCGAACGACTTTTCGAAGGCATCCTGCAAGGCCGACAGCACCGCGAGACCGGCCAGCGCGAACACATATGAGCGCGGCAGCACGCTGATCAGAGAGACCACCGGTGCGGCCGCGACGGCGAGGACGATGGTGAGGCCGGCAGCGACGAGGCTCGCCCAGTAGCGGCCCGACAGCGGCCCGGCATCGGGAGCCGCGAAAATCGCGACGCCGGTGCGGGCGACGATGGCCGGATGCCCGCCGAACAAGGCGTTCACCACGGAGCTCGCACCGACGACCACGGTCGTGAGATTGATCGGCACGCGGTAGCCCTGCGCCATCAGGAATCCGATGCCCTGCACGTTGCCGACGCCCATCGCCAGGATCAGCATCGGCACCGTGATCGCCAGGAAGGCCGACATGGAGAACGCGATCGCGGGTACGCCGACGGTGGGCAGCGCCCATCGGATCGGCACGCTTGCCGACGCGCCGGTCAGGTAGACCGCGATTCCGCCGGCAATCGCGGCGAGACCGAGCGGAGGAATTCGTGCGTTCTTCGCAGCACGCCCGGCCAGGAAAGCCAGCACGGCAATCCCCGCCACGGCGACGTCCGACACCGCAGCGCTCACCATCCTGGTCACGTAACCCAGGATGCTGCCGGCAAACATGCCCATCACGATCGGTAGCGGCAGCCAGGCCATAATCCGCGCGCCGACGCCGATCAGGCCGAGCGCAATGATGAGAACGCCGGCAACGAGATTGGCGCCGACCATTTCGGCCACGGTGTACTGGCCGGCCAGGGTGCCCAGGTAGACCAGGCCGGGAATGGTCCAGGTGATGGGAATGGGTTGCCGGTAGCACAGGCTCAGGCCCGTCGATGCGATCGCGCCGCTGAACCAGACGATGAACATCCAGCTCGACGACTGATCGGGGGCGAGCCCGAGCTGAACTCGACACCGCGATGTACAGCGGAACCGTGCCGAAGGCATACCAGATGAATCCGGTCACGCCGGCCCAGAAAGCCGCTGCGTTGAAGTCGCGCAGATATGACATCGCCGACAGAATGGCGTCTGACGGCTCGAAAGGCCTTGTGCGAAGCTTGATTTGTCCTTGCCATGGGCTTGATTATCGGTCCAGAGGTGGCACCGTCCGCCTGCCCTTGGAATCCGCGCGAGGCCGAATTTGCTCGTCCTGTTCGAAAGTTACGCGCTCGACACGGACCGCCGCGAGCTCAAGCGCGGCGGCGAGCTGATCCCGCTCGAACCGCAGGTCTTCGACCTGTTGGTCTATCTCGTCGATAACCGCGACCGCGTCGTCAGCAAGGACGATCTCATCGCCTCGGTGTGGGGCGGACGGATCGTATCGGAATCGACGTTGACCAGCCGCATCAATGCGGTGCGCCGCGCGGTCGGCGACAGCGGCGAGCAACAGAGGATCATCCGCACCAGCGCGCGCAAGGGCTTTCGCTTCGTCGGCCCGCTGCTCGATCAACCACAGGCCGCGGTCGGAGCGGCGGAGCCGCAAGTGCAGCTCACTGTCCCCGACCGGCCGTCGATCGCCGTTCTTCCCTTCACCAACCTGAGCGGCGACCCCGACCAGCGCTATTTCATCGACGGCATTGCCGAGGAGATCATCACTGCGCTGTCCAGGGTTCGCTGGTTTTTCGTCATCGCGCGTCATTCCAGCTTCGCCTACCGGGACAAGGGAATGGACGCGCAACAGATCGCACGCGAGCTCGGCGTGCGCTACGTGCTGGCCGGCAGCGTGCGGCGCGCTGGAGACCGCATTCGCATCAGCAGCCAGCTCATCGAAGTGAGCGGCGGCAACGCCGTCTGGGCGCGCAGCTACGATCGGGCGGTGTCCGACATCTTTGCCGTGCAGGATGAGATCACGCAGACCATCGTCGGCGCGATCGAGCCGGAGCTGAGCCGCGCCGAGCGCGAGCGGGCAAGAGTGAAAGCGCGCGACAGCCTCGATGCCTGGAGCGTCTACCAGCGCGGCATGTTCCACCTCTATCGATGTACCCGTGAGGATCTGGTGGAGGCGCGCAGGCTCTTTCGCCAGGCGACGACAATCGATCCCGAGCTCGGGCCGGCCTATTCGGGGGAGGCCGAGGCCTACTATTACGAGGTGGTGTACGGCTTCGCCCAGTCGAACCAGGACAATCGCGACAAGGCGATCGGGCCGGCCCGCCATGCCGTGACGCTCGATGGCGACGACGCCGGCGCGCACTGCACGCTGGGACGCATTCGTTACCTGCGACGCGAATATCCGCCGGCCATTTCCGAGCTCGGCACCGCGCTCGAGCTCAACCCCAGCCTGGCGCTCGCCCACTACGGCCTCGGTGCCGCGTTGGTCTTCTCGGGAAAAGCCGCCGATGCCGTGTCTCACCTCGAATCGGCCATCCGGCTCAGCCCACGCGACCCCAACATGGGCTCCTTTCTGGTGCGGATCGCCGATGCTCGATACTTTCTGGGCGACTATGAAGGCACCGTCGGCTTCGCCCTCAAGGCGCTGGGTCAGCCGAATTTCCAGTGGTCGCGCTACGCCGTCCTGATCGCCGCGCTCGGACAGCTCGGACGCCACGACGAAGCGCGCCGCTACCTGGACGAGGTGGTGCGCGACCGGCCGGACTTCTCGATCGCATTCGTACGGAACACCCATTTGTACGGCGAGCCGGAGCTCATGGAGCGATTCTGCGACGGCATGCGCAAGGCCGCCGTGCCGGAAGCTGTATGATGCCCGAAGTGGATCAAGCCCCGGCAGAAAGCGGGTGGCTGACAGACCGCCTGCGCCTACAACGGCCGGATTGGGCTGACACCACGCTCGTCGCTCGAGCTCGAGATGGGGGACTCTATGGCGAGCCGTAGCACCGGCAAGACATACGGGACCGTGAGCGCGGAGCGGCGAAAGGCGATGAGCGGCCTGGAGTTTGTCCAAGGGCTCGCCGATGGGACGCTGCCGCTCAATACGATCGCCCAGACCCTGGGCTATGACGTGACCGAGGCGGCGAGCGGGCGCGTCGTCGTCACCGCGACGCCGAACGGCACGCACCTCAACCCCGCCGGCACGGTGCACGGCGGTTTCGCGGCCACGCTGCTCGACACCTGCATGGGCCTTGCGATCCAATCGACCCTGGAGAAGGGCCTCGCTCAGACGACCCTCGAGTTCAAGATCTCGCTCGTGCGGCCGATCACGCCCGAAACGGGCACGATCAAGGCGGAGGGCGTCGTATTGAGTCGCGGTCGCCGCATCGGAACGGCCGAAGGACGGATCACCGATCGGGAGGGACGCCTGCTCGCCCACGGCACTACGACGTGCCTGATCTTCGACCGCTGAATTGCCTGTCGGGCGAGCGGGTCGGCGAACGACATTCGTCGTACTTATCTTGCAAGTTGAACCGGGCAGCGCGGTCGCTCGACGCAAGGCGCGTTAGGACCCACTCAAACGCAAACACAAACGCAAACACAAGGAGCTGTGACGATGAGCACGATCGACGTGGCCGCGCCGCATTTTCTCCCGGACATGATGGGTGCCGACATGCGCCTGATGACGAAGTCCGAGCTCGATGCCGTCGAGGGCGGTTTCTTTCCGATCCTGATCGGCCTCGGAGCTCTGACCGTCGGCTTTTTCGCCGGATATGGCGCCGTGAGGTTCGTGCAGGATGTGACGTAAGGAGCTGATCCGCAACGCACAGACACCGAGATCGAGCGGGCGCGGTCCCGCTCGATCTCCGGCGCAGCTCCCGCGACGTCGATCTCGCGGCCTCGGCCAAGGCAAGCCCAAGGCTCGAGTTCTCAATTCTCGAATCTCAGTTCCCCGCAAGGCGCTCGGCGAAGAGATGCATGGTCTTGCGGTACACCACCGACCGGTTCCACTCGCGCATGACCTCGAAATTCGCCGTGCCTTCGCCGAACGGGGCGCCGGCGCGCCAGCCGTTGACCTTCAGGAGATTGGCGGTGGAGGCGAGCACGTCGGGCACGCTGCGCCGCAGATCGATATGCCCGTTGCCGTCGTAGTCGACCCCGTACTTGATGTAGGAGGACGGCAGGAACTGGGTCTGGCCGAGCTCGCCCGCATAGGCGCCGACCAGGTCGCGCAGCGGGAGATGGCCGCGCTGGACGATCTGCAAGGCGGCGATGAGCTCGCGCTGGAACAGCTCGGTGCGCCGACAATCATGCGCCAGGGTGGCGATCGTGCGGACGACCGGCAGCTTGCCCATGTCGCCGGTGCCGTTGTCGCTTTCCAGCGTCCAGATTGCCATCAGCAGCGTCGCCGGCACGCCGAACTGGCGCTCCACGCGCCCGAGCAGTGCGGCGTGGCGCTGCATCAGCCCCTTGGCCCGGTTGATGCGGGCCGGGATGACGCGGGTCCGGGCGTATTCCTCGAAGCTCTTGCGGAAGGTGCCGCGCTGGCGCCGGTCGAAGGCCAGCACCGCGGGGTCGAGCGTGACGCCCGCGAACGCGCTGTCGATCACCGCGCGCGAGACGCCGGCCGCCGCAGCCTCGCGCCCCATGGCTGCCAGGAAGGTGTTGAAGTCGCCGCCGCAGGTCGCCGCGCCGGCGGGCGTGGCGAACAACAGCGTGCAAAACAGGAGCGCGAGCGATCGTAGCGGCATGCTGGTCCTCATGGTCCCGTCCGGTGGATTGCGGCATGGGCGCGCAGGCCAGGACGGCACTCGTCCCGGCCCGCGGCCATGACTACCGGACCTTGACGTATTTCCGCAGAACGCGCGGCCTGGGCTCTCCCGCGAACACGTTGCCGAACTTGTCGACAGTACCGAACTCCGGCCCGCTTCCGGTTCGCGTGCCGGGGTTGCCGCCCTGGTCCAAAATGAAGTGTCTCACCCAGCCGTTCAGCGCATCCCCGATCCTGATCCCCTGCTCGAAACCGGGATTGTCGGCATTGTCCGACTCCGAGTTCGAACACATAGATCAGGTCTTCATCGTTGACCGAGAAGGCGATGCCGCTCGGCATGCCGAACTGGTTCCATCGCGCGAGAAAATTCCCATCCTGGTCGAAGATCTGGATCCGCGCATTCGACCGGTCGCACACGAACAGCCGGCCTCTTTTGTCCATGGCGATGCAGTGCGGGACCCGGAACTCGCCCGGCGCATATCCGGTCTTTCCCCACGCCTTGATGAACTTGCCGTCCTTCGAATATTTCACGATGCGGTCGTTCGTGCTGTGGCCGTCGGCGACGAAGATATCCCCGTTGGGAGCCGTCACCACGCCGGCCGGCGACCTGAAATGATTCTCGTCGTTGCCGGCGACTCCCGGCTCTCCGAGCGTCATCAGCACCTGCCCATCCGGGCTGAACTTGCGGACGATGTGTCCGGCCTTTGCCCCTGTCCGGCCCGCCAATGCCACGGCCGCATCGGCGCCCGAGTCGGTCGCCCATACGTTGCCCTCCCGGTCCACATGCAGCCCATGCGGCCAGATGAACATCCCGGCGCCGAAGCTTTTGACGACGTTACCCTTCGGGTCGAACTTGTAGATGGTGTCGTGGGGCTTGAGTGAACCGTCGGGATTCATGCAGTCGATACCGAAGCGGCCGCCCCGCGCCACCGGCACCGGGCTGGTCTCGTCGCATCGGATGAAGGCCCAGATGCTTTCTCCGTCGACGTCGACATGCACCGAGGCCGGTGGTCCCATCTCCCGGCCGCCCGGAAGCCTCGCCCATTCACCTCCCGGAATGCTTGGACCGCCTCCATCCGCCAATCCCCTGACAGGGCGGTACGGGTTGTCAGTGGGTCCCTGGGCAAAGCACACCGCGTTTGCGACGATCAGCGTTGCGATGCCGCACGCCGCCATGCATCCCGCTCGAATTGCTTTCGACATGACACTCCTCGTCCGGTCAGGCGAAACCGACGTGAGCGCATAGTGTATAGTGCATGCGGGAGAATTTGAACCGATTGGCGGCTGACGGCGCGTTGCCAGCCTTCACGGCGTGCGCTGCGCCGACAGGATGCGGTTGTTCATCAGCCATTTGACGCCGCGCGGCCAGGCGTAGTTCGCTCCCATCCTCAGCCCGGTGAAGTCGTTCGACACGACTGCGCCGGTCTGGACATCCCTGACGAGAATCTGCAGCGTGTATTCGGTCCGGTTCACTCTCGTGACGACACCGATCATGGACTGATCTGCGCCAAGCTTCTTGGCGAGTGGACCGTCGCATCCCTTGCAGTGCTGGATGCCTCCTGCCGACACCACTTCATCCACCACGCCGCCGGTCTCGACGACGCTGTAGCGGCCCGAGGCGGACAGCATGCGGCGCGCCTCTTCGGTCGATTCTCTGAGGTTCTCGGAGTCGATCGCGTCCTGGGCGATGATGCCTCCGCCGGCGCTTGCATCATTGAGCTCGAAATCGAAGACGGCAATCTTTACGGGACCCGGCTCGGCCGCCGCGGCGAGATGAATCGCGAAGCCGGCCAACGCGGCAGCCAGGCTCGAAGTCATCGCTCGCCCCACTGATGCTGATGGACGATTCGTCTTTCCGCGCGCATCCGGCGCATGATCGAGGCGTTCGCGCGTGCTCCGGCAATTGCCGCGACCATCGGATTTGGGTGCTCTCATCTTCCGCTCCCACCTGTCCGCAGCCTCGGGGGAGAGTAACGTACGCCTCCATGCGCGGCAAAGAGAATCCGCGCTCACGCCCGGAGAAGCTGCGCACCCCCATGGCCGGATCGTGCCGCAGCGTACTCGTTCAGGTCGATCTGCGGCGCGAGCCCGGGTAGAGTTGCCTGAGGCTTCGGATTGCAATTACGATGCGGCGCGCAGCCAGGAGCTATGGTCTTGGCCCGTGCAAGACGGTGCCTGGGAGGACGACCTATGAACCGACGCACGCTGTGTGCCGCGCTGACGGGCGTGGCGCTGCTCTCAGGTGCCGCCGGCGCCGCGGCGCAGACGGCCGACGACTTTCCCAACCGCCCGATCCGCATCATCGTGCCGCAAGCGGCGGGCTCCGGAGTGGACCTGCAGGCGCGCGTGCTGGCGCAGAAGATGGGCGAGCTGTGGGGGCAGCAGGGCGTCGTGGAGAATCGCCCGGGTGCCAACGCCATCGTCGGCACGGACGCCGTCGCCAAGGCGGCGCCCGACGGTTACACCCTGGTCTACGCGCCGGTGAGCGCGGTGACGACGAACGCCTTCATCTTCAAGAAGCTGCCCTACGACCCGCTGCGCGACTTCGCCCCGATTACGCAGACAACGGCCAACCCGCTGGGTGCGGTGGCCAATCCGGCATCGGGAATCAAGTCGATCAAGGATCTGGTCGAGCAGGCCAAGAAGCAGCCCGGAAAGGTGAACTACGGCTCGTTCGGGATCGGCAACATGACCCACCTGATGGGCGTGCTGCTGTCGATCGCCGCCGACATCGAGATGACGCACGTGCCCTACCGGGGACAGACGCCGGCGATCACCGACGTCCTGTCCGGGCAGATTCCGCTCGCGTTCACCACCACGGCCGGCCTGGCGGATTTCGTGGAGACCGGAAAGCTCACTCTGCTCGCCACGTTCGGCCGCGAGCGGGATGAGCAGTTCCCCAACACGCCGACCCCGACCGAGGCGGGCTATCCGAGCGTGGTGGTGGTCGGCTGGAGCGGGCTGCTCGCGCCGGCCGGCACGCCGCCGGCGATCGTCGCCAAGCTGCACGCCGGCATGGTGAAGGCGCTCGCCATGCCCGACGTGAAAGAGGCGATCTTCCGGCAGGGCTCAAAGGCGGTGAGCAGCAAGAGCCCCGAAGATTTCGCGCGCTACATCAAGGCGGAGATGGACAAATTCCTCCCCGTCATCAAGGCCGCGGGGCTGGAAGGGTCGCAGTGAGGGGAGGCTCTTGCGGGAAGAGACGATCGCTTCTACGCCCGCGCCGCTAGTTCTTGTCGATTGCGACGTATCGAGCGACCACGTCTTTCGGTGTCGCGGCGAGGCCCGCGATCAGCTTCAGCACCGCGTCGCCGTCGATCGGGCTCATATCGAATCCGAGCTTCCTGGCCTCGTCCAGGAAGGCCGCGTCCCGGCACATCGCCATGAAGGCGGCCTGCAGCGCCTGCGCGCGGTCGGCCGGGATACCGGGCGGCGCCACGAACGGCAACGCCATGAAGAAAGGCAGTTCGGCAAAGTCGATCAGGGCGAGCGCCGCCGGATCGCTGGTCAGCTCGCGGCCGGTCGGGATTTCGGAAAACTCCGGCAGCCGCATCGTGCGTCCGAACTGCATCAGGGCACGGAATGCGCCCCGGTTCCACAGGTCCTTCTGCCCGGTGCGGACCGAGCTGAAGCCCACCATCTGGCCATCGAGCTCGCCGCGCTGCATGGCGAGGAACAGCGGCGCCGCGCCCGTATAGCCGCGCACGACCTTCACATTGAGCCCGAGGATTTCCCTCGCGATCAGCGCGAAGATGAGGTTGCTCGAGGCCGAGCTGTCCGCCCCCAGCGTGATCGAGACACCCGGCTGCCTCAGCGCGGCGACGCTCGCCACCGGATTGGCGGCATTGACCAGCATGAGATAGGCATCGTCCGCATAGGACGAGAGGCTGCCGAGCCAGGTGAGCTTGAGCGGGTCGAAATTGGCGTTGCGGTCGCCCTGGATTTGCAGCTGCGGCACTGCGCGCTCGATCTTGGCCAGCACGGTGCCGTCCTTCTCGGCGGTGTTGTAGATGCGGTTGACGGTGACGAGCCCGCCGGCGCCCGGATTGTTCTGCACGATGAAGCCCGGATTGCCGGGGATGTGGCGGCCGAGATGGCGAGCCACCAGGCGGGCGGAAATGTCGTTGATGCCGCCGGGCGAAGTGCCGACCAGCAGGGTGATGGTCTTGCCGCGGTAGAATTGCTCGACAGTCTGCGCCCCCGCCGGCGCCGCGAGCCACAGGCCGCACCACAGCGCGGCCGATACGGTCTTGCGCAGCATCCTCATCCGCTCCTCACGGCAGGGCCTCGAGCAGATGCCCGTACCCGCGGCGCGGCTCGCGCACGTGCAGCCGCTTCTGCATCTCCCACACCCGCGCGGTCACCGGATGCACCACCGGCACGCCGAGGTCCTGCTCCAGGGTCGCCACGATATCCAGCGTGCGCCAGCCCGAACCCAGCATGTAGATCGCGTCGGCACCCTTGTGCCGGAGGAAGCTCGCCTTGATGTGGGCATAGACCCGGTGGCTCGCGAGCTCCTGCACCTTGTCGAACGGCACGTCGAGGCCGTCCATGCCGCGAACGGTGAAGCCGGCATCCTTGAAATACCGGGCAAAGATGGCATTGAGCCGCGGCGGAAAATAGGTCGCGCCGACGATGGTCTTGGCTTTCAGCGTGCGCAAGGCGTTCACGTGGTTCTGCGCCACCGTAACGATCGGAGTCTTGTACTTCTTCTCCCACGCCTTAACGATCGTCGCTTCGCGCTTGCGCCCCTGCACCATGAACGGCGGTGCGCCGACCGGGTGGATCAGGTCGCAGCTCTGCTCGGCCAGCAGCGCGATGCTGGCCTCGTAGTGCGGCATCATCTGCTTGAATTCGTCTTCCGTACCGCGACGGACGTTGAGGAACAGCGGAATGAGCCCGATCCCCTCGGGGAGCAGGCGCACGACCTCCTCGGTCACGCCCGGCCGCATGGTCGGATTGATCATGCCGACGACGCCGCGCCAGCTGGAAAATGCCATGGGGTGTCTCCGACGACCCGGCGAACAGCGGGAGCGTCGTTCTAGCACAATGACGCCCGACGTGGACCTTGGTGGATCACGCTTCCGGGGACACGCGTGCCGGCATGGCGGAAGTGGGAGGCGAAGCGATAGCCGGCCGTCCTCCTCGGCGCTCTCGTCGTAGTCGAACACCCAGCGCGAGTGCACCTTGCCGCCAGGCTTGTGTACGAGGTGACCGAGCTCTTCCTCGTCGCCCGAGAACCGCCGCACACAGCACTGCCTGCGGTGGGCGCACCAAGCGGTCGGGTCGATGTGGCCCTTGGCGTCGAGCGGCGCCACGAATTCGTCGCCATGCCGCTCGCAGCCGACCGCGTGTTCGTCTCATTCAGCCGTTGTCGGATCGATCACGGACCGCACGCGAGCGACCGTGTTCGCCGGGAAGCCGCCCTGTTGGGCGTGCATTCGCACGGTCTCTTCGTCGGGCGCCAGGTACAAGCAATAGATCTTGTCATCGGTGACGTAGCTCTGCACCCACTGAATCATCGGCCCCATGCTGTGCAGGATGCCGCACGATTTCTGCGAGATGGCCTGCAGTTCCTGCCGCGGCAGTTTTCCCGCTCCGGCGAGCTCCCGTTCGATCACGAATTTGGGCATGGCGCTTTCCTCCAGCTTGGGCATGCACCTGCATGACCTTGCGCAAGAGACTAAAAGGGCCAACTGCCGTAGTCTTGAGGCGAAGGTCCCGGCGGAGCAATTAATCGGCGCGGCGTAATAGGGACCAATGTCCCGGATCAGCGCGCGCCGGTCAGGCTGCTGTTCATCCCGAGGCCAGCGTCGCGGGCGAGCACGATAGCCTGGTATCGGTGCGCGACGGAGATCTTGTCGAACACCCGGTGACGTGGTTGCGGACCGTTTTTTCCGACAGCCCGAGCGATGCTGCGATCTCTGCATTGTCCAGTCCCTGGGCGATTCCTTCGAGGATCGCGCGCTCGCGCGGAGTGAGCTCATCGAGCGGCAGTGCCTTGCGGGCGAGCGCGGGCTCGGGCTCGGCCAGAAACCTCCGCATTTCGTCGAGCAATCGCGACCACGCCGGCTCGTCGGCGAGCGGCATGTGATTTTCGCTATCGAGCTGGACGAAGCGGCAATCGGGAACGAGGCCCGCGATCAAACGGCCTTCGTCGATCGGCACGACCGCATCGCGCTCCGGATGCACGATCAGAACGGGACACTTGATCCTGGCGGCGGCTTGTCGCACGTCCGCGTTCCATCCGATCCGGAGCAGACGGACGGCCGTCTCGGGCGACGTCGCCGCGCGCTGCTGGTCGCTCCAGGACCGCAAGTGCTCGAGCGTCCCGCCGGGTTGAAAATGCGAGGCCCAGACCTGCAGGAAGGCGTGGTTCTCCCGGCCCCAGCCGAGGCCCGTGAGATCGAGCAGCACCCGCGCCTTGTCGATCTCCTTCGGCCGATCATCCCAGCGCAATCGTCCCCGCGCGTAGGTGCCGTACAGGATGAGACGGCTCACCCGCTCAGGATGCCGGGCCGCATACGCGATGGCGATCGGTCCGCCCTGACAGGTTGCCAGGATCGAAAAACGTCGGAAGGAAGCGGCATCGACGACACGCTCGAAATCGCGCACCCAGGTCTCGAACGACAGATCGTCGGCATCGCGGTCGGACAGCCCGCAGCCGCGCGAATCGTAGCGCAACAGCTTGTGCCCGCGCGAGAAGGCTTCGAGCCAGGGCTGCCACGCCAGGCTCCGCCACTGGTGCTCCAGATGGGTGAGCCACGTCGCGCACATCGCTAGCGGCGGTCCCTCGCCACTGACCGCATAGGCGAGCCGCACACCGTCGGCAGCCGTACAGAAATGAATCTCCTGTCGCAGCTCGGGCGCCGGCGGGGCCGGTGCAGCCGTCACGGATTGCCCGGATGATTCATTGACCGAAGCGACGAACCGGATGCCCTTGCGTGGGATGGTGCGGATGAGGCTCTGCTGCTCGCCACTGTCGCCCACCGCCTTGCGCGCGGCATTGATACGGCTGCTCAGCGTCAACTCCGACACGATGCGCCCGCCCCATACACCCGCAATCAGATCGTTCTTGCTCACCACGCGGTCGCGGTTGCGCAGGAGATAGAGCAGCAGATCGAACACCTGCGGCTCGACCGCCACCAGCGCTTGTCCGTTGCGCAGCTCGCGGCGCGCGAGGTCGAGGGAATAGCCGCCGAAGTGAAACTGCACGCCAGGCTCTCCTGTCGACAAGAGCGGCCGCCGCGCGTGGATCGCGGCTATCACGCAGTGACCGGCTTCGATTCTATCAAGAAAAGCGTGGCTCTCCCAGAGCGGATGCAAATCCGATGCAATCGAGAATCAATGGACCGCCCGGGCACCCTCACCCCGCCGGCTCGGCCCATTCATTGCGGATTGGACGCATACCGATCGGCGGGAGTGCGTTGCGACGCGGTGGCGCGCCCCGGCAGGTCGGCAAGACGCGCGACGACGATCATGCGCTTGACCTCGCCGTTCTGGAAGGCGCGCAGGAACGCGGGATAGTTCTTGAAGGAGACGCATCCATTGGACTGCCCGTTGGGACCGAGCATGTAGGTATGGGCCAGCATGCCGTCGCGACCGAACATGGTGCTGCCGGCAACAGGATTGAGGCGGATGGCGCGAACGCCGTGGAAAAGCGACTCCCGCATGGTGAGATCATAGGTATTGGGCGGCGTCGGCCCGCGATTCTTCAGGGTGACACGGCGCGGATCGTCCATGTTGCCGCCGAGCCCGGAATGCGCTTCCAACCTGGTCCCGTCGGGCATGTAGACGGTGTGTCCCGAGATGTCATAGACCGCAGTGCGACTGCCTGGACCCAGCAGGGGATTTCCGTCGATTTGCGGATCGTCGGCGCCCGAACGGTGCCTGGACGCGACAACCGGAGGCAACGCGGCGAGTTTGGGCAGCCGCAATGCAGCAGGCTTCGACGGCGCGGGCTTTGCGATCTGCAGCGCGGAAGCGGAAGGCGCCGAGGCGGGACTTGCGAGATCCAGCACGGCCGTGGGGCGCGACGACGCCAGCCTTGCAAGCTCCAACGCGGCGAGGTCGATCTCCGGATGGGCACCGCCCGGCTGGTCGCCCCGGGGTTGTGGCACGCTGTTGGTGATTTCGAGCGAATCGCCCGGCGGGCGTCGCGGATCGGCTTCGGCCGCCGAGACAAACAGCACGCTGCCTGCGAATCGCGGATCAGGACTGTTCCGGACGAGCCGGAAATCGAACGCCAGGCGGACCGAGCCGGACCAGTCCGGCGCGGACCACACGTCGCCGTAAGGGCTGCCACGCGCAAGGAGGACCGACCCCACCGGCAGCCGGGCGCGAGGAGTGAAACCGGTTCCGAACGAGGCGGACACCAGCTTCGCGCCGAGCATGACCGAACCGGCGATCAGTCCGGCGACCGCCAGGGTCGCAACGCCGACGGCGAGGCTGCGGCAAACAATTCGCCGATATGGGCGGAGAATGAATGTACGAGCGCCCGAGGCGGTCGTACTGGCCCCCATCGCACACGTCATTGTACGCGCTACTCGAACTCGAACACAGGATCGGCGCTAGGGCCGGCGCCGCTTCACCCTCGCGACGCTATCGAGACAAGTGCGCGGATTAACGTTAAGCAACGGTAAAGCGCCGGTTTGCCGGAGCCTTGGCGTGGCGTCGAAGTCACACTGGCGAACCCACACCAATGCTCTTGCTCATCGGACGACCTTCGTCCCACACAAGAGGATGGATCGAGGAGGAAGGCATGGCGTGGCACCGGTTCCTCTTCCGCGCCGGAGCGGTCGTCTGGATCGCGGGCGGGCTCGGCCATCTCGCGCTGATCGACCTCTTCACACTGCACGGCCGCACCAGGGTGGCGACGCTCGCTCCGCACGCGGATGTGCTGGCCACGATGGACGCGACGACGCTGAGCTTCGGCGCGCTCGGATCGACGACCGTCTTCCGGGCTGCCGCGGGCTTCAGCCTGTGGGTCGCGTTGTCGCTTCTTTCTCGGGGCAGCCTATCTGCTGCTCGGTCGGGAGCAGGGTCTCGCGCTGCGTCCCTTCATCGTCCTGGGCGTGATCGTTTCCGCCGCCTTCGGTGTCGTCGCCGCCGTCTGCTTCATCATCCCGCCGACGCTCGGCGCGGTGCTGGCGACCGCGCTGTTCGTGGCGTCGTGGGTGCGCAACGAAAGCTGACCGGATTCCTGGGAGCCGCCCTTTACACCAGTGCGGGATACTGGAATATCCGGCCGACGCCCGACGAGGACCAGCATGTTCTACGAACCGAGCAAGCGAAACCACGGCCTGCCGCACGATCCGTTCAAGGCGATCGTGGCGCCGCGCCCGATCGGCTGGATCACTGCGATGAGTGCTAAGGGCGAGATCAATCTTGCGCCCTACTCGTACTTCAATGCGGTCTCGAGCGACCCGCCGATGGTGATGTTCGCCTCCGAAGGCAGGAAGGACTCGGTCGCCTTCATCGAGGAGACCCGGGAATTCGTCTGCAATCTCGCGACCTTCGATCTGAGGCACCAGATGAACACGACCTCGGGTCCGTATCCGCGCGGCGTCGACGAGATGAAGGAGGCGGGGCTCGATGCCGCTCCGTCGGTGCTGGTAAAGCCGCCCCGGGTCACGGCGTCGCCGTGTGCTCTGGAGTGCAAATGGCTGCAGACCGTACGGCTCGAGGACGTCAACGGCCATCCGACGCAGCGCTACGTCGTCTTCGGCCAGGTGGTCGGCATCCACATCGACGAGCGTTTCATCGTCGACGGGCTCTTGGACACCGCCGCCATGATGCCGATCGCGCGGGCCGGCTATCACGACTATTTCGTCTCGACGCCGGAGACCAAGTTCTCGCTGCGCCGCCCCAAGGGCGGCGGCGCGGATCACCTGCAGACGCTCGAGATCGCCGCGCAGTGACGGCTCGCAACGAGCAGTGGCTCCCTGGAGCGGATTCGAGCTGACGCACCCACGAATGAATGCACCAGCCTCGGCCCCGCGCCCCTCACCCCGCCGGCTCGACCGACACCACCTGGAACGTGTGCATCATGCCGTCCTCGTCGCGGATCGAGACGTATTCGCCCGGTACGAAGGCGTGCGCGGCGAAGCGATAGCCGGCCTCGTCGTCCTCCTCGGCGCTCTCGTCGTAGTCGAAAACCCAGCGCGAGTGCTCCTTGCCGCCGGGCTTGTGCATGAGGTGACCGAGTTCCTCCTCGACGCCCCAGAACCGGCGCACGCCGCACTGCTTGCGATGGGCGCGCCACGCGGTCGGGTCGATATGCCCGCTGGCGTCGAGCGGCGCCACGAACTCGTAGCCGTGCCGCTCGGAGCCGTTGGGAAACTCCTTCGAGCGCGCCAGGTTGAGCCGGATGCGCTTGAACTCGTGCGGCAGCCTGGTCATGCAACTCTCCTCGTGGACCCCAAACGCCTGACAGTTCCAGCCTCCGCGCCATGCTGGCCGAAATAAGGTAGGACGGCGTTGATTTGCCTCAAGTCCGATTCCCCACCGCCCGGACAGCTCGACCACATCGGTAGGAATGTACCAACCCGAAGATGACCAACAGGCCGTATTCCGCCTCCTGACCGACCCCGCCAGCCACGGCGGCGAACCGGTCCGGCGCCTCGACACCCACGCGGCCTCGGTGTTCCTGGCGGGGAAGCGCGCCCTGAAGGTAAAGCGCGCGGTGCGCTTCCCGTTCCTCGACTATTCGACGCTGGAGCGACGCAAGGCGGCGTGCGCGGCCGAGCTCGAGGTCAATCGCGCCTTCGCCCCCGAAATCTATCGCCGGGTCGTGGCGATCACGCGTGAGGCGGACGGCGAGCTCGCAATCGACGGGCGCGGCGAGCCGGTCGAGTGGGCGGTGGAGATGCGCCGGTTCGACGAGGGCGCGACGCTCGATCGGCTGGCGGATCAAGGGCGCGTCGATGCCGCGCTTGCCGACCGGCTCGGCCGCGTGGTGGCGGCGGCGCATGCTGCAGCGCCGGCCATCGAGGCCGAGCCGTGGCTCAAGGCGCTCGCCTCGTTCCTCGACCAGAACGAATCGGCGTTCCGCGAGCAGCCCGAGTTGTTTCCCGCGGATGAGGCCGAGATATTGACCCGGCGGAGCCGCACCGCGCTGGCCCAGCTTCGGCCCCTGCTCCTCGAACGCGGCCGCCGCGGACTGATCCGGCGCGGCCACGGCGACCTCCACCTGGGCAACATCGCGATGATCGACGGGCAGCCGATGCTGTTCGACGCGATCGAATTCGATCCGCTGATCGCCGCGGGCGACGTGCTCTACGACCTCACCTTCCTGGTCATGGATCTGATCGAGCGCACCCTGAAACCGGCCGCCAACGTCGTGCTCAACCGCTATCTCGCCGAGACGGGACGGCCCGAGGACCTCGACGCGCTCGCGGCGGTGCCGTTGTTCCTCGCGTTGCGCGCCGCGATCCGCGCCAAGGTCACGGCGGCGCGGCTGCCGCACGCCGACGAAGCGCAGCGCTCGGCGATCCGGCGCTCGGCGAAAACCTATTTCGCGCTCGCGTGCCGGCTGATCGCGCCGCCCTCCCCTGCCCTCGTGGCCGTCGGCGGATTGTCGGGCACCGGCAAGTCGGTGCTGGCGCGCGCGCTCGCCCCCGATATCGCGCCGGATCCGGGCGCCGTGATCCTGCGCTCCGACGTTGCGCGCAAGGCGCTGTTCGGGACACCCGAGACCGAGCCGCTACCGCAAGAAGCCTACGCGCCCGAGATCACGGCGCAAGTCTATCGGGCGCTCGCCGAAGCGGCGCGCCGCGTCGTCGCGGCGGGGCATTCGGCAGTGGTCGATGCGGTGTTCGCGCTGCCTGAGGAGCGCGACGCCATCGCGGCCGTCGCGCGCGCCTGCAACATGCGGTTCCACGGGCTCTATCTGACCGCCGACCTGGCAATCCGGGTGGCGCGCATCGGCAAACGCGAGAAGGATGCCTCCGACGCCGACGCACGCGTCGCGCGCCGCCAGGAGGATTACGACATCGGGCCGCTCGATTGGACGGAAGTCGACGCGTCCGGCACGCCGGACGCGACGATCGCGCGAGCCCGAAAGGCGCTCGCATGAAGCTCGAGCCACGGCGCATTGCGGTCGGCCTCGCGGGCTTCTGCACCTTCATCAACCTCTACATGCCGCAGGCCCTGTTGCCGTCGCTGGCGCAGGAGTTCGGCGCCGGCGCCGCGCAGGTCAGCGCCACCATCACGGCGTCCACGCTCGCCATCGCGCTGACCGCGCCGTTCACCGGCGCGCTCGCCGATGTGCTGGGCCGCAAGCGCGTGATCACCGCGGCGATGATCGCGCTGATCGTGCCGACCGTGCTGGTGGCGCTCGCGCCGAACGTGCCGGCGCTCATCGTCTTCCGCTTCCTCCAGGGCCTGTTGCTGCCGCCGATCTTCGTCGTGGTCGTCGCCTATATCGGCGAGGAATGGCCGCCCACCGAAGTGCCCGCCATCGTCGGCCTCTACGTCGCCGGCTCGAGCCTCGGCGGATTCAGCGGGCGCTTCATCACCGGCATCCTGGCCGACCTGATCGGCTGGCGCGGCGCGTTCGCGGCGATCGCCGTCCTCACGCTCGTCTCCGCCGCCGCGCTGATCGTCATGCTGCCGCGCGAACGCAAGTTCGTCCGCTCCGACGGGTTCACGGCTTCGCTCCGCCAGATGCTGCGCCACCTCGGCCGGCCGCAGCTGCTCGCGACCTACGCGGTCGGCTTCGGCGTGCTGTTCAATTTCATCGCCACCTTCACCTATGTGAGCTTCCACCTGGCGGCGCCGCCCTACGGGTTCTCCCCTTCGCTCTTGGGCGCGATCTTCATCACCTACCTGGTGGGTGCCGGGGCGACCACCATGACGGGCCGCGCGACCAATCGGTTTGGTCGCCGCAGCCTGATGCTCGCCACCATCGCGGTGTGGATCTGCGGCGCGTTGCTCATGCTGGTGCCGTCGCTCGCAGCGATCATCCTGGGGCTCACCCTGTGCGCCGGATGCGGCATGCTGGCCCAGGCGATCTCGACCTGCCGGGTCACGGCCATCGCTCGCGAGGGCCGCTCGTCCGCGGTGGGACTCTACGTGACGTCGTTCTATATCGGTGGAAGCGTCGGCGCGGTGCTGCCCGGGCTGGCGTGGGAGCGCGGCGGCTGGAGCGCCGTCGTCGCCATGGTGGTCGCGATGCTGGCCGTCATGGGGACGATCGTCGCCGCCGCGTGGCGCCGGCCGCCGTCAATGACGTGAGTTGACCCGCCGTGCCTTGTTCTTCGGCTTCTGATCCTGCTCCGGCGACGGCGTCGGCTGCACCGTCGAGATCGGATCGGAGGCGGGGAAGGAATCCCTCAGCGCCTTGTCGAGCTCGGCTTCCTCCTCGGCGCGGCGTTTCGCGCCCTCGGCGTCGATCTCCTCAGGCTTGCGTTTGAGCTCGGTATCCATCCTCGCCTCCTGGGTTCCGGCGAACTCGATTGAGTCGTCAGATGGATATAACGGCCAAGCCCCTGAATTGGTTCCGTTATCGTACGTTTCGTCATGGCCGGGCGAGCCGCCATAAGCGGCGAGGGTTGTCCCGGCCATCTCGCTCAGCGAGGCAATGAAGTGCGTTCTCTGTCGGGATGGCCGCGACAAGCGCGGCCATGACGATGGAGAGAGATCACCCCTCCACCACGATCACATGCAGCCGTCTCGGCCCATGGGCACCGAGGATCAGCGTCTGCTCGATGTCGGCGGAGCGCGACGGGCCGGTGATCCAGTTGACGACGCGCGGCATCACGCCCGCGCCATAGCGCTCGCGCAGGCGCTGCCACAGGGTCTCGTAGTCGCCGGCGATGTCCTTGGCGTCGACCACCACGATGTGGGTGTCGGGGAGGAAGTTGAGCGTCGTCGGGTTGTCGGGGCCGGCAGTCAGCATGAGCGTGCCGGTCTCGGCGGCGGCGCCGAAGGCGTGCGAGACGGCGACGAGATCGCTCCCGTGCGACGGGCCGATGGCGACGGTGAGCGTGCGCTCGCGCGACCACGGCATGGTCTCGAGCCGCGGATCGGCGCCGCGGCGCACCGCCATCGGCAGGTTGTGCGCACGCAGGAAGGCGGAGACCGCGGCCGGCACGTCGTCGACGCGCGCGAGCTGCTCGACGCTGCCGGCGGCCATTTCCATCATGGTGCGGAACAGCTCGAGGCGCTCGGGCGGACTCACCTGACCGCGCGCCGGAACGACGCCCGCCGCATGGCGCGCCAGGCGCTCGCTCACCGCCGCGCGGCGCGGCGTCTCGGCGCCGCTCACTCCGAGCGAGCGGCGGATCGACGCCAGCACCGTGTCGCGCGCGCTCATCGGCGCCGCCCTCCGCGCCACTGTGCCTGGAAGGTGCGCCCCTCGGGCGCCGCGAGGTCGCGGTGCCGGGTCCATCCGGTCGCGAGCGGCAGCCAGCGGAACCGCCCGCGGAACTGGCCGACGAAGGAGAGCAAGAAGGCGGCGATGCCGGTCACCCAGCCGTAGAGCAGCGGGCGCTTGGCGAGCCACGCCCACACCGCAAGGCCGGCGCGCGCGCTCGCCGGCGAGAGGTGGCGCTCGAATTCGCGCTCGCGCCAGGCCCGCATCATGCGCGGCAGCGGAATGCGCACCGGGCAGACTTCCTCGCAGCGCCCGCAGAAGGTCGAGGCGTTGGGCAGGTGGCCGGCCTGGTCGACCCCGACCAGGCTCGGGGTGAGCACCGCGCCCATCGGCCCAGGATAGACCCAGCCGTAGGCGTGGCCGCCGACCGCGTGATAGATCGGGCAGTGGTTGAGACAGGCGCCGCAGCGGATGCAGCGCAGCATGTCCTGGAAGGCGCCGCCGAGCATCGCCGAGCGTCCGTTGTCGAGCAGCACCACGTGGTACTCGTGCGGGCCGTCGCGGTCCTCCGGGCGGCGCGGGCCGGTGGAGAAGGTGGTGTAGACGGAGATCTCTTGGCCCGTCGCCGAGCGCGCCAGCACGCGCACGAGCTGCGCCACGTCCTCCAGCGTCGGCACCAGCTTTTCGATCGTCGCCAGCACGATGTGCACCTTGGGCAGGGTCTGGGTCAGGTCGCCGTTGCCCTCGTTGGTGACGATCACCGAGGTGCCGGTCTCGGCGACCAGGAAATTGGCGCCGGTGATGCCGACGTCGGCGGCGAGGAAGCGCTCGCGCAGCACGTTACGCGCCTCGGCGAGCATGGTGGTCGGCTCGACCAGGCTGCGGTCGGCCGGCAGATGCGTGTGCACGCGGCGGAAGTCCGCCTCTACCTGATCCTTCGTGAGGTGCACCGCCGGCGCGATGATGTGCGAGGGCATCTCGCCGCGGATCTGGATCAGGTACTCGCCGAGATCGGTCTCGATCGGCGTGATGCCGTTGCCCTCGAGGAAGTCGTTGAGCGCGACCTCCTCGCTCACCATCGACTTGCCCTTGGTCACCGTGCGGGCGCCGACCTTGCGGCAGATGCCGAGCACGATCTGCCGCGCCTCCTCCGCCGTCACGGCGAAATGCACGTGGCCGCCCGCCGCCTCGACCCGCTCCGCATAGGCCTCCAGGTAGAGGTCGAGATGCGCCAGCGTGTGGTCCTTGATGTCGCGTGAGGCATCGCGCAGCGCCTCGAACTCGGGCAGCTTCGCCGCGACGGTGCGGCGGCGGGCGATGAAATTCTCCTCGAGGAATTTCAGCGCCTGCTGCAGGTTGGGGTCGGTGAGCGCTTTCCTCGCATTGTCCTTGAATTGCGGCGAGGTGACATGGCTGGTCATGAGGGCGCCTTCAGGGCGGCGCGCCGCGACTCGCCGATCGCCGGGACGTCGGTCATGCCGGCCAGCACCTCGGCGACGTGGCGGGCGCGCACCGCATGGCCGAGCCGCTGCAGCTTGCCGACCATGTTCATGAGGCAGGCGAGATCGCCGGCGAGCAGCGTGTCGACGCCGGTCGCCGCGATGCGGTCCGCCTTCTTGGCGACGATGGCGTTGGAGATGTCGGAATACTTGACGCAGAACGTGCCGCCGAAGCCGCAGCACACATCGGCGTCCGGCATCTCCTTCAGCGTGAGCCCGCCCACTTTCGCCAGGAGCTTGCGCGGCTGTGCCCGGATCCCCAGCTCGCGCAGGCCCGAGCAGGCGTCGTGATAGGTCACCGTGCCGGCGAACTGCGCGTCGAGCCGCTCGACCGCGAGCACGTCGGCGAGGTAGCTGACGAGCTCGAAGGTCTTGACGCAGAACGCATCGACCCGCGGCATCCAGTTGGGGTCGCCGTGGAACAGCTCCGGATAGTGCGTCTTCAACATGCCGGCGCACGAGCCGGACGGAACGACGACGGCGTCGTAGGGCTCGAACGCCGCGATGACCTGCTCGGCGATGTCGCGCGCGCTTGCCCGGTCGCCGGAGTTGAACGCCGGCTGGCCGCAGCAGCTCTGCGCCGGCACCTCGACCACGCAGCCGGCGTCCTCCAGGAGCTTGACGGCGGCAAAGCCGACCGTGGGCCGCATCAGGTCGACCACGCAGGTGACGAACAGCCCGACGCGTCGGTGCGATGGCCGCGCTGCGGCTGGCTCGACCATGACTGTCTCCTCCCGGCCGGCGCCGCCGGCAAACGCGCGATCATTGGCCGAACCACAGCGGCGGCGCAAGCGCCGCGGTGCTCAAGTAAGGGGCTCGGGTGCTTGTCACTAACCCGTTGATTTTGCCCCTGACTTTTTTGTGACCCAGGTTTTGTCGGAAGCATCAAACAATTCCCCGTCCTCGCGCGTCTTAACAGGCAATGACCGTCGCCTGGCACGTTTCTCGTGCCCCGTGCGCCGGCAGGACCAGCCCCGAACCGGCAAGATCCAAACGATCGCGCGCCCGAGCGCGCCAACACGACGCAAGAAGAGGACAGGACCAAATGACTGCCACCGACATTCGCGGGCATCGACTCAGCGGCGCCACGCCTGCGGCGCTCGCCGCCTACGAGGACGGCCTGCGCCAGCTGAGCCTCTATGCCGGCGACCCGGTCGCCGCGGCCGACCGGGCGCTCGCCGAGAGCCCCGAGCTCGTCATGGCGCATGCGCTCAAGGCGTGGCTCCACCTGCTCGGCACCGAGCCCGCCGGCGTGCCGGTCGCCCATGCGGCACTCGAAGCCGCCATGCGGCTTCCGGTCAACGACCAGGAGCAGCGGCACCTCATCGCCATCGCGCACCTGGTGGACGGGCGCTGGCACATGGCCTCGCGGGTGCTGGAGGACCTGACCATCGATTATCCGCGCGACCTGCTGGCGCTGCAGGTCGGCCACCAGCTCGACTTCTTCCGCGGCGACGCCCGCATGCTGCGCGACCGCATCGTGCGCGCACTGCCGGCATGGTCACCCGACCTTCCAGGCTATCACGCCGTGCTCGGCATGGAGGCGTTCGGGCTCGAGGAGACCGGGCACTATGGGGAGGCCGAGCGCCGCGGGCGCATGGCCGTCGAGCTGGAGCCGCGCGACGCCTGGGCACAGCATGCGGTGGCGCATGTGCTGGAGATGCAGAGCCGTCACCGCGACGGCATTGCCTGGATGCGCGGCAACAGCGAAAACTGGTCGCGCGAGAGCTTCTTCGCCGTACACAATTGGTGGCACCTTGCGCTCTATCACCTCGATCTCGGCGAGATCGACGAGGTGCTGGCGCTGTTCGACGGGCCGATCTACGGCGCGCGCTCGCGCGTGATCCTCGACATGGTCGACGCCTCTGCGCTGCTGTGGCGCCTGATGCTGCGCGGGTTCCCCGCAGGCGACCGGTGGAACGCGGTCGCCGACGCGTGGGAGCCGGTCAAGGACGCAGGCCTCTACGCATTCAACGACGCCCACGCGATGATGGCGTTCGTCGGCGCCGGGCGCCGGGACTCGGCGCGCCGCGTGCTCGAGACCCAGGTGGCGGCGATGCAGCGGGGCGGCGACAACGTGATATTCACCCGCGAGGTCGGCCGACCGGTGGCGCTCGCCATCGCGGCGTTCGGCGACGGCAACTACGCCGAGACCGCGCGGCTCCTGCGCTCGGTGCGCAACATCGCCCACCGGTTCGGCGGCAGCCATGCGCAGCGCGACGTGCTCGACCTCACCCTGATCGAGGCGTCGCTGCGCGGCGGCCATCACGGGCTTGCCCGCGCCCTCACCGCGGAGCGCGCCGCGCTCCGCCCGACCAGCCCGCTGGCGCGCCTGTTCGTCGAGCGCGCCGCCAAGCTGCAACAAGCGGCGTAGGGATCCGGCCGAGAAGGCGAATGCGGTTGGCGGCATGTCCCGGATGAACGCGATCATTACGCGGTCGGTGCGGCTGCCGAACGGGCTCCGGCTGCACTATGCCGCGCAGGGCGAAGCGTCGGGCCTGCCGGTGCTGCTCCTGCACGGTTTCACGGACTCGTGGCGCTCGTTCGAGACGACCCTGCCCCACATGCCGGCTGCGTTTCGCGCCATTGCGCTGTCGCAGCGCGGTCACGGCGAACTCGGAGCGGCCGGAAACGGGATACCGCGCGCGCGATTTCGCCGACGACCTCGCGGCCTTCTTGGACGTGCTGGGAATCGAACGCGCCCTGATCGTCGGCCACTCCATGGGAACGCAAGTCGCCCAGCGCTTCGCCCTCGCTCATCCGCGCCGCGTGCTCGGGCTCGTGCTGGTCGGCGGCTATGTCAGCATGCGCGCCAACCCGGTCGTGCACGAACTATGGACCTCGGCAGTCTCGCGGCTGGTTGATCCGGTCGATCCGGGCTTCGTCCAGGATTTCCAGGCCAGCACCCTGGCGCGGCCGCTACCGCAAGCCCGGATGGACTTGCTGGTGGCCGAGAGCCTCAAAGTCCCGGCTCGCGTCTGGCGCGCCGCATGCGCCGCCATGTTCGAGGACGATCCGGCGCGCGAGCTGCACCGCATCGACGCGAACACGCTCATCCTCTGGGGTGACCGGGACACGATTTGCACGCGCGCCGATCAGGATGCGCTGCTCGCCGGCATCGTCAAGTCGCGCTTGATCGTCTATCGCGGCGCCGGCCACGGATTGCACTGGGAGGAGCCCGCACGGGTCGCCGGCGATATCGCGGCCTTCTCGAGCGCGCACATGCTGATCTCCGGACCGGTGCCGCAACCAGCCTGAACCTGGATCCCGTCTGGGCCGCCGAATTTCCCCGACCAGGCGTTTCTTTCCGGTATTAAGAACAGTTCCAGCCTGCTAGACTTCCCGCTTCAACTGCCCTGCCGACGAGGGAGCCGGGTGCCGCGACATGCGCGGCACCGGCGTTGCCGAACGGCAAGGCCGATCAAGGGAGGTCCTATGGTCTCGTTCACCCTGAACGACAAACCGGTCTCGGTCGATGCCGACGCGAAGACCCCGCTCCTGTGGGCGATCCGCGACCACGTCGGATTGACCGGCACGAAATACGGCTGTGGCGCCGGGCTGTGCGGCGCCTGCACGGTGCATGTCGACGGCATTGCCATGCGCTCCTGCTCGATCGATCTCGGCTCGGTCGGGGGCAAGAAGGTCGTCACCATCGAGGGGCTGAGCCCCAATTCCTCGCATCGATTGCAGAAGGCCTGGATCGTCGAGGAAGTGCCGCAGTGCGGCTACTGCCAGTCGGGCCAGATCATGAAGGCGGCCGAGCTCCTGGCCAGGACGCCCAACCCGACGCGCGCGCAGATCGTCGAGCACATGGACGGCAACATCTGCCGCTGCGGCACCTATCACCGCATCATTGCCGCCATCGAGCGCGCATCGAAGGAGGCCTGAGCCATGACGACAGCAATAGAAAAGGGACCGGACGTTTCCCGTCGCGGCGTGCTCGCGGGCCTGGGCGGCCTGTCGTTCTGCCTCGCCTTCGGACCCGACGTCATCGGGCTCGGCTCGGAGGCCGAGGCCAACACGCTCGCCAATGCGCAGATCACGCCGTGGGTGCGCATCGCGCCGAGCGGTGCCGTCACCATCTACAGCGCCGGCGCCGAGATGGGCCAGGGGTCGATGACCTCGCTCGCGCTCATCCTCGCCGAGGAGATGGATGCCGACTGGTCGAAGGTCGCGATCGAGTTCGCGCCCGCCGACGCCGACACCTACGGCTACACCTTCCAGAACCAGCGGATGATGGCGATCGTCGGCAGCCGCGCGGTGCAGCTCTATTACAACAACCTGCGCATGGCCGGCGCCCAGGTGCGCAAGGTCCTGCTGGCGAACGCGGCCGAGAAATGGGGCGTCGACGCCGCCTCGCTCAAGACCGAGCCCGGCGTCGTGATCAATCCGGCGAGCGGGGCGCGCCTGACCTACGGCGAGATCGCCGCCTTCGGCAAGGTGCCGGCGACGCTTCCCGCCGTCGATGCCAAGGAGCTCAAGGCCAAGAAGGACTTCCGCCTCATCGGCAAGAACGTGCCGCGCCGCGACACGCCTCTGAAGGTGAACGGGAGCGCGCAATACGCCATCGACGTGCGGTTGCCCGGCATGGTCTATGCGACGTCCCTGCACGCGCCGGTGCACACTGGCGAGCCGCAGAGCTGGAACGATGCCGACATCAAGAAGATGCCAGGCGTGATCGCCACCGTGCGCCTGCGCAACGGCATCGCCATCGTGGCTGAGCATTTCGAGCAGGCCATGGCGGCGCGCAATTCCCTCAAGGCGACCTGGAAGAACGGCGCCGCCGAGGGCTACGACTCGGTCAAGGCGTTGGAGGACTACGTCAAGGTCCACCATGACCCGAAGGCGCAGACCACCGACCTGGAGAAGAAGGGCGACGTCAGCGCGGCGTTCGCCGGCGCGGCCAAGACCTATAAGGCCGAGTTCCGCAGCGACTACGGCTATCACGCGCAGATGGAGCCGTTGAACGCGGTGGTGCGCATCGCCGACTCGGGTGACCGGGCGGAGGTGTGGGAAGGGAGCCAGGCCCCCGACGCCACGCGCGAGGAGGTGGCCAAGGCGCTCGGCCTCAAGCGCGATCAGGTCGAGATGCACCAGTGCTACATGGGCGGCGGGTTTGGCCGTCGCTCGCTCGGCGACTACGCGGCCGAGTGCGCCCGCATCGCCAAGGAAGTCCGCCGCCCGGTCAAGCTGGTGTGGACGCGCGAGGAGGACATCGCCCACGGCATGTTCCGCCCGCAATCGTTCCAGTGCCTGGAGGCGGCGACCGACGCCTCCGGCAAGGTGACCGGCTGGAAGCACTGCGTGGTCGGAGAAGGGGAGTTCCTGCTCATCACGGGCATCAAGATCCCCTACTACGGCGTGCCCAACCAGCACATCGAGCGGCGCGGCATCTCGCACGGCATCCGGCTCAAGCACTGGCGGGCGGTCGGCCACGTGTTCAACACGTTCGCGATCGAGAGCATGGTCGACCAGATGGCGGTGGACGCCGGCATGGATCCGATCGCCTTCCGCATCCAGCGCATGGGGATGATCCCCAAGGCGCAGAAGTGCTTCGAGACCGTCGCCCAGATGTGCGACTGGAACGCCAAGCGGCCGGACGGCCGCGCGCTCGGCCTTTCGATCACCGAGCGCTCGGGCTCGCTCGGCGCCGGCGTGGTCGAGATCTCGCTCGACCGTGCGTCGGGCAAGATCCGCGTGCACAAGGTGTGGACGGCGATCGACGGCGGCGTCATCGTCACGCCGGGCGCCGCCAAGGCCAATGTCGAGAGCGCCATCCTGTACGGCCTCTCGAGCGTGCTGCACGAGCGCGTGACGATGAAGGACGGCGTCGTGGAGCAGTCGAACTTCCACGACTACAACCTGATGCGCATGTCCGACCTGCCGGAGGAGATGCACACGACGTTCATCGACGTGGATACGCGGCCGACCGGCCTCGGCGAGATCGGCAACCCGTTCATCGCCGGCGCCATCTCCAACGCGTTCTACCGGCTGACCGGCAAGCGGCTGCGCCACATGCCGTTCACGCCCGACCGGGTGCTGGAGACGCTCAAGGCGTGAGCGTACGACAAGGATGACGCACAGCGCCCGCCGCACGGCGGGCGCTGTCGTTTCGGAAGGTCATTCCTCCCGGTAGCCGTATTCCGGCACGTTACCCTGGTTGCCGTAGTACTTGTAGGGGAGGAACTTGCCCGACATGGTGATCTTCACCCGGTCGCCCTTCGGGTTGGGCAGGCGCTCGATCTGCATGTCGAAGTCGATCGCCGACATGATGCCGTCGCCGAACTCTTCCTCGATCAGCGCCTTCCAGGCGGGGCCGTTGACCAGCACCAGCTCGTAGAAGCGGTAGATCAGCGGATCGGTCGGCGGCATCGGCACGCCGGCCCCGCGCATCGGCACCTCGTTGAGCATCGCGGTCTCGGCTGTCGACAGGCCGAACAGGTCTCCCGCCTTGGCAGCCTGCGGCTTGGTCAGCTTCATCTGCCCGAGCAGCGCGCCGACCAGGAGCACCGGCGAGTAGCCGCCGATCTCTCCGCAGATGTATTTCCAGCTCCAGCCCTTCTCGCGCTTGATGTCGAGAATCTTCTCGGTGAGGTCGGCACGATTCATCTTGGTTTCTCCTCTGGGCGTTCAAGACATCTGCTTGGCGGAGTAGGTCACGCCGCGCTGCGCGCCCGCGCTGGCGGCGGCCTGCCCGTGGTCGCGCGCGCGCGGCCGCACCACCGGGACATGACGCGGGTCGAGCTGGCGCCCGACCTCGGCGAGGAAGGTGCGGCTGCGGCTCACCAGGAAATCGATGATGTGGTTGCGCACCGGATAGTACATCGCCTGGCGATGCACCTCCGTGCGCACGCGCTCCTTGGGCAGCGGGTTCTCGACGATCTCCGCCAGCACGGCGTCGGGCCCGTTGGTCATCAGCACGATGCGGTCGGCCAGATAGATCGCCTCGTCGACGTCGTGGGTGATCATGAACACGGTCTGCCCGGTGGTGAGGCAGATGCGGCGCACTTCGTCCTGCAGGGTGCCACGGGTGAGCGCGTCGAGCGCCGAGAACGGCTCGTCCATCAGCATGATCTTCGGCTCGATCGACAGCGCGCGGGCGATGCCGACGCGCTGCTTCATGCCGCCCGACAGCTCGGCGGGACGCTTGTGCTCGGCGCCGGTCAGCCCCACCAGGTCGATGAATTTCTGCGCCTGCGCGCGCACCTCCGTGGCGCTCCAGCGCCGCCATTTCGAGCTCACCGCATAGGCGACGTTGCCCATCACGGTGCGCCAGGGAAGGAGCGCATGGCTCTGGAAGATCACCGCGCGGTTGAGGCTCGGGCCCTCGATCGCCTCGCCGTCGACGATGACGGCGCCCTCGGACGGCGTGTCGAGCCCGGCGAGCACGTTGAGGATGGTGGTCTTGCCGCAGCCCGAGTGGCCGATCACGCAAACGAACTCGCCGCGCTGGACTGTGAGCCAGAGATCGCGGAACACCGTGGTGTCACCACCGCCCGGCGCCGGATAGCGCCGCGCGATGCCCTCGATGGAGATGAATTTTTCCGGCATTCCCCCCTCGCGATTTTTGTTTTCATTCGTCATCGCCGGGCTTGTCCCGGCGATCCCGATAGTTGACGCAAGGCAGTGCCCGCACAATCGAGATCGCCGGGACAAGCCCGGCGATGACGAGAGGCAGAGCGATTATCCGCATTCCCCTCACTCCGGGAACGTCACCAGGCGCGTGAGCTGCGCCAGCAGCTGGTCGAGCACCATGCCGACGACGCCGATCACCAGGATGGCGGTGATCACATTGGTGATCGAGAGGTTGTTCCATTCGTTCCACACGAAATAGCCGATGCCGGTGCCGCCGACGAGCATTTCAGCCGCCACGATCACCAGCCAGGCGATGCCGATCGAGATGCGCATGCCGGTCAGGATGGTGGGCGCGGCCGCCGGCAGGATGATGGTGAAGGCGCGGCGGAACGTGCCGACCTCGAGCGTGCGGGCGACGTTGAGCCATTCGCGGCGCACCGCGGCGACCCCGAACGCGGTGTTGATCAGCATCGGCCACACCGAGCAGATGAAGATCACGAAGATCGAGGAGAGGCCGGAATCCTTGATGGTGTAGAGTGCCAGCGGCATCCAGGCGAGCGGCGAGATGGGTTTCAGCACCTGGATGAACGGATCGAGCGCACGGCTCATCAGCGGCGACATGCCGATCAGGAAGCCGATCGGGATCGCCGCCGCGACGGCGAGCAGATAGCCCGCGCCGACCCGCGCGATCGAATAGGCGAGCTGAATGCCGATGCCCTTGTCGTTGGGGCCGTTGTCGTAGAACGGGCGCCGCAGGTGCTCGACGATCTTCGCCCCCACTTCGAGCGGGCCCGGCATCGCCGACTTGCCCTGCGTGGCGGTCGCGCCCATCAGCTTGGCGTATTCGGGATCCATCTGCTGCACCGGGCCGGCGCCGCGCGTCGCGAGATGCCAGACCAGCACGAACGCGAGGAACAGGGCGGCGGACAGCACGGCGGCGCGGAATCCCAGGGAGGCGCTCATGCGCGCTGCCTCCGGCCCCGCTCGCGCGGGGACAAACGTCCCGAACGGGGAGGGCCGTCGAGCCGAGCTCGCCTGGCGGCGGACGCGCGCCGCGCGGACCATGCCTGGTCCGACCCTCGCCGTTCGGGGCGCCGACTCATTGCTTAGTCGCTCGCCGCAAACAGCGGTTCAATACCGCAACCCACACCCATGTCTCACACCCCCCGCTTGATGGCGAAGCTCTTGAGGTATTCGTCGGGCTTGGCCGGATCGAAGGTCTTGCCCATCACCACGAACGTCTTCGACGTGGCGGTCGGCGGGCTGAGCCCGACCTCCTTCATCAGCTTCGCCGTATCGGTCGCCAGATAGACCTGCTGGGCGACCGCGCGATAATCGACGTCGCCCTTGATCTGCCCCCAGCGCTTCATTTGCGTAAGGATCCAGATGGCGAACGACTCCCACGGGAACGGATCGAAATCGATCCGGTTGGGATCGCGCTTCACGCTGCCGAGGCCGTCCGCATAGGTGCCGGTGAGGATCTGCTCCAGCACCGTGACCGGCTGGTTGAGATAGTTCGCCGGCGCGATCGCCTCGGCGATCGCCTTGCGGTTCTCCTGCTTGGTGGCGAAGGCGGTCGCATCGATGATCGCCTTGAGCAGCGCCGCGTAGGTGTTCGGCATCGCGGTGACGAACTCCCGCGATGCCGCGAAGGCGCAGCACGGGTGGCCGTCCCACAGCTCCTTCGACAGCACGTGGATGAACCCGACCCCGTCGTAGACGGCGCGCTGGTTGAACGGATCGGGGCCGAGGAAGCCGTCGATATTGTCGGCGCGCAGGTTGGCGACCATCTCGGGCGGCGGCACCGCGCGGATCTGGATGTCGGTGTCGGGATCGAGGCCGTGCTCGGCGACGTAGTAGCGCAAGAGATAGTTGTGCATCGAGTAGTCGAACGGGACGGCAAACTTGAACCCTTTCCACGATTTCGGGTCGCGCTTGTCCTTGTGCCTGACGGCAAGCGTGATCGCCTGGCCGTTGATGTTCTCCACCGCCGGCATCGTATAGGGCACCGGAGTCGAGCCGGCGCCCAGCGTGATCGCGAGCGGCATCGGCGAGAGCATGTGGGCGGCGTCGTATTCCTTGTTCAGCGTCTTGTCGCGGATCACCGCCCAGCCGGCAGTCTTGATCACCTCCACGTTGAGGCCGTGCTTGGCATAGAAGCCCATCGGATGCGCCATGATGATCGGCGTCGCGCAGGTGATGGGGATGAAACCGACTTTGAGGTCCTTCTTCTCGATCGGGCCGGCCTGGGCGAACGCCTCGGTCGCCGTCTTGAGCGGGAAGAGCTGCGAGAGGGCGGCAAGCGCGGTCGTGGCGCCGACCGACTTGAGGAAGGCCCGTCGCGTCTTGTTGTGCGGGAACACGGCGCGCATCACCGCCGAGGCGACCACGCCCTCGTAGCGCTTCTCCTCGCCTGCAGGGACGCACTGGAGCGTGAGGCGCGCCGCGTGATCGTGCTCCGCCTGGCTCGCGTGGCGACCGCAGACGCAGCCTGCGCGGAGCCGAAGCTCGGGATCGAAGGGGTTGTCGAAGGTCGACATGAAGGCGCGCTCCGTGCTGGCCGGCGATCCCGGACCGGTGATGCGGAGCATTGTTTGCAACGCCTATGCCAATGCAGCTCAATACATTAAATTATAATTTTCAATAGGTTAGCTGACGCCCGGCGATTCCTGTGCGCCGGCCCGCGCAACGGATGCATAATTTTTATGCAATGAACAAGAACAGGGCAGATTTTGACGCCCTGTGCACAAAGGGCATTAACTCCGCGCCGCCTTGTCAATGCGCGTCCCGCGTGTCACCGGACACACGTGAGCGCGGATTTGCGGATCGGCGAAACCGAGGAGGCGCGGCTCGCCGCGCATCCATTGCGCGCGGTCGTGCTCGGCGAGGTACACGCCCGCCCGTTCACGCCGATCGAGACGCCGCGTCGGGTGCTGCACTTCGCCTTCGAGACCACGGTCGAGCGCGGCGAGGCCGACCGCGCGGCACTCACCGCGTTCTGCCTCGAGCGCGGCCTGCCGGCACCGGAAAGCGGCAGCAAGCACCATCGCGTCGCGTTCGGCGCGACCGCGCTGCGCTGGGAGCAGCACTCCGAGTTCACCACCTACACCTGGGAGCTGCCGAGCGAGACCGGCGGGACCATGCCGTTCCATCCGCCGGCGCCGGCGCTGGCGCAGCCGATGCGGCTCGTCGCGCAGCCCGGCCCGGTGATGGTCGCCGTCGACCTGCATCTCGTCGGCGACGGCGCCGTCAACGTCGAGCGGCTGTTCGATCCGGCGAGCGTCGCGGTCGCCGAGACGGGCGACGGCGCCGCCCTGTTCGCCACCGACTTCCAGGCCGATCCCGCCGGCTTCGTGCGCATCCTCATCGCCGACCGCGGGCTCAATGCCGCCCGCGCTGGCGCCCTGGTCCAGCGCGTGCTCGAGATCGAGACCTACCGAATGTTCGCCCTGCTCGGCCTGCCGGAAGCGCAGCGGCTCAGCCCCACCGTGCGCCGGATCGAGATGCGGCTTGCCGAAGTCACCGAGGAGATGAAGCGCCCGGAAGCGTTCGCCACCAATCACACGCTGCTCGACGAGCTGACCAATCTCGCAGCCGATCTCGAGGCGGACGCGACCGCGACGGCGTTCCGGTTCGGTGCGAGCCGCGCCTATGACGAGATCGTGCACCTGCGGCTGCAGACGATCGGCGAGCGGCCGGTGGCCGGCTTCACCACCTGGTCGGCGTTCCTGGCGCGGCGCATGGCCCCGGCGATGCGCACCTGCAGCACCATGGAGCTGCGGCTCGCCAACCTGTCCACCAAGCTCGCGCGCGCCGCCGACCTGTTGCGCACGCGCGTCGACGTCGAGCTGCAGCAGCAGAACCGCGACCTCCTGCGCTCGATGAACCGCCGCACGCAGCTGCAGCTGCGCCTGCAGGCGACCGTGGAGGGCCTCTCGGTCGCCGCGATCAGCTACTACGTGGTGGGGTTGTTCGGCCACCTGATGAAGGGCATGAACGGGGCCGGCATTGCGATCGACACCGAGGTCGCAACCGCGGTGTTCGTGCCCGTCGCGGTGCTGTCGATCTGGTGGGTCGTGCGCCGCGTCCGGCGCCGGCACATCGATACCAAGTCCAATTGAGCGGAGGCAAGGGCCATGCGCAGCGAGCGATTCGATTTCCCCAATACGGTCGGAGAACGGCTGGCCGCTCACCTCGACCTGCCCGATGCGGAGCCGAGGGCCTACGCGCTGTTCGCCCATTGCTTCACCTGCGGCAAGGACATCCTCGCCGCCAAGCGCATCGCCGAGCGCCTCGCCGCGTCCGGCATCGCGGTGCTGCGCTTCGACTTCACCGGGCTCGGAGCGAGCGAGGGCGAGTTCGCCAATGCGACGTTCACCTCCAATGTCGACGACCTGGTCGCTGCGGCGAGCCACCTGCGGCGGACGCACCGTGCGCCCGCCATCCTGATCGGCCACAGTCTCGGCGGAGCGGCGGTGCTGGCGGCCGCCGCCAAGGTGGCGGAAGCACGCGCCGTGGTGACGATCGCGGCGCCCGCCGATCCGCACCACGTGACAGGCCTGTTCTCCGATCGTGTCGACGAGATTCGCACCTTGGGCGAAGTCGAAGTGACGCTCGCCGGCCGGCCGTTCCGCGTGCGGCGCGAATTCCTCGACGACGTCGCCGAGCAGCGCCTGCTCGAGCGCGTGAGCGGCCTGCACAAGGCGCTCCTCATCTTCCACGCGCCGACCGACCAGACCGTCGGGATCGACAACGCCTCCCGCATCTTCGGGGCCGCCCGGCATCCGAAGAGCTTCGTCTCGCTCGCCGATGCGGATCACCTGCTTGGCCGCCGCAGCGACGCCGTCTACGTGGCGAACGTGATCGCCGCCTGGGTCGAGCGCTACCTCGAGGCTGCGCCGCAGGCCGAAGCTGTCGCGGACCCTGCACCCCGCGCGGTGGTCGTCACGGAAACGCACCAGGGCCGCTTCCAGCAGGCGATCACGGTCGGCCCGCATCGCCTCACCGCCGACGAGCCGATCGACGCCGGCGGGCTCGACACGGGACCGAACCCGTACGATCTCCTGCTCGCCGCGCTTGGCGCCTGCACCGCCATGACGGTGCGGCTTTATGCCGAGCACAAGAAGCTCCCGCTCGAGCAGGTCGCGGTGACGCTCAGGCATCAGAAGATCCACGCCGCCGATTGCGAGACGTGCGAAACCAAGGAGGGCAAGATCGATCGCATCGACCGAACGATCGCCTTCGCGGGCAACCTCGATGCCGCACAACGGCGACGCCTGCTGGAGATCGCCGACAAGTGCCCGGTGCATCGCACGCTCACGTCGGAGATCGACATCCGGACGGCGGAGGCGGGCGGTGGTTAGCGGATCGATTCACTGTTCGCGCTGATAGGCGATGACCTTGCGCAGATTGAGCGCTGCGAGCATCTTGCGGCCCGGTAGGCGCTGCTCGTTGAGCACCTTGTTGATCGTGGAGGGGTGAAGGCCGTGCCGCCGTGCCCAGGCCACCTGGCCGCCGGCGCGATCGACCTCGCGGCCAAGCAGCCTTCGCATCGCCTGTAGATCGAGCAACCGCATGCGTGACCCGCTTCGCATTGGCAAAAAAGCCGCAACACGCGATATTCCACGGTGGCACAGCGCTCAATTAACAAGCCGCACGGGGCTCGGTTCCATCAAAACTCGTCATGCCGTGAGCGCATACGGTGAAGCGTCTGGCACTCCTGCCAATTCGCGCCGGATAGGGTATGGTCTCGGTAGTCGCGCTGAAGGAGTAGTCCTTCATTATGCAACGGGAGATTTAATGATGGCAGGTGAATTTGCCGGGAAAGTCGCAGTGATCACGGGCGGCAGCCGCGGGATCGGGCGGGGGATCGCGCAGGCCTTCGCGCGCGACGGCGCAGCGCTGGTGCTCGCCGCTTCCTCGGCTGCCAATCTCGCCGAGGCGGCCGGGCTGATCCGCAAGAGCGGCGCCGCCGAGCCGATGACCTGCGCGGGCGACCTGCGAACGCTCGACGGCTGCCAGCAGGTGTTCAAGGCGGTGAGCGAGCGGCACGGCCGCGTCGACATCTTGGTCAATTGTGCCGGCAACACGCGCGCCGGCTCCTTCGTCGAGCTGCCGGACGAGGCGTGGAGCGACGGCTTCGCGCTGAAATTCCTCGCCGCGGTGCGGCTCTCCCGCCTGTTCTGGCCGCTGCTCAAGGCATCGCAGGGTCACGTGGTGAACATCATCGGCGGCGCGGCGCGCACGCCGGATCCCGAATTCCTGGTCGGCGGCTCGGTCAACGGCGCCATGGCGACATTCAGCAAGGGCCTCTCCCAGCTCGGCAAGCGCGACGGCGTCCACGTCAATGCGATTCATCCGGGCACGACCGAGACCGACCGCACCCGGCAGCTGTGGACGCAACGCGCGCAGGCCACCGGCAAGACGATCGACGAGATCCGCGAGCAGATCATGGCGCGCAGCGGCGCGCGCAGCATCGCGACACCGGAGGACATCGCCGAGCTCACGCTGTTCCTGTGCTCGCCGCGTTCGCGCCAGATCCAAGGGGTGGCGATCGCGGTCGACGGCGGCGGCACGCCGGGCGTCTATTGAGCGGGGTTGAGTGCGCCATGTTCGTCAAACCCAGCGTTGCCGACCTGCGCGAGGCCGCGACCCGGCTCGGCATGCATCCGAGCGATGCCTATCTCGAGGCCGCGACCCGGATCGTCGGGCCGCTCGCCGATGCCTACGCGGCGCTCGACGCCGCCGCGGACGAGATTCCAGTCGTCACCGAGGAACGGCGGTTCACGCGGCCCGGTGCGGCGGAGAATCCGCACGGCGCCTGGTACGCGAAAACGGCGATCAGGACGCGCGACACCGGCAAGCTCGCGGGCAGGCGCATCGCGCTCAAGGACAATGTGTGCCTCGCCGGCGTGCCGATGATGATCGGCGCCTCGTTTCTCGAAGGCTACGTGCCGGAGATCGACGCCACGATCGTCACGCGCATCCTCGATGCCGGCGGCGAGATCGCCGGCAAGGCCGTGTGCGAATACTACTGCGTCTCCGGCGGCAGCCACACCAGCGCGACCGGCCCGGTGCACAACCCGCGCAAGCGCGGGTATTCGGCCGGCGGCTCGTCGTCGGGCAGCGCCGCGCTGGTGGCGGCGGCCGACGTCGACATGGCGATCGGCGGCGATCAGGCCGGTTCGATCCGCATCCCGGCGAGCCATTGCGGCATCGTCGGCCTCAAGCCGACCTTCGGCCTCGTTCCCTATACGGGCATCGGCGTGTTGGAGATCACGCTCGATGCCTGCGGGCCGATGACGGCGAATGTCGCCGACAACGCGCTGCTGCTCGAGGTGATCGCCGGCGCCGACGAATTCGATTCGCGCCAGCGCGGCGTGCAGGTCGGCCGCTACGTCGAGGCGCTCGACCGGGGCGCGAAAGGCTTGCGCATCGGCGTGCTGCAGGAGGGTTTCGGCCATCCCAACGCCGAGCCCGACGTGGAGGCCGCGGTGCGCGCGGCGGCGCGCCGCTTCGCCGCGCTCGGCGCAACCGTCGAGGAGGTCTCGGTGCCGCTGCATCGGCTCGGCCACCCGATCTGGGCCGGCATTCGCAGCGACAGCGCGGTGATCACGCTGCTCGAGACGAACGGCGCGGGCCTCGCGCACGAAGGGCTCTACGTCACCAGCCTCGCCGATGCGGCGGGACGCTGGCGCGAGCACGCCGACGAGTTCGCCGACACGCTCAAGATCGCCTGCCTGTTCAGCAAGTACACGCTCGACCGCTGGGGCGGACACTACTACGGCAAGGCGCAGAACCTCCGCCGCCGGCTGCGCGCATCTTACGATGATGCGCTGCGGCGCCATGATCTCCTCCTGATGCCGACCTGCGTCATGAAGGCGACGCCGCTGCCCGCTGCGGACGCTGCGCCTGAGGAGATCACGCGGCGCAGCTGGGAGCCGATCCGCAATACCTGCCCGTTCAACGTGAGCGGCCACCCGGCGATCAGCATCCCGTGCGGCTCAGAAGACGACCGGCCGATCGGCCTGATGCTGGTCGGCCGCCACTGGGACGAGGCGACGATTTTTCGCGCCGCGCAGGCGTTCGAGCGAGTTATGAACGGTGGATGAGAGCGAGAGGTTCGTCATCGCCGGGTGAGCCGCCATAAGCGGCGAGGGTTGTCCCGGCGATCTCGATTCAAGTGGCGCGGCTGTGCGATCTACATCGGGATGGCCGGGACAAGCCCGGCCATGACGGGGTTTCGGCTATTGCGGCACCACGCCGTTGCGGCCGACGTTCACCCGCGTGGTCTCCAGCGTGCCGTCCGCCTTCTTCGCCGCATTGAGGATGGTGACGTGCGCACCCGGCTTGAGGTCTTCGCGGCTGCCGATGAGGTAGCTGACGATCGGGATGCCGGGCGTCAGCACGATCTGCTTCTCGCCTTCCCGATAGGTCAGGGTCAGGGCGTGACCGTCCCCGACCGCGGCGGACCGGCCGACCGTACCGTTGGTCATCGTGCTGTTGGGCACCGGAGCAAAGGGGCGATGCCCCTCCCCGCTGCCGCGCATCGCCTCCGGGAAGATGTGCACTTCGAGCGCCTTCTGGCTGCCGTCGGACTGCGGCATCGCGGCGCTGCCCACGTAGGCGCCGGGCTTGATGTCGGCCACCGAGGCCTGCACGACGGCGACCACCTGCGCGTTGTCGGTGAGATTGATGGTCAGCGCGGCCCCGTCGCTCGCCTTGAGCGACAGCGCGTTGCCGTCGAGCTTCTCGATCGTGCCGCGCACGCGCATGGTCTGCTGCGCGAACGCCGTGTCGATCATTGTCGCCGCCAGCAGGGCGACGACGGCAATCCTCAGTCCCACTGCAGCGACCGACATCACCCCCTCCCTGACGTTACATCGGCGGGGTGATGCCGCGGCCGACGTTGACGGCCGGGGTCTGCAACGTGCCGTCGGGCTGCTTGGTCGCGTTCATGATGATGACCTGCGCGCCCGGCTTGAGCTCGCTCTTGTCGCCGGGTGCATAGGCGACGATGGGCGTGTTCGCCGGAACGGTGACCTTCTGCTCGCCGGTGCGGTCGCCCATCTTGTACTTGACCGTGATGGTCTGCCCCTCGACCCCGGCCACGGTGGTCTCGACCGCCGCATTGGTCATGGTGGTGCCGGGCCGCAGGTCCCACGGCCGGTGACCCTCGCCGGTGCCGCGCTGCTGCTCGGTGAAGATGTGGATCGCAATCGCTTTCTGGCTGCCGTCCGGCTGCGGATCGGCAGTGACGCCGATATAGGTGTTCGGCTTGATGTCGGCGAGCGAGGCCTTGACCATCCCCATGACGCGAACGTTGTCGGGAACCGCGACGGTGACATGGCTGCCGTCGCGTGCCTTGATCATCAGGCTGTTGCCGTCGACCTTCTCGATCTCGCCGCGTATCCGCACCGGCGGCGCGCCCTGCGCCCAGGCCGCTGACGCACAGGCCATCAGCGACAGGCCGATGGCGCCGGCCGCAAACCGGATGAAGCTCTGCTGCATGCTGTCCTCCCGTGACAATCGTGGTTGTCGGAACCCGTGCCAGCCCTATGAACCCCGTATCGCGGGGCTTATTCCGGCCGCGGCCGGCACCGCTTCGGGCGCTGGCAGCGGTCGATCGTTGGATGCAGAATGACGGTCCGAGGGAACGAATTATGCCAGTCCGCAAGCCCGTGCTCAATCCACCCTTCAACGTCGTGCGGGCGAGCCATGTGGCGTTGGGGGTGCGCGATCTTCCCCGCGCGCGCGCCTTCTATGTGGACTGCCTCGGCTACCTGGTGACGGCGGAGAGCGCGGACGCGCTCTATCTGCGCGGCCTCGAGGAGCGCAATCACCATTCGGTGGTGCTGAGCCTGGCGAAAGAGCCATGCGTCCATGCCCTCGGCTTCAAGGTGGCGAGCGAGGAGGATCTCGATCGCGCAGCCTCCTGGTTCGCCCGCCTGGGCCTGCCCACCGCGTTCCCCGACGTGCCGTTCCAGGGCCGCACCTTGCGGACCGTCGATCCGCACGGAATGCCGCTCGAGCTCTATGCCCGCATGGAGCAGGTCCCCTCCATGCTGCAGCGCTACGCCGCCTATCGGGGCGCGCGCATCCAGCGCATCGACCATATCAACTGCTTCACCCCGGACGTGCAGGCCTCGTACGATTTCTATGCCGATCTCGGCTTCCGCCTCACCGAGTATACCGAGACCGACGACCCCGCGCCGCTGCTGTGGGCCGTGTGGCTGCACCGCAAGGGCAACGTGCACGACCTCGCGTTCACCAACGGGCGGGGCCCCAGGCTGCATCACATCGGGGTGTGGACCGCGGGCGCGCTCGACATCCTACACATCTGCGACGTCATGGCGACCTCCGGCTTTCTCGCCAACATGGAGCGCGGGCCCGGACGCCACGGCATCTCCAATGCGTTCTTTCTCTACGTCCGCGACCCGGACGGGCACCGTGTCGAGCTGTTCACCAGCGACTATCTCACCGTCGACCCCGATCTCGAGCCGATCCGCTGGTCGTTGCGCGATCCGCAGCGGCAGACCCTGTGGGGCCATCCGGCACCGCAATCCTGGTTCGAGGAGGGCTCACTGTTTGTGGACGTTCGCGTCCAGGAGCCGGCGCTCGCGGCGCAGCCGATCGTCGCACGGTAGGCGAATAGCGAATGGGGAGTGGCGAATAGGGAAGGCCACCAGCGGCGGCGCACGAGCCCCCTATTCGCTATTCGCCATTCGCTATTCGCCCAAATGAAACTTTAGCGCCCCTGGGCGGTTATCAGGCCGCCGCACGAAGGGTCATCATGTCCGATCAAGCCACTGCACCGCCGCCGGCCCTGGCCGCGCATGGCTCCTCCCACCTGCCGTCGGTGGAAGTCGACAGCTACAACGTCGAGATCGAAGGACGAGGACGGCTTTCTTGGCGACCGGGCCAGCAAGGGTGCATTCAGGGACATCCTCGAGAAGTGGCGCAAGCCGCTGCGCAAAAACGGGGAGGATCCGTTCGGCGACGAAGCGAGCGAGGAGATCAGCAAGAAGAAGCTGGATACGCTCATGGCCGAGGGGCATCCCGACGCGGCCGGGGTGCTGCAGGGAGCGATCGAGGATTTCGCGCAGGAGCTGGCGCTCGTCATCCGCCGCTTCCTCAAGCTCAAAGCCTGGCGCGATACCGAGCGGATCGTGATGGGGGGCGGGTTTCGTGCCAGCCGGGTCGGCGAGCTGGCGATCGCCCGCGCCGGCGTCATCCTGAAGGCCGACGAGATCGACATCGACCTGGTGCCCATTCGCAATGATCCGGACGAGGCCGGCCTGATCGGCGCCGGTCATCTTGCGCCGTCATGGTTGTTCAAGGGCCATGACGCCATCCTGGCGGTCGACATCGGAGGAACCAACATCCGGGCGGGCGTGGTCCAGCTCAACTTGAAGAAATCGTCCGGCCTGGCGAAGGCCGCGGTGTGGAAATTCGAGGTGTGGCGTCATGCCGACGAGAAACGCCTGTCGCGCGAGGACGCGGTCCAGGAGCTTGCCAAGATGCTGCGCAAGCTGATCGCGCGCGCCGAACGCGAGAAGATCGGGCTTGCCCCGTTCGTCGGCATCGGCTGCCCGGGCCGGATCGACGAGGACGGCTCGATCGAGCGGGGGGCGCAGAACCTGCCGGGCAATTGGGAAAGCGAGAGCTTTCACCTCCCGACCAGGCTCATCGAGGCCATTCCCGACCATCGGCGAGGACCAGACCTCGGTGCTGATGCATAACGACGCGGTCGTCCAGGGCCTGAGCGAAGTGCCGTTCATGCAGGACGTCGAGCGCTGGGGCGTGCTCACGATCGGCACCGGGCTCGGCAATGCCCACTTCACCAATCGCGAGCCGGTGAAGAAGAAGAAGAAGGAGAAGCGGTAAATTACCGCAGCACGCCGATCTCCCGCAGGTAGCGCTGCACGCCGGCGTGGATCAGCTCCGGGCGCGGCGCGCCCGCCGCGGTGTTCGCCGCCGTGGTCTCGCGCGCCTGATCGAGCTTCTGCCGCAGCGCCGCCTCGCCGCGGTGGAGCGCACGCGCGATCCGGTAGGCGGTGTCCTCGGCAAGCGTCGGGCGGGCGAGGATGAAGCTGAAGGAGCCGACCGATTCGAGCGGCGCCGCAATGCCCTGGATAGGCGCCGGCCGGAATCGTGATCGGCTTGAGGAAGCCGTGCTTGGCGCGGATGCGCGCGCTCTCCTCGGCGCTCGGCGCGATGAAGCGCGCGCCGCCCTCGCTGCCCGCGACCGCGGTGAAGCCGGGCCAGCCGATGCCGCCGCCCCACAGCGCCGCCGCGCGGGCGTCCAGCACCATGGCGGGACCGTCGCCCGCGCGGTCGAGATAGATCGCCTGGAAATCCTTGTTCGGGTCGAGCCCGAGGCCGTCGAGCACATAGCGCGCGAGGATGACCAGCCCGGAGCCGCGCGCCCCGAATGCGACGGGCTTGCCCTTGAGGTCGGCGATGGTGCGGTACGGGCTGTCGGCGCGCACCACGAACATGCCGGGGGTCGAATACATGGCGGCGATGATCTTCAGGTCGGCGGGCGCGCGCCCGATCCCGGCGAGCGCCTCGTAGGCGACCTCGCCCTGCACCAGCGCGATGTCGAGCTTGCCCTCTTCCAGGAGCGGCACGTTCTCGGTGCTGCCCTTGGTGTTGCGCGGCTCGATTGCGAGCGAGGGATCGGTCGCGTTTACGACCTCGGCGAGCACGCCGCCGAACAGCGGAAACCCGCCGCCCGGGGTCGCGGTGCCGAGCACCACCGCGGTCTTCTCCTGCGCGCTCGACGATTGACTGGCCATCACCTGTGCCGACGCGACGAGCGCCGCCCCTATTGCGATCACTGCGACGAGCTTCACGACCGTCCCCTCATGAGAACCGGTTCACCAGCTCGCCGATGCCCTCGATGTTGACCCTCACCTCGTCGCCGGCCTTGAGGAACTCGCTGCGGCCGGCGCCGACGCCGGCCGGCGTGCCGGTCAGGATGACGTCGCCCGGATGCAGCGTGATCCGCTCCGAGAGGTGGGAGATCTGCTCGGCGATGTTGAAGATCAGCTCGCTGGTGTTGGACGACTGCTTGACCACGCCGTTGACGTCGAGCGCGATGTCGAGCTTGTGCGGGTCCGGGAATGTCGTCGGCCGGCACGATCCAGGGGCCGAGCGGACAGGCGCCGTCGAAACACTTCTGCGCCACCCAGTCGAACTTGAACGGCGAGGTATCGGCAATGCCGTTGCGCCGGCTCGACGTCGCGCGCCGAGAGATCGTTGCCGATGGTGTAGCCGGCGATCACGTCGAGGGCGCGCTCGAGCGAAATATTCTTCGCGGGCCGGCCGATGACGACGCCGAGCTCCGCCTCCCAGTCGACCTTCTTGGAATGGGCCGGCAGCGGAATGACGCGCGTCGGGCGCCGACCACGCAGGCCGAGGACTTGATGAAGTGCCAGGCCTTGAGCCCGAGGGTGTGCGGGTCCGGCTCGGGCTTGATGTTCTGCGCCCGCGCCATTTCCTCCACGTGGTCGCGGTAGTTGGCGCCGGCGCAGTAGATCGTGCCCGGCTGCGGCAGCGGCGCCAGCAGGCGCAGCTTGCTCGGGTCGAGGGCGCCCGCCCGGCTCGGGCCGGCGCCGGCCGCAAAGGCGCCGAGCACGTCCTTTGCCCGGTCCCAGTCCGCCAGGATGCCCCGGACGCTGCCGTAACGCGGCTCCCCGGTCGCGCCGGCGACATCGAAAGCGCTACCGCCGCACATCATGCCGGCACGCGGCCCTTCGCCGGTCTCGTAGGTGATCAGATTGAAGCTCGCCATGGTGGTCCCGGTCCCTTCAGAACTCGCTGCGGCGGGATGCAATATGGGCGCGCCCGGAATGGCAAGCTGAAATTTCTTGGCCCGGCGCCGGCGCCCGGCCGGGGCTACCGCCGCGGCCGCCCGGGTCGCGGCGAAAATGCCCGGAATTGCAGGATTCTACGCATCCGCCAACGCTTTGTTGAGAATTCTCTGCAAGGCTCGGCGATATCAGCACAACCAGCGGATCGCCGTCGATGCCCCAGCCGATCAACGCGCTACTCGACGACCGCCCGGCACCGGGCGCAGCGAACGTTGCACCCGCGGACCCTTCGCGCCCCGCGATCGAATTGACGATCTGCCGGGACCTCGATGCGATCGAGGCGGATTGGCGCGCATTCGAGCAGCAGGCCGACGCCACCGCGTTCCAGAGCTTCGACTGGCTGTCGCTGTGGTACCGCCACGTCGGCCGGCCGGCGGGCGTTCGACCGGCGATCGTGCTCGGCCGCAGCGCCGGCTCGCTCGCGTTCCTGCTGCCGCTCGCGGTACGCCCGGGGCTCGTCCGCACGCTCACGTTCCTCGGCGAGGACCTGTGCGACTACAACGCAGCGCTGATCGCGCCGGGCTTCTCGACGTATCTCGACGCCGCTGGCTTTGCGGCGTTGTGGAGCGAGATCCGGGCGCGCCTGCAAGAGCGGCCGGAGCTCGGGCACGACCTCATCCGGCTGACCAAGATGCCGGAAACGATCGGCACCCAGCCGAACCCGTTCCTCCACCTCGACGTCGCCCTCAACCCGAGCGGTGCCTACCTGACGCACCTCGCCGGCACGTGGGACGAGTTCTACAGCGCCAAGCGCTCGTCGGCGACGCGCCGTCGCGACCGCACCAAGCGCAAGCGCCTCGCCGAGCACGGCGAGGTTCGCTTCGTCACGGCGCAGGATGCAGCCGAGAGCACGCGGACGATGCAAACGCTGATCGAACAGAAGAGCAAGGCGTTCGCCCGCATGGGTGTGCCGAACCTGTTCGAGCGGCCGGGCCATGGCGCGTTCTTCCTAGACCTTGCGACCAATCCACGGACGCGGCACCTGGTCCATGTCAGCCGCCTCGACGTCGGGCCGATCTTCGCGGCCGTCAACCTCGGCCTCACCTTCCACGGCTCCTACTACCACGTGCTCGCGAGCTACGACGACGGCGAGGTGTCACGCTTCGGACCGGGCGCCGCGCACCTGCGCGACCTCCTGCAATTCGCCATCGAGAAAGGCTGCGACCGCTTCGATTTCACCATCGGCGACGAGCGCTACAAGCTCGAGTGGTCGGATACGGTGGTGAAGCTCCACGACCACATCGCGGCGGCAACGCCGCGCGGCTGGCTCGCCGTCGTGCCGTCCCTCGTATTCCGGCGCGTCAAGCGTCTGATCAAGCAGAACCCGACGCTATGGCGCGCGTTCAGCGCAACGCGCGGCGCGATCGGATCGCTGCGCGGCAAGGGCTCCGCCGGCGAGACCGACGGCGAGGATATCGAGCAGAAGAAGTCGCCGCCGCTCGCGCCGCGTTAGGACTGCGTTGCAAGCCCATCGTCTCGAGCAGGTGCTTGAGGCCTGCTGCCAGCCGTATTTGGATCATCGCTTCCGTTGCCAGGCCGACCACCCTCCCGCGCGTGCTGTATGTCGCCTGAAGACGAGGGGTCTCGTCGCCGGCCGACGTGTCCGCCAGGTGGACTCGCCTGACCGACCACGCTATGCCAGCCGAAGGAGAGCTGCATGGCGCGCAAGCGAAGCAACGCGACGACGATCAAAAGTGTTCGCGCGGTCGAACGCGCGCTCGATGTCCTGCAGTGCTTTTCCGCCGACAGGCCGTCCATGAGCGTTCTCGAGATTCAGGACCGCGTGCGGCTCAGCCGTCCTACCCTCTATCGCCTGTTGCATACGCTCGCGACAAAGGGTCTTGTCCGGTCCTCAGGCGATCCCCAGAGATTTTCCCTTGACTACGGAGTCGGCCGGCTTGCCAGCAATTGGATGGCCGGGATCGATCCGATCAGAGCCGGCCAGCGCATCGTCGAGCGGCTCCGCGAGCGAACCAACGAAACTGCTGCTCTGTTCATCCTGCACGGACACCAGCGGCTCTGTGCCGTCGAAATAGCGGCGTCGCACTTCCTGAAGATTTCGCGCGGCATCGGCGAGACCGAACATATCTCCAAGGGAGCGAGCGGCAAGGCGATATTGGCGTTCATGAATGCCGATGAAATCGAGGTCATACTTCGAACGATGCCCACGGACACCAATCGGAAGCAGTTGCTCCAGGCGCTGGACCGCATCCGCCGAGACGGCTTCGCGGTCAGTCGAGCCGAGGTGTTCGCCGGGGCGGTGGCGATCGCCGCCCCCTATTTCGACCGCGACAAGCGCGTGGCGGGGTCGATCGGGGTTTTCGGGCCACAGGCCCGGCTCGACACCAATTGGGAGAAAAGCGCCATACGGCTGGTGGTGGACGGAGCCGCGGAGCTCTCTGCGGCTCTTGGCCAGCCGCTCGCCGGCACCGGCCGGAAAAATGCCGGTGCGCCGCGTCGCCGCGGTTGAAGAACTCATGTCGACTGTGCAGGAAACTTCGCACCCCCAGAACCTATCCCGCCACGTGGCGTGTGCTTGACGCGCTCCATGACGATGGATAGCGTTTCCGGTTGCGAACAGCATGTTCACACAATGGACATCGTTCATGTGCTCGGTTTGCCGGGTTCGGGACCGCTGAGTACCATCGTATCCACGGCCCGTGCCCGATCGGGAGGTTCCATGTCTTTGGCGAAGTTCCTCGGCGCGATGGGCGCCGGCATTCTGAGTGTCCTGATCGGGTTTGCATCGCCGGTGCCGGCCGAGGCGCAGAGCTGGCCGGAGCGGCCCGTACGATGGATCATCCCATTCGGTCCGGGCGCCGGTGCGGACATCGGCGCCCGCCTGATCCAGGATCGTCTGCAGAAGAAATGGGGCCAGCCCGTCGTGATCGACAACCGTCCGGGTGGCGACAGCATGATCGCCATCCAGGCGGTCTTGGCGGCGAGCGACGACCACACGTTCCTGTGGGGGCCGAGCGGAAACTTCCTGGTCCATCCCTTCCTCTACAAGAAGCTGCCCTACAATCCGGACGATCTGGTGCCGGTGGCGCGCTATTCCACCACAATTCTATCCCTCGGCGTGCCCGCGACCATGCAGATCACGACATTGGCGGACCTGGTCCGCCACGCGCGGGCGGAACAAGGCAAGCTCAACTCGGCAGCGGTGCCCGGGATCACCGAGCTTGCGTTCGACTATTTTGCACACGGTGCGAGCTTCACGACGCAAAAGGTGCCCTACCGGGACATCGTGCAGGGCGCCAATGACCTCGCCGAAGGGCGGATTCACGTCTTTTCCTCCTCCTACGCCATCGTCAGGCCGCACCATGAGGCGGGTCGTGTCCGGGTGCTGGCTCAGTTCGGGCGGGAGCGGGCGCCGAGCCTCCGCGACATTCCGACCGGAATCGAAGCGGGATTTCCGCAGCTCGAGATGGACGGCAACGTCGGCCTGTTCGCGACCCGGGCCGTACCCGCCGCATTGATCGATCGCATCGCCGCGGATGTCGTCGCGGCCTCCAAGGACAAGACGATCGAGGATCGGCTCAATGCAACGGCGCAGCAGCCGAGCTTCGGCGATGCCCAGGAATTTGCGGCGTCGATTGCACGTCAGCGGGCAGCCATTGTGACGATCGCGAAGACGCTCAATCTCCAGCCGGAGCGTTGACCAGCGGTTGCAGTGACGGACGCACGGCGGTCAGGCGGCTGGTGTGCGCCAATTTCAGCGGAACGCGTCCGAGTTGACGTCGGCGATGGCTGGCTTCTTCTCCATCAGGAAATCGTCGGTGTATTCGCCGAATGAGACCTTGACCGGGATTTCGCCCGGGACCGTCTCGAGAACGACGGAGCCTGATCTGCATTCGGGCCGGGCGAGGTCGGCCAGCATGTCCGCGAACAGCTCGGCCTGTAAGGATTCGAAAGTCCAGATGAAGGATGACACGGCGCCCGGCACTGCACGCATCCCCGGCTCGGCGCCCGCAGTCGTCAGCAGCACGGGGGTCGTGTCCGCGGCACGCATGAATGCCACCGTCTCGAACGCAATATCGCGCTCCCCCCGGGAAAAGGTGAGCATGAGAGCGGCAAACCGGCGCACGTCTTCCGCCTCCCCGAGAAACAGAATCATCGGGTGAAAATCGCTCGGGAGAAAGCCGTAGCGGAGCATACCGAGACACGTCAGAAGAAGATCGACAGGTTCTTGGCCAGGAGTATGTTCTGATCGAGGATGATCTCGCGTCGAGCGATCGACCAGTCGTCTCCGCGCCGACGCAGCAGATCGGTCCGCTTGCCGATGAACGTATAGTTCTCGTGCTCGACGCGGTTTTGATAGATCACGAAGCGGCTTCGCACGACGACTTCGGTCGCCTCTTCCAACGACGGCTTCGCCTCGAGGACCTGAACGTTGCCCACGAGGCGGCAGACGCGCGAGAGCGGCTCCTCCGCGAAGTGCACACCGGTGAGAATCTGCTCGACGCGTTTTTCCAACGTCCATCGATCCTCGTCGAACCAGCTGATGCCCTCCCCCTGGCGTGAGTTCTCGCGCTCCGCCTGCTGCCCGAACATCACGTTTCGCCGCATGGGCATGAAATAGATGACGTCTTCGGCGACGAGCTCGAGCCATTCCTTGAACCTGCGCCGGTCGAGGAGGTCGGCCTCCCGGTACAGGAAATCCTCGACCTCCATCCTGAGCGTGTAGTAGGCGGGTCCGCGCTTGAGGGGAGGCAGCTCGACCGCGACGGTCATGGATCAATTTCCTGCTCTGTTGTCGACGGATGTCCGCTGCGGTGACAGCGGCTGGCGCGGCACAGGCCCGCCCTGGTGCGCAAAGCATCCGACGTCGATGATGGTGCCCGAAATCGTGTCGGCGTCGTCCGAGAGGAGAAACGCTACCGCTTTGGCCACGTCGTCGCCGGTCGCGAAGCGTCCGGCAGCAGTACCCGACGCGTTCTGCGTGAGCTGCTCGACGTTGCCATGCACGCGGCCGAGGCTCATCCCGCTCGCGATCCCGCCGCCTCCCGGGACGACGGTGTTGACGCGGACACGGTCATGGAAATGGTCATAGGCCATGCTTGCGGCCAGGGCGAAGAGGCCACCCTTGCTCGCCGCGTAGGCCGCCATGTTGGGTTTTCCCCAGCCCGCCCCGGAGCCGATCATGACGATGCGCCCGCCGCCCTGCCTGATCAGGTGCGGCAGCACAGCCTTCGAGCACAGGAACGCTCCCTTTAAGTTTGTGTCGATCACCCGATCCCAGACGTCCTCGTCGGTGCTCAGGATTGTTCCGAGCGGCCCGATCGCTGCATTGTTGACCAGCGCGTCGATCCGGCCATGCCTGTCGAGTGCAAAGTCGACCACGCGCGCGACCTCGCGGCTGTCCGATGCATCGGCCTCGAGCAGGTCGATCGAGAGGCCTTCCTTGGCCGCCTCGTCCCGCAGAGCAGGAATGGCGTTTTCGGCCAGGCTGGATATCTGTTTGGTTTCAAGACCGAACGCAACCACCTCGTGGCCGCGCCGGGCCAACGTCAGCGAGATGGACCTGCCGATCCCGAACGTGACCCCGGTCACGATGACAACGGAAGTGGCGGGCATGTTCTATTCCGCAGCGGCCGGGTGGGCGGGAGAAACCCGGCCCAGGCACTCGCTCCAGGTGCCGTCGTTCATGTATGCGCTCCAAGCGCGATAGAACGAGCGGGCGTTTTCCTCCGTCATCTGCCGGCTGACCATGCCGGGCACGAGGTCGTTCGGCTTCGAGACATGCAGGGACTGCTGATAGTTGAATGGATATCGCCGGGCGATGGTGCCGAGGCTGGCATTCGTCGCGTAGAGCCAGTTCTCCATGTCGTCTTGTTCGGTCATGCCGGCCGGGCCCGAATAGCGCATGTAGTAGCGGCGAAGCATGTCCTTCACGTTGCTCGGAGCGTCCTTGTCGACGAGGAAGAAACGCCACGCCTCGGTCGAGGTCGGTCCGTGCGGATGCCAGGCACAAATGCCGCGCGGCTGGCGCGCATGCGACGACGCGTTCGGGAAATAGGTGCCGGTGAAGCCGATCACGCGCGCCTTCTCGCCCAATCGGCGCCGGCGCTCGTAATGACAGTGCCGGAAATATTCTTCGATGGCCGGATCGTTCTTGTAGGATTCGACATACTCGCGGTCTTCGGGATGCACCGCGCTGTGGACGCCATGTCCGGCCGGAAAGCTCACCCAGACGTGCTGGGCATCTTTCATTTCATCGTCGCGCCGGCCCTTCACCCCGGCGGCGGCGCTCGGCCCGATTCCGATGAGGTCGACCGAGCGATGGGTCGGATTGTGGTAGCTATCGCCCAGGAAATTCTCGGCGGCGAATTTCCAGTTCGCAGGAAAGACCCATTTCTGCACTCCGATGACTTCCGATCCGCCCTCGCGGCCGTCGCGGCAGTCGAGGACCTGGTCGAGATGCAGCCGGGCCTCGCCCAGATACGTGAGGAAGTCGGGCGCCTCCGGGTCCCAGGTCGCCCAGATCGAGCCCTTGTAGTTTGCCATCTTGGCGACGCTGATGAGCGACCATTGGCTGCGGTCCAGCTGGCCCTCGTACAGGGTGCGATACTGCGGAACACCCTGCAGCTTCCCGTCCGTGGTGTAGCTCCAGCTGTGGTAGGGGCATGTGAACAGGGACGTGTTCCCCTGATCGTACCGGCACACCTTCATTCCGCGATGCCGGCAAGAGTTCAGGAAGACGTGAATCTCACCGCTCCTGTCGCGGCAAAGGATGACCAACTCCTCGCCCATGCGCGATGAGTAGAAGTCGCCCGGATTGGGGACCAGGCTTTCGTGACCGACGAAAAGCCACGCGCGCGTAAAGATCCGCTTCAGCTCTTCCTGATAGATCGCCGGGTCGACGAAGATCTCGCGACTGATGATGCCGTTGGCAGGATCCATCATTGCTTCGACTGCTTGGGGTAGCGCCACATCGGTCTCCTGCTGAAACCTATGTCCACGGAATGGACATCATGTTCATATTTGTCGACGATAAGCTCGCCCGGCGATTGCGTCAACGTCGTCGGTTCGACGCCGGTCAGCCGCATTCCTCTCGGACGCGACGCCGCCGCGATCTGGCCGATCGGGAGCCAAGCCGCTAAGACATGTCGGTGCGAAAGGCGCGGAGGCTGATCCGATGGCACGCAGGCTGATCAAGGGCGGCACCATCATCACCATGGATGCGCGCGTCGGCGATCTCGACCGGGGCGACGTCCTGATTGAGGACGACTGCATCGCGGCAATCGCACCGACGCTCCCCGCTCCCGACGGGGCCGAGGTCATCGACGCGGCCGGCATGATCGTGATGCCGGGGCTGGTCAACGCGCACGTCCACACGTGGCAGAGCGCGCTGCGCGGGATCGCGGCCGACTGGACGGTCGCGAAATACATGGAGGCGATGCATCGCGGCCTGGCGACGCTGTATCGGCCGGACGACATCTACATCGCCAACCTCATGGGGGCGCTCAACCAGATCCATTGCGGGACCACCACGCACGTCGACTGGTGCCACAACAATCCGACGCCCGAGCACACCGATGCGGCGATCGAGGGGCTCGTCGATTCCGGCATCCGCGCCGTCTTCCTGCACGGCTCGCCCAAACCCGACCCGAAGCCGGGGCAGAAGCATTTCAGCGAAGTGCCCATGCCGCGCACCGAGGTGGCGCGCCTGCGCAAGGGGCGCTTTGCCGGCGACGACGGCCTCGTCACCATGGGCCTCGCCATTCTCGGGCCCTACTACTCGACCTACGAGGTGACGCGGCAGGACATCCTGCTGGCGCGCGAATTCGATCTCCTCGCCAGCATGCACGTGGGCGGCGGCACCGCGCACACCCCCGACGGGTTCCGGCGGCTTGCGCGCGAGGAGCTCATGCGCGGCAAGCTCAACGTGGTGCACGGCAACGACCTCGCCGCGGACGAGATCCGGATGATCACCGACGGCGGCGGCCTGTTCACCGTGACCGCCGAGGTCGAGCTGCAGACCGGCTACGGCGACCCGCTCACCGGCGTGCTGCACGCGCTGGGCGCGCCGGTCTCGATCGGATCGGACGTCGAGCCGATGGCGCGCGGCGACGTGTTCAGCTGCATGCGCATGACGCTGCAGCACGAGCGCCATCGCCACATGACGGAGGCCTTGCGCAAGACGGGCAAGCGGCCGACCGCGATCCCGATCACCTGCCGCCAGGCGCTGGAATGGGGCACGATCAACGGCGCCCGCATGGTCGGCCTCGATTACCGCATCGGCTCGCTCGCGCCGGGCAAGCAGGCCGACATCCTCGTCCTGCGCGCGAGCGACCCCAACATGCATCCGGTGCACGATCCGGTCGCCTCGGTGGTGATGCAGGGCGGCGTCGCCAACGTCGACACGGTTCTGATCGCCGGGCGAACCGTCAAGCGCGGCGGAAAGCTCACCGACGCGCAGCTTTCCGACCGTCAGCGCCGGCTCGCCGTCTCGGGGCGGCGCATCTTGGAGGATTTCGAGCGCCTGCCCCGCAAGGCGTCTTAGATATCAGCCCGCGGCGCCGCGCGCCTTCGTGTAAGGCTCGATCAAGGTGCCGGACTTCAGCTCGTTGGGGTGCAGGATCACGGCCTTGCCGGGCTGCTTGAACTGGTTCACGTCGCCCGCCTGCACGCCCTGGAACTGGATGGTCAGGGTGCGGTTCTTCTGCCATTCGCCGTTGGGGCCGAACTTCACCTCGCCGACGATGGTGTCGAACGTCCCCTTGCGCAACTCGGCGGCGAGCTTGGCATGGTCGATGCTGCCGGCGGCGCTCACAGCCTGCGCCAGCACCTGCATCTGCGCATAGGCGAACGGCGGCAGGAAAAAGCCGTGCAGGTCGACGCCGGCGCCCGGCGCCTTCTCCTGATAGGTCTTCAGGAACGCGTCGACCCCGGGAAACTGCATGGTCGGCTCGGGCACGTAGGTGTCGTAGTTGACGATGCCGTTGAGCAGCGGCCCGAGCTGCGCCTTGATCGGCGTGAAGCCGAGCCCGATCATCGCGCCGCCGAACACCCGCGGCTTCACGCCGATTTCGTTGGCGGCGCGGATGAGGCCGACCGAGTCCGGCGGGTAGGACGCGATGCAGATGATGTCCGGGTTGGTTGCGGCGACCGCACGGACGATCGGCGCATAGTCGACGGTGCTCGGCGGATAGCTGCGATCATAGACCGCCTTGAAGCCGAGGCTGCCCACCGTCTCGCGCGCGCCGGCGATCACGGTCTGCGCGTATTCTGCATCGGCGGCGATGAGCGCGATGGTCTGCGGCTTGGGATTGAGGCCCGCCGCGACCTCGAGGAAGCCGAGCGTCGGCGCACGCTTTCCGTCCGGACCGTTCGGGACGGTCGAGAAATAGCGGTCGTAGTTGAACTTGGCGTTCACGTCGGTGCCGAACAGGCCCATGTAGACCAGGTTCTTCTGCATCACGATGGGCATCGCCGGGGTGATCTGGTTGGTCGCATAGGCCGAGACCACGAGATCGACCTTGTCGATATCGATGAGCTTGGCGTAGAGGCCGGGGACGTTGGCGGGATTGCTCTGGTCGTCATAGTGGACGAGTTGCACCGGCCGGCCGAGCAGGCCGCCCTTGGCGTTGATCGCGTCGCGCCAGATCTCGAAGGCGAGCAGCGATTGCTTGCCGCCGCCGGCCAGCCCGCCGGTCAGCGACATGCCGAAGCCGATCTTGATGGGTGCCTGCTGCGCCAGGGCGGCGGGAGAGAGCAGCGTCGCGGCGCCCGCCGCAACCGCACCCTTGATGACGACGCGACGGTTCAACTTGGGCGACGAAGACATCGTTTCTCTCCCTCGTGATTTGTCATGGCTCTCACGCACACTAACCTATTGCCGCGATGATGCCAGCCTGCGGCGGGCAACCGCAATGGCTACGACGCAGGGTCACGATGCGGCGTAGAGCTGCATTGGGCGCATGCCCACCTCAATTGTCTTGAGCGCGTTCGCGGACTATCGTGGACGCAGGCCGGCCACAAGACCGGCCGCCAGTCCAACCAACTGCGCCCATCGAGGAAGGAAGACCATGCCGTGGATCAAGGCAACCGACATCGCGTACGGGCGGCTCGGCGCCCCCGATCTCGACGTCATGGAGGAATTTCTCACCCGCTTCGGGTTGATCAAGGTGGAGCGGACGGCCAATGCGCTGTACATGCGCGGGACCGATCCGGCCCATCACATCCACATCACCGAGAAGGGTGACCCGCGCTTCCTCGGCGTCGCCTATCACGCGGAGAGCGAGGAGGATCTGCACCGGCTGGCCAAGGCGCCGGGAGCCTCCGCGGTCGAGGCGATCGACGAGCCGGGCGGCGGCAAGCGCGTGCGCCTCACCGAGCCGAACGGCTACACGGTCGAGGTCGTGCACGGCATCGAGCAATTGCCGCGCATCAAGATCAAGCCGCGCCAGAAGCTCAATACCGGCGAGGACCCGCTGGCGCGTCCGGGCGAGCTGATGCGATTGCCGAAGGGACCCTCGCATGTGAAGCGGATCGGCCACGCCGTGCTCATGACGCCCAAATTCACCGAGACCCTGGACTGGTTCCGCGACCGGCTCGGCTTCATCTGCTCCGACGACGTCTATGCCGGCGACAAGGAGAACCTGATCGGCTCGTTCAATCGCTGCGACCGCGGCGACACGTTCGTCGACCATCACGTGTTCTTCTGCCTCGCGCATGAGAAGACCGGGCTCAACCACCTGTCGTTCGAGGTGGAGGACATCGACGACGTCTGCATGGGTCACTACCACCTGGCGCAGTTCGGCAAATACGAGCACATGTGGGGCATCGGCCGCCACGTGCTGGGCAGCCAGGTCTACGACTACTGGGCCGATCCGTGGGGCCGGGTGCACGAGCACTGGGCCGACAGCGACCGTCTCAACCTGGCGAACGGATCGAACCTGCTGCCCGCCGAGGAGGCGCTGGTGTCGCAGTGGGGCGAGGCGCCGCCGGCGAAATTCATCAACCACGCGAGCCCGTAGGCCGCCCTTCGGGGCCAGCGCCCAGCAGCTGCGGCCGACTGCGCCACAACTTGAGGCGCTGCTCCCGGCGTGCCAGAACCCGGCGCGCCGGGCACAACGCTGTAGAAGACCCGGTCAGAGGAGACCTGAATGCGACGACCGGGATTTGCAACTCTCTGTGCATGGGCCGTGGTGCTGGCGGCGAGCCTGCCGGCGCCGGCGCAGGACTATCCGGCCAAGCCGGTGACCTTCATCACGCCCGCCGCCGCCGGCAACAGCCCCGACGTGGTCACCCGCATCGTCGCCGATCGGCTGACCCAGATGTGGAAGCAGCAGATCGTCGTGCTCAACCGGCCCGGTGCGGGCGGAATGCTCGCCGCCCAGGCGGCGGCCGGCGTCGAGAAGGACGGGCATACGCTCTACATGACCCAGGCGTCGACCTTCACGGTTCTGCCGATCGAGCAGGAAGGCAAGATGCCGCTCAATCTGCAGACCGCCTTCGTGCCGATCGGCATGGTGGGCGAGCAGCCGATCGCGATCGCCGTCAACAAGGACATTCGCGCCTCCACAGTGGCGGAGCTCATCGCGCTCGCCAACAAGACGCCGGACGGGATGCTGTTCGGCGCCACCAACCGCGGCGGCCAGTCGCACCTCACCGGCGAGCTGTTCCGCGAACGGGCCAAGGCCAATATCGCGTTCGTTCATGCCGCCGGCGCGGCCGTATCGCTCAACGACGTCATCGCCGGGCGCATTCCGATCATGTTCGAAGGTTTGGCGGGATTGGCACCCGGCATCCAGGGCGGCGGTGTCCGGTTGCTCGGCGTTGCGGCGCGCCAGCGCCTGCCGAACCTGCCAGATCTGCCCGCCATCAACGAGACGGTGCCGGGCGTGGTGTCGAGCGGGTGGATCGTCCTGATGGCGCCCGCCGGCACACCCGAGCCGATCATCCAGAAGGTCAATGCCGACCTGCGCAAGGTCGTCGCGATGCCGGAGGTGATGGAACGGTTCCAGGCGCTGGGCACCTACACGCGCGACCTCACCCCGGCGGAAACCGGGGAGTTCATGCGCAGCGAAGAGCGCCTGTGGTGGCCGATCGTCCGGCAGGTGAACCAGAAGCGCTGAGAGTCATGCAAAGGCCGGGCGCCCGGCGCCCGGCCGCAAGACTTGCTGATCGCGCGGCGCGCGTCAGCCGCCGACCTCGTCGTGCACGCATTTCTTCATGTGGCTGTCCCGGGCGGCGCCGGCGAGCTTCTTGGTGTTGGAATTGGCCTCGCACTTCGCCTTGGCGTCGTTCTCGCATTTGGTCATGAAGCTGGTCAGCGCGGCGCCGGCCAGCTTCTTGTCGGACGCGTCCTTCTTGCAGGTCGCCTGAGCCCCCGTCGCAACGAGCGAAAGCGCGGCCGCCAATACGATTACCCTCATGTCGCCCTCCTCCGCAGATGATTGGCGACGGTTTCGTCGCCGCCGCAGAGGCTAGTGGGACGGCCGATTCTCGTAAAGCTTCGCGTACAAATGTCGCATGCGGGAGCTGACCGGAGGCGCTCGCCCCAGGGTTGAGGCTGGGTGGAACCTGTCGTCGCGACGCCGGCCGATGGCGGCGGTTCGCCGAGACGATTAGCTTGGACGGTCTGCACCCCCAGCCGTCAAGGAGGACTCCATGGACCAGCGAACCCGACCGGCACCCCGCCTTGCGCCACTTGCGCCCGAGCACACGCCGGAGCTCAGCGAGCAGTTCGAAGCCGCCCGCAAGCGCATGGGATTCATCCCCAACAGCGTGCTGATCATGCAGCGCAATCCGCAGATGGTGCGCGCCTTCACCCAGATGAGCGCCGCCATCTGGAATCCGGCTGGCAAGGTCGATGCGAAACTGAAACGGCTGATCTCGCACGTGGCTAGCCGCGCCGCCGGCTGCCGCTACTGCATGGCGCATACGGCCGAAGGGGCGGCGAAACTCGGCGTCGAAGGCGAGAAGCTCGATGCGGTCTGGAGCTACCAGACGAGCCCGCTGTTCAGCCCCGCCGAGCGCGCCGCCCTCGACGTGGCGGTCGCCGCCGGATGCGTGCCGAACGCTGTGACCGACGAGATGTTCCTGGAGCTGCGCAAGCACTGGAGCGACGACGAGGTGGTGGAGATCGTCGGCGTCATCGCGATGTTCGGCTTCCTCAACCGCTGGAACGATACGTTCGCAACGCCGCTCGAGGAGGAGCCGCTCGAATTCGGCGAGACGCATCTCGCGGCGCACGGCTGGGACGCCGGCAAGCACCTGCGGTGACCGACTAGCGCTCCCGCCGGCCGACCACCTTCTGCACGATGGGGCGCCACATGTCCTGCTCCCGGCGGATGAAGGCGGCGAGCTCCGACGGGCTCATCGGGTTCACATAGGCGCCGATCCTGGCGTATTTCTCCGTCACCTCGGGCTGGCCGAGGCCCTTTCGCAGGTCGGCGCTGATCTTGTGCACGATCTCGGGCGCGGTTTCCGACAGCGCCATCAGGGCGGACCACCCGGTTGCCAGGAAGCCCGGCAGCGTCTCACCCACGGTCGGCACGTCGGGGAGATTGGGGAGCCGTTTTCCATAGGCGACCGCGAGCGGCCGGATGGCCTTGGAGTCGATCGCCGCGAACAGGGCCGGCAGACCTTCGACCACGATCTGCACACGCCCGGCCACGACGTCGACCAGGCCCGCGGCGGCGCCCGGATAGGAGACGAAGCCGATCTCGATGCCGGCGCGCTCGCGAAAGAACTCGCCTGTCATGTTGGGCAGCGAGCCGCCGGCATTGCCCGCATAGAACAGTGCGTTGGGCTTCGCCCTGGCGAGCGCGATCAGCTCCGGCAGCGTGGTGACCGGCAGCGACGACGAGACGGCGATCAGCATCGGCTGCTCGGCGACGAAGCCGACCGGAACGAAGTCGCGATCGAGATCGAACGGCAGCTTCGGCTGCGTATGCGGCATGATGTTGAAGGTGGAGGAATTGGCGAGGAACAGCGTGTAGCCGTCCTTCTCGGCGCTCGCCGCCATCTGAGCCGCAAGCGAGCCGCTGGCGCCCGGCCGGTTGATGATGACCGGCTGCTGGCCCCACAGCTTGCCCAGCTCGTCGGCCATGATCCGCGCCATCACGTCGGGCGCGCTGCCGACGCCGGCCTGCGAGACGATCTTCACCGGGCGGTTGGGATAATCCTGGGCGGCACCCGGCATCGCCCCGGCGATGACCAAAAAGAGGGCGAGGAGCGACGCAAGTGCCGCGCGCGACGACATTGGATGATCCTCCCGACAACGGCGCGAATGGTAAGCGGTTTCCAGGCCGGAAGGAACGCGGATTCCAAAGCGGCGCGGCGGCCACACGTGGCGCCGCGCCGCGCGCGTCAGGACGATCGGCCGCCCTTTGCCTATTCACGATGTCAAACAGCAACGCTCTGCCCGTCCCGGCGGTCGCTTTGGCGGCTTTGCCGCCGGCGGCTTCGCCGCGCGGCCGTTGCGATCCGGGCTTCGTCCTTCGAGGCTCGACCGCTCCGCGGTCGAGCACCTCAGGATAAACTCTCGTTCTCTCCCTCCTGAACATGAGGGAGCGGAGCGCCGCGAGGACGCTGGTGCGGAACGCCGCACCCGTGGTGCTCCCCCGTTTCCTCCCCGGCCGACTTCGTCGGAATGCCCGAGGAGGAAACGAGGGAGCACCGGAACACCTTGCGAGGGTGCCCCTGCGCGCCAGTGACGTAGGCGCGCGCGCCCTCGCGGCGCTCCACCGCGGCCGCCACGACCTCGACGGATTGAGTGATCCGCGAGTCGTCGCTGCCGCTCCCCGCTCCACCTCTGGTCAGTTTCCGGAAACGCCCTCGGTGAGCCGGGATCAGGCTATAATTCCTACGTCAGGAAGTGATGTCAAGAACAAAATTGATAAAAACAGAAAAAAAGAGGGGGAGTCCGACCTGGCCTCCCCGCCATCCCTACGGCTCCACGATCCTGTTGCGGACCGCGTAGCGAACCAGCCCGGCAGTCGACGTAATGCCGACCTTGCGCATCGCCGCAGCGCGATGCGTCTCGATCGTCTTCGTGCTCAGATTCAGCATACGGCTCATTTGCTTGTTGCTGTGACCTTCGGCGATCAACTGAACGACGACGCGCTCGCGCGGAGACAACGGCGACTCATCGTTGTATTCGTTGGTCGAGAGGAAGGTTTCGAGCAGCGTCTCCGAGAAGCTGCCGGTGAAGAAGGTCCTCTGCTTCGCGAGAGCCTCCACTGCGGCAATGACGTTGTGGGTCGCGTCGGACTTGAGAAGGTAAGCCCGCCCGCCCGCCCGCAGGAAGTCGCGAGCCGTGAGCACGCTCTCGTGCGTGGCGAACCCCAGAACTTGCGTGCCGGGAGAGCGGGCGCGGATCTGACGCGTGACCTCGATTCCGTTCATCAGCGGAAGCGAATCGTCGACGATGGCGACGTCAGGCTTGATCTCCACCGCCTTGGCAATAGCCGACTTTCCATCTTCGGCTTCGGCGACGACTTTCCAGCCCGCGCGCGTTTCGAGGATCGTACGCAGGCCGCAGCGCACGATTTCGTGGTCGTCGGCAATGAGAATGCGCGTGGGCGGCACGCCCGCGGCCTTCCCTACGATGCTCGCCGGGATGAAATCGCGACAGTCGGGTGCCGGCATGAGGGCCACGCGGGGAGGCGTGTCGTGGAGGGTTCTTGCGATCATGCTCATTGGGGTCTCCAGGGGGGCCAGGTTGCTTCAGTCATTGTTTTGTGGAGCGCTCGGCGTCCGAGTAGGTCACCGGCGTGCCGGCCTTGACGACGGGGCCGTCCGTGTTGCCGCGGGCGGCGACAAGATCCGAACCGGTGGTTCGGGCGTTGAGCCCGACGGCGACCATGATGGCCACGGCGATGAGCGCGACGGCTGCGATCTTGAGATGGGTGTTGCGGTCTGCCGACAGGAGCGATTCGCTCATCACCGCCCCCCACGATCGGACGCGACGACGATGACGAGGCCGGCGATCACACGCACCGCCGCGCCGGCGGTGACCCGCTCGAGCATGAGTGCCTCCCTGCAAAGTTTCTTTTGTCGTCTTGATTGGCAGCAGGATAGGAGGATTGCGATCGCGCGCTCTACTGTACGTAGGGAAAACGCGGATATCAGAAGGAATCGGAAAACTATACCTGAGGGTAAGTACCGGCCTGCCTATCGGCGCCTGGCGGTCCGCTCCTCAGGCGCCGTCCTACCGGTGACCGACATCTGCGAACCGACCAGGCCCCTGGTGGTCATCATGGAAATGCCAGCGGTCGCCCGGGAAAATGTCGATGGCGGCTCTCGTCGGCGAAACGGTACGCACCGTCCCGCACAAAAGCGGCAACGGACGCGCTACGACAACCGGACAACTCCGGAAGCTGCAGACACTCACGAACCCGCGGGGCGCCTACGGCCGTTGCCCGGCCCGCACCATGCAATCCTTGTAAAGCGCCGTCCGTCGTTCCGGGGCCCCGGAGCCCGGCAGGCCCCACGGCTGCTCCGCGTTCATCTTCTCGAGGCACGCTCTGATAACCGCATCCCGGTTGGCGCTTGCCTTTTTCTGCGCTTGCGCGGTCGCCGGCTCCAGCAACAAGGCAGCAACGGAAAACGCCGATGCGAGCAGAACGAAACGCGTGTTTGCGATGCGCATTTGTGTCTCCCTTCTAGATGTCATTGCACACGATACGATACCCACTCCCTCCAACCGGACGGCATGAGGGAGCGTATTTCGCCCGGAATTGGAGCTTCACCAGCCCCGATCGGCAGCTCCTCCTGCTGCGGCAATCGGCAAACGGGACGAGCCGAAATCCGTTGCACCACAAGGCATCGGGCCATTCCTGCAGACACAGGACCGCTCGCGCCGAGCAGTGACCCATTACGTACGCGCCCAAGGTGGCGGTAAATCAGGTTTTCACCCGAGACGGCCAGGGGGTTTCTACCGAGACCAGGGGGAACGACGCGCCCGGTTGGAAGGGTCGGTCAGGCCGATGGAATGAGTGTCCGAGGCTTCGGCCGCGATCCGGAATGCGGTCAGCAGCCGCCTATTGATCGGCGTCCCCGCCGTCCCGGCTCCCCAATGCCCTGTTCAGGCTCCCGATCAGGCTGTCATCGCTGAACGGCTTGCTGAGAAAGCCGCACGCCCCGGCCTCAAGCGCGCGCGCACGGATGCGCTCGTCGGGGAAAGCCGTAACGAAAATGACCGGCATGCGATGACCGCCGGCGGTCAAACGGCCTTGCAGCTCCATGCCGCTCAACCCGGGCATCTGCACGTCGGTAATCACACAGGCCGTGTGATGGACCCGGTCCGACCGGAGGAAATCCTCGGCCGATGCGAACGTCGCTGCGGCGTAGCCGAGCGATCGGATGAGCCCTTCCGTCGATTCACGAACGGACTCGTCATCGTCGATGATCGAAATCACAGGAACCTTCGCCACGCCATATGTCCTCGAGGCAGCGGTCGATGCAAGATCTCGGCAGCGGACCACTCTGCCTGCCCGACAGTTGATCATCGCGACGGTTGGACAAAATTGTACTTAGGTATAGGGCGGGTCACGCCTCCGGGCGGCGGAGCCCCAGGGCGTCCGCCATCCTCACCAGGTCGGCCAGGGAGTGTGCGTCCATCTTTCGCATGACGTTGCCGCGATGAACCTTGATGGTAACCTCGCTCACTCCGAGGTCCCCCGCAATCTGCTTGTTCATGAGACCGGCGGTGACCATCGCCATGATCTCCTGCTCGCGCGGAGTCAACGTGGCGAGCCTGGCCCGCAGATCGGAGAGGGCGCTTTCGCTCTGCCGTCGGGTCCGGTCCCGTTCGAGCCCGAGCTGGACGGCGTCCAGGAGCTCCTGGTCGCGGAACGGCTTGGCCAGGAACTCGACCGCCCCGGCCTTCATGGCCCTGACGGTCATCGGGATATCGCCATGCCCGGTGATGAAAATGACCGGCATTTGAATGCCTGTCCTCGCCAGCTCGGTCTGAAAATCGAGCCCGCTCAGTCCCGGCAACCGAACGTCGAGCACCAGGCAGCTCGCAATGTCAGGGAGCTTGCTGCGCAGGAACTCCGCACCCGAGCCGAATGTCTGGACCCGCAAGCCGACCGATCGGAGCAGGCTGGTGAGCGACTCGCGCAGCGACGCATCGTCGTCGATGACGAAGACGACCGGTTGCAGCTCGCCTTGCTCTGTCATGACTCTCCACCGGGGCTGTGACGCGGTAGCGCGACGTGAAAGATCGATCCGTGCGGAGTGGCGGGCGATGCCCACAATCGCCCCCCATGCGCCTCGATGAACGATCTGCAGATCGAAAGACCCAGCCCCATTCCGTTGGATTTCGTCGTAAAGAATGGATCGAAGATTCGGTCGATGTCTTCCGGATCAATGCCCGTTCCCGAGTCCTCCACAGTAATCAAAATACCGTCCGAATCGTGAACTGCGGATTCCACCCGCAACAGGCGTACGCGATTCGTGACCGGACGCATCGCGTCGATGGCGTTCGACAACAGGTTCAGAATGACCTGCTGCAACTGGATGCGCTCGGCGAGCACGGGGGGAAGCCCCCCGGCGAACCTGGTCTGGAGCACGATCTTCTGGTTCTGCAGCTCGCCATCGACGAGCGCCAGCGCCTCGCGAAGGAGATCGTCGACGTCGACGGGCGTCCTCGTCTGAGTATCCTTCTTGAACAGGGCCCGGACGCTGGCGATCACTTGGCTCGCCCGCTGTCCATCCCTGACGATGCGCTGCAAGGATGCCCGCGTTTCGTCGAGCTCGGGCGTGGTCCTGTTGAGCCACCGCAGGCCCGCGTGGCCGCTTGTCACGATCGCCGCCAGCGGCTGGTTGATTTCATGCGCGATCGAGGCGGCCATCTCGCCCATCGTCGTCAGCTGCGCAATGCGCGCGAGCTCCGCCTGCTTCGACATTTCGCGCTCGCGTGCGGCGGCAATCTCCGCAAGCATGTCGTTGAACGCGATCGCAAGCCGGCCGATCTCATCGCGACTGCCGTAGTCGATGCGCAGATTGTAATTCCTGGTCTCGCGAACCGTCGATGCGGTGTGCTCGAGCCGCTCCAGCGGCCGCACGATGTGCCAATGAGTCATGACGGCAATGAGAATGCTGAGGGCGGCAAGCGTACCGGTGAGGCCCAGGCTGAATGCCATCTTCCCGAGCAGGCCGTCGATCCGCCGCCGCAACAACCGGTCGAGCGCGTCCTGGGCGGCAGCCCACGCCTTGAGTGCATCCGACACGGTGGCCGCCAGCGGGGTAGCAAGGGAAGTGCCGTCGCCGACTTCCGCCGCAAGACCGCTTGTGCTCGCGCGTAGCGCTCCAAGGTATGTCTCGGCATTGGAAATCAGCGTCGCAAACGCGGCATCGACGGATTGCGCGAGGGTGCCGTCGGAATTGCCGCGATGAGCGGCGCCGAGATCGTGCTTCATCCCATCGATCGTCGACCGGAGGAGGCCGTCCAGGACGAGAACCCGCACCTTGCGCTCATTTGCCTCCGCCCCCGTCGCAGCGGCGCGATGCAACAGGGCCCGCATCTCGCCGAGCTGGCCGAGGAACATCGGCAGCCTGGTGACGACGATGTTCTGCAGGTAGTAGCTGTCGAGATCGGGGTCGAGCGCCAGATTGGAATCGTCACCGACGCGTGAAGCCAGGGCCCGCCCCTTGGCTAGTGCGTCGAGAACGAGAGCATCGGCATTCCCGCCCTTGACCTCGCCTCCCCACAGGTCGCGCAACGTCGCCGTCAACGCTTGCCGAGCCTCCCCGGTTTGCAGCATGCCGTCGGCATCGGCTCCGGCGGCCGACAGGGCCTTGATGATTTCATCCGCCGACCCGATCGCTTGTGGGCCCGGCGAGGGATGCAGCTGGGTGGTCAGAATTGCCCCATAGACCTCCCGAAGAGTCGTCAGGTATCGGTTGCCCACCAGCTCCTTGCGCGCAAAATCGATGGCGATCTGCTTTTCCGCAACGAGGCTGTAGATGGTCACGGAAATGGCGACGAGAAAAGTGGAGCAGAGGATGATCAGCTTCAGGCTGGTTGGGAGGTTCTTGAACACGCTTTGCTCTGAGCCTGGCTAACGGTCCGAGGATTCACTCGTGCGGTCCCCTGTCGCAATGATCCATTGCGGACGGGCAGAGGGTGAACCGCCCTCCCTTCGACGCCATCCAAAGAGTGCGTGAGGGAACGGTCCAAGTCCATTGCAACGCGGCCGGTCGCGAGCCGACGGCAAGTCGGCCTGCCGCACACCCTCCGGCCAGCTCAACCTCTGTCGGCGACGTGCCGTCAGCGGCCACGCAATAGTGGATTGCCGACCCCGAGACTGCCATCAGGGTTTACCCTGAAATGGGCCCAGTGTTTTCCCCGAGCTCGTGCGCGGGCCTTCCAATTGTGCTCGCTCTCGATAGGGTCTGTTGGTTTCGGCGAGCAACGCCGCAGGCCGCACCGTAACGGCAAGGGAGCGACGCATGGACTGGATGCTCATTTTCATTGTTGTCAGTACGTCGGCCACGGACAAGGTGATCAGTCCGATCAATGTGCCGATGGCAACGGAGAAGCTTTGCAAGGAGGGAAGCGCCAAGCTGACGGAAGCTTACCGGCAATCCCAGTCAGCACATTTCATGGTTGTGAGCGAGTGTCTCAAGGTTCGGTGAAACGCCCTCGCGGCCCGGCCCTAGGAGTCGTCGGCATCTCTGCGGGGCTGGTTAAGCAGTGCTTCAAGCCGCTCGCCCTGGACCGCCAGTGCGGTCCATGTGCGCGCCATGCTTATCAGGATCGCCTTCAGTTCCGGCGTGTCTGCCGCCTGCGCCCGGCGCATGCACTGTTCCGCCTGCTTCCGACACTCCGCCGGATCCGACATTCCCCACCCCTCACTGCGCTCCGAACACGTGCGTCAAATCACGACGCTGGACTGTCAGGCCCCAGGAGGAGCTGGTCTGGCGTGCCCCCAAATGCTGCCTGGGACTCGCGCGCCACGTGAGAGCTTCTCGGTCAGGGCGACAGCGAAGCACTGCGCACCCTGCTGCAATATCGGGCAAAACCCTGACATTCGACCGGAGAAATACTGACGGACGTGCATGAACGGCCGGCTCGCCGGCGGCTTGCAATCCGCCCCAGGGGGCCGCGGCGCTCACCGGTTCCGCCGCACCGCGATGATGCGGTCGGCGAGCTGCTCGCGGTCGCCGGCGCGGATCGTCGCCAGGGCGGCGGCGATCTGCGGCCCGCTCATGCGCCGCTGCACGAACCACGCGCGCACCTGCTCCTCCTGCGTCGCGCAGGCATCCGACGTCGCCGCCACGATCTCCGCGGTCGGCCGATCGGTTCGCCGCGCCACGGCTTCGGCGAACAGGAGCTTGCACAGCGTCCACTGCTTGACCACCTCGGCGCTCCTCAAGTCGACGTCCGGCTCGACCGTCTCCGGCGTTGCCCGCACCGGCATCGCCGTCGCTGGCCTGGGCTGAGGGGCGCGATCGGCGGCGGCCGGCCGGGCACGCGGCACGGGGACCGGGTCGGGCGCCGGCGCCGGCGTCTCGGGAGACGAAGCGCACGCGCCGACGAGCAGCGCGCCGGCGCAGCCGAGCAAGCGGGCGGCTCCCCGCACGGCGGCGATCCACCGTGAGAGTCTCGCCGGAGATGACTCACCCGCGGGTTCCACCCTGCCCCCCTGGCATCGTGCCAGGGAGAAGGCGGCAGAAAAGTGTGTTCGCCATGTGGAGAGCCGGCCTGAAGAGCCTGAATTTGACGAAATCTCCAGGCCGCCGACCTGCCGATCATTCAGCCGGCGACCATGCGCGTGCCTGCGGCGATGCGACAGACCGGCGCTCTACTGCGCCCCGATGATCCACGCGCTAGTATTATTATTCATAATAGCAATCAGGAATTGCCCATGAGCGCATTCACCGACCTCACGCAGCTTCTCGAGCAAGACCGTGGCACGCCACATCCGAAGTATCCGGAGCAGGCCCTTTACGCCTTGCGGGACAAGGTCGTGGCAGAGGCGGTCGAGCGCCGTTTCAAGGGGAAAGAGTCGCTCGGTGGCATCCGCTCGCTCGGATGCCACCGGGCGAGCGGGCTCCTGCACACCGTGTTCGAATTCAGCAAGGCCGGCGCCGTGGCGCTGGCGCCCAATGCGCTGCTGGTGATCACGGACAGTCGCTGCCGGCTGGTGGGCATGGTCGATCCGTTCGATGCGCAGCAGCCCAATCCGCTGCTGCCCGCGCTGTCCGGCGCCGGCGAGTTGCCGCTGGCGCTGGCGCAGCCGTCGGATGCCGACGAGCCGATATTTTCCCCCGAAGAGCTGCGCCCGCGCGAACAGCGCACGCGCGCCTATCTGCAGAACATGAATGTCGAGTCGGGCTCGGGCGGGCCCACGCCACGCTACTACGCGGTGAATACGACCTCCGTGGTCGGCTACCAATGGCGCCAGGAGCTGTACTACGTCAGTCCGACGGGCCAGCGGAAGTATGTCTGGGTCCAGCATGAAGTGAATGGAGCAGACGACACCGGAGTCGGGGGGGACGAAGGCATAACACCCGTGTAGGGCGGCAGGCGCGCGGCGAGCCGCGCAAAGGCTCATCACATGCCGGCCGCCACGATCCTCATCATCGCGCCGCGCGAGGATGTTCACGCGCAGACGGTGGCGGCGGCCGCTGCGCGACACGACGCTCGCGCCCTGATTTTCGACAGCGCCGCCCATCCGTCGATCGGGTCTCCTTGCGGTTCGGTAGCGACCGAGCCGAGCTCCACATTCGCGCCGCGGACTTCGACCTTTCGTTCGATGACGTGCGCAGCGTGTGGTGGCGCAGGCCATTGACCCCGCATGTCGCCGAGGCGGTCACGGACGATCGCGCGCGCCAATTTTGCGTCCGCGAGTCGGAGGCGCTGTTTCGCGGGGCGCTGGATGCCACGGGCGTACCCGTCGTCAACGATCCCGCCGCGCAGGCCCGCGCCGCCCGCAAGCCGCTTCAGCTCGCGGTCGCCCGCAGCGTTGGGCTGACCGTCCCGCGCACCGTCATGTCCAACGATCCGGACCAGATCCGGCAGCTCTGGGAGGAGACGGCAGGTCAGTGCGTGTACAAGACCTTCACGGCGCCGGCCTGGCGGGCGACGGAAACGCGCCGCCTCACCAAGGACGTACTGGCCGATCTCGACACGCTGCGCCACGCTCCCATCATCGCGCAGGAGCTGATCTACGGGCGAGACCTGCGCGCGACCGTGATCGGCGACCGCATCTTCACCGCGGCCGCCGACACCCGGCTGCCGGCAGGGCGATTGGACGGCCGGCTGGACCGCACGGCGACGTGGCACCCGCACGACCTGCCGGACGAGACGAGCCGCGGCCTGCTTCGGCTCACGCGGGCGCTCGGCCTCGACTACGGCTGTATCGACCTGCGCCAGCAGCCCGACGGCGGTTACGTGTTCCTGGAAATCAATCCCGCCGGACAATTCCTGTTCGTCGAGATCGATACGGGCCTGCCGCTGATCCGGACGCTGATGGAATTGCTGCTCGCGCCGCGACGTGATCTCATGGTGACGAGCAAGGCGTGAGCTGAAGGCGCCCGCATCACCGGCCACCGAATTGCCATCAGGGTGTCATCCTCTTGATCGTTGAACCCGGTCACGCACGACGGCAGAGGTGCGGTTTTCCGATGTCTTGTCGTGCGATCCCGACCAAGGGCTGTCGCGACCGGATCGCGCCAATGATCGCGGCGCGGCGGTGCGCGACCAGGGATTGCCGCTGGCGGCACGGCGTGGTGAGCGTTGCGGCGATCTTCCTGCTGTTCGACCTTTCGGTCCAATCCGGTCACGGCGCGGCGCGGCCCAAGGCCCAGCTCGTCGCCCGCTCCCCCGCCCCTGTGGAGGCATCCGCACCGCGACCGGGTCCGCTGAGCTTCCCGGACTCGCAGTTCGAGCCGGTCGACTGGAACGCGCTCGACGGCTGGGCGGCGGATGATCACGCGGCGGCCTTTGGCACGCTGCTGGCGAGTTGTCGGCCGCTGGTCCGGACCACCCCGCCGCAGGGCGAGACGCGTCCCATGTACACCGCCCTGAAGGACGTGTGTCGCCGCGCGCTTGCGGCCGGCCCGCTCGGGCAGGAGCAGGCACGGCAGTTCTTCGAGCGCAATTTCCGCGCTCTGCGCATCGCCAAGCTGGGCGACAGCGCGGGATTCCTCACCGGCTACTACGAACCGATCGTCGACGGGTCGCGGTTTCCCACCCCCGTCTTCAAGGTCCCGATCTACCGCCGTCCGCCTGATCTGGTGCCGCCGCCGAACAGCACCGGTCCCGGCTTCCCCAACAAGGGGCAGTCGATGCGGCGCACGAGCACCGGCGAGCTCGTGCCCTACTACGATCGCGGCCAGATCCTCGATGGCGCCCTCGACGGCCAGCATCTCGAGATCTGCTGGATCAAGGACCAGACGGATCTTCTGGTGATCCAGATCCAGGGGTCGGCGCGCGTGCGCCTCGAGGACGGGACCATGGTGCGCGTCAACTACGACGGCCACAACGGGTACCCGTACGTGCCGGTCGGCCGCGTTCTCATCGAGCGCAAAATCATCCCGCGCGAGGAGATGTCGATGCAGCGCATCCGCGACTGGATGCGCGACAATCCGGAGAGCGCCGAGGAGGTGCGACGGCAAAACCGATCCTTCGTCTTCTTCCGCATCGTCGGGTTATCCGATGGCTCCGATAAGCGGGAGGCGGTCGGCGCCCAGGGCGTGCCGCTCACGGCGGGACGCTCGATCGCCGTCGACCGGGCGCTGCACGTATACGGGACGCCATTCTTCATCCAGGCCGGCCTGCCGCTCGCGGGCGAGAAGCCGAACGGTCGCTTCGATCGGCTGATGATCGCGCAGGACACGGGCTCGGCCATCGTCGGTCCGGCGCGCGCCGATATCTACTGGGGAGCCGGCGAGGAGGCGGGGCGCATCGCCGGCCGCCTGCGTCATCCCGGCCGTTTCGCCATGCTGGTGCCGCGCGAGATCGACCCGGCCGCAGCCGCGGCGGACATGCCCCTGCCGCCGGAAAAGCCGCGGCCCGCAGAAGCCAAGGCCAAAACCCGGTCGGCGAAATCGGCGGCCCTGGCGCGGGGCCGCCCGATCCATCAATCCGCTCCGTCCGGGCGCGATCTCCGCGGTCGGGTGCGCCAGCAGGGCGGATGGTGAGGCGCGCTGCCGACGCGTGGAACCGCGCTTCTGGGTCGCCTCCCACCAAATACACGCCGCTCAGGATCGAGCTCCAGGTGCGCCAAACTCGATGTCAGTTGCCGGCGATAACGATCTGGCGCAAAGTTTGTGGGCTGTTGATCACCCGCCAGCCAATACGCTGAGGGCATGTTCTCGCTGCAGTCGCCGCGCATGAGCGGGTAGCGTGCCAGGCCGCGTCACCTCGTTGGATGGCAATCACCGGATCGAGCGGTAGCAAATCAGCGTCGACGGCAAGGGAGAGAGGCCATGCTCAATCCAACCGAGGTGCTGGCCGACGCCTTGGGCAACAAATTGGCTGCCACCTACGCCCGCGCCTTCAGCGGTCGTCAGCCTCGCTACACCGAGGTCATCGCCGAGGCAACCCGGCTTATTCTGGAGCGCATCGGGTCGAGCGATGCCCTCTATCATTCCGCCGAGCATACCGCCCTGGTCGCGCTCGTTGGTCAGGATATTTTGCGAGGCGAGCGCCTCCGTCGCGACCTGACACCCGAGGACTGGTTGCATTTCACGATTGCCAGCCTCACACACGACGTCGGCTACGTGCGGGGCATCTGCAGAGAGGACCGTCCCGACGGCTACGTGATCGACGATACCGGGAAGACCGTTTCGCCACCTCGCGGCGCCTCCGACGCCTTCCTCGGCCCTTGGCATGTCGAGCGATCGAAGATCGCGGTGCGCGAACGCTTCGCTGGGCACCCGTTCATCGACTCGGATCGAATTCTGTGGCGCCATCGAGCTGACGCGATTCCCGGTGCCTGACGACGATGACTACAGCGAGACCGACACCGAGGCAGGCCTGCTGCGGGCTGCCGACCTGATCGGTCAACTCGCCGACCCGTTCTACCTGCGAAAGCTCAATGCCCTCTTTCACGAATTTGAGGAGATCGGGTACAACGCGCGCCTGGGTTACGCCAACCCGGCTGATCTCGCCGACGGGTATCCCGGCTTCTTTTGGGGCAAGGTCGAACCCTTCATCGGCGACGCGCTCGGCTATCTGGAGCTTACGGTGGAGGGCCGCCAATGGACGGCCAACCTCTACTGCAATGTGTTCGCGGTCGAGCACGGTCGCCGCAGAATAGGGCCTCACTCCGGTCGGGACGACACGGCTTCCAACGTGCATCCGAAAACTTCGATCTGATGGGCTTTTGGAACAATTCAGGTCTCCCCCAAGGACTCCGGCGCGCACGTTGTTGAAGACTGGCCGCGTGCAGGCTAAGCGTCCGGGGCCGGCAAGCCGCCGGCATACGGGGGCAGATGCGACGGCGCGAATTCATCACGCTGGTGGGCGGTGCGGCCGCGTGGCCGCTGGCGGCGCGCGCGCAGCAAGCGATGCCGATGATCGGATTTCTGCACTCCGGCACGTCGCGGCAGAACGCCAATCGCCTGGCGGGATTCCGCAAGGGCTTGAGCGACGCGGGCTTCGTCGAGAATCAGAACGTGGCGATCGAACATCGCTGGGCGGATGGGCAAGTCGACCGGTTGCCGGAATTGGCAGCCGACCTGGTCCGGCGGCAGGTGGCAGTGATCGCGGCGCTGTCCAGCCAACCGGCGACGCTCGTGGCGAAAGCCGCGACCACGACCATTCCGATCGTCTTTACCTGGCCCGGCGATCCGCTCGACGGCGGCCTCGTCGCCAGCCTCAACCGGCCGGGCGGCAACGCCACCGGAATCGGCACCCTGACGATGTGCTCGAACGCATGCTTACGGATCGGGAAATCTCACCCGAAGGGGTCAATCAATTGAGCCCGCCGTCTCCGACGCGAGCCGAGCTGTCTCCCGTGCCGACTCTCCGAGCGCAGCGATCCTCTATCGGGGCCGGTGATGCCGTCCCGCTGGACACGTCTGTGGGGCGCCCCGTCGGGGCTGGACGTGCCGCCTGGTATGAGCACCCCGGCCGCACGGCAAGCGGCGAGAGATTTCGACCCAAATCGGTTGACGGCCGCGCATAGAACTTTGCCGTTTGGCAAGAGAATCAAAGTGGTGAACCTGCGCAACGGGAGATCGGTGCTGGTCCGCATCAATGACAGGACACCGCCCAACATCAAGTTCGTAATTGACCTGTCGCGTCGCAACGCCCGCGAGATCGACCTCAAGGATGTGGGTCCCGTAGCGCTGTATGAGGCCGAATAGAACCCGCACCAACGCTTGGGCCGTATCGATTGCGGATCGATCCCAGGGGGCGCCCTCTCATCGCACACCGCTCCAGGAAGCTCTCGCCTTGCATCTTGCGGCACGCCCAAGAGAACGCGCGATTTTGGTGTTCTGTGACACCAGGGCGAAAAAGGAATCCGCTCAGGTCCTCACGTCGCGCGCATTGCGCCACTGGAGACGACGCGACGCCGGATGGCTTGCAAACACTTCGCTGAAATCTATTTCTAACCCAGCTTTATGTCGGGTACCGTAACTTTAGCAGGGTGCTGGGTGCGCAACGCACTTCCCTCGTAGTCATACACAATGATGGCACCGCCTTTCCTTATGTCGCGGCCGCCGCTCACTTGCTGTAGCTCGTCGTCTCGTAATTCTCGGACCTGGGTGGCGGAACCGAGCTTCGAGGTGTCATTGCTCTTGCTCATGATCTTCTCCTAGGTCCGCTCGGGCATCGTTATCGACACCCTCATCTGCGAACGCCGTCCATTCGGGAGTATCGCGGCCACAACGCCTGCATTATTAAGACCGCCGGAGACTGCATCCAACTCGCTATCCGCGAGGGTGTTGTGATCTTCGAACGTGGCGATGTTCGAAGTGTCGTTGGTCTTGCTCATGATCTTTCTCCATCAAACCGGCGCCCGCCGGGCATCTGGGATAGCCTCCGGCCGGAAATCGGCACCCAGGCCCATCGCAACGCCAGCGCGCGCCTTCTCCGGGGGAAAGGCACTCGCAGAGCGGGAGTCAAATGGCATATCCCGCCCTGCGGGTGCCCGCCCAGGCGCCGGGATTGCCGGGGTGGGCAGCGCGCGCCAGCCTGCCAGCCGGAGCTTACCGGGTGGCCGCCGGGTGGCCGGGAAACGGCATTCCCTCACCGATTGATTTGTCGGACATTGACTAGCGATCGCCAGATGAGGGGACCCGCGCGGCGACTGCTGATCCACCTCAGCCAATCTTCTTGTTTTGCTTAAGATCCCATCCGTGCGTCACGGGGCTGTGGATGGTGCCGTCGTCTCTCACGGGCAGATAACCACCTGTCACCTCAGCCAATTCCTTGTCAGTCAGCTTGCGAACTTCGCTGCTCCCCATCGCGACTTTCTCCTGTCGGAGGTCGGAGGTCGGGCACTCGCGCTTTTCCATCACACGCTCCGTTGGCTCCCGGCCGCCTTGCGACCATGACCTACTGTCGGCCGCGCAACGCCCGTGGTTCATCGAAATTTGAATTGGCGGCAGCGGCCGGGCGACGCTCTAGTCGGACGGCCGCGGGATGCTGCCGGCCCCTTCTGCTACACTGCCGAGCTGCAGCAGCGCGATGACCTCGCGTCGCCGCATGGCACTGGCTGCTGGCATCATGCGGGCAGCAGCAGCCGGTACCCACGCGAGCCGCGCAATAGAAAGGACGTCGCGGGCGAACTCCGGTCTACCGATGTCATGTAGATCAACGCGGCGATCGAGCGCACGCACCGGCTGACCGGAATGCCGCGTGACGAAATCGTCAGGCGCAGCCTGGTTAGGTCGGAGACAGCGAATTCTACGGACTAGGGCGATTGGTGGCGCTTCCGATGCTCGCGCCTCCAGACGATAGTCGCCACCTCATTCCCTAGGAGTGCGGCATGAAAATCTCTGCGCATTTGGCGTGCGCCACTCATCTTGCATGGCGCCCGACCGCAGCTAGTAGAGTTCCGCCGGTGGTCGGCTTTCGCTCGGCCTTGCGCGGATCGCAAGCGAATACGGCGCGTGGGCCATCCATCCAGCGGAAATTTGCAAAGCGGCCGTATCGTGCGCAGTGCCGTTCGGCGAAAGGCAGCGCCTGCGCGGCTTCGGTCACGGGCGCGACCACCGCAAGGGTCTCGTACCCCGCGACCCGCGTTTCGTCCTGCGCCGCCAGAGGCGCCGCAAAGACCAGGCCGGCAATCGTGATAGCGACAGCGCGCATGAATGCTCCCGAACGACACATGAAGCGCGGAGCAAGATTCTGGTACAGCTGGGTGGACTCGAACCACCGACCTCCTGATCCACAGTTACCGGCCGAAGAGAAAAGTAGCCGAACACTTAATAACAGCAAATGCCAATAAGCCGCAATGGTGTCTTGCAAAAATCGGTTTATCCACTACATCTCCCCACATAGCGTAACAAGGCAAAACGCCGAAATTCGTTGCCTAGGTGTTGCCTAGAAGAGGAGCGGTAAATGAAGCGGCATAAATTGACCGATGCCATGATTTAGCGGCTGAAGGCACCTGACGGCAAGCAAAAGGAATTTTTCGATGCTGTCTATCCCGCCCTGGCGGTGCGTGTAACGCCAAACGGCGTGAAATCGTTTACCTACTTTGGCCGAGTCCATGGCAAATTGAAACGCGCAACGCTCGGCCGCTATCCGGCCATGACATTGGCGGAAGCTCGGCGCAAGGCCGGTGAAACTGCCGACGCCATGCGCCAGGGTATTGATCCAGCCGCTGCCAAGCGCGCGCAGCGAGCCGCGGTCCGCGACAATTTTGAAGCCGTGCTAGCCGAATGGCTGAAGAGAGATCAAGCAGATAACCGGTCGCATGCTGAGGTCAAGCGTCTAATCGAACGCGAGACCCTGCCCACATGGCAAGGCAGGCCCATGTCCAGTATTACCCGCCGCGATGTGCTCGACTGCCTAGACGCAGTGGTCGACCGCGGCTCTCCGATAATGGCGCGGCGATTTCACGCACACCTCCACCGCTTGTTTCGATGGTCCGTGGGGCGCGGCCTGATCACAGTGAATCCAATGGAGGGGATGGAGAAGCCCGGGTCGGAGATCAAGCGCGATCGCGTCTTGAGTGACGCAGAGTTGGCAGCAGTTTGGTGGGCTGCAGAGAAGATCGATTGGCCGTTCGGGCCGGTGTTTCAATTGCTCATCTTGACCGGCGCCCGACGCCAAGAAATCGGTGACCTACGGTGGCAGGAAATAGTCGGCGATAAGATCGAACTGAGTGGGAGCCGGACAAAGGTCGGTGAGGCCCACACGATTCCGTTGTCTACTTTGGCGCTCGATTTGATCGCCACACTGCCGCGCATCGGGAACAGTCCTTACGTGTTGAGCTATCGCCGAATTTTGGTGACGGACGGGGTCAGGCGGCAGCGGCTTGAGCTTGCGGTGTAACCTCCATCCCGTCGATGAACTTTACACCGAGGACGACTTTGGGCAACTGATTGGGACCGTCCAGCCGGCGCCAATTTTTCTCTGCGGCCTCGGCGAGCTTGAAGATCATAGCGAGCGCAGTCTTGTTCGAGAGACACCCCTTGGAGCGCATCGTTCTGTGGCGGACGGTCGCGAACGAGCTTTCGATGGGATTGGTCGTGCGCAGATGCTTCCAGTGCTCGGCCGGGAAGTCATAGAAGGCCAGCAGGGCCTCACGATCTTTCGTCAGGCACTCGACCGCCTTGTCGTATTTGACGCCCCAGGTCTCGACGAAGGTGTCGAAGGCGACGAGCGCATCGTTCTTCGTCTCAGCCATCCAGATTTCCTGGAGCGCCCGCTTGGCCTTCGATTGCTGGCTCTTCGGTAACTTGTTGAGCACATTGGCGGTCTTGTGCACCCAGCAGCGCTGGCTGCGGGTCTTCGGCCGACTTCTTCGACCGCCTGCCAGAAACCAAGGGCGCCGTCGGCGACCGCGAGATGCGGTCCGATGACCAGTCCACGCCGCTTCAGGTCGAGGAGCAGCTCCCTCCACGATTGCGCGCTCTCGCGTACGCCGTCAATGAGACCCACCAGCTCCTTCTTGCCTTCCGGCGTCGCGCCAATGATGACCAGCAGGCACTGTGCGTCGTCCTCGAGACGAGCCTGCACGTAGATCCCATCGACCCAGAAATAGACGTAGCGTTTGGCCGACAGGTCGCGCTTGCTCCAGCGCGTGTGCTCCTCCGACCAGGCGTCCTTGAGACGGCCAATGGTGGACGCCGAGAGCCCACCCGCATCCTGGCCGAGCAGTGCCACCAGGGCCTCCTCGAAATCCCCGGTGGAGATGCCCTTCAGGTAAAGGATCGGGATCAGCACCTCCAGGCTCTTCGTCCGGCGCGCGTAGGGAGGCAAAATCGCCGAGGAGAAGCGAATACGATCGGAGCCTTGACCAGCGCGGTCACGAACACGGGGACAACGCACGGCAATCGGACCAATGCCGGTCATGATCTCCCGTTCGGGCAGATGTCCATGGCGCACCAGCCGATGGCGACCGTCATCCGTCACCTTGTCGGCATGGCTGCTTAGCAACGCCGCAACCTCGGCCTCGACGGCCTGCGCCAGCAGCGCTCGCGCGCCGTTACGCAGCACCTCGGTCAGCGGATCGGTGAAGGTTCCTGGCTGCGAAAGATGAAAAACGTTAGTCTCCGTCATGGCGTATCACTCCTTCGGTGGAGAAGTGGAGGCGTCAAGCACCCCCACGATACGCCGCCTTACCCCCTCACGCCGTCACCAACTTTCGCCCATAGCTCTTACGTGTTCACCACGACCGGCAAAACGCCTATTAGCGGATGGACGCGCTCGAAGGAGTCGCTCGACAAGGCCGCCGTCGAGTTCAACGATGGCCGCGCCTTGTCAGACTGGCGCGTGCATGATCTGCGTCGAACGGTGGCAACCGGGCTGCAACGGCTTGGGGTTGGCCTACAGGTCACCGAGGCAGTGCTCGGCCACGTTGGCGGTTCGCGCGCGGGTATTGTGGGCGTGTATCAGCGCCACGAGTATGCCGAGGAAAAGAAGGCTGCCCTGGAAGCCTGGGGCCGCTTCGTTCAAGACATGCTTACCAGAGTACCAGCCAAAGCCATGCCGATGCGGCGGGCTACGCCGCCGCTCGTTGCTCAACCATGACCCCATATCTGGATCTCGGACAATTTTCGCGTTTCGTCATCGCGGTCATTGATCGGCAGATCCGCCATTCGAAATTGAAATCACCCACACGACTTCACGAAGCCCTTTTCCATCCGCCTTTTTTGGTCATTGCAAGGACGGTTGACGAGTGAAGGATTGAGTGATTTTGCTTTGCGTGGGGTTGATCCTCTGTTTTCGTCTGACCCCTCCCCCCCACCCCGCGGCTAGGGCACCACGATGGTGATCGGCTTCGATGGATAGGCGGCCTGCGCGGACGCGGCGCGCCTGAGTGCGGGCAGCGTTACGGCGCCTGCGGCGAGCTTGAGGAAAGTACGGCGTAGAAGTCTCATGGTGTCCCCCTTTGACTTCAACCGAGGGAACCAATCTAGCACGCGGCCATGCCGGCTGCGAGGCTTGCTCCGGCGACAGTCCCTTCACATACAGCCGCGTCCACCCTCCCTCGGGGATGATGTCGAAGGCAATGCCGTGCTGGCGCTGGAGCTCGGCCGCGACGCCTAGTCGCTACGTGGCGTAGTCCTCGGTACTCGTCGTGCTCGCTGTTCGCTTCACGGCTTTGCTGCCTTGCCACCGGCGGCCGGTCGTTTGACGAGGCGGTGGCATGGCTACAGAGCTGGGGGGTGCTTAAGCCGGTCGACTTCAGGAAATGTCAAACTGCTACTGCCACCCCGGCAGAGCCGTCCGATAGACGGTCGAGCTGCCGACCCCCACGCTTCTCGCGATGACATCGTCGCTCACCCCCGCGTCGGCGGCCAGCAGGATCTGCGCCCGCTTGAGCTTGCGCACGGCGTGCGCTCCTCCACTCAGAAGCCCTCTGAGATCGTCACGCTCGGTTTGGCTGAGCTCGACCCGATAGCGTACATTCATCCGTGCCTCCTCCTGGTTCGGGGCACGGACGAACAGCTGAATCGGATGGCCAGGGTGAGTCCTGCTGCAAAAACCTTCACGCCCAAGCAGGGTCAATATTTGGCGTATATCCATCTCTATACGCGTCTGCACCGCCGGCCTCCGGCCGAAACCGACATGCAGCAATACTTTCAGGTCAGTCCTCCCTCGGTTCACCAGATGGTGCTGACGCTCGAACGAGCAGGCTTCATCAGAAGGGCACCAAGGACCCCGCGCAGCATCGAACTGCTCGTCGATCCCAAACAACTGCCAGAACTGATTTGACCCCCGTTTCAACTAGTCAAAATCACTGTGCAGAGGTACTAGTTGAAAGTTCGCCAGTTGGCGGGAGGCGGGGGCTGGTTTCATTGAGGACCCTGGCCGGCTAGTACCCGGCCTCGAGCATCGTTTTTTCCTCAGTTATGTTGCCCCGCCTGCCGAGGCTCAGCGCGGCCCGCTGATGCGACGTGGCCTTGCCGCTGTCCCGTGGCTTGCCCGCCGTAGCCTTCGCCCTTTGGGCTTCGGCGGACATTTCTTGCCTTTGATATTCTCTTTGTAGATCTCGTCGATCAGCCGCTCGAACTCGGCCATCACTGCGTTGACCGATGCCTCCGTCTTCGGGTCGAGCTTCTGCGCATCGACCCGCGCCTGAAGCTCTTCGTCGCTCAGATCATCGAGGATAGGCAAACGGGCTCTCGTCATCGCTTTTTCTTTTCTTTGAATTCATATCGGTAGGTCCCGACATAGGCTACGTGCTCTGCCACCAGGCCACGCGCAGCACGTTCTGCACTACCGGCGAGCTCGACGACTTGTTCGATCGTGCCATTGTGTTGCTGGCGTCTGCCAGCTTATGGGCAATGCCTCTCGCTGACTCAGCGCGGCCCGCTGGTGAGTCCGAGCAGCTAGCCGCCCTCAGGGAGCGGGCGCAGCGCAGAACGCATCAGCGACCTCCTGTGAGTCCCGGCGGCGCATCGTCGCGGCGACTCTTGCACTGCCTGCCTGTGTGAGCGCATTGTGGTGGAGCCGCCCCCGACGCGCTGTTGCCACGGCGCGCCGGGGACTTGACACATCGCACTGGCTAAGAGCGCGACATGCCTGTCGGGCCTTTTACCAAAATCCGCAGCGGGAGTCCGCCTGGCTGGTGCCAACCCCAGGAAAGGACTGATCGTGAGCGCGCCGTTCGTTGTGGAGATGGTGGTTGCGGCTGGACTGCTGTTTGGCATCCCCCGATGCGGGGACTGGCACGGTGGACGGAGGCCAGGCGACGGCGGCCGTAGTAGAGGACGACGACGAGGACGACGGCCAGCCGGCAGCAGCCTGGGAGCCGACCGCGGCTCAGAAGGCCGCGATGTTTTTCGGCATCCCCGATACGGAAACGGACGACATCAACGATCCGGGGCACTGGGCGCAGATCCTGGGGTTCTGCGATGCGTTGAAGGCCACGGGCCGGGAGTGCGGCTATAACGACGGCACGCCGGAGTGCCTGAAGGCGCTGGCGCGCAACCGGCCGTGCGTGTTCCGGATGGGCTGGTCGCCGTCGCTGCACTGGCTGCGCCGCGGGCCGGAGGAGTCATGGAAGGATCGCTGGGGCGACCGGCCTGACTGCCCGCCTGAAGCCAAGGAAACGTGGAAGATGAGATGCGTCCCCCGAGGTTTCATTGGGGAGCGGCTCATGTGGTATCCGGAGTGGGTGCCGAGCGATCAGCCGACCCTGTATGAAGACAGCAGCGGCTACTGGATGAAGCTGCGGCTGGAGGTAGCCGCCTCCGAGTTGTCGCCGCCGGCCCGCGTTTGGCCAAGGCCGGCTCCCGCTGCGACGGCCTGGGGTCCTGAGCGGCTCCTGGCGGAGATTCGGCTTGGCTCTTCGAGCTTTGTCGGACAAGTCGAGGCGCACGTCAGGACTCTTGCGGCCGTCCCTGCCAGCATCATTCAGCGCGTGCGGGAGGGCCGATGAGCGCGGTTGTTGCGGAGATGGCGGCGGTGGCGCTGTTCCTGGCGATGGTGGGCACCGCGCAGGCGCAGCCGCCGTTACCTTCGCATTTCTCTTTGGGAAGGCCCGGCCGGCCAGATCGATTTGTATCTTCATAAGCACGGACATTCCGTTGTTGACGTATCAACCGGGACATGTCTCGGCAATGTTGGTGGTCCGGCGAAGGTGGTTGGCCGTACTGTCGTGCTGAAGGCAAAGAACGAGCCCGGTGGCGAAGGGACTTGCGTGTTGCGGGTTACGTTCAACGGAAACTACACGCGGGCAAGCATCACGGAAAAAAACTGTACTCACTGGCATGGCGTATCCTGCCAGTTCGAAGGCCCTGTCCTGCGTCGTCGGAAGTAAGTTTCACCCCCTCACCGGCACAGGCGGGTGAGCTGCTCGAGCCGGGCGGCGAAGGCGGTCAGCTCCTCCTCACGGCCCTCGACGACGATCAACGCCGCCGTCTGCTCCACGACACGGAGCTCGTACGCTCGCGCCATCGCGGCGACGATCTGTGGCTCGATGGGTGCCGGTCGCGGGTGGGTCTGGACGAGCGGGGCGTCGCTCACGCCACTGCCTCGGCGAGTGTCCCTTCCCTCGCGGCGCGTTCGATCAGGTTTCGCAGGACCAGGGTCAGCACGCCGGCCAGGGCGGCCAGCTCGTGCGGCTCGACCCGGACCTGCGTGGTGTGGGTGATTGAGGCGACGAGCCTGGCGACGCTTTCGTTGGCCCCGAAGCGTTCGAACAGGATGGCGGAGAGGGACATGATGGCCGTGGACGATGCCGTGCGTCGCGCGCGTTGGCAAGGGCCGCCAGGAGGCCGCCTTGGCTTCCCTGGCGGGTTTTTGCGGCCTGGGGGGCTGTCAGGTAGCCCCTCGGAGGAAAACCGCTCCCGGAAGCTCTAATGGCCTCCCTTGCCGGCATCAGGCGATCGAGGGCGCAGGTGCCGGTTCCCGCTTGCGCACCCACTCATCGAACGTCGCCGGCAGTCCAGCCAGCAACAACTGCTGCGTCCTCGGCTGGGACGCCCTTCTCGCGCATGCAGCGTGCCAGCACGTCGCGGCCGGCGACCTGCCGGTGCAGGCTCCGACCAAGTACGAGACTGTGATCAACCTCAAGACCGCCAAGACGCTCGGCCTCACGGTGCCGCAGACGCTGCTCGCGCGCGCCGACGAGGTCATAGAATGAACAGGCGCGCGCTCATCACGATGCTCGGCGGCATGGCCGCTGGGCGGCGCGTGCACAGCAGCCGTTGATGCGGGTCATCTTTTTTCGACGTTTGCGCATCTGGTCCGCTCACGATGGGCGCCGCGGCCCGGCCTGACCCTACATTTCGGGGTGTTCGTGCCCGTAGACAGTCTTGAATTCACCTTTCCTGTCCTTTGTGTGATATCTTGCGCTGCTCAGAAGCGCACATGAGCCCACTGACAAGAAGGCAGTCACGCGCTTCGAACCAAACTGGGGAGAATTTCAATGACCATGAGGCCTGATTCGACTTTCCATGCATCGCCCAAGCTTGCGATGGAAGCTCCGCCGGAGAATTTCGCCTACACCTTGCTGCTCAGCCCGGACTTCTCGAAGCCCGACGCGCTCGCGGTGATCGACGTGAAGCCCGGCTCGCCCACATTCAGCCAGATCGTCCACACGGTGACGATGCCCAACAAGGGCGACGAGTTCCACCATTTCGGTTGGAACGCCTGCTCGTCGGCATTGTCGCCACTCACCGGCCACGCGTTCCTCGAGCGGCGCTACCTGATCATCCCCGGGCTCCGCTCCTCGCGTATTTATATCGTCGATACGAAGCCCGATCCCACCAACGCGAAGATTTACAAGATCATCGAGCCCGAGGAGGTGTTCAAGAAGACCGGCTACTCGCGGCCTCACACTGTCCATTGCGGTCCGGAAGGCATCTACGTCAGCACGCTCGGCGGCGGCGGCAAGGATGGCACAGATGGGCCACCTGGCGTGTTCATCATGGACTGCGAGACGTTTGACATCCTCGGCCGCTGGGAGATCGATCGCGGACCGCAGAACCTCCATTATGATTTCTGGTGGAACTTGCCGCGCGACTACATGGTGACAAGTGAATGGGGGCTGCCGCCGCAGTTCGAAAACGGGGTCGTCCCAGAAGATCTGCTGTCGAACAAGTATGGCCATCGGATCCATTTCTGGGATCTTCGAGCCCGGCGCAATGTCCAGACGATCGACCTGGGCGCCAACCACCAGATGGCGCTCGAAGTGCGCCCCGCGCATGATCCCGTTCGCGAGTACGGGTTCCTGGGCGTCGTGGTCGATACAACGAATCTCGAAGGCTCGATCTGGACCTGGTGGCGCGAAGGCGGCAAGTTCCATATCGAAAAGACGGCGACAATCCCGCCCGAGGCGGCGTCCAAGGACCAGTTGCCACCTCTCTTGCAGGGGTTTGGCGCAGTGCCGCCGCTGGTGACCGACATCGACCTTTCCATGGATGACCGGTTCCTCTACGTCGCCTGCTGGGGGACCGGCGAGATGCGTCAGTATGACGTCACCGATCCGAGGAAACCGAAGCTTGCGGGCTCGGTCCACATCGGCGGGATTGTTCGCCGTACGCCCCACCCGAGCGGCAAGGTGTATGCAGGCGGCCCACAGATGGTCGAGATCAGCCGTGACGGTAAGCGGGTCTACTGGACCAACTCGCTCTACTCGACATGGGACAACCAGTTCTATCCCGACGACGTGCCAGGGGCTGAGGTCATGGCCAATGCGAACGCGAGCGGCGGCCTTGAGCTGGCCAAGGACTACTGGGTGAGCTTCCCTGACGGATACCGGGCGCATCAGATCCGACTTGAGGGGGGCGATTGCTCGACGGATTCGTTCTGCTATCCATCGGTTTAAGTTTGACCGAAGCGGATTGGACATCTGCCGGGCTCTGGCTGGCGGTGGTCGCGAGTGGCCTCTATCACGGGGCGAACCCCGCAATGGGCTGGCCGCTCGCAGTTTCAGCTGGGCTAATGGAAAGGAGTTCACACGCGCTCGTGGCGGCGCTTTGGCCGCTAACAATCGGCCATCTATTGGCGATGTTCGTGGTGATCCTTCCCTTCGCGCTCCTGGTCGCCCTGGTCGAGTGGCAGCAACAAATCCGGATCGGCGCCAGTCTCTTGGTCATCGCGTTCGGTATCTTCCGGTTTATCAACCGGCGCCATCCCCGGGTGCTGGCGCGGATACGCCCGACGCAACTGGGGCTCTGGTCCTTCGTGGTGGCGATGGCGCATGGCGCGGGACTGATGCTCGTGCCGATCTATCTCGGGCTCTGCCGGGCCGCTGACCTTGACAAGGGCCACGAGGCGGCGGGCGCGCTCATAAACGCCGATCTTCGCGTGGCCGTCTTAGTCTCCGTCGTCCACTCTGTCGCGATGATCGCAGCCGGCGGAGTCTTGGCGTGGCTGGTCTACCGCCACCTGGGTCTCAAGTTTGTGTCGCGGAGCTGGTTCAATCTGGATGCGACCTGGGCCTTTAGTCTCGTCTTGGTGGGCATTCTATCGCTTGCGATCAGCCTCGCGAGCACGCACTGAATTCCGCGTTGACGCTGTCCGACAGGGTCTGAAGCAGACGGGCTATGTCGAGGGTCAAAACGTCTCTATCGAATATCGCTGGGCCGAGAATCAATACGATAGACTGCCAGCGCTGGCGGCCGATCTTGTTCGTCGTCAAGTCGCTGTGCTCGTCGCCATCGGCAACGCTGCGTCAGCGGCCGCAAGCGTGTCTGCCACGACGCTTCCCATCGTCTTCGAGATCGGCACCGATCCGGTCGAGTTTGGTCTTGTGACCAGTCTTGCGCGGCCGGGCGGCAACCTTACCGGCGTCACCTTCCTTAGCCTTGCGCAGCAACGGATCGGAGCGTTGCTCGTTCGCTCGGACGTGCTGTTCAATGGCCACCCGAAACAACTCGTCGCGCTCGCGGAGCGGTATGCGCTGCCGGCGATCTATCCGTTGCGTGAGTTTGCCACGGCAGGTGGTCTGATGAGCTACGGAGCGAGCCTGCGCGATGCGTTGCGCCAGACCGGCATCTACACTGGGCAAATCCTCAAGGGCGAGAAGCCGGGTGATCTGCCGGTCCAGCAATCCGCAAAAGTCGAGCTGATCGTGAATCTCAAAACCGCCAAGGCACTCGGCCTCACCTTGCCGCTTCCGCTGCTCGGCCGAGCCGACGAGGTGATCGAGTGAACGTTCGCGAAGGGGCCGCGAACGTGGCCCGTCTGCCACACTGGAGGCAAAAGGGTGAGTCTTCGCCTGCCCGAATGCCGTTTCATGTTGATGCCCTGAATGCTCCCATATATGCATAGCTTGGCTTGAAATTCCCCTTGAGCCGGGGGTGATCACATGCAGCAGCTGGGCAAAACCGCAGTCGCGCTTTCACTCATGGCCGCCGCAGCACCGGCATTTGCTGCAGACATGCCGGTGCAACGACAGCGGCCACAGCAGGCCGAGCGGGCCCCGGCGCAGCAGCAATCCAACTGGTCAGGCACCCAGGTCGGCGGCTTCAACGGTGGAAGCTCGGTCTCGAACGGTTTCGCCGAACCGGGCTCTAATCTGTTCTTCACCTGTATCGGCGCCGGGAGTACGGGATGCGTGAGCCCAATTACCCCCGGCGGCTTGCCGGACCTTGAAACGCAATTCGCTTTCGACAAGGACAAGCTGAGCTACACAGTAGGCGGCTTCGTGGGACATCGGTGGCAGTTTGGTTCGTTCGTGGCCGGCGTCGAAGGCGATCTGGCGTGGAAGCGCGGCGAAACAAGCTCCAGTTTGGACGTGTTTTCTCGTGCTTCGTATCATTCTCCATTTCCCACGTCGCCGCCATTTGAGCGCGCGTTCCGCACTGAGAATTTCTATGGTCAGAGCATCCAGACCTGGGATGCCTCCATCCGTGCACGGTTCGGCACGCTCGTGACGCCTTCGGTGCTGGTCTATGGCACAGGCGGTGTTGCGTTCGGCGAGGTCAAGGGTTCTTACAGCTACAACGCAATCAATCAATATTTTACGGATTCTGGTTTGCTCGACCTCACGCATCTGGCCAGTGCATCCGGAAGCTGGAGCGAGACCCGTGTCGGATGGACCGGGGGCGCCGGAGTCGAAGTCGCACTTTGGGGCGCATGGAAGGCAAGGATCGAGTACAGATACACCGACCTCGGCGAGTTCACCAAGGTTGTTCCTGTGACTCGCTCGTGCGCGGAAGCCGAACGAGGACCGGCAAGCTGCACGACCGCACCAAACGTCGGCTCGACCGCCGCAACGGTCGATATAGCCTCCACCTTCCAGACGGTGCGCGTCGGCCTCGGCTTCGACTTCTAGACTAAG
>CAVZSC010000028.1:0-135015 GCA_963777755.1 uncultured Alphaproteobacteria bacterium
GCTGATGGGCTGCCGGTCCGTCGACCAGCTGAGCCGTGACAACTTGAGGTTAAGATGAGCGACGGAACCCCCGGCCTGATTTTCAGAGGGGGTGTTGGGGTGTTGAGGGGTGTTGTTCTAGCCCCATGTAGCCAAAATGGCAATTATTCGTACCCCGTATCTATACACTATATAAAACTGCCAATTTGGCTATGCGTGGCCAAATTAACACCCCCTAACACACACCCCCTGCTTACAGGTCATCCGGATTAGCCGTGTCAACGTACCATTTGATGGCGTCCTTAGGGCTGGCGACAGCGTCGTCCGCTCCGGGTCCTGCGCACCGAGCTGACGCGAATTTGAGCGGTGCGGAATCGCTACCGCGCCGCGCTGGACGTTGCTTGCTGTACCGTATTGTGGTACATCTGAACCGGATACCGAACCGCACGGCCCGCGGTTTTCGATCAGCCGCGCGATCGCACGATGAACGCACACGGTGGAAAACGGCCGGGCGCTGGGCGCCCCACGGGAGCGGCCAGCCGTGCAAACGAGCAGGTGCGGCAGGAAGCAGCCGCAACCGGGGAGCTGCCGCTCGCCTACATGCTGCGGATCATGCGCGATCCGAGCCAGCCGGTCGGCCGGCGTGACGAGATGGCCAAGGCCGCCGCTCCGTTCTGCCATTCGCGCCTTTCGTCGGTCGAGCATTCGGGTGAGATCGCGCGCCCGACGGTCATTCGCGCTCCCGCTGTTTCGGCAACCCCCGCCGCGTGGCAGGCGGAATACGTGCCGGGTGCAAACGAGAAGCACTGATGGCGGATGGCGAGACAGCCGCCACTGAGTACACGATCGGGTGGGAGGCTCAAAAGGGGCCGCAAACGGCCCTGCTGGCGTGCCCGGTGTTCGAGGTTTTCTTCGGCGGCGCCCGCGGCGGCGGCAAGACGGACGGGATGCTCGGCGAATGGGCCTCCCATGCTGCTCTGCACGGAAAGAACGCTGTCGGGTTGATGATCCGTCGCGAGCGGGTGCAGCTCCTCGAGACGATCGAGCGAAGCCGGCACCTCTATGGGCCGCTCGGGGCGAGATACAACGATCAGGACAAGATGTGGCGCTGGCCGAACGGCGCTCGACTTCGCTTTGCTTATCTCGAGCGCGACGCGGACGCGGACGCTTACCAGGGGCACAGCTACACGCGGGTGTATGTCGAGGAGCTGGGCACGTTCCCGAGCGCCTCGCCGGTTCTGCGGCTGATGGCAACGTTGCGCTCTGGCGCGGGTGTACCCTGCGGGTTTCGGGCAACAGGCAACCCTGGCGGGCCCGGACACCAATGGGTCAAGGCGCGCTATATCGACCCCAATCCTGCCGGATGGGAAATCCGAAAGTTCACGTATGAGAATCCGTGGACGCGCGAGACGATCGAGCAGGATCGCGTCTTCATTCCGAGCAAGCTGCAAGACAACAAATTTCTCGGGCCAGAGTACGTTGCAAACCTGCAGATGGTCGGCAGCGACACGCTGGTGCGGGCGTGGCTCGAGGGCGACTGGACGGTCATCGAGGGCGCCTACTTCGATTGTTGGCGCTACGATCTGCACGTCGTGGAGCCGTTCGCGGTGCCCGCCCATTGGGGGCGGTTCCGCTCGATGGACTGGGGCTCGGCCAAGCCCTTCTCGGTGGGATGGTGGGCAATAGTGGGAGACGATCACTGCCTGCCCGCCGAAGGCGGCTCGAATAGGGTGATCCCCCGCGGCGCGCTCGTGCGGTACCGGGAGTGGTACGGCGCGGCCGAGCCCGAACGTGGGGCTCAAGATGACCGCCGAGGCCGTCGGCGCAGGGATCGTCCAGAGAGAGTCGGCGCGATCCCAATCTCCGGTACGGGGTGCTCGATCCCGCGTGCTTCCGGGAGGACGGCGGGCCCTCGATCGCGGAGCGGATCAACAAGGAGCTTATTGCGGCTCGTCTGCGGCCCTTCCACGCCGCGGACAACTCCCGCGTCCCTCAGCGGGGATCGATGGGGGGATGGGATCAGGTGCGGTCCCGCCTGGTCGGCCAGGATGGCCGGCCGATGATCTACTGCTTCAGCAATCATGCTGACAGCATTAGAACGATCCCGGCCCTCCAGCATGATCCGGCGCGGCCCGAGGATGTGAACACCGAGTCCGAGGATCACGCGGGGGACGAGTGGCGCTATGCGTGCATGTCTCGGCCGTTCGTGCGGGTGCCCGTGGCACGCACGAGGAGCGTGCCAGACGTGGGATATGCCCCATTCCGCTCTGCCGCGCCGGATGATTGGAAGCTCTACTGATGGCCGAGGCCGCCTACGCCGTCGGTCGCGCCGCTTGAGCCAATCTTGCTGCGGATTGCATGCGATTGTGTTGGGCACGTCGGTTTGCCGAGGAGCCGCGATGACCACGGAACACGCGAGTTTCGCGGGCCAACTGGCGTGGGACATGGGGAACGGGTTCAATTTTCAGCTACCTCCTCGGCGCGTATTTTGACATTCGCAGCCAATTCGCCTGGAGTTCGCCTCGCGCATCAATCAGACGCCGGAGTCTCGCCATCTCGGGTATCCAGTTCGACGAAGTCTCCAATCGGCCGCCAACTTGGCCTCAGGCGAGGGGCAACTGCTCAGTTTCCGTCCCCGGGCCGTCCCCAGCTCAAAACCCGGCAGGGACGGTGCGACGAAATACCCCGTCAAAAGGGGATTTCTCGCATTTCATGGGCGTTTATGCGACGTGATCGCCTGCCTCGTCGCCAATCAGGCCGCGCTGTCGCCCGGTTGCCGGCGGGCGCTTGCGTCGGCGCGATAGCAGGCGAGGCCTGATCACGATGGCGTCCGCGCGTTGTTGCGGGCGCCGGCACAGCCAACTCAGGCACCGGTCTTCCGGCGCGATGCTTTGCGAAGCGGCCTCCAATCGAGCGCCGCCACCTCCCGACTGATCCAGTCGCGGAACGCCTGCACCGGCGGATGCTCCTGTCGTCTCCTGGGAGAGACGAGGTACCAGGCGCGCGCCGAGGGCAGCGCCAGTGGCACTGGAATCACCAGCCGCCCGGCACGCAGATCGTCGTAGGCCAGCAGGTCGTGCGAGAGCAGCACCCCGGCGCCTTCGCTCGCCGCCTCGAGGGCGTGATCGGCGCTGTCGAAGCGCAGCCCATGGCTCACGTCCACGCCGTCGATGCCCGCGGCCTTGAACCAGTCGGCCCAGGTCGGCACACCGGGCCGGGTGATCAGCGTATCGTCGTGGATACGGGGCGCGCGCGCCAGCGCTTCCGGCGTGTGCAGGGGCCCATGGCTGTCGATCAGCCGCGGGCTGCACACCGGCACGAACGACATGTCGATCAGCTTCTCGGCCACCAGCGCCGGATCGGCGAGAGAACCGATCAGCATGTAGCGCACCGCCACGTCGACGCCGTCGGTGGTGAAATTGGCGAGCTTCAGCGAGGAGGAGATGCGCGTGTCGATCTCCGGGTGCGCGCTGGCGAAGCGATGGAGCCGCGGCGCCAGCCATTTCGAGGTGAGGCCGGGCGGCGTGCTGACCACCAGGACGCGCCCGTTGTCCGCCTGGCGGAGACCGGCCACCGCGTCTCGCAACTGGAGAAAGGCGGTTTGCACACCGGGATAGAGCAGCTTGCCCGCTGCCGTGAGCGCGATCGCGCGCACGCGCCGTTCGAACAGCTCTACCCCGAGCTGTGCCTCCAGCCCGCGAATCTGGTGGCTCACCGCCCCGGGGCTGACGTTGAGCTCGGACGCCGCCTTGGTGAGGCTCAGGTGTCGGGCGGCTGCCTCGAACGCCCGCAAGGCGTTCAGCGGTGGCAATGAACGCATGAGAAAAACTCAATCATCGTGCGAGAACTACTCCTTTGTCACGATGAAACAACGCAGTCAACATGGCCGCAATCTCAATCATGAGTGAGAATTGCTCATGATCAAACCCAGGACAGAGCCATGAATGCGATCACATCCCAATCCGATTTCGTCCGTTGCCGCGCGGTTCCGCAGCAGGCGCACAGCGCCGTTCGCCGGCGTAGAGGCATTCTCCGCTGGCTCTACGAGGCCGTCATGCTGTCGTGCCAGCGCCGGGCGGAGCGGGACATGGGTCGCCTGCTGACCCAGTCGGGCGGTCGCCTCACCGATGATATCGAGCGCCGGATGACCGAGCAGTTGATCCGTAACGGCTATTTTTGGCGCTGATCGTAGGTCGACCCGATGTCCGAACCCGTTCTGGTCGAGCATCGCGGCAACGCGGCGCTGATCACGCTGAACCGGCCGGACAAGCTCAACGCGCTCGACTACGCGCTGATCGATCGGTTGCTCGAGGTCCTCGACATCGCCGAGGACGATGACGAGGTTCGCGCCATCGTTCTGACCGGCGCCGGCGAGCGCGCGTTCTGCTCCGGCGCCGACATCGCGTGTTTTGCGCCGAGCGTGCGGCGCGGAGCAACGGTCGCCTTGCGGGAGTTCGTGCGGCGCGGCCAGCGCCTGACCAGCCGGATCGAGAATTTTCCCAAGCCGGTCATCGTCGCCGTCAACGGCCTCGCGCACGGCGCCGGCTGCGAGATCACCGAGGCGGCGCCGCTCGCGATCGCCAGCGAGCGGGCGGAATTCTGCAAGGCCGAGATCAACCTCGGTTTCGCGCCGCCGTTTGGCGGAACGCAGCGCCTGCCGCGGCTGATCGGTCGCAAGCGCGCGCTGCGCATGATCCTCACCGCGGAGCCTATCGCGGCGGCCGAAGCCTGCCGGATCGGTCTCGTGAACGACGTGGTCGCGCACGAGGATCTGCGCGCAACAGCCTTCGAGCTTGCACATACGATCGCCGCCAAATCGCCGTTGGCGGTCGCCGCCTGTCTCGGCAGCGTGACGCGCGGCCTCAATGTCGCGATCGACGAGGGCCTCGCCATCGAGGCGAGCTACTTTGCCCGCATGGCGGGGACGCGCGACATCGAGGAAGGAATTTCCGCATGGCTGACACGGCGCGTGCCGCAGTTCACCGGGACGTAACCACCCGCGTCCGGCCTGTTCATCGCGCCAACGACGTGGCACCTTCCGCCCCACCTTCGGATCGTCAGGACGGAGACTTGGCCATGAGCTATACGCTTGATCGATTCTCGGCCGACTGCCGGGCAGCCCTGTTGCAGAATCCCGGCCCGGCGGGTCGCGAGCTGGTGCGCCAATACACGGAGCGGGCGTGCTCCGATCCGGAGTTCGTCGCCCGCCATCTCGGCCCCGACGCGACCGACGAGCGGAAGATCCTCTACGAGGACCCTGATCTGCGCTTCTGCATTCTTGCCCACGTGTATCGCGGGGCAAAGAGCAGTGCGCCGCACGATCATGGCCCGAGCTGGGCCGTGTATGGCCAGGCGGCCGGGGTCACCGAGATGACCGACTGGCGCCTCGTCGCCAAGCCCGCCGACGGGCAGCCCGGGAAGGTCGAGAAGGTGCGCACCTATGGTCTCTCCCCCGGCACGGCCCACCTCTACAACGAGGGCGACCTGCACTCGCCGCGGCGCGAATCCGAAACCCGCCTGATCCGCATAGAAGGCGTCGATCTCACCGCGGTGAAGCGCGACAAGTTCGAGGCGGCGTGACCCGGCGCTGAACGCCTCCCCGCAACATCCGCGCCCGCCCTGTTGGACGGCGGATCGCCATCAGCATGCCGATCCTCCGGCGCAGAGACGGCGCTTCTGTCGTGCCGAATGCGCTCGGGTGGTGGACCATACTTTCTATTGATCATTACGGTGGCACGGAGATGCCGATGAGATTTGCGTCGATGATCGATCGTATTCCTCTCGTTGATCATGCGGTGGAAAAGGGCGTTTTGGTCCGCTGATCACACCGGTGCGATTAAAAACTGATCATGCATGGTCGCATCCGGGGGCTCGGGCCTGGAGCACGTGATGAGGTGCTGTGATTCGAATTGCGCGCCGTCGCAACGGCTTGGATCATTGCAGCCGCATCACCTCGAAGTGCGCGTCGATTATCGACGGACCTGTCCTCAGCCGTTTGTATGAGCCTCCTCACAAAAGTATGCGCGCAATGCAGCCATGCGCCGTTGTGCATGCCGGATAGGCAGTGAACCGGATCGCTCGAGTTTACGACGCATGGTCCGTCGATGTGCCTGGACAGCCCAGGCACGGCACACTCGAAAGGAGCGGTACCATGAGCGATCTGAATATTGCATCGACGGTCGGCCCGGAGCTGCGCGTCCTGGGGGACGACGAGCTGGATTCGGTGAACGGTGGGTTCATCTGGATCGCCGCGGTTGTCGGCGGCTTCGCGGTTGGCACCGGAATTCGCTACGCGGCCGACGCGATTGCTAGCTGGCTCCTCGACTAGGCGAGGGAGCGGCAGGCTCTGCGCGGAATTGCGGAGCATGCCGACCTTGCTGGGGCACGCACCTTCGGGTGCGTGCCCACGTTTGCAATGTAGTTGTTGCGATCGGATACCTGACCGACACCTAATGGCCGCTTGTGGTCTGCGCCGGCGCGGCCGGCCGCTTCATGACGATCGCCAGGGCCGCGAGGCCGAGGAACAGCAGCGTCAGCAGGAAGAACACGTCGGCGAACGCCATCACGACGCCCTGCTGGTGGGTCACGAGGTTGAGCTGCTTGAGCGCCATCGCCTGCGCGTCGCTGCCGTAGCTGTGGAAGCGCGGCGGCGAGGTTGTTGAGCGCTTCCAGCGCGGCAGGACGCGACCAGGTCACCGCCTCGTGCAGGCGCGCGAGGTGCAGGTCGGTGCGGTCGTTGAGGATCGTCGTGAGGCCGGCGAGGCCGACTGCGCCGCCGAGATTGCGCGTGAGGTTGTAGAGGCCGGAGGCGTTCTTCACCCGCTCGGCCGGAAGCGTGCCGAGCGAGATGTTGTTGATCGGGATAAACGCCAGCATCAGCCCGACGCCGCGGAAGATCTGCGGCCACAACAGCTCCCAGAAATCCCAGTCCCGGGTGAGCCAGGTCATCCACCAGGTGCCGGCGGCGAACAACACGAAGCCCGCCACCAGCATGATGCGCGGGTCGAGGCGGGTCATGAGCCGCCCGGCGATCGGCGCGGTGGCGAACTGGGCGAGACCGGTGACGAACAGGGCCTCGCCGATCATCAGCGCATTGTAGCCGCGGATCTGTGCGAGGTAGAGCGGATACAGATAGGTGAGCCCGTAGAGGCCGATGCCGAGCACGAAGGAGAACAGCGAGCCGAGCGCGAAATTGCGGTCGGCGAAAGCCTTGAGATCGACGATCGGCTCGCGCGCCAGGAACATGCGGACGAAGAACGCGAACGCCGCGAGGCCGGAGATCCAGGCGGCGGCCAGCACCGTCTCGTCCCCGAACCAGTCGTTGCGCGGCCCTTCCTCCAGCACGTATTCGAGCGCGCCGAGGAACCCCGCCATGAACACGAGCCCCGACCAGTCGAAATGTCGGAACAGCTTCAGGTCCGGCTTGTCGAAATCGATCAACGCGAAGGTGATCAGCGTCACCGCGATGCCGGGCCCGATATTGATGAAGAACAGCCAGTGCCACGACAGCGCGTCGGTGAGGTAGCCGCCGATCGTCGGGCCGATGGTCGGCGCGAGCGTCGCCACCAAGCCGATCAGCGGCGTGATCAGGCCCATGCGCGAGCGCGGAAAGATCATGAACGAGGTGGCGAAAACGGTGGGGATCATGCCGCCGCCGATGAAGCCCTGTAAGACCCGCCACACGATGATCTCGTTGATCGAGGTGGAGAGCCCGCACATCAGGCTCGCCGCCGTGAACCCGGCCGCCGATATGCTGAAGAGGATGCGCGTCCCCAACGCCCGCGACAGGAATCCCGACAGCGGGATCATCACCACTTCGGCGATCAGGTAGGCGGTCTGGACCCAGGAGATCTCGTTGCTCGAGGCGGCGAGCCCGGCCTGGATCTCGGTCAGCGACGCGGAAACGATCTGCACGTCGAGGATCGCCATGAACATGCCGAACACCATGGCGAGGAAGGCGATGAGGCGGCGCGGCTCGATACGATCGGCGTCGGCCGCCGGCACTGCCTCTCTTCTCCCTCCCCCGCTTGCGGCGGAGAGGCGGGCAGGTGGCAAGCCTCTTGCCGTCGGGTTCGCCGCGCTGGACATGGCACCCTCGCTCTCTACCTTACCCGGCTCGACCCGGCGCGCGCCGCGATCGCGGTGCCGTCGACCTTGGCCAGCGCATCCGGCTTGGTGTCCACGCGCACGACCACCGACATGCCGGGACGCAGCAGTCCCTGCTCGGCGACCGCCGGCGGCACCGCTATGCGCACCGGCACCCGTTGCACGATCTTGGTGAAATTGCCGGTCGCGTTGTCCGGCGGCAGCAGCGAGAACACCGAGCCGGAGGCCGGCGCGACGCTCACCACCGTGCCGTCGAGCCTGCGGTCCGAATAAGCGTCGACCGCGATCGAGACCGGCTGGCCGCGATGCAGGTCGGCGAGCTGGGTCTCCTTGAAATTCGCATCCACATAGACGGCGTCGAGCGGCACCAGGCTCGCAAGCCGCGTGCCGGGCTGCACCAGGTCGCCGACCTGCATGGCGCGGTTGCCGATGACGCCGTCGAACGGCGCGCGGATCACCGTGAACGACAGGTCGCGCTCGGCCTTCGCCAGCGCGGTCTGGAACTGCTTGAGCGTACCGGTCGCCTCCACCTGCTGCGCTTTCAGCACGTCGACATTGGCTTGCGCCGCCTCGAGCGCCGCCTGGCTCGCCTGCACGGCGGCATTGGCCTGATCGCGGCTCGCCTGCGCCTGCTCGAGCGTCTGCCGGCTCGCATAGTCGCGCGCGGCGAGCTCCTGCTGGCGCTTGAGCTCGAGCCCGGCGCGCGTCGCGCCGGCCTGCGCCGAGGCGAGCTGCGCCTTGGCCTGGTCGACGGCGGCCTCCTGCGCGGCGACCTGCTTGCCGATGCGCTCGACCGTCGCCTGCTGGGTGGCGATATTGTCGCGCGCCATCTGCGCGGCGAGCTGGTAGTCGCCATCGTCGATGCGGGCGATCACGTCGCCTTCGCGGACATGGGCGTTGTCGTCGACGGCGACCTCCGACACGTAGCCGGTGATCTTGGCCGAGAGCGTCGCGTTCTTGGCGCCCACATAGGCGTCGTCGGTCACGACGAGATAGCGCCCGGTCGTCCACCAATAATGGCCGTACCAGCCGCCGGCGCCGAGCGCGAGCAATGCGGCGAGCGCCAGCGCCGCGATCCGGGCAGGATGGCGGCGCGGCTTTGCCTCGTCGGCGGGCTCTCCATCGGTTGGGGTCGAAGGCGCGGCGGCGGCGCCGTGAGGGGCGGGCGCCGGCGAACGCTCGGCCGGCTGTTCGGCCGGCGAGGCCGGCTGTTCGGCCGGCGGCATCGGTTGCGGCGCGCGGGCCGTGTCGTCGATCTCCGCCCGTCGCAGGAGGGTCTCAAGCCGGGAATGCGCCGCCGAAGTCGTGTCCGCGGGCCAGTCTTCCCAGACATCGAACCCATCCGTGAATTCAGTCGCGTAGGGGCGTTTTCTATACATGATTGATATTCCTCAATCTTTTTTTAGCTTGTCCTTTGACCGAACGGTTCGGTCATCTGCCGGCTTGATTTATGGGAAAGCGGTATTAAGTTCAATGACCGAACGGTTCGGTCAACGAGTTGTGATGCGGCCCCATGGGGCGTCCGCGGCAAGGTGAGACAGATGTCCGATCTTCAGCTTGCGCCCGCCATCGAGCGGCAGGACAACGCGAAGCGGCGGCAGATCATGGACGGCGCGCGGGCGGTCTTCCTGGCGCATGGTTTCGATGCGGCCAGCATGGGCGAGATCGCGCGCCGGGCCGGCGTCTCGAAAGGCACGCTCTACGTCTATTTCGACAGCAAGGAAGCGCTGTTCGAGGCAATCGTCGAAGAGCAATGCGGGTCCCAGGCCGAGCAGGTGTTCGCCCTCGATCCGGCCGATCACGACGTCGAGGCGGTGCTTACGCGGCTCGGCCGCGCCTATGTGCGGTTCCTGTGCCGGCCCGGCGGCCAGTCGCCGCTGCGCACGGTGATCAGCATTTCCGAACGGATGCCGGCAGTCGGCAAGCAGTTCTACGAGGCTGGCCCAGCCACCGGCATTGCGCGGCTCGGCCGCTATCTCGAGGCCCAGGTCGCCGCCGGCGTCCTCGCGATCGCCGACGTCGAAGTAGCGGCGGCGCAGTTTCTCGACTCCTGCCAATCGACTCTGTTCAAGCCGCTCCTGTTCAACTTCGCCGGGCCGCCGAGCGAGGAGCGAATCAATCACGTGGTCGGCATTGCGGTCGGCACGTTTCTCGCCGCATACAAACGAAGGTGATCTCTTCAAGATGCCTCGCTTGGCGGTGCGGAAAAGAAGGCATCCACGCGCGATCGAGTTTCACCTGGCGAGCTGGCGATAGAGCTCCGCATAGCGGCGCGCCGGGTTGCGCCACGAGACATCCACCTGCATGGCGTTCGTCTGCATCCTTCGCCATGCCGGCTTGTTGCCGAACAGGGCTTCGGTGCGGCGCAGCGCCATGTCGAGCCATTCGCCGCTGACCGGCGCGAACTGGATCCCGGTCGCGACGCCGGCGGCGACCGCCATCTCGTTGGCATCGATGACCGTATCGGCCAGCCCGCCGACCCGGCTCACCACCGGAATAGCGCCGTAACGCAAGGCGCAGAGCTGAGTGAGCCCGCACGGCTCGAACCGGGAGGGCACCACGAGCGCGTCGGCTCCCGCCTGGATGAGATGCGCCAGGTCCTCGTCGTAGCCGATGACGACGGCGACCTGGTCCGGGTTGGATCGGGCGGCCGCCGCGTAGCGTGCCTGCAGATCCGGATCGCCGGCGCCCAGCAGGGCGATCTGCATTCCGTAACGCACGACGAGGGGCAGCGTCTCCAGGAGAAGGTCGAGTCCCTTCTGCCAGGACAGGCGGCTCACGACGCCGAGCAGGAGCATCTCCGGCACGGCGCGCAGGCCGAGCCGCCGCTGCAGCGCCGCCTTGTTGCCCGCTCGCGCGGCCAGCGTGTCGATCCCGAAGCGGGCGGCGATGCGCGCATCGGTCGCGGGATTCCACACCGAAATGTCGATGCCGTTGAGGATGCCGCTGAGGACGTGCGACCGTGCGCGCAGGAGGCCGCCGAGTCCCATGCCGGCGTCCGGCTCCTGGATTTCCATCGCATAGGTGGGCGAGACGGTGGTGATGCGGTCGGCGAGCCGCAGCCCCACCTTCAAGAACCCGATCCCCCCATAGTACTCGACCCCGTCGATGGTGAACGCCTTGCCCGGCAATCCGATCTGGTCCAGCAGCTCGCGCGGAAACCGTCCCTGGAAGGCGAGGTTGTGAACCGTGATGATCGTGCCCGGCCGCGGCCGCTCGTTGTAGTGCATGAACGCGTGCGTCAGCCCGGCGTGCCAGTCGTGCGTATGCACGATCTGCGGGATGAATGCCGGGATGGCGCCTTGACCGATCTCGGCGGCGACGCGCGAGAGCGCCGCGAAGCGAAACGCATTGTCGGGCCAGTCGCTGCCGTCGGGAGTGGTATACGGGTTCCCGGCGCGTGCGAACAGATGCGGCGCGTCGAGAACGAACAGCTCCAGTCCGGCCGCCGCGCCGGCGAGCACGCGCGCGGATCCGCCATGGAGCTGGGGGACACGCAGCACCTCCTCCGCGCGCTTCAGCGCCTTGAGCACATCGGGATATCCCGGAACCAGCGTGCGCGTCTCGATGTCCTCGGCCGCCATCGCGGCCGGCAGCGCGCCCATCACGTCGGCAAGCCCGCCGGTCTTGACCAGTGGGTAGACCTCCGCGGCGGCGGCCAGCGCGCGCATGCGCGTCATGCCGACAGCCTGTCGATCATCTCCTGGGTGATCAGGCAGATGCCGGACGCGGTGCGGCGGAACCGACTGGCGTCGACCTCGGGGTCCTCGCCCACCACCAGTCCGTCCGGGATACGCACGCCGCGGTCGATCACCACGTTGGTCAATCGGGCGCCGCGCGCGACGTCGGCATAGGGCAGGATCACCGCCTTTTCGATCCGGCCGTAGGAATGAACGTGCACCCCGGTGAACAGGAGGGAGCGCCACAGGGGCGTGCCGGACACGATGCAGCCGCCGGAGACGAGCGAGGCCGTCGCGCTGCCGCTGCGGTCGTCCTGGTCGTGCACGAATTTCGCCGGTGGCGTGATCTCGGCGTAGGTCCAGATCGGCCAGGAGCGGTCGAACAGGTCGAGCTCGGGGACGACGTCGGTCAGATCGATGTTGGCGCTCCAATAAGCGTCCACCGTGCCCACGTCGCGCCAGTAGCTGCGCATTTCGGCGCCCGAACGCACGCAGGATCGGCTGAAATGATGCGCCACGGCGCGTCCATGCTTGACGATGTGGGGAATGATGTCCTTGCCGAAGTCGTGGCTCGAATTCCGATCGGCGGCGTCGCGGCGAAGCTCGTCGAACAGGAATTTCGCCTCGAACACGTAGATGCCCATGCTGGCGAGCGATGCGTCGGGCCTGCCCGGCATCGCCGGCGGATCGGCCGGCTTCTCCAGGAACGATTTTATCACGTCGCTCTCGTCGACATGCATGACGCCGAACGCGGTCGCCTCGCTGCGCGGCACTTCGAGACAGCCGACCGTGACGTCCGCGCCCTGCTCGACGTGCTGGCGCAGCATCAGCTCGTAATCCATCTTGTAGACGTGGTCGCCGGCGAGCAGCACGATGAATCGGGCGTTGTGGCTCTCGACGATGTCGATGTTCTGATAGACGGCGTCCGCCGTGCCGACATACCACTGCTCCTCCGTGACGCGCTGGCTGGCGGGGAGGATGTCGAAACTCTCGTTGCGCTCGGGGCGGAAGAAGTTCCAGCCCATCTGCAGGTGCCGGATCAGGCTGTGCGCCTTGTATTGCGTGGCGACGGCGATGCGGCGGATGCCGGAATTCACCGCGTTGGACAGCGCGAAGTCGATGATGCGCGACTTGCCGCCGAAATAGACCGCCGGCTTCGCGCGCCGGCTGGTCAGCTCCATCAGCCGGCTGCCGCGCCCACCGGCGAGCACGAAGGCGAGGGCCGAACGCGCGAGGGGCTCATCCCTCATGGGCCGCATGGAATCCTCCCCGGCGACGATGCCGCAATGAGTTTGACAGACTAGTGCGGCGGATTTGAATTTCCCATCAGTTCGCGCCCGCCTGCTTCGATCTGAAGCAAATTCTGGGAAAACCTCCGCTTGTCCGGCCGGCCTGTGCGGATGCCGGCGCGAGCGTTCACGACGCTGTGGAGAGGGCCGCGCGTCGTGGCGCGCCATGATCGGGAACCGCAGTGCCGGAAAGCCGTTTCATACACCTGTCGTCATCGACCGGCTTCTGCCGGCAATGTCGGGTTAACGACTTGGCGTAGGCTCGGATGGCTTTGCAGCGGGAGAAAAAGGGGCGGCCAAAGCAAGGGAGAGCCGGCGCGCTCATGTCGGCGCACTCATTGAACCAGATCGCTTCCAGCGCAATGATGAGCACAGGTGGTGATCAGCTATCGGGAGCAACCGCGTGCATTCTGACGAGCCCTCCGCCTCTGATTCACCTTTCGACGCAACCGATGACATCGACGAGGCGGCGCTCGCGCAGGTGATGCGCGCGGTCCCGCTCGGCGCCGCCGTGCTCGCCGGCTCCACGGTCGCACTGCTCGTTCTTGGTTACGTGCTGGTCTATCTCCTCATCTTCATTCCGCGCGGCACGGTGGGGTGAGCGATGTCGCAGACCCACCCGGAGATGCACGAGCGGCGAATCCTGCAGACGGAATTGCTCTGGGCCTTCGGCGTGGGCATCTTCGTGGCTGCCTCCCTGAGCATGATCCTCTTCACCGCCCTGACGATGAGCGTCAACCCGCCCAGCAACGTGGAGCGGATCGATCCCAAGACGCTGCATCTCTCGGGCGAGTTCGCGGAGCATAATCTGGGCACCACTGTTGGACCCGACGGCACCGTCACGGTGCGCGCCATTGCGACACAGTTCATGTTCGTTCCGCAGTGCATCGCCGTGCCGGCGAGCCGGCGCGTGACGCTGCGTTTTGCTACTCCCGACGTGATCCACGGGCTGCTCATCACCGGCACCAACGTCAATACGATGGTGGTTCCGGGCTTCGTCGCGCAAGTGCACACCGAGTTCACCCGGACCGGCGATCTCCTGATGCCCTGCCACGAGTATTGCGGCCTCGGCCACAGCGAGATGTGGGCGACGGTCCAGGTGCTGTCGCAAGACGAGTTCAAGCCCGGACCTGACGGGAGGATTTCCTGTGCGCAACGCTGAGCGGCTTTGTCTTGCGCATTTCTGGGTCGCCTTCGTGGCCTTTCTGGCCGCCTCGGTGCTCGGCACATGGCAGATGTGGGTGCGCAGCCCGCTCGGCGCGAATGTCGGAACGCCGAGCCAGTATTTCATGTCGGTGACGGCGCATGGCGTCTCGATGGCCTACGTGCTGACCACGTTTTTCATCATGGGCTTCGGCTATTTCGTCGCGGTCACGGCACTGAACCGTCCGCTCCCCGGCAGGCTGTGGGCGTGGGTCGCCTACTGGATGGCCGTTCTCGGCGTCGTGCTCACGGTCGTGACGATCGCGGCAGGCCGGGCCTCCGTGCTGTTCACCTTCTATCCGCCGCTGACCGCAAGCGTCTGGTTCTACATCGGACTGGTCCTCGTGGTCGTCGCATCGTGGATCTGGTGCGTGCTGATGATGGTCGCGATGGTGGCATGGAAGCGGGAAAATCCCGGACGCCCGGTGCCGCTCGCAATGTTCGCGACCGTCGCCAACGCCGTGATGTGGCTGTGGACGACGGTCGGCGTCGCGGTCGAGCTTCTGTTTCAGGTCATCCCGGCGGCGCTGGAACTCGTGCAGACCATCGACGTCGGTCTTGCGCGCACGCTGTTCTCCTGGACGCTGCACGCCATCGTCTATTTCTGGCTGATCCCGGCCTATATCGCGTTCTACACCATGGTCCCGCGCGCGGCCGGCGGCCGGCTGTACAGCGACACCATGGGGCGACTGACGTTCATCCTGTTTCTGATCTACAGCCTGCCGGTCGGGATGCACCATCTGCTGATGGACCCGGAACACGGCAACGCCACCAAGTTCATTCAGGTGCTGCTCACGGCTTTCGTCGCCGTTCCGACGCTGCTCACTATCTTCACGATCACGGCCTCGCTCGAGATCGCCGGGCGGCTGCGCGGCGGACGCGGTATTTTCGGCTGGATCGCTGCCCTGCCATGGGAGCGGCCAATGGTGCTCGCCACCGGTCTCGGCTTCGTCATGCTGGGCTTCGGCGGCTTCGGCGGCATCATCAACATGGGTTACGGCATGAATGCGATGGTGCACAACACCGCCTGGGTCACCGCGCATTTCCACCTGATCTTCGGCGGATCGGTGGTGATCATGTATTTCGCCATCGCCTATGAGATCTGGCCGCGCCTGACGGGACGCGACCATCCCGCGCTTGCGCCGCTGCGTCTGCAGCTCTGGCTGTGGTTCCTCGGCATGATGATCATGACGCTGCCGTGGCATTGGCTGGGTCTGCAAGGTCAGTGGCGGCGGGTCGCCAACTTCAACTACGCCGATCCGATCATTGCCGGCTGGGGGCCGTGGGTGGTGGTCTCGCTGGGCGGCGGGGTCGTACTGCTGGTCTCGGCGCTGCTGTTTGTCCGAAACCTGGCGATCCTGCATCGCGGGCCCGCCTTGGCGGTGGCGCGGCCGCTCTATTCCCTGGCGGTGCATCCGCCGCACCGGGTCCCCGCTGCGCTCAACGGATTCGCCTTGTGGAACGTGCTCGTGCTCGTGCTGATGGTGGCGGCCTATGGCTATCCGATCGTCCAGTTCCTGATCGAGCCGTCGCCGAGTGCGATCGTTCACAGGGTAGAGTAGGGATCGCTCATGGCAGACGATGCTCGGCGCCCTTCGGAGCCGCATGTGCTCGACCAGCCATGGCGGATGTGGTCCAGCGTCGCCGTGCTGGGCATTCTGCTCGCCGGCGTCCTGCTCGGCGTGCTGATCATCCCGATTGTCCAGGGCCGCGGTGCCGGGCTCGATGCCTACACGGCGATCTGCCGGGCGCTCGGCATTCTTCCTGGATCGCCGGCGCAACCGCAGCCTTCCGACCGCACGCCACCGACGCCGGTTTCGCAGGTGATCTGGACCCCCGATGTCCTGCAAATCCTCGCGCGCGCCGACGTGCGGCAAGGGCATGCCAAGGTGCAGGAGGTCTGTGTCGCCTGCCACGGCGAAACAGGTGTTTCGACCGCGCCCGAGTTTCCGCACCTCGCAGGCCAGTCGGGCGCTGCGATCTACAAGCAGCTCTTCGACTATCGGACAGGCAGCCGGGCCCATCCGCTGATGACGGACGTCGCCAAGGCGCTGGACGAAGCGGTCATTGCCGACGTGGCGGCGTACTACGCCGGACAGCCGCAGCGTAATCCCAATCCCGTGACGCTCGCCCAATCGCCGCCCGCCATCGTGCAGCTCGTCGAGCTGGGCGACCCCCGGCGCAACATTCCGCCCTGCTCATCGTGCCATCGGGCAGGTGCCGGCGGACCGATCGAGAGTCCGGTGCTCGCCGAGCAAAGGGCGGAATACATCGTGCAACAGCTCAAGCTGTATGCCTCAGGCGAGCGCCGCAACGACGTCTATGCCCGCATGCGGACCATCGCCGCCCGGCTGACGGACGGCGAAATCGAGGGGCTCGCGGCTTATTATCGGGCCGGCTTCAGGTAGCAGCGCTCGTAGAGGTTGATGATCCGATCCGCATCGTCAGCCATTTCGCGACGATGGCGTGCGCGCGGACTTGGGGCAAGAGCGTCGGCGTCACGCGGACCGGGGCGGCTGCTGGTGGCCAACTAACTGGTGGGACACAACGCGCCTTTGTCGTTTGTCCGTGCGATCGATCCCGGATCGATCACGCTTCGGCTTTCGCCGACACGCTGGCCGTCGCCGGGTCGGTCGGTCCTCTTCAGGTATACGGAGAACAGCACGATCCACGCCAGGATCGAACCTTCGATGATCCGTTGATACAAGCCTGCCACAGCGGACAGCGGGTCCGCCTGCAGGAGGTTTCCAATGACGATGCCGGTCACTGCGGCACCGATCCCGGAAACCGATACGAGCGCGCCGTTCTGCCATCTCCGCGCGCTGATCCCGGTCCACAGCAGGCCCTGCGTGGCGGCGACCAGGCCGAGCATGCCGGTTGCCTCATGGATCGATTGGGACAGGGACAGATCGGGGTTTTGCCGGTTGCAGCCGACATCGCAGGGGAAGAACAGGCTCGAGACGGCGCACTCGAGGCCGTACAGCGCGAGGCAGCAGAGGCCGATCGTGCCGAGGACGCGCGCGCGGACTTGCCGCATCGCCAGGACGGCACACAGCGCGATCAGCAATCCGGCCGGCGCCAGCAGGAACGAGCGCAGCTCCCGGCCGTACGGTGTGCCGAGTGCGTAGCCTTCGCTCAGATAGTTGGACACGTGGCTGTATTCGGAAAATTGCCAGCCGCTCAACACCGCCGCCGCCGCGCAGCCCGCCGCCCCGGCGAGGCCCGACCAGCATGCCGCCGCTCCGAGATCGCGCTTCATCGATCGCCCCCTTGCTGTCGCCCGGGTGCGGTATGCGGGATTCGAGAGCGATCCGCTGTCCCCCAGGGAACAGGCCGTTCGGCTACCTATCGCTTGTCCTGCTGATTGGACGTGTTCTGTCGAATGTTCCCGCGTTCACCCACCTGATCGATGTTCTCCGGGCTTTCCGACACCGGATCGTCCACGTTCGCGTCCGGATCGCTTCCCGGGCCCTTCGGGCTTCGGTTCTTCTCCGGCACGGTTGGCATGCGCTTGCGGTCCATTGGCGTCTCCTCTTCCTCCCGCATGGGCAACAACGCCGTGAGCTTCCCTTGGGTTTCGTCGTGCGCTATGCCGATGGACGTGCACGGCGCGCTTGATCGGCGCGGTTGCCTCGGGCGAGACCCTTGATTCCCTGCGGCTCAAGACCGATCTGAGCCCGGCACCGTTGTTGCCGGCCAGGGGCTCATGACCATCCATTTCCCGTTCGAGAACAGCTACGCGCGGCTGCCCGACCGCTTCTTCGCGCGGGTGTCGCCGACCCCTGTCGCGGCGCCGAAGCTGGTGAAGATCAACCGCGGGCTCGCGCGTGAGCTCGGCCTCGATGCCGATTGGCTCGCCGGTCCGGAGGCGGCCGAGATTTTCGCCGGCACGCGGGTCCCGGATGCCGCAGAGCCGATCGCCATGGCCTATGCGGGGCACCAGTTCGGCCATTTCGTGCCGCAGCTCGGCGATGGCCGCGCCATCCTGCTGGGCGAGGTCGTCGACCGCGACGGCGTCCGCCGCGACATCCAGCTCAAGGGCTCGGGCCGCACGCCGTTCTCGCGCAACGGCGACGGTCGCGCGGCGCTCGGTCCCGTGTTGCGCGAGTACATGGTGAGCGAGGCCATGACGGCGCTCGGGATCCCGACCACCCGATCGCTCGCCGTGGCGATGACGGGCGAGGCGGTGGTGCGCGACACGCTGCTTCCCGGCGCGGTCCTCACCCGGGTCGCCGCCAGCCATGTCCGCATCGGCACCTTCCAGTTCTTTGCCGCGCGCCACGACACCGAGGCGGTTCGCCTGCTCGCCGATCATGTGATCGCCCGCCACTATCCGCAGGCCCGCGAAGCCGAGCATCCCTACGCCGCCCTGCTGGAGATGGTGATCGGCCGGCAAGCCGAGCTGGTGGCGCGGTGGCTGCTCATCGGCTTCATTCACGGCATCATGAACACCGACAACATGTCCATTGCGGGCGAGACGATCGACTACGGCCCGTGCGCCTTCATGGACGCCTACCATCCGACGACGGTGTTCAGCTCGATCGACCAGCATGGCCGCTACGCCTATGCGAACCAGCCCGGCATTGCCGCCTGGAATTTGGCGCGGCTCGCCGAGACGCTGCTGCCGCTCTTGTCCGACGACGACGAGAAGGCGGTGACGCGCGCGCGCGCGGCGCTCGAGATCTTCTCGCCGCGGTTCGAGACCGCGTTCCACGCCGGCCTGCGAAGGAAGCTCGGCCTCGCCACGGAACGCCAGGAGGACCTGGAGCTCGCGGGCGGACTTCTCGAGCTGATGGCCAAGAACGAAGCCGACTTCACGCTGACGTTCAGGGGGCTGAGCGACGCGGCGGGCGATCCCGCTCACGACGAAGCGGTACGCAGGCTGTTTGCCGACCCGGCCGCCTACGACGGCTGGGCCGCCGCATGGCGGAGACGGCTCGCGCACGAGCCGCAGGACGGCGCGACGCGCCGGGCGGCGATGCGGGCGGTCAATGCGGCCTTCATTCCGCGCAACCATCGGGTCGAGGCGGTGATCGAGGCGGCGGTGCAGGAACAAGATTTTGCGCCGTTCGAGGAGCTGCTCACGGTCCTGTCCAAGCCCTACGAGGACCAGCCGGACTTCCGGCACTACGCTGCCCCGCCCCAGCCGCACGAGCGCGTCGAGCAGACGTTCTGCGGGACCTGACGGGCGCTGAGCCCAGGAGCTGGCGTGGAAGGGAAAGAAAAGCCCCTCCGCTTGACAGTAAACTAGACGACTAGTCTACTTGTTGGGAGTGTGTATTCGTGGGGGAGTGTCGATGCCCATTTCGCGACGCGGACTTCTGGCTGGCGCTCTCGCCCTTCCGGCACTCGGCACGGGTCATGCCCGCGCGCAAACCACGCGCATCCGCTACCTCCTCACCTCGCCGTCGCCGATCGTTGCGGAGGCGCCTCACTCCTCGGTCCCGGACGTGCTCGGCTTCTGGAAGGAGGGCGGTCTCGACGTCGAGGTGAAGCCGTTCAGCGGCTCGACCGGCGCGACGCAGGTGGTGCTGGCCGGCTCCGCCGAGTTCACCATGGCAAGCCCGGAAGGCTTCATCGCCGGGCGCCAGAGCGATGCCAAGGCGATTGCGGTCTACAGCCACACGCGCGAGCCGATCTACACCATCGCCGTCGTCGCCGGGAGCGCGGTGCAGAAGCTTGAGGACCTGAAGGGCAAGACCATCGGGGTGCTGAGTCTGTCCAGCGGCGCCGTACCGGTTGCCAAGGCGATGCTGCGCTCGGTCGGCTTCGATCCCGAAAAGGACGTGAAGTGGCTGCCCGTCGGGCTTGGGCCGCAAACCGCGAACGCGCTCAAGACCAACCAGGTCGACGCGCTGGCGCTGTGGGACTGGGCCTACGCCATCCTGGAAAATCTCGGCTACCAGTTCCGCCATTTCGGCACACCCGCGACGTCGAAGATCCTCAGCCTGATGCTCATCGGCAACGAGGATTTCGTGAAGGCCAATCCAGGGCCGACGGTGAAGATGGCTCAGGGCATCGCCAAGGGCGCGTTGTTCACGCTCACCAATCCGGAAGCGGCGGTGCGCATCCATTGGCAGAAATATCCGTCCTCGAAGCCGACCAACGTGACAGACGAGCAGGCGCTCAAGGAAGCCGTCCACGTCCTGCAGGCGCGGCTCGAGAAGTACCGCATCGCGCAGCGTGAGATCCCCAAATGGGGTGCCTTCACCAAGGCGGAATGGGAGGAGACGCAGAATTTCTTTCACGAGACCGGCCTGATCGGCCGCAAGCTCGACGTCTCGGCCTACTACACCGACCAGTTCGTGCAGGCGATCAACGACTTCGACCAGAACGACATCGTCGCCAAGGGGCGGTCCTATAAGTGAACCGAGCGCCTGAGCCCCTCATCGCCATCGAGGACGCGCGCAAGCTGTTCCTGTCGCGCTCCGGGCAGGAGCTGGAGGCCATCGCGCAAGTCTCGCTCGCCATTCCGGATCAGCAGTTCCTCTGCGTCGTCGGTCCGTCGGGGTGCGGCAAGAGCACCCTGCTGCGCCTGATCGCGGGTCTCGAGACGCTCTCGTCGGGCCGGCTGCGCATCGGCGGCGTCGAGGTTCGCGGCGCGCGGCGCGATATCGGCCTCGTATTTCAGACGCCGGTGCTGCTGCCGTGGCGGAGCGTGCTCAAGAACGTGCTGGTTCCCGCCGAAGTGCTGAAGCTCGAGAGGCGCGCCGCCACGCGCCGGGCGCACGAGCTCATCGATCTCGTCGGCCTTGCGGGATTTGCCGACCGCTACCCGAACGAGCTGTCGGGCGGCATGAAGCAGCGCGTGGCGATCGCCAGATCGCTCATGCACGATCCGAAGATCCTGCTGATGGACGAGCCGTTCGGCGCGCTCGATGCGCTGACGCGCGAGGCCATGAATCTCGAGCTGCTGCGCATCTGGAAGGCCAGTGGCAAGACCATCGTCCTCGTCACCCATTCGATCGAGGAGGCGCTGCTGCTCTCGGATCGCGTCGCGGTCTTCACCGCCCGGCCGGGCCGCATCCGCGACGTCGTCGAAGTCCCGCTGCCGCGCCCGCGCTCGGCGAAGACGCGCACCGACCCGGTGTTCGTGGGGCTCGCCGACAGGCTGCGCGGCTATTTCGACGGCGCTGTGCCGGAGTTCTCGCCGGTTGCGGGGGCGGCATGAAGGTGACGCGCACCCGCATGCTGATCGAACGCCACGGCCCTCCGGCGGTTGCCGGCATGGTGCTGCTCGCCGCCTGGGAGTTCCTGCCGCCCGCGTTCGGCATCTCGAAGCTCCTCATCCCGCAGCCGTCCGCCATCGCGGCGTCGCTCAAGATCGTGTTCGAGCGCGGGCTCCTCGTCGAGAATACGCTGATCACGCTGTTCGAGACGCTTGCCGGGTTCGCGATCGGCTCGTCGGCGGCGATCTTCTTCGCCTTCCTCATCACCCGCTCGAAGCTCATCGAGCGGGCGCTGATGCCTTATCTCGTCGGTTTCCAGGCCCTGCCCAAGGTCGCGCTCGCGCCGCTCATCGTGGTGTGGATCGGCATCGGCATCGAGTCGAAGATCGCGATCGCGGCGATCATCGCCTTCTTCCCGGTGCTCATCAATTCGATCGTCGGCTTCTCGACCGTGGAGACCGAGAAGATCGAGCTGATGCGCTCGCTCGTCGCATCGCGATGGCAGGAATTCCGCATCGTGATCTTCCCCAACTCGCTGCCCTTCATCTTCGCCGGGCTCAACGTCGCGATCGTCTTCAGCATCACCGGTGCGCTCGTGGGCGAGTTCATCGGCGCCGACCGCGGGCTCGGCAACATGCTGATGCAGCTCAATTTCAACATGGATATCGCGGGGATGTTCGGCATCCTCGTGGTGCTCGCCCTCATGGGCATCACCCTGCACGGGTTGATCCGCTTCTTCCACCGGCGGCTGGTGTTCTGGGCCGAGCCCGACCGCTTCGGTCCCGATGGTCATTGACGAGAAACAAAAACAGGAGCGTCCCTTGTCCGATCCCACGGTTCACGTCGCGCGCGACGGCGCGGTCGCCACGCTCACCCTGGACAACCCGCCCGTCAATGCGGTCTCGACCAGGCTGGTCAACGCGCTGCACGCCGCGCTCGACCAGGTCGAGGGGATGCGCGACGTGCGTTGCGCGATCCTGACCGGAGCGGGCGAGCGCGCCTTCTCTGCCGGCGGCGACCTGCGCGAGGAGCAGGACTTCGGCAGTCCCGAGGCGTCGCGGGCCTTCCGCGAGCTCGGCCGGCGGACGCTCAACCGGCTCGAGCAGTTCCGCGTGCCCATCATCGCCGCGATCCACGGCTACTGCATCGGCGGCGGCACTGCGCTGGGCTGGGTGTGCGACATCCGGATCGCCGCCGACAACGCGGTGTTCCGCGCCGGCGATGCCTATCTCGGCCTTGTTCCGAGCTGGGGCATGGGGCTCACCCGCCTGCCGCGGCTGGTCGGCCGCAACCGCGTGCTCGACATCCTGCTGATCGGCGAGAATTTCGACGCCGCGAAGGCGCATGAGCTCGGGCTGGTGACCAAGGTGGTGCCGCGCGCCGGCCTCATGCAGGAGGCAAGGGCGGCGGCGGATCGCATCGCCAAGGCCTCGCCGTCCGCGATCCTCGCCACCCGCAAGGCCGTCGCCTACAACCTTCGGCACGGCTGGGACGACATGGTGCGCTACGAGGAGGAGATCTGCACGCAAGTGTTCGGCCACCCGGACGCGCACGAGGGGCCGAAGGCCTTCACCGAGAAGCGGCCCCCCAGCTTCAAGAGCCTGTAGATGGGTCTCGCCGCGCTCCTGCGTCCGCAATCCGTCGCGATCGTCGGCGCGTCGGACAAGATCGGTCCGGGCTTCAATGCGTGGAACGCGCTGCGCTACGTCGGCTATGCGGGCGAGATCCACCTCGTCAATCCGAACAGGCCGGAGCTGTTCGGCCGCCGCACCTGCGCCTCGCTCGCCGACATACCCGGTAGGGTCGACGCGGCGTTCGTATCGGTCGCGGCCGACAGCGTGCTCGAGGTGGCCCGCCAGGCGGTCGCGAAGGGCGTCGGCGGCCTGGCGATCCTCTCCAGCGGCTTCGGCGAGGCGGGCGAGGACGGGCGGAACGCCGAGCGCGTTCTGGCCACGCTCGCTGCCGCGCACGACATCGCGGTGTGCGGGCCAAACTGCCTCGGTCTCCTGAATTTTTGCGGCGCCTCGGCCCTGTTCGGCACCTCGCTGCCCGACCACGTCGAGCGCGGCCGGGTCGCCGCCATCGTCCAGAGCGGCTCGATCGGTATTGCGCTCCTCAACGCCGCGCGCGACCTCGGCCTGAGCTACCTCATCACTTCGGGCAACGAGGCCGTCACTACTGCGGCCGACTACCTGGAGGGCATCCTCGACGACGACGACGTCGCGACCGTCATCCTGTTCGCCGAGCAGATCAAGAAGCCGCAGAAGTTCGTCGCGATGGTGCGCCGCGCGCGTGAGCTCGGCAAGCCGGTGATCGTGCTCAAGAGCGGCCGCTCGACCAGGAGCCGCGCGGCCGTGATGGCGCATACCGGCGCGGTGGCCGGCAGCGTCGAGGCGTGCGATGCGGCGCTGCGTGCCGCGGGCACGATCCAGGTGATGTCGCTCGACGAGCTGATCGAGACCGCGATCCTCGTGTCGAGCGTCGCTGCGCCGCGCCGGCGCGGCGTCGGCGTGCTCTCGCTGTCGGGCGGCGAGATCGCGCTCGCGCTCGACGCGGCCGAGGAAGCCGGCGTGCAACTGCCGTCGGCGGAGCCGGTGGCGGCCGAGCTCGCGAAGCTCCTGCCCGCCTTCGCCAACATCGCCAACCCGCTCGATCTGACCTGGGCCGGGCTCTACGATCCAGAGGTCGCGCGGGGTTGCGCGCGCACGCTCGGCTCACATGCGGACGTCGGCACGCTCGTGCTGCTGCAGGATGCGCCCAAAGGGCTCGGGCCGCAGCAGGCGGGGCGCTACGCCCGGCTGCTCGCGTCCGTCGCCGCCGGTGCGAAGGATGCAGGCCTCCCGCTCGTCGCGGTGTCGAACCTCTCTGGCGATATCCATCCCGAGCTGGCGGAGACCGCAAGGACAGCCGGCGTTCCCTACCTGCGCGGTACCCAGGGGGGCTTCTCGGCCCTCGGGCGCTTCGCCCAATGGGCCACGGCGCCGCGCGTCGCGGCGCTGCCGGACTGCGCCGCGACGCATGCGCTCGCCCGCAGCCGGCTCGCATCGCTCGCCGGCAAGCGCATGCCGAGCGAGGTCGAGGCGCGGGACATTCTCGCGGCTTACGGGATTGCGGGCCCGCGCGAGCGCGTGTGCGCGAGCAGCGACGAAGCGGTTGCGGCAGCCCAGTCGATCGGCTTCCCCCTTGTCCTGAAATGCCTCGTCGCCGATCTGATCCACAAGACCGAAGCCGGGCTCGTCGAGGTCGGGCTGCGCTCGGCCGACGAGGTCGCGGCAGCGGCGCGTGCCATGCTGGAGCGCGCGCGCGCCGCCGGCGGATCGGTCCTCGGCCTCCTGGTGCAGGAGCAGGTCAGGCCCGTGGCCGAACTGTTCGTCGGCGCCCGGGTCGATCCCGATTTCGGGCCGCTGATCGTGGTCGGAGCCGGGGGCGTCCTGGTCGAGCTCTATCGCGACGTCGCGGTGCGTCTCGCGCCGGTCGATGAGGAGGAGGCGCTCGAGGCGCTGCGCGCGACGCGCATCGCGCGGCTCCTCGACGGGTTCAGGGGCAGGCCGCCCGGCGACGCCGCCGCGGTCGCGCGGGCGATTGCCGCCGTGTCCCGGTTTGCGGCTGCGTTCGCCGACGAGATCGCGGAGGTCGAGGTCAATCCGCTCGCGGTGCTTGCCGAGGGCCAAGGCTGCGTCGCGCTCGATTGCGTGATCGTGCCGAAGGCCTCGCGGCCATTCGCGCCAGGGAACAGGCAAATTGCATGAACACGTTGATGATGCTCGGCGAGTTGGGCGCCGCAGGCGCATCGTACCGCGAGATCAAACGCCGGATCATCGAGGGCCACTACGCGCCGGGACAGAAGCTGTCCGAGGTGCGGCTGTCGGCGGAGCTCGGCATCGGCCGCTCGCCGATCAGGACCGCTCTGGCGCGCTTGCGGGGTGAAGGGTGGATCGAGGTCTCGCCCCAGAGCGGCACGTACGTGCGCGGTCTTTCGGCCAAGGAGATCGACGATGTGCTCGAGATCCGCCTCGTGCTGGAGACCTATGTGGCGGGGCTCGCCGCCGAGCGGATCAGCGATGCGGCGCTGCGCAAGCTCCGCCGCGGCTTTACGGCCTTCGGCGCCACGGTGACCAACGACCACATGGACGAATACCTCGAGCTCGACCTCGCCGTGCACGTCGCCATCTATCACGCGGCCGGCAACGCGCTCATCGCCGAGAACCTCATGAACCTCATCGACAAGGTTCGCTGGATCCGGCGCGCCTCGACCGCCTGGCCGATGCGCATCCAGGAAGCCTACGAAGAGGTGGACCGGATCCTGCGGGCCCTGGAAAGGCGCGATGCCGCCGCGGCGCGCGAGGCCATGCGCCGGCATATCCAGGCGACCATCGATTTCCGCAAGCACCGGGAGGGCCTCGCCCGCCCGGCCGACGCCATCGACGCCGGCGATCGTCGCGGCGCGCGCCGGCTGGCCGGCGCCCGCTCCCGATCGTCGCGATAGCGCGTTCTCCGGCCGCCCGATTCAGAACATTTCAGGTCTCGCCCAAGGACGCGGGCCGGCCCCTTGCGGCAGACTCGCAGCGTTGCACGTTCGGCGTTAGGCTCTGAGCAGTTCGCCAGGGCAGGCGCGAAGCCCGGCCGGCGGGGGCGGAATGAGACGACGCGAGTTCATCACGCTCATCGGGAGCGCGCCGGTCTGGGCGCGCGCGGCCCGCGCGCAGCAGGGCGAGCGCATGCGGCGCGTCGGCGTGCTCATCAGCAGGGCCGCCGATGACGGAGAAGGGCAGGCAAGACTTGCGGCGTTCCTGCAGGGTCTCCACCATCTGGGTTGGACGGATGGCCGCAACGTGCGGATCGAGACCCGTTGGCACACGGACCCCGGCGACGCCGCTCGGTCGGCAGGGGAGCTGGTTGCGTCTGCGCCGGATGTCATCCTGGCCTCCGCCACCACGAGCGCCGTGGCATTGCGGCAGGCGACGCGCACCATACCGGTCGTCTTCGCCATGGTGCTCGATCCGGTCGGCGGCGGCATCGTCGAGAGCATGGCGCAGCCAGGGGCCAACGTCACCGGCTTCATGCAGTTCGAATATAGCTTGAGCGGGAAATGGCTCGAGCTGCTCAAGCAGATTGCGCCGGCGGTGAGCCGCGTGACCGTCGTTCGCGATCCGGTCAACCCGACCGGGACGGGCCAGTTTGCCGTCATGCAGGCAGTGGCGCCCGCGCTCGGCGTGGAGCTGCGGCCGGTCGATGCCCGCGACGCCAGTGAGATCAGGCGCGTCGTCGCGGCCTTGAAAGGTGCTTCGAACGCCGGGCTCGTCGTAACGGCCGGACGGGCAGCCGACCATCGCGCGCTGATTGTCGAGCTTGCCGCCACACACCGCCTTCCCGCAATCTATCCCTATCGATTCTACGTCGACGACGGCGGGCTGATCGCCTACGGGCCCGATCTCATCGACCAGCACCGGCGCGCCGCGGCCTATGTCGATCGCATCCTCAAGGGCGAGAAGCCGGCCGACCTTCCGGTGCAGGCGCCCACGCGGTACGAAACGGTGCTGAACCTCAAGGCCGCCGAGGCGCTCGGTCTCGACGTCCCGCCGCCCGCGCTCGCCCGCGCCGACGCGGTGATCGAGTGAGGGGCGGCGGCGGTGCGATCGTGCCGCGGCCTGCCGCGCCCGCGGCAGAACAAACAGCAGGTCTGCGCGTTTGCCAGATGCCCCATCGTGGCATCACCTGTTGCCCGTCCCCCGATTGTCTGACCATGGCCGCGACCCACCACTATGCCGCCACCGAGCCGTCGCGATCCGAGATCGACGCGCTCGCCGGCCCCACGCTCCTGGAATTCGGCAGCCCGTGGTGCGGCCATTGCCGCCGCGCCCAGCCGCTCATCGATGCGGCGTTCGCGGACCACGCCGGTGTGCGCCACATCAAGATCGCCGACGCGAGCCGGCGCCGGCTTGGACGCTCGTTCGGCGTGAAGCTCTGGCCGACGCTGGTGTTCCTCGAGGACGGCAGGGAAATCGCGCGCCTCGTCAGGCCTGCTGATGCGGACGGGATCCGCAAGGCCCTGGCCGCAATCGATCACGCGTGATCATGCCTTAGGAAATGCTCGGCATCGATCGGCATATTCTTCTGCTGGGCGAGCTCGCGGCGGCCGCAGGGCAGTAAGGCAGCGGCCTAGCCCAGCCGGCAACCCCATACGGGTTCAATTCGACCGCGAAGGGGTCAGGCGCGCGCGCTCCGAGACCTCCAGCACCTCCAGGGCACGCCAGGGCTTTTGCATGTAGGCCGAGTGTCCGGGCAAGTCTTTGAGACGATCTCCCGGATCGCCGGAGGTCACGAGCACCGCCACCTTTGGGCGCCGGGCGTTGATGACCTGCGCCAGCTCGACACCGTCCATGTTCCCGGCCAGGTGAATGTCCGTGAAGACCATCGCAACCCGGTCGCCGACCTTCTGCATGACGGCGAGGGCAGCTTCCGCGCTGCTGCACTCCACCACGTCCATGTCCGACTCTTCGAGCAGAACAGCAGCCAAGGCCCGTTGATCATCGTCATCCTCGACGACGAGCGCCATCGGGCGTAGGGGGCGCGCCTGACCCATGTCCGTCTCCCTGTCGTTCGCCGTTTGGCAACCGTAGCCGTGCCGGAGAGCTTGCGCCGACTACTCATGGGCCAACGCCCCGCTCCTGTGTCGGTTCCACGACACCGCTCATTCTGAAGATGGTCGCGACCCATGAACATGCGGCGAACGAGCGTCGCGACCCAGGATCGACGCGCTCGCCGGCCGCACGCTCTTCCTCCTTCGCGCTCAGTCGATGGTGATGTTGAGCGCCTTGAAGCGGGCGATATCGCTGCGGATCGCGTCGGCGAAATCGGAGGGGCTGCCGCCCGCCACGCTGTAGCCGATCTGCTCCAGGCGCGCGCGCACGCTCGCGTCCGCCAGCGCCTCGTTGGTCGTGCGGTTGAGCTGCGCCACGACATCCGCGGGCGTGCCGGCCGGCGCCATGAAGCCGACCCAGCTGACCAGCTCGAATCCCGCCAGGCCGGTCTCGTGCAGCGTCGGCCAGTCGGGGGTCAGAGCTGAGCGTTGCAGCGCGCTGATGCCGATCAGCTTCACGCTCCTGGCCTCCACATGGGCGCGTGCGCTGGGCGTGAACAGGATGTCGAGGTTCTGGGCGATGACCGCGTTCATCGCCGGTGCGTCGCCCGGAAACGGCACATGCACCATGTCGATGGCGGCGGCGCGTTCCATCATCTTGCTGCCGAGATGCGGGAAGGAGCCGACCCCGGAGCTGCCGTAGTTCACCTTGCCGGGATTCTGCTTCGCATAGGCCACCAGCTCGGCGATGGTCGCGACCGGCAGGTTGTTGCGCGCGACCAGGGTCTGAATGCTGTTGGCGATGCGCACGATCGGGGTGAAGTCCCCGATCGGATCGAACGGCGCCTCCTTCTTGAGCACCGGCTGCACCGCGTGCGAGGAGATCACGGTCATCAGGATCGTGTAGCCGTCGGGGGCGGCGCGCGCGACCGCCAGCGACCCGATGGTCCCGGTTGCGCCCGGCCTGTTCTCGATCACCACGCTCTGTCCCAGCCGCTCGCCGACCGCCTGACCGACGAGGCGGGCCACCAGGTCGGCGGCGCCGCCGGCGGCGAACGGGACCACCAGCCGGATCGGTCGCGTGGGATAGGGCTGCGCCGCGGCCGGCACAACGTCGAGCACGAGCAGGATGCTGGCGGCCAATGCCGCGACGAATTTCATGGCGTTTCTCCCCCATTCCTGCGCTGCTGTGACGATGGGCAGCGCTTGCCTTCATCCGCGCGCTTCCGAGCCCAACAGGCGCGTCGCGCTGCGGCCTCTGCTCGCCATGCCCCGCAATCCATTCCTCGAAATCCCAGCGCGCCGGACAACCGTGCCTCGTGGCATTTCTCTCATGTCCTTATTCGGTTGACTACGCGACATGTCGTTGACTGGAATCGGTCCCTTTTCCACCCTTCCGGGCCTCCCATTGACATGGAGACAGAGGGGAGCGGGCTGCCGTCTACGTCTCCGACATTTCCGCCGGAGTGGAGCTGCACGAGCGGCGAGCGAGATTCACCACCAGCCCTGCGCCAGGGTGGGTATCCAAATGCTGTCGTAGAGAGCAAGGCCATCGGCCACACGCTCGTCGTAGCAGGCGCGGCGCGCACGCATGATTGTCGAGAACGCCTCGTTGGCGATGTCGCTGTGCATGCCATAGGACTCGAGTTGCGCCACGAGCTGGACATCGCGCGTGGCACATTCAACCGGGAACTGACTGTTCGGCGAGGTCTCCTGCGAGCCGGCCGAGGTGGACGGGACGGCAATGAGAAATGCAAAGGCAACAAGGAGGGATGGCTTGATCGGCTGCATGATTGTTCACCATTGTTCAGTTTTCTTAGACAATCGTCGCCCGTACTTTTCTTGCACCTCCAGGAGCTCCAGCTTGTGACCGGGTTCACACGCGCTTGAAAAAATGGAGCTCGGGAAACGTGCCACCGAGGGGTCGGGGTGTGGCAGGGCCTGGGTGTGAACGCACGGCCATCGTTAGAGCATTCCCCGAAAAAGGCCTACTCCGGACCTGATCCGGGGTGGACACCGGTTTTCCGAAAGGAAATGCGACAAATATCGAATTTAGAGCGCTTTCCTGCCACCGTCCATGCGATCTTAGGGTCGACCTAAACGGAAAGCGCTCTAGTACTACTGCGTCATTAACGGACGCAGGAGGGCTAGTGATGGATTCCCGTCAGCAGAAGCATCGAAATGAACACAAGCACCGCGACCACCAAAGAACCATACGCTGCTTTCATGGCGAAACCTGGAAGAACATAATTATTGGTCACGACAGTCTCCCTAGTATTAATAGCCACACCAATAAGACATGGGATTGGAGAACCGAATTAGCCATAGCCAGTCGAAAATATCAGTTTATCCGCCTTGATGGTATCGGTGTGAGATCCTCTCCCCGCAGCGGCCGATTTACGCGATGAATCCATCGGGACGTGGAGGACGCTTCACGCGACGACGCTCACGTCGAGCACCGCGCCGCTCTCCGTGATATCCGACAACAGCAGATCGACGAACGGATGCTGGCGGTTGAAAGCCGCACCTCGCCGGTACTTGAGTGTGACGATACGCTCGATTGCCGGCAGGTTGCGCTTGCCGAGCGCGTTGTACTGCTCAAGAAAAAGACTTTTCCGTCTCCCATAGGGCTGTCGAGGATCGACCCAATCGTCCATGACTCGTCTGCTGACGAACGCCGTCACCTCCTGAGCCCCATCCCACGCGTGCATCAGCAATCCGTTGCAGTTGTGCGGGCCGTCATCGACGGCAAATCGACTAAGTCGCATGGGACTCGTCCTTATTGTTGTTGTTCGGCGAACACTTGGGAGCCGGATGTCTTGTTGGTCCTGCGTTCCCCTTGTGTGGGGAAGACCCGGAAGCACCACCTTCGTCATCCCAGCGCGCGATGGTTGCCGCGTGCTGGCTCGTATCTGATTGAGGATTTCCTGTTGCGGTCACCTTACTCATGTCATGCGCCTTGCCCTGACTTGCCATGAGCGGGGGAGGTGGTATTCGCCTTGCTTTGCTGCTCTCCTGCCGAATGACCTTCTCCGGTCCCATGACCGATCCGTCCGTCAGCGGGCGCTCGGTGCGAAATGATCTTGTCTTTATTTGCCTCCACCCATTCCTCGTTTTCGGCCAGGTTCCTGAACGCGCGCGCGCGTTGCCGCAACTCGTTGACTAGCCTTGGCGACGTGGCTTCGGTCGCAAGGCGAGCGAACTCGGCCGCCTTGTTACGATAATCTTGGGCATTCGACATCGGGCGATCCTTCGGCAGGAGGAGGAGCTGCGGCGGGCCTCTCGTCCGCCGACGCATACGGTAGAGCCGGAATTATCCTTTGCACGGCGCGATCAAGCGAGGCGGAGGACTGCACCGGCCTGGTCAGCATAAGGCGGCCGGATCGGGCGGTCTGTTCACTCCGGCCATCAACGGTCAGGCTATTTCCCCTAGCTGCTGCACCGCCGATCGATGCGGTCGTGAAGGCACGGCGTCTCACGTCATCTCTGCCGGCGGCTCCACAAAGTCGCCAATAGAGGCGCAGGTAGTTGCGTGCCATCGCGTCCGCGGTGAATCGCTCCTGGAACACGCCGCGCACCGCCCGGCGGTCGAGCTGACCGAGCTTGCAGACCGCCCGCACGGCTTCGTCTTCGGTATCCACGATGAACCCGGTTCTCCCGTCCTCGATGATCTCCGAGACGGATCCGCAACGCCACGCGATCACCGGTGTTCCACAAGCCATGGCTTCGATCAGCACCAGGCCAAATGGCTCCGGCCAATCGATCGGGAACAGGAGCGCGGCGGCATTTCCAAGGAAAGCGGACTTCTCGCTGTCACCGATCTCCCCGATGAATTCGATCAGAGGATCGGCCAACAGGGGTTTTATCACGTCGCGAAAATAGGCCGCATCCACGGCATCCACCTTTGCCGCGATCTTGAGGCGCATGCCCAGGCGCTTGGCAATGGAGATCGCCCGGTCAGGACGCTTCTCGGGTGAGATGCGGCCAAGAAAGGCGAGATAGGGGTCGCGCGGCCTCTCGTTGAACGAGTAGGCGTCATCGGCGAGGCCATGGTGAACGGTGGCCAACCAGTTCGCACTTGCAAGCGGTCTGCGTTGATCATCCGATATCGAGACGAGGGGATAGTGGTGCCAGCGAGAATAGACCTCGGAGAGGTCCTTCAGGTCGAGCCGGCCGTGCAGCGTGGTCACGGTTCGCTCCGCAAGATCTTCGAAGAATGGAAAATGGATGAGATCGACATGGAAATGCAGAACGTCGAATTCGTGCCGGCGCGAATGAAGCTCATGCAGCATGGACAGGTGAGCGGCCAGGTCCGATTTCAGCGCACATGGATCGAGCCGGATGGCTTGATCGCGCACTGGAACCAGCGTCGCCCGTGTCTGCGCATCCGCACTCGCGAACAGCGTGACCTCGTGCCCCAGTTCCACGAGAGCGTCGGTCAGGTGCGCGACGATGCGTTCGGTGCCGCCATACAGGCTTGGGGGCACCGCCTCATACAGCGGCGCGATCTGGGCGATTTTCATAGGCCAATCTCCTCGGTAAGCAGGTCTTGCCCGCCTTTAGGTTGTTTGTTCCCCGGCCCCGCGTGGCGGCGGCGGCACGGGTTCGGGCTCGAGCTTATCGGCGGCTTCCTTCGCCAGGCGGAGGGCTCTCAGCCGTGCCGTCTTGTCGCGGACGGTTTGGGCAGCCGCGTGATGGTCCGTCAAGACGCTTTTGCCTCCTCCCATGCGCTTGAACATTGCGTCAGCCCGATCGGTCTGGTTCTTCTTGTTCGACATTCGGAGCTCCTGCTGGTCGTCGGTTCAACGCTTCGATCGGGCGCGTTTCGCCAGCTCGCGCGGGATCTTCGTCAGGCGTTTCTTGCGCTCGGCTTTGATCGCCTGGGATTGGCCCGTGTGCTCTTGGGTCCGATCGATCGCCTCGCCCGCCGCGTGTTCGGCGTAGGAGGCCGCTGCCGCGCGAGCATTCTGATCCGGGCGTCTCGCTGGCTTCGACGCAACAAGCGATTGCTCGACCAGGCGGCGAATAGCCTCGCCACGCGAAGGCCGGTCGGGCTGATGCCGGCGCCAGTCGTCGACCGCGGTCACCCAGCGTTTCGTGGCTCGCATTTCAATGCGCTCAAGTGAGGGAAGGAGGAAATGCGAACGGCCCAAGCCCTTTCATCGCACGAGCGAAGAGAAATCTCGCCGACCGGTTTACGGACAGAAGCTGGATTGGAACCCGGGCGCTCTGCGGCAGCGGTTCGTTTCTCACCAAGCTACGCTCCTCAACAATGGGAATCTGTATAGAATTGCTCACTCTGAACCGACGATGGATGCGTCCCCATGCCTAGTCGACGCGCCCGATCAAACGAAAGCGCCCCGCAAACCGGGGGCGCTCCCAACACTGGTCACAGCCTGATCAGGCAGCAACCTTGGTCGGTTTGACCTCCAGCAGCTTGCCGGAGCTCGTGATCGGAATCGCCCGGGGCTTCATCGCCTCCGGAAGCTCGCGCACCAGATCGACGTGCAGGAGCCCGTTCTCCAGGTTCGCTTCTTTGACCTGAACATGGTCCGCGAGCTGGAAGCTGCGTTCGAAGGTCCGTTCGGCGATGCCCTTGTAGAGCACGTCGCCGGTCTTCTCTTCGTCGTTGGTCCGCTTTTCTCCGCGGATCGTCAGCCGGCTCTCCTTCGTCTCGATCGAGAGATCAGCGTCGGTAAAGCCGGCGACTGCGACCGAGATGCGAAAGGCGTTCTCGCCGCTCCGCGCGATGTTGTACGGCGGATAGGCCGGCACCGAGCCTTCCACACCGCCCAGTTGGTCGAGCATGGAAAACATCCGGTCGAAGCCGACGGTAGAACGATAGAGGGGAGCAAAATCGAATGCACGCATAGCATGACCTCCTTGTTTGAGCGACATGCGAATGGTCCGCCCTCGAGGGCCTGACCTTCCGTATACGCAGCCTCATGGCCTGCGCATTCGGTATCTAAGGACAACTCGGCGACATTGTAAGGGACTAAAATATTATTGCATGCCACGATACACGATTAATACGACATGATAGGCCGCAATTGGACAGATGGCCTGTCCTCGAGGTCTCGGTGAAGATGAGGAGGCCGTGCGGGATCTACGCCGCACGGCCTTCTCGACTCAGTGCCGGCTCATGGCCGGTTCCCTGAGATGAAGGTTCGTCGAGCGGGGAACCGTCGTGTCCCGGCTCGCGATCGCATTGTGCATTGCCTCAGACCTCTCCTTGCATGAGATCGACGGCTTGATCCCGGAGAAGCATGCGCTCGTTGATCGATGGCGTCTGTATAGAATTGCTCAGGAAGGGCTGCACCGTACGACTGCTCGTCAAAAATAAAGATGGCTGAACGGCGCCATCGTCCCCATATGCAATTGATCACCGTCCGGATCACCCAACACAAGGCATCGGTGGCTGAGAGACAGTCGTGCTCTCGCCTGGTCAAAGAAAGATCGTCAACATGTTCACGGCAGAGCAATACCGCGCAAAAGCAGCCGAATACAGGGGATTGCTCGACGATCCGCGTTCGCCGAGCGAGACCAAGGAGTTTCGCGATCTGGAACAGGCCTACACGACAATGGCCGACGACAAGGAATGGCTGGTGCGCGATACCCATAAGGTCATGTCGGCGTCCGAATACGACATCGTGCCCGCTTCGGAAATCGATCGGAAAAGGCGTGCCGTCCTGGTCGACGAACATGAGCATGTCCTGCGGTGCCTGGGAGCGGCAGTCATGATGCGGTGGAGTACGCTCCCCACGAAGCTCCAGCGTGAGCTTTTCGACCACGCCGGTTCCCTCGATGATTTCGATCGCGACGGTTCCATCGGCGATCCCAAGCAACCGACCACGTTGAAGAGGCGGATAGCGTGTTTCCTTCACAACTGCAACGGCGAGCAAATCCAGTAGGGCTGGATAAAGCATTGGATGATTTGGAACGAAAAGTCCGTTCGCGTGTTCGTTCCACAGGTCACTTCGCCTTGAATACCGTTGGCGATCGCCAAAGCTGAACCGGCGAACGCACCGAGGCCGAGGCCACTCCTAACGCTTCCGCAATCGATTTCAGCAGCACTGCTCGTTGCGTCATGGGACGAACGAGAGAATTGCCGCCGGATATGGCGCGCAAAACCAGAGGACATGACTATGAGCAATCGAACAATGAAGCACGGGCTCGTCGTCGCCGTCGCCGGCACGATCGTTCTCGGCGCGGTCACACCTTCGTGGTCCGCCCCGATGCTGTCGAGCACGGCGGCCGTGAAAGCAGCGGCTCCATCTGCGGTGATCGATGTGCGCAATCGCAATCGCGGCCAATATGGCAACAATGGCGCGAATCGTAACAATGGCGCGTTTCGCCACAATGGCGCGGGTGCGGGCGTTGCCCTGGGTGTTCTGGGCGCCGCCGGCGCGCTGGCCGCCGGCTCCGCCTATCGACAAAATTTGTACGGTCCGGGCTACTATCAGCAAGGATACGGCGGCGGCTACGGATACGGCTACGGCGGTTACGCCAACGGACCGGCGAACTACGGCTACTACAACAGCCCCAACTACGGCTACTACAACAATCACTGAGGGTGATCATCGGCTCTTTCCTCATCAAGCACGCAGGCCCGGGCCATGACGGTCCGGGCTTTTCGCAGGGGCGCCGGCCGAAGCCCGATTGAGGTTGACGTCGAGACGTCCGCGTTCCTTTGACCGAGCATTCGCATCCAAAGCCCGGGTCGCTAGCCCGGGCTTCTTGTTGCGAGCTCAACGCCGCCCTGAAACTGAGGGCCTGGGGCGGCGTTTTACCCTCGGGAAGATGGGGCTTGAGCCACCAGGACGGCGCCGGCGGCGTCCGCCGCGTTCCATTCGCGAGGAGATCGACGTCTGGCCGCCGATCAGGCACCGCTCTACCTGGAGGCAGCGACCTCAGGTTTCAGGATCTCAGCCGAGCAAGCGTCCACGAGGTCCGAGTTTGGATAGGAGGCTCCCGGGAGGGTGACCAATTCCTTTGGAAGCTCGTCTCTTCTCTTCCAGGAGTCGATTTTTTCGAAAGCGACTTTTCTTGCAACAACATCCGGCTGAGCGAGGAACTTCTCCGCGCAGATGGGGGCGAGGATCGCGATGACAGCCGTTTCTGCACGTTTGTTCGCGGTTCTGTCGACGGTTCCGCCGGTAGCCCAACCGAATCCCGGGCCGAACCAGTTGAAGCCGGCGGCAACCGTCAAAGCGACGCCGAGGGCGATTCCCTGAAGAAGCCGCGTTCGCGACTCGCCCAGGAGGAATGAGGGAACGTTCATGATTAGGCCCTTTCATTGTACGCGCGAAGAGGGGTCGCCCTCGACCGGTTTGCGGACAGGAACTGGTTTGGAAGTCCGGCCGCCTTGCGGCAACGGCTGGTTGGCCAACCTACGCCTCTCACCAATGGAAGTCTGTATAGAATTGCTCACTCTGAACCGACGATAGATGCGTCCCCATGCCTGGTCGACGCGCCCGATCAAAGCAAAAGCGCCCCGGAAACCGGGGGTGCTCCCATTCTTGGTGGTGCAAAGGCTAGAAATAGCTCAGAGACGCGACCCGTATGGCAATCAAGCCGACGATAAAGAGCGGAACGACGATCGGAGGAATAAACCAGGTCATTTTATCGCTTTCCCGCTCCGGCAGAGTCGAAGCGTGCGTTTCAGCTATCATGTGGGGATGACCGCGGTGATTTGCTTGCTCTTGGTGAAAAGCGGGCCGCCTCACGAACAAGGCGAGCACGCACTGTATCCGGTGAACCGTCGCGGGGGTGCGTGATGCGTGGCGCTCCATGATGGGGTCGCGAGTAGACCCATGTTCTGCGGCCCTTGCGATATCCTTCTGACGGGCGAGCGAGAGCCAGAAGCCGGCCATAAGAAGATGAAGCAGGCGGTTGTTGGGCTGGGATGCGTCCTGCGCCGCCAACAAGCAATCTGCCGCGTTGGAGCGGTATCGTGGCCGATCGTGCATTGCCCCGCGTCCAGAACAGGTCGCGGTTACCGAGCAACCACAATCCGCGATTCGAGCACGGCGCCTCCTAGCGCCAGGGCGACGGCACGGCGCAGATTGGAGGGGCTGTTCGGTCCGGTGCTGATCTGCAGGAACGGCCCGTCCGTCCGATTTTCGATCTGGAACTCGCCTATGGTGCCGGCTTCGCGGAGCACGACCAGATCACTCCTCAGTCGGCCCTCGGCGGTTTTCGGTTGCGTTATGTAAACGGCAATCGGTCATCCCAATCCGAATGAACACATGAACAGGCCAAGAAAAACGAGCAGGCTGAGCGAGGGAGCAACCATGTCCACGCTTCGACTGATGACGAAGCCGAGCAGCTGCAGAACCATGGTGACGAGGATGTACGCGCCGATCAGCACCAGGGCGGGGTTCATCGCTGTTCTCCGCGTGGCGGAGCTCGACGCGCCACGTAGTCAAGGGCATCCTCGGTGAGGTGGTCGGGATCGCGTTCGCCGCGTTGCACCATGCTGGTGATACGTTTGGCGATCTGTCCGCACGCCCGATCAGCCGGGAACCGCGCACTGAAAATGCTGCCTGATGCCGCCAGGTCTTGCCAAGCGCTGTCGAAGGCCGCGCCTATGGCACGCATCGCCTCCGGATCGAGGGATCTTCCCAGATAATGAACGCTTCCCATGGCCCTCTCCTAGCGTGCTGGCGTTCCAGTCGGGAGCGCAACCGCTCTCCCAGCCACCGATGCGGGCGGGGGGCAAAGCCGAGATCGACCGTTTCTCCATTCTGCGGCTTTTTGCGAGCTGCCTCTGTTCAAAATTGATCACCGCGCGAAAAAAATGCCAGGTGCAGGCAATCAAGCCGCTCCGAGGGCGGACCAGACCCGCCGCCGTCTCGTTCCACGGCCGGCGGCGGAGGCGGGCATGTCTGGATACCTCCCGCATGAGAGCATTTCCCGGAAAAGGCCTGCCCCGGACCTGATCCGGGGTGGACACCGGTTTTTCCGAAAGGAAATGCGACAAATATCGAATCTACAGCGCTTCCCTGCCACCGTCCGTGCGATCTTAGGGTCAACCTAAGCGGAAAGCGCTCTAGTGGGGCTGGTTTGATTGTGGCGGCATTCTCGAAAGCCTCTGCGTGGCCTACCACATGCTGCCTTGCATCTGGGCTTCATGGGCCAAGCGCATCCATTGCTCGGCGATCTCGAGCCACATCGCCTTGTCCTCCGGTCGACTGGCTTTCTCGGCTTGCCGGCGGGCATCTTCCGCGTGTTTTTCGATAGTCGCCTGCTTGGCTCATGGATCTTTCTATTGAGTGGCCGTTTGCCGGCTCGAGCATAGCCGCAACGTCGGGCATTTCCCAGTGAGCGCCGATGAAGCCAGCGAACGATTGGGTTGCGCGGCCGTTTCGCTCTTGAAGTGAGCAATTCTGCACAGTCTTCTCCTTGGCAGAGGCGTAGCTTCCTCGGCGCAGGAGTCGCGTCGCCCTGCCGGGCAAAAGTTCACGCGGCCAAGGTGTTCTTGCCGAGGCGACCGCGTTGCCGGAGCCCCCGGTGGGGGTTGCCCGACTGCCTGATGACTCGAAGGATAGGACGATGCACATGTCGGGTGAAAGTCTGCTGATCATAGTGGTGGTCGGCCTGATTGCCGGATGGCTGGCGGGGCAGATCGTGCAGGGCACGGGGTTTGGCATCGTCGGCGATCTCATGATTGGAATTGTCGGCGCCTTTATCGGCAGTTGGTTGCTTCCCCAACTTGGCATCCATCTCGGCGCGGGCATTGTTGCTGCGATCATCAACGCCACGATCGGCGCGCTGATCCTGTTGCTGGTCCTCAGGCTCGTGCGTGGCGGAGGCGGATGGCGAGGGGGCTGGGGACGCAGTTGGGGGAGGCGTTGGTAACCCGTCCGGCTGCAGCGCCGAACGATCTCCGCCCGCTGGGAGGGTCGAGCATGGAAATGCCCAGCCGGGTGGGGCGCTCGCTTCCGGGGGATGCATGGGCGCTCTCCAGTCGTCAGCCGTTCATCGACATCGATGACGGGCGCGCTCTCGCCCAGGCCATCGTGGATACGATCCGCGAGCCCCTCCTGGTTCTCGACAAGAACCTGCGCGTGGTCGCGGCAAGCCGCTCTTTCTATCTGACGTTCGGGGTCGATCGGCGGGATGTCCAAGGTCGTCCGGTCTATGCGTTGGGCGATGGAGAATGGAACATCCCCGAGCTCAAGGTGCTGCTGGAGGAAATCCTGCCGCAACACACCGTGATGGAAGCGTACGAAGTCGAACAGGACTTTTCCGGAATCGGACGGCGCACGATGCTCTTGAACGCCAGGGAGGTGTTCAAGCACAAGACCGATCGCACGCTGATTCTTCTGGCGATCGAAGATGTCACCGAGCGGCGTATCGCCGAGCGGGAGACGGCAGAGCTGTTGCAGCAGAAGGACGTCCTGCTGCAGGAGATGCAGCACCGCGTCGCAAACAGCCTGCAGATCATCGCCAGCATCCTTCTCCTCAAGGCACGGACGGTGCAGTCGGAAGAGACCCGGCTGCATCTTCAGGATGCGCATCAGCGAGTCATGTCGGTGGCGTCGGTGCAGCAGCAGCTGTACGCCTCGAGGCATGGCGAGCCGATCAAGCTCGCCCCCTATTTGTCCCGGCTGTGCGAGAGCCTGGCAGCTTCGATGATCGGAGACCGGCGACCGATCTGCCTGAAGGTGAATGTCGAAGACGGCACCGCCTCTTCCAGTCAGGCCGTCAGCATCGGCCTCATTGTAACGGAGCTCGTCATCAACGCCCTCAAGCATGCGTTCCCCGATGACCGGAGCAACGGCGCCGTGATCGTGGCTTATGACCTCGCCGAGCCGAGCTGGAGACTCACGGTTTCCGACAACGGGATCGGCAGGCCGGAGGGCAACTCGCACGAGACCAACCCCGGCCTGGGTACGACGATCGTCGAAGCGCTGGCCAAGCAGCTTGATGCCCGGGTGGAAGTCTCGAGGAACCCGCGCGGCACGACAGTCACGATCACCCATGCCCGTGCTCGGGGGCGATGGTCATCAGGTTTGTGGAGGCGGATCCGGGCAACAGCGCCATGGAGCTTCGCACCTACGTGTGCGCTGAATGCGGCCATAGCGGAACCTACAGGGTAGACGGTGGTGACGGCTGATGAGCGATATTGCCCAGGCACTGCCAGGCGTTCCGCTCGAGAGAGCAGAGGCTGCATGTTCGCGATGCGGAGGCGCGACAAACCTGGCCCGCATAGAGCCGGCGTGGCGGAGTTTTGAGCGGCGCATCCTGGAGTGCCGTGAGTGCGGGCAATCCGACAGCTACACCCGGCAGCGGTAGCGCGTTGGCCGCGATCGGCGTGCCGGTTTCCTGTCGATTGGAACGATCGTCTGCCTGATACGTGCACCGGTTGGGCCAAGGGCCCGCTCAGGAGTCGCCGTTTGTCAGGAGGCTCCCAATGTATGCTTCACGTTCCCTTTCCAGCTGCATCCTTGGTGGTATCGCTGCCGCTCTGCTGGCGGCCGGTGTCTCCGGCAGTCCGTTTGGATTTGTGTCCGCGGAGGCGATCGCCGATTCCGGTTTCTCCAGAGCAGTCACCGCATCAAACGTCGGCCGTTCTCGCGCGAGCGACTGGTCGCTGGTGACGCGTGCGGATGCGGTGATGAGCACAACGGCTCTGCTGACGAACCCACCGATCATTTCGAGGGACGCCGGTGCGCCGGAGCACAACGTCCGCAGTGCAAGGGGCGCGCCGGCGTTGCCGGGGACTGAGGAGATCGATCGCGGAAAGCGCGCTCCCCGGCTGGCGCCGGCCCCGCCGCTCGGCTGCGCGCTGTTGGCGAGCCGGGTCTTCGATCCCATCCTGAGCCGCTTCAGCGGCCGCTGTGTCGCCTAACAAGCAAGGCGAATTGGCGGCGGTCAGTTTCATCGTGACGAACGTGTCGTGATCAATTCTATACAGACGCCGCCGCTCGTCGGGTGTATTCGTTCCCGATGCACGCTCATCCCATCATCTCTGACGCGGGCAGCCTTGTTGCAACGATGCTGATCCTCGGGATTGCGTCGCTGCTCTTGACCTTGGGGGCCGCAGCGGTTGCCGCCTGGTTGCAGACGTGACCCATACCGACAAGCGCTGTTGGAGAATGGCGCCGGTTCAAAATGCGACAAATAACGAATCTAGAGGGTATCCCGACCAATTTGACATAGGCGCTCGCCGCGCGCTCGGCCTGCTCCCTCTCCCCATCGGGAAGAGGGCTGGGGTGAGGGGGTACCAAACCGTCGATCCTGGGTCCCCCCTCACCCGGCGCGCAAAGCGCGCCGACCCCCGACTTGATCGGGGGTGAAGCAAGCCGCACCGCCGTGCGTCAATATCACCGGGAATCTGGAGCGCTATTCCGTCACACCAAGTGTGATGTCCCGGTCAGCCTGAACGAAAAGGCGGCGTCCGCCATTGGACGGCCGTCGGTCCACCACGGGCCAGGGGATCTATCGGCGGCGTCCGACGAATGGCCATGCGCCGAAGCGCCCGGCCTTCACGTTGCCCGTCATGGCGTTGCCGCTGACCGTACCATTGTACTCGAGCGTCAACCTCAGCGGATCGACGATCGAGATCTTCCAGGCGACGGCGTTTCCGTTCACCGTGCCGTCGGCGATGGGACCGGATCGGCCATCGGCCGACTGCTCGCCGGTGAGCGTGCTGCCGTCGGCAATCAGGACCAATTCCGACTTCCGCATCCCGGTCGGAGTCTGCGTTCTGAGCTTCCAGGTTCCGTCGACCGACGTCGAGGCGTTACTGCCATTGGTGCGGGTGGCAACGACCAGCACCCTGAACTCGCGCTCGCGTCCCGGGGTCGGCGTTTTGGATTTCAAGATGCCCGGCTCCTGCGTGAGAATAGGAAATTCTCTGCCGCGAAATGGTGCTATACTCAGGCTGCGCTCTCCGGGGCGATGGGGTGCGAGGCATGGAGCTTCTGGCTTGAAACGAAACAAGAAAGATCAGGCGTTCGACCCGAGAGCCTTCCTCTCCAAGGTAGGCAGAGGAAGGACGATCGTCAAATATCGCGTCGATCAAGTTGTCTTCTCACAGGGTGACGCGGCCGACTGCGTCTTTTTCATCGAGCAGGGCAAGCTGAAGGTGACGGTCCTTTCCGAGCAAGGGAAAGAGGCGGTCGTCGCCGTCCTCGGGCCGGGTCAGTTTTGCGGCGAGGGGTGCCTGGCCGGACAGACCCGTCGTATGGCGACGGCGACGGCGATCACGGAAACCGAGATCATGCGACTGGAGAAGGCGGCCGTCGTCCGCGTGCTGCATGACGAGCCGGCGTTTTCCGAGTTCTTCGTTTCGCATCTCCTGGCTCGGAACATTCGGGTGGAAGAGGATCTGGTCGATCAGCTGTTCAATTCGAGCGAAAAGCGACTGGCACGAGCGCTCCTCCTGTTGGCGAATTTCGGCAAGGAAGGCAGGCCGGAACCGATCATCGCGAAGATCAGCCAGGAGACGTTGGCGGACATGGTCGGCACGACGCGGTCTCGTGTGAGCTTTTTCATGAACAAGTTTCGGCAATTGGGCTTTATCGAGTACAACGGCAACGTGGTCGTCCACAGCTCGCTGCTGAGCGTCGTCCTGCACGATCAGCCGCAGATCAGGAGCGAACGGGATCATCCCTTGCCGCAAGGCCTGGACATGGCCGAAGGGTGAGAAACAATCGTCAATAATTGCTGCAATAGCTCTTACGACATCGCCGTGCGGGGCTGCCGTCGGCGGTTCCAAGCCCTTGGTGCGAAACAATCGGATTCGTTCATTCGCGAACGCCATCCTGCTGCGCATCCCTTTTCAGCGCAGCCGCGAGCTCAGACGGATCGACGGTGACGATCTCGGTCACGCCGACTCTGCTCGAGGTCGAAGGCAGGTGGAGCAGGGTCGCGATGCGTCGATAGGCCAGAAACGATAGCCCGTCGATCAGCTCCTCGTCGGTGTCGATCGTGTACGTTCCCGAGGGTTGAACCGCGTCGATCGCGCTCAGACAGAAGGGGTGTCCGAACGTGACGGACTTGCGCGTCGTTCGTATCGTCATAGGAACCTCCTCGACTGTTTCGGGTGCCGTAGCGGTTGCCCGAACCGATGGAAGGATCATGCGGCTGGATCGCGGCGAGCCGCGAAGAAACAATCAATCATGCCGATCGATTTGGCGCCGGCGGGTGCCGGCAAGCAGTGCGTCCGCCAATCGAGGCGGCCCTATTGCTTCCATTCGACTGTTCCCGTCAGACGGCAACCACATGGACATACGTAACTGTGTTCCTCGTTGGGTGATCCGGGAGTGGAGCTTGGTTCGATACCTGCGGCACGCATCGCACTGCCACAGGCCTCGCAAATTGGCTGAGCCAGGGCATTTCTGGCGCGATAGGGGGCTACCATGATCGGACCACTCGTGTCGGGACGGCCGCTGATGATTTTGGTCTGGGACATCAAGGCCGCTCCTGGAAGCTGACTGACGGGGCCGCCAAGAGGCGGGAGCTGTGGCGACGCCGCCCAAAAGCACAAGTGATCAGCGAGCGCTTCAAATAATTAAACATTGTTTTCTCTTGGGAAGCCCAGTTATCAGGGCCGCCAGTCATTTTAAGTCAGTATCTCATGAGATCAAGCAAGAAACCGAGTCGTCTCGGCTAAATACACTTAAGTATTTTCTGTCGTTACACAATGCACCTTATCCTGTGACCTAACGTAGCAGGGGTCACAGAAAATCAGGCGCGGCGACATTCAAAACGGACCGCTACCTCAGTGCAAGACGGACCACCGACCTGGATCGCGTCGGCGAAGTCGGAGGGGCCGCCGCCCGCCACGCTGTAGCCGATCTGCTCCAGGCGCGTGTGCACGCTCGCGTCCGCCAGCGCCGCTGCACTAACCGACCAGGACCGCCCCGTAGTAGTCGTCGACCTTGCGGCCGCGCTCGGGATCCTGCCAATCCCAGTCGTTGCCGGCGTATTTGGGCGCGCCCTTGAGCTGGTCCTCGGTGATCGCCGTACGGTAGCCGCCGAGCCGCGTATCATAGACCAAGGCCGCCCAGGGGATGGGATAATGATCGTGACCCATCCCGAGAAATCCGCCGAAGCTCAGCACCGCGTAAGCGACCTTGCCGCTGCGCTTGTTGATCATCACGCGCTCGATGGAGCCGACCTTCCGGTCGTCGGCGCCATAGACGTCGGTACCTTCCACCTTGTCGCTGCCGATCAGGTCGAACGTCTCGCGGGCATCCGCATCCATGGGAAGCTCCTGTTTCGTGATGACCAACCGGCAGGGGTCGGCAAAGTTCCGCACCGCGATGCCCATGTCCTCATCGACGCGTGTGGGCCGGGGGTACGACGTTCCTGATGTCGCCGCTGGCGGGGAACAAGAAGCGCAGTTCGTTGTTCACTCGCAGGCGCCGGGTGACAACCGGCCGCAACAGGGATCGATGGACGCAGTTATTTTGCCGGTTTCTTGCTGCGACACCAACGCATCGGTACGCGTGGGCATCTAACCTGTTCCCGGCGCCTCAGCTCGCTGGCAGCGGATCGATCTTGCTTCTGGGCTCGGCCATTCGCCGGACTCCGGAAAGGCGGGAGCCCCTCGATCACCGCGCAACGCCAGGCGTCGGAAACAAGCTCCTTCGGTCAGGTGGTTGCGCTTTCGAGCTCGAAGCGGTCGATCACGCTGGGCTGGCACACGCCGGCATGCAGCGTCAGCAGCACCAATTGGGCGTCGAGATTGGTCCCCGAGATCAGGGCGAGCTCGATCCGCCGCTCGACGTCGAGCGCGAGCTGTGCGTTGTTGGCGCCGGCGAACGCCTCGGCCCCGATCATGCAGTAGCCGATGATCTCAGCCGCCGCGCGGTAGGCGTGCGGCGCCGGTTCGCCGGCCTCCGCGCGCGCCTTCAACAGGCTGGCGATGGTGAGCTTGACCGCTTCCGGCACGAGGCGCGGATGAATGTCGACGGAGCGTAGCGCCTGATCGACCTGCCGCAGATCGCCGGAGCGTCCGAAAATGCCGAACAGGCCTATGGAGGAGTAGCGGCGCGCCATGGCGGACCTAGTGTCCCGGTTCCGACGTTCGTATCCCTTTGCAGCAGCCCCTCGTACGAACGTCGGAACCAAAGGGACACTAGCAAGCATCTCGATTCTAGTGTGGCTTTGGATTTGACGTTCCTATGAGGGAGTTCCCGCAATGCTGATAGGAACGTCAAATCCGCCACACTAGTACAGGATTTGCCTCGCGAGAGGGAGATGCGTGGCGACCGAAAGCAGCCGCATCGGGGATCGACCGACTGGGGGGATGAGCCGGCGGGTGCTCGATCAACCGATCATGCCGAGGCGATGCGCCAGCATCAGCGCTCCGACCACGAGTCCACAGCTGACGACCGCATAGGCGAGCTCGCGGACGCTCATCGTCGCCTGACGGAGAATCCGCACCATCCCGCTGCCGGAGGGCGCGCTCTTGACCGGTGATTTCCTGCGGCCCGACATGCCCTGTTCCGCTAGAGGCTTTCCCGGTCGAAATGACCCACGCTCGTCATGGCCGGGCGAGCCGCTTTAGGCGGCGAGGGTTGTCCCGGCCATCTCGACAAGCTTGGCACGGCCGTGCCACTTGAATCGGGATCACCGGACAACCCTCGCCGCCTAAAGTGGCTCGCCCGGTGATGACGATGCAGCATGAGCGGAACCTCCGCTATTGCCTGCCGCACCATAGCGAGAGGAGGTTACGAAATCGTGGCGTCTCGCCGGCGCCGCGCGGCGCGCTTGCAGCGGCGGTGCCGGTCTGAGGTCATAGGCGCTGAGTTGAACGAGACCTCGCGATTGTCATGGCCCGCGAAAGCGGGCCATCCAGGAAGCCGCCGCCTGGCAGGGCTCGCCATGCTGAGACAGCCAAGCCATGGGGCAGCACCCGGATGCCCAGCCACCGAGCGGCCACGGCGGTCATGACGTCTCAACCAGAGTTGATCCTTCGTGAGCCGAAATTCCTTGTGCGGCTGCGTGGCGTATCGCACAACAGGAACGCTTCGCTGGCGGAACCAACGACACCAGGGGCCGATCGATGCCGAGTTTCAAATTCGGCGCTTCCGAAAGCCTGAGCGACACGCCATTGGGCGGACTGGCTCGACCCGCCGCCGAAAAATTCGCCGGCGCCTGGGTTGCCTGTTTCCTGGTGATGGCACGCGGCGACGTCTTTGCCGCGTTCGACTTCGACCACATGCTGCTGGCTTCGATTTGCGGCACCGTCGGAGCGGCGGTCACCGTGGCGCTCCTGGCACAGATGGATCGAACGGTCGACAGCCTGGCGCGGCAGGTGACCATAAGCATGATCGCGACCTTCGTTGGAGATATTTTCGCGCACCCGTCGCACTTTCCCCCGCAATGGGCCGAGCCCACCGTCACGGCCGCCGTCTCCGGAGCCATCGCCATCGCGCTGTGGTACGCCAAGCGGTGGAGCACAATGCGTTGATCAATCGCCGCGCGGCATGATCGAGCGCGCGCCGCCACGACGCCGGCCCGGCAGCGTCCTCGGCGTCGAGCGGCCGCGCGCATCCGAGGCTCGCCAAAGCCACCACGACTGATTGCTGCGTAACGGTCGGACGTGCGAGAAGATGAGGTCGTCGGACGCCACCTTTGCTCGTGCGCGACGGGTGAGGCGCAAGGTCGGCAACGGGTCTGGCCATGTGACAGTTTTTGTTGCCGGGGGGCTCATACGCTATGGTGGATTACCGATCTCAGAGGCGTGCGCGCGCCCTCAGATCAGGCGAGCGAAGGAAGATACAAAGGAAGCATCGTGTCGACGAGCACAACAATCAAGGAAGTCATGCGCGAGCTCGCCGCACTCGAAGACCCGAGGATGCGCGAGGCCAATGAACGCCGTGGTGACGATCACGGTGTGAACCTCACCCATCTTCGCTCTCTCGCCAAGCGACTCAAGACACAGCATGAACTCGCACTTCAACTGTGGGAAACAGGCGACACCGCCGCGTGCCTTCTCGCGACCCTGGTGTGCAGGCCGAAGGCCTTCTCTGCGGCCGAGCTCGACGCAATGATCCGCGACATTCGCTCTCCCAAGCTCCTCGATTGGTTCATCGTGAACGTGGTAAAGCGTGGTCGCCACGCCGAGGATCTTCGTCCGGACTGGAAGGACGGCGACGACCTCGTCGGTCGCGCGGGCTGGAGCCTGACGACTGAAAGAGTCATCAAGAACGCTGAGGGCCTCGACCTCGATGCGTTACTCGACCAGATCGAGAGGGAGATGCATCAGGCACCTGCCCAGAAACAGTGGGCCATGAATCATTGCCTCGCCGAGATTGGCATTCATCATCCAGAGCTTCGAACGCGAGCAATCGGGATTGGCGAGCGGCTCGCTGTCCTCATCGACTACCCTGCATCACCTGGCTGCACGCCACCCTACGCACCGGTCTGGATCGCCGAGATGGTTCGCCGACGCGAGGGGACGGGAGGTCCATGACGGCGCCTCGAGAGGACGCCAAGTGGTCATCACGCTGGTGCTTATCAGCTCGGGCCCTAACCAGCCGGAGCTCGGAAGTGCTTCTCAAGCCAACTGCGCCACCTTGGCTCCTCCCGTTTCGCAGTGTTCGTGGCATCATCGCCGAAGAGGTAGAGCCGAACAGACAGGAAGGTCATGCCCCCCATCGGCAAAGCGAACAGGTGAGCGAGCCCCGGCGCGGGCTGGTCGAGCCGGAGGATCAATGCCGGATGTTCCTGCGGTCCAGTTTGTTCTATCACGCCCGCGAATGGCGGTGTATCCGAAGGCGCTTTCACCCGCTGTTGTTCGACCGCATTGGCCAAGCCGAGGGGATCGACTAGGTTCTTCCAAGCTTCAGTCGCAGGTGCGGAAGATGGAAACAAGAGTTGGAACACGGCGCCGTATTCTCCAGGAAAATACATGCGGTAAAGGCGAAGAAGGCTGAAGAAGGCGAGCCATCCATAGGTATGCCCTTCAAACTGATCATCCCAATCATCTGTGCTCGCGAACCACCGATGGACCACGCGAACTGTGCACAGTCCGCCTGATTTGGCCTCGACGATCCATTCCGTCGCTACCTTTCCCGGCCCTCCCTCTGCTTCCGCGACAAACCGCTTGGGTGGTTCCCAAGCCGTGATGGTGGCGATCGAATCCATGCTTCCATCGGAAGCGAAATGCGAAACAGCGGTCCCTCCGATCCGACCCTCGAGTTCGCTCGGCACGAACCACGCAGATAGTCCGGGTCCGGTTGCGATCGCATCCCAGACTTCCTCCGGTGTACCAGGCACATCCGTCTCGGCTTCGACTGAGCGATTGCCGGACGCATCCTTTTTTACTGGCATTGAACGCCCTTTCCTTGCCGATCCATTGGTGAAGGATGCGCCGCCACGACAACGCGATGGGATCGTCCCTCCGGCGCAGATTCATCGTGATAGCGTGCCGCGAGCATGGTGATGGCCTCAGTCAGCTCGCGCGTGAAAGAGGCGCGATCACCTGGGGAACGGAACCGGATGTCAGTGTCGATCGCCAATGTCGCCAGGCCCTTGCCCGCATCCGCGGCCGCGCGTTGCAGGGCTCCGACCTCCCGCACCAGCCGAGCGCCCAGCGCAATGAGGTAGCTCGCCGACAGGCGGTCGGCTGTACGGTCTGGATCAGCGCCCGCCGGACCTAATGCCTTCGTCGAGACCACATAGGCGGTGGCGCTCGCCACCATGAGCCGCTCCGTCAGCCCGCCCCACTTGCGCGTATCGGCGACCTCGACAAGTCCGTGTTCCTCCAAAGTACGCAGGTGATAATTGATCTTCTGTCGCTTGAGGCCGAGCCGAGCGGCGAGGGTCGCGGCCGAGGCGGGCTCCCGCAGTTCGGAAAGGAGCTGGCTCCGAACCGGCTCCAGCGCGGCGGCCGCGGCGCTCGGCCGATCTATGACTTCGATATCGAGCATGCTGCTCTCACATTGACGAATTTTACTGTCAATGGCATTGACGGCTATTTTTGTCAAGAGGAGGGCCGTTGCCGATTGAAGGGGTTATCGGGCTGCTCGGCGCGATCGAATTGTGGCGTCGGCGGTACGACCGTCGCTGCCCGATGCACTCACATCGCGCTGCGCGCGGCTCCTGCCCTGTCGGCTTTCTTGAACCGGCGCAGGCCGCATCGAGTGTGAGAAATGCGGGCTAGACAACAGTCCGCGAATGGGATCGTCAGTTCCGTCTCGTTCGTGTCCACCACGAACACCGCGAGGAGCTTGGCCGGCTTCGTCTCGCTGGCATTGGCGCTGACGCGGTGGCATCTGTACTCGACAAAGAGTTCTGACCCGCTTTGTCCATCCAACAGTCACTCTACTGGCACGAGCGCCGGAGCACCCTTGTCCTTGATCAAGAACACCAGGAATTTCGCCCGATTGGTACCGCTTGCGTTCCGGTCAACGACATGAACATCGTCCGGGCCTTCATAGAAGGTCTGTCCTGGTGTCAGTGTTACTTGTTGTCCACCCTTCAGCTGCATCACAACGGAGCCCTCCAGTACGTAAACAAACGCATGTGCATTGTGTCGGTGGATAGCGCTCGACCCGCCGGGCGCATGCTCTACTGTGATCATCAGAACTTCCCTGCCGGGATTCTCGGTAAGATCCTTAGACATGAGAGACGTGACCTTAGGTTCCTGAGCCATCGCCGTGCCGCTCATGAGGCATAGCAGGACCAATGCAACGAGTTTGATCGTCATAGTCGCCTCCTTCGTTCGTCGCCTGGGATCAACTCGTGCCAGCGCGTGAGATCGCTGGGCGTACCTCGAATGCAGGGTCAGGCTGCTGCCTTTGAGTGGCGGAGCCATTCGTCGAAACCGATGCGGCCGAGGCGCGCCTCGCCCAACGGCACGAGCGAATGCTCCTCGACCCGGCCGCCCCAGTATCGGGCCTCGGGGTCGCTCACGACCTCACGCGGGTCGCCCACCGCCTTCAGATAGCGGGCGACGATTTCGTTGAACGGCGCTCGTTCCGGGCCGGCGATCTCGACGATGCCGCCTCGCGGCGCCGCGAGTGCCACATCGGCGACGATGGCAGCAACGTCGTCCGCCGCGATGGGCTGGAACAGGCCGGGCGAAAGCCTGACCACGTTTCCATCCGCGCTTGAAGCAGCGATGGCGCGGAGGAATTCCAGGAATTGGGTCGAGCGGATGATGGTGTAGGGGATGCCGGAGGTCTCGACCAGTTTCTCTTGGGCGACCTTGGCGCGAAAATAACCATTGTCGGGCGTCCGGTCGGTTCCGACGATGGATAGCGCGACATGGTGCCGGACGCCGGCAGCGGCCTCCGCCGCGAGAAGGTTGCGGCCGGAGGTCTCGAAGAATTCCAGCACCGCCTTGTCTTCAAATGAGGGCGAATTGGCGAGGTCGATCACCACCTGCGTGCCGGCCATGGCCTCCTTGAGCCCGTCGCCGGTGATGGTGTTGACGCCGGTGTTGGGGGAGGCGGCGACGACCTCATCGCCGCCGTGACGGAGAATGGCGACGGTCTTCGAGCCGATGAGGCCGGTGCCGCCGATGACGACGATCTTCATGGTTTACCCTCCTGTGTCGATGACTGGAGACGCTTAAATAGGCGCGAAGACCTTGCGGAGGTAGGCTGACGCTTGATGGACCGCGGCACGCACCGCGGGCGTATTCGCGATCGGATTGAGCAGCATGAAGTCGTGGATCGTGCCGTTGTAACGAACCGAAGTGACCACCACGCCCGCCGCCGCGAGCTTGCGCCCATAGGCCTCTCCCTCGTCGCGCAGCACGTCGTTCTCATCGACCAGGAGCAGCGTCTGGGGCAGGCCCTTGAGCTGTTCGAAGCTGGCGTTGATTGGCGAGACGTGGATGTCGGCGCGCTTGGAGGCGTCGGGCAGATACTGGTCCCAGAACCACTCCATCGCCTTCTTCGTCAGCCACGGGCCCTCGGCAAACTCCTGGTACAACTCGGTCGACATCGTGGCGTCGGTGACCGGATAGAAGAGAAGCTGCGCCTTGACCTCGGGCCCTTTGCGTTCCTTGGCGAGGAGCGCGACCACAGCCGTCATGTTGCCGCCAACGCTATCGCCCGCGATCGCGATACGGCTGGCATCCGCACCGAACTCCTGGGGATGCTCGGCCACATATTTGAGGACGGCATAGCTCTCCTCGACCGCAACGGGATAGCGGCTCTCGGGCGAGCGATCGTAATCGACGAACACCACGACGGCGTTCGCGCCAACCGTCAGCTCGCGGACTAGCCGATCGTGGGTCTCGCGATCGCCGAGCACCCAACCGCCGCCATGGGTGTAGATCACCACGGGCAGCGTGCCTTCGGCATTCTCCGGGCGATAAACACGGATGTTGGTCCGCCCCTTGGGGCCCACATTAAGGACGCGGTCCTCGGCGCTCGCGGGCGCGAGGGTCACCGAGACCGACTTCTGGGCGCCGGCGAGCACGTCGCGAGCCGCTTCGGGCGAGAGGGTGTAGAGGGGCTCTCCGCCGACAAGGCTGTCGATGAAGGCCTGAGTGGCGGGTTCAAGCGGTCCTGCGACGGACCGGGCCGTAGAAAGTGCCGACATGGAAACCTCCTACTGCTATTTGCTGTTGGCTGACCGCGCGTGGACGCCGCTATTATCTCGGCTGCGGTAGTCACAAACTATCAGGGATTCACTTGAATCGTGACCGAGATTTTCCCCTGGATGCGAGGTCCAGGCCGCCCCGTTCTTCGTGCATAGCCCGCAACCACAAGTGCGGACGGGGATAGTCGGCCCGGAATCTGCCCGGTCGAATGCGACTCGAATATTTCCACAATGACAACTTCCCTGGATGCGACGGTAGGAGACTGGGCCATGCATGTCAGTCGGCCCGGGTTCGCTTTCCTAATGTCCATGTAACACGTGGATGATTTGGACGCGTACCTGGTGCCACACAGGGGTATCGGACGCGAAGTGTGGGCTGGGCCTCTTGCAGGGACATTCGGCCGCTTGGCGTCGGCATCAACTCCGCGAAAACTATCAGAGAGCGACAGGCGTGAGCGCGCCGGTGAACAGGACCGGGCCCGACGGCTGCCCTGTCGTCGAGCCGCCCCTGGGCTCCAGGCTGACGGCGAGCGCCGCTTTGGCCAGCGCTTCGGCGGTGGCGTGCGGCAGGAAGAGAGCCGCCGTCGTGCCGGGGCGCTCGCTCGGGAAAAGCCCGAGCGAGCGGCGCGTGCCGTCGGGGGACACCAGCCAGACCTCGAGCACGTTGGTGGTGAAATCGCGGGGCGGCGTGAGGTTGAGCCGCAGCACCAGATGCCCGTCGGCAATGTCGAGGTCCGCCGTCATCATCGGCCGCTGATCCTTGTCGAGCAGCACCGCCACGTGCGTGGGCCGGGAGGCCACCGCATCGACCCGGCGCGCGAGGCTGGCGAGGTGGTCGCCGAGCGCGGCGATTTCGCCCGGCGTGCCCACCAGGCTCCGGGTTGCATCCTCGATGCGTGCGAGCCGCTCGTCGAGCACTGCGATCTGCTCCGGCGCCACACTCGAGGGACGGACGGCGACATAGAGGACCAGGGCCGCCGCCGTGGCCGCGGCCAAAGCGGCAGCTCCGCGCCAGAAGCCGAGGCTGTCCCACAGCCGATCGGGCCACCCTACCACTGCCGGTGCCGGCGCGATCCTCTGGGCGATTTGGTCCCAGACATGCGGCGGCGGCTCCACAGGCGCGACCGACTCGGCGAGGACATTGAGCCTCAACTCCCAGTCTTCCACGAGATCGCGCAACTCGCGGTCGCCAGACAACAGCCGCTGGAAACGGCGGCGCTCGAGGCCGCTCAGCGTGCCCAGTGCGTATTCGGCCGCGAGCTGGTCGCGCAGTTCGGGGTCGGCGTAATTCATCGTTCCATACAGTCCCTGAGCCGGAGCAGGCTGCGCCGCACCCAGCTCTTCACGGTGCCGATTGGCACGCCCACATGGACTGCCGCCTCCTGGTACATCATGCCCTCATAATACACCAGCATGAGGACCTTGCGCGGACGCTCCTCAAGCTCGTTAAGGCAATCCTGCAGCCGGCGGGCATCGCGGCTGAGCGCCGCCAGATCGGCCGGGCTCGACACCGGGTCCTCCAAGTTCTCGATGGACGCATCATCGAGCGGCATCTCGCGCCCGCGCTGCCGCAAGACGTCGATGCATCGGTTGCGGACTATGCTGGCGAGCCACGCCATCGCGGCACCGCGACCGGGGTCGAAGGTGTGCGCACTGCGCCAGATACGGACGAAGGAATCCTGCACGATTTCCTCCGCCAGTTCGCGGTTCCTGAGAATACGCAACGCGAGGCCGAATAGTTGCGGTGCCGTTCCTCTGTAGAGGCTATGCAGTGCCGTCTGATCGCCGCGGGCACAGGCCTGCAGCAGCGCCTCGCGAGTCTGCGTTCTCCCGACATCGGAAGCTGCTGGTCGCTGGACTCGGCTGACCACCGGCTCTCCAGAGCTCTGCACGATCCTGACAGCCTTGATCCCCGGCGTGTCTGCTCGCCAGCTTCCTCTGGGAGAGGCCTTGTCCGACGACATCTGTTTGTTCACTCCTGGCGCCTGACCTCACCGCGCCCTCAGAGCATGTCCCGTTCATTCTGAACCGGGATATGCTCAGTTTTTCTTTCGTGGGCGCATGTTCCCCGTCTTCGCCCTCCGGGCTGCGACAGGCCTGTTTGGTCATGGCCCGCCGAAGCTTCAGCGGAGGCGGTTTGTCGGCGAACCGGTGCCCACCTCGCCGGAACATGCGCTAACGGACGCGCGGCAACGACCACGCGGAAGTGTCCGCGGTCGTCAGCAAGGTGGCGAGCGCGCCTGCTGTCAGCGCCTTCGACATTAGCACGAAACCGGCGGACGCTTAAATCAACAAGTCGATCGTGCAAAGCGCGCGTCTCCACGGATGCGTTCAGATCATGACGATGCTGAGGCAAGCGTGCGGCTCGAACACTTCGGCAACAATTGCGTGTGCCGCAACGCCTCGATCGGATCGAGCTGCGACGCGCGCAGCGCCGGATACCAGCCGAAGAACACGCCGACGACGCCGGAAAACAACATCGCCAGCACGATCCATTCCGGCTCGACCGGTTCACCCCCGGGAGCGGACATGACCCGGCACGCACCGGCACGTCTGAGAAGTGCCAGAAGCAGACCCTCTCGTGGCTCACGCCAGTGGGTATCCGCATCCATGTGTCACGCCCGCAGTTCCGCGACATTTGAATGCTGTCGTTGTGGCTCAGACGAGAACAAGCTAGTCTTGCCGCCTGTAATGGATCTTTGGCCCTCGGCAGCCGAGGCGAGCCACGATGATCCGCATGATCGTACTTGCTGCAAAGTTGGGGCGCTCGCCGCGGGCTGCGACCCCGAGAAAATCAGTTCGCGCCGGCGCAAGACTGGCCGATTGCAGCACCATATCAGGTCGGCCCATCTCGCCAATCGAGGGCCTGCCGCCGCAATCACCTCATCCGACGGCAAACGCCCTGCTGTAGAAGGGAGTTAGTCATGTGGAAGCCACAGGCGCAGGGAATGGCCCGCCGGCGCTTTCTCGCCGGCACCGCGGCGGGCGCCATCGCCTTCGGTACTGGCACGGTCATTCCCGCTCGACCGGGATGGGCCAACGCCCGACCGGTCTACAGATCTGGCGACCTCGAAGCGCTCGTAGTGAGCGATGGGCATTTCGTCTTGCCGACGGGCTTACTGGTCAATCCAGAGGCTCCACTGGCCGAGCGCGAAGCGGTGCTGAAGGCGGCTGGGCAAGGCAGCGAACAGATTCAACTCGTGAACAACGTCACAGTGATCCGCAAACAATCAGAGGTGATCCTAGTGGACGCGGGCACGGGCCCGCGTCATCAACCCACGGCGGGGAAGCTCGCCGAAAATCTCAGAGGTGCCGGCATCCAGCCTGCGGCTGTCACCAAGGTTGTATTGACCCACGGCCATCCCGATCATCTCTGGGGCATCCTCGACGCGAACGATAACCCCATTTATCCGAACGCAAGCTATGTCATTTCGGCGGTGGAGTGGGACGTATGGTCGGACCCGGATGTGGTGCAGAAGCTGCCGGCCGCGCTGCCGAAGGAACGGGTTGCCACGGGTGCGAAGAACCATTTCTCGCGCATCAAGGACAAGGTCATAACGGTGCGGGAAGGCTATGAGATCGTCAGCGGCGTGCGCGTGATTGATACGCCCGGACATACACCGGGTCATATCTCTGTAGAGGTCGCGGGCGGCGACGGCCTAGTGATTGCCGGGGACGCACTTACGCATGTACTGATCTCCTTCGCGTATCCGGCGTGGAAAGTTCCAGTCGATCATGAAGCCGACCGCGGAATATCGACCCGTTTGCGCCTCCTCGATCGGCTTGCTACCGACAAACGACGGCTTATCGCCGCTCATCTGCCGTTCCCCGGCACGGGCTTTGTTGAGCGCAAGGAGCACGCTTACCGGTTTGCCGCGACCTGAAGATTCGGGGTTGCCCAATGGGGTCGCTCGAGTGCGCGGGCGGACAGTCAATAACCGTTTCGGATGCGATGTCCGCAGTGGGTCAGTCTTTCCACGATGTCGTTCAATGTCCGATTTACCACCCGTGAGCGGACGGCGCTCGCGGGCGCGAGGGTCACCGAGACCGACTTCTGGGCGCCGGCGAGCACGTCGCGAGCCGCTTCGGGCGAGAGCGTGTAGATGGGCTCTCCACCGACAAGGCTGTCGACGAAGGCCTGAGTGGCGGGTTCAAGCGGTCCTGCGACGGACCGGGCCGCGGGCGAGTAGGGACGGCGGCACGTCGATGCCCAGCTGCTTTGGCAGTCTTCAGATTGATCGCCGGTCTGGTACTTGGAAGCCTGCTTCCACCGGCAGTTCGGCCGGGCTTGGCGCCCTCGAGGATCTTGTCGATGTAGGTGGCGGCGCGGCGGACCAGGTCGGGCGCGTGGAGGGGGTCAAAAGCACCAGACCCCATCTCCACCCCGACTTCCGGTGTACCGAAGCAGACGAAACCCACCTCGTTTCCACTGAAGTGCCAACGGCCGAAGAAGCCCATATCGATCTTATCGACGCCTCCAGAGACGGCATTCAACTCTTCGTCCTGCAGGGGCTGGATGTCGAAGCTGATGGTCTCGATCATTCGCATCGTTCTACTCCCGGTCCTTTGTGCGTCGCACGAGGGGCACCTGTTCCGTGCCGGACCAGGCCCCACCCTCAGGGAGGCGCGCGATGTGCGCGTCGCGCGTCTTCTCTGGGCAACCTTAGAGGGTCATCGGCACAGGCGCGGGAGGAGGGTCCTGTTCCGATAGGAGGGCGTCGATTCTGTGGGTCAACAGGATTGCCGCAATGATGGCTTCGATCCGCGATGCGCCGCCGGAAACGGCATCGAGGTCGTCGGCCTTCAGGTCTCGGATCATGGCGCGTACTCCCTTCCGAACGTGGTTCTTCACGACCACGTTCGCTTCGTGTAGGCCGACACGAAGCGGGTTCACATTAAAGTTGCGCCCTCATTTACATCTTTTATGGCAGGGAACTGCCTTGCTCCCGTAGTGGAGGCGCCGGCGACTTCATGGGCGTCGCCCCGCGGCCAGGCGGGCGCATGGGGGAATTGGCTTGGCGCACGCACGTCAAGCGCGTCCTGACCGCACGCTCCGCTAGGGCGGAACCGGGCTCGGGTTCGCGCCATATCGTAAGCTCGCGCATGGTGGGTGCCGACGTCAACGCGCGTGCATGATGCAAACCCGTGAGGAGACTGGCACCGAGGTCACTGCCGAACACGCCGCTCGCCGTGCCGCTCACGACGTTGAGCACGTCGAACGCAACACCAACGCGGATGTCGCGCATGGTGCCGCCCGCCAGGGTGAGGGAAGGCTAAGTATCAGGCAAGAGATGAGCTATTGTCAAATATTGGTGACGGGTGGGGATCGGGGATCCTTATGATGAATCAGATGTCCCTTGACGCGTTGCTTGCGTCACCTCTCGTGCAGCTGAATTTCGTCGGCTTCGCCGGCATCGTCGTCTGGCACCTGATTCCCCGCCGTCGCGCGAACATGCGGCTGGTCGTCCAGATCGCGTTCTTCGCCGTCATGACCGCCATTCTCGTCGGCAACGACATCGCCCCGCACAGGTTCGAAGGTGTCGCCGCGAAGGATGCCAGTGCGCCTCTTGCCGTGTCCGCGAAGCTGCTCTGGTGGGTGCACCTGGCGTGGGCGATCATCGGCTTCGTGCGCATCTATCTCGTTCTCGAGGGCCGACCCCGCGAGGCGCGTCTTCTGCAGGACGTCTTCGTCGGTGTCGTCTATCTCGGCACGGCGCTGTCGATCCTCGCCTTCGTTTTCGGCGTGCCGATCGGCACCCTGGTCGCCACCTCGGGCGTGATTGCCATCATCCTTGGTCTGGCACTGCAAAATACGCTCAGCGACGTATTCTCGGGCATCGCACTCTCGCTTGGCCGGCCCTATGTCCTCGGAGATTGGATCCTGCTCAGCGACGGAACGGAGGGACGCGTCGTCGAGACCAACTGGCGGTCGACGCATGTCCTGACCGCCGCGAACAACGTGGTCATGCTGCCGAACAGCGTTCTCGCCAAGCTCGGCCTGACGAATATCAGCCGTCCCGACGAAGCGCATCTCATAACCTTGATCGTGCGCGTCGCGCCGACGCGCATGCCGTCAATCGTCGTCGACGTCATGCGATCCGTCTTGTTGAGCTGCAATACGATCGTGAAGGAGCCGCCGCCGATCGTCGCGCTCAAGGGCCTCGACGCGACGGCGCTCGAGATCGAGCTGCAGTTTCGGGTCGCAGGCCCGGCGCAGCGCACGCCGGCACGAAACGAAGTGCTTGACCTCGTGTATCGTCACTGCAAGTCGGCCGGTCTGCTTTTGGCGATGCCGCCGGCATCTGCCGTCGCCATGCTGGAGTTGCCGACCGAGGAAACCGCGGAACCGCCGCGGGTGACGCCGCTCGAGCTCATCGAAGCGATTCCGATTTTCACGGCGCTGACGCGTGACGAAAAGCAAGCGCTCGCCGAAGCGACCTCGGTGCGGGAGTTCCGCAAAGGCGAGGTGATCGTCCGTCAAGGCGAATTGCTGACCGCGCTGATGATGGTTCGGGCGGGCGTTATCGCCATGCGGCACGAGAAAGAGGAGTTTGGGCGCCTGGCGCCGGGCGATTTCTTCGGCGAGACGGGACTGCTCGCAGGCATGGGCGAAGCTTGCACGCTCGAGGCCTTGACGCGCGTGACCGTCTACGCGATCGATCAGCAGGCGTTTGCCCCGCTGCTCGTCAATCGCCCGGCTCTGGCGGAAGACCTCGCGTTGAGCTTGTCCAGACGCGCCCAACAGGTCCCGACCGGTGCGGCCCAGGGTCCTCAACCGGAGTGGGGCGTGGGCGCGTTCCTGCGGGCAATCCAGACGATTTTTCACCGTTAGCCGATCGGTGCGCGGCACTGCCGTGTGTCAACCTCGCCGGGAAGCCCTCTGGCGTTGCGCACCAAGTGTCGTTGATATACTTTTGATAATTGACAAATATTGCCGATTGAGGTAAGTAACGGCGGTCACTGCCAGAGGGAACCGACGTGACTGACCTCTACCGGCCCAAAGGGCTTTCAAGCGCTGTCTGCTATCTGGATGCGAAGGCCGCCTATCGCTGGCTCGAAGAGGCGTTCGGGTTCGAGCCGCTCTTCGTCATTCTCGACGCCGACGGCAATCTCGGTCATTCGGAGATGACCTTCGGGAATTCCGTCGTCATGGTCGGCAACGAGTGGAGCGCCGATCATAGGAGCCCGAAATCCGTCGGTGGCAAGAACACGCAGAGCGTCCACGTCCAGCTCGCCGAAGGCGAGGACATTGACGCTCATTGCGAACGCGCACGCGAAGCGGGCGCGGAGATCCTGCAGGAGCCCGAGACTCAGTTCTACGGCGACCGCACCTATCGCGCCCGCGACCCGGAAGGCCATATCTGGACCTTCGGCGTCACCGAGAAAAGGATGACGCCGGAAGAATGGGACAAGGCGAGCGGCCTCACCACGAAGAAGCGGCTCGATTGAACTCCCGCATCGACAAGACCTTCGCGGCGCTCGCCGACCCCCGGCGCCGCTACGCGGTGGAACTGCTTGGCAAGCGGCCGCGCCGGGCGGGCGAGCTGGCGGATGCGCTCGGCCTGCCGGCGCCAGCGATGAGCCGGCATCTGCGCCAATTGAAGCAGAGCGGGCTTGTTGAGGAGACCCATCCCGAGTTCGACGCGCGCATTCGCATCTATGCGCTGAAAGACGGCGCCATGGCGGAATTGAAACGCTGGCTCGCCGAGACCGAATCGATGTGGGCTGCGCAGCTCTCGAGCTTCAAGGCGCATGTCGAGAAGAAGCGAAAATGACCGCGGCGGTCATCGTTTCGATCCGAGTCGGCGCGACACCTTTGCGGGCGTTTGAAGCCTTCACCGAGGGGATCGGCGAATGGTGGCGGCCGAACCCCTTGTTCGCCCTGACGCCGCGCGGCGACGGCCATCTTCGCTTCGAGCCGGGAGAAGGCGGGCGGCTCGTCGCGACGCTGGCGAACGGAAGGGAGTTCGAGGTCGGCCGCATCACCGTCTGGAAGCCCGGCGAAAGGCTCGCACTCACCTGGCGTCAGGCGACATTCGCGCCCAGCCAATCGACACAGCTTGACGTGCGGTTCGAAGCGGTGGGGGACCAGACGCGCGTGACGGTCGAGCATCGCGGCTGGGACGAGATCCCGCAGGATCATGTCGCACGTCACGGCTTTGAGCTGATGCTGTTCCAGCGCCGACAAGCTGAACACTGGCGTGGCCTGCTTGCCTCTCTTGACGCGACATTGCGTCGCGACGGGAAGTGACGGGAAACCGCCATTCGCGTCGATATTGCCATGTCCGCTCTCTCGCCCCCTCGCCACAACACCGGACATTGCCACGTCCGACCGATGCCCATCGGCCTTGTCGCCTTCCTGCGTTCGATCTGCAAGCAGCGGGCATAGCCACCGCAGCTCCTGCACCCAGGCCCGGTCGATCCGGCGAGCATGATGCACGTGCGGCCGCCCGCGCGCGGCGCTGTGTGACCAATGTCACGCAAGGCGAAGCCGGTCTTGAACCTTTTCCCGCACCCGAGACCACGCCGCGACGCGATCACATGGTCGTGTTCGGGCGGATGAAGATCGACGGGGCGTCGATCGCCGGCAGGAGGGAGACACCATGATCACAATGTACCCGCTTGAGATTCGGCCGATATTTCCGGGCACCACCCTGGATTATTCCGAGCTGTTTCAGGACAACGACCGCGACGGCTACACCAATCTGGGGAGCGGCTCGTCCAATCTCGACCAGCAGACCAACAATTCCGATCGTCGGATGAACGCCCAGGGCGGCAACGACAGGCTGCTGCTCGGTGGCGGAGACGACATCGCATACGGCGGCTCCGGACACGACACCCTCGGCGGCGGCAATGGCGACAACACCATCTGGGGCCAGTCCGGCGATGACGACATTTTTTCCGGCAATGGCGCCGATTGTCTCAACGCTGGGACGGGAGCGGATTCCGATCCGCGCTGGCTTGGGTAACGACACCCTGAGCGGCGGTTCCGGCAACGACACGCTGGTCGGTGATGGCGACCTCCTGAGCAGCGGCGGACACGACGTCCTCTACGGGGGCAGCGGCGGCGACACGATGTCAGGCAATCGGGGCGACGACACCCTCAATGGCGGTACCGACAACGATACGCTCAATGGCGGCGAGGGGTCCGATTCCCTCGTTGGCGGCGACGGCGCCGACTCGGTGTTCGGCGGCGATCAGACCGACATCGTGGAGGGCGGGAACGGAGCCGACACCCTCAACGGCGGCGGCGGCACCGATCTGCTCAGCTATCAGACCTCGGACGGGGGGTGATGGTGGATCTGTTCTTGAACTTGACGGCTTTCGCCGATGCCGACTTCGATCAGATCAGCGGTTTCGAGGCCGTCATGGGCTCGCAGTTCAACGATTCCCTGTTCGGGAACGAGGACCACAATGCCTTGTTCGGACTGAACGGCGACGACCTGATCGAGGGTGACGGCGGCAACGACACGCTGTGGGGCTATGAGGGGCACGACACGATCCGGGGCGGCAACAACAACGACGTCATCGAGGGGCACGCGGGTAATGACTGGATCGACAGCGGGTACGACAACGACACCATGAGCGGCGGCCTGAATGCCGACACCTTCCAGTTCGAGGCATGGTCGTTCGCTGGCGAGCACGGCAACGACCGCATCACCGACTTCAATGTCAACGAAGACCGCCTGCTGCTCGACGGCATCGGTTCGCTGTCCGACCTGTCGATCACGCAAGTCGGTGCCGACACCCGTATCACCTACGACTGGTTCGAAGGATCGATCACGCTGGCGGGCGTGAACATGAATGACCTCATGGCGAATGCGGAAAACGCGATCCAGCTCGCTCCGTACTTCTAAGGCTGCAAAAGCACCTCTGCCTTCCTCCGCAGGCATGCCGCCAGCGGGGGAAGGCGCTTCCGATAGCGATGGTTTTCCACCACTGATGGACAGGAGACGTTGACATGAATGCAAAGCCGAGAACTGAACTGACGACCCTCACGGACGCGGAAATAGAAGAGGTGAGCGGCGGCGCGGCGTTCCTCGTAATCTATGCCGGACTTTTTGTCGCCCGGACTTCTCGTCGGCGGCACCTTGGAGCAACAACAGAACGCTGACTCCGACGTATGCCGCAAGTAGGCAGCGGCGTCTGGACTGGCCGGACTTCGGCCGGCTCCGCGGAAGGGCCGAGCAATCGCACCGGCCCTTTTTTGCGTCAGCTTTCCTAGAGTGGCGTGAGCCAACCGACCGTCACGATCGCAATTAGAAAACGCTTGTTCGGATTTCTGGCCCTGATCCGGATTGTCCCGGTTGGCCAGCAAGACTTGCAGCTCGGTAGTTGGTTTCTCTTGGCCATCACCTCTCCCCTGCGGTTTGCATATTTCCTCGGTAGCCGGCAATGTAAAATTGCAAAATCGGGCCGGCACGCTGTCGACCTGAACGCGGCAACAAATTGGAGGGTGACGCCATGACCGAGCTCAATCGCCGGACACTTCTTGCGGGTACGGCCGCCGTCGTAGCCGCGTCGTCAATTTCCGGAGGCACCCCGCAAGCCGCCGCTCCGCTCGCCGGCAAGCAGACCAACGGCTGGTATCGAATGAAAGTCGGCACCGTCGAGGTGACCGTGATTTCCGAAGGCGCGCGTACTCTCGCCGCTGCCGGAAAACTTCGTGCGCAACAAGAGCCGCGACGAGGTCGTCGCCGCGCTTCAGGCTGCGTACATTTCGGTCGGACCGGTTCATGCTGCCGTTCAATTCGGTGGTGGTGAACACCGGCTCGAAGCTCGTCGCCATCGACACAGGCTTCGGTCCGGGCGCACTGGCGACCAGCAACGGCTCGATGGGACAAGGGCAGGCAAACCTCGCGGCCTCCGGCATCGATATCAAGAACATCGATGCGGTGGTGATCTCGCATTTCCACGGCGACCACATCAACGGGCTCGTCACCGATGGCAAGCCGTCTTATCCGAACGCCGAGGTCATGGTGCCCGCGCCGGAATGGGATTTCTGGATGGACGACGGCAACATGAGCCGCGGCGCCCGAGGCGATGAAGGCCGCGTTCGCCAATGTGCGGCGCGTGTTCGGCATCATCGGCAACAAGATGACCAAGTACGAGCCTGGCAAGGATGTCGCGCCGGGCATCGCATCGGTTGCCGCGCACGGTCATTCGCCCGGCCATACCATGCATGTCGTTTCGTCAGGCAGTTCCAGCCTGATGATCCAGGGCGATCTCACCACGCTGCCGCAACTGTTCGTACGCAACCCCGGCTGGCACGTGATGTTCGACATGGACGCGCCGAAGGCCGAGGAAACCCGCCGCGCGTGTCTACGATCAGGTCGCGGCCGACAAGATCCCGGTGCAGGGTTATCATTTCCCGTTCCCAGCGGTTGCCTATATCGAACGGAGCCAGTCGGGCTATCGGGAAGTCCCGGTGATGTGGAATCCGACGCTCTAATCGGAACGGTTTGCAGGAAGGCGCGCATATCGCGAAACATACCTTGTTCCGGCATGCCGCCAAGCGCGCCAATCATGCCAAACGGCGCGACCATCTTGAGGTCGGCGCGAACGAGTGGCCCGCCCTATGGCAGAGGAGGGATCCTCCACTGCAGAAGGCGCTTGCCAACCCGATACCCTCGCTGCACAAGGCTGGAGCGGCTGGCCGTTTGGCGGAAATCCTGCACATGAGATACGCGGCGTTGGCGACTGTGATGCTGGGCGCGGTGCTTGCCGATGCTCATGGGGCTGCCGGACAGCCGTTTCCGCCGCCGGGAGGCGCCCCGCGTGCCGTGACGGTGGCGCGCACGACGGCGATCCCGCGTTGCACCGTGTTCGTCGATGCCGCGGCCCCCGGCCGGGGCAATGGAACCGTTCGGAGCCCGCACAAGACGATCGCCGCCGCGGTCGCCGCCGCACCGCCCGGCGCGGTCATCTGCGTTGCGGAAGGCACCTATGCGGAGCACTGCAAGGCGGGCGAAAAGTACTTCACGCTCGCCGGCGGCTTCCAGCGCGGCAACGATTTCACAGGTGCGCGACTCCGCCGCCTACGTGAGCAAGGCGCAGGGCAGCGGCGGGTCCTTCATTCGCATCGAGGATCCCGGCCCCAAGGGCGATCAGCTCACGGCGATCGACGGCTTCGAGATCACCGGCTACTCGCAGGCGATCTATCGCGACTATCTACTACTCGCAGCGGTTCGACATCACCAACAACCACATCCACGGCAACCGGTGCGCGGACGCCTCGCTTGCCGGCGGCGGCTTCGCACTCAACAATATCTCGGGCCGCATCCAGGGCAACGTGTTCAGCAACAACGCGTGCGGCCGCGGCGGCGCCGGCTTTCTCAACGATGACGCCAAGGAGAATATGGTCGTGATCGAGCGCAACCTGGTCGACCGCAATGCCGGCACCGAGCCGGACAGCCTCCCACGGCGGCGCGCTCTACCTGTTCGGCAAGACGCTCAGGATCACCGGAAACCTGTTCACGCGCAACACCGTGACGCGGTGGGGCGCCGGGCTCTATGTCGCCGCCGACACGGCAGCGGGCAGAAGACGACGGCGACGCTGAACTGGAACATCTATCGCGGCAACAGCGCCGGCAACGCGGGCGGCGGCATGTTCTGCGACGAGGGCGCGACCTGCCTGAGCTACCACGAGATCTACGACGGCAATTGCGGCGGCAACATCTATCTCGACAGCGGTGTCGGCGGCGGGCCGACCATCGCCAGGTTCGATCACCTGACCAATGTCGGCGCCCTCGACGTCGGATGCAAGGGGCCGGGCCCGGGCGTCCGGATCGACAGGGACGAGATCAGGCCGACGCCTATTCGTTCGTGAACGCCATCTTCTGGGGCAATGCGCCGGGCCAGGATTTCGCCGCGAACTGCGACCGGGCCTGCGGCGTGGTCAAAGTCAATGTCTCGTATTCGCTCGTGCAGACGCGATATGCCAGGAACGGGCTGACGGTCACGTTCGGAGCAGGCAACATCGCGCCAACGGATCCGCTGTTTGCCGACCCCGGCACGGGCGATTTTCACCTGAAGTCGGCCGCACGGCCGCTGGACGCCGGCGGGATATGTTCGCGATCCGGTGACGAGCCCGCTCCTTGGAAAGGGTTATCCCGAAGGCGCGGCGGACCAGAACCCCGAGCGCGCCGGCACGCGCAATGAGCTCGGTGCCTACGGCAACAGCGGCGAGGCGTCGTTGACCCGCTGAGAAGAGTGCCTTGAGCTACGCCTTCTTTTGAATGGCCATCGGGGTTGCGCGTCATCGGCCTGTTGAGGCAGTCTTGGCGTGCAACAGGCGGGCACCGGTTCCGGACAGGCCTGTATGCCAGGGGAACTCGACCAGCATGAAGCGTCTGTGCATTGCGATCTTCCTCCTTGCGGCGCCGGCCGTGGTTCCCGTCGATCCGGCGTGGAACCCAAGCGCATTCGCGCAGCGGCAGGGCGAGATCTCCGCACGCGATGCCTTCGAGGCCGCGAAGGAGCTCGGCACGCCCGAGGGGTGGAACGCGTTTCTGGCGAGCTTTCCGAACGGCTTCTACGCCGATCTCGCGCGCGCCTATCTGAAGAAGCTGGCGGAGAGCGGCGTCGCTGCGCCGCCGGCCACGGCTCCGTCCACGATTCCGGCACCCGCGGCATCAACGTCAGCCCCCGCCCGCACCAGGACGCCGAGAGTTCGAGCTCGGCGCGAACGCGAACCTCAACGGCATCCGGCTGCTTCCGGATGACAGCCCCTGGCATCAGGACATCTCGAAAGCGCCGATCGACCGCAGCTCGGCGCGCATTCTCGCGCGCCTCGGCGACAAGCCGCTGCATCCCGATTTCGGTCCCGTGTGGGAGGGCGTGCCGATCGGCATCCCTTACATCGTCGTGCCCGGTACGCAGAAGAAAGTGCCGGTGACGTTCAAATATGCGGACGAGAGCGACCCCGGTCCCTACCCGATCCCTCCCGACGCACCGATCGAAGGCGGGCCGAAGGGCGATGGCGACCGCCACGTCCTCGTGCTCGATCGCGACAACTGGATCCTGTACGAGACCTTCAACACCTTTCCGGAGCGCAATGGCGCCTGGAGGGCGGACAGCGGCGCGGTCTGGGACCTGAAGAAGAACCAGGTCCGCCCCGATACCTGGACCTCCGCGGACGCCGCCGGCCTGCCGATCCTGCCCGGCCTGGTGCGCTATGACGAGGTGGTCGGCGCGCAGGCGGTCGAGCACGCGCTGCGCTTCACGCTCGCCAGGACGCGACGCGCCTACGTGCCGCCCGCGAGCCACTGGGCGAGCGACTCCTTCGACGAGAACCTTCCACCAATGGGCATGCGCGTGCGGCTGAAGGCGGGTTACGACATTTCCGGCTTCGCACCGCAGGTTCAGGTCATCCTGCGCGCGCTCAAGAAGTACGGGATGATCCTCGCCGACAACGGCAGCGACAACTACATCAGCGGCGGGCACGATCCGCGCTGGGACCCCGACATCCTGCGGCAGCTCAAGCGCGTGACCACGAAGGACCTCGAAGTCGTCGAGATGAAGGACATGGTGGTCGACCGGCGCAGGTAGCGCGGCGCGGGTGTACGTGCCGGCACGTCTGCAACGTCTTCTGAAACGCGTTCTGGGACGCCGCTCTTCCCATGGTCGTCCCGGGATCATTTCCGGGAAGATTGGCGCAAAGAGATGCCTCGAACAGCCGTTCGTGCTGTGCGATGATGCGCTGACGCTCGCGGAACTTGTACACCACCATGTTGGCGATCGGCGGAGATCCGCGAGCGTTTCTCCTAGTGCCGCCGAGTTGAAGTTCCTACCCCGCTTGCCGCAATCTCATTTAGGAACTTCAACTCGTGAAGCGGCACTAGAATCATAGAGTTGCTAGTGCCCCTTTCGCTTCCGAAGCTCGTGCTGGGGGTGCTGCAAGGGGGGACGAGCTTCGGAAGCGGGTGGCTCGCGACATGACCTGAGCGTCGCGCCGCCCAAGGCGCCGTGGAGGAACGATGGACACCATGAAACGCACGATTCTCGATCGACGCCGACTGTTGAAGACGGGGAGTGCCGCGCTCGCCGCTGCCACCGTAGGCCCGCTGCCGGTGACCGACGGCACGATCGCGCAGGCGCGAACGGTAATCGTCAATACCTGGGGCGGCAGCTGGACCGCGGCGGAGGAAGCCGCCTTCTTCAAGCCGTTCACCGAGGCGACCGGTATCCGTGTGCAAACCGTGGCGCCCGTGTCCTACGCCAAGCTCAAGGCGCAGGTGCAGAGCGGACGTTACGAATGGGACGTCACCGCGATCAGCCAGTCGGACTGGCTGCGGGCGGAGCGCGAGGGCCTTGTCGAGCCGATCGATTGGACCGTCGTGCAGAAGGACAACCTGTTTCCCGACGCCGTTTTCGCCAACGGCATCTCCTACTGCGCGCTCGGCACCAATCTGTGCTATCGCAAGGATAAGTTCCCGAACGGGGGTCCGCAGTCCTGGGCCGACTTCTGGGACGTACAGAAGTTTCCGGGAACACGCTCGCTCTACAACAACGCGCCGCGATCGCTGGCCTTCGCGCTGCTGGCGGACGGCGTGCCGCCGGACAAGCTCTATCCGATGGACATCGATCGCGCCTTCAAGAAGCTCGACCAGATCAAGCCACATATCAAAGTGTGGTGGACGCAGGGGAACCAGTCGCAGCAGCTGATCCGCGACGGGGAAATCGACATGATGGCGATCTGGAACGCGCGCGCCAGCGAGCTGGCCGCCCGGGGCGTGCCCGTCGAGCTCGTCTGGAACGGCGCCCACGTCCACATCACGATGTGGGGGGTCGCGAAGGGCGCGCCCAATCGCAAGCTGGCGTGGGAGCTGATCCAGTTCGCGGTTCAGCCGAAGCAGCAGGCCGAATTCTGCAACCGGCTTTATTACGGGCCGACCAATCCGAAGGCTTACGAGTTCGTCAAGCCCGAGATCGCCAGGCAGATGCCCACCTATCCGCAGAACGCAAAGCAGGCCATTACCGCCAATGCGGAATGGGAAGCGGCCAACAGCGCCATGCTGCAGGAGCGTTTCACGCAATGGCTGGCCGGCTGACGGCTAGAGCACATCCCGGTGACAGTGGCGCACGGCGGTGCCGCTTGCTCCATCCCTCCCCCGCTTGCGGGGGAGGGTGGCGCCGAAGGCGCCGGGTAGGGGAAACCGCACTCCCGCGAAGGACCCCACCCGGCTGCGCGCCAGAAGCGCGCAGCCACCCTCCCCTTTCAGGGGAGGGATGGAGCAAGCCGCGTTCCAGTGCATCACATTCATCGGGACATGCTCAGTGTAGCCTGCCAGCCGCTGTCGGCGCGATAGCGCCCGCGCGCGGCGCTCACGGTCGCTGCTGATCAGCTCCGTGCTGTTCGGGGTGCTGCTGTCCGTCGTCCTCGGAAGAAGGCTTGCTCGTGTCCCTAGACCCACTGCTGCGCCCAAAATCGATTGCCATTCTCGGCGCATCCGAGCGGCCATCGCTCGGCCTATCGCTGATCCTGTCCGCCCAACGCATCGGCTTCGACGGGACAATCTATCCGATCAACCCGAAATATCCTGAAATCCTCGGCCATCGCTGCTACCCCGGCATCGAAGCTCTACCCGAGGCGCCCGATGTCGTGGCCTTCTGTGTCGGCTACACGCGCATCCTCGAGAGCTTCCGGCCGCTCGCCGCGAAGGGAGTCAAGGCTGCGGCGATCTTCGACGGTGGCTTCGCCGAGCGCGGCGAGGAGGGCGCCAGGCTGCAATCCGAGATCGTGGGAATCTGCCGGGAAGCCGGGATCCTGCTGAATGGCCCCAACTGCATGGGCGTGCTCAACCCGGCGACCCGCAGCTCGATCTACATCCAGGAGCTGCGCGACCCGGCGGGCTTGGCCGGCAACGTGGGCTTGATCTCGCAGAGCGGCTCGATCTGCATCGGCATGGTGGCCGATATCCGCCGGTTCGGATTCAGCCACATCATATCGTCGGGCAACGAAGCGCTGCTCGGTGCGGCCGAATACATGGAAGCGCTGATCGACGACCCGGCGACCAAGGTCATCGCGCTGTTCGCAGAGACGATCAAGGAGCCGGAGCGCTTCGTGGCTGCGCTCGACCGCGCTGGCGATCGCGGGAAGCCTGTCGTGGTGCTGAAGGTCGGCCGTACCGAGCGCAGCAGGCGGGCGATCACCAGCCATACCGGGGGATTGGCAGGCGAGTCGCGCGTGTTCTCCGAGGTGCTCAAGGCGCATCGCGCGATCCAGGTCGAGGACATGGACGAGCTGACGGAGGTGCTCGCCGTGTGCCAGGGTGAGCGCTGGCCGGCGGGCAGGCGTCTCTCGGTCGTGACAGCCTCGGGTGGCCAGGCCGAGCTGGTGCTCGATGTGGCGTCCGAATGCGGACTGGAGCTGCCGCCGTTGCCGCCGGACTCGCGCAAGGAGGCGGAGCGCGTCATCGGGGCGATCACCGGCGACGGCAACCCGCTCGATGCCTGGGGCAACGGCGACTTCGCAACTAATCTGCCGCACGCCTTGAAGGTCCTGGACCAGACGCCGACCGCGGACGTGATCGTGTTCTGCAGCGACAGTTGCGACGGCCAGCCGATGGGCAGTGCCGAACGGGTCCTCGGCTATGCCAGATTGCTCGTGGACGCCGCGAATTTGAGCCACAAGCCGCACTACCTGATGAACACGCGACCCGGGGTGATGCACCGCGACCAGGTCGATCTGTTGCGGGCGCACGGAGTAGCGGTGATCGGCGGATCGCGGCAGGGCCTCGGCGCGATCGACAAGCTGGCGAGCTGGCTGCGCCCGCAGCCGGCCCGGCGCGTACCGGCGTCGAGCGGACCAGGCATCGCGACCGTTCTGAATGCCACCAGGCGCGCGACCATCAACGAATTCGACGCAAAGCGTGTGCTGGCGCAGCACGGCATCCCGGTGGCCGAGGAGAAGCTCGTCGACTGCGACGCCGAGGCGACGGAGGCAGCGCGGTCGATCGGCTATCCGGTGGTGCTCAAGGTGGTATCGGATGATATCCCGCACAAGTCGGAGCATGGCCTCGTCATCGTCGATGTCTCCGACGATGCAGCCCTTGCGGTGGCGTGGAGCAGGCTGCAGGAGCGGCTCGCCGAGGTGCCTGGCAAACCCTCGGTCTCCGGTGTGCTGGTCCAGCAGATGGTTCGCGACGGCGTCGAGGTCTTCGCCGGCGTCAATCGCGATCCGGATTTCGGTCATGCCTTGGCGTTCGGCATCGGCGGCGTCGCGGTCGACGTGATGTGCGACTTCGCGTTGCGGCTCCTGCCGCTGCGCGCCGGCGATGCCGAGGCCATGATCTGCGAGATCAAGGGCGCCCGGCTCCTGAACGGCATCCGCGGCGGACCGCCTGCCGATATCGCGAGCCTGGCGCGCTGTCTCTACGCGCTGAGCGACTTCGCCTGGTCCGATCGCGCGCGCATCGCCGAGATCGACCTGAACCCCATCAAGGTCCTGCCGCAAGTGCAAGGGTGCGTCGTCGTCGATGCGTTGATCGTCCCGATCCAAGCCGGTACGGAATGATCCGCGCCTGCGTAACGTCGTGAAGTCGAACGATGGCGAGATCTTGGGAAGTTGGCCCCGTCAAGGCAGCTTGACTGGGGCGTTGGAGGGCCTCAAAGCCGTGGATCGATCGGCTCGCTCTCGAGCGCCAATACCGCGAACACGCATTCGTGGACCCGCCTGAGCGGCTCGCGGGCAACAAAGCGCTTCAGCGCCTCGTGACCGAGCGCGAATTCACGCAGCGCAAGATTGCGCTTGCCTGCGAGATTGCGCTGGTGCAGCCGGACGATGTGCTCGGGCGCGTCATATTCGGGACCATAGATGATGCGCAGATATTCGCGGCCGCGCACCTTCAAGGCGGGCTGAATGAGGCCCTTTCTTCCGCGTGCGATGAAGGCGCGGGGCTTGACCACCATGCCTTCGCCACCACGGCTCGTCAGAGTCTCCCACCAGACGACCGCATCGAGTACGGCTAAATCGTCATCAAGCGCGACCGTACGCCACTGTGTTCGCCTGATCACCGGATCCGAGGCCGTGGCCAGCCGGTCTGCCAAGCCCATGTGCCAGACGTGATCCTGGTCGAACCAGACGCGCCCCTCGCTTGCGAGAAGATGGAAGGGAGCGACCTTCAGATCGGCGATGCTGGTTACCGGCCAGATGTAGGGTGCCCAGGCATTGCCGTAGAGTTCCGCCCGCCGAACGCGATCGGTAAATCGATCGCGCATGCTCGCAATGTCGAGGCCCCGATCCGCGGCACGCTTTAGCGCATCCGTAGCAGCCACGAGACCCGCATGCGAAGAGGCGGCAACGGGTGCATATTGGCTTTCGATCAGGCTTCCAGCCTTGGCTGACCAGGGCATGATCTCGGCGTCGAGGAGGAGCCAGTCGCTTGCGATTTCATCCCAGAGACCAGTTTTGTCGACCGCAAGCCGCAGTTGCGCCAGAAGCCCTTCGGTCATCGCGTTGTCGTCGAAAAAGGCACGACCGGTACGAGTCCAGATCGCTCCCGCCTTCTCTCCCGTCACGCCAAATCGCGCCCTGGCCGCACTCGATGTCCTGCACAGCGCGATAACGGCGCGCGAGCCCATATGCTTCTCTTCGCAAACGACCTCATCTACGCCGCGCTCGCGAAAATGCGCGAAGGCTTCCTCCGGCCGCTCCAGCCAATCCTCGCGAGCACTGGTCTCCGATGGCGACATCGTCGGCGGCAGGTAGGCGAGCCATTGCGGCGCAAGCGCAAACCGGCTCATGACTTCCAGCGCCGCCGTCGCATTCTCCTCCGCCACGACGATCCGGCCTCGCAACTCCGTATCGATCCAGCGCCGTCCGCTGACATCCTTGATGTCGAGCACCTGGTCGGCGTCGGCCTGGGCCGAAGCCGGGCCAGTGGGGCTTGCGAGCGGGCGGATCGGTTCGCACCAGGTGCGCTCCGCCGCAACGTCGACGATCTCCTTTTCGGGCCAGCGCAATGCCGTCAGCTTGCCGCCGAACACGCAACCAGTATCGATGCAAAGTGTGTTGTTGACCCAGTCGGCTCGGACCACCGGCGTGTGACCATAAACGACCGTCGTAGAACCGCGGTAGTTCGCCGCCCAATCGGCGCGCACGGGTAGTCCGAACTCGTCGATCTCGCCGGTGGTCTCGCCAAACAGGGCGAACTCCCGGACGGCTCCCGAACCGCGACCGATCATGTCCTCCTTCAAGCCGGCATGCGCGACTGCCAGCCGGCCGCCGTCCAGCCAGACATGGCTGCGGAGTCCATCGAGAAAGGTTGCGACGGTCTCGCAAAAGCCGCGATCCTCGCGTGCCAGCTGATCAATGGTCTGTTGCAAGCCATGGGCGATAGTGACCTTGCGGCCCGCAAGCCAGTGCCGGACCTTGCGATCGTGGTTGCCCTGGACGGCATAAGCGGTGCCGGCGGCAGTCATGCTCATCGCGATGCGTAGCACATCCGGCGAGTTGGGGCCGCGATCAACGAGGTCGCCAACAAGGACCAGCTTCCGCCCCTCGGGCGGAGTCACCGTGACATTGCGATTGCATTGGTCATTCGACCATTCGACGCGATAGCCGAGCCTGGCGAGCAGCGCTTGCAGTTCGTTGGCGCAACCGTGGACATCGCCGATGATGTCGAACGGGCCTGTCTCTTTGCGCTTGTCGGTCCAGAGCGGCTGGCGGATGACGGTGGCCGCTTCAATGCTGTCGACGCTCGAGAGTTTCCACACCTGCCGGAAGCCTTCGCGCTGCAAGCCGCCGAGCCCGCGCCGGATCTCCGAAACCATTCTTTGCACGACCTGTCCGCCGAACGAGCGGTCGGGCCGCGCCTTGTTGCGCGCGATGCAAATGTCGATGCCCGGGTCGAACACGATGGCCACCGGCAGAGCGTGCCACTTGCGGGCGAGTTCGACCCAGCCTTTGCGCTCGGCGGCGCGGACGTTCGTGGCGTCGATGACCGCAAGCTTACGGTGCTTCAGGCGCTTGCCGGCGATTTCACGCACCAGGTCGAATGCATCCGCGTTGATGCTTTGGTCGTTTTCATCATCCGCCACCAGGCCACGACAATAATCCGACGAGATCACTTCGGTCGGGAGGAAATGTTTCGCCGCAAAAGTAGACTTGCCGGACCCGGTCGAGCCGATCAGCACGACCAGCGAGAAATCAGGAATTTCGATGTTCATGGACGGACGCGATTATCGAGTGAAGACGGCCATCTGGGTGGGCGATCCGAGTGTCTTGTCGTTCATACCGATGCCGCTGAACTCCGCACGGTAGCCGTAAGCCGCGCTTATCCTGTCCGCCCAGCTGCGAAACTCGGCGCGGGTCCATTCGAATCGATGGTCGCGATGGCGAAAGCTGCCGGTCGCGAGATTCGGAAACAGCGTGTTGTATTCCGCGTTGGGGGTGGTCACCACGACGGTGCGTGGCCGCGCCTCCCCGAAGACGACGCGCTCGACGAGCGGAAGACGATCGGGGTCGAGATGCTCGATAACTTCGACCAGCGCCGCGGCATTGGCATCGGCCCATCGCTCGTCGCGGTAGGTGAGGGAGCCATGCAGCAGCAATACCCGGCCCTCCGGCGGTCCACCCGGCATATGTAGCTTGAGCCGCCTTGCGGCCCGCTCCAATTCATTCGCCGCAGGATCAAGGCCGATTAGCCGGTCGGGCCATCGCTCGCGGAGCAGATGCTGCAGGAGCTTCCCTTCGCCGCAGCCCAAATCGGCAATGGTTTTCGCACCGCTCGCACGCAGCGCCGCAACGACTGCCGCCATGCGTTGGTCGTTGAGCCGGATCGGCGTTTCCAGCGCATCCTCCTGCCCACTGCGCTCGTCAGGCTCCAGGGCCTCGTCCTGGGTTTCGGGTGCGAGGCGTTCCAGCGCAGCGCGCACCAGTGTGCGACGATGACGAAGATAGCGGACGACGATCAGTTCCTTGGCGGGATGCTGCTCGAGCCAACCTTCGCCCCGCTTGAGCAGCTTGTCGATCTCCTCGTCGCCGACCCAGTAATGCTTGGCGTCGTCCATGACCGGGATCAACACGTAGAGGTGATTCAGGAGCGCGCTGAGTCGGGCTTTGCCGCTGAGGCGCAGGCGTGCATAGGCCTTGCTGGTCGTTTCGCCGTTTGGACTGGCAATCCGGTCGAGATCGACGTTCCAACCCAGCGGTTCGAAGAGCTGTCGCACCACGTGCTCACCGCCGCGCATGGGCAGCGGCGTGACCGCGGCTTCCAGGGGAAGATCGCTGTCGGCGAGGTCCTGCCGCGCGCTGCTCACACCATTCATGGCCGTCCGGAACGTCTTGTTCAGTGCCACCGACAGGAATGAGGATGCCGCATAAGGACGATCGTTGACGTATTGGTCGAGCAGGCCGTCACTCCGTCCCTTGCCCCTGACGAGGCCAACCGGATCGACGTCGAGCACCAGCGCGGCTTCGCAGCGCGTCTCGCTGGCGTCGGGATAGAACACCAGAGCCTTGCCGTAGGTGAACTCGAGCTCATGCAGCCGGTCTGGATGCTTGTTCAGCAGAAATCCCAGGTCGGTTGCCGGTTGATGCGTCGTCGCGATCGATAAGAACATGCCATCAGATAGCCGATGGCAGGATTTACATCCAGTGATTCATCACGACGCCGAGGGCCGCAGCTTCTGCGTCGGCTACGACATCGCCGGCGGCGATCCGGACGAGGAGGCGTGGAAGCACGACGCGCTGAAATGGCATGAGAACCTGCGCGAAGGCCTGGCGCTCGAAATTGATGCCCTGGGACATGAAGAAGCCGGTGATCGCCTCGGTCCAGGGCCATGCGCTGGGCGGAGGCTGTGAGCCGGCGATGCTGTGCGACATTACGATTGCCGCGTCCGATGCGAGCTTTGGCGAACCGAGGTGCGCTTCTCCGATGTCGGTCCGTCGATCGTCATGCCGTGGTTGATCGGATCAGGAAGGCGCGCGAGCTGCTCTATATGGGCGACAGCATCGATGCCGAGGAGGAGCTCCGGCTCGGGATGGTCAACAAGGTCGTTCCGGTCGATGAGTTGCGCGCGGCGACCTTGAAATTCGCCAAGCGCATGACCCTTGTCTCGCCTGAGGCACTGTATGCAGCCAAGCTGTCGATCAACCGCGGCGCCGAGGCGGCCGGCTTCCGCAACGCCATCAATGCCGATCTATTGTTTTGTTCTAACGCTATGATGCCGCGGCCGGCTACGCATGGCGCGGGAGATGTTCCCGCGCTGCCAACTCGGGCTAACAAGCCCGATAGCTACGTTCTAGGCTCATACCGGATCGCCACCGCGCCTGAGCCGAACTCCAGCCGGCTCACGAGCTTCAGGTCGACATGCTTCGACAGCCCCGCGAACAGCGTTGGCCCGTGGCCCGCCAGCCGGGGATGCACCACGAACTCGTACTCATCGATCAATCCCAGCTCCGCGAGCGCCAGCGGGAGCTTCACGTACGCCGCTTGCTGAAAGGAGAAGCCGCCTCGCTGCAGCATCCAGCTGTGCTACGGGCGCTTGCCGCGCTTGCCGCACCGCTTCGGCGGAAACAACGCACTGCCTCGCCTCAGTCGATGGTGATCGGCGACGCTCTGATCGCGTTTATGGCGGGCACCGGCACAATGAGGACATGTTCCATCGCTACCACCGTGACGACGGCACCGCGGGGCAGGCTGCGGCGCAGGATGGCAGCGGCCGAGACGAGGAAAATGTCTTCCGAATACGATTTCCTGTCCCCTTATTCGCGGCGACTGCGGCGGACAGCGGCCTATCTGGCCGGCATGGGCGCAGTTGTGGCCGGAGCGGTTTCGACCGCATTGATCGTCGCAGTGCCGCTGCAGCCACGCAGCAATTCCGACCCCGCCTTGAGCGCGCCGGTTGCCGGTCTCACGCAAAACGGCGTTCAGCCGGCGGTAAGGGAGGATGCCAAGGCAACGACAGGCGACGTCAGTGTTCGGGCTGCCGAGAAGGCACTTCTACCGACACAGGGTCAAGCTGGCTCGACAGTTGCCAACACTGGCACCGCTAGCCTGACGCCACCCGGGAACACGTCGTCGGCGAAATCTGCTCTCGCGCATCTGAAACTGGAGAAATCTGCGCCGGCAGCATCCGATCCAACGGCGCCATCACCGCGCGTGCAACCGCCGACGGATGCTGCGGTATCACCTGCCAGGCAGCCAACAGGCGCTGCGGCGCAGCCGCCTGCGGCGCGGCCCAGCGCAAACCGTTCGAAATCCGAAAGACCTATAAACAGCACCGATCGAGCGCGCGATACCGTCACCCCGGAGCAACTGCGGGTGCGCCCGGAACCGTTCTCGATCCGTGAATTGTTCGCCACACGGGGCCTCCAGTAAGTGGTGGCTCGCCACTGCAAGGGCCGTTCCAAAACGCTCCTGGCTCGGCCCCGGTTGTACGAGCAATTCCGTGAAATCGGTCAGTTGGCGCTGGTCGTTCCGCGGCGCCGCCAAGCGGCGAGCCCGGAACCCATAACCACCGATCGGAGGTATATTCCGGGCTCCCTCGCTATGCTCGGGACCCGGAGTGACCAGCCATCATATGATTCACGTCATGGAAACGCTGAACTAGATCGTACACACGTGGCCAAGATCGATATTTCGCGGAACGATTGAACCGAACCTGGATCGGAAGCGACTTTCACCCTGGTGCAAGTCAGCAATTCAGGAACAGACATCATGGAGATCACACCGCGATCCGGCCTGCCGCTGGACCTCCCGAGGCGAGAAGGCAACCGGGAAGCGCCGGAGTTCCATCTCGCACCGACAGAAGGCGAGCATTCGGCCCCGGCCCTCGGCACGCAGGGCGCCCCGATGGCCAGTGTCAACGCTCCGTTCGGCGGGCTGCCGCAGTCGCAATTCTTCTACGCGGATCCGAATGGCGCGGGCGGCACCGGGACGCCGGCCGCCGGTCATGGACAGACATCGAGCGGCGCGGCTGGCGGCGCGACCGGGCCGAAACAAGTGGTGCAAACCGACAACGCCGGGGGCGGGAAGACAGTCAAGCTGAAGGACTTCGCGCCACCGGGATGGGAGAACGCCGGCGGCAATCCCGCCGCTTGTTACCGCCTCGCCTGCTCCGGGGCATCGCAAACGGCGCCCACTGGAGAGAGCGTGACCGGCGGCGGCGGCGTCATCCTTTACGAAGGCACCGCGCAGCGGATCAAGACCGACAAGACCGCCAGCGACGTCGCTCTCGAACAGATCAAGCGCCACATCGACGCTGGGAGGGCTGTCGTCGCCGGCGTCAGCGAGCCCGCCAGCAGCAGCGTCGTCGACGCGACCAGACAACCGGTCACCGACCATTTCGTCGCAGTCAACGGGTATGAGACGGACGCCAAGGGCAAGATCGTCGGCTTGTACGCCAAAGACAACGCTGTCGGCGGTACCGCCGAGATTCATTTCGTGGTCGGTGCCGATGGATCGATCACCAAGCCGAAGGACACGAGCCGCAACGATTACATCAGGAGTGAGTACCAGCTCTCCGAAGTCAGGTTCCACAAGGGGTTCGAGTACGCCGGCACTCTCCGGCCGACCAACGACGCCGGCGAGAACATGGTCTGGTAGTTAACACCTGAACCACCAGACCCACATCCGCTCAAGCATCATGTCGCCGAGAAAATATAGTCGCTAAGGTCACTGAGCGATCGATCGACCAACAATACGGCCGTCTTCATAATCGAAGCACCGAGCCATGCCTGTTCACATTGGCATGGGCGAAGCCGGTATGTCGACCACACCGCCGCGGCGGCGAGCGAAGAAGGTCGCTTACGCGGCGCGACGAAAATGTCGAGGCCGGATCAGCCTGCGCAGCGTCGAAGGTTCCGCACATCCAACATGCTGGGCGATCTTCTCGAGTGGTAGGCGAGTGGTCTCCAGCAGGAACATCGCCCGGCTGCACACCGCCCTACGCACCGATCTGGATCGCCGAGATGGTTCGCCGGCGCGAGACCGCGCGAGGTCGTCCACGGTAACCTGGCGCGGCGGATCAGAGGAGTCTACACCTGCGTGCTGCCGGAGCACGAGCCGGTGCGGCGCGGGCTGCCAGAGCATGATCCCGAAAAAGCCTGCCCCCGACACCGATCGGGGGTGGGTACCGGTTTTCGGAAGAGATCATGCTCCACGAATAGGATAGAGCGAGATGACAATTCGAAGAAAAGCCATCTCGCTCTAGGAATCAGCCATCCACATAAGTTTGCCGCACGGCCTTTTCAAAATCAGCGAGAGTCATGGACTGTATTGCTTTCGCACTATCCTCCGTTCTGCGCAGAGGACCACTATTGGTATTGTTCGCAGCCGTACCTTGATTCGTCCCGGTGGCGCCTACGCCGTTGGTACCGTGCGGATTCCGGAAGAAAACACGGCCATTCTCAACCTTGACGACTTCAACCGCATGTCCGCCGCTACCCCAATCGAGGTCGACGTTCACGTGCGATACACCGCGACCGAGCTCGCCTCGGATCTTGTTCACGATGTCTTTCTTATCGTCTCTGAAATTCCATTCACCATCATAGACGTCAACCGACTTGTTGTAGAGTCCCTCCATGACGCGCTCTTCTTCATTCGAAGTCAGACCGCCGCCGGGTCGATCGGCCCACCCATCCACACTGGTGCCTCCAGTACCCTGGTTGTTGATGTAGGTTTTTCCAGGACGCGCATAATTCATCAGCGAAGACTGGATCAATCGTTCGCTGTGAGAACGGGTGCTGTTGTCCCCTTGCCACGCCGTCGGCCCGGGCACACTGATCGCCGCCCCATTGGCCAGCTTTGATTGTCCCGTCAGAGCAAGATCGGTTGCGATCCGCGCATATTCGGCCGGATTTTTGGCTGCCAGTTTGTGGCTGATGCTCGTGCAGGTACACGTGCCCCTGTTCGATTGATCGATGAAATTGTCGGGTGCGCTTACTTCCTGCAGCAACTGTTCGCTGTATTGCGCGGGAGTAACCGGATTGCCGGCGCTGTCGACAAGACGCGCATCCGTCGTCGGGGAGCTGGCAAGACGATCCAGGTTATCGAGCAGGGTCGGGGCGTTCTTGCCGATGCCGTGCGTTTTCAGCGCGGAAACGCCGTTCACTTCGCGTTGCAAGAGATCCTGAAGCGCCGTCCGGCCCGCCGGTGTTGTCTTTTCGAAAACGTTTAGCGTCTTGCCTTGCTCGACGGGATTCAGTGCGCCGAATTTCGGGTCGCTCGCGAGCTTCGAAAGATCCTGGATGTATCTGGTGTCACCCGCGTGTGCCGCCGCGCGATCGAGTATCTGTCCCCTGAATCCATCGCCCATTTTTTTCTGGAAGCTGTCGCTTCCGATCATTTTCTGCAGATTCGTCAGGTTCGCAGCCGAAGCCGGATTGCCGGCGAGCGCTTTCAGGGCTCGATCCCGATTTGCTGCGCCACCGAGTTTTTCGAAATTCGGATCCGTCGCCAGCTTCAGCAACTGACCGCGTTCAACCGGTTGGCCGTCATATTTTTCGATTTGTTCGCGAATGTTCTTTTGTGTGACCGCATCCAGCTTCTGGAAATTGGGATCTTTTTCGAGTGTCGCGCGATCCTTTACGTTGTCGCGAACCTGCTGCAGGTCGGCGGGATTCGCTCCGAGTTTCTTGACATAATTCTGCTGTGCGTCCGGCGGAAGTTTTGCAAGATTCGGATCGATTGCGAGCTGGAGCGCGCTTTCGCGACCGGCCTGATTCTTCTGGTTTGCGTTCATCTGGTCGCGGACCAGTGTTTTGGTCGCCGGATCCAGAGTCTTGAATGATGCGTCGTTTTCGAGTTGCAGGCGGTCATGCGTATTTGGGCCGATGATGCCGTCGATTTTCAGTTTGTTTACTTTCTGGAAATCGCGCACGGCATTTGCCGTTTCCTGATTATACTTTCCGTCTGCCTTGATCGGCTTTCGGCCGTTTTCCGCGCGCCAGGCATTGACCTGGTCCTCGGCTGTCTGCACATCCGCGCCCTTGCTTCCTTTTGAAAGCTCCGGTTTGGACGCGCCGAATCCAGCTGCACTGCCGGCTCCGCCTCCGCCTCCGGGTGCGCCCCGTCCTCCCGTTTCAAACCTCAGGAAACTCGGATACAGCCGACCTGTCGGAAAAAACTCTGCCATGCCGGGCACGCCGGGCCCGGTGCCGCCCATGCCGGGCGCGCCGCTCGTGCCGTTCCCGCTTGTGCCGCTCGTGCCACTCCCGCTTGTGCCGCTCGTGCCGCTCGATGCCTGTCCATGACCGGCGGACGCCGTCCCGGCGCCCCCCGCGCCACCACGTGTGTCGCTTTCTTTCAGTGCGAGATGGAACTCCGACGCTTTCAGGTCGCCTTTTTCCTTCGGAAGGTCCTGCGGCAGGCCGAGCCGGGGCGAGATCTCGATCATTTGTGTTTCCTGAATTGCTGACGTCACCAGGGTGAAAGTCGTTTCCGGGTGAAAGTCGCTTCCGATCCAGGTCCGGTTCAATCTCTCCGGCAACGTTTGGCATCTTCAATCCAGTGAATTGAATTTTGCCTGTCAGCGGAGCCCGAGCCGCTTCACCGCCCAGAGCAGCCGCACATCAGGCAATCGATCGGTGGCGCAGCTAGGCGAGCCCACCACGAAGGAAAACCCCTGCCCTGTGCTATCAGCCGGGGTCTTCTCCGCTCGCAGGAGGGGTCAGCGCGTCCTCGTCGCCAGTCTTGCGCCCTTGGTTTAAAAAATTAGCGGCAATCTTGACGGGTCAACGGCGCACGGGAATCGAATGTGACGCAAATCACACCCGTAATGCGATCGGGCGAGCCTGTTCACAAGATCGCGATCTCAATTTGAACCCGTTTCGTCGCGTCAGCACAAAGCGGGCGCAGGCACACCCACGAGCGTCGGTTCGGCGACGTGCCGGCGGCTCGGCAAAGCTTCTCGATGTTGTCGATGATGTGCTCGGCCTGGATTTGCGCCCGCGAGCCGAACCGGGGTTGCCGCGCATCGTCCAGCGCGGCAATCAGGCCGTCGCCGTCGATCGCCATCTGCGCCGACATGAACAGGAGGTCGCCGGCCTTCACCGCTTGCGGCTGGTGACGGAATGCGGTCGCACCGCCGGCATCGACGTGGCGCTTCTGCGCGGCGCTGCCGGGCTTCCCCCCGGCTCGTATTCCTGAAGGCGTGGGTCGACTCTGCGAAACGCAAATGGTCCTTCGCGTGGAACGGCGTGCTTTTGTCTGAGCCGATTGCTATCGTAGGTTCCTGGGCGGCCCCGCGTGGGAGGGACATATGTGGCTGGTACGGTCTTCGCTGATTGCACTCGTTGCAGCAATTTCACTTGTGGCGCAGGGCGCATCGAAGGCTGAGCCCGTCAAGATCCGCGTATCCTGGATCGCGCCGCTTTCGAACTGGGCGTCGTTGCTCATGGAGAAGAAGGAGCTCGCCCGGCACATGGGGCGGAGCTACATCCTCGAGCCTGTCCGCTACGCCGGAACGCCACAACAGATCGTAGCGCTTGCAAACAACGAGCTTGAAATTGCAAACCTCGCCTTCTCGACATTGCCAATAGCGATTCACAACGCGGGCCTCTCCGACCTGCGGGTCATCGCTGATGAATTCCAGGACGGCGTGCCGGACTACTACTCGCAAGAATATATGGTGCTCGCCGACGGGCCGGTGAAGCACCTTGAACACATGAAGGGTCGCGTCGTCGCGACCAATGCCGGCGGCTCGGCGGTCGATCTCGCGATGCGCAGCATGCTGCGCAAGGTCGGGCTCGAGCAGAAGCGCGACTATGTCATGGTCGAGGCGCCATTGCCGACCATGCGTGCCATGCTCGCCGAGAAGAAGGCCGATCTGGTTCCCCTCGTGGTGCCATTCTCATTCGACCCGGAGTTGCGCCGTATCGCCAAGCCGCTGTTCTACAACCGCGATGTCATGGGTCTGACGCAGCTCCTGTTCTGGTGCGCGCGCCAGTCCTTCATCGACAAGAACCGGGCCGCGATGGTCGATTTCATGGAAGACACGCTGCGGATCACCTACTGGTTTCTCGATCCGGTGAACCATGCCGAAGTCGTGGCGATTGCTTCGCGCCTGACCAGGCAACCCCCGGAGCGTCTCGGCTGGGTCTTCACCAAGCAGGATTACTATCACGTGCCGGGAATGCGTCCGGACCTCGACGCGCTACAACGCAACGTCGCACTCATCAAGGAGCTCGGACTGATCAGTGCTGATACCGATGTGAAAAAGCATTCCGACCTCACGCTTTTGGACGATGCAGCCAAGCGCCTGAAATAGCCAAGCCGACCGCTTCGGCGCGTTCCGCTCGCTCTGAGTCGTCATGCGCGGGCTTGACCCGCGCATCCCGATTGGATCGGCAATGCCGTACCCCGTTATCGAGATGGCCGGGCCAAGCCCGGCCATGACGAAAGTGGATCGGTTCGAGCGGGACGTGCTGTAGTGAACCCGTCGATCGCATAACCGGCCGGCCGTCGAGATCGCTCGTTGAAAATTCCAAAGGAGCGCAAATTGGACGCCACGAAGAGATGCCGCATCTGGGCGCAGGGCGCCACCGATCAAGTTGGCCACCGCGACTATCTGGCCGAGCTGTTGCCGCACATGAAGGCGTGCACGGATCCCAACTCCGAGCTCGAATTCAAGACCATGACGCCCTCGGTGACGACAGTGCACGCGCTGTCGGAATTTCGCGTCTCACGCTCGGTGGTGCGCGGCGCCATTCAGGCCGAGCGGGAGGGTTACGACGTGTTCTTCATGAACCACTTTCAGGACGTCGGCCTGTACGACGCGAGAGCGGCGGTGAAGATACCAGTGCTTGGCTTGGGTGAAGCGACCTTGCTCCACGCCTGCACCATGGGCCGCAAGCTCGGCCTGATCGCCATCAATCCCGCCTTCATACCGACCCATAACGAGCAGATTTGCCGCTATGGGCTGCAACAGCGGATCGCTGGAATCCGGGCGATGGAAGCCAGCATCAGCGATTACATGGAAGCCTTCAGATCGCCCACGAAAAAGTCGGAGCTGCAGGCAATCTTCACACGCGAGGCCCATTGCCTCATCGACGGCGGCGCCGATGTCATCGTGCCGACTGGGGGCATTCCGATGATGTTGTTCGGCATGGAACCGGACGCCAATGTGGATGGCGCTCCGGTCCTCAACGGAGTCACGGTGGTGATCAAAGCCGCCGAGATGGCGGTCAAGCTAAAGCGCCTCGGCGTATCGGTCGCAAGCCGCATCCCGCAGTCAGGCTTTGCATTGCCATCTGCTCAGACGCTCGATGAGTTTCTGCGCCACGGCTGAAGATATCGTACTTGCGTCAACTGACCAGGCTGCCGAACCTTGGTGTTAGCCCGCATTTCTCACACTGCATGGCCCTTCGGGTTGCGCTTCGGGCAACCCCTCGGGTTGCCGGACGGGCACCTCCGGCGTCGCACGGCTCAACCGTATGTCCTGATACGTTTTTCGCCGCGCGACGCCGTATCTGCCGCGTCGAAAGCGCAACGCAGGCCCATGGAGTGTGAGAAATGCGGGCTAGGTCGCGTGAAGCCAAGACACAGTCCCGCTCGCGCAGACCCGTTGCGGATTACGGCGCGTAGGCCCAGGCTTCGATCATCACGGTCGCGCCCGGAACCGGCAGCGGGGCGGGCACCTCCACCGCAGAGAACGGCAGCGGCCGGCCGCCGAGGCGGCGCTCCCAGACCTGGTAGACCGGATAGAACTCGTCGAGGTCGGTGTGGAATTGCAGCACGCGGACGATGTTGTTGAGCGACGTGCCGGCGGCTTGGCAAAGCTTCTCGATGTTGTCGATGATGTGCTCGGTCTGGATTTGCGCCCGCGAGCCGAACCGGGGTTGCCGCGCATCGTCCGCCGCGGCGATCAGGCCGTCGCCGTCGATCGCCATCTGCGCCGACATGAACAGGAGGTCGCCGGCCTTCACCGCCTGCGGCTGGTGACGGAACGCGGTCGCAACGCCGGCATCGACGTGGCGCTTCTGCGCGGCGCTGCCGGGCTTCGCCGCGAGCACGTTGATCTCGATCGTGCTGTCGTAGGACGCGAGCCCGTGCTCCCGGCAGGGGATGATCGACAGCGCCGGCCGCGTCTTCGCGAAGTGCCGCGACCACGTTTCGTTGAAGGCCGAATAGTCCTCCCGGTCGGTCAGATAGACCTGGGCATGGATGATGTCGTCGATGGTGGCGCCGGCGAGCGCGAGCGACGGCACGAGCCGCTGCGTGATGATGAACTCGGTCTCCAGCTTGATCGGCTGGCCGGCCCATTGCTGGCCGACGGCGAGCAATGCCGCCGCGGCAACGCCGTTGCGATGCGGCTCGTCGCCTTTCGCGCTCGCCGTGACGCCGGGAACGAAGATGAAGTCCCCGACGGTCAGCGCCGGCGAAAAGCCCGCGGTCGGCCGGCCGGCGAGATGCCGGTTCTCGAGATGGGTGATTTCGAATCCCGGCGCCGGCACGATGCCGAGCGCCTGGATGTTCATGTCGGCGCCCGGCAGCAGCAGACCTTGCTGCGTGACCGAGGTCGATGGCGCGACCCGGCCCGCCAGGAATTCGCGCCGGACCTGCTGATAGGCCGGCACGGCCTTGACCGTCGCGTAGTACTGGTCGGTGCGCACCAGGTTGGTGCGGTCGGTGCCGGCCGCGCGCAGCACCGCGTCGATGTTCTCCCAGATGCGCAGGGCTTCCTTCTCGCGCTTGGGCAGGCCGGCGTGCGGGGCGCGCTCCGACAGCACGTCCGGCGCGATGCCGTTCTTGAAATCCTGCGCCATGACGCCGGTGGCAAACACCCAGCGGCCGGCCTTGACGCCCTGCGCGAACTTCACCTTGCCGGCCCCGAGCTCGACGGGAAGTAGCGGCTCTGCATTCTTGCTCGTCATCGGCACCGTCCCTTCAGTCGCCGGCAGCATCGCATCGCCGCCGCACGAGGGGAAGAAGATGCGCTTCGATTTTTGACTCCGGCCTGCGTTCGACACACTATCGTGGCCTCGCCGCACTGGCATGCCTCGTGCACGGTCAATCACAGGTCTGGATTTTAGCGGGAGCGACCGATGGGATTTGCGTTGCGATGGTTGAGCTGCATTGGAATATCTCTCGCCGCGAGCGTCACCGCCTGGGCGCAGGCGGATAACTATCCGAGCCGCACCATCACCGTAGTGGTGCCGTTCCCGGCGGGCGGCCTGACCGACGTGCCGACGCGCCTCGCCGCGTCCCTGCTGCAGGACAAGATCGGTCAGCCGGTCGTCATCGAAAACCGCACCGGCGGTTCCGGCACGATCGGCGCAACCTATGTGTCGCGCGCCACGCCGGACGGCTACACGCTGCATGCCAATTCGCTCGGCGATGCGCAGAACCTTCACTACATGCCGCTGTCCTACCACCCGGTGGACGACTTCGCGATGATCGGCTGGATCGTGGACGGGCCGCCGCTGATCCTGGCGATCGACGCCAAGCTGCCGATCAAGACGGTTGCCGAGCTGATCGCGGATGCCAAGGCGAATCCGATGAAGTACAGCTTCGGCACCTCCGGTCCGGCGTCGTCGCCGAACTCGACGCTGATGCAATTCAAGGCCGCCGCGGGGATCGAGATCCAGGCGGTGCCCTATCGCGGCTCGGGCGAGGCGGCGACCGCCGTTGCCACCAGCGCAATCCAGGGCACCTTCACGTTCTTCTCGCAGGGCAAGGCGCTGGTGGACACCGGCAAGCTGCGTGCGCTCGCGATCGCCGGCCCCCAGCGTATGGAGGCCTGGCCGGACGTTCCGACCTTGCCCGAGCTCGGCTTCGAGATCGATACGCGCGGTTTCGTCGGGCTCGGGGCGCCGGCCCGGACGCCGAAGCCGATCGTCGCCTTTCTCAACAAGAACCTCAACGAGGTGCTGCAGACCGACAGGTTCAAGAAGCCGATGGCGGAGCTCGGCATGGCACCGCCGCCGCCCGCCGACAACACGCCCGAGAAGTTCGACAAGTTCATGCGCGACGAGATCGCGCGGCAGGGCGGGCTGGCCGAGCTGACGGGACAGAAGATCGCGCCGCCGAAGAACTAGCGGCGCGGCTGCGAAACGCGGGCCGCCTACGCCTCCTTGGCGAGCTTGTCCGCGCCGGGGAATTCGGTTACCTGCGCGCCTCGATCTTGTCCTGCGTTTTGGTCTCGAAATCGCTGGCGTCATGGCGCTCGCGCAATTGTCCATCAGGCGGCCCGCTGGTGCGGTTGACCATTCGCCCGCGCTTGACGGCCGGGCGCTGGCCGATTTCTTTCGTCCAGCGCGTCAGGTTCTTGTATTCGTGCGTCTGCAGGAACGTGCGCGGGTCGTTGTAGGAGGCGCCGTTCAACATGCCGTTGCCGTACCACGGCCAGATCGCCATATCGGCGATCGTATATTCGTCGCCGGCGATAAATTGATTGTCCGCAAGTTGCCGGTCGAGCACATCGAGTTGGCGTTTCACCTCCATTGCAAAGCGGTCGATGGCGTATTTGATCTTCACCGGAGCATAGGCATAGAAATGCCCGAAGCCGCCGCCGACATAGGGCGTTGAACCCATCTGCCAGAACAGCCAGTTCAGCGCCTCAGTGCGCTTGCCGCGATCCTGTGGCAGGAAGGCGCCGAATTTATCCGCCAGGTAGAGCAGGATCGCGCCGGATTCGAACACGCGTCGCGGCGTCTGCCCGCTGTAGTCCATGAGCGCCGGGATCTTGGAATTCGGGTTCACCCCGACAAATCCGCTGCCAAACTGGTCGCCCTCACCGATTTGGATGAGCCAAGCGTCATAGTCCGCTCCACGATGACCGGCAGCCAACAATTCCTCCAGCATGATTGTAACCTTGACGCCATTGGGCGTCCCTAATGAATAGAGCTGAAGCGGATGCTTTCCGCGCGGCAACTCCTTCTCATGCGTCGCACCCGCGATAGGGCGATTGACATTGCCATAGCGCCACTTGGGACTGTCGTCCTTCTTCCAGACCCAGACTTCCGGCGGCGTGTATTCAGGTGTGTCAGTCATGTTGGGCTCTCGTGTGTCGCTCGACAGGTTGGCCGAATGGATGGAGTGGATTACCAATAACGCGCAACGCCTCGGCGCTTACTTAAACGTCCGCCCTGGGTCAACGGCCGACAAGGTGCTGCAGACCGACAGGTTCAAGAAGCCGATGGCGGAGCTCGGCATGGCGCCGCCGCCGGCCGCCGACAACACGCCCGAGAAGTTCGACAAGTTCATGCGCGACGAGATCGCGCGGCAGGGCCCCGCTGGCCGAGCTGACGGGACAGAAGCTCGCGCCGCCGAAGAACTAGACGCGCAGCGCGCTGCGAAACGCGGGCCGCCTACGCCACCTTGGAGGCTGTGAGCTGGCGATGCTGTGCGACATTACGATTGCCGCGTCCGATGCGAGCTTTGGCGAACCCGAGGTGCGCGTCTCCGATGTCGGTCCGGCGATCGTCATGCCGTGGCTGATCGGATTCAAGAAGGCGCGCGAGCTGCTTTATATGGGCGACAGCATCGATGCCGAGGAGGCGCTCCGGCTCGGGATGGTCAACAAGGTCGTTCCGGTCGATGGGTTGCGCACGGCGACTTTGAAATTCGCCAAGTGCATGACCCTTGTCTCACCTGAGGCACTGTATGCAGCCAAGCTGTCGATCAACCGCGGCGCCGAGGCCGGCGGCTTCCGCAACGCCATCAATGTCGGTCTCGACGTCGTGGCGCCGCTCTATGCCGCGAAGGCGGAATTCGGCGTCAAGTTCGACGAGATCAAGAAGGATGGGCTCGGCGCGGCCCTCAAGTGGCGCGCGGCGCAATTCAAGGAGTAGGACGTGTCGGTCTCCTATCCGCGCCTGCGTAACGTCGTGAAGGCGTACGATGGCAAGACCAATGCCGTCGACGACATCACACGAATTTGGCGCGCCCGGAACGATTCGAACGTCCGACCCCCAAATTCGTAGTCTGGTGCTCTATCCAGCTGAGCTACGGGCGCGTGGCGCTGGTGCGCGGAGTGCTCCTGGCCGCAAGGGCCCGGAAACGGCCCTGTAGCTATAGGCTTCGGGCCGGATTGGCAAGGCGGGGGGTGGGCGGGTCCATGGTTCGAGACGCGCCTGCGGCGCTCCTCGCCATGAGGGACGAGGGGAGGTCAGACGCGGCGCGAACAGTCCATGCCATTCGCTGGCCGGCACTCGATATATATTCCGATTTTCGAAACTTTTGTTCTTGATTTGTTCTCAAATTGATGAAATACTCACCGTCATCCCGGCTCACCGAGGGCGTCCTCCGGAGACCACCAGAGGCGGAGCGGGGAGCGGTAGCGACGGATCGGCGGACGACTCATCCGTCGGTCTCGTGGCAGCCGCGGTGGAGCGCCGCGAGGGCGCGCGCGCCTACGTCACTGGCGCGCGGGACACCTCGCAAGGTGTTCCGGTGCTCCCTCGCTTCTTCCTCGTGTCCGACGACGTCGGGCGGGGAGGAAGCGGGGGAGCACCAGGGTGCGGCGTTCCGCACCAGCGCCCTCGCGGCGCTCCGCTCCCTCATGGGGGCAACGAACTGTAGCCCGGATGAGCGAAGCGAAATCCGGGAGGGTCTCGCGAATGGCAAGGCCGCCCCGGATTTCATCCGGGCTACGAGTGACGGACGCGAAGCCCGGCTCGAAACGGTCGCAAAAGACGCGAGCGACCGCCGGGAGGGGCGGAGCGTTGGCTGTATGACATCGTGAATCGGAAAACCGCGGCGGCCGCACTCACCCGGTCGGCCGCTCCGCCTGTCCGCGCCCGCCGCGCGTGCCGCGCCGGCTGCCGAGCTCGATCGCCTGGTCGGGGATGCTGATGCGGAAGGTCGCGCCCATCGTGCCCTCGACCAGCTTGATGTCGCCGCCATGGGCGCGCACCAGCTCGGCCGCAATGGCGAGGCCGAGGCCGGTGCCGCCCGAGCGGGTCGAGCCCTGGAACGCCTCGAACATGTGGTTGCGCGCCTTCTCCGGGATGCCGGGCCCGGTATCGGAGATCTCGATCACCACCACGGATCTCTCGCGCCGCCCGGAAATGCGGATCTGGTCGCGCGTCGGATCGTTGGGCGCGCGCCCTTCCAGCACCTGCAGGGCGTTGCGGGTGACGTTCACCAGCACCCGGAACATCTGGTCCGGATCGGCATCGACCACGAGGCCGCGCTCGAGGGCGCAGATCCAGCGGATGGCGCCATCGCTGGGCAACCCGAGCGTCTCGCGCACCTCCTCCAGCAATCCCTCGAGCGGGAGCGTGCGGCGGTCGGGCGGCGGCTCCTGGGCGCGGCCGTAGGACAGGGTCGACTGGCAGAACGCGATCGCCCGCTCCAGCGCCCGCATCAGCGCCGGCGCGAAGCGCTGCACGCGCGGGTCTTCCAGGCTCGACAGGCGGTCGGAGAACAGCTGCGCCGAGGACAGCAGGTTGCGCAGGTCGTGGTTGATCTTGGAGACCGCGAGGCCGAGCGCCGCCAGGTGGCTCTTCTGGTTCAACAGCGAGGCGAGCTCGCGCTGCATGGCGGAGAGCTCGCGCTCGGCGATGCCGACCTCGTCCTCGCGCGCCGAGGCCGCGATCACCCGGCTGGGGTTCTCCGGGTCCTGGCGGAACGCCGTCATGTTCGCGGTGATGCGCGCCATCGGGCGCACGAACATATAGAGCAGGGCGACGTAGACGAGCGCCGCGGTGATGCCGGAGATCGCCAGCGACAACAGCAGGATGTTCACCGAGAAGCGCAGCATGGCCTGGCGCAGCGGGCCCATGCCGAGCACGATCTCGACGAACTCGCCGCCCATCGGGGCCGGCCCGACGGCGCGCATCAGGTCGTCGTCGTTGCACAGGAGCATCGTCTCGAATGCCATCAGTATGGCGCGCGCGGGCGACACGTCGCGCATGTCCACGTCCTGGTGCAGCACGTTCGGGACTTCCGAGATCGCCAGCAGCCGTCGCTGGTCGCCGGCCTTGAGCACGACCGCCTTGGCGCCGACGCTGTCGAGGATCTGGCGGGTCAGGCTCTCCGGCACCATGCCGCGCGGCGCCGCGTCCAGCACGAGCGCCGCCGTGTGCGCGGCGGCGAGCCGGTCGGCCAGCCAGTTGAGGCGGAAATTGGCGATCGACGGCACATAGATCAGCACCTCCGCGACCATCACGAACAGGATCGTGAGGACGAGGAGCTTGCCCGAGAGCCCGAATCGCGGCCGGCGCGCGCCGGCATCCGGCGGTGTGGTTGCGTCCTGCACCATGTGGGGTTCGGTCATTGCGCCGGTTTCATCCGAAGCGGCGCAGGAAGACAATGATGCGCCGCAACAAGGGGCTCGTCAAATTCGGTACATAATAGCTCATGGCGGCGCGCTTCCCGACCTCCGCAAGGGTCGGATAGGGGACGATCAGCTCGGCCATGGCGCGGATGCCGATCTCCTGCTGGATGGCGAGCCCCCAGGTGGCGATGAGCTCGCCGGCGTGCGGCCCGACGATGGTCGCTCCGAGGATCGCGCCCTTGCGGGTCGTCACCACCTTGATGTGCCCGCGCGTCGCCCGCTCGGCCTGGGCGCGGTCGTTGTCATGGAACGCCGTGCGCAGCACCCGGATGTCACCATGAGCCTTGCGCGCCGCATCCTCGGTGAGTCCCACCTGGGCGAGCTCTGGATCCGTATAGGTTGCCCACGGGATCACGTTTTCGTCCACTTTGGCGCGGAGGCGGAACAGGGCGCGGCGGATGACGATTCCCGCATGATAGTTGGCAATGTGGGTGAATTGCGCCGCGCCGACGACGTCCCCGATCGCAAACACGCGCCGGTTGGAGGTGACGAGGCCGCTGTTCACCTCGATGCCGCGCGGCCCATGCCGGATGCCCGCGGCGTCGAGGCCGAGCCCGTCGACATTAGGCTTTCGCCCGGCGGCGACCAGGAGGTGGCTGCCTTCGATGGTCTCCTCGCCGCCGTCGGTCTTGACGGCGACGCGCACCTTGGGGGCGGCCGCCTCGACGCGCACCACCTCGGCGTTGAGGCGCAGCCGCACGCCCTCGCGCGCCAGCTGGTCGAGCACGATTGTCGCGCACTCGGGATCGTCCTTGGCGAGCGGGCGGGCGGCTTCCAGCACCGTGACCTCGGCGCCGAGGCGGCGAAAGGCCTGCGCCAGCTCGACGCCGATCGGACCGGCGCCGATCACCACGAGGTGCTCCGGGCATTGCTTGAGCTCGAAGATGGTCTCGTTGGTGAGATGCGGCGTCTCCGCAAGGCCCGGAATCGGCGGGATCGCCGCGGTCGATCCGGTCGCGACGACGAAGCGGCGCGCCTTGATGGCCGTCTCGCCGACCATGACGGTGCTGCGGTCCCGGAAGCGGGCTTCGCCGGCGATCACCTGCACGCCGAGCCCGGTGAAGCGCTCCTTGGAGTCGTTCGGGGCGATCGCGTTGATCGCCGCGTGGACGTGATGGTGCACCTTGGCGAAGTCGACGGTCGGGCGCCCGATGCCGATCCCGAACGGCAGCCCGTGGCGCGCGCCGTCCGCCCGGTTCGCCGCGGCGATCAGCGCCTTCGACGGCACGCAGCCGTAGTTGAGGCAATCGCCGCCCATCTTGCCTTTTTCGATGAGGACCACCGGCACGCCAAAGCCGGCGGCGGCCGCCGCCACCGACAGGCCGCCGGAGCCGGCGCCGATCACGCAGATGTCGGGCCGCAAGACCTCGCTCATGCCCCCTCGCTGGGGTGGGGAGCGAGCCCGGCGCGGCGCGCCATGATGCGCTTGACCACGATCGGCGCGAGCGACAGCAGGCCGAGCGCCACCAGGGCGCCGATCAGCTGCGGGGTGAGCGCCGCGCCGGGATTGAAGTCGAGCCGGCAATCGTCGCGGGCGGCCGCGAGGCATGCGTGGTGGAGCGCGGCCTGCGCCTCGACGACGCTGTCGAGCCCGGCGCCGACCGAGGCGAATACCAGCGTCGCCGGGATCACCCCGATGGCGGTGGCGGCGACGAAGGTCGAGAGCTTCACGCCGACCAGCGCCGGTGCCAGGTTGACGAGGCAGAACGGGAACAGCGGCACCAGGCGGAGGAACAAGAGGTAGCTGAACGCGTCGGCGCAGAAGCCGTGCACGATCTTCGACAGGCGCGGGCCGGCCCGCCGCACCACGTACTCGCTGAAGGCGCTGCGGGCGATCAGGAAGATCACCGCCGCCCCGATCGTCGCCGACACCACGACCGCGGCGCCGCCGACGATCACGCCGAACAGGAGGCCTCCGGTGATGGTGAGGAACACCGCGCCGGGGATCGAGAGTGACACCGCCGTGATGTAGATCGCCATGAAGGCGGCGAGCGCCGCCACGTAGTGCGCCTCGACCAGACCCATGAGCGCGGCGCGATGGCGTACCAGGGTCTCCAGCGACAGCTGGCGATGCCAGCCCATGGCGACCACCACGATGGCGACGATGAGGATGGCCGCGGCCGGCGCCAGGCGGCCAAGCGCCGGCCGGGTGCGCGTGGCAGCGGGGACGGGGGCGCTGACCCGGTCAGGCGACATCGTGGCTCCAGAAATGACGACCGACACGATATATACCGTCGCCGGGGCGGGCGAGCCCGTCTCACCACGATTTGACGGCCCGTGCAATCGCCCTGGCCGGCCCGTGAGAGGCGCTTGGCGGCGCATTGACTTGACCGCCGGGCCTCCCCTATAAGCCAGCACGTTCGCGCGCCGACCAGCCGATCGCCCGATTTTTGGTTGGATTCATTGAAGAAACTGCGCGCCGACGACGTCCGGACCGAAGCGGCGCCTGCGCGCCGAATGCCATTCAGCGGAGACAGCCGTGAAGCGGACCTATCAACCGAGCAAGCTGGTGCGCAAGCGCCGACATGGGTTCCGCGCCCGCATGGCGACCACGGGCGGGCGCAAGGTGGTGGCGGCTCGGCGGGCGCGTGGGCGCAAGCGGCTCAGCGCCTGACCGCGCCGGAAAGGCGCAATGCCTGATGCAACGGCTGCGGCAGCGGGCTGAGTTCCTCGCCGCTGCGACGGGCGCCAAGGTCCCCGCCGCGGGCTTCGTGCTGCAGGCGCGCGCGCGCGCCGACGAGGCGCCGCCGCGGGTCGGGTTCACGGTTTCCCGCAAGGTCGGCACCGCGGTTGAACGCAACCGCGTGCGCCGCCGCCTCAAGGAGGCGGTGCGGCGTTGCGCCCCGCGCGACATGCGTCCGGGCCATGACTATGTGATCGTCGGACGCCGTGCCGGCTTGACCCTCGACTTCGCGCGCCTGGTGGACGACCTTGCGCAATCCTTGACACGCGTGCACGCGGGGCGACCGCCACGCGGCCGGCGCGCCGCCGCAGCGTCCGCTGGGACAGCCGAAACCACGCCATGAACGACAACAAGAACACCATCCTGGCGATCGTGCTGTCGGCCGTCGTGCTGATCGCCTGGCAGTATTTCTTCGGCATGCCGCAGCTCGAGAAGCAGCGCCAGCAGCAACAGACGCAGCAACAAACGCAGCAGCAGGGCGCACCGCAGCAGCAGCCGGGGCAGCCGGCGCCGACCCCGGATGGAAGGCCGCAGACCGGCGCGCCGCCGGTGCCCGGCCAGCCCAGCACGGTGCCGCAAGGCCCGCAGCTGACGCGCGAGGGGGTGCTCGCCGCCACGCCGCGCTTGCCGATCGAGACGGCGCGGATCAAGGGCTCGATCGCCCTCAAAGGCGGGCGGATCGATGACCTCTCGCTCGCCCAGTACCGCCTGACGGTCGAGCCGAATTCGCCGCCCGTGGTGCTGCTGTCGCCGTCGGGAAGCCCGCATCCGTTCTACGCGGAATTCGGCTGGGTCCCCGCCGCGGGCTCAAACGCCAAGCTGCCCGGCACCGAGACGGTTTGGCGGCAGCAGGGCACCGGTGCGCTCGCCGTGGACCGGCCGGTGACGCTGACCTTCGACAACGGCGAAGGGCTGGAGTTTCGCCGCACCATCGCGGTCGACGACAAGTACCTCTTCACCATCCAGGACGAGGTGCTGAACAAGGGCGCGTCCCCGGTCGCGCTCTATCCCTACGCGCTGATCTCGCGCCACGGCACGCCGGAGACGCTCGGCTACTACATCCTGCACGAGGGCCTGATCGGCGTGCTCGGCGAGCAAGGCCTGCAGGAGCTGACCTACAAGACGGTCGAAGAAAAGAAGGTGATCCCGTTCAAGGCGACCAACGGCTGGCTCGGCATCACCGACAAGTACTGGGCGGCGACCCTGCTGCCGGACCCGTCGGCGGCCCTGCAGGCGCGCTTCTCGGCGAGCCAGCTCGGCCAGCTCAAGACCTACCAGGCCGACTACCTGCTCGACCAGGTCACGGTCGCGCCGGGCGGCACCACGAGCGCGACCGCGCGGCTGTTCGCCGGCGCCAAGGAGGTCGCGATCGTCGACGGCTACGACAAGGGCCTCAAGCTCAACCGGTTCGAGCTGCTGATCGACTGGGGCTGGTTCTATTTCATCACCAAGCCGATGTTCTGGGCGATCGACTGGCTGTTCAAGTTCTCCGGCAATTTCGGCGTCGCCATCCTGCTCGTCACCGTCCTCATCAAGTTCGTCTTCTTCCCGCTCGCCAACAAGTCCTACGCGTCGATGGCGAAGATGAAGGCGGTCCAGCCGCAGCTGATGATGATCAAGGAACGCTACGGCGACGACAAGATGAAGCAGCAGCAGGCGATGATGGAGCTCTACAAGAAGGAGAAGATCAACCCGCTCGCCGGCTGCCTGCCGATCGTGATCCAGATCCCGGTATTCTTCGCGCTCTACAAGGTGCTGTTCGTCACCATCGAGATGCGTCACGCGCCGTTCTACGGCTGGATCAAGGATCTTTCGGCGCCCGATCCGACCAACCTGTTCAACCTGTTCGGGCTGATCCCGTACGATCCGACCCTGATCCCGGTGCTCGGCCAGTTCCTCCACATCGGCATCTGGCCGCTGATCATGGGCGTCACCATGTGGTTCCAGATGAAGCTCAATCCGGCGCCGCCCGATCCGACCCAGAAGATGATCTTCGACTGGATGCCGGTGATCTTCACCTTCATGCTGGCGTCGTTCTCCGCCGGCCTCGTCATCTACTGGGCCTGGAACAACACGCTCTCCGTGCTCCAGCAGTCGGTCATCATGAACAAGCACGGCGCCAAGATCGAGCTGTTCGACAATCTCAAGGCGCTGTTCCAGAAGAAGAAGACGGAGTGAGCGGCACGGATAATATGTATTGCATCGTCATCACTGGGCTTGTCCCGGCGATCTCGATGAGGGAGGCAGTGCCGATCTGAGCGGGATGGCCGGGACAAGCCCGGCCATGACGAGCTGTGTACCGACCGCAGCTTCCTTAGCCGCCTGCCGTCGCGAGCTTCTCCAGATACGCTCTCGCCTTCGCCTTCTTCTCGTGAATCGCCCAGCCGAGCGGCGTGCCGTGCCACAGCGTGTCGCGGATGTCGGTGCGCGCACCGCGCGCGACCAGGAGCTCCATCAGCTCAAGGTTTTCGTTGAGCGTTGCGGTATGCAGCGGCGTGCAGTGGCCGTGCACCGGCAGGAAGCCGTTCGGGTCGCCTCCGGCGTCGAGCACCATCCGGGCCGCATCGGTCTGCCCGTTGATCGCCGCCATTCCAAGCGCGGTTTGCAGCTCATCTGCTGACGCCGTGCGCAGGAGCTCGCTGAGCCGGTCGGTTCGCCCCATCGCGGCGGCGATCGCTGCGCTCATCGGGTGGCCGGCATCGAGCAGCGCCTGGATCGGCGCGAGCTCGCGATGGCCGAGCGTGGCGTAGATCGCCTGTGCGGTCGGCGTCGCGCCGGCGCGCAACAGGAGGTCGATCAATGGCCCCTGCAGCCCCTGCTCCCGCGCGGGCTGGCTGGTCATCACCAGTTCGAGCGCATAGTCGAGGTCGGATTGCTCGACGCCTTGCGCGATCATGACCGCGGCGACGTCGACCATGTTGGTCGGCATCGTCTTCACCAGGGTCGGGTTGTTGGCGATAAACCAGAACAGCTTCGGGTCGCGGAAGTACTGCGGTCGCTCGGCCGCACGGTAGCACTCGGGCTCGATGATGCGCTCGCGTAACAGGCGCGGCTCGGCCGCCGTGACGCGCGCCAGTTCCCCCGCATCGCCGCGATGGATCGCCTTGACCGCCGCGCGGAACGCGGGGTCGTCGATGACCGGCCGGTCGAGCAGCCTCGCGATCGCGGCCCTGTCCGCCGCGTCGCTCCGCTTGGCTACCTGCAGCGGCGTGCGCCGCTTGCGATCGGTCTGCCATTCGAGCGCGCCCTTGCGGATCAGGAGCTCCACCAGCGCGAGCGGTCCGCGCCTGGCGGCCGCATGCAATGCGGTCTCTCCGGCGTCGTCGCGACGCGTGTTGGCGCCGGCCGACAACAGCGCTTCCGCCACCGCGATCCGTTTGGCCGCCGGAGCATCGCTGGTGCAGGCGTGCCACAACGGCGTTCCGCCGTCGTCCCGCTCGCCGTCGACGGGACGTTGCTCGGCGAGCAGCGCCCGAACGGTTGCGACATCGCCCGCCCGGGCGGCTGCGGCGAGCGGCGAAAGCCGCGTCGGCGCATCGCCGCGCGTCTGGTCGACCCGCCGCATCAGCTCGGCCCAGCTGGCAGAGCCGTATTGATGGGCGAGGGTGCGTTGCGCCTCGGCGAGCCCGAGCGCACGATCCTTGGCCAGGCGTTTCGCCTGCTTGCGCAGATGTTCGCGGGAGGGATGTGCGGGAAGCGCGCGGCGCGCGTCGTCGGCAGACATGGTGCGTCCTTTCCTCGGCGCCCGGTGTCCGCCAACGGGCAGGAAAGGTCGGAAGACCGCAGTTCTCGATCTTGAAGGTGGGCTGAGCCCTCTCCGCGGACGGGCGGCCGCCTTGCCGGCCGCCAAAAGAGTAGATTCTTCAGCATAGCGGCGCAAGCTCGCGAAACGCGGCTTGCGTTGATCGGCCTTCGCGTGCACCTTGCGGTCGGCGGCGCCTTTCGCGGACCGCCTTTCAGGTCGGTGATGCCGATTCGACCCCTGCCTTGGCTCGCCCAGTCGCTCCTGGCTCTGTTGCTCCTGGCGGGCGTGCCGGCGGCGGCGGACGGGCCGTTGCCTGTCCGCGAGCTTACGCAGCTCCATCAGAACCACCCCAATCAGGCTCTGCTGCCGGACAATCGCGGCGGCCCGATCGGAGTTGCGACCGAGGCCGGATGGCTCGACGTCGACGATGATCCCGAGCCGCTCGCACTTGCCCCGACGCCGCAGGTCGATCGGGCGGCGTCCGCCCTTGCGTTTCTCGGCTTCGCGTGCGCCGACACGGCGCCGCTGAGCCACTGGCCGTGCGCCAACCCATCCACGGGACCCCCGCGCCGCTGAGTGATGACGCGCTTTGGCGCGTTTCCGCCGCCCTGTTTCGACCGGGCGTCACATCCTCACGCGCAATCCGCCGTGCGGGCGGAGCAAGCCGGAAGGGTTTCCCAATGCGCTTGATCGCCGTCTACTGCATCCTCGTTGCCATCGGCGAGGTGATCACCTTCTTCCTCGGACTGATCGTCGAACGACTCGTCCCTTCGTTCAGCATGCTGATCTATATGCTCATGTTCTTCGGCGTGCTGTGGGGCGGCTGGCCGATCGCGGTCTACATCACCGAACGCTGGCTGATGTCGGATGACGAGGTCCGCGCCAGCGGCGTGGTCCGACCCTGACCCTGTGACCGGGTGCGCGGGTCGATAGGCCCGTGCGCCCGGCTCCCGCCGACGTGCCTTCAGCTGCGTGATAAGGATGCCGGACAACAGCCTGCGCAGCACGGTCAACCCCCTCGAACCCGGCGCGCACGCCGTTGCTGTTGCGGCTAACGGCACATGCTGCCGTCCGGCTATGATTGGTCGAACGAGGAGGCGGCTCGGCTCACAATGGGTAGGTTAGGGGAAACCCGGATCCGGGCCCGGCCATTGCGCCCCTGTTCCGTGCAACCTGAGCGACCAGAAGGCTCCTGCCCATGATTCACGTTCAGCGCATCGCCGAGGGAGACCCGCTCGAATTCGAAGTGATCGTCCGCGAAGGCAGCGAGGAGACGCGCCATCGCGTCACCATGGCGCGCGCGACCTGTGCGCGGCTGACGGGCGGCAAGCACGCGCCCGAGCGCTGCCTCGAGGCGGCGTTCCGCTTCCTGCTCGACCGCGAGCCGAAGGAGTCGATCCTCGGCCGGTTCGACGTGACGGTGATTTCGCGCTACTTCCCCGAATTCGAGCGGGAGCTGCCGCGCTACCTCGCGTCAATCTGAGAGTCAGCCCGAGCGGAGAGGGTTTCTTATGCGCACGCGCATCACTTGCGGCTGGCTGGTCGGCCATGCCGAGGGGCATCATACGTTGTGGCGCAATGCCGAGCTCGTCTATGAAGGCAACACCGTGCGGTTCGTCGGCGAGCGTTTCGACGGCACAGTCGATCGCGAGATCGACGCGCGCGACAAGCTGGTGGCGCCGGGATTCATCGATACCCATGTGCATTCCGGCCATCGCGCCTCGCACCGCCTGATCTCCGACGTCGGGCGCGGCGACTATTTCGGCCAACCGTTCCTGGAGATCAGCGTCGCCCGCGCCGGCACGCGGGTCGGCGGCGACCCGCGCTACGTCCGCCCCGACGACCATGCGGTGGCCGAGGAGCTCCTGTTCAATGCCCGCTTCACGGTGGCGGAGCTCCTGCGCAACGGCATCACGACCTTCGTTGAGTTCGGCAGCCAGCTGCGCGTCCAGCAGGCGCTGTTCGAGGTCGTCGGCGAGCTCGGCATCCGAGCCTATCTGGGGCCCGGCTTCGACAGCGGCCGGTGGGCCGGCGGCGAGGGCGGCAAGCTCGTCCGTGTGGTGGACGAAGCCGCGGGCGAGCGAGAATTCGCACTGGCGCTCGACTTCATCGAGCGCCACCAGGGCGCGCACGGCGATCGCGTCCGTGGCATCCTCGTGCCGCGCGAGATCGAGACCTGCACGGTGCCGCTGATGCGCAAGGCGGCCGTGGCGGCGCGCGAGCGCGATCTGCCGGTCGCGATTCACGCCGCCTACAACATCCACGAGGTGTTCGACATCATCCGCGAGCACCAGATGACATCGATCGAGCTGTTGCGCGACGTCGGCTTGATGTCGGACAGGCTCAACATCGGCCACGGCAACTTCACCTGCGACAACCCGCTGATGAACTATTCGGGCTCGCACGACCTCGCCATCATGGGGTCGCACCGCTGCTCGGTCTCGCACTGTCCCGTCAACATCGCGCGGCGCGGGCGCTTCCTCGACAACTGGGAGTCCTACCGCGACGCGGGCGTGAACATCGCGCTCGGCACCGACACCTATCCGCGCGACATGATCCTGCAGATGCGCAACGCGTCCTATTTCGGCAAGGTGGCGAGCCGCAACCTCAAGGCAGCGACCGCCGCGCAGGTGTTCGAGGCGGCGACGCTCGGCGGCGCGCATTCGGTCGGCCGCCTCGACATCGGCCGGCTGACGCCGGGCGCCAAGGCGGACATCATCGTCATCGACCTGAGCGGCCGCGACACACTGCGGCTCGGTCCGGTGCGCGATCCGATCAGGAGCCTGGTGGATTGCGGGATCGGCGACGATGTCGACACGGTGATCGTCGACGGGGTCGTGCGCATGGAGAACGGTCGCATCCCCGGCGTCGACTTCGCGGCGCTGCGGGCGCAGGCACAGGCGGCCGGCGAGCGGGTGTGGGGCGGCTGGCAGAACTGGGACCCGCTCGGCCGCACCGCCGACGAGATGAGTCCCTACTCGTTTGCGCGGGCGAATTAGGAATGGCGAATAGCGAATAGGCGAATAAGAAAGAACGAGACCGCGTTCCTACTCGCTATTACCCATTCGCGCCCTTCACTTCTTCTCCGCGATCTCCTGGATCAGCGGCTTCCACTGCGCGATCTCCTGCTCGATCTGCGCGCGGTATTGCTCCGGCGTGGTCTTGACCGTGTTGGCGCCGGCCCTGCGCATGGCTTCCTTTATCTCCGGATCGTCGGCCATCCGGATCAGGACCTCCGCCATCTTGCGGACGATCGGCTCCGGCGTCCTGGCCGGCGCCATGATTCCGTTCCACGTCTCGGCGATGAAGCCCGGGACCGCTGCTTCGTGCACCGAGGGCAGATCCGGGAAATAGGCGCTGCGTCCGGGCGAAGTCACGGCGAGGCCGCGCACCGTTCCGGCCTCGATCTGCGGCAGCGCGTCGGTCATGTTGGCGAAGGCCAAGTCGACCTCGCCGGAGACCACGGCGGCCGTCGACGGCGCGCCGCCTTTGAACGGGATATGCACCATCTTGGTCCCGGTGCGCGCCTGGAACAGCTCGACGGAGAAGTGCGTCAGGCCGCCGGCGCCGCTCGAGCCGTAGTTGAGCTTGCCGGGATTGGCCTTGGCATGCGACACGAGCTCGCCCATCGACTTCACCGGCAGATCCTTCTTGACGATGACCGCCTGCACGATCGAGCTGACGATGCCGACCGGTACCAGGTCCTGCACCGGATCGTAGGCGACCTTCTGGGCGAACGGCGCAATCGAGATGGCGCCGATGCTGCAGACGCACCACGTGTATCCGTCAGGTGGCGCGGTCGCGACCGCCTGCGTCCCGACGATGCCGCCGGCTCCCGCGCGGTTGTCGACGACGACCGACCTGCCCAGTGTCTTCTCGACGTAGCGCGCGGTCAGCCGGCCGACCAGGTCGGTGTAGCCGCCGGGCGCGTAGGGCACGATCAGCGTGATGGCCCGGTTCGGCCACGCATCCTGCGCCGGTGCCGCGCTCGGCGCCAAAGCGATGCCCAACGTCAGTGCCAGTCCTGCAACACGGTTCATCGACAGCTCCCCTCGGGTTCTCGGAGCGCACTTAGCAAATTCTCTGCCGTTGCTCGAACCCATGAAATTTCAGAGACTTAGAAAACCCCGCCGGAACGCCCGCATCAAATGAAATCAGCCGATGCCTGCGCGCGAAGCATTCGACCACACGCCGCAGAGGAGGGCAACGCGAGCGTGCCGCTGGAACGGGCTTGACCGGCCGCGTCGCCGGCGTCGACTATCGGGATCGGTCGTGAGCTGGTGCACTGAAACGAGGGGACGATGACTGTCGCAGTCACGCGGGTCGTACCGGGCGATCTTCACACGCTGTCGATTGCCGAAGCCTCCGAGCTCATCCGCCGCAAGGCGCTGTCGCCGGTCGAGCTCACACAGGCTCTGCTCGACCGCGCGACGCTGCTCGATCCCAAGCTCAACGCGTACATTCTCCGGACGCCCGACCTCGCGCTGCGCCAGGCACGGCAGGCCGAGCGCGAGATCATGGCGGGCGAGTGGCGCGGCGCCATGCACGGTATTCCCTACGGCGCAAAGGACGTGTTCGCCACCGCCGGCATCGCCACCACCGGCCATTCCAGAGCCTATGCGGATTTCGTGCCGGCGAGCGACGCGACTGTGGTCGCCCGGCTCGCGGGCGCCGGCGCGGTGCTGCTCGGCAAGCTCGCGACCCATGAGGGCGCGCATGGCGGTCCCTCGTTCGACCTGCCGTGGCCGCCGGCGCGCAACCCGTGGAATCCGGCATGCTTCACCGGCGGCTCGTCGAGCGGATCGGGCGCCGGCGTCGCGGCCGGCCTGATGCCGGCGGCGCTCGGCACCGATACCGGCGGCTCCATTCGCATTCCCGCCGCGCTGTGCGGGACGGTCGGCCTGAAACCCACCTACGGCCTGGTCAGCCGGCACGGCGTCATGCCGAACTCGTTCACCTTCGACCACGCGGGCCCGTTGACCTGGACGGTTGCGGACTGCGCCATCGTCCTGCAGGCGATCGCCGGCCACGACGAGAATGATCCTGCCAGCGCCTCGCGCGAGGTGCCGGATTATCGGGCGGCGCTGACCGGCGACATCAGGGGCCTGCGCATCGGCGTGCTGCGCCATCTGCACGAGACGGATGTGCCGCTGCCGACGGCGTCGCGCGCGGCGCTTGAGGACGCCTATGGCGTGCTCCGCTCGCTCGGCGCCGTGCTCGAGGACGCCACGGTCCGCCCGGCGCTCGACTACTACGACGTGAAGATCGCGATCGCCGAGTCCGAGATCTATGCGGTGCACGAGCACAAGCTGCGCGCGCGGGCGAGCGACTTCGGCGAGGATTTCCTCGGCCGCACGCTGGGGGCCATTCTGATTCGCGCCTCCGACTACGTGCAGGCGCAACGCGAGCGCCGCGTCATGCTTGCCGAGATGGAGCCGCTCTACGCCAAATACGACGTGCTGATCGCGGCCGGCCCGGCGCCGGCTCCTGCGCTCGAGTCCTGGCGCACGCTCGCGTTCTGGCAGAAGCCCAATCTCACGACGCCGTTCAACGTCACCGGTGGGCCGGCCTTGATGCAGTGCATCGGCTTCACGCCCGAAGGGCTGCCGCTCTCCATGCAGGTGGTCGGCCGGCCGTTCGACGAGGCGACCGTGCTGCGCGTCGCGGACGCCTACGAGCGCGCGACGGCGTGGCGGGCGCGGCGACCGCCGCTCGACGGCGCGACCGTCGTGCCGCCGTTGCCGCCGATTCCCGACCCCGCCAAGGCCGATATCACGTCGGCGCAACGAGACGAGATCGCCGCACTCTGCGCCCGTGCGGGCCTCGTCCTCAACGAGCGACAGTTCGAGCAGCTGTGCGCGACCGCGCCGTATGTCGAGGCGATGGCCGGCCGGCTGCGCAAGGATCGGCGCTTCGACGAGGAGCCCGGCAATATCTTTCGGTTCGCCGGCTCGGCTTAGACCGCTATCCGATTAGATATTGCACGCGGCACGCGAAACAGGTCTCGCGTTTTCTCACGTCCGGCTTGCTTCGACCCACCGGCTGACGGGAATTGCCCGTTGGCCAAGGCTCCCTGAGACGTTTGAGCCATGGCCATGCATTCGTGGTAAGTATCGGGAGGCGACGGCTACAACATCAAGGCGGGGCAACGCGATGAAGCTTGTGACCTTTGCGAAGGCGGGTGAGGAGCGTCTGGGGTTGCTCGCGGGCGATGTCGTGGTCGATCCGCTGCTGGCATCCGGCGAGCAAGCGACTTTTGCGAATGCACTGAGCTTCATCAAGTCGGGCGCGTCTGGGATGAATACAGCGCGCACGATCCTGGCCAATCCTCCGAAACAGGCTTCGCTGCCGCGGAAGGAGGTCACGCTGATCGTTCCCCATCGCCCGACCACGATCCTGTGCAGCGGCAGCAACTACCGGGACCACAACGCCGAGAAGGCGAACACGCCGATCAGCGGCAAGGAGCCGGAGTTTTTCGTCAAGACCGCCGACTGCGTGGTCGGCCCCGATGAGCCGATCGCGTTCGACGAGCGGTTCTCCAGGAAGATCGACTGTGAGGTCGAGCTTGCGATCGTGATCGGCAAGGCCGGCCGCTTCATCGAGGTCTCGCGCGCGCTGGAGCACGTGTTCGGTTACACCATCGTCAACGACGTTACCGCCCGCGACCGCCAGGTCCGTCGCACGCCCGAAGGCATGACCTGGTACGAGCTCGGCTCCGGCAAGGCGTTCGACTCCGGCGCGCCACTCGGGCCCTGCATCGTCACCGCCGACGAGATCGCAGATCCGCAGCGCCTCAAGGTGATGTCGCGCGTCAATGGCGAGCTGCGGCAGTCGAGCAGCACGGCGAACATGATCTGGACCTGCGCCGAGCTGATCCACTTCTTCTCGCGCAATTTCACGCTCAAGCCCGGCATGGTCATCATCACCGGAACGCCGGCCGGCACCGCCTGGTCGGCGGACAAGGAGCTGGGCGGCAAGGGTGTGACGCAGCCGGGCCTGGTGCCGGCGACGCGCTACTGCCTGCCGGGCGACGTGATCGAATGCGAGGTCGAGGGCATCGGCATACTGCGCAATCCCGTCGCCGAAGCGATGGCCGGCGCGGGCCGCGTCGCCGCCGAATGAAAAGGCCGGGTGGGTCAACCATCTGGACGGGAGGAAGGCCCAGGAGAGCGTCCATGGATTGTCGCAAATTGGATCGCCGTAAATTCCTCAAGGGCGCGCTAGCCGTGCCGATCCTGGGTGGATTGGCTGGGCGCGCGAACGCACAAACCTGGCAGCCGACGCGCAACATCGCCATGATCGTGCCGTTTCCGCCGGGCGGGCAGGCCGATCTCGCCGCGCGGCCGGTCGCGGCGGCGCTGGAGAGAATTCTCGGCAAGTCGGTCGTCGTCGACAATCGGTCGGGCGCCGGCGGAATGCTCGGCAATGCCGCGGCGGCGCGCGCCGAGCCCGATGGCCATACGCTCTTGATGGCGCTGTCCTCGATGGTGTTCTTGCCGGAGGCCGAGCGCCTCTATGACCGCAAGCCCTCTTACGAGCTTGATCAGCTCGTTCCGATCGCCCGCGTGCTCGCCGATCCGGGCGTGCTGTGCGTGCGCGCCAACTCGCCCTACAAATCCGTGGCTGACCTCGTCGCGGACGCCAAGAAGCGGCCGGGCCGGATCAGCTTCGGATCGTCAGGCAATTATGGCGCCGCCCACGTGCCTTTCGAGATGTTCCAGCAGGCCGCAGGGATCAAGCTTCTGCACGTGCCGTATCGCGGCGGCGGGCCGGCGCTCACCGCCTTCATCGGCGCGCAGGTCGACATCACCGCGCAGGCGCCGGGGCCGATCCATCCGTTCGTGCAGGACAGCCGTGCGCGCCTGCTGGCGAGTTGGGGCGGCAAGCGTACCCCGGAGCTTGCCGACGTCCCGACCATGATCGAGCTCGGCTACAAGGATGTCGAATATTACATCTGGGCCGGCGTGTTCGCGCCGAAGGAGACGCCGGTGCCGGTCGTCACGCGCCTGCGTGACGCCATGCGCCAAGTGATGGCGGATCCGGCGGTGACCTCCGTGTTCGTGAAGGCCAATAGCCCTCCGGCCTATATGGATCAGCCGGAATTCCAGGCGTTCGTCGATGACGACGTCAAGCGGCTCATTCCGGTCATCAAGAGAATCGGCAAGTTGGACGAGAGGTGATTGAGGTCAGACCCATCGCCGAGGGGAACTACCCGCTCGCTAAGTGATCAGTCTCGCGCGAGACGCGCACGGACGCTGACTACCGCGCCGGCGCGCGCCCCTCGTACAGGTCGCGGCCGGCCGCGAGCGCGCGGATCTTGCCGTCGGCGATCGAGCGTTTGAGCATCCAGAACCCGCAGTCCGGGTGGATGTATTTCACCCGGCCGGCGCCGAGCGTCGCCTCGGCCAGCTCGATCCGGCGCGCGATCGTATCGGCCGTCTCGATCACCGTCGACTTGATGTCGATCACGCCGAGCCCGAAGCCGATCTCCGGCCGCAACGCACGGAACGCCGCGAGCTCCTCGGCCGGGCGATGCGCCGTCTCCATCACGACATGGTCCACGTGCAGCGCGTTGAGATAGTCGATCAGCTTCGCCCACGTGCCCTGCTGGATGGTCTGGCCGCCGTAATTACCGAAGCAGAGGTGGACGGCGCCGACCGTCCTGACGCGATCGAGCACGCGGTTGATCGCTTGCGCCGCCCATTCCCACTCGTCCGGAGCGCCCGGCAGGTTGGCTTCGTCGATCTGCACCACGTCGGCGTCGCACGCGGCGACCTGCTCGGCGAGCGCGTCGGCGATCGCCAGCGCCAGCTCGGGCATGCTCTTGTAGTGCGTATCGATGAGGGTCTTCGCCAGCATGTGCGGACCGGTCAGCGTGAACTTGAACGGCCGTGACGCGAGCCGCTTGCCGCGCGCGCAGGCCTGCGGCAGGTCGAGCGTGCCGGATCCGATCGGCCCTTCGACCACGCCGGGCGGCCGGGTACGGAAGCCCATGCCGCGCTGCGACCGATAGGCAGTGAGCTCCTCGAAGGTGATCGCGGTGCGGATGCCGGCCAGCGGCCGCACGAAATATTCGATCATCCCGTTGGTCTCGGGATGGTTGACGTCGAACCGCGAGAGCTCGCCGTCGCATACGAGGTCGATGCCGGCGTGCTCCTGCGTATGGATGACGACGCGCGTCGCATCGATCAAAGCCTGCTCGGACGGCAGCGCGACGAGCCACTCGGGCACCGGGTAGGAGCCGACGACGGTGGTGCGGATGCGGGGTTGCGGAGTATCCATCTGGTTACTCATAGTCCGGTCCGCCTGCGCTCGCCAACCGTTTCGAGGACGCCAGCGTGACCGACGCCCGATCTCCGAGCGATCGCGTGCCAGAAAACACGAGCGTGCGCTAACGACTGCGCACGCTCTTTTTCTGAAAACGCACAACATCGCCGACTGCATCGACGTCACGCAGCCACGCGCGCAAGCTTTCGATTTCAGGGCAGTCCGCGGTCCCTTCCGGGCAGATCAGGCACTCGCCGACACCGGCACCATCGACGAGACGATCGCATCGATAGCCCGGATGATGGCCGAGGCTGCGGTCGATGAGCGCATCGATCTTGCCCTCGCTGAGCTCGTACAGGCCGGCCGGCGCGACGATGCGCATCCCGAGGTTCGGATGGGCGGCGCGAAAGCCGTCTGGGCGAAGGCGGCCGAGATCAAATCTCGGATGGACCCCGATGGTCAGGACCACGGCGATCCCGTCCGGCTTCAGCCGCGCGGTTGCATCGGCGATACGGCGGAAGCCGGCCTGCACCGATGCCACGTAGTCCTGCCCCGCGGGCGTCAGCACCAGTTGCTTGTGCAGCCGCTCGAACAGGCGCACGCCAAGCCGATCCTCCAACGCCTTCACCTGCTGGCCGACCGCGCCAGGCGTGACGTGCAGCTCGTGGGCGGCGGTCTTGAAGCTGAGATGGCGCGCCGCGACCTCGAATGCGCGCAACGGATTCAGGGGCGGCAGCAGATAGGTCATGATCTGCCGATTATCGCATCATCGCGCGACGTCGTTGCAATAGATTTTCTGTTGTCAGCCGCCAGCAATGCTGGTTTGCCCCTGACGCGGCATATTCTTACGGTCCCGGCGTCATCTTGGGAGCGCCGCCGATGCCGCGTGAGTTCGACCACCTGGTTCTGTGCGTTCACGACCTCGACGCCGCGCAGCGGCAGTTCCAGTCCTTGGGGTTCACGGTGACGCCTCCACGCGATCATCCGTTCGGGACGCGCAACCGCCTGGTCCTGCTGGAGGACAATTTCCTCGAGCTGCTGACGGTCGCCGATGCCGGCGCGATCCCGCCGGCGACACGAGGCCGCTTCAGCTTCGGGGCTCATAACCAGGCATTCCTTGCCCGGAACGAGGGCCTGTCTATGCTGGCGTTCAAGGGGAACGATGCGCGTGCCGATGCGGACCAGTTCGCCGCGCAGGGCATCGACACCTACGAGCCGTTCGATTTTTCGCGCGCCGCCGTCTTGCCGGATGGCCGCCCGACGCGCGTAGCATTTTCCCTGGCGTTCGCGACGGATGCTCGCCTGCCGGGGGTCGCGTTCTTCACCTGCCAGCACCATCAGCCGCGTGACCTATTGGGGCAGCCGGAGTATCGACGCCATGCCAACGGCGCCGGACGCATCGTCGAAGTGATCCTCTCGGCCCCCGATCCGACTGTGCATCGTCATTTCTTCGAGCCTCTGACGGGAACGGACGCCATCGTGGCGCCCGGCGTGCTGTCGGTCGGGCCGCCGGACCATCGCCTCACCCTGCTGAATGGGGAACGGCTGGCGGATCGCTTCCCGGAATGCGCGCCGCCCGGAGGGGCGCCCCGCTTTGCGGCTTGTCGTATTGCGGTTGCGGATCTCGGCGCCCTGGAGCGGCAGTTTCAGGCCGACGGCGTCCCCCATCGGGCGCCCGACGGCGCCATTGTCGTTGCGCCGGCCGACGCGTTCGGCATGGCGATCGAGTTCGCCAGCCGCAGGGGAGAGGGGTAGCGGGCTTGCGAAGTATCCATCTGGTTACTTATAGTCCGCTTCGCTTCCGATCCTCATCCTTGCGAGGACGCCTTCTTGGCCGACGCCCGATCTCACCTGCCCGAGCAGTTCCGCGACGTCGCCCATCTCGAGGAGGTGATGACGACGCCGTCGCCGCAGCTTGTCGCGGAATTCGCCGCGTTGCCCGGCGATCTGATCATCCTCGGCGTCGGCGGCAAGATCGGGCCGACCTTGGCGCGGCTCGCCAGGCGCGCAGCGCCGGAGAAGCGCGTCGTCGGCGTCGCCCGCTTCAGCGAGCCGGGACTGCGCGAAGGGCTCGCCGCCTGCGACATCGAATGCATCGCCGCCGATCTGCTCGATCGGGTGCAGGTCGAGGCGCTGCCCAAGCTCGCGAACGTGATCTTCATGGCGGGCCGCAAGTTCGGCGCGTCGGGCAACGAGGATCTGACCTGGGCGATGAACGCCCACGTGCCGGCGCTGGTCGCCGAAGCCTTTGCCGGCTCGCGCATCGTCGCCTATTCGACCGGCTGCGTATATCCGTACGTGAACATCCACCACGGCGGTGCGACCGAAGCGACGCCGGCCACGCCGCCGCCCGGCATCTATGCCAATTCCTGCGTCGCCCGCGAGGCGATGTTCCAGTATTTCTCGCGCACGCGCGGCACGCCGGGCCGCATCATCCGCCTCAACTATGCAATCGACATGCGCTACGGCGTGCTGCACGACGTGGCAGCCCGTGTCTACAAGGGCGAGGCGCTCAACCTCGCCATGGGCCACGTCAACGTGGTGTGGCAGGGCGATGCCAATGCCATGGTGCTGCGCGCGTTTCGCCACTGCACCACGCCGACATCGCCGCTCAACGTCAGCGGGCCGGAGACGATCAGCGTGCGCTGGCTCGCCGAAGCGTTCGGCCGCCGCTTCGGCAAGGCGCCCTCGTTCACCGGCACCGAGGCTTCCGACGGCTGGCTCGTCAACACCGCCGAGGCGATGCGGCTGTTCGGCTATCCGGCCGTGCCGCTCGCCCGACTGATCGACTGGCAGGCCGACTGGATCGCGCGCGGCCTGCCGAGCCTCGGCAAGGATACGCATTTTGACACCCGCGACGGCAGCTTCTGACCCGGCGCTCGCGCACGAGTCGCCGCTCGATCCGGCCGAGATCGGCGATGCCGCCGCGCTCGTCGCCGAGGCGGGCTGGAACCAGGTCGCCGCCGACTGGCGAATCTTTCTCGAGCTCGGCACAGTTCTGGCGGTGCGCAACGGCGCCGGACGGGTGATCGCCACGGCTGCGACGCTGCCCTATGGCGGCCGCTTCGCCTGGATCAGCATGGTGCTGGTCGCCGGCGCCTATCGGCGGCAGGGCCTGGCGCGGCGCCTGATGGATCGCTGCATCCGCGACCTCACCGCGGCCGGCCTCACGCCGGTGCTCGATGCGACGCCCGCCGGGCGCACCGTCTATCTCGGGCTCGGCTTTCAAGACAGCTGGGGATTCGAGCGGCTCACCCACGGCGGCGCGAAACACCGCACGAGCGAGTCGCCCCCCGAAGGGATTTGCATCCAGCCGATCGACGACGCGGTGTTTGCCGCGCTGCGCGCCTACGACGCGGCGGCGTTCGGCACCGACCGCGGAGGCGTGCTGGCGCGGCTGCGTGGGCGCGTGCCGGCGGCCGAGCTCGTCGCGCTGCGCGGGGCGAGCGTGTGCGGCGTCCTGCTTGGCCGCGACGGCCGCTCGTCGACTCAGCTTGGCCCGCTGGTGGCGGACGACGAAGCGATTGCCCGGGCGCTGCTGGCACGCAGCCTCGCGGCGCTCGACGGACCGCTCTACATCGATCTCGCCGATGCCAAGGCCGGCATCCGCGCGTGGCTCGCCGGGCTCGGCTTCGCGTCGCAGCGGCCGTTCACCCGCATGCTGCTCGGCCGCTCCGCCGGCTTCGACGATCCGGCGCGCACCTTCGCGGTGGCGGGGCCGGAATTGGGGTGAGCGCCCAGTTGAGGTGGGGCGGTGCGACTTGCTCCACCTCTCCCCGCTTGCGGGGAGAGGTCGGATCGCTCTAGCGATCCGGGTGAGGGGGCCTTCCGCGAGCAAGGACTCGAGGCAACGCCCCCTCACCCCGACCCTCACCCCGCAAGCGGGGAGAGGGAGCGCGCATCAGCCAGCGGCAAGCGCCTCGCGTCAATACAGCTTCGGCGGATTGATCGGCGGCATCTTGATCGCCTGGTCGAGGAACTCGTTGGTGTAGGCCGTCTTGATGTCGTACGGCTTTTCCATCTTGAGATACTCGTCGACCAGCCGGTAGTCCTCCGCCATGCGCTTGTCGTCGTGCCAGCCGAGCGCGACGGTGCGCGCCGTCTCGTCGTTCATCAGCATGGTGACGAGATGCCAGTTGTCCAGCTCGTTCTTGAACAGGAGCGCGCCGTTGGCCTCGACCAGCGCCTCGACGCACGGCTCCGGCTTCCTGGTGCATTCGGCGAACGCCTTCTGGGTGATCTTCACGAATTTGTCGGCCTTGTCGCGGTTGGCTTTGAGCCAGGGGCCGTTGGCGATGATCGAGTTGCCGTACGGATTCACGCCGGCATCCTTCCACGCCAGGAATCCCATGTCGGGCCCGAGCTCGCGCGCGAACACGTGGTGCAGGTTGAAGAACGAGGTCGTCGCGTCGACCGTCTTCGCCTTGAGCGCGCCCAGCTTGGCGTTGGCGTCGATGTTCACCCAGGTCACCGAATTCGGATCGATGCCCACCTTCCTCGCCAGCGCCGGCCACATTGTGCGGGCGCCGTCGCCTGCCGGGTTGCCGATCTTCTTGCCGGCGAGATCGCGCACGTCGCGGATGCCCGAGCTCTTGAGCCAGTACAGCCCCTGCGGCGAGTTGGCGTAGACGTTCATCACGCCGACCAGATCGATGCCCTTGCCGCGAAACAGCAGCACGCCGGCCATGTCGGACAGTCCGAGCTGCGAGGCACCGGCGCCGACCTTCTGCGCCGAGGCGGCTGAGCCGCGGCCGGTCTCGAAGTCGATGTCGATCCCGGCCTGTTTGTACCAGCCCATCTTCTGCGCGTAGAAATACGGCGCATGATCGCCGCCGGCGACCCAGTTGAGCGTGAAGGTCAGCTTCTGCGCCGCGGCGGGCGAGGTGGCGAGCGCGGCCGCTGCGAGGGCCAAGAGGGCGGACGGGATCTTCATGAGCGGCTCCCTGACTGGTGGCGGCGGCGTCGATCTGCTCGACGCGCCGCGCGGCTTCGTGGTAACCACATGGTTACCAGGACGATAGCATGGCCCGGCCGACCCGCCAAGCAAACCGGCGCGATCCCGAGCGCACGCGCAGCGCGATCCTCGCGGCGGCGCAGGCGGAGTTCGCCGCCAACGGCTTGTCGGGTGCTCGCGTCGACGCGATCGCCCGTCGCGCCCGCGCCAACAAGCGCATGATCTATCATTACTTCGGCAACAAGGCCGGGCTCTATCTCGCCGCGCTCGAGCGCGTCTATGAACAGCTGCGCGGCACCGAGCGCACCCTCGACCTGGCGCACCTCGAGCCGGCTGCCGCGATCCGGCGGCTGATCGAGTTCACCTTCGACTATTCGCACCAGCACCCGGAGATGATCAGCCTGATCAACAACGAAAACCTGTTCCGCGCGAGCCACCTGCGCCGCTCGCGCAAGGTGCGCGAGCTGCACAGCCCGTTCGTGCAGCTGATCGACGGCATCCTGCGGCGCGGCGTGAAGGCGGGCGCGTTCCGCGCCGGGCTCGATCCGGTGGAGCTCTATATCACCATCGCGTCCCTCAGCTATTTCTACCTGTCGAACAACTGGACCCTGTCGGTGATCTTCGGCCGCGACCTCGCCGCCGCCGGCGCGCTGCGGCGGCGCAAACGGCACAACGTCGACATGATCCTGCACGCGATCCGGGCGTGAGGAGCCGCATGGTGAGCCCGCATTTCTCACACTCGATGCGGCCTGCGCCGGTTCAAGAAGCCGACAGGGCAGGAGCCGCGCGCAGCGCGATGTGGGGCGCATCGGGCAAGCGCGGCGACGAACCCTGTCGGCTTCTTCAACCGGCCCTTCGGGTTGCGTTTCGGCGGGCATCTCCAGCGTCGGGCGGCTCAACCGTATGTCCGGATACGGCTTTCGCCGTCCGACGCCGTATCTGCCTCGCCGAAAGCGCAACGCAGGCCACATGGAGTGTGAGAAATGCGGGCTAGGCATTGGAGCGAATGGCCCGAGCCGGTAGCGGCGGCGCTCCGGCGCGGCGTCGTCATCCCGGCGCATCCGCTGGCGCTCGATGCCGGGCGCTCGCTCGATGCGCGGCGCCAGCGCGCGCTCACCCGCTATTACCTCGATGCCGGCGCCGGCGGGCTCGCGGTCGGCGTCCACACGACGCAATTCGCGATCCGTGAGGCCGGGCTCTATCGGCCGGTGCTGGAGCTCGCCATGGCGACGGCCAATGAATGGACCAGCACGCCGCCGATCATGATCGCCGGGCTTGTGGGCCGCACCGCGCAGGCGGTGCAGGAGGCGAAGCTCGCCGCGTCGCTCGGCTACCACGCGGGCCTGCTCTCGCTCGCCGCCATGAAGGGCGCGAGCGAGGACGAGCTGATCGCCCATGCGGATACGATCGCGCGGGAAATTCCCCTGGTCGGCTTCTACCTGCAGCCGGCGGTCGGCGGGATCGCGCTGTCATCGTCGTTCTGGCGCCGTTTCGCGGGAATCGACAACGTCGTCGCCATCAAGATCGCGCCGTTCAACCGCTACCGCACGCTCGACGTCGTGCGCGGCGTGGTCGCCGCCGGCGCGCAGGAGCGCGTCATGCTCTATACCGGCAACGACGATCACATCGTCCTCGATCTCGTGACGCCGTTCACCGGGGCGGTCGATGGGACGCCGCACACCGTGCGGATCAGGGGCGGCCTGCTCGGCCACTGGAGCGTGTGGGTGCGGCGCGCCGTCGAGCTGCTCGTGCGCATCCACGCGGCGATCGAGGCTGGCACGGTCCCGCCCGACCTGCTCGCGCTCGATGCCCAGGTCACCGATTGCAACGCGGCGATCTTCGACGTCGCCAACGATTTCCACGGCGTCATCGCCGGCTGCCACGAGATCCTGCGCCGCCAGGGCCTGCTCGAAGGGATCTGGTGCCTTGATCCGCACGAGACGCTCGGTCCCGGCCAGGCCGCGGAGATCGACCGCGTCTGCGCCAGCTATCCGCATCTGAACGACGACGACTTCGTCCGGGCGAACCTCTCCCGGTGGCTCTCATGAGGTGACGACGTGGTTGGAAATAGCGAGCAGATCCAGCGTTACGGCCTTGCCGTGCTCAGCCACCTCCTGCTGATCGTGGCGTGGCACTATTTCGTCGTGCTCGGCGAGGTGCCCAAGTTCGTGATGCCCTCGCCCTACGACACGGTGCGTGCCCTGCTGGTGCCGAACTATCGCTGGGTCGAGAACATCCTGGTGACGGCGGCCGAGATCTTCGGCGGCTATCTCCTGGCGGTGGTCATCGGCATCGCCATCGCGCTCATCTTCTCCTGGTCGCGCCTCCTGGAGATGGTGGCGATGCCGATCCTCGTCAGCCTCAACATGATCCCCAAGGTCGCGCTCGGCCCGCTGATCATCGTCTGGTTCAAGTACGGCATCGGCCCCAACATCATGATGGCGTTCGCCATCTGCTTCTTTCCCATCGTGCTGACCACGGCGCGCGGGCTGCGCGAGGTCGAGCCCGACCTGCTCGACCTGGTGCGCACGCTCAAAGCCTCGCGCTGGCAGCTGTTCGTCAAGATCCAGCTGCCCGGCGCGCTGCCCTACATCTTCTCCGGCATGAAGGTGGCGGCGATCCTCGCGGTGGCCGGCGCGATCGTCGGCGAGTTCCTCGGCTCCGACCGCGGGCTCGGCTACCTGATGCTGCAGGTGCAGGTGACGCTCGACACCGCAGCCATGTTCATGGCGGTGATCCTGATCACCATCATCGGCGTGATCCTGTACGGCCTGGTGCTCGGCCTCGAGCGGGCGCTCGTCGTGCGCGATGCGCGCATCCAGTAGCCCATGACGGAACCGTTCATCCATCTCGCCGGCGTGCGCAAGGTCTACCGCAGCCGCGGGCCTGAGTTCCTCGCCGTCTCCGAGGCGACGTTCGACGTCGAGGCGGGCGAGCTGGTCTCGCTGGTCGGCCCGTCCGGCTGCGGCAAGACCACCTTGCTTAAGGTGCTCGCCGGGCTGCATCCGCACGATGCCGGCACCTTGCGCATCGGCTCCACGGCGCAGCCGTTCGACCCCGCGCGCGACATCGGCATGGTGTTCCAGCAGCCGCTGCTGCTCAAGTGGCGCCGCATCCTCGACAACGTGCTGCTGCCCGCCGAGATCCTCGGCCTGCCGATGACCGGGAGCCGCGCCCGCGCCCGCGATCTTCTGGCGCTCGTCGGCCTCGCGGGCTTCGAGGACAAGTACCCCTACGAGCTCTCCGGCGGCATGCAGCAGCGCGCCGCAATCGCCCGGGCGCTGATCCACGATCCCAAGCTGATCCTGATGGATGAGCCGTTCGGCGCGCTCGATGCGCTCACGCGCGAGAAGATGAACCTCGAGCTGCTGCGCATCTGGCGCGATGCGGGCAAGACCATCGTGTTCGTGACCCACGGGATCAGCGAGGCGGTGTTCCTCGGCACGCGCGTCATCGTGCTCACCGCCGGCCCGGCGCGCATGGCCGACAATTTCCGCGTCGAGCTGGCGCATCCGCGCACCCTCGACATGAAGACACACGAGGCGTTCGGCGAATACACCCGCCGCATCTATCGACTGTTGGGAATGGAGTAGGAGGTTCGTAGGTGGGCAAAATCGCTTGCTCTTGATTTTCGCGTGGGCACGGCGCGCCGGCGATTTTGCCCACGCGGAAAGCCGAACGGCGCACCTTTGCCCACCCTACAGGCTGAACACGCGATGGACGTAACCTACGACGGAATCATTCTCGGCGCCGGGCACAATGGTCTGATCCTGCAGGCCTACCTTGGCAAGGCGGGCCTCAAGGTGCTGGCGCTCGAGCGCAAGGACATCGCCGGCGGCGGCCTCGCCACGCTCGAGGACCCGCGGCATCCGGGCTTCCTGCACAACACGCACGCCTTCTTCCAGCGCGCCATTACGATGATGCCGTGGTACGCCGACCTCGAGCTCGAGCGCCATGGCGCCCGCTACATCGAGCCGGAGCTCAACGTCGCGCTGCTGACCGGCGACGGCCGCGCGCTCGCCTGGTGGACCGACATCGCGCGCACCATCGCGTCGTTCGCCGAGTTCAGCACCCGCGACGCCGCGACGCTGCGTGCGCTGGCACGACGAGTTCGTGCCGATCGTGGAAAACATCCTGATCCCGGAAAGCCGCTCGCCGCCGCTGCCGCCCGCCGAGCGGCGCGCCCTCCTGGAACGCAGCGCCGCCGGGCGCCGGCTGCTCGCCGTCAGCGCGCTGTCGCCGCTCGAGTTCGTGCGGCAGGAATTCGAGCATCCGACCGTGCAGGCGGGGCTCCTGTTCTTCAACGGCCTGCGCGAGGTCGACCTGCGCGTGCGCGGCTTCGGCCATCACATTGCGGCGCTGCTGGCGAGCCCCGCCAAGGCGCAGATGTCGCGCGGCGGCTCGGCGGCGCTTGCCCGTGCGCTGACGGCGGCGGTGCGTGCGAGCGGCGGCGAGATCCGCCTCATGAGCGAGCCGAAGCGCATCCTGGTGGAGCGCGGACGCGCCGTCGGCGTCGAGACCGAGAGCGGCGAGACGATCGGCGCGCGCCACTTCGTCGCCTCCTCGCTCAATCCGCACCAGACCTTTCTGGACCTGCTCGACGCCGACCTCGTGCCGCGCGAGGTCCGCGCCCGGGTCGAGGCGTTTCAGTACAACCTCCTGGCCCCGCTGTTCGCCCTCAACCTCTGTCTGCGCGAGCCGCCGCGCTACACCGCCGCGGCGTCACGGCCGGACCTGGCGCGGGCCTTCATGGTTATTCTCGGCCTCGACCATGTCGACCAGTTCGCCGACATCGTGCGCCATCACGAGGCCGGCACCATGCCGCCGACCGTGATGTGGGGCGCTTGTCCGACGCTGTTCGACCCGTCGCAGGCGCCGGCCGGCCGCCACACCGCCTTCATGTGGGAGAAGCTGCCGTATCGCCTGCATGGCGATCCGGCCAACTGGGACGCGGCGCGCGACGCGCACGGCCGTGCGATGCTGGAACTGTGGCAGCGCCACGCGCCGAATCTCGCCGATGCGGTGATCGACCAATTCACCCGCTCGCCGCTCGATACCGAGCGCTCGCTGCCCAACATGCGCGAAGGCGACCTCCTGGTCGGCGCCTTCACCAACGACCAGATCGGATTCCACCGCCCGTTCCCCGGCGCCGGCACCTATCGGGCGCACGTCCCGGGCCTCTATCTATGCGGCTCGAGCAGCCATCCAGGCGGCAACATCACCGGCCTGCCTGGCTACAACGCCGCCCAGGTGATCCTCGCCGACCTCGGCCTGAAGGCGGACTGGGCGCCGCCGCCGATCGCCGGGCGACTGGCGGGGTTGTGATAGCGTTGCGGTCAGCCGCAATTCTGCCATCGCGTCGCGTACGCGATTCGAGTATTGTCAGCATCGAAAATGACGCATTGGCCAATCGACCATGATCGACCATCCTCGCATTACACTCGATCCAGACGTGCTTGCTGGCAGACCCGTCATTCGCGGGACTCGGCTTTCTGTCGAATTCGTGATCGGCCTGATGGCGGACGGATGGGATGAAGCCGCCATCCTGGAAAATTATCCGGGTCTTAAACACGACGACATCATCGCATGCCTTGCGTATGCGCGCGATTCGCTGAGCTCGGAGAAAGTATTTCCGAGCGCAGCCTGATATGCGCTTTCTCGCAAACGATAATTTCCCCGGTGCGGCGGTTACAGCTCTTATGGCAGCTGGTCACGATGTTGTTTGGATAAGGACGGCGGCGCCGGGTACAACCGATCCGGATGTGCTGGCATGGGCAGCGCAAGAGGAGGGATTCTGCTGACCTTCGACAAGGACTTCGGTGAGTTGGCGAGAGGATCATCTCTACCGCCTGAGTGCGGCGTGATCTTGCTGCGCATACCCATGCCGCAGCCCGGCGATGCGGGACGGAAGCTCGCCGCGTTGATTACTGCGCGCGATGATTGGGCCGGTTCCTTCTCGGTCATCGAGCCGGCCCGTGTACGGATGCGAGCGCTCGGATCGTGATTATTCACGAGACCCACCCCATGCTCCCCTCGCAACGCGCGCTGTTCGACATTCCACGCGACGTCTGCTTCCTCAACGCCGCCTCGTGGAGCCCGTTGCCGATTGCCGCGCAGGAAGCGGGGCGCATCGGCGTCGCCCGCAAGGGCCGGCCGTGGCTGATCGAGGCGGGATTTGCCGCCACGCAGCATGAGCGCGCGCGCCGGGCGGCGGCACGCCTGATCAACGCTGCGCCCGAGGACGTCGCGCTGATCTCGTCGGTGAGCTACGGCGTCGCCGCCGCCGCCAAGGTGCTGCCGGTCGATGCCGGCGCGCGCGTGCTGGTGCTGGCGGACGACCACTCGTCGGCCGTGCTCGAATGGATCACGCGCGCCCCCGCCGGCGCGTTCACCGTCGAGGTCGTGCCGCAGCCCCGCGACGGCGACTGGACCGCCGCCGTCCTCGCCGCCATCGATCGGCAGGGCGCGTCCCCGCTCGCGCTCGCGTCGATCTCCTCGGTGCACTGGTCGGACGGCGGGATGGTCGACATGGATCGCGTCGCCGCCGCGCTGCGCCGGCACGGCGCGGCGCTCGTGGTCGATGCGACCCATGCGGCCGGCGTGATCCGGATCGACGTGCGCACGCTCGATCCGGACTTTCTCGTCTTCCCGACCTACAAGTGGCTGGTGGGCCCATACGGCCGCGCCTTCCTCTACGTGGCAAAACGCCGCCAGGACGGCGTGCCGCTCGAGCAGACGAGCTACGGCCGCCGCGTCATCTCGTCCGAGCGGGCGCCCTATTTCGGCGACCTCGCCTTCGTCGCCAGCGCCCGCCGCTTCGACATGGGCGAGCGCGATCATTTCGTCTCGCTGGAGATGGCCTCGATCGGGATGGAGCTGCTCGCGCAATGGGGCAGCGAGGCCGTCGCCGAACGGCTGCGCTTCCTGACCGGGCGGCTGGCCGAGGGGTTGCGCGATGCGGGCGTCGTCGTCCCGGATGCCGCGCTGCGCGCGCCGCACATCCTGAGCCTGGGCTTTCCCGGCGGCATGCCGGAACGGCTGATCGAGCGGCTGGCAGCGGAGCAGGTCTACGTCGCCCCGCGCATCGGCCGCATGCGGATCAGCCCGCACGTCTACAACGACGAGGACGACATCGACCGCTTCCTCGGCGTGTTCCGACACAAGTAGCGTGCGCCGGATGGCGGAACTCTATTATTTGGAAGTCTTGACTCGGATTCTTCCCGTTCCTAGAGTGAGATCGGTCGGGACGATACTGCCGCTAAATCCAGAGCGCTTCGTGAACGGAGGTCCCGTTGAGCACAGTCAATCAGTATACTGAGAATAACGGCGAAAAGTCCCGGCGGCCGCGTCATGTAGATGATATGTGGTCAAATGCATTCCGGCTGGTGTTGCCGATGGCTGCTGCCGTCGGCCTGGCGTTTGCTCTCGGTCCAACGGCGGCGGATGCGCAGTCCTGGCCGTCGAAGCCGATCAGATTCGTCGTCGGCTATCCGCCCGGGGGTGGCGCCGACATCTCGGCGCGGCTTTTCGCCGAGCACATGGCGAAAGGGCTCGGGCAGCCCATCATCGTGGAAAACCGGCCTGGCGCGGGCGGCACCATCGGGGCGAGCGCGGTTGTTCAGGCGGAACCCGACGGCCATACGCTCTATGTCGCGGCGATCTCGGAGATTTCCATCGCGCCGGCGACGGTCAAGTCGCTGCCCTATGATCCGGACAAGAACCTGGCGCCGGTGGTGATGTTCGGCAAATGGTCGCAGATTCTCGTCGCTTCGCCGAGCTTCCCGCCGAGCACGCTGTCCGAGCTGGTGGCTCATGTGAAAGCCAACCCCGGAAAGGTCAGCTACTCGTCGTTCGGCAACAACACGCTGAACCACATCAACGGCGAACGCTTGAAGGCCGCATTGGGTCTCGATGTCGTGCATGTGCCCTACCGGGGAAGCGGGCCGTCGCTCACCGCCATCATGGGAGGACACGTCCACTATACGTTCGACTCGCCGAGCACGACCCTCGGGCTGATCAAGTCGGGAAAACTGAAGGCGATCGCCGTGGCCGGGCCGGATCGGCTGGCCGGCGCTCCCGACATCCCGACCCTGGCCGAAGCCGGTCTTGCGAACTTTTACGTCAGCAGCTGGATCGGCCTGCTGGCGCCGGCGGAGACGCCGAAGCCGATCATCGATCGCCTCAACCGGGAGGCGCTGGCGGCGCTCAAGCTGCCCGAGCTGCAGGACGCGCTCAACAAGAGCAGCACGGAGCCTGGCGGTGGCACGCCCGCTGAATTCGGCCAGCGGATTCGCCAGGAGATCGCCGAGTACAGGCAGATCGCCGCGAAGGTCGGCATTGTCCCCGAGTAACCCGATGCCTGTCTTGTCCCGGCTCGCCGTGCGCCGGGGCATGTGCCGTACCGCAAAGGATCACGCATGCGCGTGCCGGTCGACAAGATCCTGAACCCGAAATCCATTGCGGTCGTGGGAGCATCCGAGCGCCCCGAGGCGATCGGTACGCGGGTGTTGAACAACCTGCGCAAGTTCGGGTTTCGCGGGCCGCTCTATCCGGTCAACCCGCGCTACGAGCACATCGGCGATCTGAAATGCTATGCGTCCTTGTCGGCGCTTCCCGAGCCGGTCGACGCCGCCTTTCTCGCCGTCCCGGCCGCGGGCGGCCCCGATCTGGTGGAGGAAGCGGGACGACGCGGCATTCGGGCGCTGTTCATCAACGCAAACGGCTATGCGGACGGAGACGCCGAAGGCGCAGCGCTCCAGCGCCGCGTCGAAATCCATCGCCGCCCAGTACGGCATCGCCATCTGCGGGCCGAACAACCTCGGGATGATGAACGTTCACGACCGCGTCGCGATGTGGTCGCCGCGCTACATGAAAGTCATCGCGCCGGGGTCGCTGGGCGTCATCTCGCAAAGCGGATCGATTGCGCTGATCCTCGCCGAGGACGAGCGGGACGTCGGCTTCGCCTACCTGGTGACCGCCGGCAACGAGGCGGTGCTCACCGTCGCCGACTACCTGGCGGAAATGGCCAAGGACGACCACGTCAAGATCATCCTGCTGTTTCTCGAGACGATCCGGGACGCGAAGCGCTTCGGCGAAGCGTCGCTCGAGGCTGCCCGCCGGGGAAAGCGGATCGTTGCGCTCAAGCTGGGGTCGAGCGCCGAAGGCCGTGCGCTGGTCAAGGCGCACACCGGCAGTCTCGCCGGTGAGGACCGTCTCTACGATGCGTATTTCAAGGCGCTGAACATCATCCGCGTCCATGACCTCGACGAGATGCTCGAGACGGCCGTTCTCCTGTCCAAGAGCACGGCCGCCTTGCCGCCCGGCAGCAACGTCGCGGTGACGCTGTCGGGCGGGGAAGCGGCCCTGATCGCGGACCTGGGCGGCGAGCTCGGCGTGAAATTTCCGCCGCTTGCCGCCGAAACGCTGGCCGCGCTGCGGCCCGCCTATCCGCCCTATTCCGGCATCGGCAATCCGGTCGACGCCTGGGGCTTGGGCTTTGCGGCGGATCGCTTTCGCATCGTGCTCGACGCGCTGCTCGCGGATCCGGCCGTCAACCTGATCGCGTTCTCGGTGGACGCGCCCGGCCGGGGCGGCGGCGACGTGCCCTATGCGTGCGTCATGGCGCAGGCTTGCGCGGAGGCGAAGACCGACAAGCGGCTCGTCTTCTTCAACAACACGTCCGGCTCGGGCGTGAATGCGGAGGTGCGGGCGATCCTCGACGGCGCGAACATCGCCTACCTGTCGGGCATGCGGCCCGCGCTCGCGGCGATCCGGAATGCCAATGCGCTGCAGTCTGCGGGCACGAGCGGGCTTCCGCCTTCTCCCATGCGCGCCGCGCCGCTGCCGGCGAGCGAGCCGGAATGTTTCCAGCTCCTCGGCAAGGCCGGCGTCGCCATGGTTCGCGCGCAAGCCGTGGCGAGCGCGGCCGATGCGGTCGCGGTTGCCGGAACGTTCGGCTATCCGGTCGTCATGAAGGGCGTGGCGCCGCATCTACCTCACAAGAGCGAGCTCGGGCTCGTGCGCCTCGGCCTCGCGAGCGCGCGTGATGTCGAGCGCGCCTTCGCTGAGCTTGCCCACGGCCTGGCGACGCATTCCAGGCCGAATTCGCCGGGCGAGATCGTGGTGCAGGAGATGGCGGACGATGGCGTCGAGATCATCATCGGAGTTCGCAACGAAAAGCATTTCGGCAGCTTCGTGATCCTGGGGCCCGGCGGCGTCCTGGTGGAGATCGCCAATCAGGCCAGCGTGCGCCTCGGACCGGTCGATGCGGCCGAGGCGCGGGCCATGCTGTATGAAACCGCCGCCGGCAGGCTTCTGGAAGGCGTGCGCGGCAAGCCGGCCTGCGACATCGATGCGGCGGCCGCCGCCATCGCGGCGTTCTCGCGATTCGCAGCCGCGCAGGCGGAGCAACTGGCGGCGCTCGAGATCAACCCCTTGATCGTCGGCCGCAACGGGGCGAAGGGCGTCGACCTCGTGCTCGAGCAGCACGGCGATGTTCGAACGGAGGGCGAGGCATGACCTACCAGAATCTGATCTATGCGGTCGACGATCGCGTCGCCACGATCACGCTCAATCGCCCGCAGCGCCACAATGCCCTCAGCGTGGGGCTCGTCGATGAAATCATGCAGGCGGTGGCGCAGGCCGACGCGGATCCCGCCGTGCGGGTCCTCATCGTGACCGGCGCGGGCGGCAAGGCGTTCTCCTCGGGCTACGACATCAAGGAATCGGCCGAGAAGCCGAAGCGCACGGTCGCGCAATGGCGCACCCGCATGCAGAAGGACATCCAGTTCACCTACGCGGTCTGGGACTGCAGCAAGCCCGTCATCGCCATGATCGACGGCTTCTGCCTGGCCGGCGCGCTCGAGTTCGCCATGTGCTGCGACATGCGCTTCTGCTCCGAGGGCTCCACGTTTGCCGCCCTGGAGGCGCGCTTTTCCAACGGCATCGCCACCATGATCATGCCGTGGCTGATCGGCCAGCGGTCGCGACGGCTGATCTATACGGGCGACACCATCCCGGCCGACGAAGCGTTTCGCCTGGGCCTGGTCGACGCGGTCCACCCGAAGGCCGCCCTGCAGGCGGAAGTGACGAAGCTCGCCAGGCGGATGTCGCGCGTATCCCTCGAATGCCTGCAATGGAACAAGCGATCGATCAATCATGCGTTCGAGACGATGGGGCTGCGCAGCGCCATTCAATACGGCGCGGAAGCCTGCGCGCTGATGGATTCGATCGGCTCTGCGGAAGCCGAGCAGTTCGACACCATCCGCCGCGAGCAGGGGATGGCGGCAGCGCTGAAATGGCGCGCCGATCAGTTTGCCTCGTACGAGTAGGCGTGCGAGGGCTAGAGCAGGACGGCACGGGCCGGGCCGCCGAAGCCGCTGGACGGCGGACTGATGAGGGTGCGCCTGTTCATTCGATCACCTCGTCGGCGCGCAACAGGAGGGACCTGGGGACCGTGATGCCGAGCGTCTTGGCGCTGTTGAGGTTGACGACCAGCTCCACCTTCACGGCCTGCTGGACCGGCAGGTCGGTGGGCTTCACGCCCCGGGGTCGTGAGGCTCGCGCCACCACATTACCGACCTGAACATGCGTCCGCCGGCCACCCTGCTCATGGGCAAGACACCACGACGTCTCCACAGTTGGGCGGAACGAGCAGTGATCCGATACCGCATCAGGAAACAGGAAAAGGAGGATAGGCGTTTGGCGCAACTGGTTCCCCCCAACTTTGCAATAAAGACTACAGCAAGTTCGATTTCTTGATCTGCATCAACAAAGGGCGCGCCTCGACCTCTAAAAGTGTGCGGATAAGTTGAGAAGATGAAGGAAACGGGAGGTGCGGCCATGAGTGAAGAAATCAATTCGGGGATGATCTCGCGTCGAAGGGCGTGTTCCCTATTGGGGCTAGCCATCGCGATGGGCGTCGCAGTGCCGACCACCGTGTTGATGGTGTCAGATGCGGAGGCCCAGACGGCCGGAATGGAGCGGCGTCAGGAGCGACGCACAGGTCGTACGGAGCGTCGTCAAGAGCGGCGTACAGGTCGCACCGAGCGTCGTCAGCAGCGGCGCGGCACGACGGCCACAGGGCAGTAGTCGTCCCGTTTGCTCCGCAGCAAGCAAGGGATTGGCAAGATACTGAAGTTTGCCAGAGCAGGCACACCGCGCGCCTGCTGTGTGTTCGCTCGCTCGAGCCGTTCGGCTGAGGCCGGAAATTACTGCCGCCCGCGGCGCCGTCCCTCGATCATTGTCGACGCAGAATTTCTGCGAGCGAGCCCGGCTGTGGAGGGAATGCGGAGGCAACCATGGTCGAGCCCAGTCGTGATGGGATTTCCGCGCGGGTGCGCAAACTCCCCGGCCAATTCCTGCTGGCGCTGATCAATGCCACGACGATCCTGGTGATCGTGGCCGCCATTCTTGTACTCCTCGCAATCGTCCGCATCGAGCATTTTGCCGAGAGCATCGTCGCGACGATGACCGAGGCCGTCTTGTCGAAAGTCGATCTGCCATCGAGAGAGGTGCTGGCGAATGTCAGAAACCTTGCCGGGGAGGTCCGCGCGCTCGGCAAGACCCTCGAGGAGATCAAGGAGCGAGACCACCCGATCCTCCAATCCGAGATCGCTCGGCTGAAGGATGCGCTGACTGTGCTCAAGGGCAGCATCGATCGGATCGGAAGCGCGCGATCGATGCTTACGGACGAGGCGCTGGCGCGTCTGGGCACCACAATCACCGGCGCGTTGATAACACTGAAGGATTGCGCTCCCGAGGTTGGCCCAAATGGCGCCTCGGCGCGTCCTGAAAGCCAAGCCCAACGCTAGTGCGGCTTATGGATCTGAATTTCCGACAAGAGGTTGCCGCGAACTGATTGGCCGCCGCGCGGGAACGTCCGCGGATGACGGGCGTCTAGAGGCCAACGGCGATCAGCACCAAGTCTAACCAGTTGGCCGTCGTCCCGCTCCGGACGTCTAAGGTAGCATTAGTCAAATGTGCGCCGGCGGCGCAGTGCAGCCCGCCTTCGACGGCATCCAATTCCTCGTCATCCAAATCACGCAGTTCGCTGTTCGTGTTCAACGACTTTCTCCGGTGGTCGGTTGGGCGCAATGAGGGGAATTGAGCAGGCGCAAAACGTGCACCTGCTATCCCCGTCAGACCGAGCCCAGGCTGAGTTTCGGTGGCGGCGGCGGCTCGTATGGGGCGCTGAGGCCGATCAAGACGGCGATTATCCCCCCCGATACCTGTGCGAGTTCACAATCGGTCAATTCACGTGATGGCTCGCGCACTTGCTCGCTCGTTGCAGCGTCGTTGGTCTTGCTCATGATCTTGCTCCATCAAACCGGGGAACGGACCATCTCATCGCCGGTACGGCCACATTGGCTCAACGGCGTCCGGCGGCGGCTCTGCGAGCCCGCGCAGGTCTCCGCACCGGCCAACATGATGCCGAAGCTCGTCCCGGCTGATCCGCCTCTGCATTCACCGACCCATCGTCGGTACCGGGACGACACCACACCGGCGCTCTTCAGAATGTGACGACGATCACACAATTTCGTCACAGCGAGTTGGGTTCACGAGATACTCGCGCGGCGCACGCGGCCCCGGCGGCCGGTGCCCACCTGGGCGGCACAATGAGGGTTGTCATTAACGACGGCGGTCGAGCCGCAGCGGGCTGCAAAGGCCGCGCCAACGACTGCGTCTGCCGGTCAATCGCGATAGCAACCGACATCCCGTATCGCGAGAGTTTTCATGAGCCGGATACACCTATTGCCACCAGAACGCTTCGCCGGCGTACCGCCTCGACGAATTGGAGTACGCCCCACCGCGTTCTCCAAGGGTCGCTGAGAACGTGCGCCGCGCAGATTACGCGGACATTCTGCGGACAGTCGCCGCGGACCAAAGAAACGACAGGGTGGATGAAAACACTGGCGCGCCCGACAGGATTCGAACCTGTGACCTCTGCCTTCGGAGGGCAGCGGTAAAAGTGGGGATAAGTGGCGACGGGTGGCGACAATCCTTTAAAATCAAGGAAAAGCGGGGTATCTTGCTGGCGCGCTAGGCAGCGTGCGGTAGCGCGAAAGCGACCTATCCTGCTTACCCGGTGCTTACCCGATGAAATTGACCAAGGCGGCGATCGACAAGCTGAAGCCGAATTCCGGCAGCGATCTTTTCCGCTGGGATGACGAGCTGCCGGGCTTAGGGCTTCGTCTGAAGCCGTCCGGCGTTCGGACCTTCGTCATTCAGTACCGGAACAAGCACGGGCGCTCACGGCGGCTCGCTATTGGCCGGTATGGCGTGCTGACACCGGAGGAAGCCCGGAAACGTGCGAGGGTGCTGCTGGGGACCGTGGCGGCCGGCGATGATCCTGCCGAGCAGCGCGTGGCAGATCGGCAGGCGATGACGGTTGCCGAGCTGTGCGACGAATACTTAGCCAAGGCCAAGGCTGGTCAGGTGTTGACGCGCCGGGGCAGAGCCAAGCGGGCGTCCACCCTCGCGACCGATGCAGGTCGGATCGAGCGGCACATCAAGCCATTGCTCGGTCATCGCACCGTGAAGGACTTGCGGGCCGGGGATATCGTTTCGTTTCGGGATGACGTGATCGGCGGCAAGACGGCCGTCAACATCAAGACCAAGCTTCGCGGGCGGGCAATCGTGAAGGGTGGCCCCGGTACAGCGACCCGGACCATGGGCCTTCTCGGTGGCATCCTGACATATGCGCGCGAGCGCGGGTATCGGCCGGACAATCCGGCGGCAGGCGTTGTGAGGCCGGCGGGCGGTCGGCGGAAGGTACGACTATCGGTCGAGCAATATCGGGCGCTGGGGCTCGCGCTAGAGGCTGCTGAGGCGTGCGGCGAACCCCGACAGGCTGTGCAGGCCATTCGGGTGCTGGCGCTCACCGGCTGCCGCCGGGGCGAGGTCGAGGCGTTGCGCCGGACTGAGGTCGACGCGGCCAGCTCCTGCTTGCGATTAGGCAATACCAAAACCGGGGCATCGGTGCGCCCGATTGGGTCGGTGGCATTGGAGCTGCTGAGGGTGTCGCACAACAGTGCAACGTCCTATGTGTTCCCCTCTCCGCGCGACGACCGCAAGCCTTACGGCGGGCTTCCCACTGCTTGGGATCGTATCGTTAGGGGTGACGGACTGGCCGGACTGACGCCGCACGGGCTCCGCCATGCCTTTGCTGGCATGGCGGATGATCTCGGCTATTCGCAGCCAACGATTGGCGCATTGCTCGGCCATGCCGCACGCGGGACGACGGAAGGGTACATCTACAAGCCGGACCCGGTATTGGTCGCAGCGGCAGATCGCATATCGCTCGCGATATGGCGGGCGATGACTGGCGAGGCCGGGGAGGTTGTCGTCCCGTTGAGGGCGGCAACATGAAGAAGAGCGTCGACGCTGGGCGAAATCAGATAGCAAGGGCATTGCTGGGCTTGCCGCCCCGGGGGCGCCCCAAGGGCCGCCGAACCGGCACGAAGCCAGGTAAGCGCAGTATTCCGCAGGCGTGGCGTGATCTGGATAACGGAATGTTTGGAATTTGCGCTGAATGAATTGCCCGAAGAAAGTCTCGATGAGCAATTCGTGAACTGCGCGGCGCGTAGAGCACGTTTTCACGAGCGACGCGGCGACTACAAGATCATCAAGCTGAGCGGTAAGTCGACCGGGCCGCGTCAACCCCGAACGCACGAACAGCGAGTGAGGCAGCAAGCAAAAGCAGTGTTGAAGCATAGCGGACCGCGAGATCTTAGGCTTTGAACGGTAAGATAAATTCAAAGGCGGAATTTTCCTTACGGGTCCTATTGCTTCCCACCAATTCCCGAGGTGACTTCACGTCGCTAAGTTCGCCGCAAGTCGTCACTGATTGACTTGCGGAGAACACGATGACCGATACCATTTCAAACCTGCCACGTTTGAACGCCGCGGATGCGGCAAAGTATTTACTGACGCGGCACGGCATCCCGGTTGCGAAATCCACGCTCAAGCAGTGGGCGTGGCGAGGCGGCGGCCCCGGATTTCAGAAAAGCGGCCAGCGCCGGCTCTACCCAATCGACCAGCTGGACGCTTGGGCTGCAAAGCGGCTCACGCGGGTTGTCGCCTCAACGTCTGAATTATCGGCAGCGTAAAACGTAACGGCAGCCCGTGGTGGAGCTGCCGTTTTGATTTCACGTCCGCGAGTGCAAGTCGCGGCCTTTAACGGAAACAAGGGAGATGACTGAAATAGCGATTATCAATGCGGGCTTCAAGCCCGGTCTTCCCGACATCGACTTTGCCGGCATCGTTCGCGATGACAAGCCGAACCGTGGCCGCAGAACGCTCGTGCCGGCCGAGATCGAGCAGGCGGAAATCGCCGGCGGCAAACGGATGACGATCCCGCCCGGCTTCAAGGCCTTAACGGTCGTCCGCAACATCGCGCCGGGCTTCCGGATACGCCTGCTCCTGCCGGCGTCAGAAGGCCAGGAGATAGACGTCTGCGAGGCCACGGCCGAAGCGATCTTCGAGGCAGTGGCAACGCCGTACAGGTCGGGAAATCGAGGCGCAGATGCGCAAGGCCGCGGGGCTTCGGTCATGAATACGCAAGACAAAACCCAACCAGGACGGCGCAACAGCCATACCCGCTCCCGACCACGCAGCGATCAGGTCGCACGTTGAACTGCTGCACACTCTCGCAAAAGGTGCTGGCGTTGAAGGCATTCTTGCCTTCACCAGGATCGATGCAAATAACAAAACGCACACCGAAAGGTTTGCGATTGGCGACGTCGATCACATGGCAGACGCCATCATCGGCTGGTCAACTCATCCAGACCTCAACATCTACGCGTCTTATGCGATCTTTCGTAAGGATTTGCCGCCCGGGGCCGCAGGCGGAGAAGCGGACGTCCGCGCCGTTCTGGCCCTGGTCGGCGACCTCGATTCCGATAAGGGTAAAAAAGCCGTCGGCCTGGACGGACTCCCGCTGCAGCCGCCGTATGTCGTCGAGACATCTGCAAACAACTTCCATGCGGTGTATCCGCTTGGGCGTGCATTGTCGCCGTCAGACGCAAAGCCCATAGCCGTGGCGTTAAGCGACGCCATCGGCGGAGACAGCGGGACAAAAGACGTTTCGCACCTGTGGCGCATCCCGGGCACACTCAACTGGCCGTCAGCCAAGAAGCTTGGGCGCGGACGACCCAAGACACCCCAACTGGTGACGATCAAATCAGCATGGACCGGCGAAACAGTTGATCCGGAAACCCTGTGGCAGGCCGTTACAGGCTTTGCGCAAAACAAACAGCGGGTCGTCGTCCGGTCATCGATCCAGCGGCACGACAGGGAAGCTCGACAGAGACGTTCGACGACCTTCCCGCTGACCTGAAAAAGCTGATCGCAGCCCCCGCATATCCCGGCGAGGATCGGTCCAGAACTGCCGCGTCGGTCATATTCAAACTCTTCCGGCGCGGATGGTCGAATGACGCGGTGCAGGCGCTATTCGAAGACATCCAAACGGCATCGGCGAGCGTTACGCAGGGCGCAAGACAGACCTTCGGAAGGAGATCGAACGTCTCCGGCAGAAGTTCGATGAGAGAGCAGCGAAAGCGATGTGGAGCGCTTGAACAAGATGCACGCGGTACTGCCAATCGGCGGCAAGACCCGCGTCGTGACATTCGGCGAACTGGAGGAGTTTCCCGGCCGCGAAACCATCGTGATGACGCAGACAATCGCCGACTTCAAGTCGCTCAACGACAAGTATCGCCACAGCTGGCGGGACGAGAAAGGCGAACCTGAAAAGCACCCCCATGGGCACCTATTGGATCGGCAGTCCGGAGCGCCGGCAGTACGATGGAGGCATGGCGTTCATGCCGCAGCACAACGGGGATGTCGGCAATCGACTGAACCTGTTTCGCGGCTTCGGAGTGAAGGCGATCAAGCCAGACGGCACCAGCGGCGCCGCGGGTTGCCAGAAATTCCTCGATTTCATGCGCGATATCATCTGCAGCGGCAACGAAGCGCACTTCGATTATCTGCGAAAGCGCGAAGCGACCATCTTCCAGAAGCGCATCCGCAGCGAGATAGCGCTCGGCCTGCAGACGAAAGAAGAGGGCTGCGGCAAGGGCTTCTACGAAGCGACGATGGGGCGGCTGCTCGGCAACCACGCCATGCAGGTCACCAATCCGAAGCACATCATCGGAAACTTCAATCCGCATCTGGAAACGCTGTTGCGATTGACGGCCGATGAAGCCCTGTTCGTCGGCAACCCCGAACATCGCAACGCCCTGTTCGGGCTGATCACCGAACCAACGCTGACAATCGAACCGAAGGGCTGCGGCCTCTACAAGGCCGACAGCTATCTCAACCTGTCGATCACCAGTAACGCCGACCACTTCCTGCCGGTCAGCGGGACGGCGCGACGCTTCTTTATCCCAACCGTGTCGGCCGCGCGCAAACAGGACTTCACATACTTTGCCGGCCTGCAAGGCAGAACTCGACAGATGGTGGATATGAGGCGCTGCTCTACCACCTGCTGCACGAGGTCGATCTTGCGGATTTCAACGTCCGCAAGGTGCCGCAGACGGAGGAGCTGAGGCAGCAGCGAAATCACAGCCTGCCGCCGCTTGAGGCGTGGTGGTGCGAGCTTCTGGAGACCGGCACCTTGTGGGGAGCCGATCCAAAGGAGCCGCACCGGGCGGTCAGCAACAGTTATCAGCGCCAGATCGAGATCGAGAACCAAGTCCGGCTACGGCGGCACGACCTCCCAGATCCGGCACGTCACCCAGCTCGGAATTTACGATCAGGCAAGGCAGCTCGAGCCCCGTCTCAAGAATTACACCAACGATCACCGCCTCGGGGCTCATCTGAGAGAGATGGGCTGCGACAATACCAGGAGGGTACTGCGCCGGCGGGGCTGGACGTTTCCTCCGCTGGAGGAGTGCCGAGCCGCATGGGAAAAGCGTTACCCCGACTGGAAGTGGCGGAACCCGGAGATCACGGAGTGGCGCGCCGAGGAATCCGACGAGGAGGAGGTGGAGGAGGACGACCATGCTCCCCCGTTCTGAACCGCCGGAGGAAATGTTCCGCTTGTGTCGCCTTGTGTCGGTAAGCGGAACACACGAAAACCGTTGCGCCGCAGGCACTTCTTGTATTTGTGTCACTTGTTTCTCTTTTAGAAGAATAAATAAAATAAAAAGGGAAAAGAGAGGGGGTGGCCGCCGCGCTCTCTGCCCGCCTCCGCCGCGCGACTTGGCTCTGGAAAGCGGAACAAGCGACACAAGCGGTTACAGCATTGATATTGCAGCGTTTCTTGCGTTTCGCATTCCTCGCAAAGCGCCACAAGCGGCACATTTAGCGGTTCCTCACTGACCGAAGCGACACTCCCGGCCGGAACTTCCGAAGCCCCACGCGCACAAGGGACAATGCTGACGCTCGCAACTTGTGAACCGCTGACATCACTGACCCTGGTGGCCGGCTGATGGGCAAGCGATCCAACTTCGAGCGCCGTGAGGCTGATTTCTACCCGACGCCACGGGCGGCGGTGCTGCCGCTGATCCCGTACCTTCGCGGCATCCAGACCTTTGCCGAGCCGTGTGCTGGCGACGGCGCGCTGGTCCGGCACCTGGAATCCTTCGGCCTGCGCTGCGTCTATAGCGGCGACATCCGCACCGGCCAGGATGCGCTTGCGCTCGACCATTACGGCGCGGCCGATGCGATCATTACAAATCCGCCCTACACCCGCGAACTGATGCACGCGCTGATCGAGCACTTTCAGCGCATCGCGCCAACCTGGCTGTTACTGGACTCGGACTGGGCGTCGACCCGGCAGGCGGTGCCGTTCCTGCCCCGTTGCTCGGACATCGTGACAATCGGCCGGGTGAAGTGGATCGAGGGCTCCAAGCACACCGGCAAGGACAACCACGCCTGGTACAGGTTCGATACCAGGCATAAGAGCGGCCCTGTCTTCCACGGGCGCGGCCAGGGCGAGATGACCCCTTCACGGCGCACCAGAGTCTGCGAGCAATGCGGCAAGCGTTACGAGCCGCAGCGATCCAGTTCGCGGTTCTGCTCGCCGGCGTGCAGGCAGCAGCGCCCATCGCAAGAGGCTTAGCGTAACGTCTAGCGTAACGCCCACACCGACTGAACCATCAGACTCTCGGAAGTGTTTCGCTACGTCCGACACGCCGATGTCCCGAGGTTCGCGGCGGAAGGCTGGGAGCTGTTGCCTGCACTCGATGGCACACACCACGGTGAGTACTCGGTGCTGATGCGTCGAGGGCGGCGGTAAATCGCTCGGCAAGTAGTATCGCTCGTACGCGCTGAGCGTATTCCTGCTCAGGTTGGAAGGCGCGCCTGGGCCACAGGTCGAAGACAAGCGCCCTGCGTAGGCCCCGGCCGGCCACCAAGACGAACGAGCGGGCTGGCTAAGGGCCTATGCCCGCGACCAGGGCGACACCACGCTGCAACGAACCCGGGCGTGCCAGCACTGTGGCCAGCCGTATCGGCCGCCGCGATCGGATGCCTGCTTCTGTGGCGACCGTTGCCGTCAGCGCGCCCATGACAGTTCCGACTGCAGACCCCCGCCGTGGTAGAATGCGGTACGCCGCGCCGACAGGGGCAACGTGTCGTGTCCCTGAAAATACAGTCGGGATACAGGGAAATGGCAAACGGAGCACACCAGTTTCAGCCGGGCCAGAGTGGCAACGCAGCCGGTCGACCGAAAGGCGCGCGCAACAAGACCACGCTGGCGGTCGAGGCGCTGATTGACGGCGCCGCCGAGGACATCGCCACCACGGCAATCGCGCTGGCCAAGGCCGGTGACACCACCCTGCTCCGGGCGCTGCTTGACCGGATCGCCCCGCCCCGCCGTGATCGGTACATCCCGTTTGAGCTACCGCCGATGCGCACGGCGGCCGATGCGGTACATGCGGCGGCGGTCATCACCCAGGCGGTGGCGGACGGCGAGCTGACGCCGAGCGAAGCGGCCGAGCTTTCGCACTTGGTGGCGAATTGCGCCAAGGCGATCGAGGTCGCAGACCTCGAGGCGCGCATGCAGCGGCTAGAGGCCATCCACGGGACGCAGTGTTAAGCAGAAAGACCAGAAGGGAGGGAGCGCATGCGGTTGTTAAGTAGGCTGGCCAAACTGGAAACGGCGCACCGCAGACAGGACGGCATTTTCGTCGTGTCGGGATATTCGGATGACGAGTACCAGCGGCAGATCGACGAATTGATCGCGTGCGGGAAAGCCACCCCGGACAGCTTGTTCGTCTGTCTCCGGACACCTCTCCGCAATCGCTCGGACCGCAAGCCTGATGGCCGCTAACGATTAATCGGACCGCGCCGATACCAAATCGGCACTTTTCTATATCGCCGGTTGGCCCGATGGGCTTCTTGCAATCGCCGATAGGGAAAAGGGAAGCGCGCTACCAATCGAAAACTCGTTACCGCCGTAACGACCGCGAACGCGACGATGCCGTGCGCTTGCGCGCCGCCGAAGCCTTGCTCGAGGGCGGGCTGGGGCCGAGCCAGTACGGGCCCGGAATTGCGTCCGATCCTAAAATACCCCGCTGATCATGGAGATCATTCAGCGGGTGCGAGAGCGGCCGGCGGGTGAACCGTGGTCCAGCCGGCCGAGTGTGGCGCCAAAAACTCGCAAGGCGCTGTCAACTGAAAAGGTAGTCCGCGTTGTTGCACCTGGGGGTGACGTGATGGCCACACACGGGGATCGGCCAGCAGTCAGTGGCCTAGGACTTAGCGGGACTTGCTGGTGAACGGCTCCTCGCAATGCGGCGGCAATCGCGGTAGTCGAACTCGCCGGCGGTCGTGGACGCGGGCGGTGCCTGTTGATACCGTGCATGGAAGGCCGACGTGGCGCGGTGGGGACACCGCTTTTCCGCCAGCGGGCTCGATCGCGGCCTGATCGCCCCCTATAAAATGCGGGACCCGGCACGCTCGGTGTGCCTGGGTCGCGCGCCGGCGAATTGCAACAACACGGCGGGAGCCGCGATCAGCAAATAGCAGGCGGCTCCGATTTTGAGTGTCGTGTCGATGCTGAAGGCAATGCTGGTGACAACGGCAACGCTCGCGGCGAGAACGCCCGCAGCGCCGTTGACGCCCCAGAACCACGGCGTGGGGGCGGTGCTGATTGCGGAGACCAAACGCATGCCGGTGGGAAATCCAAAGCCCATCAGGAAGCCGGCCGGCGCCAGGACAAGAATACAGAAGCCGGCCCGAACGAGAAGGTCCGCTCCATCGAGGTTGACCAGAAGCGGGGGCAGCCAGAAAGGCAGCGAAAAAAGGTAAGCCGCACTGGCCACACTCCAGGCTACCAGCTCGCCAGCGCTGGCAAGGGGCACGCGCTCGGATGCCATGCTGCCGAAGCCTGTCCACAGGATCAGGCTGAACAGAACGACACTTAGCGCGTAGACTGGGTGACCGAGGAAGACGCTCATCCGCTGCAGGAGAGCGATCTCGACCATCATGAAGCCGCTTCCGATCAGAGCGAAATAGACGGTGCCGCCCACGGCCAGCTGCCACCCGGCTTCTCTGACCGTCGGCCGCAACGGAACGATGATCGTTACGGCGACGAGCGCGACCGAAATCAGAACGAGCATGGCGAGGGTCAGCGTCGCGATGAGGTTGCCGGCGATCACTCCGGTGTGAGTGAAGTGCGAGAACAGGTCCGGGTCGAACAGCGTGGCGAATCCCAACTGGTTGAAGAAGAAGGGACGCGCATCGGTCGGTGGCGTGAGATCGAGATAGAAGCCAGTCGTCGCCTGGTCGAGCCTGCGAGGGTCCGTAGCACTGACGATCTTCTCGAGCACGGTGGATGGCGCCGCCATGTCCGGGCTCAGCAGCACCGTGAATTCATTGGCTTTGGCCGCGTCTTTGAGCGCCCCGAGCGCCGCCGGTGAGAGCGGCGACTTCGTCATGATCAGTGTCGCTACGTCCCCCGCCGCGGCGAGGAACAGGTGGCGCCTAGGCTCGGCGGCGCCTCCTGCAAGAAGTGTCGCAACGGCAAGGCTGACCAATCGTCCGGTCTCGTTCACTTCGCCGCGCGCGTACCAGCGGCTCACCGTGAATAGGCCGCCTGGGTTGAGCCGACCGAGAAAGCGTTGCCAGGCCTCGACGGTGTAAAGACCGTTCTCGGTGAGCGTGAAGGCGCCGGCGCCAGTCGCAGCCCAGGTATCAATGAGGCTCATCTGGATAACATCGAAGAAGCGCGGTGTGCGCGCAAACCAGCTGCGCGCCTCGTCGACTTCGAAACTTCACTCCATCCAAAGTCGCGATCGCCGTGTAATCGGAAAAGCGGCGTGTCAGGACGTCGATGATAATCGGGTTGATTTCGATGCCCGTCACGTCGCTGATGCCGAGGAGGCGTTGCGAGAGAACGTCCCGACCGCCGCCCACGCCGATAACGGCACCGATCTTCAGATTCGGGATCGCATAGGCAAGGTTGCTTACGTCGTAGCGCAGGAACTCCAAGCTCGCGAGGTTTCCATCGAAGCGGTATATGCTGGTGCCAGCGCTGCCGTCGATCGTCAGCCATCGGTGCTCGATCGTCGAGTGCGGCATGCGCGGCGAAGGCCCCCACAGCGGCGGCGGACCGGTTCCGCTCTGAGCGACGGTGACACGGGAAAATGAGTTCCAGCGATCGTAGGCAAGATCGGCCGGCGCTTCCAAGCGATCCTTGATGATCGTCGGTCGAACGCCATTAGTCGTGAGTGTGTTGGCAATTGCAAAGAGCAGGCACCCTGTGACGATGCTTCGGCGGTAGCGAAATAGCTTGGAACCGAGCGACATGGACTTGTGTTCAGTGCCGAGTCCGGAGCCGGCGAAGCCGAACGCGGCGAGTGCGATGAGCGCACCGATCCACAAGATCGCTGACGGCCCGCTCATCACACTCAGAAGCGCGAGGATACCGATGCACCCGGTGGCAGCGCCGAGCAGATCCGCTCCGTAGACCTTTCCGATCGGGTAGGGGCTGCGCGTCAACGCAAGGCTCACAACAACGCCCGAAAAGAAAAACGGAACGGCGAGACAAAGCGCGAATTCCGCCCAGGCGACTAGAGAGGTGAGCGATGGCGAGGCGCCTGTCACCAGCGTCAATTGCACGAGGATGGCGAGATCGGTCGTTAAGGCGAAGGCTAGCGTCGCCACGGCCAGGTCGTAGGACAACCGCTCCGGTCTGAACCTCTCCTTGTGCAAATAGACAAAAACTGCGCCAGCGGTCAGGCCGAACATGGCGATACTGATTACGAAGAAGGCCAGGTGGTACCAGGAGGTCACGGAAATGATTCTGGTCTCGATGATCTGCAGCATCAGCGTCGCTGCCGTCACCTGGCCAAGAGCCACATAGAACCGGACTCTTCGGCCGGTTTCGTCCGGCGCTTTCGGTTGATGCACGCGCCCTCCCCACAGATATTCCCCGGACGACGAGACTTCAGTGTGAACGCTAGCATCCTGCAGAGGTACGCGGAACCCCCCGACGTTCCCGCGAATTTTGATGACTGTGAATCGGCGTTCAACTTGGACCCCACCCCGATTGTTCACCAAATCGTTGAAGCAGAAGCGGAATTGTTTATTTCGGGCGTGTTCGATCGGCGCCCAACCGTGACCCCCTGTTTTTTCTCGAAAATCGTTTGACTGCAACGCGT
>CAVZSC010000029.1:0-138262 GCA_963777755.1 uncultured Alphaproteobacteria bacterium
GTCGCCTTGCCGCCGTGCATCTGGTGGAACGCGATCTCGCTCGCAATGTCGACGTCGGCGAGGCCGTCGCCGTAGGTGAGGGCGAAGAACGGCTCGTCGCCGACGAACGGCAGCACGCGCTTGAGCCGGCCACCAGTCTGGGTGGCGTCGCCGGTATCGACCAGCGTGACGTTCCACGGCTCCGCCATCTTGCGGTGGATGTCCATGCGGTTTTCCGCCAGCCGGATCGTCACGTCCGACATGTGCAGGAAGTAGTTGGCGAAATATTCCTTGATGACGTAGCCCTTGTAGCCGAGGCAGATGACGAAGTCATTGCACCCGTGGGCGCTGTAGATTTTCATGATGTGCCACAGGATCGGCCGCCCGCCGATCTCCACCATGGGCTTCGGCTTGACCGCGGTCTCCTCCGACAGCCGGCTGCCCAGGCCCCCCGCGAGAATTACGACTTTCATTGAGAATCTCGGTTGGTCGCCGTGCTCACGCTACCTTAGCCCGGATGGCGTGCGAAGCGAAATCGGGGGGACGCGTCGGTTGACGTAACACGCCGCGGTGGAGCGCCGAGAAGCGAGCGCCCCTCTCGCAATGGGGTACGCCTCGCAAGCGTCCCGGCGTGCCGTTCCGCGGCACGCTCATGGTGCGGCTCGCATCCGCACCACTGCGTCTCTCGGCGCTCGTATGACGTCGTGAATTCGGATGTTGCGACGAGGGTGGCCGCGCGCGCCCTCGCGCGCACCCGGATGGGTGGGGATTTCAGCCTGCCGCCCGCCCGTATCCGTAAGCATCCATCAGGCCGCCGCATTGGGCCTCGATCGTCGACACGGCCGCCTTGTCGAGCTGCCCGAGCCAATCGCCGGCGATACCCTTGCGGTAAAAGGATTTGTCATCGGCGATTCCGCGCGCCCGACCGCCGGTCATCGCCTCGAAGCGGGTCTGCTGTTCGATCTGCGCCAGGGTTCCGGGCGAGGACTCCACGCCGAAAAAGCCGAACAGCGCTCGCGCCGTTCCCGGAAAATCCTGCAGCAGGTCCTCGTAGCGCAGCTCGTGCAGGATTCCCGGACAATTCGCCGCGAACGATTTCACGTACTCTGCTCCCTCGCGCCATTGCCGCGCGACGTCCTCGACCGTCTGCCGGTAGAGCGGATCTCCCGCGACGGCCACGTTCGGGTTTGCAGCGGTCCGGGCGCGCTGGAACAGGCGCGAGACGGCGACGTCCCTCGGGTCGCGGACGACGTGGATGAACCGGGCGTCGGGAAACAACGCCTGCAGGTCGGGCAGGCAGTCCGTGTAGCCGGGCGTCTTGTCGCCCACCCACATCACCTCGGGGGCAATCCCGCGACGCATCATGAGCCATCGGATGTGGGCGCTGATGACCTCGATCATTTCGATACGTGAGATCGGCACGTAAGAGGACCGACCCTGGTAGACGACGTCCTCGACCGCGGTTTGCCATCGGTTGTATTCGCGCATCGTCTCGACGAACGGCCCAGCCACCTTGGTATGGAAGTGACCCTCGCCCCAGCAGCTCATGTTCGGGTGCGCGTCGAGAAGGTGCTGGACCCAGGTCGTGCCCGATTTGGGTGGGCCGCACACGAAGAAGAATTTGGTGTCTGGCATCTTCGGGCGCCGCCACTGGATTCGGTGCGGTGATCGGGATCGGCTGCAATTGCGCGGCAGGCGGCGAGGCAACAACTGTCGACGCAATCAGTCAAGAGACCATCATGGAACTCTCTGCCTGGTCAAGGTTTCTTGCCCAACTGGGCTCGCAATGTCCAAGCCGGAGCGTGTGTTCCTCGACGGAGCCCGGAGCGCGCTTCGCCCCGTCGCGATTGCATGCGGTCCTTGCAGTTCAGGTTGAAGACTGCAACATCGGGACATCACAGCCCGGATGGCGCGCGAGCGAAATCCGGGGCGAGTGCTACCTCTCGCGTTGTCGTCGCCCGGCTCGACCGATGCCCGGCGCCGCCGGTCTTCCGGTCACCTCACTTCTTCTTGCCGTCGGCCGCGAACTGGTTGAGGAAATCCCACAGGTCGCCGGTCTCCTTCTCGCTCTTGATGCCGACGAACACCATCTTGGTGCTGGGGATCTTGGCCTTCGGATCCTTGATGTATTCCTTGAACGTCGCCTCGCTCCAGGTGATCCCGGAATTCTTGTTGGCGGGACTATAGTTGTAGCCTTCGACAGTCCCCGACAGGCGGCCGTCCAGCCCGTTGAGCACGGGTCCCACCTTGTTCTTCGCCCCTTCGCCGACCGCGTGGCAGGTCGCACATTTCTTGAACGAGTTCTCGCCTGCGGCGATGTCACCGGCCGTTGCCATGGCAGTCGATGCGGCAAGCATCGCGACCGTGACGGCGACGTTCTTCAACATGCGCTTTCTCCATTCATGATCGTTGCCGGGGCGATCGACGAGGCCGCCAGCCTGTCGTCTTCTAGGATGTCGTGGGGACTCGATCCTTGACCAAAGACAAGGAGCGCGAGCGCGCCGGAGCGGCGCGGGCCTGATCTAAGTCAAGGATGGCGCGACGGAAACGTGCAGGCTCATCCGGTGTCCCAGCGGAATGGGTCCCGATGAATCCGATCGCCTATGTGGCCGCCAGAGACGGCGAGCACGCGGTGGCGCTGCTCGCGCAGCACGGCGCCGGCGCCCGCATCCTCGCCGGCGGAACCGACCTGCTGGTGGAGCTCAAGGCGGGGGCGAGCGCGCAGGTCGTGATCGACATCTCGCGCGCCCGCGACCTCGCAGGCATCGCCCTCACCGACGAGGGTCTGCGGATCGGCGCCGTCGTCACCCACGGCGAGATCATGGGATCGCCGCTCATCCGCGACCTGTTTCCGGCCCTGGTCGAGGCCGCCCATTCGATCGGCGCCGTGCAGACCCGCAACCTCGGCACGATCGGCGGCAACCTCGTCACCTGCGTGCCGTCGATGGACAGTGGGCCGGCGCTGGTCGCGCTCGAGGCCGTCGCGACCGTGCTTGGGCCCAGCGGCCGCCGCCGCATCGCTCTCACCGACCTGTTCGTCGCGCCGCGCAAGACCAGCCTCGGCGCCGGAGAGCTGCTGGCCGAGATCGTCATCCCCAAGCCCAATCTGGGAAAACCGGCGGCGTTCGAGAAATTCGGCCTGCGCAAGGGCCAGGCGTTGGCGCTGGTCAATGCTGCGGCGAGCCTTTGGGTCGACCGCGACAAGGGCGTCTTCGTTGCGCCGCGCATCGCGCTCGGGGCGGTCGCCCCGACCGTCATCCGCGCGCCGCAGGCGGAAGCCTTTCTCGACGGCCGTGCCGTCAACGTGGAGGCGATGGCCGAGGCCGGCCGCATCGCCGCCGCCGAGGCGCGGCCGATCAGCGACTTCCGTGCCGGTGCGGGCTATCGCCGCGACCTCGTGGCCGTGCTGGTGAAACGAGCTTTGGCGACCGCCGTCGCGCGCGCCACGGCGCAACCCAGGGAGCGCGCCGCGTGATCCAGGTGACGCTCACCGTGAACGGCACGGCCCGCACCGCCGCGGTGCCGGCGGAAACGACGCTGCTGCAGCTGCTGCGCGATCATCTCCATCTCACCGGCGCCAAGGTCGGTTGCGACGTCGGCGATTGCGGCGCCTGTACGGTGCTCGTCGACGGGATGGCGGTCAACGCCTGCCTGATGCTCGTGGGCCAGGTCGAGGGCCGCCAGGTGCTCACCATCGAGGGCCTCGCGGCGCGAGACCGGCTGCACCCGTTGCAGACCGCATTCGAGGAGAGCGGTGCGCTGCAATGCGGCTTCTGCGGTCCGGGCGTGATCCTGTCCGCCAAGGCGTTGCTCGACCAGAATCCCAGTCCTTCGCCGCACGAGGTGCGCGATGCGCTCGCCGGCAATCTGTGCCGCTGCACCGGCTACACCAAGATGATCGAGGCGGTGCAGGACGCCGCCCGCGCGATGCGAGGCGAAACGCCGGCGCCGACCGCGCCAGTGCGGGCCGTACCGGCGCAGCTCGGGCGGCCGACGTCATGACCGACGAACCAAAAATCCTCGAGCGGGAGCGCTCGGCGCTGAGCGTATCATTGCGCGGGACGGACGAGGACGTGCGGTTGCCGGCGGCCGTACCGGCGAGGACGGAGGTCGAGCCGCTCGTTCCCCACCCGGGCCAGCAGACGCGTGCGGTCGGGCTGCGCGTCACCCGTCCGGACAGCCGCGAGCACGGGCTCGGCCGGACCCGGTACATCGACGACCTTCGTCTGCCCGACATGCTCTACGCCAAGATCAAGCGCGCCGGCGTCGCGTCGGCGCGAATCAGGCGGATCGACACCTCGGCGGCCGAAGCCATGCCCGGCGTGATGGCCGTGGTCACCGGCCGCGACGTGCCGGTGAACGCGTTCGGCCCCTCGTTCCAGGATCAGCCGGTGCTCGCCGACGAGGTCGTGCGCCACGCCGGCGATGGCGTGGCGGCGGTCGCCGCCGTCACCGAGCAGATCGCTGCGGCGGCGGCGGAGCGGATCGTCGTCGACTACGAGCCGCTGCCCGCCGTGCTCGACCCGCTCGCCGCCATGCGCGACGACGCCCCCAAGGTGCATCCGCCCGGCAGCAACGTCTACGCCAGCAAGGTGATCCGCCGCGGCGACGTCGAGCAGGGTTTCGCCCGCTCCGACCGCGTCTTCGCGGGATGCTTCACCACCCAGATGGTCGAGCACGTGTCGATCGAGCCGCATGCCGCCATCGCGGACTGGGACGCGAACGGCCGGCTGACCGTGTGGGCGACGATCGGCCGGATTACGCTCGCGCGCGCCGACCTGGCGCGGACGTTGCGGCTGCCGATGAACCGCGTGCGCCTGATCGGTACCATCGTCGGCGGCAATTTCGGCGGCAAGAACGAGATTACCCAGGAGCCGGTGCTGGCGCTGCTCGCGCAGAAAGCCGGCCGGCCGGTCAAGGGCGTGTTCACCCGCGGCGACGAGTTCATTTCGACCACGGCGCGCCATCCCTTCATCATGGACTACAAGACCGGCGTGAGCCGCGAGGGCCGCATCCTCGCCCGCGCGGTGCGGCTGATCCTCGACGGCGGCGCTTATTGCTCGTGGAGCGAGACGACGCTGGGCAAGGCTTGCATCCTGGCGGCCGGCCCGTACCGCATCGACAACGTCCTGTCGGAGGCGTTCGTCGTCTACACCAACAAGACGATGGCGGGCGCCATGCGCGGCTTCGGCGCCCCGCAGGTGTGCTTCGCCTACAAGTCGCACATGGACGACATCGCGCTCGCGCTCGGCATCGATCCGCTCGACATCCGCCTGCTCAACGCGTTCGAGGAAGGCTCGCTCAGTCCCACCGGGCAGGTGCTGCACAGCGCGGTGGTGAAGGAGTCGCTGCGCAAGGCGGCCGAGCGCTTCGGCTGGAAGGAGCCGCGACCATGAAGCGGCGGGGACGCGGCATCGCCTGCATGTGGTACCCGATCGGCTTCACCGTCGCGGCCAATCCGAGCGCCGCGGTGGTGAAGGTGAACGAGGACGGCACCGCGACCGTGCTCACCGGAACGGTGGAGACCGGGCAGGGCGCGCTCGCCGTGCTCGGCCAGATCGCCGCCGAGGCGCTGGGCATCGCGGCCGGCGACGTCCATCTGGTTTCCGGCGACACCGACACCACTCCGATGGACACCGGCGCGATCGCCAGCCGCACCACCTACGTCACCGGCAACGCCATCCGGGCCGCCGCCGAGAACGCCAAGGCCGTGCTGTTCGAGGTGGCGTCGCAGGTGCTGCGCGTGCCGCCGAGCGAGCTCGAGGCGCGCGACCGCAAGATCGTGGTGAAGGGATTTCCCCAGCACAGCGTCGCCCTCGGCGAGATCGCCCAGCGTGCGCAGGTCGTACTGGGCCAGCCGCCGATCGGCAGCGCCTCGTGGAATCCGCCGACCGTCGCCATGGATCCGGACACCGGCCAGGGCAAGCCGTTCAGTACTTATGTGTATGCCACCCAGATCGCCGAGGTGGAGGTGGACGACGAGACCGGCGAGATCGACGTGCTGCGCATCGCCGCAGCGCACGACTGCGGCACGCCGATCAACCCGATGCTGGTGGAAGGCCAGGTCGAAGGCGGCATCGCCATGGGCATCGGCTTCACGCTGCAGGAGGAGATGCTGTTCGACGACGCCGGCCGCCAGATCAATCCCAACCTCACCAACTACATCGTGCCGACCACGCTCGACATGCCGGAGATCGCGGTCGACATCGTCGAGAGCTACGACCCGACCGGGCCGTTCGGCGCCAAGGGTGTCGGCGAGCCGAGCCTGGTCCCGACCGCCGCCGCGATCCTCAACGCCGTCCATGATGCGGTCGGCGTGCGCATCACCTCGCTTCCCGCCACGGCGGAAAAGGTTCTCGCCGCGATCAAGGCCAAGCGCAGCGAAGAGCGCAAGCAGCTGCCCGGCTGATCCGCCGCGTCGATCGACGATCCGAGAAACGCGCGCGTTATCGTTTGAGCAAGGGGCTGCCGTACAGGCCGGTCGGCTTGACCAGAAGGATGAGCAGCATGATGGCGAAGGGGGCCATCAGCGCCAGCGGCGCATAGACGAGGGAGCCGAGCGAGACGACCTGCCCGACCAGGAACCCGGAGACCAGCGTCCCTTGATGCTGCCGAGACCGCCGATGATCACGATCATGAAGGCGAAGGCCAGCACCTCGAGCCCCATCTGCGGGTCCACCATGATGAGCGGTGCGTGCAATCCGCCCGCCAGCCCGGACAAGGCTCCGGCGATGATGAAGGTGATGGTGAAGAGCCGGTAGACGTTGATGCCGAGGCCTTCGACGTGCTCCACGTCCTCGATGCCGGCGCGGATCGCCTTGCCGATGATGGTCCGGTGCAGGAACATCCAGATCCCGACATAGACGATGAGCGCGATGGCGATGACGAGCAGCCGGTAGACCGGGATGTCGGTGCCCAGAATGTCGATTTGCGCGGCGATCGGAACCGGCACCGGACGCGGCACCACGCCCCACACGTACTTGATCACGCCGACCCCGCCGATCAGGATTCCGAACGACGTGATCATCGTGAAGGTGATGTCGCGCTCGTAGATGCGCAGGTAGATCAATCGCTCAGCCGCGAAGCCCGCGACGCCGCCGACCGCCATGCCGGCGAGCACGCCGAGCCACAGGTCGCCGATCGCGAGGCTGACCGAATAGGTGACGTAGGCGCCGATCGAGTAGTACAGCAGCTGGTCGAGGCTGATGACGCGCATCAGCCCGAAGCACAAGGACAGCCCGACCGCCATCAGGAAGAAGATGCTGCCCATGCTGAGCCCGAAGATGATCCCGGAAATCAGCAGGTTGGGGTCCATCATGACCGCTCCTTCCCGTCGTCGCCATCGCGGCTCGCAGTTCCCGTGCGCGCATAGAGGCCTTTCAGCCAGGGCTCCAGCGTGCCCCAGATGCCTTTTTCTCCGGCCAGCATGATGAGGACGAGCACGAACCCGATGATGAGCTCCCAATTGCCGACCGCCTTGCTGGCCAGGTCCTTCATGCCGGTGTAGACGATCGAGCCGACGATCGGACCGTACAGCGTGCCGACGCCGCCGAGAATCGTCACCACCACCGGATCGGCGGCGCGCGCCGGACTGGTGATCTCCGGGCTGACGAAGCCGAGGTAGACGGCATACAGCGCGCCCGCCAGCGCGGTCGTGGTGTTGGCGATGACGAAGGCGGCGAGGCGGATGGCGAAATTGTCGTAACCGAGGAATCTCAGCTTGTCTTCGTTGTTCTTGGCGGCCAGGCAGCAGGCGCCGAACACCGAGTCGTCGAGGTACTTGTAGAACGCCCAGACGGCGAAGGCGACGAGCAGCGCGAACACGAAGAACTCATCCGGCCTGGTCAGATCCAGCACCGGCGTGGAGTCGAGATTGGTGAGGAACCACAGCCCGTTGTCGCCGTGCGTGATGTCGGCGAGGACCTTCTGCATGAGGTAGAAGATGATCACCGCAAGCGCGAGATTTACCAGAGCGAAATAGTCGCTGCGCAGGCGGACGAACAGGGGGCCGACCGCCAGCGACACGACGATCCCCGCCACGATCCCCAACAGGATGCCGACATAGGCATTGGTGCCGAAATAGTAGAGGTAGAACGCGGCCGCATAGGCCCCCACGGCGAGATAGGCCGGCTGGCCGAACGATATGAAGCCGACGCGGCCGAGCAGGAAACTGCAGCCCATGGTGTAGATCGAGAAGATCACGATCTCGTTGGCGAACGGCAGAGGCAAGAACACGCGCATCAGGGCGAGCAGCGAAAACGCCAGCACCAGTCCCCACCACCAGCGCAAGGCGCTGGTCGCGGAGATCCCTTTTCGGTCCTCGCCGATCCAGCCTGGGGAAGCGCGTTCGAGACTCAACTGATGCCTCCGTGCTCGTGATCAGAGAAACCGTTCGCAGATCTCGGGCCTGATCGATGCGCGATCCGCCAGCTCCGCCATGACGCGTCCTTCGTTCAAGGCGTAGACCTTGTCGGCGATGGCGCACACCAGCGGCAGGTTCTGCTCGACGATCACGAGCGCGGTTTTCCTGCTCAGCTCGCGAAACACGTCCCTCAGCTGCGCGACGATCGAGGGGGCAAGGCCCTCGGTCGGCTCGTCCACCAGCAAGAGCTTGGGGCTCCCCAGGATCGAGCGGCCGATCATCAGCATCTGCCGCTCGCCGCCGCTCAGGAAGCCGGCCTTGCGGTCCATCAGCTGTTTCAGCTTGGGGAAATACTGGGTCACCTGGTCCCAGTCGTAATCGCTGGTGGCGTAGCTCCCGAGCTCGAGGTTTTCCCTGACCGTCAGGTCGGAAAACACTTTCTTGTCCTGGGGCACGTACTTGATGCCCATCGCGGCGATGGCGTAGGCCGCCTTGCCGATGAGGCTGGTGCGGTCGGAGACGATCGACCCCGACGTGGGCTTCAGGAAGCCGGCGATGCTCTTGAGCAAGGTGGTCTTGCCGGCCCCGTTGCGGCCGACGAACGCCACGACCTCGCGCGGTCGCATGCTCATGCCGACGTCGAACAGGACCTTCGATTCGCCGTACGCGACGTTCAGGCCCGCTACGTTGAGAATGTCGCCAGCGTCGCTCATGCATCGGCCATTGCGGTTGCGGCGTCCGGCAGCTCGATCTGCCAATAGCTCCTGCGCACGTCCGGATGGTGCAGGGCGTCTTCGCACGTGCCGTCGGCGATCACCCGGCCCTCGTGCATCACGGTCAGGCGCTGCAGGAATTCCTGCACGTGCGAGATCTTGTGCTCGACGATCAGGATGCTCAGCCGCCCGACGCGTCGGCGCAGCACGTCGAGAACGCCCTGGATCTCCGATTCGGACAGGCCGGCGAGCGGCTCGTCGAGCAGCAGCACGCTGGGCTCCGCCAGGACCGCCATGGCGATCTCGAGACGCCGCTTCTCGCCGAGGCTGAGGTTCCTGACCTCCCGGTTGCGCACAGCCCCGAGGTCGAACGTGTCCAGCGCCTCGACGATCCTGGCTTCGCCGCGCTGCGCCTTGCAGGTGTTGAGGAAGAGCTGCAGCAAGGACGGCCTGCGATGCGCCCTGAAGTACGACAGCACCAGGTTGTCGGTCACGCTCAGGGTGTCGAACGTGGCGGTCAGCTGGAACGTGCGCATCATTCCCCTGGCGACGCGCTGCTGCGGCGTCAGCCTGGTGACGTCCTCCCCGCGATAGCGGATGGTTCCGGCATCAGGCTGGAAATACCCCGTCAGCAGATTGAAGAACGTGCTCTTGCCGGCACCGTTGGACCCAATGATGCCGGCGACTTCGTGCTCGTGCAGCACGTAGGTGATGTCGTCGACCGCGACCATCGCGCCGAAGCGCTTGGTGACGTTCTCCGCCCTGATGATCTCGGCACGCGCGTGCATCGTCGATCCTGCGGTCGTCTACGTGGACGAGAGTGCGGTCGCTCGCGGCGGAGCCTGGCGGCATCCGCCGCGAGCGATGAGGCTCAGTAGCCGAGCGCCGGCAGCGGCGGCATCACCGCCTCGCCGCCCAACGAGCCCAGCACCGTGAACAGATCCCATTCGTGCTTCTGTTCGCCGGGACCTTTGCCCTTCACCAGGAAGGCGGCATGCTTGTAGACGGCCGCGTGGTCCTGGCGCCAATTGGCTGGCCCTTTGACCGTGCCGAATTGGCCGCCGCCTGCCATGAGAGCGGCGGAGACCTTGGGGGCGTCGAGCGACTTGGCGGTCTCGAAGCCGCGGAACATCTCCATGTAGGCGATGTAGGCGATCGTTGCATACGCGTCGGGCGGGGTCTGATATTTCGCCCTGTACAGCTCGGTGAACTCCTGCGCGCTGCGGGCGACTTCCTTGTCTTCGAACCCGGCGAGGTCGTAGTAGAAATAATGCATGGCGTAGACGCCCTGCAGCGCTTCGGCGGGCACGCCCTTCGCCACCACGTTGGTGATGAATGCGTTGAAGATCGCCATCTCCTTGCCGAGACCCATCTGGTGCACCTGCTTGAGCAGGGCCACCGCGTCGGCGCCGAACTGGGCGGCGATGAAGACGTCCGGCTTCGCCGCCTTGACCTTCTGCAGAATGGTGGTGAAGTCGTTGGTCCCCAGCGAAACCTCGTCATACCCGACGATCGTGCCGCCGTGCTCCTTGGCGGCCGCATAGGCGCCGTCGCGCATGTCCCAGCCCCAGCTGTCGGCGCGGGCGAGGAAGTAGACGCGCTTCTTGCCCAGCGTCTTGACCGCCGAGTGGCCGCTCATGTAGCCGACCGTCCACGGGCTGTAGGCGGTGGCGAAGGTCGAATTGGCGATCTTGCCCTTCTGAAAGCCCTCCTTCGCCATGACGCAGATCGGGAAATACGGCATCGGGTCCTTGGAGACGATAGCGTTGACCGCATAGGCGAGCGGCGCCCAGGTCTGACCGCCGACGCCCTTGACGCCTTCCGACACCATGTAGCGGTAGCGGCGCACGCCGACGTCCAGCTTGGCTTCGTCGTCGTCGACGGCTCCCTCCACCGTCACCTTTCCCCACGGCATGGCGAGTCCGCCCCGCTTGTTGACGACGTCGATCGCCAACAGCGCGCCTTGCTTCTGGGTTTCCGCCACCGCGGCGAAAGTCCCGGTGAGCGGAAGAAGAATTCCGACCTTGATCTTGTTGGGTTGCTGCGCCACGGCGACCCCGTGACCCAGGACGCCGCAGAACAGAGAAACCGCAAGCAAACTCCACAGCCTTCGCATGAACGCCTCCCGTTGCGGGGAAGCTGATCGACGGCTGCAACGGTCCTGCCATCAGGACCGCATGGTGACCGGCTTCACGTCCCGCCCGCGGATACTCTGCCTGTTGCAAATCTCCTCCTTGACTTCCGTCAAGGTGCGGCCGGCGCGCACTCCCGCTCCCGCCGCGACTTGCGCACGGCGGCGCGACACCAGGCGAGCACCACGTCGTGACACGGAGGAAGATCGGCGGCGAGCCCGCCATGGAAGGAGTACCAGGCGTCGGTGTAGGGCGATCGCACCGCGGTGAGGACGGGAACGCGGGCGTCGACCGCCCGCGCGAACGCGCCGCGCAGGCCGCTCCCTTCCGCCTCGGCCTTGCCGAACTTGTTGAGAACGAGCAGATCGAGATCGCCGTCGACTGCGGCATCGAGCCATGCGGCCGCGTCGGCGAGCCCGCGCGGATCGAGCCGGCAGCCGCGTGCGTACGCTCCGAGCTCCTGCGAAATCCCGAAGCGCTCGCCGGTGGCGAGATCGACCAGCGTCATCGCCGCACAGGGCGCGGGGCCGACGTTGTGCTGGATCGCGCCGCGCACGCGCAGGCCGTCGGACTGCAGCGCAGCGGCGACTGCGCCCATGAATTCATCGATCGAAAAGCCCGTCTCGTAGATGATGGCTGCAAGCAACGCCGCATGTCCCCGTCGTTTTCGTGTCCGAATGCGGCCCTGCGCACGGTCGCATCGCCGATGTCGGTCCTACCCATCGCGCATGGGGCGCTTTCGCCGCCTTGACCTTGGTCAATCGGCAATTCCGTCGCCTCTGCTACGGCTGCGGAAACAAACCGCAAGTCCGCCAACGCGCGGCGCCTAGGGAGATTCAAGATGAACACGCTGAAATGGACTGTCGTGGCGGCCGGTCTCGGGATTGCCGCGCTGATCGCCGGCGGCGATCGCGCCTCGGCACAGGTCAAGGTCGGTGCGGTGCTCTCGGTCACCGGGCCCGCCTCCTTCCTCGGCGACCCCGAGAAAAAGACGCTCGAGATGTACGTCGAGGAGATCAACTAGAAGGGCGGCGTCAACGGCCAGAAGCTCCAGCTCGTCGTCTACGACGACGGCGGCGACGCCAACAATGCCCGCACCTTCGCCACCCGGCTGGTGGAGGAGGACAAGGTCGTCGCCATGGTTGGCGGCACGACGACCGGCTCGACCTTGGCCATGATGCCACTGTTCGAGGAGGCGCAGATCCCCTTCATCTCGCTCGCCGGCGCCATCCAGATCATCGAGCCGGTGCGCAAGTGGGTGTTCAAGACCCCGCACACCGACAAGATGGCGTGCGAGAAGATCTTCGCCGATCTCAAGCGGCGCAACCTGACGACCATCGCGTTGATCTCCGGCACCGAGGCCTTCAGCAAGTCGATGCGCGACCAGTGTGTTGCGGTCGCGCCGAAGGCCGGCATCAACATTTTGCACGAGGAGAGCTACGGAACGCGCGACAGCGACATGACCCCGCAGCTCACCAACATCCGCAACAAGTCGGGGGTGCAGGCGGTGGTCAATCCCGGGTTCGGCCAGGGTCCGGCGATCGTGACGCGCAACTACCGTCAGCTCGCGATCGCGCAGCCGCTCTACCAGAGCCACGGCGTCGCCTCGAAGCAGTTCATCGAGCTGGCGGGAGCCGCGGCCGAAGGCGTGCGGCTGCCGGCGGCGGCACTGCTGGTCGCCGATAAGCTCGCCGACAACGATCCGCAGAAGCCGGTGGTCACGAGCTATACGCGCACCTATCAGCAGAAGTCCGGCCAGACGGTCTCGACCTTCGGCGGCCATGCCTATGACGGCCTGACGATCCTGACGCAGGCGATGGGGCGAGCGAAGAGCGCCGACAAGGCGAAGGTGCGCGACGAAATCGAGAAGACCAAGGGCTATGTCGGCACCGGTGGGATCGTGAACATGTCGCCCACCGATCACATGGGCCTCGACCTCACCGCCTTCCGCATGCTGGAGATCAAGAACGGCGACTGGACGCTGGTGCCCGACGGTGGGTCGTGACGCGGATCGGGGCGGCGGCGGGATCCTGACGCAAGCTCCCGGCGCGGCGCGGGATCAATGAGCGCAATGCCGATTTTTGCGATAAGAGGGAGGTCTTGAATTTCGGTCTCGCCGTCGAAGCCGGTTCCGGCCGGCTTCGACGGCGCCCTGGATTGACGTTGTTGCTGGATCGCCCAAGCCATGGCCGAATTGCTGCAGTTCTTCTTCTCCGGGCTGACGGTCGGCGCGGTCTATGCGCTCGTCGCGCTCGGGTTCACGCTGATCTACAACGCCTCCGACGTCATCAATTTCGCCCAGGGCGAATTCGTCATGCTGGGCGGGATGACGACGGTGTTCCTGGCGCTCGCCGGGGTGCCGCTGCCGCTTGCCGCGCTTGCCGCGGTCATCGTGACGGTCGCGATCGGGCTGGCGTTGCATCGCCTGGCCATCGAGCCCGCGCGCGGCGCCAGCGCGGTGGCGTTGATCATGATCACCATCGGCGCCTCGATCTTCCTGCGCGGGGCAGCGCAGGTCGTGTTCGACAAGCGCTTCCACAGCCTGCCGCACCTGTTCGGCACCGATCCGATCCGTCTCGGCGGCGCCGCGATCCTGCCGCAGAGCCTCGTGGTGCTCGCCGGCGCCGTGATCATCGTCGTGCTGCTCTGGCTGTTCGTCGATCGCACGCTGCTCGGCAAGGCGGTGATCGCGACGGCGGCCAACCGGCTCGCCGCGTTGCTCGTCGGGATCAATACGCGGACGATCGTCGGCCTGTCCTTTGCATTGTCTGCTGCGATCGGCGCGGTCGCCGGGATTCTCGTCACGCCGATCACGCTGACCAGCTACGACGTCGGCACGCTGCTGGCGCTCAAGGGGTTTGCGGCCGCGATGCTGGGCGGCATCGGCAGCGCGCTCGGGCGCGGTGGTCGGCGGTCTCGTGCTCGGCATGCTCGAGGCTTTCAGCGCCGGATATCTGTCCTCGAAGTACAAGGACGCGGTCGCGTTCGTGGTCATCCTCGGCGTGCTGTTCGCCATGCCGCAGGGCCTGCTCGGCCGCGGCCGGGTCGAGCGGGTGTGATGCGGCGGTTAGCCGCCATGCGGACTTCGTCCGCCATGCGGGCACTGGCCGCCATGCGGGCACTGGCCGCGCACCGGCTGGCCTCGCTCGTCGCCGTGGCGGCGATCATCCTCGTCATGCCGCTTCTGTTCCCGTCCGCCTACTACTACCGCGTCGCCGCGCTCGTTTTCATATTCGCGCTGGCGGCGGTCGGCCTCAACCTGCTGATGGGCTTCGCCGGGCAGGTGAGCCTCGGCCATGCCGGCTTCCTCGGGATCGGTGCCTATGCGGTCGCGATCGGGCCGACCCATCTGGGGCTTCCGTCCTGGCTGTGCGTCGTCGTCGGCGCGGGCGTGTCCGCTTTCGTGGCGTTCGCGGTCGGCCGACCTATCCTCCGGCTCAAAGGTCACTATCTCGCGGTGGCGACGCTGGGGTTCGGACTGCTCATCGCCATCGTGCTGACCAATGAGGCGGCCTGGACCGGCGGCCCCGACGGCATGTCGGTGCCGCGACTCGTGTTGTTCGACTGGCGCGTGCGCGGGTCCGACACCTGGTATTGGATCGCGGCGGCGACGTTTCTCGTCGGCGCGATGCTCGCGCTCAACCTGATCGACAGCCCGACCGGACGCGCGCTGCAGGCGATCCACGACAGCGAGACGGCATCGCGCGTGCTCGGCGTCGACGTGGCGCGCCAGAAGCTCGCGGTGTTCGTGGTATCGGCAGTCTACGCGTCGGTCGCCGGATCCTACCTCGCGCTGTTCAACGGCCATATCACGCCCGATGTCTCCGGCTTCCTGCGTTCGATCGAGCTGGTTGCGATGGTCGTGCTGGGCGGCATGGGCTCGATCGTCGGCTCGCTGGTGGGCGCCGGCGTTCTGGTGGTGCTGCCGCAGACATTGACCGCGCTCCACGAGTACGAGCACATGGTGCTCGGGCTTATGCTGATGGGCTTCATGATTTTCCTGCGGCAAGGCATCGTGCCGAGCCTCGCGGCGCTCGTGCGGCGGCGGACGTGACGATCCTCGAGGCTGAGCGCCTGTCGATCACCTTCGGTGGCGTGCGCGCCATCGACGAGGTGAGCCTTCAGGTTCCGGCCGGCCTCGTGTTCTCGATCATCGGCCCGAACGGCGCCGGCAAGACCACGCTGTTCAACCTGTTCTCCGGCATTTACCAGCCGCATGACGGCTTCGTGCGGTTCGCCGGCGAGGACGTCACCGGGCTTGCGCCCGAGCGCCTTGCCCGGCGCGGCCTGTCGCGCACGTTCCAGAACCTGCAGATCTTCTTCCGCATGACCGCGCTGGAGAACGTGATGGTCGGCCGCCATCGCCACGAGACGACCGGCATCCTGTCCGATCTGCTGCATCTGCCGGCGGTGGCGCGGCAGAACCGGGCGACGCGCGAGGCGGCGCACGCGATGCTCGCCCGCGTTGGGCTGCAGGCGTTCGCCGACGTCCCGGCCGGTGCGCTGCCCTACGGGGCGTTGAAGCGCCTGGAGATCGCCCGGACGCTGGCAAGCGAGCCGAAGGTGATGCTGCTCGACGAGCCCGCCGCCGGATGCAATCCGGTCGAGACGGAGGAACTGGAGGAGGTCATCCGGTCGATCGTGCGGGACGGCGCGACCGTCGTGCTGGTCGAACACGACATGCGCCTCGTCATGAACATCTCAGACCGCATCCACGTGCTCGCCAACGGTCGCACCCTCGCCGAGGGCAGCGCCGCCGAGATCAGGCAGAACCCCGCGGTCGTTGAGGCGTATCTCGGCGTTCACGGCTCGGATGAGGCCGCCCGTGCTTTCGGTTGACGGTCTCACCAGCGCCTACGGACGCATCGAGGTTCTGCACGGCGTCTCGCTCGAGGTGCGCGCCGGCGAGATCGTAACCCTGATCGGAGCCAATGGCGCTGGCAAGACCACGCTGTTGCGGGCCATTTCCGGCGTACAGCCGCTCAAGGCGGGCTCGATCCGGTTCGACGGCAAGCCGATCGAGCGGCTGCCGAGCCACGCCCGCGTCGCACTGGGCATCGTCCAGGTTCCGGAAGGCCGACAGTTGTTCACGCCGCTGTCGGTGGAGGACAATCTGCGGCTCGGCGCCTGGTGGCGCCGCGCCGACGACCACGGCGCCGATCTCGCCCGCGTCTACGCACTGTTTCCGATGCTTGCCGAGATGCGCGGGCTGCCGGCCGGAGCGCTGTCGGGCGGCCAGCAGCAGATGCTCGCCATCGGCCGCGCCCTCATGGCGAAGCCGCGGCTCTTGCTGCTCGACGAGCCGTCCATGGGCCTGGCGCCGATCATGGTGGACCAGATCCTGGACACCATCCGCGCCTTCCGGCGCGACGGGCTCACCGTGCTCCTGGTCGAGCAGAATGCGCGCGCCGCGCTTGCTCTCGCCGATCGCGCCTACGTGCTGGAGACCGGCCGGGTCACGCTGAGCGGAGCCGCCGCCGCCGTCCGCGTCGACCGGCGGGTGCGCGAGGCCTATCTCGGCGTGTGAGATCGCACAATGGTTTGACCTTGATCAAGTCCGGCGCCGCCGAACGACCTAATCTTCATCATCCGTCGCCTGCAGGAGAGCCGCGATGAAGGATGCTATTCGGCCGGGAGCCTCCAAGGTGAAACGCCTCGTGGTCGATCGCAGCCGCACCATCGGCTTCATGGGCGAGGAGGGACGCGTCTACAGCACGCCGGACCTGCTGCGCGACATCGAGCATACCTGCCGCGATCTGCTGCTCGAGCACGGCGATCCCGGCGAGGATTCGGTCGGCATGGACGTGTCGCTGCGCCACATGGCGCCGACGCTGCTCGGCATGCCGGTGGAGATCTCCGCCACCGTCAGCGCGGTGGACGGGCGCAAGGTCTCGTTCGAGATCGCCGCAAAGGACGAGCTCGAGGCGATCTGTGCCGGCACGCACACGCGCTTCGTCGTTGAGATTGGCAAGACCTTGGAACGCCTGAAGGCCAAGGCCGCCAAGGGCGCTCACCGCGGTTAAGGCGTCGCACCATGGCCAGCCGCTCGGGCCGCGAACGCACCGTCTCCACGTACTGCTACCAGTGCGTGGCCGGTCCCGACCTGCTGAAAGTCCGTATCGAAGACGACGTCGCGACCGAAATCGCTCCCAATTTCGACGCGGCGGAAATTCATCCGGCCGGCGGCAAGGCCTGCGTCAAGGCCTTCGGGCTGGTGCAGAAGCTCTACAATCCCCATCGCATCCTGCATCCGATGAAGCGGACCAACCCCAGGAAGGGGCGCGGAGAGGACCCGGGCTTCGTCGCGATCTCCTGGGACGAGGCGCTCGAGCTGGTGGCCGAGAAGCTCAACGCGGCGCGCGCGCACGGTCAGCTCGATAAGGCGGGCTATCCGCGCCTCGCCGCGAGCTTCGGCGGCGGCGGGACGCCGACTGCCTACATGGGCACGCTGCCCGCATTCCTCGCTGCCTGGGGCGCGGTCGACATGAGCTTCGGCAGCGGCCAGGGGGTTAAGTGCTATCACTCCGAGCATCTCTATGGCGAGCTGTGGCACCGCGCCTTCACCGTCTCGCCCGACACGCCGTTGTGCGAATACCTGGTGTCGTTCGGCGCCAACATGGAGGCGTCGGGCGGCGTATGCGGGGTCAAGCGCCATGCCGACGCGCGCAAGCGCGGCATGAAGCGCGTGCAGATCGAGCCGCACCTCTCAGTCACCGGCGCCTGCTCGGCGGAATGGATCCCGATCAAGCCGAAGACCGATCCGGCCTTCCTCTACGCCATGATCCACGTGCTGCTGCACGAGCACGCGCGCGAGCGGCTCGATCTGCCGTTCCTCAAGCAGCGCACCTCGTCGCCCTATCTGGTCGGCCCGAACGGCTTCTTCCTGCGCGATGCGGACACGCGCAAGCCGCTGGTCGTCGATGCGGCCACCGGCCGCGCGGTGCCGTTCGACGCCTCTGGCATCGATCCGGCGCTCGAAGGCACGTTTACCCTCGACGGCATCGAGATCGGCCCGGATGAGGAGGTCACCCGCCATCGCGCCGTGACGGCACGGCCGTCATTTGGGCATCTCGTCGATCACGTCGCCGCCTGTACGCCCGAATGGGCGGGAGCGATTTGCGACGTCGAGGCGGGAACCATCCGGCGCGTCGCCAACGAGTTCCTCGACCACGCACGGGTGGGCGCGACGATCGAGATCGAGGGCGAGACCCTGCCGCTGCGGCCGGTCGCCATCTCGCTCGGCAAGACCGTGAACAACGGCTGGGGCGGCTTCGACTGCTGCTGGGCGCGCACGCTGCTCGCCTGCCTGGTCGGCGCGCTCGAAGTGCCGGGCGGTGTCCTCGGCACCACGGTGCGGCTCAACCGCCCGGCCGACAATCGCTGGTCCAGCGTCACGCCCGGACCGGACGGCTTCATGCACTATCCGATGAACCCGACCGGGAAGGCCGACTGGCCGGCGCGGCCCTCGGCGCGCAGCGCGCATCGCACGCTGGTGCCGCTGGTCGCCAACTCGGCGTGGAGCCAGGCGCTCGGCCCGACCCATCTCGCCTGGATGATGCAGAAGGAGGATTTCGACCAGCTCCCGGCGGCGCCGCCGCCCGACGTGTGGCTCGTCTATCGGACCAATCCGGCGATCTCGTTCTGGGACACCGCCGCGGTCGGGGACGCGATGGCGCGGTTCCCGTTCACCGTCTGCTTCGCCTATACGCGCGACGAGACCAACCACGTGGCCGACGTGCTGCTGCCCGATTGCACCGACCTGGAGGGCCTGCAGCTCCTGCGCATCGGCGGCACGAAATACGTCGAGCAGTTCTGGGACCACCAGGGCTTCGCGCTGCGCGATCCGGCGGCGCCGCCGCAGGGCGAGGCGCGCGACTTCACCTGGATCGCGACCGAGCTGGCGCGGCGCACCGGCCTGCTGGAGCCGTACAACGCGGCGATCAACCGCGGCGCCGCGGGCGTGAAGCTGTCGGGCGCCAACTACGACTTCTCGCTCGAGGCGAACCGGGCGCACGACGTCGAGACGATCTGGGACGCCATCTGCCGCGCGGCGAGCGCCGAGCTGACCGACGGTGCGGAAACCGAGGGGCTCGCCTGGTTCCGCCAGCACGGCTTCCGGGTGAAGCCGTTCCCGCGCCTGCAGTGGTATCTCTATCCCAAGCTCGTCCGCGCGGGCCTGCGGTTCGAGCAGCCGTATCAGGAGCGGCTGTTCCGCGTCGGCAAGGAGCTCGGACGGCGGCTGCACGAGCATGGCATCACGTGGTGGGACCGCCAGCTCGAGGAATACGAGCCGCTGCCGCATTGGCGCGACCTGCCGGCGGTCTGGGAGGGAGCGCTGGCACGCCACTTCGGCGTGACCATCGGCGACTATCCGTTCTGGCTCATCACTGCGCGCAGCATGCAGTACTCGTGGGGCGGCAACGTCGGCATCCAGCTCATCAAGGAGATGGCCGACAACGTCGCCGGGCACGGCAGCGTGGTGATGAACCGGAGCGCCGCCGCGAGCCTCGGTATTGGCGAGGGCGATCGCGTCGAGGTGCGTTCCCCGCTCAACCGCACCGAAGGCCGCGTCATGCTGTGCGAGGGCATCCGTCCCGATACGCTGCTGATGATCGGCCAGTTCGATCACTGGGCAACGCCATACGCGAAGGACCTGCACGCGCCGAGCATGAACGCGCTGATGCCGATGATGCTCGAGCTGACCGACGCGACCGGATCGAGCGCCGACCTGGTGAAGGTCAAGGTCACCCGGCTGGAGGGCGCGCCGTGACCCGATGGGTGATGGTCGCCGATCTCGAGCGCTGCGTCGGTTGCCAGACGTGCACGGCGGCCTGCCGGCACGCCAACGCCACCTCGCCGGCGGTGCAGTGGCGCAAGGTGCTCGACATCGAGGTGGGAGCCTACCCGCAGGTCAGCCGCATCTTCGTTCCGGTCGGCTGCCAGCACTGCGCGGACCCGCCGTGCATGCACGTCTGTCCGACCACCGCGACGCGCAAGCGGCCGGACGGCATCGTCACCATCGACTACGACATCTGTATCGGCTGCGCCTATTGCGATGTCGCCTGCCCCTACCAGGCGCGCTTCAAGGAAGATGCGCCGAGTTTGGCCTACGGCGCGACGGCTTTGCAGAACGAGATCGAGCGTGCCGACCCGCGCCGGATCGGCGTCGCGCAGAAATGCACCTTCTGCTCCGACCGCGTCGACTTCGGCCTCGACAACGGCCTCGTGCCGGGGCGCGATCCGCGGGCGACGCCGGCCTGCGTCAACGCCTGCATCGCCGACGCGCTCCATTTCGGCGACGCCGACGATCCCGACAGCAACGTCTCCCGGCTGCTGCGCGAGCAGCGCAGCTTCCGCATGCACGAGGACCTCGGCACCGAGCCCGGCTTCCACTACCTCTACGGCAAGGCCGACGACCCGGTGGCGCCGGCCTCCGATCCGCCTGCCGCCGCGCCGACAGGAGTCGGAAGCCTGCGGAGCAGGGGCGTGGAGCCGACCCACCAGCAGCACTGGGACTGGAAGGCGGCGGGCAATTTCATCTGCGGCGGCGCCGGCGCCGGCTTGTTCGCGTGCGTCGCCGCGGCTGGCCTGTACGATGATCGGCTGCTTCCGCTCGGTTGGGCGGCGCTGGCCCTGGTCGCGCTCGGCCTCTTCCTCGTGCTGCTCAAGATCGGTCGGCCGGCGCGCTTCGCCTACGTGCTGCGCCAGCCGCAGCGCTCCTGGATGGCGCGCGAGGCGTGGATCGCCACCGCCTTCTTTCCGCTGGCGGCTGTGGCGACGTGGCTCGAAGCGCCCGCCGCAATGCTCGCGGCCGTGCTTGTCGGCCTTCTGTTCCTGTTCAGCCAGGCGATGATTCTCGAGCAGGCGAAGGGGATTCCGGCCTGGCGAACGCCGGCAATCGTGCCGCTGATCGGCGCCACCGGCCTCGTCGAAGGAGCCGGGCTGCTTCTCCTCGCCGCCGCGCTGTTGGGCACATCGAGAGCGTTTGTCGAGATGACGGCCACCGCCGCGGTCGTGTTGGCGGCGCTGCGCGGCTGGTCCTGGCGATCCTATCTGGGCGCGCTCGCGAACGATGGTGCGCCAACCCGCACGCTCGCCGTGCTCCACGCGTTCAGGCCCTGGTTCCTCGGGTTCGGTCTCGTGCTGCCGATGGTGCTGGTCGTTGCCGGCATCGTGGCGACAAGCGCAGCCGCGCTCCTGTTCGCCATCGCCGGGCTCTCCCTGGTCGGCGTCGGCGGCGCCCTCAAGTTCATCCTGGTGACGCGCGCGGGCTACAATCAGGGCTTCGCGCTCGCCCACACGCCCGTGCGCGGCTCCGGCGTTGCCGGGCCGGCGATCAAGCCCGGGTGGTCGACGTCATGATCAGGCAAGCTGGCGCGGAGTTTTGGCGATGAGCACCCACACGGCGGTCCGCAGCGCGGACGCCTTCATGTTCCACCGCGACGCCGAGACGATGCCGCGCGACGCGTTGGCCGGCCAGCAGACCATCCGGCTGAGGCGGACGTTGGAGCGCGCCTATGCGGACGTGCCGCACTACCGCAAGGCGTTCGACCGGGTGGGCGTCAAGCCGGCAGACTTCAAGGTCCTCGCCGACATCGCGCGCTTTCCCTTCACCATGAAGACGGACCTGCGCGACAATTATCCCTTCGGCATGTTCGCGGTGCCGCGCGACCAGCTGGTCCGCCTGCACGCGTCCTCGGGCACGACCGGAAAGCCCACGGTCGTGGGCTACACCAGGGGCGACCTCGATCTGTGGTCGGAGCTGATGGCGCGCTCGTTCGCGTGCGCCGGCGCCGTGCCCGGCGACATCGTGCACAACGCCTACGGCTACGGCCTGTTCACCGGCGGCCTCGGCGCGCATTACGGGGCCGAGCGGCTCGGATGCACGGTCGTTCCCATGTCGGGCGGCGGCACCGAGCGGCAGGTGGTCCTGCTCGCGGATTTCGGCGCGCATGTGCTGTGCGCGACGCCCTCCTACGCGCTCAACATCGCCGAGATCGCCGACCACATGGGCATCGACCTGCGCAAGTCGGCGCTGCGGCTCGGCCTGTTCGGCGCGGAGCCGTGGAGCGACGCCATGCGCCACGACCTCGAGCTGCGGCTCGGCATCAAGGCGGTCGACATCTACGGCCTGTCGGAAATCCTCGGGCCCGGCGTCGCCTGCGAGTGTCACGTGGCGCAGGCCGGCCTGCACGGATGGGAGGACCATTTTTTGTTCGAGGTTGTCGATCCCGCAACGCTGCAGCCGCTGGCGCCCGGAGAGGCGGGCGAGTTGGTCATCACCACGCTCACCAAGGAAGCGCTGCCGATGATCCGCTATCGCACGCGCGACATCACCCGGCTCGACGACGAGCCGTGCGCCTGCGGCCGCACCCACGTGCGCATCATGCGGGTCACCGGGCGCGACGACGACATGATGATCATCCGCGGCGTCAACGTCTATCCGTCGCAGGTCGAGGCGGTGCTGGTCGGCCTGCCGGGGATCGCGCCGCACTACCAGATCGTCCTGACCCGCGAGGGCTCCCTCGATGCCATGACGGTGGAGGTGGAGCTTGCACCGGACGCGCCGATGACCGCCGCGGATCGCGCCCGCAAGTCGGAGGAGGTCAGGCACCACATCAAGTCGATGATCGGCGTGACCTGCTCGGTCGCCGTCAAGGCGCCGGGCGAGGTGCCGCGCTCGCAGGGCAAGGCGGTGCGGGTGCGGGATCTGCGCAAGCAGGCGGGGTGAAGGCGCGGCGCGCGACCGCAACTCGACCCCGGACCGCACCGCAAGGCCGGCGGCAACGGGGGACCCCGACCCAGAGACACCCGCGGCCGGCGCGCTCATCGGCCGGGGGTGATGCGGCGATCCGCCAGAATCGGCTTCCGGCCAACTCCTCAAGGGTATACCGTTGCGCGGCGTAGCGCACTCGCGGGCAACCAGCCTGCTTTCCGGTCCAACAGGAGAGTGGCGATGGCAGACCAAGTTCAATGGCACTTTTCGGGCGACTATTTCGAGAATTGCAGTTGCACCGTCGTATGTCCGTGCCTCGTCTCGAAGGCTGCTCCCATGACCTCGCGACCAACCGAGGGCGTGTGCAATGTTCCGCTGATCTTTCATATCGACAGCGGCCGGTACGGCGACATTCCGCTTGATGGTCTCAATGTGGCGCTCGCGATCCATACGCCCGGGCCGATGGCGGACGGAAACTGGTCGGTGGCCGCCTATATCGATCAGCGCGCCGACGACAAGCAGACCGAGGCGCTGGGTGCGATCTTCACCGGCGCTGCGGGCGGGCCCGTGGCAACGCTCGCGCCGTTCATCGGCAAGAACTCTCGGGGTGAGCAAGGTTCCGATCACCTACCGGATCGAAGGCAAGACACGTTCCGCGGAAATCCCGGGCATCCTGCACATGTCCGTCGATCCACTGCCGACCGCGCATCCGAGCGGGGAAATATGGGCGAATACCGGTCACCCGGTCAGCCCCGAAAAGCTGGCGTTCGGCGTGGGAGCGCCCGGAAATACCTTCAGCGATCACGGCCTGCGCTGGGATAATTCCGGCAAGAACGGCCATTACGCGCCGATCCGCTGGTCAAATCAGTCGTGATGCCTGCGTGACGCGGTCGCTCCGGTGGCCGGCGATGTTCGCGACACATGACCAACACCGCGCTGGAAATGGTGCTCCGGCGAGACCGCGTGGTCGTTGCCGCCGCGCTCGGTGCGATCGTCGCGCTGGCGTGGGGGTACGTGCTGTGGCTCGCCGCCGACATGGACATGGGCGGCATGGACATGACCGGCTTCCGCATGATTCCAGCCGGCATGGGAATCATGGCGCCGGCGCCCGCACCCTGGAAACCGATCGAGTTCGCGTTCGTATTCGCCATGTGGGCAGTGATGATGGTCGGCATGATGACGCCGTCGGCGGCACCGATGATCCTCATGTACGCCCGCGCGGGTCGGCACGCGGAAGCGGCCGGCAAGCCGCTCGCCGCGACCGGCTGGTTCGCTGCCGGCTATCTTCTCGCCTGGATCGGCTTTTCCCTCGCGGCGACCCTCGTCCAATGGGCGTTGGAACGGGCGGCTTTGCTCGACTCCAGGATGGCAAGCGCCAGCAACATCCTCGGAGGAATCGTGCTGATTGCGGCGGGTGCGTACCAATGGACGCCGCTCAAGGACGTGTGTCTCGCACAATGCCAGATGCCGTTGCAGTTCCTGATGCGTCACGGCGGCTTTCGCGGCGACGCGGCGGGCTGCCTGCAGCTCGGGCTTCGCCACGGAGGTTATTGCGTCGGTTGCTGCTGGGTGCTGATGGCGCTGTTGTTCGTGGGCGGGGTGATGAATGTGTTGTGGATCGCGCTCCTGGCGCTGCTCGTCCTGCTGGAGAAGCTCACGCCGTTCGGACGGTGGGTCGCGCGCGCCGCCGGTGTTGCCTGCGTCCTCGCGGGCGCGTGGATGGTGCTGTCGTCAGTGCAGTCATGAATGGCGCGCTTTGCGCGCCAGATCACTCCTGCGCGGCAGGCGGGTCCGGGTCCTGCGACCACGAGTTGGGCGGCTCCGGATAGCGGCGCAGCAGCCGGTGCACCAGGTTGACGTGCTCGGCCTCCTCCTCGACGAACTCCTCCGCCATCTTCCGGATCTCCGGATTCTTGGTCGTCTCCACCACCGAGGTGAAGAAGGCGAGGGCGCGTTCTTCGCCGGCGAGCGCAAGCTTCAGCGCGTGCCATGGCGTCATCATGTAGTGCGCCCCTTCGAGGGCGACCTGCTCCGGGCTCTCGCCGTGGCTCCACCTGGCGATGCGCCGTGCATGCGCCACCACGTCGATGTCGCCGGCCATCCGGCGGATCTCGTCGCGGTGGATGCCCTCGGCGCGCGACAGGTCGCGAAACACCGCGACCAGCTCCGGATTGTTGTGGGTTTCCATCTGGTCGGCGAGCAGATCGTAGCGATCCACCGCGTCGGCCTCAATCTGCCAGGCGACGGCGAAGAGGTCGGCGAGGCTGGCGATGCGCGGCGTGCCGGCGGCCTGGCTCATAGCTCGAAGTCCTTCTCCAGTTCGGACAGATCGACTTTCGGGTGCCCGACCTCCGGCTGATACGGCCTGCGGTCCCCGCGATAGAGAATCCCGAGGTTGAATCCGTCGTCGGTCATGATGCGGCGGGCCGCCTTGGCGGGGTCGCCGGTGGCCGCGACCGGCGCCGGATGCACGAGATTCTTCCATTCCTTCTCGTCGGGACGGAAGGTCACGCAGGGGCTGAGGATCTCGACGAACGAGAAGCCCGGGTGGCGGATCGCTTCCACCAGCACGTCGGCGGTCTCGTTCGGCTCGCCGGAGAAGCAGCGGGCGATGAAATTGGCGCCCGACGCGAGTGCGATCACCAGCGGGTGAAACGGCCTCAAGCCGGTGCCGCCCGGCGACAGCGCGGTGTCGAAATCAGGCTCCGTCGTGGGCGACGGCTGGCCCTTGGTCATGCCGTAGACGCGGTTGTCCATCACCACGTAGGTCATGTCGATATTGCGCCGGCAGGCGTGCAGGAAATGGTTGCCGCCGATCGAGTAGCCGTCGCCGTCGCCGCTCGCCACCACGACGGTGAGCTCGGGGCGGGTCACCTTGAGGCCGGCGGCGAGCGCCAGCGAGCGCCCGTGCACGCCGTGGAACCCGTAGCAGTTGGTATAGGCGGGAATGCGCGACGAGCACCCGATGCCCGATACCACGACGATCTCCTCGGGTGGCAGGCCGAGCGCGGCGAATGCCCGCGTGAACGACAGCAGCACGTGGTAGTCGCCGCAGCCGGGACACCAGATCGGCTTCACGTCCGATTTGTAGTCGCCCGGCTTGCAGGCAAGACGCAGGTCGGCGGCCGACATCAGGACCTCCATTCCAGGATTGCGCGATGAACCTCGCTGGCGGTGATCGGCAGGGGGCCGGGCCGGTGGAGCACCTTGGCGGATGCCGGAAGGTCGTAATGGGCCCGCAGGTAGCGGTGGAACTGGGCGCCGTGGCTCTGCTCGACCACGAGCACCCGCTTCTTTCCCACAAGCGCCGCGGCGAATCGCTCAGGCTGCACCGGCGAGAGCAGGCGCGGAGCGATGAGCGAGACGGCGACGTCGTCTTCCGCGGCGCGGTCGATCGCCTCGCGCACCGTGCCGGTGAGCGAGCCCCAGGTGATCACCGCGAGATCGCCGTCGCCCTCGATCGTCGCCCAGTGGTCGCCGTAGTTGAAGCGCTCGAGCTTGTCGCGACGCTTGTCGAGCTGGGCCTGGTGATCGGCGGCGCCGCTGGTGGGAGTCCCGCGCTCGGTATGGGTGAGACCGTCAGCGGTGTATTGGCCGCCGCGCGTGCCGGGCAGCGCCATGGCGGAGACGCCGCCCGCCGCCGACGCATAGCGCTTGTAGGCGCCGGAAATCTCCGTCGCCCGCACGCGCTGGCCGATGAAGGCGACATCGGCAGGGCGCTCGATGGCGGCGCGCGCCTGGCCGACAAACTGGTCCGACAGGACGATCGCCGGCGCCTGCAGCGTCTCGGCGAGATAAGTGGCCCACTGGGTCGTGAACACGCAATCGCCGACCGACTGCGGCGCCAGCACGAGATGCGGCGCATCGCCGTGCAGCCCATACACGGCGATGTTCAGGTCGGCCTGCTCGGACTTGGTGGGAATCCCGGTGGAGGGGCCGCCGCGCATGACGTCGACCACGACGACGGGAATCTCGGCGGCAGTCGCGAGCCCGAGCGCTTCGATCATCAGGGACAAGCCGGGGCCGGACGTGGCAGTCAGCGAAGGCGTGCCGCCGAAGGACGCGCCGATGATCATGTTGATTGCCGCCAGCTCGTCCTCGGCCTGCAGCAGCGCGCCGCCCATCCGGGCGAGGTTCGGCGCCAGCCATTCGAGGATCTCGGTCGCCGGCGTGATCGGGTAGGCGGCGGCGAAGCGAATGCCGCCGCGCAGCGCGCCCAGCGCGGTCGCTTCGTTGCCCGACACCAGCCATCGTCGGGTCGCGCTGAGAGCCGGGGCGACGAGCCGCAGGCCGAGATCGAGATCGGCGGCGGCCGCGTAACCGGCGCTGATCCCTGCGCGGCTCGCTTCAATTGCGGCGCGCCCCTTGTCGGCCAGCCGCGTCTCCAGCAAGGCGGAAAGGCCATCGGCGTCGAGCCGGAGCAGCCGCCCGGCGATGCCCAGCGCAATCATGTTCGGCCGGCCGCCCGGGATGCCCTTGGCCATCTCCTTGATCGGGATCTCGACCACGCGCGGGGACGCGGCGGCGACCACCGGCGGCGGCTCGCCGGCGCTCGGGTCGCTGATCACCAGGCTGTGCGGGCCGACCGCGATCTCGGCGCCGAAGCGATGGGCGTTGAGCCAGTCGATGCCGATCAGGAGATCGAACTGTTCCGGCAGGCAGGCGACCGGGCGGGTGGCGAGCCGCACCAGGGCGGCCGCCTCGCCGCCGCGGATCTGCGGACCCACCGTGCGATTGAGGAGACCCTGCCACCCGGCAGCGCTCGCCGCCTCGAGCAGGAAATTTCCGGCGGTCAGGGCGCCGGCCCCTCCGCTTCCGACGATTGCGATCGAGACGTCGTTTGAATCCCGCATGATCGCCCTCTTCATCGATGGCCGGCGCCCGCGGCGCGGCGAATTCCGGGCATAAATGTATTTAAGTACTAGAATGCGTTTTTTTGAATTTCCTTGCCTTATGTCAAGGCAGCCATCGGCCCCCGCGACCCAGAATGCCGCCCAATCGCGACCCCGCCCGGACGGCCGGGGACACGCGTTGGTCAGATCTGCGGAGGCTGCGCATGAGCGGGGAGCCGGTTCGCTGGATGATGACGGGCAAGGGCGAGCCCCTGGTCCAGATGAAATTCGATAGTCTTTCGCCGGGACCGGACGAGGTCCTGGTCGAAATCGCCGGGTGCGGCGTCTGCCACACCGATCTCGGCTACTACTACGACGGCGTGCGTACCAAGCACGCGCTGCCGCTGACGCTCGGCCACGAGATCAGCGGACACGTCATCGAGACCGGCTGCGATGCGCTCGGGTGGATCGATCGTGCGGTGATCGTGCCGGCGGTCATCCCGTGCGGCCATTGCGACGCCTGCCGGCGCGGCAAGGCCACCATCTGCCCGAATCAGAAGATGCCGGGCAACGACATTCACGGCGGCTTCGCGACCCACATCATCGTGCCGGCGCATGGACTGTGCGCGGTCGACGAGGCGCGACTGGCGGCGACCGACATCGATCTCGCCGACCTGTCCGTCATCGCCGATGCGGTGACGACGCCGTACCAGGCGGTGCGGCAGGCAGGCGTTGCCCCCGGCGACCTGGTCGTAGTCAACGGCGTCGGCGGGGTCGGCGGCTATGCGGCGCAGATCGCCACCGCGTTCGGCGGCACGGTGGTCGCGATCGACGTCAACGACGACAAGCTCGCGGCCGTGGCCGGACAGGGCGCCGCCCTCACCCTCAACGCGCGCCAGACGACGCCGCGCGATCTGAAGGCGGCGATCGCGGCGTTCGCCAAGGAGCGCGGCTTGCGCCAGAGCGAATGGATCATCTTCGAATGCTCCGGCACGCGCGCCGGCCAGGAGACGGCGTTCGGCCTTATCAATCACGGCGCGACGCTGGCCGTGGTCGGCTTCACCATGGACAAGGTGGAGATCCGGCTGTCGAACCTGATGGCCTACCACGCCCGCGCGATCGGCAACTGGGGCTGCCCGCCCGACCTCTATCCGCAGGCGCTCGAGCTCGTGCTCAATGGCCGCGTCAAGGTCAAGCCGTTCGTCGAGAAGCGTCCGCTCGCCGAGATCAACCAGGTGTTCGAGGCCGTCCATTCCGGCGCGTTCAAGCGCCGTGCGGTTCTCGTCCCCAGCCAATGAGGAGTCCAGGATCATGACCGCGGAAGCCGCGCGCAACATTGCCGTTCGTGAGGTGGAGACGAAGGACCACGACCTGGTCGCCCAGCAGGCGCTGAGCGCCGGCAAGGGTGTCCGCTACGAGAAGCGGCCGGTGCGCGGCGTGGACGGCAAGCCGGTGACCGGCCTCTACAACGCGTGGATCATCCTCGACAATCCGACCCAGTTCAATTCCTACACCACCGACATGGTGAAGACGGTGATCCTCGCCTTCCGCGCCGCCAGCGCGGCCCGCGACGTGGTCGCGGTGGTGTTCACCGGGGTCGGCGACAAGGCCTTCTGCACCGGCGGCAACACCAAGGAGTACGCCGAATACTACGCCGGCAATCCGCAGGAATACCGGGGCTACATGCGGCTCTTCAACGACATGGTCTCCACCATCCTCGCCTGCGACAAGCCGGTGATCTGCCGCGTCAACGGGATGCGCATCGGCGGCGGCCAGGAGATCGGCATGGCGTGCGATTTCTCGGTCGCCCAGGACCTCGCCCGCTTCGGCCAGGCCGGGCCCAAGCACGGCTCGGCCCCGATCGGCGGCGCGACCGACTTCCTGCCCGTGATGATCGGCGCCGAGCGCGCGATGGCGGCGTGCGTGCTGTGCGAGCCGTTCTCCGCCCACGAGGCGTATCTCATGGGGATGATCACCGACATCGTCCCGGCCCTCGAGGTCGACGGCGAATTCGTCGCCAACCCGCTGGTGGAGACGGGCCGGATGACCGATGCCTACGGGCGGCTCGCGTTCGGCAAGCCGAAGACGGGCGAGGCGCTGAAAGCCGGCCAGGCGTTGATGAAGCGGGGCAAGGTCGACCTCCGCCTGCTCGACGAGACGGTCGAGGCCCTGTGCACGAAATTGCTCTACACCTTCCCGGACTGCACCACGAAGACCATCGAGGAGTTGCGCAAGCCCAAGCTCGACGCGTGGAACCGCAACAAGGAGAATTCGCGCGCCTGGCTCGCCCTCAACATGATGACGGAAGCGCGTGCCGGTTTCCGCGCCTTCAATGAAGGCACCAAGGAGACCGGGCGCGAAGTCGATTTCGTCGAGCTGCGCCGGGCGCTCGCCGCCAACGAGCGCTGGGACGACGAGCTGACTGCCGGCATCATGCCGGGCGCGGCGCGGCAGCGTGCGCTCAAGGCCGGCCTGCCGTGGAGCGACGAAGCCGTGTCGGGCGGGCGGTGAGTCATGGCCGCGCCGCTCAAGACCTGGCTGGAAGCGGAAGGCAGGCTGCTGCGCCTGCGCCTGAGCCGCCCGAAGGCGAACCTGATCGATGCCGCGATGATCGCCGCGCTCAGCGAGGCGCTCGCCGCGCATCTCCATCACCCCACGCTGAGCGGGGTGCTGATTGATGCGGAGGGCCCGCATTTCAGCTTCGGGGCGAGCGTCGAGGAGCACATGCCGGATCAGTGCGCCGCCATGCTGCGGGGCATTCACGCCCTCATCCTGCGGCTCGTCGAGGCGCCGGTTCCGGTACTGGTCGCGGGGCGCGGGCAATGCCTCGGCGGTGGGCTCGAGCTGGCGCTCGCCGGCCATCTCGTGTTCGTTACGCCCGACGCCGTCCTCGGCCAGCCGGAGATGAAGCTCGGCGTGTTCGCGCCGGCCGCGTCCGCGCTGCTGCCGGAGTGCATCGGTCCGGGGCGTGCGCTCGATCTCCTCCTGTCGGGCCGTAGCATCTCCGGCGCCGAGGCCGCCGCCATCGGCATGGTGCGCGAGGCGACAGGCGATCCGGAGCGGGCCGCGCTCGGCTATTTCGACGAATATCTCAAGCCGAAGAGCGCGAGCTCGCTGCGCCACGCCGTCAGGGCGGCGCGCCACGACTATGCGGCCAGGGTGAGGGCGAAGATCGAGACCGTCGAGCGCATGTATCTCGACGAGCTGATGACGACGAACGACGCGTTGGAAGGCCTGCAGGCCTTCGTCGGCAAGAGGGCGGCGCAATGGCAACATCGCTGAACGGACTGAAAACCGCCGACGTCGTCGCGCGCGCGCAAGCGCTGTTCGACGATCTGTCGTTCACGGCGGCGCGCGAGTGGAAGGCGGCCCAGCCCGGCCGCAAGGTGGTCGGATACATGCCGATCTACGTCCCGCGCGAGATCATCCACGCCGCCGGCTTTCTGCCGCTCGGCATTCTCGGCGGCGGCGACCAGCTCGAGGTGATCCACGGCGACGCCTATTACCAGAGCTACATCTGCCGCATCCCGCGCTCGACCATCGAGCTCGGCATCTCCGGCCGGCTCGATTTCGTCGACGGCATGCTGTTCCCGTCGATCTGCGACGTGATCCGCAACCTGTCCGGCATGTGGAAGATGATGTTTCCCAACGACTACGTCCGCTATTTCGACGTGCCGCAGAACTATCGCGACGACATCGGCGGCAACTACTACGTCAACGAGCTCTCCGAGCTGCGCCACGATCTCGGCGAGCTGCGTGGCAAGCCGATCACCGACGACGAGCTCAACCGGTCGATCGCCGTGTACAATGAGAACCGCCGGCTGGTGCGCGAACTCTATGCGTTCCGTGCCGCACGCCCGTGGCAGGCGCCCGCCGCCGAGGCGTACCTGGTGTTGCGCGCCGGCATGGTCCTGCCGGTCGAGCAGCATTCGGCGCTCATCCGCGATTACCTCGAGGCGGTGGCGACCGAGGAGCGGCCGCGGCGCGACAACTGCCGCGTCGTTCTCACCGGCGTGTTCTGCGAGCAGCCGCCGCTCAACCTGATCAAGTCGCTCGAGCTGGCCGGCTGCTACGTGGTCGACGACGACCTGCTGCTGGTCACCCGCTGGCTCACCGCCGACGTACCCCCCGAAGGCGATCCGCTGCGGAACCTCGCGCTCGCGTTCCTGCACCAGTCTGAATCGACGGCGGCGAAATACGAGCCGAACCTCAAGGAAAAGGGCCAGCACCTGGTGCGCGCGGTGCGGCGCACCGGGGCGGAGGGCGTCATCTTCGCGTGCCCGAGCTTCTGCGATCCGGCCCTGCTCGAGCGGCCGATGCTGCAGCACGTGCTGTCTGACGCCGGCATCCCGCACATCGCCTTCAAGTACGCGGAAAACTCCGGCCAGATGCAGCCCATCCGCGAGCAGGCCGGCACCTTCTCCGATTCGATCAAGCTGTGGAGCGGATCATGACGACGATCATCACGCCCAAGGCGGCCCCGGCCCGGGAGGTCGAGAAGGACGCCTCCATGGTGAAGCAGAAGGACATGATGGCCGCCCACTACGACCGGCTCACCAACGCGCCGCAGACGGGCGAGAAGGTGGCGTCGACGTTCGTGCCGGGCAACCTCAACGAGCTGATCATGTGCTTCGACCTCGTCAACAACCTGCCCGAGGTCAACGCCATCCAGAGCGGGCTGCGCCGGCAGTCGGGCGGCTACGTGCTCGAGGCCGAGAAGATCGGTCATTCGGAAGACGTCTGCACCTACGTCAAATCCGACATCGGCATGATGGCCAAGGGCAACATCGGCCCGAACGGCAAGAAGCTGCCCGATCCCGACGTGCTGCTCCTGTCCTACACCGGCTGCTTCACCTTCATGAAATGGTTCGAGCTCCTGCGCGAGCAGTACAAGTGCGAGACGATCATGCTGCACACGCCGTACATGGGCGACGGCAAGATCACCCGCAACATGATCGACTACATGGTCAAGCAGCTCAAGGAGGAGGTGATCCCGACGCTCGAGCGCATCTCCGGCGTCAAGTTCGATATCGACCGGCTGCGCCAGTACCTGAAGAAATCGGCCGACGCCGAGGAGGACCTAGTGCGCGTGCTGCAGAGTGCGAAGGCCAAGCCGTCGCCGATCGACGCCTATTTCGGCGGCATCTACTACATCGGGCCGATCTTCGGCGCGTTCCGCGGCACCGACGACGCGATCGAGTACTACCGCTTCCTGCGCGAGGAGGTGGAGGCACGGCTGGCAGAAGGCAAGGGGCCGGTGACGCCCGACGGCGACATGGGACAGGAGCGCTATCGTCTGGTGGTCGAGGGGCCGCCCAACTACACCAATTTCCGCCAGTTCTGGAAGATGTTCTACGACGAAGGCGCGGTGGTGGTCGCCTCGAGCTACACCAAGGTCGGCGGCGTGTACGATTTCGGCTTCCGCCACGACCCCGACAATCCGCTGGAGACGCTCGCCGAGTACTGCCTCGGCGTCTACACCAACCGCAGCCTGCCGATGCGCATCGACATGCTGGCGAACTATGTCGAACAGTACGCGGCCGACGGCCTGCTGATCAATTCGATCAAAAGCTGCAACAGCTTCTCGGCGGGCCAGCTCCTGATCATGCGCGAGGTGGAGAAGCGCACCGGCAAGCCGGCCGCGTTCGTGGAATCCGACCTCGTCGATCCGCGCTATTTCTCCGCCGCCAACATCAAGAACCGGCTGGAAAGCTACTTCCAGATGATCGAGCAGAAGCGCGCCAGTGCGCGCGCGGCCGCGTGAGGTACCCGCCATGAAAACCTTCGTCGGCATCGATCTCGGCTCGACCACCACCAAGGCGGTTCTCCTCGACGAGAACAGCGAGGTGATCGGCCGCGGCATCACCAATTCCCGCTCCAACTACTCGACCGCCGCGCGGGTGGCGAGCCAGGAGGCGGCCGTCGACGCCCGCTTCACCCTGTTCCGCCGCGCGCTCGCCGCCGGCGGCGGCAAGAGCATCGATCTCGACGCGTTCCTCGCCGCGCTGGAGCGCGCCTTCCGTCTCGAGCAGTTCCTCGAGCAGCTGGGAGACCTCGAGGAGACCTGCCGCGGCCAGGTGAAGGGCGATCGCTTCGCCAAGGTCGAGAGCGCCGCCCAGGACGCGATCGGCGAGGTGCTCATGCGCCTGCGCGGGGAGGCGCCGTCGCTCTATGCGCCCGGCGCCAGGCGCAAGTCGGACTTCTTCCGCGACATCGCCGGATCGCGCTATCACGCCCATGCCGAGGAGGTCGCGCGCAGCGCCGGCCTGCCCTACGACCTCCTGCTCAACGTCTACGACAAATCGATCATCGACGTGGAGAACCGGCCGCCGTCGGGGGGCTTGAGCGAAAAATTTCGCCGCGCGCTCGCCCGCGTGCTGGAGGCAGACGGCGTGATCAGGACCGGATCGACCGACGTACCGCGGACGATCGAGAGCACGCTCGCCGTCGATCTGGAGGAGACCTACCTGGTCGGCACCGGGTATGGGCGCGTGACGCTGCCGTTCTCCAAGGAGCACATCCGCTCGGAGATCCTGTGCCACGGGCTTGGCGCCCACATGATGTATCCGAAGACGCGCACCGTGCTCGACATCGGCGGCCAGGACACCAAGGGAATCCAGGTCGACCCCAGTGGCATCGTCGAGAATTTCCAGATGAACGACCGCTGCGCCGCCGGCTGCGGGCGCTATCTCGGCTATATCGCCGACGAGATGAACATGGGCCTGCACGAGCTCGGCCCGCTGGCGATGAAATCCGACCGTCCGGCGCGCATCAACTCGACCTGCACCGTGTTCGCCGGCGCCGAGCTGCGCGACCGCCTGTCGCTCGGCGAGAAGCGCGAGGACATCCTGGCCGGGCTGCACCGCGCCATCATCCTGCGCGCGATCTCGATCATCTCCCGCTCGGGCGGCGTCACCGACGAATTCACCTTCACGGGCGGCGTGGCGAAGAACGAAGCGGCCGTGCGCGAGCTCAGGAAGCTGATCAAGGAGAACTACGGCGACGTCACCATCAACATAAACCCGGAGTCGATCTACACCGGAGCGCTCGGAGCGGCGGAGTTCGCGCACCGCGCCCATCTCGGACAGGCAGAGGAGATCGCCGCATGACCATCGCGGCCGGCATCGATGTGGGCACCGGAGCCGTCAAGGCGGCCTTGTTCCGGGTGGAGAACGGAGAGACCGCGTGGCTCTCGCGCGCGGTCATGCGCATCCGCCAGCGCGATCCCATGGAGCTCGCGCGCGTCGTCTACGACCAGCTGCTCGCCGAGGCGGGAGTGCCGGAGAAGGAGGTGGATTACGTCGCCACCACCGGCGAGGGCGAGGGCGTGCCGTTCCACACCGGCCACTTCTACTCCATGACCACCCATGCGCGCGGCGCGATCTACCTGGAGCCGGAGTCGCGCGCAGCCCTCGACGTCGGCGCCCTGCATGGTCGCGCCATCAGCATCGACGAGCGCGGCAAGGTGCTGGGCTACAAGATGACCAGCCAGTGCGCGTCGGGATCGGGCCAGTTCCTCGAGAACATCGCCCGCTACCTGGGGATCGCGCAGGACGAGATCGGCACCCTGTCGCGGCAGGCGGACAATCCAGAGATCGTCAGCAGTATCTGCGCGGTGCTGGCGGAGACCGACGTGATCAACATGGTGTCGCGCGGGATTACCGCCCCCAACATCCTCAAGGGCATCCATCTGTCGATGGCGGGCCGGCTGTCGAAGCTGTTGAAATCGATCGGGGCGACCCAGGGCGTGCTGATGATGACCGGCGGGCTCGCGCTCGACCGGGGACTGGTCGCCGCGCTCGAGGAGGACGTCGCCAATATCAAGGACATGAAGACCACGATCCGCACCCACGCGGACGCGATCTACGCGGGTGCGATCGGAGCCGCCCTGTGGGGCGCGTTCCGGCACGAGAAGCTTGTGGCGCTCGGCCAGCTCACCAAGGCGGCCTGACGAAGGAGCATCATCATGGCGCTCATGATCATCGAGACCTGCACGGCCTGCGACGCGTGCGAGCCGGTCTGCCCCAACAAGGCCATTTCGGTGGGCAACCCGATTTACGTGATCGACCCGATGAAATGCACCGAATGCGTCGGCGCCGAGGACGAGCCGCAGTGCAAGCTGGTGTGCCCGGCCGATTGCATCGTGCCCAATCCCGACTGGGTCGAAAGCCAGGACGATCTGCTCGGCAAGTACCAGCAGCTGCACGGGTGAGCAGGCCATGAGCTTCGCCAACCGAATCAGCCAGACGCTGCACGAGGAGCACCGCGCCACCATCGCGCTGATGGAACGGCTGGAGCAGCTGCTCGCGCGCCATCGTCGCGGCGCCCCACCGGACACGGGCGAGCGCGGCGTCAGCCGGCTCATGGCCGATCTGTCGACCGGCGTGGAGGCGGAGGTCCAGCGCCACTTCGCCTTCGAGGAAAATCGCCTGTTCGCCTACCTCGACGAGATCGGCGATGCGGCGATCGGCGCGCACCTCACCGACGAGCACAGCGCGATGCGGCCGATCGGCGTGAAGGTCGCCGAGTTGGCGCGCGACGCGGCCGCCCGCGGCTTCGACGCTGCGCGGTGGGAAGAGTTCCGGCGGCTCGGCGGCGAGCTCGTCGAACGCATGCTGGCGCACGTCCAGAAAGAGGAAATGGCGCTTCTGCCGCTGCTCGAAGACGGCATGGATGCGGAGACGGAAGCGCGCCTGTACCAGGAATACACCGAAAGCCAGTGAGGTTGCTCCATGGTTCCTGCTCCTGCGGCACTCGCCCGCGGCGCCCGTGCGCTTGTCCCCGCCGATCTCGAACGGGTGATCGCGATCGACCGCACGTCTTCGGGCGCCGCGCGGCGCCGCTTCTTCGAGAAGCGCTTCGCCGCCGCCAAGGCGCGGCCTGACGATTTCGTCCATATCGGCATCCACAGCGGCGACGTGCTGCAGGGCTTCGCGATCGCCCGCATCTTGCGCGGCGAGTTCGGTCGCGACGATGCCGTGGCGGTGCTCGATGCGATCGGCGTGGCCCCGACGAGCCAGGATCGGGGAATCGGCCAGGCGCTGATGCAGGAGCTGACCGAGATGCTCAGGCGGATCGGGGTGCGCTCGCTGCAGTCGCAGGCGAACTGGACCAGTCATCGCCTGCTGCAATTCTTCGACAGCTCCGGTTTTACGCTGGCACCGCGCTTCGCCCTGGAGCGCCTGGTCGTCGAACCCATGGCGGAGGCGAGCGAGCAGATATGAGCACATCGGCAACGAGCGGTCGGACGAGCATCGCCATTCCGGAGCGCATCGGGGAGGCCGCCGAGATCGACTACGGCAAGCCGGCGGCACCGGACTTCGGTCCGCTCGCGCGCGACCGTATCCCGGTGCGCGGCCTCAGGGAGACCGATCTCCAGGCGCTGATCATGATCGACCGGCGCATCACCGGGCGCAACCGTTCCGCCTATTTCAAGCGCAAGCTCGACGAGGCGCTGTTCGAGTCCGACGTGCGGGTTTCGCTGGTGGCCGAGCGCGACGGCGGTCCGGTCGGCTTCATCATGGCGCGCGTGGACTTCGGCGAATTCGGTCGCATGGCGCCGACCGCCGTGATGGATACGATCGGCGTCGACCCGGACTATCGCGACCAGGGCATCGGCCGCGCGCTGTTGTCGCAGCTTTTGATCAATCTCACCACGCTGCGGGTCGAGCGCGTCCGCACCGAGATCGATTGGCGCGACCGCGATCTGCTCGCCTTCCTCGACCGGTGCGGCTTCCGTCCCGCGCAGCAGCTCTGCTTCGAGACCGCGATCGATGGCTGAGTCGCGGCCGCTCTTCGCGTTCTCCGGCCGGCGCGCCGTGGTGACCGGAGCGAGCCGCGGCATCGGCCGGGCGATCGCCGATGCGCTGGGCGCAGGCGGGGGCCGAGGTCGATGCGTTCGACATGGGCGAGCCGGAGCGCCCCGATGACTTTCGCCATCGCTTCGTCCGCGTCGACGTTGCCGATGCCGAGGCGGTCGGCAATGCGGTGGCGAACCTTTCTGCCGCTCCGAGCCTGCTGGTCAACAATGCCGGCATCACCCGCGATCGCTCGCTCGCCAAGATGAGCGACGCCGACTGGGGGGCGGTGCTCGCCGTCAACCTCAGCGGCGCCTTCAACATGATCCGTGCGGTGGCGCCGACGATGAGCCGGCAGGGCTACGGCCGCATCGTCAACATCACGTCGATCAACGGTCTGCGTGGCAAATTCGGCCAGGCCAACTATGCGGCGGCCAAAGCGGGCCTGATCGGCCTCACCAAGACGGCGGCGCGCGAGCTGGGCAAGAAGGGGATCACCGTCAACGCGGTTGCTCCCGGCATGGTGATGACCGACATGGCGCGCGCATTGCCGCCCGACGTGCTCGCGCGCGCCGAGAACGAGGCGGCGCTGGCGGAGCTCGCCCGGCCCGAGGACGTCAGCGACGCCGTACTGTTTCTCCTCTCGGACGCCGCCCGCGCGATCACCGGCGAGGTGATCCGGGTCGATTCCGGCCAGTACATATGAGGAGTGCGTGCCCGGCGGCACGCCCTATGACGCCCAGGCGACGCGACGCGTCAGGTCGGCCGTGAACCACGCGAAGGCGATCGCTCCGACGAGGCCCACGGCGCTGCCGAGCCGGGCAGCCCACGCCTGATCCGCCACGACTGCGCCGGCCAGCGCCGCGAGCGCGACCAGGTGGCAGACGGCGTGCAGCTGGAGCGGCCACGACGCCGCCAGCTCGGATTGCCGCAGCGGCGCGCCGGCGGACGAGGCCGGGACGTGCATGGAGGCGAGGAACGGCAGGATCCGCTGCAGCACGCCGAGGAGAAACGTCAGCAGCCAGCCGCCGATCAGCAGCAGCCCGAACAGTGTCGCTCCGTTGCGTCCGGCCCATCCGTGCAGTGCGGCAAGACCGGCCACCACCGTCGCCGGCAGCATCAGCCAGGCGGCGCGGACGAGCACGAACGACAGTCCGAGGCGCTTGCGCATTCCGGCGGCGAGAACGTGCCGCATCAGCCACAGATGGATCGCGATGGCCGCTACCCCTACGAGCCCCGCCGCGGTGAGGACCGGAGTGCTGGCGGCGAGCGCCCCGACGGTGCCGAGCACCACCGCGACGAGCGCGAGCCAGAACCCCGCGAAGGCCGCCCGCTTGGGCGGCGCCGCGGCGAGTGCGAACATCGGCACCAGCACGTGGCTGAAGCCGAGCGCCAGAAATCCCATGAAGCCGAAGCCGCCCAGGATCATGTGGGCGAGCGCGGCGGCGCCGTGATCGGGCAGGGCGGCGATCTCGTAGTCGAACGCCAATGCAAGACCGAGGCCGACCAGCGCCACCAGCGCGCCGAGTGCCGCCCAGCCATAGGCGGCGACCACCGGCAGGCCGCCGGCGCGCCGCAGGTTGTCGGCCAGCAGCGCGGCGAACAGGAGCAGGCCGACGGTGGTCACTGCGGCCGCCGGGATCAACACCATCGTCTGCGCCGCGTACATCCCTGCCGTCAGGGCCGTCAATCCTGGAACGGTGAGCCAGAACACGAGGCTGATCGGCCACACCGCGGCGAGCGCGTGGCGCGTCGCGACCGGCAGCAGCTGCGCGGATGCGCCGATGGCGGTCGTCGTCAGGACACCCAGCGTCAGGAGATGGACGGCGGCGAGCTCGGGCCCGAGGCCGCCGGTGAAGCGCGGAAGCTGATCGGCGCCGGCGAGCAGCGCTACCCACAACAGGATGTGGAAGGCGGCGGCCGCGACGAAGAAACGGAACGGGATCGAGGCCGGCAGCAGCCGGCTCTTCGCGCCGGCCAGGAAGGTTGCGGCGAGCGTCATCGGCCCCAGCGGACCAGGCGGAGCTTCACGTCATCCGCGCAGTCGGAGCCCTCGCATGACGACATCATCTCGTGCGCCCATCCCCGCTCCTCCAGTTCCGGATAGAGAAAGATCGGATCCCGGTCGAAATGGGCGATGAGCACCGAGTCTGCTTCGCCGCTGTCGATCATCTGCAGAATGGTCACCATCGGCTCCGGCGGGTCGAGCCCGCGCAGGTCGAGGTGCATGCCGTCCGCCGTGCGCCACTGGCGCGCGCCGTCTTCAGGCCCGGCACAATGCATGACGCGATCTCCGCTGTACGTGCCCCTCGGGCCGCGCGATGCGCGAAACGGGGCAGGATGCGTTTTCGCGCAATCATAGTACCAAAATGCCGATTTATCGCCTACGGTAATTCCCGGATGTCGATGGAAGCAGGCGAGCAGGCGGCAAGAGCCAAAAGCCCGGTCACGGTCCGGCGCGTCCGGACCGGCGACATCGAGCATGTGATCGCGCTCGACCGGCGGGTGACCGGGCTCGCCAAGCCCGACTATTGGCGGGACATCTTCGACCGTTACGGCAAGCGTCGTCTGGAGGAGCGGTTCTTCCTGGTCGCGGAGCCGTCCGATCAGAAGACTCGGCTGCCGATCCTCGGCTTCATCATCGGCGAAGTGCGGGCATGGGAGTTCGGGTCGGAGCCGTGCGGCTGGGTGTTCGCGCTTTCGGTCGACGCGCGCGCCCGCCTGCGCGGCGTCGGCCAGGCACTGTTCGCGGCGATCTCCGACGAATTCAGGAAAGCGGGCGTGACCAAGATGCGGACGATGGTGGTGCGGGACAACCTGCTTCACCTGATGTTCTTCCGCGGCGAGGGGATGATGGCCGGTCCCTACATCCAACTCGAGCGCGTCCTCGATTGACGGGCCGGGCCAGTGGGTCGAGCCGCGCGTCAGTGACCGGATGAAGCGTCCATGAAGCTGCAGATTTCCAGCCGGCTTGCGATCTTCGCACTCCTGGAGCTCGCGGCGCGTCCCGACCGGCAGCTCGCGGTCGGCGAGATCGGCAGGAAATACGCGGTCTCGAATCATCATCTCGCCAAGGTCATGCACACTCTCGGCCGCGCCGGGCTGGTCAGGTCGCTGCGCGGGGTTGGAGGCGGATACCAGTTCAACGGCAATGCGCGGCGCACGACGTTGCTCGAAGTGGTGCAATTGTTTGAAAACCTGGGCTCAGACACCGCGGCATCCGCCGGCGAGGAGGCAACCGACGAGGGGCGTGCGCTGCGGGAGATCCTCGGCGAGATCGACGACATTGCGCGCGCGACGCTCGGCTCGATCACGCTCGCCACCATGCTGAAATTGATCGATCGTCGGCGCAGCGGCAAGCGGCGCTGACCCGTCGCGAGGCCGGGCCGAACATCGGCGAGGCTCAGCGCACGAGCGATCGGATGGCGGGAACAGCGACCGCTTCCCATTGGCCCAGCCCGCGCGCCGTCAGTGCCCTCCCGTCGTTCGCCACGATCAGCCAGAGGGGGACGCCGCTCCCCTTGTCGAGGGCGTCGCGTCGCGCACGCAGATCGTCCGGCCAATAGTCGTCCTTCAACAGGTCGAACAGCCGCGGCGACGACACCTCACGGTAGCTGAGGCGCGCAAACATCGCGGAAGCCCGGAAGGCGGGCCAATGATCGCGTCGCCAGTTGCGGCAAGGCGCGCAATCGTCGGCACCCACATAGATGACGATAACCGCCGGATTCGCGTCGACCGGCGCGGAATCGATGCGCGTGCTGGACGAGAGGGCTGCGAGCGCGCCCGTTGCCGCCAACGCAACGGCTGCGATCGGCCATTTGGTGGCGCAGCGCATCGGCTCTCTCTCCGCGGTTCGCAACGTTTCCCAAATCTTCGCGCGCTTCGTCTTGACCAAGGTCAAGCCTGGCGAATGCCGAGTGCTTATCATCCGGCATGCGTTCTGAATCACGGGAGGAAGCGCCCATGTCGTCGACTACGCAGCGGACACGGCCCACGGATGCGTCTGAGCCGATCCCGTTCATGCAGCGCGTGCTCGACAACCCGTTCCTCCTTCTCTTCCTCGGGGTGACCATGCCGACAGTGTTCTACTTGCTGTGGGGGATCATGGAAGTCGCTTCGATACCCCTCGCCAAGTGACGAAGGGGCGTAACCCAACAACTGAACTGCACGAGGCTGAACATGGCCGTCACACCGCCTGCACAACGAATCTGGTGGAATGAACCGGTCGAACGTGTCGAGCTCGTATGGACCGCGCTCGCGTTCGTCTGGGGGCTGGCGATGTTCGCCACCATGATCGTGTGGCACGTCGTCGGAAAGCAGAATCTCGCCAACGAGGCCTATCGCATCGCGCCGGAGACGTTCATGGCGAGGACGGAAGCCTTTGCCGAGAAATTCAAGGTTCGCGAGGAGGGGAAGACCGGCGTTCCGATCGTCCGCCCGCCGGCCGGCGCGGACATCTACATGCTGGGCCGCCTGTGGGAGTGGTGGCCGGTCCTCGAGCTGGAAAAAGGACAGAGCTACCGGCTGCACCTGTCGTCGGTGGATTGGCAGCACGGCTTCTCGCTGCAGCCGGTCAACATCAATATCCAGGTTCATCCCGGCTACGAGCACGTGTTGACCATCACGCCCGATCAGGCCGGCCAATACGGCATCGTCTGCAACGAATTCTGCGGGATCGGCCATCACCAGATGACCGGCAAGATCTACGTCGTCGAACGCCAGCCGCAATGAGGTGACGCCATGACCGCTATCGACATTGCATCCGGGCGCACCCTCACCGCGCGGAGCCCCGATTTCCGTACCTGCCCGTTCACCGGCCTCAAGGTCGATCTCGCCGCCCAGCAGTTGATCATCGCCAATGCGGTGGCGGCAGTCATCTTCCTGGCCGTCGGCGGCTTGTTCGGCCTGCTGGTCGCGTTGACCCGCTGGCCGGCGGTTCATCTCCTGCCCGCCGAGTGGTTCTATCTCGTGCTGACCGGCCACGGAGCCAACGTGCTCCTGTTCTGGATCATCTTCTTCGAGATGGCGGTCCTCTATTTCGCCTCGGCGATCCTGCTCAATTCGCGGCTGGCGACGCCGAAGCTCGCGTGGCTGGGGTTCGCGCTGATGGTGGCCGGAGCGGCGATGGCGAACGTCGCCGTGCTGCAGGGCGATTCGACGGTCATGTTCACGTCGTATCCGCCGATGAAGGCCGAGCCGCATTTCTATCTCGGGCTGATCCTGTTCGCGGTCGGGGCGCTGGTTGGCGTCGGCGTCTTCTTCGCCACCCTGGTCATCGCCAAGGAGGAGCGCACCTACGAGGGCTCAGTCCCGCTCGTCACCTTCGGTGCGATCACCGCGGCGATCATCGCGGTCTTCACGATCGCGTCCGGCGCCATCATTCTCGTGCCCACATTCCTGTGGTCGGTCGGGATCATCGGCAATATCGATCCGCTGATGTACAAGGTGGTGTGGTGGGGGATGGGACATTCCTCGCAGCAGATCAACGTCTCGGCGCACGTCGCGCTGTGGTACGCCATCGCCGCCCTGACCGTCGGCGCGCAGCCGCTGTCGGAGAAGGTGAGCCGGAGCGCCTTCCTGCTCTACATCCTGTTCCTGCAGCTCGCCTCGGCGCACCACCTGCTGGTCGAGCCGGGCATCAGCACGGAATGGAAGATCTTCAACACCAGCTATGCCATGTACCTCGCCGTGCTCGGCAGCATGATCCACGGTCTGACGGTGCCTGGGGCGATCGAAGCGGCGCAGCGGCGCAACGGCTTCACCAAGGGCGCGTTCGAGTGGCTGCGCAAAGCGCCGTGGGGCAATCCCGCCTTCGCCGGCATGTTCCTGTCGCTGGTGATGTTCGGTTTCATCGGCGGCATCTCCGGCGTCGTGCTCGGCACCGAGCAGATCAACCTGCTGATGCACAATACGATCTATGTGCCGGGACACTTCCACGGAACGGTGGTGGCGGGAACGACGCTAGCGTTCATGGCGGCGACCTACCTGGTGCTGCCGCTGATCTTCCAGCGCGAGGTCATGTTCCCGGCGATCGCCAGGATCCAGCCGTACCTGTTCGGCATCGGCGCCGCGGGCATCTCGCTGTTCATGATGGGCGCCGGCACGCTCGGCGTTCCGCGTCGCCACTGGGACATGACGATGGCCGATGCGTCCATCCCTTACGAGTTCTCCGCCGGCGCCTTCCTGATGATGGGCTTGAACGGGATATTCGCGATCCTCGCGGCCCTCGGAGGAGTCGCCTACATCGTGGTGGTCGTCGCCTCGGCGCTGTGGGGCAAGCGGGTCGATCCGGCGAAGCCGGTGTGGCAGTTCCCGGTGACCAGCGGGACGGCGGCCGGCAACGTGGCCAAGTATGGCAGCCATGCCACCGTCAAGCTGCCGGGCACGATCATCCTCGTCGCGATCTTCTTCGTGGCCTTCATGCTCTACTACTACGTCAACTGGAAATACTTGTCGGCGGTGTGGCCGCTGCGCTGATGCAAGAGGGGCCGCTGCGCGGCCCTCATTGCTCGAAGGGAGAATTCCCGATGTCCACGTTGATCGGCCAGGTCGTCTCCTTGCTGAAGCTGCGGATCGGCGTCGCCATCGCGGCAAGCGCCGTGGCTGGAATGGCCGCGGCTAAGGGGCCGGCGCTGTCTCCCGGGCAAGCCGCCGCGTTTGCATTGGCGGTGCTTGGAGGAGCCGGAGCCGCCGGGGCCTTCAACCACTATTACGAGCGCGACATCGACGTCCACATGACGCGGACGCGGCAGCGTCCGTTCGCCAGCGGGCTGTTCGGTTCCAATCTGTGGTGGTTGACGTCTTTCGCCGTCTTGCTGGCGGCCTCGCTCGCTCTCGCCCTCGCCAGCGGCGGTTTCGTCGCCGCGCTCTATGTGTTCTGCGGCGCCTTCACCTATGGCATCGTTTACACGGTCTGGCTCAAGCGGCGGACCGCGTGGAACATCGTGGTCGGCGGACTTGCCGGCAGCTTCGCCGTGCTGGCCGGCGCCGCCGCGGTCGACCCGGCGCCGCAGATCGTGCCTTTCGTGCTCGCCGTCGTCCTGTTCCTGTGGACGCCGCCGCATTTCTGGAGCCTCGCGGCTGCGCGCCGCGACGACTATGCGTCGGCGGGCGTGCCCATGCTTCCCGTCACTGCGCCCGATCGGGTGTGGACGCTGGCGATCCTGTTGCACACGGCGGCTTTGACCGTGCTGTCGCTGGTGCCGCTCGGCTTCGGCCTGGGCCCGATCTATGGCGCGGCCGCTGTGGCAGGTGGCGGCTATTTCGTGTGGCGCAGCTGGGAACTCTACCGCGCCCCGAGCCCCCGCGCCGCCATGGCGAATTTCGGCGCGTCCCTGGTCCAGCTGTTGTCGCTTGTCGTCGGCGTCGCCGCCGACGCAGCTCTCGGATGACCACGATGACGAAACGGAACGTTGCGATCGCAACCCTCGTCGGCGCCGCCGCCATGGTGGTAACGATGGCAGCCGCACATGGCCCGGTCGAAAAGCCGCGCGTGGCTTCGCTCGATCCGGACCGTTCGCTCGAGGTGAGCCAGCAGGCGATCGGCCGCACCGTGGGCAATCATAGGTTCATCGCGAGCAAAGGCGCGACCGTGACCTTGGACGAGCTGCGCGGCAAGCCGGTCGTGGTCAGCCTCATCTACACGAGCTGCACCCACGTCTGTCCGATGATCACCCAACGCGTTCGCCAGGCGGTGGAGGAGGCGCAGCGCATGATGGGCCCCGATCGTTTCACGGTGATCACGATCGGCTTCGACACGCGCAACGACACGCCGATGCGCATGGCCGCCTATGCGCGGGCCCAGGGTGTGGATCTGCCGAACTGGACATTTCTCAGCGGTACCGACGTCACCATCCCGGCTCTGGCGAAGGATCTTGGATTCAGCTACGTCGCGAGCGCCGGCGGCTACCTGCATAACGCTCAGACCACGATTCTCGACCGCGACGGCCGCGTCTATCGCCAGGTCTATGGCGATGATTTCCCCATCCAGGTGTTCATGGAACCGCTCAAGGAGGCGGTCTACGGCACGGTCGGCACGTTCATGAGCATCGGCGGGCTCATCGACCGCGTGCGCTTTCTGTGCACGGTCTATGATCCCAACCAGGGCCGCTACCGCATCAGCTATGCGATCGCCATGAGCCTTCTCACCGGCGTCATATCGCTCAGCGCCACGGCGATCGTCATTTCCCGCGCCTGGCTCAACGCCCGCCGCGCCTGAACGGAACGACGGGCGTGCGCTCGCTCCTGCGGACAGGATTCGAATACCTCGAGCGCGGCGCCGATCGCGTGTTCGGCCCGCGGCTCAACCCGTTCGGCCAGCTCGGCTCGCTCGGCTTCTTCCTGTTCTGGATCGTCGCCGTCAGCGGCATCTACCTGTTCGTCTTCTTCGACACCGGGGTGATCGACGCCTACGAATCGGTCGAAGCGATCACCCACGCCCAATGGTTCGCCGGCGGCGTGATGCGCAGCTTCCATCGCTATGCCTCGGACCTCATGGTCGTCGTGCTGGTGATCCACCCGCTGCGCGAATTCTCGCTCGACCGCTATCGCGGCGCGCGCTGGTTCTCGTGGATCACCGGTATACCGATCATCTGGCTGCTCTACACTTCGGGGATTACCGGCTATTGGCTCGTATGGGACAAGCTCGCCCAGTACGTCGCGATCGTGAGCACGGAGCTGCTCGACTGGCTGCCGATCTTCGGCGAGCCGATCGCACGCAATTTCCTCGCGCCTGGGAGCCTGAACGACCGTTTCTTCACGCTGCTGGTCTTCATGCACATCTTCGTCCCCCTGTTTCTCCTGTTCGTGATGTGGCTGCACATCCTGCGCATCTCGCGCCCCAAGGTGAACCCGCCGCGCGCGCTGGCAATCGTCATGCTGATTGCGCTCGTCGCCGTCTCGCTGTGGAAGCCTGCGCTGAGCCAGGGTCCGGCCGATCTCGCCAAGGTGCCGAACGATGTCGGGCTCGACTGGTTCTACCTGCCGCTCTATCCGTTGACCGATCTGTGGTCGCGCGGCGCCGTGTGGGCGCTGCTTGCCGGCTTCACCGTGATGCTCGCGGTCATGCCGTGGCTCCCGCCGTTTCGCCGCGCGAAGCCCGCAAAGGTCGACCTCGAGCATTGCAATGGATGCGAGCGGTGCGTGCAGGACTGCCCGTATGAGGCGGTGCGGCTGGTCGCGCGCACCGATGGCCGCCCGTTCCTGCAGCAGGCGGAGGTGAACTCGGCCCTGTGCGTCAGCTGCGGCATCTGTGTCGGGTCCTGCCCGTCCTCGACGCCGTTCCGCCGCACCAGCGAGCTCAAGACCGGCATCGATCTGCCGGATTTCCCGTTGACGCGATTGCGCGAGCAGACCGAGGCGACGGCTGCCGGCCTGACCGGGGCAGGTCGCGTGCTGATCTTCACGTGCCCGCATGGCGCCGCGGGCGGCCGCACCGGCGATACCGTCGCGCTGCCCTGCGTCGCCATGCTGCCGCCGTCGCTGATCGACTACGTGATCAGCCGGAACCTGGCCGACGGGGTCGTCGTCGCGGGCTGCGCCGAACGGTCCTGCTTCCATCGTCTCGGGGTCGCCTGGACCCAGGGGCGATTCGCCGGCGCGCGTGACCCATACCTGCGCGCCCGGGTGCCGCGCGAACGGCTTGCCACCATCTGGGCTTCACCGAGCGAGCAAGGCCGCTTCGCCGACGCGCTGGCCGCATTCACCGCCGCGGTTTCCGCGCTGCCGCCGTATCGTCATTCGTCGGTCGGCCGCTTGGCCGCCAAGGCGATCGCCGAGGCGGCGGCGGAAGCCGCCGAGGAGCGCGTGCCGTGATCGCCTGGGTCAGGATGTCCGCCCAGGTCGCCGTCATGACCGCGGTGTTCGCAGGCGTGGCGGCGTTGGCCGACTGGCCGCGCTACCGACAGCTCCCGCCGCAGGCGGCGATCGTCAAGCTGAGCTTCACGCACGGATCGAACCGGCAGGCGGAGTGCCGCCGCCGGACTCCCGAAGAGCTGGCGAAGCTGCCCGCCAACATGCGCAAGCCGTTGGAATGTCCGCGCGCCCGCGGGTCGGTCTACGTCGAGCTGGATATCGACAAGGAGACCGTCTACCGCGCGTCGCTGCCGGGCACGGGCATATTCGGCGACGGGCCGGCGCGCGTCTACCAGCGCTTCCAGGTCGCGAGCGGGCCGCACGCGATCGCCGTGCGCATGCGCGATACCCCGCGCACCGACGGCTTCGACTACGCCACTTCGGGTGACGTCGTTCTCGCTCCCGGACAGAATTTCGTCGTCGATTTCCGTCCCGAGGCCCAGGGTTTCGTTTTCCGTTGAAGGCGCGCCGAGGACGCAGGAGACCATGAAGCTTTTGCCATGGAAGGACGAATACAGCGTCGGAATCGAAGCCGTCGACCACGAGCACCGGGCGCTGATCGATCTCATCAACCGGCTGCACCAGGAGCTCGACGGCTCGGATGCAAGGCGCACGGTGCCGGGCTTCTTCGGCGACCTGCTGGAGGGGATCTCGGCCCATTTCGCGCTCGAGGAAAAGTTCATGCGTGACGAGCGCTACGATCGGCTCGGTCCGCACAAGCAGGATCACGAGCGCCTGCTCGACGACCTGCGCGACATCATGGATGCGTTCGAGCAGTCGGAAGAGATCGATCCGGTCGAATTGGCGGGCCGGCTGGACAGCTGGTTCACGCGTCATTTCCGGACGCACGATGCCGAGTTGCATCGGACGCTCGGAGCGCATCCCGATTGAGACGCAAGGGCACATGCCCGGCGTGTGCGGTGACAGGACGATGGCGCCGATCCGACGGTGCAGGGAGAGCGAACCATGTTGCAGCAGGCCGAAAAGCCGCCGGTGAAACCCTTCCCGACGGTCAACGAGGCGGCGTTCAATTGGCAGGATCCGCTCGATCTCGAAGGCGAGCTCGGCGAGGACGAGCGCATGGTGCGAGACACCGCGCGCGCCTATGCGCAGGAGCGGCTACTTCCGCGGGTGCTGCAGGCCTTTCGCGACGAGCGTTGCGATCGCGCGATCCTCACCGAGATGGGGGCGCTCGGCCTGCTCGGGCCGACGCTGCCCGAGCAGTACGGTGGCGCCGGGCTCGGCTACGTCTCCTACGGGCTGATCGCGCGCGAGGTCGAGCAGGTCAACTCCGGTTATCGCTCGATGATGTCGGTGCAGTCCTCGCTGGTGATGTATCCGATCTATGCCTATGGCACCGAGGCGCAACGTGTCAGGTACCTGCCGAAGCTCGCGAGCGGCGAGATCGTCGGGTGCTTCGGGCTGACCGAGCCGGACCACGGCTCGGACCCGGGGTCGATGGCGACCCGCGCGGAGAGCGTGCCAGGCGGCTTCCGGCTCACCGGAACCAAGATGTGGATCACAAATTCGCCGATCGCGGACATCGCCATCGTGTGGGCGAAGCTCGACGGCGCCATCCGCGGATTCATCGTCGAGCGAGACACCAAGGGATTCGTGACCCCGAAAATCGAAGGCAAGCTCAGCCTGCGTGCCTCCGTCACCGGCGAGATCGTGCTCGACGGTGCGGTGGTTCCCGAAGCGGCGCTGCTCCCCAACGCCAAGGGCCTGGCCGGCCCGTTCGGCTGCCTCAACAACGCGCGCTACGGCATCGCCTGGGGGGCGATCGGCGCGGCCGAATTCTGCTGGCAGCGCGCACGACAATATGTTCTCGACCGCAAGCAGTTCGGCCGGCCGCTCGCGGCCAACCAGCTGATCCAGAAAAAGCTCGCCGACATGCAGACCGAGATCGCGCTCGGCCTGCACGCAGCGCTGCGGCTGGGACGGCTCATGGAAGCGGGCAGGGCGGCGCCGCCCGCGATATCGCTGCTCAAGCGCAATAATTGCGGCAAGGCGCTCGACGTCGCCCGCATGGCGCGCGACATGCACGGCGGCAACGGCATCGCCGACGAGTTCCACGTCATGCGCGTGCTGATGAACCTCGAGACAGTCAACACCTACGAGGGAACGCACGACATCCATGCATTGATTCTGGGACGGGCCATGACCGGGATCCCGGCCTTTGGCTGACCCGGCCTTCGGCTGACCGGCGGAGTTTTCGACCGCACCGCGCGAACGGCAGTGCGAGCTCTCCGCGTGGGTGCGCCGGAAGAAAAGTGATCGACGGTTCGATCCAAACCGGAGGAATCCGCCGACCACGCAAGTCTGGGGAGGAAACAAGCAAGAGAGCTGCTCGCCGATACCGTTGCCAACGGCATGGCGTCGGCGAGCGCATGCAGGTGATCACAGAAACCGCAGCCGCCCATTGACTTCGGTCAAGCCTCCGCGGCTCTGCGCTGGCCGGCCTGTCGGGCAGCCGGCCGGAGGACGGCCGCCGGACGGCGACGCCCCTATGGCCGGCGAGCCAAAATTTCACTATCGTCGGACCCGGCTGAGGGGATTTGCGGCTGTCGCCATGCAACCGAGGGGCAGCGGCGGCCTTTTCATGCCGCTGTTGAACCCTCGCTGAGACTCGCAGCATGGCCTCGAAGCTCACGGCCGGCGATCTTCAGATCATCACGCGCATCGCGGTCTTCCGTGGACTGAAGCCCGAGACCGTGGAGCATATCGTCGCGCCGGCCACCTGCGTGACGCTGGCCCCGCATGCCACCTTGTTTCGCCAGGGCGATCCGGCAACTGCGTTCTTCATCATGATCGACGGCTGGGTGAAGCTGTATCGCATTACCCTGTCGGGCGAGGAGACGGTCATCCACATCCTGACCAAGGGCGACAGCTTCGCCGAAGCGGTCGCCTTCACGGGAAGCCGCTATCCGGCGACGGCCGAGGCGGTGAGCGATGCTCGCGTCGTCCGCATTCCGGCCGACCACGTCGTCCGCTGCATTCGCGAAAGTCCCGATATCGCCCTGGCAATGGTCGCATCGACGTCCCAGCATCTGCATCACCTGGTGCAACAGGTGGAGCAGCTCAAGGCGCAAAGCGGCGTCCAGCGGGTCGCCGAGTTTCTCGCCTCGCTGGCGCCGGTCGAGCAGGGCTCGTGCGTGATCGCGCTGCCGTACGACAAGGTGCTGATCGCCGCGCGTCTCGGTCTCAAGCCGAAGTCGCTGTCGCGCGCCTTCGGCAAGCTGCGGTCGGTGGGTGTCGCGGTGCATGCCTCGCATGTGGCGGTGAGCGACGTGACGCGGCTGCGTCAGCTCGCTAACGACGAACGGGCCGCCATACGCGGCGTGCTGCGGGGCGCGCGATGACGCCGGCGGCGGGACGCTAACGCTTCCATGTTGCCACCGTCAGGGTGGCGGCGTAGCCGGCGAGCGCCAGGACGGTCACGATGCCGCTGGCGGCGCGCGGCTCCACCCAGCCGCACAGATCGCTGACCACGCGCAACGCGACCGAGGCATGCAGCAGGGCCAGCGGCCCGTATGCCCAGCCGCTGAACCGCAGGCGGACACCCGTCACCGCCGGCAGGATGATCGGCGCATGTCCGAACACCATCGACAACGCGAAGCCGATGGCGATCGCGTGCACCGCCGCGTCGTAGGAGAACGCGAGGCTGCCGGGCGGTGCCGCCAGCAGCACGGCCCCGGCCACGCCGAGCCATCCATGACCCACGAGGATCGACACGGCCGAGAAGCGGGTCTGTCCGGCCTGGCGAACGGTGCGGCGGGCGATGTCGTAATAGAGGAGCCATGCGGCGGATCCGAGCAGCCCCGCCGCGGTGAACGGTGCGGATTCGCGAGCGAGCTCGCCGCGCGCGCTGCCGACCAGCAACAGCAGCGCCAGTGCCGCGAACGCGGCCTGGCTCCACGCCGGTGGCCGCGCCAGGCGGCCGAGCTCCAGTCGTTCCGCCGCGATGGTGAGGACCAGGAAGGTAAGCCACCATCCGGCTGCGGCCGGCATTGGCTGGCCGAGCAGCCAATAGAGAGCTCCGGCGCCCCAGCATGCGGCTGCAACCGCCAGGACCACGGTGAACAGCGCGGGCTGGCGGACCACGAGGCTCAGCGAGACGAGCACCAGGATCGTGCTTGCCGCCAGGAACGCCAGGGCGGCGGCGACGGGCGCGCCGGCGATCAGCGCGAGCGTGCCCAGGCTCGCGACGGCGGGTGCCGCGTAGGCAAACCAGCGGCCGAGCGCCACTGCCCGCTCGAGGCTGATCAACGTCCCGAGGAATCCGGCGATCATCAACGCGCCGTGGAACTCGGCGATCGGGCGCAGGCCGCCGGGCAGCGCAACACCCAGCCGCACCAGCCCGGTCCATAATCCCAACGCCATGGCCAGTGCGCCGATGCTCAAGGGGATCGCCCGCAGCCGCCGCCAGCTTGGCCGCGTCGTGGTCACGCGCGTCGTGGCGGCTGTTGTCGGAGGTGACATCAATGTGTCGGCCATGCGCACGGCCCCGGTTCGTCCGATCTCAGCCGAGTTGCCGGCGGGCGGCTTCGCTCATCCGGTCGGGCGACCATGGCGGATCCCACACGAGCTCGACGCAGATCGACGGCACGGTGGGAAAGCGGGCCTGCAGCGCCTCGCGGGCCTCCTCGATCAGCATCTCACCGAGCGGGCAGGACGGCGTCGTCAGCGAGATCGCGACCGCAATTCCATCAGGCTCGCGCTCGGCGCGATAGACGAGGCCGAGATCGACGATGTTGATGCCGATCTCGGGATCGTACACACCGCGCAAGGCTTGCAGCACCTCGTCGTCGTTCACCGACGCCTCTCCGCCTGCTCCCGGTGACGCAGCGATGGCTTCCGTGGCTTGCCCCTCGGCAAAGCCGCCGCGCCTTGGTCCATGCTCCTTTCTTACGAGCGATATGTCGAAGGCGACTTGACTAATGTCATGAAACGACGATTTCGCCGCTGCTAGGATGCAAATAAGCATCGCAGTGCATGTTTATTAAGCAACTGACATTGCAGAGGAAACGTCTGGGCCATGCGGACCGACACGGTCGAGATCGACACCGCCCGACAGCCGCCAGGCTTGCGCTTTGCGCCCCGCTTCAACGTGGCGGCCCCGTTCATCGATCGCCATCTGGAGGAGGGCCGCGGCGACAAGGCGGCGATCCACACGATCCATGGTGACGTCACCTATGCGGCGCTTGCCGCCAATGTGAACCGTTGTGCCGCCGCCCTCGCACGGCTGGGGCTGCGCCCCGGCGAGCGGGTGCTGATGGTGGTCAAGGATTGCCCGACCTTCTTCTATCTGTTCTGGGGCGCGATCAAGGCCGGCATCGTGCCGGTGCCCGTGAACACGCTGCTGCGGCAGGCGAGCTACGCGTTCATGCTCGAGGATTCGGGCGCGGCCGCGCTCGTCTATTCGCCCGAGTTCGCCGGAGAGGTCGAGCCGGCCGTCGCCGCGGCCGCGCGGGCGCCGCGTCACGTCCTCAAGACCGAAGGCGGCGATCCGTCGCTCGCGACGCTTGCGGCCGCATGCGAGCCGCGCTTCGACGCGGTGGCGACGACCGCCGAGGATGACTGCTTCTGGCTCTACTCCTCCGGCTCCACCGGCTCGCCCAAGGCAGCCGTCCATCGGCACCGCCACATGGTCGTCAGCAGCCAGCGCTTTGGCGTCGAGACCCTGGGCATCCGCCCGGACGACGTCTGCTACTCCGAGGCCAAGCTGTTCTTCGCCTACGGCCTCGGCAACAACATGACGTTTCCGCTGTGGGTCGGCGCGACCGCGGTGCTCAACGAGCAGCGTCCCGGCCCGGCGACGAGCTTTCCCCTCATCGCGCGGTTTCGCCCGACGCTCTATTTCGGCGTCCCGACGCTGTACGCCGCCTATCTGGCGCATTTCGCGCAGGAAAAGCCGGACCTGTCCTCGGTCCGCCAGTGCGTTTCCGCCGGCGAAGCGCTGCCGGCGGAAATCCTGCGGCGCTGGCGCGACGAAACCGGCATTTCCATCCTGGACGGGATCGGGTCGACCGAAGCGTTGCACATCTTCATCTCCAACCGGGCCGACGACATCCGGCCGGGATCGAGCGGCCGGCTCGTCCCCGGCTATCGGGCGCGCATCGTGAACGAACGTGGCGTCGACGTCGGCGACGACGAGAGTGGGCGCCTGATCATTTCCGGCGACTCGACGGCGCGCTGCTACTGGAACAATCTCGAGCGCACCGCAATCACCATGGTCGACGGCTGGCTCGACACCGGCGACACCTATCGCCGCGACGCCCAGGGATATTTCTACTACTGCGGCCGCAGCGACGACATGCTGAAGGTCGGCGGCATCTGGTGCTCGCCGTTCGAGATCGAGTCGAAGCTCGTCGAGCACCCGGCGATCGTCGAGGCGGCGATCGTCGGACGTGCCGATGGCGACGGGCTGGTCAAGCCGGAAGCGTTCATCGTCCTCAAGGACGGCCGCCCGGGCGACGATGCGCTCGCGGCCGAGCTGCTCGCGCTCTGCAAGAGCGGGCTTGCTCCCTACAAGTACCCCCGCTGGATCAACTTCGTCGCCGAGCTGCCGAAGACCGCAACCGGCAAGATTCAACGCTTTCGGCTGCGCCGTTCGCCGGCGCCGGCGCCAGCCGATTCCTGACTCGTCTCGCGGGAGAAGCGCCGCCAGCAACCGGGAGTGATCATGACCAGTCCGTATCGGGAATTCTCGCGCCGCGCCTTCCTGCAGCACACGAGCGCGGCCGGGCTCGCCGCCGCCGCTGCCGTGGCGCCAACCCGTTTTGCCCTCGGTCAGAAGGCCAAGGTGAAGGTCGGCGTGCTCCTGCCCTATAGCGGCACCTATGCGGCGCTCGGCCACAATATCACCGATGCGATGAAGCTCGCCTTCGCGGCGGCGGGCAACAAGCTGGGCGGTCGCGACATCGAGCTCGTGCAGGTCGACAGCGAAGCCGACCCGGCCAAGGCCCCGGCCAACACCAACAAGCTCATCGTCGGCGAGAAGGTCGATTTCCTCACCGGGCCGGTGCATTCCGGCGTCGCCATGGCGATGGTCAAGATCGCGCGCGAGGAGGGGGCGATCACCATCGTGTCCAATGCCGGCGCCAATGCGGTCACGCGCGAGATGTGCGCCGCCAACGTCTTCCGCACCTCGTTCAGCAACTGGCAGACCTGCTATCCGATGGGAGCCGAGATGGCGCGGCGCGGGCTCAAGCGCGTCGCCTCGGTGACGTGGAACTACGCGGCCGGCAAGGAGATGATCGGCGCGTTCCGCGAAGGCTTCGAGAAAGCGGGCGGCGCCGTCGCCAAGGAGATCCTGGTTCCGTTCCCCAACGTCGAATTCCAGGCCAACCTCACCGAGATCGCGGCGCTCAAGCCGGATGCCGTGTTCGCCTTCTTCGCCGGCGGCGGCGCCGTCAAGTTCGTCAAGGACTACGCCGAGTCCGGCCTGAAGGCGCGCATTCCGCTTTATGGGGCAGGCTTCCTCACCGACGGCACGCTGCCGGCCCAAGGTGCAGCCGCCGAGGGTGTCTTCACCACGCTGCACTACGCGGATGGACTCGATCTGCCGGCCAACAAGCGCTTCCGCGAGGCCTTCAAGAAGGCGACCGGCCGCGACGCCGACGTCTACGCGGTCCAGGGCTACGACACCGCCCAGCTCCTGATCCAGAGCATGGACAAGGTGCAGGGCGACACGCGATCCACCAAGGCGCTGGTCGCCGCGATGGAAGGCGTGCAGTTCGACAGCCCGCGCGGGTCGTGGAAGTTCTCGCGCTCGCACAATCCGGTGCAGGACATCTATTTGCGCGAGGTGAAGAACGGCGACAATGCGGTGATCGGGGTCGCCCAGAAGGCGGTCGCCGATCCCGGCACCGGGTGCGGCATCGCCTGACGGCGATCGGTTCCAGGTGCCGTCATGGATGCCGCCTCTGTCGCGATCCAGGTGCTCAACAGCGTCCAGTATGGGTTCCTCCTGTTTCTGGTCGCTGCGGGGCTGACGCTGATCTTCGGCATCCTCGGCGTCATCAACCTGGCGCACGGCTCCTTCTACATGATCGGCGCCTATCTGGCCTGGTGGCTCTCGGTCAAGACCGGGAGCTTTGTCCTGGCGCTGGCGCTCGCGCTGCCGATCGCCGCCGCGCTCGGCTTTGCGGTCGAGCGGCTGGCGATCTCATTTCTTTATCGGCGCGATCACCTGCACCAGGTGCTGCTCACCTACGGGCTGATTCTTATCTTCAACGAGCTGCAGCGCATCGTCTGGGGCAACGACGTGCACGGTGTCGTGCTGCCCTCCATCGTCGCCGGGACAGTGCAGCTGACCGAGCTGCAATCCTACCCGGTCTATCGCCTCGTCATGTCGGCGTTCTGCATCGCCATCGCGTTCGGCATGTACGTGCTGATTCACGCCACGCGGATCGGCATGATGATCCGCGCCGGCGCGAGCAACCGCGAGATGGTGCAGCTCCTGGGGATCGACGTCGGCCGCCTGTTCGCGATCGTGTTCAGCGCCGGCGCCGCGCTCACCGCGCTCGCCGGCATGCTGTCGGCGCCGATCAGCTCGGTCTATCCGGGCATGGGCGAGAATATCCTGATCATCTCGTTCGTCGTGGTGGTGATCGGCGGCATCGGATCGATCAAGGGCGCCTTTCTCGGCTCCATGCTGATCGGGCTCGCCGACACCTTCGGCAAGGTGATCGTGCCGGAGGCCGCCGGCATGGTGGTGTACGCCCTGATGGCCGTCGTGCTGCTGTGGCGGCCGCGCGGCCTGTTCGGCGCTGGAGCCGCGTGACGTGCCGCCGCTGCCGCGCCCAATCCTCGCTATGCTGCTGATCGCCGCGGTCGCGCTGGCGGCCGTGCCCTTCGTCGGCGAGCGTTTCCACGTTCAGCTTGCAACCCAGATGATGGTGCTCGCGGTGTTCGCGATGAGCCTCGACCTGCTGGTGGGGTTCACCGGGCTGGTCAGCTTCGGTCACGCCGCCTTCTACGGCCTTGCCGGCTACGGCCTCGCCATCCTCACCCGCGATGCCGGCCTGACCTCGATGTGGGGGACGTTGCCGCTGACGCTCGCCGCCTGCGGGTTGGCTGCCGCCGTCGTCGGCTGGCTGTCGATCCGGACCTCCGGCATCTACTTCATCATGGTGACGCTCGCCTTCGCGCAGATGATCTACTACTTCTTCAATGACATGCGCAGCTACGGCGGCTCCGACGGCCTCTACATCAACACCAGGCCGCGCCTTGCCGTGGGCGACGTCACCCTCCTCGACCTGCAGAACCGCACCACGTTCTACTACGTCGCGTTCGCTGCCATGCTCGGGACCCTGGGGTTCCTGTGGGCGCTGCTGCGCTCCCCGTTCGGCCGGGTGATCACCGCCATCCGCGTCAACGAGGGACGCACGCGCGCGCTCGGCTTCCCGATCGCCCGCTACAAGCTCGTCAGCTTCGTGATCGCCGGGATTCTTGCTGGTCTCGCCGGCTACCTCGGTGCCGCACAGTTCGGTTATGTCAACCCGGCCCATCTCGGATGGCGCGAGTCCGGCCGGGTGCTGATGGTCGTGATCCTCGGCGGCACCGGCACCCTGTTCGGGCCCGCCCTCGGCGCCTTCGTCTTCGTGGTGCTGGAGGATCTGCTGTCGGGCCTGACCGAGCACTGGCTCCTGCTCATGGGCGGCTTCGTCATCGCGGTCGTCCTCATGCTGCCGAACGGCATCGCGGGACTGCTGCTGCGGCCGGCCCGGAATGCTGTCGGCAGCGCGTCCGAGCCGCAGCCGGTCGCGTCCGTGGCGCGGATCGGCCCGCCGAGCGCGACGGAAGAGCCCATCCTCGAGACCGAGTGGCTCACCAAGCGCTTCGAGGGCCTGATCGCCGTCAAGCCGCTCTGCCTGCGGTTCGCCGCCGGCCAGGTGCATGCCGTGATCGGCCCGAACGGGGCCGGAAAGACGACTCTCATCAACCTGTTGTCGGGCGAGACGACGGCCACGTCGGGCGCCATTCGCTACAAGGGGCGGGACATCACCGGAGCGTCGCCGGACGCGATCTCGCGCCTCGGCATCGGACGCAGCTTCCAGATCACCAACCTCTACGCGTCGCTGAGCTGCCTGCAAAACGCCTGGGTCGCGGCGCAGTCGCGGCTGCCCTCGTCGATGCGCTTCTTCCGCACGGCGTCCCGCCTGACCGAGGTGCGCAACCGCGCCTCCCGCGCCCTCGACTTGTGCGGGCTCGGGGAGCGTCAGCGCGACCTCGCCTCGGCGCTCAGCCACGGCGATCGTCGCAAGCTCGAGATCGCGATGGTGCTCGCCACCGAGCCCGAGCTCCTTCTCCTCGACGAGCCGCTCGCCGGAATGGGACCGCAGGAAAGCCGCGAGATCGTCGATCTGCTCAAGACGTTGGCGCGCCAGCATACGCTGATCCTGATCGAGCACGACATGGACGCCGTGTTCTCGATCGCCGATACGCTGACCGTCCTGGTGAATGGCGAACTGATCGCGAGCGGGTCGGTGGACCAGGTGCGGGCCGACCATCAGGTGCAGGAGGCCTATCTCGGGCACCGGGAGGCCGCCGAATGAGCGATCCTCCAGTCGTCGAGGCGTGCGGGCTGCATGCCTATTACGACACCAGCCACATCCTGCATGGCATCGACCTGACGGTCGGGCGCGGCGAGACGGTCAGCCTGATGGGCCGCAACGGCATGGGCAAGACCACGACGTTGCGCACGCTTCTCGGCCTGGTTCGCCCGCGGCGCGGCAGCGTGCACATTCACGGCCGCGATATGACGGGGGCGGCTCCGCATCGGGTGGCGCAGGAAGGCATCGCGCTGGTGCCCGAGGGGCGCGGCATCTTCCCCAACCTCACCGTCCTCGAGAACCTCGTCATGGCGGCGCGGCCCGGTCGCGGCGGCGGCTCGACCTGGACGCTCGACGGCGTGCTCGAACTGTTTCCGCGCCTTGGCGAACGGCTGCGCCACATGGGCGGCCAGCTGTCGGGCGGGGAACAGCAGATGCTGGCGATCGGGCGTGCGCTGATGACCAATCCCGACCTGCTCATCCTCGACGAAGCGACCGAAGGACTGGCGCCGCTCATCCGCCGCGAGATCTGGGCGGTCATCCGCCGGCTCAAGGCAGCCGGCGTCGCTGCCCTGATCGTCGACAAGGACGTCGCCGCGCTCGCCGGGATCGCCGACCGATGCGTGGTCGTCGCCAAGGGACGGATCGTCTACGGCGGCACGCCTGCCGCCCTGGCGGCGGATCGCGACGTGATGATCCGTCACCTCGGCGTGTGAGAGCGCGAGCCGCCACGACGCTTCAACACCCGTTGTTTTGCCACATCCAGGAGGGCCTTCATGCCAGCACAGATCCTGCTTCCTTCCGGTTGGGCGCCGCCCATCGGCTATGCCAACGGCGTCGCGGTCCCGGTCGGCCGCATCGTGTTCATTGCCGGCCAGGTCGGCTGGGACGAACAGCAGCGCTTCCACAGCGAGGAGCTCATCGCGCAATTCGAGCAGGCGCTCAGGAACGTGCTGGCGGTGCTCGCCGAGGCCGGCGGCGTGCCGAGCCACATCTGCCGCATGACCGCTTACTGCATCGACAAGCCGGCCTACCTCGCCGGGCGAAACGAGCTCGGACGCACCTGGCGCCGGCTGATCGGCAAGCACTACCCGGCGATGAGCATGATCTTCGTCGCCGACCTGCTCGACCACCCGGCCAAGATCGAGCTCGAGGCGACTGCCGTCATACCGGACGCGGGTTGATCGTCAGCATCGATGCCCGCCCGCCACTGCTGATTGACTTTGGTCAAGCACGCGACGCCGTACTTGCTCTAACCAGATCTACTCGGCTCCGCCCCCCGTCTGAGCCGATCGGACGAGCACCGCCATGCTGCAGACAGCCCCGGCAAGAGGGCGCACCGGCAGGGCAGCCAGTCGGCCGAGTTGGCACGACGCATGATGACAACGGAGGAACGTCCATGCCCATGAGATCGATCGTCGCCCTGATGACGCTCGCTTGCGCCGGTCTGCTGGCGGGCAACGCCGCCGCGCAGGAGGTCGTCAAGGTCGGGCTGATCCTGCCGATGACGGGACAGCAGGCCTCGACCGGAAAGCAGATCGCCGCCGCGGCGCGTCTCTACGTGCAGCAGCACGGCGCGACGGTGGCCGGCAAGAAGGTCGAGCTCATCATCAAGGACGACGCCGCGGTCCCGGACAACACGAAGCGGATCGCGCAGGAGCTCATCGTCAACGACAAGGTCAGCTTCACGGCCGGCTACGGCATCACGCCGTGCGCGCTGTCGGTGGCGCCGCTGTCGACCCGGGCCAAGGTTCCGCAGATCATCATGGCGGCCGGGACCTCGATCATCACCGAGCGCTCGCCCTACATCGCGCGTACGAGTTTCACCATGGCGCAATCGTCGGTGATCGTCGCCGACTGGGCCGCCAAGAACGGCATCAAGAAGGTCGTGACCATCGTCTCGGACTATGGCCCGGGGCACGATTCGGAAATTTCGTTCAAGCAACGCTTCGGCGAGGCGGGAGGGCAGGTGGTGGGCGAGCTGCGCGTGCCGCTGATGTCGCCCGACTTCGCCCCGTTCCTGCAGCGCGCGCGCGACGCCGGGCCCGACGCGATCTTCGTCTTCGTTCCGGCCGGGCAGGGCGGGGTGTTCGTCAAGCAGTTCATCGAGCGCGGACTCGACAAGGCCGGCATCAAGCTGATCGGCCCCGGCGACGTGACCGACGACGACCTGCTCAACGGGATGGGCGAGGCCGTGCTGGGAACGGTGACTGCGCATTTCTACTCGGCCGTCCATCCTTCGGCGAAGAACAAGGCGTTCAGCGAAGCCTTCATCCAGGCCAACAGCTTCCGGCCGAATTTCATGGCGGTCGGCGGCTATGACGGCATGCACCTCATCTACGAGGCGCTCAAGGCGACCAACGGCTCGACCGACGGCGACGCGCTGATCAAGGCGATGAAGGGAATGAAGTGGGAAAGCCCGCGCGGCCCGATCTCGATCGACCCGGACACCCGCGACATCGTGCAGAACATCTATATCCGCAAGGTCGAGACCCTGAACGGCGAGCTCTACAACGTCGAATTCGCCACGTTCGAGGCGGTCAAGGATCCGGTGAAGGCGGCGAGCAGGACGAACTGATCGCAGGCGACGCGCGCGGGAGCGGTCCCGCGCGCCGGTCTCTTCGGGTCGACGGAGCCGGCCATGCTGACCATCCTGTTCGACGGTGTCGCCTACGGCATGCTTCTGTTCGTGCTGGCGTCGGGTCTCGCCCTCACGCTGGGGCTGATGAATTTCGTCAACCTCGCCCACGGCGCCTTCGCCATGGCCGGCGGCTACGTCACGGTCGTCCTGGTGAACCGGATGGGCGTCCCGTTCTTCGCCGCCCTGCCGATCGCCTTTCTTGTCACCGCGGTGATCGGGCTCGCGCTCGAGCGGACGCTTTACGTGCACGTCTACGGCAGAAGCCACCTGGAGCAGGTGCTGTTCACGATCGGCCTCGTGTTCATGGCGGTGGCGGCAGTCGATCGAACGGTGGGCTCGCAGCAGGAATTCGTGCAGCTGCCCGCCTTCCTGCAGGGGCAGCTTGAGGTGTTCGGCGTCGGCGTCGGCAAGTATCGCCTGTCCATCGTGGTGCTGTGCGGCCTTCTCACGATCGTGTTGCACATCCTGTTCACCCGCACCCGGTTCGGCAGCCGGCTGCGAGCATCGGTCGACGATCAGCGGGTCGCGCGCGGGCTCGGAATCAACGTCAATGCGATCTTCGCCCTCACCTTTGCGATCGGCTCGGGGCTGGCCGGGCTCGGCGGCGCGCTCGGCGCCGAGATCCTCGGGCTCGAGCCCATTTTCCCGCTCAAATACATGATCTATTTTCTCATCGTGGTGACGGTCGGCGGCACCTCGGGCATCGCCGGGCCGTTCGTCGCCTCGCTCATCCTCGGCATCGGCGACGTCGCCGGCAAATACTACGTGCCCAAGCTCGGCGCCTTCGTCATCTACACCATCATGATCGTCATCCTCATCTGGCGGCCGCAGGGCCTGTTCGCCCGCGCCGCGGCGCGGTGAGGGTCGCGGATGCCCGCCGCGCTGATCAGCGAAGCCGCCCACCGCCTCGCCGCGCGGGCGCGCTGGCGCCCCCTGGAGATCGTGTTCTGGCTCGTCGTGCTGGCGACCATCTTCGCCGTGCCGCGCTGGCACTTCATCCTGACGGAAATCGCGATTCTCGGCTTGTTCGCGCTCTCGCTCGATCTCATCCTCGGCTACGCCGGAATCGTGTCGCTCGGGCACGCCGCGTTCTTCGGGTTCGGTGCGTACCTTGCCGGCGTGCTCGCGAAGAACGAGCTCGTCGTCGAGCCGGTGCTCGCCCTCCTGGTGTCCGGCCTGCTGGCGGCGCTGCTCGGCTTCGCGACGAGCTTCCTGGTCCTGCGCGGAACCGACCTGACCCGGCTGATGGTGACGCTCGGCGTCGCGCTGGTCCTGCGCGAGGTCGCCAACAAGCTCGACTGGCTCACCGGCGGCGCCGACGGCCTGCAGGGCGTGGTGATGGCACCGGTGCTGGGGCTGTTCGAGTTCGACCTCGCCGGTCGGGTGGCCTACGTCTACTGCGTCGCCGTGCTGTTCGTTCTCTTCCTGCTCGCGCGGCGGATCGTCCACTCGCCGTTCGGGCTGTCGCTGCGCTCGCTCAAGGACAATCCGTTGCGCGCGGCCGCCATCGGCATCCCGGTCAATGCCAGGCTGATCGCGATCTACACGATAGCGGCCTTCTATGCCGGGATCGCCGGCGCGCTGCTTACGCAGACGACGCAGTTCGCCTCGCTCTCCGTGCTCGACTTCGAGCGCTCGGCCGATGTTCTGCTGATCGTCATCCTGGGTGGCGTGGGATACCTCTACGGCGGGCTCATCGGCGCGGTCCTGTTCAAGCTCGGCCAGGATTTTATCGCCGGCATCACCCCGCAATACTGGCAATTCTGGATCGGGCTGGTGCTCGTCGTGCTCGTTCTCGTCGGCCACGACCGCTTGCGCCGATGGGCGGCGGTCACCCGCAGCTCCGTTCTGCGTTTCGCGCGGCCGCGGGCGGCTGCGTCCCGATGCCCGGGCGCAACGCCGATCATGACGCGGTGAAGCGATGTCCGCCGTCCTGGAAACCGTCAGCCTGGAGAAACGCTTCGACGGCACGATCGCCACCAGCAGCGTATCGCTCGCGCTGCAAACGGGCGCGCGCCAGGCCCTGATCGGCCCCAACGGCGCCGGCAAGACGACGCTGATCAATCTTCTCACCGGCGTGCTGCAACCGACCGACGGCCAGATCCTGCTCGACGGCAAGGACATCACCCGCCTGCAGCCGCACCAGCGGGTTCGTCGCGGCATCGTCCGCACGTTTCAGATCAACCAGCTGTTCGCCAACCTGACACCCTTGGAATCGGTCGGCCTCGCCGTGTCCGAACGGGGCGGATCGGGCAGCGACTGGTGGCGCCTCGCCGGACGCAAGGCGGAGGTCGTCGAGGAAGCGGTCGACGTCCTTGCGCGCTTTCGCCTGACCGACGTGATGTACGAGCGCACGGCTGCCTTGGCCTACGGCAAGCAGCGTCTGCTGGAGATCGCGCTCGCCATCGCGTGCCGCCCGCGTGTGCTGCTGCTCGACGAGCCCGCCGCCGGCGTTCCGGAGGCCGAGCGGCACGATCTGCTGGCGGCGGTCGCCGCACTGCCCCGGGACGTGACCGTGCTGCTGATCGAGCACGACATGGATCTCGTCTTCTCGTTCGCGGACCGGATCTCCGTGCTGGTCAACGGCAGCCTGCTGGCGGAGGGCGCGCCGGGCGACGTGGCCGCCGATCCGCGCGTAAAGGCCGCCTATCTGGGCGAGGCGGCCCATGGCTGAGCTCCTCGCCGTCGACCGGCTCCGCGCGGGCTACGGCGAGGCCGTGGTGCTGCCGCAGCTGTCGATCGCGGTCGCCGAGGGCGAGGCGCTCGCCCTGCTCGGGCGCAACGGCATGGGAAAGACGACCCTGATCAATTCGATCGTCGGCGTCACCCGCCATCTGGGAGGTCACATCCGGCTGTCCGGCCGGGACATCACGGCGCTGCGTCCGGAGCAGCGCGCGCATGCGGGGATCGGCTGGGTCCCGCAGGAGCGCAACATCTTCAAGTCGCTCACCGTCGACGAGAACCTCACCGCGGTGGCGCGCCCCGGGGCGTGGACGCCCGTCGAGGTCTATGACTTGTTCCCGCGGCTGAGCGAGCGCAAGGGCAACCTCGGCAACCAGCTATCGGGCGGCGAGCAGCAGATGCTCGCAATCGGGCGCGCGCTCGTCCTCAATCCGCGCATTCTCCTGCTCGACGAGCCGCTCGAAGGGCTGGCGCCGATCCTGGTGAGCGAGCTGCTCGCCGCCTTGCGCCGCATCACCCGCCAGAAAGGCGTGTCGGCGATCCTGGTGGAGCAGAACGCACAGTTGGTGCTGAACGTGACCGACCGGGCGGCGATCATCGAGCGCGGCGTCGTCATCTATGAGGGCGAGAGCGCCGCCCTCAAGACGAACGGGCAAATCCTTGAAACCCACCTGGGCGTGACCGCGGCCGGCGCGGCTCGCCCGGTCGCGCGAGGCGCCTGATCAACGCCCGGATGCGCCGGCAGGCTCCCGCCCGGCGAACAGAGCGGCCGTCAGGCGGCAGGCGAGCCCGGCGGCGGCGAGGCGCCGATACTGCGCGGCTGCGACCGTGGTGCGCATCGGCTGCACCTGCTTCTGCACCAGGCGATCGATCTGCTGCAGCGCCTTGGCGTCGATCGGCCCGCCGCAGATCGCATCGGTCCCGGCGAGGACGAACGGGTGCGAATTGGTGCCGGTCAGGCCGATGCGCAGCGACTGCACGCGCCCCTCTGGCGCCGCCAGGGCGACCGCCACGCCGGCCAGCGGATAGTCGATGGCGCCGCGCACGCGCACCTTGGCGTAGGCCGACGGCGACGGGTCGGGCGGCAGATGAACCGCGAGCACCAGCTCGTCTGGGCGAAGCGCCAGATGCGCGCGGCCGTCCTCGACATACAGCTCGCCGAGCGGGATCCGCCGGCGGGCCTCGGCGCCGGCAATCTCGGCTTCGGCGCCGAGCGCAAGCAGCGCCGGTGCGAGATCGCCGGTGAATGCCGCATGGCAGCGCTGTCCCTGCGGGGCGACGTGACAGACGTCGCCGCGGTGCTTGAGACAGTAGCCGTTGGCGTTCCGCCACCATTCGCTCTGGTTGTAGTAGATGCAGCGCGTGTCGAGGCAGAGGTTGCCGCCGACGGTTCCGAGCACGCGATGGCCGGGCCCGGCAATCGCCGCGGCAGCTTCGGCCACCGCGCGCCAGCGCGCTCCTACCACCGGGTCGCGGGCGAGCGTCGCGATGGTGACGCCGGCACCGATGCGCGCGCCGCGCTCGCCGACTTCGATGCCACCCAGCTCGTCGATTCCGGACAGGTCGATCAGCCGATCCGGCCTGGCGATGCCGTGCCGCACGTTGACCATGATGTCGGTGCCGCCGGCGATGAAGCGGCTGCCCGGATGGTCGCGGCAGAGCGCGATCGCATCGCCGACGCTGCGCGGGCGATCGAGACGAAGCTCCGGCATCGGTGCGGTCACGACGCTCTCCTCTGGGCGGCGGCGAGCCGCGCCTGGCGCCGTCGCGCGACCAGCGCCTCCATCACGCGGTCGGGCGTCACCGGCAGCTCGTCAAGATCGACCCCGACCGCGTTGGCCACGGCGTTGACCAGGGCCGGTGGAAATCCCGCCAACGCGCCCTCGCTCGCCTCCTTGGCGCCGAACGGCCCGTTGGGATCGCGGCTCTCCACGATATGCACTTCGATCGGCGGCGACTCGGCGCTGGTCGGCACCCGGTATTCGAGCAGGCTCGCGTGCACCGGCAGGCCTTCGACGTAGCGCGTCTCCTCGCTCAGCGCCTGGCCCATGCCCATCCACACCGAGCCCTCGATCTGTCCCTCGACCGCGAGCGGATTGATGGCGCGGCCGCAGTCGAGCGCAGTCCACACGCGATCGACCGTGACCAGGCCGGTCACCTCGTCGACGCTCACCTCCACCACCTGGGCGGCGTAGCTGAATCCCATGGTTGATCCCACGGCGCCGCCTTTGTGCCTGCCGCCCTGGGCCTCGGGCGGACAGGTGAAGGTGCCCGACACGGTGATCGGGCCGCGCTCGACCAGCGCCGCCTTCGCGACCTCGCCGAACGGCAGGCTCGATTGGCCGCCCGAACCGACCTGGAACGTCTCGCCCACGCATTCGACGTCGTCGGGACGGGCTTCGAGCTTGGCGGCCGCCGCCTCCGCCAGGATGGCCTTGAGCTTGCGGGCGGCGTCGATCGCCGCATTGCCCACCATGAAGGTGATGCGCGACGAATAGGCGCCGTTGTCCTTCGGCGTCACCGCGCTGTCGGCGGCGATCACCCGCACGCGGTCGAGCGATATGCCGAGCGTCTCGGCGACCGCGATAGCCACCATGGTCGACGAGCCCTGGCCGATGTCGGCGGCGCCGGTGAGCGCCGTTACGCCGCCGTCGAAGTCGATCCGCACATTGACCACCGCATGCGGCTCTCCGGTCCAGTGGATCGGCTTCGCGGCGCCGCTGACGTAGTGCGAGCAGGCCATGCCGAGGCCCTTGCCGCGCGGCAGGGAGCCGATGCGCTCGCGCCACCGGCTCGCCGTCTCCACCCGGTCGATGCACTCCGCGAGGCCGTAGCTGTTGACGGTGAGGCCGTTCATGGTCAGCGTCGGCGCCTCAAGGAGATTGGCGCGGCGTACCGCGAACGGATCGAGGCCGAGCTCGCGCGCCATGCGGTCGAGCAGGCACTCGAAGGCGTGGCGCGTGTCGACCGAGCCGTGCCCGCGCATCGCGCCGCACGGCGGAAGGTTGGCGTAGACCCGGTAGCCGTCGTATTTGACGGCCGGGATATCGTAGAGTCCCTGCAGCAGCGCGCCGGCATACAGGATGGTGACGATGCCGTAGCCCGCGTAGGCGCCGCCGCGCTGTACCGCCTCGCACTCGCAGGCGGTGATGCGGCCGTCGCGCTGCATGCCGATCTTCAGCCGGATGTCGGTCTGCGGGCGGGCGCGATGGGTGAGGAAATTCTCCTCGCGCGTGAGGCGCATCATCACCTTGCCCGGCGCGGCGCGCGCCAGCAGCGCGGCGATGATCTCGAAATTCAGCACCTCGACGCGCGCGCCGAATCCGCCGCCGATGAACGGCTTCACCACGCGGATACGCGAGGTGTCCATCTCCAGGCAGCGCGCCAGCGTCAGGTGCAGGTAATAGCCGACCTGCGAGACGCTTTGCATCGTGAGGCGCCCGGCCAGCGGATCGTATTCGGCGAGGCAGGCATGCGGCTCGATCTGCGCGTGGTTGACCTCGGCGCAGCTGATGCGTTCCTCGCGCACCAGGTCGGCGGCGGCGAAGCCCTGTTGCGGATTGCCGAATTCGTGGTGCACCTCACGCTCGAGATTGCCCGGCTTGCCGTCGTGCAGCAGCACGGCGCCGGGGGCGCGCGCGTCCTGCGACGTGTAGTAGGCCGGAAGCTCGCGGACCGTCAGCTCGATCAGCGCCAGCGCGCGCTCGGCCGTCTCGGCGTCCCGCGCGGCGACCGCCGCAACGGGTTCGCCGCGATAGCGCACCCTCTCGCGCGCCAGCGGGTATTCGTTCATGGCGACCGGCAGGACCCCGTAGGTGAACGGGCAATCCTCGCCGGTCACGACCGCCACCACCCCGTCCAGCGCGCGCGCCCTGGACACGTCGAGGCGGAGGATCTCTCCGTGACTGACCGGGCTGCGCAGGATGCGGCCGACCAGCGCGTCCGCGTGATCGAGATCGGCGGTGTAGCGGGCGCGTCCGGTGACCTTGTCGATGCCGTCGATCAGCGGCACGCCGCGCAGTCGCGCCGTGGCATCGGCGCTCATGGCCGCGTCTCCGCGGCGGTCTTCACCGACTCGACGATCTTCACGTAGCCGGTGCAGCGGCACAAGTTGCCCGACAGGGCAGTGCGGATCTCGGCCTCGGTGGGATCCGCATTGCGCCGCAGGAGCGCTTCCGCCGCGATGATCATGCCGGGCGTGCAGAATCCGCACTGCGTCCCGAGCTTCTCGTGAAAGGCCTGCTGCAGGCGGCCGGGCCGGCCCTGCAGGACGAGGCCTTCGATCGTCTCGACCGAACGGCCTTCGCAGCGGCTCGCCAGCACGATGCAGGACGGGATGGCTTCGCCGTCCAGCAAGACCGCGCAGGCGCCGCATTCGCCGCCGTCGCACCCGGTCTTCACCCCGGTCAAGCGCGCGACCTCGCGCAGATAGTCAACCAGCAGCTGGTTCTCGGCGATCGCGTCCTCGCGCCATCGCCCGTTGAGCTTCAACCTCAGCAGTCGTTTTCTCGGCTCGGCGCTGTCCGTCTGCATAACGGCGTTTTCTCCCGCCGCCGGGGACGATGATGGCCGGAGGCGACGCCAGCGGACCGCGTTTCGCGCGAGCCTGCCATGACCAAAATCAAGCGCGCCGCCGGTCCGCGCCGATGCCGCGAGACCGCCACCTAACATAAGTCAAGGACGGCATCCGCCGGCGCCGCCTTAATTGCGCTCGCAAGCTGTCGCCGGCGCAGGATGATGACCGCACTTCGGGACTATAACGCGGCTGTCGATTTCGTGGACCGCAACGTCGCCGAGGGGCGCGGCGATAAGACCGCGTTCATCGATCCATCGCGCAACATCACCTATGGCGAGCTGCGCGAGGCCGCCGCGCGCGTCGGGCCGATGCTCATGCGGCTCGGCATCGAGCCGGAGAACCGCATCGCGCTCGTCCTGCTCGACACCGTCGACTTCCCGATCCTGTTCTGGGGCACCATTCGTGCCGGTGTCGTTCCGGTGCTGCTCAACACGCGGCTGACCATCGACCAGTACCGCTACCTCCTGGAGGACTCGCGCGCCAAGGCGGTGTTCGTGTCCGCCGCGCTCCTGCCGCTGGTGCAGGAAGCGGCACGCGATCTGCCGGGCCTCAAGGCCCTGATTGTGGTCGGCGGCGGCCCGGATTCGGTGTCCCGGTTCGAACTCCATGCTGGCGCGGGAGAACGAAGGGTCGGCGCCGGCCCGCACCTGCGCCGACGAGGTCGCCTATTGGCTCTACTCGTCCGGCACCACCGGAACGCCCAAGGGCGTGATGCACGTGCATTCGAACTCCGGCCGCCATGGCCCGGCTCGCCGGCCAGGACCGCATCGGCATCCGCGAGGACGACGTCGTGTTCTCCGCCGCGAAGCTGTTCTTCTCCTACGGGCTCGGCAACGCGATCATCTGCCCGATGTCGGTCGGCGCGACCTCGGTGTTCTATCCCGAGCGGCCGACGCCGCAGACGGTGTTCGAGACTCTGCGCGGTTATCAGCCGACGATGTTCTATGCGGTCCCGACGCTCTATGCGGCCATATTGGCGGAGCCCGATTGCACGCCGGCGAATACCTCCAGCCGGCTGCGCCTGTGCTTCTCGGCCGGCGAGCCGCTTCCGCCCCACGTGGGCGAGGCCTGGAAAGCGCGCTTTGGTCTCGACATCGTCAACGGCGTCGGCTCGACCGAGATGGGGCATCTCTACCTGACGAATCTCCCGGCCGCGGTCGAATACGGCACGGCCGGCATCCCGGTGAAGGGTTACGATCTCAGGCTGGTCGATCCCGTCGGACACGACGTCCCGGACGGCGAGATCGGCGAGCTCCTGGTGCGCGGCCAGACGGCGGCCGCCGGCTATTGGAACCAGCGCGACAAGTCGCGGCGCACCTTCGAGGGCGAGTGGACGCGCACCGGCGACAAGTACCTGCGGCGTCCCGACCGGGTGTACGTCTACTGCGGCCGCACCGACGACATGTTCAAGGTGAGCGGCATCTGGGTGTCTCCGTTCGAAGTGGAGGAAGCCCTGGTCGCGCATCCGCGCGTCCTCGAGGCGGCCGTCGTACCCGTCGCCGACGAGCATGGCCTGGTCAAGCCGAAAGCGTTCGTCGTCCTCAGGGATGTGCGCGACAACCGGGCGAGCCGCGCGCTTCACGACGAGCTCAAGGTGCACGTGAAGCGCGCGATCGGACCATGGAAATATCCGCGCTGGATCGAGTTCGTCGACAGCCTGCCCAAGACGGCGACCGGCAAGATCCAGCGCTTCATGCTGCGCACCATGCGAGACGCATCCAGCGGTCCCGCTGAGTGTCGGGAAGACTGATGCCGGATTTGTCGCACCTCGACTGGCCGTTCTTTGCCGATCCGCATCGGCGGTTCGCCGTCGGCCTCGCCGACTGGGCGGATCGTGAGCTCGCCTCGCGCATCGATCATGCCGACCATTCCGATGTGGATCGCTGCTGCCGCGCGCTGGTGCGGGCGCTCGGCGAAGGCGGATGGCTCAAGGCGGTGGTGCCGGCCGCCTATGGCGGCTTGTCGGAGAAGCTCGATGTGCGGACCCTCTGTCTCGCCCGGGAGATTCTCGCCTGGCACGACGGGTTGGCGGATTTCGCCTTCGCCATGCAGGGTCTCGGCACCGGCTCGATCTCGCTGTTCGGCAGCGAGGCGCAGAAGGCGAAATATCTGCCGCCGGTACGCGGCGGTCGCCACATCGCGGCGTTCGCCTTGTCCGAGCCGGAGGCCGGTTCCGACGTCGGGGCACTCGCCACCACTGCGACGCCCGATGGGCCGGCGCATGTGCGGCTTGACGGCGTCAAGACGTGGATCTCCAACGGCGGGATCGCCGACCATTACGTGGTGTTCGCTCGCACCGGCGAGCAACCGGGCGCCAAGGGGCTGTCCGCGTTCATGGTCGATGCCGACGCGCCCGGGCTCTCGGTTGCCGGCCGCATCGAGGTCATGGCCCCGCATCCGCTCGCGACCGTGCGCTTCACCGGCTGCCGCGTGCCGGCGGCAAATCGGCTCGGGGCGCCGGGCGAAGGATTCAAGATCGCGATGGCGACGCTCGACGTCTTCCGCTCGACGGTTGCCGCCGCGGCGCTCGGGCTTGCCCGGCGCGCGCTCGACGAAGCGGTCGAGCGGGCGGCGACCCGCCGGCTGTTCGGCGCTCCGCTCGCGGCGCTGCAGCTGACGCAAGGCTCGCTCGCCGACAGCGCGATCGACATCGACGCGGCGGCGCTGCTCGTCTATCGCGCCGCGTGGTGCAAGGATCGCGGTGCTCCCCGCATCACCCGCGAGGCATCGGCCGCCAAGGCCTTCGCCACCGAGATGGCGCAGCGCGCGATCGATCGAGCGGTGCAGATATTCGGCGGGCACGGCGTGCGGGTCGGCGTCAAGGTCGAGGCGCTCTACCGCGAGATTCGTGCGCTCCGCATCTACGAGGGGGCGACCGAAGTGCAGAAGGTGATCATCGCGCGCGAGCTCATGAAGGCGAGGGCCGCGGCATGTTCGTCGTGACCGTCGCCGATCAGGTCGCGACGCTGGCGCTCGACCGCCCTCCGGTCAACGCGATCAGCGAGGAATGGCTGCGGCTGTTCGATCGCACGCTCGACGATTTGAGCATGCGCGCCGACTGGACGGTCCTGCACATCCGATCGTGCCAGCGCGTGTTCTGTGCCGGTGCCGACCTCGGCGAAATGCGCGAACGCATCGACGCGAGCGACGGGCCCGAGCGCACCTATGCGTATGTGGCGGGAATTCAGCGCCTCTTCGCCCGCATCGAGCGTCTGCCGCGGGTGACGTTGGCGGAGATCGGCGGTGCCGCCATGGGCGGTGGGCTTGAGCTCGCGCTCGCCTGTGACCTGCGCATCGCCGCGCTCGAAGCGAAGCTCGCCCTGCCGGAGGCCAGTCTCGGCCTGCTGCCCGGCGCGGGTGGAACCCAAAGGCTCACCCGGCTGTGCGGGCGCCCGGTGGCGGCGCGGCTGATCCTCGGCGCCGAGACGCTCGACGGCGCCGCCGCGCACGCGCTCGGCATCGTGCAATGGGCGGTGCCGTGGGCAGAGCTCTCCGCGCGCGCGGCCGAGATCGCGCAACGCGTGGCCGCGCTGCCGGGCGCGGCTCTCGCGGCGAGCAAGGCGTGCATCGCGGCGGCGGGCGAGCCGGGGCGCGGCGGCTATTCCGACGAGCTCGAAGCGACCCGCCGCCTGCTGACCGAGCCCGAGACGCGCCGGCGCGTCGAGGCGTTTCTCGCCCGCGCATCCGGGCAACCGACCCCCCTTACAGGAGGAGCAGTGCGATGAGACTGGATGGCAAGATTGCGCTGGTCACGGGCGGGGCGTCCGGGATCGGCAAGGCAACCGTGATGGAGTTCGCCCGGTCGGGCGCGACCGTCGTCTGCGCCGACGTCAATGCCGAGAAAGGCGCCGCGCTGGAACGGGAAGCGGCAGCCACGAACTTCGCCGTCGAGTTCATGGCCGTCGACCTGGCCGACCTGGCATCGATCCGGCGCTGCGCCGACGACGTGGTGCGCCGGCATTCCTCCGTGGACATTCTGGTCAACGCTGCGGGCTGGAACGACATCCAGCCCTTCGTCGACAACGCGCCGGATTACATGGAGCGCGTGGTCGCCATCAACCTGGGCGGGACGCTGCACCTTACCCATGCGCTGCTTCCCGCCATGATCGCCGCCGGCAAGGGCAAGATCGTCAACGTCTCCAGCGACGCCGGGCGCGTCGGCTCTACCGGCGAGACCACGTATGCGGCGGCCAAGGGTGGCGTCATCGCCTTTACCAAGTCGCTCGCCCGCGAGGTGGCGCGCTATTCGATCAACGTCAATTGCGTCTGTCCCGGGCCGACCGACACGCCCATGCTGCAGTCGCGGCCGGAGAAGCTCAGGGACGCGTTCCTGCGCGCTATTCCGTTCCGCCGGTTCGCCAAGCCGGAGGAGATCGCCGATGCGGTGTTTTTCTTTGCCAGCCCCCGCTCCGACTACATCACCGGCCAGGTGCTGAGCGTCAGCGGCGGGCTCACCTTTGCGGGATAGAGGAGGTTGATGATGTCCACATCCATCGGCACGGCGCGTCGCGACGAGACGCCCGCGAGCAGCGGCACCGCGCAGCGGTTCCGTCCGCCGCGCGTCGACTTTGCCAATTTCAAGCCGCAGCATTTCCTGTGGCGGCTGGACCGCAAGGTGGCGACGATCACGCTCAACCGGCCCGAGCGCAAGAACCCGCTGACGCTGGAATCCTATGCCGAGCTGCGCGACACGTTCCGCGATCTCGTCTTCGCGGACGGCGTCAAGAGCGTGGTCATCACCGGGGCGGGCGAGAACTTCTGCTCCGGCGGCGACGTGCACGAGATCATCGGCCCGCTGGTGGAGATGCAGCGCCAGGGCGACACGGTCGGCCTCATCGCCTTCACCCGCATGACCGGCGAGGTGGTCAAGGCGATGCGGGCCGCTCCGCAGCCGATCGTGGCGGCGGTCGACGGCGTGTGCGCCGGCGCCGGCGCCATCCTGGCGATGGCGTCGGATCTGCGCTTCGGCACCGCGCGCAGCAAGGTTGCGTTCCTGTTCGTCCGCGTCGGGCTTGCCGGCGCCGACATGGGGGCCTGCAACATGTTGCCGCGGATCGTCGGGGCTGGCCGCGCGGCGGAGCTCCTGTATACCGGTCGCGCCATGGACGGGAGCGAAGCCGAGCGTTGGGGCTTCTACAACCGGCTGTTCGAGCCCGCGACGGTCACCGCCGAGGCGCAGAAGATGGCGCAGTCGCTGGCCGACGGCCCGACCTTCGCCCACGCCATGACCAAGCGCTGCATCCATCAGGAGTGGAGCATGGGGATCGACGAGGCGATCGAAGCCGAGGCGCAGGCGCAGGCGATCTGCATGCAGACCCGCGACTACGAGCGCGCCTACGAGGCCTTCGTCGCCAAGGCGAAGCCGGTATTCGGCGGCGATTGAGCGGGACGGTCGGACGCGGACGACGATGCAGCCGATGAACGCACAGCAGCGGGCGATCCGGATCTGGCTCTATGCGGTGGCCGGCCTCGTCTTCCTGATGGTGATGGTGGGCGGCCCGTCCGGCAGACGGATCGCTCAGGCGGGCGCGGCCGTATTGATGATCAGCACCGCGATCTGGTCCATGGTGGCGATGTGACCGCGCACCCGGCGTGACAGCTCGTCGCGCAGAAGCGCCCGCGCCTTGCGCGGGTCGTGCTCGGCCGTCGAGAGCGCCTCGCCGCACACCGCCAGCATCGCCTCGTGCTCGTTGTGATGACACCAGCAGAATGATGTTCCGGCGGCCTCGACCAGACGCGCCTCGTGATCGAAATGCTGCCGCATCACCTTGGCGAGCCGGGCGACGTGGAACGGCAGCGCGACCACCCGGCAGCGCATCGTGGCGAGCCATGCTTCGCCGATCGCCGCGTGCTCGGCATCGATCTCCGTGTGCCCGAGCGCATCGCGGGTGCCGATCAACGGACGCGGGAAGCGGAGAATCTGTCCTGTCGTCGCCATGCCGAGCCACGCCGTCGGGCGGGGAGACCCCCGCCCGTCATGCGGGATAAGAGGGCCGCGGCGCCGGGGACGCCTTGATCGAAGTCAAGCTTGGCCGATCCCGATCGTTCAATCGAGCTCCCGCAGCCGGCGCGCACCGGGGCGTCCGCGCAGGTAGCCGTCCGACAGCGGGCCGGGGAGGGGAAGGGACGCGAGCGCCGCGGTCGCCGCGTCGCCGTCGATGCGGCCGTCGGCCACGTCGCGGAATATGTGCGCGACGCGGACCATGTCGCAGCCGTGCGGCGACAGGCGCAGCGAGCGCACCCCGGCCGCCGCAAGATCGCTCACCTGCCGGGTGGCGGCCGTGACCACGTGCGCGAGCGTCGAGGCGCTGTTGGCAGAGCTGTGTCGCTGACTGGCATGCACCGAATCGGCTTGGTCGCCAACGCGGTGCGCCCGTCGCGGCTGGCGTTAAGTTACTGGCCGCTCGGCGGCAATCGAATCTTTCGCGCCCTAGGGCATGCTTGCGGCGTGCGGGTCTTATCTCGTCATTACGCTACGCGGACTACTTACCCGAGGTCGTGGACCAAGTCGGCCGACCACATCCTTGCCTCCATCGAGCGCTTCCGTGCACGAACAAACGCTGTTCGAAATGCTACGAACTTCTGACCCATGACACGAGCCGGAGGGTGACGAAGCCGGGCAGGACCAGGTGGTCGCAAGCGTCGATCACGTCGACGTCATGTGCGCTTGCCAAAAATAACGCACAGAATTTTTTTAGACATCGCTGTCGGGCTCCCCTCCACCGGAACGTCCTTGGGTACAAATGAAAGGGAACCCATGAGCACGAACGACACCTACCTTGCCGTCTTTCTCGGCAGCAAAACCAGCGCGCGCATCAAGACGTGGATGGCGCTTCCCGAAGCCGAGAGGCGCGCCAAGGAACATGAAGGCATCGCCGCCTGGAAGGCCTGGTTGGAAAAGCACCATGCGGCCGTTTCCGTCATGGGCGGACCACTCGGCAAGACCAAGAAGGTCACCGAGAGCGGCGTTGAGGATGCGAGCAACGAGATGTGCGCCTTCATCGTCGTGCGTGCGGAATCGCACGCGGCGGCCGCCAAGTTGTTCGAGAATCATCCGCATTTCGCGATCTTTCCGGGCGAATCCGTCGAGATCATGCCGATTCTCCCGATACCGGCTGGTTGATCGGCGACAGCAGTCCGTTCAGTCAATTCAACAAAAGGAACACCACCATGCCCAACACCGTTCGCTTGCACCGCGTCCTGTCAACCAAGCCGGAGAAAGTCTATCGCGCGTTCCTCGAGGCGGATGCACTCGCGAAATGGCTCCCGCCCAACGGCTTTGCCTGCACCGTGCATCATCTGGAACCGAAAGTCGGTGGCACTTTCAAAATGTCCTTCCGGAACTTCACGACGGGCAACGGCCACTCGTTTGGCGGCGAATATATCGAGCTCGTTCCGAACGAGCGCTTGCGCTACACGGATAAATTCGACGATCCGAGCCTCGCCGGCGACATTCTGGTGACGGTGACGTTGAAGAAAGTGTCGGTGGGCACCGAGCTCGACATCGTGCAGGAAGGCCTGCCAGACATCATTCCGCTGGAGGCCTGTTATCTCGGTTGGCAGGAGTCGTTGCGAAACTTGGCACGGCTCGTAGAGCCCGAAATCAATCAATAGCGCATGAGCAATCGAACGGCGGCAGGTTAGAGCGGGCGTCGAATTTCCGTTCGCCGTGCGCAGAAGCTCGTGGGTGACCTCCAGAGCTGATTCAAGTATTGCGCGGCCTGCTGGGAGCACGTGCGCTTCGCCAGCGCGTCAGGCGCCGGCAGGCACCTTCCGGCGTGCGTTATCTCGTCATTACGCTACGCGGACTACTTACCCGAGGCCAGAAACTATAAGCAAATCCCAGAGAGACGGCTCCAATAAGAAGGCCTCCTTCGCTGATCCCCGCCACTCCGGCATCTATGACGCTCATGAACACCATGAACGCACCAAATGCCCCCGCTACGCCAGCCACGGACTGTCTTATTGATCTCCCCGAGCCGATTGAGTCGGTGGCGCCTTCTGCTTCCGGATTGTTGGCGCGCCTCGGCCCGAATGTCCGTTGTGAGTGGATTCTGTCAAGCTCAGCTGCGACTTCGGCTGGAATATTACCTTCAGGCTCAAGCACGGTGACAGCTTTGAGATAATTAGGGATCTGCTTATACTCGGTTCGTTCAATTATGACCGGCAATACTCTCTGCCGCGGGTCCGGCCACTTTTGTCGAGCATATTTTAATTCTGTCAGCGCATAGCTTCCCGGCATCACCGATTTTGGACTGATAAGGAACACAAATGCGTCGCTGTGTTCGACGGCTTTGCGTATCCGGACGTGGTAGTCGTCGCCAGCGGGAAGGCTGTCGCGATCAAAGAATACCTTATGCCCCGAACCGGCGAGAGCAAGATTGACTTGGTCCGCAATATCGCGGCGGTCAGACGCATAGGATAGAAAGATGATCATCTTTTCCTACCCTTCCCAAGGACGCACCAAGCACTGATTGGGTGACCCCAGGTCCGACGCTAATGCAACTGCGTTCGTACGACTGTGACGTTAATCACACAGGGCGCTCCACGGGCCGCCCCAGACTGCCGCTTCATCTCGCGCCCCCGATCCGCCGCATGAACGTCACCGCGGCGGGAACCCACGGCCCATCGGCTTCCCCGCCCGCATAGCTGGCGGTGAAATGGGTGCGTTCGGCGAGCTCAAGCCGTTCCGCCTCACCGCCGGCGCTCTGCAGCGCGTCGACGAAGCGTTGCGCCTGAACGATGAGGTGCGGGAAGTCCTTGGTGCCGTAGGCCACCAGGAACGGCGGCAGCGGCGCCTGGAGTTGCGCACGCGGGCTCGCGAGCAGGTCGTTGGCGAGGTCTGGTCCGAGGAAGCGAGGCCGCGCGGTCAAGCCGGAGCCCTCGCCGAACTCGTACACGCCCGACAGCGGCAGGCAGCCGCGCACGAGCGTTCCGCCGCCGCGCGCAGCAATCAGCGCCGCGTAGTGCCCGCCCGCCGAATGCCCGCCGATGAACAGAGGCCCCTCGAGGTTCTCGGAGACCCATTTTGCCGCGCTGAGGCAATCCTCGAGCCCGGCCGGAAACATATGCTCGGGGGCGAGGCGATATCCCGCGGAGATGAAGGTGACGCCGGCCGCATTGAGGGCAGGGGCCATGAAGCCCATCCATTCCTTGTAGCCCGAGGTCCAGCCGCCGCCGTGCCAGAACAACAGCACGGGCGCGGCCGGTTGATCCGCCGCGTAGACCGACAGCCGCTGATAGGGGCTCGGGCCGAACGCGACCTCGCGGCATGGGATGCCCTCGCTGCGGCGCCAGCATTCGGCGCTGTAGGCTTGGCCCGCCTCGGACAGCGGCTCCTGCGGAGGGTAATCGGCGAGCTTCATCGGCGAGACCTCTCTGTTGTCATGGCCCACCCCCGATCAAGTCGGGAGCGGGCTCCAGCGGGCCACCCAGTACTCCGCAGCCTGAAAGTGGTGGCAAGGCAGTGCCTCAGTTCGCTCACCGGGATTACTGGATCATCCGCTGGAGTTTACCCCCGACTTGATCGGGGGCGGATGATGACAACCCATCCCGGCGTCCGATCACGGCGACGATCCGATCGGCGGCGGTCGCCACCTGCGCCGGATCGCGAATGGACGGCTGGGGCTACGTGCCGCGTGGCTACGCAGCGCGCAGAGCCCGGCTGTCCGGGGAGCGCAGAAAGACCTCAATGCCAGCGGTCTTCGTCGCGCAGGAAATCATGGCGCGGGTTCTGCGGCCGGCCGTCGAGCGGGATGTACACCGACATCCGCGTCTGGCCGTCGGCGAACAGACGCCTGAGCAACGTCGCGCTGCGGGAGCGGATCACGCGCCGGCGAAAGCCCGGGACGTCGACGAACACTATGGTCCACCGGGTGCGTTCCAGCCGGGCGCGGTTCAACGTGGTCGTCGCGTATATCACCCCCTGGCGCCCGGTCGACCCGGCGTTGCGAACGTGATGAACCGCCTCCACGCTCCTGCCATCGACCAGAACGGTTCGGTGGCTGTAGTGCCGCCTGGGCTCGCGGACCTTCTCCAGGATGATCGGCTCGACCGTTCGTCTCGGCCTGGCCTTCGCGGCGGATTTTCTGATCGCGTTCATGACGCGATCCCTGGACACGGCTTTTGTCACGCGCCCGGCGACTTTGTCCCGTCGCGATCGTTCGCGCGCTCTCCGGCGCTCGAGAGCGGACACCGCAAACAGCTCGGAGAAATACTGTTTGTAGATCGCGTTCAGCCGCGTCCGCGACACGCCGGCGCGCCGGGCGATTTCCGCATTGCTCACACCGCTGGCGAACAGGTCGAACAGCCGTGCGAAACCAACCCTGAGCTTGCGCCGCCGGCGGTTGAACTGCGACTGGGAGGCCAGATACGCTCGTCTCCGCTTTTTGCTGAGATGCAAGCGGCCGCGACCGCCGCTCCGCTGTGCGTGTCGCTGCGGCTCGATGGAGTTCTGTCGCAACATCGTATCTGATTCAGTGTTCGAGGCGGGAGGGGCGCCGCAGCGTCCCTCCCGAAACCAACCCCGGCTTCTCCACCGATCAGACGAAGTTGCCCGTAGCGATCGCCCCCGTCACCCCGGTGATGTCGATGAGCAGGTCGGTCGCGTCGGCGAAGGCCGCGGTTCCGGCGGTCTGCTCGGCCACCAGGTAGGTGCGGCCGGCGAAGGTGAACTGCGCCGCCGTCACCTGACCGGCCCCGCTACCGCCCAGGGCGAACGCCGCCGCGAGCGCATTCTGGGCCGACGTCGTGAGGTCGACCCCGGTGCCGGCACCCATGTTGGCGGCGAAGTTGACCGCCACGCCGGTCTGGAACCTGTCCACCGACCAGTCGAGATCGGTGATCTGCTCGAGCGGGCCGCCGCCGGCGGCGTTGTTGCCGTCGCCGCCGCCGTCCGAGTAGGCGAACACGTCGTTGCCGGCACCGCCTGCGATCGTGTCGATACTGACCGTGCCCGCCCTGTCGCCGCGGATCGTGTCGTTCGCCTCGTTGCCCTGCAGGGTCTCGCGACCGGTGCCGCCGAGGATCGTATCGTTGCCCTGGCCGCCGAACACCGTGTTGTTGCCGTCGCCGGCGTCCAGCGTATCGTTGGACTCGTTGCCGAAGATGATGCTGCCCCCGGTGCCGTCCAGGACCGAATCCCCACCGAAGCCGCCGACCACGGTGTTGACGCCAGCGTCGGAGGCGATGGTGTCGTTGCCGCCGTTGCCGAACACGATGTCGGCCCCGACGCCCGTGCGGATCGTGTCGTTGCCGTCGGCCGAGTCGTTGCCGCCGACGACGGTCGTGGCGGTCGCCGTCGTGGCAATGACCGTGTCGTTGCCTTCGTTGCCGAAGAACAGCGGGTTGCCGGAACCGGTGACGTAGTAGAGGCAGTCGTTTCCTTGGCCGCCGAAGTCGGTATCGCTCCCGCCCGACAGATAGATGGTGTCGTTGCCCTCGTTGCCGAACGCCAGATCGGTGCCGCCGGTGGTGTTGCGGACGATCGAATCATCGCCGAAGCCGCCGATGGCGGTATTGTTGTCGAGCACGACGGCCGTCGTGCTGACATCGAGGATGTCGTTGCCGCCGTTGCCGAACATCAGGTCGGCGCCGTTGCTGCCGAAGATGCAGTCGTTACCGTCGCTCGAGTCGGTGCCGCCGACGATGGTCTGCGCCGCGGTTGAAGTGCTGAAGTTGACCGTATCGGCCCCGGCATTCAGGAGCAGCACCATCGAGCCGCTGTTGCCGGCCGCGAAGATGCTGTCGTTCTCCGTGCCGCCGTCGACCGTTCCGGTATTGCCGGCCTGGGTCACGACGATGTCGTTGCCGGAGTCGCCGGTGATGGTCGCCAGGCCCGTTCCCTGGAAAATGCAGTCGTCGCCCGCGAGACCGACGATGGTGCCGGGGCCTGCATCCGTCGCTTGGTTCAAGGTATCATTGCCGGCAGTGCCGGTTGCCGCGTAAGCCATGCTAATACCTCCCTCGGTCGCCCTGCTTCGAGCAGGCGATCATCGCCAGCTCTCGGAGTGTGAGCTGCCCCTACCGGCACCTCGCCGGCTGCTGCTTCATGACTAACAATGCCGAACTCTCCGTAGAATGCAAGAAAAACTTGGGTTATTGACACGTCATCGCAACCTTCTGAAATCGATGCTTCGCAACAGAAAGGATCAAGGCGCCGATATCCTGGCTCATTGCATCCAGCTCCCCTTTGCCGTGCGGCAATTGTGTCAGCGCCGTCTGATACCGGCTACCTGCACGGACGACCACAACCGTCGTTGAAACTCATCCACCCGACAATCGCTCATTGAGCCATCGTCCGCACCGTTAGGTCGCATACCGCCTAGCAGCGCTCGCCGAGGGTCCGGATCCACGGCCGTGATCCGTAGACGCGGGCAATGCGGGTCATAAGCGTCGGCTCCGTGCGCAGCAGGTGCATCGGCACCGAGGGGTTCACGCCATGAAAGAAGTTGGCCCACCCGCACCGCCTGTATGAGCCCGAGAAACTGCGGATGCCGGTCTCCAACCGCATCGACGATCAGGGAGATCAGCCGGCTCGTCGACGACGAGGGATATGCCGGTGTCGTGACCGAAATTCATCCCGAGAACGTTCATTTCGCGGGGCCGACGCCTCGTTCAGCCAGAATGGCCGCGCCTATCGTTCCAACATCATTCGCGGGCCGGCGCCTGCAGCCGGCGCTCTTCGACGGTAGCCGTGTGCCTCCATCAGGCCGCCGCATCCTGCCTCGACAATGGAAACCGCCTTTTCGTCGAGCTGGTCGACCCAATCGGCGGCGATGCCCTTGCGGAAAAACGACCGCGGGTCGGCGGTGCCGCGCGGGCGACCCCCGGTCATGGCTTCAAAGCTCGTGAGATGCTCGATCTCGGCAAGCTTTTCGTCGGAAAGCTCGGCCGCGAAAAAATCGAATAGCGCTCGCGCGGTCGGCCGAAAATGCTCAAGAAGATCCTCGTATCTCACCTCGTGCACAAGGCCGGGAAAGTCGGACTTGAACCTGTGCACGCGTTCCGTGCCGAGCTGCCATCCGGCCGCAACCTCTTCCGCCGTCTTGTAGTACAAGGGGTCTCCCGAGGTCGCAAAGTTCGGGTTCGCCCCCGTCCTCGCTCGCTGAAACACCCGCGAGACCAGGACGTCCCTCGGGTCGCGGATGACATGAACAAACCGAGCGTCGGGAAAAAGCCCGTGGAGAATAGGCAGAGCTTCGGTGTATCCTGGGGTCTTGTCTCCCAGCCAGATCACCCCCGGCGGCACGCCACGACGTATCATCAGCCAGAGGATGTGATCTTTCACCACCTCGACCATTTCCGCGGGGCTGATCGGAACGTGGGACGAATGTCCCTGATACACGACATCATCGACCGCTCCCTGAAATCGATTGTACTCGCACATGGCCGCGACGAAGGGCTTGCCGACTTTCGTATGGAAATGCCCTTCTCCGGAGCAGGAGATCTTCGGATGGGCGTCGAGAATATGTTGCACCCAGGTTGTCCCGGCCTTCGGCGGGCCGCAGACAAAGAAGACGCGATATTGAGCATCCTGGTTCACGCCGGATCATCTCCCACAAGCGTGTCGCGGATCGAAAGGTCGACCAGATAGTATAGATTCTGGCCGATATGGGCTTTGTAGACGTCCCAGCGGCACCGGCAAGGACATCAGCGTGAGGCCGACAAGCCGCCCCCTGGCGCGTCCCGCTCCTCCAGCGCGTCAAGCACGCGTTCCGGCGTCATCGGCAGGGTGCGCACGCGTGCCCCGGTGGCGTTGTGGATCGCGTTGGCGATGGCGGGCGCCGCGCCCACCAGCGAGGGCTCGCCGACGCCCTTGGCGCCGACCGGGTGGGTGGGGTCTCGATCCTCCAGCACGATGGCGTGGATCTCGGGCGGCGTATCGAGCACGCCCGGCACCTTGTAGTCGGCGAGCGTCACGGTGGTGAGCCAGCCTTCGGCATTCCAGCGCATCTCCTCGGTCAGCGCATAGCCCATGCCCTGGACGAAGCCGCCCTGGATCTGGCCTTCGCAGCTGACCGGGTTGATGGCGCGCCCGACATCGTGCGCGCACCAGGCACGGCGCACTTCGACGGCGCCGGTGGCCTCGTCGACGTCCACCTCCACGCAGTGTGCGCCGAACGTGTAGACGCCCAGGTTGGCGAATGCGAGCTGGTGGACCGACGCCCGCTTCGGATCGAACGGCGGGCCGTCGAAGACGAAGCCGTGGCTCGCCGCGATCGGGCCGCCGGAATGAAACAACGACCTCATGGCGACCTCGCGGAAGCTCACGCCGGTCGGCACGCCCTTGATGCCGATCGCGCCGCCCGGACGCAGCTCGAGGTCGGCGCTTGCGCATTCGAGCATCTCGGCCGCGTGCCCGAACATCGTCTCGCGCATGTCGGCGGTGGCGACGGCCACCGCCCGGCCGGTCATGTAGGTCGAGCGGCTGCCGGCGGTCTTCCAATTGTAGGGGGACGAGTCGCTGTCCTGCGGCGCGTAGCTGACGCGCTCGATCGGCACCGCGAGCGCATCGGCGCAGATCTGCACCATCGCGGTGTCCGCCCCTTGTCCGATGTCCACGCAGCCGGTCGACAGCGCAATCGACCCGTCGGTGCGCAGCTGCACGTTCGCCGCCGTCCCCATCAGCCCGGAGACGTGCGACATCACGGCGTAGCCGATGCCGCGCCGGGACCCTGAGCGCGGCGTGAGCGGAGGTGCCGCGCGCTGTGCCTCGCTCACGCGGGTGAGGCATTGCGTCAGCACGCAGGAGGGCACGCCCTGGCCGCCGAAAGCCGTATCGTTCGGGCGCATGGCGTTCTTCAGGCGCAGCTCGACGGGATCGATGCCGAGCCTGGCGGCGAGCTCGTCGATCTGCGACTCGCCCGCGAAGCTCGCCTGCGGATTGCCGAACCCGCGGAACGACCCGGCGCGCAGCTTGTTCGTGTAGACCGCCTGGCCGCGCGCGCGCGCGTTCGCAATGCGGTAGGGCCCGCGCGACATGAGCAGCGCGAAGGCGAGCACCGGCGGGCTCTCGTCGGCGTAGGCGCCGCCGTCGATGGTGATGCGCACGTCGCGCGCCAGAATCGTGCCGTCGCGCCGCGCGCCGGTCTTCATCCAGATGCGCGCCGGGTGGCGCGAGCGCTGGATCTCGAAATCCTGCGTGCGGGACAGCACCAGTTTCACCGGCCGGCGCGTGGCGCGGGCCAGCCAGGCGGCAATGGAGTGGATGTTCGAGGCATGCTTGCCGCCGAAACCGCCACCCACCCGCGTCGCCACCACGCGGATCTTCGCCATCGGCTCGGCGAGCTCATCGGCGACGCGTTGCTGGATGTGGTGGACCGACTGGCAGGTCGCGTACAACGTGATGCGCCCCGCCGCGTCGACGTCGGCCACGCAGCCGTTCGGCTCCAGGTAGACGTGGTGCTGGGCCTGGGTCTCCCAGGTGCCCTCGACCACCACGTCGCACTCGTGGAAGGCACGCTCGACGTCGCCTTCCTCCACGCTGCTCTCGAACACCACGTTGCCGTGGCCGCCGCCCTGGATGGCTTTGAAATATGCGGCGCTGTCCGGGTGCAGGATCGGTGCGCCGGGTGCGAGCGCCTCGTCGATCGAAAGCACCGCGGGCAGCGGCTCGTAGTCGATCTCGATCGCGGCGGCCGCCTTGTGGGCGGCCGCGGGATCGGTCGCAGCGACCGCCGCCACGATCTCGCCGACGTAGCGCACCGTGCCGCGCGCGACCATCGACTCGTCCTTGATGATGCCGCCGGCGCGCGGGCCGATGAAATCGGCGCCGGTGAGGATCGCCTTGACGCCGGGGAGGGCGCGCGCAGCCTCCACCCGGTAGCCGACGATCCGCGCATGGGCGTGCGGGCTGGTCAGGAGTGCGGCGTGCAGCATGCCGGGAATCCGTACGTCGTCGGCGTACTGGGCGCGACCGGTCGCCTTGTCGCCTGCCTCCAGGCGCGGGGGGCTCGCACCGATCGTCATGCGTGGCCTCCCGCGAGGTGTTCCGCCGCCTCGACGATCTTCACGTAGCCCGAGCAGCGGCACAGGTTGCCCGACAGGGCGTTGCGGATGGCCTCGCGTCCGGGGTGCGGGTCGCGCGCGAAGAGCGCGGTGAGCGCGACGACGAAGCCGGGTGTGCAGAAGCCGCATTGGATGGCGCCCGCCTCGATGAGGGCGCGCTGCACGACGGAGAAGCCGTCGTCGCCGGCGAGGCCTTCCTCGCCAGCGAGGCCTTCGATGGTCGTCACCGGCCGCTCGCCGACGTCCGCCGCAAGCGTCAGGCAGGAACGGGCGAGCTTGCTGTCCAGCAGCACGGTGCAGGCGCCGCAGACACCGTGATTGCAGCCGCGCTTGGAGCCGGTCAGGCCGAACTCGGAGCGCAGCACCTCGAGCAGCGTCGCCGACGCGGGGGCGAGCACGTCGCGCGGCTCGCCGTTCACGGTGAGCACGATATGCAGCTTGCTGGTCATGGCTGCGCCGCGCGGACCGCGCGCCGGATGAGCTCGGGGAGCACCTTGCGGCGGTAGGCCGCGGAGGCGCGATGGTCGCTCGGCGGATCGCAGGCGGCGGCGATCCTGCGCCCGGCCTCGAGGAGCGGCGCGTCGGCGAGTGCGAGGCCCTCCGCGTGCAGCGGCGTGGGGCCGCAGCCGCCGATCGCCACCCGCGCCGTATCCGCCACGATCGCCGCCACCGAGACGATGGCGAAATCGCCCGCGACGAGCGACAGCTTCTCGTACGCGGCGCCGCCGTTCGGCGGCCCGGCGGGAACATGGATCGCGGTGACGATCTCGCCCTTCTGCAGCGCGGTCTCGAACAGCCCGCGGAAGAACGCACGCGCCGCGACACGGCGGTCGCCCGCGGCCGATCCGACCTCGATGCTGGCGTCGGCCGCCACCAGGGCCACTGGGTAGTCCGCGGCCGGGTCGGCATGGGCGACCGAGCCGCCGATCGTGCCCCAGGCGCGCACCGCCGGATAGGCGACGACGCGTGCGGCCTGCGCCAGCAGCGCCGGCCCGGGCGCCGCAACATCGAGCTCGGCCAGCTCGGCATGCGTGGTCATGGCGCCGATGCGCAGGCCACCGTCGGGTTGCGTGGTGATGCCGCGCAGCTCGGCGATGCGGCGCAGGCCGACGAGCCGCGACGGCGCGACGAGGCCAAGATTCATCATCGCCACCAGGGACTGTCCGCCGGCGAGGCAGAGCGCATCGTCGACGTCGAGGGCCCGGTAGGCCTCCCCGAGCGTTAAGGGCGCGACGTAATCCATGGTCATGCCTTTGCCCTTGCCAGCAGCACCCGGTTGATCACCGCGGCGGCGTTCGGCTCGGGGGCCGGCAGCAGACCGCATTCACGCCGCAACGCTACGACTTCGTCCCAGCCCGCCGGCGATACGTCGAGACCGAGCCCGGCCTCACGCACCAGACGTTCCGCCGCCGCCTCGGCGTACCGCGCCGCGACCAGGGCGGCGGCCGCCTCGGTCGGATTGGCCGTCGCCCACCGGTTCGCCTCGACCAGCGCCCGCACATAGGCGAGCGCCGCATCCTCGTTCTCGCGCACCCAGGCGGTGCGGGCGGCGATCACCACGCCCGGATAGGCGGGAGCGATGTCGGCGCCGTCCCACAGCTTCCGAAAACCCTTTGCCAGCGCCATGTCAATGAACGGCGGCACCAGGATGGTCGCGACCGTCTGGCCGGCCATCAGGGCATCGAAGCGGTGACGCACACCGCCGACCATGTCGTAGCGGCATTTGCGCCAGTCGATGCCGGCGCGTGACAGCGCCCGGTAGAGCACGAGGACGAAGCCGTTGCTGGTGGCGTCGACCGCGATCGGCTCCGCCGCGGCGTCGGCGAGGCCGACGAGCTTTGGCGCGGCACAGAAGGCCATGATCATTTGGCGCTCGAGCTGCGCCAGGATCTGCAGCCCGGCTTTGCGCTCGTCGTTCCAGGCGATGACGTTGTCGACCACGCCGACGCCGACGTCCCAGGTGCCGTCGGCGAGGCCCTGGCCCAGATGATCGGACGACAGGGTCTGCGTCGTCTCGACCTCAACGCCATGCCGGGCGAACAGACGCAGATGCTCGGCCCACACAATCGGCGCGGGCGGCACGAACACGATCTGCTTGATGTGTCTCATTGCAGGATCTCGCAACCTAGGGCGCGTTCCGATCAAGTTGACGCACGGTGGTGCGGCTTGCTCCACCTCTCCCCGCTTGCGGACCGCTTGCCTACGTGAGGGCCGTCAGCCTATCCGCGGAGGTGCGCTCGCGGCAAGCCGCGCGGGCGACCATCCGACGAAGATCAGATCGAGGCGGCCTCTCTCAAGTGCCGCAACTCCTGCGCTGAATCCTCAAATCAACTCTGACCCCGGATTGTCTACCCCCGGATTCTACCCGAGTTCTCCCGTTCAAGTTTTGGATGTTCTCTTTGCCTCTGTGATGAACATCACACAGCAGCATGATCTTGGTGAGCAGCCACCGTGCGCCCCACGTCCAATGCATGTGGTCCTCTTGAACCACGATCACTGAACCAGAAAAGGGAGCTTACCATGAGCAAGAACGAGCAGACCCGCGAGCTGACCGGCCAAGAGCTCGAGGTCGTCTCCGGTGGCGTATATTCGCATATGGGGTACTACGCAGCGATCAACCAGTTCGTGCACCCGTTGGATATCGTCTCCGTGAAGGCGATCGACGTTGTGGCGATCGGTCGCTGAGCGTCACGTCCCCCAAGATAAAAAGAGGCCGCCGGCTGTTCTCCGAGCGGCCCACTTGGGGCGCGGCGGGAATGCGATTATTAGTGCTCCTTTGATTCCGAATTTCGCTCAGAGGATGCCGCGAAGTGATGCGAAATTCGGAATCAAAGGAGCACTAGCAATATCAATGGTTTCTAGTGCGGCTCGTGGATTTGAATTTCCTGCAAGAGATTGCCGCGAACTGATAGGAAGTTCTTGTAGCGGCAGCGATCGAGCCCGTGTCGCCGCTTGACAACGCTGATGCGGCCCTCGCATCCGGTTCGCCATTTCTGGCCGTTGCGGAACCAGCGTTTTTTCTGCGGAGTAAAATCCAGCGTCCGCCGCCACCAGGCGCGGCGTGCGTCCGAGCTTCGCCTCGTGAGTTTCGATGGCCGGGATCAACAGGTCCGAATCGCTCGGCCGCTGATCGTAGACGTCGTAGTCGATCACCTCGCAACCCAAATTCATGCTACGCCTCGGCCACATGCCAGTGAAGCAGCCGGCCGCGCAGCCACTGCGCGACCTTGTACAGCGCAGCACCGATGAGCGAGATGGTGACCAGCGTGGCGAAGGCGGTGCGCACGTCGCCGTAGCGGTAGGAGCGGATCATCATCTCGCCGAGGCCGCCGCCGCCCGACACCATTTCCGACACCACCGCCACCAGGACCGCCACCACCACGGCCACCTGTACGCCGTCATAGATCGAGGCGAGCGAGAGCGGCAGCACCACACGCCACAGCATGCGCACCGGTCCGGTGCCGCGCGACTGGGCCGACCACAGGTAGATCGGACTGAGCCCGCGGGCGCCGTGGTAGCTGAAGAGCACGATCGGAAACAGGCAGTCGGTGAAGATCAGCATCACCTTGGACAGGCTGAAGAGGCCGAACCAGTGCACGTAAAGCGGGATCAGCGCGATCTTCGGCAGTGGGAAGCCGAAGGAAAAGAGCGGCTCGAAGAACCATTCCGCGGCGCGCACACGCCCCATGAGCAGGCCGAGCGGCACGCCAACGGCGATCGCCGCCGCGAGGCCGGCGAGCGCGCGCCACAGCGTGTCCCACAGCGGCGCGTAGATGCGCCCGTCGACGAGCAGGGTGAGCCAGCGCAGGACGATGTCGCTGACGGGCGGGAATACGTTGGGGTTGACCCAGCCGGCGCGCGCGACCAGGTCCCACGCCAGGAGCAGGAGCGCGATGGGTATGACTCTAGTGAGCAAATGCATGCCAGGACATCAGTCGCCGGAGCCCGGCGAGGTAGCTGCGGTCGAGCAGGTAGCCGAGCGCTGCAAGCCAGATCACCACGGCCAGCATCGCGTCGTCGGCACCGACCCCGCCATAGGCGAAGATCAGGTAGCCGAGGCCCTTCTCGGCCGAGATGAACTCGGAGCTGACCAGCACGATGATTGCGATGGCGATCGCCGTGCGCACGCCGGCCGCGATCTGCGGCAGCGCGGCCGGCAGCACCACGCGCCACAGCAGCCGGCGCTCCGAGGTGCCGCGCGCACGCGCCGACCAGAGCAGCACGTCGTCGACGCTGCGCGCGCCGTTGAACGTCGCCACCACGACCGGCAGCAGGCAGGCGAGCGCGATGACGGCCACCTTGGAAAAGTCGCCGATGCCGAGCCAGATCATGAACAGCGGGATCATGGCCGGCTTCGGCACCGGGTAGATGAGAAGCAGGATCGGCTCGACCGCCTGCTCGACGGCCCGCACGCGCGCCATCACCACGCCGAGCACAACGCCGATGACGACGGCGGCGAGGAGCCCGGCGCCGGCGCGGCCGAAGGACGCGAGCGTGTGCGGCACGATCTCGCCGGAGGCCAGCATGCCGGCGAGCGACGCGGCGACATCCCACAACGACGGGAGCACCGATCGCGGCAGCACGCCGGTGGCGGAAGCGGCTTGCCAGGCGGCGAGCACCAGCAACAGGGGAACGATCTTCGCGGTCGCTAGCGCCCTCATGCGCGTGCGCCCTCGACTTCCTCCTTGACGCTGCGCCAGATGCGCAGCTTGAGGGGGAAAAGGCGGGATTGGCCTCGAGCTCCTCGCCGTCGCCGACGTCGAAGCCGCGCCAGAGCACCTCCTTGATGCGGCCCGGCCGCGCCGCCATCACCACGATGCGGGTGCCCAGCGCCACCGCCTCCTCGACGTCATGGGTGACGAACAGCACCGTCCTGGCGTCGCGCCGCCAGATCCGCCGCAGCTCGTCCTGCAGGATGCGGCGCGTCTGCGCATCGAGGGCGCCGAACGGCTCGTCCATCAGCAGGATCTCCGGACCGCAGGCGAGCGTCTGCGCCAGCGCGACGCGCTGCTGCATGCCGCCTGAGAGCTCGCGCGGGTAGCGGTCCTCGAAGCCCTGCAGGTGCACGAGCCGCACATGCTCGTCGACGATGCGATCGCGCTCGGCGCGGCGCATGCCCTGCTCGGCGAGCCCGTAGCCGATGTTGCCGCGCACCGTGAGCCACGGAAACAGCGAATAGCGCTGGAACACGATGCCGCGATCAGGACCTGGCCCGGTGATCGGCCGGTCCCGCAGGCGCAGGCTGCCCGAGGTCGGGCGCAGGAAGCCGCCGACGAGATAGAGCAGCGTGCTCTTGCCGCAGCCGCTCGGCCCGACGATGGTGACGAATTCGTGCTCCTTGATCGCGAGGTCGATCAACTCCAGCGCCTTCACCGCCCCCGCTCCGTCGCCGTAGGTCATGGCAACGTCGCGTATCTCCAGATAGGCTGATGCCGCCAAGGCCTATCTCGGCAGGTAGGAAAGGTCGACGTATTTCGCGGCCTCGAAGGACTGGCCGATAAAGCCGTTGGATGCGAGCGCGTCCACGATCGGCTGGATGTCCTGCCCCGACACGCGGCCGTCGCGGCGCACCAGGTAGTCCTTCTTGGTGAGAAGGTAGCTGTCGACCACCGCCGGCGGCAGCTTCCACTGCTCGGCGTAGATCGCCACCGCCTCGGCCCGGTTGTCGAGCGACCATTTGACGGCGCGCAGGTAGTCCTCGATGTAGTCGCGCACCGCGCGCGCGTTGGCCTTCAGGAACTTGTCCTCGAAAATCATGAACACGTAGTCGGTTGGTCCGCCGTAGATATCGCTCGCCTTGAACAGCACCTTGAGGTCGCCCTTCGACATCGCGTCCTCGAAGAACGGCTGGAACAGCACGGCCGCCTGCACCTTGTTGTCACGCACCATCGTGGGAAGGAAAGGCGGCCGCCCCTCGACGATGGTCAGGTCGCGGTCCGCGTTGAGCCCGTGCTTGCGCGCCATGATGCGCACGCCCTGCTCGACCGTTCCGCCGATCGCGTTGACCCCGAAGGTCTTGCCCTTCAGGTCGGCGAACTTGTCGATGCCGCTGTCGGCGCGCACCACGGCCGCGTCGTCGTAGTGGCCGTCGAAGCCGAACGAGAGCAGCTGGTGGACGGCGGTGACCGGCACGCGCGACTGGAACAGCGCGTTGGCCAGCGGGAAGGGCGTCGCGAGGCAGCCATCGAGCTTGCCCGCGACCAGCGCTGGCGCCGCGTCGCCGCTGCCGGCGAAGCGGACCCACTCCACCTCGTAGGACTTGCCCATGTTCGCCAGCACCTCGGGCTTCTTCTGCATGAAGAGGTGCGCGCTGATCGACACATGGGTGCCGATGCGCATCTTGACCTTCTCCTGCGCGACGGCGGCATCGCTCGCAAGAACGGCGGCGCAGACACCCACGAGTGCGAACACGAATTGCGGCTTCATCGGTTCTTCCCCCTCTCCTGGAACGTGCCTCGTCCCTGACGCCTCTCGCGCTGGACGATCGTCTTCGGATCGACGATGCGATGATCCTGGGGCCGTCGCGCACCACGGTGCAGTCGGCATGTCGCAGTGTCCGCGCGTGGCGCGGCTTCGTCAACAACATCGTACAGGCGCTGTCGACGGTCGGAGAAGTGCGGTTCCAGGCTCACCCGTGCGGAGGTTGTGGCGTCGCGGCGTCTCGCCAACCTGCGCGAGTGACAATCATTCCTCCCGGTACAGATAAATCGAATTGCCGAACACTGCCTCGGGCGTGCGGTCGCGATAGGCGGCGAACAGCTCGGTCGACAGCGTGGGATCGACGGCGTGCACCGCCGAGCCGTTGAGGAAGGCCGCGCCGATCGCGACGTAGCGGGTGCGGGGAAGCGGTGTGCCGGGCGGCACGACCAGGTTGACGTAGTCGACGCCGAGAAAACGCAGCGTCATCCAGCCGCCGAGGGTCGCGGCGCGCACGCGCGTCTCGCCGCGGCGCCTCAGATAGGCGGCGAGTGCCTGCGCGTCGTCGCCCCATTCGACGTTCGAATCCGACACATAGCGCCAGTTCGGGCCTCGGTCCGTGAGCTGGTTGGTGTACGGGATGTAATGAGGAAAGGCGCGGGCGGCCTCCACCACGATCCAGGCGAGCATGCCTGCTGTGGCGAGTTGCGGTAGCCGTCGCCACCGGTTGCGCGTTTCGAGCATCCGATCCATGAGCGCGCCGCCGGCGATGAACAGGAACGGAAACGCCGGCAAATAGTGGCGGATGCCGATGTTGATGTGGCCCGCCATGCAGCCGGCGGTGAACAGAGTGAAGGGAACCAGCAGGAAGAAGAAGCGCCCATCACGTCGTACGCACAGCCGAAAGCCTGCCCAGACCAGCGCCGCGAGCGACAGGACCAGGAACGGCAGCGTCGTCTTCAACGCGAACACGACCGGGAAATAGTACCACCAGCCGAGATCGCTCTGCATGCCGAGCAGCGACCCGGGATGGCCGTACTGGTTGTGGATCCACACGTTGTAGAGGCCGAACAGGAAATAGGTTGGCAGCACGTGCGAGCCGAGCGCGAACGCGGTGCGCCATTGCTCGAGATGTGCGGCCGATTTCAGCGACAGGCGATGAATGTCGGCATCCGTGAGCGGGCCGCCGTGGAAATAGTATCCGGCATTGACGACCAGGAGGACGACCACGAGAGCGACCGCTGCGTCCCGGACCACCTGCCAGCGGGGCAGGGCGCGCGACGGCGCCACCCAGACCATGGCGAGCGCCGCAAGGGCCAGCATCGGCAGCAGCACCATCAGGGAGAATTTGGTCAGCAGCGCAAGCCCGGTGACGAGGCCAAGCGCGGCGGCGCGCCGCCACGTCGGCTGCACCCAGTAGGCGTGCGCGGCGACGACGAAGCCCAGATAGGCGAGCGCCGCCGGTACGTCGGTGTGCACGATGCGGCCATGGGCGAGCATCGTCGGCTCGAGCGCATAGAGCGCGACCGCGAGCGTGGCTGCGCGCGGCCCGAACAGTTGGCGGGCGTAGGCGAAGATGAGCACGCCGAGGCCGATCGTCAGCGGGATCATCCACACCCGCGGCCACAAGGCGAGGGCGCGGAAGCGCTCCGCATTGGCTTCCCAGAACCGCGCGTGAAAGCCCCAGACGCTCTCGAAGATGTCGGCCTCGCGGGTCTGCGGGGGAGGCGGCGTTCCCGGCTTCATCGCGAGAAGCGGCAGGGCGCCCCACATCTTCGCCAGCGGCGGATGCTCGTTGTTGAACTGAAACTTGCCGAGGAGGTGATAGTAGCCGGCCGGGATGAAGATGATCTCGTCGTTGGTGATCGTCTTCTTGGCGATGGCCACTGCCAGATTCACCGCCATGACGGCGAGCAGCAGGGCGGCGATCAGCACGGCGCGATGCGGACCGATCATCTGGGCAAAGGAGATACGGTTCGCTGGCGCCATGCGAAGGTCTTGCAGGGGCGCCCCCTGTGGGCGCCCCACGACCGTGCCGCGACCAGGGCGACCACAGGGTCGCCCCTACAGGTCCATCGGCACAGGTCGAATATGGAAGATACCGGACGTCGTGCCGGCCGTCATCGCCGAGTTCCAGCGTGTCCGCAAGGCCACCGGCTTCGAGTGTCGCGGCGCTTGTCGAATGACCCGGGCGTTGCATGGAGTTATAGTCGTCGCGCAGGTCGAGCGTCCCATCCCGTCGTAGGAGATGAAACATGATCAGCCTTCTGCGGTTGTTCGCCGTGCCGCTCGTGCTCCTCCCGGCCGTGTGGCCGACGTTTCCTCGGGCGCAGTCGGTTGCACCCGACCTCGAGCAGGAGATTCGCCAACGTGCCGCGCAGATCGAGCCCCAACTAATCGCTTGGCGCCGCGACATTCATGAGCATCCGGAGCTCGGCGAGCAGGAAACCAGGACGGCGGGCCTGGTCGCCGCCCACCTCACCCGGCTTGGCCTCGAGGTGAAGACCGGCATCGCGCGCACCGGTGTGGTGGCGACCCTCAGGGGCGGCAAGCCGGGACCCGTGGTGGCGCTGCGCGCCGACATGGATGCGTTGCCGGTCAAGGAGCCGGACGGATTGCCGTTCGCTTCCAAGGCCAAGGGCAAGTATCTGGGGCGCGAGGTCGACGTCATGCATGCCTGCGGGCATGACGCCCACACCGCCATCCTGATGGCGACCGCCGAGGTGCTCGCCGCCATGAAAGACAGGCTGCCCGGCGCGGTAAAGTTCATTTTCCAGCCCGCCGAAGAAGGACCGTCTCTCTATGCGGCCTTCACCGGCAAGACCTGGGGCGCCAAGGCAATGGTCAAGGAAGGCGTGCTGCAGGACCCGAAGGCCGACTTCGTGTTCGGGCTGCATGTCAACTCGGGCCTGCCGAGCGGGCGAATCGGCTACCGCGCCGGTGCGGCGATGGCGAGCGCCGACGAGCTGCGCATCAAGGTCACCGGCCGGCAAGGCCATGGCGGCTACCCCTGGCGCGCCATCGACCCGGTCACCACCTCCGCGCAGATCGTGCTCGGGCTGCAGACGGTGGTAAGCCGACGGACCGATCTGATGAAATCGCCGACCGTGGTCAGCGTCACCACCATCAATGGCGGCTCGCAATTCAATATCGTGCCCGACGTGGTCGAGATGACCGGCACGATCCGGACTTATGACGCCGAGGTGCGCGCCGGCGTGCATCGCGACATCCGGCAAATCGCCGAGAGCATCGCGGCGAGCGCGAATGCCAGAGCCGACGTCGAGATCATCGAGCTCTACGACCCGCTCGTGAACAACGAGCGCGTGACGGCGCGCGCGGTCCCGGTGCTGGAGCGCGCCGCCGATGGCGATGCGACCGTCACCGAGCGCTCCGGCGCGGCGGAGGACATGTCGTTCTTCCTCAACGATGTGCCGGGGCTGTACTTCTTCCTTGGCATCGTTCCGCGCAACCAGGATCTGGCGAAGGCCGCGCCGAACCACAGTCCCAACTTCTTCATTGACGAACAGGCCCTGGTCGTCGGCGTGCGGGCGCTCGCCATGCTGGCGGTGAATCACTTGGCCGCCGCGAAGACCGACTGACGGGCGCGCTTCACCGTGCGCGAACGCCACCGGCGTTCTTGCGCGACACCACGGCCGGCGCCATCCTGCCCGCGTGGACCCCGTCGCGCGCCAATACAACGACTACCCCTATCCGCTGCCGTACCAGGACCTGGACGAGCAGCTGGCGAAGGACGTCCGCATCCTCGGCGACCCCGCCCGCTACGCGCCGTTCATCTGGCCCGAGGGCCGGCCGCGCCGCGACCTCGACATCCTGTCGGCGGGGTGCGGCACCCATCAGGCGGCGTATCTGGCCCACACCAACCCGGACTGCCGCGTCACCGGGATCGATCTCTCGGCGACCAGCCTCGAGCACGAGCGCTTCCTGCAGGCGAAGCACGGCCTGACCAATCTCGACCTGCACCAGCTGGACCTCGCGCAGGTCGCCAATCTCGGCCAAACCTTCGACCTCATCTTCTGCACCGGGGTTCTGCATCATACGCCGGATCCGGACGCATCGCTGCGCGCGCTCGCCGCCGTGTTGCGGCCGCACGGCGCCATGTGCCTGATGATCTATGCCCGCGCGAAGCGGCTCGGGATCTACCTGCTGCAGGATGCCTTCCGCCGCCTTGGGGTCGAGCAGAACGCCGAGGGGATTGCGTTCGTGCGCCAGGCGATCGCCGAGCTCCCACCCAATCATTTCGTCGGCAACATGCTGATGAGCGGCGGCGATTTCACCCACGATGCCGGGGTCGTGGACATGTTCCTGCACCCGCGCGATTCCGCCCTCAGCGTGCCTGAGCTCCTCGACTACGTGGAGCGCAACGGGCTGGTGTTCCAGACCTGGTTCCACAACGAGGTCTACCATACCGACCGGCTGTTCCGGCCGGACAGCACGGTGGCGCAGGCCATCCAGCGCCTTCCGATCCGCGAGCAGTGGGCTGTGGTGGAAAACCTCATGATCGCGGGCGACGGCAGGCACGCCTTCATCGCCTGCCGGCCGGAGCGCGATGCGTGCCGCTACGGAATCGACTTCTCCGGGACGGACTGGCTCGACTATTTTCCCCTGCGCCATCCGCGCGTGCAGATCGTGGCGGCGGCTGCGCCGCCGCACCGGGGCGGCGCCTATGCGCAGCGCTCAATCTGGCACCCCGGCCGGCCGTATTGTTCGAGCAGGCGGACGGCTCCCGGCGCCTGCGGGAGATCGTGGCCGATCCGCTGTTTGCGGCGGGAGAGGAGGCGCCCACGGAGCTTGCCCGGCGCGTCTGCAGCCGCCTGTGGCGCAGTGGCTTGGCGTGCTTTTCCCGCGTGCCGGTCCGCGGATGACCGGGACCGGCATCGTCGTTGAACGAAATGTGGCTTTCCGGCGACTGAGTATTGCGGAAATCTGGACGCATGCTGTAGGTTCAGGCTCGTCGCGGTCATGGAGAACGGCGCACCGGTGCCCGAACAGAAGAGCTTTAGGCCCAATACATGAGCTACAACGTCACCGGGACTGCGGCCAACGACACCCTCAATCAATCCGCCGACGTCGGCCCCGGCACGATCGTCGGGCTCGACGGCGCCGACAGCATTCTCACCGGCTCCGGGCTGGTGACGGTCGCCGGGGGCGCCGGCAACGATACGGTCATCCTGCAGGCCGGGAACACCGGCACCGTGGATGGCGGCGCCGATAATGACAACATCGTCACCACGGCGGCCATCGGCTCCACGGTCATCATCGGCAACGATGGCGCCGACACGGTCAATACGTTCGCCTCCTCGGCCCCGCAGACGATCCTGGGCGGCCTCGGCGCCGACGTGTTCGTGGCGGGAATCGGGGCCGATTCGATCGACGGCGGCGACGCCAACGACACGATCTATTCGGAGGCGGGCGCCGACACGATCCGCGGCGGGCTCGGCAACGACTCGATCTTCATCGGCGCGGTGGAGAACGGCGCGCAGCAGATCTTCGGCGACGACGGCGACGACACGGTCAACTCCTTCGCCGGCAACGACACGGTGCAGCTCGGCGCCGGCAACGACTCGATCATCTGGGGACCGGGCGCAAATCTGCTCGCGTTCGGCAACGCCGGCGCCGATACGCTCGACGCCCGGGACGGTACCGTCGCGATCACCATCGTCGGCGGCAACGATTTCGAGCGACGCCGCCGACCAGATCTTCGCCGGCAGCGCCAGCGACATCATCTTTGGCAACGGCGGCAACGACACGATCGCGGCCGGCGACGGCGCCAACACGGTCTTCGGCGGCTTCGGCAGCGATTCGATCGTGAGCGGAACCGGCGCCGATACGATCTGGGGCAACGAGGGCAACGACAGCATGACCGGCGGCGCCGGCGGCGACCGCTACGTGTTTCTCACCGGCTCCGGCGACGACCAGGTCAACGGGTTTGCCTTCTCCGAAGGCGACCGCCTCGATCTCCAGGGGCAGACCTTCACCCAGGGCACCGCCGGCGACGGCTCCGTGCGGTTGACGCTGTCCGGGGGAGGGACCATCACGCTGGTCGGCGTCACCACGTTCGACGCCGGCTCGGTGGTGTGACAACGGTCCTGGTGTCTTTTTACCGTACCCTATCCTGATTCCATTTGTGTCTCGACATTTTGGCCAAACGAACCTGAGATTGCTCGGCAAAACAGTGGCTTGGTATTTTGGCACCTGAGCCGTTCCGGGTGAGCCGCGATGTCCCGTGAGCCCGTGGAGACGTGGGGCAGGGCGATCCGCTCGCAGTCCGACTGCCCGCCGTGCGCGTTCCTCGACGAGGCCATTGCCGTCCTGCGCAATGGCGCGGGCCCGCTTATCCCATACGGGCTCGGGCGATCGTACGGTGACGTGCCGCTGAATGACGGCGGGCGGGTGCTGCGCATGCATCGGTGCGACCGCCTGATCGCGGCCGACTGGGAGCGCGGCGTCATCCGCGCCGAGGCGGGCGCGATGCTCGGCGACATCCTGAAGGTGACCGTGCCGCGCGGCTGGTTCCTGCCCGTCACACCCGGCACCAAGTTCGTCACCCTCGGGGGCGCGATCGCCAACGACGTGCACGGCAAGAACCACGAGAGCGCCGGCACCTTCGGCTGCCACGTGACGCGGCTTGCGCTCGCGCGCTCGTCGGGCGAGACCCTCGAGCTGTCGCCCGCTGAGAACGCCGATCTGTTCGCCGCGACAATCGGTGGGCTCGGGCTCACCGGCGTGATCCTGTGGGCGGAGGTGAAGCTCGCCGCGATCCGGTCGGCCTGTGTGGAGACCGAGACCGCGCGCATCGATGATCTCGATCATTTTTTCCGCCTGGCCGAGGACAGCCGCGATTGGCCCTGCTCGGTCGCCTGGGTCGATTGCCTGGCCGGCGGCGGCTCGCTCGGGCGCGGCTTCTTCATCCGCGGCAGGCCGAGCGATGAAGGCGGCCTGACGGTGCATGCGGGCCCCCGACTGGGCGTGCCGGTGGCTGCGCCCGGCTGGCTCCTCAATGCGCACAGCCTGCGTGCGTTCAACGCCCTCTACCTGCGGCGTCCCGGCGTGCTCGGGAGCAAGCGGCAGCACTACGACCCGTTCTACTATCCGCTCGATGCGATCGCGGGCTGGAACCGGCTGTACGGGCGGCGCGGGTTTTTTCAGCACCAGTCGGCCGTACCCATGGCCCGCGCCCGCGAGACCACGCGGCGGTTGCTCGAGCTCACCGCGACGGCGCGGCAGGGCTCGTTCCTGGTGGTGCTGAAGCTGTTCGGCGACCAGCGCTCGCCCGGCATCCTGTCGTTTCCGCTCGAGGGGGCGACGCTCGCCCTCGATTTCCCCAACAAGGGCGAGCGGACCCGGGCCCTGCTTGCGCGCATGGCCGATGTCGTGCTGGAAGCGGGCGGGCGCCTCTATCCCGCCAAGGATGCCACCATGAGCGGGCCGGCGTTCCGGGCGAGCTACCCGGACTGGCGCCGGGTGGAGGCGATGCGGGACCCTGCCGTCATGTCGGATTTCTGGAAGCGCGTGACCGCCGATGCCGCCTAGCCCGCGCCGCATCCTGGTGCTGGGCGCGACCTCGGCGATCGCCCAGGCCTATGCGCGCGCGCGCGCTGCCGAGGGGGCGTCGTTCGTGCTCGCCGGCCGCCGCGGCGACCGGCTCGCGGCGATCGCCGACGACCTCAAGGTGCGCGGCGCCGCCGCAACCGAGACCGTCGAGATCGACCTCGCGGCGCCCGACAGCATCGGGGGGCGCGCGCGCGACCTTCGGGCGCGCTTCGGCGAGCCGGACGAGATCCTGCTGGCCTACGGCGTGCTGGGGAACCAGGCGGCGGCGGAGCGCGATCCGGCGCTTGCGCGTCACCTGCTCGACGTGAACCTGACCACGGCGGTCGAATGGATTCTCGCCTTGCTGCACGAACGTCCGCCCGCCGCGCCGCTCATCGTCATCGGACTCGGCTCGGTTGCCGGCGACCGCGGTCGCGCCAGCAATTTCGTCTACGGCGCCGCCAAGGCGGGCTTCGAGCGCTTCCTCGAGGGGCTTGCGCACAAATATGCCGGATCGCCGGTGCGTATCCTGATCGTCAAGCCGGGGCTCGTCGACACGCCGATGACCGCCGCCATCCCGAAGGGCGGCTTCCTGTGGAGCACGCCGGACCGCATCGCCGCCGATATCGTCAAGGCGGTTGCGCGCCGCAAGCGCTGCCTCTACACGCCGTGGTTCTGGCGGTGGATCATGCTGATCATCCGCTGCATGCCGTGGTTCGTGTTCCGAAGACTGAAAACGCTGTAACACCTGAATGAAGATCGTCGTCACCGGTGCCGCCGGGCTGGTCGGGCAGAATTTGATTCCGCGCCTGAAGGGGCGTGCGGGAACGCGCGTCGTCGCGCTCGACAAGCACAAGGCCAACACCGCCATCCTGCGCCGCCTGCATCCCGAGATCACCACGATCGAGGCCGACCTCGCGCGTGACGACGGCTGGCAGGCGCAGGTTGCCGATGCCGACGTCGTCGTGGTCTCGCACGCGCAGATCGGCGGGCTCGATGCGGAGGCGTTCACGGCCAACAACGTCACCGCCACCGAGCGGCTGATCGCGGCCGTCGCGGCGCACAATCCGTTCCTCGTCCATGTCAGCTCCTCGGTGGTCCAGTCGGTGGTCGAGGACTGGTACACCGAAAGCAAGAAGGCGCAGGAGCGCCTCGTGCTCGGCTCCGGATTGCGTGCGGTGGTGTTGCGGCCGACGCTCATGTTCGGCTGGTTCGACCGCAAGCACCTGGGCTGGCTCGCCCGCTTCATGCAGCGCGTGCCGGTGTTTCCGATTCCCGGCGACGGCCGCTACCTTCGCCAGCCGCTCTATGCCGGCGACTTCTGCAACATCATCACGGCCTGCATCGAGAAGGGCAGGGCCGGCGAGGCGTTCAACATTTCCGGCCTGGAGCGGATCGACTACATCGACCTGATGGCCGCCGTGAAGGAAGCCGTCGGGGCGCGTGCGTCGATCGTGCGGGTGCCGTACGGCCTGTTCTGGCTCATGCTCTACGTCTACGGGCTGTTCAGCCGCGATCCGCCGTTCACCACCAAGCAGCTCGAGGCCCTGGTGACGCCGGATGTGTTCGAGCTGATCGACTGGCCGGGCATGTTCGGCGTCAAACCGACGCCGTTGCAGATCGCGCTCGAGGAGACGTTCTGCGACCCGACCTACGGCAAGGTCGTGCTGGAATTCTAAAGATGAGCCGGGTGGTGGTCATCGGCGCGGGGGCGATGGGACTGGCCGCGGCCCATCACGCGCTCAAGCGCGGACACGAGGTGACGCTGATCGAGGCGGCGCCCGAGCCCGGCGGCATGGCCGCCCATTTCGACCTCGCCGGCCTGTCGATCGAGCGCTTCTACCACTTCATCTGCAAGACCGATCAGGCGACCTTCGCGCTGCTGGCTGAGCTCGGCATCGCCGACAGGCTGCGCTGGGTCGCAACCTCCATGGGCTACTATTTCGACGGCGCGCTGCATCCCTGGGGCGACCCGGTTTCGCTGTTGCGCTTCCCCCACCTGTCGCCTGCCGCGAAGCTGCGCTACGGCGCGATGATGTTTTTCGCCAGCCGGCGCACCGACTGGAGCCCGCTCGAGCAGGTCTCCGCGCGGGACTGGATCATCCGCTGGTGCGGCGCAGATGTCTACGAGCGCCTGTGGGCGCCGCTGTTCCGGCTGAAATTCTTCGAGTATGCCGACAACATCTCGGCCGCCTGGATCGGCACGCGCATCCGCCGCGTCGGCACGTCGCGTCGCTCCATGCTTCAGGAGGAGCTCGGCTACATCGAAGGCGGCACCGACACCCTGGTCCAGGCGCTGGTGCGATCGATCCGCCAGCAGGGCGGCACCATCAGGCTGCGCACGCCGGCGCGACGCATCGAGATCGCCCGCAATGTGGTCACCGGCGTCACCACGCCCGAGGAGACGCTGCGCGCCGATGCGGTGATCAGCACCGTGCCGACCCCGCTGGTGAGCGCGCTCGTTCCCGACCTGCCGGCGGAGTGGCGGGCGCGCTACGCGGCGATCGAGAATATCGGGGTCGTCTGCGTCGTGTTCCGCCTGCGGAGATCGGTCACGCGGCATTTCTGGGTGAACATTTCCGATCCGCGCTTCGAGATCCCCGGCATCATCGAGTTCTCCAATCTGCGACCAACCGGCGACACGGTGGTCTATATTCCCTACTACATGCCGACCACCCATCCGAAGTTCAGCCGCGACGACCCCTTCTTCCGCCACGAGGGCTTCGGCTATCTGCAGCTCCTCAATCCGGCTTTGCGCGAGAGCGACGTCGTCGCCTGTCATGTCGGGCGGTTGCGCCACGCGCAGCCGATCTGTCCGCCCGGGTTCGCCGCGATGCTGCCGCCGGTCGAGACTCCAGTGGCCGGCCTGCAGATTGCCGACACCTGCTTCTACTATCCGGAGGACCGCGGAATTTCCGAGAGCGTCCGGTTCGGCAAGCTGATGGCGGAGCGCATTCCGTGAGGGACGCCGCTCAAGGGTTGGCGCGCCTCGTCGGCAAGCGCCGCCAGTTCGTCCTCTTCGTCCTCACCGGCGGGTTTGCGGCGCTCGTCAACATCGTGAGCCGCATCGTCCTCAATCTGGCGATGCCTTACGAGATCGCGATCATCGTCGCCTATCTGTGCGGCATGACGGTTGCGTTCTGGCTCGGACGTCAGTTCGTGTTCATGCCGTCCGGCCGCGCCGTCCACGACGAATACCTGCGCTTCGGCATCGTCAACCTCGTCGCGCTGGCGCAGGTGTGGATCATCAGCGTCGGCCTCGGGCGCTTCATCTTTCCTGCGATCCAGTTCACCTTCCACGCCGATACGGTGGCGCACGTCATCGGCGTGATCGCGCCGGTGTTCACCAGCTACCTGGGCCACAAGTATTTCTCGTTCCAGCCGAAGGAACCCTAGCCGTGGGCCTCATCCGTGCTGTGAGGCCGGTGCAACCGGCACTTTGCTGAACAGCATGTGGCCCCTGCGCCAGATATTTCGATAGAACCCGCGGCCGTACGCGATGCGCTCGGCAGGCGCGAGGTGACCGGCTGATCGGTCGAGGCACGCCGCAACGGTCCGCCGACCATCGGCCGATTCGAACAGCTGCGCGTCCTCGGCGGGCAGCGTGAAGAGCGCGTCAGGCCGCTTGTAGCGCCCGGGCTTGGCCGGCGTGGCGGCTTCGATCCGGCTGCAGCCATGCCGGATGTAGGGAACGTATTGAAGGAAATCGTCGCCCTCGAAAAAGATCGTATAGCCCCGCGGATTGCGTTCGGGGCGGCAGGCGAAGAAGACGTGCTTGCCGGAGAGGAGATTCAGACTTTCCGAGATCGCCCACTGCTCCCGATCGGGAAGCGCGGCTATCACGTTGAACAACTGGCTTTGCGGCGCCAGGAAGCCTTCGGGATAATACAGCCCGTTGTCGCCCCAGCCTTGAAAGCGCAGGCCGTTCCGCTCGACGAAGTCCAGCAATTCGGGAACCATGTAGGCGCGATCGCGGACATGGAGAAACGTGTCGACGATGTGCGCGTCGATATCCAGGTCCCGCTTGGCCCCTTGCAGGTAGGGTTGCGCGAAGTGATCGCGCGGCAGCTCCTTGAGAGCAGCGCGCACGAAGTCAACGCCGTCGGCCGTGTGCTGGACGCCAATGCGACGGAACACGTCCTGCAGCAGGTAGATGCCGTAGCGACGGGTAGCGCCATAGAGCATCAGGAACATTGCGCCATGCGGTTCCAGCACCGCCCTGAGCGCCCGCAGGCCTTCGTCGGGTTCCGGCATGTGATGCAGCACGCCGACGCAGGCAATGAAATCGAACATCTCGCCGAGCCGGCTAATCTCCCGCAGATCCAGCTTGTGCAGCTGAAGATTATCGAGCCCATGACTCTCCTGCAGGGATCGCTCGTGGGCGAGGCTCGCCTCCGACAGGTCGACGCCGACGACCGTGCACTCGCGGTTCGCGTTGGCGAACATAGCGGCCTGCACCGTGCCGCATCCGGCGACGAGGATGCGCAGGTTCCGCTTCGGCCGGCCTTCCGGCCAGATCTGGGCGGAGTGGCGGCTCGGGCTGGCGGCCGGCTCCATCCCGGTGAGATCCCGGTAATCGGGGTAAGGGTAGTTCGTGTACTGGCGTTCGACGCGCTCGGTGGTTTCGTCCATGTCGCGCCCCCGGCTAACGCAGATACGCGTTCTCTTGCAGCCAGCGCAGCACCTGATCGGCGAGCTCCTGCGGCCCGGCGTGCTCGGTATCGAGACGCAGCTCGGGTGCCGCCGGCGGCTCGTAGGGTGAATCGATGCCGGTGAAATTGCGGATCTCCCCGGCGCGCGCGCGGCGGTACAGACCCTTGGGGTCGCGCTGCGCGCAGGTCTCGATCGAGGCATCGACGAAGATCTCCACGAACTCGCCCGCCTCCACCAGGCCGCGCACCATCTGCCGCTCCGCCTCGAACGGCGAGATGAACGAGCACAACACGATCATTCCGGCGTCGACGAACAGTCGGGCGACTTCGCCGACGCGCCGGATATTCTCGACGCGATCAGCCTGGGTGAAGCCGAGGTCGCGGTTGAGGCCGAGCCGCACGTTGTCGCCGTCGAGCATGTAGGTGTGGGCGCCGCGCGCATGCAGCGCGTTCTCCACCAGGTTGGCGATGGTGGACTTGCCGGCGCTGGGAAGGCCGGTGAACCACAGGATTGCCGGCTTCTGGACGTTGAGCGCCGCGCGCTGCGGCTTCGTCACCGCGAGCGCCTGGCGATGCACGTTGGTCGCCCGGCTCAGCGGATGCTCGATCATTCCGGCGGCAACAGTCGCGTTGGTGGTGCGGTTGATGAGGATGAGGGAGCCGGTCTCCCGATTGTCGGCGTAGCGGTCAAAGCATACCGGCGTCGAGGTCGACAGGTGGCACTGCCCGATCTCGTTCATCGCGAGCTGGCGGGCGGCGAGGTGCTCCTGCGTCTCGACGTCGACCTTGTGGCGCAGGCTCGTCACGGTGGCCGGCACGAACATGTTGCCGATCCGCATCTGATAGGCGCGGCCGGGCAGCATCGGCTCCTCGCTCATCCACACCAGCGTGGCGGAGAACTGATCGAGCACGTGGGGCAGCGTCTCGTCGGGCCGCACCAGCACGTCGCCGCGCGCGACGTCGATCTCGTCGGCGAGCGTGAGGGTGACCGGCATTCCGGCCCGCGCCACGTCGAGATCGCCGTCGAAGGCGACGATGCGCTCGACCGTCGACTGCCGCATCGAGGCGGCGACGGCGACCCGGTCGCCGCGGCGAATGACGCCCGAGGCAACCGTTCCGGCAAAGCCGCGAAACTCCGGGCTCGACCGGTTGACCCACTGGACCGGGAAGCGCAGCGGCCGTCCGTGCGCGGGCTCGCTCACGTCGAGCGCCTCGAGGTGCTCGAGCACTGCGGCACCTCCGTACCACGGCGTGTTGGCCGAGCGCGTCACCACGTTGTCGCCGTCGAGGGCACAGACGGGGATTGCTACGAGGCTGTCGAGCGCCAGTGAGCGGGCGAACTCCCGATAGGCGGCCTCGATCGCGTCGAACGTCGCCTGCGAGAAGCGGACGAGATCGAGCTTGTTGACCGCGAGCACGATGTTCCGGATGCCGAGCAGCGTGCAGATGAGCGAGTGGCGCCGCGTCTGCGGCAGCAGGCCCTTGCGGGCATCGACTAGCAGCACGGCGGCATCGCAGCTCGACGCTCCGGTCGCCATGTTGCGCGTGTACTGCTCGTGGCCCGGCGTGTCGGCGATGATGAAGGAGCGCGTCGACGTGCAGAAATAGCGATAGGCGACGTCGATGGTGATGGCCTGCTGGCGTTCAGCCTCGAGGCCGTCCATCAGAAGGGCGAGGTCGAGCGCCTCGCCGGTGGTACCGAAGCGCTTGGAGTTGCGCGCAAGGGTGGCGAGCTGATCCTCCGGCACGGCCGCGGCATCGAACAGGAGCCGGCCGATCAGGGTCGACTTGCCATCGTCGACCGATCCGCAGGTGAGGAAGCGCAGCGGCGGCCGGGCAAAGGGTCTGAACCGGTCCCCTGCCATCAGAAATACCCTTCGCGCTTCTTGCGCTCCATCGACGACTGCTCGTCGCTGTCGATGAGGCGGCCCTGGCGCTCCGACGTCCTGGCGCCGAGGATCTCCTCGACCACGTCCTCGAGCGTGGCGGCGGTCGATTCGATTGCGGCGGTGAGCGGATAGCAGCCGAGGCTGCGAAACCGCACCAGCCGCATCTGCGGCGCTTCGCCTGGCCGCAGCGGCAGGCGCTCGTCGTCGCGCAGGATCAACATTCCGTCGCGCTCGACCACCGGCCGCGGCTTGGCGAAATAGAGCGGGACGACGGGGATCCGCTCGGTCAGGATGTAACGCCACACGTCACCTTCGGTCCAGTTGGACAGCGGGAACACCCGCATCAACTCGCCGCGCCGGATGCGCGTGTTGAACAGCCGCCACAGCTCCGGCCGCTGCGCCCGCGGCTCCCACACATGGCCTTTGGCGCGGAACGAGAAGATCCGCTCCTTGGCGCGGCTCTTCTCCTCGTCGCGCCGCGCCCCGCCGATCGCCGCATCGAAGCCGTGCTGCTCCAGCGCCTGGCGCAGCGCTTCCGTTTTCATCACGCGGGTGTGGACCGCCGAGCCGGAGGCGATCGGATCGACGCCCTCGGCGAGGCCCGCCTGGTTGACATGGACCAGCAACCGCAATCCGAGCTCGCGCGCCGTGTGGTCGCGGAACTCGATCATCTCGCGGAATTTCCACGTCGTGTCGACATGCATGAAGGGGAACGGCGGCGGCGCGGGGTGGAAGGCCTTGCGCGCAAGATGGAGCAGAACGCTCGAATCCTTGCCGATCGAGTAGAGCAGGACGGGATTCTGGAATTCCGCGGCCACCTCTCTCAGCACGTGAATGGCTTCGGCCTCGAGCCATTTGAGGTGAGCATCGATCATCCGGCGGTCTTCCATCAGGCCTTGCAATAGACCGCCGGTCGGCCGGCTTCAAGCCGACGCGGGGAGGGTTGGTCGGTCAGATCGCCAGGAAAAACACCACTGCAACCAGGCAGCCGAGAGCCAGGCTGGCGCGATCCTTGAGCGCGAACACCACCGGATCGTCGTGCAGCACCTTGCGATGGGCGAGCAGCCAAATCCGCATCAGCCACAGCGCCACCATGGCGGGGATGGCGAACAGGAAGCCGGAGTTGCGGTAGAATCCCGACGGCGCCGCGTCGTTGGTCATGTAGAGGAGCATGATGACGATCGACACGAGGCCGGCGCCTACACCGAACGTAAGGGTCAATGGCCAGTCCTCGGCACGATAGCCGCGGCCGGCGATCTCCTCGCGCTCCGCATCGCGCGCCCGCATCAGCTCGCCGTGGCGCTTGGCGATCGCCAGCGAGAGGAAGAAGGCGAGCGAGAACGACAGGAGCCAGGGCGACGGATCGAGCCGCAGCAGCAACGTTCCCATGACGATGCGCAGCGTGAACATGACGCCGATGAAGAACACGTCGAGCAGCGCGACCTGCTTGACGCCGCCCGAATAGCTCAGCGTCAGAACCAGATACACGAGGCAGGCGAAGGCGAACGGCGGCGAGAGCGCAAACGCCGCCGCGATCGAACCGATGATCATGACGGGCGCTGCGATCATGCCGAGGACCGGCGCAAGCTCGCCGCTGGCGAAGGGACGCGCCCGCTTGGTCGGATGACGGCGGTCCGCCGCGAGGTCGGCGATGTCGTTGACCACATAGGTCGCCGAGGTGAGGACGCACAGGATCATGAAGCCGAGCGCCAGCACGGCGATCTTCGCCGGGTCGTCGAACGCGTGGCCGACGAACATTGGCACGAGCAACAGGGTGTTCTTCGCCCATTGGTGCGGGCGCAGCGCCCGCGCCACGGCCCACAGCCTGGAGCCGGAATGGCTGAACGTCGCCAGGACGGGTACGCCGGCGGCGCGCACCGAGCTTTCGGTACGCGGACTGACGTCGCACAGGATGGCGCCGCGCGCGGCCTGGAACACCGGCAGGTCGGCGGCGTGGTCCCCCGCATAGATGAACCCTTGGGGAAACCGTTCCTTCAGCCGGGCGAGTTTCGCCTCCGCCTTGAGATTGTGCTTGCCATCGCTGCCGGTTGCGGAATTGAACGTGTCCAATCGGCCCGCCATGGCATCGGCGATCGCCTGGTCGGCGGCGGTCACCAGATGCACCGGGCGGCCGCGCCCCCGCTCGCTGCGGATGAGCTCGAGCAGCGGAGCCCGGAGCGGAATGTGGTCGGCGTCGAAGCAGGTGAGGCGGGCGACCTCCCGTTTGAACGCGGCCCGACCGGATGTGATCCGGCTCAGGCTCGCAATCGCGCCGAGCGGCTGCGAGAACAGGAGTTGCACCAGGCCTTCGTGTAGCGAATCCGTCAGCAGCAGCGTCCCGTCGAGATCGACGATGAGCGGAACGTCGGGTGGTGCATCCAATCGCACTGCGGGGGCCCCCATGGAGACAGGCGTGGGCCCGGTTATTCCCTTCCGACGGGCCGGAAGCAAGCACCGCGGCCCACATCCTTGGGGCCGTAGGCCAAGTCTATGCAATTGATCTGACGTCTCTTTGGCCCTATCCGTCGCAGGCGCGCCCAGCCAGAAGGTCGTTCCCATCGCTCCGCCACGCCACCAGACCACCACCCCGCCGGATCGCACGCCCGGGCAACCGAACCGGGGTGGTGCGCCGATCTTGAAGCTCGGCGTGCCGCGCGGGCGACCTGCCCGGCGTCCGCCGGGCCCGTGGCTGATCCAGGTCTTGCAGCTGTGGCAGGAGCGGGGCACGGCCTATGTGCTCGAGCGGGCCTGGCTGCGCCTGCGCGGTCCCGCGCGCTACGATCCGCATTGGATCAGGACCCACGATTCACTGTCCGCCGCCGACATCGCGGCGATCCGGCGGCGCATCGCCCGCCTGGCGCGGCGCTCCGTCATCAGCATCATCCTGGCAGTGGCCGATGCGCCGCTCGATGCGGTGCGCGCGACGCTCGCGACGCTCGCCGGCCAGATCTATGAGCACTGGGAGCTGCTCGTGGTCGCCGACGCGACCATCGCGACGGAGATGCGGCGGCTGGTCGAAGCCTATGCGGCCGCCGAACCGAGGATCAGGCTCATTCTCGACGCAAGCGGCGGACCTGTTGGCGCCAGCAACCGGGGGCTCGAGCTGGCGGGCGGCGAATTCATCGCCCGGCTTGCGGTCGGCAGCCGGCTCGCGCGGCATGCGCTCTATCTGATCGCCGAGGAGATCAACGCCAACCCGGAAGCGAACATCATCTACGCCGACGAGGACGAGATCGATGCGCGCGGCCAGAGGTCCAATCCGCATTTCAAGACCGACTGGAACCCGGACCTGTTTCTGTCGCAAGACTATCTGACCGGCCTGGTCGCGCTGCGGCGCGAGCTTGTGTGCGAGGTGGGCGGTTTTCGCGCCGAGCTTGCGCAGGCTGCGGACTATGATCTGGCGCTGCGCCTGATCGAACGCATACAAGCCGCCACCATCCGTCATGTTCCGTTCGCGCTTTATCACGGAGGCGCGAGAGAAGCCCCAGCGCTTTCGCCGTCCGGCGACGAACGGGCGAACGACGCCGCGCGGGCGCTGACGCAGCATCTTGCCCGTTCGGGCATCGATGCGACCGTCGCGGTCGCGCCAAGCGGGCGGAATCTTCGCGTGCGGCGGAGACTTTCCTCGCCGCCGCCGGTCAGCCTGATCATGCCGACCCGCGACGGCGCCCACTTTCTGCGTGCGGCGCTGGAGTCCATTTTCGCGCATACCGACTATCCCGACTACGAGATCGTCGTCGTCGACAACCAGTCCACGGATGCGCAGGCGCTCGCCTATCTGACGGCGTTGGAGCGGCAGGAGCGGGTGCGCGTGCTGCGCTACGATCGTCCGTTCAATTTCTCGGCCATCAACAATTTTGCCGCGCGCCAATGCACGAGCCCGATCCTCGGACTGTTGAACAACGACGTCACGGTGATCGGCAGCGATTGGCTGCGGGAATTGGTCTCGCAGGCGGTGCGTCCCGAAGTCGGTGCCGTCGGCGCGATGCTCTACTACCCGGACGACACCATCCAGCATGCCGGTATCATCGTCGGGTACGGGGGAACTGCGGTGAACTGCTACGCCGGCCTGCCGCGCGGGTCCCCCGGATATTTCGGCCGGGCGGACGCGATCCAGAACTGCTCCGCGGTGACCGCCGCCTGCCTGTTCACCCGCGCCGCCGTGTTCGCCGAGCTCGGCGGGCTCAACGAACAGCGCTTTGCCGTCGCCTTCAACGATGTCGACTATTGCCTGAGGCTGCGCGAGCGCGGGTATCTGGTTACCTGGACTCCCTTTGCTGAGCTTTATCACCACGAGTCGGTGACGCGTGGCGATGATATGGACCTCGACAAGCGCACCCGCTTCAGAGACGAGGAGGCCCATCTGGGCAGGCATTGGGGCGCGGTGCTGGCCAACGATCCCTACTACAATCCCAACTTCTCCCTGCACGAAGGCTGCTTCCAGTGGGGCGGCGACGTGCGCGTGGTGCGGCCGTGGCGCGGGGAGCCTTGATCTTTTCCCTCGTCCCGTCTAGCGCGTGCCCGGCGCTGCGAACCCGTCGGCCGATGCGGCGCAAGGTTGCAGAACCCAGGGGGCAGTGGTGAACAAGTATGCATGGCGCGTGAAAGCCGGCGATGGAACCGTCCGCTATTTCGAAGACAAGCTGGAAGCGGAGGCGTTTCATCACGCCGCCGCCGAGCGCCGCCTGGAGGCGACGATCTCGCCAATACCCTTACCCCTTTCGGTGACTGAGTTCGTCCATTTCCTCGAGCGGCAGGAAGCCGAGCGGCGCATCGCCGAAACGACCCTGGCCGAGATCGAGAAACTGACGCCGAATTGGCGCTTGTTCCAAAGCCTGCCGGAGGCGGTGGAACACGCGATCCGCAACGGGAAACAGTAGGCGCCGCCGCAATATTTCGGCCAAATTCTCAGTCAATGTGGGAACTTGAGCCCACGCGATCGATTGCCTGGCTGGCTTGCAGGCGACGCGCCGGCCACGATGACGTCGCGCCACACCCCCGAAGGAACAAGAACCCGTGCCATACGTCCTCAACGGTCCCAAATGGGGCGACCCCACCTACGGTACATCGGCCACGGTCTCATGGAGCTTTGCCGATCTCGATCTTGATCCACAACTGGCGCAATCCTACCCCGGGTATCCGGATTTTGACGCCACCATCACCGGCGGATTTCGCGATCTCGTCCGCTCGTTCTTCTCATTGTGGGACCTGCTGACCGGGATCAATTTCGTCGAGGTTCCGGATTCGCTGTCGAGCAGCCTTCGCGTGGGACAGAATTTCATCGACGGCGCGGGCAACACACTCGGCTTCGCCACCTGGTGGACGCAAGGCAACTCGATCACGCAGGCCACCATCGAGTTCGATGCGGATGCTTTCGGCGACACCAATCGCTTCTTCCTGGTCGGCCTGCATGAGCTCGGTCACGCCATCGGGCTCGGCCACTCGAGCTCCTTGCTCGACCTGATGTACCCCATCATCAACAACCAGATCGGTCTCTCGGTCGACGACATGACCGGGGGGCGCGTGCTCTATTCCAGCGGCCTGACGTTGCAGGGCACGGCTGCGGGCGACGCGCTCAACGGCGGCGGCGCCGATGACATCATCTTCGGCTTTGAGGGCGGTGACACGGTCAACGGCGGGGCAGGGGACGACATCATCGTTGGCGGACGCGACTCCAACGACGCGGCCAATTCGCTGGTCGGCGGCGGTGGAAACGACGTCCTCTATGGTAACGGCGGCGCCGACACGCTTACGGATGCCAGCGGGAACAACGTGATGATCGGTGGCTTCGGCGCCGACCAGATCACCACTGGGGCAGGCAATGACATCGTGTACGGCAACCAGGACAACGACACCGTCAATGCGGGCGACGGCAACAACCTGATCTTCGGCGGTCAGGGCAACGACAGCGTCGCGACCGGCAGCGGCGCCGACATCCTGTGGGGTCTCGAAGGCAACGATACGTTGCAGGGCGACGGCGGGGCTGATCGCTACGTGTTCACCGCCGGCTCTGGGGCCGACCTCGTCTTCGGCTTCAACTTCGCGGAGGGCGATCTCCTGGATATCCAGGGGCAGGGGCGGACGATTGGCACGGCGGCGGACGGGTTTGCCTTGATCACCCTGTCGGGCGGAGGGTCGTTCGAGCTCAACGGGATCGCGCCGGGAAGCGTGCAGGCGAGCTGGTTCGTGTGACGGCTGTAAGTCGTTCTGAGCCATGGGTGAGGGATTCGTAAGTCTATCGGCCATGGAACTCCGCACTTCGTTGCCATAGGTCGTGTCTATCGTGCAACCGCGCGTTCATTGTAGATTCCAGGTCTGCGTTGTACATCTTGCTTCGGGCACAGCCGTCCGGGTCCGTCTGATGTGTGCGGCTGCCTGACTGGCGCGCGAAGCGCGTCGCCACAACAATCTGGGGAGCAGACATGCCTTACGTGCTGAATGGCGTTAAGTGGGGCAACCCGACGAACGGAACGGCGGCCACCGTCAACTGGAGCTTTGCCGACAATCCAGCTTTGGATACGCAGCTGGCGCAAACCTATTCGGGATATACCGATTTCGATGCGAGTATCAGCGGCAGTTTCCGCGACACCGTCCGCTCGGTATTCGCCCTTTGGGATCTGCTGACGGGAATCACGTTCGTCGAGGTCGCCAATTCCACGGCCAGCCAGCTTCGCGTAGGAACGGATTTTATCGACGGAGCAGGCAATACGATCGGCCTTGCCACGTGGTATACGAATGGAGCCGGTTCGATCACGCAAGCGACCATCGAGTTCGAGCCCGAGGCCTTCAACGACGCGAACATATTCTATCTGATCGGACTGCACGAGCTTGGTCATGCCATCGGTCTCGGCCATTCGAGCTCCCAGTTCGACATCATGTTCCCGACGGTCGGCACTCAGGTCGGCCTCTCCATCGACGACCTCACCGGCGGACGCGTCCTCTATTCGAGTGGGCTGACGCTGCAGGGAACGACGGGCGGCGACGCGCAGAACGGCGGCAGCGCCGACGACATCATCTTCGGCTTGGAGGGCGGCGACACGGTCAACGGCAATGGCGGCGACGACATCATCGTCGGCGGCCGCGATTCCAATGATGCGGCCGATTCGCTCCTCGGCGGCGCCGGCAACGACGTCACCTACGGCAACGGCGGCGCCAACTCGCTCGTCGACACCAGCGGCAACAACGTGATGATCGGCGGGTTCGGCAACAACTCGATTGTCACCGGCTCGGGGAACGACATCATCTACGGCAACCAGAACGACGACCGTATCAATGCGGGAGACGGCAACAACCAGGTGTTTGCCGGACAGGGCAACGACAGCGTGTCGACCGGGACCGGCGCCGACCTGATCTACGGCCTCGAGGGCAACGATACGATGTCCGGCGGTACCGGAGCGGATCGCTACGTGTTCAATGCCGGTTCCGGCGGCGACCTTATCTTCGGCTTCAACTTCGCCGAAGGCGACCGCCTCGATATCCAGGGCCAAGGGCGGACGATCGGCAACTCTGGCAGTGGCTTCGCGTTGATCACGCTCTCCGGCGGCGGCACGTTCGAGCTCAACGGCATCACGGCAGGAAGCGTCCAGGCGAGCTGGTTCGTCTGAGCCTGCAGGCTCGACCAGACGAGCCGAATGCAGTATCGCCATTCGAGGCTCCGGCGCCTGCGGCGCCGGAGTTTTTTTCTTGCCCCGCCGCCGATATAACACAATGAAAATGCAGCATTCGGCTTGCCGGCAAGCCTCGGCGCACAGGAGATTTTCATGCGGATTGCGATGATTGGTACGGGCTATGTCGGCCTCGTGTCGGGGGCGTGCTTTGCCGATTTCGGCCATCATGTCATCTGCGTCGACAAGGACGCCAACAAGATCGCAGCGCTCAATCAGGGCAAGATGCCGATCTACGAGCCTGGTCTCGCCGACCTGGTGGCGAGCAACGTGCGCGAGGGGCGGCTTGCGTTCGCGACCGAGCTCGCCGATGCGGTGCGCCGGGCCGATGCGGTGTTCGTGGCGGTCGGCACGCCGTCGCGCCGCGGCGACGGCCATGCCGATCTGAGCTACGTCTTCGCCGCCGCCGCCGAGATCGCCGCCGAGCTCGACGGCTTCACCGTCGTGGTGACGAAATCCACCGTGCCGGTCGGCACCGGAGACGAGATCGAGGCGATCATCCGCCAGCGCCGGCCCGATGCCGAGTTCGCGGTCGTGTCGAACCCGGAGTTCCTGCGCGAAGGCGCGGCGATCCGCGACTTCAAACATCCGGACCGCATCGTGGTCGGCACCACCGACCAGCGCGCGCGCGAGGTGATGGCGGAGATCTACCGGCCGCTCTATCTCAACGCGGCGCCGATCCTCTACACCGGGCGACGCACGGCCGAGCTCATCAAGTATTCGGCCAACGCCTTCCTTGCCACCAAGATCACCTTCATCAACGAGATCGCCGACCTGTGCGAGAAGGTGGGCGCCGACGTCCAGGACGTTGCGCGCGGCATCGGCCTCGACAACCGGATCGGCTCGAAATTCCTGCACGCGGGTCCCGGGTTTGGCGGCTCATGCTTTCCCAAGGACGCGCAGGCGCTGATCAAGACGGCCCAGGACTTTGCGGCGCCGCTGCGCATCGTCGAGACCGTGATGGCGGTCAACGGCGTGCGCAAGCGCGCGATGGCGCGCAAGGTCGCCGCCGCGCTCGGGGGCAACCTGCGCGGCAAGACCATCGCGCTGCTCGGCCTCACCTTCAAGCCCAACACCGACGACATGCGCGAGGCCCCTTCGCTCACGCTCACCACGGCGCTCAAGGATCTCGGCGCCCAGGTGCGTGCCTACGATCCCGTCGGCATGGAGCAGGCCAAGCTGGTGCTCGAGGACGTGGTCTATTGCGACGGGCCCTATACCTGCGCCGAGGGCGCCCATGCGCTCGTCATCGTCACCGAATGGGAACAGTTCAGGGCACTCGATTTCGAGCGGCTCAAGCACGTCATGGCGCAGCCGGTGCTGGTCGACCTGCGCAACATCTATCGGCCGGAGGAAGTGGCGCGCCACGACTTCCTCTATGACTGCGTCGGCCGCTCGCCCGACCTGCCCGACGGTGCCGAGGTCAAGATCGCGGCGCGCGCAGTCGCCGGCGCATCGCGGCTGTGACAAATCCGGATGTTTCTTGCGCGGGCGGCGTCAGCAGCGCGCGCAGATGCTGTTGAGGCGGCGCTGCAGGCTCTCGTCCATCCGCTTCCATTCGGAGTGCCACTCGGGCGAGCCAACGGGATACGGATTGTCTGCCGCGCCGCTGCCGAACGTGGTCGATGCGCGAGCGGCTTGCTGATCGGCGGCAACCGCTCCCGTGGCGGAGGCTCCGCTCGCGGCCGCGGCGATCGTCCGCGGTCTCGGCGTTGCGCGTCTGGCGTAGACGGTGCGGCGGACCGCGGCTGGGTGCCCGGACAGCACGGCCTGCTCATACTCGGCGCGCGATTTCGCGATCTGCGGCGCGTAGCTCGAGTAGGAGCCGCAACCGGCGAGAGTCGCGGTCGCCGCCAGCAGGCACAGCACGCGGAGCGCCGAAATCGGCCATCGTGAGTCCATGCCTAATTCTTAACCGGATTTCCGGCCGGGTTGCAGCGGGTTATGGGAGGACGCCGCGCATTCGGTTTCGACTGTGGCTTTTTGGTGACACTTGGCCATTCAGGAAGCGCCAAGCCCGAATGCCCCCAGGTCCACCTTCGGCGGCTGGCCGCTCAGGACATCGGCGAGCGCTTCGCCGATCGCCGGCGCGTGCTTGAATCCGTGTCCCGAGCAGGCTGAGGCGAACAGGATCCGCTCGTGCTCCGGGTGCGCGTCGATGACGAAGCGTGCGCCTGGGGCCCGGGTGTACAGGCAGACGTCCGTCTTGATGCAGCGCGGGCCCACGTCGGGGAAGAACGGCTGGATGTAGGTCGCGTAGACATGCGCAATTTCCCCGGGCTCCACCGTCCGCTGGACCGTGTCGGGGTCGACCTCGCCGTCATCCTCCTCGTGGGCGATCTTGAGGCCGGCGCCGGCGTCTCCGATCAGCGGAAAACCATAGATGTCCGACCTGATCGCCGCACCGCCGCTCACCTGCCAGATGAAGACCGGACAGCGCGAGGTGGAAAACAGCTCCGCCCGGCTGCGGATTTCGAACCAGGTGAGCACCTGGCGGCTTACGCCGAACATGCCCTTGAACCGGGGCCCGAGCAGGCGTGGCAGCCACGCGCCGGCGGCGATCAGCAACTGGTCGGCCTCGCAGGTTTGTCCGTCCGCACATTCGATACGCACCCCGCTTGCCGAGGTTGCGAACCGTGTGACCGTTGTGTTCGTCTTGAGGGCAGCCCCGTGCTGTTGCGCGAGCGCGAGCTGGGCGCGGATGCAGGCTTCCGGCAACAGGTAACCGCCCGACTCGTCGAGGAACGCACGTTCGTCGTCGCGCACGGCGAATTGCGGGAACCGGCCGCGGATGGCGGCACCTGATTCGAACAGTCGATGCGGGATGCCGTGCTGCCGTGCCGCTGCCTCCATGTTGCCAACGAAGTCCACGACGCCGCGGATCGGGCTTGCTTCGCGCCCGGTGATGACCAGGCAGCCGCATTGCACCATCAGGGTCTCGCCGCTCGCCCGCTCGAGATCGCGCCACAGCGCGTGCGAGCGCAGCGCCAGCGGCGCGTATTCGACCCCTTCGCCAATGGCCGTGCGCGTGATGCGCGTCTCGCCATGCGAGGAACCGAACATGTGCGGCGGTGAATGGCGGTCGATTCCGAGGACGGAGCGGCCGCGGCGCGCCAGGTGATAGAGTGCGGCGCTGCCGATCGCACCGACGCCAAGCACGATCACGTCGACCCTCGCCATCCGCGCTATCCGTTCACGCCATCGGAAGCTCTCACCGCCGCGAAATCTCCGGGCTCGCATCCGCCTGCTCGGCCCGATGCAGCTGCTCCATGCAGGCCTCGAGGCGAGGGCGCCAGTCGGGCAACCGAATGGCGAAGGCGCGCGCGACCTTGCTGCAGTCGAGGCAGGAGTAGGTGGGGCGCTGCGCCGGTCCGGGCCAGTCGGCAACCGAGATCGGCTCGATGCGCGGGACGCGATGTCCGAGCCGGGCCCAGGTGTCGAACACGGCTTCGGCGAAGCCGAGCCACGTCGTCTCACCGGCGCCGGCGACGTGATAGATCCCGGGCGCCTGCCTGCCGGTGCTGGCAAGGAGCTGCGTGGTCATCGCGAGCATGGCGCGCGCAAGGTCGGGGCCTGCGGTGGGCGTGCCGTACTGATCGGCGACCACGCGCACCGTGTCCTGCGCCTTGGCGAGGCGCAGCATGGAGGTGACGAAATTGGTGCCGTAGGTCCCGTACACCCAGGATGTCCGCAGGATGAAAGCGGAAGGGTCGGCCGCCATGACCGCCTGCTCGCCTTCGGCTTTCGAGCGCCCGTAGACGCTGAGCGGATGCGTCGCGTCGTCCTCCGCATAGGGCGCCATCTTGGCGCCGTCGAACACGTAATCGCTGGACACGTGCAGGAACGGGATGTCGGCACCGGCTGCCGCGCGCGCGAGGCGGGCGGCGGCATCTCGATTGATGGCGAAAGCAGCTGCCGGATTGCGCTCGGCCTCGTCGACCACCACGCAACCGGCCGCATTGATGATTGCGCACGGCGCCAAGGATGCCAGCACCCGCTCGATCGACTCCGGATTCTCGATGTCGAGCTCCGGCCGCCCGAGCGCCCGCATGGGCAGGCCGAGCGCGGCCGCTTCCTCCACCAGGAACCGCGCGACGCGCCCGCTTCTACCGGCAACCAGGATCGGACCGTTGGCTGGCATCGTGCACGTCACGCGCAAAGCATGGGGAATGGCGTCCTCGGTCGGTTGCGGACGGGTCTTCTTGCATGCACGGTGCGGGTTGGCAAACGTCTTTTCGCCGCCACGGAGCCGCCGTGCGGGACGCCGCAACCTCGAGCGGGCTGGCCGCCAGCCGCATCCTGCGCCCGATCGCCGCTATCGGTGCGTGGCGCCTCGGCGTGCTCGCCTGGGCGCTGGCGGGGGTAGTGTACGTGGGCCAGGCGTGGACGCCGTCGCACTACTCGATCGTCTTCGCGCTGCTCGGACTGGAGCACGGGCCGACGCTCGGACTGGCGCAGCCGATCCGCTCCGACGAGGCGACCGTGGTGACGCCTTATTTCCAGATCGCGGTGCGCAGCGGCTTCGGGCCGCGCGACGAGATCTCGCCCTACCGAGAGCCGCTGAAATCGTTCTGGGCGCTTCCCATCGCCGACTGGGGACTGGTATTCAAGCCGCAGATGTGGGGGTTCTGGCTGCTGCCGCCGGCGCATGCCTTCTCGCTCTATTACTTCCTGCTCGCCGCCGCATGCGTCGCCGGCTACGCGCTTCTGCTGCGCCAGCTCGGCGCCGCCGCGCCGCTCGCGCTCCTCGGCAGCCTCGTCCTGTGGTCCAGCCATTTCGTCCAGGCGTGGTGGAGCAGCAATGCGGCGGCGTTCGCGTTCGCGCCGTGGCCGGCGGTCGCCTTTCTGGCGCCGCTCGCCTGGTACTGGCGATGGGCAGGCGTGTTCTACGCAACCGCCGTATGGCTGGTCGGCCTCATGTATCCGCCCTTCATTATTCCCGCCGCCCTGGCGCTTGGCGTGCTGGTGCTGGCATTTCGGCGCGATGCGCTGACTCTGGGGCGAATAACCGTTGCGGCGTCAGCGGCGCTCGCCGCACTCGCCGCAACGTGGCTCTACCTGCACGACCTCATCGAAGTCATGCAAAACACGGTCTATCCCGGCCGTCGGCAATCGGACGGCGGCGGCGTGCCGATGGCGATGCTGGCGGCGCACGTCTTGCCCTACTGGACCACGATCCGCTTCCGCTCGCTCCTCCCCGAATTCAACACCTGCGAGGTCTCGGTGGTCGCCAGCTTCCTTCCGCTCACGTTTGCGGTGTTCGTCGACTATCGCTCGCTCGCCGCGTTCGCCCGCCGCAATGTGGTTTGCATCAGCATCATCCTGGCCGCAGCCACGGTCATGCTCGCATGGATGACGCTACCCGTGCCCTACACGATCGGCCGCATCCTGCTGCTCGACCGGGTGCCGGGCATTCGCATGCTGTGGGGATTCGGCATCTGCCTCACCGCGGCGCTGGTCGTCATCATGACGCACGTGAGCTTTCGCGTGACGTGGCCGCGCTGCGCTCTCTTCGTCGCAATGGTGGTCGGCGCATGGTTCGCCAAGGCTTTCGTCATGGTGCCGGAATCGGTGGGCGTGCAGCACGCGCTCACCTATGTGGGGTTCGATCTCGTCGTCCTGGCGCCGTTTGCCGTCGCGGTGTGGATGATCCGCCGCGCCGCCTGGGTGCCAAAGGCGCCCACCGCTTTGCTCGGCGTCGTCGCCGTAACCTCGCTCGCCACGTTCGGCATCTTCAACCCGCTGCAGTCGGCCAAGCCGATCTTCGATCCGCCGCGCATCCCATTCGTCGAGCAGCTGCGGCAACGCGCGTCGACCGACCGGCGCGGGTGGGTCATGGTCGAGCTCAAGCAGCTCGGCGTGCTCGGCGCTGCGCTCAACGGACTGGGCGTGCCGGCGATCAACCACGTCCTGATGGCACCGCGACTCGAGTTCTTCCGGCCGTTTTTTCCCGACCTGAGCGCGCAGGAGTTCAACGCGATTTTCAATCGCTACGCACACATCATGCCGCAGGATGTACCCGCGCCGCTGTCCCCCCAACCGGATGTCATCGTCGTGCCGGTGAATCGCTTCGACGTGCCCCTCGTGCGCCTGCCGCCGGAGCCGTAGTTGTGATGCGTCCCTACCGGACAAGGCGCCACACGCCGAGATCACCGAGTGCTCCGGTAGGTTCGAAGCGAAAGCCGGCGGGCGCGACTTCGACCGCGTAGCGGGCCTGCCGCTCGGTCCGCGCGATCAGGATGATGGCGTGGTCCGGTGGCAGGGCGGCAAGCGCCGTCACGCTCGGTAGGCCGTCGAGATCGCGGCTGCCGGGGGCAGCGCCATGCACATAGGCGCCGTTGTGAAACCGGCACGGGGTGAGGAGCTCGAGATACTCCAGTGGTTTTGCCCGTTGGAACGTCACCAGCCCGTCCAGGATCGCGACCGAATCGCCGAGCAGGAGGCAGGCCCTTCGGTCCGGCATGGCGTTGGAAACAGCCGCGACCGCCGCCTGCAGGTCGAACTTGCTGACCGCCTGCGACTTGTTCCATTCGGCGTAGCGGATTGCATCGCCCAGTGCGGTTCCGAATCCCCATACCGCCGCGGCGCCGAGCACGATCGCGGCGGCGGTTCCGGTCCAGCCGATCGATGGCCGGGCGACGGCCGTGATCGACAGCAGGGCTGCCGTGATCAGGGCGGCCTGCAACAGCCACAAATACCAGCGCACGTAATCGGCCGTGATCGCCGCCGGAATGATGCGGTACGCAAAGGCCAGGCTGATGAGGATGCCGACCAGGCTGACGATCGCGGCGTCGCGACTGGGACGCAACGCGGAGGCGTGCCCGGGCAGGAGCAGGGGAGCCGCCAGGCAGGTCGCAAAGCACGCGAGGAGAAACGGGCCGCGATAGGGAAATCCGGCAATGCCGAAGCCTTCGGATTCGCTGAAGATCACCAGCACGGGATTGGCGCGCGCCGTCAGAGCCTCGACGAGGCTCAGGCCACCGGACCACAGCTGCGGGTAGTCCAGCCCGCCCGTGCGCGGATCGGCGATCACCGGATGCAGCGTCACCAGCAGCAGGCCGGTCGCCAACGCGCCCATGCCGGCGAGCGATGCCGCCTCACCCAGGGTCGGCCCGCGCCGCAGCAGCATGAGCGCACACCAGCCGGCGAAAACGGCGGCGATGAGGTGCAGGGCGGCAAAGTGGATCAGCATCAGGCCGAACAGGATCACCCCACCCACGATCCAGCCGGCTCGTCTACGCGACTGCTCGATCATCGCCACCACCACGATCGGCGCGAGCAGCCCGACCAGAAGCTGGGCGTTCTTGCCGGCGAACGGCAGCGTGAAGCCGAGCGTGCGCTCGACCGCCAGGAAGGCGAAGCAGGACGCGCCCACGTGCTGCCACAGCGGCAGCGGAGAGCGGAACAAGCGGGCTAGCATCCAGCCCCATGTAAGCGGTATCGCTGCGGCGATGCCGATGCTGATGAGCTTGAAGGCGGACAGTACACGAGAGGCATCGAGCAGGCCGAACAGTGGCGCAAGCAGGATCGGGAAACCCGGTGGATACGCAAAGCCCGAATCGCCCGGCGCATAGACATCGAGCGGCAAACGGCCGGCGGCGACGACCTGCGCGAACAGCGGCACCGCGATTGGATCATGCACCGGAAGGATGTAGCCGGGCCGCATCGGTATCGTGATCATCAGCCAGGCGACCGCGGTTACCAGGGCGGCAGCGGCCCAGTCGCGCGGTGCGCGAGCCGGCCCGTCAGCTTTCGTCGCCCGCGCGGCGAGCGCCGCCACGGCAAGTGCGACCGCCAAAGTCGCAAAGGGGGCCGCGGGAAGCCCGAGGCCCAATCGCAAGAGCATGAATGTTCCAGCCACATAAACGGTGACGCCAACGCCGCCGGCGATCAGGATGCGGTCGAACGCTATGCCGCCAGCGAAATCGATGGTCCTGTGCATCTCTTCATTCTACTGGGTTCGTCGGAACGAAACACGAGACTATGACCTTGCCGTTTGCCTGCGAAAAAGCGGGCGCCGCCGGTTCGGGATTCCCCTGATGCTCAGAGGCGAGTCACAATAGGTTACGACAGGTTACAATACGTCCAATGGCCCTGGATTGCGGCTCCCGGTCCGGCTATCTAGGCGGCGATGACTCAGCACGCAAAGATTCCCCGGCCGATTCCCTTCATCGACCTGCAGGCGCAGCGGCGCCGGCACGGCGCGCGCATCGATGCGGCCATCGCGCGCGTGGTCGAGCACGGCCAGTACATCATGGGACCGGAAGTGCGCACGCTCGAACGCGAGCTTGCGCAATTCTGCGGCGCCACGGAGGTCATCTCCTGTGCCAACGGCACGGACGCGCTGGCGCTGGTGCTGATGGCGAAGGAGGTCAAGGCGGGCGATGCGGTGTTGTGCCCGAGCTTCACCTTCGCCGCCACCGCCGAAGTGGTCGCCTGGTTCGGCGCGACCCCGGTGTTCGTCGACATCGTGCCCGACACGTTCAACATGGACAGCCGGAGCCTCACCAGCGGAATCGAAGACGCGCGCCGACTGGGACTCAACCCCGTCGGCGTGATCCCGGTCGACCTGTTCGGCCATCCGGCGGACTATCACGCGATCGCGCCGGTGTGCGAGGCGCACGGCCTATGGATGCTGTGCGATGCCGCCCAGTCGTTCGGCGCCACCTATGGCAACCGCAAGGTCGGAACGATCGGGCTCGCGACCGCCACCAGCTTCTATCCGTCGAAGCCGCTCGGATGCTACGGCGATGGCGGCGCGATCTTCACCGATGATCCCGAGCTCGCCGCCCTGATCCGGTCCCTGCGCAATCACGGGGAGGGCGTCGACAAGTACGATGCGGCACGCATCGGCATCAACGGCCGGCTCGATACAATCCAGGCCGCCGTGCTGCTGCAGAAGCTCGAATTCTTCGCCGAGGAGATCGGCGAGCGCAACCGTATCGCCAAGCGCTACAACGACGCGCTGGCCGACTTCGCGGTCGTTCCGGCCGTGCATGCCGACTGCATCTCGATTTTCGCGCAATACACGATCCGCGTGGGCGAGCGCGACCGCCTTGCCGCCGCTCTGAAGGCGGAAGGCATCCCGACCGCTATCCACTACGCGAAGGCGCTGCATCAGCAGCGCGCCTATTGCGAATTCCCCTTGGCCGGCGGAAGCCTGCCGGTCACCGAGCAGGCGACACGCGAGGTCATCAGCCTGCCGATGCATCCCTACCTCGAGCCCGAGATCCAGGATCGCATCGTCGGCTGCATCCGCAAGGCACTATGAGGGCGAGGCGAGCCGCATCGGCTCGCCCGCCTCACGTCGCTACCTGCGGACGCACAGGCCGGTGGCCGCGCCGGTGCATTTCGCACCGTCCGGAGCGCCGCTCGCGCACACCAGGGATACCAACGCCTCGTTGCCCGCGCAGGTGACGCTGCCGTCGCCGGTCACGACGCGGAAGGATGCCGGGGCAGGGGCCCCGGGATCGCCCTTGTCACCCTTCTCCCCCTTCTCGCCGCGCTGGCCCTGCGGTCCGGCCGGCCCTTGCGCCCCGGTATCACCTTTCGCGCCGGCCGGGCCAACCGCACCGGCGGGGCCGACTGGGCCGGGCGCACCGGCGACCCCCTGCGGGCCGGCATCGCCCTTGTCGCCCTTGGCTCCGGCCTGCCCGGCGGGCCCGGGCGGTCCCGCCGGCCCGGCAGCGCCTTGCGGGCCGGCGTCGCCTTTCTGACCCTGTACGCCCTGGCGCCCCTCGCAGCCGGCCAATGCCAGTGCGGCCGATAGAAACGCAACCGTCGCGATCCAGCGCATCCTCAGTCTCCCCATCCAGTTACCAAGACACTGCGATGCCGCGGCGGGACGCGTCAAGCCTGCCCGAGCGCCAAGCTCCCCGCCAGGGGCCCGGCTGCGGAACTCGAACGGGTTCCACGAAGCGCTGCGCGCCTCAATCTTCGACGAAATCGTTGGCGCCGATGGTGCCGGTGACACCGGTGATGTCGATGAGCAGGTCGTCGAAATCGTCGAACGCGCCGGCATTGTCCAGGTCGATCGCCAGATAGGTGCGGCCGCCGAAGGTGAACTGCGCCGCCACCAAGGCCGCGGGGTCGCCGGACAATGCGAAGGCCGCCGCAACCGCATTGTTGGCGGACGCGTTGAGGTCGGCGCCGGTGCCGGCTCCGAGATTGGCCGCGAAGGTGACCTCCACGGTCAGCAAGAATCGATCCTGGTCGAAGTTGAGGTCGGTGATGCGGTCGACCGGGCCTCCGCCGGTGGCATTATCCCCGTCGTCCTCGGCGAACTCGTAAGCGAAAAAGTCGTTGCCGCTGCCGCCGGCGACCGTGTCGATGCCCTCGAAACCTTCGAGCGTATCGTTGCCTTCGTTGCCCTGGATGGTATCGCGACCGAAGCCACCGACGACGCCGTCATTGCCGAGACCGCCGAACACCGTCACGGGTAAGCCGGTCGAGATAATGAAATCGTCGCCTTCGTTGCCGAAGATCAACCCGTCGCCATCGACCGTGTCGTTGCCGAATCCGCCGATCAACGTGTAGGAGTTGACGCAGCTGCAGGTAAAGATCAGATCGTCGCCACCGTTGCCGAACATGAGCACGTCGCCGCCAAAGGCGCTCAGGAGATCGTCGCCGTCGGCCGAATCGTTGCCGCCGACGACGGTCGCCGACCCGCCGACTTCGATGAAATCGCCGCCCTCATTGCCGAAATAGAGGCCGCCGACGAACGAGGTGATCGCGTCGTCGCCGAGCCCGCCGAATACGGTTGCGTTGTCGTTCGCTATAATGAGATCGGAGCCCTCGTTTCCGAAGATCATCGAGCCGCCGCTGATGATGTCGTCGCCGTGGCCGCCGATAACCGTGGGCTGCGCGTCGAACGAGGCTTCCAGGACGTCATCGCCGCCGTTGCCGAAGATCAGGTCGCTGCCGAAGCCGCCGATGATGAAGTCCCCGCCGTCGGCGGAGTCGTTGCCGCCGACGATGGTCTGATTGGTCTGTGCGTTGATCAGGATGATGGTATCGGCGCCGTCGCCGCCCAGCGTCAACATGGGGTTGACCAGCGCGAACCCGTTGTCATCGATGACAGTCAGGTCGGCGGTCCCGCGGTCCGAGACGATGTCGTTCTCCGAGCCCCCATTGATGGTGCCGCTATTCCCATTCTGGAGAAGAATGGAATCATTCCCCGAGCTGCCGGCGACGCTGACATTGCCGGTGCCGGTCAGGACCGAGTCGTCGCCGGCCAACCCGACAATCGTCCCGGGCCCGGTATTGGCAAACTGATCGAGGGTGTCACTACCGCTCGTGCCGGTGACGTTATAGGCCATCGCGCGCCAACCTTCGCAGTGTGGGGAAAAACGCTCCTTCCCGAGCGCGGCAAGGCGCGGCACCCGGAACTCACGATGACCCTATCTGGTTGGCCAGTCGCGCGTCAACGCGGTTCGTGTGCGCATTGGCGCCGTCGTTGCGGTCAGACCGTGAAATCGCCGGCGCCGATCGTGCCGGTCACCCCGGTGATGTCGAGCAACAGATCGCCGGTGTCGTCGAAGGCGTTGCGGGCCGCATCCTGGTTGATCGCCAGGTAGCTGCGTCCGCCGAAGGTGAACTGGGCCGCCACGACGGCAACTTGAACTCAGCCGAGCGGGCCGGCTGTGCCGATTACACCGGGAGGGCCGCCTGGAACGCGGCCTCGCGCCGCGCGGCCGTCCGAGGCTACACGACGAAGCCGGGGTTGAATGCCGCCGGTGCGACCCCGTTGAGCTCGATCGTGCCGCCGCCGGACAGCGTCAACAGCACATCGCCGTCGCCCGAGGTGCCTTGAACGTAGGTCTGGCCGAACAGCGTCAGGCGGTCCCCGGCGGCACCGTTGAAGTCGCCGATGATGTCGGCTCCGGAGCCGGTCGCAAAGGCGAAGCGGTCCGCGCCCTCGTTGCCGAACATGGAGTCATTGCCTTCGCTGCCGAGGATGCTGTCGTCCCCTTGGCCTGCAAAGACGGTGTCCGCGCCCTGTCCGGCAATGATCGTGTCGTTGGACTCGTTACCGAAGACGAAATCGTTCGCCTCGTTCCCGAACACGAAGTCGAGGCCCTGGCCGCCGACGACCACGTCGTCACCCTGCCCACCCACGACGATGTCGTCGTCCTGGTTGCCGAGGACAACGTCGTTGTCCTGATTGCCGAGGAGCGTGTCTGCCCCGAATCCTCCGACCAGCGAATCGTTGCCGAAAGCCCCGGTCATCACGTCGGAGCCACCATTTCCCGACAGGAGGTTGGCGACGTTGTTGCCGAACAGGGTATCGGCGCCGCTGCCGCCGCTCCCGTTCTCGATGACGACGTTCTGGGCGATGGTGAAGCCGCCGTAGATCCCGTTGGCGTACGAAGGAGTTCCACCGCCGGTCGGCGAGTTGTCGATCGTGGCGGCGTGCAGGTCGATGATGACGTTGCGCGTGCCGCCATAGACGATCTGGTCGATGCCGCCGGCATCCCAGATGGAGGTCCAGTAGGTGCCGGGCGCGTTCACGTCGGGCAGCGTGTAGGTATCGGCGCCCGTGTGGTAGGACATGTTGGCGCCGTAGAGATACTGGATCGCCGCGATGTCGAACGCCATCGGGCCGCCGACGAAGCCATAGGTCGTCAGGCCGCTGCCGAGCGGGTCCTGCGCCTGGTCCCACCCGTCATTGTACGACATGACGGTGAAGATGCCCTGGTTGAGGTTGTTGTCTCCGTAGGAGTTGAACGCGCCACTCACTCCCGGCCAGATGGTCGAGCCGCCGCCGTTGTCGTGCGGGTGGGCGAGGCCGAGCCCATGGCCGAGCTCATGCACCAGCGTGAGGAACGCATAGCCGCCGACCCGCAGGCCGCCGTTCGGATCGTCCTCGTCCCAGCCGGTACCCTGGTAGTTGAAATAGCCATGGGCCGGGGCCGGGTCGTCGGGCGTCTCGTGCTGGCCCAATGTGCCGCCGCCGAAGAAGCCGTTCGACACCGAGTGAGCGATGAACGTCGCGCTGCCGGGCGTCGAGACCTCGGTGAAGCTGATGTTGGCGACATTGGCCCAGGATTGCAGTGCCGACCGGTAGCCGTTCTGCTCGGTGCTGGTCCAGTTGGTGTCGAAGCCAATGAACTCGCCGTTGTGGGCGAAGTAGTAGGTTATGGAGGAACCCCAGTGGAAACCGCCCCACAGGATTCCGTCCAGCATCGCGTTGCCTGATGGCATGAAAGCTCCCCAGATCGCTCAATCGTTGTCGAAGCTATTAAGGTGATTTGGCGCGATAGACAACGCGCCATGACCGATGCGGTATATGACGCGTAAAGGCGCCGGGACGTTCAAAGCCGGCAGAGACGAATATGCGCCGCCTAGGGACGGCCGCCGGCCGGCATTGCCTCCACCAGGCGGAGGTAATCTTCTGCCCTATTGTAGGCCTGCGCCGACACCCTGAGCCACAGCTGGCCCGAGAATGCCGTAACGGCAACATCGATGGCGTGGCTTGCATTCAGCGCGTCACGCAGCCGCTGCGCATCGTCCCGCGTGGCGGGCGAGGAATGATCGACCCGCACGGTCGCCATCGCGCCGGTCAGCGCGTCCGGGGCCCCGCGCACGGTGGCGAGCCGTTCGGCCAGCATCGCGCCGGCTTGTCGTGCGAGCGCGACGTTGCGCCGGCGCAGGCGCTCCCCGCCGAGGTCCTGGTGAAACGCGATCGCTGTCGGAATTGTGAGCCAGGCCGACGGATCGCGCGTGCCGGTCCAGTCGAACTCCTGCGCGAAGCCCTGTCGGTAGCCGTGCGAGATGACGAGCGGATGCAGGCCTGCCTGGCTCTCCGGCGACGCCCACAGGAAGGCACTGCCCTTCGGTGCCATCAGCCATTTGTGGCAATTGCCGACGTAGTAGTCGGCCCCGATCGACGGGATGTCGAGGGCCAGCATGCCGGGAGCGTGCGCCCCGTCGATGAGGACCCGCGCGCCGGCCGCGCGGGCCAGCGACGTCAGCTCGCTTACCGGGAAGATCACCGCGGTGGGCGACGTGACGTGGTCGAACAGGGCGAGCCGGGTCCGGGCGCCGAGATGGGGGGCGACCGCTGCAATGATCTCGGCGGTGGTCGAGACCGGGTAGGGGACTTGCGCCGTGACGACGCGGACGCCGGTCCGCCGGGCGAGATGCTCGGCCGCCCGCTGGATTGCCGGATAGGCGTGGTCGGTGAGCAGGATCTCGTCGCCGGTGGCGAAGGCGAGGCTCGCCAGCACCGCGTTGCAGCCCGCTGTTGCGTTCTCGACGAAAACATAGTCGTCCCCGGCCCCGCCGAGACAGGTAGCAAGGCCTTGGGCCGCCTCGCGCAGCAGGCGCGGCAGGCTTGCGAAGAAATCGCCCGGATGAGCCTCCATGCGGCGGCGCCAGGCGTCCTGCTCCGCCAGGACCGTGCGCGGCGTTGCGCCGAACGAGCCGTGGTTGAGGAACGTGAAGCGCGGATCGAGGAGCCATGCGGCGCGGTCGCAGCCGGCCTCCGGTGCCGCGTCATTCATGCGTTGCGCGCTCGCTCACGGGGGGAAAAAACCTCGCCTTGACCCGCCGCCGCCCGACAGGGGATGCTGAAGCCGCAAGGACAGCCGGCCTCGGACGCCAATGCGAGTTCTCGTCTGCATACCTCATTTCTTCAAGCGGAATCGCGACCGCGACGAATCGGAGATCATGGGCTCGAGCGTCGATCCCATGGAGGAACGCATCGAGACGGTGCGTTATTGCTTGCGCGGGATGCAGGCGATGCTGTCCGACAACCGGTTCGTGCTGCGCACGGCGCCGGACAGCACGGTCGGGTTCGATCGGGCCGAGGCGCTCGCCAACCGGTTGACCGGCGACATCTGCCTGTGCGTTGCCGGCGAGGATCATCTGTTCCACGAGCTGACCACCGGCAACGTGATCAAGGGCCTGTTTACCGCGCGCGATCCGCGCCTGCTCGGCTATGCGTGCCGGCGCATGTTCGCCGAGAACGTCGACCGTTACGACCTCTATGTCTTCACCGAGGACGACAATGCGGTGCTCGATGGCGAATTCTTCGACAAGGCGGCGCATTTCTACCACGCGTTCGGCGAGAACAGGCTCCTGTTGCCGAACCGGTTCGAGCTCGGCGGGATCGGCGAGGTCGCCTGGAAGGTCTATATCGACGAGGGGGCCTTCGCGCACCGGCTGATCGAGCCGCCCCCATTGTCTGAGCCGGTGCTGCGCCTCCCGGGCTGGGCCAGGGACATCGAGTTTGCGCTGACGCGGAGCCCGTATTGCGGCGCCTATGTCATCACCAACGCGCAGCTGCGGACGTGGATGAAGGAACCTGATTTCGCGGAGCCCGACCCGGAGTTCGCCGACAAGATGGACCTCCTGGAGCTTGCCGGAATCCCGCTGCGCGGGCGATTGCCGATGTACAAGGCGGCGAAAGCCGACGCGGAGTTCTTCGAGATCCATCACGTGCCGAACCGCGCCTGCAACGGGTCGACGCCGCAGCAGCTGCTCAAGGACATGGTGATGCCCGAGGTCGAGCGGCGGGCGGCGTCGAGCCTGCGACGGGCCTCGTAGCCTGCGCGACCAGAAAGGAGAGCCCCATGCACACCAGACGCAGCATCATTTCTGGCCTGATGGTCGCCGGCCTCGGCCTCACCGGCGTGGCGCCGGCGGTCGCGGCAGCGGCCAAGCGCAGCCGCGCGCTGGCACTGCTCGATCCCGACAATAACGGCACCGTGAGCCTCGACGAGGCGCGGAAAGCGGGGTCGGCCGTGTACGACCGGCTCGATCGCGGCCGCAAGGGGGTGCTCAACCGGCGCGAGCTCGGCGGCCGCGTGACCAACGCGGAATTCGCCGCCGCCGACCCGGACAAGGACGGGACGCTGAGCAAAGCCGAGTATCTCACCATCGTGGAAAGGCGGTTCAAGGCCGCCAATCCGGACAACGACGGCACGCTGGACGAAAACGAGCTGCGCACGCGCGCCGGCCGGGCCTTCTTGCGGCTGGTGATTCCGTAGCCCGGATGAATGCGGGTGCTGCTTGCTCATGCGTGCTCCCTCCCCCGCTTGCGGGGGAGGGTTGGGGGAGGGGGCACGAACGGAACTCTGAGCTTCACGTTCCCCCTCCCTATCCCTCCCCCGCAAGCGGGGGAGGGGACCGGCAGCATCCGCGGCTCGGCCGCATCCTTGGCGGCGCCGCAACGCCCGGCATGGTCGAACTTCCTTGAGGCCCTACGTCCGTAGCGCCTTCTTGCGCCGCCAGGGAGCGTCGCGCTGCCAGTCGCCCGCCATGATGCAGCCGATCGGCTCGATGGTATCGACCACCTCGGCGAGCCCGTACTCCTCGATCTGCCGCCGCACTGTCGCGGCGCTCTTGTAGGCGAGGGGGAGCTCCGAGATGTCGGGGATGCCGCAGAAGAAGCGGGCGTCGATCCCTCGCGTCTGCTCGCCGACGATCTCGCTCTCGGTCTTGCCGGCGACGCGCCGCATATAGGCCGAGCGGCTGAAATTGCGGCCGGCGCCGTGCGGTGCGAAGCCGAGCCCGTTCTCGGCATTGAGCCCGCGGGTGACGAGGATCGGCTCCGCCATGTTGAGCGGAATGAGGGTGAGCCCGCTGTCGTCCGCCGCAAAGCCGTGGAACGCCGGCGTTGCGCCCTTGGCGTGGTAGAACAGGCCGTCACTCTTGCGGAAGACGAAATTGTGCTCGTTCCAGAACCGCTCCTCGACGCGCGTGCCGAGCCGCTCGGCGATCAGCCCATGGATCGCGAAGTGATTGGCCTTGGTCCACGTCCGGATCGTCTGCAGCGCGTCCCAGTAGTCGCGGCCTTCCTGGGTCTCGGCGGGGATCCAAGCATTGTGCGCCGGTGTTTGCGGCGAGAGCTCGCGGCGGAAGCGCTCCGCCACCGCCATGCCGGCCTTGTAGAGCATGGCCCCGGGCTTGCGCGACCCATGGTGCGTGACCAGCGCAACACGGCCGGTCGAGCGGACGCGTCCGACGAAGAAGAAATGGTTGCCGTCGCCCTGGGTGGCGAAATGCTCGACCGCGGCGCTGACGTGCGGGCGCAGGAACTCGTTGCCTTCGAACGCCGTCATGATCGCGTCGGGCGGGCGCAATTGCGCGCCCTGCGCGCGTCCGCCACCGCCGAAATGGCTGGCCTGCATGCCGGTATCGAGGACGGCGGTCGGGTCGATATCGCCGAACACCGTCACCGCCATCGAGCAGCAGATGTCGGCCGAGTGCATGCCGGGATGGATCGCGTCCTTGGCGGCGATCACGCCGCCGACTGGAATCGTCCCCGGCGCCGCGCCGGCCGGGCAGGCGTCGGGCATGACGGCGCCGGCGACGATGGTCGGCACGCGCATCAGCTCCCGCATGTGGCGCTCGACCGCGGCCACGTTCTCCACTTCGTCAGGGTCCTCGGCACGAATGTTGAGGTGGTGGGCGAGATCGCCCTGGGCACGCAAGGCGACGCTCTCGACGCGCGGCGGCGCCAGCTTGTCGACGGCGGCGCGCACGTCGCGGCCGGCCGCCTGCGCGGCGTTGGCGGCTTCGATCGCCGCCGGAAACCACGGGCCCGGCTTGTAGCCCCAGGTGATCAGGTCCTTGCCGGTGATCATTCGGTCCTCTCTGCGCAACAACGCTGGTCTTGCAGGGTTGGTCGAGGCGCAACCCCGTTCGGCTCAAACCGCGGCGCGTGCGCCGCTTCAGGCGCCGCATTAAGGCCGCGCCGCTTGCGATGTAAAATCAATTAAGAAAAGAACGAGCCGGACGAGCTGGCATACGAACCCGTCCGGCTTTCGGCGCGAGGAGGGAGCCATGTCCGGTAGGGGCCGTGGGCGGGTCCGGCGCCTGAGCGAAGCTAATGCCGAGGAGAGGTGCCGGAATAGGGCCAATTGTTCGACACCCTTCACTGCATCGCCATTCTGATTCTCTGCCCTCGCGCTGAGCTGCTTCGCGTTGTGACACCGCAACCTTCGGACACACAGTCATCCTGTCCGTAGCGCGTGAAGATGTCCGCTGTTTGTAGCAGGTTATTTGTCCGCTTCTTTTGCTGCTGTTGGGCCTGTGGGGTTGTGGGCAACGCTGTTGCGTTGTCCACAAATCCACAGGCCGGGCGCGCCGAGCGGAGTTAAGCGGCCCGAGGCGAGACATCGATTATTCGTCCTTCTCGATCATAGCTGGCGAGACGGCGCGGACCGTCGAAGACAGCGAGACTGCCGTCGGGATATTCGTGCACTCGCACGGTGGCCTTGACGTAGTGGTGGCGATGCACCTGGGGCGGAATCTGCATCGAAAGCCTTCGCCATGCCACACAGTTGTCGCGGCCGACCTGGCGATCGTCCTGAACGCACAGGATCTCGCTGAGCGGCCGGCCCACGTAGGGCACGAAGGCTGTGCCGGGTTCTGCCGCCGCAACCGCGAAACGGGCATTGTAGTCCGGCACGAAGCGCTCTCTGAGATAGCGATTGGCTGCCGCGATGGTCTTGATCCCGGCCACGCGCAGCTCCGGCGGCAGGCGGTTCTGCAACGTCCCGAACACCCTCTCGATGCGCCCACGTGCCTCAGGCGAATAGGAGGGAATATGGGTGATTCCGAGCTGGGCGAGCGCTCGCCCGACCTGGGTCGGCTGGCTTTTGTCCACTTTGGACCCGCCCTTCGGGGTGTGGAAATAGTGCCCGCCCCGATCGGTATAGAGCGCCCCGAACAGGCCGTGGCGGGCGATCGTCTCGCTCAGCCCGAGAAAGCTCGACATCGTTCCCTCCTCGGCAACGAGGATCGCCGAATAGATCGTCCCGGTCGCATCATCGAGGGTCACGATCAGGTCGAGCTTGCGATCCAGGGCCGGAATCCAGCGGTGGGTCGAGCCATCCTGGAACACCAGCATGCCGGGTAGCGGCCGCCGCACCCGCTTCTTGCGGTGCGCGCCCCGCCGCTTGGCCTTCTGCACCAGCCCCACCGTCTGCAGCGAAAGCCGCGTCACCGTGTAGCTCAGCTTGTAGCCGTGTCGGCGCTGCAGCTGCTCATGGAAGTGCTTCACCGTGAAGTCACTGTAGCGCTCACGGTAAAGCTCATGCATCCGGGCAAGCTCGCGTTCCGCTGCACGATGCGGCGAGATCTTGCCGATCCGCCGATCGCGCAGCCCAGCAACCCCGTCCTCCTCGTAGCGAACGCTCAGCCGGCGGAAGTTCCGACCCGACATCCCCAGCAGTTCTCCCGCTTCGTCCGCCGTCAATCGCCGGCGCTTGTACTGCTCAAACGCTTCTCCAAACCGAGACAAAAATGCCTCCCATAACACTGCCGTCCGCCGCATCACCGCCTCCAGAACAAGCGGCGAACATGGCGGACAACTCACGTGCTACAAAAGGCGGACAACTGACCCGCTACCAACAGGACACACAGTCATCCTTGCGGCACACCGCCAGTTTGGGGTAGCCTTGACCTCTCGGCACGAGCCGGGGCGGGGCAAGCAACAACCCGAACAGTTGGGCGCACGGGTCGCGCAGGCGGTTGCGCGACCAAACAGGGGAGCAACACCATGGCTTACGGGGCCACCGGCACCGCCGGCAATGATACGTTGAACCAGTCAACCGATGCCGGGCCGGGTACGATCGTCGGTCTCGCGGGCGACGACTGCATTTTCCAGGGAACGGGCCTGGCGACGATTACTGGCGACAGCGGCAACGACACCGTCGTGCTGCAGGCCGGCAACACCGGCACGGTGAACGGCGGCACCGAGAACGACACCATCTTCGCGGCCGGCAACGCCGGTTCCATGCAGCTGTTCGGCAGCGACGGCGCCGACACGGTCAACACGCTCAATTCGAGCAACGGTCAGACGATCGTCGGCGGCAACGATTCCTCCGACGCGGCCGACAGCGTCCTTGCCGGCCCCGGCAATGACCTGATCTTCGGGAACGGCGGCAACGACGTCATCAATCCTAACGCCGCCGCAGCTCCTTCGCTGGGGAACGACACGGTGGTGGGCGGTTTCGGCAACGACACGATCATCCGGAGCTTCGCGGGCGGCAACGACCTGGTGTTCGGCAACCAGGGCAACGACGTCGTGTGGATGTCCTCGGGCAACGACACCTATTTCGGCGGTCTCGGCAACGATTCGCTGCGCGCAAACTCGGCCACCCCCGGCGGCAACGTGATGGTGTTCGGTAACGAAGGCAACGACACTGTCGATACCGACCAGGCGACCGCCGCGACGATCGTGGGCGGCCAGGATTCGGCGGACGGCGCCGACTCGCTGTTCGGCACCGCGACCGGGGCCGATATCGTGTTCGGCAATGGCGGCAACGACACGATCAGCGTGGCCGACGGCGCCAACACGGCGGTGGGCGGGGCCGGCGGCGACAGCATCCTGGCCGGCGTCAACAACGACCTCATTTTCGCCAACGAAGCCAACGACACGGTGAGCGCCGGCGACGGCGCCAACACGGTGTTCGGCGGCCAGGGCAATGACAACATCACTGCTCTCGGCGGCCGCGACACGATCCAGGGCAACGAGGGCAACGACACGATCCGTGCCGACGTCGCCTCGCTGAGCATCGACACCATCTCGGGCGGTGCCGGCAACGACGTATTCGCCTATGGTAATGCTGCGGAAGATGGCAACAATGCCGCGGGCGGTGGCCCGGTCGAGTTCATCACCGACGTCGACTGGTCGGTCGATCGGATCCAGTTGGTAGCCCTCGCACCCCCGATCAACTTCGCTAGCAATTTCGGCGCCGGCACCGGCACCGATCTCGCCTCGTCGGCCACCAACGCGATCGCCGCGGCGGCCGCTTTGAACGGCGGCGACAACAAAGTCGCGGCGCAGTTCACCTTTGGCGGGCGAACATACGTGGCGATCAATACGGACGGTGTGGCCACCTTCACCGACCCCTCCGACGTGCTCCTCGACATCACCGGAGTCACCGGGACGATCTCGGGTACAAACTTTATCTCCTAAGGGAATGCCGGACAGCACGAGCAACGCCGCCGGGCTCACCCGGCGGCGTTTTTCACGGGAGGGGACGATGGCTATCAGCGGGCATCGGCAGGCGCTGACCGAATGATGCCGAGGCGTCGGCGCGCGACATGAACGTTCTCGGGATGAATTTCGGTCACGATGCCGGGATCTCCCTCGTCGTCGACGGTGTCTTCATCAAGCACTGGGAAAAGGAGCGGCACCGGCGCCTGCGGCATGCGCTCGGCTTGCAGGCGCGCGACATCGAGGATGCGCTCGCGTGTTTCGGCATGAGGCTCGATGACGTCGATCGGGTCGCGATCACGACGACGCAGATGGTGCCGCTCCTCCTCTATGACGGCATTCGCATCGCGTGTCCCGGCAACGAGCGTTTTCTCATCCCCACCCGAGGGTTTTACGACCTGTGGCGAGGCAGGCCCGACACCTTCTACAACCACCTGCTGCGCGACCTGGACGCGCGGCCCGAAGACCAGATCTCCGTCGAGGAGTTTCTCTTTCCCAGGATTGCACGTGACCACGAGTCTTTTCTCGACATGGTGTCGCTTGTCGGCGTGGTGCCGCCGAAACGGCACACCTGCGAGTCGCTGTTCTCGTTCCAGGGCCGCGATATTCCCGGCGCATTCGTGTCGCATCACTTCGCGCATGCGTCCTATGTTCACGCCGAGAGCGGCCGCCGCCCCGCCTTGATCATCAGCTTCGACGGCATCTGCGAGCCGCAATCCTGGGCCGGCGGCGGGCTCTATGCCGCCGACCCACGGGGCGTTTCACCGGTCGAGCCGCACGGTTTCCATTTCGGGCCGTTCTACACGGCCCTCGGCGACCTGATGGGCCTCGGTCCGGTCGGCTCGGCCGGGAAGCTGATGGGCCTCGCGGCGTGGGGACGACCCAACTACTACGAGCCCCGCATGGTCGGCACCTATTGCGAAGCGCGGGCGTATTTCGAGGGCGCCACCGATTTCTACACGATCGTCAGGAACTGGCTCGGAAAGATGGGGGTCGCGCTGGATGGTCTCGACCTTCGCGCCTGTGCGGTCCCGCCGGCGGTGGCGGCCGACGTCGCCGCGAGCGCGCAGGCCATGTTCACGGACAGCGTCATTGCGGTCGTCGAGGCATCGCGGCGCATCGCTGCCGCCCTGAAGCTCCCCTATGAGCTCATCGGCCTGGCGGGCGGCTGTGCCCTGAACTGTCCTGCGAACAGCGCCGTTCATGCCCGGTTCGGCGAACCGCTGTTCATCCCTCCCGCCATCAACGACGAAGGAATCTCGGCAGGCGCCGCCCTCTGTTACGCCAGCCTGTTCCATCGGGAGCCGAAGGCACCGGCGGCCGTCCGCCCGGCCGATACCGCCTTCAAAGGGCCGTCCTATACGGTTTCGAGCCGCACCTGGGAGGGATTTCCCGGGATCGAGATGGTGACCGCGGAGGATGCCGCCACCTTTCTGGCACAAGCCATCGCCGAGGGCGCCGTGGTTGCGATCTTCGACGGCAAGGCCGAGATCGGGCCCAGGGCGTTGGGGCACCGCTCAGTGATCGCCTCGCCCTTGCTCGCCGGCAACTGGGCGCGGATGAACACGATCAAGGGCAGGGAGCCGTGGCGTCCGTTTGCCCCCGTGGCCCTCGCCGACGATGCGCGCAGGCATTTCGACGGCTGCCCGCCGGATTCCTATTACATGCTGTTCAATGCCCGCGTCACCACGCGCGCGCTTCCGGCGGTCACCCATCGCGATGGCAGCGCACGCCTGCAGATCGCGCTGCCGGAGACGGGTTTCATCCACCAGCTGCTGGTGGCCTTCAAGGCGGTGACGGGATTTGGCGTGCTCCTGAACACGTCGTTCAATGGCCGCGGCGAGCCGATCGTCGAGACCCCGCACGAAGCCATTCTGGCATTTCTCGCGATGAAGATCGATTATCTCTATCTCCAGGGACATGTTCTCAGCCGTTCCGGCCGCGGGACATCGTAACGCCCGGACGGGATGCGGGCGTCAGGCCGCCACGTCCTGCCGGCGCCATGTTTCACCGGGCTCGGCACAACCACCTGACCACCCGGTGTGCGTCGCCGGTCGTGATGCGCTCGTAGCTTATCTTGCGGACACAGCACAGATCCCGCGGTAGGGAGCGGCGCCCGTCGGCTGTCCATTGCCTGACCCGATCGAAAGGGATCGTTTACCGACCCCGCTTACGGTCCGTCCTGTGCGTTGTCCATTTAGCTCCGATGAAGCACGCTTTAGCGATATTCGGGTTCGCCCTTCTCACCAGTACTGAGGCGCTCGGCGGCTGCGCGAAATTCTCGTGCATCAAAACCGAGACGGCCCGCTGCCATTTCGTCCTGTTCGGACCGCAAGGCATCAAGCTTCGGTTCGAACTGGCTCGCGCAGAGCGTCGCTGGATTTCCGGCGTAGCCCAGGGCGACACCTATTGCGCAACGCTGCGCAATGAGCCGGGCGAGAGCTGCCCAATTCGCAGGGTTCAAGACATCAAGCCGGCCTGTCCGCCGGCTCTCGTCTCAATGCGCTAGCAGCCATTGTGGCGCGATAATTTATCTCTAAAAATCAATAGACTGTGCTCGTGAATTCAATCAAATGACGAGAGTCTCTGCCTAATCGGCGACCGCACCAAGCAATCTGGCCTGCGAGGTATCCGGCGATCCCGATTCGGCAATTGATTTGGTGAGCGCGCTGGGACCCGAACCCAGGACCACCTGATTAAAAGTCGTTTTGGGCATTTTCACCAACCCTTTGGCGCGCTTCAAATTTCTCAATGTCCACGGGATAACTCATTGCGGCTGTGTAGAAACTGTTGACCGAAGTCAGGAAACCGTGTGTCGTCCCGAGGAAGCGACATGTCGCCTCTTGGGTGGACATAGTGTGGACACGGGGGACACCTGATCATGGCTCAGCGGCTCACGGACGCGATCGTGAAACGGTTGCCGATGCCGACCAAGGGCAACCGCATCTACTACGACTCCGAGGTGGGCGGGTTCGGAGCCCGCGTCACCGCAGCCGGGGCGCGGTCATACGTCCTAACGTACCGGATCAGGGCAGGGCGCCAGCGCCGCTTTACGATCGGATCAGCGTCTGACTGGCAGGCGACTGCAGCCCGTGACGAGGCGCGACGCCTCAAGCAGCGCGTGGACCAGGGCGGTGATCCGCTCGGCGAGCTTGAGGAAGAGCGCGGCGCAGTCACGGTGAGCGACCTGTGCGAGCGGTTCGAGGCCGAGCATTTGCCGCGCAAGCGGGCATCGACGCAATCCGACTACCGGCGCTCGATCAGGCTGTACATCCGGCCTGATTCTGGGGCGCATGAAGGTGGCCGACGTTGCCTGGGCCGACGTCGATGCCCTGCACCGCAAGATCACCAAGGCCGGCCATCCCTATCAGGCCAATCGGGTGATTGCGGCGCTGAGCAAGATGTTTTCGCTCGCGATCCGTTGGCACATGCGACCGGACAATCCGGTCAAGGGGATCGAGCGAAATCAGGAACACAAGCGCAAGCGATATCTGAGCGGCGACGAACTTGCCCGGCTCACCGAGGCGCTGGCCGTTCCATGAAGACCGGCGAGGCGGTCGACATCGTCCGCCTCTTGTTGCTGACCGGCTGCCGCCGCGGCGAAGCCTTGGCCGCACGGTGGACCGACCTCGATCTGACAGCCGGGACGTGGATAAAACCAGGAAGCAGCACCAAACAGCGCAGTGATCACGTCACGCCGCTGTCGGCGCCGGCGCGGCAACTTCTCGCCGAAATCCGCCAACGCACGAATTCGGAGTGGGTGTTCCCGTCCGATAGCGCCACCGGCCACCGCATCACGATCCAGAAGGATTGGGTGGCGATCTGCAAGGCCGCGAAACTCACCGGCCTGCGCGTTCATGATCTGCGGCATTCGTTCGCCAGCCAACTTGCGAGCGGTGGAGCCTCGCTGCCGCTGATCGGCGCATTGCTCGGTCATAGCAACCCGAGCACGACGCACCGTTACGCGCACCTGTTCGACGATCCGCAGCGCGCCGCGGTCGAGCGCGTCGGCGCCGTCATCGGCAATGCCGGCAAGCCGGCACCGAAGGCGGTGCGCCATGGGTGAGTGCTGGATCCCGCCCGGCGCGAGGGGTGAGTGCTGGATTCCGCCCGGCCATGTCACGGTGCGCTCGCTGGTGGAGCAGCACGGGGCGGAAAAAATGCGGGAGGACCTATACTTGGGGCGCTGCGAAGCGTTTGAATGGTGCAATTTTAGTGGGGAATTACGTCCGATTGCCCGGGAGGAATGGGCTACTTATAAAGCTCCCTCTTGGCTCGGGCTAAACGTCCTCCCCCCGAATTTACCCTGGCCCAAGTAAACGCAAACGACGGCAACTTCGACAGGTACCTCCGGACCTACGACCCCGCTCTCTATACTTTCCACCTATGTCCCGAACGGATCCTGGTGCGCATTGCCGACAATCCGGCGTCCCAGCCATCGCTCGACGGCCAGTTCATCCCGGAGTTCGTGGCGCTGCTGCTCGAGGCAATCCGGCATTTCGAGATCACCGACGACCCGAAGTCGTGGCCCAAGAAGGAAGTGCTGAAGCAGCATTTCCTCGAGCAGAAACTTTCCACCGGAGCTGCCATTACCGACGCTCAGGCAGATTATCTGGCGACGTTCTGCCGCCCACTCGCCGCGATGAGAGGCGGCAACAAGCGGGATGAGAGGCGGCTGACCTGGGGTGGGGGTCGAACCCTTCGACCCCCCACCCCTGAACCCTTTGCAGGTAGCGAAGGCCGGCTTTCCGCGCGCAGTCTGCCGTTGATGCAAATTTCAACGGAGGCCAGCGCGCGATGCACATCGACTTGCCAAACGGCGACAAGCTTATTCCGGACGGCGAATTTGCCGAGCGGCTGGGCATCGTTCGCCGCACACTGGGAAACTGGGACGCCGAGGGGTGTCCCTTTGCCATCATCGGAGGCCTGAAATACCGGCCTCTGAAGGAAGGGCTCGAGTGGGTTGCCTCGCGGATCCAGCGCCGTAATCCACGCCGCGGCTACCCGCGCAAGGCCGAGCCCGCCACCGCCGCAACCACGAGCGGCTAAAGAAACCCCGGCGCGCGTCGAATGACGGACCGGGGCGAAGGCTTGTATGGGATGAACAAAACCGACACCCCTATAGGCTAAGTTTCCTAGTGCGTCAAACGGCGCGGTCTCCCCCGGAGATCGCCATGCTCGACACTGCTGTTCGCCAATTCTGCCGCAACCCCGCTGCCGACAAAAGCTCGCCCAACCGGTGGAGAGTCCGCGCAAGGCGTTCTGCGCTCGCGGCTGCCACGCTTCG
>CAVZSC010000030.1:0-795174 GCA_963777755.1 uncultured Alphaproteobacteria bacterium
GAGGTTTCTCGTCAAATCGGTGGCACTATCAATGGCTTAGCCAATGATGGAGGGGATCGCCCCGCAAGCAGCAACCCTCCGCCGACTGGCGATCACGACGATCCTCCCAGGCGAGCACGCACGTCAATAACCGAACGCGCCGTCCACTTGCCGCCGCGCGCGGACGGAAGCCCACGATCGTTCAGAGCCTTCGCGGTGGCGTTGGCGCTCTGGCCCGCGAACTCGGACAGGATCTCGCTGAGCTGCTGCGCGCGGGCGTCGGCGTTGCGGCGCAGCGCCTCGATCCCCTGCCGCTGGATCTCGGCCGTGAACGGCTTCGGAGGACCGTGCGGGTTGCCGAGCTTGACGCCGCGCGCCTTGGCAGCCGCGAGCGCGGCCTTGGTGCGTTCCGAGATCTTGGTCCGCTCCTGCTCGGCAACGGCCGCGTAGATGTGCAGCATGAACGGATCGGCGTTCGGGATCTCGGTCACGATGAACGGCACCCGTTGCGACATGAGCCCGGAGATGAACGCGACATCGCGGCTCAGCCGGTCGAGCTTCGCCACGACAATCGGGCAGCGATAGACCGACGCCCGCTTCATCGCCGACTTGAGCTGCGGGCGGCGCTCGAGCGCGTCGGCGCCCTTGGCGGTCTCGATCTCGGTAAAGGTCTGGGCGAGCTCATAACCCTCGGCCGCGCAGAAGCGCTCGATAGCGGCCTTCTGGCCCTCGAGGCCGAGACCGGACTGCCCCTGCTTCTGGGTGGAAACGCGGATGTAGGCGATGATTGGCTTGCTCATGCCGATCTACGTAATGTTCGTTTAGTGAATTAGCAAGCAGGCCTTTCGTCGGAGGTTCCGGTCGCGTCCGCGTTCGCGCGAACCCAAGTGCCGTTTCTGGCGGCCGGCGTTACGCTCCAGCATGAACCGACCGCTTCCGAGCATCTCGCCGTGCGCCAGGTCGGTGCGGAGGCCTGGCTCGTCTCTCGCCCCGAGGATCAGCACGAGCGCGCGCCGCACTATCAGCTCGCGCCGCCGCGTGACGTCAGCGGGAAAGGCGCAGCAGCTGCTCCAGGTGATCGCCGAAGATCTCAACATTGGCGGCGTCGCCTTCGGCCGTGAGAAACATCGGCGTCGTCTCGACCACGCGCAGGCCGTGACGCGCCGCCAGGGTAATGGCGGGCCACAGCTCAAACCCGAACATCAGCTCGTAGGTTCGCTGGATCACGGGAGAGCACGCTTGCAGGCGCGCTCCACTGCGGCGTCGCTGGGCCACGGGTTGGCGCCAGCGAGTTCGGCAAAAACGACCCGAAGGAAGTCCGCGCGGGCCGGGGCCGGGACGCCGGCAGCGTGGATGAACAGGGCAACGAACTGGGCAGCCGAGAGGGTGATCGGCCGGTCCGTCATGGGCGCTCCGTCAAGCGGCAGGGGGCTCGGGTTCGGGCTCGAGTTCGAGCGGTTCAGCAGGGCGGCGGAAGGCAACCACGGTCTCAGCGTCCTCGATCGGCACGGCAACCGGCGTCGCAACCGTCCCGGTAACAGTCTCCGCGAGCGTACGCTCGAGCTGCTCAATCAGCACCAACGCCTGCGCCGTCGGCGCAATCGGCCACACGCGGCCGTCTTTATGGACGTGATGATTGGCCGGCACGCTGAGGACGTTCACCACCATCGGGGCCGCGACCTGGACGATGTCGGCCTCCAACTGTCGCCGCCTCGACCGTAGCGCGCAGCTGGCTCAACACATAGGTCTGCTTGGCCACAACATCCCAGCTTTCATAGCCATTCTGCCCGCGGCGATAGCACCGGGCCTGTTCTTGCGCGATGCGGCCAACCGAATTCAGCGGCAGCGAATGCCGTTTAGCAGGGGGTAGCACTTCGCCATTCCGGTGCTTGCCCAGAGCCTTGCTCCGTTTCCGTTGGGGGCACTTTACGCCGCCCTGTGGCGCCCGACCAGAGAAACGTCGCCACCACATCCTTCTCGTGCTCGAGGCCACCAGCCGCAGCAGCAGGGGCAGCGCCTGCCGCAGTAGCACCCGTGCAGCAGCTCTCGTGCAGCAGCTGCCGCAGCCCTATTGCAGCCCTATAGCGGCTATTGCATTATCCTGCAGCAGCTACTGCTAGGGCGGGCGGCGGGTGAACAGCTGAACGGCAGCTACAGCTCAGTTATAGCGATAGGGCTGCAGCAACTGCAGGCACAGGCGCTGCACCAGGCGTAGGCGCCGCTGCAGGCGCAGGGGCAGCAGCCGCCGTTTGCACGGGTAGCCTGCCGAGTTGCTCCCCATACATCAGGATTAGCCACAGCACGGACGGTCCGGCATGTCCTTAGCCGGAGGCGGTCCGCAGCTTTTGGACCGGCAGACGCAGTACTGGTCTTCGCCGTGCTGCTGGTGGCGCCGGCGGTACCGGCGCGGTTGCCCGAGGCGCTGGCGGCGCCGGTGGGGCTGCACGGGGAGCCGGCGGCTGTGTGCGATTGGCCACTGTGGCGGCCGCGCGTGCGGCCTCGCGTGCGGCCAGGATTTCGCCCAGCCTGGTGGTGGCGTACTGCGCCGCCGCAGTATCAACTTCGCCGCAGATGTTGCCGTCCAGGTCGATGCGGGCGGCCCCGGCCGTGCAGGCGCGCAGATACATCACCCGTGCCGTGTAGGAGCCCAGCACTGCCCTGCGTTCGCGCGCGGTGAGGGCCGGGTAGCGGGCGGCGAGGTCCTGGGCGATGCCGATCTTCAGCGGCCGGTGCGGCAGGTACGGCTCCTACGTGAACGCCTGCGGAAACCGTTCCGCCAGGCACGTCAACGCGGTACGCATGTTTTCTCCAGTGATGGTTGACATCGGCTCTTCCTGCAGATCGCTCAATCCCACCAGCGGTTATCGCCGTCGCCGTCCTTCAGGCGTCGACGCGTAGGCGTCGACGCGTAGGTTCCCTATAGGAAGTGCTACGCGTCGACGCCTACGCGTCGACGCCACGTATTCCGCTCCGTTGATCACCTCCAGTTGAGCGTGTCCGGGGGCGGGACAGTGCAGTAGCGTCGACGCGTAGGCGTCGACGCGTAGACTTGCGCCTCGACGCTCGTACCCCGTCGACGCGTCGAAAGTTAAGAGAGCAGAGGGGTTTAGCAGCGTCGACGCGTAGGCGTCGACGCGTAGGCCCCTATAGGAGAAAGCTACGCGTCGACGCTTTAGCACTGCGTGTCCTCCTCCTCCCTTGGCCGGGTCAGCCGCAGGTAGGTCACCTCGTCAACCTCCACGATGCCGATGAGCTGCTCGGTCTCCGCCCGGCCGAGCGCGCGCTTGAATTGCTGTGTTCCGGAGCTGCCGCTTTTGCTTCGCGGTGCCTTCCGCCGGCGTGTGGCGATAGAACTGCTCCCGCACGATCTCCTGGTCGACCATGCGCACCGTCGGCCCGTCCGGCGAGATCGGCAGATCGACGCCCCGGTCGGCCAGGATCTCCATGAGCACCCGCTTGAGCCGCAGCAGCGCCGTGCGTTGATCCTGGCGCGAGCCATCCACCCACGGATCGGGTCCCGGCTTGGGACTGCCTGGCGCGCCCGCCGGCTGCCAGTCCACCACCAGGGAGGTGATCGGATCGCCGTCCTCGTCCGGTTCCGGCGCCGTGACGACGCGCATGGTGAACGGGAATTCCTCCCCCTGCAGCCCGCTCTTGTTCTTGCGCACCGCCAGCCGCATGTCGGTGACGCTGCCGCTGAGCTGCTTTGTCGCCCAGGCAAACCCACACGACGTCGGCAGCATCCTCCTTGGCGCCGGTGCCGCGGGTGCCGGCGTCCGCGTTCTTGCCGAGGTGGCCGACTCCAAACACGAAGCAGTTGCATGCCTCCGCGACCGCCTTGAGCACGCCCATGATGGCTATTCCGGTCGCCGCGTCGTTCTCGCCTCCCGCCTGCGGGTAGCCGGCGCAGGCCGTGATCGTGTCGATGATGACCAGCCCGAGCGGCACGCCAAACTCCTGCCTGCAACGCCGCATCGGCCTGCCGCGCCATGGCGATCAGCGTCTTGGCCGCATCCTTCTGCAACAGCAATGGTGTCTGCTTGTACCAGCAGAAGGGCAGATGCTTTACGTCGCCACACTTTTCCCGCACCACCGCGTCCCGCCGCAGGCGCACCTGGTTGGCGCCCTCGGCCGCGATCAGCAGCGCGCCGCATTGCCGCTTCACCATGTGACCCAGAAACGGCTGCCCGGTCCCGATCGACGCCAGCAGCAGATCGAGCACGACGAAGGTTTTGTACGTGCCCCACTGTCCCGAGATCAGCCCAAAACCGCACGTCGGGACCAGGTGCTTGATCAGCCACGATCACAAGCGGGTCTGGATCCGGTTCCCAGTCTTTGTACAGCCGCGGCAGTTTTGGATCCGCTGCCGGCGGCTCGTCATCATCCAACTCGGGATCGTCGTCCTCCAGTTCGGGATCGTCTTCGCACTCGGGAGGCTCATCGTCCTCCAGTTCTGGATCCGGCTGCGGCGGCGTTTCCGGTTTTGGCCGTGCCTGCTCGGGCTCATCGAGCTCGTCGTCGTCGTTGGCTGGATCTGGTGGTGGTGGCGTCTTTGCTGCAGGGGGCGTCCTCGGGCGCCTTCCAGCCGTCGATCACGGGCAACGCGCGCTCCGCGTGCTTGCGAACGCTCCTCTCGATCTCCTTCCGCAGCCGGCCCTCGCCGATGTACTTGTCGGCAATGCCGTTCGGGAACTGGCGCAGGTGCTCGTCGATCTGGTCGATGCTCCAGCCGCAGCCCAGGTAATGGCCGACGACGATATGGAAGGTGTCGCTGCGATTGCCGCCCAGCGGACCCTCGCGCACAACCCGTTCGATCCAGTCGATGTCGTAGCCGGGTCCGCCGCCATTGAAGGCGTGGCCGTTGAGCTGCGCGGCTTCGGCAGCCGCTTCTGCGGCGGCGGCCTTGCGGCGCTCGCCCCACACGATCGCCCAGTCGAACAGCCTGTCGATATTCGTAAGCTCCGCGGATGGCGTCGAGCCGATAGCCGGTGATGGTGAGCGCCTTCGGCGCGCGCCGGAACAGCTCCGCGGCGATCGGCTTGCCGTCGATCTCGAGGGTGAATTTCCGGTTGACCGGAGCGGAGTCGTCGCCGGTCAGCCCCCAGATCCGGCAGCCCTCGCCTGACGGCGTCACCTCCGCGTAGGTGTTGCGACCCACGTCGAGGAAATTCTGCGCCCACACGTCGATCGAGTGGGTGCCGGCATGCCGGCAATGGTCGAGGTCGATCGCGCCGAACGGATCCGCCGCGGTCAGCATGTAGCTGATGCCGTCGGCGTGCCCCGCCTGCACCGCTGCTAGGGCGGTGGCGTAGTCGCTCCACGTGCTGGGATCCTTCGTGCTGGCGTGCCGCTGCGGATCGCGCGCCTGATACGGCGGCTTCTGCCAGCGGCCGTTCGGCTGCTGGGTCCAGCGCCACACGGCCCACTGCGGCCGCTCGATCAGCGGCGCCAGCGCCTGCGGCAGCTTTGCCAGGTCGCGCTGATGTGTAGTAGGTTTGCGGTCTTGCACGGCAATCCCCCTGACGCTGGAGACGGCGAGCCGGTCGCAACCGCTCGCCGCCTCCGCGTCTTCCCTCAAAACGGGATTTCGTCGTCCAGCTCTTCGCGCAGCGGCTTTACCGGATCCGGTTTGAGCTCCGGATCCGCAGCCGCCGCAGCCGCTGCCGCACCATTCCCCGTTGGCGGCTGGTGACGGCGCCGGCTGCTGCTGCCGTGGCCTGCTTCGGCGGCGGGATCCGCACCCGCAGCCCCGGAACCATCTTGCCGCGAAAGTCGGTCATCGCCGGAAACACGACGATGATCTTGCCGACCCAGGCGGTCGTGTCGTCGCCGAATGCGCCGCGCAGGGTGCGGATGTTGGTCTTGTTCAGCACCAGGCCGCGCTCGTCGTTGGTGAACCAGAGCACCAGCTTCTTCTCCTTGCTGCCGTCCCGCTCGAACATCTCTTCGGTGACGGCCTTGATGCGGAACTTCCTGTCCTGCTTGATGTCCTCGGCGCGCAGGTAGTTCGATTTGTCATAGTCGGATGCTAACAGCACCATGAGCTGCCTCCTTTGTTTACGAGTTGCGATAGCGGCTCGGGTGTCAGCCGGTAGGGACGGCAGCGTTCCTCCTCTTCATTTGCAGTAGCGCGGTCCCGTCCAGGCGCTGGCTGCGATCGGCAGGTCCAGCGCCCAGGCCGGCTTGCGCGTCATCAGACGGGTGAATTCTTCGATGCTGCCGAAGCCTTCCGGCACCTCGCACACGACCTCGTCGTGCACGGTCAAGACGATCGGATAGCCGGCGGCCTCGAGGCGCAGCATCGCCTCGACCAGGATATCACGGGCGATTCCGGAGACGATGTTCTCGGTCCAGGTGCCGCCATATGCGCCTTGGCCGTGGCGGCAATCGACGAACTTGCCCATCGGCGTTATCGGCGAACGAGACGCGGTGCTTGCCGTGTTTGTCCTCGATGATCCGCGGCTGCGGATAGGAGAGCTTGCGGCCGCTCGGCAGCTTGATCTGCAGGAAGGCGCCGGTGCATTTCAGGTCGATGCGGCCGCAGCGGACGATCTGCGCCGCGCTCGCGCACCGCCAGCACGGCCGCATTGTCGATGTCGTACCAGAAGCGCCTGATCTTCGGGTGCGCCGCGCGCCATTCGGTTTTGAACGTCTCGACCTCCGCATCGGTGAAGTTTATCCGGCTCGAAATTTCCGCCACGCGCTCAAGACCGCCCATATAGCCAAAGCTAAGATCGCAGGTCTTCCCGACGCTGCGCTCCGGCGATTCCTTGGTGTAGGTGCCGGACGGCACGCGGAAGATCTTGCACGCGGTCTCACAATACGGCTCGTCACGCGGATCGCGGGTTGCGTCAAAGCGGCGATAGGCGTCGAGCTTCCATTCTTCGCCGGCCACCCACGCCAGCACGCGGCTTTCGATCGCGCTGAAGTCGGCGCCGATCAGCACGTGCCCGGGCGCCGCGGTGATCATTGATCGGCTGCAGTCGCCGACGACGGCGAGCGGCCGCGGATAGAGCTTCTTCACGTGCTCGATAATCGCCGGTGGCGACCGCGGCGATCGCGGCGTCGAGATCCTCGACCGTCGGGCGCTTCAGATTCTGCGGCTGAAAACCTTCTCCGGCCCAGCGGCCAGTCGCCGCCCCGTGATAGCGGAAGGCGCCGCGCACGCGATCGTCGTCGCCGGCACGGGCCAGCAGGCGTCGATCTTCTTGACCGCCGCCTGGGCGCCGCCGAGCCGCAGCTCGAGCACGCGGCGCACCGGCGGCAGCAGCTCTCTTCGTCGAGCAGCTTCTCGATCGCCTTGCGCTCGAGCTTCGTTACCGCGCAGCCCTGCTGCTGCAGCCAGGTCTGCAGCCGCTCGACCTGGTTGATCGCAGTGACGGCGCCGCCAGTGATCTCGGCGAGCTCGGCGTCGATCTCGGGCGCCGCGGCCTGGGCGATCCGACGCGCAGCCTCGGCGAATGGCCGATCGACGTGGAAGCCGCGCTGGTTGATCCGGCAGGTGAGCTCCCACACCGCCTGTTCCGTCGCCGACAGTGCGAGCAGGCGGTCGTGCAGCCTCGCGCTCGACCTCGACGTCTTGCTTGTTGTAGCCGTAGAGCCGCTGCAGCTGCTCCGGATCGTCGTGCCAGTACGTGCCTGCCGGATCCTCGCCTTTGCGCGGCTTGCGCGGCTTCGCCATCTGGTGCATCAACCGTTCGCCGGCCGCGTCCTTGCGGTTCACCAGCTCCAGCGCGTCTGCCACGGCGCTCAGCCTGTGCCGGCAGCCCGAGCGCCAGCGCCATCGCCATGGTGCAGCGGTGGCGCTCAAGCGGAATGATCGGAAAGCCGTAACGCGGCGCCAGCATGTGCTGCTCGATGGCGGACTTCGAAGGCGTCGTTGTGAGCGCGCAGCGCGCCAGCTCGGATCTGCCGCGGCTTCGAAATACGCCGGCGGCACCGGATCGCCCGGGCAGCCACAGCTGCACCGGGCCGTCGTCGACGGCGAACGCCGCGCATACCACTTCGGTCGTAGGGATGAGCCGCGTACGCGTGCAGGCCGACCTTCTTCAGGTCGAGCGTCGATTTAACCTCGTAGTCGCGGAACAGGCAGCGCGTGTCGGTCGAGACCGCGATGCGGTGGGGCAGAGGCTCATGCATGGCCGTTCGTCTCGGTGTCGATCTAGTTTGTCCGTGGGTTCGAGGAGGTCAGCGCAAGCGGCATTGTGGCGAGGCGGGCGGCCGCCGCGATGGGAGGCCTGCTTGTTGACATAGCTCGCGAGAAAACACATGTATCGATTCTCCTTTTCTGCCTCCTCCGAGGCGGTTTAGGCCCATGACCAGATGCGAGCGCCCGCCGGCTTAGGCCTCCGGCGGGCGTTTTCGTGATCGATTGGCTGTCTGCGGGCGCGAACGCGTTGGGTTGCGCCGCTTGGTTCGGGCGGCCAGCCACGCCCGTGCCCCCGGGATGTGGATCCAGATTTTGCCGCCCCATTCCATGTAGGGCAGCCCGTCGGGTTGGTTGCGGTAACGGTTGGACGTTCGCTTGCTGATGCTGTTGTCTGCCGTGAACTCGGCCTCCTCGGCATATTCCGTCGAGGATGCCGGCGTCGGTTATTGGCATTGCGCTACTTTCTCGAGACGGCTTGTGACAGCCATCGACAGCGCCAACTATCGTTCTGACAACTTGCTTTTGGGAACGTGCGAAGGGTTCACGCCAGGAGGAAATGGTTCAACCCTTCGGGTTGACCTCTTGTTGCTGCCTTTTATCGCCGCAACGGTGGAAGGGCGCCAACCAGAAGGGTCGAACGGTTCAACCCTTCTTGGGGGCCTGCTTCTTGGCGCCGCCTGTCATCGCCGCCGGCGGGCGACAGAACGTCGCCATCATCTCGGCCTGGTGCTCGGAAATTGACCGCCCCTCGACCGTCCTGGTTTTGAAAAATGCTGGCGAGATCGCTTTTCTTGGCTGGTCCTGGGCTATCGGCAGTGATACGTCCGAGTGCCCCACCGCTTCGAGCATCAGAGCCAGGAACGGAGGAACGTAGTCGGGCCGCGCGATGGCTCCGTCAACGTCGGCGCAGAGGGCTTGTCCATCACCACAACGAACACGGGATGGTAATTTTTAGTCCACTCGCGCTCGTCAAGGTCGTTTCCCCATCCGCCACCTTCCTCAAAAAAGAAGCCGCGCTCGAGCACCTCCACCGCGCCTTCGCCGCACCAGCGGCCCCAACGAATTTCCTGCATCTCCACCCATGCCGGCCCGCAGTTTAAACGCCTTTCGCTCGCGGATAGCAAGCTGGCCGCGCAGTACTTCAGTGCCGAGCTCCTGGCGCACCTCGACTAACCAGTGATATCCCGGTCGTATATAGACCTCTTTCCTGATCGACTTCCCAGGCTCGATACATCTCATCGCCGCTCTCCAAGCTTGACGACCTCGCCCAGCGGCTCGCCGCTGAGGATGGCGCCAACGCGCTCGGTGGCTGCGCGCAGTGGATCATCGAATAGGTGCGCATAGCTAAGAGTCGTTTGCGGCTGGGTGTGCCCTAACAAAGCGCCGATGACGTGCAGGCCAACGCCAGCGGATGCGAGGTGGCTGGCAAAGGAGTGCCTCAGGTCATGGGTGCGCAGGCCAGTGATGTTCGCGGCCTTGCATATACGGGCCCAGTCGCCGTTAACCTCGAGGCGCGGACCGTCGCCCCGACGGCCCGGAAATACGTAAAGTGAACCGTCCTCTCTATGCCGACGAGGAGTTGTCGCGCCGGCGCGGACAACGGAATTTTGTGCTCGGTGCGCTGTTTGGTCGTCGCGCCCGGTTTGGTCCATTCCCCTTTGTTGAGATCGATGTCGGCCCACTTCGCGTGGAGAGCCTCACCTCGCCGCGCCCCGGTCAGAAGCAAGAGCCTGAATATATCGGCCGCCTGCTGATCCTCATGCGTCGCCAGGGCAGACGTGAGCCGGGCCAGCTCCTCGCCGCTCAGGTAACGCCGCCGCTTGGCCTCGTCGTTGCGCTCGATGCCCTTAGCTGGATTGTCGGTCCGCCAGCCCCACTTGACCGCGAGGGACAGCATTTTCGAGAGAATAGCGATAACGCGGTTTGCTCGATACGGGGCGCTCTTGGTGATCGCGCGGTGCAACGCATCCGCGTCCGCGAACGTGAGCGCTGCGACTTTCCGCGGCCCGAAGGCCGGCCGGATGTGTTTCCGGAGCGCTCCCCGATAGTCCACCTGCGTGGACGCTCGCTTTCTCGGCAGATGCTCTTGCTCGAAGCGGTCGCACAGGTCATCGACCGTAGGCGCCGCGCGCAGCTCGTCGTGCTCGCCGACCGGATCCCCGCCGGCGTCAACCAGCCGCTTGAGACGCTTGGCCTCCTCCCGCGCCGCCGTCGTGCTCCAGTCGGGAAACGAGCCGATGGTATACCGACGCTCCAACCATCGCCCTTGCGGCGATAGTTCAGGACGAAGGCGCGCGCGGCCGCTGCGGTCACCCGCGCGCCGAAGCCTTTGATGTCCGCGTCGTAGGTGATGCGGTTGCCCCGCGCGGGGGCGGGTAGCGACTTGACGATTTTGTCCGTGAGTTCTGGCTCATGTGTCCGCTCTATGTCCGCACGCGATTGGCGGAGGCCGGGACAACGTTGTCCAGATTTGGCAGTGGGTGTCAATCGGTTTCTCGAGGTTTTCCGGGGAATTGGCGCCGATGCGACGCTATGCGTGTCCGCACAACGACTTAGCTATCGTGGCCGGAATGGATTTAAAATCAAATATTCAAGTTGCAGTGATACTGTAAATGCAACCCAGTGGGTGGGGGCAAAAAATCAAATCAAGCAAGTTGCACCTTTGGCTGGCGCGGGTTGAATATTTGATTTAAAATCAAATATTCAAGTTGCAGTGATATGTAAATGCAACCCAGTGGGTGGGGGCAAAAAATCAAATCAAGCAAGTTGCACCTTTTTTTCACCAGCCGCGCGCGTGCAGGCCGCGCAGATCCTGCTCGATCGCGGCTGGGGTAAGGCCATCCAGCCACACAGCGGCGATGAGGGCGAAGGCCCGATCATTGTAGAAATTTTTCAAAGGGTAAGGGACCCAAAGACGGAGCAACATTACCAATCCTGCGAGCAACCCGAAACCCCATTTTGTTGTCGCTGCTGTCAGCCTCGTACCGGTCTCGGGAGCCCGAGCGCAGCGAAATCGGACTGTCCCACCATGAACCACCGCGAAGGACACGGAACCTGCAATCACTGTTTCTTTGATTTGTCGGCGCGTAACTCATGTAGCAGTCCTCTGTCCATTCACTCACGTTTCCATGAACTTGGTAGAGGCCCCAAGGATTTGGATTGAAGCTATCAACTGGCATTGTTCGCGCCCGAAACTGTCCCTTCGCACCCTCGCCAAAGACGAATCCGCCGTCATAATTGGCTTGACTGCTAGAAATTGTGCTGCCCCACCAAAATGGTGTTTGGGTGCCCGCGCGGGCTACATATTCGCGCTCTCCCTCGGTGAGGAGCCGATAAGGCTTGCCCGTCTTGTTTGTTAGCCATGCAACGTAGGACTTCGCATCATGCCATGAGACGTTGATCGCTGGTCGCCGTTCGCGACCCCAGCCCGCATCCGACCGCTGCTCGCAGGCCATGTCCGCAACGCATGCGTCCCATTCTTCAAAGGTCACCGCGTAGCGTCCCACCGCGAATTGATGCGGGAAGGCCACTGGATACTGCGGTCCTTCGTTGTCGTTGCTCCCCGTCTCGCTGTCCGGGGACCCCATTATGAACCTGCCCTTCGGCACAACTACCATCTCAGGACATTCATCGCATTCTTTAAAGACGTCCTTCGGCTTAAGCGCGGCCTCCTCTTTCGATGATAACAATTTCACGGTTGGTGTCCGCGAAAAAAGCAGCGCATAGTGTGCATCTATAGTACCGCAGAGTGACTTCCGCTCGCACAGAAGCTTGCTTTGCTTGGTCGAGAACTCCGCCAGCTCACGCTTGAATACTTCATCCTGCCAAGGGGACGTATTCAACGTCGTCGTTCCGTCCGTATTGATTCTGAAATGGCGGAGCCACGCGAACGGCCGCTCCTGCGTCATGGTGATCTTGTCCGCCGGGATGAGGCCCCTCGACGACAAATAGAATGGCTGGATTGCGCATTCTCGCTCGCCCTGTGCGCGCGGGTCGGTGAGACCGATATAAACAGAATAACTGCCGGGCGCCCTGCTTACGCCATAGAATAGTTTGGCGTTCAATCCATTCTTGCGGAAATCCTCCAGACCGGCAGTATCCGACTCTTGGACCTTTGCCATGATGGTGGCTATTTCCGCTCCGTTCCCGATGTCGAAATATTTTTGCCCGACGAGATTATAACGATTGTTACTGACGTCACTCGCATCAAATTCAGGTAGCTTAGAAGTAGGTTGATCGGTCTCAAAATCGACGAGGTCTCCTTCCCAGCGCACATACATTTCGGGCTCGATGGAGCATCCCTTCACCATAAGAAGAACGCCCAACCATCGCTTAATTATACTCTTTTCCTCTGTGTTTGCGCCGCCTGCTCGCGGTGTCCGGGGTATTTGCTGCCACAGTTTCTGGTTCTCGGCGGTGAGCTCATCGAGCTTCTTTTTTAACTCCTGATTGGTGCCCTGCTGGGTGGTTTTTGGTAGAAGAAATACGAGTAGTAGAGCAAGAAATACCAAGCTACCAAGCGCGGCCATGAACATATCGATGAACCGCATCTCGACGGGGGCTTGCGGGTCGTCCCCGCGACTTCGCTGCCAGCGGGACCTCATCGTCAGTCCCGAGACAAAGTAATATGGAGGGGCGCTGAAACCGTTTTCTGGAGGTCCCTGATCGCTGATATTAGGTCCTCAGCCGCTGATTTTTCTATCACCTTTTCTTCAGCGACGGCGTCTTGCTTAGAGGCTTCAGTAAGTTCGTTTTTGGCCGCAACCAATTTCTGCAGATCTCTGATCTCCGAAATGATGTTTTCATTTTCTAGTCCTTCAGATTTCAACGTTTCGGCAAGCTCGTTGTTTGCTGAGACCAAATCGGAAACTGCCTTGCTGATCGAAACTGCTGCGGACGCGGACTCTCTGCCGACCAAAGCCAGTGCTTCTGACGCCGACTTGATATTATTCGCGGCACTATCCAGACTGATGGGCATTTGAAGCACGTTGCGCAATTGCTCTAATATGTGGTCGAGGGCGGCCACGATCTTCTTTCCTTCCGGCCCTTCTGGTTGAGGAACGCGCGATAGGAGGACAATGCAGTGCCGGTCGAGTTGGTCGAGCGCCTCCTGGTCCCACCCCCTCAGCGCACTGGTACAAAGATAAGCGACTATGGCCGCCGCCAGCGCCAAGATGGTCGTTACGAAGGCCCCGGACAGCCCCGGAATGACCTTTTGCCCCAGTTCGTTTGCGAGGGCTTCGATTTGGCCTTGTCGGCCCTGGAGAGCGGTGCTGAACCCGCCGATCGATGAGGCCATGCCGCTGGCGGTCCCGATGAAGCCGAGCACCGGGAGAATCCAGGCATAGACATTCAGGGGCGTATAGCTGGCGGCCAGCTTACTGGCATCAAGTGCCGCTGCGGCAGGCACCGCATCATGCAAACTTGAAAGATCGCGCTGACTGCATTCGATGATGAGATTGGCGCGGCGAATGGCGCGGGCCTCCCGGAGGTCGAAAGCCTTTGCCACATATAAGCCCGTGTCTGCCTGGGACATGATTGATTGAAATCTGGCAACTGCTGAGTGCTCGCGCCGTACTTGTCTCTGCTTGCTGCCGAGCTCGAACAATACCCAGACAAAGAGAAGAAGGATGAGAACGGGGGGTAAGTTATCGATGAAATTCGGCCGGGTGAATACACTGCCAATAATTGGCGGAGTGCCGTTTCGGAAGATAATGATCTCAATAGCAATTCCAAAAATACTCAGCGCTGACGCGTACCAGAGCGCAGTGCTGAATGCTCGGAAACTCATGGTATTTCCCTCAGGTTCGACAAACGTGCTCCGACCCCGTCCCAAATTGGCGCCTTGACGCATTGTGGGAATGCGCTGCCTTTCCTGGGTGGCCCTGGCCGACTATGCCACGATAGAGCTCGCCTGCGTCTTGTTAAGATCGGCCAAATTGTTGTCAGAGCGCGCCACCGAAGGCGCGGACTAAACTTACGATGTGCCGAGAATTTCCCTGTTCGAACGGAGGTTGTGGTTCAAAAATATTGGTCAGGACTTTAATGACACCGTGATGTCACTGGGGTCGTTTGTCGAAGATGGGATCCGCTAGCACAGAACGGCCAACCGTTCTTGTTCATTTCGGCCAATTTGTTGCGAATCCTCGCCACCGCCGTTCCGACCCACAATCAATCTGCAGATTGGGGCCGACCGTGGCTGCCCCGATCGGGTTCAAGCCATTCATCAGCCAGATCGCGGGCGTCCCGTTGTCGTTCTGCCACAGCATGTCGAACTTGCCGTCGCCGTTGAAGTCGTGGTCGCCGTTAAAGTCGTGGGTAGGTCCGGTAAGCGTCGCTGCAGGTTGGGATGCATCGAAAATGACCTTGACGCCATCGCCGTCTGCGAACTGCTCCCGGCCCGACCATCGATCCGATCTGCCGCGCCCTCGGCATTGCCCTCCCGCCCGTCTTCCAGGAGATTCCGCCCGCGCCCGAACCCGCCTGACCTGTGGTGCCTAAAACTCCAAATGGCCCGCAAGCCTTTGATATCGACATGTTTATTTTCAAACCCTGGAAGTTGGGTCAGGCTTGACCCGAATCCGACGCCCAAATTGAAGGCCATCGGTGGTGGCCTGGATGACCGTTGGAACAATCGAATCGCCGGTCGGCTGGTATCCGCGCTACCGGATACCCACTCAGTAAACGATGCCGAGGCTGCGAGCGCGACGCTCTCCGGACTAGTCAACATCAACCCAGCGGACCCGGTCGAGGGGATGCTCGCCGTGCAGATCATTGCGGCGCACGAGACGGCGCTCAGCTTGCGTCGGCGGGCTGCAGCCGGAACAGAGTTTCGTTGTGCAGACGCGATTTCTTGAACTTGCGGACAAGGCTGCACGCACCCTCGCGGTGTTAATCGAGAACTCTTGATCGACATCGGGGCAAAGGCCAGCAGACCGTTACGGTGAAACATGTCACGGTTAATGCTGACCAGGCCGTGGTCGCCGATCAGATCCTTATGAGAGTCGTGGCCCAGGCACTCCTGAATGCAGGTGTCGTAGTATTTCCGGCCTGAGCACCAAACCAGCCGTCCATATTAAATTCGACGCCGGGAAGACAATCGTGTAACGTACCCTTCCCCGAAGGAATTGCGAAATTGCGGGCTCCGCGTGTCCAAACGGACCATTAAGCTAGCTGATTTGCTGAAAGATGCGGCGTCGCCGTTGAGCGCCCCTGCAGACCCGAAGATTTTGCTGGGCGTCCTTGACGACGCGAGCGGCCCGTCGGTCTGGCATAGATATTTTCACGAGATCATTGCCGTCGTGTTGCTGGTTGTGACCTTGGGCGCTGGCTTCGCTTTCATGCCCGAGCTGAGTAGACGCCTGCCTGTTCGGATAGCACTACCGCTGCAAATGTGGAATGGCATACTTGTCGTGCCGGTCGAGATAAACGGTGCAATGACGCTGGATTTTGCCGTGGATAGTGGCGCGGCTTATGTCAGTGTGCCTGCGGGTGTCTTTTCTACGTTGAAGCACACAGGCACCATTCAAGAGGCGGATCTTCTTGGGCAAGAGGGGTTTATCCTGGCGGACGGGTCAACGGGGCAGTGGAACACATTCACGATTAGGTCCCTTAAGGTCGGCAACGTTGTTCTCCGGAACGTGAAGGGCGGTGTTGCGCCTTCTCAGGGACCGTTGTTGCTTGGTCAATCGTTCCTCAAACGCTTTAAGTCATGGTCCATAGACAATTCCAAGCATGAGCTTCTTCTTGAAGAACTGGCGTCAGATTGAACTGCGCGCGACCGTTTTGATTGTCGTGGAGAATGCGCCGATCTTCTCGCTGTTTTTCTCGCTGGTCGTCGTGGCGGTCGCGCGGTTGGCCCTGAACGCCCAAGCCGCACTCAATTGGCCCATGATGGCAAAGATCGAGGCCGAACGATCAGGGGCGCAATCGTGAGCCGGGCGATTCCCAGCAAGCCCACGGCTTGCGCACCGCAGCTGCCAAAGGCTGCCTTCTGTGAGCCGACGGAGGACGATATTGCGGCCGCTCGCGATCGCATCAAAGCGCGCGAGGCGAGCGGTATGGTCCGAATGAGCGACGACGTTGCGATGGATGGCTGGCGACACCTTGCTTGATTTGATTTTTTTGCCCCCACCCCACCGGCGCCTTAGTCGGTGGCGGGAGGTTCGGCGTGGATAGCGGGTTGATCCTCGTCCCACGGGCGGCCTGCGTCCGCTGAATAGCTAAACCAGAGCTTGGTTTTTTTTGCCCCCACCCCGAGGGTTGCAATACACGATGGCTGGCGCGGGTTGAATATTTGATTTTAAATCAAGATTTCCCGCTGCGGCGTCGGAGTGAGCCGGGAGCGCCGGGGCCACCGGGCGTTCGTGGGTCATGGGCCGGGTTGCTTCTGCGCCGCTATCCCTACGCCGAGCGCCTGAGCGAATGCCACCGTCCGACGACAACCGACCACCGTCGAATTTGACGACGACGGACTTGCCAGCGGCAGATGACAGGCCGGGCAGCGGCAGCATAATATCGAGAATAGCGGATGTGGCCTCGCTGAAATGGCGCGGATTGGATTCGATAACCAAATCCTACGCTAAATCAGCAATTTGCGCCACATCCGCCAGCCTACGGTGCATAAATCGGGCTAAATGGCTCACTCGGTTCAGGACGACACGGAGTAAGGCTGTCGGGCGCTCGCGTCACCCGACAATACATAGATCGATTGCCGCCTGACCGCCTTCTTCTCTCGGGGTTCGCGCAGCATGTACCCACGGCCCCACACGGTCTGCAAGTAATCCTTGCCGTTAGAGGCGTTGGCGAGCTTCTTGCGCAGTTTGCAGATGAACACCTCAATGATCTTCTGTTCGGGTTCATCGAAGCCGCCATAAAGGTGGTCGAGAAGCATTGCCTTGGTCAGTGTGGTGCCTTTGCGAAGGCTCAATAGCTCCAGCAGCTGGTACTCCCTTCTCGTCAAGTGCACACGGGCGCCGTTGACTTCGACGCCCTGAGTGCCGAGCTTTACTACAAGATCACCGGTTCGGATGCTGGATTGGGCGGGGGCCTTGCATTGCTCGGGTATATGCCGTCCCGAATTGTGTGCCCTTCCGCTCTGCGTATGCACCGCCCGCAGTCCTTTCAACCCGTGCTGATCGATACAACGCTGCCAGGACCGGATCTCCTCGGCGTTGATCGCGTAGCGGCTGCGGGCCTCCTCAAAAGAGAGCAGCCCGCCGCGCACAGCTGCAACCACCTCCGCCTTGCGGCGGACGTTCCAGCGTTTCGTTTCAGAAGTTGGGAGATTGGCGGCGCTCAGCGGCCCATACGGGCCCATCACATGATCCACCTTTAACTGCGCGGCCTCTTGCATGGTATGCTCTATGCATTGACGACACTCGGCAAAAGATAACTGGCTCATGGTTAATGTCCGGTTAAGGCCAACTCCATACCGGATGCTAGCTGAAGTAGCGTCCCCTGGAACTAGCATAACCGGGAGACCCCCCAGCTCTGCCGGGGTGGCAGTAGCAGTTTGACATTTCCTGAAGTCGGCCCATTAAATGTTATCTTCATGTCGGGAAATCTTGATTTAAAATCAAAAATTCAAGTTTTGTAAAACGCCCACGCCAGCCATTGTGTATGCAACCCTTGGGGTGGGGGCAAAAAATCAAGCTTTGGTTTAGTATTTGGCATTAAATGTTATCTTCATGTCGGGAAATCTTGATTTAAAATCAAAAATTCAAGTTTTGTAAAACGCCCACGCCAGCCATTGTGTATGCAACCCTTGGGGTGGGGGCAAAAAATCAAGCTTTGGTTTAGTATTTGGCGAGAGCGGGAAAATGCTTGTAGTGGACCCCCGGCCCCCTTTTCAGAGGGGGTGTTGGGGTGTTGAGGGGTGTTGTTCTAGCCCCATGTACTCAAAATGGCAATTATTCGTACTCCGTATATACACTATATAAAACTGCCAATTTGGCTGTGCGTGGCCAAAAGAACACCCCCTAACACCCCCGACACCCCCTGCTTACAGGTCATCCGGATTAGCCGTGTCAACGTGCCATTTGATGGCGTCCTTAGGGCTGGTGTCTTGTGCAAACCACATGCCCTTGATGATCCGACCCTTATGGCGTCCGAGCCACTGACCAAGGGTCACGGAGTCGGGCTGTCTACCGCCCCCGCCTGCCACCGCATGAACGGCAGCACTGAGCTCCGGCAACTCCAGCACGGGGGCATCTAGGCTGGTGAGATGCATCTTTTGACTACGCTCAATGACCTGCTTCGCCGTAACGGATTTGGCTTGTCCGGTGCCAAACGCATGAACCCACGCCGTAAGTAGTGCATGCAGCGTCGTCCGCTCCGGGTCCTCCGCCCGGGATGCCTCCATGGAAGAAATCGGATCATGCTTCCCCAACCACATGAGCGCGGACCGCACCGTGTCTGACCATTCCTCGAATGAGGCCAGCCGCGGCGCGAGATGCGGTCGACCGGCAACGATATACGCCCGGCATACCGTGAGTGCCGCAGCAATGTACGCGCCTCGGTCAGCCAGGACCGTCGCCACGGGATTGCCTTTGAACGTTCTAAGCTCAGGTTTCTCCGTCTTCGGATCAAGCCGGGTGCGAACGACACGCCTACACAGATCGCCGAAGACGGAAATATTGTTTCCGTTTGCGAAGAGCGTCGTCCCGCGCGTCTCCACATTTATGAGTTCGGATTTTCCTAGGATGCGAACCTGTGGCCGGGGGCGCTCAATAATTTGGCACAAGGCATCGCTCATCAATGTGCGTTTCACATTGTCGATCGTGATGAGCGGCTGGCCGGCGAGCAGTGCCGCGCCGAGGCGCTTTTCGAGTTCTTCTTCATTACACCCGGCTGCTATGGTGGGCATCCGCTGTCCGATGGCGATGGCAGCAGCAGTGTCGAACAGGTAGCTCTTGCCCGAGCCCGCGACGGGTGCGTCGGCGATATGCATGGGAGTGACAGAAAACGCACCGCGCACTACCGGCGTGATCAGAGTGGATAGAGCAACGCTTTTGGCCACATCATCAACCAGCGGGAATTCGGCAAGCAGACTCTCAAGCAACTCCAAGGCCGCGCGCGCTTCATCTTCGCTGGGTTCAGCCGGGATGGGTTTCATCTGCGGTGGATTCACCAGCAGCAGTCGGGTTGTTGGGTCATAGCCTGGTTGATCCAGGATCGTGCCGTCTGGCCGCATCGTCTGTGTGGTGATGATGCCGGCCACCGATGGAAATTTCCATTCCCCGGCCCGCGCCAGAATGGTGCCTGCTACATCCTTTGGCGGGTCTATGGGCACCCAACGCTTGGACCGCAGATGGTACTTGCGCCACCCCGCCACTCTGCCCAGCATGTCCCGCATGTAGGTCTCACTGACGGCTGCGAGGTGAGCGACACTGGTCTTGTTTCCTCGGAAGGTGTCGACATCCTTCACGATGGGGCGAACCAGTATGTTTGACCGCTCGAAGAACGGTGTGCCTGCGGCAAGGAGAATTTCTTCGGCTTTGTCGGCGTTACCGGACAGTTGTCCGCCGACCACCTTCAGCACCGGCCGACCGTCATCACTGGTCGGCTCACCGCGCTGCCCGTAGCCCAGGATTTTAGCAATGCGCGTGGCGACCGCACCGCCGAAAAACTCGATCAGAGTTGGCAATCCGTAACCCTTGCCGTCAGCCACATAGGCAGTAGCGGCGTCAATGGCGGCCTGCCGACCGTTTTCGATGTGGCTGGGGTCCTCGACACCGGCGACCTCCTGAACAGCGACGAGGAAGTCGCCGATGACCTCCGGCGTCCATCCACCGCGTGCCAAGAACGCACCCAGGCAGAGGCATGCGTCATGGCGCGACTTGGCAGGCCAATGCCGGACGAGCAGCACGCCGACCGCGATCTTTTCGATACCGCTCTTCAGCAGCACACACGTGGCTGCGCCAGGGGCACCGTCTTCATCCCACTCGTAGCGTTCGCCGGACGTGTGTATCGAACCGGGCCATACGCTCTGGGCACCCTTGCCGCCGCCGCCAAGCCGCAGTTCGACAATGCACTGCTTGGCATCGTCGAGCAGCTTGATCGTCGCCTTGGGGTCAGGGTCACTGCAGACGTAGAGATAATGTGATCTGCGCTTGCCGAGCCTGCCGTAAATCGAGCGTGTCGTCGGTAAGAAATAGGGCGCGAGTTTCACTGCCTCGATGCAGTCAAGGTCAACGTCCGCCAATCCACCTGAGACCGGCCCCAGTTGGGCGCCGACATTTTGTGGTGCTCCGTCGAAATAGTGCGTGACGTTTTCGGCAGTGATGGAGAGGTTCTGCCAATTGCTCAGGATCGGATTCTTTGCACCAATCGGGATGGGCAGCGGCTTGTACCCGCGCGCGAGCACATCGCGAGCAATGGTGAGCGTGTCCGGCAGGGCGAAGTCATGTGTTTGACCGTTCATGACTGCTTCCTCCCCGTCGCGAGCACGGCTGGCTCACGGGCCAGCGAAGGCGCTGGCCCTCGCAGGGCCCTTCACCTTCAAGATGAAGGTTGGCGTGGGCGGTTCGGGCTCGCGGCGGGTCTTATGCTCCGCAGTCTCAGGTTCCTGCCCAATTCTTCGTAAGGACTGCCGAGACCCGCCGTGCCACCCGGCGGGTTTCGTGCTGGCGAACGAACACGGTCCAAAGTCCACGGATTTTCCACGTCTCGACCTGTCATGTTCACGCTCCGTTGCGTCTCGAAATGTCGCGAATGTACTTCGCGCAATTGCGAGAAGTGCTGATTTTTGCGGGGCTTTTCGTGGTGCTGCCGGACAGGATTGAACTGTCGACCTCTCCCTTACCAAGGGAGTGCTCTACCACTGAGCTACGGCAGCAACCGGAGGGTCCGTCTTTCACGCGGAACGCGGAGCCCGGACTGGAACGGGGGCGATCCTTGCCATATGGGGGTGGCGGGCGCAAGCGAACAGGCGCCCCGGTATCCCGGACCGCCATGGGATGCAGGGACAGGGCATGACGACGACAGGCAAGCAGACTCGGCGGGCGGCACAGGAGCGCCGGCTGCAGGCGGCGCTGCGGGAAAACCTCAGGCGCCGCAAGGCGCAAGCACGCGGACGGCAGGTGGCGACAGAGATCGAGGACGCGCCCGATCCGGCCACGCCGGCGCAACCGAATCGGGAACCGTCCGCCGGAGAGACGGATAAATCCTGATCGACGGCCGAAAGGTCCGACTTTCGCCGCAATCGGGCCGCGTGTAGCGTGATATCCTTAGTCGGGACGCAGGAGCAGGGGGCTAGATGGATCGCATTCGCATCGTCGGCGGAGGGCCGCTCAACGGCCGCATCCCGATCTCCGGGGCGAAGAACGCCGCGCTGCCGCTGATGATCGCGAGCCTCCTGACCGACGAGACGCTGGTGCTGGAGAACGTGCCGCGGCTCGCCGACGTCGTCCAGTTGCAGCGCATCCTCGGCAATCACGGCGTCGACGTGATGATGAGCGGCAAGCGCTCGGGCGAGGACGAGTACACGGGCCAGACGATGCACCTCTCGGCCGCCCGCATCGTCGACACCACGGCACCCTATGAGCTCGTCTCCAAGATGCGGGCGAGTTTTTGGGTGATCGCGCCGCTGGTCGCCCGCATGGGCGAGGCGCGGGTGTCGATGCCGGGGGGTTGCGCCATCGGCACCCGCCCGGTCGATCTGCTGCTCATGGCGCTGGAGCGCCTCGGCGTGAAGATCGAGATCGACGGCGGCTACGTGGTGGCGCGCGCGCCGCGCGGCCTCACGGGCGGCGAGATCGTCTTTCCCAAGGTCACGGTGAGCGGTACGCATACGGCGTTGATGGGTGCCGTCCTGGCGGACGGCACGACGGTGATCGACAACGCCGCGTGCGAGCCGGAGGTGGCCGACCTCGCCGCCTGCCTCAACAAGATGGGCGCGCGCATCTCGGGCGCCGGCACGCGGCGCATCACCGTCGAAGGAGTCGCCAAGCTCTCCGGGACGCGCCACAGCGTGGTGCCGGACCGCATCGAGACCGGCACTTACGCGATGGCAGTCGCCATGACCGGCGGCGACGTCATGCTCGAAGGCGCCCGTGCGGAGCTTCTGCAGGCGGCGCTCGACGTGCTGCGCGAGGCCGAAGTGCAGATCACGGCAACCAACGAGGGACTGCGCGTCGCCCGCAACGGCGCCGGCCTCAAGTCGGTCGCCGTCACGACCGAGCCGTTCCCGGGCTTCCCGACCGATCTCCAGGCCCAGCTGATGGCGCTGATGACGATGGCCAAAGGCACCTCGCGCATCACCGAGACCATCTTCGAGAACCGCTTCATGCACGTGCAGGAGCTCGCCCGCTTCGGCGCGCGCATCCAGCTCGACGGCGAGACCGCCACCATCGAGGGCGTGGAGCGCCTGAAAGGCGCTCCCGTGATGGCGACCGACCTGCGCGCCTCGGTGTCGCTCGTCATCGCGGCGCTGGCGGCGGAAGGCGAGACCATGGTCAACCGGGTCTACCATCTCGACCGCGGCTTCGAGCGGCTCGAGGACAAGCTCGCCCGCTGCGGCGCGCAGATCGAGCGCGTGACGAGCTGACGTCCCGTTCATCCCGGGGAGAGCGCCCGCAATCCTTTCGGTTGTCATCCCGGCCGAGCGTGGGTCGCGCCCTTGCGCCATCGATGCGAGAGCCGCGACCATGAATCCTGGTGTTCGGAGATGACCGTGCGGCGTATGTGCCACGGGATTGCCGGCTCGGAGTCCTGGGTCCCGGAGCGCGCGCGAAGCGCGCGTCCAGGATGACAACCGAGGGGCATTATTTCTGCTGCGCCCGCGCGCGGGCGCATGGCATTGTGCGCGCGTCGCTTGAATTCGTGAAAGCCCGATGGACCTCCTCGATTCAGTCAGCCTCTCCATCCTGCTCGGCGCCGTGCTGGTGCTCGCCGGCATCCTGTCGAGCCTGGTGGCGTTGCGGTTCGGCGCGCCGTTGCTGCTCGTCTTCCTCGTCCTCGGCATGCTGGCGGGCGAATCGGGGCCCGGCGGCATCAAGTTCGATGACGTGCAGGCCGCCTATATGGTGGGCGCGGTCGCGCTCGCCCTGATCCTGTTCGACGGCGGTCTGCGCACGCGCTTTACGACCTTCCGCAGCGTGCTCGCGCCCTCGCTCGCGCTCGCAACCATCGGTGTCCTCATCACCGCCGCGCTGACCGCGCCCGCCGCCAAGTATCTGCTCGGCATCGGCTGGATCGAGGCGTTGCTGGTCGGCGCCGTGGTGGCGTCGACCGACGCGGCGGCCGTGTTCCTGCTAGTGCATTCGCGCGGCTTGCGGCTGCGGCCGCGGGTCGGCGCGACGCTGGAGGTCGAATCCGGCACCAACGACCCGTTCGCCATCTTCCTCACCATCGTGCTGGTGGAGATCCTGCTCATCGGCGACAAGCCGTGGCTCGAGATCCTCACCAGGCTTTCGCTGGAAGCGGCGCTCGGGACCGTGCTCGGCATCGCCGGCGGCCGCGCCATCGTCTGGGCGCTCAACCGCCTCGGATTGCCGCAAGGGTTGCATGCGCCGTTCGTGGCCATCAGCGCGCTCGTGGTGTTCGGGCTCGCCGCGGTGTTCCACGGGTCCGGCTATCTCGCCAGCTATCTGGCGGGCCTGGTGGTGGGGAACCGGCCGACCCGCGCGCACAACACCGTCGTGGTCTTCCTCGACGCGGTGACCTGGCTTGCCCAGATCGTCATGTTCGTGCTGCTCGGGCTTCTGGTATGGCCGGGGCGTCTGCCGCAGACCGCGGGCCCGGCCCTGCTGGTCGCGCTGACCCTGATGCTGGTCGCCCGTCCCGCCGCAACCTTCCTCTGTCTTGCGCCGTTCCGCTTCTCCACGCGCGAGAAGGCGTTCATCGCCTGGGTGGGGCTGCGCGGCGCGGTCGGCATCTTCCTCGCCTCGATCCCGCTCCTGGTCGGCCTGCCGCATGCGTCGATCTATTTCGACGTCGCGTTCGTGGTGGTGCTGCTGTCGCTGTTGATCCAGGGCTGGACCATCGCGGGCGCGGCGCGCTGGTTCAATGTCGCCGTCGGGCGCAGCGATCCGGCGCCGCGGCGGGTCGAGCTCGACCTGCCCGGCCAGCTCGAACAGGAGCTCGTCGGCTATTCGGTCGGTCCCAACAGCCCCTACCTGCGGCGGCGCCTCGTGCCCTCCTGGGCGAAGCCGACCCTGGTCATCCGCGACGAGCGCATCCTCACGCCGGAGGAAGGCGGCGAGGTGCGCGAGGGCGATCACGTCTACCTGCTGGCACCGCCCGAGAAGGCGCAGGCGCTCGACCGTTTCTTCGTCGACATGCCCCCGCCGGCCAAGCCCGATCCGCGGCTGGTGGAGGATTTCTTCGTGTCGGGGTCGATCACCCTCGGGGCGCTGGCGGAGATCTACGGCCTGCAGGTCGGCGCCGAGGAGGCAGCGCTGACGCTGACGGATTATTTCCACGCTCAGCTCGGGCAGCCGGCGCAGGAAGGCGACCAGCTGCCGCTCGGACCGATCCTCCTGGTGGCGCATACGGTCACCGGCGATCAGGTCACCACCGTTGGCCTGCAACTCGCCGAGGGCGAGGCGGCGATCACGGGGCCGAGATCGCTGCTGGCTCGCGTGCGCAGACGCCTGCGGCGCTCAAGCTGAGCTGGCGTGCCACTCCTCCACGATGCGCACCAGCGCGTCGAGGCCGTCGGTGAGGGCTGCGGGTCCGGGCTGCAAGATCAGCGCCGACTTGACTTCGCGCAGGAAGCCGTCTTGCACGGCGGGTAGCGCCGCAAATCCCGGCCGTGCCGCAACCCGCGCCGGCACGAATTTCTTGCCGCACCACGAGCCGACGATGATGTCGGGCGCCGCCGCGACCACTGCGGCGGGCGTGACGATCCGGTCCTTCGCGCTCTTGTGGGCGGAGAGCGGTGCGAACACGTCGGTGGCGCCCGCGATCTCCGTGAGCTCGGAGACCCAGCCGATGCCGGAGATCATCGGATCGTCCCACTCCTCGAAATAGAGCCTCGGCCGGCGCGGGCGCCGCGCCTGCTCGTCACGAATGCGCGCGATGCGCTGCGACAACGCGGCGGCGAGATGCTCGGCCTTGTCCGCCGCGCCGACCAGGGCGCCGAGCGTGCGGATCATGGCGAGGATGCCCGCAACAGTGCGCTGGTTGAAGGCATGCACCGCGACGTTGCGGCGGATCAGCTCGGCGGCGATGTCGGCCTGGAGGTCGGAGAAGGTGAGCACCAGGTCGGGCTCGAGCGCGAGGATCTTCCCGATGTCGGCGGTGATGAAGGCCGACACCCGCGGCTTCTCGCGCCGCACTTCGGGCGGACGCACGCAATAGCCCGACACGCCGGCGATGCGGTGCTGCTCGCCCAGGAGATAGAGCGTCTCGACGGTTTCCTCGGTGAGACAGACGATGCGCGCGGGCGGAAACATGCGATAGCCTTCACCCGACGTGATGTGTAAGCCTTGCGCCAGGAGGGCCGCGGTGGACGGCGAGTACGACTATATCATCGTCGGAGCGGGCTCGGCGGGCTGCGTGCTCGCCAACCGGCTCTCGGCCGACCCCGGGGCCCGCGTGCTCCTGCTCGAGGCGGGCGGCCGCGACAACTGGATCTGGTTTCACATCCCGGTCGGCTATCTGTTCGCTATCGGCAATCCGCGCTCCGACTGGATGTTCCGCACCGAGCCGGAGCCGGGCCTCAACGGGAGAACGCTTGCGTACCCGCGCGGAAAAGTGATCGGCGGCTCGTCCGCCATCAACGCCATGATCTACATGCGCGGACAGGCGGCCGACTACGACCATTGGCGCCAGCTCGGCCTCGCCGGCTGGGGGTGGGACGACGTGCTGCCCTTCTTCAAGAAACATGAGCATCACTTTCTCGGTGCCGGCGACCATCATGCGGTCGGGGGCGAATGGCGGATCGAGCATCCGCGCGTCGCCTGGGAGCTCCTGGACGCGTTCCGCGAGGCGGCCGAGCAGGCCGGCATCGCACGCATCGACGATTTCAACTGCGGCGACAACGAAGGCTCCTGCTATTTTCACGTCAATCAGCAACGCGGCCGCCGCTGGTCGGCGGCGCGCGGGTTCCTCAAGCCGGTGCTCGGCCGCGCCAACCTGCGGCTCGAGACTGGTGTCCTGGTCGAGGCCGTGCAATTCGCCGACCGCCGCGCCGCAGGGGTGCGGTTCCGGCGCGACGGCGCGATCGAGACCGCCCGCTGCCGCGGCGAAGTGATCCTCGCGGCCGGGGCGATCGGCTCGCCGCAGATTCTGATGCTGTCCGGCGTCGGCCCGGGCGCGCATTTGCGCGAGCGCGGGATCGCGGTGACGCTCGACAAGCCGGGTGTCGGCGCCAACCTGCAGGATCATCTGCAGCTGCGGCTGATCTACCAAGTCTCCGGCATCAAGACCCTCAACGAGACCTACCACTCGCTCGCCGGCCGAATCGCCATGGGACTGGATTACGCGCTGTTCCGCCGCGGGCCGCTGACCATGGCGCCGTCCCAGCTCGGCCTGTTCACCCGCTCCGACCCGGCGCGCGAGCGCGCCAACATCCAGTTCCACATCCAGCCGCTCTCGCTCGACAAGTTCGGCGACCCGCTGCACACGTTTCCGGCCTTTACGGCGAGCGTCGCCAATCTGCAGCCGGCGAGCCGCGGACACGTCCGGCTGCGCTCAGCGCAGCCCGACGACAAGCCGGTGATCCAGCCGAACTATCTGGCAACCGACGCGGATCGCCGCGTGGCGGCGGATTCGATCAAGGTCACGCGGCGGATCGTGGCGCAGCCCGCGCTCGCCCCATACCGGCCGGTCGAGCGGCTGCCCGGCCCGAGCTACCCGGACGGCGACGACGAAGCGCTCGTGCGGGCGGCCGGCGACATCGGCACCACCATCTTCCACCCCGTCGGGACCGCAAAGATGGGCCGCGACAGCGACGCCCAGGCGGTGGTCGACGAGCGCCTGCGCGTCATCGGCCTGGAGCGGCTGCGCGTGGTCGACGCCTCGGTGATGCCGACGATCACTTCGGGCAACACCAATTCGCCCACCATGATGATCGCCGAGAAGGGCGCCGCCATGATTCGCGACGACGCCCGTCATTGATTGCCCGACATTGCTAAGGATTGAGCAATGCGGGACAATAGTACCGCATGCCGACGTTTCGCTGCGCCCGTGAGCCGGGGTGAGCGCCGCGACGTCCGTGACAAGAGGGGAGGGCGACGGATGGATCTCGTAGCGCGCGTGAAGGCGATTCTGTTGACGCCGAAAACCGAGTGGGTCGTCATCGACGGCGAGACCGGCGATACCAACTACCTGTTCACCAACTACGTGGCTATTCTGGCGGCAATCCCCGCCGTCGCCTGGTTCATCGGCTATTCCATTGCCGGACTGGGGATCGGCCGGGTGCTTATCGTGGCGATCCTTTCCTATGTGCTCCTCTCCTGTGTTGCCTGGTACGTGGCCGCGCTGGTGATCGACGCGCTCGCGCCGACGTTCGGCGGGGTGAAGAACATGGGCAGCGCCCTGAAGCTCGCCGCCTATTCGTGGACGGCGGCTTGGGTTGCGGGCGTTTTCCACCTGATCCCGGTCCTGTCGATCCTGGGCATCATCGGCATACTGTACACTTTCTATCTGCTGTGGCTCGGCATCCCGGTGCTGATGAAGGCGCCGGCCGATCGCGCCACCCCCTACACCGCCGCGGCCGTAGTGATCATGATCGTCATCATTGGGCTGGTGCAGTTCGTGCTCTTCCGCCTGTTCTTGTGAGGCTGTAGCGCCAGAGGGTGGGCGAGCGATCGTCACAACGATCGCGAGGGAAAATCGCTCCCCGGTGAATGTCCGCGTGGGCGACGCTTCGGTGATGCCGACGATCGCCTCCGGCAACACCAATTCGCCCACCATGATGATCGCCGAAAAGGGAGCCGCCATGATCCGCGACGACGCCCGTCAGTGATCGGCGGACATTGCTAAGAATCAAGCAATGCGGGACAATAGTACCGCGACAAGAGGGGAGGGCGACGCATGGACCTCGTAGCGCGCGTGAAGGCGATTCTGCTGACGCCGAAGACCGAGTGGACCGTCATCGACGGCGAGACCGGCGATGCGAACTACCTGTTCACCAATTACGTGGCGATCCTGGCGGCGATCCCGGCGGTCGCCACGTTCATCGGCTATTCGATTGCCGGATTGGGATTCATACGTGGCCTGATCTTTGGCGTCTTCTCCTACGTGATCTCCTGCGCAGCCTGGTATGTCGCCGCCCTGGTGATCAATGCGCTCGCCCCCACCTTCGGCGGCGTGAAGAACCTCGGCAGCGCCTTGAAGCTCTCCGCCTATTCGTGGACGGCGTTCTGGATTGCCGGCATCTTCCACTTGATCCCCGGATTGTCCCTGCTCGGCGTCATTGCCGGCCTCTATAGCCTCTATCTGCTGTGGCTGGGCGTTCCGGTGCTGATGAAAGCACCGCCGGACCGCGCCACCCCCTACACCGCAGCGATCATCGCCATCATGTTCGTGATCATGGCCTTCGTGTTCGCTGTGCTCTACCGCATCGTCTTCTGATTTAGCTTCCGTCATCGTGAGGTGCTCGGCGCACGCTTCGTGCGCCGAGCTTCGAACGATCACGGCGCGAGCAGCACCTGGCGGCAGGCGGCGGGAAGGTCGGCCATCCTGGGGCCCGGCCGCGGCTTGGGCGGCTCCTTGGGCGGGTTGAGCACCGCGTCGGTGAACCACCAGTCGAGCTCGGAGCCGCAGCCGTCGGTATGCTGCGGCGGCTCCTGCGGCTTGCAGTCCGCTTCGCCGTCCGGGCAGCGCAGGCGGATGTGGAAATGGTAATTGTGCCCCCACATGGGGCGTACCTTGTAGAGCCAGCCTCGGTCGCTGCCGGCTTCGCGGCAGATCGCCTTCTTGATCGCCGCGTTGACGAAGATGCGCTCGACCTCGCTCTCGCGCGCGGCCGCCCGGATCACCGCCAGGTGGGCCGGCGTCCAGGCCTTCGGATCGATGTCCCTCTTGTCCGCGCGCACCACGTTGGTCGCCGACATCTCCTCGCGCTCCTGGCGTGTCAGCTCGCGGTCCGGCATCGGCGTGAGCCAGATGTCGGCATCGAGCCCGACCTGGTGGCTGGCATGGCCGGTGAACATCGGGCCGCCGCGCGCCTGCGACAGGTCGCCGACCAGGAGCCCGTTCCAGCTGACCTTGCGCGCCTTGTCGGCGAAGCGCTCGAGGAAGCGCACCAGTTTCGGATGCCCCCAGTTGCGGTTGCGCGACAGCCGCATCACCTGCCAGGTCTCGCCGTTGACCGGCAGCGCCTGGGCGCCGGCGAGGCAGCCCTTGGAGTAGAAGCCGATCGCCCGCGCCTGCAGCGGGGCGGGCTTGCCCTTGCGGCCGAACAACTCCTTGGCGGGCAGCGCCGGATCGCTCGGGTTGGCAAGCGGCGGAAGCGGCTTGGGGTCCACCGTCCCCTTGTCCTGGGCATCGGCGGCAGGCCCGCATGCCAACACGGCAAGGCTCGCCGCGACGACGATCCGGCTTGTTCTTCCAGGCATCCGCGATTCTCCCCTTGCGCCCCGCAGCATGCAAAACGCCCGAAACCGTGCAAGCACAACTTCAATCAAAGCAGGCATTATCGTGGCAGCCGGAATGCGACCTTGTGGGCGCGGCGGCGGTAGGCGTGCGCCAGCCGCGCGGTCCGGTCGTCCGCGAACAGGTCGTCGATCGCCTCCCCGGCCAGGAGCCCGTCCTCGATCGTCCGATGGGAGATCACGCCGCCGTCGCCGAGGATGTGCCCGACGGCAAGGCCGCGCGCCGCCAAGGCCGGAGCGACCAGCAGGCAGCGGTGGCAATCGAGCGGCTCGCGCTCGGCGCACATGAGGCACACCCGGTGCCGCCGCATGGTCGCGATCACGCGCGCGAGCCCGGCGCCGAATTCAGGCGTGGCGGCCATGGCTTCATAGTCGGCAACCCCGTCGCGCAACAGCGAAGGCTCGCGCGGCCGGCCGCCGAGCGCGTCCCCCATCGCCAGATAGGCGACGCCCTCGGCCTCGAGGCGCGCCCGCAGCGGCTTGGCGGAAAACCACGGGAACCGGCGCGAGGACGGCGTCGAGCGGACGTCGGCAAGCGCGGTCACGCCGGCATCGCGCAGGAGCGCGACGAAGCGATCGATCGGCTGGTTGGAATGGCCGATGGTGAGGACATCGAAACTTTGCGGCGAGAGCATCGGTTTGGTTTGCAGCCTTGCGCCTTGGAGTGCCTGCGTGCGGCTCCCGTTAACTTGGCCGGCGGATTTGCCCTTTACAAGCCCGTGGCCGTTTCGCCATCATTGATCAGATGCGGCGCAGGTGGCCTGAGTACGAGGGGTCAGGTTATGCGTCGTCTGGCGTTTGCGTTGAGTCTCGCGTTTGCGTTCGTGTTCGCGGCCGCTTCGGCCGATGCCGGTGTGCTGGTCCAGATCGACAAGTCGCGCCAACGCATGACCGTCTCGGTCGACGGTAAGGTGCGCCATTCCTGGGCGGTATCGACCGGGCGGCGCGGCTTCGGCACCCCGAGCGGCACATTCTCCCCGCAGCACCTGGCGCGCCGCTGGTTCTCCCGGAAATACTACAACTCGCCGATGCCCTACTCGATCTTCTTCACCAAGGGCTATGCGATCCATGGCAGCTACGAGACGCGCCGCCTGGGCGGCCCGGCCTCGCACGGCTGCGTGCGGCTGCACCCGGCGAACGCCGCGACGCTGTTCGCCCTGGTGCAGCAGCGCGGCGCCAGGATCGTGATCTCGGGGGCGATCCGCTCCGCCTCCGATCCGGTGCGCAAGCGGCTGCGCCAGCACGACGCCCGTGCCGCGGCACCTCACGCCTTGTAGACTTCGCGGTACAGCCCCTCGCGTTGTCGTCGTCCGGCTTCAAGCCGGGCGGCGAAAGCCTCGAGGCAGCCCTCAACGACGTCGCATCCATGCTCCCGCCGCACGGCTCCGTTCTCGGCATCGACGTCGGCTGCTCGCCCGTGCGCCGGTCGAGCGCCGTCTGCCGGCTCGATTGGAGCGAACGCGAGATCGTCTGGACCATCGCGCGGTTTCGCGCGGTCGAGCCCGAGCGCACCGACACGATCGCGGGGGTGGCAGGCACGGCTCCGTTGTGCGCGGCCGCGTTCGACGGGCCGTTGCGCACGGGTCTCGACATCATCGGCCGCTATCGCACGGCCGACCGCATGCTGACGCGCCGGCTCGGGCGCCTGATCGGCAAGCCGGGGCAGCCGAGCACGCCGGTCGGCCGGGAACTGAACCTGCACGCCAACCTTTGCGTCGCCGCGGTGCTGGCACGGTGCCGTCTCGGCCCGTCCTGTCATGCCGGCAGGATCCACGCGCTGGCCGTCGCCGAAGCCTTCCCGAGCTCGTTCCTCGGCGTGATGATCGAGACGCCGGCGGCGCTTGCGGCGCGGCGCGCCGATCGCTCCGACGTCTTCTTCCGGCATCTCGCGGAAGCGGGTGCCTTGCATCGGCTGCTGACGCACCTGTTGCCTGGCCGCTCAGTCCCCCAGCACCCGAGTGCCGTCACCAATCACGACGACCGCGCGTCGCTCGTCTGCGCCATCACGGCGCTGTGCGTCGCGGCCTGCGACTTCGTCGCTGTCGGCGACGACGACGGCTGGATCATCTTGCCGCCGCCTCGCTTCGTGCAATCGTGGGCGCTCGAGGCGCTGCGGGCAAATGCGGCGGGGGAGAAAACAGCGGCGTTGCACAGGGGAACGCCCTCCGTTGCCAGTCTTGTATGAGTGGCAAGGAATTCACCCCGCAGCCCGACCTTGATCATTCTCAATGTAGCTGCGCGTCGGGGCGCTTATCTGCTAAACACTATGTGGTCTGCATGGGCCGCGAGTCGTTCCGTGCGCCTCGGCAACTCTCCGATGGTCGACGGAAATGTAAGCGGTCGAACCGGGAGGGCTTGATATGCAACGCATCGTCCTGCTTCTCGCGCTGTCCGTGCCGGCGGTCCTGTCCGGCAGCGAACCGAGCCGCGCGGAGATTACCTACCCGTGGTGCGCCCAGTATGCCGGCAGGGGCGATGGTGCACGCAACTGCGGCTTCTGGACGTACGAACAATGCGCGGCCACGGTCTTGGGAATCGGCGGCTATTGTGAAGTCAATGCGATGTATCGGGGACCGCAACCCGGAATGATTCCGCCGCCGGCGGCGATGCCCTGGCCCCGCAGGTAGAGCCGACAGCTGCATCCGCCTGCCTGGACTACGTCGCCCTACCAGACGAACGGCACCAGCCTGTACGGCACCCGTTCGGTGTACTCCGCATATCCCGGCAAGTTCCGCTTCAGGAACTTCTCCTCGTCCAGAAGCCTCCAGACGAGCGCCGGCACCATCACGACGGCAACGAGCAGTCCCCACCACGATCCGAGCGCGAGCGGCGTCCCTGCGATCAGCAGCAGCGCTCCGGCATACATCGGATGCCGCAGGCGGGCATACGGGCCGGTCGAGACGACCCTCTGACCCTCGACGACCTGTATGGTGGATGCGCCGTACGAGTTCTCCTTCAGTACGAAGAAGATGAACAGGAACCCGAGCGCGACGAGGGCGTCGCCCGCCAACGCCACAACGGGCGGCACCCGCGACCATCCGAAGCGATGGTCGAGCGCCGGGACGACCAGCAATGCGATGAACCCCACCAGCGCCAGCAGCACGGCGATCTTCTGCGCCTTCTCCTTTTCTGCGCGCGGCCCGACATGCAGGCGCCGCTCGAGAAGCTGCGGATCTCGCTTGGCGAGGTACACCGTGATGGCCGAGGACGTACCTGCAAAGACGGCGATGAAAACCCAGGCCTGCCAGTAGTCGAGCGTCCCCGCGGGGAGAAACAGGAGCGCCGCCATGGCGAGCAGGCCGAGAAGGGAGGCTCGAAGCGCTCGCATGTTGAGATTGGTCATGACACCCGTCATGTGCGCGGTTGACCCGGTCGATACCGCGCGCTGAGCGCGCTACCGCGAACCGGAAGGGATCGGCGGATCAGGTCTGGAGATGGGGGCAGGATGTCGGGAAGGCAAACGATAGGGTGCGCGGCGCCACCGTGCTCGCCGCGATCGGCATCAATCTGCCGTGATCTTGGTTCGTCCAGCTGAAAACCGGAGCATAATGCTCGCAAGCGCGCGACCGTGGGCCGCAGGCGGTGCAGTCAAGCCGGATTGCGACGCGGCACGCGCGCTGAACCGTCATCGACAGAGGTTCGACATGAAACGCAGTCTTTCCATCCTGGCCCTGTCCGTGCTGGCGATCCTTGCCGACAGCAAGCCCAGCCCCGCAGAGATCACCTATCCGTGGTGCGCCCAGTACGGCGGCGGACGCAGCGGCGGACGCAACTGCGGCTTCTGGACCTACGAGCAATGCGTGGCCACTGTCCGGGGGAACGGCGGCTATTGCGAGGTCAATGCAATGTATCGCGGGCCGCAACCTGGAATGATTCCACCGCCGTGGCCGATCCCGGGGCGACGCGGGTAGATGAGACCGTCATCCACGGCGCTTTGCTCCTGCGCCACGGATCGTCGGCACGCTCGTTGTCGCCGCTACCCATGAACAGGCGCTGAGGGTGTCCTCTGCCTTGGCAGGTCGAGGCGGTGCCGATATCGGAGAGGGGAACGACATGGGAACGTTGGAACGCGCGATTTCAATTGCTGCCGAAGCTCACGCCGGCCAGGTCGACAAGGCCGGTGCACCTTACGTGCTGCATCCGTTGAGGATGATGTTGCGCATGTCGTCGATCGATGAGCGCATTGTCGCCGTGCTTCACGATGTCTGCGAGGATTGTCCGGGTTGGACGTTCGCACGGCTTCGGGAAGAAGGGTTCTCCGATGGCGTCATCGAGGCCCTGGGTTCCGTGACCAAACGTGACGGCGAGGACTACGAAGCCTTCGTGCGGCGAGCAGCCGCCAACGCGATCGGTCGATCCGTCAAGCTCGCCGACCTGCACGACAATTGCGATCTCTCCCGCATCGCCGAGCCGTCGCAGCGAGACCTCCAACGGATCGAGAAGTACCGGCGGGCAATCGACCTGATCGGCCGGCTTCCCGCCTGATGCTTCTCATGAGCAGTACGGCCCGCCTTCGCCCGGCGGGCTTCGTTGGGCAGCCCTCGCCGCTGTTCGGCGGGCTTGCCGGCCGTAGCCGCGGAGCGGCGCCCTCAAGAGAAGTCGGCGGCACCAAGGCTATCACGAAAGGCGTCATGAAAACGTAGACACGCATGATATGTATTTCCCGCAATTAGTAAGCTGTCACCGTATTCTGGGGCACTTGGGAGGACCGGCTCATTTATTCCGGCTTGTCGGATTCAGTGGAGTTGTCAGTCAGCCACTTACCCAATGCTCGGCCCTCGCTACGCGGCAATAGAAAGGAAACCCATCCAAGCCCAATGTGTCTCAGACGCATCACTATGCCATCGAGATCAGCGTGTGGAGAACGATTAGTCCGCCACACCGGGTCAATCACCAAGATCTCTCTCGTATTGCTGCTTTGGTCAGGTTCTGCGCTGATCTGTTCAGGTAGCGCCGCCCGAAATTCGCCTAGACCAGCGATAACTTTGTCCAACTCATTAGCATTAAGAGTCGATTCGCCAACGACCTTTCCGTCGTTAAGCAATTTGAGGGTGACATGACTCTTATCGTCCGCTAGTGTCAAAGTGAGGTTTTGCATTGCCACGATTTTGTGTCCCCTTTGTTCGCCTACAAAATCGAGTGTTGCTTTTGTTCTGAAGGGAGTTGCAACATTTAACACAGAAAACGACAAGTTCTGGCCCCGCTTAGCGATAGCCATTGCGGGCTGACCGCTTTCATCGCGCAGAATGGTTACGCTTTCAGGCTGCCCAAGGGGTGTGCTACCAAAAAATATATCGACGGACTTGCCAAGCGTCTCGAAGGCTTTAGCGCAAAATTCAGATGGTGCACCGGAAATCTTTATTGTCTCGTAACCAGTATTCTGGCGGATCAATATCGCTCCGCCAGGAAGCTGACGCCAATAGACTACCATGCCTTCGAAGTTTCCAAGCTCGGTGACTGCCAATCCATAACCGCCAGCTTCGGCCGTTCCATGAGGAATAATCGAACTTGGTTCGACCTTGTCTAGAATGGGATCGGAAACGGCATGAGCGTATCCACACATATACGCACCTTCGCTAACGAGCACATAAGGTACGGCCCAACCCCCGACATCTCGCTCCCTCCGCTGCATAAATAAGCGAAGCATTGAGACCGTGGCGGCGCTAACCGCGTCCGGAATCTTGCTTGGTGCTCTTGTGCCGAACATAAACTGCTCAACGGCTTTTGGAACAGGATCGAATTCAGTGGCGTGGCGAATATGTTGAAACTCCTCGAATGCGTCCTTCTCGCCCACATATGTTGCGGGCACTTCTTGTGCGGACCCGTTGGAGATCTTGAAAAGGCGAGGGCAGCCTCTGTCTAGAAACGCGTAAAGAAAGTCGATCTTCGGATGCTCGTCATTGGCGTCCCGCAACATACGAACGGCACTTTCACCGCTCGGCGTGCCGGCCGCTTGCTCTATAAGGCTTGCGCCATTGTGCGCATCGCCCGAAAAGGCGACAAGGGCTTGACGGTCTTTCGATGGAAGGCACTTGACTTGGTATTCGCGGTCGCGGAGTTGGATAGGCCCGCCCGTAATGAGGGTGTCGGATACCATCCACGCCGTGCCTGCGCCGACGCCAGCGACAACGAGCGTCATTCCTTTGCACCCATACAGCCGAGAACCAAAAGTTCTTTCCGACGACCGCGAGCGCGGGCCTCCTCGATGCCGTCGCGTCAGACCGAGCCTAGCATTGCCGTCCGCATGGCAGGGAATCCCGCCAACCGCGAGTTCACTGATGACGCTTAATTTCCCGAAGAAAACGTCAAAATCTTATTCCGGCAACACAGGTCCGCTTAACTGCTTGAAATCATTTGCGCTCCCCAGGGGACTCGAACCCTGTTCGCCATGAGAGGGCCGTTCCAATTGGACATTCTTCAGAAGGAATAAAGTCACATATTTTATAAGTCTTTGTAACTCTCGCCTTCAAACAGACTCCGCCTGCAGAGACCTACCGCCGCTCCTTGAACGTGAACCAACTCTTGAACCCGTCCGTCGTTGCATCGGCGATGTGCAGCGTGTCGATCACCTTCGGTAGCTGTGCCTCCGACACCTCCTCGAAGCCATTGAACGCCGCCAAGAACGATGTGTTGGGCACTCCTACGTAGATATTGTTCTGACCAGCACCCTCGGCCTTAGTGCTGACCATGATGAACTCCCGGTACTGTGCCGGGTAGTCCATCAGCATCTTCTCCATCCGCTCGAAGTACGGCGAGTACTCCGCAAACGCAAAACGTCGCTTCGCCCAAATCATCGCGCTCTCCAGCTCATGTCTTCACCGAACGATGTACGGCACTGTCGAAGCCTGCGTCGTCGCCGACGCGCTCGACACAGCGATCAGCCGCGGTGTCTCCGCCGATGCTCGCTCATGGTGAGGCATGTCCGGCGGATGGGCTGTCGGAGGGCCGCACATCTCCAGTCGTGGCAGGCAATCAATATGCGGCTGACTGGTCACGAAGATAGCGCTGCCCAGAACGACACCGACAGCCGCGCTGAATTTCCGGTCGAAATGCATGTCTCAGGAACTCCATGGTTGACCGCGAATCTGTTCCGCAGACGTTACCACAATCAGTGCCAACGCTTTTGTGCCAATCGGCTAAGTCTTTGTTTTTGCTGGTGGAGCCAAGGGGAGTCGAACCCCTGACCTCTTGAATGCCATTCAAGCGCTCTCCCAACTGAGCTATGGCCCCACAGGCAGCGCGGTGTTGGGCATCCGCGCCGAATCACAAGCGTTCTAGCACCCCGGCACCGGGAAATCCCAGGTCGTCCTTATTTCACGGAACCATCGAGGGGCTCAAGACTCCTCCTCGTCCTCGATGTCGCCGCCGATGATGTCGGTGACGTCCTCGTCCTCTTCCTCCTCGGGCACGATGAAGGTGGCATCGTCCAGCGCCTCGTCGTCCACCTCGACGTCCTCGTCGCCCTCCACCGCCGGCACCTTGGCGCCGCCGCCCTGGGCTTCGGCGTCCGCCTCCTCCAGCGACACGAATTCGGCCTCCTGCACCTCCGGCACCTCGGCTTCGGGCGCAATGGGGGCGCGCACCGGCTCGGGGCGGCCACGCGCCACCGGCGCCTCGATCGGCACGATCTCCCCCGTATAGGGCGAGATCACCGGGTTCTTGTTCAGGTCGTAGAACTTTCGGCCTGTCACGGGACAGACGCGCTTGGTGCCAAGCTCGGGCTTTGCCACAGTCGAAATCCTTGTTGGAAGGGCATTCACTTGGCGACTTGCGGCGCGCAAGTCAATACCGCCGTGGCGGCAATACCGTGGTCCTGGGGGAGGCCGTGAAAAAACCCCGAAATCGCGGTTAATCGACGGGCCGGGATGACGCGGCGATCCGCACCATGGTAGGACGGCGCCGTCTCCCACAGGACCCGGTGATCCCGTGAGCACAACATCCGCCATCCGTCCCATGACGGCCCGCCGGAACGGCCCGCTCGGCGGGCACGCCCGCGTCCCGGGCGACAAGTCGATGTCGCACCGGGCCCTGATCTTCGCGGCGCTGACGGTCGGCGAGACGCGGATTTCCGGCCTGCTCGAGGGCGAGGACGTGATCTGTACCGCCAAGGCGATGCGGGCGCTCGGGGCGACGGTCGAGCGCACCGGCGAAGGGGCCTGGACGGTGCACGGGGTCGGGGTCGGCGGCTTCGCCGAGCCTGCCGCACCTCTCGATTTCGGCAATTCCGGTACCGGGTGCCGGCTCGTCATGGGGGCGGTCGGCGGCTGCCCGATCACCGCGACCTTCGACGGCGACGCCTCGCTGCGCAAGCGGCCGATGCAGCGGGTGCTCGACCCGCTCGAACGGATCGGGGCGCGGGCCGTGACCGCCGCCGCCGACGGACGGCTGCCCCTGACGCTCGCCGGGGCGCGCGATCCGATCCCCATCGTCTACCAGCCGCCGGTCGCTTCGGCGCAGCTCAAGTCCGCGGTCCTGCTGGCGGGCCTGGCGGCGCCGGGCGAGACCACGGTGGTCGAAAGCGAGGCGACGCGCGACCATACCGAGCGGATGCTCGCCCATTTCGGCGCCAGCGTGCGCACCACACCGGAGGGCGCGCACGGCCGCCGCATCGTGTTGACCGGCCAGCCGGAGCTCAAGCCTGCGCCGGTGCAGGTTCCGGCCGATCCGTCGTCGGCGGCCTTTCCGCTGGTCGCCGCGCTGATCGTGCCCGGCTCCGAGCTGATCCTCGAGGGCGTGATGACCAATCCGCTGCGCACCGGGCTCCTCACCACGCTGCGCCAAATGGGGGCGGCGATCGAGATCCTGCAGACGCGCAACGAGGGGGGCGAGGAGGTCGCGGACCTGCGCGTGCGCGCCTCCTCGCTGCGTGGCATCGAGGTACCGCCCGAGCGGGCGCCCAGCATGATCGACGAATACCCGGTGCTCGCGGTTGCTGCCGCGTTCGCCGACGGCGTGACCCGCATGCGCGGGCTCAAGGAGCTCAGGGTCAAGGAATCCGACCGCCTCGCCGCCACCGCCGACATGCTGCGTCGCAACGGCGTCGAGGTCGCGATCGAGGGCGACGACCTGATCGTCGAAGGCAGAAGCCGCGCGCCCGGCGGCGCCGAAGTCGCGACCCACATGGATCATCGCATCGCCATGGCGGCGCTGGTGATGGGCCTCGCCAGCGAGAAGCCGGTCGCGGTCGACGACGCCGGCTTCATCGCCACCAGCTTCCCGGGCTTCACCGAGCTGATGCGCGCGCTCGGCGCCGGGCTCTCATGAGTTCGGCGGGATTCGACCGCGCCCAGTTGCTCGGTGCTCTCGATGAGGTTGGACGCGCGGCGGTTGCGGCCGGCGCGCGCCTCGACATTGCGGTGTTCGGCGGCTCGGCCTTGATGCTGGCGGGCAATTTCCGCTTCTCAACCGAGGACGCGGACATCGCCGAGATCGAACAGCCGTGGCCGACCTGGCTCTCGGAGACCGTGGAACGCATCGCCGAGCGCAACGGCTGGCCCCCATATTGGCTGAACGAGGCTGTCACCTTCCACCTGAGCCGACTGGCGGAGCCGGCGCGTGACCTTGTTGCCTTCGGAACCTTTCCACGGGGCGAGGACAAAGTCGGCCTTACGGTGTTCGTGCCGACCGCAAAATACATGCTGGCGCTCAAGCTCAAGGCCATGGCGGACGTTGCCAACCTCCTGCGCGTGCTCGACATCCGCGACATCGAAGGGGCAATTGCGATTCTGGCGGAGTATTTCCCCAACAGCGCTGCTGATGCGGAGAAACAGCGCTTCGTGCTAAGGCACATCCTGTCCTCCGGAGGAGCCATCGATGCGCCCCGCTACCCTCGCCCAGGCGTATGAGCGCATCGTCGCCGGCGAGCCGCGCGAGAAGGCGTTGCCGGAATTCCTCGACACCTTCTATCTCGCGCCCACACCCCAGCAGCAGCTCGAGACGCTGCGCGAGCCGCCGCCTCCGACCGGCGATGCGCGCCTCGATGCGCTGGCCGGCGCCGTCGCCGAATACCTGGCCAGGCAGTACGATCTGCCGGCCATCCCGGAATGGGCTTTCGCGCCGGAACGCTACCTCGACCGGCCATGGCACACGACGTCGCTCGACAGCCCCGGCATGCGCGAATACCTGACCTTCGTGAGCCCGGCGGAATTCAAGTCGCGCAACATCTTCACCGAGGAACGGCCGCTCCGCCGCGCCCGCACCCACTTGGCGGCGCGCGCAAAAGCCAAATTGGCCGATCCCGCATGATCATCGCCGTCGACGGGCCGGCCGCGTCGGGCAAGGGGACGTTGGCCAGGCGGCTCGCCGCCCATTACGGGCTGCGCCACCTCGACACCGGATTGATCTACCGGGCGGTGGCGAAGGCCCTGCTCGACGCCGGTCATGCGCTCGACGATCGCGAGCGCGCAGTTGCGGCGGCGCACGCGCTCGATCCGGAGCGCTTCGACGAAGCGGCGCTCAGGTCCGCCGCCATGGGCGAAGCCGCCTCGATCGTCTCGGCGATCCCGGACGTGCGCGTGGCGCTGGTCGACCTGCAGCGCAATTTCGCCGCGGGGCCGCCCGGCGCCGTGCTCGACGGGCGCGACATCGGCACCGTCATCTGCCCGCACGCGGAGGTGAAGATCTTCGTCGTCGCGGCCCCCGAGGAGCGCGCGCGCCGGCGCGCCACGGAGCTCGCCGCGCAGGGGCAGGCAGTCGATCCGGCCGCCGTCCTGGCCGACATCCTGCGGCGCGACGAGCGTGACCGCAGCCGCACCGCCGCCCCGCTGGTCCGGGCGGCCGATGCGCACTTGCTCGATACCACGCATTTGGCTATAGACGCCGCGGTCCGGGCTGCCATCGACATCGTTGAGGCTGCGCGAGCGGGATAGAGGGTGCGCGGAGCGCCCTTTTTGCTTGGGGCTTGCGATCCTATCTGTTCGGAAGCCCTCCCCGTCGGCAGCCGTGAAGCCGCGGCGCCCGGAAGGAACATCGTCCCGACCGTTCGGTTGATCGGGCCGGCCCGCCGTCCTCTTTCCACCTGCCCCGCCTGCGGGGAGGCTGGAGAAGGCCGGCGGCAGTCGAGGGTCTGCGGGGCCCTCGGCCCGAACGGTCAGGGCGGAACGCAACACCAGCCGCCGGTCGCCCCGTCAGGAGATTTCATGGCCACCGCCCAAACCGCTACCGCCGCCTCCATGGCGCCCTCGCGCGACGATTTTGCCAAAATGCTCGACGAATCCTTCGACCAGGGCAACCTGCAGGAAGGCGCCGTCATCCGCGGAACCGTTGTCGGCATCGAGAAGGACGTCGCCGTCGTCGACGTCGGATTGAAGACCGAAGGCCGCGTCCCCTTACGCGAATTCACCGGCCCGGGCCGGGCGACCGAGCTCAAGATCGGCGATACCGTCGAGGTCTACCTCGAGCGCGTGGAGAACGCGCTGGGCGAGGCGGTGCTGTCGCGCGACAAGGCGCGGCGCGAGGAGAGCTGGGGCAAGCTCGAGAAGGCATTCCAGGCGAACGAGAAGGTCTCGGGCGTCATCTTCAACCAGGTCAAAGGCGGCTTCACGGTCGATCTCGACGGCGCCGTCGCGTTCCTGCCGCGCAGCCAGGTCGACATAAGGCCGATCCGCGACGTGACTCCGCTGATGAACGTGCCGCAGCCGTTCCAGATCCTGAAGATGGACCGGCGGCGCGGCAACATCGTGGTCTCGCGCCGCACCGTGCTGGAGGAGACGCGGGCCGAGCAGCGCCAGGAGCTGGTGCAGAATCTCGAGGAAGGCCAGGTGATCGACGGGGTGGTGAAGAACATCACCGATTACGGCGCCTTCGTCGACCTCGGCGGCATCGACGGCCTGCTGCATGTCACCGACATCGCGTGGCGGCGCGTCAATCACCCGTCCGAGGTGCTCAACATCGGCCAGCAGGTGAAGGTCAAGATCATCAAGATCAACCACGAGACCCACCGCATCTCGCTCGGCATGAAGCAACTGCTCGCCGATCCGTGGCAGGGCATCGAGGAGAAGTTCCCGGTCGGCGCGCGGTTCAAGGGCCGCGTCACCAACATCACCGACTACGGCGCCTTCGTCGAGCTCGAGCCGGGCATCGAGGGCCTCATCCACGTCTCCGAAATGTCGTGGACCAAGAAGAACGTCCACCCCGGCAAGATCGTCGCGACCTCCCAGGAGGTCGAGGTGCAAGTGCTCGAGGTCGATCCGGTCAAGCGCCGCATCTCGCTCGGCCTCAAGCAGACCATGCGCAATCCCTGGGAGGTGTTCCTGGAGAAATATCCCCCCGGCAGCCTGGTCGAGGGCGAGGTCAAGAACAAGACCGAGTTCGGTCTGTTCCTCGGGATCGACGGCGACGTCGACGGCATGGTTCACCTGTCCGATCTCGACTGGAAACGCCCCGGCGAGCAGGTCATCGAGGAGTACAAGAAGGGCGACAAGGTGCGCGCCCAGGTGCTCGACGTCGACGTCGAGAAGGAGCGCATCTCGCTCGGCATCAAGCAGCTCGAGGGCGACCCCTTCGCCGAGGCCGGCACCGCCGGCGAGGTGAGGAAGGGCGCGATCGTCACCTGCGAGGTGTCGGAGGTGAAGGAGAGCGGCATCGACGTGAAGATCGTCGGCACCGACCTCGCCGCCTTCATCAAGCGCTCCGAGCTCGCCCGCGATCGCTCCGAGCAGCGGCCCGAGCGGTTCGCGGTCGGTCAGAAGGTCGACGCGCGCGTGACCCAGTTCGACCGCCGCGCCCACAAGGTGTCGGTCTCGATCAAGGCCCTGGAAGTGGCCGAGGAGAAGGAGGCGATCGCCCAATACGGCACCGCCGACTCGGGCGCCTCGCTGGGCGACATTCTCGGCGCCGCGCTCAAGCAGCGCGCCGAGAAGCCGGAGCAGGCGGAAGAGAAGGAATGAGCCGCTAAGCTCGCCTCGGCCTCTCCTCGTCATGGCCGGGCGAGCCGCTTAGGGCGGCGAGGGTTGTCCCGGCCATCCCGGCAATTTGGGCAGGGCCGTGCCGTTCGAATCGAGATCACCGGGGCAAGCCCGGTGATGACGAATCCAAAGTTCAGGCTTCCGACGCAGCCGCCAGGAGCTCACGCCCATGTCGCTCGATGCCGACACGATCGTCGATCGCCGCCGCATGCGGCGCAAGCTGACGTTCTGGCGGGTATTCGCGGTTCTTCTCGCCATCGTCGCCGTGGTGGTGGTGGCGCTTCGCTTCGCCAAGCCGGACGTGAGCTTCGCCGAGGGCACCGGCTCCTACATCGCGCGGATTGCGATACGCGGGGTGATCCGCAACGACCAGGAGCGCACCGAGGCGCTCGAGCGTCTGGCGAAGTCGCAGGCGCGCGCCGTGATCGTGCATATCGACAGCCCGGGCGGCACGGCAGCCGGCTCCGAGCAGCTGCACGATTCGCTGCGCTCCGTGGCGGCGAAGAAGCCGATGGTGGTGGTGGTCGACGGGCTCGCGGCGTCGGGCGGCTATATCGCGGCGCTCTCGGCCGAGCACGTGGTGGCGCGCAGCGCCTCGCTGGTCGGCTCGATCGGCGTGCTGTTCCAGTATCCGAACTTCACCGATCTGCTCAACACGGTCGGCGTGAAGTTCGAGTCGGTGAAATCATCGCCCCTCAAGGCGGCGCCCAGCGGCCTGGAGCCGACCAGCCCGGAGGCGCGGGCGGCGCTGGAGTCGCTCGTGCGCGACACCAACGCCTGGTTCCGCGACCTCGTCAGGGATCGTCGGAAGCTCGACGAGGCCGGCCTCGATCGGGTCGCCGACGGCCGGGTGTTCACCGGACGCCAGGCGGTCGAGCTCAAGCTGGTGGATGAGCTGGGCGGCGAGGAGACCGCGCTCGCCTGGCTCGCCAAGGAGAAGAACGTCGATCCCAAGTGGCCGGTGCGCGATTGGCGCCTGCGGCCGCGCTTCGGCGACCTCGATTTCATCCATCTGGCGACCGCGGCGGCGCTCGATGCCGTGGGGCTGTCGGCACTGGCCCGCCGCATCGAGGACTCGGCAGCCGTCCAGACAATCGAAAAACTCAATCTTGACGGGCTGTTGGCCCTTTGGCACCCTTCCGCCGCGAACTGAGCATTGAGGCGCCTCCGCGACGCTCACCGGGAAGTCCAGCGGTCGATCACATGATCAAATCAGAGCTTGTTCAGCGGATCGCCTCACAGCATCCGCACCTCTATCAGCGCGACGTCGAGAACATCGTCAACGCCATCCTCAACGAGATCACCACCGCTCTGTCGCGTGGCGACCGCGTCGAGCTGCGTGGCTTCGGCGCCTTCTCGGTGAAGAACCGCCCGGCGCGCGAGGGCCGCAATCCGCGCACCGGCGCCCGCGTGTCGGTCGACAAGAAATGCGTGCCGTTCTTCAAGACCGGCAAGGAAATGCGCGAGCGCCTGAACAAGGACTGACGTTTCGGCGCGTGGCTAGTGCGGCGGATTTGAATTTCCTGTCAGTTTGCAGCAATCTCTTGTAGGAAATTCAAATCCATAGCCGCACTAGAAACTATTGACGTTGCTAGTGCTCCTTTGATTCCGAATTTCGCTCAGAGGCTGCCGCGAAGTGATGCGAAATTCGGAATCGGAGCGCTAGTGTCCCGGTTCCGACGTTCGTATCCCTTTGCAGCACCCCCTCGTACGAACGTCGGAACCAAAGGGACACTAGCAAACATATGATTCTAGTGTGGCTTTGGATTTGACGTTCCTACGAAGGGGTCGCCCCAATGCTGGTAGGAACGTCAAATCCGCCACACTAGCCAATCGGAGGCAGTATGCTCCGCAAGATCGTCGCCGCGCTCGTTCTCATCCCGCTCGCGATCCTGATCGTGCTGCTGGCGCTCGCCAACCGGCAGGCCGTTACGATCGCCCTCGACCCGTTGCTGCCCGACAAGCCCACGCTGGCGGTGACGCAGCCGCTGTTCCTGGTGCTGCTGATCGCCGTGACGGCAGGCGTGATCATCGGCGGGCTTGCCGCATGGCCGCGCCAGGCCCGCTGGCGCCGTCGCGCACGCCGCGCCCAGGCCGAGGCGCGGGCGTTGCGCACCGAAACCGAAAGCCTGCGTGAGCGGCTGGAAGCCGCCGAGCGGCTCGAAGCCGTCCAGCATGCCAGGCAGCCGGTGGGGTCGATCGCCTATCATCGTCCGCCCGCCGCCTAGGATCTTTTCTTCGATGGAAATCACCCAGCCTCGTCATGGCCGGGCTTGTCCCGGCCATGACGACAAACGAGGCACGGCCCTGCAACCGGAATCGGGATCACCGGGACAAGCCCGGTGATGACGAGTCAATACGAGCGGAAAGCGCTCAAGCCTTTTTCATGCGCATTGTCAGTGCCGACGACATTCAGCGCGCGCTCACCTATCCGGCGCTGACCGACGCGCTCGCGGCCGCGTTCCAGGCGGATATCGAGGTTCCGCCGCGCCATCACCATGTGGTCGCGTCGTCCGGCTTCAAGCCCACGGCGGACGCCACCCTGCTGCTGATGCCGGCCTGGACCGGCGGTTCCGCCAGCGAACGGTTCCTCGGCTGCAAGATCGTGACGGTGTTTCCGGACAACGCGAAGAGTGGCCGGCCGTCGGTCTACGGCAGCTACTTCCTCATGTCGGGTGAGAGCGGCGAGCCGATCGCCGTGCTCGACGGCAGCGCGCTGACCGCCTGGCGCACCGCCGCGGCCTCGGCACTCGCGGCGCGCCACCTCGCGCGCGAGGATGCCAAGCATCTGGTGATGGTCGGCGCCGGAACGCTCGCGCCGCATCTGGTGCGCGCGCATGCCAGCGTGCGGCCGATCCGCAAGGTGACGCTGTGGAACCGCACCCGCGGCCGCGCCGTCGCCCTGGCGTTCGGGCTCGCGGTCGGCGGCATCGAGACCGAGGTGGCCGACGATCTCGAAGACGCGGTGCGCGAGGGCGACATCGTCTCCTGCGCAACGCTGGCGAGCGAGCCGCTGATCCGCGGCGCCTGGCTGAAGAAGGGTGCGCACCTGGACCTCGTCGGCGGCTTCACCCCGACCATGCGGGAGGCCGACGACCGCGCGGTGAAGCGGGCGCGCATCTACGTCGACACCCGTGCGGGTGCCTGCCATGAGGCCGGCGACATCGTCCAGCCGCTCGCGGATGGCGTCATTGCCGAGACTGATATCAGGGGCGACCTGTTCGACCTCTGCCGTGGCAAGGCCAGGGGCCGCACCTCGCCGGCGCAGATCACGCTGTTCAAATCGGTCGGCACCGCGATCGAGGATCTGGCCGCGGCGATGCTGGTGTGGCGCGGCCTGGGCTAGGCTGTTTCTTCTGATATCGATCGGATAGAACAACCGTCGAAAACGCCCGACCGGTTGATCGCGCTCGTCGAACGTGGACACATGAGGCTTATTGTCAAAATCTGCGGCCTGAGCACGCCCGAGACGCTCGACGTCGCGCTGGAGGCAGGCGCCGATCTGGTCGGCTTCGTGTTCTTTCCGCCCTCCCCGCGCAATCTATCTTTGGAGGCCGCGCGCACGCTCGGCGCGCGCGTGCAGGGGCGCGTCGGCAAGGTGGCGCTGTCGGTCGATGCCGATGACGCCGTCCTGGACGCGGTGGTCGCGGCACTGCGTCCCGACATGCTGCAGCTGCACGGCAAGGAGCCGCCCGCACGCGTCGCCGCCCTGAATGCACGCCATGGTCTGCCGGTGATGAAAGTGATCCCCGTCGAGAGCGCGGGCGATCTTTCCGCCGTGTCCCCTTACCTCGCCGTGGCCGACCGCATCCTCTTCGATGCCCGCGCGCCGCGCGAGGCCACGCGCCCCGGCGGCCTGGGCAAGCCGTTCGACTGGCACCTGCTTGAGGCGCTTGACCTGACGGTTCCGTTCATGCTCTCAGGCGGCCTCGATGCGGGAAACGTGGCCGAGGCGCTGCGGATCACGCGGGCTCCCGGAGTCGACGTCTCGTCCGGCGTCGAACGGGTCCCGGGCGAGAAGGATCCCGACAAGATCCGCGCCTTCATCCGCGCCGCGCGCGAGGCCTGCGCGCAGATCTCAGAGGCCGCGACATGACCGTACAGACCAAGCCGAACACGTTCCGCGCGGGGCCCGACGAGCACGGCCATTTCGGCCTCTATGGCGGCCGCTTCGTCGCCGAGACGCTGATGCCGCTCATCCTCGAGCTGGAGAAGGCCTACGCCGCCGCCAAGGTCGATCCCGCCTACCGCCAGGAGATGGACCACCACCTGGCGCACTATGTGGGCCGCCCCTCGCCGCTCTATTTCGCCGAGCGGATCACCGAGCATTGCCGCGCCAAGGCCGGCTCGGCGGTGCGCGGCGCCAAGGTCTATTTCAAGCGCGACGAGCTCAACCACACCGGCGCGCACAAGGTGAACAACGTGCTCGGCCAGATCATGCTGGCGCGCCGCATGGGCAAGCCGCGGGTGATCGCCGAGACCGGCGCCGGCCAGCACGGGGTTGCGACCGCGACCCTGTGCGCACGCTTCGGCCTGCAATGCGTGGTCTACATGGGCGCGGTCGACGTGGAGCGGCAGAAGCCCAACGTGTTCCGCATGCACATGCTCGGGGCCGAGGTGCGTCCCGTCCAGTCCGGCTCGAAGACGCTGAAGGATGCCATGAACGAGGCCCTGCGCGACTGGGTCACCAACGTGGACTCGACGTTCTACTGCATCGGCACGGTGGCGGGCCCGCATCCCTACCCGATGATGGTACGCGACTTCCAATCGGTGATTGGGAACGAGACGCGCGAGCAGCTGCACGCGGCCGAAGGCCGCCTGCCCGACTCGCTCGTCGCCTGCATCGGCGGCGGCTCGAACGCCATGGGGCTGTTCCATCCGTTCCTCGACGAGCCTTCGATCGAGATCTACGGCGTCGAGGCGGCCGGCCACGGGTTAGGCTCCGGCCTGCATGCCGCCTCGATCGCCGGCGGAAGGCCGGGCGTGCTGCACGGCAACCGCACCTACCTGCTGATGAACCAGGATGGCCAGATCAACGAGGCGCACTCGATCTCGGCCGGCCTCGACTATCCGGGCATCGGCCCGGAGCATTCCTGGCTCAACGACATGGGCCGGGTGACATACCTCTCGGCGACCGACGACGAGGCGCTCGAGGCGTTCCAGCTGTGCAGCCGGCTCGAGGGCATCATTCCGGCGCTCGAGCCGGCGCACGCGCTCGCCAAGGTATTCGAGCTGGCGCCGCAGAAGCCGAACGACCACCTGATGGTGATGAACATGTGCGGCCGGGGCGACAAGGACATCTTCGCAGTGGCCGAGCACCTGGGAAGCAAGATTTGATCAGCCGGCAGAGATTGATCGGCTGGGTGCTGATCCTCGTGTCGGCCGCGTTCATCGTCTATTTTCTGAAAGCGCGGCTGCTGTCGGCCGGGCCGCCGCTGGAGCGGGCCGATTGGGTGCGGTTCATCGGCTCGATCGTGACCTTGATGCTCGGCACCGCCAATGTCCGCCTCGCCGCGATGCGCGAGCGGAATCGCGGAGGATTTCGATGACTTGTAGGGTGGGCAAGGCGCGCTTGCTTGAGCTTGACGCGTGGGCGAGCGACCATAGGAGCGAGGGAAAATCGCCGACGCGCCTTCCCTCGCCGCTGTGGCGGCTCGCCCACGCGGATAGGCACGGGCTCGCGATTTTGCCCGCCCTGTGGATCTGCACGAGCGGAAGGTTGGGATGACGAAGCGCATCGAGCAACGGTTTGCCGCGCTGAAACACGAAGGCCGCGCCGCCCTCGTCACCTTCCTGATGGCGGGCGATCCCGATCCCGCCACCGCGCTGGCGATCGTCAAGGGGCTGCCGGCTGCCGGCGCCGACGTGATCGAGCTCGGCATGCCGTTCACCGATCCGATGGCCGACGGGCCGTCGATCCAGGCCGCCGGCCTGCGCGCCCTGCGAGCCGGTCAGGACATGAAGAAGACGCTTGCCCTGGTGCGGACCTTCCGCGCGGGCGACGATGCGACGCCGATGGTGCTGATGGGATACTACAATCCGATCTACATCTACGGCGTCGAGACCTTCCTGCGCGACGCCAAGGATGCCGGCGTGGACGGGCTGATCATCGTCGACCTGCCGCCCGAGGAGGACGAGGAGCTGTGCATCCCGGCCCTTCGGGCCGGGCTCAACTTCATCCGCCTGGCGACGCCGACGACGGACGACAGGCGCCTGCCGGCCGTGCTCGCCAATACGTCGGGCTTCGTCTACTACGTGTCGATCACCGGCATCACCGGCGCGGCGACGCCCGATCCGAGCCGCGTTGCCACGGCGGTCGCCCGCATCAAGCGCCACACCAGCCTGCCGGTCGCGGTCGGTTTCGGCGTGCGGACTGCCGAGCACGCGCGCGCCATCGCGGGAGGCGCCGACGGCGTCGTGGTCGGCTCGGCCCTGGTCGATGCTCTGCGGGCAAGCCTCGACGCCGACGGCAAGGCGACGCCGCGCACCGTGAACGCCGTCGCCGACCTGGTGAAAGAGCTCGCCGCCGGCGTGCGCGGCGTACGCAAGCTGGCCGCCGAATAAGCGCGGAGAATTCATATGAACTGGCTCACCAGCGTCGTCCGGCCGAAGATCCGATCGCTGCTGCGTCGCGAGGTGCCGGAGAGCCTGTGGGTGAAATGCCCGGAGACCGGGCAGATGGTGTTCTACAAGGAGCTGGAGGCGAACCAGTTCGTCATTCCCGGCTCCAACTACCACATGCGCATGAGCGCAACCGCGCGGCTCAAGTCGCTGTTCGACGGCGAGACCTGGTTCGACATCGGCGTTCCCGAAGTGCCAGTCGATCCGCTGAAATTCCGCGACGAGCGCCGCTATGTGGACCGCCTCAAGGACGCCCGCACCAAGACCGGGCTGAAGGATGCCGTGCAGCTCGGCTACGGCAAGCTCGACGGGCTCGGCGTCGTAGCGGCGGTGCAGGATTTCGATTTCATGGGCGGCTCGCTCGGCATGGCGGCGGGCGAAGCCGTGATCAAGGGGCTGGAGACCGCCACCCAGAAGGAGACGCCCTTCATCCTGTTCGCCAGCTCGGGCGGCGCGCGCATGCAGGAAGGCATCCTGGCGCTGATGCAGCTGCCGCGCACCACCATCGCGGTGCAGCAGTTGCGCGAGGCGCGCAAGCCCTACCTGGTGGTGCTCACCAACCCGACCACGGGCGGCGTCACCGCCTCCTACGCGATGCTGGGCGACGTGCACATCGCCGAGCCCGGCGCCCTCATCGGGTTCGCCGGCCCGCGCGTCATCGAGCAGACGATCCGCGAGAAGCTGCCGGAAGGCTTTCAGCGCGCCGAGTACCTCAGGGACCACGGCATGGTCGACATGGTGGTGCACCGCCATGAGCTCAAGTCGACACTCGCCCGTCTGTGCCGCGTGCTGACCAAGACGCCGGTGCCGCCGCGACCCGAGCTGCCGCCGGCTCCGGCCGAGCCGGAACCGACATGACCGCGGTCGACGCCATCCTCGCACGGCTGCTCGAGCTGCATCCGAAGAAGATCGACCTGTCGCTCGAGCGGGTGCTGCGGATTCTCGACCGGCTCGACCATCCGGAGCGGCATCTGCCGCCGGTGATCCATGTCGGCGGCACCAACGGCAAGGGCTCGGTGATCGCCTTCATGCGCGCGATCCTCGAAGCCGCCGGCAAGAGCGTGCATGTCTACACCTCGCCGCATCTGGTCCGGTTCAACGAGCGCTTCCGGCTCGGCGCACCGGGCGGCGGGCGACTGGTGGCCGATGCCGAGCTTGCCGCCGCGCTCGCCGAATGCGAGCGCCTGAACGACAACGCGCCCATCACCGTGTTCGAGATGGAGACCGCGGCCGCCTTCGTGCTGTTCTCGCGCAACCCGGCCGACATGGTGCTGCTCGAGGTCGGCCTCGGCGGCCGGCTCGACGCGACCAACGTGATCGAGCAGCCGCTCGCCACCCTCATCACGCCGATCTCGGTCGATCACGTGGATTATCTCGGCAGCGACCTCGAGGGGATCGCGCGCGAGAAGGCCGGCATCTTCAAGCGCGGCGTCCCGGCGCTGGCAGGACCGCAGCCGCGCGAGGCGCTGCGCGTGCTCGAGCGGGAGGCGGGACGGCTGATGGCGCCGCTGAAGATCGCCGGCGAGGACTGGATGGCGACCGAGGAACGCGGCCGTCTGGTCTATCAGGACGAGAACGGGCTCCTCGATCTGCCGGCCCCGCGGTTGTTCGGCCGCCATCAGTTCGACAATGCGGGCGTCGCCATTGCGGCGCTGCGCAGTGTCGCGGCAGCGCAGCTGCCGCCCCGCGCCTACGAGGAGGGCCTGGCCAAGGTCGATTGGCCGGCGCGGCTGCAGCGCCTGTCGCACGGCCACCTGGTCTCGCTTAGTCCCCCGGGCAGCGAGCTGTGGCTCGACGGCGGCCACAATCCCGACGGCGGGCGCGCGGTCTCCGCCGCGCTCGCCGACCTGGAGGAGCGCGTGTCGCGCCCGCTGGTCCTCGTCGTCGGCATGCTGTCGACCAAGGATAGCGAGGGTTTCCTGCGCAACTTCGCCGGGCTCGCCCGGCGCGTCATCGCGGTCCCGATCCTCGGCCAGGAGAAGGGGCTGCCGCCCGAGATGATCGCCGACGTGGTACGCCGCGCCGGCATTCCGGCCGGCCGCGCCGGAAGCATCGAGCAGGCGCTCGCGCTCGCCGGCGAGCTCGACCTCGATCCGCCGCCGCGCATCCTCATCACCGGCTCGCTCTATCTCGCCGGCGAGGTGCTGGCGCGCAACGGCACGTTGCCGGTGTGAGGAAGGCCTGTCGCCTGTAGGCGACCCTGTGGTCGCCCTCTTCGCGGCACGGCAGATCGGGCGGCCACAAGAGCCGCCCCTACGCCGCCTCAGCGCCGTTCAGCAGCTTGAGCAGGTTCGCTTTCTTCTGCTTCACCTGATCCAACGTACACTGGCGCGGCGCCTTGTCGGGTCGCCAGCGCAACAGCCGCGTGCCGTGGCGGAAACGCTCGCCGCTGAAGTGGTCGTAGTCGACCTCGACCACCAGCTTTGGCCTGAGCGGCCGCCATTCTGCCGAGCGCCTGGTCGACCAGCGGCTCGGCCCGCCCGGCGCATTGCCGGTGAAGCCGGGCGGGGCGATCAGCGTCTCCAGCTTCTCGGTCAGCGCCGGCTTCTCGGTGCGTTTGATGGTCGAGGTGAAGCCGACATGATGCAGCAGCCTCTTCGCGTCATAGAGGCCGAGCAGCAGCGAGCCGACCACCGTCTTGCCCTCGTTATAGCGGAAGCCGCCGACCACGCAGTCGGCGCTGCGGTGGTTCTTGATCTTGAGCATGCCGGTCCGCTCGCCCGCGCGATAGTCGACATCGCGGCGCTTGGCGATGATGCCGTCAAGCATCCCGCCGGTGCGCTCGAGCCAGCCCTGCGCGGCCTTCAATCGCGTGGTGGCGGGCGAGAGGCGAATGCGGTCGCTGCGCTCGAGATGGGCGTGGGCGAACTGCTCGAGCCGGTCGCGCCGCTCGCTCAGCGGCAGTTCGGTCAGCGCCTCGCCGTCCGCTCCGGCCAACAGGTCGAACACGATCAGCAATGCCGGGGTTTCGGCGGCGAGCCGCGCGATACGGGTTGCCGCCGGGTGGATTCGCTGGAGCAGCGCGTCAAAGGAAAGCTCCCCGTCCATCGGCACCACGATCTCGCCGTCGAGGACGAAGCGCCGCGGTTTGAGCTGCGCGACCGCCGCGACGATCTCGGGAAAGTAGCGCGTCAACGGCTGGCCGGATTTCGACTGCAGCTCGATCTTTTCGCCATCGCGAAAGACGAGGCAGCGGAAGCCGTCCCATTTGGGCTCGTACTGCCACTCGGGACCGGTCGGCACCGCGTCGACGGAAAGGGCTTCCATCGGCGGAAACGGAGGACGCAACGCGAGGCTCATCGCACCGGGACTCGTATCGACCACGACTCCCATAACGAAAACGGCCGGCCTTTCGGCCAGCCGCTCGAACAAAAAATCTTTGTTGACGTGGACCGCCGGATCACACCGACGTGGTGATCCACTGCTGCAGCTTCTGCTTGGGCGCCGCGCCGACCTGCTGCGAGGCGAGCTCGCCGTTCTTGAACAGCATCAGGGTCGGGATCGACATGATGCGGTACTTTTCGGTCGTCTTCGGGTTCTCGTCGACGTTCATCTTGACGATCTTGACCTTGCCGTTCATGGCGCCGGCGATCTCTTCGAGCGCCGGCGCGATCATCCGACACGGCCCGCACCATTCGGCCCAGAAGTCGACCACCACCGGTTGGACAGCCTGCAGGACCTCGGTCTCGAAATTCGCGTCGGATACTTTTTCAACGCCCATTGGGATTGCCTCGTCTGGTCTGGGCGCTTCGCACCCGGGAAAGGAAGGTGACGCGAACGTATGGACGCCAGCCGGGAGCGTCAAGGCGTTCTCACCGAGCCGTGACGCGCCCCAGCGCGGCGTCCAGTACGTCGGCGGAAATCTCCATGAAATCAGGTACATCGGTCCAGATCAGGAGGGCCCTGACGGGGCGCTCGGGATAGAGCGAGCCGAGCACTGCGCAGTAGAGCGCAAGCTGCGCCACGTACGACTTCAGGCACGTCCTCGAGGCGCCGCGGCGCCGGCCGGTTGGTCTTGTAGTCGGCGATGAATACGGCCTGCGGCGTCACGGCCAGGCGGTCGACCTGGCCGGACACGGCAAACGGCGGCCGTCCCGCGCGGGCAATGCGGCCGACGATCGGCACTTCGGCCCGGCTGCCGGCGCCGATCACCGGCGCAAGCCGCGGATCGTCGAGCACGGCCAACACCTGGCGGGCGAGGTGGTCGCGCTCGGCCTCGGTGAAATCCGCACCCGCACGTTCGAGATAGCGCCGGGCCGCGGCGGCACGGCGCGCTGCCGGAACGTCGGGCAGCGACTGCATCAGCCGATGCACCAGCGTGCCGCGCGCAAGCGCGCGGCGGCGCTCGTCCGCTCCCGCAAGCGAAGCCGGAGCCTCCTCGATCGCCCCGGACGGGCTGAGCGGCACCGGCATCGCCTCGCCGCCCTCGACGTTGCGCCCAAGCCATTCGGGATGCGCCGCGGCCGGAGTCGCCACCGTGCTATCGATGGCCATCACGGCTCCGACGCTCGCTTCCTGGCGCAGCCGCAAGATGTCGCCGTCCTCGGTCGGTATCTTGTCGGCGATCGGCTCGAGGGCATCGCGCACTAGATCGTACCAGCAGCCCTCCGGCCGTTTGCGCTCGCCCACCGCCCCGCACACGATCAGGCGATCGGCGGCGCGCGTCATCGCCACGTACAGCAGGCGCCGGTATTCCTCGCGCGCGGCCTGCAAGGCGCGCTCGCGCGCCGCGGCCGCCGCCGGCGCATCGGTGCGCTTCGCCTTTGCCCAGACCAGTTGATCGGGCGCATGGGGGCGCCATGGATTAGAGAGCTTGAGCAGACGCGGAGGATACGGCCCGTCCGGGTTCGACGTCGTGTCGGCAAGGATCACCACCGGTGCCTCCAGGCCCTTGGCGCCATGCACGGTCATGACGCGCACCTCGTCGCGGGCGATCTCCATGTCGCGCTTCACTTCCGACTGGGTCGTGCGCAAGGTCGCGACGAAGCCGTGCAGCGAGGGCGTCTCGCGCCGCTCATAGTCGAGCGCGAGATTGAGGAACTCATCGAGCGCATCGTTCGCTTCCAGCCCGAGCCGGGCGAGAATGCGGGCACGGCCGCGATCGGCGCCGAGCACGCCGGCGTAGAAGGCGAACGGCGAGAGGCGCCGGGCCGCCTCGGCCCAGCGGTCGAGCCGCGCGGCGGCCTCGGCGAAGAACAGATTCGCGCCGGCCTGCCGACGCAACACATCCCGCAAGCTCCCGCGCCGATTCCAGGCAAGCTCGAACAAGGCCTGCTCGTCGAACCCGAACAACGGGCTCTTGAGCACGGTCGCGAGCGCCAGGTCGTCGCCGGGAAGCAGCAGCGCATCGGCAAGCACCATGAGGTCGAGGACCGCAATATGCTCGGCCAGTTTCAGGCGATCGACTCCGGCCACGGCAATGTGCGCATCCTTCAGCGCCCGGATGATCGCGGTGAACAAGGGGCCGCGCTGGCGCACCAGGATGAGAACGTCGCCCGGGCGGATCGGCCGCAATGCACCGGTGCGCATGTCGGCCACCTGCTCCCGGTCCATCCAGGAGCCGACGCTGCGGGCGATGCGGCGGGCGAGCTTGACCGCCGGCGCCGTTTCGGACGGCGTGTCGAACGGAGCTTGCCAGGCTTCGATCTCCGGCGTCTCGTCCGGCTCCGCCAAGGGCCACACTTCGACCAGACCCGGCGCCTTGTCTCGTACCGCCTGATGAACGGTCGGAATCGGATCGGCGGTGAGGCCCTGGAAGGCCTCCCGGCGGGCGAACACAGTATCGACCGCCGTGAGAACGATCGGCGCCGAGCGGAAGGAGTATTTGAAGTCCAGCGTGACGAAGGGGACCCCGCTGTCGCGATGCGCTGTTTCGTAGTGGCGGCGCTTGTCGGCAAAATAGCGCGGCGCAGCGCCTTGGAATGAGAAGATCGACTGCTTCTCGTCGCCGACTGCGAAGATAAGGCGGGCCCCTTCGCGCGCCCCCTTGCCGGCGGTGAATTCGGCGACCAGCAGCTCGATCACGTCCCATTGCTTGGGGCTCGTGTCCTGCGCCTCGTCGATCAGCAGGTGGTCGATGCCGAGATCGAGCTTGTAGTGCACCCACGAGGGATTGACGGTCGTGAGCATGGCGAGTGTCGCGTCGATGAGGTCGTCGTAATCGAGCAGGCCGCGGCGCGCCTTCTCCTGCCGGTAGCGGACGACGACCGCGCCGGCGATCGTGAGCAGTGCGGCCGAGCGGTCGCGCATCGCGACGGCATGCAGGCGCGCGAGCAGCGAACAGACCCGGTCCTGCTCGGCCTTGAGCCGTTCCGCTAGCGCCGGTTCACTCTTGGCAATCGCCTTCGTGACGATGTTCTTGCGCTTCTGTCGCTCGGTCGTGGTGCAGAAGAAGTCGAGATAGGACTCAAGGCCGGCTGAGCCCCCTGAACGTTCGGCGGCGACCAAGTATTCCGCCTGCCTGCAGTCCGTGTCCGATCCGAGCTTCAAAGTATCGGCAACGGCAAGCCATTCCGACCTGGGCAGAATCGGACTCGCCAAAAGTTCGCTCTCGACCGCCTCTCGGCTGTCGGTGGGCTCCACGCCGAGCATGCGCGATAGCTCGGCGAAGGCTTCGGGCGCGCCGTCGGGCCGGTCGATCCAGGCCATGACACCGTCGCGGTCGGCGATCGTCTCGCGCATGATCTCGGCGAAGGTGCTGTCGGCCACCGCCGTAATCGCGATGGCGAGCGCCTTCCCGAGCGAGCTGTCCGGCTCGGCCGCAGCCTTCAGCAGAACGTCGAGCCGCAGCCGGTCGATCAGCTCGGCCTGCGCACGCTCCTCGAGCACGGTGAAGCGCGCCGCGACGTTCGCCTCGAACGGGAACTGGTGCAGCAGGCGGGTGCAGAACGCATGGATGGTCTGCACCTTGAGGCCGCCCGGGGTTTCCAGCGCGGCGGCAAACAGGCGGCGCGCATGCGCCCGCAGGCCGGCATCGACATGGTCCGCGCCGAGACCGCGCAGCTCCACGTCAAGTGCCAGGTCGTCGAGCGCGATCCATTTGGCCAGCGTATCGAACACGCGCTTGGCCATGTTGGCGGCGGCCGCCTTGGTGAAGGTGAGGCACAGGATCCGGCTCGGGTTGCAGCCGTCGAGCAGAAGCCGGATCACGCGTTGCGCCAGAACATGGGTCTTGCCCGATCCGGCATGGGCGGCGATCCAGGCCGACGTGCGCGGGTTGGACGCCTCGATCTGCTTGTCCCGCACTTCGCGCGGAATGGGGAGCGGCGCGTTCACTCGGGAGGTCCTTCGATTTCGCCGCCGACCAATGACCACTCCTTGACCCGGGCAAGGTGATCGTAGTCGCCGTAACGGGTGCGCCACATCGGATGGACGAGCGAGCGATAGGGCGTGTCCTCGTCCGCGAAGCGATGCACCAGGCCGGTGAGGCGCTCCAGCGCGTTGTCGGCCTGACCGTCGTTGGTTCCCTCCTTGAACTCGATCGGACACGGCTTGCCGGCCGGATCACCCCCCTTGAGGAGCACGTAGGCGAGCTCGCTGACCGACGCGCCTGCCGGAATGTCGCCGAAGCCGCCCCGGCGCAGGATGGCGGCTTCGAGGGTGAGCTGGGGCGCCAGTCCCACTTGCACCTGCTTCGCCGTGGGCGCCTGGCCGGTCTTGTAGTCGAGGATGGCGAACGTGCCGTCGCTCAGACGTTCGATGCGATCGGCGACGCCTGTCAACGTGAATACGCCGTCCGCAAAAGGGATTTGCCAGGAGCCTCGGATCTCCGCATGGATGGCTGTCAGGTTCGCTCGGCGCTCGGATTCCCACCCGGCGAGCCATTGGGCAATGCGGAGGAAACGCGGCCACCAGAAGGCGCGGGCCTCGGGAAAATCGTCGAGCGGCGCAAAGTGCCTGCGTCCGATCCTGGTGAGCTCGGCGACCGGATCGGGCGGCAATCCGCCGACATATTCCCTGGTGAAATCGCCGACCGATGCGTGCATGACCGATCCGCGATCGGCGTAGCCAGGCGGCGTATCGACCGCCTCCACGGGTTCGAGACGCAGCACATACCGGGCGTAGATCGTATACGGGTCGCGCAGCCAGTCCTCGATCCGGGTGACGCTGAGCGCCTTGGGGCGGGCCGCGAGAGGCGGCTTCGGCGCCGGCGCCTTGATCTGCTCGACGCGGTGCGGGTGGTCGAGCGCATGCGCGAGATCGAGATAACACGCGCCGCGCTCGAGCGCGGCGCCCCACTGCGTTTCGCCGGCGACGGCGGCGAGCCGCTGCACGAACCGCGACCACAGGGTCGGCGCGCCGGCGAGCTTGGCAGCGCGCGTGAGCATCACCTCGGGGGCGCCGAGCGCCTGGGCGAAATCGTGCGCAGTCAACCCGATGCGGCGCTCCGGCAGGTCGAGGCCGAGATCGTGGCGCATCGGCCGGCTGAGCCACGCATCGCTGCGCGTATCCGGCGGCCATGTGCCTTCGACCAACCCGCCGAGCACCAGGCGGTCGACATTCTGGAGCCGCGCCTCGAGCAGGCCGAAGATGCGAACCCTGCGCCCTGCCGCGGCGGGAGGGCGCACCATGCGCTCGGCGATGAGGCTGCGGAAGAGCTCCAGATAATCGGATGGCGCGATTGCCAGATTGGCATCCGGGGCTGCCGCGACTTCGTCGAGCGCGGTCGCCAGCATGGACCCGTCATCGCCGGCAAACGCGACCGACGCGCTGCCGTCATCGCTAAGGAGCGCGACCACCTCGCGGTGACGCGCCGCAAGGTCGCTCAAGCGGCGCTCCTCGCACCCGAGCGCTTCCAGCGGTGCGAGCGCGCCGGCGAGGCGCGCAACGAGATCGGCAGCGACATCGAGCTCGCGGTCGTCGATCCTGCGTCGCGGATCGGACCTGTGCAGGTCGTCGCGCTGCGTGCGGAATGTCGACAGGGTCCGGGCGAGGCCCTCGGTGCCGGGCTTTGGCCGCGGCCCGCGCAGGATCGCGCGCTCGAGCGTATCGGTCGCTGCCCCATGCGCGCCGAGCGCCGCGCCCAACCGCACGACCGGATGCTTGAGGAGGGCCAGCAGCGTGACCGGAGCGAGGCCCGCGAGCGCCGCCTCGGCCGCAAGGGCGGCGAACACGCCGGCCGGCGCGTCGGCGAGCGCGACGCCGCCGGTCTCGTCGACCACGATGCTCCAGCGCCCGAGAGCGGCCGCGACACGGCGCGCCAGCGCGCGGTCCGGTGTCACCAGTGCGGCGCGCTTGCCCGGCGTCTCCACCGCTTCGCGCAACGCGACCGCGATCGCCAGCGCCTCCTCTTCGGCCGTGGCGGCGTCGATCACGGCGATGTCAGCCAGCGCGCCGGCGATCGCGTGTTCGGGAAGGCGCTGCTGCCAGCACTCGCTCGCAGCCGCCGGGCAGAGGCACTCCGAGAGCAGCTTTTCGCGTCCGTTCGGCGACGGCTCGCCCAGCCGGCGCACTTCGTCGCGCTCGACGCCGAGGCGCTTCAGCAGTGCCCGCATGGCGTACTGCGGATGCCCGACGGCAGGCGCGACGATCTCCTGGCCATCAACGCTGCGGCCGGCAATCAGATCCCATGCGGACTTTTCGAGGTCCATGTCCACGCCAGGCAGCACGACGGCGCCGTGCGGCAACAGCGCGATGGTGGCGAGCAGCGTGGCGGTCGCCGGCATCGAGGCGGTGGAACCGGCGGCGATCACCGGACCGTCCAGGGCCGCTAGCCGGGCCGCCTCCGCCTCGATCAGGCGGTCGCGGCGCTCCGCCGCCTCGATCGCGCCCCGTTCGGCGAGGATCTCGGGCCACGCTTCGCGGGCGATCTTGAGGAATTTCAACGTCAGCTGCCAGTACTCGTCGAAACGCTCGGGAACGAGCTTGTCGAGGTCGCGCCACGGCACCTTGCGTGTCGTCATGTCGTCGATGAGACGGCCGAGGTCGTCAGCGAGCGCCAGCGCGGCGGCGGGCGAATGGGCGACCAGCGGCGCGCCGGCCTCGCCGCGTACTTCCGGCGCCTTTGCCCATTCCAGCACCAGGCGCGTGAGCAGCAGCCGGCGATCGAGCCGCTCGAGCGCTGGCGGCAATTCAAGCGACAGGCCGGCGAGCGGACCAGTCGCCGCTTCAGCGAAAATCAGCTCGTCCTCGTCGACGTCGCCGATCGCCAGGATGCGCGGCAGGATCGCGGCATCGGCCGGCAGCACGTCGAGGAAGAGGTCGCGCGCGAGCCGGCAAGCACGACGCGTCGGCAGGTAAAGCGTCGCGCCGGCGAGCGCGAGCGGATCGTCCGAGGCCGGAAATCCGGGCACGATCTCGCCCGCCAGCAGGGCGCGAATGAGCGTCGGCAGGAACGGTGCCGAGGGCGGAATCGTGAACAGGCGCGGACGGGGAATCGCCATGCGGAATCATACTCGACTCGAGCCGGCTTGTAGCCCCGACCGCCTTACCTCACGCCGCGTGGGCGACGAGGGCCTTCTCGGCCTCGGCGATGGCCGCGGGCGTGCCGACATGCATCCACAGCCCTTCAAGCCGCAGGCCGTGCAGCCGTCCGCGCGCCTCCGCGCGATCGAACAGGCGCGTGAGCGAAAACGAGCCGCTCGGCGGATCGGCGAACAGGGCGGGCGCGAAGATCGCCGCGCCCGCATAGACGAACGGCACCACGTCACGCTCGCCGCGGCGCGTGAGCCCTCCGTCCGGCGCCATCAGGTAGTCGCCGCGGCCCGCATAGCCGACGCTCGCCGCGGTCGGCGCGAGGAGCAGCAGCGCATCCATCCGCGCCGGATCGAAGGCGTCGGCCAGCCGCGCGAGATTGGGCTTCACGCCGTCGATCCAGATCGTGTCGGAATTGACGTTGAAGAACGGCTCGGACCCGAGCAGCGGCAACGCCTTGGCCACGCCGCCGCCGGTCTCGAGCAGTCGTCCGCGCTCGTCCGAGATGGTGATCGCCGGTGCGCGGCGGCTCGCCAGATGGTGCTCGAGCCGATCCGCCAGATGGTGCACGTTGACGATCGTACGCTCGACGCCGGCATCGGCGAGGCGATCGAGCACGTGATCGATCAGCGCCTTGCCGCCAACCGGCACGAGCGGCTTGGGGATCGTATCGGTCAGGGGCTTCATGCGGACGCCGAAGCCCGCCGCGAGCACCATGGCGCGACTCGGCACGCGTTCGGTTCGGCACACGGACATCGACGGCCTCCGTACGAATCAGGGCGCGGGCACGTGCTTGTCGTACCACGCCTTCAGGGCTTTCAACGCCGGGTGCGACAGCGAGCGGCGCATGTTCCGCCATACCCGCGGCTGATGACGGAGGTATTGCGGCTTGCCGTCGCGCCGATCGAGGCGGGAGAAGATGCCGAGCACCTTGGTGGCACGCTGAGCGCCGAGCGCCGCGTAGAGCTCGAAGAACGCGTTGAGGTCGAACGTGCGGTCGCCGGCGCGGCGCGCCTTGACGTAGCGGCTGACCAGGCCGACCTCGATCGACTCCGGCACGTCCACGCGGGCGTCCTGCAGGAGCGAGACCACGTCATAAGGAGCCGGGCCCAACAGGGCATCCTGGAAATCGAGGAGCCCGACGCGCGCATTTCCCTCGCGCGAGGCAAGCCACAGCAGGTTGGGCGAGTGGTAGTCGCGCAGCACCCAGGTCGGGGCTGCGTCGGCCGCGCCCTTGAGGGCCGCGCGCCACAGCGACGTGAACTCCTGCCGCGCGCTCTCCTCCACCGCGCGGCCGCGATGCGGCACGTACCAGTCGAGCAGCAGGCTGGTTTCAGTGAGCAGGGCTTCGAGGTCGTAGCGCGGCAGGCGGTACTCGATGCGGGGAGCAACCGGCAGTGCTTCAGGCAGCGTCTGCTGGTGCAGGTGAGCGAGCAGGTCGACCGCAGCCGTATAGCGCTCCTCGATCGGCGTCGGCGGATCGCCCTCGACCACGCCCTCGTTGCCGAGATCCTCGAGCACGAGCAGTCCAAGGTCCATGTCGGCCGCAGGAATCTCGGGCGCCGAAAAGCCGCGCTCGCGCAAGGCACGCGCCATGGCGACGAACGGCTTCACGTCCTCGGCGAGATGCACGAGCGCGCTGTATGGCAGGCCGCCGCGCAGCGGCGGACCGTCGGGCCGGCGCGGCGCATTCATCAGGATGACGCGACGTTCGCCCAGCGCAAGGCGCTCGTAGGAACGGGTCGAGGCATCGCCCTGCACGCGCGTGCGCGTGGCGTCGCCGAGCCCCGCTTCTTCGAGGAAACCGCGGATCGCGGTCATCCGGTCGATGCGGCTCGCGAGCGCGCCGTGGCCCGAAATCTCGGCGCGGCGGCCGAGCGGGCCCAGCTCGGGGGCGAGCGAGAACTCGATATCGAGCCGGTCCGTTGGTGCAAACTCGGCGCGGTCCGGCCATTCGACCAGCACGATGGCGTCGGGAGCGATGTCGGCAAAGCCGATCTCGTAGAGCTCCTCGCGCGCCTGCACGCGATAGAGGTCCGCATGGATCACCAGGCAACGCGGCAGGTCGTAGATCTGCATCAGCGTGAAGGTCGGGCTCGGCACTTCGAGCTGTTCGTCGCCGGAGAGATAGCGGATCAGGGCGCGGGCAAACGCCGTCTTGCCGCTGCCGAGATCGCCCGACAGCGTGACCACGTCGCCGGGCGCCAGCACGGCGCCGACATCGCCGGCGAGCTTGCGCGTCGCCTCCTCGTCGCCGAGATCGACCGTCAGGGCCTGCGCGGCGGAAAGCCGGGTCGATGCCTGGGCAATCATCACGCCGCCCGGTTGAGGGGGAACACGCAGGCGACCGCCGTGCCGTGGCCGCCGTTGGAGTCGATCGTCACGGAGCCGCCGTGCAATTGGACCAGCGACTTGACGATCGAAAGGCCGAGGCCGACGCCGTGATGGCGCGTGCCGATCGTATGGGTCTCGAACGGATCGAACACGCGCTCCTGCAGCTCGGTCGGGATGCCCGGCCCGTTGTCGCTGACGGAAAATCTCACCGCGCCGTTCTGGCGCTCGGCCGACAACGTCACCGTGCCGCCCGGAGGCGAGAACCCGATCGCGTTGGACAACAGATTGTACAGCACCTGGCGCACCCGGCGTTCGTCCGCGGTCAGCGTTCCGATATCAGGCGCGGCCTGGATGTCCAGCCTGATGTCGTTCTCCTTGAGCCGGTCCATGATGCCTTCGGCGGCGGCCTCCATGGTCTTGCGGATGTCGACGGAGCCGAGATCGAGCGTCATGGCGCCGGCATCGATGGTGGCAAGATCGAGGATGTCGTTGATGATGGCGAGCAACGCGGCACTGGACGCGGTGATGTAGCCGAGATACTCGCGCTGCTTCTCGGTCAGCGGCTCGGTCGACATGTCGCCGAGCAGCTGCGCGAAGCCGATGATGTTGGTGAGCGGCGAGCGCAGCTCGTAGGACACGTGCTGCACGAAATCGTTCTTGAGCTTATCGGCCGCCTCGAGCGCCTGCGCGCGCTCGCGCAGGGCGCGCTCGACATTGACCGTGTCGGTGACATCCTGGAAGGTGACGAGCGTCGCCCCGTCGGGCAGCGGCACGGTGGCGCAATCGACGACGCTGCCATCGGTGCGCTCGAGCCGCCCGGCCATCGGCTCGCGCCGCTCCATGCCGGTGATGGCGAGGCGCAGCGTGGCCCAGGTCGGATCCTCGCCGTGCAAGGGCCGGCACCACTCGATCACCGCCTCGACATGCGGATGCTCGCCGAGCGCCACCGGCGACAGCTTCCACAGCCGGGCGAAGGCGGGATTGAACAAGCGCAGGCGTCCGTCGCTGCCGAACACCGCGACCGCTTCCGACAGGTTGTCGAGCGTCTCGCCCTGAACCCGGATCAGCGCATCGTAGCGCCGCTCGAGATTGAGCCGCTCGGTGACGTCGTCGAACAGATAGGTGACGCCGCCGTCCTGCTCCGGCGTCGCGACGACGCGCAACGTGCGCCCGTCCGGCAGGTGCCACCAATGCTCCTTCGGCTCGAGCGCCCGATAGGCTTCCTGCAGCTCGTTCTTCCATTGGCGGAAGTCCGCCTGCTCCGGCAGCTTGCGCGCCGCGCGCAGCTGATCGAGCACGGCCGAGTCGGTCGGTCCCTGGTCGAGAAAGCTCGATTCCAGTCCCCACAGCGCGCGGTAGGAGCTGTTGTAGAAGGTGAGGCGCTGATCGGCCGTGAAGATCGCGACCGCGGCCGCGAGCTGGTCGAGGATGCGGCGATGGGCGTCGACCATGCGGGCGAGCTCGCCGCGCAGCGCCTCCACCTCGGTCGCATCGATGCCGATGCCGCCGGCGCCGCCGCGCGTCGGCGTCTCCAGCACGTCGAGGATGCGGCGCGTGCCCGCGACGATGACCGGCAGCCGGGCGGTGAACTTTTCACCCACCGCCCGCGCCCGGCCAAGGTCCTCGCGCGCCGTGCGGTCGAGCAACTCAAGCTCGCGCTCGATCGTCTCGGCGCTGCCGCCGCCCTCGACCGCGCGCACATAGGCCGGGTTGACGTAGACCAGCCGCCCGTGCGCGTCGCGCGCCCAGATCGGCGACGGCAACGCCTCGATCAGCGACTGCAGCGTATCGACCTCGCGCAACAGCTTGTCGTGCCGCCCGCCGAGCTCGGCGAGCTCGCGCATCGCGCCCGTCGTATCCTTGAGGCGCAGCACCGCGCGGTTGCCGATGGCGCGCCCTTCCGCCTCGATATGACGCCCGGCGAGCGTCGTCAGCGGCATGGCGAAACCTTCGCCGCGGCTGCGCAGGGTCTCGACCGCGATGTCCAGGGCACGCGCCTTGTCGGGAGCAAGCCAGGTGCCGAAGGCGAGCGCGCGGCGCGCCACCGGCGCGGCGGTGACGAGCGCCGTGTCACCGAGGATCTCCGGCTCCTCGCCGCTGGTCGGCCACACCACGATCACCTGCGGCTCGGACACGAGCAGGGCGCGGGCACGGTCGACCTCGGCCTTGAGGCCCATGATCTCGGCGCGGGCGGCCGCGTCGGTGCGTTCGGCGCGGACGCGGGTGCGCACCAGCATGATCGCGGTGACAGTCGCGAAGCAGATCACGCCGAGCGTCATCGCCAGCGTGGCGATCTCGTAGCGGTCGAGCGCGAACGCCGCCTCGACGAAGGCCACGCCGAGCGAGCCGGCGACGCCTTCCTCGGCGAGCGCCCGGCTCGCGGCCGTGCCCGCGACGAAGAGCGCGGCGGCGCGAATGGTCATCCGCCGCGGGCGGGGCAACACACCCACGGAAACCCGGATCGCGTCCGGCATGCCCATGTCCCTGGTCGGCCCGCGCTAGGTGCCGCCGAGCCGTGCAAAGACCCGGCAGTGACGCGGGCAGGGTCCGCCGAGCCGCCCGCGAATCGTTCGACTGTAACGTCATGGCCTGTGGACAAGTAAGAGTCCAGACCGTGAACGATGGCGGAAGGCCGGAGCGGATATAATGTGCCCTGTCCCGGCAAACGCGATAATCCATTGATATGGCCAGGCTCGGCAACATCGCCATCGTCGGCGGCGGCATCGGCGGGCTCGCGGCGGCGCTCGCGCTGCTGCGCCAGGGCCTCGACGTCGACGTCTACGAGCAGGCTCCCGAGCTCCGCGAAGTCGGCGCCGGCGTCCAGATCAGCGCCAACGGGACGCGGGTCCTCTACGCGCTCGGGCTCGAAGCGGACGTTGCGCGCCTCAGTTGGGTCCCGATGGCCAAGGAGATCCGGCTGTGGAGCACCGGCGAGACCTGGAAGCTGTTCGACCTCGGCGCGGTCTCGGTCGAGCGCTATGGATTTCCCTATGTGATGATGCACCGGCGCGATCTGCACGCGATTCTCGCCGAGGGCATCGGCCGCCTCAAGCCCGAGGCGCTGCGGCTCGGACGGCGGTGCGTCGGGCTCGTGCAGGACGACGCAGGCGTCACGCTGTCGTTCGAGAACGGCGAGGTGGTGAAGGCGCCGCTCGCGATCGGCGCCGACGGCGTCCACTCGAAGGTGCGGGAGATCCTGTTCGGCGCCGGCGCGCCGCACTTCACCGGCTGCATCGCCTGGCGCGGGGTCGTGCCGATCGAGCGGCTGCCGCCGCAGGTCTCGCGCACTTGCGGCACCAATTGGGTCGGCGCGGGCGGACACGTGGTGCATTACCCGCTGCGCCGCGGCGAGTTGATGAATTTCGTCGGCATCCTCGAGCGCAGCGACTGGCAGGTCGAGTCATGGAACGTGCCGGGCACGCGCGAGGAGCTCGCCAACGATTTCCGCGGCTGGCACGCGGACGTTCACGCCATCATCGAGGCGATCGACGTGCCATACAAATGGGCGCTGATGGTGCGCGCGCCGATGACCGCGTGGACCAAGGGGCGGGTCACCCTGTTGGGCGACGCCTGTCATCCGATGCTGCCGCTCTTGGCGCAGGGCGCCGTCATGGCGCTGGAGGATGGCCTGATCCTCGCGCGCTGCCTGAAAGCCTACGCGCACGATCCCGCAACGGCGCTCAGACGCTACGAAGCCGCCCGCCTGGAGAGGACGGCACGAGCCGTCAACGGATCGGCCGAGAACGCGACGCGCTTCCACAATCCGCGCCTGAAGGATGCGGCCGGCGCCAGCGAGTACGTTGCCCGCGAATGGCAGCCCGAGCGCGTGAAGCAGCGTTACGACTGGCTGTTCGCCTACGACGCGGCGACCGTTGCGGTGTAGAAGTGGAACGTTACAAAGAACGATCAGGTGGCGGCCGCGTTCGCCCGCTGCGCCAGTTCGTCGACATTGATCCGGGCGAGCGCCGCCGCAAACGCGCGCTCGGCCTGGGCGACCGCGGGAAGGACGACCTCCCCGAGCAGGGCCGAGTTGGGCACGCCCGGATCGGCATGTTCGTCAAGGCTATGGGCGGCGCGCAGAATGTCCTCAGCCGTGATGCGAGCACGCTCGCGGCCGAGCTCGTAGCCGCCGCGTGGCCCGCGGGTGCCTTTCAGGATGCCTTCGCGCACCAGCGCCTGCAGCACCGGCTCGAGATGCCGCGGCGGCAGCGTGTTGCGTGCCGCCAGCATCTTCGCCGAGACCGGCCGTGCCTGCGCATGAACCGCGATGTCGACGACGGCCGTGATGGCGAGAAGACCTTTGCGCGACAACAGCGACATGGGCACGACCGAATCAAATCGATTCCGGTAATATAGTACAGTCGACCTCTCGTCCACAGCACAGCCCCCTACCAGGTTCGATTGATCGCGATGAGCGGTTAACGTGACGCGTGAACCCCCCAGAGAATTAGTCTCGCTTTGCCGGCGAAACGTTCACCGGCTCTCAACTCCATCGCAAGAGAATTCACTGGTTTGCCCATGCCTCATGGCAAACCATCATCAGGCTTATGACGCGCCTGTGGCATTACTGCCAATGCACGGAGCACAAGAAGGTTCCGGCACGCCTCGCCGTGGCGTGGCTCACTCCCGCCGATCCCGATCGGCAATGCCGGTGGAACCGAAACCGCCGCTTCCTCGCCCAGTTGTTGACAGGTGGAACGAATCGACAACCTTTGCACGCAGCACCGGGGCCACGATCAGCTGGGCGATGCGCATGCCGCGGGTGACGGTGAACGGTTCCGCGCCGAGATTGACCAGCAGCACCTGTACTTCGCCGCGATAATCGGCATCGATGGTGCCGGGCGCATTGAGCACGGTGACGCCGTGTCGTGCCGCGAGGCCCGAGCGCGGCCGCACCTGGCCTTCGGTGCCCTCGGGCAGCGCGATGACGAGCCCGGTCGGCACCGGGGCCCAGCGTCCGGGGGTAATCACGAGCGGCGTATCGGCGTCAACCGCGGCCATGAGGTCGAGGCCGGCCGCCTGCTCGCTCTGATACGCGGGCAATGGCAGATCTGCCGCATGCGGCAGGCGCCTCACCTGCAGCGCGGTGTCCGGCATCAGCGAGGCTCGGCCAGGGCGGATGCGATGCGCGCGACCAGCATACGGGCAACCTCGTCCTTGGTCTGGGTGGGCCACGCTTCGACGCCGGCGGCGGTGACGAGGTGCACGCTGTTGCGATCGCCGCCCATGACGCCGCTCTGGGGCGATACATCGTTGGCGACAATCCAGTCGCAACCCTTGCGGGCGAGCTTCTCCTGCGCATGGGCGACGACGCGGTCGGTCTCCGCCGCAAAGCCGATCACCAGCCGCGGCCGCAGCGTGTTGCGCCGGGCGACGCTCGCCAGGATATCGGGGTTCTCCACCAGGGAGAGGGCCGGCGTATGGCCGCCGTTCTTCTTCAGTTTGCTCTGGCCGGGCGCAGCAACGCGCCAATCGGCGACCGCGGCGGCGAAAACGGCGACGTCGGCGGGCAGCGCCGTCTCGACCGCCTGGTGCATCTCGCGCGCCGTCTCGACCTTCACCATGGTGACGCCGGGCGGATCGGGTACCGCGACCGGCCCCGACACCAACGTGACCGCGGCGCCCGCAGCCGCAGCCGCCCGCGCGATCGCGTGGCCCTGCTTGCCCGACGAGCGGTTGGCGATGTAGCGCACCGGGTCGATCGGCTCGTGCGTCGGCCCCGAGGTGACGACGATGCGCCTGCCCGCCAGCACTTTGACGACCGCAGTTTCGAGCAAAAGCTCGTCCACCGCTGCAACAATCTCGGCGGGCTCGGCCATGCGGCCGACGCCGGCTTCGCCCGCTTCCGCCATCTCACCGGGATTGGGGCCGACCATCGTGACGCCATCGGCGATGAGCACGGCGCGGTTGCGCTGCGTCGCCGCGTGGTCCCACATCCGCGGATTCATGGCCGGCGCGAGCAGCACCCTGCGGTCGGTCGCAAGCAGTACCGTGGAGGCGAGGTCGTCGGCGAGACCGTGCGCCATCTTGGCCATCAGATCGGCGGTCGCCGGCGCCACCACGACGAGGTCGCAGTCGCGCGCGAGGCGGATATGGCCGACGTCGAACTCGCTCGAGAGATCGAACAGATCCGTGTAGGCGCGCTCGCCGGCGATCGCCCCGACCGACAGCGGGGTGACGAAATGCTGCGCCGCCTCGCTCAACACCACGCGCACGCGCGCGCCGCGCTCCTTGAGCCGGCGGACCAGGTCGAGGCACTTGTAGGCCGCGATACCGCCGCCGATCACCAGGAGGATGCGTTTGCTGTCGAGCGCGGACGTCATGATCCCTCTCGTGTCACGGCGGGGGGCGCGCGATCAAGGGCGATTCCCGCACAATCCTATTCACGATGTCAAACAGCCAACGCTCCGCCTGCCCCGGCGGTGGCGACCTCGTCGCATCACCGTTTCGGACCGGGCTTTGCGTTTCTTCCTCGTAGCCCGCATGGAATGCGGGGCGGCCGTGCCGCTGGCGAGGCCTCCCCGGATTTCATCCGGGCTACGCTTTCCTTTCTTCGCCCCCGTGAGGGGGCGGAGCGCCGAGAGACGCAGGCGCGGTTGCGAGCCGCGCCGTTGGCGTGCCATGACGCGGCACGCCGGGGACGCTTGCGAGGCGTCACCCGCGCCCCAGTGACGTAGGGGCGCTCGCCTCTCGGCGCTCCACCGCGGCGTGTTACGACTCATCGGGCCCGACGCCTCACTCCTGAAGCATCCGCCCCGGTCCTGGTGCCGGGTGGCGGGATCCCGAGGTCGCCCGAGCGCGGACTGGTAAGGCCCGCCCGCAGGCGCCGCTCCCCGCTCCGCCCTGGCATACCTTCCGGAAGGCGCCCTCACCGAGCCGGGATGTCGGTACTTATTCCTATTCGAGGACCAGGGTCAATAAAAAAATGTCCGATTTTCAGAAAAACTGGGGTGGCGGGCGCCCAGGCCGGTCACCGCTGCAGCTTGTCGAGGGTGATCGGTCTCGCACTCGCCGGCCGCGGCACGTTCGAACCGAGGTTGCGAGGGGCCTGCGCGGGCACCATTCGACGCCAGCTAACGACCTCTTAGTCGACCCCGCGATGATGAAGCATACGAAGACGACCAAGTAGAAGGGTGGGGCTGAAACCGCCCTTATGCGATCCGATGCATCAACATGCTCACCGCTCTTGTCCTCGTCTGCTCGCTCACAGTCACGCCCGATCTTCGCGCGTGCGACCGCACAAACGCAATGCACGTCATTCAAGTCCCGGAGGAATTCGCAATGCCGGCCATGTGCGCGATGCGCGGTCAAGCCTTCATTGCTGAAACCTCCATCGGGCGAGAGCTGGCAAACGAGGAGCGCGTCAAGATCATGTGCATCCGGCACATGACCGTCGGAAGACAGGTGGGCTATGGAGAAGACGGCATGCTCGCCAGAATGCTGGACGTCCTCGCGAAACTCGTGATGATCGCGGTACTCGTCTCCTGGGCGGCTCGGCGACAGCGCCACGGCAGCCGGTCCACTCCCGGTGCTGGGCTTTTGGCATAAAGATTGGGATCCTGGGCGGCTTCGTCGCGGTTGAAGATCTCGCCGACAGAGTTGGGGCTACGGACGCGCAACGGATAGCGATGCGGTGAGACTAACGGCTCTTCCTGCGGGAATACCCTTCGGTTGTCCACAAGAATTGCCTCGGGATACAAGCAGCCGCACAAAAGCTTCCAGCAACGAACCAGGTCGTTTGCATTGCCATCGGCGCATGCGGGTCGGCACCTGATGTTTTGACGCAACTTCAACACAAACGTCGCAAGATCGATCGAGCGCGCAGGATGTTCTTGCGCGAAACAGAGTTTTTCTGGTGCCGCCGCCGAACCGGATGCCTCGATGATACCAGGAGACACAAGCGTCATGTCGGGAGCCAGTGTTGCCGTAAGCGCCGAGACCAAATTCATCGACGCTGAAGAGGTCCGGTACGCCTATCGCGAGATGGGGCCGAAAGGAGGGACGCCCCTCGTGCTTTGCCACCGCTTTCGCGGAACGATGGACGATTGGGACCCCGCGCTCATCGACGCGCTCGCCAAGGAACGCCATGTCGTGCTCTTCGACAACGCGGGCGTGGGCCTCTCGACGGGCTCGGTGCCGCCCAGCATCAAGCAAATGGCGGATCGGGCAGCGCAGTTCGTCACCGTCATGGGCTTCGAGACTATCGACCTGCTCGGCTTCTCGATGGGCGGTTACGTGGCCCAGATCGTTACTCTCGACCATCCTCGACTTGTCAGGAAGCTCGTTCTCGCCGGAACCGGACCCGGCGGCGGCGAGGGCATCCAGTCGGCTGCCCCGAAAGTGCGAGAAGTCTCGGGGCGTCCCGTTCTCGGCCTCGAGGAGTTTCTGTACCTGTTCTTCAGCCCGTCCGAGCGAAGTCGGGCGGCCGCCGAACGCTACTGGGAACGCCTGCATCTGCGGGGTCCGGACCGCGAGCCACCCGTGCCGCAAGTCGGCATCGAGGCGCAAGTGACCGCCATTCAGGCGTGGTCACAAGGAGAAGGCTCCGCCTTTCCGAGGCTGCGGGAAATAAGGCAACCCGTCCTTGTGGCCAACGGCAGCAATGACGTGATGATTCCCACGCTCAATTCCTTCCTCATGGCTCAGCGCCTGCGGCATGGCCTTCTGATCGTCTATCCGGACTCGGGACATGGGTTCTTGTTCCAGTATCCCGAGCAGTTCGCGAAACACACGCTCGAATTCCTGGGTGAAAACGAAACTGCGACGGACCTTGCAACACGCCGAATGCGCGGGAGCAAGGTGATCGCAGCGTAACATGCCGGGAGCGATCTCCGCCCGCCCGTCGATGGCGAGTCAGGCTCGGCCGGCGCGAACCGGTGACCGAGACCGATCACGCCTGCAGCTTGTCGAGGGTGATCGGCAGGTCGCGCACGCGCCTGCCGGTTGCGTGATAGACCGCGTTGGCGATGGCCGCCGCGACGCCGACGATGCCGATCTCGCCCACACCCTTGATGCCGAGCGGGTTGATGGTGTCGTCCGGCTCCGCGACGAAGATGACCTCGACGTCGTGCACGTCCGCATGCACCGGGACGTGATACTCGGCGATGTTGGCGTTCATGACGCGACCGAACTTGTGATCGACCAGGGTCTCTTCGTGCAGTGCCATGCCGATGCCCCACACGACGCCGCCCATGATCTGGCTGCGCGCGGTCTTGGTGTTGAGGATGCGCCCTGCCGCGACCGCGCTGACCACGCGGGTGACGCGGACGATGCCGAGCTGCTCGTCGACCTTCACCTCGGCGAAGACGGCAGAATGGGTGTTGTGCGCACGCTTGCCGTCGTCGGGAAACTCGGTCGTCTTCTCCTGCTCGATGCGATCGACACCGCCCTGCCGCATCGCCTCCGCGATCGACACGCCACGCGACGCATCGTGCCGGCTGACGATGCGGCCATCCGCAAGAAGCACGTCTTCATTCGTCGTGTCAGCAAGCGGGGAGCCCGGCATGGCCTTCGCCAGGCGCAACAGCTCGCCCCGGATCGCGCCTGAGGTCGTCACGATCCCGTTGGCGATCGAAGCGGCAATCCACGATCCGCCTTCGACGGGCGATTGCGGCAGCGTCGAATCGCCGAGCTTGGCGGTCACGCTTTCCAGCGGCACGCCGAGCATGTCGGCGGCGACCTGCGTCATGATCGTGTACGTTCCTGTGCCGATATCCGAGGTGGCGCAGGCGACTTCCACATGGCCGTTGGCGGTCAGGACGATGCGCACCGCGATCGGCACCTGCAAGGCTTCCCAGATGCCGGTCGCCATGCCCCAGCCGACCAGCTCGCTGCCGTCGCGCATCGAACGCGGCTCGGGATTGCGCTTCGCCCAGCCGAACGCTTCCGCGCCCTGGCGGTAGCATTCGCGCAGGCTCTTGCTGCTGTACGGCCGGTCGGTGATCTGGTCGCGGTCCGAGTAGCACCGCAAACGCAACTCGAGCGGATCGATCTTGAGCGCGACGGCGAGCTCGTCCATCGCCGCTTCGAGCGCGTAGACGCCGGTCGCCGCGCTCGGCGCACGCATGTCGCATGACGTCGGCAGATCGAGCCGCGCAAGCTTATGCGTGTATTTGGCGTTGGCGGATTTGTACAGCAGGCCGGACCAACCGGTCTCCTGCCGATGGAAGGTCTCGTACTGCGACGTCACGGTAACCGCTTCGTGCGCGATCGCGTCGAGCGTTCCACCCTCGTTGGCACCCAGCTGGATCTGCTGGATCATGGCGGGCCGATAGCCGACGACGTACATCTGTTGACGGGTCAGCACGAGACGCACCGAACGCTTGAGCGCGCGCGCCGCCAATGCGGCAAGGACCACCTGAAACTGCGGGCGCAGCCCGGAGCCGAACCCGCCGCCCATGAAGGGCGACATGACGCGTACCTCGTCCGGCTTCATCTCGAGCGCGCCGCAGACATAGCGCTGCACGTTCTGCACGCCCTGGGTCTTGTCGTAGATCGTGAGCTTGCCGTCCTTTTCGAAGATCACCGTCGAGGCAAACAATTCCATCGGGTTGTGGTGCTCGATCGGCACATAGTACTCGCCTTGGTGACGGACGCGGGCAGCAGAGAAGGCTTTTTCGGCCGCACCGCGCGGCGGTGGCGGGGCGAACGGGTTCTCGGCCGGGTTCGCCGGGGGCTGCAAGCGGAAGGCCTCCTCGCGCCGGCGATGGAGGTCCGTGACGTGCGCTTCCTCGGCATATTCCACGCGGACCAGCGATGCCGCGAAATGCGCAACCTCCGGCTCCTCGGCAAGCACCAGCGCGATCGGCTGCCCGCTGAACCGGATCCTGTCGTCGTAGAGCGGCCGGAACGGCGAGCCCTCCGGCGCCACGTCGTCCTTCCAGGCGGCGTCCGTGTCGGCCATGCGTGGCCGGTTTTCATGCGTCAGCACCTCGATCACGCCGTTGACACGCAACGCTTCGGACGTATCGATCCGCACGATACGTCCCTTGGCGATGGTCGAGGCGACGACGCTGCCGTGCGCGACGCCGGGATCGTTGAACTCGGCGGCGTATTTCGCGGCGCCGGTGACCTTGGCGCGGCCGTCGACGCGGGAGGTCGGGGTGCCGATAAAGGACATGATGGGCTTGCTCCCAGGATCGCTCGGTTGGACTGCGGCTGCGGCGTGACCCGTACGGTGACCATATCCAACGGCCCCGAGGGCGACCGCGCCGCCCAGGACGGTGCGGCGACTGAGGTCCGTCGACATGATCCCCTCCGTCACACGATCTTCTTGTTCGCCTGCGACTGCGGCGTGCCGCGCGCCGCCTGCGTCAGCGCGCGGACGATGGCGCGACGCGCCAGATCGATCTTGAAGCGGTTGTGCGCGAAGCCCTTGGCGTCGCGCAGCAGGAGGTCGGCAGCGCGCCGGAAGTTATCCGCGTCCGGCGCCTGCCCGCGCAGACTTGCTTCGGCGGCCTCGTCGCGCCACGGCTTGTGGGCGACGCCGCCGAGCGCAAACCGCACCTCCCGGATCCTGCCGCCGTCGAGGATGAGTCCGACGGCGACCGACACGAGCGCAAACGCGTAGGACAGGCGGTCGCGAATCTTCAGGTAGGTGTAGTTCGCGGCGAAGCCCTGCGCCGGCAGCTCCACGGCCGTGACGATCTCGTCGGGTGCCAGATTGGTGTCGCGTTGCGGCGTATCGCCGGGCAGCCGGTGGAAGTCGGCAAACGGGATGGCGCGCTCGCCAGCTCCGCCCGTCACATGGACCGTCGCCCCAAGCAGCCTGAGCGCCACGCACATGTCGGACGGGTGCGTGGCGATGCAGGCCTCGCTGGTGCCGAGGATCGCGTGGGTGCGGTTGAGCCCCTCGATGGCGGAGCAGCCGCTGCCGGGCTCGCGCTTGTTGCACGGCGTTGCGGTATCGTAGAAGTACGGGCAACGCGTGCGCTGCAGCAGGTTGCCGCCGGTCGATGCCATGTTGCGCAGCTGCTGCGAGGCGCCGGCGAGGATCGCGCTGGCGAGCACCGGATAGCGCCGCTCCACCAGCGGGTGCCAGGCGAGATCGGAGTTCGGCACGAGCGCGCCGATAAGAAGGCCCCCGGCCGCGGTCTCCTCGACCTTCCGCAGGGGCAGGCGCGAGATGTCGATCAGCCGCGTCGGGCGCTCGACATCCTCCTTCATCAGGTCGACCAGGTTGGTGCCGCCCGCGATGAATTTCGCGGCCGGGTCGGCGGCGATCCGACGCACCGCGTCGGCAACGTCGTTCGCTCTGAAGTACTGGAAATTGATCATGACGCACCCATCGCCTGCCGGATCGCCGCGAGGATGTTGGGATAGGCCCCGCAGCGGCAGATGTTGCCGCTCATCAGCTCGCGGATCTCGTCGTCGGTTTTCGCCTTGCCTTCGGCCAGCAGCCCCGCTGCCGAGCAGATCTGGCCCGGCGTGCAGTAGCCGCACTGGAATGCGTCGTGGTCAATGAACGCCTGCTGCAGCGGATGCAGCGCGCCGTCCACCGCCAGGCCTTCGATGGTGGTGACCTCGGCGCCCTCCTTCATGACGGCGAGCGTCAGGCACGAATTCACGCGCCGGCCGTCCACCAGGACCGTGCAGGCGCCGCACTGGCCATGATCGCAGCCCTTTTTCGTGCCGGTGAGGTCGAGATGGTCGCGCAGCGCATCGAGGAGGGTCGTCCACGGCGCGAGGTTGAGCTGCCGTGCGACGCCGTTGACGGTGAGCGAAACCGGAACCTTGTCCGGCGCCGCGATGCTCTCTCTCGCCGGCCGCGCCGCCGTACTCGTTCGCGCCATATGATTCTCCCGCTTGGTCGAAGGGGGCCGCTTGTCGCATGCCCTGCTTGCTGGTTCTTGTTCGATCTTGCGCCTGCTTGGTCGATGCTGCCGATTCACCTGCACATCGATTGGGCAGGACTTGCCTCGCAAGGCGCCGCCGACGGCAAGATCGCCGCAGCCGCAGCCGTGCGGGACGAAAAACAACGAACTGCCCCGCCTGGTGTTCCAGCGCGGCCTTACTGAATGCCACAGTGCCCGAACGCCAATGCAATCCGCCTATCGAGCGGCCGTGCTGCGGCTGGCGGTCGCGGCCCGTTCGGGCGCGCGGGCCTCATTCAGTCGACGCCCTCATACCAGCTCCGGCCAGGGCACGATCGTCGACTTCACCGTCTTCATCGCCATCGCGTCGGCGACGGCGCGCGCAATGCCGTCCTCGGAGAACGGGTAGAGCGTCTGCATCTCCAGCCACGGATACTTTCCGCGCGTGCGATAGAGCATGTCGACACCAAGCGGCAGGTCGTTGCCGGTAAATCCCCACGAGCCGAGGACGCAGATGTCCTTGGTACAGATGCGGTGCCAGTTGGTCTCGATCGCGCCGGCGTCGGTGAACTGCCCCATCTCGACATAGCAGCCGCCGTCGCGCAGGAACTCGATGCCTTCCGGCCCCGCGCTCGGATGGCCGGTGCAGTCCATCACCAGATCGGCGCCGAAACCGCCGACGAGATCACGCACCGCCTTGATGCGCGCGGCCGGCGTGGCGTGCTCTTCGATGTTCACCGTCGCCTGCGCCCCGAATTTGCGCGCGAGCGCAAGCCGCGGCGTCTCCGGAGCGCCGACGCAGATGACGCGACCGGCGCCCATCTCCTGCGCGGCTGCCACTGCGAGGATCCCGATCGGGCCGGAGCCCTGGATGACGACGGTGTCGCCCCAGGTGAACCCACCGGCGCGAATCGCACGATTGAAGGCGCGGATGCAGGAGGTCAGCGGCTCGGAGAGCGAGCCGAGACGCAGGCTCATATCGTCGGGCAGCTTGTAGACCTTCGTGCCGGGCAGCTCGTCGAGGTCGGCATAGACGTATTCGGCCCATCCGCCCCACAGGTGCGGCGGCTTGTCGAAGCCGAGATAGCGCCCGTAATAGACCGGCGTCAGGCACTTGTTGGCGTGCTCGGGATAGTGGACGCAGTAGTGGCAGCGGCCGCACGGGTTGAGCGGCGGGATCATCACCTTCGATCCGACGCCGAGCGGCTTGCCCATGAAGTCCTCGGTGAAATCCGCGCCTGCCTCGACGATCACGCCGCCGAGCTCGTGGCCGAGCGTGAACGGCCACGGCAGCGGTTTCGGCCAGTGACCTTTGAGGATGTGCTGGTCGGTACCGCAGACGCCGCAGGCGCCGATCTTGATCAGCGCGGCCTTTCTCGGCACGTCCGGCCACGGCACCGTCTGCATCACCGGCGGCGCACCCGGCCCGGCGAACGTGGCGACGCGAATGGTGTTCGGGCGCATCATCAAGGCTCCTCGAGCGCTGGCGCGTCTTGCGCGCTTCACGCAGCCGTCGTCAGGCAAAAGGCATTATTGCGCAAACGCCGATGAGGACAACCGCCACGGTTGGTAACGGCACACGGGCCGTCCGCGGCATTTGCACGTGCGAATCCGTCGCGCGGGCCGTTCAAGCCCACCGGACTATTTATCGCGCGGCAGGCGGCCGTGCGCTGTCGATGGCGGGTGCACCCACCCTGTGCGCATCACGAGCTCGTCCATTTTGGTTGGCAATGAATGTGCCCCTGTCATATCGTGCCGGGGTCGGAATTCCGGACGGGTCAAGGGACGACTCTCCATGCTTCACATCGAATTGCTGCCCGCCCAAAGCATCGCCGTCATCACCCCTAATGGCCCGCTCGAGAAAGCGGACTTCGAGCGACTCGCGAAAGAGATCGATCCATTCATTGCGTCGAACGGAAAGCTCGCCGGCATCATGATCTGTGCGAAGTCGTTCCCCGGCTGGACGAGCTTCGGAGCATTTGCGGCGCATCTCCGGTTCGTCGTCTCTCACCATCGACAGATTGAACGCATCGCCGCCGTAACCGACAGCGCGTTCCTGAGGATCATGCCGCGCATCGCCAATCACCTGGTTCACCCAGACGTCAGGCATTTCGATTTCGCGGGCAAGGATCAGGCGCTCGCATGGCTTGAAACGGGTCGATGAGCGCGCTGACAGGCGTCTCACGGCGCGACTGTCGAACGCTCTGTTAACTGCAAATAATTATCAATTCTCTACCGTTAACTCGATAATGTTTGCTATATGAGGGCCGGAGGATCGCCTAAGTGGCCCGGTTTTCACTCGACGATGCACCTGAAATCTTGGTGTCGACAGCCGCCGTGTCGGTGCCGGTCTCGCGTGCCGTGGCTGCCGGAAGACTGCGCAAGCTTGGTTCCCGGCTCTATACCACGAACCTCACCGAGGAGCCTGCGTCGCTGGTGCGCCGCCATCTGTGGGACATCGTGCAAGGCTTTTTTCCGGGCGGGCTCGTTGCCGACCGCACCGCGCTCGAGCTTGCTCCCGCGCCGGACGGCTCCGTCTTTCTCGTCGCCCAGAAGGGAGGCAAGATCGGCTTGCCGGGAATTGTATTGCGCGCCCGGCGCGGCCAACCTCCGTTTCCGGATGATTTCAAGCTGCGCGACAGTCTCTATTGCGCATCCACGGCGCGGGCGCTCCTGGAAAACATGCGTCCTTCGCGCGCACGCTCTGGTGCCGCAAGAACGCTCAAGCGCAGCCAGATCGAAACCTGGCTCGATCGCTTCCTGCGCAACAGCGGCGAGGAGCGGCTGAATGCCTTGCGCGATCAGATCAAGGCGCTCGCGCCCAAGCTCGAGGCGAACGAGGCGGCCGCCGCGCTCGACGCCATCATCGGTGCGCTGCTCGGCACCCGCGAGACACGATTGTCGGCGCCCAGCGCCAAGGCGCGGGCGAGCGGTGCTCCGTTCGATCCGCGCCGCGTCGAAATGTTCGAAAGGCTGCACGATGCACTGCGCCGGTTTCCGCCCGAACCCGTGCGTCTGTTTCAGCCGCACGGGCAGGCCGCGGTCAACCAGGCGTTCTTCGAGGCGTATTTCTCCAATTTCATCGAGGGGACCGAATTCGCCGTCGACGAAGCGCGAGCGATCGTTTTCGACGGTCTGATCCCGCGCAACCGGCCGGCCGATGCCCATGACGTTCTCGGCACATTCCGCCTCGTCTCCGATCCAGGCGAAATGAGCCGCCTCCCCCAGTCGCCCGCTTCCTTCCTCGACCTGCTGCGGTATCGGCACCGTACGATCATGGCGGGGCGGCCGGACGCGGCGCCTGGGGAGTTCAAGGAGCATCCCAACCAGTTCGGCACCATGGTGTTCGTCGCACCGGAGGATGTGCGCGGGACATTGAGCGAGGGCTTCGGCATCTACCGGCGCCTCGCTGAGCCCCTGCATCGCGCGATCTTCATGATGTTCCTGGTCTCCGACGTCCACCCTTTCGTCGACGGCAACGGCCGCATCGCGCGCGTCATGATGAACGCCGAGCTCGCGGCGGCCAACCAGGTGCGGGTGCTCATTCCCATCATCTACCGCTCGAACTATCTGGCGGCGCTGCGGTCATTGAGCGCCAATGCCTGGCCCGAGCCGATCATCAGGACGCTCGTCTTTGCACAGCGGTACGTGGCGGCGGTGCCTTGGGACGACCTGAAGACCGCCCTCGCGGTATTGACGCGCACCAATGCCTTCGTCCGTCCCGAAGAGGGCGATGACCAGGGAATACGCCTGAGGATTCCCGATGCGGCGGATATCGGGCAACAACAGAATTGAAGCGCGATCGTCCCCTCACATCGCGCGCCACACCAGCCAGACGAACCACGCCACCCCGAGCGCGATGACCCACAGCGCCGCGGTCATCCAGCGGCTGCGGCGCGCCTCGGCGGCGCCGATGGCCGCGACCGTCTCGGGGGCGAGCACGAGGCCGTTGCGGGTGATGGCGTCGAGCTGGTCGGCAAGATCGCCCGCACGCGTCAGCAAGGCCGGCAGGCCGCCCAAAAACTTGCCGATCTCGAGGGTGCCGGCGGTCGCGTCCTCGAGGCGGCCGGCGGGGCCGAGGTTGCGCTCGATCCACTGGCGCACCACCGGCTCGGCCACCGCCCACATGTCGAGCTTCGGATCGAGGCTGCGTGCCACGCCCTCGACCACCACCATGGTCTTCTGCAGCAGCAGGAGCTCGGGCCGCGTCCGCATGTCGAACAGGCCGGTGACCTCGAACAGAAGCGTGAGCAGCTTCGCCATCGAGATCTCTTCGGCGGTGCGGCTGTGGATCGGCTCGCCGATGGCGCGGATCGCCTGGGCGAAGCTCGCGACCGAATGGTGGCGCGGCACGTAGCCGGCCTCGAAATGCACCTCCGCGGTGCGGTGATAGTCGCGGGTGATGAAGCCGTACAGGATCTCCGCCAGGAATCGGCGCTCCTTGGGCGTCAGCCGCCCCATGATGCCGAAATCGACCGCGATCAGCCGGCCGAGGTCGTCGACGAAGAAATTCCCCGGGTGCATGTCGGCGTGGAAGAAGCCATCGCGCATCGCATGGCGCAGGAACGACTGCATCAGGATGTGCGCGAGATGCGGCAGGTCGAAACCCTTCTCCTCGAGCGCGGCGCGGTTGGACAGCGGGGTGCCCTCGACCCATTCGAGGACGAGCACCTCCTTGGCGGTGAGGTCCCAGTCGACCGCCGGCACGCGGAAATCGGCGTCGTCGCGCGTGTTCTCCGCCATCTCGGAGATCGCCGCCGCCTCCAGGCGGAAATCCATCTCCATGGCGACGCTGCGGCGGAGCGTGTCGACCGCCTCGACCATGCGCAGCCGGCGCGCCTCGGCCGAGTGGCGCTCGGCGTTTCGCGCGGCGAAATCCATGGTGACGAGATCGGTGCGCAACCGGCGCTCGACGCCCGGGCGCAGCACCTTCACGGCGACGGCCTTGCGGCCGTCGGCCACGGCGAGCGACCCCTCCGGGGTCGCCATCTCGGCACGGTGCACCTGGGCGATCGAGGCGGCCGCAACCGGGGGGCCGAAGGTCGCGAACACCCTGGAGAGCGGCCGGCCGAGCGCCGCCGCCACCACGGCTTCCGCCTGACCTTGCGGAAACGGCGCCATCTTGTCCTGCAGGCTCTCGAGATCGCGCGCGAGCGCGGTGCCGACCACGTCGGGGCGGGTCGCCAGGAACTGCCCGAGCTTCACATAGCTCGGCCCGAGCCGGGTCAACGCCGCCGACAGGCGCGCCGCTGCCCCGGCGCCGGTCGGCCGCTCGATCAGGCGCGCGAGCCGCAGGCCGAGACGCGCCGACGGCGGCAGGGGCAAGGGATCGGCCAGCGCCAGCACACCCTCGCGGGCGAACACGAAGCCCGCGCGGGCGAGGCGCACCAGATGACCGATCGCCCCGATCACAGCCGCCAGCCGGAATGCAGCGCGACGATGCCGCCGCTCATCAGACGGAACGACACGCGGCGGAAGCCGGCCGCCTCGATCATCGCGGCGAACGCCTGCGGCCGCGGGAAGCGGCGGATCGACTCGACCAGGTAGCGGTAGGACTCGGCGTCGCCCGCCACCATGCGGCCCAGTGTCGGGATGACGTTGAAGGAATAGAGGTCATAGAGCGTGTCGAGCCCCGGCACGTCGACGGTGGAAAACTCGAGGCAGACGAAGCGGCCGCCCGCTTTCAGCACCCGGTGCGCCTCGGCGAGCGCGCGCTCGATGCGCGGGACGTTGCGGATGCCGAAGGCGATCGAATAGGCGTCGTGGCTGCGGTCCGCGAGCGGCAGCGCCTCGGCATTGGCCTCTACGAAAGCGATCGCCTCGGCACAGCCGCGCTCAAGCGCCCGCTCGCGGCCGACCGCGAGCATGTGGGGATTGATGTCGCAGACGGTCGCGCGCGTGCCGGAGCCGCCCGCGTCGACGACGCGGAACGCGATGTCGCCGGTGCCGCCGGCGACGTCGAGGAGATGAAACGGCGTCGCGCTTTTCGGCGGATTGACCGCGGTGACGAGATCGTCCTTCCAGGCGCGATGCAGGCCGGCGGTCATCAGGTCGTTCATCAGGTCGTAGCGGCGGGCGACGCTGTGGAACACGTCGTCGACCAGCGCCTGCTTCTCGTCGAGCGGCACTTGGCGGAAACCGAAATGGGTGGATGGGTCGGGCATTCACATCCTCGGTCGTCGTCACCCTGAGGTGCGCTCCCCTCGCTTGAGGGGAGCGCCTCGAAGGGCCCGGGCCGCTCATCCTTCGAGGCTCGGCGCAGGCAGTGCCGATGTCGAGTCCTCCCGAGCTGCGCGCCGAGCACCTCAGGATGACGGTTGAGAGGCAGTACGGGGCTGGCACCATAGCGCGCCGGGCGACGGGGCGCTATGTGTCGCGGAGATTTGATCTTTGTCGCATTTTCTTTCGGAAAACCGGGTTCCACTTTTCCGGAAAATGCTCCCTCGAGGTAAATCAGAATGCCCGAGCTTCCCGAGGTGGAAACCGTGCGGCGCGGCCTGCAGCCGGCGATGGAAGGCGCGCGGTTCGTCAAGGTCGACCTCAACCGGCCGGACCTGCGCCGGCCGCTGCCGAAGGATTTCGTCAGGCGGCTCGAGGGAAAGACCGTCACCGGGCTCGGGCGGCGGGCCAAATACCTGCTCGCCGATCTCTCCTCCGGCGAGGTGCTGATGATGCACCTCGGCATGTCGGGCTCGTTCCGCGTCGCGAGCGCAAGCGCGGAGCGCTCGCCCGGCGCCTACTATCACGAGCGCTCGACGGCACGCGCGCACGATCACGTGGTGTTCCACATGTCGTCAGGGGCGACCATCACGTTCAACGATCCGCGGCGGTTCGGGCTGATGCTGCTCACCCCGCGGGCCGAGCTCGCCGAGCATCCGCTGATGCGGGAGGTCGGGCCGGAGCCGCTGGGCAATCAATTCGACGCCGCCATGCTGGCGCAGGCCTGCCGCGGCAAGAAGACCAGCCTCAAGGCCGCCCTGTCGGATCAGAAGGTGGTGGCGGGGCTCGGCAACATCTACGTGTGCGAGGCGCTGCACCGCGCGCATCTGTCGCCCAGGCGCTCCGCCGCGACGCTCGCCATGAAATCCGGCAAGCCGACGCCGCGCGCCGAGATCCTGGTGGCGGCGATCCGCGACGTGCTCAACGACGCCATCAAGGCGGGCGGCTCGTCGCTGCGCGACCACCGCCGCACCGACGGCGAGCTCGGCGACTTCCAGCACAATTTCCGCGTCTACGACCGCGAGGGGAAGCCCTGCCCCACGCGCGGCTGCGGCGGCACGATCCGGCGGATCGTGCAGGGCGGGCGGTCGACGTTCTTTTGTCCGGCGTGCCAGAAGTGATCCTGTCACCGTCACCCTGAGGCGCGAGCGAAGCGAGCCTCGAAGGGGACGGCCCGGGCCGATCATCTCCTGAGGTTCTCGAAGGACGAGGGCCGCGCGTCAACCTCCGAGCTTGATGAATCCGAGGTGAGCGCGCGGCCACCTCAGGATGACGGTTCAAAGTCACAGTTTCAGCAGAGCCTTCGCGTTCTTCCAGAAAATGCGTTCGCGATCCTCCTGCGAGATCTCCAGGTCGCGAACGGCCCGGATGGTCTCGCGGATCAGGCCGCGGCCCTGCTCGGCGTCGAACGGCGCGTCGGTGGCGAACAACGAGCGCTCAGGGCCGAAGAAATCGAGGCCGCAGCGAGTGGCGCCGCCCTCCCCGCTCACCGCGGTGTCGGCATAGAGCTTCCTGAAATAGGCGATCGGCTGCTGTTTCAGGCCGGCCTTCTCGGCGACCGGGTTGCGGTCCGGCGCGCCGAAGAAGATCTGCGCGAAGCCGAGCTTTATCTTGCCGGCGAAGAACGGGATCATGCCGCCATAGTGATGACTGATGATCTTCAGGTCCGGCAGCTCGTCGAGCAGGCCGGAGAAGATCAGCCGCGTCATGCAGGCGGTGGTCTCGTACGGCCAGCCGAACATGAACCAGATCTCGTCCTCCGACTGCTGCTCGCTCGCATAATCGGGAGCCTGCGGGCCGCGCATCGGATGGATCCACACCGGCAGATCGAGCTCGGCCATGCGGCGGAAGATCGGACGAAACTCGGGCGCGCTGAGTGGCTTGCCCGCGACGTTGGTGAACACCTGGATGCCGCGCGCGCCAAGCTCGCGCGTCGCGCGGTCGATCTCGGCGAGGCAGGCCTCGACGTTGTTCATCGGCATCGACGCGATGAAGGTCGGAAAGCGTTCGGGATGCTTCCGGCAGGTCTCGGCCAGCCCGTCATTGGCGAGCCGCGCGATTGCCGGAGTCGCGGACGGAGGCCCGAGCAGCTCGATCGGCGGGTTGGCGAGCGAGAGCACCTGGGTGAGCCCGTCGAACTCGTCGAGCAGCCGCAACCGGGCGTCGAGGTCGTAGAGCGGCGGCAATCGCGGAAATGCGGTGAGCACGGGATGGCCCGACAGCCATTCGCCCATGCGGTTGAAATAGGCCTGTGGTATGAAATGATTGAAGACGTCGATGATCATGCGTTTCACCCGAATCTCAGAATGTGAAGAGCCCCCCACCCCCAACCCCTCCCCGCCACGCGCAAGAGCGCGCGGGGGGAGGGGAGACGAGAGGCAGCATTTCGGACGAAGCCCCCAATAGGCGACGCCGGTAGACGCAATAGAGCGCAGGCGGAGCGCTGTCGAATGGAAATCCTGATCATCGGCGGGGGCATCGGCGGGCTGACGCTGGCGCTGGCGCTGCATGCGACCGGGACTGCACGCCGCATCCACGTGCTCGAGGCGGCCCCCGAGATCCGTCCACTCGGCGTCGGCATCAATCTCGGGCCGCACGCCGTGAAGGAGCTGAGCGCGCTGGGGCTGGAGGAGGCGCTCAGCCTCCGCGCCTGCCAGCCGCAGGACTATGCGTTCTTCACCCGGCACGGGCAGTTCGTCTATCGCGAGCCGTGGGGGCGTGCGGCCGGGCACCAATGGCCGCATTTCTCGATCCATCGCGCCGACCTGCACGAGGTGCTGCTCACCGCCGCGCTCGAGCGGATCGGCGCGGACAGCTTCATCACCGGCCACCGCTGCGTCGGAGTGGAACAGGATCAGCATCGGGTCACCGCGCACTTCGTGGCGGACGACGGCACCGCGCTGGCGGCGCAGCAGGGCGACGTGCTGATCGCCTGCGACGGCATCCATTCGGCGGTGCGGGCGCAACTCCATCCCGGCGAAGGGCCGTTCGTCTATCGCGGCACCAACCTGTGGCGCGGCGTGACGCTACAACCGCCCTACCTGACCGGCCGCAGCATCGCCCGCATCGGCGCGCGCCACTCGACCATGATCATCTATCCGATCCGCGACGCGATCGACGCGGCCGGAAACCAGCTGGTCAACTGGGTGGCCGAGATCGAGCGCGAGGTCGCAGTGCCGGTCGACTGGAACAAGCCGGGGCGGCTCGAAGACTTCTATCCGGTGTACCAGGACTGGACGTTCGACTGGCTCGACGTCGCCCGGATGATCCGCAACGCCGACCAGATCCTGTCCTATCCGATGGTCGACCGCGATCCGCTCGCGCAGTGGACGTTCGGCCGGGTGACGCTGCTCGGCGATGCGGCGCACCCGATGTATCCGCAGGGCGGCAACGGCGGCGCCCAGGCGATCATCGATGCCGCAACGCTCGCGCGCCTGTTGGCGAGCGAGCGCGACTCGATCGCCGCGCTGAAGGCCTACGAGGCGGCGCGGCTGCCGGCAACCAGCCGCATCGTGCTGCAGAACCGCACGGCGCCGCCCAACGTCATCGTCGACACGGTGGAGCAGCGCACCGGCGGCAAGCGCTTCGAGCGGCTCGACGACATCATCGGCCAGGACGAGCTCCGGGCGATCTTCGAGCGCTACCAGAAGGTCGCCGGCTATCACGTCAACCAGGTCGGCCGCGGGGGGTGAATCACATGTCCGATACGATTCCGTCGCTGAAGCTCACGGTCGAAGGAGCACTGAAGCTTCTCAGTGCGGCCATCGCCAAGGCCGAGGAGATCGGCGTGCCCGAGTGCATCTCGATCGTCGATGCGGGCGGGCACCTGCTCGCCTTCGCCCGCATGGACGGCGCCTTCGTGCAATCGATCGATTCCTCGCTGATGAAGGCGATGACCGCGGCGTCCTACGGCGAGCCGACCGGCAATATCGCGGCCGGCATCGATCTCAAGCTTGCGATCGCCACCCAGGGCAAGCGCATCAACCTGCCGGGCGGCCTGCCGATCATCATCGACGGCCACGTGGTGGGCGGCATCGGCGTCGGCTCAGGCACGGGCGAGCAGGACCGCATCGTCGCCGAGGCGGCGCTGGGGGCGCTGGCTGGAACGAAACGGTTCGAATGAACAACAACAACCTATGAACCGTCACCCTGAGGCGCGCTCCGTTCTCTTCGAGCGGAGCGCCTCGTCCTTCGAGAGCCTCAGGAGGCGACGGCCCGGGCCGCTCATCGTTCGAGGCTCGGCGCATGCAGTGCATATTTGAGGCTATGCCTCGAATGCGCCGAGCACCTCACGATGACGGTTCTGAAGTGGTTGCACACGGCCACATCAGGTCAGGGCCGAAGCCAGCGCCCGCCGCACCATGGCGATGAGCGGCGCGACGTCGTGGTCGAGGTAGTAGCCGGCGCCGACGCGCACCGGGTCGCCCGCGTAGTAGCGCTCGTATTGCAGCATGCGCTGGCCGAACTGCGTGCCGGTGACGTCCCAGGCTAGCTTGAACAGGCGGATGCGTTCCTCCGCCTCGACCCCGGCGCCGCGATAGTAGCGCGCAATGTCGGGGCCGACGTCGGAGCGCAGGTCGGCCTCGGTGGGGTTGATCAGGAGCCCGCCGGCGCCCAGCACCTGGGTCACCTGCACCATGCGCTCGTACATCTTGGGCAGGTGGTAGCGCAGCGCCTGCAGCGGCGCGTAGGCGGGACGGATGCTGCCGCGCCCGGTCGGCTCGGCCTTCTGCTCGGCCAGCAGGATCGCGCCCTCGATCAGCTGCAGGTAGCCGAGGAGCTCGCCGAGCTGCTCCTGCACGTGCAGGAACGTGTCGGACTTGACCATGCGGGTCATGGCGACGGCGACGCCGGTGACGAACTGCGTCTTGGCGAGGCCGCGGATCGCCGTCTGATGGCCGGTGTGGTTGCGCAGGCTCGCCTGGGCGAACAGCGCGTTGCCCATCTTGACGTCGCCGTAGAGGAAGACGCGATCCCACGGAATGAGCACGTCGTCGAACACGCAGACGGCGTCGGGCTCCTCGAAGCGCGCGCCGAGCGGATGATCCCACGGCGACTGGGTGCCGGGATCGAACGGCTCGCGGCAAATGAATTTCAACCCGCGCGTCGCGGCCGGAATGCCGAACGCCAGCACATGGCGTTCCTCGCCGTCGCGGATGCCGGGCTGCGGATAGACCAGGAGCTCGTCGGCCGTCGGCCCGTGCGTGGCCAGCATCTTGGCCCCGCGCACGATCAGGCCGTCCTTCGTTTCCTCCACCACGCCCAGATGCGCGAAGGCGCCCTCCTGCTGGTGCGAGCCCTTCGAGCGGTCGCTCTGCGGGTTGACGATCGCGTGGGTGAGGAACAGGTCGCGGTCGCGGCAGAGCCGGTAGTAGCCGCGGACGTTGTCGGCATACATCTGGCCGCGCTGGCCGAAGAATTCCGAACCGTCGGCGAAGGTCATCAGCACGGTGTTGAGATAGTCGGGCGAGCGGCCCACCATGCCGAAGGTCGCGTCGGCCCAGACCTTGGTCGCCTGCCGCCGCTGCACCAGATCGGCATGGGTACGCGGGACCATGAACGAGGCGCCGGCGACGTCGCCCGTGTCCTCGCACCCATAGGTCATGGTCGCGCGATGCTCGGACGAAGCCTGCAGATCGTAGAGCTCGGCGATCGACTGCACCGGGCGGCGAAAGACCGGATCGGCGGTGACGTCGTCGACGCGCCGGCCTTCGACCCAGACCTCCCGTGGATTGCGGCGCAGACCGTCGATGAACTCGGTTCCGTTGCGTATCATGAGAACTCCGAATGACAGTGGCAATTACTACACACCGTCATCCTGAGGCGCTCGGCGCATTGCTTGGCATGCTCCAAAATCCGCACTGCGCGCGCCGAGCCTCGAAGGGCGGCGGCCTACTCGGCCTTGAGCTTGGCGTCGCGGATGATCGGCCACCACTTGGCGATCTCGGCCTTGTGGTGGGCGGCGAGCGCATCGGGTGTCTGCTGCCCGGCCGGCCAGATGTCCTGGCCCTGGTCGGCGAAACGCTGACGCACGCCCGGATCCGCGAGCGCGCCGACAATCGCGGCGTTGAGCCTGGCGATGACGTCCTTGGGCGTGCCCTTGGGGGCCCACAGGCCGTGCCAATAGGCGACGTAGAGCCCCGGCACGCCGGCCTCGTCGATCGCCGGGATGTCGGGCGCCGCCGCCCAGCGCGTCTTCGCCATCACCGCATAGGCCTTGATGGCGCCGCCGCGCACCTGACGGATCGCGTTCGCCGCCTGGTCGAACATGATGTCGACCTGGCCGGACACGAGGTCCTGCATCGCCGGGGCGCCGCCCCGATAGGGCACGAAGCCGAAGCTCGTTCCGGTCGCCTTCTGGAAATACATGGCGGCGACCTGCGCGCCGCCCGCCGCGCCCACGGTCGCGGCCGTGGCCTTGTCGGGGTTCTGTTTGAGCCAGGTCACCAGCTCCTTGACGTCCCTGGCGGGGAAATCCTTGCGGGCGATGATCAGCTGCGGGGTATCGGCGAGGAGCGCGATCGGCTCGAAATCCGCGACCACGTCATAGGGCAGCGTGTAGGTCACGGCGTTGACCACGTGCGTGCTCCACTGGCCGATGCCGATCGTGTAGCCGTCCGGAGCGGCGCGGGCGAGCCGGCCGACGCCGAGATTGCCGCCGGCGCCGGCGACGTTCTCGATCACGATCGGCTGGCCAAGCGTCGCCCGCAAGGGCTCGGCGAGGATGCGCGCGAGCGTGTCGGACGGCCCGCCGGCGGGAAACGGCGCAATGAACGTGATGGGACGCGACGGATAAGTTTGGGCGACGGCGGTTTCGAGCGAGGAGAGAAGCGCGAGCGCCGCAATGGCAACAAGCCGACGTGTCATGCCGTTTCCCCGTATGCAGATGGCGCAGGAGTTTGCCAATACGCGCGTCAGGCATTCAAGATGTTTGTGCATCAAGCGGCACGACGTCGGCTTTCACACAGCGCACCATGCGGTCCTCCGACAGCGTGAGGGGGGCAATGTCGCGCTCGTGGCACGTGCGCTCGGCAAGCGTGCAGCGCGGCGCGAAGGCGCAACCCTGCGGCAGGTGGTCGAGGCGGGGCGGCGCGCCGGAGATGGCCTGCAGCCGCGCGCGGCGCTCGCCATGCACCGTGGAGGCGAGGAGCCCCCGCGTGTAGGGATGCGCCGGCGTCGCCAGCACCTGGCGCAGCGTGCCGCTCTCGACGATGCGGCCCGCATACATCACGGCAATGCGATCACAGATCTCGACCGCGACGCCGATGTCGTGGGTGACGAAGATCACCGCCATGCCGAGCTCGCGCTGCAGCTCGCGCAACAGCAGCAGGATCTGGATCTGCACGGTGGCGTCGAGCGCGGTGGTCGGCTCGTCGGCGAGCAGCACCTTGGGCGCGCACGATAGCGCCAGCGCGATCATGGCGCGCTGAAGCATGCCGCCCGACATCTCGTGCGGATAGGCGTCGAGCCGGCGGCGGGCGGAGGGAATGCGCACGTGCTCCAGCATCTCGAGCGCGCGCCGTCGCGCGACCGACCAGGTCGCGCCAGTATGGCGCACCACGGTCTCGGCGATCTGGTCGCCGATGGTGTAGACCGGATCGAGCGCCAGCATCGGCTCCTGAAAGATCATCGACACGACGCCGCCGCGCATGTCCTCGAGCGCGCTCTCGTCGAGCGAGAGCACGTCGCATCCGGCCACACGCAGCGTGCCGGTGATCGCCGTGCGATGGGCGGGGAGCAGGCGCAGCAGCGCCCGCAAGGTCACGCTCTTGCCCGAGCCGGACTCGCCGATCAGCCCGAGCACCTCGCCTTCGGCGAGCGTGAGGTCGACGCCGTTGACCGCATGCACGGTGCGCTCGCCGCGAAAGCGCACGGAGAGGTCGCGGATCTCGATGATCGGGTTCATCGCGGCCATGGCGCTCCGTCACGATGCTCCGGCGCGGCTGTGGCCCGACATCGGGTCGACCATGTGGCATGCGGCCCAATGGCGCTGGCGGCCGGTGCCGATCAGCTTGGGGCTGACCGCGCTGCAGACGGATTCGGCAAACGGGCAGCGCGTATGGAAGCGGCAGCCGGAGGGCGGGTTGATGGGGTTGGGCGGATCGCCGGCGACCGGCGCTTCCCCGGTCCGCTTGTCGGGATCGAGCGAGGGCATGGAGGCGAGGAGCGCGCGCGTATAGGGATGGCGCGCATCGCTCCACAGCGCCTCGACCGGGCCCTGCTCCACTACCTCGCCGAGATACATGACGACGACCCGGTCGCTGATGAAACGCACGACGTTGAGGTCGTGGGAGATGAACACGTAGGTCAGGCTCAATTCGTCCTTGAGGTCGAGCAGAAGATTGAGCACCTGCGCCTGGATCGACTTGTCGAGCGCCGACACCGCCTCGTCGAGCAGCACCAGGCGCGGCGCCAGCGCGAGCGCGCGGGCGATGTTGACGCGCTGGCGCTGGCCGCCCGACAATTCGTGCGGATAGCGATCGGCGAACAGCGCCGGGTCGAGGCCGACCTGGCGCAGCAGGTCATGGGCGCGCTTGCGCGCCGCCGCACCTGCCATGCCGTGCACGCGCGGGGCGAACGCGATCGTATCCTCGATGGTGAGCCGTGGATTGAGCGACGCATAGCTGTCCTGGAACACCATCTGCACGCGCCGCCTGAGCTCGCGCAGCGACAGCGCCGCGCCGACCCGCTCGCCGTCGAGCATGATCTCGCCTTTGTCCGGCTCGATCAGCCCGATGACAAGGCGCGCCGTGGTCGACTTGCCGCAGCCCGACTCGCCGACAATGCCGAGGACCTCGCCCTTCTCGACGGTGAAGCTGACGTCGTCGACCGCGCGCACGGTCGCCGCCCCGCCGAACAGGCCGGTGCGCACCGGGAAATGCTTGCTCAGGCCGCGGACCTCGAGCAGGGCCTGGCGCGGGCCGCCGAGGTCGGCCACCGGAGCGAGCCTCCAGTCAACTGCGGACATCCATCGCGCTCCGCATGCCGTCGCTCAACAGGTTGAAGCAGATCGAGACCGCAAAGATCATCGCGCCGGGCAGCGCCGCCACCCATGGATTGAGGTAGATCGCCGTGCGCAGCGTATTCAGCATCAGGCCCCATTCAGGCTCCGGCGGCTTGGTGCCGAGCCCGAGGAAGGAGAGGCCGGCGCCGAGGATCATGCACACGCTGATCAGGCTGGTGGCGTAGACGAAGATCGGCCCGAGCACGTTGCCGAGCACGTGCACCCGCATGATGGTGAGCGCCCCCGCGCCGGAGGCGCGAGCGGCGTCGACGAAATCGAGCCCGCGCACGCCGGTGGTGACGCTTTCGGCGACGCGCACGATCGGCGGGATGAAGACGATGGTCAGCGACACCAGGCTGTTGATGATGCCGGCGCCGAGCGCGCCGGAGATGGCGATCGCCAGCAGCACCGACGGGAAGGCATAGAACACGTCGACCGAGCGCATGATCGCCTGGTTGACGAGGCCGCCCGCATAGCCGGCGATGACGCCGAGCGTCGTGCCGGTGATGAAGGCGAGGAACACGGGCAGGAGCCCCAGCACCAACGAGAGCCGTCCGCCGTAGATGAGCCGGGTGAGCATGTCGCGGCCGAGCTCGTCGGAGCCGAGCGGATAGCCGGCGGTGCCGATCGGCCGCAACCGCCGGATCATGCTGCCCTGATAGGGGTCGGCGAGGCCGAGATAGGGCGCGAGCAGCGCGGCGAGCGCGATCAGAACGAGGATGAGCGCGCAGCCGACGCTGACCGGGTCGCGCGCCAGGCGACGGAACACCGTGCGCCAGTAGCCGCGCGCTTTGTCGACGACGGCGATGCGGATCAGGTCCTCGGCGCCCGGGCGCCCGGCGAGCACGCTCATGCTCACCCTCGCTTGATTCGGGGATCGATGAGCGCCTGGAGCACATCGACCACGAGATTGAGGACGACAAAGAACAGGGCGAGCACCAGGATCGTGCCCTGCAGCAGCGGCAGATCGCGCTGGAAGATCGCCGCATTGAGGAGGAAGCCGGTGCCCGGCCAGGAGAACACGGTCTCGATCAGGATCGAGCCGCCGAGCAGGTAGCCGAACTGCAGGCCCATGACGGCGAGGGCGGTCGGCGCCACGTTGCGGGCGATATGGACGAACACGCGGCGCTCGGTGAGCCCCTTGGCGCGCAGCGCGGTGACGAACTCCTGGCCCAGGAGATCGCCCACCAGCGCCCGCACCGTGCGGGTCACGATGCCCATGGGGATGACCGACATGGTCACCGCCGGCAACACGAGATGCTGCAGGTGCGCCCAGTCCCACGCCCAGCCGCCGGGACCGGCCCCGACCGCGGGGAGCCATCCCAGCTGCACCGAGAAGATGATGACCAGCACCATGCCGAGCCAGTAGTGCGGCACCGACACCCCGGTGATCGCCAGCGCGGTGACGGCGCGGTCGAGGAAACGGTCGCGGAAATAGCCGGCGAGGAAGCCGAAGGCGACGCCGAACAGGAAGCCGATGCCGGCGGCCACGACCGCCAACATCACGGTGTTGCCGACCGCGCGGAAAACCTCCTCGGCGACCGAGCGGCCGGTGGCGATCGAGGTGCCGAGGTTGCCGTTGACGGCGTTGAAGATCCAGATCCCGAATTGCACCGGCAGCGGACGGTCGAAGCCATAGGCCCGTTTCATCTGCTCGGCGAGCTCGGCCGAGGCGTCGGGCGGCAGCACCGAGATCAGCGGGTCGCCGGGCGCGATGTGCACCAGCATGAAGCACACCAGCGCCACCGCCAGCACGACCGGCAGCACCAGGACCAGGCGCTTGGCGATGTAGGCGAGCATCAGGGTGACTCAGCGGGACTCGATGGTGGCGCCAAGATCTCAGAGCCGTAGGGTGGGCAAAATCGCGAGGCACGGCTTTCCGCGTGGGCAACGGCGCTCAAGCGATTTTGCCCACGCGTCCACGTCGGGTTTCGCGCCGTTGCCCACCCTAGATTCAGCAAGCCTAATTCAGCGTCATGGTCGAGAAGTCCACGAACCAGCTCTTCGGCTGCACGAAGCCCTTGATCTTCGGCGACATGGCGCGCGGCCCGACGTCGTGCGCCACGTAGAGGAACGCCGCCTCGTCGACCGAGCGCTCGTGCAGGGCGGCAAGCGCCTTGTCGCGCTCGGCCGGGTCGAACGCGGTGCGCACGGCGGCGACCAGGCGATCGAACTCCGGATCGTTGATGAAGCCCCAGTTGTTGGAGACCGGCGGCGCCATCCTGCTGTCGAGGAAGCGGATCATGGCGAAGAACGGGTCCATCGCCGCGTAGGTCACGTTGGTCGCGTGCGCGCCGCGCGCCGACTTGTCCTTGGCGCCTTTGCGCCAGTTGGTGAACAGCGTATTCCACTCGATGACGTCGAGATCGACGTCGAAGAAGCACTCGGCGAGGCTCTGCTGCACGAACTCGTTCATCGGAACGGGCAGCATCTGGCCCGAGCCGGAGGCCGAAGTCTGCGTCTTCACCTTGAGGCGCTTGTCCTTGGAGAAGCCCGCCTCCGCCATCAACTTGCGCGCCTCGTTCGGGTCGTACTTGATCTGGAATTTCGGGTTGCCGCGCCAGGGATGGCCGGGCTCGAACGTGCCGGTCGCCGCCACCATCAGCCCGCCGAGCAGCCCGTCCTTCATCGCGTTGCGGTCGACGCACAGGTTCGCCGCCTTGCGCACGCGAATGTCGTTCCAGGGGGAGCCCTCGATGCGGCTGAACTGCCACGGCCACACGTGCGGCTGCTCGTTCTGATAGATGGAGAAGCCGCGCTGCTTGATCTGCGGCAGAGCGTCGGGCGCGGGATTCTCGATCCATTCGACCTGGCCGGACAAGAGGGCGGCGGTGCGCGCGTTCGCCTCCGGCATCGGCAGCAGGATCAGCCGGTCGACCTTGGGCAGGCGCTTGGCGTCCCAGTAGGCGGCGTTCTTCACCAGCTCGAGCCGCTCGCGCGGGACGAACCTGTCCATCTTCCACGGGCCGGTGCCGGAGGCATTGCGGGCAAACCCGTCCCAGGCCTGCTTGGCGCGTTCCTTCGGATCGGCGACGCTCGCCGGAACCGCATCGAAGAGCTTCTTCCAATGCGCCGGGCTCGCCATGAACAGGTTGGTGAGATTGATCGAGAGGAGCGCGTCCGGGGCCGCCGTCGTCAGCTCCACGGTCATGTCGTCGATCTTGCGGGCGCTGCGCAGATTCGGCATGCGCGAGGCGGTCACGCCGACCTGGCTCGGATCGAAATGAGGCGCGTCCTGCTTGAGCACCTTCTCGACGTTCCACACCACCGCATCGGCATTGAAGTCGGAGCCGTCATGAAATTTCACGCCCGGGCGCAGCTTGAATATCCACTTGGTCTTGTCGTTGGCATCGACGCCCCACTCGGTGGACAGGCCGGGGATCACCACGCTCGCCTTGTCGGCGCTCGACAGGTCCCAGGTGGTGAGGCCCTCGTACATGGTGTTGCCGGTGAAGCGGTTGCCTTCGAAGCCCTGGTCGGGCTGACCGAGGGTGCGGGGAATGTCCGCTGCGGTCATGCCAATGCGGACGACCGATTGGGCGAAGGCGGACGAGGTGGATAGCGCCAGCAGCGAGCCCACAGCCGCAGCGCAGGCAACGCGCACAAACTGCATTGTCATGATCGTCTCCCATTTTGCGGACGCAGCTGTTTCAAGGAGTGTGCCAGTTGCGGGCTGCCCGCCCTACCTCCGAGCATAGACCAAGCTGTGGGCATAGGTGAATCGATGAGCAGCCCACGCCCAGGGATTGGGCACCCGCCTTCGCTGAAGCTCCGGCGGGCAAGGGCGGCAGCCCCGGTTTTCAGGGTTTGGGGGCAAACTGCGCCAGGATGCCGGCATAGGGCTTCGGCAGCGGGGCCGCAAAGGCGCCTCGCTTCGAGGTGCGCAGCGACAGCGCCGCCAGGCCCTCCGCCAGCACCACGGCGCAGGCGACGCCGTCCACCACCGGAACCGAGAACTCGGCGGCGAGCGAGGCGGCGAGGTCCGCCATGCCGGCGCAACCGAGCACAATCGCCTCGGCGCCATCCTCGTCCAGCGCCCGCGCCATCTCGCCGGCGATCCGGGCGCGGGCGTTCGATCCTTCCTCGGCGATCGCCAGGACGGCGACATCGGCGGCGCGCACGCGGGTGCACCGGCGATCGAGGCCGTAACGCACGAGGTTCTGCTCGATCACCGGAACCGAGCGGGCGAGCGTCGTCACCACGCCGAACCGGTGCGCCAGCAGGCTCGCAACATGGAAGGCCGCTTCGCCGATCCCGACCACGGGCGCGACCGCGAGCGCGCGCGCCGCATCGAGGCCGGTGTCGTCGAAGCACGCAATCACGTGGGCGTCGGCGCCTTCGGCCTCGCCCTGGGCGATGCGCAGCAGCAGCCCGGGCACCGCCAGGGCATCGTCATAGGGACCCTCGATCGAGGCCGGGCCAAGCTCGGATTCGACCGCCCGGATGGTGGTGCCGGGGCGCGCCACGCGGGCCGCAGCGGCGGCGATCGCCTGCGTCATGGCGACGCTGGTATTGGGATTGACGAGGTTGAGGCGCACGGCCGCACGCCGTCAGCGGCGGCCGCACGCGCGCAGGCACTGGTTGTAACGCGTGCGGCAGGCGTTGGCGTAGGCGCGCTCGCGGCGATCGCATTCCGCAGACAGGCGGGAATTGCCGCGGGCGGCGCGCTGGCATTGCGCGGCGGTCACGCCGAGCTGGCGCTGGCACTCGGCGCTGTAGCGTTCGCAGGTGGCCGCGCAGCCCCCCTGGGCGAAGCCGGGCGCGGCGTAGAACAAAACCGCCAAGGCAACGGCGAGGCAGCCCAACAACAATCGCATGACGCAAATCCCCTTTGGGGGACCGACGACGCAGCCCCGTGCCGGCCCGGACGGCACCATAGCCAGCCCGCGCGCCTTGCGGCAAGCAACGCGCGACGGCGTCATAGAGGCATCCTATAAGCACCCCTACGCCTGGCTGTTCTTCGTCCCGTTCGTTATCGGGACGACGTTCACGGTGCTCATGGCGGCGAACGCATTGTCGACCCGAGAAGGGGAAGCGGATGGACGTGTTGCGCAAACTCATCGAAGATCCACGCACCGAGCGCATCATCATGACGCTCATCATCGTCAATGCCGCCACGCTCGGGCTGGAGACGAACCAGACCGTGATGGCCCATTGGGGGACGCTCCTGCACGTCCTCGACCAGGTCATCCTTGCGATTTTCGTGATCGAGCTCGCGGGGCGCATCGTCCTGCAGCGCACGGCCTTCTTTCGCGACGGCTGGAACCTGTTCGATTTCCTGGTGATTGGGATTTCGCTCGCGCCGGCCGCCGAGGCCTTCACGGTGCTGCGCGCGCTCCGGGTGCTGCGGCTCCTGCGGCTGGTGACGGTTGTCCCGTCGTTGCGCCGCGTGGTCGGCGGTCTGATCAGCGCGCTGCCCGGAATGGGCTCGATCCTGCTCCTGATCGGGCTGATCTACTACGTCTGCGCCGTAATGGCGGTGAACCTGTTCGGCGAGGACTTTCCCCAGCTGTTCGGCACGCTCGGCATCTCGCTGTTCACCCTCTTCACCATCATGACGCTCGAAGGGTGGGTCGACGGCGTGGTCCGTCCGATCATGGAGAAATTTCCCTACGCCTGGCTGTTCTTCATTCCATTCATCATCGGTACCACGTTCACCATCCTGAACCTGTTCATCGGCATCATCGTCAACGCGATGCAGACCGAGCATGCGAAAGCGGAGGCGGCGGAGCGCGACGCCGAGCGGGCGATCATGCATGGCGAGACCGAGCCCTTGATGGCTGAGCTCAAGAGCCTCAAGGCGGAGGTCGCCGCCCTGCGCACCGAGTTGGGCGAGAGGCTCGCGCCGGGCGGACGATGACGACAATTTGCGGCACGGCCCCGTAAATTTGCAGGGAGAACGACTGGAACCAATCGCCCCGATAGGCGTTGGGGCATCGGGGGCAATGCGCTGGTACCGGGGGATGGAGTGAGCAGCCCAGACGAATTGCGTAGCTACGCCGTGGACTGCGCACGGCTTGCCCAAAATGCAACGGACCCACGCGACAAGGCGCGCCTTCTGACCATGGCGCGCTGCTGGTCCGATCTTGCCAACCGGATCGAGCAATTGGGGCAGGTAGCCGAACCTCTCCCAACCGGGCGCGACAACAATCCAACGAGCCATCAGCAAGACCCGCCCGGGCAGACGCGCGGTTGACATTTCATCGCAAGGCGACCGGCGCTCGGGCCTACGCCTTGAAATGCTTCGACAGCTTCAGCCCCTGTGCCTGGTAGTTGGAGCCGATACCCTGGCCGTAGAGGGTATCGGGGCGCGCCAGCATCTTCTCATACACGAGCCGACCGACGATCTGACCGTGCTCGATGATGAACGGGACCTCGCGCGAGCGCACTTCGAGCACGGCGCGCGCGCCGGTTCCGCCGGCCCCCGCATAGCCGAAGCCGGGGTCGAAGAACCCCGCATAGTGCACGCGGAACTCGCCGACCAGCGGGTCGAACGGCACCATCTCGGCCGCATAATCGGGCGGCACCTGCACGGCCTCCTTGGAGGCGAGGATGTAGAACTCGTCGGGATCGAGGATGAGGGTCTGGTCGGCGCGCGCCAGCATGGGCTCCCAGAACTCGGCCACCGCATAGCCGCCCCGCCGCTCCACGTCGATCACGCCGGTGTGGCGCTTGGCGCGGTAGCCGATCAGCGCCAGCGGGCCTGCGCCCTCGAGGTCGACCCCGACCGAGATGCCGCCGACGAATTCGGCATCTTCCGCATCGACGAGCCGCTCGCTCGCATGCAGCGCGACGAGCGCGTCGGCATCGAGCAGCGCATGGCCGCGGCGGAAGCGGATCTGCGACAGGCGCGCGCCTTCGCGCACCAGGATGGGAAACGTGCGCGGGCTGATCTCGGCATAGAGCGGCCCGTGATAGCCGGCCTCGACGCGGTCAAAGCCACGCGTGCCGTCGGCGATGACGCGGGTGAACACGTCCAGGCGCCCGGTCGAGCTCTTCGGGTTGGCGGCGGCGGCAATGTCGGGAGGAAGCGCCAGGCTCTCGATCAGGGGAACGATATAGACGCAATTGGTCTCCAGCACCGCCCCGTCGCCGATCTCGAACTCGTGCAGCTTCAGCTCGTCGATGCGCTGCGCGACGGTGGTGCGCGGGCCGGGCAGGAAGCTCGCGCGCACCCGGTAGGCGACGGCGCCGAGCCGCAGGTCGAGACTCGCCGGCTGGATCTGGTCGGGAACGAACGGCTGCTCCGACAGGATGGCGCCGCGCTTGGCGAGCGTCGCGATCATCCGATCCGGCAGAATGCCTTTGTGGTCGGCAGGCAGGTTGAGCGGCACGACAGCTCCGATACGTGGCGCCTGTAGGCTGGGCAAAATCGCCACCCGATGAGGACCGCGTGGGCACGGCGCGCCCGCGATGTTGCCCACCCGTCGATGCCGAAGAGCGCGCCTTTGCCGACCCTACAGACGGGAGCGATCTAATCCCATGCCCGGCTTGACGGAAAGCCGCTTGGCGCGTAAGAGCCTCAGATATCCCGTGGTCATTTGAGCCGGCCGGCTTGCAGCCACGTTAAACAAGTTGCTAAAAGGCCGGGGACGCGTTGGACCCCGGCGGACACTATTCCGGCCGGGGTTTTTGTTGCCCAGAGGAGGGCCCAATGAACGCGTCCGTCGAACGCCGATACCGCCCCGAAACCCGGCTGATCCACGCCGGCACCATGCGCTCGCAGTTCGGCGAGACGTCGGAGGCGCTGTTCCTCACCCAGGGCTTCGTCTACGACAGCGCCGAGCAGTGCGAGGCGCGGTTCAAGGGCGAGGAGCCAGGCTACCTCTATTCGCGCTTCTCCAACCCGACGGTCAGCATGTTCGAGGCGCGGATGGCTTCGCTCGAAGGCGCCGAGGCTGCGCGCGCCACCGCGAGCGGCATGGCCGCCGTCACCATGGCGCTGATGGGCCAGCTCAAGGCGGGCGACCACGTGGTCGCCGCCAAGGCGCTGTTCGGCTCCTGCCGCTACGTGGTGGAGGACTTCCTGCCGCGCTTCGGCGTCGCCTCGACGCTGGTGAACGGCACCGATCTCGACCAGTGGCGCAAGGCGGTGAGACCCAACACCCGCACCTGCTTCCTGGAAAGCCCGACCAACCCGACGCTCGAGGTCATCGACATCGCCGCGGTGGCCGAGATCGCGCATTCGGTCGGCGCGACGCTGGTGGTCGACAACGTGTTCGCGACGCCGCTGTGGCAGAGCCCGCTCGCGCTCGGCGCCGATTGCGTGGTCTACTCGGCCACCAAGCACATCGACGGGCAGGGCCGCTGTCTCGGCGGCGTCATCCTGGCGTCGAAGAAATTCATCGACGACAACGTCCATCAGCTGCTGCGCCAGACCGGCCCGTCGATGTCGCCGTTCAACGCCTGGGTGCTGCTCAAGGGGCTGGAGACGCTCGCCGTGCGCGTGCGCCGGCAGACCGATACGGCCGCCACCGTGTCGGTCGCGCTGTTCGATCACCCGAAGATCTCCCGCATGATCTACCCGGGCCGGCCCGACCATCCGCAGGCCGCCGTGGTCAACAAGCAGATGCGCGCCGGCTCGACCCTGGTGGCGTTCGAGGTCAAGGGCGGCAAGACCGCGACCTTCCGCTTCCTCAACGCGCTCCGGCTCCTGCGCATCACCAACAACCTGGGCGACGCGCGCAGCCTCGTCACCCATCCGGCGACCACGACGCATCAGCGGCTGACGCCGGAAGCGCGCGCCGAGCTCGGCATTTCCGACGGGCTGGTGCGCTTCTCCGCCGGCCTGGAGCATCCCGACGACGTGGTGGAGGATCTGCTGGCGGGGCTGGACGCGGCGTGAGGGGCGGCGCTGGGCGCCGCCTGAGGCTCGCCTACCTACGCGGCGCCCCGGCGACCGCAGGCGCGCGCGTCGCCGCTTCGTCGATCGCCGCGGCGAGGATCTTGGCGACGCACGCATAGCTCCAGTCGTTCATGTGCAAGCCGTCGGGCGACAGGAACGCCTCGAACGGGATCTGCTGCGCGTGGAACCAGTCGCGCATCAGCGCAAAGCGATGAAAGACGCTCACGTTCTGCGCCTTGGCCTCGCTCGACAGGAACGCCACCATGCTTTCGGCATCGGGCTTGATGATGATCTTGGGAGCGTATTGAGCATCGATCAGCACCACGTCGATGCCCTGCGCCTTGATCCGCTCGACCCCCTCGTGGATGAGCGATTGCGCGCCAGGAAGGCTGTCCCCGCGCAGCACCGTGTTGGTGCCGACCTGCCACAGAACCAGGTCGGGCTGCTCGGCGAACACCGCCTTGTCGAAGCGGGCCAGCATCTCGGACGCGACTTCACCGCTCACGCCGCGGTTGAGCACCCGGATGGTGCGGGTCGGGAAGCGCTCCTTGAGCTCGACCTCGAGCCGGGCCGGATAGGCGGCGGCCGACGAGCTCGCCCCGGCGCCCGAGGTCGAGGACGAGCCGATCGCCACGATGGTGAGCGGCAGGCCCGCGGCGAGGCGCTGGCCGGTGCGGCGCAGGGGCTGGTCGAGACGCTCGGTGGGACCGGTGCAGACCTGAACCTGGGCCTGAGCCTGGGCCAGGGCGGGAGAGAGCAGCACGATCGAGGCGAGACAGGCGGCACTCAGAACGAGCGGGAGGCGAGGAGGGGAGAAAGACATGGCGGCGGCTACTGCTGCAAAGGTTTTGGGTTCTCACGGCTCAGTCGAATACCGTCATGGATGAGATCGGCAAGGAACTGGGCAACGCACTCGTGGATCCGGGCGGCCATCTCCAGTTTCCTAGTCGCCGCATACAGGTCGAAGGTTCCAACTTCGCTCCAGTATTTCATCACCGCGAAACGGTCAAACAACGGCACTTCCCGCTGCTGCGAAATCAGGCGCATACTATCCGCATAGGCGTGAATTGCAATCATCGACTCGGTCCGGGGACTGTACTGCATGTTCATCAGAATGACGTCGGCGCCGCCGCCCTGCAGGGTGTCGATACCTTCATCGAGGGTGGCGCGATACTCCTCGGGGTCGACTCCGGTGATCGCGTCGACCGTACCGGACTGCCATATAACCAGGGCTGGCTTTTCATCAATCAGTAGTTTTTCGAACCCCTCGGCCATTTCGGCCGCGCTGCGCCGCGGCTTCACGTTCGTGACCACTTTTGTCTTAACACCGGGCAGCCGCTTGGCGAGGATGACCTGGAGCCGCGCCGGGTAGGCGAGGTCGTTGCCACCCGGGCCGATGAGGGTCGAGGAGCCGGCGCCCACGACCGCAACGTCGAGTTGGCGCGCCTTGTCGACCGCAGCCGCCACCCGCCGCAGGGGGTATTCGGCCTGGACGAGGTGCGCCGCCACCTTGCAGTCCGGACTGTCGGCCGCAAGCGCGGTCGCCGCCAGCGCGGTCGCCGCCAAGGCGGTTCCGATGCAGACGAATGCAGCCGCCGCAGCGGCGGTCCATTCCCTCATGCCCCGCCTCCCGCGAGGTCCGCGTCCGGCGGCTTCGAACGCGATCCGGGACTGCGCCCTTCTATGTCTTTGTACCATGAGATCAGCGCGGCTGCCGCCACCATTATGGCGACCCCCAAGGCGCTTACAAGGACCTGGGTGACGACGCGGTCGGAAAACTCGGTGAACACGAAGTGCCCGGCGAACGACAGGAAGATGCCGAGGCAGAAGATCTCCAGCGAATGCTGGCCGCACAGGATCAAGGGCCGGAACCAGACCGATTGCAGCGCCGGCCAGTCGGAGCGGACAAAACGCACGGTGATTGCAGCCAGCGCGAGAAAATGCGCGATCCGCAACACGTCAAGGTTGACCTTGTCGATCGGATACATCGCTTCATTGAGCCAGCGCGGCACCAGGGCCGCGAGCGAGGAAAAATACCAGCCCAGCACGATCAGGAGGGCAAAAACCAGATAGGCGGCGGCGACCGAAAGGACGATCGGCGAGCGGATGAACGGCCCGATGCGTTCCGCACCGCCCAGCGCGCACCACGCGCCGAGCACGAACAACAGTTGCCAGGCAAACGGATTGAACCACCAGGTCCCGCTCGGATAGGCTGGCAGGTTCCAGCCGAAATGCCAGGTGAGCGCGTACAGGGTGGCCGAGGCGGCCAGCGCCACCGTCGCCTGCTTCTGCAGCAACCACAGGATCGGCGGAAAGCCGACCAGGAGGACGATATAGAGCGGCAGGACGTCCATGTTCACCGGCTTGAACTTGAGCAGCAGGGCCTGGATGAGCGTGACGTCGGGCTGCTTGAGGAAATCGAAGATGCCCATTTCCTCGTGGTAGAGCGGGTTTTCGAAGGTCGACGAGACGTAGGCGATCTCGGCCATGTAGATGACGAACAGGAACATGTGCGCGACGTAGATCTGCCAGGCGCGCCGCAGGATGCGCGCTCCCGCGATCAGGAAGCCCCGCTCGCGCATGGCGCGTCCATAGACGAAGGCCGCCGTATAGCCGGAGATGAAGACGAAGATCTCGGTGGCGTCGCTGAAGCCGAAATTGCGCAGCGTGCCCCAGTTGACGATGTTCGAGGGGATATGGTCGACGAAGATCAGCCACAGGGCGAGGCCGCGAAACACGTCAAGCCGCAGATCACGTTGGGCCGGGACGGCAGGGGGCATCGGCGCTCGCGGGCTCATCGAGATTCGGCGGCGGTCCTAGTGTAGGGTATTTCCGGCCTGCTGCGCAGTGGGGAGCACCGGTTCACCGCCCGGACCGGCGCCGCCGGGAAATTTATCGGCCTCGGCGGTGAATGAGAATGCGGGTTGTTGTAACAGTTGCACAAATTGCGGCGACGCGATTCACTCAATGGTCCAAACAGCCGACCCCGCTCGAGAACCGCCCATGTATCTGGCCACGACCCGCGATATCGAGGTCTCGGTGACGCCTCGCTTCCTTCCCGAAAAGTCATCGCCGGACCAGGGAGATTATTTCTGGGCCTATACCATCGAGATCACCAACAAGGGGCGCGAGACGGTGCAATTGAAGACGCGCCACTGGCGCATCACCGACGCGCTCGGACGGCTGGAGGAGGTGCGCGGCGCCGGCGTGGTGGGCGAGCAGCCGCGGCTCGCGCCCGGCGAGTCGTTCGAATACACGAGCGGCGTGAAGTTGCCCACCGCGTCGGGCTTCATGATCGGCAGCTACAGCATGGTGACCGAGGCCGGCGAGCGCTTCGACATCGCGATCCCGGCGTTCTCGCTCGACAGCCCGGACGCCAAGCGGACGATCAACTGAGCGAATGGCGAGTAGCGAATGGCGAATAGGGATGCAGCAACCGCGGCCTTTTCCCCTATTCGCCATTCGCGCCATTCACCATTAACCCCGCCCAGGGTTGCGCCGTACCGGCGCGTGCGCTTGGTTACCCCCGGCGCCACCGCCCCGGGAAACCATTCTGCCGCCGCCGCGTTGGTAGCGGTCGGCAGGTTGTCGACCGTGTGGATGCCCCAAGGGAGCTGTCGGTGCACCGGGTCGGACTTGCCTTGACGCTGCTGATGGGCCTGGCAAGTGCGGCCGCGGCGCAAAGCAATATCGAGGAGCTGTTCGGCGGCCGGCCGGCGCCGGCTGCCCCGCACGCCGCCTCCCGCGCCGAGCTGCCGACCCGGTCCTATGCGGATCCAGGACGCGACTCGACGGATCCCCTATCGTTCTTTCATTCGCAGCAGCCGCGCGCGTCGAGCGGCGGCGGCGCCTATTGCGTCCGACTATGCGACGGGCGCTATTTCCCGCTCCAGCGACAAGGCGACATGACGCCGGCCGACCTGTGCAACGCCTTCTGCCCGGCGACCCGAACCAAGGTGTTCTTCGGCGGCGATATCGAGGGTGCCCGCGCCCACGACGGGACGCGCTACGCGGCGCTCCCCAATGCCTTCGTCTACCGCGACCGCCTGGTCGGCGACTGCAGCTGCAACGGCCGGACCAGCTACGGGTTGGCCAACCTCGATGCGGCGCGCGACCCAACGCTGCGGCCCGGCGACATCATCGCCACCAAGGATGGGTTGCTGACCTTCCGCGGGACGCGCTCGCGGCGCGGCGGCGACACCGCCAATTTCACCCCGATCGACCGCTCGCGCATGGGAAGCCTGAGCGGGCGGTTGGGGCGGGTGGCGGTCGTGGGCGGCGAATAGCGCAAAAGCCAATAGCGAATGGCGAGTAGCGAATGGGGACAGCACCCGGCTGCTGCATCTCCTCCTATCCGCTACTCGCTATTCGCCCATTGGCTTTCCTGGACTATTGTCTGCGCCCCTCTGGTCCCGGAGCCAACGCCCCCATGAGCGCATCGGCCTTCTTCCTCAACGGCCCCGGCGCCAATCTGTACGGCCTCGATCCGAGCGGCGTTTACGGCACGGAGAGCCTTCCGCAGATCGAAGCCCGCTGCCGCAAGCACGCGGCGAGCCTCGACATTGTGCTCGATTTCCGCCAGTCCAACCACGAGGGCGAGCTGATCGACTGGATCCAGGAGGCGCGCCGCACGGCGAGCGGCCTGATCATCAACGGTGCCGGCCTCACCTATACGTCGATCGCGCTTCTCGATGCGCTGCTCGCCTTCGGCAAGCCGATCATAGAAGTGCACATGAGCAACATCTACCGGCGCGAGCCGTTCCGCCATCGCTCGTTCATCTCCAAGGCGGCGACCGGCATCGTCGCCGGCCTCGGCCCGATGGGTTATGAGCTCGCCATCACCGCCATGGCGCGGCTCCTGGCTGATGCCTCCTCCGCATGACGAAGGACGCACTTCTCTTCTACAGCGAGCTCGACGACCCGGACGCCTGGCGCCGGGCGCTCACGGCGGAGCTGCCGGATCTCGATTTCCGCGTTGCGCCCGCGTGCGGTGATCCGGCCGAGGTGCGATACGTGCTGGCCTGGAAACCGCCGCGCGGTTTCTTCGCCGGTTTTCCCAATCTCGCGCTCGTGGTCAATCTCGGCGCCGGCGTCAACTCGCTCGTCGGGCGCGACGACCTGCCGGACGTGCCAATCGCGCGCCTCTCCGATCCCGCCATGCAGTCGCTGATGACGAGCTATGTGCTGTTCTCGGTCATCCGCTATGCGCGCGACATCCCGCAATTCGAGCGCGCCCAGCGCCTGCGCGAGTGGCGCTACATCATTCCGCGTCCGTTGTCGGCGATCCGCGTCGGCGTCCTCGGGCTGGGCGAGCTCGGTCGCGCCGCCGCCGAAGCGCTTGCCCGTACGGGCTTCGATGTGCGCGGCTGGGCACGGTCCAGGAAGGTGATCAAACGGGTGAAATGCCTTGCCGGCGCCGCGACGCTCGATCGATTTCTGTCGGAGAGCGACATTCTGGTGGTGATGCTCCCGCTGACGGAGGAGACGCGCGGCCTCATCGACGCACGCCGCCTCGGCTTGCTTCCCGCGGGCGCCAAGCTCATCGACGTCTCGCGCGGGGCCATCGTCGACGAGGCGGCGCTCCTGGCGGAGTTGCGCAGCGGCCGGATCGCCGAGGCGACCCTCGATGTGTTCGCGGTCGAGCCGCTGCCGGGCGAGCATCCGTTCTGGACCATGGACAATGTGCTGATTACGCCGCATCTCGCCAGCATCGCCGTGCCGGAAGCTTCGGCGCGCGACGTCGCCGAAAGCATCCGCCGTGTGCGCGCGGGCGGCGAGCCGCTGCACCGGGTCGATCCGCGCCGGGGTTATTGAGCAATCGCGTTTCGGTTGAACGGGAATTGATGTTGCCAAGCGGGCGGCGGCGCGGCAGGGTTCTTGCATCGAGCAGAACGCACGGTGGATGCCGATGATCCGGACGGGGGCACAATACAGAGAGGGGCTGCGTGACGGACGCGAGGTCTGGATCGACGGCGAGCGCGTCGGTGACATCACGTCGCATCCGGCCACCCGGCCGATCGTCGACATCCGTGCCCGCATGTTCGACATGCAGCACGAAGCGGCTCACGCCGCGACGATGACCTATGTGGAGGACAACAAGCGCCACTCGATCTTCAACCGGCTGCCGCGCGAGCAACAGGACTGGCACGACAAGTGGCGTGCCGTCGATGCGGTGATGAACGACATCGGCGGCGTGGTCACCCGCGTCGGCGACGAGACCGTCGGCGAGATGTGGTCGCTGTTCGACGGGCGCGACGTCTTGCACGAGATCGACCCGCAATTCAGCGAAAACATCGCCCACCACATCCAGGCGGTGATCGAGACCGACGTCTTCCACGTGTCCGCCAATACCGATCCCAAGGGGGATCGCTCGAAGGCGCCGCAGGACCAGGATCCCGACATGTTGGTCCATGTGGTGAAGGAGACCGATTCCGGCATCGTCATCCGCGGCGCCAAGTACGAGACCGCATCGGGCTACTCGGATCAGGGCTTCCTCAAGCCGACCGTCGGAGCGTGGACCAACGAGAAGCTGTCCGACTATGCGGTCGGCTGCATCGTCCGCATGGGCGCGCCGGGGGTGAGGCATATCGCCCGGTCGGGCTTCGCCGGACGCGCCGGCGCCGCCGACTACCCGCTCGCCAACCGGTTCGACGAAGTCGACTTCCTGATGGTGCTCGACGACGTCCACATCCCGTGGGAGGACGTGTTCTTCTACCGTCATACGCGCGCCGCCCAGTATATCCGGGGCACGCTGCATCGCTATTCGGCCTTTCCCTATACGCTGCGCATTCTTTACGTCGCCGACATGATGATCGGGGCGGCGTTGTGGAACGCCCGGCAGACCGGGCTCGACAAGCTGCAAGCGGTGCGCGAGAAGCTCGCCGATCTGGTGTGCTACCGGGAGGGTATCAACGCGCATCTCACCGCATCGATCGCGCTCGGGCAGCGCAGCCCGGGCGGCCTTCTGATGCCGCACCAGTCCATGCTCTATGCCGGCCGCGTGTTCGCCTGCCAGAACCTGCCGCAGATGATGCACATCGCACGCGAGCTGTGCGGCGGCCAGATCTGCGTCACCCCGAACGAGGCCGCCTTCAAAGCGCCCGGCTCCGGCCAGTGGCTGGAAAAATTTTACAGCCTCAATGAGAACTGGCAGGCCGAGGATCGCCGCAAGCTGCTCGCCTTCGCCCGCGACCTGCTGAACTCCGACTACGCAGGTCACCGCCTGACCTTCATCCAGTTCGCGCAGGCGCCGCACTTCAATCACCTCGCCGCCGTGTACGGCGCATTCGATTTTTCCGGCCCACTCGACTTCGTGCGGCGCGCGGCCGGCCTGTCGGAGCGCGTGAATGGGGCGGGGCAATGAACGTGGCTGCGCCACTCATCCGACGCCAGGGGTAGGATCTTGACTCACCTGCGACTGCGCAAATTCAACACGCGCGATGCCTATCCGGAGCAGACGCTCGACAACGACCTGTGCATGGCGGTGCGCGCCGGCAACACCGTCTATCTGCGCGGTCAGACCGCCCAGGATCTCGACGGCACGATCGTCGGCATCGGCGATCCGGCTGCGCAAACCGAGAATGCCATGAAATGCGTGAAGATCCTGCTGGAAGAAGCCGGAGCCCGATTGGAGCACATCACCAAGATCACGATCTACATCACCGACCGCGCCTACCGCGAGCCGGTCTACCAGGTTGTGGGAAAGTGGCTCAGGGGCGTCTATCCTGTATCGACCGGATTGATCGTCCAGGGGCTGGCGCGGCCCGAGTATCTGATGGAAATCGACGTCATCGCCGAAATTCCTTCGGCGTAGGAGAGCGGGAGTGTTGAAGATGAAGCGATGTCTCTTCGCAACGGCGGCGCTCGCGGCCGTCATGTGGACGGGTTGCGCCGGGGCGGCCGACAAGCTCGTCGTCTCGATCTGGGGCGGCAGCTGGAAGGACCTGGTCGAGCAGACCGCGGCCAAGAAATTCACCGCCCAAACCGGGGCTCAGGTCGAGTTCATCACCGGCGGCACGATCGACCGCTTGAACAAGGCCAAGCTCGCCAAGGGCTCGCCCGAGAGCGACGTGACCTTCACCACGTCCCACATCGGCTGGCTCTATACCACCGACGGACTGTTTGAAACGCTCGATGCCTCGAAGGCTCCGAACATGGCCAATCTGGTCGCACAGGCCAAGATCAGCCCCTCCCACATCGGCACCTGGGCTTACGTCTACACCATCGTCTATCGGCCCGACCTCGTTCCGGCCGGCATCAAATTCGACACCTGGGCCGATCTATGGAAACCCGAGCTCAAGGGAAAACTGTCAGCTCCCGATTTCGACACGAGCCATCTGGTCGCGGTGGCGGCCAAGCTCGAAGGCGGCGACCCGGTGAGCTGGGAGAAGGGCCAGGCGAAGCTGAAGGCGCTCAAGCCCAACTTCAAGTCATACTACGCCAACGACGCGGCTTCGCAGCAGCTCATGCAGACCGGCGAAGCGCCGGTGCAGGTGATGCTGTCGATGAACGCCTACTACATCGCCAGCCAGGGCATCAAGCTGAACGTCGCGATCCCGAAGGAAGGCGCCGTGCTCGGCATCGACACGATCGGCATCATGAAGGGCACGAAGAACGCGGAGCTGGCCTACAAATTCATCAACATCCTGCTGGATCCCGCGGTGCAGGCGGAGATCGCCAACCTCAAGAAGGGCAGCCCGGTGGTGAGCAACGCCAAGCTCGATCCGGAAGTGGCGAAGCTGCCGGGCGTCTTCACCACACCCGACCAATGGAGCAAGGAGGCGATGATCATCGATCACAAGCTGCGTGCCGAAAAGACCGGCGAGTGGCGCAAGTGGTTCACCGAGAACGTGATCAACTGAGAGGCGGCATCCCCGTCGCATCGTCGCCCGCCCACGAGCGATCCCGGCCCTCCCCCGCCGCGGGGGAGGGAGCGCGCCCCATGAGCCCGCCATGACGGCAAGGCCTTTCCTCGGTCTGTTCACGGTGCCCGCCGCGACGACGGCGCTCCTGTTCGTCGCCGCCATGGCGGTCATCCTGCAGTACAGCCTGCACGCCTACATTCCCGGCTCCCTCGACGTCGGCTCCTTCACGCTCGCCAATTTCGCCGCGATGCTGCATCCGCTCTATGCGCGCGTGTTTTTCGACACCGTCTGGCTCTGCCTGCTGACCGCGGCCCTGAGCCTGCTGCTCGGCTATCCGCTGGCCTACGTGCTGGTGCGCTCCGACAAGCTGTGGATCAAGTCGACGATCCTGATCGTCAGCATCACGCCATTGTTCCTCGGCGAGGTGGTCCGCACCTATTCGTGGATCGTGGTGCTCGGCAACAGCGGGTTCGTCAACACGGTCCTGCTCAAGCTCGGCCTTATTGGCGAGCCGGTGCAACTCCTGTTCACTGTCGCCGGCGTCACGATCGCGCTCGTGCATGTCACCCTGCCGCTGATGGTCATCATGTTGGCGGCGGCGCTGGCGCACATCGACCCGGACTACGAGAAGGCTGCCCGCAGCCTGGGCGCCGCACCGATCCGCGTGTTCCTCACGGTGACACTGCCGCTGTCCATGCCCGGCATCGTTGCCGGCGTCACCACCGCCTTTGCCTGGACCTTCAGCGCCTTTGCGACGCCGCAGCTCCTCGGCGGCGGCAAGATCAACATGGTCTCGAACCTCGTCTATCAGCTCGGCTTCACCAACTTCAACTTCCCGTTCGCCGCAAGCCTGTCGGTCGCCGCACTGGCGCTCACGCTGGCGTCGGTCGCCGCCATGCGCGCCCTGATGCGACCGCTGGAACGGATCGGGCCGCATTGATGCAGCGCCTGTCCCGGCATGCGCTCGCCATCGGCGGCCGCCTCGTGGTGGTTGCGATCCTGGCCTTCATCATCCTGCCCGCGGCCGTGGTCGGCATTGCGGCGTTCAACGACCAGGCGCTGCTCGCCTTTCCGCCCAAGACCCTGTCGCTGCGCTGGTTCATCAAGGCCATCGAGTACCGCGACTTCCAGCTCGGCTTCTGGAACGGGCTGATCGTGACCCTGTGGTCCTCCACGATCGCGCTCGCGGTCGGGGCTGCCTTCGCCTTCGTGCTCGACCGCTACGAGTTTCCGCTCAAGCGCCCGATCGAGCAGACGTTGCTCGCGCCGCTGGTGGTGCCGCATTTCACCATCGGGCTCGGCTTCCTGATGCTGGCCGCACAGGTCGGCGCCACGCGCGGCTACGGGGTCGTCATCGCCTGCCACGTGGTCCTGGTCCTGCCGTTCGTGCTGCGAAGCGTCTACATCTCGCTGCGCAATCTCGACGGCCGCATCGAGCTCGCGGCAGCGAGCCTCGGCGCGCGCCCGGCCCGCGTGCTCGTCACCATCACACTGCCGCTGCTGCTGCCCGGCCTGGTGAGCGGATGGCTGTTCGCGGCGATCCTCTCCTTCAACGAGTTCACCGCCTCGCTGTTCGTCACCGCGCAGCGCACGCAGACGCTGCCGGTCGCCATGTACAACTACGTGCGCGAATATGCCGATCCCACGATGGCGGCCTTGAGCGTGATCTACATCGTCATCACGGCTACGCTGCTGGCGATCGCCAACGCGTTCCTCGGTCTCGGTAAGGTGCTGAACGTTGAGCGTCCCCGCTGAGCATCATCCCGTTGCGCCGCCTGTTCCGGCGGCGCCGGCCGCCGACCTTGCGGTGCGGCTCGACGGCGTCAGCAAGCGGTTCGGCCCGATCAGCGCCCTCGACGAAGCGTGGCTCACGGTGCAGCGCGGCGAGTTCATGACGCTGCTGGGGCCGTCCGGCTGCGGCAAGACCACCCTGCTCAACCTCATCGCCGGGTTCCTGACGCCGGACCAGGGCGAGATCTTCATCGACGGCGCGCTGGTCACCGACGTCCCGACCCACGAGCGCGGAATCGGCATCGTGTTCCAGAACTACGCCCTGTTCCCGCACATGACGGTCGCCGACAACGTCGCTTATGGGCTGCGATCACGCCGCACCCCCAAGACGGAGATCGCCCGGCGGGTGACCGACATCATCGCCCTGATGAAGCTGTCCGGGCTCGAGAGCCGCAAACCGCGGCAGCTGTCGGGCGGCCAGCAGCAACGCGTGGCGCTGGCGCGCGCCCTGGTGATCCGGCCGAAGGTCCTGTTGCTCGACGAGCCGTTCTCGGCGCTCGACAAGCACCTGCGCGCCTCGATGCAGGTCGAGGTCAAGGACATCCAGCGCAAGCTCGAAGTCACCACGGTGTTCGTGACCCACGACCAGAGCGAGGCGTTGAGCCTGTCCGACCGCCTGGCCGTGATGCAGGCGGGCCGCATCTGCCAGATCGATGCGCCCGGGCAGGTCTACCGCCGCCCATCCGACCGCTTCGTCGCCTCCTTCATCGGCGAGGTGACCGTATTCCGCGGCCGCCTGGAACGCCTCGATGGGGCATCGGCGCTGATCGCCGCGGGCAGCGCCCGCGTGTCGGTTCCGGCCCAGCCGCTCGGCGGTCTCGCTGCCGGTGCGGCGGTCGAGCTGTTCATCCGCCCGGAGCACCTGCGGCCGGCACAGCCGGGCGATGCCGTCATCGGTGAGGGAACGGTGACGGCGCAGGTCTACCAGGGGACGCACGTGGATTTTCACCTGGACTCGCCGCAAGTCGCGGCGGCACGAATTCTCATGCGCCTGACCGGGCAGGACGCGTCCGGGCGCTGGCCGCTCGGCACGCGCATCGCGATTGCGACCGACGCGATCGACGCGGTGGCGTTCCCGGCGACGGCGTGACGGGAGGGCTCAGAAGCTCGGCGCCTGTGAGGGCGCGCGCGCCCGCGTCTCGTAGGCCAGGCGCTGCGGCGCATAGATGTCCCAGATGCGGCGCAACTCAGCGATCGGCTCGTCGTGCCAGTCGACCCGCAGGTCGACCACCGGCCAGTCGTGCGTATCGGCGACGTGCAGCCCGGCGGAGCGCTCGTCACCCGTCTCGCCCCCCGCCGCGAGCCCGGCTTCCAGCGCACGCAAGAGCCGCTCGGGAAAAGCCGCCTCGCCGGCGTTGCGGTAGACTTCCAGCATGCGCTCGGGCACCGCGGGCGAGGCGAGCAGGTTGCCGAGCGCCAGGCAGCCTTCCGCCCGGGCGACGGCCGCGATCGGCAGCGCGCGCGCTCCGGAGTGAGCGGCGCATTGACCGTAGCGATCGATCACACCGACTTGGCGCCAGTCCGGCTCCGGCGTCCCGGCGAGGAGCAGTTGAAGCACCGCGCCTGCACCGAGCCCCTGGCGTAACAGGGCAAGGCCGGCCGGCCCGAGCGCCGGGTCGGTGACGTTCTGCGTGCTCACCGCGCCCAGCGGGCCGACCCACGCGCAACGGGCGGGGACGGCGATCGACGACGAGGTCACCGCGATGCCGAACGCGCCGGACTGCGGACAGCGGGCGGCGATGGAGTAGGTCATTGGTCGGCTCCGGAAGAGGCGAATGGCGAGTAGCGAATAGGAACGCACCGAAGGTGGCAACAAGCCAGTGTTGCTGTGGACGCAATATGAGGTACATGTGTACTCATTCTTCAACGAATGGCCATGAAAGACCAGGTTCATATCCGCAACGCGGAAGCCGCCCACCTCGCCCGCACATTGGCGCGACAAACCGGCAAGACGATCAACGAGGTCGTACTCGATGCGCTGCGGCAGTACCGCCCGAACCGGCCCAAACGCGTCCTGCATGGCCGCCTTGAACAGTGGCAGCGGCTATTGCGCGAGGACAGGAAAGGCATGACGCATCCGGAAACTCCCATCGAGTCCCTCTACGACGAGGCCACGGGACTACCCAGGTGATCGTCCTCGACAGCTCGATTCTCGTGGGAACCATCAAAGCCGAGCACGACAGCGTTGGGCTTCTTGACGTTCTCGTCGCAGAGGAATGCGCCCTCGGGGCGCCGACCCTTGTGGAAACTCGAGCGTGGTGCGCTTCAATATCCCGGCACGCTCATCGAGCTGGCTGGAGGCTTTCATCGACGCCCCTGCCGTCTCAGTCATTCCCTTCAGTCGCGATATGGCGGACGCAGCTTCATACGCCTTCGAGCGGTTCGGGAAGGCCAGTGGACATCCAGCAAGGCTGAACTTCGGTGACTGCATGGCTTATGGAGTTTCGCGCGCGATGCAGACGCCGCTCCTCTTCAAGGGAAGCGACTTCGGCCAAACGGACGTGATGATGCATCCGGCCTCCATTCGCACGTGAGGCTCGAGCTCAAGCAGTGACCGAGCGGCGCCTCGCCGCAACGCATTGCGCCATCACGCACAAGAGCTCGAACATCAGCGAGGCGCCGAGCCAGGCGGTGGCACCGGAGGGGTCGAACGGCGGCGAAACCTCGACCAGGTCGGCGCCGATGACGTTCACGCCGGCGAGCGCGCGCACCGCCTGGAGCGCCTGGAAGGAGGTCGGCCCACCAACCTCGGGCGTGCCGGTTCCGGGCGCAAACGCCGGATCGACGAAGTCGATGTCGAAGGACACGTAGGCCGGCCGATCGGCGACAATGGACCGTGCCTCCGCCATCACGTCGTCGATCCCGCGGCGGAAGAATTCCTCGATCGGGATCACCCGGATGCCGGCCGCATCTGCGAACCGGCGATCCTCCGCGTCGTAGGTCGTGCCGCGCATGCCGATCATCACGACACGGCGCGGGTCGACGAGCCCCTCCTCGGCGGCACGCCGGAACGGCGTTCCGTGCGTGTACAGGGTGCCGCCGAAATAGCTGTGGAACAGGTCGGTGTGGCTGTCGAACAGGATCAGGCCGACCGGGGCATCAGCGGCGAGCGCACGCAGGATCGGCAGCGAGCAGAGATGATCGCCCCCGGCGGTGAGCGGCATCACGCCGGCTTGCCTGATGCGTTGGAAATAGCGGGTGAACCGCGCAAGGCTGTCGGCGAGGTCGACGGGATTCGGCCCGACGTCGCCGAGATCGGCGCAGTTGACGAGCTCGAACGGGCGCACGCCGGTCGCGCCGTTCTCCGCCCGGATCATGGTCGAGAGATCGCGCAGCTGCCGCGGCGCATGGCGCGGCCCCGGCCGATTGGTCGTGCCGCCATCCCACGGCGCGCCGATGAGCCCGATCGCAACCTCGCCGAGGCGGGCATCGTCGAGAGGGACGTGCGGGAGCCGCATGAAGGTCGGCACGCCGGCGAAGCGCGGCAGCTCGAAGCCGGACACCGGCTGGAAAAACGGATCGCTCATGGCAGTGGCGAATGGCGATTAGCGAGTGGCGAATGGCGGGTGGCGAATAGGGAACCCCTACCCCAACCCTTCCCTATTCGCCACCCGCCATTCGCTATTCGCCGTGTGTCACGCCGCCAGCCGGTCGAGCAGCGCGTCGACCGACCGCCTGAGCGACTCGACGTCCGTGGCGAGGTCCTGGGCGAGGCCGTTGAGCTGCTCCGCCACCTGGCCGGTCTCGGCGGCGGCACGCGGCACCATCTCCACGGTCCCGGCGACATGATGCGTGCTACCGGCCGCGCGCTGCATGCTGTCGCTGATCTGTGCGGTGACGACGTTCTGCTGCTCGACCGCGGCGGCGATCGACGTCGAGATGCTGTTCACCGTTCCGATCGTCTGCGCGATGTCGCCGACCGCGCGGATCATCTCGCCGGAGGCCTCGCGGATCGCGGCGATCTGGCGATCGATGTCGCCGGTCGCGCGTGCCGTCTGGGTCGCCAGGGCCTTCACCTCCTGCGCCACCACGGCGAAGCCGCGGCCGGCCGCCCCGGCGCGCGCCGCCTCGATGGTGGCATTGAGCGCCAGCAGGTTGGTCTGCTCGGCAATCGAGGAGATCAGCCCGGCGATCTGCCCGATCTCGTGGCTACTGACCGCCAGCTGCTCGGCGCGCTTCTGCGCTTCGGCGGTCCGCGTCGTCGCCTCTGCGGTCACTGTCGCGACCTTCGAGGTCTGCCCCGAGATCTCGCCGATCGAGCGCGCGAGCTCGTGTCCGGCCGAGGCTGCCTGCTCGATGTCGTGGGTCGTGCGCGCGAGGTCGTCGACCGCGGTGGTCACCTGATCGCGCGTTCGCATCACGTTGTCGGAAACCGTCATGGTGGAGGCCCGCATGACGTCGGCCGAGCGAAGCAGCCGGCCGGCGATGCCGGCGACCGAGCCGCGGATCTCTTCCGCCACGCCGGCGAGCGTGTTGCGCTGCGACGCACGGATCGCCTCCTCCCGCTCCGCACTGTTGGCCTCCGTCAGCTTGGCGATGGCATGGTCGCGAAAGCGGGACACGGCGCGCGCCACGTCGGCGATCTCGTCGCGGCCATCGGCATAGGGGACCGGCGCCGACAGGTCGCCCGTGCTGAACTGGTCGATCCCCGCCACCAGGCCGCGGATGGCGCGGATGATCGAACCCGACAACGACCAGGCAAGGATCAGCGCCAGCAGCGTCGTGCCGAGCGAGACCGCAAGCGCGATCCAGAGCTTGGCGTTGAAACCATCGATGCGAGCCGCCAGCAGCCGGGCGAGTTCCTTGGCGGATGCGGCCCACAGCTCGTCGGCCGCCGACATGACGCCGTCATGCAGGCCCTTCAGCGCCGCGAGGTCGAGCCGCGAGCGATCGTCGCCGCGCAGCACGACGGCCGCCGCGTTGACCGCCGCGAGATAGCTCGATGCCGCCTTGGCGAGCCGAGCCGCGCCCGCTTCCAGCGCCCGCTTGGTGCCGCCGTCCTGGTTGGCGCGATAAGCGGGCTCCAGGGAAGCGGTCAGGCCGTCGGCGGCAGCGGCGAACTGGCCGGCGCGAATCAGGATCTGCGCCTTCTCGTCGTCGTCGAGGCTCTTCTGCACCTTGAACCTGGTGGCGAGCGTCAGCAGCACGCGCGCCTGATCGATCGCCTCGGGAAGCTTCATCAGCACCACGTCCATGACGTAGTAGCTGTCGAGGTCGGGATCGAGGATGAGGTTCGACCCGTCGCCGATCTTGGTGATCAGGTTGCGGGCGGCAGCGATCGCCGCCTCGGCCTTCTCTCCCGGCGCAAGGCGCTGTTGCGGCCAGCCGACGGCGGCCAGCGCCTTGGCGAGGTCGGCGCTCGCCTGTTCGCTGGCCATGGCGGCATCGTACGTGCGGCCCGCCTGCGCCAGCGCCGGCACCTGTTCGGCGGGCGCGCGCACAGCGGGATCGTTGCTCGCAGCCGCCAACGCGTGAAGCACCGGCCAGACACTCTTCACGTACGCGAGGCCGGCCACCTCCTTCTCGGCGAACGTGATGTCCTTCCGGCTCTGATCAATGAACAGATAGATCTGAAGCGCGATCGGCAGGATGAACAGGAGCGCGATCCCGATCAGACGCGCGCGGATCGAAAGACCGCGAAACACGATACCCTCCAGAGTTATTGCCGGATTTGCCCCGAAGCGCCGCTCAGGCGGCGCGCACGATCCCCAGGAACTTGTCGACCTCGTGCCGCAGGCGGCTGCCTTCCTCCGCCAGGGAGCGGGCGGAGCCGAACATCTGCACCGAGGCCGACCCGGTCTCGCCGGCGCCGCGGTTGACCTCGCCGATGTTCTGGGCGACCTGCGTGGTGCTGTTGGCTGCGCTCATCACACTCTTGGTGATTTCCTGGGTCGCCGCTCCCTGTTGCGCGACGGCCACCGAGATCGACGCAGCAATCTCGGATATGCGCACGATGGTCGCGCCGATCTCCTTGATGGCCGTGACGGACTCCTCGGTCGCGCACTGCATGCCGGCGATCTGCGTCCTGATCTCGTCGGTCGCCTTAGCGGTCTGCGTAGCGAGCGTCTTGACTTCGGCGGCGACGACCGCGAAGCCGCGGCCGGCTTCTCCTGCACGCGCGGCCTCGATGGTGGCGTTGAGCGCCAACAGATTGGTCTGCTCGGCGATCGCGGTGATCAGCTTCACCACATCACCAATGCGGCCGGCCGCCGACGAGAGCTCGTTGATGCGGGCGTCCGTCGCCTCCGCCTGATGCACGGCGGCGCCGGCGATCTTGCGCGATTCCTCGACCTGCCGGCTGATCTCGCCAACCGAAGCGGTGAGCTCCTCGCTCGCGGTCGCCACCGCCTGGACATTCATGGAGGCCTGCTCAGAGGATTCGGCCACCATCGAGGAGAGCTGCTGGGTGGTCTCCGCCGTATTGGTGAGACTCTTCGCCGAGTGCTCGAGCTGGGTTGCGGCCGCCGACACGGTCGTCGCGATGTTGCCGACAGTCGCATCAAACATGTCGGCGAGGCGCTGCATTTCACGTGCCCGTTCCTCCCGCGCGGCGCGTGCCTTGGCTTCCTCCTCCTCCGCTTCGCGGCGCGCTCGCTCGATTGCCTTGAGCTTGAACGTCTCGATGCCCGCGGCGATCTCGCCTACCTCGTCCTTGCGCCCGAGCCCGGCCAGCACGACGTTGAAATTGCCCGAGGCAAGCTCCTTCATGCTGGAAGCCACCGCGAGCAGCAGGCGGGTGATGCCCCGGCCGATCAGCCACGCAGCGGCGGCGACGCCGAGAATGATGAAGACGATGGCCACCTGCATCTGCGAGGTCGTCGAGGCGCGCGACGCCGCATCGCGTGTCTCGCTGTCCTGGCTGACGCGGGCGGCATCCGTCCGGATCGCCGTGACTTCAGGCTCGATCGCCACATACGCATCGGTCGCCGCCTTGTGCTCGCGGGCAACCGCCAGCGCGCCATCCATCCAGGCGAAGAAGTCGCGCTGATAGGCGGCAAGCAGCGCGTTGATTTCGCTTTTCCCTGCGGTCGGAAGCACCGAATCGACGATCGCTTTCTGGAACTCGGCCGCGCGTTTCTTCATGTCGCCGCCGTATTTCGGATCGCGACGCAGCATGAAATCCTTCTCGTGCCGCCGCATCATCAGCATCGTCGAGGTCAGCCAGGGATCTTCGAACTCCTTCAGCTTGGTCTCGATCGCGTGCACCGACTTGCGCAACGCCCCCTCGAGACCGGAATTCTCGTTGAGGCCGAGCTTGCGCCGCATGTCCACCAGGGTGCCGATATGCCGGGAGTAGACCTCGAAGCCCTGACGGATCACATCGGCCTTGGCGGCGATCGCCGCATGGCCTGCATCGCGGGCCAGCTGCCTGAGCGTGCCGAGGTCCGCGCCGATCGCTTTGGCCAGCTCGGCGTGACGCGCCACGTGGCGCTCATCCAGGCTGAGCAGGAATTCTTTTTCGGCACTGCGGGAGTTCGAGCAAGTCGATCGCCAGCTTGTCGGCCTGATCGGAGATCGCGCGCGCATCGGCCGCCATGCGGCGGTAGTGCTCCTGCGACGACACCCCGACCGAATAGATGATGCCGACCAGGGCAAGGCCGACGATGCCGAGCGCGCCCAAGGCCGCGATCTTGTGACTGAGCCGCAGATTGAGTTGAGTGAGCTTCATAGCACAACTTGACGATTGTACGCACATATATTGGCGTGAAATTGTTAAAATTTTCGACGAAGTCGCGCATATGCCCTGCAATTCGCGGGTCTTGCGCAAGGACGGTCGCATCAAACACGAAGGGCGGCCATCCGGCCGCCCTTCGGTATTATCGTATGCAGGCTCTATTCGGCGGCGAGACGGACCTCAGGCGCCGCGGCCTTCACGTCGGCATCGACGTGCTGCTCGAACTTGACGAAATTCTCCTGGAACATGCTCACCAGCTTGCGCGCGGTCTCGTCGAATTCCGCCTTGTTCTGCCAGGTCTTGAACGGGTAGAGCAGGTGCGGCTCGACGCCGGCGAGCTGGGTCGGGACCGAGAAGCCGAAATAGGGGTCGGTGCGGAATTTCGCGTCCTTGAGCGAGCCGTCGAGCGCCGCGGTGAGCAGCGTCCGCGTCACCTTGATCGGCATGCGTCGTCCGACGCCGTACTTGCCGCCGGTCCAGCCGGTGTTCAGCAGCCAACAGTCGACGCCGTGCACCGAGATCAGCTCGCGCAACAGGTTGCCATAGACGGAAGGGTGGCGCGGCAGGAACGGCGCGCCGAAGCAGGTGGAGAACTCGGGCTCGACCCCGGTCAGCCCCTTCTCGGTGCCGGCGACCTTGGCGGTGTAGCCGGAGAGGAAATGGTACATCGCCTGGGCCGGCGTCAGCCGGGCGATCGGCGGCATCACGCCGAAGGCATCCGCCGTCAACATCACCAGGTTCTTCGGCTGGCCGGCGCGTCCGGTGGACGAGGCGTTGCGGATGAACTCCAGCGGATAGGCGGAGCGGGTGTTCTCGGTCCTGGAATCGTCGTCGAAGTCGCAGGCGCGCGTCACCGGATCGAACACCACGTTCTCCAGCACGGTGCCGAAGCGCAGCGTCGCCGCATAGATATCCGGCTCCGCCTCGGGCGACAGCTTGATGCACTTCGCGTAGCAGCCGCCCTCGAAATTGAACACGCCCTGGGGGCCCCAGCCGTGCTCGTCGTCGCCGATCAGGATGCGATTGGGATCGGCCGACAGCGTCGTCTTGCCGGTGCCGGAGAGGCCGAAGAACAAGGCCACATCACCGCCGGGCCCGACATTGGCCGAGCAGTGCATGGGCATCACGCTCTCGGCCGGCAGATAGTAGTTGAGCGTGGTGAACACCGACTTCTTCATCTCGCCGGCGTAGTAGCTGCCGCCGATCAGGATCATCCGCTTGGTGAAATTGATCGCGATGACGGTTTCGGTGCGCACGCCGTGGCGCTTGGGATCGGCCTTGAAGGACGGCAGACACAGAATTGTGAAGTCGGGGACGTAATTGGCGAGATCGGAGCGGTCGGGGCGGATCAGCAGCGAGCGGATGAACAGCGAGTGCCAGGCGAGCTCGGTGTAGACGCGCGCCTTGATGCGGTACTTGGCATCGGCGCCACCGTAGAGGTCCTGGGCGAACAGCTCCCTGCCCTTTGCGTGCGCAATGAAGTCGGCGAGCAGGAGGTCGAACTGTTCCGGCGTGAGCTTGCCGTTTTTTTCCCACCACACCGTCTTTTCGGTGCTGGAATCGCACACGACGAACTTGTCCTTGGGACTGCGGCCGGTATGCACGCCGGTCTCGGCCGCGAGCGCGCCCCCCTCGACCACCTGAGCTTCACGCCGCTGGAGCGCATGCTCGTAGAGCGCGGGTTCGGTGAGGTTCCAGTGGACGGCTTTGAGGCCTTTGAAGCCGAACTTGTCGGCGCCGTGCGCACCGTTGCGTACACCCGTTTCGTCCACAGAACCCTCCGAATGCCTTTCCACGCCGCCCTAACGACTGGAATTTGTTAAGCAATTTGCCGCCGTTTGCGGCAGGCGGCCGGGAGCAAGAGGTCGCCGCCTGAAAGTGCGCGACCATAATCCTCCGTCCCCTGCCCTGCCAAGACCCTTGCGGGCCGCCCGGCCTTGATCCGGCGGCCCCTCGGGCAAGACTTTGAAAAGTCGTGTAAATCTTACTTTTTCGGCGACCGGATGCGATTCCGCGCCCCTCCCATGAACCTAACCGAGCGAGGCAGCGACCAATGGGCATACCGAGCTTGATCGGCGCTTCCGCCCCCCTGTCCCCCCAGCGCCGGTCACACCGACCCGCTCCGGCTTAATCGCCGGGGCGGGTCGCGCCTTTTCAGGGCCTCGGGGCAGGCCACGCCCAGCCGCACCCCATTCCAACGCTTGCCGATCTTCGCGGCGCCATGCCTTATTCAGCCGTCCCCCAGTCGGGGGCAGCGGAAGGAATAGGGCATGAAGCACGGATTGCGCTCGCGGCTCACCAAGTATGGCGACGAAGAGTTCGCGCTGTTCCTGCGCCGCGGATTCCTCAAGGCCGCCGGTTACACCGACGACGCGCTCGATCGTCCGGTGGTCGGAATCCTGTCCACGGCATCCGACTTCAATCCCTGTCACGGCAATGCGCCGCAGATCGCCGAGCGGATCGCCCGCGGGGTGCGGCTGGCCGGCGGGCTGCCCTTCTGTTTCCCCACCATCTCGCTGCACGAGGCCTTCTCGTTCCCCACCTCGATGTTGCTGCGCAACCTCATGGCGATGGATGCCGAAGAGATGATCCAGGCGCTGCCGCTCGACGCCGTGGTGCTGATCGGCGGCTGCGACAAGACCATTCCGGCCGAGCTGATGGGAGCGCTGAGCGCCGACATGCCGGCGATCCTGATCTCGGTCGGGCCCATGCTCGCCGGACGCCACGAAGGGACCCGGCTCGGCGCCTGCACCGATTGCCGGCGGTTGTGGGCGGCCTACCGCGCCGGCAGCCTCAACGAGACCGACCTCGACCGCGCACACGATCATTTGATGCCGTCGGCCGGCACCTGCATGGTGATGGGCACGGCGCTCACCATGGCGACGCTTGCCGAAACCCTCGGCTTCATGTTGCCGGGCGCGGCTTCGGCGCCGTCGGTCTCAGCCGAGCGCATGCGGCTCGCGGAAGCGACCGGCGAGCGGGCGGTGGCGATGGCGCGCGCCGGCGGACCACGGCCGCGCGAGATCCTCAACGCCGCGGCGTTGCGCAATGCCTCGATCGTGCTGCAGGCGACGAGCGGCTCGACCAATGCGCTGATCCACCTGGCGGCGATCGCCGGGCGGGCCGGCATCGTCTACGATCTCGCCGAGCTCGATGCGGTCGGCCGCGAGACGCCGGTGCTGGTCAACCTCAAGCCGGCGGGCGAGCACTACGCGGAGGATTTCCACGCGGCCGGCGGAGTGCCGGCGCTGTTGCGCAGGCTTGCCGACCAGGTCGACCTCTCGGCCGCCACCGTCTCCGGCGAGACGCTGGGCGACATCGTCGCACGTTGGCCGACCTATGTGGATGACGAGGTGATCCGCCCGCGCGAGCGCCCGGTGGCCGCCAACGCGGCGATCGCCATCCTCTCCGGCACGCTGGCGCCGCAGGGCGCCGCCATCAAGCTCGCGGCGGCGACCAAAGCGCTGACCAACCACCAGGGTCCGGCGCTGGTGTTCGATTCGCTCGACGACCTCGCGCAGCGGATCGACGATCCCGACCTGCCGGTCACGCCCGAGCACTGCCTGGTGCTGCGCAATGCCGGCCCGATCGGCGCGCCCGGCATGCCGGAGGCCGGCGCGCTGCCGATCCCCAAGAAGCTCGGCGCGCGCGGCGTCAAGGACATGGTGCGCATCTCCGATGCCCGCATGAGCGGCACCGCGTTCGGTACGGTCGTGCTGCACGTTTCACCGGAAGCGGCAGCGGGCGGCCCGCTCGCGCTGGTGCGCGACGGCGATCTGATCCGCCTCGATTCGGACGCGCGGCGGCTCGATCTCCTGGTCGACGAGGCGGAGCTTTCGCGCCGGCGCGCCAGCTGGTCGCCGCCGCCGAAGCCGGCGCGCGGCTACACGCGGCTCTACGTCGAGCACGTCACCCAGGCGGGCCACGGCTGCGACTTCGATTTCCTTGCCGGCACCGGCGACGCGCGCTGACCTCACAACGCTGGACGCTACAATGGCTCGGCTGCCGATCACGATCGCCACGTGGGACTATGATCGCGTGCGCGCGCTCGCCGACGGGCGCGTCGGCATCGAGGGATGCGACGTCAACTACGTCTGCATGCGGGTGGAGGAGATCCTCGAGCGCGCGTTCTTCCACGGCGAGTTCGAGGTGGCGGAGATCGGGCTCAGCCCGCAGCTGATCGCGCTGTCGCGCGGGGTGAACCGCTACGTGGCGGTCCCGGCCTTCCTGTCGCGCATGTTCCGCCATTCGGCGGTCTACATCCGCACCGATCGGGCCATCGCGACGCCGGCCGACCTCAGGGGCACGCGGGTCGGCGTGCCCGAGTATCAGATGTCGGCGGCCATGTGGGTGCGCGGCTTCCTCAAGGACGAGTTCGCCATCGCGGCGGAGGATCTCCACTGGATCCAGGGCGGGCTCGAGCGGGCGGGACGGCGCGACAAGTTCCCGCTCAACCTGCCGGACGGCTTTCCGCTCACCGCTGCGCCCGAGGGGCGGACCCTGTCGGACATGCTCGCCGCCGGCGAGCTCGATGCGGTGATCTCGGCCCGCCGTCCCTCCTGCTTCACGGCGGGACACGCAAGGGTCGGGCGGCTGTTCCCCGACTACCGCGCCGCCGAGCGCGACTACTATCGGCGCACCGGGCTGTTTCCGCTCATGCATGCGGTGGGCATCCGGCGCGACGTGCTCGAGCGCCATCCGTGGCTTGCCGCCAGCGTCTACAAGGCTTTCGTCGAGGCGAAGCGGATCGCCGACGAGGATCTGGCGGAGACCACCGCGCTGAAGATCGGCCTGCCCTGGGTGACGGCCGAGCTGGACGCCACCCGGGAGATCATGGGACCGGATTTCTGGTCCTACGGCGTCGAGCCCAATCGCAAGGTCCTGACCGCGATGGCGCGCTATTCCTATGAGCAGGGCCTGGCCGTGCGATTGCTGGAAGTCGAGGAGATGTTCGCGCCCGGCACGCTGAGCGAGATCCGGGTGTAGGGAGAGGGATCATGGCGGTTCAGCTGATCTGTTGCTCGCACAGCCCGCTGATGACGACCGACGTGGAGGAGACGGAGGAGAACCTGCATGCAGAATTCTTCCGCGAGCTCGATTCCTGCGCCGCCGCGCTGCACGCGTTCCGTCCCGACCTGGTGGTGGTGTTCGGCCCCGATCATTTCAACGGCTTCTTCTACGAGCTGATGCCGGCGTTCTGCATCGGCACCGCGGCGGAGGGAACGCGCGACTGGCACCTCGAGGGCGGGCCGCTGCGGGTCCCGCGCGATCTCGCGCTCGCCTGCGTGCGTCACCTGCAGGCGCGCGATTTTGACGTCGCCATCTCGCACCACATGAAGGTCGACCACGGGATCACCATCCCGCTGTTCAAGCTCACCGGCGCGCTCGCCCGCTACGACGTGCTGCCGATCTTCGTCAACTGCGCGGCCGATCCGCGCCCTTCGTTCCGCCGCGCGCGCGCGTTCGGCGAAGCGGTCGGCGAGTTTCTCGCCGACCGGGACATGCGCATCACGTTCGTCGGCTCGGGCGGCCTGTCGCACGATCCGCCCACGCCGCGGCTCGACATGAGCCCGCCGGACGTGGCGCGGCGCCTGATCGTGCGGGCGACGCCGACCCAGGAGGAGCTCGACGCGCGCGAGAGCCGCGTGATCGAGGCGGCGCGCGACCTCGTCGCCGGCAAGGGCCCGTGCCTGCCGCCGAGCGAGCAATGGGACCGCGCGTTCCTGGAGACCTTCATCGGCCGACGCTACGAGGATTTCGACCGCATGAGCGACCAGGAGATCGACCGCGTGGCCGGGTTCGGCGCGCACGAGGTGCGCACCTGGGTGGCAGCCGGCGCCGCCGCGCGCCAAATGGGCCACTTGCAGGCCGAGCTGCGCTACTATCACCTGGTGCCGGAATGGATCACCGGCATGGGCATCGTCGCGGGGGCGGCAGAGTAGAACCAACAAAGGGGGGAACCATGATCCGCACGGCACTGGCGCGCTGCGGCCTGATTGCAGCGCTTGCTCTCGCGTGTCCGCTGCCTGCGGCCGCGCAGGATTTTCCCACGCGGCCGATCACCATCATGGTCGGGCTCGCGGCCGGCGGCATCACCGACGTGTCGGCCCGGCTCTATGCCGAGGCGGCCTCAAAGACGCTCGGTCAGCGCATCATCATCGAGAACCGGCAGGGCGCCGGCGGCGCGGTGGCGGCTGCCGCGGTGCAGAACGCCACGCCGGACGGCTACACGCTGCTGGTGTTCTCCGGCTCGCAGCACGCGGCGGTGCCGGCGGTGCAATCGGCGCCTTACGAGCCGGTCAAGGGCTTCCAGCCGATCACGCTCCTGTTCAACCTCGCGGCATTCGTCACCGTGCCGGTCGACAGCCCGGCCAATACCCTCAACGAGCTCCTCGAGCTCGGCCGGAAGAAACAGGGCGGCCTCCTGTTCGGCTCACCGGGCGTCGGCACGCCATCGCACCTGCTGGCGGCGAAGATCTCGAGCGTGACCAAGGCGCCGATGCAGCATGTGCACTACCGCGGCGGATCGCCGATGATGGCCGACCTGGTGACGGGACGCGTCGATTTCGCGCTCGCCTCCTACACGGTCGCCAAGGGCTTCTTCGTCGAGAAGAAGCTCAAGGCGGTCGCGGTCGACGCCGATGCGCGCCTGAGCGTCCAGCCCGAGGTGCCGACCATGACGGAGGCCGGCCTCGGCCACGTGAAGGTCGCGAGCTGGTTCGCCGTGGCGGCGCCGGCCGGCACGCCGGCCCCGATCGTGCAGAAGCTCAACGACGCCTTCGTCAAGGCCGCGCAGGACCCCGAGCTCAAGCGCCGCATGATTGAGAACGGCACGCTGATCAACACCAGCACGCCGGGTGAGATGGGCAAGCTCCTGGCCGAGGAGGTGGCGGCCACCAAGCAGCTGGTCGACGAGCTCGGGCTGAAGCAGTAAGGCGGGCATAGCCTCATCGTCATGGCCGCGCTTGTCGCGGCCATCCCGCTTGTCGGGGCAGTTCCTTGCCGATCGGGATCGCCGGGCAACGCTCGCCGCTTGTGGCGGCTCGCCCGGCGATGCAGCCTCAGCCCGCGGCGAACGGGTGCTTCACCTTGTTGCGCTTGGCGACCACCTCGGAGGCCTTGGGCTCGCCGGCGACCGCGCGGGCGATCGACTCCTTGGTGGCCTTGTAATTGTACTCCTGGATCTTCTTGTCGTCGGCCGCTTCCCAGTGGATGAACACGCCGACGCAGATGAACAGGTCGTCGGCCTCGTCGGCCGGGATCACGCCTTCCGCCACGCTGTCGGCCACCGCCTTGGCGACCGCATGCTGCGCCGGGCCGAACATCTGCACCGCCTGCTTGGCGCCTTTGATCGTCACCTTGTTGAACAGCACCGTCGCCGGCTTGCACAACAGGTTCGGCGCGACCACCGCCAGCAGCGAGGTGAAGCCGTCCTTGTTGTTGGTCAAAGCATGGGCGAACGCCGTCTCCGCCGCGCTGCCGCGCGGCCCCATGATCAGGTCGATATGGGCGACTTCGTTGCCCTCGCCGACCAGCGACTCGCCCACACACAGCTTGGTGATCTTTGCCATGGCCATATCCTCCCGAGAAAAAGCAAGATCGATCTGCCCGTCGACGCACGTCCGCGTTCGACCGACGGCTATCCTTGTTTTCAGCGTCCGGCAGGTGATGCCGGACCGGTTGGCCGGATAGCTGCGGGGTATTCCCGCAGCCCCAAGTAACCATTGTTACGTGGCTACGGCAAGACGGTCGGCGAACAGAGTCGCGACGGTGAGATCGGCGCTGGTGCCGGGATTGATGGCGGCGTCCTTGAGGACGCGGTCCCACGCCATGAGATCGGCGTGAAGTTGGGCGTGCGGTCCCGCCGCTCCGATTCGCGCGACAAAACCGCTCGCCGTCTGGCGCACCTCCTCGGCGATGCCTGGGCCGTGCTTGCGCACGATGTGGGTGTCGCGAAAAGCAGCCAGGAAGGCGAGATAGACCGAGAGCGTCGCAAAGGCCACATCGCCTGACCGTGCGCGAGCCGCCGCCAGCGCCGCGGCGCCGGTGCTGAAAACGTCCGCGAAGCTGGACACATACTGCCGCGCGATGCGGTCGCGGTCGGCCGCCGCCGCCATGGCGGCCAGGAGCGACACCGTCGCCGGCGCGCGCACGTCGTGCTGCTCAGCGGTGCCGAGGCCGCCGGGTGACGCCAACGCGATGGCGCGGAACGCGAGCTCGCGCGTCCTCGACGGTCGAGCGCATCGAGCACGCGCACAAGGGCCGCCCGCAAATCGGCCGCCGGCGCTTCGGCCGCAGCCGCGAGCGGCGCACATAGGAGGATGATGCCCAGATTGGTGTTGGTGCCGACCGCGGCCGCGGTCGCCTCCACGGCGCCGAGGATGCGGGCGCCGACGCTCGCCTCGGCTGCGGTGAGGAGCGGCGCGGCCGCCCCGGCGCTGCGGACGAACTGCGCCGCCGTCATGCGATGCCCGTCGGCGAAGACGTGCACGTTGCCGGGTTTCGGCGGCCTCGAGCTCGTCGCGGCAGGCGGCCGTGAAGGCCGCCGCGATGCGCGGCGCGTCAAACCGCGACCCCGCGCGGCGTGCCGGCGCGCAGCGCCGCGACCAGGTCGCCCGCCAGCATTGCGGCGATCCGCACCGGCGTCACCTTCTGCAGGCCCGACCAGGCCGGCATGCTGTTGACCTCCAGCACGAGCGGCGTTCCGTCGGCGCCGTGCAGGATGTCGACGCCGGCGAAGCTCGCGCCGACCGCGGCGGCGGCGCGCACCGCCAGGTCCCTGCCCGCCGCGTCTGCGACCGCAGGGACCGGCCGCCCGCCCTGCTTCACGTTGGTGATCCAGCTCGCAGCGTGCCGCGCCATGGCGGCGACCACGCGCCCCTGCGACACGAACAGGCGGAAGTCGCGGAAGCCGCCGGGTTCCTCCGGCGCTCCCGCGCCAGGCGCGCACGCGCCGACGAAGCGCTGCAGGTAGAAGACGCCGGCGACGGCGGCGGCCGCAGGCAGGTCGCGCTCGGCGCGGATCAGTCGCAAGCCCCGCCCCTGCGAACCGAACAGCGGCTTGAGCACCAGCGGGCCATGCGCCGCCTCCCGCCGCACGATCGTCGCGCGCCGCCTGCATGCGATTCGGTCGCCCAGGTGTGCGGCGTCGGGATGCCGGCGCGCGCCAGCAGGAAGCTCGTCATCGACTTGTCGACGCAGCGCTCGATTGCGCGCGCATCGTTCCAAACCGGCACGCCAAGCTCGCGCAGCGCGTGGAGGATGCCGAGCCGCAGGGTGACGGCCTCGAACGATGCCGCCCGACATCGAGCGGACCAGCACGGCGTCAGGCAGACGATCGAAGCCCGGGATGGCGAGCCCCGAAGCGTCTGGTCGTGTCGATGCGCGCAGGCAGCGGAGCGCGCACGCGCCCTGGCGCGGGCGCCTGCAATCGCGCGAAGGCCAGTCGCCGGTCAACGCGCGAGCGTGCCAATCGACGGTGTCGGTGATCAGAGCGATGTCAGGCGAACGAGGCATCGAGCAGGCTCACGTTCACCTCGCCCTTGCGGAAAGTCTCGCCGCTCTCGATCGCCGTGACCATGACTTCCGCCGGGCTGAACAGCAGCGGATCGATGGCGTAGAAATCGCCCTTGGCCTGGGCGAAGATCTCGGCGAACGGCCGGCCGTAATCGCGCGAGCCCTCGCTCGGCAGCTCGTTGGCGAGCGCATGGGCATCGTCGGCCGGGCCGGTGACGAACAGGTGCACCCGTCCGCCATAGATGATGGCGTCGTTGGTGCGCCCCATGGCGGTGACAAGCTCGGGATGCGGCGGCGGCAGCGGCGCCGCACCCATGCCGTCGACGATGCGATCGAGCGGGAATTTCAGCTCGTGCGCCTTGTGCAGGGCGACCTCCAGCGCTGCGCGCAACGATCTGGGTGGCGCCGGCGAGGCTCTGGGTCGGCGCATAGATGATCGTCAGCCGCTCGGGCGCGACGCCGCAGTCGCGCGCGATGCTCACGATCAGCTCGGCCGGCGGCGGCTTGCGCGACTTCGAGCACCAGGGTCGCAGTCGTCGCGCGGTCGCGATAGGCGAGGTTCTGGAAGATCGGCTCGCGGGCGGCGAGCGCGCGGGCCGGACCGGATGCGAGCGCAAAGAACGCGTCCTTCCCCTCCCCGTGGGAGAGCCTCCAGCCGGCATATTGGCTGGCGAGGCACGCGAGGACCGGATCGGAGCTGCGCACCACCACCGTCCAGGGCCAGCGCGACGTCGCCTCGCTCGGAACGAGCTCCACGGTGCCCGAGCCCGCCCATGCAGATCTCGGCGATGCGCAGGCCGGCCGCGATGCTGCCGAGGCATCGGCTGCCGGCATCGATCAGCGTTTCACCGGGCTCGCCGCGCGCGACCGCGATGCGCAGCGCTCGCGGCATCGACCACGAGCCGTTCGACCAGCACGGCGGCGCGCGCGTTCACGCTCCGATCGGGCGGGCTCATGCTGCCCTCGCGACCATCAGGGACCGGACGGCGGCGCTTCGCGCCGCGACCATCCGTCGGGCTTCGTCGGCACTGGGGGCGACCGAGAACACCGTGCACAACGGCTCGCCCCCCTTGATGCACGTGCCGGGGTGAGGCCGGTCGGCGGTCCAGCCCGGCCAGTCTAGGACCGGAACCGCGTCAATGTCATGGTCGGCATAGACGATGGCCGTGGCCTTGGCCGGCCCCGCGGCCTCGGGAATGGAGAGAGGCGTGCCGCCGCAGGTCGCCGCATGGGCGGCGAACAGCGAGCCGCCGTCGGGCTCGAACAGATCGAGGGTCGCGCCCGGGCGCGGGTTGATCTCCAGGAGCCAGAGCGCTTCTCCGTCGCGGAGGAAGTCGAAGCTGTTGAGCCCAACCAGCGCGACCTGTGCCATCACGCGGGCAACGACCTCGGCCACTCGATCAGCGGTCGCGGACGCAACCGGCACGGGCGCCACCGCACCGCCGAAGCGGAACGGCTGGTGCGGCGTCGGCGCACTCCACTGGGCGCTGCAGCCCAGCACCTGCGCGCGACGGCCATCGGCGAGGACGAGCGCCGACACCGGCGTGCCGGTGACCAGCCGCTGGAAATAGGTCCCCGCGACCGGCTCGCCGATCGATGCAGCCTTGATATGGCTGCCCCCGGCGCCGCCGCGCCGCTTGCGCAGCCAGCCGTCGGGATCGGCGGGCGGCTGCAGCGAAACCGATGGATGCGCGACGCCGGCCGCGCCACAGAGCGCCGCAAACGCGAGCGGGTCCTTGAGCCGCGCGACGGTTCCCGGCCCGTTGCCGATCAGCCGCCAGCGCGCCGCGATGGCCGCGAGAATCTGCGGCCGATCCTCGAAGCCGGTGCCGCAGACGACGCCGATGGGACGTGTGCCTCGCGACAGCATCTCGAGCGCGGCAAGCACGGCGTGCTCGCACATCCCGGTTGCGAGACCCTCAGGCAATAGGCAATGCCGGTGTGCGAGCGCTGAGCGTGTCCTGATCGCCGAAGAAATCCGCCACGAGCGGAACGAAGCCGCCGCGCCGCGCGGACGCGGCGAGCGCGCGGCCCGAAGCCGCGACGACGAGTACGGAGTCCTGCTTAGCCATTGAGCTCGCGCGCGAGCGTGAATGCGTCACGGAAATCGAACCGCACCGGCTTCTCGGCGGCGATCATCTTGCCGAACAGGCCGGACTCGGTCTTGTACTTGACACTGCCGATCGCGAGCGGGCCGATGCCGAGCGTATCGTGAGCGTTGATCGCGACGCCGTTCGCCGTCATCTCCAGACCCTCGACGCCGGACGGCGGCACCGCGTTGACGTCGGCGACGATCACAAGCTTCTCGGCGCGGTCGAGCTGCGCGCGCGTCAGGATGCGGACGCCGGCGCGGCCCGGCGCACAGCACAGCTTCGGTGTCGGCGAGGATCGCCTCCTTCTTGGCATCGTCGCTTCCGTCGGCTGCGGCGACTTCGCACAGCGAAGCGCGCCTTGATCTCGCGCGGCGGCATCGCTCACCCGCTTGACGCCGTCATAGCCGACCAGCGTGACTTCGGCGCCTTCGAGCGCGGCGATCACCGCGGCGGAGAAGCCGACCACGCCGGTCGCGCCGAACACCGCCACCTTGAGGCCCTTGAGGTCGCGCTGCTCTCTTGTCGCGCAGCATCTTCTCGACGCACGCCACCATGGCGGCTGCGGTGGTGAACGAGCCGGCGGGATCGGCGAAGAACGAGATGCCGAACGGCGGGACCAGCGCCTTGCTGCGCCGCTTCCAGCATGTCGAGCGCAAGCAGCGCATTCTTGCCGCCGAAGAACATGCCGGTGCGCACCCCGAGCTTGGGCGGGCGGGAAAAGATCGCGTCCTGCACCAGGCCGGTCACTTCCTCGAGCGTCACGTTGGTATAGGTGAGCGCCGCGTCGAAGCCGGCATCGAGCGCCATGTTCACGTCGAACGGGCTCATGTGCTTGAGCGGGGTCACCATGTGCAGGATGTGCTTGTCCGCCATGGCGTCACCTCCAGGTTATATTTATTGAGGGGCGTGCGCAGCCGCGCGAGCCGTGATGGCTGCGCCGCGATTGAGCCCCGATGACACCAGGATGTCCAGACCCTCGCTCGCCGGATCCTGCCGGGCAAGGTGCGGCCAGCCGGTGGGCTTCGTCCGGCGAGCCCGCGAAGGCAAAGCCGGTCGGCCCCCAAGAGCTCTGCCCCACACCATGCGCGCCGGCGCGGTCGAGATGCTCGATGCATGCGCCCACGCGCGGGCTGGTGAAGCGGTTGCCGCCCTGCATCGTGCGCGAAATAGTCGCCGAGAATGCGCTGCATGTGGCTGATGGCGGCGCCGAAACTCGCAAGATCGCATTCGCTGAGCGCCGGCAGCGCCTTGCATCAGCGCGAGCCGGCAGAGCTGCGCAGCCGCCTGCTCGGACATCGGCGGCAACGCCGCGAACGCCTGGCCCTCGCCCGGTCCGTGCAGGCCTTGGCGCGCGCGATCGAGGACGACCAGCACGCGCCACTGGTCGGGGAAGGGAACGCGGCTGACGATGGGCGCGGTGCGCGTCATGGGACCATGCCCACCATCGACGACGAGCCCGCCGTGCTCAAACAGGCCGATGCCCACGCCCGAACGGGCGCCACGGTCGAGGCGTGCCGCATCGCCCGGCGCGTCGAGCGGCAAGCCATACAGACGGCGCAACGCAGCCGCGACGCTCAACGCGAGCTGCGTGCCGGAGCCGAGTCCCGCGTGGGCCGGAATGGCCTCATCGATCGAGATGCGGTGGGCCGCATCGAGTCCGAGCGCGCGCTGCATGGTGTCCAGATGACGTTGCACGCGGTCGCGCTCCGGCCCGACGATCTCGACGCGCTCGCTGCGTTCGGCGACGCTGATCGTCAGCCGGGTCTGCAAGCCGCCGATCGCCAGCCCGATGCTGCCGAACCGCCGCCCGAGCCCGCCGTTGAGATCGAGGAAGCCGAGATGCAGCCGCGCCGGCGCCGTGACGGTCACGCTCGCCGTCGGGAAGGACGCGTTCAATTCTCTCTCCCGGCCACGCGTGTTTGTTGGTACACTGCGGCAGCCGACGTGGGTTGGCAATCGGCTCAAGGCCCCCGGGCGCGACGCGCGCCACCGATGAGAAGGTTCTGCCATGACGGAAACCAAGGAACGCACCTACTCGGACGAGGAAATCAAGCAGCGCCTGTCGCGCGACCTGCCGCACTGGTACCTGGAGAACGGCTGGATCCGCCGCAAGTACAAGACCCACAGCTGGAAGGGCACGCTGATGCTGATCAACACGGTCGGCCACCTTGCCGAAGCCGCCTGGCATCATCCCGACATCACAGCATCCTACGCATGGGTCGAAGTGCGGCTGCAGAACCATGCCGCCAAGGGCATCACCGACAAGGACTTCGAGCTCGCCAAGAAGATCGAAGACGTCGTGCACTGGCAGCCCGGCCAGGAAGGCGGCGCGCTCGAAGGCACGCCGGAGAAGGATCAGCGGTTCGCCTACATCAAGTACGACGCCTGAGCCTGAGCACCCGCTGCGTCGTCCCGGCTACAAGGGAAGAGAGTCGGCGCGGCTCGGGGGAAAGCGCGATGGGCGAGATCCGGATCGACGGCAGCCCGGCGGAGCTTGCGGCCGCCACGGCGCAGGCCGCGCGACTGCTCGGCGCGAGCCGACTGCCGGTCATTGCGGGATTGGGTTGCGACATTGCAGGCGCGCGCGCCGCCATCGCGCTTGCGCGGCGGCTCGGCGGCGTGATCGATCACATGCATTCCGATGCGCTCCTGCGCGACCTCGACGTGGCGCGCGAAGCCGGCATGATGGTGACGACGGCGAACGAGGCGCGGCTGCGCGCCGACACCGTTCTGGCGGTCGGCCCGGGACTCGACGAGCTCATGGGCAATCTCGCGAGCACACCGACGGCGCGTGAGCTCGGAGACAAAGCGAGGCGCCGCATGTTCTGGCTCTGCCCCGACCAGGCAAGCAAGCCAGGGGCCGGCGTCATCGGCCGGCATACGCGCGACCTGCCGGTGCTGCTGGCGGCATTGCGGGCACGCATTGCGGGACGGCCAGTGGGCCGCGCGCCCGTCGCCATGCGGGCGCTCGATGGGCTCGCGTCGGACCTGCGAGCGGCGCGGTTCGGCGTCGCCGTGTGGTCCGCCGCCGCGCTCGATGCGCTCAGCCTCGAGATGCTGTGCGGCCTGGTCGATGACCTCAACGCGCACACGCGCTTCAGCGGCGTGCCGGTGCCGCCGGGCGACAACGCGGTCGGCATCATGGCGGCGTGCGGCTGGCTCACCGGCTTTCCCATGCGCACGGGCTTCGGTCGTGGCGCCGCGGAGCACGATCCGTGGCGGTACGACGCCGCGCGCCTGGTCGACAGCGGTGAGGCCGATTGCGCGCTGTGGATCTCGACCTATGGGGAGATCGCGCCGCCGTGGAGTCGCGACGTGCCGCTGGTCGCCTTGACGCGGCCGGGCACCCGGTTTCGCTCACCCCCGCGGGTCGAGATCGAGGTCGCCCATCCGGGCATCGATCACGACGCGGTCGAGCACCTCGCGGCGGCCGGAATGTTGGTGTCGGTCAGGGCAGAAAAGCCCACCGACCTCGTCCCGGTCGGTGAGATCATCACGCAGATCGCCGCGCAGCTCGGGCACGCGCCATGCTGACGCGGATCGCCGGCGGACGCGTCATCGATCCGGCCGATCGCCGCGACGCGATCGGCGACGTGTGGATCCGCGACGATCGGATCGTCGAGCCGCCGCCCGACGGCCGCGCCGACGTCACCCATGAGGTCTCGGGCAAGATCGTGCTGGCCGGGGCGATCGACATCCACTCGCATGTCGCCGGCTCCAACGTGAACACCGCGCGGCTGCTGCTGCCGGAGCAACGGCGCGGACCGGACGGGGGGCTCGGCCTGTCGGCATTCGAGACCGGATCGCTCTACGCCAAGATGGGGTTCACCACGGTGGTCGAGCCGGCGGTCGCGCCGAACCACGCGCTCCATGCGCATCTCGAGCTCGCCGATATCCCGATCATCGACAAGGCGACGCTCGCGGTGCTCGGCAACGACGATTTCCTGCTCGGCCTGCTCCACGCCAAGGAAAGCACGTCCGCGATCCGCGACTACGTCGCCTGGACGCTCAACACATCGCGGTCGCTCGGCATCAAGGTGATCAATGCCGGCGGTGCGGCAGCGTTCAAAGCCAACGTGCGGGCGTTCTCCCTCGACGACGTGGTGCCTCACTACGGGGTCTCTTCGCGGACCATCGTCAAGGCGCTGCAGCACGCCGTGCACGAGCTCGGCATCCCGCATCCGCTGCACGTCCACTGCAACAATCTCGGCCTTGCGGGAAACGCCGAGACCGCTCTCGCCACCATCGCGGCGGCGGAAGGCCTGCCGCTGCATCTCGCCCACCTGCAATTCTACGGTTACGGCAAGGAAGGCCCGCGCGGCTTTTCCTCGGCGGCCGCCCAGCTCGCCGAGGCGGTGAACGCGGCGAAGAGCGTCACCATCGACGTCGGGCAGGTGATGTTCGGCCAGACCGTCACGATCTCGTCGGACGTGCTGCGCCAGTTCAACGCACGCCGGCAGGCGAGCCCGCGCAAATGGGTCATCCACGATGGAGACTCGAACGGCGGGGGCGTCGTGCCGTACAACTACCGCCGCACCGATTTCTACAACGCGGTGCAATGGGCCATCGGGCTGGAGCTGTTCCTGCTGATCGAGGATCCGGGGCGCGTCTTCTTCACCACCGATCATCCCAACGGGGCGCCGTTCACCGCGTATCCGGACCTGTTCGCCTTGCTGATGAGCCGCGACAAGCGCGCCGAGTGGATCGCCACGCTGCCGGCGGAAGCCGTGGAGGTCACCACGCTGAAATCGATCACGCGCGAATATTCGCTCGGCGAGATCGCCGTGATGACGCGCGCAGCGCCGGCGCGGCTGCTCGGGCTCGCCGATCGCGGGCATCTCGGAGCAGGAGGGCGCGCCGACATCGCGGTCTACACCGATGACGCCGACCGGGCGAGGATGTTCCGCGCCGCCCACCTGGTGTTCAAGGACGGCGAGCTGGTCGTGCGCGACGGCACCGTCGTGCAGGAGCGCTTCGGCCGCGCGCTCGCCGTCGCGCCCACGCCCGACCGGGCGATCGAGCGGCGCATGCACGACTACTGCAACGATCGCTACGGGCTTCCCGCCGACTTCATGGCCGTCCCGGAGGCCGCCATCGGGCGGCCCGATCCATTCGAGCTCGTGCCATGCGCGCGCTGACGATGAACCCGCATTTCTCACACTCGATGTGGCCTGCGCCGGCTCAAGAAGCCGACAGGGCAGGAGCCGCGCGCAGCGCGATGTGGGTGCATCGGGCAAGCGCGGCGACGCCCCCTGTCGGCTTCTTCAACCGGCCCTTTCGGGTTGCGTTGCGGCGGGCATCTCCGGCGTCGGGCGTCTCAAGCGTATGTCCGGATACGCTTTTCGCCGCCCGACGCCGTATCTGCCGCACCGAAACAGCAACGCAGGCCGCATGGAGTGTGAGAAATGCGGGTTAACGGCATCCGCATCGACGACACGTTCGCCGAGGCTTTTCCGATGCGCGCGACTGGCGTGATCGTCACCGCCGATACGGCGCAGTGGGCCCGGCAGGCTGCCGTGACGATGACCGGCTTTGCCACCTCGGTGATCGGCTGCGGCTGCGAAGCCGGGATCGACCGCGCGCTCAAGCCGGCTGAAACGCCGGACGGACGGCCGGGCGTGCGCGTGCTGATGTTCGCCGTATCGACCGCCGAGCTGCAGAAGCAGCTTGCGGCCCGCGTCGGGCAATGCGTGCTCACGAGCCCGGGCTCGGCCTGCTATGGGGGCCTCGACGGCGCGGAGACACTCCGGCTCGGCAATGCGCTGCGCTATTTCGGCGACGGCTGGCAGGTCTCCAAGCGGTTCGGCGGCAAGCACTACTGGCGCATCCCGGTGATGGACGGCGAGTTCCTGTGCGAGGCGACGACCGGCCTCACCAAGGAGGCGGTCGGCGGCGGCAATCTTCTGATCATGGGGAAGAGCGCCCGCCTCACGCTCGCGGCGGCGCAAGCGGCCGCCAGCGCGATCGCCCGCGTTGCCGACGTCATCGCGCCGTTTCCTGGCGGCATCGTGCGCTCGGGATCGAAGGTCGGCTCCAAGTACAAGTCGCTGCGCGCCTCGACCAACGACGCCTATTGCCCGACCTTGCGCGGCGCCGTGGCAAGCGCGCTCGATGCGGACGTAGGGGCGACGCTGGAGATCGTCATCGACGGTCTCACTTCGGACGCCGTGGCGTCCGCCATGCGGGCGGGGCTCCGCGCCATCGTCCGGCTCGGGCCGCGGCGCGGCGCCATGCGGGTGAGCGCCGGCAATTACGGCGGCAAGCTTGGACCGCACCACTTCCACCTTCGGGAGCTCGCGCGATGAGGCCGCTCGTGCTCACCCTGCGCGCACAGCCGGAGCAGCGCCTCGACCTGTTGCCGCTCACCCCCGATCGGCTCGCCGGAAAAAGCGCGACGGAGATCGGGCAGATCGAGCTGCAGACGACGCGCACCCGCGCGACCGTCGGCGACCTGTTCCATATCCGCATGGGCGATGCCGCGCACATCCGCATCGAGAATGCGTGCGACCGGCTCGACCGGATCGGCGAGAGCATGACGGGGGGCGAGATCGTCGTCGCGGGCAGCGTCGGCATCCAGGCCGGACGGCTGATGTCCGGCGGGCGCCTCACGATCGACGGCGATGCCGGCCCGTGGGCGGCCTCCCGCATGAGTGGCGGGACGATCGAGATCCGTGGCGACGCCGGCGACCGGCTCGGCGGGCCGCTCGCCGGCGAAACGACAGGGATGCGGGGCGGCGTCGTGGTCGTGCGCCGCAACGCCGGGGAGCGCGCGGGCGACCGCATGCGCCGCGGCACCATCATCATCGAGGGCGCGGCCGGCGCTTACGCGGGCTCGCGCATGATAGCCGGCAGCGTGCTCATCCGTCGCCGCAGCGGAGCCCTGCCCGGCTACCTGATGCGGCGCGGCACGATCGTGCTCGCCGACGGCGCCGAGGCGCTCTCGCCGACCTTCATGGATTGCGGCACGCACACGCTGCTGGCGCTGCGACTGATGGCGGAGTTCGTCGCGGCTTACAGCGTGCCGCTGGCGGCGGCGCTCAGGCGCCCGTTGCGCCGCTTCGCCGGCGACATGGCGGCGACCGGCAAAGGCGAAATTTTCGTGCGGCCGGAATGATCGGCGCTAGGCCGCGGCCTTCCAGAAACCGACGATCTCGGCAGCCGTTGAGGGCGTCAAGCGGTCCAGCGCCGCGAAGGCGACCGCCATCTGCGCCGGCGAGTCGGCGGCGCGGGTCGCTTCAACGATCGCCCGCGCGGTCGGCCAGCCGAACCCGGCGGCCTGGCACAGGATGAGCGCGGCTTCGGGCTGGTCGCCCTGCATCAGGCGGCGCACCACGTCGACCGACACGTCGCAGATCAGCGCAAGCGCCGCGAAGGTGTACTTCGTATGCCCGCCGCGCGCGAAGTCGAGTATCTTGGCCTGGTCGAGCTCGCCCCGGCGCTGCAGGACGCGCACCGTGCGGGTCGCCTCGGCCTCGTCGGCGGCCTCCGCCTGCTCGCGTGAGATTTCGGATACGGCGACCGCGATCTCGCTGTGCTGGTCGTCGCGTGCAATCGCCATGAGCCGGTCGCGCACCTCGCCCGCCGCAGCGAGCATGAGGCCGCGCAGCATGGCGGGCGCGACGTCATGACGCTGCGCCAGTTTTTCCGCCAGGATGGGGTCGGTTGCGGCGCGCTCGACCAGCGCCGTCAGCCCGGCCTCGGAGAACCGCGCCCCGTGATTGAGCGCGAGGTTTCGCGCCACGTCGCGGTCGCCGCATTCGACCAGTGCGTCGGTGACCGCCTCGTTCAGCCGGCACCGGCCCGAGATGGTCAGGAGGTGGGCCTGGCTCTGGGTCAGGACGATGGAGACGAGCTCGTGGTCCTCCAGATGCGTCGCGCGCGAGAGGACCGGCGCCGCCACCGCGATGCTCGGGTTGCCGGCGAGCCGGCGCATGACCGCGGGCGGCGCGTTGCGGACGGGCGCGAGGCGGCGCGAGAGCTCGGTGAGCGCCGTGTCGTCGACCGCCACCATGAGGCGCCCCAGCACGCGGTCGAACAGATCCACATGCTCGGCGTTGAAGTCGCTCGCGCTGGCGAGGAAGAAGCCGGTCACGCGGCGCACCATCTCGGCATGCCGATCGATCGGGACGTGCCGTAGCGCCTGTTCCAGTTCCGGCAGGAAGGAGGCTTGAGCGGCAGGCATCGCGCGACCTCGTGAGACGTCGTCGACGTTCGGTCGAAGGCTGCAATGGTGCTTACGGCCTATATGGTTAATGAATGGTTACCGGCGCTGTTCCGCACCCCTGGGTGCGGCCGCGGCCCGGGGTGGAAAAAGGCGACTCATGCCCTTGCGTCTTCGTAGAAAACGGCTATATTTCGCGCGTCTGTCATGGACATCTCATAACGGTCGGGTTTCGATCCGAACGGCTATCGAGAGTGGGCCCCCCGGGACCCGCTCTTTTTTGTTACCGAATCCGGGACGGCATGGACCAGGGCATCGACACGGAGGCACTAGCCGAGCGGCGGCTGATCGCCGAGCAGGGTACTGCCGCGCGCGTCGCGACGATCGCCGAGCCGGTGCTCGCCGGACTAGGCTACCGGCTGGTGCGGGTGCGCCTCTCCGGGCTCGCCGGCTGCACGGTGCAGATCATGGCCGAACGGGCCGACGGTACGATGAGGATCGAGGACTGCGAGGCGGTCGCGCGCGCGCTGTCGCCGGTGCTCGACGTGGAGGATCCGGTCGATCGCGCCTATCACCTGGAGGTCTCCTCGCCCGGCATCGATCGCCCGCTGGTGCGCCGCTCCGACTTCAGCCGCTACGCCGGCCACGTGGTCAAGGTGGAGATGGCGGCGCCGATCGAAGGACGGAAACGATTTCGCGGCGTGCTCGTCGGAGTCGAGGGCGACGCTGCGCTGATCCGTCGCGACGATGCGGGCGCCGAGCAGCCTGCGGATGTCCGGCTCCCGATCGAGGACATGGCGGAAGCCCGGCTGGTGCTGACCGACGCGCTGGTCGCCGAATCGCTCAGGCGCGGGAAGCACCGGGAAACCGACGGCGATCGTTCCGTTCAGCGATCGCCATCTTGAGACAACAGCCTTTTGGCGCGGCGGAGCGAACGCCTGGCGCCAGACAAGAGGAGTGAAACAATGGCTGCCGTCAGTGCCAACCGGCTGGAGCTCTTGCAGATCGCCGACGCGGTGGCGCGCGAAAAGGCGATCGACCGCGGCATCGTCATCACCGCCATGGAGGATGCGATCGCCAAGGCGGCGCGCTCGCGCTACGGCGCCGAGACCGACGTGCACGCGGAGATCAACGCCAAGACCGGGGAGCTCAGGCTGTCGCGCCACCTCCTGGTCACGGATCTCGTGGAGAACCCGGCGAGCCAGATCAGCCTCGAGGATGCGAGGCGGCGCAACCCGGCGGCGCAGGTCGGCGATACCATCGCCGACACGCTGCCGCCGCTCGAATACGGCCGCATCGCGGCGCAGTCGGCCAAGCAGGTGATCGTGCAGAAGGTGCGCGAGGCCGAGCGCGACCGACAGTACCAGGAATACAAGGATCGCATCGGCGACATCGTCAACGGCATCGTCAAGCGCGTGGAGTATGGCAACGTGGTGGTCGACCTCGGCCGCGGCGAGGCGATCGTGCGGCGCGACGAGATGCTGCCGCGCGAGGTGTTCCGCAACGGCGACCGCATCCGCGCCTATATCTACGACGTGCGGCGCGAGCCGCGCGGTCCGCAGATCTTCCTCTCGCGCACCCATCCGCACTTCATGGCGAAGCTGTTCGCCCAGGAAGTCCCGGAGATCTACGACGGGATCGTCGAGGTGAAGGCGGTCGCGCGCGACCCCGGCTCGCGCGCCAAGATCGCGGTGATCTCGCGCGACTCTTCGGTCGATCCGGTCGGCGCCTGCGTCGGCATGCGCGGCTCACGCGTGCAGGCGGTGGTCAACGAGCTGCAGGGCGAGAAAATCGACATCATTCCGTGGTCGCCCGATATCGCGACCTTCGTGGTGAACGCGCTGGCGCCGGCGGAAGTCGCCAAGGTGGTGCTCGACGAGGATCGCGAGCGCATCGAGGTGGTGGTGCCCGACCAGCAGCTGTCGCTGGCGATCGGCCGACGCGGGCAGAACGTGCGGCTCGCCTCGCAGCTCACCGGCTGGGACATCGACATCCTCACCGAGCAGGAGGAATCCGAGCGGCGCCAGGCCGAGTTCGAGAATCGCACCCGGATGTTCATGGAAACGCTCGATCTCGACGAGATGGTCGGCCAGCTGCTCGCCTCCGAGGGGTTCAACTCGGTCGAGGAGCTCGCCATGGTCGACGAAAAGGAGATCGCCTCGATCGAGGGGTTCGACGAAGACACCGCCCGCGAGTTGCAGGCCCGCGCCCGCGACCACTTGGCGCAGCTCGAGGCGGAGCTCGATACGAAGCGCCGCGAGCTCGGCGTCGAGGACGCCGTGGCGGAGGTCCCCGGGCTCACCACCAAGATGCTGGTCGCTTTCGGCGAGAACGGCATCAAGACGGTCGAGGATCTGGCCGGCTGCGCCACCGACGACCTGACCGGCTGGACCGAGCGCAAGGACGGCGAGAATGTGCGGCAGGCCGGCATCCTGGATGGCTTCGAGCTCTCGCGCGACGAGGCGGAGGCGATGATCATGCAGGCACGCCTCAAGGCGGGCTGGATCACCGAGGCCGACCTCGCGCCGGCGCCGGCGGCCGAGGAGACCGCTGAAGCCGCGCCCGCCGCGGCCGAGAGTTGAGATGCCCGGGAGGCGGACCTATCTATGCTGGCGCGTGCCGACCACGATGAGATGGATACGGGACCGCGGCGGGCCTCGCCCGAGCGCCTGTGCATCGTGGCGCGGGAGGTCAAGCCGGTCGCCGAGCTGATCCGCTTCGTCGTGGCTCCGGACGGGGCCGTGGTCCCCGACCTCAAGCGCAAGCTGCCGGGGCGGGGCGTATGGGTCACGGCGAACCGGGCGGCGGTTGCCGCAGCGGTCGGCCGCCGGGCATTTGCGCGCGGCTTCAAACGCGAGGTGCGGGCGGCGCCCGACCTCGCCGAAGTGACCGAAAAGCTGATCGAGCGCGCCGTCCTCGACGCGCTGGCCATCGCCGTGAAGGCGGGCCAGGTCGTGACCGGATACGCGAAAGTCGAGGCGGCGCTCGCCCATGGCCCGGTGGTGGCGCTCGTTCGTGCGGCCGAGGCGAGCCCGGACGGGGTCCGCAAGCTCGATGCCGTGCTGCGGCGCCGCTACGGCGATGGAACTGACGGGCCGGCGGTCATCAATATGCTCGAGACGGCTCAATTGGATTTGGCAATGGGCCGGTCAAATGTGGTACATGCTGCCCTGCTCGCGGGCGCCGCGAGCGCCGGTTTTCTCGCGCGCTGCCGCGACCTTGAGCGCTTTCGTTCCCCCTCCCTACCCCCCGCAAGCGGGGGAGAGTAGTGAGGGGGGTAAGGCGTCGCGCATAGCGGTCGAGAATTGCTCTTGAGGGGGTTACGAATGCGCCTGCGGGCGGCAGGCGGAATTCGTAATCCCTGCAGAGGGTTGAGAGCCTTCGCAGCCGACCTTTGAACGGGTCAGCTCTGGCCTGGTCGAGGCGTTGCTGTTGGGAACTGGATAGCGAATGACGGAAACCGAAACGAAAAATCCCGGCGAGAAGACCCTGAAAGTCGCGCCGACCAAGACGTTGACGCTCAAGCGCGGCGTCGAGCAGGGCGTCGTACGCCAGAGCTTCAGCCACGGCCGCACCAAGCCGGTGGTGGTCGAGAAGGTCAAGCGGCGGGTCATCGGCCCGGGCGAGGCCAAGGCGGAGGCGCAGCCGGCAACAGCCCCACAGGCGGCGCCGAGCGCGCGGCGTCCCGCCGGCAAGGCTCAGCCCGGCGCTGCGGCGACCGCCAGCCCGGCGACCTCGTCAGCGGCGGCTGCAGCCGCCGCCGCAGCCGCGCTGAAGCCGTCCGGAGTCGTGCTGCGCACGCTGACCGAGGAGGAGCGCAGCGCGCGCGCGCATGCGCTCGCCGATGCGCGCGTGCGCGAGGCCGAAGAGCGCAAGATCGCCGAAGAGGAGGTGCGCCGGCGCACCGAGCGCGAGGTGCGCGAACGCACGGAACGCGACGCCGCAGAGGCGCGCAAGCGCGACGAAGAGGAACGCCGACGCCACGACGAAGAGACCAAGCGCAAGGCCGACGAGGTCGCCAAGAAGCGGTTCGGGGGCGAGGAAGAAGCCAAGCCCAAGGCGAGCGTGCTGGCACGCACGCAGACGGTCGAGGTCGAGGAGGAGGAGGCGCCGCGAACGACGCGGCGTGGCCCCGGCGGCGCGGTCCGCCCGGCGCCCGCACCCAAGCCGACCCGAACGACGCCAGAGAAACGGCGCGGCCGGCTCACTCTGGTGACTGCGCTCGCGGCGGACGAGGAGCGCGAGCGCTCGCTCGCCGCATTCCGTCGGCGCGTGCAGCGGCTCAAGGGGCACGCGGCGGAGCCGAAGGAGAAGCTCGCGCGCGACGTCACGATTCCCGAAGTGATCACCATCCAGGAGCTCGCCAACCGCATGGCGGAGCGGGCCGTGGACGTGATCCGTCTGCTGATGAAGCAGGGCCAGATGGTCAAGATCACCGACGTGATCGATGCCGATACGGCGCAGCTCGTGGCCGAGGAATTGGGCCACACGGTGCGCCGGGTCGCCGAATCGGACGTGGAAGAAGGCCTGTTCGATGCGCCGGACGACGAAACGACCCTGGTGCCGCGGCCGCCGGTCGTCACCATCATGGGTCACGTCGACCACGGCAAGACGTCGCTGCTCGATGCGATCCGCTCCACCGAAGTGGCCGCCGGCGAGGCGGGCGGCATCACCCAGCACATCGGCGCCTATCAGGTGACTTCGCCGTCGGGCGCGAAAATCACCTTCATCGACACGCCCGGCCACGCCGCCTTCACGGCGATGCGGGCGCGCGGTGCGAAAGTGACCGACGTCGTGGTGCTGGTGGTCGCCGCCGACGACGGCGTGATGCCGCAGACGGTGGAAGCGATCAATCACGCCAAGGCCGCGCGCGTGCCGATCATCGTCGCCATCAACAAGATCGACAAGCCGGATGCCAAGCCCGAGCGGGTCCGGACCGAGCTGCTCCAGCACAGCATCCAGGTCGAATCGCTCGGCGGCGACGTGCTCGACGTCGAGGTCTCGGCGACCAAGCACACCAATCTCGACCGCCTGCTCGAGGCGCTCGGGCTGCAGGCGGAAATCCTCGAGCTCAAGGCCAATCCGGACCGTCCCGCCGAGGGCACCGTGATCGAGGCGAAGCTCGACCGCGGACGGGGACCGGTCGCGACCGTGCTGGTCCAGCGCGGCACCCTGCATGTCGGCGACATCATCGTGGCAGGGGCCGAATGGGGCCGGGTGCGGGCGCTCGTGTCGGATACCGGCGCTCCCGCCAGTGCGGCCGGGCCGTCGATGCCGGTGGAAGTGCTCGGCTTCAACGGCACGCCGGAAGCCGGCGACCGCCTGGCGGTGGTCGGCAGCGAGGGGCGCGCCCGCGAGATTTCCGACTATCGCGCGCGCCAGAAGCGGGAGCGGCTGGAGGCGCGCGGCGGCGCGTTGCGCGGCTCGCTCGAGCAGATGATGAGCCAGCTCAAGAGCGCCGGCCGCAAGGATTTCCCGCTGGTGATCAAGGCCGACGTGCAGGGGTCGGCAGAGGCGATCCTCGGGTCCCTCGACAAGCTCGGCACCGAGGAGGTGACGGCGCGCATCATCCATGGCGGCGTGGGCGGGATCAACGAGTTCGACGTACGACTGGCGGAGACGTCGAACGCGGCGATCATCGGGTTCAACGTGCGCGCCAACAAGGAAGCGCACGAGGCGGCCGAGCGCGCCGGGATCGAGATCCGCTACTACAACATCATCTACGATCTCGTGGACGACGTGAAAAAGGCGATGTCGGGCCTGCTCGCCCCGACCTTGCGGGAGACCCGGCTGGGCAGCGCGCTCATTCTCGAGATCTTCCAGGTGTCGAAGGTCGGCAAGGTGGCCGGCTGCCGCGTCACCGACGGCACGGTCGAGCGGGGCGCCAACGTGCGGCTGATCCGCGACAACGTCGTCATCCACGAGGGCAAGCTGTCGCAGCTCAAGCGGTTCAAGGACGATGCACGCGAGGTGACCGCCGGCCAGGAATGCGGCATGGCCTTCGAGGGCTACCAGGACATGCGGCAGGGCGACACCATCGAGTGCTATCGCGTGGAGAAAGTGCAGCGCTCGCTGTGACCGGGCGACCGGTCACACGGAGCAGCACCCGAGACAAATCCGATGAAAGGTCCTACGCAGCGCCAGCTGCGCGCCGGCGAGCTGGTGCGCCATGCGCTCGCCGAGATTCTCGCACGCGGCGACGTGCATGATCCGGTGATCGAGGCGCACCTGATCACGGTGCCGGAGGTGCGCATGAGCCCGGATCTGCGCCAGGCGACCATCTACGTGATGCCGCTCGGCGGACGCGACGCGAAGCCGGTGCTCGCCGCACTGGAGCGCAACAAACGCTACCTGCGGGGCGAGATCGCGCGACGCGTTAACCTGAAATTTGCACCTGAGATTCGCTTCCGGCTCGACGAGCGATTCGACGAGGCGGAACGGATCGAGAAGCTTTTGCGAACATCCGAGGTCCGCCGCGATCTCGATCGCGACGAGGGCGAGAGCGGGCAGTGAGCCAATCAACCGACATGACGGCGAAGCCGGCGCAGCGCCGGCGCGAGAAGCGCAAGGTCGACGGCTGGTTGATCCTCGACAAGCCGAGCGGCATGACCTCGACGCACGCGGTCTCCGTGGTCAAGCGCGCCTTCGCGGCGGCGAAGGCCGGGCACGCCGGGACGCTCGATCCGCTCGCCACCGGCATCCTGCCGATCGCGCTCGGCGAGGCGACCAAGACCGTGTCCTTCGTGATGGACGGCCGCAAGGCCTACCGCTTCACCGTGCGCTGGGGCATCGAGACCGACACCGACGACGCCGAGGGGCGCGTCATCGCCGCGTCGGAGCAGCGGCCCGACGTGGCGGCGATCCACGCGGCGCTGCCGCGCTTCACCGGCACCGTCATGCAGACGCCGCCGAAATTCTCGGCGCTGAAGATCGCCGGCGAACGCGCCTACGACCTCGCCCGCGAAGGCGAGGAGGTGATCCTCGAGCCGCGGCCGGTGGAGATCGACCGGCTCGATCTCGTGGCGGTCCCCGATGCGGACCACGCGGAGTTCGAGGCCGGGTGCGGCAAAGGGACCTACGTGCGGGCGCTGGCGCGCGACCTCGGACGCGCGCTCGGCACCTGCGGGCACGTCGCGGCGCTGCGGCGGACCGCAGTCGGCCCATTTGGCGAGAAGGACGCGGTCGGCCTCGATGCGCTACCGGAGCCGAGCCAACCCGGCTCCGGCGAGGCCGGAGCGACGCCGGTCCTGCTGCCGGCCGCCCGGGGGGTCGCGGGGCTGCCGGCCCTCTCGGTCAGCCGCGCCGATGCCGGGCGGCTCGCCCGCGGCCAGGCCGTCCTGCTGCGCGGCCGCGACGCGCCGATCATGGAGGGATGGGTCGCGGTGTCGGCGCAAGGCGCCCTGGTCGCGCTCGCCGAGATCGAGCAGGGGGAGTTGCGGCCGCGGCGAATCTTCAACCTGTCCGCCCTTCCCTGAGCACCGCTCGGGCCCGACGGTGGCCGCCCTCCGCCCTGCCGCCGAGCCTCCAAGGTATTCACCGGCTTGAATTTTTCCCCTCTGATGGATGCCGACGGCACGGTGCCAGATTGCACTGGCTTCACCCGCGATTATCATTATATTGCGGGGCAGTTCGCGCGGGCGCTGCCGGCGCCGACATCATCAATCGACCGTGCTGGACGACATCCCGGCTCGGCCGCGTCAACAACCCTGCGAGACAAGGATGGCCCGATGTCGATTACGACGAGCCGCAAGGCCGAACTCATCAAGGATTATGGAAACAAGTCCGGCGACACCGGTTCGCCGGAAGTCCAGGTGGCAATCCTCTCCGAGCGCATCGCCAACCTGACCGAGCACTTCAAGACCCATGTGAAGGACAATCATTCCCGGCGGGGGCTGTTGAAGCTCGTATCGCAGCGCCGCCAGCTGCTCGACTACGTCAAGCGCATCGACGAGGGGCGCTACAAGGCGTTGATCGAGCGGCTCGGCATCCGCCGTTGAGCTTTTTCGCGCGGGCTCGTCCCGCGCGCGTTGGCGGACAGTGAGTTTGGTCCGTCACTTCTGGCGCATGTTCGGGCGAACACCCCCTTCCCTTCCCCGTTCGCGGGGAGCGTGGGGAGAGGGACGCCGAGAGGGACAGGCGCCATTCAAGAGTCCGGCAGCCAGAATGCTGCCGAGCAGGATTCCCGGACGCGCGGCGTCCGGGCCGAACCGTAGAGGGTTCGAAGGCCATGGCAGGATCGCCGGATGCTGTTTGCGCGATCGAGCCTGCTCCCGCCAGCGTGCAGGGTGCAGGTTTGCGAACAGCCTCTCGCCGTCTTGCTTATGGCTTTCGTCCCTCGAAAACCATGAGAGAAGACATCAATGTTTGACATCCATCGCGTGGCCCTCGACTGGGGCGGCCGCCAACTCGTTCTCGAGACCGGAAAAGTGGCCCGCCAGGCCGACGGCGCCGTCATTGCCAAATACGGCGAGAGCACGGTGATCGCCACCGTCGTGTCGGCCAAGGAGCCGAAGGAGGGAATCGATTTCCTGCCCCTCACCTGCAACTATCAGGAAAAATTCTACGCGGCGGGGCGCATTCCCGGCGGCTATTTCAAGCGCGAAGGCCGGCCGACCGAAAAGGAAACGCTGGTTTCGCGGCTGATCGACCGACCGGTCAGGCCGCTGTTCGCCGACGGGTACCGCTGCGACACCCAGGTGATCGTCACCACGCTGTCGCATGACCTGGAAAACGATCCCGACATCGTCGCCATGGTGGCGGCGTCGGCTGCGCTGACGCTGTCCGGCGCGCCTTTCATGGGACCGATCGGCGCCGCCCGGGTCGGCTTCATCAACAACGAATACGTGCTCAACCCGCAACTCGACGAGATGCCGGAAAGCCAGCTGGATCTCGTCGTCGCCGGCACCGCGGACGCCGTCCTGATGGTGGAATCGGAGGCGAATGAGCTCAACGAGGACGTGATGCTCGGCGCCGTGATGTTCGGTCATCGGCACCTGCAGCCGGTGATCGACGCCATCATCCGGCTGGCCGAGAAGGCCGCCAAGGAGCCGCGCGACTTCGCCGCGGCAGACAACAAGGCGCTGGAGCAGCAAATGCTCGGCCTGATCGAACAGGACCTGCGCGCCGCCTACGCGATCCCGCAGAAGGCGCAACGCCACGTCGCCGTGGATGCCGCCAAGGCCAAGGTGATGGCGCATTTCCTGCCTGAGGGCGCCGAGAATCCACCCTTCACCAAGTTGCAGATCGCGGCGCAGTTCAAGGAGCTCGAGGCCAAGATCGTGCGCTGGAACATCCTCGATACCGGTCATCGCATCGACGGCCGCGACCTCAAGACGGTGCGTCCGATCCAGAGCGAGGTGGGTATCCTGCCACGCGCCCACGGCTCCTCCCTGTTCACGCGGGGCGAGACGCAGGCGATGGTGATCGCTACCCTCGGCACCGGCGAGGACGAGCAGTTCGTCGACGCCCTGCAGGGGACCTACAAGGAAACCTTCCTGCTGCACTACAATTTCCCGCCGTTCTCCGTCGGCGAGACCGGCCGCATCGGCGCACCGGGGCGGCGCGAGATCGGCCACGGCAAGCTCGCCTGGCGCGCCATCCATCCGGTGCTGCCCGCCCATCACGAGTTCCCCTACACGATCCGGGTGGTTTCGGAGATCACCGAATCGAACGGCTCGTCATCGATGGCGACCGTGTGCGGCACCTCGCTCGCCCTGATGGATGCCGGCGTACCGCTCAAGCGGCCGACCGCCGGCATCGCCATGGGATTGATCAAGGAGGACGAGCGCTTCGCGGTGCTGTCCGACATCCTCGGCGACGAGGACCACCTGGGCGACATGGATTTCAAGGTGGCGGGAACCGAGCGTGGCGTGACCTCGCTGCAGATGGATATCAAGATCGCCGGCATCACCGAAGAGATCATGCGGGTCGCGCTGAACCAGGCGAAGGATGGCCGCCTGCACATTCTCGGCGAGATGGCGAAGGCGCTCACTTCGGCGCGCGCCGAGCTCGGCGAGCACGCGCCGCGCATCGAGGTATTCTCGATTCCGGTGGACAAGATCCGCGAGGTGATCGGCTCGGGCGGCAAGGTGATCCGCGAGATCGTCGAGAAGACCGGCGCCAAGATCGACATCCAGGACGACGGCACCGTGAAAGTCGCCTCCGCCCGCGGCGAGGCGATCAAGGCGGCGATCAACTGGATCAAGTCGATCGCCTCGGAGCCGGAGCTCGGCCACATCTACGACGGCACGGTGGTGAAGGTCGTGGACTTCGGCGCCTTCGTGAATTTCTTCGGCTCCAAGGACGGCCTCGTGCACATCAGTCAGCTGGCGCCGCGCCGGGTGCAGAAGGTCACCGACGTCGTCAAGGAAGGCGACAAGGTCAAGGTGAAGCTGCTCGGCTTCGACGAGCGCGGCAAGGTGCGCCTGTCGATGAAGGTGGTCGACCAGGAGACCGGCGAGGACCTCGAGGCCAAGCAGAAGGCGGAAGGCGAGCAGCAGCGCGAGGCCGCGGTCGGCGGGGAGTAGCGCGGCACAAGCCCTCGACCGTCACCCTGAGGCGCTCGACGCACTCTTCGTGCGTCGAGCCTCGAAGGGCCCGGGAAAGCCCGCGGCCGGCCCTCGTGCCGACGATAAACGGGGCCGCGGTCGCACCACCCGGGTCAGGACGACCGTCCGCGCCTTTTTGCGGCTCACCGGCAATGACGCGGTCGATGAATTCCCGCGTTATGTGACCTGCATCACATCCAGCGGACGACCCCGCAGGTAGGTTCCCGTTCATGCAACGCGCAAGGCGCGCCTGAACGGAGGCCACCATGATCAAGATCGACGCCGTCTCAGACTGCACCGTCATCAGCTCGGCCCCCGAGCGCTCACGCTTTGCCGGTTTCATCACCCGCGTGATGGCGGGAATTCGCGATGGCGGCGAGATGTACGCCCGCTATCAGGCGCTGCAGCACATGTCGCCAAGCGACCGCGCGCGCCGCGGGATCACCCGGGACAATCTCAGCCAGGTCATCCTGCACGGCGGCGGCTACTGATAGCCGGCCGCTCCTCACCGATTTCACGGACCTCCCAGCCGTCCCGCGCCCCCTGGGCGCGGGATTTTTTGTGTCTCGGGCATCCCGGCCGCTCCCTGCCGGCGGCTTGCGCCGGCACGGGCGCACGCTATATCGAAACGCGTTCCCATCACTCCGGGGGAGAAGCGGCATGAGCGCCGAAGCCGAAACCGTTGCGCAAACCCATCCGTTCCAGGCCGAGGTGGCCGAGCTGTTGCGCCTGATGGTGCACGCGGTCTATTCCGAGACCGACGTATTCCTGCGCGAGCTGATCTCCAACGCCTCCGACGCCTGCGACCGGCTGCGCTACGAGGCGATCGCCGAGCCGGCCCTCATGGGCGACGACACGGCCCTGTCGATCCGCATCAAGCCCGACAGCACCGCCGGCACGCTCACGGTGAGCGACAACGGCATCGGCATGGACCGCCAGGAGCTGATCGAGAATCTCGGCACCGTCGCCCGCTCGGGCACCCGCGCCTTCATCAGCCGCCTGGCCGAAGGCCAGGACAGCGGCTCACTGATCGGGCAGTTCGGCGTCGGCTTCTACGCCGCCTTCATGGTCGTCGACCGCATCGAGGTGACGAGCCGGCGTGCCGGGGCGAGCGAAGCCTGGGTGTGGAGCTCGTCGGGCGGCGCCGGTTTCGACATCGCCCCGGCCAGCGACGCGCAGGCGGCGCGCGTGACCCGCGGCACCGAGATCGTGCTGCATTTGAAGGAGGACGCGAAGAAGTACCTCGAGACGCACACGATCGAGCGCGTGGTCAAGACCTATTCGGACCATATCTCGTTCCCGATCGAGCTCGTGGACGCCAACGGCACGCGGCAGCAGATCAACACCGGAGCCGCGCTGTGGCATCGGCCGAAATCGGAGCTCAAGCCGGAGGACTACACGAGCGCCTACAAGGCGCTCGCGGGCGCCTTCGACGAGCCGGCGCTCACCCTGCACTACAAGGCGGAGGGGCGCCAATCCTACGCGGTGCTGCTGTTCGTCCCGTCGGCGGCGCCGTTCGACCTGTTCGACCCGGGCCGCACCGGGCATGTGAAGCTCTACGTGCGCCGTGTCTACATCACCGACGACGCGGTGCTGCTGCCGCCCTATCTGCGCTTCGTGCGCGGCATCGTCGACAGCGAGGACCTGCCGCTCAACATCTCGCGCGAGATGCTGCAGAACAACAGCCAGGTCGCGCAGATGCGCAAGGCGATGACCACGCGGATCATCAACGAGCTGGAAAGCCTCGCCGGAAGCGACAGCGACAAGTACGCCAAGCTGTGGGAGACGTTCGGCCGCGTCCTCAAGGAGGGCCTGTACGAAGACTACGAGCGGCGCGATCAATTGCTGTCGCTCGCCCGCTTCTCCACCACGGCGGGCGAGGCCCCGCGCTCGCTCAAGGACTATGTCGCCGATCTCAAACCGAACCAGACCGACATCTACTACCTCGTCGGCGACAGCATCGAACGCCTCAAGTCGAACCCGAAGCTCGAGGCCGCACGCGCCCGCGGCATCGAGGTTCTGCTGCTGACCGATCCGATCGATGCGTTCTGGACCGCGATGGCGCCCGGGTTCGACGGCAAGCCGCTCAAGTCGCTGAGCCAGGGCGAAGTCGACTTCGCCCTCGTGCCGCCGCTGGAGGAGAGCGGGAGCGCGCCGGACGAGCCCAAGTCAGCGGCGGTGGACGATGCGGTGATCACTGCCGCCGTGAAGGCGGCGCTGGGCGAGCGGGTGTCGGAGGTACGCGCCTCGAAGCGGCTGACCGACAGCGCCGCCTGCCTGGTGGCCGAAGGCCGGGGACCCGATCGCGAGCTCGAGCGCCTGCTCGCCCGCCACAAAGGTGGGGCCGCGACGAAGCCGATCCTCGAGCTCAACATGCGGCACGCCCTGGTGAAGGCGTTGCTGACCGCCAAGCAGAGCGCGCGCGACGACGACGTGACCGACCTTTCGGCGCTGCTGTTCGAGCAGGCGCAGATCCTCGACGGCGAAGTGCCCGCGGATCCGGCCGCCTTCACGGCGCGCCTGAACCGGCTGATCGTGCGCGGGCTCCCGACATAAGGGGCCTACCCCCAGCGCCACACCAGCCAGATCGCGACGATCAGGCCGAGCGCGAGACCACCGGTGGCGAGCTTGAGCCACTGCAGGCGCGTAAGCAGCGCACGCATGGGCGGGTCGGCGGCAAGCCGCTCGTCGCCAGCCTCATCGTGATGCAGCGGATCGCGCACGATGCCTGTTCATGTCTCTTCGTCGAGCGCACGCGGACCGGTGTGGTGCCGAGTGGGCGACGGGCCGCGATGGTGCACCTCCGGCACGCAACGCGAGACTCCTCCGTCATCCGGGGCGCGGCGCGCATCGCGTGCGCCGAGCCTCTCCATGAGGCGCGCCTGCTCTACTGCGCCGCGTCCTTGATGGCCTGCTCCTCGGCGGCGCGCTCGGCCTCTTCGGTGCTCTTCAGCAATTCCGGATGCGGCATCGCCACGATGTTGTAGCCGCAGTCGACGTAGTGGATATCGCCGGTGACGCCGGTGGAGAGATCGGACAGCAGATAGAGCGCCGCGCCGCCGATCTCGTCCAGCGCGACGGTGCGCCTGAGCGGCGCATGGCGCTGCTGGAAGTTGAACATCAGCCGCGCATCGGCGATGCCGGCGCCGGCGAGCGTGCGCACCGGGCCGGCGGAGATCGCGTTGACGCGGATGCGCTTGGGCCCGAAATCGGCGGCGAGGTAGCGCACCGACGCCTCGAGCGCCGCCTTCGCCACCCCCATGACGTTGTAGTTCGGCATCACCCGCGCCGAACCGCCGAAGGTGAGGGTGAGCAGCGCGCCGCCGGCCGGCATCAGGGCGCTCGCGCGCCGCGCGGCCTCGGTGAAGGAGAAGCAGGAGATCACCATCGTGCGGCTGAAATTGTCGCGGCTCGTGTCGGCGTAGCGGCCCTTGAGCTCGCTCTTGTCGGAGAACGCGATGGCGTGCACCAGGAAATCCATCGAGCCCCAGCGCTGTCCGATCTCGCTGAACACGGAATCGACCGAGGCGAGGTCCTCCACGTCGCACGGCAGCATCAAGGTCGAGCCGAGCGATTGCGCGAGCGGCCGCACCCGCTTGCCGAGCGCCTCGCCCTGGTAGGTGAAGGCCAGCGTCGCCCCTTCCTGAGCGAGCGTCCGGGCGATGCCCCAGGCGATCGAGTGGTCGTTGGCGACCCCCATGACCAGCCCGCGCTTGCCCTGCATCAGCGCCACGGCGCGCACTCAGCCATCGAGCCGTTGGAACACGACCGAAGCATTGGTGCCGCCGAACCCGAACGAGTTCGACAGCACGCAATTCAGCGTCACGTCGTCGCGACGCTCGCGCATGATGGGCATGTCGGCGAACGCCGGGTCGAGGTTCTCGATGTTGGCGCTCTGGCAGATGAAGCCGTTGTTCATCATCAGCAGCGAATAGATCGCCTCCTGCACGCCGGCCGCGCCGAGCGAATGGCCGGTGAGGGATTTGGTCGCCGAGATCGGCGGGCAGCGGTCGCCGAACACCTCGCGGATCGCCTCGATCTCCTTCACATCGCCGACCGGCGTCGAGGTTGCGTGCGGATTGATATAGTCGATCGGCGCCTTCACGCCGGCGAGCGCCATCTTCATGCAGCGCACCGCGCCCTCGCCCGACGGCGCCACCATGTCGCTGCCGTCGGAGGTCGCGCCGTAGCCGACGATCTCGGCGTAGATGCGGGCGCCGCGCGCCTTGGCGCGCTCGAGCTCCTCCAGCACCAGGACGCCGGCGCCGCCGGCGATCACGAAGCCGTCGCGATCGACGTCGTAGGCGCGCGACGCGGTCTGCGGCGTCTGGTTGAATTTCGACGACATCGCCCCCATGGCGTCGAACAGGACCGACAGCGTCCAGTCGAGCTCCTCGCAGCCGCCGGCGAAGATGACGTCCTGCTTGCCCATGGCGATGATCTCGCCCGCATTGCCGATGCAATGGTTCGAGGTCGCGCAAGCGGACGAGATCGAGTAGTTCACGCCCCTGATCTTGAACCAGGTGGCGAGCGTTGCCGAGGCGGTCGAGGACATCGCCTTCGGCACCGCGAACGGCCCGACCCGCTTCGGCCCCTTGGTGCGCGTTATGTCGGCGGCCTCGACGATCGCCCGCGTCGACGGCCCGCCCGATCCCATGATGATGCCGGTGCGATCGTTCGACACCTCGTCGGAGCCAAGACCGGCATCCTGGATGGCCTGGTCCATCGCCACGTGGTTCCAGCCCGTCCCGCCGCCGTGGAAGCGCATGGCGCGGCGATCGACCGCCTCCTCCGCCACCAGCGTCGGGGCGCCGTGCACCTGGCACCGCATGCCGACCTCGGCGTACTTGTCCGCCCGCACGATGCCCGACTTGGCCTCGCGCAGGCTCGCCAGCACTTCCTGGGTGTTGTTGCCGATGGATGAGACGATCCCCATCCCGGTCACGACGACCCGCCTCATGATCGCCTCGTGCGCATCTCGAGCATGCCCCGTCAGGATCGGCGATGCTCTCGTTTCCCCTGGTAGCACATGCTCTGCCCGGCGTGCCGGACCATGCGCCAGCTAGGCTCCGCTCGGCTCCATGGCGCCGTCGCGGAACAACCCGACCTTGAGGTCCTTCGCGCGGTAGATCAAGGTGCCGTCGGCGGAGAGCCAGCCGTCTCCGATCCCGAGCACCAGCTTCGAGCGCATCACCCGCTTGACGTCGATGCCGTAGACCACCCGCTGCATGGTCGGCAGGATCTGGCCCGACAGCTTGAGTTCGCCCATGCCCAGCGCGCGGCCCCGACCCGGCGCCCCGAGCCAGCCGAGGAAGAAGCCGAGCAGCTGCCACAGCGCATCGACTCCGAGGCAGCCGGGCATGACCGGATCGCCTTTGAAATGGCAGGGGAAGAACCACAGGTCCGGCTTGAGGTCGAGCACCGCCCGAACCAGGCCCTTGCCGTACTCGCCCCCAACCTCGGCGATCTCGGAAATGCGGTCGAACATCAGCATAGGCGGCAGCGGAAGCTGCGCATTGCCCGCGCCGAACAGCTCGCCGCGGCCACAGGCGAGCAGATCTTCGTACTCGTATCTATCGCGCCGCCCGTCCATTCTCGTCCCATCCGCTCCCAGCGGTCCTCGAGGTCCCGCGCCGATGTCCTAACATACGCCACCGGGTCGGCAAAGCGGGGGTCGATGCGTGCGAACCTCCTGGGAAGAATGAGGAACTGCCTGTTGCGAAAGAGTCGCAGCTGCGCGTCAACCGGCGCTGCGTCACGCGGTGAGCGAGCGTACGGCACAATCCGGCTCCCCTCCCGAAGGTGTGGCGGAGGCGCTGGGCGTGGGGATCGACGCCGTCGTGCGGTATGACGTGCTCCTTCTGCGCGACCGAACACATGGAGGGCTACGTGAGCGCCCGCGGCGAGACCATTTGCCATCGATGCGTCGACACGATCATGCCCAAATAGCGGCGACCGGGTGGAACGTTATCGTGCGAGCTTCCGCAATCAGTCTCCGCCGTGATTGATGATGACTTCGGTATCAGCGCAGGGCGGGGCGGCCGTCGAGGCGCTTGGTGTCGGGGTCCTGCGGCGGCCATTTGAAGGCGCGCAAGGACGTATTGACCGGCGCCAAGCCGACGACCCGCTCGCAATGGGGCATGGTCTGGGCCAGGGCCATCTTGGCCTCGTTGGTATCGCGGCCGGCCTTCAAGTCCTCGATGACGCGGACCAACGCAGCCGAGCCGATGGCGCAGCTCGTGCGCAGCGGCGGAACGAAGCATCGCTTCAGCAACTCATCTTCCGCCGCCACAAGCTCCGGAACATGGATCGCTTTCTCGGCCGCGCGCGCCTGATCGAGCAGCCACTCATAGGGGCGCGTGTCAAGGCCGACGGATCGGTCAGCCGCCTCACGCTCGATGAGGTGCATGGCGGCGACGCGGGCCTTCACCTCGGCCATATGCGCCGGGGGTGGGTAGCGAGAAGGGCACGCCGCGGCGTAAGGGTCGGGTGCGGTCCATTGGGCTACCAGCAGCGGCGCCAGCGCCGCACAGGGGATGGCAAGGAGGGCCAGCCGCCACATCGTCAATCCCAAGGGCACTTGTCGAGCGGGCACTGCTCGGCGCAGATCCAGCACGCCGTGCCGGTGACCGAGCCCATCACCCGAGATCGTCTCCAGACATCATGCCGGGGACCCGCGGCATTGGCGAGTCCCAGACCCATCACCGAGCAAGCATGATCCTGCGGGGCTGCCGAACGGGATGGCCCAGCGCCAAAATGAACGTTCGCCCAGCGCCAAGAATCAAATGCGCAGGACAAACTTCCGTGTTGCGAAGGAGTTGCATCTGCGGGGCCAGATCGCATATGATCTCATTCGCAACAATCTCGGGCAAGGAGTAGACCCCAGCCTGAGCGTAAGTGGCTGAGAAGAATGACGCATCCGCGCGGAATGGTATTTGCGAGCACCGTCGACGCCTCGGCGCGGACGGCCGCACCGGTGTCCCGGGCCTCGCTCACGGGCTGCCCGTGGCACGACACGAAGGACATGCTCCGTCAGGTCGGGTTGCGGCCGACCCGCCAGCGCATGGCGCTCGGCTGGCTCCTGTTCGCCAAGGGCGATCGCCACCTCACGGCCGAGATGCTGTACGAGGAGGCGAGCCGGGCCAAGGTGCCGGTCTCGCTCGCCACCGTCTACAACACGCTGCACCAGTTCACCGAAGTGGGGCTGTTGCGGCAGGTCGCGGTCGACGGATCGAAGAGCTACTTCGACACCAACGCGACCGAGCACCATCATTTCTTCGTCGAGGGCGAGCACGCCCTGCTCGATATCCCCGGCGCCGACGTGATGCTGGACAAGATGCCGACGCCCCCGGAGGGTTATGAAATCGCCCGGGTGGACGTCGTGGTGCGCCTGCGCCGCAAGGAGCGCTGAGCCCGCATCGCGCCGACGGCACGAGCTTTCTCCCTGATGCCCGGCCGCAAGCGCCGGGCATTTTTTGTGCGGCGGGCCGATGATGTGGCATAGGATCGGCTGCTACCCGGGGAGAGCCACATGATCAAAACGAATGGAGCCGTCTCCTCCATCGCACTCGCAGCACCGGCGCTTGCAGCGTTGCTTCTCGTCCCGGCAGCGCTCGCGCAGCAGCCCGTTGCGCAACAGCCGGAAGACCGGCTCACCATCGTACAGCCGGAAGACCGGCTCACCATCGTCACGTCGTTCTCCAAGGACCTGACCGCGCCGTACGCGCAAGCGTTCCAGAAGAAATATCCCGGCACCCGCGTCGACGTGCAGAACCGCAATACGGCGGCCGCCGTCGCCTTCATCCGCGAAACGCGCCAGAGTCCGCCCGACATCATGTGGGCCTCGGCGCCGGATGCCTTCGAAGTTCTCAAGAAGAACTCGCTGCTGCAGAAATACGCGCCCAAGGCGCAGGGACTCGCCGCCAAGGTCGGCGCCTACCCGGTGAACGATCCGGACGGCTTCTACGTGGGCTTTGCCGCCTCCGGCTACGGCATCATGTACAACACGCGCTATCTGCGGGCGAACAACCTGCCGGTGCCGAAGGAATGGGACGACCTGAAGAAGCCGATCTATTTCGGCCATGTCGGCATCTCGGCGCCGTCGCGCTCGGGCACCACCCATCTCACCGTCGAAACAATCCTGCAGGGCGAAGGCTGGGACAAGGGCTGGGCGAGCCTGAGCGAGATCGGCGGCAACCTGGCGCAGGTCTCCGACCGCTCGTTCGGCGTGCCGGATGCGGTCAACAGCGGGCAGTACGGCCTCGGCATCGTCATCGACTTCTTCGGCCTCTCCGCCAAGGCCTCGGGATTTCCGGTGGAGTTCGTCTATCCGTCGGTCACCGCGATCGTGCCGGCCAATGTCGGCATCATCGCCAATGCGAAGAATCCGAAGGCGGCCGAGGCCTTCGTCGAGTTCCTCCTGTCGGAGGAAGGCCAGCAGATCCTGCTCGATCCGAAAATCCAGCGCCTGCCGGTGCGACTTGCGACCTACGACAAGGCGCCGGCCGGCTATCCCAATCCGTTCCGCGATTCCAGGCTCGGTGCCGCGCTCAATTTCAACGTCGACGTCTCCGAGGCCCGCTACGAGCTGGTCAACTCGCTGTACGACCGCCTCATCACGTTCCGCCTCAAGGAGCTCAATGCCGCCTGGAAGGCGATTCACGATGCCGAAACGAAGCTCGGATCGGCGACGAACGTGGAAGCGAAGCGCCTCCTCGGCGAAGCCCGCAAGCTCGCTTCGGCGGTGCCGATCAGCGAGAAGGAGGCCGCCGACAAGGCGATCGCCGGCGCATTCCAGGAGGTCAAGCCGGGCCAGAAGGTGGCGGGCCGCCAGGCCGAGTTCGAGGAGAAATGGGAACTCGTTTGCGGCGAAGAACTATGCCGAAGCAAGGACGCTCGCCGAGAAGGCCCTGACCGCGAAGTAGCGCCTGAAATCCCGTGAGTGAAGCGACGGTTGCAACGCCCCTCCCCCGTCCATCGCTCGCCGCCCGCTTCGGCGCGAGCCCGATGCAGGTCGCGGCGCTCGGCCTGATCGCCCTGTTCCTTCTCGCCTTCCTGATCGTGCCGATCCTGCGCGTCATCGCGGCGGCGTTCACCGGCCCGGACGGGGAGCTCACCCTCGTCCATTTCGGCGATTTCTTTCGCACCTCGTTGCTGCGCGAATCGCTGTGGAACTCGCTTTTCGTCGCGGTGATGACGGTCGCGCTCGCGAGCCTGATCGCGGTGCCGCTCGCCACCCTGCTGTCGCGCTACCGCTTCCGCGGCGCGGCGCTGATCCACACGCTCGGCGTGGTGCCGCTGGTGATGCCGCCGTTCGTCGGCGCAGTCGCCATGCAGCTCGTGTGGGGCCGCAACGGCACGATCAATCTCCTGCTCAACGATGCCTTCGGGTTCCGCATCCCGTTCATGGAAGGCCTCAACGGCGTCATCTTCGTCGAGGCGCTGCACTATTTCCCCTTCATCCTGCTCAACCTCTCGGCCTCGCTCGCCAACATCGACTCGGCGATGGAGGAGTCGGCGCAGAACCTCGGCGCACACGGGTTCACTCTGTTCTCGCGCATCGTGTTCCCTCTCGCGCTGCCCGGCTATGCGGCGGGCGCCGCGCTGGTGTTCGTGAAGGTGTTCGACGACCTCGCGACCCCGCTCCTGCTCAACGTCACCAACATGCTGGCGCCTCAGGCGTATTTGAAGATCACCTCGGTCGGCGTCGCCGACCCGATGGGCTATGTCATCTCGGTGATCATGATCCTCTGCTCGGTCGGCACCATGGCGCTCACCATGCTCATGCTGAAGGGCCGCGACTTCGCTACCCAGCAGAGAGGCGGCGGCGGGCTCGCGCGCCGGCCGCTCGGCCGCGCCGGCACCATCGCGGCGGCCTGCTTCGTGGTCATCACTTTGCTCATCGTGCTGTCGCCGCACGTCGGCATCTTCCTCCTGTCGATTGCGACCGTGTGGTCGTACGACGTCCTCCCCGACGGCTACACGCTCAAACACTACGCGACCATTCTCAACGAGGCAGGGCCGCTGATCGGCAATACGATCCTCTATTGCGGGCTTGCCGGCCTGATCGACGTGATCCTCGGCGCGATGCTCGCCTATATCGTGCTGCGCACGCGCCTGCCCGGCCGCCACCTGGTCGAGCAGGTCGCGATGTCGGCGGTCGCCGTGCCCGGCCTCGTGCTCGGCATCGGCCTGTTGCGCACCTACTACGACGTCAAGCTGCCGAACGGCGACTCGCTGGCGACGTTCTGGCTGATGCTGGTGATCGCCTATGCGGTGCGCCGGCTGCCCTACGCGCTGAGCGCGGCCGGGGCGGCGCTGCGCCAGCTGCACGTGAGCCTGGAGGAGGCGGCGGAGAATCTCGGCGCCGGCAAGCTCGGCACGCTCACGCGGATCGTCGTGCCGCTGATGACCGGCGGCCTGCTGGCAGGTTTCGTGACGAGCTTCGCAACCGCCGCGGTCGAGCTCTCGGCGACCCTCATCCTGGTAGCGCGCAGCGAGGATGCCCCGCTGGCCTACGGCATCTATGTCTACATGCAGTCGGCAGCCGGGCGCGGGCCAGGCGCCGCGCTGGGCGTCGTCGCCGTCACCGTGGTGGCGATTGCGACCTTCATCGCCTACCGCATCGCCGAGCGCGAGCGCGGACTCAAGTCGCGCGAAGTATTTTGATGTCGCGCGAGGTCGTGATCGATCACGTCAGCTTCGGCTACGGCGCGACGCCAGTGCTCGACGACGTGACGCTCACCGTCGCGCCGGGCGAGTTCTTCGCCTTCCTGGGGCCGTCCGGTTCCGGCAAGACCACACTGTTGCGCCTGATCGCCGGCTTCGGCACTCCGGCGGCGGGGCGCATCCTGATCGGCGGGCGCGACGTCACCCGGCTTGCGCCATGGACGCGCAACGTCGGCATGGTGTTCCAGAGCTATGCGCTGTGGCCGCACATGAGCGTCGCCGGCAATGTCGCCTTCGGCCTGGAGCGCAGAAAGCTTCCCCGCGCCGAGGTGACGCGGCGCCTGCGCGCCGTGCTCGAGCTGGTCGGGCTCGCCGCGTTTGCCGATCGGCGGCCGGCGCAGCTCTCCGGCGGCCAGCAGCAGCGCGTCGCGCTGGCACGCACGCTGGTGATCGAGCCGGACGTGCTCCTGCTCGATGAGCCTTTGTCCAACCTCGACGCCAAGCTACGCATCGAGATGCGCGCCGAATTGAAGAATCTACAGCGCAAGCTCGGCATCACCACGATCTACGTGACGCACGACCAGGAGGAGGCGAACGCGACTGCCGACCGCATGGCGGTACTGGACGCCGGCCGCATCCAACAGATCGGCAGCCCGCTCGAGCTCTACGATGCGCCCGCCAACCGCTTCGTCGCCACGTTCCTCGGCACCGTCAACCTGATCGAAGGGGTCATCGAGGGCCGGCGCTTCGCGGCGGACGGCCTCGTCATCGACGGAATCGAAGGGCCGGCAGGACCGGCCTGCATCTCGATCCGCCCGCAGGACGTGACCCTCGGCGGCGCCGACGGCTCGATCATGGCGACCGTCCAGGCGCGCGAGTTCCTGGGCGGCTCCACGCGCTACCGCCTGCGTATCGGCACTCACGATCTCGTCGTCGACGTGCCGTATCGGCGCGGCAGCGAGCCTTGCGCGGTCGGGGGCCAGGTGGGCGTCGTTCTCGATCCGCGCCAGATCGCCGTGCTGCGTTGAGCCCACATCCCATGGAAATGCGCGCTATTCCTGGATTTCATCCGGCCACGGTTGACCCACAGGCTCGCCGCACTACCATCCGGCGCAACGACAAGCCCCGGGAGGAATCGGTCATGGCGAACGTGCTCCGGCGCGTGAAGATCGCGCCCAAGGGAATGGGCCTCAACGACTTCGTCGCGCATCAGGAAGGTTTCTTCACGGCCGAGGGCCTCGACGTCGAGTTCGACTGGAAGACGTTCCGCGGCACGCAATCGAGCTGGAAGGACCTCGATTATTTCCAGCGCCCGCAGGACCGCCCCTATACGCAGGACAAGCAGGACGTCATCCAGGGCGCCTGCGTGTGGGGCTCGATCTGCAACGCCAGCGCCGGCATGGGCCGCTTCGTTCCCGACGCCTACGGCCTCTCGCCATGGGCCATCTTCGTGCGTCCGGCTTCGAGCATCCATCGCCCGGAGGACCTGCGGGACATCCCGATCTCGGTCGGCATGCGGGCCGGCAGCCACTTCAACGTGCCGTTCCGGCTGGAAAAGTACCTGCCCCTCGAGCACATCAAGACGGTGAACACCGGCGGGTTCGGGGCGCGGCTCAAGGCCCTGCTCGACGGCGAGGTCGAGGCGGCGAGCCTGCTGCCGCCGCAGATCGCCATGGCGGAGCAGCTGGGCCTGCGCAAGATCATCGAGGACACGTTCAAGACGCTGTGGTGGGTGCCCGAGAGCTCCGAGCCGGAGACGGTGCGAGGCTACCTGCGCGCTCTCGATCGCGCCGAGAAGGCGATGGATGCCGATCTCGCGAAATACCTGCCGCTGTGGCGGCTCGCCGTCCCGGCCGAATTCGAGACCTATCGCGCCTGGGACTTCACCCGGTTCGGGCGCGGCGAGCGCTTCGTCTACGAGACCTTGCCGCGCGAGGAATTCAACGACACGCTCGCCCAGGTGAAGCGCTGGGGGCTCGACCAGTACCTCAAGGATCGGGCGTTCGAAAGCTTGAGCTATTCGGTCGGCAGATAGCTATTCCAGCTTCTCGTTCGGGTAGACGCCCCACAGGCGTTCCTGCGGGATCCAGCCATCGAACCCATCGCCGACGATGCGGCACCAGCCGCCGCTGCAGCGTTTGACCGAGGCGAGCACGCCGACCTGCAGCCGGGCAACGACGGCGCTGTCGGCCTCGGGCTTGCCGCGCAGCGCGAGCAGCTCGTCCTTGTTTTTCCCGTTCGGCGCGATCGTCGCGGTGCGCCGGCCGGACAGGAGCGAGTGATAGACCCAGCCCTCGGCGCCTTCCCAGTCGCGGATGCGGCGCCACGTCTCGAACTCGGCAGTGATCTCGACCGGCAGCCCGGCCCGACTGTAGATCCACGTCACGTCGTGGTCCTTGGTGGGCCCGGCACGCACGTTGACCTTGTCCGACTTGAGGCTGACAAAACGGGGGATCGGCAGGCCGCTGACGGTCCTGGGCGCCGGCTCGGCCCGGGCGGTCGCGAGCGCGATGGTCGCCAAGCTTGCAGCCGCGACGGCAATTCGGAGCAAGTCCACCCGCATGATCCCCAACCCACGCCTTCCCACCGGTTCCACGACCCGTGAAGCGCGGGTTCCGCGCCGCTTTTCGGCAGCAAAACCCGGCCCCCTGGCCCCGGCCTCGGCCGCTTGTGTTCGCAGGGCCTTCTGTTAGAGAGAGACTGATGTCGGCCCTGTCGATCTCGATGGGCCAGTTTCGGTCGAACTCGGTTTCGACTGGGTTAACGAGGCCTGAACGCCGGCTGGGGAGGCCGAGGCGACGGCATGCCCAAAGGAAAAAAACCGCTCGTCGTCGTGACGCGCAAGCTGCCGGACAGCGTCGAGACCCGCATGCGCGAGCTGTTCGATGCGCGACTCAACCTGGACGACCGGCCGATGACCCAGAGCGAGCTGGCGGACGCCGCCAAGGTCGCCGACGTGCTGGTGCCGACGGTGACCGACCGCATCGATGCCTCGGTGCTGAGCCACTCCGGCGAGAAGCTCAAGCTGATCGCGAATTTCGGCAACGGCGTCGACAATATCGACGTGACCACAGCCTTGCAGCGCGGCATCACGGTGACCAACACGCCGCGCGTGCTGACCGAAGATACCGCCGACATGACCATGGCGCTCATCCTGGCGGTGCCGCGCCGCCTCGCCGAAGGCGCTGGCGTCATCACGGGCGAGAAGGAATGGACCGGCTGGACCCCCACCTGGATGCTTGGCCACCGCATCTGGGGCAAGCGGCTCGGCATCATCGGCATGGGGCGGATCGGCCAGGCCGTGGCGCGGCGCGCCCGCGCGTTCGGGCTGCAGATCCACTATCACAACCGCCGTCGCGTGCCGGTGCAGATCGAGGAGGAGCTGGAGGCGACCTACTGGGAAAGCCTCGACCAGATGCTCGCCCGCATGGACATCATCTCGGTGAACTGCCCGCACACGCCCGCCACCTATCATCTGCTCTCGGCGCGGCGCCTCAAGATGCTGCGCCCCGAGGCTTTCGTGGTCAACACCGCGCGCGGCGAGGTGATCGACGAGAATGCGCTCACCCGCATGATCGAAGCGGGCGAGCTCGCGGGCGCCGCCCTCGACGTGTTCGAGCACGAGCCCGCGGTCAATCCCAAGCTGGTGCGGCTCGCCCGCGCCGGCAAGGTCGTGCTGCTGCCGCACATGGGATCGGCGACGATCGAAGGTCGCATCGACATGGGCGAAAAGGTCATCATCAACATCAAGACGTTCATGGACGGCCACAAGCCGCCGGACCGTGTACTGCCATCGATGCTGTAGTCGTTCTGGGAAGGGGCAATGTCGTTCTGGCGATTGGGTCTTGCGGCCATCCTGTGTGCCCTCATCGTCGGCGCGCCCGCGCGCGGCACCGCCGAGCCGATGACGGTCGACGAGTTCCGCCGCGAGCTGGTCGGCGTGCCGTTGTGCGGGACGCCGGAATATGGGCCGTTCGCCGGCAAGATGCTGTGCACCGTGCATCTGCCCGATGGCACCGCGGTGGTCGCCGGCCAGGGCATGCTGGTGCGCGGCACCTGGGAAGCCGAAGGCGGGCGCATCTGCCGCCGCAACGCGCACGATCCGCTCGAGCGGCGCCGCTGCATCGAATACGAGAAGGTGGGCCAGGACCGCTACCGCAACACCGACGGGATCGACATGTGCATCGGCCCGTGCCCGTGAGCCACGATGCTCGACCACGTGTCGATCGCGGTGACCGACCTCGACCGCGCCGAGCGGTTCTATGACGTCGTGATGGCGGCGCTCGGCGTCGCAAAGGTTGGGCGCGACGAGACCTGGATCGGCTACGGCCTGCGCGCCCGCCCGACTCATCCGGACCGGACCTACCTGTCGATCCGCCGCCGCGACGAGCCGATCGCCGCCAACACGGGCCGGCACTGGGCCTTCAAGGCGCCTTCGCGCCGCGCGGTGGACGAATTCTGGCGCGCAGGCCTTGCCGCCGGCGGGCGTGACGATGGCGCGCCGGGGCTGCGCCCGGACTATCACGCCGATTACTACGGCGCGTTCCTGATCGATCCGGACGGCAACCGAGTCGAGGCGGTGTGCCACCGGGGCGCCTGATCGAAAGCGGCCGGTACGGCCGCCGAAGCGGCAGCCGCTAAACAGGCTTCCCGCGGGCGCAAGTTTCCGTATGATCCGCTCCGCGTAACCTTCCGGGGAGGATCAATATGCTTGCGTGGATCGCGGGCCTGGCAGCAGCCGTTCTTCTCGCCGGCAATGCCTGGGCCCTGACCAAGCTCACGCCGAAAGAGATCCAGGACACGTTCTTCACCGGCGAGGGGTTCGTCTCTTCGACGCCGTCCAACATCAAGTTCAAGATGGTGTTCACGACGGACGGCAAGATGACCCGGGAACCGGTGAGCCGCGCCGCCGGGGTCAAGGGCGAAGGCACCTGGAAGCTGTCGAAGGACGGCTTCTGCACCAGCTGGAAGGGCAGCAAGGCGACCTGCTTCACCCTGGTCAATGTCGAGCAGAACAAGTGGTCGGTGGTGCGCGGCGCCACCACGGTCGCGACCTGGAGCAAGGAGAAATAGGCTCACCACTTCCGCGCCGCGGGCGGCGATTCGATCGCCTCGAATCGCATGTCGTTGAAATCGGCGAGCAGGCGCGGCGCCGTCTCGGCCAAATCGACGAGGTGCTTGGTCCGGCGCAGGCGCCACAACTTGCCGGCCCACGCCCACAGCACATCGCCGTTGTGGTCGAGGTCGGCCCAGTCGACGCGGCCGAGCTCGCGCAGGACCGCGCCATCGGGTCCGACGATTGCCGCCGTCTCGACATATCCTCGTCCGCCGCGTTCGAAACGCCCATGACAGGCGACCTGCAAGGTGAGCTCCGTCCCGCCACGCGTATTCGCGGGCTTCGCCAGGATCTCCGGGGCGTCGGTGACGACCCCTATTGCCGCCCCGGGGTTGTTCCATCGCTCGCCTTGGGGGGCCTGCACATAAGACCAACCGTCCCGCTCGAGCCGCATGAACCTGATGGGATCGTCCTCGCCCCATCCGGCGTTCTCCCACAGCGGCTCCACCTGGAATCGCCTGGGCAGGCTGAAGCCGTCGGCGAGCCTCATCTCCTCGGTGCTCGGATGGTACGGCACCGGCCGATGGTTGAGCCGCAACCGGATCTTGCTGGCGAACAGCCCGCCGCCGCCCCAGGCGTCGCCCTTGGGCCACAACGCCAGCGCGGTGAAATAAGGCGGCCGCGAGATCGCCGTCCACGTCTGGAAGGGCGGGCGAAAAGTCGCGGCGAAATAACACAGCAGATCGCCCGCCGGCGACAGGTCGCAGCGCAGCGGGTAGACCCGCGCCTTGAGCCACTGTCCCGGCTCGAACCGGTCGTCGCCGAGCGTCCAGCGGATCAGCCGGACACGGTTCGACGGCCCGCGGCGGAAGATCACGCCGACGCGCCGCTCGCGTGCGATCAACGCATAGAGCCGTGCGGTGCGGCCGTGCGGCGGAGCCTTGTCGATCACGTGTCTTGCTCTCCCTCGTCAATCGGCTAGGCTCCGCTCCAAGCCGCCGGAGCGTCGAGAAATGCGATCCTTCCTGGTCCTCGTGCTCGCCCTCATCCTGCCGGTTTCGGTGCTCGCCCAGCCTGCCGCCAAGAAGAAGGCCGCACCACAGCCGGCAGCGCAAGCCAAGCAGACTGCGGCGGCCAAGCAGGCCGCGGCACCCAGGCAGGCCGCTCCCGCCAAGGACGCCAAGAAGGCCGCCGCTCCGCCGGCCAATCGCAAGGCGGCGAAGGCCCCGAAGGCTCCCAAAGCGAAGCCCGCACCCAAGCCGAGCCCCGAAGTGATCGCCGCCTATGCGGCGATGCCGGCCGCCGACCGCCGCGCGCTGCAGAGCGACCTCGTGTGGACCGGCGACTACAACGGCATTCCGAGCGACGAGTTCGGCGAGCGCTCGATCGCCGCCGTCAAGTCCTACCAGGCGCGGATCGGCGCGGCCGAAACCGGGCTCCTCAGCGAAGAGCAGCGCGCCGCGCTCGCCGCCACCGCCAAAGCTAAACAGGAGTCGTCCGGCTTCCGGATCGTCGACGATCCGTTGAGCGGCGCGCGGCTCGCCGTGCCGATCCGCCGCGTCGGCGCGTCGAGCCCGACCCGCACAGGCACCCGCTGGAGCTCCGGGCGCGGCGAGGTGCAGGTCGAGACGTTCCGCATCGCCGAGCCGGGCACCACGCTCAACGCGGTGTTCGAGCGCGAGAAGAAGGAGCCGAGCAACCGCCGGGTCGAATACAACGTGATGCGCGACAATTTCTTCGTGCTGTCCGGCTTGCAGGGCCTCAAGCGCTTCTATCTGCGGGCGCACGTCAAGGACAACGAAGTGCGCGGCATGCTGGTCCTATACGACCAGGCGATGCAGGGGATCATGGATCCGATCACCGTCGCCATGTCGAGCCGGTTCGATCCGTTCCCAGCCGCCCCCGGGCCGCCGCCCAAGCGCAAGGTCGAATACGCGACCGGCATCGTGGTCGATACGGCCGGTCATGTGGTCACCGATCGGCAGGCGACGGAGAGCTGCAACGTCATCACGCTTGCCGGGCTCGGCAGCGCCGAGTTGGTGGGCGACACCGGTGCGCTGGCGCTGCTGCGCGTCTACGGCGCGCGCAATCTCACCCCCGTCGCCTTCGCGGGCGAGAGCGGCGGCGCATCCGAGGTGACGCTGGTCGGCATCGCCGATCCGCAGGCGCAGGGCGGCAACGCCGCGCCCTCGACGGCGCGGGCGCGCGTCGGCGAGGGGATCGGCGCGTCGCGGCCGCTCGAGCCGGCGCCGGCGCTCGGCTTTTCCGGCGCCGCCGCGCTCGATGCGCAAGGCCGCCTCATCGGCGTGGCGCTCGCCAAGACCGCCGTGCTGGCCGGGCCCACCTATGTGGTGTCGCAGGCGCAACTCGTTCCGGCGCAGGAGCTGAAGGCCTTCCTCGGCGGACGCAACGTGGCCCCCGCGACGGCGGCGGCGCCCGGCGTCGAGGCCGCGAAGGCCTCGGTCGTGCGGGTGATCTGCGTGCGCAAGTAGCGCCGGCGCCTGGATTTTCGCCGGAGCAGTTCGTCGTAACTGCCCAGGATGTTGGCGTTCAGGCGGTTTGGAGGGATCGGAGGAGGCTATCGGGGGGCTGCATGAGGGCGGAGATGAGGTCCCAGCCTTGCTTTTTGGCGGTGGAGAGCATGGAGCGGATGGTAGCGAAGTCCTGGGCGCTGGCCTGAGTGCGGAAGCCGCCGGAGATTTTCTGCCGCAGCTTCATCATGCGGATGTCGGCTTCGGCCTGGTTGTTTGTGAAGGGCACATCCGGATCGTGCAGGAATCGCAGCACGTCGTCCCTGCGTTCTTCGAGGCGCAGGAGAAGATTGTGGCCGGTGCGGTTTGGCTTCCGGCCACGCCGCTGCGCACGGCGCAGCGCCGGCCGTCTGCAATGGAAGGCGAGCCCCTTCGCCACGATGGCATCATAGCGTCCCTCGATGAGGGCAACGAGGCTCGGTTTGAGCGGCCGCTCTTTCTGGCGGGCGAGGTTTACGGCGTGGCAGGCCCGGCGCAGCAGGATTTGCATCCTGCGCGCCCAGTTCTCCTTGTCGATGTCGACGAGTGCCTTCAATTCGCGCAAATGATGCGCGTTGCACAACGCATGACGTACGCCCCCCATGGTGTAGTAGGGCTTCCAGTGGTCATGCACCGCAATACCGATCATGTGGTCCCAGACGGTCCCGCGCTTGGCACAGACCCGGTAGACGGTCAGCTGGGCGGTGGAGGCGACGTGCAGCCATCGGGTTCGGCCGCCGATGCGAAAGCCGGTCTCGTCCAGATGCTTGACCTTGGCACAGACCACATGATCGCGCGCGACGTGGAGGAAGCTCTGTAGCCGCTGCGCACAGCTGCGGCTCATCCGGGCAATGGTCGCCGGAACAAGGCTCACCCCGAACAGAGCATGCATCAACTCCGCTAAGCGATCTTCGGGCAGGAACTGGCCGTGCAGCAGATAGACCACAATGGCGCTGATCCGGGGACCGTATTGAACCGGCGCCGCCACTGCGGTGGGAAAGGCAGCTTTGGTCTGTGCCCCACACGATGGACAGCTGCACACATGGGCGCGGTGCTCGGTCACCACCGGACGCGGCTCGGGAAGGTCGAACACCTGTCGGGCGCAGTGGCCTGTCGTCATGGCGCTCGTCAGCGCCATTCCGCATCGCCTGCACGCCTGCGGAAAGTGATCAATGATATGGTCGGCCGTCTGCACGCAGCGCAGGGTCTCGCCCGGATGCCCTTTCTGACCACCAGGCCGCTTGCCCGACGGCTCGCGCAGGCTCCTCACCCGCACAGGCTTCTTGAACCCATCGCTCGATGGCGGCTTGCTGCTGTTGGAGCTATCAAGCCCCAACTGGCGCTCCAACTGAGCAATCCGCGCCGTCAGAGCCGCAATCTGTGCCGCTTGCGCCGCAATCACCGCAAGCAGGTCTTCTCTCGGTAGTTCGGCCAATTCAGCCGCCGCATCCCGACTCATCCAAATCCTTGAATTGGAAACCGAGTCCGCCGTCTAGAAAAATTTACAACAACATCCTGGGCAGTTACGTTCTGCCAAAATGACAGGTGGGTTGTGCAATGACGATGTTCACAACCTATGCGAGTGAAATTTCACGGCCGCTCCCTCACCGGTTCTTGAAATCGGGCGCGCGCTTCTCGACGAACGCCGCCATGCCTTCCTTCTGATCCTCGGTCGCGAACAGCGAGTGGAACACCCGCCGCTCGAAGCGGATGCCTTCGGCGAGGCTCGTCTCGAACGCGCGGTTGACCGCCTCCTTGGCGATCATCAGCGAGGGCAGCGACATCGCGGCGATCGTCTCGGCCGCCTTGATCGCCTCATCCATCAGGCTGGCGACCGGCACGACGCGCGCGACCAGGCCGGCCCGCTCGGCTTCGGCCGCGTCCATCATGCGCCCGGTCAGGATCAGGTCCATCGCCTTGGCCTTGCCGATGGCGCGGGTGAGGCGCTGGGTGCCGCCGATCCCCGGGATGACGCCGAGCTTGATCTCCGGCTGGCCGAACTTCGCGTTGTCGGCCGCGATGATGAAGTCGCACTGCATGGCGAGCTCGCAGCCGCCGCCGAGCGCAAACCCGGCGACCGCCGCGATGATCGGCTTGCGCGCCCGCGCGGCGTGATCCCATTCGCCGGCGAAATCGCCGAAGAAGGCGTCCATGTACGACTTGCCCGCCATCTCCTTGATGTCGGCGCCGGCCGCGAACGCCTTGTCGGAGCCGGTGATGATGATGCAGGCGACCAGCGGGTCGGTCTCGAACCCGTCGATCGCGCCTGAGAGCTCGGCGATCAGCGCCGCGTTGAGCGCGTTGAGTGCGTGCGGCCGGTTGAGCCGGATGATGCCGACCTTGTGGCGCGTCTCGACGATGAGGTTCTGGTAGGTCATGGGCGGTCCCGGTCGCTGTTGCGCCTGCCTAGCCGAGACCGGGCATCGAGACAATGGACGCCCGGCACCACGTGCTCGTTCGGGCAAGCGCGATCGGCTCGGGGCGGCGGCAGGTTCAATCACAAACCCGCGGCTTTGCTCCCGATCGGCACGAACGTGGTCACATCGCGGGCGACCAGGCTTCGCTAGCGTCAACCTTGGCGGATGGATTTCGGGAGCTTCCCCCACCCCGAGCAACCGACAAGGAGGAGACATCATGGCCTGGAATAATGGCAAGTGGCGCGACGGGACGAACGGCAACAACATGATCGACCTGCGCTGGCAGGCGCCGTGGGACGTGCGGGACAACGCCAGCGGCCTCGAAGGAAACGATACGCTGGTGGGCAATATCGCCGACAACAACCTCTTCGGCGGGACCGGCGGGGATTCGGTGATGGGGGGCGAGGGACACGATTTCATTACCGGCAATTCGGGGGTCGACACGCTGTTCGGCGACAGCGGCGACGACCACATGCTCGGCGGCGCCGATGGCGACCTGTTGTTCGGAGGCACCGGCAACGACACGGCCGACGGCGGCAGCGGCTCCGATCTCGTGGTGGACGGCGACGGAGACGACAACCTCTCGGGCGGCTCGCAAAATGACACGGTGCAGGGCGGAGGCGGCAGGGACAACCTCGACGGCGACGACGGCAACGACTCGCTGGACGGGCAGGCGGACAACGATTTCCTCAATGGAGGCGACGGCGCCGATACGTTGTGGGGCGGCGACGGCGTCGATGTGCTGTACGGCGATGCCACCGGGGCGGTCGGCGGCAATGACCGCCTCCACGGCGGATTAGGCAGCGACACCCTCATCGGCGAGGGCGGAAACGATTTCATGCAGGGCGACGACCAGGTAACCAATGGGAACGATTTCCTGTACGACGGTTACGGCAGTCACCTTGTCAACGACAACGATACGATGAGCGGCTGGTGGGGCGACGACACCATCATCAGCGTGACCGGCAGCGATTCGATCGATGGCTACGCCGGCGATGACGAAGTCACCGTCTTCAATGCGGAGCGCCTGCTCACCGAGCCGCGGATGTTCATACACGGCGGCGGCCTCAGCGGAAACGACGTGCTGCATCTGGAGTTCGAGGCCGGTCCCGTCAACGTGCTGACCGGTCGCGTGGGCGACATCGCGGGCTTCAATTACATCGACATCGAGGATGCCGGCGACACCGACTGGACGCTGACGTTCCGCGATATCCTCGACATCTCCGGAACCGATCAGCTCGTTATCGAGGGGGACGCCGGCGACCGGGTGCGGCTCGACAATTTCGTCGCCCGCGATACATTCTCCGGCGGCGACTGGGTCCAGAGCATCACCTACCAGACCGGCATTCCGAACGAAGCGTTCACGGTCTTCCAGTACGTGGCGGCTGGAGACATCCGCGCACAGGTGTCGATCGACACCGACATCGCGGTGCAGCTGATCTGACCTGGAGATGCGGCGGCGGGGCAGGAACCGATCACGGCCACGCGTCGGGCGGCCTCGCGGCCGCCCGAGCCTTGCGTACCGGTCGGGGCGAGCGCAACACAGGGATCTCGGGAGCTGCCTGAGGTTCTCTGGCGCCCCCACAAAGAATGCGTTCAGAACACATTGTACCCAGGGGTGAGTATGCCGAGCGGATCATAACGCCGCTTGGCGTCGTCCAGCAGCGACCACTTTGACCCGAAGTGATCCTTCCAATCGTTGGTCGACATCGGGAATGCACTGACCGGGTACAGGACCCCGCCGGCGCTGCGAATACGCCGATAGAGCAGGCGGTTGTCGGCGACCATCTGCTCGGCCTCGGCCGGATCGTTGGATGCCGGCATGCGAATGACATTGAACGGGAAGACGACGCCCTCGTCCGGCAGCCGAACCAGGGGCGTACGAACCGCCTGCGTGAGCATGGGATAGTAGGTAATCCGCCCGAAAGGACCGATATCCGCGTCGGTCAACCCGTCCAGAATCTCACCGGCAACCTGCTCCGCGTTGGAACCGGGAAGGAATGTCAGCAGCCACGGGTGCGGATTGAACCATTGACCCTTCGACCGCAGCAGGTTCTCGAACTGCGCGAATGCATTGAGATCGTCGCGATAGGTCGAAGCGGTGATCACCGCCGCACCGCGCTGATCCGACAAGCCGGCGAGCACGGCCGTGTCGTCAGGAGCCGCATGGCCGTCATGGAATACGACCCCCTCGAGCTGATATCGCCAGGCGCCGGCGCCATCAGGAAGAAGGGCGCCTTGCAGGTGATCGAAACGCCCATCCGCCAGTGCGATCCGCTGATCCGCCGTCAGCGCATGTAAATCCGGGTAGAACAGGTGGTATCGGCGAACCCGCTCGGGCGCCCGCATCAGGCGCAGCGTGGCCTGCGTGATGACGCCACACTGACCGAGCCCGGCCCGAACGGCGTCGAAAAGATCCGAGCTCGCGCGTGCCGAACACGTCAGCTCGCGGCCATCGCCCGTCACGACATTCAGTTCGAGGATATTGTCCGTCTGCATGCCATGGCGGAACGTCGTCCCGCCAATTCCGCCGACCGCAAGCGTCCCGCCTACCGACAGGTCGAGATAGTTGGTGAGTACCGGCAGCGTGAGCCGGCGCGCCAATGTCGCCTCGAGAACATCTCTCCATGTCGCCCCGGCATCGATCACGATGCGATCCGACTGGACATGACGGATCGTGCGCATCGCAGTCATGTCGAGCACAACTCCACTGTCCGCCATCGCACGGCCATAGGTCGAGTGGCCCTGGCCACGGGCGGCGACCTTCGATCCTCGACTGGCGGCCCATCGCATCAGGTCGGCGATGCCGGTCACCGACGTCGGCTTGAAGACGAATTGCGGGCGCCTGTGAATGATGTGGCCGAAATCCTCGGCCGCACCGGCGAGAACACGACTATCGCAGCGGAGCTCTCCGTCGGCGAACGGCGTCTCGCATGGATCGGCGCTTGTCGTCCCGGCGTCGGCCCGAGCCGCCAACGCGGCGCTCGCGGTGACGCCGGCACGCAGTAGCACGCGTCTGTTGATCGTCATGGAACACTCCTTTCTCCGCAGCGCAGGCACACGGCGCGTCGAACTTCCGCTTCCATGTCGGGTTCGCGCCACTGTGAGACAATCGTCCTCCGGTGACATAAACTCTCTCGAAAATCGGGAGAATCTCGATGGACCGAATGGACGATCTCGCGGCCTTCCTGGCGATCATGGAGAAGGGCGGCCAGACGGCGGCCGCCCGCCATTTGCGCCGGTCCCTACAATCCGTCAACCGGTCGCTCGCGGCGCTCGAGCGCAGCGTGGGCGTACAATTGATCAGCCGCACCACGCGCCAATCGAACCCGACCGAAGCCGGGCTCGCCTTCTACCGCCGCATCAAGCCCGCGCTCATGGAGATCAACGACGCCAAGCTCGAAGCCGCCAGCCGGCGTGCCGAGGCCTCAGGTCTGCTGCGCATCGGTGCCCCGGTCCTGTTCGCTCCCGCCTATGTGGCGCCTGTGGTGTGCGATTTCCTGAAGCGCAATCCGCTGATCGAGGTCGAGCTCAAGGTCTCGGACCGGCAGGTGGATCTCGTGGAGCAGGGCCTCGACCTCGCCGTGCGCATCCGGCAACTGCCCGACTCGGGGCTCATGACCAGGCGCATCGGCGAGTTGCGCGTCGTGGTGTTCGGCGCCCCGGCGTATTTCGCCAGGCATGGCCGCCCCCGTCATCCCGATGAGCTCGCGCAGCATCACTGCGTCGTTCGCATCACCGATGATCCTGACACCGAGCGATGGCCGTTCCGCGTTGGCGGCAGGCACAAAGCCGTACGCGTCGGCGGACGATTTCGGACCGATAGTGCTGCCGCGGCCCACGCGACCGTGGCAGGGGGACTCGGCATCGGGCTCGCGCCGCTGTGGCAGATCCGCGGTCTGGTGGACGACGGTGCCGTGGAGGTGATCCTCGAGGAGTTTGAAACCGCCAGGATCCCGATTCACGTCGTGTGGCCGCCGACAAAGGTACCCCTGGCGAGAACCAGACTGTTCACGGAGTTCCTGGCGGAGCGATTGAAGAGGACGCGCTTCTAGACGCTCCGCGGCACCCGCATTCCGACAAACACGCGGCGTCAGCGGCCCGCAATACCGGAGCCGGTCCGCCTCGCGCTCGGCGGGCTGAAGGGGTGAACATCGGTGGCCGCATAGACCAGGCGGCGACCGCACGCCGGGCAGCGAAGACCGATTTCCGGCGCCGGTCGTTCCGGTCTCACGAAAGGAATCTCCTTGCCGCAGGAACGGCAGGTCACGGCAACGTTGGGAGGGACGTCAGCCATCTCGATACTCACGCCAGGTGCGAGACTGACGATCTATGCACGATCCTTGCGATCCGCCTGGTGCTCGTCGATGAATGCTTCCAGCCGCTCCAGCTCGTTGGCGAGCTTCATCCAGTTTTTCGACAGCTCCACGAGCAGCGTCGCAAGCGCGGGGTTGGCTGCGCGTTGGGCCATATCGGCGCAGCGCAGTGCGGATCTCCGATACGGCTTCAGGTCGCTCCGCATCTTGTGCTCGTCGCCAAGGCCGCCACACCCCGCAGCCCAGACTGGGACGTCCCGCGTTAAGAACTGATGACGCGAAGCCAGCGAATTCTCTGAGGCTTAGCGGAAAATGCAGTTCTCTTTGTGCGGATCCTATGCGGCCGAGGGATGTGCGTGGACGGCGGGGCTCGAGCACCGTGGCCCGGATGAAATCCGGGTGGGCGGAGCCACCCGCACCGCCGCCCCCGCATTGCGTGCGGGCTACAGTCGGCACCACCGATGAAGCCTCAGCCCAGTTCCTCGGCGCGGCGAAGGCTCGCGATCATCGAGACGCGCAACAGGTAGTCGCGCGTGCGGGCGGGGTCGGCGGCGATGTCGCGCAGGCTCGCCATGAACTCGGTGCCGTCGGACTCCAGGTTCCGCTTGTTCTGGATGGTCTGCTTCTGAATGTACTCGAGCGTCACCAGCCGGCGCTGCCGGTCGTAGCGGTCGAGCTCCGCTTCCTCGGCGCGGCCGTGCCACACGTCGGCAAGGCGCGTCGTGAGATTGACGGCGTCGTGAATGCCGCCGTTCATGCCCATGCCGCCGAGCGGATTGTTGATGTGCGCGGCGTCGCCGGCAAGGAAGGCGCGCCCCCTGCGGAACGTGGCGGCCACGCGCTGATGCACCTTGTAGAGGGTCGTATGGGCGATCTCGTACGGACCACCGCCCGCCACCACCTGCCCCATCAGCGACTGGGCGAACTCGTTCGTCAGCGCCATGTCATCGCTTTCGTCCGGCCGCACCGGAAACATCGCACGGCACAGGCCGGGGATCTGCAACAGGAAGTGCCAGCGCTCGGGATCCGCCACGTAGGTGACCGGCACCAGCCCGGGAATGACCTGGTAAAAATCGAACGGCGTCGAGACGACGAGAAAGCGCTCGGGCCAGGTGAAGCCGGCGAACTCGATATCGAGCGCGCGGCGCACCTCGCTGCGCGCGCCGTCGCCGCCGATCAGCCAGCGGCCGGCGTGGGTTTCGTTGCGCCCGTTGCGCCCGACCGCGACCGCGACTCCGGAGGCAGACTGGGTCACGCCGGCGACCGGGCTGTCGAAGCGGATGTCGAACAGCGGGCTCTCGCGCAGCCGGTCGTACAGGATGCGGGTGAGATTGGACTGCTCGCTCTGCAGGCGATGCGGGTGACCGGTGACGTCGGCGATCGCCGCGAAGTCGAATTCGCCGATGACGCCGTGGCGCTTCGAGCGATACTGGAATCCGGGCGCGACCAGCCCTTGCGCGATCAGCGGTTTGGCCGCGCCGAGGCGGTCGAGCATGTCCAGCGTCGGCGGATGGAACGTGGAGGCGCGCGACTCGCGGCTGAGCTCGGGGCCCGCCTCCAGCACGGTGACCGGCACGCCGCTCTGCACCAGGCTGGCGGCAGCGGTGAGGCCGACCGGGCCGGCGCCGGCAATGAGAATTCGGTCGTCCGTCCTCACACTCGGCACCCGGTCAGAAATTCTGCGCTTCGACTCCCCTCTCCCCGCGAGTTCTTCACGAGCGGCGGGGAGGGTACAAGCCGCGCGCGAGTCATTTCATTTCCAGCCAGCACCGAGACTGAGGATCACTGGATCACCGGGATGCCGGCCTTGGCGACGATGGCGCGCCACTTGGCGGTGTCGGCGACGATCGTCTGGGCAAGCCCCTCGGGCGTGGTGGCGAGCGCCTCGGCCCCTTGTTCAGTGAAGCGCGCGCGCACCGCGGGATCGGCCGCCGCGGCCGCCACTTCCTGGTGAAGCTTGGCGACGATCTCCTTCGGCGTCCCGCTCGGCGCCAGCAGGGCGAACCAGCCGCTCGCGTCGTAGTCCTTGATGCCCGCCTCGACGGTGGTGGGAACGTCGGGCAGGATCGACAGGCGCTGCTTGCTCGGGACGGCAAGCGCCCTGGCGCCGCTGGACCTGATCGGGGCGGCGACGTTGGGGAACCACTGGAAGCCGAGCGGCACCGCGCCGGCGATCATGTCGGGCGCATACTGGGCGATGTTCCGATAGGGCACGTGGGTGAGCTCGACGCCGGTGAGCTGCTCGAACAGCACGCCGCCCAGATGCTGCGAGCTGCCGATGCCGACCGAGCCGTAGTTGAGCTGCTTCGGGCGCTCCTTCGCATAGGCGATCAGCTCGGCGACCGATTTCACCGGCAGCTTGGTGCTGGCGACGATGATGTTGGGAAAGGAGGCGAACAGCGAGATCGGCGCAAAGTCCTTCTCGGGATCGTAGCCGAGGTTGCGATAGAGCGCGCGGTTGGAGGCGAGCGGCCCGATGCCGGTCGCCACCAGCGTGTAGCCGTCGGTATCGGCCTTGGCGGCCGCGCCGGTGCCGATGTTGCCGCCGGCCCCCGGGCGGTTGTCGATGACGAAGGGCTGGCCCATGGATTTGCTCATGCGCTCGAGCAGGACGCGCGTCACCACGTCGCTCGCGCTGCCGCCGGCGAACGGCACGATCACCGTGACGGTGCGCGCCGGCCAGGTCTGGGCATCGGCCCCCCCGGCCACCAGCGCGGCCGCAAGCGCCAGCGTTGCGCGCCATACGGATCGCGCGGTCATCGTTCGTTGCATCGTTCACTCCCCGATCGAGATCAGTTCCCTCTGGTCGCCCTCGGCCTCATACTCGCCCGCCACCAGCTTGCGACGCAACAGCTTGCCCACCGGCGATTTCGGGATGGCGGCGACGAACACGTAGCGGCGCGGGCGCTTGAAGCCCGCGAGCGCCGAGGTGCGGCAGAACCGGTCGAGCTCCTCGGGGGCGACCGCGGCGCCGCGCTTGACGAAGGCGGTGACCACCTGCCCCCAGCGCTCGTCGGGAAGGCCGACGACGGCGACCTCCGACACCGCCGGATGCAGCGACAGGCAGCTCTCGATCTCCACCGGCGACACGTTCTCGCCGCCGGTGATGATCATGTCGTCGACCCGGCCGGTGACGAACAGGTCGCCGTCGGCGTCGACATAGCCGGTGTCGCCGGTGAAGTACCAGCCCTCGCGCAGCGCCCGCACATCGGCGTCGGGCCGGCGCCAGTAGCCCTCGAAGGATTTATCGCCCGCGAGCAGCGCGATGATCTCGCCCTCCTGGCCGACTGCTGCGCAGTCCGCGGCACTGCGCGCCCCGAGCCGCACCACCCGCACCATCTGATTCAAGCCGGCGCGGCCGGCCGAGCCGGGCTTGGCCGGGGCGTCCTGGTCGATGGTGAAGGTGTAGATCTCGGAGGAGCCGTAGTGATTGACGAACAGGTCGGGCTTGAAGGCGGCCGCAAGCGCCTTGAGCAGGCCATCGGTCATCGAGGCGCCGGCAAAGCCGAGCTTGCGTACCGCGCTCACGTCGGTCGCGGCAAAGCCTTCGTGATGCAGCAGATCGTGGTAGAGCGTCGGCACCAGATAGAGGTTGGTGATGCGCTCGGCGGCGATCAGCTGCAGCGCGCGCGCCGCATCGAACCGCGGGAGGCACACGAACGTGCCGCCGATCAGCGACATGGCCAGCAGCGAGCGCACCCCCATGGTATGGTAGAGCGGCATGACGCCGAGCGTGCGCTCGCCGTGGGCGTAGAGGTTCTGCGCCACGTGGGCGAGCGCGGCCGCGCGCTCCGCCTGCTGGCGGCGCGGCACGCCCTTGGGCCGCGCCGTGGTGCCCGACGTGTAGAGCATCACCGACCAGTCCTCAGCGCGCGTGCGGGGTTCTGCTTCTTGCGACGACTCGCGCAGGAGCGCTTCGAACGATGTGCCTTCCGCGGACGGCGCCCCGACGCCGATGCACAAGCGCTGCTGCGCTTCGCGCGAGGCGCGCACCGCGTCGGCCGAGACCTGCTCGTACACGACCGCCTTGGCGTCGGCATCGTCGAGGCAGAAATCGAGCTCGTCGGCGGTGGCGCGCCAATTGAGCGGGGTGACGATAAGGCCGGCGAACTGGCAGGCCCAGTGCAGCGTCGCCGCCTCCCAGCGGTTCTGCAGGACGGTGACCAGGTGATCGCCGCCCTTCAGGCCGAGCGCGTCGAGCCCGTGCACCACCGCGGAGATGCGGGCGTACCACTCGCGATAGGTGAGGCGGAGGTCGCCGTCGACGATCGCCAGCGCATCCGGATCGCGCGCGACGCTGGCGAGAAAGCTCGTGCCGAGATCAAGCATGTCGCCTATTGTTGCGCAAATCGCCGACGAGGCAAGATACGGCCATGACGCAATCCCGGACGACCGCGCGATCCCCTGAGCGCGCCGAGACGGTGCCGTCGAAGGCGTCACCGCACCCGCATGGCGACAACACGCCCCAGCCGATCCGATCCTTACGCGACTGGCTCGATCATCTCGCCCGTAACGACCGACTGGCGCTGGTCAAGGAGCGGGTCGACCTGCGCCACGAGCTCGCGGCCTACGCCAAGCGCCTCGACGGGCGGCGCGCGACCCTGTTCCCGCGCCCGGGGGGACACGCGATGCCGGTGATCTCCGGGCTCGTGTCCAACCGCGGCTGGATCGCCGAGGCGATGGGGGTCGAGCCGCCAGAAGTGCTGGAGCGGTTCCAGGAGGCGGCGCTCAATCCGCTTCCCTGGCGCGAGGTGCGCGCCGCTCCGGCGCAGGAGGTGGTGCACCGCGAGGTCGATCTTGCGCGGCTCCTGCCGCTGCCGACGCACAACGAATACGACAGCGGCCCGTACATCTCGGCCGGCCTGATGATCGCACGCAACCCGGAGACAGGTAAGCAGAACGTGTCGATCCACCGCTGCCAGCTCAGCGGCCCCAACCGGCTCGGCGTCCTGCTGCTGCCGCGTCACACCAACATGTTCTTCGAGATGGCGGAACGCGCCGGTGAGCCGCTCGCGGTCGCGATCGTGATTGGCGTCGACCCGCTCACGTTACTCGCCTCGCAGGCGATCGTTCCCATCGACTGCGACGAGCTCGAGATCGCTGGCGCGCTGCATCGGGCGCCGCTGCCGGTCGTCAAATGCCTGACCAGCGAGTTGCGCGTGCCGGCGGAGGCCGAGATCGTGCTTGAGGGACGCCTGCTGCCCGAGGTGCGCGAGCCGGAAGGCCCGTTCGGCGAATTCCCGCAATATTACGGCGAGCGCGCGAACCGCCACGTGATCGAGGTGGACGCGGTGACCCACCGGCGCGACGCCCTGTTCCATACGATCGGTGGCGGCGGCCTGGAGCACATCCTGCTCGGCGCGATCCCCCGCGAGGCGACGCTGCTGGCGCACCTGCGGCGGAGCTTCCCCAACGTGCTCGACGTGCACCTCTCGCTCGGCGGGGTGGGCCGCTATCACCTCCATGTCCGCATCCGCAAGCGCCAGGAGGGCGAGGCGAAAAACATCATGCTGGGCGCGTTCGCCGGCCACTACGACGTGAAGCACGTCATCGTCGTCGACGAGGACGTCGATATCCACGATCCGGCCGAGGTCGAATGGGCGGTGGCGACCCGGTTCCAGGCCGACCAGGACCTGGTCATCGTGCCCAACAGCCAGGGCTCGCGGCTCGATCCGTCCACCCGCAACGGCGTGGGTGCCAAGATGGGACTGGACGCGACCAAGCCGCTCGGCGCGGAGCCGATGAAATTCACCCGCATCCGGGTTCCGGGCGAAGAGGGGATCACGCCAGAGGACGTGCCACCGGCTGGGCCGGATTGGCGCGAGGCCCTGCGGGGGTGATACAACCTGTTGTTCTGGAAGCGGTAATCTGCTAGGGAGATGGGCGCCGCCGGGGCGGCTTGCCCGGCTTTTCGGATCGGTGGAACAGGTGGCCGATACCCCACCGCCGGGCCGTGAAAAAAGATCAAGAATCCGGCGGAACCGAATGATCCTTCGACGCATTGATGTGTCAGGGGTAATCCGGTTGGAGCTGCTCCACTCATGAGGGGGAATGGAAGTGGAGCCCAACGGGCTATCGGGTCCAGTTTCCCAATTCGTGTCGGCTGTCGCGGCGGCGATCGGAGCGCCTGGCTGGGAAGACCCAGCCTGGGGCGTGCCTAATCGCCTGATTCTGTTCGTTCGGGGAGGATGACGAATGAAGTCCACTAGCGGCGTTTCAACCCAGCGGAAAACCAACGGCCCGCGGGTGCCGCCCAAGGTGAAGGAAACGCGCGACGGCAGGCTCAACGGCGAAGCGCCGGTCGACCTGCACGAGTTGCTGCACGTCCTCCAGGCGGTCCGAGTCGGGGATTTCTCCGTGCGGCTGCCGGGCGACCGCGTCGGCATCGCCGGCAAGATCGCCGACACGTTCAACGAGATCGTCTCCGCCAACCAGCGTATGGCCGATCAGCTCGCCCAGGTGGGGGCGGTGGTCGGGCGCGAGGGCAAGACGCGACATCGCGTGCGCTTCGGCGGGCGGGGCGCGTGGAGCGAGATGGAGACCTCGGTCAACACGCTGATCGACGACCTGCTGTGGCCGACCACCGAGGTGACCCGCGCGATCGCCGCGGTCGCCCAGGGCGACCTCCTGCAGACCGTGCGCCTCGACGTCGACGGCCGGCCGCTCAAGGGCGAGTTCCTGCGCTCGGCGACGATCGTCAACACCATGATCAAGCAGCTCAGCGTGTTCACCTCGGAGGTGACGCGCGTCGCGCGCGAGGTCGGCACCGAGGGCAAGCTCGGCGGCCAGGCGCAGGTGCGCGAAGTGACCGGCGTGTGGAAGGACCTCACCGAGAGCGTCAACTCGATGGCGAGCAACCTGACCGCCCAGGTGCGCAACATCGCCGAGGTGACGATCGCGGTGGCGAACGGCGACCTGTCGAAGAAGATCACCGTCGACGTGCGCGGCGAGATCCTGCAGCTCAAGGAGGCCATCAACACGATGGTGGACCAGCTGCGCTCGTTCGCCTCGGAAGTGACGCGCGTGGCGCGCGAGGTCGGCACCGACGGCAAGCTGGGCGGCCAGGCAATCGTGCCCGGCGTCGCCGGCACCTGGAAGGACCTGACCGACTCGGTCAACGCCATGTGCGGCAACCTCACCGACCAGGTGCGCAACATCGCCCAGGTGACCACCGCGGTCGCGCGCGGCGACCTCTCGCGCAAGATCACGGTGGACGTGCGCGGCGAGATCCTCGAGCTCAAGGACACCATCAACACGATGGTGGATCAGCTCAATTCGTTCGCCTCGGAAGTGACGCGCGTGGCGCGCGAGGTCGGCACCGAGGGCAAGCTCGGCGGCCAAGCACAGGTTCCGGGCGTCGCCGGCACCTGGAAGGACCTCACCGACAACGTCAACTTCATGGCGAGCAACCTCACCGCCCAAGTGCGCAACATCGCCGAGGTGTCGACGGCCATCGCCGGCGGTGACCTGTCGAAGAAGATCACCGTCAACGTGAGCGGCGAGATTCTGCAGCTGAAGGAAACCATCAACACGATGGTCGACCAGCTCAACGCGTTCGCCGGCGAGGTGACGCGCGTCGCGCGCGAGGTCGGCACCGAAGGACGGCTGGGTGGCCAGGCCAACGTGCGCGGCGTCGCCGGCACCTGGAAGGACCTCACCGACTCGGTCAACTCGATGGCGAGCAACCTCACCGCCCAGGTGCGCAACATCGCCGAGGTGTCGACCGCCATCGCCTCGGGCGACCTGTCGAAGAAGATCACCGTCGACGTGAAGGGCGAGATCCTGCAGCTGAAGGAGACCATCAACACGATGGTCGACCAGCTCAACGCGTTCGCCGGCGAGGTGACGCGCGTCGCTCGCGAGGTGGGCACCGAAGGGCGGCTGGGCGGCCAGGCCAACGTGCGCGGCGTCGCCGGCACCTGGAAGGACCTCACCGACTCGGTCAACTCGATGGCGAGCAACCTTACGGCCCAGGTGCGCAATATCGCCGAGGTGGCGACCGCGGTCGCACGCGGCGACCTGTCGAAGAAGATCACCGTCGACGTGCGCGGCGAGATCCTGGAGCTCAAGGACACCCTCAACACGATGGTGGACCAACTCAACGCGTTCGCCTCGGAAGTGACGCGCGTCGCGCGCGAGGTCGGCACCGACGGCAAGCTCGGCGGCCAGGCTGCGGTGCCGGGCGTCGCCGGCACCTGGAAGGATCTGACCGACTCGGTCAACTCGATGGCCGGCAACCTCACCGCCCAGGTGCGCAACATCGCCGAGGTGGCGACCGCAATCGCCTCGGGCGACCTGTCGCGCAAGATCACCGTGGACGTGCGCGGCGAGATCCTTCAGCTGAAAGAAACCCTCAACACGATGGTCGACCAGCTCAACCGGTTCGCCGGCGAGGTGACGCGCGTGGCGCGCGAGGTCGGCACCGAAGGGCGGCTGGGCGGCCAGGCCAACGTGCCGGGCGTCGCCGGCACCTGGAAGGACCTGACCGACAACGTCAACCTGCTGGCGGCCAACCTCACCACGCAGGTGCGCAACATCGCCGAGGTGACGACGGCGGTCGCGCGCGGCGACCTGTCGCGCAAGATCACCGTCGACGTGCGCGGCGAGATCCTCGAGCTGAAGAACACCATCAACACCATGGTGGATCAGCTCAATGCGTTCGCCGCCGAGGTGACGCGCGTCGCCCGCGAGGTCGGCACCGAAGGCAAGCTCGGCGGCCAGGCCGCGGTGCCGGGCGTCGCCGGCACCTGGAAGGACCTGACCGACAACGTCAACTTCATGGCCGGCAACCTCACTGCCCAGGTGCGCAACATCGCCGAGGTGGCGACGGCGATCGCGAGCGGAGACCTGTCGCGCAAGATCACCGTCGACGTGCGGGGCGAGATCCTGCAGCTGAAGGAAACCCTCAACACGATGGTGGACCAGCTCAACCGGTTCGCCGGCGAGGTGACGCGCGTCGCCCGCGAGGTCGGCACCGAAGGGCGGCTGGGCGGCCAGGCCAACGTGCCGGGCGTCGCCGGCACCTGGAAGGACCTGACCGACAACGTCAACCTGCTGGCGGCCAACCTCACCACCCAGGTGCGCAACATCGCCGAGGTGACCACCGCGGTGGCGCGCGGCGACCTGTCGCGCAAGATCACCGTCGACGTGAAGGGCGAGATCCTCGAGCTCAAGAACACCATCAACACCATGGTGGACCAGCTCAACGCCTTCGCCTCGGAAGTGACGCGCGTCGCCCGCGAGGTCGGCACCGAAGGCCTGCTCGGCGGTCAGGCGCAGGTGCCCGGCGTCGCCGGCACCTGGAAGGACCTGACCGACACGGTCAACGTGATGGCCGCCAACCTCACCGAGCAGGTGCGCGGCATCGTCAAGGTGGTGACCGCCGTCGCCAACGGCGACCTCAAGCAGAACCTTACCGTGAAGTCCAAGGGCGAGGTGGCGGCGCTCGCCGAGACCATCAACAACATGACCGACACGCTGGCGATCTTCGCCGAGCAGGTGACCACGGTGGCACGCGAAGTGGGCGTCGAGGGACGCCTCGGCGGCCAGGCCGCGGTGCCCGGCGCCGCCGGCACCTGGAAGGACCTGACAGGCAACGTCAACCTGCTGGCGGCAAACCTGACCACCCAGGTGCGCGCCATCGCCGAGGTGGCGACCGCGGTGACCAAGGGCGACCTCACCCGCTCGATCCAGGTCGACGCGCGCGGCGAGGTGGCCGAGCTGAAAGACAACATCAACACGATGATCGACAACCTGCGGCTCACCACCGACCGCAACACCGAGCAGGACTGGCTCAAGACCAACTTGGCGAAATTCACCAACATGCTGCAGGGGCAGCGCGAGCTCGCCTCGGTGGGCCGCCTGCTGCTCACCGAGCTCACCGCGCTGGTCAACGCCCAGCAGGGCGTCATCTATCAGCTGGAGAGTGAAGACGAGCCGCACCTGAGGCTCCTCTCCTCCTATGCGGACGACGGAGCGAACGGCCATCCGGTGACGCTGCGGCTCGGCGAATCGCTGATCGGGCAATGCGCGGCCGACAAGCGGCGCATGCTGATCACCGAAATGCCCGCGAACGCGGTGCCGATCGGCTCGGCGCTGTTCAAGGTCGTCCCGCGCAACGTCGTGGTCCTGCCGGTGCTGTTCGAGGCGCAGGTCAAGGCGGTGATCGAGCTCGCCTCGGTGTCCGCGTTCACCGAGCTGCAGATCGCATTCCTGGAGCAGCTCACCACCTCGATCGGCATCGTGCTCAATTCGATCGAGGCGACGATGCAGACCGAAGGCCTGCTGAAACAGTCGCAGCAACTGGCCGGCGAGCTGCAGACCCAGCAGGTCGAGCTGCAGCAGACCAACGAGCAGCTCGAGCAGAAGGCCCAGCAGCTGGCCGAGCGCAACGTCGAGGTCGAACGCAAGAACCAGGAAATCGAGCAGGCACGCCGCGCGCTCGAGGAGAAGGCGACCGAGCTGGCGCTGACGTCCAAGTACAAGTCGGAATTCCTCGCCAACATGTCGCACGAGCTGCGCACGCCGCTCAACAGCATCCTGATCCTCGGCCAGCAGCTGGCCGACAACCCCGACCGCAATCTCTCCGAGAAGCAGGTCGAGTTCGCCCGCACCATCCACGGCGCCGGCACCGACCTGTTGAACCTGATCAGCGACATTCTCGACCTGTCCAAGATCGAGTCGGGAACCGTCACCGTCGAGGCCGAGGAGATCTTCGTCACCAACCTCACGGACGCCGTGACCCGGCCGTTCCGCCACGAGGCGGAGACGCGCCAGCTCTCGTTCGATGTACAGATCGATCCGCGCCTCGGACGCAGCATCGTCACCGACTCCAAGCGCCTGCAGCAGGTGCTCAAGAATCTCCTGTCGAACGCATTCAAGTTCACCGAGCACGGCGGGGTGCGCCTCAACGTCTCGGTGGCGACGGAAGGCTTCAGCCCGCTGCATCCGATCCTCGGCCAGGCGCCCGCCGTCGTCGCGTTCGAAGTATCCGACACCGGCATCGGCATCCCGTCCGAGAAGCAGAAGATCATCTTCGAGGCGTTCCAGCAGGCCGATGCGAGCACCAGCCGCAAGTACGGCGGAACCGGCCTCGGGCTGGCGATCAGCCGCGAGCTTTCGAACCTGCTCGGCGGCGAGATCCAGCTGCGCAGCTCGCACGGGGTCGGCAGCACCTTCACCCTCTACCTGCCGACCAAGTATGTCGGGCCGACGAGCGCCGCCCGCCCGGGCAGCGGGCCCGCGCCGCAGCTGGTGCCGGCCATGATGCTCCCGCCGGCGCTGCCGGAGCGGCCGATCGAGACGATCCCCGACGATCGCCACGAGATCGAGCCGGGCGATACCATCCTGCTGACCGTCGAGGACGATCCGCATTATGCGCGGATCATCATGGACCTGGCGCGCGACAAGGGATTCAAGGTGGTGCTGGCCATGCGGGGCGCCGATGCGCTCGACCTCGCCAAGCAGTACCAGCCGTCGGCGGTCTCGCTCGACGTGTTCCTGCCCGACATGCTGGGATGGACGGTACTCAGCCAGCTCAAGCAGAATCCGCTGACGCGGCACATCCCGGTGCAGATCATCACGCTCGACGAGGACCGCCAGCACGGCCTGGCGCGCGGCGCCTTCTCGTTCGTCACCAAGCCGACCACCGCCGAAGGGGTGGACGCGGCGCTGACGCGGATCAAGGACTATACCCAGCCGCGCCGCAAGCGCCTGCTCGTGGTCGAGGACAATTACGCCGAGCAGATGAGCATCACCGCGCTGCTCGGTCACGACGACATCGAGATCGTGACCACCGATACCGGCGCCGGCGCCCTGACGACGCTGCGGCAACAGCCGTGCGACTGCGTCGTGCTCGACCTGCGCCTGCCCGACATGTCGGGGTTCGATGTGCTGGAGCAGATCCGGGCCGACACTTCGCTGTCCGAGGTGCCAGTCGTGGTCTTCACCGGCCGCGAGCTGACGCCCGAGGAGGATGCGCAGCTGCACACGATGGCGCGCAGCATCGTGGTGAAGGGAGTCGAAGTCGCCCGAACGGCTGCTCGACGAGACGGCGCTGTTCCTGCACCGGGTGGTGACCGAGCTGCCGACCGAGAAGCAGCGCATGCTCGAACGGCTCAACTCGTCGGACGAGGACCTGGTGGGGCGGACGGTGCTCCTGGTCGACGACGACGCGCGCAACATCTTTGCGCTGTCGAGCGTGCTCGAGCGGCGCGGCATGCGCGTCCTGACCGCGACCACCGGCAGGGAGGCGATCGAGCTGATCGAATCGACGCCCGACCTGGCAATCGTGCTGATGGACATCATGATGCCGGAAATGGACGGTTATCAGACCATCGAGGGCATAAGAAAGAATTCGGCGTTCCGTCGCCTGCCCATCATTGCGCTCACCGCGAAAGCCATGAAGGGCGACCGGGAAAAATGCCTGGAGGCGGGAGCGTCGGACTACCTGGCGAAACCTGTGAACACCGAGCAGTTGCTGTCGGCGCTGCGCATGTGGCTCCATCGCTAGAGGGCATTCCGATGACGTCGACGCACTCGCGCACCACGAGCTCAGCCCTCGCCCCCGATCAAGTCGGGGGCAGCCTCTCTCCCCGCAAGCGGGGAGAGGCGGAGCGAGCGGCGAGGCCGTGCGCCAATCCGAAAGCACCACGCTTGGCCCGAGGATGCCGATGAACCAGAACGACAAGGTCAATATCCTGCTGGTCGACGACCAGCCGGCCAAGCTCCTGAGCTACGAGGTGATCCTCCGCGAGCTGGGGGAGAACCTCATCAAGGCCGCCTCCGCCAAGGAGGCGTTCGAGCAGCTGTTGAAGATCGACATCGCCATCGTGCTGGTCGACGTCTGCATGCCCGATCTGGACGGGTTCCAGCTCGCCAGCATGATCCGGGAGCACCCGCGGTTCCAGAAGACGGCGATCATCTTCGTCTCGGCGATCCACCTGACCGACGTCGACCGCATGCGCGGCTACGAGGTCGGCGCGGTGGACTACGTTCCCGTGCCGGTGGTGCCCGAGGTACTGCGCGCCAAGGTCCGGGTGTTCGCCGAGCTGCATCGCAAAACGCGGCAGCTCGAGCTGCTCAACGCCGAGCTGGAGCGGCGCGTCGCGGAGCGAACGGCCGAGCTCGAGGCGTCCAATGCGCGCCTCCTCGAAAGCGAGCGGCGCCGCAGCGTGGCGCTGGCGGCCGGCCAGATGGGCTCGTGGGATTGGAACATCGCCACCGGCGAATGCGCCTGGGACGCCGGGCAGTATCGCATCTTCGGCGTCGACCCGGACGCCTTCCCGCTCACGTTCGACAACATCCGGTCGTTCATCCATCCGGACGACCTCCGGCGGATCCAGGCGTTGATCGCCGAGGGCTTACGCGACCGGCAGACGTTCCAGACGGAAGCGCGCATCGTGCGGCCGGACGGCGAGCTGCGCTGGTGCATCTGCGCGGCGGCCATGACGGCGGATGAGTCCGGGCGGATCGTGCGCGTGAGCGGCGTCACCATCGACATCACCGATCGTCGGGAGGCAGAGGAGCGCCAGGCCCTGCTGACGCGGGAAGTGGACCATCGCGCCCGCAACGCGCTGGCGGTGACGCAGTCGATCGTGCGCCTCACCAAGGCGGGCACCATCAAGAGCTACATCGCATCGGTCGAGGGGCGCATCGGCGCGCTGTCGCGCGCGCACACGCTGTTGTCCGAATCGCGCTGGCAGGGGGCCGATCTGGTCAAGCTGGTGGACGACGAGCTGTCTCCCTACCGCACCAGCGCCGACAAGATCATCACGGCCGGCCCGCAGGCGTCGCTGCGACCGGTCACCGCGCAGATCCTCGCGCTCGCCGTGCACGAGCTCGCGACCAACGCCGCCAAGTACGGCGCCTTGTCGTCGGCGTCGGGGCGGGTGAAGGTCACCTGGCAGATCGAAGGCAGCGGACTGGTCCTGCATTGGGAGGAAACCGGCGGGCCGACCGCGCGCTCGCCGACCGCGCAGGGTTTCGGAACCAAGATCATCACGGCGAGCGTCGCCAGCCAGCTCGGCGGCGAGGCGGCGTTCGACTGGCGTCCCGAGGGGCTGCATTGCCGGCTGTCGATCCCGATCGGCGACGCGTTCGGGACGGTCGAGCGCGCCTACAGCGAACAACGCAGCGCCGGCCGCAATGCGGCGCCATCGCGCGCGCTCGTTGGCAACCGCGTGCTTCTGGTCGAGGACGAGGCCCTGGTCGCCATGCTGATGCGCGACATGCTGACCGAGCTCGGCTACAGCGTGGTCGGCCCGTTCAGCCGGCCGGCCGACGCGGAGACCGCCATTGCGGGGGGCGGCGTGGACGCCGCGGTGCTCGACATCAATCTGGACGGCGACATGGTGTATCCGCTCGCCGACATCCTGGCGGCGCGCGGAATCCCCTTCGTGTTCGTCACCGGCTACGGCGCGGAAAGCATCGAGAAGCGGTTCGCCGACGTGCCGGTGCTGCAGAAGCCGGTCGAGCCGCAGATGCTGGAAGGCGCATTCGCCCTGAAGGGAAACGGCAACGGCGCTGGCCGCCCCGAGGCGGCTGGCCAGCACGTCGGCTTCATGCCGCCGCAGGGCGCGCCAAGCGTGCAAAGCGCGCCGAGCGTGCGCAGCGCGTCGTGAGCGGCTCCGCCATCCGGCGGAGCGCCGTTCACCCGGGGATGAAGTTGCTGGCGCTGACCGTGCCGGCCGCGCCAGTGATGTCGATCAGGAAGTCGGCGCTGTCCTGGAAAATCCCGTTGGTGAAGGTATCGACCGCCAGGTAGGTGCGACCTTGCCAAGCGAACACGGCCGCGACCGAGCCGCCGCTGGTGCTCTGCCGCGACACCGTATCGATCGCATTCGTGGCCGCCTCGCTGAGATTGCTGGCGTTGCCGGTGGCGGCGGTGGCGGCAAAGCCGACATTGACGGCGGAAAACTGGAATCGGTCCTCGCGAAATTGACGTCGGTGATGTGCTCGATCGGTCCGCCCGCGGCGCCGGCGCCGTCGTCGTTGCTCTCGGAGTAACGGAAAAGGTCGCTCCCGGCGCCGCCGGCGATCGTATCCGCTCCCCCTTCTGCGAAGAAGCTGTCGTTGCCTTCGTTGCCCAGGATCGTGGCGCGGCCGGACCCAGAGTTGCCGGAAATGCTATCGTTGCCTTGGCCGGCGAACACCGTATCCGCGCCCTCGCCGTTCCCCAAGAAGATCGTGTCGTTGTCCTGGTTGCCGAAGAGGAGATCGGAATCGTTGCCCCCGGCGACGCAGTCGGCGCCGAACCCGCCGACCAGGACGTTGTTGCCGCTCCCGCCGAAGATGGTATCAGCGCCGCCGTTGCCCAGGACCACATCGGCTGCGACGCCAGTGAGAATGAAGTCGTTTCCGTCGGCTGCATCGTTTCCGCCCACGACCGTGAGGGCGAAGGTGTTGCTGAGGAGTGCGTTGAACGTATCATTGCCCTCGTTGAGGAAGTACTGGCCGGTCCCTTCCATCGCGAGCACGCTGTCGTCTCCCTAGCCGGCGAAGACCAGATCGGTGCCGCGCCCAGTCACGATGGTGTCGTCTCCCTCGTTGCCGAAAGTGAAGTCGTTGCTGGTGGTGTTGGCAAAGATGGAATTGTTGCCGAACCCGGCGACCAGCGTGTTGTTGCCGCCACCGCCGACGATCGTGTCATTGCCGCCGTTGCCGAAGATCAGATCAGAGAAATTGGAACCGCGCAGGCTGTCATGGCCGTCGTTGGAGTTGTCCCCGCCGGCGATAAACGCCACCTGCGTGGTCGCCGTGATCGTGTCGCTGCCGAAATTGCCGAACAGTGCCGTGTTGGTGAAGCCGAATGCGGCATGAAAAATGAGATCGTTGCCGTCCCCGCCGCGGATGGTAGCGGTGTAGTTCAGCGCCACGAGGGTATCGAACCCCCCTTCCCCCATGATGAGCGCAACGGCGCCGGTGACGCCGCCGGCGTCGGCAAGGACCAAATCGTCGCCATTGAGGCCATTGACCGTATGAACGCCCGCCGACGTATCGTTCAGCGTCAGCGTGTCGGCTCCGCCCGTCCCCACGATGTTCTGCGGCATGCTTTTCTCCCCTTGCGGATAGATACAAAAGCCTGCGTCCTGAGCGTACGCGAAGCCGGCGCGTCGTGAGCGCCTCCGCCATCCGGCGGAGCGCCGCTCAATTGGCGAAGCTGCTCGCGCTGACCGTGCCGACCGCCCCGGTGACGTCGATCAGGATGTCGGCGCCATCCTGGAAGACTCCGTTGGTGAACGTATCGATCACCAGATAGCTGCGGCCGGTCCAGTCGAACACGGCTGCGACCGATCCGGAGACGGTGTTCTGCCGCCACACGGTGTCCATCGCATTCGCGGCCGCCTGCGTGAGCGTGGTCGCGCCACCGACGCCGGCGTTGGCGGCAAAGACGACGTTGACGGCGGCGACATGGAACCGGTCCTCGGCGAAATTGACGTCGGTGATGTGCTCGATCGGTCCGCCGGCGGCGCCATTGCCGTCGTCGTCGCTCTCGAAGTAGTCGAAACGGTCGCTGCCGGGGCCGCCGGTGATCGTATCCGCTCCGCCGCCTGCGCGCATCGTGTCGTTGCCTTCGTTGCCCAGGATCAGGTTCCGGGACGATCCCCCCGCCTCGATGACGAGGTCGTTGCCCTGCCCGAGGAACACCGTGTCGGCACCGCCGCCCGCGAAGATCGTGTCGTTGTCCTGGTTGCCAAAGAGGACTTCCGCGTCGCCGTTCCCCTGGATGACGTCGTCGCCGAACCCGCCGACCAGGGTGTTGTTGCCGATATCTCCGTTCAGGGTGTCACGACCGCCGTTGCCCAGCACCACGTCGGCGCCGGAGCCGGTGGCAATGAAATCGTCTCCATCGGCCGAATCGTTGCCGCCCTGCACCGTCACGGCGGACGTATTGTTTACGCCGACGAACACATCGCTCCCCTCGTTGAGGAAGAACGTGCCGGACCCACCCGTCACGGTCACGCTGTCGTTTCCCTGGCCGGCGAAGACCAGATCGACGCCGAGGGAAGCGTGGATAGTGTCGTTTCCCTCGTTGCCGAAAATGAAGTCGTTGCTGGTGGCGTTGGCAAAGATGAAATCGTTGCCGAACCCGGCGACCAGCGTGTTGTTGCCGCCACCGCCGACAATCGTGTCATTGCCGCCGTTGCCGAAGATGAGATCAGCGAAATCGGAGCCGCGCAGGCTGTCGTGGCCGTCGTTGGAGTTGTCCCCGCCGGCCATGAACGCCACCTGCGCGGTCGCCGTGATCGTGTCGTTGCCGAAGTTGCCGAACAGTGCCGTGTTGGTAAAGCCGGATGCGGCATGAAAAATGCGATCGTTGCCGTCCCCGCCGCGGATGGTGGCGGTGTAATTCAGCGCCACGAGGGTATCGAAGCCCCCCTCCCCCATGATGAGCGCAACGGCGCCGGTGACGCCGCCGGCGTCGGCAAGGACCGAATCGTCGCCATTGAGGCCATTGACCGTATGAACGCCCGCCGACGTATCGTTCAGGGTCAGCGTGTCGGCTCCTCCCGTCCCCACGATGTTCTGCGGCATGCTTTCCTCCCGTCGGCGAATGCGCCCGATGCACCGAGCGCGCGTGTCTTCACCCGCGGTTCATCCGCGGTCAGCGACTGTTCCCGATGGCGATCGTTGGCCAAATCCGTCGCAACCCGCACCCCCCTTTTGGGGGGTAACCGGTCGGGCGACGCGAAGCCTGTGTCCGGCGTCCTGGTTGCAAGGACCATCTCGCTGCCCTGAGATCGAGCCGCGAGCGCCGTTCACGCGGGGAAGCCTCACATGAACGTCGGCTGCACAGCATGTCGCCATCAGACGAAGCTGGCCGCGGTGATCGTGCCGCTCGCCCCGGTGATGTCGAACAGGAAATCGCTCGCGTTCTCGAAGTGACCGGTGAGGCCCGTATCGACCGCCAGATAGGTGCGGCCCTGGAAGCCGAACACCGCCGCCACCCGCTCCGGATCGCTGCCGTTCTGTTGCCAGACCGCGGTGAGCGCATTGTCGGCTGCCTGGGCGAGATTGCCGGCAGCCCCGGCGCTGGCCGTGAATGCGAAGTTGATGCCGACCCCCAATGAAAGGACGTCCTCGCCAAACGTCAGGTCGGTGATGAATTCGATCGGCCCGCCGGCGGCACCGTCGCCGTCATCGCCGGCGGCGAGGTAGATCAACCTGTCGCCGCCAGCCCCTCCGGACACCGTGTCAGCCCCACCATCGCCGCGCAGCGAATCGTTACCCTCGTTGCCGTTGATCACGTCATTGCCCGAGCCGCTGCTGGCGAAGACGATATCGCCGCCCTGGCCGCCGAACACCGTATCGGGGCCGCCGCCGCCCATGTTGATGGTGTCGTTGTCCTCGTTGCCGAAGATGAAGTCGGCGTCGTTGCCGCCGCGGATCGTGTCAGCGCCGAATCCCCCCACCAGGGTGTTGTTGCCGTTCCCCCCGTCGATGATGTCGACGCCGCCGTTGCCCAGAATCACGTCGGCCCCGCCGCCCGTGATGATGCAGTCACCTCCGTCGGAGGCACCATTGCCGCCCTGCACCGTCAGGCCGGACGTGTTTCCTATGCCGTTGAAGGTATCGGCGCCCTCGTTGAGGAAGAACGAGCCGGTGCCGGCCAGCACGATGACGCTGTCGTTGTCCTGGCCGGCGAAGACGAGATCGATGCCGGGGAAAACGTTGATGGTGTCACGCCCCTCGTTGGCCAGGATGACGTCGTTGCCGGAGCCCGCCGTGAAAATGGAATCGTCGCCCTGACCGCCGACCATCGTGTCATTGCCGTTGGTGCCGTTGATCGTGTCATTCCCGCCGTTCCCGAAAAGGAAATCGGAAGCCGAGCTGCCGATGAGGTTGTCATGACCGTCACTGGAGCCGTCCCCGCCGACGATGGTTACCTGTCGGGTACCGGCCGCCTGGATCGTGTCGCTGCCGAAGTTGCCGAACAGCACGGCGGACTCGCCCGGCACGGGTATCCAAAGAATGGAGTCGTCACCGGTCCCGCCCGCGATCGTGCCATTCAGGCCTTGGACGTGGATGCTGTCGAACCCGCCGCCCCCGCTGATGCTCACGGAGGCGGGGACCGTGCCGACGGGAACAATGGCGCTGATCGAGTCATCGCCGTTGAGGCCGTTGATGGTATGGACGCCGGGGTCGGATAGTCCGGATGGAGCGAGGGTGTCGTTGCCCTCCGTGCCGGTGACAAGGTGTGCCATGTATCCGCTTCCCCCGTTGGCGCCCACCAACACCCAGGCGCGAGACTTCGAGCAAAGTCGCGCGCTTCCGCGCCCGGCAGCGGGCGCGCAATGCCGACTGGCGATTGCACCGGCGAAAAGGATGCGGTGAATGAAGTCGTGCGCCGCCTTCGCTGGCAGCTGTTCCCCTCGCCCCCCACGAAGACTTCTGGCGGTCTTCGCTCGAGGCCACACGCGAGCGCGTTGAAGCGTCTTGCGAGCTGAATGCTAACCACGCGCTCGTGGCGGGTAAAGCACGAAGTGCGTCGTGTGATGGCACGCAGATAGGTGCCGCCTATCGGAGCGGCGTCGCGTACGGCTGCAGTCCAACGCAATACACGTCACCCGCGCTCGTTCGGCCGCCAGCGCTCGAAGCGCCGTTCGATCGCGCGCAACCCGGCCGTCATCAGCACGCCGGCGAGCGCGATGATGATGATGCCGACCATCACCCGGTCGGTCTGGAAACGGGCGCCGGAGACCGAGATGAGAAAGCCGATGCCGGCGGTCGCCCCATACATTTCGCCGACCACGATCCCGATCAACGCATGGCCGAGCCCGAGGCGTAAGCCCGCGAGCAGCAGCGGCACCGACGACGGCAGCGCGACGGTGAAGAACAGCTGCCGGTCGCTGGCGCCGAACGAGCGCGCCACCTTGATGAAATCGGCACCGATCGTGCGCACGCCGGTGATGGTGTTGACCAGGATGGGAAAGACGGCGCCGAGGAAGATGATCGCGATCTTCGAGGCGAGCCCGATGCCGAACCAGATCATCACCAGGGGCAACAGCGCGATGCGCGGCGTCGCGTAGAGGGCCGAGACAAACGGGTCGAGCACCGCGTCGAGCCGACGATACCAGCCCATCAGGATGCCGAGCGGAACGCCGACCAGCACCGCGAGCCCGTAGCCCACCGCAAACTCCAGCCCGCTCACCTGCAGGTCGTAGAGGATGCTGCCGTCGGCGAACATCTGAGAGCCGGTGCGCAGGATGCGGCTGGGGGAGGAGGTGAACAGCGGATTGACGAAGCCGAACGCCACCGCGGCTTCCCAGAACGCGAGGAAGACCAGCACCGCGACGGCGCCCAGGAGGGCGCTCTCGTGGCGCCGCCAGAACGGCACGGGAGGGGCCGCGCGCGGTGCGGCCGAGGGGGGCGCTGCGGCGGACGCAACCTTGGTGTCGGTCACGGCATCCATGATGCTATGCCGCCGTCATCATGCCGGTCCGCGCGGCTTCTTCCTCGATCAGGCGCCACAGGCGCCGCTCGAGCTCGACGAAGGACGGATGATGCTTGAGATCGAGCGTGCGGGCGGGCGGCAGGTCGACGGCGACCACCTCCTTGATGCGCGCCGGCCGGGCCGAGAACACGGCGACGCGGTTCGAGAGGAACACCGCCTCGTTGATCTGGTGGGTGATGAACACGGCCGTCGTCCTGGCGCGCCCAAGGATCTTCAGCAATTCCACCTGCATGAACTCGCGGGTCTGCGCGTCGAGCGCAGCGAACGGCTCGTCGAGCAGCAACAGCGCCGGCTCCATCACCAGGGCGCGAGCGATGTTGACGCGCTGGCGCATGCCGCCGGAGAGCTCGTGCGGATAGTGCTCGGCAAAACCGGTGAGCCCCACCAGGTCGATGAGGGCGAGCGCGCGCTCGCGCATCTCCGCCGTCGTCGCCTTGCCCTGCAGCTCGAGGCCGTAGGTCACGTTGCCGAGCACCGTGCGCCAGGGAAACAGCGAGTCGTGCTGGAACACCATGGCGCGGTCAGGCCCCGGTGCGGTGACGCGACGGCCGTCGACCAGGATCTCGCCGCCGGCGATGGCGATCAGCCCGTCCACCGCGTTGAGGAAACTGGTCTTGCCGCAGCCGCTCGGGCCGACGATCGCGACGAGCTCGCCGTCGAACACGTCGAGGTCGATGCCGGCGAGCACGGGCAGGAGCTGCCGCGTGCGCTCATTGAGATACTCGAGCGCGACGCCCTTTGCGCTGAGCTTGGCCGGCGCGGCGGTCATTGCGACGGCGAGAGGCGCTTGAAGAAGCCCTCGCGCTCGAGCGCATCGAGCGCCGCGACGTCGATCAGCTGCTCGGGCCTGGTCGAGGCGGCCTTCGGTTCCTTCTTCGCGAGCTCCGCCAGGACCAGCGCGATGCCCTTGGCGGAAGGACGCAGGTCGTCTGGGTAGACCTTGCGATAGGCCTCGTAGGCCGCCTTGGCGTGGGCCAAATCCTTCACGCCGAGGAAGGCCTGGGTGATGGCGACCGCGGCATCCGGGTTCTGCTTGAACTCGTGCACGGCGGTGGCCATCGCCATCAAGAATCTCCGCACCGCCTCGGGATTCCTGCGCAGGAACGCGCGGCTCGTGACGTAGGACGTGTTGGGATAGTCGCCGGCGATGTCGGTGACGTCGACCAGGACGTGGAAGCCCTGGCGCGACAGCTCGGCCGTGTCGGGGTATTGCTCGATGGTGCCGGCGATCTGCCCGCTCAGCGCGGCGGCGATGCGCGTGGTCGGCCCGCCCAGCTGCAGGACCTTCACGTCGTTGCGGGTGAGCCCGAGATGGCGCAGCGCGAAGTCGGCCGCCTGGTCGGTCGACGAGCCATAGCGGCTGATGGCGATCGCCTGCCCTTTCAGCTGCTCGGCCCTGGCGACGGACGATTTCACCACCAGCTGGAACGGCAGCTTGTTGGAGATGCCGCCGATGAAGACGATGTCGGCGCCCTGCACGGCGGCAGCCGCCGCCGGCGTATAGCCGTTCTGCGCAATGTCGACCGAGCCGCCGACCACGGCCTGCGTCAGGGTCGAGCCGCCTTCGACGAAGGTCGGCGTCACGTCGAGGCCGAAGCGGCGGAAGATCCCATGCTTGTCGGCATAGATCATGGGCGCCGAGGTCATCGAGAAGCCGTCATAGGCGACCCGCACCTTGATCGGCGCCTGTGCGGGTTGCGCCAGCGACATGGTCGCGGTGATCACTGAGCCTGCGAGCGCGAGCGCAAGAGATTTCATCGAAGACCTCCCTGCGGGTGCCGAGATCCGGCGTGCTGGACCCGAGATTCCCACGCGCCGCCGGTCGCGACAAGGCGACCGATCTCACAAAGCCACTAGCCGCCGCGCATCAACATAGTATTCATCGTCCCGGCATTCACCATCGAGATACTGATCGGCGGGGCGGAAGATGCGGCTGTAGCCGGGCTTCTCCTTCGGGCGCCGCTCGACCACCACGACCACGGTGTTGTCGGGAACGGAGCCGCAGGTGCGGCCGCTGCGGCCGACGAGCTTCTGTGCGACCCCGCGCGCCCTGATGCGCCGGCGCTCGCCCGGAACCATGGTCTCGACCAGGCGGTCGAGCGTGCGCAGAAGCGCGCGGTAGTCCGGGTCGCCGGCGATCAGCTCGCGCCCGCGCTCGGGCATGATCTTCTCCGCGCCCTTGCCCCAGACGCGCGCGTGCAGCCGGCCGGCCTGCGGATCGCCGGGATAGACCCATCCGTCCTGGGCGAGCAGATAGGCGAGCACCGCGGCATCCTTCCGGGCATCGCTCATTTCGCCCTTCAGGCCGAAAGCGGAATGGCAGTCGGCGCAGTGCTTCTCGATCAGGCGGGTCCGCACGGTCGTCAGGCGGGCGCGATTGTCCCGGCTGGCGGCGACGAAGTCGGTGAGCTCCTTGATCTGTGCGGGCGTCCTCTCGTCGCAGGGGAAGTCGTCGGGCGGGGCTGCGGCGCGCTCCGCGTCGATGCGCAGGATCGCCTGGTTCTTGTCCTCGACCAGCCACAGCGCGCCGTCGCCCGCGACCGTCATGCCCACCGGAGCGCCGCGCGGCCGCACGCCGTTCACCTTGTGCCATCCGCCGATCAGCTCGTGAAACGGCGCGGCGGCAACCGGCTTCGCGTGATCGGTCTGGAATGTGCGGGTCGGATCGGCTGAACAGGTTACCCGATAGATCACCGGCGGTGGACTGACAGGCGGAAGGCCCTTGTCGTCGACGTCGTAGATGATCACGCGGCCGCCGGTCGGGCGGTAGCCATGCAGCGCGACGACGAGCTTGCCGGCGAGCTCGGGGAGCCGGTCGCCGTGATAATAGAGCATGGCGAGCGGCGCGGCGTGCGGCGGCATGAGCGAATGCGGCGGCCGGTAGAGCGCCGCATTGCTGCACAACCTTTTCAGCGGACCGTTGGCTTCCAGGAAGGCCTTGTACTCGGGGCTCGGCGTCGCGAGGTCGTAGCAGTAGGGCCATCCGTAGTGCTTGCCGGGCTCGAGGGCGTTGAGCTCCTCGTTCGGCTTCGTCGGATCGGGCAGGTCGCGCGCATTCTCGGCCTGCAGGAAGGTGAAGCCCGCATCGGGGAACCGCGGATGCGCCGCGAGCGCCATGGAGTTGCGCAGGCCGCGCGCCAAGACCTCGCGCGGCGGGTTCTTCTCGCCCGGCTCCAACGCGGGAAAGATGCCGTCTGCCGGCGGCGTGAACGCCCAGATCGCGGCGAGCGGGCTTGCGCCTTCGGCGGCGGCGCACGGCTTTGTCTCCGACGATCGGGTCGCGCAGCTGTCGGTCGGCGCGCCGATGTTGACGTAGAGGCGGCCGGTGCGGTCGAACACGAACGGCTTGAGCGGATGCGCGAAAGCCTTGAGCCTCACTTCATCGGACGGCATGACGCGCCCGGGCGGCAAGTCCTGAACGATCGTCTCGACTGTGCTGTCGGGGCGGTCGGCGAGCGGGTCGAAACGAAAAATCCGCTCGACCGTGCCGACATAGACGCGACGGTCGATGCCGACCGCAAGGCCGTGCGGAAGGTCGAGCCTGGTCAGCAGCGCCTTGAGGCGCTTGCCTTCGGGCGCCTCCGGATCGAGCAGCAGCATGCGGCCGCGCTGCGGGTCCCAGCCGCCCATGTCGGCGACGACGAAGAAGCGCGTTCCCGGCACCTGCACGATCGAGCGCGGGAACACGAGCCCGTCGTCCCGGCTCGCCACCAGGCCGGCGCAATAGCCTGCCCGCATGCCGATGCGCACTTTCGGAAAGGCCGATGGCCCCTCGCCGCAGCGATCCTTGCCGATGGCGTAGCCGCTCCTGATGAGCGGCGCCTCGTCTTCGCCAGCCTGCGCACCCGCGAACGCAAGAGCGAAGAACGGCGCGGGCAGCAGGCAACGAAGCAAGCGAGGGCACATCTGGAGGCCTCTACGACAGCAGCGCCTTCATCTTGTCCTGGTTGATGCCAGTCACCAGCTGCTGCACCAGGCGCGCGAGCGGCACCGGCGCCTGCGCGTCCGCCGCCATGGCGAGCGCCACCTCCATGTCCTTTACGGCCCACTTGCCCGTGCTCTTGCCCCAACGCGAGAGCGACCAGTTGGCGCCGCTGCCCTCGAGCAGCGCCTCGACCAGGCGCGGGACGTCGGCGCCGAGCGCCCTCGCCAGCCCCAGGGCCTCCATGTTGGCCGACATGCACGACCACAGCAGCAGGTTGTTGATGGTCTTGGCGACCTGGCCGGTGCCGAGCGGGCCGATGTGGAAGATCCTTCGCCCGAACGCCGCGAGCGCCGGCTGGGCGCGTTCGACCCATTCGGCCTCGCCGCCCGCATAGATCGTGAGCGTCCCGTTGTTGGCGGCCTCCTGGCCGAGCACCACCGGCGTGTCGATTACGCCGACGCCTTTCGGCGCCGCCAGCGCGGCGACGCGCCGACAGGTCTCCGGCGCAACCGAACTCGCGATCGCGATCACGGCGCCGGCCGCGAGCCGGTCGAGCAGGCCGGAGTTTCCGATCACGTCCTCGACCTGGCGGTCGTTCTGCACCATCACCACCACGACCTCGGCCGCCGCGCCGGTCTCGGCGATCGTGCCGGCGGTCACGACGCGATGCTCCCGAGCCCGCGCCATGGCGGCCGGATCGATATCGTAGCCGGTCACCGCAAAACCCTTGTCGACGAGGTGCCGCGCCATCTGCAGCCCCATGGCGCCGAGCCCGATCACGGCCACGCGCATCTGTTCCGCCATCACGCTTCCCCGGTCTGGCGCGCCGCCTGCATCCTAAGGCGCAGGCGCGCGGTTGCGGTTTCGTCGAGCGCGAGCGTGCCGCCGTCCTGCCGGATCACCACGCCGTAGTCCCGTTCGGCAGCCTCCGCCGACACGTTGCCCTCGCGCACGTCGGCGAGCACGCGCTCCGGCTCGCGCGCGAGCGCATCGCCGTAACCGCCGCCTCCCGGCGTATCGAGGCGAAACACATCGCCGGCCTGGAGCGGATAATCGGCGTAACGGGTCGGCAGCCGCTTGGCCTCATCGCTGGCTGGGTTGATCCAGATATCGCCGGTGCGGCCGGGGGCGCCGCCGTTGCAGCCGTTGGGCGGGATCACGTGCTTGGCGGAGCGGATCGAGAACCGCGCCGGCTCGAGATTGAGATACTCGCGGCGGATGCCCAGGCCGCCGCGGAATTCTCCGGCGCCGCCGAAGTCGCGGATCAGCTCGTAGCGCAGCACGCGAGTGGGAAACTCGCTCTCGATGATCTCCACCGGTGCGATCCTGGCGTTGCTCTGGTTGACCGTCGTGCCGGAGGCGCCATCCTTCACGGCGCGCGCGCCGGCGCCGCCGCCGATGATCTCGTATTGCACATAGCCCTTGCCCGTGTAGGTGCTGCGCCCGCCGAGGATGATCGAGCGGCTGCCGCTGCCGTCCGCGCGCGCTCTTCCCGGCACGATGTGGCTCATCGCCTCGTAGACCGCGTCGACCACCGCGTGGACGGTCGGGTTATAGGTGTTCACCGGCGCCGGATAACGCGGATTGAGCACGCTGCCCTCGCGCGCCACGACGGCGAAGGCATGCAACAGCCCGCTGCTCACGTAAGTGTGCGGGTCAATCATGGAGATCAGGCAGTAGGCGCAGGCCGCCTGGACCAGTGGCGGGCGAATGTTCGCCGGGCCCGCGGTCTGGTCGGCCGAGCCGGAAAAGTCGAAGCGGATCGCATCGCCCTGTTTCTCGACCACCACATGGATGCGCACCGGCGTGTTCAGCGCGATGCCGTCGTCGTCGATGAACCGCTCCGCCTCGTAACGTCCGTCCGGCCATTCGGCGACGACCGCGCGCACGCGCGCCTCCGACATCGCCAGCAGGCGGTCGAACGCGGCGGCGATCTGGCCTCGGCCGAACTTGCCGACGAGCTCGGCGAGGCGGCGCTCGCCCAGCCGGTCGGCGCCCAGCTGGCCGCGAATGTCGCCCAGCACCAGCTCGGGGGTGCGGCTGTTGGCGGCGATGATGCGCTCGACGTCGCCGAACGGCGCGAACGCCCGCTGGTAGCGCACGGCGGGCAGCTGCAGGCCCTCGTTGAAGATCTCGCGCGCCTGCCCGGAGCAGCTGCCGGGCACCGGCCCGCCGATGTCGCTCTTGTGCGCGATGCTGCCGGCGAAGGCGAACAGTGCGCCGTTCACGAACATGGGCGCGATCACCGCGATGTCGGGCGCGTGCGGGCTGCCGCCGTGATAGGGATGGTTGATCAGGAATGCATCGCCTTCGGCGATGTCGTCGGCGAACTCGCGCAGGATCGCCGCGCAGCAGGCCGGAAAGGCGCCGATGTGCAGCGGCAGCACGACGTGCTGCGCCACCACTTCGGCGCGGGCGTTCATCAGCGCGCAGGAGGCATCCTGCAACTCGCGCACGATGGTGGAGAAGCCGGTGCGGAACAGCGCGTTCTGCATCTCCTGCACGATGCCGCCGAGGCTCGCCTTGACGACTTCGAGCTCGATCGGATCGATTGTGCGATGCGTTCCGTTCTCCATCACCGCTCCTCGCTCACGATCAGGTTCTTCCATTGGTCGATGCGCGCCACCTGGCCCGGCAGGATAACGGTGGTGCTGTCGAGCTGATCGAGGATCGCCGGGCCCTCGAGCGCGAGGCCCACGTCGATCCGCTCGCGTTGATACACCGGGCAGTCGATGTCCTCCCCGCCGAACCGCACCCGCCTGCGCGCGCGCTCGGCATCGCGCAGGCTCGTGCCGGCGGGCGCAAACCGCTCCATCTCGACCGGCGGCGTGAGGCCGATGCCGCGCACCCGGTAGGAGACGATCTCGACGGTTTCCTCGGGCGCCATATGGCCGAACATGGCCTGGTGCTGGCGGTCGAAGCGCGCGCGCAAATCGGCGAGCGTCGCGGCCTGCACGGAAACGGACTCGCACGCCACCGTGATCTCGTAGCCCTGGCCCGCGTAGCGCATATCGAGAGCGCGCTGCAGCCGAATGCGGTCCGGCGCAAAGCCGTCACGCGCCAGCCCCTCGCGGGCTCTCGCCTCGAGGCGGCCGAACATGCGCTCCACCTCCTCGGGCGGGACCTTGTCGATCGCCGCCATGCGCGACTGCACGTCGTCGTGCTTCACGTCGGAGAGCATGAGCCCCATGGCGGAGTGGACGCCCGGGTAGAGCGGCACGATCACGCCGGCCATGCCGAGGTCGCGGGCGATCTGCCCGGCATGAACCGGCCCGGCGCCGCCGAACGCCAGCAGAACGAATTCGCGCAGGTCGTGCCCGCGCATGGTGGAGATTGCCTTGATGGCCTCCTGCATCTTCACGTCGATGATGCGGATGACGCCTTCCGCCGCTGCCTCGATGCCGAGCGACAGCGGCCGTGCCACGTGCACATCGATCGCCGCGCGAGCGAGGTCGGCATCGAGCCGCATGCGGCCCCCGAGGAAATTGTCGGCGCTCAGGCGCCCGAGCACGAGGTTGCAGTCGGTGATGGTCGGCAAGGTGCCGCCGCGGCCGTAGCAGGCCGGGCCCGGCACCGCGCCGGCGCTCTGCGGCCCGACGGCGAGCAGGCCGAACCGGTCGACCCGCGCGATGGTGCCGCCGCCCGCGCTCACCGTGTTGATGTCGAGCATCGGCAACGCGATGTCGCGCCCGTCGATCTTGCCGCGGCTCGCGACCGACGGCTCGCCGTCGCGGATCAAGGCGACGTCGCACGACGTGCCACCCATGTCGAAGGTGATGAGGTTGGGCGCGTCGACGAGGCGGCTCGTGTGGATTCCGGCGGTGACGCCGCCGGCCGGGCCGGACAGGACGGTGGTGGCGGCCTTCTCGGCGGCGCCGGCGAACGTCGCCATGCCGCCGTTCGACTGCATCACGTAGGCCTGCGGCGTCGTCACCCCGGCTTCGGCCAGGCGGCTGGCGAGCTGCGCGATGTAGCGGGCGAGGATCGGCTGCAGGTAGGCGTTGATGACCGTGGTGGAGAGCCGGTGGTACTCGCGGATCTGCGGCAGCACCTCGGAGGAGAGCGAGATGCTGCAGTCCGGCAGCTCGTCGCGCACGACGGCGCGCACCCGCTCCTCGTGCTCGGGATGGAGAAAGGAGAACAACAGGCAGACGGCGACCGACTCGACGCCGCGGGTTGCGAGCGCGCGCACGGTTGCGCGCAGATGGGTCTCGTCGAGGGGCTGCAGCACGCTGCCGCGGAAGTCCACGCGTTCCTTGACTTCGCCGGTCAGGCTCGCCGGCACCAGCAGCGCCGGCTTGTCGAACATCACGTCGAAGATCACCGGCCCGTACGGCCGTGCCTGCTCGCCGACCGGATAGATGCCGCGGAAGCCTTCGGTCACCAGGAGGGCGGTCCTGGCTCCCTTGCGCTCCAGGAGCGCGTTGGTGCCGACCGTGGTGCCATGGCAGAAATATTCGATCTCGCGCGCCGCGACGCCCTGCGCGAGCAGCATCTCGATTCCGGCGAGGATCGCACGCGACGGGTCGTCGGGGGTCGACGGCACCTTGAAGATCGTGATGCGGCCGCTCTCCGTGTCGAGAAAGACGAAATCGGAGAACGTGCCGCCGGTGTCGACGGTGACGCGGTATCGACCCATGGGGCGAGCTTACCGCAGATTACTGCGCGGTGATCTTGGCTTCGCGGATGACCTCGCTCCACAGGGCCGCCTCGTCGGCAAAGAATTTTCCCGAGTCGGCCGGGCTGGTGGCGCCGGCATCGAGCCGCAGCTCCCTGAGCTTGTCGGCAACGGCCTGGCTCTTGAGGATCTCCACCACGTCGCGGCTGATGCGCGCCGCGAGGGCGGGAGGCGTGTCGGGCGGCGCCACCAGGCCGAACCAGGTGATCGAGCGGAAGCCGGGCAAGCCGGATTCGTGCAGGGTCGGGATATCGGGCAAGGCGGCGGCGCGCTGGGTATCGGCGACGGCCAGCAGCCGCACCTTGTCGGCGCGGAACAGCGGTACCGAGGTGGTCAGCGTGTCGAAGAACAGGTCGACGTGGCCGGCGACCACGTCGTTGAGCGCCGGCATCGCGCCGCGATACGGCACGTGCACCATCTTGATGCCAGCGCGGATCTCCATCTGGCCGGCGCTCAGGTGCGCGGTCGAGCCCGCGCCCTGCGACGCATAGGAGAGCTTGCCGGGGTTGGCCTTGGCGAAGGCGATGAGCTCCGGCAGCGACTGCGCCGGCAGGTCCTTGCGGACCACCAGCACGTTGGGCACCTTGGCGAGCACGGTGATCGGCACGAACTGGCGCGGGTCGTAGGTGAGGTCGCGGTAGAGCAGGTGGTTGAACGACAGCGGCGACGGCGGCGCGACCAGGAGCGTGTGGCCGTCCGGCGCCGCACGCGCGACGCGATCCGCCCCGATGTTCATGGCGCCGCCGGCGATGTTCTCCACCACCACCGGCTTGCCCCATTTCTGGCCGAGCTGGTCGGCGGTGAGCCGCGCCAGCGTGTCGGTGGTCGAGCCGGCCGCGGCGGGCACCACCACCTTCACCACGGCGGTCGGGTAGGCGTCCTGGGCATGCGAGGGGGTGATCGCGAGGGCCACGAAGCCAAGCGCCGCAAGCACGAGAATTCGCCGCGTCCGCATTCTGGTTTCCTCCGTGCCGTGCGCCCTGCCGCGAGCGGCTCTGTGAATCATCCAAACGATTGCGCGGCCGCGGGGCAAGGTCAATCACCGCCGCCGTAATCGCGCGCGGCGCCTTCGACGGAGACGTAACCTTCCGTCACGTCGCGCTCGAGCGCGGCGCGGGTGCGCCGGCGCGGATCGCCGTAGCCGCCGCCGCCCGCGGTCTGGATCAGGAAGCGCTCGCCCGCCTGCATCTCCCAGCGGCCGGAGGCGCGCGTGTCCTGCTCCCGGTCGGTGCCGAGGCGGATGACGAAGCGGCTGCGGCTGCCGGGTTGGCCGCCGGCGAGGCCGTTCGGCGGAAAGCGCGTCTTGTCGAAGCGGCGGATGACGGTGGCGGCTTCCATCAGCTCGTACTCGCGCAGCATGCTCGGGCCGCCGCGCCACTGGCCGGCGCCGCTGGAATCCGCAACGAGCTCGAAGCGGGTGACGCGGCACGGAAACTCGGACTCCAGGACTTCGATCGGCGTGATGTGCAGGTTGCTCAGGTGCGTCGCGGTGGCGGCGGCGCCGTCGTGGCCCATGCCGCCCCCATAGGCGGAGCCGATGATCTCGTACTGCATGGTCGGCTGGCCGGGACGCGGCTTCGCCCAGGCGATGCCCAACGCGCTCGAGGAGCCGGCATTGGCGATGGCGCGCGCCGGGTGGAACTGGGCCAGCGCCTCGAGGATGACGTCCACCAGCTTCAGGTTGACCATCTGATAGTTGGAGACCGGCGCCGGCGCCTCCGCATTGACGATCGAGCGCGGCGGGAGCACGAGTCGCACCGCGTCGCGCATGCCGTCGTTGAAGGCGAGCTTGGGCGCGAGGCAGCCGATCAGGCAATAGAACACGCAGGCCTCGACCATGGAGGGGCGAAGGTTCACCGGGCCGCGCGCCTGCGGACCGCTGGCGGAGAAGTCGAACGTCGCGACGCCGTCGCGGATGGTCACGATGACGGCGAGCTTGACGGGCCGCTCCACGTCGACGCCGTCGCTGTCGAGCAGACCCTCGGCGGAGAACGCGCCCTCCGGCAGCGCCGCGATGGCGGCGCGCATCTCGGCCGCCGCGCCCTTGAGGATGGCCGCGAAGGCGCCGGTGATCGCCGCCGAGCCGAAGCGCAGGCTGAGCTCCTTGACGCGCGCCGCCCCCATCTCGGTCACGGCGATCTGCGCCTGCACGTCGCCGCGCACGAGGTCCGGCTGGCGGCTGTTGGCGAGGATCAGCCGCTCGACGTCGGCGAGCGCGCGACCCTGCGCACGGATCCTAATCGGTGGGATCAGCAGGCCCTCATGGTAGAGCTCGGTGGCGTTGGCCGAAGTCGAGCCCGGCACCGTGCCGCCGACGTCCGCCTTGTGGGCGATCGAGCCGGAAAAGCCGATGATCGCGCCGCCGGCGAAGATCGGCGCGACGAACGCCATGTCGGACACGTGCGGCAGCCCGCCCTCGTACGGGTGGTTGGAGACGAACACGTCGCCCTCCCGGATGCCGTCCGCATCTCGTCCACCGTAGAGCGCGAGGATGCGCGTCACCAGGTGGCGATAGACCGGTGCGTGAAAGAACATCGGCGGCGCGACGATGAGGCGCCCGTCGCGATCGAGGATCACGCAGCTGAAGTCGCGCAACTCGCGGATGATGGTGGAATAGCCGGAGCGATAGAAATGGTAATGCATCTCCTCGACCAGGCTCGCGATCTTGTTGCGCAGAACCTGGATGGTGATCGGGTCCATGCTCATGCCTTCTCCACCATGAGATTGCGGCGGCGGTCGACGGTGGCCCGCCAGCCCGGCGGAACGACCGTGGTGGCGTCGAACTGCTCGACGATCGCCGGTCCGGCGAGCACCGCCCCGACGTCGAGCTTCTCGCGCTCGTAGAGGACCGCGGTGGTCGCCGTCGCGCGGTCGAAATAGACCGTGCGCGTGCCCTTGCGGGCGGCGTCCGCCGGACGCCGCACTGCCGGCGCGGGCTCGTCGAAGGCCTGAAACTTCGGCACGGGGACGCGCACGCGCAGGCGGTAGCTCACCAGCTCGACCGGCCGTTCGCGCGCCGCATGGCCGTGGATCTCCGCGTGGCGCTCGTCGAAGCGCACGCGTACAGCGGCGAGCGACTGCGGCGTCAGGCGCTCCTCATACAGCCCGGCGAGCGGGGTGCGCAGCTCGTAGCCCTGGCCGCCGTAGCGCAGGTCGAGCTCGCGGATGAATTGCGCATCCGCGGCATTCATTCCTTCGGCGGCGAGCTCCTCGCGCGCCTTGTCCTCGAGCACGGCAAACATCGCTTCCGCCTCCTCCGCCGCGAGCGCGGTGAGCGGTGTCAGCGCGGAGCGGATGTAGTCGTGCACCACGTCGGTGCAGAGGAGGCCGAGCGCCGAGAACGCGCCCGGCCGCGGTGGCACCAAGATCTGCCGCATGCCGAGTTCCTCGGCGACCGCGGCCGCATGCACGGCGCCGGCACCGCCGAACGGCAGCAACGTGAAGCTCGTGAGGTCGACGCCGCGCCTGGCGGCGAACACCCGCACCTCGTCGGCCATGCGCATGTCGACGATGCGGCGGATGCCGGCGGCCGCCGCGAGCACGCTCATCTTCAGCGGCTCGGCGATGCGCACCCCAAGCGCCGCGTGAGCGGCGCCGGGATCGAGCCGGTGCGCGCCGCCGAGGAAGTAGTCGGGATTGAGGAAGCCGCACACGAGGTCGGCGTCGGTGACCGCCGGCTCGGTGCCGCCGCGGCCGTAGCAGGCGGGGCCCGGGTCGGCGCCGGCGCTCACCGGCCCGACGTTGAGGAACCCCGCATGGTCCACCCAGGCGACCGAGCCGCCACCCGCGGAGATCGTCGTCATGTCGAGGGCCGGCACATCGACCTGCCGGCGCGCGACAACGCCCTCGGTCGTTTCCAGCGGCACGCCGCCCTCGATGAAGGCGATGTCGGCGCTGGTGCCGCCCATGTCGAGCGTCACGAGCCCGCGCTCGCCCTCCTGTCCGGCCCAATGGGCGCTCGCCTGGGCGCCCGCGGCGGGCCCGGAGAACAAGGTGTGCACGGTGCGCGAACCCGTGATCGCCGCCGTGAACGGCATCACGCCGCCGTTCGACTGCATCAGGAAGCGCTGCTGGGTGACGACGCCGAGCTTGTCCAAGCCTTCGCCGAGGTGGGCGATGTAGCGCACCACAACGGGGTCCAGATAGGCGTTGACCAGCGTGGTGGAGAGGCGCGGCCATTCACGGATGCGCGGCAGCACCTCGCACGACAGCGATACCGGCACGCCGGGAAATTCCTGGTGGATCAGCGCGCGGGTCTCGGTCTCGTGCGCCGGATTGGCGAAGCCGAACAGATAGCACACGGCGATGGACTGCACGCCGGCGGCCTTCAGCTCGCGCGCGGCCCGCCGCACGGCATCGCGATCGAGCGGAACGAGCACGCTGCCCGCGTGGTCGGAGCGCTCGGGGATTTCCCGGGTCAGGCTCTGCGGCGCGATCGGCCTGGGCTTGGCGTAGAAATAATCGAACAGGTTGCCGTCGCGCGCCTGGCTCTGGACCTCCTGCACGGCGCGATAGCCCTTGGTGATGAGGAGGCCGACCCTGGCGCCGCGCATCTCGAGCAGCGCGTTGGTGGCGATCGTCGTGCCGTGGGCGAAGAATGCGATTTCCCCGGGATCGATGCCGCGGGCGATGAACCCGGTCACGCCGTCGAGCACGCCGAGGGCGGGATTGGCGGGCGTGCTCGCGACCTTCTCCACCAGCAACGCGCCGGTCGCAGGATCGAACAGCACCAGGTCGGTGTGCGTCCCCCCGACATCGACGCCCAACCGATAGCGCGGCCCACCCGGCATTCCGTCGTCCCAAAGGCGGCCGACGGCGGCGCCGGCCTCGCTCGGGGACCACTATATTCTGGCGCACCCGCCGGCGCACCAGGCTGGAGACGCCGCGGAGTTGCTGTTCGCCAGCGTCACCGGGCAAGCGCACTCAGCGAACGACCCGGGAACAGCACAACCAATCGCGCTTTTTGCAACTAATGGTTTGCGAAAGCTTTCCCGCAAGGTCTCGCTAAACATAGGCCTGAACTATGAAGCCTCGTGGCATTTTCGTTGCGCCTCTGTAAGATGGGCCGGCGGACAAGGAGCAAAGGGGGGGACGCTCTTATGGCCGAGGCGATCGACGCGCTGGACACCATCGACCTGCTCTATCAGGCGGCGGTGGAGCCGGAGCTGTGGCCGCAGGCGCTGCACAAGTTCGCCGAAGCGGTCGGCGGCATGGGGACCGCCATGATCCCGATCACGCCGGGGAATGCGACGGGGCTCGTCGTTTCTCCGCTGCTGTTGGAAGCCAAAGCCGAATACGACCGCGACTGGTGGCGCCACGACTCGCGCGTGCTGCGGATCTATGCGCGCAAGCTGTCCGGCGGCGTGTGCTGCGAGCCCGAGCTGTTCACCGAGGAGGAGATCGCGCGCGATCCGCTGCGCCAGGAGTTCTGCCCGCGTTATGGAATGGGTTCCTTTGCGGCCCAGCTGACCGCCCCGCTGCCGAATTTCGTCGTCGCCTTCAGCGTGATGCGCGCGATCGAGCGCGGACAGTTCGAGGGCCACGAGCTCAAGACCCTCGGACTCCTGGGGAGGCATGCGGCCCGCGCGGTCGTGGTGGCGACGCGCGTCGCGGCGGTCAGCCGGCTGGAACGGACCCTCGCCGACGCGTTGGGCCGGTTCGACTGCGGCGCGCTGGTGGTCGACGGCGACGGCAAGGTCATCTTCGCCAACGAGCAAGCGAGCCGCCTGATCGGCGATGGGTTGTCGCTCACTCAGGGACGCCTGTCTGCATCGTCGCGCGAGCACGAGGGCGCTTTCGCCCGGCTCATGAAATCGGTCCTGCGCCGCGGCCCCGAGACGAAGCATCTCGAGCCGATCGCGCTTCCGCGGCCGAGCGGACGACAGCCCCTGCTGGTGCAAGCGATCCCGGTCAGCTGCAGGGAAACGGACTGGACGATTCCGAGCAGCGCGGCCGCGCTCCTGATCGTCGTCGACCCGGAGCAGGACGGCCTGCAGGCTCCCGAAAAAGCGCTGCGCCTGCTCGGTCTCACGCGGTCGGAAGCGCGGCTCGCCGCGCTGATCGGCAGCGGACAGTCACGCGCCGAGGCTGCCGAGACGCTCGGCATTCGCGAATCCACCGCACGCGATACCGCCAAGCAGCTTTACGCAAAGCTCGACAATACGCGGCAAAGCGAGCTGGTTCGGCTCGTCGATCGGCTGGCGATCCTGAAGGGCGAATAGCGGAGGAAGCAGCGAATAGCGAATGGCCGGCGGCGGTTCTGATTCGCCATTCGCTATTCGCCATTCGCCGTTTCACCCGGTCTTGTCGCCGATCAGCATGGCGCTGACGCCGCCGTCGACGAACAGCATCTCGCCGACGATGAACTCCAACTCGTCGGAGGCGAGGAACAGGATCGCGCGGGCGAGGTCGATCGGCACGCCGGGGCGGCCGACCAGGTTGACCACCGGGCGGGTCGGGTCGAACTCGTCCTTGCCGACCGGCGAGCCGATCTTGTTGGGCACGACGCCGTTGACGCGGATCTTGTGCGGCGCGAGCTGCACCGCAAGCGAGCGCGTGAGGTTGGCGACGCCGCCCTTGGCGGCCGTATAGGCGATCGCCCGCGAACGGCCGAAGAAGCCTGACGTGGAGCCGATGTTGACGATCCTGCCGCCGGTGCCCTGCTTCACCATCTGGCGGGCGACGTGCTGGCTCACAAGGAACGGGCCGGTCAACGTCACCGCGATCACCTTGTCCCACTCACCCTTGGTGATCTCGAGCACGTGCTTGTTGTCGGAGATCGCCGCGTTGTTGACGAGGATGTCGATCCGGCCCCACTGCGCCACCACGTCGGCGACCAGAGCGGCGATGTCCTGCTCGCTCGAAACATCGGCAACGAACGCTTTCGCTTCCCCGTTCTGCTCGACGATGTCGGCGGCGACCTTGTCGCCCCGCCCCTTGTCCATGTCGACGACGGCGATCTTGGCGCCCTCGGTGGCGAACAGCTTTGCCGTGTCCTCGCCGATGTTGCGTCCCGCGCCGGTGATGACGGCGACCTGACCGGAGAGCTTCATGGGTCCCTGACCTGTAGGGTGGGCAACGGCGCAATGCTGGGGCGTAAACGCGTGGGCAAAATCGCTCTGCGCCGTTGCCCACGCGTTAGTCCGCGTGAGCGATTTTGCCCACCCTACGGCGCCGCGTCAGCTCTCCAGCATGGCGACGCAGCGGGTCCAGCCGGCGGACGCGGCCGCGACCTTCACCGGGAAGCAGGCGACCTTGAAGCCGAACGGCGGGAGCTTGTCGAGGTTGGCGAGCTTCTCCATGTGGCAATAACCGATCTCGCGGCCGGCCTTGTGGCCCTCCCAGATGATGCTCGGATCGCCGGTCTCGGCGAAGCGCTTGCGCGTGAACGAGAACGGCGCGTCCCAGCTCCACCCGTCGGTGCCGGTGACCCTTACGCCCTGGCGCAAGAGATGCAGCGTCGCCTCGCGGCCCATGCCGCAGCCCTTGTCGAGGAAGTCCGGCTGGCCGTAGGCAGCCCCCGCGGCGGTGTTCACCAGCACGATGTCGAGGGCTTTGAGCTTGTAGCCGATGCGATCGAGCTCGCGGTCGACGTCAGCGGCGGTGCAGACATAGCCGTCCGGCTTGGCACGGAAGTCGAGCTTGACACCGTCGTTGAAGAACCATTCGAGCGGCACTTCGTCGATCTTGAGCGCCGGCTTGCCGCCGTCCATCGTGCTGGCGAAATGGTAGGGCGCATCGAGATGCGTGCCGTTGTGCGTGCTGATGACGACCCGCTCGACCGCCGCGCCTTCGCCGTCGGGAAGCTGCTCGGGCTTGAGGCCCGGAAAGGTTGCGGCGAACTGCTGTGCGCCTGCCTTGTGATCCATGTACTGGATCTCGGGGAGCATGTAGGGCGGGTCGGACACGATGCCGCCCTTGAGCGCGACGGACAGGTCGATGATGCGCATGGGTCCTCCCTCGTCTTGGCGAATGGCGAAATAGCGAATAGCGAATAGAGGCGGCCGCGTCCATCAGCTACTATTCGCCGTTCGCTATTCGCCCAAATTCCGGGGAGGACGCCATGGTTCTGCGCTTCGCCAAGCCGGCAACCCGTTCGCTCGTCCTGAGCTGCTACCTTGTGGCCTTGGCGGCAGGAGGCATCGCCGCGGCGCAGCCGGCGGCCGACAAGTATCCGGACAGGCCGATCCGCATCATCGTGCCGTTCGCGGCGGGCGGATCGACGGACATCCTGGCACGATCGATCGGCCAGCGATTCACGGAAGTCTGGGGCCAGCAGGTCATCGTCGACACGCGGCCCGGCGCCAGCAGCATGATCGGAACGGGAGCTGCCGCCAAGGCCGACCCGGACGGCTACACGCTGATCATCGTGGTGAGCAACCACGTCACCAACCCGGCGCTCAATGCGCGCATGCCCTATGACGCGATCAAGGACTTCGAGCCGATCAGCCTGCTGGCGCGCACACCGGTGGTGGTCTACGCCAATCCGGCCTTTGCGGCGAACGATCTCAAGGAGCTGGCCGCGCTCGGCAAGGCGAGATCGGCGGTGTTGAACTTCGGCTCGGCCGGCACGGGCAGCATGACGCATCTCACTGCCGAGATGCTCAAGGTCAGGGCCGGCATCGACATGACGCATGTGGTCTATCGCGGCGGCATGCCGGCCCTCACCGACGTCATCGCCGGCCAGATCCCGATGACGTTCGCCACCGTCGCCCAGGCGCTGCCGCACTACCGCGCCGGCCAGGTCAAGGCGCTAGGCATCTCGTCGCCCGAGCGCTACCGTTCGGTGCCCGAGATCCCGACCTTCCGCGAGCAGGGGTTCGACGTGGTGGGAGCCGAATGGTACGGCCTGCTGGCGCCGGCCGGCACGCCGAAGCCGATCATCGCCAAGCTCAACGCCGAGGTCCGCCGGATCATGGCGCAGCCGAATTTCGCCGAGCGGCTGCAGGCGATCGAGCTGTTCAGCTCATCGCCGGAGGAGCTCGGCGCGTTCCTGCGCGGCGAGATCGACAAGTGGTCGCCGCTGATCCGACAGCTCGGCTTGAAGGCGGAATGACAAAGAGCGAATAGCGAGCGGTGGCGGTCATCGCGGCTGCGAACGCGCGACGACAAGATGAACGCGCCGCCCGGACGGCTTCGCCGGGGCCGACCCGACGAGGGGCGCTGGAACGCTCCAGTCAGGCGGCGTTTTCGCCCAGCCCTTGAGGAACTCGAGAAACCGTCGGACGCGCACGGGCAGATGCTCCCGCGTCAGATACACCGCGTAGATGTCGAGCCCGAGCGGCGTGTAGTCCGGCAGCACGACGGCGAGGCGGCCGGCTCTCAGGTCGTCCGAGACCATGTAGTACGGATGCATCGAGATGCCGTGCCCGAGCAGGGCCGCCTGCCTCAACGCCTCGCCGAAATTCGCCGTGATCGCCCCGCGGACGCGCGTCGATACTTCACCGGCGGCGCAGGTGAAGCGCCAGATGTTGGTGGGCGACTTCAGCGCGTGGACGAGGCAATTGTGGGCCGCCAAGTCGGCGGGCGATCGCGGCGAACCGAACCGCCTGAGATAGGCCTTCGACGCCACCAGCACCTGCGGCGCCTTGGTGATCGGGACCGCGATATGGCCGGTGTCCTCGGGCGCCGGCCCGATGCGAACAGACAGGTCGAGCCCCTGCGTGACCAGATTGGCGCTGCCGTCATCGAGCAGCAGCACGATGCGGATGTCCGGGTAGCGTTCGGTGAACTGCGCCACCAGCGGCAGCAGGTGATGCGTGCCGAACGACGGCGGCGTGCCGACGCGCACGATCCCGCGCGGCTTCTCGACGAGGTCGCGGGCGCCGGCTCCCATCTCCTCGTATCCTTCGAGCAGGACCTTGCCCTGAGCCAGCGCCTGCGCACCTGCGTCGGTGAGGCCGACATGCTTCGTCGTCCGATTGAGGAGCTTCGCGCCGATCGATTGCTCGAGCCAGGCCACGTGCTTTGTCGCCGTCGCCTTCGACATGCCGAGACGCCGGGCGGCACCGGTGAAGCTGCCGTCACGCGCCACCTCCACGAACACTTCGATGCAGCGCAGGCGATCCATCCTCGTGGCCCGGTTTCCGAAAACGAAACAACGTGTTCGCTTGTCCGATATTGGCCTCATCGGACGCGTGGTTCAAGATCGACTGAACGGGCTGCACAGACCGCGACCAAGGGCAGGCCTGACGAGCTTTCGGGGAGGATGTGAATGTCACGTCTGATACTTCTGGCGGTCGTTGCGGCCGCCTCGCTCGGCCTGACTTCGGCGGCGAGCGCCCAGCAGACGATCAAGCTGACCATATCGGCCGGCCACCCTCCGGCATTCCTGTGGGTGAAAGTCCTCGACGAATTCTTCGTGCCGGAGATCGACCGGCGGCTCGCGGCCGCAGGCGGGCGCCACAAGATCGATTGGACCAAGGCCTGGGCCGGGACGCTCGCCAAGAGCGGGCAGGAATCGGTCGCCATCAAGGACGGCGTGTCCGACCTGGGATTTGCCGGAACGCTGTTCGAAGGCGCACGCTACCCGCTGCAGAACGTGACCTACTACACGCCGCTCGGGACCGACAACATCGCGCTCATCTCGAAGACCATCGCCGAGCTGCAGGACAAGCACCCGGCCATGGGCGAGGCCTGGACGAGGAACAATCTCGTCTACCTCGGCGGGGCATCGCTCGACACCTATCAGATCTTCACGAGCTTTCCGATCAGGTCGATCGACGATCTGAAGGGACGCAAGGTTTCGGCGCCCGGCACGGCGGCGAACTGGATCAACGGCACCGGGGCGATCGCCGTGGGAGGAAATCTCACCACCTATTACGAGGACATCAAGGCAGGCGTCTCGCAAGGCGCTCTCGCCTTCGTCACCGGAGCATGGCCGGCCAAGCTGCACGAGGTCGCGCCGCACGTGACCAAGGTCAATTTCGGAGCGATGTACGCGGGCGGCGTGATCATGAACAAGCGGCGCTTCGATGCGCTGCCGCCCGAGGTTCAGAAGATATTCCGCGAGGTCGGGGCCGAGTATGCCGAGCGCTTCGCTAGGCTCGAGGGCGACACCGCCGCCGCGATCGAGGAGCGCATGAAGGCCGCCGGCGCCACGTTCTCCGAGCTCGCCCCGGCCGAACGGAAACGGTGGGCGGAGGCCCTGCCGGACATCGGTCGGATCTGGGCCAATGACCTCGAAACCAAGCAGAAGCTGCCGGCGCACGCCGTCTTGAAGGACTACATGGAGGCCTTGAGACGGGCCGGCGTCGAAGTGCCGCGCGACTGGTCCAGATAGATGGCGTCCACGGAGCCGGGCGACGGGGGCGCGGGCGCCCAGCAACCCGCGTCTGGCTTGCACGGCCGCCCGCTGCCGTTCGGCTTTCACCACCTCACCGGCGCGATGAATGCGATCGGCACGCTCTGGATCTTCTGCCTGATGGTGCTGATGGCCGCCGACGTGGCCGGCCGCAACCTGTTCAACGCTCCGATCCGCGGCGTCATCGAGGTGACGACGCTGTCGATCGTGAGCATCGTCTTCATCCAGCTCGCCGATACGCTGCGCAACGGGCAACTCACCCGCGCCGATGCATGGCTCGGCGCGCTCGGACGAAGACGACCGCGGGCGGCGCGCGCGCTGGAAGGCGTTTTTCACCTCGCCGGCGCGATCCTGGTCGGCCTGATGGGCGCCGCCAGCGTGCCCCTTCTCGTCGAACTCGTGGCGCGACGGCGAATATCTCGGCGCCATCGGGGATTTCCAGGCCTGGGTGTGGCCGATGCGAACCGTCGTCGTCGTCGGATCGGGCTGCACCGCCCTGACGTTCCTGTTCCTCGCGTTCGAGGATTTTTGCGCCGCCCTGGACGACAGACGGCGCACATGACCGAGAACGTCGCGATCGCGCTCGGGTGTCTGGGTGCGCTGTTCGTCCTGATCTACGCCGGCATGCACATCGGCGTGGCCCTGGGCGGCATCTCGCTGGTCGGCGTGTGGCTCATCCGCGGCGATTTCCTCGTCGCCGCAAACATGCTGGCGCATGCCGCCAATGACGCCATTGCGCAGCATGTGTTCGGCGTCGTGCCGATGTTCGTCCTGATGGGATTTCTCGTGGCGGTCGCCGACGTGGGAAAGGACGCCTTCGAGGTCGCCAACCAGGTGTTTCGCCGCGTTCGCGGCGGGCTCGGCATCGCCACCGTCGCCGCCAATGCGGTGTTCGCAGCGATCACGGGAATATCGATAGCCTCGGCCGCGGTGTTCACGCGCATCGCCGTTCCCGAGATGCTGCGCTTCAACTATACGCCGCGCTTCGCCGTGGGCGTGGTGGCGGGATCGTCCGTGCTCGGCATGCTGATTCCGCCGTCGCTCCTCATGATCATCTACGGCTTCCTGTCGGGACAATCGATCGGCGCGATGTTCATCGCCGGCATCGTGCCCGGGGTCGTCCTGGCCTTGATCTTCTCCGCCGGCATTCTCGCCATGGCGTATTTCATGCCCGCCATGGTCGGGGGAAGCGGGGCCTTGGACGACGGGCAGATGATGAGTGCCGCCGCCATGCTGGCGAAGCTCGTTCCGACCGTGTCGCTCATCCTGGTGTGTCTCGGCGGAATCTATGCAGGCTTCTTCACGCCGACCGAAGGCGGCGCGATGGGCGCGGCGGGATCGCTCGCGATCGCCCTGGCGCGCCGGAAGCTGGGCCGGCAGCGGCTGTGGAAAGTCCTTCTCGACACCGGCAACGTCACGGTGTCGATCCTGTTCCTCATCATCACCGCCAACCTGTTCACGCGGATGCTCGCCATGTCGGGCATTCCGCAGTTCCTGATCCAGTCGATGAACAGCATGGGACTGGGGCCCTACGCGTTCCTGGCGATCTACATCGCGATCGTCCTGGCGCTCGGAACCATCATCGATTCCGTGTCGATCATGTTGATCTGCCTGCCGCTCGTGCTTCCGATCGCAGACGGCTTCGGGATGAACCTGATCTGGTTCGGCATCGTCACCATCGTCGCCGTCGAGGTCGGATTGTTGACGCCGCCGTTCGGGCTTTCGGTGTTCGTGGTCAAGAGCACGCTGAACGATCCGCGCGTTTCGCTCGGCGAGATCTTCAAAGGCACCGCGCCGTTCGTCGCCATGATGATCGTGATGCTGGTGCTGCTGGTGGCCTTTCCGCAGATCAGCCTCGTTCTTCTGCGGTAGCCCGCCGTGCGGCAGTCAAGGCACCGTCGATTTCCAAAATCGAAACAATGTGTTCGCTCGTTCGCCTGTTGCCTCGGCCGGCGCGCGGTTCAATATGCCGCCGATCGCGCCGGACCTACGCCGCGGGACCGGTGCCGACCGACGAAATCGACGATCGGCAGCGTGGCGCAATCAGGAAACAACGGCGTCGGGAGGAGAGCTGGGTGAGGCTATCGAGAGCAGGCTGCGCACTTCTGATGGGGGCATTCGTGTCATCGGCCGCCGCCATGCCGGCCGCTGCCCAGGCCTTTCCGACGAAGCCCATCCGGATCGTCGTCGGCTTCGCCGCCGGCGGCCCGACCGACGTGATCGCCCGGCTGCTCGCCCAGGACATGAGCGTCTCCCTGCAGCAGAACGTCGTCGTCGAGAACCGGACCGGCGCCAACGCATTGATCGCGACCGAGGCGGTGGCGCGCGCCGGGGGAGACGGCTACACGCTCTTGTTCGCGTCCCTGTCGCACAACGTCAACCGGATCACCAGCAAGGAAGCGAAGTATCACCCGATCAAGGACTTCGCTCCGATCACGCTGGCCGCGACGCTGCCGCTGCTCCTGGTCACGCGCCCCGATGCGCCGTTCAACAATGTCCGGGAGCTGATCGCGCTCGCAAAGGCGAATCCGGGGGCGCTCACCTACGGCTCGGCCGGCAACTTCGGCTCGGCGCATCTGGCGGCCGCCGTGCTCGAGACCCAGGCCGGCGTGAAGATGACGCACGTGCCGTTCCGGGGAAATGCCCCGGCGCTCGCCGAAGTCATCGCCGGCCGGGTCAGCTTCATGTTCTATCCGATGATCGGCATTGCCGACCAGGTGGCGGGCAAGCAGCTCAAGGTCATCGCCGCCGGCACCGAGCAGCGACACCCGGACTACCCGAACGTACCGACGATGGCCGAGCAGGGGATCGCCAATTTCCAGGAGACGGCGCCGTGGGTCGGGATTCTTGCGCCGGCCGCCACGCCCGCCGACGTCGTCAACAAGCTGCATGACGCGGCGACGAAGTCGTTGACGCGGCCCGAGTCGATCGAGCGCCTCAAGACGCTCGGCGCGATCGTGGTCGGGAACACGCCGCAAGAGTTCACCGCCTATCTGGAGAAAGATGTCGAGCGCTGGGAGCGCGTCATCGCGGCCTCGGGCTTGAAACCGGAATGAGCCGACAGCAGGAACCGGCCGTCACCGGGCCGGCAATCCGAGGGAGAAACGCATGGTAGGATACCCCGTCGTCTGGTGGCGAGGCGCGGCTCGCGCCGCCGTCGTGGGGCTTGCGGCGATCCTCGCCACGCAGGCCCAGGCACAGTCGGGCGCCGACAAGTATCCGGACAAGCCGATCAGGATCATCGTGCCGTTTGCGCCCGGCGGCTCGGTCGACATCGTCGCGCGCGTGATCGGACAAAGGCTGACCGAAGCCTGGGGGCAGACGGTCGTCGTCGACACGCGGCCGGGCGCCGGAACGATGATCGGAACGCAAGCGGCGGCCAAGGCGGAGCCGGACGGGTACACGCTGATCATCGTGGTCAGCAATCATGCGACCAATCCGTCGCTGCGCGACAACATGCCTTACGATGCGCTGAACGATTTCGAGTTCATCAGCATGCTGGCGCGCGCGCCGATCGTGCCCTATTCGAGCCCGAAGTTCGCGCCGACCAGCGTCAAGGAGCTGATAGCGGAGGCGAAGGCCAAGCCGGGCACCCTGACATTCGGCTCGGCGGGCCCGGGCAGCATGACGCATCTCGTCGCCGAGATGCTGAAGATCCAGGCCGGCATCGACATGACCCACGTGGTCTATCGCGGCGGAACGCCGGCGATGAACGATGTCCTGGCCGGACAGATCCCGATGACCTTCGCCACCGTCACGCAGGCCCTTCCGCAGTATCAATCCGGCCTCATGCGCGCGCTCGGCGTGACGTCCGAGAAGCGTTATGCCGCAATTCCCGAGGTCCCCACGTTCAAGGAGCAGGGCATCGATCTCGTCGCCTCGGAATGGTACACGCTGATCGCACCCGCCCGCACGCCCAAGCCCATCGTCGCCAAGCTCAACGCGGAGATCCGGCGGATCATGACGATCCCCAACCTCAGCGACCGGCTGGCGTCGATCGAGCTCATGAGCTCGTCGCCCGAGGAGGCCAAGGACTTCATCGCGAAAGAGATCGGCCGCTGGGCCCCGGTCATCAAGAAGCTGGGCCTCAAGAGCGAATAGGAGCACGACCATGACACTGACGCGACGCGGCATCATGGCCGGCTTCGGGGCCTTGGCGAGCACGGCGGCGCTCGCCAAGGCGCCGATGAGCGGCATCCAGGTGCCGTTCCTCTATCGCACCCGGGTCGGGGAGATCGAGGTCACGGCGCTGAGCGACGGATATTTCCAGGCGCCGCTCGCCAACTTTCCCAGCGCCGAACGAGAAAAGGCCGTCGAGCTTGCCGCCCGGGTCGCCATCAAGCTCGATCGCGTGCCCATCCCGATCAACGCGTTCGTGGTCAACACCAAGGACCGTCTCTACCTGATCGACTCAGGCATCGGCGGCGCGTTCGGCGCGGCGCTGGGACAGCTTCCACGCAGCTTGAGGGCGGCAGGCTTCGAGCCCGAGCAGATCGACGCCGTGCTGATGACGCATCTCCATATCGATCACGTCGGCGGGCTGGTCGCAAACAATGCCGCGGTATTTCCGGCCGCCGAGCTCATCGTCCCCGAGGAAGAAGCGGCCTATTGGCTCGACCCGAGCTTTCCCGCGGCGGCGCCGGAGCGGCAGCGCCCGATGGTCGCGGCCGCCGTCAAGGCGCTCGACGTCTACAAGGCGCGCACCACCCGCTTTGCACGCGGCGCCCGGATCGCTCCCGGGATCGAATCGGTGCCGCTCCCCGGACACACGCCCGGCCATACCGGCTTCATGATCAGCGACGGCTCCGAGCAGGTGCTGATCTGGGGCGACATCGTCCATTCGTCGTTCCTGCAGTTCGCCATGCCGGCCTGGCACTACTCGGCCGACGTCGACAAGGATGCGGCCGCGGCGACGCGGCTCGCCCTGTTCCGGCGCGCCGCCGCCGAGCGGCTGCTGATCGCCGGCATGCATCTGCCGTTTCCCGGCTTCGGCCAGGTCGTGACGGAGGGAACCGCGTTTGCATTCGCGCCGGCGCCGTGGCGCCCGCAGCTATAGGGGCGAATGGCGAAGTGGCGAGTAGCGAATAGGAAAGACGAGAGTGGAAACAACCGTGCCTCCGGCTATTGCTCTCCATTCGCTATTCGCCATTCGCTATTCGCCATTCGCTATTCGCCCATTCAAGGAGGCCACCCATGATCGACATCATCCCGACCGGCGAGGCCCTCGGCGCGACGATCGAAGGCCTCGACCTCAACCGACCGCTGTCCGAGGCGGAATTCCAGGCCACCCTGGCGGCGCTCGGGCGCCACGGCGTGCTGCGCTTCCCGCGCCAGTCGCTGGCGGCGCGGAGCTTGCGCGACTTCGCGGCGCGCTTCGGCGAGCTCGAAATCAACGTCGCCAATGCGTTCCAGGAGCCCGGCCTGCCCGAGATCATGATCCTCTCCAACATCCGGGAGAACGGCAAGCCGATCGGCTTCGCCGACGCCGGCCAGAGCTGGCACACCGACATGTCGTACAGCCGCACGATCGCGTTCGCCAACGTGCTCTACGCGCTCAAGGTCCCGCGCCGCGACGGCGTCACGCTGGGCGCGACCGAGTTCAGCAACATGCACATGGCCTACGAGGACCTGCCGGGCGAGATCAAGGCGAAGCTCGCCGGCCTGACCGCCACCCACGATTTCGAGAAGTTCTGGGAGATGATGCGGCGCGAGAAGGGCTCGACGCGCCCGCCGCTCACCGACGCGCAGCGTCGGGCGAAGCCGCCGGTGTCGCACAGAATCGTGCTGCGGCATCCGATCACCGGCCGCAACGTGCTCTATGCCAACCCCGGCTACACGGTGCGCATCAACGAGCTGCCGCGCGCGGAAAGCGACGAACTCCTGGACTTCCTGTTCCGCCACCAGCTCGATGCGAAGTACCGCTACGTGTTCCGCTGGAACGAAGGCGACGTGCTGATGTGGGAGAATTTCGGCACCATCCACAATGCGATCGCCGACTACGGGCCCGACGAGCACCGCCTGATCAAGCGCTGCCAGGTGATGGCGACGCTGTTCGCCGGCGAATTGGCGGTGCCGGCGGCGTAGGGAGCAGCGGACCTGGTTGGGAGACGGCGTGACGTTCAGGTCCGGGGGTTGCGCGTTGCCGATCCCGGATTTTGCTGCTTGCGCAACGCGTCGGCTGAGAGAGAAACCACTTGAGACAATTGCAAAAGCTGTCTGGCCAGAGGACTCTTTTTGCGCCAGATCATGCCGATGGTCCGCGAGGGCTGCGGATTCTTGAAGCGCGCGACGGACACGGACGCCGAGCGGGTCTCCACCGCCACCGCCATTTCCGGGATCAGCGTGACACCGATGCCGGCGTTGACCATTTGAACAAGCGTAGACAGCGAGCTCGCCTCCAGCATCTCCCGGGGCGGCGGCGACTGCATGCGGCAGAACGCCAGCGCCTGATCGCGAAAACAGTGCCCCTCTTCCAGCAGCAGAAGCCGCATGGTGCGCAGCATCTTGCTGCTGGGCACCGGCGTTCCCTCGTCCTCGCCCGGCCGCACCAGCAAAAAATGCTCGGAAAACAGCGGGACCTCGACGAGCGAAGGTTCGGACACCGGCAGCGCCACAATGGCCGTGTCGACTCGTCCCTCCCCGAGCTCCTGGATCAGCTTGGGCGTCAGCGTCTCGCGGACGTGGATGTCGAGCTCGGGATGCATTCGCCCGAGGTTCGCGATGATCTTGGGCAACAGATAGGGCGCAATCGTCGGAATCATGCCGATGCGCAGGCGGCCCGCAAGCCGGTCCCGCGACGCGCGCGCGAAGTCTCTCAGTTCGTCGATCGAGCGCAAAATGTCGCGTACGCGCTGGGCGGCCTCTTCTCCGAACTTCGTCAGCGCGACTTGCCGGGCGCTTCTCTCGAGCAGCACGCCGCCCAGCGTTTCCTCCAGCTCCTTGATCTGCATCGACAAGGCCGGCTGCGAGATCGCGCAGGCCTCCGCGGCGCGTCCGAAATGGCCGTGCCGTGCCAGCGCAACGAAGTAGCGGAGCTGCCGGAGGGTGACGTCTGTCATCAGAAAATCTTACTGCAGCAATAATTAAAGTCAACTTTACCTGATGAGACGCATTGCGTAGATTGGAACCATACAAACCAAGTCAAGGAGACAATCATGAACGAGGTCGCCGCGTGCCCGGTCGCGCATTCGCCCGCTGCCACCAGGTCGAATTGAGACTGGTGGCCGCACCATCTGAATATCGGGGTGCTGCATCAGAATTCTCCCGCAGCCGATCCGATGGGCCAAGCGTTCGACTACGCCAAGGAATTCAAGAGCCTCGACCTCGATGCGGTGATCAAGGACCTGCATGCCTTGATGACGGACTGCAGGAGTGGTGGCCGGCCGATTTCGGCCACTACGGGGGGTTGATGATCCGGATGGCATGGCACAGCGCAGGCACGTACCGCACTACCGACGGCCGCGGCGGCGCGGGCGCCGGCCAGCAGCGTTTCGCTCCGCTCAACAGCTGGCCGGACAACGCGAACCTCGACAAGGCGCGCCGCTTGTTGTGGCCGATCAAGCAGAAATACGGCCGGAAAATCTCCTGGGCCGACCTGATGGTTCTCGCAGGGAACGTCGCGCTGGAGTCGATGGGCTTCAAGACTTTCGGTTTCGCCGGCGGCCGCGCCGATGTCTGGGAGGCCGAAGAGCTCTACTGGGGTCCTGAGGGCACGTGGCTGGGCGATGAACGCTACAGCGGCGAGCGCCAGCTGGCAGAACCGCTAGGCGCGGTGCAGATGGGCCTCATCTACGTCAACCCGGAAGGGCCGAACGGCAAGCCGGACCCGATCGCTGCGGCGCATGACATCCGCGAGACGTTCTTCCGCATGGCGATGAACGACGAGGAGACCGTCGCGCTGATCGCGGGCGGCCATACCTTCGGCAAAACCCACGGCGCCGGCGATCCGTCGCTGGTCGGACCGGAGCCGGAAAGCGGCGCCCTCGAGGATCAGGGTCTCGGCTGGAAGAGCAAGCATGGCACCGGCCTTGGAGCCGACGCGATCACCGGAGGCCCCGAGGTGACCTGGTCGCAGACGCCGACGAAGTGGAGCAATCACTTCTTCGACAACCTGTTCAAACACGAGTGGGAACTGACGAAGAGCCCCGCCGGCGCTTGGCAGTGGAAGGCGAAGGACGCCCCTCCGACGGTTCCGGACGCGCACGAACCATCGAAGAAGCATGTTCCCACCATGCTGACGACGGACCTGTCGCTGCGACTTGACCCGGCCTACGAGAAGATCTCGCGGCGCTTCTACGAGCATCCGGACCAGTTCGCCGACGCGTTCGCCCGCGCCTGGTTCAAGCTCACGCATCGCGACATGGGGCCGATCCATCGCTATCTCGGCCCGCTGGTGCCGAAGGAGACGTTGATCTGGCAGGACCCGATCCCTGCGGTCGATCATCCGCTGATCGACGACAAGGACGTCGAGGCGCTGAAGGCGAAGATTCTCGCCTCCGGCCCGTCGGTGTCGCAGCTGGTCTCGACGGCCTGGGCGTCGGCGTCGACCTTCCGCGGCTCCGACAAGCGCGGCGGCGCCAATGGCGCGCGCATCCGGCTCAGCCCGCAGAAGGACTGGGAGGTCAATGAGCCGGCACAGCTCAAGACCGTGCTGCAGAAGCTCGAAGCGATCCAGAAAGACTTCAACGCCTCGGCCCAGGGCGGCAAGAAGGTCTCGCTCGCCGATCTGATCGTGCTCGGCGGTTGCGTCGCGGTCGAAAAGGCGGCGAAGGATGCCGGGGTGAAGGTAAAGGTCCCCTTCACGCCGGGACGCATGGATGCGTCGCAGGAGCAGACCGATGTCGAGTCCTTCGCGCCTCTCGAGCCGCGCGCCGACGGCTTCCGCAATTACATCAGCAAACGGCAGCAGTTCATGATCCCCGAGGAGGCCTTGGTCGATCGAGCGCAACTGCTGCGGCTGACGGGGCCGGAGATGGCGGTTCTCGTCGGCGGCCTGCGCGTCCTCGGCACCAACGTCGGGCAGTCCAAGCACGGCATCTTCACCCAAAAGCCGGGAACGCTGACGAACGACTTCTTCCTCAACCTGCTCGACATGCGCACGCAGTGGCACCACGCGGGCGGCGACGTATACGAGGGCCGCGACCGGAAAACGAATGAGCGCAAGTGGACCGGCACCCGCGTCGACCTGATCTTCGGGTCGCACTCGCAGCTGCGCGCCCTGGCGGAAGTCTACGGGTGCGCGGACTCGAAGCAGAAGTTCGTGAAGGACTTCGTGGCTGCGTGGAGCAAGGTGATGAACCTCGATCGCTTCGACCTCGCCTGATCTCTGCGGAGCGGTTGTCCTTCAGACGAGACATCAGGGCGGCGTTTCAAGACACCTCGAAACGCCGCCCTGACGCCCAGGGCCTCATCGTCTGCCCGTTCCAGGTTCGCGTCCTGCGGTTGCCCAATCCCTAACGCGCAGCGATTTTCCGCGCCGTTCTCTTCAATAAAATTGCAACAAGCGGGGCGGCATACTGCGCGTGCCATGCGCATGCGCGTCCGTTTGCACACTCGTCCGGATCCGGCGGCCATGAACGGAGAGAATTCGCCGCCATCGCGGCTCACCCTCATCGTGGCCACGCTGCTCACGGCGGGATTCGGGCTCTATTTCGCGCTGATCGGGCTCGGCGTGCTGCCGGTTCCCGGCGGCCCGAAGAACCTGCACGGTCCGCTGTGGATCGTGCTCGCCGCCGGAGTCGTATTCCTGCTCGGCGGGATCGCCGTGACCCTGCAGGATGCGGGCGGAGCCGATCTCGACACCGGCGAATTGCCCAGTGACGCGGCACGCTGGGTGCGCGTCGCACAATACCTGATCGGCGTGACGATCTTCGCCTGCTTCGGCCTGATCGGATCCTGGATCGCCTTTGGACCGGGCGAACGCGCATTCAGCGGCAAGATCCCCGGCGGAGCGACACTCGGACGCATCCTGTTCGGTATCGGAGCGCTGCTCGTCTGGCTCGGTCTGATCGCCTATGCGGTCTCCGGCGCCCGCAAGCTTCTAAGGGGCGAATAGAGAAATGGCGAATAGAGGATGGCGCGTGCTCGCGAAATGGGCCTCCTTCCTACTACTCGCCATTCGCTATGCGCCATTCACTCGAATAATGGGGCATTCGCCGCGAACTTTAGGCGACCTGCAAAGCGAAAAATAAGGCCGCACTCACACTGTTCTCCAATCGCTCTTGGAGAAATGAACCGATGACACATTTGCAAGTCTTACTAGGCCGAGATCGAAACACGGGAGGACAGAACAATGCTAAACCGTTCGATCAAGATGCTGGTCGCCGATGACTCGCAGGCCATCCGCTCGATTTTCCACAAAGTCGCCGAAAGGTCGTGCGGCCTGATCGAGCTCGTGGAGGCGTCCGACGGCCGCGAATGCATGAAGGTGCTGAGCCGCGGGGATATCGATCTCGCCTTCATCGACGTCTACATGCCGGAGATGTCCGGGCTCGAGGCGCTGCGCAACGCCAGGAGCTTCGGCATCCGCACCTTCGTGACGCTGATGTCGGGATCCGGCAGCGACCAGTTCATGGAGCTCGCGCGCCAGCTGCGCGCCTACGAGTTCCTGCGCAAGCCGTTCGGGGTGCGCGACATCGAATCGATCATGCAGACCTATCAGCGGGTGATCGGCCCCACCAAGGTGCTCATCGTCGACGATTCCATGACGGTCCGCAAAGTCGTGCAGCAGGTGCTGAAGCGGAGCATCTTCCGGCTCGACTGCTACGAGGCCCCGGACGGCGAAACGGCGCTCGCCTACTGCGAGCGGGTCAATTTCGACATCATTTTCCTCGATTGCAACATGCCGGGCCTGGACGGGCTGACGATGCTCGATCGTCTGCGGCTGCGCAATTCCGACGCCGGCGTGGTGATGATCTCCGGCGAGAAAGCCAAGGACCTCCCGCAACGCGCGCTCAAGCGCGGGGCAGCGGCGTTCCTGGCGAAGCCGTTCCGTCCCGCCGACATCGACTCGGTGCTGCACGGGCTGTTCGGACTGCGCCTGCCGGAGCTGATGACGTGGACCGGCGAGCAGCCCGAGGCGCTGCCTCCCGCCGAGAGCCATGCGGCCAGGGCGACGCGCAGTTCAGGCGGGCGCCATGCGTCGGCCCGCGCGCAGTAGCAGGAACACGGCGATCACACCGTTCGCCAGGTTCCAGACGAGGCCATTGGCGAAGGCGGCCCAGTATGAGCCGGTGAGATCGAAGATCGCGCCGGACATCCAGCCGCCCAGCGCCATGCCGGACAGCGTCGCCATCAAGAGGATGCCGACGCGCGTCCCGGCTTCGCGCGGCGAAAAGTATTCGCGGATGATGATGGCGTAGCTCGGGATGAGGCCGCCCTGGAACAGGCCGAACAGGGCGGAGATCACGTAGAGCGATACGAGGCTGTCGAACACCAGATAGAGCGCGAGCGCTACGCCCTGCAGCACCGAGCCGAGCAGCAGGGTCGGAAGCCCGCCGATGCGGTCGACGACGAAGCCGGTGACGACCCGGCTGACGATGCCGAACGCCATCATCACGGCCAGCATCTCGGCGCCGCGCGCCGGCCCGTAGCCGAGATCGCCGCAATAGGCGACGAGGTGCACCTGCGGCATCGCCATCGCCACGCAGCAGGCGACCCCGGCGAAGCACAAGAGCGCCATCAGCGCATTTGAGGACAGGCCGAGCGTACCCCGCGCGGCATGGGCAGCCTGCACGTCGGCGCCGCCCACCAGGTGCGTGGGTGCGCGTCGCCGCAGCGCCAGCATGGCGAGCGGCAGCATCGTCGCGGCACAGAATATCGCGATACCGAGGTGCGTCGCGCGCCACCCGTCGGCGGCGATGAAATGCTGCACCACCGGTGGCCAGACGGCTCCAGCGAGATAGTTCCCGGAGGCGCAGATTCCGACTGCAATGCCGCGGCGCTTCTCGAACCAGCGGGATGTGTCGGCCATCAGCGGACCGAAGGTCGCCGAGGCGCCGAGCCCGATGAGCGCATGCCCGAACGCAAACCATGCGATGTTGGGCGCATTGCCGGAGATCACGTAGCCGATCGCCAGCGCGATCGCGCCGACCGCGAGCGGGACGATGAGGCCGAAACGGTCGAGCAGCCATCCCATGAGGGTGCCGCCGAGCGCAAAGCCGGCCATCGCCAGCGTGAACGGCAGCGACGCCTCGGCCCGCAGGATGGCGAAGCCGGCCTGGACCGTCGGCAGCGCCACGGGGAACGACCACATGCCCACGCCGCCGATGGTGGAGAGCGTGACGGCGACGCCCAGGCGCATCCACGCATAGGGCGAATCAACCTGCGTGGTCGTGTGGTCGAGCGGAGCGTTCACAGGGGCCTGACTGGTCTAGGAACGAATGGGGACGTTATTGGGTTTTCAGCCTGGCGGCCTGTACCACGGCGGACCACCGTTTGATCTCGTCGGCGACGTCGCGGCGGAATTGCTCGCCCGAGGTGGTCGCGGTCTCGAAGCCGAGACCGATCAGCTTGTCCCGGATGTCGGGCAGCGCGGCGACCTCGAGCGCCGCGTTGCCGAAGCGCTCGACCAGCGGTTTCGCCGTATTGGCCGGCATGAAGAAGCCGCACCACACGTTAATGGCAAAGCCCGGAAAGCCGGATTCGGCAACGGTCGGAACGTCCGGCAGGGCGGCGGCGCGGGCGGTGCTCGTCACCACCAGACCTTTTACCTTTCCGGCCTTCACCAAACCCACCGCCGGCGGCGTCGTCACGGTCGCGACCTCGATCTGGCTGGTCATGGCGGCGGTCAGCGCCTGCGCGGCGCCCTGGTAGGGCACGTGCTCCATCCGCACATCGGCGAGCGAGCCGAACAGGTACTCGACCATGAGATGCGGGACCGACCCGACGCCGGGCGATCCGTAATTGAGCTTGCGGGTGCGGGCGAGCGCGACCAGCTCGGCAAGCGAGCCCACCGCAAGGTCGGGCGCCGCCGCCAGGATGATCGACTGCGGCGCGACGGTGAGGATCGGGATGAGGTCGCGCTGCACGTCGAGGCCGGAGCCCGGGCTCATCACCTGGTTGACGATCATCGAATTGGAGTTGACCAGGATGGTGTGGCCGTCCGGCTCGGCACTCGCAACCTGCCGTCCCGCAATGGCGCCGGCCGCGCCGGGGCGGTTCTCCACCACGACGCTCTGGCCGAGCGATTGGGAGAGCTTGTCGGCGAACAGGCGCGCGATCACGTCGACTCCGCCGCCGGGCGGAAAGCCGACCACCAGCCGCAGCGGCCGCGACGGATATGGACTCGTCTGCGCGCTCGCCGCACAGGGGACCGCGAGCATCAGCGCGGCGAGAAGCGCCGGCAGATAGCGAATGATCGGCTCTCTCGCCGCAACGCGGCGACGCACCATGCTCGACATGTCCCGGCCTTTCGGTATTCGTAACGGTCCGGATCGCAGCCGCGTCCCCGGACAGGGCTCAATGCAGGCTCGGCCCCTTGAGGAACCGGTTGCGGTCGGATGACGCGATGCGCAGCTCCATCGTGCGCCCGTCGCGATAGATGAGGAGCGGCACTTCGACGCCCGCTTCGCCGAGCGACCAGATGCGGCGGAACAGATCGGCGAGCCCTTTGACCTCATGGCCGGCGACCGCCAGCACGACGTCGCCGGTCTTGATGTTGGCGCGCTGGGCCGGGCCGCCGGTGGCGAGCCCGACGATGATGACGCGATCCTCGATCTCCGTCGCGTAGAGGCCGAGCCACGGGCGGGCCGGACGGTTGCGCCGGCCATAGGTGAGAAGGTCGTCGAGGATCGGCTTCAACAGGTCGATCGGCACGACCATGTTGAGATGCTCGGTCGATCCGCCTTCGCGCGGCCGCTCGAGCTGCAGCGAGCCGATGCCCAGCAGCTCGCCGGCATGGCCGATCAAGGCGGTGCCGCCCCAGTTGGGATGGGCGGGCGCCGTGAAGAAGGCCTCGTCGAGCACGTATTCCCAGTATCCGGCGAACTCCTGGCGCGCCGCGATGCGGGCCGCGACCGAGCGTTGCCGCCCGCCCGCGCCGGCCAGCACGACGCGCTCGCCGACCTGCACCATGCTGGAATCGCCGACCGGCATCGCCCGCACGTCGAGGCGCGCCAGCGCCTGTACCAGGCCGAAGCCGGTCTCCTGGTCGTAGCCGAGCACGTGGCCGGGCACGGTGCGGCCGTCGTTGAGGTGCAGCCAGATCGATTCCGCCTCCGTAATCAGATACCCGATCGTCAGCACGACGCCGTTGTCGCGGATGATCACGCCGTTGCCGGCGCGCTCGGTGCCCAGCGTCTCGGCCGTGAAGGCATCGCCCGGGACGATCGCCCGCAGCGCCACCATCGAGCCCAGGGCGGCCTCGAGATCATAGCCGTAATCCTGCGGCTTCGGCCGCAGCTCGGGGGCGACTTGCCAATCGCTCAGCGAAGACGACATGCGAAACAGCCTTTCGATCGTGGCGCACGGCGCCCGACAGCGCCCGCCTCAGGTCGTGCCGGCCGGCGGCATTGTAAGGAACGCATGCATGACGTGCCAGAACAAGTGCCGCTTCCTGGCCCAGCCGACCGAATGCGCGATGTCCGGCAGGATGACGAATTGGCGGTCTCCGTTCGGCAGGCGCTTGTAGAAGTCCTGCAGGTCGTCGACGGTCGCAATCCCGTCGTGCTCGCCGCGCACCAGCAGCACGGGCGACTTCACCTGCTCGGGATGCACCAGCGGCAGATTGGCGGTCATGTCCAGGTAGGTGCCGGTCGGGATCTGATCGCCGAACTTGAGCTCCGCCTCGGCGATCGCGTCGCCGACCGCCGGATCGTAGCCGCTGGCATGACCGTCGCGGGTGAAGATGCTGCGGATCATCGCGCTGTCGCGCAGCCGCCGATTGTGGGTGCGATAGTATTCCAGTCGCTTGGCGCGCTCCCCCAGCGTGGGCGCGCCGGTGCCCTTGTAGGTGAAGGCGACCAGCACCAGGCGATCGACGCGGTCCGGTCGCGCCATCGCGAAGGCGCCGGCCCGGATGGCTCCAGACGAGCCACCGGAGAAATGGAATTTCTGTTGCCCTGTCTCGCGCGCGACGATCTCGGTCGCAGCCTTGAGGTCCTCGACACCGCTGGCGATGTCGGAGTTGTTGCCCGAGCTGCCCGAGCGCCCGTAGCCGTCATGGTCCATGGTCCACACGTCGAACCCATGGCGGGCGAACACGTTCATCAGCGAGTACTCGCCGCGGCCCGGAACATCGAGGTCGTAGCTCGTACGCGAGGAGTTCGACGACCCGTGCACCAGGAACAGCACCGGCCGGGGCTGCTCGCCCGCGCGTGGCGCATCGATCCGCTTGCGCCACAGGTTGAGCGCGACGTCGCCCTTCTTCGCCCAGTACTCGCCGCTCCAGACGTCGGCGGAACGGCTCATCGGCGCGGCCGCGCCGGCGCCGGTGGTGTCGGCGGCCTGCGCGAGACGGGACACGAGAGTCGCCCCCAGTCCCAGGCCAACGCTCCCGATGATCGTGCGACGTGCAACCGTGTGATCGTGTGCGGGCATCGTTAGCGTTCCTCCATTCAGTGTTGCGGCGACCTGCGCCGCGCTTTCGTCCGGCGTCGCCGCTCCGCTCGCCCCGATCCTAGCAGATCGCGGGCCGGATGGGGCAACTCGTGGCTGTCCGGGGCCTCGGCGATGCCCGCCAGGGCAGTTGATCCTAGCGGCCGGATGTGGTGCTAAGCGGGGGCGGATCGGGCCAGACGAGGCCGCGGCAGGATGGCCCCGATCGTTCGTGTACCGAAAGGGAGGATAGCTTTGGGCAAGTCGCTGAACCTCACCGCATCCGACGGTCATCGTCTCGGTGCCTACCGGGCCGACCCGAGCGGAAAGCCGATTGGGGGAGTCGCCGTCATCCAGGAGATCTTCGGGGTCAATCATCACATCCGCGCCGTGTGCGACCGGTTCGCCCAGGAAGGCTATGCGGCGGTCGCACCGGCCCTGTTCGACCGCCAGGTGCGCGACTTCGAGAGCGGCTATTCGCCCGAGGAGATCGAGAAGGCGCGCAAATTCGTCGCCAACCCCGACTGGGACGCGATGATGCGCGACACCGCGGCGGCCATCGCCGAGCTCAAGGATGTCGGACCGGTGCACATCGTCGGATTCTGCATGGGCGGGACCATTACGTTCCTCGCCGCCACCAGGCTGTCGGGCCTCACCGCCGCCTCCGGCTATTACGGCGGCCGCATCGTCGCCTTCGCGGACGAGAAGCCGCGCATCCCGACGCAGCTCCATTTCGGCGAAAAGGATCAGAGCATCCCGATGACCGACGTGGAGACGATCAAGCAGAAGCGCCCGGACTGCGATATCCACGCCTACAAGGACGCCGGCCACGGCTTCCACTGCGACGAGCGGGGAAGCTTCCACGAGCCGAGCTCCAAGACCGCCTGGCAGCGCACGCTCGCCTGGCTCAAGCAGCCAGCGGGCGGCCGCTAGTGTGGCGGATTTGACGTTCCTATCAGCGTTGCGGCGACTCCTTCATAGGAACGTCGAATCCAAAGCCACACTAGAATCGTATGGTTGCTAGTGTCCCTTTGGTTCCGACGTTCGTATGAGGGGGTGCCGCAAAGGGATACGAACGTCGGAACAGGGACACTACTACCTGCTGGTTCAAGCGGATCGGCTTGTTGGCGGCGGCGATGCGGTTCTGGTGATCGACGACACTGCGATACCCAAGAAGGGCACGCATTCGGTGGGGGTAGCGGCGCAATACGCTTCAGCGCTGGGCAAGACCGCCAACTGCCAGACCCTGGTATCGCTGACGCTGGCGCGCGGCGAGGTGCCGGTCATGCTGGCGTTGCGGTTGTTCCTTCCCGAGAGTTGGACGAGCGATCGCGCGCGGCTCAAGCGCGCGGGTGTGCCGGCTGAATATCGAACGGCCCGGACGAAACCGGAGATGGGCCTGGCGGAGCTCGATCGCGTCATTGCGGCGGGTGTCCGCTTTGGCTGCGTGCTGGCGGATGCCGGTTATGGGATGAGCGCGCCGTTCCGCCAGGGGCTCACGGCTCGCAAGCTGACCTGGGCCGTCGGCATTCCACGGCACCTCAAGGTCTATCCTGCCGACGTGCAGATGACCTGGCCGGTTGCCGGACGCGGTCGCCCCCGTCGGCGACCCATTCCGGATGTTCTATCAATCGCGGCTGAAGCCATGCTGGGCGACGCCCGATGGCGGAACATCTGTTGGCGCATCGGAACAAAAGGAAAGCTCGAGGCTCGCTTCGCCGCCGTCCGCGTGCGGGTTGCCGACGGCCCACCGCAGCGGATCTGGGACAAGGGTCAGCAAGATCTGCCGGGCGACGAGGCTTGGCTCATCGGCGAACACAGAATGTCGGGGGAAAAGAAATACTATCTCGCCAACCTGCCGGCGAAGACCGGTCTGCGCGCCTTGGCGGCGACCATCAAGGCGCGATGGATTTGCGAGCAGGCCCACCAGCAGCTGAAAGAGGAACTCGGTCTCGATCACTTCGAGGGTCGGTCCTGGCAAGGCCTCCACCGTCATGCGCTCATGACGATGATTGCTTACGCCTTCCTCCAGCATCGCCGTCTCGCAGCAGCACGGCGGAAAAAACAGAATCAACGGCCCGCCGCATCAGCCGACCTTGCCAGCCGTGCGCTGCGGTAGAGTTTGATTTTTTTCAGCACTCGATCCCGATCGTGCCGTCGCAGGAACTCATCCACGATATCGACTTCGACGATCTTGGTTCAGCAATCGCAAGGTCCATCGCGTAGGTCCCTTGGGCTGGCTGGGAACAGGCCAAGGCAAACAGTTACGATTGTCCTCGCAGTGAAAATCCGCGCAATCAGCAGGTCATAGCCCGGTCGGCCGACCACCAGCGGCCCGTGGCCGCCCAGCGGCCGGTGGCCGCCGAGCCGCCGGCCGCCACGACCCCCGGGCCCGGGGGGGCCTTGTTGGGCCTGTCAACCCGCGGACTCTTCCCAATCTCGCGCCGCGCGCAGAGTTCTGATACTGCTCCCCCGCCGGCTCGGTGAAATCACCCTTGTGGTCGAGAACGCTCCCGGTCAGCGGGCCGAGACGCCCGGCCAGAGGTGGTGGATGCTCAACGTGCTGCGTGCGGTCCAGCGTGTCGCCAGGGACAAGATCGGCTGGAACCGGATCGGCCTCGCCCTCAGCATCGCGGTGATCGTGATCGCCGGGGTCGTGCTCTATCGCATGCTGCACGACATCGAGCTCGAGGACGTCGTCGACGCGGTGCGGGCGACGGACTGGCATCGCATCGTGCTGGCCGGGCTGTTCGTCGCCGCCGGCTATTTCACCCTCACGTTCTACGACCTGTTCGCGCTGCGCACGATCGGCCGCGACGACGTGCCCTATCGGGTGGCCGCGCTCGCGGGGTTCACCAGCTACTCGATCGGCCACAATGTGGGCGCCTCGGTGTTCACCGGCGGCGCCGTGCGCTATCGCATCTATTCGCAATGGGGCCTCACCGCCGTCGAAGTCGCCAAGATCTGCTTCGTCGCCGGCCTGACGTTCTGGCTCGGCAATGCGACGATGCTGGGCCTCGGCATTGCCTACGCGCCGCAGGCGGCAAGCGCGATCGATCAGCTGCCGGCCTGGTTCAACCGGGGCATCGCGATCGTGATCCTGTCGGTGCTGGTCGCCTATGTGGTGTGGGTGTGGCAGGCGCCGCGCCAGATCGGCCGCAGCGGCTGGCAGGTCACGCTCCCGAACGGTCCTTCGACGCTGCTGCAGATCGGCATCGGCATCATCGACCTCGGCTTCTGCGCCTTCGCCATGTACATGCTGATGCCGGACGAGCCCCACACCGGCTTCGTCACGCTGGCGGTCATTTTCGTCTCCGCAACCCTGCTCGGGTTCGCGAGCCACGCCCCCGGCGGGATCGGCGTCTTCGACGCCACCATGCTGATCGCCCTGTGGCAGTTCGATCGCGAGGACGTGCTGGCCGGGCTGCTCCTGTTCCGGCTGATCTATTACGTGGTTCCCTTCGCCGCGGCGCTGACGATCCTGGGTGTGCGCGAGCTGCTGGTCAACCTCGGCGCTGCGCGCAGCCGCACCGTGGCCACGCCGGTGCCCGCCGCGGACGCGGCTCCTGCAGCTGTCGAGCAGGACCGCAAGGCTCCGCTTCCGTGGAGCCCTCCCGCTGCGGCGCCGGCCGTCGAGCGCGACAGCGTCCCGCCGCGGCAACGGCAGGGCGGAAGCGGCTGACGCTCTCCGCATCCTACCGTACGTATTTACGCGGCATTCATCCCTTGCGGCCTATCATTCGACGAAAGGATAGCGCCTGACCGGCGCGGTGCACCGTTGCGCCGCCGCACGGGCATTTCTCAGAGGGGGGACAAGGGTGAGCGCGTCGGGCGACGAGTACAAGCAAACCATCGCTCTGGCGAACGCCACGCTCGGCAAGATCCGCGATCTCGGCGTGCCGGCTGATCCGCGCTCCTACGCGGCCTGGTTCACCTATGCGACGGAATGCAATCCGTCGCGCAACCGCTTCCTCGACGAAACCATCGCACGCAAGGGCACCGTGTCGGCATCGCAGGTGGAGACGGTGTACGGATATGCATCCGAGGCGGTGATCACCGACAACGTCGACAAGCTGGCGGCGAGCGTCGCCGGCGAGGTCGATCAGGTCATGGCGATGATCGATGCGGCGGTCGGCAACGTCGCGACCTACCGGGACGATCTGTCGACCGTCACCGAGCAGCTCCACCGGACGCAGGATCGCGAGGGCCTGCGCGCGATCGTCGAAAGCCTGGTCCAGGCCACCATCGGCATGGACGCGACCAACCAGGCGCTCACGGCGTCGTTGCAGGCCTCGCGCCAGGAGATCAGTCAGCTGCAGGAGAAGGTCGAGGCGCTGCGCATCGACAGCCAGACGGACGGCCTGACCAGCCTCGCCAACCGCAAGTATTTCGACCGCGAGCTCGAACGTTGCATCGCCGAGGCTACCGGCGGCAACGAGCAGCTGTGCCTGCTCCTGCTGGACATCGATCATTTCAAGAGGATCAACGACACGTTCGGGCACATGGCCGGCGACGAGGTGCTGCGGGTGGTGGCGCACGCCTTCCGCCAGCATGTCCAGCCGGGCGACGTCGCGGCGCGCCTGGGCGGCGAGGAGTTTGCGATCATCTTCCCCAAGGCGCCCCTGCGCGCGGCGCTGAAGGTCGCCGAGCAGATCCGCTCGCGCATCAAGGCCATGCATTTCCTCAAGCGCTCGACCGGCGAGAGCATCGGCAACGTCACGGTCTCCGGCGGCATGGCCACCTACCGCACCGGCGAGGCACCGTGGTCGCTGATCCAGCGCGCCGATCTCTGCCTGTATGCGGCCAAGCGCCATGGCCGCAACCGCGTGGTGTGCGACGAGGATGCCCTGGCGGCATAGCCCGCTAGGCGCCGCGCCCCCCCGGATGGCAAACGGCGCAGAGCGGCAGTAGATATGCCGCATGAGCGCCGCCGAGGACAGGGGATATCAGGGTGACTCGTGGGCGAGCCGCCTCGCCGGCGTGCGCCTGGTGCTGCTTGCGGCGGCGCTCGTGCTCGTCGGCTTCGTCACGATGGGGGCCATCGCACCGCTACCGGCCGTGATCGGCTTTGCGGTCATCGCCGGCGCGGCGGTCATCGGCGGCTCCGCCCGACGTGCCATCCGCCCAATCGTACCCGTCGCGAGCCGCGCCGCGTCGCCGCTTGCCCCGTCGCTGATCGACACGATGATCGCCAGTCTTCCGGATGCCGTCGTGGCGCTCGACCGGGAAGGCATCGTGGTCGCCTTTAACGCGGGCGCCGGCGCGGTGGCGCCGACGTTGCGGGTCGGCGAGCCCGGCTCGTTCGCGTTGCGGGTGCCCGAAGTGGTCGAGGCGGTGCGGCTCGCGGTCGCTACCGGCGAGGCGCAGCGGATCGAGTTCTCTGATCGCATTCCGGTCGACCGCTGGTATGAGGCTCACGTTATCGGAGTACCGCTGACGAAGGCCCGCGAGGGCAGCCTTCCCGATTTCGTGCTGATGACGATCCGCGACCTCACCCCGTTGCGCCGGGTCGAGGAGATGCGGGCCGACTTCGTGGCCAATGCCAGCCATGAGCTGAGGACGCCGCTCGCCACTCTATCGGGCTTCATCGAAACGCTGCAGGGGCCGGCGCGCGAGGATGCGGCGGCGCGCGAGCGTTTCCTCGTCATCATGAAGCAGCAGGCCTTCCGCATGGCGCGGCTGATCGACGACCTTCTGTCGCTGTCGCGCATCGAGCTCAACGTCCATGTCCGACCGGAATCGCTGGTCGACCTCGCCGCCATCGTGCGGCAGGTCACCGACGCCATGCAGATGCTGGCGCACGACCGCGGCGTTGAAATCCTGGTGACCGCGCCGCCGGAGCCGCTGATCGTCCCCGGCGACCGTGACGAGCTCGTGCGCGTTTTCGAGAATCTTGTGGAAAATGCGCTGAAATACGGCGCGTCGGGCAAGCGGGTCGACATCGAGGTCGCGCGCGCCAACGAGGCAGGCAGCGGGGCGGAAGCGGTGGTCAGCGTCCGCGATTTCGGCCCCGGCATCGCGCCCGAGCATCTGCCCCGCCTCACCGAGCGATTCTACCGCGTGGACGTGGCGCAAAGCCGCGCGGAAGGCGGCACCGGTCTCGGTCTGGCGATCGTCAAGCATATCCTGGCGCGCCATCACGGACGGCTCGTGGTGGATAGCGTCCTGGGCCAGGGGGCCACCTTCACGGCCTGCCTGCCGATGGTTTCACGCGGAACCAGCGCCACACGATAAAGTCATTTATTCTCAACAACTTGATCGGTCATCAAAGTGTCACGCAAGTGTCTTAGAACGATGACGTGTGCCCACTAGGACTAAGCACGGCTTCGGACGGCCCCCCTCCCGACCACCCATCTCGCCGAAGCCTTACAGATTGCTGGCTTGAACCAGCAACTGCCGAAAAGTCGATGTTCGACACGGAGCGACGGGGTGTCGACTCGCGTCGATCCCATGCGGCAACCGTAACAGGAGAAGGCTCGTGAACAGCAAGATTACCCTGATGGCGGCGGTGATCGCCGTCGCGACATCGTCATTGTCCGCATCCGCCGCCGACATATCGGGCGCGGGTGCAACGTTTCCCTACCCGGTCTATGCCAAGTGGGCCGATACCTACAAGAAGGAGACCGGGATCGGCCTGAACTATCAGTCGATCGGCTCGGGCGGCGGGATCAAGCAGATTCAGGCAAAGACCGTCACGTTCGGCGCATCCGATCTGCCGCTGAAAGGCGAGGAGTTGAAGAAGGCGGGCCTCGTGCAATTCCCGACCGTCCTGGGCGGCGTGGTGCCGGTGATCAACGTGGAAGGCATCAAGTCGGGGGAACTCACCATTGACGGCCCGACGCTCGCCCGGATTTTCCTCGGCGAGGTGAAGACCTGGAACGATCCGGCAATCCAGAAGCTCAATCCGGGTGCCAAGCTGCCGTCGCAGGCGATCGCCATCGTGCATCGCTCCGACGGATCGGGCACCACCTTCCTCTTCACCGACTATCTCTCGAAGGAAAGCGCAGACTGGAAGAGCAAAGTCGGCGCCAGCACCGCGGTCCAGTGGCCGGCCGGCATCGGCGCCAAGGGCAACGAAGGCGTGGCCAACAATGTCGCCCAGACCAAGGGCTCGGTCGGCTATGTCGAGTACGCGTATGCCAAGCAGAACAAGCTGACCTTCACCAAGATGATCAACAAGGACGGCAAGGCGGTCTCGCCCACATCCGGAGCCTTCAGTGCCGCGGCGGCCAACGCCGACTGGAGCGGAACGCCCGGATTCGGCGTCGTCCTCACCGACCAGCCCGGCGCCGAAGCGTGGCCGATCACCGGCGCAACGTTCATCCTGATCCACAAGCAGCCGCCCGATCCAGTGGCGGCTACCGAGGCCCTCAGGTTCTTCGCCTGGAGCTTCGCCAAGGGCGACAAGATGGCCGAGGACCTCGATTACGTTCCCCTCCCCGACAAGGTCACCAACGAGATCCAGAAGGTGTGGGCGAGCGAGATCAAGGACGCGAGCGGAAAGCCGCTCTTTGCGCCTTCGCTTTGAGCCGGAGCTGCCATGAGAAGGGGCCCCGCCGGAGCCCCTTCCCTTCTTGTCGCACTAGCAAAAAATAGGATTGTTGCACGGTCCGCACCGGGCCGCTTGAGTAGGCTCTCCGATCGGGTGGCTGAGGAGAGTCATGCAATCCGCCGGGAGGCAGTCCGTGGCCGACGTAGCGTTGCGCGGGGATATCGGGACGACGATGGAAACGCCCTCGCGAGCCAAGGTGCTTGGCCGGCTTCGGCTGGGCGACATGGCATTTCGCCAGTTGACCCGCGCTGCCGCCCTGACGGTCCTGCTGATCCTGGGCGGCGTCATCGGTGCGCTCATCATCGGCGCGGTGCCGGCGTTGCAGGCTTTCGGCTTCGGTTTCCTGATCGACCAGAGCTGGAACCCCGTGACCGAGCGGTTCGGAGCGCTCGCTCCGATCTACGGCACGGTGGTGACGTCGTTCATCGCCATGTTGATCGCCGTTCCGGTGGGGCTGCTGATCGCCATTTTCCTGACCGAGCTGTGTCCGCAATGGCTGCGCCGGCCGATCGGAATTGCGGTCGAGCTGCTCGCCGGCATCCCCAGCATCATCTATGGAATTTGGGGGCTGTTCATATTCGCGCCGTTCCTGCAGGACACGCTGCAGCCGTTCCTGATCAATACGCTCGGCAATGTCCCCGGCCTTTCGGCGCTGTTTGCCGGACCGCCCTATGGGATCGGCATGCTGACGGCCGGGCTGATCCTCGCCATCATGGTGCTGCCGTTCATCACGTCCATCTCGCGCGACGTGTTCGAGGCCGTGCCCCCCGTCCTCAAGGAGGCGGCGTATGGGCTCGGCTGCACGACCTGGGAAGTCGTGCGCTATGTGGTGATCCCCTATACGCGCGTCGGCGTCATCGGCGGCGTCATGCTGGGGCTCGGCCGCGCCCTCGGCGAGACCATGGCGGTCACCTTCGTGATCGGCAATGCGCACAAGGTGTCGGCCTCGATCCTCCATCCCGGCACCACCATTTCGGCGAGCATCGCCAACGAGTTCACCGAGGCAGTGGGCGACCTCTACACGTCGTCGCTGATCTTGCTTGGCCTGATCCTGTTCGTCATCACGTTCATCGTGCTGGCCGCCGCACGCTACATGCTGATGCGGGTCGAGCGGCGGCTCGGGAATTGACCATGGCACGGATCTCTTCACTCTATTCCGGCCGCCGGCGTCGCAGCATTATCGCCATGGCGCTGTCGCTCGCGGCGACGGCGTTCGGGCTCGGCTGGCTGATCCTCATCCTTGGCGTGCTGCTGTGGGAAGGCTTCAGTGGCCTGTCGCTCAAGGTGTTCACCGAGATGACGCCGCCGCCCGGCGCCGACGGCGGCCTGCTGAACCCGATCATCGGCAGCCTTGTGCTCACGCTTCTGGCGGTCGTGATCGGCACCCCGATCGGCATGCTGGCCGGCACCTACATGGCGGAATACGGGCGTCATGATCGCCTCAGCAGCGTCGTCCGTTTCATCAACGACATCCTGCTGAGCGCGCCCTCGATCGTGGTCGGCCTGTTCATCTACGAGGTGATGGTCGCCCCGATGGGGCATTTTTCCGGCTACGCGGGCGCCGTAGCACTCGCCGTGATCGTCATCCCGGTGGTCGTGCGCACGACCGAGGACATGCTCATCCTGGTGCCGGACACCTTGCGCGAGGCGGCCGCGTCGATCGGCCTGCCGCGCGCGCTGATGATTTTGCGGATCGCCTATCGCGCCGCCAGGGCCGGCATGGTGACCGGCGTCCTGCTGGCGGTCGCGCGCATCAGTGGCGAGACCGCGCCGCTCCTGTTCACCGCGCTCAACAACCAGTTCTGGAGCCTCAACCTGAACGCACCGGTGGCGAGCCTTCCGGTCGTGATCTTCCAGTTCGCGCTGAGCCCCTACAAGGATTGGCAGAAGCTCGCCTGGACCGGCGCCCTCATCATCACCTTCACTGTGCTCGCGCTCTCGATCGCGGCGCGTGCGCTTTCAGCCCAGAGAAAAACGTCATGAACGTCGCTTCGGTTTCTCCACCGGCCGTCGCCGCTCCCACGGTGACCCATGCCCCCGTCGATACCGACGGCCTCAAGCCAAAGGTGTCGATCCGCAACCTTGATTTCTTCTACGGCGACGCCAAGGCGCTCAAGTCGATCACCCTTCCGCTCTATCAGAACAAGGTGACGGCGTTCATCGGCCCGTCGGGCTGCGGCAAGTCGACCCTCCTGCGCGTGCTCAACCGCATGTACGACCTCTATCCCAATCAGCGCGCCGAAGGCCACGTGGTGTTCGACGAAGAGGAAATCCTGTCTCCCAAGCAGGACCTCAACCTGCTGCGCGCCCGAATCGGGATGGTGTTCCAGAAGCCGACGCCGTTCCCGATGACCATCTATGAGAACATCGCCTTCGGCATCCGGCTGTACGAGCGGATGTCGCGCGCCGAACTCGACGAGCGCGTCGAGCAGGCGCTGGCGCGCGCGGCATTGTGGAACGAGGTCAAGGACAAGCTCAACGCCAGCGGCCTGAGCCTGTCCGGCGGCCAGCAGCAGCGCCTGTGCATCGCGCGCACCGTCGCGGTCCGTCCGGAGGTGATCCTGTTCGACGAGCCGTGCTCGGCGCTCGACCCGATCTCCACCGCCAAGATCGAGGAGCTGATCGACGAGCTCAAGGCCGACTACACGATCGTCATCGTCACCCACAACATGCAACAGGCGGCCCGGGTGTCGGATTTCACCGCCTTCATGTATCTCGGCGAGCTCATCGAATTCGATACGACCAGCAAGATGTTCACCTCGCCGGGCGACCGGCGCACCCAGGACTACATCACCGGCCGCTTCGGCTGAAGCTGCGGGCCGGATACGAGCGCGGAGAATGACCACGATGTCCGAACACACCGCCAAGGCCTTCGACGCCGATCTGCAGGACATTACCCGCAAGGTCGCCGAGATGGGCGGCCTCGCCGAGAAGGAGATCGCCGACGCCGTCGATGCGCTGGTCAAGCGCGACGCCGCCCTGGCCCAGCGGGTGATGGCGGCGGACATGGCCACCGACGCCTTGCAGCGCGAGATCGAGGAGAAGGCGATCCTGACCATCGCGCGGCGCCAGCCGATGGCGGTCGACTTGCGCGACATCGTCGCCGCCATGCGGGTCTCCAACGATCTCGAGCGCGTCGGCGACCTCGCCAAGAACATCGCCAAGCGCGTGGTCGCGCTTAACGGCGATTTCCCGCCGCAGAAGCTGATCCGCGGGGTCGAGCATTTCGCCGAGCTGGTGCTCGCCCAGCTCAAGCAGGTGCTCGACAGCTACGCGCAGCGGGACACCCCCAAGGCGATCGCGGTGTGGAAGGGCGACGACAAGATCGACGCCATGTACACCTCGCTGTTCCGCGAGCTGCTTACCTACATGATGGAGGATCCCCGCAACATCACGTTCTGCACCCACCTGCTGTTCTGCGCCAAGAACATCGAGCGCATGGGCGACCACGCGACCAACATCGCCGAGACGGTGTGGTACATGGTGGAAGGCCGCCCGATCGTCGATGAGCGCCCCAAGGGCGAGACGACCAACATCGCGCCGGTGCCGATGCGCGGGTGAACCTAGACGAGGAGCCGACGCGACATGACCGCCCGAGTCCTGATCGTCGAAGATGAAGAGCCGTTGACGCTGCTGCTGCGCTACAATCTGGAAGCCGAAGGCTACGTGGTCGAGACCGTCGCGCGCGGCGACGAGGCGGAGATAAGGCTGAGCGAGAATCCGCCCGACCTGGTGGTGCTCGACTGGATGCTGCCGGGCCTGTCGGGCATCGAGCTGTGCCGCCGGCTGCGCGCCCGCGTCGCCACCGCGCGGCTCCCGATCATCATGCTGACCGCGCGCGGCGAGGAGGGCGAGCGCGTGCGTGGGCTCGCCACCGGTGCCGACGACTATATCGTCAAGCCGTTCTCGCTGCCCGAGCTGATCGCCCGCATCGGCGCGCTCCTGCGGCGAGCCAATCCGGAGCGCATCGCCGCCGTGCTCAAGGCCGGCGACATCGAGCTCGACCGCGAGCGCCGGCGGGTGTCGCGTGGAGGCCGCGAGATTCCCCTCGGGCCGACCGAGTTCCGCCTGCTCGAATTCCTCATGCAGAGCCCCGGCCGGGTGTTCTCGCGCGAGCAGCTGCTCGACGGGGTGTGGGGCCGCGAAGTCTATATCGACGAGCGCACCGTGGACGTCCATGTCGGCCGCCTGCGCAAGGCGCTCAACCGCGGCCGCGAGTCCGACCCGATCCGCACCGTGCGCGGCTCCGGCTACTCGCTCGACGAGCGCTACCTCAAGGTGGCGTGAGGTTCACGACGGCCGATGCAGGCATCCCTCCAAAGCTGCCGGTGACGAGCAGGTTGTTGGTTGCGCTCCCGGTTGGAATGCAATTGCCAACGCCTATTCGGAATAGACCTGGCCGACCGAGCGGTGCTCCGCAGAGGCGAGAGTCGCCGGACGAAACAGGACCGAGGACACGAGGGCCCCGATTGCCGCCCCGATCAACTGCGCCACGATGAATGCCGGAACGTGGTTCATGGCAATCCCTGCGAATGTCGTCGTGAAGCCACGCGCCAGCGTGACGGCGGGATTGGCGAACGAGGTCGATGCCGTGAACCAATAGGCCGCCGTAATGGTTAGCCCCACGAGCCAGGGAATTGCCGGGCGCGCATACCTCAGCCCGCCGAGGATCGTCAGCACCAGCGTAAATGTGGCCACCGCTTCGGCAAACCATTGCGACAGGCCGCTCCGCACCGTCGTGCCGATGGCCAATGGCGCAAGATCGAACATGAGGTGTGCGATGACCGTTCCGGCGATGCCGCCCACACACTGGGCCAGAACGTAGGGGCTGAAATCACTCCAAGCCATGTCGCCGCGCACCGCAAATACGGCCGTGACGGCGGGATTGAGATGCGCCCCTGAGATGGGCCCGAGAATCGTGATGATGACGACGAGGATCGCGCCTGTCGGAATGGTGTTGCCGAGCAGTGCGATCGCCTGATTTCCTCCGGCCAGGCGCTCCGCCATGATGCCCGAGCCGACCACGGTCGCGACCAGGATGGCAGTGCCGAGGCCCTCGGCGAGCAGGCGCCGCGATAACGCAACGGACACGTCGCTCATCAGGCGGCCGAGGCGGGCTTGTTGCCCGCATCCGTGCTCTTGCCGATCGCGTCGAGCCGTTTTTGCAATGCAAGCATATCGAGGGACCGAAGCGGCAGATTGATGAAGATCGAGATGCGGTTGTTGAGCATCCGAAACGCGTCCGCGAAGGCGAGACGAACTTCTGCCTCGTTGCCGGTTGCCGCGGCCGGATCGGGAATGCCCCAGTGCGCGGTCATCGGCTGGCCCGGCCACAATGGGCAGCTTTCCGCCGCTGCGTTGTCGCAGACGGTGAAGACGAAATCGAGCTTGGGTGCGCCGGGCTGCGCGAACTCGTTCCAGCTCTTGGAACGAAACCGGCTGACGTCGAAATTCAGCTTGCGGAGGAGATCAAGCGCATAGGGATGCACTTCGCCCTTCGGCTGGCTTCCCGCAGAGAAAGCGTTGAACTTCCCCCATCCCTCGCGGCTCAGGATCGCCTCCGCCATGATCGAGCGGGCCGAATTGCCGGTGCACAGGAAGAGCACGTTGAGCGGCGCGTGGTTGGCATCGTTGGGCATGGATCATTTCCTCGATTGGCTGCTCTTGGACGCGGTCCCGCAACTCTTCCTTCCTCCCAGCGCATCCTGAAGGTCGCAAAGCTCCGGGTGCCCCTCGCAGCAATCCGTCACCAGAAACGCCACCAGGGCCCGCATGCCCTCGACATCGGCGCGATAAATGATCGAGCGCCCGTCCCGTGCACCACGGACCAGTCCCGACCGGGCCAGGATGGCAAGGTGGGTCGACAGCGTGTTGTGGGGGCAGCCGATCGCATCGGCGAGCGCGCCGGCGGGCAGTCCCTCGGGCTCTCGCCGCATCAGCAGTCGGACGATCTCCAGTCGCGTCGGCTGTCCCAGCGCCGCCAGCGCGGCCAGCGCGTGGGGTGCCGACATAGTGCTCCCGCCCGACACGGGCCCGGCATGGCCGACGACTGCAAGCATTCCCTTGCGCATGAGTGTCTCTCTAGGTGGCTTCACCAGCGCCCAAACTGCCGATGAGAAATACGAGTGACAAGGAAACCCATCTACGCTAGGATGATTCTAGAAGTCTCGACATATTGTTACATAGCCATATAGCGGACTTATGACCACCGGATCAAGCGTCCTGCATCCAAGCGGGCCGAAGCTCACAATGGCTGGCTGACCAAGGAGAGTTGGCCAACAAGAGGGAGGGACTCCGATGGAGCGCTGCAAGGCACTCGTTGACGTCGGTCGACGCAGATTTCTGACAGGCGCAAGCATCGCCGCTGCAGGAGCGGCCGCTGCAACCCTTGCAATCCCCGAGGCGAAATCAGCGCCCGCTCCTGCCCGCGTCGACTACCCTTCCAACCGGATCGGAAACACGCGCGACCTCAAGGTGAACGAGCCGGTCGACGTCTCGTATCCTGACAAGGATGCTCCCGGCGTCCTGCTCAAGCTCGGCAAGCGCGTGCCCGGTGGCGCCGGTCCCGACGGAGACATCGTGGCATTCTCCACGATCTGTCCGCACAAGGGTTTTCCGCTCGTCTACAGCAAAGGGGATCGGACGCTCAATTGCCCCGGGCACTATTCGCGTTTTGATTGCGAAGCCGGCGGCCAGCAGATCTGGGGCCAGGCGACTCAGAACGTTGCGCAATACACGCTCCGAATCGACGCCAACGGCGACATCTACGCCGAAGGCCTCGACGAGCTTCTGTACGGCCGGCTTTCCAACGTGCTCTGAGGGAGGATGCGATGGCCTACAAGCGACAAGTCGATCGCCTTCCGATCGTCCCGGCGGACGCCAAGGAATTCAATGTCACCTGCCACTACTGCATCGTCGGCTGCGGCTATAAGGCATACACCTGGTCGATCAACAAGCAGGGCGGCACCGCCCCGCAACAAAACAAGTTCGGCGCCGATCTGACCAGGCAGCAGGGAGCGGAGACCACCGCCTGGTATTCGCCGTCGATGTACAACATCGTGCGCCAGAACGGCGAAGACGTGCACATCGTGATCAAGCCGGACAAGGACTGTGTGGTGAATTCTGGCCTCGGCTCGATCCGCGGGGCACGCATGGCGGAGATGAGCTACTCGCGCGCGCGCAACACGCAGCTGCAGCGCCTCACCGATCCGATGGTCTGGCGTTACGGCCAGATGCAGCCGACCAGCTGGAATGACGCGCTCGACCTGGTCGCGCGCGTGACCGTCGCAGTGATCAACGACATGGGCGAAGACGGCGTGTTCGTCTCCGCGTTCGATCACGGCGGCGCCGGCGGGGGTTACGAGAACACCTGGGGTACCGGGAAGCTTTATTTCGGCGCCATGAAGGTGAAGAACATCCGGATCCACAATCGCCCCGCCTACAATTCGGAAGTCCACGCCACACGCGACATGGGCGTCGGCGAGTTGCACAACTGCTACGAGGACGCGGAGCTTGCCGACACGATTGTTGCGGTCGGCACCAATGCGTTGGAGACTCAGACCAACTATTTCCTGAACCATTGGGTGCCGAACCTGCGCGGCACTTCCATGGACAAGAAGAGGGCTGAATTCGGATCCGAGCCCGTGGAACGAGCACGCGCCGTCGTCGTCGATCCACGCCGCACCGTCACGGTGAATGCGTGCGAGGTCGAGGCCGGCAAAGATCGGGTGATGCATCTCGCCATCAACCCCGGCACCGATCTGGCGCTCTTCAATGCATGGCTCACCTACGTCAACGACAAGGGCTGGACCGACAAGGCGTTCATCGCTGCTTCCACCAAGGATTTCGACAAGGCCGTGGCGGCGAACAAGACGAGCCTGGAGGAAGCGGCGAGGATCACCGGCCTCACCGTCGATCAAATTCGGCAGTCCGCCGAGTGGATCGCTCAGCCGAAGGCCGGCGGTGCCCGGCGGCGGACGATGTTCGCCTACGAGAAGGGCCTGATCTGGGGCAATGACAACTACCGCACCAACGGCGCGCTGGTGAATGTCGCGCTGGCGACCGGGAATGTCGGCCGGCCCGGCGGCGGCTGCGTGCGCATGGGCGGTCACCAGGAAGGCTATTCGCGGCCGTCCGATGCCCATGTCGGACGCCCCGCGGCCTATGTCGACAAGCTGCTGATCGAGGGCAAAGGCGGCGTGCACCACATCTGGGGCTGCGATCACTACAAGACGACGCTGAACGCCTTGAAGTTCAAGCAGGCTTACAAGAAGCGCACCGATGTGGTGAAGGATGCCATGTCGGCCGTGCCCTATGGCGATCGCGCCGGGCTGGTCAACGCAATCGTGGCAGCGATCAAGAATGGCGGCTTGTTTGCGGTCGACGTCGACATCGTACCGACGAAGATCGGCGAAGCCTGCCATGTCTGGCTGCCGGCGGCGACCTCCGGCGAAGCAAACCTCACCTCCATGAACGGCGAGCGCCGTATGCGGCTGACCGAGCGCTATATGGATCCGCCCGGCCAGGCGATGCCCGATTGCCTCATCGCGGCACGCATCGCCAATCACATGGAGCGCGTCTTTCGCGAGCAGGGCAAGAGCCAGCTCGCCGATCAGTTCAAGGGGTTCGACTGGAAGACCGAAGAAGACGCCTTCACGGATGGCTACGCCAAGCACGAGAAGGGCGGCGAGTTCGTCACCTATGCTCGGCTCAGGGCCATGGGCACCAACGGCTTCCAGGAGCCTGCAACGGGATTCCAGGATGGCAAGATCGTCGGAACGAAGCGCCTCTACACTGACGGCAAGTTCGGGGGCAAGGACGGCAAGGCCACTTTCATGGAGACGCAATGGCGCGGCCTCCAGGCCGAGGGAAAGGAAGCTGAAAAGAACAAATGGCCGTACCTCATCAACAACGGCCGCACCAACCACGTCTGGCAGAATGCCTATCTCGACCAGCAGAACGATTTCGTGATGGATCGCTGGCCGTATCCGTTCATCGAGATGAATCCGCAGGACATGGCAGAGCTCAATGTCAACGCCGGCGACTTGGTGGAAATCTACAATGACAACGGCTCCACCCAGGCGATCGCGTATCCGACACCGTCGGCGAAGCGAAAGCAGACGTTCATGCTGTTCGCCTACCCGACCGGCGTGCAGGGCAATGTCGTCTCGCCCGGTGTGAACGAATTCATCATCCCCAACTACAAGCAGACCTGGGCCGGCATCCGAAAGATCGCCGACGCTCCCGAGGGCGTGCGGCACCTGACCTTCAAGGCGCAGGAATATTCGGCTGGATAGCCATGGGTTCGGGTCGGGTGGAATTCGTCATGGCCCTTATCGGCGAGGGGCACGCGCATCGTGCGATCGCTTGCTTCCCTGATCTGTTAGACGGAGAGCGAAGCGGAAACGTTACAGGTAGGCAGTGACTGCTGTTCTACAGCGCGAACACGGGCGCAAACCCGCCGCCGGGCGTTCTGAAGTTCGTGGTCTGGCCCTGGTAGAGGCGCGCCGCGGCGAGCAGCAGCTGTCCGTCGTAGATATAGAGCCGGACGTCGGCCTTGCGTGCTTCGGAAGTCCCAATCATGCGCTCGCCCGGCGGGGCAAACTCCTGCGCCACGTATCCGCCTCGAACGACGTCCTGCCAGACGCCCTTCGTCACCTTGTCGCCGCGATAGACCGCCTTGCTGCCGTAACCGCCCGACGGCTTGAAAAACAGCTTCTTCCTGGCGTCCCAAAGCTCCGGCGCATTCTCCGGGGTCACGGGCACCGTCCGCGGGATCCCGCCGAGGTCAGCGACCATCTCCTCGGGCATTCCCCATGAGCGCAGCGCGGACTGGTCGGTCAGCAGGATCAGATTTCGCTTGTCCGCGTAAAGGGCGTGGATGTGCGGGTTCGGCGTGACGACGGAGGACCCTTTGACGTAGGCGACACGCAGCGCGTCGTGCTCGGGACGATCGAGCGGGAAGTCGACCAGCCGGTTGTAGACGAGGTCGATCGGGAGGCCGCCAACCATCAGGCGTCCGTCTTGATGGACGAGCTGACGGGCGTCGACGATGACAGCCTCGATTCCCTGCTTCAGGAAGAAACGCTGCGCCAGAAGAAACTCCGGGTAGAGAAATTGCTCCTGCGGCTCATCGTCGACGATCGCGACCCGTCGCGGAGTCCCTGCCCTCCCTTGCAGCGTCCACTCATGCAGGAACATGCGCAGGACGACGGCGTCGAAATCATCGATCCCGGATTTTCTCAGGGCCACGTCGACTTCTTCGCAACAAGCGCGTTGCGCCCTCACGAGCAGCGCGTTCAGGAACGCCCCGCCGGCGTTGGTGTTCACTTCGATCAGCTTGGGCCCGGTCGCCGCGAGATGAAAGTCGTAGCCCATGAAAGCGCCGCGTGGGCCAAGATCGTGGTGTGCGGTGGCGGGAGCCCAGGACAGCACTGCGTCCCGATAGGCCGGCAATCTGGCCGCCGCCTCGATGGCGCGGACGACCCTCAGCATCTCGTCGAGATCGGCTTGCCCCAGGAACAGCGGAGCGGTGGCAAACAGATGCGGGTGCGTCCGGGAAAGCGTCGCGAAGAACTCCGTGTCTTCGACCTCCCGTTCGAGCGCCTCTCGCAGCACGCCGCGATCGAGCGTGATGCAGAAGCACTCCCGGTTCAGACGCTCGACAATAGGCCGAGTCGCGTGAGCGGTCGGAGCATCCGATGAAACGCCCATCCTGGCCTCACGTGTGCGATCAGGCCGGTCCTATCACGATAGCGACTGCGCTTCCATGGCGACAAATCGGTCGGTGAGCTTCGCCAGCTCACGATAGAAGGCGGTCTGCGCGCCGGCCCCGATGGTCGCCGTGAACGGCGCAATCCAAGCGCCGAGGTGCTCGCGGAGAAAACGGCGGCGGAGATCGGCGATGGCCTCAAGCTCGTCGCGCCGGCCGATCCGCTGCGCCTGGTTTTCCCGGAAGAGGAGCAAATAGAGGAACTCCAGCTCCGCCGCCACGTGATCGGGCGGCTCGCGGAAGCTCTCGTCGAGCTCGAACTCGCCCTCCCGGTAGAGCGCCAAGACAGCCATCGTGGAATCCCGCATCAGGCTCCGGTCACCGCCCATCCAAACCGAGCCATACGGCCTGGCGAGAGCGTCGGTCGGCCCGAGGAAGAGCCTGGTGTAGTCGACGAGGAGGCTCTCTGTTCCTGCACCGGCGAATGCCTCGGCGAGGCGACACGCGTGCGCCGCCAGCTCAGAGTCGATCCGGCTTGCGGCATCGCGCAGGGCCTGGAAAACCCGTTCTTCGGCAAACTCCGGACCGATCTCGTAGTAGCAGGCCGCCAGCAGACGGCAGAAGGTTTCGCGCGCGGCGGCCCGGTCGTCGGTCATCCGCAATTCCCGAAAGGAGCCGCGTGCCTGCCCCTGGTTGGCCGTCCGCTCAGGCGCGGGCGCTGTACTTGCCGACATAATGGACGTTCGGCTTCGTGCCTTTCTCCTCCTTGAGGCGGAACGACTTCTGCGCCTTGAGGACCTTGGCGATCTCCGATTTCGGATCGTCCTGGTCGCCGAAAATTCGCGCTTTCGCCGGGCAGGCTTCGACGCAGGCGGGCTGCAGGCCGGTGCTGACGCGGTGATAGCAGAAGGTGCATTTCTCGACGATCCCCGCCTTGCGAATGGACTGGACATCGCCCGGTACGAACTGGTTCATCGCGGGCGCCGTCGCGCCCGCGGCTTTTGCGGTTTCGGCTCCCGAGGCCGTGCAGCCTGGGATGAGCACCGAAGCATCGCTCCATTGCGGCTGAGTCTCGGCCCCCTGCGCGTTGAAGCTGATCACGCTGTAGGTTTCGCCGGCGAGACTCGTCTCATTGAGCTCCAGGGCGCTGTATGGGCAAGCGTTCTGGCACATGCGGCAGCCGATGCAGAGTGCGCTGTCGTGCATCGTGATGCCCTCGGGCGTCTTGTACATCGCCTTCGGGGAGACCGGGCAGGCCTTGACGCACGGCGCATCGGTGCAGTGGTTGCACAGCACCGGCATCACCCGGTGCGTGACGTTCGGGAACGTCCCTTCCGTCTGCATTACGAAATCGGCCCAGTTGAAGCTCTGGCCGTTGCCGCGGGTGCGGGTGTTGTTCTCGGCCTTGCAGGCGAACGCGCAGGCGCCGCAGCCGACGCAACGCTCGAGGTCGATGACCATTCCGAGTCTTGCCATCTTGGTTCTCCTTCAGCTGCGAGCTTCACGCCTTCTCGACCTTGACGCCCGTGAAGCCGCCGTTGCGGGCGGTCGCCCCGCTCAGGCGGTCGTAGTCGTCGACCAGGATTTCGTTGTTGTTGCCGCCTCGCGGCGTCGCCTTGGCATAGCTCAGCGCCGCAAAGCGCCCATAGGCCCAATGGCCCTGGCCGTAGCATTTGGTGACCGTGCCGGGCCGGACCCCCTCCCACAGCTTGAGCTTGGTCACGATCGCGCCGGCGGGCGAGGATACGCGGACGTGATCGCCGGTCTTCAGGCCGAGCTTCGCGCCGTCCACCGGGTTCATCTTGAGCACATCGTCCCAGGAGACGTCGCCGGGGTCGACTTTCTTGAACTCCTGGTACCAGGGCAGATTGGCCGAACGGCCCTCGCGGTTGAGGCGGGACTTGTAGTCGATGAAATCGAACGGATACTCCGTCACGCTGCCGTGGCGCTTGGGCGGCTCATAGTGCGGAACGAAGGCGAGATCGCCGCGCGCCACGTAGCCGCTGACCGCGAGAACGTCGTCGACTGTCGACTCATGCTTGGTCGCGTGCTCGACGAGGCCCTTCTTCAGGGTCTCGCTGTAGAACTCGAATTTCTTCGTGGCGGTTGCGAACTTTCCGCCCCAGCCTTTCTTGAAGCTGTATTTCGGGCCGCTGTACATGCCCTTCCGGCGGAAGTCGGCCCAGCCCTCGACCTTGTCGCCCTTCAGCGGTTCCTTCGGCATCCACAGGGGCGCGCTCGAGATCTTGGCGGCGATCTCGGCGAACTCGGTTTCGTTGTCGGGCGTCTTGCCGGTTTCCGGATCCTTGAACTCCTTCGCAAAGTAATCGAACAGGTTGGGGAAGCCCTTCCGGCGCAGCTTCTCGGCGAGAAGCCACATCACTTCGGTCTCTTCCTGCTTCACGTCCCACAGCCGCTTGCCAACCGGCTGCTGGATCGTCGCGTAGCCGTGCAGGTTGCCCATGTTGGTGATAACCGACATGCCCTCGGTGGTGTTGAAGGTGGCGGGCAGCACGACGTCGGCGAATTGCGTCATCTCCGACGCGTTCGTCACCATGTGGACGAAGAAGGGCACGGCCGCGAGCGCCTTGTCCCAACGCGTTGGATCGGTGCAGGAGAAGTTGAAGTTGCTCCAGGATGAGATGAGCACCTTCACGGCGCCCGGATCCTTGAGCATCCCATTGGCGATGTTGTTCGTGACCACGCCGCTGCCGGGACGCGCGTTCATCATCGCCGGCATGTCCTTGGCGCCGCGCCCGTCAATCTTCTTGAACTTGCCGGCGCCTTTGGCGATCTCGTCGAGATAGGCGTCGGATTTCGGGAAGGACGCAATCGGAACGCTGGAACTCTGCAACGTGCCGCCCTCGACGTCGATCGAGCCGAGGAGGCCGTTGAGGGCATGCACCGCCATCGCCGCGTAGGTGCCGCGCGGGTTCATGGCGACGCCGGGACCCATCCAGACCGCCACTTTCGGCGCAGACTTGCCCATGGCTCGCGCGACACGGATCGTCTGCGCGGTCGGGATCAGCGTCTCCTTCTCGGCCCAGGCCGGCGTGCGGTCCTTGAGCTCGAGGTTCCACCACTTGACCAAGCCGAACGTCTCCTTCTCCGCGAAGGTGGCCTCATCGACGGTCTCGCCGGCGACGAAACGGTTCCGGCCGTCCGCAAAGTCCCCGACGAATTCCTTGTTCCACAGACCCTCGGTCATCAGCACATGGGCAATCGCCCCGGCCAGCGCGCCGTCGGTGCCGGGCTTGATCGGCAGCCATTCCTGCGCCTTGGCGGCGGCGTTCGACAGTCGGGGGTCGACCGCGATGACGGTGCCGCGCGCGAGGATCTCGCCGAAGCGATGGATCGTGTTGGGCACCATCCGGTTGGAGGCGAGCGGATCGGTGCCCCAGGTCACCAGGCACTGCGTGTTGGCGAGATCGTAGTCGCGATAGCCGAAGAAGCCCTGGGTGAGGCCGGGGCCCATCTTCTCGGCTTCGGCGCAGATCGCGCTGTGCGAGAAGTAGTTGGTGGTGCCGTAGACCTTCGGCAGTGTCCCATACAACAGCTCGGTGGAGGTCGAGGAGTAGCGGCCGCGGATGTACGTGAGCTTGTGCGCCTCGTTGTTCCGCCGCAGCTCCATCATCTTGTCGGCGACCAGATCGAGCGCCTCGTCCCAGCTCATCGGCACGAATTTCGGATCGACGCCGCGCCCCTTGAGCGGATTGGTCCGCCGCATCGGTACCTTGATGCGGTCCGGATCGTAGGTCTGTTGCGGAATCAGGTGACCGCGCGGGCAGACGTAGCCGTGGTTGGTCTGGCTCAAGGGATTGCCGCGCACGCGCACGGCGCGTCCCTCCTGGACAAAGACCTGGATCGCGCACCATTGGGTGCAGCCTTGGCACGCGGTCGATACCCACTCGCCCTTGGCAGGGCCGGCCGGCTTCGCCTTGCGCCGCGCCATCGCATTGGTGGCGGGCTTCGCGAACGCCAGCGGGATTCCGGCGGCCAGCAAGCCACCCGATCCAGCCGACACCTGGATGAAAGAGCGCCGCGTGAGTTTCATCGAGAAGCCTCCTCGCGCTAGGTCGCGTCAGCCGCGTCGCTGACGTGAATGGCGTCCGATTCGCTCGTGCATAGGCGATCGGACAGAGGCCCGCATTGATGCAACGCAACGGCGGCGCTGTTTTGCGTTCAGTACGCCGCATCGTTACCCGCCCGTGGAAACGGCCCATCGACCCGCGCGATTGAGGACCGGTCAACGCGGCCCGTGCGCGGCGAGACTCCCGGCCGGCTCGCCCGTTCGCCCGACCACACGAAGACCCCTCGGGCATCGCCCGCAGCGTCCTCGCAAACCGGCGAGACTGCATGCTCCATGTCAGGCGGCGGGCTGCTCACCGGGGGTACCCTGTGGATGCACTGCCGTTCAAGCGCAAGGTGCCCGCATGTTGTTGATTGCACGCGTTAATTTAGATCAGAGGACAGTTTTACGTGACAGTAACTGTATTTGGTTAAATCCGGTGGCGGACGCCCCGGGGGAAAATCAATGATCCGCTCTCTGCAATCGCTCAAGGCGAAGGCCAGTTTTGCTGCGGCCGCAATTTTCGCAGCCGGGCTCGCGGTCGCCGGGACGGTATCGTTTTTTGCCATGAGCGCAATCAGCGACCAGTCGCACCGCCAGCAGATGTCCAGCGCCATCAAGGAAGGACTTGAAACACTCAAGGACGTCCGCTCGCGTATGGCTGTTTATTCGGATTTCCTGGCGCGTCACCGGGAGGTCATCGCCGTCGTGAAGGCCGGCGACCCCGCCTCACTCGAGGCGACATTTGTCAGGGAGTTCAAGGCACTCAAGGCCGCAGACCCAACTGTTGCAACGCTGGAGGTCACCGATGCGAAGGGCGTGATCGTGATGCGCGGGCACAATCCCGCGAAGAAAGGCGACGACAAGAGCCAGCTTCCGCAGATCAAGAGTGCCCTGATGGGCCAAGTCGCCGGCGGCTTGACGGTTTCGCCAACCAGCGGAGAGGCGGCCGAAGACAGTGTGCGCCCGATCCGCATTGACGGCCAGGTCATCGGGACGCTGAAGGTTGGATCATATTTCAAGGCAGAAACCGCAGGCGAGCTGAGAAAGAAGACCGGGCTCGAGATTGTCTTCGTCGCGGGCGGCAAGGTGACAGCGTCGACCTTCGCGAAGGGTATTGTGGTTTCGATCGCGCCCGAGCTCATCAGTGGGGCCAAACAGGGCACTGCGCCTTCGGCGGAATCCGAGGTGAACGGGATTCCCTATACGGCCCAATTCGTGCATCTTCAAAGCGATGCCGGCGACGGCATGACCATCGGGTTCTTCGCCGACCGGACCAGCATGGTCGACGCCAAGCGAGAATTCATCACCGCGCTGCTGCTCAAAGGATTGCTGGCCTTCGTCCTTATCCTGCCGGTGGTGCTGGTTCTCGCCCACTACGCCACCCGGCAACTTCTCCACCTCGCGCGCGCGATGAAAGCGATCGCTGACGGGCTACTCGACACACCGGTGCCGTACGCCGCGCGTGGCGACGAAGTCGGCGTCATGGCCAGGAACGTCGAGATATTCAAGTCCAACGCGGTCGAGCGGCAGAGGCTTGAAGCCGAACAGAAGGAAGTCGAGACTCGGACGGCTGCGAACCGGAAGCTCGAAATGACCGAGCTGGCCAACCGCTTCGACGCCGCCGTGGGCAACATCGTCGAGATGGTCTCATCAGCCTCGACCGAGCTCGAAGCCGCGGCATCGACCCTGACGCATACGGCCGAAAGGACACAACAGCTCTCCGCGGTCGTAGCCAATGCATCGCAGGATGCCTCGACCAATGTTCAATCCGTCGCCTCGGCCACCGAAGAACTGACCACGTCGGTTAGCGAGATCGCGCGGCAGGTTCAGGAATCCAGCACGATCGCCGGCGAGGCGGTGGCCCAGGCAGAGCGGACCGACGGCCGCATCATGGCATTGTCCCAGGCAGCGAGCCGAATCGGCGACGTGGTGAAGTTGATCACGGCAATCGCGGAACAGACCAATCTGCTGGCGCTCAACGCGACGATCGAAGCCGCGCGCGCCGGCGAGGCGGGCCGCGGCTTCGCCGTCGTCGCGCAGGAAGTCAAGGCTCTGGCGGCACAGACCGCCAAGGCCACCGACGAGATCGGAACGCAAATCGCCGGAATGCAAACGGCCACGCACGATTCGGTAGCGTCGATCAAGGAAATCGGCGCGACGATCGCGCGCGTCGCCCAGATCGCATCGACCATCGCCCATGCCGTCGAAGAACAAGGCGCCGCAACGCAAGAGATCGCACGCAATGTGCACCTCGCTGCGCAGGGCACATCGAAGGTTGCCGTCAACATCGACGGCGTGACTTCTGGCGCCAACGACACCGGCTCGGCATCGAGCCAGGTGCTGTCCTCGGCGCAAGCACTGTCCAGGGAAGGCAACAAGCTCAAACTGGAAGTGGCCCGTTTTCTCACCACGGTCCGCGCCGCATAGCTGCGTTTCTCGATTGGGCGAGCCCAACCGCATCGCCATCAGGTACTGGTCTGAGCCAGTACCCGGATCGAGGTACTGGTCCGTACAAGGGCGCCGTGGCACCTAACAACCGACCAACCGCAAGAACCGGGCAGCCTTGACTTCCAAATAACTAGTTCTACAGTTACATTATGGCATCACGCAAGGACATCACCGAGCAAAGAGCAGCCGATGTTCTGGCGGCTCTCGGCAACCGGACCCGGCTTCGTCTCTTCAAGCTTCTGGTCCGCGCCGGCCGGGAGGGGGCTAATATCGGCACCTTGCAACAGCGTCTCGGAATTCCTGCAACGACGCTCGCCCACCATCTCGCGACCCTCGCCAAGGCCGGCCTCATGGAACAAGAGCGGCGCGGCCGCGAGGTGATCTGCACCTCTAACTACAAGGCCATCAACGACGTGCTTGCCTATGTGAAGGCGGAGTGCTGCGCCGGCCTCGAGGAAGCTGCGTAATTTTTTTGGCCTGAAGCGCCTATTAACCTAGAGGATTAGTTCTATGTCTCTCCAAGACGCCTTGACCGAAATACGCAAGAAGGCGCTGCCACGGCTCGATCCGGCCTGGACCGCAATCGCGCTCATCGTCGCCCTGCTTGTCGCCGTCGTTCCGCATCAGGCGCAAGCCTCGGCCCTGTTCGTCGCCAAGGCGGTCGCCGGCGTTGCGCCGTTCTTCGCCCTCTCGATCGCGCTCACCGCCTACGCGAAGGCAAGCGGCGCGGAGCATCTCATCGCGCGCGCTTTCGCCGGCCGCGTCGAGGTCATGATCATCGTCGCGAGCCTGATGGGCGCGCTCTCCCCGTTTTGCTCGTGCGGGGTGATTCCCGTCATCGCCGCGTTGCTGGCGAGCGGCGTGCCGCTCGCTCCCGTGATGGCGTTCTGGCTTGCCTCGCCGCTCATGGACCCCTCGATGTTTTTCCTCACGGCGGGGGTGCTCGGGGTGCAATTCGCAGTGGCCAAGACCGTTGCCGCCATCGGCGTAGGCCTCCTGGGCGGCTTCGGCGTTCTCGCCTTGCAATGCATGGGCCTGCTCGTCGGCCCGGCGCTGCGCGACGGCGCGGGAAACGGCGGGTGTGCCGGAGCGAAGATCCGCAACCCCAACACCGTAGCGTGGCGCGCGTGGGGTGAACCCGCGCGCCGCGAGGCCTTCCGGAGATCGGCAGCCCAGAACGCGCTGTTCCTCGGCAAATGGTTGCTGCTCGCGTTCCTGCTCGAGAGCGTGATAGTGGCCTATGTGCCGGGCGACCTCGTCACCCGCATCGCCGGCGACGGCAGCCTGCTCTCGATCCTCGGCGCGACGCTGGTCGGCGTTCCGAGCTACCTCAACGGCAACGCCGCCTTACCGCTGGTGGCGGGATTGATCGACAAAGGCATGGCTCCCGGCGCCGCGATGGCGTTTCTGGTCGGCGGCGGCGTCACCTCCATCCCGGCCGCGCTCGCCGTTTTCGGGATCGCGCGCCCGCAAGTCTTCGCCGCGTATCTTCTCTTGGCCACAGGGGGCGCCTTGCTCACCGGCATCGCTTACCAAGCCTTTGCAGGGTGATTCGAGCCAAGTCTATATCGACGAGCGCACCGTCGACGTGCACGTCGGCCGCCTGCGCAAGGCGCTCAACCGCGGCCGCGAGTCCGACCCGATCCGCACCGTGCGCGGCTCCGGCTACTCGCTCGACGAGCGCTACCTCAAGGTGGCGTGACGCTCGGCGAGCCCCTTTCCGGCGGTCGTTCTGGCGCCGGCCTGCCATTCCGGATCGACGGCTGGGTCGATATCCTCCCGGATGACTTTGCGCCTCGATCCCACCGATCCATTCGAAGCCTCCGATCTGCGGCAGTTTCGGTGTTATATTACCGTCAACTATCAAAAGACGCTGTCGATCACCGTGATGCGAACCAGCCATTAATGGGCTTACGGGAAAATGCCTATCCCGGGACATGGTGCCGGAGGCACCCTTCCATGCAAAAGCACTACTCGATCGGGCTCCTGTTGTCGGGGCTCGGCGGCCTTCTCGGCGCGCTGCTCATCGCTCTCGCGGTGAGCAATACCTACGCCGCATGGGAGAATTATCGCTCGACACAGGCAGCCGCCGAGGTCAACGCCGCGGCCAACTCTCTGCTCGTCGCCATCGAGCGATTGACGCTGGAGCGCGGCCTCACCAACACCGCGCTGAACGGTGAGACGCCCGTTGCCTCCGCTGCTGCCGACGCGATCAAGGCGCGGCGCGGGGAAATGCGCCAGGCGATGTCCGCCGGATGGCCAATTCTGTCGCGCCTCCCCTATCTCACGGAGGACGGGTCCATCCGCAAAGCGGAGGCCGCCGTCGCCGCCATCGACGCCCTGCGCCAGAAGGCCGACCAGATGATCGCGCGGCCCCGCTCCGAGCGCGATGCCGCCGTGCAGCAGCAATGGTATCCGACGCTGACGCGCGGGATCGAAGCCCTCACCGACGCGTGGGAGGCCACCGGCCGTCGGCTGTCGGCCCTCGATCCGACGATCGCATCGCTGAACGGTATGAAGGGCCTGGCGGCGGTGATGCGCGAGTATGCCGGCCGCGAGCGCGCATTGCTCGGTCTCGGCAAGCCCTTCGAAACCGAGAAGCGCCTCGAGGTTGCGGACTGGCGCGCCCGCGCCACCCTCGCCTGGGAACAGCTCAGCGCGGTGTTCCCGAAGGGTGCTGCCCCCGCCGCCATCGAGACCGCGATCGCAACCGCGCGGGAGCGGTTCTTCGACAAGTACGTTCCCGTGCGCGACAAGGTCTACAAGAACCTGGTGGGCGCTGGTCCTGCCGGAGTGACCGCCAAGGAATGGGCGGACATTTCGAATCCCGGCCTCAATGCGATCGTGGCAATTCGCGATGCCGCGATCGCCTCCGGGACCGCCCATCTCGGCGAGCGCCTCTTTGCGGCGGAACGGTCACTGCTTCTGGGCATCCTTCTGGTCGCGGTCGCGCTCGGATTGACGATCACGGTTCACGTCATCTCGCGCAGCCGCGTCTCGAGGCCGCTCACGCGGATCGCAGGAGCCCTTCGGCAGCTCAATGACGGCAGGCTCGATGTGGAATTCCCGCCGATGGCGCGCAAGGACGAGATCGGCGCCATCAACGACGCGCTAAAGTTATTCCGCGACCAGAGCGCGCGGGTGCGCGACATCGAGCAGCAGCGGGCGGCAAGCGAACGCCAGGCCGCGGACGAGCGCAAGGCTTCGATGCACTCGCTCGCCGACGCGTTCGAGGCTGCGGTCGGCGGCATCGTCGGCACGGTATCCAGGGCATCGACCGAATTGGAAGCGGCCGCCGGCAAGCTCACCAAGACCGCCGAAACCACGCAGCATCTCTCCGGTATGGTGGCAAGCGCCTCGGAGGAGGCATCCGCCAACGTCCAATCGGTCGCCAGTGCCACCGAGGAACTGACCGCTTCGGTCGACGAAATCGCACGCCACGCGCACGAGTTCGAGCAAGATCGCCGGAGAAGCGGTGAAACAGGCCGAAAAGACCGACGCGCGCATCGCCGCCTTGTCGAAGGCTGCGGGTCGAATCGGCGACGTGGTGAAGCTCATCACCGCCATCGCCGAGCAGACCAACCTCCTGGCCCTCAACGCGACCATCGAGGCGGCGCGGGCGGGCGAGGCCGGTCGCGGTTTCGCGGTGGTGGCCTCGGAGGTCAAGGCGCTGGCCGCGCAAACCGCCAAGGCGACCGGGGAAATCGGTAGCCAGATCGCCGAGATGCAATCTGCCACCAACGAGTCGGTGACGGCGATCAAGGAGATCAGCGGTACGATCGGCCGCATCTCCGATATCGCATCGACGATTGCGGCGGCGGTCGAAGAGCAAAGCGCCACGACGCAGGAGATTGCCCGCAACGTCCAGCAGGCGTCCACCGGCACGATGCAAGTCGCCACCAACATCACCGACGTCAATCGCGGAGCCGGCGAGACGGGCTCGGCGTCCTCTGCGGTGCTTGCCGCCGCGCAATCATTGTCGGGCGAAAGCAACCATCTGAGGCTCGAGGTGGAGAAGTTCCTGGCGACGGTGCGCGCGGCCTGATCGGGACCGGGGCCTCAGGGAGGCGTTATAGACTTTTCTCGTTTTCCGAACCTTTTGTTCTTGATTTGTTCTCGGAAGTATGAGATGATCCCTCGCATCCCGGCTCACCCAAGGGCGTCTTCCGGAGGATTGGACCTGGAGGCGGAGTCGGGAGCGGCGCCTGCGGGCAGGTTTGAGTCACCTCGCACTCGGGCGATCACGGAATCCCGCCCCGGGGCACTACGACCCCGTGCCTGGGCAGCAATGCCCAGCGAGTGATGCCGGAGGAGTCTGGCGTCGGGCCCGTGGATCGTAAGACGCCGCGGTGGAGCGTCGCGAGGCGAGCGCCCTACGTCACTGGGCGCGGGACGCCTCGCTAGGTGTCCCTGGCGTGCCGCGTCATGGCACGCCAATGGTGCGGCGTTCCGCACCAGCGTCTCGCGACGCTCCGCTCCCTCATGCCTGCGCAAGGTGCGAGGGAGCAAAAGCGCAAAGCCTGGCCCGAAACGGTCGCAGCGCACGTTGCAAAGCGACCGCCAGGAAGGGCGAAGCGTGGGCTGTTTGACATTGTGAATATGAAATCGGGAGCGCTCCGACGTGCGGCGCCCTTCGGCTCCGCGCATGCATCGGCTTGCATCGACGGGGCCGAAGGCCGCCGCCAGCCGCGAAGTCCGACCCGATCTATCTCACGGAGGACGGGTTCATTCGCAAAGCGGAGGCCGCCATCGACGCCCTGCGCCAGAAGCCGATGAGATGAACGGCGTCCACCGCCAGCCGTTCATTGACCTACCTCAAGGCGAGTAGGCCGAACCTCCGGTAGTCAGGCAAGACTGCCACAGGAGGGGATCATGCGCATGACGAAGCTTGGAGTGTTTGCGTCCGCGTTGGCGGCCGCCGCGTTCGCCCTGCCGGCGTCGGCGGCGGATACGCTCACCGCCGTCAAGGCGACCAAGGCACCCAACCCCGCTGCCGGTGCGGCCGATCCGGCGTGGGGCAAGGCCAAGGCGCTGAGCGTGCCGCTCTCGGGCGGCATGAATTTCAAGGGCGGCAAGACCACGGCGACGCTCAAGGCAGTCTATGCCGGCGACATGCTCTACATGTTGCTGCAGTACGACGACCCGACCAAATCGGTGCGCCGGTTTCCCTTCCAGAAGCAGAAGGACGGCAGCTGGACAAAACTGAAGGATGCCAACGACAAAGGTGGCGACGACAACGTCTATTACGAAGACAAGTTCGCGCTGATCTGGAACATCGGCGGCTCCATCAAGGGCTTCAGCCAGCAGGGCTGCACGACCGCCTGCCACGCCGGCGAAACCGGCAAGCCTTACGGCAACAAGTATACGGCGAGCGAGGGCGAGTTCGGCGACATGTGGCACATGAAGTCGATCCGCACCGGCTATATCGGGCAGGTCGACGACCAGTACCTCGATCACACGCGCTACGACAAGGACAAGTCGCCGGAAGCCGGGCGCAAGAGCGACGCCAGGACCGGCGGCGGCTACACCGACATCAAGCTGGTCAACGGCAAGCCCGAGCTCATGCACAAGAGCGGCACCCCGGCCAACCGGAAAGGCGGCACCTACTACCTGAAGGACGAGGACAAGGCCCCGTTCGACGACAGCAAGTTCAAGGCCGGCGACGAAGTGGCTTCGATCCTCGTGGCACCCTTTACCGGCGACCGGGGGGACATCGCGACGGCGATCGCCTGGAAAAGCGGAAAGTGGACCGCCGTCATGGCGCGCAAGCTGGTGACCGGCAGCAAGACCGACGTGCAGTTCGACGATCTGAACCGCACCTATGAGTTCGGCCTCGCGGCGTTCGACAACGCGCAGGTTCGTCACGCCGTTCACTATGACGCGTTGAAGCTCAAGTTTGCAAAATAGGCTGTTTGCCGAATGCGGGGCAGCTGTCGAAGCTGCCCCCGCTTGGCTGGCACTCTCTGAAAGCGGCGCGATCCGCATTCACGTTCGTGCTCCACGAGCCAACCTCAGCGGCGCTCGCTGCCGGCGGGCCTGGCGACGCAGCTCTCGGCCGGCCTCGCTGAGATCGTGCAGCCGATCGTCGTCGAGCTCGGCCAGCGCCTGCAGGCACTTGTCCTCGCCGCGCCATGCGCGCCGCTTCGCCCGACCGAGGCGCATGAGCTCCCCCGGCCAGTGCAGGAGGCGCAGCCCGATGAAATCGAGCCGCGCGATGCGATCGTGCCGCATGGGCCACCTCAATTCCGGCATGTGCAGGGCGCGACGGCATCGACGGCGTAGTCGAGCACGGATTCGTCCGCCCAGAATTCCAGCGAGATTTCCGTTCGCCCTTGCGTCCACGCGAACCTTTCGGAGAACGTCAGGTCGGGGGCATTCTCCTTGAGCCGGGTGAAGCGGACCTGGAAATTCCCGCCCGGCGCTGCGCACCGCGAGGCGTCGACGCCGAGGATCGCCGTCCACGTGCGCCCCAACTCCTGCGCATCCGACAGCTGGGCATTCTCGAGAGCCAGGTGCGGCTTGCACGGCTGCTCGCCGGCGACCGATGGAACGGTCGCGAGCAGAGCGATGCTAGCAGCCAGCAAAATAGATCGGGGTAATCGGGACATGTGAGGTCTCTCCTTCGGTTTCATGGCGGCGCTGCGCGGCAGCGCCGGCGTGGGGATTGCTGTCTCGGACGGCCGCACAGGCGGCAAGGCTCGCGTACGCGCAGGATCCCGAGACGGTCGCGATGAGAAATCCGATCGCGTCCGCGTCGAGCCAGCCGGCCGCCGCCAGCGCGCCGCCCGCACACGCAAGCAGCCGCACCACACCGGCGGGTGTCACCCGCGCCGCAGCCGCCCGCACGATCGGGCTGAATGGACACGACAACGACGGCGAGAACGATGAGAGGGTCTTGCTTCGCTCGCACACGAGTGCGCTCCTTCTCCCCGCGAGGGGGGTTGGAGCAGCGCTTGGACGAAGCGTCTTTTGTGAACCGGGCGGCTGCCTCAAAGGCCCGATGGGCGGCACATAATCAATTCAGGGCCCGCGTAGCAAAGCATCGTTTCTACGGCATGACGGAGAATTTCTCATGATCGCGCGATCTGCGGCTCTGTCGTTCGGGCGCGCGTTCAGCCGATGCCCAAGAGATGCCGGCAAGTGCCTGCGGCGACGGCACCCTGCTCGTCGGCCGAAAGACCGGCCTGCTGCATGGCGCTGGTCAGCCTGTCGCGAATCGGCCCGTCGTTGATCGGCCAGTCGCTGCCGGCCATCACATTGGCGGCGCCCAACAGGTCGACCGAGGCGCGAATTAGCACGGGATGGAAGTTCATCGTGTCGATGAGGACGTGCCGGCGCATCACCTGCGCGGTGCCGGAAGGCAGGAGGCTCTGGCGCGACAGGGCCGCCAGAGTCGCCACGCCGCCGAACGCGAGCGCCGTCACGACGATGCGCAAGCCGGGCAACTGCCCGAATACGTCGCCCTCGACCAGGGCGATGAGCGACGCCGCATTCACCGTGCCGCGCGCGAACAGGGTGCCGACGAGGCCATAGGGCGCCATCTGGCGCGTGAGCGGCTGCGGGGCCACCGGATGCACGAACACCGGCACGCCGAGCTGGGCCGCAGCTTCGAGGGTGGGCCGCGCCTGCGGCGCATCGATCATGAGGTCGCCGCGCGCGCAGTCGACAAACAGGCCGCGCAATCCGAGATCGCGCACCGCGCGCTCGGCCTCGCGGGCGGACCTGTCGCCGTCATAGGCATCGACCGAGGCGAGACCGTGAATCCGACCGGGATGGCGCGCCACCAGCCCGGCGACCTCGTCGTTCATCGCCACGATGGTCTCATGCGGCACGCGGCCTTCCGCATCGGCGACAAGCGAGGCCGGTATGTTGACGACGCGCGCGGCGACGTCGCCCGCGCGGATGTCCTGCAACAGAAGATCCTCGTCGGCCAGCGTGCGCGAAAGCGCTGCCCAGCGGGCACGCTGGCTTGCCGGGGCCGCCTGCCCTGCCGTCACCTCGAAGCGCGCCGGAATGTGATGGGTGTGAAAGTCGATGATGCTCAAATGCCATGACCTCGACAGATCTCATCGTTGGACTTTGTAGCGCTCCTGGCCTTGCCAGAACCATTTCGTCGCCTCGCGCAAGGCTTCGTCCTTGGACAGGCCGATGTCCTTGAGGAGATGGTCGTTCAGCTCGGCCATTTCGGCGAGGGCTCGCCGCTGGCGGGCCCGCGCGATCCATTGGCGAATCGTTGCCGCCAGGCCAATCGCCAGGGTGGGCGATATTTCCGATCGACGCGAGACGCCGATTTCATCGGGGCGCGCGAAGCGCGAGCCGATCGAGCCGTGAATGATGAGATTCGACATTGGCAAGGCTCCGAACCGCGTAGCCGGGCGTGCACCTCGGCCGGGGAGCCGGCTCAATACGGCCAGGACCGTATTGCCTGCAAAGCATCGTTTCTCTAGCCTGCCTGAGATTTTCTCATGATGGTGCAGCGATGCTCCGCCGCCTGCCCGCTCTCAATGCGCTGAAGGCCTTCGAGGCCGCGGCACGGCACGAGAGCTTTACGCGCGCTGCAGAAGAATTGTGCGTGACGCAAGGCGCCGTCAGCCATCAGGTGAAGGCGCTGGAGGAGGAGCTCGGCGTCAAGCTGTTCAACCGCGAGCGCCAGCGGCTGGTGATCACCGAGGCGGGCCGCGAGTATCTGGTCGTCGTCCGCGACGCGCTCGACCGCATCGCGCTCGGCACCGAGCGCCTGGTGCAGCGCCAGAGCTCGGGCGCGCTCACCATCAGCACGTCGCCGGATTTCGCCGCCAAATGGCTGGTCCATCGATTGGGACGGTTCGCCGAGGTCCATCCCGACATCGACCTGCGGGTCTCCGCGACCATGCATCACGTCGACTTCGCGCGCGAGGACGTGGATCTCGCGGTCCGCCACGGCGACGGCGGCTGGGCCGGCATGCATGTCGAGCGCCTGTGCGCCGAAGAGCTGTTCCCGGTGTGCAGCCCCAAGCTCGCCGGCGGCCGGCGCGGCCTGAACAAGCCGGCGGACGTGGCGAAATTCCCGTTGCTGCACCTCGACGCGCGTTCGGACTGGCCGCGGTGGCTGGAGGCGGCCGGCGTTTCCGGCGCCGACGTCTCGCGCGGCCCGGTCATGAACCGGGCCAGTATGCTGATCGACGCTGCCATCGACGGCCAGGGGATCGCGCTCGCGCGAAGCGCGCTCGCCGCCTGGGACCTGATCAACGGGCGCCTGGTCCGCCCGTTCGACGTGACGCTGCCGTTGTCCAAGTGCTACTGGATCGTCTGCCCCAAGGCGACCGCAATGCTGCCGAAGATCACACGCGCGCGCGATTGGCTGCTCAAGGAGGCCGCGGACGACCTGCAGCGCTTGAAGGCGATGGCATAGCGCGACGAAGCCCAGGCCGAACGAATGCACTCAGGTCGTTTTCTTCACCGGAACGACGAGGGGCTTTTCCTTGGCGCTGCGGCTGTGCACGACGAGGGCTTTCGCGCCCGCGGCGGTGCTGTCGTTGCGCGCCAGATGAGGGGATATCGGCGGGTATGATCGAGCACTGGCCCGCCTTGACCGTAATGGGCTCCCTGCCCTCGACTTCGACGATCAGGTTTCCCTCCAGGGTGTAGAGGATTTCCTGCGCGCCGGGATGCAGGTGCCACGGCGCGGCCGCGCCGGGGGGAAATTCGACGGTGCTGACCACGCTCTCCTGCACCTGCTGGTCCTGGCCCGCCAAGTCCTGCCGCAGGATCTGCGTCAGCTTGGGGCCGGCGGCCGGCCGATCGCACGGTCTTGTCGCCGTCTTGCGCAGCCGGATGAGCGATCCTACATTCCGGTCTCCGGGGACAGGCAGGCTCCCCGTCAGACGGGTTCCGTCCAAGCTCTGCGCAGCACTCGCATGCCGAGGCGGTTGCGCATGGATGGCAGGATGGTCGGCCCCGCATCTCTCTCGGTGAAAATTCGCGCGCTGTTTTGGGCGTTCACGCATCCTGGATGCGGTGGGCGACCGCACCATCGCGCGCGCGGCGTCCTGCCGTGACGGCAAATGAGGGGCTTAAACGCGTAACGGGCTGCAAGCCCATCATGGAGGTAGTAAGATGCGTGCATTCACATCCCTGGCGATCCCGCTCGTGCTCGCGGGCCTCACGCTGCCGGCGGACGCGCAGGCGATCGATTGGCAGAAGGTCGACGCCGCGCTCGGCCGCACGGCGGCGGTCACCGCCGATGTTCATCGCTACGGCTTTCCGCGCAGCGATCTCGCCGTCACGCTCGACGGCGTCGCCATCAAGCCGGCGCTCGCGCTCGGCGGCTGGGTGGCATTCAAGCCGGCGCATGGCGGCGTCATGGTCATGGGCGACCTGGTGCTCACCGAGAGCGAGGTCAATCCGGTGATGAGCAAGCTGATCGAGCACGGTCTCGACATCACGGCCGTCCACAACCACGTGCTGCGCGGCAATCCGGCGACGTTCTACATGCACGTCGGCGGCCATGGAGATGCCGAGAAGCTCGCGCTGGGGATCCGCGCCGGGCTCGCCGAAAGCAGGACGCCGCTCTCGGCGTCACCGCCGGCGGCGCCCGCACCGGTCGATCTCGACACCACGAAGCTCGACGAGATCATCGGCGCCAAGGGGCAGGCCAACGGCGGCGTCTATCAGTTCGGCGTGCCGCGCCGCGAGCCGATCACCGAAGCCGGCGTGGCGATCACGCCGGCCGGCCCGATGGGGGTCGCGACGGCGATCAACTTCCAGCCGACCGGCGGCGGCAAGGCGGCGATCACCGGCGACTTCGTGCTGACCGGCGAAGAGGTCAATCCGGTGCTCCGGACCCTGCGCCAGAACGGCATCGAGGTCACCGCGATCCACAGCCACATGTTGACCGAGCAGCCGCGCCTGATCTTCATGCATTTCTGGGCGAACGACGACGCGCTGAAGCTCGCGCGCGGCCTGCGCGAAGCGCTCGACAAGACGGCGCGCACCAAGAGCTGACGTGTTGCGGCAGCGACGGCCGGCGAGGCCGTCGCTGTATGTTCGGAAGGCTCCGGAACCGAGACCGATGCACAGCCGACGGGACGTTTTCCTTCTCTACGCGGCGCGCGGGGTACGCGGCTTCGGCGACGGCTTCGCGGTGATCATCCTGCCGGCCTATCTGGCCGAGATCGGCTTCGATCCGTTCCGCATCGGCATCGTGGCGACGGCGGCGCTGCTCGGCACGGCGGCATCGACGCTCGCGGTCGGGCTTCTCGGCGCCCGCCACGACCTGCGCAACCTGCTCCTGTTCGGCGCCTTCCTGATGGCGGCGAGCGGGCTCGCCTTCGCGCAGGTCGAGCACATCGCGTTCGTCATCCTGGTCGCCTTCGTCGGCACCATGAACCCCTCGACCGGCGACCTCGGGCTGCTGGTGCCGCTCGAGCACGCGATGATCGCCCGCACCGTGCCCGATGAGGCGCGCACCACGGCGTTTGCGCATTACAGCCTCACCGGCGCGCTGGCGACCGCCGCCGGCGCGCTCGCGGCGGCCGCACCCGACCTGCTGGGCGGGCTCGGCGTGGAAAAGATCGTCGGCCTGAAGGCGATGTTCTACGTCTATGCGGCGCTCGGCGTGGTCGGCGCGGCACTCTACGCCGGCCTGCCGCACGCCGAGCTCAAGCCATCGGCTACCCCGGCGGCACTCGGGCCGTCGCGCGCGATCGTCTACAAGCTCGCGGCGCTGTTCAGCGTCAACTCGTTCGCCGGCGGTTTCGCGGTTCCCGCCCTCATCGCGCTGTGGCTGTTCGAGCGCTTCGAGCTGTCGCTGACGGCCGCGAGCCTGTTCTTCTTCTGGTCGAACGTGCTCGCCGCCTTCTCCTATCCGGTGGCGGCGCGGCTGGCGGGCCGTTTCGGGCTGGTGAACACCATGGTGTTCACGCACATCCCGTCGAGCCTCTGTCTCATCGCGGCGGCGTTCAGCCCGCACCTCGTCGTCGTGCTCGCGCTGCTGCTGGTGCGCTCCGCGCTGTCGCAGATGGACGTGCCGACCCGCACGTCCTACGTGATGGCGGTGGTGACGCCGGCCGAGCGTCCGGCGGCGGCGAGCGTCACGGCGGTGCCGCGCAGCCTCGCCTCCGCGCTCAGTCCGGCCATCGCCGGGGCCCTGCTCACGACGTCCGCCGCAGGGCTCCCGCTGGTGATCTGCGGCGCTTTGAAGATCGCCTACGATCTGGCGCTGCTCTACTCGTTCCGGCACATCAAGCCGCCGGAGGAGCAGGCCTGAATCGCCGGGACAGGGCTCAGTCGGAATTGACCAGCCGCATGGTCCGGCTGATTCGCGTCACCGTGTCATCCCAGGCGCGCTTCTCGCGTTGCGGATAATCGAGGTGAAGGCACCCGATGCGCCTGTCCGCGCTCGAGAAGTTGCACCGGCGATAGAAGATCACGCCGTCCCGCGTTCCCGACGCCACGAAAAACCGATCTGCTGTGCGAATGTATGTGAAGTCGGCTTCCTCGGTTCTTGCCACCCGGCGCAAGTAGGCGCGCGGCGTCTCGTTCGCCGCGTTGGCACGGCTGAACACGCGCAGGCGGGCGCGGCCGTCGGTCGTCGAAAAGGTGCTGCCCGAGCGCTCCTGCCCGGCCGATTTCTGCGGGAAAAGGTGGGAGGGGAAATCAAACTGCACGGCCGCCGCCCGGTCTTGATAATGGCTCCATGCGGACGCGCGATCGCCCGCGCGCTCCTGCGCCCGCACGTCCGGCGCAAGCGGGAGCCCGAGGGCGAGCCCCGTCAACGATAGAGCAACGCAACACGCGAGCAAGCGTTTCCTCATTGCGGTTGCCTCCAGCCGGCTCCTCAGCGATGCAGCATGCGCCCGAGGAGCCAGCCCACGCCGAGCGCCATGGCGACCGTCATCAGCGGGCGCTCGTTCATGCTGCTGCGTAGTTTCTGCTCAAGCCCGGCGGATTGCTTGCGCAGGGTCTTTGCGACTTCATCGGCAAACTCCTGAACTGCCTCTACGCCCTCTCGCGCGGCGTCGCGCGCCTGCCCATACAGCTCCTGGGCCGAGCCGGCAGCCTGATTGAGGCGGCCTTCCATCTCGGTCTTCACGTCGCCGGCCAAACGGCCGACCCCTTCCTGAACCTTGCCGGCCACATTCCTTGCCGTACCCACCACGCGGTTCTCATCCATTGCCGTCGTCCTATTGTTCGTATTCGACAGGTCAACACGCTGGTTGCGCTTTGGTTCAAACTGGCCGATGAGGACCTTTTGTCCAAGTGATTGTCCCTGGACATCATTTCGATGCTCGCAGAGCATCGGCCAAGGATTGAAGATGCAGCATCTGACTGGCCGAGCCCTTGTCGCCGCCATGTGTTTCGGACAGGTCGGCAACTTGCTGCCGCACGTCGTCGTGCCGGCGGTCATGGCCCAGCATCTCATGCCGCTGTGGGGATTGGGCGGCACCGAGGCCGGGCTGATGGCCGGCGCCTACGCGTTCGGCTACATGCTGGCCGTCCCGGTGCTCACGACGCTGACCGATCGCATCGACGCACGCCTCGTCCTGCTCGTGGGCTCGGGCGTCAGCGCGCTGGCGACCGCGGCGTTTGGGCTCCTGGCCGACGGGCTGTGGTCGGCGACGGCGATCTGGGGACTTGCGGGCATCGGCTTCGCGGGCGCCTACATGCCCGGTCTCAAGGCGCTGACCGATCGCCTGACGCCAGGCGACATGTCGCGCAGCGTCACGCTCTACACCTCCAGCTTCTCGGTCGGCGTCGGCCTCTCCTTCCTCGTGTCGCAGCTCGCCGCCGACCATTTCGGCTGGCGCAGCGCCTTCCTTCTCACCAGCCTCGGCCCGCTGGTGATGATTGGCACCTGCCTTCGCCTCGCGCCGTTCAAGCCGGCGCCACACAACAGCAGACTTCTCGACTTCCGCCCGGTACTGCGCAACCGGACCGCGCTCGGATACATCCTTGGTTACGGCGCGCATTGCTTCGAGCTTTACGGCATGCGCACGTGGATCGTCGCGTTCTGGACGTTCGTGGTGGCACGCCACGCCGACGCGCCGATCGGCCCGGTCGCGTTGAGCTTCCTGTGGACGGTGCTGGCGATGCCGTCCAGCATCCTCGGCAACGAGGCGGCATTGCGCCTCGGGCGCCACCGCGCCATCGCGGCAGTCATGTTTTCATCCGGCGTGATCGCGCTCGCGATCGGGTTCAGTGCGACCCTGTCGCCCTGGCTGCTGCTGGCTCTCCTGCTGATCTACGGCATCACCATCCCGGCGGATTCCGGCGCGCTCACCTCGGGCATGGCAGCGAGCGCCGTGCCGGCCAACCGCGGCGCCACGATGGCGCTGCATTCGACCGTCGGGTTCGGTCTCTCGGCGGCCGGCGCCTGGGCGGCCGGCGTTGCGCTCGACGCCGGCGGCGGGCCCGCGAGCCCGTCGGGCTGGCTCGCCGTCTTCGCGGTGCTGGCAGCCGCGATATGGATCGGGCCGCTGGCTCTGTGGTGGTCGCGGCGGACGTGACTGCTCACGGGCGCAGCGCGCCGCAGCACGCTGCATCGACTGCGCTTTGATTCGGGTTCGACGCCGACCCGCAGCCGCCCTCACCGTTGGCCTTTGCGATCACGTCGTCGGCGCAGCACGCATCGGCCTCGACCGGAGCGGGGCCGCCGCAGCATCCCCCTTCTGCTGTCTCGGCGTCTGCCAGACTGGTCGAGCAGACGCCGGTCTCCGGAAGCACGAGACGGACAGCGGCGGCGGCCGTCTCGTCGCCCGCCAGATGCGCGGTCACGGAGCGCACCTGCTCGTAACCGGTCGCCATCAGGAAGGTCGGCGCGCGCCCGTAGCTCTTGATGCCCACCGCGAAATATCCCGGCTCCGGATGCGCGAGCTGCTTCACGCCGTGCGGCGGCACGGTGCCGCAGGAATGCAGGTTGGGATCGATCATCGGCCCGAGCGCGCGCGGGCATTCCAGCCACGGGTCGAGGTCGAGGCGCAGCTCGCGCGTCAATGTCAGGTCGGGCCGCTGGCCGGTCGCGACGATGATACGATCCGCCGGCGTGAGCGCGATCGGCCTCGCGGCTCCGCTGCCGGAGACAATCAGGGCTCCGTCGTCTTCCTCGACACGCTCCGCCCGAAACCCCATGGCGAGTTGCAGCCGGCCACTCTCGACCAGCCGTTTCAGATCCTCACCCAGCTTGCCGCGTGCAGCGAGCTTATCGGCGCGAGCGCCGCCGAATACGCGGGCTGGGCTTGTGTTGCGCATCGCCCAGGTCAGGGGCGTGGCCCGGTCCGAGTCAGCCAGGCGCGCGAGGTCGAGGAGCGCGTTCGCCGCCGAATGACCACCGCCGATCACCAGCACACGCCGCCCCGCATAATGCGCGCGCTCCGTCCCGAGCACGTCGGGAATCCCATAGGCGATGCGATCGGAATATCTCACCTCACCCGATGCGGGCGTGCCCGAAGCGCCGAGTGGATTGGGGCTCGCCCAGGTGCCCGACGCATCGATCACCGCACGTGCAAGGTCGATCCGGCTGCTGCCGTTCGCCTGTTCGACGGCGAGCCAGAAGGGATGGTCGCCGCGGCTGCGGGTCACCAGCTTGTCGATGCCGCGCCGCGACACCGAGCGAACGCGCACGCCGGTTTCGATCACCGGCGCAAGCTCGGGGGTCTGCGCAAGCGGCTGCAAGTAGGCCGCGTAAAGATCGCCGCCGGTCGGCAGCGCGTCTCCGGGAGGCTCCTGCCAGCCGTGGCTGCGCAGGATGGCTCTCGCCGCCGCGTCCGTGTTGAAGCGCCACGGAGAGAACAGGCGAACATGGCCCCAGCTGCGCACATACGCGCCGACCGTGTTGCCCGCCTCGTAGAGCTTGACCGGAATTCCACGCGTGACCAGATGCGCCACGGCGGCGAGACCCACCGGACCGCCGCCGATGACGGCGACGGGCAATCCCAACGGATCGATGAACGTGCTCAAGCGGGCACCTTTGCGGTTTTCTTGCGGGACACTTTCGAGGAACCGCAGGTGTCCGCCCGGCACGCATCCTCCGCGCCCGCGCAACAGTTCTCTGACAGATAGGCGATGAGACCGTTCATCGTCTCGTAGCGTGCGGCGTAGATCATCGAGCGGCCTTCGCGCCGCACCGTTACGAGGCCGGCCTGCCGCAAACGGTCGAAGTGGAAGGTGAGCGTGTTGGGCGCAAGCCCGAGCGACTGCGCGACCGCCCCGGCGGGCAGACCGGCCGGGCCCGCGCGCACCAGCAGGCGGAACACGTCGAGGCGACTGTCCTGGGCAAGCGCGGCAAGTGCCGCGACGGCATCTGTCTTTTCCATATTTCAACGATAATTGAAATTACCACCGGAGGTCAACAGATATTTCAAGAGTCCTTGAAATATCTTCCCACACCTGTTGTTGCAGAGCGGCGGGCGATTCCGTGCCCGATGCTCGGCTATTCGCCCGGTGCGACAGCGATGGTCGAAGGCTTCCGATCGGTTGAAAACAGCACCGCAGCGGCGGCAGCGCCGACCGCAGCCCCAACCAGCTGCGCAACCACAAAGGCCGGAACGTGATTGATGGCGATCCCCGCAAAGGTCGTGGTGAAGCCGCGCGCCAGGGTGACGGCGGGATTGGCGAACGAGGTCGATGCGGTGAACCAGTAGGCGGCCGTGATGGTGAGCCCGACCAGCCACGGGATTGCGCCGCGCGCATATTTGAGCCCGCCGAGGATCGTCAGGACGAGCGTGAAGGTCGCGACCGCCTCGGCGAGCCATTGCGATGGCCCGCTGCGCGCCGTCGTGCCGATGGCGAGCGGCGAGAGATCGAACATCAGGTGGGCGATGATCGTGCCGGCGATGCCACCGAAGCATTGGACCAGAATGTAGGGGCCGACCTCGGCCCATGGCATCTCGCCGCGGGTCGCAAACACGAGCGTCACCGCCGGATTGAAATGCGCCCCGGACACGGGGCCCAGGATGGTGATAATGACCACGAGGATTGCGCCCGTCGGGATCGTGTTGCCAAGCAGCGCAATGGCCTGGTTTCCGCCTGACAGACGCTCCGCCATGATGCCCGAGCCGACCACGGTGGCCACCAGGATGGCGGTACCGAGACCTTCGGCCATGAGGCGCCGCGTCAGCGCAAGCGGCTCTTCAGACATTACGCCGCCGAAGCCGGCTTGCCGGCCGCGCTCTTTTCCCCGCTGATGGCGTCGAGCCGTTCCTGCAGCGCGAGCCTATCGAGCGACCGGAGCGGCAGGTTGACGAAGATCGAGATGCGATTGTTGAGCATCCGGAATGCTTCGGCGAAGGCGAGACCGATCTCAGCCTCGCTGCCGGTCGCGGCCGCCGGATCGGGAATGCCCCAATGCGCGGTCATCGGTTGACCGGGCCACAGCGGGCAGCTTTCCGCGGCTGCGTTGTCGCAGACGGTGAATACGAAATCGAGGTTCGGCGCGCCTGCTTCCGCGAACTCATTCCAGCTCTTGGAGCGGAACCGGCCGACGTCGAAGTTCAGCTTGCGGAGGAGACCAAGTGCATGAGGGTGCACTTCGCCCTTCGGCTGGCTTCCCGCCGAGAAGGCATTGAATTTCCCCCACCCCTCGCGGCTCAGAATGGCCTCGGCCATGATCGAGCGGGCCGAGTTGCCGGTGCACAGGAAGAGCACGTTGAACGGCGCGTGGTTGGCGTCACCAGCCATGGATCATCTCCTCCGTTTGCTGATCTTCGGTGCAGGCCCACAATTGCCAGCTTCTCGCAGCGCATCCTGCAGAGCGCACAGCTCCGGATGTCCGTCGCAGCAATCGTTCACCAGGAAGCCGACCAACAGCTGGATGCCTTCGACGTTCGCCCGGTAGACGATCGAGCGGCCATCGCGCGTGCCCCGCACCAGGCCGGCGCGCGCCAGAATGCCGAGATGCGACGACAGCGTATTGTGCGGGCAGCCGATCTCGTCGGCGATTTCGCCGGCCGGCAGGCCGCGCGGCTCGGCGCGCATGAGCAGCCGGAAGATCTCGAGCCGGCTCAGCTGACCGAGGGCGGCCAATGCCGCCAGCGCATGCGGGCCCGACATCTCGTCCGCCGCGGAGGCAGGGCCGATGTGACCGACAACGGCCAGCGCGGCTCTCGGCATGTGCGTCATTCCCTGGGCTAATTGATTCTATTTGTCGAGATTTATCGACATATTGCATAACCGGATGACACGTCCATGACAACGAAGAATTCGGGTCTTCTTTCAGGAATCCGGTTCGTCAATGGATGATCATCGTGGCGGCCGCATTCCGGGCCGATCCGCAACCGTTATGTAACCCTGTTCTATGCCGGGCTTGCCACGCGATACGAAAGCGCGCCAACCCTCCGCTCGATTAAGAGCCGAAAGACGCGCCGCCTGCGCGAAGGTTGCGCAGCGTCACTTGCGGTCGTAGGTGACACGCCAGATGGTGCCCCCGGTGTCGTCCGCCACCAGCAGCGAGCCATCCCTCATCACGGCCAACGCCGTGGGGCGTCCCCACACTTCGGCCCGCTCCATTCCGGAGACCCAGAACCCGGTCATGAAATTCTCATAAGCTCCGTCTGGACGGCCGTCCTTGAAGCGCACGCGAACGATCTTGTAGCCGGTCGGCTCCGAGCGATTCCAGGAGCCGCGCAGGACCACGAAGAGATCGCCGCGGTAGTCGGCGGGGAACTGATCGCCCTGATAGAACACCAGATCCATCGCGGATGAATGCGCCTCGAACAGCAGGTCGGGCGCGACGCTCGCCTTCACCTTCTCCGGGCTCATCTCGGCGAAGCCGGGCTGCGGATGCTGTCCGATATAGGCATACGGCCAGCCGTAAAAACCGTCTTTCGCAACCCGAGTCAGGAAGTCCGGCACCAACCCGTCGCCCAGCCCGTCGCGCTCCTGGACGACCGTGTAGAGGTCGCCGGTGTCGGGATGGAACGCAAGCGCGGTGGGATTGCGCAGGCCCGACGCGAACGTCGTCTGATTCGATCCGTCCGGATCGAAGCGCTGAATGGACGCCTTCACCTCAGGCTCGACGCCGATATTGCCGGACGAGCCGACGGCGACGAACAGGCCGCCGGATCGCGGATCGATGGCGAGATGGCGGTTCTGATGGCCCAGAACGATGCCGAACACGCCTTTCTTGGTGATCATCCCCTCGCCCACCAGCGAGGGGGAGGGTTTCCGCCGCTCGGGCGGAACGTCGTTCAGCCGCTCCACCCGGGCGGGACCGGGACGCACGTTGCCCAACCGATGCGGCACCGACCAGATGCCGTCCTGGTCCGCAACCAGGATGCTGCCGTCACGCCAGGCGAGGCCATAGGGTGCGTTGAACCCTTCGGCGTGGCGCTGGATCCATTCGGCGCGGCCGTCTCCGTCCCCGTCGCGCAACAGCGTGAGATAGCCCATGCGCTGCTCGGCCACGATCACGTCGCCGTTCGGCAGCACCAGCAGACGCCGGGGATGCGAAAGGCCGCTGGCGAACAGACTGACCTTGAAGCCGTCCGGCACGCGCGGCACCTGACCAGCGTAGGGCAGCGTGAGCGATCGGCTCGACGCCACGGTCGTCGCCTTGGGCGCGGGCAGGTTTTCGGGCCTGACGCTGAAGCGCCGTCCGATCTCCTGTTCCGGCAAATTCGCCGGACTGGCCTCCTTGCTCGCCGCAGGCTGCCTCGCCGCGGGCTGCGACGGTGACGCCTGCTGCGCGGCGCACGGGAGGCACCCGAACAGAACAACCAGAGCCGTCGTCAGAACTCGCATTCCTTCCTCCCTCGGCGTGGCCGACCCTGCCGGCCGGCTCCCTGCGATGATATCATTTGCAGCGTTCGCAGAAGACCGGAGTCGGTGTCGCAGCGGTCGGTCGACGGCGCCGTCAGAGGAGATCAATCAGTACAATGGTAGAGGAGCGTTGCGCCGCTTCCTCCATCACACCGCATCATGTCAGCCCGCCGGCATTGTGCGATCGTCGTGCCAATGGATGCCGCAACAGCGCCCACACGATGATCGGCGTTCCGAACACCAACGGCAGCAACCAATGCGTGAATGCCGGGAGATCCTTCCAAAGCGGCAACTGCTTTCCGTTATCCACGTAGAAAGCGATGAGCATGAGCACGTAGGAGAAGCCCATGCCGGTGATGTGCAGCTCCACCCAACGACGCCCGCGCCGGCGAAGGGCCGCACGGCCCAACCAGGCCGCCCCGAAGGACAGCGCTCCAAGAAAGAACAAGTGATAATTCTCAGCCCAGCGCATGAGCGACAAGACCGTCGCTGACGCGAACAGTGCCAGGAGACACCAATAATAATACGTTCCGAACGAGGAGTGCCGCCCGCGCCCCTTTCGCGTCAGCATCGCAGCGGCACCAAGGATGACGCACGCAAGCCCGAGCGGAATGTGAATGCCCACGACCACCCCCAGGAAGATTGGATCGGTCGAGGGTATTTCGATCCCGGCTACGGTGGTCGATTGATCGGTCATGTAGGCAGGCGGCAATTTCTGCCGTCGACGTATGCGGAGCTCGTGAATCGGCAGACAACTCTTACTCGCGGCCACGCATCTCGACCAGAGCCGGACGACGGATGTGGCAAGGCTTCGTCGATCAGTGCCCGGGGAAAGTCGCCAGACAGAGCGCCGGCCGAGATCAGGGAGACGGTTTCTACCGAGAACCGCTCGTCAGTGCACGATCATCATGATCGCCGCCATGAAGGCGACCATCAGCAGACCCATGACGATCAGGTGTGACGGGCTGCCGAGCATGTGGCGCAGCAGGCCGAACCGGGCGCCTTCCGGCAGCAGCGCCATGCCGCACTTCGGGCATTTTCCCGGACCTGCCGCGCGAACGTCGGAATGCATCGGGCACAGATAGACACGCGGTACGTCTGCCGGGTCCATTGCGACCTCCCCGATCGGATGCCGGAACTCACGCTATGCAGCCTTTGCGGGCATGACCTTGACCTGCATCAATGCCGTTGCATCGCGCTCCTCGTATGATTTCTCGAGTGGCGCCACAGGTGGCATCATGCGGCAGGAAGCAGACCCGTTCCGTGTGCTGTACGTCGAGAACCGCGAGCGTGTGCGGCGTCTGCTGGAGCGCATCGTCGGGCCGCAAGAGGCCGAGGACCTCACGCAAACGGTGTTCGCGAAAGCGGCAACGGCGTTGCCGAGCTTTCGCGGCGAGGCGCAACCTTCGACCTGGCTCTACCGGATTGCCGCCAATGTCGCTTCCGATTGGCTGCGCAGCCGCTCTGCGCGCGAGGCCAAGGTTACGGCGGGGCTCCCTGCAGCGCGGGACGACGACACCGGCGAAGCCAACGTGGACACGACCCGCATGAGGAAGGCGGCGTCGCCGGAGCAGGAACTGATCCGCAAGGAAATGAACGATTGCATCCGGGACGTGATCACCGCGCTGCCGGACAATCACCGGGCGGTGCTCGTGCTCGGCGCGCTCGGCGGCTTCAGCGACGACGATATCGCCCGGATCCTGCAGATAAGCCGGAGCAACGCCAAGGTGCGGCTGCATCGTGCCCGGGCTGAACTGAAGCAGGCGCTGGACCGCCGCTGCGACCTCTACCGCAACGAGGACAACGAACTCGCCTGCGAGCCGAAGCCAAGCTCATGCGGCGCTCGCGGCCAGCCATCCGCCTGTTCCAGGGCGGTTGGAACCGATCGCTGAGCGCTCGATACGGCACTGTAACTTTTTCCCGCCCCTGCCCGTCAAAGGTCACGGATCGCAAGCAATGGCCTCTGCCAGGGAGCAGAAAAATGAGATGCTGCGGATTTGGCTTCGGACGTCCGCATGGGCGTGCCGACGACAGGAGTGAGCCCCGCGCTTGGTGGTCGCAGCCGACGAGCGGCAATCGGGCATTCGACGAATATCGGGCCGACACGCTGCGGCGGTTGGAACAGGAGCAGCACGAGTTTCTCGATTTTCTCGCCCGGCTGCGCGGCGCGAAGGACAAGACCGAGTTCGACCAGTTCATGACGGAGCTGCGTGCGCCGGCGAAAAGCTCTGCCGCGTAGCGGCAGGGCCCGATCGTTGCGGCCGGCCGAACGGGCTGCAACTTTGCGCTTGAATGCGTCGGCACAATGCGGCTAGAAATCGATATATACGGATGAACATATCGGTGGGAGCGCCGCCATGACCCCGATCGAGCCGACCGCCCTCCACGTCACCATTCGTCGCTTCGCGGCGGCCGTATTCGTCGCATTGGCGGCAGCAGGCGCGGTCACGGCTGTCGAGGCCGCCGAGGTCAATGTGGCAGTGGCGGCAAACTTCACCGAGCCCGCCCGGCAGATCGCGCAGGCGTTCGAGCGCAAGACCGGCCACAAGGCGATCCTGAGCTTTGGCGCGACCGGGCAGTTCCATACCCAGATCACACAGGGGGCGCCGTTCCAGGTCTTCCTGTCCGCCGACCAGGCCACCCCGAAGAAGCTCTCCGCCGATGGCCACGCGGTCGGCGACACGCTGTTCACCTATGCGATCGGCAAGCTCGTCCTGTTCAGCCGGGAGCCTGATTTCGTGAAGGGCGAGCAGACGCTGCGCGACGGCAAGTTCAACAAGATCGCCCTCGCCAACCCGACCACGGCGCCCTACGGCGCCGCCGCGATCGAGGTCATGAAGGCGCTCGGCGTGCACGACCATCTGACCGCCAAGTTCGTCCAGGGCAACAACATCAACCAGACGTTCCAGTTCGTGGACACCGGCAACGCCGAGCTCGGTTTCGTCGCCGTGTCGCAGGTCATCGAGCGGCCGGGCGGCTCGCGCTGGATCGTCGGGCAAAACCTGTACACGCCGATCCGCCAGGACGCGGTGATGCTGAAGACCGGCGCCAGCAACGCCGCAGCGCGAGCATTCATCGATTTCCTGCGCGGGCCGGAGGCCGCGCCCGTCATCGACAAGTTCGGCTACGCCACCGAGTAGCGGCCGACAGCGCCGCTCATGCTTGCCTGGGACGAGCTCTGGTCACCGATCCGGCTGACGCTGGCGCTGGCGTCGATCACCACGGTCCTACTTCTCATCGTCGGGACGCCGATCGCCTGGTGGCTCGCGCGCTCGCGGGCGCGCTGGAAGGAGGCAGTCGCCGCCGTGGTGGCGCTCCCTCTCGTGCTGCCGCCGACGGTGCTCGGGTTCTATCTGCTCGTCGCGTTGGGGCCGAACGGTCCGGGCGGCTGGATCGGCAGCCATTTCGGCCTGCGCTCGCTCGCCTTCACGTTCGAAGCGCTGGTGTTCGGATCGGTGATCTACTCGATGCCGTTCGTGGTGCAGCCGATCCGCATCGCCTTCGAGGCGTTCGGCGAGCGGCCGCTCGAGGTCGCCGCGACGCTGCGGGCCTCGCCCTGGGACGCCTTCTGGTCGGTCGCCGTGCCGCTGGCGCGACCCGGCTTCATGACCGGCGCCGTGCTGGGCTTCGCCCACACGGTCGGCGAGTTCGGCGTCGTGCTGATGATCGGCGGCAACATTCCGGGCCAGACCAAGGTGCTTTCGGTCGCCATCTATGATTACGTCGAATCGCTGCAGTGGGCGCAGGCGCATGTCCTGGCAGCCGGCATGTTGATATTTTCGTTCCTGGTCATTCTCACCATGATGGTCCTCGAGAAACGGATCGCACGGCCGGGCACATGAGCGCGGCGGACGCGACGATCAGCGCCCGCTACGCCGGCGTGCTGGGCAGCTTCCGGCTCGACGTCGCGTTCGAAGCCCCGATGCGCGGGATCACTGCGCTGTTCGGCCCGTCCGGCTGCGGCAAGACCACGATCCTGCGCTGCGTCGCCGGACTCGAGCGCCTGGCCGGCCGACTGGCGGTCGGCGGCGACGTCTGGCAGGACGACGCGACCGCCACGTTCCTCAAGCCGCACGAGCGCCCGATCGGCTACGTCTTCCAGGAAGCGAGCCTGTTCACCCACCTGTCGGTGCGGCGGAACCTGCTCTACGGCCATGGCCGCGCGCTCAAGAATGGCGCGGCCGAGCACATCCGCCTCGACGACGTCGTGGACCTGCTCGGCATCGGCCATCTGCTCGACCGTGCGACCGGCGCATTGTCGGGCGGCGAGCGTCAGCGCGTGGCGCTCGGCCGCGCATTGCTGTCGCAGCCGCGCCTGCTCCTGATGGACGAGCCCCTGTCCGCCCTCGACCGCATGACCAAGGAGGAGATCCTTCCGTATTTCGAGGCGCTGCACGCCACGCTGTCGATCCCGGCGCTGTACGTGAGCCACGACATTGCCGAGATCGAGCGGCTTGCCGACCACATGGTGCTGCTGGATGCCGGGCGGGTGGTCGCCGCCGGCCCGCTCGGCGACCTGCTCACCGACAGCAGGCTGCCGATCGCGCGCAGCCCGCAAGCATCGACCGTCCTGGCGGCGGCGGTCCGCGCATTCGATCCGCAGGATGCCCTGACGGTTCTCGATGTCGACGGCGAGACCCTGCTGGTGCCGCGGCGCGTCGGCGACCCCGGCAGCACGCACCGGGTGCGGATCGCCGCGACCGACGTGAGCCTTGCACTAGACCCTCCCTCTCTCACCACGATCCTCAACATCGTGCCGGTGCGGGTGCAGGAGATCGAGGCGCTGGACGCGGCGCAGGTCAACGTGGTGCTCGGCATCGGCCATCGCGACGGTGGGCAGAAGCTGCTCGCCCGCGTGACGCGGCGCGGCCTCAACGTCCTGGGCTTCGGCCCGGGCCGGGATATGTACGCGCAGATCAAGGCCGTATCGCTGGTTGCGTCGGCGCAACGGCCTCCAACATCGACTACAATATCCTGACGCTTCGGGGAGCCACGCACGATGGTCGACACACGTCTTTCCATCCGCATCGATCTTTCGACGGGCGACCGCATCGGCCCGGGCAAGATCGCGCTCCTGGAGGCGATCCGCCAGACCGGCTCGATCTCGGCGGCGGCACGCACGCTCGGGATGTCGTATCGCCGGGCCTGGCTGCTGGTGGAAGAGATCAACCATGCACTGCGCGAGCCGGCCGTCGCGGCCGAGACCGGCGGGCGGCACGGCGGTGGCGCGGCCATCACGCCGGCCGGCGAGCGCGTGGTCGGTCTCTACCGCGCGATCGAATCCCATGCGCGGACGGCGGCCAAGGAAGAGTTCCGCGCCATTGGCAAGCTGGTGCGGCACGAGAGGGCCTCGTCCTGATCCGAAGGTCCACACGATTGTCGGCAAATCAAACCAGGAGAGACATGATGAAGCTCAGTGCCCGCAATCAGCTCAAGGGAACGATCGTCGAGGTCACGAAGGGACAGACGACCGCCCATGTCCGCATCGACGTCGGCGGCACCGTCGTCACCGCCTCGATCACCAACCAGGCGGTCGACGACCTGAAGCTGCAAAAGGGTCAGCAGGCCTACGCGGTCATCAAGGCGTCCGACGTCATGGTGGCGATCGACTGAAACGGCGCTGCCGCCCGCGCGCGGCGCAATGGCGATTTGACATCATCGCTATATTCATTCTGATATAACGATCAGGCAGGCAGCCTCGCCCATATGCTGTCGAGCAGCGTGCTGCGGCCGGTCCGCGCGACCGGCAAGCCCTGTGCGCCGTTGCGCACCGCGAGCCTCGCGTGCCTGCTCTCCGCGCCGGTGACGCCGTGCGGATATCGCGCGAGCGTCGCGGCCATTGGGTTAGCGCGGATCGTGCTCATCGATCTGATTGCGCACTCCGAGGCCGCGCCAACCCAACCTACAGATAGAGGCTCTTCATCTGGGCCTCCGGGTAGCGCGAGCCCGCGACCGCTCCCACCGGGATGGCGTCGGAGATGCGCGCGAGGTCATGGTCGCTCAGCGCCACCGACAGCGCGGCGATGTTCTCGATCAGCCTCGCGATTCGCTTGGTGCCGGGGATCGGGATGACGTCCGGCCCTTGCGCCAGCAGCCAGGCGAGCGCCAACTGGCCTGACGTGCAATTCTTCTCCGCCGCGATCGCCTCGATGCGGTGCACCAGATCGAGGTTGTGCCCGAGGTTCTCGGCGGAGAAGCGCGGATGCCGGCGCCTTGTGTCGGTCTCGGCAACCGTCGTCAGGTCGTCGACGTGCGCGGTCAAGAGCCCGCGCCCGAGCGGCGAGTAGGGGACGAGCGCAATGTCGAGCTCGCGCGTCACGCCCAATGTCTCCTCACCCTCCGCCCGATAGAGCAGCGAGAACTCGTTCTGCACCGCCGCGATGGGGTGGACACGGTGCGCGCGGCGGATGGTCTCGGGCGAGGACTCGCTCAGGCCGAGCGCACGCACCTTGCCCTGCTCGATGAGCCGCGCCATGGCGCCGACCGTGTCCTCGATCGGAACGGCCGGGTCGACCCGGTGCTGGTAGTAGAGGTCGATCGTCTCCACGCCGAGGCGCTTCAGGCTTGCCTCGCAGGCGTTCGTCACGTGCTCCGGACGCCCGTCGGCGAATTTGCCGCCGCGGCCGCCAAGGTTGCCGAATTTGGTGGCGAGCACGATTCCCGAGCGTCGCCCCTTGATCGCCCGGCCGACCAGCTCCTCGTTGTGCCCGGCGCCATAGGCGTCGGAGCTGTCGAGCAGCGTGATGCCCCGCTCGAGCGCCGCGTGGATCACCGCGATCCCTTCGTCGTCGTTGCTCGCCCCGTAGGTGCCCGAGAACGACATGCAGCCGAGGCCGATCGCCGACACCTCGATGCCTGAGCGACCAAGAACGCGCTTCGCCAGCCGTTCGAGTTTCATTCCGTACTCCTGATGCCGGGATGGCGTTCCGCCATATTCAATTGGATGGAGTCGTCGTTTCCAGACTGTGCGCGGATGCAAGCGGCAGGCGGAACCTATCACAATTCCTTGCGCGCGGGGGAAGGAGCCCCGAGCAGCGGGCGCTGCTGCACCCGATCGGGACACTCGCCGAAGACGACGGCATGGAAGAGTCGGAACCGCGCCGATAAGAGCACAAGCGCGCGAGCGGCGCGCGCTTCGTCTCAGACGACCAGGGAATGGAGGTCACGCGGCCGTCCCGCGGCCAAGCCGCAGGACGCGTCTGCGCGATGGGGAGAGGCTGCCGCCGCGGCGCAGCGGCGCACCTGCACTCACACCCGGGCGGGGCGGCGGTCCCGGCGCCGATCTGCGACCGGCTGGTAGGCGATGCGCGCGTGATAGGCGCAATAGGGCAACTCGCCCACCGGCTTGCCGCCGCAGAAGAAGAAATCGCTGGTGCCGGGGTCGCCGATCGGCCAACGGCACTTGGCATCGGAGAGATCGAGCAGCGTGCAGCGCTGGCCGATCGGCACGATGTTCTCCAGCGGCTCGGGCTCGGGCTCGGTCTCGAGCTCGTACACCGCATAGGCATGGCGCGCGAGCGCGGTGTTGCCGCGCATGGCGGGACGCGTCATGCGCATGACGTGCGTCGGCGGACGCGCCTTGCGCGGGCGGGGTGCCGCCGAGGAGGGAGCCTTGGCGCGTCCGGAAAGGCCGAGGCGGTGCACCTTGCCGATCACCGCATTGCGGGTGATGCCGCCCAGCTCGGTGGCAATCTGGCTCGCCGACAAACCGTCGGACCACAGCTTCTTGAGCAGCTCGACCCGCTCGTCGGTCCAACTCATGTCTTTCCGCTCGCCGGTCAAATTCATGGCTTCGATCTCCTTACCAGCATCGTGTGGCCTACTAGCTAGCAACCGGAATCCCTCCATGAGGTCTGGCGGCCCCCCGGCCACCGGACAACGGTCCGCCCCAACTTTTAGGAACTCAACTACGTCCGCCGCACGAAATGTCGTATTCGACGATCCAAGGCTACAATATACCTAGAACTCGCGCGCAAGAGTCGGTGGAACTCCCATCAGTGTTTTCCCCAGTAATGTCCCTTCGGCGCCACGGTATTTGAATTACACAGTCGAGTTGACACGCCGGTGTGCTGCAATAGAATGCAATCCTCGTGCCGCCCGCGAGAGGCGGCACGATTCATTTCAACGACTTAGCTGTGGAGCGGTCCCGTCGTGGCGTCGCATCTCATGCCGACCTATGCGCGTGCCGACCTCGCCTTCGAGCGCGGGGACGGCGTATGGCTCACGGGGACCGACGGCGAACGCTATCTCGATTTCGCCGGCGGCGTGGCGGTGAACGTGCTCGGCCACGGCCATCCGCAGCTTGTCGCCGCCCTTGTCGCGCAGGCGCAGAAGGTGTGGCACGTCTCCAACCTTTACCGCGTACCGGAAGGTGAACGCCTGGCAGACCGGCTGTGCGCAGAGACGTTCGCGGATACCGTATTCTTCGGCAATTCCGGCGCCGAGGCGATGGAATGCACCATCAAGATCGCGCGCAAATACCAGTCGGCGAATGGGAATCCGGAGCGCTTCCGGGTCATCACGTTCGAAGGCGCGTTTCACGGCCGCACGCTGGCGACGCTCGCCGCCGGCGGGCAGAAGAAGCACCTCGACGGTTTCGGCCCCGTGGTCGACGGCTTCGACCAGCTGCAGCTCGAGGATCTCGATGCGGTCAAGCGCACCATCGGGCCAGAGACCGCCGCCATCCTGATCGAGCCGATCCAGGGCGAAGGCGGCGTGCGCACGCCGTCGCCGCGTTTCCTCAAGGCGCTGCGGCAGCTCGCCGACGAGCACGGCCTGCTGCTGCTGTTCGACGAGGTGCAGACCGGGATGGGCCGTACCGGTCATCTGTTCGGTTACCAGAAGGTCGGCGTCACGCCGGACGTGATGGCGGTCGCCAAGGGTCTCGGCGGCGGCTTCCCGGTCGGCGCATGTCTCGCCACCGCCGAAGCCGCCAAGGGCATGACGGCCGGCACGCATGGATCCACCTTCGGCGGCAACCCGCTCGCCATGGCGGTCGGTAACGCGGTGCTGGACGTGGTGCTCGCCCCCGGCTTCCTCGAGTCCGTGCGCGACAAGGCGCTGCTGTTCAAGCAGCGCCTCGCCGAGGTGAAGGACCGTCATCCGGCCGTGCTGGCGGAATTGCGCGGCGACGGCTTCCTGATCGGCCTGCGTGCGATGGTCCCGGCCGGCGAGCTGGTCGATGCGCTGCGGGCGGAAAAGATGCTCAGCGTCGCGGCCGGCGACAACGTGGTGCGGCTGCTGCCGCCGCTGATCGCGAGCGAGGAGGAGCTCGGCGAAGCGCTCGACCGCCTCGATCGCGCGGCGACGCGCATCGAGCAGGGCCTCGGGCAGATCGCCAGGGCGGAGGCAGCGCAGTGAGCCACAACGGCCTTCGCCATTTCCTCGACCTGACCGAGATCCCGGCGCAGGATCTGCGTGGCATCCTCGAGGCGAGCAGCGCGCTGAAGGGGCGCATCAAGAAGAACGGCTGGGTGGAGGCGAAGCCGCTCGCCGGCAAGACGCTGGCGATGATCTTCGACAAGCCCTCCACCCGCACCCGCGTCTCGTTCGACGTCGCCATGCGCCAGCTCGGCGGCGAGAGCCTGCTACTGACCACCCAGGACATGCAGCTCGGTCGCGGCGAAACCATCGCCGACACGGCGCGGGTGCTGTCGCGCTACATCGACGCGATCGTCATCCGCATCCTCGATCACGCCGACGTGCTCGAACTCGCACGCTATGCCACCGTGCCGGTGATCAACGGCCTGACCAGCCTGTCGCACCCGTGCCAGGTGATGGCCGACGTCATGACCTACGAGGAGCACCGCGGACCGATCCGCGGCCGCACGATCGCCTGGACCGGCGACGCCAACAACGTGCTCACTTCGTGGATGCACGCGGCGCAACGGTTCGAGTTCTGCCTCAAGGTGGCCACACCCCGGCGGCTTGCGCCGAAGCCGGCGGTGCTCGATTGGATCAAGGCGTCTGGCGCCGCAATCGAGGTCGGCAGCGACCCCGAACAGGCGGTCGACGGCGCCGATTGCGTCGTCACCGACACCTGGGTGTCGATGGGCGACAAGGATGGCGCGCGCCGGCACAACCTGCTCAAGCCCTACCAGGTGAACGCGCGGCTGATGGCGGCAGCCAAGCCGGACGCCTTGTTCATGCACTGCCTGCCCGCACACCGGGGCGACGAGGTGACCGACGAGGTGATGGACGGGCCGCAGTCGGTGGTGTTCGACGAGGCCGAGAACCGGCTGCACGCGCAGCGCGGCATCCTGGCGTGGTGCCTGAATGCGGAGGCGCCATGAGCGGCCTCGAGATCCCGGTCCGCGCGCCGGCCCCGACGTCGGCCGACGACACGATCCAGCCGTTCGAAGTGGCGGCCCTCGACCTGCGCGGCCGCGTCGTGCGCCTCGGGCCGGCGATCGACGACATCCTGACCCGGCGCGACGACCCGCCGCCGGTCGCCAAGCTCCTGGGCGAGGCCATCGTGCTGACCGCCCTACTCGGCTCGGCGCTCAAGATCCACGGCAAGTTCATCCTGCAGACGCAGACCGACGGTCCGGTGCGCATGCTGGTGGTGGATTTCGCAACCCCCGGCCGCCTGCGCGCCTGCGCGCAATACGATCGCGACCGCGTCGCGGCCGCCATGGATGCGGGCGACGCCTCGGCCGGCGCGCTGATGGGCAAAGGCCATCTCGCCATGACCGTCGACCAGGGCCCGGAGACGAGCCGCTACCAGGGCCTGGTCGCCGTCGAAGGCGGCGGGCTGGAAGCCGCGGCGCACGAGTATTTCCGCCGCTCCGAGCAGATCCCGACGCGCGTGCGGCTCGCCGTGGCGGAGGAGTTCCATCCCGGCAACGGCGGCGTGCGGCACCGCTGGCGCGCCGGCGGCATCCTGTTGCAGTTCCTGCCCAAGTCGCCCGAGCGGATGCGCCAGGCCGATCTCGATCCGGGCGACGCGCCGGACGGGACCGTACCCCATGTCGTTGCCGAGGACGACGCCTGGGTCGAGGGTCGCTCGCTGATCTCGACGGTCGAGGATGTCGAGCTGATCGATCCGTCAGTCTCCAGCGAGCGGCTGCTCTATCGGCTGTTCCACGAGCGCGGCGTGCGCGTGTTCCGCAACGTGCCGGTGCACGCACAGTGCTCCTGCTCGCGCGACGGTGTGCGGTCGATGCTGCGCAGCTTCCCGCGCGAGGACCGCGACGACATGGTCGAGAACGGCGTGATCTCGGTGACCTGCGAATTCTGCAACGCGAACTACGTGTTCTCGCCCGGCGAGGTCGACGGAGGTTGACCGGCTAGTGCGGCGGATTTGAATTTCCTATCGGTTCGCGGCAATCTCTTGTAGGAAATTCAAATCCACAAGCCGCACTAGCAAGCATTGACATTGCTAGTGCTCCTTTGATTCCGAATTTCGCGCGGAGTATGCCGCGAAGTGATGCGAAATTCGGAATCGGAGCACTAGTCGGCGTCAAGTCCAGGGAGGTCAAGCATGTCCACGATGAAGCGCTGCGTCGTCTCGACTTCGATCGCCATCGCGGCCCTGATTGCCAGCGCCGGCGCCGCCTCGGCGCAGGTCAAGGTCGGCGCGGTGCTCTCGGTCACCGGGCCCGCTTCGTTCCTCGGCGACCCCGAGAAAAAGACGCTCGAGATGTACGTCGAGGAGATCAACCAGAAGGGCGGCGTCAACGGCCAGAAGCTCCAGCTCGTCGTCTACGACGACGGCGGCGACGCCAACAATGCCCGCACCTTCGCCACCCGCCTGGTCGAGGAGGACAAGATCGTCGCCATGGTGGGCGGCACGACCACCGGCGCCACGCTGGCGATGATCCCGGTGTTCGAGGACGCGCAGATCCCGTTCATCTCGCTCGCCGGCGCGATCCAGATCGTCGAGCCGGTGCGCAAGTGGGTGTTCAAGACCCCGCACACCGACAAGATGGCATGCGAGAAGATCTTCGGCGACCTCAAGCGGCGGAACCTGACGACCATCGCGCTGATCTCCGGCACCGACGCGTTCGGCAAGTCGATGCGCGACCAGTGCGTGGCGGTCGCGCCCAGGCTCGGCATCGCGGTGGCGCACGAAGAGACGTACGGTCCGCGCGACAGCGACATGACCCCGCAGCTCACGAACATCCGCAACAAGGCCGGCGTGCAAGCGGTGGTCAATCCCGGGTTCGGCCAGGGCCCGGCGATCGTGACGCGCAACTACCGCCAGCTCGCGATCGAGCAGCCGCTCTACCAGAGCCATGGGGTGGCCTCGAAGCAGTTCATCGATCTTGCCGGGCGGGCCGCCGAAGGCGTGCGGCTGCCGGCGGCGGCGCTGCTGGTTGCCGACAAGCTCGCCGACAGCGATCCGCAGAAGCCGGTGGTGGTGAGCTACTCGCGCACCTATCAGGAGAAGAGCGGCCAGGCGGTCTCGACCTTCGGCGGCCACGCCTATGACGGGCTGATGATCCTGACCCAGGCGATGGGGCGGGCGAAGAGCGCCGACAAGGCGAAGGTGCGCGACGAGATCGAGAAGACCAAGGGCTACATCGGCACCGGCGGGATCGTGAACATGTCGCCGACCGACCACATGGGGCTCGACCTCACCGCCTTCCGCATGCTGGAGATCAAGAACGGCGACTGGACGCTGGTCCCCGACAGCGGGACGTGAGGAGAACGCGTATGAAGGACAGTCTGCGGCCGGGCGTTTGCAAGGTCAGGCATATCGCCATCGACCGCGACCGGACCATCAGCTTCATGGGCGAAGCGGGCCGCGTCTACTCCACGCCCCGGCTGGTCGGCGACATCGAGTACACGTGTCGCGACCTCATCCTCGAGCATGCCGACCCGGGCGAGGATTCGGTCGGCATGGAGGTTTCGCTGCAGCACCTCGCTCCCACGCTCCTCGACATGAACGTGGAAATCACCGTCACGGTGAAGGCCGTCGACCGCCGCAAGATCACCTTCGAGGTCAGCGCCAAGGACGAGCTGGAGGCGATCAGCGCCGGCACGCACGTCCGTTTCGTGGTTGATACGGCGAAGACGCTCGAGCGGCTGAAGGCCAAGGCGGAGCGCCGCGACGCGGCGCGCAAGACGGGGCTGTGATTGGTATGCTGAAGCGAGGCTGGCTCCACCTCTCCCCGCTTGCGGGGAGAGGTCGGCTGCCGAACGGAGCGTAGCGAAGTGAAGGCAGACGGGTGAGGGGGCGTCGCCGCGAGTCCATGCCTGTGGAAAGTCCCCCTCACCCGGCGCGCAAGAGCGCGCCGACCTCTCCCCGCAAGCGGGGAGAGGTGGAGCAAGCGGCAGCGCATCGCCTGATTCACGCCTTCCGGTTCTGTGCGTTCCAGTGGCGCTCGAGGTTGCCGATCAGCGCCGGGCTGAAATGACAGTAGGCCTGCTCGCGCGCATAGACGGAGAAATAGGCGCGGAAAGCGTCGAGCGGCTCCTGCGTCACCCTGATGGCGCGGCGATTGCTCGCCGCGCTCACCACGCCCGAGCTGGTCAGCCCCGTCACCACCCGCTCGATCGCCTCGTCCATGGCGCCGGTCGCGACGATCTCGTCGCAGATCAGCCGTCCCTCGGGGCTGTCGCAGTCGAGCCGCCGCTCATACTGGATCGCCTGGCGGGCGAGGCGGTCGCCGGTGAAGCGCGGCAGCCGCATGTTGGCGGCACCCGGGATGATGCCTTCCTTGCGCGCCGGCAAGGTCAGGAACGCGCTCTGCTCCGCCAGGATGTAGTCGACGGTGAGCAGGATCTGGCAATGGCCGCCGATTGCGAAGGTCTCGACCGCCGCCACCCACGGCTTCTCCAGCGTGCGGCCGCCGAACTCGTCGGGCGGCGCATCGTCGGCGTAACTCAGGCCGCGATAAAGCTTGTTGACGAAGCCGAGGTCGCGCTGGAGATACCAGATGAACGGAATCCGCCCGTGGTAGAGATGCGTGAGGTTGATGCCGGCGCCGAACACGCGCCTGCCCTTGTACTTCGGGTGCTCGACCACGGCGCCGCGCAGGACCGCGATCTCGGTGACCGGATCGAGCAACGCGAGATCGACGCAGATCTCGGTCCCATCGATCGTGGTCTGATCCTCCGCATTGAGGAAGCGCGGGTTGTTCAGCGTCACGAACGAGGCCTTGCCGCGCCGCTCGACCGAGGCGCCGGCAAGCTCGACGATGCCCTTGCGGGCAAGCTCGGGAAGAAGCTCCTCGGCTTCCGGCCTCGGCAGCAGCATCGCCTGGCAGAGATGCGGCCCGCTGCGCTCGCCGCGCAGCAGCGCCGACACCAGCAGGCCCTGATCGATCTCGAGCCCGGCCTTGTCCTTCTGCAGCAGGCCGTCCTCGGCGGCGATCTGTTGCGGATCGGGCACGAGGCCGGGAACGAGGCGCGGCGCCTCGGCGATCAGCCGCTCGAGCCGCACGAAGCGTGAGCAGCCCTCGGTGAGCGCATCGTAGACCGCCTCGCCATGGCGCGACAGAAATCGCACGCGTGCCTCGCGCGCTGTTTCCGCAATGGTGCGCTGAGCCTCCCGCTCGCGATCGCTGCGCTGCCCGCCCGGCGGCAAGCGCGCCAACAGCGCGGCGGATTGCCGCCAATAGGCGGAAAAGCGACGAGAGTCGGCGGCAAATTCGGAGGTGACGCCAGGCTCCGCCCGCACCCATTCGTCCACGTCGCTACCGCCCAATCCCGCCGTCTTGAGCTGTACGGCAATGGTTTCGGTGTTTCGTCCCTGCATCGAATTTTTCCTCCGTCAGCGATCCCTGATAATATATCACCACGCATACGCAACCGGACCCGTCATGAGCACGAAGACCGCCGTCCGCGACACCGAGCCGTATCTGTTCGATCGGCGCGCCGAGACCTTGCCGCGCGCCGAGCTCAAGGCGCTGCAGGCGGCGCGCCTGCACCACACGCTGCGGCTCGCCTACGAGAGCGTCCCGCATTTCCGCAAGACGTTCGACGACGCCGGCATCAAGCCGGGCGCGCTGCGGACTCTCGAGGACCTGGCGCAGTTTCCGTTCACCCAGAAGACCGACCTGCGCGACAACTACCCGTTCGGCATGTTCGCGGTGCCACGGGAAAAGCTGCTGCGCGTCCACGCGTCGTCCGGCACGACCGGCCGGCCGACCGTGGTGGGCTACACCAAGGGCGATCTCGACGGCTGGTCCGACCTGATGGCGCGCTCGCTCGCCTGCGCCGGCGCGCGGCCCGGCGACATCGTGCACAACGCCTACGGTTACGGCCTGTTCACCGGCGGGCTCGGCGCGCATTACGGCGCCGAGCGGCTTGGCTGCACCGTGGTGCCGATGTCGGGCGGCGGCACCGAGCGCCAGGTGCTGCTGCTCAAGGATTTCGGCGCCAACGTGCTGTGCGCGACCCCATCCTACGCCCTCAACATCGCCGAGGTGGCCCAAGGCATGGGCGTCGACCTGCGGCAGGGCGCGTTGCGCATCGGCGTGTTCGGCGCTGAGCCGTGGAGCGATGCGATGCGCCGCGACCTCGAGGCGCGGCTCGGCATCAAGGCGGTCGATCTTTACGGCCTGTCCGAGATCCTCGGACCCGGCGTCGCCTGCGAGTGCCACGTGGCGCAAGCCGGGCTGCACGGCTGGGAGGACCATTTCGTGTTCGAGGTGATCGATCCCGAGACATTGCAGCCGCTGCCCATGGGCGAAGCCGGTGAGCTGGTCATCACCACGTTGACCAAGGAAGCGCTGCCGATGATCCGCTATCGCACGCGCGACATCACCCGTCTCACCGACGAGCCATGCGCGTGCGGCCGCACCCATTTGCGCATCCTGCGGGTCACCGGACGCACCGACGACATGATGATCATCCGCGGGGTCAACGTCTATCCGTCGCAGCTGGAAGCCATCCTGGTCGCCCTGCCCGGCCTGTCGCCGCACTACCAGATCGTGCTCACGCGCGAGGGCACGCTCGACGAGATCACGGTCGAGGTCGAGCCGGAGAACCCGCTCGGCGACGCCGAGCGGGGTCGCAAGGCCACGGAGGTGCGCCATCACATCAAATCGATGATCGGCGTCACCTGCACGGTCGCCATCAAGGCGCCGGGCGATGTGCCGCGCTCGCAGGGCAAGGCGGTGCGCGTGCGCGACATGCGCAAGAAGGGGGATTGAGCCGAAGAGCCGCGGCGCCACGTCGGGAGTTTCGGGCTGCAAAGCCGACAGGTCGCAATCAACCTATCCGAGATCGAGCGGCGCGGGTATGCCGGGCAACAGACGGCGGAACAGTCGAAGCAGCGCGCGCGGGCCGAGGCGATCGAGCAGGTGATCGCGCATGAGGCGGACGGCCGAGCCCGCCGTGCGAGGCCGCCGCGGCGGCGGCCTCGCACCTCAAGCGGGGCTGCACTCGGTTCGTCAGATGGCGTAGTCGATCACGGCTTCCGGCAGATCCTTGGCGCCTGCCTGCAGCGCCTGGACATCCACCAACGCCGAATGGCTGACCGGGTGGTCGGCGGTTGCGACATTGGATTGGGCCCATCCGGCGCCAACGGCGACCAGCGCAACGGCGGCGACGAAAACAACCTTGGACATTTCACTCCCCCCTTTTGCTCGTTCCTATGCTTGCCGGAACGGCCGGCTGCAGGACGTATAGTGGTTTTCACTTAATTCTACGTATCGAGGGGATGGAGCTTCCGCGAGGCAGACCACAGATTGCCGAATAGGCTAGCAATTCGTTACCCGGGCCCTCCGGGGCCCAACGACGGCGTCGGCCCGAGGGTCTATGAGAAGCAGATCAATCTTTGATAAGACGCTCCGACCGTCCGCCTCCACCAGTCCTGACGCAAGAACAACCGATCGCGCCCGCCCATGAAAGCCGCCCCGTTCGACTATGTCAGGCCGTGCGATCTCGCCGCGGCGTGCACCATCCTCGCCGCCGACGAGGGCGCCCGCATCATCGCCGGCGGCCAGACGCTGGTTCCCCTGATGGCCATGCGGCTGGCGCGGCCCACACGGCTCGTCGACATCGCCCGCATTCCCGAGCTCGCGTTCGTGCGCCAAGAAGGCGATTGCCTCGTCATCGGCGCCACCACGCGGCAATGCGTGGCCGAGGCGCATCCGCTGATTGCCGCACACCTTCCGCTGCTGGCCAAGGCCCTGCCCTGGGTCGGCCATGCGGCGACGCGGGCGCGCGGCACCATCGGCGGATCGCTGGCGAATGCCGATCCGGCGGCGGAGATCCCGCTGGTTGCGGTCACGCTCGACGCGACGCTGACCTGCCGCGATGCCGCGGGGCCATCCGAGATTCCCGTCGGCGAATTCTTCATCGCCCCGATGGTCACCGGCCTGCCCATGGGGGCCTGCCTCGTCGCGGTGCGATTTCCGGTGTGGCCGGAAGCGCGGGTCGGGGTCGGCTTCCACGAGGTGAGCGCGCGGCGCAGCGACTTCGCCTTTGCGACCGCCGCCGCTCAGGTGGCGCTCGATGCGGACGGCATGTGCCGGCGCATCGCGCTGGGCATCGGTGCGGTGACGGACGTGCCGGTGCGGCTCCATCAGGCCGAACAGGCGCTGGTCGGTACGAGCCTCGATCCCGCAACGGTGCGTGCCGCCGTTCACGCGGCGACATCGGACATCGAGGCCGCGAGCGACGCCCACGCGTCGGCCGACTATCGTCGCCGCGCCGCCGCGACGCTGGCACGGCGCGCGATCGCGGATGCGCGCGCCATGGCCGGTGAGGCGCACCGCGCATGAACGTCACCCTCACGGTCAATGGAACGAGCCGCACGGTCGAGGTCGAGCCGCGCACCACGCTGCTCGATTGCCTGCGCGACAACCTCGGGCTCACCGGCGCCCATGCAGGCTGCGAGCACGGGGTGTGCGGCGCCTGCACGGTGCTGCTCGACGGCATGGCGGCGCGCTCATGCCTGATGTTCGCCGTGCAGGCCGACGGCATCGCCATCACGACCATCGAGGGCCTCTCGCCGGGGCCGGGCGAACTGTCGCTCCTGCAGGATGCGTTCTGCGAGACCCACGGCACCCAGTGCGGCTACTGCACGCCGGCAATGATCCTTGCCGCCCATGCGCTGCTCGCCGGCAATCCGGCAGCGACACGGGAGGATATCCTGGAGGCGATCTCCGGCAACATCTGCCGCTGCACCGGCTATGCGCAGATCGTCGAGGCGATCGCGCTCGCCGCCGAGCGCATGCGCGGCGCCAACCAGCCGGCTGGTGCGGTCCCATGAGCGCCGACCATTTCCGCTTCCTCTCTGCCGACCGCCGTGTGCGCGAGGACCGCCGCTTCGTGGTCGGCAAGGGGCAGTTCGTCGCCGACGTGGCGCTCGCGGGCGTGCGCCACGTGGCGCTCGTCACCTGTCCGTATCCGGCCGCCCGCATCGTCGCGATCGACAAGGCGCCTGCGCTCGCCATGCCGGGCGTCGCCTACGTGCTGGACGGGCAGGAGCTCGCCGCCGCGACCCTGCCGCTCGCCGCCGGGCTCGACACGCCCAACGTGCCGCGCCGCCCGCTCGCGGTCGATATCGCGCGCTATGCGGGCGAGTGGGTCGTGGCCGTGGTGGCCGACACGCGGGCGCGGGCGGAGGACGCGGCCGAGCAGGTGCGCATCACCTACCAGCGCCTGCCGTTCGTGCTCGATGCCGAGGAGGCGCTTGAGCCGGAAAGCCCGCCGGTGCATGCCGACCACGGCTCCAACGTGCTGCTCGATCGCACCTTCGTGTGGGGCGAGGTGGAGCGCGACTTCGCGGCGAGCCCGCATCATCTCGCGCTGCGCGTCAAATGGGGCCGCAGCTCCACCGTGCCGATCGAGACGTTCGGGGTTCTCGCCAGCTGGGATCCGTGGCGCGAGATCCTCGACATCTGGGCCTCGATCCAGATGCCGAAATATCCCGACCAGGTCGCGGCCGCGCTGAAGCTGCCGGGCTCGGCGGTACGTGTGCACTACGACGTCGACGTCGGCGGCAGCTACGGGGTCAAGCGTGGCATCAAGCACACGGTGCTCGTCGGCTACCTGTCGCGCCGGCTCGGGGTTGCGGTGCGCCTGATCGAGGATCGCCTGGAGAACATGCGCGGCGGCGACGCCCATGGACCCGAGCGGCTGTTCGATGTCGAGGTGGCGTTCGACGAGACCGGCGTGATCCGCGCCATGAAGATGCGGGCGCTCGACAACGTCGGCGCCTATGCGGGACGCTCGCCGTTCCAGCTCGGCAAGCCGGTCGGCGCGATCGTCGGGCCGTACCGCATCGGCAGCGTGCAGTACCGGGCGATCGCCGTGACCACCAACAAGACCGTGCAGGAAGCGGTGCGCGCGTTCGGGCAGTCGCCCACCAACTACGCGATCGAGCGCGCCATCGACGAGGTGGCGATAAGGCTCGGCCTCGACCGGCTGGAGGTCAGGCGGCGCAACCTGATCCGGAAGGAGGAGTTTCCCTACACGATCCCGAGCGGCTCCACCTACGACAGCGGCGACTACCACACCGTGATCGACAAGGTGCTGGCGCGCGCCGATTACGCCGAGCTGATCGCCGAGCGCGACCGCGTGCGGGCAAGCGGCCGGCTGGCCGGCATCGGCATCGCCGCCTGCCTCGAGCCGAGCGGCGGCAACTCCGCGTTCGAGCCGCTGCTCAACCCGAAGAACGCCACCACCACGTGGATGGATTCCTGCCGCATCAGCGTCGATCTGAGCGGTGCGGTCGCGGCCACCATGCACACCACGTCGTCCGGCCAGGGCCACGAGACGCTGGTCGCGACCGTCGTGGGCGAGACGCTCGGGCTCGAGCCGGATCGCATCCGCGTGACGCGGCCGGACTCGCTCGAATCGCTGCCGAGCAACAGCCCGGTGGGCAGCCGCATGGCGATCATGCTGGGCGGCGCTGCGTTCCACGCCGCGCAGAAGCTCAAGGCGAAGCTCACCGCCATTGCGGCGCACGACCTCGGCATTCCGCTGGAGCGGGCCAGCTACCACGACGGCAACGTGTTCGACCGCGACAACCCGGAGAATTCGCGCAGCTGGGCCGAACTCGTCGCGATCGCGCATCGCAATTTCCACCGCCTGCCGCCCGGCTTCGAACCCGGCCTGTCGGTGAGCCACGTGATGCAGGTGCCGACCGGCGGCAAGCTGCCGACCGCGGACGGGCGCGTACAGATGTACCCGTGCTATTCGTTCGAGTTCCACCTCGTGCTGATGGCGATCGATCCCGACCTGGGCAAGCCGGAGATCCTGCGCTACGTGGTCGGCCATGACTGCGGCACCGTGATCAATCCCAAGATCGTGCGCGGCATGACGCTCGGCGGCATCGCGCACGGCATCGGCGCCGCGCTGTACGAGGAGTTCGCCTATGACACAGAGGGGCAGCTCACGACCCAGAGCTTCATGGACTACCTGTTGCCATCCTCGCACGAAGTCCCGGCGGTCGAGATCGTGCATCACGTGACGCCTTCGCCGCACACCGTGTTCGGCCAGAAAGGCTCCGGCGAATCCGGCTATCTCGGCGCCCCGGCGGCAATCGCCGGCGCGGTGAACGATGCGTTGCGGCCGCTGAAGATTTCCGTCAATACGACGCCGATTACGATGTCACGGCTGGGCGACCTTATTGCCGCGGCCAGAGAGTCCATCAAGGATAACGCATGATCGTCGACACCCACGCCCACCTGGTCCCGCCCGATCTCATCGCGGCAATCCGCAAGGAGCACCAGCGGTTTCCGGCGCTGCGGGTGATCGAGGACGGCGGCAGCCTCGCGTTCGCATTCGCCGGCGGCAAGCCGACGCGGCCGGTGTCGAAGCCCTTGTCCGATTTCGCGGCGCGGCTCGCCTGGATGGACAAGCAGGGAATCGAGCGACAGGTGGTCGGCGGCTGGGTCGACATGTTCGGCTACGAGCTTCCGGCTGCGGAAGGCGAAGCATGGAGCCGGCTGATCAACGACGCGATGCTGTCCGCGGCCCGCACCGAGCCGCGCTTCGTGCCACTCGCCACCGTGCCGCTGCAGGACGGCGCGCGTGCTGCGGCCGTGCTCAAGGGCGTGATGGATGCCGGCTTCCCCGGCGTCATGATCGGGACGCTACCGCGCGGTATCGGCAGCGTGCTCGACCACGCCGACCTCGATCCGTTCTGGGCCGCGGCCGACCAGACCGGGGCGGTGATCCACATCCATCCGACCTTCGATGCGGGCGACGTTCGGGTCAACGACTACAACCTGGCGAATGCGGTCGGCCGCATCGCCGATGCGCTGGTGGCGGTGGCGCGGCTGATCGCGAGCGGCCACGTCACGCGCTACGCCAATGCCCGGATCGTCATCCCGATGGGCGCGGCCGGGCTGCCCTTCGTGCTCGGACGCCTCAAGCGCAATCACCAGATCACGCCCGGCATCGGCGACCCGGTCGAGGGACTGTCGCGCCTCTACTTCGATACGATCCTGCACGACGAGCGGGTGCTGCAATTCGTCGTCGGAATGCTGGGAGCGGAGCGGCTGATGCTCGGCTCCGACATGCCGTTCCCGATCGGCGATCCCGAGCCGATGCGCATCGTAGCGGCGGCGGGCCTGACCGCCGAGCAGGCCGCCTCGGTCAACGGCGGGCTCGCCGCAAGACTGTTCCGGCTGGGCTAGGGCCTGTTGACATTCAGACCAAGTCACGCAGCCAGACCATAACTGCGGCGAGGCTGACCATCGAGAGAAAGTTGCGCGCGGTCTTTTCGTAGCGAGTTGCGACCCTGCGGTAGTGTTTGATTTTGTTGATGAAGCACTCGATCCGGTAGCGCAAGCCATAGGCGTTCTTGTCGTAGGCGATTTCGGCCGTACGCGAACTCAGCGGCGGGATCACGACATCGACTTCGGCCGCCGCGAGTTCGCTGCGGAAGGCGTCGTTGTCGTATCCCTTGTCGGCGATGAGGCTGATGAGCGTGAGGCCCTCGATGAGGATGCTGGCCTGAGTGGCCTCGTGTACTTGGCCTGCGGTGAGGGTCATCCGCATCGGATGACCAAGCGCATCGACGGCAATGTGGATCTTGGTACTCAAGCCGCCGCGCGAGCGCCCGATCGCCTGATTTTGAGTCCCCCTTTTGCGCCGGCCGAATGCTGGTGTGCCCGGACGATGGTGGCATCGAGCATGATCTGCTCGAAATTTGGATCGGCTGCCAAGGCCTTGAAAACACGATCCCAAACGCCCTTGCGGGACCACCGATTAAAGCGTTGGAACACACTGTTCCAGTGTCCAAATGACGGATGGAGATCGCGCCATGGCGCGCCCGTCCGTAACACCCAAAGCACCGCATCAACAAACAGACGATTGTCCTCGCCGTGGCGACCTTTGTCCCCATCCTTGCCCGGGACCAGATTCTCAATGAGTCTCCACTGTGCATTGGTCAGTTCGCGTCGAATCAAGATCGCCTCCCTTGGTTGCGATCTTGAATCACATTGCGGAGTCCCCGAGAATCCCCTGCCTAATGTCAACAGGTCCTAGTGCGGCGGATTTGAATTTCCTATTAGTTCGCGGCAACCTCTTGTAGGAAATTCAAATCCAAAGCCGCACTAGAACGATTGATCTTGCTAGTGCTCCTTTGATTCCGAATTTCGCTCAGAGGATGCCGCGAAGCGAGGCGAAATTCGGAATCGGAGCACTAGAATTGCATGAAGCTCGAGATCGGCGGCGAGGAGACGTTCGCGGTGCCGGTGGAGCGGCTGTGGACGGCGCTCAACGATCCCGCGGTGCTGGAAAAATGCATCCCGGGATGCAACAGCATGGTGCCGGACGGAGAGGACCGCTTCCGCATTCTCCTCAACCTCAAGGTCGCTTCGGTCGGGGGCACGCTGGAAGGCGACATCCGCCTGTCGGACAAGATCGTCCCGACGCAGTGCCGGCTCACCGTTGCCGGCTCGGGCACGCTCGGCCACGGCGAGGGCCATGCGACATTCTCGCTCGCCGCCGGCACCGCCGAGGGTGCCATCATGCGCTACGCTGGCGAGGGCGAGATCGGCGGCCTGGTGGCCGGGGTCGGGCAGCGCATCCTTCGTGGCGTGGCGAAGCACCTGATCGGGCAGTTCTTCGCCGCATTCCGGCGGGAGATCGGTGCGACGGGCGCGACGGGATGAAAGAATTCAGCGAAACGGACTGGGAGGGATGACGATGAGATTGCACGGGTTCAGACGCGCGGCGCCGATCATGGCTGGCGCCCTTGCGCTCGCGCTCATGGCGCCGGGTGCGGCGCACGCGCAGGCGCTGGAAAAGCTCTCCATGGTCATCTTCAGCCCGCCCTCGCTCGGCGCCTTCATGCCGCCGGTGATCAAGGCGAAGAAGCTCGACGAGGCGAACGGGCTCGACATCGCGTTCCAGGAGCGCACCCCCGACGCCTACACGGCGCAGTTCAATTCAGGCGAGTTCAAGGTGGGGGAAGCGCCTCGCTGCTGCAGGTCGGCCTAGGCGACATCCGCGGCGTGAAGCTCAAATATCTGTTCAACCTGTTCGACTTCTGGGGCGCGGTCGTCACCTCGCGGGCGGAGGTGAAGACGCTCAAGGACCTCGAGGGCAAGCAGCTCGCCGGCGCGCGCTCCACCACCAACTACGTGATGTTCGAATTCTTCGCCAAGCGGCTCGGCGTCGACATCACCAAGTTTCAGGTGGTCAATACGGCGCCGCCCGGGCTCGTGAGCTACGCGCTCGCCGACCGCGCCGACGCGATCCAGCTGTGGGAGCCCGCCTATACGCTGCTGATGGCCAAGAAGCCGAGCATCCGCACGCTCGACCTCAAGATGGAGCAGACCTGGAAGACATTCGCGGGCGGCAGCCGGATTCCTTATCTGGGGGTCGGCGCCCATGCGGACTGGGCCGAGCAGAACCCCGGCACGGTGGCGAAGCTCTACGCGACCTACCGGGCGGCAGCCGAGTGGATCGCCAAGAACCCCGACGAGGCCGCGCCCCTCGTTGCCGGCGGCAAGGCGACGGCGGACGATCTCAAGGCGATGGCCACGCTCATCCGCAGCAACGAGCGGCTCGCCATGAGCCTCGCCGGGGCCGCCGAAATCGGCAAGGAGATCGAGGGCGTATACCAGGCGGGCGTCGACGTCGGCTTCTTCCCCGCCCAGCCGTCGCGCAACACGGTCTACGACAAGCCGCTGCGATGATGAGCCCGAGATTCAAACAGGCGCTGCAGGCGGCGGCGAGCACGATTGCGCTCGTCGTCGCCTGGCAGATCGCCTCGCTGTTCTTTCCGCACTACCTGTTCCCGCCGGTTACCGCCATTGCGCAGCGGACCGTGGAGATCTTCATCGACGTGCCGCTGCTGGTCGAAGTGATCGCCACTGCGCTGCGCATCTTCGCCGGGTTGACCGGCGCGTTCCTGTTCGGCTGCCTGCTCGCCCTGATCATCGGCCGCTCGCCCACGATCGAGAGCTATTTCACGCCGGTGCTGGTGTTCCTGCAGGGCATTCCGGCGCTCTCCTGGGTGGTGATCGCCATCATCTGGTTCCACGGCATCGAGTTCCGCATCCTGTTCATCATGGTGATCACCACGCTGCCGGCCTTCACGTTCCAGATCCTCGATGCGTTCCGCTCCATGTCGAAGGACCTGTTCGAGATGACCATGTCGTTTCGGCCGCGCCGCTGGACCCTGTTCCGCGTGCTGATCGTGCCGACCATCGTGCCGGGCATCATCACCGCCTGGAAGGTGAACCTGGGCAATGCGGCGCGCGTGGTCGTCGTCGCCGAGCTCGTGGGCGCGACCGGCGGGGTCGGCTATCAGCTGCTGCGCCAGCAACAGCTGTTCGACATGGCAGGCGCCATCGCCTGGACCTTGCAGCTCGTGCTGTTCGTGCTGGTGGTGCAGCAGGCGATCTCCGCCATCGAGACCTGGGCGCTGCGCTACCGGGCGGTATCGGAACGAGCGATGTGAGCCAATCGGTGCGTGCCCCCGACTCCCTGATCAGCTTCCGCGACGTCACCAAGGTGTTCCGCCGCCCGGACGGCGGGGCTGAATTCACCGCGGTCGACCGCCTCTCCTTCGACATCGCCAAGGGCGAGATCGTCGCCGTGCTGGGCAAGACCGGCTGCGGCAAGTCGACCATGTTCAACCTGCTGTCCGGGCTGATCGAGCCGACCAGCGGGCAGGTCCGTGTGATCGGCCACGACCCGTTCCACGAGTTCGACTTCTTTCGCGGCAAGATCGGCATCGTGTTCCAGAACGACCGGCTGATGCCGTGGCGCAGCGCGATCGACAACGTGCGGCTGGGGCTCGAGATCCTCGACGCCGAACGCGCCCAGGCCGAGGCCACGGCGCGGCAATGGCTGGCGCGGCTCGGGCTTGCCGGCCATGAGACCGACTATCCGCACGCGCTGTCGGGCGGCATGCGCCAGCGCGTGTCGATCGCCCGCGCATTCGCGGTCGAGCCGGAGATCCTCCTGTGCGACGAGCCGTTCTCCTCGCTCGACGAGATGACCGCACGGGACCTGCGCGCCGAGTTCGTGCGCCTGGTGCGGCAGAACCACAAGACCGCGGTGTTCATCACCCACCACATCAACGAGGCGCTGGAGATCGGCGACCGCATCCTCGTATTCCACCGCCCGGCCCGCATCGCCTACGAGGCGCGTCTCGATGCGGACGGGCGCGAGGAGCAGCGCAAGGGCGTTGAGGAGAAGATTTTCGAAGTGCTGTCGATCGAGAAGGCGGGGGAGTGATCCGCGACCGTCATCCTGAGGTGCTCGGCGCATCTTCGCACGCCGTAACCGAACATATGCACTGCGCGCGCCGAGCCTCGAAGGGTGCACGGCCCGCCCTTCGAGGCTCGGTGCACGAACGTGCACCGAGCACCTCAGGGTGACGCCGTCGCCTCCTGAGGCACTCGAAGGACGAGGCGCTCCGCACGACGAGAGCGGAGCGCGCCTCAGGGTGACGGCTTCCCGAGTCAACACGGCGCGGGCGGCGCATCCACCAGCTTGGCGTCGATCGCCTTCAGCCCATCGGTCCACGTCAGCTTGCCGTAATCCACCTTCTGCTCGGTGAGCTTCTCGCGTTGCGCCCAGCGGCTGAGGCTGCAGAAATCCTCGTAGTACACCTTGTCGATGGCGATCGGCCGGGTCATCGTGTCGTACTGCTCGCGCGTCGCCTTCTCGCTGAGGTCGAGCTTCGCCTTGGCGTAGGCGGCGACCGAGGCGAAATCCTTCTCGGCGACCTCCTTGCCCTTGAGCGTCGCCCGCAGCCACCGCGTGGCGATCTCCTTGCCGTCCGGCGAGGCGAGCCAGTCGGGCCGAGCACCGGCCACCAGGTAGCCCTGGATGTAGCCGCCGGCGTCGGTGAGGTAGTGCGCCTTGTCGGCGCAGATCTCGAGCGTGCGCGAGCCGATCGGCTGCCACACGAAGAACGCCGCGATCTCGCCCCCGCACAGCGCCGCCGGCATTACCTGGGTATCGAGGTTCTTCACCGTGACCTTCGTGGCATCGATGCCGTTCTTGGCGAGGTATTCGGAGATGAACCACGAGCCGGTCGAGCCGACGCGGGTCGCGATGGTCTTGCCGACAAGGTCCTGCGGCTTGGTGATCGCCTTCTGGGCGACCGCCACGTATCCCTTGGTGTCGCGCTCGAGCGCCGCGATGGTGCGATAGTTGCCGTTGGTGCGGAAGAAATACTGCACGCTCGGCAGGTCCCCTGACAGCACGATGTCGCCCTGCCCGGTCTGGAAGGTCTGGAACGCGGTTGTGCCCGAGGGGAACAGCCGGTAGGTGACGTCGAGCCCCTCCTGCCGGTAGAAGCCCTTCTCGAACGCCATCCAGACGGCGTCGTTGTTGACCGAAGGCTGGCCGAACAGGGTGAATTTCAGCGTCTGCTGCGCCCGGCCCGGGGCGCTTGCAGCCGCAAGCGCACAAGCTGCCGCGACGGCGGTCGCGACGATCATCATCCGATGTGTCATGGGTGTTCCCCTTCCTTGCTGCGGCGCCGAGGCGCCTCACGTCACCGCCACGAACGACATGTAGCGGGCGAGCACCCGCTCCACGATAAAGCGAAAGATCCGGTCGACAACGAACCCCAGGAGGCAGATCGTCAGCAGCGCAACGAAGATGCGGTTGGTCTGCAGCAGCATGGAGGATTTCTGCAGCAGGTAGCCGATGCCGGAATTGGCCGCGAGGATCTCGGCCGGAATGATGCTCATGAACGACGACGCCATGGCGATGCGCATGCCGGTGACGATGTAGGGCGCGGCCGACGGGATCACCACCAGGACGAAGATCTGCAGCTGGCTCGCCCCCAGGCACTCGGCCGCGCGCTGGCGCGCGACCGGCGCCCGCCAAACGCCCGCCACCGTGTTGATCAGCACGATGAAGAACGTGCCCCAGAAGATCAGGAAATATTTCGACATCTCGCCGATGCCGAACCAGATGACGGCGATCGGGATCATCGCGGTGGGCGAGAGGTAGCGCAGCAATTCGATGATCGGGTCGAGCAGGTCGTGCAGCAGGCGCAGGCGCCCGAGCAGCACGCCGAGCACGACCGCGGCGAGCGACCCGCTGATGAATCCCACCAGCACGCGCTGCATGCTGATCGAGACGTCGACGAAGATCTCGCCGCTCATGATCATCGGAACCGCGGTGCGCAACACCTCGAGCGGAGGCGGGATGAGGAACGGATTGAACACGAAGGTGGAGAGGACTTGCCACGTCGCGAACGCAACCGCGAGCGAGGCGACGGCGAGCAGCGCCGTTCGATGGTCCCGCCAGCGTTCGAATGTCTGCGACATCTCGGGTGACCTCAAACCGCGATGCGCTCTTCGGCGCGCGCGACGTCGGGCGTGAGCAAGGCCTCGATCTCGTTGAACAGCCGGGCGACGCGCGGATCGGCGAGATCGCGCGGTCGCGGCAGGTCGATGTCGATGATCCGGCTGATCACCGAGCCGGGCCCGACCGACATCATGCCGATGCGGTCGGCGAGCGAGATCGCCTCGGCAATGTCGTGGGTGACGAACACGATGGTCTTGGCGGTGCGCTGCCAGATCTCCAGGAGCACGCCATGCATGCGCCGGCGGGTGAGCGCATCGAGCGCCGCGAACGGCTCGTCCATCAGGAGCACGGCGGGCTCGACCGCGAGCGCGCGAGCGATCTGCAGGCGCTGGCGCATGCCGCCCGACAATTGGGCCGGGAACTTGCCGCGATGCCGGTCGAGATCGACCATGCGCAGGTACGTGTCGATGATGCGATCCCAGTCGGCCTTGGGAATCCTGCGCACGCGCAGCCCGAAGCGGACGTTCTCCTCGGCGGTGAGCCAGGGAAACAGCGCCGACCCCGCATCCTGGAAGAACATCACCCGGTCGCGCCCGGCCCCGGTGATCGGCGCGCCCTTGAACGTGACCGCGCCGCCGCTCGCCGGCTCGAAGCCGGCAAGGATGTTCAGCAAGGTGGACTTGCCGCAGCCGGACGGGCCGAGCAGGCACAGGAGCTCGCCGGCGCGCACATCGAGGTGGATGCCGTCGAGCGCGACATAGCGCTCGCGCCCCGCGCCGTAGACCTTGCTGACATTGCTGACCTGCAACAAAGCCTACCCCCGCCCAAAAGCGGATGGTACTGACGATTTTGCCCGCTGGAAACCGTATGAGCGTGCCGCAGGTGTGTCAACGCGGCGCGGCGCAATCTGCCGCTGTATCGACTTCGCTCCGGCGGCTGCTAAACTTCGCATCGAAGCTCCTCATCGCGGCGCGGTGCCGCAGCAATCCGTCGCTTCCTCCCTGCAAGATTGGGGCCCAGCATGCCTGACGTGAAGCCATTGGCACCCACCCGCATCGGCGGGACCGACATCCTCTATGCGCAGGGGATGCGTGCCGGCCCGTGGCTGTTCTTCACCGGGCACACGGCGAGCGACTTCGAGCGCGGCATCGCCGCGCCGGTCGCCGGCAAGCCGGGCCTGCCGCTCGGCAATCCGCCGCGCTACCGGCGCGAAGGCGACTTCATCCTGGCCCGGCTCGCCGGGCTGATCACGGCGGAGGGCGGCGACCTGCGCCACATCGTGCGGGTCGACCAGTATTATCCGGAAGGCCACGTGGTGAACGCCTACCAGCGCGCCCGCAAGGCGCTGCTCAAGGATTACGTGCCGCCCAGCACCTCGGTGCTGATGGACGAGCTGTCGGTCGAAGGCGCCAACATGGACGTCTCCATGCTGGCGGTGCTGCCGTCGTCCGGCTGGGAGGTGAAGCCGGCGAGCCGCGACAGCGTGCCGGTGCCGCAGCACTCGGGCTTCATCCCGTCGCTCGCCGCCGGCGACTATGTGTTCGTCGCCGGACAGATGCCCAACAACGAGGCGATGGACGCGATCGAGCCGGCGGCCTGGCGGGCGCGCAACGCGGTGTGGAACGGCACCGACATCAGGCTGCAGGCGGAGTTCCTCATCACGTCGCGGCTCAAGCCGGCGCTGGAGGCAGGCGGCAGCTCGCTCGCCAACGCCGTCAAGGCGCAGGTCTACCTCACCGACATCGACGACCTGCCGGAATTCCTCGACGTGTGGAACGGGCATTTCGCGGCGAACCCGTGCGCGCTGACCGTGGTGGCCTGCAAGGGCCTCGGCCTCCTGGAGTCGATCATCGAGATCAACATCTTCGGCGTGCGCGACGGCGGCGCGGTTAAGAAGGAGATCATCGAGCACAAGGGCTCGGAGCACATGCGGCACGGCGCGGCCGCGGTGCGCGCCGGCGACCTCCTGTGCCTCTCGGCGCTGTTCGCCGCCGACGCGGACGGTGCGCTGCCGGCCGCGCGGGCCTCAGGGGGTTTGCGTTATTTCGGCGCGCTGGCGCACCACCAGATGCGCGCGATTCTCGGCGCGGCGGAAGAGATCTGCCGCGCCGGCGGCACGAGCCTCGCCAACGTCACGCGCGCGCATCATTTCGTCGGCGACCTGCACGTCCTCTACCCGGCGCTGCGCATCTGGCAGGAGAAGCTTTCCGGCGCACCGATCCCGTTCGGCGCCGTGCGCAGCAAGATGGCGATCCCGGGCTGCGACGTGGTGATGGACATGTGGGCGTATGTGACGGGGGGGTGAATCATCGCGAGCGACCCGATCGCCTATCGCCTAAGGATCATGCAGGGCGCGGGCTTTGCCCCTGCGGGGTCAAACGGCCGGCGCGCAAGCCCATGGGTATTCCGATCGCCGAAGCGATCACGAAGGCGGCGAACAACCAGAATGCCGCGTTCTGGGCCCCGGGTACGCCGCCCGGATCCGTCATGCCGGCGAGATTCGCCACCACCCCGGCGGCAGCCGCGCCGAGCGCAGTGACGAACAGCTGCACCGTGGTGATGCCGCCGGCCGCCCGGTTCTGCTCGCCGGGCGGCGCCGCCTGGAACACCCGCGTCACGAGGTGGGGCCAGGCAAGGCCGATGCCGAAACCGACCAGCGTCAGCCCGATGCCGATGAGCCCCACCACCACGATCGAGCCTGCCGCGTTCATCGGGAGGAATGCCGCAAGCATCGCGATTCCGACGGTGACCAGGATCGGGCCCGCCCTGATGGCCCGCCGAGCGGACTCACCGCTCAGGCTCGAGCCGAGCATCGAGGCAAACGTCCATCCGACCGCCAGCAGGGCCGACAGGTAGCCGGCGATCAACGGGGTTTGCGCATGCAGCACCTGCAGGAAATAGGGCGCAAAGATTTCCGGCTGGATGCCGATCACCAGGAACGCGATCGTGACGTAGAGCGTGCGGAGCGGAGCCGATGCCTGCAGCGCCGACTTGGGCAGCAGGCGCTTCTCGGCACGCGCTTCGACCGCGAGGAGCAGCACCACCAGGACGAGCGCGCCCAGCACGCCAACTGCATTCCACATCGGAGCGGTCGCCACGCTTCCTGCCGAGAGCGCCAGGACCGCTGCGGTCAACAATACGAGCTGCATCAGCGGCAATGGCGATTGGGCCGGCGCGTCCGCCTCGCGTTTTGGAAGACTCGCGAAGGCCAGCGCCGCGAAGGCGACGACGACCGGGGCAAGCGACCAGAACGCGGCACGCCAGGCGCCAAGCTCGGCGAAGATGCCGCCCACCGCGGGACCGATCAGGGTTGCAATTCCCCACATCGCAGAGATCAGGCCGATGGCGCGCGACCACAGGGCCTCGGGCAGCACCAGCCGGATCACCGCATAGGCGAGCGCATGGAGGAAGCCGCCGCCCCAGCCCTGGACGAAACGTCCAACCAGCAGAACCGGCATGCTTGGCGCCAGCGCACAGATCATCGTGCCCACCGCGAACACCAGCGCTGCCGCCCCATAGGCTCCACGCGGCCCCGCGCCATGCAGCAGCTTCGCCGAGAGCGCCGCGCCGAGGATCGAGGCGAGGACGAACAAGGTGGTGCTCCAGGCATAATAGTCGAGGCCGCCGATATCTCGGACCACCGACGGCAGGATCGTGGTCGCAATGAAGACGTTGATCGCGTGAAGCGCCATGCCGCCGGCCAGCGCCAGCGAATAAACGCCATTCTTGCCGGAGAGCAGCGCGCTCCAGCCAGGTGATGCATCAGACATGTTCGCGACTATGCCGGTGTCTGCCCTCAGGGTTCAACCGTGTCGCTCAGGCCGCCGAGCTTGTCGGGATTGCGCATGATGTAGATGTTGGTCGCCGCGCCGCCCTCGTCGTAGGCGAACGAGATGGACAAGGTCGCGAGCGGCCCCTGGCGAAACACCAAGCCGCGGCCGCCGTTGAGATCCACCGCGCTGCGTTGGTAGCCACTCCACCATTGGCGCGCCTTCGCGACGAAATCGAGCACCTCCTGCTTGCCGTGTAGGACGCGCAGAATGGACGGGACCTTGCCGCCGCTGTCGACGCACAGCTCGATGTCGTCGGAGAGTAGCGCGGTGAGACTGTCAGTACCGCCTCCCGCGAGGGCCGTCTGGAAGGCGGCGAGCAGTTCCTCCTGACGGTCGAGCGGCGTGACGTGCCGGACCTTCGCGCTGTCGATATTTTGGCGCGCCCGCGAGACCAATTTGCGGCAGGTGGTCTCCTGGATGTCCAGGGTCCGGGCGATGTCCGGATAGGGCATCTCGAAAATCTCGTGCAGCAGATAGGCCGCCCGCTCCTTCGGGGTGAGTTGCTCGAGCATCAGCAGGAAGGCGGTCGTGAGCGAGGAGTTGAGCGACATGGCGGCCTCCACCCCGTGTTCGATCGGCGTGTGGATCGGCTCGGGGAGCCACGAACCGACATAGTCGACCCGGCTGCGATGGGCCGCGCGCAACAGGTCGATGCAGCGGCGCGTGCAGGCGGTCGCGAGCCAGGCGGCCGGCGTTTCGATCGCCTCCCTGTCGGCCGCCTGCCACTTGAGGAACGTGTCCTGGACCGCGTCCTCGGCGTCGGCGCGCGAGCCGAGGATGCGGTAGGCGAGCCCGAGCAGGCTGGGACGCGCCTGCCAGAACGCCTCGAGGTGATCGCGGTCCGGCATCTCAGTGCCTCGACACCTGCATCCGGTTCCACAGGTTGATCATGCCGATGATGGAGGTCAGAACGCCGATCTCCTTCTCGGTGAAATGCTGCCGCAGGCGGGCGCGGATCGCGCCGAGGTCCGCCTTGCGGTCGAGCACGGTCAGGGCTTCGGTCCATGCCAGGGCGGCCTTCTCCTTCTCGCTGAAATCGTGGACATGCTCCCACACGATCACGCGATCGAGGCGATCGTTGGTCTCGCCGTCCTGGCGGGCTTCCTTGACGTGCATCTTGATGCAGTGCGCGCAGCCGTTGATCTGCGAGGCGCGCAGCTTCACCAGATGATTGAGCTTGCGGTCGAACGCCTCGGCGTCGACCACGCCCTGGGCTCCCACGAGGCCCTGGACGATATCGACGATTTCCAGCTCGTACTTGACGGCCCTGGTGTCAGTCATGGGTGTTCTCCTTACGTCTGTGACATGCTTATGCCCTCATGACGATCGAGCCTGGACAGGTGTGACGCGGACAGAAGAATTTCTCGGGGTGATATGGGAACCCATTTGGAGAGCAGCTACGACGTCGTGGTGCTCGGTTCCGGCATTGCCGGGCTTTCCGCGGCGCTTGCGGCCCATGAGTCCGGCCTGAGCGCGGTCCTGATCGAGAAGACGGACCGGCTCGGGGGAACGACATCCGATTCCTATGGCCTCATCTGGGTCGGCGACAACCACCTTATGCGCCGCCGCGGCGAGACCGACACGCGTGAGGACATCGTCGGCTACATGACGTTTCTCGGCGGCGGCGAACTCGCCGAGGAACGGATGCTGGCGCTCGTCGAGCATTCGCCGGCCGTGATCGCGCTGCTCGAATCGTGCGGCATCCCGTTTCGCCTGATCGACGGCATGGTTGATCATTATTTCGGCGTCGCGGCGGGCGCGCGCGGGCCTGGACGCACGCTCGAAGCCGATCTCATCTCGGGCTTCGACCTCGGCCCCTGGCGCGACCGGGTGCGCACGCCGCGGAATGCGCCCTATCACGTCACCGCCGCCGAGCAATATGCCTGGGGCGGCATCAACCGTTATTCGGCCTGGGACCAGGCGCTGATGCGCAGCCGCCGCGAGCAGGACTTGCGCGGCAAGGGCGTCGGGCTGGTCACGCACTTCGTCAAGGCGCTGCTCAGCCGCGCCGTGCCGATCCGGCTCGACACGGAGGCGGCAGCTCTCACCGTAGAAGCGGGCCGCGTCACCGGGGTGCGCCTGGGCGACGGCCGGCAGATCGCGGCCCGCCGCGGCGTCGTGCTGGCGACCGGCGGCTACGAATGGAACGCCGAGCTGATGCAGGACTTCGATCCCCTCCCGGGGCTCGAGCCGCTGTCGCCGCCGGGATCGACCGGCGACGGGCTGATCCTCGGCGCGGAGATCGGCGCCGCAATCCGGCGCATCCAGAACAACCTCTCGCTCATGCTCGGGTTTCACCTTCTGCCGGACGGCTTCGGCGCCGAGCCGATCCAGTGCATGGCCGGCATCAGCGAGATGTGCAGCCCACATACGATCGTGGTGAACCGGGCGGGGAAGCGGTTCGCCGACGAGTTCTATTTCCAGAGCGTCGTTCCGGCGCTGCGCGCCTTCGACACGCTCAGGCACCGGTATGCCAACCTGCCCTGCTTTCTGATCTTCGATCAGCAATTCGTGGAGCGATACGCGCTGGCGCACCTCCCGATCGGCAGTCCGGTGCCGGGCTCGGTCCTGCGCAGCGATACGATTGCAGCTCTCGCACGCGCACTCGGCGTCGATGTGGACGGGCTTGAAACCACGGTCGCGCGCTTCAACCGCTTCGCCGCCAACGGCGTCGACGAGGAATTCCGGCGCGGCGCGCTGCGCTGGCGGCTTGCCGACCGCTCGCAGGAGGGGCGGGCAAACCCGAGCCTCGGGGCGATCGAGCGCCCGCCCTTCTATGGCATCGAGCTGCATCCGAGCCTGGGCAGCACCTCGGCGGGGCTCCTCACCAACGCTCACGCGCAGGTCATCCACCAGCGCCGCCATCCGATTCCCGGGCTCTACGCGTCGGGCGTGGTGGCGGCGCGCACCGAGCTCGGCGCCGGTTACCAGGCGGGGCTGAACCTCGCTTCGGGCATGACCTTCAGCTACCTCGCCGTGCAGCACATGCGACAACAATAACCTACTGCACGCGCAGGCCGATCTCCTTTGCCAGCGCACCCCAGGTTGCCACTTCTGTGGCGATGATTCCAGTGAGCGCCACGGGATCGAGATCCATGGTCAACAGGGCATCGCTGTCGAACCGCCGGCGGACGTCGGGCAGCTGCACGATCCGCCGCACCTCCTGATTCAGCTTCTGAACAATGTCGCCCGGCAGGTTGGCGGGCGCGGTGAGCCAGAACCATGCGACTCCGCCGATGTCCTTCAGGCCGAGCTCATCGAACGTCGGCACGTCGCGGAACGCCGGCGTGCGCTCGGGCGCGGTGACCGCGAGCCCCAAAACCTTGCCGGCGCGCACCTGCTCGCCCGAGGAGCTGAAGGTCTGGATCGCCAACATGACGTGGCCGCCGAGCACGCTGGTCATGCTGTCGCCGGCGCTGCGGAACGGCACGTGCTGGAGCTTGATGCCGCCCGTGCGCGCGATCTGCTCGATGATCAGATGACCGAGCGATCCGGCGCCCGGCGAGCCCACCGTCAGGGCGCCCTGTCCGCCCAGCCGCCTGACATCGGCGAAGCTGCGCAGCTCGGAGGACGGGCTGGAGACGAGCACGTAACCGTCGCCCGCGATCATCGCGATGTGGGTGAAGTCGCGCAGCGTGTCGTAGCCGATATTGGGATTGATCGCAGGACTGGTGAGCAGCGGGCCGGCCCCGCCGATCAGCAGCGTGTAGCCGTCTCCCCGCGCGCGGGCGACCTGGGCCGTGCCGATCGCGCCGGCGCTGCCGGCCACGTTTTCGACGTAGAACTGCTGCCGAAACGTGGTCGACATTTCGCTCGCCAGCAGGCGGGCGAACAGATCGGCCGCACCGCCGGGCGCGAACGCCACCACGATCTTCACCGGCTTGGTCGGCCAATGCTGGGCATCCGACGGCGAGGATGCGGCAAGGATCCCGGCCATAAGGACTGCGGTCAGCGCGGCGAGTTTCAGGAGCTTCATCCAACATGCTCCTTGCGTTGACCGGTCCTGACCGCGGCGAACAGCCAGGTGCGAAATGCCTCGAGCGGCGGATAGCCGCTCCTGTCGCGCTGATAGACCAGGTACCCGACGTTGCGGCTCCTGATGGCGAGATCGGTGATGGGCACCAGGCTGCGGGTCGACAGCTCGGCCTCGATCAGCTCCATCGGAGCAAGGGCGATGCCAAGCCCGGTGGCGGCGGCCTGGAACAGCATGGTGTAGTTCTCGAACGTGATCATCGGTTGCGAGCGCAGGATTCCGAGCCGCGGGTTGTTGAACACGTCCGACCAGGTGGTGCGCTCGGACGTGTGCACCAGCAGCAGGATGTTGGCGAGATCGAGCGAGGCCGGCCGCTTGAGCGCGCGGGCGAGCTGCGGCGTCGCCACGGGACGCAGCTCGAGCTCGATGAGCTTCTGCCATTCGGCGCCGGCGCCCGGCGACGATGCGAAATCGATCAGGGCATGCAGATTTTCCAGGCCCGCGTTGGGGCGAAACGGGATGCGGGTCGAGAACTCCACCGCGATGTCCGGATGGGCGGCGAAGAAGCTCGGCATGCGGGGAATGAGCCAGCGGCTGCCGAAGGTCGGCGGGATGCCGAGGCGGAGCACCCGCCCCCGGCCGCCGAGCGCGATCGTCTCGGTGGTGGCGGCGGCGAGATTGGACAGCATCTGCCGCACATGCTCGGCGTAGAACACGCCGGAGGCGGTGAGCGCCACGTGGCGGCGGCGATCCTGCTCGAACAGCGCGATGCCGAGGAGCTTCTCCAGCGCGCTCACCTGCCGGCTCACCGCGCTCTGGGTGAGCGAAAGCTCCGCCGCGGCCTCGGTGAAGCTGCCGTGCCGCGCCACCGCCTCGAACGCCGCCAGCGCGGAGATCGGCGGCGTCAGCCGGCGGGCGTGGCGCAGCTCATGCCGCTTGATCATCGAACCGATGAGTAAACGTCATTTGCGAAGGGTCTAGGCCGGTCATTATCAATGGACGCAAGACAATAACAAGCGCGAGCCGCCGCTGCGGCTCCCGCCGAACGAAGTGTCGCAAGGGACGAAATGCCCTACCGCGTGCAGCTGCAGCCGAGCGGTCACACGTTCGAGGTGGCCGAAGGCCAGCCCATCCTCAGCGCCGGCCTCGCTGCCGGGTGGAACCTGCCCTACTCGTGCCGCCTCGGCATGTGCCGCTCGTGCCGCGCGCGCATCGTCGAAGGCCAAGTCGACTACGGCGACTATTTCGAGCACGTGCTGTCCGCCGAGATGCGGGCGCAAGGGTTCGCCCTGCTGTGCCGGGCGACCCCTCGGAGCGATCTCGCAATCGAGGCGCGCGAGCTCGCGCTCGATGCGCAGAAGCCGAAGGTCGTGCCGTGCCGCATCAAGCGGATCGAGCGGCCGGCGCCCGACATCGCCATCCTGGATCTCAGGCTGCCGCAGAACGAGAACATGCGCTACGCGGCCGGCCAATATGTCGACCTGCTGCTTCCCGAGGGCAAGCGGCGCGCCTACTCGATCGCCACCATGCCGAAAGCCGAAGGGGTGATCGATATCGAGCTGCACGTGCGCCACACGCCTGGCGGCCTGTTCACCGACCGCGTCTTCTCCACCATCAAGGAACGCGATCTCCTCCGCTTCGAAGGCCCGCTGGGCACGTTCTATCTGCGCGAGGAGAGCGACAGGCCGATCGTGTTCCTGGCGAGCGGCACCGGCTTCGCCCCGATCAAGGCGATCATCGAACATGCGCTCGCGCGCCGGATCGCCCGACCGATGGCGCTCTATTGGGGGGGCCGCCGCCCAGCCGATCTCTACAGGCGCGAGCTTGCAGAGGGCTGGGCGGCGGAGCATTCGCACGTCCGCTTCGTGCCGGTGGTCTCCGACGCGCGTCCCGAGGACGCATGGAGCGGCCGCACCGGATTCGTCCATCGCGCCGTGATTGAAGACTTCCCCGATCTCTCCAGCCACCAGGTCTATGCCAGCGGCAACCCCGACATGGTCGAGGCGGCGCGCGCGGATTTCGTCAGCCGCAACGGCCTGCCGGAGGATGAGTTCTTCGCCGACGCCTTCCTCACCGAGGCGGATCGCGCGAAGTCGCCAAGTTCCGGACCGGCCGCAGTACCAGCCTGACACGACAGGAGCCCCCGATGGTCGAACTCGCCGATCCGGTGTTCAAGCCCGCCAACGAGAATTCCGTGGTCAAGCCCCAGCTGCTCTCGCACGGCACGCTGGAATGCCGCAGCCTCAAGGAGACCCGCCGCTTCTACGAGGAGTTCCTCGGGCTCGAATGCGTGCGCCACGCGCCGCAGGCGATGCATGCGCGCTGCGGCATCAAGTTCAGCATCGTCTGCGTCGAGGTCGGCGACGCGGTGAAGCCGATGAGCATCCTCAACCATTGGGGGCTCGAGGTGGAGAGCCGCGAGGCGGTCGAGGCGGCGCACCAGGCCGCCATAGCCATGAAGGACAAGCACCGGATCGGCAAGATCACCGACCCGGCGCCGCGCCACGGCATCTACTCGTTCTACCTCGAGGATCTCGACGGCAACTACTGGGAAATCGAGAACTACGACGGGTCGATGCACGAGGATGCGTTCGATTTCGGCGACCGTTTCCAGGACGAATAGATGACCGAGCCGCTGCGCGAGGCCCAGACGACGGAGGCGAACGGAGCCGCGACCGCGCTCATTCGCCTCACCGACGTGCGGCTCCGCCTCGGCGGCGAGGACATCTACGAGAGCCTGTCGTTCACCGTCGCGCGCGGGGAGCTGTTGTGCATTCTCGGCCCGAGCGGATGCGGGAAATCGACCCTGCTGCGCCTGATCGGCGACCTCGTACAGCCGGAAGCAGGCGAGATCACCGTCGCGGGCGAGCCGCCCGACAAGGCGTGGGGACGGATCGCCTACGTGTTCCAGTCGCCGCGGCTCGTGCCATGGCGCACGGCGCTCGGCAACGTGACGCTCGCCCGCGAGCTGCGCTTCGGCGGCAAGCCCGACGCGGCGGCGCGCGAGCACGCCACCGCCCTGCTCAAGATGGTCGGGCTCAGGCGCGACATGCACAAGTTTCCGCTCATGCTGTCGGGGGGCGAGCGCCAGCGTGTCGCCATCGCGCGGGCGCTGGCAGTCGAGCCGGAGATCATCCTGATGGACGAGCCGCTCGCCGCCCTCGACATCAACACGCGCCAGCGGCTGCGGCAGAGGATCCTCGACGTGTGGCAGTTGACGGCCAAGACCATCGTGTTCGTCACCCACGACATCGACGACGCGTTGACCCTTGCCGACCGCGTCCTCGTCCTGTTCGCACAAGCCCGCCCGCATCGTGGAGAGCGTGACGATCAGGGCGTCGCGGCCGCGCGCGATCGACGCCGACGGGCCGCTCGCGGGCGTCCGGTCCTTGTTGAGAAGCCAGTTCACCGAAGCCGAGGCGGCGTGAAGCCGCCCTACATGGGAGGATGTCATGCGCGCGAGCCCGCTTCGCCTGCTGGTCTGCGGCCTGGCGCTGGCCGCAACCGGAAGCGCCAACGCCAAGGAAGCGATCAGCCTCGTCCACCCCACCGATCCGGCGTTCGAGGCATCGATGTGGCCGATCACCGCCGGCAAGGTGACGTCGGACAAGGTCGACATCGCGGTCTCGTTCACCTCGATCCCGGCGGTGATCCAGGCAGCGACCACGCAGCAATACGACTACATCCCGACCGTCACCAACATCCTGCCGCGGCTGGTCGAGCGCGGCGTGCCGATCCGCATCATGGCGACCAACATGCGCTATTCGCTCAAGGGCGCCGGCAGCCGGCTGTATGTCGCGGCCACGAGCCCGATCAAGTCGGTCGCCGACCTGCGCCACAAGACCATCGGCGTCTCCAGCCTGTCGAGCTCGGGCGTGACCGCGGTTCGCGTGGTGCTGTCGCAGGTGCACAACGTCAACGTCGCGCTCGACGGCGGCGATTTCAAATGGGTGGAGATGCCGCTGGCGGTGCTGCAGACGGCGCTCACGGCAGGGCGCGTGGACGCCGCGGTATTCTCCAACAACTTCGATTACGACGCCGAGCGCAACAAGGATTTTCGCCTGCTGATGAAAGAGGGACTGAAGGACGCGCTCGGTGCGCAGGTGCCCGCCACCATGATGCTGAGCTACGAGCCCAAGCTCAAGGCGCGGCCCGATGCGTTCGCCGAGGCGAACCGGATGCTCAAGGAGTCCGCGGCTTACGTCCGGACGCACCAGGGCGAGGTGTTCGAGGCGGTCGCCAAGAAGCACAACATCGATGCCGCGTATCTGCGATGGTACTACGAGTACTACGCCGACATTCCCTATGACCTCACCAAAGGCGACCTGGCGGGCATCGAGGCATTCTGGGGCGCGGTGCAGAAGCTCAAGATGATCGGGCCGACGCCCAATCTGAAGGACCTGGTGTGGGACCGCGTGACCGTTGAATAGTCCCGTGTCGGTGACCGCAGACGCCGGGGTCGGCCGCGGCGCGGCGCGTCCGCGCATCCGTATCGCGCGCGGGGGCGCCGTGTGGACGGCGCACCTGCTGTCGCTGCTCGCCGTTCTCGCCTGGGGCGCGGCCGCCGGCGTGCTGCCGTCCTATCTGCTGCCCGGGCCGCTCGTCGTCGCGACGCGGGCGTTCGAGCTGCTCACGAGCCCGATCTTCCTCACCAACGCGCTGCTCTCGCTCTGGCACATCGCGGCGAGCATCGCGATCGCGTTCACGGTCGGCCTGGTGCTGGCGCTGCTGATACATTTCGCGCCGGTGCTGCGGCTTGCCATCAACGGCCGCCTCAACCCGTTCCTGAGCTCGTTCTCCACTATCGGCTGGGTGTTCCTGGCGATCGTCTGGTTCGGGCTCAACGACTTCACCGTGATCTTCGTGGTCGCCGTCACGCTCTTGCCGTTCGCGCTCTCCAATGTGCGCGCGGGTCTCGAGTTGCTCGACGGCGAGATGATCGAACTCGCCAAGAGCTTCGGGCGACGGCGGCGGCGCCTGTTGCGGATGCTGCTGCTGCCGCTGCTGGTGCCATATCTGTTCGCGACTTTGCGCATCTGTCTCGGCGTCGCCTGGAAGGTGGTGCTGACGGCGGAGCTGTTCGGCGGCTCGTCCGGCCTCGGCTACCAGATCAGCCGCGCGCGCGCCGACTTCGACATCCCGGCGATCTTCGCCATCATCCTGATCATCGTGGCGATCGTCTACGCCACCGACAAGCTCCTGCTCGAGCCCGCGCAGCTGCATCTGAGGCGAAACTATGCGGTCTCGTGAGACCAAGGCATCGCCGTGGGTCTGGCGCACCCGGATGACCGAGCGGGCTATCGCCGACGGGCTGGTGCTGGCGGCGCTCGCCGGCTGGTGGCTGATGGCGCAGCGCCTGCCGGGCTACCTGTTCCCCGACGTCCGCGCCGTCGCGCAGGCGATGGTGCAACTCGTCGCCGATCCGACGTTCGCGCTGCATACCGCGGTCAGCATCGGGCGTATCCTCCTCTCGGTCGCGCTCGCGCTCGTGCTCGGCGGGGCCCTGGCGGTGCTGCCGCGCTACGTGCCCGCGCTCCACGTCTTCATCCACGAGCGCGTCAAGCCGCTGATCAATTCGTTTCCCTCGGTCGGCTGGGCGCTGATCGGCACCATCTGGTTCGGCGTGTCGTCGACGGCGGTGATCTTCATCCAGGTCGCGATCCTCGTGCCGTTCGCGCTCATCAACATCTCCGAAGGCCTGCGCGAGATCAGTCCCGAGGAGCAGGAGATGGCGCGCAGCTTCTCGCGCTCGCGCCGCCGCGTGTTCTGCCTGGTCGTGTTCCCGATGCTCTATCCGTACCTGATCGCGGCGCTGCGCATCTCCTATGGCGTCGCCTGGAAGGTGAGCCTCGTGTCCGAGCTGTTCGGCGCGCCGCACGGCCTCGGCTACCTCCTGATGGACGCCCAGAGCAAGGCGCGCATCGATCTCGTGTTCGCGATCTGCCTGCTGATCGTGGTGCTGTTCATCGCCGGCGAGAAGCTGATCATCGATCCGCTGTCGCGCCGCTATCGTGCCGAGGGCTTCCCGCGCTGACCGGGACGTCCGATTTGGGAGAAGCAGCATGGAGACGACCGAAAGGCTCGCGATCGAAGCCGAATGCACACGGCTCATCAATACGTTCTCCTGGCGCGTCGATGCGTTCGACTACGACGGCGTGGTCGCGTTGTTCACCCCCGACTGCACGTTCAGCCGCGCCGACAAGGTGTTCCGCGGCATCGACGGCTTGCGCGTCTCCCTCAACGCGCGGCCGCGCGACCGCACCACCCGGCATATCTGCAGCAACATCGTGATCGACGTCGCCGACCACGACCGCGCGGCGGGCAAGGCCTATGCGCTGGTGTTCGGCCATCGCGGCGCCCTGAAGGAGGGCGATGAGGCCCCGCTCGGCGTACCCGACTCGCTCATCCTCTACGAGGCGACGTTCGTGCGCACCGCGCAGGGCTGGCGCATCGCCAAATGGCACATCGGCCTGTCGTTCCGGAAGCCCGCATCATGAAGCTCGTGACGATCGATTGTGTCCCCGGGGGCCGGCCGGGCGCCATGCTCGGCAACGGCGAGATCCTGCACCTGGAACGCGCCGCCCTGCCCGGCACGGCCGAGACCTGGCTGCCGCCGACCATGCGGGGAATCCTCGCGGCGGGCGAGGAAGGACTCGACCTCGTCCGGCGCATCGTCGCACGGGTCGAGGGCCACGGCGAGCATGAGCGACTGCGTGCGGCCGGCGCGGTGCTGCCCGCGGCGACGCGACTGCTCGCGCCGATTCCCGATCCGGCGATGATCCTGTCGGTCGGGCAGGCCTATCGCTCGCACCTGCGCGAGATGAAGACCGAGCCGCCGCACGAGCCGCACGGCTTCATCAAGGCCTCGTCCGCGGTGGTCGGCCCGGGCGCCGACGTGTCGCTGCCGCCGCAATGTTCCGGCATGGTCGACTTCGAAGGCGAATTCTGCGCCGTGATCGGCCGCACCTGCCACAACGTCGCGGCTGACGCCGCGATGCGCTACGTCGCCGGCTATACGATCACCAACGACGTGTCGGCACGCGACTGGGTGCCGCTCATCGGCAGGGCGAAGACCACGCCGGAAGCGCGCACCGCCTGGGACCTCAACCACATGGGCAAGCAGTTCCCGGCATTCTCGCCGATCGGCCCCTGCCTCGTCACCGCGGATGAGATCGATGACCCTGGCAGGCTCGACCTTACCACGCGCCTCAACGGCCGCGTGATGCAGCAGGCCAACACCAGCGACCTGATCTTCTCCCTGGCCGAGACGATCGCGCATTTCTCGCGCTGGTACACGTTCTGGCCCGGCGACATCATCAGCACCGGCACGCCCGCGGGGGTGGGCTATGGACGCGATCCCAAGGTGTTCCTGCAACCGGGCGACGTGGTGGAAGTCGAGGTGAGCGGGATCGGGGTGTTGCGGAACAGGTTCGTTACGACTGGCACATGACTCTGAACCGTCATCCTTCGAGGCTCGGCGCACGAAGAGTGCGCCGAGCGCCTCAGGATGACGGCGGGTGCACACGGCCGCGCACATCGTCTATGGTCGGTGCTCGCCCGATGAGAGCCACCATGTCCAACTTCGCCGTTCTCGATACGCGCTTCCGCTCCGCCCTCGACCGCATGGCCGAGCAGGGACGACTCACGGCCTATACGGCCAAGACCGATCCGCATCTCGAAGTCGCCGGCATCATGAAAAAGCTCGACGGCGGGCCGGCGCTCCTGTTCACCGCGGTCGACGGCTACGACATCCCGGTGGTGGGCAACCTGCTGTCGTGCCGGGAGAACTGCGAGGCCGCCTTCGGCATCGACTTCCGCGGCATCCGCGAGTTCGTCGGCCGCGCACTCGGCGCGCCGCAGCCGCCGGTGCTGGTCGAGCGCGCCCTCGCCCAGCAGCACGTGCACACGGACGCGATCGACCTCGGCCGCATGCTGCCGGCGCTGCGGCACACCGCGGCGGATTCCGGCCGCTACGTCACCGCCGGCATCGTCATCGTGCGCGACCCGGAGACCGGCGTGCACAACGCCTCCTATCATCGGCTGCAGCTCTGCGGCGGCAACCGCGCGGCCATCAAGCTCGATTTCGGCCGCCACCTGCGGCTCGCGTTCGAGCGCGCGCAGCGCAAGGGAGAGCATCTGCCGGTCGTCATCTGCATCGGCGCCGACCTCGCGCTGCACTACACCGCCGCCACCATGGGCTCGCAGATGCCCGAGCATGCCGACGAGCTCGCGGTCGCCGGCGGTCTGTGCGGGCGCCCGTTGCCGGTCGCCAAGGCGGTGTCGCAGGACCTGATCGTGCCGGCCGACAGCGAGATCGTGCTGGAAGGCCGCATCCTGATCGACGAGACCGTGCCGGAGGGGCCGTTCGGCGAGTTCGTCGGCTACCTGGCGCCGTGCGACCAGGCGCCGGTCGTGGAGATCACCGCCGTCACCCACCGCGACCGCCCGATCTATCATGCCATCAACGGCTACGGCCGCGAGACCATCATGCTGCGCAAATACGTGCTGGAGGCGAGCCTGCTCAAGGTGCTGCAGTCCGCGGTGCCGATCGTCACCGATGCCGACATGTCGGCGGGCGGGCTGCACCGCTTCCACGCCGTGGTGCAGGTGAGGAAAGCGACGCCACAGCACGACGGCCTGCAGCGCAACGCCATCATGGCGGCGTTCGGCGCGCTCAAGGACCTCGACCTCGTCATCGTGGTCGACGACGACATCGACATCCGCGACCCCAATGACGTCGAGTATGCGCTCGCGACCCGCATGGAGGCCTCGCGCGACCTGATCCAGGTGCCCGCCGCGCGCGGCCACGAATACGTGCGGGTCGGCCAGAACGGCATCCGCACCAAGCTCGGCATCGATGCCACGGTGCCGTTCGGCGAGAAGGCGCGCTTTGCGCGCTGCGAGTTCGCGCCGGTGGCAATCGAGGCCGGAAGCCTGTCCGGGGACGCAAAGGTCGTGCGGCAGCACCTCGATCGCTAGCCCGCACCGACACCAATGGAGTGAGACCAAGGATGCGCTTCATCGATCTCAGCGTCACCATTCGCAACCAGTCGTTCGAGCCGGGCGGGCCGGAGATCGTGCGCATGAACCACGCCGAAGCGGCGCGCCGCCGGGCGGCCGATTTCAACTTCCACCCCTCCGGCTATCCGGACGGGCTGGCGCTGGCGCACGAGCGGGTCACGCTGTCGTCGCACGGCGGCACCCACGTGGACGCGCCGCTGCACTACGGCCCGCTGTGCGAGGGCAAACCGTCGAAGAGCATCGAGGAGGTCCCGCTCGAGTGGTGCTACGGGCCCGGCGTGGTGATCGACTGCACCCATCGCAAGCCGGCCGAGTACATCACCAGGCAGGACCTCGTCGACGGGCTGAGGAAGATTCCGCACACGCTGTCGCCCGGCGAAGTGGTGCTGCTGCGCACCGACACGTCGAAGCATTTCGACGATCCGCAATTCCCCAACCTCAATCCCGGCCTGCATCCGGAGGGGACGCACTGGCTGCTCGACCAGGGCGTCCGGCTGATCGGCATCGACGCCTGGGGCCTCGACCGGCCCCCGCCCGCCATGGCGGCGGACCACAAGAAAGGCATCCCCAACTCGCTGTGGCCGACCCACCTGGTCGGGCGCGAACGCGAATACCTGCAGATCGAGCGGCTCGCCAACCTCGACGCCTTGCCGCCGACCGGGTTCACCGTGGTCGCCTTTCCGGTCAAGATCGAGCAGGGCACGGCGGGCTGGTCGCGCGTTGTCGCGCTGATGCCGGACTGATGCGATGAACGCACGGCGCAGATTCGCCTGCTGCGGGGTCATCCTGCTGCTGTCGGGATTTGCCGCCGCCGCCCAGGATTTCCCTACCCGCACGGTGCGCATCGTCGTGCCGTTCACCGCCGGCGGCGGCAACGATGTGGTGGCGCGCGCGATGGCGGAGCGTCTCGCGCGCAAATGGAGCCAGCCCGTCGTCGTCGAGAACCGGCCGGGCGCAGGCACCGCCATCGGCACCCGCGCGGTGATCGAGGCGGCGCCGGACGGCCACACGCTCCTGTTCACCAGCTCGAGCTCGCTGGTGGTGACGCCGCACACGATGAAGCTCGCCTACGATCCGTTGCGCGACCTCGAGCCGATCCTGCCGGTAGTGTCGAATTTGCCCGCGCTCGCCGTCGGCAATCATGTGCCGGCGAAGTCCGTGGCGGAATTCATCGCCCATGCGAAGGCCAATCCCGGCAAGCTCACCTACGCGTCGCCCGGCGCCGGCACCTATTCCCACGTCACCATGGAGTACCTGAAGCACCTCGCCGGCATCGACATGGTGCACGTGCCCTATGGCGGAAGCTCGCCCGTGCTCACCGACATGCTGGGCGGCCGCATCGACGCCTACCTGGTGGCGTTCAGCGTGTTCCAGGAGCTGGAGAAGCAGGGCCGGCTCCGCGTGCTGGCGATGGCGACCGAGGCGAAGCACGCGCTGCGCCCCGAGCTGCCGACCATCGCCGAGACCGTGCCAGGCTTCGCCGTCGACGTGTGGTTCTGCGTCGCCGCGCCGGCGCGCACGCCGGTGATGCTGCTCGATCGGCTGCACGCCGACATGGCGGAGATCCTGAACGACGCGACGTTCGTCGAAACCTTCGTCCGCCCCCAGGGGTTCGCCACGATGCATCTCGGCCGCAAGGAATTCGCCGACCGGATCAAGGCCGACTACGAGCATTGGGGCAGGATGGTCGAGATTGCCGGAATGAGGAAGCCGTGATCGCGTCCCGCTCGTGATCGGCCGGTTGCACGAGCTCAGACGCCCGTGCGACAGCGTTCCGCCTTGCTCGGCCTCCGGCATTCCATCACCGTATCGCGCGCAATCAAGGGGAGTGCGTCATGCGAGAGGTTCGTTCCACCGCGAGCGCGATCTTGGCACTCTGTGCTTTCGTTCAGTCTGTTGCGGCCGATGAGGTCGCTGACTTCTACCGGGGCAAGACCGTCTCGGTCGTCGTCGGCCACGAGGTGGGGACTGGCTTCGACATCTATGCCCGCACCCTGGCGAGGCACCTGGGTCGGCATATCGCGGGCGGCCCCAATGTCGTCGTCCAGAACATGGTGGGCGCGAGCGGCGTCGCGGCGGCCAATTGGCTCAACGACGTCGCCCCGAAGGACGGAACCGTGATGGCGACCTTCGTGCACACGGTGGCGTTCGAGCCGCTGTTCGGCAACAGGTCGGCCAAGTTCGACCCCGCAAAGTTGGCCTGGATCGGTAACATGGAGGAAAGCATCGGCCTGTGCGGCGTCTCCAAAGGGTCGGGAATCGGCAGGTTCGACGACTTGCGGGAGCGGGAGACCGCGTTCGGTGCAACCGGTGCCACCGGACCGCTCAGCAAGTTCGCGCTCGCAGTGAAGAACCTGTTGGGCGCCAAGCTGAAGGTGATTCACGGCTACAAGGGTTCCGCCAGCGTCAAGGTCGCGATGCAGCGCGGCGAAGTGCACGGCATTTGCGGGCTGCCGCTCTCGACCGCCAAATCGTTCTGGCGGGACGACTACGAGTCCGGCCAGTTCCGCCCGGTGATCCAGCTCAGCGGCAGCCCGCATGCCGAGCTCAAGGACATTCCGCACATCGACGCCTACGCGAAGACCGACGAGGATCGCCAGGTGTTCGGCCTGATCTTCGGTGCACAGGTGCTGGGCCGGCCGTTCGTGTCACCTCCGGGCCAGCCCCCCGCACGCACGACGGCGCTCCGCGCCGGGCTCATGAGCGCCATGAAGGACGACCAGTTCCTGGCGGACGCGGCAAAGGCGCAGATCGACATTGAGCCCATGACGGGCGAGACCGTCGAAGCCCTCATCACACGCTTCAGCGCTTCGTCACCGTCCGTTATCGAGCGGGCGAAGAAGGCCGTAAGCCAGGATTAGACGGCTTGCTTGCATCAACACGGAGGACGTGCCGCAAAAGCGGTTGCTTCCTGCGCATTCGCTTGACCCCGATCGCTCCTCAAGGTCACACTGGCGGCCCACCCGACATCAATGTCTGGAACGTGGGAAGAAGCGACAAGGGAGGGATGTGAAATGGTCCGCACATGGGGGCTGAAAGGTGCGTTGCTCGGCCTGACCGGGGCGACGCTCTGGGCCGGGGCCGCAATCGCGCAGGATTCGATCAAGATCGGCTATGCGATCTCCCGCACCGGGCCGAACGCCGGCGGGGCCGCCACCACCCTGCTGCCGAACTACGAGATGTGGGTGGAGGACGTGAATGCCGCCGGCGGGCTCAAGGTCGGCGACAAGCGGGTCAAGATCGAGGTGATCAGCTATGACGACCGCTCGCTGGCCGAGGAGGCGGTGCGCGGCGTCGAGCGCCTGATCAACCAGGACAAGGTCGACTTCATCCTCTCGCCGTTCGGGACCGGGCTCAATCTGGCGGTCGGCCCCGTGCTGGCGCGCGCCGGCTATCCGCATCTCGGAACGACGGCGATCACCGACCGCGCGCCGGAGCTCGCCAAGCGCTGGCCGACCAGTTTCTGGATGACCGGCACCAGCGCGGGTTACGGGGCAGCCGTTGCCGACCTGCTGGCGAAGCTGCGCAGCGAAGGCAAGATCGGCAAAGCGGTGGCGCTGGTGGCGATCGCCGACGGCTTCGGCATCGACCTCTCCAACGCCGCCCGTCCCGCGCTGACCAAGGCGGGCTTCGACATCGTCTACGACAAGACCTATCCGATCGGCACCCAGGACATGGCGCCGATCATCAACGAAGTGAAGGCGCTCAACCCGGATGCCTTCATCGGCTTCAGCTATCCGCCCGACACGCTGCAGATCACCGCGCAGGCGCGCCTGTCCGGCTTCAATCCAAAAATCTTCTACCTCGGCGCCGGGGCGGCCTTCCCGATCTACAAGCAGCGCTTCGGAGCCGACAGCGATGGCGTCATGAGCTTCGGCGGCTGGCCGGAAACGCCCGCCGTCAAGGACTACATGGCCCGCCTCAAGGAGAAGAAAGGCAAGGAGCCTGATCGCTCGACCGGGGGGCTCATGACCTATACGGCGCTGCAGATGCTCGAGCAGGCGGTCGAGCGGGTCGGCAAGATCGACCGGGCCGCTATCGTCAAGGAGCTGCAGACCGGCACGTTCCAGACCATCGCCGGCAGCGTGAAGCTCGAGAACAACATGCCGACGCAGTTCTGGCTGGTGGGTCAATGGCAGGACGGCCAGTTCTACGGCGTCGCACCGACCAACCTCGCCGGCACGCGACCGCTCATCTTCCCGAAACCGAACTGGAAATCGCAGTAGCGCGCGGACGCGGCCGAGACTACGAGGCGCCGCCATGGCGAATGCCATCCTCAACGGGCTTCTGCTCGGCGGCATGTATGCCTTGATGGCCATGGGGCTGACGCTGCAATACGGCGTCGCCCGCATCATGAACCTCGCCTATGGCGACTTCCTGATCGCCGCCTCGTTCGCAGCCTACTGGTTGTTCATCGCCTGGTCGGTCAATCCAATCGTCGCGCTCGCGCTCATCGTCCCGGCGAATTTCGCCATCAGCTGGGCGGTCTACAGCCTGCTGATGACGCCGCTGGTCGAGCGGGCGAAGTCGCGCGACGCCCTCGAGGTCGACAGCCTGCTCGCCACCTTCGGGCTCCTGTTCGTCATCCAGGGCGTCGTCCTGGTGATCTTTGGCGGCGCCTATTACAGCTACAGCTTCCTGTCGATCCCGGTCCCGGTGCTGGGCGCGACGCTGTCGGCCAATCGCATCCTCGCGTTCGCGATCGGCTTGCTGCTGGCGCTCGCCCTCTACCTCGCCATGACCAGGACCCGGACCGGCACCGCCATCCGGGCGGTGGCGGTCGATCCCGTAGCGGCGCAGCTGGTCGCCATCGATGTGCGCAAGGCCGCGGCCTTCGCGTTCGCGCTCGGCGGCGCGCTGGTGGCCGCGGCCGGGCTCCTGATCAGCATGTTTATCACCTTCAGCGGCTACATGGGCGTACAGTTCGCCCTGAAGGCCCTCATCGTCGTCATCATGGCGGGGGTCGGCAACCTGCTTGGCTGCCTGATCGCCGGGATGGTGCTCGGGCTGGTGGAGAGCCTGGTTGCCAGCTTTGTCGATCCGGGCCTCACGTTGGCGGCGAGCTTCACGCTGTTTCTCGCGGTGCTTCTCGTGAAGCCCACCGGCCTGTTCGGGGCGCCGCGGCGGTGAGCGCGCGGCATCAATTGGCCGCCGGGGCGATCGCCGTCGCGGTGCTCGCCGTCGTGCCGCTGGTGGCGGACGGCTACCAGCTCTCGCTCGGCATCAGCCTGCTCAACTACGCGGTGCTGGCGACCGCCTGGGCGCTGTTCTCCGGCCCGACGCGCTACGTCTCGCTCGCCACCTCGGCGTTCTTCGGCATCGGCGCCTATACGGTCGCGGTGCTGGGCGAGATCCTGCCGTGGCCGGTGGTCCTGGCGATTGCCGGTGCCATCGGCGTGGTGGTCGCGCTGCTTGTCGGCCTCTCCACATTGCGGCTGTCGGGCGTCTATTTCGTGATCTTCACGTTCGGGCTCGCCGAGCTCATTCGCCAGGTGGTGATCTGGTACGAGGTCAATTTCACCCGTGTGCTCGGGCGCTACATCTTCGTGCCGATCACCCAGGAGCAGATCTACTGGCAGTTGCTCGCGCTCGCCGCGATCGTGCTGGTGTCAGGCTGGTTCATCCAGCGCTCCCGGCTCGGCTTCGCGCTGCGCATCATCGGCGACGACGAGACGGTCGCCGCCCACGTCGGCATCAACATGACCGCCGCCAAGCTCACGCTGTTCGCGGTGAGCGCGCTATTCATCAGCGTGACCGGCGCCATACTCGCCCCGCGCTGGACCTATATCGAGCCGAGCATCGCGTTCAATCAGATCATGGCGTTCCAGGTGCTGATCATGGCGTTGCTGGGCGGCGCCGAACGGCTGTACGGGCCGCTGCTGGGCGTCATTCCGCTCACCCTGCTGTTCGAATGGCTGGTCGGCAGCTTCCCGAACTCGTACAGCATACTGCTCGGGCTCTCGTTCATGCTCATCGTGTACGGCGTCCCCAACGGCGTGATCGGCCTGATCGAAGCCGGATGGTCGTCTCTCAGCCGTCGTTCAGCGTCTTCTGGCGGTGACCCGGATCTGACACCGGCACCACCTCGGTGAGGAGTGACGTCGCACATCCCGGGCAGGAAAGCTGCCGAAACACGATCGTTTCGTCGACGAAGTTCTTCGCATCGCCATGGATCTGCGGCCCGGCGAGCGACGGCGGGCCTTCGCGGCGCTTCGCGTCCCTCAGATACCAGGCGCCGCGCGCAGCCACCCGCGTGCCGCAGTGGGCGCAGCGCGTGTCGCCGGCCGCATCCACGACGAGGTTGTCGTCGAGCGGACGGCCTTCGACCGCCGCGCCATCCGGCGCCCGACCGGCGCCGCGGGCGGCGCGCAGCTGTTCGCGCAGGGAACGGGTGCACCCCGCGTCGGCCTCGCCGTCCGCAGCCAACATCACGCCATAGATCTCGCGCGCCGCTTCCTCGGTGATCTTGCACTCGGCGAGGTCGCGCACCACCAGTGCGGGCTCGCGCCGCAGCGGATCGCCGTACCCGCCGCCGCCCTGCCAATGGGTGTAGTAGACGTCGTCCCAGCCGACATGGCTGTCGACCGCGGGGTGCAGGTACTCGGGCTCGCCGTCGATCTCCGCGATGCTCTGCGGCAGTCCGGCCGACAGGCGCTCGCGCAGCGTGCTCGCGCGGAACATCACGTCGTAGGCCGTGTTGGCCGGGTAGCCGCCGCTCATGCCTGTCGCCTGTGGCAAGGCCTTTCCGGTCGAAGAGACGGTGAGGCCCATGTGGCGTGCGGGCGTGTCGTGCAGGATGAAGCAGCTCGAGCCGCCGAGCCCGCCGCGGAAGCGCCCCGGCCCACCCGAATCCGGCTCCTCGCGCCGCCACAGGTAGAGGATCGGATAGGCGAACTCGTTCATCTCCGCGTCGGGCGTTCTCGCCTGGACGATGTTCTGCATGCCGCCGGTGTCGACGCCATCCTGCTCCGCGCGCGCGCCGAGGCCGCCCGCCATGCAGTCGCCCAGCAGGGTGACGAACGGATGGGCGTACTGGTCGACCCCCGACATCAGCACGAGGTCGAAACTGCCGCTCGACACCGCGATCAGGTCGCGGCGCGCACTCGCGTGCGTTTCCCGCATCGCGGCGATGCACTCGCACACCGCCGTCTGGGTCGCCCACGACGAGGCCAGCGAGGCGCGGGAAATGCCAGCCGGGAAGGTGCAGTTGTTGATCGTCCCCTCTTCGCTGACGATGTCGATGCAGCGCAGGAGGCCGCCCGGCGCCCACGGAATGTCGGCACACAGCTCGGTCAGGAGCCCGACCAGCACGCCGGCCCGCAGCCCCGCGTAGGTGCAGTTGATGAGGCCCTCGACCTCGCGGTCGGTGCCGCGGAAATCGAACGTCAGGCGCTCGCCTTTCTTGGTCATCCGGCACACGACCTTGTAGGCGCCGCGATCCCCCTCGCGTGCCTGGTCCTGGTAGGCGGAGGCCGACCACATGCCGTCCGGCAGCTCGCCGAGCCGCCGGCGCAGGCGCGTCTCCGCGTCGTCGAGCGTCCGCTGCATCGCCGCCTTGACCTTGTCGGGCCCGTACTTGGCGATCAGCGCCTTGATCCGCTCGACCGCGACCTTGTTGGCGCCGATCTGCGCGCGCAGGTCGAGCGCCAGCAGCCGCGGCACGCGCGAGCGGCGCAGATATGCATCCTCGGCATCGGCGCGCAGCGCGCCGTTCTCGTAGATCTTCATCGGCGGGATCGGCAGCGATTCCCAGAACACGTCTTTCGACTTGGGCGTCCAGCTGCCGGGCGCGACGCCGCCGAGGTCGAGCTGATGCGAGCAGGCATTGGTCCAGGCAAACAGCTCGCCCTCCCAGAACACCGGGGCGATCACCGACACGTCGCTCTGATGCACCCCGCCGCCCACCCACGGGTCGTTGGTCAGAAACATGTCGCCGTCGCTTATGCCCGGATTGGCGGCGCGATGCTCCAGCGTCCACTGCACCGCCATGTCGACGGCGGCCGAGAGGGCCGTGCAGTAGAGCCCCATCTGCACCGCCTGGCCGAGCTCGTCCATGATGCAGGTGTTGAAATCGTTGCACTCCACCACGACGATTGAGCCCGACATGCGGCGGATCGCATCGGCCATCTCCTCGGTGATCGCGGAGAGACGGTGGCGGATGACCTCGTAGGTCAACGGGTCGAGGTGCTCGGCCGCCGCCGCGTCGACGGTATGAAGCCGGAAGCCCGCGGGCAGCAGCTTTCGCGTTTCGTCCGCCGTATGCGGCCGGTTGGCGAATTTCTCCGAGCCGTGAACCGGGATGAGCATCGCCCTTTTCCTTATTCCTTCGTGATGACGAGGTTGCCGAGGGCATCGACCAGCCCGGTGTACCCGCGCGGAACGACCACCGTCGTGGTGGCGGCCTCGATGATGGCCGGCGCCGGCACGCGATGACCCGCCTTGAGATCCTGGTAGGCGTAAACGTCGGCGTCGACCCAGCCGGTCGCGTGATCGAGAAAAGCGCGGCGCCGCGTAACGCACCGCAGGGCCTCGACGCCGGCGGCGGGCGCAGGCGGCAGGCGCGGCTTGCCGCCGAGCTCGCCGGTCGCGAACACCCGATAGGTGATGAACTGGAAGCCGGCGTCCTTGAAGCCGGTGCCTGCGCCGAACAGACGCTCATACAAAGTCTCGAAATCGGCGGCGATCTGCGCCACGTCCGCGTCGGAGAGGTCGCCGCTCGTGACGGGCGTGGAGACCTCGGCGAGCTGCAGCGAATAGCGGATGTCGATCTCGCGCCGATAGGCGATGCCCGCAAAGTCGAGGCCCTGCGCTTCGACCTCCTGCCGCACCGTCTCCTGGAGCCGGCGAAATACCGCATTGATGTCGCGCGCTGCGACCGGATAGTTCTCCGGCGACGACAGCTCCGCCGCCACGCCGACGTCGGCGGACGCCAGGCCATAGGCGGAAAACGCCGCCGCTGTGGGCCCTAGCGGGACGACGAGGCTCTTCACCCCGAGATCGGACGTGTTGGTCGCGCAATGCGCCGGGCCGGCGCCACCGAACGCATAGACGACGAAGTCGCGCGGGTCGTAGCCCGCGCCGACCACGACCTTGCGGATCAGGTCGGCGGTCTGGGCATCCTGGATGGCGCGGACCGCCGCGGCGGCGGCGGCGACCGTCATCCCCAGCGGGTCGGCGATGCGCGTGCGGATCGCCTGCTCGGCAAGCGCGACGCTCAGCTTCTGCCGGCCGCCGAGGAAATTGTCCGGGTTGAGCACGCCGAGCACGAGGTTGGCGTCGGTCAGGGTCGGCTCGACCCCGCCCAGGCCATAGCAGGCCGGACCCGGCCGCGCGCCGGCGCTGCGCGGACCCACCTTGAGGTTCTTGCCGCCGTCGAGCCAGGCGATGGCGCCGCCGCCTGCGCCGATGGTCGCCACCTTCACCATCGGCAGGTTGAGGGTGTGCTGGTTGAGCGTCGTCGAGGTCGTGCGCACCGGCTCGCCGTCGACCATCAGGCCGACCAGGAAGGTGGTCCCGCCCATGTCGGTGGAGATGACGTTGCGGTGGCCGAGCTGGCCCGCCAGGCTCACCGCGCCGATGGCGCCGCCGGTGAGGACCGAGCCGATCGTCGTGATCGCCCGTTTCGCGGCATCGCGCGCCACGACGGTCTGCCCCGAGCCCTGCATCACCAGGAGGGAACCCGCGAACCCTTGGCTCCTGAGCCTCGCCTCGAGCGGCTCGAGGTAGGCTTTCAGCCGCGGCGCCACCATGGTGCTCATCAGGGTGGTGACGTTGCGCGGATACTCGCGGATCCGCGGGCTGATCTCGCACGAGAGGCCGACGTGGATCGACGGGTCGATTCCCTGCACGATCTCGCGCAGCCGCAGCTCGTGCACGGGATTGCGGAATGACCACAGAAGCGAGATGGCAATCGCCTCGCAGTTCGCGGCGACGAGCTCGCGGATCGCCGTGGCGGCCTGCTGCTCCTGCAGCGGCACGATCACGCTGCCCTTGTAGTCGATGCGCTCGTCGACCTCGCGCACCAGCGCCTTGGGCACCAGCGGTGGCGGCTTGTTGGTCCGCGCAATCGCCTGGATCTGCTCCGCCCCAAGCCCGGCGTAGCGTCCCGACAGGTTCATGATGGCGATCGAGTCGGCGTGGCCGCGGGTCGTGAGGAAGCCGACTTTCGCGACGTCGCCGGTCACCAAGGCATTGAGCGCCGCCGTGGTGCCGTGGGCGATCGTGTCGGTGCGGCTGAGCAAAGCCTCGGTCCCAATGCCGAGGACGCTGGCCAGCTCCTGCACGATGTCGATCACGCCCTGGGCAAAATCGGGGGGCGTCGACGGGACCTTTGCCGCCACGATCAGGCCGGCGCCGTCGGTGGCAACCGCATCGGTGAACGTGCCACCGATGTCGATCCCGATCACATAGCCCATGCTCCCCCCTCTTTGCTCACATGCCGGCGAACCTCGCGGCCTGCGGCATGCGGTGTCGCTTCCTCGTCCAGTCGCCCGATTGTTGTTTGGCCCCCGATTGTTAGTGACGCCGCCATCCGCTCACAAATGACGATTGCTCATCGCCTCGATGACCAGGCGACATGATCCGGCGCCCGTCGGGCGCGTGGTTCGTGATGAAGTTTTGGGCATCATTTCACGGATTGTATGCAATGTGCCGGGTGCACCGGGTCGCGTCGGGCGGATCGAACCTTACAAGAATCCTCAATCAATCCCGAACCTTAACGGCTTCCCGCCCGGCCGGCGAGGAACTGGCACGACCTTTGCGGAACGGCCCTCCGAGGCGAGAGCGGAGGGGAGTTCATGAAACGACGCGAGTTTCTCAAATCGATGACGGCGGTCGCGGCGGGCAGCATGCTGCCGGCGCCGGCGATCTGGTCTCCCGCCAAGGCGCAGGCGCGTCAGGAGACGCTGCTGATCGTCTCCGAGAGCGGGCCCAATAATATCGATATCCACGGGGTCGGCACCAACGTGCCCGGCTATGAGGTGTCGTGGAACTGCTACGACCGCCTGATCAGCCACGAGATGAAGACCGGCCCTACGGGGCAGCCCTACTACGACCGCGACAAGTTCAAGGGCGAGCTCGCCGACGACATGAACGTCGGCGACATGTCGGCCACTTTCAAGCTCAAGAAGAACGCGACCTTCCACGACGGCACGCCGGTGACCGCCAAGGACGTGAAATGGTCGCTCGACCGCGCCGTCACGGTCGGCGGATTTCCGACTTTCCAGATGGGTGCCGGCTCGCTCACCAAGCCGGAGCAGTTCGTTGTCGTCGACGACCATACGGTCCGCGTGGATTTCCTCAAGAAGGATCGGCTGACGATCCCCGATCTCGCGGTGATCGTGCCGTGCATCGTCAATTCCGGACTGGTGCAGAAGCACGCGACCGAGAAGGACCCGTGGGGCCTCGAGTACACCAAGCAGAACACCGCGGGCAGCGGCGCCTACAAGGTCACCAAGTGGACCGCCGGCACCGAAGTGGTGCTGGAGCGCAACGACGCCTGGAAGGGCGGCCCGCTGCCCAAGGTCAAGCGCATCATCTGGCGCATGGTGCCGTCCGCCGGCAACCGCCGCGCGCTGTTGGAGCGCGGCGACGCCGACGTCTCCTACGACCTGCCGAACAAGGATTTCGTCGAGCTCAAGGACGCCGGCAAGCTCACCATCGTGTCGACGCCGTACTCGAACGGCATCCAGTACATCGGCATGAACGTGAAGAACCCGCCGTTCGATAACCTGAAGGTGCGCCAGGCGGTCGCCTGTGCGATCCCCTACCAGAAGATCATGGACGCGGTCCTGTACGGACTCGCCAAGCCGATGTTCGGCGCGGGCGCCGCTGCGCCGACCGAAGTCGCCTGGCCGCAGCCGCACAAGTTCAACACCGACATCGCCAAGGCGAAGCAGCTCCTGGCCGAGGCCGGCTACCCCAACGGGTTCGAGACCACGCTCTCGTTCGACCTCGGCTTCGCCGGCGTCAACGAGCCGCTGTGCGTGCTGACCCAGGAGAGCCTGGCGCAGATCGGCATCAAGACCACGATCAACAAGATCCCCGGCGCCAACTGGCGCACCGAGCTCAACAAGAAAGTGCTGCCGCTCTACACCAACGTGTTCTCCGGCTGGCTCGACTATCCAGAGTATTTCTTCATCTGGTGCTACCATGGCAAGAATTCGATCTTCAACACGATGAGCTACCAGTCGAAGGAGCTCGATCAGTTGATCGACGGTGCCGGCGACGCCGCCTCGGTCGGCGACCAGGCGCGCTACGACAAGAACGTGAAGGGCTTCGTCGACCTCGCCTACGCCGACATGCCGCGCATCCCGCTGTACCAGCCCTACGTCAACGTGGCGATGCAGAAGAACGTGTCGGGCTATCAGTACTGGTTCCACCGCCGGCTCGACTATCGGGCATTGGTAAAGGGCTGAGCGGGAGCGCGCATTGATGCGCTGGACGTTGCCACGGGCACTGCCGGTCCCCTCCCCCGCTTGCGGGGGAGGGCTAGGGAGGGGGCAACAGCAGGCTCTGAATTCGTTTTGGCCCCCCTCCCCACCCCTCCCCCGCAAGCGGGGGAGGGAGCAGGCATGAGCAAGTGGCACGGTCAGTTGCACATTCGAGGTAGACCATGCTGCGACAGATCGGACGCCGTCTTGCGATCACCATCCCGAGCCTGATCGGGGTGATCATCGTCACCTTCCTTCTCACCCGGGTGATGCCGGGCGACACCGCGGCCTATTTCGCCGGGCCGGCGGCGACACCGCAGGCGATCGCCGAGATCAAGAAGTCGCTCGGCCTGGATCAGCCGCTGCCGGTGCAGTTCGTCCGCTACGTCAAGGACCTGGCGCGCGGCGACCTCGGCAACTCGCTGACCACCGGCCGCCCCGTGGTCACCGAGATCGCGGCGCGGCTGCCGGCATCGGCGGAGCTGACGCTGCTGGGGCTGCTCGTCTCGATGGCGATCGCCGTGCCGCTCGGCATCCTGGCAGCGGTGCGACAAGGCTCCGTCATCGACCATGCCTGCCGCGTGGTGGCGACCGCGGGCGTGTCGCTGCCGGTGTTCTTCACCGGGCTGCTCCTGGTCTACGCGTTCTATTTCCTGCTCGGCTGGGCGCCGGCGCCCCTCGGGCGTCTCGACGTGTTCCATTCGGCGCCCGAGCCGTTCACTGGCTTCTACCTGATCGACAGCCTGATCGCGCGCGACTTCGAGGTGTTCCGTGCCGCGCTGGCGCAGCTCGCGCTGCCGGCGATTACGCTCGCGATCTTCTCGCTCGCGCCGATCGCCCGCATGACGCGCGCCTCGATGCTTGCGGTGCTCGCCTCGGACTTCGTGCGCACCGCGCGCGCCAGCGGGCTCTCGCCGCGCACCGTCATCGTCACCTACGCGTTCCGCAACGCGATGCTGCCGGTGGTCACCACGCTCGGCATGGTGTTCTCCTTCCTGCTCGGCGCCAACGTGCTGGTGGAGAAGGTGTTCGCCTGGCCCGGCATCGGTTCCTACGCGATCGAAGCGCTGATCGCCTCCGACTACGCACCGGTGCAGGGCTTCGTGCTGGCGATGGCCATCCTCTATGTGCTCCTGAATCTCACGATCGACATGCTCTACGGAGTCATCGACCCGCGCGTGAGGATCGAAGGATGAGCAGGCCAGCCCGCATCGAATCCCAGGCGGTCGCAATTCCGGCGTCCGAAGCGCTGGCGGCGCCCGATGCTGTCCTGGTGGCCGCACCGGCCGCACCACCGACGGCGTCGCCGGCGCGCCAGGCCTCAATCCTGCAACATGCCCGTCACGTGATCAGCGAGAACCCGGTCACCGGCCTCGCCTTCGGCCTGTTCGTGCTCATCGCCGCCTGCGCCGTGTTCGGCCCGGCGATCGCCCCCTACGATCCGCTGGCGAGCGACACCGGCGCGGCGTTGCAGGCGCCGTCCGCCAGGCATTGGTTCGGCACCGACCAGCTCGGCCGCGACATCCTGAGCCGGGTGATGGTGGCGACCCGCCTCGACCTCGCCATCGCGGTGTTCTCGGTCGCCCTCGTCTTCGTGCTCGGCGGCCTGTCTGGCGTCGCCGCCGGATTCTTCGGCGGCTGGACCGATCGCATCGTCGGCCGCATCGCCGATACCATCATGGCGTTCCCGCTGTTCGTGCTGGCCATGGGCATCGTGGCGGCGCTCGGCAACACCGTCACCAACATCGTGATCGCCACCGCCATCATCAACTTCCCGCTCTACGCACGCGTCGCCCGCGCCGAGGCGAACGTGCGGCGCGAGGCCGGCTTCGTGCAGGCGGCGCGGCTCTCCGGCAACGGCGAGATGCGCATCCTGCTGGCGCACATCCTGCCCAACGTGATGCCGATCATGGTGGTGCAGATGTCGCTCACCATGGGCTACGCGATCCTCAACGCCGCCGGCCTCTCCTTCATCGGGCTGGGGGTGCGCCCGCCGACGCCCGAATGGGGCATCATGGTCGCCGAAGGCGCCGGCTTCATCGTATCGGGCGAGTGGTGGATCGCGCTGTTCCCCGGCCTCGCCCTGATGCTCGCGGTGTTCTGCTTCAACCTGCTGGGCGACGGGTTGCGCGACATCATCGACCCGCAACGGCGCACCTGACCATGACCGAAACCGTCGCCCCGCCCCTGCTCGAGGTCTCCGACCTCACGGTCGAGTTCGCCACCCGCCGCGGCACGGTGCGGGCGATCGACAAGGTGTCGATCGCTGTGGGCAAGGGCGAGACGCTCGGCGTGGTCGGCGAGTCCGGCTCCGGCAAGTCGGTCACCTCCTATGCGGTGATGCGCATCCTCGACCGTGCCGGGCGGATCGCCGACGGAACGATCCTGTTCTCCGGCGTCAACGTGGGCGAAGCGAGCGAGGACCAGGTGCGCGACCTGCGCGGGCGGGAGATCTCGATGATCTTCCAGAACCCGCGCGCGGCGCTCAACCCGATCCGCAAGGTCGGCCACCAGATCGAGGACGTGCTCAAGCAGCACGTGCAGGCCGTCCCGTCCGACGCGCGCGAGAAGGCGATCGACATCCTGCGCAAGGTGCGCATCGCGCGGCCGGAGGAGCGCTACCACGCCTACCCGTTCGAGCTCTCGGGCGGCATGTGCCAGCGCGTGGTCATTGCGCTCGCCCTCGCCTGCCAGCCGCAGCTGCTGATCGCCGACGAGCCGACCACCGGCCTCGACGTGACGACGCAGAAGACCGTGATGGAGCTCATCGTCGAGCTCACGCGCGAGCGCGGCATGTCGACGATCCTAATCACCCACGATCTCGGCCTCGCCGCCGCCTATTGCGACCGCGTCGTGGTGATGGAAAAGGGCAAGGTGGTGGAGACCGCGCCCTCGGCGCGCATCTTCAAGGCGCCCGAGCACCCGTATACGCGCAAGCTGATGCGGGCGACGCCGCGCATCGGCGTCGACCTGCGCGACCTGATGCCGCTCGACATGCCGGCGCCGTCCGTGCCGGCGGCAGCCGCGCCGGACGATCAGCTGCTGCTGAACGTCGAGGGCCTGATCAAGGAGTATCCGCGCAAGGGCGTCGGCGGCACCATGGCGCGCCTGTTCGGCCGCAAGGACACTGCCGCCGCGGAGGATAGCATGTTCCGCGCGGTCGACGGCATCAGCTTCTCGATCCGGCGCGGCGAGAGCGTCGGCCTGGTGGGCGAATCCGGGTGCGGCAAGTCGACCACCTCGATGATGGTGATGCGGCTGATCGATGCAAGCGGCGGCAGGATCACCTTCGCGGGCGAGGACATCGGCGCAATCCCGGCCACCGGCTTCGCCCGGCTCCCGTTGCGCAAGCGCATCCAGATGGTGTTCCAGGACCCGACCGACAGCCTCAACCCGCGCTTCACGGCCGCGCGCGCGATCGCCGACCCGATCCTTCGGCTCGGCGACGTCAGGGGGCGGGCAGCGGTGCGGGAGCGCTGCGAGGAGCTCGCACGGCAGGTCGGCTTGCCGGTCGAGCTCCTCGACCGCTTCCCGCATCAGCTGTCGGGCGGACAGAAGGCGCGCGTCGGCATCGCGCGCGCCATCGCGCTCTCCCCCGAGCTGGTGATCCTCGACGAGCCGACCGCGGCGCTCGACGTCTCGGTCCAGGCGGTCGTGCTCAACCTGCTGCAGGACCTCAAGCTCTCGCTCGGCATGAGCTACCTGTTCGTGTCGCACGACCTCAACGTCGTGCGCCTCCTGTGCGACCGGGTGATCGTCATGCAGGCGGGACGCATCGTCGAGGAAGGCGCGACCGAGCGGGTGTTGTCGGAGCCCGCGACCGAGTACACCAGGGAGCTGCTGGCGGCGATTCCCCACCCGCCGCTGTGACGAGCACGTAAGCCATGGCGCAGGACGATCCCCTCGACCACATGATCGACGGCGCAGCCGCGCTGCTCGGCTTGGCCATCGAGCCCGAGTGGAAGCCGGCGGTCCGCCTGAACCTCGACGCGATCCTGCGGCAGGGGCGGCTGGTGGAAGAGTTTGCGTTGCCCGACGAGGCGGAGCCCGCGTCGGTGTTCCGGGCGTGACGGCCTTGAGCGTGGATCCCGCAACGTCTCCCGCTCACGCGATCGCCACGGCGGTGCGTGGCGGGCAGTTGCGCGCAACGGCCGTGGTCGAGGCGACGCTCGCCCACATCGCCAAACGCAACCCGGTGCTCAACGCGTTCACCGCCTTGACCGATGTGCGGGCGCGCGAGACTGCGCAGGCGATCGATGCGGCGCGGGCGCAGGGGCGGCCGCTCGGTCCGCTCGCCGGGGTGCCGTTCGCGGTGAAGAACCTGTTCGACGTCGCCGGGTTGCCGACGCTGGCGGGCGCGAAGATCAACCGCGACCGCCCGCCGGCTGCGCGCGACGCGACCCTGATCGAGCGGCTCGAAGCCGCCGGCGCGGTGCTGGTCGGGGCGCTGAACATGGGCGAATACGCCTACGACTTCACCGGCGAGAACGCCCACGATGGCCCCTCGCGCAACCCGCACGATCTCGCGCGCATGACGGGCGGCTCGTCGGGCGGCTCGGGCGGCGCCGTGGCGGGCCGCCTGGTGCCGCTCGCGCTCGGCTCCGATACCAACGGGTCGATCCGCGTCCCCTCGTCGCTGTGCGGCATCTTCGGCCTCAAGCCGACGTTCGGGCGCCTGTCGCGCGCGCGCACGTTCCCGTTCGTCGCGAGCCTCGATCACCTCGGCCCGTTCGCCCGCACGACGCAAGACCTGGCGCTCGCCTACGACGCCATGCAGGGCGCAGACCCGGACGATCCGGCCTGCGCGCAGCGGCCGGCGGAGCCGGCCGCCCCGCTGATCGAGCGCGGAACGCACGGCCTGCGTGTCGCGGTTGCGGGCGGCTATTTCCGCAAGGGGGCATCACCCGAGGCACTGGAGGCAGTTGCGCGCTGCGCCGCGGCGCTCGACGCTACCGCTGAGATCGAGATTCCCGAAGCCGCGCGTGCGCGTGCCGCGGCCTTCGTGATCACCGCGACCGAGGGCGCAGCCCTCCACCTCGATCGCCTGCGCACGCGCGCGCGCGATTTCGACCCGGCGGTGCGCGACCGGCTGATCGCCGGCGCCATGGCGCCCGCCGCGCTGGTCGCCAAGGCGCACAAGTTCCGCCGCTGGTATCGCGAGCGGGTGCTGGCGCTGTTCGAGGAGGTCGACGCGATCCTGGCGCCGGTGACGCCGTGCACCGCGCCCGCCATCGGCCAACAGACGTTTTGGCTCGACGGGGTGGAGCTGCCGCTGCGCCCCAATGTCGGCATCTTCACCCAGCCGATCTCGTTCATCGGCCTGCCGGTGGCGGCGGTGCCGGTGCCGCTCAAGCCGTTGCCGATCGCCGTGCAGGTCATCGCCGCGCCGTGGCGCGAGGACGTGGCGCTGCGCATCGCGCAGGCGCTGGAAGCCGCCGGCGTGGCGGCGGCGCCCGCTCCGATCCTCCACGAGGACTCCAGTGTGTGACTTTGCGGTCACGCGCGCCGCGGCCGTCGGCCGGCCGGCGCCCGGCGAGCGCAACACGCTCGCCGAGGAGCTTCGCCTGCAGCTCGCCGACGAGATCGTGCGCGGCACTCTCCTGCCCGGCGCCGCGCTCGACGAGACCGACCTCGCCAGCCGTTATGGCGTCTCGCGCACACCGGTGCGCGAGGCACTGCGGCAGCTCGCCGCGAGCGGCCTGGTGGAGACCAGGGCGCATCGCGGCGCGATCGTCGCGCGCCCGACCGAGCAGCGTCTCCTCGGCATGTTCGAAGCGATGGCGGAGCTCGAGGCGCTGTGCGCCGGCCTTGCCGCGCAGCGCATGACCGGCGCCGAGCGGCGCTCCCTCGAGCAGGTGCACGACGGCCTGCGCGCGCTGATCCACTCGGGCGACCCGCAGCGCTACCACGATGTCAACGAAGCCTTCCACGCCGCCATCTACGACGGGGCGCACAACGCGTACCTGGCCGAGCTGACGCTGGCGACGCGCAAGCGGGTGCAGCCGTTCCGCCGCGCCCAGTTCCGCAATCTCGGCCGCCTCGCCAAGTCGCATGCCGAGCACGACCGCGTGGTGGTGGCGATCCTGCGCGGGGAAGCCGCCGGCGCAACGGACGCGATGCGGGCCCACATCATGACCGTGTGCGAGGAATACGAGGCGTATGCCGGGGCCCAGTAGGGCGGTTCGCCTCGCCGCAGCGCGTCTCACGATTCTGTTACATCGTCGAACCGGAAACCTTGCGCACCACACCAAGGCCGCACGCGTCTGCGAACTTCGGGCTCGGGGCACGAGAGCATGGGCCGTCTGATCGACGGCGGTTGCAACACATCGGTCATCAGGAGAACGAAATGGCATTGCGCAAGTTCGTCATTGAACGAGAAATCCCGAAGGTCGGCACGTTGGAACGCGACCAGCTCAGAGCGGCGGCGGCGAAATCGAACGAGGTGCTGCGCCAGCTCGGCCCCGACATCCAATGGGTCGAGAGCTTCGTGGCGGCCGACCGGACGTTCTGCATCTATCTCGCGACGGGCGAAGACATCATCCGCAAGCATGCGGAGATCAGCGGATTTCCGGCGACGCGCATCGTCGAGATCGCGCGGATGATCGATCCCACCACGGAGCGGGCGGCGTAGCCCATCATCCGGAGAAGCCCCGCCCCCGACTTGATCGGGGCGGGCACCGGTTCACCGCCGCAGCCGGCTTTACTTCGCCTTGAGCAGCGCTTCCACTTCGAGCAGCACCAGCTCGTTGTCGTCGGCCTTGTTGGGGTCGCGGCTCGAGGAGAACGGCAGGTTGTTGTCGTTGCCGACGATGATGTGCCTGGCGTCGACCACGTCCACATTCTCGATGGTGAAGAACGGGAAGGTCAGCACGCCGTTGGTGAGCGGCTTGCGTGCCCTCTCGTTCGGGTCGCGGATCTTCATCAGGTCCACGTAGCCGATCTTGCGCACCGGCCCGCCCACATTGGCGTCTGTCATCTCGATCTTCACGATGCGCTTGAACCGGGCAAGCTCGTGGAAGCAGGTCTCGGCGCGCTTGCCTTCCGGGCAGGCCTTGTCCGCCGTGCCCTCGCCGTTGTCGCGCTCGATCACGAGACCGGTCGCGGCGTCGATCATGTTGAAGTCGCCGATGGCCGCGGCCGCGGGCTCGAGCAGGTACTTCCAGTGCCGGCCGGTCCATTTCCGCTCGGCGACCGAGAACTCCAGGATGCGCAGGACGGTCCGGCCGTCGACCTTCTCCCAGTCCTTCTTGTCGGCGTCCCACAGCGGCCCTTCAAGCAGGCCGTAGAGAAATTTGCCGTCGCTCGACGCGGCGAAGCCCTCGTAGCCTTTTGAGCGGCCGAGGTTGACGCCTGCCGGCAGCGCTGCGCCGGGGTTCGGCGCCACCACCCGGTAGTGATCGGGCGACATCACCGGCTTGCCGTCCGCCTGGCTTTCGAACAAGGCCTCGACCTTGCCGTTCATATCGGTCTGGATGATGTAAGGGCCGAACTCGTCGCCGATCCAGATCTTGTCGCCGATGATCTGGAATCCCTCGGTGTCGAGATCGGAGCCCGTGAGGTAGCGCTTCTCCGTACCCTCGTGCACGATGCGGAACGGGACCTTCTTGTCCGGGTCGTGCAGGAAGATGGTCCTGACCGTGTCGATCGACCCCTTCTCCCAGTCGACGCGGACGTTGCGCAGGAACAGCATGGCGTCGGGCGAGTTCGCCTTGTTGCCGAACCCGTTGTCAGTGAGGATCCAGAAGGTGCCGTCGGCCATGCGCTTGATGCCGGAGTGGCCCTGGACCGGCTGCCCCTTGAACGGGAGCTTGACGCCGGTCGGACGGCCGTTCGAGCGGCCTTCCACGCTGCCGAGGGCTTCGACGCGCGTGCCGGTGGTGAACTTGCCGGAGACCTTGAGGTCGGCCGGCGCGTCGGCCGGCGCCGCAATGAAGCTCTCGGCCGGCAGGACAGCGTGACCCGCAAGCGTCGCGGTGAACTCCTGTTGGGCAAAGGCGGGCGATGTAAGCGCAATCACCGGAATGGCGAACAGCAAGCTTGCACGCGTCATGGTGCGTTCCCTTTGAAACGATTCGGACACTTGATCGTGGCGCGCGGGCGTGACGTTCTTATAAAGGCCGGATGACGGAATCTCGTAGCGAATTCGCGTGGCGCTCGCAGCACCGGTCATCGGAAGAGGGTTGAGCCGCAGCGAGACGGACGTTCTTCTCCGCTACCATGTGGGCTGCTGTGGCCCCGCAAAATTCCGATTTCCCTGGACTTTCGCCGAATAAAGGCCCACTCTGAACAAGACCGCAAACGCCAGCGCAAAGCGTTCGGCTTCTCATTCCAACTTATTGACAGGGCCCCGTCCGGGTGTCCGGTGCACTCGCTCCGAAGCATGTCGGGCGAAAAGGGATCCTTATGCAAGTGCCGTCAGCCTTGGCTCCATACTTGAATGGCGACTCGCCGAAGCGGTTCATCCAGGGACTGGCCGTCGGGGCGGTCGCCACCATGGTCATCGGCTTCAATTGGGGTGGATGGACGCTTGGAAGCACCGCGAAGGACATGGCGCAGAAAAGCTCCAACGCGGCGGTCGTGCAGGCGCTCGCGCCCATCTGCGCCGACAAGTTCCAGCGCGGCGCCGAAGCCCCCGCGAACCTGGCCGAATTGAAGAAGGTCAATTCCTGGCAGCAGGACAGCTTCATCGAAAAGGGCGGCTGGGCGACGTTTCCCGGCATGGCCTCGCCTGAGCGAGGCGTCGCGCAGGCGTGCGCCAACCTGCTGGCCGCCGCCGCCAAGCAGTAGCGCTTCGCAACGCAACGCCGAAAGCCTTCGGCCCATCTTCCGGTAAATCCTGGCGCGGACCTGATCCGCGCCCGGCATCGGCTCGCTGACGAGGAAGGCCGCTCGGCCCGCTTCGGAGGAGCAAACTTTCGTGGATGTCCGCAAATACGTTCCGGTCATGCTTGGCGAATATTGGATATATATTCTGGCGTTCGCCAATTCGGCCATCGTTGGCGCCCTTCTGTACACGCGCGAAGGCCCGATCCCCTTCGGCATCTGGTGACGGCAAGCGCTTGCGCGTTCAAGCCGGCGCACCCTCCTGGTTCTGCACGAACGCGCGCCAGCCGCCGAAGGCGGAAATGTCGCGGGCACCGGCGACCGCTTCGCTCTCCACCAGGAAGCCCTTGACGGTGTGGCCGCCGGCGAGCCGCAGGGTTCCGATGGCGAGCGGAGGCGCTATCGCGGCGACGAAGCGGCCGAACGCCTCCGTCGGCAGGGCCCAGATCTCCACCTCGATGGCGGCGCCCGCGCCGGCCGCAACCCGCAGCAGGCCGGGCTTTGCCGGCTCGGCATTCGGCAGCGCGTGCAGCCGATAGTCCGGCGCGGTTGCGGTGCGCTCCAGGTAGCGCGCGCCGAGCCCGCGCAATTCGCCGTTGAGCGGCATGCCGGAGAGATGCGCGCCGACGACGGCGACCGCGATCTCGTCGGGCCCCGGCGCAACGGACAGGCGCGCGAGCGGCGGCGGCGGCACGCCGAGCGCCCCGAGCGGCAGGGCGCTGCGCGCCAGAAAGGTCCGGCCGAAGCTCGCGAGCCAGGCATCCTGGCCGGCCGGGGCTAGCAGCGTCACGCCGAACGGCGTGCCGTCCTCGGCGATCGTCGCCGGCACCGCCAGGCCGGCGAGGTCGAGCAGATTGACGAAATTGGTGTAGGTGCCGAGCTGGTTATTGAGAGCGATCGGATCCGCCTCGATCTCGGCCACCGTATAGGCTGCCGGCACGGTCGGGACCATGAGGATGTCCACCCCGGAGAGCGCTGCCTGCGCGGCGGCGCGCAATTCAGCGAGCCGATAGAAGGCACGGAACGTGTCGACCGCATCGACCTCGGCGCCGCGCGCGATGATTGCCCGCGTCACCGGATGCACGTCGTCGGGTTGCGCCAGCACGAACGCGCCGACCGCGGCGAAGCGCTCTGCAATCCACGGGCCGTCATAGAGCAGCCGGGCGGCTTCCAGGAACGGCTCGAGATCGATCTCGGTGAGCGCCGCTCCGCACGCCGCCGCAATCCCGGTTGCCGCGTCGAATGCGGCTTCGGCACGCCGGTCGCCGAAGAACCGGCGATCGGCCGCGCGGGGCACCGCAAGGCGCAGCGCGGGCGCCGGCTCACCTAGTGCCCCGAGCCGCAGGCCGCGCGAGAACGGATCGCGCGCATCCGGACCGGCGATCGCCGCGAGCGTCGCGTAAGCGTCGTCGACGGTGAGCGCGAACACCGACACGCAGTCGAGCGAGCGGCATGCCGGCACGACCCCGTGGGTCGACACGAGGCCGAGCGACGGCTTGGCGCCGACGATGTTGTTGAGCCCGGCCGGCACGCGTCCCGAGCCCGCCGTGTCGGTGCCGAGCGCGACCGGCACGATGCCGGTCGCCACCGCGACCGCGGAGCCGGAGCTCGAGCCGCCCGGGATCAGCTGCGGATTGAACGGGTTGCGCGGGACGCCGTAGGGCGAGCGCACGCCGACGAGGCCGGTAGCGAACTGATCGAGATTGGTCTTGCCGATGACGATCGCGCCCGCCGCGCGTAAGCGGGTGACGACGGTTGCATCCTCGGTCGGTTCGTACGCATAGGCCGGACACGCCGCCGTCGTCAGCAGGCCCTTGACGTCGATGTTGTCCTTCACGGCGACCGGCACGCCGTAAAGCGGCAAGTCGGTGCGACCGGTGGCGGCCAGGCGCTTCGCCTCGGCGAGCACCTCGGCTTCGTCGCGCAGGCTGATGAAGATGGCGGGATCGTCGCGCGCGCGAATGCGCGCGTAGCTGCGCGCCGCAGTCTGCTCCGGGGAGGTCGTCCCGGCGCGGTGAGCGCGCAGGATTTCGGCAATTGTTTCGGGCACTTCGCTGGGCGTCCAATGTCGGGAACGAGCTCGGGCCTGGCCTAACCCGAGCCAACCGCGGATGCAACAATCGCGCCCCGCCGATCAGCGACCGAGGTCACAGCCGGGGCATGGTGGCGGCGGCCTTGGCGAGGATGTCGGGCAGCCGGCGGCCGAGGCGCGGCAGCGTGACGCCGGCGCGCTGAACCGACCAGACGTTGCGGACGATCGCGTCGTCGCCGGCGCTGGTCACCAGCCGCCGGGCGATGATTCCGCGCGGCAGCGGCGTCACGGCGCTGAGCGGGATCACGGCGGCTCCCAGCTGCGCCCGCACCAGCTCGACGATGGCGCCGAGGCTTTCGATCTCGGCGACGTACTTCAAGCGCAGGGTATCGCCGGCGGCGGCATCGACCATTTGACGGATGATATGCCCGATCGGCGACCCGACCAGCGGCACCGAAGCCATCATGGCGAGATCGACGGTCGAATGTCGCGCCAGGCGGTGACCGCGCGGGAGAACCGCCACGTAGGGCTCGACGAATACCTCACGCCCGACGAGCTTCGGGTCGTCCACCGGACCGGCAACGATGCCGAGGTCGTATTCGCCGTGCAGGACCCCGGACAGGATCTGATGGGTGCGAAAGCCGAACACCCGTACCGGCGCCCGTCCGAACTCCTTGCGCAGCATCACCAGGGCCCGCGGAAAGACCCCGGTCAGCAAAGACTGCAGCACGCCGAGAGTGAACGGGACCGGCTCCTCGGTGCTGACCTGGCGCACGTCCTTGAGCACCACGGCCGCCTCGTCGAGCAGCTGCGTGCTTCGCTGCAGCAGGTAGGCGCCGCCCGGGGTCAGCGCGACCTTGCGCTTGGAGCGCGTGAGCAGCGGGACGCCCACCTCGCGCTCCAGCACCTTGATCTGGCGGCTCAGGGCCGGCTGCGTGATGTTGAGCTCGTCCGCCGCGCGGCGAAAGCTGCCGAACCGCCCGACGGCCTGGAAATATCGCAGACGCTGCAGATTCATGGGCAAGCCCCCGCGGCATCGCTGCCGCACGGCGCCTGATGCTCATCGGGCATCAGTCTATTGCCAGAGGTGTATAGACGACCTCTCGGCATTCGGTCGAGTGTCGCCAGCCGGCCAGGGCACCGTTATTAATACCAGGGCCGCCCCGGCATTGGCCATATACGACGACTGGGCGGGGAAAGCGCCGCGCGATGCAGATCAACATCTCCCACGCCGATCGCGACCTGATTCGCGGCGTCATCGACATGCACCTGCATGCCATGCCCTGCCTGCTCGACCGGCCGTTCACCGAGCATGAGATCGCGCTGCAGGCGCGCGACGCCGGCTACCGCGGCCTGGTGCTCAAGAGCATCTTCTCGCCCAATGCGGACCGGATCGAGCTCTTGCGCCCGCTGGTTCCCGGCATCGAGCTGTTCGGATCGGTCGTCCTCAACCATCCGGTGGGCGGCCTCAATCCGGAAGCCGTGCGCGCCGCCATCGGCTTCGGCGTCAAGGTCGTGTGGCTGCCCACCGTGCACGCCGCCAACCATGTGCGGCATTTCGGCGAGCCGTCCTATCCGTGGCAAAAGCAGCGCGGCCTGCCCCCGTCGGAGGTCGCCCCGATCAAGCTCATCGACGCGGCGGGCGAGCTCAAGCACGAGGCCGCGGAGATCATCGGGCTGTGCCAGTCCGCGGGGCTGGTGCTCGGAACCGGCCACGTCTCGCTCGACGAGATCATGGCGGTGCTGCGCGAAGCGCGCCGGATCGGATACGAGCAGGTGGTCATCACCCATGTGGGCTGGCACGCCACCGACTGGGCGCTGCCCGACATGCGGCGGATGCTCGATCTCGGATGCACGTTCGAGTTCTGCGTCAATCCGCTGATGCCGAACCGCCAGCAGGCGAGCCCGAAGGACTTCGCCGCCCGCATCAAGGGCGTCGGCGCCCGCCACTGCATCGCCGCAACCGATCTCGGACAGCACGACAACGCGCATCCGATCGAGGGATTCCGCATGTGGCTGCGCATCCTGCGCGAGCACGGCTTCTCCGACGACGAGCTCGACGTGATGTCGCGGCGCAATCCCGCCGGCCTGCTCGACCTCGACCGGGCGCCGACCGCACGACCACAGGCGGCATAAGGCACAATCCCGGTATAGGATGGGCGCGCAAGCCTATCCTCGAGGGCCGGGAATGCGCCTAGGTGGACAAACTGCTCTTCTGACCGGAGCCAGCAAGGGCGTTGGCCCGGCGATCGCCCGCAAGCTCGCGGCCGAAGGGGCCGACCTCGCCCTGCTCGGGCGGGATGATTCCGCCCTCGCGGCGCTCGCTGCGGAGATCGAGCGGCTGGGCAGGCGCTGCTCTTCGCAACCGGCCGACATCACGAGCACCGCCGACGTCGAAGGTGCGGTTGCCGCAGCGGTCGCCGGCTCCGCGGGCCGCGTCGACATCCTGGTCAACATCGCCGGGGTACGCGGACCCATCGACAAGCACCTATGGGAGCTGTCGCCCGCCGAGTACGACGAGGTCATGGACGTCAACCTCAAGGGAGTCTTCCTCGTCACGCGCGCCGTGCTGCCCCACATGATCGCGCGCCGGCAGGGCCGCATCATCAATGTCGGCGGGACGCACGGGCATCGCGGCCGGGCGTTGCGGGCGGCCTACAGCGCATCGAAATGGGGCCTGCGCGGCCTCACCCGCAGCGTCGCGTTGGAAGCAGGCCCCCACAACATTACCGTCAACAGCATCTCGCCCGGGCCGATCATGGGCGAGCGCTTCGCCCGGACCGTTGCCGAGAGTTCCGCCGCCCGCGGCATCGCGCCGGATGCGGTGGTGGCCGAACGGACCGCCGAAACCGCCTTGCGCCGGCTGGTCGAGCCCGAGGATGTCGCCGAGGCGGTACTGTTCTTCGCCAGCGACGCCGCCCGCAACATCACCGGGCAGGACCTGGCGGTCGACGCCGGGGCATTGGCCTGATCAACCCGATCCGATCCGGCAAGCCGGTGCGCAGTGGCTCAACATGCGCTAGCATGGCAAGAATATTGCAGTCGCGTTGCGCGCGGAGCATATCGCGCTGCATGCGAACAGGAAGGGATCAGCGATGGCACAGGCATTCGCGAACACGACGCGGCGGCAATTCCTCCAGGGAGCGGCGACAGCCGGGCTGGCCGGCGGGCTGGCCATGCCGGCGCTCGCACAGGGGTCAGCCAAGGTCGCGTTTCAGCTGAGCTGGATCCGGGCCGTGCAGTACGGCGGCTATTTTGCCGCGCAGGAGTTCGGCTATTTCCGCGATGTCGGTATCGAGCCCGATTTTCTGGCGGGCGGCCCGAACATCGATGCGATCAGCACCGTGGCAACCGGCAATGCGCTGCTCGGCGACCGCCCGAGCGACCAGCTCATCATCGCGCGCGGCCGCGGCGTCCCGGTGAAGATCATCGGCGCCACCTATCAGCGCAGCCCCGGCGGCGTGATGAGCATGAAGACCAAGCCGCTGCGCTCGATCCAGGAATTTCCCGGCAAGACCATCGCGGTTCCCGCCGGCGTGCGCCAGGCACTGTCCGCCCACATGAAAGCCGTCGGCCTCGATCCGGGCACCGTCAACTTCATTCCGGTCGGGACCGACCCCGGCATCCTGGTCACCGGGCAGGTCGACGGCTACTACGGCTCGTGGACCAACCAGGGCATGATGGTGAAGGCGCGGGGACACGACATCGAGATCCTGTTCATGGAGGATCTCGGTTCGAACATCTACGGCGGCGCGATCTACACGCTGGAAAAAACCATCGCCGAGAAGCGCGACCTGCTGAAGCGCTTCCTCCAGGCGAGCGTGCGCGGCTTCCAATACATGCTCGACCATCCGCGCGAGATTGCCGAGCTCACCGTCAACAAGTATGCGGCGCCCGGGCAAAGCCTGGACGCCCAGATCGCCGACGCCGAATCGAGCCGCGACTTCATCAAGGCGCGCGAGGGCGCGACCAGCGGCCTGCTGTGGGTGAGCGCCGACTACCTTGCGCCGATGATCCCGCGCGGCCTGCAGACCGGCATGATCCAACGGCCGTTCGCGATCACCGACCTGGTCGACGAATCGATCATCCGCGAGGTGCACGCCAAGGCCTGACCATGGCGCCGCCGCGCACGATCGACGGTGTCCGCGCCGATCGCTGGCTCACCGATCCTTGCGCGCCGGTGCCGTTCCGCAGCGGCGAAGCCGCGATCCGCGACGGTCGCCTGGGCGCGATCGGTGCCGATCCGGTGGGCGGCGTGAGCGTCGGCGGAGCCGACACGATCGTGCTGCCCGCACCGGTCGATGCGCATGATCACGGCCGCGGCTTGCGCAGCCTGTCCTATGCCCATGTCGACCTGCCGTTGGAGATCTGGTCGGCGGGTCATGCGCTGCACCCGGCCGCCGATCCGGAGCTGCTCGCGCGCGCCGCCTTCGCCCGCATCGCCCGCGGCGGCGCCTGCGGCACCGTCCACATGCATCGTCCCATCCGCTACGACCGCCTGGTGGACGAGGCGCGCGCGGTGGCGAAAGCCGCGCAAGACATCGGCATCCGCCTCGCCTTCGTGGTGCCGATGACCGACCGGCAATCGCTCGCCTACATGGATGATCGCACGTTTCTCTCCCTGCACGGGCCGCAGGACCGCCAGGAAATCGAGCAACGCCTGCTGCGCGCGCGCCCGCCGCCCGCCGAGCAGATCGCGCTCGCCGAGGAGGTCGCGCGCGCCATCGCCTCGCCGATGGTGGACGTGCAGCTCGGCCCGGGGGCGCCGCAATGGTGCTCCGATGCACTGCTGGAGGCGATCGCCGCGCATTCCGCCGCCACCGGCCGGCGCGTCCACATGCACCTGCTCGAGACCCGCCGCCAGCGCGCCTGGGCGGACGCGCATCACCCCACCGGCCTGATCGCGCATCTCGACGCGCTCGGCCTTCTGTCGCCGCGGCTGACGGTCGCGCACGGGGTCTGGCTCTCTGCCGACGACCTCGAGATGCTGGCTGCCCGCGGCGTGAAGGTGGCGGTCAACACGTCGTCGAACCTGCGCCTGCACTCCGGGCTCGCCGACGTGCCGGCATTCAAGCAGCGCGGGGTGCGCTATGCGATCGGCCTCGACGGACTGAGCGTCGAGGATGCGGACGACATGCTGCGGGAGATGCGGCTCACCCACCTGCTCCACGCCGGATCGGGCTTCGACGAAACGATCTCCTTTGCCGACATCCTGCATGCCGCAGCCGGGGTCGGACGCGAAGTGCTGGATGGACACGCCGCCGGCCGGCTGGAAGAGGACGCCCCCGCCGACCTCCTGCTGATCGATCGGGCGCGCCTCATGGCCGATCTCGTGGTCGATGCCGAGCAGGACCTCGCTGTGCTGGCCGCCCGCGCGACCGCACCGCATGTCTCGCACCTGATCGTCGCGGGGCGGGAAGTCGTTCGCGACGGGACCGTGCTCGGCATCGATCTCGCGGCGGCCGAACGCGAGCTGATCGCGCAGGCGCGCGCTCGCGCGCCCGACCAGGCAAGCCTCGATTTCGTCGAGCAGCAGCGGGCGCGCCTGCGAGCGTTCTATGGCGGCGGACAGCATCTGCACGCGGACAGGGGAGGCTGAGCGTGGCGCTCGCGCTTGCGGTCCGCGACGTCTCGATGACGTTCGAGCTTCCGGCCGGCCCGCTGGCGGCGCTCACGGACATCGACCTTTCCCTGCAGCCGGGCGAGTTCGGCGCGATCATCGGGCCGTCGGGATGCGGCAAATCCACGCTGCTGCGGCTCATCGCCGATATCCTGAAACCCACGCGCGGGGCGATTGCGATCGGCGGCGAGCCGCCGGACGTCGCCCGGCGCCGCCACCAGATCGGTTTCGTCTTCCAGGCGCCGACCCTGCTGCCGTGGCGCACGGTGCGCGACAATATCCGTCTTCCCCTCGATGTCGCCGGCGCGGCCCACGCGGCGCTGTCGCCCGACGAGCTCATCCGGCTGGTCGGATTGAGCGGATTCGAGCAGGCGCGCCCGGCGCAGCTGTCCGGCGGCATGCAGCAGCGCGTCGCCATCGCGCGGGCGCTGCTGCTCAAGCCCGGCGTGCTGCTGCTCGACGAGCCGTTCGGCGCGCTCGACGAGATCACCCGCCAGCGCATGAATGCCGAGCTCCTGCGCATCTGGCGGGAAACCCACACCACCGCCGTCCTGGTCACCCATGCGCTGGCGGAGGCGGTGTTCATGGCCGACCAGGTGATCGTCATGTCGCCGCGCCCGGGCCACATCGTGACCGTCGTCGCGGTCGACCTGCCGCGTCCGCGCGTGCCCGCGATCATGAAGGACACGGCCTTCTTCCGCATCGTCAACACGGTGCGCGACGCGCTGTTCGGCCGCGACGATGCGGCGTTGCTGGAGCAATGACCATGCGCCGCGGCCGCATCCGCAAGGGCCTCGGCCAGGCAATCCCGCCGCTGCTGGCGGCGCTCGGCTGTTTCGTCCTGTGGGAGGCGGCCCAACGCGCCGGGCTTCTGCCCGTCACGGTGCCGGCGCCCAGCACGATCGCCCTGGGCCTGTCACGCAGCTCCGGCGCCATCCTGTTCCACCTCGCGCCCACCATCACGGCCGCCGTGCTGGGCTACGCGCTGGCGGCGATCGTCACGATGCTGCTCGCCGGCCTCGCCACGGTCGCGCCGCGCGCCGCACCGGGCGTGCTCGGAACCAGCATCGTGCTGCACAGCGTTCCGCTGATCGCGCTGACGCCGCTGCTCGTCCTGTGGCTCGGGCCGGGGTTGTCGACGCGCGCGATCATCGCCGCCTGCGCGTGCTTCTTTCCCATCCTGATCGGCGCCGTGCAGGGCTTCAAGGCCGTCGACGAGCAGGCGTCCGAGCTCTTCCACGTCCTTTCGGCGACGCCGCTGCAGCGCTTTCGCCTGCTGGCGTTTCCCTCCGCGCTGCCGTTCCTGTTCTCCGGCTTCAAGATCGCCGCGCCAGCCGCGCTGCTGGGCACGATCATCGCCGAATGGGCGGGCTCCAACCGCGGGCTCGGCTTGTTCATGCTGCACGCGCTGTTCGCGTTCCAGATCGAGCAGGTGTGGGCATCGATCCTCGTCTGCTCGCTGTTGGCGGTCACGGCCTATGGCATCGTCGCACTCGCCGAGCGTGCGGTGATCCGCTGGGATGCCCGCTCCGCCATTGCCGAGCTCGAAGATGGCTGAGGCGGCACCACGATCGGCTGCGGCGGGCTTCGCGGTGCGGCCGGGCCGCGCCGCCCCCCTGCTGATGTGGGCGGTCCTCATCGTCGTCGCACTGTTCGGCCTGTGGGCCGGCGCAATCCGCGTCTTCCAGATCCCCGACTACGTGATACCCACCCCATCCGCCACCCTCGCGACCATCGTGGCGCGATGGCCGACCATCCTGGGCAATGCCTGGTATACCGCCAAGGTCGCCGCCGTCGGGCTCGTGCTCGCGACGGCGATCGCGCTCGCCATCGCCTCCGCCTTCACGGCGTCGCGCACGGTGGCGCGCACCGCCATGCCGCTGATCATCGCCATGCGCTCCGCCCCGCTGGTGGCGATCGCACCGCTGATCACTCTGATCGCCGGCCGCGGCTTCGCCACCGGCGTCACCGTCGTGGTGATCGCGTCGTTCTTTCCGCTCCTGGTAAACGCCCTGCGCGGGCTTTCCAGCGTGCCGCAGATCACCTACGAGCTGATGCACGTGCTGGGCGCGACGAAACCGCAGATCCTGCGCATGGTGCGGTTCCCCTTCGCGCTTCCCCACATCTTCACCGGCATCAGGGTTGCCTCCTCGAGCGCGATTCTCGGCGCCATGCTGGCCGAATGGCTCACCGGACAGCACGGCGTCGGCTACCTCATTCTCGAAAGCGCCGATACGCGCGAGCTCGAGCTCCTGTGGGCGGCGATCCTCGCCGCGACGGCGCTCGCCTTCATGGGTTTCGCCCTCAGCGTGATGGCCGAGAAGGCGCTCGGCAGCTGGCGCGAGGAGCCGCAAGCCGATCGACGGTAAGGGAAAACCTGCCGCTCGCAAAAAGGTTGTGATGCCCAATGGGCATCAATTCATTGCCAGGAGTTTATGGACGGATGGGTTGCAATGCAGCAAATGTGCAAACTGCCGAGCGACACGCCCCCGACGATGCGACGAGCGCGATGCGGCATCGCGTGAGTAACAGAAGGTGTTAGGGCTTCCAGCATGACAAAGAAAGCTCCCGACGCACGGGATATCGAGGTGGGACGCCGGGTCCGCGCATTGCGCACGGAGCGGGGAATGTCGCAGACCGACCTCGGCGGCGAACTCGGTCTCACGTTCCAGCAGGTGCAGAAATACGAGAAGGGCACCAATCGGATCGGGGCAGGACGGCTTCAGCACATCGCCGAAATTCTCGACGTGCCGATATCGGTCTTCTTCGCCGCCCCGGAAGGACACCACGCGGACCACAATGGGCTGAATGGATTGAATGGATTGAATGGATTGAGCGACCTGGCCGATACCGGATCGGCATTGCGGCTCTTGCGCGCCTATGCGCGCATTCCCGATCCGCACGTCAAGCAGGCCCTGACCAGCCTGGCTGAGAAGATCGCCGGCGACTTCTAGACGACACTCGCCCGCCCGGCTTGAGTAAACCGTTTCGTTACCGTAGGGTGCAACCATCGGTTAACGCGGTGGGCGCATGCCCGCGCGACGGCAGGGCTGGTGGATGAACGAGGAAACGGTTGAGCAGCTTCGCGAGATGGAGGCACTGCTCAGAGCACAGATCGACGTCGCCCGGCGCCACGGGCTCAAAGACACCGCACTCCTGCTGAGCATGGCCAAGCTCGACGTCGAGCTCAAGATCCACGGCATCTCGGAAGGCGAGTTGCGCGCGCTCACCGACGTGTTGGGGGCGCGGCGGTCGGAATCCGCCAGCGCGACCGTGATCGACCTGATGGCGCGCAAGGCTGGCAAGCGGCGCTGATCCAGGTTCCCGCAACACGGACGGAGTGCTAGCGTTCACCCGGATATCCATACGGCCGGGAGGACACGCATGGCCGAACGATTGATCACCGACATCGGCGGATTGCCGGCCGGCGAGGTGCCGCGCCAGGAGGTGCCCCAGCTGTTCTGGGAGAAGCACATGATCGCCATGTTCAACGTGCTGTGGAGCAAGGGCGTGTTCAACCTCGACGAATTCCGTCGCGCCGTCGAGGCGATGTCGACCGACGAGTACCATCATTCCACCTTCTACGGCCGGCGGCTCGACGGCATGACCGACCTCCTGGTGGAGAAAGGCATCATCGATCGCGACGCGCTGGCGGAGCGGACCAAACAAATCTTGCGCGCGGGCACTCGCGATCATGCCTGACGCCGTCCCCTTCGCGCCGGGCGACCGGGTTATGATCGTCGATCTCGGCAAGGCCGGCCACGTCCGCACGCCGCTCTATGCGCGCGGGAGGGTCGGCACGATCGACCACTGCTGCGGCGCGTTCGAAAATCCCGAGGAGCGCGCTTACGGCCGGATCGGCCGGCCACGCATCCCGCTCTACCGCGTCCGCCTGATGCAGCGCGAGCTGTGGCCCGACTACGAGGGGGCGGAGGGCGATTCGCTCATCCTCGAGATCTACCATCATTGGCTGCGGCCGGCCTGACCCTGGAGACGATGCCATGCACGCCGAAGATGCCGAGCACGATCACGCCGACCACCATCACGATCACTCCGACACGGCACCGCACGCCCATCCAGCCCGCGAGGATGACGACGTCGCGCTCACCCGCGCGGAAGCCAAGTTCCTCGCGCTCAAGAGCATGCTGATCGAGAAGGGCGTGCTTACGGCCGACGAGGTCCGCCGGCGCCAGGAGGTCAACGAGCGCGGTACGCCGCACCAGGGCGCCCGCATGGTGGCGAAGGCCTGGGTCGATCCGGCCTTCAAGGCGCGCATGCTGGCGGACGGCAAGGCCGCCGCGATCGAGCTCGGCATCGCGGTGACCGAGGCCGAGCTGATGGTGATCGAGAACACCCCGCAGTGCCACAATCTCATCGTCTGTACACTGTGCTCCTGCTATCCGCGCTCGCTTCTGGGCGAGCCCCCGGCCTGGTACGTCAGCAAGGCCTACCGCTCGCGCGCCGTGCGCGAGCCGCGCAAGGTGCTGCGCGAGTTCGGGCTCACGTTTCCCGACCAGATCGAGGTGCGCGTGCACGACAGCAACGCCGACCTCCGCTACATCGTGCTGCCGATGCGCCCGGCCGGAACCGAGGGCATGAGCGAAGCGGAGCTCGCCGACCTGGTGTCGCGCGACTGCCTGGTCGGCACCGCGCTGCCTGACCGCCCGGCGAGCTGAGAAAGAGGCCACTCGGAGGCCTGATGAAAGGGATCGCTCAGCAACCGTGATGAAAGAGGCCGCCGGCAGGGAGTCCGGCGGCCCAAGTCATCAGGGAGTAGCAGCCCGGCACAACATCGACCGGACGACGCGACAATCTCACAACGGCGGGCGGCCCGCTGTTCCCCGGGGAACAGGGCGCGACCGCTCCGCGCGACGATTTTTCACTGCTGACACCTGCGGTCGAGACGCGGTAGGCTCCTGCCCACGCGGGGGGAGCAAAGCGCGGTGAACACGCAATTCTGGCTGATTCAGGCGTTCAACGGCGTGTCCTACGGGGCCTTGTTGTTCCTGGTCGGCAGCGGCCTCTCCCTCATTTTCGGGGTGATGCGGATCGTCAACCTGTCGCACGGCTCCTATTTCCTTTTGGGCGGCTATGTGGCGCTGACGGTGATCTGGACGACGGGGTCGTGGGCGCTCGCGCTGCCGCTGGCGGCGCTCGCCATCGCCGGGGTCGGGCTCCTGATGGAGCGCATCTTCCTGCGGCCGCTCGGTTTCGATCCGCTGCGCCAGGTTCTGCTCACGGTCGGCTTCGCGTTCCTGTTCCAGCAGGCGGCGCTCGACATCTGGGGCGGCGACAATCTGGACATCAACCCGCCGCCGGCGTTGACCGGCAGCCTGCAGGTCGCGGGCCTGTTCCTGCCGATCTACCGGATCTTCATGATCGCCATGGCGGCGGCGATCGGCCTCGTGCTGTGGGCGATCATGGAAAAGACCCGCATGGGCGCCGCGGTGCGGGCGACGGTGGACGACGCCGAGATGGCGCGCGGCGTCGGCATCGACACCTCGCGCATCTCCATGTTCATCTTCGCCCTCGGCGCCTTCCTGGCGGCGCTCGGCGGCGTGATCGGCGGGGCCTTTCTCGGCGTCTATCCCGGCCTCGATTTCCAGATTCTGCCGATCGCCTTCGCGGTGGTGATCATCGGCGGCATGGGCAGCCTGACCGGCGCGGCCGTGGGCAGTCTTTTGGTCGGGCTTGCCGACAATTTCGGCAAGGCGCTGTTCCCGGAGATCTCCTACTTCACGCTCTACGCGCCGATGGTGCTGATCCTGGCGGTGAAGCCGACCGGCCTGTTCGGACGGGAGTGAGCCACTACGATGACCAACTGGGGGAAAGTCTTCCTGGTGCTCGGGATCCTGGCGGTCCTGGCGGTCGTCACGCCCTACACCAATTCGTTCGTCATCCTCCTGGTCACGCGCGCGCTCATCCTCGCGATCCTCGCCATGAGCCTCGACGTGCTGCTCGGCTTCACCGGGCTGGCGTCGCTCGGCCAGGCCGCCTATCTCGGCGTCGGCGCGTATCTCACCGCCATCTTGGCGACCAAGTACGGTTTCGGCCTCGGCTGGGGCTTCTGGCTGGTGATCGTGCTTGGCATGCTGCTCGGCGCGGCGACCGCGGCGGTGTTCGGCCTGTTCGCCATCCGCGCGTCGGGCGTCTATTTCCTGATGATCACGCTGGCGCTCGGGCAATGCGTCTGGGGCCTCGCCTATCGGTGGAATTCGCTGACCGGCGGCGACAACGGCATCAACCTTCCGGGCCGGCCCGCGTTCGGCATCCAGCTGTCGGACGACGTCACCTATTTCTACGTCGTGTTCGGTTTCTTCCTCGCCGCGCTGGTGATCCTCTACGTGCTGATCAAGTCGCCGTTCGGGCGCAGCCTCGAGGGAATCCGCGAGCGCGAGCTGCGCATGCGCATCCTCGGCTACAATACGTGGCTGCACAAATACATCGCCTTCATCATCGCGGGCGGATTCGGCGGCTTGTCGGGCGTGCTGTGGGCGCACGCGAACGGCATCGTCAGCCCGGAGGACGTGGTGCTCACCACCTCGGTCGACGCGCTGCTGATGGTCGTCCTGGGCGGCGCCGGCACGCTCGTCGGCGGCGCGATCGGCGCCGGCGTGGTGGTGCTGCTGCGCGAATATGTGAGCACGCTGGTGCCGTGGTGGCAGTACGTGCTGGGCGGCCTCTACGTCCTGATCATCCTGTATCTGCCGGGCGGCCTCTTGAGCATCCCGGAGCGCCTGCGCCAGGCGCGCGGAACATCGGACCCGGGAAAGACGACAACCAAATTGGCGGCCGTGCCGGTGAAGTCCTGAAAGGCAGCCGACGGCCAAACACGGAGGAAGTGCGATGACGAGCAAGGAAAGAGCGAGTGCAACGTGGCTTAGCGCGTGCGGCGCGCTCGGCATGGTCCTGACCCTGCCGCAGGCTGCCGGCGCGGAGGAATTGCGCATCGGCTTCCTGGCGCCGATGACCGGCCCGTTCGCTCAGGTCGGCAAGGACATGGCGAACGGGTGGGAGCTCTACTCCAATGAAGTCAAAGGTGATTTCGCCGGCGCGACGGTGAAGTTCATCCTCGAGGACGAGCAGGCGAAGCCGCCGGTCGGCGTGCTCAAGGCCGAGAAGCTGACCCGCCAGGACAAGGTGCACGTCATGGTCGGCGGGGTGCTGGCGTCGACCGGCTACGCGATCGCGCCGGTCAGCACGCGCGAGAAGGCCGTCTATCTCCCCAGCGTCCCGGCCGCCGACGACCTGACCCAGCGCGACGCCGCCAAGTATCCCTACCTGGTGCGAACCGGCTGGACCAGCTCGCAGCCACACCATCCGTTCGGCGAATGGGCGTGCGAGCAGGGCTACAAGCGCATCGTGGCGGTCGCGGCCGACTATGCGTTCGGCCACGAGGTGGTCGGCGGGTTCCAGAAGGCGTTCGAGGGCTGCGGCGGCAAGATCGTCCAGAAGATCTGGCCGCCGCTCGGCACCATCGACTTCGGCCCGTATATCCCGACCATCAAGCAGGACTCGGACGCGGTCTTCTCGCTGATGGTCGGCCCGATGGCGCTGCAATTCCCCAAGCAGCTGGCGGCCGCCGGCATCAAGAAGCCGGTGCTCGGCGGCGGCACGAGCTATGACGAGTTCGCGCTGCCCGCCATGGGCGACGAGGTGATCGGACACGTCTCGCCGCTGCAATACAGCGCCGCGATCGACACACCGGCGAACGCGGCCTTCGTGAAGAAATACCGCGAGAAATACGGCAAAGTGCCGTCCTATTTCTCGGAGACCAACTACACGACCGCGCAGCTGATCCACGAGGTGATGAAGAAGACCGGCGGCAAGTGGCCGGGCCCCGAGGAATTTGTGAAGATCATGGCGTCGCTCAAGATCGACGCCGTGCGCGGTCCGGTGAGCTTCGACAGCCTGCGCAACCCGGTCCACAACATCTACATCAAGAAGGTCGAGAAGAAGAAGATGTTCGGCTACGACAAGGACGAGCTGTGGAACACGGTGATCAAGACGTATTCGAACGTCGGACAGTTCTGGACATACGGCCAGGAGGCGTTCCTCAAGCAGCCGCTCTACACCCGCGACTACCCGCCCTGCCCGAACTGCCAGTAGCGGAACCCGGATAGTCAGGGGCCGGCAGCAAAGCCCTTAAGCTCCCTTCCTCTGCTCAACGGAGAGGAAGGGGGGCGGCATGCCGGCCTAATCCTCATCAAGCCAGGGATTGCGCGTGGATCAGGAGACGCCACAGCGGGACGCGCCGGTGCTCGAGCTCAAGGGCCTGTCCAAGAGCTTCGGCGGGCTCACCGCGGTGCGCGACGTCAGCCTCAGAATCGCCCCGGGCGACCGACAGGCCATCATCGGACCGAACGGCGCCGGCAAGACCACCCTGTTCAACGTCATCACCGGCATCTTCCCGGCCTCCTCGGGGCAGGTGCTGCTGTTCGGCGAGGACGTGACCGACTGGCCGAGCCATCGGCGCACCGCGCTCGGCATGGCACGCACGTTCCAGATCACCAGCCTGTTTCCGCGACTCACCGTGCTCGACAACGTGCTCCTCGCGATCCAGGGCCTGCGCAGATCGAAATACGTGACTTGGCGGTTCCTGTCGTCGTATCGCGACGTGTACGAGAAGGCACACCGCTTGCTCGAGCAGGCCGGCTATCAGGATCGCCTCAACATCGAGGTGCGCAATCTTTCGCATGGCGAGCAACGCCAGCTGGAGATCGTGGTTGGGCTCGCCAGCGACCCGAAGATTCTGCTCCTCGACGAGCCGGCCGCCGGTCTCGCATCGGGCGAATCCGCCGAGATGGCCGAGTTCCTGATGCGGCTCGATCCCAGTCTCGCGATCCTTCTCATCGAGCACGACATGGACGTGGTGTTCGACGTCGCCTCGCACATCTCGGTGCTGCATTTTGGCGAAGTGCTGGAGAGCGGACCGACCGCGCAGATCCGGCATAGCCAGAAGGTGCAGGAGATCTACCTGGGGACGGGTTGAGAAATGGCGATCCTCGAAGTCGACGACATCCACACCTATTACGGCGACGCCTATGTGCTGCAGGGCCTGTCGCTCAAGCTCGAGCAGGGACAGATCCTCGGCCTGCTCGGCCGCAACGGCGTCGGCAAGACCACGCTGGTGAATTCGATCGTCGGCTTCACCCCGCCGCGGCGCGGGCGCATCGTGTTCAAGGGCGCCGACATTACCGGCATCTCTTCGTTCGCGACGGTGCGCAGCGGCATGGGGCTGGTGCCGCAGGGCCGGCGCGTGTTTCCGACGCTGAGCGTGGAGGAAAATCTGCAGGTCGCCGAGCGCAATACCGATCGCCACGGCTGGAACCTGGCGCGCGTCTATGCGCTGTTCCCACGCTTGAGGGAGCGGCGCAACCAGCGCGCCAAGACGCTGTCGGGCGGCGAGCAGCAGATGCTGGCGATCGGGCGCGGGCTGATGACCAACCCGGACTGCCTGATCATGGACGAGCCGTCGGAAGGGCTCGCGCCGATCATCATCCAGGGGGTGTGGGAAGCGGTGGGCAAGCTCAAGGAGCAGGGCCTGTCGATCCTGCTGGTCGAGCAGAACGCCTCGCTGGCGCTCAAGCTCGTCGACTACGTGCACGTGATGAGCAAGGGACAGGTGGTCTATTCGGCACGCCCGCACGAGCTTGCCGCCAACGAGGAGATCAAGGCGAGCTATCTGGGGATTTGATGCACCGTCATGGCCGGGCGATCCGCTTAAGGCGGCGAGGGTTGTCCCGGCCATCCATGCATTTCTTTGAGGCGTCTCGGCAAGACGTGGATGCCCGCGACAAGCGCGCGCATGACCAGTTGGAGCTACGCGCCGACGTACGGCGACGTCGCCTCGATGCGGGCAGCGCGTCGCCGGTCGACCCAATCGCCGCGGGCCATCTGCTCGACCCGGTAGGGGCATTTTTCGTCGGGCGGCAGACCGCATCGCTCCCAACGTTCGCAATCGCCGCAGGTGAAGCTGGACAGGCGCCGCCGCGTCGTCAGGAATTTCCCGAAGGCGGCGAAAGCATTCTTGAAAAAGTCGGACATGGGCGACCCCCCTGATCTTGCCCACCCTAGGCGCAAGGGATGAACGGCGCATTGATCGAGATCATGTGGGCCGCCTACGGGAAAGTCCGTAGTCGACCGGTTGCGGTCGTTCGGGTTCCGGATATCCTCGAGAAAATACGGGAGGGACGAATGAAGCGGCCAACCAGACGATCTGTTCTTTCCGCCTTGGCATTCGCCGCCTGCGTTCCTGGCGCAGTCCCGGCGGCCGCCGACCTCAAGGCATTGGAAGAAGCAGCGCGGCGGGAGGGGGAGCTCACCTGGTACGTCGCCTCGCTCGACGCCCGCAACGCGGAAGCCGCCGGCCGCGCGTTCACGGCGAAATACGGGCCCAAGGTCAACGTGGTGCGGGCCCCCTCGCAGGTGATGTTCCAGCGCCTGATGCAGGACCTGTCGCAGAACACCGCCAATGCGGACGTGTTCAGCTCGGTCGACGTGGGGAATTTCGTCACCCTGAAGCAGCGCGGCGCGCTCGCCGCCTTCACGCCCGACGCCGCCAGGGAGATTCTGTCTGCCTTCCAGGGCCTCGATCCCGACGGCACCTTCCACGCCACCATCGCGAGCGTGGTCATCATCGCCTACAACAGCGACAAGGTGCGCGCCGAGGACGCGCCGAAGAGCTGGAGCGACATGCTCGATCCCAAATGGGCGGGCAAGATCGCGCTCGGGCATCCGGCCTACAGCGGCTTTGCCGGCAACTGGGCGGCGCAGATGCACAAGCTCTCCGGCAAGTCCTTCTTCGAGCGCATGGAAAAGCTCAAACCTCAGGTCGGGCGCTCGCTGTTCGACGCCGTCAACCTCGTGGCCTCGGGCGAGCGCCTCGTTACAGCTTCGCCAATCGCCCCGATCCTGGAAACCGCCGACAAGGGCAAGCCGCTCGCCGTCGCCTATCCGACCGAGGGTTCGATCTTGGTGGCGACGCCATCCGCCGTGCTCAAGAACGCGCCGCATCCGAACGCCGCGCGGCTGTTCATGGAGTTCCTGTGCGGACCGGAGTTCAACGAGATCCTGGTGAAGGCGCGCTACGAATCGATGCGCGCCGACGTGAAGCCGCTTCCCGGCGCATGGCCGGTATCCGAGCTCAAGCTCATCCGCCCGACCTTGGACGACACGGTGAAAGGCATCCCCGACGTCGCCGAGCTGTGGCGCGACGTGTTCGGCCAGTGATTTTCCGTCAGCCGGAGGTGCGTTCCCTGGGGTGCGGCATCCCTTCCGCCCTCTTCCTGAGGAGCGCTCGCATCTCGCGAGCGCGTCTCGAAGGACGAGGGCGGCCCGTGCGATGCAGCGGCGGCCTCCTCCTTCGAGACGCGCGTACGCCAAGAGGCGTACGCTCTCCTCAGGATGAGGCCGAATGCGCCGGCTCAGGATGACGGTTGAGAGCCAGTGCGCGCTCAGCTGAAGCTGCGTCCGATCGATCCCACCACCCTCCTCTGGTGGCTGCTCGTCGCCGTGCTGGCGCTGCTGGTGGTGCATCCGCTGGCGCGGCTGTTGATCGGCAGCATCACCGATCCGGCGACCGGCGCCTTCACGTTTGCGAACTTCGCGGCGGCCTATGGGCGCACGCGCTATCTCACGGCGCTCGCCAATTCGCTGGTCCTGGGCGTGGCGGTCACCGTGGTCTGCATGGCGATCGCGGTGCCGATGGCGTGGGCGGTGGCGCGCACCGACATGCCAGGCAAGGGCCTCATCCGCACCCTGACGCTCGGCGCGTTCATCACGCCGCCCTACCTCGGTGCGCTCGCCTGGATCCTGCTGGCGGGGCCCAACGCGGGCTGGCTGAATACGATCTATCGGACCATCACGGGAGCCGAGAGCGGAATCGTCAATATCTTCACGTTTCCCGGGCTCGTGTTCATCATCGCGATCTACAGCTATCCGTACCTGTTCGTGTTCGTCTCGGCCGCACTCGAGACGGTGTCCTCGGAGATGGAGGATGCGGCCAATATCCTCGGCGCCGGCACCTGGCATGCGAGCCGCACCGTCACCTTGCCGCTGGTGCTGCCGGCGGTCCTCGGCGGCGCCATCATCACCTTCCTCGAGGCGATCGCGCTGTTCGGCTCGCCGGCGATGATCGCCATTCCGGCGCGCTACAACGTGGTGACCACGCAGCTTCTGGAATTCTTCAGCTATCCGGTGCGCGTCGAGGTGGCGGAAGCCTATGCGCTGCCGCTGCTCGCCGTGACGGTCGCGCTCTATGGACTGCAGCAGCGCCTGATCGGGCGCCGCGGCCATGTGACGGTGACCGGCAAGGGCGCGGAGCGGCGCTTGACCCGGCTCGGCCGTTGGCGGTGGGCGGCGCTTGCATTCTGCCTGTCGGTCTCCGCACTCTCCGTGCTGCTGCCGCTCGGCGTGCTGGCGCAGGCCGCGTTCGCCCGGAGCTGGAACCGCGGTCTCGCGCTCGCCAACCTGACCTTCGACAATTTCCACTACGTCCTGTTCGAGCAGCAGGCGACCGTGCAATCGATGCTCAACACGTTCGGCTTCGCCGCCGCCGCCGCAACGCTCGCGCTCGGACTGGGGCTCGCCATCGCCTACATAGTGCAGCGTCGCCTGGTGCCGTTCGGCGGTGCGTTGAGCTTTCTCTGCCTCGCGCCGTTCGTGGTGCCGGGCATCGTGCTGGCGATCGGCTTCTACGCCGCCTACGCGTCGCGCCCGTTCTGGCTCTACGGCACCGCCGCCATCATGGTCCTGGCCTTCACCACCCGCTTCCTGCCGATCGCCTATGCCAACTCCGCCGCAGCGGTACGCGGCATCCATCCCGACCTGGAGGAGGCGGTACGCATTGTCGGCGGCGGCCGCCTGCGCGCCATCCGCGACGTGGTGGCACCGCTGATCCGCCGCAGCCTGCTCGGCGCCTGGCTCCTGGTGTTCATTCCGGCGACCCGCGAGCTCTCCACCGCGATCTTCCTCTACGGCCCGAACACCAGGGTGATGTCGGTGATGCTGCTCAATCTCGCCGACGAAGGCTCGCTGGAGGCCGCCGCCGCGCTTGGCCTGTTGATGCTGGCCGCGATCCTCTCAATCGTGCTCGCCGGCTATGCCCTCATGGGCCGCGACTTCATGGTCCGCAGGAGCGAATGACTCATGTCGAAGATTGCCCGCGTCACCGCCACACCGCTCAACGTGCCGCTACAAGTGAATCTGCTCGGACTGAGGAAGACCACCTCGCTCTCGTGTTGCCTGGTCGAGGTCGAGACCGACGACGGGCTCGCCGGGCACGGCTTTACCGCCATCACCGAGGAGGAGGTGGTGGCCCGCATCGTCGAGGCGGTCGCGGCACCCGCGATCATCGGCGACGACGCGTTGGCGCACGAGCGCATCTGGGACAAGCTCTACTGGACGCTGATGCCGCGCGGGCAGACCGGCTACGCGGCGCATGCGCTTGCCGCCATCGACGTCGCCCTGTGGGACCTCAAGGGCAAGGCACTGGGCCAGCCGGTATGGCGGCTCCTCGGCGGCGCGCGGCCGCGTGTGCCGCTCTATGCGACGTTCGGCTTCGGCTTCTTCGATCGCGACGAGCTCGCCGCCGCGGCGCGGCTCTGGGTGTCGCACGGCTTCTCGCGGCTGAAGATGACGGTCGGCCACGAGGCGTTGCGCCGGCGCGACCAGCGCCCGATCGCCGAGGTCATCCTGGAGGACAAGGCGCGCATCGAGGCGGTGCGCGAGGCGGTCGGACCCGACGTCGGGCTCTACATCGATGCCAATTGCAGCCTCGACCTGTTTCACGCGCGACGCCTGGCCGAGATGATCAAGCCGTGCGGCATCACATTCTTCGAGGAGCCGCTGACGCAGAACAACGCGCGGCAGATGGCGGAGCTGCGCCGCCTTACCGGCATGCCGCTCGCGTGCGGGCAGAACGAAGGCCTGGCGTTCCGCTTCCGCGATCTGCTGCTGCACGAGGCGGTCGACGTGCTGCAGCCGAACGTGGTCATCAGCGGCGGCTTCACCCAGTGCATTCGAATCGCCGGCCTCGCCGCCGCTTTCAACGTGCCGATCGCCAACGGCGGCGCGTGGTCGTTCCACAACATGCACCTGCACGCCGGCCTCGCGAGCGGCGGCCTGGTGGAGCACCACTATCTCGCGGTCGAGCTGTGCCGGCAGATCTACACCGGCCTGCCGGAGCCGAAGGACGGATGGCTAGACCTGCCCGACGCGCCGGGGCTCGGGTTCGAGGTCAATCGCGATGCGATCCGCGACCTCGCCCGGCTGCCTCTGTCGCAGGGCAAGGGGAAGGGATGATGTTCTGACTCGTCATCGCCGGCCTTGTGCCGGCGATCTCGATTCAAATGGCACGGACGTGCCAATCTTATCGAGATGGCCGCGACAAGCGCGGCCATGACGAAGAGCGTGACCTCAATCCATGATCGCCTGGTACACCAGCTGCTTGATCAGCTTGCGGTAATAGGCGCGGATCGGGCTCGGTGCCTGGCTCATGTAGACGGCGGTGAGCTGCTCCTTCGGATCGACCCAGAAGTAGGTGCCGGCATAGCCCGCCCACATGAACTCGCCGGCCGAGCCGGGCACGCCGGCGACGCCGGCCCCCTGGCGCACCGCGAAGCCAAGCCCGAACGTGTAGCCGGGCGTCCCGAGCAGGAGCTCGCCCGGCGTGGTCGGCGCGGAGATGCGGGTGCCGAGGTGGTCGGAGGTCATCAGCTCGATGGTGGTGCGCGAGAGGATGCGCACGCCGTCGAGCTGGCCGCCGTTGAGCAGCATCTGGGTGAAGCGCAGATAGTCCGCCGCCGTCGACACTGCGCCGGCGCCGCCCGAGTCGTTCTTCGGCTGCGCCGAAACGTCGATCACCTTGATCGGCTGATTGCTGGCGAGATCGACCGCGAGCGGCTGCGCCAGCCGCGCCGACTTGCCCGCCGGCAGGGAGAATGCGGTGTCTACCATGCGCAGCGGCTTGAACAGGCGCTCGTCGAGAAAGTCGCCGAGCCGCTTGCCCGAGGCTGCTTCGACCACGCGCCCGAGGATGTCGCTCGAGAGGCTGTATTCCCACACGGTGCCGGGCTGATGCGCGAGCGGCGCCGCGCCGACCCGCTCGGCCTGCTCGGCCGACGTCATGTCGCGCGAATCGTAATCGCGCACGCCCGGCAGGTAGACGCCCGCCTTGGCATAGGCGTCCTTCACCGGGCCGTTCTGGGTGATCTCGCCATAGGCGAGGCCGGAGGTGTGGCGCAGCAGGTCCTGCACCGTCATCTCGCGGTCGGCCGCGACGTTGGTGTAGGTCAAGCGCGCGAACTCGGCGTCGGCGCGCGCCACGCTGACGCGCTGACCCTTGAAGGCCGGCAGGAATTTCGACACCGGATCGGTGAGCTGGATCTTGCCCTCTTCCACCAGCATCATGGCGGCGACCGAGACGAACGGCTTGGTCATCGAGTAGATGCGGAACACCGCATCGAGCCCCATCGCCTTGCCTTCGCTCTTGTCCTGCAGGCCGATGGCCTCGGCGTGGATGAGCTTGCCGCGGCGGGCGACCATGACGACCGTGCCGGGCAGCTTGCCCTGCGCGACCTCGCCCTTGAATGCCTCGCCGATGCGTTCGAGCTTCTTCGCCGACATGCCGACGTCGGCGGCCTGCGTTTGCGCGAGCGGAACGCTCACGTCGGCGCGGGTGGCGGACACGACGAACAGGAAGGCACCGACGACGGCGGCGCCGAGCATCAATCGCCTCATTTGATGTCTCCTCCCTAAGGGCCGACATTTCTGGCGGGCGTTACGCCCGGAGCGGCCCGGCCGAATGATAGACCCAGGTCGAGGCCATGCGCCATCCGTGGGCGATCTGCCCACCTTGGGCTCCCACCAAATCACCATGGACAAGGGCACGCGCTCCCGTACTATTGCGGCATAAGGACAACGAGCCATCAGGGAGGAGGCGATGCTTCGCACAGCACGACGCGCGCTTTTCGTCGCGGCCATTGCGGCGATCTTCGGCACACCGGCCGGCGCCCAGCAGGCGATCACGCTGCATGGGGCGGTGCAGTTCAACGACGATCACGCCTTCAACAAGGCGCTGCTGAAGTTCGAGGAGCTGGTGAAGCGCTACTACGGCAAGCCGATCGAGTTCGTGCTCCACCGCAACAGCGAGCTTGGGCTGGAGAAGCAGTATTTCGAATACATGGCGCAGGGACGGGCGGTCGACTACGGCATCGTCTCGCCGGCCCACATGTCGACCTTCTCGCGCGCGGCGCCGTTCATCGACGCGCCGTTCCTGTTCCGCGACCTCGACCACTGGGACAAGGTGCTCGACGTCGGCGTGCTGAAACCCATCGCCGACGAGATCGCCCAGAAGGCCGACGTGATGCTGATCGGCTATGCGGGCGGCGGCGTGCGCAACATCTTCGTCAACAAGCCGGTGCACAATCTCGCCGAGATGAAGGGCCTCAAGGTTCGGGTGCAGGGCGCGCCGATCTGGAGCCGCACCTTCCAGGCGGCCGGCATGGCGCCGACGGTCATCGCCTACAACGAGGTCTACAACGCGATCCAGAACGGCGTGATCGCGGCCGGCGAGAACGAGGCGGCCGGCGTCGAGTCGATGAAATTCTACGAGGTCGGGCCCAATCTCAGCATGACCGAGCATGCCATCACGATCCGGCCGATCTGTTTCTCGGGCAAGACCTTCAAGCGCCTGCCGGGCGAGCTGCAGCTCGCGATCCTGCGAGCCGGCAAGGAGGCCGGCGCGCATGGACGGCAGATCGAATCCTCCGAGGACGCGCAGAAGCTCGAGGCCCTGGAGAAGGCTGGCAAGCTCAAGCGTATTCCCTTCGCCGACCGCGCCGCGATGAAGAAGCTGGTCGATCCGGTGATGGCGGCCTACGCCAAGGAGATCAGCGCCGACAAGCTGTACGAGCAGATCAACGGGATCAAGTGATTCTCAAGTCCGGCGCACCATGACCGGGGCACCATCCGCAAGGCCGAGCGCATGGCGCCAGCTCATCGACTGGTATGCCGGGCTGCTGTCGATGCTGCTGGTGATCACCGTCGCGATCCTCGTCGTTCCGGTCTCGCTGCAAATCTTCTCGCGCTACACCGACCTGATCCCCTCCTACATCTGGACCGAGGAGATGGCGCGGTTCCTGTTCGTGTGGGCGATCATGCTCGGCGCCATGATCGGCGTGCGCGAGAGCACCCATTTCGAGGTCGACGTGTGGCCGCGCCTGCCGCCGCGCGCGGAGGCAGCGCTGCGGCTCGTCTCCCGCCTCGGCGTGCTCGTCATCGCGCTCGTCTTCATCTGGGGCGGCATCGAGTTCACCCAGTTCGCGTGGGAGCGCATCTCCGAGCTCGCCGAGCTGCCGCTGTGGCTGATCCACGTCGCCTGGCCGCTCGCCGGCGTCACCTGGGTGCTCTTCCTCGGTGAGCCGATGCTTAACGACGTCTCGGTGCTGCTCCGGGGACGCGCATGAACGGCAGCGTGCTGTCGCCCGGGACGGCGGCCATCATCCTGTTCGGCCTGTTCTTCCTGTTCCTCGTGCTGCGGGTGCCGATCGCGTTCGCGCTGGCGCTCGCCGCGCTGCCGATCCTGGTGATCGAGCCGAGGCTGTCGGTCATGACGCTCGCGCAGGAGACCTTCAATGCCTACAACTCGTTCATCCTGCTGGCGGTGCCGTTTTTCCTCCTTACCGCCAACCTGATGAACGTCGGCGGCATCACCGACCGCCTGGTGCTGCTGTCGCGCACCATGGTCGGGCACTTTCCCGGCGGGCTCGCGCAGATCAACGTGGTGCTGTCGATCTTCTTCGCCGGCATCTCCGGCTCCTCGACCGCCGATGCCGCCAGCCAGTCGAAGATCTTCATCGAGGCGCAGCGCAAGGAAGGCTACGACGACAGCTTCTCGGTGGCGATCACCGCCGTCTCGGCGGTGCTCGCGGTGATCATCCCGCCCTCGATCCTGATGATCGTGTGGGGCGGCATCCTGACCGTCTCGATCGGCGCGCTGTTCCTCGCCGGCATCGTGCCGGGCCTGCTGATCGGGCTGGTGCAGATGGCGACCGTGCACGTCTACGCCAAGCGGCGCGGCTACCCGACCTATCCGCGCGCCGGCTGGGGCGAGCTGATCAAGGCGCTCGCCGTTTCTATCCCGGCGCTGACGACGCCGTTCATCATCGTCGGCGGCAAGATCTTCGGCTGGTTCACCGCGACCGAGTCGGCCTGCATCGCCGTGCTCTACGCGGGCGCGCTGTCGACCTTCATCTACCGCGAGATGGACCTGAAGGGCCTGCATTTCGCGCTGCTCGACACCGGCAAGCTGTCGGCGGTGGCGCTGTTCTGCGTCGGCACCGCCAGCGTGTTCGGCTGGCTGCTCGCCTACTACCAGATCCCCAAGGCGATCCTCGCCGGCGTCTCCACCTGGGGCATGGGGCCAACCACCACGGGCTTCTTCATCGCCTTCGTGTTCCTCGTGGTCGGCTGCTTCCTCGACGCCATCCCGGCGATCATCATCGTCGGCACCATTCTCGATCCGCTGTCGAAGGCGGTCGGCATGGACCCGGTGCATTTCGCCATCGTCGGCATCGTGTCGCTCGCGTTCGGCTTGGTCACCCCGCCGTACGGCCTGTGCCTGATGATCTCGTGCGCGGTTGCCGGCATCCGCATGGTCGATGCGCTGTGGGACACCTTCATCATGCTGCTGCCCATGCTGGGGGTGCTGGCGCTGATCATCGTGTGGCCGGACGTGGCGCTGTTCCTGCCGCGGCTGATCTCACCCGAGTTCCTGCGGTGATCAGGACCGGCCTGACTTGGCTCAAGTCCTTGCGTCCGCTTGCAGAAGCCCGTTTCAGTTCGTTCTGCCGTCCTGCCAAAATGAAAAATTGGGTGCAAAAATTGAATTTACTCTCTCAATAGTTGAATGCGGCCGCTAGCGCATGGCCGGCGGTGCACGAAAGGGCGTGAGCACGGTGCGGGCGAACTTCCGCACCGTCGTCGGCCGGTGGAACAGAAAGCCCTGCACGAGGTCGAAGCCGAGGTCCTGGACGGCGTGGAAATCCTCCTGCGTCTCGAGACCCTCGGCGACCGTGACGGCGCCGAACCGCCGCGCGAAGTCCACCGCCGTTCGGCATGCCGCCCGCTTCAAGCGATCGGCCGCGCAGCCCTTGACGAAATGCTGTCCGACCTTGAGCTCGCAGAACGGGAACTCGTCGAGCTCGCCGAGCCACGACCATTGGGCACCGACGCCGTCGATCGAAATGCCGATATTGTAGAACCGGAGCTGCCGCGCCACCTCCTTGGCGAGCGCCACGTCGCGGATCACGTCGCTCGCGCTGATCTCGACGATGAGGCCGTCGAAGGCGGGATGATCGGGCAATTTCTGCCCCAGGCGCCGCGCCGAGTCGGGATCCTCCAGGAACGCCACCGGCAGATTGACAGCGAGGCGCACCGGCGCGGCCTCGGTCACGAAATAGATCCAGTCCGCCATGGCGCGCGTGACGACGAAATCGGACAGCGCGCGGAAGTGCGGGTCGGTCTCGCCCGGGATGAAGCGCGCCGGCGGGACGATGCCCCACATGGGGTGGCGCATGCGGATGAGCGCCTCCGCGCCCGCCAGCAGCAGCGTGCGGGAATCGAGCTTCGCCTGGTACCACAGCTCGAGCCAGCCCCCGCGCAGCGCTTCGGCGACATCGATCGGCGGCGACGGCGGCGGCTCGGACGGAACGATCTCGGCGATCCGCCGATGCAGGTCCGTATCGCGATAGGGCGTCTCCAGCACCGGCAGCATCTTGAGGCCGAGCTTCTCGCCGAGCTCCTGGGCCGCCGTGAGCACGGGCGAGCGGTTGGCGCCGAGCAGGAGGACCTTGCCGGCGAAGCGGTCGAGCGCAAGCAGCCGGATAGTCTCCGCCACGTCGGGACCGGCACTCGAGCAGCCGAGCACGACGAGATCGGGCACGACGGTGCGCAGCGCAGCGCCGAGCTCCCCCTGGTGCGCGCAATCGTGGGCGGCGAGGCCGAGCTCCTCGAGCGCTTCGCACAGGAATTTTCGAATGTGCTGCTTGCTGTCGACGATACAGACCCGCGGTGTGACTTTTCGCCGGCCGAATGTTGCATGTGTTTGCAGATGCCCAAGATCGCTCATGCTCAAATCGGCGATTGTTATCGTTGCGCGGGCGAGCTTACAGCAATTCCGCGCGACCAAATTTTGTTGTCACAGCTTAACTTTGCGACAGCGTTAACCGAATCCATTTGATGAAAATTGAGCGATGCCGTTGGCCGGCGTCACGCCGCCGCAACGCGCTGCCGCACCGCCAATAGCACCAGTACCGCGAGGTTCGCGAGGTTGAATCCGACACCTGCGGCGAAGGCCGGCCCGTAGTAGCCGAACAGATCATACATGTAGCCGGCGAGCCAGCCGCCGGTCGCCATGCCGGTGCCGCTCATGAACAGGAGCGTCGGCACGCGCCAGTGCGCCTCGCCGACTGGGAACAGCTCGCGGATCAGCAGCACATAGGCCGGGATCAGCGCGCTGAAGCCGATCCCGAACGCGAGCGAGACGGTGAACAGCCCGACCTCGTCCTGCGTGAACAGGAACGCGGTCATGGCGACGGCCTGCAGCACGGAGCTCGTCAGCGCGGTGAAGAGCGCGCCCACCCGGTCGGCGACGAAGCCCCAGATCTGCCGGCTGATCAGCCCGGCGCCGAGCAGGACCGAGAGCATGAGGGCGCCGATCCCAGCTGACATGCCGTAGTCGGTGCACAGCGCCACCAGATGGCCCTGCGGCATCGCCATCGTGGTGCAGCACATGAAGGCGGCGAGCCCAATGAGGCTGAACACGAGGTTGGGATTCCAGCCGAGCACCGTGGCCTTGGCGCCTTCGTCCACGGCGGCACCGTGGATCGCCGGCGTCTCCGGCGGCGCACGCAGATACACCGCGGCGAGCGGCAGGATCACGGCGAGTTGCAGCAGCCCGTAGACGATCATCGAGGTGCGCCAGCCCATCAGCGCGATCGCGCGCTCGAAGATCGGCGGCCACGCCATGCCAGCGAAATATCCTCCGCCCGAGATGAGCGAGAGCGCGGAGCCGCGCCGGCGATCGAACCAGCGGCTGACATAGACGTAGAGCGGCGCGTTGAGCCCGGCATTGCCGAGGACGCCGATGAACAGGCCGTGGCCGAGATAGAGCTGCCAGGGCTGGCCGAGCGTCGAGATGAGGAGGCCGATGCAGATCATCGCCGAGCCGCCCATCACGGTCCAGCGGATGCCGAAGCGCTCGGCGAGCCGGCCCATGAGAATGCCCCCCGCGGCGGTGCCGAGCCAGGCGAGCGCATTCGCCAGCGCCGGCACCGAGCGCGCCCCGCCGGTCTCGGCGGCGATCGATTTCAGGCCGACCGCGGTGATCCACGGCGCCCCAAAGGACATGCCGAGCAGCGCGAACGAGACGCCCGCGACGACCCAGGAGGCCCGCGATTCGATGCTGTGATGGATCAACGCTAGTCCCGGCCTTCACTGCGCATGTCCGGCAGCTCCTGCCGGAGCTGCCGGATGCGCACGACGATGAACACCGATTTCCCCATATGAAGCAAGGGCAGCGCCGGTTCTGGCATCCATGCGAACCACGCTGGCAGCCGATCGCCGAAGCCGCTATGCTGGGTCCATGGCAGTCTGGTTCAATCATCTCGTGCGCTTCGCGGCGCAGCGGCTTGCCGCCAACCCCGAAGTGCAGCAGAAGGCCGCCGAGACGGCGAGAACCGTCGTCGACGAGGCGCGGCTGATCGTCAACGACGAGGACCGCGCCCGCGCGGCGGGACGTGCGTTCCGGCGCGCGCTCAACGGCCTCAAGGGCGACCGTCAGGGTTCCTGAGGCGCCCTACCCCATCCCGCGACCAGCGAGAAAAGGAATTGCCGTGGCGAACGAGATACGCGACTGCCTGCCGCCCGATCGCAACCCGCGCAAGCCGAGTGTGAAGCTGCCGAAAGGATCGATCGACACGCACGTGCACGTGTTCGAGCAGGGCTACGCGCTGTCGCCGGGGCGCGGCTACAACCCGCCCGAACTCCACGCTGGCCGACCTGAAGCACCTGCACGCGACGCTCGGCGTCGACCGCGTGGTGTTCACCCAGCCGTCGGTCTACGGCACCGACAATTCGGCGATCCTCAACGCGAGCCAGAAGCTCAACGCGGAGACGCCGAACCGGGCGCGCTGCGTGGTGGCGATCACCATGGACATCGGCGACGACGAGCTCAGGCGGCTCGACCAGGCGGGCGTGCGCGGCGTGCGCCTGAATACCGACAACAAGGGCGGCATGCCGGTCACCTTCGATGAGATCCCGGCGCTCGCGGCGCGCCTCAAACCACTCGGCTGGCACGTCGAGTTCCTGTTTCCGGGGAAGGACATCATCGACCTGATGCCGGTGTTCACCGCGCTCACGATCCCGCTGTCGATCGGGCATTTCGCCTACCAGCCGGCGACCGCGGGCGCGAGCGCGCCGGGCTTCAAGGCGCTGATCGAGCTGATGCGGCGCGGCAATACCTGGATGAAGATCTCCGGCGCCAACCGCGTGAGCGAAACGGATCTTCCGCCCTACGACGACGTGAAGCCGCTGGCGCAAGCGCTCATCGCGGCCGCGCCCGAGCGCATCATGTGGGGCACCGACTGGCCGCACCCCAACAAGTACGTGGTGAACCCGAACGACGGCGACCTGGTCGACGCCTTCGGCGACTGGGTGAGCGACGAAGCGATGCGCCGCAAGATCATGGTGGACACGCCGGCGAGGTTTTATCGGTTTTGAGCAGCGGTGCGCGCGAGAAGCTCCGTACCTCGCTGCGGGAACGCAACACGGCCTTGGAGCCGGCAAACGCCGCGAAGTTGCGCTGGTGGCCGGCGAACGAGTTGGCATTGTCGCGCACGCGATAATCGCCCGCCCACGCGAGGAACTCGGCGAACGCCCGCGACCTCGACGGCGCCACGGTGTTCACCCACGCCTGCAAGATGGGGCTTGAGGGGATCGTGTCGAAGCGCCGCGATCTCCCTACCGCTCCAAGGGGTGGATGAAGATCAAAAGCCCGACGAGCCCGGCGACCCACCGGGTGCGGGAGTGGGCATGGTGAAGGCGGCGAGACCGGTTCACGGTCAAGGTTTTCCCGAGATGATTTCAGGGTTCCCCTGATCGACGCAGCGCCGATCAGGTGCCAATGTAGGCTATTATCGACAACCATGCGGCTTGGTTGCAGGGGAGCACCCGATGTCGATGTGGATCATGCATAATGTTCGCCGATGGGCCATGTGGCTGCGTTCTGAGGGCACGCCGCTGCCATTCGGGCCTGCTGAGGTGCTATCGCATCTGATTGTCGCGGTGATCCTCGGCTCGAGCCTCTGCGCCGGCATGTGCCTGTTTCTGGCACAACAGTAAGCGATGTCGACTTCGCAGCGAGCGATCCCCGCGCCCGCCTGATCATTGCAAGGGGACCACCTTCCAGCCGCTAAAATCCTCATGAATGCAGACCAGGCGCACCGGCGCATTGACCCCGCTCAAATCTAGGTGAGTGACGGCGTAGACGTACTGGCCTGATTCAACGGGCTGCAGATTCACCATCCACACGGCGGCAAAATGGAGCGGCGACGGCATCTGCCGCGTCCCCTATTCGGGAACCACTCGCCCGCGTCAGCATTCACGAACACGATGAGCGTCTTGCCGGCGTAGACTGCATCTTTCGCGTGCTTCTGAGCTTGCCGACGCCCGCAAGCCAAGCCCGCCGGAATGCTTCCTTCGCTTCCTCGCGCGTGGCGGTGCTCCCCTGATGCGGCGACTCGCCACGCCGCTCGTGGAACACGATAGTCCACATCCACGGGCGGCCGTCGGGATGCGCAGCGTTGCGGCGGAAGATGCGGCCGACGTTCGTCTCAAAGGTCGCCTCTACAAAGCTTCCGCTCATACATCCCGCTCTCGGTTGCACTTCGCGCCGGCTAGACCGATGATGCCCGTGGTGCCCTGCGAGGTCGGGGCGCCAGGGCTGGTGCATGGCATTGAGCGTGGCCGTTCATGACCATCGTGCTCAGGCGGGCGACGGAAGCCGATGCAACACCCGTCGCGTTGCTGCTGGCGGAACTGGGTTATCCGGCGACGGAGGCGGAGGTCGGTGCACGCCTGCGCGGCGTAGCGGAGAGTCGCACGGGCTGCGTGCTCGTCGCGCAGGCGGAGGGCGAAGTGGTCGGGCTGATCGCTGCCGAGCTCGTGCCGTATTTCCCCAGCGGCTCGACCCTCTGCCGCATCACCGCGCTCGTGGTCGCGGCGCCACAGCGCGGCCGCGGCATCGGCGAGAGGCTGGTGGAAGGCGTGGCGGCGTTCGCCCGCGAGCATCGTTGCGCCGGCATCGAGATCACCAGCGCGGAGCACCGTGTCGACGCGCACCGGTTCTATCAGCGGCTGGAATTTTCGCGCACGTCGTTGCGGTTCTTCCGCGCCGTGTGAGTGACGTCAGCTCAGCATCCGCTGAAAGGCTGTTCCCCCACCCCGGCGCGCTACGCGCGCCAGAACCCTCCCCGCCACGCGCAAGAGCGCGTGGGGGAGGGGAATCGAAACAGTGCTTAGTGCAGCAAGCAAAGCGTGGCCTCATTCCCATTCTACGATGCCGCCGTCGCGCGGCAGATCTCCTCGACCTCGGCTTCGGAGATCCAGCAGGGATAGCGGTCGCAGGCGAGCACGCGGCGGCTGATCTCGGCGTTGGCGCGGGCGACCGCGGCCTCGTCGGCGGGGAGCCCCAGCTTCCGGAGCTTCTCGGCGGTCGCTTCGCCGGAGAGCGTGGTCTGGCCCCAGATCAGGGTGCGGGCGCGTCCGAGGAGCGCCGGATCGTAGGTGCGCGAGACCACGCGCGCACCCGGATCCCAGAATGCCACCTCGCCGCGCAGCATGCGGGCGACCGCGGCGTCGCTCTCGACGTTGAAGATGTCGCGGCCGATCACCGCCTTGGTCGGCGCGACGGCGATGCCGGTCTCGGCTTCCACCAGCGCAGCGAGCGCCGGCAGGCGATCGAGGCGGACGCCGATCGGCCGGCGATAGAGCAGCGCGAGCGTGAGCGCGACCTCCTCGAGCGCCGCGAAGCCGCCCTTGTCGCCGAGGCCGCCGACCGTGCAGTCGACGTCGCAGCCTTCGAGCGCGGCCGCCACGGTGGCGGCGCTGCCCATGCCGTAGTCGTCGTGGATGTGCACCATCAGGGGCACGCAGTTCTTCACCTTGCGGCGGACGTGGCGGACCAGCCTATGCACGCCGTGCGGGGAGAGCGAGCTGTAGGAATCGCTCAGACGCACTTCCCGGGCGCCGGCCGCGATCGCCAGGCGGATGACGTCGACGAGGTAATCGGGATCGCAGCGCCCGACGTCGGTGAAGTTGGCGGAGACTTTGGCGCCGAGGCTCCTGCAGTATTCGAGGCAGCGCACCATGCCCTCGGCCACGCCCTGGCGCGACACGCCGGGAATGTCGGCCGTGCGCTCGATGTCGGAGACCGGAATGCCGGGCTCGAGCACGTCGAGCCCGGCCTCGCGGGAGAGATCGCACGCTTCCTTCCAGTCGAAATTGCGCGGCAGCGCATAGAGGCAGGCGATGCGGCGGATGGCGGTGAAGCGCTTGCCCACCGCGCTCGCCGCCGCCTGGTTCTCCTGCGCCTTCTGCTCGCGCGCGAGGCTGCGGCAGTCGTACAGCATGTTGTAGAAGATGCCGGAGATGCCGGCCTCGACCAGCTGCTCGGCGATGCGCACATGAGCGTCGGGCTTCAGCCGGCCGCCGGGAACGAGCAGCGATTTGCGCAAGGTCGAATCGTAGAAGCGGATCTTGCGGCGGCTTTTTGGCGGATCGAGCCCGATGAAATTGAACGGGCTGACGAAGTGGTGCTTGGATTTGTGAGGCGAGGGCATGGTGGAGCAATCTTCTTCGTTCGACGCAGCGTGGCCCCCTCCCCAACCCTCCCCCGCAAGCCGGGAGGGAGGCGAGAGTCAACACGCGGCGGGAGGGGAGACGAAACTCAGCACTTATTTCTCCATCAGGTCGGCGAAGCGGTCCTTGACGGCGTCCTTCTCGGTCTTGTGGCGCTGCCAGTCGAACGGGATGAGCCGGATGTCGCCGATCGCCGGCCAGTTGGCGGGCGGCTGCGCATCATTACGCGTGTGGTACATGCCGCGCTCGCGCAGCAGTGAAGCGGCCTTCTGCGAGGCGAAGAAGTCGACGAATTTCTTCGCCGCATCGGGATTGCGGCTCGTCTGCACGATCGCCGCATAGGCGGGCACCGCAACCGCGCCTTCGGCCGGGAACACGAAGGCGATCGGCTGGCCCTTGGCGGCCGCCTCGAAGATCGAGTAGTCGAGCATCGGGCCGACCGTGCGCTCGCCGGCGATCACGGTCGATACCATGGGCGGGTGGCCGGCGGCGATCTGCGGCTTGTTGAGGGCGAGCTTCTCCAGGTAGGGCCAGCCGAAATTCTGCACCAGCGCCGAGGCGACCGCCGAGCCGGTGCCGCTCACGCGCGGATTGGCGAAGGTGAGCTTGTTGCGGAACCGCGGCTCGACGAGATCGCGCCAGCCCTTGGGCGCGGTCTTCTCGTTCAACGCCTTGGTGCTGTACATGAAAACGGCGTGGGTGACGAATGTGCCGATCCAGCGGCCGCCCTTGTCCTTGTAGGCGGCGTCGATCGCGGCGTGCCCCTCGGGCAGATAGGCGAGCAGCTTGCCGCGCTCGGCCAGGCGCTCCATCGCCGACTGCTCCTGGATCCACACCACGTCCGCCTCGGGCTTGCCGCGGCCCTGGATCTCCAGCTCGATCTTCTCCAGCAGGGTCTCGGTGCCGGCCTGGAACATCTTGACGGTCGTGCCGGGGTTGTCCTGCTCGTAGCCCTTGACCAGGACGTCGGACAGATTGCGCGGCACCGAGGAATAGAACAGGAGCTCGCCGGCGCCCGCCGCTCCGGCGCCGCACAGCACGAGCATCACAACCATCGCGACCAGGATCGGCCTGCGGTCGAGCACGTTCATCGCTGCCTCCATGGGCTGAGGAAAAAGAGGGTCAGATGTGCAACAGGCGGGCGAGGTTGCCGCCGAGCACCAGCGCCTTGTCGGCGGGTTTCAGGTTCGCGGCCTCGACATTGGCCAGCATCGAGCTCGGGTGACCGGTGGGATAGTCCGAGCCGTAGATCACGCGGTCGGGGCCGACCTTGTCGACCGCCATGCGGATGTAGCCGGGCATGCCCACCAGCGCGGTCTCCAGGTAGATGTTGGGCACCTCGCGGGCGACGTTGATGGCGCCGTCGACGTAGTAGCGCCAACCCATGTGGTCCATGATGACCGGGACGGTGGGAAACTTGCGGGCGATGTCGGCGATCTGCCAGGGCAGGCAGAACTGCGCGCCCGAATGGATCGAGACCGGCACGCCGAGATCCGCGCAGGCCTGCATGAGCGGCAGCGCCGCATCGCCGTCGATCTCGTAGCCGTGGCGCAGCGGCATCAGCTTGAGGCCGCACATGCCCCAGCGCGTGACCGCGGCGCGCAGCTCGCTCACCCCGTCGTCGGGTCCGAACGGGTTGACCACGGCGAAGCTCATCAGCCGCGGATGCCCCTTGATGGAGGCGGCGAGCTCCTCGTTCCTGGGAAACTGCTCGGTCGGCGCCATGACGATGGCGCGATCGATGGCATACTTGTCCATGATGCCGAGGAGCTGCGCCGCATCGACCGGTCCCTCGAGCCAGGTATAGGGATCGCCCTTGAACTTGCCGATGTGCACTTCGCAATCGATGATCATGCTGGGGATGCTCCTTGCGCGCCTGATGGGTCGGAGAGGATGCCGCCGAGGATCAGCTGGCGTACGTGCCGCCGCCGCGCCGCGATCCACGCTGCGTGGCCGAGGCGCTCGCCGAACACCGTCGACAGGGTGTGCTCGTTGACGATGTGGTGCACGCTGAGCGCGACGATCGAGACGTAGAGCTGCAGGGCGTCGATGCCGGGCCGGAACGTGCCGCTGCGCTCGCCATCGCGCAGAATGCGCCGAAGCGAGCGGATCAGCGCCGCAGCGCTCGCCGCGGAGCGACGCGAGGAGGCTCACGAAGCGGCCCTCGAGCAGGTTCTCGTTGCGCGTGAGCAGGGCGAACTCGCGATTGCGTTGCATGTAGTCGAACGTGCCTTCGATCAGCGCCTCGATCGCCCGCAGCGGCGCGACGCCTTCGGTCATCTGCAGGTCGTGCCGGCGCAGCTCGGCATAGGCATCCTCGAGGACACGCAGGTAGAGCGCGCGCTTGTCGCCGTAGTACTTGTAGAGCATGCGTACGCTGCACTCCGCGCGGGACGCGATGCGCTCGATGCGCACGCCGTTGAAGCCGTGGCGCGCGAACTCGTCGGTCGCGACGCGTAGGATCGTGGTCCTGAGATCCTCTCCGCCGGCGCGCCGAGGCCGGGGTCGGATGTCGGCCTGCTCGCGGACGGGCGAACGATCGTGCGGGTCGATGTCGGCGTCGCGCGTCATGCGAACGCAGCCTGGCGCGAGCGCACGAACGCGACCTGCGCCATGAGGGTGAGTGCCAGCATGACGACGCCGATCGCGCAGGTGACCTCGAAGGAGACCGCGCCCCACGCCGTCATCATGGCGAAGGCGGCGGTCTCGTTGTAGGGCGAGGCGAGGATCACGGACGCACCGAGCTCGCGGAAGCACGGGATGAACACCAGGAAGCAGGCGCTGACGACGCCGTGGCGGACGAGGGGCAGCGATATGAAGGCGAAGGTCGTGCCGGCCGAGGCGCCGGCAATGCGCGAGGCCTCCTCCAGGGTCGGGTCGATCTGCTCGAACATCGCCGCCATGGCGCGGATGGCGACCGGGAGGAACTTGATCAGGTAGGCGAGCCCGATGATCCACAGCGTGCCGTAGAGAACGAGCGGCGGGCGGATGAAGGCGAGGATAAGCCCGACCGCGATCACCACGCTCGGGATCCCATAGGGCAGCATCAGGATGGTCCCCACCGCCCGCACGGCAGCGAGGTCGCGCCGCCGCACCTCGAGGAAGGCGACCACCGCCGCAATCGCGACCGCGGCGAATGCCGCGCCGAGGGAGAGTACGAAGCTGTTCTTGAAGGCGCGCAGCGACAACTCATCGCGCAGGATGTAGGCGTAGTGCTCCAGCGTGAGATTCGCCCACGACATCGGCGCGCCGACCGCCTTGCTGACCGACGCATAGCCGAGCACCGCGTAGGGCAATAACAGGGCGAGGGCGACGTAGAAGATCGTCAGCGCGCAAGCCGGCCAGCGCCAGCGGCCGAGGCGCAGCGGCTCGCACGGGCCCCACTTGCCGGTGACCGTGACGTAGCGGCCGGACCGCGCCAGCAGGCGGCGGTAGACGGCGAGCGCCAGCAGCGCCAGCCCCATCAGGTAGAGCGAGACGCCGGCCGCGAGATCGAAGCGCGCCGGATAGCCGAGCAGCGCCTGGATCTCGGTCGGCACGACGCGGATGCCGAGGATCGCCGGCGCGCCGTACAGCGACAAGGTGGAGATGAAGGCGAGCAGCGCACCGGCGCCGATCGCCGGAGTGATCATCGGAAGCGAAATGGTGAGGACGACGCGCAGCGGACCGGCGCCGAGGATGCGCGCCGCGTTCTCGTACGAGCCGTCGAGGGAGCGCAGCGCCGCCGTGGTGGTGAGGAACACCAGCGGCACCGCCTCGAGCGTGGCGACGAAAACGTAGCCCTCGAAGCTGTAGATGTCGAACGGCGCGGCTTCGAGGCCCAGGAGGTCGACGAGGAACACGTTGATCATGCCGGCGTTCGGGCCGAGCAGCATGACGTAGGCGAACGCCAGCAGATAGGACGGCGTGATGAACGATCCGACGATGAGCATGGAGAGGACGTTGCGCCCGGGCATGTCGGTGCGCGCCACCAGGAAGGCGAGCCCGACGCCGATGGCGGCCGCCCACGCGGCCGTGTAGAGCGATGCCCAGAGCGTGTTGGTGAGCGCGCGGACCAGCCGGCGTTGCGCGAACACGGCGGAGAGAAAATCGAGGTTGAGCCGACCGCTTTCGATCGACGGGCCGATCATCAGCCACGCCAGCGGCAGCACCACCAGCACCACGGCGAAGACGCAGATCGCGGCCGCCGCGTGACCGTGAAAGGACGCAGGGAAACGCCAGCGGAACACGGTGCCGGCATCGCCCGGCTGGCGCACCGAAAGCGGCAGCATGCTCGGGTCCCCGACGCAGCAGAGCGCCGATGCGCGGCCGCGCCCATGGGTAAGAATTTATTTACCCAGCGCAGGCGTAGCAAGCGACGTGCCATGGCGGGTGCATCGAGACCTTCGGTCCCGACGACACCGTCATGGCGCGCGCAAGCTCCGATATCTTGCAACGTGCCTAAATTCTGGCCGCCCCGCCCATCCGATAAGCCGCCGTCCACGCCGCGCCGCCTGATCCTCGAGGAGCGCCACGGTCCCGATCCTGCTACATTCGGCGCCGCAAGCCGGGAGCCGGGAGAACGCCACAATGGAGGATGCGTCCTTCGACCGACTGGGATTTCGCCTCAAGATCGGCGTCGTCGTTCCTTCGCCCAACACCAGCGTGCAACCGGAATTCGACGCCCTGCGGCCGCGCGGCGTGACCAATCACGTGGCGCGCATCATGATCGCCGAGCAGCCGCAACGGAACGACGCCGAGCAGGCGCAAGTGATCGAGAACATCCAGCCTGACCTGCTGCCGGCGATCGATCGGGCGATGACGTGCGGACCGGCGGTCGTGGTCATGGGGATGTCGCTGCCGACGTTCTGGGACGGCTTCGCGGCGAGCCAACGCCTGAAGGAGCGACTCGAGCGGCGCGCCGGCGTGCCGGTGGTGATGGGATCGCACGCCTGCCTCGCGGCGCTCGAGCGAACTCGGGCCGATCAAACGCCTGGCGGTGATCTCGCCCTACCAGCCGATCGGCAACCAGCACGTGGGAGCATTCCTGCACGAGGCGGGCTACGACGTGATCCGGATCGAGTCCTTCCTGTCGCCGAGCATACGCAGCATCGCCGGCGTGGACACCGCGCACATGATCGGCGCCCTCAAGGAGCTGGCCGCGCTCAAGCCCGACGCCATCCTCCAGGCAGGAACGAACCTGGCGATGATCGACCTGGCGGCGGAGGCCGAGCGGTGGCTGGGGCTGCCGGTGGTCGCCGTCAACGCGGCGACCTACTGGCAGGCGCTGCGCAGCAACGGGATCGACGATCCGATCTACGGATACGGACGGCTGCTGGAGGAATTCTGAAGGGGGCGACGGCCCGGCCATCGCCCCCTTTCGGTTTCGTCTCGATCGACGACGCGCGTCAGCGCGCCTTGGAGCCCACGGCGGTCTCGGCGAGCTGGCCTTCGGTCTTGGCCAGGAGGCCGGGGACCAGCACCTCGGAGAAGCCGCCGAGGAAGCACCACACGGTGAGCAGCGCGAGATCCTTGGAGGGCGCGGTGAACGCCATCTGGACCGTGCCGCCCTCGGTCGGCAGGAGCCGGACCGACAGCTTGTCGATGTGGGGAAACAGCGAACCGTCGATCAGCCCCGAGTGGAAGAAGTAGTAGAGGATCAGCGCGCCGCACATGCCGACGCCGGCGCGCAGGAGCGCGTAGGACCACTCGGTGTTGGAGCACAATTCCTCGAGCGCCATGTTGGGCCAATTGCGCTGCAGCATCATCAACCGGCTGAAGAAGGCACCGAGGCAGCCCGCCATCAGGGCGGTGAACAGGCCGAGATGCGACCACATCGGGCTCACCATCTTGTCCGCCGAGTGAAGGGTCGCCTCGTAGTCGAGGCTCAGCATCACGTAGGGGGCGACCAGGAGGATGAACGTCACCAGCACGCAGACGAGGATCTTCTTGGTCGCTTGCTGACGCAGCGGCTGAGCGAGATAGCGTCGCTTCGCCGTCCACTGCAGGGCCTCGATCGCGCGCAACAGGAACGACCGCAACACGCCGTCCGGGACGACGGGCGCATCGCCGTCGCGCGACGAGCCGGCGAGCGCGGTGTATTCCAGGCGCAGGCGCTCGGCCTCGGGGACCTTCTCGTCCGCCAGCTCGGCGAGCCGGCGGGCGATCTCCTGGCGCAGCTCGGCGCCGTTGAACAGCAAGGCGATCAGCCGCTCCAGCCGATAGACCTCATCCCATTCGCCGCCGAGCCGGGTCCGCTTCGGGCGCTGGAGCGTCTGCAGCGCCTCGCCGACCTTCGCCCTGATCTGCCGCTGATGCTCGGACAGTGTCGCATCGTCGACGCACTGGAGTCGGACCTCCAGATTGGCCCGGTAGAGCTTGAGCATGGCATGGGCGGCTTGCTCCACGGATGCCTCGTCGGTTTCGCGCTCCGGCGCGATCGGTTCCGCAAAGTCCCCCGGCTCACCGGCGTACGACGCAATGGTCATGGCTGCTCTCCCGCGATGTTGTGATCCGCCTCCTGCTCCGATCATCGGAACCGGCCTGTTCGACTGCCCTCTCCACTTTCGCGCCGGCGCCGTGAAGCGCATGCGAGTTATCGTTGCCCGCAACCTGCCATTGCTGCGTGCGGCGCTCCGTGAGCGAGGTCACACAAGCACCGTTTCGTGAGGGGATTTGCGCTTGACAGGATGAACGCGCGGGCGCGCTGGTGCGTCGGCACCGCCCGGCGATCGTCGAACACGCCGGGGCGACCCTTGTGGTCGCCCTGCCAGCGGCAATGTCGTTGGGCACCCACAAGGGATGCCCCTACAAGTTTAACGCCTTCCTTCGGCGGCCATCACGTAGGCGTACAGCGCCTTGATCTGGTCCTCCGGGATGACCTCGCCCCACGGCGGCATGTTGTTCTTGCCCTTGATCACGGCGTTCTCGAAGCGCGCGTATTGGCCGGGGGGAAACTTGCGCAGGTCGAAGCTGCCGCCCGGATAGTCCAGCTCCGGGCCATGGCAGGGCTGGCAATAGGTGGCGTAGATGTCGCCACCCGCCTTCACCTGGTCGGGCGAGAAACGCTCCGCCTCCTGCGCCCCGGCGCTCGTGCCGAGGAGCACGAGGCCGAGGCCGAGCCCATGAACACCTTTCATGCTTACGCGCCCGCGCGTCTCATTCGGGCATCAGCGCAAAGGTCCACAGGGCGCCGCCGGCCGGCACCTTGTCGGCCGCGAGGCGGCGCGCCAGGCTGCCGCCGAGCCCCGAGGCGATGCTCACGTATTGCGTGCCCTTGTGGGTGTAGGTGATGGCCGTGGCGTTGACGCTCGAGCCGGTCTTGAACTGCCACAGGGTCTTGCCGGTGTCCTGATCGAGCGCCAGGAACTCGCCGGTGAGCCGGCCGGTGAAGATGAGGCCGCCGCCGGTCGCCAGCATGCCGGCCGAGCCCGGCAGGTCGGTCAACGGCACCTCCCATTTCTTCTCGGCGGTCAGCGGGTTCATCGCGACGAAGCTGCCGACCACGTCGCCCGGCTTGATCACCGGCTGGCGGGCGACCACGCCGGTCGACTCGGTGCCGAGCACCTGCGGCCGCGGCGGCGCCAGCTTCATGATGCGCGGCAGGTTCCAGGTGCTCATGTAGATGAGGCCGGTGTTGGGGTTGTAGGCGTTGGGCACCGCGTTGGTGCCGCGCGAGGGAAACACCTCGACCTCGTCGCCGGCGACGAATTTCTTGTAGATCTCGGTGTGCACGGGGCGGCCGGTGGCGAGATCATAGTGCGTCGCCCAGTTGACCTTGACGTACGGATTGATGGCGATCGGCTTGCAGTTGGTGCGGTCGAGCACGAACAGGAAGCCGTTCTTGTTGGCCTGGATCATCACCTTGCGGGGCTGCCCGTTGACCGGGATGTCCGCCAGGATGTTCTCGTCGGCGCCGTCGACGTCGTACACGTCGTTGGGCGTGTACTGGAAATAGCAGACGATCTCGCCGGTCTTCGGCCGGATCGCCAGCACGCTCGACGTATAGAGGCTGTCGAGATGTCCGCGCGGCCGCGGATCGTACGGCTCGGCATTGCCGGTACCCCAATAGACGAGGTCGAGCTGGGGATCGTACGAGCCGGAGCGCCAGGTCGGGCCGCCGCCGCGAGTCCAGGCATCGCTGTCTTGCGGCCACGTCTCGGAGCCGGGCTGGCCGGGCTCGGGGATGGTGTAGCGGCGCCACAATTTCTTCCCGGTCTCCGGATCCCAGCCGTCGAGGAAGCCGCGCGTTGTCGACTCGCCGCCCGCCATGCCGGAGATCAGCACGCCGTTGGCGATGATCGGCGCGCCGGTCGCGTAGTAGCCCTCGCGCCAGTCGGCGAATTTCTGCTTCCACACCTCCTTGCCGGTCTTCTGGTCGAGCGCGACGATATGATTGTCGATGTTCACGCGATAGAGCTTGCCGTTGTAGAGCACGGGCGCGCCGCGGGTGAATGCGCCGAACGTGGCGACGCGCGTCACCCCGGCCTCGGTCTCGACCGGCGTGCGCCAGATCTGCCGGCCGCTCTCGAGGTCGATGGCGAAGGTGAACTTGCCGTTGATGACGTACATGACGCCGTTGTAGACGGCGGGCTCGGAGAGCTCGCCGGCGTCGTTCATCAGGCTCGAGCTCCACACCGGCACCAGCCGCCGGATGTTCTGCCGGTTGATCTGGCTGAGCGGGCTGTAGGTCTTGCGGTCGTAGCCGCCGCTGTGCACCAGCACGTGGTCGCTGTTCTTGTTGTCGATGAGCTCCTGCATCGTCTGCGCCGAGGCGAGCGCAGGCCACAGCGCGAGCATTCCCGCCAGCAGCGAGATCATTCTCATGGGTCGCCCTCCCTTGTGAGACCCGCTTGTGCGTGCGGGCCGTGAGGGCAGCATAGCTTAGGTTGGGTCGGCGCGGCCACGGCGTTGCCATCGTGTGCGGCATGCATTCCACGCGTGACCTACCATGACGCGGGCGCACGGGAATTGTTGGGTTACGCGCGGTATTGCCGCCGTGCCGCAACGAGACGCGCGGGCCGCGCTGACCCAATCTACCGCGCTCGCGCCGATATCGCATCAAGCGAGAACATGCCCTCCTCCGCCATGCGCACGACGATCTCCCGGGCGAGGCGGCGCACCGCCTCGGCGGCCAAGGTGAGGTGGCGGAAGCTCGGCTCGGCGAGCGCCAGCGTGCGGCGGACCGGCGTCGCCGTGATGGCGCTGACCGCGACCTCGCCGGCGGCGAGCTCGGCGGCCAGCATGGAGACCGGCAGGATGGTCGCGGCCTGTCCGCGCAGCACCATGGTCTTTGCCGCCTGCACCGAGTCGATCTCGGTCACGATGTTGAGCGGCAGATACAGGGCGCCGAGCTGGCGGCGGACGATGTCGGCCAGCATCTGCGACACCACGATCGGCTTCTCGCTCAGGGCCGCGCGCTCGTAGACGCGAGGCGGCGCAGGCGTGCCCCCCTTCTCCACCACCACCATGTCCTCGTTCGCCACCGCCTCGAGCGCGACGCCGGCGATCTTTCCGGCGTCGTCCGGATGGGCGAGGCTGACGATCGCCAGATCGGCGTCGCTCGAGCGCAGCCAGCCGAGCAGCACCGGGGTCAGCCCCTCGGCCACCTTGAGCGTGACCAGCGGGAACTTGTGCCGCGTCGCCTCCACCAGCCGCGGCACCAGCGTATCGGCGAGCGTCGGCGGAATGCCGAACACGACGCGGCCAGTCGGCTCGCCGCTGCGCGCCTGCATGTCCTCGCGCAGGCGCTCGAAATCGCGCGCGATGGTGCGGGCATGGAGCAGCAGGGCCTCGCCCGCATCGGTGATCCGGATGCCGCGCCCTTCGCGCAGCAAGAGCTCGACACCGAGCTCCTCCTCGAGCTGCTTCACCTGCCGGCTGAGCGCCGGCTGGGTGATGTGCAGCGCATCGGCCGCCTTGGTGAAGCTGCCGAACTCGACCACGGTCACGAAGTAGCGGAGCTTCCGGTTGTCGATCACGCACGCCTCGATCGATTACAAAAAGGCATAGCTCGAATTCTTTTATACTATTTGAGCTTGGCTGGCACGCATGAAAGCATCCAGCAGGCGCCTGAACAGAGGGGCATCCGGCGGTGGCGATCAAAGCGGACCTGATGCTGTCGGGCGGCACCGTCATCACGGTCGACGCCGAGCGCCGCATCATCCGCGACGGCGCCGTGGTGATCACCGGCAGCGACATCGTGGCGGTCGGCAAGCGCGAGACGCTCGCCCGCGAGTACGACGCCAAGACCGTGCGCGACTGCCGCCACAAGCTGATCATGCCGGGCCTGGTGAATTCGCACCTGCACTTCTATCACACCATGCACCGCGGGCTGGCGCCGGAGGATGCGGGCGGCGTGCTGTGGTCGAACTTCGTGCATGGCAAGGTCGCGACCAAGCTCACCGCCGAGGACGAGATCTACGGCGGCCTGATCATCCTGATCGAGACGCTCAAGGCCGGCACGACCACGTTCCTGGAGGCCGGCTCGTACAATCCGGCGGCGGCGATCGAAGGCGTCTCGCGCATCGGCATGCGCGGCCTGATGGGCCGGCGCTCGTTCGACCAGGCGATCCTCGGCCATGCGATGCTGATGGAGGACACCGACACCTGCCTGCGCGAGAACGAGGCGTTCCTGAAGACCTATCAGGACGGCTACAACGGCGGCCTGCTCAAGGCGTGCGTCGACATCGTCGGCCAGGGCCGCTGCACCGACCGGCTCTATCGCGAGTCGAAGAAGATGGCCGACGACTACGGCACCATCCTCAACCTGCACCTCGCGGCCGTGCAGGAGGAGGTGACGGCGACGCGCGACAAGACCGGATACCGGCCGGTCGAGCATCTCTATCGGCTGGGCGTGCTCGGCCGCAACGTGTCGCTCACCCACATGATCCACGTCGCCGACCGCGAGATCGAGATGCTGGCCGAGACCGGCGCCAACGTGGTGCACTGCCCGACCACGGCGCTCAAGCTCAACTACGAGCTCTCCTCCAAGGGCCGCTTCCCGGAGATGCTGCAGCACGGGGTCAATGTCGGGCTCGGCGGCGATGCGGCGGACTGCTCGAACTTCGCCGACATGGTGAAGGTGATGTACCTCGCCGCCGTGCTGCCGAAGGACTACCGCAACGATCCCGGCGTCATGTACGCGGAGACGGCGATCGAGATGGCGACCATCAACGGCGCGCGAGCGATGGGCCTTGACAAGGAGATCGGCTCGCTCGAGCGCGGCAAGCGCGCCGACGTGATCGTCATCAACATGTGGGCGCCCGAATGGGTGCCGAACTACTCGCGAAGTGCAGAACCTCGTCTATTCGGCCGACGGCCGCCACGTGGAGACCGTCTACATCAACGGCCGCCTGGTGATGGACGACCGCAAGGTGCTGACCGTCGACGAGAACGAGGTCATCGCCCATTGCCTGGAGCTCAGCGATAGGCTCCTCGTTCGCACCGGCGTCCAGCCGCCCGGACGCTGGCCGATCTACTAGAACAAGCCGGAGGCGGACCGGGGCCGAGGAAACGCAAGCGCATTCACGGCATTCAGAAGGAGCCTCGCATGCGTGTGCCTGACGAAATTCACCGATACGCCACGATGCTCGTTGCGGCGTTTGCGATCCTGGCGACGGCGCTGGCGGCGCCGGCCGTCGCCGCCGATTTCACCATGCGGATCAACCATACGTTCGGGATCAACAGCTTCCCGGACCGGGCCTTGCAGGAATTCAAGAAAGAAGTCGAGCAGAAGTCGGACAAGCGCATCGAGGTGCGGCTCTATTCCTCCGGCGAGCTCGGCCAGGAGATCGAGCAATACGAGCTGCTGCAGACCGGATCGCTGGAGGCGGCGCTGCTGGGCGGCCAGATCCTGAGCTCGGTAACGCCCGAATACGCCATGTTCGAGGCGCCCTACCTGTGGCGCGACCAGGAGCACCTGCGCAAGGTGTGGGACGGCGCGGTCGGCAAGGAGGTGAGCGAGGCGCTGCTCAAACGCAAGGGGATCCAGGTCATCGGCGTGTGGAACCGGGGCGCGCGCAACCTCACGACTAATTCGAAAGTGGTGAAGTCGCCGCGCGACCTGCAGGGCCTGAAGATCCGCACGACGCAGAACCCGGTGCACGTCGCCGCCTGGAAGGCGCTCGGCGCGATCCCGACGCCGATGGCGTTCGGCGAGGTGTTCATGGGCCTGCGCCAGGGCGTGATCGACGGCCAGGAGAACCCGCTCGACCTGATCCAGTCGGCGAGCCTGTTCGAGGTGCAGAAGAACCTGCACCTGACCCAGCACGTGCGCTCGATCGGCTGGCTCGGCGTGAGCGAGATCTGGTTCCGCCGCCTGCCCGACAACCTGCGGCGGCTGGTGCTCGACGAGGCGAAGTCGGCGATGCGGCTCAACGACACGACGCTGGCGGCGGACGAGGAAAAGATCCGCGCCGAGCTGGCGAAGAGGATGACCATCGTCCCCGAGAGCGAGCTCGATCTGGCGGCGTTCCGCGACCGCCTCAAGGGCCTGCCGGAGGAATTCTCCCGGACCTGGAAGAAGGGTCTGTATGAGCAGATCGTCGCGACGAAGTAGCAATCCCCCTCCCCATCCCTCCCCCGCAAGCAGGGGTGGGAGCAGGCATGAGCAAGCCGCGGAGGGAGCACACATGCGCAAGCGGCGCGCGCCATGATCCGGTGGGGCGCCGTCAGCGACGCGAGCGAGCGGTTCCTGCTGTCGGTGCTGATCTTCCTGGTGTTCGCGCTCCTCATCCTGCAGCTCGGCACGCGGCTGGTGGGCAGCGCGGCGTTCGGCTTCGCCGAGGAGGCGGCGCGCTACCTGTTCATCTGGCTGGTGTTCCTTGGCTCCGGCTTCGCGGTGCGCCGCGGCAGCCACATCATGGCGGACATCCTGCGCCCCAAGTCCAGCCATGCGGTGGCGCTCGTCTGGCTGATCGTCCTCGAGGCCATCCTGTGCGCCGCCGCCCTGCTCCTGCTCTGGTACGGCGTCCAGCTGACGATGATCTCGGCCAACACCTCGATGGTGGGCATCGAGCTGAGCATGGCGTGGCGCTCGGCCGCCGTGCCGGCGGGCGCCGCGCTGATGGCCGTGTTCAGCCTCGCACAGATCATCGAGCTGGTGCGCCGCATGCGCGGCGCGAGCGCGCCATGAACGAAGTCTGGATCACGCTGATCGTCCTGTTCGGCCTGATGTTCTTCGGGATGCCGGTGGCGTTCTCGATCACGGTTGCGGCGATCCTCGGCATGATGTTCTCCGGCCTCTCCGGGATCGTCGTCGCCCAGCGCATGCTCGCCGGCATCGATGCGTCGGCCATGCTGGCGATCCCGCTGTTCCTGCTCATGGGCGAGCTGATGAACGCGGCCGGCCTGACGCAGCGCCTGATCGGCTTCATTAACCAGCTGATCGGCCGGTTCACCGGCGGGCTCGGCGCCGTCAACGTCTCCGCCAGCATGGTCAACGGCGGCATCTCCGGCTCGGCGCTGAGCGAGACCGCGATGATCGGCTCGATCCTGATCCCGGCGATGATCCGGTCGGGCTATCCGCCCGCCTACGCGTCGTGCCTGACGGCGACCGCCAGCATCATGGGGCCGATCATTCCGCCCAGCATCCCGTTCATCGTGTACGGGACCGTGTTCAGCGTCTCGATCGGGCAGCTGTTCATCGCCGGCGTGGTGCCGGGCATCGCGATCGGCATCGCCCTGCTCATCGTCAACTGGCTCTATGCCCGCGCCTATGGAATCGGCGGGACGAAGCAGGAGGGCGGCCCGACCATATGGGAAACCACGTGGACGTCGCTGCCGGTCCTGCTGACGCCGTTCTTCATCCTCGGCGGCATCTTCGGCGGCTTCTTCACGCCGACCGAGGCGGCGGCCGCCGGCGCGCTCTACGCGCTCATGCTCGGCACGCTGGTCTACCGCAGCCTCAGCTGGGCGGCATTCGTCGACGTGCTGTGGCACACGGCGTCGGCGGTGTCCGTGCTGTTCCTCATCATCGCGGCATCCTCCGCCTACGGCTGGTACCTGGCGCGCAGCGACGTCGGCCGGCTCGTGCTCGACCTGTTCGCGCCGATCCGCCACGACTACGTGCTGGTGCTGCTCGTGCTGAACCTGGTGTTCCTGGTGTTCGGCTGCTTCATGGAGACGTGGGCGATCTTCTTCCTGCTGGTGCCGCTGGTGATGCCGCTGGTGCGCGAGATCGGCGTCGACCCGGTGCATTTCGGCCTGATCCTGGTGCTCAACCTGAACATCGGCCTGGTGACCCCGCCGTTCGGGATGTGCATGTTCATCGCCAACCAGATCGCCCACTCGACCATCGGCGAGTTCACGCGCGAGCTCGTCGTATTCCTTCCGGTGCTGCTGATCCTGCTGGCGCTGGTGACCTACGTGCCGGCCATCAGCCTGTGGCTGCCGCGCCTGGTGATGGGTTGACCGGCTTGCGACCGCGTGGGCAAGATCGCGCGACGCCGTGCCGAAAACGAAAAGCGATAGCCGGCGATTTTGCCCACCCTACCAGTCATCAACGGGGCGAACCATGGCGCGCGACCGGATCCTCACCACTCACGTCGGCAGCCTGATCAGGCCGCCCGAGCTGATCGCGTATTTCGAGCCGATGCTGAAGGGCGAGCCGTACGACCGGCAGGGATTCGAGAAGACCTTGCGCGAGGCCGTGGCCGAGATCGTGCGCCAGCAGGCGGCGATCGGCCTCGACATCATCAACGACGGCGAGCTCGGCAAGACCCACTGGTACCGTTACGCGGTCGAGCGCTTCTCCGGCATCGAGAGCCGGCCGGCGAGCCCGAGCCAGACCTATTTCGCCGGCAAGGACCGCGAGCGCTTCAAGGAATTCTATGCTGAGCACGACAAGGGCCTGCCGCGCCCCACCCTGGAATGGGCGGTGACCGGGCCGGTGACCTATCGCGGCGCCGCCCTGCTCGGCCGCGACATCGACAGCCTCAAGTCCGCGCTCGCCAACACCGACGCGGCCGGCTTCCTCCCCGTGGTGGCGCCGGCGAGCGTCGCCCCGGAGCTCAAGAACGAGCATTACGGCAGCCAGGAAGAGTTCCTGTTCGCGCTCGCCGAGGCGCTGCGCGCGGAATACAAGGGGATCACCGATGCCGGCCTCACGGTGCAGATCGACGACGCGTGGCTGCCGGCGATGTACGAGCGCATCGTGCCGCCGGGCACCGTGGAAGACTATCGGCGCTGGGCGACGATGTGCATCGACGCGCTCAACCACGCGCTGCGCGGCATCCCGGAAGCCCAGACGCGCTACCACATCTGCTGGGGCAGCTGGAACGGGCCGCACACCGCCGACCTGCCGCTCAGGGACCTCGTCGACCTCTTGTTGCGCATCAAGGTTGGCGGCTACTCGATCGAAGGAGCCAACCCACGCCACGCGCACGAGTGGCGGGTGTGGGAGAGCGTGAGGCTGCCCGAGGGGCGCACCCTCATTCCCGGCGTGATCAGCCACGCCACCAACATCGTCGAGCATCCGGAGCTGGTGGCGGAGCGGATCGTGCGGCTGGCGCGGCTGGTGGGGCGCGAGAACGTCATCGCCTCGACCGACTGCGGGTTCGCGCAGGGCGCGCTCTACCGCCGCGTCCATCCCTCGATCATGTGGGCGAAGCTCGAGGCGCTGGTGGAAGGCGCCGCGCTCGCCTCCAAGGAGCTGTGGGGGCGACGGGCGGCGTGAGATCGGTTCACCAGAGGGTATCGGAGACAATCCGCATGAGACATTGCATCCGTCTCATTCTCACGAGCGCGATCGCCCTTGCGCTGTCCGCGCAACTCGCCGCAGCCGACGACGTCCTCAAGCTCGCCGTGGGACAGCGGGGCAAATGGGACGGCGCGGTGCCGGACCTCGGCCAGCTCGCGGGCATCTTCAAGAAGCACGGCATCCGGCTGGAGATCCTCTACACCAGCGGCGGCGGCGAGACGATGCAGGCGGTGATCTCCGGCAGCGTCGACATGGGCATGAACGCCGGGACCTACGGCGTGCTCGGCGCCTTCGCCAAGGGCGCGCCGATCCGGATCGTCGGCGCGCAGGCGACCGGCGACGACGCCTACTGGTACGTGCGCGCCAATTCCAGCATCAAGACGATGGCCGACATGGCCGGCAAGACCATGGCGTATTCCACCACCGGCTCGTCGACGCATTCGAACGTGCTCGCGCTGCTCGATCATTTCAAGGTGCCGGCGAGGCCGACGGCGACCGGCGGCCCGGCCCCGACCTTCACGCAGGTCATGTCCGGGCAGATCGATGCCGGCTGGTCGGCGCCGCCGTTCGGGATCGACGCGTTGCGCAAGGGCGAGATCCGGGTGATCGCACGCTCCAACGACCTGCCCGCGGTCAGAGGCCACACGATCCGCGTCAACACCGCGAACGCGCAGAGCCTCGCGGCGAAGCCGGACGTCTATGCCCGCTACATGCGGGCGCACCGCGAAACGATCGAATGGATGTATTCCGGCGACGAGGCGCTCAGGGTCTACGCCGACTATGCCGGCGTCAGTGTCGAGGTGGCGAAACAGATCCGCGAGGAGTTCGATCCGAAGGACATGGTGCAGCCGGACCGTATCCTCGGCCTCCCCGATCTCATGGCCGAAGCCGTGCGGTTCAAGTACATCCCGCAGCCGCTGAGCGAGACGCAGGTGAAGGAGTTGATCCGGATTCCGTGAGCGGGCAGACGCTCACGCATGCCCTGCGTCCGCGGCAAAGTCTGGTCGACGATCACGGCCACGCGGGCGGCGCTATTCGACAAATGGGTTGGTGATGGTCAGCTGCCCAATCTTGCGTCCATGTTGCAGGTCCTCGGTGTAGAGGATCGAGCACTCCGCCTGCACGGCCGCGGCCACGATGAGGCTGTCGTAGAAACTGAAGCCATGTGCGCGCGCAATCTTGATCGCCGCCTCGTGAGTCTCGAGGGTCAGGGGGCGCGGCGCATCGAGCAGCGTCGTCACGATCTCGAGCGCTTCCACGACTTCGTCCCAGTTGCGACCCTGCTTGCGGCGCGAGACGTTCACGAATTCGTTGAGAACCTGAACGCTGATCAAGCCACCAGCGGCCAGCAGCACCTCCGCTTTTTCCTTGCGCAAATCGTTGGAGGCGAAGGCATAGATCAAGATGTTGGTATCGATAAACGGCTTAGCGCTCATTCGCTTCGTCACGGTCGAATTTGAAACCCGCCGGCAGAGGACGTCTCAGCGCGCGCAGACGCTTCAGCGCTTCCTCCCGGCGTCGATCCCGCGCAACCTCGAAATGCCTTGCGCCGGCGACGGTGATCTCGACCTCGTCGCCCTCCTTCAAGCGCAGAGCGTCGACCACCGCCTTTGGGAGGCGAACGGCCAGGCTGTTACCCCACTTGGCGACTTGCATGACGTCCTTCCGATGATATACAACATACTTGTATATCATAACGCCAGTTTGATCAAGCTTCGAGGTCAGGAGGCGTTGGCATGCGCTCGCTCATAGTTTGCGGCGCGATCGTCGGCCTCGTGGCCCTTACGGCTGCCACCGATGCTGCGGCCGACCCCTACCCGTCACGGGTCGTGAAGGTGATCGTGCCGATCGCGGCGGGCGGGCCGGTCGACACGGTGACGCGCGCTGTCGCGCAGACTTTGTCTGAGCGCCTCAAGCACACGTTCGTGGTCGAGAACCGGCCCGGCGCCGGCGGCAACCTCGGCATCCAGGCGACCATCCAGGCGCCGCCCGACGGCTACACGCTGGTGATGGCGCTCGGCTCCATGTTGGCGATCAATCCCGTGATCTACCGCAAGGCGCCGTTCGACCCGGACGTCGACCTCCATCCGCTCTCGATCCTCACGGTGTCGAGCCAGATGCTGACCGTACATCCGAGCCTGCCGGCGGCGTCGCTTGCGGACTTCATCGCCCTGGCGAAGCGGGAGCCCCTCTCCTACGCGACCTCCGGCTACGGCAGCCCCTCGCATCTCGCGATGGAATACCTGCGCCTGCTGGCGGGGTTCACCGCGACACCCGTGTCGTACCGGGGCGCCGCACCCCTGGTCAGCGACCTCGTCGCCGGAGAGGTGAAAGTTGGCTTCGTGGCGACGTCGGGCGTGATCGAGCACATGCGGGCCGGAAGGCTGCGCGGGCTCGGCATCTCCGGCGCGAAGCGCTCGACGCTCGCGCCCGCGGTGCCGACCATCGCGGAAGCGGGCTACCGGCCCTATCAGTTCGACAGCGCCATCCTGATCCTGGCGCCGGCCGGCATCCCGCAGGCGATCGCCGATCTCGTGGAAGACGAGGCGCGCCGCGCCGTCCAGACGCCCGACTTCCAGGAGCGCTTCCGCGCCCGCGACATCATCAGCGTGGGCAGCACCAGCACCGAGGCGAGAGCCTGGATCGGCGCGGAACGCCGGCGCTGGGGCGAGGTGGTGCGGGCGGCGGGGATCCTGGTGGATTGACACGATGAGGAGAGGCTTGCTCCCACCTCGCCCCGCAAGCGGGGAGAGGTGGAGCAAGCCGCTGCCCATCAATCATCACTGGCCGTAGATCCGGTCGAACACGCCGCCGTCGCCGAAATGAGCGGCCTGCGCCTTGCGCCAGCCGCCGAACACCTCGTCGATGGTGAACAGCGCCATCTCGGGAAACGCAGTCTCGTGCTTCTTTGCCACGGTCGCGTCGCGTGGCCGATAGAAATGCCGAGCGGCGATCTCCTGGCCTTCGGGCGTGTACATGAAACGCAGGTACGCTTCGGCGGCGGCGCGCGTGCCCTTGCGCTCGACCACGCGATCGACCACCGCGACCGGCGGCTCCGCCAGGATGGAGACCGAGGGAATGACGATCTCGAACTTGTCCTTGCCGAACTCGTTGACCGAGAGCAGCGCTTCGTTCTCCCAGGCGATCAGCACGTCACCGACGTTGCGCTCGACGAAGGTGACGGTCGCGCCGCGCGCGCCGGTGTCGAGCACCGGAACGTTCTTGAAGATGCCGCGCACGAACTCGCGCGCCTTGTCGTCGGCGCCGTATTTCCTCAGCGCATGGCCCCAGGCGGCGAGGTAGTTCCAGCGCGCGCCGCCCGACGTCTTCGGATTGGGGGTGATCACCTTCACGCCGGGTTTCACTAGGTCGTCCCAGTCGCGGACGCCCTTCGGGTTGCCCTTGCGCACCAGGAGCACGATGGTCGAAGTATAGGGTGAGGCATTCTGCGGCAGCCTCGCCTGCCAGTCCTTGGCGAGCACGCGGCGCTCGGCGATCTCGTCGATGTCGTAGGCGAGCGCGAGAGTGACGACGTCGGCCTGCAGCCCGTCGATGACCGAGCGCGCCTGCTTGCCGGAGCCGCCGTGCGACTGCTTGATCTCGACCGTCTTGCCGGTCGCGGCCTTGTATTGGGCGGCGAACGCCTTGTTGATGTCGGCGTAGAGCTCGCGCGTTGGATCATACGACACGTTGAGCAGCGTGACGTCCGCCGCCGGTGCCGGCGCGGCGAGCAAGGCCGAGAGCAAGAGTCCGGCGAGCAGCCGTTTCATGCCGATGTCCTTCGGTCAGGGTGACGATCGCAGCTCCAACGTCGTCTCTCGCCGGCTCGTTCCCATCCGTCCGGCGCGTGGAATCAGCGCGCAGGATAGCGTCTTGGCAGCCGCCGACCTGAGCTGGGCCGGCGCCACGCCGACGCGGCGGATCGACGCTGAGGCCGGACGACGATCTTACCGGCTCGCCCGGCACGGCGCGCTGTCGTCATGAGGCGCGTCGTCGGTCAGGTCAGGGGTGGAAACGGATGGTTGGCGACGGTGCGGGCGCCGTGTTTTTGCAAGTCGATGTGGACCGATTTCTCCTGCGCCCGCACGAAGCCGAGCACCAGCACAGCGGCCAGCGCGGCAAACACGGCGAAGTCGAGAATTCGGCGGGCGGGCATCGCGGCTGTTCCCTTGTCACCAGGACGACCGAGGAAGATCGGCGTCGACCGCAAGGAAGAATTATCTTCCATATACACCGATGCACTCGCGGGTAAATAGAACAAGAATCCAAATATTCCCGATACTCAGATAAATTATTTATCTACGCCTCGACGGTCCGGCAACCGCGTTCGTCCCCGAAACCGCCTCGGGCGAGAATCCATCGGTGCCCCCGCCCAAGCCCTGCGCATCGAAGCGGCCTCCGCCCAAGCAATAGGCAGAGCAACCGCGCTCGGGCCGCCGCCCGAAGTCATGTCTCGCTTTCCGCGACGCGCGCGGCTCGATAAAGTAGCGTCAGGCAGGTTGGTCGCCCACAAGGAGAACCAAGATGCGTTGCATGATGTTGGCGCCGGCGATCGCGGCACTCGGTCTGGTGACGGCTCCGGCCGGCGCGCAGGAGCTCACCGGAACACTCAAGAAGGTCAAGGACACAGGCGCGATCACGCTCGGCCACCGCGAGTCCTCGGTGCCGTTCTCCTACTACGACGACAAGCAGCAGGTGGTCGGCTATGCGATGGACCTGTGCAATCGGATCGTCGATGCGGTGAAGGCGGAGCTCAAGCTCGACAAGCTCGAGGTCAAGCTCAATCCGGTCACTTCGGCGACTCGCATCCCCCTGATGGCGAACGGCACCGTCGACCTCGAATGCGGCTCGACCACCAACAACATCGAGCGGCAGCGGCAGGTTTCGTTCACCATCACGCATTTCGTCACGGCGAACCGGTTCGTGTCGAAGAAGTCGGCGAATATCAAGACGATGGACGACCTCAAGGGCAAGACCATCGTGTCGACCTCCGGCACCACCAACATCAAGCAGGCGACCGAGATCAATGCGCAGAAGAACCTCGGGATGAACATCCTCGCCGCCAAGGACCATGCGGAGGCGTTCCTGATGGTGGAGACGGGCCGCGCCGCCGCCTTCGTGATGGACGACATCCTGCTCTACAGCCTGGTCGCCGGCTCGAAGGCTCCGGGCGACTACGTGATCTCGGCAGATGCGCTCTCGGTCGAACCCTACGGCATCATGCTGCGGCGCGACGACCCCGCCTTCAAGAAGGTCGTGGATGGCGCCATGACGGCGGTCTACAAGAGCGGCGCGATCAACGCGATCTACGAGAAGTGGTTCCTCAAGCCGATCCCGCCGCGCAACATCAACCTCGAAGTGCCGATCAGCGCCGCCTTCAAGCGGGTCATCGCCAACCCGACCGACAGCGGCGACCCGACGATGTACTAAATTGGACACGAGGGCGCCTCTTGCTCCACCTCTCCCCGCTTGCGGGGAGAGGTCGGCGCGCCGTTGCGCGCCGGGTGAGGGGACCTCCCCGCAAGCGCGGAGTCGCCGCAAGAGCCCCTCACCCCGACCCTCTCCCCGCAAGCGGGGAGAGGGAGCCGGCCGAGCGAGTAGCACCGCCGTGCCGCAAGACGCCCGCGACGAGAGCGCTGGAGCGGCGGCGTGAGCTACACCTGGCATTGGGCGATCTTCTTCGAGCTTTCGCCCGACGGCGCCAACACCTACTGGCAGATGCTTCTGCTGGGCGCGGCCTGGACGCTCGCGACCGCGCTTGTCGCGTGGACGCTGGCGCTGACGTTCGGCTCGATCATCGGCGTCATCCGTACCACGCCTTTCTCATGGCTGGTGCGGCTCGGCGACGGCTACGTCGAGCTGTTCCGCAACGTCCCGCTGCTGGTGCAGATGTTCCTCTGGTATTTCGTCCTGCCGGAGCTGCTCCCGGTTGCCTGGGGCGACTGGCTCAAGCAGCTGCCGAACGCCTCGTTCTGGACCGGGGTGGCGGCGCTCGGCTTCTACACCTCGGCGCGGGTCGCCGAGCAGGTGCGCGCCGGGATCCTGGCCCTGCCGCGCGGCCAGCGGCTCGCCTCGCTGGCGCTCGGCCTCACGCTCCCGCAAGCCTACCTGTACGTGCTGCTGCCCATGGGCTACCGCATCATCCTGCCGCCGCTGACCTCGGAGTTCCTCAACGTCATCAAGAACAGCGCGGTGGCGCTGACGATCGGCCTGATGGAGCTCACCGCGCGGGCGCGGGCGATGCAGGAGTTCTCGTTCCAGGTATTCGAGGCGTTCACGGCGGCGACCCTGATCTACATCGCGATCAACATCGTGGTGACGTTTGCGATGCGGCGGCTCGAGCGCGCCGTGGCAGTGCCGGGCTATATCGGCACGGCGCCGCAGCCCGTCACCTCGTGAGGCGGCGATGTTTGCCAATTTCGACTTCGACGTCATCACCCGCTCCCTGCCCTACCTGTTCTACGAGGGCATGACCTTCACACTGACGCTGACCGCGCTGGCGACGCTCGGCGGCATCGCCTTCGGCACCGTGCTGGCGCTGATGCGCCTCTCCGGCATCGGGCCGCTCGCCTTGCTCGCGGCTTCCTACGTCAACCTGATGCGCTCGGTGCCGCTGGTGCTGATGATCTTCTGGTTCTATTTCCTCGTACCGTACCTGGGCCAGTGGCTGACCGGCGCCGCGCAGCCGATCCGCGTCGGGGCATTCACCTCGTCGCTCGTGACCTTCACGCTGTTCGAGGCCGCCTATTTCTGCGAGATCATGCGGGCGGGCATCCAGTCGATTCCGCGCGGCCAGGTCGCCGCCGCCCAGGCGCTCGGCATGACTTACCCGACCACCATGGCCTACATCGTGCTGCCGCAGGCGTTCCGCAACATGATCCCGGTGCTGCTGACACAGACCATCATCCTGTTCCAGGACACCTCGCTGGTCTATGTTCTCTCGATCACCGACTTCCTCGGCGCCGCCTCCAAGGTGGCGCAACGCGACGGCCGCCTGGTGGAGATGTACCTGTTCGCCGCGCTGGTCTATTTCGTCATCTCGCTGGCGGCCTCGCACGGCGTGCGCGTCATCCAGCGGCGCACCGCCATCATCCGCTGAAACCGATGATCACGATCAGCGAGGTGAGCAAGTGGTACGGGACCGTGCAGGTCCTGTGCGGCTGCTCCACCGAAGTCGCCAAAGGCGAAGTCGTGGTGGTGTGCGGCCCGTCCGGCTCGGGCAAATCGACGCTGATCAAGTGCGTCAACGGGCTCGAGCCGTTCCAGCAGGGCCGCATCACGGTCGACGGCGTGTCGGTCGGGGATGGGAAAACCAACCTGCCGAAGCTGCGGGCGCGCATCGGCATGGTGTTCCAGCATTTCGAGCTGTTCCCGCATCTGACCGTGATGCGCAACCTGTCGCTGGCGCAGGTGAAGGTGCTCGGGCGGAGCGAGGACGAGGCGCGGGAGAAAGGCATGCGCCTGCTCGAGCGCGTCGGCCTGACGGAACATGCGCACAAATACCCCGGCGAGCTGTCGGGCGGCCAGCAGCAGCGGGTCGCCATCGCCCGCGCGCTCGCCATGGATCCGATCGCGATGCTGTTCGACGAGCCGACCTCGGCGCTCGACCCGGAGATGATCCAGGAGGTGCTCGACGTCATGATCGCGCTGGCCGAGGACGGCATGACCATGATGGTCGTCACCCACGAGATGGGCTTCGCCCGCCGTGTCGCCCGGCGCGTCGTGTTCATGGACAAGGGCGAGATCGTCGAGGACGCGCCGACCGCAGACTTCTTCGGCAAGCCGCACACCGAGCGGGCGCAGGCGTTCCTGTCGAAGATCCTGCAGCATTGAAGCTGGGGGGATCGATGCCTCTCCACCGCGATCCGCAGGTGCTCGGCGCGGCGGACCCTGCACCCCACGACCATTCCGCGTCCTGGTCGTTGCCGCCCATGCCGCTCGGGTTCTCGCCCCCGCAAGGCGAGTTCAGCTGGCTGACGCTCAATTTTCCGAAAAGCATGGAGCAGGAGTTTCGCCGCGACTATGCGCGAAAATCCCTGTGGCATTTTCGTCTCGGCATCGGCATCGCGTTCGCCCTGTGGGTCAGTTTCGGCGTCTTGGACCACTGGATCGTGCCAGAGGTCAAACACGCCGTCTGGGCTATTCGCTACGCCATCGTCGCTCCCTTCCTGATCCTGGTCTTCGCCTTCACGTTTTCCCGCCACTTCGGCCGCTTCATGCAGGCGGCGGCCGTCGCCACCTTTTTCAACTCCACTTTCTGCCTGACCGCGATGGTCGATCTCGTCATCCGTCCAGCCGGCGCCCATCCCTACACGGCCGGGCTCCTGCTCGCCCTTCCCTGCGTCTGCGTGGTCTTTCGCGTGCGCTTCATCAACGGCGTGTGGGCGTCGCTGGTCGCCCTGCTGGCGGACAACGCGGCGGCGATCTGGCTCACCGACATTCCTGCCGTCATCATCGTGAGCAACAATTTTTTTGCCGCCTCCGCCAGCATTTTGGGCCTGGTCGCCGGGTACAACATGGAAGTCTACATCCGCCGCGATTTCCTGCTGCGGCGCGCGGCGGAGCGATCGATCGAGCAGCTCGAGGCGTTGCGGGAGATCGGCCAATCGGTGGGCTCGACCCTCGACGTCGACCGGGTGCTCACGACCACGGTCACACACGCGGTGGAGCTGTGCGACGCGAACGGCGGCGTGATCTACGAATTCGACGACGACGACGGGAAATTCCATTTCCGGGCCAGCCATCGCGTCGAGCCGAAGCTGATCGAGGCGCTGCGGGCGGCGCCGATCGGGCGCCAGGAGGGCGTGATCGGGCAAGCGGCCGCCGCGCTGGCGCCGGTGCAAATCCCCGATATCGCGAACGAGCCGGGCGTGGCGCTGCCGCGGGCGCGCGGCATCATCGCGCGTTCCGGCTACCGGTCGCTCCTGGCGGTGCCGCTCCTGCGGGAACGGCGGATCATGGGCGCGCTGGTCATCGGGCGGCGGGAGGTCGGAAGCTTCTCCGCCGACAGCGTCAATCTGCTGCAGATGTTCGCCACCCAGTCCGGCCTGGCGATCCAGAACGCGCGGCTGTTTCGCGAGATCGAGGAGAAGAGCCGCCAGCTGGAGAGTGCCAACCTCGCCAAATCCCGCTTTCTCGCCGCCGCCAGCCACGATCTGCGCCAGCCGCTGCACGCGCTCGGCCTGTTCGTCGCGCAGTTGCGCGGCGGCGCAGAGGCCGCCGAGCAGGGCCGCCTCGTCGAGCGCATCGATTCCTGCGTCGCAGCCATGAACCAGCTGTTCAATGCGCTCCTCGACATCGCACGGCTCGACGCCGGCGTGCTGACCCCCACCCGCACGGAATTTCCGCTCGCGCACCTGCTGCCCAGGATCGAGACGAATTTCGCCGGGCCGGCACGCCAGAAGGGGCTGCGGCTGCGCGTGCTTCCCTCCGCGGCCTGGGTCTCCAGCGATTCCATCCTGCTCGAGCGCATCCTGCTCAATCTCGTGTCCAACGCGGTGCGCTACACGAGCCGCGGCGGCGTGCTCGTCGCGTGCCGCAAACGCGGCGGCACGGTGCGCATCGACGTGCTGGACACCGGCCCGGGAATCCCGGAGAGCCAGCGCCAGAACATCTTCAACGAATTCTTCCGGCTGGCCGACACCGGAGGGGATCGGCAGGGCGGACTCGGGCTCGGCCTGTCGATCGTCGAGCGCCTGTGCCGGCTGCTCGATCATCCGATCGAGCTGACCTCGACGGTCGGCAAGGGCTCACGGTTTTCCATCGTCGTGCCGTCGGCGAACGCCCGAGCCGACGCCGCCGTCGCGGCCCCACAGGTCGCGCCCAATGCCATGCTCGGCAAGACCGTCGTGGTGATCGACGACGACGCGCTGGTGCTCGACGGCATGGGCGGATTGCTGCGCGGGTGGAGCTGCAACGTCGTGACCGCCGCCTCGTACGCCGCGGCTGTGGCCAGGCTCGACCGCACCAGGCCGGACCTGATCATTTCGGACTACCGCCTGGCCGACGGCATGACCGGCATCGAAGTGATCGCGCGCCTGCGCGAAACATTCGGAGCCGCGGTCCCGGCGTTCCTGATCAGCGGCGACACCGCGCCGGAGCGGCTGCGCGAGGCGCGCGCCAGCGGCCATCATCTGCTGCACAAGCCGGTTCAGCCGATGGCCCTGCGCGCCATGCTCGCCCAGCTGCTGAAAGGCTAGACCACGGTCGCAAATTCTGACTCTCGTCTCCCTTCCCCCCGCGCGCTCTTGCGCGTGGTGGGGAGGGGTTGGGGGTGGGGGGCGCGGGCGGTGCGGGTGATCCCTCGCTCGTCAGTCATCGTGCGGCTGAGACACAGTCGAGCAATGTCGGAGTGAAGGGGTGAGCCTCCTACCTCAGCGCCACCCCAAAGAGCCCCCACCCCTAACCCCTCCCCACCGCGCAAGAGCGTGGGGGGAGGGAACCTAGGCGCAGCATTTCACTTGTCCGCGACCGTCAGGTCCCAGCCGAGCTCGCCCACTGCGATCACCGCCTCGGTACGGTTGCTCGATTTCAGCGCCTTCAGGATCGCCGTCACGTGGTTTTTCACCGTAGGCTCGGCAAGATCCAAGGCGCGCGCGATGGCCTTGTTGCTCTTTCCCTGCATCATCAATGCAAGCACCGCGAGCTGACGCCCGGTCAGCCCGAGGTCCGCCGGCGAGCATGGCGCGCGCGTCTTGGGCGGCGGGCTGGGCTTCGGCGCCTCGCGGGCGAGGATTTGCGGCGGGATGTAGACGCCCCCCGACACGACCAGCCGCAGGGCATTGAGCATGATCTCGCGCGGCGCCGACTTGGGGATGAAGCCGAGCGCGCCGAGATCGAGCGCCTGCATCACGTTCGCGCGGTCCTGCAGGGCCGACAAGACAACGATCGCGAGGGCCGGATGGCTCTCGCGCAGCTCGGCCAGCAAGGCAAAGCCCTCGCGATCCGGCAGCGTCAGGTCGAGCAGGAGGAGGCCGAGATCGCCGTGCTCCTCGACCAGGCGCATCGCCGTCACGCCGTCGGCAGCCTCCAGGATGACGGCCGCCTGATCCAGCTCCCTAAGCACGCCGCGTAACGCGTCGCGGATCAATTCGTGATCGTCGACCACCAGAATCTTCATCCCAGCCCCCAGGCGGCGGCGCCCGATCATACTTAAGTCCCGGGACCAAAGCATCACCCGGGATCCGTCGCAAAGCCGAAAAACCCCGCTGCGGCGCGGTTCTGCGCTCCCTGCTCCGGTGCGGCGGTCGGCTCCCAAGACATGCGGGTGATTCCCCACGGCCCCGGCTTGTTGCAGAAGAGCGCCGGACCAGCCGATGAGTCCGCCGACCGCGGCACGCCGCGGCTCAGGCAGATCACCCAGGGGAGTCGTTCATGTCGGGAATGCCGATCGTCCTCGAGAAAGTACCCGCGCGGGCCGGCTACGGCGCCCAGCCGGCCGAGACCCTGGCGGGAATCGCGATCTTCGGCAACCTCCCGCCCGAGGAGATCAGGGCGCTGTCGCGGCGCTGCCGATGGCGACGCTACGGGGCGAACCAGACCATCCTGCAGTGCCGGGACGAGAGCCGCGACGTATTCTTCGTCGTGCGGGGGCGCGTATGCGCCATCTATCACGCGGCGTCCGGCCGCGAAGTGCGGTTCAGCGACATCCCGGCCGGCGAGATCTTCGGCGACTTCGCGGCGATCGACGGCGAGCCTCGATCGGCCGACATCGTCTCGGTGACCGACACGCTGATCGCCAGCATGTCGGCGGAGCTGTTCTGGGATATGTTGCGCCGTCATGAGGCGGTGCGCGCCGCGACCCTGCGCCGGCTGACGCGGATCATTCGCACGCACCAGCAGCGCGTGGTCGAGTTCAGCACGCTGCCGGTGCGCAGCCGCATCCACGCCGAGCTTCTGCGCCTGGCGCGGCTCAGCCCGCCCGGACCGGACCGGACGAGCGCCGCGATCTCGCCGGCGCCGACCCACGCCGAGATCGCGAGCCGGATCAGCACGCACCGGGAGGCGGTGACCCGGGAGCTCAACGAGCTCGCCCGCGCGCAGCTGATCGAGAAGCGCGGCAGCACACTGATCATCCGCAACATCGGGACGCTCGCCGGCATGGTCGAGGAGATGCTGGAGGAGCCGTGCTGGGAGTTCCCGTTCGGGAGCGCCGGCGGATCGCCGGCGAGCAGGCTCGCCCCCTCTCATCGGCCTGCGGCCTAGAGCCATCTCAGGGCGACGGTCTTCAGCGGCGCCCGACCACCTTGGCGATCACCGCCCTGGTATCCTCGGGCGCCCGGTCGCCGGTCCATACGACGTACTGATCGGGGCGCACCAGCACGAGGCGCGCCTCGTAGGCCTCTCGTCCGTCGCGATACGTGTCGCGGACGACTTTCAGCGGCACGCCCAGCGATTTCGCCGCTGCGGCGAAACCCGCAACGGCTTCGTCCTCGGCACTGAAGGCGAGCAGCGCGAATCCGTCACCGAGCTCCTCGAACACATTGCGGCCGGACGACAGAAGCTGGGGGCTGAGGTGATGGCCGGCGCGCGCCTCGAGCATGTGGGTGCCGTGGGCGCTGCACACGCCGCCGGCCGGGCCAATCACCACCGAGGAGCCTCTGTAGTTCGGCTCATAGCTCTGCACCCGCGTGCCGACGTCGTTCTCGCGCGCCGCCCAGGCGCGCTCGAACGCGGCGCGGTCGCGCGCCGGATTGTAACCGGCGAGAAAATTCGCATCGTTGGCAATGCGCGCGGCGATGAAATCCCTGCCCGTCTCGTGGAAAATGGGACGGCGCTCCTCGCTGTAGGAGGCGAGCAACGCCTCGCTGCCCCAGCCGTTCAGCGTCGCGGCCAGCTTCCAACCCAGGTTGGTGACGTCTTCGAGCCCGTTGTTGAGCCCGAACGCCCCGTAAGGCGGATGGCTGTGCGCCGCATCGCCGGCGATGAACGCGCGCCCGACCTGGTAGCGCTCGGCAACCGCGACCCGCAGGTCCCAGAACCCGACGTGATCGAATTCGCAGGCAAAGGGGAAGCCCGCGACCTTCTGGATCAGGCCGTGGAAGTCGAAATTCTCCCGCGTGGTGTCGGCCGGCACCGGCGCGTGAAAGAACCAGCCTTCGCCCACGTCGATGCGGCCGAAGAACTGCCAGTAGCCCTTGAGATCCGGGTGCATCACCCGATAGGTGGAGCGCTCGGGGAAGCGCTTCAGGCCTTCGTGAAGGTCGCGCGAGCGGAACACGACCAGCACCATGAGCTGATCGAAATCGGCGCCGCCGCGGGCGATGCCCACCTGCTCGCGTACGAGCGAATGGCCGCCGTCGCAACCGACCACATAATCCGCCGCCAGCACCGCGCGGCCCGGCCTGCCTTCCTCGGCAATCGTGACGCGCACGCCGGCGCCGTCCTGCTCGATCCCCGTCGCCGACCAGCCGAAGCGCACCTCGACGCCGGGCAGGCTCGCCATCTTGTACCGCAGCACGGCTTCCATCTGGTACTGGGGCAGCCGCTCGTTGGCCTGGAAGTAATAAGGTCGCACGATCTCGCGGCCGGCCGGCGCATGCCAGTACGGGCCCGACAGGCTCTCATAGGCGGTGATCTCGCCGATCGGATAGCCGCGCGGCATGAGGCGGGCGGCGCGCAGCTCCTCGACGATGCCCCAGAAGTAGAAATGCTCGAGGGTGCGCTGGGTGAGGTTCTGGCCCTTGGGAATGCGCTGCAGGGTGGTACGCGTCTCGACCAGGGCGCAGCTGATGCCGCGCAGACCGAGCTCGACGGCAAGCGCAACGCCGACCGGTCCGCCGCCGACGATGACGACCTGATGGGACTTCACCGGAGTCTCACTGCGGGGCAATGCCGAGATCGCGGATGACCCTGCCCCACTTGTCGGCGTCGGCGCGGGTCATCGCGCCGAGCTCCTCGGGGGTCGATTTCGCTACCTCGACGGCGATGTCGTCCATCCGCTTCTTCACCTCGGGCAGGAACAGGATGCGGTTGATCTCGGCATTGAGCGTGGCGACCACGTCCTTCGCCATGCCGGCAGGACCGTAGGCGCCATACCACACCGCCATGGCGTAGCCGGGCAGGCTTTCGCCCACGGTCGGGACGTCGGGGAGGAGCGCCGAGCGCTTTTCCTCGGTGACGCCGAGCAGGCGCAACGCGCCTGAGCGCACATGCGGCAGGCTCTGGGTGCCGGCGGTGAAGAACAGCTGCGTCTGCCCCGCGACCGTGTCGGCGACCGCGGGCGCGCCGCCGCGATAGGGCACGTGCAACATCTTGACGTCGGCCAGCTTCTCGAACAGCGCGCCGCACAGGTGGTTGGTGGAGCCCTGCCCGGCCGACGCATAGGCGACCTTGCCGGGATTCTGCCGGGTGTAGTCGATGAACTCGCGCACCGTCTTGGCCGGCACCGACGGGTGGATCACCATGGTGTTGGTCACATAGGCGAGCAGCGCGATCGGCGAGAAATCCTTCACGCCGTCGAACGGCATCGCGGCGAACAGCGCGTGGTTCATGGTGTGCACGCTCATGGTGTTGAACAGGAGCGTGTAGCCGTCGGGCGCGGCGCGGGCGACCGCGGCAGTGCCGATGTTGCCGGACGCGCCGGTGCGGTTCTCGATCACGACCGGCTGCCGCAAGGATTGCCGCAGGTGCTCGCCGACGACGCGGGCGAGGATGTCGGTCGATCCGCCGGGCGGAAACGGCACGATCAGGGTGATCGGGCGGTCCGGCCAGGCCTGCGCCCACGCACGGGAAAGCGGCGCGGCGGCAAGGGCGGCCGTGCCTGCGAGCACGGACCGGCGGCTGGGCAGCGTCATGGCAGTCCTCCCGGGAGGCAATTCATGCAGGAAACCGAATACGCCTCACTTCGACGGGCGGGTCAATGTACCGGCCGTGATCGCCAGCCGGCATCGCAGGGGACGGCGAACCGCCCGGACATCAGGCCTCGTCGATCTGGTCCTGCAAGTCCATGAGCGGCGCAGCCAGGAATGCCGCAATGAGCCGTGCGTTGGACACATCCTGCGGCGTGAACCACTGGGCCGCATGACACAGGTTCATCGTCCCGACGCAACATCCGTTGCAGACGACCGGGATATTGAGGATCGATCCGATCTCCAACGCGAACAGCGTCTGATGATCGTCGAAGGCGGCACGAACGGCCGCCGCGTCGCCCGCAAGGAAGACCTGCATCCCGACCAGCACATGGTCACCCCAGCTGGTGCGCGCCTTCTGCTTGCGCCCGCCGACCGGGTAGATCGCAGGCAGGCTGGTGTGGACGCGGGCAACCTCGAAACGCGCCGCATCGAACAGGTTGATGGTGAACAGGCGATGGCCGATCACCGCGCGGGCGAGGACGTCCACCGCGACGAACACCGGGGGCGGATCGCCGCCCGCGCGCAGGGCTTGCTCCAAACCCTGCAGGTCGTCGAGCTGAAGCTGCCGCCGCGGCTCGGGTTCGGGAGAGGCGGGTCCTGCATCGCTCATCGGCCCGTACCCCAGGCGCGGCGCGGCGTGCCATAATGGCTCTGCCAAAGACAATTCGGGAGGAATGACGCCATGGCGAGACTGCCCTTGCTGATGCTCAAGACGGCGGGACTCCTGTTGGTTCTCACGGCGGCGGCAGCGGCGCAAGACTACCCCGCCAAGCCGGTGCGCGTCATCGTTCCGTTCCCCCCCGGCGCCATCAATGACACGGTCGGCCGCATGATCGCCACGCAACTGAGCGGGCGGCTCGGCAAGCAGTTCATCGTCGACAACCGCAGCGGCGCGGGCGGCGTCATCGGCACCGAGCTCGCCGCCAACGCGCCCAAGGACGGCTACACGCTGCTCGTCGTGTCGCTGGTGAACACGGTCAACCCGTGGCTCTACAAGCTGTCCTACGAGCCGATCAACAGCTTTGCGCCGATCGCCATCCTGGCGTCGGCCCCGAACGTGCTGCTGGTGCACCCGGACCTGCCGGTAAAATCGGTGAAAGAAATGGTCGAATTCGCCAAGGCGAAGCCGGGCGATGTGCAGTATGCGTCGGGCGGCGTCGGCAGCTTCCAGCACCTGGGCGGCGAGCTGTTCAAGCTGATGGCGGGGGTGGACCTGCTGCACGTGCCGTTCAAGGGCGGCGGCCCGGCCATCATCGACGTGCTCGGCGGCCATACCAAGGCGATCTTCGCCACCACGATCACGGCGCTGCCGCAGGTCCGCGCCGGCAAGCTCAGGGCGCTCGGCGTCGGCGGGCGCGAGCGCAGCCCCGTGTTCCCCGAGGTGCCGACGATCGCCGAGGCCGGTATCCCGGGCTACGAGGCGGTCAACTGGATCGGCATCGCAGCGCCCGCCGGAACGCCGCCGGCGATCGTCGCCAAGCTGCACGAGGCGATCACGGCGATCCAGGACACGCCCGAGGTGGCCAAGCAGTTCGCATCCGAGGGGTTGGAGATGATGCGCATGAGCTCGGCCGATTTCGCGAGCTTCATGGTCAAGGAAATGGGCAAGTGGGAGCGCGTCGTGAAGGAGGGTGGCATCAAGGCGGAGTGAGCGGCGACCGCGCCGGACGGGTCACCAGGTAGATGCCGAGCGCGACGGGTACGATTCCGACCAGGTCGAGGAGCTCCACGCGCTCGCCGAGGAGCAGCCACCCGAACAGGATGCCGAACGGCGGCATGAGGAAGTGATAGGCGCTGGCGGCGGTCGCCCCCACCGCGGCGAGAAGCTGGAACCAGATCAGAAAGGCGACGGTCGAGACCAGCAGCACCAGAAAGGCGAACGACGCAAGCAGGCGCCAGCTCGGCACGACGTCGCCGATCCCCTCGAGCGCGAAGGCGACCGGGGCAAGCGCCAGACCGGCAGCCAGGTTCTGCACGCCGTTGCCGACCCACAGGTCGCCGCGCGGCGCAAACCGCTTGAACAGGATCGTGCCGGCGACCAGCGAGACCAGCGCCGCGATGATGAAACCGATGCCGGCCACCTGCTCGGCGCCGACGGCGAGGCGGCTTTCCACGATGAAGGCAACACCGGCGAGACCCATGATGAGGCCGGACGCCTTTCGCCATGTCATCCGCTCGTCGAGAAAGGCCGCCGCCATGACGGCGGTGAGCACCGGGTTGGCGCTGATGATGAGCGCGGACAAGCCGGACGAGACGCTCTGCATGCCGATGTAGCCGACGCCCAGGTAGATCGCCTGGTTCACGACACCGAGCGCGGCGAAGACCGCAAGATCGCGCCAGGCAAGCCGCAACGACGTGCCGTGGACGCCTGCAGCTCCAAGGATGATGACGCCGGCGGTGAGAAAGCGCGCCGCAAGCAGCAGCAGCGGCGGACAATCCGCCATGGCCAGCTTGGCGACCGAAAACGCCGAGCTCCACAACAGGCAGAAGACCATGACGACGAGCGGCATGGGCAGGGAGAGCGGCGACGAAAGCGGGATCGACGGGGCGGCGCGCATGACAGTCTCCTCGGGAGACAGTTAGGCGCAGCCCTTGCTATTTGGAAATTAAATGATAAAATCCAAATCAGTGGATTTATAAATGCATCGTCCCATGCTGGATCTCGACCTTCTGCGCAGCTTCGTCTCGGTGGTCGACGCCGGAGGTTTCACCCGCGCGGGCGAGCGCGTCCACCGCACCCAGTCGACGGTGAGCCAGCAGATCAAGCGGCTCGAAGACACGCTGGGGAGGCCGCTGCTCCACCGCAACGGAAAGCAGGCGACGCCGACCGAAGAGGGCGAGCGTCTCCTATCCTATGCGCGGCGGATTCTGGCGTTGGCCGAGGAAGCGCGCGACGTGGTCGCGCGACCCGCCGGCGACGGTGTGATGCGGCTCGGCATTCCGGAGGATTTCGCCGCCTATCGGCTGACCGAGCTGCTGTCGGATTTTGCCCGCGCGCGCCCCGGTTTGCGGCTCGACGTGCGCTGCGGGGTGAGCGTCGAATTGCGTCGCGCGCTCGAGCGCGGCGAGTTCGACCTCGCGCTGTTCAAGCGCGACGCCGGAGAGACCGGCGGCATCAAGGCATGGCCGGAGCGGCTGCATTGGATCACCAGCCGTCGGCACCCGATCGATTTCGATCGCGACCCGTTGCCGCTCGCCGTGTTCGAGCAAGGCTGCCTTTATCGCAACCGCATGATCCACGCCGCCGAGGCGGCGGGACGCGCGTGGCACATCGCCTACACCAGCCCCAACCTGTCCGGCATCCAGGCCGCCGTCTCTGCCGGCCTCGGGGTGAGCATCCTGGCCGAGGTCGCGATCCTTCCCGAGCATCGCAGGCTTGCGCCGGCGGACGGATTTCCTCCGATCACCGACACCGAAGTCGCGCTCGTGGCGGCGCCTGACGCAAGCCCGGCGACCCACCGCCTGGCGGCGCTGCTGGTCGAATTCTGCGACGGTGGCGATCCGCGCGCGGCGGCGTAGGACGCGGGCCGCATCCTTACCGCGCCCACGGCTCCGGATTGCCGTCGTACTCGTCGCTGCAGAACGGGCCACCCTCGTACCAGTCGCCGATCGGGTCGGCCGCAAGCTTCTGCTGCGCGGCGAGCGCCGCCGCCGCATGGTCCTCGCTGCGGCCGTGCGGGCGATAGCCGTAGCGGAACGCAGCCTCGTTGTCCCACCAGCCGCGCGCATTGTCGGAGGCGCCGAAGAAGATCTCGTGGCGGATGTCCGGATGCTCGAGGCCGATCCGGATGAGCTGCACCAGATCCTCCGGGCTGATCCAGATCGAGAGCCGGCGGAGGTCGACCGGCGCGTCGCCGAAATTGCCGATGCGGATGCAGGTGACGCGCATCCCGTGCTTGAAGGCATAGAGCGCGCCGAGCGCCTCGCCGAACGCCTTGCTCACGCCGTAGCGCGAGTCGGGCCGTACCGGCGCATGGGTACCGATCCGCCGGTTGCGCTCATAGAAGCCGACCGCGTGATTGGAGGAGGCGAACACCACCCGCTCGACGCCCGCGCGGCGCGCCGCCTCGAACAGATTGTAGCAGCCGACGATGTTGGCGCTCAGAATCGTCTCCCACGGCCCCTCGACCGAGAAGCCGCCGAGATGCACGATGCCGTCGACGCCGGCGACGATCGTCTCCACCTGCGCCAGGTCGGCGAGATCGGCGGCGACGAACTCCTCGCCGGGCGTGAGGTCGCGCGGCGTTTCCTTGTCGCTCAGACGCAGGCGCGGGTAGACGCCCTTGAGCAGGGTGCGCAGCCGGCTGCCGATGCCGCCGGCGGCTCCGGTGACGAGGACGGTGTTCATGGCCTAACTCCGACGATGAGGGAGCGATCGTACGGCATCGACTTCTTCGCGACTACTTGTCGTGCGCGAGCGCGGCGAGCTTGAGCACGGTGTTCCAGTTGCGGCCGGTCGCCCGCGTCGCGAGCCTGGCCTCGATCAGGCCATGGGTGAGCCGCGAGCGGCCGATTCCGGCGGGATACAACGATGTAGAGCTGCCGGCCCTCGGCAGCGATGACTTCGGGACCGCTGATCGCGGCGCGCAGGGCCTTCAGGGCCTTTGCTTCGGCCGGGTCCTTGAGGGCCATCATGACGAGATGGCTCGGATCGCGCTCGGCCTCGTCGGGAAACGGATTGGCGGCCACGATGGCGTCCCATTGGGTCGCGGTGCGAACGAAGAAGTCGGTACGCAGACCGAGACGATCGCTCGCCCCGACCTCGAGTGCGCGCTCGAGCGCCGCACCCTTGCGGCGACTGCTGCGGAAGACGACATTGCCGCTCTGGAGCAGCGTGCGGGCTTCGCCCAGACCCAGCTCCGCCATCATGGCGCGCAGGTCGGCCATGGCGACCTGCGTCCGGCCGCCGACATTGACGCCGCGCAAGAGGCCGATGTGAACCGTCATGGCACCGCGGTACTGGGGCCGTCGTCCTTCGAGGCGCTCCGCTCGAAGAGAGCGGAGCGCGCCTCAGATCCTATGGGGCGACGGGTGGTCAGGAGGTAGGATTGGAGTTGCAAACCACCCATCCAAACCTCGGAGGACCAAGATGTCGAAGCTCGATCGCACTGACGCACCCGCCGCTACCGAGTATGCCACGGTGCACGTCGTTTTTGAACTGAGCAAGAAGACCTGGAAGATCGGCGTCATGCTGCCTGGCTCACAGAAGCTGAGCCGCTACGCGATTGCGGGAGGCGATGTGACGGAGCTGATGAAGCGTCTGGCGGCGGTACGGGCGCGAGCGGAGCGCATCAGCGGCAAGCCGGTTCGCATCCTGTCGTGCTACGAGGCGGGCTATGATGGGCATTGGCTGCACCGCTGGCTGACGGATCAGGGGGTGATCAATCACGAGATCGATCCGTCGAGTATCGAGGTGCCGCGTCGGGCGCGCTATGCCAAGACCGATCGGATTGATCTCGACCGGCTGCTCCGGGCATTCCTGGCGTATCTGCGGGGCGAGCCGCGGGCGTGCAGCGTGGTGCACGTGCCGTCGGTTGCGGACGAGGATCGAAAGCGGCGCAACCGCGAGCGGGATCGTCTGAAGAAGGAACGCACCGCCCACACCAATCGCATCAAGGGCCTGCTGCACGCGCAGGGCATTCGCGATGCCCAGCCGATGAAGCCGGGCTTCATCGCCGGTCTCGACCGTGTATGCACGGGCGACGGACGGCCGCTGGCGCCCAAGCTCAAGGAGGAGATCGTGCGCGAGCACGAGCGGCTGAGCCTGGTGGACAAGCAGCTGACCCAGCTCGAGGCCACGAGCACGGCGGAGGTGAAGGCGGCGGCGCCCGGCTCGGTCGAGGCCAGGATCAAACAGCTCATCGACCTCAAGAGCTTCGGCCTGGTCAGCTCGCTGGGCCTGGTCAACGAGGCGTTCTATCGCTCATTTGCCAATCGCCGCCAGGTCGGCGCCTATTTCGGGCTGACCGGCACGCCGTTCAACAGCGGCAACAGCGAGCGCGACCAGGGCATCAGCAAAGCCGGCAACAGCCGCGCCCGCGCGCTCGCAACCGAGATGGGTTGGCTATGGCTGCGCCACCAGCCCGACAGCGAGCTCAGCCGCTGGTTCCGTGCCCGCGTGGGCGATCAGAAGGGCCGCGTCCGGCGCATCGCCATCGTGGCGTTGGCGCGCAAGCTCATGGTGGCGTTGTGGCGCTACGTGACCACCGGCTTGGTGCCGACCGGCGCCGTGTTGAAGCCGGCCATCTAATCGGCCGCGCGCAAGAGCGGCCGACGTGACCCAGGATCGACGTGTGACCGTCGTCATCCAGGGGATAACGCAACCCGTTTCCTCAGAGGGGTCCCGTCTTTCTTGGGCCACACCTTCACTCGTGCATGAAGGATTAGGGCACCGGGCGATCGAGCCCGACCGGATACAAGGTGATGCGGTGTTGTTGCCGCATGCTTGCACAACAGCCCAGTCCAGGGATCACGTCATGCCGCTCATCGCGCGACTCATAGTCCCGACCATTCAGCCTCGCGCCGGGCTCGCCGCCGTCAAGGCGTGGCCTGGAAACGTTGGAGCTTGCGGCTCCGCCCAACGACGGCCAGCCTTGACGGGCGGCCGCGCGCGGCGCTCCCGCAGGAGCGTGGTCGGGACGGAGAAACGGCCCAGTCGAACAAAGAAACTGACTAACGAGTGTGCCGATATGCCGTAAGAAGGTGCCCCACGATTACCTCTTGACTTCCGGCCCCCCATACAAGGATGACGGTGGATAGGGAGTCATATGTTCAGTCGCCGAGCGCGGCGGCAAGCTTGCGGTAGCGGCGGCGGCTGTTGAGGAGATGCCGGCGCATGGCGGCGCGCGCCTTGGGCACCGCGTGGGCGCGAACGGCCTGCAGGATGTCGCGATGCTCGCCCTGGATCCGATCGAAATAGGCCTGGCGCTCGCGCGCCGAGCCGGTGGCGACGCGGATGGTCTGGCGCGGGATGATGAAGCGCCCGAGATAGTCGAGAAAGCGCACGAATTGCGGGTTCCCGGTCGCTTCGGCGATGCTGCAATGGAACGCGAAATCCTCGTCGACCGCCGCGTCGCCGCGGCGAAATGCCTGCTCGATCGCCGCATAGGCGTCGGCGATCCTGCGCAGGTCGGCGGACGAGGCGCGTTCCGCCGCAAGGCCCGCGGCCTCGATCTCGATTCCCGTGCGCAGCTCCATGACCTCGATCACTTCGCGCAGCGAGCGCAGCTCGCCGGCATGAATGCGGAACGGCCGGCGCGGGCTCGCCGCCACGAACGCGCCCACGCCCTGACGCGTGACCACCAGGCCCTCGGCGCGCAGCGCCGCGACCGCCTCGCGCACCACCGTGCGGCTCACGCCGGCGGCGGCGATCAGCTGCTGCTCGGTCGGCAACCGCGCGCCGGCCGGAAGCTTGCCGCTGACGATGTCGGCGGTCAGGCGCTCGATCAGCGCGTGGGTGAGGCGCGGCGGCGCCGAAAGTGGCGCAAATGCGGCGAGAGGGTCTCCGGACTTCATGGCAGGCCTTGACACCCTTGCCCCCGTTCCGGTCATCATATGACATGATGACTGGCATCCCCATGCCTGTCGAGAAAAATACGAGACTCGGGGTCAGCCGTGCTTCAACATCCAATGCGTGAGGAGGAATTCCGATGAAGCATGTCATGACGGGGCTGATCGCAGCCGCATTCGTGGCCTCGGGCTCGCTGTTCGGCACGCCGGCCGGGGCGCAGCAAAAGGTCGTCCTCAAGGCCGCCGACGTTCACCCGCTCGGCTATCCGACGGTCGAGGCCGTGGTGCGCCTGGGCAAGAAGCTCGAGCAGGCGACCGGCGGCCGCCTCACCGTGCAGATGTATCCGTCGATGCAGCTCGGCGGCGAAAAGGAAGTGACGGAGCAGGCGCAGGTCGGCGCGCTCGCCTTCGCCCGGGTCAGCGTCGGCCCGATGGGCAACATCATCCCGGACTTCAACGTGTTCAATCTGCCGTTCATGTTCCGCGACGACACCCATATGGAGAAGGTGATCGACGGCGACATCGGCGACGAGCTGTTGAAGAAGCTGTCCGAGCATCCCACCGCCGGTCTGATCGGGTTGTGCTGGATGAACGCGGGCACGCGCAACGTCTACAGCAAGAAACCGGTACGCTCGGTCGCCGATCTCAAGGGCCAGAAGATCCGCATGATGGGCAACCCGATCTTCGTCGACACGATGAATGCGCTCGGCGGCAACGGCGTCGCGATGGGCTTCGAGCAGCTCACCAGCGCCATGCAGACCGGCGTGGTCGACGGGGCGGAGAACAACTACCCGACCTATGCGACGTCGCAGCATTACCGCTACGCCAAGCACTTCTCGCTCACCGGCCACTTGATGATCCCGGAGGTCCTGGTGTTCTCCAAGAAGATCTGGGCGACGCTGTCGAAGGAGGACCAGGCGTCGATCGCGAAGCTCGCCCGGGAGGCGCAACAGGAGCAGCGCAAGCTCTGGTACGAGATGGAGCAGAAGTCGATCGCGCAGATGAAGGAGGCGGGCGTCGACATCATCAGCATCGACGACCGCAAGCCGTTCCAGGACGCCGTGAAGCCGGTGTGGGACAAGTACGGCGGCCAGCACGCGGCCCTGATCAAGCGGATCCAGGACACGAAGTAGTGACCGAACCCGCGCTTCCGATCGGAGCACGCGCGAAGGCGTCGTATGTCCGGGCGATGGACGCGCTCCACCGCGCCTGCGTGTTCACCGCCGGCGCGTGCCTGGTGATCATCACGATCATCGTGCCGTGGGGCGTGTTCACCCGCTACGTGCTCAACAGCGCGGCCTCATGGCCGGAGCCGATCGCCGTGCTGTTGATGATCGTGCTGTCGTTCCTGTCGGCCGTCGTGTGCTATCGCGAGTACCTGCATATCGGCGTCGGCATACTGCCGGCGCTGTTGCCGGAGTGGGGCAAGGCGATCCTCGGCTCGATCCTCGAGGTCTGCATGCTCGCCACCAACCTGTTCATGCTGTGGTGGGGCATGCGGCTGGTGGAGACGACCTGGTACCAGAGCATCGCCGAGCTTCCGCTCATCTCGGCCGGCATGTCGTACCTGCCGATCCCGATCGGCGGCGCGATCACTTCGCTCCTCGTCATCGAGCGGTTCCTGACCGGCAAGTTCTTCGCCGAGCCGGCGCCCGAAACCGCCGCGATCGCGACCGAATAGCTGCAAGGTAACACCGAGAAGGGCGAGAGCCGTGGACGTCCTGATCCTGGTCGGCAGCTTCGCCGTGCTATGCCTCGCCGGCCTGCCGGTCGCCTACGCGCTCGGGCTCGCGGCAATCGTCGCCGCGCTGTGGATCGGCCTGCCGCTGGAAGCCGTCATGCTCAAGGTGTCCGGCGGCATGAGCAGCTTCTCGCTGCTCGCCATCCCGTTCTTCATCCTGGCCGGCGCCATCATGGCGGTCGGCGGCATGGCGGAGCGGCTGGTCAACCTCGCCAAGGTCTGCGTCGGGGCCATCCGGGGCGGCATGGGGCTGGTGAACATCGTCGCCTCCACCCTGTTCGGCTGCATCTCCGGCTCGTCGGTCGCCGATACGGCGGCGGTCGGCTCGGTGATGATCCCGCAGATGATCAAGAACGGCTATCCGCGCCTGTTCGCCGTCAACGTCACCATATCGGGCTCGCTGCAGCCGCTGCTGCTTCCGCCCTCGCACAACATGATCATCTACTCGATCGCCGCCGGCGGCACCATCTCGGTCGCCCACCTGTTCATGGGCGGCGTCATCCCGGCGCTGCTGCTCGGCCTGTCGCTGGTCGTGCTCGTGCTCATCATCGCGCACCGGGAGAATTTCCCCAAGGGCGAGGTGGTGCCCCTGCGCGAAGCGCTGAAGATCGCGCTCGACGCCGTGTGGGGCATGATCACGATCGTCATCATCCTGGGCGGAATCCTCACCGGCGTGTTCACGCCGACCGAATCCGCGGCGGTCGCCTGCGTCTATGCGTTCTTCGTCACCATGTTCGTCTATCGCGACTGCGAGTGGCGCGAACTGCCGACGCTGATCGGCAAGGTGGTCCGCACGGTCGGCATGGTGATGATCATGATCGGGTTCTCGATCGCCTTCGGCTACATGATGGCGATCATGCAGATCCCCGCCAAGGCGACGGCGTTCTTCATCGCGATCTCGAGCGACAAGTACACATTCCTCCTGTGGATCAACATTCTTCTCCTCGTGCTCGGCACCTTCATGGATCTCGGGCCGATGCTGCTCATCTGCACGCCGATCTTCCTGCCGGTGATCGCGCAGTTCGGCATCGACCCGGTGCATTTCGGCATCATCATGATCCTCAACCTGGGCATCGGCCTGCTGACGCCGCCGGTGGGGCCGACCATGGTGGTCGGCTGCGCCATCGGGCGGGTGAGCATGGAGGCAGTGTCGCGCAGCATCCTGATCTTCTATGTGCCGATGATCATCGTGCTCATCCTCGTCACCTACATTCCGGCGCTGTCGCTGTGGCTGCCTAGCGTGATCCTTCGCTGATCACCCGGCGCCCGATTCGCTCGGCTCGCGAGCGTGGAGGTGGCGACGCAGGGATTCAAGCCATCCGGAAAACGCGTTGCGCGCGAATTCGGATTTCGGCAAAGCCGGTCGCGTGCGCCAGCATCCTCGACGACCGGCTGTTGCCTAGGAGGCCATCTCGGGCTGCCGCACCAGCCGGATGACGGGCGAGAACATGATCACGGCGATCTGCGCCAGGAAGCCGGCGGCCGCAACAACCAGGCAGGCTTCGGCGCCGTACAGGGCGCCGATCAGCGCGCCCAGCCCGGCACCGATCGGCCGCGCCCCGTAGGCGAGCGAGTTGATCGCCGAGACGCGTCCGAGCAGACCGTTCGGCGTCACCGTCTGGCGCAACGTCGTGGTGCTCACCACCCACACGATCGGTCCGGCCCCCATGAGGAAGAAGCCGAAGGCGGCGAGAAAGCCGGACGGCACCAGGATCGTCAGCACGAGCACCAGCGCCGCCGCGAAACCGGAGACCGGGCCGATGGCGATGACGGCGCCGAGGGGGAGCCTCGCCATCAATCGCGCGGCGAGCAGCGCGCCGGTCACCATGCCGACGCCGAAGGCTGCGAGCGTCAGGCCGACGCCGAGTGCCGAAAGCCCGAGGCGATGGATTGCGTAAGGCGCGTACACCGCGTGGATCACGAACAGGGCGGTGTTGAAGATGAACTGCGTGGCGAGGATCGGCCGCAGCAGACCGTGGCGCAGCACGAACGCGGCGCCTTCCTGCACGTCGCGCAGCGGATGCTGCGGCCTGCCGCGATCGGGCGGCGGTGCCGCAATGCCGGCGAGCAGCACAGCGGCGATCCCCGACAGCAGCGTGGCGAGGGCGAAGGCCGGTCCGCCGCCGATCCATCCGACCAGGGCACCGCCCACCGCCGGTCCGGCCGCATAAGCGCTGGTGCGGGCGAGCTCGATCCGCCCGTTGGCGACCGGCAGGGCGTCGGGACGCACGAGCGACGGCACCAGCGCGGGGGCCGCCACGCTGTAGGCGACCGTTCCGCAGGCGCCAAGGAAGCCGAGCGCGGCGAGCAGCGGAAGGTTCAGCGCACCCACGATCATCAGGCTCAGAATGGCCAGCAGCGAGGCGGCACGCAGCGCTTCGGCGCCCGCCATGAGCCGCGCCCGCGACATCCGGTCGACCAGGACTCCCGCCGGGATGGAGAAGAGCAGGAACGGCAAGGTCTGTGCGGTCTGCAGGAGGCCCGCTGCACCTTCGCGCGCGCCGAGCGCCAGGACCGCGATGATGGGCGCCGCCGCGAGACCGATCTGCTCGGCCGACTGCGCCGCCAGGTTGGACCACGCCAGGCGTCGAAAACTCGCCGGCAGGTCGAGACGGGACTTCGATGACATGGCGCACCTCTCGCAACTGGGTTGGTCGCGATATGGCGGCAAGTGGCGGCGCCAGCACTCTGGTCCTTGCGCTCGAATTCGCCAAACCGGGTGGCGTGATTTCCGCTGAGCTGCAGGGTGGGCAAAATCGCGAGCGGGTGCCTGTCTGCTACGGCGGATCATTTAGGTGGCCGATATCTCGAATTCGACAGCAAGGAGCGGAGTGCTTGCGGCCCGGCGATACTTAAGTTGCCCGGCAGGAGATGGATCGTATGCGAGGATTCATCCGAACCCGAAGGAGCATGACCATGTTATCATTGGGCATGAATACGGTAGAGGCGGCGCGGCCGATGCCGCAATTCGTCACCGACGAAGCCCGCTGGGACGCGGTGCGGCAACGCGATCGCGCGGCCGACGGCACGTTCTACTACTCGGTGCTGACGACCGGGGTCTATTGTCGGCCGTCGTGCGCGGCGCGGCTGCCGCGTCGCGAGAACGTGAGCTTCCACGCGAGCCCGGCGGAGGCGGAACGCGCCGGCTTCCGGCCGTGCAAACGCTGCCGGCCGAACGAAGCGGGACTCGCGGAACGGCAGGCCGTCCTGGTGGCGAACGCCTGCCGCATGATCGAGGACGCGGAGGAGATGCCAAGCCTCGATGCGCTGGCGCAGGCGGCGGGGCTGAGCCGCTTCCACTTCCACCGCGTGTTCAAGGCGGCCACCGGCGTGACGCCCAAGGCCTATGCGGACGCCCATCGGGGGAAGCGCGTGCGGGCGAAGCTCGTGCGCAGCGGAACCGTGACCGAGGCGATCTACGAGGCGGGCTTCAATTCGAACGGGCGTTTCTATGCGGCCTCCTCCGAGCTCCTCGGCATGACGCCGAGCGAGTTCCGCGCCGGCGGCGCCGGCACCACGATCCGCTTCGCGGTCGGCCAGTCGTCGCTCGGCGCCATCCTGGTGGCGGCTTCGGAGAAGGGCGTGTGCGCGATCCAGTTCGGCGAGGATCCGGACGCCCTGCTGCGTACCCTGCAGGATCGCTTCCCCAAAGCGCAGCTGATCGGCGGCGATGCGCGATTCGAGCAGCTGGTCGCTCGCGTCGTCGGCTTGATCGAAACGCCGGCGCAGGGACACGACCTGCCGCTCGACGTGCGCGGCACCGCGTTCCAGCAGCAGGTATGGCGAGCCTTGCGCGACATCCCGGCGGGATCGACCGCGAGCTACGCCGAGATCGCCGCGCGTATCGGCCAGCCGAAAGCGGTGCGGGCGGTCGCCCAGGCCTGCGCGGCGAACGAGATCGCGGTCGCGATCCCGTGTCACCGCGTGGTGCGGCGCGACGGGTCGCTGTCGGGCTACCGTTGGGGCGTCGAGCGCAAGCGCGCGCTGCTGACGCGGGAGAGCGCGTCATGACCCGGTCGATGCAGGCGCGACGTCCGGCCGCCACGAGCGTGGCGGCCGACATCGGCGAGCGCGTGGCTGCGCTCGATTGGACTAGCATGGCGGCGGCGCTCGACCAGCATGGCGCCGCCACCACCGGGGCGCTGCTGACCCCCGACGAATGCGCGGCGCTCGCCGCGTGTTACGACGACGACGCGCGGTTTCGCAGCCGCGTGATCATGGCGCGGCACGGTTTCGGGCGCGGCGAGTACAAGTATTTCGCCAACCCGCTGCCGGGGATCATCGCGGGCTTAAGGGCCGCGCTCTATCCGCCGCTCGCGGAGATCGCCAACCGCTGGAACGAGGCGATGGGCGTCGAGGTCTCCTATCCGGGCGAGCTTGGCGCGTTCCTGCGGCGCTGCCACCAGGCGGGGCAGACGAAGCCGACGCCGTTGCTGCTGCGTTACGGTCCGGGCGACTACAACTGTCTGCACCAGGACCTCTATGGCGAGCACGTGTTCCCGCTGCAGGTCACCATCCTGCTGTCGCATCCCGGGCGCGACTTCACGGGCGGCACGTTCGTGCTGACCGAGCAGCGGCCGCGCATGCAGTCGCGCGCCGAGGTGGTGAGCCTGGCGCAGGGCGAGGCGGTGATCTTCCCGGTGCACCATCGCCCGATGCAGGGCACGCGCGGGACCTATCGGGTCAACATGCGCCATGGCGTGAGCCGGCTGCATTCCGGCCAGCGCCATACGGTCGGCATCATCTTCCACGACGCGAAGTGAAGATGGCGGGGTTGCTCCTCGCGTGACTTCCGGATATATTTCCGGAAATCACGGAGGTTACCTTGCCAAGCGTCCGCCGAAACAGTGTGACGTCCTTTCGCCGCCGCCTGAAACGACGGGGCGTCGTCCGTGTCGAGGTCCATGTGCCCAAAGGTGACGCGCCGCTTGTTCGTGGCGTCGCAAGGGCACTTGCCGACCCGTCGCGCGCCACCGAGGCACGTGCTTTGCTGCGCGAGCGGTTTGGCGGAGACAAGGCAGTGGGATTCAAAGCATTTCTGGCGTCTGCCCCACTCGAAGGTGTCGACCTCACGCGCGAGCGCGATCTTGGACGAGATGTGACGTTGTGAGCTACTTGATCGATACAAATGTCATCTCCGAGATCCGCAAAGGAGCAAGATGCGATGCCAATGTGGCGGCTTGGTATGTGTCCATTGACGACGCAGATGTCTATCTTAGCGTTCTCGTGCTCGGGGAAATTCGCAGGGGAGTGGAGCGCTTGAGGGTACGCGATCCGGCTCAGTCAGGTGCGCTCGACCGCTGGCTGGCGACGCTGCTCAACTCCTTTACCGAGCGCATTCTTCCTGTGGATCAGGCCGTTGCCGACGAATGGGGTCGAATGAGCGCCCAGCGGCCCGTTTCCACAATCGATGCACTGATTGCTGCTACCGCCAAAGTCAATGGCATGACACTCGCGACTCGCAATTTAGCCGACGTCGCGAATCTCGGCGTATCCGCTTTCAATCCATTCGAATTCGTTTCTTGACGCGGCGCGAAGGGTAGATGCCGCGCAATCTGCGCTTCGTTTTCTTGCGATCGACCCGTACCTATAGTCGAAGAGATAAGAGCCGACGCCCACAAGGAGGCCGACTTGCCAAAACCCGTTCGCCGCATCGTCACCGGTCACAATGCGGCCGGCCGCTCCGTCTTCCTGATGGACGGACCGGCGCCGTGCGCGCATCCGGCAATGGCTTCACCCGCCATGCACACCAACCTGATCTGGCGCACGACGTCGGCACCGGCCTCGTTCGCGGGCAACGAGGACATGGCTCCGGCGAGCTTGCGCATCCCGACGGCGCCGCAGCAGCGCGGCGGCACGGTGTTCCGCATCACCGACTTCCCGCCCGACCGCGAACTCGGCAATCCGGACGACGTGCAGATCGGACGGCACGGGGTCAACGTGACCGAGGAGGGCCGCAAGCGGCACATCATGTTCCACCAGACCGACACGGTCGATTACGCGATCGTCCTGGAGGGCGAGATCTGGGCGGTGCTCGACGACGACGAAGTGCTGATGAAACAGGGCGACGTCCTGGTGCAGCGCGGCACCGGACACGCCTGGTCGAACCGCAGCGACAAGGTTTGCCGGCTCGCCTTCATCCTGATCGATGCCGAGCCGGGGAAGTAGGGCACGAAATCTGTTCACGTCATCCTGAGGTGCTCGGCGCACCCTTCGTGCGCCGAGCCTCGAAGGATGGAAGGCTGCACGGTCGGGGCTGCTCATCCTTCGAGGGCCGCGCGTATACTCCGAGTCCGGGTGAACCCGAGATCAGCGCGCGGCCAGCTCAGGATGACGGTTCCCAAGGAGTCGCGCACCATCGCCACGCGCGTGCCGAGCTATTGCGCCTTGGCGCCGGAAATCTTCACCAGCTCGCGCCACTTCTCGAACTGCGACCGGATCATCTCGGCGAATTGCTGACGGCTGAGATCGCCCGCCTGGTACGACTGCGGCACGATGAAGCTGTCCTGGAAGCTCTTTGCGTGCAGGACCTTCCTGACATCGGCGTTGATCTTGTCGACGATCGCCACCGGCGTGCCGGCGGGAGCCGCCATGCCGAACCAGACGTCGATCGAATAGCCCGGAACGGTCTCGCCGATGGTCGGGAGGTCGGGCCGTTGCGGCAGGCGCTTGTCGGTGGCGAGCGCAAGTATCCGCAGCTTGCCTTCCTTCTCGTACTGCTCGAACACGCTGATCGTCACGAGGTACATGTCGACGCGACCGGAGAGCAGATCGGGCATGACCTGGTTGGTCCCGCGATAGGGCACGTGCACGATCTTCACGCCCGCCATGTGCTTGAGGTACTCGAACGCGACGTGCGTGTAGTTGCCGACGCCGGGCGACGCATAGGTGAGCTTGTCGGGATTGGCGCGCGCATGGGCGAGGAGCTCTGACACATTGCGGCCCGGCGCCTGGTTGCTGACCGCGAGCGCCGGAGCGAGGCGGACGCCGAGCGCGACCGGCTCCAGATCCTTCAGCGGATCGAAGGGAAGCTTCTCGTAGATGTGCGGGTTGATCACGAACGGCGAGGAATCGGAAAACAACAGCGTGTAACCGTCGGGCGTCGACTTGGCCACGAAGTCGGCGCCGAGCGAGGCGCCGGCGCCGGCCTTGTTCTCGACGATGACCGGCTGCTTCCACAGCTCGGAGAGCTGCTGGGCAACCGCGCGCGCCACCGCGTCGGTTGCGCCGCCCGCCGTGTAGGGGACGACGATCCTCACCTGACGGTCGGGATATTGCTGCGCCTGCGCGGCGAACGGGGCGGCGAATACCCCGGCAGCGAAAAGCGCAGCAACAAGTCTGGCAATCACAGGCATCCCCCTCCGGTCGATTTCGGTGATGGTATGGTGCGAAAGTCGCCATGACGAGAGGGACCCGATGCCGGGCTGCAATACCGAAACCTCAGCCCTCGTCCACGCGACCGGACACGCCGGCGTTGCATTTCACGACGCGCCGCGCATGACGTGGTAGCTCAGCGCGCCGGGATCGGTGAGGTCGGGGACGGTCCAGCCGTCGAGATCGTACTCGGCCATGCACTGCTCGGCGAAGCCCTTGAAGCGGTCGGCCGCGCCCGACGCCTGAGCGCCGAACAGGCAGTAGCGGCGGATCTCTTCGGTCGAGCCGCCGTAGTTGATCTCGTACAGTTCGTGGCGGCCGCCGAACTCGGTGGCGAGGCAATCCCACAGGAGCTTGAGCAGCTTCACCCGTTCTTCCGCCTTGTAGCCGTTAGAGCCGCGCAGGTAGCGATCCAGATAGGGCCGGATCTCCGGGTTCTTGAAGTCGCGGGCGTGCGAATTGAGGTAGATCAGCCCCGAGGCGACCGTCTGCTCGATGATGTACTTGATCTTGGTGTAGGCGATCGTGGCAATGATCGCATAGGCGTTGCCCGGCTCCATGTTGGGCAGCAGGTAGTCGCCGATCCACGGCTTGGGATTGCGCACCATGGCGTCGGACAGCGCCCAGAACAGGTTGCGCCAGGCGATCACCTCGCCGACATTGGCCTGCACGCCGCGATAGTCCTTGGTGCCGGCGGCCTCCACCGCCTTGAGCAGCAGCCCGGCGATGAAATCGAGCTTCACGGCGAGCCGCGTGCAGCCGTGCACGACGAAGCGCGGCAGGAAGCCGGTGCGCGGGAAGAAATTGTTGGCCTTGTCCATGTCGCCGTAGACGAACACGTTCTCCCAGGGGACCAGCACCTTGTCGAGAATGAACACCGCGTCGTTCTCGTCGATGCGGCTCGACAGCGGATAGTCGAACGGGCTGCCCATCGCGGTCGACGTCATCTCGTACGAGGTGCGGCAGATGAATTTCACGCCGCGCGCATTGGTCGGGATCATGAACACGACCGCGAATTTCTTGTCCTGCACGGGGATCAGGCCGTGGTGGGCGATGAAGGTGTAGTTGGTCAGCACCGAGCCGGTCGCCACCACCTTGGCGCCGGATACGACGATGCCGGCGTCGGTCTCCTTCTCGACGTGGCAACAGACGTCGCCCACCTCGTTGGGCGGCCGGTCGCGATCGATCGGCGGATGGATGATGGCGTGATTGATGAACGGCACGCGCTCCTGGCAGAACGTGTACCAGTGCCGCGCGTTCGCCTGATAGGGATCGTAGAAATCCGCGTTGGCGCCGAGCGTGGCCAGGAACGCCGCCTTGTAGTCGGGCGCGCGCCCGAGCCAGCCGTAGGTGAGCTTCGCCCATTCGGCGATGGCGTCGCGCCCGGCGATCGTTTCCTCCAGCGACTTGGGCGCTTTGAAGAACGCGTGGGTCATCCCGCCGCTGCCGGTGTCGGTCGGCAGCAGGATCTTCTCCCGGCGCGCCGGGTCGTGCAGGGCATCGTAGAGGCGCGCCACCATGCGCGCGGTATTGCGGAAGGCGGGATGCCGGGTCACGTCCTTGACCCGCTCGCCGTAGATGAAGACTTCGCGCTCGTCGCTGAGCGAAGCGAGATATTCGGCGCCGGTCTGCGGCGCGCTCGCGCGCATCGCTGCGGCGGCGGCCGGGTGAGCGGGGACGGCTGCCGGACGGCTGGTCTGCGCTTTCTTGCCCGGCTTCGTCTTGCCCGCCATTGCGCCCTCCCGGTTGTTCGTTTATCGAACATTTGTACAACTTGCGAACGACGATAAGAGCGTATCGGCACCCTGGCAAGACGCCGCCGAAAGCGCCGCCCGCGATGTGGGCCAGTGCGTTATCGCTCGGGAGGAGCCCATGTCGCAGTTGCGATCCGCGTCAGCCGGACTGAGTCGCCGCACCTTCATCACGGGCTCGGCCGGCGCGCTTGCCCTCACGCCGGTGCTCGCGCCGGCGGTGCGCGCAGCGAGGACGCTCAAGCTCGGCTATGTCAGCCCGCAGACCGGCCCGCTGGCGGCGTTCGCCGAGGCCGACAATTTCGTCATCGCCAATTTCCTCAACACGGTGAAGGGCGGCATCAAGGTCGGCAACGAGACCTATGCGATCGAAGTCGCCGTGAAGGACAGCCAGTCGAATCCGAGCCGCGCCGCCGACGTGGCGAAGGAACTGATCCTCGCCAACAAGATCGACCTCATGCTGGTCGCATCGACGCCGGAGACCACCAATCCGGTAGCGACCCAGTGCGAGCTCGAGGAGACGCCGTGCATCTCCTCGGTCGCGCCATGGCAGCCCTATTTCATCGGCCGCCAGCAGAACCCACGCGAGCCCACCTCGTGGAAGCCGTTCAATTACACCTATCACTTCTTCTGGGGCCTGGAGGACGTGATCGCGGTGTTCACCAACATGTGGGGCCAGGTCGCGACCAACAAGGCGGTGGGCGGCCTGTTCCCCAACGACAGCGACGGCAATGCCTGGGGCGACAAGCAGGTCGGCTTTCCGCCGGTGCTCGACAAGCTCGGCTACCGGCTCACCGACCCGGGCCGCTACCAGAACCTCACCGACAATTTCACCGCCCAGATCTCCGCCTTCAAACGTGAGTCCTGCGAGATCGTCACCGGCGTGGTGCTGCCGCCCGACTTCACCACGTTCTGGAACCAGGCGCGCCAGCAGGGGTTCCGACCGAAGGTCGCCTCCGTCGGCAAGGCGCTGTTGTTTCCGGTCGCCGTCGAGGCGCTCGGCGCCAATGGCAACAATTTGTCGTCCGAGGTGTGGTGGTCGCCCACGCATCCGTTCCGCTCGTCGCTGACCGGCCAGTCGGCGAAGGAGATCGCCGCGGCCTACGAGCAGGCGACAAGGAAGCAGTGGACGCAGCCGATCGGATTCGTGCACGCGTTGTTCGAGGTCGCGGTCGACGCGCTCAAGCGCTCAGCCGACAAGGGCGACGCCAAGGCGATCGTGGCGGCGGTCGCGGCGACCAAGCTCGACACGATCGTCGGGCCGATCGCCTGGAGCGGGGCCAACCTCCCGCCGTTCGCGCAGAAGAACGTCGCCAAGACGCCGCTGGTGGGCGGCCAGTGGCGCCTGCGCGACGGTGCGAAATACGACATCGTGATCACCGACAACAAGACGGCGCCGCAGATCCCGGTCGGCGGACAGATGCAGGCGATTGGGTAATTGTTTCCGGCCTCATCCTGAGGCCGGAAGGGGCCGCAGCAGCACCGGGGCGTCCCATTTCACTGTCTGTCTTCCATGCTTGAAGACGGCGAGCGGCTGGGCGATCTCGGCGATCGCCTGCTCGGGCGTCTCGGCATCGATGATCACGACGTCGGCCGGACGGCCGACCGCGATGCCGTAGTCGGTCAGGTTCATCAGCCGCGCCGAACGCTCGGTAAGCATGTCGAAGCAGGTGCGGATCTCTCCCGGGCGATCGAGCTGCAGCACGTTGGCGTAGAGGTTCGCCATGCGAATCAGCGAGCAGTCGCCGTACGGCGTCGCCGGGTTGAGGATGTTGTTGGAGGAGAGCGAGCAGTTGACGCCGTGCTCGCACATGAGGTTGGCGTCGGCGACGCCGCGCGGCACCGTATGGTCGCGGTCGCGCCCCATCAGGAACAGGTCGGTGGTCGGCAGCACGGTGACGGCGACCCCGGTATCGGCAAGGCTGCGGGCGAGCGCCGCGACCTCGGCCGGCGGCATCAGCGAGAGCTTCGCCATGTGGCCGACGGTGACGCGACCCCCACGTTTGTATTGCTCGGTGAGCTCGCGCACCAGGTGGACGTTGAGCTGATCGGGCGTCGGGCCGACATCGAGATGGATGTCGACGTCGACGTCGAACTCGCGCGCGAGCTCGAAGATGCGGCGGATCTGGCCGGCCGGGTCGGCGTCGTAACGCGGGGCGCCGCCGACCACCTTGGCGCCGCGCCGGAGCCCCTCGATCACCAGTTCTTCGGTGCCCGGATATGAGATCAGGCCCTCCTGCGGGAACACGCAAATCTCGATGTCGATCGCCCACCTGTAATCGGCGATCAGCGACTGCACGCCCTCGAAGCCGCGCATGCCGATGCCGGGATCGACCTCGACCTGGGTGCGCATGCGGGTCGTGCCGTGCAGGATGCATTGCGTCAGCGTGCGCTCGGCGCGCGCCCGCACGTCCTCGACCGACATGTCCTTCTTGAGCGGCGTGACGCCCTTGACCGGGCTCAACGTGCGGCGCTCCTGCGGGGCGCAGCGGTCGATGATGCGCGACTTGTCGAGATGGATGTGGGTCTCGATCAGTCCCGGGCAGGCGAGCCGTCCCCTGCCGTCATAGATCGGCGCGTCGGCCGCAAGGTTGCGCTCGATGGCCGCGATGCGGCCGCCGGCGACGCCGATATCCATGGGCTCGGCCGGCGTGCGGTCGGCAAGACGGACGTTGCGGATGATGAGGTCCAAATTCGCGCTCCACCGGTAACCTCGCCCCCTCCCTGATCCTCCCCCGCAAGCCGGAGGGATAAGGAGAGAGGCATCATATGGCTCATTCGGACTTGATGTTGGCGGCCTTGATCAGCGGCCACCATTTCTCGATCTCGGCCTTGTGGTGGGCGGCGAGCGCCGCCGCGGTCTGCTGCTCGGGCGGTGGGATCTCCTGTCCGAGCGTGGCGAGCCGCGCCCGCACGGTAGGGTCGGCCAGCGCGTCCATGGCAGCCTTGGTGAGCTTCTGGATCGCCTCGGGAGGCGTGCCCTTGGGCACCCACAGGCCGTACCAGGTGGAGATGTAGACGCCCGGTGCGCCGGCCTCGTCGACCGTCGGGATGTCGGGCGCCGCGCCGAGCCGCTTGGCGGAGGTGACCGCATAGGCCTTCACGTTCTTGGCTCGGATGTGCGGCAGCGCGGTGATCGCCTGGTCGAAGGTGAGGTCGATGTGGCCGGCAACGAGATCGCGCATGATCTCGGAGGAACCGGCGCGATACGGCACGAACTGGAAGCTGGTGCCGGTGACGTTCTGGAAATAGACGCCGCTGACATGCTGGCCGGAGCCGGGGCCGGCGGTGCCCTGGGTTGCCTTGGCGGAATTGGCCTTGAGCCAGGCGACGAGCTCCTTGAGGTCGGCGGCGGGCAGGTCCTTGCGGGCGACCACCACGTAGGGGTTGCTCGGCAGCCGCGCCACCGGCTCGAAATCCGTGAGCACGTCGTAGCTCAGCTGATAGGTCGCGCCGTTGACCACGTGCGAGGGCCAGTTGCCGATGCTCACCGTGTAGCCGTCGGGCGCTGCCCGCACGGCGCGGCCGACCCCGATCGTGCCGGACGCGCCGGTCACGTTCTCGATCAGCACCGGCTGGCCGAGCGACGCGCGCATCGCATCGCTCAAGGCGCGCGCCAGCGTATCGACCGGGCCGCCAGCGCCGAACGGGACGATCAAGGTCACGGGGCGTATCGGCCAGGTCTGCGCCGGCGCCGCGTCAATGCTCGCCAACAGGGCACACGCGACAACGAGCAAAACTCGTCTCATTCTTGCAAATCTCCCCATTCTTCGCCGCTTGCCAACAAGCGACGGCGGGCGGCTCCCCTTCGAGGCTCGGCGCGTGAAGAATGCGACGAGCGCCTCAGGGTAACGAGCCGCCCCTATTGCCCCAACAATTTCCGGACCTTGCCCAGGAGACGCTCGAACTCCACCGGCTTGGTGTCGAACTCGTCGCAGCCGGCGGCGAGCGCCTTCTCGCGCGAGCCGGCGAGCGCATGGGCGGAGAGCGCGATCACCGGGATGGCGCAGGTCTCCGGGTTGGCCTTGAGCCGGCGCGTCGCCTCCCAGCCGTCAACGCCGGGAAGCTCCAGGTCCATGAGGATCAGGTCCGGCTTCTCCTGGGCGGCCATGTCGCAGCCGCGCTCGCCGTCCTCGGCCACCAGGACCTCGAACTCGTCGGTGAGCTCGAGGCGCATCTTGAGCATGTACACGTTGTCGTCGTTGTCTTCGACGTAGAGGATCCTGGTCACGACGCCCCCAATGGTTGGCGGCTCTATTATTGCACAGTTCGGGCCGGGACTGGGGAGTCCGGCCGCACCAGCCGGCGGATGCGGTTAACCAGTTCCGCCGATTGGAACATGTTCTTCACCAGCACCGATTCGATGCCCGAATTGAGCCGCGCACGGTCTGCCGCCGTCAAATCCATGGCGGTGACGACGATCACCGGAATGTCGCGCCATTGGGCCTCGTTCTGCAAGACCGCCACCAGCTGGAATCCATCCATCTCCGGCATCATGAGATCGAGCAGGATCAGATCCGGTTTCTGCTTACCGAGGCTCGCCAGCGCCTCGCGCCCGTTGGCCGCCTCCGTCACCGTCCATTGCTGCGGCTCCAGCCAGGCGCGGGCACGCTCGCGCTGGATCGGATCGTCCTCGACGACGAGAATGCGCGTAGGGCGGGCCGACGAGCGAAACCGGTCAACCAGAGCATGGAGCCGCTCGCGGTTGATCGGCTTCGTGAGGTACCCGGCAGCGCCCAGCGCCATGCCGCGGCGCTGCTCGTCGAGGATCGTGACCATGAGCACGGGAATTTCGGAGAGCTCGGCATCCTGGCGCAGCGCCGCCAGCACCGACCAGCCGTCGAGGTCGGGCATGTTGACGTCGAGGGTGATGGCGGTCGGCCGCAACTCGCGGGCGAGCCGGAGTCCTTCGAGCCCGCCGCCGGCCATCACCACCGAGAAGCCTTCTGCCTCGAGCTGATGGCCGATCAGCTCGCGTGCGGTCGCATCGTCGTCGATCACCAGGATGCGGTCCGAGGCAGCGCGGCGAACGCCGTCGGTCTTCGGCCCGGCGGTGGCTATTTGCGGCTCTGCGGCGCCCGGCAGGCGCACCGTGAAGGTCGAGCCCTTGCCGGGCTCGCTCGCTACGGTCACGTCGCCATCCATCATTCGCGCCAGCCGGCGGGTGATCGCGAGGCCCAAGCCGGTGCCGCCGAAGCGGCGCGCCGTCGAGGCGTCGGCCTGGGTGAAGTCCTCGAACAGCTTCGCCTGCTGCTCGGGAGTCATGCCGACGCCGGTGTCGGAAACGGCGAACTCGATCCAGCGGCGGCCGTCCGCCACGGTGCGGACGCGCAGCGCGACCTCGCCGTCCTTGGTGAACTTGCAGGCGTTGCTGAGCAGATTGAGCAGGATCTGCCGAAGCCGCATGGGATCGACCAGCAGCGAGCCGAGGCCCGGGGCCGCCTCCACCACCAGCCGGTTCTTGTTCTGCTCGGCAAGCTGGCGCGCCGTGCCGACCACGTCGTCGACGAGCGGAGAAAGATTCACCATCTCGGGGCTGAGCTCGAGCTTGCCGGCTTCGATCTTGGAGAGGTCGAGCACCTGATTGATCAGGCCGAGCAGATGGGTGGCGGCGCGATGCACGCGGCGCAGCGGCTCGGTGGCCTTCTCGGTGCCGAAGCGCGCCGCGTTGGTGAACATCATCTCGGTCAGGCCGATGATGGCGTTGAGCGGCGTGCGCAGCTCATGACTCATGTTGGCGACGAACTGCGACTTGTGGTGGCTCGCCATCTCGAGCTGGCGGTTCTTGTCCTGAATCTCGTCGAACAGCCGCACGTTCTCGATCGCGATCGCCGCCTGGTCGGCGAACATCGAGACGAGATCCATCTCCCGATCGGTGAACGGCTTTACCTCCGAGCGCGTCAACGCGAGGACGCCGATCGGCACGCCCTCACGCAGCATCGGAACGCCGAGGATGGTGCGATAGCCGCCCAGCCTGCGCGCCTCCTTCCAGGTGTAATTCGGATCGGCCAGCACGTCCGCAATCTGAATGACCCTGCTTTCGAGCAGGGCCCGCCCCGTAGCAGTCCCGGGTTCCGGCTCGACCGGAAGATCTTTGACGTACTCCATGAATTCCGGAGAAAAACCGTAGGATTCGGCGCGAAAGAATTTTCCGTCTCGTTGCCGCGTGATCGTCGCCTTGTCGGCATCGCACAGCCGGGCCGCCGATTCGACCAGCGTCTGCAGCACCGACTGGAGATCGAAGGTCGAGCGGCTGATGATGCGGAGCACCTCGGCGGTGGCGGTCTGCTGCTGCAGGGACTCGCTCAGATCGTCGGTGCGCTGGCGCAGCTCGCTGAGCAGCCGGACGTTCTCGATGGCGATGACGGCCTGATGCGCAAAGCTCGTCACCAATGCGAGCTGCTTCTCCGTGAAGGGGCGAACCTCCTGGCGGTAAATGCCAATTGCGCCGATGAGCTTATTCTCCTTGAGCATCGGCACGATCAGAAGAGTCCTTGCACCGCCGAATTTGGCAATCGGCTCTTCAGCATCCTCGACACCCATGTCGGGGATATGAATGAGTTGCTTTGTCTCAGGGAGGCGGTACAGGACGCGAGCTGACCGCGGAATAATCGGATCTCTTTCGGAGAAATTGACAAATGCCCGCGGCGCGTTATGCGTGGCAACCCGCCTGAACATGTCGCCCTCGTAGAGGGACAATGCTCCGAAGCTGGCTTGGCAAATCCGCACCGCATTCGCCAGCATGGCGTTGAACACGGGTTCGAGCTCGCCGGGCGAGCTGGAGATGACGCCCAGCACCTCGGAGGTCGCCGTCTGCTGCTCCAGCGACTCGCTGAGCTCGGCCGTGCGCTCCTGCTCGGCCTCGAACAGGCGCACGTTCTCGATCGCGATCACCGCCTGGTCGGCGAACGTGGTCACCAGCTCGATCTGCTTCTCGGTGAACGGCTGGACCGTCTTGCGCATCAGCACGATGACACCGATCGGGCTCCCCTCGCGCAGCAGCGGAATGCCGAGCACCGTGCGCTGCTGGTCCGCCATCCTGTAGTCCGGATCGGCGAGAACGTCGGCCACTTGCACCGCGGCTCCCTCGAGCACGACGCGCCCGACGATCGACGAGCGATCCGGCCGCACCGAGTGCTGCCTCATGTACGCCGTGCGCTCGGGCGTGAACCCATAGCTTGCAGCGTGGTCGTACACGCCCTCACGGGCGATCCGGATGGCCGCCATGTCGGCGCGGCAAAGTCGGGCCGCCGATTCGACCAGCGTGTCGAGCACGGCCTGCAGGTCGAAGGCCGAGCGGCTAATGACCTTGAGCACGTCGGCGGTGGCGGTCTGCTGCTTGCGCGCCTCGGTGAGGTCGCGGGTGAGCCGGGCAATTTTCTTTTTGTCCGAGGCGGAGATGGCAGACTTGGGCGCAGAGCGCGGCTTTGGCGCAGAGCGCGGCTTTGGCGCGGTGCGCGCCGCGGGTCGCCGCGACCGGGCGGCAGCCTTGGAGCCTCGCTTCCTGGTGTGCTTGGTCATGGGAACGCGACCCGTCGCGGAGCGGCGATTCCGGCGAAGACCCGCGACCTCATACACCCCCCAATCGACCGCCAGCGCGACGCCCACCGAGGCTAGCTTGGCGCCTCATAGCCGTCGCGAATGACTTAATCCAAACGTCTCATCCGTACGACCGATGACCGGGGTTTCGCTCCGCCGAGCCCTGTGCGGAAGATCGCCCCACCACGACCGGCCCGCCTCGGGGATCGTGCAACCGGCCGGGCTGGAAGCGGGGCGGTACCGAAGGCTCGGCATCGCGCGGCGGGAGGCCGTCCCGTTCCGGGCACGACGCTGTGCGCAGATAGTCGACCAGCAGCTTCTCGATCAAAGAGGTAAGCGAGCGTCGATCCTCGGCCGCCGCCTTCTGGGCGGCCGCCTTGAGCGACGGCGGCATGCGCAGGTTCACCAGAGCCGTCTTTTTCACGAAGGACATCGTATGACCACCCGGATTGCGTCATTGTGCAGCTGGGATTGTGCCGCGATGGCGCGCCGCAGTCCTTGGGTCCGTTCTGAATTGTTCTGAATCGCGAGGTGGGCCCCTACCCCTTCAGGGCATTGCCAGAGAGCGGGCGACCACAAGGGTCGCCCCTACGATGCATGGCGTGGCTGCCAGCATCCTCCTGATTCACGATGTCATACAGCCAACGCTCCGCCCCTCCCGGCGGTCATTTTTGGTGACCGTTTCGAGCCGGGCTTCGCGTCCTTCGAGGCTCGACCGCTACGCGCTCGAGCACCTCAGGATAACGCCCTCAGGATAATCCTGAGGGAGCGGAGCGCCGCGAGGGCGCTGGTGCGGAACGCCGCACCCGTGGCGTGTTTGTCCCCCTCCCCGTTTGCGAGGCGGGAAGGGACACGCCGGAACACCTTGCGAGGGTGTCCCCGCGCGCCAGTGACGTAGGCGCGCGCGCCCTCGCGGCGCTCCACCGCGGCGGCTGCGACCGATGATGAACCGATCGTCGCTGCCGCTCCCCGCTCCGCCTTCGTGTGTCTCCGGAGGACGCCCTCGGTGAGCCGGGATGGATGGGAGTAAAGAACTAGTTTGGGAATATTGTCAAGAGGCTCGGCAAACTATTTTTCCGATTTTCAGGAATGCCGGGATCGCGCCGGATCCCTCGCTTCACCCGGCACAGCCGCGTCCCCTCCCGGAGCAGGGACTTGGGCACGGTCTTGCCACCACTCAGGTTACCGGCTGACGAAGAACGCCTCGATCAGGCGCTTCTCCTTGGTCTCGATCTGGTGCGGCCCGTCGAGCTTGAAGTCCTTCTCCAATCCCTTGGCGGTCACCGCCGAGATGAGCACCCGGTTCGGCTGGCCGCCGGCTTCGATGCGCGAGGCAATGTTCACCGTGTCGCCCCAGACGTCGTAGGCGAATTTCTGCGTGCCGATCACGCCGGCCATGACCGGCCCGGAGTGGACGCCGACGCGGATCGGAAACGGCACCGGCAGGCTCGATTGCAGACGCTGGGCCGCCGCCACGAAGTCGAGCGCGAGCGCGGTCGCGACCTTGGCGTGATTGCGCCGCGGCGTGGGCAGCCCGACCGCCGCCATGTAGGCGTCGCCGATCGTCTTGATCTTCTCGCCGCCGACGTCGTCGGCCAGGCGGTCGAACTCGCTGAACAGACGGTTGAGACAGGCCACGATCTCGAACGGCTTCATGCGCGCCGTGATCCTGGTGAAGCCGACGATATCGGTGAAGATGATGGTGGCATCCTCGAAATGATCCGCAATATTGGTCTCCCCCTTGCGCAGCCGAACGGCGATCTCGGGAGGCAGGATGTTGCGCAGGAGCGCTTCCGAATGCTTCTTCTCCTGCTCGATCTTCTCGAAATACTCGCTTTCCAGCGCGCGCAGCGAGCGCTTGCGCAGCTCGGACGAGATGCGGGCGCGCAGGATGGTCGGATTGAACGGCTTCGGCAGATAATCGTCGGCGCCGATCTCGATGCATTTCGAGACCCGCTCGGTATCGGTATCGGCGCTCAGCACCACGACCGACACGTCGCGGGTGTCCGGATTGCCCTTGATGACCTTGAGGACCTCGTCGCCGTTGAGATCCGGCATCATCATGTCGAGCAGGACCAGGCTGTATTTTTCCTTTTCCAGCATCGCCAACGCCTCAAGCCCGCCCGAGGCGGTGGCGATGCGCGTATGGCCGTCGGTCTCCAGCAGCAATTGCAGCGTGTACCGATTATCCTCGTTGTCGTCGACAATGAGGATTGCCGGAGCGTCGGTTTCCTCCAAGGCCACACCTCTCCCCTACCAGAGCCGTCGAAGCGTGCGTGCGGGCGGGACCGCGCTGATCGGAGGCACGCGCCTTACCACAGAATAGCGGCGCGCGGTCGCGCTTGCCAGCACGGCCCTGTCATTACACGCAGAATTCGCTCATAGCCGGAGAATATCGCCGCGCGGCGCGCACCAGGATAAAGCATCAGGAGAAATCAGAACGATTTAGGGCGGCTTAAGGACGAGCCCGCAGCGGGGATGCCATAAGTCTGCCCGAAAGGGCGGCTCGATCATGTGACAGGGGCGGTACGGCCGGCGGCCGGCGAAAAAGTTCCCCAGGCCCATGCGGTCCGGCACTTTCGCGCGAGCCAGGCCGCGCGAATTGCGCTATGTTGTGGCGAAAAGGGAAGGCAACCCATGACGCATCCAAGCAATCTGTGTCGCGCTATCGTGGCCGGAACGGCGCTCCTGCTCCTGGCGCCGGCGGCCTTCGCCGAGGAGACTCTGAAAGTCGCCGCCGCCCAGCGCGGGGCCTGGGAATTGGCGATACCGGAGCTCGGGCAGCAGGCCGGCATCTTCAAGAAGCACGGCCTCGTGCTCGACATCGCCTATACGCAGGACGCCGGCGCGACCGAGCAGCGCGCCATAGCGGGCAGCGTCGACATCGGGCTGGACGCTGGCGCCATGTCCGTCCTGCGCGCCTATTCCCGGGGCGCGCCCGTGCGCATCATCGGGGCCAATACGACCGGCGACGCCAAGTTCTGGTACGTGCTGGCGAGCTCGCCGATTCGCACGGTCAAGGACATCGTCGGCAGGACCATCGCCTACGCGACCAACGGCTCGTCCAGCCACTATGACGCGCTCGACTTCATGAAGCAGTTCCGCATCAAGGCCAGGCTGGCGCCGACCGGCAGCCCGGCCGCGACCTTCAACCAGCTCACGCAGAACCACGTCGATGTCGCTTGGGCAGCGCCCCCGTTCGGGGCCGACGAGCTCGAGCAGGGCAAGATCCGGGTTGTCGCGCGGGCCAACGACGTTCCCCGCATCCGCGACAAGACCGTGAACGTGCTGATCACCAATGTCACCACCCTGGAAAAACGCAAGCCCGTCATCGCGCGATTCATGCAGGCCTATCGCGAGACCATCGAGTGGATGTATGCGGACCCGGCCGCGCTCAAGCACTACGCGGCGCTTGCGGGCGTGTCGGAAAAGGGGGCCCAGCGCGTGCGCGACGAGCTCTTTTCCAAGGACATGCTGGCGCCGGACCAGATCGTCGGTTTCAAGGCCATCATGAAGGATGCCGTCGCGTTGCGGTACATCCAGTCGACGCTGTCGCGCAGCCAGGAAAAGGAGCTGATCCAGATTCCGGCGCCGGTGCGGGATGCGCTGTCGGGCTGTCAGGGCACCCGCGCGGGGTGTGCGCCGGCCGAAGCCGTGGTGTCGCCGTAGGGTGGGCAAAGGCGCAATGCACGAGCTCTCCGCGTGAGCAAAATCGCGTGTGCGCCTTTCCCTCGCCGCTGTGGCGGCTCGCCCACGCGGGAGTCAACGTGAGGCGATCTTGCCCACCCTACTAAGTGCATCATGATCGACAAGCTGCTGATTGCGCTCGGCCTCGATCCGGGCAACCTCACGTTCGCGGCCGTGGTCGATCGGCTGATGGACATGGCGATGGCCAATGTCAACCTCGCCAACACGTTCGCGCTGGCCGGCGCGATCTTCTACGTCACCACCCTGCTGATGCGGACGATCGTTCCGCTGCGCGTCTTCGGCATCGTCGGCGACGCGTTCTTCATCGGCTACGGCGCGCTCGCCAACTCGATCACCACGTTCTTCCTGTATCTCCTGTTGCTCCCGATCAACAGCGTCCGGCTCTACCAGATGCTCAAGTTGGTGAAGAAGGCGAGGCGCTCGGCAGAGGGCGACCTGTCGATGAGCTGGCTCGAGCCCTACATGGTCCAGCGTCGGCACCGCAAGAATGACGTGTTGTTCCGCAAGGGGGAGCGAGCCCACGAGATGTTCATGATCGTCTCGGGCAAGTTCCTGGTGAGCGAGCTCGGCATGGAGCTTCCGGCCGGACGCGTGTTCGGCGAGCTCGGCTTCCTCTCGCCCAACAACCGGCGCACCCAGTCGGTCGAATGCATCGAGGACGGGCAGGTGTTGACGATCACTTACGACAAGCTGCTCGAGCTCTACTTCCAGAATCCGGAGTTCGGCTACTATTTCCTCCGCCTCACCAGCGAGCGCCTCCTGGAGAACATGGCGCGGCTCGAGCGGATCATCGAGGACAACAAGGACGTCATTGCGCAGAAGCAGGCGGCGCAGGCGGCGGATAAGCAATCGTAGCGGAGAAGCAAGGCGCCCGTGCGATTTTCCCTCGCCGCCTCAAGCGGCTCGCCCACGCCCTCGATGCTGACCTCGCGCCTCGCCCACCCTACGCGCTGACCAGCGGCTGCTCCTGCGGCCGCACCGCGCGGCGGATGCGCTCGACCAGATCGACCGGCTGGAACGTCTCCTTCACAAGCACCGACTCGACGCCGGAATTGAGGCGCGCACGGTCCGCCGCGGTGAGGTCCATGGAGGTGACGACGATGACCGGAATGTCGCGCCACGCGGCATCCTTGTGCAGGATGGCAGCCAATTGAAAGCCGTCCATCTCGGGCATCATGAGATCGAGCAGAATGAGGTCGGATTTTTGCTTGCGCAGGCAGCTCAGGGCTTCTTTGCCGTTGGCCGCCTCGGTCACCACCCACTGTTGCGGCTCGAGCCAGGTGCGGACGCGCTCGCGCTGAACGGGATCGTCCTCCACCACAAGAACGTGGGTGCGGCGCGCCGGGGAACGGAAGCGCTGGACCAGCGCGGTCAGCTTCTCATGGTCGATCGGCTTGGTCAGGTAGCCGGCGGCGCCGAGCGCCATGCCGCGGCGATGCTCGTCCATGATGGTCACCATGATGACCGGGATCTCGGCCAGCTGCGGATCCTGGCGCAGCGCCGCGAGGACCGACCAGCCGTCGAGGTCAGGCATCATGACGTCGAGCGTGATGGCGATCGGCCGCACCTCGCGGGCGAGCTTGAGCCCCTCCAGCCCCCCGGCGGCGGTGACGACGGAAAAGCCATCCGCCTGCAGCTGATGACTGATGAGCTCGCGCGCGGTCGGGTCGTCGTCGATCACCAGGACGCAGCCGGAGCGGCGCGGCTCCGACTCCTCGGCGGGGCCGCTCGCGGGCTCGCCCTCCGGCTCCGTCGGGCCGGGCAGGCGCACCGTGAAGGTCGACCCCTTGCCGGCCTCGCTGGTCACCGTCACGTCGCCGCCCATCATGCGGGCGAGCTTGCGGGTGATGGCAAGGCCCAGGCCCGTGCCGCCATAGCGGCGCGCGGTCGAGGAGTTGGCCTGGGTGAACTCCTCGAACAGCTTGGCCTGCTGCTCCGGCGTCATGCCGATGCCGGTATCGGTGACGGCAAGCTCGATCCAGCTCGCGCGGCCGTCCAAGACCTTGCGCACGCGCAGCGCGACCTCGCCTTCCTTGGTGAACTTGCAGGCGTTGCTGAGCAGATTGAGCAGGATCTGCCGCAGCCGCATCGGGTCGATCATGACCGGCGCGATGTTGCTCGGCATCTCCATCACGAGACGGTTCTTGTTCCCCTCGGCGAGCTGGCGCGCCGTGCCGATCACCTCGTCGACCAGCGGCCCGAGGCTCGTCGACTCGGGGCTGAGCTCGAGCTTGCCGGCCTCGATCTTCGACAGATCGAGCACCTGGTTGATGAGGCCGAGCAGGTGGGTGCCGGCACGGTGCACGCGCCGCAGCGGCTCGGACGCCTTCTCGGTGCCGAACCGCGTCTGGTTGGTGAACATCATCTCGGTCAGGCCGATGATGGCGTTGAGCGGCGTGCGCAGCTCGTGGCTCATGTTGGCGAGGAACTGCGACTTGTGCTGGCTCGCGAGCTCGAGCTGGCGGCCCTTTTCCTCGACCTCGGCGAACAGGTGGGCATTCTGGATCGCCAGCACCGACTGCGCCCCGAAGGTCTGCAGCAGGTCGACCGAGGATTTTGGGAACTCGCCGGGCTCCCGCCTGCGCACGACCAGCGCGCCGATGATCCCGTCGGGGCTGAGCAGGGGGACGACCAGCAGCGCGCGGAAGCCGGCTTGCAGAAGAACGTCGTTCACGGGCGACGGCGGCTGGGTCTTCAGGTCGGCAATCTGCACCGGCTTGCGCTGCGCTGCCGCCTGTGCGAGCGCGCTTTCCTTCAGGCCGATGCCATGGTGCCTCAGCTCGGTGATCAGGTCCTCGCTCATGCCGTGGGTTGCGCGCAGCTGGAACTCGCCGGTTTCCGGATCGGTGACGTAGATCGCCCCGGCCGGGGTGCCGGAGAGCGGAACCGCCTGGGCGACGATGGTGGAGAGGACGGTCTCCAGGTCGAGGGTGGAGTTCACCGCCTGGCTCACCTCGCCGAGCGCGCGCAGCTCGCGCACCGACTGATCGAGCTCGCCGGTGCGCAACTGCAGCTCGCTGGTGCGCTCTTCCACCTTGCGTTCCAGCCCCGCATAGAACTCCTGCAGGCGGCCAGCCATCTCGTTGAACTGGCCGGCAAGTCCTTCCAACTCGTCGCCGGTCTTGATGGTGATGCGCTGACCCAGGTCGCCGCTGCCGATGCGGGCCGCGCCGGTGCTGAGCACCCGGATCGGTCCGACCATGCGACGCGCCAGGAACATGCCGGCGAGCACGGCGAAGATCAGCGCCGCCAGCAGGATCATGGACAGGCGCTGGAGCGAGGCCCAGAGCGGCGCATAGGCCTCCTCGAGCGGCAGCTCGACGAACATCTGCCAGCCGAGCGGCGCCACCGGGGCGGATGCCGTCAGCACGCGCCGCCCGTGGATGTTGTCGGCCTCCTGGACCTGCTCTGCGGTTTGCCCGGGCGTGCCGCCGCGCGCGGCGCGCACCTGCTCGAGGCGCGACATGTCGGTATTGCGCAGGACCAGGCTGATGTCCGGATGCGCGATCAGCCGGCCCTGCGCATCCACCACATAGGCATGGCCACGCTCGCCGACCTTGATCTGAGAGACCACGTCCCAGATCAGCTTGAGGTTCACCTCGGCGACGCTGACCCCGGCGTCGCGCCGCGTCCCGGCGATCGCCAGCGTCATGTAGGGCTCCGACTCGCGGCGGAAATAGACCGGGCCGTAGTAGACCTTGTTGGCCACCGCCTCAGTGAATTTCGGGTCCTTCGAAAGGTCGGTTCCGCTTCCGACCACATCCATGGCGAGGCGCGAGACCCGCAGGCGCTCCTTGCCGGTGGCGTCGAGCTGGGCCAGCTCGGTGATCGCCGGCACCTGGCGCAACAGACGCAGCGCATCGAACCGCCGCTGGTCGATCGAGCCGGCCGACCACGGCAGCTGGGTGGTCCAGCCGAGCTGGCTCTCGATCTCCTTGACGAACTGGCCGATCTTCGCCGCCGCCGCCTCGGCCTGCTCGCGTTGGATGCGGATAAGGGAGACCTTGTGCTCGTTGTAATAGAAGTAGACGTCGAAGGCGCCGCTCGCCGTCAGCGCCAGGAGCACCACGGCGACGAACAAGGCGACGTACTTGATGAACAGGCGGTTGCGGATCCGGCGGCCCGGCGGGCGCGCCACCACGGCGTCGCCCGGCGCGCCATTGGCGGCCGTCATGTTGTCGGGCGCTACCTGCAGGGCCGTCATCAGAGCCATGTTCCCCACCCCAGGGTAGCAAGCTCCGCCTTCTTTGTCGCGTCCTGCGACGACGCGCCGTTCCTCATTCGATGACCTCGTCGGCGCGCAGCAGGAACGCATCCGAAAGGTTGAGCCCGAGAGCCCTGGCGGCCTTGAGGTTGACGACGGTCTCGAACCGGGTCGGCTGCTCGATCGGCAGGTCGCCCGGCTTCGCTCCCTTGAGCACCTTGTCGATCAGGACGGCGGCACGGAAATAGAGATGGGCATAGCTGACCCCATGCATCATGAAGCCGCCGTCGTCGATGAACTCGCGCGATGAGTAGATGGCCGGCAGCCGCTGATCTTCCGCAAGCTTGATGATCGATCGGCGGCTCGCCTGGATGAACCCGTCGACGCCGACCAGGATCGCCTCGACGCGCCCGCGCTTTGCCGCTTCGAACGCGGAGCCGATGTCCTCGTCGGTCCGGATGTCGAGCAGCCGCGCCTCGAGCCGCATCAGCTGCGCCGCCTTGCGGGTCTCCTCCCATTGCGCCGGGACCACCGGGTTGCTCATGTTGTGCAGCAGGGCGAAGTGCCGCACGGTCGGCATCATGTCGCGCAGGAGCTCGACGCGCTTGCCGGCCAGCTCGGTGGTGAAGGCGCTCATGCCCGTGACCTTGCCGCCCGGGCGGGCGAGGTCCGCTACCGCACCGACCCCGACCGGCTCGCCGATCGCCGCCATCACGACCGGCACGCTTCCCGGTGCGTTCTTGGCCGCGAGCGCCGCGGGTGTTCCGCGGGTGACGATCACGTCGACGTTGCGCGAGGCGAGCTCCGCGGCGAGCTCGGGGAAGCGCTCCGCGCGGCCTTCGGCCGAACGGTACTCGACCGCAAGGTTCTGCCCCTCGACATAGCCGTGCTCGCGCAGGCCTTTGTAGAGAGCATTGAGATTCACCGTGTTCAGCCGGGCCGGAACCGTCTCCAGGATTCCGATCCTATACTGTCGTCCGCCCGACTGGGCGGCAAGTCGGTGCGGCCATGCGGCAGCCATGCCGATGAGGCCAATGAAATCCCTGCGTCTCAACGCGCAACCTCGCTCGATCGGGCGCGAGCGCGCCGCGACCGCTCAACCAATAGGCTACAATTATCGCCCGGAGGATATCCGCGTGTCCTTAAGCCGATCTGAAAAGTTCTGAATCGGAGGCCGGAACCGGCGGGCCCGCGCCTACCCAAGGGCGCTGCGTTATTCCATCAAGTTATTAAGATTGTTGTATTTTTCTGCGCCGGGCACGGAGAAGGCCTATTCGATCACCTCGTCGGCGAGCGCGAGCAGGGTGGGCGGAATGTCGAGGCCAAGGGCCTTCGCCGTCCTGACATTGATCACCAGCTCGAACTTGGTCGGCTGCAGCACCGGCAGGTCGGCGGGTTTCTCGCCCCTGAGAATGCGACCCACATAGACCCCGGCCAGGCGATGCGCGTCCGCGAAATTCGTGCCGTAGCTCAGCAGACCTCCGGCCTCGGCCAGCTCACGCCGATCATAGATCGCCGGAACCCCGAGACTTGCTGCGACTTGCGTCAGCCGACTGCGCGCGTTCAGAAAGAGCGGATCGGAAGCGACGAACAGCGCGCCAACGCGCTGCTGCCGGAGGCTCGCGAGCGCAGAATCGAGATCGCGCTCGCTTTTCGCATGCGCGACGTGCGTCGCCTGGCCGAACGCGCCCGCCGCGGACCTTGCGGCGGCCGCATCAGCCTCGGCATTGGGGTTGTCCGGATTCACCAGCAAGCCGATCGCCGTGGCTGTCGGTACCAGATCGCGCAGCAATCCGATGCGCTTGGCGGCAAGCACGTTGAGCAGGGAGCTGACCCCGGTCACCCGGCCACCCGGGCGATTGAGGCTCTCCACCACGCCGAGCGCGACCGGGTCGCCGCCCATCACGAATACGACCGGCGTGTCGGCGCTCGCCGCCATCGCGGCGCGGGATGCAACGATGCCGACACTGGCAACGATCACCGACACCCGTCGCCCGGCGAGATCGGCCGCCAGTGCCGGCAGCCGGCTGCCCTGGCCCTCCGCCCAGCGAAACTCGATTCCCGCATTGCGGCCATCCTGGTAACCCGCTTCGCCGAGCCCCTGTCGAAACGAAGTCACGAAATGCACCCAATCGGCCGGAGTCCCGCTGCCGAGAAATCCAATGGCTGGCAGGCCCGCCTGCGTTTGCGCGCGCGCCGCGAGCGGCCACGCTGTGCCGCCCAGCAGCACCATGAAGCTGCGTCGATTTCATTCGATCACCTCGTCGGCGCGTGCGAGCAGAAGCGGCGGGAGGTCGAGACCGAGCGACCTCGCGGTCCTGAGGTTGATGACCAGCTCGAAACGGGTCACCTGCGCGACCGGCAAGTCGGCCGGCCGGCTGCCCTTCAGGATCTTGTCGACGTAGGCCGCGGCGTCCCGCCACAGCTCGGTGTGAATGCCGCCGTACGACATCAGCCCGCCCATGACCGGCAACAGCCGGTTCGGCGCGAACGAAGGAAGCCGCTGTTTCAGCGCGAGAGCGGCGACCGAAGGGTGCAGCAGGCTGGGCTGAACGATCACGGCATCCGCCTGCTTTGGCCGCATGGCCTCGAAGGCGGCATCGAGTTCCCCGGCCGGTTCGACCATGATGCGATCGACCGCCATGTCCAGGGTTCTGGCTCCCTGTTCGATCTGTGCGAGAAAAGGCCCGGTAAACGGGTCGGTCGCGTTGGCCAGGACGACGACGCGACGCGCGGACGGCATCACCTCGCGGACGAGCTCGAGGGTCTTTCCCATGAGATCGGGAGCAATGCCGGTGTTTCCCGTGACATTGCCGCCCGGCCGCGCCAGGCTGGCGACGAGACCGGTCGCAACCGCGTCACCCACCTGCGCCATGACGATCGGTATGTCGCTCGTGGCGCGCTTCGCCGCCTGGGCGGCCGGCGTCTGCCAGACGACGATGACATCGACCTTGAGGCGAACCAGCTCGGCCGCCAGGTCGCCCAGCACGCTCGCCTTTCCGTCTGCGGACCGAAGCTCCAATCGGATGGTTTGCCCCTCGACATGTCCGACTTTCCGCAGCCCTTCGCGGAACGCCGCCAGGAAAGTGGCCGGGTCCGGGATGCCGAGGACGAGCACGCCGATCACCGGCAACCGCGCCTCCGCGCGCGGCGCGAGCGGCGACGCCACCACCGTACCGCCCAGCAGCGCCATGAAGCTGCGTCGATTCATCGATCCCCCTGGCGGCTCACTCGATCACGTGACGGGCAGAAGCGGAGCGAGCATCCTGTTCTTCCATCGTGTACTGAACAGCGAACAATTCATTCGATCACCTCGTCGGCGCGGGCGAGGAGCAGTGGCGGCACCTCGAAGCCGAGCGCATTCGCGGTTTTCAGGTTGACGAGGAACTCGAACGTGGTCGGCTGCTGCACCGGCAGGTCGGACGGCTTGTCCCCCTTGAGGATGCGGGCCGCGTAGACGCCCGAGGCGTGATAGCCGAAGGCAAGCGTGGTGCCATAGCTCATGAGGCCCCCGGCCATGGCAAATTCACGCCACGGATACATGGTCGGGATCCTGTGCTGCGCGGACAAGGCGACGATCTTTTCGCGCCGGGTGTTGTAGAAGGGGTCGGCACCGACCACAAGCGCGCCGATGCGCTGCTCGGCCACCCTGGCAAAGGCCTCATCGAGGTCCGTGTCGCTCGCGGCCTCGAGCACGTGCATCGCGACGCCGATCGTCCGGGCCGCCGCCGTGACCTCCTGCCGGTCAGACTCGGCCAACGAGGAATGGGGGTTCAACAATGTCGCCATGGCGCGGGCGTCGGGGACGAACTCGTGCATCATTTCCAGCCGCTTGGTCAGCACCTGGCTCGCGACCAGCGTTACGCCCGTAATATTGCCGCCGGGCCGGCTGATGCTCGACACCAGACCGGTCCTGACCGGATCGTCGCCGCTGGTGAAGACGATCGGAATCGTCGTCGTCGAGGCCTTGGCGGCCTTCGCCGCCGGGGGGCCGTGCGTGACGATGACTGCGACGTTGCGCTTCACCAGGTCGGCGGCGAGAGCCGGCAGCCGGTCGTAGTCGCCTTCCGCCCAGCGGTATTCGATCGCAACGTTTTGCCCTTCGGTGAAACCACTCTCGGCCAACGCCTTGCGGAATACCGCCGTCAGGTGCGTGTATTGCCGCTCGCGCGCGCTGTTGAGATAGCCGACGATCGGCAGACCGGATTGTTGCGCCCGCGCCGCCAGCGGCCACGCCGCCGCCGTTCCGCCCAGCAGCGCCATGAAGTTGCGTCGATTCATTTATCTCCCCATACGCCGCAGGGCGGCTCTGCCCCATCGGTACGACCAGGCGCGAGCGAACTGTGCCGCAACCCGCCACACGCGTCCTTGGGACACATCTGAATTGTTCTGAATTGTCAGCGACGAAAGATCGCCCGCCCGTCTCTTCTTGATTTTGCAACTCCAGCCGATCTCGAGCCCGGACCGAGCCGGGCGCCGCGCCCCGGCCCCTTATCGCAAAATCGGAGGCGTCGTGCTTGAAAAATTTTCGCTGGGAGCAACGAGGAGAGGGAGCCTATGGGGGCATAGGCGGAGAAGCGTTGGCTCTAATAGCAAGAACAAAAAGGGCGACCACAAGGGTCGCCCCTTCCGATGCGTCAGGGACAGAACGCCAGGGCTAACGGTATAAAGGTATCGGATCAGAAGAACGCCAGCGTGCGGATCTCGATGCTTTCGCGCGGTCGGGCATTGGCCGGAGAGGTCGGATCGTCGAAGGCGGTGTGCGCGGTCCAGCGGGCGCGGCCATCCTTGGCCGAATCGTAGACCTTGAACACCAGCGCCTCGTCGCGCCGCATGCGCGGGAACCAGTACCACTGGTGCGCCGGGTTGTAGGTGATCGCATAGGTCTGGCCGATGCGATTGGGGTAGCGCCGCTCCGAAATGACGAAATCGTCGAACGCGACGGTGCGGGCATCAGCGATCGCCAGCGGCGTGCTTTCGACCGGATGACGGATCGGCCGCCACACCTGGATGATGGCGAAACGGCGCTCGAGCAGTTCCTCCGCCTCGTCGGGCAGGACGTCGCGCACGCGCTGCGGCCCCGACCATTCGGTGTAATCGTTGTGCACGCGGCGCACGACCTCGCGGATCTTCTGCTTCTCGCGCAACTCGTCGTCGGCCGTGCGCAGCGTGTGGTCGAACACCACCACGCGCTTGGCGCCGCTCTCGGCCTTTATCAGCTCCTCCATCTCGCGGTAGTAGGTGCTGCGCACCTCGGCCTCGTCGAAGAAATCCCTCATCTTGGTGTCGTGGCGCACGAAGCGGAAGCCGTCGCGCTCGAGCGCAAACTCCTTCACGTGCGGGCGCCCGTTGTGCATGGCGACGGGACGCGGATCCGGCGTGCCGCCGGTACGCACGTCGAGGGAGCCGGGCCCGCCCGTCTGGGTGAACAGCGTCTCGCCGTTGCTGACGATGTAATTGAGCGTCGCCTGCACGGTGTCGGGGAAAACGTCGAGCTCTGCCGCCTGCGCCATGATCAGCTCCTTCGGGCCTGGTGACCGCAATCTAGGATGCACGGGCGACCGGTAAAAGGGGCCTCGGTCCGCTGCCGCCGATCACAAGACGCTGAGGCGGCGCAGGCCCGCTCACGCGCGCCGGCGTCGTTCCCCTTTTGGCGCCGCGGCGGCCAGGATCTGCTGCAGAGCGTTCAACAGAGAGAAATTCGTTCCCCGAGAGAAGGATGCATGCGAGCCCTGCAAAGGTGCGCGGGCCCGCTCCGTCGCCGAAGCAGGCCCGCACGTGTCGCTTCCGTTGAATCGATTACTGCGGCCGCTGGGCGAGCGTCACCGTCTGGATGCTGTCGTAGAGCGCGAGGCCGTCGACGATGCGCCGATCATAGCAGGCCTGGCGCGCCTGCATCATGGTCCAGAACGCCTCGTTGGCGACTTCGGGGCGCATGTCGCGCGATTCGCCGTACTGCTCGATCTGGTTGATCAGCTGCAGGTCGCGCTTGGCGCATTCGAGCGGGAACGGGCCGTTGCGCCAGCTGGTGCTGTCCTGCGCGCCGGCCGTGCCGAGTGAGGCCGCGCCGATGAGGAGCGCCGCGGCGAGCAGGAGAGATGTTTTTGTCGGATTCATGGTTCTGTCCTCTGGATTGCCTGATTTCGCGATTTCCCGCCGGGAAAACGTCTGTCCTCTTCGTGGCACGCTTTAGTCGTTGCGACGTGTGATTAGGTTCACTTCGCGTCGGGAACGGCCTGAATTGTCCTAAATCGAGGCCCGCCGCTGTGGGAAAACTCACAAGCGTGCGTTTTTTCCCGCGCCGCCGATCCTCAGGGCGAACCCAGCCGGCGAACCGCCAGCATGGTGATGTCGTCGAAGGGAAGTGCGGCGTCGACGAACCGATGCACGGCCTCGGCCACGGAATTGACGATCTCGGTGCTGGTGCGGCCGGCGAGCTCGCGCAAGTGGGCCTCGAGCCGCTCCTCGGTATACATTTCGCCGGCGGGGTTGTTCGCTTCGGTCACCCCGTCGGTGAACAGATAGAGCGCCTCCCCGGGCGCCAGCGTGAGGCGGCCGGTCGCGTAAGCCGCGTCCGGGACGATGCCGAGAATCATGCCCTTGGCGTCATCGATCGCCGCAAGAGAGGAGCTGCCGAGCCGGTAGGGCGGATTGTGTCCGGCATTGCAGTAGGCGAGCTCCCCGGTCGCCGGGATGAGGATGGCGAAGAACAGCGTCACGAACATCATGTCATTGTTGTTCTCGCACAGCTCGCGATTGACGCGGGCGATGATCTCGGACGGGCTCGCGGCGCCCCCGTCCGGCGCGCGCATCAACTCGGCGGCAAGCCGGATCAGGCTCTTGGTGTGCGCCATGAACAGCGCCGCCGGCATTCCCTTGCCGGACACGTCGCCGATCAGGAAACCCAGGCTGCCGTTCTCGGTGCGGAAGAAGTCGTAGAGATCGCCGCCGACTTCGCGCGCCGGCTCCATCAAGGCGTACAGGTCGACCGGGCAGTCCGGCGTGGGTTGCGGAAAGACCTGCGGGACCATGGCCATCTGCAGCCGGCGCGCCGTCTCGATCTCCTGCTCGAGGCGGCCCAGGTGGGCATCGATCTCGTCGCGCAGCCGCTTCTTTTCCAAGGTCGTCCCGAGGCGCGCCCGCAGCAGCACCGGATTGAAGGGCTTGAACAGATAGTCGACGGCACCGAGCTCGATGCAGCGCACCACGCTGTTCACCTCGTTGAGCGCCGATATCATGATCACCGGCAGATCGCGCAACGCCGGCTGCTCCTTGAGCCAGGCGAGCACCTGGTAGCCGTCGACCTTCGGCATCTGCAGGTCGAGCAGCACGATGTCGAAGGTCGTCGCCTGCAGCCGTTCGATCGCTTCCTCGCCGTCCCGGGCGGTCTCGACATCGGCGTAGCCTTCGAGGTCGAGATAGAGCGTGAGCGTGTAGCGGTTGTCGTCGTTGTCGTCGACGACGAGGATGCGCGGCCCGCCCTGAGTCCCCTCCGATCCCACGCTTCAGCTCCGTTCGGGGCCGCTTGGCCGCACCATGTTCCCCTCCGCCGGCCGCGCCGGCCGCGTCCGGCGCCTTACCTCATGGCATCCGCCAGTTTGCGCGCGATCCGCCGGGAACGGAAGCCCGCTAGTGTCCCGGTTCCGACGTTCGTATCCGTTTGCAGCACCCCCTCGTACGAACGTCGGAACCACAGGGATACTAGCAAGCATATGATTCTCGTGTGGCTTTGGATTTGACGTTCCTACGAGGGAGTAGCCGCAATGCTGGTAGGAACGTCAAATCCGCCACACTACACTGTAGTGTCCCGGTTCCGACGTTCGTATCCCATTTCAGCACCCTCTCGCACGAACGTCGGAACCACAGGGACACTAGCAAGCATATGATTCTAGTGTGGCTTTGGATTTGACGTTCCTACGAGGGGGCCGCCGCAATGCTGGTAGGAACGTCAAATCCGCCACACTCGGCCGATGTACACGATTTGCCCGCGGATGCGGTGACGCTCCGTCACCCCGGCGGCTTGAATTGTTCTGAAATCTCCTGAAACCGCGTCCGGACCGGCTTTCGTTCGTCTGGCGAGCCGCTATAGTTCCTGCCCATGGATGAAGCTGGGTGGTTGCAATGAAGTCGCTGGATATGGCGGTCGAGGAGGCGGGGGGCGGGGCCACCAAGGTCATCCTGCGCGGCCGGTTCGATACGACCGGGGCGATCCTGATCGAGATGCCGTTCAACGCCATCACGGCCGAGAAACCCGCGATCATCGTCGATCTGTCGGAGGTCAATTTCCTTTCGTCCTATGGAATCCGCGTGCTCCTGGTGGGCGCCAAGACGGTCAAGGGCAAGGGCGGCAAGCTTGCGATCCTGTGCCCGGAAGGAAACGTCGCCAAGGTGTTGCAGGCGGCCGGGACCAGCGCTCTGATCCCCATGTTCCCGACCCAGGATGCGGCCCTGGCCGCAGTTGCCCCGTGATTCAGGTCGACAACGCCGGTCTGTGGTCCATGAGTGGCGTCCAACAACAACGGATCGTCCTCAAGCGGGAGATCGGCGAACTGGACCGCCTGGGCTCGTGGATCCAGGCTTTCGAAGGGGAGATCGACCTCGTGCCCGACCTCGCATTCGCGCTCGAGCTCTGTCTCGAGGAAGCCATCGCCAACATCATCATGCACGGCGGACCAATGGGCGCCGGCGAAATCTCGGTCACACTGCAACAGACGTCGCCGGGCCTCGTCGCCACCATCGAGGATGACGGCGTACAGTTCGATCCGACCACGGCTCCACGCCGGGCAAACGCACAATCGCTCGACGATGCGAGGCCGGGCGAGCACGGCATCCAGCTCATCCGCACGTTCGCGACCGACATGCATTACGAATGCAGTCGGGGGCTCAATACCCTCACGCTGATTTTCGCGGCGGCGGGCGCCTGACATGCCAGCCGAAGGTCACGAACAATCCGAGGGACTGCAGTCGGCCGAGCGGGCCGGCACCTACGCATTCGGTCCGTTCCGCCTCGTGGAGCGCCGGCGCGAGCTGATCGCGCACGGCGTGCCGGTCACGCTCGGACAGCGCGCGCTCGACATCCTCATGGTGCTGGTCAGCCGCCACGGCCAACTGGTGACCAAGAACGAGCTGATGAACGAGGTGTGGCCCGGCGTGATCGTCGAGGAGAACAACCTTCAGGTCCACATCTCGGCGCTGCGCAAGGCGCTGGGCGACGAGAAGGGCGAGCGGCGCTTCCTGGTGACGGTGCCGGGCCGCGGCTACCGGTTCGTCCATCCGGTCGAACGGGAGGCGACCTCCGCGCCGTGGGGCGCGACGGGCGGCGAGCCCGAGCCGGCCATGCCGCGCATCGCCTGGGGCCGGGAGCACAACGTCCCGCAGGCCCTCACCCCGCTGGTCGGCCGCGACGAGGAGATCGTGGCCGTGCGCGCGCGCCTGGCGCAACAGCGGCTGGTCACCCTGGTCGGGGCCGGCGGCGTCGGCAAGACGCGGCTGGCCCTCGCCATCGGCACCGAGGCGCTGCCTGTCCATCCCGACGGCGTCTGGCTGGTCGAGCTCGCGTCGGTAACCGACTCGCACACGGTCAGCGGGATCATTGCCGACACCATCGGGTCCAACGCGACGAGCCGTGATGCCGCGCTCGACAGCTTGACGGCGCAGCTCGAGGCCAAGACCGTCCTTTTGATCCTGGACAATTGCGAGCACCTGGTGGCGGAAGTTTCCCGCGTCGCCGAAGCTCTGGTGCATCGCTGCCCGCATCTCTCGGTCCTGGCGACCAGCCGCGAGCCGCTCGGCGTGCCGGGGGAAAACGTGGTGCGCGTGCCTTCCCTGGGAGCGCCGGAGCCTGACGCCGTGCTCAGCGCGGAGCAGGCCCTGGAGTATCCGGCGGTGCGCCTCTTTGTCGAGCGGGCCAGCGCCGTGGTGGAGGGATTCGCGCTCAATGCCGGTAATGCGCGCGCGGTCGGCGCGGTGTGCCGTCGCCTCGACGGCATCCCGATGGCGATCGAGCTCGCAGCACCGCGCCTCAAGGTCCTGTCGGTCGACCAGCTCCTGCACGGCCTCGACGACCGTTTTCACCTGCTGACCGGCGGCACCCGTTCGGCCTTGCCCCGGCATCAGACGCTGCACGCGCTGATCGACTGGAGTCATGATCTCCTCGGCGACGCCGAGAAGACGCTGCTGCGGCGGCTTTCGGTGTTTTCCGGCGGCGCGTCCTTCACCTCGGTCAAGGCGGTTACGGCCGATCGCGACACGAGCGATCACGCGCTGCTCGACGCATTGTCTTCGCTGATCGACAAGTCGCTGGTCGTGGCCGAGGTGGGCGGTCCCGAAGCGCGCTATCGCCTGATGGAAACGACGCGCGACTATGCGCTGGAGAAGCTCGAGCAGGCCGGCGAGCTCGCATTGCGCAGGGAACACGCCCGGCATTTCGTTGCACGGTTCGCGCAGGCGACCGAGGAATGGGAGACGATGGCGCCGGAGCCCTGGCTCTCCCGCTACGCGCCGGATGTCGAGAACCTGCGCGGCGCACTCGCCTGGACCTTCGGGGGCGGCGGCGACGTCACGCTCGGCCTCGAGCTCGTGGGGTTCAGTCACCTCGTGTGGGCGGAGCTCGGGCTGCCGTTCGAGCATCGCCGCTGGGTCGAGGAGGCGCTCGGGCGCACCGACCGCAAGACACCGGCGGCCACGCTGGCGCGGTTGCTGTCATGGCAGGCCGGCGACGTGAAGGACCTCGACGACCCGACCGACTACCACGAAGCGATCCGCGCCGCGACGCTGTACCGGTCGCTGGGCGACCGTTTCCATCAGGGTCAGCTGCTGCTGCGCGCCGGGATGGCACAGCTGTGGTCGGAAAAGTCGGCCGACGGCGAGCAACTGCTGAACGAGGCCTACGCGCTGCTGCGCCCGTCCGGCCCGACCAAGACGGCCGCCCGTTGCCTCAGCGCGCTCGCCTCCGCGCGGCTGTTCGCATCCGACGTCGCGGCCGCGCAGGAGTTGCACGAGCAGGCGATTCGGATCCATCGTCAGCTCGGGGAAGGCGAGCCTCCGTAGGGAGGGCAGGCGCGATGCTGTGCCTATCCGCGTGGGCGAGCGACCATAGGAGCGAGGGAAAATCGCATGCGGCGCCCTCCCTCGCCGCCTCGAGCGGCTCGCCCGCCAACAACATCGGGACAGGCGACTTTGCCCAGCCTACCGGCGAGCCTGCACGGCCTGGCCGGCCTGCGGAAGGGCGAACACGAAGCGAAGCGTCCGCGGCAGCATGAAGTCGGCCCGGCCATCGCTGCCGATGAGCAACGGCCCCGTGCCGCCATTCGCCAAGGCCAGGATGGTGAGATCGCCCGCGTAGGTCGCGACCGGCTCCATGGCGATGTGCAGCACCTCGCCGAGCGGCTGGTCGACATAGGCGAGCCGCAGTTGCGGCCCGACTTCGGCCGGGCACAGCGCGAGACCGAGCCGCCGGGCGCGGCCGTAGATGTCCGCCAGCGTGGCGCTTTCACTCTCCAGTCTGAGCTCGGCGACCGAGCGGATGACGAGCTCGACATTCTCCTTGGCATCGGCGTAACGGAATGCCGGCCGGCCCAGGATCTCGTTCGCCGAATTGCCGATGCGCACGGCTGCCGCGTCGAGGGCGTCGCGATAGGCGCGAACACCCTTGCGGCCGCCGATCTCAACCGTCTTCCACGCCTGGGCCTCGGTGAGAGCGACAGGCGCCGTCGACACGTCGCCTCGCAGCGGATTGTTCTGGGCTATGGCATCGACCGAAGTGACGGCGACCACGCTGATTACCGCCGTCAGGCTGCACAAGACGAATTGGCGCATCGCATCTCTCCCGTCTGTCGAACGTGGCAGTCTTGCCACGACTCGATGCCGGGAGCTTGTGAGTTGCGTCACAGGAGTGTGCGCAGCGCTGCAACAACTCACAGTTAGCGTCTGGATATCGCCGTCCGCTTACGGCGTCGGTTGCTCCGGCTCGATGCGCATCGCCCGCACGAAGCGCGCGTTGCCGACGTACCAGGCGATGATGGCGGCGAGCTCGACGATCTCTTGTGCGGTGAAGGCTTTCGCCGTCTCGGCGAAGGTCGCGTCATCGACCTCGCCGCGATCCGCCATGCGGTCGACGAAGCCGAGCGCGGCGCGCTCGCGCGCGTCGAACAGCGACGCGCCCTGCCAGGCATCGAGCGCGGCGAGCTTCTCGGCCGGGACACCGAGGCGAAGCGCGGCCGGCCAATGCACCGACGGCTCGTAAGGCGAGCCGTTCACCTGGGCGGTGCGCAGCACCACGAGCACCTGCAACGGGCGCGGCAGCGAGGAGTCCTCGCGCAACGCGCTCGCATATGTCGCCTGCGCGCGCAGGATCTTCGGCGCATGAGCGACGGCGCGATGGATGTTGAGCACGCGGCCGTGACGCGATGCAACGCGGGCGAACAGATCGGCGATGATCGGATCATCGGGAAGCCCCGCCGGCAGGCGGGAGACGGGACGGTCAGATTCGGCCATGGCGCTCATTCCACCTTGATGTTCGCCGCCTTGACGATCGGCCACCATTTCTCGATCTCGCTCTTCTGAAAAGCAGCGAGCCCCTCGGGCGACTGCTGCTCGCGCGACGGCAGCTCCGCGTTCTGCTCCTGCAGCCGCTTGCGCAGGCCCGGGTCCGCCATAGCCTCCGTAACCGCGGCGTTGAGCCTGGCGATGATGTCCTTCGGCGCTCCCTTGGGCGCCCACAAGGCGTACCAGGTCGAGACGTAGAGGCCCGGCAGACCCGCTTCGTCCACGGTCGGAAGCTCCGGCTCCGCCGGCAGGCGGGTCCTGGCGGCGACCGCAAAGCTCCTCACCTTGCCGCTCCTGCGCAGGTCGATGTTGCTCGCCGCCTGGTCGAACATGAAGGCGACGTGGCCGGCCACCACGTCGTTGGTGGCGGCGGCACCGCTGCGATACGGCACTACCTGCAGCGTCACACCGGTCAGCTTTTCGAAATAGACGCTCGCCACGTGCGCAATGGAGCCGACGCCGGCGGTCGCGGAGGACGCCTGTTGCGGGTTGGCCTTGAGCCAGGTGATCAGCTCCTTCATGTCGCTCGCCGGCACATCCTTCCGGCTGACGATGACCGAGGGAGTCGACATCAGCAGCGTAATGGGCTCCATGTCGGCCACGAGATCGTAGGGCAGCGCGTAGAGCACGCCGTTGAGCACGTGGGTGCCAAGATGGCCGATGCCGATGGTGTAGCCGTCGGGCGCCGCACGCACCAGGCGGCCGACGCCGGTCGAGCCTGCCGCCCCAACCACGTTCTCGATGACGAACGGCTGCCCGAGCGAAGGGCGCATCCGCTCGCCGAGCATGCGCGCCAGCGCATCGGCCGGACCGCCGGCGGCGAACGGAACGACGACCGTGATCGGCTTGGCCGGATAGGCCTGCGCCTGCGCGTCGGCGCTGTGCAGAAGCGCGGCGCACGCGGCCGCCATCAGCACCTTCATCATCACCTCTCCCCCGTATGTTCCGCCTTATCCGGGCAAGTCCATGCCCCGTTATAGAGCCACATGCCGGCGAGCGAAACGAACCTGGGCGTGTCCCGGGAACATTGCCGCCTTTCGGCTGTTTTGCTGCGGAGCCATCCAGCCGGGCAGGCCTGTGCGAAGGCGGCATGGCGCACTAGATTATGTGTCTTGTCAGCCCAGCCAGGCACGCGCAGGCGCTCGCCCATGAACAAGCAAGCCCGCTTCCATATCGGCTACTGGATCGCCGCAATCCTCGGCATCATGGTGATCCAATACGTCTACGTGACGACGCAGCAGATCGCGCCGATTCCCTACAGCCAGTTCCAACAGCTGCTGCGCGACGGCAAGGTCGCCGAGATCGGCGTCTCCGACCGCTACATCCAGGGCAAGCTCAAGGAGCCGCTGCCGGACGGCAAAAGCCAGTTCGTCACGACGCGCGTCGATCCGCAATTCGCCGACGAGCTGCAGAAGTACGGCGTCACTTATACGGGCCAGGTGGAAAGCACGCTCCTGCGCGACCTCCTGTCGTGGATCGTGCCGGTCGCGCTGTTCTTCGGGGTGTGGACGTTCCTGGCGCGACGCATGAGCCAGGGCCTGGGCGGCGGGCTGATGTCGATCGGCAAGAGCAAGGCGAAGATCTACGTCGAGACCGATACCGGGCGTTCGCTTCGAGGACGTGGCCGGCGTCGACGAGGCGAAGGAGGAGCTGCAGGAGATCGTCGAGTTCCTGAAGAACCCCGAGCAGTACGGCCGATTGGGCGGGCGCATGCCGAAAGGCGTGCTGCTGGTCGGACCGCCCGGCACCGGCAAGACGCTGCTCGCCAAGGCGGTGGCCGGCGAGGCCAGGGTGCCGTTCTTCTCGATCTCCGGCTCCGAGTTCGTCGAGATGTTCGTCGGCGTCGGCGCCGCGCGGGTGCGCGACCTGTTCGAGCAGGCGAGAACCAAGGCGCCGGCCATCATCTTCATCGACGAGCTCGATGCGCTCGGCCGCGCCCGCGGCATCGGCCCCTACGCGGGCGGTCACGACGAGAAGGAGCAGACGCTCAACCAGCTCCTCGTCGAGATGGACGGCTTCGATTCGCAAGACCGGCCTGGTGATCCTGGCGGCGACCAACCGGCCCGGAGATTCTCGATCCGGCGCTGCTGCGGGCCGGCCGCTTCGACCGCCAGGTGCTGGTCGACCGCCCCGACAAGAAGGGACGCGCCGACATCCTGCGCGTCCACCTCAAGAAGGCGAAGCTCGCCGCCGACGTCGATCCCGAGAAGGTGGCGGCGCTCACGCCCGGCTTCACCGGCGCCGACCTCGCGAACCTGGTCAACGAGGCGGCGCTGCTGGCGACGCGGCGCGGCGGCGACAGCGTCACCATGGCGGATTTCACCAACGCGGTCGAACGCATCGTGGCGGGCCTGGAGAAGCGCAACCGGCTGCTCAATCCAAGGGAGCGCGAGATCGTCGCCTACCACGAGATGGGCCACGCCCTGGTCGCGCTGTCGCTGCCGGGCGAGCGATCCGGTGCACAAGGTCTCGATCATCCCGCGCGGCGTCGGCGCGCTCGGCTACACGATCCAGCGCCCGACCGAGGACCGCTTCCTGATGACGCGCGAGGAGCTGGAGAACAAGATGGCGGTCCTGCTCGGCGGACGCGCCGCGGAGCTCACCGTGTTCGGGCATCTATCGACCGGCGCGGCCGACGACCTGCGACGCGTCACCGACATCGCGCGCGCGATGGTGACGCGCTACGGGATGTCGGAGAAGCTCGGCAGCGTCGCCTATGATCGCGACTCGCGCAGTTTCCTGACCGGGCCCAACCTGCCGATGCCGCACCGCGAGCAGGACTACGCGGACGAAACGGCGGCCGCGATCGACCGGGAGGTGCGGACGATCGTGCAGGCCGCAATGGACCGCGCGCTCGCCATCCTGCACGAGAAGCGCGACCTGCTGGAGCGCAGCGCCCACCGCCTGCTGGAGAAGGAAACGCTCGACGACAAGGATCTGGTGGAGCTCACCGGTCCGCCGGCCGGCCCGCCGGTCCGCGTCGCCGCCGAATAGGTTTCACGACGACGTCGTGCTGAGACAGGACTACGAGGCGATGTGACCTGGCTCGTCCAGACGCGGCTGATCAACGATCCGTTCTCCGATCCGGCGCTGTTCATCGATTTTCACCATGAACGCCGCGCCCTGCTGTTCGACCTCGGCGATCTGTCGGCGCTGTCTCCGCGCGAAGCGCTCCGCGTCAGCCACGCCTTCGTGTCGCATGCCCACATGGATCATTTCTCCGGCTTCGACCGGCTGCTCGGGATCTGCCTGCATCGCGCGATGCCGCTGCACCTGACCGGGCCGCGCGGGTTCGGCGACCGCGTGGCGGCGAAGCTCGACTCGTACACCTGGAACCTGCTGGATGAGAACGCGGTCGATTTCGCGATGATTGTCGACGAATTCGACGCACGCATCGTTCGCCGCGCTCGCTTTGCGGCACGCGACGCATTTGCCCGAGAGGACCTGGAGCCGCCGAATCTGCCCGACGGACTGGTGCTCCAGGAGGACCAGTTCCACATCGAGGCTGCGGTCCTCGACCATGGAATCCCGTGCCTCGCGTTCGCCCTGCAGGAGCGCCTGCAGGTGAATGTATGGCGAGACGGGCTTGCCCCGCTCGGCCTGCCGGTCGGTGCCTGGCTGAACGACGCCAAGCGTGCCGTGCGTCGCGGCGAGGCCGACGATTTCACGATCGCCCTCGATGGAAATCGGACAGTCAACCTTGGTGAATTGAAGCGACATGCCCTGCGCATCGCGCCGGGGCAGCGCGTCGTCTACATCGTCGATGCCGCGCCGCACGACGCCAACATCGAGCGCGCCTTCCGGCTCGCCCAAGGGGCGAGCCAACTCTACATCGAAGCCGCCTTCGCCGACGAAGACTCCGCGATTGCGGCGCAAAGACTACATCTTACCGCCGGGCTGGCCGGGCTGATCGCTCGCCGCGCCGGGGTGCGGCAGGTCACGCCGTTCCACTTCTCGCCGCGTTACCTGACGCGGCCGGAGCTGCTTCCGGACCAGGTCAACCAAGCGTACCGACCGGCCTGCACTGGCGGGGATGTCACCCCGGCCTGATGATGCGGTTGCGCAGGATGCCGATCTTCTCGATCTCCAATTCGACCACGTCGCCCGGAGAGAGGAAGCGGCCGAGCTCGAGGCCGCAACCGGTCGGCACCGTGCCCGACGCGATCACCTCGCCCGGATGCAGCGTCTCCGACCGCGAGATGAAAGCGATGATAGCGTTGAAGGTGTGATGCATCTGGCTGGAATTGCCGCCGCCCCAGCGCTCGCCGTTGATGCGTGCCTCCATGTCGAGACCATGCGGATCGCCGAGCTCGTCGCGGGTAACGATCCACGGACCGAGCACGTTGCCGGTGTCGAAGTCCTTCCCCTTCATCGGCCCCATGCTGAGCGGGCGCTCCTGCGTCTGCACGTCGCGCGCGGAGAAGTCGTTGAAGATGGTGAAGCCGAACACGTGATCGAGGGCCGCGCCGGGCGAAATGTCCCTGCCCTTGCGGCCGATCACGCAGGCGAGCTCGAGCTCGAAATCCATCAACTCCGAATAGGGCGGCCACATCACCTCGGCCTCGTGCCCGACGAAGCTGAAGCGGTTGCCCTTGTACCAGCTCGGTCGCTGGTACCACAGCTCGGGGATCGGCACCGGCTTGCGCCCGGTCATCTTCTCCCATTGCACCATCGCGTTGACCAGGTGCTGCTCGAACACCAGGCAGTCGCGGATCTGCTGCGGGATCGGCAGCGGCGACAGCAGGCGCGTGCCGGCAAGCGCCTGCTCCGCCTCGTGCGGCCAGCGCGCCACGACGGCGCGCGCACGGTCGAGCGCGCCTTCGCCCGCCTCGATGAGCGCCAGCATGCTGGCGAAGGCGGGGTCGGCGTGGGCGCGGACCTGCGCGTCCGCCGCGGCGAGGTCGAGGATGCGGTCGCGGCCGGCGTCGACGACGCCGACCGCTGGCGATCCATCGGTACGGACGAAGGTGGCGAGCTTCATCGCGGTCCGCTCGCAAAGTCCACGATGGCCTGCGCGGTTTCCTCCGGCCGATCGAGCTCGAGGAGATGGCCGCCGCCGGCGATGACCTTACACGAGGTCTTTCCGTTCATGCGCGCGGCGCAGCGCTGCGCATAGGCAGGCGGAACGACCTTGTCGGCCGCGCCCCACAACAGCAGGGTCGGTGCAGCGATGCGATGCAGGCGCCCGCCGAGCCGCGTGTCGCCGAACGGCCAGAGGATGCGTGCCGCCGTCTCGTGGGCGCGGTTGACCACGATCGACCAGCCGGTCGCATCCTCGCTGGCGGGGGGCTGCATCTGCTCTGCGTAGCATTGCGCGTCCTCACAGAAGACCCCGGGCGCTTCCTTGCCCTGCAGGGCGAAGATGTCCCGGGTGGGCAGGCTCATGTCGTAAAGGCCGAACGGCGCGATGAGGACGAGCCGGCCGACCAGGTCGGGCCACAATGCCGCGATGTCGGCCACGATCGCGCCGGCCGCGGATGCGCCGATCAGCGTGTCGCCGGGACGGAACCCGGCGGCGAGCAGGAGGTCGCGGCCGGCGAGGCACCAGGCGAGGTGATCGTCGATTGTGTCGTGACCCTCGCTGCCGGCGAACCCCGGCAGGCTCACGGCGACCAATCGCGCGCGTGCCGCGAGCGCCTCGTGGAAGCGCGACCATTTGAGCGACAGCGCGCTCGATGGAACATAGAACAGCGGCTTGCCGCTCCCCTTTTCGGAGACGCGGCAAGGGCGGCCGGCGACCTCGACCGTGCGGGCTTGCGGCGGGCTCATTCGGCCGCCACCCGGAACGGGGCCGCCGGGACCCGCTTCGCCAGCGGCTTCGGCCACCACCGGTGCTCCCACTCGCCCTCGAACAGGTCGGCGAGCTGCGGCATGACCCGCTCGGCGAACATGCGCGTGTTGTACATGGTGGTCTCGCGGTCCATGTTGCCGAACTGCAGCAGCGCCAGCAGGTTGCCGAAGTTGAACTCCTTGGCGACCTTGCGCAGCTGGTCGGCGACCTCGTCGGGCGAGCCGATCACCACGTAGCCCTCGCGCAGGATGCCGGCGATCTCGTCCTGCAGCGACCCGAACAGCTGCGAGCGGTCGGCCGCGATCTTCACCTGCGACTTCATCTTCATGCGCTGCGTCGCCTCGGTGACGTAGCCGGGCGGCGTCGCATAGCGCGGGTCGACGTGCAGGCTGCGGTTATAGAAATATTCCGCCGGCTCCTTGTAGAGCCGGATCGCTTCCGCCGTGCTCTCGGCGACGCCGATGAACTGCAGGAAGCCGGCGCGGAACGGGTTGCGATCCTTGCTCTGCTGCGCCATCTCATCCCAGTAACCGTGCATGGTCGCGGCGGCGGATACGTGGCCGTAGTAGGACGTGTAGCAGTACACGTAGTCCTGCACGCCGCACCACACCCAGGTGTCGACCGAGCCGCCGCCAGGAATCCAGATCGGCGGGCACGGCTTCTGCACCGGCTTCGGCCACGTGTTGACATAGCGCTGTTGGTTGAAGCGGCCGTTGAAGCTGAACACCTCGTCGCGCTGCCAGCACTGCTTGATCAGGTCGTGCGCCTCGGCGTAGCGCTGGCGCAGCATGCTCGGGTTCTGCCCATAGGCGAAGCAGGTGTCCATGGGCGTGCCGATGGGAAAGCCGGCGATCAGCCGCCCGCCCGAGATGCAGTCGATCATCGCGAACTCTTCGGCGATGCGGGTCGGCGGGTTGTAGAGCGCGAGCGAGCTCCCCAGCACGCAGATCTTGGCGTCGAGCGTGCGCCGCGCCAGCGCGGTCGCGATCAGGTTGGGCGACGGCATCAGGCCGTAGCCGTTGGCGTGGTGCTCGTTCACGCAGATCGCGTCGAAGCCGCATTCGGCGGCGTATTCGAGCTCGTCCATGTACTCGTTGTAGATCTCGTGCGCGCGCACCGGATCGAACAACTTGGGATCGATGTCCACCCACACGCTGTTGTGCTTCTGCTTGAAATCCGGCGGGAGGTCCGGATAGGGCATCAGGTGGAACCAGAGAAATCGCATCGGCTTCTCCTCGATGAACAGCGCGGATCTTTATGTTTGGTCGCATTTTCTGCGGAAAACCGGTGCCCACTTGTCCGGAAAATGCTCCTGTGTCAGCGGATCAGGCCGACTTCGCGGTAGAAGCGCTCCGCCCCCGGATGGAGCGGGAGCTTGTTGTATTCGAGCGCCGTCCTGGGCTGGATTTCCTCCGACCCGGGAAACAGCCCGTGGAACTCCTTGGCGCCTTCGTTCAACAGCTTGGTCACCCGGTAGACCAGGTCGTCGGGCACGCGCGCGCCGGTGACCAGCTGATTGAACACGTAGGGGACGCGAACGTCCTCCGGCACGCCCTGGTAGGTGCCGCCCTTGAGCACGGCGATCCCGTTGCCGGGCAGCAGCTCCACGTAGCGCTTGCCGGCGGCCTCGTCGAACCCGAGGATGCGGAAGCCCGGGTTGCGGTCGAGCTCGGTCATCAGCCCGTAGGGGGCCGGCCCCGAATAGAAGCCGACGTCGATCTTGCGGTCCTGAAACGCCTGGCTCTGGTTGGCGAACGCCATCGTATCGATGATGCCGCCGGCCTTGGGAATGGCGTCGAGGGTCACGCCATGGGCGTTGAGCGCCCCCTCGTTGAGCGCCCAGAACACCGAGGCGCGCGAGCCCATCCAGACGCGCGAACGATGCTTGAGCACGTCGGCCAGGCTCATGAGCGGCGAATTCTTGTGCACGAACGGCGTGTGATAGGAGCCGTACAGGCTCATCACGTGGCGCAGGTCGGGCGCCGCGACCTTGAGCTCGCCCTTGCCGGAGTAAACCTGCAGCGCGTTGAACGTGTAGATGATGCTGACTTCGGCTTCGCCGCGCTGGATGCGGATCAGGCTCTGCTCGCCGCCGCCCGTCAGGGTCGAGGCGTGGATGCCGGGAATGTTCTTGTTGACGAGCTCGGCGAGCTTGGCGCCGAACACCTGATAGGTGCCGCCGAGGCCGGAGCCGACGCGAAAGAACTGCTGCGCAACCGCCGGCGCCGATCCGATCAGCAGGGCCGAGACGACGGTTACGATCCTGAATATGGGGCGCATTGATCTTCTCCGGGCGGTCCAGTCGAACATCAGGTGGGCTATGCGGCATTGCCACGCGCGGGCGCGAACTCCCGCAAGGTGAGCACGAGCCCGCCGGCGAGCACCGATGCCAGCGCCAGCAGGGCGACGAGCCAGAGGATCGGATTGGTCGCGTGCAGTGAGCGCGCGCCCAGCATGCCGATCGCCAGCGTGACCAGCGCCAGCACGCCCCAGGCTCCCCAGCAGCGGGTGTCGGTCGGCGCCGGCTCCTGGTGCAGCCGCTCGTCGTTGAGCTCGCCGATCAGCGCGGCGACGGAGGCGTCGTTGCGGACGAAGTCGGCCTCGGTCACGCCTTCCGCCGAGCCCGGCTGTTCGCGCGCCACCCGGCGCGCCAGCCAGGCCTGCAGGAATGCCGGCAGCCGGAGCGCACCGGCGGACGGCTTGCGCTCCGCCACGACGGGTGCGGATGCGGCACCGGCTCTGTCGCGGTTAAGCATCTGCGGCACGAATACCAGGCCCGCCAGCACGATCCCGGCGGCGTCGGCGGCCACATGCGCGATCGGCACGAGCAGCAGGAAGGCGGCGGCGAACAGCGCGAGCCGCTGCAAGGCACCCAACGGTGCCAGCGCATGCCCGGTCAGCGCGCCCGCGAGCGCGATCAGTCCGACCGCGGTCGTCGCGGTGGCGAGCAGGATGTCGACGATGCTCCCGCTCATCAACAGCGCCGGCTGGGCCACGAACGCGATCGGCACCAGGTAGGCGGTGATGCCGATGCGCGAGGCCTCGAGCATCGTGGTCATCGGGTTGGCGCGCGCGAGACCGGCTGCCGCCACGGCGGCGAGCGCGGTCGGCGGCGTGATGTCGGACACGACGCCGTAGTAGAAGGCGAACATATGCGCCCCCATGGTCGGCACGCCGGCGGCCTTGAGCAGCGGCACCACCGTCGCCACCATGGTGATGTAGACCGCCGAGGCGGTGAGCCCGGTGCCGAGAATGAGCGCGATGACGGCGGAGATCAGGAGGATCAGCCACAGGCTGTTCTGCGCGAGGCCGAGCACGCTCTGCGTCACCTGGACGCTCAGGCCGGTGGAGAAGATCGCACCGATGATCAGCCCGGCGCAGGCGCAGGTGGCGGACAAGCTGCAGGTGGAGCGGCCCGCCGCTTCCAGCGCCTCGCCGATGCGGCTCGGCGTGAGGCGCGTCGCACGCGACGTGTAGGAGAGGAGGAGGACGCCGAGGCTCGTCACCAGGGCCACCAGCACGATCGAATAGCCGAGGATCAGCATGACGACGATCAGCACCAGCGGCGCGCCGAGGTAACCGTGCCGCATCAGCACGCGCCAGGGATTGGGCAGGTCCTTGCGCTCGATGCGCGGCAGGCCGAACTTGCGCGCCTCGAAATCGACCGTCCAATAGATCGCCAGATAGTAGAGGCACGCCGGGATGGCGGCGGCGATGGCGACCTCCACGTAGGGCACGCCGACGAACTCGGCCATCATGAAGGCGACCGCCCCCATGACCGGCGGCATGATGGCGCCGCCGACCGCCGCGGCGGACTCCACGCCGCCGGCAAAGGCCGGCCGGTAACCGAGGCGGCTCATCATCGGGATGGTGAAGGCGCCGGTGGTGAGCACGTTGCTCACCCCGCTCCCCGACACGGTGCCGAACAGGCCGGACGACACGACGGCGGCCTTGGCCGGCCCGCCGACCCGATGTCCGAACAGCGCAAAGGCAATGCGGGTGAAGAAGGCGCCGGCGCCGGTCGACTGCAGCAGGCGGCCGAACAGCAAGAACAGGACGATGTACTGCGCCATCACGAAGATCGGGATGCCGAACAGGCCGGTGTCGCCGAACAAGAGTGTCTGCAGCAGGGAATTCGAACGAGATCGGCGGCCCGAAGAACACGCCGGGGAAGCGATCGGCGGTGAGCGCGTGGACGCAGAAGACGAAGACAATGACGATCAGCGACCAGCCGACGGTGCGGCGCACCGCCTCCAGGACGAGACCGACCAGCAGGATCGACACGATGCGGTCGAGCGGACGCAGGTCGACGATGCGCAGCTGATAGTCGTCGATGGAATCAAGGAAATAGACGGCGACGGCGAGGCAGAAGCCGACGCACAGGAGATCGATCGCCGAGGCGGGCACGAGCGGATCGCTCCACTGCCGCCCGAGCGGGTGGATCAGGAACAGGATCGCCAGCGTCGTCAGCAGGTGGATGGGGAGGAAGACGATGTTGGTCGGCGGACCATAGACGCCGCAATAGAGATGAAACAGCAGCAGGAACGCGGTCAGGATCACGATCAGGCCGCGATACCACACGGGGCTCGCCGCGCCGCCTCGCGCGATCAATGTCGCCAGCGCCGTCATCGATCGACCTGCCTGTCGAGCAGGCGCAGGAGCTCGGATTTCACGACCTTGCCGCCCGAATGCTTGGGCAGGCTGTCGATGAGGAAGATGCGGCGCGGGACCTTGTAGGGCGCGAGCGCGGCGCGGCAGACGGCGATGAGCTCGGCCTCATCGGTGCGCCGGGCCGCGACGACGAACGCGCCCACTTCCTCGCCGAGCTCGCGCGACGGCATGCCGACTACGGCCACTTCGCTGACGCAGCCGCTCCCCAACAGCACCTGCTCGATGTCACCCGGGAAGATGTTGACGCCGCCGCGGATGATCATATCCTTCTGGCGGCCCTTGAGAAAAATGAAGCCGTCGGGGCTGACCGCGGCGAGATCGCCCGGATAGTACCAGCCGTCGCGGAACGCTTCCGACGAGTTGCCCGCATGGTACGACCGCGCGGACGCCGGGCTGCGATAGCGCAGCCGGCCGGTCTCGCCGTAGGGAAGCGGGTTGTGGTCGTTGTCGACGATCTCGACCTCGACCCGGAAGCACGGACGGCCGACCGAGTCGGGATGCAGATCGCCGTCGTCCGGCCCCAGCACCGAAACGCCGCCGCCCTCGGTCGAGGAATACATCTCGTACAGGTTCGGGGTGAGGCGTCGCTTGATCGCCGCGCGCTCCTCGCCATAGAGGGCCGAGCCGCTCGCCACCAGCTTCTGCACGGTCGGGAAAGCGAGCCCGGCGTGCTCCAATTCCAGCAGGCGGCGCAGGATGGTCGGAACCAGGAAGATGGCGGTGCCGCGCACGCGCGCGACGTATTCGATCAGCTCCTCCGGCGCATACGGCGGCGGGAACAGCGCGACCGTCGCCCCGGCATACAGCATCGACCAGGTGAAGCCGCGGCCGGCGCCGAAATAGAGCGGCGTCGCCGAGACGAACCGATCGTACGCGTTGAATCCGAGATTCATCCAGTACGGCATGAACCGGCTTTCGAACTGCCGGTGCGTGGCGAGCGGGCCCTTCGGGAGCCCCGTCGTCCCCGACGACAGGGAGAACAGGAGGCCGGAGTCCGCCGTCACCTCGTCGTCGCGGTAGACCGCGTCGGTCTCGGCGAATGCGGGCAGGCGGAGCCAGCGATCGCTCGCGGTCCCCGGCGCGTCGTCCACCAGGATGCGCCCGGCCTGGAATTGCGTCGCCACCCCGAGCGTCTCAGCCTCGCTCCAGCGATGATCGAGCGGAATGATGACCGCCCCGAGGCGCGATATCGCCATCAGGGCGATGACGTGCTCGACGCTGTCGCCGAGCCCGATGCCGACGAAATTCCCCCGCCGCACCCCGACGTCGTGAAGCGCGAAGGCGAGGCCGTTCACCAGGCGATCGAGCGCTCGATAGTCGATGCGGCGCTCCCCGGCGAGGATCGCGTCCTTCTCCGGCCGCGTGCGCGCGTGAAGCCGAAGGACGTCGGAGAGCGCCATCGTGTGCCTTCAGGTCTTGAGCTTGTAGACGCGGATCGCGTTGTCGCGCAGGAATTTCGGCAGCACGTTCGGGCGCAGGTTGAGGTCGCGGATCTCCTGCATCGTGCGGGAGAAATCGAGCACGGGAAAATCGGTGGCGAACAGCACTTTATCCTGCCCATAGGTGTTGATGTAGTGGACGAAATTCTCCGGCCAGTATTTCGGGCTGTGCGCGTCGGAGGCGATGTAGATGTTGGGATGCTTCCACGCCATCGCGATCATCTCCTGGGTCCACGGAATGCCGATGTGGCTCGCCACCAGCTTGAGCTCGGGCAGGTCGCAGGCGACCGCATCGAGGGTGATCGGCTGGCCGACGCTGCGGCAGGGATAATCCGGCGCGTAGATCATCGACTGGCCGATGTGCAACAGCATCGGCACGTCGAGCTCGCAGCATTTCGCATAGAACGGATAGTACCTGGCGTGATCGGGCGCGAGCTCGAACCAGTGCGGATAGAGATGGGCGCCGATGAAGCCGTATTCCTTCACGGCGCGCTCGAACGCACGTACGCCGTTCATCCCCTCGTACGGATCGATGCCGGCAAGCCCGTAGAAGCGATCGGGGTAGCGCTGGATGGCGTCGGCCACGAGCCGGTAAGGCAGATGGTAGGTGGAGGGATGGCCGAGCCGGCCGGCCTTGATGGAGACCAGGAAGCCGCGCTGGATCCCGGCCTCGTCCATCTGGCCGAGCATGCGCTCGAGCGAGACGCCCTTCACGTTGTCCGGGTTGGCCTTCATCTTGTCGAGGAAGAAGCCGTTGCGCCAGGACGGGCGGAACGTCAGCGACTCTTCCGTCCAGATGTTGACCACGACGTCGATGGCATCAATTCCGTTGATCCGCACCAGGACCTCCGCGGCTTTCGCCAATCAGTGACCCGTCGAGCTGCCGGCCGCCGGCGCGACCGCTCTCGACGGAATGCCGATCTTCATCCACGGCGCTGCGCGGCGTCAATTTTCATCACTGATGGACGAGAATTTATCACATGTGCGATATTCTGGCCCTGTTCGCGCAACAAGGCCGGATCAAGCCCCGCATGCACCGCGCGCCTGTAAAATCCGCCGCCCGCGTTCTCGAGATCTTCGAGGTCTTCAACGAGCGGCGCGGCCCACTCACGCTCAAGGAGATCACCGACCGGCTCGGCTATCCGCAGTCGAGCACCACGGTGCTGCTCAAGAGCCTGATCGTGCTCGGCTATCTCAACTACGACCGCAAGGCGCGCACCTACCTGCCGTCGCTCAAGCTCGCCTCCGTCGGCGGCTGGATCGCCGATCACGTGGGGCCGCGCGGGCCCATCCTCGACCTGATGACAGAGCTGCGTGAGCGGACCGGCGAGACCATCGCGCTCGCGGTGCAGAACGACATCTACGTGCAGTACCTGAAGATCATCGATTCCGACCATCTGATCCGCTTCCACGTGCCCGAGGGCAGCATGCGCCCGCTCACCCATTCGACCATCGGGCTGTTGTTCCTCAGCCTGCTGTCGGACGCGGCCGCCGAGACGATGATCCGCCACATCAATGCCGCCGAGCGCGATCCCAATCAACGGCGCCACATCCCCCACCAGCTGCGGCAGATCGCCGAGATCCGCCGGTCCGGCTATTGCTTCATCCCCAACATGCCGATGGAAGGCGCCGGCACCGTGAGCATGCTGCTGCCGTGGGACATGTACGGGCGACCGCTCGCGGTCGGCGTCGGCGGCTACGTCGGACGCGTGCAGCCGAACATGCAGGCGATCATCGCCACCATGCGCGCCGCGCTGGCGCGGCACGGCAAGCGGCGGAACGGGCGGGTTTTGCCGCCGAACCTGACGGAACGAGGGACGCGGGCAGCGGAGTGACTCAGTTCCGTCATCCTGCGGTGCTCGACGCACTCTTCGTGCGTCGAGCCTCGTCCTTCGCGAGCCTCAGGAGGCGAAGCGTCATCCTGCGGTGCTCGGTGCACGTTCGTGCGCCGAGCCTCGAAGGGCGGGCCGATCATCGTTCGACGCTCGGCGCGCGCAGTGCCGATGGTGGAATCACGATGCGAAACGCGCCGCGCACCTCACGATGACGGCGGCGATTTTTTTTACTTCCCCATCCGCTCGATCACCCGCTTCCACTTCTCCTGCTCCTGGGCGATGCGAGTGGCGAGTGCGGCCGGCGACTCGATGATCGGCGCGATGGCGAGATCGGTCAGGCGCTTGGCGATGTCACGGTCGGACTGCACCACGGCGGTCTCGCGGTTGATCAGGTCGATGATGGCCTGCGGGGTGCCGGCCGGCACGCTGATGTAGTTGATCGACGAGCCGTCGAAGCCGGGCAGCGTGTCGGCGACCAGCCCCAGCTCCGGCATCGCCGGCTGCCGGTCCGGCGTGGCGAAGCCGAGCGCGCGCAGGCGCCCGGCGTGGATGTGCGGCAGCAGGGTGGAGGCGGAGTCGATCGCCATATGCACGTTGCCGGAGAGGAGGTCCGTGGTCGACGGCCCGGTGCCCTTGTAGGGAACGTGCACGATGTCGACGCCGGCGACCTGCTTGAACAGCTCGCCGGCGAGATGCGAGCTCGCGCCGATGCCGGAGCTGGAGAAATTGAGCTTGCCCGGGTTGGCCTTGGCGTGGTCGATCAGCTCGCGCACGCTGTTGACCGGCAGGCTCGGGGTGACCACCAGCACGTTCACCGAGCGCGCCAGCATCGCCACCGGGGCGAAGTCGCGGAACGGATCGTACGGCAGCTTGGGCATCAGATACGGATTGGTGATCTGCGGCCCCGCGGTGGTGAACAGCCATGTGTAGCCGTCGGGCGGCGACTTGGCGACGAGGTCGGCGCCGAGCGTTGCGCCGGCGCCCGGCTTGTTCTCCACCACGATCGGCTGGCCGAGGCGCTTGGCGAGCGGCTCGCTGATGATGCGCGCCAGGATGTCGGAGCCGCCGCCCGCCGCGAACGGCACGATGAAGCGGATCTGCTGTGTAGGATAATTCTGCGCAACGGCCGCGCTTGCGAAAGCAGCAACGATCATGCCGAGCGTCAAGATTTTCGCAATGAAGCGTCTCATGTCAGTCCTCGGTCTTCGGCGAAAACACGTGATCCGGATAGTAGAACTTCATCACCTCGGCGAGCCGCGCCGGCGGCGGCGCGGCGTTGTGCCAGCCGTGCCGGCTGTGGGCGAGCCCGGTCGCGGCCCGCAGATCCACCATCGCCTCGGTCATCTTCAGGGTGACGCCGAGGCAGTCGATCACCGGCACGTCGTCGACGCGATGCACACCTTCCGAGGCGAGCAGGACGTTCATCGGGATCTCGCCCGGGATGATGACATCGGCGCCGGCGGCGATCATGTGGCGCGCCGACTCGCGGAAGCGATCGATGACCGGTCCCGGCTTGTCGAACCCCTGCGTCACGTCGGCGAAGGTGAGGCCGCTCGGGCGGATGCCGGCGCAGCGCCCGGCGAGGCCGCACCACTCGATCAGCTGCTGGTAGCGCGGGATCACCCGGTCCATGAACAGCATGAGGCCGAAACGCTGGCCGTGCATGCTGGCCACGTGGAAGCACACCTCGCCGGCCGCCACCACCGGTATGTCGACGATGGTTTTGATCTCGCGGTAGAGCGGGTCGATGATCGTGCACATGGCGAAGGCATCGTAACCCTCCCGCACCGCGGTGAGTGCCGCCGCGGGCCATTGCAGGCTGTGCATGGCGAACAGGAACGGGTAGGCGAAGTCGCCGCCCGGGTAATTGGTCGGGTAGGTCTGCGGCAGGAGCCCGTGCAGGTCGACGACCGTATCGGGCCGCTTCACCCGGTCGACGTGCTGGCGCACCCGGTCGGTGTAGGCGGGAACATCCTCAAGGACGATGAAGCTCTGGTGCCAGATGCGCATGCGGTGTCTATGGCCTCATGACAGGGTGCGCGCAACAAACTGCCCGCTGCCGACCGCATCGGCCACCAACGCGTGGTCGCGCAGCACGAAGCGTCCGCGCACCAGCGTGTGCCGCACCCGCCCGCGCAGCGGCACGCCCTCGTAGATCGAATAGCCGGCACTCGAGTGGAGGCTCTCCGGGCGCGGGGTGAATTCGCCGCCGACGTCGACGATGGCGAGATCGGCGTCGAGCCCCACCGCGATGCGGCCCTTGCGATGCGAAAGCCCCATGGCGGCCGCCGGCGCCTCCGCCACCAGCTGCGCGATGCGGCCGAGCGGCAGCTTGCGCCGATGGTGCCCTTCGCTCAGCATCACCGGCAGCAGCGTGTCGATGCCCGGCAGGCCGGGCGAGGCCTTCCAGATCCCGCCCTGCTTGCTCTCGAGGTCGCGGTGGATGTGATCGGTCGCGACCGTATCGACGGTGCCGTCGGCGATGCCGTCCCACAGCGCCGCGCAGTCGGATTCCTCGCGCAGCGGCGGGTTGACCTTGCCGACATCGTGGCGCGGCCAGTCGACCGTGTGGGTGAGGTAGTGTGGACAGGTCTCGATGGTGATGCGGGTGCCGCTCTGGCGCGCGCGCCGGCCCTCCTCCAGCGCAAGGCGCGACGACGTGTGCACGATGTAGAGGCGCGCGCCAGTCTGCCGCGCGAACAGGGCGGTGCGCTGCACGGCGTCGGCCTCGACGAAGGGCGGGCGGCTCGCGTTCCAGGCGGCAAGCCCGCCGCGTCCATCCGGGTCCTGCGACATCAGCCGGTCGCGCAGCACCCACGCAGCCTCGATGTTCTCGGCGTGCGGGCAGACCAGCCCGCCGTGCTCGGCCGCCGCCTCGCACAGGCGGAACAGGAAGCCGTCATCGATGTCAGGCAAGCCAAGGCGCTTCCCCTCCCCGCCGCGGTTGTTCATGAAGATCTTGAACGACGGCACGCCCAGCCGAACGTAGCGCGGCACGCCAGCGAGCTGGGCCTCGGTCGAGATGATGAAATGGTAGCCGAAGTCGATGCGGGTGCCCGCCTCGGTCACCGCGCGCACCTCGTCGAATGTCGCCTCGAACGGCTCGGCCGACAACAGATAGGGAATGAACGTGGTGACGCCGCCCGCGACCGCAGCGGCGGTCTCGCCGGCTGCGTCCTCCGCCACGCGCGGGCGCGCGATATCGTGCCCGTGTCCGAGGTGCAGGTGCACGTCGATCGCGCCGGGAAACACCACGAGGCCGCTGGCGTCGAGGATCTCGGCCGCATCGGCGCCGTTGCCGGGCGCCAGCAGCGCGGCAATGCGGCCGGCGCGGATCGCAATGTCGGCCGGCACACCGTCGGTCCCCGGCAGGACGACGTGGCCGCCGCGGATCAGGAGGTCGTATTCCATCAGGCGGTGAGCCGTGCGGCTGCCGCTTCGCGCGATGCATCGCGGGGCGCAAGGCCGCGCAAGCGCTCCATGGCTTCGCCGCAGGTGACGACGTCGGCGTATTTCTCGCTCATGTCGAACAGGTTGACGGCGTGCGACACGGCGCTGCGGTCGTAGACGCAGTCGTGCGGAACGAGAATGCGGAAATTGTAAGCGAAGCCGTCGACCACGGTGCCGCGCACGCAGCCGCTCGTAGTGCAGCCGGTGACCACCAGCGTGTCGGCGCCGAGACCCACCAGGTAACTCGCGAGCGGCGTTCCGAAGAACGCGCTCGGATGCTTCTTCGGCAGCAGCACGTCGCCCTCGCGCGGTGCGACGTCGGCGACAAAATCGTAGCCGCGCGCCGCAACGCCCATGATGGCCGGCACCTTGTCGGACAACCGCCCCTGATCGAACTTTTCCTTGGGCGAGACGTAAGGGTAGAGCACGGGCCAACCGTTCTGGCGGAACAGCGCGAGCAGTCGGCTGATGTTCTTCACCGCCGCCCAGCCGACCTCGCCGCACGCGGTGGAGTATTCCTTGATCGCCTCGCGGATCGGCCGCGGCTCGCTGCCGACGGTGCGGTACTGCACGTCGATGATGAGGAGCGCGGGCTTCTCGCCGATGCCGGTCGGGCCGCCGAAGCCCGCCGCCCGATAGGCCTCCTGCTCTTGTGCCGGGATGATGCCGTCCCAGGGTTTCATGGTGAGGCCTCCGAGTGGTTGATCCACGGCAATGCACAGGAACCGTCATCCTGAGGTGGCCGCGCGCCCTCTTCGAGTTCATCCGAGCTCTGAGTCCGACGCGCGGCCCTCGAAGGATGAGCGGCCCGCCCTTCGAGGCTCGGTGCACGAACGTGCACCGAGCACCTCAGGGTGACGGGAGAGAGGGAGTTGCACGCTTCAAGTCTCATGCTCACTTCGCACCCTCGCACAATTCCGGAATGGCGTTCAGCATTTCCACGTGATGCGACTCCATGTGGAACGACCAATAGGTGTCGTCGATCCGCTCGAGCCACCCGAGCCAGTGGCGCAGCAGCGGATGCGGCGCGTACCACACCGACACGCCGCCGTCGGGCCTGACGGCAGCCGGGAACATCTCGAGCGCATCGCCGGCCGGCGTGCGGATGTCGAGCGCATCGCCCGGCGCGATCGTGCGGCAAGGCTGGTCGAAACTGACCAACATGCCGTTCTTAAAGAATTCGCCCGACACGTGGCCGGAATGAACGCGTGCTGTCCCGTCATCAGCCATTCCGACGATCGTCTCAAGGCGGCGGATAGACGCTGAAATGCCCGACGGTCATGCGCTCGAGCGCGAACGCATCGTCGATGTCGGTGGTGGTCCAGGCGAGCTCGACCGGATGCGCCGTCTCGATGAAGGTGAGCAGCAGGTTGAACAGCCGCATGGCATCGTCCGGTATCGCGTCGAGCTTGAACTGGTCAAGATAGGCGCGCATCTCCTCGGCGCGCGGGAACACCGCGTCGTAGAAGGCCTTCAGCTCCTCGAGCGATGAGCGCGTGAGCTTGGCGAGGCGCTCCGCTTCGCTTGCGAGCGCCCAGCCGGCGACGAACGGCTCGAGTGCGCTGAACTGGGGCGGCAGGGATCGGGCGTCGGTCATGCGTTGCTCCCCAGCATCTCGTCGGCCACCGCGTAATGCTGCTGCAGCAGCAACTCCTGGCGCGACAGCAGGATGTCGTGCATGGCGCCGGCCTTCAGCGCGCTGGTGACCTGCTCCATGGTGCCGACGTCCTCGCGGAATACCTCGCGCAGCCGGGTGCGGAAATAGGCGTGCGCCAGGCAGTCGCCCACCGTCTCGGCCTTGTAGGCGAAGAACTCGACGCGGACGTCGGTCTTGTCGACGCCCGCCGGCCAGAACCACAGATTGGCGTGCCAGTGGGCGCCGATGATCCAGATCAGCACCGGGAACACCTCGGCGACATCGAAGCCCCAATGCTCGTTGCGCGAAGCGTTGACGCCGGGCGGCAGCGGCAGCCCCTCCTCGCTGAAGACCGGGAACGACGGATAGAGCGGGCGCCCGTGCCCATAGGCGATCGCCTCGACGGGCGTGACTCGGCGGTTGGGATTGGCCTGCGCCGAATAGCGGCCGTGCCGCTCGGTGATCTCGAGGTAGGCGCGGTGGCGCTGCGGGTTCTTCTTGCCGCCCTGATAGTCGGGCACCGTCTTCCGGTGCACGTAGGCGGCGTGGTAGCCCTCGCTGAACGAGTTGATGGCGACGTTCCAGTTGGCATCGACGACGATGCGGTAGCTGGCGATGCGCTGGCGGTTGGAAAAGAAACCCGTGTACTGGTCGTGGAACTTGCCCAGCCACTCACGCAGCGAGCCGCGCGGGTTCGCGTCGAAATTCACGAACACATAGTCTTCCCACACCTCGGTGGTGACCGGCAGGAGGCCGTACTGCTCGGGGTCGAGGTCGGAGAACTGGGTCTTGTCGGTGACGCCGATCAACCGGCCGTCGGTCGCATAGGTCCAGCCATGGAAGCCGCAGGTCAGCGCCTTGCGGCAGCCCGACGGATGCTTGATCAGCCGGGCGCCGCGGTGGCGGCAGACATTGTGGAAGGCGCGCACCGTGCCGTCGTCGTGGCGCGCCACCACCAGCGAGGCGTTGAGCGGCGGCACGTCGACGACCACGTAGTGGTTCGGCCCCGGCAGGTCGGTCATGCTGGCGACCGGGAGCCAGGCGCGGCGAAAGATGCGATCGACCTCGCGGGCGTAGAACGCAGGCTGCAGCCGATCGAGGATGCCGATGCGCGCTCGCAGCCGGCTGAAATCGCCGAAGAACTGGGTCTGGGTGATCTCGTTCATGCAGACCTCCTGGGCGTAATCATCAGAATGGCGGCAGCGATCCGTGCGCCTTGGTCCATGCTTCCGTGACGGGATGCTGGATGAGCGGCGTAATGCTCACCTTCATATAGGGATAGAGCGGGAGCGAGCCGATATTGGCGTGCAGCTCCTCGAGGCTGTCGGCCTCCCACACGCTGAAATTGGCGACCTGGCCGACGATGCGCCAGATGCGGCGCAACTTGTTGGCCTTCATCAGCTCCATGGCGCGATCGTTCTCCCGTGCGCGGAGATCGTCCTTCTGCTTCTGCGGCAGGTCGGCCGGAACGCTGACCTCGATATTCACCATGAACAGCATTTTGTGTCCTCGTCGGTTGAGAAGGCGTCACGCATCGGGGCGGTCCATCAGGGCGAGCATCTCGGCGTAGAGGCCGAGGCCGAGATAGTCCTGCATGTGCCGCTTGAGGTGCTCGGTCAACACCATGCGGGTCGCCCGCACCAGGCTCTTGGGCTTGCGGGCAACCTCCTCGGCGAGCTGCCACGCGCGCTCCATCAGCTTTTCGCGCGGCAGGACTTCGGCCACCAGCCCAAGCTCGAGCGCCTTGTGCGCGCTGAGCGTCTGCCCGGTGAGCAGGAAATAGCGCGCCCGGTTCACCCCCATGAGCAGCGGATAGACGATGTGCATGCCGTCGCCCGGCACCAGCCCGCCGGTGAAATGCGCCGAATCCTGGAACTCGGCGGTGTCGGCGGCGAGCACGATATCGGCCAGGAGCGGGATCTCCGAATGGCGCCAAGCCGGCCCGTTCACCGCGCTGATGATCGGCACCTCGATGTTGAGGAAGTTCATCAGCCCCTGCTTACCCTCGGTCAGCAGCCGGTCGACCAGCTCCATCGACGGGCGGGTGGGGAACAGGGGATTGCCCGTCGTGGTCACGCGCGGCCCGCTGAACGTATCGCCGGTGCCGGTCAGGATCACCACCCGGGTCCCATGGTCGTTGCTGATGTCGTGGCAGGCGAGCGGCAGCTCGCGATGCGGCAAGAGCCCCCACTGCAAGGGGCCGCCGTTGGTGTGCAGCGTCACCTGCAGGATGCCGTCGCGCCGCTCCATGCGAATCGTTTCGTACTTGTTGGCGTAGTCGGACAGCTCGCTCATCAGTGCCTCACCGCCGCCTCCCCGCCGCCCAGATAGGCCTCGTGCACCTGCGGGTTCTCCGCCAGCGCTGCGGCCGGCCCGTGCAGGTTGATCTCGCCGTTCTCCAGAATATAGCCGTACTGGCTCACGTCGAGGGCGACGCGCGCGTTCTGCTCCACCAGCAGGATGGCGATGCCGCTCTGGTGGATGGTCTTGATGATGTCGAATACCTGCTGCACCAGGATCGGCGAGAGGCCGAGGCTCGGCTCGTCGAGCATGAGCAGCCTGGGCTTCGCCATCAAGGCGCGGCCGATCATCAGCATCTGCTGCTCGCCGCCCGACAGCGTGCCGGCGAGCTGCTTGGCGCGCTCGCGCAGGCGCGGGAACAGGTCGTAGACGCGCTCGAGCTCGGCGCGGTTGCGCTGCCGGCTCCAGTGGCACCAAGCGCCCAGCGTGAGGTTGTCCTCCACGCTCATGGCGGTGAAGATCTCGCGGCCCTCGGGCACCTGGACGATGCCGCGCCCGACGATGTCCTCGACCCGCAGGGAGCGCAAATCCTCGCCCTCGAACACGATGCGGCCGGCGCTCGCCCCGACCAGGCCGGAGATGCAGTTGAGCGTCGTCGTCTTGCCGGCGCCGTTGGCGCCCAGAAGGCAGACGATCTGCCCGGCCGCGACGGCGAGCGACACGTTCTCCAGCGCCGAGACCTTGCCGTAGGCGGCATGCAGACCCTCGATGCTAAGCATGGGCCGCCCTCCCGAGATAGGCCTCGATCACCTGCGGATCGCGCCGCACCTCCTCGGGCGAGCCCTCGGCGATCTTCTGCCCGAAGTTCAGCACGGTGATGCGGTCGGCGACCGACATGACGAGCTGCATCACGTGCTCGACCAGGACGATGGTCATCCGGCGCGTGCGCACGAGGTCGAGCAGGAGGGAGTCGACGAAGGAGATCTCCCGGTTGCGCAGGCCGGCCGCCGGCTCGTCGAGCAGGAGCAGGCGCGGCTCGGCGGCGAGCGCGCGGGCGAGGTCGAGGAGCTTCTGGCGGCCGAAATCGAGCTCGCCGGCGAAACTGTCGCGATAGGGGATGAGCCCGGTCTGCTCAAGGATCTGCTCGGCGTCGCGCACCGCCTGCGCCTCGACGCGGCTGCGCCGTGGGCTCGGGCCGAACGGCACGTAGCGCGGCACCCGCCGGGTCAGCCCGACCAGCACGTTCTCCAGCACCGTCATGCGGTGCAGGAGCTCGAGGTTCTGGAACGTGCGGGCGATGCCGCTGCGCACGACATCGTGCGGCCGCAGCGCCAGCACCGACCCGCCGGCGAACGCGACGCTGCCCTCGGAGGGCTCGCAGAAGCGCGAGATGCAGTTGAACACGGTCGACTTGCCGGCGCCGTTCGGGCCGATGAGGGCGTGGATCGAGCCCTCCTCGACCTCCATCGAGAAGGCGTTGAGCGCGCACAGGCCGCCGAAGCGGATGGTGAGGTCCTGGATGGACAGGATCGCGCTCATGAGGCGGTCCGTTGGGCCGGCGCCGGCACCGAGGCCGGCGACAGCGCCCCGGTGGGCGCGGGCTTCGCAGCCGGGCGGGCGCGCCAGAACAAGGACTGCCCGAGCCCCCACAGGCCGCGCGGCATGAACATGGTCGCCAGCACGAGGATCAGGCCGTAGAAGAACTCCTGCCACACCAGCAGGCCGCGCGGCGCCATGCGCAACAGCTCGGGCAACAACCCGATCAGCACGACGCCGACGAGGACGCCGCCGATCGAGCCGGAGCCGCCGACCACCACCATGGTGAGCACCAGGATGAGTGCCGCGAGGCCGACGGTGTCGGGATTAACGAACGACTGGTAAAGCGTGTAGGTCCCGCCGGCGAGACCGGCGAGAACCGCGGACAGCACGAAGGCCATGATCTTGGTGCGCTTGACGTCGATGCCGGAGGCCGCCGCCACATGCTCGCTGTCGCGGATCGCGGTGAGCTCGCGGCCGAGCCTGGAGCGCGTCAGGTAGAGAAACGACAGCAGCACCAGCCCGAGGATGACCGCCATCACCGGAAAGGCGCGCCGGTCCGTCCCCACCACGTAGCCGAAGATGTCGGGCGGCGGAAAGCGCAGGCCGTCGCTTCCCTTGGTGAGCGACTCCCAGGCGCGAAAAACCCACTGGGCGCACTCGGCGAACGCGTAGGTGGCGAGCGCGAGGTAGACCGCGCGCAGCCGCGTCGCCGGAATCGCGATCGCAAGCCCGACGAAGCCGGCGAGGATCGCGGCGAGCGGCACGCCGACCACGAACGGAACGCCGAGGCGCATCTGCAGCAGCGCCGTGGTGTAGATGCCGATGCCGAAGAACGCGATATGGGCGAACGCGAACTGGCCCGACCAGCCGAGCAGCAGGTCGAGGCCGAGCGCCAGGATCGCGTACATCATCAGCGTGTTGCCAAGGTAGAGGAAATATTCCGGAAGCCACAGCGGCAACAGGGCGCCGAGCGCCAGCAGGGCGGCGATCCAGGCGAAGGCTCGCAGCGGCAGCTCGCCGTACATGGGTCACACCTTCTTGAACGCGAGCTCGCCGAACAGGCCCTGCGGGCGCAGGACCAGGATCAGCATGATGACGAAGAACGGCGTCACCGCCATGGTCTGCGGCGAGATCAGGATGCCGACGAAATTCTGCACGACGCCGAGGATGATCCCGCCGACGACGCAGCCGGCGAGCGACGAGAAGCCGCCGATGATCGCCGCCGCGAAGGCGAGCATCACCACGTTGCCCATGTCGGGCGTCATCAGGAGCTTGGGCGACAGCAGGATGCCGGCGATACCCGCCAGGCCGGCGGCCAAGCCCCAGGCGATCATGCGCATCGACTTCACCGGAATGCCGATCAGCGCGGCGGCGCGCGGGTTCTGGCTGGTGGCGCGCAGCGCCTTGCCGATCCGGGTCCAGCCGAAGAATGCGGTCAGCGCGACCATCACCAGGAGCGTGACGACGATGATCGCGATGTCCTGCTGCTGCAAGATGACGTCGCCGATGAACACCGGCGGGCCGGACATGAGCGGCGGCAGGCGGCGTACCTCCTCGGTATAGGGCACGACGCGTACCGCGCCCTTGAGCAGGTAGCCGAGACCGATGGTGGCAACGACGAGCGGCACCAGGTCGGCCTCGGCGTTGCGGGCGTAGCGCCGGCCGCGGATGGTGTTGAGCGGGATGCGCTCGAACAGCGCACCCACCAGGTACATGGCGGCGATCACGGTGACGAACATCAACGGATAGCTGAGCTCGAAATAGGTGAGCGCCAGGAGGGCGATGTAGCCGCCCAGCATGAGCAGCTCGCCGCCGGCGAAGTTCACCACGTCGGTCGACTTGTAGACGATCACGAGCGACAGCGCGACGAGCGCGTAGACGCAACCCGTCACGATGCCGCTCGCGGTCGCTTGCAGGAGCAGGTCGGACATCACGGTCCGTCGCCTCCTCTGCGGCTTAGAGGCCGTCCTTTCCGTTCCAGCTGTAGACGCCGGGCATCATCTTCTGCGTCTTGCCGTCGTACTTGACGACGAAGCCGCTGCGCGCGGCGTCGCGGCGGTCCTTGGAGAACTGCAGCGGGCCGGCCAGGATCTCCGGCTTGAATTCGAGCGTCTCCATGGCGGCGACGAAGGACTCGCGGGTGAGGTTGCGTCCCGCCTTCTCCAGCCCGGCCGCCACCGCCATCGCCGACGGCAGGCCAGTGATCATGAACGGGCCGGCCTCGCGGTCCGGGTAGGCGGCCTTGTACATGTCGGCGTATTTCTTGCGGATGGCCTCGTCGCCGATGTCGGTGAACGACCAGCCGTGATAGAAATTCTCCAGCGCCGCCGGGTTGCCGACGTTCTTGGCGAACACCGACGGCGTCGGGATGCCCTGCACCGCCTGCAGGAGGGGGATCGCCGTCATCCCGTATTCCCCGTATTTCTGCGCGATGAGGACCGCCGGAGCCGGATAGGCGCCGGACAGGATGACGTCGGGCCGGGCGGCGCGGATCTTCAGCATCGGCGCGGTCACGTCGGTGATGTTGGGCGGAATGCGCTCGGCCGCCACCACCTCGACCTTGCCGGCCTCGAGGATCGCCTGCGCGGTCTGCAGGTTGGCCTTGCCGTAGTCGTCGTCGTGCACGATGACGGCGGCGCGCTTGACCTTCAGATGCTGCATGGCGAACTGGGTCAGCACGGCCGCATAGACGCGCTGGGTGCCGTGGAACGCGCCGAACGTGTAACGCAGCGGCGGGATGACGGCATTGTCGCCCGCCGCGTTGAGCATCGCGTAGGGCACCTTCTCGCGGTTGATGTATTCCTGTGCGGCGGTCAGCGCCGCCGTGCACGAGCCGCCGTGCAGCATGAACACGTTGTCGACGGTGACGAGCTTCTTGACGACGGCGACGAGGTCGTTGGCGGTGCACTTGTCGTCCTCGACGACGAGCCGGACCTTGCGCCCGTGGATGCCGCCCTTCTTGTTGATGTCGTCGTACCACATCTTGGCGGCGTTCACCGGATCGAGCCCGTAGCCGACCAGCGGCCCGGACAGCGGCCCGAACAGGCCGATGACGATCTCGTTGTCGGTGAGGCCCGGGTCGGCGGCAAAGCCGGGTCCCGCGACGGCGAGCGCCGCCACGGCGCCCAGCAAGCCTCGCCTGATCTCTCTGAAGCCAATCATGGATGTCCTCCCGTCTCCGTTATCTCTTCACACGTCCGCGCCGAATACCCTGTTTCTCAAGGCTCTGCATTTCCCCGGGCGAGGGCTCTGGCAATCGGCAAGTCATTGGCGCGCGAGCGTGTTCCGCGTCGCCGCTCGCGCGCTTCGTCCTCCTCCTCGTCGAGCGGCTTGTCGCAGATGAACTCGACATTGGCGAGGATCACGTCGGCGGCGTCCGCAAGGTCGCTCCGGATGGCGTTGCCGACGCCGACCGTATCGCGCCGACGCAGCGCGCGCAGCACCTCGGTATGGTTGTCGCTCGCGTTCTTCGTGCCGCGGCGCGTGAACACCGCGTTGAGGAACGGACCGATCTGCATCCACAGGGATTCGACGATCGGCAGCATCACCGCGCTGTCGGCGACCCGGTAGAGGCCGAAATGGAAGCGGTAGTTGGCGGCGAGATACTGCTTCACGTCGCCCGGCGCGACCGCCGCCTGCATTTCCTCGTTGATCGTTGCCAGCTCGGCGACCTGCCGGCGGCCGATCCGCTCGGCCGCGCGCGACGCCAGCATGCACTCGAGGCTGAGCCGTACCTGCAGCAGCTCCTGAAACGTGTGCCGCGTCATCAGCGGAACGCACACGGTGCGGTTGGGCAGCATCGTCAGGCCGCGCTCAGCCACCAGCCGCTTCAGCGCGTCGCGCACCGGGATGAGACTCGTCTGAAAGCGGTCCGCCAGCGCTCGCATCGCGAATTTCTGGCCCGGTACGAGGTCACCCATCACCAGGGCGCGGCGCATGCTGGCGTAGATCTCGTCGTGCAGGCTGCCGTTCGCCCACTCGGCACGGTCGAACGCGATGCCCAACAGGGCATCCGGCGGCTCGAACCTGTCGTCGCCGATGTCAGGCATCCCCATCCTACCGGAGCGGCGGCTTCTGGCCGTCTTGACCTTCATATAACAGCGGCAGAATAGTTGCCTGGAAAGCGGCGATTTTGTCAACGCTGTTATAACAGTTGCATTCCTCGAGGGACACGCCCATGCAGACACGCAAGCTCGGCTCGCTCGAAGTCTCCGGCCTCGGTGTCGGCTGCATGGGGATGACGCCGATCTACGGCACGCCCGACCCCGAGCTCGCGATCCGCACCATCCATCGCGCCACCGAGTTCGGCATTACGTTGCTCGATACGTCGGATGCCTATGGAAAAGGAGCGAACGAGCAGCTGGTGGGGCGCGCCATAGCCGGGCGGCGCAATCGGTATGTCATCTCCACCAAGTTCGGAAATCTGCGGATGCCCGACGGCAGCCCCGGCGTGAACGGCCGGCCCGAATACGTGGTGAAGGCCTGTGACGCCAGCTTGCAGCGGCTCGGCATCGACGTGATCGACCTTTATTTCCAGCACCGCGTCGATCCTTCGGTCCCGGTCGAGGACACGGTCGGCACGATGGGGCGGCTGGTCGAGCAGGGCAAGGTACGCCATATCGGCTTGTCGGAAGCGGCGCCGGCGCGCATCCGCCGGGCGCACGCGACCTATCCGCTCACCGCACTGCAGACCGAGTACTCATTGTCGACGCGCGAGGTCGAGACCGAGATCCTCGATGTCTGCCGCGAGCTCGGCATCGGCTTCGTCGCCTACGGGGCGCTCGGCCGCGGGTTGCTCACGGGCACCATCGCCAAGAGCACGCAGCTCGACAAGGACGACATCCGCCTGCAGATGCCGCGCTTCCAGGGCGCCAATATGGAGCAGAACCTCGTGCTGGTCGCCCGCTTGCAAGAGCTCGCCCGGGCGGAGCGCTGCACGCCCTCGCAGCTCGCGATCGCCTGGGTGCTCGGGCGCGGCGATTTCATCGTGCCGATCGTCGGCACCAGCAAGCCGCAGCGACTGGAGGAGAATTCCGCCGCTGCCTCGCTTCAGCCATCGGCGGCGACGCTGCGTGCGCTCGATGAGATATTTCCGATTGGCGTTGCCGCCGGCGCACGCACGGTGCCCGAGCTGCTGCCAAGACTGGGGCTGTGAGGTACGCGGTCAGCGCGGCTCGCCCTCCTCGCAGTCAGTGTCAGTATCGGCCTCGTCGGACGGAACCGGCAGCGGCAGGTAGAGGCTGCGTTCGACCTCATCACGGCGCTCGCGTTCGCGGCTCCGCTCCATGTCCCAAATCATCCAGGGTCGCATGGCTGCATCTCCCTTTCTGGGACCCCGGCTGCCGCCGGAGACGGTCCTTGGCGCGAGGCGTGCTGACCGCCTCCCGCATGACCGATGGCCATCGTGCACATAACTGGCAAACAGATTGACAATGCCAGTGAGTAAACGACTACGTATTTATGCTTAGGCTCGCGCCGCCGCCTTCACGGCGGCGATGATCTCCGGGTAGGCGGCGCAGCGGCACAGGTTTCCGCTGAGATAGTCGCGGATGTCCTGCTCGCTCGGATGAGGATTGCGCGCGAGCAGCTGGTGGCTCATCAGGATGAAGCCGGGCGTACAGAAGCCGCACTGGAACGCCCCATGGTCGATGAACGCCTGCTGCAGCCTGGACAGCTGCCCGTCGGCATCGAGGTGCTCCACGGTGCTCACGGTCCGGCCGTCGAGGCGCACCGCGAAATAGAGGCAGCCGGACACCGCTTCGTCGTCCACCAGGACGGTACAGCAGCCGCACAGGCCCTGGCCGCAGCTTTCGCGCGCGCCCCTGAGATCGAACTGCCCCAACAGCTCGACTAGGTTGTGATGCGGCTCGACCGCGGCGGAGACCGGCCGTCCGTTCAGGGTAAAGCGGATCGTGCGCGCGGTCATTCGTCGTCCTCGATCGGGCGGCCTTGCCTGGCGCGCAACGCGCGCAGGATCGCCTCCGGCGTGAGCGGCAGGTGGGTGAGACGGACCCCGACCGCATCGTCGATCGCGTTGGCCACCGCGGGCGATACCGAGAAGCTCCCCGACTCGCCCACCCCCTTGGCGCCGAACGGGCCGTTGCGCTGCACGGCGCGGACCGCTTCGTTGTGCATGGGCGGAATGTCGTGGATGCCGGGGATCCGGTAGTCGGCGAGCGACGCGTTGGTGATCTGCCCGCCGTCCAGCTCCATGCTCTCGAACAGCGTCGCTCCAAGCGCCATGATGGCGGCGCCCGATATTTGCGTCGTCACGACATCGGGATTGATCGGCGTGCCGCAGTCCACGACATTGACGAGCCGCGTCACCCTCACCTGGCCGGTTTCGGTATCGACCTCGACCTCCGCGCCGGCGCCGCCGATCATCCAGAACGGCGTGACGTCGTCCGACAGGCCGGTGGCCTTGTCGGGAGGCTGGTAGGTCGGAACGTAGGTCGCGCTGCCGATGACGTTGCCGGCCTGCATGCCGTAGCGCTTCCGGAAGATCTCCGACGTCGGATAATTGGTGCCCGCCGGCAGCCCCGCTTCTGCGGCGAGCGCCTGCAGCCTGGCGCGGGCATCCTCGGCGGCAAGCCGCACCGCGTGTCCCATGTGGAAGGTCGAGCGCGACCCGAGGGTGCCGACGTCGAACGGCGTCATGTCGGTGTCCGGATGCACGATGCGCACCATCCCGAGATCGACGTCGAGCACGTCGGCGGCGATCTGCGCCATCGCGGTGTCCGACGCCTGCCCCATGTCGACGGTGCTCATCGACACGGTGACGCTGCCGTCGGCGCTGACGTTGACGATGGCGACGGACGCGGTGGGCGAGATTACCGCCTTCATGCCGATGGCGACGCCGCGGCCACGCCGCACCACGCCATCACCGCGGTCGAACGGCGCGGACCAGCTCATCGCCTCGGCGATGCGGTCAAGCACCTGCTCGATCGCCGCATCGCGCATGAGGGTGCCGGTCGCCTGCGGACGGCCTTCGCGCAGGATATTGCGGCGCCGGAAGTCGACCGGATCGATGCCGAGCGCGCGGGCGATGATGTCGGTGTGGCTCTCATAGGCCCACACCAGCTGGGGAATGCCGAAGCCGCGCATCGCGGCGGCCGGCACCTGGTTGGTGTAGAGCTCATAGGAATCGATCTTGACGTTGTCGATCTCGTAGGGCCCGGGAGCGGTGAAGCCCGACTTCTGGCCGACCCGCGGGCCGATGTCGGCGTAGGCTCCGCCGTTCCAGAATACCTCGCATTCGCGGGTGGTGACGCGCCCGTCGGCGGTGACCCCGCTCTTGATCCGGAAGGTCGCCGGATGGTTGGTGATGATCGCGAACTGCTCCTCCATGGTGGCGGATATTTTTACCGGCCGGCGCGCGATCAAGGCGAGCACGGCGACCAGCGCCTCGAGCTTGATGTAGGTCTTGGCGCCGAAGCCGCCGCCCAGCAGCGGCACCTTGACGCGAACCTTGCTTTCCGGCCAGCCGAACAGGCGCGCGATCTCGAGCCGCACGAACGACGGCATCTGGGTGGCGGTGTGCAGGGTGATGCTGTCGTCGCCCGGCTCGGCCACGGTCACGAACGGCTCGACGGTCGCATGCAGGGTCGGCGGGCTGCGGAACGTATGCTCGAAGACGTGGTCCGCATCGCGGAAGCCCGCCTCGACGTCGCCGCGGCGGAGCCTGAAGTCCAGCGCCACGTTGGTGTTGCGGCGGCCGGCGAGGTGCTTGAGGTCGGCGAAGGTGCCGGCCGGCTTGAGCTCGTCGTGCACGATGACGGACGAGGTCATCGCCTCGACCTCGTCGAACACGGCGGGAAACTCCTCGTAGTCGGCGCCGATGAGCGCCACCGCGCGCTCCGCCACATGCGGGTCCTCGGCCAGCACCACCGCCACCGGCTCGCCGATATGGCGCACCTTGTCCATGGCAAGGATCGGCTGATCGTGGAAGGCGGGGCCGTAGTAGGGGTTGGAGACGACCCTTACGATGTCGTCGGCGGTCACTACGCGGTAAACGCCCGCGAGCGCCGCAGCCGCCTCCGTGTCGATCGCGCGGATCCGACCATGCGCAACGGTGCTGCGGAAAATCTTGCCATACAGCATGCCGGGCAGGCGGAAGTGGTGCACGTACTCGGCACGCCCCGTCACCTTGGCGCGGCCCTCGAGGCGCGGGATGTTGCGCCCGACCATCGTCATGGCTTCGCCCTTTCGCCCGCGCCCGTGGACAGCGCCTGCCGCACCGCGCGGCCGACATGGATGCGCAACAGCTCGCGCTTGTAGCCGGCGGAGCCGCGCGCATCGCCGATGACGGGCGCCTCCGCGGCGGCTGCGGCTCCCGCCTCGCGCAGCACCGCATCGTCGGGCACGGCGCCGTTCAGGATCGCCTCGGCGGACCCAAGGCGCACCACGAACGCAGTCGCCGCGCTGGCGACGACGCGGGCATCGGCGATGCGATCGCCGTCGCGCCTGAACGCGACCGCGATGCCGAGCGCCGGCCAGTCGTCGGCGGTTCGCGCCGTGACCTTCACATAGGCCACGTGCCGCCCGCGTGGCGGCGGAACCGCCACCTCGGTGATCAGCTCGTTGCGGGCAATCGTCGTCTCATAGTAGCCGGTGTAGAGCTCATCCACCCTGACCTCACGGCTGCCTGCGGGTCCGGCCAGCGTCACGCTCGCGTCGAGGGCGGCCAGCACCGGCGGCAGGTCCATGTGCGGGTCGCCATGCGCCAGCGCACCGCCGACGCAGGCGACGTTGCGCACCCGCGGGTTGGACAGCCGGATGAGCGTGCGCGCGATCACCGGAAACGCATCGGCCACCGGCCTGCTGCGCTCGAGCGCGGAGAGCGTCGCCAGCGCGCCGATTTTCAACGCGCCGTCCGACACGATGATGTCCCGGTGCTTCGACTCCAGGCGCTGGAGGCAGACGAGGCGCGTAGGCGCGAACACGCCAGCCTTCATCATCAGCATCAGGGCCGTGCCGCCCGACACCGGCCGGACGCCGGGATCGTCGGCGTCGAGGAGCGCGACGGCTTCCGCCAGGCTCGTCGGCTCAAGCCATTCGAACGGGCTCATGACGTCGCGATCTATGATCCGCGCTGCTGTGCCAGAACATGATCCGCCACCTGGGCGCGCGTGCCGACCCAGATGTCGGTCGCCTGCGCGGCCTTCTCGATGATCTTCTCGAAATAATGCGCGCCGCGGTTGTGACCGAAGATGTGCGCATGCATGGTCACGTCGATGATGCGGAGCTCGTCGTCGCGCTCGCGCGCGATGCCGATCACCTCGTCGAACGCCTCGAGCATCATCTTGGGCGGATTGCCGTATTTCATCGACGGCATGTCGTTGACGTCATAGGAAAGCGGAATCGCGACGAGCTTCTTGTCGCCGAACGTCAGCACATAAGGCAGGTCGGTATCGAACACATCGCCGTACCATTGGTAGCCGGCTTCGGCGAGGAGCTGCGGGGTTGCGACGCGCGAGGTTCCGCGCGGGCTGAGCCAGCCGCGAATGCGCTGGCCCGACGCCTTCTCGAGCAGGCCGGTGCATCGTTCGATATTCCGGCGCTCCTCCTCGTCGGACAGGAGGGCCGGGATCACGTCCATGGCGTAGGAGTGCGACAGCACCTCGTGGCCACCGTCGGCGATCGCCCGCACGGCTTCCGGCGCCCGCACGGCGATGACCGCGTTGACCATGAAGCTCGCATGCGCACGGTGCCGCTTGAAGGATTCGAGCACGCGATAGATGCCGGTCTTGTACCCATAGGCGGCCCAGGAGATGGCCATCGTATCGAGCACGCCGGGGGAAGCGGATTGCCCATCGGGCTGATGCGCGGCGCCTTGCCGTCCGACCATGCCTCGAGGCACACGTTGAACACGACGGCAATGCGCTTTCCGTTGGGCCACATCCATCCGGGTTTTTTCATCGACAGCGTATCCTTCCTGTTGCGTGCGCCGGTCTCATGGCCGCGCACGACGGATCATAGTGCGCCTCATTCATTTTTTCAGGCCGGCGAGTGCCACGACCTCCATGAGGCGCGGCAGGTCGCGCTCCATCAGGCTGCGCAGCTCCGGCGGAGCGAGATCGACGATCTCGAAGCCCTGCTCGACCAGCTTCGACGCGATCGCCGGCGCGCGCATGATGGCGGCGATCTCGGCATGCAGCTTCCCCCGCACCGCATCGGGCGTGCCTGCGGGTGCGAGAAATCCGTACCACGTATCGAACGACACGCCGGGCGCAACTTCCACCATGGTGGGGACGGCGGGCAGCACCGGCGTGCGCTTGTCGGGCGACACGGCAAGCGCGATCACGGCGCCGGACTGGATCTGGCCGATCAGGGCCGGCAGGCCGGTCGACACCAGCTCGACGTGGCCGCCCAGAAGGTCGCTCAGCGCCAACGCGCCGCCACGATAGGGAACGTGGCGCAGCCGGCTGCCCGATCTGGCATTGAGGAGTTCGATCACCAGGTGCCCCGGGGTCCCGACCCCGGCCGTCGCACAGCGGATGTCCTCGTCCGTCCGCTTGCTGAGCTCGATCAGCGCCGGCAGGGTCCGGGCGCGAAAGTCCGCGCGCGCCACCAGCGTCTGCGCGGTCCTGGCGACCATCGACACCGCCGTGAAGTCCTTCAGGATATCGACGGCGCGGCTCTCGACCGTGCCCTGGTTGATCAGGATGCCGTCGCCCCAGAACACCAACGTGCATCCGTCAGGCACCGCCTTGGCGACGAAGGTGGTTCCGACCTCGCCGTTGCCGCCGCTGCGGTTTTCCACCACCACCTTCTGGCTGGAGCGCTCGCCCAAGGCTTGCGCGATGGTGCGCGCCAGCATGTCGTAGCTGCCGCCCGGGGGAAACGGCACGACGAACTTCAGCACCGACGATTGCGGGCACGCTCGCGCCGGCCCGATCGTCGCCGCCATGCACAGCAGGACAAGTCCCGCCAGGACACGCTTCATCGACACCTCCCGCAAAGGCTCTCCGCTCACTCGGCCCGGGCACCCGACTTCTGCACCACGTCGCGCCACACCGGCAGGTCGCGGTCGATGATCGCCGCGAGGTCGGCGGCGCTGCCGGCACTCGGATCGAAGCCGAGATCGATGAGCTTCCGGTTGACCTCGCGGCTCTGGAGCACGGCGGCAATGTCCTTCTCCAGCCGCGCGATCACCTCGCGGGGCGTACCGGCGGGGCTGAAAATGCCGTGGAAGGCGTTGATCTGATAGTCCGGCACGCCGGCTTGGCCGATGGTCGGCACCGTCGGCAACGCCTTGACGCGCTCGCGCGAGGTGACCGCGAGCGCGACCAGGGTGCCCGACTTGATGTGACCGATGGCGCCAGGGATCGCAACCATGCCGATGGGGATCTGCCCGGCCACCAGATCGGCGATGGCGGGGCCGGCGCCGCGATACGGAACGTGCACCACGTCGAGCGCCGCAAGCCGCTTCAACAGCTCGAACGACAGGTGGCCGGGGCTTCCGGTCCCGGGCGAGCCGTAGTTCAGCGTGCCGGGCCTTGCCCGCGCGGCTTGGAGGAACTCGCCGAACGTCTTCAGGTTGGCCGACGGATGGGCGGCGAGCACGTTGGGCGAATAGATCGCCATCGAGACCGGCACGAAGTCGCGCTTGGGGTCGAACGGGACGTCACGGAACAGGCTCGGATTGATCAGCAGCGAGTCGTTCCACAACAGCAGCGTGTAACCGTCGGGATCGGCCTTGGCGACCGCGCCGGCACCGATATTGCCGCCGCCGCCCGCCCGGTTGTCGACGATCACCCGCTGCGGCCAACGCTCGCTCAGTCCCTGCGCCAGGATACGGGCGAGCGCGTCGAAGCTGCCGCCCGGTGCCGCCGGAACCACGATGCGCACCGGACGACTGGGGTAGTCCTGCGCAGCACCCGGCACCGTGCCCAGCAACATGAGCAGGCACGCCCACGGGCGGAGAGCGGTGCGGCTCATTTGTCGCCACCGATCTTCCGGGCGAGGGGAGCCCATTGATTGATCTCGCTCAGCATGTGGGCGGTGATCTCCTGCGGTGTCATCGCCTTGGTCTGCAACGCATCGTCGGCGATGATCTTCTTCACACGCGGGTCGTCCAAGGCGCGGTTGAACGCGGCATTCAGCTTGGCGACGACATCGCCCGGCAGTCCCGAGGGACCGGACACCGCATACCACGTGGCGGTGACCAATTCGGGGATCCCAAGCTCTTTCATGGTGGGCAGGTTGGGGAACTCCACCAGCCGCCGCTCGGTCGACACCGCGAGCGGGATCAGCTTGCCGGCCTCGATGTGCGGGCGCGTGGTCGAAAAGGTCATGCAGCCGACCTGAACGTGACCGGCGACGAGGTCGACGATGGCGGCGCCGCCGCCCCGGTAGGCGACATGAGTGAGCTTCAGCTTCAGGCGCTGGGCCATGTATTCCGCCACCAGGTGGCCGACGGCACCGACGCTCGGCGACACGTAGGGAATACCGTCGCGCGCCGCGCTCGTCTTGGCGACGAACTCCTGGAACGTCTTGATGCCGAGCGAGGCGTGCACCACCAGGACGTTGGGCGGCCCGCCGAGATAGGCAATGTGGGTGAAATCCTTCATCGGATCGAACCCGGGATTGGGCGACATGGCCGGGCTCAATACCAAAGACGGCATGCCCGACAGGAGCAACGTGTAGCCGTCCGCCTCGGCGCGCGCGACGGCGCCCGATCCGATCAGGCCGGCGCCGCCGGTACGGTTCTCCACCACGAAGGACTGGCCGAGCATCCCGCCGGCCACATCGCCGAACGTGCGACCCATGAGATCGGCGGCGCCGCCGGCCGCGTAGGGCACGATCAGGCGGATCGGCTTGACCGGATAGTCCGCCGCGACGCACGGGGCGGCGAGCAATGTGCCGACGATGCTGGCGGCCGCGAAAGCGCGGATAATCATCGCCTCCTCCTTCTTCTGCCGGCGATCCCAGTCTTGTGCGCGATGGATGTCCAGCCCGCGTGCCCGCTCCGCGCGACGGCGCATCCTTGCGGTGCCTCTCACGCTCTTTCCGATACCAGCTTACGTTTCGTCATATTGTCCGACAAGGCGGCGCCGACTCGTGTGTTGGTAGCGGGTCAGTTGTCCGCCTTTTGTAGCACGTGAGTTGTCCGCCATGTTCGCCGCTTGTTCTGGAGGCGGTGATGCGGCGGACGGCAGTGTTATGGGAGGCATTTTTGTCTCGGTTTGGAGAAGCGTTTGAGCAGTACAAGCGCCGGCGATTGACGGCGGACGAAGCGGGAGAACTGCTGGGGATGTCGGGTCGGAACTTCCGCCGGCTGAGCGTTCGCTACGAGGAGGACGGGGTTGCTGGGCTGCGCGATCGGCGGATCGGCAAGATCTCGCCGCATCGTGCAGCGGAACGCGAGCTTGCCCGGATGCATGAGCTTTACCGTGAGCGCTACAGTGACTTCACGGTGAAGCACTTCCATGAGCAGCTGCAGCGCCGACACGGCTACAAGCTGAGCTACACGGTGACGCGGCTTTCGCTGCAGACGGTGGGGCTGGTGCAGAAGGCCAAGCGGCGGGGCGCGCACCGCAAGAAGCGGGTGCGGCGGCCGCTACCCGGCATGCTGGTGTTCCAGGATGGCTCGACCCACCGCTGGATTCCGGCCCTGGATCGCAAGCTCGACCTGATCGTGACCCTCGATGATGCGACCGGGACGATCTATTCGGCGATCCTCGTTGCCGAGGAGGGAACGATGTCGAGCTTTCTCGGGCTGAGCGAGACGATCGCCCGCCACGGCCTGTTCGGGGCGCTCTATACCGATCGGGGCGGGCACTATTTCCACACCCCGAAGGGCGGGTCCAAAGTGGACAAAAGCCAGCCGACCCAGGTCGGGCGAGCGCTCGCCCAGCTCGGAATCACCCATATTCCCTCCTATTCGCCTGAGGCACGTGGGCGCATCGAGAGGGTGTTCGGGACGTTGCAGAACCGCCTGCCGCCGGAGCTGCGCGTGGCCGGGATCAAGACCATCGCGGCAGCCAATCGCTATCTCAGAGAGCGCTTCGTGCCGGACTACAATGCCCGTTTCGCGGTTGCGGCGGCAGAACCCGGCACAGCCTTCGTGCCCTACGTGGGCCGGCCGCTCAGCGAGATCCTGTGCGTTCAGGACGATCGCCAGGTCGGCCGCGACAACTGTGTGGCATGGCGAAGGCTTTCGATGCAGATTCCGCCCCAGGTGCATCGCCACCACTACGTCAAGGCCACCGTGCGAGTGCACGAATATCCCGACGGCAGTCTCGCTGTCTTCGACGGTCCGCGCCGTCTCGCCAGCTATGATCGAGAAGGACGAATAATCGATGTCTCGCCTCGGGCCGCTTAACTCCGCTCGGCGCGCCCGGCCTGTGGATTTGTGGACAACGCAACAGCGTTGCCCACAACCCCACAGGCCCAACAGCAGCAAAAGAAGCGGACAAATAACCTGCTACAAACAGCGGACATCTTCACGCGCTACGGACAGGCGGCGCCGACTCGTGCAACAGACGGAACAGTCGCGACGAGCGTTCCTCGCTCATGCGGGTTCTCCGTGTGTCGCGCGATCATCCGGCGAGCCGCCCGGTCGCGCCGATGTGGGGCCAAGCACGGCCAGCGCCGCGTCGACCATGCCCTGATAGCCGGTGCAGCGGCACAGATTGCCGGCGAGCGCGCGCCGCACCTCCGCCTCGGTCGGCGAGCGGTCGGCAGGGCGACTGCGTCCTCGGCGATGCGGCGGCTCTCCGCCACCACGATGGCGATCGGCTCGCCCACGTAGCAGAGCTCGTCATAGGCGAGGCACACGGGATCGACGCAGAACTTGATCGCGCCCGACGGCAACGCCAACGGGATGCGGTCGCACCGTGAGCAGCGGGCGCAGGTCCGCATAGGCGAGCACCGCATGCACGCCCGGAAGCGCGTGCCGCCGCGGCGTCCAGGGTGCGCAGCCGGGCATGCGCCACGCGGCTGCGCAGGAACGCCGCATGCAGCATGTTCGGCGGCGCGATGTCGTCGACGTAACGCCCCTGCCCGCGCAGCAGGCGCTCGTCCTCGACGCGCGGCATCGAGCGGCCCATGAAGGCCAGGGCTGCGTCGTCGTTCGACATCGGTGCGGCGCGGGCTCCCTCGTCTCGTGCGGCCAACAACGCCGGTGGCTGCTCACTGTCAATCTCTTGTCATACCGCATCGGCGCCCGATAAGAACATTCGAACGGTGCGAGGCGTTGGCCGAGGAATCGATGGAACGAGACCCAAGGGTGGTTCATGCGGCGGCCCACTGGGGGCCGCGGCTGACGGTCAACGGCGTGGCGTTCAGCGATTTCCACGACGTCACCGCGAGCCTCAATCACTGGGACGAGTGGTGCAGCGCCTTCTCGGCCCGCGCCAAGGTGCACGAGGACATGGGGCGACAGGCGCTGGCGGCGGGGGACGGCGTCAGCGCCGGCGAGCACCTGATGCGCGCGTCGGTGACCTATCATTTCGCCAAGTACCTGTTCGTGCAGGACATGGCGCAGTTGCGCGCCGCGCACGCCAGGGCTGTTGAGTGCCTGACCCTGGCGCTGCCGCATCTCGATCCGCCGGGCGAGCGCGTGCTCATTCCCTACATGGGCCAGCATCTCGCCGGCGTGCTGCGCAAGCCGCCCAACGTGAGGCGGCCGCCGATCGTGCTGATGACCATGGGGCTGGATTCCACCAAGGAGGAGCTCGACACGTTCGAGCTCACCTTCCTGCGGCGCGGCATGGCGATCCTGGCCTTCGACGGCCCGGGACAGGGCGAGGCGGAGTACGACTTCCCGATCCGGCCCGACTACGAGGGCGTGGTCGGTCCCGTCATCGATTGGCTCACGCGGCGCGATGACGTCGACACCGGCCGCATCGGCATCTGGGGCATCAGCCTCGGCGGCTATTACGCGCCGCGCGCGGCCGCATTCGAGAAGCGCATCAAGGCGTGCATCGCCAATTGCGGACCATACAACTGGGGCGCCCTGTGGGAGGCGCTGCCGCCGCTCACCAAGGCCGCCTACGTGCGGCGCAGCCACAGCCGGACCGAAGCGGAGGCACGGGAGAAGGCGTTCGGGCTCAACCTCGAAGGCGTGGCCGAGAAGATCACCTGCCCGACCTTCATCATCGCGGCCGGGCTCGACCGGCTGTGCCCACCGGAAGATGCCCGGCGCCTCGCCGCCGAGATCCGCGGGCCGGTCGAGCTGCTGGTGGTCGAAGACGGCAACCACGTGGCGCACAATCGCGCCTATAAGTATCGTCCGCAGTCGGCCGACTGGATGGCGCGTCAGCTCGGGGCAGCCGGCGCAGCCGCCTAGCACGGTCGGCGAAGCGGGAACCGACAGGGTCGTGACGATGACGCAGCAGCGCAAGGACGACGGCCGGCGCGAGAGCAACGTCAAGGCGCATATCGCCTATGACGACCTGCGCGAGTGGATCGATCTCGCCGAGCGCCTGGGCGAAGTCCGCACCGTCACGGGCGCGAGCTGGCAGGAGGACATCGGACTCGCGGCGGAAGCGATCCTGCGCTCCGAACAGGGCCCTTGCGTGATCTTCGACGAGGTGCCGGGCTGCCCCAAGGGATTCCGGCTGCTGCTCAACATGTTCGCCGGCACGCGCCGCAACATGACGCTGGGCTTTCCCGACCACCTGACCAAGTGGGAGCTGAGCGACGCCTATCGCGAGGCCTACCTCGCCGCCCCGAAGATCGTGCCGCACGAGATCGTCGCGGACGGACCGGTGCTGGAGAACGTGCTCACCGGCGACGCCATCGACGTGACACGCTTCCCATCGCCGCTGTGGCACGAGAAGGACGGCGGCCGCTACATCGGCACCGGCACCTACAGCATCACCCGCGATCCGGAAGAGGGCTGGCTCAACGCCGGCGCCTATCGGGCGCAGGTGCACGACAAGACCTCGGTCGGCCTGCTGATGGCGACGGGCCATCACGGCGCGATCCACTGCGAGAAATATTTCAAGCGTGGCGAGCCGATGCCGGTCGCCATGGTGGTGGGCGGGGATCCGCTCGCCTTCTTCTGCGGCGGCATCGAGATGCCCTACGGCACGTTCGAGCTCGACGTGGTCGGCGGCATGCGCGGCCGTCCGGTGAAGATGGTGCGTGGCCAGGTCACCGGCCTGCCGTTTCCGGCCGCCGCCGAGGTCGTGCTCGAAGGCTACGTCACGCCCGACAAGCGCGTGATCGAAGGGCCGTTCGGCGAATGGACCGGGCACTATGCGGGCGGCGCCAAGCCGTGCACGGTGCTCGACATCAAGGCGAGCTATCACCGCAACGATCCGATCCTGGTGGGCGTGCCGCCGATGGGCGCCGGGCCCGACGAGATGGCGCGCTACCGCGCCGTGATGCGCTCGGCGACCATCAAGCAGAACATGATCAACGCCGGCGTGCCGGGGGTCGAGCAGGTGTGGTGCCACGAGATCGGCGGCGCGCGCATGTTCCACGGTGTCGCGATCAAGCAGCGCTACCCCGGACATCCGACCCAGGCGGGCTTCGTCGCCGCGCAATGCGGCGCCTCCGCCTACGCGTCGAAATACGTGGTGGTGGTCGACGACGACGTGGACGTGACCAACCTCGAGCACCTCCTGTGGGCGATGCTGACCCGCACCGACCCCAAGGAGTCGATCCAGTTCATCGAGCGCTCGTGGGATTCGCCGGCCGATCCGCGCCTGTCGCCCGAGCGGCGCAAGGTGCGCGACATGACACATTCGGTGGCGGTGATCGACGCCTGCCGGCCGTATCACTGGCGCGACGAGTTCCCGCCCGCGAATACGCCGAGCCCCGAGACCATGCGCAAGGCGCGGGAGAAATTCGGCTGGCTGCTCGACGGGCGCGAACGCGCGGACGAGACGCCGACATAGCCGACCCCGAGAAGCTCTGTGAGCCGGAGGCCTCAAAGCGGTGGAGGCTTACGCCTCCATAAGCGGACCGAGGATGCTCCGTTCCGTCACGATCGCGTCCATCGCAATATCGTGCGGTTGGGGGTAGATCGTCAGGATGGCTGCCTGCGTATACCCCACGCCGATGCTGCGTGGTTTGACCGGCATTGCGGCCAGGGTGCGATCGAAGAACCCGCCGCCGTAGCCCAGCCGGTAGCAGGCATGATCGAATCCCACGACCGGCGCGATGACGATGTCAGGCGTGACCTCACAGCCATCGGCAGGAACCGGGATATTCCAAATGCCGCGTTCGAGGCGTGCGCCCGGCTCCCACACGCGAAAGACGAGAGGTTGCTTGGGCTCGATGACGACCGGCAGGGCGCAGCAGCCACCGCGATCGTGGACACGCGTCATCCACGGACGAAGATCGGGCTCGCCGCGGAAGGGCCAGTAAAGCGAGACAACATGACCTGATGGGTCACCGATCAGGTGATCGAGCCCAGCAGCAATCCGTTCCGCATGCCGTTGACGATCTCCGGCAGCGATCGCCAGACGAGCGCTGATCAGCCGCTCGCGCTCGCTCTTGCGCCACCGCGCCACATCGGGCCACTGCTGCGCGCCGGATTGCGACGCCAAGCCGACATACCGGGGGTCGACCTCGTGCATGAAACAGGGCGGCGAAGCGTAGTCGCCGCACGCTTCATCATCGTCCTGGCGGTTCATCATCGAGCTCAGCTCAATGCCGCGGCAGCAATCATGCCGATCACGATCAGGACAAGCCCGCTCAAGAGCATTGGCACCAGGCTGCTTCCCGAGCGTGGATCGTCTGGCAGCATCGCGGTAGATTCCGGTTCGCTACGGTCTGGTTTGATCATGATCTTCTCCTGCACTCCCGCGCCTTATCGCGCGCGGTCGGCACCAGCGGCTTGGGTTGGAAAGCGTGATTCGTTCAGCCTTCGGCGGCGCAGCGGCCCTCTCCTCTTTCATCGCCGGGCAGGCTTCTGCGACGAAACCTTTCGCCGTTCCTGAGCAGGATGCCGTGCCGGCCCGCAATGCCGAGCTCGAGGCTTTCTGCGATCCGCCGTGCCCGCTCGACAAGATGCGCCTCAGCCGCGGTCGGACAGACCTGCCGGGCGGTCTCCTCGAACAGGGCAAGCCAGCGATCGAAATGGGCCGCGTCGACGGGAAGCGGCAGGTGCCTGGCCATCGGACTGCCGTGGTAGCGCCCCGACATGAGGGCGACCGACGACCAGAAGGCGCACATGCGCTGCAGGTGGGGCTCCCAATCGCGGATTCGCGCCTCGAATATGGGCCCCAGCAAGGCGTCCTTGCGGATCTTCGCGTAGAACCCGCGGACGAGCCGTTCGATCATGGGCTCGTCAATGCCCGTTCGGGCACCGATCTCCGAAATGATCCTCTCGCGCCGCTGCGTCTGCTGCAAGGCAGCCTCCCTGAATTGGTATTTGCAATACCTATTTAGCTCGCTATAATGCGCATTGCAATACCGAATTCCAGGGCCTCGATATGCGTCTCACGGCCTTCACTGATTTCGCGCTGCGCGCGCTGATGCGGCTGGCCGGCGAGCCCAACCGCTCGTTCTCGACCAACGACATCGCAACCGAGTTTGGTATTTCCCGCAACCATCTCACCAAGGTGGTGCGCGACCTCGCGGAAGGCGGGTTCGTCACCACCCAGCGCGGCGCCGGTGGTGGCTTCCGACTGGCGCGTCCGCCCCGCTCGATTACGCTGGGTGAAGTCGTGCGAACCCTCGAGCAGCGCCATGCACTGGTCGAATGTTTCCGGAGCGATGGCGGCGACTGCATGCTGAGACCGCGCTGCCGCCTGAAATCGCGACTGGCCGCAGCACGGGAAGCCTTCATGCGAGAGCTCGATACGACGACGCTCGCCGAATGCGCCTACCCCGGACCGTCAAGACGCAAGCCGGCTCCGAGTGCCGCATGAGAACCGAAACACCACACAGCGCGGTGCGGACAATGAAATCGCTCGAGTTCGAAGATGGCGCCTTTCAGATCGATGCGACCGTTGTCGCCAAGGGACTCGGGATCGTGCCGATGCTCCTCATGCAGCACCTGCGTGAAGGCAGGATCACCAGCCTGTGCGAACGGGGAATCGATGCGGACGCTGGGCGGTATCGCTTGACGTTCTTCTCCGAGAACCGGCGCTTTCGCCTTGTCGTCGACGAAAGCGGGAACATCGTCCAGCGCTCGACGCTCGATTTCGGCGGCCGACCGCTTCCACCCTCGGTGCACAGGCCGGGCAGATAGTTTTTGCAGCTCTAATCTCTGCAGGACGTCAGGTCGCGTTCATCCCGCACGAGCCTGCCGCAGGGCCGCGGGCTGGTGAAGGCGCAGCCGCCCAGGATAAGGTGATCCGCATGGCCGGGGAGCGTCTCGGCCGGTTGTTGCGCGGTACGAGCCGCGACAGCGGAAATCCTCGAGAACCATTTCGATCGATCGTCAGCGACAGACCCATGGCTCTCCCTTCAGCCTACGATTACGTCGTCGTCGGCGCCGGCTCGGCCGGCTGCACGCTCGCCTATCGCCTCACCCAGGATACCGGCGTTCGCGTGCTGCTGCTCGAAGCGGGCGGCTGGGATCGCGATCCGCTGATCTGCATCCCGCTCGGCTGGCCGCACATCCTGCTCAACCGCAAGCACGACTGGATGTATTTCGCCGAGCCGGAGGCGACGATGGACGGCCGGGGCCTCGAATGCGCGCGCGGCAAGGTGATTGGCGGCTCGTCCTCCATCAACGCCATGGCCTATGTGCGCGGCAACCGCGGCGACTACGAGCGTTGGGCGGCCTCTGGCCTCACCGGCTGGTCGTATGAGAGGGTCCTCCCCTATTTCAAGCGGCAGGAGAGCTGGGAGCGCGGCGCCGACGCCTGGCGCGGCGCCGGGGGGCCGCTGACGACACAGTATTCGCGCTTCCGCGACCCGCTGATCGACGCCTATTTCGCCGCCGCGGCCGACGCCGGCCATCCGAAGACCGACGACTACAACGGCGCGCAGCAGGAAGGCTTCGCGGTGTTGCAGGCGACCATCCGCAACGGCCGCCGCTGCAGCACCGCGGTCGCCTACCTGCGGCCGGCGCTCGGGCGGCCGAACCTGACGGTGCGGACCGGCGTGCTGGCGACGCGGGTCGTGTTCGAGGGGACGCGCGCAGTCGGCGTCGAGTATCTCGACGGCGGCGTTGCGACGACGGTGCGCGCCGAGCGCGAGGTGCTGCTGTGCGGCGGGGTGATCAACTCGCCGCAGCTGCTGATGCTGTCAGGCATCGGCGAGCCGGCGCAGCTCGAGGCGCACGGCATCGACGTGCGCGCGGCGCTGCCCGGCGTCGGCAAGAACCTGCAGGACCACATATCCGCCTCCGTCGCCTACAGCCGCAAGGAGCCGGGCTCGCTGCATCGGCGCATGCGGCTCGATCGCCTGCTGCCTGATCTCGCCCGCGCGTATTTCACCGGGGGAGGCATCGCCAACGACCTGCCGGGCGTGATCACGGCGTTCCTCAAGACGCGGCCCGACGCGCCGCTACCCGACCTGCAACTCCTGTTCAACGCCGCGCCGATGACCGCGCACCCCTACCTTGCGCCGTTCCGTCAACCTTATGCCGACGGCTTCGCCTGCCGCGCCGTTGTGCTGCGGCCGGAGAGCCGCGGGGAGCTGCGGCTCGCCTCGGCCGACCCGCGCGTGCCGCCCATCATCCGGCAGAATTTCCTCGCGATCGAGAAGGACTGGACCGTGCTGCGCGAGGGCCTGCGCATGGTCCAGCTGATCGGGCACGAGAAGGCGCTCGCGCCGTTCGTCGAACGCGAGTTCGCGCCGGGCCCCAACGCCTCGCGCGAGACGATCGACGCGCATATCCGGGCGACCGGCATCACGGTGCATCACCCGCTCGGCACCTGCCGCATGGCGCCCGAGGCGGACCCGCTTGGCGTGGTCGATCCCGAGCTCAAGGTGAAGGGCGTGAGCGGCCTGCGCGTGGTCGATGCCGCGGTGATGCCCGACCTGATCGGCGGCAACATCAACGCGGTCGTCATCATGATCGCCGAGAAGGCAGCGGACTTGATCCGCGGCGCATGAAACGCGCCTCGACGGAGTGATGTCGAGCATCTCGGCGCGAGGACTTTCCGCAACCTTTCACCGCATATCTTGTTTATGCACGTTGACGTAGCATAGGCGAGCAGGCATCATGGCCATCCGCGTCCCGTTCGCGGGACATTCCGTCAAATCGCACGAAAATCGGGGAGGAACGATTCGATGTCAGCGCCTGCTGGCCCAACGCGCGAATCCATCGCCGCTGCCTTGGCTCCCGGCACGACCCTGCAGGATGTTGCCGTCCTGCTGGCCAACGGCGTGTGCGCGGCCTATGCGGCCTACAACAACGGCTCGAACCTGACGCCGAATCTTCCGGGGTACAATTCCTTCAACTTGATCTGGGTCTACGAATACGACCCGAATGTGGACCCTTGGTCTGTGTCGGCGACGCAGGCAAAGCGTGCCTCCGCGGTATTGGCGAAGGCGGGATCCCGGGTCGAACGTCAGCCGGCGGCCTATGCGAGGCGCGCCGACGGTTCACCGCCTCCCTGCGTCGGTCCGACACCGGTCGGCACGCCGACGTCGGGTTACCAGCTGTTCGGGTTCACCGCGACCGCCGACGACAACTCGCACAATATTCTGGTGCTGCGCGGCACGGTCACGCTGGAAGAAGCCGGGTATGATCTGCTCGGATGGGGCGACAACACGTCATGTCTGCTACCGAGCCAGAGCTCACCGCAGCAGAGCTACGGAATGGCGAATTCCTATCTGTACGCCATCTACGCAGACACCGATTACGACACGGTGACCTCGTTGGCTGCGTCTTGTCTGGCCGCAATCCAGGCTACATCGGCGCAAGCTCCGAATCTGCCGTGGTACCTGGGCGCGCACAGCCTCGGTGGCGCGATGTTGTCCTTGGCGGCGCTCGATGCCGTGGTGAGCGGCGCCTTCGGGACGAAAAAGCCGCTGGTGTTCACGTTCGGCAGTCTGCACGTGGGCGATGGATCGTTCGCCAGCGCCTATACGCAACAGGTACCGCTGAGCGTGCGCGTCGCAAATCTGTGCGACTTCGTGCCCAGCATGGTTTCGCTGGAGCCGGTGACGCCGACCGATCCTTACGTCCATGTCGGGGTCGAGGCGACCTTCGTATGGCAGACGTGGGACGACTGGGGCAATCACTCCCACGCCAATATCTACATGCCCATGGTGCAGAGCCACTGGGACGTGATCCGATGGGGTAAGCGCAAGTATCCGCAGTAAGCGAGGCTCACGCCGGCCACTTCGCCTTGCCGCGCAGCGCCGCTGCCGCTTCCTGCGCTTCGCGCACGACCTTGGTGTGGTCGAGCATCGTGAACTTGCCCGACTGACGCAGAATGCGGCCGTCGACGACCACGGTGTCGACATTGGTCGGTTGTGCCAGCGACACGAGCGCCTCGTACGGGTCGCCGACCGGCGTCATGTTGATGTCGGTGGTGCGGACCAGGACGATGTCGGCCCGCTTGCCGGGGGTGAGTGAGCCGGTCTTCTCGGCGATGCCGAGGTCGACCGCGCCGTCGAGGGTGGCGAGCTGAACGAGGCGCTTCACGGTGAGCGGGATCTTGTTGCCGATGCGATGCTGATGCAAGGCGAACAGGATGCGCATGCCGACGAACGGGTCGCAGTTGTAGTTGGTGGTGTGGTCGGTCGACAGGCTGACCTTGACGCCCGCCTCCAGCAGCTCGCCCAGCTGAATGACCCCGAGGCTCGACGGACGGCGCGCTTCGCCTACCGGCGCCATCGCGTAGCTCACCCCGCGCGCCTTCAGGATCGCACGCTCCTCGGGAGTCGTGAGCAGCGGGTGCACGAGCTGCAGGTCGGGGCCGAGCAGCCCGGCCTCCTCGAGCTGCTTGATCGGGCTCGGGCCGGAGGTGTGCAGCGTGATCGGCAGACCCAGCTTGCGTGCGCCCTCCCAGTCCCGCTTCGTCTGATCGATCGTGAGCACCCCGCGCGTGGCGCCGCCGATGCTGATGGCGCCGACATTGCGCGAGCAGGCGCCGAGCGTGAGCAGCCCGTCGCCCGGCATCCAGTCGCGCTTCACGCGCGCCATGCCCTCGAAGTCCATCGGCTGATCGTCCGGCATCCCCTGCGCGGGCCCGTAGGCGAACCGTCCGCGGATGCCCGCATCGCGCATGGCGGAAAGCTCGCCGTCGGCGTGATCCGGGCTCCTGATGTTGTGCGCCCAGTTGTGCACCGTCGTCACGCCGGCGCTCAGGGCTTCGGCGGTGCCGAGCATCACGCTGCGGTAGCTGTCCTCCGGCGTGAACAGCTGGCCCAGGCGGTTGCTCACCGGGAAGTAGCCGAGCTCGTTGACGTCGGCCCGGACGAACGGCCGGAACAGACTGGTCCACAGGTGCCAGTGCGTGTCGACGAAGCCCGGCATGCAGATCATGCCGCGGCCGTCCAGACTCTGCACATTGGCCGCCTCGATGCGCGGCGCGACCGCGACGATCGCACCGGCGCGCACGTGCACGTCGCCCGTCGCCAGATCCGCGACATTGGGGTCCATGGTCAGCACGGTGGCGCCGCGTATGACGAATTCGCCGCGCGGCGGCAGCGGCGCGACCGGGCCGGCCGCAGACCGCGAGGCCGCCTGCTGGCTGCGAAGCTCACCCGATGCGGCAGCGAGCGCGGCGAGCGCGGTCGCCCCCTTGAGCATCGTGCGCCGGCTCATCCGACTGCGCGTCATCTCGACCTCCCCGTCTCGCATCGTGTTGTAAGGTGTTGGCGCCAGCATAGTGCGGACGCGCACCGCTTGACCAGCGCGCGATGACGACAGTACCGATGGATCGTGGGCAGCGTCCCGCGTTCACATCCTCTTGTAGGCCTCGATCACGGCCCAGCCCTCGTCGCCGGTCTTGCGCAGCCATTCGGCCGTGAGCTGCTCGCCGACCTGCTTCAGTCCGGTCGCCAGCGCGTCGCTCGGCGGCGCGACCCGCATGCCGTTCCTGGTGAGCTGCTCGGTGTACCAGCGGGTCTTCTCCTGAGACAATTGCCAGCCGCGCGCCTCCGCGGTCGCGGCGGCCTTGAGGACCGCCTCGCGGGTCGGATTGTCCAGCTGCTCGAACGCCGCGGTGTTGACGAAGGTGATGTTCTTCGGAATCCAGGCCTGCGCATCATAGAAGTAGCTCATGCTCTCCCAGGCCTTGCTGTCGTAGCCGGTCGCGCTGGAGGTCATGAAGGCATTGATCAGGCCGGTCGAGAGCGCGCGCGGCAGCTCGGCGGCTTGCACCGTCACCGGATGCGCCCCCACGATCTCGGCGATGCGCGTGGTTCCGGCATTGTAGGCGCGCCAGAACAGGCCCTTCATGTCGTCGATCGTGTTGATCGGCTTCTTCGCGTAGATGCCCTGCGGCGGCCACGGCACGGCAAACAACAGCCTGAGCCGCTGCGCCGCCAACCGCTTCTCGATCGCCGGCCGCGACGCCGCCCACAGCTTGCGTGCCTGCTCGAAGCTGGTCGCAAGGAACGGAATGACGTCGAGGCCGAACATGGCGTCGTCGTTCTCGTGCACCGAGATGAGCACCTCGCCGAGCTTGGATTGCCCGATCTGCACCACCCGCTTGATCTCCGGTGCGGTGAACAGCGCGGCGTTGGGGTGGACCGTGATCTGCAGCTTCCCGCCGGTCGCCGCCGCGACGTCCTTGGCAAACAGCGTCAGGTTCTCGACATGGAAATTGTTCGCCGGATAGGCGGACGGCAGCGTCCACGCGCCTTGGGCACGGGCTTCCCCGCCGGCGCAGAGCGCCAGCGCCAGCATGGCGAGCCGGGCTATCATCGACCCCTCCCCTGCCGCCTCTATGGGCTGCAAGCGGCCGACATCCTACCCCGTTTCGCTGTCACAATCACGGGCTTTCCGTCATTCCGCCTTGACGCCGGCACCCCTGATGATCGGCCACCATTTTGCGGTCTCGGCCTTGTGGAAGGCGGCGAGCCCTTCGGGCGTCTGCTGCTCGCGCGAGGCGACGTCGAGCCCGAGATCGGTGAACCGGGCACGCACGGCGGGGTCGGCGAGCGCCTGCACCATGGCGCCGTTGAGCTTGTCGATCACGTCCTTCGGCGTGGCCTTGGGGGCGAAGAAGCCGAACCATCCCGACGCATAGAGCCCCGATACGCCACCCTCGTCCGAGGTCGGGATGTCGGGCACCGCTTGCGAGCGCTGCGGCGAGAGATTCGCGATTGCCTTGATGTTTCCCGAACGGATCTGCGGCAGCGCGGCGGCGGCCTGCACCACCAGAAGATCGACCTGGCCGGCGACCAGGTCCTGCATGGCCGGCCCGGCGCCGCGATAGGGGATGAACTGCACGCTGGTACCGGTCAGTTGCTGCAGCAGGACGCCGCTCACCTGGGCGGCGGCGTTCTGGTTCACGAACGTCGCCTTGCCGGGGTTCTGCTTCATCCACGCGACCAGCCCCTTGAGGTCGTCGGCCGGCAAGGCTTTCTTGCCGACCAGGAGCTGCGGATTGATCGACATCAGGCCGATCGGCGCAAAGTCCTTCTCCAGATCGTAGTTCAGGGAGTAGATGATGCTGCCGACGTGGGTATCCCACTGGCCGATGTCGATCGTGTAGCCGTCGGGCGACGCGCGCGCGACGCGTCCGACTGCGATACTGCCGCCGGCGCCGCCGACGTTCTCGATGACGACCGGCTGGCCGAGCAGCGGTCGCATCCGTTCCGCCATGATGCGTGCGACCACGTCGGTCGATCCGCCGGGCGGGAACGGCACCACCAGCGTGATGCTGCGCGACGGATAGGTCTGCGCATGGATGCCCGTGATGCCGGCGAGCAAGGTCAGCACGATGGCGACGAGACGTCTCTGCATGGTTCCTCCACCGGGTAAGATCGCTGCTCGTTGCGAGGATTGTAGTGCGAATCCTCGGTCTTGAATTGGATTTTCGCGCCTGCCCGGCGACACCCAGCCCGGCGACGCCTCGACAGCCGGCGATCTTGTCTGGATAATGCCGATCGCAAGGCAAGCTCGTGTCCCCGGGCCGGATGCGCAGATTCGAGGCGCCGGCCCAAGAGGTTGTCCCATTCCTTTGGAAGCGGGACGTGCTCTTGATCCTTTGTTTGTCGCATTTCCTTCGGCGAACCGCTTGAGCCTCCGCCGGGAAATGCTTGGGCGAGGTAGCGCGACCATGTCCCGAGATCGGCACTTCAGCGTGAAATTCCGATGCAGCCGCCGCACGTTCGTCGGCATCACCGCAACGATGGGGACGCTGTGCGCCGTCGGAGCCAGCCCAGTGCTGGCGCAGGCCCCTTATCCCGGCAAGCCGATCCGCCTGCTGGTCGGCTTTGCGCCGGGCGGACCGACCGACATCATCGCCCGCGTCATCGGCGCGAAGCTCGGCGACATCCTCGGGCAGCAGGTCTATGTCGAGAATCGTCCCGGCGCCTCGGGCAACCTCGCGACCGAGGCGGCCGCGCGCGCCGACGGCGACGGCTATACCCTCCTGGTGAGCTTGACCACCAGCGCGGTGAACGAGAGCCTGTTCATGAGTCTCAAGTACAAGTTCGAGGATGATTTCGCCGCCGTCGCCCCGCTGGCCGAGACCGGGCTGGTGCTGCTCGTACACCCGTCGCTGGAAGCCAAGAGCGTGAGCGACCTGATCGCGCTGGCGAAGGCGAAGCCGGGCGACGTCCTCTATGCGACCGCCGGCAAGGGAACCTCCACCCATCTCGCGGGCGAGATGTTCAACGCCGCCGCCAACATCAAGACGACGCCGGTGCACTACAAGGGCGGGGGCGAGACCATCAAGGATCTGCTCTCCGGCCAGGTGAAGGTGATGTTCTCGACCATCCCGCCGGTGCTCGGCTTCGTGAAGGACGGCAGGCTGCGCGGCATCGCCACCACTGGCCCGAAACGCGACCGCACGTTACCCGATCTCCCCGCCATTGCCGAATCACCCGGCTTCGACGGCTTCGACGTGCGGCTATGGTTCGGCCTCACCGCGCCCAAGGTCACACCACGCCCGATCATCGAGCGATTGTCGGCAGCAACCAAGCAGGCGCTCGACTCGCCTGAAGTGAAGAAGGCGTTCGAAGCCCAGGGGTACGAAACCCTGCCAGGGACGCCGGAGGAGTTCGCCGCGTTCTATCGCAGTGAGGTCGCCAAGTGGGCCAAAGTCATCGCGGTGGTCGGCTCGATCGGGGACTAGCAGCGACATCCCTTGCCGTGGCACGACGGCGAGACGCCATACCGACAGGTGCAGGGCGGCCGACGCGGGCGGGCCGCAACGGAAAGTCGCGCAGGCGCCTTGTCCACGCGGCGATTCGACAGTAAGCGATCTTCCCCGCCTTCAATGAAGCCCGCGACAATCCCATGGATGCCACGATCACGCCTGCCAAGACCGAGGTGCGCGACGGAATGCGGATCGACTGGGATGCGCCGATCCCGATGGACGACGGCGTCGTGCTGCGCGCCGACGTGTTCCGCCCGGACGGCGATGGCTCCTACCCGGTCATCCTCTCCTACGGGGCGTTCGGCAAAGGGCTGGCGTTCCAGGACGGCAACAAGGCTGCCTGGGAGCGGATGATCGCCGCGTTTCCCGAGGTCGCGGCCGGATCGAGCAACCTGTACCAGTCGTGGGAAGTGGTCGATCCGGAGAAATGGGTGCCGGACGGCTACGTGTGCGTACGGGTCGATGCGCGCGGCGCTGGCCGCTCGCCAGGCTTCCTCGATCCATGGTCGCCACGCGAGGCGTGCGACATCCATGCCTGCATTGAATGGGCCGCCGTGCAGCCGTGGAGCAGCGGCAAGATCGGGATGAACGGCATCTCCTACTTCGCCATGAACCAGTGGTACGCGGCGTCGCTGAAACCGCCGCACCTCGCCGCCATCTGCGTGTGGGAGGGCGCCGCCGACCATTACCGCGACGTCACCCGCCATGGCGGCATCTATTGCCAGTTCATGGACAACCTGTTTCCGCGCGCCTTCACCCGGGCGCAGCACGGGCTGGGCGAGCGCGGCTTGCGCAGCCGCGCGACCGGCGAGCTGGTGTCCGGCCCCGAGACGCTGAGTGACGAGGAGCTCCGGCGCAACCGGGTCGACTACGAGGCGCTCGTGCTCGCGCACTCGTTCGACGATGCGGCGCATCGCGAGCGCTCGCCCGTATGGGAGAACATCGACGTGCCGCTCCTCAGCGCCGCCAACTGGGGCGGCGTGGGGCTGCATCCGCGCGGCAATTTCGAAGGATTTGTTCGCGCGGCTTCGCGCGACAAATGGCTCGAGTTGCACGGCGACGCACACTGGTCGCACTTCTACACCGACTACGGCGTCGGCCTGCAGAAGCGGTTCTTCGGGCATTTCCTCAAAGGCGAGGATACCGGCTGGAGCCGGCAGCCCAAGGTACAGCTGCAGATCCGCCGTCCTGGCGAGGACTTCACCGAGCGGCACGAGACCGAATGGCCGCTTCGCCACACGCTATGGACGAAATACTATCTCGATCCGGCCGACATGGGCTTCACGACGAACCGGCCGAAAGCCGGTTCGCAACTTGCCTACGAGGCGCTCGGCGACGGGCTCCTGTTCCGCACGCCGCCGCTCGCCGAGGAGATCGAGATCACCGGACCGGTGGCGGCGAAACTGTTCCTGTCGTCCTCCACGCGCGATGCCGACACCTTCCTGGTGCTGCGCGTGTTTGCGCCGGATGGCAGCGAGGTCACCTTCATCGGCGCCAACGATCCGCGCACGCCGGTCGGCATCGGCTGGCTGCGCGCCTCGCACCGCAAGCTCGATCCGGCACGCAGCCTCCCGTATCGCCCCTATCACACCCACGATGAGGCGTGGCCGCTCACGCCCGGCGAGCCGGTCGAGCTCGAGGTGGAGATCTGGCCGACCTGTATCGTGGTGCCGCCGGGCTATCGGCTCGGCATCCACGTGCGCGGCAAGGATTACCGGAACGAGGGGCCGACGCTTGCCCCGCCGGACGGCAAATACACGCTGACCGGGGTCGGGCCGTTCCTGCACGACCACCCGCTCGACCGGCCGCGCGAGATCTTTGGCGGCACCAACACGCTGCATTTCGCCGAGGGGCGCGAGCCCTACGTGCTGTTGCCGATCATTCCGGCGTAGTGCGTGCAGAGCCTGACGGCTTGACGGGCGGATTGACAGCCGGAATTCCCGCTCCATAAATGAAGTCGTGCCCAGACAAGCCGCTCCCGAGGATCGAGGCAGATGCCGATGGTCTGACAACCGCGCCCGTCGCGGCGCACGGGTGCTTGTTTGCATCTGGCTCTTCCTTGCGCTCGTCGCCGTGGCCGTCCCGGGACAGGCCAACGCAACCGAGTTGCGCGTGTGGATGGAGGGGGACCGGGAGCCGTTCACGCTCGACTCCCTGACACGTGATCGCATCAGCCTCGCGGCGCAGCGCGACCGCGTCGTCCTGGTGCATTTCTTCGCCACCTGGTGCGAGCCGTGCCGCGCCGAGATGTCGGCCTTGCAGCGCCTGGCCGAGCGATCCGAGCGGGGACGCCTCGCCATTCTGGCAGTGAACGTCGGCGAACCGGACTCCCGAGTCCGGCGCTTCTTCGACACGCTGCCGGTCGACTTTCCGATCCTGCTCGACCGCGACCAGGCGGTGACCAAGGCGTGGCAGGTCGCAACGCTGCCCACCACGTTCGTTCTCAACCGCGCGCTCGCGCCGCGGTTCGTCGTCGAGGGCGATCTCGATTGGGATGCACCCGACGCGAACCAAAAGCTCGCCGAGCTCGCAAACGATTTGTCTCGTGACGCAAAGTGACCCTGACGACAGGAGGAGCGAACTGATGACCATCCACCGGCGCGAAGTTCTCAAAGGCGCAGTCGCGTTGTCGGTCGTGTCCGCATTCCCGGGCACGGCGCTCGCTCAGGCTCCGTTCGCGCCCACGCCCGGCGCGTGGCGGACGTTTCAGGTCGTGACCCGGCTGGAGGTCGCGCAGCCCGAGGGCAAGGTGCAGGCGTGGGTGCCCTTGCCGTCGGTGAATGAAGCCGACTGGTTCCGCTCGCTCGGCAGCGAGTGGAAGACCAACGCCAAGTCCGCCGAAGTGCGGCGCGATGCGAAATACAGCGCCGAGATGCTGCACCTGGAATGGGCGGGAGCCGAAGCCCCGGTCGTCGAGGTGACCAGCCGGGTCAGCACGCGCGATCGCGCCGTCGATCTGTCGGCGCCGCGCAGCACCGCGCCGCTCAGCGAGGCCGAGCGCGCCCTCTACCTGGCGCCGACCGGGCTCATCCCAACCGGCGGCATCGTCAAGGAAACTGCCATCAAGATCGCGGCGAATGCGCGGACCGATATGGACAAGGCACGCGCGATCTACGAATGGATCGTCGAGAACACGTTCCGCGACGCCAAGGTGCGCGGCTGCGGGGTCGGCGATATCGCCTCGATGCTCAAGAGCGGCAATCTCGGCGGCAAGTGCGCCGACCTCAACGCGCTGTATGTCGGTCTCGCGCGTGCCTCCGGCCTGCCGGCGCGCGACGTCTACGGCATCCGGGTCGCTGCTTCGAAATTCGGCTACAAGAGCCTGGGCGCCGGCTCGGACATCATCACCAAGGCGCAGCACTGCCGTGCCGAAGTGCATCTCGCCGGATTCGGCTGGGTACCGGTCGATCCGGCAGACGTCCGCAAGGTCGTGCTGGAAGAGCCGCCCGGCAATCTGGCGATCCGCGACCCCAAGGTCGTCGCCGCGCGCAAGACCCTGTTCGGCGCCTGGGAGGGCAACTGGCTCGCCTACAATTTCGCCCACGACATCGCGTTGCCAGGCACCACGGGCCCGAAGGTCGATTTCCTGATGTATCCGCAGGCCGAGACGGCGGCCGGTCGCCTCGATCCTCTCGACCCGGACTCGTTCAAGTACACGATCAGAGCCGCGGAAGTCGCAGTCTGAGCACACGGCCGGCGGCGTGCCGGGAAGATCGGCTTGAAGCGCCGATCTACCCCGGCAAGACCGCGATGCCTTTGATCTCGATGAGCGCGTCCGCGCGGACGAGGCCGCTCACCACCACGCCGGTGGCGGCCGGCCACGGCGGCCCCTTGAACACCTCGCGCCGGACCTCCACCGTCCTGGCGTAATCCTCGAGCGAGAGCACGTAGTCGGTGGTCTCGACGATGTGCTCCAGCCCGCCGCCCGTGGCGGCCAGCACGGCGGCGAATTTCGTAAAGATGGCCCTGGTCTGCGCCACGATGTCGCCGACGCCGACCATGCGGCCCTTGTCGTCGGTCGCCGTCGTCCCCGACAGGAAGACCAGATTGCCGACGCGCACGCCGGGCGAGAACGTGAAGGATTTCGGCCACGACGCGCTCGGGACGATGGGCTGATAGATCGCCATGGCGGCATGCTCCGTGTCAGGCTTGGCGCAGAAGAAAGCGCTGGATCTTGCCGGTCTGGGTCTTGGGCAAGGCGTCGATGAATTCGATCTCGCGGGGATACTGATGCCGCCCCAGACTCGTCCTGACCTCACTCGCAATCTCGTCGGCAAGACGCGTCGAGCGCTCGGCTCCCGGCTTCACCACGACGAAGGCCTTCACGATCTGGCCCCTCAGCGGATCCGGCCTGCCGACGACCGCGACTTCCACCACGGCGGGATGGCGCAGGATCGCGCTTTCGATCTCGAACGGGCCGATGCGATAGCCCGCGCTCTTGATGACGTCGTCGGAACGTCCCTCGAACCAGAAGTAACCGTCCCGGTCGCGACGGGCGAGATCGCCGGTGCACGCCCAGCCGTTGCGCCGCAGGCCGGCGGTCGCCGCATCGTCGTTCCAATAGCGCAGCCAATAGCGGCTGTCGGCCTCGGCCTTCTGCGCGATCAGGCCGACCTCATCAGGCGGCAGCTCCCGGCCCTCCTCGTCGACGATCGCCATGACGCAGCCGGGCGCCGGCAGGCCCATGGAGCCTGCCTTCACCTCCATCGCAATGCCGTTGTGGTTGCCGATCGGAAGGCCGAACTCGGTCGCGCCGTAGTGATCCATCGGCGTGACTTTCCAGGCGCGGCGAAAGAACTCCACCACCTCGCCGTTGAGCGGCTCACCGCAGCTCGAGATCGCGCGCACCGCGGAGCGCGCCGAGCCTGAGGCTGCCAGCTCGCTCGCCATCAGGCTGCGCAGCACCGTCGGCGTGGTCGCGAGATTGGTCACGGCATGCGCCTCGAGCACCGCGATCAAGACCTCGGGCCGCAGGCTCGCCTCCACCGAGACCACGGTCACGCCCGCGGCCAGCGCCGGCAGGTAGCAGCACAGCCCGTACCCCCAGCCGGGATCGCCGGTCGGCCAGAACACGTCGTCCGGCCGCAGGTCGAGGCCGTAGCGCACATAAGGCCACACCGCTGCCAGCAGATTGGTGGCGACCGCGCAGCCTTTCGGCTGCCCGGTCGATCCGGACGTGTAGATGATGACGGCAGGCTCGTCGCGCCCGCACGGCACCGGTGCGAACGCCGCGCTTTCGCGCGCCAGCTCGGCGGCGAGGTCGTAGTCGCCCGGTGCCACGGGCGCGCCCGACCGCGCGAGGCAGATGGTCGCAATCTCCATATCATCGGGCACAAGCGGGCGCTGCGTGTCGGTCGTGCACAGCACGCGCGCGCCGCTATGCTGGAGCCGGTAGCGCACGGCGTCGCGGCCGAAGCCGGTGAAGATCGGGACATGGATCGCGCCGGCTTTCAGGACGCCGAGCATGACCGAGAGCGTCTCCGGGACGCGCGGCATCAGCCCCGCCACCCGGTCGCCCTTCCTGACCCCGATCCGGCCGAGCAGATTGGCAAAGCGCGCGCTCTGCTGCGACAATTCGCGGAAGCTCACGCGCCGTACTTCGCCGCTCTCGCCGATCCAGATCAGGGCGGTGCGGCCTCCGTCCGGTCCGTTCGCGTGCCGATCGACGATGGTCGCCGCAAGATTGACCGTCGTTCGCCCGGACCATCCGAGCTCGTCCATCACATGGTTCCAGCGAAACGCTTCCAGCGCTTCGCGGTAGGTCGGCAGGTCGCCGCCCACCTCACGTCTCCCCAACCGACGGCGTCGAACGGCCGGCGATCAGGTAGATGTGATGGCCGTCGAGCAGCGGCTGCTCCGCGTCGTCGAGAAGCTGCACGGAGAACCGGACGATCGCGGCCGCCTTGCGTGGCTTCATGTCGACCGCCGCGACCGTGAAGCGAGCGCGCACGCGATCGCCGACGAAGGCGGGCCGGAGAAACCTGGCGTCCTGGGCGACGAAAGCGATCATCGAGGCCTCCAGCCGCCGCGACATCGCGGTCGCGCCGAGCGCGGTCAGCGCCATCAGGAGGAGCCCATGGGCGACCGGGCGCTGGAAGCGGGTCCCCGCCGCATAGCCGGCATCGTAATGGAGCGGATGCGCGTCGCCGGTGAGCCCGGCAAATCCGGTGAAATGCTGCAGCGACAGCACCACCGGCTCGCCGCGGAATTGCAGTCCTGGCACCAGATCCTCGGCATAGAGCTGCGCTTCGTCGGTGATGGTCGCATCCTCCCTAAGGCGCGTGGCGCACCGCACCGGCATCCGAAACATCATAGCCGCCGAGCTCGCCGGCGCGCGCCACGAAGGCATCGGTGCGCAGGAAGCCGAGGAACGCCTGCAACGAGGGCCGGAAATAGTCGCGCTGGCGCATCGCGACGTCGAACCGCTCCCACACGATCGGCACGAAATCGACGCCGGCCGCATTGGCGGCCGAGCGCGTCGCGATGCCGCAATCGGCGCGCCCGGCCCGGATCGCCTGCGCAATGTCGGAGCCGGTCGGGCACGGCGGCGCGATCACCGCAAGCCCGTCATAGGAGAGTCTGGCGCGATGCATGAGCGAGAGCAGCAGCAGTTGCGCACCGGCCCCTTGCGGGCGCACCGCCAAGCGGGCGCGCCGTCGCACGACGTCGGCGATTGTCGCGATGGCGAGCGGATTGCCCGGCGCCACGAGGAAACCCTGCTCGCGCCGCGCGAAGGCGATCAGCACCGCGTCGTGAAAGCCGCCGCGCTTCCTCAGCGCATCGACGTTGGTGTCGCCTTCGTCCGCCAGCGAATGCAGGTGAATGGCGGTGGCGACGATCCCGCCCTGCTCGAACCGCGCGAGCCCGGCCTCGCTGCCCTCCGGCAAGGTGGCCAGACCCGAGGCGCTCTCGCGCAAGGCCCATTCGAGCAGCGGGTCATGGCTGCCGCCGACGATCGGCATCGGATCGGGGACTTTCATCCCTTTCGGCCGCGACAGGCTCTGGAGCAGCCATTGATCGAGATCGGCCTGGGGGAAGAGCCATTTGCCGGTCACCTTGGTGCACGGGATCGCGCCTTCGGCGACCAGCTCGTAGATCTTGCGCTCCTTGAGCCGGAGATATTCGGCGGCTTCGGTGGTGGTGAGGAGGCGCATTGGCGGTGCGATTGCGGGATTACGCGTCGTTTAGGAGGATCGAATAGCAAGCAACCGGGTGCAAGGGGCTTGTCGGGCGCGGCTGCGCCGCGCGGACGCCTCGACAGATCGGACCATCTCGGGATAATGCGGGTCGGCGACGAACAAACCCTGGTCCACGGGCCGAAATGCGCGCGATGCGCCGGCTCAAGCGAGGAAACGCCACCATGCCTCCTGATCTCCTGCTGCGCCTTCGATGCAGCCGTCGCGACTTCATCGGCGCCGCCGGCACGCTTGCCGCGCTGGGCGGCGCCGGAACTTTTCCCGCGCAGGCGCAAGCCGCCTATCCCAACAAGCCGATCCGCTTGCTGTGCGGGTTTGCAGCAGGCGGCCCGACCGACATCATTGCCCGCGTCGTCGGGCAGAAGCTCGGGGAGATCCTCGGCCAGCAGGTCTATGTCGAGAACCGCGCCGGCGCGTCCGGCAATCTTGCAACCGAGGCCGCGGCACGCGCCGAGCCCGACGGCTACACGATCATGCTGACCCCGCTCAGCAGCGCGGTGAACGAGAGCCTATTCAAGACCCTCAAGGTCAAGTTCGACGACGATTTGGCTGCGGTCGGGCTGCTCGCCCAAACTGGGCTCGTGCTGCTCGTGCATCCCTCGCTCGAGATCAAGAGCGTCGGCGATCTCGTCGCGATGGCGAAGGCGAAGCCGGGCGACGTGCTCTATGCGAGCGCCGGGAAGGGGACGGCGACGCATCTCGCGGCCGAACTGTTCAACGCCACCGCCAACATCAAGACGACCCCGGTGCACTACAAGGGCGGCGGCGAGACCCTCAAGGACCTGTTGTCCGGCCAGGTGAAGGTGATGTTCTCGACCATTCCGCCGGTGGTCAGCTTCGTCAAGGACGGGAGGCTGCGCGGCATCGCCACCACCGGGCCGAAGCGCGACAACGCGCTGCCGGAGCTTCCCACCATCGCCGAGTCGGGGCTTCCCGGCTACGATGTGCGGCTGTGGTTCGGCGTCACCGCTCCCAAGGCCACACCGCGTTCAATCATCGATCGGCTGTCCACCGCAATCAACCAGGCGCTCGACTCGGCCGACGTGAAGAAGTCGTTCGCCGCGCAGGGCTACGATGCCCTGCCGGGGACGCCGGACGAGTTCGCGAAATTCTATCGCAGCGAAGCCACAAAGTGGGCAAAGGTGATCGAGACGGTGGGCTCGATCGGGGATTAGCTAGATTAAGTTCCCCGCAATCCTGACTGAGGCGCTGGATATATTCGGCCTCATCCTGAGGAGCGCGTACGCCCCTTCGGCGTGCGCGCGTCTCGAAGGAGGAGGCCGCCGCCGAGTCGCAGAGGCCGCCCTCGTCCTTCGAGACGCGTCGCAAGGGCGACGCTCCTGAGAGTTTGACTCAATATTAGTATCGATGTTTTCAGGCTCTAGCGAGACGTCGCACGAGGAGGCGAACGCTTGCGATCATGACCCAGGCTTCCGCGCTTTCGATGGTGGCCTCGAAGTCTTTGGCAAGGCGGCGGTTGCGGCCGAACCAGGCGAAGGTGCGCTCGATCACCCACCGTTTGGGCTCCGCCTTGAATGTGGCGACGCTCTGCGAGCGGTTGATGATCTCGATCGTCCACTTGCCCGAACCGGCGAGCGCATTGATGAGCTTTGGACCACGGTACACCCGGTCAGCGAAGATGTGTCGCAGCTTGGCAAACTTCTCGCCCAACGCCGTGAGCAGTGGCACGGCACCGTGATTGTCCTGGATGTTGGCCGGGTGCACCAGCAAGGCAAGCAGCAAGCCCATCGTATCGGTGATCAGGTGCCGTTTGCGGCCCTTCACTCTCTTGGCCGGGTCAAACCCGCATGGACCGCCACTTTCCGTGGTCTTGGCACTCTGACTGTCGATCACACCTGCAGATGGTATGGCTTGGCGTCCGGCCGCCAGGCGCGCGCGTCTGACGAACAGAGTTGATCCGCTGCCAGATGCGTCCGTTACGCCAGCCATAGAAATAGTACTGAACGGTCGAGCGTGGTGGGCAATCCTTCGGCAAGGCCCGCCATTGGCAACCGGTCGCTGCGATATACAAGATCGCGTTCACCACCGCGCGCAGATCAACCTCGCGCGGGCGCCCAACCCGAGACGGCGGCGGCATCAACGGAGCAAGCAAGCGCCATTCAGAGTCCCTCATGTCGCTTGCGTAGCGAAGGTCATCACGCCGATACTGTTGCTGGGTGATTTTGGTCCACACCATGTTGTGCCTCCTCGTAGCTTCGCAACCACGAGAGAGAATCACAACGGGCTGAAATCACTCAACTTTCTTTTTCGGCCAAACTCTCAGGATGAGGGCGGAGTGGCGGCGCCGTCGGGGGTCACGTCTCCTGCATGATCTTCGGCAGCCACACGGCGATCACGGCCGGCGTGCCGCGGCGGATCTGCTCGAGCCCGCGGCGCAGCGCCGGGCCGACCTCGGCCGGATCCCTGACGTTCTCGCCGTAGGCACCGGCCGCTTCCGCCTCCTTGGCGAAATCGATCGGCGGGTCGAAATAGCCGGCCTCAAGGCCGCCCTTCACCGCATAGCCGTCGGGATAGAAATGCGCGGTGGCGCTGGTGCCGGTGCTGTAGCTGCGATTCTGGTAGATGACCGACATGAACGGCGCCTTGTAGCGCACCGCCGACGCGATCGCCGCATTGGCGACCGAGTACATGTAGAAGCCGTCGCCGGTGACGGTGACCACGTCCTTGTCGGGACGGCCGAGCTTGGCGCCGAGCGCCGCGCCCGCACACCAGCCGCCGGCGCTGCCCGGATTGCGGAAATAGGTCCCGGGCTCGGAGAATTTCAGATAGGGCGGCAGCGGACTGAGCATCAGCGTCTCGTCCAGCATCAGGCAGTTCGCGTCCATCGCCTGGCCGATCTGATAGGAGAGCCAGCGCGGCGAGATCGGCGTCTTGCCCGCCTCGGCCTCGGCAAGCTCGCGGTCCTTGATCGCGCGCGCGTGCGAGATGTCGGACCAGCGCGCCGACCGCTCGGCAAAGCGCGCGCGGTCATCGGAGCCGGCCAGCGCCTCGACCGACTGCTGCAGGACGCCGAGCGCAATCTCGGTGTCGGCGATCATCCGCTGGTTTGCGGTGAACTCGTAGGTGCCGATGTGCGCCTTGATCGGATCGATGTCGATGACCGCCACGTAGGCATCGCGCGGCGGCGAGCGGCGGCCGGGGATCCACGGCACGTCGGCTTCGATGACCACCACCACGTCGGCCTGGGACAGGTCGAGCGTGATGCTCTGATAGAGCGGATGAGCAAACGGAAAGCACTGGTAGGTGCGTGCCGCCGCCTCGGCGACCGGCACGCCGAGGAATTCGGCGAGCCGCACCAGCGCTGGCACGGTCGCGGGGTTGCGGCCGGAGCGCTGCACCACGATCGCCGGGTTGCGCGCCTTGACGAGGCGCGCGGCGAGCTCGCGCAGCGCGTCCGGGTCGGGCGCCGGCGCCCGTGCGATGCCGAGCTGCTGCGCCGTCGGGAAGCGGGCGCCGTCCGCCGGCAGGAAGGCGATCTCGCGCGGCAGGCTCAGATACACCGGGCCGCGCGGCTCGGACCGGGCGATCTGCACCGCCCGGCTGACGATCAGGCCGGGATTGTCCTGGTACTCGAGCCGGTGGTCCCACTTCATATATTGGCGCACGATGCCGGCCTGGTCGGCGGTCTGCTGCACCCAGAAATGGCTGCCGTCGCGGGCGCCGCGCATCGAGCCCGGATAGGCGACTGGCGGCGCGCCGGCGGTGATCAGCACCGGCAGTCCGGAATGGCGCGCCGTGTGGATCGCGGCGCCGTAATGCTGCGTGCCGACGTCGACATGCACCGCGGTCGCCGCCATGCGCCCGCTCGCCGCCGCGTAGCCGAGCGCCGCGTTGAGCGTCGGATACTCGTGCGTCATCATGACGAGCTTGGGCGCCGGCCGGCCGAGCGCGTTCGCCTTGGCGATCGCCTCCTGCATGAACATGATTTCCGAGCCGGAGTTGAAGAACATGTAGTCGACGCCGCCGAGCCCCATGGCGGCGACGATGGCGTCGCCCCGTTCATCGGCCGGTACCTGGGCCCAGCCATCGGGATCAATGGACGCGGCGTCGTGTGCGGGAGCCGGCGTGGCCGAGACCTGGATGTTCATGACCGAATCCTCGTTCAATCGAGCTTGGTGCCGGAGAACGCGATCACCTTGGCCCATTTGCTAACTTCTTCTCTGACATAAGCACCGAACTCCTCGGGCGAAGCAACCATCGGATCGGCGCCGTTGACGCCGAGCTGGCGCTTGACGTCGTCCTGTCCCGCCGCCTGTACCACCGCCGCGTTGAGCGCCTTGACGATCTCCGGAGCCGTGCCTTTCGGCGCCCACAGCGCATACCAGATCGAGTTGTCGAACCCCGGAAGGCCGGACTCGGCGAGCGGTGGCAGATCAGGTATGAGATTCGAACGGCGCGCCGCGGTGGTCGCCAGGACCTTGAGCTTGGCCTCCTTCAGGTGCGGTACGATGGTCGGCGCCGGCGAGAACATCAGCGACAGACGGCCGCCGATCAGGTCGATGATCGCCTGGTTGGTTCCCCGATACGGTACATGGGTGAGCTTGGCGCCGGTCATGAGATTGAACAGCTCGCCCGCCATGTGCGGCGCCGTGCCGACGCCGGCAGTGCCGTAGGTCAAGTCGCCGGGACGCGACTTGGCGAGCGCGATCAGCTCAGCCACCGAATTGACTCCGAGGCTCGCATTCACCACCAGGATGTTCGGCGCATTGCCGAGGAAGCCGATCGGCTCGAAGTCCTTGACGATGTCGAAATTGATAGTGCGGAACAGGCTCATGCTGATCGCCTGAGTGATCCCATCGCTCAACAGCGTGTAGCCGTCGGGCGTCGAGCGCGAGGCCGCCTCGGCCGCGATATTGCCCGACGCGCCGGCGCGGTTCTCCACCACGAAGGGCTGGCCGAGGCGCTCCTCCAGCTTCTGGGCGTAGATGCGGGTGACGATGTCGAGCGAGGTGCCGGCCGGGAAACCGCAGATGATCTTGACCGGCCGCGTCGGATAGGCGCCCTGCGCGTGCGCGCCGTTCGGGACCGCAAAGGCGAGCGCGCTCAGCAGGAGCAGTGCAAGACATCGTCGCATGGCCGTCTCCTCGAGCTTCTTCCCAGGCGTGAGCCTCGCGTTCGCGCGCGCGGCCTATTTTGGCGGAACGATCGGCAGCAGCAGCCAGGGCTGCTGCTCCACACCGAAATGCAGCGTGACCGGCGCGCCGAAGATCTCGACCGGACGGTCCTGCGGGTGATTGTGCACGAACGGGCCGACCCCGGTCTGCTCGAACTTGCTGCCGGCAGCGACGACCGGAGGCCCACCGTAATCGTAGTCCTTGCCGCGCACCGAGAGGCCGAGACGGTAGCCGGGCGGCACCACGATCGTGGTCGGCCAGATCTCGACGTCGAGCTCGGCCGGCTCGCCCGGCGTGAGCGGCCAGATCTCGTCATGCGCGTGATACGGCCGCCAGGGCAGCGTCAGGGCGGGATCAAGCTTGCGATGCGAGGCGCGCAGCCAGCCGAAGGCGATCGGCGAATGCGGGTCGTTGGAGCTCTGGAAATGCACCTCCCGGCCGTCGGGCGCGAACAGGCGCAGCACCAGGAAGAGGTCGGCATCGCGGCTCGCGGAGGAGACGAACAGCTTCGCCGCCGCCGGCCCGGTGATCTCGGTCTCCTCGGCGAACGGCGCGGTGAGGAACGTCACGCCGTCGCCGAGCGGATCATAGGTGAGCGAACGCGTCCGCCGCGGCGGGGCGCGCTCGAGCGTGCGCTCGCCGCTGTCGAGGTAGAATTTGGTCCACTGGGTGCGGGCAAGCGGCCACTCGTTCTCGTGGCGCTCGACGAACCGGTCGACGTGGCGGACCTGCAGCTGCACCTTCGGCTGGCGATCCCAGCCGGTATCCTCGCCTTTGAGGAAATGGCCGAGGAAACGCTTCTGCAGGGCGACGCCGTAGTCGGTGTAGAAATGGGTCCAGTGGGTGTCGCCGTGCGCCTCGAGCCACTTGTCGCGCGAGGCCGCGCGAACGAATCCTTCGAAATTTCCGCGCGTGTGCAACCCGTGGCCGCCCCAGTTGGCGGCGGTCAGCACCGGTACCGTGATGTTGTGCCACTGGGCAGAGCGGTCGCGGTAGTAGGGCTCGTCGAGCGGATGCGACAGCAGCGAGGCTTCCACGTCGAGGCGATTGCGCGCCAGCTCCTCGTCGCTCAGTGTTTCGGGCCCGCTCGCCGGCTCGCCGGTGACGGGGCTCTTCGGGCCGCGCTCGCCCATGCCGTGCTGCACGCGCCACACCGCCCACGGATACAGCTTGACGAAGAAATTGCTCAGGATGCCGCCGTGATGGGTGTTCTCGCGATAATAGTCGCCCGCCCCCTCCCACACGCAGATCGCCGCGAGATGCGGCGGCTGGAGCGAGGCGACGTACCACTGGTTGGTCGCGTAGTACGAGATGCCGTTGAGGCCGACCTTGCCGCTGCACCAGGGCTGGCGTGCCGCCCACTCGATGCATTCGTACAGGTCCTTGGTCTCGCGGATCGACTTCGGATCGAGGTAACCGGGCGAGCGGCCGGCGCCGCGGCAGTCGACGCGCACCACCGCATAGCCGTCCGGCACCCATCTCTCCGGATCGACCAGCTCGAACACCGCATACTTGTTGGTCGTCCCGCGCGCGGTCTCCGGGTAGTCGCGGACCATCTTGTCCCAGGCGGCGCGGAATCCATCCTGGAAAGCGACGCCCTTGCCGTAGGCGCCGTAGCTCAGGATCGCCGGATAGCGTCCCTCGCCGATGGGACGGAACACGTCGGCACGCAGCACGAGGCCGTCATCCATCGGGATCGGCACATCCCATTCGATGCGCATCCCGTCGGCGATCTCGCTGCGGTTCATCGTGAGTGCGTCCGGCTCAGAACGTCTGCGCGTCGTTTTCTTCGCCGGCGCGCGTCGTCTTCGCCTGCGGGAACACGGCCCGGATGGCGGCGAGCGCGATCTGCTCGTCCTCGGAGGATTTCACCCCCGAGACGCCGATCGCGCCGACCAGGTCGCCGTCGATGATGATGGGCAGGCCGCCCTGCGCGGCCAGGAACGGAAACGTCGCGTACGCCTTGTGCGCGCCCTCGATCCACCGCTCCCACACCGCGCTCGGACGGCAGGTCATGGCCGAGGTCGTCGCCTTGGCGATGGCGATCTGATCGTTGCCCGGCCGCGCGCCGTCCATCCGGTGCACCGCCACGATGCGGCCGCCGTCGTTGAGGATGGCGATCACCACTTCCCACTTGTTGCGGGCCGCCTCTTCCTCGGCGGCGGCGAGGAGCTTCTTGGCGTCGTCGAGCGTGAGCGCCAGCTTGGTTCGCATTTGTTGTTCTCCGTCGCGCGCATCGTGCACGCGGCGGAAAACGAGCGTCAAGAGGCACGGAATGGCGTTCCGCGTGATGGAATTCGAAAAAGCAAAGGGGCACCCGTCGTGGTTGCCCCTTCTCACGTCTCGACCCGGCTTTCGTGCGGCTCAGTCCTGAATGACGGTGTTGCTGCCGGGACCGCCATCGAGACTGTCGACACCGGGACCGCCGATCAGCACGTCGTCTCCGATCCCGCCGCTCAGGGTGTCGGCGCCAAAACCGCCGATCAGCACGTCATCGCCGTCGCCGCCGTTGAGGGTGAGCAGGGCGATCGCCTGCATCGCCGTCGCGTCGATGGCGTCGTCGCCGCCCAGGCCATTGATGACGATCTGGTCGTTTGCGTCGAGGCCGGTGATGATCACCTGCGCGGACAGGCCGGTAATCGTAGCCGATCCGTTCGCGCCGGCCACGATGATCGCGTCGTCGCCGCCGGTCGCGTTGATGACGACCCTGTCCGCCTGACCGTCGCCGCCGCCGGCCGCCGCCGACAGGTCGATGTTGACCTCCGTCGCGTCGGTGCCGGAGAGGTCGTTGACCGTGACGGTGTCGGCACTCCCCAGGGCTTGGAAGTCGATGCGCTCGACACCATCGAGGTCCATGGTGATATTGCCGGCGTCGCGGAAGAAGCGGACACGCCCGCCGTTGGCGGAGATGTCGACATTCTCGACGACGTTTGCTCCGACGAAGTCGAGGGTATCGAAACCCGCCTGGCCCTCGACGATGTCGCTGCCCTCGCCGGGTCTCCAGACGAAGAGGTCATCGCCGGCACCGAGCAACGCCACGTCGTCGCCGCGCCCGCCCACGATGGTGTCGTTCTCCGTGCCACCGTCGAGGGTGTCGGCTCCCTGGCTGCCGATGAGCGAATCGGCGCCGGCGCCGCCGTCGATGTCGACCGCAACGAAACCCGTGCCGGTGAGGTCGCCGGCGGTGACAGTGTCGGCGCCGTCCCGAGCATCGAGGCTGATGATCTCGACACCGTTGAGGTCCATGATGATGTTGCCGACGTCGCGAGTCAGGCGGACCCGGGTGCCGTTGGCCGAGATGTCCATGCGTTCGGCGCCACTCGATCCGTTGAAAACGAGCGTATCCAGTCCGGCGTCGCCCTCGACCACGTCGCTGCCGTCGCCCGGGTTCCAGACGAACACGTCGTCGCCCTCGCCAAGGGAGGCCGTGTCGTCGCCGCGCCCGCCCACGATGGTGTCGTTGTCCTCGTTGCCGAAGATGGTGTCGGCGCCGTCGCCCGCGACGACGCTGTCATTGCCGATACCGGCGAACACGGTATCGGCACCGTCGCCGGCGGTCAGCGTGTCGTTGTCCTGGTTCAAGAACACCAGGGCCGCATTGCCGCTGGCATTCACGAGGTCGTCGCCGAATCCGCCGACGATCGTGAGGGCATCGCCGGTGGCGGTGACGGTATCGGCGCCGCCGTTGGTCAGGATGAAATTCAGATTCCCGGTGACCGTGACGTTGTCGCCGCCGTCGGCCGAATCGTTGCCGCCGACGATGATCGATCCGCTCGTCTGGAGGTTCATCACGTCGCCGCCTTCGTTGCCGAACAGCAGCACGTCGTTCGCCACCATGTTGATGGTGTCGTCCCCAGCGCCGGCAAAGATGGTGTTCTTGCCGCCGGCCATTTCGAGTGAATCATTGCCCTGGTTGCCGAATACGAAGTTGACTCCGGCGGTGTCGCGTATCGTGTCGTCGCCGAAACCGGCGACCAGCGTATCGTTGCCGCCCGTCTCGTTGACGAAATCATTGCCGCCGTTGCCGAAAACGATGTCGTTGCCGGTGCCGCTGTTGATCAAGTCTCCGGCGTCGTTGGAGTCGTTGCCGCCGACGATGGTCTGATCGGCGCTCGAGGCGGCCGTGTCGATGGTGTCGGCGCCGTCGTTGCCGAACAGCACCATCGATCCGATGTTGGCGCCGGCGAAGATGGAGTCGTTCTCGCTGCCGCCGTCCACGGTTCCGCTGTTGCCCGCCTGGAGGGCGATGGTGTCGTTGCCGGCATCACCGCTGACGGTCACGAGATCGGACCCGGTGAGGATGCTGTCGTCGCCTGCAAGGCCGGCGATCGTACCCGGTCCGGTCTCGCCGGCCTGGTTCAGGGCATCATTTTCATTTGTTCCCGTCGTGGTATTGGCCATCGTTGTGTCCTCTATGACTGACTACACGCCTGTGCGATGTGCTCACTGGGCAGGCTGCTGCCCGCGGTGCCGACATTCGTGCCGACAGGCTCGAGGGGCAGTCCTTGTCATGGTGCGGTGCGGGAAGCTGTTCCCTGGGGAACAGGATTCATCACCCGCGCGTCATCGCGCCGGTGGAAAAGGTCGTGATCATTTGTTCGGTTGCCGAAATGCAGGGATTTGGCAATCGGACCGTGCTGACGATCACAGCGATGTGTTCCGGCAAAGCGATGTCGGCAATCGGCCTGCACCATCGCGATGCGGCGCGCGCGTGCCGCTGGTGCGGATGCGCAAGGTGCTGTGATGGGCTCTGGCCGACACGACGATCTGCGGCGCTGATTCCAATGGGCGGAACGTCATTCCGAAAGCATTGACGCCGCTCGGCCGAGTCATCACCCTGCGCGCCTCCGGTCCGACCAAGGCCGAAGGGGCGCGCGATGGATTTTTCCCTGTCTGCCGAGCATGAGCAGGTGCGCGACACGGTGCGGCGGTTCTGCCGCACCGAGATGGCGCCGCTCGTCCCCGAGGCGGAGGAGACCGAAACCTTCCCGGTCGAGATCTTCCGCCGTTGGGGCGCGCTCGGGCTGATCGGCCTGCGCTACCCGGAGGCGGACGGCGGCACCGGCATGGACAAGGTCGCCGACTGCCTGGTGCGCGAAGAGCTCAGCGCGGTATCCCAGGCCTTCGCCACGACCTGGTCGGCGCACAGCCACCTGGCGCTGTGGCCGCTGTGGCGGATCGGCACCGCGGAGCAGAAGGCGCGCTACCTCAAGCCGGGGCTCGCGGGTGAGAAGATCGGCGCATTCGCGCTGAGCGAGCCCGACACCGGATCGAACATCCGCGAGCTCACCACGAAGGCCGAGAAGATCGCGGGCGGCTATCGGCTGCGCGGCGCCAAGCTCTACATCTCCAATGCGCCGATTGCGAATTTCATGCTGGTGGCGGCGCGCACCCGGCCGGAGCTCACCAACGCGGCGATCAGCCTGTTCATCGTCGACCTGCCCCATCCGGCGGTGGCGATCTCCAAGCTCAAGAAGGAAGGCATCCGCGCCTCGGAAACCGGGCTGATCCAGCTCGACGACGTGTTCGTCGCCGACGAGGGGCTGCTGGGAGGGCGCGAGGGCACCTATCCGGTCATCCTCGATTCGCTCTCCGAGAACCGCGTCGGCGTGTCGGCCAATGCGGTCGGCATGGCGCGCGGCGCGTTCGAGGCCGCACTCGACTTCGCCAAGACGCGGCTGGTCTCGGGCAAGCCGATCCTGCGCTTCCAGGCGGTAAGCCATCGCCTCGCCGACATGGCGGCGGAGATCGAGTCGGCGCGCTGCATGGTGCACTACGGGGCCTGGCGGGTCGACAAAGGCACGCTCGATCCGGCGACCGCCGCCAAGGTGAAGCTGATCGCCACCGAAACGGCGGTGCGCGTCAGCGAGAACGCCATCCGGATTCTCGGCGGCGCCGGCATCATGCGCGAATACCCGGTCGGCCGCTTCCATCGCGATGCGCTGGTCTACATCATCGGCGACGGCACCTCCGACATCCAGCGCAACATCATCGCGCGATCGTTCGGCTGACCATGGGGCGCACGCTGCGCAAGGCGGTGATCACGGGCGCGGCCGATACGCCGGTCGGACGGCTGCCGCAGCACAATTGCATGAGCATGCAGGCGGCGGCGGCACGCGCGGCGATCGCCGATGCGGGCGTGACGCCCCAGGACATCGACGGCGTGCTCGCCGGCTTTTCGTTCACCCAGCCGCACCTGATGCTCGCCTCGGTGTTCTGCGAGTACATGGGGCTCAGGCCGGGCTTCACCACCGCCGTGCAGGCCGGCGGCGCCACCGCGTGCACCGCCATCATGCTGGCCGCCGCACTGGTGCAGGCGGGACAATGCCGCCATGTGCTGGTCGTGACCGGCGACAACCGCCTCACCGGCCTGCCGCCCGGCGGCGCCGCCGCCATGCTGGCGCTGGTCGGGCATCCGGAGTTCGAGCAGCCCTACGGCATCAGCGTTCCCGCATGCTACGCGCTGGTCGCCCGCCGCTACATGCACGACTATGGCGTCACGGGGGAGCAACTCGCGGCGATCGCCGTGACCCAGCGCGCGCACGCAGGCCTGCATCCGCATGCCCACATGCGCGAGCCGATTACCGTGGCCGACGTAATGGCCTCGCGGCCGATCGCCGAGCCGCTGAAGCTGCTCGACTGCTGCCTGATCTCGGACGGGGCCGCCGCCGTCGTGGTGAGCGAGGCCGATGCCGCACCCGACCGGCAGGCCGCGATCGGCATCCTGGGCGCCGGCCAGGGCCACACTCACGAGCACATCTTCGCCGCCCCCTCGCTCACCGATTTCGGCTGCGCCGCCTCCGCCAAGCAGGCATTCTCGCGGGCAGGCATCGGGCCGGACCACATCGACGTCGCCGAGATCTACAATTCGTTCACGATCACGCTCACGGTCGAGCTCGAGTCGATGGGGTTCTTCGGCAAGGGCGAGGCCGGACCGGCGGCCGCCGCCGGCGCGTTGAGCCTGATGGGCGCCCTCCCCTGCAACACCCATGGCGGCCTCTTGTCGTATGGCCACTCCGGCGCCGCCGGCGGCATGTTCCACGCGGTCGAGGCGGTGCAACAGTTGCGCGGCCGGGCCGGGCCGCGCCAGGTCGACGATGCCGAATTCGCCTTCGTGCACGGCGACGGCGGGATCCTGTCGGCGCATTGCTCGCTCGTGATGGCGCGGGGGACGGCATGAGCAAGCCCGTGCCGATACCGACCACCGACACGGCTGCGTTCTGGGACGGCTGCCAGCGCGAGGAGCTGCTGTATCAGAAGTGCAGGAGCTGCGGCCATGTGCAGTTCTATCCGCGGCCGTTCTGCGTGGCGTGCCAGAGCGGCACGCTCGACTGGCTGACATCCGCCGGGCGCGGCGCAATCCACACCTTCACCGTGATGCACCGGCCGGCCAACCGCGCGTTCGACGGCGACGTTCCCTACGTGATCGCGCTGGTCGACCTCGATGAAGGCTTCCGCATGATGATGAACGTCATCGGCGCCGACGCTGGTGCCGCAGCGATCGGGGCGCGCGTCCGCATCACGTTCGAGGCGCGCGGCGAGCACAGGCTCCCGCAAGCCATGCTCGAGGTCGACGCATGATCACCTACGCGGACTTCCAACCGGGCGAGAGCCTGGGCGAGCAGCGCTTCGATTTCACCGAGGATGCGCTCGCGCAGTGGGTCGCGCTGTTTCCCGGCGATCGCCGCGCGGCGCCGCACATGCCGCCCGCCATGACCGCCATGGTGATCATGCGCTGTTTCACCGAGTTGCTGCGCGACCGGCCGCCCGGGAATATCCACGCCGGCCAAAAATTCCGCATCTGGCGCCTGCCGAAGCTCGGCGAGCGCCTTGTCACCCGGCTGAGCTGCACGGCCAAGGAGATCAGGAAGGATCGCTTCTGGGTGTCGTTCGCCTACGATACGGCCGATGCCGCGGATGCGCCGCTGTTCCGCGGCGAGATGACGACGATCTGGAGCGAATGATGCTTCCGCCCCGCCTCGCAGAAAGCCGTCTGCTGGTCGACCGCGCGGCCATCCGCCGCTATGCCGATGTGACGCAGGATTTCAACCCGATCCACCTCGATCCGGAATTCGCGGCGCGCACGCCGATGGGCGGCGTGATCGCGCACGGCATGCTGTCGCTCAGCCTGATCTGGCAGTCGCTGCAGGCGACCTTCGGAACCGCGCAAATGGCCGGCATCACCCTGGACGTGCGGTTCATCCGGCCGGTGCGCGAAGACGACCGGGTCAGCGCCACCGGAGCGCGCATCGGCGAGACCACGACATATGACGTGTGGGTGCGCGTGGAGCGCGACGCCGGGGCGCCCGAGACGGTGATTTCCGGAACGGCGACGCTGGGAGACGATTTCAGCGAGTCACGCACAGAGGGGCGCGGACGATGAAGGAACGAGTGGCGGAGATCCCCACGGCGGACGGCCGGATGAAGGCGTTCATCACCCATCCGGAGCAGGACGGGCCGTTCCCGGCGGTGATTCTCTATATGGATTTCTGGGGCGTGCGCGAGGAATTGTTCGACATCGCGCGCAAGATCGGCACCGTCGGCTATTACTGCCTCGTACCCGACCTCTACTATCGCCAGGGCGAGATCCACAACGAACGGCGCAACGCCGACGGCCGGATGGTCTCGCTCGATCGGCTCGACGAGGCGACGCGCAAGCAGTTCCTGAAACCCCTCGAGAACCTGTCGAACGGCATGGTGATGGAAGACACCGCCGCGATCCTCGACTTTCTCGCCAAGGGCGAGCCGGTGCGGCCGGGCGCAAAGGGCAGCATCGGTTACTGCCTGGGCGGGCGCCTCGTCATGTGCGCGGCCGGAAATTTCCCCGATCACTTCCGCGCGTCCGCGAGCCTGCACGGGTCGGCGCTGGTCTCGGAGGCCGCGGATTCGCCGCACCGGATGGTAGAAAAATTCCGCGGCGAGCTCTACTGCGGGTTCGCCGAGCATGATCCCTATACGCCGCCCGAAACCAAGAGCACGCTCGAGCGCTCCATGCGCGACTGCGCGGTCAAATATTTCTATGAGGTGCACCCCGGCGCCGAGCATGGCTATGCGCTGCCCGACCGCGACATCCACGACAAGCGCGCCGCGAACCGCGACTGGGAGCTGATCTTCGCCATGTTCCGCCGGCAGATGCCGCCCTACGCGACGAAGCCGTGAGCGGACCTCCCATGACCCTCGCCAACCCGCACATCCAGCCCGGCGGCACGCGGCGGTCGGCCGCGGAATCCGCGCGCGCGCGTTCCACTGCGCGTCGCGACCGCAGCTTCATCGAGCCGCTCGCGCGCGGCCTCTCCGTGCTGCAGGCGTTTACCGCGCAGGATACCTGGCTCGGGAATCTCGAGGTCGCCGCCCGGGTCAGGCTGCCGAATGCGACCGTCAACCGGATGATGAAGACGCTGACGGCGCTCGGCTACCTGACGTTCTCGCGCGAGCGGCGCCAGTACCGGCTGGCCGCGCCGGTGCTCGCCCTCGGCTACGCGGCGGTCGCCAACAGCAACATCCGCCAGGTCATGCGCGCGCACATGCAGGCCCTGGCAGACCGCTTCAATGTGTTCGTGACCCTGGGCGAGCGCGACCGCCTGGACATCGTCCTGCTCGAGGTCTGCCACAGCAATTCGTCGATTCTCACCTTGCGGCTGGAGCAAGGCGCGCGGGTGCCGATCGGCGAGACCGCCGTGGGATGGGCCCTGATGGCGGCCTTGCCGGAGAGCGAGCAGGACTACCTCTTGACCCATATGCAGCGCCGATACGGCGATCGGTGGCCCACCGTGGAGCGCAACATCAGGCGGGCGTTGGCGCAGGCGAAGCGGTTCGGCTACTGCGCCTCGCTCGGCACCTGGCGCCAGGAGATCACCACGGTCGCGCTGCCGCTCGTGCTCGCCGACCGCTCGTCCGCCCTGGTGCTCGCTTGCGCAAGCGCCGCGCCGTACCTGCCGAGCGCACGCATCGCCCACGAGATCGGCCCGACCCTGGTCGCACTGGCAAAGCGCATGAGCAAGGAACTGGCGGGGCAGGAGTCGTAGGCCATGCCGCGCGCCGCGACCGACGTGCAGTGCACCGGGCCGACGCGGGCCGTGACCCAGACGGTCGCGCGCGGGCTCGAGCTGCTGCGCGCCTTCCGCTGCGAAGCACGGCCACTCTCCAACCGCACCATCGCGGAGCGCACCGGCCTGCCGAAAGCCACGGTCTCGCGCATCACCCGGACGCTGGTCGACCTCGGCTACCTGACGCGCATCGCATCGACCGGGTACTATCAGCTCGGTGCCGGCGTGGTCGGCGTCGGCCATGCGTATCTGTCGAACTGCGCAATCGTGCGGGCGGCGCGACCGTTCATGCAGGAATTCGCGTCGCGCCACGAAGTCTCGCTCGGACTCGCCGTGCCCGACCGGCTGCAGATGATGTACGTGATCTGGTGCCGCAGCCCGAAGACCTTGACGCTGCGCCTCGCCGCTGGGTCGGCGCTGCCGATGGCACGCACCGCGATCGGCAAGGCCTACCTGTGGGCGTTGCCGGCGTCCGAGCGGCGCGATCTGCTGGCACGTCTGCGGAAAGCTTCGGAGGAGCGGTGGTCGGACATCATGGACGGGATCGAGCGCGCGTTCGAGGACCTCGAGCGCGACGGCTTCTGCATTGCCATGGCGGAGCTGCAGCGCGACACCTTCGGCATCGCCGTGCCGCTGGTGCTGGACGATGGACGAACGATCCTGTCGCTCGGCGGCGGGGCCGCCAAGCTCGACGTGAGCGAATCCATGCTGCGCAAGACCGTTGCGCCGCACCTGATCGAGACGGCCGCGCTGGTGCGTGCCGCCATCGCCGAAGCCGGAGGCGTGGACGCGTGACCCGGGAGAATCGTTGATGACGAGCCGCTACGACCGCTACACCCAGGTACAGCTCGATCGCCCGCACGCGCGCGTGCTGCGCATCACCATGAACAAGCCCGGGCGGCTCAACGCCATCGACCAGGCGACGCACGCGGAGCTCGCCCAGATCTGGCGCGACGTGGACGCTGACCCGGACACCTCGGCTGTCATCGTCACCGGCGCCGGGCGGGCGTTCTCCGCCGGCGGCGACCTGGACATGGCGAGTGAGCTGGCCGAAGACTTCGCCGCGCGTTGCCAGGGCTGGAAGGAAGCGCGCGACCTCGTCTACAACATCGTCAATTGCTCAAAGCCGATCGTCAGCGCGATGCGCGGGCCGGCGGTCGGCGCCGGCCTCGTCATCGGGCTCTTGGCCGACATCTCGATCGCCGCCAAGACGGCGCGGCTGATCGACGGGCATACACGGCTCGGCGTCGCCGCCGGCGACCATGCGGCGATCATCTGGCCGCTGCTGTGCGGCATGGCGAAGGCCAAGTACTACCTCATGCTGTGCGAGCCGCTCACCGGCGAAGAGGCCGAGCGCATCGGCCTCGTCTCGCTCGCGGTCGACGACGATCAGCTCGACGAGACCGCGCTCAAGACCGCCGTGCGGCTCGCCGAAGGGGCGCCGGCGGCGATCCGCTGGACCAAATACGCGCTCAACAACTGGCTGCGCAGCGCCGGCCCGGCGTTCGACGCCTCGCTGGCGCTCGAGTTCCTCGGCTTCTCCGGCCCCGACGTGCGCGAGGGCATCGCGTCGCTGCGCGAGAAGCGCGCGCCCAATTTCAACCCGGGCTCGCCGCTGTGACCACGATGCAGATCATCGACGTCCATTCGCACTGGGGCACGCGGCGTGGCTATCCGCTGCAGACCGAAGCGGAGCTCGCGCAGCAGCGGGCGACCTGGAACTCGGAGCCGCACTACATGAGCGAAGCCCAGATGGCCCAGCATTTCCGTGACAACGGCGTGCGGGCCATCCTCGACTTCGGCTTCGCCAAGTTCCGGCCCATCGAGGAGATGCAGGCGCTGCACGACTACGCGTTCGACACCGAACGCGCCCATCGCGATGCGATCCTCGGCCACTGGATCCATATCGATCCGCGCAGCGGCGCGGCGGGGTTGAGCGAGCTGCGGCGCTGCATCGACCGCCGCATCGGGTTTCTCGGCTTCGCCGTCTCAAGCTCGCTCACGCCGCCGGCGAGCGACCCGGGCTTCGACCCGTATTATCGGCTGTGCATCGAGGCGGGCATCCCGGTGCTGATTTTCGTCGGCACCACCGGGCTCGGGGCCGGCCTGCCGGGCGGCGGCGGCATCATCCTCGACCACTGCCACCCGCGCCACCTCGACCAGGTCGCCGCGAGTTATCCTGAGCTCAAGATCGTCGCAGCGCGGCCGGGCTGGCCATGGCAGACGGAAACCATCGCGGTGTTGATGCACAAGCGCAATATCTGGTACGAGCTGCACGGCTGGTCCCCCAAGTACCATTCGGCGGACCTCAAGCACGAGATCCCGCGCCGGCTCAAGGAGCGCATCCTGTTCGCCGCCGACTACCCGCTCTTCACCTACGAGCGGCTGGTGCGCGACTGGCGGGCCGAGGGTTACCCGGACGAGGTCTTGGACAACCTGTTTCATCGCAATGGTGAACGTTTCCTCGCCAGCCTGGGGCTGTCATGGACCTCAACCTGAAGGACAAGGTCGCCATCGTCGGCGGCGCCAGCATGGGGATCGGCTACGGCATCGCCCGCACGCTGGCGGCCGAAGGCGCGCGCGTCGCCATCACGGCGCGGCGAGAGCCGGCATTGCGCCAGGCGGCGGAGGCGATCCGCGCGGAGACCGGCACCGAGGTGCTTGCCGTCCAGGCCGACTGCCGCCGTGCCGAGGACTGCCGGCGCGTCGCCGCCACCGTCGTCGAGACGCTCGGCGGGATCGACATCCTGGTGCACAACGACGGCGCCCCGCCGCTCGGCGCCGTGATGACCTTCGACGACGTCGCCTGGCAGAAGGCGATCGAGCAGAATTTCTTCTACGTCGTGCGCATGGTCCGCGCTTGCGTGCCGCACATGCAAGCGCGGGGCGGCGGCGGCATCCTCAACATCACGGCGATCTCGGCGATCCAGCCGATTGCCGGCTTCGGTCTGTCGGTCGCGACCTGGGGCGGGGTGATCGGGCTCGCCAAGACCCTCTCGCTCGAGCTCGCGCCCGACAACATCAACGTCAACACGATCTGCCCCGGCTATATCGAGACCACGCGGCTGGAGAAGGTGTTCGCGGCCGACGGCAAGGATCCGAGTATCATGCGCAATCAGCTGATCGCCGAAGTGCCCATGGGTCGCATCGGCACGGTCGACGACGTCGCCGGCCTGGTGGCGCTCCTGGTATCGCCGCGCGGCCGCTACATCACCGGCACCACGATCCAGGTGGACGGCGGCCTGCTGCGGCACGTGCGCTGAACGGAGGAGACGATGCAGATCAAGCCGCTGATCGAGCCCGAACTCGGGCCGAGCTACAAGGCGCGCGGGCTGTGGAGCGACCAGACATTCTTCGCGGTGCTCACCGAGCGGGCAAAGGCGCATCCCGACCGCGAAGTGTTCGCCGATGCGTTCGTCCGCATCACCTATGGGGAGCTCAAGGACAAGGTCGAGCGCTGTGCCGAGTTCCTGCGCCGCAACGGAATCGGGCGCGGCGACGTCGTTACCCTGCAGCTGCCGAACCGCATCGCTTTCCCGATCGTGTTCTTCGCGCTCGAACTGATCGGCGCCATCGCCAACAAGGTGAACCCCGACTTCCGAGCGCGCGAGCTCGAGTTCATCCTGAAATTCTCCGGCAGCCGCGCGCTGGTGTGTCCGCGCGAGTTCAGAAATTTCGACTACGTCGGGATGGCGAAAGGCCTGCAGCAGGCGGTGCCCGGGCTCGCCCACGTCATCATCGCAGGCGGAGCCGCCGACGGGACGCTCGACCTCGACCTCGGGTTACGCGAATGCCCGCCGATCGCCGCCGAGCACCGGGTGAAGATGAGCCCGGGTGAGATCTTCCGCATGGGCTTCACGTCGGGGACGACCGGCGATCCCAAATGCGTGCTGCACTCTTTCAACACGACGCTCTACGCCGGCTATCTGCTCAACAGCGACATGAAGGTGACCGAGAATGACGTGATGCTCATCTATCTGCCGATCGGCCTCAACTGGGGCTACTGCACGCTGCTGCAGACCATCATGGCGGGCGCCCGCGCCGTGCTGCTCGAGCGGTTTTCCGCGCGCGCCGCGCTCGAGTTGATCCAGAAGGAGCGCGTGACCTATATCGCCACCGCGCCGGCCTCGATCGTGGCGATCCTCAACGATCCGGAGCTCGCCAAGTTCGACACGCGCTCGCTGCGCGTCGTCATCACCGGCGGCGCCTCGGCGGCGATCGAGACCATCCGCGACTTCCAGGCGCGCATGAACGGCCACCTGATCGAGCTCTACGGGATGCTGGAGACCGGCTTCCATACCTATACGCGCTTCACCGATGACCCGCAGAAGGTCAACGGCACGATCGGCCGCGTGGTGGGCGAGATGGAGCTTCGCATCATCGACGATGCCGGACGCGACGTGCCGTCCGGCGAGATCGGCGAGATCGCAGCGCGCGGCCCCTCGGTGCATCTCGGCTATCACAACAACCCGTCGGCCAACGCGGGCGCCTTCATCCCCGGCACCTGGTTCCGCACCGGCGACCTCGGTCGCCACGTCGACGAGCATCGCAACGTGCAGATCACCGGGCGCAGCAAGGAGATCATCAACCGCGGCGGCAAGAAGTACTTCCCGCGCGAGATCGAGGAGATCCTCTACACCCACCCGAAGATCCTGCACGCCGCCGTCATCGGCATTCCCGACCAGCGGCTGGGCGAACGCAACTGCCTGTGCGTGGTGCCGAAGCCGCAGCAGACGCTCGCGCTGGACGAGGTCGTGAGCTTCCTCAAGGGCCAGGTCGCCGACTACAAGCTGCCCGAAATGATCGAGGCGTTCGAGGACCTGCCGATGACCGGCACCGGCAAGATCCGCCGCCACATCCTACGCGAGCTGGTAACTGCGCGGATGGGGCAATCGTAAGCCGTCACCCCGAGGTGGCCGCGCGCGACTATTTCCGGACCGTCATCGTGAGGTGCTCGGCGCATTTCGCGCTGTGAACCAAACACTCGCACCGGGCGCGCCGAGCCTCGAACGATGATCGGCCCCGGGCCGTCGCCCTTCGAGGCTTGGCGCACGAAGAGTGCGCCAAGCGCCTCAGGGTGACGGTTCCCTCAAATCTCCATCACGTTCACCGCGCGCGCCTCGATCTCCTGGCGCAGGTGGGCGTAGATGCGCGGATTGCGGGCGGAGAGAATCTGCAAGGCGGCGAGCACGGCGTTCCCCGGCTCGAGCACCGTCATCACCGGCACGCTGCTCGGCGCGCGCAGGCACGACCACACGTCCTCGGGAAAGTCCCGGACGCTCGCCGGCACGGTGATCACCGGGATGGTCGACAAGGCCGAAAGGGTCGGCCCGGCGCCGTTCGAGCGTCCGATATTGGCGATCACCACGGAGTCGGGCACTTCCTGGATCATGCGATTGAGGATTTGCGCGCCGGCCACCGGCTGCTTGTGCATGGAGCAGGTGACCACGGTCATCAGCCCGGACAGCTCGCCGAGCGCTGCCGAAAACGCATCGGTCTTGTCCTTGTCCGATCCGCGCCACAGGATGATGCGCTGTTGCGGCAGCCGGAAACGGCTCGTGGTCTCGGCGACCAGCCGGTATTTCTCCGCCACCGCATCGAGCGCCCCGCCGTCGCGGTAGACCTGCTTGTCGATATAGGCGCCGTTCTCGAGCACGCGCCAGGAGTCGTTGTCGATCACGTCGGCGAGCAGCAGGCGCCCCTTGGGGTCGAAGCCGAACTCGACCTTGAAGTCGACCAGCGTCCCGCCCTCGAGCTGCCAGGCCTTCTCCAGCACCAGGAAGGCATGGCGCGCGATGCGCCGCATCTCCGGAAAGATCGCCCACTCCTTCTCGTGCGAGAAGACGTCGGAGCCGGACAGGACGAGGAACGGCTCCTGCCCCTGGATCGGCTTGGCCGGATTGAACAGCCGGATCTGCGATGCACTCTCCTCGTACTCCATCAGCGGGTCGTCGCAGACGAGCGGCTTGCCCTTCCAGTCCCGGTCCTTGGTCTTGAGGAACTCCTCCACGACCAGCCGGGGGAACAGCTGCCCCTTGGTGAAATGCGAGCTGCGCTTGAGATAGGAGCCGTGCGCTTCGCGCCGCACCACCACCTCGTAGGGCAGCATCGCGCATTGCGGCGCCACGAACGAGATCGCGCTGTCCTGCTCCTCGAACGCAACCGGTAGGCCGCACGCCTTGAGCAGGCGGAACACGTTGCAGGTGGTGGTGGTGGCGAGCCTCCCCTTGTCGGCGATGATGTCGTGCTTGGCGCCGTCGCCCGCCGTGATGTCGTCCTTGGAGACGATCGTCACCAGGCCGGGATGCCCCTCCACCTGATGGATCTTCTTGGTCTTCCCCTCGGCGACCAGCGCCCCGAGAGAATACCGGGTGGTTTCCGATGTCCGGGCGTCCACGGCACGTCCCCGTTGTTGTTGCGTTGATCCGAACTCGATCCATCTGCGAAGCCCTGTTCTCTAGGCCAAATAGGCGCCGATTTGAAGGTTTCCAGGCGCTTCGATCCACAATTGCGGTTGATAACGGCTGGCGCCCTGTCGTCATGGCCGGGCTTGTCCCGGCCATCCCGGTGATGAAGCACGGCCTTGCCTCCTGATCGAGATCGCCGGGACAAGCCCGGCGATGACGAATCCCCTGGATTCCGGCCCGCGAAACGACATTCCGGCCTCCTTGACGCTTCCGGTGGTCCGGGGCAGCCTGCGGCAATCAGCACCGAGGACGCCGCATGACCACCGAGACACCCGTCGCACGCACCCCGGGCGCCAAGCGCGCCGGTCCGGGCGAATACCTGTTCGAGCTCGCCAGGCTCGATCCGATCCTCGGCGGCCCGGATTATTCGCGGGCGATCGGTCCGTGCGTGGAAGGCGACCGCATGATGTTCGCGGTCATGCGGATCCCGGCCGGTACCGGCGCGGAGCCGCATTCGCACCCGAACGAACAGTGGATGTACGTCCTGGAAGGCAACTTCACCGTCACCATCGAGGGCAAGACCGTGCAGGCGCGGCCGGGCTCGGTCGTCTACGTCCCGGCCAACCTGGTGCACGAGACCAGAGCAAGTCCGGATGGCGACGTGGTGTTCGCCACCGTGAAGGATGCGGTCGCGAGCCTGCACGGCGTCAAGGCCGCCTGACGAAGCGAGCCGGCATGTCCAAATCGAAGATCGTCATCTCGCGCGCCGAAGGCGCCGCCTGGACCACCAAGGGCCTGCGGGCGTTTCTCGAATACCGCGACCTCGGCCTCGCCGAGGTGACACAGGGCCGCTTCGGGGCGACCATCGGGCGCGCGATCCGCCGGTACGAGCCGGGCAGCGGCGCCCCGCGCCACACACACGACGTCGGCTTCCACGTGATCTTCGTCATGCGCGGCTGGTTCCGCAGCGAGTTCGAGGGCCTCGGCGAGGTCGTCCTGCGCGAGGGCGACTGCCTGTCCTACGAGGGCGAGATCCCGCAGCAGCACATCGAATATTCCGACGACTTCCAGGTGATGCAGATCGCCATGCCGGCGGACTACACGACGACGAATGTGTCATGAACATCGACGGAAAAGTCATCATCATCACCGGTGCGGCGCGCGGCATCGGCCAGGAATACGCGCGCCATCTCGGCGGCCTCGGTGCCCTCATCGTGGCAGCCGACATCAACGATAGCGCCGCCACGCTCGACATCGTGAAGGCGCAGAAGGGAAAGGCCGTCGCCACGCGGGTCGACGTCGCCAGCATGGCGTCGGCCGCCGACATGGCGAAGACCGCGCTCGATGCGTTCGGCCGCATCGATGCGCTCGTCAACAACGCCGCCCTGTTCGGCGGCCTCAAGGGCGGCCGCTTCGACCAGCTGAGCGAGGAGGAGTGGGACCGCGCCATGGCGGTCAACGTCAAGGGCATCTGGAACTGCTGCAAGGCGGTGGTGCCGGCCCTGCGCCAGGCCGGCGGCGGCAGCATCGTCAATATCGCCTCGCTCGCCGCCACCTACGGCATGCCCTACGGGCTCCACTACACGACCTCCAAGGCCGCCGTGATCGGCCTCACCCGCGGGCTCGCGCGCGAACTCGGCCGCGACAACATCCGCGTCAACGCGATCGCACCGAGCGCAGTCGTGACCGAGGGCGCGCGCGAATTCTTCGCCGAGAAGACCGACAAGGCGCTGGAGGCGATCCGTCAGGGCCAGGCGATCGCCCGCAACCTCGTGCCGTCGGACTTGGTGGGGACCGTGCACTGGCTCGTCTCCGACGCCAGCCGCTTCGTCACCGGGCAGACGATCGCGGTCGACGGCGGAACCGTCATGCACTGAGCGGCGCCAAGGGGCACGCCGATGGATCTGCAACTCGCCGGCAAGCGGGCGCTGGTCACCGGCGCCAGCAAGGGCATCGGCTTCGCGGTCGCCCGCGCGCTCGCGGCCGAAGGCTGCCATCTCGACCTCGCCGCCCGGTCGACCGACGGCCTCGCACAGGCGCGCGACGCTCTCAGCCGATCGGCGCCCGGGATCGACATCCACGTGCACGCGGCCGATCTCGCGCGCGTCGCCGATCAGGAACGGCTGGCGCAGGCGTGCGCGGACGTCGACATCCTGGTGAACAACGCCGGCTCCAATCCGGGCGGAGACCTCGGCGATACGAGCGACGCGGTGTGGCGTGCGTCCTGGGACCTCAAGGTGTTCGGGTATGTCAACCTCTGCCGTGCCATCCTGGGCGCCATGAAGAAGCGGCGCGCCGGCGTGATCGTCAACATCATCGGCTACGCCGGCGAGCGGCTCAACGCCCGCTACATCATCGGCACCACGTCAAACGCGGGCCTGATGGCGTTCACCCGCGCGGTCGGGAGCCAATCGCCCGATTTCGGCGTGCGGGTCGTCGGCGTCAATCCCGGCTATACCGCCACCGAGCGCGCCGAGACGGTGCTGCGCGGCGTCAGCGAGAGCAAGCTCGGCTCGGCCGAGCGCTGGCGCGAGGTCGAGCGCGAGCTGAACCTGCCGTTCGGACGCATGGCGCGGCCGGAGGAAATCGCCGACGTGGTCGCATTCCTCGCCTCGCCGCGCGCCTCCTACATCAGCGGATCGATCGTCACCGTCGACGGCGGCGCGACGAACCGGAATGGGTGACCCGCAGGTTGGGATTGGCGCGGCCCGTGCGTATTGGTTGACCCCGGGGCGTCGCGCCGCGCGCAACCCGCCGCGCGATTCCATTCCGCGGTCCGCCATGCCGCTGCGACCGTTTCATCCTTTGCGCCATCAAGACGTTGTGTATAGTGCGAAAAATGCTTGTCGCGCGGGAGGAACGCAAAGCGATGTCGCTGTCGGGCAGGGTCGTACTCGTCACCGGGGCGAGCGCCGGCATCGGCAGGGCCAGCACGGTCGCGCTCGCCCGGGCGGGCGCGAAGATCATCGCCACCGGCCGCCGCGCCGCCGAGCTCGAGACGCTCCGGAAAGAGCACGGCGACTCGATCGAAACCATCGCGGGCGATCTCAACGACGTGCAGTTCGTCGCCGAGCTCGCGGGCCGCGCGCGCAACGTCGACATCCTGGTCAGCAACGCCGGCATCCTCAAATACGAGCCGCTGATGGAGGTCGACTACGCGGAGTTCGAATCGATGCTGCGCACCAATGTGCTCGCATCCTTCCGCCTCATGCAGGCGGTGGCGCGCTCCATGGTCGAGCGGCGGCGCGGGCACATCATCGTCATGAGCTCGATCGCGGCGCGCGAAGTCTACCAGCTGGCGGCGACCTACTGTGCCACCAAACACGCGCTGTCGTCGCTCACCCGCAGCTTCCGCGTCGAGCTGCAGGGCTTCGGCATCAAGGTCACCGAGATCGCTCCCGGCATGGTCGATACCGATATCCGTGCGCGGAGCGATCACCCGCGCGTGCTGGACGCCATCAAGGCGCGAAAATTCGGGCCGTTGACGCCGGAGGAAGTGGCGGAAGCGGTCGTCTATGCGGCGCAAGCCGCCCCCAACTGCTGCCCCGATCTCATCGAGCTGCGGCCGCAAAACGCCGCCTGACAAACCACGGAGGCATCATGGCCAAGGTCAAAGCGAAACCCAAGCAGAAGGCAAAGGCGAGCGCGCGGTCGTCCGCGCGCAGGGCAACGCCGGTGCGGCGGGCAGTTCGGGCAAAGCCGAAACGGAAGGCGCCGCCGAAGCAGCAATTCATCGTCAGCCACCTCCGGGAGGAGGACTTCGAGGAGGGTCTGCGGAGCTACGCCAAGTACCGCGACCTCGGGGTCGCCAAGGCGACGCACGGGATGGTGCAGGCGCACGTTATCCGCATGGTCCCGCCGTGCGACCCGGCCGTGGTGTCGAAGCGGCACTATCACGACGTGGATTTCCAGATGATCTACGTCCTCAAGGGCTGGATGAAGGGCGAGTATGACGGCAAGGAAGTGACGGTGCGCGCGGGGTCGTGCTGGATCCAGCCGCCGCGCATCAAGCACACCGTCCTCGACTACTCGGACGATTGCGAGCTGCTCGAGATCATCTTGCCGGCGGAGTTCGACACCGTCGAGCTGTAGAAGCATGAGCGACCTACGAGGGAGGAAAGACATGACCAGTTACGCATTGACGCGGCGCCGAATTCTCGGGGGAGCGGCGGCCGCCTCCGCCGTGCTGGCGGCGCCGCCCTACCTGCGCATCGCAACAGCGGCAACCCCGATCAAGATCGGCATCCCGACGGTGATCACCGGCGGCTACGCGCTGCTCGGCAGCCACGTCATGCGCACGTGCCGGCTGGTGAAGAAGCTGACCGACGCCAAGGGCGGAGTGCTCGGGCAGCCGGTCGAGTTCCTGTTCCAGGATACCCAGGGTGATCCCGCGCAGTGCGTGCGCAAGTGCCAGGAGCTGGTCGAGCGCGACAATTGCCGCATCCTCACCGGTGTCATCGTCTCCTCGGAAGCCGCCGCCATGCTGCCCAAGCTGGAGGAATGGAACGCGGTGTTCCTGTCGCACGGCAACGGCGACGGACGGCTGACCGCCGAGCTGTTCGTGCCGCGGTTCTTCCGCGCCAACACCTCGGCGCCGATGGGCGCGCGGGCGCTCGCGCTCTACCTCAAGGACGCACCGCAGAAGAAATTCATCGCCATCGCCTCCGACGCGGCGTGGGGCCGCTCCAGCAACGCCGCGTTCGAGGAGCAGATCAAGAAGGTCGGCAAGGACCTGGTCGACAAGATCTTCGCCCCGGTCGCCAACAAGGACTACTCGCCCTACATCACCAAGATCCTGCAGTCGGGCGCGGACGGCTGCTACGTGGCGCTGCAGGGAGACGAGGCGCGCGCCTTCTACTCCCAGGCCGGGCAGTACGGGCTGGCGCAGCGGGTGCAGTTCTTCACCGAGATCGTGGCGCAGGCCGACATCAAGGTGCTGGGCAAGGACGCCATCGGGCTGATCGGATCGTCGCGCTACCCGATCACCTACGACATCCCGCAGAACAAGGAGTTCGTCGAGGCATTCCAGAAGGAATACAAGAACGAGCTGCCCGACTGGTCGGACGGCGAGATGTACCAGGCGCTGATGATCCTGTTCGCGGCGATCCAGAAGGCCGGCTCGCCCGAGCCGATGAAGATCGTCGCCGCCATGGAGGACCTCGACGTCACCAGCGTCAAGGGCCCGGTGCTCATGCGCAAGTGCGACCACCAGGGCGAGAATCAGGGCTTCGTCGTCAAGGTCGCCAAGACCGACAAATATGCCGAGCCGATCGGCGAGATCATCAAGATCTATCCGCGCGAGCAGACGACGCCTGATTGCCGCAGCGCCAGCTACAAGGCGTGACGACGCAGTGCAAACGGCCCGCCTGCCGGCGGGCCGTTTTGCGTCGGCGTGTGCGCAGCCTGTGATCCCATGAATTTTCTCGGCTTCATCCTGGCGCAGTGCCTGGGCGCCCTCTCGCAGGCGGCGATCCTGTTCTTCATCGCCTGCGGCCTCACGCTGATCTTCGGCATCATGCGCATCGTCAATTTCGCGCACGGCGTCATCTTCATGCTCGGCGCCTATGTGGGCTACACGGCGCACATTCTCACCGACAGCTTTATCGCCGCGCTGATCCTTGCGCCGATCGTCGTCGGCGTTGTCGGCATGGCGTTCGAATACGTGTTCCTGCGCCACCTGTACGGACGGCGCGACGGCGGCGCCTACCTGCTGCTCACCTTCGGTCTCGCCGTGGTGTTGAGCGAGATCATCCGGCTGATCTGGGGCCCGCAGCCGCTCAGCGCCGGCATCCCGGATGCCCTGCGCGGCATCGTCATCATCCTCAATCAGCCGTTTCCGCTGTACCGGCTGTTCCTGATCGGGCTCGGCGTCGCCGCGGCAATCGCGGTGTGGCAGTTCCTCGAGCGCACCCGCGCCGGCCTGTTGATCCGCGCGGTGTCGCAGAATTCCGAGATGGTGCACGCGCTCGGCACCGACGTCGACCTGGTGCGCACCGCCGTGTTCGGCATCGGCTGCGCCATGGCGGCGTTCGGCGGCGTGCTGGCGGCGCCGCTCGTCACCGCGTTCCTCGGCATGGGAACGACCGTGGTGATCGACGCCTTCGTCATCGTCATCATCGGCGGCATGGGCTCGTTCCTCGGCTCCATCATCGGCAGCATCCTGGTCGCCTTCGTGCAGGTGTTCGGCGCCTACTACTTCCAGGATCTCGCGCTCGCCTTCATGTATTTCCTGATGCTGGTGGTGCTGGTGATCCGGCCCGGCGGCCTGCTCGGCAAGGAGGACTGAGTGAACTTTCGCCTCGGCTTCGCCGTCGCCGCGGCCGCCTGCGCGCTGCTGCCGTTCGTCGTGCCGCAGCATTCGATGACCATCCTGATCGAGGCCCTCATCTTCGGCCTGTTCGCCATGAGCCTCGATCTCCTGGTCGGCTACTGCCGGCTCTATTCGTTCGGCCATGCGGCCGCCTACGGGCTCGGCGCCTATTCGGTCGCGCTCATCCTGATCCATCTGCAGCTGCCGCTGCCGGTCGGCCTGGTGCTGGCGGTCGCCGTCACCGTCGCGGCCGCGGTCCCGATCGCCTGGATCTGCACGCGCTCGACCGGCGTGTCGTTCGCCATGCTGACGCTGGCGTTCGCGCAGCTCGGTTACGCCATGCTGTTCCGCTTCCGCGACGTCACCGGCGGATCAGACGGGCTGGCCGGCATTCCGCGCCCGGCCGGGCCGCTCGGCATGGACTGGTTCCAGGGCAAGATCGGCTACTACTATCTCGTCCTCGCCTGCCTGCTCGGCTCGTATCTCCTGTGCCGCGCGATCGTCAACTCGCCGTTCGGTGCCGTGCTCGCCGGCATCCGCGAGAACGAGGCGAAGACCGTCGCGCTCGGCTACAACACGCGCGCCTACAAGATCGCCACGGTCGTGCTCGCCTACGGCTTCGGCGGGCTCGCCGGCGCGCTCTATGCGGGCTTTGCCGGCTTCGCCTCGCCCGAATTGTTCTTCTGGCTCACCTCCGGCCGCGTGCTCATCATGGTGGTGGTCGGCGGCGCCGGCACCCTGATCGGTCCGATCATCGGCGGCGTGTTCTTCGTCTTCCTCGAGCACCAGCTCTCGCAGGTCACCGACCTGTGGCCGCTCATCTTCGGCTCGATCTTCATCGCCTTCGTGATGTTCGCCCCGCAGGGCATCTGGGGCATCCTGACCAGCCGATGGCAGCGCAAGCCCGAAGGCCCGGGATCTGCCGGCACGGAGGCGCGCGATGCCGCTGCTTGAGTGCCGCGGGCTGGTGCGGCGCTTCGGCGCGCTCGCCGCAGTGGACAACGTCGATATGCGCGTCGAGCCGGGTGAGATCCGCGCCGTCATCGGGCCGAATGGCGCCGGCAAATCGACCCTGTTCAACCTGATCACCAGCACGCTGAAACCGAGCGCGGGCGAGGTCATCTTCGCCGGCGAGACGATCACCGGCCTGCCGGTGCACGCGGTCGCCCAGAAAGGGGTCGCGCGCACCTTCCAGCTATGCCACGTGTTTCCGGCCCTGACGGCACGCGAGAACGTGCGCATCGCCGCGCAGGCACGCGATCCGCGACGCTGGCGCTTCATCGGCGGCAACCCCGTGCTGGCGAGCTCGGCGGTCGCCGCCGACGAGGCGCTCGCGCGCCTGCGCCTCACGCGCTTCGCCGACGTCCCCGCCGCGATGCTGTCGCACGGCGACCAGCGCCTGCTCGAAGTCGCCATGGCGCTCGCGCAGAAGCCGCGCCTCCTGATGCTCGACGAGCCGACGCAAGGGCTCTCGCTCGAGGAGACCGAGCGGGCCGTGGCGATCCTCAAGGACATGCTGAGCGCCGGGAACCTGAGCGTGATCCTGGTCGAGCACGACATGGAAGTCGTGTTCCGGCTCGCCGACAACATCACGGTGCTGCATCGCGGCCGCGTCATCGCCGACGGGCCGCCCGCGACGGTCAGGGCCGATGCCGAGGTGCGCCGCGCCTATCTCGGGGGAGCCGAGTGATGCTGCGCGTCGAGGGCATGCACACCTACTACGGCCACGGCCACATCCTGCAGGGCGTCGACCTCGAAGTCCCGCCCGGCCGCATCGCCGCGGTACTCGGCCGCAACGGCGTCGGCAAGACCACCACGATGCGCTCGATCGTCGGCCTCACGCCGCCGCGACAGGGTCGCGTCCTGATCGGCGAGACCGACGTCGCCGGCTGGCCGCCCCACCGCATCGTGCGCGAGGGCGTCGGCTATGTGCCGGAGGGCCGGCTGATCTTCTCCGACCTCACCGTGGTGGAGAACATCCGGGTGGCCGAGCGCGTACCAGCGAAGCACTGGTCGCTCGAGCGCCTGTTCGCCCTGTTCCCGTCGCTGGCGGAACGCCGGCGCAGCAAGGGCTCGCAGCTCTCCGGCGGCGAGCAGCAGATGCTCGCGGTCGCGCGCGCGCTCGTCACCGACCCGCAGGTGATGCTGCTCGACGAGCCCTCGCAGGGCCTGGCGCCGCTGGTGGTGGAGGAGCTCACCCGCCTGATCGCCCGGCTGCGCGACGAAGGCGTGAGCCTGCTCCTGGTGGAGCAGAACCTGCGCCTCGCCGAGGCCGTGGCCGATGTCGTCTACGTGATGGTGAAGGGCCGCATGGTCTATCACGCGCCGCTCGCGCAGTTCCGCGCCGAGCGCGAGGACGTGAAGGCGAAATACCTGACGCTGTGAGGCCTGCTCAGCGACCTCTCGACCGTCACCCTGAGGCGCGCTCCCCTCTCTTCGAGGGGAGCGCCTCGAAGGGCGACGGGCGGAGCGCGCGATCGCGACTTCGGCTTACCCCTTCGCCCGCGCAACCGCCTCCTGCTTGGCGCACTCCAGCGCCTCGGGGCTCGTCATCGCCAGCGCACGGCCGGTCTCCAGCAAGCTCTTGAGGCTGGAGAGGACCGCTGGCCAGCCGCCGCAGACCGCCGCGTGCACCTTGCTGCCGGGCTCGAATTCGTCGTGCGTGAGCGTGAGCTTCACCTCCGACCCCACCGGCTCAAGGTCGAACGTCACGCGCGAGGGCTTCTCGCGGCGGAACACCTCGTCGAACTCGACGCGCCACGTATAGGACAGGCGCCGATAGGGGTAGGACTCCAGCACCTCGCCGGTGTTCATCACTTCGCCACTGGGGCCGCGAAAGGTCAGCGCCGCGCCCGGAGTCCAGTCCAACTCGATGGCGATGCCCGACCAATACTGCCGGGTGAAGGCCTTGTCGGTCAGTGCCTGCCACAGCTTCTGCGGGGTGGTCGCGACGTAGGTGACATAGACGAATGTCGGTCCGCTCATGCTTCGTCCTCCGGGTTTTTTCGCGATCGCTCAGCGTCTGGCGTTTTGATCGCAGCCCCTTGGGCACCAATATGCAACCTTTTGGTTGCCTGTCAAGGGACCGGCGGGACGATCACCAGCCGCCATGTTCCAGCCAGTCCTGCAGGAGCTCCATCTTCTCCAGGCCGAAGAACGGCTCGCCATCGACGATGAAGAAGGGCGAGCCGAACACGCCGAGCGCGAGCGAGCGGTCGACCGCGGCACGCAGGACGGCGTCGCCCTCCCCACCAGACGCGATGGCTGCGACAAGCCGCGGTGCGTCCACACCAACGCTTTCGCCGACGCGTGCCACTTCGGCGACGCTGCCGATGTCCCGCCCCTCGCGCCAATAGGCGGCAAACAGCGTGCGCGCGAACGCCTTCGCGAGCACAGGGTCGGTGGCGTCGAGCCAGTGAAAGGCGCGGGCACCGGGGATCGGGTAAGGCGGCGGCGCATCGAAATCGCGCGCAAGGGTGATCCCGTGTCGCCGCGCATACCGCAGGAGGTCGCGCCGCGTGTATGGCCCCTTGAGCGGCGTCTGCGGAACCGGCTTGAGCCCCATCACCTTCAGGACGCTCACGCCGATGAGCATCGCCTGCCAGCGGGCCTCGCGCTCGTATCGTGCGGCGAGCGCATCGACACGCAGGCTCGCCAGGTAGCCGAACGGCGAAATGAAATCGAAATAGAACCAGAGCGGCGCGGGCGGACCGTTGACCTCGCGGTCCGCATCGGATGAATTGCCCTGCATGGAAGCCATCAACCCGTTCACCTGATTGCAACGATCTAAGCATCGCCGGACGGCCCCCTCAAGCCACGGCCGAGCACGTCCGGATCGGCACGAACGAAGGACAATCGAATGATTTCAGTGCGGTCAGCAGTTCTCGCAATGGTGCTTGCATGCGCCTCGACGGCGACGGTCCTCGCGCAGGATCTGCCGAAGGATTTTCCCGCGCGGCCGATCCGGCTGGTCACGCTCACCGCGCCCGGCGGATCGCTCGACATCCTGGCGCGGACGATCGCGCAGCACCTGTCGGAGAAGATCGGCCAGCAGGTGTATGTGGAGGCGCGCACCGGCGCCGGCGGCAACATCGGCGCCGACGCCGTCGCAAAGGCGCCGGCCGACGGCTACACGATCGGGATGGTGACGAGCTCCACGCACGGGATCAATCCGACGCTCTATGCCGACAAGATGCCGTTCGACGCGGTGAAGGACTTTGCTCCGATCACGGTTGCGGCCGAATTGAAGAACGTCGTCGTGGTGCATCCTTCCGTTCCGGCCAAGACCATCGCCGAGCTGGTCGCACACCTGAAGGCCAATCCCGACAAGCTTTCGTTCGGGTCGGCCGGCACCGGAACGACGCAGCACATGAGCGGCGAGCTGTTCAAACTGACGACCGGCACGACGATGACTCACGTGGCCTATCGGGGCGCCGCAGCCGCCATCCCCGACCTGGTCTCCGGGCGCATCCAGCTCATGTTCGTCAGCATCCCCGACGTCATCTCGCATATCCAACAGGGAAGCGTGCGGGCGATCGGCGTCACCTCCAAGGCGAGAGCCGGCTCGCTGCCCGACGTGGTGCCGGTGGCCGAGCAGGGCTATCCGGACTTCAACGTGACCGCCTGGTTCGGCCTCGTTGCTCCCAACGGCACGCCGCCGGCGATCGTCCGGCGGTACAACGAGATCATCCGCGCCGCGCTGACTGCACCGGACGTGAAGGAGCGCCTCGCCGGCATCGGCATGGACACGACCACCAGCACGCCGGAGGAATTCGCCGCCCATATCCGCGCCGAAGTCGCGCGCTGGGGCGAGGTGGTGAAGAAAGCCGGCGTGACGCTGAATTAAGAAAGACCCCTCACCCCGACCCTCTCCCCGCAAGCGGGGAGAGGGAGCAGGCAGCAAGCTGCGCACGCAGCTTCGCCTTGGCGATCTTGCCGAAGCCGACCCGCGGAAGATCGGCAACGAACACGATCTGCCGCGGCACCTTGAACTTCGCCAGGCTGGCGCTGCAGGCGGCGAGGATCTGTGCTTCCAGCGCTGCGCGATTCTCGTTTGCGCCGATGACGAACGCCGCCGCCACCTCGCCGTAGACCGGGTCGGGCTTGCCGATCACCGCGACCTCGGCGACGCCGGGTACGCGGCGGATCACCGCCTCGATCTCGGCCGCCGAGACGCCCTCGCCGCCCACCTTGATGACGTCCTTGCTGCGGTCGGCGAACTCGATCCAGCCGTCCTCACGCAGGATCACGCGATCGCCGGTGCGGAAGAAGCCGCGCGCGTCGAACGCATCCCTCGTGGCGCCTTCGTCGCCGTCGTAGTGGCGGAAGATCGAGAGGCCGGGAATGCCGTGCACGAGCAGGTGACCGGTCTGTCCGGGCTGCACCGGGCGACCGTCGTCATCCTCGATCGCGATCCGGTACCCAAGCGACGGACGCCCGATCGAGCCCGCGCGCTGCGCGGCGAACGGATCGCCGACGATCGCCTGCGCCACGACCTCGGTCATGCCCCATCCGCTCACCTCGCGCACGCCGAAATGCGCCGCATGCACCGGATCATGACGCGCCACGGTCCACTGCCGGAACGAATGCAGCGGCACCGGGGCCTGGGCCAGCACATTGGAGGTGAAGATCACCTGCGAGCCGACGGTCGCACCGTGCTCCACCGCAACTGGCCAATAGCGGGTTGCGGAAAAGCGCGGCTGCAGCAGCACGGTCGCACCGCTCCACAGTGCCGGCAGCAGGCACCAGGAGAAGCCGACGACATGAAACAGCGGGAGGAAGACGTGATAGACGTCGTCCGGCCGGATCGACTGCTGCAGCGCGCCGAGGCGCGCGCCCCACAGCACGTTGGCATGCGTCCACGGCACGCCCTTCGGCGATCCTGTCGTCCCCGTCGTGAACAGGATGAGGGCCGGGCGCCCGGGATCGGGCGCAACCGGCGCAGCCGGCTCGCCAAAGAGTGTCGCAAAACGCTCGTCGGCCGCCGGGCGTGTCCCCGCCTCCGGCACATCGCCGGCATCGCTCTCGGTGACGCTGATCCATTCAATTCCGCCGCAATGCCGGGCGAGACGTTCGGCGAGACGCGGCTGGGTGATGGCGGCACGCGCCCCACTCGCCGACGCCACGTGAGCGAGCTCGGGGCCGGTGAGCGCCGGATTCCCGAGCACCGCGACGGCTCCGATCCATCCGCAGGCGAAGCGCGCGATCAGCGTCTCCGGACAGTTCTCCAGGCAGAGGAGCACGCGGTCGCCGGCACGAATGCCGCGCCGTGCGAGGCCGCCCGCCACGCACGCCACCGAGTCGGCGAACTGCGCATAGGACACGGTCACCGGCGCGCCGTGGAACGGCACGAAGATCAGGAAAGGATGATCGCCCCGCTGGCTCGCGCGCTCGCGCAGCAGCGTCGATGCGTCCATGCCGTGAAACGGGTGCGTCATGCGGCCGGCTCGCGTTCGCCTCGAAGGGAGAGGGGTCGCGCAAGGGCGACCGTTTCACCATGCTTCGCGCCAGTAGTGCTGGAATGCGCCCGCGGTGGCAAGTTTCGCTGCAGTTGTCCTCGCGGAAGGAATCGGGATGGACCCGAACGCAGAAAAGCCCCGGGAACACCCAGGGCTTTGCCGCCGTCCGAAATCGGAAAAACGCGTTACCACTCACCCTGTTCCAATTCGCGACGCAGCTGCGCCCGGATGTTGGGGTCGGGATCGGTGCTGTAGCTGCCATTCTCGTTGTAGATGGGGGCCGAGCCTTCCACGGCGAAACCGCCGGGAACCTGGGCATAGGCGCCGTAGGCCGTGTCGCGGCGAACCCGCGCATGGTGGGCGCGGCGACCGCCCGCAGGAACCTGCGCGTAGGCGCCGGTGTCGGCGCTGCCGAAGCCCGCCCAGGTGCCGTAGTTCCCCGGGACGTAGGCGAACGGAGCAGCCGGCGCATAGCCGCCGAACGAGGGGCCAACCTGCGCGAACGCGCCGTAGCCGCCCGGAAAAGCTTGCGCGTAGGCCCCGCTCTGGTTGCCCCAGAAGACCGTCGACGGGACCTTGGGGTCGTCGCTCGGCGGAGCGATGTTACCGCTGCCGATCGATGGATGATACGACTGGGCAAACGCCGGGGACGCGAGCAACGTCGCAAGGGCCGCCGCAGCAACGAGCATCTTCATGACACATCTCCATGTTTTCTCATGACCAGCAGAAAGTCGATGCTTCACTGATGACGACAGCACGCCCTCGCTGATGCGGCGAACATGGGTCTCGGGCGGCGCTTGATCATCGCCCGCGTGGTGAAGACACTGTTCATGGCGTCCGAACGATCGAGCGCGGGCGCCGGCGCTTCACCCGACGACATGCAGACGCGGCGTGCCGGCCTCCATGGCGCCGCGCGCGGGCGCGTCCTCGCGTGCGGGCGCGTGCGCCAGCTCGGCGGCGAGGAAATCGACGAACGTGCGCACCTTCGCCGACAAATGGTGGCTGTGCGGATAGACCGCATGAATCGGGATCTCGGCCGTCGCGCAGGCCGGCAGCAGGGCGACGAGACGCCCGGCGGCGATATCCTGCTCCACCACGAAGTCCGGCAGGAGCGCGATGCCTTCGCCCTGGATCGCCAATGCCCGCAAGGCATCGCCGTTGTTCGCCAGGAAGCGCCCGGAGACCCGGACGACGTCCTCCTTTCCACCCCGTCCCATGAAATGCCAGACGCCCCGGCTGGTGGCGTAGGTATGCAGCAGGCCGTGATGCCGGCTCAGGTCCTGCGGCGTGCGCGGCGTGCCGTGGCGCTCGAGATAGGCGGGTGAGGCGCACACGATCATTTTGGCGTGAGCGAGCCGGCGGGCGATCAGGCTCGAGTTCGGGCAGCGCGCCCATCCGGATCGCCAGATCGAAGCCGTCGGCCAAAAGATCGACATAGCGATCATTGAGCGACAGCTCGACCGAGACGTGGGGATATCTCGCCAGGTAGGCGGCGATCGCCGGCGTCAGCCGGGCGATCCCGTAGGTGAACGGCGCCGTCACCCTGATGAGCCCGCGCGCCGCGGTCTGCAGGTGGCTTGCGGTGCGATCGGCTTCCTCCAGCTCGGCGAGGATCTTGAGGCAGCGCTCGTAGTAGTCCTGGCCCACTTCGGTCGGGCTGACGCGCCGCGTCGTCCGGTTGAGCAGGCGCACGCCCAGCCGGTCCTCGAGCGTCTGCACGTGCTTGCTCACCATGGCGGGCGAAAGCTCGAAATGCCGCGCCGCCGCCACGAAGCTGCCGGCTTCGACAACTTTGGCGAACACCGCCATCCCGACGAAACGGTCCAACACCTCACCTCGCTGAAGTCTCTCGCCAGAGGGCTCCTGTCGACCAGTTGTATGGTGAGCGCGGGGAAAGGCTTGGGCGGCCTTGCCACGTCTGGTCCGAACTTGCGGATTGCAGCACTCGGCGCAACGGCTCGCCTACACGCGGCCGTGATACACGACGCTGTGATTTGCGCGACGCCTGGGCCGCCCTAAATCAGCAGCAGAATTGTTCACCGCTGATGCTCAATCGCCGTCAGGCGTCTTGCCGGCGGGACATCGGGCAGGCCGTGAACGAGGCGAGGAAACACCCGAGACGAAAGGGGGGCGCACATCTCGGGAGACCGAAACATGGACGAGCTCAATGGCGCCGCAAGCCGCCATCCCCTTGCGGTGAAATTCACCTCCGCCGAAATCGCCCGGCATCGATCCGCCGCATGGGACGGGATACGCATCGAATCGGTGGAGATCACCCGGCGCGAACGGTTCGACTACGGATTCAGGGCGCCGGCGCACCTGCTGATCGCGGCCGAGCGGGCCGAGCGTGACGACGGCGAGACGCTGGTCGAAGGTCTGCCGCGATCGACGCTGCGCAGCTACTCGGGCCGGCTGAGCTTCATCCCGGCGGGGCACATGTTCTATGGCTGGCAGGATCCACGCGTCCTCACCCGCGCGACCTATTTCTATATCGACCCGCACGACGCGCTGCTCGATGCCGAGCTCGGATTCGCCGCAACCGAATTCAAGCCGCGGCTGTTCTTCTTCGATCACGATCTGTGGGAGACCGCGCGCAAGCTCAAGGCCGCGGCTCCGGGCGAGCGCGCCTATGTGAACGCCTTGAGCATCGTGCTGGCGCACGAGCTGATGCGTCTCAACGACGGTCCCGTCCAGGCCGAGCCGGTTGCGCGCGGCGGGCTCGCCGGTTGGCAGCAGAAGAGGGTGGCCGAATACATCGAGGCGCACGTCGCCGACGACATATCGCTGGCGCAGCTCGCCGAGCTGGCACGGCTGAGCCCCTATCATTTCGCCCGGGCGTTCAAGCAATCGTTCGGCACGCCGCCGCACCGCTATCACACGCATCGGCGTGTGGAACGCGCCAAGCTGCTGCTGGCAGAGCCGGCGCTGTCGGTGACCGAGATCGGCCTCAAGGTCGGCTTCAGCGAAACCAGCTCGTTCTCGGCAGCGTTTCGCAAGCTCACCGGCAGCACCCCGACCAGCTTCCGGCGCACGCTCGACTGACCGCCGGCGCGCAGGCTCCCTCTTGAACCTGCCGGCTTTGGCTTGCGTCAAAGGAACGGACACGATCTTCCGGGATCAGGAGCGAGCCATGATTGGACGAAACGTTGGGGCCGGTTTGCTGATTGCGCTGAGCGTCGCGGCGGGAACGAGCGGGCCGGCATCCGCCAGAACCGCCTACGACGGCGTGTGGAGCGTGGTCGTCGCCGCGGAATCCGGCACCTGCAGCGGCTCCTATCGATATCCTGTAGCAATCGTTAACGGAACCGTGCGCCACGCCGAGCCGGGCGAGCAGCTGTTCAACGTCCGCGGCCGGGTCGGGGCGGACGGGCGCCTGAGCGTCGAGGTCAGCCGCGGCGATCTGCGCGCCGTCGGCGTCGGCCGGCTCTCCGGGGCCACGGGCAGCGGCACGTGGCAGTCCCCGAGCGGCTGCTCCGGGCGCTGGCAGGCCGCGCGGCGCGCCTGAGCGGGACGACCGTCACCACCTCTCCGCAATAGCGAGCCAGAGAGCGCAATCCGGCCGAAGCACGCCGGGCTGCGCTTCGCTACACACGTGCACGATTTTCGGCGCGGGGCATTCCCGGCTGGATTTGTCAAAGCACGGAGTATCAGATGATCAGATCTCGAAGAACGCTCGTGGTGACTTTGCTGGCCGCCCTCGGTATCGCGGCGGGAGCCGGCACCGCATCCGCACGCACCGCCTATGACGGAATCTGGAGCGTGGTGGTGGCGGCGGAAGGCGGAGCGTGCAGCGGCGCCTATCGCTATCCCGTCGCGATCGTGAACGGCTACGTCCGTCATGCCGATCCGTCCGAGCAGTCGTTCAATGTCAACGGGCGGGTCGGCGCGGGCGGACGCGTCAACGTGCAGGTGAGCCGCGGCGATCAGCGCGCATTCGGCGTGGGTCAGCTCTCGCGGTCCGCCGGCGGCGGCAGCTGGCGGTCGCCGAACGGCTGCGCCGGTCACTGGCAGGCCGCACGCCGCGGCTGAGCGGCGGGCGTGGCCGGACCGTCGACCCGCACACGCGCCCGATCGTCAGCGCCCTTGATTGCACGCTCGACAAGAAATATCTGGATGTTGTCGACGTAGTGCATGACGATCGGGAGCGCCTTCATTGTCCGACCTTCAGGTTTCGCAAGCCGCGAAGTCCGGTTTCCTGCGCGGGCTGCTTGGCCGCTGTCCGTGCTGCGGCCAGGGTCGGATGTTCGGAGCCTTCCTCAAGGTGAACGATCGCTGCACGGCGTGCGGCGAGGAGCTGCACCATCATCGGGCGGACGATTTCCCGGCCTATGTGGTGATCTTCATCGTTGGCCACATCCTGGTCCCGGCCGTGCTGTTCGTTGAGACCCACTTCGCGCCGCCGTACCTGACGCATCTGGCGCTGTGGCTGCCGACAATCCTCATCCTGACGATCGGGCTGTTGCAGCCCGTCAAGGGCGCCATCGTCGCCTTGCAATGGCAACTGGGCATGCACGGCTTCGAGGATGCTAGGAAAGTGCGGTGCCCCGCAGAGTCCGCCCGGACGGGCTGACCGGCGCGCGCGAGGACAAGCCTCATGGACGAGAGCCGCCCGCCCCTTCCGCCGTTCACGCTCGAAACCGCGATCCGCAAGGTGCGCATGGCGGAGGACGCGTGGAACACGCGCGATCCGCAGCGCGTCGCGCTCGCCTATACGGCGGACAGCCGCTGGCGCAATCGCGCGGAATTTCTCCAGGGCCGCGGCGAGATCGAGGTATTCCTGACGCGCAAGTGGCGGCGCGAGCTCGACTACCGCTTGATCAAGGAAATCTGGGCGTTTCGCGAGAACCGCATCGCCGTGCGCTTCGCCTACGAGTGGCACGACGACAGCAGCAGCTGGTTCCGCAGCTACGGCAACGAGAACTGGGAATTCGACGAGCGCGGCCTGATGCGCTTGCGCATCGCCAGCATCAACGATTTGCCGATCGCGGAGCGCGATCGCAAATACCACTGGCCGCTCGGGCGCCGGCCCGATGATCATCCCGGCTTGAGCGATCTCGGCTTGTAGGCATTCCGCGCGACGAGCGGAGCGGCCGGCTCTCCCCGATCATCTTCTAAGCAATGCCGCGCCATCCGCCGCAATGGCGGCAAAGCGCATTCGCGGCCTCCCATTACACTTGTCTGACATCCGGAAAGCGGCCGACGACCCCGTCCGTCGGCCTTTCGGATCAGCGCAGCATGCATCTCGAGGTCAGTGCTTGAACGATCGTCTCAATCCACCCATCGGCCGCCGCGAGTTCCTCCGCGTGCTCGCGGTCGGGGGCGCGGCGGCGGCTACTGCGGCGCCGCTCGCGCCCGCCGTGGCCGACAGTGAAAGCGAGGCCGAGAAGCGCAAGCCCCGCTACCAGGCGAATTCACCCGAGGTGCAGACGTTCTACCGCGTCAACCGCTACCCGGCGAAGTGACGGAGACACCGATGCTGGTGAAGAGGACCGATCGCGAGGCGCGCCGCGCCACCTTGGCCGCCGCGCTGACGCCGCAACCCGACGGCGGCGTCGATCGTCGTGCCTTCCTGCGTCGTTCGGGTCTTGCCGCCGGCGCGCTTGCGGCGCTCGGGACGTTGCCGCTGGCGAGCGTACGCAAGGCCGAGGCCGGTCCGCCACCGGCGCCGGGCCAGGCCATGACCATCCGCAAGAACGTCTGCACCCATTGCTCGGTCGGCTGTACCGTCATCGCCGAAGTCGCGAACGGCGTGTGGATCGGTCAGGAGCCGGGCTGGGACAGCCCGATCAATCGTGGCTCGCACTGCTGCAAGGGCGCGGCGGTGCGCGACGACGTGGGGAGCGAGCGTCGGCTGCGCTATCCGATGAAGCTCGTGAACGGCCAGTGGGTCCGCGTGTCGTGGGATCAGGCGATCGACGAGATCGGCGACAAGCTGATGGAGATCCGCGCCAGGTCCGGCCCGGAATCGGTGTACTGGCTCGGCTCGGCAAAGTTCACCAACGAGGCGGCCTACCTCAACCGCAAGCTTGCAGCCTTCTGGGGCACCAACAATTCCGATCACCAGGCGCGCATCTGTCACTCCACCACCGTCGCCGGCGTGGCCAACACCTGGGGCTACGGTGCGATGACCAACAGCTACAACGACATTCGCAACGCCAGGACCATCATGGTGATGGGCGGCAACCCGGCCGAGGCGCACCCGGTGTCGCTGCAGCACATTCTCGAAGGCAAGGAGCTCAACCGCGCCAACATGATCGTGATCGATCCGCGGATGACGCGTACCGCCGCGCACGCGACAGAGTACGTGCGGGTCCGGCCCGGCACCCACATTCCGACGATCTACGGGATGCTCTGGCACATCTTCCGCAACGGCTGGGAGGACAAGGAGTTTCTCCGCCAGCGGGTGTACGGCCTCGACGAAATACGCAAGGAGGTCGACAAGTGGCCGCCCGACGAGGTGGAGCGCGTCACCGGCCTCCCGGAGGCGCAGGTCCGGCACATCGCCGAGGTGTTCGCGAAGGAGCGCCCCGCGACCTTGATCTGGGCGATGGGACAGACCCAGTTCACCGTCGGCACGGCGAACGTCCGGGCGAGCTGCATCCTGCTGCTCGCCACCGGCAACGTCGGCCATTACGGCAGCGGCGCCAATATCTTCCGCGGCCACACCAACGTCCAGGGCGCGACCGATCTCGGGCTCGATGTCACCACCCTGCCGCTCTACTACGGGCTCGACGAGGGCGCCTGGAAGCACTGGTGCCGCGTGTGGGAGGTCGACTACGACTGGATGGTCTCCCGCTTCGTCGACAAGAAATTCATGCAAACGCCGGGCATCCCCTCGACGCGCTGGTTCGATGCCACGCTGCTGCCGACCGAGCAGGTGTCCCAGCCCGACACCATGAAGGCCATGTTCATCATGGGGCACGGCGGCAACACGATCACGCGCATGCCGGAGGCTGCCAAGGGCATCGAGAAGCTCGATCTCCTAGTCGTGTGCGACCCCTATCCGACGACCTGGTCAGTGCTCTCCGAGCGCCGGGACGGCACCTACCTGCTGCCGGCCTGCACCAGCTTCGAGATGGACGGATCGCGCACCGCCTCCAATCGCTCGCTGCAGTGGGGCGAGCAGATCGTCAAGCCGGTGTTCGAGAGCCGCAACGACTACGACGTCATGTACATGCTGGCCCGCAAGCTCGGCTTCGCCGACCAGATGTTCAAGAACATCAAGGTCGAGAACGGCGTGGTATCGGCCGAGGACATCCTGCGCGAGATCAATCGCGGCGGCTGGTCGACCGGCTATTGCGGCCAGTCGCCCGAGCGGCTCAAGGCGCACATGCGCAACCAGGCGAAGTTCGACCTGGTCACGCTGCGCGCCCCGAAGGATGATCCGGAAGTCGGCGGCGACATCTACGGCCTGCCGTGGCCGTGCTGGGGCACGCCGGACTACCGGCACCCCGGCACGCCGGTCCTCTACAACACCAACCTGCCGGTGAAGGAAGGCGGCGGCACGTTCCGCGCGCGCTTCGGCGTGGAGCGCAACGGCGTGAGCCTCTTGTCCGACGGCTCCTACTCGGTCGGCTCCGAGATCCGGGATGGCTACCCCGAGTTCACCCACGGCGTGCTGAAGAAGCTCGGCTGGGACAAGGACCTCACCGCGCAGGAACTGTCCGTCATCCAGCGGGTGAGCCCGGACAACCCTAATCTGGTGTCCTGGTCGACCGATCTCTCGGGTGGCATCCAGCGCGTCGCCATCGAGCACGGCTGCAGCCCCTACGGCAACGGCAAGGCCCGCATGATCGCGTGGAACCTGCCGGATCCAATCCCGGTGCACCGCGAGCCGATCTATACGCCGCGCCCCGATCTCGTCGCCAAGTATCCGACCCTGCCCGACGCCCGCCAGTTCCGCGTGCCGAACATCGGCTTCACCGTGCAGAAGAGCGCGGTCGATCGCGGGGTCGTGCAACGGTTTCCGCTCATCCTCAGCTCGGGCCGACTGGTCGAGTACGAGGGCGGCGGCGAGGAGACGCGCTCCAACAAGTGGCTCGCCGAGCTCAAGCAGGACATGTACGTCGAGATCAACCCGGCCGATGCGGCCGCGCGCGGCATCAAGGACGGCGCCTGGGTCTGGGTCACCGGCGCCGAATCCGATTCGAAAGCACGCATGAAGGCGCTGGTGACCGAGCGCGTCGGCAAGGGCGTGGCCTGGTGCCCGTTCCATTTCGCCGGCTGGTTCCAGGGCGTCGACCAGCGCAGCAAATATCCGAAAGGCGCCGACCCCATCGTGCTCGGCGAGAGCGTCAACACAATTACCACCTACGGCTTCGACCCGGTGACTGGCATGCAGGAGCCCAAGGCCACCCTGTGCCAGATCCTGGCGGCGTGACGGAGGCAGCCATGGCACGGATGAAATTTCTCTGCGACGCCGACCGCTGCATCGACTGTAACGCCTGCGTCACCGCCTGCAAGAACGAGCACGACGTGCCGTGGGGCATCAACCGCCGGCGCGTGGTCAACATCAACGACGGCAAGCCGGGCGAGCGCTCGGTCTCGATGGCCTGCATGCACTGCACCGATGCGCCATGCGCGGCGGTGTGTCCGGTGAAGTGCTTCGTGACGACGGCGGATGCGGTCGTGCTGCACTCCAAGGACCTGTGCATCGGCTGCGGCTACTGCTTCTACGCCTGCCCGTTCGGCGCGCCGCAATATCCGCGCGTCGGCAATTTCGGCTCGCGCGGCAAGATGGACAAGTGCACCTACTGCGCCGGCGGCCCGGAAGCCGACGGTACGCAGATCGAGTTCGACAAATACGGCGCCAACCGTCTCGCCGAGGGCAAGCTGCCGCTGTGCGCTGAGATGTGCTCGACCAAGTCGCTGCTCGCCGGCGACGGCGACGTGATCGCCCAGATCTACAAGGAGCGCGTCATCAAGCGCGGCTACGGCTCAGGCGCCTGGGGGTGGAAGACCGCCTACCACGCAGGGATCGCGGTGTGACCGGGAGAATGAGCATGAGGAGCCTCGCACGCATTCGCCCGATGATCTCGCTCATGGCCGTGGTGGTCGTGCTGACGTTCTGGCTCGCCCCACCGGTTCTCGCCCAGCAGCTCAACCCGGACGGCTCGCCCAACCCGGATGCGAGCGCGGTGAACGAGCAGATCCTGCTCGGGCAGCATCCGCGCATCACCGGACGGATCGACATCCCGAACGAGATCGCGAGCGTCCTCATGCAGCCCGCCGGACGCACGTGGGACTTCTTTCACGAAGTGCTGCTGCACTGGATCGGCGCAGCCGTGATCCTGGGGACGATTCTTCTGCTGGGGATCTTCTACCTGGTCGCCGGACGTTTGCGCATCTCCGCCGGTCGCTCCGGCACGCGGGTGCCCCGCTTCACGGCGTTCGAGCGCGCGTGCCATTGGCTCACCGCAACGTCATTCGTCCTGCTCGCCCTGACCGGGCTCAACATCACGTTCGGGAAGCTCGTGCTGCTGCCGGTGATCGGGCCCGCCGCGTTCTCGAGCATCGCGCAGGTCGCCAAGTATACCCACAACTACATCAGCTTCTCGTTCGCGCTCGGGCTCACGCTGCTCGTTGCGATGTGGGCGAAGGACAACATCCCGCGCAAGCTCGACCTCGTCTGGCTGAAGGAGGGGGGCGGGTTCATCCCCTCGAAGCATCCGACGGCGGGCCGCTTCAATGCCGGCGAAAAGCTGGTCTTCTGGCTCATGCTGGGCGCGGGTGTGGCGGTGGCGGCCTCCGGATATCTGTTGATGTTTCCTTTCTATGTGACGGACATCGCCGGAATGCAGCTGTCGCAGGTCGTGCACAGCCTGATCGCCGTCCTGTTCGTCGCGCTCATCCTCGGACACATCTACATCGGCACGCTCGGCATGGAAGGCGCGTTCGAGGCGATGGGCAAGGGCAGCGTCGATTTCAACTGGGCCAGGGAGCATCACGGCGCCTGGCTCGAAGAGCAGATCGCCAAGGGTCACGTTGCCGATCCGCATGCCGCTGCGACCCCGGCCGAATGAACTGATGGGGCATCGTCATCCCAAGTCCAGACACCGCAATGCATGAGTGGTCACGACGGCACGCTGCCGCTGCATCAATGGAGAAGAAATCATGGATCCGATCTCACGTCGCAACGTGCTGGTGGCAACCGCTGCCGGAGGCCTGCTGACAGCCAGTACGGCTTTGGCGGCTCCGGTTGCGCCGGACTCCAGCTCCGTCCCGCAGCCGGTGCGCCCGGGTCACGGGGGCAACGATCCCGGCCCCCGCAACCTGATGCGCGACCAGCAGAACCCCGACATCCTGGTGCCGCCCTCGACCGATCACGGCACGTTGCCGAACCTGCGCTTCTCGTTCTCCGACTCGCATATGCGGCTCGAGTCGGGCGGCTGGACCCGCCAGGTGACCGTGCGCGAGCTCGCTGTCTCCAAGACCATCGCCGGCGTGAACATGCGCCTGAACGCCGGCGGCGTGCGCGAGCTGCATTGGCACAAGGCGGCGGAGTGGGCCTACATGCTGTATGGCACGGCGCGCATCACCGGCGTCGATGCCGAGGGCCGCAACTTCGTCGATGACGTCGGCGTGGGGGATCTCTGGTATTTCCCGGCGGGCATTCCGCACTCCATTCAAGGTCTCGGCCCGGACGGCTGCGAATTCCTGCTCGTATTCGACGACGCCGAGTTCGACGAGGACAACACGTTCCTGATCACCGACTGGTTCAAGCACACGCCGAACGACGTGCTGGCGAAGAATTTCGGCGTGCCGTCCTCGCTGTTCGGCCATACGCCGGATCCGAGCGAGAAGTACATCTTCCCGGCTCCGCTGCCGGGTCCGCTCAGCGCCGACAAGATTCCGGGCGCCACCGCAGTGTCGCAGCGCTTCAGCCACCGTCTGCTGGCGCAGGAGCCGATCAAGACGCGCAGCGGAACGGCGCGGATTGTCGACTCCAGCAACTTTCCGGTGAGCAAGACGATCGCGGCGGCGCTGGTCGAGGTCAATCCCGGGGGGATGCGCGAGCTCCACTGGCACCCGAACATCGACGAATGGCAGTACTACATCGAAGGCCAGGGACGCATGGGCGTGTTTGCCGCGTCTGGTCAGGCGCGCACGTTCGATTTCCGGGCGGGCGATGTCGGCTACGTACCCTTCGCCATGGGCCACTATGTCGAGAACACGGGCACGACGCCGCTGCGCTTCCTCGAGATGTTCAAGAGCAGCTATTTCGCCGACGTGTCGCTGTCGACCTGGATGGCGCTGACGCCGCCCGAGCTGGTGCAGGCGCACCTGAATCTGGACCGGCAAGTGATGGACGCACTGCGCAAGGAGAAGGCCCCCATCGTGCCGGCGTAGTGCCTCTCGCGGGAATTGGTGCGCGCTCCCTCTCCCCATCGGGGAGAGGGTCGGGGTGAGGGGGCATGCGCCCATCGATCGTGCACGGCGCGCCAAGAAGAGGAGCAACCCGGTGGATCTCGACGCTGTGCTGCTGGCGCGCATCCAGTTCGCCTTCACCATCATCTGGCACATCATCTTCCCGGCTTTCACGATCGGGCTGTCCGCCTATATCGCGACGCTCTGCGTCATGTGGCTCAAGACGGGCACCGCGCGCTACCGCGTGCTCGCGCAGTTCTGGACCCGGATCTTCGCTGTCTCGTTCGCCATGGGCGTGGTGTCGGGGATCGTGCTGTCCTACCAGTTCGGCACCAACTGGAGCCGGTTCTCGGCCGTGCTCGGCAACGTTATCGGCCCGATGATCGGCTACGAGGTCCTGGTCGCGTTCTTCCTGGAAGCGACATTTCTCGGCGTGCTGCTGTTCGGCTGGAACCGGGTGCCGCCCTGGCTGCACACGCTGTCGGCGGTGGCGGTCGCGGTCGGAACCTTGACCTCGGCGTTCTGGATCCTGTCGGCCAACAGCTGGATGCAGACGCCGGCCGGCTACGAGATGCGCGATGGCGTCGCCTATCCGCTCGACTGGCTCGCCATCGTGTTCAATCCGAGTTTCCCCTATCGCTTCGCCCACATGGTGACGGCGGCGTACCTCACGGCGTCGTTCGTCGTGCTCGCCGTGGGCGCGCGCTACCTCCTCGCCGGCCGGCATCTGGAGCACGGCCGCACCATGGTGCGCATGGCGGTCGGCTTCGTCGCCATCGTTGCGCCGCTGCAGCTCGTGATCGGCGACCAGCACGGTCTCAACACGCTCGCGCATCAGCCGCTGAAGGTCGCCGCCATCGAGGCGCACTGGGACGGCGACAAGCCCGCCGAGCTCGTGCTGTTCGGCTGGCCGGATGAGCGCGCCGAGACGAACCGCTTCGCGGTCACGATCCCGCACGCCGGCTCGCTCGTCCTCACCCACTCGTGGAACGGCCTGATCCCCGGCCTCAAGAGCGTGCCGCCGCAGGACCGGCCGCCGGTCGTGCCGGCGTTCTTCGCCTTCCGCATCATGGTCGGCATCGGCTTGCTGATGATCGCGGCCGGGCTGAGCGGCGCGTGGCTGTGGTGGCGCGGCCGTTTGTTCGCGACGCGATGGTATCTCTGGCCCGCGCAGCATGCCTGGTGGATCGGTTTCGTCGCCGTGATCTGCGGCTGGATCGTCACCGAGACCGGACGGCAGCCCTGGGTCGCCTACGGCGTCCTGCGCACCGCCGAAGCCGCGTCGCCGATCGCGGCCCACACGGTGGCCACGACTCTCGTGCTGTTCGTGCTGGTCTATGCCGTCGTGCTCGCGATGGGCATCTACTACATCAACCACCTGATCGCGCTTGGACCGAAAGGACCGGCGATCGCACCCCCTGCCGGCGGACCGCCGGCTCCGCCGCTGCCGCCGGCCGGCGAGGCGGCGCGCCGAATTCCCGTCGTGGCCGGGCCGCCCATGCACATCCACGACGCCAGCGAGGTGGTGTGATGGAATGGTATCTGCCGGTCATCTGGGCGGCGATCATCGGCCTCGCGGTCGCCCTGTACGTCATCCTCGACGGCTTCGATCTCGGGATCGGCATTCTGTTCCCGTTCGCCGAGTCCGAGCACGAGCGCGACCAGATGATGAACACGGTCGCCCCGTTCTGGGACGGCAACGAGACGTGGCTGGTGCTCGGCGGCGCCGGCATGATGGTGGCTTTCCCGCTCGCCTATTCGATCATCATGCCGGCCCTCTACCTGCCGGTCATCGTCATGCTGCTCGCGCTCGTGTTCCGCGGGGTCGCATTCGAGTTCCGCTGGATCGGCGTGACCCACAAGCCGCATTGGACGTTCGCCTTCGCGACCGGGTCGGCGCTCGCCGCATTCTGCCAGGGACTGATCCTCGGCAGCCTGATCGAGGGCATCAAGGTCGAAAACGGGGCATATGCCGGCGGCCCGTTCGATTGGGCGACGCCGTTCGCGGTGCTGTGCGGTCTCGGCCTGGTCGCCGGCTACGGCCTGCTCGGCGCCACCTGGCTGGTGATGAAGACCGACGGCGCCGTCGCGGAGCGGGCGAGGATCCAGGGCAAGGTGCTGCTGCTCGCGGTGCTCGCCTTCATGGTCGTGGTGAGCGTGTGGACGCCGCTTGCGACCGAGCGCATCGCGGCGCGCTGGTTCTCGCTGCCGAACATCCTGTTCTTCTGGTGGGTGCCGGCGGCGACCGCGCTCGTCGCATTCGCCGCGTGGCACTGGCTCGAGAGGCGACACGACGTGCTCCCGTTCCTGGCGACGGTCGCGCTGTTCCTGCTCGGCTATCTCGGGCTGCTGATCTCCAATTTCCCGTACCTGGTGCCGCCATCCCTGACCATCTGGCAGACCGCGTCCGCACCCGCGACGCAGATCTTCATGCTGATGGGCACGCTGGTGATGCTGCCGATCATCGTCGGCTACGTGATCTTCGTCTACTGGACCTTTGGTGGGAAGTTGCGCGAGGGCGAAGGCTATCATTGAGCCGGGCGAGCCCCGGCTCCGTGATGGTCAAACATGGAGTGTGTCATGAAGAAGATGTTCGTCATGGGCGCGGTGCTCGCCGCGCTCGCTGCATCCCCGGCGCTCGGCCAATCCCCTGCGGCCTATCCTCCGGGAATTTTTCAATCGCCCTACAGCGCCTACGGTGCCGTCACCCCGTTCGGCTCTCCCAGCCTCGACCTGAGAAGCCCGGACCATGTCAGCGCCGCACGTGCGGCGGCCATTCGCACCTGCAGCGGCGTGGCGTCGCGCTACACCGAGTACACGTGGGGCGACATGGAATTCCAGCAGTACCGGGCGTGCATGGCGCAACACGGCCAGGTGGAATGACGTGCCATTGAGGCATCGGCAGCGGATCCGCCTTTGGCCCGCGAAGCGTCCTGGAACCGGGCAGTCCGGTTTGTATGACGCGAAAGGGGCATAGTGAGGAGTGATGGGGGCCGGTTCACGACTCCGCCCCCGTCGCGACTGGAAGCCCGCAGGCGGTTCGGTCCTCAGACCGCGAATGAGCTTGGAGCTCCAGTCGTTTCTTCCTTACCCGAACAGTTGCCTGGGCACGAGCCCGCATCAGCAAACAAGGGATACGAAGATGACGATGCTCTCTGTCTGTGGAATTGACGTGTCGAAGGATCGCTTGGACGTGATGGTGCTGCCGGAGCAGCAACGCTCGTCGGCGAGCAATGACCCAGCTGGCTGGGCCGAGCTGATTGAGCAGCTGCGCGGCTTCTCGATCTCGGCGATCGGGCTCGAGGCGAGCGGCGGCTACGAGCGCGGCGTGATGCGAGCGCTGCTCGCAGCCGGCATGCCGGTGCGTCAGATTAATCCGTTCAGGCTGCGGCAGTTTGCCAACGCTAGCGGCGTTCTGGCCAAAAACGATCGGCTCGATGCGCGGATGATCGCCGCGTTCGTCGCCATCATCCCGACCCGGCCTGTGCAGCGACCGGCGCCAGTGGTCGAGCGGCTTGCCGAGGTTCTTAGGGTTCGGCGCCAGCTCAGCAATGCGAAGGTCGCCGCCGAGAATGCTGCTGGAATGCTGGAAAATGCGGTGCTGAAGCGCCTTTCGCGCCGTCATATCGCTCGGCTCGCCGCCGACATCAACATGCTCGATGAGCACCTGGTCGAGAGCATCGGTGCCGATCCGGCGCTCGCGCATCGATACCGGCTGCTGACCTCCATGCCGGGCGTCGGACCGGTGCTGGCCTGCACGCTGATTGCGCTCTTGCCCGAGCTCGGACGCATGAGCCGCAAACAGGTTGCTGCGATGGTCGGCGTTGCGCCCTATGCCTTCGAGAGCGGCAAGCTTAAGGGAAAGCGCTGTATCTGGGGTGGTCGGGCGCCCGTCCGTCACGTGCTCTATATGGCGGCATTGAGCGCCTGCAATTGGAATCCCGTGCTCAAGGTGTTCCACCATCGTCTCGCCGCCACCGGCAAGCTCCCGAAGGTCGTGATCGTGGCGGTGATGCGCAAGATGCTTACCATGCTCAACGCAATGGTTCGCGATGACTTCGCGTGGGCCGACCGTCACCGCGGTCGGCACTCCGTGCCGACCGCGCGGTAGCCTCTGCGCTGATCGATTTGGCCGCGTCAGGGCCGTAGCCGCGCGTAGCGCGGGGGCGCGAAGCGCCAGCCTTGACGCGGCCAAATCGATCAGCGATCTCGCTGCGACAAGATGACAGTTGCTCATTCCTTCCAGCCGACCAAACGGTCCATTCGAATTTCCTGGCGTTATCGCCCGACAGGAAACGCGCCATTATCAGCGGCATGGAAGCGGCGACGGGCAACGGAGGATACGCCCGCCCCGCGAAAGGAATTGATTTGCGGCCCGGGTGTCCCCCCGCCCCTCAGCAGCCTGGGTTCGCAACCAGCGGCCGGCCCTTTCCTCCCCCCAGGGCCGGCCGCATCCGTTTTCGAGAGTCACCTGTGATCGCCTACCGGACATGGAGGATTTCATGAAATCGAGATGGATCGTTGCGGCGGGCGTCGGCTTCGCCGCAACCGTGATGGCGACGGGTGTTGCCGGTGCCGGGGAAAACCTCGGAGCTCGGCTGGTCGATCAGATGAACGCGCTCTACGGCGCGCATCCGCATGTGCGTGCCAACCACGCCACGGGCGCGGTGTTCGAGGGTATGTTCACGCCGGCGCCGGGCGCCGATGCGCTGAGCTCGGCCGCCTTTCTCGCCGGCCCCCCCACGCCGCTGACCATCCGCTTCTCCAACGCGGGCGGCAAGCCGGACGCGGCGGACACCGATCCCTCCGTGGGCGGCATCCGCGGCATGGCGACCAAGTTTCGCTTGGCCAACGGGGGAGAGAACGACATCGTCGCCATATCGGCCAACGGTTTCCCGGTCGCGACCGGCGAGGACTTCCTGGCCTTCCTGCAGGCCGTCGGCGCCAGCGGACCCGACGCCCCCCAGCCGACCCCGCTCGAGCAGTTCCTGTCCAGCCATCCGGCCGCAAAGGCGTTCGTCACCGCACCAAAGCCGGTGGCGGTGAGCTACGGCACTCAGCCCTTCTTCGGCGTCAACGCCTTGAAGTTCACCAATGCGCAGGGCGTCAGCAAGCTCGGCCGCTATCGCATCGTCCCTGAGTCCGGGCCGGCCTATGTGAGCGATGAGGAGGCGGCGAGGCGCCCCGGCACGGCGCTCGCCGACAATCTGCGGGCCGCGGTCGAGAAAGGGCCGGTGAAATTCCGCCTCTTCGTGCAGCTCGCCGCGCCTGGAGATCCCACCGCCGACGCGACCAAGGTCTGGCCGGACAGCCGGCCCACCATCGAGCTCGGCGAGATTGCGATCACCCGGGCGCTCGACACCAAGAGGATCGAAAACACGCTCCTGTTCATGCCGACCAACCTGACCAAGGGCATCGACGTCTCCGACGACCCAATCCTCGAGACCCGCACCGAGGCTTATGGGGAATCATACGCCCGGCGCACGAAATAGGACGACCCGGTCGGGATGACGGCGCGCATCATACCGACGCCTCCGGCCGGATCGGCAGGAGGATTTCAAGGCGTGCCCCGCGCGGCACGTTGTGCGTCGCCCGCAGGCGCCCGTCGTGCGCCTCGACGATGGAGCGGCTGATCGGGAGACCAGTAGTCGAACCGGCCGGAGGGCCCCAGTACCCCGCTTCCCATGTGAACAAGGCCCTGCCTGTGTTCCATCTCTCCTCTCCTGTCAATTCTTGACTCTGACCCCTCCGCCCCGTCCGTGGGCGTCGGATGGTGGCCCCGCGAGACACCTACCCTGGAATTGGGATCTCCTGAGGCGGAAGTCAGGGGCGCTGGGCCGCGAAGGATGCGGCGTTACTCCACGGTCGCGCCGGAGAGCTTGACCGCCTGTGCCCATTTGGCGGTCTCCTCGCCGATGAACGTCGCCAACTCGCCCGGCGTGAACCGCATGGGCGTCGCGGCAAGCGCGGCGAACCTCTCCTTGATCCCGGGGTCGTCCTGCGCCGCATTGATCGCGCCGTTGAGCTTCGCGACGACGTCGCCCGGCGTGCCGCGCGGAGCGACGAAGCCGAACCATGCGCTCGCCTCGTAGCCCGGCACGGTGTCGCCGATCGGCGGCAGGTCGGGCAGGAGCGCGATGCGCGACGCGGTGGTGACGGCGAGCGCCCTCACCGCGCCCGACCGGATATGCGAGATGGCGGACGTGACGTCGCCGAACATCACCTCCACCTGCCCGGCCACCAGGGCGGTGACGGCGGGAGCCGAGCCGCGGTACGGCACGTGGACGAGATCGACGCCGGTCATGGCTTTGAACAGCTCGCCCGCCAGATGCACCGTGGTGCCGCTGCCCGAGGACGCCATGTTGATCTTGCCGGGATTGGCCTTGGCGTACGCGATGAAGGCGCCGACGCTCGTCGCGGGTACTGACGGGTGCACCAGCAGCGCGTTCGGCACCCACGCAAGCCCGGCCACCGCCACGCTGTCGCGGGCGAAATCGAACGGCAGCTTTTTGTACAGCGTGCTGTTGATCGTGTTGGCGGAGGCGCAGACAAGGATCGTGTAGCCGTCAGGCGGCGCATTGAGCGCCGCCTCGGTTGCGATGTTGCTCCCCGCTCCCGGCTTGTTCTCGACGACGAATTGCTGGCCGAGCCGCTCGGAGAGCTTTTGCGCGATCAGGCGCGCCAGCACGTCGGTCGGACCGCCGGCGGGAAATCCGACCATGAGCCGCACCGGGCGCACCGGGTAGCCATCCGCCGCCTCGGCCGGTCCGGCGAGCGACAGGGCGGCGAGCATCAGTGCGGCGGCATGGAACCGACGGGTCATCGCGGCTTTGATTTCCCTGCATCCAGCCCGTAACAAGGCGCGATGAAGATCGTCACCTTCAACGTCAACAATATCAGGAAGCGCCTGGCGAATTTAACCGACTGGCTGCGGACGGCCAGGCCCGACATCGTGTGCCTGCAGGAGCTGAAGGCGACCGATGCGGAATTTCCCGCCGACGCGATCCGCAGCGCCGGCTATGCGGCCGTGTGGAAAGGGCAGAAGAGCTGGAACGGCGTCGCCATCCTGGCGCGCACGGCGCCCATCGTCACGCGCACCGAATTGCCCGGGGACAACGCCGACACGCAAAGCCGCTACATCGAAGCCGCCGTCAACGGCATTCTCATCGGCTGTCTTTATCTGCCCAACGGCAATCCGCAGCCGGGGCCGAAATTCGACTACAAGCTGGCCTGGTTCCGCCGCCTCAGCCGCCATGCGGCCAAGCTCTACAAAGCAGGGGTGCCGGTCGCGCTCGTCGGCGACTTCAACGTGGTCCCGACCGACCGCGACATCTATCCCACGACATCGTGGGACGACGACGCGCTGCTGCAGCCGCAGAGCCGCGCCGCCTTCGCGCGTCTAATGAAGCAGGGCTGGATCGATGCCGTCCGCGCGCTGCACCCCGAGGCGCCGATGTACAGCTACTGGGACTACAAGCGCAGGCGCTGGGAGCGCGACGCCGGCCTGCGGCTCGATTTCATCCTGCTCAGCCCGGACCTCGCCAAGCGCCTGAAGGCCGCGGGCGTCGACCGCGCCGTTCGCGGCGCGCCGAACGCCAGCGATCATGCGCCGGTGTGGGTGGAGCTTTAAGGCCGGCCCCTCGCCGCTCGTCCCTTCTTGAGGGCGTGGGCGGCGATCAAGGCTTCGCCCATGCGCGACAAGCGGGCGCCCAAGTTGTCGCGGCCGACGCTTTGCGCCATCACCCGCGCGCCCTCGAGCAGCAGCTGCAGCTCGTCGGCCAGCATGTCGGGATCGCCGAGGCGGGCGGATCGACACAGCTCCGCCAGCCGGAGGCGCTGCGCGACCTTGTAGGCTTCGATCACCGGGCGCGCCGGATGATCCTGCTCGGGCAATTCGACGGCCGCGTTCGCCAGGGGACAGCCGCGTTGGGCGCGGTTCTCGACGTGATCGGCCATGTCGGCGAGCCAGGCGCGCAGCTGCGCCAGCGGATCACCGGGATGCTGCCGGCCCAATTGCTCCCAATAGGCGTCCATCGCCTGCGCGGAGCAGCGCAGGTATTCGGCGACCAACGCGTCCTTGGACGGAAAGTGCCGGTACAGCGTCATCTTGTTGGTGCCGGCCGCTTCCGCGATCGCGTCGACCCCGACGGCACGGATGCCTTGACGATAGAACAGCTCCGCGGCGACCGCCCGGATCCGTTCACGCGGGGGAATTCCCTCGGCTTTTCCGGATCTTGCGCCTGACGTGAAAGACATTTCCGGCTCCCCCTTGACGCGGGTGTTACCGGTCAGTACCTATCCGATCAGGTGTTACCGGTCAGTACCAAACTAGTCGATGCCGCCCGGTGCCACAAGCCACGAGATGGAGATGTGTCATGCGGAAATTCCTCGCCATCATTGCCCTCGCAATGGCCTTCGCATCGCCGGCCTTTGCGCAGTCGTACAATCCGGACATCGGATCCGGCAACATCGTGCAGGTGCCCGGCGGACAGACAGCCTGGACAGGCATCCCGCAGGGTGCCGCGCGCGGCGGCTCGACCAGTGCCTATGGGGCCGTTACGCCGTTCGGCTCCCCGGGGGCGGCACAGCCCAGGCAAAGCGGCGCCAGCTCTGCGCGCGAGGCAGCCCTGCGCGAGTGCAGTGCCATGGGCCGGCGGTACACGCAGACGACCTGGGGCACCATGGAGCTGCATCAGTTCCGCACCTGCATGGCGCAGCGCGGGCACGCGGAATGATGTGATGTGACGTCCGGCGCTATCCCGCGCCGACCACCCGTGCCACTGCCAGCGCCAGGTCCTCGCGCCCCGGCGCGGCGACCAGTTGGACGCCCACGGGGAGCCCGCCGACCTTGCCGCAGGGCGTCGCCAGGCTCGGCACCCCGGTGACGGTCCACAGGCTCTGCAGCTTCTGCTCGCCCGTTCGGTCGGACACCTTCGGCGCCGAGCCGTCGGTCGCCGGGGTGAGGATGACGGTGTCGCCCGCGAGCAGTTCGAGGATGTGTGCGCGATAGAAGGCCGCGTCCGCGACCGCCGCGTCGTAGGCGTCCTGCGTGGTGGCGCGGCCGGCCTGGATGATCTCGCGGAAGCGCTCGCTCATCCGGTGGGCATGCTTGTCGTAGTCGGCGCCGTGTCGCTCCGCCAGATCGCGGAAGATGATCGTCTCATAGCACGCGATCAGCCGGGAGAAGCGATCGGGCAGATCCACCGCGCTCACCTGCAAGCCCGCGCCTTCGAGCGCGCGCTGGGCGCGATCGAGCGCCGCCGCAGTGGGTGCTTCGATGCGGTCGCTGAGCGGCCCGTCGACGCGCAGCACGCGCGTCGACGGCGGCAGCGCACGCAGTCGCGGCGGCGCGATCTCGACGCCGCCGGCATCGCCTCCCTCGCGGCCGAACATCACCTCGGTCGCCAGTGCAATGTCCTCGACCGTCCGCGCCATCGGTCCCACGTGGTCGAGGCGGGGCGAGAGCGGCATCGCACCCGCCGTGCTGATGGCGCCGAGCGTCGGCTTCAGCCCGAACACGCCGCAGAAGATGGACGGCCGGATGATCGAGCCGACCGACTGCGTCGCCACCGCAATCGGCACCATGCGGGCGGCGATGGCCGCGCCCGAGCCGCTCGACGAGCCGCCCGGCGTGTGCGCCGGGTTGTGTGGGTTGGTGGTCGGCCCGGCATGGGCGATCGCGTATTCGGTCGTCACCGTCGTGCCGACGATCACGGCGCCGGCCTCGCGCAGCCGGCGCACGACCGCCGCATCCGTCGCCGGCACACGGTCCGCATAGATCGGCGTGCCCCAGGTGCAGCGCATGCCGGCGACGTCGACCGTGTCCTTTACGGCGACCGGAATGCCGTGCAGCACGCCCTGCGCCGGTATGCGGTCGCACGCCTTGGCCTGCGCGACGGCCCCTTCCTCGTCGAGGTCGACGAAAGCCTTGACCACCGGCTCCCGCTCCCGAATCCGCTTCAGGCAGCTCGCCACGATGTCGACGGCGGAACAGTCGCGTCGTGACAGCAGGTGACGCAATTCGGTCGCAGACAGGTCGGCAAGCTCGGACACGAGGCCAGGCTCCATTGCGTAGCCTATCCGGGGCGCGGATAGGCCCAGGGAAACAGCGCTGTGGTGGTCCAGACGAACACGCGGTCGGCGACCGTGCTGAACAGGCCCAGCACGATGAGTCCGCCGAACATCTTGTCCACCTGGAAATTGGTGTGCGCGAGCTCGATCATGTAGGCGACGCCGTGCATGGCGCCGGCGATCTCCCCGGCGACGAGCGAATAGAAGCCGATCGGCAGCGCGGTGCGCAGGCCGGACAGGATCATCGGCAGCGCTGCCGGTAACGTGACCTCGAGCAGCAGCACGCGCTCGTTGGCGCCGAGGGCCTGCGCGGCGTTGACGTAGACGCGATCGATGCCGAGGACGCCGAGATGCGTGCTGATCCACACGACGAAGAACACGCCCCAGAACACCAGGAAGTATTTGGAGAACTCGCCGAGGCCGAACCACAGCACGGCGATCGGCACGAAGGAGATCGGCGGAATCGGCCGCAGCATCTGGATGATCGGGGAGAAGATCGCACGGGGCAGCGCGTAGCGGCCGGTCAGCGTGCCGAGCAGCACGCCGAGAAACGCGCCGGCGGCATATCCGACCAGAAGGCGCTGGCCGCTCGCCGCCACATCGAGCAGGAGCTGGCCCGACCGGGCCATCTGCAGCGTCGTCATGACCACCTTGGTGGGCGGCGGAAACAGCGCCGGGTTGAGGGTGCCGGAGCGGGAGATCCATTCCCACAGCAGAAAGACGAACGCGACGGAAGCGACGCTCGCCATGGCGAGCGCATGGCGCCGGCCGGCCGCGGCCAAGCGGGCACGCGCCGCTCCCCATGCGACCGTCATGCGACGCCGCGTGCCGCGCGGGCGCGGCGCCGAGCTAGAATCCGCTGATTCTGTCGGGCGCGATCCGCCGGAGATGCTCGAGCTCGATGAGGCCGCGGAGCGTGCGGTCGATATCGGAGACATTGGCGGGCTTTCCCGTGGAGGCGTCCCAGTCGGCTTGCTTCTTCATGAGCTTGATGATGTCGGCGTCGAGCCCGAGCTTGAAAACGAAATTGTCGCGGATCCCCGTCATGGTCGCGACGTCCATCTGCACCGCGTCGGCGATGATCTTGATCGTCTCGGCGGGGTTGGCGTTGATGAAGCGCTCGGCGTCGACCAGCGCCTTGACGAAACGGTCCACGACGTCGGGATTCTTCTTGAGGTAGTCGCGCATGCCGACGATGCTGAAGGTCTCGACGTAGATGCCGCGCGCCTGGATATTGAGCGCCTTCTCGCCCAGGAGCTTGCGGCCGTTGTAGATGTGCGGCTCCCAGATCGCGTAGGCGTCGACGTCGCCGCGCTCGAGCGCAGCCGCCATGTCCTGCGGCCGCAGATTGATGATCGTGGCGTCGGACGGCTTTAAGCCCACCGAGGCGAGCGTCGCCACCACCATGTATTCGGCGCTGGTGCCGACCGCGGTCGCGATCTTCTTACCCTTGAGATCGCCCACCACCTTGATGCCGCGGTCCGCGCGCACGAGGAACTGAACGTCGTTGTCGGACGCCTCCATGGTGGCAACGATCGCGATCGCCTGGCCAGTCAGGCCGGCACGCATCACCGGAGTCTCCGCCACGGTCGCCAGATTGGCGCTACCGCCGATCAGCGCGTCGAGGGCGAGCTTGCCGCTGGTGACATTGCGGACTTCCACCTCGAGCCCGTGCCGGCCAAAAATTCCCTTGGCATGCGCCACGATGGTCATGCCGGAGATCGGCGACAGGTTCTGAAACAGCACGACCTTGTCGGCCGCAAGCGCGCTGCCGCTCCACAGCGCGGCGGCCAGGGCGACGTAAAGCGCCAGTCTCGTCATCCGCAGCTCCCCTCGTTGTTGCACACGAAGCAAAAATATTTCCTACGAGGAAAGCAAGATTTGGGCCACCCGGGGGGCGACGCTTGGTGCAGATCGACAGGGCACGGCCCGCTCCTTTGCCCAATTGCTCGGCACGCTGATCAATTGCCGGGCGAGCGACCGCATGCGGTGCCGACTGTCGCGGCTGATCGCGATGCGTCGAACGCGTGGCCGATCGCCGCGATCTGCGCGTCGTGGAATGCGGGCGCGATGAGCGTGATGCCGGCCGGAATGCCGTTGCGATAGAAGCCGGACGGCACGGCGAGCGCGCACAAATCGAACAGGTTCACCGCGTAGGAGTAGTATCCGAGGTTGGTGTTGCGCGCGATCGGATCGGCCTCCACCTCGGCGATCGTGTACCAGGTGCCGGCGGTCGGTACGACGAGCAGATCGATGTTCTCGAACGCGGTCTCGACCTCCCGCTTGAGCTCGAGCAGCCGGTAGTGCGCCGTGAATGCATCGACGGCGCTCCAGCGCGCCGCGCTCGCGATGATGCCTCGCGTGACCGGCAGCACCGCATCCGCATTGGCGGCGACGAAGCCGCCGACCGCGACCGCCCGCTCGGCGATCCACGGGCCGTCGAACAACAGGCGGCCGGCCTCGCGGAACGGCCGGAAGTCGACCTCCTGCCTGTGGCCACCGAGATGCTCCAGGCGGGCAACGGCGGCGGCGAAGATCGCCGGCGCCTCGGCATTGCCGAAGAATTCGAGGTCGCTCGCCCGCGGCACGCCGAAGCGGAAGCCCACAGGGGCGGCGGCCAGGCCGAAGGCGAAGTCCATGGGCGCGGGGCGCGAAAACACGCTCTCCGCATCGAAGGCGCGCATCGCCTCGGCGACGGCCGTCGCGTCCGGCACCGTGCGGGCGAAGACCGACACGCAATCGACCGTGGGACAATTGGGAACGAGGCCGTGCGTGCTGATGGTGCCGCGCGTGGGTTTGAGCCCGACCACGTTGTTGAACGCCGCCGGGATCCGCCCCGAGCCGCCGGTGTCGGTGCCGAGCGTGAAGCTCACCTGGCCGAGCCCGACCGCGACCGCCGAGCCGGAGCTCGATCCGCCGGAAATGACGGCGCGGTCATAGGCCGAGCCACAGGCGCCGTATGGCGACCGGACGCCGGAGAGGCCGGTCGCGAACTGGTCGAGATTGGTCTTGCCGATGCAGATGGCGCCGGCACTTTCGAGCCGCGCCACGCATGCGGCCGATGCGGCGGGCCGATAGGCGAAGGCCGGGCAAGCCGCCGTGGTCGGGCAGCCGGCGACATCGATGTTGTCCTTGACGGCGAACGGGATGCCGTAGAGCGGAAGAGAGTCAGGCGGCCGCGTCGCGAGGTCCTGCGCCGCCGCGATGCACTCGGCTTCCGGGCGCAGGTGGATCCAGACATCCCGCCGGGCATTGCGGGCGATCCGCCGATACACGGCGCGCACCACGTCGGCCGGCGTCACATGGCCGGCGCGATAAAGGGAGCGCAGCGTCTCCACGTCGAAAGGCGTGGTGTCGGGATTCCAGGACAGACTGGAATCTGTGCTCGCTCGCGTGCGGGGGGGCCCATCGCGGTGCGTCACGGCGTCCTGCATGAGCGAGCCGTCGCACGCGCCGGCCGGCCCCTTCAAGCAACTACTTGCCTCGGGGTCGGGTGGCGGGCACGCCGCGTCGGTCGACGTCGGGCGCATCTCTCCTCTTTAAGTTGTATATTTAGCGATACAACCGTTTTCTGATTTTGGCAGAACGTAACTGCCCAGGATGTTGTTGTAAATTTTTCTAGACGGCGGACTCGGTTTCCGATTTAAGGATTTGGATGAGTTGGGATGCGGCGGCTGAATTGGCCGAACTACCGAGAGAAGACCTGCTTGCGGTGATTGCGGCGCAAGCGGCACAGATTGCGGCTCTGACGGCGCGGATTGCTCAGTTGGAGCGCCAGTTGGGGCTTGATAGCTCCAACAGCAGCAAGCCGCCATCGAGCGATGGGTTCAAGAAGCCTGTGCGGGTGAGGAGCCTGCGCGAGCCGTCGGGCAAGCGGCCTGGTGGTCAGAAAGGGCATCCGGGCGAGACCCTGCGCTGCGTGCAGACGGCCGACCATATCATTGATCACTTTCCGCAGGCGTGCAGGCGATGCGGAATGGCGCTGACGAGCGCCATGACGATAGGCCACTGCGCCCGACAGGTGTTCGACCTTCCCGAGCCGCGTCCGGTGGTGACCGAGCACCGCGCCCATGTGTGCAGCTGTCCATCGTGTGGGGCACAGACCAAAGCTGCCTTTCCCACCGCAGTGGCGGCGCCGGTTCAATACGGCCCCCGGATCAGCGCCATTGTGGTCTATCTGCTGCACGGCCAGTTCCTGCCCGAAGATCGCTTAGCGGAGTTGATGCATGCTCTGTTCGGGGTGAGCCTTGTTCCGGCGACCATTGCCCGGATGAGCCGCAGCTGTGCGCAGCGGCTACAGAGCTTCCTCCACGTCGCGCGCGATCATGTGGTCTGTGCCAAGGTCAAGCATCTGGACGAGACCGGCTTTCGCATCGGCGGCCGAACCCGATGGCTGCACGTCGCCTCCACCGCCCAGCTGACCGTCTACCGGGTCTGTGCCAAGCGCGGGACCGTCTGGGACCACATGATCGGTATTGCGGTGCATGACCACTGGAAGCCCTACTACACCATGGGGGGCGTACGTCATGCGTTGTGCAACGCGCATCATTTGCGCGAATTGAAGGCACTCGTCGACATCGACAAGGAGAACTGGGCGCGCAGGATGCAAATCCTGCTGCGCCGGGCCTGCCACGCCGTAAACCTCGCCCGCCAGAAAGAGCGGCCGCTCAAACCGAGCCTCGTTGCCCTCATCGAGGGACGCTATGATGCCATCGTGGCGAAGGGGCTCGCCTTCCATTGCAGACGGCCGGCGCTGCGCCGTGCGCAGCGGCGTGGCCGGAAGCCAAACCGCACCGGCCACAATCTTCTCCTGCGCCTCGAAGAACGCAGGGACGACGTGCTGCGATTCCTGCACGATCCGGATGTGCCCTTCACAAACAACCAGGCCGAAGCCGACATCCGCATGATGAAGCTGCGGCAGAAAATCTCCGGCGGCTTCCGCACTCAGGCCAGCGCCCAGGACTTCGCTACCATCCGCTCCATGCTCTCCACCGCCAAAAAGCAAGGCTGGGACCTCATCTCCGCCCTCATGCAGCCCCCCGATAGCCTCCTCCGATCCCTCCAAACCGCCTGAACGCCAACATCCTGGGCAGTTACGGCAGAACGAACTCGAACGACAAATATCTTTCCCGTCCAATGGCCTAGACGCCGGACGGCGCGGTGCCTGACGGCTCGTGGCCCCGGCGGCGCAGCCATCCGCCCAACCGGTCGAGGTAGATGTAGACGACCGGCGTCGTGAACAGGGTGAGCACCTGGGAGAGGATCAGGCCGCCGACGATAGTGTAGCCGAGCGGCTGGCGGATCTCCGATCCGGTGCCGGTGCCCAGCATCAACGGCACGCCGCTGAGCAGCGCCGCCATCGTGGTCATCAGGATCGGCCGGAAGCGCAGCAGGCAGGCCTGATAGATCGCATCCTCGGGCGAGCGTCCTTCGTTGCGCTCCACCTCGAGCGCGAAGTCGACCAGCATGATGCCGTTCTTCTTGACGATGCCGATGAGCAGAATGACTCCGATCATGGCGATCACGCTGAAATCGATGCGCGCCGCCATCAGGAGCAGGAGGGCGCCGATGCCGGCCGACGGCAGCGTGGACAGGATGGTGATGGGGTGGATCGTGCTTTCGTACAGCACGCCGAGGATGATGTAGATCACGATGAGGGCGGCCAGGATCAGCATCACCTCCCCCGACAGCGCCGACAGGAAGGCGTTGGCGTTGCCCTGGAAGGCGGTGGCGAGCGAGGCCGGCTTTCCGCTCTCCTGCTCGAACCGGCGGATGGCGCCGACCGCGTCGCCCAGCGCGACGCCGGGCTTGAGGTTGAACGAGATGGTGGCGGACGGGAACATGCCCTGGTGATTGATGACGATCGGCGCCGCCGTGAGCGTGCTGTTGACCAGGGTGCTGAGCGGCACCTGCTGTCCGGTGGACGAGTTCACGTAGATGGTGCTGAGCGCCTCGGGGCCCGACTGGAAGCGCGGATCGACCTCGAGCACCACGTGATACTGGTTGATCGCCGTGAATATCGTCGAGACGATGCGCTGGCCGAACGCATCGTCGAGCGTGTTGTCCACCGTCGCGGGCAGGATGCCGAAGCTCGAGGCGACCTCGCGGTTGACCGTCACGTTCAGGCGCGGCCCGCCATTCTCCTGGTCGGAGGTGACGTCGGTGATGCCGGGAATGCTCCTGAGCTTGTCGAGGAAGATGGCCGACCAGTGATCGAGCTCGTTCTGGTCCGCGTCGATCAACGTATATTGATACTGGGTCTTGGCGAGCCGCGCGCCGACCGTGATGTCCTGCGACGCCTGCATGTGCAGGGTGATGCCGGGAATGGCAGCGAGCTTGCCCTGCAGCCGGGCGATCACCTGGTCGGCGTTGGCGTCGCGCGCGTCGTGCGGCTTCAACGCGATGAACAGGCGCCCCTGGTTCAGCGTGACGGTCGCGCCGCCGGCGCCGATGTTGGAGCCGACCGCGAAGATCGCCGGATCCTTCAGGATGACGTCGACGGCGGCCTCCATGCGGTCGACCATGGCCGGATAGGAGATGTCCTGCGCCGCCTCGGCGATGCCGACGATCATCCCGGTGTCCTGCTGCGGGAAGAAGCCCTTGGGGATGACGACATAGAGATAAAGCGTGAGAACGATGGTCCCGAGCATCACCACGAGGGTCACGAACCGGTGCCGCAACGCGACCCGAAGGCCGCGTGCGTAGAAGGCGAGCAGGGCATCGAAGCCGCGCTCGGACAGCCGGTAGAGCCGTCCGTGCTGCCGGCCGCTCTCCTGCCTGAGCAGGCGCGCGCACAGCATCGGCGTCAAGGTCAGCGAGATCAGCAGCGAGAGGACGAGCGAGACGCTGACCGTGATGGCGAATTCCTGGAACAGCTTGCCGACGTAGCCGCCCATCAGGAACAGCGGGATGAATACGGCGATCAGCGACAGGGTGATCGACACGATGGTAAAGCCGATCTCGTCGGCGCCCTTGAGCGCCGCCTGCATCGGGCTCAGGCCCGCTTCGAGATGGCGCACGATGTTCTCGATCACCACGACCGCATCGTCGACCACGAAGCCGACCGCGATCGACAGCGCCATGAGCGAGAGATTGTCGAGGCTGTAGCTCAGCGCGTAGAGCACCGCGAAGGTGCCGACGAGGGACAGCGGCACGGTGATCGCCGGGATGACGGTCGCCCAGAAATTGCGCAGGAACAGGAAGATCACCATCACCACCAGGGCGACGGTCAGCATGAGGGTGAACTGCACATCGGCCACCGACGCCCGGATGGTCTGCGTGCGGTCGGACACGATGTTGATCTTGATCGCCGGCGGCAGCGAGGCTTCGAGCTGCGGCAGCAGCGCCTTGATGCGGTCGACCGTCTCGATCACGTTGGCGCCGGGCTCGCGCTGGACGGCGAGGATGATGGCGCGCTTGTTGTTGTACCAGCCGGCGATCAGGTCGTTCTCCGGCGCCTCGATCGCCTTGCCGATGTCGCGGATGCGGACCGGCGCGCCGTTGCGGTAGGCGACGATGAGCGCATCGTAGGCGTCGGGCTTGAGCAGTTGGTCGTTGGTGTTGAGCGTGTAGGTCTGCCGCGGGCTGTTGAGCGTGCCCTTGGGCAGATCGACATTGGCCTGGCCGAGCACGTTGCGGACGTCCTCGAGGCTGATGCCGCGGTTGGCGAGCGCCTGCGGATCGACGCGCACGCGGATCGACGGCTTCTGCTGTCCTCCGATGCCGACCATGCCGACGCCGGAGATCTGCGAGATCTTCGGCACCAGGATGTTCTCCGCATAGGCGTCGACCGTGGTCAGCGGCAGTGAATCGGAAGTCAGGCCGAGCACCATGACGGGCGTCTCGGCCGGGTTCACCTTCTTGATCGTCGGTGGATACGGAATGTTCTGCGGCAGGTTCGGGCTTGCCGCGTTGATCGCCGCGAGCACGTCCTCGGCGGCGCTGTTGACGTCGCGGGAAAGCTCGAACTGGACGGTGAGCTGCGTGAAGCCGAGTCCGCTCGACGAGGTCAGCTGGGTGAGACCGGGAATCTGCGAGAACTGCTGCTCGAGCGGCGTCGCCACCGAGGACGCCATGGTCTGCGGATCCGCCCCCGGCAACTGCGCCGTCACCTGGATGGTCGGGTAGTTGACGTTCGGCAACGCGGCGACCGGCAGCAGCCGATAGGCGACGAGGCCGACCAGGAGCAGGCCGACCATTAGCAGCACCGTCGCAACCGGTCGGTGGATGAAAGGCGCCGAGATGTTCACGGGATTGCCTGCTGCACCGCGCTCTGCAGGTCGGCTTCCTGCGCGGCCTTGCCCTGCAGCACCTGCACCAGCGAGCCCGGCTGGAGCCGGAACTGGCCGTCGAACACCACGGTCTCGTTGGCAGCGAGCCCCGAACTCGATCAGCGCCTGCCCCTCCGAGATCTGCGCGACGGTGACGGCGCGCATCTCGACCGTCCGGTCGGCTGCGATCACGTAGACGTAAGGACCCTTCGGGCCCTGCTGCACGGCCGAGGCGGGGACGGTCAGCCCGTCATGGCGGGTTTCCAGGAGCAGTCGCGCATTGATGAGCTCGCCCGGCCACAGCTGACGCCGCACGTTGGGAAAGCTCGCCCGCAGGCGGATCGTGCCCGTGGTCTGGACGATCTGGTTGTCGATGAGATCGAGCGTGCCGCGGTCGAGCTCGACCCTGTCGTCCTGGCTGTAGGCGAGGACGGTAAGCGGACCCTTGGCCATCTCGCGCTGGATGTCGACGAAGCTCGTCTGCGGCAGCGAGAAGATCAACGAGATCGGCTGGATCTGCGTCACGTCGACCAGGCCGTTGGGGTCGGTCGGATGAATGATGTTGCCTTGGTCGACCTGGCGGATGCCGGTCACGCCGTCGATCGGCGCGGTCAGCTGCGTGTAGCTCAGGTTGGTGCGTGCCGCCTCGATGATCGCCTCGTCCGCCTTCACCATGGCGTTGAGCTGGGCCAGTTGCGCCTGCTGGGTGTCGACGAGCTGCGAGGTCGCGTAGCCCTTGGCCGCCAGCGGGCGGTAGCGGTCGAGGTTCGCCTGGGCATTGACCGCCTGCGCCTGGTCGCGATCGCGATTGGCGATCGCCTGGTCGACCTGCGCCTGGTACGGGCGCGGATCGATTTCGGCCAGCAGGTCGCCCTTGTGCACCGCCTGTCCCTGGGTGAAGGCGACCTTGACGATCTGTCCGGTGATCTGGCTGCGCACCACCACGTTGTTGTAGGCGATGACGGTGCCGACGCCGCGCAGATAGATGGGCACGTCGTGGCTGACCACGGTGCCGGCGATCACCGGGACTGCCGGCGACGCCGCGGGGGCTGCGGGCAAAGCCTCGAGCATGTGCCGTGCCGTGAGCCCGAGGCCGGCGGCCACCATCAGCACCAAGGCAAGACCGATCAATCGCGTGCGCACGCGCCCCTCCGCTCGTACCGCCTCAGCAGCCGAACGACGAGCCGACGGTCGTGCTGGTACTACTTGGCAGAACCGACATGGCGGTCGATCCCGCGGCCAGGCCGGTCGTGCCGGATGCAACGGCGACGCCGGAGCCGGCGCATGGCGTCGTCGCGCTGTTGGGCGCCGGGACGCCGAGCATGGGGCTGACGCCGGCGCTGCCGATCTCGGTGGCGCCGAGCGGAATGACGCCACCGTTGAGCGCCGACGTGCCGTTCACGCCGGGGCTCGACAGCGGCGAGGCCGTTCCGCCGGCGGCAATCGCGCCCGACGTCGTCGCCGTACAGGTGCTTGCGTTTTCGGGCGTGGTCGATCCGCCCCCGTCGAACGTGGAACTCGTGCTGGAGGCTGACGATCCCGATGCGACGCAGCCGGCGCTGTTGACCGCCGAGCCGATCGCGGGACTGAGTCCTCCCGGGTCGAGCTCGGTCGCACCGAGCGGAATTCCAGTCGGCGAGCCCGCAGCGGGCGAGCCCAGCGCGCCAAGCGGAGATGTCGCTCCCATTCCGGGCGTCCCGACGGGACTCTGGGCGAGCACGAGGCCGCCGCTCAACACGATCGCGATCGCCGCGATAAACAATCGTCGCATCGAAGCCTCCTGCGGCTAGCCAGCAGATAGGCAACGATGCGCGTTTCGTTTGCTCCGAATTGCCGCCGATAGGCTCGGCTTGCGCGCTTGTCGTAGCGCAGCCGGTGGAACGATCAAAGCCGCGTTATCGCCCGGATCAGCAACCGCGGCAGATGTTCTTCAAGGCGTCGTCCAGCGCCTTGTCTTCCTTCGTCCGGGTACCTTCCCTGGCCTGGACGTCCGGCGGGATGTCTTGCGCGGTCGGCTGGCGATGGCCGACGGGGGCCTTGGAACGATCCGAAGAGGGGCCGGGGCTCTGGCTCGTGCTCGGCGTCGCGCTCGGGCGCGACTTGTCCTGGGCCAGCCCGGCCCCGGTGATGCCTTCGCCGAACACAACCAGAGCCGCGAGGGCGGCGCTGAAAGTGACGTGCATGACGGGGCGGCGAGGCCGGCCGATCGTGCTGACGGTGCGGATGCTGTTCATCGGATCTCTCGACTGACAAATCGGTGCGACGACCTGCATTGTAGATGAAATCGCCGGGCGGTGGTTTCGAAAATTCGCATATCGGCGCAAGGGCCATCCAGCCGCCGCAAGCGTGGGCAAGCACCCGCAAGGCGGGGCGCCAAATGTCCCCTGACCACGTCGGTCTCTCGCCCCTGGCGGACCAGATCGACCGATGGCCGGTCATCCGATCGTGTCAACAGAAAGGCAGGAGAAATGAGCAGGATCGTTCCACGCAAGATCGTCATCCTGGCCGCAGCGATTGCGCTGGGGTGCGCCTCCGTCACGACCGACGCGCTCGCGCGCGGCGGCGGCGGGCACGGTGGCGGCGGGTTTGGTGGCGGCCACTTCGGCGGAGACGGCTTCGGTGGTGGTCACTTCGGAGGGGGCGGCATCGGTGGTGGACACTTCGGTGGAGGTTTCGGCGGTGGGCACCTCGCCGGCGGGTTTCATCCCGGCGGCTTCGGTGGATTGCACGGCGGACGCTTCGGCGGATTCCGTCATCGTGGGCTTGGCTTCGCGGGTGAGCCGTTCTTCTACGGCGGCAACTATGCATACCCCTATTACGCCTATGAGTACGACGACGACTATCCGTACAGCGGCTCCGGCAGCTATGCCTACAGCAGCTCGTGCCGACAACTGAGCCATCGGGTGCGCGTGCACGGCACCTGGCACTGGCGGCGTCACTGGGTATGCGGGTAACGCGCGGGAGCTGACGCGCACACCGCTTGTCCTCACCTGAAAGAGCCGGTGGCACCTCGCCGCCGGCTCTTGCCTATTCCCGATGGAAGTTGTGGTAGCGATCGTAGTAGCGACGCGGCGGGGCATGCGCGTCACGCGCCTGCAGTGCGCCACTTGCGCGCGGCGAGCCGCGCTCGATGCGGCGGTCGCCGCCGGCGCCTTCATCACCCCGCACTGCGAGATCGAAGGACTGGGCGGCAAGGAAGGCCGCAAGGGCAGCAATCGTGCTTCGCATGAACATCGGCACATCACCTCGATGAGGTCTCGTTACTCCACTGGTCAGATGGTCTATGTGTTGCGGGAAATGAATTGATTGAAGTCGAATTGACCATCTTCTCCCGATGCAGAATGCGCGAGCGGCCAATGGGCCGCCCTGCATGTCCTGGTCATCGTGCGTGACGATGCCGGGCGTGTCTTCGGTGATAGACGGACGCGCGCCACGCCGGGTTGATGTGTCCGAAATACCGTGCGCCGCCATACGTTCGCGCGATATTGCCGGAGCCGAGATCGGGATCGTACGACTGTGCGGCCGCCGTCGCGACGCCCGTCAGCGAGAGCGCGCCAGCCAGCAGCATCGCGGCGACCGACAGCTTGAACGCAGACTGCCTCTCGACGCGGCCGCTGTGCGCAACCGCTACATCATGGATTCGCCTCATATCAATCCTCCTTTGCTTCGCAAGATTGATATCGGCCTGTGCCGTGGGATCGGGAATGCGCGGAACACTGAACAGACCATTCGCCGAGGCGAAAGGGATGCGCAGGCGCTTGCGTCAGGTCAGCCGACCCATCATTGCCTCGATCTTGCGCTCCACGGCGCTCAATGACCGCACGCCTCCGGGGTTCAGCGCGTTGGCGAGGCGCATCGCATAAGCCGTGACGACCACGCTGATGGCGTTGGTCAAAAGCAGGAAGACGATGACGGACTGGAGAAAGTTGATCGTCTGGTCGCGCAGCATGGCGGGCTCCATTGTGTTTACGCAGCCCATATCGTTGTCGACTGCGGATCGGATAAGCCCGGGAGATTCGAACAGTCTGTTCGCCTGGGCGCAAACATTCGGCGCCACGGCGCCCGCCGTCTATCTCCCCTCGACGTCCCGGCGGGTCGGCACAGCGATCGGGTCGCTCGCGGGAAACGTCTCCTCGAGCGCCTCGTCGAGCAGCCGATCGAGATAGCGGGCGAGCTCGTCGACATAGTACGGACCGGTGGCGCTGGTCGGGATCATGCCGTCCTTGTTGGCGTGCGCTGCCTCGGAAGAGCGCGCTCGAGATCTCTCGTTGTCAGGCATGGCGCCCATCTCCGATGGCCCCGCCCTTCAGCCGAGCGCGAGAAGCGCTACGTTTCGAACGGCATGACGATGCAGAAGACGTCGTCCGGGCCCCAATAGCTGCTGGCGGTCGGGGGTGCACAGATGTGGGCACCGCCGTCGGGTGCCGCGACCCTGACGATCTTCTCGACCGGCACGCGGATCCACCGGCCGTCCTTCTTCACTTCGTAGTGATCGCCGACGGAGCGGATCTCGGTCGGACGGCAATCGGAGAGATTGCAGCACGATGTCTTCGTGTCCGGCCGCATCAGCTTGGAATAGAACTCTGCGTGCCATTTGTCGTGTCCGTCGCCGTGATCGCTCGGTCCGGCGGTCGCCGCGAACGGGGCGACGAGCAGTGTGGCAAGCACAAGGGGCTTCACGACCAAGCTCATTTTCGCACTCCCGAGATGCATTGGCAGGTCGCACGTATGGCGCTGCCGCGCGTCGACTTGCTTGCGATTGCGGTTCCTGGTCCCTCGTTGCTGAAATCGGCCACGGAGTTGGGGGCCCAAGCCGGCACATCACCAGATGTTGCCCCTGGCCTGGTCGAACCATCGCTCCTCCGCCTGCGAGCCCGGCCGCAGGCCGACCGCAGCCGGCGACGAATACGCATAAGGGGCGAAGCGAGGGTCGAGGGCCCACGCGCGCGGGCCGGCCTGTACATGACGATGTGTAGTCCAGTGTGCCGACGCGGCGCGGTGCTTGTACGGTGCGGCCAGCGAAGGGGATGCTGCGGCGAGAACGCAGACGGCGACAGCGATCGCCGCGCTCCTGGTGGCGGTGCCCATTGGTTCCTCCTCCGGTAGGGTTGTCAGAGAACGCCCACATGGGTCCGGAGCGCGGCGCGAATAGTCGGCAAAATGGAAAGAGACCGTTCGCCCCTTCCGCACAATCGTCATGGCTGCCCGGCTGGACGATCGGTCATATTGAAAATTTCGTCGCGACGAGATAATGCCGCAAACAGCGCACAGGCTTTGGGCTCGGATCGAAGAATGACGACGGCCTGCATGCTCGCGAATGCGGCCCGATCGAAGGGGGCGATGCCGTGACGGCGCCCACACCCGCACCGCATGTTGCCGGCGGCTCGGATGAGGCGATGATCTTCATCGTCGATGACGACTCGTCGTTTCGCGAAGCGCTCGCCCGGTTGTTTCGCTCCGTCGGACTGCGGGCGGAGACGTTCGGCTCGGCCGCCGAGCTGCTGCGCAGCAAGCTTCCGGAGGTCGCCAGCTGCCTGGTGTTGGACGTGCGGCTGCCGGGCCTGAGCGGGCTCGACTTCCAGGCCGAGCTGGCCAGGCAGAACATCAATATCCCCATCATCTTCATCACCGGCTATGGCGACATCCCGATGACCGTCAAGGCCATGAAGGCCGGGGCGATCGAGTTCCTTACCAAGCCGCTGCGCGACCAGGATCTGCTCGACGCGGTGCGCATCGCGCTCGATCGCGATCGCAAGCGGCGCGAGGATGAGAAGACGACGTCGGATGTGCGAGTCCGCTATGAGTCGCTGAGCGCGCGCGAGCGGGAGGTGATGAGCCTGGTCACCTCGGGGCTCATGAATAAGCAGGTGGCGGCCAAGACCGGTTTGGCCGAGATCACCGTGAAGATCCATCGCAGCCACATCATGAAAAAGATGGGCGCCCGATCGTTCGCCGATCTGGTGAAGATGGCGGAAATCCTCGAGCATCGCCACAGCGGCGTTTGACAATTCCCAGCGCCGTGCTCCCGACCAGTGCGGCGGATTTGAATTTCCTATCAGTTCGCCGCAATCTCTTGTAGGAAATTCAAATCCATAAGCCGCACTAGAAACCGTTGATTTTGCTAGTGCTCCTTATGATTCCGAATTTCGCCAGGAGGACGCCGCGAAGTGATGCGAAATTCGGAATCGGAGCACTAGCCATTCTTGTCAGTAATTATACAAATAAACCTATGTATGACTTCCCCTCGCCATCCGGGCATCCCACTATTCCCACATGCGAGCCTCGCAAAATCGAGACGTCCGTTCCTCCAGCCGCATGAAGGTCAGGTCACTTGCCCGAAACTCCGGTGATTTCCATCGTCGACGATGACGAATCCGTTCGCATCGCGACGACGCGGCTGGTGAAGTCGCTCGGATTCATCGGTCACGCCTTTGCGTCGGCGCAGGATTTCCTGGATTCCCCGCGCCTCGTCGACACGTCATGCGTAATCGTGGACGTGCAAATGCCGGGCATGACCGGCGTCGAGCTGCAAAATCTGCTGATTGCCAAGGGCATTCGTACGCCGATGATCTTCATCACGGCGTTCCCCGACGAACGTACCCGGGCGCGGGTACTGGAGCGCGGCGCGCTCTGCTTCCTGAGCAAGCCGTGCGACGGCCCGACCCTGATCCGATGTCTCGAGAAGGCGCTGACGCGCCGCCGGGACCAGGACTGAAGGCGCCCTTCCGCGACGCGCGGCGGCACCACAAACCACGCATCGCATCGCAACATCCCCCTGCCAGAACGGGTGCGGTCGCAATCGGCCGCAGCGTCGTCCCACACGCCACATACCTAGGTATGAGTGGCGCAAACCAATGCGATATCGGCGTCAACCTACGTAGGATGGAGGACCTCGCTTGCGCTGCACTAAGTTACCCAAGGACAGCTTGAGCCGGGTGGCCGCCCAAGTCTGCACTCCAGCGGAGAGAATCATGCGAGGAACTCAATTCGCGCAATTGACCGCCTTCATCGCCGTCGCCGAGCATTCGAGCTTCACCAGGGCGGCGACGCATCTCGGCATTTCCACGCCGTCGCTGAGCCAGACGATCCGTTCGCTGGAGGAGCAGTTCGGGGTCCGGCTGCTCAACCGCACGACCCGAAGCGTCGCCCTGACCGACGCCGGCGCGGAGCTGCTCACCCACCTCAGCCCGGTGATGGAAGGCTTCGACAAGGCGATCGACGCCATCAACGCATTCCGCAACAAGCCGGCTGGAACGCTGCGCCTCAGCGTGCATCCGGTCGCCGCCCTCACCATCATCGCCCCGCTGGTCGCGCGCTTCTCCGCCGCCTATCCAGAGATCAATCTGGCGATCCATGTCGACGACGAGCGCAAGGACATCGTCAGCGAGCGCTTCGACGCCGGCATTCACCTGGGAGACGGCATCGCGCAGGACATGATCGCCATCCCGATCGGCGGAAAGTTCCGGCTGATCACGGTCGCATCGCCCGACTACCTCGCCCGCAGCGCGCCGCTGGCGGTCCCGCACGATCTGACGCAGCACAACTGCATCAAATATTGCTGGGCCGGCAAGGAGGCCAACCATCCGTGGCGGTTCAGAAATGCGGATCAGAAGGTCGAGGTGAGTGTCGCCGGGTCGCTGAACCTCAACGATCTCGACCTCGCGCTGCGCGCCGGTCTCGACGGCATGGGCATCGTGCAGTTGCCCGACGTGCTGGTCGCACCGTTTGTCGCCGACGGCCGACTGGTGCCCGTGCTGGCGGATTGGGCCCCGCAGTGGACCGACTTCGTCCTGTACTACTCGAGCCGCCGTCACGTGCCGCTCAAGCTGCGGACGCTGGTCGATTTCCTGCGCCGGGAATCGAAGCACTCGGCACGAGCCGCGGAGCATCATGGCGCATGGCGCGGCATGCCCGCTCCCGTCATGACGGGCGGCCGGCGAAACCCTCGCTCGCCGGACGCGGTCCGGATTGCCGCGGGGTCTGCCTGACTTCAGGGTCTTGCGGCCCCGGGTCGCTCCCGCCCCCTCAGCCCGGGTCGCAAATGAGCGGCCGGCCCTTCCCCGGGGCCGGCCGTACTCTTTTCATCGCGTCGATCGTTGGCGACGCCGAGCATCGTCACAGAGATCGTGACGGCGCAGAGATCGCGACCGCGCATTCTTTGTCGCGCGCGAAAGCCCCATGACGATCGACGAGAATTCATCCACGCCGCGAGCGCTCCCATGTTGGTGTCGCCACAAGGAACCGACGCCCATGGATCCCGATCACATCACCCGCTCCGCCATCCTCGAGGCGATGCCGCAGCTTCGCACCTTCGCCATTTCGCTGTGTCGCGATCACGACCGCGCCAACGACCTCACGCAGGAAGCGTTCCTGCTCGCCTGGAGCAACATCGAGAAGTTCAAGGCGGGCTCGAACATGATGGGCTGGCTCTTCACCATTCTGCGCAACCAGTACTACACGGACCATCGCAAGCGCCGCCGCGAGGTCGAGGACGTCGACGGGATCTACGCCGAGACGCTGGTCGCCGAGCCGGGCCAGATCGCCCATCTGGAACACGAAGACCTGCGGACGGCGCTGGCCGAACTGCCGAACGAGATGCGCAAGGCCGTCATGCTGATCGGCGTGGAAGGAACCTCCTACGATGAGGCGGCGCTGGCGTGCAACTGCTCGGCCGGCACGATCAAGAGCCGCGTGCATCGGGCGCGGGCGCGCCTGGCCGCGCGGATGTCGATCGACCTGCCGGCCGCGACGGCCGCCTGAGCCTCCGGACTGCCGTCGGGGCGCGGAGATCGCATTCTCTCTTGAAGCACGGCGGCCCGCCCCCGATAAGATTGGGGCGGGCTTTTTCGAGGGCGCCCGGTCGCCTCCCGGATTCGACTACTGGCGCGCCTGCTTCGTCGGCGGCTCCGGCCGGGCCTGCACCTTGCTACCGTCTGCGAGCTCGACCGGCGGGTTGAGGATCACGCGGTCGCCGGGCTTGATGCCGTCACGCACTTCCACCTGGGTTCCCAGGTCGCGCGCGACTGACACTTTCCTGATGCGGGCGACACCGTCCTCCATCACGGCGACCTGCAGTCCGCCGCGATTGAAGATGATCGCTTCGGCCGGCACCACGAGCGAGGGTGTCTTGCGCGGGACATGCAGCTCGATGGTGCAATACAGGCCGGGCGTCAGGGCTCCGTCCGGGTTCGGGATGTCGATCTCCGCGAGCAGCGTGCGGGTTCCCGGCTGCAGCGCATCGGCGATCCGCGTCACCTTGCCGGGAAAGGTCCGATCGGGCAATTCCGGCACGTGCACGACGGCTTCGACGCCGGGAGTCACGCCGAATGCCTGGTCCTGCGGCACGTAGACCTGGGTCCGGATCACGTCGCTCTGCTGGACGGTGAACATGAAGGTGCCGCTGGCGGCATCCGCCTGCACCAGGTCGCCGACGTTGATGTTGCGCTGGGTCACGACCCCGTCAAACGGCGCGACCACGCTCTGGTAGGATTTCTGCTGACGCAGCACGCTGAGCAGCCCTTCCTGCGCGGCGACGAACTGCTTTGCCGCGTCGACGGACGCCTGTTGCGCCTGCAGGTTCAGGCGATCGGTATCGCCCTGCTGGAGGGTCACCCAGCCCTGCTTCACCAGCGTGCTGTTGCGCTGCCACGTCACCCGGGCGAGCTCCATGTTGGCTTCGGCCTGCTTCACCGCCGCCGTGTTCTGGGCGAGCGTCGCCTGGTTCTGGGCGATCTGATGGTCCAGCTCGGGGGCGGTGATCTGGGCCAACAACTGCCCCTGCTTGACGCGGTCGCCGATGTCGACCTTGCGCTCGACGATGTAGCCGCTGGCGCGGGCGTAGATGTTCGCCGCCGTGAATGCGAGCGTCGTTGCCGGCAACGTCACGACCCGGTTCGGGTCGCTCGCCCGGACGATCGCCACGCGCAGGCTGGGCACGAAATCCTCGGCCTGCTGGGCGGTCGCCAGGACCTGGCGGTGCTGCGAATAATAGCGCCACCCGCCGATGCCGAGGGCGCCGGCGAGCGCGAGCAGGACGCCAACGCCGAACAGGCGGCCTGCCCATCGGCGCCGCACGCGTGGCCGGGCCATCGCCGGCTGCGCCGATACGCGATGTACCGACGGCTCGTGTACGGGGCAGCGAAATTCTCGGGTGGGCGGTTCCGCGATCTCGTTCATTCGATGGCCTCGTCGAATACGCCATGGTCGGTCTTGCCGTCGTTGCCCTTGCGCAGCCTGGCGAACAGGTAGGGCACGACCAGCAGGGTCGTCGGGGTCGCGAACAGGAGACCGCCGATGACCGCACGTGCCAGCGCGGCGTTCTGCTCCTCGCCGGCGCCGCCGATCGCCATCGGGACCATGCCGACGATCATGGCGGCCGCCGTCATCAGCACCGGGCGAATCCGCGTGCGTCCGGCGTCGATCGCCGCGTCGAACGCGGTCCGGCCCGCGAGCTGCTGCTCGCGCGCGAACGTGACGAGCAGGATCGAATTCGCCGAGGCCACGCCCACCGCCATGATGGCACCCATCAGCGAGGGCACGTTAAGCGTCGTACCGGTCACGAACAGCATCGTGAGGATACCGCACAGGGTGGCCGGCAGCGCCAGGATCACGACGAACGGATCGCCGAAATTCTGGTAGTTCACGACCATGAGCAGGTAGACGAACACGGCGGCGAACACGAGCCCGATGGACAGATTGCGGAACGCATTGTTCATGCTGTTGATCTGGCCGGTCACCTGGATCGAGTTCCCGGGAGAGAGCTGCTTCTGCAGGTCGGCGACGATCTTGCCGATCTCATCCGACACGCTGCCGAGATCGCGACCCTGCACGCTCGCATAGACCTCGTAGACCGGCTGGATGTTCGTTTGATTGGCGTTGGTCGGCACGCTGTCGCGCTTGAGCTTGGCGACGTTGCTGAGCAGACCCGGTACCGGCGAGCCCGCATTGGGCCCGGCGGTCGGCAGCGACGTGGAGACCGGCGTGTTGCCGAGGTCGTTCAACGAGCTCACCAGATGCTCCGGCGTCTGCACCGCGACGTAGTAGGGAATCCCATTAGTGGGATCGGTCCAGAAATTGGGCGTGACCTGTTCGGAGGAGCTCAAGCTCACATTGATGTTGGTGGCGATGGTGTTCGCGTTGAGCCCGAGTTGCACCGCCCTGGCGCGGTCGATGTCGGCGAAGAACGCCGGCCCATCGACCTCCTGCTGGAGATGGGCGTCCGCTACGCCCGGAATTGCCGCGATCCTCTGCCTGAGCTCCTTGGCCACGCGCAGGTTGGTCGACCGGTCGTAGCCTACCGTCCGTACATCGATCTGCGCCGGCAGGCCGAAATTGAGAATCTGCGTCACCATGTCGGCCGCCTGGAAGTAGAACGTCACCTCGGGGAACGCCGCGGGAAGGATCTGGCGCAGCTTGCGCACGTACTCGGCGGTCGGGGCGTGGCCCTCCTTGAGCGCCACCAGGATCACCCCGTCGTTGGCGCCGACGGTCGAGCCGTCCGTGAAGGCGAGGTTGTAGGCGCGCGCGGGCAGGCCGATATTGTCCACGATCAGCTCGCGCTCGGGAACGACCTCGCGGATCTTGTCCTCGACCGCCTGGAAGATGCGCTCGGTTGCTTCGATCCGCATGCCGGCCGGCGCCCGGACGTGGAGCTGGATCTGGCCGCCGTCGATGGCGGGGAAGAAGTCGCGTCCGACGAACGTGAGCAACGTGCCCCCCAACGCCAGCACGACAACGGCGGCAATCGGAACGATGAGCCAGCGATTGAGCAGGGTGGCGAGCAAGGCGACATACGCCTCGCGCAACCGATCGAACCCGCGCTCGAAGGCGGCATGGAATCGGCCGAACCAGCTTTGCGACGCCCGCTCGGACCCGTGATGCTCGCTCTTGAGCAGGAGGCCGATGGTGATTGGCGTCAATGTCCGCGACAGCGCGTAGGACGCCAGCATGGCGAACACCACGGCGAGCCCGAGCGGGGTGAACAGGTACTTTGCGGCCCCCTCGAGGAAGATGACCGAGGTGAAGACGCAGCTGATGGCGAGCGTCGAGACCAGAGTCGGAACCGCGATCTCGGCCGAGCCGTGCAACGTCGCTTCCGGGAGCGGCATTCCCTTCTCGGTCAGCAGGCGATGGGTGTTCTCGATCGTCACCGTCGAATCGTCGACCAGGATGCCGACCGCCAGCGCGAGCCCGCCGAGCGTCATCGTATTGAGCGTCTCGCCCAGGAAGTAGAGCACGACCAGCGAGCTCAGGATGGCGAGGGGGATCGAGATCATGACCACCACGGTCGATCGCCACGAGCCGAGAAACAGCAGGATCATCAGCGCCGTCAGCACGGCGGCGATCGCGCCCTCGCGCAGCACGCCCTGGACCGAGGCGGTGACGAAGACGGATTGGTCGAACAGCTCCGTGATGTTGAGGCCGGCGGGAGCCGCCGCCCGCGCCGTCTTCAAGGCCTCGCGCACCCCGTTGACGACCGCCAGCGTCGAGGCATTGCCGTTCTTGATGACGCTCAGCAGAACGGATCGACGACCGTCCTCGCGCACGATGTTCTGCTGCACGGCGGAGCCGTCGTGCACCTGGCCGATGTCCTTGACGAAGATCGTTGCGCCGTTTGTGAATTTGACCGGGATGTTGTTGAGATCGTCGATGGTCGCCGGCGTCGCATTGGTATGGACCGTGTACTGCGTGTCGCCGATCTTCGCCTGGCCCGCCGGCAGCGTCAGGTTCTGCGCATTGACCGCGTTGACGACGTCGAGCGGCGTCAGCCCCCTGGCCTGCAGCTTGAGCGGGTCGATATCGACCATGATCTGCCGGTACTTGCCGCCAGCAGGCGTGGGAAACGTGATGCCGGGAATGGGTGCCAGCTGCTGGCGCAGGCGATAGATGCCGTAGTCGTACAGCTGCTGCTCGGTGAGATTGTCCGAGGTCAGGCTGATCTGCAGGACCGGAACGCTCGACGCGTTGAACTGCACGATGATCGGCGGCTGGATGCCGGGCGGCATGAGGGCGCGGATCGCATTCGTCGCCGATGTGATCTGCGCAATCGCGAGGTCAAGATTAACGTCGGGCTGGAAGTAGATCTTCTGCACCGACAAGCCGTTCAGCGTCTGCGCCTCCATGTTGCGGATGCCATTGACGTTGGCGCTGATCGAGTACTGGCTGTAGGTCGAGACGCGTTGCTCCATCTCGGTCGTGGTGAGGCCCGTGTACTGCCAGATCACGGTCACCACCGGGATCCGAATCTCCGGAAAGATGTCGGTCGGCATCGTCCGGATCGCGCTCACCCCGAGAAACACGATCAGGACGGCGAGCACATAGAACGTGTGCGGAAACCGCAGCGCGAAGCGGACGATACCCATGATTCAATTCCCGTATCGCCGAAGCTTCGTCGCTCGCGTACGCAGATCCGAGTGCACCGTTCCCGTGAACGTTAGCGCACGCGTGCTCCCGGCACCGCCGGCGCGCTGAGCACGGGAGAACCGCTCACACTGCCGGCCGGACCGGGTGCCAATCGCGTGCCGCCGGGTCCGAACCGCGCGATGTCGGTGTCGCCGATCGCCGCCGACCCCGGCGCGATCGCTACGCCGCCCGGGCCAATACCGCCCAGGCTGGTGGCGGGAATGTCTGCACCGGGGGCGATTGGCGCGGTAGCCATGGGCGGAAGCATCGGGGCAGGCGGGGCGATGCCGGTCGTCTGTGCGCCGGCAGCGGTGGCTTGGCCGAGCAACAGGGCAACGGCAACGTAGGCAATGGGGCGAGATCTCATCGGTGGTTCGCCTTTCAGGTTTGCAGGTTTGCGGGCTGACCCGCCAAGACGGCCGGATAACCGAATGCGTTGACGGCCGTGGGCAGAGTTGTTTCTGGTCGTGCGGAATCTAGGCGGCGGCGCGAAATCGACTTGGCCCGCCTTGCTGCCATTGCCCTGATCTTGCGTCGATCGAGCGACACCGATGCACGACGGCGCGCCAGAGCTTTGCGGCAAGAAGCGCCCAAACGCCGCAATGGGGGCAAAGCCGCGGTCGCCCACTCTCCCCATCTCCATCGAGCGCGCACAGCGAGCGGTGCTCGGTGTGCGGCTTTCAACGCCAGGAGAGGCTCATGCGCAGGCTGCTTGCTTCGATCGTGGTGTCGCTCGCCTGGATGGCGCCGGCGCTCGCACAGGACGTGCCGCAGGATCAAGGCACAGCGCCGAAGGCGGACCAGAACGAGGGCGAGGCGCTCAAGGAGGCGGTGCAAACGATCGAGCGGAACGTGCAGTCGCGCCTCGCCCTGCAGGGATTTACCGACATCCAGATGATTCCGACGTCGTACCTGATCCGTGCCAAGGATCGTGACGGCAACCCGGTGATACTGGTGCTGCGTCCCGAGTTCGACCGCAGAAATGCGGGCGCCCGGTCAGCAACCCGTGCCGGATGACGACGATTCAGACGCGCCGAACTTTCAGCCGCTCGCGACGATTCCGAGTTCCCACGTCAAGTAGGCCGATCCGACGCCTGCTGCAGCGGCAGGCTGAATTGGAACGTTGCGCCAGGCCCGGCATTGGGCGACGCCCATAGCCGCCCGCCGTGCGCCTCGATGATCGAGCGGCAGACCGCCAGGCCCATGCCCATGCCGTCGCGCTTGGTGGTGAAGAAGGCGTCGAACAGCCGCTCGGCTTCGTTCGGACCGAATCCGGTGCCGGAATCCCGAACCGCGACGATGACGTGATCCCCTGCGTTGGGCTCCGTCCGGATCGCCAGCTCGCGCGGCTGATCGTCCACAGCGTCCATGGACTCGATCGCGTTCATGATCAGATTGATGATCACCTGCTGCAGCTGCACGCGATCGCCCAGGACCGGCGGCAGTCCGCTGGCAAGCTCCGTCCGCACCACGGCGCGATGGCTGAAAATCTCGCGTCCGACCATGCCGAGCACCTCGCGGACGACCTCGTTCATGTGGAGGCTCGTCTTTTGCAGCTCGGCCTTCCTGGCGAGCGCGCGCAGCCGCCGGGTCACCTCGCCGGCACGATGACCGTCGCGTATCATGGCTTCGATGGCGCCACGCACCTCCTCGAGATCGGGCGGTTGCCGGCCGAGCAAGCGCACGCAGGCATCTCCGTTCGTCACGATGGCGGCAAGCGGCTGGTTCACTTCATGGATGATCGAGGCCGCGAGCTCCCCGAGCGTCGCCACCCGCGTAGCATGCGCGAGCTCCGCCTGCGCCTTGTGCACCGCCGCCTCGGCGCGCTTGCGCTCGGTGATGTCGTTGTTGCTCTCCAGGATCGCGACGGGGTTCCCGCGCGGGTCGCGCTGCAGCGACCAGCGGCTCGCCACGGTGAGCTTCCTCCCATCCCGGGTGGCGTGGATGAGCTCGCCTTCCCAGCGATCGGTGCGCATGAGCTCGGCGGTGATGTCCTCGAGCGGTACCGGAAAGGTCGTCCGCATGAGCTCGTGCGAGACCTTGCCGACGGCCTCGCTCCTGCTCCAGCCGTACAACTGCTCAGCCGCGCTGTTCCAATAGGTGATCACGTCGCGCAGGTCGCGGACGAAAATCGTGTCATGCGTGAGATCGAGGAGCTGCGCCTGTTCGCTCAGCACGCTGTTGGCCCCTTGGTTCTTCACCACCAGAAGGGTCGTGATGCCGATCGCCGAGAGACTCATCAGGCAGCGGACGAGGGAATCGACCGGGTTGGCGCCTCCATGCGTCAGCACGTAGCTCAACACGGTCAATACGGCGCACGCCGCCGAGGCGAGGAGGACGCCGCGCGGCTGCAGGAGACTGCCGGCAATCAGCACCACCACGACGTAGAGCACCGCGACGGCCATTCCAAACGGCGTGACCGTGTCGAACACGAATATCCCGACGGCCAGGGCGGCAGCCGCGGCCAGCAGAAGGAATGACGTCGCAGAGACAGGGGAACGAGAGACTGATCCCATCGGCATTCCGTCGTACGGGGGGATTTGCCGCCGTCATGGCGTAACGACGGGCCTGCCAAGCACTACGTTATGTGTCTTATCACACTGACGTGCAATCGGTCGCGCCGCGACGGGGTTGGCGGCCGGTTTCGGATCCGCCGCGGCGCTTGATCCCGATTGCTCGAACTTGCTCGCGATTGCTGCCTCGCATCAGCGACCGTGACGGCTCCGTAACCTGATCACACGTTCTCACCGAAGGCTCACGATCTGTTGCATGGCACAACAAAGAGGTGCGCCGCACATGAGTACTGCAAGGTGGGCGGTTGAACCGAATTGGAGACCAAGATGAACAAGACATTCCTTGCAGCAGCGGCCCTCGTGGTCGCGCTCGCTTCGCCCGCGCTGGCCCAGTCTTACGATTCCAGCATCGGCTCCGGCAATCTGGACAGTGCGCCGTACGCGAGCAACCGGCACAACCCGATCCATAGCGATGAAGCCTTCCCGCTCCATCACCGCACGGCCCGTCGCGCCGCGCCGTCCGAGGCGTATGCGCAGAGCCCCGACGAAGGGTTCCTCGGCGCTTCGCCGTTCGCCAGCGGATATCGGTGGCCCTATGTCCAATACGACGCGCAAGGCAACATGGTCGGCCCGACCCGGTGACGCCGGGACGGTGGTGAGCGGCCGTTATCGCGCACTCTTTGGCGAAGCCCCCGGGCCTGATCCCGGGGGGCCTCGCATTCCAGGCGGATCCTGCGACGTTCCTCAAAGAGGAGGTCCCGATGAGCAACGACGTTGATCCGGACGATCGGCCGGTGTCGAGCGATCTCCACCCGCTGGTGTACACGTTGATTGCCGCTCTTGCGCTGTGGTTCGTCGGGTCCGTCTGGAGCTTCGCCGGCGCGGGAGACACGGATTATCTGCTCGTCGTCGTCAGCGGATTCATCTTCGTCGCTGTGGCGCTCCCCTTCGTCCTTTGGCGGGTTGGACGGAGGGCGCAGGATCCCGACGACGACGCGAAAAGGCAGCCGTCATTTCGCGACTGGGCATCCACCGAATTCGACACCTGGCAGGATCGGCTGCCAGGCGCGAACGCGTCGATCGAGATCCTCTTGCCGATCGCCGCCATCGCGTTCGGCATGACGGCATTCGGAATCGTCCTGCACTTCACCGCCCATGGCGCCGTGTAAGACCGACCCCACCGATGCATGCCATGAGCCAGATCCACTACCTGCCGCTGAGCCCCGCCTTCTTCTCCCTTCTGGTCGGGCTTTTCGTGCTCGTGGTCTGCCTGATCCAGGTTGGCGTGCTGCATTATGCCTACACGCGGCTGGGCATCAGCTCGCGCGTCGCCCTGTTCCTGCTGTGCGCCTCATTGATCGGCAGCTACCTCAACATTCCAGTCGCCGCATTGCCCGAGCAGCAGGTTCTGTCCGGCCAGGAGATCGATTTCTTCGACATGCGCTATGTGGTGCCGGTGGTGGTCGACTGGCCGGGCACCGTCATTGCGGTCAATGTCGGGGGCGCGCTCATCCCCGGCCTGATGTCCCTGTACCTGCTGGCCCGCAACGGGCTGTGGGGTCTCGGCCTCATCGCAACGGCCTGCGTCGCGGCCGTGTGCCACATTCTGGCTCACCCCGTGCCCGGACTCGGCATTGCCCTGCCCACTTTCGTTCCGGCCATCGCGACGGCGATCGTGGCCTGGGTGCTGTCGCGCGAGCATGCGGCGCCGCTCGCCTATGTGGGGGGCAGCCTGGGCACGCTGATCGGCGCCGATCTGCTCAATCTCGACAAGATCCAGGGGCTCGGCGCACCGGTCGCCTCGATCGGCGGCGCCGGAACCTTCGACGGCATCTTCCTGACCGGCATCCTGGCAGTGCTGATCGCAGCCCTGTCCTCGCGCCCTGCCCGGGCCCCTGCCGGCCTGGCGCAAACAAGCGGCACCGTTTCGCCGCACGGAGATGGTGGAGCGCGATGAAGACAATCGATCTGAGCGGCAAGACTGCGATCGTGACCGGCTCGACCTCGGGCATCGGCTTCGCCATCGCGAAAGGGTTGGCCGAGGCCGGCGCCGCGGTCGTCATCAACGGGAGAACCGCACCCAAGGTGGAGGAGGCGAGGCAGCGCGTGACCGGGCTCGTGCCGCATGCGCGCGTACAGGGAGTTGCCGCCGATCTGGCGACGGCGGACGGCGTCGCCGCCTTCGTGGCGCAGGCGCCCGACGCCGACATCGTGGTGAACAATCTCGGGATCTTCGAGCCCAAACGGTTTGCCGACATCCCGGATGAAGACTGGCAGCGGTTCTTCGACACCAACGTTATGAGCGGCGTGCGCATGTCGCGTCACTACCTGCCCGCGATGGTGAAACGCGGCTGGGGCCGGATTGTCTTTATTTCCAGCGAATCGGGCCTCAACATCCCGACCGAGATGGTCCACTACGGCATGACCAAGACGGCGCAGCTCGCCATTTCGCGCGGACTGGCCGAAACGGTCGCCGGCACCGGCGTGACGGTGAATGCCGTGCTGCCGGGCCCGACCCGGTCCGAGGGCGTCGTGGATTTCTTCGCCAAGCTCGCCCAGGAGCAGGGCCTGTCGGAACCGGAGATGGAAAGGCAGTTCATCGCCCAGAACCGTCCAACCTCGCTGATCAAGCGCCTGGCGACGCCCGACGAGGTGGCGAACATGGTCGTCTACGTCTGCTCGTCGCTCGCCTCCGCCACCACCGGGGCGGCGCTGCGCGTCGATGGCGGCGTCGTACGCTCGGTCGCGTGAGGCCACCGCCGCGCGCCGGGCACTCTTTGAGCCGGGCGAACGGTCTGTTCGAGTTTGCAGGGATTACCCCACAGGCAGGAAGGCGCCACCTTCAAGCCGGGCAGCCGCCGCGGTCTGCCCGTGAAATGACCGAGGGTGGACCGCCATGTCGCCAAGCTTGCCAGCCCCCGCATCGGAATCACGCGGATTCTTGGCCCGCGGCCCGGGATCGCCGGCATCGGCGCTCGTGGCTGCACCAAATTTTCACGTCCTGCCGTTCCGGCGGCGCGACGATACGATCCATCGGCACGGCTCGGACAACGACCGCAGGGGGGTCGTCGGCGTCGCGCCGGCGCTCGAGATCTCGCCGCGCGAGATCGCGAGCCGGCGCCACCGGAGCTGGGACGCGATGGCGGGTGAGATCGTCCAGGCGACACGCCGCGAGCGCATCGACATCCGTTTTCGCGCACCGACCCACCTGCTCGTCGTGGTCGAGCAGGGCGTCCGCGTCGCCGGCGAGACCTCGGTCGAGGGACTGCCGCGTTCGACCCTGCGGGATCTCGCCCGGAAGCTCACCTTCGTGCCGGCGGGCCTCGCCTATCACGAGTGGATGGAGCCGTCCCTGCTCCCGCGGATCACCTATTTCTATCTCGATCCGGCGATATTGCAGCTCGCGCTCGATGTCGATTGCGAGCCGGCCTTGCGCACGCCGCGTCTGTTCTTCGAGGACACGGCGCTGTGGGAGACGGCGCTCAAGCTGCGGCGACTGATGGAGGCTCCCGGCGGCAGCCGGCTGCACTTCGAGGCGCTCGGCGTGATCCTGGCGCACGAGCTGGCGCGTCCGCACCGCGCACTGCGCCATGCCGAGCCGCGCGCCCGCGGCGGGCTCGCCGCCTGGCAGCAGCGCACCCTGACCGAGTACATCGAGTCGAACCTGGGCGAGCAGATTCCGCTGGCGAAGCTCGCCGAGCTGGTGCGATTGAGCCCGTACCATTTCTGCCGCGCCTTCAAGCAGTCGTTCGGCGTGCCCCCCCATCGTTATCATAGCGGCCGCCGCATCGAGCGCGCCAAGGCGCTGCTGGCGAAGCCCGACTACTCGGTGACCGAAATCGGCATGGCGGTCGGCTTCAGCGAGACCAGCTCGTTCACCGCCGCTTTCCGCAAGGCGACCGGCCTCACGCCGACCGCCTACCATCGAAGCCTTGGCCAATAGGTGGGCCTGATCTCGGTGCGGTCTGGCGCAGTGTCGGCGGTTACGCCCGACGGCCGGTCTCGACGACGCTATCGACCAATCGCACCAGCAGCTCGCCGCCCGCCGTCAACACCGGCCCGGCTTCGGGATCGTCGTCCAAGACGTCGTAGCTCCCTTCGCCGAAATAGAGCCCATCGGACACCAGGAAACTCAAGCGTATCAGATCGCCGGATGGCGGCGGGCGCCGCGGCTCGTCCGACGGGCCGTGCCGGTCGACGGCACGCTGCGAAGCCCGCATCAGCGCGTTCGCCTTCCAGACGACTCCGGCCGGTGCGAACTCGAATATCGCCGGATGTCCGGTCTGGTTGATGTAGCGAACCCGCCCGTCGGCGAACGCAGCCAGCGTGTCGAGGCCGCCGCGCTGCGGAAACTCGATGATGGTCCCGAGCAGTTGCTTGGCCGGAGTCGGCAGCCCCATGGCACGGAGGCGGTTGAACGCCAGCATGCGCACCCGGCTTTCGATGTCCGGATCGACGGCGATCATCTCCAAGGCCTCGTGCGTCGCCGCACCTGACAAGACCGTGGCGAGCGCGCTTTCGTCCTGCTCGCCATTCCGGAACAGGTCCGGGTTGTCGCAGAAGAGAAGGTTGTAGAGAAAATCGGCAGTCTTGTCCCCGTAGGGACGATAGAACGGGGCTGATGGGCCGTGCCTGTTTCCCCGGCCAAAGAGCTTTCCGAGCATTGGGACCTCGCGCCGGCCTCATCGGCCTGCATCGAGGCCTCCATCCGACCGGTTAGTCGGTGTGGCGGCTCTCAGCGTTCAAGATGGGCTTCAGGCCTGCCGGTGTGGCGAACGGTGGCGAAATATCCGAGGACTCCGCTGCAAGAAAATCGCCCTGTCGCGCTCACCCTCCGGCGACACGCCCTCATTCGCGAAACGCCTCCTCGCGCCCGCGCCGGATGCCGGGCAACGTGATGGCGACGAGCAGGACCAGCGAAGCGAGGAGGAAGGCAAGGCTCAGGGGACGGGTAACGAAAACCCACCAGTCGCCGCCCGCGACCTGCAGGGCACGCCGCAGGTTCTCCTCGAGCATGGGCCCGAGCACCAGGCCGAGCAGCAACGGCGCGGGCTCGCAATCGAGCTTGCGGAACACGTAGCCGACGACGCCGAATGCCGTCATGACCAGCACTTCGCCCGTGCTCGAGTTGAGCGCGTAGGTGCCGATGCAGCAGAACACCAGGATGGTGGGGAACAGGTAGCCATAGGGCACCTGCAGCAGGCGCACCCAGATCCCGATCAGCGGCAGGTTGAGGATCACCAGCATGGCGTTGCCGATCCACATGCTGGCAATCAGCCCCCAGAAGAGCTCCGGCTGCTTGGCGATGATGTTGGGGCCGGGCTGGATGCCGTGGATCATCAGCGCGCCGATCATCAGCGCCATCAAGGCGTTCGGTGGAATGCCAAGGCTGAGCATCGGGATGAAGCAGGCCTGTGCGGCCGCGTTGTTGGCCGCTTCGGGCGCGGCGACACCCTCGATCGCGCCTTTGCCGAAGCGCTCCGGCGTCTTCGACACCTTCTTCTCCAGCGTATAGGCGGAGAACGATGCGATGGTCGGCCCGCCGCCCGGAAGAATCCCGAAGGCCGCGCCCACCGCGGTGCCGCGCAGCATCGACGGCAGGCAGGCGATCAGGTCCTTGCGGCTCGGCAGCAGACCCGTGACCTTCCCCGCTATGCGCGCCGTCTTCGCCTGATGCTCGATGTTGTACATGATCTCGGCGAGGCCGAAGATGCCCATGGAGATCGGCACGAAGCCGAGCCCGTCGAACAGGACGTCGATCCCCATGGTGAGGCGATAGGCACCGCTCTGGATGTCGGTGCCGACCAGCCCGAACAGAATGCCGAGCACGATCATCGCGATCGCCTTGAGCACCGAGCCGTGCGCCAGCACGACCGCCGAAACCAGACCCAGCAGCATGACCGAGACGTAGTCGGCCGAGTGGAACAGGAGCGCGACCGAGGCGAGCGGCGGGCCGGCCGTGGCGATCAGGACGGTGACGATCGACCCGGCGAACAGGGAGGCGATCGCCGCCATGGCGAGCGCCGGCCCGGCGCGGCCTTGCTGCGCCATCTCGTGCCCGTCGAGCACGGTGATCACCGAGGAGGTCTCGCCCGGGATCTTCACCAGGATGGCGGTGGTCGAGCCGCCGTACTGGGCGCCGTAGAACACGCCCGACAGCATGATCATGGCGCCGACCGGCCCAAGCCAGAACGTGAACGGCATGAGCATCGCCATGGTGGTGAGCGGGCCGATCCCGGGCAACACACCGATCATCGTGCCGACGAGGCAGCCGATGAAGCAGACGATGACGTTCTGCAGCGACAGCGCGACGCCGAAGCCCATCGCGATGTTGGCGAAGAAGCCGCCGAGCCCTGCAACCGCGTCGGCGAGCGCGCCCATCTCACAGCACCGGGGGCCACAGCGGGATCGGCATCCTGAGCGCCAGGATGAAGATGCCGACGTTCACCACGATGAGAACCGCCACCAGCAGGGCGAGCGCCAGCGGCCGCAGCAGCGAGGCGGCGGCGCTCGCCAGCACGGTGGTGATCGCGATCGTCCCGACGAGGCCGAGCGGCTTGAGCAGGAAAGCGAAGGCGAGCGCCGAAAGCGTGATGAGGCCGAACGGCCGCCATGCCCACCCTTCCGGCGGCTCGCCCTGACGCACGAGGTCGGTGGCCGACAGAGCGACCCCGAGCAGAACGAGAAGAATGCAGACGAGCTGCGGGAAATAGCCCGGGCCCATGTCGCTCGCGGTGCCGCCGTCGAGGTCGCGCGCGAGCCACAGGCCGAGCAGGCCGAACGCCACGAACATCAGCCCGGCAAGGATGTTCCTGGTCGGGCGGAGCGTCGGCCTGTTCGTTTCGGCGGGCTCGAGCGTCGGCATGGCATGGGCCGACCGGGAACCCGGCGAGGCCCCACTCCTATTTCTGGCGCGCCTTGACGAGCCCGGCCTCCAGCAGGATCGGATAGAGCGCCGCGTCGTCGGACTTGAAGCGCGCCGCCGTCATCTTGGCATCGCCCGGCCCGACGATGAAGCCGGCCTGCTTCGCCTTGGCCTGGAACTCGGGATCCTTGAGCACCGCCAGCAGGTTCGATTCCAGGAACGCGACGCGGTCAGCCGGCATGCCCTTCGGTCCGACCAGGCAGCGCCACGATCCGACCACCACGTCGAAGCCCTGTTCCTTGAAGGTCGGAACGTCGGGGGCCATATAGTGGCGCTCGGTGGCCGACACGCCGAGGATTTTCAGCTTGCCGCCGCGGTGATGCTCGATCGCATCGGGGATCGGCACTGTCGCCGAATCGATCTCGCCGCCGAGCAGCGCCGTCACGGTCGGCGCGAATCCGCCATAGGACACACGCGTCACCTTGAAATTCAACGCCCTCTCGTACTGCGCAATCGCCAGAAACGAGGAGCCGCCCGGCTGGTCGTTGCCGTTGCGCAGCTTGTTGGGGTTGGCGCGGGCGCGCTCGACATACTCCTTCAGCGAATTGATGCCGCTGGCGATGCTGACCGAGATCGCATTGGGATCCTCTCCGAAGAAGGCGAGCGGCTCGAACTCGTCGGTCGTGTTCGCCTGCGCATTCAGGTAAGGCAGCGCGATACCGCCCGAACTGAACATGCCGAAGGTGTAGCCGTCGGGCTTGGCGGTGATGATCTCGCGATGGCCGATGGCGCCGCCCGCACCCGCCTTGTTGAGCACGACGACGGGAACGTTGATCTTCTTGCTCAGGCCGTCGGCGACCAGCCGCATGGAGATGTCGCTGCCGCCGCCGGCCGGCCAGGCGACGATCAGCGTAATGGGGCCGGATGGATAGCTCTGCGCTCCGGCATGCACGGCGGGAAGGATGGTCGACAGCGCGCCGGCGCCGGCCAGCTTCAAGATGGATCTGCGATTCATTGCCCGTCTCCCTTGGCTCTGAGGTGAACTCTCCGGTCCCGCATCAATCCTCGGCAAGCGCAAATTCTGTGCAGCGCTGCCCAATAATCCGCATGATCGTCAGGCCTTGAACTTGCGCATCACGTCGATCGCAAAGGCGCACATCGCCGGCGTGCCGACCAGGCTGAGCACCGGCTCGTCGATCCCAGCATCGATGAATTCGCGCACTCGCCGCAGGCAATGCTCGGGCGAGCCGGCGATGCCGAAGGCTTCCACCGCCTCGTCGGGAACGAGCGCGGCGGCGCCCTTGAGGTCGCGCCGCTCGATCGCGGCGATGACCGCTTCATGGTCGACCGGGATGCCGCTGTCGCGGATGTTCTGCGCCAGGAACTTGTTGCGCATCACGAAGGCGAGCTTGTTGCGCACCGTGTCGACGGCCTCGCGCGCGTTGTTCGAGGTGCCGAAGAAGATATAGCCGGCGCGCCGCAGCGATTTCGGATCGCGCCCTTCCTTGGCGGCACCCTGCGCGGTGAGGTCGAACGAGCGGCGCACCGAATCCGTCGACAAGCCGGCCGACAGCACGATACCGTCGGCGATGCGGCCGGTGAGCTGCAGCATGTCCGGCCCCATCGCCGCCACGTAGATCGGGATCGGGTTCGGCTTGAAGGCGAGCCGCGCGCCAGCGAGGCGAACGAACTCGCCGTCCATGTGGACGGGCTCGGTGCTCCACAGCTTGCGCAGCGCCTCGATGAATTCGCGCATCGCGCGCAGCGGCTTCTCCAGCTTCTGCCCGGACTCCTGGAGGAACATCGGATTCCCCACGCCGAGCGCGACCGCGACGCGGCCGGGCGCCAGCTCGTCGAGGGTGGCGAGCGCCATGGCGGTCGGCGTGGGATGGAACAGGTACGGGCTGACCGCGGTCGGGACCAGCATCGGCCCGGGCGCCGACAGGGCGAACGCCGCGCAAGTGGTGATCGCCTCGCGATAGCCGAGATGCTCGGCCATCCACAGGCTGCTGGCGCCGGCGTCGACCGCCTGCCGGGCGAGCGCGATCGCCTCCCCGGTGGACACGAAGCCGTCGAATGCCACGCCGATGCGCACCGTCATGATGCATCCTTCAATTCATGTAGCCGCGGTCGAGCAGCGCGATGGCACCGGCCGGGTCGCAACCGTTCAGGCCCATGCGCTCGATCGTCAGTCCCTGCGTGCGATAGTCCTTGGCCGTGGCGACACCGCAGAGGTGGATCAAGTGATCGATTGCCGGCGTGGCAACGTCGGCGAAGCGGGCGAGCTCGGAAAGCGGCACCAAACCGTAGGGAACGTCCTCGTCGAGGAAGCGATGATCGAGCGACGTGGGCGCGCGGATCCAGCGATCCGGCTCGCTCTGGTGGAATGCCTCGTAGGCAAGACCGGTCGCGCGCGCCGCCTCGGTGGTGTAGCCGTTGCGATAAAACTGCTCGACGAAGGGCAGCACGCGCACGCCGAGCGCGCGCGCGACCGCGAGGCGCTCGCCGTCGAGCGCGTCGATCATGCGGCCGACCGCCGGGCTGATGCCGTCGTAGTAGTGATAGTAGTCGCCGCCCGTCGCCTCGACACGCCCGGCATTGCCCAGGAGGGCGGGCGGATGGTGGATCGCATTGGCGTAGGGAAACACCGTCTCCAGCAGGTTGGCGCCGGGCTGGATCGCCGGGTAGACCGGGCGCAAGCGCTCGGCGAGCTCGGCCGTGCGCGCGCCGGGAAACGCCGCGAACACCAGGTAGCGGGACGCCTGGGTGATGCGTACCGAGGCCGGGCCGCTCTTGCGCGCGATATAGGGCAGGCTCGCGGTGTCGCAGAACGCACCGACGCGGCAACCGTTGCGGCGCAAGGTGTCGGGGATGAGAAGGACGGTGTGGCCGGGCGCGGCGAGCAGGACCTGTCGCCCGGTGAGATGAGGCGCAACGACCGCGGCGACCGCGGCGTGCGCGTGGGTCGGAGCCATCATCACCACCAAGTCGGCGCCGCGGATCGCTTCGCCCACATCGTCCGTGACCATCGCCAGGGGCGCGAAATGCTCACCCAGCGCGCCGGCGAGCTCGATGCCGCCGCGCGCACGGACCGGATCGATGGTGGCGGCGCTGCGCCCGTAGAGACGCACCGAGAACCCGCGCAGCGTCAGGTCGGCGGCCGCCGCGAAGCCGCCATGGCCGGCACCGATGATCGCGATCTCGCGGACAGGCTCCGCCATCCGGGACAACCCTTCTGCCCGACCCTTACGGGTAGGCGTATTTCCTCAGCTTCGCCTCGTCGACCTCGATGCCGAGGCCGGGCCCGTCCGGCACCAGCATGCAGCCGTCGCGGTACTCGAACGGAACCCGGATGATGTCGTCGAGGTACTTGTGCCCGGCAACCTTGGTGCGGACGATCTCGGCGGTCGAGGTGACGGGAATCGTGCCGGGCAGCTCGATGATGCGCGACGAGGCGGCGAGATGCAGGTTGGCGGCGTTGCCGACGCCCATCTCGCCCGAGCCGTTGATGTCGCACAGGAGCCCGCCGGTCTCCGCCACGGCGAGCAGCTTCTTCGCCTTCATCAGCCCGCCCGGCTTGGTGTAGTAGACCGAGACCATCTCGGCCGCCTTCCACTCGATCAGGCGCAGCACGTCGTGGGCGCTCCAGGCGCTCTCGTCCGCCATGATCGGCACGTCGGTGTTCTGCGCGACGCGGGCCATGTTCTCGAGCCCTTCGCACGGCTGCTCCATGTACAAGATGTCGTACTCGGCCATGGCGCGGGTGACGCGCAGAGCCTCCTTCCAGGTGCGGTAGCCCTGGTTGGCATCGACGCGCAGCCGCACGTCGGGGCCGAGCGTCTTGCGCAGCCGCCGCACCAGGTCGATGTCGCGCGCCGCATCGATACCAACCTTGACCTTGAGGGTCGTGATCCCTTCGTCGACCACCGCCTGCGCCTCGGCAAGCGCCGTCTCGATCTCCATCAGCCCGATGCTGTGGGCGAGCGGGACCGCGCGGCGCACCAGCCCGCCGAGCAGCTGGTAGACCGGCACGCCATGAAGCTTGCCGACGCAATCGTGCATGGCGACGTCGATCGCCGCCTTGGCATAGGGATAGCCGCGAACCAGCCGATCCATCTTGGCATGCACGTTCTCGATCTCGCGCACGTCCTCGCCGATGACGATCGGCGCCAGCAGCTCGCCGATGACGACGCGGGTGGTCTCGTGCGACTCGCCCGAGCGGGTGCCGTATTCGCCACCCCAGTCCTTGAGCACCTGCGCCTCGCCCCAGCCCACCGTGCCGTCGTCGAGCGTGAGCTTGAGCACAACGTAGCCGCGCCCGGGCGGCGAGAAATTTCCGGCCCAGGTGTGCGGCCGCCGCACCGGCAGGCTGACCACGAACGTCTCGAGGGCGGCGATCTTCATGAGGCTAGCCGATCCGAATCAGCTCGTCGTTGGGCGTGATCATGCCGGTGATCGGGCGAAAGCCGTCTGGCGTGATCAGGTACATGTCCTCCACGTGGAACCCCATGCGGCCCGGGATCATGTAGAGCGGCTCCATGGTAAAGGCGATGTTCGGCTGCATCACCGTCTTGCGGGTGTCGGTGATGTAGGGCTCCTCGTGGATCGTCTGGCCGATGCCGTGGCCGAGGAATTTCAAGGTCGGCTCGATCCCGCGGCTGGTGAGATAGTGGACATAGGTACGGTAGAGATCGGCGACGGCGAGGCCCGGCTTGAGCAGCGCCTTGCAGGCTTCGCGCGCGCCGATCATCACCTCCCAGATCTGCTTCTGCTCGTCGGTCGGCGCACCCACGACGGCGGTGCGGGTCACGTTCGAGCGATATTGCTGCATGTCGCCGAGGATCTCGATGCGGACGACGTCGCCCTGCTCGATCGCCTTGTCGGTGGGCGAGCAGTTGGTGATGCCGCTGCGCACGCCCGACCCGACCTGGATCTTCAGACCGTCGCAGCCGCCGTCCATCATCCGGGTGGTGATGAGCTGGGCGACCGCCTTCTCGGTCATGCCAGGCCTGATCTCGCGCAGCACCTCGCCGGCGACGCGGTCGGTGAGCTCGCCCACCCGGCGCAGGATCGCGACCTCCTGGTCGGTCTTGATCATGCGCGCGTCGAAGTACAGGTCCCGGCACGGCACGAAGGTCGCCCGCGGCAGGCGCTCCTTGAGCCGGATGTAGTCCTGCGCCGGCATGTAATCGAGCTCGATGGCGATGCGCCCCGCCGCGACGCCCGCCTCCTCCAGCGCATCGGCAAGCAGGTCAGCCGCCTCCTGGGTGAACTGGTTGTACGCGCGGATGTCGGCGAAGCGCGAGCGCGCCCGTGCGAGGTTCTCCTCGACGTTGACGACGATCTGCGCCGCAAAGGCATCGCCGGCGATGATCGTGATGGTGCGGCGGAAGCGGTTGCTGGCGTGGCTCGGCACCAGGAAGCCAGCCGTATAGGTCACGTTGTCCTGGGAGAACGCCACCAGCGCGTCGTGACCCGCCTGCCTGGCAGCGGCGCGCAGCCTGACGATGACTTCATGGTCCATGCGTCATTTGTCCTCGTTACGCGCCTTCGGTGACGAAGCGGATCAGCTCGGCCGGGCGCTTGCCGGCGAGCCCGAGCTTGTCGAGGGTGAGGCCGTCGCGGGCATAGTCGATGCCGACCGCGAGACCGGCGAGATGCACCAGCGCATCGATCGTCGGCGTGGCGACACCGGCGAGGGCGCCGAGCACCGCCATCGGCACGAGACCATAGCCGACGTCCTCGTGCACGTAGCGATGATCGAGCGAGGACGGCGATCTGAGGGTCGCATTCGGCGCGCTCTCCCGGCAGGCGCGCGCGATGTTGCCGGAATCGCGCGCCTCCCGGGTGGTCAGGCCAGCGTTGTGGAAGGCTTCTAGGAACGTCACGTGCGGCACGCCGAACGCCTTGGCGATGGCGACACGCTCCGCGTCCACGGCCGCGGTGACACGCCCGATCGATTCGGTGAAGCCCTCCCGGTAGAACAGGAAATCGCCGTTGGTGCTCTCGATCCAGCCGGCGTTCATGATCATGCCGGGCGGATGAAACACCGCGTTCATGTTGCCGAGCGCGGTCTCGATGACGCTCGTCGCCTTGCGGATGTCCGGGTAGAGCGGCTGCACCAGGGCGAACAGCTCGTCGGCATGCTTGCCCGGCAGGGCGCCGAAGCCGAGCTGCCTGATGTAGCTGTAGATGCCGACGGTCGCCGGCCCCTCCATGCGGGTGACGTACGTGAGCGACACGGTCTCGCAGGTCTTGATCGGCCCGCGATAGCCGGCGTTGCGCAGCTCGTGCAGGAAATGCAGGCCGCCGCCGGTGTGACCCGGATTGAGGAACACCGGCTGGCTGCCGTCGAGGAGCGGCGCAAGCGCCCGCGCATAGGGCTCGTGCGCAACCGACGGCACGACCAGCATGATGAGGTCGGCGCCGCGCACCGCCTCGGCCACGTCGGTGGTCGTGGCCGGGATCGGGACGAAGCCCTGCACGATGCCGCGCGCCTCGATGCCGCCCTTTTCGCGCAAGGCGGCGAGCCGCTCGGGGTTTCGCGCCTGCAGCCGCACCGCATAGCCGCGGCGCGTCAGGTCGGCGGCCGCCGCAAAGCCACCGTGACCGGCACCGAGGATCGCCACCGTTTTCACCGCCATGGCGCTCATGATCCCCGCACCGTCAGCAGCGTGTCGGTGTTGGCGAAATCGGACAACAGCTCCGATCCGGTCTCGGTCACCAGCACCATGTCCTTGTTCTGCATCCCGAAGCCATAGGGTGTGCGATAGACCAGCGGCTCGATGCCGAGCACCATGCCGGCCTCGAGCGGCGTGTCCGAGTACTTGCCGAGATAAGGATCCTCGTGCAGGTGCAGGCCGATGCCGTGGCCGACGAACGAGATCGGCGGCAGGTCGAGCTCGGCGAGCTTGCGCAGGAACGCCTCGTAGATCGCGCGCGAGCTCGCGCCCGGCTTGACCATGTCGAGGATGAGGTACTTGCTCTCGACCAGGTTGGCCCAGATGCGCTCGGCGTGCGGCGGCGCCGATTGCACCACCGCGGTGCGGCAGACGCCCGCGTGGTAGCCGTTGAGCATGGAGAAGATCTCGACGCGGCAGACGTCCTGCGGCTGCAGCCTGCGCTCGGTCGGCCCGACGTTGGGAAACACGCTGCGCTCGCCGGTTGCGACGATCATCAGGCGGAACTGATCGGCCCCTTGCGCATAGATGCCCCGGGTCATCGCGGCGGCGATGTCCATCTCGGTGTCACCCGCCTTCACCGCGGCGAACGCGTTGCTGATCGAGGAATCGGCAATGCGCGAGAGCCGGCGCAGGAGCGCGATCTCGTCCGCGGTCTTGATCTGGCGCGAGCGCGCATAGAGGGGCTCGGCGGCGCTGAACGCGGCCTTCGGCAGGACGCGCTGCAGCACCGCGAAGTCTCCCGTCGGGACGTAGTCCATCTCGATGCCGATCCGCCCCGACTCCAGCCCAAGGTCAGACAGGAGGGTCGCGAGGCAGGTCATGGCGCTGTCGGTGAACTCGCCCCACACGCGGATCTCTTCGCCCGGCAGGCGGTTGCGGACCGTGGTCTCCTCCATGTCGACGCAGACGACCGCATCGGTGCCGTCGGCCTTGACGACGACCATGGCGTGCCGCCAGCGCAGGATCGGCTGCGACGGGACCACGAACCCCGTCGTCCAGGCGAAGTTCTCGGGTGAGACGGCGATGAGCGCGTCCAGGCCGTTCTTGGCCATCATGCGGCGCTGTCGCTCGATGATCTCGGCGCGCATCGATCAATCCTTGACGCGGTACTGCTCGACCTTGGCGGGGTCGACGTCGATGCCGAGCCCGGGCCCGGTCGGGATGCGGATCGCGCCGTCGCTGAGCTCCATCGGCGCCGCGATCAGGTCGTCCTTGTAGAACATGCCGCCGATCTGGCCGCGCTGCGCGGCGGCCGGGGTCGATACCGGGATCACGCAGGAGAGCGTCACCGCCGGCGCGGCGGCCGCCAGCGCCACGTTAGCGAGATTGCCGATGCCGAGCTCGGCCGAGCCGTTGACGTTGCACACGATGCCGGCGGCGCGCGCGACCGCGGCGACCTCCATGGCGCGATAGAGCCCGCCCGGCTTGGTGGTGTAGATGGAGACGATCTGCGCGGCGCGCCGCTCGATGATCTCGATCACGTCGTGGGCGTTCCACGCGCTTTCGTCCGCCATCACCGGCGTGTCGATCGCGCGCGCCACTTCGGCAACGCGCGCAATGCCGTGCACCGGCTGCTCGGCGTAGATGAGGTCGAACTCCTCCATGCGGCGGATGGTCTTGATCGCCTCGCCGGGCGTGCGATAGCCCTCGTTGGCGTCGACGCACAGCGCCACGTCCGGCCCGACCGCGGCGCGGATCCGCCGCACCATCTCGACGTCGCGGGCAGGATCGACCCCGACCTTGATCTTGATGGTGCGGATGCCCTCGGCCGCAACCTTGGCGGCCTCGCGCTCGCCCTCCTCGACCGCCATCAGGCCGATCGAATGGGTAACCGGAATCGTGTCGCGCACCGCGCCGCCCAGAAGCATGTGAACCGGCAGACCGCAGGCGCGGCCGGCGAGATCATAGGCCGCGATATCCATCGCCGCCTTGGCATAAGGGTAGCCCTTCACGGCGGCATCCATGCGCTGATGCAAGGAGCCGATGTTGCCGACCGCGACCCCGACGGCGGCCGGCCCCAGGTAGCGCTGCACGACCAGCTGGACGGTTGCGGTGCTCTCGCCGAAATAGCGGCCGTACTCGCCGCCCCAGTCCTTGAGCGCCGGCGCCTCGCCCCAGCCGACGCGGCCGGCATCGTCGGTCATCCGCACCAGGACGTAGCGGCCGATCGGTTCGGTGAGCCCGGTCCACTTGTGCTCGCGGCGGGTCGGCAGCGCGACGACGAGCGTCTCGACCGACCGGATGGTGGAAGCACCGGCACTCACGCGGCCGCCCCCTGCGCTTTCGTGATCACAACGTGTGATCACAGATTGACTTTGAGTGTGGCCATGCGCTGGAATGTTGTCAATCGGACGCGCGGGTTGTATGCCCGCCGGCAGCTTGCTGGGACTCGGTCGCAATGGATGCATGGTCGGAAGCCCCACGCGTGGAGCGTAGCGCGCGCGGGCGCCGCAAGCGCAATGGCGCCGCGCCCCAGCGCCCGGCGGCGTTGCGCCCGAAGGGCAGCGTGCAGGACCGGGTCTATGCCGAGCTGCGGCACTGGCTGATGGTCGGACGGTTCCTGCCCGGCGAGACCATCACGCTACGCAACCTCGCGGCGGAGCTCGAGGTCAGCCCGATGCCGGTGCGGGCGGCGCTGCGCCACCTGATTGCCGAGGGCGGACTGGAGATGCTGCCCAATCGCTCGGTGCGGGTGCCACGCATGACGCGCGAGCGGCTCGCCGAGCTGCTCGCAGTAAGGCGTGAGCTCGAGGGCATGGCCGTCGCCCAGGCCTGCCGCACCATGACGGAAGCGGAGTTCCGCCAGATCGAGAAGCTGCACGTGAGCCTGATGCGCGCGCTAAAGGCGGGCAACGGCGAGCAGGTGCTGGCGCTCAACCAGCGTTTCCATTTCGCCCTCTATGCGCTCGCCCGCTCGTGGGTGATCATGCCGATGATCGAGGCGCTGTGGCTGCGCGCCGGCCCGTTCATGCATCTCGCCCAGAGCTCGCCGGGCGTGACATGGGACGGCCGCCACCACGTCGAGCTCGTACGCGCGCTGGGCCGCCGGGATGCCAGAGCCGCGCGCCGCGCCATCCAACGCGACATCAGCATGGCCGGCCAGAATCTGCGGACCACGCCGCTGCTGCAACGCTGAGCGCTGCAGCCGCTCAGGCTCACGTCGCGCCGCGGCTCATCAGGAAGGCGGTTCTGGCACTCATCGCCCGGCACAGCTGCGGGCCTTGGGGTGAACCTAAATCCTTCTGAAATGTTCCGAAGCCGGCGTGCCGGTGGCAGGGATTGCGGCCTCTGTTCAGGGACGTCCAGAGACAGAGGCTATGGACGAGATGACCGCGAGGGTGCGTCCGATCAGCCGTATCCGCCGCCGCCCGGAGTTTCGAGAACCACCTCGTCGTCGGGGCGCATGACCATTTTGCGCGCCTCGCTCACCGGCTTGCCGTTCACCAGGAACCGTCCGGCGGCCCCGGGCCCGCCGCCGCCCAGGCCTTCCGGCGGAAGGGTCGTGCGGCTGGTGACCGCATTGAGGAGCCAGTCGTGGCTCGTGCGCATGCGCCAACTGATGACCTGTCCATCGCCGCCGCGCGATGCTCCGGCACCGCCGGAGCCGTCGCGCAGCTCCTTGCGGCCGAACACGATCGGCATGGAGGCTTCCATCACCTCCACCGGAACGGCGGCGATGCCGGTCGGATAGCAGGTGGCCGACGGCCCGCCCTTGGTGCGCCGCGCGCCCATGCCGCCCGAGTAGCTGAACATGGCGCTGGTGAACGGCGAGCCGTCCGCGTACTGGCCCTGGATCTGCATGGTCCACACCGCGCCCGAGCCTTCCGCCAGCACGCGGTCCGGCATCACGTGATAGAGCGCCTTGAGGATCGGCATGGGCACGTACATCCCGACCACATGCCGCGCATTGACCGGCGCCGGGTAGCGGCAGTTGACGATCGAGCCCTCCGGGGCCGCCACCTTGATCGGCGCGAGGCTGCCGTAGTTGTTCGGCAGCTCGGGGTTGAGGCAGGAGCGCACCGCGAACGTCGAGTAGGCATGCGTGTAGTTCATCACCACGTTGATGCCATAGGGGCTTTGCCCCGAGCTGCCGGCGAAGTCGATCAGGATCGAGCCGTCGACGGTGTCGACGGTCACCGCCGTCTTGAGGGTGATCACCTCGCCGCCGGGCACGTCGAAGGCGCTTTCGCCGTGATATGTACCGGGCTTGAGCCGGCGGATTGCCTGGCGCGTCGCCTGCTCGGAGCGCGCGATCACCTCGTCGGCGACGCGATCGATGTCGTCATAGCCATGCCGGTCGATCAATGCCGACAGCCGCTTGCAGGCGAGCCGGCCGCTCGACACCTGCGCCGCAAGATCGCCGAACACGTGGTCCGGCGTGCGCACGTTGCGACGGATGATCTCGTGCAGGACCTCGCACGGCTTCCCCGCCCGGTAGAGCTTGAGCATGGGAATCCACAGGCCCTCCTCGTGCACGTCGCGCGCGCCGGCGCCGACGCCGTAGCCGCCGATGTCGGTGTGATGGATGGTCGAACCGAAGAAGCCGACCAGCGTGTCCTTGTGATAGGCCGGCAGCATGACGGTGATATCGAAGAAATGGCCGGCCGAAAGCCACGGATCGTTGGTGATCAGCACATCGCCGGGCGCGAGCGTCTCGGCCGGGAAGGCCGCGACGAAATGCTTGCCCGCTGCCGCCAGCGAGTTGATGTGGCCGGGCGTGCCGGTCACCGCCTGCGCCACCATGCGGCCCTGGCGGTCGAACAGCGCGTTGGCGAGATCGCCAGCCTCACGCACCACCGGACTGAAGGCGATGCGCTGCAGCGCCTTCGCCTGCTCGCTGACGATGCTGATCAGATTGCTCCAGACGATCTCGAGCTCGATGCCGTCCATGTCGGCTACTCCCTAGAAGCCATGATGCATCCGGTCGGATCGACCTTCGCGCGCCATCCCGGCAGGATGACAATGGTGGTCTCGCGCTCCTCGATGATGGCGGGCCCCGCGATCGTCTGACCTTTGGCCAACGTGCGCCGGCTGTATACCGGCGTGTCGACGTCGTCGCCGTCGAAGCGGGCCTTGCGGGCGGCGTGCGGCCGCGCCGCGCTGGCGCCGAGCTCCGGCGCGCTGTCGCGCGACGGCGCAGCGCCGGTGGCGATCAGCCGCCAGCTCACGACCTCCACGTCGACGTCGGGAAGCCGCATACTGTACAGCCTCTCGTACGCGGCCTCGAACGTCTCGCGGGCCCACGCCGCGTCGTGCCGCGCGCGCGGATCGGCATCGAACCAGGCGGTGACCTCGTTCTGCTGGCCGAAGTAGCGCATGTCGGCGCCGAACCGAAAGCCGACATCGGCGGGGCGGCAGCCGGCGCCGGCGAGGCCGCCCACCGCGTCTTCGACCAGGCCGGTGAGAATCGCGTCGGCCTTTTGCCAGTCGAGCACGGACAGACGCGCGAGCGCCCCGCGCCCGAGATCGAGGCGCGGCGGCGTCACCAGCGTGCCGAAGGCGGAAAGCACGCTGGCGAGCGGCGGAAAGATGACGACCGGGCTCTCCAGCAGCTCGGCGACGTAGCAGGCGTGCACCGGCCCGGCCCCGCCGAAGGCGAACAGCGGGAGCCCGCGATAGTCGACGCCGCGGTCGATGGCATGCGCCCGCGCCGCAGCCGTCATCGCTTCGGCCACGACACGATAAATTCCGGCGGCCGCGTCCTGGGTCGAGGTGCCGAGCGCCGCGGCGAGGTTCGCGAGCTGCCGCTCGGCCGCCGCGCGATCGAGCTTCATGTCGCCGCCGAGGAAATTGTCGGCATCGAGGTAGCCGAGCACGAGATCCGCGTCGGTCACCGTCGGTTTGTCGCCGCCGCGGCCGTAGGCGGCCGGGCCGGGCACCGAGCCAGCGCTGTGCGGGCCGACCTTGAGCAGGCCGAGATCGCTGACCGCCGCGATGCTGCCGCCGCCGGCGCCGATCTCGATCATGTCGACGGACGGGATGAGAACCGGCAGGCCGCTGCCGGCCTTGAAACGATAGATGCGGTCGACCTCGAAATTGCCGACCACCAGCGGCGCACGGTCCTCGATGATGCAGGCCTTGGCGGTGGTGCCGCCCATGTCGAACGAGAGGAGCCGGTCGAGCCCGAGCACCTCGGCGTAATACGCAGCCGCCAGCGCGCCCGCCGCCGGCCCGACTCCACCATGCGCACCGGATACCGGCTGGCGACGTCGATCCCGATGACGCCGCCATTGCTCAGCATGATCAGCGGATCGTTGGGAAAGCCGCGTTCCTTCAGGCCGCGCCGCAGCGCCTCGAGATACGGCCCGGTGATCGGCATCGTATAGGCGTTCATCGCCACCGTGGACGTACGCGGATACTCGCGGATCTGCGGCGCCACGTCCGACGAGATCGAAACGTGCATGGCGGGCGCGCGGGCGCGGATGATCTCGCGCATCGCCTGCTCGTTTGCCGGGTTGAGATAGGCATTGAGGAACGAGACCGCGACCGCGGCCACGTCCTTGCGCGCGAGCTCCGCGACGATCTCCTGCGCTTGCGCGACATCGAGGGGCGCCACCACCTCGCCGGTCGCGATGCGTCTCTCGGAAACCCCAAAAGTCAGCTCGCGCGGGACCAGGGGCTGCGGAAATTCGATCTGCGGATCGAACATCTCGTAGCGATGCTCGTCGCGGATCGTCAGGATGTCGCGGAAGCCTTCGGTCACCAGCAGCGCGGTGCGCGGCCCCTTGCGCTCGATCACCGCATTGGTGACCACGGTCGTCGCATGCACGACCACGTCGGTGACGTCGGCGGACGCGATGTCCGCCTTGCGCAGGACATCGTCCACTGCCCGGAAGAAGCCGACGTCGAGGCTTTCCGGCGTCGTCAGGGTCTTGTCGACCCAGGTCCTGCCATCGGCGCTGCGCAGGACCGCGTCGGTGAATGTCCCACCGATGTCCACGGCGAGGGCGTAATGCGCCATCCTTGATCTCATTCCTGCGGGCACTGGTCTCTTACTACAATAGTCACTTTCGTTGTATTGATTAGATGACGGGCGAGCTCACTCGATCAAGGCCTGTGGTCTGATCGAGCACAACCAAGCCGCCGACACGAGGGAGGAAACATGTTCAGGCTTCGTTTGTCGCCGGTAGCGATGGCAGTCGCCGCCACGCTGTCGGTCTTCGCCGCAGACGCGCGGGCGCAGGCCGTTTACAAGATCGGCATGTCGGCCGGCCTGACCGGTTATGCGGCGACGGTCGATCGGGGGTGGCGCGACGGCGTCGAGATCGCCATCGCGGCGTTCAACGCCAAGGGCGGCATCATGGGCCGCAAGCTCGAGCTCGTCGTCGAGGACAACCGCTCCGAGCCGCAGGAGGCCGTGACCGTCTACCGCAAGATGATCAGCTCGGACAAGGTGAGCATCTTCGCCAGCGGTTGCGTGTCGGCCGGAAACTTCGCCGGCGCCCGCTCGTGGTGCGCGCCGAGATCCCGATGGTGCTGTGCTCGATCCTGCCGCAGCAGCCCGACCACGTGAAATGGGCGTTCACCGACCCTTCCGCCGCCGCGCTTCGAGGTGGAGACGCGTCTCGAATATCTCAAGAACCGGACGCAGGTTAAGAAGATCGGCGTGCTGCACGATCCGTCTCCCTATGCCAACCTGCAGAAGAGCGTCGCGGAGAAGTCGCCGCGGACTACGGCCTCGAGATCGTCGGGATCGAGCAGTACAAGACCGACGACGCCGATCTCAGCGTACAGATTCAGAAGATGCATGCGGCCGGCGCGCGCGCGCTGCTCAAGATCGGCCTGGGCGGCACCACGCTGACGGCGGCCAAGAACATCAAGCAGCTCGGCCTCGACATGCTCATGCTGACGAGCGTCGAGGACCTCGCGGTGTTCCGCCCGGTGGCGGAGGTCCTGGGCGACAAGTTCTTCTTCGTCGCCTCGCCTTCCCAAGTCTACGACGCGCTTGCCGACGGTGCCCTCAAACAGGAGATCGGCAAGTTCCTGACGCCGTGGCGCGCCAAGCACGGCGACCGCGATCCGAACTGGGCCGGTCGCGGCTGGGACGCGATCGCACTCACCGCCGCCGCGATCGAGAAGGCGAAATCGTTCGACGGGCCGAAGGTGCGCGACGCGCTGGAGACCATCGACGGCTTCCAGGGGACGACGGGCGTCTATCATTTCTCCGCCGGCAACCACCAGGGCCTCACCGAGAATCCGCTGCTGCTCGCAACCATCCAGAACGGTCAGGTCAAAGTGGCGAAGTGACGGGCGCGACACCAGCAGGCGTCCTCGCGGTCGAGGGGCTGTCGGCGCGTTATGGCCACGTCGAAGCCCTGCGGCACGTCGACCTGCACGTCGAGGAGGGTGAGCTGGTCGCCGTGCTCGGCCCGAACGGCGCCGGCAAGTCGACCCTGATGCGGGCGCTCATGGGGCTGGTGCCGACCGAAGGACGCGTGCGCTTTCGCGGGCGCGACGTTCCCCGCCGCAACCCGACCGCCGCCGCGGCGCTCGGGCTCGTGCTCGTCCCCGAGGGGCGCGGCATCTTCGGCCCGATGACGGTCGCCGAGAACCTGGAGCTCGGCGCCTATCTGCTCAAGCGCGACAAGGCGGAGTTCGCACGGCGGCACGAGCGCGTGCTGTCGCTCTTCCCCCGCCTCAAGGAGCGGCTCACGCAGGTGGCGGGCTCGCTCTCGGGCGGCGAGCAGCAGATGCTGGCAGTCGGCCGCGCCCTGATGGCGGAGCCGAAGCTGCTCCTCCTCGACGAGCCTTCGCTCGGCCTGGCGCCGCGTGTGGTGGAGGAGATCCTGCAAAAGCTCGGCGACCTCAACCGCGAGGGCCTGCCCATCGTGCTGGTCGAGCAGAAGGCACCGCTCGCGCTCAAGCTGGCGCGCCGGGCCTACCTCATGGCGGTCGGCGCCATCGCGGCCGAGATCGATCCCCGCACTGTCGGTTCGCACGATGACCTCGCCCGCTTCTATCTGGGCTGAGGCGCGGCGCAACGCGCCGCTGCTCGCGCTGTGGGGCCTCGCGGGCGCGCTGGTCGTCTATGTGTTCATCACCGGCGGCTACCTGATCGCCGTCCTGCACTTCGCCGCCATCTACGCGATCTTCGTCACCGGGCTGAATGTCTTCATGGGCTACGCGGGCCAGGTCTCTTTCGGCCACAATGCGTTCGCGGCGATCAGCGGCTACACGTCGGCGGTGCTCACCGCCAACCACGGATGGGAGCCGCTGCCGGCCGCCGCGCTCGGCCTCGCCGGGGCGCTCGGCGGTGCGCTGGTCGTCGGCTATCCGACCCTGCGGCTGCGCGGCCACTACCTCGCCATGGCGACCTTGGCGATCGGCCTGATCGTCTACGAAGTGGCGGTGCAATGGCAGTCGGTCACCCAGGGCTACATGGGGATCTCCGGGATCCCTCCGCTCGGCATCGGGCGCTGGACGGTGACGTCCGACCGCGGCCTGCTCGTGCTGCTCATGATCCTCGCGGCCATCGCGGTGCTCGCGGCGGCGCGCATCCGCCGCTCCCGGCTCGGGCGCGCATTCGCTGCCATCGCGGGCAGCGAGGACGCGGCCCGGGCGCTCGGCATCGACGTCGCGCGCTACAAGCTCATCGCCTTCCTGATCTCGGCCTTCTACGCCGGCGCCGCCGGCTCGCTGTTCGTGCACGCGGTCGGGTTCGTGAGCCCCGAGGTGTACGGATTGCACATGGTGGTACTGGCGTTCACCATGCTCTACGTGGGCGGCATCGGCACCATTGCGGGCGCGACGTTGGGCGCGCTGATCGTGATCCTGCTGCCGGAAACGTTCCGCACCTTCAGCGACTACCAGGATCTCGCCTATGGGGCCGCGCTGATCGTCATTCTCATTTTCGCGCCAGGCGGGCTGGCGTCGCTGTCGCAATTGCGGTCCTGGAAAGGACGCAACGCATGAGCACGTTGCGCCTCGATCGCGTGACGCGCCGCTTCGGCGGCCTCGTCGCCGTCGACGACATCTCGCTCGATATCGCCGCGCACGGCATCACCGCCATCATCGGGCCGAACGGCGCCGGCAAGACCACATTGTTCAACGTCATTTCCGGCTTCGACGCACCGAGCGCCGGCCACGTGCTGTTGGCGGGAGACGACATCACCGGACTGGCGCCAGAGGCGATCGCCCGGCGCGGCCTGGTGCGGACCTTCCAGCTCGCCCACCTGTTCGACGACCTCACCGTGCTGGAGAACGTGAAGGTCGGGCGCCACCTGCATACCAGGGGCGGCCTGCTGACGGCGCTGACGCCGTACCGCGCGGCGCACGTCGAGGCCGCCGTGGAGACGACGGCGCGGCGCCTGCTGGACAGGGTCGGGCTCTCGGCGCAGGCCGACACGCTCGCCGCGGTGCTGCCGTACGGCCAGAAGCGGCTCCTGGAGATCACCCGCGCGCTCGCCGCCGAGCCCCGGCTGCTCCTCCTCGACGAGCCGGCCGCGGGCCTCAATCGCGACGAGACGACCCGGCTCGCCGCCTTGTTGCGGCAGATCGCCGACGGCGGCACGGCGGTGCTGCTGATCGAGCACGACATGAGCCTGGTGATGACGGTGGCCGCGCGCATCGCGGTGCTCGACTTCGGTCGCCTGATCGCCGAGGGAACGCCGAGCGAGGTGCGGCAGAACCGCGACGTGATCGCCGCCTACCTCGGCACCACGGAGGCCGCGCATGCTTGAGCTCACCGCCCAGTCGATCGCCAGCGGTATCGCGGTGGGTTGCATCTACGGCCTCATCGGCATCGGCTTCTGCGTCATCTACAACGCCAGCGGCATCGTCAATTTCGCCCAGGGGGCGTTCGTGATGCTCGGCGGCATGGTCGCCTACGTCGCGCTCAACCGATTTGGCCTTCCGCTGCCGCTCGCCGCAATTCTCGCCATCGGGCTGGTCGCCGGGCTCGGCATCCTGCTGGAACGCATCGTCGTGCGGCCGCTGTGGAACCGGCAAAGCACCATGTTCGTGATGATCCTGGCGACGCTGGCGGCGCAGATCGTCATCGAGCGCCTCACCCTCATCGTCGCCGGCGACCAGCCACGCACGCTTCCGATGTTCACCGACCACCCACCGCTGCGCATCGCGGGCCTCGCGATCAGCTACCAGTTCCTGTGGATCGTCGGCTTCTCGGCGCTGTCGATCGTTCTCCTCGCCTGGTTCTTCTCCTCCACCAAGACCGGCAAGGCGATGCGTGCCTGCTCGATCAACCGGGAAGCCGCCGCCCTCATGGGCATCTCGGTGTCGCGCATGCTGGCGCTCTCGTTCGCGCTCAGCGCCGCGCTCGGCGCGCTCGCCGGCGTGCTGATCACCCCGACCCAATACACCGCGTTCAACGTCGGCGTGCCCTACGCGATCTCGGGCTTCATCGCGGCGATCGTCGGGGGCTTCGGCCGTCCGCTCGGGGCGCTCGCCGGCGGCATCCTGCTCGGCATCGCCCAGGCGCTGGCGGTCGTGTTCCTCGGCGCCGCCTCGAAGAACGTTGCCGCCCTATCGATCCTCCTCCTGTTCCTGTTCTTCCGGCCGACCGGCCTGCTAACCTCCGCCAAATAGCGAAAGAGAGGACCCTCATGGACATTCACAAGATCGACTGGAGCACGACCGAATGGAAGCTGATCCGCCAGGGGGTCGAGCAGAAGGCATTCTCCGGCAGCGGCGCCACCGTCGCATTGCATCGGCTCATGCCGGGCCACGAGCCGCGGCCGCACAGCCATCCGCACGAGCAGATCGCCTATATCGTGTCTGGCCGCATGCGCTTCTTCATCGGCGACGAATCGCACGACCTCGGGCCGGGCGGCCTCGTGGTGATTCCGCCCAACGTGACCCACTGGGGCGAGGTGCTCGGCGAAGAGCCGGTGCTCAATCTCGACGTGTTCACGCCGAAGCGCCCCGAATACGCGCCGTGATGTCGCGTTGCGCGGACGATCGCGAGTCGGTCCGGGACGCTCTGCCCGATAGGGCGTGACTATTGCGGGCGGCCGGGGCACCACGCCCTGTGGCGTGGCTGCACAACGCGCCCGCACGCGATCGCTGACCATATCCGCCACGGATTGCGCCGCGACACCAGTCAACTTTCTTTGAAGCTTACGTGATGCGCCGTCACGTTTCCTTGAGTCCTTGATCATTCCGGCGGCTGGGTGCGTCCAACGGACGCCACAGGGGCGCTCAAGTGCTGCTGCAGTTCGAAGGCCACATTCTCGATCCGGCCCGACGCGAGCTCACGCGCATGGGCGCCGTCGTACCCATGGAGCCGCAGGTTTTCGACCTGCTGCTCTACCTGATTCGCAATCGCGATCGCGTGGTCAGCAAGGGCGACCTCATCGCCGGCGTGTGGAACGGCCGCATCGTCTCGGAGTCCACGCTCGCCACCCGCATCAACGCCGCCCGCCGCGTCCTCGGCGACGACGGCAAGCAGCAGCGCTTCATCCGCACGGCAGCGCGCAAAGGCATTCGCTTCGTCGGGCAGGTGCGTGAGCAGCCGGCGGCTGCTACAGGCAACGTCGGACGCAAGGATGATTGTTCTGGCATCGCTGCGCTCCCGGCCCCGATCGTCGACCGACCGTCGATCGCCGTGCTGCCGTTCGAAAACATGTCGGACGACCGCACGCTCGAGTTCCTGGCCGACGGGCTCGTGGAGGACGTGATCGCGCTGCTGGCGCGCGTGCCCGGCTTCTTCGTCATCGCGCGGGCGTCCTCGTTCGTCTACCGGCCGATGTCGTTGGAATTCCGGCAGGTCGGGATGGAGCTCGGTGTCCGCTACGTCGTCACCGGCAGCGTTCGCGGCTCGGAGGGGCGCGTGCGCGTCACCACGCAGCTCATCGAGGCGGAAACCGGCACCCAGCTGTGGGGCGCGCGCTACGACGTCGAGCGCGGCGACACGCTCGAGCTGCAGGACCGGATCGCCCGCGAGATCATCACCGAGCTGGAGCCGGCGCTGACGAGGGCGGAACTGTCGATCATCCGGCGGCGCCGGACCGACAGCATCGACGCCTGGTCGCAATTCCGCCAGGCGTCCGGCGCCATTGCGCTCGGCGGATGGAACGAGGACTCGCTCGGCGAAGCCATCGAGCACCTGCGCAAGGCCATCCTCGCCGACCCCGAGTTTGCGCTGGCGCGCGCCATGTTGGCGCTGTTCAGCACATTCGGCGCAATCATGTTCATGCTCGGCGACTGTGCCGCTGTGAAGCGGAACGCCTTCGCCGAGGCAGAGCGTGCAGTCGCCATCGATCCCAATGGCTCCGACGTGCTCGGCTATGCGGGTTGCGCGTTTTCCTCTCTCGGCGACGTAAAGCGTGGCTGCGAACTGCTCGAGCGCGCGGTCGAGCTCGATCCCAGCAATGCACAGGCGCGCGTCGCGCTCGGCGCCGCACAGATACGGTTGAAGGATTTGGACCGGGGAAGCGAGAACATGCGGCTCGGGATGCGGCTGAGCCCGCGCGATTTCCGCCTGGCATTCTGGGGCATGGTCCTGGCCAAGGGCCTCGTTCGCGCCGGCCGCCTGGAGGAAGCGCTGGCCGAGGCCGCCGTCGCCTCGCGTCGCGACTCCCGGCTCTACACCTCGCGCGTCGTCGCCGCCTGGTCGATGACGAGGCTCGGACGGAGCGAGGAGGCGCGGCATGCGCTCGCCGAGGCGCGCCGCATCCGGCCACGGCTCAGCCTCGACGAGATCCGCCGCTTCTTCGGTCCGGATGCGGCGGAAGCCCTGGGCGCGCTTTGGGGCTGAGGGTCTTTCTGTGTTGACGCACGGCCTTGCGAGCGCTTGTCGGCGCGTTCAGTCAAAACCCGCTCGCCAAAGAGGCCTCCCCCGCCGAGGGGGCCGGGCGGGGGAGGCGAGGAGGAGCCGGGAGGGAGAGGCCCGGCGCCTCGTGTCCGCTCGGCCGGGGCGTCAGCCGAAGTTGCTCGTGGTGATCGTCCCGGTAGCGCCGGTGATGTCGATCAGCAGATCGCCGGCGTCGTCAAACTCGTCGAACCTCGTATCCATGTTGATCGCCAGGTAGGTGCGGCCCTCGAATGTGAACTGAGCCGCTCCTCCCGCGGCCGGTCCGCCCGCGAGCCTGTGGGCCAGGTGCATCGCCTCGTACGCGGCGCTGGTCAGACTGCCGCCCGCCAGCGCGCCGACGTCGCTTGCAAAGCCGATCGTCGTGAAGGCGATGCGGAACCTGTCCTCCGCCCAGTTCACGTCGGTGATAAGATCGATCGGACCGCCACTGGCGGCGCGGTTGCCGTCGTCGTAGGTGTTGGCATAGGTGAACAGGTCGTTGCCGCTGCCCCCCGTGACCGTGTCGGCATCCGCCCCGCCGAAGAAGGTGTCGTTCCCTTCATTGCCCAGCATCAGGTCCGCGGCCCTGTTGCTCAATTGGAGCCCGCGGATCGAGTCGTTCCCCTGGCCGCCGAACATGGTGTTGTTGCCCTCGGCACCGAAAATCGCAAGCAAGTCGTCGCCCTCGTTGCCGAAATGGATGTTGTTGCCGGAGCCGTCGGTTACGTAATCGTTGCCGACGCCGCCGACTACCGTGTCGTCGCCCGCCTGGGTGCTGATCGTATCGGCGCCGCCGTGACCGAACACGAAATCGGCGCCGATCCAGGTGAGGATGCGGTCGCTGCCGTCGGCCGAATCCGCGCCGCCGAGCACGGTGACGTTGCCACTGCCCTCGTAGATGCTGATCGTGTCCGCCCCTTCGTTGCCGAAGTAGAGCGGGTTGTTGCCGGCGTCATAGCGGCCGAACAGCGAGTCATCGCCCCGGCCGCCGAACACGGTGTCGAATCCGTTGTCCGCCGTGACGGTATCGTTCCCCTCGTTGGCGAACACGAGATCGGCAAAAGCCCCGAGCGACGACACGATGCTGTCATTGGAGAACCCGCCGATCAGCGTATCCTCGCCCATTCTCGCTACGAGCGTATCCTCGCCGCCGTTGCCGAACACGAGGTCGCTTCCCGAGCCGGCCAGGATCGAATCGGCGTTGTCGGTCGAGTCGTTGCCGCCCAGGATAATCTGCCCGACGACCGCATTCGACACGTTGATGGTATCGGCCCCGTCGGCGCCGAACAGCGCCATTGGGCCGATCGCGCCGGCGGCGAAGATGCTGTCGTTCTGGATACCGCCATTGACGGTGCCGGTATTGCCGGCCTGCAGCACCACGGTGTCATTGCCGGCGTCGCCGGCGACGGTCGCGAGGCCCGAGCCGACCAGGATGCAGTCGTTGCCGCTGAGGCCGACGATGGTGCCGGGACCGGCCTCGCCGGCCTGGTTCAACGTATCATTTCCAGTCGTACCTGTCATATTATACGCCATGTTCAAACTCCCAGGTTGCGCGCCATGCGGCGGGTGTTCAGGGTGAAGATGTCTCGAGGGTTGGGGACCAAGGCCGACGAGCTGCCCACCGTCGGCCCGCATCATCCGGTGTGCGGATCATTCAGCGCCCGGCAGCCGCGGGATCGAGCGGCCCGAACCCGGGCACGCCGTCGACCGCGCTGAAGTCCCAGGAATTCTCAGCCAGGCCGTCGCCGATCTGGCGCGGGACGGACGCGTTGTCCGTCTGCCGCTCGCCCGCAACCCAGGCAGTCAGGCACATGGCGCTCAGTTCGTCGACACAGCCCTGCGGCGGTACCGTTTGGTAGCGGACAGGGTGCACCAGGGAAGCCGCAACGTCATCGGGCAAGGCTTGAATGACCTGCGAGCCGGCGAATGCGACCAGGCCGGCCAGGAGGCCGCCTGCCGCGGCGAGCAGAATGGGTCTGCGCCGAAGTGCCAGCGTCCCGCGCGCGATGCGGGTCGATACGATCGACATGACAAGTCCTCCGTGCACGGCGTCCGGGAATCCAGTCGATGGGCGCGCCTGCGGCGGCGCCCGCGATTTCCCTCACTGCACTTGCTTTGTCGGTGCGGACGGGCTGAATACTCTTGAGGCGGCCTTGATTGTTTCTTGAGATTTCGTCGACCCTCGGAGGTCTCGAGGGGTGCGCGACGCCGCAACGCGAACTGGAGTGCAATCGTGCCTTTTGAGTTCGGAGGCCACGTTCTCGATCCGGCCCGGCGCGAGCTCCGGCGCAGCGGCGTCGTCGTGCCGATGGAGCCCCAGGTGTTCGACCTGCTGCTCTACCTGGTCCGCAATCGCGAGCGCCTCGTCAGCAAGGACGACCTCATCGCCGACGTGTGGAGCGGCCGTATCGTCTCGGAGTCGACGCTTGCAACCCGCATCAACGCCGCCCGCCGCGCGCTCGGTGACGACGGCAAACAACAGCGGTTCATCCGCACGGCAGCGCGCAGGGGCATCCGCTTCGTCGCGGAGGTGCGCGAGCAGGCCGAGCCCTCCGCCGGCGACGCCGAACGCCCGGACGACAGCCCGAGCATCGTCCCGCTGCCGTCGCCGATCGTCGATCGGCCGTCGATCGCGGTGCTGCCGTTCGAAAACTTGTCGGAGGACCGCGCGCTCGAGCTCCTGGCGAGCGGGCTCGTCGAGGACGTGATCGCGCTGCTGGCGCGGGTGCCCGGCTTCTTCGTCATCGCCCGCGCCTCCTCGTTCATCTACCGGCCGATGTCGGCCGAAGTCCGGCGGGTCGGGATGGAGCTCGGCGTGCGTTACGTCGTGACCGGCACCGTTCGCGGCTCGTCGGGGCGCGTGCGTCTCACCGCGCAACTGATCGAGGCGGACACCGGCACCCAGCTGTGGGCCGCGCGCTATGACGTCGCGCGCGGCGACACGCTCGACCTGCAGGACCAGATCGCCCGCGAGATCATCGCCGAGCTGGAGCCGGCGTTGACCAAGGCGGAACTGTCGATCATCCGGCGGCGGCGAACCGACAGCGTCGATGCCTGGTCGCACTATCGGCGAGCGCTCGGCGCCATCGCGCTCGGAGGATTGAACGAAGAGACCGTGGCCGAAGCGATCGAACAGCTGCGCCAGGCGATCCTCGTCGACGCGGGGTTTGCGCTGGCGCGCGCGCTGCTTGCACGTATCAGCACGTTCGGCGCAAGCCTGTTCCTGATCGGCGATGCCGCCGCGACGCACCGGGAGGCGTTCGCGGAGGCCGAGCGCGCCGTCGCCATGGACCCGAACGACTCCGACGTGCTCGGCCTTTCCGGCTGCGCGCTGTCCGACCTGGGCGACGTGAAGCGCGGCTGCGAGCTGCTCGAGCGGGCCGTGGAACTCGACCCGAGCAATGCGCAGGCGCGCGTATCGCTCGGCGCCGCACAGATCAACCTGCAGGAGCTCGACCGGGGAATCGAGAACATGCGGCTCGGCATGCGACTGAGCCCGCGCGACTTTCGCCTGGCGTTCTGGGGCATGATCCTGGCCAGTGCGATGGTGCGCGTCGGCCGGCTCGAGGACGCGCTGGCCGAGGCGACCGCCGCCTCCCGGCGCGACGCGCGGCTCTATGCCTCGCGTGTCGTCACCGCCTGGGCCGCGGCGAAGCTCGAGCGGCCCGAGGACGCGCGGCACGCGCTGGCCGAGGCGCGCCGCATCCGGCCGCGGCTGACCCTCGACGAGATCGGCCGCTTCTTCGGCCCCGGTGCGGCGGAGATCCTCGCGCCGCTGTGGAGCTAAGGCGGCGAGACGAGCGACGATCGTCAGATGAACCTAGTCGCAGCAATCGCCCCGGTTACCCCGGTGATGTCGATGAGCAGGTCGCCCGCATCGGCGAATGCGGCGTAGGTCGTATCCTGGTTGATCGCCACGAAAGTGCGGCCGTTGAACGTGAACTGCGCCGCGACGTTGACGTTCTGGCTGCCGTTGAGCGCAAAGGCGGCGGCGATGGCGCCGGCGGCGGCGGCGTTCAGGGTGGCGCCGGTTCCGGTCCCGGTGTCGGCCGCAAAGGCGACGGCATTGAGGGCCTGGAGCCTGTCCTCGGCCCAGTTCAGATCGATGATGCGCTCGACCGGCCCGCCGCCGGCCGCGTTGTTGCCGTCATCGTGGGCGTTCAGGTAGGAGAACACGTCGTTGCCGCTGCCGCCCGCGAGCGTGTCGATGTTGCCGCCGCCGTAGAGGGTGTCGTTGCCTTCATTGCCCTGCAGGCTGTCGGCGCCTCCCGCCGCGGCACCGATCATGTGCATCGAATCGTTGCCGAGACCGCCGAATACGGTGCCGCTGCCGAATAACGGGAGGACGATGCACGTATCGTTGCCCTCGTTGCCGAAGACGAGGTTGCCGCCGCCTTCGTCTAAGATGGAATCGCTGCCGAAACCGCAGACCACGGTGTCGTCGCCGACGTCGGGGATGAGCGTGTCGTCGCCGCCGTTGCCGAAGATGAAGTCGGCTCCGGTGCCGGACATGACGGAATCGCCGCCGTCCGCCGAGTCGTTGCCGCCGAGGATCGTGAGGGCGCCGCTGCTGTTTCTAAGGTTGATCGAGTCTCCGCCTTCGTTGCCGAAATACCGAATGTGGTCCTGGGGCTCGTGGTGACCCCACAGCGAGTTGTTGCCGAGACCGCCGAACACGGTGTCGTTGCCGCTGTCGACCACGACCGTATCGTTGCCCTCGTTGGCGAAAACGAGATTGTCGAAAGCATCTCCTGAGGTCAGAAGCTGATCGTCGCCGAAGCCGCCGACCAGCGTATCGTGGCCATAGTGGCTGTTGATGGCGTCGTTGCCACCGTTGCCGAACATCAGGTCGCTGCCGATGCCGCCGACGAGGGAGTCGGCGCCGTCGGCCGCGTTGTTGCCCCCCAGAATTGTCTGCCCGGCGTCGGCGTAGACCATGTAGACGGTGTCGGCGCCGTCGCCGGCGAACAGAACCATCGAGCCCGCCGGGGCGGTGACGACGGTATAGATGCTGTCATTTTCGGTGCCGCCGGTGACGGTGCCGGTATTGCCGGCCTGCACCCGGATCGTGTCATTGCCGGAATCGCCGGCGACGGCGATGAGACCCGACCCCGCCAAGATGCAGTCGTCGCCGGCGAGCCCGACGATGGTGCCGGGACCGGCGTCGGACGATTGGTTCAGCGTATCATTTCCGGCCGTACCGGTCACCGTATAGGCCATGGCTGTCAGTCCTCTATGTGGGTGTCCCGTCTCTCGATGGGCAAGCCGAGCGGCTTTTCGTCAGACAAAGTTGCTCGTGCTGATGGTTCCAGTCGCGCCGGTGATGTCGAGCAGGAGGTCGTAGCCGTCGTCGAACGTGAGCGTGTTGAGGCCGGTGTCCTGATTGATCGCCAGATAGGTGCGGCCGTTGAACGTGAACTGGGCTGCCGCCTGCCGACCGCCGAGGCCGCCTCCCAGGGCGAGCGACGAGATCGCCACCGTGGCGGCGAGCGCCAAGTTGCCTGCGTTGACAGCGCCGACATCGCCCGCGACGTCCATCGAGAGACTGGTCTGGAAGCGGTCCTCCGCCCAGTTCAGGTCGGTGATGAATTCGACCAATCCGGTGACGACCTCGTCGCCGTCTTCCTCCGCCTGCCGGTAGACGAACAGGTCGCTGCCGCTGCCGCCGGAAATCGTGTCGACGTTCCGATAGCCGCGGATCGTGTCGTTGCCTTCGTTGCCGGCGATGGTGTCGCGGCCGCCGCCGGTGAACACCGTGTCGTCGCCCAGGCCGGCGAACACCGTGTCGCTGCCCGTACCGCCGCCGCCGTTGATTGTGTCGTTGCTCTCGTTGCCGAAGATCAAGTCGCCGCCGCCGCCACCGAGGACGTTGTCGGTGCCGTACCCGCCGACCACGGTGTTGGCGCCGTTGCCGGCGTTGATCTCGTCATTGCCGCCGTTGCCGAAGACGAGATCGTTGCCGCTGCCGGTGTACAGGTCGTCGTGGCCGTCGAGGAAATCGTTGCCGCCCACCACCGTCATGGCAAACACGCTGGCCGCTCCGAGGAGCGTGTCGTTGCCCTCGTTCATGTAATAGATCGGGGTCCCGGCGTTGGGACCAAGGGGGCCGACGATCGCCGAGTCGTTGCCTTGCCCGGCGTAGACGGTGTCGTTGCCGGCATAGACGCTGATGGTGTCGTTACCCTCGTTGGCGAAGACGAGATCGCTGCTGATGCCGTCGTAGAGGCAATCGTTGCCGACCCCGCCGATCAGCGTGTCGTCGCCGGCGAAGCCGTTGATCGTATCGTCGCCGCCGTTGCCGAAGACGATGTCGGCGCCGCCGCCGGTACGGATGCTGTCGGAACCGTCCGTCGCATCGTTGCCGCTCACGATGGTCTGTGGCGTGGCGGCGTTGATGTTGATCGAGTCGGCGCCATCGTCGCCGAACAGGACCATCGAGCCGATCAGCCGGGTCACGTCCCAGATGCTGTCGTTCCCGGTTCCGCCGTGCACGGTGCCGGTGTTGCCGGTCTGGAGAATGATGATGTCGTTCCCCGAGTCGGCGGCGACATCGGCCAGCCCCGATCCCGTGAGGATGCTGTCGTCGCCGGCGAGTCCGAGGATATTGCCGGGACCGCTGTCGCCGGACCGGTTCAGCGTATCATTTCCATTCGTACCAACGGCGTTATAGGCCACGGCTGTCACTCCTTTTGGTCGCTATGCAGTCCCTGCTCGACGGGCATCCTGCCCGCGCCGCGATGCGATCCCGAGCGATGTCACGCACCGGGGCGGCGCGCGGCAAAACGGCGCACCGGACCCGTGGCTGCACCGGCACCTGCTTGGTGTCCGAGGAGCGGCCGGACGCTTTTCAGACAGCGATGATTTTCTCTTGAGATTTCCTTGACGCCGGCAATGTGAGGCGCCGCGACGGGAAGCCCTACGGCGCCGCGTAGGGCGACAGTCCGCGTTTGAGGAAGCTGCCGTCGCCCGGCTCACCCAGGATCTTCCCCTCCTCGGCAACCACCTTGCCGCGCAGGATCGTCATCACCGGCCAGCCGGTGACGGCGAGGCCCTCGTATGGTGTGTAGTCGGCGCCGTGGTGCAGGATCTCCTGGCGGATCGTTTCCCTGCGGTTTTGGTCCCACAGCACGATGTCGGCATCGCAGCCGACGGCGATCGAGCCCTTGCGCGGATAGAGCCCGTACATCCTGGCGTGATTGGTCGAGGTCAGGGCCACGAACTGGTTCGCCGTGATGCGCCCCTCGGCGACACCTTTGCTCCACAGGATGGGCAGCCGCGTCTCCACCCCGGGAATGCCGTTCGGCACCCAGCGGAACGAGGTGCGCGCCTTCGGGTTCTTCTTGCCCTGCTGGCCCTCGTAATAGAACGGGCAATGGTCCGACGAGAAGGTCTGGAACACGCCCTGCTCGATTCCTTCCCAGATCGCATCCTGGCTGGCGCGGTCGCGCGGCGGCGGCGAGCACACGTATTTGCCGCCGCTCTCGTCCATGTTGAGGCCTTTGAGGTCGTCGGCGGTGAGCGCGATGTATTGCGGACAGGTCTCGCCGTAGACCTTGAGACCGCGCTGCTGCGCCCAGCGGATCTGCTCCATCGGCTGGCGGCCGGAGACGTGCACGACCATGATCGGCACGTCGGTGAGCTCGGCATGGCTGATCGCCCGATGGGTCGCCTCGCGTTCGACCAGCTCGGGACGCGACACCGCGTGATAATAGGGCGCGGTCTTGCCCGCCTGCTCCAGCCGCTCGGTCATGAACTTGATGGCGTCGTAGCCCTCGCAATGCACCATCACCAGCGCACCGCAGCCGCGCGCGCATTCGAACACGTCGAGCAGCTGGCGATCGTTGAGCACCAGGTCGTCATAGGTCATGAACACCTTGAACGACGAGTAGCCGTCCTCCACCAGCGCCGGAAGCTCCTGGCCGAGCACGCTCGCCGACGGGTCGGTGATGATGAGGTGGAAGCCGTAATCCGCCAGGCACTGGCCGTCGGCTTCCTTGTGATAGTCCATCACGCTGGCGCGCAGGCTGGCGCCGCGCGGCTGCAGCGCGAAGGGGAGCACCGTCGTGTTGCCGCCGGCGATCGCCGAGCGCGTGCCGGAGAGGAAATCGTCCGCCATCTTGGGGCCGCCGAACGCCGGCTGCGCCAGATGCACATGGCTGTCGATGCCGCCCGGCAGCACCAGGAGGCCGGACGCGTCGATCTCGCGTGCCGCTCCCTCGATGCGGTCGGCGACCGCGACGATGCGGCCCGCACGCACGCCGACGTCGGCGCGGACCGTATCGCTCGCGGTGACGACGGTGCCGCCGCGGATTGCAAGATCATAGTCGGGCATGACGGTCTCCCGTGACGGAATGCTGCCGATGGGCGGCAGGATCATATCGCGGCGGTAGAGACCATTCGATGCTCATTGGTCGCTTCGACTGGCCGCTATTGGCTTGACTCCCTTTGGCTTTTGTTCTCTATTTGTTCTTTCCTCTTTGCCGGACCGCTTTTCTTTTCCCGACCCGCTCACATGGAGCACCCGCATGGTCTACGCTATGGACACGCTTGGGTACGCCAAGCGCTTGCGCGACGCCGGGGTTCCGCAGCAACAGGCGGAAGCCCACGCCGAGGCCGCACGGGATTTCGTCATGGGCGAGCTGGTCACCAAGACCGACCTTCAGGCAACAGTCCAAAATGCCGTGCAGTTTTTGGAGGGAAAGATTGCGGCATCTCAAGCCGCCCTTCAGGCGGCTAAGCAGTTGCTGGAATCAAAGATCGAGGCGATCGAGACGCGGCTGGAGGGGAAAATCGATGCCCAGACGCTGCGCCTGACCGTGCGGCTCGGCGGCATCATGGCAGCCGGGATCGCCTTGCTGGCGGCCGTGCAAAAGCTGACCTGAGCCCGCCTGATGCCCCATGGACGATAGGAACGTCGGCTCAGGCAGCGCGGTCCCGCTGGTCGGCGACCCGGGCGCGATCCTTGATATCGCCATCAACATTGCCGCCGGCGAGCGCAGAATCGACGACGAGCTGGAAATAAGCCTGGACCGGATCGATGCGGTCGAGCAGCAGGTGCAAGGCTGGTGCGTGATCGAGCGCGAAGCGGCGTGGGCCCAGGCGGAGCTGCTGGATGACGAACTGCGCGCCGGCACGATACGCGGACCGCTGACCGGCGTTCTCGTCGCCGTCAAGGACGTGATCGACGTCGCGGGCCTGCCCACCCGCGCGGGCAGCGCGACGCGCGCGCACGCGCCCGCCGCGACGATCGACGCACAGATCGTGGCGCAGCTGCGCGCGGCAGGCGCCATCGTGCTCGGCAAGGCGCACACCACCGAATTCGCCTATTTCGACGGGCCGCCGCCGACCCGCAATCCGTGGAACCTGGCGCATACGCCGGGCGGATCGAGCGCCGGGCCCGCAGCCGTGGTCGCGGCCGGCATGGTGCCGCTCAGCCTCGGCACCCAGACCGCCGGATCGGTCAGCCGGCCCGCGGCCTATTGCGGTATCGCGGCGTTCAAGCCGAGCACACGCGCCTGGTCGAGCTTCGGCGTGGTGCCGTTCTCGCCGTCTTTCGATACGGTTGGAGTCTTCGGGTACCGCGTGGCGGATGCGGCCGCCGCCGCGCAAGTGCTCATTCCGCCTTATCTTCACCGCCGCATGCCGGATGGCCGGATCAGGATTGGTCTGATCGAGGATGCGACCCTGGAGAGCGCGAGCGCCGCGGTTGCCCAATCGAGCGAGACGGCGGTCGTGAAACTGCGGGACGCCGGCGTGGACATTCAACGGCGCCGGACGACAACACCCTTCAGCGACATCATCGCCTGGCACAAGACCATCACCGAGTACGAGATGGCGCGGGCGCATCCGACGCTCGCAAGCGAGCGCGACGTGACGCCGGCGTTGCGCGAGGCGGTGCAGCGCGGACATGCGATCGAAGCGGCCACGTACGAACAGGCATTGGGCGCGCTCGACGTCGCAGCAGGCCAGTTCTGGATGGCGATGCAGGACATCGACGCGCTCATTTTCCCCGCAGCGCCCGACGCGGCGCCGGCCGGTATGAAGACCGGCGATCCGCGTTTCATCATCCCATTCACGGCGCTGGGCGGGCCGATCGTCTCGGTCCCGGTCGCGATTGCGCCGTCCGGCCTGCCGCTCGGGCTGATGCTGATCGGCGCCCCGGGCAGCGATTGGGCGCTGGCAGCGATCGCCGAACGGCTGGCGCGCGCGATCGAGCTCCCGCGATAGGGCCCATATTGCCGCGCGTGTTCCTGCGATCATTTCCCCACAGGCGGGAAAGTTGACCTTTAGGAAAGAGTGATCTGAAATGCACCCTGGGCAATCACCGGGAAGACGCAGCCAGATGGGCTATCGCATATCGGTCGACACCGGAGGCACCTTCACCGACGTGGTGGTGGCGGACGGGCGCGGCATTCGCGCCATCGGCAAGGCGCTGACCACGCCGCAGCGCATCTTCGACGGCATGCGGGCTGCGATCGAGGTGGCGGCAGAAGAGTGCAAGCTGTCGGGCGATGCGCTGCTCCGCAAGACCGACATGCTGATCTACGGCACCACGCGCGCCACCAACGCGGTGGTCACGCAGTCGACCGCCAAGACCGCGTTTCTCACCACGCGCGGCTTCCGCGACATCCTGGTGCTCAAGGAAGGCGGCAAGTACGACCCGCACGACTACTCTTACGACTACCCGCCGCCCTATATCCCGCGCCGCTACACGTTCGAGATCGACGAGCGCATCGACTCGCAGGGCAACGTGGTGCGGCCGCTCGACCAGGCCCAGGCGCGCGAGGTCGTGCGCACGCTGAAGGAACGCAAGTTCGAAGCGGTGGCGGTGAGCCTCCTGTGGTCGATCGCCAACAGTACCCACGAGCAGGCGATCGCCCGCATCCTCGACGCGGAGCTGCCCGGCGTTCCCTTCACGCTGTCGCACCAGTTGATCCCGATCGTGCGCGAATATCGCCGCGCCTCGACCACCGCGGTCGACGCCTCGCTGAAACCCCTGATGCAGCAGCACCTGCGGCAGATGGAGGAGGATCTGCGCGCCGGCGGCTTTGCCGGCGAGCTCCTCATCGGTACGTCGGCCGGCGGCTGCCAGCACGTCTCGGAGGTCGCCACGCGTCCGGTGCAGATGCTGAAATCCGGGCCCGCCATGGCGCCGGTCGCCGGCCAGGCCTACACCACGATCGAGAAGCTCGGCGGCGACGCGATCGTGTGCGACACCGGCGGCACCACGTTCGACGTCGGCCTCGTGCGCGACGGCAACCTGGTCTACACGCGCGACAGCTGGCTCGGGCGGCGCTGGATCGGCCACATGGTGGCGATGTCGACGGTCGACGTGCGCAGCATCGGCGCGGGCGGCGGCTCGATCGCCTGGGTCGATGCCGGCGGCTTGCTGCGCGTCGGCCCGCAGAGCGCCGGCGCGATGCCGGGGCCGGCCTGCTACGGCCGCGGCGGCGACAAGCCGACGGTGACCGACGCCGGCGTCGTGCTCGGCTATTTCGATCCCGACTATTTCAACGGCGGGCGCATGACGCTCGATGCCGCGGCGGCGCATCGCGTGATCGAGACGCTCGCCACCGCGATCGGGCGCAGCCCGCGCGACACTGCGTTCGCCATCATCACCATCGCCAACGAGCTGATGATCAAGGCGATCCACGAGATCACCGTCAGCGAAGGCCTCAACCCGCGCGAGAGCGTGATCGTGGCGGGCGGCGGCGCGGCGGGCCTCAACATCATGCCGATCGCCCGCGAGCTCGGCTGCTCCACCACGATCCTGCCGAAGACCGCGAGCGCCATGTCGGCCTGCGGCATGCAGTATTCCGACATCGTGTTCGAGCAGACGCGCAGCCGCGTGACCATGTCTGGCAGCTTCGACCAGGATGGCGTCAACAGGGCGCTCGACGAGATCGACGAGAAGCTCGAGGCGTTCCGCCGCAACCTGCACGGCGCCGGTCGGGCGCAGTACCGCAAGGAGTATTTCGCCGAGGCGCGCTACAAGTCGCAGGTGTGGGAGCTCGACACGCCCCTGCCGGTGAAGCGGTTTCGCGGCGCGAAGGACGTGGCCGCCATGGTCGAGGCGTTCCACACCGTGCACGACCGTGTCTACGCGGTGCGCGACGAGCAGAGCGAAGTCGAGTGCGTGAACTGGCGCGGCAAGATCTCGATCCGCCTGACGCGCCCGCCGAAGGCGGTCGCCAAGCGCGTCGGCCGCCACAAGCCCAAGCCCTGGATGACGCGGCAGGCCTATTTCGGCGGCGAGAGCTTGCGCAAGACTCCGGTATACCGCGGGCTCTCGCTCAAGCCCGGCGCTTCCATCACCGGGCCGGCCATCATCGAGGAGCCGACCACCACCATCGTGGTCTATCCGCGCATGAGCGCCTTCGTCAGCCCGTCCGGGCACTACATCCTGAAATCATGAAGAGAACGGACGTCCCATGGCAAAGGCAAAGGCCAAGACCAAACGCAAAGCCTCCTCCCCGGCCCGCGGGAAAGGGAAGTCCGGCGGGCATCTCGATTCCGTCGTTATGACGGTGATCGCCAACCGGCTCGACGGCATCGTACGCGAGATGACCAACACGCTGTTGCGCGCGGCGCGCTCCGCCGTCATCTCCAGCGCGCGCGATTTCTCCTGCTGCATCATCACCGGCGACAACCAGCTGCTCGCCTCCGCCGAGGGCCTGCCCGTCCACATCTTCGGCGCCCACCTGCAGGGCGAGAACATGTGCCGCTATCACGCGGGCGACATCCGCGAGGGCGACGCCTACCTCGACAACGACCCGTACGGCGGCAACACCCATCCGGCCGACCACACGATCCTGGTGCCGGTGTTCATCGGCGGCGAGCATCTGTTCACCACCGTCGCCAAGTGCCACATGGCCGACATCGGCAACAGCATCCCGTCGAGCTATTTCGCCAAGGCGCTCGACGTCTACGAGGAGGGTGCGCTGGTATTCCCCGGCGTGCGCCTGCAGCGCAATTTCAAGAACGAGCCCGACATCGTACGCATGTGCCGCGCGCGCATCCGCGTCCCCGAGCAATGGTACGGCGACACGCTGGCGGCGCTCGGCTCCGCCCGCATCGCCGAGCGGCGGCTCAAGGAATTGTGCGCCAAATACGGCAAGCCGACCATCAAGACCTTCATCCGCGACTGGTTCGACTACTCGGAGCGGCGGATGATGGACTCGGTGCGCAAGCTGCCCAAGGCGCACATCGAGAACACCGGCCGCTCCGATCCGCTCGAAGGCATCCTGCCCGACGGCCTCGTCATCAAGGTCATCATCGACATCGACCCGAAGACGGCGATGATCGACGTCGACCTGCGCGACAACCCGCCGTGCGTCGATTGCGGCCTCAACACCTCGCGCGCCGCCGCCACCAGCTCGGTGGTGGGGGCGATCTTCAACAGCCTCGACAAGGACATCCCGCGCAATGCCGGCTCGTTCCGCCGCCTGTCGTTCCAGTATGCGGAGAACAGCGTCGTGGCGGCGCCGGTGTTTCCGCACAGCTGCTCGACCGCGACCACCAACGTCTCCGAGCGGCTCGTCAACATCACGCAGTCGGCCTTCGCCAAGCTGGGCGAAGGCCACGGCCTGTCGGAAGGCGGCACCGGCCTCGGCGCCGGCATGGCGGTGCTCTCCGGCAAGGACCACCGGCGGCAGAACGCGCGCTACGTCAACCGCATGATGCTCTCCACCAACGGCGGCCCGGCGAGCCCGACGGCGGACGGTTGGGTCAACTACGCGATCCCGGTCATCGCCGGCCTGATGTACCGCGACAGCGTGGAGATCGACGAGCTCAAGCATCCGTTCCGGGTCGAATCCCTGGGCATCGTGCCGGACTCGGCCGGCGCCGGGCGCCATCGCGGCGCGCCGGCGCAGCAGCTGACCTACACGGCGCTGGAGAATCCCGTGCAGGTCGTGATCCCGTGCGACGGGCAGTTCGCGCCGCCGCGCGGCGTCAACGGCGGTCATGACGGCACGCCGGGCTCGACCCACCTGATCAACCACAATGGCGACGTCAGCAAGCTTCCGAACGTCGTCAACATGCACATGCAGAAGGGCCAGTGCATCCGCGGCCGCGACAGTAGCGGCGGCGGCTACGGCGATCCGCTGACGCGCGATGTGCGGCGCGTGCTGACCGACGTGCTGGAAGGCTGGGAATCCCGCGAGAAGGCGCGCGACATCTACGGCGTCGTGTTCACCGGGCAGATCGAGGACGACAGCCTGGCGGTGGACGCCGAGGCGACCAAAGCGCGCCGGGCCGAGCTCGCCCGACGGGCGACTTTGTCCGGCGAGCGGCCGCAGGCCGCCGAGTAGCAATCACGAGAGATAGAGGGGCGCCATGGATCTCATTCTGCGCAACGCCCGCATCATCGGCCGTGACGGCGCGACCTTCGACATCGGCATCGAACGAGAGCGCATCGCGGCGATCGAGCCGCGGCTTGCGGCCGAGGGCCGCGAGATCGACCTCGAGGGCCGCCTGGTCTCGCCGGGCTTCATCGAGACCCACATCCATCTCGACAAGTCCTGCATCCTCGACCGCTGCAAGGCCGAGAAGGGCGACCTCGAGGAGGCGATCGGCGAAGTCGCCAAGGCGAAGCGCGCGTTCACGCCGGAGGACGTCTACGGCCGGGCGCGGCGCACGCTGGAAAAGGCGATTCTCAACGGCACCACCCACATGCGCACGCAGCTCGAGGTCGATCCCGGCATCGGCCTGCGCGGCCTCGAAGGCGTGCTGCCGCTGATCGACGAATACAAGTGGGCGATCGACATCCAGATCTGCATCTTCCCGCAGGAGGGGCTGCTCAACAATCCCGGCACCGACGAGCTGATGGTCGCGGCACTCCGGCGCGGCGGCAAGGTGGTCGGCGCGGCGCCCTATACGGACACCAACCCGAAGGGCCAGATGGACCGCGTGTTCGAGATGGCGCGCGAGTTCGACATCGACATCGACATGCATCTCGATTTCGGGCCAAGCCCCGACGACCTCGACCTCCTCTACGTCTGCGAGCTGGCCGACAAGTTCAAGTATGGCGGGCGGGTCGCGATCGGCCATGTCACCAAGCTGTCGGCGGCGCCGCCGGAGGTGTTCGACAAGGCCGCGCGGCGCATGGCCGACGCGGGCGTCGCACTCACGGTGCTGCCCTCGACCGACCTCTACCTGATGGGGCGGCACATGCCGCACACCGTCATGCGCGGCGTGACGGCCGCGCACAAGCTCCTGCATGCCGGCGTCAACTGCTCGCTCTCCACCAACAACGTGCTCAACCCGTTCACCCCGTTCGGCGACTGCTCGCTGATCCGCATGGCCAATCTCTACGCCAACATCTGCCAGGTGGGCGCGCGCCAGGATATCCGCGAGTGCTTTCACATGATCACCAGCCGTTCGGCGGCACTGCTGCGCCTGCGCGACTACGGCATCGAGGTCGGGCGCTCGGCCGATCTGGTGGTGCTCGACTGCCAGGAGCCCGAGGTCGCGGTCGCCGAGCTCGTCGCTCCCATGTACGGGTTCAAGCGCGGCCGGCATACGTTCACGCGGCAGCCTGCCGTCCTGCACCGCAACTGACCCGATGAGCCCCTCCGCCGCGAGCGTCGCCGCCACCCCGCCGCACGATCCGGTCGGCGCGTTCTGCCGCGACAACCATGTCGCGTTGCGCGGATCGGGATCCGGCCCGCTCGCCGGCCTGACGATGGCGGTCAAGGACATCTATGACATCGCCGGCCACCGCACCGGCTTCGGCAATCCGGACTGGCTGCGCACCCACCCGCCGGCCACCGAAACGGCCGTGGCCGTGCAACAATTGCTCGACGCGGGCGCCGACATGGCGGGACGCACTCTGACCGATGAGCTCGCCTACAGCCTGTCGGGCGAGAACATCCATTACGGGACGCCGGTCAACACGGCGTGCCCGGAACGTGTGCCGGGCGGCTCGTCGAGCGGATCGGCGGCCGCGGTCGCCGCCGGCCTCGTGGATTTCGCGCTCGGCACCGATTGCGGGGGCTCGGTGCGCCTGCCGGCGAGCTACTGCGGCATCCTCGGAATCCGGCCGACCCTCGGGCGTGTGTCGCTCGCCGGCGTCGCCCCGTTCGCCGCGAGCTTCGACGTCGCCGGCTGGTTTGCCCGCGACGCCGATGTCTTCCAACGCGTCGGGCGTGTGCTTCTCGGGGATCGCGGCGAACCGGCCACGCCACAGCGACTCCTGATCGCGCGCGATGCGTTCGCGCTGGTCGATCCGCCAGTTGCCGATGCGGTGCGCGGCGCGATCGACGCGGTTGCCCGGTTGGTGCCGCGCGTCGAGGAGATCATGGTGAGTCCGGGCGGGCTCAAGGGCTGGATGGAAATTTTTCGCGTGGTGCAGGGCTCGGAGATCTGGGCAAACCACGGTCCATGGATCGAGAGCACGAAACCGCGTTTTGGCCCGGCAATCGCCGAGCGCCTCAGGCTGGCATCACAGCTCGACACAAAGGAAATCGCCGCCAGGAAAGCCGAGCATGCCGCGGTGGTCGCGCACATGCAGACGATGCTCGGTGAGGGCGACGTTCTGATCCTGCCGACCTCGCCGCGCATCGCGCCGCTGCGCGGCACCGAGCAGCATGAGCTCGAAGTCGTCTACCGCTACCAGGCGATGTGCCTGCTGTGCATCGCCGGGCTCGGCGGCCTGCCACAGGTCAATCTTCCGCTGGCGGCGCTCGACGGCTGCCCGCTCGGGCTCTCCCTGGTTGGCCGCCGCGGCGCCGACGAGATGCTGCTCGAGCTCAGCCGACAGGTGATGGAGGCACGCACATGACGACTTACGCGGAACGCGGCTACGGCGCCCGGCAGGTCGGGTTCGGCGAAAAGCCCGGCATCGTGGTGGTGGATTTCCAGCTCGCGTTCACCGACCCGGGCTTTGCCACCGGCGGCGCGCCGCTGGTGCGGCGGGCGGTGGAGAATACCGCGCGCCTGCTCACGGTCGCGCGGGCCGCCGGCGTTCCGGTCGCTTCCTGCTTCATGTGCTACCACAGCGAACGCGACGCACCGCACTGGAAGATCGACGGCATCTCCGACCTGGTCGAAGGGCATCCGGGCACAGGGCTCGACCCGGCGATCGCCGATCCGTCCTATGATTACGTGCTGCGCAAAGGGGCGCCGTCGATCTTCTTCAACACGCCGGCCGCCGCGTTCTTCGCCAAGAACCGGGTCGACACCATGATCGTCACCGGCTGCATCACCTCGGGCTGCGTGCGCGCCAGCATCGTCGACAGCTTCAGCCTCGGCTACCGCACCATCGTGCCGGAGGATTGCGTCGGCGATCACGAGGCCGAGCCGCACCAGGACAACCTGCGCGACGTCGAGCGGCGCTATGCCGACGTGAGCAGCGCCGACGACGTCATCCGCCAGATCGAAGCGTGGCGCGGACGCAATGCGCCGTAGGGTGGGCAAAATCGCCGGCACCATGGTGGCCGCGTGGGCACGCCGCGCGCGCGCCTTTGCCCACCCTACAGACCGCGCATAGGAGACGATCATGCCCAAGGACATCCAGTGCTGCTTCGCCGTGCACGTGGACGCGGTGGCGGGATGGATCGGCTCCTACGGCGGCGAGGATTCGCCGGCCGACATCTCGCGCGGGATGTTCGCGGGCGAGATCGGGACCATGCGGCTGCTCGAGCTGTTTCGCCGCTGGGGCATCAAGACGAGCTGGTTCGTCCCCGGCCATTCGGCCGAGACGTTTCCCGACCAGATGAAGCGCGTGGCCGACGCCGGCCACGAGTTCGGCGTGCACGGCTACACCCACGAGAACCCGATCGCGATGACGCCGGACCAGGAGGAGGCGGTCATCGTCAAGTGCATCGAGGTCCTCACGAAGCTGACGGGCAAGCGGCCGCGCGGCCATATCGCGCCGTGGTGGGAGCTCAGCACCGCCACCGCCGGGCTCCTGCTCAAGCACGGCTTTGTCTACGACCACAGCATGTTCCACAACGACCACACGCCGTACTACGTCCGGGTTGGCGACCGCTGGACGGTGATCGACTATTCGCAGCACCCGCAGACCTGGATGAAGCCGCTCGAGCGCGGCACGGAGACCGACCTGATCGAAGTTCCGGCGAGCTGGTATCTCGACGACCTGCCGCCGATGATGTTCATCAAGAAGGCGCCGAACAGCCACGGCTTCGTCAATCCACGCGACATCGAGGACCTGTGGCGCGACCAGTTCGACTGGGTCTATCGCGAGATGGACTATGCGGTGTTCCCGATCGCCATCCATCCGGATGTCGCCGGCCGGCCGCAGGTGCTGCTGATGCTGGAGCGGCTCTACGCCTATATGATCCGGCATCCGGGCGTCCGCTTCATCACGCTCGGCGAGATGGCGGACGATTTCGCCCGGCGCTCGCCGCGCAAAAGGTGACACGCGATGTGCGGCCTGTGCGGCATGTTCGACGAGGGTCGCCGCTGGATGGATGCGGCAGCGGGCCTCGACCGGGCTGCCTTCCGCCGCGAGCGGCTCTCCCGCGTCGCCATCATCCGGCAGGTGCTGGCGCCGCTGCGGATCGGCGTCGACGATTGGGAGGGCGCGAGCTTTCTGGTGCGCGGCCCGACCGGAAAGACCGAGATCGTCGACAACCTGTGCGACCTGTGGCGCAAGGCCGAGGCCCTGTCGGGGCGCAGGCTCGACATAATCGGTGAAGCATGAAGCTGCCGCTGCACGTGCTCACCGGCTTCCTCGGCAGCGGCAAGACCACCCTGCTCAACCGCATGCTGCGCGAGCCCGCGCTCGCCGACAGCGCCGTGCTGATCAACGAGATCGGCGCGATCGCCATCGACCATCACCTGGTGCACGAAACGGCGCGCGGCGATGCCATCGACATCGTGGTGCTCAAGGGCGGCTGCACCTGCTGCACGGTGCGCGGCGACCTCGTTGATGCGCTACGTGAGCTCTACGCCCGGCGGGCGGACGGCACGGTGCCGGCGTTCGGCCGGGTGATCCTGGAAACCACCGGCCTCGCCGACCCGGCGCCGGTGCTGTTTACGCTCGCCGCCGATCCCGTGCTTCGCCACCGCTTCGCGGCCGGCGCGGTGCTCACAACCGTCGACGCAGTTCATGGACTGCGGCAGCTCGCGCGCCATCCGGAATGCCGCAAACAGGTCGTGGTCGCCGATCGGCTGATCATCACCAAGCGTGACGTTGCGGATCCCGACGTAGTCGCGCAGCTGACAGCCGATCTCGCGCGGCTCAATCCCGCGGCCGACATTCTCGACCCCGAGGTCTTGGCCGGGCTCGAGCCGCTGCTGGCCGCGCGCCATATGGGCGATGCGCCTGCTCATAATTTGGGCAGCGAACTCATGGGGCGGGCCGAGCACTCGGGTGATATCGCCGCGCTCGCCCTGACCCTCGACCGGCCGATCGAATGGTCGCCCTTCGCGGTGTGGCTGAGCCTGCTGCTGCACGCGCATGGCGACGACGTGCTGCGCTTCAAGGCGCTGCTCGACGTCGCGGGGTGGAGCGGGCCGGTCGTGCTCGACGGCATCCATCACCTCGTCCATCCGCCGATCCACCTGACGACGTGGCCCGCAGGCCCGCGCGTGTCGCGGATGGTGATCATTGCCCAAGGCCTCCCGATGCACCGCATCGAAGCCTCGCTGCGCGACTTTCTGGCGAAGCATGCGGCAAACCGAGAACCAGTGGTTGCAATCCTGGAGCGGCCCTGGCCCACCTGATGCGTCGGTTCGCCATTCCTGCCAGTCAATGTCCTTTCTTGACCGGAACGGCCTTTGGGTATGGAATTTGCTTGACCGGCGCGACGACCGCGCCGGCACCGGGGCGGTTTCCGATCCATCGACAGTCCCAAGCCCCAGACAGGAGGCAGGTATGATTTGGAGTTTCTTGCGACCGAAACCGCACGGGGTCGCGCTCACCGCAGGTGCGGCGGTCGCCCTTTCGCTGTCGCTCGCGCCCGCCGTCGCGCAGAAGGCCGAGCCATGCATTGCCGGGTCATGGGAACTGACCGGCGCCCTCGCCCACACCGGCAACGCCATCAAGATCGGCATGGAGGCCGCGGTCGACGAGATCAACGAGAAGGGCGGCGTGCTCGGCCAGAAGCTGCGCCTCGTCGCCTACGACGACCAGGGCGAGCCTTCGCGCGCGGTCGACAACGCGCGGCGCATCGCCGAGCGCGACAACTGCATCATCATGATCGGCGGCTATCGCACGCCGAACGCGCTCGCCATCCGCACCGTGCTCGGCGAGCTCGAGCAGCCGTGGATGGGCGTGATCTCGGCCGGCACCCGCGTCATCGAGTGGGAGAGCGGCAAGAACGAGTGGATGTTCCGCGTCTCGGCGAAGGACCGCTGGGTGGCGCCGTTCCTGGTCGATCACGCGTTGCAGCGGAGCAAATCCAAGAAAATTGCCTTCATGTTCGAGGCGACCGGGTGGGGCCAGGGCGCCCTGCCGGACGTCGAGGCAGCCATGAAGGCGAAGGGCGTGGCGCTGGTCGGCAAGGAGACCTTCAACATCGGCGACCAGGACATGAGCGCCCAGTTGATCCGCCTGCGCGACGCGGGCGCCGACACGCTCATCTTCTACACCGTCGACCGCGAGACCGACGCCATCCTGCGCAGCATGGACCGCATCGGCTACAAGCCGACGATCGTCAGCGCCTGGGGCATCGGCGTGCAGCTCGGCAAGACCGCCGGGGCGCTCACCGAGGGCGTATTGGTGCACGGCACCTTCGCCTGGACCGGCCAGCTGAGCCCGCGCGCCCAAGCGGTGTGGGAGCGCATCAAGACCAAGAACAAGCTGGACCAGCCGAGCGAGCTGGTGCTGCCGAGCGGCACCGCCAACGCCTATGACGCGACCTACATCATCGCCGAGGCGCTCAAGATCGCCGGCGCCTACGACAAGAAAAAGCTGCGCGATGCCATGTACCAGGTGAAATACGAGGGCATCGTCGCCAACTACAATCCCGCCTTCGAAAAGACGGCGGAGCGCCACGACGCGATCCTGCCGTCCCAGTACAAGCTGCTCGCCTATCACAAGGGCGTCTTGATGCCGGTCGAGCAGACGCCGCACGCCCTGCGGTTCTGACCGGCGCATCGCTTGACGTCGCAGCCTCGTCATGGCCGGGCTTGTCCCGGCCATCTCGACTCGCAAGGCACGGCCGTGCCTCTGGAATCGGGATCACCGGGACAACCCTCGCCGCTGTGGCGGCTCGCCCGGCGATGACGGTGCAATAGGAGAGGTAAGCGCGTTAGCGCGCGGATGTCCGAATGGGTGAGATCCTCCAGTATCTCCTGACCGGCCTATCCCTGGGCGGCATCTATGCGCTGGTCGCCTTGGGCTTCTACATCATGTGGGAAGCCACCAAGGCGGCCAATTTCACCCATGGCGACGTCTACATGTTCGGCGCGGTCGTCACCGTCGTGCTGGTGGAGCGCGGCCTGCCGCTGCTCGTTGCCGCGCCGGTCGCCATCGCCGCGGCCGCCCTCGTCGGAGCCCTGATCGAGCGGCTGCTGGTGCGGCCGTTCAACCGCGAGCCGAACGCGATCGGCTGGATGCTCACCACCATCGCGGTCGGCATCATGATCGAAAGCCTGGCGACCATCACATATGGTCCGCTCGGGCGGCCGTTGCCGACCTGGCTCGCCGAGAAGCCGATCCGTTTCGCCGGCGCCGGCGTCTACCCGCAGGAGCTGCTCCTGCCGGTCGCCGCCATTGCGGTGATGTTCGCGCTCGAGGCGTTCTACCGCAAGACCACCCTCGGCCGTGCCATGCGGGCGGTCGCCTTCAACCGCACCACCGCCGGACTCATGGGAATCAATCCGAACCGGATCGCCCTGATCGCGTTCGCGCTCGCCGCCGCGCTCGGCGCGTTCGCCGGCATCCTCATTGCGCCGGTCGTGCAGGCGGCGCCGAGCATGGGCGCGCTGATCGGCCTCAAGGCATTCGGCGTCGCGATCGTCGCCGGCATCGCCAATGCGCGCGGCGTCGTGATCGTCGGCATCGCCTACGGTGTGATCGAAAAATTCATCGAGGCTTATGTCAGCTCGGGCGCGCGTGACGCCGTCGGCTTCACGCTGATGATCCTCGCGCTGCTCTGGTTCCCGCAGGGCATCTTCGGGCGACGCGAGGTCGTCAAGGTATGACCGCCCGGACACAATTCATCGTCACCCTGGTCGTCGGCGTCGCCTTCCTCGTGCTGTTCCGCCAGCTCGAGCCGACCGGCTACCAGATGGGCCTGATGATGCGCTGCATGATCCTGATGATCGTGACCATCGGCCTCAACATCCTGATCGGCCACTCCGGCCTCGTCTCGCTCGGGCAGGCCGCGCTCTACGGGCTCGGCGCCTACGTGGCGGCGTGGCTGGCGGTGAAGCAGGGCGTTCAGTTCCTGCCGGCCGTCATCGCCGGCATCGTCGTCACCGGGCTGTTCGGCGCGATCCTCGCCTATCCGACGGTGCGCGTGCGCGGCGTCTATCTCGCGGTCATCACCATCGCGTTCGGGCTGGTATTCGAAAACATTCTGAAGGAATGGCTCCCGGTCACCGGCGGCACGCAGGGCCTCATCGGGATCCCGCGCGGAAAAGTGTTCGACATCCTGCTGACCCGGCCGATCTATTTCTGGGTCGTGGCCGCCTGCCTGGTCGTTGCTTTCATCATCCAGTACAACGTGATCCATTCCCGCTACGGGCGCGCCATGCGGGCGACCGCGCAGAGCGAGAACGCCGCCCGTGCGCTCGGCATCAACGTCGCGGCGACGCGCACGCTCGCGTTCGTCATCTCGGCGGTGCTGGCGGGGCTCGCCGGCGGCCTCTACACGTTCCTCAATCTGTTCGTGAACTACGAGACGTTCACATTCCTCCATTCCGTCAGCTTCCTGCTGATGGTGATCCTCGGCGGCACCGGCACCTTGATCGGTCCGGTGGTGGGCACGTCGCTCCTGATCTACATCGCCGAGATCCTCCAGGACCTGCGCGAATGGCAGATCTTCGCCTACGGCTTCCTGCTCGCCGCCGTGATGTTCGTGATGCCGCTGGGCATCGTCGGAACGATTGCCGCTTTATGGCAGCGCCTGGTGACGAAGGCGCGCGCGCACGAGACGCAGGCCTGGCCCAACCGCAGCGTGGCGATCGGCGAGATCCTCGGGCCCGGCACGGAGCGCAAGCAGGTCGCGCTCAAGACCGACGGTCTCACGGTGCGGTTCGGCGGGCTGACGGCGGTCGACAATGTCAGCCTCGAGGTCGAGTCCGGCACGGTGCACGCGCTGATCGGGCCGAACGGCGCCGGCAAGTCGAGCCTGCTCAACCTGATCTCCGGCTTCTATGTGCCGAGCGAGGGCAGCATCTCGTTTTTCGGCACCGCCATCGCCGGGCGGCCGAGCCACGAGCTGGCACGGCGCGGCATTGCCCGCACGTTCCAGAACACCGAGTTGTTCGGGCAGATGAGCGTGCGCGAGAATGTGCTCGCCGGCTTCCATGCGCACTACCGCAATACGCTCGCCGAGACGCTGCTGCGCCTGCCGCGTTTCTCCCGCGAGGAGCGGCGCTTTTCCGGCCAGGCCGACCAGCTGCTGGAATTCGTCGGTCTTTCCGACTTCGCCGACGAGGAGGCGCGCAATCTCCCGTTCGGGCACCAGCGGCGGCTCGAGATCGCACGCGCGCTGGCGCTGCGGCCGACCATGCTGCTGCTCGACGAGCCGGCCGCCGGCCTCACCCACGGCGAGATCGAGGACATCAAGGGCCTGATCCGCCTGCTCGCCGAGCACGGCGTCACCGTCATTCTGGTCGAGCACCACGTCGAGATGGTGATGACCGTGTCCGACCACGTGACCGTGCTCGACTACGGACGCGTGATCGCCTCCGGCACCGCCGCGCAAGTGCAGCAGAACCCGCAGGTCATCGAGGCCTATTTCGGCCACGGCAACGTGCTGCCACGCCGCCGCACGGCGCCGGTTTTCCACGACCAGCGCGGGGCCGCCGAATGACCGGGCAGAACCGCACGGAGCGGCTGCTCGACGTGAGCGGGCTCAAGGTGGCCTATGGCCGCATCGAGGCGGTGCGCGGCGTCGACCTGTTCGTGCAGCCGGGCGAGCTCGTCGGCATCATCGGCTCGAACGGCGCGGGCAAGACCTCGACCCTGCGCGCCATCACCGGCGTGGTCGCGCCGGCCGCCGGCGCGATCACGTTTGCGGGCGAGACCATCACCGGCCTGCCGAGCTACCGGATCGTTCCCCGCGGCATCGCCATGGTGCCGGAGGCGCGGCAGATCTTCGCCGATCAGACCGTGGAGGACAACCTCATCCTCGGCGCCTATCTGCGCACCGACAACAAGGGCATCGCCGAGGACACCGAGCGCGTGCTCGCGCTGTTCCCGCTGCTGCGCGAGCGGCTGACGCAGCCGGCCGGCTCGCTGTCCGGCGGCGAGCAGCAGATGCTGGCGATCGCGCGCGGGCTGCTGTCGCGCCCGCGGCTCCTGATCGTCGACGAGCTCTCGCTCGGCCTCGCCCCGAAGGTCCTCGACCTCCTGTTTCCGGTGCTGGTCGACCTCAACCAGAACGGCCTCTCCATCCTGCTGGTGGAGCAGATGGCCTCCTATGCGCTGCAGGTCACGCATCGCACCTACGTGATGGAGAACGGCCGCATCCTGATGGACGGCGAATCCGAAGCGCTCGCGCATGATCCGCGCGTGCTCGATGCGTATCTCGGGCAGCACGCGATCGAATGAGCAGTCTCACCGAGGCGGTCGCACCGCGGGTTGATAGGTGCCGACGCTCCACCGGTTGCCCTCGGGATCGAGACACGTGAAACCGTGCGACCGGCCGTATTCTCCGTAGTCCGAATCGGCAAGCTCGCGCACGATCCGCGCCCCGGCAGCCTGCGCCTGCGCATAGAGCTCATCCACGGCATTCGGACCGCTCGCGACGAGCGAGATGTTCGCCGTCCCGATCGGCATTCCGAGCCAGTCCAATCCATCCTCGGTCGCGGAGCTGAGCATGACGAGGCCGTTACCGAAGCGCAGCTCTGCGTGTTCGATGCGGCCCGAGGCGCCTGAAGCCACCATATGGCGGGTGAACCCCAGGGTCCCGATCAGCCAGTCGATGGCGGCCGGGCAATCGCGGTACTGCAGGCCCGGATAGATCGTCGGCAGATTTTCGCCACTCACGCTGTCCATCTCCTGTCTGACGGCACGGCGCCACCTCGCGCTCCCGCCTTTGTGCCCAGCCAACCGGCACCATCGTATCCGAACAATGTGACGGCTTTTGCGCCCAGCCATCGGGCACCGGCCATGCCAGCCGGGCTGCGGCGATCGTCAGAGGCCGGCTCGCCACCGGTTGAAATGTTCCAATGCCCATCGGCTGTAGCTAGAATGGCAGAAGCCGACATCATCGTGACGCGAGCGGAGGGCTTCGATGTCAAGACATGCAGCACCGCGTCACACTGCGCCGAAAGATCCGCAGGCGATCACGCATTATCACGCCCATGTCTATTACGATCCGGCCACCAGCCGCGATCGCGCCGGACGCTTGCGTGAGGGCGTCGCCGCGCGCTTCCCCACCGCGACGCTCGGGCGTTGGCACGACGAACTGGTCGGGCCGCACCCGCAGTCGATGTATCAGATCGCTTTCCCCATCGACCTGCTGGCGTCGCTGGTGCCGTGGCTCATGCTCAACCGCGACGGCTTGACGATCCTGCTTCATCCCGAAACCGGCGATGCCTACGTCGATCACAGCGAGCACGCCGTCTGGTTCGGTGCCGTGCTGCCGCTTCGGCTCGAGGTGCTGCGAACCTGATCTCCGCGACGGTCGCAGGGCGGTCCGCGACGTCAGACGCTTGCTGCGATATCCCGCCCAGATTTGTCCGCTCAATTGGTGAAACACCGGCGATTTCTGCACCCCTCGCGAATCGCGTGGATGCGGCTGGTCGACGCGACACGCCGGCTTGATCCGGCCCGGATCCCTCCTCCGGCGGATGCAACTCGCGCACCGCAGGCACAAACACCAATCCGCCCCTTCACTGACGCTCGCCGGCGCCTGATAGGGCTTGGGAACCGCGGCAGCCCCGCCGATGTTGACTCATCGGCATCGTGCAGGGCCTGCCCATGTCGATCACCCGGCGCACGTTCGTCCTCCTTGCGGCAGCCGCGACCGTGTTCGGACGCGCCGCCGTAGCCCGAGCCGCAGAAGACCGAGGGCTGTTCTGGCGCATCGAAACCCGCGACGGGCGATCAGCCATCATCTTCGGATATGAGAGCGTTGCGGCGTCCGTCGTCCCGGATGTCGTTCAGGACGCGCTGCGGATCGTCGAGCAGGCGCATCGGGTCGTGCTGGACATCAGCGAAGTCACGCTGCCAACCCTCACGGCGCCGAACGAAAAGCTGCCGCCGGTGCTGCCGAAGCTCAGCCGGGCGGATGCCGACGACTTGCGCGAGATCGCAACGGCGCTGAGCGTGCCACCGCAACAGATTGACGGCATGTCGGGGCTCTTGTTCGCCCTGCTGCTCTACGGCGAGGGCCAGTCCAAGCCCAATCCGTCGGTCGCCGGCGTCATCGTGGAACGGGCACGGGCGCTGGGCGAGCCCATCGCCGCGCTCTTGATGCCACGCGATATCGAGGCATTGCGGACCCCTGTCGATCTGGTGACCATGAACGCGGCCGTCGACGAACACAAAGTTGCGTTTCTGCTCGAGCTGCGACGGCAGGTCGGTCCGATCGGCATCCATTGCGAGAACCTCTATCGCGATCGCAAAGCGGAGGAACTGAACGATTTCCGCGAGCGCGTGAATAAGCACGGCGTGCCCGCACTGCAAATGGTTCTCGATACCGGCACCCTGCGGCCGGTGTTTTGGTCGCGGCTCTCCGCGGCGCTTTCCGCCTCATCGGCGAAGCAGCCGACCCTCTTCATCCTGTCGCTCGGCATGTTGACCGGACCCGACGGCATCCTGAACCGTTTGCGGGCACAAGGGGCACGCGTAACCGTGCTGGCCTGATCTGCGGTTGCTGCGAAATGCGTATCTCGGGCAGGACGCGGCTGAGGCCTATCGCCCGTGCACGCCGGGTGACCAGCCGTGCCGGACGAGGTGCCTGAGCCCCACGTCCATCGGCTCCTCTTCCAGCGGCGTCGCCAGGGTCTGGTTCCAGCGAGCCAGGAATCCGGCCATGGCGATGGCGGCAACGATCTCGACGATCTCCTCCTCGGACCAGTGTCGGTGCAACGCGGCGAACATCGCGTCGGTGACGGCATTCGAGCTCGCCGCGACCGCGAGATCGAGCGCGGCCTTCTCGGCCTCGCTGTAGAGCGGGCTCGAAGCGTAGCTCCAGGACGCGGCGAGCTTGCCTTCGTCGATGCCGAAGTGCAGCGCGCCGCTCGCGGTATGCGCCATGCTGTAGGCGTCCTGCGCGGTCCGGCTCGCCACGTGGGCGACGATGCGCTTGAAGCCGCGGTCGACCTTGCTGTGCGGATCCCAGATCGCGCGCTGCATCATGACGAAAGCCCGCACCAGCGCCGGCTTTCGCTGCATGGTGAGCACGCTGTTGGGCACGAAGCCGAGCGTCTTGAAGAAGGAATCGAACTCTTCCCTGAGGCCGGGAGATTGCTCGGGCGGCAGCGGATCAAGCCGCCGCGGCACCTTTGTCGTGGCCATGAAGCCTCCCGATACGGCCGCAGTCAGCGCACGTTCTGCAGCAGCAACAAGAGCCCGCCGACGATCCCGACATTGGCGAGCATGCCGTTCTGCATCCCGGTCCGCATCGGGCCCTCGACTTCCCAGAACCGCAGCAGGAGCGCCGAGGCCACGACGGTGAACACGAGCAGCAGCACCACGCCCACGGCCGGATGCCAATTGAGGACGACCAGCGCGCAGCCGACGAACTCCATGGTCTGACCGACCCAGAACGTGAGCGTCGGAAACGGCGCCTTGAACTTGGTCAGGCGATTGATGTGATCCTCGATATGGTGCTTCTGCAGGTTCCTGATGCCGACGGCCAGAAAGAACGCGACGATCAACAGTCGCCCGGCCGTATCGAGCCAAGATGCGTCCTGATAGTACATGGAGACCCCTTTCGTTGCGGAAACACGCGGATGACCCGCCCGGCAATTCACCCGAACATGGTGTTGGGGAGGAACAGCGCCAGCTGCGGAAACATCAGCAGCAGGATGATGAGCAGACCCATCGCGTACCAGAACGGCCAGATGCCGCGGAAGATCGTGTACATCGGCACGTCGGGGACGATGCCCTTGACGATGAAGACGTTCAGGCCGACGGGGGGACTGAGGATTCCCATCTGAATGATGAGCACGGCGACGACCCCGAACCAGATCAGGTCGACGTTGAGCGCCTTGAGCACCGGCATCACCACCGGCAGCGTCAGGATCAGCATGGAGATGTCCTCCATGAAGGTCCCGAGCAAGAGATACGTGACGATGATGATGACCAGGATCGCGGTCGTTCCGAGGTCGAAGCTCAGCAGGAACTGCACCGTGATCTCCGGCAGCTGCGACAGCGTCATGAACGGGATGAACACGTAGGCGCCCATCAGGATCAGGAAGATCGTGGCGCTGGTGCGCATGGTCTGCAGCACGATCGCCTTCAGCACCGCCCAGCTGAGCTTGCCGCGGAGAAGGGCGACGAGGAGCGTGAGGCATGCGCCGACGCCCGAAGCCTCGATCGGCGTGAACAATCCCGCATACATGCCGCCGATGGTCATGACGATGATGGCGATGATGGCGATCGATTGCCGCAGCGTGCGCAACCGCTCCTGCGTCGAGGCGCGCGGCCCGGCCGGGCCCGCATCCTTGCGCAGCGCCGTAACGATCCGGATGGTTATGAGAAACAGCAGCGTCAGGATGATGCCGGGAATGACCCCGGCAAGGAACAGTCTCCCGATCGCCTGCTCGGTCAAGAGCCCATAGATGACCAGTCCGGCGCTGGGCGGGAAAATGAAGCCCAGCGTGCCGCCGGAAGCGACGGTGCCGGTGGCGAGGCTGTCGTCGTACTTGAAGCGGCGCATTTCCGGCAGCGCAACCCGCCCCATGGTGACGGCGGACGCCGCTGCGGACCCGCACAGGGAGGCGAAGCACGCACAGGCGATCACCGTCGCCGACGCCAGCCCGCCGCGGATGTGTCCGACCCAGGCATAAGCCGCATCGTAGAGATCGCGGCCCATGCCGGAGGCACCCGCCACGTTGCCCATCAGCACGAACATCGGAATGATCGAGAGCTGGTAGAAGCTCGCGATGGCGAAGGTCTCGGAGGCGAGCGACGGCAAGGCCTGGTTCCAGCCGCGGATCGCGACGGTGCCGAGAAATCCCGTGATCAGGATGGACAGGCCGATCGGCATGCGCAGGATGAACAGCGCAAACAGGGCGCCTAGCCCGACTAGGCCGATCGCGATGTTGCTCATTGCGAGCGTCCCGCGACGTTCCCCTCGCTCAGCAATGGGAGACGTTTCGTGATCGCGAGCGCCAGCGCCTCGATCGCCAGAACTGCCGCGTAGAGCCCGATGCCGATGGCGAACGCCGTGTAGATGGGCGAGAACGGGATGTTCAGGAGCTGCGTGCTCTCTCCCAGCCGCGCCGCCGTCTGGCCGGTGACGAACAGGCGCCAGGACCACACCGCCGTGACGGCGGCGGCCAGGATCTTGATGCAGACACCGGAGACCCATTCGAATTTCGGCCCGACCACCGTGGTCACCATGTCGGCCGTGACGTGCGCTCCCGCACGGCCGCCATAGCCGATCGCGCACGACACGGCGAGCACGAGCAGCACGACCGCAACGTCGAGCGAACCGTAGAGCGGCGCGTTGAATGCATAGCGGCCGACCACGTCGACCAGGATGGTGATCATCAGGGCCGCCAGCACCGCGCCGCCGCAATAGAGCGCGACGGCGTGCACGATGCGATCGATGACCTGCAGCAGCAATTCGGCCGCCGCCGCGAGCCTGCTCCTATCGGTCATGCTCCAGGCCCTGCGTCGCCTTTCCTCGACTGCTCGGCTTCCGCGTACGCAGGGTTCACATGTTCATGGCCTGGTAGACCGCCCGGGCGTCGGCGATGCCGCTCTTCTCGATCTCGGCGATGGTCTTGTCGACCACCGGCTTGGCGGTGTCGAACATCGCCTTGCGCACCTCCGGGGAAAGCTGAATGATCTCCACGCGCTTGCCTTCCCGCGCCTGCTTGAATGCGCTGTCCGCCCAGTCGTCGAAGATCTTCGCGGCCCGCAGCGCGAGCGCCCGGCCGGTCAGCTTGTCGAAGGCCGCCTTCTGGGTCGGTGTCAGCCGCGCGTAGCTGTCCTTGTTCATGATGCCGCCGCACGGGTTGAACAGCCCCGAGAGGCCGACCGATACGTATTTGGAAATCTCCGACAGCCGCCACGGCGCAACCAGCGCCGTCGGCGTGAGCGCGGTCGCGTCGACGACGCCGGTCGACAGCGCGTTGAACATGTCGTTGAGATCCATCGGCACCGGGGAAGCGCCCCAGGCTCCGACGATGGGCGCGAACGCCGCGCCCGGCGTCATGATCTTCATGCCCTTGAGGTCGGCCAGCGTACGCACCGGCTTGTCGCGGGAGATGATGGTCGCCTGCGGCACCGAGTACATGAAGACATTCTTGACCTCCTTGTAGTCGCTCGCCATGGCGGCTTCCGGCACGTTCCACAGCCGCGCCGTGGCATCGGAAGCGGTGGTGGCCGAGCCGGGGAGGACGATGAGCATCGTCTTGGCAAAGACCTTCGCGTGGAACGGGTGACAGATGTCGGCGATGTCGGTGACCTCTTCCACCGCGCGCTTGTACTGCTGGAACGGCCCGGCCCCGAGCGTGCCGCCCGGGTAGACTTTGAGCGTCAGGTCGCCGTTGGTCTCGGCGGCGAGCTCCTTGCCGAGCTGCTCGTAGAGTCCCACGATCGGATGGGTCGGCGGCAGGAACGTCGCCACCTTCAGTTCCTTGGCGGCTCCCGGCGCAGCGGAGGAGAGTACAGCCGCCAGCAGCGCCGCGGAGAACACGCCGGTTCGCCGATTGGACATCATCGTCATTCCCTCCCTTGGGTTTCTTTCGCGGTCGATTGTGTCGACTCTTTTCGGATCATGCGTCAGGAGACGCGGAGAATGGACCGCAAGGCTCCCCCTATCGCGCCTTCCGGGTCGTCCGGCAGGGATTTGGCGCGCCACGCCACGAAGCCGTCGGGCCGGATGAGCGTGGCGCCGGCCGCCGGCAGCCCGTAGGCCTGCAGGAACGCGCGGTCCGGATCGGCGACGTCGCCGCCTCCCACGCAATGGGTTTCGAGCTTGATGCCGCCGAGACGCTTTACCGCGGATCGGGCGGCGCGGCACCACGCTTCGCCTTCGGGGCCCGCGACCAGCACGAATGACGTGCCGGTCAGGTCGATGGTCGAAAGGCGCTTGCCGTCGCGCTCGAGCCAGACATGGGGCGCGCGCGAGCCGGGCCGTCCGAACGTCTGGTGCGGATCGTCATGCACCTTGTCGTCCTCGTCCTCGGCCACGATTGCGGGTGAGCGATAGAGATAGCCGAGCTCGATGTTGAAGTCGTTGGCGGGCGGCTCGAAGTCCTTGGCGCCGAGATAGGGCGCGGTGCGCGTCACGTATCGCGTATACGCCTGCTCGACCGTGAACTTGCTCACCGGCTTGCGCTCCGCCTCGTAGGTGTCGAGCAGCGCCGGGCTGGCATCGCCCTGCAACACCATCGCGAGCTTCCAGGCGAGGTTGTGGGCGTCATGGATGCCCGTATTGCCGCCGAAGCCGCCGTTCGGCGGCATGAGGTGGGCGGCGTCGCCCGCCAGGAACGCGCGGCCGACCCGAAAACGCCGCGCAACATCCGAAGTGGCACGCCAGCGGGCAAGGCCGTCGATCTCGACCGGCAGGTTGGGATCGCCGGCACCGGCCCGCACGAACTCGATCAGCCGGCTCTCGCTGACGTCGGCAGCCGCGTTGGCGGCGGCCACCGGATCCTGCTTGGGATCGCCGACGGTATTGACGCAGAGGAAGCCGGATTGGCAGTCCTTGTCCATGCGGAAGAAACCGCCCAGCACCGGATTGCCGATGTAGATGACGCTCACCGGCTTGTTCAGGAGCAGCGGCGCGAGATCCGCACGGAAATAGATGGTGATGCTGTTGGAGAATACGCCGCGTCCGTCGAATTCGACGCCGAGCAAGTCGCGCACCTTGCTGTGCGCGCCATCGGCGCCGATCAGGTACTTGGCACGGAGCTTGGTTTCCTTGCCGGACTCCGCATCCTGCGCCGTCACGGTCACGCCGTCCGCATCCTGCTCGACGCCGACCACCTCATGCCCGTCCAGAACCTGCGCGCCGGCCACTTCGGCGCGCCGGCGCAGGATCGGCTCGAGACCCGGCTGCGTGACGAACAGGCGCCGGCACGGACTGAGCGCCTCGACGCCTTCGTTGAGGCTCGGGATGAAGGCGGCCAACTGCTTGCCGGACAGCGTGTCCATCAGCACGACGGCGCCCTCCGGCGTGAACTCCTTCTCCGATTGCCGCCGCACCTCCTCTTCGATCCCGGCGGCGCGGAACAACTCGATGGTGCGCATGTGGAAGAATGCGGCGCGCGGCAGTTGCGATCCGCCGCGCAGGCGCTCGACCACCAATGAGGAGATCCCGTGCTGGGCCAGGAACATGGCCGCCGACAGGCCGACCAGGCCGCCTCCTGCGATCAGCACCGGAATGTCGCCATCACGCGCTTCTTCGGCGCTCATAGCATGTCCTCCCCATGGTGTTCTTTGGGAAGATGTTACTGCAGGGCTCCGGCTTCCCGATATAACCCTGTTTTATAGCGAGAATTGCGGCGTGTTATAGTTGGGCAAACGGCAGGTCCGGTGGGCAGCGCCCCCGCGTCATGTCCAAAGTCGGTCTGAGGCGATTTGCGCGCCTTCCGCCAGCGACTTGAGCTTGAGCCACACCACTTTCGGATCGCAGCCCGACCACCCGACGAAGGTACCGAAGCCGCAGTCGGTGCCGCCGATCACGTTTTCCCTGCCGACGATGCCGGCAAACTTTTCCAGCCGTTGGGCGACCAGCCGCGGATGCTCCACGTGATTGGTCAGCGTGTCGATGACGCCGGGAATCAGCGCCTTGCCGTCCGGAAGCCCGATCTCTTCCCAGACTTCCCATTCGTGCGCGTGGCGTGGATTGGCCGCTTCGAAGTAGATGAAGCCCGCCGTGGTCTTGAGCACCGGCGCGATGATGTCCTTGAGCTCGACGTCGTGGTGGTGCGGGCCGGCATAGTTGCCCCAGCACAGATGCAGGCGCACCTTGTCCGGCGGCAGGCCGCGCGTCGCCTCGTTCATCGCCTCGATCGCCATCGGCACGTAGGTCTTGATGTCGGCGGTTCCCACCCCGCCGGTATAGCAATGCGCGCGCATGGGCAGGTCGGGCGCGTCGAGCTGCAGGTTGAACCCGGCTTCGACAATCGCCTTGTATTCGAACGACATCGCCTTGGCGGCAGCTTCGAGATAGGCCTCGTCCGAGGGATAGTAGAGGTTGGGAAAATTGAACAGCATCTGACCGGGCGTCACCGCGGGGATGAAGGCGTCGTCCGGCGACGCGCCGCCGAGCGCGGCTTTGAAATTGGCGATGTCGCGCTGCACGGCTTCCTTGTCGCGCAGCTCGATCGGGCCTTCGACGTTCGGCATGACGAGATGGCGTCCGCCCTCGTTCTCGACGAACAGCTTGTTGATGATCTCCGGAAACTCACCGAGATCGGTCGCCACGAATTGGGTCCGGTTGGCGAAGCCCGAGTAGCGCTGCATCACATAGTTGCTGAATCCGACCTTGCTCATCTCGCCATCCGAGATGATGTCGACGCCGGCTTCGCGCTGCTTGCCAACGGCTTCGACCACGGCTTCCTGGACCCGCGCGTCAAGCTTTGCCTGGTCGACCGGCTTGTCCTCGAGCAGGTCCCACATCATACGGATGAGGTCCGGCGGGCGCGGCAGGCTGCCCGCGTGGGTGGTGAGAATTCGCTCGGTGCTGCGTTTCACCCCTAGCCTCCCTCGCGGCGACCCCACAGCCGCGCCGAGGCGATGTCGGCCCCTTCGCGCGCTGACTTGAGTTTCGCCCAAACGACGTCCTCGGCGACCCATTCGCGACCCGCAAAGGTGCCGAAACCGCAATCGGTGCCGGCGATGACGCGTTCGCGGTCGCCGACGGCAGCCACCGCCTCCTCGATGCGCCGGGCCACCACCTCCGGATGCTCGACGAAATTGGTCGTGGTGTCGATCACTCCGGGAATCAGGATCATGTCGCTCGGCAGACGGAAGCGCCCCAGCGATTCGTACTCGTGCTGGTGCCGCGGATTGGCGAACTCGATGCTGAGCGCCCCGACATTGGCCTGGGTCAGCACCGGCAGCAGGCGCGCGAGCGCGATGTCGTGAACGTGCGGGCCCTCCCAATTGCCCCAACAACAGTGCAGCCGCACCTGCTCGCGCGGAATGCCCTCGATCGCCGCATTGATCGCCGCCACGAGCCGCTCGCAGATCGCGATGAATTCGGCGTCCGATTTGTCCTGGAAGATGATGTGGCGGTCCATGGCGAGATCGGGCGCATCGATCTGCAGGATGAAGCCGCCGCGATGAATAGCGAGATACTCGTTGCCCATCTCCTTCGCCAGCGCGAGCACGTAGTCGTCATGGGTCGGATAGAAGGCGTTGAGCAACGTGCTGGCGATGATGCCCGGCGACGGCGCCGTCATGAAGCAGTCGGAATTGGGTCTCCCCGCCGCCTTCGCGGCTTTCTGCAACAGCGCAATCTCGCGATCGATCGCCGACAAGTCCTTGTAGTGCACCGCATCAACCGCCTGCGGCGCATTGAACTGCTTGCCGCGGCGCGGGAACCGCTTCATCAGCATCTCGACATACAGGGGGAAGTCGGCATGCTCCCGCGGCCGCCGCCGGTTCAATTCTCCGGCGAACCCGGTCATGCGCTCGGCCACGTAGGTCTGGAAGCCGACCCGGCCCTGCTCGCCGTCGTTGACGATGTCGATGCCGGCCGCGAGCTGCTGGCGGTAGACGTGGGCGACGCGCTGCTCGATTGCGGCATCCAGCGCGCGCCGGTCGCCTTCCTCCCCGAGCTCGGACCGGATCAACAGCTCGTTGAGCGCCTCGCCGCGCGGCAGGCTGCCGACATGCGTCACCAGAATGCGATCGTCGCTCCTGCGCACCGTTCCCTCGGCGTGCGATGTCAGGCGGCTGTGTCCGAGCGCGCCTTGGAACTGGCCCAATAGTCTGCAGCGGATTTCGTCGTCGCCAGGCGGTTGGCATCCTCGTAGCCGGGCGCCATCGAGGCTGACGTACCAGCCATCACCTCGTGGTGCTCGATATTGAGGAGCCGCAGCCAGCTTTGCTGGCCAAGCGTCAGCCCGATCATGCAGCCGAGCTCGACCAGCTCCGGCTCGCTGAAATGCCGGTGCATGCGATCCCAGAACGCGTCGTCGGTGCCGAGATGCCAGACGATCGCCTCCGCATAAGCGAGCGCCGCCTTCTGACGCTCGTCGTAGCGCTTGGATTTTTCGAAGTTCAGGAGGTCGAGCACGTGTTCCTCGATGAGAGCGCCGCTCACCGTCGACTTCACCGAGCGCTGATTGCCGCAGTACTCGCACACGACGGAGCGCGAGACATAGAGCCGGCACAGCTCCTTGATGGCATGATCGAGTACGCCGTTGCGAAAGATCTCGTTCCAGGAGTTGGCGAAGAACCAGAAGCAGGCCGGCACGTGGGCGCGGATCGCGGTACTCTCCGGCCGCGGCGTTCCTTCGCGTTCGCAACGGCGCATTTCCTCCTGCATCGCGGCGTCCATCTTCTCGAGCGGGACATAACTGATGCGCTGCTTTGCCATGATGCCTTCCTGCTTCTTCCCTGCTTTCGTGGGATTGCTATTCCGCGGCCTGGACATTCTCCGCCGCGCGCCGGCCGCTGTCCTGCGCCTTGGCGTAATCGACGGTCGCCCGGTATTCCGTCATCGTATCCTTGCGCTCGATGCCGCACACCTTGCGGGCGAATTCGGCGAGCGGGCCCGACCCGGTGAACTCGGCCCGCTTCATGGTCAGCGAGAGCAGCGTCTGCAGCGGCGTCCCGTTGAAGTTCTCGAACAGGAACAGCCGGCTGCCCCAGTCGGTGAGATAGAGATCGCGCACGACGCGCGCGATCTTGATGCGGTCATAGGCCTCGCCGGTCGCACCCTTGTTGAGCTGCTCGAACCAGGGACGCAGCGCGGGATCCTGCCACTGCTGCTCGGTCGGAAACATGATGGCGCTGCGGCCGCACAGATCGACCAGCTCGTTCACCATCGCCGCCAGGTTCTGCAGGAAATAGACGCGGCCCCAGTTGAACAGCTGGATATCCGGCTTGTAGAGGCCGCCCGGCGTGTAGAAACCCTGGTCCTCGCAGGCGAGCACGTGCGCATAGGTCGTCTGGTGGAAGGCGATGATGCGGGCGAGCCGCGCTTGCACCGCCTCGATCTTGCTGGTGCCGAGATGCTCGCACATCAGGATGGCGAGGCCGGCGAGCAGCTCCGCGCGCACGGCCTGACGAATCAGCGCGTAGTAGTGCCCCCAGTCGAACACGCGCTGCGGGTAGAGCTTGGCGTGTTCCGGATTGCCGATGTGGAAGACGTATTTCCACGAAATCATCACGTTGTCGAACACGACGGTCGCGTCGAGCTCGTCGCCCTGCGCCGCCAGCGGATGCTCGATCGGATCGGTCTCGACCACGCTCTCGCGGCAAACGATCGTGATGCCCTTCAGGTTGGCCGGACAAACGCCGTAGATGATCTGATCGCCCTTGGCTCCGGGGCGGAAGAACACGCCCATGTGAAGGAAATCGGCGAACGGCGAGGCGGTGCCGATCGCCTTGACGCCATTGACGACAATGCCTTCGTCGCTGGTCGCCACGATGCGCAGCGCCGGCGAGGTTGCGTGCGCGTTGGGGTCGGAGCGATCGGCCTGCGGATCGACGAAATGCGGCGCGACGACCAGATCGTTGTCCATCGCGTATTGCCAGAAATTGCGAATGTTGTTCGCCAACCCGCGGCCATCGGCGCCGATCGAGGCTTTCTCCCACGGCTCCGGGTCGTCGATGTAGGTGATCAGCATGTAGTTCTGCGAGTCGGGCGTACGCGGCATGGAAGCCGCCACGAAATGCTTCATGATGAATTCGAGATACTTGCGCTTGCGGACCAGCTGCTCCTTGTTGCGGTGCTGGAACCAGGCCATCGATCGCCGTATGCCGGTGTCGTCGACGAAGGTGAGGAGGTCCTGCAAGTCCTCGCGATGGTGCAGATCGAAGAACTCGGCGGTGCGCTGCGCATAGTCGCGGGTGAGCGGGTGCGTGGCGACATTGTCGATTCTCTCGTTGCCGACCCAGACGACGCGACCGTCATTCAGGGCGTCGAGGTATTGCCTGCCCGTTCGCAACACGGCCGTCCTCCCGTTGGATCTGGTCGCCGGTCTTTTTCTGATTGTCCTTAGGGAACCGGCGGCGCACGGGACTAGCGTACGCCAGCGCGGCCGCGTAAACTATAAACCAATCGATATGTCCACTATGCCGCACGATTATGGCGAGCTCGGCCTGCATCACCTGCGGGTCCTGGATGTCCTGCTGCGCGAGCACAGCCTGACGCGGGCGGCGCGCGAGCTCGATGTCACGCAACCGGCCTTGAGCAAGACACTGGCGCACCTGCGCCGCTATTTCGACGATCCGCTGTTCGTGCGCGTCGCGTTGCGCATGGAGCCGACGCCCAGGGCGCTGCGGCTGCAGGCGCCGATACGGGCAATACTGGAACAGATGCGGTCGCTGCGCAGCGAGCACGTTTCCTTCGATCCGCGCGTATCTCACCGGACATTCAGTTTCTGCGTGGTGGACGCAGGCCTGATCAAGCTGCTTCCGCCTCTCGTCGATCGGATTCTGGCGGACGCTCCCAACATCCGGCTGCGCGTCCTGCAGCTCGAAGCGGCACATCTCGAGCCGTGGCTCGAGTCGGGCAAGCTCGATTTCGCCATGGGCTCGTTTCCGTCGCTGACCAAGGGCATCCGCCGGCAACCCCTGTGGAACGAACGATACGTCAGTGTCGTGCGGCGCGGTCACCCGCGCATATCCTCGGATCCGACGGCGCGCGCCTTCGCGGCGGAAAAGCACGTCCTGGTCTCGATTGCCGGCAGCGGCCATGCGCATCAGATCATGGAACGGGAACTGGAGACCGCGATTCCGCGGGAGAACATCATCTGCCGCATTCCCATGTTCATCGGCGCGGCTGTGCTGGCCAAGCATACCGATGCGGTCGCCACGCTACCGTTGTCGATCGCCACAGTGCTCGCCAGCGACCTCGACCTGCAGATCATCAAGCCGCCGGTCAAGTTGCCGCGGATCGACATCTTCCAGTATTGGCACGACCGGTTTCATCGCGATCCAGGCAATCAGTGGACCCGCTCCGTCTTTCGCGACCTCTTTCGCCGACCTATGTCGACGGCATGAGGATGCGCCGAGTGCCCGCAGGATCGTCGGGCAAGGACAACGACAGACGAAACCAAGATCGCAGGGAGGCCATTGATGGATGTCGGATTTGTCGGCGTCGGCCGCATGGGCAGCGTGATGGTCGCCAACCTGACCCGCGCCGGTCATCGCGTGTGCGCATGGGACGTCTCGCCGGCCGCGGTAGGCGCAGCAGCGCAGAGCGGCGCGGAGGCGGCCGGCAGCGCCAGGCAGGCTTTCGCCGGCGACGCAGTCATTTCCATGCTGCCGAACGACGAGGCCATGCGCGCCGTGTTTCTCGCCGACGGCATGCCGCCGCAGGGAGCCAGGACCATCCATGTGAACATGGCGACCGCCTCGATCGCATGCACCGACGAACTCGCGGCCACGCACAAGGCGCGCGGCGTGCCGTACGTTTCGGCGACCGTGTTTGGCCGGCCGGAGATGGCGGCCGAGCGCAATCTCATGTCCTGGCGGCAGGCGATCCCGCGGCGATCGACCGCGTACAGCCGCTGTTCGATGCCCTGGGCAAGAAGACCTGGAGGCTCGGCGACGAGCCGCGCCAGTCGAACGTCGCGAAGATCGCCGGCAATCTGATGGTTGCCTGCATGATCGAGGCGATGAGCGAGGCCGCGGCACTCTCGCGCGCCTATGAGCTGGCGCCCACCGATGTTCTCGACGTGGTCGTCGGCTCGCTCTTCGACGTGCCCATCTATCGGATCTACGCGGGGCTGATCGGCGAGCGGAAGTTCGAGCCGCCCGGATTCGACATGCGCCTCGGGCTCAAGGATGCCAAGCTTGCGCTCGATGCGGGCGAACAGGTCAACGTGCCGTTGCCGTTCGCCAGCGTGCTGCGCGACAACTATCTCGAAGGGCTCGCCCACGGCGGCGAGAGCAAGGACTGGTCCGCGGTTTCCCTGGTTGCCACGCGACGTGCAGGGCTCGACTAGCCGGAGCATGCCGTCCAAACCACCTAGTCGGCGAGGCGGCTGTCAAAGCGTTTCGATCGCATCGCGCGACGGCCTCAGGGGAAGCCAGGCGGGAATGCGGCGTTTCGCGAGCCAATAGGGACGCCAGAGCTCCCGCCACGCGGAAGCGTTGAGCGGCGCAGTGCCCCACTTGTATTCCTTCGTGTCTATCCGCGACAGATCGTGCTGGTGCAGCCAGCGCGCCGCGGCCCACCATACTTCAATGGATGCCTGCTTGTTCTGTGGCAAGCGCAGCTCGCGGATCGCGAGAAGCGGCCCACCGAATGCCCTCGTCACACGCAGCGTGGCGATCCGTCGCCCGCCCTGCCGCACGCCCCAAAGACGAGATCGATTGTGGACGAGATTGTATCCGTACGTGCGAAGGCAGTTCCTCATCTCCGCCGCCTCCTCGACGAGGCTTTCGGCGGAGTCGAGTGGCACGATTTCGTATCCGTCGATGTGACCGGGCGTAAGCCACATGTCGGCGATCGGCGCATCACCGAGATTGACATGCAGGGCCACACGCGTGCGCCAATCCTCCGCTGCGTCGTGCGCGGTCTTGAAGCGCATTGCTGGCTGCCAAGGTTTCTCGATCAGTCGGTGGCCGCAGGTGTCGACTTGAAACGAGAACCACGCCCAAAGGCTCATCAGCCGCAGTCGCGGCAGCACCACGCGCTTCGCGTCGCGCGTGATCTCGCGGGCAATCCAGATCGCGAAGAGTGCGTGTCCCCATTGTGCCGCGCCGGCTACGGCGTCGAGCCACGTCGGCACGAGCTTGGGCGAGCGCGGCAGATGGTTGGCAATCCCGCGGCGGAAGAATTCATCGTCCGGCAAAGCCGGAAGCGGGCGCACCAGGGTTTCGACCGGCAGCCGGCGCAGCCACAGGGGAACGCCGGCGATTTGCGCGACCTGCGCAAGCGAGCGGCCCTGGACGACGCTCGCAATCGCCCGCTCCGGCTCGCACCCGCGCCGCGGCACGGCGAGCGCGAACAGCAGCGCCGGAAAGCTGACCGCGAGGTCCGCGACGCGCGGATGACGGCGCGCGACGGCGCGCACGAGCTCCTGAGCGCCTGGAGAGTATCTCCGCAGGCGCCGTTCTGTGAGCGCATCACGGTGCTCATCCGCGCTCGCGTGAGGACGCGAGCGCACCTGGTTCGTAGGCATTGAGCGTGGTTCCGCGACCGGCGAGCCATAGGCCTGCCGGCGATCCGAGCGAATGTTCGAATGGAATCGGGCTGCGACCGGAATTCAATCCGGACGGCCGGGATCAAATATCGCGGACAAAGTCCGGGAAGCGCACGACGCACGACATGATCGCCTCCCTTGGCGATGGTGGTTGCGGGCGGTCCAATTAGACGATTTCCGCCCGCCGATCAAGGCGTCGGTCTGGCTCATGGTTTACGGTTGTTGACAGCCCGGCGGATCGGCGACAGCTTCACGGCAAGCGTACGCCGTTCGTGTGCATCCCACTGTGAATCGAACCGGAGAACCACCATGCAGCGTCGGGAATTCCTGAAGGCCGCCGGAGCCGGCGTTGCCGCCTCTGCGGTTGCGGCTCCGGCCGTTGCGCAGTCTCCCGCGACCACCTTCCTGGTCGCGCACGGCGCGTGGTCGGCCGGCTGGTCGTGGAAGAAGATGCACCCGCTGATGCGGACAGCCGGTCACCGCCTGCTCACGCCGACCTATACCGGCCTCGGCGAGCGGGCGCATCTGGCGAGCCCGTCGAACGATCTCGAGACGCACGTCCAGGACATGCTCGGCGTCATCAAATACGAGGACCTGCGCGACGTCGTGCTGCTCGCCCACAGCTACGGCGGCATGGTCGCGACCGCGGTCGCCGACCGCGCGCGCGACCGCATCGCGCAGCTGATCTATCTCGATGCGTTCGTGCCGAAGAACGGCCAATCGCTCACCGACCTGGTTCCGCCGCCGGTGCGCCAAGCCATGCAGGAGAACGTGAAGTCGGGCGACGGTTGGCGGCTCGCGCCCAACCCGAGCCCGCCCGATACGTCCGAAGCGGACCTCAAGTGGATCGCCGAGCGCCGCCTGGCGCAATCGTTCAAATGCTTCGAGATGCCGGTACGGCTCGAGGCCGAGCTTACGCTGCCGCGCAGCTTCATCTACTGCAAGCGCATCGGGCGCGTGGACGTCTTTGCGCCGTTCGCGGCGCGCGCAAGAAGCGAGCCTGGCTGGCGTTATTTCGAGATCGACGCCAGCCATTCGGCGCAGATCACTGCGCCCGAGGCTCTCATGGCGGTCTTGGAGACGATCGTCGGCGGACGCGCGTAGCAGCGCGTCACGCGGCCAGATGGTCGCGCAGCAGCTGGCCGTAACCCGAAATGCTCTCACAACTCTGCAGCAGGCGCAGGCCCGCCCACAGGCTCACCGCATTGTTGGCGAGCACCGGCTTGCCGAGCTCCTCCTCCAGGCGCTCGACCACGCTCATCGACGGCCAGTTGCCGCCCGGCATCATGATGGCTTCGGCGTCCGGGCGGTCGACCCGGCGTCCCAGCTCGTACGCCGCTTCCGGGCCGACACGGCCGAGCTCGGTCGCTGCCACGTATCCGGCGACTTCGCTGTTCACGACCTTGAAGCCGTTCGCCTCCATGAAGCCGACCATCGGAGCGTCCATCGCCTTGCTCCACGGCGCGCCGATCGCGATCCTCTCGATGCCGAGCCGCGTGAGCGCGTCGACGTATGCGGTCGCCGCCGTTGACGCCGGCTTGCCGGAGGCATCCTCCATACGCTTGATCAGCTCGCGATCATAGCCCTTGCCCTTGGCGACAGTGGGCGCCGTCGCGGCAAAGACGATGGCGCCGACCTCCGCATCGGCGAGCTTGCGGCTCTCCGTTTCGAGCTCCTCGACGCAGCGGAGCATCGTTTCGGCATCGATGTTGCGGAAGCCGAGCCGCGCGGTATGCAGCGACACATTGTGCGGCAACGCCGCCGAGAACTCGGGCTCCTGAATCGTATTCGACGAGGGCGTCAGCAAGCCGAAGCGATAGGTCTTTTCGATGTACGACACGTTTCTTCCCCGGCTTGCGCTTCGCCTTCAGCATAGTATAGCCGACTTGGCGTCGAGCGCACGCACGAGATCGGATGGGGCAAGCTCGATCTGCAACCCGCGCCGGCCTCCATTGACGATCACGGTCGGGTGAGACAACGCCGCCGCTTCGATCAACACGGGCACGCGCTTCTTCTGCCCGAACGGCGAGATGCCACCGACGTGATAGCCGGTGACGCGCTCCGCCTCGACCGGCTTGAGCATTGCGGCATCCTTGGCATCCGCCGCTTGCGCAAGACGCTTGAGGCTGACCTCGCGGTCGGAGGGAACCAGCACGCAGACGATTCGGTCGCCCGCCTTCGCCATCAGCGTCTTCAACAGGCGCGCCGGCGCAACCCCGAGCGCTTCCGCCGCCTGCATGCCGATGCGCTCGGCGTTCGGATCGTAGTCGTATTCATGCAGCGTGAATGCGACACCGGCCTTGGCGAGCGCTGCAGTCGCGGGTGTTGCCTTGGCCATGGCGAGCGTTTACGCGGAGCCGCCCACGTCCGCAACCCGGACGCCGAACTCGGCCGCCGCAGCGGTCAGCCATTCGTGGAAGGCGGTGAAATAACTGCGGGGAACGATGAATTCATAGGTCGGCGGATCGTCGACCTGCCATAGGGCGACGCCGATGTAGGCGACAGTCGTAACGGCGGCATCGCCCGGGCGAAATGCGTCCGGATGCAGATCGACAGGTACGCCTTTCGCCAACGCCTCGCGTGCGCACGTGCCGCCCACGCGGATGATGACGCGGCCGTCCGACTGGTCGCTGATCGAGGCGAGATCGCCCAAGTCCGCGCGCAGGCGCCGTTCGAATACTGTTCCATCCTCGCCGTTGGCCATCGCAAGCCATTGGCCGGCGCCGGCCCACAGGAAACTGTGCGCGTCGGCGGAGACGCATTTCGGAGCAGCGGGCAGCCGCAGCCCGAACATGTCGTGCACGCGCCGTTCGAGAGCCTGCAGCCGGTTCCTGCGTGCACTCACCGTTGCAAGCACGCAGCCGCTGCGCATTGCCAGCGTCACGCCGGGGTCGGCACTAGCCATGCATCCACTCCCCGGCCGGATCGACGAAGCAGGGCGAGCACACCTCGAGTTCGACGTTGCCGTTGCGCAGCGGATCGGCGGCGGCCACGCGCTCGCCGATGCGCTCGGGACCGCGGACCAGAAGCCCGAGCCCGATCCAGTGGCCGCATGCGGGCGAGAACGCGACCGAGGTGATGACGCCCTGATCGTTCTCGGCCGTCATCGTGGCGCCGCGCGGTACGAGATGCGCGCCGGCGCGCAGGCGCGCGTTTGGATCAATCGGCTTGAAGCCGACGAAGCGCGGCCGGTCCGCATCGAGCAGCGCCGGGCGCTCCGCCAGCACGCGCCCGACATAGTCCTTCTTCTGCGACATCATGCGGCCGAGCCCGAGATCGCGCGCCGTGGTGCGTCCGTCGATCTCGTTGCCGGCCACGTGCCCCTTCTCGATCCTCATCACGCCGAGCGCCTCGGTGCCGTACGGCACGATGCCGAAGCGCGCACCGGCTTCCATCAAGGCGCGTGCGAGCGCTTCGCCGTGGCGCGCCGGCACGCCCAGCTCGTAGGCAAGCTCGCCCGAATAGGAGATGCGGTAGAGCCGCGCCGCGACGCCGCCGCAGACCGTGAGCTCGGCGACGCCGAGATGCGGGAAGGCGGCGTTGCCGATATCGAACGGCGGGTCGATCAGCGCCGCCAATGTGTCGCGGCTCCTCGGGCCGGCGACCGAGAACTGCGCCCACTGGTCGGTCGCCGAGACGAGTTGCACGTCGAGCTCCGGCCACAGCACCTGGTGACAGAACTGCATGTGCTGGAACACGCGCACCGCATTGGCCGTCGTCGTCGTCATGAAGAAGCGATCGTCGGCGAGGCGCGACGTCGTGCCGTCGTCGAGCACGAAACCGTCCTCGCGCAGCATGACGCCGTAGCGCGCGCGTCCGACCGGCAAGGTGGAGAACGTGTTGATATACAGACGATCCAGGAACGCGCCGGCGTCCGCGCCCTGCACATCGATCTTGCCCAGCGTGGACACATCGCAGAAGCCGACCGCAGCGCGCACAGTGCTCACCTCGCGGTCGACCGTCTCGCGCCACTCGCGCTCGCCGTCGCGTGGGAAGTACTGCGCCCGCAGCCACGGTCCGGTTTCCACGAAGACCGCGCCCTGCTCTTGCGCCCACGCCTGCGTCGGCGTGAGCCGTGCCGGGCGGAAATGCTTGCCGCGGTGGTGACCCGCGAATGCGCCGATCGCGACCGGCGTGTAGGGCGGACGGAATGTCGTCGTGCCGGTCGCGGCGATCGAGCGGCCGGTCAGCGCCGCCATGATGGCAATGCCGTTGACGTTGGCGGTGCGGCCCTGGTCGGTCGCCATGCCGAGCGTGGTATAGCGCTTGAGGTGCTCGACCGAGCGGAATCCCTCGCGCTCGGCGAGCGCCACGTCGTCGGCCGTCACGTCGTTCTGCAGGTCGACGAAAGCCTTCTGTTTCGTACCGGCGACATGCCACAACGGCGCGATCGCGAACGGTTCGTCATCAGCTTTCGGCCGATCGTCCGAGCGAGTCTTGAAGCCGATCTCTTCCGCCGCATGTGCGCCCGCCTCGATACCGGCTTTGAGGCAGGCGGCGAGCGTCATGGTTCCGTTGGCGGCGCCGACGACGGTCATCCTCTTTGGCGCCGACTGCGGAACGAACGCGGCGATCCGCTCGTCCCACACCGGACGGCCGCCGAGATGGCAGGTGAGGTGCACGTTGGGATTCCATCCGCCCGACACGCCGAGCGCATCGGTCTCGATCGTCTCCGTGCCACCTTGTGTGCGAACCGTGATCGAGCGCAGCGCGTGCGATCCGTTCGTTGCGATCACTTCGCCGCCAGATTAGGCGTCCGCACATCGTTAAGCACTGCAGGCGCCGGTACGACCTCACGGCTGTCGACCATGGCGACGATCTGAACGCCGGCGCGCGCGAGGTCGGCCGCCGCGTGCCAGCCTTCGTCGTTATTGGTGAAGATCGCGACCCGGTTTCCCGGCGCGACCGCGAAGCGGTTGACGTAAGATCGCATCGCCGAGGCGAGCATCACGCCGGGCCGATCGTTGCCGCCGAACACGATGCCGCGCTCGCTCGCGCCGGCGGCGAGCACTGCGCGTTTCGCGACGATGCGCCACAGGCGCTGGCGCGGCACATGCGGCGGCGGAACCGGCAGGTGATCGGCGACACGCTCGAGCGCGCCGTAGGTCGCGCCGTCATAGACGCCGAACACCGTGGTTCGCGGCATCAGCCTTACGTCGGGCAGGCTGCGCAACTCCACGACCACGCGGCCCGCCCACAGATGCGCCGGCATCGCATCGATCTCGCGGCGCATCGGACAACAGCCGGCCGCCGAAGCCAAAATCCTCGTCGCACAGGATCACGCGCGCGCCGGATCGCGCCGCCGCGCGAGCTGCCGCGAGGCCGCTCGGCCCGCTGCCGATGACGAGGACGTCGCAGAACGCATGTGCCTGCTCGTAGTGATCGGGATCGATCTCGCCCGATGCGCGGCCGAGTCCCGCGGCGCGGCGGATCAGCGGCTCGTAGACGCGTTCCCAGAACGACGCGGGCCACATGAAGGTCTTGTAGTAGAACCCGGCAGCGAAGAACGGCGAGAGCAACGAGCCGAGCGACAGCAGGTCGAACGAGAGCGACGGCCAGCGGTTCTGGCTCGCCGCCTCGAGACCGTCGTAGAGCTCGACCGTGGTCGCCTTCACGTTCGGCTCGCGCCGTGCGCCGGAGCGCAGCTCGACCAGCGCGTTCGGTTCCTCGCTGCCGGCGGAGACGATCCCGCGCGGCCGATGATACTTGAAGCTGCGCCCGACCAGCCGCGTGCCGGAGGCGAGCAGTGCGGAGGCGAGCGTGTCGCCGGCAAAGCCAGCAAGCGCGCGACCATCGAACTGCGCCTGCAGCACGCGCGATCGATCGATCAGGCCGCCGGAGCTCAGGCGCAATGGCTGCGCATTCATGGCGCGCCGCCGATCGTGCGGGTCTTGAGCGATTCGACGCCCGAGATCTCGTGCGTGCGCGTGTCGCGCGTCACCACGAGCCAGGCCGGCACAGGCGCCATGGTACCAGAGCTCGCGATGCGGCCCGGCCGGATTGTCGCGGAGATAGACGTAGGCCGTGAACTGCGCGAGCGCGTCGGGCGCCTGCGGATCGGGACGCTGTACGGTCGCGTCGCCCAGATAGGTGAACTCGCGCGCGTCGCGTTCGCCGCAATGAGGGCAAGCGATCCGCATGGCCTTGAGCTCAATGCAGGTTCGGCTGCGCGCCGGCGCCGCGCTCATCGATCAGATGACCGGTGGCGAAGCGATCGAGGCGATACGCGGCCGCCGCCGGATGCGGCGCGTCGCGCGCGATCAGGTGCGCGAAGCACCAGCCGGACGCGGGCGTCGCCTTGAAGCCGCCGTAGCACCAGCCGGCGTTGAGATAGAGGCCTTCGATCGGCGTGCGGTCGATGATCGGCGAGCCGTCCATCGACATGTCCATCAGGCCGCCCCACGAGCGCACGACCCGCAGCGCGCCCGAGCATCGGCATCAGCGCCATCGCGCCCTCGCACACATCCTCGACGACCGGAAGGTTGCCGCGCTGGGCGTAGGAATTGTAGCCCTCGATGTCGCCGCCGAACACGAGCCCGCCCTTGTCGGACTGGCTGATGTAGAAGTGCCCGGCACCGAACGTGATCACGTGGTCGATGAGCGGCTTGACGCCTTCGGTGACGAACGCCTGCAGCACGTGGCTCTCGATCGGCAGGCGCAAGCCCGCCAGGGCGGCGAGCCGCGAGCTCGATCCGGCGACCGCGAGCGCCACCTTGTCGGCGCGGATAAGGCCGCGCGTGGTATCGACGCCGGTCACGCGGCCGTTGGCGATGCGGATGCCGGTGACCTCGCAATTCTGCACGATGTCGACGCCGCGCCGGTCGGCGGCGCGCGCATAGCCCCACACGACGGCGTCGTGCCGCGCCGTGCCGCCGCGGCGCTGCAGCAGCCCGCCGTGGATCGGAAAGCGCGCGTCGTCGAAATCGAGATAGGGCACAAGCGCGCGCACTTGGTTGCGATCGAGCAGCTCGGCGTCAACGCCGTGCAGCCGCATGGCATTGCCGCGGCGCGCGAAGGCGTCGCGCTGCGCGTCGGAATGGTAGACGTTGAGCACGCCGCGCTGGCTCACCATGGTGTTGTAGTTGAGATCCTGCTCCAGCCCTTCCCACAGCTTCATCGACCATTCGTAGAACGGGACGTTGCCGGGCATCAGGTAGTTGGAGCGGATGATCGTCGTGTTGCGTCCGGCGTTGCCGGAGCCGATCCAGCTCTTCTCCAGCACCGCCACGTTGGCGATGCCGTGCTCCTTCGCCAGATAGTAGGCCGTGGCGAGCCCATGGCCGCCGCCGCCGATCACGACGACGTCGTAACTTTCGCGCGGCGCCGCATCGCGCCACGCAGGTGTCCAGCGCGTGTGGCCGGTAAGCGCGTTCCAGGCGAGCGCGAGCGCGGAGTAGCGCATCAGCAATCCAACGTCGTCTGCCGCTCCCATTCGGTGAGATGGCGCGAATAGGCGTTCCAGTCGTCGTGCTTGAGCTTGAGGTAGGAGGCGAGAACGTCCTCGCCGAGGCCCGCCTTGAGCACGGAGGATTTCTCCAGCGCGCGCAGCGCGTCGAGCAGGTTCAGCGGCAGCTTCTTGGCGTTCTTCGCCTTGTGGCCCTCGGTGTACATGTTGATGTCGAGGCGCTTGCCGGGATCGCGCTTGTTCCTGATGCCGTCGAGACCGGCGACAAGAATTGCCGCCTGCAGCAGATAGGGATTGGCGGCACCGTCGGCGAGGCGGAGCTCGAAGCGGCCCGGATCGGGAATGCGGATCATGTGGGTGCGATTGTTGCCCGCGTAGGTCACGGTGTTGGGCGACCACGTCGCGCCGGACAAGGTCGGCGGCGCATTGATGCGCTTGTACGAGTTCACCGTCGGATTGGTGAACGCGCACAGCGCCTCCGCGTGCTGCATCACGCCGCCGATGAAATGATAGGCCGTCTCGGACAGGCCGAGCTCGCCGTTTGCGTCCTCGAACACGTTGCGGCCGTCCTTCGACCACAGCGACGCGTGCACGTGGCAGCCGCTGCCGGTGAGATTGCTGAACGGTTTCGGCATGAAGGTCGCGCGCAGCCCGTGCTTCTCGGCGATCGACTTGACCATGAACTTGAAGAACGCGTGCCGGTCGGCGGTGCGCAGCGCCGTGTCGTACTCCCAGTTCATCTCGAACTGGCCGTTCGCGTCCTCGTGATCGTTCTGGTACGGCTTCCAGCCGAGCGACACCATGGCGTCGCAGATTTCCGCCACGACGTCGTAGCGGCGCATCAGCGCCTGCTGATCGTAGCAGGGTTTCGACTGCTGGTCGGCCGGGTCCGAGATCGAGGCGCCGTCCGGCGCAATCATGAAATACTCGCATTCGACGCCGGTCTTCAGCTCGAAGCCCTCGCTTGCCGCCGCCGCCACCACGCGCTTGAGCACCTGGCGCGGGTTCTGCGCAACGTCGGCGCCGCCCATCACGAGGTCGGATGCGATCCACGCCACTTCGGGCTTCCACGGCAACCGGATCAGGCTGTCCGCCTCGGGCGTCGCCAGGATGTCGGGATCGGCCGGCGTCATGTCGTACCACACGGCGAACCCGGCAAACCCCGCACCGGACTTCGCCACCGCGTCGATCGCGCTCGCCGGCACGATCTTGGCACGCATGGTCCCGAACAGGTCGACGAAGGAGATCAGGAAATAGCGGATCCCCTGCTGCTTCGCGATGTCTCCCCAGGCTGGCACGACGACCCCCTCTTGCAAACTGACTAACGTCCCTGTCCCGGAATCCAGTCGGTGCCGGCAAGCGGCACGCGCGCCATGGCGGCGGCCTCGACGGTCAGCGCCACCAGATCCTCCGGCTCGAGATTGCGCACATGGGTCTTGCCGCAGGCACGCGCGATCGTCTGCGTCTCGAGCGTCATCACGGCGAGGAAATTCGCGAGCTTGCGGCCGGCGATGACCGGATCGAGCCGCGCCGCGAGCTCCGGATCCTGCGTGGTGATGCCGGCCGGATCGCGGCCCTCGTGCCAGTCATCATAGGCGCCGGCGGTGGTGCCGAGCGCGCGATACTCTGCTTCCCAGTGCGGATCGTTGTCGCCGAGCGCGATCAGCGCGGCGGTGCCGATCGACACCGCGTCGGCACCGAGCGCCAGGCACTTGGCGACGTCGGCACCGCCGCGGATGCCGCCGGAGACGATCAGCTGCACCTGCCGATGCATGCCCAGGTCCTGGAGCGCCTGCACGGCCGGACGCACGGCGCCGAGCGTCGGAATGCCGACATTCTCGATGAACACGTCCTGCGTCGCCGCGGTACCGCCCTGCATGCCGTCGAGCACCACGGCGTCGGCGCCGGCCTTCACCGCGAGCGCCGTGTCGTAATAGGGGCGCGACGCGCCGACCTTCACGTAGATCGGCTTCTCCCAGTCGGTGATCTCGCGCAGCTCGTTGATCTTGATCTCGAGGTCGTCGGGACCGGTCCAGTCGGGATGGCGACAGGCCGAGCGCTGGTCGATGCCTTCGGGCAGCACCCGCATCTCGGCGACGCGCTTGGAGATCTTCTGGCCGAGCAGCATACCGCCGCCGCCCGGCTTGGCGCCCTGCCCGACAACCACCTCGATCGCGTCGGCTGAGCGCAGGTCGTCCGGGTTCATGCCGTAGCGCGACGGCAGCACCTGGTAGACCAGGATCGCCGAGTGCTGCCGCTCTTCCTTCGTCATGCCGCCGTCGCCGGTCGTGGTCGAGGTGCCGGCCGCGGTCGCGCCGCGCCCGAGCGCTTCCTTCGCCTGCGCCGACAGCGAGCCGAAGCTCATGCCGGCAATGGTAATGGGGATCTTCAGCGTGATCGGCTTCCTGGCGTGGCGCGCCCCGATGGTGACGTCGGTTGCGCATTTCTCCCGATAGCCTTCCAGCGGATAGCGGCTGATCGAGGCGCCGAGGAACAACAGGTCATCGAAATGCGGCAGCTTGCGCTTCGGCCCGGCGCCACGGATGTCGTAGATGCCGGTCGCCGCGGCCCGGCGGATCTCGGCGATCACGTGGTCGTCGAAGGTCGCCGACTTGCGCGGCGGCGTGTGGATCCAGCGGTCCTGCGCGGTCATCAGTAGGATCCGACGTTGTCCATGTGGAAATGATAGAGCTTGCGCGCCGAGCCGTAGCGGCGAAACGCGCCGAGGTCGACGCCGTTCACACCGGCCGTATCGAGGAGCTGGCGCAGCGCCGCCTTGTGGCGCTCCTCGAGCGGCTTCTCGATGCAGTCGGCGCCGAGACCGTTCACCCTTCCGCGCACGTAGAGCCGCGCTTCGTAGATCGAATCGCCGAGCGCTTCGCCGGCATCGCCCAGCACCACCAGGTTGCCGGCCTGTGCCATGAAGGCGGAGAGATGCCCGACCGAGCCCTTCACGACGATGTCGATGCCCTTCATGGAGATGCCGCAGCGCGCCGATGCATTGCCGTCGATCACCAGGAGCCCGCCGCATCCGGTCGCGCCGGCCGCCTGCGAGGCGTCGCCTTTGACGTGGACTTGGCCCGACATCATGTTCTCGGCGACGCCCTGGCCGGCATTGCCGTGCACGATGACGGTCGCGAGCTTGTTCATGCCGGCGCAGTAGTAGCCGACATGGCCGTCGATCTCGACCGTCACCGGCGCCTGGATGCCGGCGGCGACCGCATGCCGGCCGCGCGGGTTGAGCACGCGCCAATGGGTCTCGTTGGTGTCGAGGCCGAGGCGATGCAGCGCCGCGTTGAGCTCGCGCACCGGCGTGCCGGCGAGATCGACGGTCGGCATCAATGCCGTTCCCACAGATAAGGCGTCGCCGGCTCCGGCTCCCACACGCGAGCCGCTTCGACTCCGGGCAGGTCGACCAGCGCCCGATATTCGGTGCCGAAGGCGACCCAGCGATCGGTCTCCGCCATCACGGCGGGCTTGCAGGCGATCGGGTCGCGCAGCACGCCGAAGCCGGCCTCGGTGCCGACCACGAACGTGTAGAAGCCGTCGAGCGCTTCGAGCGATGCCGTCAGCGTGGCTTCCAGCGAGGCGCCTTCGCGCATCTTCCAGGTCATGAAGCCGGCGGCGACTTCGGAGTCGTTCTCGGTCTGGAAGCTCAGGCCGTGGTGAATGAGCTCGCGACGCACCGCGTTGTGGTTCGACAGCGAGCCGTTGTGCACCAGGCACTGATCGGGCCCGGTGGTGAACGGGTGCGCGCCGTTGGTGGTGACCGCCGACTCGGTCGCCATGCGGGTATGGCCGATGCCGTGGGTGCCGGCCATGGCGGGAAGGCCGAAGCGCACGGCGACGCGGTCGGGCCGGCCGACCTCCTTGAAAATCTCCATGCGCCGGCCGCTACCGACGAGGCTGACGGCCGGTTCGCGCGCAATTTCGGCGCGCACGGCGGCCTCCCGGCCGGTCGGCACCGTGACCACCACGTGGGTATCGCGAACCTTATACGGCAGTCGCGCCTCGGCCACGCGGCCGAGCCGCTCCATCAGCGACGCGATGTCGAGACTCGGCGCCGCGCGCAGCGTCAGCTTGAGGCTGCCCGGCGTCCTCCGCCCGTAAACCGCGAACCCGGCCGAGTCCGGTCCGCGGTCGCACAGCGTCCCCAGCATGCCGGCGAGCAGGCCGCCGAGCTCGCCTTCCAGCCTGGGATCCTTGAGGAAAAGCCCGACAATGCCGCACATGGACCGGCCGTTTCTGATACACTTTGGTAGGCTGACGCCCGCGCGCCAAAGTGGCATCCGGTCCCGGCGCTTGTCAACCCGCACGCACGTTTGTTTCTTGTAAGGAAACTCCCCTCCGCCGAGGATCGCATGGCCAAGTCCCGTACCGCCGCGCCCGTCAAGCGCAACCACAAGGTCAAGGCGCCCGACCCCGTCAACGATTCCGATAGCGACCTGCGCACCGGCTCGCTGGCGCCGGTGGACGTCGTCAATCGCACCCTGGAGGAAGGCATCGGCGCCGAGGTGCGCCGCCTGCGCAAGTCGCTCGACCTCACGGTCGCCGAGCTCGGGACCGCTGCGGGCATTTCGGCCGGCATGCTGTCGAAGATCGAGAACGGGTCGATCTCGCCGTCGCTCGCGACCCTCGATGCGCTCGCCAAGGCGCTCAACGTTCCGGTCAGCCGGCTGTTCGCCGAAAGCGAGGAGCGGCGCGACTGCTCGTTCGTCAAGGCGGGGAGCGGCGTGCGCATCGAGCGCCGCGGCACCAAGGCGGGACACCAGTACGACCTGCTCGGCCATTCGCTCGCCGGCGACATCGGCGTCGAGCCCTATCTCATCACGCTGAAGGACGACGCCGTCCCCTACACCAATTTCCGCCATGCGGGTGTCGAGTTCCTCTACATGCTGTCGGGCAAGGTGCGCTACCGCCACGCCGACCGCACCTACCTGATGGAGCCGGGCGACGCACTGTTCTTCGACGCCGCCGCACGGCACGGACCGGAGGAATTGGTCGAGGCGCCGATGCAGTACCTGTCGATCATCATCTACCCGCGGCAGGGGTGATCAGGTTCAGCGGCGGGTTGGGCTGGCGCCTGCTCCTTTTCCGCCCTCATCCCGAGGAGCGTCCGCCCTTTGCGGACGCGTCTCGAGGGGCGAGGGCGGCCCGTCAAGCACCGCGGCGGCCTCTCGTTCAAGACGCGCGTACGCCGAAACAGGCGTACGCGCTCCTCACGATGAGGCCGGAGAAGCGCCCCGACCAACCAACCGATGGGTCGCCGGCGCCATCATCCTGATTCACGATGTCAAACAGCCATGCGTCGCCGTTCCCGGCGGACATTTTGGTCCGTTTCGTTCGGGGCTTCGCATCCTTCTTTGTCCCTCACATGCCTGAGGGAGCGGAGCGCCGCGAGGGCGCTGGTGCGGAACGCCGCACCCGTGGCGTGTTTGTCCCTCTCCCGTTTGCGAGGCGGGAAAGGACACGCCGGAACACCTTGCGAGGGTGTTCCCGCGCGCCAGTGACGTAGGCGCGCGCGCCCTCGCGGCGCTCCACCGCGACTGCCACGACCTCGACCATCACCACGATGGCTCGGTCGCAACGGCCGCTCCCCGCTCCGCCTCTGGTCTCTCCGGAGTACGCCCTCGGTGAGCCGGGATGCCGGCGACCTAAGCACAGCCGTAAGAACAAATCAAGAACATTATTTCCGGAAAACGAAAACGGTCGTCTGAGAGCGGCGGTGTCGCCCCCGGCGCGTGACATCGGACCGCCGACGAAAGGGCTACCCCACGCGCGCGGGCATCACCACCACCTTGGTGCCGGCCGGCGTGCGCCCATAGAGGTCGAGGGCGTCCTGGTTGATCATGCGGATGCAGCCGGACGAGACGCTGCGGCCGATGGTCCACGGCTCGTTGGTGCCGTGGATACGGTAGAGCGTATCCTTGTTGCCTTGCCACAGATACATGGCGCGGGCACCGAGCGGATTGTTGGGCCCGCCCGGCATGCCCAGTCCGCCGCGCAGCTCGCTCATCTGCTTCATGAGATCGGGACGGCGCGCGAGCATCTCCCGGGGTGGATACCAGTCCGGCCATTCCTGCTTGTCGTGCACCTCGGCGACGCCCGACCAGGCGAACCCTTCGCCGCCGACGCCGACGCCGTAGCGCATGGCGCGCCCGCCTGGCTGCACGGAATAGAGATAGTGACGCGCCGGATCGACCACGATGGTGCCCGGCGCCTCGCCGCCGGAGTAAGCCACCGCCGTGCGCAGGAAGGCGGGATTCACATCGGACAGTTTCACCGCCGGGATGCGAAACGCTCCGTCATCGACCGGCCCGTACATGGCGGCATTGGGGCGCTCGAAGCTCGCCTCGGGGCTCGGCTCCGGCAGTGGCGGGGGTGGTGGCGGCGGCGGGCTCTGCACCGCGGCCATTTCCAGGCTGCCGGCACAGCCGGCGAGACCCGCGGTCGCGGCGAGCGCCGCCACGCGTGTGAGCACGGTGCGCCGAACTCAGCGCAGACGTGCGTGACACCGGGGTCGTCGCAGCGGGAATGATCCTCATGCTGCGCCTCTCTGCACATCCCCTCACCCGCATGGGATGCCGCGATTGCGGCGGCACTGAGGAGCAGGCGTGCCGGAGTCAGCCCTCCATTGCCGAATTTGCGGCTCACTGCGACCCAATTTGCCTGGGAAAACGGTTAACGGATTTTGGCAGGCGCAAGGCGGGGCAAAGCAATGCTCGGGGTCATATGGGAGAGCGTACATGCGTCAGTACTTTGTTTCAGCAATAGCCGTGCTCGGCAGCATCCTGGTGATGGCTGCGACGAGCAACCTGCCGGACAGTCGCGCACGCGCGGCCGAAGAATGCCTCGCCGCCCCGAAGGGGTCGGCGCCGCAGGGCAGCCATTGGCACTACCGCACGGACCGCGCGACGCAGCGCAAGTGCTGGTTCCTGGCGGAGCCAGGCGCGAAGGCGAGCCCCAGCGCCACCGCACGGGCAACGCCGCCGATGCGGCTTCCGCCTGAGCGGCCGAAGCGGCCATCGGACGCAACCGCAGGGGTCGAGCAGGGAACGAAGCCCCACGAGCTGGACGCCAAAGCCTACGCGATCACACCGTTGCGTACCGAGACATCCGGCGATGCGACAAGCGGACAGGCGGCAAGCCGCGAGGCGACAAGTCGCGAGGATCGATCTGCGGCTGACCCGCTCGTGGCATCCGCGCTGCTCGAACGCGGGCAGGCGTTGATGAGCGTTGCCCAGTCCGATGGGGCGGCGAAGACCAGCGCAGACGAGAAGACCAGCGCAGACGACGAGATGCCTTCGGTGTGGCCGGTCCTCGCGCGCGCCGAGGTCGCCGAAACCGATGAGGCGCCATCGTCGCCTATCCGGCTTGCGTCGCTACTGGTCTTTCTCGCCGGTGTGTTGGCGTCGGCGATCTTTGCGGTGCGGGCTATTCTCAAGCGCAGCACGCGAGTGCGGGTTGATCGGGCCGTCTATGCTTCGAGGCTCGCTCCGCTCGCACCTCAGCATGACGCTTCGAGGCTCGGCGCCGACGGTGCGGATGCACGGTCGCTCCCTGCAGTGCGCCGAGCTCCTCAGGATGACGGTCGCGAGGCAATGCCGTTCCAACGAAAGGTCGCGGCCTAGCCACCGCTCAGTTATTGGACGCGATCGGGCCTGACCAGCCACTCGCGATGGACGGTGATCGCCCCGTCGGCGGCCGCCGCCGCCGCCGAGCGAGCTCAGTCGAAGTGCGGAAACTGGTTGACCGGGACGACCTCCAGATCGAACACTTCGAGCCGCTGCACACCGCGGTCGACCACTGCTTTGGCCTCCTCGATGCTGGGCTCGTCGAGCAGCGCGAAAAAGCCGGGCTCGTCGCCGATCTTGTAAAAAACGTGGGAGAGGACGCCGTGTCGGACCAGTTCCCAGGTCTCGGGATGGAGGTGGCGAGTAAGGTGCTCGATCATTTGTTCGCGGGTCGCCCCCGCCTTGGGCCGAGTGACGAGCATGAAAAGCATGGGCAATTCCTCCCCCCGGTGGTGCGCCATGGGATTTGCCAATGTTTCCGTGACAGGTTCGTGACATCGATAGACATGAAACTCCTGCACCGCGCCGCCGCAGCAATCGGACGGTGCAGGGGGCACGGCGGGACCGGAGAGCCGGCACGCCCGCCAACGATCGGTCAAGCCGCTCAGTATTGGACGCGGTCGGGCTTGGCGAGCCATTCGCGATAGACCGCGATCGCCTCGTCGTCGACGTCGGGGAAGTTGATCATCGGCACGATCTGCCGCTCGGCGAGCGGGCGCGCCATCTCGGCGTAGAGGTGCTCGTCGCCGAGGCCGACTTCGGACGACGCGTCGGGGCTGAGCGCATAGTACACCTTGGAGATGCGCGCCCACAGGATGCTGCCCATGCACATGCAGCACGGCGTGCCGTTGACGTACATCTCGCAGCCGGAGAGATCGAATGTGTTCAGCTTCTCGCTGGCGCGGCGGATGGCGAGCACTTCGGCGTGCGCGGTCGGATCCTTGGTCGCCAGCACCTCGTTGTGACCCTCGCCGACGATCTCGCCGTCCTTGACGATGACGGTGCCGTAGGGGCCGCCGAAGCCGCCTTGCATGCCGCGCCGCGACAGCTCGATGACCCGGCGCATGATGGTGGTCTTGTCCATGATGTGTCCTTTCGTTTTCGGGTGCACGTGTCGTTAGGGGTGGCTTCAATTCGCCTGATCAAAATTCCAAGGCAGGAGCACTGGCGAGGCCCAAAGAGCCCCCCACCCCCAACCCCTCCCCGCCACGCGCAAGAGCGCGTGGGGGGAGGGGAGAAGAGAGTCAGCATCCGGCCGAGAATCGAGAGGCAGTGCTTCGAGCGCGTCGAGAAGAAGAGCACGTAAGATGTTCACGTTATCCACCGAGGTATGCCTTCTTCACTTCCCAGGCGCCCTGCAGGTCGGCGGCGGTGCCGGCGAGCGCGACGGTGCCGACCTCCAGGAGGTAGGCGCGCTCGCAGCAGGCGAGCGCCTTGGTGACGTTCTGCTCCGCAAGCAGCACCGACGTGCCGGCCGTCACGATGGTGCGCACCTGGTGCAGCACCTCGTCGACCAGCTTGGGCGCCAAGCCCAGCGACGGCTCGTCGAGCAGCAGGAGGCGCGGGCGCCCCATGAGGGCGCGCGCAATCGCCAGCATCTGCTGCTGGCCACCGGAGAGCTGCCAGCCGAGCGCGTCGCGCCGCTCGGCGAGCACCGGGAACAACGCGAAGGCCTCGTCGACGCGGGCGCGGCGCGCACGCGCCACCCCGGCGGCGGCGACCTCGAGGTTCTCCCGCACGGTGAGGCCGGGAAACACCCGGCGCCCTTCGGGGCAGTAGCCGAGGCCGAGCCGGCAGCGCGCCTCCGGCGGCAGGCGCCCCAGGGGCGCGCCTGCGAACGCGATGGCGCCGGCGGCGGGCTTGAGGAATCCCATGATCGACCGGAACAGCGTCGATTTGCCGGCGCCGTTGGCGCCGACCAGCGCCACCGCCTCCCCGGGATTCACCGTGACGGTGACGTCGCGGAGCGCCGTGACGGCGTCGTAGCGCACGTGCAATCGCTCGACGCTGAGCAGGGGCTGCGCGCTCATGCGGCCTGCCCCAGATAGGCTTCGATCACGCGCGGATCGCGGCGCACCTCCTCGGGCGAGCCGGCCGCGATGATGCGGCCGCGGTCGAGGCAGATGAGGCGGGTCGCGAGCGCGCCGAGGAAAATGAGATTGTGCTCGATGACCAGGACGGTGACGCCAGCCGCGGCGATGCGCCGGATGCGCCCAGCGAGATCAGCCTGCTCGAGCTCGTTGAGGCCGGCGGCCGGCTCGTCGAGCAGAAGCAGTCGCGGATCGGCGGCGAGCGCGCGGGCGACCTCGACGCGGCGGCGCGTCCCGTAGGGAAGCTCGCCGCAACGCACTGCCGCGAACTCGGACACGCCGAGCAGGCGCGCAAGCGCAGCGGCGCGTTCGCGTGCCCGCGTCAGGCGCGGGTCGGGGCCGAGCGTGAGCAGCGCCGAGCGCAGCGAGGCCCGCTCGCTGCAGAACGTGCCGATGGCGATATTGTCCAGCACGCTGAGATCGTCGACCAGATCGATGTGCTGAAAGGTGCGCGCCATCCCGAGCCTGGCGATTGCGTGCGCCGGCAGGTCGGCGATCGGCCGGTCCGCAAACATCATCTCTCCGGCATCGGCGACGTAGAGGCCGGAGATCACGTTGATCAGCGTCGTCTTGCCCGAGCCGTTCGGTCCGATCAGACCGACGATCTCGCCTTCGCGCACGGCGAGGTCGACGCCGTCGAGCGCCTGCACGCCGCCGAACCGCTTGACCACGCCGCGCACGGCGAGCAGCGTCCTGTCGCCCGGCGACGGCTCCCGCGCCGGCGGCTCCACCGCGCCGCCGCCATCGGCCGCGTCCGCCGTTCCACCCGCAGCGGAGCGTGCCGGCCCGCGCACGCGGCGCGCCCACAGCCGCTCGATCGAGCCGACGATGCCGTAGGGCGCCAGCACCAGGATGGCGAGCGTCGCGCCCGTATAGATGATCAGCGAGTAGCTCTGGGCGATGCGAAACCGCTCGCGCAGGAAGACGATCAGCAGCGCCCCGACGATGGCGCCGAGGGGGCGCGTGCTGCCGCCGACCACCGTCATGATCAGGCAGGTCGCCATCAGCGACAGGTCGAGATTCTCGGGCGAGACGACGCGCAGCACGTGCGCCATCAGGGCGCCGGCGAGGCCGCCGAAGGCGGCACTCAGCAGGAGCGCGGCGAGCCGCATGCGGCCGACGTCGATGCCGAGCGAGGCGGCGGCATGCGGGCTCTCGCGCACGAGGTTGAACGAGAAGCCGTACAGGCTCTCGAGGATGCGCAGCGCGATCACGGTCGCCACGACCAGGCCCGCCCAGCAGAACAGGAAGACGTTGAGGCGTCCCTCGATGGGAAACCCGAAGAGCACGATGCCGGGGATGCCGGAGAAGCCGTTGAGCCCGCCGGTGAGCGAGTCCCAGTTCACCGCAACGAGCTGCACGATGAGAGCGATCCCGAGCGTCGCGAGGGAGAAATAGTGATCCTCCAGCTTGAGCACCGGCGCGGCGATCAAGGCGGCGAGCAGCACGGGCGCCAGGATGGAGAGCGGCAGGAGGATCGCCGTGTCGAGGCCGAAGGCGACGCCGGCGAGGCCGGTCACATAGCCGCCGAGCCCGAAGAAAGTCGACTGGGCGAGCGACACCGCCCCGACATGGCCGAACACGAACTGATAGCCGAGCACCATGATGGCGTAGATGCACACCAGGGCGAGGAAGCGCAGGTCGTAGAGGCTGGCGGCGGTGAGCGCGTAGGCGGCAAGCGCGATCAGCGCCAGCGCGAGGAGGAGGGAGGACACGCCCGCGCGGGCCGTCAATGCCAGGGCAGGGAGCTTGATGCGGGCCGCATCCACGTGCCGCCTCAAGCCCGGCGCCGCGCGGCTTCGCCGAGCAGTCCCTGCGGCCGCAGGATGAACACCAACAACACCGCCGCGTAGAGCAGGATGGTCGCCGCCGTGGAGGACATGAAGGACGCGACCACCACCTGGAACAGCGCGATCATCATGGCGCCGGCGACCGCGCCGGGGATCGAGCCCCAGCCGCCGATCACCACCGCCATATAGGCGAACACGGTGAGCGTGACGCCGCCGGTCGGCCAGATGAAATACTGGTTGGCGAGCAGCGCGCCGGCGACGCCGGCGAGCGAGGCGCCGATGCCGAAGGTGATGGCGATCATGCGCAGCGCCGGGATGCCGATCGCCTGCGCCATCTCGCGGTCCTGGGTGGTGGCGCGCAGCTTGCGGCCGATCTGGGTGCGGCTGAACACCACGAACTGCAGCGCGATCAGGAGCGCGGCGACGAGCACGATGCCGACCGACTGCTGGCTGATCTCGATCCCGCCGAGCCGCACCAGCGAGGAGGAGAAGAACGGCGGCCCGGCGCGCGCCTCCGGCCCGAACAGGATGACGAACAGGCTCTGCAGGAAGATGCCGCACAGCAGCGTCGAGATGAACACGGTCGCGGGCGGACGCCGCATCAGCGGGAAATAGGCGACGAGCGCGAGCACCAGCCCGACGAAGAACATGACGACGGCGACGGCGAGGAGAATGAGCGGCCCGGCGGAGAATACCGACTGCAGCACCACCGCCGCATAGCCGCCCGCCATCACCAGCTCGCCCTGGGCGAAGTTCACCGCGCCGGTGGCGTTGATGACGAACACGAAGCCGAGCGTGATCAGCGCGTACAGCGCCCCGAGCGCAATCCCGTTGACGATTAGCTGCAGGATGGCCATGGGAGCGGCCTGGCACGACAGTTGGGTTCCCCTCCCCACCGCGCAAGAGCGCGGGGGGAGAGGAATCGAGAGGCCTCACACGTTGCCACCACGCACCGCAGCAATGGTAACTTACTTCAACACCATCTCCTCGCCCGCATAGTGCGCGGCGCGGGTGGGGATGCGGCTGGTGCCGTCCCAGCACACGATGTCGGCATCGTGCGCCATGTCGCCCTTGCCGTTCGACTTGTAGGTCATGGCGACGCCCTTGTAGGTCGTGCGGTGGAAGGCGGCGATCAGCTTCTCCGAGGTGTCGGCGCCGCCGGCGATCAGAGTGAGCGCCATCATCACGGCGTCGTACTGGCCGAGCGCGAGGCCGTCCGGCTCGAGCCCGAACTTCGCCTTGTAGGCGTCGGCCCAGGCTTTCATCTCCGGGGTCGCGCGCGCCTCCGGCACCGACGGGGTCTCGGCGCACACGTTGGCGAGCTCCTTCGGCTCGAACAGCGCGGTGATGTGCGGCTCGACGATCGAGGAGCCGTTGACGATCGGCAGGTCGATGCCGGACACGCGCGCCTGCTTGACGATCAGTGCCATCGGCTGCGCCACGGTGTGGATGACGATCACGTCGGCGCCCGAGTCCCTGATCTTGCGCAGGACCGGCGACATGTCCTTGGCGTCGGGCGCAACCGAATCCTCCAGCACCGGCTTCACGCCGAGCTTGCCGAAATACTCCTGCAGCAGCTTGAAGCCGCCCTGGCCGTAGGCGGTGAGATCGCCGACCAGCGCGATCTTCTTCTTGCCCAGCTTCTCGACCACGTAGCGCGCATGCGCAACCTTGATCTCGCGGTCGTTGGGCAGGAAGCGGAAGATGTAGGGGTTGTCGCTCTCGGTGATGCGCGAGAGCCCCGAGATGGTCAGGAGCGGGACCTTGAACTCCTTGGCGACCGGCAGCATCGCCACCATCTCGGTGCCGAAGATGGAGGTCGCCGCGGCGATCGCCGGGCGCGCGCTCAGCGCCTTGTCGAGCGCGGCGGCGGCGCCGGTCGCCGAGGTGCCGGTGTCGTAGATCTCGGAGGTGACCCTGACGCCGGCCGGCGCGCGCTCGAGCGCCAGCAGGGCACCGTTGCGCTGCGCGCCGCCTTCGACCGACATGAAGCCGGTGATTGGCATCACCAGCGGGATGCTGACGTCGGCGGCGAGCGCCGAGGACGCGGCGAGCGCCGCCGCGACGGTGCAGGTGGTGCGAAGCAAGGGAAGAAGACGAGCGACAGGCATGGGAGTGCTCCTCGCGCCGGATGCTGAAGCGAAATCCGCAGGAGCGGGCCCGGAGACCGCTGTTAACTGACAGGATCAAAAGTTTCCTGTGGCGAGAGTGTGCGGAGACTCTTCGGTTGCGTCAACGGTTTTTTTCGGCCGTGCACTGCGACACGAGAAACTTGCGAAAGATCAAGGCGCCCTGGCGACTCATGGTGGATCCTCGATCATGGATGATCAGGTGGGGACCGGTCATGGACAAGACAGCACACCTGCGCCGTCAGGCGGCGCTCTGCCTCAGCCTGTCGCATTTCTCGCTCGACCCTCTGGTGGCCGAGCACCTGAGTTGCCTCGCTGCGGCATTCCACGAAGGCGCCTTGCGCGGCGAGCTCGAAAACGAGCTCGGCCGCCGCGAGCGCGAGGGCGGCAAAGCCACTCTGCTCCATTGATCTGGAGCGGCCCGATGCACGGGTGACTCGACATGCCCTATGCGATCAATGCCGACTTGCCGGTCCTGATCCGTCGCGATCTGCCGTCGCACGCCCAGGACATTTTTCGCGAAGCCTTCAACCACGCCTACGCGGCGCATCGGAGCGATCCGCGTCGCGAGGAAGCGGCCCACCGCATCGCCTGGGCAGCGGTGAAGCGCTCGTTCGTGAAGGTGGGAAAGCGCTGGGTGACGAAAGCCGGGCTCGGCCTCATGCCGCCGCTGCACTGAGCGCCGGGGCCGGGCCCGGCGCTCCCTCACGAGCGGCGCGAATCCGTCCTCAAACCAACGGCGTCTCGAGCCGCTCGATCGCCTGCATGGTCGCGCGATAACCGTGCTCGATCGCCGCATCCAATGCGCCGAAGGAAAACTTGTCGATCCCGTCGAGCTGCGGCTGGACCAGGACGTCGACATTGGAGCGGCTCAGATCGTGCTGCGTGTCGCTGTTGACGGTGCCGGAGCGCACGAGCAGGCTGACGATCCCCGGAAAGGCGCTGCGGCGGTTGCGCAGGAGCCAGAACAGCGACTTGTCCTCCAGGTTGTCTGCCTCGGCAAGGAACGTCGTCGTCGCAGACACGTCGATGCCGATGATCCGCCCACGCGCCAGCGAGCTCATCACGTCGGTGGGAAAATTGTTCATGACGCCGCCATCCACCAGCACCTGCCCCTGGTCGATGAACGGGGGAACGAGGCCGGGGATCGACGTCGAGGCGCGCAACGCCTGCCACGCCAGTCCCTGCTGGTGCACGACCATCTTGCCGGTCGACAGGTTTGACGAGATGCAGAAGAAGCTCTTCCACATGTTCTCGAGCGTGCTGGTGCCGCAATGCTCGCGCATCAACCGGGACATCTTGCGTCCACGCGCAAGCGACACGAGCGGCAGCGTGTAGTCGTTCAGCGGCTTGTTCTCGATGAAGCCGTGGCGCACCCTTTTTTCGATCGCCGCGGAGTTGAGCCCGAGCGCGGCGGCGCAGCCGACGATCGCGCCGATGCTCGTCCCGCCGAGCAGATCGATCGGGATGCCGCATTTCTCCAAGGCCTTGATGGCGCCGACATGCGCAAAGCCGCGGGCGCCGCCGCCCGAGAGGACGAGGCCGACGGCCCGGCCGGTGGTCAGCCGCGCCACTCTGGCATAGTCGGCGGCATTTCCCTTGCGCACATGGAAGATCCGATCCGGCGAAAAGCGGGGGAGCCACCGTGTGGCCCCGCACGGCTCGGCCGCATCGGCACGATTGACGAGCATGAGGTCGGCGGTCCGGTGCAGCCGTCGGACCGCGTCGATCTGGCGATCCGCGTCCGCGTCGGGCGCGAACTCCGCATCGGCGACGAACAGCACGCGGTCCGCCTGGCGCAGGCACCGGCCGCTCCAGGGAGAGCAGCGGTTTTCGGCCACATAGAGCACGAGATCATGGTGCTCCTCGATCCGCGCGAGCGAGTCCGTCGTCAGGTTGCTGTAGCCGTCGTCGACCAGGCCGACGTGCGCCGACAGCGACGAGAATTCCCGGTGCAGGCGGGTGCCGAAGCCCGGGTCCAGACCCTGATCGCCGAGGGGAACGATCGCGATGGTTTTCGTCGCCTGTTGCAGCGGCGGCCGATTGCGGCGCTGCAGCCGGCTGGTCAGCAGCCGGATCATGTACAGCATGAGCTGCGGGCTCGACGTCATGAAGCGGTCCGCGGAGTTGCGCGGAATGCGCACAAGCTCGCTGTCGCGCAGCGCCACGACGGTGGCGGAACGCGGCTCGCTGGAGATCAGCGCCATTTCGCCGACGAGCTCGCCGGGCGCGACCTGGGCGATCAGGCGCATGCCGGTCCCGGAATTGAGGAAGACGCCGAGCCGCCCCGCCACCAGCATGTAGGCATCGTGTGCCGGCTCGGCCTGGCGAAACAGGACCGTTCCGCCGGACACGCCGTACCAATCAAGGTTGGTCTCGACGTCGGCCAACGCGGCGCTGTCGAGGCCTTCCACGATCCGCTTGAGTTCGCGGGAGCGACCGCAGCATGTCGGCGATCGGCCCGAGCGAGGGCGGGGCGGCGGCGATCGATCCGCCACCCTTTGCCTCCTCGCTGCTCAACGTCACACGGATATTGCCCGGCATCGCCATTCTGGCGCCTCCGCGGGATGTCGGCTGCCGTGGGACGGGCGCCGTTGCTGAAGCTATCGGGCCGCACATGTCTTGATCCTTCCAGGCCTTGGTTCCTGCACCCACGGTCATCGCAAAGCTTGGGCCGCAGCCAGGCCGCCGCCGAAAAACGCAACCTCATCCACCTCCCGGACCGGCTCCTGCACGCCGAACCAGAGAACATAGAGCGCGGGCAGGAAAACGAGGGTCAGCACGGTCGCCACGGCCAGCCCGCCCATGATGGCGTACGCCATGGGTCCCCAGAACACCGTCGGCGCAATCGGGATCATGCCGAGAATGGCCGCCGCCGCCGTGAGAAGAATGGGCCGCGTCCGATTCATCGTGGCTTCGACGACCGCATCCCAGGCGGGACGACCCGCGGCGATCTCGGCATCGATCTGCACCACCAGAACCACGGAGTTGCGCACGATCATGCCGACCAGCGCGATGACGCCGAGCAGCGCCACGAATCCGAGAGGCTTCGCCGAGATCAGCAGGGCCGCCACCACGCCGATCAATCCCAGCGGAGCGACGCTGAGCACGAGCAGGAGGCGCGCGAAGCTGCGCAGCTGGATCATCAGGATCGTCAGCATGAGCAACAGCATCACGGGAAGCACGGCAGCGACCGACATCTGCGACTTGACGCTCTGCTCCACGGCGCCGCCGACGGCAATGTGGTAGCCCTCCGGCAAGCTCTTGCCGAGCTCCTCGATTTTCGGCCGCAGCGCTTTCACCACGGTTGCCGGCTGCACGCCCGCCGCGACGTCGGCCTGCACGGTCAACGTCGGCTCCCGGTCGCGCCGCCACATGAGCGGATATTCCTGGCCGTAGCCGATCGAAGCGATCTGGATCAAAGGCACGGTACGGCCGTTCGGCAGCGGGATCTGCAGCGTTCGCAACGACGCGAGGGAAGCCCGCTCCTGTTCCCCGGCTCGGGTCAATACGTCGATCAGGTAGATGCCGTCGCGGACCTGCGTGACCGGCACGCCGGAAATCACCGTATTGAGGACTTGCGCCAGCACCTCCGAGCTTACGCCCAGCAGCTTCGCCTGGTCCTGATCGACGTTGATCTGCAGCGTCCTGGCGGCTTCGATCCAATCGAAATTTATTTTCCGCAGCGACGGGTTCTCGCCCAGGACCTGTGCCAACCGGTAGGAAATCTCGCGACTCTTTTCCGGGTCCGGGCCGCTCACCCGATACTGCACCGGCCATCCGACCGGGGGCCCCAGCTCGAGCGCGTACACCCGGCTGACGACGTCGGGAAATCGATCGGCAAATGCCTGCTCGAGGCGGCCGCGCACGCGCTCCCGCGCCTCCAGGCTCTTGGCGACGATGACGGTCTGGGCAAAGAAGTCGTTGGGAAGCTGGACGCTGAAGGGCAGGTAGAAGCGCACGGCGCCGCGGCCGACGTAGGTGCTCCAACGCTCCACATCGGGGTCCTCGCGCAACAGGTCCTCGAGCCGGGTCGCGGCACGGTCGGTGGCGCGGATCGGCGCATTCTGCGGAAGCCTGAGGTCGACGACCAGCTCGGCACGATCGGAGGCGGGAAAGAACTGCTGCGGCACGAATCGCGCGCCGACGAGCGAGAGGAGGAACAGGCCCAGGGTGACGCCGACCGTCGTCCAGCGCCGCCGCATCGCGGCGAGCAGCACGCTCCGGAAGCCTTGCATGATGGGTCCCGGCGCGGAGGCGTGGGCGTGGGCGCCTTTGTCGACGAGCAGCACCATGCCGATCAGCGGGGCGAAGATTGCGGCGACGAACCAGGAGACGACCAGCGCGATGCCGACGACGGCGAACAGCGAAAACGTGTACTCGCCGGCGGCACTCTGGGCGAAGCCGATCGGCAGAAATCCGACGATGGTCACCAGCGTGCCGGTTCCCATGGGAAAATGCGTGTTCTCGTACGCGAAGATCGCAGCTTTCGCCTTGTCGAATCCATCCTCGAGCTTGGTCACCATGGATTCGACGGTGATCATCGCATCGTCGACGAGAAGCCCGAGCGCGATGATGAGCGCGCCAAGCGAGACGCGCTGGAAGTTGATGTGCGCGAGGTCCATCGCCACGAAGACGACGGCCAGGACCAGCGGGATGGAGCAGGCCACGACCGCGCCGGCGCGCAATCCGAGGCTCAGCAGGCTGACCGCCATCACGATGGCGATCGCTTCCCACAACGTCTTCATGAACTCGCCGACCGCATGATTTACGACCTGCGGCTGATCGTTCACCAGGTGTGCTTCGACCCCGATCGGCAGGCTCGTCGTGATCTCGGACATCGCGCGCTGGATGTTGCGGCCGAGCGTGAGCATGTCGCCGCCCTCGCGCATCGCGATGCCGAGGCCGATCGCGGGCTGGCCGTTGACCCGGAACATCGGTTGCGGCGGATCCGCATAGCTGCGCTTGACGATGCCGAGATCGGTCAGGCGGAACAGGCGGCCGTTGAACGCGAAATTCACCCGCCGCAGGTCTGCCTCGGATGCGAAGCCTCCGGACACGCGCAGAAGGATCGCCTCGTCCTGTGTTCGCAACACGCCGGCCGGGGTGACGCTGTTCTGCGCCTGCAGCGCGCGGATGAGCTCGGCGCGATCGACGCCGAGTTCCGGACAGTTTCTGCAGGGAGAACTCGAGGTACAGCCGTTCGTCCTGCGCGCCGATGGTATCGATCTTCGCTACGTCCTGGACCCGCAGCAGGCGGGAGCGGACATTCTCGACGTGATCGCGCAGCTCGCGGTGGGTGAACCCGTCAGCCGTGAAGCCGTAGATGATGCCGAACGTATCCCCGAACTCGTCGTTGAATTGCGGACCGATGGTTCCGGACGGCAGGCTCCCGCGGATGTCGTCGATCTTCTTGCGCACCTGATACCAGCTGTCGGGCACCGCCCTGGGCGGGGTCGAATCCTTGAGAACCACCGTGATGGTGACCTGGCCGGCCGTCGTATAGCTGCGGATGTAATCGAGATTGGGCGTTTCCTGCAGCTTCTTCTCCAGGCGATCGGTGAGCTGCCGGGCGGTGTCGTCGATCGTCGCCCCCGGCCATTGGGCCTGGACGACCATGGTCTTGAACGTGAACGGCGGATCCTCGCTGCGACCCAGGCGGAGATAGGACCAGGTCCCCGCCACGATGATGACGATCATCATGAACGAGACCAGGGCGCGATTGTTGATCGCCCATTCGGACAGGTTGAACGACGACGGGCTCATGACTGCCCGCCGACCAGCTTCACCTTTTGGCCCGGCCGCAATACGTGCACGCCCGCGGTCACCACGATGTCGCCGTCGCTGAGCCCGCTGCCGACGATCATCGAGCTCGGATCGTAGCGCACGACTTCGATGTTGCGGAGCGCGACCGTCTTGCTCTCCTGGTCGACGATCCAGACGGCCGGCTTGCCCTCGATCTTCGTCAAGGCCATGCCGGGAATCTCGATCAACGGGGGCGACTTGACCACGACGCTGCCGGTCACGGTGGCGCCGAGCCGCATGGATTCGGGCGGATCGATCAGCGCGATCCTCACCGGGAAGGTCCGCGTCACCGGATCCGCCTGGGAAGCCATCTGACGCAGCCGGCCGGTGGTTCTGATGGCGGGATTGTCGGCAAGGATGATCTCGACGACTACATCCGAGGAAGCGCCTTGCATCTGGAACAACGGGGCGGGCACGTCGAAGACGGCGTCCTTGCGTCCCTGCCGCTCGAGCTGGATGACCATCTGTCCGCCGCGGACGACCTCGCCCGGCTCTGCGCCTTTTGCGATGACCGATCCGTCCACGTCGGCGCGAAGCTCGGTGTAGCTGAGGCGATCCCGGGCGGCGCGACGGCGCGCCTCCGCCGAGTCGATCTGCGCCTGCGCGGTCTCCAGCTGCTGTTGCGCCTGCTCGTACTGGACCCGCGTGGTGAAGCCTCGCGTCAGCAGCTCGCGTTGCCGGGCCTCCGTCTTCTGCGCCTGGGTGAGCACCGCCTGCGCCGCGACGAGCTCGGCTTCGGCGGAGCGCAGCGCGTTCAATTCGTCCTGCGTGTCGATCCTCGCCACCACTTCGCCGGCGGCGACCCGGTCGCCGATGGTGACCCGGCGCTCGATCAGCTTGCCATCGATGCGAAACGCGAGATTGCGCTCTTCCTGGGCACGGATCTGCCCGGTCAGGACGATCTGCTCGGAGAGGACCCGGTGCTCGACCGTGATGGCCCGCACCGGCCGCTCCTGCGGGGCCGGAGCCGAGCTGGATTGGCTGCAGGCGGTGAGCCCCGCCAGGGCAAAAACGCCTATCAAATATGTCGCCGCGCGCATGCGCCACCTGTCCCCGAGCAAAAATAGAGCGGATCCCGGACACACGACCAGGTCCGCTCGAAAACCGAGCAACGCCCTTGTGACGAGCAAACCCGCGGTTGCGTTCACGCCCAGGCGCGGAAAGCAGCGACCGCCGATGCACGTTCTTGTGAGGGCGGGCCGGCGCGAGGATAAAATCTTGTTGAGACCGAGACTTGGGGCGGCCTCATGTGCTAGGCGGCCCGCCCCCCGGGACGCGCCATTCGCAGCGCGAATGGACAAGGGCGGGCATGGGGAGCGTCCGGCTACGATCGGTCCGGCGGCTTCCGGACCGTTCCGAAAAGTCGCGTCTTCTCATTGGGTTAGATGACCGGCTGGGCGAAATCGGGGTCCGGCCGGGGCCCCGGGCTGGTCGTGCCGCATCAAGGTACGACCCGGCAGGGTGCCCATATCATTCGATCGCTGCCTCTGACGGTGGAGAGGCCGATGTCGCACGCCTCGAGGACGGTGCGGCTCAGTTGGCAACCCGCCGCTCCGCCACGGGCGGCAGGAAGCCCGAGTCGAACACCAGCTCGGGCGGCAGCTTGCGCGGCAGCTGAAATCCGTCGCTGACGATTTCGATGTGCTTCGCCAGGCGAGCAGGGTCGACATTGCCGAGGCCGCTCTGGCGCACGCCCGGCGTGATCACGAACTCGAGCGCCGATTTCAGCCGTCCGATCTCGACGTCCGGCTCGGACAGCGGCTGCGCGCGCTTGAGCGCGGCAATCGCCGCGTCAGGGTCGGACGCCGCATGCAGCCAGGACTGCACCGTCGCCTTGACGAAGCCGCGCACCGCATCGGGATTCTGCCTGGCGAAGGCGGGCGTCGTGAAGACCACGTTGGCGTAGAGATCGAGCCCCCAGTCGCGCAGCATCATGACGCCGATTTCGTCCCGCTTCACGCCGAGGCCGGTGAGCGAAGGCACCGCCGTCATCACCCAGGCGGCGGCGAAATCGATGTCTCCGCGCACGAGCATCGGTTCGCGCACCTGCGGCTGCACGTTCGCCCACTGTACCCGCGCGGGATCGACTCGGTTGACTCGCGCGAACACGTTGAACAACCGGTAGGTGGCGTCGACCGTGGGGGCACCGCCCTTCCTTCCCTCGAGGTCTGCGGGTTTCTGGATGTTGGACTTTTTCAGGGAAATCAGGCTCAGCGGCGCCTGGTCATAGATCAGGAGCACGGCGATCAATTCCTGACCCGGATTCCTGGCATTGAACTCGATCATCGCGCTGAGATCGCCAAAGCCGATATCGTGAGTGCCGCTTGCAACCTTGGTGATCGAATCGGCGCCGCCGCGGCCGGGATCGAAGGCTGTCAAATTCACTTTCTGCGCGGCGTAGTGGCCCTTCTCGCGACCGAGCACGAACGCCGATTGCTGGCCCTGCAACAGAAAATCGAGCACGAACCGGACGTTGGTGCCCTGCGCCTGCAGCGGGGCGACTCCGGCAACGGTGACCAGGAACAAACCAGCGATCGCGGCCGTCAAATTGCGGATGTGCATCACTCTCCCCTGCCCGCGTGATGCCCGCGAAGCTATCACGCTCCCTGCTCCGGCCCCAACCGGATCTTGCGAGTCGGGCGGCATCGTCGGAGCTGATGCCGTTGGTATTCGCGCAGCCGTCTAGCGCGCCGCTCGTGCCCGGGCGAGCGCGTCGAGAACCCGCTCCGGCGTGAACGGCTGATGCAGGATCCTGGCGCCGAGGGGTTTCAGCGCATCGTTGACCGCGACCCAGACGGACCCCACGGCGCCGATCAAGCCGGCTTCGCCGATGCCCTTGGCGCCGAGCTGGGTGGACGGCTCCGGCGTCTGCACGTGGCCGACCACGATGTCCGGCATCTCGAGCGCCATCGGCACCAGATAGTCGGCCATGGTGCCGTTCATCAGGTTGGCGTCTTCGCTGTAGATGCACTCCTCGAACAGAACCGCGCCGATGCCCTGCACGATCCCGCCGCGCACCTGCTCGTCCACCAGCAGAGGATTGACGACGCGGCCGCAGTCGTCGACCGCCCATTGGCCGAGCATGCGGATGAAGCCGGTCTCGCAGTCGACCTCGACCCAGCTTCCCTGCACGCCGTTGCCCATGTAGTACATCTTGTCGTTTCCGACGAAGCTCGCCGTCACGGACAGCTGCACGTCGAAATCGCTCGGCAACGTATCCTGCCGGAAGTAACCGATGCGGCCGATGTCGGCGAGGCTGATGACGGGCTGCCCGGTTCTGGTGTTGTACACCTGGCCGTCGGCGATGTGGAGAGCATCCGCCGGCGTCTGCGTAATGGCGCCGGCGAGCGACAGGATATTCCGCTTGAGCATGTTGCCGGCCCGCAGCGCCGCCTCGCCGCCGATCGCCGTGCCGCGCGCCGCCCAGGCGCCGCCGCCGTACGGCGAGCTTGCGCTGTCGCCGCCGGTGACGTTCACCTGCTCGACCGCCACGCCAACCGTATTGGCGACGATCTGCGCCACCCCCGTGAGCGTCCCCTGCCCCTGGTCGGTCAGGCTGGAGATGCAGCGCACCGACCCGGACGGCTCGAGCCGCAGCGTGCAGCCGTCCTGGGTCGAGATCGACGCACCCGACGGGCCGTAGTAGGGCGGCCCGTAGGCGGTCGGCTCGCAGACCGTCGCGATGCCGATGCCGCGAAACACGCCGCTGTCGCGCAGCCTCCGCTGCTCCTGGCGCAGCGTGTCGTAGTCCATGAGCTTCACGAGCTTCTCGAGGCATTCGTGGAACGACACGGCCTCGAGGCGATAGCCGCCCGGCGTGACGCACGGCAACGACGACTTTTCCCAATAGGCCCGCCGCTTGAACTCCACCGTGTCGATGCCGAGCCTATCGGCGGCGAGATCGGTGAGAAGCTCAGTCACGCAGCAGGCGAGCGGCATGCCGACGCCGCGATACATGCCGATCAGGCTCTTGTTCACATAGACGCTGCGCGTGCGCGCCTTGTAGCTCTCGAACCGGTAGGCCGCCCCCGTCCCCACGATCGTCATCATGCCTTCGGCGACGTTGAACCGCAGCGGCATGCCGTAGGCGCCGACCGCGCCGATGTCGTCCACCTCCATGGCCAGGATCTCGCCGGACTTGTTTACGGCGATGCGGCACTTGATGCGGTGATCGCGCGAATGCGTATCGGCGACAAACGATTCCAGCCGGTCGACGCAGAATTTGACCGGGCGGCGGAGCAGCATGCTCGCCACGGCCGTCGCGACTTCGTCGACGTGGACGTTGACCTTCAATCCGAAGCCGCCGCCGACGTCCGGCGCCACCACGCGCACCTGATGCTCGGGAATGCCCAGATGCCGGCTGAAGATGTGCTGCATCTGGAACGGCGACTGGTGCGAGTGGATGACGGCGAGGCTCCCGTCGCCGGGATTGAAGTCGGCGACCAGCCCGCGCGCCTCCAGCGGCATGGCCATCTGCCGCTCGAACCGCAGTTCCTCCTCGATCACCACGTCGGCCTCGGCGAAGGCCTTGGCGGGGTTGCCCTTCTCGATGGAGAAATCGAACGCCACGTTGTCGCCCAGCGCGTCATGGATGACCGGCGCCCCGGGCGCAATGGCCTGCAGCTGATCGCCCACCGCCGGCAGCGGCTCCCACTCCACCACCACCAGTTCCGCCGCGTCTTCTGCTTCCGCGCGGGTGTCGGCGACGACCATCGCGACGGGCTGTCCCTGCCAGACCGCGCGATCGGCCGCCATGAGCCGTTGCGGCGCCGACTTGTGTCCCGGCCGGTGCAGCGCGACGCCGACAAAAGGCTCGCATCGCGGATTGATATCGGCCGCGGTGAAGACGGCGGCGACGCCGGGCGCGGCCTTTGCGGCTTCGCTGTCGATCGACAGGATTTTCGCATGCGGGTGAGGGCTGCGCACGAAGCAGGCATGCAGCATGCGCGGCAGCCTGATGTCGTCGACATAGCGGCCGTGCCCACTCAGCAGCCGCTTCAGCTCGCGGCGCGGGATGCGGGCGCCGATCCCGGTCGTCGACGGTGCGTCAGCGGACATGCGACATTCCGTTCGTGCGCGCGGCGCTCGCTGCTTCGATCGCGTCGACGATGGCGTGATAGCCGGTGCAGCGGCACATGTTGCCCGATATGGCTTCCCGGATGTCGGTGCGCGACAGCTTCTCGCCCGACGACAGGAGCTCGTAGGCGGTCAGCAGCATGCCCGACGAGCAGAAGCCGCACTGTGCGGCATTGCGCGCGATGAATTCCTTCTGCAGTGTCGCCAGCGCGCCGCTTTCGCTCAGTCCCTCGATGGTCACCACGGATTTTCCCGAGATCTGGGCGGCCAAGGTCAGGCAGCCGCGGGCCGTATGACCATCGAGCAGAACCGTGCAGGCCCCGCAAATGCCGTGCTCGCAACCAAGATGCGTTCCGGTCAGCTCGAGCTCCTGGCGCAGGAAATCCGCCAGATGCAGACGCGCCTTGACGCGCCGTTTCAGCGGCTTCCCGTTCAGCGTCGCTTCGATCTCGACCTCGTCGTCGCCGATGAGGGTCATGCGGCCGTCCTCGCCAACAGGCTGTTGAGCACGCGGCGCGTCAGCACCTGCGCCATGTGAAGCCTTGTATCGGCGCGCAGGCCGGGCGTGTCGTCAGGCGACAAATCGTCCAGGATCGCGTCCCTGAACGAGGACGTATCCGGCAACGGCACGGCCTGACCGACGATCGCACGCGACGTCGCTTGCGCCACCTTGGCGCGGTCGGCGCAGCCGAAATAGACGAGGCGCGCCTCATCGATCCGATCGCGCCGCATGACGACGGTCGCAGCCAGGCCGACCAGCGCGAAATCGCCGTGCCGCCGCGACAGCTCGGCGAAGGCGACCGACATGCCGGCTTGTGTCGCGGGAAATTTCACGGCCACGATCAACTCGCCCGGCCGCAGATCGGTCTCGAACAGGCCTTTGAAGAATCCTTCGGCCTTCACCTCGCGCTCGCCGGCGACGCCGCATATCACCACGGTGGCGTCGAGCGCGACCGCGCATGCGGGCAGCTCCGCCGCCGGATCCGCATAGGCAAGGCTGCCGCCGAGCGTGCCGCGGTTGCGGATCGCCATATGCCCGATGTGCGGTGCGGCCTGGGCCAACAACGGCAAGTGCTTGCGCACCAGGCCGGAGCGGAGCAGGTCGGCATGACGCGTCAGCGCGCCGAGACGAACGACCCCATCGCTCTCGGATTGCCCGGTGAGCTCCGCAAGGTCGCCGATATCGACCAGGAGCTTCGGCGCCGACAGCCGCATGTTGAGGCCGGCGAGCAGGCTCTGGCCGCCGGCGACCGGAACGGCGTCGCCGTCCGCGTCGGCAAGAATCCGGCAGGCCTGCGCGAGCGAGCCAGGCCGGACGTAGCGGAAATTTCGCGCTTTCATGACTTCATGGCGCCTACGACAGGCCCATGTAGGCTTCGCGAATCGCGGGGTCGTTGGCGAGAACTCATGGCGGGACCTGACCGGGTGACGCGGCCATGATCCACCACATAGGCGCGGTCGGCAAGCTCGAGCGCGTTCATGACATCCTGCTCGACCAGCAGGATGGCGACGCCGGACTTGTTGACGGTCCGCACCCTCTCGGACAGCTCCTCCACCACCCGCGGCGCCAGCCCGAGCGAGAGCTCGTCGATGAGCAGCAGGCTCGGGGCCGACATCAGTCCGCGGCCGACCGCGCACATCTGCTGCTCGCCGCCCGACAGCGTTCCGGCATCCTGATTCCGCCGCTCCGCGAGGATCGGAAACATCGCATAGACCCGCTCCACGTCCGCAGCAATCGCCGCCTTGTCGGTTCGCAGATAGGCACCCATCAGCAGATTCTCGCGAACGCTCATGGCCGAGAACAGGCGGCGGCCTTCCGGCACGTGGGCAACGCCGGCGCGCACGAAATCGGCCGGCATCGCCGACGTCATCGTCCGGCCGTCGACCGCAATCGCACCCGCGGTCGGCCCGAGCAGTCCGGACAGGCAGCGCATCAGGGTGGTCTTGCCGGCTCCGTTGGCTCCGATGATGCAGACGAGCTCGCCCGCGGCGACCTCGAGGCTCACATCCCACAGCACCTGCACGTCGCCGTACCCGGCCTGCATGTCGGCAACCGACAACTTCGCAGGTGCGCTCAATGGATGCCCGCCCGGTCCGTGGCTGCGTATTTGCTGCCGAGATAGGCCTCGATCACGCTCTTGTCGCCGATGACGTCGCGAGGTGCACCTTGGGCGATCAGCTGGCCGTGGTGCAGGACGACCACGCGATGGGAGATCGAGAGCACGACCTTCATCAGGTGCTCGATGACGATGATGGTGACACCCTGCTCCGCGATCCGGCGAATGATGCCCAGCGCCTCCTCGATCTCGGTGGGATTCAAGCCCGCGTTGACCTCGTCCAGCATGAGGAGGCGCGGGCGCATGGCGAGGCTCTTCGCCAGCTCGAGACGCTTGCGGCGCGCCAGCGTGAGCGACGCCGCCGGTCGGTCCGCCAGGTCGGCTAGGCCGGTGAAGGCGAGGTGCTCGCGCGCGATGGCGTGCGCCTCGCGCACGCTGCCGGCGTGGCCGCAGAACAGAGCACCCGCCGCGACATTCTCGACCACGGACATCCGGGGGAACGGCTGCACGATCTGGAACGTGCGCGCGAGGCCGAGCCGCGCAATCCGGTAGGGCTTCATGCGGGTGATGTCGTGGTCCTCGAAACGCACCCGACCGCTCGTTGCCGGGTGGACCCCCGTGATCAGGTTGATGAGCGTCGTCTTGCCGGCGCCGTTCGGGCCGATCAGGCCGACGATCTCTCCCTTGGCGAGCGAAAAGGTCACGCCGTCGACCGCATTGAGTTCGCCGAAGCGCCGCGAGACGTCGTGGAGCGCAAGCAGCGCGGTCATCGGGCGCCCTCAGCGGAGAGCCGCCGGCGCACCAGCGAAAGAATGCCGTTGGGCAGGAACAACACCAGCACGACGATGATGAGGCCGAGCGCCGCCGCATGGACGGTGAGGAAGTTCCGCCAGACCAGCTCTTCGAACGTCAGCAGGATGACGGCACCCAGCGCGGGCCCGAAGATCGTGCCGAGCCCGCCGAGCAGCACCATGACCAGCGGCTTAACGGCGAGCAGGACGTCGAACACATCCGGCGGCTCGATGTAATTGACCCAGGAGGCGTAGATCGCGCCCGCCATGCCCACGAACACGGCGGACAGGGCGAATGCCGCCGTCTTGTATGCATAGGTATTGACGCCGAGAATGCTCGCGGCGTCCTCGTTCTGCTGTATGCAGCGCAGACCGAAGCCGAGCTTGCCGCCATGGATGACGATCGCCGCGGCCGTGCAGCACACGGCGAGCGCGAGCATGGCATAGAAGAAGAATTGCGCCTGCGCCGCCACCGAGATCTGCAACAGCGGGAGGGTGAGGCCTTTGCCGCCGCCGGTGACGGCGGGCGTCGTGTTGACAATCTCGCGCAGCATCTCCGCCACGATCAGGCTGGCGATGGCGAAATAGTGGCCGCGCAGATGCAGGATCGCGCCGCCGAGAAGAGCAGCGAACGTCAAAGCGCCGAGGCCGGCACAGCCCCAGGCTAAGACGAGAGGCGCGCCGTGGTTCAGCAGGATGGCCGAGGCATAGGCGCCGAAGCCGAAGAACGCCGCCGTCGCGAAGGACGGATAGCCCGCAAGGCCGCCGATGAAGTTCCAGGACTGCGCCATCACCGCGTACATGCATACGGTGGTCGCCAGGCGAAGAAGATAGTTGCTCCCGGCCAGCGGGAGCGCGGCGAACAGAAGCGCGATCGCGATCAGGACAATCCAGCTCTTCATTCGTAGCCTCGCCGCCCGAGGAGGCCGCTGGGGCGCACGAACAGGAGGATCAGCAGCAATCCGAACGAAAGGGTCACGGCGTGCTCGGGCCCGAGCCAGAACGACCCGAAGCTTTCGATGACGCCGAGAACAAGCCCGCCGACCATCGCGCCGGGAACGCTGCCCAGTCCGCCGAGCACGCAGACCACGAACGCCTTGCCGAGAAAGAGCTGGCTGTTGAGCGGAGAGATCGGGAAGATGATGCTGAGCAAGGCGCCGGCTGCGCCGGCCATGAAGGCGCCGATCGCGAACGTCACCGCATTGATATGCTTGACGTCGACCCCCATCAGCGCCGCTGCCTCGCGGTCCATCCGCACCGCAATGATGGCGCGCCCGGTCACGCTGTCGCGCAGCAGACGATACAGGAGCACCGTCAGCAGAAGCGCGAGCGCCGTGGCGGCGACCCGATCGCCGGGCAGGAACACCGGTCCGATTTCCACCGATCCCAGCGGATGTGCGAGCGTGACACCCCGATAGTCCGCCGTGAAGGCGACCAGCAGGGCATTGTTCAGGATGAGATCGAGGCCGAACGTCAGCGTGAGCGTAATCAGGACGGGCGCCGCAATGACGCGATTGATGAGCGCCGCCTGCAGGACGTGTCCGATCGCATACAGAATCGCCCCCGCAATGACGACCGAAACGAACGGATGAATGCCCAGGTGCGTGTAGGCGAAATAGGCGACATACGAACCGAGCACGATGAACGTGCCGTGAAGGATGTTGATGACGTTGAGCACCCCCCAGACCAGGGAGAAGCCCACGGCGATGCACGCGTAGAGCCCGCCGAGGACCAGGCCGTTCGCGGCGATCTGCAGGTAGATCATACGCTCGTGCCGTGCGCTTCGTTCAGTGCGGCGGGCCTGCGCTTATGAACCGATCCGACCGTCGGCCCCAAATCATCTTGGGAAAAACCGCAGATCGCCCGACTTGATCGCGTCCGGCCAGAGCACGACAGGCTTGCCGCCGACAAGCTGAAGCACGGGCGGTCGCAGCGAGTTGATCTGCCCGCCCGGGCTGAACCTGACTTGACCGTAAAATGTCTCCGCGTCGATGCTCGCGATCGCGTCGCGTACTTTCGCGGGCTCGACCGAGCCTGCCGCTTCGATCGCCATCTGCAGAATTGCGCCGCACGCGGCGGATCCTGCCTCGATGTAGTCGGCCTCGCCGCCGTATTTCTTCTCCCACGCGGCGTTGAACGCTTCGGTCGAGCCAAAAACATCCTTGCCCTTGTAGCGGACGGCAGGGTGCCACCACGACATGGTCGTGATGTTCTCGGCAAGCGGGCCGACCGTCTTGGCGAATTCCTGGTAGGCCGGCCCGGCAATCAAGGTGATGACCTGAGCCCGGAGCCCGAGGTCGTTCATCTGCCGGCGGATCAGCATCAGGTCGTTGATGTAGCCGGAGGCGTAGACCCAGTCGGGCCGTGCCGCCCGCATCTGCGTGATCGCGGCCGAATGATCCATCGTACCGATGGCGTAGCGCTCGGATGTGACCACCTCGAGACCACGCGTCTTCACCGCCTTCTCGAACTCCTGCGCGACCGCAAGCGGGAACAGGTCATTGCGCGCCAGGACGGCAACGCGCTTGATGTCCTTGTTCTTGTCCGTCACCAGCCTGACGATCGGGACGGACACGGTCTCGTTCCCGGTCAACGTCGAGAAGATGTACTTGAAGCCCTGGTCGAATATCTCGGCCGAGGACGCCGACGGCGCCAGCATCGGAATGCCGTATTTTTCCGAGATCGCGCTTGCCGCCTTGGTCGCGCCCGAGCCGAACGGCGCGAACAGGAATTGCACCTTGTCCTCGGTGATCATCCGTTCGGCGGACTGCACGGCACGCGGCGTGTTCGAGGCGTAATCGGTGTAGACGATCTCGACGCGGTAGGTCTTGCCGCCCGCCTTGATCCCGCCCTTGGCATTGGCCGCCTCGGCCCAGATATCGTAGCCGCGTTTCTGCTTGAGACCCTCCGGAGATACGGCGCCGGTCAGAGGCAGCGGGGCGCCGACCTTGATCACGTCCTGTGCGAGCGCCGAGCGACCGGCAAACCCCGCCACGAAGCAAGCGGTCGCGGCGATCGCCGCAAATCTGAGCAACAGCATCTTTCCTGGCATCGCCAAATTCCTTCCCGAGCAACCCATCTGCACGCTGAGGTTGATCCCCTCCGCGGGACCGTCGATCAGCTAAGCGCAGAACCGGATGGATGTCGAGAACCGGGAGGCGCGGCTCCCTGACACGCGAGCTTACGCGCAACGCCAACGGCTATCCAAATTCTCTATAGTCCCGCCAGTGGATAGCGGGAGAAATCGCGGCCTTCCTTCACCACGAACTCCAGCAGGAACGGCGCGCCCTTTTCGGTGACGCTCACGGCCTCCTCGAGGCCGGAGACGATGTCGCCCGGCTTCTCGACGCGCCGCGACGCGACATTGAGCGCTTCGGCGAGCTTGGTGTAGTTGCCGCCGACGGTCATGGCGCCGTATTTCTCGTCGGAGATCTTCAGCACGTCGCGCTCGGCGCCCATCACGCCGTTGTTGAACACGATGGTGAGGATCGCGATCCTGTTGCGCGCCGCGGTTTCGATATCCATGCCGGTCATGCCGATGGCGGCGTCGCCCATCACGTTGATGCAGAGCTTGTCCGGCGCGGCGAGCTTCGCGCCCATGGTGATGCCGAGCCCATAGCCGAGCTGGGTGGACTTGCCCCAACCCATGTAGGAGCCGGCGGCGGTCGTCTCCCAGAACGGCATCATCTGCTCGCGCGGCGAGCCGGAGTTGTGCGTGATGATGACGTTGTTGCGGTCGAGCGTGCGCAGCATGTCGCGGATCACGCGATACTGGTCGAGCGGCATGGCGTCGGAGTCCAAAAACTTCGACCATTCTGCGAGCCAGACCTGCTTGGCGTTCGCCACCTCCTCCTTCAGCGACGCAAGCGCATTGCCGCCGCTCGGTCCCTTCTGCCGCGAGACCTCGGCGATCAGCGCGTCGAGCATGAGCGCCGCGTCGCCGGCCATGCCGTGATCGACGCTGTATTCCTTGTTGATGTCGCTCGCCTCGTTGGTGGCATGGATGATCGTCTTGCCGGGCGGCACCGAGGGGCCGAACGGCGTGCGGGTGAGGCTGGTGCCGACCGCCAGCACCAGATCGGCTTTCGCCATGAACTCGGTGAACATCTTCGGCCGCGACCGGGTCGAGGCGCCGAGCGACAGCGGATGGCTTTCCGCAATCGCGCTCTTCCCGGGATTGGTGGTGGCGACCGGTGCCGGAAGGAGCTCGGCCAATGCGGCGAGCTGCCCGGACGCTTCGGCGTAGTGGACACCGGCGCCGGCAAGGATCAGCGGGTTCTTCGCCGCGAGCAACATCTGTGCGGCTTTTTTCACCGCGTCCGGATCAGGCGCGACCCGAAGCACGGGCACCGGCTTGTAGTCGAGCTCGCCCTTGAACTCCGCCTCCGCGATCTCATCGGGGATTTCGACCAGCACCGGGCCCGGCTTGCCCGAGCGCATGGCGTGGTAGGCGCGCCGCATCAGATCGGGGAGCTCCTGCACGTTGTGGGCCAGCGCCGACCATTTCGTCACCGTCCGGTAGGCATCGGCGGCGCGGAATACCGGCTTGACATATTGCCGGGCGAGCGGGAGGCCGCCGGCGACAATCAGCAGCGGCACGTTCTCCGTGAAGGCCTGGGCCACGCCGGGATAGGCGTTCTCGATGCCGGGACCGGCCTGCGCGGCGAACACGCCGTTCTTCTTGCCGCGCTTGATGCGGCTGTAACCGTCGGCAAGGCCCACGCCGACGCGCTCCTGCCGGCACAGGATCGGCCTGATACCAAGCGCCGCACACGGCTCGATGATCTGGTTGCGCGGATAGCACGACAGAAATTCCGTCCCCTCGCGCTTGATGATTTCGGCAACGACCGCCGCCCCGTTCATGTGTGTCTCTCCCATCCTTCTTCGCCGTCACATGGACATTATCTCATTCGTTCGGGCGATTGCAGCGGCAGCGCACGCACCGGCCAGAGCACCCCCCCAAGGCAAGCCGAACCGTTGAATGGTTGCGTGTCTCCGCGACTTCGGCGTGAGCCAGAACCCTGGCTGGGGCACAGTGGGCGCACCGGGTCAGCAAAGCGGGGAGGTGATTCCAGACCCACCAGCCGGGTGGCGGAGAGAGTGGGATTCGAACCCACGATACGGTTGCCCGTATACACGCTTTCCAAGCGTGCGCCTTCAGCCACTCGGCCATCTCTCCGTGACGCAGCGGCGCCTTCTATATAGCGGCGGGCCATTGGGTGACAAGCAAACGGGCGCCGGCGCGACCCGGCGCATCGGAGCGCCGATCCGCCATTCGGGGCGCTGCGGACACCATGTTGAACCGCGCCGCAAGGCGCGCTATGCGAGGCGGGCTCGCCGGCCGGCGACGCCGCCACGCACGACGGTCGCATGATCCGCTTCGTATTCCGTTTTATCGGGCTCTTGATCCTGGCCGCCGGGTTCATCGCCCTGGTGTACGACGGCACCAAGTCGATTGCGGGAAATACCATATCGATCACGACGGCCAGCGAGATCTGGAACAATTTCCACGCATCGAGCCTCGACGCATTGCAAAAATACGTCGAGCGAACGGCCGGGGACTGGATCTGGAATTCCGTCGTCAAGCTCGCACTGGAGCAGCCGGCGTGGCTTCTGTTCGGGATCGTCGGCACCATCCTGCTGTTGATCGGCCGCAAGAAGGCGCCCCTCATCGGCTACGCACGCGACTGAATTGCCTCCGCGCCTGCGTCTCAAGAAACAAGGTGGAGATCATGAACGCTGCCAGCGCCCAAGACGGGCCATCAGGGAAGCTTCGGCTCCTGATTCGCTGGCTGGGAGCGCTCATGGCGGGCCTGGCGCTGATCATGGTCTTGTACGAGGGATGGCAGCTGGTCGCTGGCAGCAGGACCGAACTCAGCAAGGTCGGAGACGTCTGGTACGCGGTCAATCCGACGAGCTTGCAGCTGCTTCAGCCTGCCATCGAGCGGCACATCGAGCCCCGCGTCGGTCAATGGCTGTGGGACCCGGTGATGCTCACGATCCTCACGGCGCCGGCCTGGCTGGTGCTCGGGATCATCGGCGCGATCCTGATGCTGATCGGGTGGAAGCGACGCCGTTGACCGGCCAGGCGCGGGTCCGCGCATCCGCGTGGGCGGGGCGCTTAAGCAGGCTTGCCCACCCAACAGGCTCGTGATCGCCGGGTGGCGTGCACCCGGCTCGGCTTGCGCCTATATTGGGGTACGCTCAGCCACGAGGAGCCCCCCATGTTCATGTTCAAGAAGTCGCTCGAGATCCCGACCGCCGAGCAGGCGCTGCCGGGCCGCCAAACGGCGATCCCGACCGCCAGCCATCATTTCGTCAACGGCAATCCGCTCAAGGGGCCTTATCCGCAGGGGCTCGAGACGGCGGTGTTCGGCATGGGCTGCTTCTGGGGCGCCGAGCGCAAATTCTGGGAGCTCGGCGACGGCGTGTTCGTGACGGGGGTCGGCTATGCGGCCGGCTCGACCCCGAACCCGACCTATGAGGAAGTCTGCAGCGGGCGCACCGGGCACAACGAAGTCGTGCTGGTGGTGTTCGACCCGGCCAAGGTCTCGTATGAGCAGCTGCTCAAGACGTTCTGGGAGAGCCACGACCCGACCCAGGGCATGCGCCAGGGCAACGACGTGGGCACGCAATACCGCTCCGGCATCTACGTGTTCTCGCCGACACAGCGGCAAGCCGCCGAGGAGTTCGAAGGCGATGTACGACCGGGCGCTGCGGCAGAAGGGCTACGGGGCGGTCACCACCGAGATCCTCGACGCGCCGCCGTTCTACTTCGCCGAGGACTATCACCAGCAGTACCTCGCCAAGAACCCGTTCGGCTATTGCGGGCTCGGCGGCACCGGCGTGAGCTGCCCGATCGGCACCGGGGTGGTGGCCGCGCAGGCCTGACAAGACCGTCATCGATCAGCGCCGCTCGTCCGGCAGGCGCTGCCTGCCCAAGCGGGCGGCGGCGCGTTTCGCCGCGCCCGCGGCGGATTGCGCATCGCGTGCCTGCATGCCAAAGGATGCGGCATGCAGCGCATCGAGCGGGCCATCGAGACTCTCATCTTTCACAGCCGCTGGGTGCTCGCCCCGTTCTATCTCGGGCTGATCGTCTGCCTCGTCCTGTTGCTGGTCCATTTCGTGCGCCACCTCATCGAATTCGTCCTGCACATCCACGTGGCGCAGGAATCCGACGTCATCCTCGGCGTGCTCGGCCTGATCGACCTCACGTTCACCGCCAACCTCCTCATCATCGTGATCTTCTCGGGCTACGAGAACTTCGTGTCGCGGCTCGACGCTACCGACGGCAACAAGCCCGAATGGATGGCGAAGGTCGACTTCGGCGGCCTCAAGCAGAAGCTGATGACGTCGATCGTCGCCATCTCGGCGATCCAGGTCCTCAAGGCATTCATGAACATCGACAAGATGGCGAACACGACCGCCCTCGCCTGGCTGGTCGGTATTCACGTCGTGTTCCTCGGATCGCTGATGGCGCTGGCGATCGTCGACCGCCTGGAAAGCGGAACCAAGCGTAAGCACGAGAGCGCGTGATCGCCGTCGCGCTGTCACATCTTTTCGGCCTCATCCTGAGGAGTGCATACGCTCCTTGGCGTATGCACGTCTCGAAGGAGGAGGCAGCCGCCGCGCCTCATCGGCCACCCTCGTCCTTCGAGACGCGCTCGCGAAGGCGCGAGCGCTCCTCAGGATGAGTGTAGAATGCGTGCTGCGCTTCGACGCGAGCGCTGCCAGATAGGTGCGCGCTACAGCGGTGCACCGAGGCGGCCGCTGCCGAGCCCGATCGCCGAGAGGAATTCCTGGCGCGTCTCCGGGCGCTCGCGGAAAATGCCGATGAGGCGGCTCGTCACCATGACCGAGTCGTGCTGCTGCACGCCGCGCGTGCTCATGCAGGCGTGCATGCCCTCGATGACGACGCCGACCCCGTGCGGCTGCAGCACACGCTCGAGCGCGTCGGCGATCTCCACCGTCATGCGTTCCTGGATCTGCAGCCGCCTGGCATAGACGTGGATCAGCCGCGCGAGCTTGGACAGGCCGACCACGCGATGGCGGGGCAGGTAGCCGATGTGGGCGCGGCCGAAGATCGGCGCCATGTGATGCTCGCAGTGCGACGTGAACCGGATGTCGCGCAACAGCACGATCTCGTCGTAGCCGCCGACCTCCTCGAAGGTGCGCTGCAGCAGCTCTTCCGGGTCTTCCTCGTAGCCGGAGAACCACTCCTCGTAGGCGCGCGCCACGCGGTCGGGCGTGCCGAGCAGGCCCTCGCGTTCCGGATTGTCACCGGCCCAGCGAATGAGCGTGCGTACCGCCTGCTCGGCCTCCTCGCGGGAGGGGCGGCTGAGCGTCGGCGCCAGTGCCGGTGCAGCGGCTTTGCGGGACATGGTGGGCTCCTCGACAGATACACGCATCGTGATCGTAGACGCCTATTCGGCTCACTCCGGATCGCAAAAATCAAGGGCCCGCCGCACCGGTGGCGGCAGGCCCTTCAATGCGTACAGGCGACGGCGTCGCCGGGTCAGGCCGTCAATTCAGGCCGCCGAATGCCCAGATCAACACGAGAATCGGGATCGGCACGCCCAACAGCCACAACAGCATGTAGCGTCCCATAGCCAGCTCCTCTGTATTCTTCGGTGCTACAACGCGTTGCCCGCGCCCTGGTTCCGCGAACCGGCCGCGGCGCTAGGCTTGCGCGTAGTGCACCGCAAGCCACACGGTCGGCGCGCACGCATCCGTCCGCTCCACCCGATGACGCCGGTGCGCCGGGATATGGACATGGTCGCCGGGGACGAGCTCGCGCGGCGCCGGCTCGCCTTCGAACAACAACGCGGCCGAGCCGGCGAGCACCACCACCCACTCGGCCCAATCCTGGTCGTACCACAAGCCAGGCGGGCTCGCCTGGCCGTGCGAGACGATGCGCTCGATCTTCAAGTTGGGCGTCGAGAGCAGAGCGGTGAACGCTTCGGCCGTGGAATTGCGATCGAGGTCAACGAAGAGGTTGGTTGGGGCGACAGGCATGATCCATCCTCCGTCATCCTGAGGTGGCCGCGCGTTTGCCGCGGTCAATTCGAAATCGGAATCTCACGCGCGGCCCTCGAAGGATGATCGGCCCGGGCCGCTCATCGTTCGAGGCTCGGCGCGCTCAGAGCGGATATCAGCGCCTGCGGTGAATGCGCCGAGCACCTCACGATGACGGTGCCGAAGTGGTCATGTGCGACCAGCTCAGGGTGACGGACTCAAGCCGAACGCCTCCGCGAACAGCTCGTAGGAGCGTCTGCGCGCCGCGTGGTCGTGGATCATCGTGGTGATCATCAGCTCGTCGGCCGACGTCGCCTCGATCAGCGGCGCGAGGCGCTCCCGCACGGTCGACGGGCTGCCGACGAACAGGCGCTGGCGATTGGCGCGGATGCGCTCCCGATCCATGGGCGAATACGGATAGGCGAGCGCCTCCTCGGGACTCGCGAGCGGCAGGTACTCGCCCTTGGCGCGGCGCACGTAGTTGAGGTCGATGGTAGCGGCGAGCCGGTCGGCGTCGGCGTCGGTGTCGGCGCACACGCCGGCCACGCCAAGGATCGAATACGGCGTATCCCGCATCGCCGAAGGACGGAAATTCTCGCGGTAGAACCGCATCGGCGCCACGGGGTCGAAATCGGAGAAATGGTGGGCGAACGAGAAGCCGGTGCCGACCATGGCGGCGAGCTGCGCACTGTAGCCGCTCGAGCCGAGCAGGAAGATCGGCGGCAGCGGCACGTCCTGCGGCATGACGCGAATGCTGCGGAACGGATGATCGGACGGAAAGCCCTGGCTGTCGAACAGCAAGAGCTCCTGGAACCGCTGCAGGAAGTCGTCGTCCTCGTTCTCGGAAAGGCCCTGGCGGCGGCGCAGCGCGTAGGAGGTCACCGGGTCGGTGCCGGGCGCGCGCCCGAGCCCGAGATCGATGCGGGACGGGAACAGCGCCTCCAGCACCTTGAAGCGTTCCGCCACCATCAGGGGCGCGTGGTTCGGCAGCATCACGCCGCCGGCGCCGACGCGGATGCGCTCGGTCACGCGGGCGACCTGACCGATCATGACCTCCGGCGCGGAGCTCGCGATCGAGGGCAGGTTGTGGTGCTCGGCGACCCAGTAGCGGGTGTAGCCGAGCCGGTCGGCCAGGCGCGCGAGATCGAGCGTGTTGTTGAGCGCCGCCGCACCGGAGGAACCGGACGCGACGGGCGACAGATCAAGGACGGAGAGGGGAGTCATCCGCACCATCTAGAGCCCGAGCACGCGTTTGCAATACGCGTTGCGGAAGACGCCGTCGCGATCGCGCTTGCGGCAGATCTCGCGGAACGTCTCGAGGTTGGGATAGAGCCGGGCGATGTCCACCGCGTTCAACGGAAAATGCTTGCCCCAATGCAGCCGCGCGCCGAACAGCTTGTTCATCGCGCGTGCGAGCCAGGCGCAGAACTCGTAATAGGGCCGCCGCTGTTCCGGCGTCAGATAGGTGAAGACGGAGATCGAATAGTAGGTCTCGGCGCCGCTCGCCATGGAGATCAGCGTGTCCTCGGGCGGGATGCGGCGGAAGAAGAACGGATAGTGGTGCACGTAGGTGCCGGTGTGGCGGATGAGCGCGCCGTAGAGCTTGCTGAGGTTGAGCGTCGTCTCGAGCGCCTGCGGGACCGACGCGGTCTCCCCGGCGAACACCGCGGTAGCGTGGCGCAACAGCTCGACCGCCTCGGCGAGGCGCTGCTCGGGCACGAACAGCTCCATCTCCTCGTGGCGGAACAGGTGATGCGCCATCGTCAACGCGTGCGCGGCGTCGTCCACGTGCGCAACGCCGGTGATGAAGAAATGGGGCGCGAGCCGCAGCAGCCCCTTCACGGCAGAGTCACCGAGCCAAAGCGCCGCCTTGATGCCGAGATGAAACGCCACGTCGACGAACGCCGCATTGACGGCGCGGAAGAAGCCCTGCTTGAGTCGCTCGGCGAGGGTGAGGCTGCGTGCGTCGAGCGCGCGGCGCTCCCACGCCACGTAGGTCCAGGCGTAGGGCAGCAGGATGAACTGGGTCAGCGGCCGCTCCCGCGTGCCGGCGAGGAGCTCGTCGAGGGTCGCATAGCGCCGCACCGTGTCTTCGACCAGGTAGCGCGGGATGGTCGACATCTCGACCGAGAGGATGATCCCCAGGCAGCCGAGCGCGCAGCGTGCCGCCTTCAGCTCATCGCCGTCGCGGCAGGTGACGATCACGGGCTGGCCGGCCGCATCGTAGGTGGCGAGGCGAACGGCCGAGACAAAATGGGACAGGCCCGGCTTGCCGGAACCGTGGGTGCCGGTCGAGATCGCGCCGGAGATCGTCTGGCGGGTGATGGCGCCGAGCGTCGGCAGCGTCACATCACCCGCGGCGCGCAGCCGCTCGAGGATCTCGCCAAGACGGCAGCCGGCGCCGATTTCGGCAAAGCCCTGGCCGTCGCGGACGAAGGCGCGCACCTCGGCGAACCGGCTCATGTCGAGCACCACGTCGGCACCGGTCGCGACCTCGCTCCAGGAATGCCCGGCGCCGAGCGCACGGATGCGATCCTCGCGATGGCGGGCCAGGAGGGCGAGCACCTCCTCCTCGTTCTGCGGCTGGTGGAATTTGGCCTCGAAGGCCTGGTTGCCGCCGAAATTCGTCCACGGGCGGCGTTCGCCGTCCTGCGCGGGTTCAGCGGGTCCTGCGGCCACGTCCGTCTCCCCCATCCTGGCCTGTCTGGCGGAAGCCAGTACCCCGCAATCCGGTCAATTCTTCGTCGTCGCAACGAATTCGCCCGTTGGATGCAATCGAGATTTCTGCGAATGCTCTCCCCTGGCGTGGTATGATCATGCTTTCAGCCACGCTCTACAGGAGGAGGACCGCCATGGCCAAGGGGCAGATGAGAAGCAACAAGGAAAAGAAGAAGCCGAAGGCAGATCACAACAAGAAGAAGAAGGGTAGCGTCGCGCCGTCGCCATTCGCGGCGACCCAGGCCAAGACACAGCCCGGCTCCGCCTACGGCAAGAAAGGCGGCTGAACCGGCGCGGCCAGAGCCGGCCGGCCAACCCAGGTGCCGGCGTGCGGCAGGGCTTGGCCTGCCGCCGCCACGATTATGGCTGCCGTCAATTCGTCGCCGGGGGCGCCACCGCCGCGTCGGGCTGGTTGGAGCGCTTGAGCGCCTCTGCGACGAAGCCGGACGCCTTCATCTCCTCGACGAAGCCGCGCAGGTACTTGGCGGCTGCCTCGCGGCCCTTGGGCGTGCCCATGGCCTGCTGGATCTCCATGAAGCGGCCGTCCATCACCCGCACGTTGGAGTTGGTCTTGGCGTAGGCGACCAGCGGCTGCTTCACGCCCGCCGCCACCTCGAGCTTCTCGGCAAAGAACAGGTCGATCATCGCCCGGCCGCCGCCGGTCGCCGCGCGCACCAGCTCGGCGTTCTTGAGCGTGCGGGTGAGATAGAGGTCGTAGGCCGATCCGCGGCCGACCGCGATGCGCACGCCCGGACGGTCCACGTCGGCGACCGCCTTCAGCGGCGAGTCCTTGAGCACCATGTAGGTGCCCTCGATGATGACATAGGGCGCGGTGAAATCGATCTCGGCGGCGCGCACCGGCTCGACCGCCAGGAAGGCGATGTCCCAGGTGCCGGTCTTGAGCGCCTCGAACACCTTGCCGGCCGCCTCGAATTGGGTGAACTCGAGCGGGACGCCGAGGCGCTTCGCCAGCTCGCGCGCCAGATCGACGGTGACGCCGCGCACCTCGCCGCTCGCGTCCTTCTGCACCAGGACGGAGTTGCCGAGATTGAGGGCCGCGCGCAGCTTGCCGGTGGGGGCGAAATCCTTCACGACGTCGGACGGGACAGTGCTCACGATATTGCCTCTTTGTTCGCCGGTCGCCTGCGCGTAAACGTTGAGCGATCCGGCCAATATGATCATCGCCATGTAGACGATTGCGTGCATGAATTTCCTCCCGCTGCCCCGGGACGGTCGAGGGGCTTATAACGCATGTTCCGGCGAAAGCCTGCCCCCGACCTGATCGGGGGCGTGTAGCGGTTCGCCGATAAGAACATGCACCGCTAAAGAAGACCAGAGCATGTCCCGATTTCAAGCTGAACGGGACATGCTCTGGTTGCGCCGGACTTTCGGCTTTCCGTACTTGCAATTCAACCCTCCTGTTGGGACCATGGCGGTCCTCGTCCCACCTCCGGCACGCGCCGCGCACCGACCTCGAGCCCGAACATGACGACCGACCCCGTCGATGCCCGCTCGCGCTTCGCCCGTTCGACGATCTCGCTTGCCGGCATCGAGCTCGAGCTGTTCGCGGGCGGCGACGGTGCGCCGCTTGGCGGCCGCAGGCCGCTTCTGTTCCTGCACGGTGCGCAGGGCGTGCTGCCGGCGCGCGGCTTCCTGGAGGCGCTCGCGAGCGAGCGCCGCGTCATCGCGCCGTCGCATCCCGGCTTCGGCCGGTCGGCGCTGCCCGACTGGCTCGACCGCGCCGAGGACATCGCCCGCGTCTACCTCGAGCTGATGGACCAGCTGAAGCTCGAGCGGGTCGACGTACTCGGCTGCTCGGTGGGCGGCTGGATCGCGGCCGACCTCGCCAGCACGGCGCCGGAACGCGTGCGTCGCCTGGTCCTGGTCGGACCGGTCGGCGTGAAAGTCGGGCCGGCCGAGCGGTTGGATATTCCCGACATTTTCGCCATGCCTCAGGACAAGCTCAATCGCCTTGTCTACCACGATCCGGACAAGCACCGCCCCGACTTCGCGGCGATGTCAGACGAGGATGTCACCGTCGTTGTGCGCAACCGCGAGACGCTCGCCCTCATCACCTGGGAGCCGTACATGCACGATCCCAAGCTCAAGCACCGGCTCCACCGCGCCGGCATGCCGACGCTGTTCGTGCGCGGCGCCAGCGACGGGCTGGTGTCGGCCGAGTATCTCACCGCCTATGCGGCGCTCCTTCCCGATGCGCGCATCGAGACGATCGACGAAGCCGGACACGCGCCGCAGGTCGAGCAGCCCGAACGGCTCGCCGCGTCCGTGCTGAAATTCCTCAATTCGTGATGCTACATCCATTTCCGATCGAACTGAAATCGCATCTCTCCAGCCATTCGATCGGAAATGGCTGTGAGACTCTTGCTTGGCGCATGTTCTTATCGGCGAACCGGTACCCACCCCCGATCAAGTCGCGGGCAGGCTTTCGCCGGAACATGCGCAACGGTTGCCGGGAGCTGACCGATGAAAGCGTGGCATTTCAGCGAGAACGCCTATCCGTACCTGCCGCCGGCGGACGAGTACGAATTGATCCGCGTCAACCTGCCGAACCGGAATTACGACCCCGACAAGGGCGCGGCGCTGTACGACCGCTTCCTCGACGAGTGGCTGATCGCCGAGGACGAGGGCATGGAGATCATGCTCAACGAGCATCACCAGACGGCGACCTGCGTCGATCCCGCGGCCCCCATCGTGCTCGGCGCCCTGGCGCGCCTGTCGAAGAAGGCGCGCCTCCTGATTCTCGGCAACCCTGTGGCCAACCGCCGCCAGCCGGTGCGGGTCGCCGAGGAGATGGCGCTGGTGGACGTACTGTCGCGCGGCCGGCTCGAGTGCGGCTTCGTGCGCGGCGTTCCGTACGAGGTCCTGCCCGCCAACAGCAATCCGGTGCGCATGAACGAGCGGCAGTGGGAAGCCATGGACCTGATCATCCGGGCGTGGACCAACCACGACGGCCCGTTCAGCCACGAAGGGCGGTTCTTCCACCACCGCAACGTCAACATCTGGCCGCGGCCGTATCAGCAGCCGCATCCGCCGATCTGGGTGAGCACGACCACCCCGGGCGGCGCCGAGCGCGTGGGCACGCGCGGCTATGTGCAGGCGACCTTCCTCACCGGTTATCGCGCGACCCCGGCGATCTTCGATGCCTACCGCAAGGGCTGGCGCGAGGCGGGGCTTGGGCAGGACGTGCCGGTGAACCGCCTCGCCTATGCGGCCCTCGTCTATGCGGGCGAGACCGAGGCGAAAGCGCGCGCCGGGGCCGAGAAGCTCATGTGGTACATGACGGCCAACAAGGTGCCGCCCCACTTCGCCTATCCGCCCGGCTACATGCCGATTCCCGCGCAGGTGCGCATCCTGCGCGGCGCCGCCCTCGACCAGCACGCGGCGTTGAAAAACATGATGAACGTGGATGCGCTGATCGAGGCCGGCATCCTGATGGCCGGCACGCCCGACAAGGTGTTCCAGCAGATCAAGACTTTCTACCACCACGTCGGCGGCTTCGGGCATCTGCTGATCATGGGCCAGGCCGGCTTCCTCGAGCATGACGACACGGTGCACGGGATCCGCACCTTCGCGCGGGAAGTCTATCCGCGCCTGAAGGAAGAGTTTCCCGACACGATGATCTCCGGCGTTCGCCAGGAACGCGTGGTGGCGTAACGCGAGCGCCCGCGACTGCAGCCGACGCAGGCCCAGATGGCTTCGCTTGCCTCATATCTCGGCGAATTGCACGATCGCCTGACCCGGGCCGGCTTTGCGCTGGCGGCAATCCTGGTCGGCCTGATCGCGGCGGCATTCTGCTACGAGGTGGTGGTGCGCTATTTCTTCGGCGCGCCGACCGCCTGGACCTACGACGTCGGCTGCTACTTCCTGGCGGCGGTGATCTTCCTTGCCGTGCCGGACATGACGCGCCGCAATGCCCACATCCACGTCAACCTCCTGTCCGAACGGCTGGCGCCGGGGCAGGCGCGCATCCTCGGTGTCGCCATCGCGTTGCTGGCGGCCGGCGCCTGCCTGACCGCAACGTGGATCACCGGCAGCGAGACCTGGCGCCAGTACGATCAGAACGTCTCGACCATCTCGGCCCTGCCGATCCCGAAATGGTGGGTGTCTGTCTTCATTCCCTACGGGATGCTGAGCTCGGCGCTCTACTTCCTGCGCCATCTCGGCGCCGGCAAAGGCCAAACGCTGCCGATTGGAGGTCCGCCGTGACCTGGTGGGTCGCCCTGTCGGGCGGGATGGTGCTGTTGCTCGCGCTGTTCCTCGCCGGCGTGCCGATCTTCGTCGCCTTCGTGGTGCTCAACGTGCTCGGCGTGTTCGTGCTGTTCGGCGCGTCCGGCTTCGGGCTGTTCGCCAACAGCATCTATTCGACCGCCACGCTCGGGGCGCTGTCGGCGGTGCCGCTGTTCATCGTCATGGGCGAGATCCTGTTCCGCTCCGGCGCCATGGAGGTCCTGTTCGACTCGCTCGACCGGCTGATCGGGCGCATCCGCGGCCGCCAATACGTGCTGTGCATCGTGCTCTCCGCGATCCTCGGGGCGTTGTCGGGGGCCGCCATGGCGGTCGCCGGCCTGCTCGGGCGCTCGCTCTTCCCCACCATGCGCCGGCGCGGCTACGACACCCAGTTCTCGGCCGGCACGATCCTGGCCGGCGCGAGCCTCGACCCGATCATTCCGCCGAGCGTCCTTGCGGTGATCATTGCGACGCTTGCCGACATCTCGGCCGGCAAGATGCTGATCGCCGGCATCCTGCCCGGGCTCATGCTCACCGGCATGTTCCTCGTTTATGTCATCCTTCGCGTCCGCTTCGAGCCGTCGCTCGCACCCGACATCGCCGCCGACATCGTCGACCGCAAGGGCGGCAGCGCCGTGATGGCGCTGGTGCGCATGATCCCATCCTGCTTCGTGTTCTTCATGGTGATGGGCCTCATCATGCTGGGCGTCGCGACGCCGACCGAAGCCGCCGCAACCGGGGTCGCGGGTGCCATCATCCTCGCCGCCTGCTACGGCGGCCTGTCTCGGCGCATGCTGTGGGAGGCGCTCTCGTCCGCCGCGACGGTCGCTTCGCTCCTGCTCATCATCATGTGCTCGGCGGTGATGTTCAGCCAACTCCTGACCTTCACGGGGGCGACCCGCGCGTTGGGTCAGTTCGTCGTCGGCCTGGAGCTGCCGGCCGCGCTCATGCTGTTCGCCATGATGGCGCTGCCGTTCGTCCTCTTCATGTTTCTCGACCAGGTCGCCCTGATGCTGGTGCTGATCCCGATCTACCAGCCGATCCTGAAGATCTACGAGTTCGACCCGATCTGGTTCTGGACCTTGTTCCTGGTGGTGGCGACGGTCGGCGGCCTCACGCCGCCGTTCGGCTACGTGCTGTTCGCGCTGAAAAGCGCCGCGCCTGACGTGCCGATGACCACGATCTTCCGCGCCTCGTGGCCGTTCGTGTGGATCATCTGCGCCGGCATGCTGATCATGGCGCTGGTGCCCGACATCATCACGCTGCTGCCGCGGCTGATGGCGAAGTGACGCAAGAATTCTGTCTCTCGGTTGTCGTCGCCCGGCTTGACCGGGCGACCCAGTAGCCATCGGCTGTGCTTTTAACCGAGAGACCGGGAATACTGGGTCCTCCGCTTGCGCGGAGGATGACAACGGAACGGTTCGGTCGCGCGACAACGCCTCAATACGTCAGCCCCTTGGCCTTGACGACGCCGTAGATCTCCTTCGTCTCCACCGGGCTCTTCTTCTCGGCAAGCTCCCACAGTCCCTGCGCCCACACCTCGTTGAGCTTCTCCTGGGCCATGCCGACCTTGGTCACCGTCGCGCCGCGCTTCTCCAACTCGGCGATCTCGGCCTGCGCCATGCGGTCGTATTCCTGGTACCACAGATCCTCCATCTTGCGGCCTTCGTCGCGCAGGATCTTCTTGTCGCCCTCGGACAAGCGATTCCAGGCCGCGAGATTCATCAGGAAGATCTGGTGCGTGAAGCCGAACGCCGGCTGCGACACGTATTTCGCCACCTCGTACCACTTGACGCCGAGCAGGCCGACCACCGGGCTCGCCGCCCCGTCGATCACGCCTTTCTCCAGCGCGGTGTAGACCTCCGGGATCGGCAGCACTACCGGCGCGCCGCCGAGCGCGCGGATCAGCGCGTGATAGGACGGAGTGCCCCGCACCTTGCGGCCCTTGAAATCGCCGTCAGGGCCGACCGGAGCCTTGAGCATGAAGGTGTATCCGTTCTTCGCGTTGATCGCGACCGCGACCACCTTGAGCCCGAGCTTCTGGTAATGCTTGTCGATCACGTCAAACACGCCGGTGGCGTGGCGCTCCGCCATGGTGCCGCCGAGCGCGTCGAGGCCCATGGAGATACCGGTCTGGCCGAAATGGTAGACGCCGTGGGTGAACAGCATCTGGAACGCCCCGGAGGCGACCGGCTGCAACTGCTCGAACGGCGGAACCGTCTCCGGGCCGTTGAGGACGAACTTGATGTTGCCGTTGCTGGCCTTCTCGACGTTCTTGGCGAACCCCTCGGCGAGCAACGGCACCGCGGGATTGTTGCGGTCCCAGCTGGTCAGCATCCGCAATTCCAGCGCCGCCGCCGGTGCGGTCGCGATCGCCAGGCCAATAATGGCTCCAGTCCACCAGGCTCCCCGCATTGCATCCTCCCACTTGCTTGGATTGGCGATTTTCGGACTGCATCATAGGACGATTGAGCCCGCGAAATCACGCGCGAAAGATGGTTGTGCAACGCGCTGCCCGCGCGTGAATCGAAGCCTTCCATCTGCTAGCGTGACCCCATGAACCTGGTCCGTCCCCCCGATGCCACCGCCGCCGGCGCGCCCGAAGCGCTCGGCGACAATGGCCGCTTCACCCCGATGATGGAGCAGTATTTCGAGATCAAGCGGGCCAATGCGGACTACCTCCTGTTCTACCGGATGGGCGATTTCTACGAGCTGTTCTTCGCCGATGCGGAGGTGGCGTCGCGCGCCCTCGGAATCATGCTCACCAAGCGCGGCAAGCACCTCGGGCAGGACATCCCGATGTGCGGAGTGCCGGTCGAGCGGGCCGAGGAATACCTGCACCGGTTGATCGCCCTCGGCCACCGCGTCGCCGTGTGCGAGCAGCTCGAGGATCCTGCGGAAGCGCGCAAGCGCGGGGGGAAGAGCGTGGTGCGGCGCAACGTGGTGCGCCTCGTCACCGCCGGCACGCTCACCGAGGACACGCTGCTCGATGCGCGGCGCAACAACTATCTGGCGGCGATCGCGCGGGCGCGCTCGTCGACCGAGGCGATGCTGTTCGCGCTCGCCTGGATCGACATCTCCACCGGCGAATTCCGCCTCACCGAATGCGACCGCGCGGGGCTCGCGGCCGAGCTGGCTCGCCTCGAGCCGAGCGAGATCATCGTCTCCGATGCGCTGTACGGCGACAGCGAGATCGGCGCCTGGCTGCGCTCGCTTCCCGCCGTAATGCCGCTCACGCGCGACATGTTCGACGGCGCGACCGCCGAGCGGCGGCTCGCCGACTATTTCCACGTCGCGACCTCCGAAGCGTTCGGCACGTTCTCGCGCCTCGAGCTCACGGCGGCCGCCGCGTGCGTCACCTACGTGGAGCGCACCCAGCTCGGCAAGCGCCCGCCCCTGTCGCCGCCCGCACGCGAAGCCGCCGGCAGGATCATGCAGATCGACGCGGCGACGCGCGGCAATCTCGAGCTCGTGCGAACGCTCGCGGGCGAGCGGCGCGGCTCGCTGCTCGCCGCGATCGACCGCACCGTGACGGCAGGCGGCTCGCGTGTCCTGGCGCAGCGCCTCTCCGCGCCGCTCACCGAACCCAATAGGATCAGTGAGCGGCTCGATGCGGTCGCGGCCTTCATGGGCGACACCGCCGTGCGCGATGCGGTGCGCCACGCCCTCAACGCCGCGCCCGATCTCGCCCGCGCGCTCGCGCGTCTGGTGGTCGGCCGCGGCGGCCCGCGCGATCTTGCGGGCATTCGCGACGGGCTCGCCATCGCGGCCGCGCTCGCCGCGATGATCAACTCGCAGGCCGCAAGCGCCGAGATCGCCGTCGCCCAGGCGGCGCTGCGCGCGCCCGAGCGCGGCCTCGCCGATGAGCTGACCCGCGCGCTCGCCGACGAGCTGCCGTTTTCCCGCCGCGACGGCGGTTTCGTGCGCGCGGGCTACGATGCGGCGCTCGACGAGGTGCGGGCGCTGCGCGACGAATCCCGCCGCGTCATCGCCGCGCTGCAGGCGCGCTATGCCGAGGAGACCGGCATCCGCTCGCTGAAGGTCCGCCACAACAACGTGCTCGGCTATTTCATCGAGGTGACGGCGCAGCACGGCGAGAAGCTGCTTGCCGCGCCGGCCAATGCGACCTTCATCCATCGCCAGACGCTTGCCGGCCAGGTGCGCTTCACCACCACGGAGATCGCCGAGCTCGCCGCCAAGATCGCGAGCGCCGCCGACCGAGCGCTCAAGCAGGAGCTCGACATTTTCGACGCACTGGCGGCGCACGTGACGGATGCGAGCCAGAAGATCAAGGCTGCCGCCGATGCGCTCGCGACCCTCGACGTGACGGCGGCGCTGGCAGCGCTCGCTGTCGAGCAGGACTACATGCGCCCCGAAGTCGAGCCGACCCTCGAATTCGTCATCGAAGGCGGCCGTCACCCGGTGGTGGAGCAGGCGCTGTCGCGCGAAGCCGGTCCGTTCATCGCCAACGACTGCGATCTCACGCCGCCTGCCGACGCGGCGGCCGGGCGCATCTGGCTGCTGACCGGCCCGAACATGGCGGGCAAGTCGACGTTCCTGCGACAGAACGCGCTGATCGCCGTGCTGGCGCAGATGGGAAGCTACGTGCCGGCGCGGTGTGCCCGCATCGGCGTCATCGACCGACTGTTCTCGCGCGTCGGGGCGGCCGACGATCTCGCGCGCGGCCGCTCGACCTTCATGGTGGAGATGGTCGAGACGGCGGCGATCCTCAACCAGGCCACGTCGCGCTCGCTCGTCATCCTCGACGAGATTGGCCGCGGCACCGCGACGTTCGACGGCCTGTCGATCGCCTGGGCGACGATCGAGCACCTGCACGACGTGAACCGCTGCCGCGCGCTGTTCGCCACGCATTTCCACGAGCTGACCGCGCTCGCCGGCAAGCTTGCACGGCTCGCCAATGCCACGGTGCGGGTGAAGGAGTGGCATGGCGAGGTCGTGTTCCTGCACGAGGTCGTGCCGGGGGCGGCGGACCGCTCCTACGGCATCCAGGTGGCGAAGCTCGCCGGTCTTCCCCAGGCGGTGATCGAGCGCGCAAGGATCGTGCTGGCGCAGCTCGAAGCCGAGGATCGCATGTCGCCGGCGCGGCAACTCATCGACGACCTGCCGCTGTTCGCCGCCGCGCGTCCGACTGCGGCGGCGCCCCAGGCGCCCGACCCAGCCGCCGCAGTCAGCGCGGCGCTGGCGGCGCTCAATCCCGACGACCTGTCGCCGCGCGAGGCACTTGAAGCGCTCTATCGGCTGAAGCTGCAAGCGGGAGGCAAGGCATGAGGTGCGCACACCGCTTGATCGCCATCGCGCTCCTCGCCACGGCCGAGGTCGCACAAGCCCAGCCGTATCCGGCAAAACCGATCACCATCGTCGTGCCCGCCGCACCGGGCGGGGTCAGCGACGTGCTGGCGCGGGCGCTGGCGCAACGGCTGACCGAGGCATGGGGCCAGCAGGTGATCGTCGAGAACAAGGGCGGCGCCAACCACATCATCGGCGCTGCTTCGGTCGCGAGAGCCGCGCCCGACGGCCATACGCTGATGGTCGGCGCGGAAACGATCTTCGTGATCAACCCGCATCTCTATGCGAAGGGCAAGCTGCCCTACGACGTGGACAAGGATTTCGCGCCGATCATCGGCCTGGTGCGCATCAACCAGGCGCTGCTCGCGCACCCTTCCGTGCCGGTGCGCGACGTCCGCGAGCTGATCGCGCTCGCCAAACAAAAGCCGGGCGAGATCACCTATGGGACGTCGGGTCCGGGCGCTGCCGGCCACGTCAATGTGGCGCTGCTGGAGAGCATGGCCGGCGTGCGGCTCGTCCCGGTGCACTACCGCGGCGCGACGCCCGCGCTCAACGACGTGATCGCCGGCCATGTGCAGCTGACCTCGGTCAGCCTGAGCTCCGCGGTGCAGCCGTGGCGCGCCGGCCAGGTCCGGATGCTGTCGATCGGCAGCGCGCAGCGCCTGCCGCGGATCCCCGAGGTCCCCACCACGGCCGAAGGCGGCCTGCCCGGCTACGAGGCGATCACCTGGTTCGGCCTGTTCACAACCGGCGGTACGCCGCGGGCGATCGTGGAGAAGCTCAACACCGAGGTGCAGCGCATCTTCGCCGATGCCGGATTCCGGGAGAAGTTTCTCGCGCCCTCGATGTTCGAATCGATGGCCGGCTCGCCGGATGCATTCGCCGATTTCATCCGCGCCGAGACCGCCAAGTGGGGCAAGGTCGTCCGCGACGCCAACCTCAAGATCGAGTGATCCTTCGAGGCTCGGCGCACAAGGGTGCGCCGAGCGCCTCAGGATGACGATTCATCAGATGGGGATGCCGCGGCGGCGCGCCGCGAAGATCAGGAGGTTGGCCGACACCGAGACGGCGAGCGCCAGGGTGAGTGCGAGCGGCGAGCCGAGCGGCACCGCGGCGAGGTGCAGCACCAGGACGCAGCAGCCGAATCCCGCGAGCCCGGAGATCGTATTGGTGAGCACGGCCGCGCTCGCCGGCCCGCCGATGCGCGGCTGGAGGATCAGCATCAGATTGGTGAGCACGATCGGGAACACAGCCAGGATGCCGGTGACGCCCGGCCCCACCTTGGTGCTCAACGCGACCACGACCGCCACCTGGACGGCGGCCATCACGGCGCGCAGCGGCACGTCGTACCAGCGCCGCGTCACCAGCGGCATCGGCGCGTCGCGGAAGCGCCGGCCGAGCGCGACGCAGGTGGAGATCACCACAACGTTGAACAGCACGGCGCCAATCGGGCCCCATTCGACGGAACGGACCAACGCCGCCAGGAAGGCCCACATGGTGAAGGCCGCCGCCAGGCTGACAGCGAGTCCGCGCCGCTGCGCGACCGCAGCGTAGACCAGCGCATAGACGGCCGTCACCGCATTGACCACGAAGCTCGACAGCGCGCTCGCGGCGATGAAGGCGGAGTCGTGGTCGAGCGCGACGAACACGTAGGCCGGACCCGCCGCAATCGGCAGCGTCGCCACGAGGGCGCCGACGAAGGCGCCGGCGCGCTCCGCCGTCGCGGTGGCGATGACCACGAACGCCGCGGTCACCGCCATTTTCACGACAAGCGCAAGCCAGAAAATGAGATCGGGAGACACGTCCTGGAGGGTCAGGCGCGCTTCACACGCGCTGCAGGCTGATATCGACCGGCGGGCCGTTACGGATGGTCTGGTAGACGACGCAGTAACGCTCGGTGAGCTTCAGGAGCTGATCGAGCTTCTCTTGCGGCGCATCGGTGTCGACATCGAAGCGCAGGCGGATCTGTGCGAAACCGACGGCGGCGTCCTTGGCGACACCGAGGGTGCCGCGGAAATCGAGGTCGCCTTCGGCGGAAACGGCGCCGGACTTGAGCGGAACGTCGATCGCGGTCGCGACCGCCTTGAGCGTCACGCCGGCGCAGGCGACCAGCGCCTCGAGCAGCATGTCGCCGGAGCAGAGCTCGAGCCCCGATCCGCCGGTTGCCGGATGCAGGCCGGCCACCGCGAGCGCCCGCCCGGTCTCGACCTTGCAAGCCACATTGGTGTCGTCCAGTGTCCCCTTGGCCTTCAGCGTGATGTAGGCGGCCTTGGGATCGCTGCGGTACCGTTCCTTGAGGGGAGCCTGCATTGCGCGCAGCTCGGCTGCATCCATGGGGGTTCTCCTTTTCTTGTCGCCGGATCGGCAAGAGCATATAGAGCATTTCACCGGGGTTTTCGAACCGCTTGCCTGACGGCGGACGGGAGGACGTCATGAAGGTGGTCGACGAAGGCGCGGTCGCATGGATCAAGGACCACCCAACCGGCGCGCTCGCCTTCAAGTACCTGCTGACCGGCGAGGACTATTCGCCCGACAATTTCGTGTTCCTGCTGGCGCGCCAGGACGCCGACTTCGCCACCCGCCGGCACCGGCACAATTTCGAGCAGTTCCGCCTGCCGCTGCGCGGTGCCATGAACGTCGGCAAGGGACTCAAGCTGCGCGAAGGGCAGGTCGGCTATTTTCCCGAAGGGGCACCGTACGGGCCGCAGGACGACCCTTTGGGCGACACGCCGGCGGGCGAGCGCATGCACCTGACCTTGCAGTTCGGCGGCGCGAGCGGCTTCGGCTACCTGAGCCCGGACCAGTTGCGCGCCTGCCGCGCGGCGCTCAAGGCGCACGGCGAGTTCGTCGACGTCGCGTACCGGCACAATGACGGACGCATGCAGGATGGATTCAGCGCCGTCTGGGAGCACGCATTCGGCAAGAAGCTCGAGTTTCCCAAGCCGCGCTACCCGCAGCCGATCGTCATGGATCCGGCCGGCTTTCAGTGGCGCCCGGTTGAGGCCTCGCCCGGCGTGGAACGCAAGCACCTCGGCACGTTCACCGAGCTCGGCACCTGGGTGGAGATGCTGCGCTTCATCCCATCCGCCACGTGGCGCTCGACCAGCACAGATGCGCGCCGGCTCTTGTTCGTGCTCGCCGGCGAGGGCACCTGCGGCAGCGAAGCGATCCGGACGCACTCGGCGGTGCAGATCGATGCCCACGAGCCGGCGACGATCGCCGCGACGAGCCCGCTGGAGGTCCTGCTGATCGGCCTGCCGATGCTGCAGGCCGCGGCACGCATCGCGGCGGAGTGATGTGCACCCGCGGAACGGCTCAAGAACTGCTGCGCCGCTCGTTCTTTCGCCTGAGGAAGTCATCGATGTCGAGAGCTTTGCCCTCGCGTGCGTCGAGAGATTGGATTCCCTTGTCGATCTCAGCTTGCAGTTGACGCAGATTTTCGTCTTGCGAACGACTCTGTCGGCCGGTGCCTTCTTGCGACATCCTCTTATCCCGCCGGCGACAGCACGGTCCGCCCGATCACCTTGCCTTCCTTCAGATCGGTGAGCGCCGCATAGGCCTGTTCCAACGGGCGGCGCTGCACCGGGATCAGCGGCAACGGCGCGGTGCGCATGAGGTCGACCAGCTCCTTGAGCTCGGCCAGGCTTCCCGTATAGGAGCCCTGCAGGGTCATCGCCTTGATCGGAATGAATGGCGTCGAAATGGTGATCTCGCCGCCGAACAGCCCGACCACGATGATCTTGCCGCCCTTGGTGATCACGTCGTAGCCGAGCCGCACCGTGCCGGACGAGCCGACGAAGTCGACCACCGCCCATACGGCGCCGCCTGCCGCCTCGGTTATCTGCTTTGCCGCGTCCGCCGCATTCGGGTCGACGACCGCGAGCGCACCGGCCGCTTTCGCCGCATCGCGGTGGGCCGCGTCGATGTCCACGGCGATCGCCCCGAAGCCGCCGAGCGCCTTGAGGATGGCGAGGCACATGAGACCGACCCCGCCCGCCCCGATGATCACCACTGGCTCGGTCTGCACCAGGCCGCCGAGCTTGCGCAAGGCACCGTAGGCCGTCACGCCTGAACAGGCGAGCGGCGCCGCCTGCTCGGGCGGAATGTCGCCGAACTCGAGGAGATAGCGCGGGTGCGGCACCACGAGATACTCGCTGTAGCCGCCCGGACGGTGCACCCCGAGAAAACTGGGCTTGACGCAAAGCTGCTCGTCGCCGCGCCGGCACACCTTGCAGGTGCCGCAGCCGAGCCACGGAAAGGCGAGGCGCTTGTCGCCGATCGCGACGTCGCGGGCGTCGGGGCCGAATGCCACCACCTCGCCAACCGTCTCGTGGCCCATGGTGAGCGGCAGGGTCATGCCACGGTCGGTCAGCTTGAGCTGCTTGCCACCGCCGAGATCGTACACGCCCTCCCAGAAATGCAGGTCGCTGTGGCAGACGCCGGCCGCAATGACGCGCAGCAGGACCTCGGTTCCGGCGGGCTCGGGGGTTTGCTCCTCGCGCAGCTCCAACGGCGCGCCGCAGCGGCAGACGGCAAAGCTCTTCATCCCGGCATCCCCATGACATCCTCATGGCCGGCCTTGTGCCGGCCATCTGGTTGGAAGGCAGCGCTTTCCCAAGCGGGATCGCCGGGAGAAATCCGGCGATGACGAGCGATGCCGGAGACTATACCAGAGCCCGCGCGGTCACCACCACAGGGCAGCGCCGGCCGCGGCCCGCGCGTCGGCTTCGGGGACGACCTGGCGATCGAGCGAGCGGTCGAGCGCCGCCAGCACGCGACGCTTCACGTGATCGAACCCGGCCGATTGACGATCGCGCGGCCGCGGCAGGTCGGCCTCGACCTCGGCGAACATCCGCCCCGGACGTGGCCGCATCACGATGATGCGATCGGCCAGCACCACCGCCTCGTCGACATCGTGGGTGACGACCAGGAGGGTCGGCTTGGAATCCGCCCACAGGTCCAGAAGGTGGTCCTGCAGGTCGACGCGGGTAAAGGCATCGAGCGCCGAGAACGGCTCGTCGAGCAGGAGCACTTCGGGGCGGGTCACCAGCGCGCGCGCGAGCGCGACGCGCTGCGCCTGGCCGCCCGACAGCTCACGCGGCCACACCGTGGCCTTGTCGTGCAGGCCGACGCGGGCGAGCTGCATCGCGGTGCGGGACGCGCGTTCCGCCTGCGGCCGATCCTCGAGCCCGAAGCTGACGTTGTCGGCGACGGTGAGCCAGGGCAGCAAACGCGGCTCCTGGAACACGATGCCGATCTTCTCGTGCGGGCGCCAGGATCGCCGTGCCGTCGAGCGTGATCGTGCCCTGGGTCGGCCGGTCGAGCCCGGAGACGAGCCGCAGCAGGGTGGACTTGCCGCAGCCGGAGCCGCCGACGATGACGACGATCTCGCCGCGCGCGACCTCGAGCGAGGCGCCGTCGAGCGCGCGCACGCCGTTCGGGTAGGTCTTGCCGACATGCCTGAGCGCCAGCATGGCAGGACCTACCGTTGCGCGCCGAACGCGTCTTCCCAGCGCAGGAAGGGCGCCGCGACGGCGGAGAGGATCGTGTCGGTCGCCTTGCCGATCACCGCGAAGGCGAGGATCGCGGCGACGATCTGCGCCGGCTTGCCGAGCTGCTGGCCGTCGACCAGGAGATAACCAAGGCCTTCCGACGCCCCCATGAACTCGGCCGCCACCACGAACATCCAACCGAGCCCGAGACCGGCACGCAGCGAGACCACATAGGTAGGCAGCACCGCGGGAAGCAGGATACGGCGGATCATCGCCGGGCCGGACAGGCGGAACACGCGGCCGACCTCGACGATCTTGCGGTCGACCGAGAGGATCGCGCCCATCACGCCGAGATAGACCGGAAAGAACACGCCGACCGCGATCAGCGCGACCTTGGAGGTCTCGAAGATCCCGAGCCACAGGATGAACAACGGGATCCAGGCGATCGACGGGATCGCGCGGAGCGCCTGCAGGGTCGGGTCAACCAGGCGGCGCGCCAGCGCCGAGTAGCCGGCGATCGCGCCGAGCAATGTCCCGGCTGCGACGCCCAGCCCGAACCCGGCGGCCACGCGCAACACCGTCGCCACGGTGTGGCGCTGCAGCTCGCCGGTGCGCGCAAGATCGAGGAGCGTGTCGAAGATCCGCGACGGGGGCGGCACCAGCCGCCCGTCCGACAGCCCGGCCCGCACCGCAAGCTCCCACAGCACGGCCACACCGACGGGCAATAGGAGCCCGAGCGCCGGCCGCGCCAGGCGCTGCAGGCGGTCGGCAGAGGGTGCCCGGGTCGGGACTTCGCGTTCAGCCGTAACGGTCACGTGCACAAGAGACATGGCCTGTCGACCAAATGCAATGCTCCAAGGGTCGAGCCGTTCCCGGGATTCCGACAGAGGGCGACCATCCTTCGAGGCTCGGCGCACGAAGAGTGCGCCGAGCCTCGAAGGATGAGGGGGTCGCCCAAATCAATTCCCGACCGGCAGCGGCACACGGTCGTCGATCAGCGCATCGACCGTGCGCCTTGACGTCGACGCTCGCGGGGACGACGCCGGCCTGCTGCAGGGCGAGGCCGGCCGCCAGGATCGACTCGCGCTGCGGCGCGCCGATGCGGCTGTGGGTGAGCTCGGTGCGCTCCCTGAGCTGCTTGTCGACCACCGCGTCGGGCAGCTTGGTGACGGCGATGAACATGCGCTTGACCTCGTCGTAATTGGCGAGCGAATGCTTGCGCGCCTCCTCGTAGACGGCGAGCACGCGGCGCACCAGGTCCGGGTGGTTCTTGAGGAACTCCTCGCGCACGTTGAGGATGCCCCAGGTATTGGCCTCGGGCTTGCGGAAGAACAAGCGCGCACCGTCCTCGACTTCGGCTTGCGCCATCATCGGGATCGAGGCCGGCCCAGGCCTGCACGTCGCCGCGGACCAGCGCGGTCTTGCCGTCCGGATGCTGCAGCAGAACCGGCGTGATGTCGCGTTCGGTGAGGCCGACGCTCTGCAGGGCGCGCACCAGGAAGATGTGCGGATCGGTGCCACGCGTCACCGCGACGCGCTTGCCCTTGAGGTCCTCGATTTTCGCGATCTTCGCGTCCTTGGTGACGAGCGCGGTCCACTCCGGGCGCGAATAGACGTAGATCGATTTGATCGGGTTGCCGTTGATCTTGGCGACCAGCGCGGCGGCGCCGGCAGTCGAGCCAAAGTCGATCGAGCCGGCATTGAGGAACTCGAGCGCCTTGTTGGAGCCGAGCGTCTGCACCCAGCGCACCGCGATGCCGTCGCGGGCAAACTCCTTCTCGAGCAGCCCCTTGTCCTTGAGCACCATGGACACCGGGTTGTAGGTCGCCCAGTCGAGACGGATCTCCTTCGGATTGTCGGCGGCGAACAGGGCGGAACTCGGGGCCAATCCGACCAGGAGCGCCGAAGCGAGAAGCATGCGTGGGAAGAACGAAGTCATCGTGACCTCCAGATGATGACGGCTCGCGCCCGCTGGCGCGTCCGCCTATGGGTGGAGGCGGGAGGGAACGGCCCGCCGTCAGCTTGCGGGGGACGGGCCCCGCGCTTTAGCTGCATTTGTTGAGCGCCCGCAAGCTGCTTGCTCAAATCGGCGCTGGTTTTATTCTATAGGAATGGGATATATTCCAGTCAATTAGAATGCAATATCAATTATTGGCCTAGCACTGGAATTCCCTTCCCAAAAAATCACCCAGCGCTACAGGACGATGCTGTTCCGGTGATTCGCAACCATACCGACCTCGTGCCGGGTGACACGGACGACGCGCTCGGCTATCCGGTGCCGTCATGCTGATGACGACCGACGAAGCGCGCCTGCGCAAGACCGAGCTGATCGACGTCGACGCGCTCTCGGTCGACCTCGCGCAGCTCGCCGCGCGCCACGACGTCCGCGACCGCGAGCTCCGCTCCGCCGTCGCCCAGCGCCTCAAGACCGCGCTGGTCGAAGGCCGTGCCGAAGCCGAGCGCCTGCTCATGCGGGATCGCCGCGGGCGCCTGTGTACGGAGCGGCTGTCGCTGATGCAGGACGAGATCATCCGCGTGCTGTACGAGTTCGCCGGCAAGTATCTTTATCCGTCGGACAACCCGTCCGAGGCCGAGCGGATGGCGGTGGTTGCGACCGGCGGCTATGGCCGCGGCCTGCTGGCGCCCGGCTCCGACATCGATCTGTTGTTCCTTCTGCCGTACAAGCAGACCGCCTGGGGCGAGTCGATCGCCGAGACGATCCTCTATTGCCTGTGGGACATGGGGCTGAAGGTCGGGCACGCCTCGCGCTCGGTGACCGAATGCATCCGCCAGGCGCAAGCGACGACATGACGATCCGCACGGCGCTGCTGGAGTCGCGCTATCTGCTCGGCGATCGCAAGCTGTTCGACGAGCTGGTGACGCGGTTCGACAAGGAGATCGTGCAGGGCACGGCCGCGGCTTTCGTCGCCGCCAAGCTCGGCGAGCGCGAGGAGCGCCACCGCCGCGCCGGCCAGTCGCGCTACCGGGTGGAGCCCAACGTCAAGGACGGCAAGGGGGGCCTGCGCGACCTCCATACGCTGTTCTGGATCGCCAAGTACGTCTATCGCGTGCACGAGCCCGAGCAGCTCATCGAGCGCGGCGTGTTCGATCAACGGGAATATCAGCTGTTCCGCCGGTGCGAGAATTTCCTGTGGGGCGTGCGCTGCCACATGCACTTCCTCTCCGGCCGCGCCGAAGAGCGGCTCGCCTTCGACATCCAGCGCGAGATCGCGGTGCGCCTCGGCTACACCGCGCATCCCGGGCTCAAGGACGTCGAGCGGTTCATGAAGCACTACTTCCTGATCGCCAAGGACGTCGGCGACCTCACGGCGATCCTGTGCGCGGCCCTGGAGGACCGCGAGGCAAAGCCGGTTCCCATGCTCAACCGGGTGATCGCGAAGTTCCGCTCGCGCGGGCGACGGCCGCTGCGCGAGACCGAGGATTTCGTGATCGACAACAACCGCATCAACGTGGCGGATCCGGAAGCGTTCAGCCGCGACCCGGTGAACCTCGTCCGCATGTTCCATCTGGCGCAGCGGCACGGCGTCATTCTTCATCCCGACGCGATGCGCGCCGCCACCCGCTCGCTCAAGCTGATCGACAAGGATCTGCGCGAGGACGCGGATGCGAATCGACTGTTCCTCGAGATCCTGACCGCCAAGAGCGGCGCCGAGATCGTGCTGCGCCGCATGAACGAGACCGGCGTGCTCGGCCGCTTCGTGCCCGACTTCGGCCGCGTCGTCGCGATGATGCAGTTCAACATGTACCACCACTATACGGTGGACGAGCACCTGTTGCGCTGCATCGGCATACTGGGCGAGATCGAGAAGGGTGACAATCCGGAGTACGGGCTCGCCAACGACCTCATGCGCACGATCCAGCCGGAGCATCGCAAGCTCGTCCACGTCGCGCTGTTCCTGCACGACATCGCCAAGGGACGGGTCGAGGACCATTCCGTCGCCGGCGCCCGCATCGCGCGGCGCTTCTGCCCGCGGCTGGGCTTCTCCGCCGCCGATACCGAGATGGTCTCCTGGCTGGTCGAGCACCACCTGCTGATGTCGACGATCGCACAGTCACGCGACCTGTCCGACCGCAAGACCATCGAGAACTTCGCCGCCGTGATGCAGTCACTGGAGCGGATGAAGCTCCTGCTCATCCTGACCACCGCCGACATCCGCGCGGTCGGCCCGGGCGTATGGAACGGCTGGAAGGCGCAGCTCCTGCGCACGCTCTATTACGAGACCGAGCCGGTGCTGACCGGCGGCTTCTCCGAGGTCAACCGGGCGCAGCGCGTGGCGATCGCGCAGGCCGAGTTCAAGGCCGAGCTCAACGACTGGACGGAGGCGGAGCTCGACGCCTATGCGGCGCGCCACTACCCCGCCTACTGGCTCAAGGTCGACGTCACCCACAAGGTGAGGCATGCGCGGTTCGTGCGTTCGGCCGAGGAGGCCGGCCACTCGGTCGCAACCGGCATCGATTTCGACGCCGCCCGCGGCGTCACGGAATTGACCGTGCTGGCGCCCGACCATCCACGGCTGTTGTCGGTCATCGCCGGGGCCTGTGCGGTCGCCGGCGCCAACATCGTCGACGCGCAGATCTTCACCACCACCGACGGGATGGCGCTCGACACCATCTCGGTGTCACGCGAATTCGACCGCGACGAGGACGAGTCGCGGCGCGCGCTGCGCATCGCCGATGCGATCGAGAAGGCGCTGCGCGGCGACCTGCGGCTGCCCGAAGTGGTGGCCCAGCGCGCGGTGCCGAAGGGCCGCATCAAGGCCTTCGCGGTCGAGCCCGACGTGATGATCAACAACCAGTGGTCCAACCGCTACACGGTGGTCGAGGTCAACGGGCTCGACCGGCCGGGGCTCCTGTACGAGCTGACCGCAACGCTGTCGAAGCTCAGCCTCAACATCGCCTCGGCGCATGTCGCGACGTTCGGCGAGCGGGTGGTGGACGTGTTCTACGTCACCGACCTGTTGGGCGCGAAGATCGAATCGCCGCCGCGCCAGGCGGCGATCAAGCGCGCCCTCGTCCAGCTGTTCACGATTCCCGCGGCAGCGCCGCCGAAACCGGCGAAGGCGGCGGTCTGATTACTGCTGCCTGGCCTGCCGGGTGCGCTTCGCCTGCTTGGCGCCCTTGGCCTTGGCGTCCTTGGCGGCCTGCGGTGCATGCGGCCCTTCGGTCACCGTGCTCAGATAGATCGGAATCGCCCAGCTGGGCAGGAAGACCGGCAACGCGTCGCGCACGAATCGTCCGCTGGCTTCGTTGGTATTCTCGGGTTGCGCGGCGGCGGCCGGCTGTGTCGCCGCTTGTTTGCGCTTCTTGGCGGCATCGGCGGTCGACGGCAGCGCGGCGAGCGCGAGAACGGCGAGAAGAAGAGCGATTTTGCGCATCTTGGACCCCCACGGTGGACGAATGGCGGATGGTAAGCAAAACCGCGAGGGTTGAAAATACCCGTGACGGTACCGCAATGGTGCCAGCCGCTTCCCGCATGGTCGGCCCCCCCGCTTAACCCCCCTTTAAACGGGCGCATTTACCTTGCGGTAACGGGACGGCGGTCCGCGCCGATTGATCCGCAGGACAGGACGCATGGGGTCGCCACGGGGGAAGGCGAAAGGGCGCCGCGAGCCCCGGTTCGATGCATTTCCGGTGCCGGGGCTGAATTTGCGGCCCTCGCTGCGCGATCGGCCCGCCGGCCCACCGCCCGAGGAAACCGAGCGCGCCCGCCGCGCGCCGGCCAAGCGCAAGGACAGCAAGCAGGCGGCGAGCGAGAAGCCGCGTCCGCGCGCGCACGGCAGCGAGGACAAGGGCGAAACGCGGCCGGCCCGCAAGCGCGGCGGAGGAGGCAGCGGCGGCAAGCACCGCTCGTTTTTCGGCCGCCTCGTCTATTGGGGGGCCGTGCTCGGGCTGTGGCTTGCGATCGTCGCGGTCGGCGCCTTCCTGTGGTTCGCCGCGCGTCTGCCGCCGATCCAATCGCTGGAGATCCCCAAGCGACCGCCCGCGGTGCAGATCCTCGGATTGAACGGCAGCACGCTCGCGACGCGCGGCGACATGGGCGGCGCCGCGGTCGCGCTGAAGGATCTGCCGCCGCACCTGCCGCAGGCGTTCCTCGCGATCGAGGACCGTCGCTTCTATCAGCACCACGGCATCGACGTCTGGGGCGTCGCCCGCGCCGTCGTCGCCAACGTCCTGCGCCGCAACGTCACCCAGGGCGGCTCGACGCTCACCCAGCAGCTCGCGAAGAACCTGTTCCTGACCCAGGAACGCTCGTTCGACCGCAAGATCCAGGAGCTGGTGCTGGCGCTGTGGCTGGAGCACAAGTTCTCCAAGCGCGAGATATTCGACCTCTATCTCAACCGGGTCTATTTCGGCGCCGGGGCCTACGGGGTCGAGGCCGCCTCGCAACGCTATTTCGGCAAGTCGGTGCGGCAGGTGACGCTCGCCGAAGCGGCGATGCTGGCGGGCCTGGTCAAATCGCCGTCGCGACTCTCGCCCGCGCGCAACCCGGATGGCGCCGAACGGCGGGCGCACCTCGTGCTCACCGCGATGGTCGATGCCGGATTCATCAGCGAGAACGCAGCCAAGACCGCGATCGCGCAGGAGCCGCAGATCATCAAGCCGACCGCAGGAGGATCGGTCAATTACGCCGCCGATTGGATCATGGACGTCATCAACGACCTCCTCGGCAACATCGAGCAGGACATCGTGGTGGAAACCTCGATCGATACCACCATGCAGGCGGCGGCCGAAAAGGCGCTGATCGACGAGCTGGCGCAGAAGGGCGAGAAGTTCGGCGTCGGCCAGGGCGCCATCGTTGCGCTGTCGCCCGACGGCGCGGTGCGCGCCATGGTCGGTGGACGCAACTACGGCCAAAGCCAGTTCAATCGCGCGGTCGCAGCCAAGCGCCAGCCGGGCTCGGCGTTCAAGCCGTTTGTCTTCCTCACGGCGCTGGAGCGCGGGCTCACGCCGGATACGATGCGGGACGATCGTCCCATCGCCATCAAGGGCTGGCGGCCGGAGAACTATACACGTGAGTATTTCGGTCCGGTGACCTTGACGCGCGCGCTGGCGCAGTCGCTCAACACGGTCTCTGTACGCCTCACCGTCGAGGTCGGGCCAAAGGCGGTGGTGCGGACCGCGCACCGACTCGGCATCGCCTCGCCGCTGAACCCGAATGCGTCGATCGCCCTCGGCACCTCGGAAGTCTCCGTGCTCGAGCTCACCTCGGCGTTCGCCCCGTTCGCGAACGGCGGCAAGGGCGTCGTTGCGAGCGTGGTGGAGCGGGTGCGCGGCGTCGACGGGAAAACGCTCTACCGGCGCGCCAGCCAGAGCCTCGGCCGCGTCGTCGACGAGCGGCATGTCGCCATGATGAATGCAATGCTGCGCGAGACGCTGCACAGCGGCACCGCCCACAAGGCGGATTTCACCGCCTGGCCGGCCGCCGGCAAGACCGGCACGTCGCAGGATTTCCGCGACGCCTGGTTCGTCGGCTACACGTCCCACCTCGTGACCGGCGTCTGGGTCGGCAACGACGACAATTCGCCGACCCGCAAGACCACGGGCGGCGGGCTGCCAGTCGAGGTGTGGAGCCGCTTCATGAAGGCCGCGCATCAGGGCGTCCCGGTCGCCGAATTGCCCGGCGGCCGCGTGGGCCCCACGGCCTTCGTGCCCGCACCGTCGAGCGGCTCGCCGCCGGGCGGATCACCGCCGGGCGGGCCGCCGCGCCCGCCGGCGAGCATCGAAGAGCCCGGACGGCCGCTGCCGCCCGATGGCCAGTCGCTCGACCGCTGGCTGCTCGACCGGTTGTTTGGCCGACGCTAGGTCGCGCTTTTCTCGCCCGCCTGGCGCGCCGAGCGCGACATCGCCCACACCATGAGCGCAGCGCAGCCCATGATGGCCATCGGGGCAGCGATCGGCCACGCCGAGCCGCCGAGGGTGTGGCCGACGATCGCGCCGAGGATGGCGGCGCAGGTCTGCTGCGAAAAGCCGAGCAGCGAGGAGGCGGCGCCGGCGCGATCGGGGAACGGCGAGAGCGCGCCTGCCATGGCCTGCGGCATCACCAGCCCGAGCCCAACGAGATAAATGGTCGTGGCCCAGAGAATCGGAACGATCGATGGCCAACCGACGGCAAGAGCGACGCTCATCCCCAGGCCGCCGGCTGCGAGCGCGGCCGCCCCGAAACCGATGGTGCGGTCAAGCCCGATCTGGCGCACGACCGTCGCTGCCAGAAGCGCGCCGATCATGAAACCGACGCTGCAGACCGCGAAGGCCAGTCCGAAACCCAGCGGGGAAAGCCGATAGGTGTCCTGCAGCACGAAGGAGGAACCGGATATCCAGGCGAAAAGCCCCGCGAAGCTCGTAGCCAGGATGGCGAGATGGGCGAGAAACCCGCGATCACGCGTCAAGCCGCGGTAGATGCGAAGAACGCTTGGCACCGAGACCGGCTCGCGCGCGCGCTCATGCAGCGTCTCCGGCAGCAAGCGCCAGACGATCGCCGTCGCCGCCAGTCCGACGCACAGCGCCACCAGAAAGCTGGCGCGCCAGCCGAAGGCGGTCTGCAGCACCCCGCCGATCAGCGGCGCGACGATCGGGGCGAGCGCCATGATGGCGCCCATCACCGAGAGCTCGCGGCCGGCGCGCGCGCCGGCATAGAGATCGCGCACGATGGCGCGCGCCACCACGATCGCGCCCGATCCGCCCAGCGCCTGCAGGGTGCGCGCGGCGATCAACATTTCGATGCTCGGCGCGAACGTGCAGGCAACGTTACCGAGCGAGAACAGCGTAAGCGCGGCGAGCAGGACGGGCTTGCGGCCATGGCGGTCGGAGAACGGCCCATAGGCGATCTGACCGACCGCAAAGCCGATCAGGTAGGCCGACAGCGTCAGCTGCACCTCGGCCGCGCTCGCCGACAGCAGGCGGCCGATGTCAGGCAGCGACGGCAGGTACATGTCCGTCGAAACCGGGCCGAGCGCGGTGATGAGCGCGAGCAGCGCCGTCAGCGCGAAAGTATCGGGACGCAGCATGGAGAATTCCGCGGGGGCGCTGCCGCGTCTATCCGGTTTGTGGGCGGGAGTCGAGGACCGCTCCGGTCCGCTTCGATGCGCGATTCACAGATCGAACAGGTCCGAGATGCGGCGGGGCCGTTTCAGGGTCGGTTTCATGACTGGTGCGCCGTAGCGATGCAGATCGGTGCCATGCGCCTCGAGCCACGCCTTGGCGCGCTGCATGTTCGGGCACAACCGCTCGAGCAGGCGCCAGAAGCGGCGCGAGTGGTTCATCTCGATGAGATGGGCCACCTCGTGCGCCGCCAGATAGTCGAGCACGAAGGGCGGCGCGAGAATGAGGCGCCAGGAGTAGGAGAGGACGCCGCCGGTCGAGCACGACCCCCAACGGCTCGACTGGTCGCGCACCGCGATGCGCCTGATCTTCACGCCGAGTTCCTCGGCGTAGCGGCGGCTCGCGATCTCCAGGTCGCGCCGCGCCTCGCGCTTGAGGAAATCGCTCACCCGTCGCGCCACATGCGGCGCTTCGCCGGCCACGCAGATGAGACGATTGCCGCGCGCGTCGATCTCACGCCAGGCGGTGCCGCGGACGCCGGGACGATGCACGATGCGGTGCGGCATGTGGCGCAGCGGCACGATCGTGCCGTGATCGAACGGCACCGCTTCGGGCAACCGCCCGAGACGCGCCGCAATCCAGCCACCGTGCCGCTCGGCGAACGCCTTCGCCTCCTTGACGCTGCCGCGCGGCGGCATGGTGAGGACCACTTCGCGCGTCGCCGCATGGATGCGCAGCGTATAACGCCGGGCGCGGCGATGACGCGACAGCCGGACGAGATACATGTCCCCGTCGAACACAAGCTCGATTGCTTGTGGCTCCGTCGGCCGACGATACAGAAGGGCACGCAGGGGCATGGGGCTCGGGTCCAGGGCGGGCGATTGGCGAGATTCTGCCCATAACCGCAAGCCCTTGCAGCCCCTTTAAATCCGCCACCAAATGTAGAGAAAAGCCTCCCCGCGGACCTACATGTCGTAGGTTCTGTCGATGAAGTACAGTTCACTTCTTCTTGCAATCGGGCGCGCCGGAACGCATGGGAAGAGAGTCATCGCCGGCCCGGGCGGCGGGTCCCGGGGTGGGGGCTGGTCGGCACCGGAAAATGCGCGCAGGAGGCAATTCATACCTTTGCGGCGAGGCGCCGGAACGGGCGACGGCTTGCGCCGCCATTGTTCGACAGGATGAAGTCGCTGATGCGCGGAGCGATTTCGGCGCGGAAGCGCGAGCCGTTGAAGACGCCATAGTGGCCGACGCCGAGCTGCAGATAATGCGCCTTCTTCTCCGCCGGGATGCCGGTGCACAGACGATGCGCGGCTTCGGTCTGGCCGACTCCGGAGATATCGTCCTTCTCGCCTTCGACGGTGAGAAGCGCGACATGGCGGATCTTCGAGGGATCCACCGGCGTGCGCCGATGCATCATCCTTCCCTGCGGGAGGGCATGATCGATGAACACCGTCTCGACCGTCTGCAGATAGAACTCCGCCGCAAGATCCATGACGGCCAGGTACTCGTCGTAGAACTCCCGATGCTTCTGCGCCGAATCGCCGTCGCCGCGCACGAGGTGCATGAACATCTCGTGGTGCGCGCCGAGATGGCGATCGAGATTCATTCCCATGAAGCCGCTGAGTTGCAGGAAGCCCGGATAGACGTCGCGCATCATGCCGGCATTGGGAAACGGCACCTGGGTGATGACGTGGCGGCGGAACCAATCGAGGCCGCGCTTCTCCGCCAGCGTGTTGACGGCCGTCGGGTTGACGCGGGTGTCGATCGGGCCACCCATCAGAATCATGGAATTGGGCGCATAGGCGTCGTTGCGCGCCTCCATGACCGAGACGGCGGCGAGCACCGGGACCGAAGGCTGGCACACCGCGATGATGTGCGCATCGCCGCCGAGGTAGTGCAGGATGGAGATGACGTAGTCGATATAATCGTCGAGGTCGAAGCTGCCGTCCGACAGCGGCACCATGCGGGCGTCGACCCAGTCGGTGATGTAGACGTCGTGCTTGGGCAGGAAGGCCTCGACGGTACCGCGCAGGAGCGTCGCATAGTGCCCCGACATGGGCGCCACGATCAGCACCTTCGGATGCGGCCGATAACTGTCGGGGAGCGCCCGCTCGAAGTGGACGAGCTTGCAGAAGGGACGCTCCCACACGACCTGGGGATGGATGCCGACGTGCTCGCCGTCGATCCTGATCGGCGGGATGTTCCAATCGGGCTTGCCATAGCGACGCGTGGCTCGCTCGAACATCTCGCAGCCGGCGGCGATCGACTTGCCGATCGTCGTATGGGTCAGCGGATTGATCGGGTTCTTGTAGTAGATGCGGGTCGCATCCGCGGCGGCGCGGATCGGCCCGAGCGCCGCATGCTGCAATTCATACCAATAATAAAACGGAAGCCCTTCGAACCCGAACGCATCGAACGCCATTGCCGCGCCTTTCGCCTGCGCGGGCGCAACGCCTAGGATGCGTTGTCAGGGGATCAAGCAACAGGGTGGCACCGCTCGCGCGGCGCGCCTGTCGACATGCCCAATCCCCCAGCCCGATTGATGCACTGCACAAATGTATGCAGCCCTGCTGGTATTTCAAGCGTATTTTTCCTTAGCCAACGCTGAATTCCGCGTTATACACCGGTTCAAATGCCCAAGAGAGGAATTTGTTCCAGAACCCGGGATGCCTATTCGCCGGTCGCCAGCAGCGAGCCTTGCTGGCGCGCGCTGTCGAACAATCTCAGATAGGCCACCACCGCCGCAGCCATGAACACGGCGTTGAGCGCCAGCGCTTCGAGCATGAGATCGGCACGAAAGACGTGCTCGATCAGAAGGGTACGCATCCCTTCGAACACGTAGGTCGGCGGCAGCATCCAGGCGACGTACTGGAGCCAGCCCGGCAGGATCGCCACCGGGTAATAGACGCAGGTCAGCGGCAGGAATAGGAACATGATGCTCCACGCGAAGGTCTCCGCGCCGAGACCATTGCGCAGCACCAGGCCCGACACGAAGATGCCGACCGCCCAGCTGGTGAGGATCAGGTTGGCGAAGAACGCCGCAAGCGCGAGTCCGAGGCTGTACAGGTTGAAGCCGAAGAAGACGATGGCCAGCAGGCTGACCGGCACCATGCCGATCGCCAACCGGACGATGCTCATGATCATCAAGGCGCTGATGAACTCGCTGGAGCGGAGCGGGCTCATCATCAGGTTGCCGAGGTTGCGCGCGTACATCTCCTCCAGGAACGAGATGGAGAAGCCGAGCTGGCCGCGGAACAGGATGTCCCACAGCAGCACGGCGCCGATGAAGATTCCGCTCGCCCGGGCGAAGAAGCTCGCGTTCTCGCCGATATAGAGCTGCAGGAAGCCCCACATCAGCATCTGCACGGCGGGCCAATAGACGAGCTCGACCAGGCGCGCCCAGGACGAGCGCAACAGGTACCAGTAGCGCAGCACCATGGCGGCGACCCGCCGCGGCGAATAGAGGAGGGCGGGCCCTGCGCTCATTGCGCCGCCTCGCGTTCGGCGCTGGCGCTTTCAGCGCTGGCGCTTTCAGCGCTCGCGCGCTCGGCGCTCGCGCGCCCGGCGCCGCGGCCGCGCGCGACGTCGAGAAACACCTCTTCGAGCGTGGCCCGGCCGTAGCGGGCGAGCAGGCCTCTCGGCGTATCGTCGTCCTCGATGCGGCCGCACTTCATGATGATCACGCGCTCGCACAGGCGCTCGACTTCGGTCATGTTGTGGGATGCGATCAGCATGGTCGCCCTGCGCTCGGCGCAATATTGCGCGAGCCGGGCGCGCACCCAATCGGCGGTATCGGGATCGAGCGAGGCGGTGGGCTCGTCGAGGAGCAGCACCTCGGGCTCGTTGATCAGCGACTTCGCCAGGGCGACCCGCGTCTTCTCCCCGGCCGACAGGCTTCCCGTGGGCCGATCGATGAGGTCGGTCAGCTCGAGTTCCTGCGCCAGTGCGACGATCCGTGCGGCGATGTCCGCCACCCCATACAGCATGCCGAACACGGTGAGGTTCTGCCGGATGGTCAGCCGCTTCGGCATCTCCACGTAGGGGCTCTCAAAATTCATGCGGTGCAGCACGCGGTGCCGGTGGCGCGCCATGTCGACGCCAAGCACGCTGACGCGCCCCGAGGTCGGGATCACCAGGCCCATGATCGTGGCGATCGTCGTCGTCTTGCCGGCGCCGTTGCCGCCGAGCAGGCCGGTGATCGAGCCGGCCGGCAGGGCAAACGAGATGCCGTCAACGGCGGTCACGGTCTTGTAGACCTTGGTGAGCTGGTCGACCTCGATGGCGGGGGAGGACGGCATGAAAATCCGAGCTGCGGTGTCCCTCGACACTTGGCGCCTCGAATGGCCGCACGCAAGCCCAGCGGCATGATGATAGGTTCAGCCATGCCGGTGCAGGATCTCCATCAGCTCCGCCAACCGCGCCGCAACGTGCGGCTCGAGACGCTGACGCGCCTGCGCTGGCTCGCGATCGTCGGCCAGACCGCCGCGGTCCTGGTGGTCAACTATGGGCTCGACGTGGAGCTGCCGCTGGCGGCGTGCGCGGCCGTGATCGCCATGGCGGCGTGGCTGAACATCGCGCTGCGCCTGCGCTTTCGCGTCAATCAGCGGCTCGAGCCCGACCGTGCGGCCTGGCTGCTCGCCTTCGACATCGCCGAGCTCACTGCCCTGTTGTTTCTCACCGGCGGCCTGCAGAACCCGTTCGCGTTCCTGGTCCTCGGCCCGGTGCTGATCTCGGCCACCGCCCTGCCGCCACGCATGACGCTGATGCTCGGCGTCGGCGCGGCGGCCTGCGCCACCGGGCTTCTGTTCCTGCATTTCCCGCTGCCCTGGCCGGGCGACGAGCCGCTCAATCTGCCGCCCCTCTACGTGCTGGGCATCTGGCTCTCGATCCTGCTCGCCATCGGATTCATCGGGGTGTACGCATGGCAGATTGCCGAGGAATCGCGCCAGCTCGCCGATGCGCTGACCGCCACCGAGCTGGTGTTGGCGCGCGAGCAGCACCTGTCGCAGCTCGACGGGCTGGCGGCCGCCGCCGCCCACGAGCTGGCCACTCCGCTCTCCACCATCGCGGTCATCGCCAAGGAACTCGAACGAGGGCTCGAGCCGAGCTCGGCCCACGCCGAGGACGTGCACCTCTTGCGTGAGCAGACGCAGCGCTGCCGCGAAATCCTGGCCAAGCTGACCGAGCTGTCCACCCAAACCCCGGGCGAGCCGTTCGATCGCGCCAAGGTCTCCGTGTTGATCGAAGAGGTGATTGCGCCGCACCGCTATTTCGATGTCGAGATCGACGTCGTCATGCCGCCGGACCGCGGCACTGAGCCGGTCGGGAGGCGCAATCCGGCGCTCCTCTACGGCCTCGGCAACCTGGTCGAGAACGCAGTCGACTTCGCCCGATCGCGGGTGGAAGTGGCGGTGCGCTGGACTCCTCATCAGGTGGCCATCACGATCGCCGACGACGGGCCCGGCTTCGCGCCGGAAATCCTCGGCCGGATCGGCGAGCCCTATGTGACGACGCGGGGCATCCGCCCGACCAGCACCGATACCGATCCGATCGGCCTGGGATTGGGGTTCTTCATCGCCAAGACGCTGCTGGAGCGCTCCGGTGCGACCCTGGCGCTGGCCAACCGCAGCTCGCCGGAAACCGGGGCGGTCGTCCGCGTCCGCTGGGCGCGCCCGGACTTCGAGTGGCCGGAAGGGGACCCGGACGAGGGGGCCGCCACTTGAGCCGCCGGCCGGCATCCCTACATTAGGGTACAAGCATCACGGCTTAGCCGTCCGAGGGAGCGCAATACCATGACCGATGCCGCCGCCAGCTTGGGCCCGGGCGACCATTCGCTGCTGATCGTCGAGGACGACAAGCTGTTCGTCGCGCGTCTGGCGCGCGCCATGGAGGCACGCGGATTCAAGGTCGTGACGGCGGAAAGCGTCGCCGATGGCCTGCTGCAGGTCGAGCAGAATCCGCCGGCCTACGCGGTCGTCGACATGCGGCTCGGCGACGGCAACGGGCTCGACGTGATCTCGGCGCTGAAACGCCGGCGCGCCGACGCGCGCGGCATTGTGCTCACCGGCTACGGCAACATCGCCACGGCGGTGAATGCCGTGAAGCTGGGCGCGGTCGACTACCTCGCCAAGCCGGCCGATGCGGACGACGTGATCAACGCGCTGCTCGCCGTCGACGGCAAGAAGGCCGAGCCGCCCGAGCACCCGATGTCGGCCGACCGCGTGCGCTGGGAGCACATCCAGCGCATCTACGAGCTGTGCGGCCGCAACGTCTCGGAAACGGCGCGGCGGCTCAACATGCACCGCCGCACCCTGCAGCGCATCCTGGCCAAACGGGCGCCGAAATAGCGCGAATAGCGAAATGGCGAGCAGGGCCTTCTCTCTCGCTATTCGTTATTGCTCCGCGACTCACCGCGTCGTCTCCGCCCGCTGCTGGGTCGGTGCGGGCTTCAGGATCAGCTTCTGCACCCGCCAGTTCAGGATCTCGGCGACGTAGAGCTCGTTCTCGGACGGGCAGGCGATCTCGTGGATCCAGCCGAACTGCTTGAGCTGCTTGCCCGACTTGCCGAGCACGCCCAGCACCTTGCCGTCCAGGCTGAGCTTGTAGATGCGGCCCGGAAAGGAGTCGGAGCTTTGGGCGGCGGCGTGATGCAGATCGCCCACGGCGCGCCGGGCGTCATGCTGCCACCGGTCTGCAGATAGGTGCTCAAGTCCGGCCTGTTGCCGATCGCCGGCCTGGCATCGGCTTCGAACGGGACGTCGATCTTGATCTCGCGCTGAAAGGCGCCGTCGCGGTCGAAAACCTGGATGCGCCGGTTATTGCGGTCGCCCGCGTAGATGTTGCCCTGCGCATCGGCGGCATCGTGTGCACCAGGTTGAACTCGCCCGGCCCCTTGCCGCGCTGGCCCCATGATTTCACCCAGTCGCCGTTGGCGTCATACTTGGCGATGCGCGAGTTCACATAGCCGTCGCTGATGTAGATGTTGCCTTCCGGATCCCAGGTGACATCGGTCGGCTGGCGGATGAACACGCCGTTGCGATCGAACTCCAGGATCTGCGAGGCGGTGTTGGCGAAGGCCGGCCCCTGGCTCGAGCCGCCGCGCGAATAGACGAAGATGTGGCCCCTGGAGTTGACCGCCACGCCGGCGACTTCGCCGAGATGCATGTCGGGCGGAAGCTTGAGCAGGTTCGGCACCGATTCGTACGGGATTTCCGGGACCGGCTGCGCATAAGCCGCAGGGCTTATCAGCAGGGCCAATCCGACCAGCCAATGTCGCATGAATGCCTCCCTCGCGCGCCGGCTTTGTTGCGCCACGTCAATGACGAACAGCGCCTCTGGGCGAGGACTATACCGTCGGCGCCGCCCGACGCGGTAAGCGATCACGACAACGGCGCCATGCAGGTTCAGAGCTCGGCGCCGTACGGCCCGGTCGGATCGGTCAGCGCCTGCAGCCGCAACGCGGCCGCGTGCGCGAAGCGCAGCATCATGCTCCGGCGCGTGGCGGCAGGAAGCCGATGCTCGGGAGCCTCGCATACGATCGAGGCGCCGAAAGCGTCGGCGACGATCAGGCCGGTATCCTTGGGAAAGATCTCGCACGGCACCTCGAGCGTGGTGGCGAAGAACAGCCGATCGCAGTGCAGGCGATAGTCCATCCATTTCTGGTCGGCGCGGAAGTCGGCGACCGAGGACTTGATCTCGACGATCCAGATCTCCCCGTCGCCGCCGAGCGCCACAATGTCGGCGCGCCGTCCGGACGGAAGCGGCAGCTCACGCACCGATGAGAGCCGCAGCGAGTGCAGCAGGCGCGCGGTCCCGCGCCCGATCGCGAGCGCGGTCGGCGACTGGCGGCCATCCGGCGGCACCGCCGGCGCGGCGGCAGAGTCGAGGGGAAGCCGCGATGCCCGATCGGCGATGGACACGGCCTGCTCCCCACTATTCGGCGGCACGCCGCGGGGCCTGCGCAGCCGCAGCGCGCTCCGGAAACGCCTGTGCCAGGCCCTCTGGCGACGCGGCGAGAACACCGCGCTCGGTGATCAGGCCGGTGATCAGCCGTGCCGGCGTCACGTCGAAGCCGTAGTTGGCGACCGGGGACCCTGCCGGAACGATCCGAACCGTCTCGATCCGGCCATCGGCCGTGAGCCCGGTCATCGTCGCGACCTCGTCGGCCGCACGCTGCTCGATCGGGATCTCGCGGCCGCTCGCGATGGTGAAATCGATGGTGGGCGACGGCAGCGCGACGTAGAACGGCACGCCGTTGTCGGCGGCGGCGAGCGCCTTGAGATAGGTGCCGATCTTGTTGCAGACGTCGCCGGCCGCGGTCACCCGATCGGTGCCGACGATCGCGAGGTCGACCGCACCGTGCTGCATCAGGTGCCCCCCGGTATTGTCCGGGATGACGGTGTGCGGCACCCCGTGATGGCCGAGCTCCCAGGCGGTGAGCGAAGCGCCCTGATTGCGCGGCCGCGTCTCGTCGACCCACACATGGACTGGCACGCCCTTGTCATGGGCGGTGTAGATCGCGGCGGTCGCCGTGCCGACGTCGACGGTCGCGAGCCAGCCGGCATTGCAGTGGGTGAGCACGTTGACCGGCTCGCCCGGTTTCTTCTTTGCCGCGATGTCCTCGATGAGCTTGAGGCCGTGGCGTCCGATCGCCCGGTTGATGGCAACGTCCTCGTCGCAGATCTCGGCGGCACGTGCATAGGCCGCCGCGACGCGCTCGCCGCGTGCCCGGTTGCGCACGCATGCGACCATCTCATCGAGCGCCCATTTGAGATTGATCGCCGTCGGCCGCGCCGCCAGCAGCTCCGCATAGGCATGGTCGAGCGCCTCGTCGGAGACGTCTGCGCGCAGCGCAAGACACATGCCGTAGGCTGCGGCCGCGCCGATCAGCGGGGCGCCACGCACCTGCATGGTGGCGATCGCGCGAACCGCGTCCGCCGCCGTCGTCAGCCGCGTCGTCGCGAATCGATGCGGCAGCAGCGTCTGGTCGATGATGCCGACCGCGCCGTCCGCCTCGGCCCAGATGGTGCGGGTATGCTTGCCGTCGACCTTCATGAGCGCCCTGTCTTTCCGCCCTAAGGTGGCGCCACAAGGAGAACAAAGCAAGACCGGCAGCTTGGCTGCGGTGGCGTGGCTTGCACTGGATACCCCAATGGCCCAATTTTCGCGCCATCGCATGGGGACCAGTTCATGACCGTCGACTACGAGGCCGAGTTCAACAACCGCGCCCGCGTGCCCGAGCACCCGGCGATCTTTGCCGGCTGGGAGCGCGATGCCGCCACCTACCGCGCCGAATGCTTGCGCGAGGGGCGCGCCGAGCTCGGCATCTCCTATGGGCCGAGCGCACGGCAGACCATCGACCTGTTTCATCCGGCGAGCGAGCGCGGTCTGCTGGCGCTGTTCGTCCATGGCGGCTACTGGCGCTCGCTCGACCCCTCGATGTTCAGCCACATGGCCAAGGGTCTCAATGGCCGCGGCATCAGCGTTGCGGTCGCCGGCTACGACCTGTGCCCACAGGTCACGATCCCGGAAATCATCACGCAAATGCAGCAGGCCGCGCTTCATTTGTGGCGGCGCTTCGGAAGCCGCTTCATGGTCTACGGCCATTCAGCCGGCGGCCACCTGGCGGCCTGCCTGCTCGCCACCAATTGGCGCGGCCTTGGCGCGGATGTGCCGGGGGACCTAGTGCCGACCGCCTGCGCGATCTCCGGGCTGTTCGACCTTGCCCCGCTCACCGGCGTCGCAATGAACGAGGAGCTGAAGCTGACCGACGACGACGCGCGCGCGGCCTCGCCGCTGTTCTGGCCGGCTCCCTTGGATCGCAATCTCGAAGCCTGGTGCGGCGCGCTCGAATCGGGCGAGTTCCGCCGGCAGAACCGCGTCATCGTCGACACCTGGAGCAAGGCCGGCGTCGCCACGACCTGGATGGAGATCGAGGGTGCCAACCATTTCACCGTGATCGAATCGTTGGCCGACCCGGCGAGCGATCTCACCGGGCGCCTCACGCAGCTCACGGAGCTGGCGCAATGAATCAAAACCAATAGCGCCACGCGAACACAGCGGTGAGCAGCGCGCCGGCGACGACGACGATGTCCCGCATCATCTCGCGCCGCATCACCTGGATCAGCCGCACGCCGATCAGGCCGCCGATCAACGCTCCAGCCATCATGGTGAGCGTCGACGGCCACGCGATAAGGCCTTGCACGATGAAAATCGCCGAGGCGAGCAGGCTGTTGAGGCCGACCACGACGTTCTTGATCACGTTGGCGGCGCGGTAGTCGCCGCGCGTCCCGACCGTCAGGACCCCGAGCATCAGCACGCCGACCCCGCCGCCGAAATACCCCCCATAGATCGACACCAGGACCATGACCGCGATGCTGCCGGCCCAGCGGGTCGCTTCCGGCTCGGCTCGGGGCGCGGCGCTACGCTTGCGAATCCATTCGCTGATGCGGCCCGCAAAGGCGAACAGGATGGTCGCGAAGCCGAGCAGGGCCGGCACGCAGGCGGCGAACACCCGCTCCGGCGTGACGGTCAGGAGCGCCGCGCCCAAGGCGGCACCGACCAGCGAGGACACCATCAGGGCGATCAGCCAGCAGTCGACCGCCGGGAAGCGCTCGCGATCGTAAGCCGCGGCGAGGAAGTTGCACGGGACCAGCGCCAGGAGGCTCGACGCCGTCCCTATCTGCGGCGACAGGCCGGTCGCGATGAGGGTCGGAAAGGTCACGATTGCCGCCCCGCCCACCACCGAGGAGATCGTTCCGCCGGCCACGCCGGCGCCGACCAGCATGGCGCCTGTCTGAATGTCCATGCCGGCGGCCGCGCTCAGTCGGCCTTGCGGGTGGACGGGTCCACCAGGGCGCCGGCGCGCACGATGACCGGCTTCGGCGCCCCATAGGCCGACGCGAGCAGGTCGTCGATCGCGCGCGCGTCGAGCGGATCGATCTCCATCTGCACCCGTTCGGCCTCGGCCCGGAAATCCGGATCGCGCAGGGTTGCGGCGAACGCAGCGCGCAGCGCGCCCACGCGATCCGCCGGCACGTCCTGCGGCGCCGCGAACGGCCGACCCATCTCCTGGCGCAGGAGGATCAACTCGAGCACCTTTCGGTTCTCCGGGTCGGCGACGATATCGAGAGCGCGCGGCACGTCGGGAAGATCGGCGAGGCGCTCGAACCCCATCTGCACGATGACGTTGAGCAGCCTATCCTTGATCCAGTGCGGCCGCGACGCCTTGATGGTGGACCACGAAAGGCCGCAGATCCCCTCGGCTTCGCCGCGCTCGAGCGCCAGGGTCAGCCCGGAGCCCGGATCGTAGCCCGCCACCACCTTGAAGCGCGTGCCGGCGAGCGCATTGAGCACCCGCGGCACGACTGCGGTGTTCGACGTCGCACCGGCCGCCGCGACGATGATCTCGCGCTCGCGCGCCGCCTGAACCGCCTTCGCCGGGCTCTGATGCCAGGTGGCGCACACGTTCTGCAGCTTGCCGATGCTGCCCAGCCAGTTGAGCTTCACCGCATCGAACCGTGCCGCCGCATTGCCGAACAGCGGCTCCATCGCAACCGTGTTGGTCAGCGCCGCAATCACCGAGCCGTCGCGCTCGCTGGTGTTGGCGAGCGCGTTGGCGGCGGCGACACCGGCGGCGGCCGGCAGGTTCTTGGCGACGAGGGTCGGATGGCCGGGCACATGCTTGCCGGCGTGGCGGGCGAACACCCGCGCATAGGTGTCGTAGCCGCCGCCGACCGCGCTCGCGACCAGCATGGTGATCTGGCGGCCGCGGTAGAATTCCTCGACGCTCTGCGCGAGCGCCGCAGTCGGCAGGAAAGCCGCAAGCAGGAAGGCGAAGCGCGTGAACCGTGCCATGCGCTTACAGCTTGCCGTATTTCTGCTGCATGCGGGCGAAGAAGCCCTCCTGCCGGAGGCGTTCGAGGATGCCGGTGTCGACATAATCCGCGACGTTGCGGCTCACGCCCTGGGGAAACTGGGCGATGATGTTCTCGGCGCCTTCGCGCGACGGCTCGGTGTTGAGCGGGGTCTGCTGGCGGAAATCCTCGTAGCCGATATCGATGATCTTCGCGTCGGTGATCTTCGTCTCGCGCGCCAGCACCGCCTTGGCGCGCGGCGCATCAGCGAGCGCCAGGTAGTTGCCCTCGACGATCGCCTTCAAGAGGCGCGCCAGCAGCTCGCGATTGGCGTCGAGATAGCTTCGCTTCACCACCACGCTGGAGAACAGCCACGGGATCTTCTCGGCGACGAGATCGACCATGACGTTCAGGCCCGCCTCGCGCGCCGTACTGGCGACCGGCTCGTTGATGGCGGTCGCCTTGATCTCGCCCGCCTTCAGCGCGGCGAGCCGTCGGGTGCCGCCGCCGTACTCCTTCAGCGTCACGTCCTCGCGGGTCATGCCGATCCGCTCGAGCGCCAGCGTCACGGTCGCGTCGCTCTCCGAGCCGAACGAGCTCACGCCCACGACGCCGCCCTTGAGGTCGGCCGCGGTCTTCACGCCGGGAGCGGAGAAGAAGGTGAAGCGGATCACGTTGCTCAGCGACGCAATGGTGCGCAGATCCGCACCCGCCCGATTGAGCCGCACCACCGAGGAGAGGCCGACATGCATCGCGTCGATGCGGCCAGCCTGCAGCGCCTCGGCGCCGCGGCTGCCGCCGCTCATGCTCTGAATGTCCACCTTGAGTCCTTGCGCCGCGTAGAAGCCGCCCTCCTCGGCCATCCACATGGCGAGCACGGTGTTGACCGGCTCGGAAATGCCGACCTTCAGCGAGGTCATTTCCGCACCAAGGGCCCGATCCGCGGGGAGGACCGCGGCAATAGCCGTCAAGCATGCGCCAAATAGTGCTGCCATGCACCTATCGTGACAGGACATGCATTCCTCCCGCTCGGCATGAGGCGCAATTGGTTCAACCTATCAGGAATTCAGGCTCTCTCCAGCAAGAATCCAGGTTTCCTCCCAGTTGCGAACCGCCGCTTCACACAATGTGAGACGACTAACCGTCGTGATGATGGCCATAGCGCACCGCAATGGCGCAAGGGAACCGAAGAGCGAGGACGCAATGGCTGTGATCCACGGGACCAATTCCGCCGATATTCTGCTCGCGGGCGCCACCAACGACATCATCTTCGGCTATGACGGCGCCGACGTGATCTACGGCCGTGCCGGCACCGACTGGATCTATGGAGGGGACGGCGACGATCAGCTCGATGGCGGATACGACAACGACCTGCTCGCCGGAGGAGCGCACAACGACTGGCTATGGGGCAGCGGCGGCAACGACGTTCTCTATGGCGAGGCCGGCGTGGACCACCTGTATGGGGAGGGAAACGACGATCAGCTCTACGCCGGCGACGACGCCAATTCCCTCGACGGAGGCAGCGGCTACGATACCCTGTACGGCGATGACGGCAACGACCAGATCGTCGGCGGGGCCGACGGCGATGAACTGCATGGCGGCTTCGGTGCCGATACGATGGAGGGAGGATCCGGCAGCGACGCGTATTGGGTGGACGATGCCGGGGACCTGGTAATCGAGAATCCCAGCAATCTCATCGACCAGGTCTTCTCCGAGATCGACTACACGCTGCCCGCCAACGTGGAAGATCTGACGCTGGAGGGGACCGCAGAAGCAGGCATCGGCAACGACCTGGGTAACTGGCTCACTGGGAATGCGTCGAGCAATCTGCTGGCGGGTGGGGACGGGGGCGACGCCCTCAATGGCCGCGGCGGCGCCGACGTCATGATCGGCGGCAGGGACAGCGACCTGTACTGGGTCGACAATGCCGGCGACCTCGTGGCCGAATTCGCAGGGCAGGGCGTCGAGGATGAGGTCAATTCCAGCATCGACTATACGCTCACCGCCAACGTCGAGAACCTGCACCTGATCTGGGGAGCCTCAGCGGCCCTCAATGGCACGGGCAATGGTCTCGACAACGAGATCACGGGCAACGATCTCGACAATACACTGTCGGGCGCCGGCGGCAACGACACGCTGGACGGCAGCTACGGCAGTGACACGCTGATCGGGGGCCGGAACGATGACACCTATTGGGTCGGAGCCGGGGACGTTGTGACGGAGCTTGCCGGCGAGGGTACGGACCTGGTGCTTGCGACCGTCGACTACACGCTCGGTCCCAATGTCGAGAACCTGCAGCTGATATTCTCCGCCGCCGCCCTCGTCGGCACCGGCAACGAGCTGAACAACACGATCCGGGGTCACGAATTCAACAACACGCTCTCCGGCTGCGGCGGTGACGACAGGCTGATCGGCAACCAGGGCGCCGACACGATGTCGGGCGGCAGCGGCGCCGATACGTTCGTGTTTGCGAGCGTCGCCCATACGTTCGATCCGCGCACGATGCTCCATGACGACATCACCGACTTTTCGCACGCGGAGGGCGACCGCATCGACGTCTCGGCGATCGACGCCAACAGCCTCCTCGCGGGCAACCAGGCATTCAGCTTCATCGGATCCGGCACCTTCACCGGCACGGCCGGCCAGCTGCGCTTCGCCGGCGGCTTCGTCCAGGGCGACCTCGACGGCAACGCGACGGCCGACTTCATGATCCACGTGAATCCGCTCACTCTTGCGGCGGGCGACTTCATCCTGTGACGGCGCCGTAGCGCGCGCTGCGTCAGAACTCGCGCAGCAATCGCCCGTATCCATCGATCCGGTCGTTCACCCCGACCTGACGCAGCGCGTCCCACACGATCGCCTGCAGCGCGGTCATCACGCTGACGCCGAGCTCGTGCTCGAGCGGTTCGATCGCGCCGATCACCGGCCAATGGGGCGAGGGAAACAGGATGCTGTCGGCATCGGGATGCGCCCGCTTGAGCGCGCGGCCCATCTCGAAGGCGGCCGAGCGCGGGATGCGGCCGATCTGGTTGAAGGCGCTGCCGACGGCAGCGACGCCCATAACCTCGCAGCCGAAGTGCCGGGCGTAGCCGGACAGCCGTTCGTTCTCGGACGCCTCGTACGGCTGCGCCACCACCACCTTGCGGCAGCCCAGCGCCGCGGCGGCGCGCGTCTGCGCGAGCGTGCTGGTCGTCACCTTCACACCGAGCTCGGCTGCAAGCTCGCGCACCATCGTCTCGGCATTGATGGCGCCGCGCGACAGGTTGATCGGCACACCGCCGAGCACCACGATGTCGACGCCGGCCGCCGCCATCTCGCGCGCCGCCTGCATGCTGACCTGGTAGGAGCGCTCGACCTCGGACGGGCTGCGCTCGACGATCGCCAGCGTGGTCAGCACGAGCGTCACGCCGTCGGGGACGAGCTTGTAGAACTCGTACGGGAACACCTCGGTGGTGAGCGGCGGCGAGGTGTAGCCGATGCGGGCGCGATGGCCGTAGATGTCGGCCCGTCCCGCCGGCGATTGCGGCTCGCTCTCGGAGCGCACCATGATCTTCAGAAGAACGCCTGGATTCCGGTCTGCGCGCGGCCGAGGATCAACGCATGGATGTCGTGCGTGCCCTCGTAGGTGTTCACAGTCTCCAGGTTCGACAGCACGCGCATGACGTGGAACTCGTCCGAGATGCCGTTGCCGCCGTGCATGTCACGCGCCGTGCGGGCGATCTCCAGCGCCTTGCCGCAATTGTTGCGCTTGAGCAACGAGATCGCCGGCGGCGCCGCCTTGCCGGCCTCCAGGAGCCGCCCGAGGCGCAGCACCGCATGCAAGCCAAGGGTGATCTCGGTCTGCATGTCGGCGAGCTTCTTCTGCACCAGCTGATTGGCCGCAAGCGGCCGGCCGAACTGCTTGCGGTCGAGCACATATCGGCGGGCGCGATGCCAGCAGAACTCGGCTGCCCCGATGGCACCCCAGGCGATGCCGTAGCGCGCCCCGTTGAGGCAGCCGAATGGACCGGCCAGCCCCTTCACGTTCGGCAGCAGGTTCTCCTCCGGCACGAACGCGCCGTCGAGCACCAGTTCGCCGGTGATCGACGCGCGCAGGCTCAGCTTGCCCTCGATCTTCGGCGTCGTGAAACCGTTTCCGCGCTCAACGATGAAGCCGCGGATCACGCCGTCGAGCTTCGCCCACACCACGGCGATGTCGGCGATCGGCGAATTGGTGATCCACATCTTGGCGCCGGTGAGCTTGTAGCCGCCCGGCGCCTTCTCGCCGCGCGTCACCATCGAGCCCGGATCGGAGCCGTGGTCGGGCTCGGTGAGGCCGAAGCAGCCGACGATCTCTCCGGTCGCGAGCTTGGGCAGATACTTGCGCCGCTGCGCCTCCGAGCCGTAGGCATAGATCGGATACATCACCAGCGACGACTGCACCGACATCGCCGAGCGGTAGCCGGAATCGACCCGCTCGAGCTCGCGCGTGATCAGCCCCGCCGACACGTAGCCCAATCCTGCACCGCCGTACTCTTCCGGGATGGTCGGTCCGAGCAGGCCCAGCGCGCCCATCTCACTGATGATCGCGCGATCGAAGCGCTCCTCGCGATAGGCCTTCAGAATCTGCGGGAACAGCTTGTCCTGGGCATAGCCGCGCGCGGTGTCGCGCACCATGCGCTCCTCTTCCGAGAGCTCCCCCTCGAGGTCGAGCGGGTCCTCCCAGTTGAACGGCTGGTCCTTCGGCGCGGCGGCGGGCTTGGCGGCGACCTTCTCGGCAGCTTGGGGCATGGCGGATCCTCGGCTTCCTTGCCTTATACTTATAGAGTGTCGGCGCCGGCAGGCGAAATAATCCACCCCAGACGGCAGTCACGGGAGGCGCACACAATAGCTTGCGGTCACGTCTCCCGGCGCCACGACAGGTAGGCTCGTTCTGCCAAAACGGAATTTTGGTTGTAGGATATTATTATTGCTCTCTTTAGTAGCACCCCCCCGAAGTGCATCGACAACCAGCTGCCAGATACGACAAGCAGAACTTCTCGCTGATGCATGCGATGGGCGCCAACACCGGGGGCCAGATCCGCTCGGTCGCGGCCGCCGCCGTGATGCTGTCGCTGGTCAAGGCGCTCGGGCTGGGGTGAGCGCGGCGCGACGCAGTCGCCGAGCGCGGCCACCATTCGGATCGGCTGTCGCCGCCAGGTGCGCTCGACTTCCGAAGCCCGCGGCTCCGGTGAGGCCGCAGCCGGCCGATCAGGAATGCGCGCGCGCCGGCGAGGGCCGCAGCATCGCAATTGCCGTCGCAGCACATGAGATGTATTTGAGAGTCCTCAGCAACCGTGCTTGCCCTCAAGTCAAGCGACGGGTTTCGTCCATCGGAGGATGCCAGTGAAACTCACCTCGGTTGCGTTGGTTGCGCTGTTTTCAATTTGCAGCACTGCGCTCGCGCAACTGGCGCCGCAGCGCACTTGGCCCGAGCTCAAGGAGGCGGTGCAGGAGCGCGCCAATCGCAACGCCTATCCGATGACCGGAATGAAGCCGGACGACGTGCGCGAAATTCTCGCGGGCATCCAAAGCCTCGATCGCGACGAATGGTCGGCTGCGTGGAGCCGGATGGGCGAGCGCTATCAAACGCGCGGGACGGAACAGGCGAGCACCAACTCCAAGGCTGCGAGCGAGAGCTACCTGATGGCGTTTCGCTATTTCGCATTCGGCGGTTGGCCGACACAGAATTCCGCGGGGAAGAAGGCGGCCTTCGAAAAAAGCGTCGGCGCTTTTCGCAAGCACGCAGAGTTGTCCGATCCGCCGATCGAATATGTGCGCTTCTCGCACGAAGGAAAGGAGGTGCGCGCGTATCTGGCGCTGCCGAAGGACGTACGGCCGGCACCGGTGGTGTTGGCGATCGGCGGGCTCGACTCCTACAAGGAGTATTGGTGCGAACGCGTTGTGGAATTCCTGAAGGTCGGGCTGGGCGTGCTCTGTCTTGATATGCCGGGCACCGGCGAGGCCCCAATCAAGATCGATGTCGGCGCGGAGAAGATGTATTCAAGCGCGATCGAGTATCTGCTCAAGCGCACAGACGTAGACGGCAAGCGGCTCGCCGTCATGGGTGTGAGCTGGGGTGGCTACTGGGGCGCGATCTTGGGCTTCACGGAGAAGGATCGGCTCAAGGCCGCGGTCGACTGGGCCGGCCCCGCGCATACTTATTTTCAGCCAGAGTGGCAGAAGAAGGCGCTCGGCACGCGCGAATATCTGTTCGATCTCTTCGCTGCCCGCGCCTCGGTCTATGGAGCGAACGACATCGACGAATTCCTCGCCTACGGTCCGCGCATGTCGTTGCAGGCACGCGGCTTCATCGGGAAGCCGTCCACTCGCATGCTATTGATCAACGGCGAGGGTGATACGCAGGTGCCGATCGACGACCTCTACATCCTGTTGCGCTCCGGCACGCCGAAAGAGGCCTGGGTCAATCCGCAGGGTGGCCATGTGGGCCGCGGTCCGGGATGGCCGGATGCCAGGATTCTTACTGACGTAGCAATGCCCTGGCTGGTGCAGGTCTTGAAGGCGAATTGAGCGGCAGCATTGTCGGCTGCAACGGCGCGCCGCCAGGGAGGTTGAAGGAAACCATGACGTTTCGAACGCCGACACCTGCAATCGCCGCCGCGCTATTGGCGTTCGCTTCTCTCAGCACCGTCGCGCACGCACAGACTTGGCCGCAGCGGGCGGTCAAGCTTCTGGTGCCGTTCGGTGCTGGCAGTGCGACCGACACGACTGCGCGATTGTTCGCAGACCGGCTGGCGCAGCGCTGGGGGCAGCCGGTGGTGGTCGAGAACCGGCCGGGCGGCGACAGCAATGTCGCCACGGGCGCCTTCGCCGCCGCGCGCGACGATCATACGTTGATGTACTCCGCGCCAAATCCGATTACGGTCAATCCGGTTCTGTATGAGAAACTACCGTTCGATCCGGCCAGCGATCTGGTCCCGATCTCGTCAGGCAGCGAGATCTTCCTCGCCATTGCGGTCCCGACGTCCCTCGACATCAGCACGCTCGCCGAGCTCGTCGCGCGCGCGCGCGAGCAACCGGGAAGGCTGAACTGGGTCGCCACGCCGGGCGTGACCTATTTCATGTTTGCGGGTTTTCTGAAGAGCAGCGGTCTCGACATGGCGCAGGTCCCCTATCGCGACTTCACCCAGGCCTTGAGCGATCTCGGGGAGGGCCGCATCCAGGTGACGGTCACTTCGCTTGCCCTCGCACGTCCGCTGATGCAGGCCGGCAAGGTCAAGGTGCTGGCGCTCACCAATCAGCAGCGCAATCCGCTGTTTCCGGATATTCCGACCACGAAGGAAGCGGGTTTCCCGCAGCTTTCGTTCGGCGCTTTCGGCGGTTTCTTCGGCTGGAAAGGCATGCCCGCCGACCTGCGCGCTCGCATTGCCGCGGACATAAGGAGCGCCGGCAGCGATCCGATGATCGAGTCGAGGCTGGCGCCCGCCGGCATCATCGTGCATACCGGCACGCCCGCGGAGTTTGCCGCGGCGATCGAAGATGAACGTGCGAAGGTCGCCGCGATCGCGCAAGCGATCGGCACCAAACGCGAATGACCGGCATCCGGAAGGAATTCAGTGGAACCCCGACTGATCGACGTCGCTGACGGCGTTTACGCCTGGATTGGCGCAGGCGGCGACTCGAATGCGGGCGCGGTCGACACGCCGCACGGTCTGCTTGCGATCGACGCGCAACAGTATCCCCGGCTGGCACGGCAATTCCGCAGCGCGTTGCAGGCAAGAACCGGCAAGCCGATCCGCGCGCTGATCAACACGCACTGTCATCTCGACCACACGGCCGGGAACATCGTGTTCGCGGACGTTCCAATTCTGGCGCATGACAGGACGCTGGCGGCGATGCACGCGAACCTCGGTCCGAAGGGCGGCGCGCATTGGACGATTTCGGACTACGCCACCAAGATCAAGATGTTGTTCGGACAAAACCTGTTCGATCTGGTGCCCGAGGCGGATCCGGCGCAGGCCTGGTTTCGGCAACGCATCAGCCTGCCCGACTACGACACCATGACGATCGCGCCGCCGACCGAGCCATTCGCCGACCACTTCACGTTCCATCTGCCCGACGACACGATGCACCTGAACTATTGGGGACCGGCGCATTGCGACGGCGACATCGTCGTCCGGCTGGTGAAGAGCAAGGTGGTCTTCCTTGGCGATCTCTTGTTTCACGGACGGTTTCCCTGGCTGGGCGATTGCGACCTGAGCGGCCTGATCGACCAGCTTGCGCGCGTTCTCACCCTCGACGTCGAGGTCGTCATACCGGGGCACGGAATGCCGACCGATCTCGCGCAGGTCGCGCGTTTTCGCGACATGCTCGTGGCGTTGCGCGCAGCGGTCGATGGCGCGATCAGGACGGGCGTATCGGAAGAAGCGGCCGTCCGCGAGGTCCGATTGCCGCAATATGCGGACATTCCGCGCTACACGGATTGGCTGCCGCACGACGTTCGCGCAGCCTACCGTTATCTGCGCGGCTGACATTCGCCGAGGATCGGTTTCATGATCACCATCCGTCCCTGCCGTGACAACGATCGTGCGGCCATCCTTGCGATCGTCAACGCCGCCGCCGAGGCGTATCATGGTGTGATCCCGGCCGATCGATGGCACGAGCCCTACATGCCGGGGGACGAGCTCGATGGCGAGATCGCCGCCGGCGTCGTGTTCTGGGGCTATGAGGAGGACGGCAGGCTCCTCGGCGTGATGGGCCTCCAGTCGGTGCGCGACGTCGATCTCATTCGCCACGCCTACACCCTGCCGAACCGCCAGAGGGGCGGCATCGGCGGCGCCCTGCTGGGGCATCTGCGGCAGCTGAGCACGCGGCGTATCCTGGTCGGCACCTGGGCGGCTGCCGATTGGGCGATCCACTTCTACCAGCGGCACGGCTTCGAGCTGGCCGCGCCTGCGCGCAAGGCTGAGCTCCTCAAGACCTACTGGAACATCCCGGATCGACAGATCGAGACTTCGGTGGTGCTGGCAAGCCCCCCGGTCGATGCCGCGTAACATGGCGTCCGGCGGATTGGCGTAACGAACGAGCCGATGCTAGCTTGGCGGCCGTGGACCAAGCCTTGGGGAGGATACATGGCACGCATTGTAATCATCGACCGCGCCGACATGAACGCCGAGCAGGCGCGTGTATACGACGCCGCCAAGGCCTCCGGCGGCCCCGTCGGGGGGCCGTACTATGCCTATATCCGGCTGCCGAAACTGTTCGAGGCCTCCCAGAACATGCGGGCCTGCCTGTCGTCCGGTCCGTTGTCCCGGCGCGAGCAGCAGATCGTGAACCTCGCCGTCGCCCGTCACTGGAATGCGCGCTATCCATGGTATGCGCAGGTGCGCAACTCGCTCTCCATCGGCATCGAGCAGGCGGTCATCGACGCGATCAACGCCCGCGGCACCCCGGACCTGGCCGATGCGCGGGAGCGCACCTGCTTCGTCGTGCCGCGCGAGCTCCTCGCCAACAAGGGGCTGAGCGACGAGACCTACGCCGCAGCGGAGAAGACGATGGGATCCGAGAGCCTGGTGGCGCTGGTCGCGACCGTCGGCAGTTTTTCCATGACCTGCATGACGGCGGCCACCTTCGCGATCGAGCCGCCGCCCGAGAACCCGACCCCGCTCGCGAAATAGCGCGTCGGCGAGAGACGGACCACATCCCCAGGCGACGGAGAAAACACCATCCTGTCAGTAGCTTAGGGGGCGGCACGCCGGGTACGCCTGGCGAGTGCCGCGACCCGATTCAGAACATTTCAGAACTTCTCCAAGGACCCCACGGCCGCCCTGTGCCAGACTAGGGCTCCATTGGGATTTCGGCTTCACGCCAGTTTGCGGCGTGCGACCTGTAGCCTGCCCGGGCGTGGAACGCGCCTTTGCAAGCGGGGCAAGGTTCGATGCAACGGCGCGCGTTCATCACCCTCATCGGCGGCGCCGCCGCATGGCCGCTGGCGGCGCGGGCACAGCAGCCCACGATGCTGGTGATCGGCTGGATGAGCGGCAGGGCGCCCGAAAATTCGGCGCACCTGCTCGCGGCATTTCGCGACGGACTTCACGAATCCGGCCTCATCGAGGGTCAGAACCTCGTCATCGAGTATCGTTGGGCGCGCGGCGACTACGGCCGGCTACCGCGGCTCGCGTCGGAGCTAGTCAGCCGCGGGATCCATTTGCTGGCTGGAGTCGGCGGAGACCCGTCCGCGGCCGCCGCCAAGCAGGCGACGTCGACGATTCCCATCGTGTTCGGCATGGGCGGCGACCCCGTCAAGGCCGGTCTGGTGAAGAGCTTCAACCGGCCCGGCGGGAATGCCACGGGCTTCACCATCTTGACCAATCAGATGGAGTCGAAGCGGCTCGGCCTGCTGCACCAACTCGTTCCGGGCGTCTCCGTGACGGGCTTTCTCTTCAATCCGGGCTTCTCACCCGCGGCACGCCAGTTGGAGCAGGTCGAGGCTGCGGCACGAATGATTGCGCAGCCGATCTTCGTCGCCAGGGCCGGCAACGACGCGGAGCTGAGCGCCGCCTTCGCATCCCTGGTCGAACGGCAAGTCGGCGCGCTGCTTGTCGGCGCGGACCCGTATTTCGACACGCGACGCGACCGGATCATCGCATTCGCCGCAGAAAGCCGTCTTCCCACCATCTATCAGTTCCGCGAATTCGCCGTTGCGGGCGGGCTGATCAGCTACGGTCCGAGCATCACGGATTCCTATCGCCAGGGCGGCGTCTACGCCGGCCGCATTCTCCGAGGAGCCCAACCTGCCGACCTGCCGGTCCTGCAGCCGACCAAATTCGAGCTGGTGATCAACATGAGGACCGCCAATGCGCTCGGCCTGGCGGTGCCGAACGCCATGCAATTGCTCGCCGACGAGGTGATCGAATGAGGCGCCGCGACTTCATTGTCTTGCTCGGCGCGGCCGCATGGCCGCTCGCGGCGCGCGCGCAGCCGCCAAAAATGCTGCGCGTCGGCTACTCCGGCATCCTGGCGCGCGGGGCGCCGCATTACGACGCGTTCGAGAAGCGCATGGCCGAGCTCGGCTACGAGCAGGGGCGCAATTTCACCTTCGAGTTCATCCAGTCTCCGAGCATCGACGCCTACGAAGGGATCTATCGCGAGCTCGTCACGCGCAAGGTCGACATCCTGCTCGTCGCCGGCAACGAGCCGGCGCTGCGGGCCGCGCGGGCGGCTCGAGGGACGACGCCGATCGCGTTCATCGCCGTCGACTTCGATCCGGTCGCCAAGGGCTACGTCGCGAGCCTCTCGCGTCCCGGCAACAACATGACCGGCATCTTCGTCAGTCAGCTCGAATTGGCGGGAAAACGCGTGGAGCTCGTGCGTGAGGCCTCCCCGCAGGCGCGCCGGGTCGGCCTGTTGTTCGACGACGCATCGCGGGAGCAGGCCGAGGCAGCGGCCGCGGCGGCCGCGAAGCTCGGGCTTGAGCCGCGCCAGCTGGAGCTCACCGGACAGCCGCCCGACTACGCGGCGGCGCTGCTGGCGATGGCCGACGCGCCCGGCGAGCCGGTCGTGATCCCCGCAAGCCCGCTGGCATTGCGCGACCGCGCAACAATCGCGCGCCTGCTGCTGGCGCAGCGCAACCCGTCCATCGCTGCCTTCCGCGAGAACATGGAAGCCGGAGCGCTGATCAGCTACGGCGTCCACCTCGTCGACCTGTTTCGCGACATCGCGCCGTTCGTCGACCAGATCGCCCGCGGCGGCAAGGCCGGTGACATACCGATGCGGGGGCCGTCGCATTTCCACACCGCCTTCAACCTCAAGACCGCCAAGGCGCTCGGCCTCGACGTTTCACCGACCCTGCTCGCCCGCGCCGACGAGGTGATCGAATGAGGCGACGCGCGTTCCTCGCCTGGCTCGGCGGGGCGGCCGTATGGCCGCTCGCGGCACGCGCGCAGCAACCAATGCCGGTGATCGGGTTCCTCCACAGTGCAACGAGCGAAACTTCCGCTTCGTTTGTGGCCGGTCTCAAGCGCGGCCTCAAGGAGGAAGGGGGCTTTGTCGAAGGTCAGAACGTGGCCATTGAATACCGTTGGGCGCAGGGTCTGTATGAGCGGCTGCCGGCGCTGGCGGACGCGTTCGTTCGCCGCCCGGTTTCACTCATTGTTGCGGGCGGCGGACCGCCGTCAGCCCTCGCGGCAAAGGCTGCGACATCGACCATCCCGATTGTCTTTACGAGCGGGAGCGATCCGGTGAAGCTTGGAATCGTCGAAAGCTTGAACCGGCCAAGCGGCAATCTCACGGGCGTCGTCTTTTTCAACAGCGCATTGGTCGCGAAGCGGCTGGAGCTGTTGCGCGAACTCGCTCCGAGCGCGAGCGCGATCGGCTTTCTCACCAACCCCCGCAATCCCGAGGCCGAGCCCGAAATCAAGGACGCGCGCGAAGCAGCGCGGGCGCTCGGGTTGGACCTTCAGATCCTGTCTGCCGGCGACGAACGCGACATCCAGATGCTGTTCGCGAGTCTGAGTGCGCGCGGTCTTTCGGGGCTCGTGATGGCCTCCGATCCGACCCTGGGCAGCCTGCGAGGTCAAGTGGCGGCTCTCGCGGCTCGCCACGCGGTGCCCGCGATCAGCAATATTCGCGAGTTCGCCGTAGCGGGCGGCCTTGCCAGCTACGGAACCAGCATCTCTCAAGCCTATCGCGAAGTCGGGGTGTATGCGGCCCGAATTCTCAAAGGCACCAAGCCAGCGGAGTTGCCAGTCGTGCAGCCGATCAAGTTCGAGCTGGCGATCAACCTCAGGACAGCACGGGCGCTCGGCCTTGAGGTATCACCGACCCTGCTCGCCCGCGCCGACGAGGTGATCGAATGAGGCGACGCGCGTTCCTCGCCTGGCTCGGCGGGGCGACAGCGCTGCCGCTGGCCGGGCTGCCGCGGGCGGCGCGCGCGCAGCAGCGCGACCGGGTCCGGCGCATCGGCTGGCTGTCGCCCGGCTCGGGCGCGGGTGCCGCAACCCGCGGCTTCTTCCAGGCGCTGCGCGAGCACGGCTACGTCGAGGGCCAGAACCTCGTCGTGGAATCTCGCTGGGCGGGCGGGAACAGCGAGCGATTGGCGGAACTGGCGGCCGACCTCGTCAGCGCCGGCGTCGACCTGATCGTCACCGCCGGAACGCCGGCGACGCTCGCCGCAAAGCAGGCGACGTCGTCGATCCCGATCGTCTTCGCCGCCGCGGGCGCACCGGTCGAGAAGGGGCTCGTGGCCAGCCTGGCGAATCCGGGCGGGAACGTCACCGGCCTGGCGCTGATCACCGACGACCTCAAGCCGCTGCAGATTCTCAAGGAGGCCGCGCCTGCCATCACCCGGGTGGCGTTCATCTATGACCCCGATACGCTCCCTGGCGAATTCGGAGAGGAGTGGCTCAAACGGGCGCGGGCCCGCGCCCGCGCGCTCAAACTCGACCTCCAGCCCATCGCCCTGCGCAGCCCCAATCGCACGAAGGAGGCGTTCGAGACGCTGCCGGCTACGACCAACGCGGTGCTGATCGCAAACACCTCGACCAACGCACAGGCGCGTCGCCAGATCTGCACGCTCGCGACGCAGCGCCGGCTGCCGACCGCCTCGATCGAACGGTCATTCGCCGACGCCGGATGCCTCCTCACCTACGGAGAGGATCAGGTCGACATGCACCGTCGCGCCGCCGGATACGTCGACCGGATCTTCAAGGGTGCCAGGCCGGCCGACCTGCCGGTCGAGCAGCCGACCCGGTTCTCGCTCACCATCAATCTCAAAGCCGCCAATGCGGTCGGGCTCGCCGTCCCGCCGCTGCTGCTCACCCGCGCCGACGAGGTGATCGAATGAGCAACTGTCATCTTGACGCGGCGAGATCGCTGATCGATTGGGTCGCGTCAAGGCTGGCGCTTCGCGCCCCCGCGCTACGCGCGGCTACGGCCTTGACCCGGCCCAATCGCTCAGCGCAGCGACTACCGTGCGGTCGGCACGCTGTGCCGACCGCCGTGACGGTCGGCCCAGACCACGTCGTCGCGAACCATGGCGTTGAGCGTGGTGATCATCTTGCGCATCACCGCCACGATCGCAACCTTCGGCAATTTGCCAGCGGCTTTCAGGCGATCATGGAAGGCTTTGAGCGAAGGATTCCAATTGCTGGCGCTCATTGCCGCCATGTAGAGCACCTGGCGAACGTGCGCACGACCGCCCCAGATGCAGCGCCTTCCCTTGAGTTTGCCGCTGTCGAAGGCATAGGGAGCGAGGCCGACGAGTGCGGCCACTTGCTTACGGCTCATCTGACCGAGCTCGGGCAGCAGCGCGATCAGCGTACATGCCAATACTGGTCCGACGCCTGGCATGGACGTGAGCAATCGGTAGCGCTGCTCGAGACCAGCGTCGGCCATGACGGTCTCGACCAGGCGCTCGTCGAGCAGATCGATGTCGGCGGCGAGCTTGGCGATGCGGCGGCGCGAAAGTCTCTGCAGCATCGCATCCTCCAGCAGTCTGGAGGCATTCTCGGCGGCGACCTTCTCGGCGCTGAGCTGGCGGCGAACGGCGAGCATCTCGGCCAGCCGTCCGGCAGCCTGGACGTGAGGCTGCGCCGGACGTGTCGGCATGATGGCGACGAACGAGGCGATCATGCGGGCATCGAGTGGATCGTTCTTTGCCAGAACCCCGCTGGCCCTGGCGAACTGCCGCAACTTGAACGGGTTGACTTGGCGCACGGGCATGCCGGCAGCGTGCAAGGAGCGTATGACGCCACGCTCGTAGCCACCGCTCGCCTCGATGCCGATCGCTGCGATCGAGTAGTCCCGCAGCTGCTCGACCAAGGCGGCCCAGCCGATCTTGTCGTTCGGCACGGAGGAGCATTGCGCGTCAGGCAACACCATTACGTCCAACCGATCCTTCGACACGTCAATTCCGCAAAACGAGAGCATCTTCGTATCCCTTCCTTGCTGATGCGGGCTCGTGCCCAAGCAACTGTTCGGGTATGGAAGAAGCGACTGGAGCTCCAAGCTCATTCGCGGTTTAGGATCCGAAGCGGCTACGGGCTTCCGGTCGCGACGGGGGCGGTGTCATGAACCGACCCCCGTCACTCCTCAATATGCTTCTTTCCCGTCATACAAGGCGGCGCGCGTTCCTCGCCTTACTCGGCGGCACCGCCGCATGGCCGATTTCTGCGCACGCGCAGCAGCGCGCAGTCCCGGTGATCGGGTTCCTCAACGTGGCGTCGCCGGACGGGTTTGCGGCGCGGCTGCGCGCGTTTCGCCAGGGCCTCAAGGAGGCGGGCTACGTCGAGGGCGAGAACGTCGCGATCGAATACCGCTGGGCCGAGAACCAGGGCAGCCGCCTGCCGGAGCTGGCGGCCGATCTCGTCCGCCGGCAGGTCATGGTAATTGCCGCGCTCGGCGGCAGCCTTCCGGCGCTGGCCGCGAAGGCGGTAACCAGGACGATCCCGATCGTCTTCGGCACGCCGGAAGATCCGGTCCGCATCGGCCTGGTGGAAAGTCTCGGCCGGCCGGGGGGCAATGCCACGGGCGTCAATTTCTTCACCGCCGAGCTGGTGGCGAAGCGGCTCGGGCTCCTGCGCGAGCTCCTGCCGAAGGCGACCCGCGTGGCCGCGCTGGTCAATCCGGACAATGCGGCGCTCATGCAGTCCACGATGCAGGAGCTGGAAGCGGCCGCAGGCGCCATCGGATTCAGCATGCAGGTGCTGCGCGCGAACAGCCGAAGCGAGATCAACGCGGCGTTCGCGACGCTCGGGCGCGAGCGCCCCGAGGCGCTGTTCGTCGGTCCCGGACCATTCTTCGTAGTCCGCAGCGTCCAGCTCGCCAACCTGGCGGCGCGTCACGCAATTCCAACCGCCTTTGCGGTGCGCGACAACGTCGAAGCCGGCGGACTGATGAGCTACGGAACCGACATCAACGAAGCGTATCGCCAGGTCGGTGCGTATGCGGGCCGCGTCCTCAAGGGCGCCAAGCCGGCCGACCTGCCGGTCATGCAACCGACCAAGTTCGAGCTCGTCATCAACCTGCAGACGGCAACCATGCTCGGCCTCGATGTGCCGGCGTCCCTGCTCGCGCGCGCCGACGAGGTGATCGAATGAAGCGGCGCACGTTCATCACGTTGCTCGGCGGCGCGGCGGCTTGGCCGCTGGCGGCGCGCGCCCAACGCGCCGCGCCCGCCAGGCGGATCGGAGTCGTCGCCGGCGTGGCGGCCGCCGATCCGGCAGGGGCGGCGTGGCGCTCGATCTTCGAACGCGCCTTGCAGGAAGCGAGCCTCGTCGTCGGACGCGATGTCGAGGTCGAGTATCGCTTCACGAGCGGGGACGTCGGACGCATGCATGCCGCCGCCATCGAATTGGTTCGCATGCCGGCGGATCTGCTGATCGCCAGCGGGACGGCGCCGACGCGGGCGCTCCAGCAGCAGACGGGCTCCATCCCGATCGTGTTCGTGCAGTCGTCCGATCCGGTCGGCGACGGTTTCGTCGAAAGCCTGGCGCGACCGGGCCGCAACATCACGGGTTTCCCCAACGTCGAATGGACGATAAGCGGCAAGTGGCTCGAGCTGCTCAAGGAGATCGCGCCGCGGACAGCACGGGTCGCGCTCCTGTTCAGCCCGGAGAACGCTCCGCGCGGCGGCCAATTCTTCGCGCGTGCCGCCGAGGAGGCTGCCCCTTCATTCGGGGTGCGCCTGATCTCCCTTCCGGTTCGCAATGCCGGCAATATCGAGGCCGCCATCGCCGACGTTGCTCGAGAAGCGAATGGCGGGCTGATCGTCATGCCCGACAGCTTCACCGCGGCGCGGCGCGAGACGATCGTCACGGCGGCCGATCGCCACGGGATACCCGCCATCTATCCCTATCGCGAGTTTGCCGAGGGCGGCGGACTGATATCATACGGCGCCAATTCGCATGACCTTTGGCGCCGCGCCGCATCCTACGTCGCGCGCATTTTCAGGGGCGAGATGCCCGCCGATCTGCCGGTTCAGGCGCCGACGAAGTTTGAGCTGATCATCAATCTCAAGACCGCGAAGGTGCTCGGACTTGATGTGCCGTTGTTTCTGCAGCAGCGCGCCGACGAGGTGATCGAATGACGCGGCGCGCGTTCATCACGTTGCTCGGCGGCGCGGCGGCTTGGCCGCTGGCGGCGCGCGCACAGCAGGCGCGCGTTCCCCCGGTCGTCGGTCTCCTGTCCATCGGAGCCGGCGCCAGCGATTCCGGCCTCTTTGGCCCTTTCCTGGAGCAGATGGGGCAGCTCGGTTACGTCGACGGGCAGAACGTCATCTTCGATCGGCGCTTCGCGGGCGGCGATGACGCGCGGATCAACGATTTTGTCGCCGATCTCGTGCGCCGTCCAGTTGACATCATCGTGGTGACCGGGACCCGCGAGAGCATCGCGGCGAGCGAGGCCACGTCGTCGATCCCCATCGTCACGATCGTCAACCCCGACCCGATCGGGTTGGGGCTTGCACAGAGTCTGGCACGGCCGGGCGGCAACGTGACCGGTCTCACCAGCATGGACTTTGCCATCTATGGCAAGCGCATCGAGATCCTCAAGCAGGCGGTGCCCGGCCTCAAGAAGGCCGGCATGCTGATATCGGGCGGGAAGCTGTCGTATCGACGCGACTCGCCCTGGGCGCGCGGCGTCACGGCCGATGCGCGTTCGCTCGGCGTCGAGCTCGATATCGTCGAAGCCGGCGCCGACCATCTCGACGGCGCGCTTGCCGCCATGGCGGCCGACGGGGTGGGGGGTGTCGTCATCACTGCCGACGGCGTGTACAATGCGCACCGCAAGGCCCTCGCGGAAAGCACGATCAGGCACCGGCTGCCGGCGATTTTTTCCTTCCGTACTCATGCCGACGTCGGCGGACTGCTCGTCTACGCGGCCCGCTACATGGACCTGTCGCGTCGCGCGGCGTTCTTCGCCGATCGCATTCTCAAGGGCGCAAGGCCGGCGGATCTGCCGATCGAACAGCCGACGAAATTCGAGCTGATCGTCAACTTGCGGACCGCCAAGACGCTCGGCCTCGAGCTTCCCGCCATTCTGCTCGCCCGCGCCGACGAGGTGATCGAATGAAGCGCCGCGAATTTGTCTTGGCTTTCGGCGGCGCGGCGGCATGGCCGCTGGCAGCAATGCCGCTTGTCGCGCACGCGCAGCAGCCGGGGAGAACTCGAAAAATTGGCGTGTTGCATCCCGGGCAGGCGGCGAACGTGAGCATGCGGATCGTGGCAATCCGCGAGGGCTTGGGCGAGCCCGGCCACCAGAGCGAGCCGGGGATCGAAATGATCGTGCGGTTGGCCGACGGCGATCTCCCCCGTCTTCCGGCATTGGCGGCGGACCTCGTTGCCCATCGCATCGACGTCATCGTCGCGGCCGGCCCTCCCGCCGTCCAGGCGGCGCGCACTGCCACCGACACCATCCCGATCATCGCCATCGACCTGGAAAGCGATCCGGTGGCGAGCGGCTTCGTCGCGAGCCTGGCGCGGCCGGGCGGGAACGTCACCGGCGTGTTCCTGGATTTTCCCAATTTCAGCGCAAAATGCCTGCAGCTTCTGACCGAGTCCGTTCCCGCCCTCAGCCGCATCGCGGTGCTGTGGGACCCGACCACGGGTCGCCTTCAGCTCGCCGCGGTCGAGGATGCGGCGCTGCAACTCGGCGTCGGCATGCAGGTTTTCGAGACCCGTCGTCTGGCGGACGTTGCCGACGCCTTCTACACACTCGACCGAACGCTCATTCAGGGCGCCTTGATCCTGTCGTCGCCGTTGTTCGGCGGGAATCCGCAAATGATTGCCGACCTCGCGCTGCGAAGAAGGATTCCAACCATTTCGTTGTTTCCCGATGTGGCGAAAGAGGGCGGGCTGCTCGCCTACGGACCGGACGTTCAGGGCTTTTATCGACAGGCCGGAGCAATAGCCCGCAAGGTGCTGCTCGGCATCAAGCCCGCCGAAATACCGGCGGAGCGGCCGACCCGCTTCCAGCTGGTCGCCAACCTGCGGACCGCCAAGCTCCTCGGCATCACGCTACCACCCTCCATCCTGGCGCGCGCCGACGAGGTGATCGAATGACGCGGCGCGCGTTCATCACGTTGCTCGGCGGAATAGCGGCGTGGCCGCTTGTCGCGCGCGCGCAGCAGGGCGAGCGGATGCGGCGCATCGGCGTCCTCGTCGGCGCCGCGGCGGACGATCAGGATGTGCGCGCCCGCCTTGCGGCATTCCTCCAGCGGCTGGAAGAGCTGGGATGGACCGAAGGCCGCAACATGCGGATCGATTATCGCGGTGGCGCCGGCGATCCCGAGCGCACTCGCCGACACGTCGCCGACCTGATCGCGCTCGCGCCGGACGTCGTCCTGGCCAGCGGCACCGCCACGATGAGCCCGCTGCTGCAGGCGACCCGCACGGTGCCGATCGTGTTCGTCAACGTCGCCGATCCGGTCGGCGCCGGGTTCGTCGAGTCCCTGGCGCGGCCGGGCGGCAACGCCACCGGTTTCATCCAGTTCGAATACGGCATGAGCGCGAAATGGCTCGAGCTGCTCAAGCAGGCCGCGCCGGCCATCACGCGCGTGGGCGTTATCCGGGATCCGGCCGTCAGCGCGGGGATCGGCCAGTGGGGGGCGATCCAGACGGCGGCGCCGTCATTCGGAATAGAGGTGAGCCCGATCAACGTGGGCGACGCCCGCGAACTCGAACGCGCGGTCGCGGCTTTCGCGGGCTTTCCCAATCGGGGCCTGATCGTGACGGCGAGCGCCTGGTCGGCGGTGCATCGTGGCCTGATCGTGGCGCTGGCGGACCGCCACCGGCTTCCGGCCGTCTACTACCGTCGCCTTTTCGTCCCGGACGGCAGCCTGCTCTCCTATGGGCCCGATCTCAACGACCAGATGCGCCGCGGAGCAGCCTACGTCGACCGCATCCTCAAGGGCGAGAAGCCGGCCGACCTGCCGGTCCAGATGCCGGTGAAGTACGAGCTGGCGATCAATCTCAAGACGGCAAGGGCGCTCGGCCTCGAAGTGCCGGCAACGCTGCTCGCCATCGCCGACGAGGTGATCGAATGAATCGACGTGAGCTCTTGGCACTGGCTGGTGGGTTCGCGGCGGCAATGCCGCGCCTGGCGCGCGCGCAGCAGCCGACGATCCCCGTGGTCGGATTCCTCAGCAGCCGGTCGGCCGGCACGTCCGAGCATCTCGCAGCCGCGTTCCGCCGAGGCCTGGGCGAATCCGGCTACGTCGACGGTCAGACCGTTGCCATCGCATATCGCTGGGCGGACGGGCCGTACGCGCGGCTGCCGGGGCTGGCCGAGGAGCTCATCGCGCTGAAGCCCGCCGTCATCGCCGCAACCGGCGGCTCGCCCGCCGCGCTGGCGGCCAAGGCCGCAACCGCGAGCATACCCGTCGTCTTCACCACCGGCGGCGATCCGGTCGCGGCCGGTCTCGTCGAGAGCTTCAATCGCCCGAACCGCAACGTGACGGGCCTGTATGTCCTGACCACGCCGCTCGAGCCGAAGCGGCTGGAGGTGCTGGCCGAGGCGATGCCGAACGCCGGCCGGATCGGTGTCCTGGTGAATCCGAGGTTTGCCGACGTGGAGGTCCAGCTCAGGTCGGTGCAGGAGGCGGCGCGCCAGCTCGGCCGCGAGATCGAGTTCCTGCCGGCCGACAACGAAGCCGCCATCGAGCGCGTGTTCGCAACGCTTGCCGATCGGCGCATCGGGGCGCTGCTGGTCACCTCGGACCCGTTCTTCAACAGCCATCCCGAGCACCTCGTCGGCCTCGCCACGCGCTATGCGGTGCCGGCGATCTACTCCCAGCGCGAGTTCGCCGCGGCCGGCGGTCTCTTGACCTACGGGACCAATCTTATCGACGCCTACCGGCAGGTCGGCGTCTATGTCGCCAGGATTCTCAAGGGGGCGAAGCCGGCCGATCTGCCGGTTCAGCAGTCGATCAAGGTCGAGCTATTGGTCAACCTGAAGACCGCAAGAACGCTTGGCCTGACCATCCCGCTCGCGCTGCTCGGGCGCGCCGACGAGGTGATCGAATGAGGCGGTCGAATGCTCGCCCCCGGCGCGGCGCCGGCTCTTCATCGTCTTTCGCCCGGGCCGTCCGGGCAAGTCAGTGTCGGGTCGGTCCACCGTGCCACGCACGATGCTCACCGCGACCGCTTGTCGCCTGCGTTTTCACGTCTCGCTGCTTCGTCCTGCCGGTCCGCCCAACGCTCGATCCGGATCACCGGCAGGGGAATGACGCGTCCCCTCGCCTCGTCCGGTCGCAGAATCTCGGCGCTGCGCGATCGCCGCAGCTCGGTCGGAAATCGGATCACCGTTCCCATGCTGTTCTCCACTCGTACCACACCGCCATTTCGGCGCTCCAACGGAAGCTGAAGCACGAATCCAACCGCTGCCTCTGTGGGGTACATCACACCCCGGCAGCCTCGGCCGCGCGCGGATGATCGGCCCGCGCGCCGCGTAGATGGCTCGCTCGGGACTGAGCTTCCGGCGACATGCCAATCCGGTTGCCGCTGACGGGTCGATGGTCTATCTAGGGCCAATTCGGAAGCGGAACGCGCCCGTAGCTCAGCTGGATAGAGTGCTGCCCTCCGAAGGCAGAGGTCACAGGTTCGAATCCTGTCGGGCGCGCCAGATTTATCAATAACTTACGTGACATTGCTCCCGGCGCTGCCCTCATCAGGTAAGCACCGGGTAAGCAAGCCGCGTCGGAATGGATGGCGGCACGTCCGGCGGCGATGTCGGCGGGTATACTGTCTCTGTCCCCAGCAAAACATTACGCCCAATCACTGCCTCAGAACCGCTTTGCGGGTTGGTCGACGACGTGCTCGACCAGCTTCGGCTCGTCGCGGTCCGAGTAGCGGCGGCGCTGCACGCTTGACGACGATCTGTTCGCTCGTGTCGCGACCCTGCACCTGCAGCGGCAGCACGCGACCGAGCAGGGCAAGGAACGCGGCGGGATGTTTCCTGGCTTGCTGGGCGAGATATCCGACGATGCCTTCCCTGCCCCCAGCTTCTTGGGCGGCCTGGGATGATCGCGTCCTTGAGCAGCCCGTTGGGGAGAAAAGGAACCGCCTTGCTGATCAGGGCGCTTGGAGTTTTTCCGTGTTACTTTTTCAATGTCCGGCACCTACAACCGCTCCTGTTAGCCATGGGCGCCTGAAAACCACAATATTACCCTCCGCGACGAGACGCCCTCTGGCAAGTGGCCCGCCGGTGCGGCGCCTTCTCGGTGTCGATCGGCGTCGACTTTATCTCCTCTGTCATTGTTGCCGACTGCGGCCATGACGTTCGAGGCAGGAATCCGAAGATGAACCAGCCGACCAGCGGATGTCGCCGGCACAGCCAGAGCCAGACGGATTCAACGACATAGACGGCGATGCCGATGAGGACCCACTGCTGCAGCAGGCTGCCGGCGTAGAACCCCTCGCGCCACCACATCACGCCGGCGATCAGGATCATCGCAAGGATGAAGGCGCGCATCATCGGCACCGCGTATAAACGGTGCTGCCGGTGGGTCCTGCAGAATACGTGAAGATCTGTACCCTCTACGGCGCCGGGTTCTACTACCTGCCCGGCACCGATATCTGCGTCAAGCACGGCGCATACGTCCGCTCGCAGTGGTACTTCGGCGCCGGCGCCGCTCCCACCAACGGTCCGTTCCTCGGCGGCGTCGGGGCAGGCCACCGACTTCCAGAACACGCCGAACACCACGGTCCACCGCACCCGCGCCGTCTACACCTTGGACGCCCGGACGCAGACCGAGTACGGCACCCTGCGCGCCTACACCCTCATCGGCTACACCCACGAGACGCCGTCGAACGGCGCCAACGTGGTCGGCCAGGCGGCCACACTGTACGCGACCCGCGCCTTCCTGCAGTTCGCCGGGTTCACCCTCGGCAAGGCGTCGTCGTTCTACGACATCTGGTCGGTGCCGGCGAACACGTATTTCGCCGTGTGGTCGAGCGACACCGGTGACGGCGGCGTGATGCTGGCCGCCTACACGTTCCAGTTCGGCAACGGCTTCTCGGCGACCCTCGCAGCCGAAGACCCGCGCAAGAACGTGATCGTGAACACGTCGATTGCGGGCGGACCGGGCTTCCCGCTTGCCGCTACCGCAGCTGCCAACCCGTTCACGGTGGGCGGCTTGGCGACGAGTCGACTCGCAGCAAATGAGGTTCCCGGATGTCGTCGGCAACCTGCGCGTCGACCAGGCCTGGGGCTCCTTCCAGGTCATGGGCGCCCTGCATGACAACAGCGGCTACAACTTCGTGCCCTCGTCGGCCGCCGGTCTCTGCAACGTCGTCGCGTTCGGCGGCACGCTCACCGGCCAGACTCGCCTGCGGCGGCCCCGACGACAAGCTGGGCTTCGCAGTCGGCGTCGGCGGTATCTTCAAGATTCCGATGCCGGGCGGCCTGACCGACACCGCGTCCTTCCAGTTCAACTACACGGAAGGCGCCAGCCGGTACGCCGTGGTTACGCAGCCGGGCGCCGGCTCGCCGAACATGTTCAGCAGTTCCGGTCTCGCGGCTTGCCCGACGGTGTTCGGGCAGCCTGCCGGCCTGCTGCCGGGCTGCCAGGGCTCGATCGGCCTCGGCTACTGGAGCGACGGCATCTACGGCAATCCGGGGTTCGGCTACGACGGCTCCGTCCAGAACACCCGGGTGTGGGGCGTCAACGCGGCTTGGGACCACTTGTGGACTCCCCAGCTGAAGACCTCGGTCTACGGCGCCTACATCGCAGTCGAGTATAACGCGACTGCGGCCGCCCTGATCGCCGACGCGACCTGCAACATCGCCGGCGCTGCGGCGAACACCGTGACCCGCATCACCGTGTGCGATCCCGACTTCCAGGTGTGGATGGTCGGCTCCCGCACGCAGTGGAACATCACGCCGTCCTTCTACGTCGGCTTCGACGTGATGTATCAGCGGCTCGAGACGGCCTTCGCCGGCAGTGCTCTCTACACTGCAGCGACCGGCCTGCCCCGCAACAGCGGCACCTACTCGATCGAGAGCCAGGACACGGTCAGCGTTACGGCCCGTGCCCACTGGGACATCCTGCCCTGATGGCCTGACGGCTCTGATATGAGCGAAGGAACCCCCGGCGACCTGATCGCCGGGGGTTCTGCTTTTCGCGGCGGAAAGTTCGGTAGCTGTCCGATGCCGAAGAAGAGCAAACAAGCAACCCTAAGCATCGAAGTGGCTAAATTTGCCGCTCAAGTTCGCGGCGCTCGCGCCATTTTAAACTGGAGCCAAACTGAACTGGGGGAGCGAGCAGGATTTACTCAGCGCTCCATTCATAAGTTGGAACAAGGTTCAGATATACGACGCTCGACTGCCTTGGCTATCGTCAAGGCCTTCAGGGACGCGGGCATTGGTTTTGAGGAATTACCGAGTGGTCCCTTCAAAATCGTGGTGTCGCTGCAGGCTTTGGAATCTCTGCAACGGGCAAATAAAGGCGTCCTGTAGACCAGCTTTATCCACAGGCAATCACAAGACCATTGACTCGCTAGGATCATATTTTAATATATTTATATCATTTTGTATCTCTAATGAGAGATGGCGAGGATCTGCCTCACAGCCCGGTTCGTCAGGACCGCAGCGTGCCCTCCTGATCGCGCCAAGATCGACTTCTTCGATGTACATCGCCGGGGCTTCATGCTGGAAGTCCGGCAGTCTGGAGGAAAAACCTTCTATCAACGCTATCGGGACGAAAGAGGGAGAGAGCGGCAGTTCAAAATTGGGCCTGCTGACGCGATCACCCTCGAACAGGCCAGACGCAAGGCTAGGCAAGTTCTTGCTGAAGCAATCTTGGGGCCTGATCCTCATGCGCGTCGACAACAGCTGCGATCGATTCCCACGTTCGCCGCGTTGGTCAAAGAGTATTATCTGCCGTTTGCAAGAACTAACAAACGGAGCTGGCGAACGGACGAAACAGTTCTGCGGCTTCACATCATTCCTGCGATCGGCTCATTGGCGATCGACCAGGTCTCCAGTAGCGCCGTTAGCGCGCTCATCGGGCGCATGCGCGATAAAGGCTACGCGGTTGGAACGACCAATCGCGTCTTCATTTTATTGCGCTACATCTTCAACTTGGCTCGCAAGTGGAACGTACCAGGAGGCACTAATAATCCGACAAATGGCCTCAGCCTCGCTCCCGAAACACAACGAGAGCGCTTCCTGTCAATCGAGGAGGCACAACGCCTATTGGCGGCTCTCGAAACAGACGAGAACCAGACTGCCGCCAAAGCGATCGCACTGCTGCTGCTCACCGGAGCGCGCCGCAATGAAGTGACGCAAGCACGTTGGGAATACATCGACTGGGAAAGCAAGACGCTGCTTGTGCCAGTCGCCAAATCGGGACGACCTCGGCGCATCTCCCTCAATGGTCCCGCAATCGATCTGCTTCGTTCAGTAGCTCAGCAGCCACTGAACCCATTCATCTTTCCATCGCCGATTACAGGGCGGCCATGTCCTTCCCTGTTCTTTCCTTGGAGCCGGATTCGAAAACGCGCCGGATTGCCGGACGTCCGTCTGCACGATCTGCGGCATTCATTCGCTAGCTTCTTGGTGAACCAGGGTGTTTCTTTATACGTGGTGCAAGGGCTTCTAGGGCACACCCAACCGCGCGCGACACAGCGCTATGCCCATCTAGCTCAACAAACGCTGCTAGAAGCCGCAGAGGTCATGAAGGCGGTAATGTCAGGCTGACCAGCCGACCATTGCAAGACATCGCCGTAGTCGCGGCAAACATATCCCCTGGACATGATGAGCGCGTTCCGGCGCTCATCTTCTGCAACGCGTTCTACCTTCCAGGCGTTTCCATACCCTTTAGGAATGCGTTCAGGGCCTACGGTCGAGCTGGTGACCGAAAGTGGCGATAGCCGCCCACGCATGTGGCCGCTTACACAAGCACCACCTACAGTGCTCCGATCTTCCCGCAGTCACAGGACCGAAGCCGGATCCTTACTCCTATTGTACCGCGTTCCTCCTCCCCGCCTCACGTATCCCTACGCACACAACAAACCTTTTGGCGCCAGCAGTGACCGAGTTGACGAGAACTCCTGTAGAGACCTCCACACCATTAGACGACGTGAAAGCCTGAAAAGATGTCCCGCTCTTTGTTGAACATTGAGAAGCGGTTGTTTGCAATCGACGCCATGGTTGACGTTATGCGGCGGTGGTTTGGCGAGCAAGGAATCGTGGGGTGAGTTTCGTTCCGGTGTGCTTCCAGAGCGGCACGTAACGCTAGAAGTTGCTTGTGAGCCTTTAGTCGCCGGAAGCCTTTCCGCTTCCTGCATAGCAACTGCGGCCCAGCGCATCGCCATCGAAGCCGAGCGCCATCGCTTTACGTTGCGGCAGACGCGGCGCCAGTGGCCTTGGGGTTTTCGACGATATTGGTGCAGGCGAGCGAGCGCCGTAGTTCTTTTGGCAATCCAAGCCGCGTGACGGTGAGGATTTCTTCGATGCCTTCCTGGAGCGAGCCGGCGACCCCTGACCAGTCCCGTTCGAGGCGCCGGGCGATCCGATACAGCATCTCGCGCGGCCCGGACGACGATCGGGCACGCCCGATGCGATTTTCGGCCTCGATAGGTTTTAGTTCACTGTCGAGTGAAATAAATGCGGCCCTCGCCAGGCATAATGTCGACATGGCAGCAACGATCGGCGTTCTCTGCGAAGGCAGAAAGTTTGAGCTTTCCGCGCTTGTCCAGCTCGCCAAACGCGTATTGATCGGACATCCGCGAGAAGAGTACTCGCGCTTCCTCCATTGTAATCCATCCCCGCACTCCAACTGGAAGCCACTTTATCGACGCTGCGAGTGCCGCCTCGCTACTGCCATCGAGCCGTCGTCCCGGAGCTGGGTCGAGGGGCGCGCGACCGAAAAATGCTTTCAGCAGAGTCCATACGCTCATGATTATCCCGGGGCCAACCAACTGCGCTGCCGCCGGACCAACAAATTGCATAGGTCGGAGACTCCGCGTCAGCTGCGACAGATGACCCTTTGTCACCGCCGCTCGCCGACCTACACCCTGAGACCCCTCTTCCTGTGACATCGGCCCTTGTCCGTCGATCCGCAACTCATGATCCGGATGGTCAGTTCACCGCCACCTGCGATGTAGCCATAACCATTGTTCCGGGTGCTCGCGCGCCCAGCCCTCGACAATGGTGGTGACCGCCTGCATCGTTCCCTGGATGTCGATCCGGCTTTCCGCGTCGCGCACTGGTGCGATTTCTTCGGTGAGTTCGACCCAGAAATGATGTCCGTCCGGCTGGCGCACGACACGCACGCCGTGAATGGCGAGGTCGGTAAGCTGTGCGAGCTGCGCTAGCTGCGCTAGCAGGGGATTAGCCTTCGCCCGACGACCGAAGAACACCACGTCCACGCCCGGTGTTGTGTGCTGGTCCACCAACATCCCGACATGCTCGCCGGCCTCCAGCGCACGCAAGAGCCTCAATGGCGCGTCGCGACCGGCCGCAACCATGTTGCCCATGCATCGCTCGCGATGAGCTTCGATCAAATCGCTTACCGCTCCGATATTCGGGCGACGATAGAGAATCGACATGGTCAAGCCCAACGTCCGCGCCGCCAGTCCGGGAACCTCCCAATTCGCCAGATGCGTGGCGAATATCAGGCTCGGCTTCTCGCCATCGCAGAGCCGCTTCAAGCGCACATAGCTGGCTTGATCCAGGACGACGTCGCTTTCGTCAGCCGGTTGCAGCTTCTCCGGGTCATGGACCGTGATGCGGTCCAGGTGCGCGTACTCGGCCGCGACCCGTCCGAGATTGTCCCACACGCCCGTAAGGATTGTAGCGATCTCGGCCGGCGACTTATCGGGAAATGCCGCCGCAAGATTAGCGCGCCCGATGCGATGCTCGGGGAGCCACGGCCCCACGATCCGCATAAGCCAGCCCAAAAAATTTGCCATGCGCTTGCGATCGATGCAACGCAGAATCCAGAACCCCCCGACCGTGACCCCGCCAAGGAGGCGGTACTTGAGTTGCCGCAGCATCAGAGCTGAATTTCGCGTGTGTGCCATCGCGTCGCAGACCCCCAAAAAAAAGTCACGACGATGTTGCCGAACACTTTGGTCCAAGTTCGGTCACGATGCTATCGCGAGAGAGCAGCCGCGGGCACGAGATCATCAGTCGGCGCCGCGGTGAGTGCGGAATCTTCATCACTCGAAATACGACAGCAGTTGGCAGAGCTTGAGCGGGAACTGAACCGCTGGTGAATTGAAGATTCTTCGGCATAGGCGGATGTTTCGGCGCCGGCGAACTGCGCGCGCTGATAATGCTCAAAATGAGTAGCTGATACGGGCGCCGTAGTTATTGAGGCCTTGGTTGCGATCGCAATTCGTCCCGAAAACACCGTTTCCGTTGGATATGTGATCGAAGGTAGCGATGACGTGCCAGTTCTGGGTGAGGCTGTAGCCGAGCGAACCGCCGACATGAAACAGTGGATTGCAGCCCAAAGCCACGTGCGTCGCGTCGCCGGCCGTCGTCCCGTTGGCAAGCGCCCCGCCGAAAAAAAACTCCACGAAGAATCGGCTGGGTAATGGAATGGTCCAGAGTCCCCCAGCATAAGCGTAGCTCGTTCCGCCGGACAGGTTGGCCATGACCCCCAGATGTGGCCGCGGGACCAAGAAATCCCACCACTCCCCACGTCCAAAGGGCAACCGGGGAAGCACGAACTCGCCGTTGATATCGATTTGTCCGCTCTCAATGCTGCCCACGCCGTGCGCGAAACCGCCAAAGCGAAGCTCGTATCGATGGGGATCAAGCAGTTGCCCCGACCACCTGGGGGCCACTAGTTCATCTGCTATAGCGGGCTGCCAGAGCAATGCGACGATGATTCCGGTCGCGAGCGCCATCATGGTCGCTGGCGAACGCCATCGCAACTTGCAGCCATATTGCATGGTTCGCCCCAAAGCCTCACTTCCAGTGAATGACGATCTATGACCGCGACAGTTTCAAGCTCCATCTGTGAGGTCGCTTGGATTTCCGGGCGCCTGTTGCAAATCCGACACACCACGTAGCCGTTCGGTGTCGTCAGCGCTCGTCATTTCAATCCGACCGCACATGGGAGGCGGTTAGACGGATCAAAGCCCCACCGCGGGGTACAGGCGGCCGACCCCTTTTTGCCTGGGTGGGGAATACCGAGCGTGCCATGCGACCGCCGCGACCGATGCCGCCACGCCGCCACGACCACGTGGCGCCAGCGCCGCCGCCGCTGTAACGGCATCTACTCGATGAGCTTATTGCGCAAGGCGAGCGCCACCGCGTGCGTGCGGTTCCTCGCTCCAAGCTTGTGGACGGCCGAATGCAAACGGCCGTCCATTGTTTTCTTGCTGATACTGAGGCCCAGGTCCTCGACCATCTCCTTCGAGGACTTACCCTGCGCAGCGAGGCGGAGCGCCTCAAGTTCGCGTTCGGACAGCTCACGACCATGTTGTCGTGGCATGAGATGCACTCATAGCAAGTCCTCCTGGTGGGTTGGCACCAGCCAGGCGAGCGGACTCGCGCTGCGTCTTTTGATAAAATGCCGGGCAGGCATGTCGCGCTCCGACCAGTGCGATGTGTCAAGTCCCCGGCGCGCCGTGGCAACAGCGCGTCGGGGGCGGCTCCACCACAATGCGCTCACACAGGCAGGCAGTGCAAGAGTCGCCGCGACGATGCACCGCCGGGACTCACAGGAGGTCGCTGATGCGTTCTGAGCTGCCCGCTCCCTGAGGGCGGCTAGCTGCTCGGACTCACCAGCGGACTCGGCTGAGTCAGCAAGACCCCGGCAATCGCACCAGGATGCCGGGGCCTGACCGAGACCGGTTGTGATCAAGGCTGGGGAGCCCACCGGCCGCGGCAACAGCCATGGTGCACCTGTGCCGAGGCGCTGTCTGCCCGCTAGCCGACTCCCGCAGGGATGACGCATGGACGAAGAGATGATCGCAATAATCGTCGGATTCACCGTGACCGTGGTCCTGATCGTGTCCATAGCGATAGCCTGGATCCGTCATAGCCGAAGGGACTAACTGCCTGACTGACAGAGGAACTGCGGCCGTAGGTCATTGATGCTGCATTCACTGCCGGGCCATGGTGCTCGGGTACAGCCTGGGTAGTTTTCCGGGCCGCGAGGACGTGTCGCACTTGAGGCGGCGTGAGTTTGTCGGCCTGCTCGCAGGCGCGGCGACCGCGCGGCCACTCGCGGCACGCGCCCATCGAGCCAATCGTGTTTGTCGCAGGCGGCATTGCTAACTCATTGCGGGATTTTTACGCTTCACTACTAGGTCGCAGCATGAGGCCTGTATTGGCTCGCTACGATGTGAGAGTAGGAAAACAGCCGAGGACCTGCCATGGCTACAATCGAAGTCACCGCGCGCAAACTCGTTTTGAAGGAAGGCTCGACCACGCTGACATTCGACAAGGATTCCGGAAAGGCAACACGGCAACAAAAAATACTCCTATGGAACAAAAAACCGGTCGAGTTCGCGCTCTCCGATATCGACGACATCGCTGTAAAATCAGACGTGGACGGCCTTTCAGGCGCGGCAATCCATCACAGTGTCTTGCACAGGCGCACTGGCGAGATCACGGTCCTAACGACCGAGGAAGCCAAGGACGCCGCCGAAACGGTGAAAAAGCTGCGCGAGTTTGTTGGGCTCTAGTCGACGTTGGCTGGATGACTGTTTCGGCTACGCCAGAGTGAGCACGGCCGGCCAGACCCTGGTCGCCCAGGATGCGCAGCTCCGCGCCGCCGGCTGTGCCAAAGTTTCCTCGATTCCACGCGAGTTATTGACAAGGCCAGTGATCAAAAACCGATAACGCCCGCGCATTTAGCGATGCTGATGTGCGGACTGTGTTGACCATGCTCGGCCTAGTCGGCAGCGGCGCTCTCGCTGGTGCCGCGGCTGGAAGTTTCCTTACAGTACCCGACTTGGCCGTCCCGCTTTTTGCCGTTGCCGGCGCAATAGCAGGAGCCGCGGCGGGCATGCTGGTTTGCTTTACGCGCTAGTGCGCGGCCCGGCTGCCGGGCTCGGTGCACGAGCTGCAGGGGCACGGGGTGGTCGGCGCAATAGGGTGCCATTGCCTCGGCGTACCGATGCGCGTGCGCCCGTAGCAGGAGGCGGTCGCGGTGTGCTTGCCGGCGTCCTGGCGGAGGCGTATTGCTCGCCACTGTCCTCTCTCCGATTGGCATTGGCGATGGACATCAGGCCCTGGGACGTGTCGAGCGTCTCAGGGCCTTCACTTTAGCAAGGCGTCATCGACGATCGAGCCCGCTGGCGGAGACGGAGTCCGCCAAACTCGGACTAGAAAAGCCGCATAAACCGGGCTTCCCGGCCCGCCGGCCAGATCAGCCCTATCGCCAACCCCCACTCCACACTGGGGGAGAGGGGGTGTACGTGCGTTGGCAACCTTGTACGGTGATAGACAACGCCGGAATGAGGGCCGCAGGTTGCCTTTCTGTCCCGAGCCGCACGCTGCCCGAGATGATGACCCCTCATCCCGATCCCAAGGTAAGGGGGCGACCGAAATAACGCACCAGCCTTCCTACGCGGCCGGTTTTCGGTGCGATCGGCGGAAATTGCCCGCACCGTCGCACTGGTGGCGCTGGCGGCGGGGGGCTGACATGCCGCGCGGCAAGCCAACGATGGAAGCTAGCCGGCGCGGTGCTGCGGCCACTCAGGCGCGGGCCGACGCCTTCGCGCAATCCATGGCCGGAACGATCGCGGCGCTGGAGCGCGAAGGCATCACGACGAACTACGCGATGGCCAAAGCTCTGAACGAGCGCGGTGTTACGACGACCCGCTCCAGGCGCTGGGACCACAGGACGGTGGTTAACCTGCGGCGTCGCCTGAAGCGGCTTGGGCTCTAGGCACCAGATCTCGCAATGGCGAAACATCTCGAACCCGTCAGCGTCCCGAGCGTGGCCCCCGGCAGCCGGCGTGGCTGGTGGCCCTGGCGGCGGGCGGGCTGATCATGCGGCGCGGCAAGCCGCTAACGGAGGAAGCTCGCCGGCATGGCCGCGCGGCCATTCAGGCGCGGGCCGACGCCTTTGCGCGCAGCATGGCCGGCACGATCGCGGAGCTGGAGCGCGCGGGCATCACGTCGGCGAACGCAACGGCAAAGGCATTGAACGCGCGCGGGGTTGCGCCGGCCCGCTCCGGCCGCTGGGATGCCTACAAGGTCATTGCGTTGCAGCGCCGCCTGAAGCGGCTCGGGCTTTAACGTCACCCAGCGTCGATCCTCGACTCCTGGCGCCGCCGGAATGGCGGCGCGCACTCCTTGCGCATCGCGCGCACCCGCTGCGTCACGCGGCTTCCGAACGCTGTCTTCGCGTCCTCCTCGTCATCGCGTTGGGAGGGGACCCGCCATTCAAGCAGGCATTTCTTCATGCGGTCTTTGTACCAGCTCCGCAGGACGGGGCGTGGGCCTTAACCTTGCGGGCTTGGGCCTCTTGCGCGTGGCAGCGGCCGCAGGAACCGGCACAGTCAATGCTTCGCCCTGGCGGCGAACAATGATCTCGCGCGCCACCAGCTCGCCGTCCGCGTAGGCCGCCCGGTCGTAGTTCCAGTGCGGAATCAGATAGCCCCAACCCTACGTTCTGCGCTGTGGGCACTCCTGACAGCGGCTAGGCCATCGGACTCAGGGGCTGTCACCGGAGCAAGCGGTCAGCGCCGACGAGATTCGGAAGCACTACGCGCGCGAGCCGGGCGAGCGGTTACGCAAGTAGCCTCCGCTGACAGCTCATTCTTGAAGGAGCGTTCCATCGCCTGTCCTGTGCGCGGGCCTACATCTATAACGGCCCGGGGTGGGGCGCGCGGAGGCTGGCCGATGAAGGCCGTTGCGCGGGTGATGTCGTTGGGCGCTTGCCGCGAGGATCAGCCCGTGGCTCGATGCGACGCCTTGCCGGGACGGCGGCAATTCCGTAATGGCAACAATTGCTTCTTCGACCCACAAGAATGGACGACGGCTTGCGCACCCTCGAAGACAGAACCTTCCTGCTGCTGATCGTCGCCGTATCCGTGGCGTTCGCGTGGATCCTCTGGCCGTTCTACAGCGCGGTCCTCTGGGCAACCATCCTCGCCATCCTCTTTGCGCCGGTCTGTCAGCGGCTGGCGAAGTCCATGGGGCAACGGCGCAACCTGGCGGCCCTCGCCACGGTCGCGATCATCGTGGCCATCGTCATCCTCCCAGCGACGCTGATCACCGCATCCCTGGTGCAGGAAGCATCAGGCCTGTACGAGAGATTCCGCTCCGGAGAATTGAATCTCGCCCGCAATTTTCAGCAGGTCCTGGATGCATTGCCGGCATGGGTGACTGGTCTGCTCGATCGCTTCGGGCTGACCGACCTTGCCACGGTGCAGCAAAGACTGGCCGACATTCTCTTGAGAGGAAGCCAGTTCCTCACCACCCAGGCCATCAATATCGGCCAGACCACATTCGAGGTCATCATCAGACTTTTCATCATGCTGTATCTGCTCTTCTTCCTGCTGCGCGACGGGGAAGAGCTGTTTCGGACCATCAAGGACGCCGTTCCGCTCGGCGCGGAACACCAGCGTGCCGTCTTCAGCAAATTTGCCACCGTCATCCGCGCCACCGTCAAAGGCACCCTTGTCATCGCGATTTTGCAGGGCGCTCTCGGCGGGTTGATCTTCTGGTTCCTGGGAATTCGCGCGGCGCTCTTGTGGGCGGTGTTGATGGCGTTCCTGTCGCTTCTGCCCGCGGTAGGCGCTGCCTTGGTCTGGGTGCCCGTCGCGGTCTATTTTCTGGTGACGGGCGCCGTTTGGGAGGGATTTGTCCTGATCGCGTACGGCGTCCTCGTCATCAGCCTGGTGGACAATCTGGTGCGTCCGATCCTGGTCGGCGCGGATACTAAGATGCCCGACTACGTGGTGCTGATCTCCACGCTGGGCGGACTCGAGGTCCTCGGCATGAACGGCATCGTGCTGGGACCGGTGATCGCGGCGATGTTCTTGGTGGTCTGGGACATTCTGGCCACATCGAACCGACGGAAGCCCACATCGGTCGACAAAGCCAGCTGACGGCGACGAAACTGAGCCGCGCGATTCCTCGAGCGTAGGGGCAATTCCCCCAATTGTGCCGTTCGCCGGCGCGGTTGAGCATCTCTGCACGCTGGAGCGCGCGCTGATCGAGCTGCGGCGGATCGCCGATCGCCCCTGAGACTTGCCGTTGGGGCCATGAGAATGGGGTGCGGCACGGATATTTGAGACACCCGGCTGAGGTAAAATTGAACCTCAACCGGAGTGTCAGACATGACGAATGATGAAGGGCGCAAGCCCGAAGGGGCGCCGGAGCGCTCCCCCAAAGCTGGCGAAGGCGCCCCTTCGGGCGTCGATGGGAACGGCGCGAAGCGTTTTTCGGTTCAGCGCAAGATGGCGATCGTCGCGCGACTGTTGCGCGGCGAGCCGCTGGATCTGGTGGCCCGACAATCGAATATCTCCGTCGCCAGGCTGGCCGATTGGCGCGATCGCGCGCTTGCAGGCGCGGCTACCGCCTTCATCTCTGCCGTGTTGATGGCGCTACATTCGTTGAGAGTGTGGGTGGAGTTCCCAGGGCCAATCAGGTCCCCCGGACCACATGCCTCGCGCTGACTTCAGCGGAGTCCGCTGGTGCGTTTTTGGCCTGGCGGGGGCAACGTGCCTGGTGGGGTCGCGCAAGGCGTCCCTGGAAGCGGCGTGAGCGATTTGCGCAGTTTAAACGAGTTTAGAACGACGACTGCTCCAGGACAGCCGGGAGTGCCCTGGTCGTGCTAATCGCGACGTGAAGAAAACCAGTACGGGAACGTTGAGATCAGCCATTCAAGGCCGCAGGGTTGCAGCGGACGGACATCGCGCGCCCCGCACCGCTTGCATCTCCAGTATCGTAACTGTTGCGGGTGACCGTTCAAATCCGACACCACATCCTCATGTTGTTCGTCAACATGACCAAGCACGCGACAGAAATACCGCCCGGCGATCAATTGAGCCGCCTCCGTACGCGCAAAGGGTGTTCTACAAGCGCTGTATGCGTTGTTATGTTCCACAGGGAACGGCATTTCCGCGAGATTACCGACCGGGGGACCCTGTCGGCATCTTGTTCGTTGTTGGCGCTTCCATACGCGGTTCGCCACTTTGTTCAGCGTGACAACCGGCGCGGTCGCACCCATTTCTTTCTTCGCTCCTGCCCACGTGAATTCCCCATCTTCGGATCGCGGTACGGATTGCCGCCACCGCCCTTCGCCTCGAGCGGAATGTTGTTAGCGTCGATCTCCTTCACGTTCCACTCGATGAGTTCGATCGACGGCATAAGCACGTCGGCCATCCCAAAGCGCGTCTCCCGCTTCCACTCCCCGGAGTCGTTGGAGAGGACACGCCACTCGCCATCTTCCATCCGCACGACAAGCGCATTCGAGAGAGGGATGATCGGAGGGAGCCGAATCCACCTTCAATCTTGGCCTTGCATAAGGCAAAATTCGGCAGTCAAATCCCTGCGCTGCGGTCCATCCCCGGTCGTCGATTGGCGTGCGGGGACCGAGAGAGGGATAACGTGACGCGCAAAGCCGGAGACGCCCGCAGGAGCCTCGCGGAAATCCTGGGCTGAGCCTGATCGCCGCATTCGCGGCGCGGGTGCCGCCCAGGCCCAAACCAAGGTGGGACCGACCCCCTCGGCGCCGGGCGCCGCGGTCCATTTCGTCAATATCAAGGATGGCGCGACGCTGCCCACCAAGCCGACCATCCATTTCGGCCTGCGCAACATGGCGTCGTCATCGAGAACGCCAGCGGCGGCAGCGGCAATGACACGCTCACCGGCAACAACGTCGCGAACTTCTTGTCCGGCAACAACGGTGACGATGCGCTGGTCGGGGGGTTCGGCAATGACTTCCTGGTGGGGGAGTTGGGAGCAGATACGCTGCTTCGGCAATCAGGACAACGACGTCATCCTCGGCAACCAGGACAACGATATTGTCGTGGGTGGGCAGGGTGCCGACGTGGTCGTCGGCGGCCAGGGCTTCGACTTCGTGTTCGGCAACGAAGCCAACGACTTCGTCTTCGGCAACGAGGCCAATGACACGATCATTGCCGGACAGGGCGCAGACACCGTCTTTGCGGGTCAAGGGGACGACAGCATCCTTGGCAGCGAGGGCAACGACTCGATGTTCGGCAACGAGGGCGCGGACCGCTTCGCTTTTGCGATCGGCTCCGGAGCCGACGTCATCGGCGACTTCAACGGTGCCGCCGGGGATCGCCTGACGCTGTTCGGACAGACCTATGTTCAAGGGACATCGGGCGACGGCGACGTCCTGTTGACGCTTTCCGGAGGCGGCACGATCGAGCTCAACGGCGTCGCGCCGGCGAGGTTCCAGCCGGGCTTTCTGGTGTAGAGCCGCGGAACGCTCAGCGGACCCACGACCTGCACGTGTTCGAGCTGTCGGAAACGGCGATCAAGGTCGAGGGCAGCGAGGACTCCCTGGCAGCCTTCGCCGACCGGCTGGAGCAACTGCGGCGGCTGTGCTGGTGAGGGGTCCGGCGGCGCTCATGGAGCCAAGGCAATAACGGCAACGGCTGAGCCGATAATAGCGGCCGATATTGCAAATCCCGTCAGACACATCTTGATGAAATCGACTGTGGACACCCATCGCCCCCTGTATCGTTTGGCGATCTCATCGTTGCATGCCATGCGTGACGGTACGGTGACACGCGGTCCGGTTGCTTCACCACGGGCGCGCCCTATATGGCCGGCGAGGTCGACCTGTATGCGGACGAGTGGTTCGAGGAGTTGACCAGGTGGGCGGCGTGAACTTCTTCCACACCGAGCGATATTTCCTGACCATTGATTTGAGCAAGCGCTTGAGGGCGACCAGCCGCTCGCGCGGTGTTTGTTTCGGCGTCGGGCTTTTCATCGTCAGAAGTCCTTGGAGCCGCCAGGCGCCAGCTTGGTCCAAGCGGGCGATGGTGTTCGGATCGACGGCAGGCCCCCTCAGCCGCCCGGTCTTAGAGTGCTAGCTTTTGGCGGCTCGGCCTGTCCGCGTGGGCGACAAGACCAACAAGGGGCGCCTCAATGGGTCTCCAGGCCAAGCTCACCACCAGACACGATGGCCGTGCAACGGCTGAAACACTTGACGGCCGTCAATACTGACGAGCGGCTGGAATGTATCATGTTCGTCGGCTGCTGCGCGCGCGCCGCCACCGGCCACGCCGCTGCCGCGCCGCCGAGCAGCGTGATGAACTCGCGCCGCCTCATGGGCTCCCCTCAGTCCGAGGATCACATCTTACCACATCGTCGTAGGCAAGAATGCCGCGTTGTGCATCACAGCAAGTTCGGCTGCCAATGTCTCGATGGGTCAGTCGCGTCGTAGTTGGCCGAGGTCGTGCGTCCCCTAGCGATGTGTAGAGTCGAGATGTGGCGCGGTTGGCTGTAGGCTGAACATATCTGTTGCCGCCTCTTTCGTCTGGCGGTGCCTTAGCCTGAATTTCTCACGCTCGCGAAAGATATCACCTCTCAGCGGAATTTCCTGAATCTGATCAGACAATTAGCGGCGAAGACCCGCAAGGGCTCAAAAAGTCCGGAAATACAGACTGTTTTTTGCTGGTTGCGAGCCAATATCGCGTAACGCATTGATCTAGGATTCAAAATTGGACTTTCTCTCGCCGCCTGCGTTGAGGCTGTGAGAAATGCGGGTTAATGGTTCAGCCATGGCTCCGTTTCCACATCCGCTCATCGAACCGGACGTGCAGATTTCCCGCATCCGGCTCTCGGACAAGACTTCACGCCTTTGCTCTCGCGTGTAACGCCTTCTGCAGTTTTTGAACACTTGCGGAGTTGATAGGTTGCCCAATCTCCAGGTCCCTCACCACGTATTGCGTCTGTCTTTGACTGAGGTCCCTTCCCTCCACCGGCATTACCCGGCGAGCTATGCGGGAAACTGGGTGATGACGGAATGAGATAGGCGGCGTATCGAGGCGGGTGTCGAGCCTGCCAGAACCTCTCAAGGAGAGCGATACGCCATGAACGAGACTATCAACCTTGTCCGGCTTCGTCAGCCCGCCGAAATCGACGATCCACTGACCAATATCCTGCGATCTGGTGCTCGGCGGCTGCTTGCGCAGGCTGTCGAGATCGAAGCCGAGGCGTTTCTCGCCACAATGAAGGACTTGAAGCTTTCCGACGGTCGCGACCGTGTTGTCCGGCACGGCCACGGTCCGATACGGACGATCCAGACGGGCATCGGTCCCGTTGAGGTCGAGCGGGTGAAGGTTCGGGATCGCGGAGCGGCCGGCGAGCGTGAGCGTATCCGGTTCACCTCGGCTATTCTGCCGCTGTGGGCGCGGCGGACGAGGAGCCTGGACGCGCTTTTGCCGGTGCTCTACTTGCGGGGCATCTCGACGGGCGACTTCCAGGAGGCGTTGGCGGCCCTGCTGGGCAACGACGCACCGAACTTGTCGCCGGCGGTGATTTCCCGGCTGACGGCCGAGTGGCAGGGCGAGTACGAGCGGTGGCAGAAGCGCGACCTGTCGGCGCGGCGATACGTCTACGTGTGGGCCGACGGTGTCTTCCTGCAGGCTCGCATGGAAGACCACGGCGAGTGCATGCTGGTGCTGATCGGTGCGACACCGGAGGGCAAGAAGGAGCTCATCGGCTTCCAGGTCGGCGTGCGGGAAAGCGCGCAGAGCTGGCGCGAACTGCTGGTCGAGGCGAAAAGCCGCGGGCTGAAGATCGCGCCGGAAATCGCCGTCGGAGGCCACCTGATCGTGATCCGCGATCCTGTCTTGACCGGCGATGGCGAGGTGGTGTGGGCAATCCTCGGTTCGTTGTTGACGTGGTCGACCCGGAATTCGATTCGGTGTTCGATGTCGCGGGTCTCGATGATTGTCACGCCCACCGCTTCGGCATTGCCGTCCTGGCGCTCGCGATCGAGCACGTAGCCCATCGCCAGGATCGTCTTGAGCGCGTTTCCCTGCGCGCCGCGGGTCGGCGACACGTAAGCCTCACGGCTGGAGACCCTGATCGTGTAGTCCAGGATGGACTTGATCGTGCGGGCTGGATGCCGCCCGCGTTGTCCTCGATGACGATCGATCCAGGCTCGACGGCGATCGAGATCACCGGGGCGACCTCGGCCTCCTCAGCGGCATCGAGCGCGTTGTCGACAAGCTCCTTGAGCACCACCAGGGGCCACTGCTCGACGCCGTGCCCGGTCTGGTTCTGCAATTCTCGCCGGGTGCAGAACTCCATCAGTCGCGAAACCCGGAAAGCGACGCGGGTCAGCTTGTGTTTGCCCTGCGCGGGCCGGCCGGGCTTCGCCACATTTGTAGAAACTGAGCACTCTTGGTCGGATTTTTAGCCTGCTCAAACCGCGCCCCGGCGGCGAGCTGCAGGGCGTGATCGACGGCCGGCTGATCGGGGCGCCTCATGGCTCAACCTCGACAATACGATCGAGCGCGGCGCTGGTCGGGCCTGCGCTCGAAAGACAAGCGATCGGCCTGCGTCACCCGGTCAACCCGATCCGCAAGTTTCTGCATCTTCCGCCGCTGAGCTCGGGTGAGCGTCGCAGTTCGGATGCAGTGTGAACGCCATGGCGTGGGGTCATGGCGCACCTCAATTCCAGGAGATGCGAGTAATTTCGGGCTTGCCGGTGAAACCGCGCTCCCAAACGAACCAGGCGAACGCCGTCCGATTTGAAACTCCTGCACGCTGTCCTGGCCCTGGCCGTAGTCGACGATGTCGTTCTCAATGACTGTGTGACCGGCGCTGCGCCGCACCTTGCTGATGGCGCCGCGACCACAGGCCGGCTCCAAGATTGTCGGCGGCAGCGGCTCAACGGCCAGCAGCGAAAGCTACTGTCTCAAAGATCGCTTGGGCCGTGGCCTCGCAGACGTCCGTTTCCCGACCCTCCGGGGCCGCGCGGCGATCGACTTTGCCAGTTCGTCGACCACGTCCTGTCTAAGCCGGCGCATGCGATTCGGGATGACGATGATGTCAGCGACCGGGACGCCATTTGTAGTCGCTGCTTGCGCGATGACGGCGCTGGGGATATTTCTTGCCATGCTGCTAGTGCTCCCGCCCGGAGTGCAAAATTCGAGGCCGGACTCCTTGCCCGGGGCCGGCCTCACGCTTTTTCAGGTTGTGGGGGAGGCGGGGGCGGCCTTGCGCGGGCGGGGCGGCCCTTGCGAATTCTTGCGATGCCCCGCAGCGCCGGCCCGACCAGCGGGCGGCTCAGCGGTGGCAGGCGCTTCCTGCCGCTGTTGCTGCGCATCGCGCTTGGCGACGCGGCTGGTCAACCACTCATCGATCTCTTCTTCGAGATAGGCGGTAGTATTCTCGCCCAATGGAACGGGGCGTGGGAAGTCGCCCGCCTTCTGCAAACGTCGGATGTGTTGGCGAGTGAAAGGGACATTCTTCTCGGATTTCAGTTGCGGAAATCGTAAAAGGCGCATGGTGCTGGGTGCTCCGCCACGTGCATTGGATTGTCTCCAGATGCCACGCGGTGGCGCCGCCTGGAAAGATTGCGTCTAGGGGCTATTTTTTTTGCGTCTAAACGCAACCCTGGTAAAGTCGGAAACCGAGCGCGACAGCCGCGCGCCGGGGATGCGACCGACAAGAGCCTTGCCGGCCGCGGCCACAACAAATTTCGTCGACGGGCTTTTGGGGCTCGTGCCGACGCGCCCGCCGTGACCGACCCAAACCTCGAGCAGTTCAGCGAACAGCTTATCGACATGATCGCCGCGCGCCCGGTTGGAGCCGCTGGCCGATTTCCTGAAATTCTTCGCCTCTGTTGCGGCCCAGTGTGCCGCCTTCGCACACTGTTCCTTCAACGCTAAATAATCGGCATGCAGCGTATCTTTCATTTGCGCCTTCAGCGCTTCGAGCGCCGCGGCCAATGCAGCCGCACGCTTGGCAACCCTGGTCAGGCATGCCCTTGTTGCGATCACGTACAGCGACCGCGGGTCGGACAGCGCACTCTGCCACAAATAGTCATCTACGATGCCCTCGACAGCGATACGTGCGTCAGCGGCAGTGTCCGGCGCCAGCTTCCGCAAATACGCCTCGACCTTCAGCCAGTCTTGGTCCGAATATCTGAAAGGCGGTGCCCATACCGGGTCCGAATATCTGGAAGGCTGCGGCCTTTTCACGGGCGCAACCGGACGACGTTGCCGCCGCCGTCGCCATGCTCCAGGCGATCGAGGTGTGCGGCCCATGTCGCCAGCGCATGCGCTTTCTCAGCGCGGAAATCGTGCCGATTGTAGATTCGCGCAACACCGCTGATCACGCCGCTGCGGTGGTTCAAAATGCTTTCAATGACGTGCGGCGCGATTCCCAGCGCCGCCATGCCGCTGGCGGCCGACCGGCGCAGGTCGTGCCAAGTAAACGGTGCGATCGGGACACCGGCGCTCAATTCCGCAATGCGTGCATCAAGCTTAGCCTTGCGCGCGCTAAATCCGCTGATCGGACGCCGGCCAGCAGTGCCACTGAAGACGAAATCGCTACCAGCGAAGCGCGGCAGTGCCGCAAGCAGATCAATGGCAGCCGCCGGCAACGGCAGCGCATGCTCGCTGGCATTCTTCACTCTCGCGGCGGGCAACAGCCATGTCCCCTGCGCGAGGTCGAACTCGGCCCATACGGCGTCGCCGGCTTCACTACGCCGACACGCCGTCATCAACAAAAAGCGGGTGTAGGGCGCGGTCGGATACTCAACGCCATCAGCCGCGGTTGCCTTCAGGACCAGCGCCAACTCGGCGTCCGTCAGCACCCGGTCGCGCGCGACCACCGGCGGCAGGAAATCGTCGGGGCGGACGCTGGTGCAGGGGTTGATCGCGATGAGGTCGCGCGCCACGGCCCAGCCAAACAAACGGCGCGCATAGGTCAGCGAATGCCGGGCCATGGCAGCGCCGGACCTCGTCCGCACCTCCTCGATCATGGCGATCACGTCGCGCTTGCCGATGGTGTCGATCGGCCGATCGCGCCAGCGCGCAATCAGCTTGCCGCGAACCAGGCGGCCGATGGCGCGCCGCCGTCCGGCGGCTGGCGACATGCTTTTCGAGGAAGGACTGGGCGACGGCGCCGAAAGTGTTGGCCGCCCGAACGCGATTGGCTTCGCGCTCGGTCGCGACCTGGACCGCGGGATCGATGCCGCGTTGAACCAACGTAATCCAATCGCGGGCGGTGGCGCGCGCCTGTTCCAGCGAGATCGCCGGATAGCTGCCAATCGCCCGCCTGGTTGGATTGTTCCGTCCAGGGTAGCGGCGGACCAAGACGAAGGTCTTTTGGCCGCCAGCGCCGATGCGGACCGCCAGACCCGGCACGACGGTGTCGGCGACATCGGTCTTCAATGTCCGCAGCAGCCGGTCGGTCAGCGTCTTGCGAGCCATGGCGGCGTCCTGTGGGCCGTGGCAACAGCATGGCAACAGAGATGGCCGTGTTGCGGGGTTCACGGGTGTTCACCCTTGTTGCACCTGTACGCCACAAAATCAAGCATTTCCTTGATTATACGTCGCTTAATGTACTACGCCGCACCCGCATGTCACATGCCGGCTGGTTGTGGGAGGAGACCGGCTGCCGCGCCGTGATTGAAGAGCTTTCCGGTGGGCGCAAGCACGGCTTTGCGTTGGAGCGGGCGGTGTTCCTCACCGTGCTGCACCGGCTGTTCGGCGGCGGCTCCGATCGTGCGGCGGATCGCTGGCGGGAGGACTATGCGGTCGCCGGCACCGATGGCCTCGACCTGCATCATCTCTATCGGGCGATGGCGTGGCTGGGCGAAGAACTGCCGGCCAAGGAGCAGGACGGCCGCACGCCATTTGCGCCGCGCTGCCTGAAGGATGTGGTCGAGGAGCGATTGTTCGATCACCGCCGCGATCTGCTCACCCGCCTCGACTTGGTGTTCATGGACACCACCAGCCTGTACTTCGAGGGCGCCGGCGGGCAGACGCTTGGGCAGCACGGCTACAGCAAGGATCACCGGCCGGACCTTCGGCAGATGATCCTGGCGGTGGTGATCGACGGCGACGGGCGGCCGGTGTGCTCGGAAATGTGGCCGGGCAACACCGCCGACGTCACCACACTCATCCCGGTGATCGAGCGGCTGCGCCGGCGCTTCGCCATTGCGCGGGTGTGCGTGGTCGCCGACCGCGGTCTGATCAGTGCCGAGACGCTGGCCGAGCTCGAGGCACGCCGCCTGCTCTACATCCTCGGCGTGCGCGAGCGCACCGACAAGCTGGTGCGTGAGCTCGTGCTCGACGATCCGGCCCCGTTCGTGCCGCTGGTGATGAGCAAACGCGGCAAGCAGGTCGACTACGAGGCCAAGGCGGTGATGCTGGCGGGGCGGCGCTACATCGTCTGCCGCAACCATCAGGAGGCACAAAAGGACGCCGCAGATCGCATCTCGATCCTCGCTGCGTTGGAACGTCAGCTCGCCAAGGGCGACAAAGCTCTCGTCGGCAACACCGGCTATCGCCGCTATCTGCGAACGCAGCGAAGCGTCGAGATCGACGACAATCGCATCATCGAGGATGTCGCCGTTGCGACGGCCTCTATGTCCTGCGCACTAATACGACCCTCAATGCGCTCGCCGTCATGTTGCGCTACCGCGAGCTCCTACGCGTGGAAGATATTTTCAAGACGACCAAATCAATCCTCGACACACGGCCGATTCAAGCCGACGCAGCCATCCGTGGCCATGTGTTTTGTTCGTTCTTGGCCTGTTGTCGCTGTTGTTCCTCATCGTCGTATTGCTCATGAAGCTGGACCGCTTCGTGCAGGCGATGATCACGATTCGTGGCGAGGTCGCTCGCGTCTCCGACGGCACCTGGCCGCTCGAGGAGAGCCCGCTGCGCAACGCGCCACACACGGCCGAGGAGCTGATCGGCGAGTGGTCGCGGCCGTACTCCCCGCGAGCTCGGCGCCTACCCGGTGGCGTCATGCGGGCGGCGAAGTACTTCCCGCCGGTCTCGCGGATCGACGGCGCGGCCGGTGATCGCAACCTCGTGTGTTCGTGCGAGCCGCTGGAGACGTACGCCGCCGCCCTGACGTGAGTGGCGGCGCGGCCGGCGCCCTGCTGGGTAGCGTCGCGAGCCATGGCTGACTCCGGATCGGCGGGTGCCACTCGTGACCCGTTCGAGAACATCATCTCGCTCGTTGCCGGTCCGATCGCCGCGGTGATCCGCTCGTTCGACCAATTCCGTCGCGGTTCCGACGAGTTGTTCAAAGGTCTGGAGAACTTCAACCGGACGATGAAGAACCTCAACGACACCGCCGAGCGGGTCAACGGGCTGCTCAACGAGTTCGAGGAGCCGGCCCGGGCAATGCTGCCGCAGGTGCTGCCACGGCGAGGCTCGCCGAGGATCTCGCCACCCGTGTTTCCGGCCCGATCGACCAGCTCGTCCCCGGGCTGACGCGGCTCGCCGACACGCTCAGCTCTCCGGCGTTCACGTCGCTCCCGACGGACCTCAGCGGTTTCGTCGAGGCGATCAACGACCTGTTCGCCGGCTGGCGCCGCTCGGGCAGATCGCCGAGTCGGCGGGAGGGCTGTTCGGTCTGCGCATCCCCGGGTTCTCGCGATCGGCCCACGACGCCGATGCTCGAGCCGGGGATCGAGACCGGCGACCGAAGAGGCCGAGGCGAAGACATCGGCGAAGCCAAGGTGACGGCCAAGAAGGCGCCGGCGAAGCGCAAGCCCCGGCGAAGAAGGCGCCGGCGAAGCGCAAGGCAGCGACCAAGAAAGCCAGCGGCCAAGAGGAAGCCAGCGCGAAGACACGCCGCAGCAGAAGACGGCGATCGCGACGCCACGTCGAAACCCGGCGCTACGACGACGGTCGCGGTGTGGCGACACTCAGCGGCTGACGAAGGGGGTGGCGACCACCGTGGCCGGAGCAGGGTGCCCCGAACGTCGATGTCGACGTCGGCGCCGACATCGAGGTGCGGTGGGACGAACCCGAGGGCGATGCCGTGGCCGAGCGTCGGCGAGAAGTTGCCCGACGTCACGGTGCCGACGACGTCGCCGTCGACGAGGATCGGGCATCGGCGCGTGGCGGGCGGCGACCGGCGACGGCGAGGCCCACGAGGTGGCGATCGATGCCGCGGGCCTGCTCGGCGGCGAGCGCGGCTCGGCCCCGGAAGTCGGTCTTGTTCCAGGCGACGACCCACCCGAGACCGGCTTGCAACGGGGTGATGCCGGGGCCGAGCTCGTGGCCGTGCAGCGGCAGCGCAGCTTCGAGGCGCAGCGTGTCACGTGCGCCGAGCCCGGCCGGCTGCACGCCGGCGGCGACGACGGCGTCCCACAGCGCGGCGGCGGACGCCGCCGGCACGGCGATCTCGACACCCGGCCTCGCCCGTGTAGCCCGTGCCGGCGACCGTGCAGTCGACGCCGTCCCAGTCGGCATGTCCGACGCGGAACCTGCCGATCGCCGCGGCCTCCGGCCAGATCGTCGCCAGGCGCTCCGTGGCCGGCGGTCCCTGCACGGCGAGCACGGCCCGCTCGTGGGTGGTCTCCACGTCCCCCGACGGCGGCGACGCACGCGATCGGTGTTCGAGGCGTTGGGCATCACGTCGAACCGTGCCGGTGCGTCGTCGTCCGGGATGCCACCACACGATGATGTCGTCGAGCACCGAGGCGTCGTCGGGGTCGAGGAGGTGGGTGTACTGGGCCCGGCCCGGGGAGATCTTGCCGAGGTCGTTGGTCAGCTGCCGCTGCAGCGTGTCGAAGGCGTCGGCACCTTCGACGCGGACCGAGCCGAGGTGCGACACGTCGAACACGACGGCGTCACGGCGGCAGGCGAGGTGCTCGGCGATCGTCCCCGTCGGGTACTCGAGCGGCATCTCCCAGCCGCCGAACGGCACCATCCGCGCTCCGAGCGCCCGGTGAACAGCGTCGAGCGGCGAGCGCTCGAGCGTCATACGGCGTGCTGGTGCAGGTCGCGCTCGGAGTTGTCGCTCGGCAGTGACTCGATCCCGGCGTCGACGCCAGCCTTGACCCCGGCCAGGGCGAGGATGTTGAGGACGCCTTGGCCCTTGCTCATCAGCTCGATCAGCTCGTCGTTCGTCGCGCAGCACGACCGAGGTCGTGCCGCTGATCACGATGTTGGCCGAGCTGATGTCGGCGCCGACGGTCTCGCGCAGGTTCTTGAACACGTCGCGCACGGACTCGAGTTTGATGCCGGCGTCGAGCAGCGTCTTGATGATGCGCAGCTCGAGCAGGTCGCGGTAGCTGTACTGGCGGCGGCTGCCGCTGCCGGTCGCCTCGGCGAGCGACGGCTTGAGCAGGTCGGTGCGCGCCCAGTAGTCGAGCTGCCGGTAGGTGATGCCGACGATCTTCGCCGTTTGCGTGCCGCTGTACCCAGCCCCCTCGACAGCCCTCATCGTCCGTCTCCTTCCGTTCCGACAACGACGTAGTTACGACATTGTGAGCCCGCCAGGCTACGGACTGCCCGGTCAGGCGCGTCAAGCCTGGCCGGCGTTCGGGGGCAGAGGCTTGCCGGACCCGAACGCTGGTCGATCCGCTGCCGGTCGCAGCGAGCTCGGCCGGCCGAGCATGCGCCGAGCTCCGATGCGGCGAACGGCGTCAGCCGAAGTCGTCGGGATTGACGTGCTCGATGAAGTCGCGGAACTCGTCGATGATCTCCTCGGCGGCTTCCTCGGGCTCGGGGGCCGGGTCCTGGCCGACGAGGTCGAGGAGCTCCTCGGTGGCCAGCATCGGGGCGTCGCAGCGCACGGCGAGGGCGATCGCGTCGGAGGTGCGGCTGGACACGATCGTCAGCTCGGCGTTCGGCCGGCGCAGGTGCAGCTCGGCGTAGTACGTGTGGTCGCGCATCTCGGTGACGACGATGCGCTCGAGCGAGACGCCGAGCTCGTTCAGCGTCTGCACGAACAGGTCGTGGGTGAGCGGGCGCGGGGCGACGACCCCTTCGAGGGCGTAGTGGATCGACGTCGCCTCAGGTGTGCCGATGTAGATCGGCATCAGGCGGTGCCGGCCGGTGGCCTCGCGCAGCAGCACCATCGGGGTGTTGGCCGGGATCTCCACCCGCACTCCGACGACCTCCAGCGGTACCACGAGTCCGAGCGTACCCCTTGCGCCGCGGTCGGGCCCGTACAGGCCTACAAGTCGAGCTGCTCGTGCACGGCGGCGCGCAGCAGGGCGTTGCGCAGCTTGGCGCCGAGCGAGTTGAGCTCGTCGAGCTGGGCGACGCACTTGGCTGCGGGCCTGCGGGGTTGCGCTGGCGCAGCAACGGCATGACGAGCTGCTCGTAGAGCCCGACCTCGCGCTCGACCGACGTGCGCCAGGCGCGCAGATGGCGGGCGTCGATCCCGGCGCGGAGCAGACCGCCGGCGGCTGCGGCGATCTCCACGGTGTCCTCGCTGTACAGGTCGCTGCCGCCCTTGCGCCGGCCGATCACCCCGTACTCCTCGAGCGAGGCGAGCTCGGCGACGGTGATCGACGCCATCGCGCACAGCTCGTCGCGGCTGACGACGACGCCGGGAAGCAGCCGCGGCGACGCGTCGGTGGTCGGACGAGGGACGGCGTGCGGCGGCGGTGCGGCGCCGACGGCGCCATCGGCGCGGACGCCGGCGGAGGCGCGGAGGCGGCGCGCCCTGCCGTTGCGACCGGCCGCCGGATGATTGGCGATGGCCGCGGCGCTCGGCGTGGCGACCGGCCGCTCCGGTGCCGGCGAGTGCCGTGCGGCGGCGTGCCGGCCGCCTCGATGACGCCGGCGTCGATGCGGTCCTTGATCACGCGCAACGGGAGGAAGTGCTCGCGTTGCTCGCGGAGGATGACACGAAGCAACTCGACGTCGTGCTCGTAGAACTTGCGGTAGCCCGACGGTGTCCGCTCCGGCTCGATCAGCCCCTGGCTCTCGAGGAAGCGGATCTTGGAGATCGTGATGTCGGGGAACTCCTCGAGGAGCAGCCCGAGGACCTCGCCGATCGAGAGGTGCGACGCGTTCGGTTCAGCCATCGGCACGCTCGAACAGGACGAGGCGGAACTTGCCGATCTGCAGCTCGTCGCCGTGGCGCAGCACCGCCCGATCGACCCGTTCCTGGTTGATGTAGGTGCCGTTGAGCGATCCCTCGTCGCGGACGACGTAGCCCTCGTCGGTCCGCTCGATGGCGACGTGACGGCGCGACACGGTGATGTCGTCGAGCATGATGTCGGAGTCGGGGTGGCGGCCGAGGAGCGTCGTCCCTCGCCGAGCTCGAAACGCTCGCCCGCCTGCGGACCGGCGCGCACGATGAGCACGGCGCCGTCACGAGGCACCGAGTTCATCGGCACGGCGATGTCGTCCTGCGGCTCCCGCGGCATCGAGCAACGGGTCGACTGCGGTGAGCGTGATCGTGCGGTCCTCCAACGAGTCCAGCGCCGATCCACAACTCGAGCAGAAGCCACTCGTCGGCGGGTTGCGATGACCGCAGTTGTTGCAGAACACGTAGGTCACGCCGTCAACCTTCGATCAGATCCGCCGTAGGCCGCGGCGTCGAGCATGCCGTCGACCTGCGCCGCGTCGGACAGCTCGATCTCGCAGATCCAGCCCTCGCCGTAGGGGTCCTCGTTGAGCAGTTGCGGGGAATCGACGAGGGCGTCGTTGACGGCGACCACCGATCCCGACACCGGGGCGTAGATGTCCGACACCGACTTCGTGCTCTCCACCTCTCCGATCGTGTCGCCGGCGGCGAACGACGTCGCCAACCGCCGGGAGCTGGACGAACACGACGTCGCCGAGCGAGTCCTGGGCGTAGTCGGTGATGCCGATGCGGACCCGCGAGCCGTCGCGGCTGAGCCACTCGTGGTCCGAGGAGTACCGCAACTGGTCGGGAACGTTCATGGTGCTCCAACGTATCGAACGGTCGACGTGCTCACTTGCCGTTCCGGCCGGCGGCGATGGCGGCGCGGACCTCGTGGCACATAGGCGACGGCGGTGACCCACGACGAGTACAAGACCGGGGATTCCGACGATCCATGCGGCGACCTGAAATCCGGTCGTTTCCGGGGAAGTCGCTGGATCCGAGCATGAACCCCGGAACGGCGAACATCAGCAGGAACGTGGCCAACTTGCCCCACCAGCTGACGTCGATGCGGGGCATGTGGAACACCAGCGTGGCGACCGCCATCATCGCCCCGACGAGCACCTCGCGGATGACGATGGCCCAGCAGAACCACAGCGGCGCAGCGCCGGCGACGATGATGCCGAACAGGGCGACGATGAACAGCAAGCGGTCGACCGTCGGGTCGAAGACCTTGCCGAACTCGCTGACCTGCCCGAGGCGGCGGGCGAGGTAGCCGTCGACCCAGTCGGTCGCCCCGAGCCCGCCGAGCAGCCAGGCGGCGGCCGCCGGGTTGTCGCGTCCGAGCAGCAGGTAGAGGAACAGCGGCAGACAGGCCAGTCGCAGCAGCGTGAACAGGTTGGGGATGGTGAGGATCCGCTGCGTCGCCGGGCACCGCGGCGCCGCCGCTGCGTCGATCCCGCGCCCATCGCGTCGACTCTAGGGTGGCCGGATGCGACATCTTCTCCCGCATCATCGACGGCGAGCTGCCCGGCACGTTCGTGTGGCGCGACGACCGGGCCGTCGGCTTGATGTCGATCAACCCGCTGGCGACCGGCCACGTGCTCGTCGTCCGACCGCCGAGGTGGACCACTGGATCGACCTCGATCCGACCTCGCGGCCCACCTGTTCGACGTGGCCCGGGTCATCGGCCGGGCCCAGGCTGCGGCATTCGGTTGCGCCCGTGTCGGCCTGATCATCGCCGGCTACGAGGTCCCGCACGCCCACGTGCACGTCGTCCCGACGAACTCCGATGAGCCAGCTCAACTTCGCCAACGCCGCGACGGACGTCGACACCGCCGACCTCGAGACGGCGGCCGAGGCGATCAGGCCGAACTCCGGTCCACCGGCCACACCGAGGTCTGCGCCTAACCCCGATCCGAGTGTTCCGGTCAATCGGAAGTGACTCACTTAGTCAGGCAGGGTGCACGGTCGCACTCCGATGACGGGGTGACGCTCCGATCGGTGACAACGATGAGCAATGGCCATTTCTGCCTTTCACCCCTTGGCAATGGCCTCCTTCTACTCGTAGGTTGCATATGCTTTCCACCAAGACCTGCTCAGCATGTGGGAGCCTGTCCGGTCCCACTGGCTATGCGGGCTTGTTGAGTAAGGCAATGGACGTGCGTGTACTGTGGGACGACTCACGACCGCGATGTGAACGCGGCTGTGAACACGCTCATCGCACAAGGTCGGGATCGCCCCCGAACACCGTCCACGAGGGCAACCCGGAATCCCCTGGCTTTGTCGCCGTGGGGAGGTTGAAATTCCTCCACTCTTCACTCTCAGAAGCTGCCCACGGCAATAATTCCTGGATCGCCATACGATACTCACGGTCTGAGCGATGATAAAGACTCCCGGACTGCTGTGGTGGAGGATGAAATCGGCAAAGTGCCTGGGCATCGTACGGCGGTCGTGCGTGACCACAATGCGGCTCTCTTGCGCCGCGAGCGCGAGTACCTCAGGGTCACGGAGCCGGCGCAAATTCGCTTCGTCTGCCATCTGGAAATCAATACTTGGCTCCCGACGCAGCACCCCTGCGACAATCTCCGCATTGAGATCGGCGTCAGCCTGGAAGCGGACGGTCATTGGCGGGGCGTCTCGTGGGCCTGACGCATGTGCTCAAGACGTTGGAACAGGGCAGGATTGGCCGTCCGCGCCGCAGCGTTCAAGGCACTCGCCTGGACGGCAAACCCCGCTTCGGCCTGTGTCAGATAGGCGTCAATCTCCTGCGCGTGCGCCAGATAAAAGGTAATCGCGCCGTAAATCTCCTCGAGCGTTAAGAGCGGAAACGCCCGTTGTATGGACTCGGGCGCCGCACCGCGCTTGAAGGCGTAGACAAGAGAGTCCAGTGCAATGCGCGTTCCCGTAATCCAGTACCCACCATCCCGCTGTTCGACGTAGCTTTTTTCCATCACGGTCCTCGTATGTTCTTCCCAAGGACACCCTCGTATGCTCAAGCAATTGTACCATTGATCATAATAAGGAGTCGGCGGCGTCTCTATCCTCGTGTGGGAGACCGCACGCTCTCTGTATGCCAGCAGGCGGATCAGCGCCGTGCTACCGTCACCGCATCCAATCGGCGACGCGTTCAGCCATCATGATCGTGGTGGCGTTCGTGTTGGAGCGGGTGACATTGGGCATGATCGAAGCGTCCACCACCCGTAAGCCCTCGATCCCATGCACCCGACCGTACTGGTCAACAACGGCCATGTGATCTGCGGCTGGCCCCATCTTGCACGTGCCTGACGTGTGGTGCGCATTGCCAGCCGTCTTGAGCAGCCAGGCGTCGAGCGCTGCATCAGAGGCCAGAGCCTGCTCAGTCGGCGCCAGGCATGCCGCGATAATGCCCTGGAAAGCCTCATGGCGCAACAACCGGGTGGCCAGGCGTACCGCCTCTGCCAGCCGCTCCCGGTCGTGCGGGTCTTGCAGGCTCTGATAATGCATCCTGGGGTGCGCCTCAGGGTCAGCAGAGGCGAGCGTCAATTCTCCGGCACCCACCGGCAGTTCGACTCGGCACCCAATCCGGAATTCCCGGGAGGCATCGCCCAGTGCATTGGTAGATGTTGGCGTGATTTGCAAGTCGTTGCGCGCGCTGGAGCCTCTGGCAGTGCAGCGCAGGCTTACCTGATTTCTTGGCGCCCCTGCGTCCATAGCGAACCCATCGGCCGCCAGTGCCCGCACCCCCACCGAGGGATGGTTGCGCAGGTTTTGCCCAACGCCAGGCATATCGCGTACCACCGCAATCCCATGGGCGCGCAGATGCGCTGCTGGCCCCAGGCCAGAGAGCATCAACAGGTGCGGCGAGGACACTGCGCCACCACACAGGACGATCTCATCCGCTGCCATGATAAAACGTTCTCCGCCGCTTTCCACTTCCACACCGGTAGCTCGGACGCCGTCAAACAGGATGCGCCGGACCAGCGCATTGCCTCTGATCGTCAAATTAAGGCGGTAACGATTGGGATTCAGGTAGGTCAGGGCCGTGCTCATACGTATGTCCTGGGGATTGTTCAACGGCAGCGCGCCGACGCCGGTGGCCTCCGGATGGTTCATGTCATGGTCTTCCGGAAAGTCTGCCGCCACACAGGCGCGGTAGAAAGCCTCCTGAAACGGATGCCAGGAGGCACGCGCATGGCGGCGCACCGGCACAGGGCCAGCAGAGCCATGCATGTCGTCATGCAGGTCCAGGTCCGTTTCCAACTTCCGGAAGTAGGGCAAGACCTTATGATATGCCCACTCGTCGTTGCCCAGGGCGGCCCAACTATCAAAGTCTTCCGGCAGGCCCCGGAGAAAAATCATGTGGTTAATGGCACTGGAGCCGCCAACTACCTTGCCGCGCGGCGATGGAGCCGTTCTCTGCTGTTGGTAAATGGGCGAGTTCACGAACGACCAGTTGTGGGGAGCGTTTGCCTGCGAGGCGGCCTCAAGGCAATGATGCTTGAGTTCTTCGGGCAGGCTGTCCAGGTCGAGGTAGTCAGGCCCCGCTTCCAGCAGCAACACCGAACGATGGGGGTTTTCTGCGAGCCGCGCCGCCAGCGCGCACCCCGCCGAACCTGCTCCGACCACAATCACGTCGTAGGCCATGGCCCGTCCCTTTCCCTTTGCGTGCGAGGCACGTGTCACCGTCATCAGGGCTTTTCCAGAGGGAAATTGTGGCATAATCCCACGGAAAGGTACATGCCAGATCCGCATCTATGCTGTGCCAACTGGCAAGGCCTGGGGGTTGAGCCCATCCCCTCAACATAGGGACGCCGGCTCACTGCCCTACGAGCCTATATATACTCAATAAGATCAACGCTCCCCCAGCAATTTCTTGTACAGCAAACCCTTCGTTCAGCACAAAGACCGCGCCGACAGTGGCGACCACCGGGTATGAAGTCGACACGAGGGTAGCCATCGTGGCCCCCGAAATCTCTATGGCCCTGTAGAGGCAGACAGTGAAGCCCCACATCAGGACGCCTGAGACGACGAACCAGCCTTTGAGCCCAGCCAGCGAGGGCAACACATGGGGCGACCACAACAGTAAGATGCCCAGCAGCACGACCGCGCCGACGAGCAGTCTCAGAGAGGCGACGAGTTCTCCTCGCAGTTCGCGCATGGCAAATCTCGAGAGCGCATTGGTCAAACCGAAAATCATGGCCGCGATGATGATGAGGATATCGCCCTGCTGAAATTGCAGGATGTGCGTGCCCACAGTAAGGAGATAAATGCCGGCAAAGAGCAGAAGAATAAATGGATAGTGACGTTTCTCCAGGACTTCCTTGAGAAAAAGTGACGCGAATATCATGGTGAAAAATCCTGAAAGTGCAATCAGGAATCCGGCATTAATCGCTTTCGTCAGACTCTGCCCCCAGAACAGGAATCCATATGAGATGACTGATGCAGTAATGCCAAGGAAGAGAATATTGAGTATGCAGAGACGTGAGCATGTGTAGAGCACCGCTCTCTGCGGTACGATCATGACGCCTCCCAGTATCCCTGCCACAATGACACTCAGGGCGGTGTATTCGAGAGGGTGCAGAGGGCTCTGCGTCAATCCCACCTTATTAACGATAATACCCGCCCCAAAGCAGAGCGAAGCGAGCGAGCCGAAGACGATGCCTCGGGTATTCATGCGAAAAGGCGGTGTTGTCTGCATATACCCCCGTTGTCCACCTGCGATATCGTGTGGCCTGGTATGAGTTTATCATACCACAAGATGGTAGTCTGGTTTGGTCTTCTTCGCGATCCCTTCTGCTATGCCCTGATTGACGGCGCTGCACACAGATGATACGTTCTTGTAGATAAAAATGTAAACTGTAATGTAGATGAAGAGGCATGCTATGACAACGACGACCATTCGCGTTTCGTTGCGTACGCGTGATTTGCTCCAGGAGTTAGCCCAGACGGCCGGCAGCTCGATGCAGGCTGTCCTGGAGCAGGCCTTGGAGCAGTATCGCCGCCAGCAGCTCTTGGATGCAACTAATGCAGCGTATGCTACCCTCCGTGCGAAGCCGGAGGCCTGGACAAATCTGGAGCAGGAGCGCCTGACGTGGGAGCAGACACTGGCCGATGGTTTAGAGGAGACCTAAATGTCTCCTCTGCTGCATCGTGGCGAAATTTGGCTGGCCGATCTCAATCCGACGCGTGGCCACGAGCAAGCTGGAGCACGCCCGGTGTTAATCATTTCCACCAATATCTTTAATCACGGTCCTGCAGACCTGGTGTTCGTGCTCCCATTAACCCGTACGGATCGACGTATTCCCATCCACGTGCCGATTGATCCACCTGAAGGCGGCGTCTCGGCACGGAGCTATATTTTATGCGACGCGCTGCGCTCTATTGCCAAAGATCGCCTTGGACTACGAGCCTGGGGCAGCGTCTCAGCAGCAACGTTACGCCAGGTGGCGGACAATCTGCGCATCTTGATGGAGCTATGAGTGTGGGCAGGAACGGTTCCTGGCGCCCCACGGCTGAGTTGCGCCGACAGGCAGTCGAGCGAGCGGGGAATTGCTGCGAGTATTGTTGGCTTCCACAAGAACTCGTGGCGTCGACGCATCAGGTGGATCACGTCCCATAGACCGCGGCAGCGGTTCCCTAACCGAGATTGAGCAGGTGTAAAACGAGAAAAAAATTTGCCTTCCGCTGAATGCTTCAACAGACGACTCTCAAGGATTCATGGGAAGAGCAGCGATGAAATAGGTCCATGTGAAACGTTTAGATCATTTGGTTTATTGCCAGTATGATAAAAGACGTAGGTCTGATAAGCGTGATTGATGCTCGCCTCGTGCCGGATGCGCAAGAGGAGATCACCCCAGGCGAAGCTGTGGCCCGGATGATCCTCAATGGCTTGGGGTTTGCCAATAAGCCCTACGACCCTGACGCCGCAGTTTTTTGCCAACACGCCTCTTCGGTGCTACCTTATTTTCGTGAGGGTGTCCACGCCCGAGATGTTCAATCGTTTTAAGCTCAGTAGATTAGCGACACTACGATGAAGTCCATGCCTATGGGTGTGATCTTTTGTTTAGCGACTTTGGCGCTGGGGGCGTGTGCCCAGGAACACATTGACCACTACGCTTTTCTCGTCTTCGACACGACCAGCTTTTCCCTCCATGGCGACTATGTCCCCGAGAGCGACGAGCACGCCATTCGCATCGCCCACAGCTATTGCCGAAGACCATCGGCCAAGACTGAAGCAGGCCGTTTTTGGAGTATTTGGTGTCCCAAGATGGTGGCGTGCCCTGGTGAGCAAAAGTTGGGGATGGCAATACGTAGGAATGCCCGGGTTACCGAGGGGCGGGCTGAGCCATGATGAGAGGCCGTTGCGGAGCTGCCCAACGCCCAGGTATCTCGTCGCAGATGCCGAATTGTCTAGCGGGGAACGCGGCCGCCGCTCTTGCCAAGCTCGGCTTTCTAGCCCGCATTACAGTACGTGAGTTGGTGACACAGCTCGTGTCGCAGGCGCCTGCCCGGGGTGCCGGTGGCATCGTCTTGACGAAACCAAGCCGCTGTTATGACAGTCTGGAGTTGTGTCACTACGGCATAGCCCAACGCTGGTTGGTGGTCTCGTCGCGCAGGCCGCCGGGAGCGTGCGAGGCGAGCCTCACCAAAGCGCAGCAGCGGGGAATGGGACGGCATCGAGAAGCAACTGTTCCACTTGCATGCCCAACGTTTTGCGACGCCGGAGTCAGCGCGAGCCGCACTGACGGCGCTGTCGAAAGTGTGGCGCTATGATGAGCTAGACACCAGCCGCGTTAATCTGAGCACAAACGTTATGCCGGCAAAGGGTTGCCCCACCCCCACAGCCCCCTCAAAGCGATTGAGTGGGCGACTCCGCCGCCCAGGTCCGACCTGCACAGGAGGTCATGAGGTCCACAAGCAACAGCGCGCCTGCTTTGTCATCTGGTACCAATATTCCAGCCTGCCATGTGAGCGATGCAGAGGTAATGCGCGCCTATAAAGCCCAATCAGGTGTCGAGGGCGGGTTCCGCTTTCTCAAAGACCCCTTGTTTTTTGTCTCGTCGCTGTTCGTCACAAAAACCCAGTCAGATTCAAGGGTACTGTGGTAGGGTGATGACCTTGGCGTTGCTGGTGTATGCGCTGACGCAACGCCGCTTGCGTGGGCCAAACTAGCAGCGCACGATCAGAACGATACCGAATCAAATCCGTCGACCGACTGCGCGGCCAACCTTGCGGTGGGTCTTTACGAGCTTTTGGAAGGCATTCACCGCGTCCCGCGTGATGGTGGCAAGGCCAGGTTCATGACGTGATTGAAGAGCTGGAGCAGGATGTTGCAGATGACAAATCCTACGCTTGTTTGGGGGACAAGGTATCTCGACTTATATAAAATTCTCCCGGGTAGGACTGCTCAATGTCGGCCTAACATTTGTTTTCTCATTTTTCCGTCTTCTGGAAAGCGCCGGACGTGGATTTCTGCAATGGAGGTAAACTGACGGGGGTTGGTAGTGCCTCCTTGAGGTTTTAGGCCGCTGTTTGTCATCGTTTTTCCTTCTCCTCTCGCCGCGAAGATCATCGTCGCTCAAGTCTGCCCGGGCTGCCCTCTGCTCACGCAAACGCAGCAGCGACGACGGCTGAGCCAAATTCCACCAACCCTTCGGCTTCCTGCCGTTCAGCAGTGTAAGCTCCATCCCGTGATCCTGCCGATCAAGCAGGTCCTGGAGGCGTTGTTGTACACCTGCTGGCAAGCGACAAATGCTTCTGATCGCAGGGGAATTTCCAGTTCGATCACTACAGATGAGGGCCTGGCTTTTCCATCCCTCACTTTTTCTGGGCCATAGAGAGCTTGTGGATGCTTTACCACTGGCACAATTCTAGTCACCATAAGATGAAGGTTCCTAAACCTCTACAACTGCCGCAAGTCGCGTTCGTGCCATGTTGTCTGTATGATCTTCAGGAGTTACTCTCCAATGGCGAAGTTGAGGCAGCCACATCTAAATGGGGTGGCATGCTTTCTCACTAGCTGTGCTGCCTCATTGGCTTTGAAGACAACAGTGAAGTGGTTGGCATTAACATGCTGAATGCCTCCTCATGTTGCCAAGATGATGACAGCATGAGCACGCTCCTGTCAGCGGCCCTGGTGGCAGAATGAGCTCCTGTCCTCGTTCTGGCCACTCCATCCCAGCTTGGCATCACTCCATGTGTTCACTGTGTGCCGTGCAGTGTGACCAGCACGTGCCAGTGTTACAGGCAGCTACCCTGGCAGCTTCTCTAATTAAAAACCATTAAGCCTAGCACAGCAGGGAGATTACTCTCCATGTTGAGCTCATAACTCCATGGCTCATCACATTGGATTTGTAGAATGTTCCTACACCTATTTCTACATCGAGATGTGCAGCTTAGCAAATGTTTTTTTTTTTTTTTTTTACTCGTTACAGTTGGTGTTGTTATGAAGGCCACTCGAGCACTTCGAAGGCAGCTCGTCATGGAGTTCGACGTACGCCAACGCGGACCTGTCCCCCTTGTTCAAGGGGCTTCCCGACGACGGTCCAGTGCGAGCACATGGGCTACGTGATCGAGGAAGGCGCGTTCCGCTCGGGCGACACCGAGGAGGTGTTCGAGGGCGGCGAGGCGTGCTGCGTCGGGCCAGTTCACACCCCGATCCTCTCCCCGGCACCTTGGTGGTCGACTAACCCCGCGGAACTCGGGCATGCCCGTGGGGTGCGTGAACCGCAACATGGAGGAAATGCAACCCGCGTCCTCCTCGAGCGTCACGCGGGCGCCCGCATGTGCGGGCGCCCGGCCGCAGCGGTCGCACTTCACGACCGGCGGTGCGCGCGTCGCTCGGCCTGGGCGCGGATCGCGTCCAGCGAGCCCGCGACGGTCCGCTCACCATGATGGCGCGCGCGCCGATCGCTCCCCACCAGGCGCCGAGCACCCACAGGTGGTGCCAGGCTTCGCCGCGGTA
>CAVZSC010000031.1:0-220311 GCA_963777755.1 uncultured Alphaproteobacteria bacterium
AGGCTTTGCCACGGTTTCAGGCTTAGCTGCCTCCAATCCTCTGGCCATGATAAAGGATTACTCGCCGGAAAGATCCGTCCCAAGGCCTCGAACGTGCAGCCCCCGGTGAGATCACCGCATCGAGCGCAGCATAAAAAAAACTCTGCACGATTCCGCCAGGCTAGTGAGCGCGGCTCCGACCGATGCTGCGACCAGATGGGTCGCATTGTTGGAACCGCTGCAAGCTGCCGCGCCACGCGGAGATGACGTGACCGATGCTGCGTCCAATCACTGGGTGCCTGCGCCTTCGAGCGAACGAAAAGTGCGCTCAATCGTTTACATTCCGCTCAACGATGCCCAAATATCGATTTCTGGTCGGCAATCAAAAGCGAGGCTTCGAAATGTCAGGTATTCAGCTGCCGGATGACGACACCGTGGAGGAATGGTCCGCGGCTTGCGCGCACCCGGAGAACGCAAGCCTCCGGCCGAGGCCGGGTGACCCAAAGGCAGGTCATCGGCCGAGCCAATGCACAGAGCGCCACCGCCACATATGGTTGCGGCCCGCGAGACCTCCACTGAACCTGGTAGCCGGTCCAGGCCGCGCCGACGGCCTGGCCGGACGTTCTGACGTGCAATGAGGCTCGGCGCGCTTTCCGCGCCGACCTTATGATTGATCTAACGGCGGGTGCGCTCGCTTGGCCGGCTCGTCTTGGCGCGCTCGTCGTCGACCTCGACCTCCGTTCGACGAACCGTGTCGGATACAGTTTCCGAGCGCTGCCCCACGTCTTTCTTGATCACGAGCTCTTCCTTGACGCGGGCCTGTTTGTCCACTACCGCCTCTTCGGCCCGCTCCTCAGCCTCGATCGTGCGCTCACGGAACAGGTTCTCGTCCCCTGCAACGGGACGGTCCACTGATCGGCGCTCCACAGTAACGTGCTCGTCGCGAAGATTGACCTGCTCCTGAACTGGCGTCTCGACCGTGTAGCTGCGGACCCGAACGCGGCCATGACTGACGTCACGCTTGCCGACCCTGAGCTGCTCCTCGGTCAGCGGAATGACTTCTTCGCCCCCCCACTAAGGCCCGCCGCATCTCGAGCCGACGAGCCGGCCGACGCGGTTCGAGACAGCCTCCAGCCACTGCCCCTGTCGGTGTGGCAGCTCTGTAGCGGAGCCGGTGCTCGACGACATAGACGAGGCCCCGGCTGATCCGCCGACAGGCGTTGTCCAGCCCTCGTTGCGCCATGACGCAGCACGCTCGTCAATGTCGATTGTCCCCTCGTCATCGAGGATGTCCAGGGCACGCTCGTAATGGGCATCATTGGTGCGCACCGTCACAAGGTAACCACCGCGCCGCAAGCCCTCGGCGTAAGTGTAACGGTCCTCGTCCGGCAGGAACATCTCCTTTAACGACTCCCAGAAGCCGGCACTCTCTTGCGTCGGGCTGCTCCCGCTCCGGCTTCCCTCAACCATGTTGATGTCACTGCGCGGGATGCCCGCCGTTTGCAGCCTTTGGATCGCATCCGACGCGTCCTCGCGATCGTCAAAAAACGCAGTGATGGTCCTTGTGGTCATCGCAGCAGCACTCATTGTTCCTCGTCCTCTTGGTTGGACAAACCCTCTGGGGTGATGCGTTCCACCACGGCCCGCTGCTTGCGGACCGTCACGGGGATTTCGACGTTCTCTTCCGACACCAGACGACGGACGTGAAGCTCTTCCTTAAGTACGAGCCGCTTTTCCACGACCAGTAATTCCTCCAGCACCGGGATGATCAGCACATCTCCCTCGGTTCGCACCGTAGGAGCCGTCTGAACTTCCCGATTGATCGCGACGCGGCTGACCTCCACGCGCTCGCTCTCGAGAGTCTTCACGGACAACTTCCTGGAAGACGTCCACGACCGTGTGAACGCGAACCTTTCCCGCCGTGACGGGCTGCTTGTCGACGCGAAGCTCCTCTTCAACGAGGGGGATCGCGCCCGTCCTCTTCTGATCTGTCATGAATTGACAAGCCGAAAGCCGTCAAGTCAACGTGCCGATCCAATTCCAGTTCCGGAGAAAAAACAATTCTTGCTCGTAAAAGGGCTTGGCCCCGTCCGCATACAATTCAGCGCGTCTAGGCGCTCACGGATTGCGACGGTGATGTTGGGGCGGGTCTCCTGCAAGCAGGCGTCAATGCAAGGCCCGGCCGAGCGAAATGCCAATCCATCCAGCAGGCTCCAAGCGCTATGACGGCGTTTTCCAGCGGCTGGCGTCCTTCGCGGCTCCTTCAGCGGCGGGCCGAGCTGAGGCCTTCATGCATCCCTAGCGGCGAGGGTGCCCCATCCCCACGGGGGAAGTGCCCCCAGGAAAAAGCGGGTCGCGGCCCGTAGCGGGTGAAAGGGTGTCGGGGCTTTGACCCCATCGCTATGTCGAGCACCGCCTCGAGACGCTGGTAGGGCAGCGGATTTTCGGCTTGGTGCTGGGCTACGAGGTTCTGAACGATCACGACGAGTTGCGCAAAGGATCCGACGTTAACGGTGTTGGCGGGCAAGCTCAGCCCGGTGCTTGGAGGACGGACTGCGAGGCTCTGGCCGGCAAGAGGACGCTCAATCGTCTCGAGCATACGCCGAAGCGGAACGAAGCGCTGCAGGTTCCTACACTAACTTGGGCCGGACGCCAGTCGTGAATGATGCGCTTCTTCTCCGTCACCGCTCGCGGACGCTGCGGCTGAATTCGGGCGGGTCGTCAGTTCATTCCCGAGCGGCGCCCGGATTCGTCCGTGCGGCTGCATGGTCAGTGTCTCATGCGAGCGGCCGCAGCATTGTGGCTGAGGTCGCGGATCAAAGGGGCAGGCTCCGTGTGCTGTCCTTGTGACCCCGAGGAACGAAGCCGCGGCTGGAGAATTGTTATGGCGCAACTGGTCAAAGCATGACGCCGCGGCCGCGGCTTTGAGTTGGTGGTGAATGGTGAGGCCGAGACGCATTCGCGCGGCTTGAGGATTGCTGCAGATGAGCGCCGCGTACTACCACCAGAAAGCACGGGAATGCCTTCGCGAAGCTGATGCCGCGATCGACGAGTTCGCCAAACAGTTCTGGCGTCAAATGGCGGCATCATGGGAAAGCCTGGCGGAACAGACCGAGCAAGGGCTGTTTCGGCAATCGACCGTATCAGGACGGCCGCCGAAATGAGCGGCGAGCACGCGAAGGACTTGGCGGTCGTTATCGGCGCCTGATGTTTGAACAGCAACGCCCGGCAACTTCGCCCGCCCGGGCGGGTTGGTGATTGCGAACGTCACTCAATACATCACCCCCACAGGAGACAGCTTATGCGCATGAGGTCGATCACGCTCGCCGCCCTTACGGTTCTTGCCCTCGGCTCGTTTGCCCAGGCGCAGACCGGCGGCGGGATGCGTCCCGATACCGGCTCGTCCCAGAACACCCAGGGCGCACCGGGCAACATGGGAAATACCCAAGGCTCGCCGAACGCCACCAGCAATCCGACAGGCGCAAGCAGCGCGACCGGAACGACGGGTCCGGGCGTCGGTGGCACCGTCGGCGGCAACGCCACCAGGCCGGGCGGCACCGACAACGAGCAGACCGGGACGCAATCGCACGACGCCCGGAAGGGCGGCAGCGGCCAGGGCGGCGCACGCTGAGCGCCACTGACTTTGCTTCGGCCAGAGGGGTGCGGCTTGTCCCGCACCCCCTTCTTTCTGCCCGCGCGCGCGCCCAACGTCGTCGAACAGCAAGAAACCAAAACGCGGTGCACTGCACGCGAAGCCATCCGCGGCCTGGTGCTGGCCTCGGGATATTACTACGCGACCGTGCGGACTGACGTGGTTGCGTTGTCCGGACCCGCGGTGCCGGTGATCGGCGAAATCATCCGGTACACGCTCTCACCGCTCCTCGGCAGACTGATGTGGCCTTTTGCGACCAAGAAGATTTTCGGCCCATCTCGCGTTCCTGAGAAATTCGGTGGTTATCCCAAGCAGATGGCGCTTCGCCCGTCGCAAATTCGTGCCGCCGCGGCAGAGTCGGCGCTCATGATTCCCGACGCCTTTGCGTTCCGCGGCGCCGTTCCCGATTTCATCATGAAAAAAGCCGCCCGCGATGGCAGGCGGCAAAGGGCGACCCTCGTCACCCTCGGCGCACTCTCTTCGTGCGCCGAGCCGCGAAATGGTCGCCCCTCGCTCGTGAGGCGCCCACGCGAGGGCGCACCGCCGACGTCTACGCGGCCGTGTGGCGGTAGAGATCGCGCTCGCGGCGGACCTGGTCGGCGGTGTAGGCGGGGGCGCTCGGATCGTATCCCTTCCACCCGCTCTTGCGGTAAACCGCCCCGCGGTCGCTGATGTTGACGGCATTGCGCTCCAGGATCGCTTCCGCCCGCGCGCGCTCCGCCTCCGGCACGCGTGCGGTCACAAGCGTGCCGCCGCGTCGTACGCCTTCCGCGTAGACATGCGCGTCCTCTTCGCCGATGCCGGCTTGGCTGAGCGCACCGATGATGCCGCCGGTCGCGCCGCCTGCGGCCGCGCCGGCCGCGGTCGCGGCGAGCCAGCCGGCTGCCACCACCGGCCCGATGCCGGGGATCGCCAGCATGCCCAGGCCCGCCAGCAAGCCGGCCGTCCCGCCCACGGCGGCGCCGATGCCGGCGCCCGCTGCGGCGCCTTCGGCACGATCATCCGTGCCGTCGCGGTCGCGGTCGACCCGGCCCGACGCATGTGCCTCCTGGCCCGAATACCAGTTGTCGGCATTGCTGGCGACCAGGCTAATGTCGTCATGGCGAATACCTGCGCTTTCGAGCTGGCGCACGGCCTGCGTTGCTGTGGCGTAGTCGTCGTACAGACGTGAAATCGTAACGGTCATAGTGCCTCCGTTGGGAATCGTTGGCCGCGGTCGAACGCGGGCGGTTGAGCTTTCGATTGTCGGATTGCGGGTCAGCGCGCGATGACGTTGCCCTGGAAGTCGAGGCTGACATCCACCGACTTTCCATCCTTCATCGCCTTTCCGCGCCAGACGCCGCTGTCGTCCTTCTGGAGTCCGGACACGTTGCTGAACCCGCCTTGCTCGATCCGCGATTTAGCTTGTCCCTCGGTGAAGCTGTTAGCGCCGGCAACCGGATTGTTGGCATTGTTCGTCCCGGTGGTATTCACCGCCGGATTGTTGGGGGTCGACTGCGCCGGGGGGTTTTGCTGCTGAGCGGTCGCGGTGCTCATGCCCAAGGTAAGAACGGCGGCGATCACGAAACTATTGCGCATTTCAGATCCTCTCTGGTTTCCTCCTGCCGGATCAACGGCGCGAGTCATCCAGAGTTCCCTGGCCTGAAGGCGGTCGATAGGACAAATCGCGTCTTGCAACCCACCGACAATTCCGCCGGCCCCAACCCATCTCGGGGTCGGCAGTTCCACCGTAGCCGTCAACGACGTTGCGACCGGCGCTTGGGCTCCTCCGCGGCCTCCGCGTGACCAAAAGAAAGAGCTGATCGGCAATTACTGAACGGCGGCACCGACTATCGGTCGAAAGGCGATCCGCGCGCGTGAAGGTGCACGACCTCGAGGACAAGGTGCTGGGGCAGACCGCAGCGTTACGCTCAGGGACACTCCGCGCCGGTGTCGATCCACGCCTTGATCAACTGACCAAACAGCTCCTGTGTGCCAGGGGCGGGGTGGCGCCCAGCTCCCGGCTGCCAGCCCCACGAGACCAAATCATCGTGCGCCGCGTGCTCGTGAACGAGCTCCAGTGTCCGTCCACCGTTGCGTTGGGGGTCCTTCAATTGCTGGCATATCTCTCCGATCGACTTGCCCTCCCAGGCCATCTCGATGGGCGCCAGTTGCCAGCGCGGATGCCCAGGAATGCTGCGGTAGCTCGCGCGCTCGACTAATGTGAAGTTGCGTTCCGTGTGGCAGGCTGTGCAGGGGTTGGCGGCGGTGCCCACACCGGCCTCCCCGCGCGTGGCCATCGGTTGATGGGGATGTCGATCGTCGCCCTGCAACGGTCGGTCGGCCGCAGGGTGACAGTTCATACAACGGGGATGCGTTAGAACTTTGGCCGCCTCGGTGAAGAACGCGCGCGAACGCATGGCCGGATCGGCGATCGCGCTGAAGGCCGATGGCGACTGCAAAGAGGCGCTCGGCGTTTGCGCCGAACCCAACTGCGAAGCCAACAGCACTGCACATCCCAAGCAAGTAAGGACAGTGACCGTCCGCATGATGCCCGATCTCCAGATGCTCTCGATTTCGACAACGTCCCGGGCAACGGAAAGTTCAAGCGAGCGACAGACCGAGTGACGGGACGACGCGCGGCGCGCCGTCGAAATTGAGCTTGAGCCGTCGCATTCTGTGCCCCCGGAAGCATAGACGGCTTTCGCGGGTTCTCTTTTTTGGCTGAAAACTTGTTGGCCAGCAAGCGCAACTCCTGGAACCGAACGCACGTTCATCGATTGGTGAGAACGAGGGCGCGGCCTGAGGTGCAACTCTCGCGCCCTTGGCGAGCATTCCGCCCTTGGCGAGCACTGGCCAGGCGACTTCTGGCCCAGCGGGAGACTTTCTTATGTACAAGATCAACCTGACAGTGCTCGTAACGAGCGCGGCGTTGGCGGCTTCGAGCGCCTTGGCTCAATCGACGACGGAGGCGGAAGCCTGTCGTACGACCGGTTTGCTCGCGCTGAAAGAGCGCAATCCATCGATCAAAGATGTGACACTCGACCTCGATGGCCTGACGATAGCCAAGGCAAACACTAAAGTCGAGGATACGCCCATTCGGACGATTGTTATCGGCGACGCGTACCTTGAGAAAGGCAAGACTGAGACCCGTCGTACTTTCCTTTGCCTAATTGGCGACAAAGGCAAAGTCTTGCTCACCTTCTTTACCGAGAAATAGCATTTAAGCCAGTCTCGTCATCCGGCACGATTCGATGTTCCCCGCCGTGGCCGTGAGCGCGCATGGGGCGCGCCCGACAGGGCCCGCTGATCAACGCGCGGGATCCTCAACACAGGCGGGGGCGGAGGAGGTGGTGGAGGCGGCGGAGGGGCCGGCCGGGGCAGCCTCGGGAGCCGGAACCGGGCCGGAGAGTCCAGCGGTCGTGGTGGCGTAAGAGGGACCGCAACGACCGGAAGAGCCACGTCTAAGAGTGGGCCATCATCTAACTCCCGGATCGCCCTCCTCTGGAGCGAATCCGCGGGAGAACGATCCCGGAGGATCGAGAGGCGTTCAGCAGCGCTAACCGCGAGCGCTGGTACGGTCATTGCCGCTTCGACTGCCACTCAGGTGAGTCGGCGCCGCGGGCCGGTCTTTAGCAACGATTTCCAGAGGAACGCGAGCCTAAGCGTCGAGCAGCGGCGTGGTGGCTCTTCGTGAAGTCGTGTGGGTGATTTTGGATCAATTTCGAATGGCTGTCTTCTGTTGTTGTTGTTGTTGTTGTTGTTGTCGCTGTAAATCGAAGGCACCGAAGCTGAGAATGCGCCATCGGCAGCTGCGCGGGGAGGTTCGTCGGGCCGCGTCGGAGTCGGTACGACTCCGACTGGGCGACCGATCGGCTCCGTGGGCTCTGGTCCCGGGTCGCCCGAACAGCCACGTTGATGCCCCGTAGTCGGCATTGGCGTAAATTAAGTGGCTTCGGTGTGTCTGAGCAGCCCTACGCGATGGGGTTGCCACATGCGAGATCCGGACGGCGATTGAATTCTGTGGCAATCCGTTGAATTCCTTAGCCGCCTCACTCAAGCCAGCGGCGCTCAGCTTCGGTTCCCTTCGATGAGTGGGCGAGCCGCCGACACCGCCTCTCGGCGGCAGTAGATTGGGCTCGCCGCGCACTGTTTGGTTGCGCTCGATCCGTGGAACGAATACCCATCCCCCAGCCGCCCCCTTCGCTTCGCTGTTCGTGCCATCCGAAATCGATGATTGATTCGAAGCTTAGCGGTAATGCAAATACCTAGCAAATGCACAGCTTTCTGCGATTTCCAGCCTCACAATCACCCACTCGATCCTCCGAAGACCCTTAATTAATCGGGTCCTGCTGGAACAATTTCGCCGCGCGGGCGCTAAAGCGGATGCGATGCAGACGATTGTCCTGATCCGGCTCGGCGCCGACCGGCGGGCGCCAATGACGGTGAAAGATCTCACCACGGGACGCACAGAACTCGTTCCGGCCGATCCCGGCGTTCTCGCGCAGCTCGAGCACGACGTGACCGAGGGCTATTTCGAAGCGTTTTTGAACGGTGACGGATTTAGCTTCGGCAACCGGGTCCCGCCGCCGGACGACCATTAATTCATCTTCGCCGGCCGCAAGTGACCGAGCAACTCGTCAGGCGCCCCTCGATCAACCGTGCAAACGAGATTGGAAGCGCAAGCAATGCAAGCGATGCGGCAGGCAAGAACGAGCCGGACACTGGCCCGGCCTCGTTGAGGATCCCGCCACGGTCACGACGTGCCTGCAGCCGCGGCGCCACCCAGCGGGTCGCGCGAGGCTTAGCAACTGCTTCCCTCGCGAGCGCGCCGTCAGCGCCTGCCGCGCGGTAGGGCTTGCAGCCGCGCGTTTCGCGCCCTCGAGCCCGCGCCCGCCGGCGAGCGCCATGCCGGCCGCGTTCGGGTAATTTTCATTCGCGAGGCCATCTGCAGTTCGTCTGACGCAGGCCACGACGCCCTGCAGCTTTATCATCAGCGGTACACGAAGCAGATCGAGGTGGCGGATGCCGCCACGATCGCTGCCCGCTGGGCGTCCTAACCCGGTCAACGAGTTTTCACGAGCTTCTGAATCGCTTGCTTCAGCGAGCGCTCACCATCGCAGTAGTCTTGCCACGGCTTGCTCTTTCTCAGAAGAGATGGCGCTGTACTTATCGTGAAGCGCTGCGGATAAAGCCCGGCCTTTACCTGATTCCAGTTGAGCGGCATTGAAACTGGGGCTCCAGGCCTTGCGCGCGGAGATAACGGGGCAACCGCGGTGGCGGTACGGTCGTTGCGCAGGTAGTCAAGGAAGATGCGTCCCGTCCGCAGCTTCTTGGTCATTACGATGAGGTAGCGGTCGGGACTATCGTTTGCCATATGCGAGCATACTGCCTGCGCGAACGCCTTCGCCTCTTTCCAACCCAGTCGGTCCTCTTCTTTCACGGCGAGCGGTGTGACGACGTGCAGTCCCTTGCCACCTGTTGTCTTGCAAAAGGTTACGAGGCCGAGCTTTTCCAGCCGCTCCTTCATTTCCTTGGCGGCCTCGATGACGACGTCGAACGAGACCTCTGGCGCCGGGTCAAGGTCGAAAACAAGCCGGCCAGGAGTGGGCGGGTGGCCCGGCTGGTTGTTCCAGGGGTGGTATTCGACAGCTGCGATCTGCGCGGCTGCGATAAGACCCTCGACGCGGTCAATCTGAACGTAAGGCTTGCGGTCTCCCTCTACCTTCACAAGACTGATGAGATTCGACATGCCAAGCATCGCATGCCGCTGGAAGAAGCGCTCCGCGTTGATTCCATCGGGAGTGCGGATGATGGAGCACGGCCGCCCTTGGAGATGCTCGATCATCCACGGACCGACCTCTTCAAGGTAACGCGCGAGATCGATTTTCGAGTATGCCTCTGATTTGCCCTCCGCCGGCCACAACATTTTATCGGGATTGGAGATGACGGTGCCGAGTACGACGTTGCGTCCACCCGCCGTCTGATGCGGGGTGCCCGCCTTCACTTTCGCAGTTGCAGTCGATTCAAGCTGTTCCTGCGGCACCGCCTTTTCGGCTCGCACCTCTGTGGCCGGCTTGTCCTCGCGAAGCCCCTTGAAGGCAGCCTGCCGAACCATGCCGTCGCCGGTCCAACCGGCGAACTCGATCTCGGCGATCAGCTTCGGCTTGACCCAGGTGACGTCTTTGCCTCTGCGCGGCGCCCCTTTGCCCGTGAACGGTGTTTTGTCGGTCGAAAATGCGACGAGCTTCTTGAGGAGCCCGGTAGAGTTACCCTTGTTGAAGCCGGTCCCCACCCGGCCGGTGTGCACCAGATGGTCGCCGCGATAGACGCCCACGAGGAGCGAGCGGAGGTTACGAGAGCTCCCGCTCCAGCCGCCAATCACCACTTCCTGCCCGCCGCGGCACTTTGCTTTCAGCCAAGTGTCCGTACGTCCGGACTGGTATCGCGCGGTCGCGTATTTCGAGATGATGCCTTCCAGGTTCAACCGACAGGCTGACTGCAGAACGGCATCGCCTGGCTCAGCCAAATGCTCCACGTATTTGATCAGCTTCCCGGCCCGGCTGCTTCAATTCAACAGTCGCTGCAAGCGCGCCTTACGCTCAGTGAGTGGAAGGCGCCTCAAGTCCTCCCCTTGCGCATACAAGAGATCGAACGCGAAATACGTCAGGTCTTTGGAGCTACCCTCAGACAGGGCTGCTTGTAAGGCGGCGAAGTCGGGAGCTCCATTGTGATCGAGTGCTACGACTTCACCATCGATGATGCAGTCGTCCAGGGCACGCGCGGCTTGCGCGATGGCAGCAAAATCGGAAGTCCAGTCGAGCCCTTTGCGGGTGCGCATGACTGCCTCGCCGCCGGCAACACGCAGCTGCATGCGGTATCCGTCTAGCTTGATCTCGTGGACCCAATCAGCGCCGACGGGCGGCCGGCTGACGCGCCTGCACAGCTGTGGCGCGATGAACTGGGGCATCTTCAAGCCGGCTCGCTTCTGCGGGACAGGCTCGGTGCGTTGCTCGATCGTCTTCAGGAAGGATGCCTTGTCCGACCTGCCGTCCCGGTTCGAATGCCAGACCGCATCCGATGCAGCGGCCTTGCCTGCGAGCATGAAGGGCCTTGGGCGCCGGCCCTTGCCGGCGGCAATTTCCTCCATGGTGCGTCCGGACGCGACTGACTGGTCTTGGTCGGTTACAGGCTCTCCACCCTCCCGTTCATGGCCGTCGCGATGCTTGATCAGGAGCCAGTTGCTTCGATTGCTGCGGTCGCGTTCTCGATCGTGCCGCATCCGCACCAACACCCAGCTGCCCTGTAGCTTCTCCCCCGCAAGGGTAAACTTGAGGTCCCCTTTCCGAAGCGCACGTTGCGGATCGCCCCCATCCTCCGGAGCCCAGAAGCCCCGGTCCCAGAGCATGACGGTGCCACCACCGTACTCGCCCTGAGGGATCGTGCCTTCGAAATCCCCGTAGTCGAGAGGGTGGTCTTCAACCTCAACCGCGAGGCGTCGATCTCGTGGATCGAGCGACGGGCCCTTGGTGACAGCCCAGGATTTGAAGACCCCGTCCACCTCGAGGCGTAGATCGTAGTGTAGCCTGGAGGCGGCGTGTTTCTGGATTACGAACCGGGGATATTCCGCCGGCTTCACGTGCGCCTTGCCGCTGGGCTCTGCGGTTTTCGTGAAGTCGCGCTTGGCCTGATAGAGGGAGAGTTTGCCGACTGCCATGATGTTGTACAACGGGACCGGCGCCGCGCATGTTCCATCCCAGCCGCCCATGCCGGTGCCGCTGGCGTAAAATCCGATCCGATCTGGAACCACAGGAAATGGCGTCAACGGCAGGAGCTCATGGCGCGACGCGCACCATTTGTTCTGTGATTGTCACTATAGTGAGATAGTGACTCCGCAGATTATCGCAGGCCAAGTGCGGGAGGTGGCGCGGAGCACAAGCATGCGCGATGCCTGGCGGAAATTCTGCACGGCGCTGAGATCTGTCTGCGGTTAGCGGCAATAAAGGACCCTGCCCGCCTCCCGAAGTGCAGGATCTCAGAAAGTCTGCTGAATATGAGCCCGAGCCGCGCCGGTGCTCTATTCAGCCGCTTCGGCGTACTGATTGATCGCAGTTTCCGCGAGCTTCGTCAGTGCCTGGTCAGTGTTCTTCTCCTCCTCTAGCGTTTCCTGGAGGAGTTCGGCTGCGTCCTCAAGGCCGAGTTTTTCAGCCCAGGCGATCAGCGTGCCGTAACGGGCGATCTCATAATGCTCGACCGCCTGCGCGGCGGCGAGGAGGGCGGCGTCAAGGGCAGGCGTTCCCTTGAATTCGTCCATTATCTCCTTGCCCTCTTCGAGAATGCCCTCGATGCCGGGGCATTTCTTGCCTCGGGCCTGGTGCTGCAGCATCTCGAAGACCCGCTCGAGCCGCTCCACCTGATGCTCCGTTTCCGTCTTATGCTTCTCGAACGCGGAGGCAAGCTGGTCGGTCTTGGTTGCTTTCGCCATTTTGGGAAGGGCGGCGAGGATTTTCTTTTCTGCGTAGTAGATGTCCTTCAGACCGTCCTCAAAGAGGTCAGTCAGCGTCTTCTCTTTCTTTGCTGCCATCACAAGCACTCCTGCGGAGGGTTGCCCTAAGGCAACTCAACTCTCCGCGGCCGGTTCCTGCGGCGCCGTGGCCGCGGTGACCGGCCCGCATTTGGACAGCGGGCAACCGTGGGCTACACGACATTGAGGCGCCAAGCGGCGGCCGCCTCTTGCGTCGTGAACGAGGAGCGGAGCCTAGGCGGCCTCCAATTTTGACCACGCGCTAATGACGGTGCGCGTTGATTGATCCGGCTGCTATGCCCGAGGATCTGCGGTTCTAATCGCCAAGGGCCCGGCTGCTGCGCGGCCGGACCGGTTTGCTCGGGGCGTCGGCGACGCTTATTGCGCTTGCTTGGCCAGAACAGCCTTCCGAATGCTGTCGTACAGTGCGAGCCCTTCGGCCACGCGCGCCTCGTAGCAGGCCCTGCGCGCGCGCATGATTGTCGAGAATGCCTCGTCGAAGATCCGGCTGTTTACATTTGCCTCTTCGAGCTGCGAAACGAGCTGCAGATCGAGCGTGGCACACTTAAGTGGCAAGCCGCCCGTAGTCTCCTCCGCGCCGCCCGAGGTCAACGGAGCGGCAATGAGAAGAGCAAGGGCGACGAGAATAGACGACTTGGTCGGCCACATGGTCATTCCCCAATGTTGTTTGAACGACTGCGCTATCCCACGCAATCGGTTGCTCTTTTGCACGTCACAGGGCCCAGGGTCTGTGACTTGGGTCACAGACCGCTCAAGATCCGCTCCCAATCTGATGAGGACGATGTGCGATCTGCGCCGATCATGGTTGGCTTGGCGGGGATCGGCCGCTCTTTCCGGTTTCTTGAGGTACCCGATTTGGCGGTTCCGGCGCGATAGCAGGGGCCGCGGCGGGTCTCCTAGTTTGCTCTACTCGCTAATGCGAAGCCTGACCGGCCAGCTGATCGCGCTCCGCGGCCCGGCGGAAATGGTCTTACGCTTGAAGAGCGCGAGCTGCCTGTAGAAGGCGTGCCAAGGGAGGGAGGGCGCCCTCCCTGACCCCTCATAAGAAAGAAAACCAGCCGCGAAGCGGCACGATCAGGCGGCTCTTGCCGCCTTATGCGCGAGGGATCGTTACCTTATGGCGGAGACGCGTGACGCGGCTCCGGCCCGCAGGGCTAGAGCCCGGTGCCGCCGCGCTTTAGGCGGCACGCGCCAGACGAACCCCCGCGTCAAACGCGCTCTGGAACGCCGCCCGGCGAGAACGCGTTCTCTCATGAAGGGAATCTCCTCCGGGGTGATGCCATGCAGACGATTGGCGAAGCATTTCTGAAGGCGCGAGACCGCGCGGCCGGTGCCCGCGAACAACAATCAGACCAGCCTGAAGGCGATGAATTCGCGCGCGGGGTTGACTGGGTCCGCAGCGTTCTTGTTCCCGCGGTGCAGCGCGGCAACAGGGAGCTACAGCCCCATGACGTAGCGATCCGCCTCGATCTCAATCTCGACCGGAGATGCACGAACCACGCCCATGCGGATTTCTGGCTGGCTCCGCTATGCGTTCGGGCGGGAGCGGCAACAGGGCCGCGCTATTCGATCAACGTGATCGGCGGCCGGGATGTCTGGCTGTACAAGCCGGGCTCTCCCGGCCGGGTTCTGGGAACGACGGAGAGTTGCGGGCCGGAACAAATTCATGCCCTTTTCTGCGACGCTGCCGCGGAGCTGGGCGCAATGATTCCGGCGGGGTAAATACGCAATTGGAGCGAATAATCCGGGCCGGAGATTTCCTTGAATTGGGTCATGCGGTTCTGGTGCGTCATCGGGCTGTGTTTGCTCCTCGCAGCTGGTGAAGCGCGCTGTGAGAGCGCGGGCGTGGAAGGCGCTGTGCCGCTTGAGCTCCGAGTCCCTTGAGTGCGTGGAGATGACGCGCAGCCGCGTGATCCGGCGCATCTGCTACGACGAATTCAGGCAGTATATGGTCGTCGATTTCGAGGGCAGGTATCGCGAATTCTGCCGGGTCGAGCGGGAAACCGCCGAAGCGTTCCTTCAGGCAAGATCGCTGGCTCAATTCTTCTCGCAGATCAGAAGAAAGCATCCCTGCCCTGACAGGGCGGGACAGCAGTAAAGCTTCCATGCGGGCGGGCAGTTGCGCGCGTCATAAATTCGTTCGCCTGTAGAGCCATTCTGCGATGCAGCAAAGCAGGGCATGCTGATTTCGCCTGCGTGATCTGCACTTAAGGCGGAACCGCGTCATTGTTGTGTTGTTGAGTAAATAGCACGGGCGGAGGACACAAACCGCGAATGCTGGAAGATCCGTATCTGGAGTGGTGCCGTGCCCCGCGTCGTGTTGGTTGTCGATGACGATTCGGAAGTGCTCGAAATTCTTGCCGTCATGCTTGAGGATTTGGGCTGCGAGGTTGTTACAGCGACGGGGCCGCAGGAGGCGCTCGAGAAGCTGGGCGCAGATCCCCGGGTAGAGGTGCTGTTCACCGACATCGAGATGCCGGAGATGGACGGCTATGAACTTGCTAAACAGGCGCAGCGGATCCGGAGCGGCCTCAAGGTGATCGTCACTTCGGGCCGCGCCCAGGATCGCACCGACTTGCCGATGGTGCCCAAGCCGTTCGGTACGGAGGCTATCGCCGAGCGATGGACGATGCGGCCGGGCTTTGCTAGGGCTCCCGCCCGGGAACGCGCGCCATCTGAATTCGTTAGGTGAGCAGCTACGCACGGGGCCGCCAGAAGGAACAAGCGAATGCCCAGCAAGCGCGAGTTGATCGATACCGGTACGGACAAGCGCTATGTCCGCCGCAGCAAGCAGGGACAATTCAAGGAGAGCGACGATGTCGGAAAGTCGCTCGCGGCGGACCGCCGAAAGAAAGCGAAGACCGTCGTAAAGTCCGGCCAGGGGGACAGGGGCGACCGGAAGAGAAGCCGCTAGTGGTTCAAATCTAACGCTTGGTGCCCAGGACGCGGAGATGTGGCTCGCCCGTCACGTTTGATCCCAACCCGACATGCCGCGACCGTTATTCGATCACTTGGTGGGCGCGCAGAAGGAACAATTCCGGGATCGTGAGCCTAGTACCCACTTTTCTTCGCAGGTGAGTCATGATTCAAGATCGGGATGATTCCCAAAGCAAGAGAAGTTCGGCTCAAGCCGAAGATACGCAAGGTGCTTGAGGCGCGCTGCCGGGCACCGAGCACGCCGCAACGCGACGTGAAGCGGGCGCGGATAGTGTTGTTGGCGGCTGAGGGCCGCAGCACGCGTTCGATCGCCGAGGAAGTGGGTGTGCAGCCGCGCATAGTCAGCAATTGGCGGCGGCGCTTTGCCGAGCATGGCCTTGGTGGGTTGAAAGACCGTCCCGGGAGGCCAAGAAGCCGATCTACAGCAAGGCGACGAATAAGCGCATTCTGGCGCTTCTGGAGAAGCCACCGCCTGAGGGCTATGCCCGGTGGACTGGACCGCTGCTAGCCAAGGCTTGAGCGATGTTGAGTTCAGTATGTCTGGCGCTTCTGCGCGAGCACAACATCGACCTTGCGGCGCGCAAGTCGTGGTGCGAGAGCAATGACCCCGCAGTTCGCGGCGAAAGCCGCCGATGTGGTGGGCCTTTATGTCGATCCGCCGGCCAAGGCGATTGTGCTCTGTGTGGACGAGAAGCCGTCGATCCAGGCCCTGGAGCGGGCGCAAGGCTATTTGAAGCTGCCGAACGGACGCGCCTTGACGGCCAGAGCCATGACTACAAGCGGCACGGTACCACGACCTTGTTCGCAGCGCTTGATGTCGCCACCGGAAGGATCATCGCGGCGCATTCGAAGCGGCGCCGCCGTGTCGAATTCCTCGGCTTCATGAACAGCGTGGTTGCTGCCTTCCCGGCTCGCGCGCTTCACGTCATCCTCGACAATCTCAACACGCATAAGAAGAACGAGCGCTGGCTCAAGAAACACCCGAAAGTGCGGTTCCATTTCACCCGACCCGGTCGTCGTGGCTCAATCAGGTCGAGACTTGGTTTTCGATCCTGCAGGGCCAATCGCTGAACGGCGCTTCATTCACCGCCGTCGAGCAGTTGCAGGAGCACATCGATGCTTTCATCGCCGCATACAATGAAACAGCGAGCCGTTCGCCTGGGCCAAGAAAAAGGTCTACCAGCGCCGGTTCAAAAACCGCCGTATCACTCAAGTCTGATTCCGGGTACTAGCACCTTCGCGGTCCTGAGATTAATGACCAACTCGAACTTGATTGGTCGTTCGATTGGCAAATCAGCTACCCTGGCACCCTTGAGAATACGGTCGACGTAAGTCGCTGCGCGCTTGTACATGTCAGGAAGACTTGGACCATAGGCCATTAGCCCGCCAGACCGAGGGAAGGAAGTGAAGAGGCTGATTGTCGGCAAGCGAGCCTTCATGGCCCACTCGGCGATCTGCAAGCGTTGCTCGAGGATAAGCGGTGAGGAGAGGACGACCACGCCATGGATGGGTTCGCGAGCGGCACGGTCGAAGGTATCCTTGAAATCTTGTGGGCTCTGAATCGGCAACGAGTGCAGCGTGACTCCTGTTTCACGTGCGGCCGCCTGCGTGGCACGAAACTGGACGACGCCGATGGTGGAATCCCAAAGCACCCCCAGATAGGAAAGCGTTGGCACGGCGTCCTTGAGGAATTCGATCTGTTTGCCGCTGAGCTCAGGAAGATCGAGGAACAATCCCGTAAAGTTGCCGCCAGGACGACCGAAACTCTTGGCCCACCCGCTCGCCACGGGATCGCTTTCTAGTTCGATTCCCAATCGGGATCGGCTCGTCGGACCTTATTGGCATCTTCGAACGCTTTTCGCGTGGCCGCAGTCGATGCACAGTCGCACTGTGAGATCGACCAGCTCTTGGGCGAGATGGGGAAGTCGGTCGAGCGTCGTTTCAAATATTCGGGTCTCAATCAGCGCATTCTGAGCGTCAATGTACCCGGTGTCGCGTAGCCCCTGGATGAACGCCTCGACATTTTCATTCCGGAAACTCTGGAGATCAGCAATGAGCGATTACACGTCAAAGGAGGGACTGGCCGGTTGTTCTTCTTAAGAAGATCGGCGAACGTCGGCCACAGGAGGTCGATAGCCGCCACGTCTCCTCATCCAGTTGCACATGCTTGCCGGGCATGATCAGGCGCCTGTTATCCTCGGCACGTCGTGGCCGTAGGTTTATCAGGATGATGATCGGATCGATCCGGTTTCTTCCACGGCTCGTTGGTTTGTTGCCGTCCCGTTTTCACGTTCTCTTCGTTGACCTTGCCCATGCTAGGACGCCTTTCGATGGCGCGTGGCCGCTCGACCGGTCTTCTTTGCGGTGCGGTGATGTGCCTTACCGTGCGACGCTGATTTGCGCCGGTCGCTGCCGCCGCCTTTCTCCGCACTCACGCTCTGGCGCAGAGCCTCCATTAGGTCCACCACATTGGAGGGCTTCGACTCCTTTGGACGCTCGATCTTCTCGCCCTTTTGCTTCTTCCGCAGCAACTCCTTGAGTGCATCTTCATAGCGATCCTCAAATTTCTTGGGATCGAACTCTCCGCGCTTAGTATCCACGATATGCGATGCCAGCTCGAGCATGTCCTTGGGGACTTTCTCGTCCTCGATGTCGTCGAAGTAGTCCTTCTCGTTCCGGACTTCGTAGGGGAAGCGCAGCGTGACACCCATCAGACCCTTACCGCGCGCCTCCAAGGCAATGATGTGCTCACGCGAAGTGAAGATGACCTTTCCGAGCGCCACCATGCCCTCCTTGCGGATGGCTTCGCGAATCACGGCGAACGCCTGTTGTCCGACTTCGCCATCCGGCACAATATAATAAGGGTTATTCAGATAAAGCTCATCGATGTGGGCCTTCGGGACGAACTCGTCGATCTCGATCACACGCTTGCTTTCCAAAGCGACCGCCTCAAGCTCCTCCGGCTCAAGCTCGATGTATTCGCCCTTGCTAACCTCGTAGCCCTTTATGATGTCATCAGCTTCGACCTCGCGCCCGGTCTCGGCGTCGACCTTCTTGTACTTGATGCGGTTGCCGGTCTGCTTGTGCAGCTGGTGGAAACTGATCTTCTCCCGCTCCGAAGTCGCCGGGAAGAGCGAGATCGGACAGGAGACCAGGGACAGCTTGAGGTAGCCTTTCCAGTACGCACGCGGGGCCACGAGAACACTCCATGATCGGTGGAACTCCGACTCAACGTGATCGTTAGCTTGATGTTCCGCGTTTCTGCTTTGTTCCAGGCACGTATTCGCAGAGGCTCAAATGTCCGGCGTGAAAGAAAAAACTAGTCTGAAAACCTTCCACGCGACCATGGCGGTGACGCGACTGGAAGAATGGTGCGTGGATGCTGAAACTGCCGAGGAAGCTCGGGCGCTCCTCGCGGCTGGCCAGGGTCATCGTTGTCATCTCGGTGATTGCCTTCACGTCCAGCTTGAGGCGATGGAAGACGCCGCATAGCCGCTTCATCCGGTGGTTCAATCTGAGCCGCTGGTACGCTGCGGCGCCTTCGGCACGTCAATCGAATCACTGCCGTTCGCGACTTGCTGCCGCTACAGGAGGCGGTCGGAAACAAGCGTGCGAGCGACGACGAGCGAGGATTTCGGTCGGCTGACCTATGTGGCTGATCCGGCATCGGCGCGCGCTGCCACTCACGCGTGGCGATGCCGTTTGAGCCGCAGCGAGAGGCCGACCAGCAGGATGCCGAATACGACCGAATAGGCGCCGATTGCCCAAACGAGACCGAGCGCACCGGCTCCCGGCGCCAGAACCTCTGCAATGAAAACCGTAATTCGCCGGGCGGTGCGCTCGTTGGCAACGAACGCGAAGAAGAAGATTATTTCGCGACCACGAGCAGCGGTTTTCCTTTTTCCGCGAAATACGTGGCGAGCTCAGTTGCGTTGCCGCTGCCGACGTTCTTCACGGCGTGGATTGTTCCGTACGGGATGAACAGGACCTCGCCGGCCTTGAGAGTCACCGGCGGCCTGCCGTCGAGCTGGTACTCCAGCACACCTTCAACGACGTAGACGAGTTCTTCGCCCGGATGCCAGTGCCTGGGGGCGGCCGCTCCCGGGGGGATATGGACGAGCGCCTGAATGACCTCGCGGCCGGGGACGCTGAGATCGTACTGCATGAGATCGGTGCGCCTGATCCCCGGCAGTTGTGCCGAAGCGGAACCTGCGGGTGCGGCGGCCAATCGCGACGGCAGCAGGCTTGCTGGGCCAGCGACGGCGAGCCCCATCGTGCCGATCGCAGCTTTGCTCACAAGCCGACGGCGATTGTCGTCAATACTTTGGGTCTTGCTGATCGTATTCATGGCCTGTCTCCGAATTTGAGCAGGTTGCGTTCTGGGTTTCGGCACGCGCATGACGCGCGCCGCTTCTCCTGAGTTCACGAGGCTTGGCGCAACGAACGGAACGCGGCGCGGAGCTCGGCACTGAAGAGTTCGGGCTGCTCCCAAGCGGCGAAGTGGCCGCCCTTGTCGACTTCGTGGAAGTAGATGAGGTTGCGATAGGCGCGCCGCGCCCATGTCTCCGGCGCGCGATAGCTCTCCCGCGGAAAGACCGTGATGGCGACCGGGAGCGATATCTCGGCAGTCCTCTCCGTGGCCGCAGTGGTAACGCTGCGTCCGCCGTATTCCCAATACAGCCGCGCCGATGAGGTCGCGGTGTTCGTGAGCCAGTACAGCGTTATCTCGTCAAGCACCTCGTCAGGAGACTTTTCGGGATCGCTGCTGTTGTACGTCCAATCGGAGAAGCCTGGATGTCCGAGCATCCACGCCGCGAGGCCAGCGGGAGAGTCGGTCAACCCATAGCCGACCGTCTGCGGCCCCGTGCCCATCATCGCAGCGTAAGACCTGCTCCCCTTTTTAGCGGATGCACTGAGTACGTCGAAGGTCGCGCGTTCCTTATCCGAAAGCCCGGCCGGTGCAGGTCCGCCAGCCGCGATCGCCGCGGTGACCTCGGGCGGTACGACCGCTGGCAAGTTGATGTGGATGCCGAGCAGGCCAGCAGGCGCGAGACGCGCCATTGCGCTGGACACGGGCGACCCCCAGTCGCCGCCCTGGGCGACGTAGCGCGTGTAGCCAAGACGCTTCATCAGCTCGGCCCAAACGCGCGCGATGCGGTCGGGGCCCCAACCGGCGTCCGTCGGTTTCTCGGAAAAGCCGAAACCGGGCATTGAAGGCATGACCAGGTCGAAGGCGTCCTCCGCGCCTCCACCATGAGCCGTGGGATCGGTGAGCGGGCCGACGGTCTTGAGCAGTTCGAACACCGAGCCCGGCCAGCCGTGCGTCATGATCAGCGGCAGGGCGTTCGAATGACGCGAGCGCACGTGGACGAAGTGGATATCGAGGCTGTCGATCCGAGTCATGAACTGAGGCAAGGCGTTGATCTTCGCTTCCGCCTTTCGCCAGTCGTAACCGGTGCCCCAGTATTCCACGAGCGGCTTCAGCTTCGAGAGCTGTATGCCCTGTGACTGGTCATTGACGGTCTCCTTATCGGGCCACCGCGTTTCGGCAACGCGCCTGCGGAGATCCACGAGGTCCTTCTCCGGCTGATTGGCGCGGAAAGGGCGAATGGCTTCGTTCGCGGGCGCCGCGGCCAGCTGTGACGGGAGCAGGCCCGCAGCGCCTGCGACAATGCCTATCGCAGCGGTGCCCAACAGCCGGCGGCGATCCTGGTTGATGTGTTCGCGGGCCCTGCTCGTACCCATGGATCTCTCCTCGGTTTGTGCTCGGCAGCACTTGTGCGCGGCGTAGACCACATATCAACGGATAGTGGCAAAACTTCCTTGCTGAAGCTCGTCCCGCGATTTAAAGGCGCAAGGGCATATCGCAGCAGGGCCTCACGAGTTTCCGCGGTAACAGACCCGAAGGCTCTCCGGCCGACTGGTGTGCTTCGTGCTATCAGCAGAATCATACGCCGCTGCTTCCAGCTCCGATCAGAGCGTATATCCCTCGTCGGATAGGAAGGCCGCTCCGGTCACGAAGGAGCTCTCATCGGACAAAAATAGAGCACGAGGGATGCGATATCCTTCGGCTGGCCTAGTTGCTTGAGCGGCGGGTCAGCAGCGTAGCTCTCTTTGAGTTTTGCTGCTTCGGACCAATTGCCCCACTTGTGGCGTTCTTGGCAAAGCGCTGCGGAATGCTTTGTGTGCCGGCCTGAGAGCCAGAGCCCAAGTGCAGCAGGCCCCTTTTCAGCGCCAGTGTTCTACCGAATCAATTGCCGCCCCAAGCTGGGTGCGAAACTGCTCGATCACTTCTTTCATCGGCGGCGGCAGGTCTCCCCACCAGTCAATAGCCTTCTTCGACGGTTCGCGGCATTTCCTCTATTGCCATGTCAGGTAGGTTCTCGCCATAGCGCGCCCCTTCTTCCAGCAGATAAGCTGCTGAGCACCGCCGGGCCATCCCATGACCGGGCTCCTGCACTCCAGCAACAGCATCTCTACAGCAAACGGCAGCTCTGCTGGATTGCCTCGGCAATATCTCCGCACGAAGGGTATCAACTCAGTTCCCGAATGGGATCGTCAGTTCCGTCTCGGTCGTGTCCACCACGAACACCGCGAGCAGCTTGGCCGGCTGCGTCTCGCTGGCATTGGCGCTGACGCGGTGGCGTCTGCACTCGACACAGAGTCTTGCCCCGCTTTGTCCATCCAACAGTCACTCTACTGGCACGAGCGCCGGAGCACCCTTGTCCTTGATCAAGAACACCAGGAATTTCGCCGGATTGGTACCGCTTGCGTTCCGGTCAACGACATGAACATCGTCCGGGCCTTCATAGAAGGTCTGTCCTGGTGTCAGTGTTACTTGTTGTCCACCCTTCAGCTGCATCACAACGGAGCCCTCCAGTACGTAAACAAACGCATGTGCATTGTGTCGGTGGATAGCGCTCGACCCGCCGGGCGCATGCTCTACTGTGATCATCAGAACTTCCCTGCCGGGATTCTCCGTAAGATCTTTAGACATGAGCGACGTGACCTTAGGCTCCTGGGCCATCGCCGTGCCGCTCATGAGGCATAGCAGGACCAATGCAACGAGTTTGATCGTCATAGTCGCCTCCTTCGTTCGTCGCCTGGGATCAGCTCGTGCCAGCGGGTGAGCTCCCGGGCGTACCTCCAATGCAGGGTCAGGCTGCCGCCTGTGAGCGGCGGAGCCATTCGTCGAGACCGATGCGGCCGAGGCGCGCCTCGCCCAACGGCACGAGCGAGTGCTCCTCGACCCGGCCGCCCCAGTATCGGGCCTCGGGGTCGCTCACGACCTCACGCGGGTCGCCGACCGCCTTCAGATAGCGGGCGACGATTTCGTTGAACGGCGCTCGTTCCGGGCCGGCGATCTCGACGATGCCGTTTCGCGGCGCCGCGAGCGCCACATCGGCGACGATGGCAGCAACGTCGTCCGCCGCGATGGGCTGGAACAGGCCGGGCGAAAGCCTGATCGTGTTTCCATCCGCACTTGAATTGGCGATGGCGCGGAGGAATTCCAGGAATTGGGTCGAGCGGATGATGGTGTAGGGGATGCCGGAGGTCTCGATCAGTTTCTCTTGGGCGACCTTGGCGCGGAAATAGCCATTGTCGGGCGTCCGGTCGGTCCCGACGATGGATAGCGCGACATGGTGCCGGACGCCCGCTGCGGCCTCCGCCGCGAGAAGGTTGCGGCCGGAGGTCTCGAAGAATTCCAGCACCGCCTTGTCTTCAAATGAGGGCGAATTGGCGAGGTCGATCACCACCTGCGTGCCGGCCATGGCCTCTTTGAGCCCCTCGCCGGTGATGGTGTTGACGCCGGTATTGGGCGAGGCGGCGACGACCTCGTGGCCGCCCTGGCGCAGAATGGCGACGGTCTTCGAGCCGATCAGGCCGGTGCCGCCGATGACGACGATCTTCATGGGTTACCCTCCCTTGTCGATGACTGGAGACGCTTAAATGGGCGCGAAGACCTTGCGTAGATAGGCTGACGCTTGATGGACCGCGGCACGCACCGCGGGCGTATTCGCGATCGGGTTGAGCAGCATGAAGTCGTGGATCGTGCCGTTGTAACGAACCGAAGTGACCACCACGCCCGCCGCCGCGAGCTTGCGCCCATAGGCCTCCCCCTCGTCGCGCAGCACGTCGTTCTCGTCGACCAGGAGCAGCGTCTGGGGCAGGCCCTTGAGCTGTTCGAAGCTGGCGTTGATCGGCGAGACGTGGATGTCGGCGCGCTTGGAGGCATCGGGCAGATACTGGTCCCAGAACCACTCCATCGCCTTCTTCGTCAGCCACGGGCCCTCGGCAAACTCCTGGTACGAACCGGTCGACATCGTGGCGTCGGTGACCGGATAGAAGAGAAGCTGCGCCTTGACCTCGGGCCCTTTGCGTTCCTTGGCGAGGAGCGCGACCACAGCCGTCATGTTGCCCCCAACGCTATCGCCCGCGATCGCGATACGGCTGGCATCCGCACCGAACTCCTGGGGATGCTCGGCTACATACTTGAGCACGGCATAGCTCTCCTCGACCGCAACGGGATAGCGGCTCTCGGGCGAGCGATCGTAATCGACGAACACCACGACGGCGTTCGCGCCAACCGCCAGCTCGCGGACTAGCCGATCGTGGGTCTCGCGATCGCCGAGCACCCAACCGCCGCCATGGGTGTAGATCACCACGGGCAGCGTGCCTTCGGCATTCTCCGGGCGATAAACACGGATGTTGGTCCGCCCCTTGGGGCCCACATTAAGGACGCGGTCCTCGGCGCTCGCGGGCGCGAGGGTCACCGAGACCGACTTCTGGGCGCCGGCGAGCACGTCGCGAGCCGCTTCGGGCGAGAGGGTGTAGAGGGGCTTTCCGCCGGCAAGGCTGTCGACGAAGGCCTGGGTGGCGGGTTCAAGCGGTCCTGCGACGGACCGGGCCGTAGATAGTGCCGACATGGAAACCTCCTACTGCTATTTGCTGTTGGCTGACCGCGCGTGGACGCCGCTATTATCCCGGCTGCGGATGGTCCCGCCTGTCCGGGCCCCGATGATGATGGCGTCGAAGGCTTGAGTCATTGCTACATGAGGACCACAATGAGTGCCGCCCCGAAGATCGCAACAGCGTCCTCCAGCAGAGCGGCGGGGCGATCCTTTCCGAAACTCATCGCCAGCCGTGCTCGCACGGCCGCGCCGCCCAGCGTGCCGATGACCGCCCCAACGGCGGTGGTCAGCGACGGGGTGCTATCGCTACCAGGCGCGATGTTGGGCCACAACGTCGACCCGGCCGTCCGGGCGGCCTGGCTGGAGGACATGTTCCTGCCGCCGGACGTGCTCGAGTGGGCGCTGAACGTGGTCGTGGTGCGCAGCGGCGGCCGGACCATACTCATCGACGTTGGGATAGGGATGGAGTTCCCGGACTTGCCGCGGGCCGGGAAGTTGGCCCAGCGACTGAAGGCCGCCGGCATCGATCCCGCATCCGTGACCGACGTGGTGCTCACCCACATGCACATGGACCACTGTGGCGGGCTGCTCGCCGACGGGGTGAAAGAGCGGCTGCGTCCGGACCTGCGGGTCCACGTGGCGGCCGCCGAGGCCGAGTTCTGGGAGTCGCCCGATTTCTCCCGCGTCTCCATGCCGCCGGGGTTCCCGGACGCGCTTCGGCGGACGGGCAAGCGGTTCTTGAAAGAGTACCACAGCCAGATGCGGACGTTCGAGAACGAGTACGAGGTGGCGCCGGGGGTGGTCGTCCAACGCACCGGCGGCCACACCCCCGGGCATAGCGTGGTCCGCCTGGCGTCCGGCGGCGACCGGCTGACGTTCGCCGGCGACGCCGTGTTCCAGGTCGGGTTCGAGCACCCCGACTGGTACAACGGCTTCGAACACGACCCCGAGGAGGCGGCCCGCGTCCGGGTCCGTCTTTTGCGGGAGCTGGCGGCGAACCGCGAGTCGCTGGTGGCCACTCACCTGTCGTTCCCGTCCGTCTGCCATGTGGCGGTCGACGGCGACGTCTTTCGTTGGGTACCGGGCCCCTGGGAGTACTGACCGCTTGTTGGGTTAGGGCCGAACTAGACGACCGCATGCGTTTGAACAACTGGTCGATCGCTGCCTCGTACGACACCGCCCGTATCTTCGCCGGCTTAGGCTTCGGCTCCTCCACCGCGAGCAGGTCGACATTCGCACCCGCGCCGCACCGGCTTGTGCTCCGGCAGCATGCAGGTGTAGGGCTTTGCTCGGGATCGATCCGGCATTTCAAGCGGCGCGTCATGGGCGGTATGTCCGGTGCTCCCACGCCGTTTAGCTTTTCGGCCGCAACCTCTGATCGACCATTCCCCGGTTTCATAGGAAAGTTCGCTGCATCTGCTCACAGCCGCTTCTGGCACGAAGCGCGGTTCGCGGCAGTGGAGAGAGCAGTCTCGTCGATGAACGCCGGCCGCGCCGGGTCAAACATGCCTTGGTCGCGCATCCAGCGGCGGCGGGCGCGGGCCACGTCCGCGCGCTTCTGCTCCACCGCGTACAGAGTTTTTTTTGAAGCTGATGTTGCGCCGGGCGAAGAACCGCCACACCGCGCTGCGGCTGCCGGCGATCCTGCGTTTGCGCATCGCCACCACGATCTCGTCCAGCGTCAGGTCGGGCTTGTTGGCAATCTGCGCCAGCAGAAATTTCGCGTGCTTCTCCAGCGGCGAGGTGCTGCCGCCGCTCGGCTTTGCCGCTACGCTTCCGGTCTCCTCGAACCGTTGCACCCATATCACCACCACGCTCGGGCTGAGCCCATAGCGTTCGGCCGCCTCACGCCACGAAGCACCCCGTATCCACGTCTTCAATCACTCGGCCACGCAAGTCGATGGAATAAGGATTCGGCATCGCTCGCTCCCAAAAACAAATCAATACCAGGAGATTCGCTGATTTGACAAAGCGTCGGGAATCCCCCCCGTACGAACCAGAACGAAATTTATCTAAGTGCTATCCCGGTCTTTCATGGGTCTTTTCCGGCGAGATCCAGCAGCGAACATGCACCATAACCTCTTGCAGATGCGCCTTGACCATCAGCACGTCGCGTTTTGCGGTCTCGGCGCCTTGTCCGGACCGACAGTACGCCCGCATGCCGCGGCGTCGTTTTCCGCATACGCGCTGTGACAACACTGAAATTCTAGGTCGATTCGGGCGCGCAAAACCTCTCCAGCAGCCAGGAACTTTTGCTGATCTGCTGACCAGCTCCCGAAGGGGACCGTGCTACCGCCGCCGACCGCAGGTGAAAGGGTGGTGGGCGGTCTCTGCGCCATCTGGCCGGGTCTACATCAGTCCTGACTCGATTGCCCAAGCACAACATACTGCAAAAATCGACAGCCGCAGTGCGAAAGTGTCTTGTTGAGGTCACGTTCAAGGAAAGGAATTGACCGTGTGGCCGCCTTGCCGGAGAGCTAAGGATGAAGAATCACGAACTCGAAAGCTGGATGCGCGGGATGTATGCGGCATTGTTCAAGAAACAATACGCAATCCCATCTGGAATGGACGCTGAAGCCTACGCGGGAGGGTACGCCGCTGGTAGCGCACGACGTGGCAACTAGAGGCCGAGCTTGCTCAACATCGAGTGGATTCGGCGGTCGCCCGTTTGCGTCTGTTGGCATCCTCGAGGAGGGAAAATTCGATCTTCTGCGCAACGGGCGACTGACCAATCGAGGTCGTGCCCCCGTGTAGGCAACTCTGGGTCCTCAAAGCGCCTTTCCGTGACAGCCATCACTGCGGCGGCCAGCCAGGCCCACTAAGGTCGGACCACTGGCGATGCACGTCCCCGCCTTCCCTGGGCATCGCAGTTGCCCCCCCGGAGGTGGCCAACCGTCTGAGCGGGCATCCCTTTGCAACCGTTACCCCAGTGATTACCCATTAGCCTCCGCAATGGGCGGGGCGTACCTCAGGCTGGTCTCGTTGCTCGTTCCCGTCCTCTCGACGAGGCTCGAGGACGTGCCGCGCCACGGCCGCCATGATCCGCCTCTCCTCCTCCCGCGTAGCCGTGCCGGCAAGGTCGGAACGGAACAAGCCCTACAAGCGTTCTGGCAGATCCAAGCTCCCCACAGCGCCAGCGATTCAGTATCATTGCGCCGGCACGCCGCATGCGCGCGAACTCGATTGGTGAAGCAATGCCCACCGCCAGCAGCTCGGTGAGTCACGCCATCCTCGCCGCCCACTTCCCCCATACGTTCTCGTCTACCAGGAGCGGCGCAAGCCGTTGAAGCTCGGCATCCACCGCGACATCGTCGCGGCGCTCGGCGACGTCGAGCATCTGCTCGTCGCGCTCGGCTACTACACCCGCAACATCGGCTACCTGCGGGCGCAGAAGGGGGCGTCCCGCGCATCGACCTCGACGGCAACCCAGCCGGCGTCGTCGACGCCGAGCAGGCCGAGAATGCGCGGCGATCGATTGGGGCTCCATACCAAGGCGGCAGCGCGGCAGGCGGCGAAGCAGCCCCCGGAGCAGCGGCCAATCCCCGGAGACACCACCCGCGCGCCGCATCGGGCTGGCGGAGCTGCGGGAGGCCGCCCGCCGCCGGCGGACCGCCGCCTGACTTATCCTGGCCTTATCCCGCGCCGTACGCGGGTTCTCCGGTTCTCTCGGTAAGCCTTGGTCTAGCTGAGCAATCTCCGTAGCCCGCCGCGCATGCGCAGCTTGCGCCGGATAAGGTGCCATTGTCGGACGACGAGCCGGCTTGACCGAGGCTGCCCAGCGTGAGTCTCGAGGGGGTTAGGGCGTGTACTCGTTAACGCGCAGATCGGAGGTCCGGTTTCGGTGGCAATCCGGTCGTTCACGGGACGTCGCCTGAAGGCCGAGTCTGCCCCGATTCGGACATCGACGCAGGCGCGGCCTGCTGGACTATGCTCCAGACTGAAGCACAGAAGGTGCCAGTAGCAGCCACGGTCTTTGAGCAGCTCAGGCTTGTCCTAGGGACCTGCCGGCTAAGGCGCGGCAGACTGACTGCGCAGGGAAGCTGCGATGTGATCGAGCACGGTTGCAACGGCGCAGTCGTCAGCTCGCTCAAGGCGGCCAGCATGTCAGAAGCCCGGCACCAGCTTCTCATCACGCTCGTGCATGGAACCTGGGGCCGTGGGTTCTTGCCGAGACGGCAATGTCAGAACCGACGCCCTTTGTGGTTTGAGGAAGGGAGCCCTTTCTTGGCCCGCCTCAGCGGGTTGGCGAAACATGCCGGTGCTCCCTTACCAGTCCGGGGGGAGCACACGCTGTCTCTCAGCCACCGACGCCCGATGCTCGTTGTCAGTGATGCAGGGAGCCTAGGCGCCTTGCGTCGGGGAGTCGATTTAACAATCGGGCCCTGGCTGGAACAATTTCCCCGCGCGGGCGCTAAAGCGGATGCGATGAAGACGATCGTGCTGATCCGGCTCGGCGCCGACCGGCAAGAGCCGATGACGGTGAAAGATCTCACCACCGGGCATACGGAAGTCGTCCCGGCCGACCCAGGCGTCCTCGCGCAACTCGAGCATGACGTGAGCGAGGGCTATTTCGAAGCGATTTTGAACGGTGACGGATTTAGCTTCGGCAACCGGGTCCCGCCGCCAGCCGATGATTAATTCATTTTCGCTGGCCGCATGTGACCGAACAACTCGTCCGGCGACCGACCGGCGCGTACCAGCTCGACCAGCTGTCGCCGGAACTCCGGCGTGTAGGGTGGTCTCGTCTTCGCCATCGTGGACTCCTCCAACACAAATGTTCGGGTGTCCCCCAAACCGGGTCAACTTCAGGCGGCGTGTTCAACTGGCGTTCATGTGCGGCCTTGTAATCTGGAACTGAGGTGGCGCAGCCGAGGGAGGTTGAGTATGAGTGAACAAATCAAATCAAAAATGATCTCGCGTCGAACGGCTCTTTCGCTTCTGGGACTAGCGTCATTAAGCCTCGCAGTGCCCGCTACGATGCTAACGACCTCGAATGCTGAGGCTCAGCAGCCGGCCGCGCCGACTGGTACACCGACGGTCGCGCCGACGGGCACGGAGCGTCGTCAGGAGCGGCGGACAGGTCGCGCGGAACGTCGTCAGGAGCGCCGCGAAGGTCGCACGGAGAGGCGTCAGGAGCGTCGCACAGGCCGCACCGAGCGGCGTCAGGAGCGGCGCGGCACGACGGCGCCACAATAGTAGTGCAGAACCAAAACTTGTTGCTGATGTGCCGGGGTCCTAGCCAAGGACAGTCGGGCTTGGAAGTTCAACTGACCGCAGCCATCGAACGGCTTCGCTCACTCGGCGGCGGAGTCCAATGAGACCCGCGGCTCGTCTTCCGGGCCTCGGCAACAACTCGATGCCCAACAGCAATACCTCTGTTGAAAACAAAAGGTGGAAGTCGTTCAGAACGTCGATCCGAACGTTCCGCTGCAAGCCTTCAACCAGCCCAGGCGGTACAGCGGACGATGATCGGGGGCTCGTATTCTCTCCCGGACGATGGCATCACTGCGCGCGTCCGACTTGGCAGCGGGTGCTGGTAGGGCAGCGGCTACGGGAGAAGAGCCGCCTCACCCGATGCTCAGCACATGGATCAGCATCCCGAGCGCGAACGTCGCTGCGAGGGTGAGCCATATCCATGTCAAATCCACATCCACGACGTATGACCGTATCCCGTGGGCCTGCCATCAGGCCCCTCGCGGCGGGTTTTGCACTACCAGCGAGCTCGACGCCTTGTTTGGTCGTGCCATTGTGTTGCTGGCGTCTGCCACGGCCCACTGATCAGTCCGCGCAGCTAGCCGCCCTCACAGGGGAGCGGGCGCAGCGCCGGACGCATCAGCGGCCTTCCCTGAGTTTATGTCGGGGCGTCTGGCGCAGTCTCAATAAAGATGCCCCCACCGGCTGGGGGGAGCGGAGGGGGGCAGGTTCGGGCGGTGCGCCGTGGAGATTGAGCGCCCCACGCAACTTTGACGCCGATCGATCGCTCGCACAAGAAGGAAACCCCAGGGAGAACAGCTCGATCCCGACAAAGCAGAACCCCGACACACGGGTAGGATGCCGGGGTCCGGCCGAGGCTGGGGAGTGGGGTTGGGGGGCCAACCAGGACCTCGGCAACGCGAATACTGCACCCGCGCCGCGACACTGTCTAGCCGACGCCCCCCGAGCCAGTTAGCCGCAGCGTCTAGGAAGCCAGGCTGTCCCAGCATCGCCGGAATGCCGCCATCGCGGTGGCTAGATCGGGCGCGTTCCCCTGGTGCGGTGCGCTTCTTGCGCTGATGAAACTCGATCGTCCACATCCAAGGCAAACCCTCAGGATGCGCGGCATAGCGCTGGAAGATTCTCCCGACAGACTGATCCCCTCCGTCAACATGGACGGTGTAGTCGTCGGGGCTTCGCCAGTCGGGGTCGTAGGATTGGATCCGCCGTAGGATCAGCGGCGGCCTTGTCTAGACTAGTCGCTCGCTTCAAGCTATTTGCGAGGATCTGGATATTGTGATTCTCTCGCCACGCGGCAGGTTTGATGGAGGCGAGCATGGCTGGAAAGGATGTGGCGGTAAAGAAATATGTGGTCAGACTGAGCACAGACGAGCGCGCCGAGCTGGAGGCGCTGATCCGGAAGGGAAAGAGCCCGGCACAACGGCTGTTGAAGGCGCGCATCTTGTTGAAGGCGGATGTCTCGGATGCCGGCGAGGGCTGGAGCGACAACCGGATTATCAGGGCGCTGGAGACCAGTGCCTCCATGGTTTACCGGGTGCGCAAGCAACTGGTGGAGGAAGGTTTTGCGGCGGTGCTGAGCCGCAAGCAGCGGGCGATGCCGGCGGTGCCGCCGATTTTCGACGGCAGAGAGGGAAGCCAAGCTTGTCGCCCTGGCCTGTTCCAAGCCGCCCAAGGGGCGTGCGCGCTGGACTTTACGGCTCTTGGAGAAGAGGGTAGTGGAGCTCGCCATCGTCGATCGCGCCAGCGACAGCACGATCCATCGCGTTTTAAAAAAACTCTCTCAAGCCCCATCGCCGGCAGCAATGGGTTATCCCGCCGAAGGCCAACAGCGCTTTCGTCGCAGCGATGGAAGACGTGCTCGCCGTCTACACGCGGCCACGCGATCCTGATCGCCAGCTGGTGTGTCTGGACGAGACCTCCAAGCAACTGATCGCCGAGACGCGTGTGCCGATCCCGATGAAGCGGGAGCGGCCGGCCCGCATCGACTACGAGTACGAACGCAACGGCACCGCCAACCTGTTCATGCTGTTCGCCCCGCTCGAAGGCTGGCGCCACGTCGAGGTCACCGATCACCGCGGCGCCGTCGATTATGCTCACGTCTTGAAGGAGTTGGCCGACACCCGTTTCTCGCACGCCAAGACGATTGTCCTGGTCCAGGACAACCTCAACATCCATGCCAAGGCATCGCTCTATGAGGCGTTTCCAGCGGCCGAAGCAAGGCGGCTGGCCGAACGCTTCGAATGGCACTACACCCCGAAACACGGCAGTTGGCTCGATTTGGCCGAGTCCGAACTGGCGGTGCTCACTTCACAGTGCCTCGATCGCCGTATTCCCGACAAGCAAACCCTCATCGACGAAGTCGGCGCCTGGGAGCATGACCGCAATGCCAACCACACCAAGTCAGACTGGCACTTCACCACCGCGGATGCTAGAATTAAACTCAAGCATCTATACCCTTCAATCTGACTGAATCACGACTAGGAACCACAGGATGCTTCAGCCGCGCTTATTGGCCGCGACGTAGCCGGCGGTGACCTCGTCTTTGTGGGCGGCAAAGGCTGCGAGGACTTCGGCCTTCTCGCGCTTCGGGACCTTGACGAAATCCAGGGTCCGGCCGAGTTCCGCCGCAACCTCATCGAATTCTGCGGGAGAGATCCGGAGGTGCCGGTGGGCCTCCTCAAGGCCGAGCGGCGTCGTGCCGGGCTTGGTGGCCGTGAACTGGAAGGGCCCACCCGACACGTTGCAGACCCATAGCGTGCGCATAAACTTGAGTCCGGGCAGCCTTCCCAGGTTCTTGGTGTGCCATTCCCGCAGCTGCGGGTTCTTGGACTTCTGGCCGACGATGGGGTTCTTGACGACGGCGTCGCTGAAGTGATTCACCACCGCCGCAATGGCGAAGACGCCGCCCAGCCGCTCGTACAGACTTTTGTCAGGTGTGGTTTCCTTGGCCTGTGCGCACGCGGTGTCCGCCCCCGCCAATACAGCCACCGGGGCGGCGGCCACCGTCAACCCTGCGACTACGCTTCGTCTTGTGATAGAAGTCGAAACAGCCCGTGCCATGGTCACCTCCTTGGCATGCAGGTAGTCCTCATCGGATAGTTCAGTCCTACCACCTTGGATGGGTCGCGGCCCCCGAAGGTTCCCGAGTGACCGTGGACTGCAGCACAGAAATCGTGGGAACCTTTTCACCAATTCGGACATCTAATGCCCAAACCCGAGAGGCGAGGGTATGTCGCCGCTGCGTAGGAAGCCGACACCGACGTTGGAGCGGACAAGTGAACGCGAACTGATCGGACTCGCTTGTGGTGGAAGCGCAGCGGCATTTAGCGAGATCACGCGCCGCAACAACCGGCGCCTGTTCCGCGCCGCGCGAGGAATCATCGGGACCGATTGGGAAGCCGAGGAAGTTGTGCAGGACGCCTACGTGCGAGCGTTCCGTGCTCTCGGCACTTTCCGCCAAGAGGCCGCACTCGGCACTTGGCTGACGCGCATCGTGATCAACGAGGCACAAGGTCGGGTGCGCGGGCGGCGAGAGACGCTGCCATTGACCGAGCTGGACGATGAAACCATGGGCGAGATCATCCAGTTTCCGGGGGGAGGACTAAATGCCGATCCCGAACGTCAGGCCGCGATCAGGGAAATTCGTATCGTGCTTGAGGGCGCGATCGATGCGCTGCCGGCGTCATTTCGCGCAGTGTTCATGCTGCGGCACATTGAGGGTTTGAGCACCGAAGAAACGGCACACGTGCTTTCAATCGAGTCCGAGACCGTCAAGACGCGGCTCCACCGAGCGCGAACGCGACTCCAGCGAGCGCTTCAGGATCGATTGGCGCCTGCACTGAAAGATACGTTTCCGTTCGAAGGCGAACGTTGCCAGCGGCTGACGAACGCCGTTATTCACCGGCTTGGCCTGAGCTCAGAACTTTGAGGCAACGAACAAGAGCACTTTTTCTCGCTGGGAACTTCCGCCTCCATTCGCTGATCGGACCGGAGACCTGTCGTGCCAGACTTCGACGCGATCATCATCGGCTCGGGCTTAGGCGGACTGACCGCCGGTGCGGTTTACGGGCGATCCGGACGGCATGTCCTGCTGCTCGAGCGCAACGAATATTTTGGCGGGGCGGCGACCGTCTACCGACACAACGGGCTCGCCATCGAGACATCTCTGCACGAGATCGACGGCCTGGACGAGAACGATCCCAAACTCCCGCTGCTTCGTTCGCTCGGTCTCGACCAGGACCTGACCTTCGTCGACGTCGGCGAGTTCTATGAAGTGCGCAGCCCCTTACTCGGCGCGCCCTTCGTGATGCCCCATGGCATCGCGGCCGCGCGGGCCGCGACTGCCGCTCGTTTTCCGCAACACGCCGCGTCGATCGACACCTATTTCGATCGGCTCGTGTCGGCGGGCCAGCAAATCCGCTTCGCCGCCCGTCATCAGGACGAGCGGATATTCTGGCTGCGGCATCCGGTCAGAGTGGCGCGCCTGTGGCGTCTGATCTGGAACAAGCAAGCAAGCGTCGGCGACGTGCTCGATGAGCTGTTCGGCCGGGACGAAGCCATCAAGATCGCGCTCACTGCCAACTTCAGCTACTTCCACGACGACGTGAACGAGATCCTCTTTCACCGCTATGCGATCGCGCAGGCCTCGTATTTCTCCGGCGGGTATTACGTGCGCGGCGGCTCACAGGCGCTCAGCGACCGTTTGGTTGCCCTGATCCGGGAGGCCGGCGGGACTGTCGAAGCCGGCCGTCGCGTCAATTCCATCCTCCTCGACCACGATCGGGTGATAGGCGTCCGTCATTGCGCGGCGGACGGCAGCAATCGGCGCGTCGATTGCGCGCCCGTCATTTTCGGCAATGCGGCGCCCCACCGGCTGGCGGAGATGTTGCCGGCGGCGAGGCGCGACGCCTTCCTGATGCGATACCGTCAGCGCCGCCCGTCGATCTCCCTGTGGACGATTTCGATCGGCCTCGACCGGCCGCCGCATGAATTTGGCGCCCGCCGTTACTCGATGTATGTCTTTCCCGCCTGGATGAAGCGGCTCAAGGACCTGCGAGAGGCGGGCGCCCTGATGGCGCATGAGACGGGGGAGCGTCTGCCGCCCTACATCTTCGTCGACTACAGCCGGATCGACAGTGGACTGAATGAGAGCAAGCCCTACCTCGGCTCTCTCTGCGGTATCGACCGCTACGACAACTGGGCGGGGCTCGGTGCGGACGAGAAGCGCATGCGCAAGCAGCGGTGGACCGATCGCCTCATCGCCGATCTCGACACTCATTGTCCCAACATCGCGGCGGCGATCGTGCATCGCGAGATGGCAACGGCCGAGACGATGCAGCGCTATTTGAATACGCCGGGTGGGGCGGTCTATGGCTTCGCGCCGGATGACCGCCTCAGCGACACCGGGAAATTTACGCCGCGCACGTCATTGCAGGGCCTGTGGCTGGCGTCCGCCTATACCTTCGGTGGCGGCTTCAGCTTCTCCATGCTGGGCGGAGCCGCCGCAGGGCGCGCCGCCATGGCCGCCTGATCGGCGCGGCCGACACAATGAGGCAAGCCATCGAATATTTGTAGGGCACTCCTCGTGGGTGCCCGAACGCGGCACGGCCGAAAGGGTGAACAAGGAGCCTGCAAAATCGTTGAGCCACAGTCGTAGGAAGGCCACTGGTGGGTTATTCCGACCTCAGGACCCCTTTCAGCCGAGGGCACCCGATCCCTAGCCCAACCCTCTGCCAAGACCCCGGCGCTCCCGCGCTCACGGGGTCTTTCTTTATGGGAATAGTCGCTCCAGTTACGCAGGACCCCGGAGCCGTTTGATGCCCAGCTCCGGGGTTTGACCGAGGCTGGTTGCAACGAAAGGGCTATGGGCTGCACCGGTGGGCCTCGGCAATGGCCATAGTGCACCAGTTGCCAGGGGCTGTCTGTCCGAAGGCCGACATCCGCAGGGAATGCTACGCGGGGGCCGGTTGCAGGTATTTTGCGTGACGCCACCGGTGAACCCAGCGCTCCGCTCGTCCTTGCTGCTGTTTTGGACGTTGCGGCGATTATTGTTCTGATAGTGCTTCGACTGGCGCGACGGCGACGCGATAGCCGGTCCTGATATTGTCGAGCCGGCGATGTCGGCTCGTGGCACATCATGGATGTTTCAGCCTTTCTGCTCGATGTCCGCAGTTCGGAGTAGCGTGGACGACCTGCCGCCACCGCATAGCTTTCGCCGACGTCCAGCCGGATCTCCTGCTTCGGATTCTGCAAGAAGAGCCGAAGATGGCCCTCCAGGACACAGAACGTATCGCTCACGTTGCTATGGCAGTGCCACTATATGGTTTGGCGTTTCGGCCAGTGAAAAAAAGCGAATACTCCGCAAACGCTGCCGGTGCGCTTTCAGGGGAGGCACGGCATGAGGCGGCGGTAGTTCATCGGGCTGCTCGGCAGCGCGGCAGCATGGCCGGTGACGGCACGGGCGCATCAGTCCGAGCTCGTGCGGCGGGTCGGCGTGCTCATGCACAGCAGTGGTGACGACCTGGAAGCGCAGGCCCGCCTCGCTGCGTTCCTCCAAGGGCTGCAGGGGGCGGGCTGGGAGGTCGGCCGCAACGTGCGCCGCACCGCCGGCGGCGCACCTCTCGCACAAGCGGTGGAGGCAAAACGAGACAGTTCTGCGTCTTTCAGAATCCACTGCGATAGAGGAAACAGTATCGTTCCACGTTGCCCGGGAGCCACGCGGCGTAGTTGCCCCATGACTCGTACTTCGGCAGCTTCACGTCTTTCATCGCCGCATCGTAGCACTTGCCCTCATCCGCGACCTTTTTCACCTCGGCCGCGAGATCGGCCATGTATTGCAGCAGGTTCTGCACATCCTGCTTGTTGCCGAGGCGCCCGCCCGGGCCGGGATGACCGGGAATCAGTTTTTCCCAGTCCATCGCCAGGACGCGCTTCAGCGATGTCTCCCATTCGTCGAGCCAGCTGTCCGGCATGCTGCGCCAGAACACGGCCTGGACCGGAACGAAGTCGACGGCAAAGATGATTTTCTCCTTCGGCAACCGCATGACGAGACTGTTGTCCGAGTGGTTGCGCCCGACATACATGAGCTCCAGCGTCGTGCCGCCCAGCGTGAGGGTGTGCTGGTTGTCGACCACCTCGTCCGGCAGCACGATGTTGGGTGGCTGGAGCCGCTCGAGCTGCGCCTTCGCATTCTTGTGGGCGATGAAACGGGCGCCGAGATCCTTGAACGGCTTGCCGCCGGTGATGTGGTCGTAATGGTTGTGCGAGTAGATCACATACTTGATCGGCTGGCTTGTGACCTTCTTGATCTCATCGATGTAGGTGGTGACGGCCTGGGGCCGGCCGAGGCCGATCGGATCGGTCGCGATGACGCCGTCCGGCGTCACGACGAACATCGATTGGTGGCCCTGATAGCGAAAGACATAGACATTGTCGGTCCCCTCCACCTTGGTGGTTGCGAAAAGCGGCGGTGCGGGCGGCGGCGATGCCGCAGGCGGAGTCTGGGCCGGGACGGGAGCGGCCGCGAACAGCGTGGAGCCGACTACCGCTGCGGAGACGAGGAGAGGACGCATGTTCATTCTCCTGTTGGTCGAGATCGACATGATATGAGGGTCGTGTCCTGAACCATTCAGGCCGCCGGCCGCGCAAGGATGCGCAGCGCCCGATCGACTGCGGCGGTCCGGCTGACGAGCTTACTTCTGCGCCGGGTGAATACGCCATCACATTGCCGAGACCACGCTGCCGGCAGCGCGGACGCAGCGAAGGGCGGCCGCTCGGTTGTGGTATCGATTGTCGCCACCGTGTCGATCGTGTTAGGCTCCTGTCCGACAACAACACAAGGCCCAGGGGAGTGAAACGGTGCGGCGCGGGCGCCTCATAGCGTGCGTGTGCTTGCTCGGCCTCTTCGTGGCCGCCCTGGTCACTGCCCTCGACTATTCGCTCATCGATGCCCTCGGTCCCGGCCCCGGCTTCTTTCCGTTCTGGCTGAGCCTGATCGGGAGCGTGCTGACGCTCGCGATCGTGGTCGAGACCGTGCGCAGCCCCGACATTTCCCTCGACTTCCTGCCTGACCGGCATGCGGCGCTGCAGGCGGCAAGCGTCCTCGTCGCGCTCGGCGCCACCGCCCTCCTGATCGAGCCGCTCGGCTTCCGGCTGACGATGCTCGCGTTCATCGCCGGGCTATTGGCTGCGCTCGGAGCGCGCTCGCCCGCCGCCATTCTCATCACCGCGCTGGCGGGAAGCTTCGGCGTCTTCCACGTCTTTTATTACTGGCTCAGGGTGCCGCTGCCGATCGGTCTGCTCGGAGTCTGACACCATGGACACGCTGCAGCATTTGTTGACGGGCCTGGCGGCGGCGGCGAGCCTGCAGAATCTCAGCTTCGCCTTGATCGGCTGCGTGCTCGGCACGCTCATCGGCGTGCTGCCGGGGCTGGGACCGGCGGCAGGCACCGCTATCCTGATCCCGCTCACCTTCAAGCTCGATCCGACCGGCGCACTCATCATGCTCAGCGCCATCTACTACGGCGCCATGTACGGCGGCACCATCACGTCGGTGCTGATCAACGTGCCGGGCGAAGCGGCTTCCGTCGTCACCTGCATCGATGGCTACCAGATGGCCAAGCAGGGCCGCGGCGGAACCGCGCTGGGGATTGCGGCGATCGGTTCGTTCATCGGCGGCATCGTGGCGACGATCGCGCTGATCGTCGTCGCCCCGCCGCTCGCGCGGCTGGCGCTGAGCTTCGGCCCGCCCGAATTCTTTGCCCTGATGCTGGTCGGGTTGGCGCTGATCACCGGCCTCGCCGGGCAGTCGCTGCTCGCCGCCCTCGTCATGGCGGTGCTCGGGCTGTTGATCGCGATGGTCGGCATCGACCCGGTGCGCGGCGCGCCGCGCTTCACCTTCGGCATCCCCAGCCTGTACGACGGCCTGGGCTTCATTCCCGTGGTGATGGGCCTGTTCGGTGTCGCTGAGATCCTGTTCACGGTCGAGAGGCCGTACCGCCAGGTGATCAAGACCAACCTCAGCTCGCTCCTGCCCTCGCGCGAGGAATGGCGCCGCTCGCTCGGGGCGATCGGCCGCGGCACCGGCATCGGCTTCTTCCTCGGCCTGATCCCCGGCGTCGGCGCCATCATTCCGACCTTCGTGGCCTATGTGCTCGAGAAACGATTGTCACGCACGCCCGAGAAGTTCGGCAACGGCGCCATCGAAGGCGTGGCCGCACCGGAGACCGCCAACAACGCCTACGCCAACGCGGCGATGATCCCGTTGCTGACGCTCGGCATCCCGAGCTCGCCGACCATCGCCGTGCTGATGGGCGCCTTCATCATCAACGGCCTCACCCCGGGCCCGTTCCTGTTCAAGGAGCGTCCCGACCTCGTCTGGGCGGTGATCGCAAGCTTCATGATCGGCAACGTCATGCTGGTCATCCTGAACCTGCCTTTCGTCGGCCTGTGGGCGCGCCTGCTGCATCTGCCCTATCAATACGTGTGCGTTGGAACGCTTCTGTTCTGCGTGATCGGCGCCTACAGCCTGCAACAGAGCGTGTTCGACGTCGGCGTCATGATCGCGTGCGGCGTGATCGGCTACGCCCTGCGCAAGGTCGACCTGCCGGTCGCGCCCCTGGTGCTCGGGCTGATCCTCGGGCCGTTCATCGAAAAATCGCTGCGCACGTCGCTCGAAATGTCGGGCGGAGACTTCTCGATCTTCTATACGCGCCCGCTATGCCTCGCGCTGCTGCTGATCGCCGCCCTGGTCCTCGTCGGCTCCACGCTGCGGATGCCGGCGGCGGTGCGCGAATCAAGCCCCTAACCAGAAGGAGGAGCGTCCATGACAACCCGCATCGTCATCGCCGTGGCGGCAGTTGCCGCAACCGTTGCGTCGCTCGCCGCAACCAGCGCCATTGCGCAGGACTTTCCCAACAAGCCCGTACAGCTGATGGTCGCCTACCCGCCCGGCGGCTCGACCGACATCGGTGCGCGCATCGTCGGATCGATCGCCGAGAAGATGCTGGGCCAGCCGATCATCGTGGTGAACAAAGGCGGAGCCGGCGGCCAGGTGGGCTGGACCGAGATGGTGCGCCAACGGCCGGACGGCCATTACATCGGCTTCATCAACCTGCCGGCGACCAACACGGTAATCCTCGACCCCGAGCGCAAGGCGATCTTCACCGAGAAGGACTTCACCCCGATCATCAACCAGGTGCTCGACCCGGGCGCGATCTGGGTGCGGGCGGACAGCCCCTACAAGACGGTGCAGGACCTGATCGACGCCGCCAAGAAGGCGCCCAACACCATCCGCACCGCCACCACCGGCATCCTCTCCGACGATCATCTCGCCATCCTGATGACCGAGGAAGCAGCGCCCGGCACCGTGTTCCGCCTCGTGCACCTGGACGGTGGAGCCACGCAGTTCAAGGAGATCATGGGCGGCAACATCGACGCGGCCTTCGACAACGTGGGCAGCATCATGACGCGGGTGAAATCGGGCGAGGTGCGCGCGCTCGCCGTGCTGGACGACGTGCGCTCGAAGTTCCTGCCCGACGTTCCCACCATGAAGGAGCTCGGCTATCCGACCGTCATGTCGAACTCCACCCGCGGCATCGCTGGTCCCAAGGGCATGCCCGAGCCGATCGTGGGCAAGCTGCGCGACGTCCTGAGGAAGGCGATGGACGATCCCGAGCACGTCAGCAAGTTGGAGAGCCAGGGCCTCGCCATCAAGGTCATGGTGGGCGAGGACTACGCCAAGTATTTCGCCGACACCCACGCCAAGGCGAGGAAATACACTGAGTGGGCGAAGAGCCGCCCGCAGCGGTGATGGCGCTGACTGAAGAGGGCGCCCACCAGGGTGCCCCTGCAAGAGGCTGGGACCAAGCCCATCGGAGGGGCGACCCGTGTGGCCGCCCTCGTGCCGATGTCGTCAGGCGTGATGAGTTGCCAAGCCCCGGCGATCGTCCGACGATGTCGGCACTCAACAACAGATGGGAGGAGATGATGCGTGCGACCAAGACGCTCCTGCTTGCATCGCTGTTCGCCACGACCGCCGCGCTGCCGGCGGCGGCCGACTACATGGTCAAGGAGGTCGGCAGCTTTCACGTCGGCGGCCGCAGCGAGGCCCTGAGCGGGATGCCGACGCGCGACGTCGTGTTCAGCGCCGGCATGCCGGCGATCAAGGTCGATCCGAACGGCGAGTTCGAGGTCGAGCAGATGTACGTGCAGTATGTGAAGCTCACCCAGCCGAAGGGCAGGGTGCCGATCCTGCTATGGCATGGCGGCGGCCTCAGCGGAGTCACCTGGGAAACGAAGCCGGACGGCAAGCCGGGCTGGCAGCAATGGTTTCTCAACGCCGGCTACGACGTCTACGTGTCGGATGCGGTGGAGCGCGGACGCGCCGGCTGGGCACGCTACCCGGAGGTCTTCAAGAGCGAGCCGATGTTCCGCACCAAGAAGGAGGCGTGGGAGCTGTTCCGCATCGGGCCGAGCTACGAGGTCGGCGGCCAGCGCGTCGCGTTCGACGGGCAGCAGTTTCCCATCGAGGCGTTCGACCAGTTCGCCAAGCAGGGGGTGCCGCGTTGGTTGACCAACGACGCCTCCACGCAGAAGGCGTACGACGCGCTGGTGCAGAAGGTCTGCCCGTGCATCGTCGTCGTGCACAGCCAGGGCGGCAATTTCGGATTCAATGCAGCGCTCAACGCGCCCGACAAGATCAAGGCCTTGGTGGCGGTCGAGCCGTCGGGGGCGCCGGATCCGGCCAAGGTCGACCTGACCAAGCTCAAGGGCGTGCCCCATCTCGTCGTCTGGGGCGACTACCTCGACAAGAACCAGGCCTGGCAGCGTGTCGTGGTGGCGCCGAACCGCTATCGCGCGGCGCTCGCCGCGGCCGGCGTCACGGCGGACGTGTTCGACCTGCCGGCGATGGGCATCAAGGGCAACACCCACATGCTGATGATGGATCGCAACTCCGACGAGATCGCCGGGCGGATCAACGACTGGCTGACGCGGCAGGGGCTGATGAATTGACGATTTCGATACATCACGGTGTCATCGCCCGGCTTGACCGGGCGACCCAGTAAGCCCGGCCCATCGGGGGAAATCCTGAACTTGAAACCGGGAATCGTATCGACAGTGCCTAAGCAGTGCGGCTGGTTGTTACTGGGCCGCCCGGTCAAGCCGGGCGGCGACAACGCGCGGGGCGATCACCGCCGACGCCCGCCCCCCGACGCAGGGTGCGCCTGGCGATAGCGTGCGAGCAGGCGCTCGAAGCTCGCGCACAGCGCGGTCTCGATCTCCGGCTTGCGCTCGAGCCGCGCCAGCAGCATGGCCGCCGCCTCGATGGTCGAGAGCCCGTCGCCACGGGGCTCGCGCCGCAGCTTGCCGTAGCGCGACGGGCGCTTCGGCCCGAGCACCACGCGCTTGCATTTGAGCATCCAGGCGTTGCGCCACCACAGCGCCTTGGCCTGGCTCCAGGTGCCGTCGAGCAGGATGATGCCCTCGATCTCGCGCAGCGCCGCATCCTGATGATCGACGGCGTTGCCGTTCCGGTTCACCACCACGATGTCGCGATCAGGCAGGACCGCAGCGGCCCTGACCGAACCGAGATAGAGGATCGCCCAGCGCTGCGGATCGACTGCGCGGCCGAGGATCCGGGTGAGGCTCGGCCACGACAGGCCGATCCTGAGCTGCGCGTCCGCGAAATGCAGCGCCGTGAGCCGCGCGGTGCCGAGGTCGCGATCCTGCTCCTGCGGGTGCTGCAGGATGAGCAGCGACACCTTGTTGTTGATCCGCGCGATTCCCTCGCACACGCACAGCGCCGGCGGCTTGCCGCAGCGCGGACATTCGGCGTCCGGATCGGCCGAGGGCAGCGGCGCTCCGGCGGTGGGCTGTTCGCTCATCCGGGCCGTATACGCCCGGAGCCGGGCGGCGACAATGTCGCCAGGACTACGCCGCCTGCGGCGCGTGCACGGCGAACGGCGCCATGTGGGCGCCCATCGCGCGGGCGAATGCGGGCCGCGCCTCGCAGCGCTGGCGATAGGCCTCGAGCGCCGGCAGGTCGGCGGGCAGTGCCGTATTGCGCAGGATGCGCAGCACCGTGGTCATCAGGAGGTCCGCCGCGGTGAAGCGATCCTCCAGGTAGTCGCGGCCCGTGAGCCGGTCGGACAGACTGGCGAGCCGCGTCTGCACCAGCTTCAGCGCCTCCGGGCGGCGCTCCTTCGCCCACGCCTTGTCGGCGTTGAATAAGTCGATCGCGGCGAGATTCAGGACGTGCGGCTCGATCGTGTTCAGGGCCGCGAACATCCAGGTCCTGGCGTGGGCCCGTCCAGCTGGATCGGACGGCATCAGCGCCTCCGAACGCTCGGCGATATGCAGCACGATGGCGCCGGACTCGAACAGCGTGAGCCCGTCCTCCTCGTACGCGGGCACCTGCCCGAACGGCTGCAGCGCACGATAGTCCGCACTGGCCTGGTCCTCCGGCCCGATCAACCGCTCCTCATAGGCGAGCCCCGCCTCTTCGAGCGCCCAGCGCACGCGAAAGTCGCGCACCAGCCCTTGGGCGAACGGCGGAACCCAGCGAAATGCACTCACTCGGATCATGGCTCGTCTCCTGTTGCTCGCCCCCATCAACCGAATCGCACCGCGTAGATCGGCGGTAGCGTATGGGTCACGCACGTCCAGCTGTCGCCCTGGTCCTCGCTCACCCACAGACCGCCGGTGGTGGAGCCGAAGGCGAGGCGCTCGCCGCTCGCGTCGAGCGCGAGCGCATGGCGATAGACGACGTCGTAGGCGTGCGACTGCGGCAGGCCCTTGCTCAGGGTCTCGAAGCTCTTGCCGCCGTCGCGCGTGCGGGTGACGACCAGCCGCCCGTCGCGCGGGATGCGCTTCTCGTCCTTGATCTCGGGAACGAACCACGCGGTGTCGGGCTTGCGCGGATGCACCGCGACCGCGAAGCCGAACACCGACGGATCCACATTCGTCACCTCGGAGAACGTGCGCCCCTCGTCGGAGGAGACGAAGATTCCGTTGTGGTGCTGCACCCACATGCGCTCGGGCGCGGACGGGCATTGCACCAGGCAGTGCACGTCCTGGGCGATCGGATCGTGCGTCTGCTCGGGCGGCGCATACTCGGCGCGCATGCCCTCGCCGATGAGCGCCCAGCTGGCGCCTGCGTCCTCGGTGCGCCAGATGCCGCCGGTCGACACCGCGGTCCACACGCGCCGCGCATCGCGCGGGTCGACGCAGATCGAATGGATGCCCGGCAGGTCGGCGCCACCGCCCATCCATTGCCGGCGCTGCGGATGATCCCACAGCGCGCGCATCATCTCCCAGCTCTGCCCATGGTCGCGCGAACGGAACAGGCCGCCCGGCAGCGTACCGCACCAGAGGACCCCGGGCTCGTCGGCGCCGCCCGCGGTGAGCGCCCAGATGCGCGTCGTGCTCCAGTTGAGCGGCCGACCCCACATGTCGTTCTCCTCGTAGCCTTCCGGTTTCGGCGGATAGGCCGGCACGGCGATCTCCTCCCAGCCGGCGCCGGCCCGCCCGTTCGCGGTCGAGCGATGCAGCTTGACGCCGAAATGCCCATGGTCGAGCGCCGCATAGCGGCGCCCGTCGCGCGGGTCGGTGAGCGTGAGGGTGACGTTGTCGCCGAGAAAGTCGGCGCCCGCGATCTCCCACTGCTGTCCCTTGCGCGCGACCGTGAACAATCCCTTGCGGGTCGAAACGAGAAGCGTGTCGTTCATCCTCTAGCCTCCTGACAAAGCCTGGAACACGTAGATGGTGCTGGTCTCAGCCACGGCGTCGGTCAGCCGCGCGCGATCGCGGATCATTTTTCCGTCGACGAAGATCGTCATGTGCCGGCGCAGCGCCGACTGGTCGTCGAGCACATAGCCGCGCGCCTGCGGGTTCTCGCGGAACACGTTGTCCAGCACCTCGCGCACGGTCACACCCGCGGCTTGCGCCTCCGGGCATTCCACGTGGCGCTGGACATTTTGCGTGAAGACGACTTTGGCCATGGGATGTCATCGCATGAGGGGCGCGCCGGCGGTGGCGGAGATCGCCGGCTTGCCGACCTTGAGGACCGGCGTGCCAGCGCGCGCGAGCGCGATTGAAGCGTCGGACTGCGGCGGCGATGCGGCGATTCCAACAACGACGAGGCTCAGGGCGCCGGCCAATGCCACCGCCACGATCCGGCAGTGGGTGCGACGATCGGCAGCGATCAGAGAGTGAGACATCGCGGGCTCCCTCGGTGGTGAGGCTCGTCCCAAGGACGAACGACACGGCGGCGTCCCGACGGCACGCTCAATTTTTTTTGGCGACCCACGATGGGGATGCGAACCGCACCGTCCTGACATACGGCGCCAGGGACATGCGAAAATGCCGCCCGATTCACGCGAAAGCGGTCACGTCCGGGCGACCCCGGGGAGGAACAACGCGATCGGCCTGACCTCGTACGCCCCACCGGGGTTTGCCTCGCCGAGGTCCCGCGCGAGCGCGAGCGCCTCTTCGAGCGAGCCGCAATCGACCACATAGAAGCCGAGCAGCTGCTCCTTGGTTTCGGCAAACGGCCCGTCGATCACCAGGGGCCGTTCGTGATTGTTTCGCACCGTCGTCGCAGCCGTCGTCGGCATCAGCCGGGCGACCGGCCCAAGTTGGCCAGCCCTCGCTGCCTTCTCATGCACGCCGGCCAGCTTCGCCATGACGGCATCGTCCTCCTCCTTGGTCCAGGCGCAGACCTCATCCTCGGAGTGGTAGCATAGTATGGCGTAGTGCATGTCGTTTCCTTTTGTGGGCGCATCAAGGACGAACCGGCAAACCCGCGGCCGACATGTGGCCGGAAGAAAGGGCGGTCGAGTGAAGGATCACGAGATCCTCTATACGTCGACGCTTTCCTGTTCGGGCAGCGGCATGCGGATGCAGCATTGCAGGCCGGCCGGATCGAAGCGCATCTCGATCGTTCCACGCAAGGCCTTGACGGATTCCTCGATCAGGCGCGATCCGAAGCCCTTGGCCGTCGGCTCCGACACGGCCGGCCCGCCCTGCTCGCGCCACTGCAGCGTAAGGCAGCGACCGTCGGTGCCGGCGGCGATGGTCCAGCTCACCTCGACGTGCCCGTTCGGCGTCGACAGCGCGCCATACTTGGCGGCGTTGGTGGCGAGCTCGTGGAACACCATGCCGAGCGCGAGCGCGTCGGCGGGCTTGAAGCGCACGGGATCGCCGCGGATCGTCACGCGCGACGACAGGTCGGCCGCGTAGGGGGTGAGCTCGGACGTCACCAGATCGATCAGCGGCACGTGCTCCCACAGTCCGCTGGTCAACAGGTTGTGGGTATTGGACAGCGCCTTCAAGCGGTCGGAGAAGGCCGCATAATAGTCGTCGATCGAGCCGGCGTGCCGCTTGGTCATATGGGCGAGCGCCTGGACCGAGGCGAGCGTGTTCTTGACCCGGTGATTGAGCTCGTTGACGAGGAGCGCCTGCTGGTTCTCCGCGTGCCGGCGCTCGGTCAGGTCGACGGCGATCGACAGCACGCTGCCCTCGGGGTCGTCCAGGCGCGTAACCGTCACTTCGGTCCACACGATCGTTCCGTCCGGCCGGATGTAGCGCTTGCGCAACGAGTAGGGCACTCCGGTGCTGGTCGCGCGCGCGAACAGCTCGACGTTCGCGGCGACGTCGTCGGGATGGGTGATGGCTTCGAACGGCAGGCCGGTGAGCTCCTCGCGCGAGCGTCCGGTGAGCTCGCAGAAGCCCCGGTTGACGAAGAGATACCGGCCGTCCGACCCGGTTTGCATGATGCCGGCCGGTACGCGGTCGAGCACCACCGACAGGTAACGCTCACGCTCCTTGAGCCGGCTCTCGCTCTGCACCAGCCGGCGCTCGCGGTCGGCGACGGTCTGCGCCAGGTCGTCGAACGCCTGGCCGAGACGGCCGAGCTCCGAGCGGCCCCACGCGGTGCCGGAGCTCGCGTAGTAGCCCGAGCGCCAGCTTTCGACGGCGCCGAGCAGGTTCTCGATCGGGCCCTTGATGCCGTACTCGCCCCAGAACCACACGACGAGAAACGACAGGATCAGCCCGAGCCCGATCAGCACCAGCGCGCGCTGGCTGGCGCGGTTGAGATCGGCGAAGACCGCATCCCACTCGCGTGCGACGCCGACATGGAGCCCGCTTTCCGACGCCGGAATCGGAATGTAGCCGAGGATCTGCTTCACGCCGTCGAGCCCGATCACTTCGGTCACGCTGGGCTCCGGGGACTGGATGATCCAGCGGAACTGCGGCGGCACCGGCTGCCCGCGCCACGCCTCGTTGTTGGGGAAGCGCACCAGGATGGTGCCGTTGCGATCGATGACGTTGAGCGCCGCATTCGCCGGCATCTTCTCCTTGAGACGGTCGGCGAACCAGTCGAGATCGAGCGCCGCCGCAATGACGCCGGCCGCGTTGCCGGCATCGTCGTGCAACGGGTAGGCGAAATGCAGGCCCGCCGAGCCGGTGCCGCGCCCCATCACATACTCGCCGACGGCGAAATCGCCGGTCTCCATGGCGCGCCTGAAATAGGCGCGGTCCGCAATGGGCGGCCCCGGCCCGATGCTGCTGCAGAACACCGCGCCGTCGCGATCGGCCGCGATCAGCGCCCGATAGGCACGATAGTTCTTGCTGATCCGCGTCAGCAGGTCGTTGCAGCCCGCCGGGTCCTTGTCCTTCACCTGCGGAAGCTGGGCGAGCGCCACCAGGAATTGGCGCGCGCCTTCGACGATCCGGTCGATCTCCGCGGTCTCGGATCGCGCCAGCCGCAGGACCTGCTCGCGGACGTCCGCCATGCGCACGCGCCGCAGGTCGTACTCGTTCCAAATCTGGATCGCGACCGCCGGGGCAGCCGCCATGATCGCCAGCAGGATGAGCCGGAGCGTCAGACCCAATGAGATGTCCCCCGATTCCAGCCATCTCACGGCCCACGCGGATGACGGAACCGCACGCCGGTGAATGATACATCAATTGGGCATTTCTGGGAGCCGGGCCGCCAAGACCGGGCCGGCTCGGGCCGCCGTGGCGCGGGTGGAGGCGGCGATCGGGCGCCCGACCGGCGTCGCGAGCTGGTCGAGAATCTCGGGAAATCGCGGCTCCGCATGCCGGCGCAGAAAGCGCGCGATCAGGCGGAGCTCGCCGAGAATCATCAGCGCGAGCCGCGGCCGGATCGAGGTGCCCCAGGTGCGACGACTCTGCTCGTGCCGCCCGCGTTCCGCCCGAAAGGCCCGCTCCAGCACGACCATCGCGCCGGCAAGATCGAGGCGGCGATCGAGCGCGTCGCCGGCCCAGTCGCCGTAGCGCGCGCGGAGCGCCGGATGGGCGGCGCCGAGCGCCAATGCATCGCGGGTACGCCGCAGCGTGCCGCCGTCCGGGTTGGCGAAGGCGCGCGCGATCCGCTCGGTCGCCCGCGCCACGGCAGGCGAGACGGACGGCGGTTCGGGAGCGGGGTAAAGGGGTGGGGACAAGGGGCTCTCCGCGGATGGAGGCCTTGTTTCCTAAATCCAGAAGCGGGGCAACAAAAAAAGTTTCGAAAAACAGAAAATCGTAGACGCAGATGGAAGCGGACCTATCCTCCGCCCTCATTCTGAGGAGCGTCCGCTCTTCGCGGACGCGTCTCGAAGGAGAGGGCGGCCACGGCGACTCAGCAGCGGCCTCCTCCTTCGAGATGCACGTCCGCCAAAGAGGCGTACGTGCTCCTCAGGATGAGGCCGTGCGAGGGCCTGACGATGAGGCCGGACAGCCCCCTCACTTCCGCTTCGGCTTCCTCGCCGGTGCGCGCTTGCGTCGGCCGTGCCCGCGGCGTGGCGCGGCCCGGCGCGCCTCGCGGCGAATCATGCGCCCCGCCGCGCGCCCCGGGATGAGCGCGGTGACCATGGCGGCCCACAGGACCGGAATGTCGCGCATGATCGGCGCCGACACGCTTTCGAGGTCGAACAGGCCGGGCCCGCGCCCGTTGTGCAGGTACTTGATGAGGACGCGCTCGTCGGCGAGGCCGACCACGCACAATTCCCCGAGCATGTCGGGGGTCGGCGGGTCGCGCACCTCGTCGTAGTAGACGAGCCAGCCGTCGGGCGCGACCCCGCGCATCGAATCGCCGACGATCTCCACCGCCACGGTGTCCTTGGTGGCGCCCGGCGGCATCACCGCCTCGCCGTAATCGCCCTGGCCGCTGGCATACATCACGGCGCCGTCCGGCGTCGCGCCGGCCTGCCCCACCACCCGGGTCGTGCCGAAAAACGACGGCGCCGCCACCTCGAGGTAGCCCGCGACGGTCTTGATCTCGCTCGCCTTGAGCTGGCGCTTGCCCTGCAGCAGGTCGGTCACGGCGGACGGCGCCTTGCCGAGCGCCGCCGCGAGGCCGGACCGCGTCTTGCCGGGCTTCTCCAGGCCTTGGAGGATCCAATCAAGCTCACCCATGCCGGCAGTGTTCCTGAAAATCGGAAAAATAGCAATGCTGAATTTCAGAAAAGTGCTTGACTCCTGTCCTGGCCTGCAGGAAAGTATTCCGCATGGACCCAGCACGCAGCATCATCACCAAACTTGGCGGCGAAACCGCCGTCGCCCACATCTGCGGCACCGCCGCGTCGGCGCCCTATCGCTGGCAATATGCCCGCGAGCGCGGCGGCACCGGCGGGCTCATCCCGCAGCGCCACCACCGCGCCCTCATGGACTATGCTGAGGCGAAGCGCATTCCGCTCGCCGCGGAGGAGTTCCTGGCCCCGCGACGCCCGCCGCCGGCCGGCGGCGGAGAGACGGCGTGAGGCTCGCGTCGCCCGACACGCGCGCCATGCTGGTCGCCCACTATGCGGCGATCCGCGCGCGGCTCGATCCGCCGGCCGTGCCGCCGCACGGCGAGGGATCGGCCTGGCATGTCGATGCGAATGCCGACGACGCGGCGCATATCCGTGCCGTGGCGGCGATCGTCGCCGTCGTTGCCCTCGAGCAAGGCGCCGCGCCGACCATCGCGCAGATCAAGCGCGCGGTGTGCCGGATTTTCAGCGTCACCCGCGCGGACATCGATTCGCCGTCGCGCGCCCGCCGCGTCGTCGTGGCGCGCCACATCGCCATGACGCTGGCGCGGCGCGTGACCCGCCAGTCGCTGCCGGAGATCGGCCGCCGCTTCGGCGGGCGCGACCACTCGACCGTGCGCCACGCCATTGGAAAATGGGATGGGGCGGTGGCGGTGGCGATCGCCGTCGGGGGGAAAATCCGGTCGCGATCGGGAGCGCAAAGCGATAGCCTGACATGACGCGGATGGCGCGAAGACTTCATCACAGGAGCGCATCATGATCCGGCGGCTCGTTCTCCTCGCAGCGTTGCTGCTGTCCGCTTCGGCGGCGGCACAGACGCAGAAGTCCATGCAGATCATCGTGCCGTTCGCGCCGGGCGCGTCGGCCGACGGCATCAGCCGAATCGTCGCGACTGAGCTCGCGGCCCGGCTCAACCGCCAGATCGTGGTGGAAAACAAGCCCGGAGCGGGCGGCTCGCTCGGCCTCATGACGCTCGCCAAGGCGCCGGCCGATGGCGATACGCTGGCGGTCGGCGCCACCGGCGCGCTGGTGATCGGCCCGCATATGCCGAACGCGCCGCCGCTCGATCCGCTGCGCGACCTCGCGCCGATCGCCAAGCTGATCGACATCCCGATCGTGGTCGTCGCCAACCCGCAGAGCGGCCCGAAATCGATCGCCGAGCTGATCGCGCGGGCGAAGCAGAACCCCAACGGGGTGAGCTACGGCTCGACCGGGGTCAATTCCGGCCAGCACCTCGCCATGGAGCTGCTCCGGCAGGCGACCGGCGCCAACCTGGTCCATGTGCCCTACCGCGGCAGCGCGCCGACGGTGACCGACGTATTGGGCGGGCAGATCACCGTCGCGTGCGTTGACCTCACCTCCGCCTATCCGCACATCCAGTCGGGCGGCCTGCTCGCGCTCGGCGTCACATCCAGCGTGCGCAGCGCGCTGGTCCCGAACGTCCCGACCATCGCCGAAGCCGGGGTTGCGGGATTCGGCCGCGAGGGCGGATTCATCGGGCTGTTCGCGCCGGCCGGGACGCCGGAGGCGGCGATCAAGCGACTGTCGGGGGAGGTCAAGGCGATCCTCGCCGTCCCCGACGTGCAGGCGCGCGTGCGCCAGCTCGCCGTCGACACCGCCTACCTGGACGACGTCGCCTTTGCGCGCTTCCTCGCCGCCGAATTCGGCGAAATGGAAGGAGGCGCTGCGCTCGATCGGACTGACCAACTGATGCCCGTTCCGCGGGGGCCAAATCCGGTGTAGAAAGGCGGACGCTGTCCGCAGCAGAGGACCTCTCATGCAACCCCACACCAACGGCCAGGCCATGACCCTGTCGGAGCGCGCCGATGCGCTCGAAGAGCACATGATGCACGAGCTCGAGCACATCGTGACCCGCTCGGTGCTGTGCAATCTGGTCGACGGCAAGGTGGAGATGGAGGGCGGCGCCGCGCTGATGGCGAAGAACCCGGGCAAGTACATGCTGATGGGCGAGGATCCGCGCCTGCCCAAGATGCCGGAGAAGCCGACACTGGTCGACTATTTCAAGCATCGCTTCGCCCAGACCGCGCACCTGCTGCAGAGCGCGACCCACGCGCTGAAGGCCGGCCACGACGAGAAGGTGATCACGGCGTGCCTGCTGCACGACCTCGCCGTGGTGAGCTTCATCCGCTGCGATCACGGCTACTGGGGTGCGCAGATGATCGAGCCCTATGTGGACGAGGAGGTGAGCTGGGCGGTGCGTGCGCACCAGGCGCTGCGCTTCTTCCCCGACGAGTTGGTCGGCTACAAGTACCCCGAGCTGTACGTGAAGTTCTTCGGCCCCGATTACGAGCCCGAGCCGTACATCAAGGCGGAGTACGAGCGCGCCCGCAATCACCGCTACTACATGACGTCGCGCCTGATCACGCTCAACGACATCTACTCGTTCGACCCGAACGCCAAGGTGAGCCTGGACGATTTCGTCGACATCATCGGGCGGAATTTCAGGCAGCCGAAGGAGGGGCTCGGCCTCGACTCGAGCCCGTCCGCGCACATGTGGCGCACCATGCTGTGGCCGAGCCGGTTCCTGTAAGGCGAATAGCGAACAGGAGGACCGTCGGCCAAGGATTCGCTACCCGCCATTCGCTATTCGCATTCCTAGCGGGTGCCGGTGCTGGTCGTATCCTCGTGGCCGGCCGGATTGCTGCCCGGCACGCTGGTGCTGCTGCCGGTGGGTGATCCCTTTCCGGAGCCCGGCGCCCCGGAACCCTGTCGCGTCGCATTGCCGCTCGATCCGGTATTGCCGCCGCCCGCGCCGACCGTGCTCCGGTCGGTCGAGCTCGTCGCCGGCTGGTTCGGCTGGTCGCTCGCATTGCTCTTGACCTGCGCCTCCGGCGCCATCCGCAGGGCGGCGATGATCACGACCACCGCCAGCAGAATGCCGAAAAAGCCGCCCCACAGGATGATGCTGCTGGCGGTTCGGCGCTCATCCGTCTGATTCGCTGGCATGTTCATGGCGCTCCTCGCGGCGATCAGCTCGCGTCTTTCTGGATGAAGGGAGGCGCGCATCCGGTGACCTGCTCGAACCAGGCCGACCACAGCACGCACGGGTAGACGACGTAGAGCAGGAAGGGCATCGCGGGCGCTCCTGGTGCCCTCCCGCGATTTAAACGCGCAAGGCAGGGCGGGGTTCCCGGAGGAGGGCGAATAGCGAATAGCGAATAGCGCCAGGTACCCGCCTTCGCCTCCCCTATTCGCCCTTTTGCCCTTTCCTGAAAATCGGAAATCAATCTGGGGATTACGGCTCGCCCGGGCGCCGCAGTCGGCCGGTTCGCCGGTCCGCTCGTGTTAGGCCGATGCATCCGCACGAGCGGCACGCATCGCCGAAACGGGAGACGAGAATGGTCGATCAGAAACGCACGCAGGGCCGGCGCAGCCACGGGCGCTACGCGTTCCGCGGCGGACAGGCGGTGCCGCCACCCGACGCCGCGATGCCGGCGAACGGCGTCGCCGTTCCACCGCGCTCGAGCAACATCGCGATCGCGATCGGCGCCGTGCCGGACCCGTTCGATGCCCGCGCGCGCGTGCTGGCGACGATCAACCGGCGCACCGACCTGCTCGAGCTCGAGCGCAGCAAGGGGCTGATCAGCGAGGCGGCATATCGGGCCGGCCGCACGCTCCAGCTGGCATTCGAGAAGGTGAGCCGGATCGGGCCGGGCGGCCAATGGACCGAGCGCGACCGGGTCGACCCGGCCACCCGTCACGAAGAGGCGATCGGTCGCGGCCTGGAGGACGCGCAAAGGCTCCGCGCGCTGATGCGTCGGGTGGAGCGTGCGATCGGCGTAGTCGGCGCGCGCTTCCTGCGCCAGATCATCGGCGATCGGGTGACCTATTCCCAATATGCGGCATCGCGCGGCCGCTCGGGCGAGCGCGGCGCCGCGCAGATCGCCGCGCATTTCCGCATCCAGCTGGAGAACCTCGCCGACGAATGGGCCGCCAAAGGAAGGGATTGAGGCTTTGCAAGCCCTGCTGCCGCACGATCATCGCAGACGCCGCCCGTCACGAAGACGTGATCGGGCCGCGCTCGGAGGACGCCGCTCCGGCCGCACGGGTTTATTATGCTGATGCGAGCCGGACAGGTGGCGCCAGCCGATTTCGCAGCGGCGGATGTGAGTGCGTCCTGACGGCAAACCTGGGAGGTCGGCGACATGGCGAGACTCAACATCAATGGCAGGACGCATGACGTGCAGGCGGAGGCCGATACGCCCCTCCTCTGGGTCATTCGCGAGCAGGTGGGGCTGACCGGCACCAAATACGGTTGCGGCGTCGCGCAATGCGGCGCCTGCTCGGTGCACATCGACGGCGTGCTGGTGCGCTCGTGCGCGATCCGCTTCGGCGACGTCAAGGAGAGCGACCGCATCGTCACCATCGAGGGGCTCTCCGCCGACTCGTCGCATCCGGTGCAGCGGGCATGGGCCGCGGTCGACGTGCCTCAGTGCGGCTACTGCCAGTCCGGCCAGATCATGGCGGCCGCGGCCTTGCTCAAGGCCAAGCCGAAGCCGAGCGACGCCGATATCGACGAGGCGATGACCAACATCTGCCGCTGCGGGACCTACCAGCGCATCCGCACCGCCGTGCACATGGCGGCCAACAGCACCGCCGACGCCGGGCCATCGATTGCGCCCGCTTCGCCGCGCTCCACGCTCTAGGCTTCGGGGGTCTGTCATGAACGAAATCATCGCACGGCTTTCACGCCGAAATTTCATCGTCGGCTCGGCCGCGGCAGGCGGCGGGCTGGCGCTCGGATTCTCTGTCGGCGCCGTCACGCCGGCGGCCGCGCAGGGCGCGGCCGGCACCGAGGTGAACGCCTGGGTGCTGATCCGGCCGGACGACACCTGCGTGATCCGCATCGCGCGCTCGGAGATGGGGCAGGGCACGCTGACCGGCCTCGCCCAACTGGTCGCCGAGGAGCTCGAGTGCGACTGGAACAAGGTGACGACCGAGTCGATCACCGCCGGGCAGAACCTCGCGCGCAAGCGCGTGTGGGGCGAGATGTCGACCGGCGGCAGCCGCGGCATCCGCGTCTCGCAGGACTACGTGCGCCGCGGCGGTGCGGTCGCGCGCATGATGCTGCTGCAGGCGGCGGCCAACGAATGGCAGGTGCCGGTCGGCGAGCTCACCGTTGCCGACGGCGTGATCACCCACGCGGCGTCGGGGCGCAAGACCACCTACGGCAAGGTCGCCGCGGCCGCGGCCCAGCTTACCCCGCCGGACGCGAAGGCGATCAAGCTCAAGGATCCGAAGGACTGGAAGGTCGCCGGCAAACCGGTGAAGCGGCTCGATACCGCGCCCAAGCTCAACGGCAGCCTGGAATACGCCATCGACGTGAAGCTGCCGGGCATGCTGTGCGCCGCGATCAAGGATTGCCCGGTGTTCGGCGGCACGGTGAAGAGCTACGACGAGGCCAAGGTCGCCGGCATGCCCGGCGTACGCAAGGTCGTCAAGGTGGGCGAGAGCGCGGTTGTGGTCGTCGCCGACACGTGGTGGCGCGCCAAGGTCGCGCTCGATGCGCTGCCGATCGTGTGGGACGAGAAGGGCAACGGCGGGCGCACCAGCACGGCCATCGCCGAGGAGCTCAAGGAAGGCCTGACCGCGCAGGCGACCAACGGCGAGCGCCAGAATGGCGAAGCGCTCAAGGCGATTGCCGGGGCGGCGAAGAAGGTCGAGGCGGTCTACGGCACGCCGTTCCTCGCCCACGCCACCATGGAGCCGATGAACGCCACGGTGCGCATCTCGGCCGACCGCGCCGAGGTGTGGGTCGCAACGCAGAATGCCGAGGCCTCGCTCGCCGCGCTGTCGGAGGCGTCGGGCGTCCACATCAGCAAGTGCGAGGTGCACAAGACCATCCTGGGCGGCGGCTTCGGCCGGCGCGGCGGCATCCAGGACTACACGCGCCAGGCGGCGGCGATCGCCAAGGAATTCCCCGGGACTCCGATCAAGCTGATCTGGAGCCGCGAGGAGGACATGGCGCACGATTTCTACCGCCCCGTCTCCCAGTGCCGGATGTCCGCCGGACTCGATGCCGCCGGCAACCTGGTCGGGCTGCACGTTCGGGTGTCCGGGCAGTCGATCAACGCGACCTTGAATCCGGCCGGCATCGTCGGCGGCAAGGACAAGCGGCAGCTGCAGGGATGGTACGAGGAGCCGGGCGACGCGCAGCTCGGCTACACGGTGCCGAACCTGCTGATCGAATACGCGATGCGCAACACGCACGTGCCGGTCGGGCCCTGGCGCGGCGTCAACACCAACCAGAACGGCGTCTACATGGAGTGCTTCATCGAGGAGGTGGCGCGCGCGGCCGGCAAGGACTCGCTCGAGTTCCGCCGGGCCCTCATGCGCAACCATCCGAAGCATCTCGCTGTGCTCAATGCGGCGGCCGAGAAGGGCGACTGGGGCAAGCCGTTGCCTCCGGGGGTCCATCGCGGTATCGCCCAGTTCATGGGCTACGGCAGCTACTCGGCGGCGGTTGCCGAGGTCTCGGTCAGTCCCGACGGCAAGCTGAAAGTCCATCGCATGGTGTTGGCGCTCGACTGCGGCCATGCGGTCAATCCCGACCAGATCGCCGCTCAGGTCGAGGGCTCGGTGGCCTATGGCCTCACCGCCACCCTGTACGGCGAATGCACCGTCAAGGACGGCCGCATCGCGGAGCTCAACTTCGACACCTACGAGATGATGCGGCTCAAGGAGATGCCGAAGGTCGAGACCGTGATCGTGCCGAGCCACGATTTCTGGGGCGGCGTCGGCGAGCCGACGATCTGCGTGGTGGCGCCGTCGGTGCTCAACGCGATCTATGCGGCGACCGGCAAGCCGGTGCGCAGCCTGCCGCTCAAGAACGTCAGGCTGGTGTGAATCGTCAGGTGCGGGCGAGCCGCTCAAGGCGGCTCGGCCGGCGATGACGAGACCTGAAGGCTTTCGTTTGTCGTTCAGACCGCCGGCGGTGGGCCCGTCCGGCACGGTTGGCGAATCATCGAGCGGTGCCGGTCGTCGTCGGCGACCGTCAGGCCGTTACGAGCGACTCGGTAGAGGCACCGATACGACCGATCCGCCTACTCGACCGCGTAGCCGTCGGGACCGTGCACGATGTGCTGCTTGGTCGTGAGACGGATCTTGAGGACCGGCCTGCCGTCCTGCAGGGCCTGGATCGGAATGCCGAGGACGAGGCGATTCGTCTTGAGGATCGTGTTCCACACGGTGGGGAAATCGGCACCCGCCATCCGCGCTGCATTGCACCTTTCGGCCAGCTGAGAGACCGCGTCGGTTAACGGCATCGTGACTCCCGTCCAATCCGAACAGGCGATGGCCCGACGTTACAACGCTCGGCTCGCCGAAGATGTCTGAGAAGGAAGAAAATGGGCTTGTCCGCCTCTACGAAACGGTGCTCCGTCACGGCATTGCGCCAGATCAAGGCGGACCCGGGGAAATGTCTGGAGAGGCCCCATCACCGTTGCACTGCAGCGCAAGCTCGTGCCGTGCCGGAACCGGCGGTTGGATCGGGCGTTGGGTCGTGAGGGACTCTGTCGATCAAGGAGCTCGTCATGCAGGTTCTTTTGCCGGGGCGAATTGCCGCGCTTGTTCTCCTGCTCGGCGTTGCAGGAATGCTCAGCATCGCGGGAACGCAACTGTCGGCTCAGCAGGGAGCCGCTCCGACGAGACCGACCGTGAATCTCACGGCCGAGCAGCACCACATCATCAAGGAGATCGTCCTCAAGGACATGAAAGTGCCGCCGGCGACGAGCGACGTGCGCCTCTCGGTCGGAGAGCCGGTATCGGGCGCGATCGCGCTGCACTCGTTCCCGTCGACCGTTACCGAGAAGGTGCCGGAAGTCCGCTCGCATAGCTTCTTCGTCAAGGACGATCAGGTCGTGGTGGTCAATCTGAAGGATCACACGATTGCCGACGTGATCAAGTAGGGTCTGGCTGCCCCGCCGACGGCCTGCGATTCATGCATCATTCCGCAGGGCGTTCCGCCCAGGCCCGCCAATAGGTGGGCCTGACGCTCTTGGCGAGCAAAACCTTGAGCTTGGCGTTCATCCACCCTGTGTCGGTGAGGCGACACGGAAAGGTAAGCGCACGTGACCCGAATCGATCGATCACCCAAAGCTCGACGTCCTGTTCCGATGGAGCCGTCGCGATCTCGTTCCAGCCGTCCATGGGCGCCCTCCGTGTTAACGTGAGCACCCTCCCGGCTGGCAACGTCCCCCTTCTTGTGCAGTTCCAGCCATCATCATGCGCAAAGCCGCGCGCGAACGACAGATGATTTCGCCCGCGTCGCGATTGACGCAACGGCAGTTTCGCACGGAGCTTCAGGATCTTGCGGTGGCGTCGTTGCCCGGCTTTTTGCCGCCCGCCTCGGGAAAGATCCACATGGCGGCCACCATGAAGATCGCGGTGATCAGCACGAAGCTTCCGTATTCCGGCCGCACCGGCGAGCCGCTCCAGTATCCGAGGATCGCCGCCACGATGACGACGATCACCGACAGGATCGCTTTGACGTCGTTCGGCATGCGCCTGGCCTCAATAGTTTCCCATCGGCGCCGCGGCGGCCTCGTCCGGGCGCTTCGGCGCCCCGCGCAGGTTTCCCTTGAGATGGTTCGTGTCGTAGCCGTTGAAGACGTGGCCGAGCAATCCGCGCCGCAAGTCGGACGTCCCGAACAGCCAGTCGGCGATCGGGAAGGTCAGGTTCATGTTGACCTCCATCATCAGCTTGGCGTTGTGATGGGCGGTGTGGTGGCGGCGCAAGGTGTTGACGAACGGGCAGTTGCGCACGAACCAGTTCTCGTCGACGTGGCAGCAGAAGTGCATGAACTCGTAGACGAGATACATGCCGGTCGTCACGCACATGAACAGCCAGCCGACGTTGGGCGACAGCAAGGCACCGAGCACGATCGCGGGCGGGATCGACATCAGGATGAACACCACCAGCGCGTAGGGCGGGAACACGGTGACGCGCCAATCCTTCGGATCGCGAAAGCGCATCTCGTGATCGGTGAAGAACTGGTGATGGTTGAGGGTGTGGCGCTCGTAGATCGCGCGCAGGCCCTTGATGTTGACGGGCCGGTGCATCACGTATTTGTGCACCGCCCATTCGAACAGGTTTGTGAACACGAACGTTAGCGGCACGGTCAGCCACTCGAGCAGCGTGACGTTGTGGATGTGCTTGACGTAGACGTAGAACGCCGCCGCGCCCATCGCATAGATGATCACGACGTGGAAATAGCCGTCGTACCAGCCGATGATGCGTGAACGGTATTCCTCGCGGAACGCTTTCTGTCGCTCGGTGATCATGGCGCGTTCTCCCTTTCGCCTACATGGCGGCGACCGCCTTCGGCCGCTCCTTGCTCCAGTCCTCTTCCTGCTGCAGGGCGAAGATCGACGTATAGCCGCCCGACCAATCCGGCGGAAGCAGGCACGGCCGCGGATCGTGATAGGCCCAGCGCGCCGGCTTGCCGCGCACGATCGCCCCGCAATATTTCGACTGCAGCGGATTGTACGTGTACGGCATGGCGTCCGCTGCGGAGTAGACGTTGAGCAGCAGCGGGCGCGGGATCTCCGACCAGTTCGCCTTCGAATAGTGCAGGGTGCGGCAGTTGTGGATGGTGACCGAGCCGGCCGGCCCTTCCAGATAGACCACCCGGCCCATGTCGATCCCGGCGACGTCCTCCGGCCCGAGGCAGCCGACCCACTCGCCCTTGTCGTTGTACTGATCGACCACCGGGCCGTTGTGGCTGCCGACCAGCACGCCGAGCGGGCCCTGGTCTGCGGTGCAGTCGTAGATGTAGGTGCCGGCGGTGCACGGGCTGTAGTTCGTGTGCGGCCAGAACGAGATGTCCTGGTGCCACTTCACCTCGTCGCCGCCCTTCGACCATTTGAAATTGAGCTTCGAGTGATGGAACTTGACGTCCGGGCCGACCAGGTCGGCGATGGCGTCGGGCAGGGGCGAATTGGCGGCCGACGCATAGGCCCAGTAGGTCGGATGGTGGTCGTTCATGCTGGAGAGGCGGCGCAGCCGTGGGCTCTCGCGCGAGTGCCCCTTGTCGAGGTCCCAGATGGCATCCGACTGCGTGACGGCGCGGCTCTTGTTCACCATCTCGTCGGTCGTGGCCTTGAGCTTTTCGATCCAGCTGTCGGGCAGGAGCTTCTCCAGCAGGATGAAGCCGTTCTCGAAATAGGACTCGCGCTGCTTCTGGGTGAGGATCTTCGGCTTGATGGACAGGACCTGTTCGGGCGTCATGCTGCGCCTCCCGGCATGCGGCCGGCACCATCGCGGCTCAGGGGTGCCGTGCCTGATATATCACAGATACACCAGCGCGGGCGGCGGGTCAAACCGTGCCGGGAGCGCTCGTTGCCCTATTTGAAGCCGAGCAGCACCGACGGCAGCCACAGCACCAGGGGCGGAAACGCCGCCACGATCATGAGCACGATGAGCTGCAGGACGATGAACGGGACCACGCCGCGGAACATGTCCTGCATGGTGATTTCCGGCGGGGCGATGCCGCGCAGATAGAAGATCGCCGGCGCCATGGGCGGCGTCAGGTAGCTGGTCTGGATGACGACGAGGAACAGGACGCAGAACCAGACCGGGTCGAACTTGAGCGCATTCACGATCGGCATGAACACCGGAATGAAGATCAGGAGGATCGAGATCCAGTCCAGGATGAATCCGGCGAGAAAGCACACGACCAGGAACAGGCTGATGGTCAGCCACGGCGCGAGATTGGCGCCCAGGATCACGGCCTCCGTCGTCTGCACCCCGCCCCCGGCGATGAACACCCCGGCGAACATGTTGCCGGCGAGCAGGATGGTCAGGATCATGACCGTCACCTTGAGCGTCTTGACCAGCGCTTCGTGCAGGACCGCGAACGAGAAATCGCCGTAGATGACCGAGAGGACGAGCGCGCCGAGCGCGCCCAGCGCGGAGGCCTCGGTCGGCGCCGCGATTCCGAACATCATCGAGCCGAGCACCGCGGCGATCAGCAGCATCGGCGGCCACAGCGCCACCACCGAGATCCGGCACTTCTCGAGGAACGAGGGGTCGTCCGGGTCGGGTGGAATGCGCGGGCCCGCCTGCGGCCAGATCACGCAAAGGCCGAGGATATAGATCACATAGGCGAGCGCCAGGAGCAGGCCCGGGATCAGCATGCCGAACATCAGGTCGCCGACCGACACGTTGGCGACCGGCCCGAGCAGCACCACCACGATCGACGGAGGGATGATGGTGCCGAGCGAGCCGCCGGCGCAGATCGTTCCGGAGATCAGCGCCTTGTCGTACTTGAACTTGAGCATCGCCGGGATCGCCAGCAGGCCGACCACGGTCTCGGTCGCGCCGATGACGCCGGAGGAGGCGGCGAACACCACGCACATCAGTACGGTGCCGACCGCGAGCCCGCCGGGCAGGCGTCGCGTCCACAGATGGATCGCCTCGAACAGGCGCTCGGCGATGCCGGCGCGCTCCAGCATGGCGCCCATGAAGATGAACAGGGGGACGGCGGCGAGCACGAAGTTCGACGCCATCGCGTCGATCTTCTGGATGAACTGGAAGATGATCGACGGGCCGAACGCCCAGTAGCCGAACGCGAAGGCGACCGCCATCATCGAGAAGGCCACCGGAAAGCCGATGAACAGCGCGAACAGCAGGGCGGGGAACATCAACAGCGACGCGGAGCCGAGCATTTATTGGGGCTCCACGGCAGCATCGCCTTCGTAGGAGGCGCGGCGTCCCGCGAGATATTCAATCGCCTTGATCACCTCGGCGATTATCTGCAGCACCAGCAGCACGAAGGCGACGAAGAAGACGAGCTTGAACGGCCAGACCGGCGGGTTCCAGGCGGACTGGCCGGACAGTTCGCCGGTGCGCAGCGCCTTGGTCCAATAGTCCCACAGCGACCATGTCACCCAGGTCAGGCAGGGCAGGACGACCAGGTAGCCGATCAGGTCGATGACCGCTTTCGTGGTCTGCGAGAACGAGTGGGAGAAGAAGTCGATGCGGATGTGACCGGCCTCGCGCAGCGTGAAGGCCATGCCGATGAGAGCATGCGTGCCCATCACCATGTAGCCGACCTCGTAGGCCCACACGGTCGGCGCGTTGAACACATAGCGCGCGAACACGTCCCACACGGTGGCGGCGATCAGCGGCACCACCAGCCAGGCGATGAACTGGCCGGAAAGGCCCGAGATGCGTTCGATGACGCGCACCACCATCTGCATGCGGAATCCGGGTGTGGTCGGGTGAGGAGCGGGGACGGCGCGTGCGCGGCCCCCGCGTCGGATCAGTATTTCACGTTGCGATAGCTCGAGGCGTTCTCCCACAGCTTCTCGAACTCGCGCTGGCTGTCCCAGACTTTCTTGAACCAGGCATTGGTCTTGGCCTGCTCCTCGGCCCATTTCACCGAGTATTCCTTGGTCTGGCGCTGCACCTCCGGGGAGAGCTCGATGATCTCGTTGCCGGCATCGCGGTAGAACTTGAGCGCCTTGGCGTCTTCGGCGCCGATGCGCATCCAGCTCTCCAGCGTCACCTGCTTGGCGGCGAACTCGACCAGTTTCTTGTCCTTGTCGGAGAGCTTGCCCCAGGCCGCTTTGTTGACGCACAGCTCGAACGGCGCCGAAGGCTGATGCACGCCGGGAATGATCACGTACTTGGCGATCTTGTGGAACCCCATGGAGATGTTCTCGTACAGGGTTCCCCACTCGGTGGCGTCGATCGCCCCGCGCTCGAGCATCGGATAGGTCTCGCCGCCGGGCGTCGTCAGCGAGGCGGCCCCCATCTGCTTGGAGATCTCCAGCCAGGCGCCGGCGGTGCGCAGCTTGAGGCCCTTGAGGTCTTCCATCGTGCGCACGGGCTTGCGCGAATGCAGGAATGCCTCGGCGGTGCGGGCGAACAGCGGGATCGAGACAACCCCGAATTTCTCGTCGTTGAACTGCCGCTGCAGCTCGGCGCCGCCGCCTTCATACAGCCAGTGCAGCATCCGCTCGCTGTCCATCGAGCCGGAGAAGCCGCCGAACAGGACGGTGGTCTTGTCCTTGCCCCAGTCGTAGCCGATCCACGTATGACAGGCTTCCGCCACGCCGTTGGCGACGGCGGTGCGCGCCTCCAGGCCCTTGGCGAGCGTGCCGGCCGGCAGGACCTGCACTTCGATGCGTCCATCGGTGAGGAACTTGATCTTCTCGGCGAACGCCTTGGCGCCGAGGTCCATCAGCGGGCCGCCGCCCCACTCGGTCTGCATTTTCCAATTGTGCTCGGCGCCGAGCGACACCCCCGCAGGCAGCATGACGGCGCCCGCGGCCAGAGCGGCAGCAGACAGGCGGATGAGGCTTCCCATGATCTCTCTCCCTTGGCGTTTCGTTCCCAGAGCCGCGGCTCTCGCGATCAGGGCGGTGACTTCCGCCTCTTCGCTCTTGTGGTCAGTTGCGGTCGATCTCCGTGATGGCGCGCTCGATGTCCTGGCTGGACAGGGTCCAGTCGTTGTCGAGATCGGCGACGACCTTCTTCATGAACGGCTCAGACAGGCGGACCGCCCGCTCCTTGTCGCCCAGGTGATCGTACAGGATGGCGAGCGCCAGCTGCTGCGGGCTCGGGCCCTCGTAGGTCCACTCGAATCCCCACCTGGTGAACTGCTTCACCGCGTAGCCCTCGTCGAGCTTCTGTCCGTCCACGGTCACGACGAGGCCATCGATGTTTCGCCTGCCCTCGTAGGTCTTCATGGGCCGGCGTCCCCCCATGATTTTGATATATCACGAGTATGTTAGCGGGGCGCCGCGGAGGTGTAAAGCAAGCGGCGAAGGGGCCTTGCAGCTCGGGCTACGCGCCGAGCACGGTCGCCCGGGTGAACGTCTCGGTGTAGTCGATCAGCCGGTCGGCGGCGGCCGCCGCCGCCTTGGCATCGCCGCCGGCGATCGCGCGCGCCTGGGCCGCGTGCAGCCGCGCGCACAGCGGCAGGTCGGCGGCCTGTTTGTAGTGCAGGTACCAGAACCGCCGCGAGTGGCCCTGCAGGAAACGCATGGCGCGCGCCGCGTACTCGTTCTGCCCGGCTTCGGCGATCATCAGGTTGAGCTCGCGATCGAGGCGCATGAAGGTGAGATCGTCATTGGCCTTGCCGGCACGGTCCATACTGTCGGCGATCTCGCGGAAGCGCCGGCGCTGCTCCTCGCTCGCGCGCTGGGCGCCGAGCCGGCTCAACAGTCGCTCGAGCTCGCGGCGCACTTCGAGCACGAGGAGCTGCTTGCGCGGGTCGGTCTCCGCCACCAGGATCCCCTTGCGCGGCAGGATGGTGACGAGGCCTTCGCGGCCGAGCCGCTGCAGCGCCTCGCGGATCGGCGTGCGGCCGATGCGCAGGCTGGAGGCGAGCGCGTATTCGGACAGGAACTCGCCCGGCTTGAGCCGGAGCGTCACGATCTGCTCCTCGAGCTCGCGGTAGGCCCGCTCGGTCAGGGTCAAGGCATTGGCAGCCTTGCGGGACGTGCCGGCGCGGCGCGCGGGCAACCGTTGCTTGCGCAGTGCGGCCTGCGTCATCGAAAGGGCAACCCCCTGGCGAATCCCGACGCTCATAGAGCTACTAGATTTGCCGTCGTTTCGCGACCATGTGGGCGAATTTTTCGTATTCGTCGTCCTTCACGCTGTAGGAGTGGTCATCGTCGGGAAACGAGCCCTCCTTCACCTCCCGGATGTATTGCGAGATGCCGGCGACGGCGACTTCGGTCAGCTTGGCGTAGCGCTTGGTGAACTTCGGCTTGAAGTCGGTGAAGACGCCGAGGAGGTCGTGGCACAACAGGATCTGCCCGTCGGTGCCGACACCCGCGCCGATGCCGATGATCGGGATCGTCAGCTGCTCGGAGATCAGTTTGGCGATCTTCGCCGGCACCGCCTCAAACTCGAGCATGAAGCAGCCCGCGTCCTCGATCGCCAGCGCGTCCTCGAGGATCTTCATCGCCGCCTCGGCGGTGCGCCCCTGGATCTTGAAGCCCCCGAACATCGCGATGGTGTGGGGGGTGAGGCCGATATGCGAGGCGGTGGGGATGCCGGAGTCGACCAGCGCCTTCAGGATGTGCGCCTGCGACCTGCCGCCCTGCGGCTTCACCGCATCGGAGGCGGCCTCCTGCATGAAACGGGTGGCGTTGGTCAGCGCGCGGTCGACCGTGTTGTAGCTCTGGTACGGCATGCAGCCGAGTACGAAGGTGTTGGGCGCGCCGCGGCGGATCGCCTGCGCGTGCATCACCATCATGTCCATGGTGGCCGGAATGGTGGAGGGATGCCCATGCGCGATCATCGCCAGGCTGTCGCCCACCACGGCGACGTCGACGCCGGCCATCTCGGCCCATTTCGCCGAGGTGTAGTCCGGCACCGACATGTAGACCATCTTCTCGCCGGTCTTCTTGGAGTCGCGGATGTCGCCGATGGTGCGCTTCTCGCGCTTCTTCTCGGCCGCCGCCGCGTCCTTCGCCGTCGCCTCCGCCATCCGGACCCCCTCCGCGCACGCGCGCCGCCTGATATATCGAAGATATGTTAGAATGTGCGGTCGAGCGGTCAAGTCCTTGCGGCCCCTCGGCCGCGCCCATACGATCGCGCGCAACTTTCATATGGCGCAGTCAGGCGCGACGCGTTCGACATCCGGGAGAGCACAATGGCCGACGCCCCGAGCGACGTTCATCCGTTGACCAACACGTTTCTCGGCAAAGAGATGTACCTGGTGGTCACCCGTCCAGTGCGCTCGCCGGAGATCGACAAGCGGCTTGCCGATCACCTGGCGCATCAGGTGGAGCTCGAGCGGCGCGGCATCATGTTCGCGGCCGGGCCGCTCTATTCGCGCAACTCCAACGTGCCGGAAGCCGGCATGTTCGTGCTGCGCGCCAGTTCGTTCGAGGAGGCTGAGGCGATCGCCAAGGGCGACCCGCTGCATGCGGCTGGCCTGCGCACCTTCACGCTGCAGAAATGGCGGGTGAACGAGGGTAGCATTACGGTGAAGATCAACTATTCCGACCAGACCTGCGAGATCACCTGACGCGGGCGCCAGGCGGCGGAGCTTTCGACCCGCGGGAAAAAGATGGTAGGGAGGGCGACGCCTTCAGGGTCGAGTGCATTGCCGACGCCAGCCGGGACCGTATCGCAGCCGTGGATCGGGCAGCCCGTTCCGCGCAAGGAGGATGAGGCGCTGCTCACCGGGCGCGCGCGCTTCATCGACGACCTGTCGCCCCTGCCCGGCATCCGGTTCGCCGCCATCCTGCGCTCGCCGCACCCCCATGCGCGCATCGTGCGCATCGACCCGGCACGCGCCGCGGCCGTGCGCGGCGTGATCGCGATCGTCGCCGGCAAGGAGATCGCCGAGGTGATCGGGCCGGTGCCGAGCGTCGTCAAGGCGCCGATCGCCTATTACCCGATCGCCATCGACCGCGTTCGCTACGTCGGCGAGCCGGTGGCGGTGGTGGTGGCCGAGACCCGCTACATCGCCGAAGACGCCTGCGACCTGATCGAGGTGGAATACGACCCGCTGCCCGCGGCCGCCGACCTCACAGGCGCGATGGCTCCCGCCGCGCCGGTGATCCACGAGAAGGCCGGCTCGAACATCGTCAATCGCCGCACCTTCCGCTACGGCGATCCGGACGGCGCCTTCGCGGCGGCGCATCGCGTGTTCGAGCTCAGCTATTCGTATCCGCGCTACGCCTCGACCCCGATGGAGACGTTCGGCGTCATCACACATTTCGAGCGCGCCCCCGACCGCTATACGGCGTGGTCGAACTTCCAGGGGCCGTTCGTCATCCAGCCGCTGATGGCCGGCGCCTTGCGCGTGCCGGGTCACCGGCTGCGCCTGATCACCCCGCCGGCGAGCGGCGGCAGCTTCGGCATCAAGCAGGCGGTGCTGTCCTATATCGTGCTGCTCGCCGCCGTCAGCCGCCTCGCCGGCGTGCCGGTCAAGTGGATCGAGGATCGCGCCGAGCACCTCACTGCTTCCTCCGCCTCGAGCGACCGCCTGGGCACGATCGCCGCCGCGTTCAGCCAGGACGGCGAGCTCACAGGGCTGCGCTTCAAGAATGTCGCCAACATGGGCGCCTATATCCGGCCGCCCGAGCCGGCCTCGCTCTATCGCATGCATGCGGCCTCCAACGGCTGCTATCGCGTGAAGAACATCGCGATCGAGAACGAGCTGGTGGTGACCAACCGCACGCCGGTCGGTCTCAACCGCGGCTATGGCGGGCCGCAGTTCTATTTCGCGCTCGAGCGGGTCATGGATATTGCGGCCCGTGGGCTTGCGATCGACCCGGCCGAGCTGCGCCGCCGCAACTTCATTCCCCGCGACGCCTTTCCCTATTCGGCACCGGCGGGCGCCGTGCTCGATGCCGGCGACTACGAGGCCGCGTTGACGGAGCTGTTGCGCCTTGCCGACTATGGGGCACTGAAAGCACGGCGTGAGCAGGCGCGGCGCGACGGGCGGCTGTTCGGCATCGGCATTGCGGCGGGCGTCGAGCCGTCCGGCTCCAACATGGCCTACGTGTCGCTGGCGCAGCCGTTCGAGGATCGCAACCGCACCGATCGCAAATCGGGAGCGAACGCGAGCGCCGTGCTGTCGGTCGACCCGAGCGGCCAGGTCACGCTCCGCCTGTGCACCACGCCGAACGGGCAGGGGCACGCGACCGTCGCGGCGCAGATCGTCGCCGATGCGCTCGGCCTCAATCCGTCCGACATCGACGTGGTGACCGACGTCGACACGCTCACCAGCGCCTGGTCGATCGCCTCGGGCAACTACTCGAACCGCTTTGCCGCGATCGTGGTCGACGCCATCGCCGGCGTCGCCGGACAGGTGGCGCACAAGATCAAGGTTCTGGCCGCCGACGCGCTCGACGCAAGGGTCGACGACATCGAGCTCGCCGACGGCTATGCGCGGGTGCGCGGCTCCAACAAGGGCCTGCCGTTCCGCAAGGCGGCCTCGCGCGCCCATTGGGATCCGTCCGGCCTGCCGGCCGGCACCGAGCCGGGCATCCACGAGACCGCGGTGGTGTCGCCGTCGGTGCTCGGCTCGCCCGATGCGGCCGACCGCATCGCCTCGGCCGCGACTTTTGGCTTCGTCATCGATCTCGCCGCGGTCGAGATCGATCGGAAGACCGGTGCCATCCGCATCGACAAGTACGTCTCGGTGCATGACGTCGGGCGGCAGCTCAATCCGCGCATCGTCGAGGGTCAGGTGCACGGCGGCTTCGTGCACGGGCTCGGCGCGGCGCTGTTCGAGGAACTGGCCTACGACCAGAGGGGCAATTTTCTTTCCGGCACCTTCGCCGATTATCTCTGCCCGACCGCGGTCGAGGTGCCGAAGGTGGAGGTCGGCCATGTCGAGACCGCGACGCCGGTGAATGCGCTCGGCGCCAAGGGCATGGGCGACGGCAGCTCGATGCTCACGCCGGCCGTCCTGGCGAATGCGGTGGCCGACGCGATCGGCCGCGACGACATCGTGCTGCCGCTCAACCGCCATCGCGTATGGGCGCTGGCGAACGGTCGCGATCCGTCGGTACGGCGCCAGCCCGCTGCGACCGAAACAGGTCCCGCCGTCCGTCCGGGTGCGCTCACCGGCGAGGGCGAAATTCTGATTTCGGCTCCCGTCGCCGAGGTATGGCGGCGGCTGATCGATCCCGCCGAGCTGGCGGCGATCGTTCCGGGCTGCCGCAGCCTCACCCAGGACGGACCCGACCGCTACCGTGCGCAGGTGGTGATCGGCGTCGCCGGCATCCGCGGAACCTACGACGCCGAGATCGAGATGCGCGACAAGCGGGAAGGGGAGTCGGTTCGGCTCGTCGGTAAGGCGACCGGCACGATCGGGTTCGGTGCCGGGACAGGCTTCGTCACGCTCGCGCCGCAGGACGACGGGCGGACGAAGCTCGCCTACCGGTTCGAGGCCGACATCGGCGGCAAGGTCGCGGCGGTCGGCCAGCGCATGCTGGGCAGCGTCACGCGCCTGCTGATCGCCCAGTTCTTCCGCGCGCTGGAGAAGCGGATTGATCCCACGCAGGCTGATGGGAAACGAGGCTGGCTCGCCTGGTTGCCGTGGTTCCGGCGCGACGGAGCAGCCCGATGAAGCCGGTGGCGTTCGACTACTACCGGCCGGACGGCGTGCCCGAGGCCGCAGCGTTGCTCGCCGATCTGCGCGAAGAGGCCGCGATCCTCGCCGGCGGCATGACGCTCGGTCCGATGCTGAACCTGCGCATGGCGCGCCCGCGCGCCGTGATCGACATCTCTCGCATGCAGTCGCTCACGGCGATCGACATGCACGCCGACATCGTGGTGACCGGCGCGGGCGTGGTGCAGGCGAATGCCCTGCGGTCGCCTCTGCTTGCCCGCGAGGTGCCGCTCCTCAAACTGGCGCTGCCCTATGTCGGGCATTTTCAGACGCGCAACCGCGGCACCCTCGGCGGCTCGGTCGCCCATGCGGATCCGAGCGCCGAGATCCCGCTCTGCCTCGTGGTTTGCGGCGGATCCGTCGTGCTGCAGTCGCGCCGGCGCCAGCGGCGCGTGCGGGCCGAGGAATTCTTCGTCGGTGCGCTCACCACCGAGCGTCAGCCCGATGAGATGGTGACCGCGCTGGAATGGCCGCGAGGGGCGCCCGACGCAGGCCATGGCTTCGCCGAGATCGCCGAGCGCCACGGCGACTTCGCGATCGCGGCGGCGGCGTGCCAGCTTCATCTTGCCGGCGATGGTCGGCTCCAGAGCATGTCGCTCGGCCTGGGTGGTGTAGAGAGCCGGCCGCTGCGCATCGACGTCCAGTCCTTCATCGGCCGGCCGGCTGCGCAGGCAGGAGCAGAGATCGCCGAGCATGCGGCAGCAAGCGTGTCGCCCATGGAGGATCACGCCGCGAGCGCCGACTTCCGCCGCGCGTTGACGCGCGAGCTCACCGCCCGCGCCATCGAGCAGGCTCTAGCCGATTCCGGCCGTCGCCGGGGAGCCTTGCAATGACCATGCTGCATCGCCCGGCGGGCGCCCGCCACCCGATCGACCTCACGCTCAACGGCCGGCGCCGATCGGCCGAAGCCGAGCCGCGCATGCTGCTGTGCGATCTCCTGCGCCATGAGTTGCAGGCGTTCGGCGTGCACGTCGGATGCGAGCACGGCGTCTGCGGGGCGTGCACGATCCTTGTCGACGGCCGCGCCATGCGCAGCTGCACCCAGTATGCGGCCCAGGCGGACGGCGCCGACATCGTGACGGTCGAAGGTCTGGCCGAGCCTGGCACGCTCAATGCGCTGCAGCAGGCATTTGCCCGCCACCACGCCTTGCAGTGCGGGTTCTGCACGCCCGGCATCCTGTGCTCGGTGACCCACTTTCTCGCCGAAAATCCGTCGCCGACCGAGGCCGAGGTGCGCGACATGCTGTCGGGTCACATCTGCCGCTGCACCGGGTATGTGTCGATCGTCGCCGCCATCCTGGACGCGGCCGCGACCATGAGCGGGAAGGGCGCTTGAGCATGGATCTGGGCCGTGCATTCGCCATCTCGGTGGCCCGCCGGCCACAGGCCGAGGCCATCGTCGAGGGCGACCGCCGGCGCACCTATGCGACCTGGTATGCGGAGATCAAGGCTGCGGCCGGCGGGCTTATCGAGATGGGACTGAAGGCGGGCGATCATCTCGTGGTGGTGATGCGCAACCGCTACGAGATGGCGACCCTGTACTGGGCCTGTCACCTGACCGGGGTCATCTTCACGCCGGTGAGCTGGCGCGCCGGCGCCGAGGAGATCCGCTATTGCCTCGAGGATGCAGAAGCTGCGGCGGTCGCCTTCGACGGTGCATCCGGCAGCGCCACGCCGGACGCGGCGGCGGCGCTCGGCATCGATCCGAGGCGCCTCATCGTGGCGGCCGACGGCAAGGGCGACGGCAGGGCATTCACCCGGCTGCTCGAGGCCCGCGCCGTCGCCGGTCCGGCCGGAGTGAATGAATTCTCGACCTGCCTGATGCTTTATACATCGGGCACGACCGGCCGCCCCAAGGGTGTGCCGCGCAGCCACCGCAACGAGCTCACCGCCACGATTTCCCATATCGCGCAGAACCAGTACCGCCACGGCGACTCGTGCCTGGGCGTGATGCCGCTGTTCCATACGATGGGGGTGCGCCTGCTCAACGGGTCGGCGCTGCTCAATGGCCGTTTCGTGAGCATGTCCGAGTATTCGCCGGGCGAGCTCTTGCGCGTCGTGCAAGCCGAGCGGGTGACGACGCTGTTCCTCGTGCCCACCATGTTCCATGACGTGTTGCGCCATCCGAAATTCGGCGACCACGACCTGCGCTCGCTGTCACGCGTCGGCTACGCCGGCATGACGATGACGCCGGCGCTGGTCGAGCGCTGCCTGGCGCAGCTCACGCCCGACCTGTTCGTCAACTATTACGGGTCGAGCGAGATCTACACCTTCACCTATTGCGATCATCTCGACGCCAAGCCCGGCTGTGCCGGCCGCGCCGGGATGAACCAGGTCATCCGCGTCGTCTCGCCGTCGTACGACGACATCGAGGCCGATCTTGCGCCCGGCGAGCCTGGCGAGATCGTCGCCAGCATGGACAGCCCGGAAGCTTTCGCCGGATACTGGAAGCGCCCCGACGCCGATGCCAGGGCGATCCAGGGCCGCTGGTACCGTACCGGCGACCTCGGCCGCTTCGATGAGGACGGCGAGCTCTATGTGGTGGGACGCGTGGACGATATGATCATCTCGGGTGGCGAGAACATCTTTCCCGAGGAGGTGGAGGACGTGCTGGCGCGCAGCCGGCTGGTGGCGGGATGTGCCGTGGTCGGCCTGCCCGACGAGCGGCTGGGCGCCAAGGTGGTGGCGTTCGTCGAGCCGGCCGTCGGCGATCTCACCCCCGAGCAGCTTGATCAGGCTTGTCTGAGCAGCGGGCTTGCGCGCTTCAAACGGCCGCGGGAATACGTGCTGGTGAAGGCGATCCCGCGCTCCGCATCGGGCAAGCTGTTGCGCCGCAAGCTGCGCACCGGCGAATACGAGGCATTCTGAAGGTCGACATCAGGCTGAAAGGCAACCCATGAAAAAAGACTATGCCGAACAGCGCGCCTCGGTGCTGCGCGATCTCGACGGCCTCGACGTTGAGGTGGATGCTGACCGCAAGGTTGGCTTCCTGTGGCTCGACCGGCCGCCGCTCAACGTCGTGTCCTACCGCGGACGCAGCCAGATTGCCGCCATCATGGAGGCCTTCGGCACCGACCCGGACGTGCGCGTGGTGGTGATCCGCGGCCGCAACGGCATCTACACGTCGGGCGGGGACGTCAAGGCCTTCCCGCAGATCGAGCGCGACGGCATGTCCCATCTCGCCTGGAACATCGCTGCGCCCGAGCGCTGCCCCAAGCCGGTGATCTGCGTGCTGGAGAAATACGCCATGGGCGTCGGCCTCGAGCTCGCCATGGCGTGCGACATCCGGCTCGCCGTCAAGGACACGGTGCTGGCGCTGCCCGAGGTCACGCTCGGCCAGATCCCCGGCAGCGGCGGCAGCCAGCGCATCGCCCGGATCGCCGGCCTCACCCGCGCGGTCGACATGATGATGCTCGGCCGGCGCATTCCAGCGCCCGAAGCCCATGCGTGGGGGCTGGTGACGCGCGTCGCCGAGGATACCGCGGCGCTCGACAAGCTGCTCGACGAGGTGATCGCGACGCTCACCGGGATGTCGCCGCTGGCGCTCAAGACCTGCAAGCGCGTGCTCAACACGTCGTACGACACGAGCCTGAGCGTCGGCCTTGAAGTCGAGGGCCACGCCTACGAGAAGCTGCGCGAGAGCGGCGACTACCGGGAAGGCATCGCCGCCTTCAGCGAAAAACGCAAGCCGAAGTTCAAGGGCGACTGACAGATCAGTCCGAAGGGAGGAAACATGCGCGAGAAAATCATGCTGTTGCATTTGTGCGTACCGGCCGCGCTGGCGATTGCGTTCGCCGCCCAGGCGAACGCCGCCGACCCGATCAAGGTCGGCGTCGTCACGCCTTTGTCCGGCACCTATGCGCAGATCGGTAAGCAGGTGCGCTGGGGCGCCGAGCTCGCCGTCAAGGAGATCAATGCGGCGGGCGGCGTGAAGGGCCGTCCGTTCGAGCTCCTGTTCGAGGACGAGGAGGCCAATCCGCCGGTCGCGGTGCGCAAGGCCGAGAAGCTCATCCAGCAGGACAAGGTCGACCTCCTGACCGGGACCGTGAACAGCGGCTCCACCCTCGCGGTCGGGCAACTCGCCGAGCGCAACAACCGCATCCTGGTCACCACGGTGTCCTATGCGCCGTCGATCACCGGGGCGCAGTGCAGCCCCAACGTGTTCCGCGTCAACGCCAACGCCTTCATGCAGTCGAACGCGCTGACCGCTTGGCTGACCAAGAGCGCGTCGGGCAAGCGCTATTTCTTCATCGGTCCGGACTACGAGATGGGCCGCAGCACCATCTCGGCGTTCCAGGACGACATCAAGCGGCTCGGCGGCAACGACGTGGGCTCGACCTTCGCGCCGCTCGGCGCCAAGGACTACACGCAATATATCGGCCAGATCCGCGCGGCGCGCCCGGACGTGATCATGACGGCGATGGCCGGCAACGACACCGTGCGGCTGCTCACTCAGCTCAAGGAGTACGGCATCATCAACGAGAAGCTCACGCTGGCCGGTGCGGCCGGCGCGGTGACGCAGGAGAACATCGGCGCCATGAGCGGCGCCGGCGAGGGCTTCCTCAGCGCCGCCGGCTACGCGATCGATATCGACACGCCGGCCAACAAGAAATTCGTCGCCGCCTTCAAGAAGGAATTCCAGTCCGACCCGGACCTGTTCGGCGCCGATACCTACGGCCTGTTCCACCTGTTCCGGCAGGCGATCGAGAAGGCCGGCAGCACCGAGACCGACAAGGTCCGCGCCGCCATGGAGGACGCCACATGGGAGACGCCCCAGGGCACCAAGACGATGCGCAAGGGCGACCACCAGGCGGTCGTCGACATGGTGGTGGTGAAGGTGAAGGGCAGCGACTTCGCGACCGTCGGCAAGGTGCCGGGCACGGAAGCCGTCGGCCCGGACAAGTGCGAAAGGTTCTGAGCCGCGCATCATCCGCTGATTCGTCATCGCCGGGCTTGTCCCGGCGATCCCGACAATCGGGGCACTGCCCATCTGATCGAGATGGCCGGGACAAGCCCGGCCATGACGAATGACCGGGCCGCTCGATGGAAGACCTCCTCGCCTACCTGCATTTCGTGGTGCTGCCGCAGGTGATCGATGCGCTGATCATCGGCGTGGCGCTGGCGCTGGTGGCGCTCGGGCTCACCATGATCTTCGGGCTGCTCGACGTGATCAATCTGGCCCATGGCGAGCTCTACATGCTGGGCGGCTACGCCGCCTTCACGCTGCTCGGCTGGGGTGCCGGCTACTGGAGCGCGCTCGTCATGGTGCCGGTGCTGGTTGGCATCGTCGGCTGGGGGCTGGAGGAGCTCGGCATCCGCCCGCTGCTGCCGCGGGCCGACCGCGCCATCGTCACGTTGTTGCTCACCTTCGGCATCAGCCTGATCCTGCGCGACGTCGCGCAGGTCGTGTGGGGAACGGAGACGCGCGCCGTGACGGCACCGCTGTCGGGGATCGTGATGCTCGCCGGCGTTGTCGTCCCGACCTATCGGCTGTTCGTGTTCGGCCTCGGCCTGCTGGCGATCCTCGGCACCTGGTGGCTCGTCTATCGCACGCAGGTCGGGGCGGTGCTGCGGGCGACCGCAGTCGATCCCGCGATGGTCGCATCGTTCGGCATTCCGATCCAACTCGTCTACGGCCTCACCTTTCTCTACGGCTGTGGCCTCGCGGGCCTCGCCGGCGTGCTGCTCAGCCCGATCTATGCCGTGTTCCCCACGATGGGCCACGACTTCCTGGTGATGGCCTTCGCGGTGGTGATCGTCGGCGGCATGGGCAGCATCATTGGCGCGGTCGTCGCAGCTTTGCTGCTCGCGCAGGTGCAGGGGCTGGCGAGCCTGTGGATCCCGCCGGTGTGGGCCGAAACGCTGGTGTACGGCGTCATGCTGCTGGTGCTGGTGGCGCGCCCGGGCGGGCTGTTCAACCGGCTCGGAGAGGCCTGATGGTGCAGGCCGACGCCGCAAGCGGCGACGCGGAGCCCGAGCATCGCCGGCCGGTCGCCAGCACGTTCGGCGAGCGCCTCGCGCGGGCGCTGCGCCCGTCCGATGTGTCGGCCGGACCGCTGCGCTGGTTCGGCCTCGCGATGCTTGTGCTCGCCGCGCTATTTCCGCTGCTCGGCGGACCGTTCTACACCCGCCTTGCCATCGAGACGCTGCTGCTCGGCGCGCTCGCGCTCAGCGTCGACATCCTGCTCGGCTATGCGGGCCTCTTGTCGCTCGGGCAGGCCGCCTATTTCGGATTGGCCGCCTACGTCTCGGCCCTCATGTACCTGCACGTCACCCAGTCGTTCTGGCTGGTGGCGCTCGCCGCGCTGGCGGCGGCCGGGCTGTTCGCCCTCATCCTTGGGGCCGTGGCGATCCGCGCCAAGGGCGTCTATTTCGCGCTCATCACCTTCGGCGCCGCCGAGATCCTGTCCAAGATCGCCCACAACACCCGCGCGATCGGCGGATCGGACGGCCTGCTCGGCATCCCGGTGCCGACGATTCCGCTCGCTCCCGGGCTCGCGCTCGACCTGCGCGGCAATCTCACCTTCTACTACGCGGTGCTCGTCGCGTTGGTTCTCATCTACGCCGGCACCCGCCGCGTGCTGGCGACGCCGTTCGGCAGCGTGCTGCGCGCCATTCGCCACAACGCCGACCGGGTGCCTTACCTCGGCTACAATCCCTTCTGGTACAAGCTCCTGGCCTACGTGATGGCGGCCGAGATCGCCGCCTTCGGCGGCCTCGTCTATCCGCTGTTGCGCGGGTTCGTCGCGCCGCACCTGTTCGGTTTCGAGATGTCGACCAAGGCGGTGGTGATGTCGCTGGTCGGCGGCGTCGGCACCCTGCTGGGGCCGCTCGTCGGCAGCGTCGCGATCACCTTCGTCGAGTCGATCGTCGGCAGCTACACGGAGCGCCACCTGATCGTGCTCGGCGCGATCTTCATCGTCTTCGTGATGTTCCTGCCCGATGGCCTCGCCGGCCTCGTGCAGCGGCTGTTCGCACGCCGCCGGAGGTCCGTCCCATGATCACGGTGACGGGTCTCGCAAAGGCGTTCGGCGGGTTGCGCGCGGTCGACAACCTGAGCTTCGCCGCCGCGCCGAACCGCATCACCTCGATCATCGGCCCGAACGGGGCGGGCAAGAGCACGGCGTTCAATTTGATCGCCGGCACCTTGCGGCCCGACGCCGGCTCGGTCGAGCTGGACGGCGAAGATATCACCGGGCATCCGCCGTACCGGCTTGCGATGCTCGGCATCGCCCGCTCGTTCCAGATCACCAACCTGTTCTTCGGCCTGAGCGTGCTCGAGAACGTGCGCCTCGCCTGCCAGAGCCGCGCGCCGCGCAGCCGCTATCTCGTTCGCCTTGACCGGCTGGCGCAGCCGCGCAGGCGCGCGCAGGACCTGCTCGCCGAGTTCGGCCTCGCCGACAACGCGGATGAGCTCGTCGGCAACCTGTCGCACGGCGATCAGCGCCGGGTCGAGATCGCGGTCTGCATGGCCTTGCGCCCCAAGGTGCTGATGCTGGACGAGCCGACCCAGGGCATGTCACCGGCGGAGACCGCCGAGATCGACGGCCTGATCAAGTCGCTCGCCGGGCGTGTGACGGTGCTGCTGATCGAGCACGACATCGATCTGGTGATGAATCTCTCCGACCATGTGATCGTCATGCACCAGGGGCAGAAGCTGTTTGCCGGCACGCCGGCGCAAGTGCGTGGCAGCGCGGAGGTGCGGCGCGCCTATCTGGGGGACGACCATGCGGCTGCTTGAAGTGGTCGACCTGCACGCCCAGTACGCGTTCGCCCCCGTGCTGCACGGCATCTCGTTCTCCGTCAACGCCGGGGAAATCGTCAGCATCTTCGGCCGCAACGGCGCCGGCAAGACCACCGCGCTGCGTACCATCATGGGGTGGCTGCGCCCCTCCGCCGGCACCATCGCGTTTGCAGGAGAGCCGATCGGCGGCCTGTCGCCCGACCGCATCTTCCGCAAGGGGGTCGCCTTCATTCCGGAGGACCGCCGCATCTTCGGGACACTGAGCGTCGAGGAGAATCTCACGCTCGGGTCGTTCAGCCTGTGGCTGAGCGCAGCCGAGCGGCGCTCGCAGCTCGACCGGGTGTTCGAGCTGTTTCCGCGCCTCGCCGAGCGCCGTTCCCAGCTCGGCCGCACCCTGTCGGGCGGCGAGCAGCAGATGCTCGCGATCGGCCGCGCGCTGGTCGGACGCCCCCGGCTGCTGCTGGTTGACGAGCCGTCCGAGGGGCTCGCGCCGATGATCGTCGCCGAGATCTTCCGCGCGCTCGCGCGCATGCGCGACGAAGGCATCGCGCTCCTCCTGGTCGAGCAGAACGTCCGCCGCGCGGCCGCGCTGAGCAATGCCTGCTACGTCATGGAGAAAGGACGCATCGTCACCCATGGCACGCCGGCGGAGGTGATGGCCGATGAAGCCATCCGCCAACGGCTGTCGGTGTAAGGCCAGCACTGTCGTCAGGTCGGCTGTCCGGCCACGGAGACCAAGGCGGCGTACATTTCGGCGACATCACTCGCACGCCGTACGACGTTGAAGACCTCGGCCTTCCTCAGCTTGCGGGACACGGCAGCGAGCGCGTTGAGTTGTTCGCCCGCGGGGGTCGTGGGCAGCAGTAGAAAGAACACGATATCCACCGGCTGAGCATCGATAGCGTCGAACGCCGTCGGCTTCCTGAGGCGAGCGAGGATCCCGAATGGTCTTTTCATGTGCTCCATACGGGCATGTGGGATCGCCACGCCGCCGCCCACACCGGTCGATCCGAGCTCTTCGCGCTTGAGTATCGCATCCGCGATGAGCTCAGGGCTCAGCTCGAGCGCAGCTGCCGCACGCTTGGAAAGCTCCTGCAGCAGCCGGAGCTTGTCGGCCGCACGAACATCGAGAAGAACATCGGCCGGCGAGAGAAAGTCCTTGATGTCCATCACGGCTCCGCTGGGATGCGCGTCGGAAGGCCCGGTCCTGGTTTGCCGATCTAGGTCGCTCAGTCCGGCGCGCGCAGACGATAACCGATGCCGGTCTCGGTCAGAACATAGTGCGGCCGTTCGGGATCGACCTCGATCTTTCGTCTGAGCTGGCGTACGTACACCCGCAGATACTGCGCGTCGACCGTCTCGTCCCACAATTCGCCGATCAGGAATTTGTGGGTGAGGACCTTGCCGGCATGCTGAACCAGCACGCGCAGCAGATCGTACTCCTTGGGCGACAGCTTTACTTCCTTTTCTCCGACCTTGACGATGCGGCGCACCAGATCGACGGAGAGATCGCCCGCCCGGAACACCGGCCGTTCGCCGTGCACCTGCAGCTGATGGCGCAGTGCCGCGCGCATGCGCGCCAGCAGCTCGTCCATGCCGAACGGCTTGGTGACGTAGTCGTCGGCGCCGAGGTCGAGCGCCTGCACCTTGCCGGCCTCGTCGCCGCGGCTGGATAGCACCACGATCGGGACGCGTTCGTTGCGCGCGCGCAGCATCCGCAACAGCTCGTGACCCTGGATGTCGGGAAGTCCGAGATCCAGAATGATCAGGTCGGGATCGCCGGCCATGAGATCGAGCGCGGTCTTTCCGTTCGGCGCCTCCAGGATCTCGTAACCCTGCGTGCCCAGGCCCATCCGCAAGAGCTTGCGGATGGGAGGCTCATCGTCGACCACCAGCACCTTGAGCGGAGCGGCACTCATGCGGCGGTGTCCAGAGGCTTCGCCTGCGCCGGAATCGGTAGGGCGATGGTGAATACGGCTCCGGTCCGATCGGTGCGGTTGGCCGCAGTGATCGTGCCCTTCAAGGCTTCCACGAAGCCACGCGAGATCGCGAGACCCAACCCGGTACCCGCCCGCACCTGGTCCCCTTTCTGCACCCGGTAGAACTTGTCGAAGATGTGCTCGAGCTCGGCGGATGGGACTCCTTCGCCCTCGTCCACGACCTGCAGGCAGACCGAATCCCTCTCGCGCCAGCCGCTGATCCGGACCGTCGTCCCGGCGGGGGCATATTTTGCCGCATTGTCCAGGAGATTGAACAACACCTGCTCGAACAGGACGGCGTCCAAGGCGAGCATCGGCAAGTCCGCCGCAATCTCGACCTCCACCTCGTGCTCGGCGAGGATCCGCGCGCCGCGCCGCAACGCGCTGCCGACGATCTCGCCGAGATCGTGCAGCCCGAGATTCGGCACCACGGCGCCGGACTCCAGCTTGGTCATGTCGAGCAGGTTGGCGATGAAGCGGTTGAGCCGCTCCGATTCGTCGATGATTGTCCCGAGCAGCTCGGCCTTTTGCGCATCGGTGAGATTGGCGGAGAAATCCCGCAGAGTGCCGGCCGCGCCCAGCACGCCGGCGAGCGGGGTCTTGAGGTCGTGCGAGATCGACGTCAGCAGGGCGGATCGTAGCCGCTCGGTTTCCACCGTGCGGCGGACGCGGTCCATGTCCTCGACCAGGTTGACGCGCTCGATCGCCAGCGCGCCCTGGTCAATCAGGGCATCGAGCAATCGACGCTCGTCTGGCGTCAGCATCGGTCCCGGCTTGTCGCTGTCGATGCCGATCACGCCGATCGCGCCCCGGCCGGTTCGCATGGGCAGGAACAGCCACTTGGCGCCCGGCAGCGTGTCGGAACCGCGCCCGGCCGGCCTGTTGCTCTCCCACGCCCATTTGGCGGCGGCGACATCCGCGTCGGCGAGCATGTCCTCGGGCGGATAGCCGGCCTTCACGGCGACCGAGCTGCCATCCGGCAGCAGCAGCACGACGCGGACTTTCAGCATCAGGGCGATCTGATAGGCGGTCGCCCAGAGAACGTCGTCGAGGGTGCCGACACCGGCCAGCTTCCGGCTGAAGACATAGAGCGACTCGGTGGCCCGCGCCCGCCCCATCGCGGTCATGGCCTGCGTGCGCACGCGGGCCGCAACGTTGGAAACCACGGCTGCCATCGTGATGAAGAAGATGAAGGCCGCGATATTGTTGGGATCCGCAATGGTGAACGTGTAGAGCGGAGGCATGAAGAAGAAATTGTAGCAAAGCGAAGCCACGACGCTGGCGAACAGCGACGGCCACAGGCCGAACCGCACCGCCACGGCGACGATCGCCGTCAGGAACACGAGATCGACGTTCTCGATGCCGAACCAGGGATAGATCAGCAGGCCGACGCCGAGCGCGGCTGCAACGGCAAGTAGCGCAACGAGATAGGGACGCGCATCGAAGGAGGCGGATGTCTCCGCGGTGCGTACCGTCTTCTTGGGTACGGTCTCGCTTGCGGCCTCGTCGCCGGCGATGACGTGAACGCTGATGTGTCCGGCCCGCCGCACCAGGTCGTGCACGACCGACCCATGCAGGATCTCGAACCATCGCGAGCGTGTCGATTTCCCCACGATGATCTGCGTGATGTTGTTTTCGTGCGCATAGCCGATCACGTCATCGGCGATGTGCCGGTGGCCTCCGGGTATAGTGACGGCCTCGCCGCCGAGCGTCACCGCCAGCCGCAGCGTGTCGGCAATGCGGTCGCGCTGCTCTTCGCTCAGTTGCAGACTGCGCGCGGTCTCGATGTAGAGCGCGGTCCACGATCCGTGCAGGCGGTCGGCAAGACGCTTGGCATAGCGCACGAGCCCCGCCGAACGGGGATCCTCGCTGACGCAGACCAGGACGCGCTCGCCCGCCGCCCACGGCCCCGGGATCGCCTGCGCCTGCATCTGGGTGAGCAGTTGCTCGTCGACGCGCTCCGCCGTGCGCCGCAACGCCAGCTCGCGCAGGGCGGTGAGATTGGCCGGCGAGAAGAAGTGCTGGAGCGCGCGCTCGGCCTGCTTGGGAACGTAGACTTTTCCTTCCTTGAGACGCTGGATCAGGTCGTCGGGTGTCAGATCCACCAGTTCGATCGCGTCGGCGCGATCGAACACGGTATCCGGCACGGTCTCGCGCACACGCACCTGGGTGATCTGGGCGACGACGTCGTTGAGGCTCTCGATGTGCTGGATATTGACGGTGGTATAGACGTCGATGCCGTGCTGCATCAGCTCCTCGACGTCGAGGTAGCGCTTCGGATGACGGCTGCCGGGCGCGTTGGTGTGGGCAAGCTCGTCGACGAGTGCGATCTGCGGGCGGCGGGCGATGATGGCGTCGAGGTCCATTTCCTCGAGCGACTGTCCTCGGTATTCGAGGCGGCGGCGCGGAATCACTTCCAGACCGTCCAGCAGCGCTTCGGTTTCCTTGCGTCCGTGGGTCTCGACCACGCCGACCACAACATCGTAACCGTCGCGTTTCCTGGCTCGCGCCGTCTGCAGCATTTCGTAGGTCTTGCCGACCCCCGGCGCCGCGCCGACGAAGATTCTCAGCTTCCCGACGCGGCTCTCCTCGCGCCGCGCGATCTCGAGCAGGGCCTCCGGCGAAGGCCGATGATCAAGATCGCGTCGGTGTTCCGCCATGTCGGATCGGTCGTTTGGTCACCCCGCAGCCGGCGACTCAGCGTGTTGTGGCGCGATCCAATGCCATGTTCAAGGCCAGCACGTTTACGCGCGGCTCGCCGAGAAGGCCGAGGAAACGTCCTTCGGTATGCTCGTTGACGAGCCGGCATAGGCGGTCTTCCGGCAGATTGCGCGCTTTGGCGACGCGCGGCACCTGGAACAGTGCCCCCTCGGGCGAGATATTGGGGTCGAGGCCGCTGCCCGAAGTCGTCACCAGGTCGATCGGAACCGGAGCGGACGGGTTTTCGGCCTTCAGCTTGTCGACGTCGTCCTTCACCCGGTCGACCAGCGCCTTGTTGGTCGGACCGAGGTTGGAGCCGGCCGAGTTCGCCGCATTGTAGGGCGCAGGTACCGTCTTGGTGGAGTCGTTCGGATCGGGGGCCGTGGTTGCCGAGGGCCGCCCATGAAAGTACTTGTCTTCGCTGAACGCCTGCCCGATCAGCGCCGAGCCGATCACCTTCCCGTCCTGCTCGACCAGGCTTCCTGCTGCCCGATAGGGGAAGATCACACCCGCGATGCCGGTCATGGCGAGGGGATACAGTAGGCCAGTGATCAATGTGAGGGCGACGAGCAGGACGATCGCCGGGCGAATCTCTTTTGACATGATGGTGTCTCCTCAGGCGAGGTGCAGGGCCGTGACCAGAAGGTCGATAGCTTTGATGCCGACGAACGGAATGATGATGCCGCCGACGCCGTAGATCAGCAGGTTGCGCCGCAGCAGCGGACCTGCACCGATCGGTCGATAGGCGACGCCCTTCAGCGCCAGCGGAATGAGGGCGATGATGATCAGCGCATTGAAGATGATGGCGGAGAGGATCGCGCTCTGCGGCGTCGACAGGTTCATGACGTTCAGCGTCTGCAGCTGCGGATAGAAGGCGAGGAACATCGCCGGGATGATGGCGAAATATTTCGCCACGTCGTTGGCGATCGAGAACGTGGTGAGCGCGCCGCGCGTCATCAGCAGCTGCTTGCCGATCTCGACGACTTCGATCAGCTTGGTCGGGTTGGAGTCGAGGTCGACCATATTGCCGGCCTCGCGCGCCGCCTGGGTGCCGGTGTTCATCGCCACGCCGACGTCGGCCTGGGCGAGCGCCGGCGCGTCGTTGGTGCCGTCGCCGCACATTGCCACCAGCTTGCCCTTCGCCTGCTCGTCGCGGATGAGCCGGAGCTTGTCCTCGGGCGTCGCCTGGGCGAGGAAATCGTCGACACCGGCCTCCGCCGCGATCGCCGCCGCGGTCATCGGGTTGTCGCCCGTGATCATGATGGTGCGGATGCCCATGCGTCGCAGCTCGGCGAAACGCTCGCGGATGCCGCCCTTGACGATGTCCTTGAGGTGGATCACGCCGAGCAGCTGGCCGTCCTTGGCGACGGCGAGCGGGGTGCCGCCGGACTTGGCGATCTCATCGGCGATTGCCTGGAGCTCGCGCAGCGTGTCGGCACCGACCGTGGGCTGCAGAAGGCGCACCGCGCCCGACGCGCCCACCGCCGTCGCCGGCGTGCTGACACGGGCGAGGATCGAATCGACCGCGCCCTTGCGAATGGAAAGGCCGGGGCCGTCGACCCCGCTCATCCGGGTCTGCGCCGTAAAGGGGACGAACTGGGCATTGAGCTGGCTCATGTCGCGTCCGCGAATGCCGTATTTCTCCTTGGCGAGAACGACGATCGAGCGGCCTTCGGGCGTCTCGTCGGCGAGCGAAGCGAGCTGCGCGGCATCCGCGAGGTGCTGCTCGCTCACGCCGCGCAGCGGCCTGAGCTCGGTCGCCTGGCGGTTGCCGAGCGTGATGGTGCCGGTCTTGTCGAGCAGCAGCGTGTCCACGTCGCCCGCCGCCTCGACCGCGCGCCCGGACATCGCCAGCACGTTGAAGCGCACGAGGCGGTCCATGCCGGCGATGCCGATGGCCGACAGCAGCGCGCCGATCGTAGTCGGAATGAGCGTGACGAACAGCGCCACCAGGATGACGACGGAAGCGGTGCCCCCCGCGTAGCTGACATAGCTCGGGATCGTCGCGGTGGCGAAGACGAAGATGATGGTCAGTCCGACGAGGAGGATATTGAGTGCGATCTCGTTCGGCGTCTTCTGGCGCTCAGCGCCTTCGACCAGCCGGATCATGCGGTCGAGGAAGGTCGAGCCCGGGGCAGCGGTGATGCGCACCACGATCCAGTCGGACAGCACCTGCGTGCCGCCGGTCACTGCCGAGCGGTCGCCGCCCAACTCGCGGATGACTGGGGCGGACTCGCCAGTGATCGCCGCCTCGTTGACGGACGCGACGCCCTCGATGACCTCGCCGTCCGACGGGATGGTGTCGCCGGCTTCGACCAGGACGAGGTCCCCCACCTTCAGCGCAGTGCCCGGGACCCCCCGGTAGCTCCGGCGGTTGGATCCGGTCAGCAGCTTGGCCTGCGTCTCGGTGCGGGTTCGCCGCAACGAGTCGGCCTGCGCCTTGCCGCGGCCCTCGGCGATCGCCTCGGCGAAGTTCGCGAACAGCACGGTGAACCACAACCACAGCACGATCTGGAGCTCGAAGCCGATCTGCTCGCCGCCCGTCACGAGATCGCGCAGGAGAATGACCGTCGTCAGGACCGTGACGATCTCGAGCACGAACATCACCGGATTCTTCATCAGCGTCCGGGGATCGAGCTTGACGAAGGCCGAGCCGATGGCCAGGACGACGATCTTCGGATCGAACAAGGCCGACACCGGCATCCGCTTGCGGATTTGCGAGGTTTCCATGGAGGTGGCTCCGGATCAGTTTGCTGAGAACAACGTGCCGGCGGTCATCGCCAGATGCTCGACCACGGGACCGAGCGCCAGCGCCGGGAAGAAGGTGAGGCCGCCGACGATGACGATCACGCCCACCGTGAGGCCGACGAACAGGCCGCCGGTGGTCGGGAATGTGCCGGCCGACGGCGGCACCGATTTCTTGGCGGCGAGCGAGCCCGCGATGGCCATGGCCGGGATGATCATCCAGAAGCGGCCGACCAGCATCGCGATGGCGCCGGTGACGTTGTAGAAGAGGATATTGCCGGTGAGGCCCGCGAACGCCGAGCCGTTGTTGCCGGTCTGCGACGTATAGGCATAGAGGACCTCGGTGAAGCCGTGCGGTCCGGGATTCGCCATCGAGGCGACCGCGGTGGGGTAGACCACGGCGACCGCGGTCCAGCCGAGATACATCAGCGGCAGGATCAGGATGGCGAGCATCGCCATCTTGACCTCTTTCGCCTCGATCTTCTTGCCGACGTATTCGGGGGTGCGGCCCACCATCAGGCCGGCGACGAAGATCGCCAGGATGACGAACAGCAGCATGCCGTACATGCCGGCGCCGACGCCGCCGATGATGATCTCGCCGAGCTGGATATTGATCAGCGGGACCATACCGCCCAGCGCGGTGAACGAGTCGTGCATCGCGTTGACGGCGCCGCACGAGGCGGCGGTCGTGATGACGGCGAACAGCGCGGAGGCGACGATGCCGAAACGGACTTCCTTGCCTTCCATGTTGCCGCCGGTGAGCCCGAGGGCGCTGAAGGCGTCGTTGCCGCGCGCCTCGGCCCAGTAGCAGACGGCAACGCCGACGATGAAGAGGACGCCCATCACGGTCAGGATGGCCCAGCCCTGGCGCTGGTCGCCGACCATGCGGCCGAACACGTTGGTGAGAGCGGCGCCGATCGCGAAGATCGAGATCATCTGCACGAAGTTCGACAGCGCCGTCGGATTTTCGAACGGATGCGCCGCGTTGGCGTTGAAGAAGCCGCCGCCGTTGGTGCCGAGCATCTTGATGGCGACTTGCGAGGCGACCGGCCCGACGGCGATCGTCTGCTTGCCGCCTTCGAGCGTGGTGGCCTCGACATACGCGCCCAGCGTCTGCGGCATGCCCTGCCAAACCAGGAACAGTGTGTAGAAGATGCAGATCGGCAGCAGGATGTAGAGCGTGCAGCGCGTGATATCGACCCAGAAATTGCCGACGGTGCGTGCCGACGCGCGGGCGAAGCCGCGGATCAGCGCCACGGCGAGCACGATGCCGGTGGCCGCGGACAGGAAGTTCTGATGAGTCAGTCCGAGCATCTGGGTGAGATAGGACAGGGTGCTTTCGCCGCCGTAGTTCTGCCAGTTGGTATTGGTGATGAAGCTGACCGCCGTGTTGAAGGACAGGTCCGGGGCGACAGCCGACTGCTCCGCGGGATTGAACGGCAGCACCGCCTGGAAGCGCATCAACGCGTAGAGGACGAGAAACCCGCCGATGTGGAAGAACAGCATGGCGATCGTATAGGTCAGCCAGTGCTGCTCGCGGGTCTCGTCGACGCCCCCGGCCGCGTACAGCGTCGCCTCGACTGGCCGCAGGATCGGGGACAGGAACGTGCGCTCGCCGTTGAAGACGCGCGTCATGTACCAGCCGAGGGGCTTCACCAGCGCGACGACGATCGCGCAATAGAGGACGATTTGAATCCAGCCGATAAGCGTCATGGTCGGGGCCTTTCAGAAGCGCTCGGGCTGCAACAGAGCGTAGGTGAGGTAGATGAGGAGCCCCACGGTGACGAGCGCCGCGAGCGAATAGTCGAAGATCATGGAAGCCTCCTCACAGGCGTTCGCAGGCGTGGGCGTAAGCGACCGACAGCGCGAAGAAGCCGAGGCCGGTGGCCAGCATGATCACGTCCAGCATTGTCGTGCTCCTGATGACAGCAGTGGTTTCGCAGCGTCGGTCGAAGCTCTGCAGCCGAGTCACAATTTCCACATAGGCCTGATGGCGCCAACGATGCGTCGGTTCACTGGCCGTGTGGCCTACCTGTCACGCGCCGCATATGTTTTCGAGATGGTTCGGCGCTCGACGTTATAGGAATCCCATAAAGAGGCGCCCAAGCAGAAGGCAGGCGATGGGACTGACGAACGCGACATGCATCGTGACGTCTCCGGCCTGGCCTTATGAGGTTCCTATGATGTTATCGGCTGAGCCGCCTGGTTTCTTTATGCGGCATTGCTCATCTCGGGGATGGCTTGCTCATTTTGGCGGTACGGCCACAGTTTGGGCCGTCGCAGGCGCAAGGTGGCGTCATGTTGTGGAATCCGAAGCACGAGCTCCGCGCTGGTTCACTCGAGGAGCGAGTTCAACAGGCAGAAAGGATCACCCCCGATCTGATGTCCGCGATCATGGCGGAGGCGCGCGATCGTCTTCCTGTCCTGAGCCGGTCAAGAGAGGGAACCGTCCGGCTCGCGCACCTGATCGAATGCGCCGCCTGGACCGATGCGGCGCTCGCCGTGATCGACCTGGAGCTGCCGGACTGGCAGCTGCGCCGTCTCGTACGCGAGGACGGCCAATGGCTGTGCTCACTGTCGCGGCAACCGAATCTGCCGCCGGAGCTCGACGAGACAATCGACGGAACGCATGAAGTCCTGTCGCTCGCGATCCTCGGCGCCCTCATGGAGGCGCGACGGCGCACATCCTTCACGCAAACTGCCCCGTCCGCGGCGGCGACGCCCACGCAGCCCGCCGCGGCGTATTCGGTCTGCTGCGACAACTTCGCGTGAGGAGCCGGAATTTTCCGGGAGCGACGGCCTTTATTTCGCGCTTATGCCAGAGCCTGTGCGTCCGCCTCGAATTAATATGCGTCCATGGACAGATTGACCGGACCCGACAGCAAAGGTGTCGCGTCATGGGTCAATCGGAACCTCCTTCGGCGAGACTGCGTCCGAGGACGCCGCTTTTCTTCATCGGCAAGGACAGCCACGGCCGCTGGGTCGTGCAGGACGAGCAGCGGCTGCGCGGCGGCCTGTTCGTCGATCGCAAGGAAGCGCTCAAGTTCGCGCTGTTCGAAAACGGACGTCAGCCTCAGGCCGTCGTCATGGTTCCCGGCGTGTTCGAGCTCGACATGAGCGGGAGGGCAAGCCTCGTCCGGCCGCCGCCGCTCGATGCCGACGTCACGCCGGCAGCAACGGGCCGCCTGAGGGTTCGCCGGCAGGCGAGACAATCACAATCCTTCGTCCGGAATCTTCAGAACCTGGCCGCAGGCCTTGCAGTGGACCGCGTCCAGGTCGTGCCGTTGCAGGCCGCAGTTCGGACATTCGAACCGCACCTTGCGCGGCTGAAACAACGTGCGGGCAAGGTTCAGGAACAGCGTGACTCCGAAGATCATGATGATCACGGAAATCAGGCGTCCGAGGGTTCCCGCCAGGGTAATGTCGCCAAATCCCGTCGTCGTCAGGGCCGTCACCGTGAAATAGAGCGCGTCGACGTAGTTGGCGATCTGCGGGTTGGTCCAATGCTGGGTCTCGTAAACGATGCCCGTCATGACGAACAAGAATACGCACAGGTGAACGGAAGCGATGATGACCTCTTCGTTGCGGCGAAAAAACGCGCTGTCGTGCCGAAGGCGAACGAGAATCTGATACGTATGCAGCAGGCGAAGGGTTCGAAGGATACGCAGGAACCCGGCGCCTTCTCCGACCAGAGGGGCAAGGAACGAGACGATCGCCGCGATGTCGGCCCACGTTGACGGCGTGAGGAATTCTCGAATCCTGTGTCGGCAGATGAGAAGCCGCGCGAGGAAGTCGACCAGGATGGCGAGCCCGAACACCACGTCCAGGATCTCGACGAGATCGGTGCGCGGCAGGAACGACGTGACGATGATGAACAGGATCGTCGCGGCATCGAACGCCAGCAGGGCGTAGCGGAAGCGATGCGCCCGCGCCGTATCGGCCTCGTACAGGCCGCGTAGATATTGCTGCGCGGACGCCGCCATGACGTCAACCTACACGGGCGCCAATCCGCGGTAAACGTTCGCCCGTCCCAAGCTTGCCGCGGCGCCGCGATTGGTCCAGCCTTGCGGTGGTGCGACGGGAGGTGCAATTGGCGCGTATTCTGCTTCATGGCGGCTACGTGGTCACGGTCGATCCGCAGCGGCAGGTGTTTCCGGGCGGTTACGTAGCGGTCGACGGGCCGCGCATTGCGGCGGTGGGGCCGGCGGCGGCGACGCCGGACGCCGGTACGTTCGAGCGCGCGATCGACGTCGGCGGCTGCATCGTCCTGCCCGGCCTCATCAACATGCACCAGCATCACTGGTACACGCTGTTCAAGGGGCTCGCCGACGGCATGCTGCTGGAAGACTGGGTGTCGGGCTTCCTTCTGCCGCTCGCGCAGCACCTGGGAGCGGATGGCATGCGAGTTGCAAGCAGCATCGCCGCCATGGAGATGCTCTCGACCGGCACGACCTGCTCGCTCAACCATTCGGTCACCACGACCGATTCCGACATGGTGCGCGCCACCATCGAGCCGCAGGTCGAGCTCGGCATCCGTCAGGTGTACGGCAAGGAGCTGCGCTGCCGCACCGCCGGCAATCCGCGCCATCCGCTCAGCCTCGACGAGGCGCTCGCCGCCTACGAGGAGGAGTTCCGCCGCTGGGACGGCGCCGCCGGCGGCCGCGTGCGCCTCGCCATGGCGATCGAGTCGAACGCCCACTGGGTCGCCGCCGGCATGACCACCGAGGAGCTGATCGGCCGCGGCTACGAGCTCGCGCGGCGGCTCGGCGTGCGCATCACCAACCACATCGCCGGCGGCACGTTCTCGATCGAAAAGGGCTTCCTCAAATATCTGCGCGAGACCGGGCGCACCGACGTGCGCTACCTGATGCAGCTCGGGCTCCTCGATCCGCAGTGGATCCTGATCCATGGCATCCACGTCACCGAGCTCGACATCGAGCACATGGCGCGGGTCGGCTGCAGCTTCGTCTATACGCCGACCAGCGAGTCGATGCGCGGCGGCGGCATCGGCCCGTTCGCCAATGCGCATCGCGCCGGCATCACCGTGGCGCTCGGCACCGACGGCCCGATGGTCGACTATTCGGTCGACATGGTGGAGCAGATGAAGGCCTGCTCCATGATGCAGCACGTGCGCCATCTCGACCCGACCCGCATGCCGGCGGAGACCGCGATCGAGATGGCGACGATCAATGCCGCCAAGGCCCTCGGGCTCGAGGCCGAGATCGGGTCGCTCGAGCCGGGCAAGCGCGCCGACATCGCGGTGTTCGACCTGCGCAAGCCGTACGTCGGCGTGCAGCACCGCCCGATCTCGACCTTCCTCTATGCCGGCAAGGGCAGCGATGCGCACACCGTCCTGGTCGACGGCGAGATCGTCTATCACAACCAGACATTCACCCACCTGTCGGATGGCGAGCGTGTCATCCGGGAAGGCGAGCGGATCGCCCGCGCGGTGCTGGAGCAGGCGGGTCTGTCGCACCGGCTGACGCCCGCGTGGCGAATGTAGCGCGCCGATGGACGTGCTTGTGGAGAACGTGACGCAGGTCTGGGGCAGCGACGACCCGGATGCGGTGGTCGCGCTCGATCGCTTCACCCACCAATTCGGCTCGCGCCGCTTCACCTGCATCCTGGGTCCGAGCGGCTGCGGCAAGAGCACGCTCATCCAGATCGTCGGCGGCCTGGAGCCGGCGACCAGCGGGACCGTACGCGTCGCCGCCCCGGGGGAAGGCACGGTGTCGCGCCGGCTCGGCGCCAACTCCGTCATGGTGTGGCAGAGCCTCAACCTGTTTCCCTGGCGCAGCGTCCTCGACAACGTTGCGTTCGGGCCGGAGATGGCCGGCATGCCCAAGGCGGAGCGCCACGAGCGTGCGCGCGCGCTGATCGCCTCGGTCGGGCTGTCGGGCTTCGAGCACTACCGTCCCGGCCAATTGTCGGGGGGCATGCGCCAGCGCGTTGCGCTGGCGCGCGCGCTGATCATGGAGCGGCCGATCCTCTTGATGGACGAGCCGTTCGCCGCGCTCGACGCGCAGACCAAGATCGTCATGCAGGAGGAGCTCAGCCGCATCTTCGATGCCACCCACAAGACCGTGCTGTTCGTCACCCACGCGATCGAGGAGGCGATCCTGCTCGGCGACCAGGTGGTGGTCATGACGGCGCGGCCGGGCCGCATCAAGGAGGTGATCGAGGTCGACCTGCCGCGTCCGCGCTCGCCCGAAATGGCGAGCTCACCGCAGTTCGGCGCGCTGTTCGACCGCGTCTTCCACCTCATCCGCGAGGAGGTGACGAAGTCGATGCAGCAGCAGGCGGTTTCGCTGGCGGAGACCGCCTGATGCCGCGCCGGTCGAAATCTGCGAAGCTCGCGGAGCGCATTCTGCCGGCGCTGAGCGTCGTCGCCTTCATCGCCGCCTGGGAAATCTACGTTCACTGGCGTAGCATCGCGCCGATCTATCTGCCGGCGCCGAGCGCGATCGCGGTCTACCTGTGGCGCGGGATCGCCGACGGCTCCATGGCCTATCACCTCGGCGTGACCTTGCTGCGCATCTTCGTCGGGTTCTTTCTCGCCGCCGTGGTGGGCGTGCTGCTCGGCGTCCTGATGGGCATGTTCCGTGTGGTGGCGCGCGTCGCCGACCCGTGGATCGCCGCCCTCTATCCGCTGCCGAAGATCTCGCTCATCCCGCTGCTGATCATCTGGCTCGGCACCGGGGAGGCCTACAAGATCCTTATCAGCGCGTTCACTGCGTTCTTTCCCATCGTCATCAGCACCTATGCGGGCATCCGCCAGGCCGACCGCGGGCTGATGAAGGCGGCCCAGGACCTCGGCGCCAGCACCCGCCAGATCCAGATGAAGGTGGTGATCCCCGCGGCGATCCCCAGCATCTTCGCCGGCCTCGAGCTCGGCATGGGGGTGACGATCATCCTGGTGGTGGCGGCCGAGATGATCGGGGGTTCCGGCCAGAGCGGGATGGGCTATCTTCTCATCAACGCCGGGCAGGTGATGGAGACCGAGAAGGTGTTCGCGAGCCTCGTCGTCCTGGCGGTGATGGGCGCGGTCGTGATGAAGACGCAGGAATGGATCGAGCGGCGCGTCGCGCCGTGGACGGTACTGGGTCGCTGACAGGAGAGGGAGAGCATCATGTTTGCCACGACCAGACGGGCCATCTTGGCGGCGGGCCTGGCGCTTGCATCGGCAGCGGCCACGCCCGCCGGGGCCGCCGACCTGCTGCGCGTTGCCGAGGGGCCGTTCATCACCGGCGGCGCGTTCCTGATCGCGCGCGAGAAGGGCTATTTCAAGAAGCTCGGCCTCGAGATCGACACCAAGACGTTCATCGACGGCGCCCTCGCCGTGCCGTCGCTGATTTCCGGCGAGCTCGATCTCACCTTCATGACCGCCAACGCGGCGCTGTTCAACTCGATCGCCAAGGGGGCGCCGCTGGTGCTGTTCCTCGACCGCGGCATCAACAAGGTCGGGCGCGCCTACACGGCGACCAACGTGTCGCAGGAGCTCTACGATCAGGGCGTGAAGTCGCTCGCCGATTTCGCCAGGCTCAAGGGCAAGAAGATCGGCCTGAGCGCGACCGGCAGCATCAACCAGTACGTCTTCGCGCTCGCCCTACAGCGGGCTGGGCTCGACCCGCGCAAGGATGTGCAGTGGATCACCAACATCGGCCAGCCCGACCTGATGAAGATGCTCGGGCAGAAGCAGGTCGATGCCACCGATCTTGCCTATCAGTTCGCCTATTTCGCGCAGAACAACAAGGCGGGACCGATCGTCGCCAAGGGCGACGACGTGGATCCGGACGGGCAGATCGGCCTGTTCGCGGGGCGTCGCGAGGTCCTGCGCGACAAGCGCGACGTCGTGGTCCGTTTCGTCACCGCCTATCTGCAGGGCGCCCGGGAGTTCAACGCCGCGGCGGGCGCGCCGGACAAGCATGCGGAGATCGTCGAGATCCTGGCCCGGACCACGGCGCTCGGAAAGCCCGAGCTGGTGCGCGCCATCGCCCCCAACTGGTCCTACGTCAACGAGGACGGCATCCCCAACATCAAGTCGGTGATGGCGATGCAGGACTACTGGGCCGACTATTTCACCTACGTCGAGAAGAAGGTCCCGGAAAGCCAGCTGTTCGACTTGAGCATCGTGCGCGACGCGAAGGCGCGCCTCGAGCGCGACAAGCCGTTCGGCAACTGAAGGCGGGCAGGCGAGGGCGGCCGCAGCCGCGACGGAGGAACCGATGAGCGACATTCAGATCGGACTGCTGATCTTCCCGCGTATGACCCAGCTCGACATGACCGGGCCGTTCGAGGTGTTCGCCCGCATCCCCGGCGCGAAGGTGCACCTGTTGTGGAAGAGCATGGATCCTGTGGTCAGTGACAGCGGGCTGGCGGTCCTGCCCACCATGACATTGGCGGCATGTCCAAGTCTCGACGTGATCTGCGTGCCGGGCGGTCCCGGGCAGATCGACCTGATGGAGGACCGGGAGGTGATCGACTTCGTCCGCCGCCAGGGCGAGCAGGCGCGCTACGTGACGTCGGTGTGCACCGGCGCGCTGGTGCTCGGGGCGGCGGGGCTGCTGCGCGGCTACAGGGCGGCGACGCACTGGGCGTCGATGGACAATCTCGAGCACCTCGGCGCCGTTCCGGTGAAGGAGCGCGTGTGCATCGATCGCAACCGCATCACCGGCGGCGGCGTGACAGCCGGCATCGACTTCGGCCTGGTGGTTGCAAGCCGCCTGACCGACGTACCGACGGCCGAGCGGATCCAGCTCTATATCGAATACAATCCCGAGCCGCCCTTTACCGCCGGCTCGCCCGATACCGCGCCGCCGCAGGTCCTTGCCACCTTTCGGGAGCTCGCGCGCCCGATGCTGGAGCGGCGCAAGGAAGTCACCTTGCGAGTTGCCGAGGGGCTCGAGCCATCCGCGCCGAAGTCAGCTTGACGACGGGTTCAGCCTACGGCTCCTTCAGCTTGGCGGCCTCGATCGCCACGTCGAACTGGGCCTGCTCGGTGGCGATCTGTGCGGCGAACTGCTCGGGTGTCGTCCCATTGGGCTCGATGCCGAGCCGGGTTAATTGCTCGACGACGGCGGGATCCCTCGTGGCGGCGATCACCTCTGCAGCCAGGCGGTCGACGATCGCGCGGGGCGTTCTGGCCGGGACCAGGAAGCCGTTCCACGCCGACAGGGAGAAGTTCGGATAGGCCTCACCGACCGTCGGGATGTCCGGCAGCTGCTTCATCCGCTTGTCGGTCGCAACGCCGAGGATGCGCGCCTTGCCGCTCTCCACGTGCGGGATGATGTCGGCCGCGTTGCCGAAATACATCTCGACCTGGCCGCCGAGGAGCGCCGTCATGGCGGGAGCGCCGCCGCGGAACGGAATGTGCACCGCGTCGATCCCGGCGCGCGCCACGAACAAGGCGGCCGACAGGTGCCCGACCGACCCGGTTCCGCCCGATGCGTAATTGATCTTGCGTGCCTTGGCGTAGGCGACGAACTCGGGGATGGTTCTTGCCGGAAGGGCGCTGTTGATGGCGAGGATGAAGGGGCCTGTGCCGAAAACGCTGACGGGGGTGAAATCCTTGTGCGGGTCGTAGTTGACCTTCTGCACCTTCGGCAGCACGGCAATCAGCGGCGCGGCGGCGAAAAACAGCGTGTAGCCGTCCGGTGCGGCTTGCGCCACGTAGCTCGCGGCGAGCGCGCCTCCCGCGCCCACGCGATTTTCGACGATGAAGCCTTGCTTGAGCACGTCGGCGAGCTTCTGGCTCGCCAGGCGAGCCATGATGTCGGTGTTGCCGCCGGGCGCAAACGGCGTCACCACCGTCACCGTCCTGGTCGGCCAATCGGTGGCCTGCGCCGGCGCGACCGCAAGGACCACGCCGGCCACCAGGGGGAGAACACACGATCGCGCGACAACGTGCGGCATCTTCAGCATCATTGGACCTCCGGCTATGTTGGCGCCACTGTAGCTCAATTGACGCAAATACCGTACCAGGCGACCTGATGCAGTCCGAATATCCAATCGTCATCGCCGGCGGCGGCCCGGTCGGCCTGGTGACGGCGCTCGCGCTCGCCCGGCAGGGGCTCGACGTTCACCTGTTGGAAGCCGAAGCGCGTATCGATGACAGCCCGCGCGCGGCGACCACCCATGCGGCCACCCTGGAGATGCTGGACGGCCTCGGTGTGGTCGAGGACGTTATCCGGCAGGGCCTGATCGAGCCCAAATTCCGCATCTGGGATCGGGCGAGTCGCGAGCTCATCGTCGAGTTCGACTTCGCGAGACTCAAGGACGATACGCGCTACCCGTTCGTCGTCCAGTGCGAGCAGCACAAGCTCGCCAATATCGCGCTCGGGCGCCTTCGTGCCCTTCCGAACGTCACGATCGCGTTCTCGGCGCGCGTGACCGGCTTGGTGCAGCACATCGACCGGGTCGACGTCGAGATCGAGCAGGCTTCGCGCACCCGCACCATGGCGGCCTCGTACCTGATCGGCGCCGATGGCGGGCGCTCCACCGTGCGTAAGGCGCTGGGGATCGAGTTCGAAGGCTATACGCATCCCGAGCGGTTCCTCGTGCTGACCACGATCCACCGGTTCGGCGGCGAGTTCGCACAATGCTCCCGCAACTACTTTTCCGATCCGGACGAGTGGGCCGCGCTGTTCAAGGTGACCGGCGACGACGGCAAGGGGCGCTGGCGGGTGGTATTCCCAACCCGCCCCGGCGAGACCGAGGAGGCGGCCTTCGCCGAGGAGGCGGTCCAGGCGCGGCTGCAGAAATTCTTTCCCAAGCCCGGGCCCTATCCGGTCGTGCATCGCAACATCTACCACGCGCATCAGCGCGTTGCGGCGTCGTTCCGCGGGGGCCGAGCCTTTCTCGCCGGCGACTCCGCTCACGTGAACAATCCGCTCGGCGGGCTCGGCCTCAATTTCGGGATCCACGACGCCATGGAGCTGTCCGCCCTGATGGGCCAGGTCCTCCGCCAGGGCGCGTCGCCGGAGATCCTCGATCTCTACGACCGGGTCCGCCGGCCGCTCAACGTCGAATACGTGCAGCAGCAGACCATCGCCAACAAGAAGCGGCTGGAGGAGAAGGACCCGGCGTCGCGCCAGAAGAGCAATACCGCTCTGCGCGCGACGGCGTCCGACCCGGCGGCCCACCGCGCCTATCTGTTGCGCGCGTCCCTGATCGAGAGCGTGCGCAAGCGGCAAGCCGCCACAGTCTGACCGGCTAGTGTGGCGGATTTGACGTTCCTACCAGCATTGCGGCGACCCCGTTCGTAGGAACGTCAAATCCAAAGCCACACTAGAATCATATGCTTGCTAGTGTCCCTTTGGTTCCGACGTTCGTACGAGAGGGTGCTGCAAAGGGATACGAACGTCGGAACCGGGACACTAGAATTCCTCGAGGATACGGCCGTGTCCCGGCACCCGATCCTCGATGCCGCATCCTCGGAGCGCATGCCAGTACGACACCACATTGACCGCGAGCACCGGCTTGCCCAGCCAGCGCTCCGCGTCGGCGGCAATGGTGGCGGTGGGCAGTGCGGTTCCCAGCGTGAGCAGCGCATCCACGTCGTCGCCGGCGAGCTCGCGCAGCGCGGCGCGGATGTCCCCCAATGGCACCTGCGCGATCAGTCGCGGCGACTTGCAGGCGAGCCCCTTCAGGCGCACGACCTCGAAGCCGGCCTCCACGAAATACGCGCGCACGATCTCGTCGCCGCGCGGCTGGTGCGGCGTAAGGATGGCGATCTTGCGGGCGCCGAACCGGTTCAGGGCCGCGACCGCAGCCGTGGACCCCATGGTGATGCCGACCCCGGCGCGTTGTGCAAGATCGGCCTCTAGCTTGGCAGCGGCCGCCACCCCGCCCCAGAACGTCTCCAGCGCAATCCCCATGATCAGGTGATCGAGCCCGGCCGTCATGATCTGATCGATCGCCGTGCCCAGACCGTCCCGCATCATCTGCATGTGCTCGTAGAACGCCTCCTCGGTGTTGAGCGGGCGCTCCTTGATGGTGACGCGGCCCGTGTGGCAGGTTACGCCCGGCACGCGCAGCATGTCGGTTTCGGGCTGCACGGTCGTGTTGGTGGACGGCACGACGATGCCGATGCGCTTTCGGTATCCGAGAGTGTCGGGCAAGGGCGAGCTCCCATGTGCGATTCGGAATTCCTACACGCGCCGAGTTCTCACGGGATCGGCAGCAGCGGTTTCTTCCCGGCGTGCAGCTGCATGTCGACCGTGGTGAGCAGCGCGGCGGTGCCGGCGTAGTTCCCCATCAGCATGACGAGGTCGATCAGCTTGTTCGGCCCGAACAGCTCTCTGGCCTTGGCGAAGGTCGCCGAGGTCACCTTGTGGTCGCGCCAGATCTGCCGCCCGAGCTCGATGACGATGGCGTCCATGTCCTCGAGCCCCTCGGTGCTCCGACGGTACTTGATCGCGTCGATCACCGCCGGCGGAACGCCTTCCTTCAACGCCTCCCCCTCGTGCGCGACCCATTCGAACTGGCTGTCCATCTCGCGCGCCGTGATCAGGATGGCGATCTCGCGCGTGCGCGGCGAGATGCCGGACTGGAAGCGGAGATAGCGATTGAGCGCGGAGAGCTGCCCGCCCCCCTTGCTGTAGAGCTGGATGCCGGCGGGGCCCTGCAGCCCGGCGATGCTCGCGCCCGGCGTCATGGCGCGGTCGTAGATCCGCTTTCCGGCTTCATCCAGGTCCTCGCGCTTCGGCAACGGCAGGCGAAAGCCCGACTGCGGGTCGATGTCCGATGGCATGCTGCGTCCAATGTTTGCTTCGGGAGTCTGCGTCTGTGCAAAGCCTTGTACCGGTGCCAGCGCCAGGATGGCGACACCGAACGTTGTGATGAGATGATCGCGAAATCCGGTCACGTCGCGCCCTCCCCACGGGTGTTTCGCCCACACCTTATGGCGGACGTGGCCGCGCTTCAATGCAGGTCGCGACGCGGGCAGCCGGCTTGACCGGTCGGGCAAACGCGCGCCAACTTGGCCCATGGCCCAGCTTCTCGCCGGAACGCGCGTGCTCGATCTGACCAATGTGCTGGCCGGGCCGTTCTGCTGCTATCAGCTCGCCCAGCTCGGCGCCGAGGTGATCAAGGTCGAGGTGCCGGGCTCGGGCGATCTCGCGCGCCAGCTCGGCGCCGATGCCGAGCTCAACCGCCGCCACATGGGTGCGTCGTTCCTGGCGCAGAACGCCGGCAAGCGCTCGATCACCCTCAACCTCAAGAGCCCGAAGGGCCGCGAGGCGTTCAGGCGGCTGGTCGCCACGTCCGACGTGGTGGTGGAGAACTTCCGCCCCGGCGTGATGGAGCGGCTGGAATTGGGCTACATGGCGCTGAAGGCGGTCAAGGGCGACATCATCTACTGTGCCATCTCGGGCTTCGGCCAGGACGGGCCGCTGAAATTCAACCCGGCCTACGACCAGATCATCCAGGGTCTGTGCGGGGTGATGAGCGTCACCGGCGATGCGCAATCGGCGCCGCTGCGGGTCGGCTATCCGGTCGCCGACACGATGGGGGGCATCACGGCGGCGTTCGCCATCGCGGCCGCGCTGTTTCGGCGCGAGCGCAGCGGCGAGGGCGAGCTCATCGACGTGTCCATGCTGGAATCATCGTTGGTGGCGATGGGCTGGGCAGTGTCCAACTGGCTCATCGCCGGCGTGCGGCCCCAGCCCATGGGCAACGAGAACATGACGGCGAGCCCGTCCGGCACCTTCAGGACCGGTAACGGCCTTCTCAACATCGCGGCCAACAAGCAGGAGCAGTTCGAGACCTTGTGCGACCTGATCGGGCGCAGCGAGCTCAAGCAGGATCCGCGCTTTGCCGCACGCGAGGAGCGCAAGAAGCGCCGCTTCGAGCTCAATGCGGAAGTCGAGCAGGCGCTCACCAGCCGGCCGGCACAGGAATGGTCGGCGCTTCTCAACCAGCACGGCGTGCCGGCCGGCGAAGTTCTCGACGTCCCATCGGTGCTCGAGCACCCACAGGTGGTCGAGCGCGAATTGCTGCGCACGTTCGCGAATGTGCCGGGCGTCGACCGCCCGGTTGCGGTGGTTCGCTCCGGATTTCGGCTCGCCAGCGGCGATCCGGAGCCGGCCTCGCCCCCGCCCGCGCTCGGCGCCGATACCAATGAAATCCTCGGCGCGCTCGGCTATTCGGATCGCGAGATCGGCGACCTCGCGCGCGAGCGCGTGATTTAGGAGAAGACCGATGGCCACGGTTCGTACGCCCGAGACGCCCGAGGACTGGTGGTCGACGTCGATCATCGAGATGCAGCCGGACATGATCCGCTACCGCGGCTACGCGATCGAGGAGCTGATCGGCCGCGTCGGCTTCGCCGAGATGGTCTATCTGCTCACCCGCGGCGAGCTTCCCGATCCGGCGGCCGCCCGGCTGTTGGAGGCAGCGCTGGTGGCGGCGGTGGATCACGGGCCTCAGGCCCCCTCGATCGCCGCCGCCCGCATGGCGATCACCTGCGGGGTCGGCATCAACAACGCCATGGCGTCGGCCATCAACATGCTGGGCGACGTGCATGGCGGTGCCGGCGAGCAATCCGTCGCTTTCTACAACGCGGTGGTCGACCGGTTCGGCAGCCAGTCGCCGGCGAGCGAGGAGCACCTTGGCGAGGCCGTCCGCGCCGAGATCGCCCGGCTTGCCGGGGAGGGCGTGCGGCATGTGCCGGGCTTCGGACACCGTTTCCATCGGCGCGATCCGCGTGCGCCGCGCCTGCTCGCGCTGGTGGATGCGGCGGCTGCGCACGGGGTGGTCGGCGGGCGCTTTGCGCGGATCGGGCGCGCCGTGGAGGCCGAGCTTGCGCGGCAAAAGGGACGGCCGATCCCGATGAATGTCGACGGCGCGACGGCGGTGGTGTTCGCCGAGCTGGGTTTTCCGCCGCCGCTCTGCCGCGGCCTGTTCGTTCTGTCCCGCTCGGTCGGCGCGCTCGCCCATGCGTTCGAGGAGATGCAGTCCGGCAAGCGCAACAAGGGCCCGCTCCCGCGCCACCTGACCTGGACTTACCAGGGGCCGCCGGCCCGCGCGGTGCCGGAACGCAACGATGATGAGCTCGTTCACAAAGCCTGAGCGAAGTCGTACGCTCACACGGAAAGATTGAAGAGAGGAAGCCCAACATGCTGACGCGCCGAGATCTCATGGCCGGTTCGGCGGCTGCAACCGCCGCCGTCGCCGTTCCCAATGCCTTCCTGAGCGGTGGCGGAGCCAGCGCCCAGACCGTCGATCTGTTGAAGATATTCGTTCCGGCAGCGCCGGGCGGCGGCTGGGACCAGACCGCGCGCACGGTCGAGCAGGTACTGCGCGCGACCGGCGCCGTGAAGGGCGTGCAGATCACCAACGTCGGCGGTGCCGGCGGCACCGTCGGGCTGCCGCAGTTCCTCAACCAATGGAAAGGGCAGGGCAACGCTCTGATGGTCGCCGGCATGGTGATGGTCGGCGCGATCATCGCCAACAAGAGCCCGCTCAAGCTCGCTCAGGCGACGCCGATCGCCCGCCTCACCGGCGAATATCTCGCCCTCGTCGTTCCCGCCCAGTCGCCGTTCAAGACCGCCAAGGATGTCGCCGACGCGCTCAAGGCTGATCCCACCAAGGTTCCGGTCGCCGGTGGCTCGGCGGGCGGCTCCGATCACATCCTGTTGGGGATGATCGCCAAGGCGCTGGGCGTTCCTCCTGCCAAGGTGAGCTATGTCGCCTTTGCGGGGGGCGGACCTGCCACCGCCGCCCTGATCGGCAACCAGGTCGCCGCCGGCATCTCCGGATACGGCGAGTTCTCCGAGCAGATCAAGGCCGGCAAGCTGCGCATCGTCGCGATCTCGTCCGACAAGCGGCAGGAGGGGATCGAGGCGCCGACCCTTCGGGAGCAAGGCATCGACGTCGAGTTGTCCAACTGGCGCGGCGTGTTTGCGCCGCCCGGCGTGAACGAGACGCAGCGCAAGGCGATGATCGCCCTGATGGAAAAGATGGCCGCAAGCCCGCAATGGGCCGAAGCCTGCAAGAACCGGGACTGGGCCCCGATCACGCTGCTGGGCGACGACTACAAGGCGTTCCTCGACAAGGACACGGCGCGCATCGAAGGCATTCTCAAGGACCTGGGGCTTGCCTGACATGACGAGCGAGCCGCCGGTAGCCGGCCGCGGGACCGCAAAGCTCAATCCGGCCTTCGGCGAAACCATCATCGGTATCGGCGTGCTCGTGCTCGCCGGCGTCGTCTACTGGCAGACGACGTCGATTCCGGTCTCGCCCATCTACGCCAAAGTCGGGCCGACCGTCGTTCCCTACATCACGGCGGTCTGCCTGGGCGTGCTCGGCCTCCTGCTGCTCGTCGCCGCGTTGCGCGGCGGCTGGCAGCCGGCGGAAGAGAAGGAGGTCGTGCCGGACTGGGTTGCCCTGGCGTGGGTCGCGGCCGGGCTCGTGCTCAACGTCCTGCTGATCGGCCCGGCCGGGTTCACGCTGGCCTCGGTGCTGCTGTTCGTGTGCATCGCGCGCGGGTTCGGATCGAAAGCGATCCTGCGCGATGCGGCGATCGGCGCCGCGTTCGCGCTGATCGCCTATTTCGGCTTCGCCAAGACCCTCGGCATCAACATCGGGTCGGGGCTGATCGAAGCACCGATCGATAGCGCGATCGACTTCGTGCTCCAGCGCGTGTTTGGAATCGAAGGCTGAGATGGAGGCGTTCTACCAGCTCCTCAACGGCTTCGCGGTGGCGTTGACGCCGATCAACCTGATGTGGTGCCTGGTCGGCACCACGCTCGGCACGGCGATCGGCGTGCTTCCCGGCCTCGGCCCGGCGCTCACCATCGCGCTCCTCCTGCCGATCACCTTCAAGGTCGAGCCGACCGCCGCCTTCATCCTGTTCGCCGGCATCTATTACGGCGCGATGTACGGCGGCTCCACCACGTCGATCCTGCTCAACACGCCGGGCGAGAGCGCCACCATCGTCACCGCGCTCGAAGGCAACAAGATGGCCCGCAACGGCCGCGCCGGCGCCGCGCTCGCGACCTCGGCGATCGGCTCGTTCATCGCCGGCACCGTCGGCACTCTGGGCATCACCTTCCTGGCGCCGATCGTGGTCGATCTCGCGCTGCGCTTCGGCCCGGCGGATTATTTCTCCCTCATGGTGCTGGCGTTCGTGACGGTTTCGGCGGTGCTCGGCTCGTCGGCCGTGCGCGGGCTGGCCGCCTTGTTCTTCGGCATCTGGCTCGGCCTGATCGGTGTCGACCTGCAGACCGGCCAGCCGCGCTTCACCTTCGGCGTGCAGGAGCTCCTCGACGGCATCAACGTGGTGATCGTGGCGGTCGGACTGTTCGCCGTCGGCGAGACGCTCTACGTCGCCTCGCGCTATCGCTACGGCAAGGACGAGATCATCCCGCTCAGCGGATCGCTGTGGATGACCAAGGAAGAATGGAAGCGCTCGTGGAAGCCGTGGCTGCGCGGCACAGCGTTCGGCTTCCCGATCGGCGCCATGCCGGCGGGCGGCGCCGAGATCCCGACGTTCCTCAGCTATTACACCGAGAAGAAGCTCGCCGCGAAGCCCGAGGAGTTCGGCAAGGGCGCAATCGAAGGCGTGGCCGGGCCGGAGGCCGCCAACAACGCCTCCGCCGCCGGCGTGCTGGTGCCGATGCTCACCCTCGGCCTGCCCACATCGGCGACCGCCGCCATCATGCTGTCGGCGTTCCAGAGCTACGGCATCAATCCGGGGCCGCTGCTGCTGCAGTCCCAGCCGCAGCTGGTGTGGGGCCTGATCGCCTCGCTGTTCATCGGCAACGTGATGCTGCTGGTGCTCAACCTGCCGATGATCGCCGTATGGGTGAAGCTCCTGCAGATCCCGGCGCCTCTGCTCTATGCCGGCATCCTCGTGTTCGCGACGATCGGCACCTACGGCATCACGCAGTCGCCGGTCGACCTGGTCCTGCTCTATCTGATCGGCGCCGTCGGCTATCTCATGCGCCGCTACGATTTCCCCACCGCTCCGGTCATCATCGGGATGATCCTCGGCCCGCTGGCGGAGCAGAATTTCCGCCAGGCCATGACCATCTCGGCCGGCGACTGGACCGTCTTCTTCACCCGGCCGCTCTCGGTCTCGATCCTGGCGCTCGCTTTGCTCGCGCTGGTCGGCCCGAAGCTGTTCGCGCTGTTCTCGTCTCCCAAGCCCGATCGCGTCCCGGGCGACGCGTGACGAGTTCATTGACTCTCTCCCGTCACCCTGAGGCGCTCGGCGCATTCTTCATGCGCCGAGCCTCGTCCTTCGAGAGCCTCAGGAGGCGACGGCGTCACCCTGAGGTGCTCGGTGCACTCTTGTGCACCGAGCCTCGAAGGGCGGGCCGTGCATCCTTCGAGGCTCGGCGCGTGCAGTGCCAATGTTGATTCATCTGCTTGCCCGCGCCGAGCGCCTCAGGATGACGGAGGAGATGTATACCGAGTTGCAGCAGAAGGTTTCCCCATGAGCAGCTCCGCATCCTCGCGTCCCAATTTCCTCCTGTTCATCACCGATCAGCATCGCGCCGATTTCCTCGGCTGCTACGGCCATCCCATCGTGCGCACGCCGCACATCGATTTCGATTGCGGCACGCGGCACGGCGTTCGATCGGTTCTACGTGGCGAGTCCGGTATGCATGCCCAACCGGGCGACCTTGATGACCGGGCGCATGCCATCCGTGCACGGTGTGCGCAGCAACGGCATTCCCCTGTCGATGAACGCAGTGACCTTCGTCGATCTGTTGCGCGATGCCGGGTACCACACGGCGCTGGTCGGCAAGAGCCACTTGCAGAATTTCACGTCCTGGCCGCCACTGATCAAGCGGCCGCCGGCGCGGCCCGGCTACCGCGAGCCGTCGGCACAGCTTGCCCAGGCGCTGCGCACCGATCTCGGGGAGCCGCGCTACGAGCAGGAGACGCCGGAATTCTGGCAGCGCGAGGACGCAGCCGTCGCCACGCCGTTTTACGGCTTCGATGCGGTGACGCTGGTGCGTGCCCACGGCGACGCCGTCGGCGGCGACTACGATCGCTGGCTCGCCGCGCGCGACCCGAACGCGAAGAAGCTGCTCGGGCCGGATAACAGCCTGCCGCACGATTACGTCTGTCCGCAGGCCTGTCGCACGGCGATTCCCGCCGAGCTCTATGCGACCACCTTCCTCGGCGAACGCGCCGCCGCGTTTCTCGACGACGCCAAGGCGGACGAGCCGTTCTTCCTGATGGTGTCGTTCCCGGATCCGCACCATCCGTTCAATCCCCCCGGCAAATATTGGGACATGTACAAGCCGGACGATTTCCCCGCGCCCGAAGCCTTCCGGCGCAATGACTGGACGCCGCCGGCGCATGTGCAGGCCATTCTCGATCAGCGCGCGGCCGGCGAAGCCAACCTCAAGGGGATGAACACGATCGGCGTCTCGGTGCGCGAGGCGCAGGAAGCGCGCGCGCTCACCTGCGGCATGATCACCTGCGTCGACGACGCGATCGGCCGCGTGCTCGAGGCCCTCGATCGCAGTGCACACCGCGAAGACACCGTGGTGATCTTCACCAGCGATCACGGCGATCACCTCGGGGATCATCGCCTGATGCTCAAGGGTGCCGAGCAGTACCAGAGCATCGTGCGGGTGCCGTTCATCTGGGCCGACCCGCAGGGAAAAGCATGTCCGGTGCGCACCGATGCGTTGGCCTCGACGATCGACATTCCGGCGACCGTGCTCGACCGCGCCCGCATCGAGCCCTTCAGCGGCATCCAGGGCCGCAGCCTGATGCCGGTCGTCATCGACGGCGGCGCGGCGGTACGCGACAGCGTGTTCATCCAGTACGATCACCAGGTCCCGAGCCCGGGCTCGGGCGTGCCGCCGCGTGTGCACACGCTCATCGACGGCCGCCACCGGGTGAGCGTGTTCCAGGGGACGCCATGGGGCGAGCTGTATGACCTCCGCGACGATCCGGGCGAATTCGAGAACCTGTGGGATGTGCCCGACCACGCGGCAACCCGCGCCGCCATGATGGAGCGGCTCGCCCTGGCGGAGATCGAGCACGTCGACCGCGTGCCGCTGCCGACCAGGCGGGCGTAAGGCGATTCCGTAGCGGTAGTAGCGGTAGGTTGGGTTAGCGCGGCCCGTGCCTTCGCAACTGTGAAAAGCCTCTCGTCCGCGCGTAACCCAACAACATGGCGCGGCGGATGTTGGGTTACGCGCGGATTGGCTGCCTCGCGTCATACGAAGCGCCGTGGCCGCGCTAACTGTGAAGTGTCAGGACGTTCTTCCTGGTGAAGCCGAGACGGCTGATTGGCGTATTCTTATCAAGGCTAGCATGAGGCCTATGCCAGTTGTAGCGGTGCAGCCAGAGAGGCAGCGCGCCACGCCTCTGATCTGAATGCTCGAAAGCCGTGGCATAGGCCCATTCTCGGAGCGCGGTCTGGATGAAGCGTTCGGCCTTGCCGTTGGTCTGTGGCGTGTATGGCTTGGTCCTGAGGTGCTTGATGCCGAGCTGAGCGCAGGCACGTGCGAAGGCCATTGAGCGATAGCAGCTGCCGTTGTCCGTCATGACGCGATCGACGGTGACGCCAAGATCCCGGTTCGGATCGAATGGACAACCTCCTGACAGTTCACAGCTAACCCAACCTACTGCACCCGCCCGCGGTCCTCCGCCGAGAAGCCGGAGGCCTTCACCAGGCGACCCCAGCGCTCGAGCTGCTCCTTGATGTTGGTCATGAGCTGAGGCCCGGTCTCGCCCGATACCTCGAAGCCCTGGGCCACGAGCTTCTCCCGCACCGACGGGTCCGCGTGCGCGGCCTTGGCCGCCGCGGTCAGGCGTTCGATGATAGCCGCGGGCGTGCCTTTCTTCACCAGGAGCCCGAACCAGACCTTGGCGGTGAACTCGGGGTATCCGAGCTCCGCAAATGTCGGCACCTCCGCCATCGCGCCGTAGCGCGTGGGGTTGGTGATGGCGAAGGCCTTGAGCTTGCCGGCCGCGACCTGCGGCATCGACGAGTTCACCTGCGCGAACCCGAACTGCGAATGCCCGGCGACGAGGCCGGTCACCTGCAGGCCGGAGCCGCGATAGGGGACGTGGGTGAGATCGAGGCCGAACTGGTCGTTGAGCTGGAAGCCGAGGAAATGCGACGGCGTGCCCGGATTGTACGACGAATAGCTCAGTTTTCCGGGATTGGCTTTGACCCAGGCGAGAAACTCCGCGAACGTATTCGCTGGAACGCTCGGGTGCGCGACGAGTACCAGTGGGGCCTCGACCCCGCGGATCAGCGGGACGAAATCGTCGATCGACCAGCGCAGATTGCTGAATGCGTTGGGATTGATCTCGGTGAAGGCCTGGGTGCCGATCCAGATGAGGGTCCCGTCCGCCGGCGCATCGGCGATGAAGGCCGCCGACGCGTTGCCGCCTGCGCCCGGCCTGTTGTCGATGATGATCGCCTGCCCGAGCGTCTTCGCCATGTGGTCGGCGATTACGCGTGCATAGGGATCGATCGCGCCACCCGGCGCTGTCCCGACGATGAAACGGATCGTGCCGGACTGTGCACTCGCTTGCCAACCGGCACTCGATGTCAGAATGCCCACCAGGCAGGCGAACGCCAGACAGGAGGAAGACCAGGCGCGCATCTTCGCGCTACTTCACGAATTCGTTGGTGTAGAGCTCTTCCACCGGGGTTTTGCGCTGGATGATGCCCTTGGCGAGATAGAAGTCCTGCAGCTTGCCAAGGCGAACGGCATCGACCGCACCGAGCTCGCTCTGTCCGACGTAGACGAGCTTGGTGTAGTAGTTGAACGCCGCCTTGACGGCGCCTTCCTTGCCCTTCCACTCCGGCACCACCTTCACGAACTCGTCGGCCGCCTTGTCCGGATCGTCCATGATGTCCTTCATCCCGCGCAACGCGGCCTTGACGAACCTGCGGATGAGGTCGGGCTTCTCCTTGATCATCTGGTCCGAGGCGGCGATCCCCTGCGCCATGTGCGGGAAGAACTCGTCGGTCGGCAGGATCTTCACCTTCACACCGGCGGCCTGGATGGGTGGAATCCAGTCGGGCACGCCGGCCATGCCGACCGACTTGCCCGTGGCGACCAACTCCCACACGCCGGTCGGCCCGGCCGCCTGAATGTTGACGTCCTGCTGGGTGAGGCCGACGCTCGCCAGCAATCCGAGCAGGGCATAGAAGGTGGTGTCCTGGAACGACATCACGGTGATCGTCTTGCCCTTGAGATCGGCCGGCTTGTCGATCCCGGCATCTTCGCGCACCACCGTCTGCATGAAGCCCTTGCCGCCGAACACCGCGACGATCTTCACCGGAACGCCGTTGCCGCGCACCAGGATCGGCCCGTCTGCGACGATGCCCCCGAGCGGCGCATTGCCGGCGCCAACCTGCTTGGCGACATCGACCCCGCCGCGCCCGACCGCAAAGCTCACGTCGAGCCCCGCCTCGGAGAAATATCCCTTGCCTTTGGCGAGCTGGATCGGTCCGAACGCGGGCAGGACCGGCGGCGCGGGAAACAGATAGGTGACCGCATCGGCCGCAACGGCCGGACCGGTGCCCAGAAGCCCAAATGCCAGCACGGCGCCGATCATCGAGCGGGACAATGGATTGCGGACGATCGATTTGGTCAGGTGCGCGTTCATGGGATCCCCAATGGCATGAAGGCTCGACGTAGCGTCGCCACCGACGGGTGACAGCACTTGGTTTTGTCTTACTATACGCGACGCTCGCGCGGGGCGCCAATCGCTAGTGTGGCGGATTTGACGTTCCTACCAGCATTGCGGCGACTCCTTCGTAGGAACGTCAAATCCAAAGCCACACTAGAATGATATGCTTGCTAGTGTCCCTTTGGTTCCGACGTTCGTACGAGGGGGTGCTGCAAAGGGATACGAACGTCGGAACCGGGACACTAGCCAGGCAGTCAACCTCAGAATGATTCGTCTCGAGTACCGCAACGTGACGATGCGCTTCGGCGGCGCCAATGGCGGCGTCACGGCGATCCAGGACGTGAGTTTTTCGGTTGCCGACAGCGAGGTCGTCTCGGTCATCGGCCCGAGCGGCTGCGGCAAGAGCACCTTGCTCAATATCGGGGCAGGCCTTTACGCCCCGACTGGCGGCGTGGCCCATGTCGATGGCGAGCGGGTGGAAGGCCCGAACAGCCACGTCGCCTTCATGCTGCAGAAGGATCTGCTGCTGCCGTGGCGGACGATCGCCGAGAACGTGATGTTCGGCGTCGAGATCCGCGGCCTCGATCGCGCCGAGTGCCGCCGCAAGGCCACCGCGCTGCTGCGGACTTTCCGCCTCGGCGAATTCTCCGAGCACTATCCGCATCAGCTGTCCGGTGGCATGCGCCAGCGTGTCGCGCTCGCCCGCACGCTCGCGGTGGACCCCTCGGTGCTGCTGCTCGACGAACCGTTCTCGGCCGTGGACGCGCAGACCCGCATCGTGCTGCAGCAGGACTTGGCCCGCACGCTCGCACAGGCGCGCAAGACCGCGCTGCTGATCACCCATGACCTGCTGGAGGCGGTCATTCTCTCCGATCGCATCCTCGTCATGAGCGCGCGCCCGGGCCAGATCATCGATGAGATCGCAATCGAAATGGCCGATCGCGCCGATCCCCTGGCGCGGCGCCGCGACAGCAGGGTGGGGGCTTACGTGTCGCGGCTGATGGATAATCTCCATATCGGCGAGGCCGGCCTCGATCCCGAGCCTGCGCGGGAGACGGCGTCTTGAGACCGGACCGTTCTTCGCTGGCGCGTCGGGGCACGGCGGCGAGCCTGGTGCTGTTCGTCGTCTTCCTGGCGGCATGGCAATGGGGCCCGGGCCTGCTCGGCATTCCGCATTTCGTGGTGCCGCCTTTGTCGATGGTGTTCTGGGAAGCGGTGCGGATGTGGCAGGTGAGCAGCCTGCCGTTCCACACCGGCATTACGGCCGCTGAAGTGCTGATCGGGTTTGCCCTCGGCAGCCTCTTGGGAGCGGTGATCGGATATCTGCTCGGGATTTCGCGGACGGCGGAGCTCGCCCTCTCGCCCTACATCCTGGCCTTGCAGATCGCCCCGAAGGTCGCCTTCGCGCCCCTGTTCATCCTGTGGATGGGCTTCACCATCTATCCCAAGATCCTCGTCGCCATCCTGATCGTGTTCTTTCCCGTCATGGTCAACGTGCTGACCGCTGTGCGCACGGTCGATCCGGACCTGATCAACCTGGCGCGCTCGTTCAAGGCGACGCGTGCCCAGATTTTCTGGAAGGTCGAGTTTCCCGCGTCGATGCCGCCGTTCTTCGCCGGCCTGCGCATCGGCTCCACGCTCGCGGTCGTCGGCGTGGTGGTCGGCGAGCTGGTCGGCGGAAACGCTGGGCTGGGCTATTTGCTCGCCTTCGGCGAAGGCCAGGCCAACACGCCGATGGTGTTCGTCGCGATCCTGCTTCTGACCCTGGTCGGCGGTGTTGCCTACCTGGCGGTCATCCTGATCGAACGCCAGGTCCTGCACTACATGCCGGCACGGGCGCTCGACAACTTCTGATCAGAGGCTGCCGACCCCTTGGCCATGACCGAAGGCCTGGCTTTCGGTGGCCACCAGCTCGGCGCACCGCAACAGCCGGTCTGCCATCTCGTTCCAGGTGGCGCGCTTCTCGAGATCGCTGGTGAGGGCGGCGACGTCGCGGCACTCGGCGGCGTATTGCAGGAATTCCTTGGTGGGACTCATGGGAAATCGACCTTTGGTTCGATGCGAACATAAGGTCGATGAATCGCAATGCGATGTATTGAGCTAGATCAACGGCCGCATGGTACCGCCGGCCCGCATGGCGCGGCCGTTCCACGCCTTCCCTTGGGCCAGGTCACCGAAGGGTCGTGGTCACGTCGGGTCAATCGGACGAGAATCCGATCGCCTTGGTCATCTTGCCCCAGGTCGCGACCTCGCTCTTGAAATAGGCGGCTGCTTCGCCGTGCGTCTTGATGATCGGATCGAACCCGATCGATTTGAGCTTCTGCTGCGCTTCCGGCCCCCTCACGATCTCGTTGATGTTCGCATTGAGCTTCGTGATCACCGCTTCCGGCGTTTTCGCGGGGGCGAAGAAGCCGACCCATGAGCCGGATAGGACGTTGGGGAAGCCCATTTCGCCATAGGTGGGAACGTTGGGTACGGAAGCGTTGCGCGCCGCGCTGGCAAGGCCGAGGCCGCGCAGGGTTCCCTGGTTGATCTGCGGCGTCACGGTGGGAAGCGTCAGCACGATGGCATCGACGTGGTTGCCGACCGCGGCCGCAACCGCCGGCGCGCCGCCCGTGAAGGGGACGTGCACGGACTTCACCTTGGCGACTTCGCGGAAGAAATATTCCGCTCCGATATGCGGCCCCGTGCCCACCCCGGCGCTTCCGTAGGTGAAGCTCTTGTCCTTCGCGGTCGCGATGAACTCGCGCAGATCCTTGGCCGGATTGCTGGGGTGAACCGCGAGCACGTCCGGACTGATCGCCACGATGGCGACGGCGACGAGGTCGTCGGTCGAGAAGCCCTTGTTCTTCGAGGCGGTCTCGTTGACGGCGAGCGCCGTCGTGGTGGCGAGCAGCGTGTAGCCGTCGGGCGCCGCGATGCTGACGAACCGCGCCGCGAGGTTGCCGCCGGCGCCGCCGCGGTTCTCGATCACCACGGTTTGGCCCAGCCGTTCGCTCAGCTTCTGCCCGACCAGCCGCGCCACCACATCGGCGATGCCGCCCGCCGCAAAGGCGACCGCCATGGTGATGTTCTGCGACGGGTAGGTCTGCGCCCGCGCGTCCGGTACGATGCTGGCGAGCAGGGCGGCCCCGAGGAGCAGTGACCGGTACGAGCCGCGGCGTTGCAGCATGAACGTTGCGATGGCCGTCATGTTTCCTCCCTGGAGCGCTTGGCATGTTGACCGCCGACTCATGCGGCGTCGAGGATGCGCCGGACCTGCGGCCACGCTTCCGCGCCGCGATGCTTCATCAGCGTCAGGTAGTCCGGATTCTCCCATTTCACGATCGCCTCGGCGAAGCTCGGGCGCGCCTTGCAGCGGTCGTACCAGTCGGCGACGCGGCGGCGCGCGGCCAGGAGACCAAGGATGTCGAGGTGCTCGAGTCGCGCGAGGTACGGCGTGAACGCGACGTCCGCCAGGCTGTACTCGCTGGACGCAAGCCAGGCGTGGTCGGCGAGCGCCTCCTCCATTTCGTCGAGCAGAAGCACCATGCGCCGCACCGCTATGATGAAGTGCTGCGACTGAGTCCCTTTCTCGATGACGTCCCGGCGGCGCTCGCGCTTGAAGATGTTGGGGATCTGCTCCAGCATCTTCGTCCCGAGCTCGCCGCGCTCGAGATACTGGTGGCGGAACGCGATGCCGAAGCTCAGGATGGCAGCGCTCGCGTCGTGGATGTCCTCATCCAGCTGCTTCGTCCACAGTCGCACCCGCGCGCGTCCGTAGGGCGTCGCGGGCATCAGCGGCGGCTGCGGATAGGCCTCCTCGAGGTACTCGAGGATCACGTTCGATTCCGGAATGACCTTGTCGCCGTCGATCAGGGTCGGGACCACGGCGCGGCGGTTGAGCTTGAGATACCAGGGCTGCTGGTGCTCGCCCGCGCGCAGCACGAGGTGGCGGTTTTCCCAAGCGAGCCCTTTCTCGGCGAGGCAGACGCGCACCTTCTGAGCGCACAGCGACATGTCGTTATGGTAGAGCGCGAGCATCGTCCTCCCCGTCCGTCCCGTAACGCCGTCACCCTGAGGCGCGACCCCGGCTCTCCGGCCGGGGTCGCCTCGAAGGGCATCAAGCCGCAACGATCATAGCGGCGGCAGGCGGGGCCTGCACCTTCTTGTGCGGGGGGTCCGCGTGCCAGCCGAGCACCGCCAGCATGACGAAGAATCCGATCACATAGGCGACCGCCACGTGCCAGCCATGGCGCAGCCACAGGCCGACCGACTTGGCTTCCGGGTACATGTTCGACAAGGCGACGCCGGCGGACGAGCCGAACCAGATCATCGAGCCGCCGAAGCCGACCGCATAGGCGAGATAGCCCCAGTCGTAGCCGCCCTGCTTGAGGGCCAGCGCGGTGAGCGGGATGTTGTCGAACACGGCGGAGACGAAGCCGAGGCCGAGCGCGGTCTGCCAGGACGCGAGCGGCAGCTTCTCCACCGGCATCATCGATGCCGAGGTCACCAGTGCCAGCAGGAAGATGGTGCCCTTGAAGGTCTCGGGCATGATCTCCCAATCGGGTCGGCGCAGCGGCGCCGCCGCGAGGATCACGACCCACACCGCGAGCCCGATCACCGGGAGCATGTCGAGCAGCGCCGGGAATTTCAGGTTGGCGATCACGTTGGCGAGGATGGCGACGACGAGAATTGCGACCACGATGCCCACCCGCACCCACTCGATCCGCAGGCCCGAGGGGGGATTCTTGACGATCGGGCTGTAGCGGTGCTGCTGCAGCGCCGCCGGCACGCCGAAAACCATCATCGCGGCGAAGGCAGCAATGTAGGCCTCGAGCACGCTCAGCGGGCTCACGCCGTCGATCCACATCATGGTGGTGGTGGTGTCGCCGACGACGCTGCCCGAGCCGCCCGCATTGGACGCGGCCACGATGGCGGCCAGATAGCCGATATGGACCTTCCCGCTGAACACGTGCCGCGCCATGGTGCCGCCGATCAGCGCCGCCGCGATGTTGTCGAGAAAGCTCGACAGCACGAACACGATCACCAGCAGCACGAGCGCGCCCTTCCAATCGTCGGGCAGGATCGCCGGCATCTCGTCCGGCACCCGGCTCCGCTCGAAATGGCGCGACAGCAGCGCGAACCCCATCAGCAGCAGGAACAGGTTGGCGAGGATGATCCACTCGTACTGCAGATGCAGGGCGAGTCCCGCAAATCCGACGCCGAATTTGAAGCCGGTGAACGCCAGCTTGTAGGCGACGATCGCCGCCAGGCCGGTGAGTGCCACGTGCAGTGTGTAGTGATGGAACAGTGCAACGCCGATCAGGGTGAGGCCGAACAGGATGAAATCGACCGGGATCCCCAACAGGTAGAGCGGCTCGATCGGCGCGGCGCCGGGAGCCACGTCGGTCGCGGCGGCGGCCAGGGCTGGCACAGCGGAGAGGGCAAGAGTGACGGTCGAGGCAAGCAGAATCCGCACGCGAGCACAGCCTTGGCGTCTAAGGTCCATGAATCCCCCTGGTTGCCCGGAACGTAACGGCGGTCGAGCATCGTCGCAACCAGGGTGAACGGGAGTGTGGCGCGGGCTCTGGGGCGGCTCCTCTTGCCTCCTCTGTCGAGCTCAGCTCATGGTCCTTGGCGCCTGCACGCGCGTTGCGGCGCTGTGCCGCCACCCTGCGCGTCCAACTCGGTGAGCGGTGCGATGGTGGGGCCGAGCGATTGGGCTGCAGATCCTCGATATCTGTTGAGCTCCGCGCTGAACATGTGACCGCAGGCAGCGTCGCCGATCCCACGTTGCCGCAATTGGTGCTGGCTGCCCTATCCGCAGCGAGAGAGCGGAGACTAGGACGGTCAACGATCGGACAGGAGTCCCGCAACCGGATGTCACACGTTTGTCATGGGAGGCGCGCTATGGCTCAACCTTCCGTCATGTCCTCGTCACGATTCGGCATCGCCTATACGCCGCCTCCCTCCTCGCCGCTCGCCCGGTTCGGCGGGGAAATCCTGGGCTATGACAGCTTCGAAGGGGTGGAGGTCCCGCACCTGGGGCTGCGTCGCCTCGATCGGGCGGTGCTGGCGCTGGCGACGCGCGAGCCGCGGCGCTACGGATTTCATGCCGCGCTGGTGTCGCCGTTCCGGATCAATGGCTGCCGCCAGGAGGACATCGTTGCGGCGATCGACCGGTTCGCATGGCGGCACCCGCCGGCGGCAGTCGGTCCGCTCGAAGTCGCTGCGCTCGGCAATTTCGTCGCGCTCGTGCCGCTGCAGGACGACCCCTCCGTCGCCGCCTTCGCGGGTGCATGTCTGAAGGAATTCGACCGGTTCGCCACGCCGCTGTCGCCGGCCGAACGGGAGCAGCGAGAACACGATGGGCTCACCGAGCGCCAGCTGCAGCTGCTGCATCGCTGGGGCGATCCCTACGTGCTCGATCAGTTCCGCTTTCGCATGAACCTGGCCGGGCCGCTTCCGGCCAGCGAGGTCGCGTTGCTGGCTGAGCTCCTGGCGAGCGCGTTTGCGAATTCTCGCCCGCGACCATGTCGAGCTCGACGCGATCTCGCTGCTGCGCCAGGACAACGGCGACCGGCGATTCCGGGTGGTCGTGCGGCGGCGTCTCACCGGCGAGTGACGGACTACGGCAATGGCTCGCTTGGTTAAGCACGCCCACCCGGGAACGCCTCGGCGGGCCATTTTGCCCACCCTGCGGCCCTCTACCTGGCGCAAATGAGGGGCGCCCCTACCAGTCTGCGATGCACTACCTGGCCCGCAGCGCGAGCCGGATCAGCCGGTTACACCGGTTTGACACAGAGGTGAGCTAATCCCTTCGCGAAACGTCGCGAATCGCCGGGCGCCAAATGACTCCCTGGGTCGCTCTCCTGCTTGCCGGCCTGATGGAGATCGTTTGGGCGCTGGGGCTCAAATACTCCGACGGGTTCAGCCGTTTCTGGCCGAGCGTCGGCACGGCGCTGGCGGTGCCGCTCAGCTTCCTTTTTCTCGCCTGGTCGCTGAAATCGGTCCCGTTCGGCACGGCCTATGCGGTCTGGACCGGAATTGGCGCCGCCGGTGCAGTCGTGATCGGCATGGTGCTGTTCGAAGAGCGCGCCGACGTGATGCGCGTCGGGTGCCTTATTCTCATCATCGCCGGGATGATCGGCTTAAAACTCACGGCTTCGGAGTAGACTAGCTGCATTGTCACGCTGCGGTCATCGCGTGCGTTCACAACGACGACGATGACGCCGTTGATTCTCGCGACCGGAGCCCTCTGCGTAATTCTGAGCGTTCTTCATTTTTCCAGCGCGCTCATTGCAGCCACACGCATCCGCGGGTCCCGACGCCGCTCGTCATCGTTGGACAGCACCGAGAGCGTGTCGATTGTGCGCCCGGTGTGCGGCATCGAGAACTTTTCCGAGCGGACGCTGGAATTGGGGTTCCGGCTCGACCACCCCTGCTACGAGATCGTGTTCTGCGCCGCCCAGGCGGACGATCCCGTCATACCGCTGGTCAGGCGGCTCATGGCAGCTCATCCGCATGTGCCGGCGCAGCTGCTGATCGGCAACGATCGGATCAGCAGCAATCCAAAGCTGAACAATCTGGCGAAAGGCTGGGCTGCGGCGCGCTACGACTGGATCGTCATGGCCGACAGCAACGTGCTGATGCCGTGCGACTACCTCGGCTCGCTGCTCGCCGCGTGGCGGCCCGACGCCGGCCTCGTGTGCTCGCCGCCGGTCGGCTGCGATCCGGTGGGTTTCTGGGCCGAGCTCGAGTGCGCCTTCCTCAACACGTACCAGGCGCGATGGCAGTATCTGGCGGCGGCGATCGGCATCGGCTTTGCGCAGGGCAAGACGATGCTGTGGCGCAGGACCATGCTGAATGCAGAAGGCGGAGTGCGCGCTTTGGCCGCCGAAACGGCCGAGGACGCTGCGGCGACCAAGCTGGTCCGGCGCGCGGGATTGCGGGTGCGGCTGGTGGATGCGCCTTTTGCGCAACCGCTTGGCATCCGCAGCGCCGGCGAGGTGTGGCACCGGCAGCTTCGGTGGGCCCGCCTGCGTCGCCATACGTTCCGGCTGTTCTTCCTGCCGGAGCTCCTGACCGGCGCAGTCCCCCCGCTCGTCGCCTGCATGGTGGTGGCCGGTGCCGCCGACTTGCCGGTTGCCGCCATCGGGGCGACTTTCCTCGCCTTGTGGTATGCAGCGGAAGCCCTTCTCGCCTGTGCGGCTGGCTGGCACTTGTCCCCCCGTTCGCCCGTCGCGTGGGTTGTGCGCGACCTCCTGCTGCCTTTGCTGTGGCTCGCGAGCTGGGCGGGAAACGGATTCGTCTGGCGCGGCCACATGATGCGACTCGCCGACCGCGGCTCGTCGGCCTGACGACGGATCCAGCCCGTCATTGGAATGCAACACAAATCGCCTAGATCGCCCCCATCTCATTGGGCCAACAGAACAATGCTCGAGCCGGCAGCGGAGACACCGAAACAGGTCCGCACGCTGTTTCTGTCCGACATCCATCTCGGTATGAAAGGGTGCCAGGCGGACAAGCTGCTCGAATTCCTGCGCCACTACGATGCGGACACGATCTATCTCGTCGGCGACATCGTCGACGGGTGGCAGCTGAAATCGTCATGGTACTGGCCGCAGACGCACAACGACGTGGTGCAGAAGCTCCTGCGCAAGGCGCGCAAGGGCGCGCAGCTGTTCTACATCCCGGGCAATCACGACGAATTCCTGCGCGATTACTACGGTACGCATTTTGGCGGCATCGACGTGGTCGAGGAGACGGTCCATGTGGCGGCCGACGGCCGCCGCTACCTGGTCATCCATGGCGATTTGTTCGACGTGGTGATCCGCCACGCCCGCTGGCTCGCCCTCCTGGGGGACAAGGCCTACGACGCGGCGATCTGGCTCAACACGCATTTCAATACGGTCCGGCGCGGCTTCGGGCTCACCTACTGGTCGCTCTCGCAATGGGCGAAGCTCAAGGTGAAGAACGCCGTCAACTTCATCGGTGAGTTCGAGCGCACGCTCGCCGCCGAGGCGCGGCGCCGCGGGCTCGACGGGGTCATCTGCGGACACATCCACCACGCGGTCATTCGCGACCAGCCGGACTTCCGCTACATGAATTGCGGCGACTGGATCGAAAGCTGCACGGCGCTGGTCGAGCATTTCGACGGGGCGTTCGAGATCGTCACCTGGACGACGCGTGCGGCGTGGCCGACCCCGCTCGAAGACGAAGAAGTCAGCGTGCCGATTCCCGATCCGATTGCGACGATTGCTCGCCGCCGCCGGGTGTTCGGCTATCGCATCGAGGTCGCAGCGCCTTCCAGCCCGTCAGCAGAAGCGCCAGAACGGCGGCGCAAGGCGTGACGAAAGCATCGGGCGATTGCATCGCCCACAGGGTCGCTCCGCTGATTGCGCACCAGATGCAGGGAATGACGAGAAGTGCCCACAGGGCCCGGCGGGCAGCCACCACGAGGCCGAGAGTTCCAACGACAGTCGGATCAGGCGCGAGCCCGAAGATCTCCGCTTGCGCCCATTCCCTGGCGGCGAGGGGCCCGATCAACGGCTGGCCGATCAGCGCAAAGAGGAAAATCGCGAGCCCGGCGGCCCCCAGCCGATCGCCACGCGGCCGCAGCTGTAGAAGGTTTCGGACGACTCCGCTCCAAACGAGCAGCAATGCCTGCAACCCGAAACCGAGCGCAAAATAGCTGCCGGCCCAGTTGATCGTGTCGTAACGCACCAGCAGGTAGGCCCAGGCAACCCACAGCCAGAGGCCGACCAGGATGGCCGAGATGACACGCCCCTGCTGCCACAAGACGAGGATGCCGATGCCGAGAGCAAACGCGAGAATCTGCGCCGGCCAGACATCGCGGTTGTACAGTTCGAACAGGCGGTAATACGTGCGCGGGGAAAATAGCAGGAAATCCGACAGCTCGTAGGTCCACCACTCCGACATCAGAGCTTCTCGACGTACGCCCCGATGCGCGCCCGCATGGCCTCGTCGGGAAGCCGGCCGGAGGCCGCGGCCATGTTCTCGCGCACATGGTCCACGCGGCTGGTCGCTGGAATCGCGCACGTCACGGCCGGATGCGAGACGATGAACTTGAGCAGGACCTGCGCCCAGCTCGCGCATTCGATCTCGGCCGCCCACGAGGGCAGGGGATGGCGCGCGAGCCTGCGGGTCAACTCGCCCTCGCGGAACGGGCGATTGACGATTGCGGCCATGCCGCGCTCGCGCGCCAGCGGGAGGATGCGCGCTTCGACCTCGCGGTCGAGGACGTTGTAGGTCACCTGGATGAAGTCGAGCCTGTGCGCCCGCATGACCTGCTCGAACTCGCGATGGCGGCGGCCTTCCGACGTGGTGATCCCGACGTAGCGGATCTCGCCGGCCGCCTTCATCGCGAGCAGCGTCTTGAGATGGTCCTCCCAGGCGAGCAGGTTGTGCACCTGCATGAGATCGAAGCGCGGCACGCCCCAGTGGCGGCGCGACGCCTCCATCTGCGCGCGCCCGCGGCTCGCCGGGGCGATCCACACCTTCTCGGCCGCGAACAGGCCGGCCGGGCGATCGAGCTTGGCGAGGCCGTGTCCGATCACCGGCTGGGACGAGCCGTACATGGGCGAGGAGTTGATCATCCGCCCGCCGGCGGCGAAGAACGCGCGCATGACGTCGGTACAGGCGTCGCGTGCCGCAATGTCGTTGCCGACGTTGAAGGTGATCCAGGTGCCGAGGCCGACCAGCGGCAATTCCTCGCCAGTCGACGGGATCGGCCTGGTGAGGATCGGGGCGCGCTGCGACGCGGCGGTCCGCGGCACAAGCGCGGTGGCCGCGATCGCCGCCGAGCCGGCCAGGACGTCGCGGCGGCTGATGACGGGGAAGCGCTTCATCACACGGCCACCTCTCGCCCTTGCCCGGTCAGGACGCGCGGCCGATGTCGATCACGTCGGCTCGCACGGTCCGGCTCTGTCCGTTGCGTATCACGGTCAGCTGGACGTTTTGCCCGACGCCGACCTGCTCGAGCACTTCGGTCAGGTCGGAAAGGCGGCGCACCGGCTTTCCGTTCACCGCGGTGATCACGTCCCCCAGGGCGCCGCTGACCCGGTCGACGCCACGCAATCCCGCGCGCTCGGCCGGCGAGCCTGGGGCGGTGCGCACGATCACGACTCCTTCCACGCCGATCCGGGTGGCGTCGCCTTCGCTCGCCGCGACGATGCCGATGCCTGGCGTGGGGACCCGGCCATTGCGGATCAACTCGGGGACGATCCGGTTGACCGTGTCGACCGGGATGGCGAAGCCGACGCCGGCGTTCGAGCCGGACGGCGAGATGATCGCCGTGGTGACCCCGATGACGCGGCCCGCCGAGTCGAGCAGCGGTCCGCCCGAATTGCCGGGATTGATCGCGGCGTCGGTCTGGATGACGTTGGCGATCTCACGGCCGCTGCTGGTGGGAAACCGGCGTTTCAGGGCGCTGATGATGCCGCTGGTGAGGGATTGATCCAATCCGAACGGGTTTCCGATCGCATACGCGATCTGTCCGACTTGCAGATCGGCCGAGCTACCGATTGCGACCGGTGGCGGCAGCTGCCGCGCCGAGTGAATGCGAATGACCGCCAGGTCGTAGTTGGGCGCGGCCCCGACCAGATCGGCGCGCACCACTTCGCCGGAGGCGAAGCGCACCGCCAACCGGCCTGCGCTTGCCACCACGTGGTCATTGGTGACTGCGTGCCCGGCCGCATCCCAGATGAAGCCGGTGCCCGACTGCACGCCGGTTCCCTCGTTCTCCACCGGCATCTGGCCGGCTTCGGCGGGCAGCCCAACCACCTGCACGACCGAGGGAGATACGCGCTCGAACACCTGGATGGTCGTGCGCTCCATGTCGGACAGTTGTCCGCGCGGCTCGACCGCACGCGGGGAAGTCGCGCTGAACAGGAGCCGGTCCACGTACGGCTGCAGGGCAATCGCCGCAAGCAGGATGGCGATGAGGACCAGGGCAGCACGGGAGAAGCGACTGTTCACGACTTTCTCCGGATCGACGCAATGCAGCCGGCAAGACCGGTGCAGAGCCCAGCTATGTGCCGGCTTCCCACTGCGCAAGCGGGCAGGGGCGACTACCCCTCTATGGGCAAGGTCTCGCAGATTGCGTAGGGGCGGCCCCCTCATCCTGAGGTGCGCTCCGCTCTCTTCGAGCGGAGCGCCTCGAAGGATGGCCGCCCGAATGGCGAACCTCGTGATGGGCGACCACAGGGTCGCCCCTACGTGATGCACGCCATTGCCGCGATCAATCCACCAGTCCTTTGCTGGCGAGCCATTTCTGGATGAGCCCGGCCACCTGGTCGCTGTTCTTGTCCATCATGATCATGTGCGAGTTGCCCTTCACGCCCATGTCGGGCAGGTCGTAGATGTCGACGGTTCCGCCGCCCTTGTGCAGCGTCTCGGCGTAATCGACCCCGCCCTGGCGGATCTTCGACCAGCGCGCATGGGTCTTGACGTTGTCGCCGTACATCATCAGCACCGGCGTGTTCTTGAGCAGGGCGATCTTGTTCTTGTCGCCGCCCAGCGTCGGCTCGACCGCGACCAGCGCCTTGACCTTGTCGGGCCGCGCCTCCGCCACCTTGAATCCGAACGAGCCGGATTGGCTGTGCACCATCACGACGCACGGGCACACCTTGTCCACCAGGGCCACGTAGGCGGCGATGATCTGGTCGTCCGTGGTGAGCCAGCGCGGCACGCCCTGCTTCATGAACTGCTCGTACGCCTCGATCGGGAACTGGGTGCCCGGATAGGTCCTGCGCTTGGCAGGGTCGGCGTTCCAGTCCTCCGCCTTCTCGCCGATGCGAAAGCGCACCCACGGGTCGCCCTGGGGCAGGAATATCGGCTCCCCTTTGAAGCTGTTGGTCCAGCCGGAGCGGCCGCGCTCGACCGCATCGGACACGTAGGTGTCCCAGCCCGCCCGCATGAAATAGTGCATCCAGCCGTCGCCGCCGTCCGGCTTGGTCTCGTAGGTCACGCCGCTGAGCCCGCCGCCATGCCACATGAGGAGCGGCAGCTTCCCCTTGCGGTTCTGCGGCAGGAAATATTGCACGTACATCTGCTCGACCTGGTAGACCCCGTTGGGATCGACCTTGGCCGGCACGCCACCGGGCGTGAACACGACTTCCTTGATCGGCTGGCCGGTGACCTCGATGGTCCGCCCGCCCACGTGGAACGAGCCGAAGTCGCGCAAGGTCACGGGCTCCTTCTGCGCCAACGCGGGTGTTGCCAGCAAACCGAACAATACCGCCCAAACGCCGTGACGCATGTCGTCCTCCCTGCCTTGATTTTCGTTTCACAGTTGGGGCGGTCGGATCGCCGCGTCTGCGTTGCGCGTCGCCGCCCGCCGTTGCGGCGTCAGCGTAGGACGACCGCGCCGCGCGAGACAAGCAACAAGCGCGTCAGCCGAAGCCGCCCAATCGTGTGCCCACCGCGGGGCTGGGCAGAGCGAGCCAGGCAGGGGGTGACGTATCGCGCGCAGATATCGAAGCCATGCTATGTTCAGGGCGTGCGAGGCAGCGCGAGACCCGTTCACGGCCCTGGAGCCTCCGCGGATGCCACAGCTCGAGCCGCAACAGCTGAGCGCATTTGGGATGGTCGGTTTCCTGATGGCCGCCGTCGTTTGGCTCGTCGTCGTGGGCTGCACCCTACGTTATTTCTATCTGTTCTTTGCTCGCACGGGCGAGTTCGCAGCCCTCCCGGACGCGCCTATCACACTGCACGATGCGTTGCGACACCGAACCGCGCACCCTCGCGCTTATGCGTTGAGGAGCGGTGGCTTCGTTGGAATGCTGTGCGGCCTGTTCTACGCGGCCGCGGCCGCACTCGCCTGGATTCCCCGGAGTTGGACCCTCCTCGGCGACGAGCGGCTGTGGGTCGGCTACATCGCCGCAGCCTTGTTCGCCATTGTCGCTGCGTGTTTGATCGACTCCCGCATGTTCAGGCTCGCCCGGCGCTACGCCGAGCTCGAGCGGCGGGTGGAGGGGCCGGTCTGAACCTGCGACTGCGGCCGAGCCATTTTCTGAAAATCGGAATAAAAGTTGCCAGAGGGTATTGACATAAGTCCTACTATGGAGTTATTCTCCTATTCATCCCGGTCCTACCGAGGGCGTCATCCGGAGACAGACCGATGGCGGAGCCGGGAGCGGCGCCTGTGGGGCAGGGCTCTTGTCCAAATCTCCTCTGCTCCCGGGCGATTTCGGGAACCGGCGGTCAGCTGGCGTCGGGCCGAAGTCGCAAAGCGCCGCGGTGGAGCGCCGCGAGGGCGCGCGCGCCTACGTCACTGGCGCGCGGAGCACCTCGCTCAGGTGTTCCGGTGCTCCCTCGTTTCCTCCTCGGGCATCCGACGGAAGTCGGCCGGGGAAGGAAACGGGGGAGCACCAGGGTGCGGCGTTCCGCACCAGCGCCCTCGCGGCGCTCCGCTCCCTCGGGTCATCCTGAGGTGCTCGGCCGCGCAGCGGTCGAGCCTCGAAGGACGAGGGAGATGAACTGAAGGCGAAGCCCGGATCGAAACGGAGGGGTGGCGAAACCGCCAAACGTCCGTCGGGAAGGGCGGAGCGTGGCTGTTTGACATCGTGAAACAAAGCCGTACCGAGCGGTGGAGTCGTGCGAGCTCTGGGCTTGCGGTCTTCCGGGCCTTCTCGGTAAGTACGACGCGGAGGGAGTGTTGGAGCTTCGCCAGATCCGCTACGCGCTGTCTGTCGCCAAGGAGCGCAGCTTCACCAAGGCTGCCGGGCGGCTGAACATTTCCCAGTCCGCTGTCAGCGATCAGGTCAGGCTGCTCGAAGAGGAGATCGGATTCCCGCTGTTTCGCCGCACCGCGCGCGGCATCGAGATCACCGAACGCGGCCGCACCTTCCTGTACGAGGCCGAGCGCATCGTCAGCGACGTGCTCAGCCTGTCCGACGTGGCGCGGCGGCTGCGCGGCGCACCTTCGGATACGTTGACCATCGGCATGGGCTCCGGCATGGCGCAGATCTTCATGCCGAGGCTGTTCGGCAACCTGGCCGGCAAGCTGGCCGAGGTGCAGCTCGAGATCCTCACCGCGCCCACCAAGAACATCTTCAACGACTTGCACGAGGAGCGCATCGACGCCGGCATCGCCATCGAATCCGAGCCCGAGCGCGTGCCCGCCGGCATCGTGTTCGAGCGGCTGACCGAGGCCGAAATGGCGCTGATTGCGCATCCCGCCCATCGGCTGGCGCGATCGCGCCCGCCGATCGACGTCGGCCGGCTGGTGACCGAGCCGATCGTCATGAGCGAGCTCACGGTCGGCTATGGCCAAGCGGTGCTGTCGCTGTTCGCCGATCTCGGCATCAGGCCGAACATCCTGGCGGTCGCCGACAACATCGAAACCATGAAGGCGATCGTCCAGTCGGGCGCCGGCATCGCGATCGTGCCGCGCGCCGCGGCGGCCAACGAGGTGGCGCTGGGCGTGCTCAAGGCGCTGTCGACCGTTCCGTCCTGCACGGTCGCGTTGAGCCTGTTTCGCCGCCGCCAGCCGCTGTCGCGGCGCAAGGAGGGCTATCTCGGCGTCCTGCGCGAGGCGCTGCGTCACGAGGCGCCGCACGAGGCGCCGGCGCGCCGCGATCGGAATTTCCGATAGGTGTATCTTGATTTGCTCTTGGACGGGATGCGACCGGCCCGGCCATAATTCGCCTGCTGCCGCGGCGCGATGAAAGCGCCGATGGCGATGGTTTCGAACGGGCGAACCGCATGAGCAGCACGGCTGTCGGCCCTCGGCTTCGCATCGGTATCGACACCGGCGGCACCTTCACGGATATCGTGTGCCACGACGGCGTATCGGGCGCCATGCGGGTGACCAAGGTCGCCAGCACGCCGGCGAACCCGGCAATCGGCCTCAAGCGCGGAGTCGAGGTGATCCTCGCCCAGGCGAACGCCGGCACCGAGGATCTCGCGGGGCTTGCCCACGGCACCACGGTCGCCACCAACGCGCTGCTGCAGGGCGACATCGCCGGCCTCGGCCTCGTGGTCACCGCCGGCTTTCGCCACATCCTCGAGATCGCCCGACAGGCCGTGCCGGAGGGCTATGGCAACTCGTATTTCTGGGTCAAGCCGGAGCGTATCGTGCCGTTGCGGCTCGTGCGCGAGGTCGGCGGGCGCCTCAATTTTCGTGGGCAAGAGCTGCGTCCGCTGGACGAGCGCAGCATCGCGCAGGCGGCCGCGTTCTTTCGCGCCAACGGCATTAATGCCGTCGGGGTCTGCCTCATCCATTCCTACGCCAATCCGCGCCATGAGCGCGCCGTCGCCGAGATCTTCGCCCGCGAGCATCCCGAGTGCACGATCTCGCTCTCGTGCGACGTGCTGCCGGAATATCGCGAATACGAGCGGGCGGTGACCACGCTGGTCGACGCCTTCGTCAAGCCGCACATGGGCCGTTACCTGCGGCGGATCAATGACGAGCTCGGTCCGGGCTTGCGCGACAAGCCGTTCCTGGTGATGCAGTCGAGCGGCGGCGTCGCGAGCGCCGAGCAGGTGATGCGCAAGCCGATCACCACCGCGCTGTCCGGTCCGGCGGCGGGCGCGCTCGGCAGCGCGGTGATCGCCGAGATCGCCGGCTTCGCCGACGTCGTCACCCTCGATGCCGGCGGGACCTCGACCGATCTCTGCCTGATCGAGCGGGCGAAGCCGCACGTCACCAACGGCGGCGCGGTCGGTTCCTTCCCGGTGCGCATTCCGATGATCGACATCGAGACGATCGGCACCGGCGGCGGCTCGATCGCATGGATCACGCGTGAAGGCCATCTCAAGGTCGGGCCGCGCAGCGCCGGGGCCGAGCCCGGGCCCATGTGCTACCCGAACGGCGGGGCCGAGCCGACCATCACCGACGCCAACCTGGTGATGGGCCGCATTCCGCCCGCCCTGATCGGCGGCGGCATCGCGCTCGATGTCGGTCGCGCCCGCGCCGGGCTCGCCGCACTCGCCGCGAAGCTTCCCGGCGCCATGAGCGCCGAGCAACTTGCCCACGGCATCATCGAGATCGCCAACTGGAACCAGGCGAACGCGATCCGCCAGATGACCATCCAGCGCGGGATCGATCCGCGCGAGTTCGCCCTCCTGTCGTTTGGCGGATCCGGCCCGGCCCAGTCGCCGGCGGTGATGGAGCTGATCGGGATGAAGGCGTGCATCGTGCCGCCCAATCCCGGCAATCTCTCCGCCTTCGGTCTCCTGGCGGTCGACTGGCGCACCGATCACATGCTCACCAAGGTGATGCATGAGGACGCCATCGATCTTGCCGCGGTCGCGCAGATCTATGCCGGGTTGGAGAGCGAGGCGGTTGCGACGCTCGAGCGCGACGGAATCCCGCGCGCGCGCATTGCCCTGGTGCGCGAGGCCGACATGCGCTACGCCGGCCAGTCCATGGAGGTCCGCGTGATGGCTCCCGCGGGCGCGGTCGACGGCGTGTTCCTCGCGGCTTTGATCGAGGCCTTCCACGCCGCCCATCGCAAGACCTTCGGTTATTCCTATGCCGGCCAGCAGAAGGTCGAGGTGGTCAATTTCTGCGTGTCGGGGCTCGGCCTGATCGAGCGCCCGAGCATTCCCAAGCTCGCCTCCGCCGCGGGCGCGCCGCCGCAGCGCACCAGCCGTCCGGTCTATTTCGACGGCGCGTTCCGCGACACCACCGTGTACCAGCGCGAGACGCTGCCGCCGAGGCTGCGTCTCGAGGGTCCGCTGGTGATCGAGGAGTTCGGCTCCACGACGGTCGTGTTTCCCGGCCAGTCCATGGAGGTCGACCCGCACGGAATCCTGATCATCCGGCCGGTACGCCCGCCCGTGGAGGTGGTGCGATGAGCGCAGCCGGAGCCGCGACCCGGTCGGAGCCGCAGCCCCGCGCGACGCGCGAGGTCGACCCGATCGTCCTGCAGATCGTCGAGGGCACGCTCAACTCGATCGAGGCAGAGATCGAATATGCGATCGAGCGCACCGCGCGCAGCCCGATGATTCGCGAGGCGCACGACTACCGCGTCGGCCTGTTCGACCGCCATTGCCGCAAGCTCACCGGACGGTCCTATTCGGCCATGCCGAACGCGGTCGTGCGCGACTTCCCGCCCGAGACCATGCGGCCGGGCGACGTCTTCCTGATGAACGACACCTACCTGACCGAAGGCTCGATCGGCCATCTGCCGGATCTCTGCAGCACGGTTCCGGTGTTTCACCAGGCGCAGGTGGTCGCCTACATCCAGGCGTTCGGCCACCACGACGACATCGGCGGCCGCGTGCCCGGGTCCATGCCGGGCACCGCCGCGACCGTGTTCGAGGAAGGGCTCGCCATCCCGCCGATCCGGCTCTACAGCGAGGGCGTGCGCAACGACGCGGTGCTCACCATCATCCGCCGCAACACGCGCGTCCCCGATATGCTGGCGGCCGACCTCGACAGCGAGGTGCAGGCCTGCCTGATGGGCGCGCGCCGCATGGCCGAGCTGTTCGAGCGCTTCGGGCTGGCGACGGTCGAGGCCTGCTTCCAGGCGATCCTCGACAAGTGCCGCGACATCTTCCGCAACGAGCTCTTACCGAAGATCGCCGACGGCGAGTACGCCTGGGAGGACTATGTCGAGCACGATGGCGTCACCGATCCCAAGCTGCATAAGCTCGCCATCACCATGATCAAGCGCGGGGAGCGTATCACGCTCGACTTCACCGGCACCGACCCGCAGTCCACCGGGCCGATCAACTGGCCCGCCGACTACGCGGGCGGCGCGTTCCTGATCAAGTGGATCGCGCCGATCCTGCGCAACCTCGCCGACACGCCCGAGCGCGCCGCGGAGATCCACGTCAACGAAGGCGTGTGCGAGGTGTTCGACGTGATCTTTCCCCCCAAGGGGACGTTGATCACGCCGCAGTGGCCGGCCGCCACCAACGCCCGCTCGTTTGTGCTCTTGCGCTGCCTCGGCCTGCTCGCCGGCGTGGTGGCGCAGGCGGTCGACGGCCGCATGCCGGCCGACCAGGAGACGATCCGCTACACCGGATTCTACGGCGTCGACCACGACGGCAAGCCGTTCCTGTCGCGCGAGGTGCTGGGCGGAGGATCGGGCGGCCGGTACTACGCCGACGGCAACGATGCGATCCACATCGTCCCCGACTCGCGCAACCAGCCGGCGGAGTTCACCGAGACGCGCTTCCCGCTGCTGGTCGAGAAGCTCGCGCTGCGCACCGATTCCGGCGGGCCCGGCAAGCGCCGCGGCGGCCTCGGCTACGAGAAGCACTATCGCGCACTCACCGATTGCCGCACGATCGTCACCGCCGACCGGGTGCGGCTCGGCTGCTACGGCGTCAACGGCGGCGAGGCCGGGGAGCCGTTCTGCGTCACGATCGACATCGAAGGGACCCCGCGCGATCTTGGCGGCCTGGTCGACGGCGAGCCGGTTCTGGCGGGCCAGATCGTGCGCGTGGTCACCACCGGCGGCGGCGGCTGGGGCGACCCGCTGGAACGGGAGCCGGAGCGGGTCCTCGCCGACGTGCTCGACCGCAAGGTATCGGTCGAGGCTGCACGCGACCGCTACGGCGTCATCGCGGTCGCGACCGCGGACGCTTCCGGCTTCGCGGTCGATGCGACGGCGACCGCGGAGCGGCGCGCCGGGCTGCGGGCCGAGCGCCGCGGGCCGCGTCCGGCGATCGACCGCGGTCCCGGCTACCAGAGGATGCTGCGCGGAGGGGTCGCGCCCTGGAAGCGGTCCGAACGCATATCATCGCAAGGCTGAGGACAGGGGAGAATTCCGTACGATGGCCATCGAGGTCGCCAAGATCGAGCTCAAGACCGTGCAGGACGCCTCCGGGCTCGATGCCTGCATGCGCGCCGGCCAGTTCACCGCCGACGAGGTCATCGCGGTGATCGGCAAGACCGAGGGCAACGGCGGCGTGAACGACTTCACCCGCATCCTCGCCGACCAGGCATTCCGCCGCGTGCTGCTCCGGCACGGCAGCCGCAGCGAGGCGGCCGTCGCGGCCATTCCGATGGTCTGGTCGGGCGGCTGCGACGGCGTCATCACGCCGCACGCGACCGTGTTCGCGCGCAACCTGAAGACCGGCCCTGCCGCCAAGGCGCGGATTGCGATCGGCACCGCCATGAGCGCGGAGCTGCTCCCCGAGGACATCGGCCGTCCCGCCATGGTGGAGAAGGTGGCCGAAGGCGTGAAGGCGGCGATGCGCGATGCAGGCATCGCCGACCCGCGCGACGTGCACTACGTCCAGACGAAGACGCCGCTCCTGACCATCGATTCGGTGCGCGACGCGGAATCGCGCGGGCATCACGTCGCCTGCGAGGTGCACGACTCCATGGGCGTGTCCAACGGGACGACGGCGCTCGGTATCGCGGTGGCGCTCGGCGAGATCGCCATGCCGCGGGCAGAGGAGATCTGCAAGAATCTCGATCTCTATTCGTCCGTCGCCTCCTGCTCGTCCGGCGTGGAGCTGACCCAGGCGCAAATCGTGCTCATCGGCAACAAGCCGGGAGCAGGGGGACGCTACCGCATCGGCCATGCGGTGATGCAGGATGCGCTCGACATGGACGGCATCTATGCGGCGATCCGCGACGCCGGGCTCGCGCTGCCCGAGCGGCCGCGTGCCGAAGACCTCGGCGGCCGCGTCGTCAACTGCTTCATAAAATGCGAGGCCGACCGGCGTGGCACCCTGCGCGGCCGCCGGCAGATCATGCTCGACGATTCCGACGTTCACCATCACCGGCATTCCAAGGCCGCGGTCGGCGGCGTGGCGGCGGCCGCCATCGGCGATCCGGCGGTGTTCGTGTCGGTCGACGCCATGCATCAGGGCCCGCACGGCGGCGGACCCGTCATCGCCATTGTGGATGTGGGCGAATAACCTGGAGGGAAGGTCATGCGGAATACTCACACGATCGCTCGGCGCCACGTCGTCGCCGTCATCGCCGGCGTGCTGGCGCTCGCGAGCGTCCCGGCGCTCGCGCAGGACAAGGTCAAGGTCGGGGTGTTCCCGGTCAGCTCGACGCTGCCCTATTTCGTCGCGCTCGAGCGCGGCTTCTTCAAGGAGCAGAACATCGAGCCCGAGATGGTGCGGCTGATCGGCGGGCCGCCCAACGTCGCCGCCCTGATCACCAACCAGATCGACGCCTCCGCGGTGCTCGTCACCATCGAGGGAATGAACGCCAACCTGAAGAAGCCGGGCGTGGCCATGTACATCTCGGTGAACAGCCAGAACAAGACCTACCAGATGGAGCAGTTCGTCGTGCGCACCGCGCATCCGGCGCAATCGATCAAGGACCTCAAGGGCGCGAAGATCATGTCGGCGCCGGGGCCCGCCAACGTCACCATGGCGAAAGCGGCGCTCGCTGCGGTGGGCCTCAAGGACGGCGACTACTCGATCGACCAGCTCGACATGGCGCAGCACGTCAACGTCATGCAGTCCGGCACCTTCGACGCAGGTTACACGCTCGAGCCGAATGCCTCGACCATGCGCAAGATGGGCATCGCCCGCACGATCGAGGCCGGCGTGATCGCCAAGTACGTGCTGGGCGACGCGGAGGCGAATGCGTTCGTCGGCGGCTGCGCGCTCTCCAGCGATTTCATCAAGAGCCGGCCCGAGGTGGCCAAACGTTTCACCGCCGCCTGGAAGAAGGCCGTCGAATTGATCAACAGCAATCCCCAGGAGGCGCGCAAGCATCTGGTAAAGAACACGTTCACGCCGGAAGACGTAGTCGAGACCGTGCCGATGATCCGCTACTACATGGCGGGCGATCTCACCGCCAAGGACAAGGCCGACTTCCAGAAGTTCATCGACTTCTCGACCCAGACCGGAACCTTGCCCGAGAAGGTCGACGTGACCAAGTACCTGCAGGCGTTCTGATCGCCCTGCGCAGCGGAGGCTCGCGATGCCGGCACCTGCTGCCGCTGCGCTCGCTCCGGAGGCCCTCGGGTCTCCGGCGCACGTCACCATCCGCGGCTTGAGCAAGCGGTTTGGCGACGCGGTCATCTACGACGATTTCGACCTCGACATCCCGCGCGGGAAGCTCACCTCGGTGTTCGGGCCGAACGGTTGCGGCAAGAGCACCCTCATCAACATGGTGGCGGGACTCACTCCGCTCGACGCCGGCGAGATCCTGTTCGACGGCAAGCCGCTCGCCCAGATCAAGTTCGGCTACGTGTTCCAGAACTATCGCGAGGCGCTGTTCCCCTGGCTTCGCGCCTTCGACAACATCGAGTATCCGCTCAAGCTGATGCGTATGCCGAGCGCCGAGAGGCGCTCCCGGGTGGAGCGGCTGGTCGCCCATCTCGACGTGAAGATCGATCTCCGCCGCTACCCGTACGAGCTCTCCGGCGGGCAGCAGCAGCTCGTCTCGATCATGCGGGCGCTGGTGGTCGAGCCCGAGATCCTCTTTCTCGACGAGCCGTTCTCGGCGCTCGACTACGAAATGACGCTGTTCATGCGCGAGCAGCTGCAGCGCATCTTCATGGAGACCGGTACCACGACTGTGCTGGTGTCGCACGATCTGGAGGAGGCGGTCTATCTTGCCGACAGGATCCTGCTTCTGTCGCGCCACCCGGCGCGGATCTCCGACTTCGTCCATTACGATGCGGCACGCCCGCGCGACGACGACACGCTGTCGCAAATGGATTTCGTCCGCGTGAAGGCGCATTGCCTGGAGGTTTTCCAGCGCGAGGTCCGGCGAGGATGAGGCGCGGCGACCCATTTCTTCCCGTGGTCGGCGTGATCGGCCTGCTGCTCCTGTGGTATGTGGCCGTGTGGACCAAGGTCGTCGATCCGGTGCTGCTGCCGTCGCCGGTCGATACGTTCCGCGCCATGTGGTCCGGCATGTTCGGCGGCAAGCTCGGCTTCGACTTCGTGCAGACGGTCCGGCGCACGATCCTCGCCACCCTGATCGCCGCGGTGATCGCGATCCCGCTCGGCGTCTTTCTCGGCGCGGCGGAGAAGCTCTACCGCGCGGTGGAGTTCGTCGTCGATTTCTTCCGTTCGACGCCCGCCTCGGCGATGTTTCCCCTGTTCCTGGTGCTGTTCGGCTTCGGCGAGCAGACCAAGGTCGCGGTCGCCGCCTTCGGCGCCGCCCTGGTGATCCTGTTCAACGTCGCCTACGGGGTGATGAATGCGCGCAAGACGCGGCTGCTCGCCGCCAAGGCCATGGGCGCGTCGCGCCTGCGCATCCTCACCGACGTGATGTTGCTCGAGTCGCTGCCGCAGACGTTCGTCGGCCTGCGCAACGGCGTCTCGCTGGCGCTGGTCATCGTCGTGGTGGCGGAAATGTTCATCGGCTCGACCGACGGGCTGGGCAATCGCGTGTTCGAGGCACAGCAGCTGTTCGCCATGCCCGACATGTACGCGGCGATCTTCGCGGCGGGTGCGCTGGGATACGGCCTCAACCTGTTATTCCTCCTGGTCGAGCGCCGCTTCGTCCATTGGTCCGGAAAATAACCTCGTTATGGCCGACGCCAGCCTGACCCGAAAATCCGCGCGCGAGCTGGCGCGCTTGATCGCGACGCGCGCGGTCAGGCCGGCCGAGGTGCTGGATGCGCACCTTGCCGTCATTGCGCGGCTCAATCCTGCGCTGAACGCGATCGTCACGCTTGCCGCCGAGCAGGCGCGCGAGGCTGCGCTCGCCGCCGAGCGGGCGGTGCTGGACGGCCAGCCGCTCGGCCCGCTGCACGGCCTGCCCGTGGTCGTCAAGGACGTCACGCCGACCGCCGGCATCCGCACGACGTTCGCCTCGCCGCTGTTCCGCGACCATGTGCCGACGCAGGACGCCGAGGTCGTGCGCCGGCTCAAGCAGGCGGGTGCGATCGTGCTGGCGAAGACCAACACGCCGGAATTCGCCTGCGGTGCCAATACCGACAACGTGCTGTTCGGCCCGACGCGCAATCCCTGGAACACGGCGCTGAGCCCGGCGGGCTCGTCCGGCGGCTCGGCCGTGGCGGTCGCGACCGGCATGGCGCCGCTCGCGCAGGGCACCGATTTCGGCGGCTCGGTCCGCGTCCCGGCGGCGTTCTGCGGGATCGTCGGCATCCGTCCGACGCCCGGGCTGACGCCCAACCATCCGATGCCGCTCGCCTGGGACCCCGGCCAGGTGCACGGGCCACTGGCGCGCAGCGCCGAGGATGCCGCCCTCATGCTCGACGCGATGGTCGGCTTCAGCGCCCTATCGCCCATTTCGGTCGCACCGCCATGGACGAGCGCGCGCGCCGTGGTCGAGCGCGCGACCGACGCCAACGGTCTGCGCATCGCCTATGTGTCCGACATCGCCGGGATCGGCGTCGATGCGGAGATCGCCACGATCTGTCGGCGGGCCGCGCAGAGCCTGCGCGATGCCGGTGCCCGAGTGGAGGAGATTGCGTTCGACGTCTCCGACGGCCGCGCTCCCTATCAGGCCTGGCGCGGCGCCTGGATGGTCGGACAGCAGTTCGAGCGGCTCGCGCAGATCGAGCGCTTCGGGCCCAACCTGAGAGGCAACGTGCAATCGGGCCTCGCCATCACGGCGCTCGACCTGGCCGCGGCCGAGCGCACGCGCCAGGACGTGTTCCATCGCTTCCGCACGCTGTTCGGGCGGTTCGATCTCCTGCTCACGCCGGTAACACCGGTAAAGCCGTTTCCGGTCGAGCAGAATGCTCCCAAGGAGATCGGTGGACGCCGCCTGGACAACTATATCGACTGGATCGCGCCCGCGTTCCTGGTCACGCTGGTGAGCCTGCCGGCCGCCAGCGTGCCGGCCGGCAAGACCGCCGATGGCCTGCCGGTCGGGCTGCAGATCGTTGCGCCGCGCTTTGCGGAGCCGCTGATCCTGTCGGTGGCAAAGCTGGTGCAGCAGGCCAACCCGATCGGCTGGCCGCCCGCCGTTGACAACACAACCCACGAACCGTCATCCCGAGACTCAGATCCTATGGGGCGACGGGTGGTCAGGAGGTAGGATTGGAGTTGCAAACCACCCATCCAAACCTCGGAGGACCAAGATGTCGAAGCTCGATCGCACTGACGCACCCGCCGCTACCGAGTATGCCACGGTGCACGTCGTTTTTGAACTGAGCAAGAAGACCTGGAAGATCGGCGTCATGCTGCCTGGCTCACAGAAGCTGAGCCGCTACGCGATTGCGGGAGGCGATGTGACGGAGCTGATGAAGCGTCTGGCGGCGGTACGGGCGCGAGCGGAGCGCATCAGCGGCAAGCCGGTTCGCATCCTGTCGTGCTACGAGGCGGGCTATGATGGGCATTGGCTGCACCGCTGGCTGACGGATCAGGGGGTGATCAATCACGAGATCGATCCGTCGAGTATCGAGGTGCCGCGTCGGGCGCGCTATGCCAAGACCGATCGGATTGATCTCGACCGGCTGCTCCGGGCATTCCTGGCGTATCTGCGGGGCGAGCCGCGGGCGTGCAGCGTGGTGCACGTGCCGTCGGTTGCGGACGAGGATCGAAAGCGGCGCAACCGCGAGCGGGATCGTCTGAAGAAGGAACGCACCGCCCACACCAATCGCATCAAGGGCCTGCTGCACGCGCAGGGCATTCGCGATGCCCAGCCGATGAAGCCGGGCTTCATCGCCGGTCTCGACCGTGTATGCACGGGCGACGGACGGCCGCTGGCGCCCAAGCTCAAGGAGGAGATCGTGCGCGAGCACGAGCGGCTGAGCCTGGTGGACAAGCAGCTGACCCAGCTCGAGGCCACGAGCACGGCGGAGGTGAAGGCGGCGGCGCCCGGCTCGGTCGAGGCCAGGATCAAACAGCTCATCGACCTCAAGAGCTTCGGCCTGGTCAGCTCGCTGGGCCTGGTCAACGAGGCGTTCTATCGCTCATTTGCCAATCGCCGCCAGGTCGGCGCCTATTTCGGGCTGACCGGCACGCCGTTCAACAGCGGCAACAGCGAGCGCGACCAGGGCATCAGCAAAGCCGGCAACAGCCGCGCCCGCGCGCTCGCAACCGAGATGGGTTGGCTATGGCTGCGCCACCAGCCCGACAGCGAGCTCAGCCGCTGGTTCCGTGCCCGCGTGGGCGATCAGAAGGGCCGCGTCCGGCGCATCGCCATCGTGGCGTTGGCGCGCAAGCTCATGGTGGCGTTGTGGCGCTACGTGACCACCGGCTTGGTGCCGACCGGCGCCGTGTTGAAGCCGGCCATCTAATCGGCCGCGCGCAAGAGCGGCCGACGTGACCCAGGATCGACGTGTGACCGTCGTCATCCAGGGGATAACGCAACCCGTTTCCTCAGAGGGGTCCCGTCTTTCTTGGGCCACACCTTCACTCGTGCATGAAGGATTAGGGCACCGGGCGATCGAGCCCGACCGGATACAAGGTGATGCGGTGTTGTTGCCGCATGCTTGCACAACAGCCCAGTCCAGGGATCACGTCATGCCGCTCATCGCGCGACTCATAGTCCCGACCATTCAGCCTCGCGCCGGGCTCGCCGCCGTCAAGGCGTGGCCTGGAAACGTTGGAGCTTGCGGCTCCGCCCAACGACGGCCAGCCTTGACGGGCGGCCGCGCGCGGCGCTCCCGCAGGAGCGTGGTCGGGACGGAGAAACGGCCCAGTCGAACAAAGAAACTGACTAACGAGTGTGCCGATATGCCGTAAGAAGGTGCCCCACGATTACCTCTTGACTTCCGGCCCCCCATACAAGGATGACGGTGAACAATCCGGGAGAGTCACATGGGACGCGTCGTGACGTTCAGTGAATTGCCTGGCGATGTGGTCGCCGACGGCGTCAGCCGCGCCGCGATCACCAGGGGCGAGACCGTAGAGATGGCGGCGGAGTTCATCCGCATCGCGTCCGGCAAGCGCTGGGCGTCGTCGGTGCCGCGCGGCTCCGATTGCTACCTGTTCATGCTCGATGGGAGCGGCACGATCTCCGCCGGGACGGACATGCACGCGTTCCCGGCTCAGGCGTTCGCGACCATCCAGGAAGGCGTCGAATTCTCGGTCGCGAACGATGGCGCTTCGCCCGCCGACGTGGTGCGGGTTCTCGCCCCGCCGGAGCCGAACGGGCGCGCGCTTGCGGGCTTCCGCGACACCCTCAGCGTCGCCCAGCGCCAGAAGATGCCGATCGTCGACATCGCCGCCGAGAAAAAGAAGCGCATCTATTTCGTCGGCCACCATGCCGCCAGGTCCGAGCGCGGCCACGCCATGATCGTCGTCTACGAGAAATCCACCGTGACCGACCTGCACCATCACCCGAATGCCGAAAGCATGTTCGTGGTGATCGACGGCGCGCTGCAGTTCACCGTCAACGGCGCGCAGGCGATCGTCCGGCCCGGGCAGGCGGCCTATTTCGGCATCAACGACCGGCACGGCCTGCACACGGCCGCGGATTGCAGCGGCGCGAGCTTCCTCGAGTTCCATATCCCGGCGGCGTTCACGACCGTGAAGTCGCCGGCCCTGGGCTGAGCACGCGGTCCGCTCAATTCAGCCGGTCACCGGCAGGCAGCGAATGTCGTAGGCAAAGGTGATCCGCCGTCCCGTGTGCGGATCTTCGAGCTCGCCGGAAAACCGTTCGGCGCCGCGAATGCCGCCGATCGCCGCAAACGTGCCGCCGAACATCATGGTGCCGTCGGCCAGCCGGTCGGTTGCGCCGTAGCCGCGGATCAGCTCATGCGGCGGCAGCATCTTGGCGAGCGTGCCTTCCTGGTAGAGCTCGCGCCTGTCGCCGTTGGTGATGAAGGCGCGCAGGACCAGCTCGTCCCAATGGTCGGCGACCTCGGCGAACGGCCACAAGGTGGTGGCGATCGGCTTGTCGCACGCCTGCTTGGAGAAGGTGATGCCGTAGGTCTCCGCCTTGCGGTCGGTGTGGTCGGAGCCGAGGCCGACGAGCATTTCGCCGCCGTGTGCCGCCAGTACGAACTCCACTTCGCCGCTCGAGTCCGTTCCCGAGACCTCGATCGCCGCGTCGGTGGTCAGGCGCGCCGCCGCCACCCGGTAGTAGATCGGCGTGGTCGCGGGCCGTTTCACGCCCAGCGCTTCGAGCTCGCGAATGTGGTGCTCGACCGCCGCCTTGTCGCGCCCGGTCCACCCGGCCAGCACGAGCTCGCGCACCGGAAGCTCGACGGCGCGCGTACCGGCGCTACTCTCGATCGTTGCCGCAATGGTGGGCATGGTCGGCGATGCTCCCGTCTCGATACGAGCGAAAAACGATGACCTTCTGGGTCCCTGCTCGTCATTTCAGGGTATACCACACGCCGCGCCCGCCGCCGTGCCGGACCAGATGGCAATTCTCGACCAGGCGCCGGAAGTGCTCCTTCAGCGTGTTGCGGCTCGCGCTGGTCAGCCTGACCATGTCGCCGATGCTGATGCGCCCATGCTCGCGCACGGTGTCGAGAATGCGGACCGATAGCTCCGGCAGCGTCGATTGCATCAGGTTCTCGCGCTCGATCTTGCGCGCGAGCCGCCGCACCTGCTGTTGGAGCGAGCGCAGGAGGAAAAGGACCCACGGATTCCAGTCCGGCATTTCGGTGCGGATCGTCGTCTGGGTTTGCCGCAGCGCGCGGTAATAGTCGTCTTTGTTCTGCTCGATGATGCTTTCGAGGGAGCTGTAGGGCACGTAGGCATAGCCGGCTTGCAGCAGAAGGAGGGTCGTCAGGATGCGCGACAGCCGTCCGTTGCCGTCCTGAAACGGGTGGATCTCGAGGAGCACCACGATGAATATGCCGATGATCAACAGCGGATGCAGCGAGCCTGCGGCGCGCACATGGGTGAGCCAATTGATCATCTCGGCCATCAGGCGTGGGGTGTCGAACGGGCTGGCCGTTGCGAGCGGGATGCCGGTCTGCCGGCCATCCTCATCGAATGCCATCACGCTGTTTGGCGATGTCTTGTACGCCCCGCGGTGCCAAGCGTCCTTCTTGCTATACTTCAGGAGATCCCGGTGCGATTGCTTGAGGTGATTTTCCTTGATGATGATGGTTTCCCACGATCGAAGCACCAGTTCCAGCACGTCGGCATAGCCCGCCACCTCCTCCTCTTCGCGAGCGACGAGCGGTCGCGCATCCAAGGTGACGAGCAGCCGCTCGACCTCGCGGTCGGAAAGCCTGCTTCCTTCGAGCCGGGTCGAGGAGCCGATGCTTTCGATGGTCGCGACGCGCCGCAGGGCCGACAAGCGTTCCGGCGCCAGGCTGCCGAGCGCGCGCCATGCGCCCTTGAATTCGTCGATCTCCGCCACCAGGGCGAGCATCTCGGTGGTGATCAGAAGCGTGCTGGTGGCGATCATTCACCTATTTATACACCTATAAACATCCAAAATCAATCATCCAATCATTCATCCAAAAACATCCAATTGTAACCATCTAATTGAAATAGTGAAATTTTTTGACAGCCTTCTGTGCAGCCAGCGTCCCGTTTTGCCGCGCGCTTGCTGGCTTCGTTCCGTGCCGGGCCCCTCGTGACGCGTGGCCATGAACATCGCAGCAGGTGACCTGCCGGCGCATGGTCGACGGAATGCTGGAGGGCTGCGCAACGCCGGGGGCAACGGAACGTTCGAGCGGCGCGCGTTTTGCCGGTGACAATCCGCTCGCCACGAGGATAAATCCGTTCAACGCGCCGTCACACGACTTTGCCCCGGGAGGAGCGCCATGCAGGTGGGCCGCTGGATCTGCGCCGCGCTCCTTGTCTCGGCCGTAGCGGCGCCATCGGCGGCGCAGACGTTCCCCTCCAAGCCCGTCGTCATGGTCGTGCCGTATGCGCCGGGCGGCAATGTCGATGTCAGCGCCCGCATCCTGCAGGCGGGGATCGGCGAGTCCCTCGGCCGGCCGATCGTGGTGGAGAACCGGCCCGGCGCGGGCGGAACGCTCGCCGGCGACTATGTGGCGCGTTCGGCGCCCGACGGGCACACGCTGTTCGTCGGGTCGAACGGGCCGATCATGCTCGGCCCCATGACCATGCCCAAGCCTCCCTACCAGTGGGACAAGGCGTTTGCCCCGGTGAGCTCGCTGGCGTTCGCCACCAACATGCTGCTGGTGCGCCCGGGCCTACCGGTCGCGACCGTGGGCGAGCTGATCGACCATGCGCGCCGGAATCCCGGCAAGCTCACGCTCGCCACCAGCAGCGGCGCCAGCATCAATCATTTCCTTGCCGAGCTGTTGAAGCTCAAGGCGAGCATTGCCTGGACCGAAGTGCACTATCGCGGCAACGCGCCGGCGATCAACGACCTCGTTGCGGGCCATGTCGACCTCGGCTTCCAGCAGCTCACCGACTCGCTGCAGCACATCCAGGCGGGCAAGCTGCGCGCGCTGGCGGTGCTCGGCCCGAACCGCGTCGCGTCGCTGCCCGAGGTGCCGACCATCGCGGAGGCCGGCTTTCCGGACGTGCAGGGCATCACCTTCAACGGGCTGTTCGCCCCCAGGGCGACGCCGGCCGACGTCGTCGACCGGCTCAACGTCGCCATCCGGACGGCGTTGCAGGGCAGGACCGTGATCGATCAGCTCGCCGCGCTCGGCTCCGAGGCGCGCGGCAGCACGCCGGCGGAATTCACCCAGTTCCTCGAGCAGGAAAGCCGCAAATGGAGCGAAGTCATGCGCCAGGCCAACATCAAGGTGTCCGAGTGAGCAGCGCCGCCCGTCCGTTCTCGCCCAGGATCGATCGCAGCTACCCGAAGCCGAAGCTGACCTTGCCGCCCGGCGCGTGCGACACCCATTTCCATTTCATCGGCCCGCAGAAGCAATTCCCGCTCAAGCCGAACCACGTCTTCAGCCATCTCGAGTTCGACGACACCCCGATCGAGGATTGGCTCACGATGCAGCAGGCGCTCGGCCTCGCGCGCGGCCTGCACGTGCAGTCGATGATGTACGAGAACAACTACGAGATTGCGCTGCACGCCCAGTGCCGCTTCCCGGACCGGCTGCGTGCTGTGGTGGTTCCCTGGCCGGGTATCACCGATGGCGAGCTCGCCATCCTCACCCAGGCCGGCGTCGTCGGCTATCGCATCACCCACCGGCTGGAGCAGTCGGTCGACCGGCGCATGGTGGCGCGCACGCACGAGCACGGCTGGTCCATGCACTACCTGGTCAAGTCGGAGGAGCAGGACGATTGGTGCAAGGTCATCCTGGAGACGCCGGGGCGCTTCGTGCTGGAGCACATGGGCGGCGTCGACCCCGCCAAGGGGATCGACGGGAAGGGATTTCGCTTCGTCCTGCAGTGCCTCGACACGGGGCGCTGCTGGGTCAAGCTCTCGCCGCGGATATCGAAGCAGGAGACGTTTCCGTTCTCCGACACCGACCCGCTGGTGCACAAGCTGGTGCAGCATGCGCCGACGCGGCTTCTGTGGGGCTCGGACTGGCCGCATCCGCAGTATTTCAAGCCCATGCCCAACGACGTCGCGCTGCTCGACATGATGCTCGACTGGGTGCCGGACGAGAAGACCCGCAAGCTCATCTTCGTCGACAATCCGGCCGAGGCGTTCGGGTTTCCGCCTGTGGATTAGTGACCCGTCATCCTGAGGTGCTCGGCGCACATCTGGACGCAACCTCACATCTGCACTGCCTGCGCCGAGCCTCGAAGCAGGAGGCCGCCGCTGAGTCGCAGTGGCCGCCCTCTCCTTCGAGACGCGCCCGCAAAGTGCGGGCGCTCCTTCAGAGTTTGGCCGAAAAAGAAAGTTGAGTGATTTCAGCCCGTTGTGATTCTCTCTCGTGGTTGCGAAGCTACGAGGAGGCACAACATGGTGTGGACCAAAATCACCCAGCAACAGTATCGGCGTGATGACCTTCGCTACGCAAGCGACATGAGGGACTCTGAATGGCGCTTGCTTGCTCCGTTGATGCCGCCGCCGTCTCGGGTTGGGCGCCCGCGCGAGGTTGATCTGCGCGCGGTGGTGAACGCGATCTTGTATATCGCAGCGACCGGTTGCCAATGGCGGGCGTTGCCAAAGGATTGCCCGCCACGCTCGACCGTTCAGTACTATTTCTATGGCTGGCGTAACGGACGCATCTGGCAGCGGATCAACTCTGTACTCGTGAGACGCGCGCGCGAAGCGGCCGGACGGAAGGCTGTACCGTCTGCGGGCGTGATCGACAGTCAGAGCGCCAAGACGACGGAAAGCGGCGGCCCGTGCGGCTTTGACCCGGCCAAGAGGGTGAAAGGGCGCAAACGGCACATGGTCACCGATACGATGGGCTTGCTGCTTGCCTTGCTGGTGCACCCAGCCAATATCCAGGACAATCATGGTGCTGTGCCGCTGCTCACCGCACTCGGAGAGAAGTTCTCCAAGCTGCGGCATATCTTCGCCGACCGTGTCTACCGCGGTCCAAAGCTCATCAACGCGCTCTCGGGATCAGGCAGGTGGACGATTGAGATCATCAACCGATCGCAGAGTGTCGGCACATTTAAGGCCGAGCCCAAACGCTGGGTGATCGAGCGAAGCTTCGCTTGGTTCGGACGCAACCGTCGCCTGGCAAAAGACTTCGAGGCCACCATCGAAAGCGCTGAAGCTTGGGTCACAATTGCAAGTGTTCGCCTCCTCGTACGACGTCTCGCCAGAGCCTGAAAACACCGATACTAATATTGAGTCAAACTCTCAGGATGAGGGCGGAGGGACGGCTGCGCTGCTGCGTGCCCGCCCTCAATTCTTCAGCTTGTACCCCGTGCGGAAAATCCACCACACGATCCCGAGGCAAATCGCGAGGAACAGGAGCGTCATGGCCAGGCTGACGCCCACGCCCACATCGGCGACCGCGAAGAAGCTCCAGCGGAAGCCGCTGATGAGATAGACGAGGGGATTGAGCAGCGTGACCGTCTGCCACGCCGGCGGCAGCACGCTGATGGAGTAGAAGGTGCCGCCCAGGAAGGTCAGCGGCGTGATGATCAGCATCGGAATGAACTGCAGCTTCTCGAACCCATCGGCCCAGATGCCGATGATGAAGCCGAGCAGGCTGAACGTCACCGCGGTGAGCACCAGGAAGGCGAGCATCCACACCGGATGGGCAATCCGGATCGGCACGAACAGGGCGGAGGTGGCGAGAATGATCAGGCCGAGGATGATCGACTTGGTGGCGGCCGCCCCCACATAGCCGAGCACGATCTCGAAGAACGAGACCGGCGCCGACAGAAGCTCGTAGATCGTCCCGATGAACCGCGGAAAATAGATGCCGAACGATGCATTGGTGACGCTCTGCGTCATCAGCATCAGCATGATCAGGCCCGGCACGATGAAGGCGCCGTACTCGACCCCCTCGATCTCGGTGATGCGGGAGCCGATGGCGGCGCCGAACACCACGAAATAGAGCGACGTCGAGATGACGGGCGACACGATGCTCTGCAGCAGCGTTCGTCCCGTACGGGCCATCTCGAAGGTGTAGATCGCGCGGACGGCGAGCAGGTTCATGGCCCTTGCCTCACCAGGTCGACGAAGATGTCCTCCAGCGAGCTCTGCGTGGTCTCCAGGTCGCGGAACGTGATGCCGGCGCGGCCGAGATCGGTGAGCAGGCCGGTGATGCCGGTACGCTCGCCCTGCGAATCGTAGGTGTAGATCAGCTCGGTGCCGCCGGGCGCGAGCGTGAGGTGGTGGCCGGCCAGCCCGCTCGGTACCGTATCGAGCTTGTGGTGCAGGTGCAGGATCAATTGCTTCTTGCCGAGCTTGTGCATCAGGGCGGCCTTCTCCTCGACCAGGATGAGCTCGCCCTTGTTGATCACGCCGATCCGGTCGGCCATTTCCTCGGCTTCCTCGATGTAGTGGGTGGTGAGGATGATGGTCACGCCGGCGGCGCGCATGGAGCGCACGATCTCCCACATGTCCTTGCGTAGCTCGACGTCGACGCCGGCCGTCGGCTCGTCGAGGAACAGGATGCGCGGCTCGTGCGACAGCGCCTTGGCGATCATCACCCGCCGTTTCATGCCGCCAGACAACGTCATGATCTTGCTGTCCTTGCGCTCCCACAGGGAGAGATCCTTGAGCACCTTGGCGAGGTGATCGGGATTGGCTTTCAGGCCGAACAGTCCGCGGCTGAACGACACCGTTCCCCACACCGTCTCGAATGCGTCGGTCGTCAACTCTTGCGGGACGAGGCCGATCAGCGAGCGCGAGGCGCGATAGTCCGCGATGATGTCGTGACCGTCCACCTTCACGGCGCCGCCGGACGGGTTCACGATCCCGCAGATGATGCTGATCAGCGTCGTCTTGCCGGCGCCATTCGGCCCCAGCAGGGCGAAGATCTCTCCGCGACGGATGTCGAGGTCGATGCCCTTCAGCGCCTGGAAGCCCGCGGCGTAGGTCTTGGACAGCTGTTTGATGGAGATGATGGGGGCCATGGGGAGCTTGGAGGTGACGCTTCGGCGCGGCACGCGAGGGTTGGGGCTCTTCTTGACCGGTATTTATGGGCCTTCCCGGTCGTTCGCAAACAATTGATCGCGAGCCGCGAACGTATTATCCTCGCAACCCGGTGTAGATGCGTCGGCAATGGGGACGAGGGGAGCATGTGAAGGGGAGGAGGCGTGGCATGTCGGACTATCGCGTCAGCTTCTTCAAGGACCTTGTCAGCTCGGATGGGCACCGGTTCAGGTGCCTGCAGCACGAAATCGACATCCGCAACTCGGACTCGAGCGCGCAAGCGGCCGAATCCGCGTCGCGGACGTTCGAGGCGTTGCATGGCCTCCCGGACTGGAGGCTGCGTGCCGATTGGCGGGAGGTCGTCGCCACCGGAACGGATGACGGCCAGTCTCCGTTGTCACTGGGCCCTGTACGGCAGCGGAGTGGCAATGCCCGGCAAGCGCGTCCAGTTCGATGACGAGACCTGGCATGCGGTCGCTCTGCTGGCGCGCGACAGCCTGAAGGATTTCCAGGAACTCGCCGACGAGGCGTTCGCCGACCTGCTGAAGAAATACGATCGGCCGGTCACGCTGAAAGCGGCCCTCAGGGAAAGTGCCCGCCGCCTTCCGGCCAACGACGATGCGTCGGACAAGCGCGGCGGCCGTTCCCCGCGCCGCCGCCCCCGCTGATGACAAGACCGTCGTAGGGCGGCCCTCATTGGCGCAAGCTCAAGCCGCGATGATGCCACTCGGTTGTCATCATCCGCCCCCGATCAAGCCGGGGGCGGGCCATGACAACAAATCCTCCGCAAGACATGGCCGACTGATGCCTTGGTCCTCGGCATCGACCCGGTTGCGGTGCCAAACCGATAGGCGCGTCGCGCCTCACGACTTTCTTGACACAAGGGCCCATCTCGTTGTCAAAACAACGATGATGCACTCCGTGTATTCAGACTCGCCTCCAACCAATGGTCGTGGGCCATGGGTCGAAATCACACCTTCATGGACCGGGAGTTTCGGGGGTCTGCCTATGACCCGTCGGACCACGGTACGTTCGAGCAGGGGTTGGTTTTCGTCGTCATGCCGTTCAAAGGTCAGGAGATGGCTGAGGTATACGCGGCCATCAAGGACGAATGTGGCAAGCTTGGGTTGCGCGCGGCACGCGTCGACGAGAATGTGGGATCCGGCTTCGTGGTCCGTGAGATCACGGAGTTCATCGAGCGTGCCGAGTTCATCGTCTGTGACCTCACGTTCGAGCGCCCAAATGTGTATTATGAGCTGGGCTATGCGCACGGCGTCGGCAACGAGGCCGCGGACATTCTGCTCATCGCCAGAGAGGGCACGACGCTGCACTTCGACATCGCCCCGTTACGCGTCCAATACTATCGCTCCACGGAGCATCTGCGGGCGATCGTATCGTCGAACCTGAGGGAAATGATCAGGGCCACGCGATAATGCCCGACGACTTCGGACCGCCCCCTTGATTTGCTGCCGGAACAATACCCGCAAGGAACCGTCGTCCCCCCCGCCCGCAATCCCACTGATCGGCCGCGCGAAACTCCGCTCCGCTGAACGCAAGCGCGTCAGCCGACGTCCAATAAGCGGCTGCATCCGGCGTCTCGGGCGTGGCCGTGAGGCAATTTTGCCAATTGGCGGCGGCCGGCCCCGACGGCGGACGTGTGACCTTGGTCACCATTCGCTAACCAGCCTGGCGCTACAAAGGTGTCATGAAGCCGAGCAAACCAACGCGGTGCCCTGTGTGCGAGCGGCCGATGCGGCTGGTTGCCGTGACGCCGCGCTCGGGCGGGCGCCCGGCGGTGCAGACGTTCGAGTGTCGGGTTTGCTGCGTTGCACTCACCCAGGCGCAGGAACAGCCGTCGCGCATCGCCGCCTCGTCGGCGAATGACGCCGTGGCGAATCCTGGCCTCCTGGCATGCCCCGCCTGACGTTGCGGCCCGCGCCTGGGCCGCGTTGAGCCTTTCCTCCGCGCCTGACCATCGGAAATCCCCTACGTCGCGGGCGCCATCTGGTGATTCGGCGTCGATCGGGAGATCGCCAGCTCCTCCTCGTTCATGTCCACCGGAACGTCGGCGAACAGCGGCGTGCTCAGGTAGCGCTCCCCGGTGTCGGGAAGCATGCACAGGATCGTCGAGCCCTTGGGGGCGTCGGCCGCGACCTTGAGCGCGCCCGCGAAGGATCCGCCGGCCGTGATGCCGACGAAGACACCCTCCTTCTGGGCGAGCTCCCGGCTCCAGCGCATTGCCTCCGCGTTCTGGATGCGGACGATGCGATGGATGACGCCCGTGTCGACCGCGTCCGCCGTCAGCTTGGGGATGAAGTCCGGGGTCCAGCCTTGCATCGGATGCGGCTTGAACGCAGGGTGGCCGGCAGCCGGTGAGCCGTCCGGGTTGCGCTGTTGCGGCGCGCCGCTGCTCAACATGGCCGCCTCGTCCGGCTCGCACACGACGATCTTGGTGTCCGGCCGCTCCTTGGCGAGCACCCGCGCCACGCCCTTCAGCGTGCCGCCGGTGCCGAACCCGGTCACCCAGTAGTCGAGCCGCGCGCCGGCGAAATCGTCGATGATCTCCCGCGCGGTGGTGCGCGAGTGCATGTCGGCATTGGCCTCGTTCTCGAACTGGCGCGTCAGGAACCAGCCATGGGTCTCGGCGAGCTCGTTGGCCTTGCGCACCATGCCCATGCCGCGCTCGGCCGCCGGGGTGAGCACCACCTTGGCGCCGAGAAACCGCATGAGCTTGCGGCGCTCGACGCTGAACGTCTCCGCCATGGTCACCACCAGCGGGTAGCCCTTCTGCGCGCACACCATGGCGAGGCCGATGCCCGTGTTTCCGCTCGTCGCCTCGATCACGGTCTGCCCGGGCTTGAGCTTGCCGGTGCGCTCGGCATCGGTGATGACGCCGAGTGCCAGTCGATCCTTCACCGAGCCGAGCGGATTGAAGGCCTCGATCTTCACGAACAGGTCGACATGGGGCGGCGCCAGCTTGCCGATGCGCACGACTGGCGTGTTCCCGACGGTTTCCAGGATATTCTCGAATCGCTTGCCCATGTGTACACGCCCCATTGCTACGTTCGGGTTCGGGTTGCCGATGCGGGTCGGACGAAACTCCTGATCGCACTACCTGTTGCCGAAAGGCAACCGCCACGTTCCAGCCGCCGGTCCGGGCCCCGGGACACTGGCACAAAGGCAGGGTTGCCGATATGGTGTCGGCACGGCCGACGAGGCTGACCGCCGGGGGGAACGTCTATCTGCATCGCCCAGTAGGGACCTGGCAAAATAATGATGTTCGACCGTCGCGCGGATCGCAACAGCGACTTGTTCCATTTCGTGGTCATCAAGCCGTCGCACTACGACGACGACGGCTATCCGATCCAGTGGTTCAGGTCCGCCATTCCGTCCAATACGCTCGCCTGCCTGAACGGGTTGGCGGAGGATGCCCGCCGGCGCCAGGTGCTCGGCCCCGACGTCGAGATTCGGCTCCACACCTATGACGAGACCAACCAGCGGGTCCGGCCGGACGCCATCATCCGGATGATCCGCAAGTCCGGCGGACGCACGCTGATCGGCCTCGTCGGGGTCCAGTCGAATCAGTTTCCCCGTGCGGTCGACCTCGCCCGCGTGTTCCGGGCCGCCGGCTTGCCCGTGTGCATCGGCGGCTTTCACGTCTCCGGGTGCCTCGCCATGCTGCCGGAGATGCCGGCGGAGATCCGCGCCGCTCAGGATCTCGGCATCTCGTTCTTTGCCGGCGAAGCCGAGGACCGCAGGCTGGATACGGTGCTGCGCGATGCCTGGAACGGCACCTTGGCACCGCTCTACAACCACATGAACGACCTGCCGGCGCTGCAGGGCGAGCCGGCGCCGATCCTGCCGCGCCAGCACGTGCGGCGGACCTCCGGCACCATCTCGAGCATCGACCTCGGCCGCGGCTGTCCCTACCAGTGCTCGTTCTGCACCATCATCAACGTCCAGGGCCGCAAGAGCCGCTACCGCTCCGCCGACGATCTCGAGCAGGCGGTGCGCGAGAACTACGCCCAGGGAATCAAGCGCTTCTTCATCACCGACGACAATCTGGCGCGCAACCGCGAGTGGGAATCGCTGTTCGACCGCATGATCGTGATGAAGGTCGATGAAGGGATGGACATCGGCTTCACCATCCAGGTCGACACGCTGTGCCACAAGATCCCGAATTTCATCGAGAAGGGGACCAAGGGCGGCGCGCGCCGCATCTTCATCGGGTTGGAGAACATCAACCCGGACAACCTGCTGGCGGCGAAGAAGCGGCAGAACAAGATCACCGAGTACCGCGTCATGCTGCAGAAGTGGCGCGAGCACGGCGGCCTGACCTGCGCCGGCTACATCCTCGGCTTCCCGGCCGACACGAAGGAATCGATCCTGCGCGACGTCGAGATCATCAAGCGCGAGCTTCCGCTCGATTTTCTCGAGTTTTTCTTCCTCACCCCGCTGCCCGGCTCGGAGGACCACAAGGTTCTCCTGCAGAAGGGGGTGTGGATGGACCCCGACCTCAACAAGTACGACCTCAACCATCGCGTTACGCATCATCCCGTGATGTCGGACGCCGAATGGGAGGAGGCCTATCGGGCGGCGTGGGAAGCCTATTACACCCCAGACCACATCCGCACCGTTCTCCGTCGCGCAGCGGCGAACCCGAAGGGCGTGGTGAACTCGGTGTTCGCGACGACCCTCTGGTTCACCAACATGATCAAGTTCGAGGGCGTCCATCCGCTCGAGGGCGGCGCCTTCCGCATGAAATTCCGCCGCGATCGCCGGTCGGGGCTGCCGATCGAGAGCCCGCTCGTGTTCTATCCGCGCTTCCTGCGCGAGCTCGCGGTCAAGGCGCGGGGCTACTGGTCGGTTTACCGGACAGCCAAGAAGATCCTGCGCGAGGTGAAGAACGCACCCGATCGCTGGACCTACACGGACATCGCCATCGCGCCGCCGAAGGAGGATGAGCTCGAAGTCCTCGATCTCTATCACGCCACCACGGGCGGGGAGGCGGCGCTGGAAAAAAAGCGGCGCGACGATGCGATCCGCGCGACCGCCTATGCGGCCGCCGAGCATCGGGTCGAGGCGATGCGCGCCGCCGAGTAGGTTGGGTTGCGCACGGCCCGTGCCTCGTGGTCGCTCCGAGACCCTGGACCCGCGCGCAATCCAACATGACGCGAGGGTACGGAGGTTGATGGGTTCGCGCGGAATTGGCCGCCGTGCCCAACGGGGGCGCAGCGGCCGCGTGAACCCAACCTACGGCGCGCGCGTCGGGAGCTGACCGCCCAACGTCTCCGCCACCCAATCGGCGATCACCTCGACGGTGAGTGCGACATTGTCGACGCTGCAGTGCTCGGCGCCGCCGTCGGCGAGCCGGTGCACGTGGAGCTCCGCCTTGGGGCTGGCCACGCACTCGGCCACGGTCTGCTCGGCTTGGCTCAACGGGATCTGGCGGTCGTTCTCGCCGTGCACCACGAGGATCGGGCAGGTGATCCGGTCGAGGATGCCCTTGAGGCACAGTTTTTCGGAGACCGCGAGGATCTCCTCGACCGTCTTCTTGCCGAACACCCAGCCCACGTGATCCCAGTAATGCGGGATCGGCAGGCTGGCGGTGCCCGACTGGTGGCGCGCGCGCTGCGTCGCGCCCCAGTCGTAGTTCGCGCCCCAGGCGACGCAGCATTTGAGCCGCTTCTCGAATGCCGCCGCGCGGGGTGCGTGGTAACCCCCGAGCGAGAGCGCCATGATGCCGACGCGATCGGGGTCGACTTCGGGCAGCGTCGCGAGGAAATCGACCGCCGAGCCGGCCGCGACTTCGGCTTCCGGGAAATTATGCAGCTCGCGCAGCCGCAGCAACTCCCCCACGCCCGGATTGTCCACCACCAGCGTGCCGACTCCGCGCTCGCGCAGAGCTGCCGGCATGCCCATGAGATAGATGATCTCCTTGGTCACATCGAGGCCGTCGAAATGCACCATGCAGGGCGCGCGGCGTCCCGCCGTGCGCGCCGGTACGAACAGCGCGGGTAACGACGTGCCGCGATACGGCACCTCGACCCGCCGGCAATCCTCCCCGCTCAGCGCGAGGAATTTGGCGAAGCAGTCGAGCGCGGCGCGAAATGCTTCCCGGCGCGGCCCAAAGTCCGGCCGCTGCATGCGTTCCGCCTGGATGAAATAAATGAACGCGCGGCGGTACTTGGCGCCGGCGCTCAAGAGGCGCCCGCGCGCCTCGTCGGCGGCGGCGAGGCGCCTGACCTTCTCGCCCAGGCCCGTCCAGTTGGCGAAGAACTGCTCCGCCGCGTCGTCGTCGCGGTTCTTCGCCACCGCGCGCAGCGAGCGTGACGCATCGTCGATGTCGCCGATGCTGCCGCCCATGGCGAGCGCCATGTTGACCGCCATGTTCCACACGTAATTGCCTTCGAAATATTCGAACATTCTGGTTCCTGGATTGCATTGCTGCCGTTTGTAGGGTGGGCGAGCGATCGTCACAAACGATCGCGAGGGAAGGCGCGATAGTCAGCTTCGACGCGTGGGCGAGCTGCTCAAGGCGACGAGGGAAAATCGCCCAAGTGCCTTGCCCACGCGGAAATCAGCACAAAGCGATTTTGCCCCCTACACCGCGGCGATCGCCTCGATCTCGAGGAGGAAATTCGGATTGGCGAGCCCGCGCAGGATGCACAGCGTGCTGCCCGGCGGGTGGGGGGAGAAATAGGTCCCCAGCAGCTTGCGCGCCTTCGGCACGTCGTGCGGGTTCACGATGTAGATCGTGATCTTGGTGACGTCGGCGAGCTTCGCGCCGCCGCCCGCCAATGCCTTGGTGAGGTTCTCCATCACCATCTTGGCCTGGGCGTCGAAATCGTCCGGTGGCAGGACGTTGCCGTCGACGTCGGCCGCCACCTGGCCGGCGCAGAACACGAGCTTCTGCGCGCCTTCGGCCGTCACGACGTGGGAATAGGCGGAGAACGGTTTTGCTATTCCGTCCGGGTTCGTTCTGGTGATCTTCGCCATCGTGCTCTCATCCTCTCTCGACGTCCTGGGCATGCACGGGCTCGCATCGGCTGAAGCCAGCCCTCGGGGTGAAGACGATATCGCGATTGACCCTGTGGGCAAATGCGAAGATTGAAGTACACACGAGGGTGTGTGTTGGTATCTTTGTGCAGGGGCTGTATCTTCTCGCGTCAACATCGGAGTTTCGAGCATGGCCAAGGGCACCGTGAAGTGGTTCAACCCGACCAAGGGGTACGGATTTATTCAACCGTCGGGCGGAGGCGGCAAGGACGTTTTCGTTCACATCTCGGCCGTTGAAAAGGCCGGCCTGAGCACCCTCAATGAGGGCCAGACCGTTGAGTACGAAGAGGTACCCAACAAGGGCAAGACATCGGCGGAGAATTTGAAGGTCGTGTGACCGGCAAGAACTGCCGTCAGCCGGACCTCACTCGATCACCATCTTGGCCTGCGCGTCGAAATCGTCCGGCGGCAGCACGTTGCCGCCGGCGTCGACCGCCACTGGCCGGCGCAGAACACGAGCTTCTGCGCACCCTCGGCCGTCACCACGTGGGAATGGGCGAAGAACGGCTTCGCGATGCCATCCGGGTTCGTTCGGGTGATCTTAGCCATCGTGCTCCCACCCTTTCTCGACGTCCTGGCATGCGCGGGCTTGCGCAGACGGAAACCGGCGCTCACGGGCGGCGACGATACCGCGATTGGCCCGGCAGGCAAATCCAGAGATTCAGTTCCTGCCCGCCAGCGGCTTCACGACCTCGCGCGCGCAGTCGATGAAGAGCTGCACCACGGGCGTGAGCGTGCAATTCTTCAAGGTCATAATTCCGACCGGCCAAGGTGGGATCGGCAGGTCCACCGGCAGGACCTTGAGCGGCGGAAGATTCGCACCAAACCGCAACAGCGAGGCTGGCAAGATGCACAAATAGGGCCCTCTCGGGAGAAGTGCGCAGACGAGGGAGGCTGATCCCCAGGCCACGCCCTTTGGCGGAAATCTCATGCCGCGCGCACGGAACGCTTCGGCGACGTGTGAACCGACGATTGTATCGGGCAGCGGCAGGCCCCAAGGTCCATCGGCCAGTTCGGACAGCTCGACTTTGCGTCGGCGGACCCATCTGCTCTTCGGTCCCGCCACGACCATAGTGCGGTCTTGAAACAAAAATTCTGCATGAATGTCCTCCTCGATCGGTGGCGTCATGCGCCCGAGAAAGAGATCGAGCTTGCGCTCGCGCAGCCCGCGGTATTGCAGCGCGGTCGGCGAAATTGGTGTCACATGGATGGAGATTCCCGGATATTTCCGGTGGAGCCGGTCGAACACCGCAGGGAGCACGCCCACGATGGCGGGGTCGTGCGCACCGATCCGGATTTCGCCGACGGTCGGATCGGCCAGGAACTCGATGTTCTTCACCGCTTGGCGCAGGTCGTCGAACACGGCCGCTCCGCCATCGAGCAAGGCGCGACCGTACTCCGTCGGCTCGACGCCCTGGCGACCGCGATCGAGCAGCCGCACGCCGATCGCGTGTTCAAGGTCGGCGATCGATCTTGAAACGGCGGGCTGGGTGGTATTGAGGACTTGAGCCGCCTTGCTCATGCTGCCGGCCTGCACGACCGCCATCAACACGTGAAGGTCGTGCAGCTTTATCCGGCGTCCGACGCGGTCGCTCAACTGCATCTCGGCACCTATTGCAATACCGATATAGTAATATCAAGAAATAGCATTATACACGTATAGGGGCATCCAGTATTTTTGCCACCTATGAGCAGCCCACGCGACTATTATTTTCCCAACACCGAGCCGCTCTCCGCCAACGAGATGCGCATTGTCGCGCTTGGCACCGGCCGTCCGTTCGTCCGCCGGGCGCAGGCCAATTGCTCCTGGCTGATCGAGCTCGGCAACGGCGACAAGTTCATCATGGACTTTGGGTCGGGCTCGCAGGTGAATTTCACGGCGCTCGAAATCCCGCACCAGGACATCACGGCGTATTTTGCCACCCATCTGCACGCCGACCACGTTGGCGACTTCGCGCAGGTCTGGATCGGGAGCTGGGCCGGTGGACGGGTCAAACCCCTGGTCCTCCATGGGCCATCGGGTCCCGAGCCCAAATATGGCATCGCGCATTTCGTACGCTGCCAGATGGATTCCCTTGCATGGGACACGGACACGCGTCTGGGGACCCTCCCCGACGCCGGCGCGGAGGTGGAAGTCCACGAGTTCGATTACAAGCAGACGGGCGTCGTCTACGACCGCAACGGCGTCGTCATTAAAAGCTTTCCCGCGGTGCACATCTACGACGGGCCGGTCAGCTACCGGCTCGAATGGAACGGCCTCACCTTCGTATTCTCAGGCGATACCACGCCGAGCCAGTTCTTTGTCGACAATGCGAAGGGCGCCGATCTCCTGATCCACGAGTGCTTCAACACCGTGACGCAGTTGATCGAGCGCTCGGGCTACGACGAAAAGACCGCGCGCGCCGTCGGGACCATGGTGCATACGGCGCCGGACGAAGCGGGACAGGTGCTTGCTCTGGTCAAGCCGCGGCTTGCCGTCGTCTACCACTTCTTCAACGACTTCGACACCGGCGGGGACATCGAACGCGAGATCCGCAAGCATTATCATGGCCCGCTCGCGCTGGCGCAGGATCTCATGGTGTTCAATGTCACGCCGGATGACGTTCGCGTCCGCTTGGCGGTCACGGCGGCGCACGTGTGGCCGAACAAGGAACGCCACGAAGCCGGATTTCGTGCGGCCCCGCGTCACAAAAAGGGCCTCAAGATGTCGCGCTGGCTCGCAGATAAGCAGCTGTTCCCGAAATTCTAGCCCGGAACAGGCGACCGGATTCCGGAGGGGCACATGAGGAAACTTCCGCGCCGTCAGTTTCTGCAACTCGCAGCAGGTGCTGCTGCCGTCCCGGCCGTCTGGCGGATCGCAAGCGCGCAAGCCTATCCGTCGCGACCGATCACGATTATCGTGCCGTCCGGCGCGGGTGGACCATCGGACGTGATCGTGCAAATCGTCGCCGAGCGTATGCGCAGCTCCCTCGGCCAACCGCTCGTCATCGAGAACGTAACCGGCGCGAACGGTAACCTCGGCACCGGCCGGGTCGCCCGCGCAAAGCCCGACGGCTACACGCTGGCCTTCAGCGTCTCGTTCTCCACCCACGTGGTGAACGGAGCCATCTACGCGCTGTCATACGACGTGATCGACGATTTCGAACCCGTTGCGCTGGTCGCGGACGCCCCGCAGGTCATCCTGGCAAAGAAGGCCATGCCGGCGAACGATCTGAAGGAATTGACCGCGTGGCTCAAGGCAAACCCCGACAAGGCTTCGCTAGGGCACATTGGTCCAGGCAGTCCGGCGCATGTGGCCGGCATCCTCTTCCAGAAGCAGACCGGCACCCGTTTCCAGTTCGTAACCTATCGGAGTGCCGGCCAGGCGATGCAGGATATGATCGCCGGGCACATCGATTTGATGTTCGTCAACCCCAACATTGCTTTGGAGCACGTGCGCGCCGGCAGCATCAAGGCCTATGCGGTCACGGCGAAAAACCGTATGGCAGCAGCGTCCAACATTCCGACCGTGGACGAGGCAGGATTGCCCGGATTCTATGCCTCACCCTGGTTTGCGTTCTGGGCACCCAAGGGCGCGCCGCGGGACGTGATCGACAAGCTCAATGCCGCGCTCGTCGATGCGTTAGCCGACACGGCAGTGCGTTCGCGGCTCGGGAACCTTGGCGTGGAGGTCCCGCCGCGCGAGCAGCAGACGCCGGAGGCGCTCGGTACCTTCCACAAGGCCGAGATCGAGAGATGGTGGCCGATCCTCAAGGAGGCGGGCCTCAAAGTGGAATAGCGCAGCGAGCGCCGACGGCAGGCTGCATAGTGACGTACTGCGAATCCCGCCAGCCCGATGTCCGCTTCGGGTCGTGTGCACGAGGACGCCGGGACAAACGGCGATGCGCAACTGTTCGAGGGATGAAGGGAGGTCCTCGAGGCCGGCAGTCAGGTTCTGGCCTGAAACCGGTGCAAGCTGCGAGGTCAAAAGCGATAGTGGTGAGCGTTGCAGTCAACGTCGGGAGGATATCCTGGCGGGTGAGGTTGAGAGAGGCGAGCGCAAGCGAACCGCCGATGAAGTGTCGAAAGCGGATAAGACGATGTCAAAACCGGGGGGTGACCCTTCCTCCGGGATCAGCTCGGGGGAACCATGAAGCCTGCCCGAGCGGCATCCGGCATGTAGGCGGCGCGAAGCTAAACAAGGATAGTGTATGGAACGTGGGAACCTGTGCCCCGAGGCGAGGGGAGAGATCACAAGTGGCTCAAACCGTGAGGATCAGAGTACCGATGCGAGGCGCAGGGGCGGAGAGGCTCGTAGTAGGAATGAAGGCTCTGTAATGGAGGTGGAGGGAAGGGGCTGCGTAGTTCAAGACGAGACCATGGGCCAACGGGCAACGGGAGGGGCCTGTGGATGAGGCAAAGCCGATCAACATCCGCAAACGGGTGGTGTGGAAGGCCTTCAAACGTGTGAAGGCCAACCAGGGAGCGGCCGGAGTAGATAAGCAGTCGATTGCAGGGTTCGAGGCTGATCTATCGAACAACCTCTACAAGCTCTGGAATCGGATGTGCTCAGGGAGCTACTTTCCTCCGCCGGTGCGGCGAGTGGAGATTCCAAAGGCGGACGGCGCATGCGCCCGTTGGGAATACCGACGGTTGCAGACCGCATCGCCCAGGAGGTCGCCCGCCGTTATCTGGAGCCGCGTCTTGAGCCGGTGTTCCACGCCGACTTCTATGGCTACAGACCCGGCAGTTCTGCCATCGATGCCGTGCGCACTGCACGCCAGCGCTGCTGGCGGGCTGACTGGGTGCTTGACATCGACGTGAAAGGCTAATTCGACAGCATCGATTGGGAGTTGCTGCTCAGAGCAGTGCGTCGTCATACGGACTGTCCATGGGTGCTGCTCACATAGAGAGATGGCTGAAGGCGCCGGTGCAGATGGAGGACGGCAGCGTCGTGCCGCGGACAGCGGGAACGCCGCAAGGTGGGGTCATCAGTCCCTTGCTGGCGAATCTGTTCCTGCACACGCGTTAGACATGTGGATGGCGCGGACCTATCCGCAGATGCCGTTGGAGCGATACGCGGACGATATCATCTGTCACGTAAGAGCGTCGAAGAGGCGCGGGCGCTATGGGGAGCGCTTGCTGATCGCTTTGCGGCCTGCAAGTTGGCGCGCATCCGCAGAAGACGAAGAGCGGCAACAGATATGGATTCAAGCCTGCGTAGCCATCCGCGCCACATCTCGACTTTACCAAACTGTGAGACCTCCCGGGGCATTTGTGTGCATCGATATTGAACGCGGCTGCCAGTTTTGGATACACATGATGTACTCGCAATTCCGCCCAGGCGGATCCGGGCAAGCTCAACTATTTGTCTTCGGTTTCGGAACCGTCCCTGTGGGGGACTTCGTGCGAATGCGCATGGAGCCCCCTTTCGGGTGTTCGATTTCGAACGAATTCGTCTTTCGCACCAGATCGCTCAGCTTGCGAAAGCCGAAGGTTCTGGGATCGAAGTCGGAAGCCAGGTTGGCAAGCTGTTTTCCAACTTCCCCGAGAAGCACCCACCCGTCTTCGCTTTCCATCTGTGTGATGACCTTCTTGATGATGGGCGTGGCTGCGCTGGGAGGCTGAAGAGACTTCGACGTCGAGGCGGCATCTTGACTGTTCGCAGCGCCGGGAAGCAGGTTCTCGGTGTATACGAACCTTCGACAGGCTTGCCGGAAGCTCTCCGGCGTTTTTTGCTCGCCGAATCCGAAAACATCGACGCCGTGCTCACGGATGCGGGCGGCAAGGCGGGTAAAATCGCTGTCCGAGGAAACCAGGCAAAATCCATCGAACCGACCGCTATGAAGCAGGTCCATTGCATCGATGACCAGCGTGATGTCGGACGCATTCTTCCCGGTTGTATAAGCAAACTGCTGTTGGGGTATGATGGCATGCCTGGATAGCGTGTCGGCCCACGCCTTGGAGCGAGGATTGGAGAAATCGCCGTAGATGCGGCGAACGCTCGCTTCCCCGATCTTCGCGATCTCCTCGAACAGTCCATCCGCGATCTTGGCGGAGGCATTGTCGGCGTCAATCAGAACGGCGAGACGAGGCGAACAACTCTCAGAAGGCACGATGGCTCCTCCACATGAGACGGAATGACGGGTTGGCAACAGGTGTTGCGTCAGGTGCCTCCCCGCGCAAATAGTCGTGAAACAATTTACTACTCCGGTTGCCGGCCCGACTCCTTGACGAGCCGCTCGGCGGACCTGCGGTCCTCGCGGATGAAGCGCGCGAATTCATCGAGCCGCAGGCTGCCCGGCTCGACGCCGCGGTCGATGAACATGCGCTGGCGGAAGTCGTCGCGCTCGACGATGCGGGCAACCTCGCCGGCGAGCTTCGCCAGGATCGGCGGCGCGGTGCCGGCCGGTGCGAACAGGCCGAACCAAGTCGCCGGATAGTCCTGCCCGCGAACCTCCGCGAAGGTGGGGATATCGGGAAACAGCGGCGAACGCGTCCTGCTCGCGATCGCGAGCCCGGTGACGTGGCCGCTCTGCAGCTGCGGGATCATGTTGGAGAGCGCCAGCAGCGCGATTGGGGTCGATCCCGACAGCACCGCATTGAGCAGCTCGTTGCCGCTGCGGAACGGCACCCGCACGACATCGGCGCCGGTCTCCTGCTTGAGCCTTTCCATGAACTGCGCGAGCGCGAACGAGAACGTGCCGTAGCTGAGCGTGCCGGGCCTGGCGCGCGACAGGGCCACGAGATTGGGAATCGTCCTCACCTTCAGCGAGCTGTTGACGACCAGCGCCAGCGTGTTGACGAACAGGATGGTGATCGGCTCGAAATCCTTCTCGGGATCGTAGGCGAGGTTTCTGAATAGGAACTGGTTGTAGATCACCGGCTCGCTGGACAGGACGCAGATCGTGTACCCGTCGGGGGGAGATTCCGCGCAGGCGCGCGCGCCAATGTTGAGCCCCCCGCCGGGCCTGTTGTCCACCACGACCGGCTGGCCCAGGGCCTTCTGCAGCTCGTCGGCGAGCGCGCGGGTGAAGACGTCGCCGCCGCCGCCGGGGCCGAGCGGAATGATGATCCAGATGGTGCGCGCGGGATAGTCCTGCGCCGTAGCCGTCGCACCCAATGCGAGCCACGCGGCGGCGGCAACGATCGCTCTGGTGAAGGATCGCAAGGTGCTTCGCCCATTTCACGGTCCGGCGGCAAGGATACCCGGCCTGCGTCCGGGCGCAAAACCCCGACCCCCGCCTTGAACCATGACGCTGCCGCGCGGGTCGACGGCCGCTTCGACGAGCCGCCGGTCTCCGGCTGCTGCTCGGCGCGGCGCCGGGGGTGCAGGTCCGTGCAATCGAAAATTAATTGCACATTTTTGTGCATCCAATTGAACGCGGCGGCCAGTTTTGGCTACACATGCCTGTGTGATCAATTCAGCCGACAGTCCAGCGGGCCCGGGCGGGCCCGCCGGCGGTGCAACCCCGGAGCACGCCATGGGCTCACATTTGGGAGTGCCGAACATGTCCTGGTCGCTTCGCATCGCATTGGGCAGGAGTTGGGCCGATGCTATGTCCCTGAAGCAGCAGGTGAAGTCCTCACCGGCGCCGGTTGTCGTTCGCCACGCTGGCGGCCGACCCTCAGCCGGCGTCCAACCGGCGGTCAGGGCGATCAGCGCCATCGTGCTTCTGGCCGTGGGGTTTGCTCTCGGGGCGAACAGCGATCCGCTTGCGCAGTCCGCGGCCTACCGGCTTATCGCACCGGTCTGGGCCGGCCCGAGCCTGGACGCCGAGGCGGCTTATGCGGCTTACCAGAAGGGCCATCATGCACGCGCGCTGCGGCTTGCGCAGCCCCTCGCGGAACAGGGCGATGCCCGCGCGCAGTCCCTCGTCGGGCTCATTCACTATGCGGGCCGCGGTGTGGTGCGCGACGATGCCAAGGCGGCAGGATGGCTTCGCCTCGCCGCCGATCGGGGGGATGCGGCCGCCCGGTTTCGCCTCGGGCTCATGTACTCCGAAGGCCACGGGGTTCCGCAGGATCATGCCGAAGCGGCGAAATGGTATCGCCTCGCCGCCGACCAGCGTCACCCGCAAGCCCAGTACAATCTCGGCCTCCTCTACGCCACCGGCGAAGGTGTCGAGCAGGACTATCGGAAGGCGCACATGTGGTTCAATCTCGCGGTCGTGCACTTCCCGCCGTCCGAGAGACCCAAACGCAACGCCGCGATCAACAGCCGCGACATCATGGCGGGCAAGCTGAGCCGCGAGCAGGTCGCCGAGGCGCAAAAGCTGGCGCGCGAGTGGCAGCCGACAGCGCAGCGTCGACCCCGACAATCCTGAAGGGCGGGTTTCGGCCGGCGAGCCAACGCGCAAGATCGACCAAAGGCAGAGGTCAACCTTCGGCAATCCGCTCGACGAGTAGAACTGTGGAGAACGCGCCGCATCGGTTCCATTCGTCGGCAAGCACGAGCCTTGCCGGATCAGAGCGGAAAGCATCGAAGGCCTGTTCGTCTGGGAAATACAGCAGGTGCGTCTCGGTCTGACCGTCGAGCGCACGAACGCGCAGCTCCAGACGCCCGCGATGTTTCGGGAGCAGCGCTAGAACGCTGGCCTCATAGCGCTCGAAGACATCCAGGTCTGCCTGGGAGAGGTCGATTGTCACTAGCCGCAGCAAGCCCGCCTCCGTCAGAACAGCAGGATTAAAACTGTATGCGGCGCTGCTCTGTGGTCAAGCTGGTCCCGAAATCGATGTCCAAGAACCACCCCGAATCGAAGTTCGGAATGTCCGGTTGTCGGCCGGTACCATCCGTCAGAGTCGCACCACTAGCTGGCCAGTCGGGCGGCCCGCCTACGTCCTGAAGATACCCGTGCGGCGATAGACGCCGTTGCGCCGCGCCGTGAAATGCGGCCGGATCTCGGTCGGCCACGCGCCCTTCTGGGTTTGGCCCTTCCACGCCGGCGATCGCGGCGTGTCGGCCTCCTCGACCGCATAGATCGCAAGATAGTCCGGCGCGTCGTTCGTCAGTTAATAAAGCGTCCTGTAGCGCGTGCAGCTCTTCACGCCCGGGGCCTGCAGCATCAGCGGAATGTGGTCGGTGTTGTAAAGCGCGTTGAACCTGGCATCGCGCTCCCGTCGGCGTGACGCGAGCCAGTTGCTGCAGAACGCAGCACGACGTCGCGTTCAACTGAGCTGGACGTAGCGGGATGCGGTCGCTACTGCGCGAGGAACACGTCACCGACGAGCGAGGAGTTGCTCCACGGCGTCTGCTTGCCCTTCGTCGCCGCGATCACGTCCTGGCGCACGCGTTTCATCAGCGCCTCGACCTCGACGCCCTGGGTCTGAATATGCTTCAGCAGCCCTGCCGTGAACGGCGCATTGCGGGTTCCATCGCCGTCGAAGGCGACATTGTCCGGCTCGGTGGCAAACGCGATCAAGGTCCCTGAGCCGGTGCGCACCGCCGCCAGGCCCTCGCTGACCGAGGCCGAGCGGGTGCCGAGCGAGCGACGCAGCGAGCGCGTGAACGGGTTGTCGCGGCAGGCATCGAGCAGGACGATGTTGACGCGCCTGGCATTTTCCATCGGCGCCAGCACGGTCGCCAGCTCGATGGCGTCGGTGCCCAGGTCTCCGGCGTTCTCGAGCGTGGCGTCCACCGGCACCAGGTAATTCCTACCCGCCACCTGCACGGCGTGGCCGGCATAGAAGAACAACGCCAGATCGGCGCCCTCGAGCTTGCGCGAGAACTCCCGCACCTTGGTGCGCATGCCCTGGAAGTCGAGGTCACGGCCTTCCACCACCTCGAAGCCGAGCACGCGCAGGGCGGCGGCCATGTCGGCGGCGTCGTTCATCGGGTTGGCGAGGCGTGCGACACGCGCGTAGGCCCCGTTGCAGACGCCGCTGCGCCGCGCCGAGAAATGCGGGCGGATCTCGGTCGGCCACGCGCCCTTCTGGGTTTGGCCCTTCCACGCCGGTGATCGCGGCGTGTCGGCCCCGTCGACCGCATAGATCGCAAGATAATCCGGCGCGTCGTTCGTCAGTGAATAAAGCGTCCTGTAGGCGTGCAGCTCTTCACGCCCGGGGCCTGCATCATCAGTGGAATGTGGTCGGTGTTGTAAAGCGCGTTGAACCTGGCATCGCGCTCTGCCGGAATCGATTGCTGCAGAAAGTAGATGTGATCGCTGTCGATTGAATCCGCGCTCTTGGCCCGCGACGGCGCGTCGCTATGGAAGATCTGGCGCAGCGCGGCATTCGGCGCCGCCCGAAGGAGCCCGGCTCGCCACCAGCGCGATGAAGCGTTTCGCCGACCGCCTCATGACGCCGCAGAACTGGGACAAGCTCGAGCAGCTCGAGTCGTTTGCGCGGCAATCGAACCGATCGTTGCTCGACATCACCATGGGCTGGCTGGCGACCCGGTCGTTCATTCCGAGCGTGATCGCAGGGGCGAGCACGCCCGAACAGTTGGATCTCAACGACAAGGTCGTGAACTGCGCACTGAGTGCCGAGGAAGCGGCCAAGGCGGAGGCCATCTTCGGCTGGCCACCGAAGACCTAGCCGCCGAGGCCGCGCCTCGTTCCGCCTACGGAGCCACCAGCTCCACGCGCCGGTTGAGCGCGCGGCCGTCGTCGGTCGCGTTGGAGCCGATCGGCGCCAGGAAGCCGACGCCGGCGGTGCGCAGGCGCGGTGCCGCGATCTGGTAGGACTTGGCGAGCTCGGCCGCGACCGCCTCGGCGCGCCGCCGCGACAGGCCGACGTTGTAGTCGAACGTGCCCTGGTTGTCGGTGTGGCCGACGATGAAGACGGTGAGCTGCGGCTGCGCGCGCAAGAGCTTCGCGATCTCCTCCAGGGTCGGGCGGCTCTCCGGTTTGACCACCGCCTTGTCGGTGTCGAAATAGATGCCGTAGAGCGCGATGTGCCCCGTCTCGCGCAGCCCCTTCGCCATCGCGCCGGCATCGACCATCTTGTTCTCGATCGCGCCGACCACCGCGACCACGAGCTGGGCGTAGATATCTTCGTTGTTCTTGCTGACCAGGACGGCCGCATAGGTTTCGCGTCCGCCCTCCTGTTTGCGGCTGGCGTGGTAGCGATAGTTGAAGCCGTCGACCCACATCTGCGGAATCGGCAGCGCGTCGACCGCTTCGACGAACGGAATGCCGCCGCACGCGTCCGTGTCGCAGGCGAGAAGCGTCTCGAAGCCGGCCTTGGCGAGCTGGGTCTCGAAATTGCGCGCGACCTCGACGATCGAGGGCCCCGGATTGGTGCGGTAGGCGATGCGCGTGATGCGGCCCTCCGGCCGGCGCTCGTCGGTCGCCTTGCCGTCCCGGAACGGTGCCGCCTGCAGCCGCGACGCGTCGAAATCCTTGACCTGGTAGCCGGTGATCACGCTGCCGGCGAACCGGCCGATGCCGGGGTAGTCCCGGGAGCCCGCGACATCCCGCGTCTGGGCGAGGGCGCCTGACATGCCGAACAACGACGGTACGACCATCAGTGCGAAGGCGAGCGAAGCAAACGTGGATCGCCACATGGGTTTCTCTCTCCGGTCGTGGAGCCTCGGTACGGTATTTTGCGGAAGCTGGATATCGACATCCTGTCGCGTCCGCGGTCAAATGGACCGCTTCGCCGCTATGGCGAAGCTAGCACAACGCAGCCGGTTTCGCGGCCGCCGGCGCGTCAAAAAAATCAAATGCCGCAACCACAGGGAGGACTGCCATGCAACGCATTGCCGTATTCGGGTTGACGCTGGCGCTGACGATCGTCGCCGCCCTGCCGCAGGGGCGCGCCGATGATTTTCCATCGCGGCCGCTCCGCCTGATCATCGGCTTCCCGCCGGGCTCGGCGGCCGACATCACCGCCCGCCTGGTCGGTGACGCCATGAGCCAGACTCTCGGCCAGCAGATCGTGGTCGAAGCCCGGCCGGGCGCCGGCAGCAGCATCGCGGCGGACTCGGTCGTGCGCGCCCCGCCGGACGGCTACACGCTGTACATCGGTACCTCGTCGAACGTCACCAATGCGGTCACCAGCTCCACGCTGCGCTTCGACTTCGCCAAGGATCTGGCCCCGGTCACGCCGCTCACCGGCCTGCCGCTCATCCTGGCGGTTCATCCCTCGCTCGGCGTCTCGAGCGTCAAGGAACTCATCGAGCTGGCCAGGTCCAAGCCCGGCGAGCTCACCTACGCGTCGGTCGGGCTGGGCACGGTGCCGCATCTCGCCTGCGAGCTGATCGGCGTGCGCGCAAACGTCAAGCTCGTCCATGTGCCCTACCAGGGAAGCCCGCCGGCGGTCACCGATCTCCTGGCCGGCCGAGTGTCGATGATGCTCGGCGTGGCCTCGACGATGATGCCGCACGTCGAATCGGGCCGCATCAAGGGGCTCGCCTCGGGCTCGGCCAAGCGCCCGCACATCGCGCCGAACCTGCCCACCATCGCCGAAGCCGCGCTGCCCGATTTCGACGCCGGCGTCTGGTTCGGCCTGATGGCGCCCGCCGGCACGCCGCAGCCGGTGATCGACAAGCTCGCCGCCGCCGCCAACAAGGCGCTCAAGACCGACGACGTCGTCGCCAAGCTCAAGGCGCAAGGGTTCGAGCCGCTGGGCGGCCCGCCCGACGAGTTCGCGCGGTTCATCGAGCGCGAGACCGTCAAATGGCGCGCCGCCGCCGAGGCGGCAGGGCTGAAGAAATAGACTGGGAATGGCATGCGGCGGCGCGACCGAACGCGCCGCCACTTCAGCGCCGCGGCTCCAGCGGCGCATGACCCGAGAGCTTGGCGAGCTCCCCTTGCCGGATGTTGGCCTGCCGCATGAACTCGGCGAATTTCTCCGGCGTGTTGTCGCTCGGGATGGTCATGCCGAGCGGCTCCATGCGGCGGCGGAACCCGGCCGAGTTGATCGCCTCGTTGAGGTGCCGGTTGAGGAAGGCGACCACCGAGGCCGGCGTCTTGCCGGGCGCCGCGAGGCCGACGAAGCCGCGGTGGTCGAAGCCGGGAAATCCGAGCTCGCCCATGGTAGCGATCTCGGGCCAGCTCGCCATGCGCTGCGCACTCGCAACGGCGAGCGCCCGCACCTTGCCGTCGTCCGACAGCGGCCGGGCGTTGGAATAGAACACGAAGCCGCCCTGGACCTCGCCGGTCACGACGCCGCCGGCGGCGGCGCCGGAGCCCCGATAGGGCACGCCGACGATGCTGGTTCCGGCGATCGAATTGAGCTGCGTCAGCGCGATCGCCGGCGAGGTGGCGGGGCCCGACGTCCCGAAGCTCACCTTGGTGGGATTCGCCTTGGCGTCGGCGATGAGCTCGGCGAGCGACCGGTAGGGCAGGGCGGCATTGCTGATGAGCACCAGCGGCGGGCCGTCGGTGATCATGCCGATCAGCGCGAAGTCCTTCACGGCATCATACGGGACCGGGATGTAGTGCAGGTTCTGCACGTCGGCGAGCGCGTTGACGAGGAGCGTGTAGCCGTCCGGCTCCGCCCGCAGGACCGAGCTCGCGCCGGTGACGCCGGAGCCGCCGGGGCGGTTCTCCACGACGATCGACTGACCGATCCGCTCCTGCATCTCCGCCGCCAGCACGCGCGCCGGCACGTCGGACAGACCGCCCGGCGCGAACGGCACCACGAAGGTGATCGGGCGGTTGGGGTAGGTCTGCGCGCTCGCGCCCGTCGCCAGCGCCATAGCGACGAGGAGGGCGGTAATCAGGCCTGTCGACAGTGGCAGACGCAGCGTCATGTGGTGCCTCCTCATGTGGCTCACCCGGCCTTCCGGCTGCACAGGTCGAGCGCGGTCGCGAGATAGATGCGCGCGGCAGCGACGCAATCGTCGATCAGCACGTGCTCGCCGACCGCATGCATCCCGCCGCGCGCGTCGGGGTGCATGCGCCCGCCGGGGCCGAACGCCACGCAGGGCACGCCGTAGGCGGTGAGATGCACCGCATCGGCGCCGGGCCGCCGGATGATCGGCGCCGGCGTTTCGCCGGAAATATCCGTCTGCGCCGCCTTGAGGGCGCGAACGACCGGCAGCGAGTCGTCGACCTGTGTGGGAGGATCGCTCACGTAGACGTGCAACGCGGGCTCCGCCGTTCCGGTGCGCTCGGCGAAGGCGCGCAGCACCGCGCGCAGCTCGCGCTTGACGCTCTCGATCGTCTGACCCGGAACGGTGCGGATGTCGAGGTAGAGGCTGCAGGCATGCGGGTTGCGCGACAGGCGCCACGGCGCGCCGCCGCGGATCGCCGCCACGGTCACGTTGGCATGCTCGCCCATGTGCACATGCGCCGCCTCGTAGGCGCGCGCCCATTCGGCGATGTCGCGCTGCAGCTCGTGCATGAGCGCAATGGCGTTGACCACGTTCGGCCGGTTGGCGAGCGCCGAATGCGCGACCGTACCGGCGACCGTCAGGCGCAACCAGATGCAGCCCAGGTTGGCGGTCGCAATGCGCAGGCCGGTCGGCTCGGCGAGCACCGCGCAGTCGGCCGTGACCCCGTGGGTGACGAGATGGCGCGTGCCGACGCCGTAGCCCGAGTACGCGATGCCCTGAAATTCCTCGATCGCGGTCTTTTCGATCTCGCCCACGACGGCGCCGAACGAGATGTCGCCGTCGAGCCTGATCCCGGCCTTGACGATCGCCTCGATCGCCACCAGCGCGGCGGCGAGCCCGCTCTTCATGTTGTTGGCGCCGAGGCCCCAGATCCAGCCATCGCGCACAACCGCCTTCGGCCGGAAGCCGTCGCCGACGAGATGCTCCTCGTCGCCCGAATAGGACGTGTCCATATGGCCGGTGAACAGCAGATTGAGCCCGTCGCCGCGCCCGCGCCAATGGCCGACGGCGTTCGGCCGGCCCTCGTCCACCAGCGGCAAGTCGGTCTCCAGCCCATGCCGGCGCATGCGATCGGCCAGATAGTGGGCGACGCCGCTCTCCCGCCCGGTGGGGCTCGGAATGTCGACGAGGTCGGTCAGGAGCGCGCGGACGCCATCGGCGGTGACGTGGGAGGCGGCGCGGGCGAAGTCCGGATGCGGCATGCGGGGCCTTACGTTAAACATACGCCGGAAAGATGCCAGCGGCAGTCTTGTTCTATCTATGATTGTATTATTGAGTGCTTTCTACCTTTTCGGATTTGGCAGAACGGCAAAACGGCAAAACAAACTCATTCGCAAAAAGGCGTGCAGGAGCATGGCATTTGCTTTCGGGTGCCGCGGCGCGCCTGGCGAGGCCCAGGCGCGCCGACGCGGCTGCGATCACACCTTGATCTTCTCGTCCTCCAGCACCCGCTCGACGCCAGGGCGCTTCGCCATCCGGTCCTTGAAGGCGGTGTAGTTCTTGAGCTCGCCCATGGGCAGCTCGCGCCGCACCCCCCAGGTGTAGAAGACGAAGCCATAGGGATCGACGACCGAGTAGCGGTCGGAGAACCATTCGCGCCCGGCCAGCATGCCGTCGATCTGCTTGAGGTAATTGTGGAACGTCTTGAGCCCGGTCTCCTTGATGTTCGGATGCGCCGAGGTGTCGGTCGCATAGCGCTCCGGCCGGCCCACATGGGCGTGCGCCGGATGCACGCTCGCGGCGAAGTAGCCGATCAGTGACAGCGCCTTCGCCTCGGCCACCGGGTCGGTCGGCCACGCGCCGAAGCGCTTGCCGAGATAGGGCAGGATGGCCGTGTTCTCGGCCAGGTGCTCGCCGCTGTCGAGCTGCAGCAGCGGGACGCGGCCCTGCGGGTTGAGCTTGAGATAGTTTTCGGTGCGCTGCTCGCCCTTGGCGAGATCCATGCGCTTCGGCTCGTATGTCTCGCCGCTCTCCTCGAGGATGATGTGTGCAGCCATCGAGCATGCACCGGGGCCGTAATACAATGCCAACATGCCGAAACCTCCCTGCGAAGCCTGCTCGCGTCGATCCGATCGCGATGCAGCGTGCCGCAGTGTGGGGAGATTTTGCCGGCGCGGCAAGCCACCCTGCACGCAACGCATGGCAGGGCGGCTGGTGTCGGGTCATGCGGCCTTGCGCGCGGACCTCGCCCGGTTGTCCAGCACCATGGTGGCGGCCGCCGTGTTGGAGATCGGGATGTGGTAGTTGCGATGCGCCTCGGACACCTGTCCGGTGAGCGCGCCGCGCATGGCGATCCAGTTGAGAAGCTCGACGCCCTGCGCCCCGGCCTCTTCGACGATGTCATGGATCGAGTAGCGCGCGAGCGCGTCGGGGTCGCTCACGATCTTGTCCATGCACATCCGGTCGAATTCCTTGTTGATGAAGCCGGCGCGCTTGCCGTCGAGCTGGTGCGACAGCCCGCCGGTGCCGACGATCATCACGTCGAGGTCGCCCGCGTAGGTATCGATCGCCCGCCCGATCGAGCGTCCGAGCGCGAGGCAGCGCGCCGCCGACGGCAACGGATGCTGCACCGTGTTGATGGATATCGGCACGATCTTCACCGGCCAGCTCTCGCCCGGCCACATCAGCGCCAGCGGGATGGTCACGGCGTGATCGACCAGCATGTCCTGGCACATGGTGATGTCGAATTCGTCGGCGACCAGCGCATTGATCAGGTGCCACGAGAGCGTGGGGTCGCCCGCGACCGAGCGCGACACCGGAATGCCCCAACCCTCGTCCTCGTTGCGATATTCCGGCGCCGCGCCGACCGCGAAGGTAGGCAGCTTGTCGAGAAAGAAATTGAGCCCGTGATCATTGTAGAATACGACGGCGACGTCCGGCCGGGTGCGCGCCAGCCATTGGTGGACGTAATCGAAGCCGGAGAAGAACGGCTTCCAGTAGGGGTCGTTGTGCTTGCCGTCCGCGATGGCCTTGCCGATCGCCGGAACGTGCGTCGTTCCGATTCCGCCGATGATCCGTGCCATTACGATCTCCCCGCTGCCACGAGCTTTGCCTTGAACGCCTCCACGCTCATCCCGGTCTGCTGGGCACCGAGATCCTGCACGTTGAGGCCGAAGATGCCGGCGAGCTTCGCCAGGTAGTAGACATTGCCGCCGGCCTCGAGCATCTGCAGCACGTTGCGGCTCTTCACCGCCGCGCGCTGCGCCTCGGACAGGCCGTACCGGCGGCAATAGCCGTCCTCGTCCGCCAGGAAGGCGGCGCGGTTCTCCGGGGAATTGAACGAGAAGCACATCCGGTTGAGCGCCAGGCCCTTCTGCGCCTGCGCCCCGTCGAACATGATTGTCCCGGCGATATCCTGTTTCATGAGCGGGAATTTCCTCTTGCGGACTGGGCTGTTCCCGCGAGGCTAGTTTCCCGGCGGCCGCCAGCCTTGACCTAAGTCAATTCGGCCGCAGAGTCAGGGCCTTGGCGTTGAGCATCGCCACCGGCTCGAAGCCGCGCTGCTTGCGGACGGCGGCGGCGTGGTCGAAGATCGCCCGCAACGCCACGGGGAGGAACGCCATGAATCGACGAATGCTGACGATTGCCGCTGCCTGTCTCCTTGCAGCCGGGCTCGCCGGGCCCGCGCCGGCGCAGGAATGGCCGCAGGCGCCGATCCGCATGGTCGTCGCCTTCGGGCCGGGCGGCGGCTCCGACATCGTCGCCCGCATCATCGCGCAGCGGATGCAGGAGAAGCTCGGCCAGCCGGTGGTGATCGAGAACCGGCCCGGCGCCGGCGGCACCTTGGGCAACGAGCTCGTCGCCAAGGCCGAGAAGGATGGTTACACGCTGGGCATCATGACGGCCGGCCAGATCATCGCGGCGGTGATGAACAAGTCCCTGCGCTACGACACCCAGACGGCGTTCGATCCGATCGCCCAGGTCGCAACCGCCGGCCTGCTCATCGTGACGCGGCCGGACTACCCGGCGAACAGCGTCAAGGACGTGATCGCAGCCGCCAAGGCCAACCCCGGCAAGGTCGTGTTCGCCAGCCCGGGCTTCGGCGCGACCCAGCACCTGGCGGCCGAGCTGTTCAAGCAGACCGCCGGCGTCGACATGCTGCACGTGCCGTTCCGCACTTCGCCGGAGGCGATCGCGGCCCTGCTCGGCAAGCAGGTGGATGTGCTGTTCGATACGGTGTCCGCCCTGCTGGGACAGGTGCAGTCGGGCCAGGTCAAGGCGCTGGCGGTCACCGGCAAGGACCGGTTCCCGGCAGTGGCCAACGTGCCGGCTGCGATCGAATCCGGCCTGCTACCCGGTTATGACGTCACCACCTGGTATGGCTTCTTCGCGCCGCGCGGCACGCCATCTTCTGTCATCGCCAAGCTCAACAAGACGATCAACGAAGCCATCGCCGAGCCCGCCGTGCGCGAGCGCCTGACCACCGCCGGGGTGGTGGTCCAGGGCTCGACCGCCGAGGCGTTCGGCAAGCACATGACCGACGAACTCACGCGCTGGAGCCGCGTGCGCGAAGCGGCCGGGCTTCCGCAGCAATAGGAAGCACGCGGCTTCGAGTCGAAGGCGATCCAGCATGACCTCATTGGGACTTGGCAAGCCGCGGATCGTCCTTGGCGTCGATGTATTTCACATCGAACGGTCCGATGCCGTTGATCTGCACGATGGTCTCGCCGTCCGCCGCCGCGTAGTGCGGCATGCCGGCCGGCAGGTGAACGAAGCTCGCCGCCGGCAATGTCTTCATGGTCGCGCGATCCAGCTTTTCCCCGGTGCCGACCGCAAACTTTCCCGATATCACGGTGACGAACTCGTCCTTTGAATGGCGATGCGGCGGCACGATAAATCCAGCCGGAAGCTTGAGGCGAAGCACGAACGGTCCCTCCTGGGCGGGGCTGCCCATCAGGACCGCGGCTTGCGCGCCAGGCGGCAGGGACGGCGGCGCCGGGCCCCATTTGACCGCGTCGCCCGCCACCACCGTGTGATGATGGTCGGTGGCCTGCGCCTGCGCGAGCGAGACCGCGGTCAGGATAGCGGCGAAAGCGAGCGTGGTGCGCAACGCGATCATAGGGCTCCTCCATTGTTGGTCCGGCCGGGCGCCAAGCCGTCAGGCGGATGGCCGGCCGAAAGTGGGGTGAAAATAGGGGTCCACGCGCCTTCCCGTTATCCATTTTGCGCCATGGCTATCCACGGAACGAAATATTTCTGCCGGAATCCTCGCCTATGGTGTGCCATCGTCGTGGACGTCATTGCGGGTCGTCGTAATCGTGAATCAGCGGTTCCAGGAGGCGCGCGAGGTGTCCGTGCTGCCGCGCGGCGTGCGGCGCGTGCTCGAGGCGATGCGCACGGCCGGAGCGCGCGAGCTCACCGCCTCCGAGCTCGCCGCCATCGCCGGCGCGTCGACGCGCACGCTGCAGCGTCAGTTCGTCGCCTCCCTCGGCAAGACGCCGCAGGCCGCATTGCGCGACATCCGGTTCGAACGTGCGCGCCGCGAGCTTCTCCGCGGGTCTCCCCAGGCAAGCGTATTGGACATCGCGCTGCGCTGCGGCTTTACGCATTTCGGCCGGTTTTCCGTCGAGTACCGTCGGCGCTACGGGGAAAAGCCGTCGCAGACGCTGCGGCGGCAGGCCGTGCTGATGGATGCGCAGGCACTGAAGCCGCACATTCTCTCCTCGCGACCGGATCACCCGACGATCGCCGTGTTGCCGATCGAGGCAAGCCCGGAGAGCCGCGACATCGCGCGCGGCGTTGCCGATGAGGTCATGATCGCGCTGATGCGGGCCGGGGCTGCCGTCACGAGCCACGCGGCATCGGCGTGTTACCACCTGGCCGGCGTATTGCGGGAGGACCGCGGCCAGGCACGCATGACGTTGCGATTGATCGAGGCCGCCACGGGCCGGCACATCTGGGCGCAGCGTTGCGACGGAGATTCCAAGGACGCCTTCTTTTTTCAGGAATCCATTGCGACGAAGCTCGTCGCCGCCGTTCAGCCGTGCCTGCGCGCGGCGGAAATCGATCGCGCCCGGCGCAAGCCCGATATCGATCTGACGGCTCACGACCTGACGCTCAGGGCCTTGCCCAATGTGCTGGCGCTCGACGCGGACGGGAACGCGCGCGCGCTCGATTTGCTCGAGCGCGCCATGGAACGCGATCCCCTCCATCCGCTCGCGATTGCGCTGGCCGCGTGGTCCCATGGCCAGCGTGTCGTCTACCATTTCACCGAGCGGCCGACCGAGGAACGCCATCGGGCCGCAACTCTGGCGCGGCGCGCGCTGCTGCTCGACGGGGACGCGACGGTCTTGACCGCGCTGGGCAGCGCCTTGACGGCGCTGCACGACCTGGAGACGGCGGAAATGGTCATCCGCAAGGCGCTCGCGGTCGACGGCAGCTCGGCGTGGGCCTGGAGCCGAAGCGGATGGATCGATTTCTACAAGGGAGACGCCAATTCGGCGATCGAGCGGTTCGCCATCGCGCTCGATCTCGCGCCGCATGATCCGCTCGCCTTCAACACGTTCGTCGGGACCGGCTGTGCCCATTTCCACGCCGGCCGCTATGTCGAGGCGGCGTATTGGCAGGAGCGGGCGCTGGCCGCGCATCCGACCGCCACCTGGGTCCATCGCACCTTGTCCCCCGCCTACGTGCTCGGCGGGTTCAAGACGGATGCCAGGCGCAGCCTCGAAGCCCTCCGCCAGCACTATCCCGAGCTCACGGTCTCGCAGCTGCCGCAAGGTCTCCCGCCGCTGCCGCCCGGCTACGGCGATCTCGTCATGGGCAGCCTGGAAAGTATGGGGCTGCCGGCGTAGGGCCGGATGGGCCGGCGCAGGATCCCGGTGCCGTCCAACTCAGGTGCGCGCCTGCCGATGCGCCACCCGGCTGCGGGAGCGTGACTCAGGATTACCTGACGACCTGCAGGACGGCTCCACTTGCTTGCCTTCCTTGGCGATGCTCTCCATGAGCCAGGTCTGGAACGCCAGCATGCCGGCGGTCCTCCGCTTTGATTTCAGCGACGTGAGCCAGTAATCGCCGACGGCGATTTCAATGGCGAACGGGCGGATCAGGCGCCCTTGCTGCAATTCGCGGGCAAACAGCCGGGCCGGCAGCAGCGCCACGCCTACGCCCTGAGCCGCCGCTTCCGCCATCGTGACCGAGGAATCGAACACCGCGCCTCTCACGGGCGGGCAGGGCACGCCGGCTCGCGCAAACCAATGCGTCCACTCATCGGCGCGATAGGAGCGCAACAGCACTTCGTGTCGGAGATCGTCAGGCTGGCCCAAACGTTCCGCGACCTGCGGCGCGCAGACCGGTGCCAGCGGCACGGTGAAAAGATACGCCGCGTCGGTTCCGTGCCACGACCCGTCGCCGAATCGAATGGCGTAGTCGAGGCCTTCGCCTGCGAGATCGACGCGGTTGTTGTTGGTGAGAAGGCGAAGATCGACATGGGGGCATGCCCGGAAGAACGACTGGAGCCGCGGCAGCAGCCATCCGGTGGCGAAAGTCCCGACCGTGCCGACCGTCACCACTTCGCGGAAATGCCCGTTCTCGAAGCGGTCCAGCGTCGCGCGGATGCGTCCGAAGGATTCGGCGAGCACGGGCATGAGCGCCAGTCCTTCGTCGGTCAACGCGAGGCCGCGCGGCAGTCGGCGGAACAGCCGCAGGCCCAGGATTTCCTCGAGGCATTTGACCTGATGGCTCACCGCCGCCTGGGTCACGCGCAACTCGAGCCCGGCCTTGGTGAAGCTGAGGTGGCGTGCGGCCGCCTCGAAAGCCCGCAACGCATTGAGCGGCACCTGGGAACTGATCATGGTGGAACCGGAGCCCAAATATTTCTCATGGCTCTCCTCAACAACGATCGTTTGTCAATTCTTCGACCGCTCTGCACCTTCCGTGCCGGCACAGCCCGGTTCGAGCGGGCCAGGAGGCAGAGATGATCAACAGACGTCAATTCACGACGAGCGTGGGTGCAGCCGCCTTTGGCTGGTGCACGACAGGACGGCCGGCTGACGTTCATGCCGGCGCCCTCTCGGAGGGGCTGGCGGACGATCTCGCCCGGATCGAGGCGGCAAGCGGCGGCCGGCTCGGCGTTGCAGTTCTCGATACGCTTGCCGAGAGCCGGGTGGGTCACCGCGCCGACGAGCGCTTTCCGATGTGCAGCACGTTCAAGCTGTTGGCGGCCGCGGCCGTGCTGGCGCGGGTCGATGCCGGCAAGGAGCAGCTCGACCGGCGCATTCGCTTTCAACCGAGCGACGTGGTGGTGAATTCACTCGTCACCAAGGATCTCGCCGGCGGCGCCGGAATGTCGCTCGAAGAGCTTTGCGAAGCCGCGATGATCGTCAGCGACAACACGGCCGGCAACCTGCTTCTCGCGAGCCTCGGTGGACCCGAGGGGCTCACCGCCTATGCGCGCTCCCTGGGCGATACGGTCACGCGGCTCGACCGGATCGAGCCTGATTTGAACGAGGCCCTTCCGAGCGATCCACGCGACACCACATCGCCCGCGGCGATGCTGTCGAACCTTCGCACGCTTGCGCTCGGCAACGTTCTCTCGCCTCAGTCGAGAGAGCGCATCACCGCCTGGCTTCTCGGCAACAAGACTGGCGATACGCGGCTGCGGGCCGGCCTGCCGAACGGCTGGCGTGTCGGGGACAAGACCGGGACCGGCGAGCGAGGCACCACCAACGACGTCGGTATCATCTGGCCGCCCGGGAGGAATCCGGTGCTCGTTGCAATCTATCTCACCGGCACGCCTGCCGAAGCGGCGCAGCGCAATGCCACCCTCGCCGCCGTCGGGCGGGCCGTAGCGGCGGCGCTAAGCCGGTAGGAATCTGGCGCACGACGCGACGATCACCGACGTCGGTTCAACATCGGTTTTCTCTGCAGTGGAACTTTTCCGGGCTGTCCGGGTTGATGCCCGTTGGGACTGCAAAAATTCGAACATTTTTAGAAGAGCCTCAGTCCCCGTTGCGGCAGAATCTACCTCGCGAACCCATCAAGTGTTGGTCACGAAGCGAACAGCTCGTGCTGCGTTGCCCTTGATGTCGGTGGCGAGCGCAGACGCACAGAGTCCCGTGGTGCAAGACATGTGCGCCAGAGAGAAAAAGCTGACGCCGTCGGAAGCTGAGCTACACGCGGCGGCGAAGCGCGCTCATCCCGGCTTCGCCGGCCGCGCCGGAAACGAAGGGTGAGCGTTGGTAATCGTGAGATTCCAGGGGAGGTCGTCGTGTCGAGCATCATCTGGATCATCGGCATTGGTTTCGTCGCGGGGATCATCGCGCGCATCCTATCGCCGGGGCCGAACGATCCGAGCGGCTTTGTTCTGACCACCGTGCTCGGGATCGCAGGCGCATTGCTCGCCACGTTCATCGGTCAGGCCGTCGGCTGGTACCGTCTCGACCAGGGCGCAGGCCTGATCGGCGCGACTGTCGGCGCCCTGTTGGTCTTGTTCATCTGGAACAGGCTCGTGGCTCGTCGCGTCATTCGCGATCACGGCGTGCCAGCCAACTCCGGTGCGCCGCCGCCGCACCGCGGGCTCTAGGACTCTGAGCACGACTCGCAAGGTCCCGGCTGATCACGCGCACGGGCCACGGGCGATCCCTACCAAGGTAGCGACATTCAGGAGGCAGATATGGGACTTCTCGATATTCTCACCGGAATGCAGAACGGCCCGCGCGGCCAACGCCAGCCCGGCGAAAGCGGTGGCGGGATGTCGCCAATCATGATGGCGCTTCTCGGATTGCTCGCCTACAAGGCGGTGAAAGGCGGCGGACTGGGCAATATCCTGGGCGGTGATCAGTCCGCCGGTCCCGGCGGCCAGAATCGTCCAGCGCCCCTTCCTCCCGGCAGTAGCGCGAACGCGGGCGATACGGGCGGAGGCGGTCTCGGCGACATACTGGGCGGGCTGCTGGGCGGCGGCCAAGGTGGCGCCGGTCGGGGTGGTGGATTGAATGACCTGATACCCGGCGGATTGGGCAGCCTCTTGGGCGGCGCCGCCGCGGGAGGCGTTCTGAGCGGCGGACTGGGCAGCCTCATCCAGGACCTGCAGAACAGCGGACAGGGGCGAGCGGCTCAATCCTGGGTCGGGACCGGACCGAACCAGGACATCGAACCCGAAGACCTCGAGAATGCGCTCGGGGCCGACACGCTCGACGCGCTCGCCAAGCAGACCGGCATGGGGCGCAACGATCTGCTCTCAGGGCTCAGTCAGCATCTGCCGGGCCTGGTCGATCAGTTGACGCCGAACGGGCGCCTGCCAACCGAGGAAGAGGCATCACGGATGGTATGAGGCCTGTGGTTCGAAGAACGCGTCGGCAAACGACAAGGGGAAGAATCTCGTCGGCATACCGCGCGGCGGCATTGGTGATCACAATTCACAAAGGAGACGCACAATGGGTATCTTCGGCAACATCATGTCGGCAATCTTCGGATCCGCAAGTGCCGCGGGCGCGGCACCGTCCGCCACGTCCACGTCGGCACCCGCTGCGCCGGGTTCCGCTTCCGCGCCGGCTGCACCGGGTGCCGCACCGATGTCGCAGGTGGATGTCGCAGCCGTGCTGACGAAACTCGCCGCGGAGAGCAAGGAAAAGCTCGATTGGCGAAAGTCGATCGTCGATCTGATGAAGCTCCTGGACTTGGACAGCAGCCTCTCGGCGCGCAAGGAGCTTGCAAAAGAACTGCACTACTCGGGCGACATGAACGATTCCGCGTCGATGAATATCTGGCTGCACAAGCAGGTCATGGTAAAGCTGGCCGACAACGGCGGCAAAGTCCCGGAGGATCTCAAGAGTTGATGGACCTCGAGGGCGCCTGATTCCATTTGCGCTACCCGCTGAGACCTCAACATTGAGCTCGCCTGCTTGACAGGAGGGCCAGGCAGCTCTGCCGCGTAGCAGGGTGGTTGAGTCAGTATTTCTGCGTGAGATTTTCCGAGCCTTGGCCTTGCGCGGCGAGCTTCCGCGCCGAGAGCGCTATGGGCTTGCACGTTCAACTGATAGATATCGCACTCATGGGATCTGCTGTGGGGAAGAGAGGAGGGTGCAATGTTGGACGAATTCAAGAAATTCGCGATGCGCGGCAATGTCGTCGACCTCGCGGTAGGCGTGATCATCGGCGCGGCGTTCGGAGCCATCATAACGTCGATGGTCAGCGACATCATCATGCCGATCATCGGTGCGATCACCGGCGGGCTGGATTTCTCGAACTACTATACGGCTCTGTCCGGGAAGGTGCAGCCGGGACTCTCGTATGCGGATGCGAAAAAGCAAGGTGCGGTGCTCGGCTGGGGCCAGTTTCTCACCATCGCGTTGAATTTCCTGATCGTCGCATGGGTCTTGTTCATAGCGATCAAAGGCATCAACAAATTGAAGACGGAAGAGCCGGCAGCGCCGGCTGCTGGGCCGACCCCGGAGGTGAGGCTCCTCACCGAAATCCGGGATGCCCTGAGAAAGTAGCGCGCCGGCACCGCTCTGCTTGAGCCGCGGGATCAACCCGTCCACGGCCCCGGCGAAGCGGTCCGTTCAGTTTCCGTGCACCTCGGAGAACGCCGCGAGACGCTCGTTCAGCGACGCGTCCATGCCGTGGCACTCTCCAGGGCAGCTTCAGGCGGCACCGCGCCGCCGCGCGGGCACCGACTGCTCCTCCGGCATCGGCACGTCCTCCACGCGCGAGCCGGACAGGCCGGTGATGAGGCGGGTGCCGCGCTGGAACGTGATGTAGTTCCACGCCCAGTTCATCGCGACCACGAGGCGGTTGCGGAAGCCGATGAGAAAGTAGATGTGCGCCATGCTCCAGATCACCCAGGCGATCAACCCGGAGATGCGCAGCCGTCCCAGCTGCATGACGGCGCGCTTGCGCCCGATCGTCGCCAAGGATCCGAAATCGCGATAGCGAAACGGCCCGATGCTGTTGCCTTTGGCCCGCGCCTTGAGGAGGTCGGCGACGTATTGTCCCTGCTGCTTCGCCACCGGAGCGACGCCGGGCAGAGGCTTCCCTCCGGCGTCGACGGCGGCGGCCGCATCGCCGATCACGAAGACGTCGGCGTGCCCGGGAATCGACAGATCGGCCATGACCTTGACGCGACCCGCCCGATCGGTCTCGGCGCCGAGCCACGCGCCGGCCGGCGAGGCCTGCACGCCCGCCGCCCAGATGATGGTCCGCGTTTCGATGCGCTCGCCTCCCGCGGTGACGCCGCCGCCGTCGCAGTCGGTGACCATCGCGCCGAGCCGAACCTCGACCCCGAGCTGCTCGAGCGAAGTCTTCGCCTTGTCCGACAGCGGCGGATCGAACGCAGTGAGCAGGCGGGGCGCCGCTTCGACCAGGACGATGCGGGCCGAGCGCGGGTCGATGCTGCGGAAGTCGGAGGCGAGTGCGCGGCGCGCGAGCTCGGCGATGGCGCCCGCCATCTCGACGCCGGTTGCCCCACCGCCGACCACGACGAAGTTCAACAGGCGGCGGCGCTCGGCCGGATCCGGCTCGGTTTCCGCCTTTTCGAAAGCCAACAGGATGCGCCGCCGCAGATAGGTCGCGTCATCGATGGTCTTGAGCCCTGGCGCGTAGGCGGCCCAATCGTCATGGCCGAAGTAGGCGTGCTGCGCGCCCGTCGCCACGATCAGGTAGTCGAAGGGTATGCGTCGCCCTTCTGCGATCACCTCATGGCGTGCAAGGTCAACACCCGTGACCTTGGCGAGCACGACGCCGATGTTCGGCTTCGAGCTGAGGATGGAACGGATCGGCGAGGCGATGTCCGCCGGCGACAGGCCGGCGGTCGCCACCTGGTAAAGGAGGGGCTGGAACAGGTGATAGTTGTGCCGATCGATCACCGTCACGTCGAAGGCGGACCCGGCGAGCGCCTTGGCGGCGAACAGCCCGCCGAACCCGGCGCCGATGATCACCACACGCGGCTTGCGGCTGTCGGATGTGAGTTCGGCCATCTCCCGTCTCCTGTACGGGTCCGGCCGAGAAGGCTCCCCTCGATGGCAATGAGGACCTTCGGCCGTACGTCGAGCGAACAAGGCTTCTCCCAGTCATATAGGTCGACTAGACCGACCATTCAGTGGCGGCTCATAGAATCTTGCTCTCCCGTAGGGAGCGTGTGACCAGCAAGTCCCGGCCGCCGGCCGAAGGGAAAAGCCTTCGATCTATCGATTTGATAGCCGAAGCTTACGCAGGCGCCGGGCATGCGGCGGGAAGCCCCGCAATCCGGCCGTTTACGTCGTTCCCTGAGCCGCGCAGGTCGGGACAATGTTTTTCGCCCCATGGAGACCCGCTCAGAAAAAGTTGCTGGCGCCGATTGCGCCGGTCGCCCCGGTGATGTCGAGCAGGAGATCCATCGTATCGTCGAAGACCGCCGTTCCGGCCGCCGTCTGCTCGATCACCAGGTAGGTGCGGCCTCCGAACGTGAACTGCGCCGCGGTGACCTGGGTCCCGCCGCTGCCGCCGAGGGCGAATGCCGCCGCCAGCGCGTTGTTCGCCGACGTCGCGAGGCCGGCCCCGGTCCCGGCGCCCGTATTGGCGGCGAATGTCACGGTGAGGGCGTCCGTCCGGAAACGATCGACCGAGAAGTCCACGTCGGTGACGAGCTCCACCGGCCCGCCGCCGGTGGCATTCTGGCCGTCCTCCGTCCCGTTGGTATACGCGAACACGTCATTGCCGGTGCCGCCGGAGATCGTGTCGATCTCGGTGCCGCCACGGATCGTGTCGTTGCCCTCGTTGCCCTGGATCGTGTCGCGTCCGGTGCCGCCGAGGATCGTATCGTTGCCCTGCCCGCCGAACACCGTGTCGGCGCCCTCGCCGGCGGCCACCGTGTCGTTCGCCTCGTTGGCGAAGATCTGATCGTTGCCGGTGCCGGTTATGATGCTGTCGCCGCCATGGCCGCCAATCATCGTGTTTGCGCCGGCGCCGCCATCGAGGGTGTCGGCGCCGCCATTGCCGAAGATCAGGTCGCCGGCATCGCTGCCGATGACCGTGTCGTTGCCGTCCGCCGAGTTGTTTCCGCCGATCACCGTCACGGCGGTGGCGCCGGTGGCGTTGACCGTGTCGTTTCCTTCGTTGCCGAATGCCATTGCGCCAGGGCCGCCGGCCCCGATGGAGATGAAGTCGTTGCCGAGGCCGCCATAAGCGGTGTCGGCGCCGGAGAAGATGCCGAGGGAATCGTTGCCCTGGTTACCGAACACCAGGTCCGCGCCCGAGTTGGTGAACACGGAATCGTTGCCGTGCCCGGCGACGACCGTGTTGTTCCCGCTGCCGCCGTTGAGCGTGTCGTTCCCGCCGTTGCCCAGGATGAGATCGGCTCCCGAGCCTGTGAAGACAGAATCCGCGCCGTCCGCGGAATCATTGCCGCCGATCACGGTCTGAGCGGCGCTCGCGGCGCTCGTCCTGACCGTATCGGCACCGTCGCCGCCGAACAGCTGCATCGAGCCGATCGCGCCGCCGGCAAAGATGCTGTCATTCTCGGTACCACCATTCACCGTGCCGGTATTGCCGGCTTGCAGCACCACGGTGTCGTTGCCGGAGTCGCCGGTGACGGTCGCCAACCCGGATCCGGTCGCGATGTCGTCGTCGCCGGCGAGCCCGATGATTGTGCCGGGACCCGTATCGCCGGACTGGTTCAGTGCATCATTGCCTGCCGTGCCCGTAACGATGTATGCCATTGCCTGCCTCCCCAATGGCCGCGCCAGTGGCGCGCGCGTCTGCGACGTATGGGCTGCGCATTGTTTCCGCCCCAGCCCCTGTCGAGAGCAATCAGCCTATGCGAGCGGACGGTTTGGGGCAACTCGCGATGGCTGTCTGGGGGCACCTTTTGGTCGCCCCGCTGCGGGCGTCCACGAGGAGCGCCCGAAGGGTCGGTCCTATGACGTGCCGCCGCCTGAGGTGAAAGGCGCCGGCAATCGCCAGCGACATGATGATGGTTTACGCTGGCGCCCGGCGTCGCGTCCGGAGCGCCGCCATCCATCGCTTGCGGCGGTCGCTGAGCCTTGCGATGACCAGCAGCGCGGCCGGCGTGACGATGAGGGTGAGCACGGTGGCGAAGCCGAGCCCGAACACGATGGCCGTGGACAGGTGGATCCACCACTGGGTCGACGGCGCGCCGACGGTCACTTCCCGCGTCAGGAAGTCGAGGTTGACCCCGAACGCGATAGGCAGGACGCCGAGAATCGCCGTGATCGCCGTCAAGGCCACCGGTCGCGCGCGCTCGCGGCAGGTCTCGATGATCGCCTCGTAGGCTTCCTTGCCCTCGCGCCGCAGGCGATCATAGGTGTCGATGAGCACGATGTTGTTGTTCACGATGACGCCGGCGTTGGCGATCACGCCGATGCCCGTCATCACCACGCCGAACGACTGGCCCATGATCAGAAGCCCGAGCAGAACGCCGATGGTGGAGAGGATGACGGCGGTCAGCACCAGGGCGACCGAGGTCAGGCGATTGAATTGCGCGAGCAGGATGGCGAAGATCAGGAAGATCGCGGTGGCAAACGCCTTGAGCAGGAAGGCCGAAGCCTTGGCGCGCTCCTCGTCCTCGCCTTTCAGGCGGAAGATGACGCCCGGCCCGAGATCGAGCTTGGCGACGTCGCGCGCGATCTCCTGCTGGATCTGCGCGGTCTGCACGCCCTCGGCGACATTGGCAGACACCGTCATCACCCGGTTGCCGGCGACCCGGTTGAGATAGCCGACGCGCGGCGCCGGCACCCGCTGCACGAAATTGCCGATCGGCACTTGGCCGGCCGGGGTCTGGATGCGCAGCTCGTCCATCTGGTCGAGGTTGCGCTTGTCGGCCGGGAACCGCACCAGGATGTCGACCGCCTTGTCGCTCTCGGCCGGGCGATACTCGGTCGCCTTGAGGCCGTTGGTGACGAGCTGCACCGCCGAGCCGACGACGTTCACCCCGGCGCCGTATTTGGCGGCCTCCGCCTTGTCGACCTCGATCTTCCAGTCGATGCCGGGCAGCGGCTGGCCGTCGTCGAGATCGCGGATGTCGTGGCGCGTCGCCAGCGCCGCCGCCACCTTCTTGGCGGCCGCCGGCAGCAGGGCGGGATCGAGCGCGGTAAGCTGCACCTGGATCGGCTTGCCGGTCGGCGGGCCAGCGCGCGGTGCCGTCACCTCCACCAGGATGCCGGGAATGTCCGCCGTCTTGGCGCGAATCGCGTCCATGATCTCGTGCGCGGGCGGGCGCTGCTTCCAGTCGGCGAACTCGAACTGGATCACCCCGATCGTGTCTTCGGTCATCTCGTTCGAGCCGCGCGGCTGCTCGCCGACCCGCGTATAGACCGTGCTCAGGCCGGGAAACTGCAGCACTCGCTGCTCGACCTCGGCGAGCGCCCGGTTCTTCTCCTCCAGCGCGAGATTGCCGCGTCCATGCACGATCACCTGGCCGTAGTCGGGCTCGACCTTGGGGAAGAACTCGACGCCATGGCCGTACTTCCCGTACATCACCTGCACCCCGACCAGCAGGAGGGCGGCAAGCGCGAGCGTCGAGCCGGGGTGGCGCAGCGCCAGGCGCACCGTCCGCATATAGAGCCCGCTGTCGGCGCTGCGCTCGTCATGCACCGGCGCGGCCTTGCCGAGCAGCGCGCCCAGCGTCGGCGTGAAAATGAGCGCCACGGCGAGCGAGGCCGACAGCGTCGCGATCAGGGTGATCGGCAGGTATTTCATGAACTCGCCGACCACGCCCGGCCAGAACAGGAGCGGCGAAAAGGCGGCGACCCGTGTCGCGGTCGCGGCGATCACCGGGCCCGCCATGCGCTTGGCGGCGAGGGAATACGCCTCGCGCGGTGCCATGCCCTCGGCCATGCGCCGTTCGGCGAACTCGGACACGATGATGGCATCGTCCACCAGCATGCCGACCGCCAGGATGAGCGAGAACAGCACCACGATGTTGATGGTGAGTCCCGCGAGCTGCAGGCCGAGCACGCCGGCGAGGAACGAGGCGGGGATCGCGATGCCGATGAACAGGGAGGCGCGGAAGCCGAGCGCGAACAGGATGATCACCACCACCAGCAGCACGCCAGTCGCGACCGAGTTCTGCAGGTCCGCCAGCATCTGGCGGATGACCTTGGACTTGTCCTGGGTGTAGGCGACCTCGACCCCGTCGGGCCAGGTGGCCTTCAGCCGCTCGACGATCGCCTTCACGGCGTCGACGGTCTCGATCAGGTTGGCGCCGGTGCGCTTCGACACCTCGATGGTCATGGCCGGGCGGCCGTTCACCCGGGTGACCGAGGTGGCATCCTTGAAGGTCGGCTTGATCTCGGCGACGTCGAGCAGGGTGACCACCGCCTTGGATGAGGCGGTCACCGGCACCTTGACGATGTCCTGCGGCCGCTCGAACAGGGACGGGACCTTGACGGAGAACCGCCCGGTCTGCCCCTCGAGCGCGCCCGCGGCGATCAGCGTGTTGAAGTTCTGGGTGAGCGAGCCGAGCTGGTCGAGCGAGACGCCGTAGCTGTGCATCAGCGAGGGCTGGATGAGGATCTCGACGGCCTCGTCGCGGGCGCCGCGCAGCTCCGCCGCCAGCACGCCGGGCGCCTGCTCGATCGCGTTCTTGGCCGTGCGGGCGACGCGCAGCATCGTCCGTTCCGGCACATTTCCCGACAGCGCCACCACCAGCACCGGATAGAGCGAAAGATTGACTTCCTGGACCTGCGGCTCGTCCACGTCCTTGGGAAGATCGTGCTTAGCGTCATCCACCTTGGCGCGCACGTCCGCCAGCGCCACCTTGGAATCGAAGCCGGCGTCGAACTCGAGCAGCACGTAGCCGCCGCCTTCGAACGCGGTCGAGCGCATCTCCTTGACCCGTGCGACCGATTTGAGCTGCGTCTCGACCGGCCGCAACAGCAGCCGTTCGGCGTCTTCCGGACTGATGCCGCGCTGGGTGATCTGGACGAAGATCATCGGGATCTTGACGTCCGGCTCTGCCTCCTTGGGGATCGTCACATAGGCGACGAAACCCGCGCCGAGCAGGAACAATAGCGTCGCGATCGTGAGCCGCGCGTGCGAGATGGCGTAGTCGATGATGCCCGACATCGGCGTCCTGCTGTGCTGCGGTGGCCGTCAGTTGCCGGCGGTCTGGATCGCCGGCGCCATGACGGCTTCGACCCGCTGGCCCTCGCGTACGAAATCCTGTCCCTGGACGATGATCCTGGTTCCTTCGGCGATGCCCTCGACCCACATTGAGGTCTGGTCGTCCTCGATCACCGAGACCGCCCGGAAGCTCACGGCGTTGGCGGCATCCACGATACGCACGCCGACGTCGCCGTTCGAGGCGAGCGTCAGAGCCGAGCGGGGCACGCGGGTCGCCTGGACCGGCGCGAGGGGGATCGCGACTTCGGCCGTGATCCCGTCCGGGATGGAGCCCTCCGGGTTCCTGATTTCCACCTCGATCCGGTAGGTGCGCGTGGTGGCACTGGCGGTTTTCGCCACGTAGCGGATACGCCCGCTCGCCGTCTGGCCGGTGACGAGCCGTACCTCCGCGGTGTCGCCGACGTTGATTCCGCCAAGCTTGCGCTCGGCGACCTCGACCACCGCCAGCATCGGGTCGAGCGCAACGATCTGCGCGATCTCGCGGCCGACCATCGAGAAGGCCGCTTGGCCGACTTCGGCCGTCGTGTCGCTCACGATTCCGGACCACGGCGCCGTGACGAGGCCGCGGTTTCGTTCCGCCTCGGCCATGGCGAGCGCCGCTTCCGCCGCCTTGTGCTGCGATTCGAGATTGACCAGGTCGAGCTTCGGCATCATGCCGTTCTCGATCAGCCGCCGCTTCGCATCGAGCTCGGCCTTGCGCTGGGCCAGCAAGGCCCTGGCCTGCGCAACCTGGGCTTCGCGCGCCTCGTCGGAGAGCACGGCGATCACGTCGCCCTTCTCCACCTTGTCGCCGCGCCGGACCCGGAGCTCGGTGAGGACGCCGCCGGTTCGGGCGATCACCATCACCTTGCGGTCGGCTTCCGTGCGGCCGGACAGAACCAGCTTGCGGCTATGCGGCATGCAGTTCGCCTCCGCGACCGCGACGCGGAACGGCTTCTGTGTCGGTGCTTCGGCGGGACGGATGGCGGCGCGGCTCTCGCCGTGCTCGTGCTCCAGCAGATACCCGGAGGCGATCCAGAAGCCGGCGCCGAGCACCAGCCCCAGGGCGGTGAGGCGGCTTGCTTTCATCTCTGTTTCTCCGACGGCTGGTCCCCGGACGCGTTGGCTGTCAGGAGGCTGTGAATCATCTGCAGAATGAGCGGGAGCACGGCTTCGGCGTTGAAGGTTGGATCGACGGCGCGGCGCCAGGAGATGCCGTCGGCGATGACCATCAGCACCGTGGCGGCGCCCTCGCAATCGAGGTCGCGGGCGATCTCACCGCGTTCGGCCGCCCGCTGCAGCATGGCGACGAGCCGCGCCTTCACGTCGCGCTCGATCTCCTGATACTGCCGGGAAATCTCGGGGTTGCGGCGGCTTTCCGCCATGATCTCGGCGCACAGGCCGACCTCTTCGGCTGTCCGCTCAACCAAATGCTGGCGGGCGAGGCCGGCGAGACCGGCGAAGAAGTCCTCCGCCTGATCGACCGCGGCGAAGCTCTCCGCGGCATCGGCGCGGTTGCGCTCGGAAATGCCGGCGATGATCGCTTCCTTGGACGGGAAATAGCGGTAGAGGTTGCCCGGACTCATCCCGGCGTCGAGGCAGATCTCCTGCATCGAGGTCTGGTGGAACCCGGACCGGGCAAAACAGCGCTCGGCGGCCGCCAGGATCTCGGCCCGGCGGTCTGACTGGAGCTTGAGGTTGGCGCGGCGCATGGTCCGTGTGCGGTGCGATAAATGAGAATGAACATTCGTTTTTTAAATCTGACATTATTAAGGCGGGGTAAACGATACGAGGGGCGCACGCGTCGAAATGGAGCGAGAGCGATAAATCGGTCACACCCCAGGGCCGCCACCCGCCGCTGAGGGCGGTTCGGTCAGGTTCCTGACCTGGCGAGCTGCCTCGGGCCTGGATCAGGGCTTCTGTTGAAGTGCGGCAGCCGCCTTCGTGCTCTCCTGCAGCTCGAACGTCAGGCGATCGGACACCCGGCCCTGGTGCTCGCTCATGCCCACATGGGTGATCAGCTCGTCGATGCACACCCACACCTCGCCGCCGCACAGGTCCGTCCATCGGCGACAGAACGAATAGTCCTCCGACAGGAAGATGCCGCGCTTTTCGTCCTTGAGGGATTCGAAGCACTGGAGGACAGGCCCGGTCACCCCGTAGGACGCGTAGGTCTGCGTGTCGATCGACAGGAGGTCGGGGCAGGCTTCGGCGATCCGCTCGAACACCCCGCGCTTCACCAGGGTCAACCCGCAGCCGATGTAGGTGGAGCGCGCGAAGCTGCCCTCTCCGATGTAGCGTGTCGCGCCCTGGACCTCGCGCCGCATCAGCGCGTCGGCAGAGACGTACTCCTGCGCCACATGACGCGCGAGGCGCGGATCGTCCACCTGGCGCGAGACCGAGTGGAGGCGGGCAAAGTCGGTCCGTCGCGCCGGACAGATGCAGCCGACCATGTCCTTGTCGAAGTCGAGCATCTTCAGCACCGCCTCGGGCCGAAAGCCGATGTCGGCATCGACGAACAGCAGGTGGGTGTAGGTCTTGTCGTGATAGACGATGCTGGCGAAGGCATTGCGGGCAAAGTGCACCACCGCCGAATAGAGCATGTGCGTCTGCAGCTTGATGCCCGGTCGCGTCTCCCACAGACGGCGGTCGAGATCGCGGATCGAGTTCATGTACCGGATCGTGACGGTCTGGTCGTAGGTGGGCGTGCCGAGCAGGATGTGCGCGTCTGTGATCATCGGTTAAGCTCGCGGTTGACCGGCGTGGCGCGGATCGCTTGCCGTAGGCGAGGGCGGCCGCCCGGCATCTTTATCAGAGGCGAAGCAGGAGCGCGCTGTTGTGGCGGCGCGCCGGTCGCGCGCCGCGCCGCGTCGTACGGACTTCTCCTGAGGTTCATGCGCGCGCGAGAGAAAAAATTCAGCTTCGCCGCGAAAAGTTCTTGCATCCGACGGATCTTGAGACTATGTCGCGAATGCCCAATCTCGCACGTGCCTGTGGCCGTGTGTCGGTCGGTGGGCATCCGGACAAGAGGCCGGACAGCCGCCTGAGGAAGGATCTTCCTTAGCACCGCGACCGGCAGCCGGAGGCGAACCGGCGCACCCCGCGCTCAACGGGGGACGCGGCTTAAAGCAACGACGGAACGGGCTTTTTTGGTCTCGTTGGCCCTCCAAAGGTCAACACCCGAAGAGGCTTGTCCATCTTGCCGGCGTGCGGAACGGGGACACCCCGCTCCAATCCAAGGCAGCATCGTCGGGTGAAGAACCCTTTGGCGTCGTCCGTGTCTCCATCGCACGGGAACGCTTCAGGATCCTCACCCGCTGACGCCGGGCGGTTCGCCGCCTGAACTTCAATCCGGGCTGAACGCCCCATTGAACTTGGGTGAGGAGTCGCTCCCATGACCGAGCGCATTCGTGAATTTCTGCGTAGCCGCCGCGACGACGGGCCCTGCCTCGTCGTCGACCTCGATGTCGTGCGCGAGAACTACCAGGCCTTTGCCAAGGCCCTGCCGGACAGCCGGGTGTTCTACGCCGTGAAGGCCAATCCGTCGCCCGAGCTGCTGAGCCTGTTGGCTTCGCTCGGCTCCTGCTTCGACACCGCCTCGGTGGCCGAGATCGAGATGGTGCTGGCGGCGGGCGCCAGCCCTGAGCGCATCTCCTACGGCAACACGATCAAGAAGGAGCGCGACGTCGCCCGCGCCTTTGCGCTCGGCGTGCGCCTGTTCGCGGTCGACTGCCGGGCGGAGGTCGAGAAGATCGCCCGCGCGGCTCCCGGCGCGAAGGTGTTCTGCCGCTTCCTGTTCGACTGCGCGGGGGCCGAGTGGCCGCTGTCGCGCAAGTTCGGCTGCGATACCGAGATGGCGGTCGACGTGCTCGAGCACGCCCACCGGCTCGGGCTCGATCCCTGCGGCGTCTCGTTCCACGTCGGCTCGCAGCAGCCGCGCACGCAGGCCTGGGACGGCGCGCTGAAGTCGGCGGCCGCGGTCTTCCGCGCCTGCGCCGAGCGCGGCATCAATCTCACCATGGTCAACCTGGGCGGCGGCTTTCCGACCCGGTATCTCAAGGAAGTGCCGGCGGTCAAATCCTACGGCCGCTCGATCTTCCGCGCGCTCCGCAAGCATTTCGGCAACCGCATCCCCGACACGATCATCGAGCCGGGCCGCGGCATGGTGGGCAACGCCGGCATGATCGAAGCCGAGGTGGTCCTCGTGTCGCAGAAGAGCGCAAAGGACGAGGTGCGGTGGGTCTATCTCGACATCGGCAAGTTCGGCGGTCTGGCCGAGACGATGGACGAGTCGATCCGCTATCCGATCCGCACCCCGCGCGACGGGGATCCGGTCGGGCCATGCGTGCTCGCCGGGCCGACCTGCGACTCGGCCGACGTGATGTACGAGCGGACGCCGTACGCCCTGCCGGTCAGCCTGGAGATCGGCGACAAGGTGCTGATCGAGGGAACCGGCGCCTACACGGCGACCTATTCATCGGTCGCGTTCAACGGCTTCGCGCCGCTGCGGACCTACCACATCTGAGCATAGCCTCAGCATCGCCCGCGGGCGATCGCGGGAGCCGGCAAGCCGGCTCCCTTCCCGTCAATTGCCTGAACTGACAACGCCTGCGGGCGGGGAAACATGGCCATGATCACGATCCGTGAGGAGACTGCTTTCGACGTTGCGGCGCGCGAGGCGCTGCTCGATGCCGCGTTCGGCGAGGCCCGCTTCACCAAGACGTCTCAGCGGCTGCGCGAGGATCGCCTGCCGGCGGAAGGCTTGTCGTTCGTCGCCTGCCAAGGCGGCCAGCTGATCGGCACGGTACGGCTGTGGGACATTTCCGCCGGACCCGGCCGCCCGGCGCTGCTGCTCGGGCCGCTCGCGGTTGCCGCACATGTGCGAAACCGCGGCATTGGCGCCGCGTTGACACGGCATGCGCTGGCGCAAGCCTGCAGGCGCGGTCATGCGGCGGTGCTGCTCGTGGGCGATGCACCTTATTACGGGCGGTTCGGCTTCTCGGAGGAGAAGACCGGCGCCTTGTGGCTGCCCGGCCCCTACGAGCGCCACCGGCTGCTCGGGCATGAGATCGAGCCCGGCGCCTTGGACAAGGCCCGCGGCCTCGTCAACGCCACGGGGCGCCCGGAACCGCAACCCGAACTGGCGGTGCTCTGGCAACGAGTTGTCCGCAACGACCAGAGTCTGGCGCCGTACGCGGCGTGAACCGTGCTATTTGACCTTGAGGAAACCAGAAAATGAATGCGGTTACCCAAATGACAGAGAGTTGGCCACTGCACGCGCGTTTCGATGGACCGATCGTGATGGTCGGTTTCGGCTCGATCGGCAAGGGCATCCTGCCGCTGATCGAGCGGCACATCGGGCTCGACCGCTCGAAATTCGTCGTGATCGACCCGGAGGACAGCGACCGCCACCTGCTCGACGAGCGGAAGCTTCGCTTCCTTCATACCGGGCTGACCAAGGAGAATTATCGCGACGTGCTCACCCCGCTGCTCACCGCGGGGCCGGGCCGCGGCATGATGGTGAACCTGTCGGTCGACACGTCTTCGGTCGCGCTGATGGAGTTCGCGAAGGAGATCGATGCCTTCTACATCGACACGGTGGTCGAGCCATGGCCCGGTCTCTACACCGACCGTTCGCTCCCGCTGTCGGCGCGCTCCAACTATGCCTTGCGCGAGACCCTGCTCGAACTGCGCCGCCGCCGCCCCGGCGGGGTGACGGCGGTCAGCTGCTGCGGCGCCAATCCCGGGATGGTGTCCTGGATGGTCAAGCAGGCGCTGCTCAATCTCGCCCGCGACCTCGAGATCGAGCACGCCGAGCCGCGCACGCGCGAGGAGTGGGCCGCTCTGATGCGCCGGGCCGGCGTGAAAGGCGTCCACATCGCCGAACGTGACACGCAGCGAGCCCGCGATCCCAAGCCGTTGGGCAAGTTCGTCAACACTTGGTCGGTCGAGGGCTTCTGCTCCGAGGGATTGCAGCCGGCCGAGCTCGGCTGGGGCACGCACGAGAAGGCCATGCCGCCGGGCGGCAGCCGGCACGATTTCGGTTGCGACGCCGCGATCTACCTCAATCAGCTGGGCGCCGGCACCCGGGTGCGCTCGTGGACGCCGACCGCCCAGGCGCAGCACGCCTGGATGATCACGCACAACGAGTCGATCTCGATCGCCGACTATTTCACGCTGCGGGAGGACGGCAAGGTCGTCTACCGGCCGACCTGCCACTACGCCTATCATCCATGCGACGACGCCGTCCTGTCGCTGCACGAGATGGCCGGTCGCGCCTGGAAACCGCAGGAGACGTGGCACATCCTCACCGAGCACGACATCGTCGACGGGATCGACGAGCTCGGCGTCCTGCTCTACGGACATGCCAGGAACGCCTACTGGTACGGCTCGCAGCTTTCGATCGAGGAGACCCGGCGGATAGCACCGCTGCAGAACGCGACCGGGCTGCAGGTGACCTCGGCGGTGCTCGCCGGGATCGTGTGGATGCTGGAGAATCCGGATCGCGGCATCGTCGAAGCCGACGAGATGGACTTCCGCCGCTGCCTGGAGATCCAGCGTCCCTATCTCGGTCCGGTAGTCGGCCGCTATACCGACTGGACGCCGCTGGTCGGACGCAACGAGCTGTTCCCCGAGAAGGTCGACGCCGGCGATCCCTGGCAGTTCACCAACGTCCTGGTGACGTGAAGCGATGCCGCCCTACGGCATCCGCTGCGCCAGCTCCGAGAGAAGGCGACGGCCGACCTCGGCAGGGTTCTGATTGCCCCGGTTGGTCAGGATGACGAGGCCGATCCTCTTTGCCCGGATCATGCCCAGATAGCCCGATGTGTTGTTGAGGCCCGCGTTCTTTTCCACGATCGTCGGATCGGTGCCGCTGTTGATCTCCCAGGCGAGGGCCTGGGCATTGTGCGGGCTGTAGGATGCGACCGGCCGCTGCGCGATCTCCATCGCCGCCTTCAACGAAGGCGGTGCCGACAGCTCGCCGAGATGGAAGGCGAGGAAACGCGCAAGGTCGCGCGCCGAGGAGAACATCTGCCCTGTATCGGGGAAGTGGTAGTAACCTTGCTGGTTGCCCGGCGCAGCGATGGGCGTGCCGTCCTCGCCGTAGCCCTGCACCGCCCGGCGCAGGAGCTCAGGGGGAAGTGCAGCATGTCCATCCTCGCGCGTCGGCGGCAGCACCGTCGATGACAGTCCAAGCGGCTTGAGGATGCGCTGTTGCAGCAATTCACTCATCCGCTTGGCAAACCTGCGCTCGAGCGCAAGCTGCAACAGCACATAGCCCGCGTGGGTATACATCGGCTGCATGCCGGGCGTATGCTCCGGGTCAGGCTCCCATGCGTTCAGCGTCCGCAGGAATTCCGGCAGCGTATAGCCCCAGTCGGGCCATGGGTCGTGATCCTGTGGCAGCAGCAGCCCCGACATGTGGCTCGCAAGCTGCCCGACCGTAACGCGTCGGATGGTGCCGCCGCGCTCGAGCTCGACGACGTAGCGAGCAACCGGATCATCGAACTTCATTTCCCCTTGCTGAACGGCCTGCGCCAGCAGGGTCGCTTCGAAGACCTTGCGCAGCGATGCGATGTTGAACACGGAATCCGACGTCATCGCACGTGCGCCGCGGACGTCGGCCGAGCCGTAGTTGAAGAATAGCGTCTTGCCGCCGATCCGCGCCGCGACGGCAGCACCGCCGATACCGTCCGCCGTAAGGTTCGCCTGAACCTCCCGACGGATCGCGGTTTCGATGTCTCCGACCTCATCTGCGTGCGTCACGGATATTGCCGACATCATCGCCGCCGCGATCTGTGCCAGGAGTAATGACCGCATCACTCGAGTCCGAACCGCCCCGAACGCAATTCAGCAGAGACGGAGCTTATCAGCAAAGCTGGAGACGTCTCTCGATTGCCGTGGTGCCGCGATCTGCGCTACGCGCAACCGCGCCCTGCCCGGACCGCGGGGCGGTAGCATCGTCGGGTTGATTCACACTGTGAGTCGTGTTGTGAGAGCGGCAATTATTGAGTGATCATCATGCGTTATGTTCCTAGAGGTTGTACCAGAGGGCGGCGGTCACAACCTGCGCGGCACGCAACGAGCCTGGTCGCGATGAGCCTTGCCGGCGCGCCCGAAACAGCGACATGGATCGAATTCGATGAAGCGACTGCTCATGGATAGTCTCGCGTTGAGGACATCGATCGCCCGCGCCCGCCTGCAGCTGCAACGCATGAAGCAGGGCGTCGCAGACCTCAATCCCATGATCCGCTGCTCGCGCGAACCGGCTCGACCGTCGCGGGATTGTCTGGATCGTGACCCGCGCGCCTGGGTCGGCGGTCGCCCGATACCGATGCCCACCCACCCCGCGATGTATGCCGAGTCAGGAATCGATCTCCGGGGCGCTGTATTCTCGCGCTTCGAGCGGTGCGAGCTTGCCGGCCAGCTGGCCGGACTGTGGCGGCTGATCGACCCCGTCAACCGGGTGATCGATCCCGCGGATCCTCAGCGGTTTCACTGACCATCGCGGCGCCTGCCGCACCCGCCCGCCGGCCCGAGGAATTTCCGCTCAAACCTCCTGGTCGGCCTTGAACCGCATGTAGGTCCGCCGCAGCGTCGGACCGAACAGGACCACGTCGTAGGTTTCCGGCTCGCCGCCTTCCATGCCGGGCGAGCCGACCGGCATGCCCGGCACCGCCAGCCCGGTGGCCCTCGGCTTCTCGGCCAGTAGCCGCTTGATGGCGCCCGCGGGCACGTGCCCTTCGATCGCGTAGCCCTCGATTTCGGCGGTGTGGCAGGCCGAAAGCTCGTTCGGCACGCCGAGCCGCGCCTTTACGGGATCTAGACGCGACGTTTCAACGACGTTCGTGGTGAATCCATTGTTCTGAAGGTGGTGCACCCACCCCGTGCAGCAGCCGCAGGTCGGGTCCTTGTGGACCGTGATGGTTGGTTCGGCGGCACCCGATCTTCCAAGGAACGGCACTCCGCCGACGGAGGCCAGCACGACAAGCATGGCGCGGCGGGTCGGATGGCGCTGGAAATCCGTCATGATGGAACCTCCGATGCTCGAGCCGGGCTTGATCCTGATCAATGAGGGGTAGGCCATTTTCGGGCACATTTGCAATCGGCAGTGCGTGCTTTGGGGGTCTTCGGTCGCCCGTTCGCGGGGTGTGATCTGACGGCAGGGGTTGCCGGTATCGATTTGGCAACAGACTGAAGTCGAGGATCGATGCGGCTTGGTCGAACCATCGTGGCTTTGCTGGTCGCCCTCTCGGTGGCGGTGCTTCCGCTCGCCGGCGGCGCAGCGGCCGTGCACGAGTCCGTGGAATTCTCGGTGGTCGAGCCCATCCATGATTGCTGCGATCATGGTTCGCCGTGCGACGAAGCGTCGAAAGCGGTCAACGACTGTACGTCCGTGGCGGCATGCGCCGTGAAGTGTTTCAGTTACGCCGGTACGGTCCTGCCGAACGTGGTCGTTGTGCGGCTCGGATCAAGCCTCGATCCCATCCGCGACAGCGATCTCGCAGTGTCGCAAATCGGCAATCCACCCTTCCGTCCTCCTCGCGCCTGACGTCGCACCGACCGGCAGGCGGCACGTTGAGTCGATGCTCGCGTGCAAAGACGTTCGGCTGCGCAGCTCAACGAAGAGCTTGCGGGCCAAGGACAGACAGCGAGGAGACTTGGAGATGATTGCGAAGTTCCTGGTTGGCACGGCTGTGGCCGTTGCCCTCGGCTTCAGCGGCGCGGCCGCCTGGGCGGGTGCCGGCGACTATGCGTTCGAGCCGGTCGTGCCCGAGATGCGGAAGGGCGACGACGTCACGGTGGAATTGCGCCTCGTGCACAAGCCCACCGGCAAGCCGGTTTCCGACGCCGTCATTTTCCGCACCCGCGTCGATATGGCGCCCGACAACATGGCGGAAATGGAATCTCCGGTGACGCCGCTGCCGGCGAGCGCCCCGGGCATCTACGCCTTCAAGACCGACCTGCCGATGGCCGGACGCTACCTGTTCAGCATTGCCGCGAAGGTACAAGGCGAAGCGGAGACGGTGATCGGCAAGGTCATCTTCAAGGCCGTGAAATGAGGATTTGTCTTCGGATGAACGCGGGGGCGCGGTCGCGTCTCTCGTTCCTTCCGGGCAGCGACACTCAGGTGAAGTCATGAACACACGTCGAATTGTCATCACCCTGGCCCTCGCGGTCGGCGCTGCCGGTGCCGCGCTCTATTGGTCCACAATTCCCCTGTCGGATCACGCCGCACATGCGCCAGTAACGGTCGGCGCGGCGGTCACCGAGCGGACGATTCTCTACTACCGGGATCCGAGCGGAGCGCCGACATGGTCGGCCGAGCCGACCAAGGACCATCACGGGCGCGACTTCCTGCCGGTCTATGACGATCAGGAGCTGTCCTTTGACCAGCCGCCTGCCAAACCGCAAACCGCCAAGGGCGACCGCAAGATTCTCTACTACCGCAATCCCATGGGGCTCGCCGACGTCTCGCCGGTGCCGAAGACGGACTCCATGGGCATGGACTACATCCCGGTCTACGAGGGCGAGGAGGATGACGGCAACACCGTCAAGGTCAGTCGCGGCAAGATCCAGCGTGGCGGCGTGCGCACCGAGCCGGTCGACAAACGAGTCCTGATTCAACCCGTCCGCGGCGTCGGGACGGTGACCTATGACGAGCGCCGCCTGACCATCGTGACCCTGCGCTCCGACGGCTACATCGAGGATCTGTTCGTCAACACGACCGGCCAGCCGGTCAAGGCGGGCGAGCCGCTGTTTCGCGTCTACAGCCCGCAGATCCAGCAGGCCCAGACCGACCTGATCGTGGCGGTGCGCGCGATAAAGCGCGGCATCGTGGGGGTGGATGCGGATAGGGCGCTGGAAGGCGCCATGCAGCGCCTGCGAAATCTGGCGGTGCCCGAGGCTCGCATTCACGACGTGCACGAAAACGGGGTCAATCCGCGCACGCTCGACTGGCCGGCGCCGGCAAGCGGAACGGTGATCGTCAAGCGCGTCATCAACGGCCAGCGCGTCGCGGCCGGAGACGAGCTCTATCGCATCGCCGACACGTCCACGATCTGGGTGATCGCCGACGTGGCGGAAGCGGACCTCGCGATGATCAGGCGCGGCTCGCGCGCACTCGTGACGTTTCGCGCCTACCCGACGCAGCCGGTCGAAGGCGAGGTGACGCTCATCTACCCGGAGGTGAAGCCGGAGACGCGCACTGCGCGGGTGCGCATCGAGGTGGCCAATCCGGATGGTCGGCTCAAAGCCGACATGTACGCCGATGTGGTGTTCCGCACGGGGGATGACGACGGTCCGGTCGTGGCGATTCCCCATGACGCCATCATCAACAGCGGCACGGAGCAGGTCGTGTTCGTCGCCAAAGGGGAGGGGCGGTTCGAGCCTCGCAGGGTCAAGATCGGCCGTCGCAGCGAAGGCTACTGCGAGGTGCTGGAGGGGTTGCGCGTGGGCGAGGAGGTGGTCACCAGCGCAACATTCCTGATCGACTCGGAGAGCAACCTGCGCGCCGCGCTCAGGACCTTCTCGCAGGAGAGCCCGCGATGATCGCCGCCGTCATCCGCTGGTCGGCCCGCAACGGCTTCCTGGTCGGCTTCGCGACCCTGTTCCTGACGCTCGCCGGCATCTACGCGGTCATGCGGGTGCCGCTCGACGCCATTCCCGACCTCTCCGACGTGCAGGTCATCGTCTACACGGAGTATCCCGGGCAGGCGCCGCAGGTGGTGGAGGACCAGGTCAGCTATCCGCTCACCACGGCGATGCTGAGCGTGCCCAAGTCGAAGATCGTCCGCGGGTTCTCCTTCTTCGGCGTTTCGTTCGTGTATGTGATCTTCGAGGACGGCACCGACCTCTACTGGGCGCGCTCGCGCGTGCTCGAATATCTCAATTCGGCCGCCCGGCGGCTGCCGGCGGGCGTCACGCCGAGCCTCGGGCCCGATGCGACGGGCGTCGGCTGGGTCTATCAGTATGTCGTCCGGGGCGCGCAGAGGAACCTGGCGGAGCTGCGCACCATCCAGGACTGGTACCTCCGCTACGGCGTGGTGAAGGCCGAAGGCGTAGCGGAAGTCGCGAGCGTCGGTGGCTTCGTCAAGCAGTACAGCGTGGTCATCGATCCGCGCCGCCTGCAATCGCTGGGCATCCCCTTGGCCAAGGTGCGCGAGGCCCTGCGCACCAGCAATACCGATGTGGGCGGCCGCACGGTCGAGCTCGCCGAGACCGAATTCGCCATACGGGGACGCGGCTATATCAGAGGCCTCGCCGATCTGGAAAACATCGTCATCAAGAGCGACCGCGGCATTCCGGTCCTGCTCAGGGACGTTGCGCGCGTCGAGCTTACGCCGGACGAGCGGCGCGGCATCACCGAGGTCGACGGGGAGGGCGAGGCGGTCACCGGCATCGCGCTGCAACGCTTCGGTGCCAATGCGCTCAGCGTCATCCAGAACGTCAAGACCCGCCTGGCGGAGATGGCGCCCAGCCTGCCGCAAGGGGTCACGATCGAAACCGTGTACGACCGATCGGATCTGATCTATCGCGCGATCGACACGCTCAAGCGCACCCTGATCGAGGAGAGCCTGATCGTCGCCGCGGTCTGCGTCATCTTCCTCCTGCACGTGCGCAGCGCGCTGGTCGCGATCCTGACACTGCCGATCGGCGTCCTGATCGCCTATCTGCTGATGCATCTGCTGGGCCTCAGCTCCAACATCATGAGCCTCGGCGGCATCGCGATCGCGATCGGCGCCATGGTCGACGCGGCAATCGTGATGATCGAGAACGCGCACAAACGGCTCGAGCGGGCGCCGCCCGACCAGCCGCGCGGCGAAGTGCTGATCGCGGCCGCGATCGAGGTCGGGCCGGCCTTGTTCTTCAGCCTGTTGATCATCACGGTGTCGTTCCTGCCGATCTTCGCGCTCGAGGCGCAGGAAGGCCGGATGTTCAAGCCGCTCGCCTACACCAAGACGTTCGCGATGGCGGCGGCGGCATTCCTCTCGGTGACGCTGGTGCCCGCCCTGATGCTCCTGTTCGTGCGCGGCCGCATCATGCCCGAGCAGCGAAACCCGCTGAACCGCTTCCTGATCTGGATCTACCGGCCGGTGATCCGCGCCGCCCTGCGGTTCAAGACGTCGACCATCCTGATCGCCGTCGTGATCCTGGCCGGCAGCCTGTGGCCCGCCATGCGGCTCGGGTCGGAATTCATGCCGACGCTCAACGAAGGCACCTTGTTCTACATGCCGACCACGCCGCCCGGGCTGTCGGTGACCAAGGCGGCCGACCTGCTGCAGACGCAGAACCGGATCATCAAGAGCTTCCCGGAGGTCGCTTCGGTGTGGGGCAAGGCGGGCCGCGCCTCGACGGCCACCGATCCGGCACCGACCGAGATGTTCGAGACCGTCATCAATCTCAAGCCCGAGGCCGAGTGGCGGCCCGGGATGACGGTGGAGAAGCTGATCGCCGAGATGGACAAGGCGCTGCAGTTCCCCGGCGTCTCCAACGCCTGGACCATGCCGATCAAGGCGCGCATCGACATGCTGTCGACCGGCATCCGTACCCCGGTGGGCATCAAGGTCTACGGTACCGATCTCGCCGAGATGGAAAAACTCGCCCGCCAGATCGAGGCGGTGGTGCGCACGGTCCCTGGCACCACCAGCGCCTTCGCCGAGCGGGTGATCGGCGGCTACTATCTCAATATCGACCCCGATCGCGCACAGCTTGCGCGCTACGGGCTGACCATCGGCGATGTGCAGAACATGATCGGCATGGCGCTCGGGGCCGAGCCGGTCACCACCACCGTGGAGGGCCGCGAGCGCTACACCGTCACCATCCGCTACCCGCGCGACCTGCGCAGCGACCCGCAGTCGATCGGCACGGAGCTCCTGATCCCGCTGGAAAATGGCGGGACCGTCCCGCTCGGCCAGGTCGCCAAGGTCAGCCTGGCGCGCGGACCGGCCACGATCCGTACCGAGAATTCCCAGCTCGCGGTCTACATCTATGTGGACCTGCGCGACCGTGATCTCGGCGGCTACGTCTCCGACGCCCAGAAGGCCGTTGCCACCCAGGTGCGGTTCCCGCCCGGCTACTACGTCGGCTGGAGCGGCCAGTTCGAGTACATGGAGCGCGCCAAGGCGCGCCTGCAGATCGTCGTTCCGATCACGATCCTGATCATCTTCCTGCTGCTCTATCTGAATTTCCGGCGCGTGACCGAGACGCTGATCGTCATGCTGTCGGTGCCGTTCGCGCTGGTCGGCGGGCTGTGGCTGATGTGGTGGCTCGGCTTCAACCTTTCGGTCGCGGTCGCGGTCGGCTTCATCGCGCTCGCCGGCGTGGCGGCGGAAACCGGGGTCGTGATGCTGATCTACCTCGATCATGCGCTACGCGAGCTCAAGGAGGAGCGCGCCCGGCAGGGCCGCATCTTCACCCGCGACGACCTCTACCAGGCGATCATGGCGGGCGCGGTCGAGCGCGTGCGTCCAAAGATGATGACGGTTGCCGCCATCATGGCAGGCCTCCTTCCCATCATGTGGACGCACGGCACCGGCGCCGAGGTGATGCAGCGGATCGCAGTACCGATGATCGGCGGCATGGTGTCGTCCACCGTGCTGACCCTGGTCGTCATTCCGTCGATCTATGCGGTGGTGAAAGGGATTGCCCTGCGGACAGCGCACACGGATTCGCCGCTGCGGCAGGAGGTCGCCGGGGCCGTCACTTGATGATGCGGTGCGCGACCCGATCGGCTAGGCTGGATGCGTGCAGCTGATTTCCAGCCTTCTCAAGCCGATACAGGCCTTCCGCGTAGCCTATCTGCCGCTCGTGATGATCTACTTCGCGTATGGCGCCCTGGGGATCATCGACGTCACGCGCGACATGTGGATCAAGGAGGCCCTGGCGCTGAGTCCCTGGGAGCTGGCGGGGATCGGCGTCTGGCTGGCGCTCCCGTGGACCGTCAAGATGGTGTTCGGCGAGCTCGTCGACAGCGTTCCCATCTTCGGTTCCCAGCGCCGTGCCTATGTCCTGATCGGTGCCGGCTGCACGGCCGCCGGCATGATCACCCTGGCGGGGGCAGCCGGAGGTTGGATCGGCTTTGCTCGCCCCGATCAGCTCTACGTCCTGGGCGCGCTCATGATCGTGGTCGGCGCCGTAATTCAGGACGTGGTGGCGGACGCCATGTCGACCGAGATCGTCCCGCGGACGGACGCGGCCGGTCAGGCGCGCCCGGAGGACGAGGTTCGCGGCGACCTTGGAATGGTTCAGGTGCTCGGCCGCCTGGCATTGTCGTTCGGCATCCTTTCCGTCGCCGGGGTCTCCGGATGGCTCGCGCAAGTCATGGCCCGGGAGACCGTGTTTCTGTGGGGGCTGGTCGTGCCCCTGATCTCGGTTCTCGGGGTCATGCTGATCAAGTCCGAGACCGTCGAGCGACGATCGCTCGACTGGCGAATCCTGGGGGGTGGGATCGCGTTCGGGGCGACCGTTGTGGGTGTGGGCCTCGCCGGGCTGCCGTTTGCCCAGGAGCTGATCTTCGCCCTGTCGATGGCGGTCATATGCACCATGCTGGCGTTCGCCACGCGCGACGTCGATCCGAAGACGCGGCGCGCCATCCTGTTCACCAGCATCATTATTTTCGCCTTCCGCGCGACGCCGTCGGTCGGCGACGGCTATTTCTGGTGGACGCTCGACGTGCTGAAGTTCGACGAGGCGTTCTACGGCACGCTGCGCCAGACCTCGGCGGTTCTGGCCATTGCCGCCATGTGGGCGTTCAGCAAGCAGCTGACCGAATATTCGGTCGCCAAGACGCTGTTCTGGCTGGCGATCGCGGCGGTCGTGCTGTCGTTGCCGAACATCGGCCTCTACTACGGAGTTCACACGTGGACGGAGCAGCAGTTCGGCTTCGGCGCGCGCACCATCGCGGTCATCGACGCCGCGGCTGGCTCGCCGTTCGCGCAGCTCAGCATGATTCCATTGCTGACGCTGATCGCGTTCTACGCCCCAGCCGGTCATCGGGCGACATGGTTTGCACTGATGGCTTCGCTCATGAACCTGGCGCTCGTCGCCGGACAGCTACAGACCAAATATCTCAATCAGGTTTTTTCGGTCGGGCGCAACGACTACGGCGAGCTCGGCGGCCTCATGATCGCCGTCGCGGTCCTGGGCCTGCTGATCCCGGTCGGCGTGATCGCGCTGTTCGGGCGGCGGGTTTGACGGCAAGCCGATCGCGAAGCAATTTCGCATTGCCGATCGCGATGTTCTTCCTTGTACCGAAGACTGGTTGCCTTTCGTCGCCCTGTGGTACGGCGGCACGATCGTCTGTGTACGATCGCGGACGCCGTGCGCGCGCAGCGCCTTCCGCGGTGGTAGGCAGAATGCTGGCTATCTGGCCGGACAAAGCGGCTGTTGCGGACTGCAGCGATACAGCTCGTATTCGACGAACTGCTGGCTCTCCACCTTCCAGTGCACCAAGGGAGGAAACATGTCGCCGATGGCATCCCAGTCGATCGAGCTGTAGGCACCCTCATAATTGATCGCCTCGCCCTTGGCGATCGCCCCGATTGCCGCGCGGAAATCATCGACGGTCGGTCGGATTACCCGTCCCGCCGGATTGTTGATCGACGTAAGTCCGCGGCGGATGTCGGCCGCGGCGACATCGCGCGGCTTGCCGGCGTCGCCCGCCGCAACCAGGGCGGCGAGCATGAGCGTGACAGTCGAGTCGTAGGCCCCTGAGGACGTCATTTCCGGAGATTGTCCCGTCGCCGCCGCAAAAGCCTTCAGAAAGGCCTGGCCCAACTCGCTCTTGTCGACGAGCGTCACGGAACTGCCTTCGAGGCCGTTCGCCTCCGCGCCCATTCCCTTGAGAATGTAGTTCCGGCGGAAGCTGTTGTTGGACAGGATCGGAATGGTGTGGCCCGCCTGTCGATAGGCCTTGATCGCCGCGGCGGCCGCTTCCGGCAGCATCGCGACGATGACGACATCGGGTGGGCCGTCGGCCTTTCCGCTCGTCTCATTGGCGTGGTCGACCACCTTGGCCCAATCGGCGCCGAGCTTGTCGAGCGTCGACATGTAGATGATCTCGGTGGAGGCGGGGCCCTTGTAGAATGATGGCAGCGTCGCCGGAATCGCGGTTGCCAGCGCACGGTGACCGCCGTCGGCAAAAATTCCGATCTTGAAGTTGCCATCATCGTTGCCTTTTCCGTCATTGGTCCTCTTCAGCGCGATCTGTGCGAGCACGGCTGCCTCGTATTTCGCCACGTAGAACACACGGAACAGCCAGTTGTCGGGATCGCGTTGCGCGGCCTGGGTCACGGCATCGGCATCCGTGACATTCGGATCGTTGATGAAGCTCGACGAGCACTGGAAGCAGGTGATGGCGACCTTATGCCGGGACGCGCTGGCCGGATCATAGTTGAGCTTGCTGACGGCGACCGTGACGCCGCTGCTGTCGGTGACCAAAGCCTTCACCTGTTCCTGGTTGACGAGGCGCAAGGCTTCCGACTGTGCAAATGGAGGATTGCTCTTCGAATCACCGAAGACGATCTCGAACTTCACGCGGCTGCCGCTGCGGTCGAGCGCTTCGTTCATCTGCCTTGCGGCGAGCTCGACGGCGGCACGGTAGAGCGGAGACGTGCTGCCCCCGGTCTGATCGACGACCGCCCCGATGCGAATGATGGTGCGTTCCGTGGCAGGCGCTTGCGCCGCGGCTTCGCCGGCGAGGGCGCTGGCCGACAAGAGCGCAAAAAGCATGCCGAATGCGCGGATGCAAAATGACATGACGTTTTCCTCCCCCGGTTTCCGATCAGGGACTTTGCGACGAGCGCAAGTCAGCCGGCCATCGGAAACCCTTTGCGGGTGCGCCCGTGCGGCGCCGGCCCGTCCGGCAAGTCTACGTCTCTCGGATTGTCCGGTCCAACGAAATGGCACGGGACGCGGGCCACGATCGTCCCAAACCGGTGCCGGGGCGCGTGGCAGAAGTTATTTTTGTATCTTCGTCACCGTGAGGGCACCGTTCACGCGCTCGGCGGAAAACTTGACTTTGTCTCCGGCCTTCACCTGTTTCAGCATGCTGGCGTCCTGCACGCGGAACACCATCGTCATGCCTTCGTTCATGTCGAGGCTCTTGATCGGGCCGTGCTTAATGGTGATCTTGCCGGCCGACTGATCGATCTTGGTAACCTGGCCGTCGACCAGCTCGCTCTGGGCCCCGACGGGCAGGTTCGCGGCCAAGAACGCGAGTACGCTTGCCGCTACCACAATGCTTTTGCACATTGCTGTTCTCCTTTCTGCCTACTTGACGATGATCTTGCCCACCATCCCTGCCTCGAGGTGACCGGGAATCAGGCATGCGAACTCGAATTCGCCCGCCTTGGTGAAGCGCCAGAGAATCTCCCCGTTCAGGTATGGCGAGAGGCGTCTTGCGTTCGGATCGTCGTGCTCCATGTCCGGATGCTTCTTCATCAGATCTGCGTGCTTGCGGTTTTCGACGCGTGTCGCCAGCACGAATTCGTGGTCGTAGATGCCTTCGTTTTCGAGAACGAACCGGATTTGCTCCCCCTTGCGAACTTCAATGCGAGCGGGGGTGAACGTCATTTGCTTTCCCGCCTCCCGCATCCTGACGTGTACGGTGCGCGCCTTCTTTTTCGGATCGCCGGGCTGTCCGGCGGAGAAATGCGCATGATCGTGGCCGTGGCCCGCACCCGGTCCGGCGGCGGCCGGCACGGCGCTCGCGAGCCCGAGCAGAAGCGCGAAAAATAGACGGCTTTGCAGCTTCATCCTGATCAACTCCATGGGTCAGTGGTGACCGGGGTGAGCCTTGGACCTCTGAGGCTTTACGGCCTTGATCTCGACCCCGGGCTTCTTGTCGTCGCTGCGACGGACTGGTGTGGCCGGAGGTGTGCCCTGCACCTCGTAGGCAACCGTTCCGGCCGGATGTCGGTACCAGCCGGGGTCGGTGTAGTCGTTCGCCGCAATCCCCTCGCGCACCTTCACCACCGAGAACATGCCGCCCATTTCCATCGGCCCGAACTGGCCGAAGCCGGTCATCATCGGCAGCGTGTTGTCGGGCATCGGCATCTCCATCGCCCCCATCTCGGCCATGCCGGCGCCGCCCATCGGCATGTAATCCGGCACCAGCTTGCCGACCGAGCGCCTGAGGTCGCGATGGCGCACGCCGATGAAGGTCTTCACGTTGTGCCCCATGGCATTCATCGTGTGATGCGACTTGTGGCAGTGGATCGCCCAGTCGCCCGGTGCATCCGCCACGAACTCGAACGCGCGCATCGTGCCGACCGGGACCTCGATTCCGGCTTCGGGCCAGCGCGCGGTCTCCGGCACCCACCCGCCGTCGGTGCAGCTGACGGCGAAGTGGTGGCCATGCATGTGGATCGGATGGTTGGTCATGGTGAGATTGCCCATCCGCACGCGCACGCGGTCGCCCTTGGCGACGACGAGATGGTCGATGCCCGGGAACACGCGGCTGTTCCATGCCCACAGATTGAAGTCGGTCATCGTATTGACCTTCGGCACATAGCTGCCGGGATCGATGTCGAAGGCATTGAGGAGGAAGACGAAGTCGCGATCGAACTCGCATGAACTTCGGGTCGCGCGGGTGCACGACGAAAAAGCCCATCATGCCCATGGCCATCTGCACCATCTCGTCGGCGTGCGGGTGGTACATGAAGGTGCCGCTCTTGGTGAGCGCGAACTCGTAGACGAAGGTCTTGCCCGGTCTGATATGCGGCTGGGTGAGCCCGCCGATACCGTCCATGCCGTTCGGCAGCAGCATGCCGTGCCAGTGAACCGTGGTGTGCTCGGGCAGGCGGTTGGTCACGAAGATGCGAACCTTGTCGCCTTCGACCGCCTCGATGGTCGGGCCGGGCGACTGGCCGTTGTAGCCCCACAGGTGCGCCTTCATGCCGGGCGCGATCTCGCGCACGACCGGCTCGGCCACCAGGTGGTATTCCTTCCAGTCGCCGTTCTGGCGCGGGGGCAGCGTCCAGCCATTGAGCGTGACCACCGGCTGGTAGTCGGGGCCGCTCGCCGGACGGAGCGGCGGCTGCATCGTCGCCTTGTCGGTGGTGGGCGCTTCCGGGATGCCCGCCGCCTGCACGCGGCCGCTGATCGCCGAGGCGCCTACCGCCGCTGCGGCGGAATTCAGCAATCGTCTGCGTGAGATCATGATTATTCTCCTGATCGGTGACCGCCGGGAACGCTCGCGGGCATTTGAGACGCGCCTTCGCCAGCCGCACGGGACGCGGAACCGCCGCCAGCGACGGCCCCCAGCAGGTTGGTTTGTGCGAGCCAGAAATCGCGTTGCGCTTCGATCGCTGCGATCGTCGCGGCGGTACGCTGGCGTGCCTCGCTCAGCAGGGCGAAAACGTCGATCTGCATCGCGTTGTAGCGGAGCAGCGTTTCGTCCGAGATGATCTTGCGCAGCGGCAGCACCTCGCGCCGATAGTGCATGGCGATGTCATAGGTGGAACGGTAGGCCCGATACGCCTCGCGCGCCTCCGAGCGCACATTGACGGCGCGTTCGGCGAGCCGATTGACGGAGTGCATGTACGTCTCTTCGGCCTGTCGTATGCGGGTCTCGCCGAAGTCGAACAGCGGGACCTGGAACTCCAGCTCGAAGCCGCGTTCACGGTTGCGCTCGCCCGTCGCGCGGTCCTTCAAGTCCTTGGCGACGCCCGAGACTTCCAGGAGATTGACGAACCGCGTGGCTCCGGTCAGGCCGTACGACTTCGCCAGCGCCTCGACCTCCATGCGGGCGATCTGCAGATCGACCCGGCGCCGCACCGCCTCGACCTCGATGTCCGGCAATGCGCGGGCACGTGCGGGCAATGCAGGCAGCCGGCCGGGCAATGAAAACGCAAGATCGTCGCCCCACAGTCCGAGCGTGCGGATCAGTCGCTCGCGCTCGCCATCCGCGCGCTGGCGCGCGCTGGCGAGCTGTGCGGCGATCTCGGCATAGAAAACCTGCTCGCGCGCCTGGTCGAGCTTGTTGAGCGTGCCGGTCTCGCCGAGGCGGCGGGCAATGTCGGCGGCGGCTTCCGCCGCCGATTTCGCCTGGCTCAGAAAGCCGACGAGCTCGCGCGCCGCGACCGCCCGGTAATAGGCACGACGCGCATCCAGCCCGACCCGCAGCGTCTCCTCGGCGGCGCGCAGCTGCGCCTGGTGGAAGCGATCGGCGGCGACGCTCGCGCGGGCAGGGAGCGTCGCCAGGGCGAGGATATTGGCGACGATGCGCCGCTCGATTTCCAGCTCGACGGAGCTGGAAAGCCGTTCGATGGAGAACCCCGGGCTTGGCGGCAGGCTCGCCCGGACCATCTCGGCCTCGGCGATGCCGAGCGCGTTATAGGCCGCCTGCAGCCCGCGATTGTTCAGGAGCGCAATTTGCACGGCCGCATTGGCTGTCAGGGGACGCTTGATGAGATGAGCCACGCGTTCGCGCGCTGCGGTTGCCTGTTGCGGCGTGCGGACCGCGACGACGTCGGCTCCGAGGTCCTGCGCGCCGATGGCGGCAGCGATGTTCATGCCGCCGTCGGGTGAAAACGCCGTGCAGCCGGGCAGCAGCAGCCCGCAACCCAACACGCAGGCGAGCGCCGATCGCATGGCGGCTCACTCCTTCGGGGCGGGTGCAACCCGCTCGTTCTGCTCGCGCCAAGGCTTGGGCTCGACCGGCCGCTGCCGGACGTAGGGCCCGATGGTCGAGCGGTAACCGGCCGGTTTGGAGGGCGCCGCAGGATCGGCCGGATCAACACCGGCAAACGGCGTTGCCGGGGCGCCGGCGCAGCCGGACGCGAGCACGCTCAGTGCAAGCGCGGCGAGTGATCGAATCCATGGGAATGGGCGCTGCACCTGTGCCGGCTTCCCGGCGACAGGCCCTGTCCGAATGCGTGCGGACATGACTCCCTCGACTGTCGAATGATGGCGGGCACGCCCGGCTGCACGGCAGCCGGCGCGCGTGCGTCACGGCGACAGGAGGGAAATCGGAGGTCGGTAACGGAGGTCGGGCCCGCGGCCGGCGACGGAATCCTGGCGCGGCGCAAGAAGGATCGCCTGCACGACCGGCGCATTGACGAGGTCGGAGGAGCCGGCGGGCAGGGCGCTCAGGCAGGCGATGCCGCAGCACTTCGGTGGCGACTTCTCGTCGCCGCCCTCATGCTTGGCGTGCTCGTGGTAGGCCCCGCCCTCGTGCATGTGACCTTGGCCGCCATGGTCATGATCGGCGTGCGAGGTCGCGACGGCGTAGTGATCCTCGGTGAGGCAGTGGATGGCGCGGGCGGGATCGCCGGATGCAAATGCCATGGCTGGGGCCAGCACGCAAAGCCCATAGACCAGGGCCAGCATGCACGCTGCCCGCCTTCTGAAGGCCCTGGTGAAGCCGCTCAGCATCCCCGTTCCGATTCTGCGACCGTGTACGGGAGATTATAAGGTCAAAACCGTCCCGACGAAAGGGCATCCAAGACACATGCCCGTTGGAGCGCTCGACAGGGGCGAGCGACCGCACGATAATCGTGGGCCTTCGCTTCCAGATCGAGACCGCTTCCCCTCGGGTGCGAGAGAAGGAGCGCTCGCGCCAGGGTGAGTTGAGCCTCCATGTTGAAATTCATTTTGTCCCTCCGGTTCGTGGCACTGTTTACGTCGCTTGGCGCCATGGTCGGCGCGCTCCTGATGTTCTGGGTCGGGAGTGTGAAGCTCATTGGTGCCATTCGCCTGATGGCTCTCGGAGCCGACGGCGTCAGACCGGTTACAGCCGCCGTGATGGGCGCCACCGACGCGTTCTTGTTCGGGGCCGTGCTCATCATTTTCGCCTTCGCGATTGCATTCGGTTTCGTGCTGCAGACCTCGGGCGAGCACCGGCACAAGCTGCCCGCATGGATACGGGTGGAGAGCGTAGGAGAGCTCAAACGCACCCTCATCGAAGTGATCCTGGTCTACCTCGTGGTGGATTTTGCGACCGACCTGGCGGCAGGAGAGGGGCAGGTCACTTGGCAAACCCTGGTCGTGCCCCTATCCGTCCTGTTGATCGCAGGCGCCTTGCGCCTGGTTGGGGATGGTGAGCCGAAGGCGGGAGCCGGCTGAGTACCGTCGATCGGCTGTCAGGTCGTCGTCTCTCGCCGTCTCGACAGGCGCGATCATTAGCCCGATACTTGCGGATGATCCGTCCCAGATCAGGGAGACCGCCATGTCCTACAATCTCGAGCAATTCATTGCCGACTGTCGTGCCACGCTGAAGCAGGATCCCGGGCCGGCCGGCCGCGAGAAGATCCGCCTTCGTCTCGAGCAGCTGCTCCGGCAACCGGAGTTTCTCGCCCTCCATTGCTCGGACGCGACGCCGTTCGGCCTGCATGTGCTACATGACGATCCGGAGCTCGGATTTCAGATCCTCGCCCACATCAATGAGAAGGCGCGCGTGTCCCCGCCGCATGATCATGGCCACTCGTGGGCGATCTACGGCCAGGCTGCGTTGCATACCGACATGATCGAATGGGAGCGCGTCGACGATGGCACGACCGAAAAGGCCGAGCTGAAGAAGGCGAAGAGCTATCGACTCAACCCGGGCCAGGCCGGCATCTACCAGGACGGCGCGATTCACTCGATCGACTATCCCGACAAATCGCGCTTCGTCCGCGTCACCGGCACGAACCTCGACAAGATCACGCGCTCCCGCTTCGACCTCAAGACCGGCAAGATGGCGCAGATGACGCCGCAACAGGCGACATGAGAGGCGGAGCCGCAAAGTCCATATCAGCCGCCGAGCTCATGGCGATGCTCGGCGACGGTGAGGAGCTCGCGCTCCTCGACGTGCGCGAGGAGCTCACTTATTCGCAGTCGCACCTGCTGCACGCGCGTTCGGCGCCGCTCAGTCGCCTCGAGCTGCGCGTCCCGCGCCTGGTGCCGCGGCGGACGACGCGTATCATCCTGGTCGACGGCGGCGACGGTCTGACCGAGCGCGCCGCGAGGATTCTGATCGCGCATGCCTACACGAACGTGTTCATCCTCGCGGGAGGGATCGGCGCCTGGAGCGAAGCCGGATACGTGCTGTTTTCCGGCGTCAACGTACCGAGCAAGGCGTTCGGCGAGGTGGTCGAGCATGCGAGCGGCACGCCGAGCATCGACGCGGTCGAGCTCAAGCGGATGATCGATTCCGGCGAGGACATGATCGTGGTCGACAGCCGGCCGTTCGACGAGTTCACCCGCGTGTCGATCCCCACCGCCACCAATGTGCCGGGCGCTGAGCTCGTGCTGCGGGTCCCCGATCTGGCCCCGTCTCCCAGCACGACCGTCGTGGTCAACTGCGCCGGGCGCACGCGCAGCATCATCGGGGCCCAGTCGCTGATCAACGCCGGCCTGCCCAACCGTGTCGTCGCCTTGCGCAACGGCACCATGGGCTGGACTCTGGCTGGGCTCGAGCCCGATCATGGCAAGGATCGCTGCGTTCCGCTCGCGCCACCCTCGCCCCCCGCACGGGCCTGGGCGAAATCGGCGGCCGATGCCGTCGCGCGGCGTTGCGGCGTCCGTCACGCCGGTCTCGACCAGGTGCGACGCTGGCAAGGGGAGGCGGAGGATCGCACGCTCTACCTGTTCGATGTCCGCGATCCGCGCGAATACGAGGCGGGCCACGTGGCCGGGGCCGTGTCGGCGCCGGGCGGCCAGCTGGTGCAGGCGACCGACCAGTATGTCGGGACGTTCCATGCGCGCATCGTGCTCATCGACGATCTCGAAGTGCGTGCGGTGATGACCGCGTCATGGCTCGCGCAGATGGGCTGGCGGGACGTGTTCGTGCTGGTCGCCGCCGGCACCGAGACGGGGTGGCCCACAGCTCCCGTGCTTGGTGAGGGCGAAAGGCCGGAGGCTCGTCTCGACCCGGCAACGCTTGCCGATCTCATCGGACAACGCGCCGCGACCGTCGTCGATCTCTCACTCAGTCGCGACTACCGGCGCGGCCACATCGCCGGCGCGTGGTTTGCCATCCGCTCGCGCCTCGATCGTACCCTGCCGAAGATCCAACCCCGCGGGACGCTGGTGCTGACATCCGAGGACGGGATCGTCGCCCGCCTTGCCCTCGACGAGGCAGCCGCCCTCACCGCGCTGCCCGTGCGCTACCTTGCGGGCGGCAATGCGGCCTGGACCGCCTCCGGCCGATCCCTGACCGCGGACGATCCGCGGTTTGCCGACGAGGTGCTCGACGTGTGGCTCAAGCCCTACGAGCGACAGGCGGGCGTGAAGAGCGCCATGCAGGAATACTTGTCCTGGGAGGTCGACCTGTTGGAGCGGATCGAGCGCGACGGCACCACGCGTTTTCAGCCGCTGGTGCCGGGGGCCGCCGGCACCGCGCCAGGCGCCTGATAGCTCGCCATCAGGGTGTCGACGGTGGCCGTCCACTCCTTCCAGGGTGCCGTGACGTAGCTGTAGGTGTTCATCACGAAGCTCGGGCCGGCGTAGAATTTCTCGTACTGCATGTGGCGGCCGGCGAAGTCGGAGCCGAGCAGGTCCCAGGCGAGCTTGAACAGCTTCATGCGCTCCTGCGCGGACTGGCCGGGCGTCGACCAGTAGGTCTCGAACGCACCGCGTGTCGCCGGGTTCGTCAGCACCGAGACATCGGCCGGCATCTGAAACACGCCGGCTCCCATCAGCTCGCGCACCGTGTCGCAAATCTCGGCGTGGTGGTTGGTGCACCAGTGGAGCGCCGCATAAACGTAGCGGCGGTTCACCGTGTGATAGCCCGGCACCTGGGCTTCGCCGCAATTGATCTGGCCCATGATCAGCCCTTCGAGCGTCGCCTCCATCGCCGCCAGCCGCCCGAGCGTGAACTGCACCGCCGGGATGTGCCCGACGTTGTTCACCTCGGCGAGCTTTTGCGCGACGCCGACGATCAGCTTGAGCTTCTCCAGGAAGCGCACGTTGGCTTGATGGTTCGCTTGGGCGTGGCCGGGAGTGCGGATATAGATGGCCCGGGTCATCTCCACGTTGTCGTGGCAGAACACGCGCTCCCACGGCACCTTCACGTTCTCGAACAGCACCGCGCTGTCGCTCTCGTCGAAGCGCGCTGCGAGCGGATTGTCGAACTCGCTGACCGCATAGCGCTCGTACGGCTTGCGCGACCAGATGCTCACGCCGGGCGCATTGAGCGGCACCACGCAAGTGATCGACTCCTTCTCCTGGCCCGGCGCCACCGGCTGCAGGTTGCCGCACCAGGTCTCGTGGCAGAACACCGACGCGGTGCCGAGCATCTTCAACCCGTTGATGGTGACGCCGCGATCGTCCTCGTCGACCACGCGCAAGGTCGGCGTGGTGCGCGGCGGCTCGGCCGGATTGGCTGCGCGCCACCCCTGCGGATTGGTCACCGTATGGGAGGCGAAAATGTCGTTCGCCCGCATGTGGCCATAGTAGTTGCGAATGTTGTCGCCGAAGCCGGGGCGGATGCGGTCGAACATGGCGGGGTCCATGACCAGGCCGCTCACGTAGCTCGGGAAATTGTCGGGCGACCGGCCGATCAGCCCGTACGTCCACGAGGCGATGCGCCGGTGGGTCTCGAACCGCCGCGCCAGGTCCTCGCGCGTCTTCGGCAGCAGGAAATAGCTGGCGAACGTCTCGCCGTCCTCCTCGAAAGTCATCACGTCGCGGTTCTCGGGCGCGCGCTTGCGCTCATAGATCGCCGCGAAGGAGCGCGCCGCGTTGCGGAACGCCGGATGCGCCGTCACGTCGTCGACCAGCTCGCCGCCGATATAGACCCGGCGGCCGTCGCGAAGGCTCTCGAGATAGTCCTCGCCGGTCATCAACATGCCGTATCCTCCCTTGGCGGTCGGTAGCCTCGCGTGCGAGGTTACAGGCATCGGGTCGGTGAAGGGAGAGCAAGATGCAACGGCCGGGATTGATCGTCGCCCCGTTGACGCCGTTTACCCCGGACCTCGTGGTGGATGAGCCGGCGCTGCAACGCGAGATCGACTACGTGGTGGGCGACAGCGGCGCCACCATGGTGGTCGCCGCCGGGGTCGAGACCCAGGAATACACCTATCTGAGCCTGGAGCAGCGCAAGGACCTGATCCGGCGGACGATCGAGTTCGTCGACCGGCGGGTGCCGGTCATGGTGGGAATTTCCCACCCGTCCTTCAAGGCGGCGATCGAGCTCGCCCATGAGGCGGAGCGATTGGGTGCTGCGGCCGTGCAGGTTCTGGCGCCGCTGCGCCCGTTCGCGGGGCCGCCGACCCGGGACGATCTCATTGCCTATTTTTCCGCCATATCGCGCGAGACCACGCTGCCGATCACGCTTTATCTCAATCCCGGTCCGGGCGCCGACGTCTCGATCCCCGACACGATCGCGCTCGCGCAGCTCCCCGGCGTGCAGCTCATCAAGGAGAGCTCGCGCGATCTCGCCCGCGTGTCCCGGCTGATCGTCGAGATCGATCGGGCGGGCCATGCGCGCTATTTCACCACCATGCAGATGCTGCTCGCGACCCTCGAGCTGGGCGGCTCCGGCGCCACCATGCCGCCGCCCGGCGCAGAGATCGCGCGCCATGTCATCGCGGCCTTCCTCGCCAAGGACTACGAGCGCGCCGCTGCCGTGCAGCTGCAGTTCGCTCTGTTCCCCGCCAAATGGATGCATCGCGGCCTCGCTCCGGCGATGAAAGCGGCGATGAACCTGATCCGCGTGCCGGTCGGCGATCCGTATCCGCCCTACGCACCGCTCAACCGCGACGAGATTGCGGCGCTGGCGGCGCTGCTGCGCACGACCGTTCTGGCGGACCGGCTCGCCGTGACGGCCGCGGCATGAGAAAAGGCGAGCCGGAGGCCTGCGCGATTCGGACGCGGTTGTGATCCCGATCCGCATTCCTAGATGAGTTCGAGCGGACGCGAAAACGCATGACCGACCAAGGACCAGACCGGCAAGGACCAGACCGTGCGGAGCGGCCGCGCCCTGAGCCGGAGATCATCCCGCCGGACCGCGCCGGCGAGGCGTTTACGCGCCGCGAATCGGCGATCTTCATCCAGATGGGCCCGCAAGGGGTCCATCGCGTTCAGTTCGGCCGTCCGAGTCTGCTGAGCCTGTTCTGGCTCGCCTTGTTCATCGCCTTCGTGGTGGCCTTCGTGTTCGTCGTGCTGTTCGGCGCGGTGCTCATCTTCATTCCCCTGGTCATCCTGCTGCTGGTGGCAGCGGTCGGCGCCGGGTTGTGGCAGCGCTTCTTCCCGCGTGCGCGCTAGGCGCCGCCCTCACTCCGACGTGGTCCCGCTCGCCCTGATCGGGGCACCCCATTTCTCGATCTCGCTGCGCACGAACCGGCCGAGGTAGTCGGGGCTGCGGCGTTCCGGCGGCGGCACCGCAAGGCCCGCGCCGTCGAGCCGCTCGCGCACCGCCGGCGTATTCAAAACTTCGTTCATGGCCTCGTTGAGCTTGCGGACGATTGCGCCCGGCGTCGCCGGCGGCAGGAACATCGCGTTCCAGGTGAAGGCCTCGAAATCCTTCAGTCCCTGCTCGTGGGCGGTCGGCACGTCCGCCAGCGTGGGCGAGCGCTGCGGCGCCAGCATCGCAATGGCGTTGACGGTTTTCGCCTGGATCGCCGGGATTGCCGTGGACGCGATGTTGCAGATGTAGTCGATGCGTCCGGCGATGAGCTCCGCCAGCGCGGGTCCGCCGCCGCGATAGGGCACATGCAGCACTTCGACGCCGATCGCCTGGTTGAACAGCACCCCGCCGATATGCGTCGTCGTGCCCACGCCGGCCGAGCCGAACTGCATCCTGCCCTGGTTCACCTTGGCGTAATCGACGAACTCCCGCAGGGAGTTCGCCGGCAGATCCTTGCGCGTGATCAGCACCAGCGGCGCTTCGGCCACCAGGATGACCGGCGCGAAGTCCGTCGCCGCATTGTAGAGCGGCCTCTTGTAGAGCGACTGGTTGATGGCGTGGGTGCCGGAGCTGCCGAGCACGAACGTGTAACCGTCGGGCGCCGCCTGCGCCACCCGCAGTGAGCCGGTCATGCCGCCTGCGCCGCCGACGTTCTCGACCACGATCTGCTGCCCCAAAACCTCGCCGAGCCGGCGTTGCACGATCCGGGCGATCACGTCCACCGGCCCGCCGGCGGCAAACGGCACCACCATGGTCAACGGCCGCGTCGGCCAGTCCTGGGCGCCCACCGGGCCGGCGAGCGCCAGCGTGCCGAGCATCAGCGCCGCAAAACGTATTGCGTTCTGGTTGATGGGAGCCTCCCATGTGCTTCGTCGAACTGTCTTGGGGCGGTCTGCCGCCGATGGCGGTTCTGCCGCCGATGGCGGTTCTGCCGCCCAGGGCGGTTCTGCCGCCACTCTAGATTAAGCCGCGCATTGCAGGGAAGATGCGAATCATCGGGGCAAGCAGGAGCAGGGGAATGGTGGTCAGCGAGGCTGAGGCGCTCGAATGGGTCAGGCACACGTTCGCGACGGAGCTTCCGGTCGCCCGGCTGCTGGGTGCGCGCCCGCTCGCCTGCGATCCGAGGGCCGGCCGGCTGACGGTCGAGTTTACGCCGCGCCCCGAATTCCTGAACCTGCTCGGATGGATCCAGGGCGGCATTCTCACCGCCATGCTCGATATGGCGATGTCGTTCGCGGTGCTGTGCACGCTCGACCGCCAGCACGTGGTGCCGTCGCTCGAGATCAAGACGAGCTATCTGGCGCCGGCGAAGCTCGCCCCGGTGATCGGGGAGGGGATCCTGCTGCGCCGGGGCCGCGCCATCGCCTTCATGGAGGGGCGCCTCACCGATACCGACGGCAACCTGCTCACGACCGCGACCGGCACCGGCCAGATCAGGCCGCGCCCCGCCAAGACGTGAAGGAATTTCGTCCAGGCAAGCGCAACTTTTTTGCCCTCCGCGCAATAAAGGGAATGTCGAACCAACACGTCGGAGGACGTCATGGCACCCCGCCCGTACTGGAGAGGCTATCTGCGGCTGTCCCTGGTCACCTGTCCGGTGGTGCTCTATCCGGCGACCACCCAGGCCGAGCGGACGCACTTTCACCAGATCAACAAGCGCACCGGCAACCGGCTGCGTCAGCAGATGGTGGACGAGGAGACCGGGGAGCCCGTGGACAAGGAGGACAAGGGGCGCGGCTACGAGCTGAGCAAGGGCAAGTACGTGGAGATCGAGGAGGACGAGCTCGAAGCGATCCAGATCGAGAGCACCCACACGATCGAGATCGATCGCTTCGTCCCCAAGAAGGAGATCGACCAGCGCTATCTCGATCGCCCCTACTACATCGCCCCGGGCGGCGACAAGGTGGGCGAAGAGGCCTTCGCGGTCATCCGCGATGCCATGAAGGACACCGACCGCGTCGCGCTCGGGCGCATCGTGCTGGCGCGCCGCGAGCACGTCATGGCGATCGAGCCGATGGGCAAGGGCCTGCTGGGCACCAGCCTGCGCCACCCGTACGAGCTGCGCGAAGAGAAGCCGTTCTTCGCCGATGTCCGCTCGCCGCGCGTCCCGCGCGAGACGATCGAGCTCGCCCGCCACATCCTCGAAAGCAAGGCCGACCATTTCGACCCGTCGAAGTTCGAGGACGAATACGAAACCGCGCTCAAGGCACTGGTGCGGCGCAAGGCCAAGGGACATACGATCGAAGCGCCGGAAGAGCGGCCGGAGTCGTCCAATGTGATCAACCTGATGGACGCACTGAGGCAAAGCCTCAAGAGCGAACGCGGAGGCGGCCGGTCGCGCGCGAGCGCCAAGCGTCCGGCGAAGCGTCGTTCGGCGGCGAAAAGCCGGAGCCGCAAGGCCGCATGAGTGGCTGCATCGTACCATGTGGAGCGATGGGCAGGCGCCGGCAGGCTGTTCGCCGCAGGATCGGCCTGCTAAGACATGGCCTCAGGGAGCGCCGGAGGCACCATGTCCGACTGCCTGCACTGCGACATCATCCAGCTGGTGCAAGAGCGCATCGACCGCGGCGAGGGCGATCTGCCGGATCTCGCCGCCATGATCGTGGAAGCCCTTGCCGAATTGATCCTGCTCGCGCCGGAGACCGACCAGGCGAAGCTCATGGCCGACGTGCTGGCGCATTTCGGGAACATGCTGCTGGAAAAGAGCGGCGCGCTCTCCGGGGAGCAGTCGCGCTCGTCCCATTAGGAAGTGACGGCGGCGATCGCGCCGCCGCACACGAGGCGCCATGAGGCAATTCACCCTGTTGATCGCCTTCGCGTTCGCGCTGTGCCTGGCGGGCCCGGCCTGTTCGCAGATCGCACTGTCCGCCGAGCAGGAGAGAGACCTTTACACCTCGCTGCTCCAGGTGCGCGTCCCCAAGCCGCCGCCCGCCTCGTTCAACGCCAGCGTCGGCATGGACATCCCGGCGGACGTGGAGCTCTACGACATGCCCCCCGCTATCCGCATCGACGCGGTCCGTCGCTACCGTTTTACGGTGATGCTCGACGAGGTCGTGCTGGTGGACCCCGGCACCCGCAAAGTCGTGCTGGTGTTGCGGCTTCCGCACGAGTAGCCGCCGCCTCAGGCAGTATCCAGGATTTCATGAAGCACTCGAGTAGCCGCATCCTCACCACCCATACCGGCAGCCTTCCGCGTCCGCCTGACTTGGTCGAGTTCCTCAACCGCAAGGAACTCGGGGAGGACTACGACCGCGGCGCCTTCGCGGCGCGCATTGCCGGCGCGATCGACACGATCGTGCGCCGCCAGGCGGAGACCGGGATCGACGTGATCGGCGACGGCGAGCACAGCAAGGTGAACTGGATGGCCTACGCGCGCGGCCGCCTTTCCGGGCTCGAGGAGATCAACTCTGCCCCGCGCTTTCGCGGGGCGACGCGCGACTCGCTGGCGTTCTCGGCGGCCTACGAGGACATGCGGATCATGCTGGCGGCGCGCTCGTCGTCGCTCGTCGCCAAGCGCACGGTGCGGCCGCGCGCGCAGATCTGCTCCGGGCCAATCGCCTATGTGGGGCAGGACGAGCTTGAGGCCGACATCCGGAACCTCAAGGCCGCGCTCGCCGACGTCGACGCCGAGGAGGCGTTCATCACCGCGATCTCCCCCTCCAACCTCGAGCTCTATTACGAGAACCGCTACTACGCCTCCGACGAGGAGTATCTCGCGGCACTCGCCGACGCCATGCGGGTGGAATACCAGGCGATCGTCGACGCCGGCTTCCTGCTGCAGATCGACGACCCGCGCATGGCGACGCACTACAACCGCGCGCCGGAGGCCTCGATCGAGGAATGCCGGCGCTTCATCGCGCTGCGCGTCGAGGCGGTGAACCATGCGCTGCGCGGAATTCCGCCGGAGCGCGTCCGCTTTCACACCTGCTACAGCGTCAACGTCGCGCCGCGGGTGCACGATTTCGAGCTCAGGCATTTCGTCGATCTCATGCTCGAGATCCGCGCGGGCGCCTACCTGATCGAGGCCGCCAACCCGCGCCACGAGCACGAGTGGCAGGTGTGGCAGGAGGTGAAGCTCCCCGACGACAAGATCCTCGTGCCGGGCGTGGTCTCCCACTGCGTCCACCTGGTGGAGCACCCGGAGCTGGTGGCGCAGCGCATCCTGCGCTTCGCCGAGGTGGTCGGGCGCGAGCGGGTGATCGCCGGCACCGATTGCGGTTTCGGTACCTCGGGCGCCGGCGACGAGGTGCACCCGGACGTCGCCTGGGCGAAGCTCGCGGCGCTGGTCGAGGGGGCGAGGATTGCGAGCGGGCGGCTGTGGGGTCGGTGAGACTAGCGAAAGGTTAATTCATGAGTCCTGGGTCAGGGCGTGGACTCATTAACGCGCAGCCATAGTTTGACGGACGCAAGCTGGATGAAGGCGAGGTAGCTTGCTGCCCCTTGATCAGGACGACGAACGGATCGCGCTCACGGCAAATGGCACAGAGAGCCGAGTGTTGTTTCGCTGATGGAGCCGTCACCTACGGCTGTGCTTTTTGCGGGTCGCAAGGCCATGCTTCTTTCGCCATTTCGGGCCGGGACCGCGCATGTAGTGCAACTCGGGGCGATAGGGATCGAAAACGTCCTGCGCAATTTGAGCGATCGCCGCGCCGAGCCGTTGGCCCATTCCGCGCGCGAAGGCGCCGATGAGCTCCCATTCGGTGGAGACAGCCGCGCCTGTTGCCGTGATTTGGAGAGACATCATCGCCCCCCGTTGTTCGAACAGTCTGAGCGAAGGCGAATCTAGACCCCTTACCATTCCATGGCTGTAACAGTTCGGCCGCACACGCTGGAAAACCCACAACGTGACAATTTAGCAACACGACCGAAGCCAACTGGATTTCGACCTTGGTGCGCCGGAAAAGTGAGCTCGAAAACTGGCAGAGGCTCGCTACTGAGACGTCGACGTGATGGCCGTGCCCGTGTCGTGGTGCCTGTGTCCGTTGGCGCGAGTGGGAAAAAGAGCGCGGCGATGATCACGGTGCGGATGGTTGTGGCGGTGTTGCCGGCTTGGTCGGCTGCGACGTAGTCGATGGTGTCGGTTGCGGCAGTGCGCGGCGCGTGGAAGTTGATGCTGCCGAAAATCCTGAGCTGTTGGTCCTCAAGGGCGTGAAGCCGGCTGACCTCCCGGTGCAGGCACCTACCAAGTACGAGCTGGTCATCAATCTCAAGACCGCAAAGGCAATCGGGCTGACGATCCCGGAGTCGCTTCTGTTGCGCGCCAACGAGGTGATCGAATGACCGCTCCTGGCACATGGTGTCATTTCGCTGCGATGCAATAATTCGTCGGCTATCGGGGCAGAGCGGGCCCTCACAAGTCATCCGCCCCGGTGCATTTATGAGTTCACCCTAGCACCCATGCAGTGTCCTGCGATGGCCTCTTGATCGCCGCGGCATCAGCGTTTCTCGTTTTCCGAAAAAAATGTTGTTGACCCGACGGGTAAGATCGAGGAAAACACCACCGTCGGAAGGGGTCTGCGATCCAGCGGAGACGCCACACCCTTCTTGAACTCCTGACACGCAAACGTTCTTGAATCCTGGCCGCCATCGCGAGCCGCCCGACGCACTCTTCGTGCGTCGGGCCGCGAAGATGCTCCGCCTGAAGTCGTCGACCTTGCCGGTGAGACCGGCTGTGGCGCCCGAAAAGGTGGATGGCGACCAAATCAGCAACGATCTCTGCTGTTCAAGCACCGAAGGAATCCCCAATGATCTTCATCTACGCACTCATCTGCGTGAAGACCAATTTCACGTATGTCGGAATTACTTACGATCTTCGACGCCGATTCAGAGAACACCGGAGCCGGCTCAGCAAAGGAAGGCATCGGGCGCCGGCGATGATTGCCGATTGGCGGGAGTACGGCGAGCGCGCCTTCAAGATGACGCTCCTGGAGACGCTGCCGGAGGGGACTTCCATGGCCGAGGCCCGCGAAGCCGAGCTGCGCTGGCAGGCGCGGTTCGCCAAGCAACGTCGGCTCTATATCACTTACTCCACCGTGCCGGCCGCAAAAGACTGGCGCCACAAGCGCCGCGGCACGCGGCGAGGGGCTCGTGAACCCGCCGACCAAACACCGCAGAATTCAAGGTCGCACACGACGAGCGGTCCAGCGCCTCGACGCAGCAGCGGCATCCGCGCCCTGTCCGACACAGCGCCGACGAGGCGAGCACACAATGACGGCCAGCGGCAGAACACGACGGTCGCGGAGTGAACACGCAGGAATCGCCCATGATCTTCATCTACGCACTTATCTGCAAGAAGACTGCTTTCACGTATATCGGAATCACCGACAGTCTTCGGCGTCGCATGAACGAACACCGGTACAAGCTCAACAAGGGCGTAGATCGGGCGCCTGCCATGATCGCAGAGTGGCAGCAACACGGCGAAAGCGCCTTCGCAATGAAGCTGCTGGAGACTCTGCCGGCGGGGACGTCCTTGGCTGAGGCACGCGAAGCCGAAGCGTATTGGCAGGCGCGCTTCGCCAAGCAGGGCCTCCTCTATGGCAAGCCGTCCGCGGGCGCGAACAAGTGGCGGCTGAAGTGGCAGGGAACGGCAGCGCCGAGCCCGCAACGGCGAGGGACGTCACGGCAGGCGGCCAATCCGACGTCGATGGTTGCTGGGTCCCCGCGAAAACTTTCGCGGGCACGACAACCGCAGTCGGCTGATGAAGGCAATCCGCGATGAGCGGGCGGCTGTGGGGTGGGCGAGGAATGCCCTAATCCCGCTCCATCCCCTTCTCCCGGAACACCGCCGCCGCCGCCGGCGCCGTCAGGAACGCCAGGAAGGCGCGGGTCGCCTCCGGGTCGCGCGCCGCCGTGCTGAGGCCGGCGGTGAACACCACGTAGGTCTGCACCTCGGCCGGCAACGGGCCGACGAACTGCGCCTGCGGCATCGCCAGGATCGGGCCGATGCCGGTGACCCCCATCTCGACCTCGCCGGCCGCGATGGCGCGGGTGAGGCCGTCGCCCTCGTAGGTGCGCAGCTTGGGCTTCATCTCCGCGGTGATCCCGAGGCGATCGAGGGCGGCGAGGAAATGCACACCGCTCAAGCCCTCCTTGGAGTGACCGACGGAGGCGGCTGCCAGCATCGTGCGCCGGAAGGCGTCCGCCGTGCTGACATCGGGCTTGGGCTTGTCCCTGCCGACCACGACGCCGAGGCCGGTGCGGCCGAAGCTCGTGCGGCTCGCGGCGATGATCTTTCCTTGTCCAATCAACTCGTCGATCACGGGAGGACCGAGGATCGCCAGGTCGAACGGCGCACCGGCGTCGATCTTACGCTTCGATACGGCAATCACCGCGAAGTCGGTTTGCACTTTGTGCTCGGCGGCGGTTTCGAATTGGCGGCCGAGCGCGGTGACCACGCTGGCGACGCCGGTGCTGGCGATGACTTTGATTTCGGCGGCCTGGACCGCCCACGTCGGCGACAGCAGCATCGCCAGGGCAAGCTTGGCGGCCAGGATCAGCGGTCGACCGACCATGACGTCCTCCCATCGATATCATTCTCTTGATCAACGCCGGCCGTACGGTTCGCTCGTGCCGGCGGGAATTGCACACGCGAGCCTACGCGTTCTTGCCGCCCAGCGGAAGGCGGCGCGGCCCGATCCGGCCAATGCCGAAGCGGTTCACCCCACCGCTGCACCTCCTCATCAGCGGAACGCGACTACATCGCTTCGGCCGAGTCTGACGGCGCGACCCGCACGCGGAACGTCAGGACGTTGCGGTCGTCGGCGCGGCGATATTCGACTGCCTCCATCAACGATCGCAGCAGATGGATTCCCAGGCCGCCGACCTTGCGGTCCTCCACCGCGGCGTGGATGTCGGGCGGCGGCTGCGCGAGCGGATCGAACGGCGCGCCGTCATCGCTCACGGTCGCCGCCAGAATCCCGTTGCAAAACTCGATGCTCACCGCGATCTCGTGTCGGCCGGTGTCGGAAAATGCGTAAGCGATCGCGTTGGCCAACACCTCCTCGAGCGCCAGCTGGAAGCGGTGGACGATCCGTCCGGGGATATGCCGGGCGCGGCAGAATGCCTCCACACGCTCGGCGACACGCGGAATCTCCGGCAGCGCGTTGGTCAACACCATCGAGAGGCGGTCATCCGGCACAGCAACCCTCCTGCTCGACGGCCCCTGGCAGCGCCATTCAATGCTCGAAGCCGAGATTGATGCGCTGCTTGGCGCCGCTCGCGCCGGTCGTCAGGCGCGTCGCCTGACGGCGGATCATGATGGCGCCGAGGCGCGTGAGCTGGGATTCGTCGGCCAGCAGCTCCTCGTGGCTCGGCGCCGCCGCGCCGGTGACCAGCGGCTTGCCTTCATACTCGGTGGTGACGTCGAGCCAATACTCGTCGAACGTCATGGTCACGCGCGCGGTCTTGCCGGGCTCCATCAACAGCTCCAGGCATTCGGCGGTCTCGATCATCGCGCGCACCGCCCGCTCGACGACGTCGCGGCGCGCCCCCCAGACCCCGCCCTGATGCCGGGCGAACTCCTCGAGCTTCGCGAGCGGATCGACGCCCGGCGTGAACGCGATCGAAGCCGATTTCTTGATGCCGATGCGGAACAGGACGTTGAGGAGAAGGGCGGCGAGGAGCCCGAGCACCAGGGGCGAGCTCACGGCGGGCTGAAGCAAGGGCGGCGCGGCGGCATAGAATGCGGGAAACAGAAACCGGCTGAAGGCGAGCAGCAGGCCGCCGCCGATCACCAGGGTACGCCGGGCATCCATCAGGCGGCTCGTCATCACCTGCATCGCGGTGACGTTGATGAAGCACGAGCTGAACACGAGCGTCGCCCCGATCACCGAACGCGGGATCGCGATGAGCAGGTCGTGGATCGTCGGAAAGAATGCGATGACGATGAACAGCGCGCCGGTGGCGAGCCCGACCACGCGCGAGGTTACGCCGGTTGCGGCCGATGCGCCGACCGAGCCGGACGTCGTCCCCAGCGCCACCGTGCCGAGACCGCCCGCCACGATCGTGCCGAGGCCGTTGGCGGCGAGACCGTTGCGGATCGCCCGCATGTCCGGGCGCTGCCAGCCGGCATCGTTGATCTTCTGCACGGTGGTCAGGTCGCCGACAGCACGCAGCGAGGAAGCGACGGAGGCGATCGCGAACGGCAGCGCGAGGTTGAGCGCGAAGGTCGGCCAACCGGAACTGCGCAACGGAATCTGGAGCACGCTTTCGGCCGAAAGCCGGATCTCCGCGGTCGATACCAAGCCGAGCCCGAAGGCCAGGATGTAGCCCGCAGCCAAGACGATGAGCACGACATAGGTCTTGAGGCTCGCCGCGCCCCAGACATGCAGCGCGATCATCAGAACGACGCAGGCGACCCCCAGCAGAGCCGGCACGTCCATCTCGGATCGCATCGTGTCGTCCGCGGCGGAGACGCCGGTGATAAGGTTGAACCCCACCACCGCGAGCGTGAATCCGCCGAGCAGCATGGCAAAACCGGCGATCTCGGTCGGCAGATAGGCGCGCAGCCGATGAACGATGCGGCTGAGCAGGAGTTGGGTCAGGCCCGCGAACATGGTCATGCCGGCGACGAGCGGGAGGCCGCCCTGTTTCGCCGCGATGATGCTCACGGAAAAGTACAGGCCCGAAAACGAGGCGGGCATCAGGTAGCCGGAGCCGAGATCGCGCCCGTTCAGGCAGAACAGGACGGTGCCGATGCCGAGCACCAGCATGCAAACCGACATCAGGTGCTGAGCGGTATCGTGGGAGGCCTGGGCCGCGTCGAGCACCAGCAGGGGAAAGAACATGCCCACGGTCGTAGCAATGAGCACGTGCTGGAGCGCGGCCATCCACAGCATGAACGGGGGCGGACGGTCGTCGAGGCCGTAGACCAGCTCGGCCGGCTTGAGCGGGGGGCGCGGCTTCCTGACCGTGGCGTCTTCGGCGCTGCCCCGCCAAAATTCAATCAATCGTGCTGCAATCGCCACTGCCCAACCCTCGCCTGTGGCTATGATGCGCTTTTCCTGGTAACGCCGTAGGAACCTTTGTCAGGTACGCAATTCCATACGCGGAAATCCGGACGGAGGCGCCGCGGCTCGATATCGCGCGAAATCATTAATTTTCCGCAGCGAGGGCAGCCATGGAAGTGACCGAAGGGCGTGCCGGCAACACTACGACCTTGCGTATCGTCGGCCGGGTCGACAGCTCGGTTTCGAAGGTCCTGGAGCAGAAGGTGCTCGACCTCGTGGCGCGCGACGATCGTATCGTCGTGGATTTACGCGACATGAACTACGTTTCAAGCGCCGGTCTGCGGTCGTTCGTCATTCTCGCCAAGCACGCGCGCTCCAGGAACCAGACGATCGCGCTCGCCGGCATGCAAGAGGAAATCACCGAGATCTTCGAGATCAGCGGATTGCTCGACCTGTTCGTCGTCTACGACAGCGTGGAAGCCGCCGTCGCCGCGCTGCCACGCTAGCCGTCATGACCGACCCCTCCACGCGGCGTAGAAACGTTCTCTCCTCGCTGCTGGTGCCGGCCGATCCCGCGCCGCGCGGCGTCCTGTCCTGGCTCTTCCTCAACCTGGCCGTGGCGGTTGCCTACAGCATCGCCGGGCTGGTGGTGGTGCTGTTCGGCATCGGACCGGCGAAGATCAGCCCGATCTATCCCCCGGCGGGCATCGCGGTGGCGGCGACGTTAATCCTCGGCCCGCGCATCCTCCCGGCGGTGTTCATCGGCCAGTTCCTCAACGGCTTTCCGTTGCTGGAGCACGCCCAGACGACGTGGTCGATGTACGCACTCGCCAACACCGGCACCGGCTTCGGGTCGATCCTGGAGGCGCTGATCGCGGTCGCCGTGCTGCGGCGTTTCTCCGGCACGTGGCATCCGTTCGACCGGGCGCGCGACGTCGTCATTTTCCTGCTCGGCTCCTGCCTTGCCGCGGCTCTGGTCTGCGGCGCGATCGGGACGCTTTCGCTGTGGGCGAGACACTACTACGTGTCTGGCTGTGCATGGCCGTGCATGGAACCCCCGATAACGCCTGAAAGACTGCGCATATTCGTGCCTGCTTGTGGATAGGCGTGCACGCACGTATATTGGACCGGTATTAGACCCGACGACTGCCGCCGTGCACGTGGGAAGCAGCATGCCACGCAAAGTCAGAGACGCGAACCTGGAAACCAGGACGGCCCGCAGTCGCCTTCCCGTGAGGCACAAGCCGTTTTTTCGACTGATCGAGCCCGGACTGCATCTCGGATACCGAAAGCTACCCAGTGGCCCCGGCACGTGGTTGGTACGGCGTTATCGGGGCGAGGGGCGGTACGTCGTCGCTAATCTGCGGACGCCGGACGGCGAACTGATCCTGGCCGATGACTTCGAGGACAGTGACGGGCGGAGGATCCTGGACTTCGCGCAGGCGCAGCGGGCAGCTCGCGGACCACGCCAGCGAACGGCCGGAGGCTACACCGTCGCCAACGCGATCGCCGACTACCTGCGCTTCCTGGAGAGCGACGGTCGTTCACCCCACTCGATTCGCGATACCCGCTGTCGAGTCGAGGCTTTCGTCCTGCCCGAGCTCGGCGCCGCCAAGGTGGCCGGTCTCACCACCGAGCGCCTGCGGCGCTGGCGCGACGACTTGGTGAAGGCGCCGCCTCGCCGGCGCACCCGCAAAGGCGTGGACCAGCAGTACCGAGCGATGGCAGCCGGCGAGGACGCCAAACGGGCACGGCGGGCCTCGGCGAATCGAATGTGGACGATCCTGCGAAGCGCGCTCAACCACGCATTCGCCGAGGGGAAGGTCGAGAGCGATCTGGCGTGGCGGAAGGTGAAGCCGTTCCGCGGCGTCGACGCTGCGCGTATTCGTTTTTTGTCGGTCGCGGAAGCCCGGCGGCTGATCAATGCGGCCGATCCGGACTTCCGCCCGCTGGTGCAGGCCGCCCTGCAGACAGGCGCTCGTTACGGCGAGTTGAGCCGGCTGCAGGTGCACGACTTCAACCCCGACGCCGGCACGCTCGCCGTTCGTCAAAGCAAGAGCGGCAAGGCACGCCACGTCGTCCTCACCGACGAGGGCCGCTCGTTCTTTGCCCAACTGGTGGCCGGCCGCGGTGGCAGCGAGCCGCTGCTTGGTAACTGGGGTGCGTCCCACCAACTGCGCCCGATGGCCGGGGCAGTTGCTCGCGCAAAAATCGAGCCGGCGATCTCGTTCCATGGGCTGCGGCACACGTGGGCATCGCTCGCCGTCATGGGCGGGATGCCGCTGATGGTCGTGGCGCGCAATCTCGGCCACGCCGACACGCGCATGGTCGAGCGGCACTATGGCCACATGTCGCCGGACTTCGTCGCCGACGCGATCCGCAAGAGCGCGCCGCGGTTCGGCTTCACGCCTGATCCGAAGCTTGCCGCGTTCGGTGGGGGGCGCGATGTTTCCTAAGCTTAGGCTTCCGCCGTCGCTCAGCAACTATCTCGACGCGACGTGGTCGGATGAGGAGAAAGCGGGATGGAGAGAGCGCCGAGAGCGCGAGCGCGTGCGCCTGTCAAAGTCTGAATTTGTGGATTTCGTTACCCTCGCTGCGAAACTCTCCGACGTTCATCCCGACGCCATCCTGAAATGCGATGTCGAGTTGATGATGCGGGCGATGCAGCGGCAAGATTGGCGAGACGGGCACCCTAAACCGGAGCGGGGGCGCCGTCACAAGCACCAGTGGATCACCTTATTGGTTGAAGCGCTCCGCGCGGCGGGCCTATCACTCGATGCAGCTATCGTAAAGGCAGCGCACGCTTGGTGCCTGTCCGATCAGACCATCGAGACCATTTACAAGAGAAACAAGCTGCCGGACAAAAAGGCCAGGTTGGTCCGCGAACATTTCGCGGGACACTCGGCGGAAGAGGTGTTGGAAGCCATCAACCAATATCGGGGCGCGCAGCAAAAATACTCAGCAGTTTCAAGCGGTTCCGGAGGGGTGACGATTTTCCAAAAAGATCACCCCTCCACCTGCAGCGGCGATGGTGCATTCATAGACGCTCCTGACTGTATAGGAGCGTCCTCCAGTGTCCCTCGAACACTCCCCGACACGAGCTCATCGCCGGTTCGGCCGCATCCCCGTCGCGACGGCGGAGAGCGGCCTCTCGCGCAGCGCGCTCTATGGTCTCGCCAGCAAGCACAAGGGTCTCTTCAAGAAGGCCGGCTCGGCGACGATCGTGGACCTGAACATGCTCGCCGACATCATCGCCGAGCTGCCTGACGCAGACATCAACATCAGTGCGTCGAAACCCG
>CAVZSC010000032.1:0-618959 GCA_963777755.1 uncultured Alphaproteobacteria bacterium
CTCGAACCTGGCGATCGCCTCGCGCGCCGCGTCGATGAGCTCGCCACCGTCGCGCCCGCGCTCCTTCATCCGCGCGAGCCATCGTTCGGTCACCGGTTCGGTCGCGGCGCGCCAGCGGCGCGCCTCCTCGGCGGAGATCGTCTCGATGGTGTTGCCGCGCTTGCGCACCGTTTCTTCGACGAGCGTGGATTGTGCGTCCCACATGCGACCGGCCGCCTCGGCCGCGGAGCTTCCCGAATTGTCGTCGAGCACGCGCCTGAGATCGGTCGGCAGCGAGTCGTAGCTCGCCCGGTTCATGGCGAGCACGAGCGTGCTGGTGCAAAGCGTCGGCGAGCCGGCGAGCTCGGCATGAAACTTGACGAGCTCGGGAATCCTGGCCGCCGGCGCGAACTCCCACGGCAGCACGCACGCGTCGATGATCTTGTGCGCGAACGCATGCGGCACCTGCTGCACCGGGACCGCAACCGTGCTCGCCCCGAGCGCGCTCAGCGCCTCCTCCGCCAGCCGGGTATGGGCGCGCACCTTGAGCCCCTTGAGATCCTCCCGCGTCGCGATTGGCTTGCGCGCATGGATCACGCCGCGATCATAGGCGAGGAAGCAGATCGGGCGGACTTCGGCGAACTCCTCGCGCAGGTGGATCTCGGCGAACGCCTGCAACGCCCTGGAGTTGGCAACGGCGCGCGGCGCGGCGACGAACGGCAGCTCGAACGTCTCGATGACCGGAAAGCGCCCCGGCGCAAGGCCCGGCACGACGGTTACGATGTCCGCCACGCGATTGCGCACCTGGTCGAACAGCTGCGCCGGCGTGCCCCCGAGCTGCATCGAGGGAATGACGTCGATCCTGATGCGCCTGCCCGAATCCGCCTCGACCTTCTTCGCCCACGGCACGAGAAACCGGGCATGGCCGTGCGAGACGGAGGAGAAGAAATGGTGCAGCGTGAGCGTCACCTCGGGCGCAGCGGTCTGGCCTCTCGCCGGGCGGCGCAACGCCGGCGCCACGATGGCGGCGCCGAGCAGCGACAGCAGCGTCCGGCGCCCGACACCACCCTGGGTTCGACGCATCCAGCGGCTCATGTTCGCTTTCGTGCGGCGCTAGTTCAATCGCGCCGGGCGCTCGGCGGCCGGACTGTCGGACGGCGGACGACCCGCATCTGCCTGATCGTTGGTGTCGGGGCCGGCTGCGGCGGCGTCTGCCGACGGCCGGACAGCCGCGGCCTCGCGCTCGTGGCGGCGCCAGCTCAGCCAGCCGATCGGGAGACCCGCCAGGTAGCACAGCGTACCGATCGTCAGCACCGGCCAGGGGTAGCTGATGAGGACGGCGACGAACAGCACCGCCAGCACGAAGATCGGCAACACCATCTCGGGCGGCACCCGCGTGCCGATCTTCTTGCCGGAGAAGACCGGCAGCCGCGACACCATCAGCAGCGCAATCACGAGCGTGTAGACGAGCGCCAGGGGCACCATCACTCCGGTGCGGGGCACACCGAGGAAGTAGATGTAGATCGGCAGCAAGACCGTAATGGCCCCCGCCGGGGCGGGCACGCCGGTAAAGAAGTTCGCCGCCCAGGCCGGTCGGTTGGGGTCGTCGATCGCCACGTTGAAGCGCGCAAGCCGCAAGGCGGCGCAGATCGCGAACACCATGGCGGCGATCCAGCCCACATTGCCCAGTTCGTGCAGCCCCCAGAAATACAGGACGACGCCGGGCGCGACGCCGAAATTGACGAAGTCGGCGAGGCTGTCGAGCTCGGCCCCGAACCGCGACTGGCCCTTGATCATCCGGGCGACACGCCCGTCGATGCCGTCGAGCGCGGCCGCGAACACGATGGCCGCGAGCGCCCACTCGAGCCGTCCCTCGACGGCGAAGCGGATGGCGGTCAGGCCGGCGCACAGCGCCAGCAGGGTAATGACGTTGGGCACGAGCGTGCGCACCGGGATCTCGCGAAACCGGCGGCGCCTGAGCTCGCTGCGCGTGGGATCGAAGGGTGGAAACAGCATGGGGAGAATATAGCGCGTCCGTTGACTGTCCGCCACCGACCGCCAAAGGCGGCGGGCAAATGTTTCCCGTCAGCTCTATGAACGTATGAACAACGGAAAGAAGAGGCGATCCGCAAGGGTACTCCTCTATTCCCAGCGAAGGCGCTGCGCTGTAGCGTCGCGTCATGGATGAAGCGACGGAGCGGGTCACCGCTCAATACACCAGGTATAGCGATCCTGCCCCCTTCACCGACCTCGACGAAGCGGCGGCATCCGGCCGGTACATTCCGGGCGACCCGGCGATGTTCTCCGCCCTGATCTGGCCGGGCGGCCGGCCGCGCGCCGACCTGCGTATCCTCGTGGCCGGATGCGGCACGTCCGAGGCGGCCCTCATCGCACGCAACAACCCGTCATGTTCCGTGCTGGGAATCGACTTGTCGGAAACGAGCCTGTCGCACTCCCGGTCTCTCAAGGAGAAGCACGGCCTTGCGAACTTGCAGCTCGAACGGGTCGACCTGCGCGAGCTCCCCGGGGAGCGGCCGTTCGACTACATCCTGTGCCACCGCGTGCTGCATCATTTGTCCGACCCGGACCTTGGACTGCGAGCGCTCGCATCCGTGCTCAGCCCGGACGGCGCCGCATCGGTGATGGTGTACGGACGTGCGGCGCGCGCGGGCATCTATCTGCTGCAGGACGTGTTCCGGAGGGCCGGCGTCAGGCAGGATGCGCAAGGGGTTGCGTTCGTCCGCCACACGCTGCAGCAGCTTCCGCCTATTCACTACAGCCACAAGCCCCTGAGCCGGAATGTCGACCTCAGCAAGGACAGCGCCATCGTCGATGCCTTTCTGCACGCACAGGATCGCGCCTACAGCGTGCCGGAGGTCCTCGATTTCGTGCGGAGAAACGGGCTCGCCTTCCAGTCGTGGGTGGATGCGGGAGAATACAGCATCGACAGGCTGCCGGCCGGCGGCGTGCTCGAGGCGGCGGCGCGGAAACTGCCACTGGAAGATCAATGGGCGATCGTCGAAGCGATCACGTTGGCCGCGGACCGGCATACGTTCATCGTCTGCCACCCGCAGCGGGATCCCGACTCCTATTCCGTATCCTGCTCCGGCGATGCGTTCCTCGAGCTGATCCCGGTCCGTCACCACACCATCGCAATCTCCAAAGAACGGATGCCGGGAACCGACCGCGTGGGCGTGCTCAGGGATGCCATACACTTCACTGTCGCACCAGGCGGCGCGTTTCTGCTGCTGACAGCGGATGGACGCAAGACGATCGGCGAGATTCTGCAGGCCCCGCAGCTTGCTTCGGTGCCGGCCGACCGGCGCGTTACGAGCGTACGGGAGTTCTTCGAGCGTATGTGGAGAAACGGGCACGTCTTCCTGTCGCGGGTGCCGGTGCGCTGACGCGACTCGGCAAGGGAGCCGTGCAAATTGACGAAACGAACCCAAGAATACGCACCAGAACAATAGGTTGGTATTTCGGCACTGGGAAGCGGTCAGGTGCGCCGCGTCACACCGCCTCGGCGGTCTCGCGCACCTTCAGGAAACGCAGAATGCGTTGCGCCATGTCGAGGGGGATCTGCTGGTACTGTTCCAGCAGCTGGGCGGGCGAGCCGTCGGTGCCGCGGCGCCGACGCCGACGCATGCGCACCACGGCCGAGTAGCCGTTCACCTTCACGCCGGCGGCGCGGCAAAGCAGCGTGACCGGCTCGTCGCTCGGAGCGCACAGGGCGCGCATCACCGTGTCGGGGCGCAGCTCGACGCGATCGGCGATCAGCTTCGCCACATCCGGCGTCGCATCGACGTCGGATAGCTCGATGATCGCCTCGTCGAGACTGATCAGGCCGCGATCGAGATGATCGACCAGCACTGCCAGGGACCGCGCCATCTTCGATGCGGCGCGCAGGCGGTCGGCGAGGACGAATTGCGATTCCTCGGCGAGGCCAACGAGGGCGGACCCGTCCGGGTCGGCGCCGGCCTCGCGCAGCCTCGCTTCCAGGGCGGCGCTGATGACCGGCGCGAGCCGCGCAGTGATCTCGGCCGGCACGTCGCCACGCGCGGCGAGGCGGTGCAGCAGCTCCTCGTTGGTGCTCGCGCGATCGGCGAGCGTCGTGAACCCCTTGGGCGAGAACCGCGCCCCGTGGTTTCCGGCGACCGTGTGCACCACGCGGTCGTCGCCGCGGTCGACCAGCACGTCGGTCACCCGCTCCGACAGGTTGGGGCGGCCGGCGATTGCCGCGAGGTGCTCCTGCGATTGGTGGCGCGCGATGCGCTCGAGGTCGGCCTCCTCGATCGCCGGGGAGCGGGCCAGGATGGGCTCGGCCACCTTGATCTGCTCGTCCTCGGCGAGCTGCAGCAGCGTCCGACGCGGCGGATTGGCAAAATCGGCGAGGCGACCGGCAAGCTCGGCGCGCGCCAGGGGCTCGACTTCGTCGAGCACCATCATGACGACGTCGTCATACGCCGCGACTTCGGACGCAGTGTGCTCAGCCGCGCCGAAGAAGCGGTCGCTGATGGCGTGCAGCAGCGCCCGCCGCTTCTCGCTCGAGCGTTCGCGCGCCAGCCGTTCGAGCTCCTGCAGCGTTGCCAGCATCATCGTCGTCGGACCGTGTGTTGACCCAAGGGTAGCCGGGAATTGAATCAATTCCCCTAAGTCTGTTGCGCAAATTCCATTAAATGCCGTTAAGACGCGGGTGCTCCCGCCCCCCGGACGGCACATTCTTGCGGAATACTGCGTATGCCTTGCGATCGCGTAGCGGCGCGCGGGCGCGCGGGTTAACGGCGATTAACCGCAATTCAGCTCATGCGGAAGGCACGACCGGCCTCCGCCACACGCAGGTCGGCGATGACGGTCTCGCCGGCGAGCGCCGTCTGGCCCTCCGCCACGAGCGGCCGCACCCCCTCCGGCAGGTAGACGTCGACCCGGGAGCCGAACCGGATCATGCCGATGCGCTCGCCCGCGCTGATGGCGTCGCCCTGACGCACGAACGGGACGATGCGCCGTGCGATCAGGCCGGCGATCTGCACCACGCCGACGCGCGCGCCGCCCGACGCGATGACGAGCGCGTTGCGCTCGTTGTCCTCGCTCGCCTTGTCGAGATCCGCGTTGATGAACTTGCCCGGCGTGTAGACCATCCGCTCGATCCGCCCGGTGGCAGGGCTGCGGTTCACATGACAGTCGAACACGCTCATGAAGATCGAGACGCGCGGCAGCGGCCGCTCGCCCAGCACCGGCGCCAGCTCGCGCGGCGGCGCCGCGTTGGTGACGAGGCTGATGCGGCCGTCGGCCGGCGCGATCACCAGGCGGTCGCCGATCGGCGTCACGCGCACCGGATCGCGAAAGAAATAGGCACACCAGGCGGTGGCGAGCGTCCCGAGCCAGCCGAGCGGCGACCAGAACAGGAACAGGATCAGGCTCACCAGCGCGAAGATACCGATGAACGGATAGCCCTCGCGGTGGACCGGAGCGAGCTGGGAGCGGATCGAGGCGATGACGGACATGGCTACTCCGCGGCGTCGGCGGGCGCGAACTCGTCCGCCACCGGAGGCGGATTGCGGTTCGGCGCCTCCTCCTTGTCGGCAACCCGGGCGAGCTTCTCGCGCGCCTCCTCGGCCTCGCGCTGGCGATTCCACATGCTGGCGTAGAGCCCGCCCGCGGCGAGCAGCTGCCGGTGCGTGCCGCGCTCCGCGATCACCCCCTGGTCGAGCACGATGATCTCGTCGGCGCCGACGATGGTCGACAGGCGATGCGCGATGACCAGCGTGGTCCGGTTGCGCGAAACGCGCTCGAGCGCGTCCTGGATCTCCTTCTCGGTGTGGCTGTCGAGCGCCGAGGTCGCCTCGTCGAGCACGAGGATCGGCGGCGCCTTGAGGATGGTGCGGGCAATCGCGACCCGCTGCTTTTCCCCGCCCGACAGCTTGAGCCCGCGCTCGCCGACCTCGGTCTCGTAACCGTGCGGCGAGAGCCGGATGAACGCATCGATCTGCGCGAGCCGCGCCGCCTCCTCGACTTCGCGGTCGCTCGCCTCCCAGCGCCCGTAGCGGATGTTGTAGCGGATGGTGTCGTTGAATAGGACCGTGTCCTGCGGAACCATGCCGATCGCCGAGCGGAGCGACGTCTGGGTCACCTCGCGGATGTCCTGCCCGTCGATCAGGATGCGCCCCTCGGTGACGTCGTAGAAGCGGAACAGGAGGCGCGAGATCGTCGACTTGCCGGCGCCCGACGGGCCGACGATGGCGACCGTCTTGCCGGCCGGCACCTCGAACGTGAGCCCCTTGAGGATCGGCCGTGCCGGCTCATAGGCGAAGCCCACGTCCTCGAAGCGGATCGCACCGCAGTCCACGCTCAGGGGCAGCGCGCCCGGACGATCCTCGATCTCCGGCTCGCGCTCGAGGATCGAGAACATGATCTCGATATCGGTGACCGCCTGCTTGATCTCGCGATACAGCATGCCCATGAAATTGAGCGGCTGGTACAGCTGGATCATCATCGCATTGATCATGACGAAATCGCCGACCGTGTTGGTGCCGGCCTTGATGCCCCAGGCGCACAGCACCATCACGGCTCCGAGACCGGCGGTGAAGATCGCCGCCTGGCCGGTGTTGAGCACCGCGAGCGACACGTAGGACTTCACGCTCGCGTCCTCGTAGCGCGCCATGGAGCGGTCGTAGCGACGCGCCTCACGCTCCTCGGCGCTGAAATACTTGACCGTCTCGTAGTTCAAGAGCGAGTCGATCGCCTTGGTGTTCGCGTCGGTATCGCTGTCGTTCATCTTGCGGCGAATGCCGATGCGCCATTCGGTCGCGTGGTAGGTGAACCCCATGTAGAGAACCACGATGACGACGATCACCGCCACGTAGCGCCAGTCGAACTGGTACAGCAGCACGGCCACGATCAGGGCGACCTCGATGATGGTGGGCGCGACCTGCAACAGCACCATGCGCACGATCGTCTCGATGCCGTTTCGCCCCCGCTCGAGCACGCGGGTCAGCCCGCCGGTCTTGCGCTCGAGGTGAAAGCGCAGCGACAGCTGGTGCATGTGCTCGAACGTCCGGTAGGCGACACGCCGCACCGCATGCATCGCCACGTTGGCGAACAGACCGTCGCGCAGCTGCGTCAGCGCCGCCATGAGAATGCGGGTAGCCGCATAGGCGACCGTCATGGCCACCGGCGCCGCCAGGACCCAGACGAGCCAATCGCCCGAATCCGTCGCACCGCCCTGCCCGGCCAGCGCATCGGTCGCCCATTTGAACGTAAACGGGACCGCGATCGTGGCGAGCTTGGCGAGCACCAGCAGGAGCATCGCCAGCACGACCCGCCGTTTCAGGTCCACCCGATCCGCCGGCCAGATGTATGGCCACAGATGGACGAGCGTGGTGAAGAGCGTCCCCCGCTCGGTCAGAACGCGCGGAGGGAGATCGATCGAAGGCTCAGCCTGAATATCGGTCATGGATGCCCGGCGGGGCCGATTCGCAGGATCGGCTGTCTGGAATGTCTCTCATATAGGGTTTTTGCCGCCGCCGATCATCCCGGGGAGCACAGGAACCGGGGTGGCCGTCAATAGAGCGGGATGCGGCTCGTCCGCACCGGGCCGTTGCGGGAGCCCGCGCGCGAACGATGGATCCGGATCAGGACCGGCCCGGGAGCGAATTCCCGATAGGGCTCGGTCCCATAGATGACCGACACATCCGGACCGCGGCCGACGCGAACCGTGCCGCTTGCGGCCCGCTCACGCTGCAGGCGCGAGGCCCGGGCACGCCGCCCGGCCGGCTCGGGCGCATGGTCAGGTTCCGCAATGGCGACGCGGCGACGCGGCGGCGCGGGCTTGCCGGCGGCGCCCGGCGCACGCGCGCCCTCCGGCACACGCGCGCCCTGATCGAGTTCGAGACGGCGCCGGCGCGGGCTCCCTGGTGTCGACCGCGGCGAAGTGCGCTGCCTTCGTTTCCACCGCCGCCACGATGGCCTTGTCGCTCACCAGCGGCGGCGCCGCGGCGCGGTCGGGCCGGGCAGCGGCGGGCGCCTCCGGATGCATGAGCTTCGCCACCGCGCCGGCCGCGGCAGCCCGGACCTGGCGTTCCGCCGGAAGCGTCCGCGCCGGGTCGCCAGCCGCGATCGGCGAGAGGGTCCGATCGGGCAGAAGAGGGGTCGAGCCGGCGGCGGGTGGCATTCGTGCCGGCTGCCGGTCGAGCGGAGCCAGCGAGGACAGCGGCGCGGGAGTGAGGCTGAGGCGGTTCGCCAGGGACGGCAGGGCGAAGGGCGCCGGGAACCGGCGATCGATCGATGCAGGCGCGAACGGCGAATGCGCCAGGGGCAGCGCGGCATACGCCTGCGGCAGCCGAGGGCGCGCACGATCGCGGAGCGAAGCGCGGCTGGATCGGGCCGCCCTGGCCGGCGGGTCGTCGATGAGGCGCGTTGCCGGCGCACGCGGGACGGGCGAAGCCGCAGGGGGCACAGCCGGTGTCGCGGCACCGTCGCGCGATGCCGGCGCGATCGCCGCAGCGGCCGGCGCTTCCGTGACCGGCCGTTCCGCCCGCTCGAGCGGTGGCGGGCTGGTCGCGGCGGCAGACCTTTTGGCCTGCGGTGCCGGCGTAATGGCCACACCGCCTGTCGCCTCCGTGACCGGCCGTTCCGCCCGCTCGAGCGGCGGCGGGCTGGTCGCGCCGGCGGACGTTTCGGCCTGCGGTGCCGGCGTAATGGCCACACCGCCTGTCGCCTCCGTGACCGGCCGTTCCGCCGGCGCAAGCGTCGGCGCGACGATTGCGGCGGCGGGCCTCTCCGCTGGTGTCGAGGATCCCGGGGGCTCCGTGCGGATGACCGCGGGGGGAGGCGCGCTTCGCCCGATCTCTCCCGGCGAGAGCCCCAGTTCGCCCAGCATGGCGCCGGCCAGCAGGGCGGTCGCGAGCCCTGCGCCGAACATCGCGCCATAGAGCGCGCCATCTCTCATCCGGAACTCCTGATTCGGCAGCCACATCCACCGGGCGCCCGCCTTGACGCGGCGGGGCGGTCATTGCCACATCCGCACTATGAGTACGATTCGGACTATTTGTGTCTATTGCGGGTCGGGACCCGGGACCGATCCGGCTTTTGAGGCGGCAGCCCGGGAGTTCGGCGAGGTCCTGGCAAGGGACAGGATTCGGCTGGTCTATGGCGGCGGCTCGCTCGGGCTGATGGGGGCGCTCGCGCGCTCCGTCATCGAGAACGGGGGCGAAGTCACCGGAGTCATCCCCGAGTTCCTGAGCTCACGCGAGAGGAAACTGCTAGAGGCGCAGGAGATCATCATCACGCGCGATATGCATGAGCGCAAGCGCGTCATGTTCGAGCGGGCGGATGCCTTCGTTGCGCTGCCGGGCGGCATCGGCACGCTGGAAGAGGTCATCGAGCAGATGACCTGGGCACAGCTCGGCCGCCACAAGAAGCCGATCCTCCTGGCCAACATCCGGGGATTCTGGGACCCGCTGCTCGAGCTGTTCAGCCACATGGACGGATACGGCTTCATCCATTCGGCCGACCAGTTCCTCTATCACGTGTGCGAACGCATCGAGGACATTTTGCCGAAGCTACGCGCCTCGGTCGCGCCGATCGAGGAGACCGCGAAGGAAGGCGTGAGCGACATCATCGAACGTCTGTGACGGATCTCGAACGATACCGGTCCTTCCTGGCGGATTGGCTCGTTCATGTCGGCGAACGGGCGGTCCGGATCTTTGCCTTCCTCAAGTCGACGTCGTTCGAGACCGGCAACTGGGAGCAGGTGCCTCCGGTGCTCGCACGCCTCGAGCACGAAACGCTCGCGCATCTCGCCGAGGTGCGGGCAACCTATGCGGACCTGAGGACCGACCGCGCTCTCTCCCTCGCCAAGGCGGCGGCCACGGAAGGCCGCATCATCGACGAGCATCTGCGCTGCCACCTGTCCCTGCATGCCAAGCTGGCGGTCGTCCCGCGCGCATGGATCCACTCCGAGATCGGGCATTTCCTGCGCCGCGCGGCGCGACAGCTGTCGCCCGACGCCCGGCGGCGCGTCGGCATCGAAACGGACGTGTTGGATACGTTCACCGTCATCTCCACGTCCGATTACGATTTCGCCGGCATTCCGACCTCCGCCGAGATCGAGCCGAAGGGCGGCGCCGAACGCTTCTCGAGCCTGGAGAACGTCCTGACCATTCCGATGATCGAGCAGGGCAACGTCATGTTCTGGGGCAATCTCGTGCGTGAGCTTTGCCGTTCGGTCATCGCCCATGCGGGGGTGAAAGCCGAGGTCGTTTCCACCGCGTCCTTCGGTCAGTTGCCCGGCCCAATGCAAACCGTCTTGAGCGAGAGCTGGATCGAGGAGATCGCGTGCGACCTGCTGGCGTCGGACCTGATCGGGCCGCAGTATTACGTGTCCTTCGTCGAATTCTGCCTCAGCTGGACGGTGGAGCCCCATTGTATCCCGACCGAACCGCATCCCTCGCCGGATGCGCGGATGGACTACATCCGTCGGCGGCTCGAACTGACCAACGCGGCGTTCCTCGGCGCATTCGACGAAGCGCTCACGGCGAGACGCGCCCTGCGCGCGGGCCTCGATGCCGAACGCGGGTCCGATGCACTTCGGCATGTTGCGACGCGGCGGGAGGCGTCCGCTTTTCCGGCGAATGAGGTCGTCATGCAGATGGCCGACGCCATAGCGGACAGCCGCACATACCGGGCGATGCTCGGTGCTCCCTATGCGGCCAACCCTTCGCACATCCGTCACCTGCGCACGCGATTTGCCAGCGGCGAGTTCATCGCGACGTCGCGGCGCGGCGCCCGAACCGACGATCCATCCGGCTGCGGCATCGAGGCGAAGGACTTCGAGAAGCAGGTCGCCGATCTCGTGGAAGCCCCCAACGACGTTTTCGACATCACGACCGCGTGCATTCTTCACCTCAGCGATCTCGTGCCGTCCGAGCCGGGCGGCGAGGAACGCCGCGGTGCGGGCGATCGCGTGCCTTCGCTCAGGGACAGCATGCACGAGATTTTTGCCGCCCGAACGGGGCTTGCGGACGCGCAATTCGCCCGGGAGCTGGAGCTCTACCTGCGGCGCCTGGACGGGACGGTGAGCAAGTCGCTGGAAGTGCGGGAGATCGCCGCCTTCCTGCAGCAGGCGAAATAGGAGGCCCGCATGGCGGACACCGTCGCGCGCGATGGAAGCTCCATCCTGACCGACCTGGAAGTGCTGCTCGCGCTCCGCTCGGGCGAGGTGAAGGTCTCGCCCATCATCAGCGCCGATCAGCTCGGTCCGACGCTCGATCTTCGCCTGGGCAACGAGTTTCTCATCAAGAAGATGGACCGGCTGCCCTATTACGACATCGTTCGCTTCGCGCGCGCCGCCAAGGTCGATCCCGACATGGTGCGGCGCTTCTATCAGACCGTGAAAATCTCCGATCCGACGGTTCCGTTCATCCTGCATCCGGGCCATTTCGCGCTCGGCTCGACGCTCGAGTTCATCGAGCTTCCCGGCAATATCGGCGCCCAGCTGGAAGGACGCAGCGGATGGGCGAGAGAGGGCTTGAACGTCCACTCGACCGCGGGACTGATCCATCCCGGGCACAAGGGGATCATCGTGTTCGAGCTGCAGAACCTGGGCACGCATCCGCTCCCGCTCTATCCGGGGACGCGGGTCGCGCAGCTGTTGTTCTACAAGCTGGGCCGTTCGTCCCGACGATCCTACGCGGCGTCACCCGATGCGAAGCCGACGATGTATTTCGGCATGACCGAGACCACGTTCGGCATGCCATGGCGGGACTGGGAATTCGCCCGCATCGCCGAGGCGATCGAGCGCCGGCAGGGACCGGCATCGCGATAGCGCAAGGCGACCGGCTGCGATGCGGCTCATTCGCCCGCCACAAAGGTGACCGCCTCGATGCGATTGCCGTCGGGGTCGCGCACGAACGCCGCGTAGTACCTGTTCGTACGGTGCGGCCGCAGCCCGGGCGGTCCGTCGGATTGGCCGCCGGCGGCGAGCGCCGCCGCGTGGAAGGCATCGACTGCCTCCGTGCTGGCAGCGCGCAGGCAGATGTGGGCGCCGCTGTCGGCGTCGACGTCCGCCATATGTGGACGATGATTGAGCCAGAGCTCCGGATAGGTCTTGCCGAAGCCGACGGTCGCGGGCCGCGTCACCAGGAGGGCATGGCCGAGCGCCGCCAGCACGGTCTCAAAGAAGCGCGTGGCCGCCGCGAGGTCCCGCACGGCGACGGAGACGTGATCGATCATGCCGGCGCGCCGGACTTGACCAGCTTGTAGACGATCGAATCCATCAGCGCCTGGAACGACGCCTCGATGATGTTCGCCGACACGCCGACCGTGGTCCAGCGCTCGCCCTCGTCGTCCGCGCTCTCGATCAGCACGCGCGTGACCGCCTCGGTGCCGGCATTGAGGATACGCACGCGATAGTCGGCGAGGCGCAGGCCTGCGATGTAGGTCTGGTACTTGCCCAGATCCTTGCGCAGCGCGACGTCGAGTGCGTTCACGGGGCCGTTGCCCTCGGCGGCGGAGATGAACGTCTCGCCTGCGACCTTGACCTTGACCACCGCCATGGAGACGGTGATGCGCTTGCCGAGCGCGTTGTAGCGCTGCTCGACATTGACGTCGAAACGCTCGACGTCGAAATAGTCGGGCACCTTGCCCAGGATGCGGCGCGCCAGGAGCTCGAAGGAGGCTTCCGCCGCCTCGTACGCATAGCCCACCGCCTCGCGGTCCTTGACCTCGTCGAGCAGGCGGGCCACGCGAGCGTCGTTCTTGTCGACCGCGATGCCGATGCGCTCGAGCTCGGCCAGCACGTTGGACCGTCCGCCCTGATCGGACACCATGACCTTGCGCCGGTTGCCGATCGCCTCGGGCGGCACGTGCTCGTAGGTCGCCGGATCCTTGAGGATCGCCGAGGCGTGTATCCCTGCCTTGGTGGCAAACGCGCTGTCGCCCACATAGGGCGCGTGCCGGTTGGGCGCGCGGTTGAGCATCTCGTCGAGCTTGCGCGAGGCCTGCGCGAGTTCCTTGAGCTTCGCGTCGGAGACGCCGATCTCGAAGGCTTCGGCGAATTGCGGCTTGAGCTTGAGCGTGGGGATGATCGAGGTGAGGTTGGCGTTGCCGCAACGCTCGCCCAGGCCGTTGAGCGTGCCCTGGATCTGCCGCGCGCCGGCGCGCACCGCCGCGAACGAATTGGCGACCGCCTGCTCGGTATCATTGTGCGCGTGGATGCCGACATGGTCGCCCGGAATGTGCTTCACCACTTCGGTCACGATCGCCTCGACCTCGTCGGGGAGCGCGCCGCCGTTGGTGTCGCACAGCACCACCCAGCGGGCGCCGGCCTCGTAGGCGGCCTTGGCGCAGGCGAGCGCATGGGCGGGATTGGCCTTGTAGCCGTCGAAGAAATGCTCGCAGTCGAGCAGCACTTCGCGCCCCTTCTCCCGGGCGGCCTGCACGCTGTCGCGGATCGAGGCGAGGTTTTCCTCCTCGGTGGTTTCGAGCGCTACGCGCACGTGATAGTCCCACGACTTGGCGACGAAACAGATGGCGTCCGCGCGGGCCTCCAGCAAGGCCGCGAGACCGGGATCGTTCGACGTCGAGCGTCCCGCGCGGCGGGTCATGCCGAAGGCGGTGAACGTCGTGTCGAGCTTGCGATCCTCGGCGAACAGCTGCGTGTCGGTCGGATTGGCGCCCGGGTAGCCGCCCTCCACGTAGTCGATGCCGAGGTCGTCCAGCATCGCGGCGATCACGAGCTTGTCGTGCAGCGTGAAGTCGACGCCGTTAGTCTGCGCGCCGTCGCGCAGGGTGGTGTCGAACAGGTAGAGTCGTTCGCGGCTCATGGCGTTGCTCACAAAACCCCGAAATAGCGCAGCGCCAGCAGCACCGCGACGACGATCACCACCAGCTTGATCGCGATGTAGTAGAGCCAGTGGCGCGGGAACGGCGTGTCGGGGCGCTTCATCCCTTGCCTCCCTCGGCGGCGCGCTTGGCCGGAAGCGGCTTCTCCATGGTGGTGTTCGCCAGCCATTCGCCCCCGCGGGACACGGTGTTGCGCCGCTGCGGCTGATAACCGCGCGTGGCAAAGAAGTCGCGCGCCGAGTCGCTCACGTCGGCGGTCAGAAGCGCGGCGCCGCGCCCGGCCATCAGCCGCTCGATCGCATCGAGCAGCATGGTGCCGACGCCCTGGCGGGCGACCGCCGGATGGACGAACAGCAGATCGATCGTATCGGGCTGCGCCAGCGACACGAACCCGACCGGCGAGCCTTCCATCGTCGCGATCAGCGTCAGCTCGTCGGCGAGACGCGCCGCAAACGCCGCCTCGTCGTCGGCCGCCGCCGACCAGGCCTGCTGCTGCGCCTCGCTGTAGTCGTCACCGGTCAGTTCCTCGATGCTGGCGCGGAAGATCTCGGCGAGCAGCGGCGCGTCCGCCGGCAGGAACGGCCGCAGGGCGAAGGTCGGGTGCGCGTGCGCCATCATCGCTTCACTTTCCAGATGGAGGTGCCGTCCTTCTTGTCCTCCACCTCGACACCTATCGCCTTGAGCTCGTCACGGATGCGATCGGCCTCGGCGAAGTTTCTCGCCCTGCGGGCGGCATTGCGCGCCTCGATCAGGCTTTCCACGCGCGCCCGGTCGATCACGAGCGAAGGCGGCTGCCAGTCGGCCCACTCTGTCGGCTTGTGCTGCAGCAGCCCGATGAGCTGCGCGCTCGCCTTGAGGCAGGCGGCGGCTCCCTTGGCGCCCTTGCCGGCCTCGGCCCTGAGCTCGTGCAAGGCGGCGAGCGCCTTCGGCGTGTTGAGGTCGTCGCTCAGCGCGTCGAGGACATCGGCGCACAACATACCCGAATCGACGTCGGCCGTCAGCGAATACCAGGCATCGAGGTGGTGGCGCGCCTCGCGCAAGCCGGCTTCGGTCCAGTTGATCGGCTGGCGGTAGTGCGTCTGCAGCATGGCGAGCCGGATCGCCTCGCCCGGCCAGTCCTGCAACAGCTCGCGGATGGTGACGAAATTGCCGAGCGACTTCGACATCTTCTCGCCTTCCACCTGGAGGAAGCCGTTGTGCATCCAGAACCTCGCCATGAGCGGGGCGTGGAAGGCGCAACGCGACTGGGCGATCTCGTTCTCGTGGTGCGGAAACACCAGGTCGATGCCGCCGCCGTGGATGTCGAACGTCTCGCCCAGGTGCTTCCACGACATCGCCGAGCACTCGATGTGCCAGCCGGGACGGCCGGGCGCCGTCAACCCGGCCGGCGACGGCCAGGCCGGCTCGCCCGGCTTCGACGGCTTCCACAGCACGAAGTCCTGCGGGTCGCGCTTGTAGGGCGCGACGTCCACGCGCGCGCCGGCGATCATCTCGTCGAGCGAGCGGCGGGCGAGCTTGCCGTAGTCCGGCATCGACGGGACGTGGAACAGGACATGGCCGTCGGCCGCATAGGCGCATCCGCTCGCGACCAACCGCTCGATCAGGACCTTCATCTCCGCGATGTGCTCGGTCGCGCGCGGCTCGACGGTCGGGCGCAGGCATCCGAGCGCATCCACGTCGTCGTGGAACTGCGCCTCGGTTTGCTCGGTGACCTGGCGGATCGCCTGATTGAGCGGCACGTCGGGGTATTCCTGCGCCGCGCGTGCGTTGATCTTGTCGTCGACGTCGGTGATGTTGCGCACGTAGGTCACGTGCTCGGCCCCGTAGACGCGGCGGAGCAGCCGAAAAAGCACGTCGAACACGATCGCCGGCCGCGCATTGCCGATATGGGCGAAGTCGTAGACGGTCGGTCCGCACACATAGAGGCGCACGCGAGCGGGATCGAGCGGCTCGAACGGCCGCTTCTCGCGGGTCAACGTGTCGTAAAGCGTCAGATCCATTGGACACCCCGGCCGCTGCTGGCCGGGCGTCCCTTGGGTCTCGATCAGGAGAAAAGACGGCCCACGCCAGCGTTTCCGCTAGCCAATAATCCCCCGGCAAATGCCGTCGAATACGCTCAGGCCGCTCATGGCGGCGGACAATGCGTTGAGAGCGGCCACGGCGTCAAGAGAGGACAAACACACCTTTGAGGCGGGGTGCCGCGAAATTAACGATGTTCGCTGTTATCCTACTGATCTTAACCGGAATTTGGCAGCAATCGGGCAGGAACTGCCAGACTTTGAACGTAGTTCGATCTGCGGACGTCAAAGATACAAGGGCGGGTCAGGACCGTCCGAACCTGCCGGGACGCGTCATGAGCTTCGGAACCACGCGCAAGTCGAGCCTGCAGCTCGAGCTGCAGACCGTCGAAGAGACCAGCCAGCGTCGGGCGCGCCTCGTCGTGGTCCTTCCCAGCCTGGAACAGCTCCTCGGCGAGCCCGCGTTCGGCCATGGTGGCCCGATCTTTCTTCCCGGCCACAGCCGTCCGCTCGACGGATGGGACCTGTTCGGCCCGGTGCGCGAGCGCGGCATCATCCTTCACTGATCGAACCCCCTCTCGACGCGGACGCCACGGCGGTTAACGCCCTGGTAACGGATTCCTTCGCATCTTCACGATCCGCCCCTGATCGTGCGGAGACGTGTCGATGCGCAAGCCCTCGCTCCTCCGGCTCGCCGGTGCCCTTCTGGCCGCCACGGCGGCAACCGCTACGCCGGCACAGGCTGAAACGCGCGTCTTCGTCGTCGTCACCAATGCGGATGGGTACGGTATCGACCGGTGCCTCGCGAGCGGCGCCAGCTGCGGAAAGGCCATCGCCGCGGCCTATTGCCGCGCGCAGGATTTCGCCGAGGCGCTGACGTTCCGGCGGATCGAGCGCGCCGAGATCACCGGCGCGGTGCCGGCGCAGGCCCCGACCTGCCAGGGCCGGTGCGAGGATTTCATCGCCATCGAGTGCGGGCGCTAAGGCAGCGCGTCACTTCTCGACCCAGTCGGCGCACTTGGCGATCTGGTCCGCGCCGCCCCACGGCATGATGGGAACCGTCGAGGTCGAATTCTTCGGCGAGCCCTCGATGATGCGGTCGGAATAGACCATGTAGACGAGCACGTTGCGCTTGGCGTCGCAGCCGCGCACGATCTGCATCTTCTTGAAGAGCAGCGAGCGCCGCTGGCGGAACACGTCGTCGCCCTGCTCGAACTTCGCCTTGAAACGGATCGGGGCGACCTGGCGGCAGGATAGCGAGATGTCGGAGACCTCCTCGGCGACGCCGATCCAGCCCTTGAACCCGCCCTTCTCCGGCACGGTGAAATGGCAGGCGACGCCCTCCACCACGGGATCGTCGATCGCGTAGGTCGCGAGCTTGTCGTTGGGCGAGACCCAGTGAAACACAGTGGACTTGCGGAAGATCAGATCGGGCTCGTCGGCGGCCCCGGCGCTGCGGGAAAAATCCGCAAGCAGCACCAGTGTCAGCACGACAGTGGCAACGGAAAAACCGGGCAGGACGGGCATGGAGAACTCCTTTGCTCGGTCGCCATATGGGAACAAGGTGCTGCCAATACGAGGGCCGTACGAGCGAATGCAGGGGCCACTGCGGCGGCGGCCGGCCGGCCCCGGCCCCGAGCGCTCGCGTTGACTTTTTTCCCATTCATCGTACTAATTGATGGTTGTCGCCGCTTCCCCGAAATCAACGGCGATTCATGGACGGGCTAATTCGTTCCCGCAGGGTCGAACCGACGGGCCCCGTTGAGCCTGGGCGGACGACCGGCGCCGGAAATGCCGAGCGAGCCCTGCGCGCGCTGCTCGCCGCATCGATCATTCTGCCGATCGTGATCTTCGCCGGAATTGCCGCGCTCGCCTATCAGCAGCATTTCAAGGACGCGCGCACGCGGCTCGAGACGATGCTGGGGGTCGTCTACGAGCACGCGCTGAAAGTGTTCGAAACGTTCGAGCTCACCGCACGCTACACGGATGAATTGTTCGACGGCGTCTCCGACGAGCAGATCATCGAGTCGGAAGCGGAGTATCACGCCCGTCTGAAGTCGCTGACCGACAACCTGCCGCAGCTGCGCGATATCCTAGTCGTCGATCGCGACGGCCGGCCGCTGGTCTCGGGCACCATCTTTCCCATGCCGCACCAGGCCGATCTGTCCGGCCGGGACTTCTTCATGGATCACCGGCGGAATCCCAACTCCGGAATTCTGATCAGCGGTGTCATCCAGTCGCGCGTGGCGGACCGGAGGGTGATCGTCATTTCCCGCCGCCGGCCGGACCCGTCAGGGGGATCCGAGTTCCGCGGCACCATGACGACGGCGATCGCGCCGGAGTATTTCGCCGAGTATTACGCGACGCTGCCGTTCCGGCCGAGCACCTTTGCGGCGCTCGTGCGCGAAGACGGCATCATCCTGGCCCGCCATCCGCCGCTCGGCGCGCGCCCGGGCCAGCTGCCTCCGCAAACCCCGTTCTTTTCTCAATTGCGGGCGTCGCCGCACAGCGGGTTTCTCACTGCGGTCTCGCCGTTCGACGCCGTCGAACGGATGATCGCCTACCGCCGGCTTCCCCGCCATGGCGTCTACGTCGTTGCCGGCGTGGAGACGCGCAGCGTCGTCGGCGAGTGGATGCAGGCGATGCTCGGCCATCTCGTGTTCGGCATCCCGGCTACCATCACGATCGTCTTGCTGGCGTGGATTGCGCTGCGCCATACCCGGCGCGAGTCGCTCGCGCACGCGCGGCTCAATCAGGAAGTCGCCCAACGCGAGCTGACAGAAAACGCGCTGCGCCAGTCGCAGAAGATGGAGGCGATCGGACGGTTGACCGGCGGCATCGCGCACGACTTCAACAATCTGCTCACCGCGATCCTCGGCAATGTCGATCTCGCGGCTCTCCGGCTGGGCGAGGTCGACGCGCGCGTCAAGCGCAATCTCGCCTCCGCGCGCGAAGCTTCGCAGCGCGCCGTGACGCTGGTCAACCGGCTCCTCGCTTATTCCCGCCAGCACCCGCTCGAGGTGAGCGTCGTCGACATCAATCGCCTGGTGCAGGGAATGTCCGAGCTCATCCGTCGCGCGATCGGCGAGACGATCTCGGTCGAGGTGACGCTGGCGGCCGGATTGTGGAAGACTGGGGTCGACGCCAACCAGCTGGAGAGCGCAATCCTCAATCTCGCCGTCAACGCCAAGGACGCCATGCCGGAAGGCGGCCGGCTGACGGTGGAAACCGCCAACACCTACCTCGATGAGGCTTATCTGGCGACGCACGGCGACGGCATCCCGCCCGGCCAGTACGTAATGCTCGCGGTGACCGACACCGGATCGGGGATGAGCCGCGAAGTGTTGGAACATGCATTCGAGCCGTTCTTCACCACCAAGCCGAGCGGGGTCGGCACCGGGCTCGGCCTGAGCATGGTCTACGGCTTCGTCAAACAGTCGGGCGGCCACATTCAGATCTACAGCGCAGTCGGCGAGGGAACGACGGTCAAGCTGTATTTCCCGCGCAACCAGGAACGCGGCAAGCGCGCGGATGCGGCCGAAGAGGACGTTCCCGCCTCGCCGCCGCTCGCACGGCAGTCCCCAGAAACGGTGCTGGTGGTGGAGGACGACGAGGAGGTGGCGCGCTTCACCAGCGAGGTGCTGCGGGAGGCCGGCCACCGTGTGCTTGCGGCGCGCGATGGAACCGGCGCGCTACGCCTGCTCGAGCGCAATCCTGAGGTGGCGCTGCTGTTCACCGACGTGGTCCTGCCCGGCGGCATGAACGGACGCGACCTTGCGCGCGAAGCGCAGAAGCGGCGGCCCGATCTCAAGGTGCTGTACGCAACCGGCTACTCCCGCACCATGGTGCTGCAGGATCGCGTCGACCTCGAAGAACCCCTGCTGACCAAGCCGTTCACGTATGAAGCACTCGCCAGCAAGGTTCGCCAGGTGCTAGAGCGCGCGTGCGAGCCGGCAGAGCGCCAACGGCCGACCGGAACCTGAACGGCCCGCCGGGCGGCAAGCCGCGGGACGACGGCGGCAAGCCGCGGAACGACGGCGATCCTGCCTCGGCAAATCGGAAAAGTTCCCGGAACCAACACGGTCGCGAGGGGTTGCCCCCGCGATCCGAAAACGCCTATCGGGAGCCGATGATGCCTAGCGTCGAAGCCACGCTCCGATCACACCCCGGGCGGCCCGCACACCCGGACACGATGAGCCGCTGCATCGAAAACTGCTTCACCTGCGCCGGGAACTGCACAGCGTGCGCCGATGCATGCGTGTCGGAGCGCGACATCGAAGGGCTGCTCGCCTGCATCCGGCAGAATCTCGATTGCGCGGCGATCTGCCTTGCCACCGGCTCGGTCGTCGCACGATCGAAGGCCGGATCCAGCCGCCAGGTGCTGGAGGCCCAGCTCAGCGTCTGCACCGCCGCCTGCCGGGCATGCGCGGATGAATGCCGCCGACACGGCGACGTCCACCGGCACTGCCGCGTGTGCGCACAGGCCTGCGAGGATTGTGCCCGGACCTGCACGGAGATGCTGGCAGCGCTGCGCGCGGTGGTGTGACGGCGCGCTTCGCGCGCGAGGCGCGCCGTCAGAGCTCCCGGCCAAGCGCCGCGTCGACCGAATAGGGGCCGCCGCCGCGCACCAGGAAATGGAGCACCACGACCGACCAGAACAGCGGATATTCGAACCCCTTCAGGTTCCATAGAAACCCGAATTGGCTGTGATAGACGACGGCCGTGGCGAGAAACCCGAGGATCGGCACGGCCACCACGCGGGTCGCGAGACCGAGGGCAAGACAGAGACCGCCGAAGACCTCGACCGTGCCGACCAGGTAGTTCCACAACAGGCCGGGCTCGAACCCCTGCTCCTCGAACCACTCGGCCATCGCTTCAACATTGCCGAACAGCTTCGGATACCCGTGCGGGACGAACGAAAGGCCCGCAACGAGACGCACCAGCGCCTCGGTCAAGGGCGCGAGCCGCGCGTAGACCTTGCCCAGGGCGGGAATGAGGAGACGGGGCGGCTCGCTCATGGGATGGCCAATAGCGATAGGCGAATGGCGATAGCCAACCACATCGTGGCCTTGTTCGCTACTCGCCATTCGCTACTCGCCGAAGGAGGCGAGCTTATTCATGCCGGGTCCGGCCTGCGCGGATCGAAGTGCTTGGCCAGCCCGCTCCAGCAATCCGCATAGTCGTCCTGCCGCGCCGGCGAAGCCGCGGCATAGCGGGTCACGCGCTGGCGGAACCGCGTCTCGAACATGAAGGCCAGCGTGTGCTCGAGCTTCACCGGATTCAATTGGGCGGTGCTGGCACGCTCGAACGCATCGCGGTCGGGCCCGTGCGGCAGCATCTGGTTGTGCAGGCTCATGCCGCCGGGCACGAACCCTTCCGGCTTCGCATCGTACACGCCGTAGATCAGCCCCATGAACTCCGACATGAGGTTGCGATGATACCAAGGCGGCCGGAACGTATTCTCGGCCACCTGCCAGCGCTCGGGAAAGATGACGAAGTCAATATTGGCGGTGCCGTGCGTCTCCGACGGCGAGGTGAGCACCGTGTAGATCGACGGATCGGGATGGTCGAACAACAACGCGCCGACCGGACAGAAGCGCCGCAGATCGTACTTGTACGGGTAGTAGCGGCCGTGCCAGGCGACGACGTCGAGCGGCGAATGGGGAAGGTCGGTCGCAAACAGCTCGCCTCCCCATTTGACCAGCAAGGTGCAAGGCTCCTCGACATCCTCGTAGGCCGCAACAGGCGTGAGGAAGTCGCGCGGATTGGCGAGGCAGTTGGCGCCGATCGGCCCCCGCTCGGGCAACGTGAAGGCGCCGCCGTAATTCTCGCACACGTAGGCGCGCGCCGGTCCGTCGACCAGTTCGACCCGGAAGATCACGCCGCGCGGGATGACGCAGATCTCGCCCGGCTCGATCTCGATCACGCCGAGCTCGGTGCGGAAGCGCAGACTGTTGTGCTGCGCCACGACCAGAAGCTCGCCGTCCGCATTGAAGACATGCTCGCGCTCCATCGAGCGGGTGACGAACGCGACATGGCTCGCCATCCCGGCCTGGGTTTCGGCATCGCCCGCCGTGGTGATCGTGGTGAGCCCGGTCACGAACGTGAGGGGCTCGCTCGGCAGCGGCAGCGGGCCCCAGCGCAACGGCCCGATCGGCAGCTCGCTTTCGTCGCGCTCGGGCGCAGTGCGGATCCTGCCGCGGTCGATCTTGCGAAAGCGTCCGGTGTGCCGGACCGTCGGTCGGATACGGTAGAGCCAGGTGCGCTGGTTGGACGCGTGCGGCGCCGTGAAGGGCGAGCCCGACAGCTGCTCGGCATAGAGGCCGTAGCTCACGCGTTGCGGCGAGTTGCGGCCGACCGGCAGGGCGCCGCACAAGGCCTCGGTCTCGAAACTGTTGGCGAAGCCCGACATGTAACCCGTCGCAATGGCGGATGCGCCGGGCTGGGTCCTCGCGCGTTGATCGAGGACGGGGGATGCAATGAGCTCGTTCATGGGGATCACCTCGTGTGATCGGGTCACCTGCGGCGATTTGTTGCAATTGTAACCAATGTCGCCCTCCCCTGCAACCGCCCGATCCGCCGCGACGCCCCGGCCCGAACATGCCAAATCCGATGGACGCGCCTTTATTGCGCGTCGTGGAAAGTTCCGCCATGTTCGGCCAAACTGGCCGCAACGCGATGGCGGCCTCACGGCATGTGCGGGCGGCGATGATTCCCGAGGATGCAGCCGATCATCCATCGGCCGACGGTGCAGACGAGAGCGGCCACGCGGCGCCGCTGCGGCTCGAGGAGTTCCTTCCTTATCGGCTCAACGTTGTGGCCAATCTCGTGTCGCAGGCCCTGTCGCGCATCTATGCCGAGCGATACGCCATCGGGGTGCCGGAATGGCGCGTACTGGTCACGCTCGGCCAGTACGGCGTGATGACCGCGAAACAGATCGGCGAGCACACCCACATGCACAAGACGAAAGTCTCGCGTGCGGTCGCCCAGTTGGAGAAGCGCAAGTTCGTGGCCCGCCGCGCCAATCGCGACGATCTGCGCGAATCCTTCCTCTCGCTCGCGGCACCGGGGCGCACGATCTACGAGGATCTCGCCCCGAGCGCGCTGGAGTTCGCCGCACGGCTGGTCGAGGTGCTGGAGCCGCACGACCGCATTGCGTTCGATCGCGCGCTGACGCAATTGATCGAGCGCTCGGCCGCGCTCGTGGCCGAGACGCTCCGTTCGGGACAGCGCAGCACCGCCACCGAGCCTCAGGTGGCGACGAAAAGGCCGGTGGATCGGCCGCATGACGAGGAGGGCGCGTGAAACTCTATTCCTTTTTTCGGTCGTCGGCGGCCTATCGCACGCGCATCGCCCTCAACCTGAAGGGCCTCGCCTACGAGACCGTTTCCATCCATCTGAGCAAGGATGGGGGCCGGCAGTTCGGCGCGGAATTCAAGGCGGTCAATCCGCAGATGCGGGTGCCGGCGCTCGAGCTGCCGAGCGGCGAGGTGCTGACGCAATCGCTGGCCATCATCGACTATCTCGACGAAACGCATCCCGAGCCGCCGTTCCTGCCGGCCGATCCGGTGGAGCGCGCGAAAGTGCGCGCGGCCGCGCAGGCGATCGCCTGCGACATCCATCCCCTCAACAATGTGGGTCCGCTCCGCTACATCAAATCGGCGTTCGGCCAGGAGCAGGCGAAGATCGATGCCTGGTACCACCACTGGATCCTCACCGGCTTCGAAGCGCTCGAGGTGATGCTGCCCGGGGGCCCTTACGCATTCGGCGCGCGTGTCACGCTCGCCGACATCTGCCTCGTGCCGCAGGTCGCCAATGCGCGACGTTTCAAGGTGCCGCTCGATCGGTTTCCGAAGATCACGGCGATCGACGCCGCCTGCCTCAAGCTCCCCGCCTTCGACAAGGCACGGCCGGAGAATCAGCCCGACGCCGAATAGGGAATCCGGCGACGCGGACTATTCGCGACGGCTTGCGATGAGCGGCCGCCAACACAAGAACGAATCGGCACACCCGCACCCCAACGACAACGCAACCCGTTCCTGTCGTGACTCATACCCACCTCGGTCGCGTCATCCTGTGGATGACCGGCGCCCTGTTATCGTTCTGCGCAATGGCGCTGGCGGTGCGCGCGCTCGCCGACGCGCTGAGCATCGCCGAGATCCTCTCCATCCGCAGCGCCTCGGGGGCGTTGATCCTGACCGCCCTCACGGCGATTTGGCCGGAGCTGCGCGGTGCCCTGGCGTTCCGGCGCATGGGCCTGCACTTCGTGCGCAACAGCGTGCATTTTGCCGCCCAGTATGCCTGGGCGCTCAGCGTGACACTGCTGCCGCTGGCCACCATGTTCGCGTTGGAGTTCACCACGCCGGCGTGGGTCGCGCTGCTCGCCGTTCCGCTGCTCAAGGAACGCATGTCTGTGGCCCGCGCCGGCAGCGTCGTGCTCGGCTTCCTCGGCGTGCTGATCATCGTGCGACCGGGGATGGAAAGCTTCCGACCGGCGGTGCTGATCATGCTTGCTGCCGCCGTCGGCTTTGCGATCACCCTCATCGTGACCAAGAAGCTGACCGGGACGGTCACCACATTCGCGATCCTGTTCTGGATGAACTGGATGCAACTGCCGATGGCGCTTGCCTCCAGCGATCCGTGGTTCCTCGGCAAGCTCGATCTGATGCACATGCCGGCGGTCCTGGCCGTAGCCGTGGCGGGGCTGACATCGCACCTCTGCCTCACCAATGCGTTCCGCGCCGGCGAGGCCACCGTGGTGGTGCCCCTCGACTTTCTTCGCATCCCATTGATCGCGCTCGCGGGTTGGCTCATCTACGACGAGGCGTTGGACAGCTTCGTATTCGCCGGCGCCGCCGTGATCATCGCCGGCATCCTGTGGAACCTGCGCGCCGAGACCCGCCGCTGACGCCGGCAAGAAAAGCCTTGCGGGTCGCGCTGATCCAGTCGAAAAACATGTTGCGACAAGGGGCTGCAATGATTTACACTTTGGTCAACTTTGCCCGGCCTTATCGGCGGCGGCCGAAGGGGCGGCCGGGACCGGTGGTATCGACGATGATCTTCAGACTGCTGCGAGCCGGCGGACCGCTTGCCGTCCTTGCCGCCATGGCGGTCGATGCCTGGGCGCAATCGACACCGCCAGTCGGCATGGCGCCCCCACCGCAGAATCCGGTGTGTGCCCGGCTGGAAGCGCAACTGGCCGGTCTAGGCGGCGATCCGCGCGCCGAGCAGATCCGCCGCTACGAGGAGGCGTTCCAGGCACAACAGGGCGAGCTCGACCGTACGGTGGCGCAGGCCAAGCGCACCGGCTGCGAAGGATCCGGCTTCTTTCTGTTCGGCCGCAGCCAGCCGCCCCAGTGCGACGACCTCAACAATCGCATTCAGCGCATGCGCGCGAATCTCGATCGGCTCAATTCCGACCTGCAGGCGTTGCGCAGCGGCGGCGGCGCCGCTGATGGGCAGCGTCGCCAGATCCTGATGGCGCTCGGCCAAAACGACTGCGGGCCGCAATACCGCACCGCCGCGGCACCGGCACAGCCGCGCGGGTTCTTCGAGACGCTGTTCGGCGGCGGCCGCGGCGGCGGCAACAACGCCGGCTCTCCGTTCGGGTCGGGCGACCTGACGCCGAGCGACCAGACCTCGACCTTCCGCACGATCTGCGTGCGGACCTGCGACGGATTCTATTTCCCGGTTTCCTATTCGGCCAGCCAGGCCAAGTTCCGCGACGACGAACAGGCCTGCCAGCGCATGTGCCCGGCCTCCGAGGTCATGCTGTTTACCTATCGCAATCCGGGCGAGGACGTTAACCAGGCCGTGTCGGTCAGCGGCCAGCCCTATACGGGCCTGCCCAACGCGTTCAAATATCGGCAGGAGTTCAATCCCGCCTGCAGCTGCAAGCGGCCCGGCGAGAGCTGGGCCGAGGCGCTCAAGCACCTCGACGACACCACGGTGGAGCGCGGCGACATCATCGTGACGGACGAGACCGCGAAGGCATTGGCACAGCCGAAGCCCGATCCGGCGACCAAGGCCGGCAAGCAGACCCGTGCGGGGAAAGCCGAGGCGAGGCCGCAGGGTCCCGTCGCCAGTCCGACCGACATCAGCGCGCCGACGTCCGCTGGCGGCGCGAGCGCCGCCGGCAGCGCGGTGCCGACGCCCGTCACCGCAGCTCCGCTACCGGATGCAACGCAACCCGCGCCCGCTGCGGCCGCCGCGCCAGCCCCCCCGCCAGCCGAGCAGGGGAAGAAGTCGATCCGCGCCGTCGGACCGCCCTTCATCGCGCGTTGACGATCCGATCTATAGATCGAACGAATCAGCCTTCGCGGTCGCCTGGCGCGCCAGCAGCGAAGCATCAGGTTTCAGCAGCGGCGTGCCGGGATCGCGGAAGGCGTTGGTGATCGGATATCGTCGATCGCGGCCGAAGTTCCGCAGCGTGACCTTGACCCCGGGCGCCGCTTGGCGCCGCTTGTATTCCGCCAGATTGAGCATGCGCTCGACCTTCACCACCAGGTCGCGGTCGAAGCCTGCCGCAACGATGTGGGCGACCGCCTCCTCGCTTTCGACCAGTCGTTCCAGGATCTGATCGAGCACGTCATAGGGCGGCAGCGTGTCCTGGTCCTTCTGGTTCTCGGCGAGCTCGGCGCTCGGCGCGCGCGTGATGATGTTCTCCGGGATGACCGGCCCATCAGGACCATGCGCCCAGTCCGGCTTCCAGGAGTTGCGCAGGCGCGCCAGACGATAGACCTCGGTCTTGTAGAGGTCCTTGATCGGATTGAAGCCACCGTTCATGTCGCCATAGAGCGTGGCGTACCCGACCGACATTTCCGACTTGTTGCCAGTCGTCACCACCATCAGGCCGAACTTGTTGGAGATCGCCATCAGGATGGTGCCGCGTGCGCGCGACTGCAGGTTCTCCTCGGTGATGCCGCGCGGCGTGCCGGCAAACAGCGGCGCCAACGCCTGCTCGAGGCCCTGCACGGCGCTCTCGATCGACACCACGTCGTATTGCACGCCGAGCGTCTGGGCGACCTGCGCGGCGTCGGTCAAGGATTCCTGCGCTGTGTAGCGATAGGGCAGCATCACGCAACGCACGCGCTTGGGCCCCAACGCGTCGACCGCCATCGCGGCGCAGACGGCCGAATCGATGCCGCCGGAGAGCCCCAGCACCACACCGGGAAAGCGGTTCTTGTCGACGTAATCGCGCAAACCCAGCACGCAGGCCGCATAGTCGGCCTGGTCGCGTTCCTCGAGCGGGACGATCGGGCCTTCGCAGCGCCAGCTGTTGCCTGAGCGCGACCAGCGCACGGTCGTGACGCACTCGCGGAACGCGGGCAACTGCAGCGCCAGCGAACGGTCGGCGTGAATCGCGAACGAGGCGCCGTCGAACACCAGCTCGTCCTGACCGCCCACCTGGTTCACATAGAGGATCGGCAGCCCGCTTTCCGTCACCCGCGCAATCGCGACGTTGAGGCGCACGTCGTCCTTGTCGCGCCAATAGGGCGAGCCGTTGGGAACGACCATGAGCTCGGAGCCCGTCTCGGCCAGGCATTCGACCACGTCCTCGCCCCAGATGTCTTCGCAGATCGGTGCCGCCAGGCGCACGCCGCGGAAATTCAACGGGCCCGGCATCGGTCCCGGCGCGAATACCCGCTTCTCGTCGAACACGCCGTAGTTCGGCAGATCGACCTTGAAGCGAAGCGCGCTGATGCGGCCCTCCTCCAGTAGCGCCACCGCGTTGTGCAGCTTCTCGTTCTCGACCCAGGGGGTGCCGACCAGCAGGGCCGGTCCACCCTGCGCGGTCTCGCGCGCGAGCGCCTCGACGGCAGCGCGGCAGGCCGCCTGAAAGGCCGGCTTGAGCACGAGGTCCTCGGGCGGATAGCCGGCGATGAAGAGTTCGGGGAACACCACCAGGTCGGCACCATCGCGCGCCGCCTGCGCGCGCGCTTGGCGCACCTTTTCGGCATTGCCGGCGACGTCGCCGACGGTCGAATTGAGCTGCGCCACCGCGATAGCCAGTCGATCGGACGGACGGTTGTTCATGGATAAGGTCTAGCGCGCCGACGCCGAAGACCGCAATGGAGGCTTGCCAAGTCTACGATCGGACGCTGCGGAAGTGGCGAGAATTCTACCGCCCGAACTACCTCGCAAAGCCATCGTGGCGCCGCCGGGATACCCCGGCGGCCCCTTGCTCGCGATAGGCAGTACTCAAAACATTCCGGAGAACCTGCCGGCCTCTACGGCGTCATGAACCTGTTTGCGGCGATTGATCCGATGGCTCCGGTGATGTCGACGAGCACGTCGGTGGCGTCATCGAATGAGCTGTAGGCGCCGTCCTGATTGATTGCCAGGAAGGTGCGCCCACCGAACGTGAACTGGGCCGCAACCATGGCCGTGCTGTCACCCGCCATGGCATACGCGGCCGAGATGGCGACATTGGCGGTCGCCGCCAGGTTCGGCTGCGAGAAGGCCCCCAGATTGGCGGCAAAGGTCACCTGAGTTGCGGTGGCAACGAAGTCTTCCGTCCAGTTGAGGTCGGCGATCCAATCGCGCGGGCCACCGCCGGCTGCATTCTCGCCATCGAAGCCGGCGACATCGAAATAGAACCTGTCGTGATCCGCTCCGCCCGTGAGCGTGTCGATGCCGGCGCCGCCCGACAGACCGTCTTTCCCCTCACCGCCAACGAGACTGTCCGCGCCGGCCCCGGCTCGGATCGAGTTGTCGCCTTGGCCGCCAAATACAGTGTTATTGCCGCCACCCGTGACGACGACGTGGTCAACGTCCTCGTTGCCCCAAATGAGATTGTTGCCCGCAGCAACCGTGATCGAGTTTGCCCCGTTTCCAGCGATCACTGTGTTGTTTCCGCCGCCTGCCACAATGGTGTCTGCCCCGCCATTGCCGAAGAGCCACTCGGCCGTCGCGTTGCCGAGCAGGGAGTCGTCGCCGTCGGCCGCGTCGTTGCCGCCCACCAAGGTCGCGCTGGTGGCGGCGCCGGCCATGAGGGTATCGGCCCCTTCATTGCCCAGCAGGATGGGGCTTCCACCTCCGTTGACGACAACCAGCAAGTCATTGCCGAGACCGCCGATAACCGTATCGTTGCCAGGCGACACGATGACCGTATCGTTGCCCTGATTGCCCCAAACGAGGTCGTCACTGGTTGCGCCCGGGCTCAGCACCGAGTCATCGCCAAAGCCACAGACGACCGTGTTGTCGCCACCATCGCCCGGATTGATCGTGTCATTTCCCCCATGACCGAAAATGATGTCCGCGCCGCTGCCGGCGGTGATCAGATCGGCAGCATCAGCAGAGTCATTGCCGCCGAGAATGGTCAGATTGGATGACGTGATCACTGTGATCGTATCGGCGCCATTGCCACCGAACAGTTGCATCGCTCCGACTGCCGAGCCGAAGATGAGATCGTTTTCGCTCCCTCCATCGGCAACGCCGGTGTTGCCGGCCTTCAGACAGATCGAATCATTCCCCGAATCGCCAGAGACGGTGACCGGACCAGATCCGGTGAAAATGCTGTCGTTTCCGGCCAGGCCGCTGATTGTCCCGGGGCCGGTCTGACCCCCTTCGTTCAACGTATCATTCGCGGCAGTTCCAATGGCGCTATAGGACATGGCTCTCTCCCCGTGATGTCTGCCCGATAGGACGGACGAGGGAGCCTTTTCGGCGATGCGGCTTGAAACATCCCGGGGCGTCGCGCCGGGCGCGGCAATGGCCCCTCATCCGGGCACGGAGCCGCCACCCACCGGAGGCCGCCCCTTACAGCAGACCCACGCGCTCGGCCAGCGCCAGGAGCCAGATGGCGGCGGCGAACAGGAGCGACAGGCCGACCGCGGCCGAGCCCAGGTCCTTCACCAGGCCCATGCGCGGGTCGTGCTCGAGGCTGACGCGATCGCCGAGCTTCTCCACCGCCGTGTTGAGAAGCTCGACGATCATGATGAGCACGATGGCGAGGATCAGGGCCAACCGCTTCCACGCGTCGCTCGCCACCACGAAGGCGAGCGGCACCGCGATGACCAGCGCGAACAGCTCCTGGCGGAACGCCGCCTCGCTCCGCGCCGTGGCGCGGAGCCCGTTCCAGCTGTTGATGGCGGCCCGCCACAAGCGATGCATGGAGGATAGTCCGGCGACGCCCAAGCGCGCGCGACGGGAGGTTACCGCCGCGGCGTTAACCTCCCGTTGCCGCCATCGGTCAAGGTCCTGCAGGCCTTAACGCGCTGCGGTTGCGATACCGGCCGGCCCGCCGTTCACTTTGAGCGCCCCGATCGGCTTCAAGGTCTCGCCATCGAAACCAAGCGCCAGGATCTCCTTTTCGACCATGCACTGGACCAGAATCGTCTTGCCGTCCCGGCTCCAGGCCGCCCCCTGGCACCAATGCCCCACCTTGGCTTCTGCGACCTTGCTCAGCTTCTTTCCGTCGACCGCAAGCACCACCAGGAGTCCATTGTCGCTGAAGAATGGCGAGTTCTTCGGCTTGTTGGAACCATTCATGACCGTGACCGCCACGTGACGGCCGTCCGGGGACATTTTGAGGCCCTCCGGCGTCTGGCCGACCGTCACGGTATCGATCACGCGCGGCGGCTGGGCACGCAGGTCGATCAAGCTTGCGGTGTCCGCGTCGCCAGCGCCGATGCCGATATTGGCAACCACGGCGACGTCGCCGCGCGAGCTGATATCGAGTGGATAGGGGCGCAATCCCGCGTGCATCTCCCGCTTGGAATCCGTCACCTTGCTGCCGTCGACCGACAACAGCGAGATCTTGTTGTCGCCGTCGCGCGTGACCAGCGCAGTCCTGCCATCGGGCGAGAAAGCGATCGCGCTGGGACCCGATTTGGCATCGCCCAGCGAAATCTTGCCCGCGGGGCTCAATGCCTTGCCGGACAGCGTGAACACCGAGACGGTTCCCTCGGAGCGGTTGGCAACGAGCACGAGATTGCCGGCATTGTTGATGGCAATTCCCGCGGCACCCGCTCCAGCCTCGACTGTGCCGACCACGCTCGGCGGCGAGGTCTTCAGGTCGATGATCGAAACCTTGTTGTCAGGCACCACCTTCTTCGGATCGGCCGGGTCGATCTTGGTGGCGGCGGTCACCAGCGCGACCGACTCGTCCGGCGCGACCGCGACGCTCGAGGGCGGGCCGACGACACTCGTCGGCGCGTTGATCTCGGCGACGATCTTCGGCGGCGATGTACCGAGATCGATGATCGTGACCGCGTCCGGTGCGGGGTTCTGCACGACGGTGTTCACGCCGTCGATCAGCACGGCCTTGTTGTCGTTGGCCGAGACGGCAATCTGCGCCATGGATTCAACCGTCCAAATGGGTAGGGCGAGAAGCGCAAGAGCGCTGACCCGCGAGAGGCGGGATGACATGATTTTCCTCCCTTGCTCGGTTTGATTGGTATTGCGGGCCGCACCGAGCAGCGACCCTTTGACGTCAGAGCCGCGCCGCGGTGGGCAACGGCCTGGCCTTGGCTACACGCTCCTGCTTGAGCAGGTCGGCGAGCAGGAAGGCGAGGTCGATCGACTGCTCCGCATTGAGGCGCGGGTCGCACACCGTGTGGTAGCGGTCGGTGAGATCGGCTTCGGTGATGGCGCGGGCGCCGCCGGTGCATTCGGTGACGTTCTGGCCGGTCATCTCGAGATGCACGCCGCCCGCGTGGGTGCCTTCCGCGGCATGGACTGCAAAAAACGTCCTCACCTCCTGCAGGATGAGATCGAACGGCCGCGTCTTGTAGCCGGACGCCGAGGTGACCGTGTTGCCGTGCATCGGGTCGCATGACCAGACCACAACCTTGCCCTCCCGCTTCACCGCGCGCACCAGCGGGGGAAGCTGCTCGGCCGCCTTGTCGGCACCCTGGCGGCAGATCAGGGTCAGCCGCCCCGGCTCGTTGTCGGGGTTGAGCACGTCGATCAGCCTGAGCAGGTTGTCGGCCGTCAGCGAGGGCCCGCATTTGAGCCCGAGCGGATTCTTGATGCCGCGGCAGAACTCCACATGGGCGTGGTCGACCTGGCGGGTGCGATCGCCGACCCACAGCATGTGGCCGGAGGTGCAGTACCAGTCGCCCGAGGTGGAGTCGACCCGGGTCATCGCCTGCTCGTAGCCGAGCAGCAGAGCCTCGTGGCTGGTGTAGAAATCGGTCGTGCGCAGCTCGGGGTGGCTTTCCGGATCGAGCCCGCAGGCGCGCATGAAGTTGAGCGCCTCGGAGATGCGGTCGGCGAGCTCCTCGTAGTGGTGCGACTGCGACGAGTCCTTGACGTAGCCGAGCATCCATTCGTGCACACGGGCGAGGCTCGCATAGCCGCCATGGGCGAATGCGCGCAACAGATTGAGGGTTGCGGCCGAGAGCCGGTAGGCCTCGATCTGCCGCTGCGGGTCGGGGGTGCGCGCAGCCTCGGTGAACTCCATGCTGTTGATGATATCGCCGCGATAGCTCGGCAGCTCCTTGCCGTCCTTCGTCTCGGTCGGCGAGGAACGCGGCTTGGCGAACTGGCCGGCGATGCGCCCGACCTTCACCACCGGGCACGCCGCCGCATAGGTCAGCACCACCGCCATCTGCAGGAAGACGCGGAAGAAATCGCGGATGTTGTTGGCCGTATGGCTGATCGCCCGATGCTCGGTGAAGCTCTCGGCGCAATCGCCCCCCTGCAGCAGGAAAGCCTGGCCGGCCGCGACGCGCCCGAGCGAAGCTTTGAGGTTGCGCGCCTCGCCGGCAAAGATCAGCGGCGGAAAGGTCGCAAGCTGCTGCTCGACATGGGCGAGCGCCCGCGCATCCGGATAATCCGGCATCTGCTTGATCGGTTTCTGGCGCCAGCCATCCGGCGTCCAACGTTCGGCCATGAGACCCTCCGCAACTCCAGAACATCCGAACGGACGCAAGCACAGGCGCCCGGTTCGGCGCAGAGCCGGGTTATACACGACCCGAGGCCCCGGGGTGAACCCGTTGTCGATCAATCGGCAAGGGCCAGCCGAACTCGCCGGCGCGCGGTCCACGCAAAGTCTTGTCGCCGCGCGCGCCGCCGAGGCACAAAAAGCCGATCCGCGCGGCCCTACCGTGCGGATCGACCATATCGCCACATTTCAGGCCGGGACGCCGCGGCGGTGGGGGCGCGGCGGCCGGGAAAAGCGTGGCCCGATCAGATCCTCTTGCCGCACGTCCACTGGGCGCAGGACCCGCACTTCGCTTTCTTCGTGCAATAGAAGTTCATCGACGGGGTGCAGCCCTTGGGCGTGACCGCTTCCATGCAACGCGGCGGTTTCTTTGCCGCCTGGGCGCTATCGCCCAACGAGATCCCGAAGAACACCGAGCCGCACAAAACACTCAGCGTCAAAGCGCGTAACAGCATCATATCCTCCCCTCGCTGATTGCTATCGCTTCCCGAGCCGTGAATCGTACCCAGCCCGGTACCGCCATTGGTCCAGATCGGTACGCGTTCGTCAACCTTGATGGAACGCGACCGGGAAGCCCTTTCCGATACGCCAAGTTGCGCCGTGACCGTTTCACGGCTCTGCCGAACCGCGAAATGATCCAGATATTCAGGCTGGTCGCATTTCCTTAGGAAAATCGATCCACGCCCCGATCAAGTCGAGGACGGGGAAACCCATTTGCCCCTTTACGCAATTTGCCGTTTGAAACGGCGGGCAAATGGGCGGAATTGTGCTGCAGGTGGCCTCTTTCTTGGCCTTGCAGGCGGCGGAAGCCTCATCGCTCGCCGCCCACATCTCCCGTCAACGACCCTGCACGGGCGCTCACTCCGCGGCCTCGCGGCCGTAGCTCTTGCTCACCGTTCGCATGGTGACGAGCTCCTCGGCGATCGTGGGATGCACCGCCATGGTGGCGTCGAAGTCGGCCTTGGTGGCGCCCATCTTCACGGCGATGGCGGCCAACTGGACCATTTCGCCGGCATCGGGACCGACAATGTGGCAACCCACGACGCGGTTCGTCCGCCCGTCGACCACGAGCTTCAGCAACACTGTCGTGTCGCGTCCCGACAGGGTCGCCTTGAGCGGCCGGAACATCGTCTTGTAGATGTCGACCGTTGAGACCTGCGCCTGCGCCTGGGCTTCGGTCAGGCCCACCACCCCCACCTCGGGCTCGCTGAACACCGCGGTCGGGACATTGGCATGGTCGACCCGGGTCGGCCGGCCGCCGAACACGGTATCGGCGAAGGCGTGGCCCTCGCGGATCGCGACCGGCGTGAGGTTGACGCGGTTGGTCACGTCGCCGACCGCGTAGATGTGTGGGACCGAGGTGCGCGAATAGTCGTCGACCGCGATCCCTCCGTTGTCGGCGAGCTTCACGCCCGCCGCCGCGAGCCCGAGCCCATGCGTGTTGGGCGGGCGGCCGATCGCGAACATGACCTGATCAGCCGTCACCCGATTGCCGCCGGAGAGGTGCGCGCACAGCTCGCGGCCGTTGCGCTCCACCGCCTCGACCCGGTTGTGTGTGATCACATGGATGCCGCGCTTCTCCATTTCCTCGCGCACGTGCTCGCGCACGTCGTCGTCGAACCCGCGCAGGATGTTGTCGCCGCGATAGACCAGGCTGACCTTGGCGCCGAGCCCGGCAAAGATGCAGGCGAACTCGACCGCAATGTAGGCGCCGCCCTGCACCAGGACGCGCTTGGGCAGCTCGGCGAGATCGAACGCCTCGTTGGAGGAAACAACGTGCTCGATGCCGGGGATGATCGGACCCGCATAGGGGGACGCGCCGGTCGCGATGAGAACATGGGCGGCGCGAATGCGCTCGCCGGTCGCGACGAGGCGGATCGTGTGGGGATCCTCGAGCTCCGCGCGGCTCTTGACGACGGTGACGCCCGCCTTCTGCAGCGTCGTCGAATAGGCCGCCTCCAGCCGGGCGATTTCCTTGTCCTTGTTGGCGATCAGCGTCGACCAGTCGAACGCGGGCGCACGCAGCGTCCAGCCGTAGCCTGCCGCATCCTCGAAATCGAGCGAAAAGCGCGACGCGTAGACCAGGAGCTTCTTCGGCACGCAACCGCGGATGACGCACGTGCCGCCGACGCGGTATTCCTCGGCGACCATCACGCGGGCGCCGTGCGTGGCTGCGATGCGCGCGGCGCGCACCCCGCCCGACCCCGCCCCGATCACGAACAGATCGACGTCGTCAGCCGCCATTTTGACAGTCCATTGCCCGCATCGTCGCCGCTGCGCCGTCGACCTTTCGCATCACATGTCGTGGCCCTTTTTCTTGAGCTCGGCGCGAAACCGGTTCATCACGTCCTGCGACATCCGCTGCGACCAGGCCTCGGCGCGGGACAATCCCTGGTCGATGAGGGTCGGCTCCTCGGTGACGAACTTCTTGCCGACCGGCGTCTTGTAGAAGGCGATCACTTCCTTCATTTCCGCCTCGGTGAAGCGCTGCGCATAGAGCCGCGCGATCTCGTCGATGATCTCGTTGCGTTTTGGAGAGAATTCCGTCCGCAGCTTGGTGGCGACCTCGTTGAGGTCCTTGAACAGGCTCGGATTGCTCGGGAGGATCGCGTTCTTGGTGCTCTCGATCATGCCCGGGATCAGCGGATCGAACATGGACGTGGCGCCTTTGACGGTGAGCAGTTCCTTGGCCGTCGCAATCGCGCTCGGCGTCGGCTGCTGCGCTGCGACCGGCGTGGCACAGGCGAGCCAGCCGACCGCCAGCATGGTCAGCACATGAGGTGCGAGCCGCGTGAGAGTCATGAAATCCTCCTCCGGGTCAGACGCGATCAGGACCGCTCGACGATGCGCACGCCGTCCGGTCCGGCAATGATAGCCGTTTGGGCGAGGTGAATGAACAAGCCGTGCTCGACCACGCCGGGGATGGCAGACAGACGCTGGGCCAGCGACTCCGGCTCGGCAATCCGCTCAAGCGCGGCATCGAGGATCCAATTGCCGGAATCGGTGACGAAAGGATGGCCATCCTTGGTCCGGCGCAGCAGCGCGGGACCGGGCGCGCCGGCCGATGCCGCAGCCGCTTCGACCGCGCGGCGCGTCGCCGCAAAGCCAAAGGGCACCACCTCGACCGGCAGCGGAAAGCGGCCGAGCATCGGGACCCATTTCGACTGATCGGCGATCACCACCAGGGCGGCAGACGCCGAGGCGACGATCTTCTCGCGCAGCAAGGCTCCCCCGCCGCCCTTGATCAGGCTCAGGTCGGGCGCGATCTCGTCCGCCCCGTCGACGGTCAGCTCGAGCGCGGGGGTTTCGTCCAGCGTGGTGAGGGGAATGCCCAGCGCTTCGGCCTGTTTCTCGGTTGCCGCCGAGCTGGGAACCGCGACGACCGAGAGGCCGGCACGCACGCGCTCACCAAGCAGGTCGACGAAATGGCGCGCCGTCGAGCCGGTGCCGAGCCCGAGCCGCATGCCCGGACGCACAAAATCGAGCGCGCGCTCGGCTGCCGCGCGTTTTTGCCCTTCCACGTCCATCGCCGGCAGCATAGCGCATGGGCCGATGGCGTGGATACAGGCTCGCTGCAAGTCGGCGCCGCACCGCCAGGATTCTGTGGCGGCTGAGCCACCCGGGCGACGCAATCCTTGCCTTCCGGGCGGGCGTTGGCTAGCCATCACCCCATGCCTGCCTTGACGGTCGTCTTCGATCTCGACGGGACCCTGGTCGACACCGCCCCCGATCTCGTCGATACCCTCAACGTCGTCTTCGCCCAGGAAGGGCTGCCGCCGATGCCCTTCGCCACCGCACGCAACCTGATCGGGGGCGGCGCCCGCCAGATGATCGAGCGCGGCCTCAGGGCGGAAGGCCGGGCCTGCGCCCCGGACGAAATCGATCGCCTGCAGCATCGCTTCATCGCGCATTATTCGGCGCATATCGCCGACCGCTCGCGTCCGTTTCCGGCGCTGGAGGATGCGCTCGACGCGCTGGCCGCGGACGGCGTTACGTTCGCGGTCTGCACCAACAAGCTCGAGGGCCTGTCGCGCCAGCTCCTGGGAGCGCTCGACCTGCTGCACCGCTTCGCGGCGGTGTGCGGACAGGATACGTTCGGGGTACAGAAACCCGACCCAATCATCCTGCGCCAGACGATTCGACGCGCCGGCGGCGATCCCGCCCGGGCGATCATGGTCGGGGATTCCGACGCCGATATCGCGACTGCGCGCGCCACCGGAATCCCGGTAATTGCGGTGGATTTCGGCTATACCAGCGTTCCCGTGGCGCAGCTTTCGCCCGATCGGGTCATTTCCAGCTTCGCGGCACTGCCGGCGGCAGTACGCGACCTCCTTCCCGGCTGACGGCAAATACCCGGTCGGTGTCTAGTGCGGCGGATTTGAATTTCCAATCAGTTCGCGGCAATCTCTTGTAGGAAATTCAAATCCATAAGCCGCACTAGAAACCATTGATTTTGCTAGTGCTCCTTATGATTCCGAATTTCGCCAGGAGGATGTCGCAAAGTGATGCGAAATTCGGAATCGGAGCACTAGGCACCTGCGTTAACGATTAGGAATGATGTCGGTTGCGCCGGCGCCAGTGCGTCCCTATGGTCGGAGGGGGGAATAGTGGCGGCCCTGTGGGCCGCGACGGGACGACCGGTATGACCCGCGTATTCGTGGTCCTCGCAGGCGGGCTCGCGCTCGCCAGTTGCAGCAGCATGCCGACCAGCCTGCCCACCCTGCCCCTCGGCACCGGCGGCGGCATCGCGGTGCGGCTCGATTCCAATCCGCCCGGGGCCGATGCCCGGACCTCGCTCGGACCGGGGTGCCGAACGCCCTGCAGCGTCACGGTTGCGGCAACCGATGGCTTCACCGTGACCTTCACGCTCGCCGGATACGAGCGGCAGGCCGTCCAAGTCAGCGCCATGCGCTCGGGCGGCATCGGCAGCGAGCCCATGTCCATCCAGCTCACGCCGAACCCGGTATTCGCCGAGCTCGCGCCGGCGGCGGCTCCGGTGGCGGCGAAGAAACCCGCTCGGGCAAAGCCGCGGGCGGCCGCCAAGGCCGCGCCCGCGGCGCCGGCCGCCACAGCGCCGCCACCCGCCGCCGCCCCGGCCTCCAGCACCGGGCGGGCTCAGCCCGCGGCCGAACCGCCGCCGGGACAACGCATGATTCCCGGCTCGCAGCCGACCGCACCGGCTTCCGCCTGGCCGCCGACGCGCTGAATCGGCTTCTCGACGCCCCGATGCCTTGACACCATCGAGTCGAGCCCCTTAATCGTCGAGCGACACGGGCGCTTAGCTCAGCGGGAGAGCGTTCCCTTCACACGGGAGAGGTCGTAGGTTCAATCCCTACAGCGCCCACCAGATCACTGCGTTGGTTCGCTCGATCTCCCAAAGTGAATCTGCCGGGCGGTTCTGACGACGTTCCACCCTCGCACTGGCCGCCGCCCACTTGCGCTGGCGCGCCTCGGCCTCAACGAGGCTCGGACGAGAGGCCCTGCGCATGATGGACGACCTGACGTCGCGAGTCGCACGGCAGTACAGGGCGTACGTCTACCCGACGCCGATCGACGATATCGCCGACTACCTGCGGACCCTGCAATACCTGCAGGGCGATCCGTCCATCTATGCTCCGCTGATCTGGCCGGAGGGCCTTCCTCGCCGCGACTTGCGCATCCTGTCGGCCGGGTGCGGGACCAACCAGGCGGCGATCCTTGCCTATACCAATCCCGCCTGCTCGGTGCTGGGAATCGACCTTTCCGAAGCAAGCCTGGCGCACGAGCAATTCCTCAAGGACAAGCATGGCTTGGCCAACCTGCGGCTCGAGCAGCGCGACCTGCGCGACGTGGCCACGATGGGCGGCGAGTTCGACTACATCATGTGCACGGGCGTTCTGCACCACATGCGAGATCCAGACGAAGGGCTGCGAGCCCTCGCCGCGGGATTGAGCCGCGATGGCGTCCTCATGGCGATGCTGTACGGCGCGCATGCGCGTCACGGCATCTATCTGCTGCAGGATGTCTTCCGGCGGCTCGGCATCCGGCAGGGCGATGAGGGCATCGCGTTCATTCAGGCTGTCCTCGACGAGCTGCCGAACCAGCATTTCGTGCGCACGGTCATTCCCCAGGGGATGCAATTCGCACCGTCGAGCATCGTCGACACGTTCCTGCATGAGCAAGACGTCGCCTACACGGTCGATCAGACACTGGCTTTCGTGCGCCGCAACGGGCTTGTCTTTCAAGGTTGGATCGACAACAACCGGTATTCCCTCGAAAACCTGCCAGCGGACAGTCGATTGCGTTCCGCCGCCAAGAATCTGACAACCGAAGCGCAGTGGGCGATCGTCGAACAAATCGCGCTGAAGGCCGCGCGGCACTCCTTCCTGGCGTGCCGATCCGAGCGCGACGCAGAAAAGTATCGGATCTCATTCGAGGGCGTGCGCTGGCTCGACGACTACCCGGTACGTTTCCCCGTTCTGGTCGCCGAGACGTCCACGCTGGGAACCGACAAAGCGAAGTTCGTTCGCAATCCGCCCGGTTTTGAGGTGGATCAATTCACCGCCGTACTGCTGCAGGCGGCGAACGGTGATCGCACTTTTGCAGCAATATTGAACGCCCCGGAATTCGCCGAATGGCGTTACGATGCCCGCGTCGCCAACGCACGGCGGGCGGCCAGTCACCTGTGGGATACGGGCAACATGTTCTTTTCCAGGATTCCCGTGAAATTGCGCCGGCCTGGAGCGTGACCCGATCCAACGCCCGATCAACAGCGCACGAAGGACACGCGAACCCGCATCGGCCCCGGTGTCGGCCAGCGGTTCCAGATCGCAATCCGGAGTGACCGCCCGCTCGGAAACGCGAGCAGGCGCGCGTCCTCCCAACCTTGGAGAAAACCGAACTCAAACCACCGCGTGCCGTCGCGAACCCAAGTGCCCGCCGCAGCTGGCCGGGGGAAGCTTCAGGCGGCCTTCTTCTTGCGGCCACGCCGCTTGGGCGCCGCGCGCTTGCGGGAAGCCTTTGCGCTCCCGGCCCCGGCGATCAGGAAATCCTCCTGCTTGGCGCCGGCCTTGATTCGCTCTTCCATCCAGCGCGGCCGCGCGCCGCGGCCGGCCCACACCTGGGACGGGTCTTGCGTGTCGCGATATTTCGGCGGCAGCTTGCCGCCCTTGAGCGAGCGTCCCCCTCGGGCTCCCCTTCCCCGCGTTGCACCAAAGCTGCCGGCTTCGAGCCGCTGCAACTGCCGTTTCAATTCGCTGGTCTTGTGGCCCAGCATCGTGCCGATGTCGTCGCGCAGCTTTATCAAGGCCTCGATGCCCATGGAGGCAAGGTTGAAAGGGGCTTTAGCCATGAGGGGCTCCAATCCATTGAGGGAAGAGCCGGTTCTTAAACCCATTTGCCGGAAACGCAAGCACGTCAAAGTAGAATACACACATATTCAATGCCTTTTCCGATCACAATTCCGATACACGGCTCGCCATGCGATAAGCGGCCTCAAGATCGAGTCGACAAACCGGCCGTCGGCCAAGCCCATTCCCCCCGACGTCCAATGGTTCAGGATCGAGAAAGGTTAACGCAAGTCATAGCGCGCTGCACCGCCGCTCCATTGCGTGTTGGTTTCGCAACACTGCTCCCGGAAAGAGGAACAGTGACTCGTTTTGCGATTGCCGGTTCCGACGATTTGTGGCCTTTCAGTGGAAATGGCCGTATCATCTGCCGCTTGTCCGCCTAGTCGAACGACCTGACGAGATCGACCACGAGGTTCCGCGATGCTTTCGCGCTTTCTTGCCGGATGTCTTGCGTTGATCGGAGCGCTTGCCATTGCGCCGCAAAACGCCGGCGCCAATACGCTGATGCTCGAGGAGATCCTGTCGGGCGGCGCTCCGCGCGGCCGGGGGGGCGGCCTGTTCGGCACCAGCTCGCCGATCTCGCGCACTACGGTCAGCTATCAGGGCAATGAGTTGCCCGGTACCATCATCATCAATACCGGCGAGCGGCGGCTCTACCTTGTTGTCGGCAACGGCCAGGCGATCCGCTACGGCATCGGGGTCGGCCGCGTCGGGTTTACCTGGGCCGGGGTGACACGGGTTTCGGCCAAGAAGGAGTGGCCCGACTGGACGCCGCCGTCGCAGATGCTGCGGCGAAGGCCGGACCTGCCTCGCCACATGAAAGGCGGGCCGGAGAACCCGCTGGGCGCCCGCGCCATGTATCTCGGCTCCACGCTGTTCCGCATCCACGGCTCGAACGAGCCGGAAACCATCGGCCAGGCGGTGTCCTCGGGCTGCTTCCGCCTGACCAACGAGGACGTCATCGACCTCTACGGCCGCGTGCGGATCGGATCGAAGGTGATCGTGCTACGGTGAACCGCCGTAGCAGCGGGGCAGGCCTGCCGCTCAACGATCGCGACGGCGGCGCGACCTATCGGCCCCGCGCCGGCTCGCGCGACAATCCCTTGGCGGCGAGCTCGTCCAGATAGTCCTGCCAGTAGCCAGCGCGATTGCGGCCGAGCTCGCACAAGTAGTCCCAGCTGTAGATCCCGGTCGAATGCAGGTCGTCGAATACCAGGCGGACCGCATAGTTGCCGATCGGTAGCACCTCCAGGATCGCGACATGCGCCTTGGCGGGAACCGTTTTGCGCTCTTCCGGCGCATGCCCCTGCACCTCGGCGCTCGGACTCTTGACCCGGAGATACTCGGCAGCAAGCTCGAACGTCTCGCCGGTGTCAAAGGCGACGTTCAGGGCCTTCCTGTCCTTGCGCAGCCGGATCTCGGTCGGCCAGGGCCCGGAGGAGCCGGGATCGTGCGTAGACATGCGGGGTTGCATCGCCTTTCTCTTTGCGGTCCCATGCACTACATATTGCCGGGACGGCGAGAGAAGCAATCGGCTCAAGCCCCCGGGTCGGGCCCCGGCCCGGCCGGAATAAAATCCGCCGATTTGCGGGAGTACGGTATGAGCTTCGAGCGCGCCGCGACGGTGCATCCCCACCACATGATCGACCCGTTCGGGCGGGCCATCACGTATCTGCGCGTCTCGGTCACCGATCGTTGCGATTTCCGCTGCGTCTATTGCATGGCGGAAAACATGACCTTCCTGCCGAAGGCCGATCTCCTGACCCTGGAAGAGCTCGATCGCCTGTGCTCCGCCTTCGTCGCCAAGGGCGTGCGCAAGCTGCGGCTGACCGGCGGGGAGCCGCTGGTCCGGCGCGGCATCATGACGCTGGTCCGATCGCTCTCCCGCCATCGCCAGGACGGCACTCTCGACGAGCTCACGCTCACCACCAACGGCTCGCAGCTCGGCAAATATGCCGACGAGCTCGCCGCCTGCGGAGTCGAGCGCCTCAACGTGTCGCTCGACACGCGCGATGCCGACAAGTTCCGCGCCATCACCCGCTGGGGCGAGCTCGACAAGGTACTGTCCGGCATCGCGGCGGCGCAGCGCGCCGGCTTGCGCGTCAAGATCAATGCGGTGGCGCTGAAAGGGGTCAACGAGGAGGAGCTGCCGACGCTGATCGAATGGGCGCACGGCGGCGGCATGGACATCACCATCATCGAGGTGATGCCGCTGGGCGACGTCGGCGAGCAGCGGCTCGACCAGTATCTGCCGCTGTCGATGGTGCGCACCCGCCTGGCGGAGCGCTTCACGCTGGACGAGCTCGACTATCGCACCGGCGGTCCGGCGCGCTACGTGCGCGTGAAGGAGACCGGAGGCCGGCTCGGCTTCATTACCCCGCTCACCCACAACTTCTGCGAATCCTGCAACCGCGTGCGGCTGACCTGTACGGGCACGCTGTTCATGTGCCTCGGCCAGGAGGATGCGGCCGACCTGCGCACGCCCCTGCGCGCCTCCGAAGGTAACGAGCTGCTCTACGCCGCGATCGACGAAGCGATCGGGCGCAAGCCCAAGGGGCACGATTTCATCATCGATCGCCGCCACAAACGCCCTGCCCTCGCCCGCCATATGAGCGTCACCGGCGGCTAGCGCCAAAGGCGCTCCGCCCCCGCCCCCTCCGCGTTGGGCGTCCCCCTATCCGACGAACTATTCGATTGACGGCAGCCAACCTACTGGCGGTAAGGTGGGGGCGGCCTCGAGCGGGAGGCCTGCGGCACGTCTCGGCCGCTGGAGAGGGGCAACAAGAAAAGCCGTGCTTCTGCACGGTCGAGGGGATGCTTGTGCAGGCGTTGCTGGCGCTCAGTCGTGCGATCAACTCGATCAACGAGAAATTCGGCGTTATCGCGAACTGGCTCGTGCTGCTTGCCTGCCTGATCAGCGCCGGCAACGCCGCGAGCCGCTACATGTTCAGCGCAAGCTCCAATGCCTGGTTGGAAGTGCAGTGGTACATGTTCGCCGGCATGGTGCTGCTGGGCGGGCCCTACACGCTCTTCCGCAACGAGCATGTCCGCGTCGATCTGTTCTATGGAATGGTGAGCGAACGCACCCGCATCTGGATCGACATCGTCGGCGGGTTCCTGTTCCTCCTCCCCATCTGCATCATTCTCACCTATTTCACCTGGCCCTGGTTCGTCAAATCCTGGACCATCAACGAAAGCTCTTCCAACGCCGGCGGACTCATCCGTTGGCCGGTGAAGCTCGTTCTGCCGGTCGGCTTCGGCTTGATGGCGCTCCAAGGCATTTCCGAAATCATCAAGCGGTTCGAAGCATTGGCCCATCACCACCGACTGCAATTCGAATACGAGAAGCCACTGCAATGATCCAGTTCGTCAGGGACAACATGGCGCCCCTGATGTTCGTGGGCATGATTCTGTTCATGCTGATCGGTTATCCGGCGGCGTTTTCGCTCGCCGCTGCCGGCCTGTTCTTCGGCTTCATCGGCATCGAACTCGGCCTCATCCGGCCCGACTTTCTCGGCAACCTGACCTATCAGTTGTACGGCATCGTCTCCAACGACCTGCTGCTGGCGATTCCCTTCTTCACCTTCATGGGAGCCATTCTCGAGCGCTGCGGCCTCGCCGAGGATCTGCTCAATTCGATCGGTCAGTTGTTCGGCCCGGCGCGCGGCGGACTTTCTTACGCGGTGATTTTCGTCGGCGCCATATTGGGGGCAATCACCGGGACGGTTGCCGCGTCGGTTATCGCCATGGGCGTGATCGCCGTGCCGGTCATGCTCAAATACGGTTACTCGACGCGTCACACGATGGGCGTGATCGCGGCCTCGGGAACCATTACTCAGCTGATTCCGCCGTCCCTGGTGCTGGTCGTGCTCGCCGACCAGCTCGGCCGCTCGGTCGGCGATATGTACGCGGGGGCGATCGGACCGAGCCTCATTCAGATCGGGTTGTTCTGCGCATGGGTCTTCATCGTCAGCATCTTTTGGCCGAAAGAGGTGCCCGCCCTTCCGCTCGAAGCGCGCACGCTGCAGGGATGGGCCCTGTGGGCAAAATGCCTGCGCGGCATCATTCCCTCCGCGGGCCTCATCTTTCTGGTCCTGGGGACCATTTTCATGGGACTGGCGACGCCGACCGAAGCGGGGGCGATGGGCGCCGTCGGCTCGCTCGCGCTCGCCGCCATCAATCGCACGCTGACGTGGCCGCTGGTCTACCAGGGGATGGCGACGACCATGCGCATCACCGCCATGGTCGTGTACATCCTCATCGGTGCGCGCGTATTCAGCCTCGTGTTTCAGGGGGTCGGCGGCAAGGAATGGATCGAGCATCTCTTGACCTCCCTGCCCGGCGGTCAGCTCGGGTTCCTGATCTTCGTCAATGCTTTCATTTTCATCATTGCTTTCTTCCTCGATTTCTTCGAGATCGCCTTCATCATCATTCCGCTGCTCGCGCCGGTGGCTGACAAGCTCGGCATCGATCTCATCTGGTTCGGCGTTCTGGTATGCGCAAACATCCAGACAAGCTTCATGCACCCGCCGTTCGGTTTCGCCCTGTTCTACCTGCGAGGGATCACGCCGGCGTCGGTAAGGACGGTGGATATTTACTGGGGAGCCATTCCCTGGGTGGTGCTGCAGGTGATCCTGGTCGTCATCCTCATCTTCTGGCCGGGATCGGTCACCTACTGGCTCAGCAAGGGAACCGGAATCGATCCATCCAAAGTGATCATCGAGATCCCGCAGATCGAGCTGCCCCCGCCGCTCGATTTCAGCGAGCCGCCGAAAATGCAATAGGGGCGCCCGCAAGGGCGCCCCGGCCGCACGTACGAGACTCGATGCGGGCAGATCCAGGCTCAAGTCCGCGTGCGCTGGCGCATCATGAACGAGTCGTAGGAGAGCTCAGCCACCTGCATCCACTGATAGGAGTCGCTGCGGAAGGAGGCGACACTGTCGTGCATTTTCTTGAACAGCGGATTGCTCTGATTGAGCCCGACGTAGATCTCGTTCGCGGACTTGTAGCACGCCTCCATGACGTCCTGCGGAAACGCCCGCAGCTGAGCCCCGCTGGCCATGAGCCGCTTCAACGCCGCCGGGTTGCCCGCATCATATTTGCCGAGCACCCAGCCCCACGCTTCGTGCGAGGCGGCCAGCAGGGTCGATTGATAAAACTTCGGCAGCTCGTTCCATTTGGCGAGGTTGAAGATGTTGTGGCTCTGGCCGCAGCCTTCCCACCAGCCCGGATAGTAGTAATTGCGGGCGACTTTCACGAAGCCGAGCTTCTCGTCGTCGTAGGGACCGACCCATTCGGCAGCATCGATTGTCCCCTTCTCGAGCGCCGGGTAGATGTCGCCGGCCGCGAGCTGTTGCGGTACCACGCCGACCTTGGACATGATGGTGCCGGCAAACCCGCCGATCCGCATCTTGAGGCCTTTGAGATCGTCGACGGACTTGATCTCCTTGCGGAACCAGCCGCCCATCTGCGCGCCCGTGTTGCCGGCGGCTGTGCCGACGCAATTGTAGTTCTTCAAGAGCTCGCCGAGCAGCTCGTTGCCACCCGCATGGTGCAGCCAGGAATACATCTGCCGGCTGTTGAGGCCGAAGGGGAGCGCCGTACCGAACGTGAACGCCGGATCCTTTCCCCAATAATAGTACATCGCCGTATTGCCCATCTCGACGGTGCCATTCTGCACGGCATCGAGCACCTGCAATCCCGGGACGATCTCGCCGGCGGCAAACGGCTGAATCTGGAATCGATTGTCGGTAATCTCAGCGACGCGCTTGCAGAAAAACTCGACGCCGCCATAGAGCGTGTCGAGCGACTTGGGCCAGCTTGCCGTATTCCGCCACTTGATTTCTGGCATCGATTGGGCGACCGCCGGTGCGGCAACCGCCGAGGCAGCAAAACTCAGGCCCGCAGCCTGCAGGAATTCACGACGTTTCATGGCGCTTCCCCTTGTTCTGTCGAACCGCCCGCGCAAGGGGAACGAAAAGCCGACCGCATCCTCCCGCGAGCGATCGACCGGGTCAGCATACGCGACAATTCATGCCTGTGGAAACAAAAACCCTGGGGCCGTATCCCGCACGCGGCGCGGTCCTCCGTGCTGCCCCGCAGCACGACAGGCAGAACGCGGGGTGAAGGTTTCGCTTCGTGCTGCGGCGCGCGCGCGTCAGGTGCGCGTGCGGGTGCGGATCAGGAACGTATCGTAGGTGTACTCCGCGACCTGCCACCACAGATATTCGTCATTGCGGAACGCCCAGATGTTCTCCCAGACCTTCTTGAAGTCCGGATTGGTGGCGGAGACCTCCCCGTAAACCTCGTTGGCGGCCTTGAGGCAGGCCTCCATGACCGGGGCGGGGAACGGCCTGAGCTGGGCGCCGCCGGCGACCAGCCGCTTCAAGGCGCCGGGGTTGAGGGCGTCGTATTTGGCGGTCATCCAGATATTGGCCTGGTCGGAGGCGGCGCGGACGAGCGCCTTGTAGGTCGGGGTGAGCTGGTTCCACTTGTCGATGTTGATGAAATGGTGGATCTGCGTGCCGCCTTCCCACCAACCCGGGTAATAGTAGAACTGCGCGACCTTTTGGAAGCCGAGCTTTTCGTCGTCGTAGGGCCCGACCCATTCGGCCGCGTCGATCGTGCCCTTCTCCAGCGCCGGATAGATCTCGCCGCCGGCAATCTGTTGCGCCACCACGCCGAGCTTCGCCAGCACGCGGCCGGCAAAACCGCCGATGCGGAACTTCAATCCGTTGAAATCGGCGGGCTCCTTGATCTCCTTGCGGAACCAGCCGCCCATCTGGCAGCCGGTATTGCCGGCGGGAAGCCCATAGATGTTGTACTTCTTGAAGAACTCGTTCATCAGCTCGATGCCGCCGTGGTGATACTGCCAGGCATTCTGCTGGCGCGTATTGGGGCCGAACGGCACCGAGCATGGCAACGCAAAGGTCAGATCCTTGCCGATGAAATAGTAGGCCGCGGTCTGGCACATCTCGACGGTGCCGTTGGTCACCGCGTCGGCGGCTTGCAGCGCCGGCACGATCTCGCCCGCCGCAAAGACCTGGATCTGGAACTTGTTGTCGCTCGCCTCGGCAACCGACTTGGAGAACATCTCGGCGGCCCCGTACAGCGTGTCGAGCGACTTCGGGAAGCTCGAGGTCAAGCGCCACTTGAGCTCCGGCATCGACTGGGCGATGGCCGGCGCGGCGACCGCCGAAGCGGTCAGACCGACGCCGGCCGCCTTGAGAAATTCACGACGTTTCATGGCGTGTCCTCGTTCTCATTTGGGTTCATTGTCGGCGCCGGCCACGTGATCCTTGACGGTCCGGCTTTCTCGCGCTGGCGGGCGGCGCCCCGATTGGCAACCTACTCATAGGCCAGTCGGTGCGAGCTGAAAACAGGGAACGCGCACGGACGGCTTGGGTGCAGCACATTTTCTGCCGCCGCACGAGGAAGCTGCCCACCCGGCCGAACCCCGGATGGGCAGGCGCCGACAGATGGCCTGCGTCGGCCGCTCACGTCTCAGGCGCGCGTGCGCGCACGGATCATGAAAGTATCGAAGCCATACTCGGCGACCTGCCACCACAGATACTGGTCGTTGCGGAACGCGACAGTCAACTCGTAGACCTTCTTGAAATCCGCGTTGGCGGCCGACGTCTCGGCGTAGAGCTCGTTGGCAGCCTTGAAGCAGGCCTCCATAACCGGCTGCGGGAACGGCCGCAGCAACGCGCCGCCTGCCACCAGGCGCTTGAGGGCGGCCGGGTTCGCCGCGTCGTATTTCGCCTGCATCATCGTGTTCGCCACGTGCGAGGCGGAATGGATGATCGACTGGTAGGACTTCGGCAGCTCGCTCCATTTTCCGAGGTTGACGAAATTGTGCAGCATCGGGCCGCCCTCCCACCAGCCCGGGTAATAGTAGTATTGGGCGACCTTGTGGAACCCGAGCTTCTCGTCGTCGTACGGACCGACCCACTCGGCGGCGTCGATCGTGCCCTTCTCCAGAGCCGGATAGATGTCGCCGCCGGCGAGCTGCTGGGCAACGAGCCCGAGTTTCGCCAGCACGCGGCCGGCAAAGCCCCCGATCCGCATCTTGAGACCGTTGAGGTCGGCGACCTCCTTGATCTCCTTGCGGAACCAGCCGCCCATCTGCGCGCCGGTGTTGCCCGCCGGAATACCGATCACGTTGTACTTCTTGTAGAAGGCATTCATCAGGTCGACGCCGCCGCCATAGAACATCCAGGCGTCGATCATGCGCTGATTGAGACCGAAGGGCAGCGCGGTGCCGAAGGCGAAGGTCGGATCCTTTCCGACATAATAGTAGGAGGCGGTGTGGCACATTTCGACAGTGCCGCTCGACACCGCATCGATCGCCTGCAGGCCCGGCACGAGCTCGCCGGCGGCAAAGACCTGGATCTGAAACTTGTTGTCGGTCGCCTCGGTCACCGCCTTGGCGAAGATCTCCGAGGCGCCGTAAATGGTATCGAGGGACTTCGGAAAGCTCGAGGTCAGACGCCACTTGATTTCAGGCATGGACTGGGCAATGGCCGGTGCGGCGACGGCCGTGGCGGCAAGCCCGACGCCGGCAGCCTGCAGGAATTCACGACGCTTCATGCAAAAATCCTCCCCTGGTGCATGCGGCTCGTCCGGGCCGGCGTGCAAAGGCCCGGACGAGATGCGCTGCAGAATGGCGGAGAAGGCCGCCGAAATCCAGCCCGCTCAGCCGCGCTGACGCATGCGGATCATGAAATTGTCAAAGCTGTATTCGCCGACCTGCCACCAGAGATACTGGTCGCCGCGGAAGGCAACGACGCTGTCGTAAATCTTCTTGAACTCGGGGTTGGCGGCGGAAATCTCCGCATACGTATCGGCTGTCGCTTTGAAGCAGGCTTCGAGCACCGGCTGGGGAAAGCCGCGCAGCTGGGCGCCGTTCGCCACCAATCGCTTCAGGGCGCCCGGGTTCACCGCATCGTACTTGGCCTGCATCCAACTATGCGCCGTTTCCGAAGCCGAGCGGACGATCGCCTGGTAGCTCCTGGGCAGCTCGTTCCATTTCTCGATGTTGATGAAATTGTGCAGCATCGCGCCGCCTTCCCACCAGCCCGGATAATAGTAGAACTGCGCCACCCGCTGGAGGCCGAGCTTCTCGTCGTCGTAGGGACCGACCCATTCGGCCGCATCGATCGTGCCCTTCTCCAGCGCCGGATAGATCTCGCCGCCAGCGATTTGTTGGGGCACCGTACCAAGCTTCTGCAGAATGCGTCCGGCCAATCCGGCGATGCGGAACTTCAGCCCAGTCAGGTCGCCGACCTCCTTGATCTCCTTGCGGAACCAACCACCCATCTGACACCCGGTATTGCCCGCCGGGAACGCGATGAAATTGAATTTCCTGTAGAACGCATTGAACATGTCGAGCCCGCCGCCGAAATGCATCCACGCCGACTGCATGCGGCTGTTGAGGCCGAACGGCTGAGCGGTTGCGAGCGAAAAAGCCGGATCCTTGCCGAGGTAGTAGTACGAGGCGGTGTGTGCCATCTCGACCGTGCCATTGGACACGGCGTCGGCCGCCTGCAAACCCGGAACGATCTCGCCGGCCGCGAAAACCTGGATCTGGAATCGATTGTCGGTTGCCTCCGCAACCGCCTTGGCGAACACTTCGGCGGTTCCGAACAAGGTATCGAGCGACTTCGGGAAGCTCGAGGTGCAACGCCACTTGAGCTCGGGCGAAGACTGCGCGAGCGCGGGCAGCGCGACCGTCGAGGCAGCCAGGCTGGTGCCGGCGGACTTGAGGAATTCACGACGCTTCATGCCAATTCTCCCTGATCGCTGGGCAAAGCCGGCTGCGCCGGTCTTTGCAGGCTCCGGCGCGCTTTAGCGCATGTGCGGAAAAAGTGGAAACTGGTGTTCGGATAGGGGCAGGCGCGCACCGAAGGATAAGGATCGACAGTGCCTCCCGATGCGGCCCGAACTGTCCCTCAGTCATCGCACCGCTCGGCGGGACGCGAAACTCAAGGGTCGACGTCGACCATCAATTCCATCTTCGGATGGATGCCGCAGAACACCAGGAACGAGCCGGCAGCGGGAAAGTCGAGCTCGACGGTTTCGCCCGGCTCCTGCGCACCGGAATCGAAATCGAACGCCGGATCGAACACGCGGATGTTGTGCGTGCGCGTATCGTTGTTGAGCAGCCACAGCCGTTCGCCGCGCTTGAGCGCCACATGGGTCGGATGGAAGTCCTTTTCGCTTTGCGTGACCGTGCGCACACGCGCCGCCGGAGCGGTCTCGCGCCCGACCGCGGCCGCCACGGGCGCGAGCGGTTGCGGCGCGCCCTCGCTCGTCAGCGTGCCGAGAAAGGCGACGAGATCGCCGCGCTCGCGGCTGCTGAGCGCGAGATTGCGCGCAAGATCGGCCGACAAGGTCGGCCGCGCCACGATGCCGTCGGCGTAATGCCGCACGACCTGCTCCAGCGTCCGCAGCGAGCCGTCGTGCATGTAGGGGGCCGAGCGGCCGATCTCGCGCAGGCCCGGCGTCTTGAACGCGTGCTCGGCGGCCGGAAGACGTAACACTGCGCCGCGGCCGCGATCCTCGCTCGCAAGCCCGATGTCGTGAAACGCCTGGTCGGTGAAAGCCCATCCGCTGTGGCAGTTGGCGCAGCGGGCCTTGCCGGCGAACAGCCGGAAGCCCGCGATCTCGTCGCGCCGCAAGGCTTTGGCATCGCCATCGATCCAGCGATCGAAGCGGGTCGACGGAGAGATCAGCGTCCGCTCGAAGGTGGCGATCGCCTTGGCGAGGTTTTCCGGCGTTACACGCGGGTCGTCGGGAAAGGCGGATGCGAACGCCCGGGCATAGGATCGATCCGCCGCCAGCACCGCAACGAGCGAGGCGACAGGCTGCCCCATCTCGTCCGGCGCTTCGATCGGGCCGGCGACCTGTTCCTCCAGGGAGCGTGCGCGGCCGTCCCAGAAGACCGGGCCCGCCCAGGCGAGATTCCACAAGGTGGGCGTATGGCGCTTGAGCGGGACGTCGCGCACGCCGCGGCCGGCCTTGCGGCCGTCGGCGAAACCCTTGCGGCGATCGTGGCAGGTCGCGCAGGCGATGCTGCCGTCGACCGAGAGGCGCTTGTCGCCGAACAGCCGCTCGCCGAGCGCCCGCTTTTCTTCCGAGAACGGATTGGAGGCTGGAAACGGCACCGTCGCGGGGCGGCGAAATTTCGCCTGGAGCGCCACGAGCTCGGCCGCGGCGGCATCGACACTTGTGGTCGCAGCGGAAAGCGAACGCGTTGCCGCCGCGAGCGTACAAGCGGCGGCCATGCCGAGAGCGAAAGCCGCCACGATCGATACGAGGAGTCCGCGCCCCATCGTCGGGCGCATCTTCACATCAGCTTGCCGGCCGCAAGCTCGATCCGCGACACGTCGCCGAGCACGGCGCCGTAATCCTTGCTCGGGGTGGTTGGCGGCATGGCGGCCGGAAAGGCCTTCTTGAGCTCCCCGAGCGCGGTGCGCACATGCGCCAGAGCGTCGGCATCCTTCTTCTCCAGCGCGGGGGCCACCTGCTCGATCATCTGCTCGGCCTGCCATACGAAGCCGCGCGCATCCTGGTATTCGACCGGCTTCGCGATCCGGCCCTTGGCGATCGCCTGCTCGTATTCGCCGGTTGCCGATTTCAGGGTCTCGAGGGCGGTCTCCATCACGAAGGACTCCCAGCCGGGCTGCTTTGCCTTGAGCCCAGTGTCCGCCGCGGCGAGCGCATCGCCGACGGCCTTGAACGCTTTGGCGTAGTCGTCGCCGCCCTTCTTCGTCTTGACCACGTTGGCCAGCACCTTGAGCGCGGCTTCGAACGGCGGGACCCGGTAGTCCTTGAGGCGACGGCGAATGCCGCCGTAGAGCTCCTCGGTCGGATGGCGGAAGTGCGGATAGGCGGCGTTCCACTGCCCTTCTTTCACCAGCTCGTCGCCGATCAGCAAGTGGCCGCGCATCTGCGCGATGCGAAGCGCGAAGTCGAGGTCGGGCGCGAGCTTCGCCTGTCCGGCACGGGCGCCGCCCTCGTTCTCGCCCCCTTCGCCCTCGCCGCCCTGTTTCGATCGCCCGCGTTTCGCGGTGCTGCCGCGCTCGCCGCCATGGGCGCGATGCTGTGCCAGGACCGTGTCGGGTCGAGCCTGCACGGCGCGATCGGAGCGCGGGTCGACCAGCGCGCTGTCGTCGAGAAGCGAAGCCGGACCGGCCGACGTCCCCGGCCCGGCCCCGGCGACCACGAACGCGCCGACGCCGAGCCAGATCTTCGTCGTCTTCTTCATGCGCTTTCCCTCTGATCGAGGACTGCACATAGCGCGTCCGCAAAGTCCGGCAAACAGCGATCTTCTGTAATTGTTCCAATCAAGAATACGGTTCGCTTGCCGCCGGGCCTGCTCCGCTCTACCAACCATCCGCTCGCCCCGCCGCAGGATCGGTTCATGCAGATCGTCATCGGCAACGTGCTTTCGCCAGACGAGGTCGAGACCGTGCGCGCCGTGCTCGATCGCGCGCAGTTCGCGGACGGCCGCGAGACCGCAGGCTTCGCGGCGCGGCTCGTCAAGAACAACCGCCAGGCGGCCGCATCCGACCGTCGCGTGGAAACAATCCGCAAGCTCGTCACCGAACGCATCCTCGGCAACGAGGTCTTTGCGCTGGCGGTTCGCCCGAAGGCGCTCACCCCGATCATGTTCTCGCGCTACGAGCCGTCGATGCACTACGGCAGCCACGTGGACGATGCGCTCATGGGCGGCCTGCGCACCGACGTGTCGTTCACGCTGTTCCTGAGCAAGCCGGCGAGTTACGCGGGCGGCGAGCTCGTCATCGAGCAGGCTTCCGGCGAGGACGCGGTGAAGCTCGAGGCGGGCGCGCTCGTCGCCTACCCGTCGACCACGCTGCATCGCGTTGCGCCGGTGACGCAGGGTGTGCGGTTCGCTGCCGTCGGCTGGGCGCGCAGCTTCATACGCGACGCAGCACGGCGCGAGCTGCTGTTCGATCTCGACACGGCGCGGCGCGCCCTGTTCGGGCGCGACGGCAAGACCGCCGAATTCGACCTCATCTCCAAGTCGGCCGCCAACCTCTTGCGCATGTGGGCAGAGGATTGAAAATCCATGGTTTTCCCCAAAATGAGTTCGTTCTGCGTAACTGCCCAGGATGTTGGCGTTCAGGCGGTTTGGAGGGATCGGAGGAGGCTATCGGGGGGCTGCATGAGGGCGGAGATGAGGTCCCAGCCTTGCTTTTTGGCGGTGGAGAGCATGGAGCGGATGGTAGCGAAGTCCTGGGCGCTGGCCTGAGTGCGGAAGCCGCCGGAGATTTTCTGCCGCAGCTTCATCATGCGGATGTCGGCTTCGGCCTGGTTGTTTGTGAAGGGCACATCCGGATCGTGCAGGAATCGCAGCACGTCGTCCCTGCGTTCTTCGAGGCGCAGGAGAAGATTGTGGCCGGTGCGGTTTGGCTTCCGGCCACGCCGCTGCGCACGGCGCAGCGCCGGCCGTCTGCAATGGAAGGCGAGCCCCTTCGCCACGATGGCATCATAGCGTCCCTCGATGAGGGCAACGAGGCTCGGTTTGAGCGGCCGCTCTTTCTGGCGGGCGAGGTTTACGGCGTGGCAGGCCCGGCGCAGCAGGATTTGCATCCTGCGCGCCCAGTTCTCCTTGTCGATGTCGACGAGTGCCTTCAATTCGCGCAAATGATGCGCGTTGCACAACGCATGACGTACGCCCCCCATGGTGTAGTAGGGCTTCCAGTGGTCATGCACCGCAATACCGATCATGTGGTCCCAGACGGTCCCGCGCTTGGCACAGACCCGGTAGACGGTCAGCTGGGCGGTGGAGGCGACGTGCAGCCATCGGGTTCGGCCGCCGATGCGAAAGCCGGTCTCGTCCAGATGCTTGACCTTGGCACAGACCACATGATCGCGCGCGACGTGGAGGAAGCTCTGTAGCCGCTGCGCACAGCTGCGGCTCATCCGGGCAATGGTCGCCGGAACAAGGCTCACCCCGAACAGAGCATGCATCAACTCCGCTAAGCGATCTTCGGGCAGGAACTGGCCGTGCAGCAGATAGACCACAATGGCGCTGATCCGGGGACCGTATTGAACCGGCGCCGCCACTGCGGTGGGAAAGGCAGCTTTGGTCTGTGCCCCACACGATGGACAGCTGCACACATGGGCGCGGTGCTCGGTCACCACCGGACGCGGCTCGGGAAGGTCGAACACCTGTCGGGCGCAGTGGCCTGTCGTCATGGCGCTCGTCAGCGCCATTCCGCATCGCCTGCACGCCTGCGGAAAGTGATCAATGATATGGTCGGCCGTCTGCACGCAGCGCAGGGTCTCGCCCGGATGCCCTTTCTGACCACCAGGCCGCTTGCCCGACGGCTCGCGCAGGCTCCTCACCCGCACAGGCTTCTTGAACCCATCGCTCGATGGCGGCTTGCTGCTGTTGGAGCTATCAAGCCCCAACTGGCGCTCCAACTGAGCAATCCGCGCCGTCAGAGCCGCAATCTGTGCCGCTTGCGCCGCAATCACCGCAAGCAGGTCTTCTCTCGGTAGTTCGGCCAATTCAGCCGCCGCATCCCGACTCATCCAAATCCTTGAATCGGAAACCGAGTCCGCCGTCTAGAAAAATTTACAACAACATCCTGGGCAGTTACCGTTCTGCCAAAATTGAAAATCGATTGTCATAGATAGATATACTATCTATGGTTGTATATACGTGGAGACAGCGCTGCACTGGACGGTCGTAGAAGGCCGGACAGGCCCTTGCGGGAACTAAGCCTCGATGACGATCTTGGGTGCCGCCCGCGCGCCCCGGCCACCGCCGGTGAGTTGGTCGCGCACCTGCAGCGCGATGCTGCGATAGCTCGCCGCGTGCGCGCCGTTCGGATCGGTCGCGACCACGGGCCTGCCGGCGTCCGAGGTCTCGCGGATCACCATGTCGAGCGGCACTTCGCCGAGGAACGGCACGTCGAGCCGCTCGGCCTCGTGGCGGGCGCCGCCATGGCCGAAGATGTCGGAGCGCGCGCCGCATTGCGGGCACAGGAAATAGCTCATGTTCTCGACGATACCGAGCACCGGCACGTTGACGCGACGAAACATGGCAATGCCGCGCCGCGCGTCGATCAGGGCAAGGTCCTGCGGAGTCGACACGATGATGGCGCCGGCGAGCGGCACCTGCTGCGCCATGGTGAGCTGCGCATCGCCGGTGCCGGGCGGCATGTCGACGACCATCACGTCGAGCGTGCCCCACTCGACTTCGCGCAGCATCTGGGTGAGCGCGGACATCACCATGGGCCCACGCCAGATCATCGGCGTCTCTTCCTCCACCAGGAAGCCGATCGACATCACCTTGAGGCCGTAACCGTCCATCGGTGCGAGGCGGGTGCCGCCGATGGTCTGCGGCCGTCCGCGGATCGCCAGGAGCTTCGGCACCGAGGGGCCATAGATGTCGGCGTCGAGCATGCCGACCGACAGGCCGATGTCGCGCAGGCCGAGCGCCAGATTGACCGCGGTCGTCGATTTGCCGACCCCACCCTTGCCGGAGGCAACCGCGATGATGCTCTTCACCCCTTCGGGCGCCTGCGCGGCGTTCGGTCCGCCGCGTGCGCCCGCGGCCGGCCCGGGTGCAGGGCGCTGCCCACCGCCGGCCGCGGACGGCGCGCGCTCGGCGGTGAGCGCGATCATGGCGGACTGCACGCCCGGCACCGCCTTGACCGCCTGTTCGGCGGCCTTGCGCACCGGCTCCCAGCGCTGCACCGCCGCGGCATCCACGTTGATGGAAAAAAACACCTTGCCGTCGCTGGCCACGATGTCGGACAGCGCGCCGCTCTGCGGCAGCGCGACGCCCTCCGGGCTCTTCACTTCAGCGAGCTTGGCGAGCACATCGTCCTTGAGGGCCATGGTGAATACCTCGCTCGCGTATTTCCACCGTCGCATCGCCGTTGGCGGATGCGTCTCGGGTGCGATTGATCTATACGCCGGGATTCCTATCCACAAGACCGGGACCTGATCGGATCGGAATTTGGCCATTGACGCCGACGAGCCCGGTGGCGCAATCACGGGGGTGCTTTTCGGTCGCAGCGGACTTTCAAGGAGGAGACGATGGCGAAGGTGGCTTTTCTGGGCCTCGGCGTGATGGGCTACCCGATGGCCGGGCATCTCAAGACCAAGGGCGGGCACGACCTCACCGTCTACAACCGCACCCCCGCCAAGGCCGAGCAATGGGTAAAGGAGTTCGGCGGGCGGCACGCGGCGACCCCGCGGGCGGCGGCGGAAGGCCAGGACTTCGTCATGATGTGCGTCGGCAACGACAACGACGTGCGCGAGGTGACGCTCGGCGCCGACGGCGCCTATCACGGCGTGCGCAAGGGCGCGGTGTTCGTCGACCACACCACGGCGTCGGCGGAGATCGCGCGCGAGCTTTACGCAGAGGCGAAAAAGCGCGGCTTCGGTTTCGTCGATGCGCCGGTGTCGGGCGGCCAAGCCGGGGCGCAGAATGGCGTCCTCACGGTGATGTGCGGCGGCGATGCGGAGCCGTTCGGGCGGGCGGAGCCGGTGATCGGCGCCTACGCGCGCATGTGCCGGCTGATCGGGCCGGCGGGTGCCGGCCAACTTACCAAGATGGTCAACCAGATCTGCATCGCCGGGCTGGTGCAGGGGCTCGCCGAAGCGATCCATTTCGCCAAGAAGGCGGGACTCGACATCGAGGCCGTGATCCAGACCATCTCCAAGGGCGCCGCGCAGTCATGGCAGATGGAGAACCGCTACAAGACCATGGCGGAGGGCAAGTTCGAGTTCGGCTTCGCGGTCGACTGGATGCGCAAGGACATGTCGATCTGCCTCGGCGAGGCGCGCAAGAACGGCGCCAGCCTGCCGATCACCGCGCTGGTCGACCAGTTCTATGCCGAAGTGCAGAAGATGGGCGGGCGCCGCTGGGACACGTCGAGCCTGATCGCGCGGCTGGAGCGGTGAGGATAGCCAAGGGCGGTCGAGCTCAGGCAGCGCGTACGGTCGCGAGAAACGTGTCAGCCTGAGTTTTCAGCCTGCCACCCTCGCCTGCAAGCGGCTGCGCGGCGACCTGGGCGGCGACCTCGCCTGCTGCACGTTGCGGAAGGGCACACGATCATTTGTCGCGAAATGATCGATTGATGTAGCCGATCGCATCGGCGGTGAGCCACATCATGACCAACACCAGGAGGATACTCACTGGCCAGACAATCATCACCGGCATCTGCAGAGCCCCAGATTGCAAAAGCCCCGATCGCATCGCAACGATCGAGGCTGTTACTGCGTGACGCGCAACGAACAGAGATGGCAATAGTCGATTCTTGATGTTGCCCAGGACGTCGTGCTGGTCTTGTCCGCATTTGCCGCGAGCGAAGGTGCGTTCGAAGTCATCAATGCGATGTGATGCACTCGCGCAGGCGGTTCGGCGTGAGATCGATGCGCTGGTCGGCGGCTATGTCGAGGAAGTCGATCTGGCACTCGCTGCCGTCGACGACCATCATCAGCTGATAGCTGCCGGGCGCGACGTCGGCGAGCGTGTGGCTCTCGCCGCCGGCGATGACGCCCGACGGCTTGCGGCGCAGCCAGTCATTGCCCCAGGTGCGCTGGCCGGCCGGCGCGAGGTAGAGCTCCTCGATCGGCTTGCCCGATGAGTTCACGATCTGCAGCTCGGCCGCGATGAGCGGCGCCGGCGCGCCGGCAATGGCAACGAGCAAGAGACGGCACAATCCTCCGCGCAGCATGCGTTTTCCCTCCCGGCGCTAGTGCTCCGATTCCGAATTTCGCATCACTCCGCGGCATCCTCTGAGCGAAATTCGGAATCAAAGGAGCACTAGCAAGATCAATGCTTGCCAGTGCGGCTTGTGGATTTGAATTTCCTCCAAGAGATTGCCGCGAACTGATAGGAAATTCAAATCCGCCGCACTGGTGCGCGCCGATCAATGTCCTGAGAATTTCGGCGCCCGCTTCTCGCGGAATGCCGCAATGCCTTCGGCCGAAGTCGCGGCTCGCGCCGGCGACACGCTGCAGATCGCGCTCGAGACCGAGCTGGGTCTTCAGGTCGTTTCCGGCGCTCGCCCGCACCGCCTCCTTGATCAGCCGAAAGGTCTGCGGCGGGCCGGCGGCGAGGCGCCGCGCCAGCGTCATGGTCTCGCCCATGAACTCGGCGTCGGGATAGACTTTGTAGACGATGCCCATGCGGTGAAGATCGTCGGCTCCCACCTGATCGGCGGTGAGCATGAGCGCAAGCGCAAGCTTCGGCCCGACGATGCGCGGCAGGAACCAGGTGCCGCCGGCATCCGGCACGAGCGCGATCCTGGCGAAAGCTTCCTGCAGATACGCGCTGCGCGCAGCCACGATCAGGTCGCAGGCGAGCGCCAGATTGGCGGCGGCGCCGACCGCCGGCCCGTTGAGCGCGGCGATCGTCACCTTGGGGTAGGTGTAGAGCCGGACGGCGAGCGGATTGTAGTCGCGATCGAGCCGCCCGCCGAAGTCGATCTCGCCGTCGGGTCCGGCGAGGCGCTCCTCGGTAAGGTCCTGTCCCGACGAGAAGGCGCGGCCGTCGCCGGAGATAACGAGGCATCGTACGGCGTCGTCGGCTTCGGCGGCGGCCAGCGCGTCGCGCAGGTCCGCATGCATTCCCGCCGTGACGGCGTTGAGCTTCTCGGGTCGCGCGAGCGTGATCGTGGCAACGCCGTCCGCGGCGTCGTAACGAATTGTCGCGTAGCTCATCGATCTAATCTCCGCGCTCGTCGGCGCGGCACGCTAGCAGAAGCGAGCATGAGGGAATAGCGGCGAGGCACGACGAGGGTCGCCACTCGATAGGGGCGACCCCGTCATCCTTGTATGGGGGGCCGGAATCAAGAGGTAATCGTGGGGCACCTTCTTACGGCATATCGGCACACTCGTTAGTCAGTTTCTTTGTTCGACTGGGCCGTTTCTCCGTCCCGACCACGCTCCTGCGGGAGCGCCGCGCGCGGCCGCCCGTCAAGGCTGGCCGTCGTTGGGCGGAGCCGCAAGCTCCAACGTTTCCAGGCCACGCCTTGACGGCGGCGAGCCCGGCGCGAGGCTGAATGGTCGGGACTATGAGTCGCGCGATGAGCGGCATGACGTGATCCCTGGACTGGGCTGTTGTGCAAGCATGCGGCAACAACACCGCATCACCTTGTATCCGGTCGGGCTCGATCGCCCGGTGCCCTAATCCTTCATGCACGAGTGAAGGTGTGGCCCAAGAAAGACGGGACCCCTCTGAGGAAACGGGTTGCGTTATCCCCTGGATGACGACGGTCACACGTCGATCCTGGGTCACGTCGGCCGCTCTTGCGCGCGGCCGATTAGATGGCCGGCTTCAACACGGCGCCGGTCGGCACCAAGCCGGTGGTCACGTAGCGCCACAACGCCACCATGAGCTTGCGCGCCAACGCCACGATGGCGATGCGCCGGACGCGGCCCTTCTGATCGCCCACGCGGGCACGGAACCAGCGGCTGAGCTCGCTGTCGGGCTGGTGGCGCAGCCATAGCCAACCCATCTCGGTTGCGAGCGCGCGGGCGCGGCTGTTGCCGGCTTTGCTGATGCCCTGGTCGCGCTCGCTGTTGCCGCTGTTGAACGGCGTGCCGGTCAGCCCGAAATAGGCGCCGACCTGGCGGCGATTGGCAAATGAGCGATAGAACGCCTCGTTGACCAGGCCCAGCGAGCTGACCAGGCCGAAGCTCTTGAGGTCGATGAGCTGTTTGATCCTGGCCTCGACCGAGCCGGGCGCCGCCGCCTTCACCTCCGCCGTGCTCGTGGCCTCGAGCTGGGTCAGCTGCTTGTCCACCAGGCTCAGCCGCTCGTGCTCGCGCACGATCTCCTCCTTGAGCTTGGGCGCCAGCGGCCGTCCGTCGCCCGTGCATACACGGTCGAGACCGGCGATGAAGCCCGGCTTCATCGGCTGGGCATCGCGAATGCCCTGCGCGTGCAGCAGGCCCTTGATGCGATTGGTGTGGGCGGTGCGTTCCTTCTTCAGACGATCCCGCTCGCGGTTGCGCCGCTTTCGATCCTCGTCCGCAACCGACGGCACGTGCACCACGCTGCACGCCCGCGGCTCGCCCCGCAGATACGCCAGGAATGCCCGGAGCAGCCGGTCGAGATCAATCCGATCGGTCTTGGCATAGCGCGCCCGACGCGGCACCTCGATACTCGACGGATCGATCTCGTGATTGATCACCCCCTGATCCGTCAGCCAGCGGTGCAGCCAATGCCCATCATAGCCCGCCTCGTAGCACGACAGGATGCGAACCGGCTTGCCGCTGATGCGCTCCGCTCGCGCCCGTACCGCCGCCAGACGCTTCATCAGCTCCGTCACATCGCCTCCCGCAATCGCGTAGCGGCTCAGCTTCTGTGAGCCAGGCAGCATGACGCCGATCTTCCAGGTCTTCTTGCTCAGTTCAAAAACGACGTGCACCGTGGCATACTCGGTAGCGGCGGGTGCGTCAGTGCGATCGAGCTTCGACATCTTGGTCCTCCGAGGTTTGGATGGGTGGTTTGCAACTCCAATCCTACCTCCTGACCACCCGTCGCCCCATAGGATCTGAGGCGCTCGGCGCATCCTTCATGCGCCGAGCCTCGAAGGACGGTCGCCCGCCTAACAGGGCACCCACAAGGGGTCCCCTTACAAGGACTGATGCCGTGCTGTAGTCGGGCGCCCACAAGGGGTGCCCATACAAAGATGCGGCCGTCGGAGCCGGATCAAACTTCCAGCGTCAGCCCATCTTCGGCCACCAGGAGGCCGAGGCTTTTCGCTTCCTCGATGCGCGCCAGCATCGACGGATTCATGTGGGTGATCATGATGCGCCGGGCGCGCAACGCCGGAAGGTGCTCCTTGAGCACGCCCCAATTGATGTGCCCGGTCACCGGGCGGGCGTACTCGTAGCATTCGATGATGAGGAGGTCGGCACCGTCGGCGATCGGGATGAGCGCGTCGGTCCATTCGGTGTCGCCCGAATAGGCGATCGTCGAGCGTCCATCGGAGATGCGCACCGCGGTCGACGGCGCGCCCGACGGATGCATCACTTCGGCGGTGACGATGTTGAGGCCGAGGCAGTCGGTCGGGACCTCCGGCACGATCTCGACCACCTCCCAGGGGAAGCGCCAGTTGGTGCCGGTCGAGCGGGGAAAGAACACCTCCAGCAGCGCCTTGATCCGGTCGCGCGAGCCGGGCGGGCCGGCAATCGTCAGCGGCCGGCTGCGGCAACTCAGGAACTGGGCGTCGAGCAGGAGAAACGGCAATCCGCCGAAATGATCGCCGTGCAGGTGGCTCAGGATCACCGCGTCGATGCGGTCGGGATCGTGACCTTGCGCCTTGAGCGCGACCGGCGAGGACGCGCCGAAATCCATCAGCACGGTTCGTTCCCGCGTCTCCACCATGAAGCACGTGTTGAACCGGCCGCCGGAGCCGAACGCGTCACCCGATCCGACAATCGTCACTTTCATGGCTCACGCCTTCGCGCTCGGGCGCCCCGCAACCTGGCCGTGCCAGCGGCGAACGTTGACAAATTCCTCCGGCACCGCAAGGCCCGCCGGCTTCATGAAGTCAATCGCCACCAACCCGGTGATGTCGGCGACGCTGTAATGGTCGCCGACGACGAACAGCTGGTCGGCCAGTTGCTCCTCGAGGATCTCCAGGTATTCGATGACGCGCGGCTTGTTGGCCTCGGCCCATTCCGGCACCTGGGGGTTCTCCAGGTGCTTCATCGCCGGATGCGTGTGACGGAACACGGTCGAGATCGCCGCCAGGAGGTTGAGCTCCATGCGCCGATTCCACATCTCGACCAGGGCTTCTTCCTTCGGACCGCGGCCGAACAGGGGCGGCTCTGGCCGCAGTCGTTCGAAATAGCGGCAAATTGCCATGGATTCGGCGATGGTCGTGCCGTCTTCCAGCGCCAGCACCGGCACGCGCTGCAGCGGGTTGAGGGCCGTGAAGGTCGGCGACTTGTGTTCCTGCGCCGCCAGGTCGACCTGCTCGGCGGGTACCTGGATCCCCTTCTCGGCGAGAAAGATGCGGACCCGCCGCGGGTTGGGGGCGCGACCGCTGTCGTAGAGCTTCATGCCGGTCTCCCAGTCAGCCATGTCCCGCCCTGGTGTCCGCTCAGCAAATCCGTAGCCTAGCTCAGATTTCCCTGAAAGCCTGCCCTGAACTTGGGCCCCGGGGGTGCGGTCAAGACCGTGCGCCGCCAACAAAAATCCGGCACCGGTCCCGATCCTACGGGACGGCCCATGCGGTAGCGCATGTCGCCGCGGTCCGCCGCAGAAACGCGCTATTAACCATAATTATCAGGCTCGTCTTAAGGCTGGTCTTAAGATTTTTTCGCCAGTCTCGGTACGTCTGGTGGGTGTACCGAGTTTCAGCATGAGTGCGGCAGTGAGTGGGGAACGCGCTCCGGCCTCCTCCGATGGCAAGGCGAGCGCGACACATCGGCGCCTCACCGCACAGCGCGTGCGCGAGGCGCGCGATCGCCTGACCTCGACCACCGGCACCCGTCCGGCCTTCGACTACGAGCTGTTGCGCCTGTTCGCGCAGAACCGGCAGTCCGCATCGCTCGCGGTCCTCTCCCTCGTCGCCACGATCGGCTTCCTGTCCGGCCTGTGGAGCACCGCGGTCGAGGCGAGCATCTGGACCGCCGCGGTGATGATGATCCACGGGATCATCGTGGCGATGTGCCGCAAGTTCCTGGCCGAGGCTCCGGGCGGGCTCGACCTGCGCGCCTGGCGCATGCGCTTCGTGCTGCTCGACCTGTTCTTCGGTCTCGCCTGGATGCTCAACCTCGTGCATCTGGTCGGCGGCGACGAGGGCTCGACCACCTTCATGCTGTTCGTCATGCTGCTGGTCGTCGCCATGTCGAGCATGCTGGCGTCGAGCCTGCCGATGGCGGTGATCGCCGCAACCGTGCCGGTGACGACCGCGGTGGCGCTGAACTTCGTACTGCGCGGCAACGTGCACGGCTACATCCTGGCGGCCATGGCGTTCACCGCCCAGGGCTATTTCGCCATGCTGGCGCACCGGCTGTTCTCCACCACGCTGGCGACGCTGGAGGCGCGCGCCGAGAAGGACGCGCTGATCGGTGAGCTCGAGCAGGCCAAGGCGAAATCGGACGAGGCGCGGCGCCATGCGGAAGCCGCCAATCTCGCCAAGTCGCGCTTCCTCGCGCAGATGAGCCATGAGCTGCGAACGCCGCTCAACGCCATCCTGGGCTTCTCCGAAGTGATGAAGAGCGAGGTGTTCGGCCCGCACGCCATACCGAACTACAAGGAATATGCGGGCGACATCCACAGCTCGGGGGTGCACCTGCTCAACCTGATCAACGAGATCCTCGACCTCTCCCGCATCGAGGCGGGCCGCTACGAGCTCAACGAGGAGCCGGTGGCGCTCACCCATATCGTGGAGGATTGCCATCACCTGCTCAAGCTCAGGGCGAGGAACCGCGACATCATCATTCACGAGGCCTTCGAGGCGGACCTTCCACGGCTGTGGGCCGACGAGCGGGCGGTGCGCCAGATCTGCCTCAATCTGTTGTCCAACGCGATCAAGTTCACGTCGCAGGGCGGCGAGGTGTGGCTCAAGGCGGGGTGGACGGCGTCGGGCGGGCAGTACATGAGCGTCAAGGACAACGGGCCGGGCATCCCGGAGAACGAGATCGAGATCGTGCTCGCCTCATTCGGCCAGGGCTCGAACGCCATCAAGTCGGCGGAACAGGGCACCGGCCTCGGCCTGCCGATCGCGCAGAACCTGATCAACCTGCACGGCGGCACCTTCACGCTCAAATCGAAGCTGCGCGAAGGCACCGAAGTCGTCGTCACCTTCCCCCCGGAACGGGTGATGTCCGGGCTCGCACCGGTGGTGGAGGAGCCGGCGCCGCCGATCCAGCCGCCCGACGGCGCGGAGGCGGAGCACGGCGCATCGAAGCGCCGCTCCCTGTTCAAGATCGGCACGTGACCGCCTTGCCCGCCGACATGCTCGCCGATCCCTCCCGCGCGGCAATCGGACGATTGCGTTCTGCGCGGCCGGCTCTATGGTGCCGGCCGAAGCGCGAAACGCCATGCCCGTCGAGAGCCCCTGCAACAAGGTCTGCACGATCGACCCGGCCTCGCAATTGTGCCGCGGCTGCGGTCGCACGCTCACGGAGATCGCCCAATGGACGGTGCTGACCGACGCCGCGCGCGCCCGCGTCATGGCCGGGCTGCCGCAGCGGCTCGCTCGTATGCAGGGGCAAGCCGCGGCGGCGGCGACCTGAGCAGCGCCGTGGGCGGCCGCCGCCTCCTGTGGATCCTCCTGCTGGGCCTGCTGCTGGCGCTCATGGTCCTCATCGTGCGCCACGACGACGGCACCATCGGCGGGCTCGCCAGCCACGATTTCGCGGCGCTGACCGTCAAGGTCGCGCTCGCGGTGTTCATCGGCAGCTTCGTGGTGGCGATATTCCGCCACCGCATCGGCCACGCGATCGAGGCCGCGCTGTTCTGGGTGGTGATCGCGCTGTTCCTCGCCGCCGGCTATTCGTACCGGATGGAGCTGCGCGAGATCGGTGACCGTATCCTGTCCGAGCTCGTCCCCGGTCGCGCCGCGACACGCGGCGCCACGGTGGAGATCGCGCGCGGACGCAACGGCGACTTCCAGGTGTCGATGCAGGTCAACGGTGCCTATGTGCCGATGGTGCTCGACACGGGCGCGAGCGCCGTCGTGCTGACCCAGGACGCCGCGCGCGCCGCCGGGCTGCCGCTCGAGATGCTGTCCTACAGCGTCACCGTGGACACCGCCAACGGCCGCACGCGCGCCGCCGCGGTGACGCTCGACCGCCTCGCCGTCGGCTCGATCCTGGAGCGCGGCGTGCCCGCCCTGATCGCCCAGCCCGGGCAGCTGCGCGTGAGCCTGCTCGGCATGAGCTTCCTCAACCGGCTCAGCGGCTGGGAGGTGCGCGGCGACCGCCTGGTGATGCGCGGGCGGTGACCTATTCGACGGATTCGCGGGCCCTTGCGCGAACAATGCGCCGATCATCGTCCGAATAGAGCGCGTCGACCAGCGACGCGCGCTGACGCAGCACGGCGCGCTGGTTCACCGAGCCCTTCTCGGTAATCTCACCCTTGTCGAACGAGGGCTCGTCCTCCATCAGCATCGCCCGCACCACCCGCGAGGCCGAGCCGGTGGCTTTTGCGGCGTGCCCGGACAACAGCTCGGCGAGCCGTGCAGCCACCGCCGGATGAGTGAGAATCTCCCGGTCGGACAGGGCCGCTTCCCCCGGAACCAGCGCCCGCACCGACGGCCAGAACGGGATGAGGAGGGCGCCGAGCTCGTGGCGGTTCTCGCCGGCGATGACCGCGTCCCGCACGAGCCCGCCCAGCTCGTTGACGAGCCTCGCTCGCAGCGCTCCCACGGCGACCCAGGTGCCGGTGTCGAGCTTGAAGTTCTCCGCCAATCGTCCGTCGAAGAAGAAGCCTCGCGCCGCGTCGCCCGGCACCGCAAAACGCAGAGCGTCGCCGAGCTTGTAGAACCCCTCTTCATCAAAAGCCGCCGCGGTGAGCTGCGGGTCGCGCCAATATCCCGGCGTGATCGATGGACCCTTCAGCCGCGCCTCCAGCTTGCCCTGGTTGGGGACGAGCTTGAGGGTGACGCCTTGGGCCGGAACGCCGACGTTGCCGGCCCGCTCCTGCTCCATCGTGCACATGAGCGCGAAGGGAGCGGTCTCGGTTGCGCCCAGGCCCGTCGTCATCAGGATGCGATGTCCCGTCGTCTCGACGGCAAGCTCGAGCAACCGATCCCAGGTGTGCTGGGCCATTCCGGCGCCCGCGTACAACAACACCTTCAGCCGGCGGAAGAAGCTCTGCCGCAGCTCGACATCGCGCTCGATCGCCTCGATCAAGAGCTCGAAGCCGGCCGGGACGTTGAAGTACCAGGTCGGCGAGACGTCGCGCAGATTGCGGATGGTCTCGCCCATCCCGGCGTGGCTGGGCTTTCCCCCGTCGATGTAATAGGCGCCTCCATTGTAGAGGACCATGTAGAACACCTTGTTGCCGCTCGCCGTGTGTGACCACGGCGCCCAATCGACGACGATGGGCGGCTCGTCGCGCATGAACGCATAGCAATCGGCGATCATCGCCTGATTGGAGCACAGCATCCGATGGGTCTGAATCACCGCCTTCGGCGACCCCGTCGTCCCCGAGGTGAACAGAAACTTGGCGATCGTGTCGCCGCCGACCGCGGCGTGGGCGCGGTCGACCGCCTCGGTCGGCTCGGTGCGCGCCAGGTGCTCGAACGTGAGGCAACGACGTCCCGGGATCGGGTCGGCGCTGACGGCGATCGTCACATCGGGCGCAAAGACGGCTTCGATCGCCGCGCGAAACCGGTTGCCGTCGGCCGCATAGACCAGACCCGGAGTCACTTGTGCGGCGACGTTGCGCAAATTGGTGTAGTCGGTCGAGACCAGCGAAAAGGCGGTCGAAACAGCAGCGGACGGCACGCCGACATGCTGCGCCGCCAGTGCGATCAGCGCGTGCTCGATGCTGTTTTCGGACAGGATCAGCAGCGGCCGCTCGGCGGAAAGCCGGAGATCCAGGAGGGCCTGCGCGATGCAGCGGATCGCCAGCAGAGCCTCGCCATAGGCAACGTGGCGCCAGTCGCCTTGCGCCGTGCGTTGTGCGATCCATGTCCGGTCGGGGGCATGCCGGGCCCAGTGGACCAGCCGTTCCGTGATCCGGTCCGGATAGGGGCCGAGCGGATCGGCGCGCCACACGAGGATGGAGCCATCCGGTCGCTCGACGGACTTAACCTGCGGGGTCCAAAGCTCGACGTCCCGTAGACCGGGCCTCGTCACGTCTTTCTCCACAATCCAAGGGCTCTTTCGGGCACGCAAGCTTGACCCACACGCGCCGGTTTGTCTACTTCGCGGCATGAAGATCGACGAACTGGTCGCGCTCGACATTCATACCCATGCCGAGGAGCCGTGCTGCGGTCCGCGGGACGACGGCTACGACGAGTTCCAGGCCGCGATGGCGAAATATTTCAGGACCGGCCACGACCATCTGCCGACCATGCAGGAAACGGCGGACCATTACCGGGCCCGCAAGATCGGTTGCGTCATCTTTCCCGTCGATGCCGAGCGCGAGACGGGATTCCGGCGCTATGCGAACGAGGAAGTGGCGCGCATCGCGGCCGAGAATGCCGACGTGATGATTCCGTTCGCCTCGATCGATCCCGCCAAGGGCAAGGCGGGGGCGCGGGAAGCGCGCCGCCTGGTGCGCGAGTTCGGCGTTCGCGGGTTCAAGTTCCACCCGACGCTGCAGGGCTTCTATCCGAACGAGCGGAGCGCCTACGTGCTCTACGAGGCGATCGCCGAGGAAGGCGCCATCGCGCTGTTCCATACCGGGCAGACCGGCGTAGGCGCCGGAATGCGAGGCGGCATGGGGATGCGTCTCAAATACTCCAACCCCATTCATCTCGACGACGTGGCGGTGGACTTCCCGGACATGCCGATCATCCTCGCGCATCCGTCATTCCCGTGGCAGGAGGAGGCGCTGTCGGTCGCGACCCACAAGCCGAACGTCTACATCGACCTGTCGGGCTGGTCGCCGAAATACTTTCCCGCCATCCTGGTGCGCTACGCCAACACGCTGCTCAAGCACAAGATGCTGTTCGGCTCCGACTGGCCGGCGATCACACCCGAAAGGTGGCTCGCCGATTTCGCGAAGATCGAGATCCGTGACGAGGTGCGGCCGCTCATTCTGAAGGACAACGCACGCAGCCTGCTCAAGCTGTAGGATCTCTACGGCACCTTAAAGCAGGCTGATGATGAAACGTACTCCGACCAGCAACAGGAAGATGCCGAAGGCGATCTCCAGACGCCGGCGCGGCGTCGCGTGCGCGAGGCGCGCGCCGTAGGGAGCGGCGAAGCTCGACACCGGCGCCATCACGGCGACGCCGATGAGCGAGACGAAGCCGAGCGAGAGCGGCGGCATCAGCGCCTGCTGCGGCAGGCCGGCGAGCACGTAGCCAAGCGTGCCCACGATGGTGATCGGCACGCCGAGGCCGGACGAGGTCGCCACCGCGTTGTGGATCGGCACGCCGTAGAGGGTCTGCACGATGTTGGAGATGGAGCCGCCGCTCACCCCCATCAGCGACGAGCTAAGGCCGACCAGCAGACCGTAGAACCGCATGAGCACGCCGCGCGGCAACTCGGTCGCGATCCGCCAGGTGTCGCGGCCAAACAGGAAGCGCGCTCCGACGAAGGTCGCCACCACCACGAAAGCGAGCTTGAACACCGCGCTCGGCGCGAACGCTGCGATCACGGAGCCGACCACGACGCCAACCACCGCCGGCACCGACCAGGCTCGCACGATGCGGTCGATCACCGCACCCTTGGCGCGGTGGGTTCGATATGAGCGGATCGTCGTCGGCACGATGATCGCGAGCGAGGTGCCAACGCAGAGCTGCATGCGCACCTCGTCGGCAACGCCGAGAATGCGAAACACCTCGTAGAGGACCGGCACGATGATGGCGCCGCCGCCGATGCCGAACAGGCCGGCCAGGATGCCGGTGACGACGCCGCCGACGACCACCGCGGCGGCAAGCCAGACAAGCTCGCTGACGGGAACAGCGAACACCGATCATGCTCCGTGCGAGGGGAAAATGAAGGCGAGATCGTGCAATGCGGTGTGCGCCAATTCCCGCACGATGTCCAGCGCGGGGGGCGCGGAAGCCGCGAGTCCACTGGACAACAGCGGCCTCAAGGATGAGCATGACCGACAAGCGGGACGCGGACCTGCGCCACGATACGAACACCAGGGAGGGGCTGATGGGAAGGAGCTCGATCGCGCGGGCGGCGGCAGGCGTCCTGTGCGGGCTCGCCGCGCTTGCATGTGCGTGCGCGGCGCCGGCGCAGGACGGCGCCGCGACCTTTCCCAACAAGTACATCCGGATCATCGTCGGCTATGCGGCGGGCGGCGGCACCGACGTGGTGGCGCGGGTGGTCGGCGAGAAGCTGTCGGAGCGGCTCGGGCAGCCCGTGGTCATCGAGAACCGGCCGGGTGGCGGCGCCCGGCTCGCGGCCGAATACGTCGCCATCCAGCCGCCCGACGGCTACACCATCCTGATCGCCGGCGGCAGCGAGCTCACCATCAGCCCGCTGATCTACAAGACCGGCTACCAGCCACTGACGAGCTTCGTGCCGCTCACCATCGCGATCGAGATGCCGCTGATCCTGCTGGTGCCGCCCAACCATCCGGCCAAGACCGTGCAGGACCTGGTCGCGTGGGCCAAGGCCAATCCGGACAAATCGAACTATGCGACGACGGCGCCGGGGTTCACCCTGCCGGCGGAGCTGTTCAAGCTGAAGACCGGAACGCCGGGCGTCGCCATCTATTTCAAGAGCGCCGCCGAAGGGGCAATTGCGCTGATGAACGGCGTCGCCTCGATGGCGACCTTCACGCCACCCGGCATCGTCAACCTGGTCAAGGACGGCAAGCTGCGCGCGCTCGCCGTCACCACGGCGGCGCGCTCGCCGGACCTGCCCGACGTTCCGACCATGCGCGAGCTCGGGCTCGACATCGACGTCACCAACTGGAACGGCTTCTTCGCGCCCGCCGGTACGCCCAAGCCGATCGTCGACAAGCTCGCGACCGAGCTGCGCCATGTCGTGCTCAATACCGAGGCCAACGGCAAGCTGAGAGGCATGTTCACCAACCCGGTCGGCAAGACGCCGGACGACACCGTGCGTCACATCGAAACCGACATGAGGGTGTGGAAGGACGTCATCACCGCCGCGAACCTCAAGTTCGGCGATTAGGCGACGCAGCAGGGTTGGATAGGCGGTTAAAGACATGCAGCGACGGCGATCACTTTCCATTCGCGCGCGCTGCCTCGTCGCAGTGCTGGCGCTGTGGCCGCTCGGCGGTCACGGTGCCGATCGCGCTTTTGCCGATCGTATCGCGCAGACGGGCGCGCCCGACGATCGCGACGCTGCGACGGCGGACTATCGCCGCCGGCTCGAGGACTACACGCGCGCCCGGGCGGCCTTCGAAGAGGCGGCCGGTCCGTACTGGACGGCGGTTGCCGAAAAGCGGCGCGCGCGCAATGCCAAGCGCCGCGACAACCAGGAGATTCTCCCCGACGACTACGTCCTGACGCAACCGCCGCTCTACGCCGGGCCGGCGAGACCGATCGATCCTTCCGCGCCCGGGACGCCGCCCGCGCCCGGCGCTCCGGTGCCGGTCGTCGCCGACGTGCTGCGCGCCGCCGTCGAGCATTTCGAATTTGTGCCGCAGCGGCCGGACAGCGAGCTCACCTACAAGCGCGCCTATGCGCAGGTGGCCGCCGCGGCCGGCCTGACCCGCGAGCAGATCGTCCGGATCTATGCTTTCGAGGCCGGCGGCACCGGCGGATACGACGTGCAGGCGGGGCTGGAGCATCCCAGGCCCGGCGCACGCGCGATCAGCACCGCGCTCGGCTACAACCAGCTGCTACACACCAATAGCGTCGAGCTGATGGCGGAGAAAGGCGACCAGTTCATCACGACCTTGCAGACAAGAGCCGCGCAGCTGACCGGAGACGCCAAGGCGGCGCTGGAGAAGAAGATCGCCGTCGTTCGTGCCATGGTCGAATTCACACGCACGGTGCCCGACACCTGGAGCGACCACGAGCGGCTCGCCAATACACCGAAGGGCCTCGCGGTCCACGCCATGCTGCTCGACATCGACGTCGGGCCGCTCATGCAGACCCAGAAGCTCGTGGATTCGGTGGAATTCGCGCAAAGAAAGGGGTTCACGCGTCCGCTGACCGCCGCCGAGCTGGAGATGATGAACCTGACCGGCGACGGCAACGGGTTCGACATGGTGATGATGCCCGAGGCGCTGCGCGCTGAGGTCCCGACGTCGAATTTCTTCCAGCGGGTGGGCTACGAACGCAGTCCGGTGGCGATCCGCAACAACACCGTGGCGAAGCTCATCGCCGCAACCGACGCCGTGATGGATCGCGAGGCCAAGCTGCAGGGTGCCCGGGACCTGGCGGCGGCCTATCCCAAATAGCCGGCGCGCCGTCCGCCACGGGCCTGCAATTCGGAAACAAGCTGGACACCGGCGCTGCTGTTGGTTGTAATCACGACAGGCGCACGCGTTCGAGCGCGACGCCGTGCCACCTGGGAGGTATCGTTTGGGCAGGAAGATCGTGCTGTTGTCGGACGGCACCGGCAATTCCGCCGCCAAGGTGTGGCGGACCAACGTGTGGCGGGTGTTCGAGAGCCTCGACCTGTCGGGCTCGGACCAGATCGCTTTCTACGACGATGGCGTCGGGACCGCGTCGTTCAAGCCGGTGGCCGTGCTCGGCGGAGCGTTCGGCTACGGTCTCAAGCGCAACATCATCGATCTCTACAAGTTCGCCTGTCGCAACCATCGCGACGCCGACGACGAGATCTACGCCTTCGGCTTCAGCCGCGGCGCCTTCACCATCCGGGTCCTCATCGGCCTCATTCTCGAGCAGGGACTGGTCAAGGCCAACTCGGAGGCGGAGCTGCACGCGAAGGCCAAGCAGGCCTACCGGGCGTTCCGTGCCAACAATTTCCACACCGATTGGCCGCGCTTCATGCGTCCCGAAGGGATGGCCCGCGCAATCCGCGACATATTCGTCCGTACCGAATACAGCGACGCCGACAACCGCAAGGACGTCAAGGTCCGCTTTCTCGGGCTGTGGGACACGGTCGCCGCCTACGGCATGCCGGTGGAAGAGATGACGCGCGGCATCAGCCAGTGGATCTGGCCCTGGATGCTGCCCGGCTGCGATCTCGACGAGCGCGTCGCGCGCGCGTGCCACGCGCTCTCGATCGACGACGAGCGCACGACCTTCCACCCGGTGCTGTGGGACGAGCGCAAGGAGGGCCCGCTGGCGCCCCGGGCGGACGGACGGCGCCATCTCGCCGACGAGCGGATCAGCCAGGTGTGGTTTGCGGGCGTGCACTCCAATGTCGGCGGCGGCTATCCGGACAATTCGGTCGCCCAAATCCCGCTCGTGTGGATCCTGTCGGAAGCGCGCGCCTGCGGCCTGCGCTTCAAGTCAACCCCGGCGGCGAATCCCCAGACCTTCGATCATCCGGCCACCACGCAGGACAAGGACGGACGCATCTACGATCCGCGCAAGGGTCTCGGCGGCTATTATCGCTATGGGCCGCGCGACATTCTCGCGCTCGGCAAGGACCTGCTGTCCCGCCATGGCGCCGAGCCGCTGCCACGCATTCACGAAAGCGTCCTCAACCGCATCAGCAACCGCGCCCACGCCTACGCGCCGGTCGGGCTGCCCGCGTGCTACGAAGTCGTGACCGCCGACGGCGAGGTGCTCAGGCCCGAGCAGAATCCCTGCGAATCCCCCGACCAGGCGAAGGCGCGATGGCATGCCCAGGAGAAGGTGTGGAACACGGTCTGGGGCCGCCGCATCGTCTACTTCCTCACGGTCGGCGTCTCCGTCTACCTGTTCGCGTTCCCGCTGATGCGGGCCGCGCCGGCCGATGACGAATTCGTCAGCCGGCTGCGCTGGATCTCGGACATCGTGCGAACAGCCGGCGCCTTTCTGCCACCCGCCGCGAATCCCTGGATCAACGGCTACGCGCGAGATCCCGGCCAGTTCGTCGTCGTCGCCGTGCTGCTGACGGCGGTCCTGCTGTGGGGCACACGGCTCGCCGGCAAAATTCAGAACGGAATGGACTCCCTGTGGCGTGGCTCCCTCGAAGGTCGCCTGGTCGACCGGGGCCCGCCTCAGGACCTGATCTACCGCCTGCGTACGAGCGCGGCGTATGTCGCGATCCATCGGGCGTTCAAGCAGGTCATTGCGCCGGCGCTGTTCGCGATCCTGTTCGTCTATCTCGGGCTGGCCTTCACCAGTCACGCCCTGTTCAACGTGCAGGACGTCGCCGGGCTGGTATGCCGGGAGTCGAAGGAGAAGCTACAGGGGTTGAATGTCGGCGAGATCGTGTTGGCCAATGGCCAGACCGCGAAGCTCTCGGACTTCACCGCCCGCGCCAGAGCAGATCCGGCATTGTCCGACAAGGACAAGCGGAACCCGTTCAAATACGTGCCGCAACTGCCGGAATTCCGCACCTCGGAGCTGTGCCAGAGCATGAAGGTCATGCTCGAGCGCAACGGCAGGTACCTGATCCGCTTCGAAAGCACCGAGTCGTTCCGCGATGGCAGTATCCCGGCTGTCGAGGGGTTCTATTCCACGGACCCCGAGGCTGTGTGGCGGAAGGCCCTGATGGCCGCCGCCGTTCCGCTGCGCCGGGAATTGACCCGCCCCTGGTTTCGGGTGGTGGCGCGCATGGGCGGAACAGGAGGGGAAGAAAGCTTCCTGGACCCGGACCCCACCGGCGAGTTCCTGATCAGCGAACCCGTGAAGGCGACGCGCGACGGCGAGCTGTTTCTCTTCGTCAACGACGCGGTGATCGGGATTCCGGGCTTGTACAAGACGTTCTATCGGAACAACCGCGGCTCGACCCGGGTGCTCATCATGCGGCAATGAGGCCCACCGGCGTATCAGCCCGCCAGCACCTTCCGGTCGAGGAAATCGCCAGGCAACAGACGATCGCCGAGCCAATCGCAGATGACGTCGATGCCGACCTGGCGATTGTCGACCTGCACGTGCTCGGCTCCGCCCTCCTCGGCGGTGAAGATCTTCAGCGTCTTGTCGCGCGATCCGACGTTGTCGTAGAGCTGCGCGCGGCGGCGGAGCACGAGCAGATCCGCTCCCGGACCGCGCGGGAGCTGCCGGGCGAAGGCTGAGGCCGCTGCCGAGCCCCGAGTGCCTCACGCCCGCACGGCACGCAGCAACACGTCGACGACCCATTCCCGCCACGCCGAGAGATTCTGATCAGCCAGCAGGTCGATACCGAGAAAGGAGGACAACGTATAGCGGTTGGAAACGTAGAAATAGTTGAGGGCCAGAATCGCGAGATAGATGTGCAGCGGAGGGATCCCGCTGCGGAATACGCCGTCCTCAACTCCACGACGATAGATCCGCTCCATCAGATCGAGCGCAGGCGATGAGAGTTCCTTCATCGCCTTCGACTTCGAGACATACTTGCCCTTGTGCAGGTTCTCGTTGTTGAGGAGAGTCAGCATCTCGGGATGAGCGAGATAATGGTTCATCGTGAACTGCACGATCTGCCGCAATGCGCTCTCCGGATTATCCAGGTCGAGGTCGAGGGCGCGTTCGGCCTCCCACATGTCGCGGTAGACCTTCCCGATGACCTCGATGAACAGCTTCTCCTTGCTGCCGAAATAGTAGTAGATCATGCGGTCGTTCGATCTCGCCGCGCGCGAGATCAGGTTGACGCGCCCGCCCCCGAGGCCGCGCTCCGCGAACACCTTCACGGCCGCCTGCAGGATACTGTCGCGCGTGTCGACGACCGCGCCGCCTCGGCCGGCGTCGCTGCGCGGCCGGCCCCTGGCCCGCCGGGCTGCCTTGCGCTTACGCGCGAGCGGCGCCTTGGTGAAATCCTCCGCGGTCATGCGTCTGCTCCCGTGCCCGAACACGTGGATTCGAGCGCCGTTTCTATGCGCCGATGTGCTTCGCCCACAAGCCTGCCGCCCGCGGCCCGCCTGACGGCTAGTGTGGCGGATTTGACGTTCCTATCAGCATTGCGGCGATTCCTTCATAGGAACGTCAAATCCAAAGCCACACTAGAATCATACGCTTGCTAGGACGTGGACTGATTAAGGCGCAGCCATAGCCGGATTGAAGCAAGCTGGACGAAAGCGAGGTAGTTGGCTGCCAGTTTGTCGTATCGTGTCGCAACCCGGCGACAGTGTTTGATCTTGTTGAAGAACCGTTCGACCAAGTTGCGGGCTCTATACAGATATGGACTAAAGCAAATTGGTTCGTTGCGATTGCATCTCGGCGGAATATTGGCCAGCGCACCCTTGCTTGCTGCAAGGGCTCTGATCCAGTCGGCGTCATAGCCACGGTCAGCCAGCAGCATTGATCCGGACTTCAAACGTGACAGCAGTTTGTCCGCAAGCAGATTGTCGTGTGCCTCTCCAGCCGTCAGCGCGAGCCGCACCGGCAGGCCGTTGGTATCGACCACTGCATGTATCTTGCTGGTCAGCCCGCCACGTGACCGTCCCATGGACTGTCTTCGATTCCGGATGATGCACGCACCGTGCTGGTGCACACGGACAGTCGACGTATCAATCATCTGCACCGACGCATCATGGGCGGTGGCCAGCGCGTCCATGATCCGAGCCCAGACGCCAGCCCGTCGCCAGCGAACGAAACGGTTGTAGCAAGTGGTGTACGGACCGAAGTTGTCCGGCAGGTCGCGCCACGGCGCTCCGGACCGCAATACCCAGAAGATGCCATTGAGGACGCGCCGGTCGTTCACCCGCGGCACGCCACGCGGCTTGTTTGGCAACATTGGGTTGATAGACGCCCATTCATCGTCGGTGAGTTCGTAGCGCATGATTCGAGCCCTCGTTTGCGGGCTTGAATCACGGTCTGGCACGCGGTCTCAACGGCTCTGCCGCAATGCGTTCCGGCCGCTATCCAGCCAACAGCGGACCAGTTATGCTCACATTGAGTTTTGTCGCTACTGCCCACAGCCGACGTGGGCCGCTGCCTCATGTTCGGAGGCCCTATGCCGCGCCGGAAATACGCTTGGGAGACACTATCTGATGAGCAGTTGCTCAAGCGCCGCCTCAGCAGTCTGAGGGTTACGGTCAAAGGCACCTGGCTCGAGGATTGCGTCAGCAGTCTCCATGAAGAGCTCAAAGAGCGGGGTATCCGGCTGCGGCCCCACGCGTGGATATCGAGCGAGTGGTTCAGTCCGCACAGCATACCTGGCATTGCCATCCCATTCTATCTCGCCCATCCCCGCCTGATGAAGCTCGAGAAGAAAATGATGCTCGACGTCGAGGGCGGCACTTGGTCCGAGTGCATGGCCATTCTCCGTCATGAGGCCGGCCATACGGTGCAGCAGGCTTACCAACTGCACCGCCGCCGACGCTGGCAGCAACTGTTCGGCCTGTCCTCGAAATGCTACCCGCTCTACTATCGGCCCAATCCAGCCAGCCGGCGTTATGTCCAGCATCTTCGGCTCTGGTATGCGCAGAGCCATCCGGTCGAGGATTTCGCCGAGACCTTTGCGGTGTGGCTGCGGCCGCGTTCGAACTGGCGGACACGGTATGCCGGCTGGCCTGCGCTCAAAAAGCTTGAATATGTCGACGAGCTGATGGACGAAATCGCCGGCAAACGGCCACTGCTTACTTCGCGGGAGCGCGTCGGTCCTCTGCATGAGCTCAGCGAGACTTTGGGCAGCCACTACCAAGAAAAACAGGCGTTCTACGCCTTCGAGCCACCCAAGACTTACGACCGTGATCTCTACCGGCTGTTTTCCGCCAATCCAAGGCATCGCCGGGCGCAACCGGCTTCGGTCTTTATCAGGCGCCACCGCGCCCACGTCAGGAAGCTGGTTGCCCGGTGGACGGGCGAAAACCAACTCACGCTTGATGCGGTGCTTGACGCCATGATCACCCGCTGCCGCGCGCATAATCTGCGAGCCGTCGGTTCCGAGCGGAAGCTCCTGACCGATTTCACCGTCCTGCTTACCGCCAAGACCATGCACGCGCTGTTCGGCCCGTCGCGGCGCAAATGGATCGCGTTATGAGGCGCCTGCGCGTCCTGGTACTCGTGCATGCCGGGTTTGTGCCCCCAGACTCGACCAGCGGGTACACCGCGCAGCAAATTCATGAATTGAAAATGGAATACGACGTCGTGAGCACCTTGCGCGCGGCCGGACATGAGGTTCACCCGCTCGAGGTGGTGGACGAACTCAAGCCAGTACGCGACGCGATCGAAGGCTTCAAGCCGCATGTGGCGTTCACCTTGCTGGAGAAGTGTCAAGGCGATGTCATCTACGACCAGAACATCGCAAGCTATCTCGAGCTGACGCAGGTCCCGTATACCGGGTGCAATCCGCGCGGCCTGTTGCTCGCGCGCGGCAAGGACCTGTCGAAGACGCTGGCGCACCATCGCCGGATTCCGGTGCCGGCCTTTGCCGTGTTTCCGATGCGCCGCAAGGTCAAGCGGCCGGCGCGTCTCGCGCTGCCGCTGATCGTCAAGAGCCTGAGCGAGGACGGATCCCGTGGCATCTCGCAGGCATCCGTTGTCCACACGGATGAGAAGCTCGCGGAGCGCGTCGCCTTCGTTCACGAGCAGGTCGGCACTGCCGCCATCGCCGAGCAATATATCGAGGGGCGTGAGCTCAATGTCGGGGTGCTCGGCAACACGCGGCTGCGGGTGCTGCCGGTGTGGGAGCTGAAATTCGGCAACATGGCCCAGGGTGCACGGCCCATTGTCACGGAGAAGATCAAACGCAATCTCAATTATCAGAAACGCGCCGGGATCCTGGATGGGCCGGCCGAAGACCTTGCGCCTGAACTACACTCCCGAATCCGGCGATTAGCCAAACGCGTCTACCGAATACTGGAGCTTGATGGATATGCGCGCATAGACTTTCGCCTCTCTTCCGACGGCATTCCATATTTCCTCGAAGCGAATCCCAATCCCGAAATTGCGAAGAGCGAAGAGTTCGCGACGGCAGCTCGGCATGACGGCCTCGCGTACCCCGACCTGCTGCATCGCATTCTGGCTCTCGGAATGAGTTCGGGCAGCGGCAGGCGTATCCGCAGGCTGAAAGGCAACGCGACGGATGTTCGGTTTTGATGCTGTGGACGGCTCCTCCACCGGCACGTGAGTGCCATGGATGTGGTGGCTGTTTGAGGCCCCATGATTTGGAGGAGCCAACATGCAAGCGATCATGACGATTGGTCTCGACCTTGCCAAGTCGATTTTTCAAGTTCACGGCATCGATGCAGCGGGCAATGTTGTTGTCCGCCGGCAGCTGAAGCGCCGCGCCAACCCGGAGCCGTCCACACATGGCACTTAGCCGACATCAAACGATGTCCGCTCTTCGGTCGCTATTGGGGGCATAGGGGACATCGGGAATTTATGAGTACACGTCCTAGTGTCCCTTTGGTTCCGACGTTCGTACGAGAGGTGCTGCAAAGTATACGAACGTCGGAACCGGGACACTAGAATCCGGTTGACGCATCCCGCGCGTTTGCTAGACTTTAATTAAGTAAACACTTAATACATGCGCCGGCGATGCCGCCTCGATCGCGGAGGAACGGATGGGTGACTATGTCCGCAACGCCTGGTACCCGGCCGCATGGTCGCGCGCGATCTCGCGCGAGCTGACGACCCGGCGCATTCTCGGCCAGCCGGTCGTGCTCTTTCGCACCGGCACGGGTGCGGTCGCCGCGCTCGAGGATGCCTGCCCGCACCGTCTCGCGCCCCTCTCCATGGGCCAACTCAAGGGCGATACCATCGAGTGCGGGTATCACGGAATGACTTTCGATTGCCGGGGCGAGTGCGTGCGCATTCCGGGGCAGGAGGTGATCCCGCGCAATGCGAGGGTGCGGTCCTATCCGGTGGTCGAGAACATGGGGCTCGCGTGGATCTGGATGGGCGACCCGGCCGCGGCCGATCGCACGAAGGTCTACGACCTGCCGCAGTATCACGACCCGCAGTGGAGCGCGGTCGAAGGCGACGCGCTGCGCATCGACTGCCACTATCTCAGCCTCGCCGACAACCTGTGCGATCCGGCGCATGTGAGCTTCGTCCACCTGTCGACGCTCGGAAACGCCGCCGGCGAGGACGTGGCGGTTCACTCCGAGCAGCAGGGAGCGGACAGGCTGATCACCTGGCGCTGGATCATCGACTCCCCCGCCATCCCGCTGTTCCAGAAATTCGGCAAGTTCAGCGGCAATGTCGATCGCTGGCACTACTACCACTACACGGCACCGAGCACGGCGGTGATCGACTTCGGCAGCGCGCTGACGGGGACCGGCGCACCCGAGGGCGCGCGCGACGACTGCATCCAGATCCATTCGTGTCACTTCATCACGCCGGTCGATGCCGACAGCTGCATCGACCACTGGGTGTTCGTGAAGAACTTCCCGACCGACGATGCGACCACTCAGGCGATGATCGAGCAATTCCGTCTCGCCTTCAACGAGGACAAGGTGATCCTCGAGGCCATCCACCGCAACGAAAAGGAGCCGCGCTCCTCGCGCCCGATCCGGCTGGCGATCGACGCGGGAACCGTCCGCATGCGGCGCATGGTGGAGCAGATGATCGAGGCCGAACGGTCACCCGCTGCGAGACCGAGCGACGCAACGGCCGCATGAGGACCTCGCGGCGCACGGAACGGACGGTCCGCGCCTGCAAACGAGATCAACGTAGGAATTCGCCATGCTTGCTCGATCCCATGCCATCGCATTCTGCGTCGCTCTCTTCACCTCCGGGGCCGCCTCGGCTCAGGGCGCCATCAAGATCGGCGACATCAACAGCTACAAGGCCATGGCGGCCAATATGGGCCCGCATCGCAAGGGAAGCGATCTGGCCGTCGAGGAGGTCAACGCGGCCGGCGGCGTACTGGGAAAGAAGCTGGAGATCGTGTCGCGCGACGATGGCGCCAACCCGGGCGATGCGGTTCGCATGGCGGACGAACTGGTCCTCAAGGAGCGGGTCGACGTCCTGACCGGCACCATCCTGTCGCATGTCGGTCTCGCGGTCGCCGACTACGCCAAGCAGAAGAAGACATTCTTTCTCGCGTCGGCGCCGCTGACCGACAAGATCGTCTGGGAATTGGGCAACCGCTACACCTTCCGCCTGCGGCCATCGACCTATACTCACGCCGCCGTGATGGTGCCGCATGCCGTCAAGCTCAAGCGCAAGCGTTGGGCCTTCGTCTATCCGAACTACGAGTACGGCCAATCGGCCGTCGCCACCTTCAAGGATCTGCTGCGTAAGGCGCAGCCCGACGTCGAGTTCGTGGCCGAACTGGCACCGCCGCTCGGCAAGGTCGATGCCGGATCGGTCGTGGAGGCGCTCGCCAACGCCAGGCCCGATGCCATCTTCAACGTGCTGTTCGGCGCCGATCTCGCCAAGTTCGCTCGCGAGGGCAAGACGCGCGATCTCTTCAGGGGCGTCGAGGTGGTGAGCCTGCTTACGGGCGAGCCCGAATACCTGGATCCGCTCAAGGACGACGCGCCGGATGGCTGGTACGTGACGGGATATCCCTGGTACCTGATCAAGACTCCCGAGCACACGGCGTTCCTCGACGCCTACCAGAAGCGCTGGAACGACTTCCCGCGCATCTCCTCGGTCGTCGGCTATGCGACGATCAAGGCGCTCGCCGCCGGCATTGCAAAATCCGGATCGACCAGCACCGAAGCGCTCATCAACGCGTTCAGGGGGCTGGAGTTCATGTCGCCGTCCGGCAAGGTGACATTCCGCCCCCTCGACCACCAGTCGACACTCGGCCTCTATGTCGGCCGCACGGCCCTGCAGGGCGACAAGGGCGTGATGACGTCGCACGAATATCTGGATGGCGGGGCGTTCCAGCTGAGCGACGACGAGGTGCGCAGAAAGCGCCCAGCCGATTCGCAGTAGGCGGCTCCCGCCGATCTGGTGCCGGCGCTCGGCGCGGGATAGGGTCCGCCGATCCGCACCGAAAAGGATCGCTCCCCATGACTCGCGCGACCGCCGTCCTCAAGCCGGGCGAGCCGGTGACCATGGCCCCAGCCGGACACATCAGCTTCGAGATCGAAGCCGGGCAGCGGCTCAAGCTCAGCCAGCCCGAGGGGGAGCAGGTCGCCGACCTGATCTCGTTCAATCGGGACGACGTGCGCGAGCTGCTGTCGATGCATTCGAGCCGCGCCGTCAATCTGAACTGGAAGCTCACCGCCCCGCACGTGCTCTACAGCAACCTGAGCCGTCCGATGTGGCAGATCGAGGAGGACCTCACGGGCGAGAACTACTGCGGCGGGGGCTACTGCAGCGAGCATCTCAACGTCGCGCGCTACGGCGACAAGGGCAAGGGCGCGGCGAACTGCCAGGCCAACCTCGAGAAGGCCGTGCGCGGCTACGGCCTGGACCGCTGGGGCTTCAACATCGACGCCTGCTTCAACGTCTTCATGACGGTCGCCTATGATGGCAACGGCATGTGGGAGATCCGCGCACCCAAGGGTAAGCCGGGCGACTACATCGTCATGCGGGCCATGATGCCGCAGGTCGTCGCCATCTCCAACTGCCCGGTGCTGTTCAACGCCTGCAACAATTTCCGGCTCAAGCCGCTGGCGGTGGAGATCCTGAAGACCTGACGCTAGTGTGGCGGATTTGACGTTCCTATCAGCGTTGCGGCGACTTCCTACATAGGAACGTCAAATCCAAAGCCACACTAGAATCATATGGTTGCTAGTGTCCCTTTGGTTCCGACGTTCGTATGAGGGGGTGCCGCAAAGGGATACGAACGTCGGAACCGGGACACTAGTGATCCATCGTCAGGATATTCCATGATCGTGCATTTGCGGCGCCTCGAGCGACAGCGCCTTGCGGCCCACGCGGTCGATGAAGCGAAGCAGCGCCTCATCCATCGCAATGGCAGTCGACCGCAATGTCGCATTGGCTGCCTCCCGCCCGGCGCGCCCGGTCGCCGACAAGGACACGTATCCGTCCCGCTGCGGAAGCGCCGCGTCCAGCGCGACGATCTCGTTCATGCTGAGAATGGAGCGCGCCTGCTGCTCCTGTCGCGCCGATCCCCCGGTGCGGCAGAACGCGACGGCCACGCGCGCGGAGGGGATTCCGGCAATCCGCAGTGATGCCACTACGTTCAGCGTGGGCGCGACGTCGTCGAGCGAGAAACTGCAGGGTAGAAAGATAACGTCGGCTGCCATCGCCAGATCGAGACTCAAACCGTCATGCTGCCCACGCGTGTCGATCACGACGTCATCATAACCGGGCGAAACCCGATCGAGCTTCTTCTCCTTGGAGAAGCGCGTGACGTCGATGGCGGGCTCGAGACGACGTGCCTGCCGTTGGGTCTGCCAACGCAGGCAGGTTCCTTGCTCGACGTCGAAATCCGCCAACAGCACTTTGCGCCCCGCACAGGCGAGGGCAACGGCGGTCGACCGCGCCAGCGTCGATTTCCCGACCCCGCCCTTCTGCGACATGAATAGTATTTGACGAGCCATGGTCGGATCGCGTTTCGTTCGACTGATGGGCAACTCTCGGGCCGATCACGCATCTACCATGTGAATCACGCGCCTGATCAGCCAACCCGTTTACTGACAAATATCAAATAGTTCGTCACAGGTACGTCATAATCGGGCGATTCGACGGAAAAGCACCCGACCCAATCCAACCGCCCAGTCGCCGGACGAGCACCGCACGAGATGGCGTTCCACCAGGAAATTGAGGTGAAACTGCGGGTCGCCCCCCCGGAGGTGGCCAAGATCCGCCGTTCGCCCTGGTGGCGAGGGCTCGAACCCGTCCGCCGTCAATCTCTCCGCAGCGTCTACTTCGATACGACCGACCGGGATTTGCGAGAGCGTGGCATCAGCTTGCGCACGGGGACCGACGGCAAGGCGATCGTTCAGACGGTGAAATTGACGAATGGCGCGCTCGATCCGGCATCGCGCCGGGAATGGGAGACGCTCGTTCCCGACCCCGTTCCGGACCCCTCGCTGGTCATCGACCCCGCCCTCCCGCAAGCCTTCCGCCGGCTGACATCAGCCGACCTGCACCCCGTCTTCGACGTCAACGTCAAGCGGGAGACGCGCCGTCTGGGATCGGGGATGACGAAAATCGACGTCTCCTTGGACGAAGGCTCCGTGGTCGCGGGACAAGACCTCGCGCCCGTGCATGAAATCGAGCTGGAACTGGTGTCCGGCGGACTGGACGAATTGTTCACGGAGGCGCGGCGGCTCAGCGACGCCGTCAATGGGCGGCTGCATGCCCGCACCAAGGCCGATACCGGCTATGCACTGAGCCTGAACGATCGCCGGCACTGGTCGCGCTCGCCAACGCTCTGCCTCACCGCATACCTGAGCGCAGAAGACTCATTCCGGCTGATCGTCCGCAACACGTTTTCACATCTGACCGCGAATGACGACTGTGCGCGGCTCAATCTACATGTCGAGGGCGTGCATCAATGCCGGATCGCGTTGCGCCGGCTCCGTTCCGCGCTCAAGACCTTCGGCCCGCTCCTGCGTCGCAAGCGCATCGCGGCGATCGAGGGCGAAGTGCGCTGGCTCGGCGCGATCCTCGGAATGGCGCGCGATCTCGACGTCCTGCAGACCGACCTGCTCGAGCCCGCGATCGCGGCGCTCGGAGACGCCGAACAGCTGGCTCCCCTCATGGCCAGCCTGGAAGCCAAAAAGGCCTTCGCCTATGCGCGCGTGGGGGAAGCCTTGGCCTCGGCGCGGTACCGCCACCTGCTGATCGACCTTTGTGCCCTCGGATACAGCGGGGATCCCGGCAAGTCCACAGACGGCAAAGCGGTCCTTGAACAGCCGCTCCCCGGTTTTGCATCCGACGCGCTCTCCCGCCTGCACCGCAAGCTGCTCAAGCGCGGGCACGGGTTCGAGGCCTTGTCGCAGGAGGGGCGTCACGAAGTCAGAATTGCGCTCAAGAAGCTTCGCTACGCAGTGGATTTCTTCGAAGGCGTCTTCGACGAGGAGCGGACGAGAAAGTTCTTCAAGAAGCTGGCCAGGCTGCAGGAGGATCTCGGCGGCATGAACGACGTCATGGCGGCGGAGGCCCTGCTGGCGCGCCTCATCGGCGTAACGGCAGATGGCGGTGTGGAGCCGATTGCCCCGTCGGCGTCGCAGGCAAAGCTGGTGTTTGCGGCTGGTCGCGTTCTCGGCTGGCATCGCCGACGCGCCGCGGAGATCGACGCGCGATTGATCAAGGACTGGCACGCATTCGTTCGCGCCAAACCGTTCTGGCTCGGCGAAGCCCCCGTCGCCGCGTGAGGCTAGTGTCCCGGTTCCGACGTTCGTATCACTTTGCAGCACCCTCTCGTACGAACGTCGGAACCAAAGGGACACTAGCAAGCATATGATTCTAGTGTGGCTTTGGATTTGACGTTCCTATGAAGGAATTGCCGCAATGCTGATAGGAACGTCAAATCCGCCACACTAGCGCGCCGCCCTTAAAAGCGGTCCGGAACGTACATGTCCTGCGGGATCGGTCCGCGAATGTATTCGGGATTGCGCACGCGCGGCGGCAGGACCACGGAGGGGTGCTCGACCTCCCGGTAGGGGAACTGGCTCAGCAGGTGGCCGATGCAATTGAGCCGTGCCCGCTTCTTGTCCACCGCTTCGACGACCCACCACGGCGCTTCCGGGATATGCGTGCGCTCCAGCATCGCTTCCTTCGCCTTGGTGTACTGTTCCCATCGTGCGCGCGATTGCACGTCCATGGGGCTGAGCTTCCATTGCTTGAGCGGGTCGTGGATGCGCATGAGGAAGCGGAAATGCTGCTCCTCGTCGGTGATCGAGAACCAGTACTTGATCAGCGTGACGCCGGACCGCACCAGCATGCGCTCGAACTCGGGAACCGAGCGAAAGAACTCCTCGACCTGCTCCTCGGTGCAGAAGCCCATCACCCGCTCGACGCCGGCGCGATTGTACCAGCTGCGGTCGAACAGCACGATCTCGCCGCCGGCCGGGAGATGCACCACGTAGCGTTGGAAGTACCACTGGGTGCGCTCGCGCTCGCTCGGAGCCGGCAGCGCCACGACGCGGCAGACGCGCGGATTGAGGCGCTGCGTGATGCGCTTGATCACACCACCCTTGCCGGCGGAATCGCGGCCTTCGAAGATCACCACCACCTTGCGCTGGTTGTGCTGCACCCAGTCCTGCAGCTTGACCAGCTCGCGCTGCAACCCCAACAGCTCCTTGAAATAGACGCGGCGGTCCACCGTTTCCCGCTCCGGACGATCGGCGAGCTCCGCGAGGATGCGCTCCAGGCGATCGTCATCCATCTCCATCTCGAGCTCTTCGTCGAAGCTGTCCTGCATCTCGGCATTGATGCGATCCTGCAGCGCACGCAAGCCATTCTGCTTGGGATCACTCATCGAGACCTCCTTCCGCGGCGACTTTCCGCCTTCATCGATCCGTCATGCTTGCGCGCGCCATCTTACAAGGATGTGACAGGATGCACCCCACTGGTCGCGCGCTTACCGTTGCGCAGCCGATCCGCGCCGACCGAAGGACGCGGAGTACCCGTTCAACCTGAACCGGGAGGCTCCGGTTCCCTTTGCGGCCATGGCGATGGGGCGATCCGCCGCCCATGCCCCGATCCCGTCGGGCGCATCAACGTCCAGCCCGACGGCATCGCCGCTTGACGGCCCGATCAATCCTTGCGAAGGTTTGTGAAATTTCAGATTTCAGGCCGGCATGCACCCGATCCGCAAGGAAAGCATCACCGAGCAGGTGCGCGACATCCTGCAGCGCGAGATCGAGGCCGGCAACATCGAGCCGGGCGCGCGCATCTACGAGGAGAAGCTGGCGCAGCAACTGGGCATCAGCAAGACGCCGCTGCGGCTCGCGCTGCATCAGCTCAAGCAGGACGGCATCGTCCGCATCGCGCCGCGCCAGGGCATCTATCTCGCCGTCCCGACGCGCGAGGAGGTGACCGAGCTGATCGAGATGCGCGAGGTGATGGAGGGGCTCGCGGCGCGGCGCGCGGCGCGCCGCCGAGACCTGCAGGACATCGAGCGAATGCGCGCCTGCTTCGCAGGCTTCGGCGAAGCGAACGTGAACGAGCGGCGCTCGAAATACGCCAATGCGGACCACCGGTTTCACCGCGTCCTGGTGGCGGCCTCGGGCAGCAAGGAGCTGATCCGGGTGCTCGACGTCGTCAATCTGCGGCTGCACATGAACCGCATCCGACTGATCTTCAGCCGCGGGCACGATCTTGCGCCCATCCATCGCGAGCACATGGCGATCATCGACGCGCTCGCCGCCGGCGATGCGCGCAAGGCGGAGTTGCTGGCGCGCGCGCATGTGCGCAACGTGCCGTGGCAGACCGTCATGGACGAGCTGGGAGGAGTCGCTCGGGCGGCGCGCTCCTCCGGCAGCGCCGCATAACGGGCCGGGGCGGCACAATGAAAGCCAGGATCGAGGCGCTCGGCTCCGGCGACCGTGCACGCCCCGCTCCGAACCGGCTCTCCGCCTTGAATGCGGCGCGCAGCCCGAGCGCCGGCATTGCCTTGATGCTGGTCAGCTGCACCCTGCTGGCGGCCGGCGACGCGACGGCGAAGTGGTTGTCGGCCACCTTCCCGGTCGGCCAGATCATCTGCCTGCGCGGAATCATCATCCTCGTCCTGCTGGCTGCGGTCTGCGGGCCGCATGCGGTCACCGAGCTGCGGCCGCGGCATCCGCTCGGGCAGGCGTGGCGCGCGTTTTTTTTCGTCGCCGCCACCTTCCTGATGATCTGGAGCTTCAAGCTGCTGCCGCTGGCGACGGTCAGCGCCATCAGCTTCACGGCGCCGCTCATCATGGTGGCGCTTGCGCCGGTCATGCTGGCCGAGCGCATCGGCTGGCGCCGGTGGACGGCGGTGATCGCAGGGTTCATCGGCGTGCTGGTCATTGTTGCGCCCCAGGACGGGCGATGGGAGCCGATCATGCTGCTGCCGATCGGCGCCGCGATCTGCGGGGCCCTGCGCGACCTGCTCACGCGCCGGATCGCCGACAAGGAGTCGACGACCTCTCTGGTCTTCGTCGCGGTCGCCGCCACCGTGGCCGCCGGCGCGCTGACCCTGGCGCAGGGATGGGTGATGCCCGACGCGATGGACCTCATGCTGTTCCTCATGCTGGGCGTGATCCACGGCGCGGCCTACCTGATGCAGGTCGTGGCGTTCCGCGCTGCCGAGGCGGGCCTGCTCGCGCCGTTCAAATACACCCTGCTGATCTGGTCGATCGTCGCCGGCTTCCTGGTGTGGGGACACATGCCGACGCTGTTGATGCTGGCCGGCGCCGCGATCGTCATCGCCAGCGGTCTCTACGTCTGGCGCTACGAGCCGCGGGAGATCGGACCCAATGGATGATGCAGCAGCAAGAGGAGAAGAACCCAATGGCTGTCACCCGTGAAGGCTACCAGCCGGCGAAGCTCATGACCCGCGTCATCGGCGGGCAGAAGCTCTACTGGCACGTCCTGTCGGTCGCCGGCGGCAAGAGGATGATCTACGTCTCCGGACAGGTGCCGCGCGACCTCGACGGCAACGTCGTCGGCAAGGGCGACATGGCGGCCCAGATCGAGCGCGTCGGCGAGAACATCAAGATCTGCCTCGAGGAGGCGGGCGCGACCCTCGACGACGTCGTGAAGATCACGAGCTATACCACCGACATCGACGAGTTCTTCCGCCACGCGGCGACGCGCAACCGCTATTTCGGCAACGCGATGCCGGCGAGCACGGCGGTCGAAGTACGGCGCCTCGCCCATCCCGACTGGATGATCGAGATCGAAGCAACCGCGATCGTATGACGGAGAAAACCCATGGCCTCTCGCAGAAGCATCGTTGCCGGCCTTTCCGTCCTGGCACTGGTCGCGCTCTCGGCACCACAAGCGGACGCACAGACCGCATCCTATCCGGATCGCCCGCTCCGCATGATCGTGCCGTTCGCGCCCGGCGGGACCACCGACTTCCTTGCCCGCATCGTGCAGCCGAAGATGCAGGAGCTGCTCGGCCAGCCGGTGGCGATCGAGAACCGTGCGGGCGCCGCCGGCAACGTCGGCATGGAGCTCGCCGCGCGCGCGGCACCCGACGGCTATACGATCTTCCTCGGCGACGTCGGGACGATCGCCATCAATGCGTCGATCTTCAAGGACCAGCGAGTCGATCCCAACAAGGACTTCGCCGCCATCTCGATCATCGCCGATACGCCGTCGCTGCTCGTCACCGGACCGAAATTCCCGCCCGGCTCGGTCGCCGAGCTGGTCGCGTATCTCAAGGAGCGTCCCGGCCAGGTGAGCTTCGCATCGCAGGGGAGCGGCAGCCTCAATCGTCTGGTCATGGAGCTGTTCGCCGAGAAAGCGGGCGTGAAGATCAACCACGTGCCCTACAAGGGCGGCTCGGGGCCGGCCGCAGCCGACATCATGGGCGGTCACATCCCGTTCATGTTCGCCACCATTCCGTCGACCATCAGCCATGTGCGCGCCGGCCGGATGAAAGCGCTGGGCGTCACGACGCGCGAACGCCACCCCGCGATAAAGGATCTCCCGACGCTCGCCGAGTCCGGCTTCCCCGATCTGGTGGTGAGCTCGTGGCAGGGATTCTTCGTGCCCGCCGCAACGCCGAAGGCGGTCGTGGACAAGCTGCATGCCGTCGTCGTGCAGGTCATGGCGGACGAGGGCGTGAAGACGCGGATCGCCGAAGGAGGATCGCTGGCGATCTCGAGCAAGTCGCCGCAGGAGGCAGCAAGCTTCGCGGCGAGCGAAACCGCACGGTGGTCGGCGGTGGCAAAGGCGGTCAACGCCACGGCCGACTGACACGGCCAGATCGGGACTTGAATGATGCCCGAGAGGACCACGATGGCGCCCACGCCGCTCAAGCCGATCGAACTCGGCAAGGCCAAGGTGCCCTATGCGCAGGGCATGAAGGCGGGACGGTGGGTGTTCGCCACCGGTCACATGGCGCAGACGCCCGACGGCTGGCTCGACCCGGATGTGGCCGCCGCAGGCCTGCCGCACGGCGGCCTGCCGCAGAACCAGAAGGAGGCTGAGCTCATCTTCGACCGCATCGACGCGGTGCTGGCGGTGGCCGGGACCGGTCTCGGCAACGTGGTGCGGGTCGACCAGTACTACCCGACCTGGAAGGCGGTCGATCACTATCATGTGGTTCGCCGCAAGCGCCTGCCGACCATTCCGCCGAGCACCTCGATGGTCATGCAGGCGCTGTCGGTGCCGGGCGCCGCGATCAACGTCCAGGCGATCGCCACGCTGCCATCGTGCGGGCTCGACCCGCAGCCGATCCGTGACGCCGCGATCGACGCGCACCCGACCTCCGGCTATCCGGCAGCGCTCACGGCCGGCGACTACGTGTTCCTGCCGGGCATGACGGCGGCCGCCAAGCCCGGCCAGCCGGCGCGCGAGGGATTGGCCGAGGCGGCGCAGATGCCGGCGGGTTTCCTGTGGCGCGGCACGCCAATCAAGCTGGAGACCGAGTACATCATTGCCGAGAAGATCCTGCCGGCGCTCGATCTCGCCGGCGCGTCGGCCGCGAACGTCTGCAAGGCGCAGGCCTACCTGGCGCACGGCGAGGATTTTTCCGGCTTCCTCCAGGTGTGGAACAAGTATTTCGGCTCTTCGCCGTGCGCCCTGTCGGTCATCCCCTGCGCGAACCCAGGGATCGGCCAGGAAAAGGCGCGCATCGAGATCAACGTGCTCGCCGTGAAGGACGCCGGCGCGACCCGAAAACAGATCATCGGCGGCGACCTGTTTACCGGCTACGACAACGTGCCGGCCGCCGTGAAAGCCGGCGACCTCCTGCTCCTGTCCGGCCTGATGGCAATCGACCGGCGCGGGCTCGTCGCCGCAGCGGCGATCGACCCGCGCCAGCCCTACCTGCAGTCCTCGATCAAGGCGCAGACCGCCGCGATCCTCGAGCGAGCCGCCCATGTCTGCGCGCTCGGCGGCACGGACCTGAGCCGCGTCGTCCGCATCCAGCACTTCCATAGCGACCTGCGCGAGCTCCTGCCGGCGCTCGAGGTGTGGCAGCAGGTGCTGCCGGCACGACCCTTGCCTTTCACGGCGGTCGAGACGCCGCCGCACATGCCGGCCCCGGGCGTGAGTCTGATCGCCGACCTGTGGGTCCATGCACCGTGACATACGCGTCTTCAAACTGGCCGGGCCAACACAAGCTTCGGCGCGCAGGCTGAAAAGGAAGGCACCGATGACGCAATTCACCACGCGATGGGCCGCAAGGACCAACTGCGCGGCACTCGCCGCGACCGTTTTGCTGCTCGCCAATCCAGCCGTCGCCGCCGAGGACGCCGCAAAATATCCCTCGCAGCCGATCCGCTTCGTCATTCCGTTCTCGCCCGGCGGCACCACGGATTTCGTCGCCCGGACGGTCCAGCCGCGGCTGCAGGCCCTGCTCGGGCAACCGGTCGCGGTCGAAAACCGGCCGGGCGCGGCGGGCAACGTCGCCATGGAGCTGGTGGCCAAGATGGCAGGCGACGGCTACACGCTGCTGCTCGGGGACGTCGGCAGCATCACCATCAATGCGGCGATCTATCCCGACATGCGGGTGAAGCCGCTGCGGGACTTCACCGCCATATCGGTCGTCACGCACACCCCGTCGCTGCTCGTCACCAGCGCGAAATTCGCGCCCAGGACGGTTGCCGAGCTGGTCGACTACGTGAAGCAGCGGCCCGGCAAGGTGAGCTTCGCCTCCCAGGGCAGCGGCAGCCAGAACCGCCTGGCGATGGAAGTGTTCGCCGAGAAGGCCGGCCTGAAGATGGTGCACGTCCCCTACAAGGGCGGCTCGGGCCCGGCTGCCGCCGACCTCATGGGCGGCCACGTGCCGATGATGTTCGCCGGACTGCCGCCGACCGTCGCCCATATCCGCGGCGGGCGCATGAACGTGCTCGCGGTCGCCACCAAGGAGCGCCACCCTGCCCTGCCCGACGCACCGACCTTCATCGAGGCCGGCTACCCGGATTTCGTGATGAGCTCCTGGCAAGGCATCTTCGTGCCCAGCACCACGCCCAAGCCGATCGTCGACAAGCTGCACGGCGTTCTGGTCCAGGTCATGGCCGATCCGGACGTGCGCAAGCGCCTCGCCGAAGGTGGTCTCTCCCCCGACAGCCCGACGCCGGAAGAGTCGGCGCGGTTCATCGCCAAGGAGGCCGACCTGTGGACCGGCATCTCCAAGGCGGTGGGCGCGACGGCCGACTGAAGCCGACACGAGCCGCAGAACGAGACGAGCATCATGCGCATCCGCACCTCGCCCGACCTCGTCTCCGGCCTGTTCTTCTGTGCGGCGGCGGCGATCGGCATCGCGCTCTCGTCGCGGCTCGAGCTCGGCTCCCCGGCGCGCATGGGGCCGGGCTTCTTCCCGATGGGCCTGAGCGTCATCCTCATGGTGCTCGGCGCCATCGTGCTGGTGCGCGCTCTGCTCGAGCGGGACGCCGAGGAGATCGGATCGGTCAATCCGCGCCCGCTCGCGGTCGTGCTCGGCGCCGTCGTGCTGTTCAGCATCCTGCTCGAGCGTTGGGGCTTTGCGATTGCGGCCGCGCTGCTCATCGTGGTTGCCCGGCTGGCGGGCGAGCGCTTCCGGCCGCTCGAAGTCGCCCTGCTGGCGCTCGGGCTGATCGCCTTCTCGGCCGGCGTGTTCCTGTTCGGCCTCAAGCTGCCGCTGCGCCTGCTGCCGACGTGAGGGCACGCGCATGGAGCTCCTGACCCAGCTCGCCCTCGGCCTTTCGGTCGCCTTGCAGCCGGCCAACCTGGTGTACGCCCTGCTCGGGTCGGTACTCGGCACGCTGGTGGGCGTGCTGCCGGGGGTGGGGCCGGTCGCCACCATCTCGGTGCTGCTGCCGGTGACGTTCGGCCTCAACTCCACGTCCGCCATCATCATGCTGGCCGGCATCTACTACGGCGCCCAGTACGGCGGCTCGACCACCGCGATCCTGGTCAACCTGCCGGGCGAGTCGTCCTCGGTCGTCACCACGCTCGACGGCTACCAGATGGCGCGGCAGGGCCGCGCCGGCCTTGCGCTCGCGACGGCCGCGCTCGCCTCGTTCCTCGCCGGCACGCTGGCGACCGCCGTCGTGGCGGTCGCCGCCCCTGCGTTGGCGGAAGTCGCGCTCGCGTTCGGGCCGGCCGACTATTTCTCGCTCATGCTGTTCGGGCTGGTCGGGGCCGTGATCCTGGCGCAGGGCTCGGTGCTCAAGGCGCTGGCGATGATCGTGTTCGGCATGCTGCTAGGCACCGTCGGCATCGACGTGAACACCGGCGCCGACCGCTTCACCTTTCGCATTCACCAGTTCGCCGACGGGCTCGACTTCGCGGTCGTCGCCATGGGCATGTTCGGGCTCGGCGAAACGATCGCCAACCTGGAGCGCGGCGAGAGCGTGCGCACCCATGTCGCCGGAATCCGCGGGCTGTGGCCGCGCCTCGCCGACCTCAAGGCCATCGTGCCGCCGGCGCTGCGCGGCACCGCGCTCGGCGCCGCGCTCGGCATCCTGCCGGGCGGCGGCCCGATCCTGGCGTCGTTCTCGGCCTATTCGCTGGAGAAGAAGATCTCCGCCACGCCCGAGGCGTTCGGCAAGGGCGCGCTCGCGGGCGTCGCCGGACCGGAAGCGGCCAACAACGCGGCCGCGCAGACCGCCTTCATTCCCATGCTCACGCTGGGGATTCCCTCGACCGGCACCATGGCTCTGATGATCGGTGCCCTGATGATGCAGGGCCTCACGCCCGGACCGCAGCTCATGCTGCAGCGCCCGGATCTGTTCTGGGGCGTGATCGCCAGCATGTGGGTCGGCAACGCCATGCTGGTCGTCCTCAACCTGCCGCTGATCGGCATCTGGGTGAAGCTCCTGAGCGCGCCCTATCGGCTGCTCTATCCGGCCATCCTCTTGTTCTGCTGCATCGGTCTCTACGCCATCCACAACGATGCGGTGGACATCCTGATCGGCGCCGCCTTCGGCTTCCTGGGGTATTTCTTCTCGCGGCTGAGATGCGAGCTCGCGCCGCTGCTCCTCGGATTCATCCTCGGTCCCCTGATCGAGGAGAACCTGCGGCGCACGCTGCTGATCTCGCTCGGCGATCCGACGATCCTCATCGAGCGCCCGATCAGCCTCGCGTTCCTCATCATGACCCTCGTGCTGATCGCGGCGCTCGCCGCGCCCGGGGTCCAGAGCCTGCGCAACAAGGCATTCGTCGAGAGCTGAGGCTCGCGTGTCCAACCAAAGCTCAACAAGACCTTGGGAAAACGCCAGAAGGAGAACGCGGATGGCACGCCGTATCGTGCGCGTCGACGGCATCGTTCCGGTCGTCCGCGGATACCCGTCGGCCGTCGTGGCGGACGGGCTCGTGTTCGTCAGCGGACAGCGCGGCGGACGGAGCGACATGACGCCCGACCTCGCGACCCTGCCGCGCGAGTTCCAGGACGCCTTCGCGCGCACGACCTTGTCGGACGAAGCCGCATTCGCCGCGGACGGCTGGACGGCGCACGAGAATCTCGATCGCGTGATCCGGGCGGCCGGTTCCGACCCGTCGCAGGTGCTGCGGCTGCACATCTGGCTGCGCGACAAGCGCGTATTCCCGGTCTACGAGCGCATCCGCATGGCGTGGCAGAAGGTGCCGGCGCCGAGCAGTTGTCTGGGCGTGACCAATGTGCCCGGGCGCTTCGGGCACGCCGCCGGCATCGAGGCGCTGGCGGTCGTGCCGGGCGAGAATCCTCTGCTGCCCGGGCGCGCCACCGTGCGGACCTTCGACGACAAGGAGTTTCCCGCCGCAGCGTTCTATTCGCAGGCGGTGCGGTGCGGGCCGTTGGTCTTTCTCGCTGGCCACATCCCGATCGAGACCAACAAGCCGGGCCATCCGGTGATCTCAGGGTTTGCCGACATCCCGCCCGAAGGACGCGTGTTCGCCACCGGCCGCAGCCACCCGGACAGCCGCCAGGGCCCGATCATGGCGCAGACGTGGTTCACCTATGAGAAGATCCGCGAGAACCTCGCCGCGCAGGGCCTCGGGCTCGACGCGATCAAGCACGTGGGCATCATGCTGCAGGACGTGCGCGACTTCGACGCCTTCCAGCGCGTGCACCGCCATTTCTTTCCCGAGCAGTCGCCGGCGCTCGTCGTCGCGGGCTTCGACGAGGTGGGACACCGTGGAACCCGGATCGAGATCGAGCCGACGGCGCTCGATCCGTCCGGCAATGTTCGCTGCCGGAGCATCGACTGGCCGTGCCCGGCGCCGTTTGCCGGACCGGCGGGCGTGCAGCTCGGAAACCTCTGCCTGTTCGCCGGCATGCTCGGGTTGAACGGCGCGGGACGGCTGGTGCGCGGCGCGCACGACCTGGACGACCCAGTCGGGCGGCGGGTGACCGACGACCTCGCCCGCCACGAGACGGCGCCCGGCTTTGCGGCGCAATGCTGGGCTGCCTGGTCGCTGCTGAAGGCTGTTGCGGGGCAGATGGAGATGCCGCTCGACTGCCTGACCAAGACGACCGTCTACCTCCGCCACGCCGCCGACCTCGCCATCTACGAGGAGATCCGCGAAGCGTTCCTGTCGAGCATCGGTGCCGACCTGCCGGCCGCCGAATTCGTCGCCGTGCCGGCGCCGGGGCCGGTGGCGGCCGCCCAGGTGCAGATCGAGGCGACCGGTGTGCGCGCGTGATCAGGCGAGCGCCTGCGCGATCAGCGCGCGGGTCGCGGCGGCGCCCTCGCGCGCGACGTCGAACGGCGAGCGTTCCCACTGGGCGGGGTTCGGCGCCTCGTAACTCAGGTGGCCGGTGTAGCGCTTCTCGTTGAGCAGCCGCAGCACCTCGAGCCAGCGCACGATCCCCTGCCCCGGCGGCAGCCGGTCGGTCGGCCGTCTGACCCCGGCCGAGACCGGTGCCGGCGGCGCATCGCTGTACTGGAAGGCGGCGATGTCTGCCGGGTCGACGTCGGCGAAGCCGCGGCCGCCCGCCCCGCTGCGCTCGAGGTGATAGGCGTCGAGCAGCATGCCGACGTTCTTCCGTGCCGCGCCGTCGATGATCTCGCGCAGCGCTGCGATGCTGTTGATCACGTCGTGCTGCGAATTGAACTCGATCGCCAGGGTGAGGCCGAATTCCCCCACCAGGTCGCCGGCCCGCTTGAGGTTGTCGATCGCGTCGCGTTTCGGGCCGGCGGTGGGTCCGGGCGCACACATGATCTGCGGGCAGTCGAGAGCCTTGGCATTCTCGCAGGTCTCGCGCAGCACGTCGAACAGGCGGCGGCTCTCGTCGCCAGTCGCAAACAGCCAGCCGTATTCGCAGCCGAGCGTGCACACCGGGATGTTCGCCGCCTCGATCGTGTCGAGCACCTGAGTAGTCGACGCGCCTTGATCGTAGCAGCGGGTGAAATCGATGCGGCGCAGCTCGACCGCGTCGAAGCCGCCCTCGCGTGCCGCGTCGAGCACGACGGGAAGCGGCGTCGTGTCCAGCGTCCAGGTGTGCAGGGCGAGACGTCCGAACGGGGCGGTCATGGGCGATCACTCCGCGCCACGCGCGTGCGCCGTGGCCTCCTCCTCGGCGCGCGTCTTGATCTCGCGGGCGATCGGATTTTTCAGCTCCTCGCGGATATGGCCGACGAGGCCGATCGCCCGCGCGATCACGCCGACGCCGCGCACGATCGTCCACGGCATGCCGAGTTCGCTCGCGATCGCCGCGATGGCGCCAGTGGCGTTGACCGGCAACGGCTTGCGCAGACGCTGCTCGGCTTCGGCGGCGATCCGTTGCATGAGATCGACGTAGCGCCCCGACAGCCCATTCTCCCGCGCGATCTGGAACAGGCGCGGGGCGCGCGGGTCGACCGGCTTGTGGAAATGGTGACCGATCCCGGGAATGGGCTTCTTCTGCGCGACATGCGCGGTCACGATGTCGCGCGCGAGCGCGCCGAGATCGCCTGGGGCCGAGCCTGGCGGCAGCGCCTCCTGCAGCACGCGAGCAGCCGTCTCCATGCTGCCGACGAACACGCTGCCGAGCCCGCACAGGCCGGCGGCGACAGCCGCCTGCATCGCCTCGGGCGCGCCCGCGAGCGTCATCCGCGCCGCGATCGCACTCGGCGAGAGCCCATGCTCCACCAGGGTCACCGCGATGGCGTTGAAGACCTTGGACTCTTCGGCATTCGGCCGGCGGTCCATCAGCTGCAGGAACGCCATGTCGCCGAGCGAGACGTGGCCGAGCAGCTCCTCGCACAGGTCGTAGCCCTTGACGACGATGCGATCGGGCGTGGCCCAGGCGAGCTCGGAGCGGATCGTCTTGCGTTTGCTCATGCAATCGTTCCTTCGATCATTGCAGGACTCGCCGATGCGGCGGACCTACTCGATGCGCGCGCCGGATCGCCGCACCACCTCGCCCCACTTGGCAATCTCCCCGACGATGAACGGCCTGACCTCGTCGGGACGGCTGCCGATGGGCTGGATCAGATCGTCGGCGAGCTGCTTGCCGATCGCGGGGCTGTTGAGCGCCGTCAACGCTTTCTTGTTGAGGCGGGCGATGATGTCGCCCGGCGTTCCTGTCGGCGCCGCCATGACGTACCAGACGTCGGAGCGATAGCCCGGCAGCGTCTCGGCGATGGCGGGCACGTCGGGAAGCCCGGCCGCCCGCTTCTCGGTCGTGACGGCGATCGCCCGCAGCGCCCCGGCCGCGAGATGGCCGGCGATCGGCGCGTAGGTCGAGAACATCACTGGGACACGACCGGCCAGCACGTCCGCATAGGCGGCGCCGGCTCCCTTGTAGGGAACGTGGGTCATCGCGATGCCGGCGGTACTCTTCAGGAGCTCGGCGGAGAGATGCGCACCGCTGCCGTTGCCGGCGGATGCATAGGACAGCTCGTTGGGCTTTTGGCGCGCCAGTCGGACCAGATCGTCGACCGTGCGCACCGGCAGGCCCGGATGCACCACCAGCACGTAGGGCGCAACCGCCAAGAGCGCGATCGGCGCATAGTCGTTCGCCGGATCGTACGACAGCTTGGCGAACAGGCTCGGGTTCACGGCGAACTGGGCGGTGAGCGCCAGCACGATGGTGTAGCCGTTCGGCTCGGCGCGGGCGACCTGCTGCATGCCGATGATGCCGCCGGCGCCGCCGACATTCTCCACCACCACGCGCTGGCCCAAGCCCCGACCCATCTCCTCGCCGAGCCGACGCGCCAGCACGTCGGTGCCGCCGCCCGGCGGGTACGGCACGATGAGGCGGACCGGACGGTCCGGGTAGTCGGCCGCGCGCGGCTGCGGCGCGAGGAAAAGCAGGGCCGCAAGGGTCAAGAGACCGGCGATCATCCGCCCAATCATTTGTCCTCCTTCACCGGCCTGCAACGACGGCAGCGCCCGGCTCAAGGTCGATCGCCCGCGCGAGCAGCGTGCGGTCCTTGCGCAGCACCTCCTTGGCGACCTTGTGCGTGGGGGTGAGCGGCATCGCATCGATGAAGCACACGTAGCGCGGCACCTTCTGCGGCGCGAGCCGCTCGCGGCACCACTGCGCGACATCGGCTGCGCCGATGTCGACATCCGCGCGGCGCACCACCACCGCCATGATCTCGTCCTCGCCGAGCTCCGACGGCACCGCGATCGCCGCGACCTGCAGCACGCCCGGATGCTCGCCGATCACGCGGTCGAGCTCGGCACCGGCGATGTTCTCGCCGCGCCGGCGGATGATGTCCTTCTTGCGCGAGACGAAGAAATAGAATCCGTCAGCGTCGCGCCGCACCAGATCGCCGGTGAGGAACCAGCCGTCGTGGAACGCAGCGGCGGTCTGCTCGGGATCGCGGAAATAGCCCTGCATGATGATCGGCGTCCTGACGGCGAGCTCGCCCACCTCGCCGTCCGGCATATCGCGACGCGCATCGTCGAGGATACGGCACTGCGCCCACAGACGCGCCGGGTCGGGATGGCGACCGATGATGCCCATGCTGCCCGGCTTGTTCGGGCCCCCGTACGGATTGCAGGTCACGCCGGGAATTTCCGTCATGCCGAACCCGCCGAACAGGTGATGGATGCCGAACTCGTTGCGGAACGTCTCGGCGACGTTCTGGCGCACGCCGTAGACGGCGCGGATCCGGTGATCGGCGCGATACTCGCTGCGCGGCCGCGCCTGCAGGATCGCGCCGATCGCCTCGATGATGTTGACGATCGTTCCGCCGGAGTCGGCCGCGGTCTGCCAGAACGTCGAGGCGGAGAATCTCGGCACGATGACGGCGCTCGCGCCGGCCACGAGCGTCCCGGCGACCGAATAGAAGAGCGCGTTCATGTGGAACAGCGGCAGCACGATCATCGGGCGATCGGTCTCCTGCAGGTGCATCCGCTGCACATAGGCTTCGCCGGCAGCGATGAAGCTGCGCTGGCTGTGCATCACGCCCTTGGGCAGCCCGGTGGTGCCCGAGGTGTAGACGATCACGCAGGTGTCGTCGGGCGCGCCGACGTTGGGCGGCGCCGCGGACGGGGCGTCCTGCAACACGCGCTGCAGCGATGGAGCCTGGTCATCGCTGCCGTCGAGCAGGATCATCCACGGCGCCTGCGTGGCATCGCCGACCGCCTGCCGGACGACCGGCAGCGTCTCGCCTGTCGCGATGACGCCGCTGACCTCCGCATGATTGAGGACGTAACGCGCCTCCTGCGCCCCGAAATCCGGGTTGACCGGCACCATGATGGCGCCCAGGCGCGCCGCGGCGAACAAGGTAAGCACATGGCCCAGGTGGTTGCGCGCCATGATCGCCACGCGGTCACCCTTGGCGACCCCGCGCGCCTGAAAGGCCGCGGCGAGCTTCTGGAACTCGGCGGCAAATTGGTCCCAGGTGAGGCACTCGCCGGCAAACAGCAGGAACGGCTCAGGCCCGCGCGACACCTGACGGGTGGCAAACGCCCCGGCGAGCGTATCGTCGTGCGCCGGATAGAGATTGAGTATGTCGAGCGGCAACTTCATGGCTTACGAGAGCCCGTACATCCGCACCCCGGGCGTCGGCAGGCTCGCCTTCAGGATCACGCCCTGCTCCGCCTCGGTGATGAACAGCGTCTTGCGGTCCGGCCCGCCGAACGCGACGTTGGTCGTGCGCATGCCGGCGCACGACTTGAGGCGCCACAGTGGCTCGCCCAGCGCGGTGAACACCCACACGGTGCCGAAGCCGGCGTGCACGATGACCAGGTTGCCGTCCTCGTCGAGCGCCATGCCGTCCGGGCCGGTCGGGCTGCCCGACAGCTGGATGAAGATGCCGGCCTTGCTGATGCCCTTGTAGCCCGGCCGCAGCGGGATGCTGACGATCCGGTTGGTGCGCGTCACCGCGACATAGAGGATGTTTTCCGCCCGATTGAGCACGAGGCCATTGGGGCCCTCGAGGCCCTTGAACAGGAGATCGAGCTCGCCACTCGCGCGCAGCCGGTACACGCGGCCGCTCGGATCCTCGAGCGCGCTCTGCCCCAGGTCGGTGAAGAAGAGGTCGCCGTTCGACGCGAACACGAGGTCGTTGAGGCCCTTGAAGCCCTCGCGATGCGGATGGCTGAGCACAACCGTCATCGCCGCCGTAACGGGATCGAACGACACGAGCCCGTGTCGGTGATCGGCGACGAAGATACGGCCATCCCGGTGGATCTTCAGCCCGTTGGGCTCGCCGTCATAGTCGGCGAACAGGCGCCACTCGCCGGCCGGCGAGATCTTGAAGATCCGGGAATGGGCGAGGTCGACGCAGAACAGGTTGCCCTCGCGATCGAACGACGGCCCTTCGAGAAACGAATGCAGCGGCCCGGCGCCGCGGTGCTCGACCCACTCGGAGTGCGCGTCGGTGCGGTAGAGCTCCTTGGGCAGGCGCGTGAACACTTCGGTCTGAACGACGGGGGGAGCAGCGTACATGCGGGAAAGACCTGGTTGCCGATGGACGCGCCATCCATAGACGAGCGATCCCGGCTTGGCAAAGCAGGCCGCCACAACCCGATGCGGATCGCTCAACCGATGGACGGCGGTTGAGCCGTCAACGGCTTTCGAGTTAACTGGAACCAGCCGCAGCGGCCAGTGATCGGCCAACGCCAAGGGACCGCTCGAACAAGGCCGGGCAGGAGCGCCATGAGCGAGAGACCGAACTATCCGCCGATCCGCCGCGTGGTGACCGGGCACGACGCCGGCAACGTCGCCAAGGTGCTGATCGACGCGCCGGCGACCAACGCCAAGAACCCGAGCGGCGGGGTGGTCTCGACCATGATCTGGTGCACCGACGGCGCACCGGCGCAGGTTCCCGTCGGGGAGACTGTCGAGGACATGGGTGCGCGCATCCTCGGCACGCCGCCGCCGCCGCGCGGCTCGCGGTTTGCCGTGATCGACTTTCCGCCCGGCAACCACCCGCACATGCACCGCACCGAGACGGTCGACTACGTGATCGTCATCGAAGGCGAGATCGACATGGACATGGATGCCTCGACGGTGAAGCTCAAGGCGGGCGACGTCATGGTCCAGCGCGGCACCAACCACGCCTGGGCCAACCGCAGCGGCAAGCGGGCCCGCGTCGCCTTCGTGCTGATCGACGCCGAGCCGCTCGGCATCGGCAAGCCCGTGCTCGGCACCGGCAACGCGCGGTAGACAGGCGGGGTTGACCATGCGGAACAACATATCGATGACGCGACTTGTGGCGGCCTTGCTTGCCCTCGGCCTGTCGGCTGCCGCACACGCTCCTGCGCTTGCACAAGCCTACCCGAATGCGGCCGTCAAGCTGATCGTGCCGGTGCCGGCGGGTGGCGTGACCGACACCATGGCGCGCATCGTCGCGCAGCGGCTCAACGAGCTGTGGGGCCAGACGGTGGTGGTGGAGAACCGCGCCGGCGGAAACTACGCGGTGGGAGCGCAGGCGGTGGCACGCGCGCCGGCCGATGGCTACACGCTGCTGGTCGCGCCGGACTCCACCTTCACGGCCAATCCCTATCTGACCAGCAAGCTCCCCTACGATAGCAAGGAATTCACGCCGATCATCGTGCTGTGCCGGGCGAGCCCGGTGCTGGTGGTCAATTCGTCGCTGCCGGTGAAGAACGTCCAGGAGCTGATCGCGCTGGCGAAGGAGAAGCCGGGCACGCTGAACTACGGCTCGTACGGAATCGGCACCTATGCGCATCTGAGCATGGAGGACTTCAAGCAGCGTACCGGAACCGGCATCGTGCACGTTCCGTATCGCGGCGCGGCGCCGGCCACCACCGGCCTGCTGGCAGGCGACGTCTCCATGCTGCTGCTCAATCTCTCCAGCATCGAGGCCCACGAGAAGGCTGGCAAGGCGCGCATTCTCGCCGCCGCCACCGAAAAGCGTCTGGCGACGCGGCCCGAGCTGCCGACCATCGCCGAGGCCGGCGTGCCGGGCTTCCAGACCTCCGTCTGGTTCGCGCTGTTCGCCCCCGCCGGACTGCCGCCCGAGCTGGTGGCGAAGATCCATGCGGACGTCTCGAAGGTTCTCGACCTGCCGCAGTCGCGCGAGTTTTTCCAGACCAACAGCTTCGAGCGCGTCGATCTTTCGCCGGCGGCATTCGGCCAGCTGATCGAGAGCGACTCGAACCACTGGGCCGCGCTGATCAAGGCGGTCGGCGCCAAGTTCGATTGAACCACCGCCGACACCCGAGGGGACGCAAGCCATGAAAGTCCTGATCACCGGCGGCATGGGCGTGATGGGCGCCGAGACCAGCCGCAAGTTCGTCAAGGAAGGGCACCGGCCGGTGATCTATGCGCGCCACCGCGACGACAGCCTGATCCACGACATTGTCGACAAGGTGGACATCGAGCTCGGCGACGTCACCGACATGCCGCGTCTCCTCGACGTCATCAAGACGCACAAGGTGACCCACATCGTGCACGCAGCGGCGTTCGTCGGCGCGGTGTCGCAGGGCAATCCGGCCCTCAGCGTGCAGGTTAACGTCATGGGGACGGTGAACGTGCTGGAAGCGGCGCGCGCGTTCGACGTCAAGCGCGTCGTCTATACCAGCGCGAAAGGCATCTATGGGCCGGTGCTCGGCGAATACGGCGCGCCGACCTACAAGCCGATGCCCGAGGACATGCCGAAGAATCCGAAGCGCATCTACGACTCGGCCAAGCTGATGGGCGAGCACCTGTGCGTCTACTACAACGGCAACATGGGCGTGGACACGGTGGTGCTGCGCTTCGCCACCACTTATGGGCCGGGGAAGACCGCGCGCCACGGCAAGATGGGCGTCACCAGCCAGATCGTCGAGGCGCCCGCCGCCGGCCTGCCGTTCCACCTTGCCCAGGGCGGCGACGAGCAGGACGACTTCATCTACAACAAGGACTCCGCGCTGGGCATCTACCAGGCCACTTTTGCCGAGAGCCCGAAGAGCCGCATCTACAACATCGGCTCCGGCGTCGGCTCGACGTTGCGGGACTTCGAGCGCATCCTGCGCAAGCACATCCCGAACGCCGACATCAAGATCGGCCCCGGGCTGAACTTCCTCGGCATGCCGTATCCGGCGCATGGCGTGTACGACGTGACGCGGGCGCGCGACGAGCTCGCCTTCAAGCCCGAGTACGACCTCGAGGCGGGCATCGTGGACTACCTCGCGGCGCTCGATCGCATGCGCGGACGCAACCAGTAACGCGGAGAAGAACATGCGCCAGACGCTCGAGCTTCCGCGTCTCTCGCTGAAAGAGCGCGACCGGCGGTGGGCCGCGATGCGCCGCGAGATGGCGGCGCGCAATCTCGATGTCGTCGTCCTGTGGGGCTGGCCGACGATGTGGGACTTCTACACCGCCAATGCCCGCTACCTCTGCCCGATCGGCGGCAACGCCGAGTTCAACGTGCTGGTGTTCCCCGCGAGCGGCGAGCCGACCGCCATCATCCAGATGCCGACGTTCGTCGAGGGGTGGCGGAGCGCGCAGGAGTGGGTCGGCGACGTGCGTCCGCGCAGCAAGACGTGGGCGGATTCGGTTGCCATGCGGTTGAAGGAGCTTCGGCTTGACGGCGGCCGCATCGGCATGGACGGCTACGCCGGCCCGCTCGACCCGGACGGCTGGGTTCCGCACAACGTGCACACCCGCCTCATCGAGCTGATGCCGAACGCCAGCATCGTGCCGCTCGACGACGCGCTGGAGAAGATTCGCTCCGTCAAGAGCGCCGAGGAGCTCGAGGTGCTGCGCAAGGCGGCGCGGCTCGGCGACCTGATGCTGGCGACCTGCCGCGACACCGCGCGCCCCGGCGTGAAGGACTGCGAGGTCTACGCCGACATGATGCGGACGATGATCGCCAACGGCGGCGAGGAGCCGACGCTGTTCCTGTGGGCGTGCGATCCCCTGCCCTATCCGCACCCGTTCCGCGTGCCGACGACGCGGCCGATGGAGCGTGGCGACGTCATCATCTGCGAGATGCATCCGAAATTCGGCGGCTATTTCACCCACGTGGAGCGCACGTTCTCGCTCGGCGAGCCGGACAGGAAGCAGATCGAGATCTACGAGGGGTGCGTCGCGGCGTACCGGCGCGGCCTCGAGGGCTTCGGCCCGGGCAGGACGATCTCGACCGCGATGGAAGCCGTCAAGGAGGAGATCGTGTCGCGCGGGCTCGCCATCTGCGAGGCCGGCATCCACGGCCACGGTCTCGCGTCGCTCGAATATCCGCGCTACCGCCACCATGCGATCGCCGCCGACCGCGAGGCCGTGAAGGTGATCGGCGACGAGTTCCGCGAGGGCATGGTGTTCGCCTTCAACATCGACCTGTTCGACCCGAAATGGCACGACGGCAAGACCGGCTGCGTGTTCGCCGAGACGATCGAGATCACCGCGACCGGCGCGCGCCGGCTCCACGAGTTTCCGATGGAGTTCCAGCAGATCGCGGTGTGAGGGGGCGGCGGACGAGAGCTACGCCGCCTGCGTGCGCGTCGCGTCGGCCTCCACGTCGGCCACCAGCGCGAGGGCGTCAAATACGAACCCATGCCGACGGGCGCGCTACAGCGCGCGCTTGCAGAGCGAGGTGCCTGGGTTGACCGCGAACTCGACAACGTCTCACAAACTTTCGCGAAATTGGTGGTCACTTCAGCAGACATCAAGTTGCTGTTGAGCACAATTGGAGCTGACCAGAAACTTGTCCACGCAGCCTATTACACCGACCCCGAGTGCATAGCCCCGATTGCGGATTGGACCGCCGCAAAGGATGGTCTGCCGTCGAACGCCGCTATCGCGGCCGAAGTGCGTGGCGACGCCTGATTTGGTTCGCTACCGCAGTGCTTCGAGCGAAGAAAAGCAACTCAGTACGGCAGGAGATTGCTGCGCTGCGGGGTTTCAATCTAGGCTATGTCGGCTCCGGGTCAAACTCGGCCGTAGCAGCATGTCCGCAGCGAGTCCGTTATTCCCCCCAATAGCAGACATCCGTCAGATCGCTCGGCTACCTCCGCTTTGTGTCAATTCGGTATCAGCCTTCCCCGAAATGGCAGTCGGGTCGGCCTGCGCATTGTCCTTTTCGAGGCTTGCTCGGCGTTCACTCGCGTTACGGCCTGCACACTCGCGCTGTCACCGTATATCGTGACACGCTATCCGAAGGCTTCAGCCACTTCGTTACCTCCATGACTGCTCCGGTTGCTTCCGGCTGGAGCGGTTGCCGGGTGGGGCTTGCACCCACTGGAAAGCGCCGCCTTGTCACGGCGCACGCCAATTCCAGACTCATGCAGTGCAGCAAAGAGCATTCGCTATTCGATCACCTCGTCGGCGCGGTTGAGCAGCGTCGGCGGCAGGTCGATGTTGAGCGCCCTGGCGGTTTTGAGATTGACGATGAGCTCCAGCCGAGTGGGCTGCTCAATGGGGAGATCACCGGGCTTCTCGCCCTTTAAGATGCGATCTACGTAGCTCGCTGCTCTCCGGATTATGACCGGGATGTTGGGGCCGTATGACATGAGCCCGCCGTCGATAACGAACTCCCGCCAACCGTACATCGTGGGTAGACGTTCTCGCGCGGCCAGTTCGATGATGCGCTGCTGGTTTAGCTCCGCGAACCCGTGAGTGAACACGATCATCGCTCCCGTTCGCTCGCGGGCGCTCGCCGCGAAGGCCTCCTCTAGGTCATCCGAATGACGGGCCGCCAGCGGCCACAGCGTTACGCCACTGGTGCGGGCAGCGACCTCCGTCTCCTGCATTTCCAGTACCGTCGCCAGCTCGTCCGGGTTGTATAAGATTGCTATCCGAGCGCTTCTCGAGAACGCTTCGTTCAGCAACTCAAGGCGTTTTGCGGCCAAGTCGGTCGACATGTACGAGAAGCCGGTGATGTTGCCGTCCGGCCGTGCGAGGTTCGAGACCACACCATTTCCAACGGGATCTCCACTGAACGCCATGACAATTGGGGTGGTGCTCGTTGCACGTTTGGCTGCCAACACTGCGGGCCCAAGGGCGATGATAACGTCGACCTTGCTGTCAACCAGCTCGGCGGCAAGCCCAGGAAGGCGATCCCGACGTCCATCGGCCCACCGATGGGTGAGCATGAGGTTTCGGCCCTCGACGTAACCGAGTTCACTAAGCGCGTTACGGAACTCGTTTACGCGCACATACCCTGCCGCTCCATGATTGAGGATGCCGACCCTTGCGACCCGACTGACACGTTCACGCTGCTGCGCGCGCGCCGCGAGCGGCCAGACCACCAAGCCGCCGAGAAGCGTGATGAATTCGCGCCGCCTCATGTGCTCCCCTTAGTCCGAGGATCGGACCCTACCACATCGTTTGTAGAAAATGCCGCCTTGTGCATCACAGCAAAATTGGCGACCGATGTCTCAGATGGGTCAGACTCGGACCTGCAGCGATTCGCGACCGAATGTCCGCTTTGCCCCCCAACTCCAGACATACCGGATCATCGTGAGAATGTCCGAGAAGTGCCAGGAGCCGACATATGCAGTGCAGCACAGCGAGCGCTGTTATTCGATCATCTCGTCGGCGGTCGCGATCAGTGACTGGGGTACGGTGAGACCGAACATCCTGGCGGTCTGGTGGTTGATGACCAGCTCGAACTTGGATGCCTGAACGACCGGCAAATCCGCAGGCCTTGCACCCTTGAGGATGCGGCCGGCATAGGCTCCACCCTGCCGCCACGCATCCGCAGTGCTGCTGGCGTAGCTCATCAGACCACCGATTTCGACGAAATCGCGGTTTGCGAATGTGGTTGGGACCGCGTGGCGCGTCGCCATGTTGACCAATTGCACGCGTCGGCTAGTGAAAAAGGGGTCTATGCCGACGAAAAGCGCGTTAAGGCGTTCGCGGACAAGCGTTGCGAAGGCCGCATCGATCTCACGACCGGTGCTGGCGTTGAGGACATGGGTTTGCAGCCCCATGGCGCTGGCAGCAGCTTTCACATCACTCAAAGTGGTTTCGGCAGAAGGGCCAATCGGATTAATGAGCACGGCCACACGAGCCATTTCGGGCAGCATCGCGCGCAAGAGTTCGAGCCGCTTCGCGCTCAACTCACCACCAAAAAAATTGATCCCGGTGAGGTTGCCGTTTGGCCGGGAAAGGCTAGTGACCAAACCAAGCGCGACCGGATCTCGGGCGGCGATGAAAACAATGGGGATAGTCGTTGTTGCCGCCTTGGCTACCAAGGCTACATGATCGCCGGACGTAACGATCACAGCGACCTTTCGGCGAACCAAACCGGCCGCCAGGTCCGGCAGCCGGTCGAGTTGATTGTCTGCACCGCGAAATTCAAACGTCGCGTTCTCGCCGTCAACATAGCCGGCCTCCCTGAGGCCCTGATGAAAACCGCGCAGTCGGCTCTCCAACACGCCGGGCGACCTGGCGTCGAGGAACCCGATCACTGGCATCGCCGCCTGCTGCGCGCTTGAGGCGAGCGGCCATGCCGCCGCGCCGCCCAACAACCCGATGAAGTCCCGGCGTCTCACTCGATCACCTCGTCTGCTGCCACGAGCATCCGGTCGGGCACCTCCAGGCCGAGCGACTTCGCGGTCTTGAGATTAATCACGAGCTCGAACTTGTTCGAGCGCATGACCGGCAGGTCGGCCGGCTTCTCGCCCTTGAGAATACGGGCGGCGTAGAGGCCAGCCTCGCGATACGCATCGGGGAGACTCGCCCCGTAGGTGATCAAACCGCCGGCAACCACATACTCGCGCGCCGAGTACATCACTGGCATCGCATGGCGCGCCGCCAATGCGACGATCTGCTCGCGATTGTTGAAGGTGAACGCGCCGGTGCCGATGGCCAGCGCACCGGCGCCGCGCGCGACGAGCGAGGCGAAGGAGGCCTCGATATCGTGGACTTTGTCGACATCGGCAGTGACGAGGTCGAGCCCCATCGCCTGTGCCGCTGCCTGCACGTCGTCCCGCTCGGCCTCCATTTCAGTTGTGCGAGGGCCCGACAACATCCCGACGATCGTCACCCTGGGCACGAGCTGGCGCAGCAATTCCAGCCGCTTCGCTCCGAGCACGCCGGTTATGAAGACCACGCCGGTGACGTTGCCGCCGGGCCGATTGAAGCTGGCGACGAGGCCGTCGCGAACCGGATCGCTCCCGGTCGTGAACACTATCGGCACCGTCGGGGTGGCCGCCTTGGCCCGCAGCGCTGCAACGGTGTTGCCGATGATCACGGCCGCCCGCCGATTGATTAAGTCAGCTACTAGATCCGGTAGCCGATCGTATTGATTGTCGGCCCAGCGGTATTCGATCGCAACGTTCTGACCCTCAATAAAACCGGCCTCCTTGAGCCCTTGACGAAAAGCGGTCACATTGCTGGCGTTGGCGGCGAAGCTACCGCTGTTGAGCAAGCCGACCACCAGTGCCGTGGCCTGCTGCGCGCGCGCCGCCAGCGGCCATACCGCCGCGCCGCCGAGCACACCGAGAAATTCTCGTCGCCTCATGTGTTCAACCCCAGCCGGCGAGACTATAGCACCCTAGGGAGGGGGCGCACGCTATTGGGTGACGGCCGATGTCCGAGTTGGGTCAAACTCGGACCTGCAGCGATCGCAACCGAATGTCCGCTTTGCCCCCCAACTTCAGACATACCGGATCATCGTGAGAATGGACGCGATGTGCCAGGAACGGACTCATGCAGTGCAGCACGCACCAGCTCTCTATTCAATCAATTCGTCGGCGCGGGCGAGCAGCGTCGGCGGCAGGTCGATGTTGAGCGTCCTGGCGGTTTTGAGATTGACGATGAGCTCCAGCCGACTGGGCTGCTCAATGGGGAGATCACCGGGCTTCTCGCCCTTTAAGATGCGATCTACGTAGCTCGCTGCTCTCCGGATTATGACCGGGATGTTGGGGCCGTATGACATGAGCCCGCCGTCGATAACGAACTCCCGCCAACCGTACATCGTGGGTAGACGTTCTCGCGCGGCCAGTTCGATGATGCGCTGCTGGTTTAGCTCCGCGAACCCGTGAGTGAACACGATCATCGCTCCCGTTCGCTCGCGGGCGCTCGCCGCGAAGGCCTCCTCTAGGTCATCCGAATGACGGGCCGCCAGCGGCCACAGCGTTACGCCACTGGTGCGGGCAGCGACCTCCGTCTCCTGCATTTCCAGTACCGTCGCCAGCTCGTCCGGGTTGTATAAGATTGCTATCCGAGCGCTTCTCGAGAACGCTTCGTTCAGCAACTCAAGGCGTTTTGCGGCCAAGTCGGTCGACATGTACGAGAAGCCGGTGATGTTGCCGTCCGGCCGTGCGAGGTTCGAGACCACACCATTTCCAACGGGATCTCCACTGAACGCCATGACAATTGGGGTGGTGCTCGTTGCACGTTTGGCTGCCAACACTGCGGGCCCAAGGGCGATGATAACGTCGACCTTGCTGTCAACCAGCTCGGCGGCAAGCCCAGGAAGGCGATCCCGACGTCCATCAGCCCACCGATGGGTGAGCATGAGGTTTCGGCCCTCGACGTAACCGAGTTCACTAAGCGCGTTACGGAACTCGTTTACGCGCACATACCCTGCCGCTCCATGATTGAGGATGCCGACCCTTGCGACCCGACTGACACGTTCACGCTGCTGCGCGCGCGCCGCGAGCGGCCAGACTACCAAGCCGCCGAGAAGCGTGATGAATTCGCGCCGCCTCATGTGCTCCCCTTAGTCCGAGGATCGGACCCTACCACACTGTCCCAGCAAAAGCCGCGTTGTGCATCACAGCAAATTTGGCGGCCAATGTCTCAGTTGGGTCATTCGCGTCGGACCCAGGCGCCGCAGTGCTTCGCGCAATGGAAGTGATACTCGGCCGTCCTTCCGGATTCCGTGTCCGTGCATTCCTGGCGTTTCTCGACCCGCACGATCTCGCCCTCGGCCGGCCGGAGGCGGCGACGGGCCGCGAAACGGCGGATGAGCTCGCGCACCCCCGCGGCAAACAAGCCCATGCCGGCCAGAAAAAAGGCCACCATCATCAAGCCGACGACGTATCGCATATCGCGCCGAGCTTGCGCACCACGCCACCTCGGCCACGTCACTACAAGTCCTCGGCGTCTATTCGACCTTGATCTCGGCCGCCTTGATCAGCGGCCACCATTTCGCGATCTCGGCCTTCTGATGCGTGTCGAGCGCCTGCGGGTTCTGCCGTTCGCGCGGGAAGATGTTCTGTCCAATCGAAGCGAGCTTGGTTTGCACTGTCGGATCGGCGAGCGCCTCGACCACCGCAGCATTGAGCTTGGCCATGATCGGCTGCGGCGTACCCTTGGGCATCCAGAATCCATGCCAAAGCGAGACATGGTAGCCAGGCAGTCCGGACTCATCGACCGTCGGGATCTCGGGGGCGGTGGAGAGCCGGCTCTTGGCCATGACCGCATAGGCCTTGATGCTGCCGCCGCGCACCTGCGGCACGCCGGTGACCGGATCGGCGACCATCATGTCGATCTGGCCCCCCATGAGGTCCTGCATGGCTGGCGCGTTGCCGCGGTAGGGCACGACCTGCGCGGTCGTTCCGGTCAGATCCATGAACAGCAAGCCGCTGATGTGGCTGATGCTGCCATTGCCGCCGTTGCCGAAGACGGCCTTGCCAGGATTCGCCCTCATCCAGGCGATCAGGCCCTTGAGGTCGTCGGGCGGAAGCGTCTTCCTCCCGGCCAGGAAGAACGGGGCGTCGGTCAGCAGCGTCAGCGGCTGGAAATCGTTCAACAGATCATACGGCAGCCTTTGATAGGTGGCGCCGGTGACGACATGCGACCCGTTCTGACCGATGCCGATGGTGTAGCCGTCGGGCGCCGAGCGTGCGACGCGGGCTACCGCGATGGTGCCGCCGGCGCCCGTAGTGTTCTCGATGATGACGGTTTGTCCGAGCGAGACGCGCAGCCGTTCTGCCATGATGCGCGCGATGGTGTCGGTCGGCCCGCCCGGCGCATAGGGCACCACGATGGTGATCGGCTTCGACGGATAGGCGGCCTGCGCGGACGCGGCGCGCCGGAGTGCGGGCAGCGTTACGGCGCCTGCGGCGAGCTTGAGGAAAGTACGGCGTAGAAGTCTCATGGTGTCCCCCTTTGACTTCAACCGAGGGAACCAATCTAGCACGCTAACTTCCAGGCCGTTTTCTTTTTGCGTTCAAGCCGACCGCCCGGCCCGAGTGATCTTCGTCACAGAAGATGCCCCGCGCCGTATGGTCGGGACGGCTTGCGCGGATTACGCCGCATAGGAGGCATCATGCGTAAGGGTGGCAAGGGCTGCAAAGGTAAGGGCGGTCGCAAGGGTGGCAAGGGTGGTCGAAAGGGCAAGTGATGTTCCGCGCTCTCGTTATCACTACACTGCTTTTCTTCACGTCCGTCTCCGACGCCCGCGCTCGTGATCTGGGGCAGTGGGAGAACGCCGATCCCAAGCTCCGCCAATGGTACAACAGCCTCCGGCAGCCCGACCAGCCGGCGGTGTCGTGCTGCGGCGAGGTGGACGCCTACTGGGCCGATTCGTACGAGGTTGCGGGCGACAAGTACGTCGCCATCATCACAGACGAGCGCCCCAACGAGCCGCTCAGGCGCAAGCCGATCCCGGTCGGCACCAAGTTTGTGATCCCGCTTGAGAAGATGAACCGCGACCCCAACCCGACCGGCCACGGCGTCGTGTTCATTCGTCCGTGGGACGATGGCGTTTTGTGCTTTATAGCGCCGGGCGGGGTTTAGCCGTGCGACTGGTCCGCCGGCTGATAGTTTATTTTTTTTGGCGCCGCGCCGCTCGGGCGATCTATCGATGAAATGCCCGGCGTGCCGTGGGTCTGGTCACCGCAAGCATCCCGGCAGGCCACCAATCCCGGTTGTGGTTAAATCTGAAAACGAGTGTGTGGGGGTCGGCTAAAATTTCTCCCGAGACCGATCAAGCATGAAACACGTGACCCCTGGGCTTCTTGGGCCAGCTTGTCTTCGCGCGTCTGTGGACAATAAGCAAGCTTGCGGGGCAGCCGGCGGCGTGGTGTGAGTTGGTCTATTCAAGACTTACGTGACGCTGTCGAGCGCGGCGCGGATGCGCGGGTCACGCCACTGAGCAGGGCGGGTCGGCGCCGCGCCCGGCCAGCGGATGTTGGTGCCCTGCCCAGCGCCTAGCGCAACCTGCTGGCCTGCGGCACTGACAATTATGTTGCCACGTTCAACGAAAACGCCGAACACACCATTGCTGGGGCCGGCGAAAAAGCGGGTGCCGCGCACGGCGATCAGCCCAAACAAACTACGGATCTGTAATGACGCCGGAGGGGCGCCGACCGGCCGGTCGAACAGCAGCGGTCCCGATTCCAAATTTATCTCGCCACCCGCATCCACGAGGTACCGGTCAATGATCAGCCGCGCACGCTCGCCGAGTTTAAGTATCGTGTCGCGGCCGAGTTGCATCGTCAGGCGTGAGGCTGCGCCGGTGCCGATCTGCTCACGGATAAACAGCGGTGCTTCCCGCTCGAGATCGCGCCGCACCGAATTTTTCTCTGCAAAGGCCTCGCCCTTTACGTCCGCGACCTCTCCGGCCCTTTGTTCGCTCTCGGCTTGCACCTCCCGCGCAATCGTCAGCGTTATTGGCGCCCCGATGAGGTGCAAGATCGAACGCCGGCTGAGTTTACGGTGCCCGTGACAATCGGCTGACATCCAATCCTCCCCCAATCAACGGCCGCGCCGGGCGCCTCAATAGAATATGAGGGAGCCCTGCATTGTCGGTCGCACTTCGTAAATGAACGTCATCTTCTGGGACATTATTTGGCGCTTGCATGGAAAGCTCGGCCGGCCTCTCGCCCTTCAAGCTCCGACGAACAGGAAGCCGATGTATCCGGCCTGTTCCCGAGGGAACAGCGTGCCGGCCACTTATGTGAGAGGGTTCGTGTGTCCCGGAGATGTTGTGCCCGGGTACCTCTCCCTGATGACTTGGGCCGCCGGACAATGGCGGCCTTTTCTTTTCACGGCATCATGACTCCAGCCAACCTTGGCACCCCGATAAAGTCGGGGTAATTCGCACCGAGAGCAATTTTCGAGGTTCCCCAATAGGCTAGCAGCCACTCGCCTCCATGGAGATAATCCCCAGAGCTGAAGCGGTCGAACGACCGCTCAGCGGAAGACCCGACGCACACACTAAGCCCTGTCAGACGAGCGCGAGCGCCTACACCGTTTGATGCGCCTTCAGGAAGGTGCGCACCCGGTTGATGGTCCGGGCCTTCAGTTCCGGGGGGTCCTTCCAGGGAAACACCGTGATCTCGGCATTCGGGCAGAGCGAAGCTATGTCGATGGCTGTCTGGAGCGGGTGCGCCGCAACGTCGTCCGGCAGGACAAGCATTGGCGTCTGGCACGTGCGCGCAAAATCGCGCGACACGCTGTACACGAAGTCGGGCCGCAGGCGGTAGAGGTTGTGCAGGTATTTCTCGATGGTCTCCATCGGCACGTCGGCGCGCCGCTCGCGAAACTCCTTGGCCCAGACATTCTTGCCGGAGTTGTACATATAGTCCGGGTTTTCCGGCCGATGCCCGACCGGCTGGCATAGCACGGCTGCAACCACGCGCTGTGGGGCGCGCTCCATCAGCTTCATCGCGAATGGGCCGCCGATGCAGTAGCCCATGAAGAAGAACTGGCGGATGCCGAGGTGGTCCATCAGACCCAATTGGTCGTCGGCGAAGGCGCCCCAGGGATCATCGACTGGGACCGGACCCGCGGATTCGCCGCCGCTAGCGTTGCGCTGATCCATTGTGATGCAGCGGAAGTCGTTCTTGAAAACGTCCATCGCGTTGAAAACCGCGTTCGGCCAGTTGCTGATGCGCGAGTTCAAGCCGCCGCCCGGGGTGACCAGCAGCGGAAAGCCGGAACCGATCTCCTGGTAACGGATCCGGACATTGCCTTTTTCGTAGAACGAGGTGTCGCCTCCTCCTTGCCCTCTCTGCTGAGCAAACACCTGCGGCACTGCTGCCGTCGCCGCGACCGCGGCGCCCGTTGTCAGGATTGTGCGTCTGTTCGAATCCATCATCGGTGCCTTCCCTTTATCATTGTTATAGCCGGTGCGTGCGGCTCCGAAACGCGTTGAAGGCGCTGCTCGTTCGCGTCGCAACATTATAACACGAATTCACCTGACGCTTAAGGAGCGAATGCCGCGGCACTTTTTGGACGTGCCAGCAACCGTCCTGGCCTGCGTGCCGGCGTTCCACTAGCCTATTAGCCTAAAGGGCGTGAACTCATAAATGCGCCCGGTAGACGGCTTACGAGAGTCCGCTTTGCCCGGAAAGCCGATAAGTCGCTGCATCGCAGCGAAATGACGCGAAGTGCCACAACCAGACTCATGCACCGCAGCAAATAGTATCGCTATTCGATCACCTCGTCGGCGCTCAGCAGCAGGCTGGTGGGTAGTTCGATGCCGAGTGCCCGAGCCGCGGCCAAATTGACGATCAGTGGAAACTTTGTCGGCTGCTGGACTGGTAAATCACCTGGGTTAGCCCCCTTGAGAATGCGATCGACGTATTCGGCCGCTTGCCGGAACTGATTTTGCCAGTCAGTTCCATAATAAATTAGTCCGCCGTTCCTGGCGAAATTTTCGGACGCATAGACGGCAGGCAGGCGATAGCGTGCCACCAGCCTGAGGATGAGGTCACCTTGGGAGGCGGTCGATTGGTCTGCCGGAAAGATCAGACCGCCGTTCGGCCTCCGCGAGAAGCTCGCGATCAAAGGCTCGAAGTCGCCGGTGGCGTGGACGGGAGCTGCAACCACTTCGACCGCGAGAGACGACGCCGCGGCCTCGATGGCGGGCACGAACAGCTTGGACTGAGGAGACGTATCGGGATTGAAGATGACGGCAACGCGACTCAGGCCGGGCGATGCCTGCTTGAGAAGATCGAGCCATTTGCCGGCCATAGACGGCTCGAACGCGGAAAACCCTGTGATGTTCCCGCCCGGCTGCGCCAGGTTCGAAACGAATCCCTGAGCAACCGGATCGGAGACCAGTACGAAGACGATCTTTATGCTGCGGGTCGTCCGCAGCAATGCGGCCAAGTTTGCACTGCCGGAGCCCAGCATCACATCGGGGGTCAGCCCCACCAACTCCGCCGCGTGAGCACCAATGCGTTCCGGGTCTCCGCCAGGCCAGCGCAAGTCGATGCGAAGATTCTGCCCCTCCCGCCAGCCGAGTCGCTGAAGCATCTGCACAAATGCCGCGACGTACGCCCTGAATATTGGGTCGGTTTCTTTGCCGTTCATCAGGACGCCGACCCGCCGCAGCCGCTCTTGCTGCTGCGCTCGCGCCACGAGAGGCCACACTGCCGCGCCTCCGAGCAGGGAAATGGACTGACGACGAGAAATCATTCGATGACCTCGTCGGCGCGGGCGAGCAGGGTCTGGGGCACGTCGAGGCCGAGCGCCCTGGCGGTGATCAGATTGATCACCAGATCGAATTTGGTCGGCTGCTCGACCGGAATGTCACCGGGACTGGTCCCGCGTAAGATCTTGTCGACCAGCTCGGCACCCCGTCTGTACAGGCGCGGAACGTTTGGTCCATAAGACATCAGCCCCCCTACCTCGACATGCTCTCGGCTTCCGTGCATCGTCGGCAGGCGCGCGGCGAGAGCTAAGGTGTTGATGCGAAGCCGATGCGTGTTTACGAGCGCATCGATCGTGACGTACAGGGCTTGTGCGCCGTTCTTGACGCTTTCGATTGCCGTGGCGACATCCTCGCTGCGCCGTATTTCAAGCGTGACGATGGGAAGCCCAAGCGCACGGGCTCTCGCCTGAACCTCGCTCATCTCCAAGACCGCACTGGGATTGCCGACGTTGCCGAGGACCGCCAACGTGACGAGGCCCGGTGAAACCTCGCGCAACAGCTCAAGTCGCTTGCCGACAAGGTCCCTGGTCTGATTCGAGAGTCCAGTGACGTTGCCGCCCGGCCGTGACAGGCTCGCGACGACGCCGACACCCACAGGGTCACCCATCGCTGCTGCGACAATGGGGATGACCGATGTCGCCCGTTTTGCCGCTACGACCGGAGGGGTGCCAGCCGTGAAGATGACATCGACCTTGAGCCGCACAAGCTCCGCAGCGATCTCGTCGAAGCGCTCGTTCCGACCCTCAGCCCACCGATATTCGATCGCGATCGTGCGATTCTCGATCCAACCGAGCTCGCGCAGCCGCTGCACGAAAGCGGCAACCCGTTGGCCTTCAACGGCGGACGTCAACGACCCTAAGAACCCTATGGTCGGGAGCTTCCCCAGCTGCTGCGCACGGGCCGCCAGCGGCGCGGCCGCCACCGCCCCGCCGAGCACCGTGATGAACGCGCGCCGCCTCATGGTGCTGCCCCTGGAAGACGCAGCCTAGCCCAGGACCTTGGGCACCGCGAGTATGGGCCGGAGCCGCCCGGAGGTCCTTGGGCCGAACCTGAAATGTTCTGAATTTAGACAGCCGTGTGTGAAGTTGTTCACATGGCTCCCAATGGCGCCGAGATAGGCAAGTATCGTCAGTCCGCCGGTCAGAGAGGAAGGATGATATCATGACCTGGACTTCAGACGGGACCATGCTCGGCCTAGTCGGCTGCGGCGCTGTCGCCGGTGCCGCGGCTGGAAGTTTCCTTTCAGTACCCGAGTTGACCGTCCCGCTTTTTGCCGTTGCCGGCGCAATAGCAGGAGCCGCGGCGGGCATGCTGGTTTGCTTTACGCGCTAGTGCAAGGCCCGGCTGCCGGGCTCGGTGCACGAGCTGCGGTTCTCACGGGGCCCGGCTGCCGGCCGGGTTGCCGGATTGGCCAGCCTGAAATCGTCCTGATTTTTCAGGCTCGGCCCTCATCGCCGCAAGTCGGCGCGCTAGCTGTGAAGTGTCAGGACGTTCTTCCTGGTGAAGCCGAGACGGCTGATTGGCGTATTCTTATCAAGGCTAGCATGAGGCCTATGCCAGTTGTAGCGGTGCAGCCAGAGAGGCAGCGCGCCACGCCTCTGATCTGAATGCTCGAAAGCCGTGGCATAGGCCCATTCTCGGAGCGCGGTCTGGATGAAGCGTTCGGCCTTGCCGTTGGTCTGTGGCGTGTATGGCTTGGTCCTGAGGTGCTTGATGCCGAGCTGAGCGCAGGCACGTGCGAAGGCCATTGAGCGATAGCAGCTGCCGTTGTCCGTCATGACGCGATCGACGGTGACGCCAAGACGCGCAAAGTAGGCGACGGCGTTAAGGAGAAAGGCAACGGCGCTTTCCTTCCTCTCGTCGGGGAAGATCTCAGCGGTGGCCACGCGGGAATGATCGTCGATGGCGACATGAGCGAACTCCCAACCCACCCCCCGTGTGGCATTCGGCTGCCTTTTATCGCCTGTGATGCGGTGACCTACCGCATTGAACCGGCCCAGCTTTTTGATGTCCAGGTGGACGATCTCGCCGGGGCTGGCGCGCTCGTAACGGGGGCGGGGCTTCTGAGGCTCAAGAGCGGACAGCAAGCTCAGGCCGCAGCGCTTGAGAATGCGCGAGACGGTGGACGGGGAGATGCCGATCTGACTTGCGATATGCGTTTGGATGTAGCGCTGGCGGCGTAAGCCTTCAACGGCAGCACATGTGGCGGGCGGGGTTCGGCTGGGCGATGAAAGGGGCCTTGAGGATCGGTCGTTGAGACCATCCCTCCCTTCGGCATGGAAACGATCGACCCACTTGCTGACTGTCTTCGATGTGGTGTTGTACTGGCGGGCGGCGGCGGCTCTGGTCAGCCCGCCATGCACCACCGCCAGAACCATCCCCTCTCGACCTTTCGGCGTCAGGCGAGCATTCTTGTGGGTGTCCATTCGGTCCTCCGCGAATCGCTGGTGTTTGGCGACTTCAGCGTTCCCGGTTCAGATCGAATGGACAACCTCCTGACAGTTCACAGCTAGCGCACGACCTTGAGCCTCGCGAGTCTGTGCCGAGACGGCCGGCAAGTCCTTGGGCGAGACCTGAATTGTTCTGAATCCGCCAGGGCCGGGCACAGGTCCCCTCAGGGCCCCCCGCGCCGACCACAGGTGGCGTCGCGGGAGTGGTTGGAATTGAAAGTGGCGTAGTCTCCGGGGTGATCAACCTCGAATCATCCAGCGTTGAAGCGCTGGACTGGAGACCACGCCATGACAAGCGTTACCACGAAGCTTGAGTCGTCGCAGCCGCAAAACGAGACTGCGGTCCATCTTTTCGACAACTGGATTGATCCGATTGAGACCGAGATCCGCGGGCGCGTGCGCGGTTTCATCGAGGAGCTGATCCGCGAGGAGCTCGATGCGGCGCTGGCACGCCCACGCTACGGTCGGCAGGCGAAGAGCAACGATGAGGCCGATGGTGCCGCAGGCATCGTCGGCCACCGGCATGGGAGCCGAACGCGCACGCTGATGGGCACCTTCGGGAAGGTGGAAATCGATGTGCCGCGCGCCCGGCTGCATGCTGCCGACGGCAAGACCACCGAATGGCGCAGCTCGGCGTTGCGCGCCTATCAGCGCCGCACGCTCGCTGCCGACGCGCTGATTGCCGGCGCCTATCTGGCCGGCACCAACACGCGCCGGGTTCGCCGCGCGCTGGCAGCGCTGTTTTGCGGCGCGGTGGGCAAGGACACGGTGAGCCGGGTCTGGCGCAAGGTGAAGGGCGACTGGGACGCCTGGAACGCCCGCTCGCTCGCCGCAGAGCCGATCGTGCGGCTCATTCTCGACGGCACGGTGGTGCGCGTGCGGCTCGACCGCAAGGCGACCGCGATCTCGCTGCTGGTCGTGCTCGGCGTGCGCGCGGACGGCCAGAAGGTCCTGCTCACGATCAAGAGCATGGGCGGAGAGAGCAGCGAGGCCTGGCGCGCGGTCCTCGACGATCTCGTCAAGCGCGGGCTGCGGCGACCCGAGTTCCTGATCGTCGACGGCGCATCGGGGCTGGACAAGGCGATTGCCGCCGTGTGGGACGGCGTGCCGGTGCAGCGATGCACGGTTCACAAGCACCGTAACCTGCTCGCGCATGCGCCCGAGCGCCTGCATGAGGAGATCACTGCCGATTACACCGACATGATCTACGCCGCCACGCCCAAGGAGATCGAAGCGCGCCGCAAGACCTTCATCCGCAAGTGGCGGCTCAAACATCGTGCCGTCGCCGACAGTCTCGAGGAAGCCGGCGATCGCCTCTTCATCTTCACGCGCCTGCCGCCGAGCCAGTGGCGCAGCGTCAGGACCACCAACGCAATCGAGCGGCTCCACGAAGAGTTCAAGCGACGCATCAAGACGCAGACCGTGCTGCCCTCCGCAGAAACCGCCGCCATGCTGTTCTGGGCGCTGCTTGCTTCCGGCCAAATCAGCATGCGCAAGGTCGACGGCTGGCAGACGCTGGCAACGAAGCTCATCGATCAGCCGATTGACCTCGCCGCCTGACCCGCTACTCTGAATTTGCCGGAGATTGCGCCACAACGATTTCCAACACGATCAGCTACGGCACCCGACCACATGCCTCGCGCTGACTCAGCGGAGTCCGCTGGTGCATCTTTGCCCCTCGCGGCTACACCAAACAGCGGCCCCTGCAGCGGGCGAATCCATGGGCTTCTCTGAGTCATGGCGAGGCGGCCGTCACGGATGCCATCGCATTCGCAGCGGAGAGAGTTGCTGGTGCTGCAAGGCTCACGACGCCCTACTCGATCACCTCGTCGGCGCGCACGAGCAGCGAAGGCGGCACCTCGATGCCGAGCGCCCGGGCCGCCTTGAGGTTCAGGGTCGTCTCGTACTTGGTGGGTGCCTGCACTGGAAGGTCGCCGGGCTTGGCGCCGCGCAGGATACGATCGACATAGGATGCCGCCTGCCGGAACATTTCGAGCTGGTTGATCCCATAGGACATGAGGCCGCCAGCCGCGACGAAAAGACGAATCGCGTAAACCGACGGGAGGCGGTGGCGAGCGGCCAGCGCGATGATGAGATCGCGATGGACGACGGTCGTGGTATCCGGTGGCAGCAGCAGGCCGCTGTTCGGCACGCGCGAGAGCGCGACGATCGCACGCTCGATGTCGGCGGCGGTCTCAACGCGGCTGGGCACAATTTCGATCGAAAGCGTCGAAGCGGTGGCCTCAGCTGCCTGCAGAAAGTAGTCGAAGGCCGTCGTATTCGGATTGCCTACGAGAGCGGCGCGCGCAAGGCGCGGTTCGATCTCCTTGAGCATCGCCAGCCACTTGCCGGTGATGCCTGCCTCGAACTGCAGCATGCCTGTGATATTGCCACCCGGCCGTGCCAGGCTCGCGACGAAACCTGAGCCGATCGGGTCGGATACGGAGACGAACACGATCGGGATCGTCCGGCTCTCATGCCGTATCGCTGCGACGATCGGAGGCGACTGAGCGAGGATCACATCGGGTTGCAACGCAATCAGCTCCTTCGCGAGCATGTGATGCTGGTCTGCCCTGCCGGCTGCAAAGCGAGCATCGATGCGGATGTTGCGGCCCTCCGATCAACCGTGCTTGTCGAGTGCCTGGTGGAGAGCTGCAAGGCGCGTTTTCGCTTCCGGATCGTTCTCGGCGAAGGCTATCAGCACGCCGACCCGACGCATGTGATCGGCTTGCTGCGCGCGCGCCACCAGCGGCCACGCCGCGGCGCCGCCGAGAGCCGCGATGAATTCGCGCCGTCTCATGGGTGCTGCCTTTGGGAACGCCGAGCCTAGCGCGGAACCTTCAACCCCGCGAGTTTGCCGTACTGTTGCCGGCAAGGTCCTTGGATCAGAGCTGAATTGTTCTGAATCAGGCGAACGTGGGTAGGTCGTTAAAACCTGTCACGCCGCCGATGCGTAGAGGCACCCCGGTGGCGGGTCTGCGCAGGTAACAGTACTGTTTTGGGGGTGGGGGGGTGGCTTCAACATTTCAACCGCGCCACCGCCAAGGCCAGTCCGTTCGTTTGCACGCGACTACCTGTCCGGATGTCGTCTGCATTTTCGGCTCGCCCATGGCCTCGGCAATGCGGCCACCGATCTGTTCTTGGCTACACCGCCGCCGATTCATTCAATCACCTCGTCGGCACGGGCGAGCAGGGTCGGGGGGATTTCGAGGCCGAGCGCCTTGGCGGTCTTGAGGTTGATCGTGAGCTCGAACCTATTCGGAGCCTGTACCGGCAGATCGGCCGGTTGGACACCGCGCAGAATTCGATCCACGTAAACCGCGGCTTGCCGATACACGTCGGCGACGTCGAGTCCGTAAGACATCAGACCGCCCTGCTTGGCAAAAGCATCGAAGGGATAGACGGCCGGCAGGCGGTAATGCGCGGCGAGGCCGATAATGAGCTCCCGATGCAGGGTCAAAAGGCCATCAGGCGCGACGATCAGGCCGCCGTGGGACTGTCGGGCCGCATCGACGATCGCGACCGCTATCTCAGCCGGATTGCGCACAGGCACCGCCCTGGAATTCGAGGCCTGCCGACCCGGCTGTAGCCGCAACAACGTGGGAAAATTGATCGGTGTTGGGGTTGGCAGGATTGGTAATAAAGGTGACGTGCGCAACACGCGGCCTGACCTCATTAAGTAGCTCCACCCACTTTCCGCTGATCGCAAATTCGAAATTGGTGAGTCCAGTCGTGTAAGGACCGGGCCGCGCCAGACTTTCGATCAGGCCCTGGCGTACTGGATCGGCGACAAGGACGAACACGACGGGGATGGTACGGCTGCGTTCCCGCACAGCAGTCAACGCGGGAGTTCCGTTCGTGATGATGACATCGGGCTTCAAGCCGACAAGCAGGCCTGCGTCGTCCCTTATGCGATTGAAATCGCCACGGCCCACTCGGACGTCGATGGATAAATTGTGGCCCTCGGTCCAGCCCAGTTCCCGCAATTTGCCACGGAGGGCCGCTAGCCGTGGCTGCATTTCTGCTTCCGCGAAATCCTGCGAGAATTCCGATGAGCCGAATCGGCTCCGACTGCTGCGCGCGCGCCGCGAGCGGCCACGCCGCCGCGCCGCCGAGGAGTGTGATGACCTCGCGCCGCCTCATCTGTGCTCCCCCTCAGCCAAGGATCGCACCCTACCACACCGTCCTAGGAAAAGCCGCGTTGTGCATCACAGCAAAATTGGGTGGCCGATGTCGCAGATGGGTCAAACTGAGACCTCATCGGAATTCTGAACAACGACTGCTTCGTATCCGGGAGCGGACATTACACGGCACGCACCGGCAGGTCCGAGAAGTGCCAGGAGCGGCCGTGAGCAGATGCAGCAACACTGCGTGTTACTCGATCACCTCGTCGGCGCGGGCGAGCAGCAACGGCGGCACATCAAGGCCGAGCGCCTTGGCGGTTTTCAGGTTGATGACCAGCTCGTACTTGGTCGGAGCCTGCACTGGCAGGTCGGCCGGCTTCTCGCCCTTGAGGATGCGATCAACGTAGCCGGCCGCGCGCCGGTGCTGATCGAAGATGTCGGGTCCATACGAGACGAGACCGCCGGCCTCGACGAAAGCGCGCCGGTGATAGACGGCCGGCAGTTTGTATTGCGCGGCGAGCCGAATGATCAGATCGCGATGCACCAGCATCAAAGCGCTAGCCGTCGCGATTATGCCGCCGCGCGGCGCGCGCGCGAATGCCGCAAGCGCCCGCTCGATCCCTGCAGTGTCGCGCACGTCGACGGGGCTAAGCTCCACACCGAGGGACGGGGCGGCGGTCTGGATCGCGCCGAACTGGCCATGCCCGGCCGCCAACGCCGCATCGCGAAAAACCGCGACCCGCGTGACGTCGGGGGCGATCTGCTTGAGCAGCTCTAGCCACTTCGCGCTCAAGCTATACTCGAACATGACAAAGCCGGTGGTGTTGCCGCCCGGCCGCGCCAGGCTCTCGACGAAACCCGCGCCGACCGGATCGGTCACCGCGGTGAACACAATGGGAATGGTGTGGGTCGCCTGCTGCACCGGGCCGAGGGTCGCGGCGCCGCCGCTCATGATCACATCGGGCGCGAGCGCCACCAATTCGGTCGCGTATTGACGTATCCGGTCGGCATTTCCCGACCCAAAGCGAATGTCGATCTGCAAGTTGCCACCCTTGCTCCAGCCCGCTTCCCGCAGCCCCTGTTGAAAGGCCGCGATGCGGGCCTGCAGATCGGTGTCGTCTGCATCGATGCCCGAACCCATGAGAACACCGATGCGCCGCACCCGGTCCGCCTGCTGCGCGCGCGCCCCCAGCGGCCAAGCTGCCGCCGCACTGCCGAGAAGCGCGATGAATTTCCGTCGCCTCATGGGGGCTTCCCCTCCGGCCCAGAACCCAGGCCAAGTTGAGGTTACCACATTCGGGGGCGGCGCCATTTGTGCATCACAACAAATTTCGCGGCCAATGTCTCAGTTGGGTCATTCGCGTCGGACCCAGGCGCCGCAGTGCTTCGCGCAATGTCCGCTATGCCTCCGATTGCGATCGAATTGATGCATCGCGGTGAAATGACGCGATGTGCCAAGAGGCGACATACGCGTTGCAGCAAAGGGCACCCCTACTCAATCACCTCGTCGGCGGTGGCGAGCAGCCTGGCGGGAATTTCGAATTTGAGGGTTCTGGCGGTCTGTACATTGATGATCAGCTCGAATTTGGTCGCCCGGTCGATCGGCAGGTCCGCCGGCTTCGCGCCTTTGAGGATGCGGCCGGCATAGAGCCCGGCGCGGCGATACGCGTCGGCGGTGTCGTTCCCATAGCTGATCATGCCGCCGGCCACCGTGAAGTCGCGGGTGCTGCCGACCATCGCAATGTTGTTTCGCGCCGCGAGCAGCGCAAGCTGACGGGCGCGAGCGGTCAAGAAAGGATCGGCTGCAATGATCACGGCGCTGGCCCTGTGCTGCACCAGCGTCTCGAACGCCGCATCGATCTCGCCCGCGGTGCTGGCCTCGAGCATCTCCAGCTGCAGCCCGGTCACGCGGGCGGCGGCCTCGCGCAGCGGCTGCGCGTAAAGCGCCGCTTCCCGATTCCTGGGATTGCTGATGACGGCGATCAGCGTGGCCGCGGGAACGAGCTCACGCGCCAATTCGAGATGCTTCGCCCCGAGCTCGACGCTGAACCAGCTCACTCCGGTGACATTCCCTTCCGGCTGGCTGAAGCTGCCGACGAGCCCGGCGCGCACCGGATCGACGCCGCTCGTGAACACGATCGGGATCGTCGTGGTCAGTGACTTCGCGACCAGGGCCGAATTGTTGCCCCCGGTCGCCGCGATGACCGCCGCCCGGCGGTCGATCAGGTCGGCTGCCAGCGCCCGCAACCGGTCCGGTTGATTCTCCGCATAGCGGTATTCGACCGCAACGTTCTGGCCGGCCACATATCCGGCTTCGCCCAGGCCGCGGCGAAAGCTTTCCACCAGGTGAGGGCGCTCGCCGGCGGAAAGACCATTCAGGTACCCGACCACCGGCAGCGCCGGCTGCTGCGCGCGCGCCGCGAGCGGCCACGTTGCCGCGCCGCCGAGCAGCATGATGAACTCGCGTCGTCTCATGTGCTTCCCTCAAGCCGAGGATCACACCCTACCATATCCCTGGAAACGCCGTGTTGTGCATCACAGCAAAATTGGTCGGCCGATGTCTCAGTTGGGTCATAAGCGGCCATTCGGGCAACGGCCGCGGTGAGTTCGCTTCACCTCGATAGGCAGACTTCGACCGACGTCGCCTGCCAGGTCGTCTCAGTGCCAATTGCGGACATCGGTCGGCGGCACCGTGACGTGCTGCTTCTGGATCGTGTGAGTCCACAAGATTTGCGGAACGGTTTCCCGTCGGCCGTCTGTGATGCAGGTCACATCCGGCTGCGAGGCCGACATGCTTTTGTCGACGCCGGTGGACGAGCGAGCGGCGGGGGAGACATGAGCCAGCTGACATCCGTGCTTGAAGGCAGCGTCAACGCGCTCGCCTCCGCACCCGATCCAGGCTACCTCGCCCTGGCGCTCGCGCTCGCGGCCTCGGGGGCCCTTGTCGGCGTACTGGCCGGGCTTTTCGGCGTCGGCGGCGGCACGCTCATCGTTCCCATTCTGTACGAGACATTTGCTGCCTTCGACATCGCCGAAGAAGCACGCATGCCGCTTGCCATCGGCACGTCGCTCGCCGTCATCATCCCGACGTCGATCTCCTCGTTCTGCGCCCATCGCAAGAGCGGAGCGGTGGACATGGCGGTGCTGCGGGCATGGTGTGTTCCGATTCTCGCTGGCGTCCTCGCGGGGAGCATCATGGCGCGGTTTGCGCCGGCGGAGGTGTTCAAGCTCGTCTTTGTCGCGATTGCGCTGGTCACCGCGGCGCGGCTCATCCTGAGCGACAAGCTGCCTTGTCTCGCAGCGGAGATGCCCCACGGCAGCCCGATGGCGGGATATGGCCTGACGATCGGTGCCTCATCCTCGCTGATGGGAATTGGCGGCGGGCTGGTGGCGGGCATGATCATGTCGCTGCACGGCCGTACCGTCCATCAGACGGTCGCGACCTGCTCGGGCGTCGGCATCCTGGTCTCCTTGCCGGGCGCCCTGGGTTATATGTTGGCAGGCTGGGACAAGACCGGCCTGCCGCCGCTATCGCTGGGCTTCGTCTCGGTCTTCGGGCTTCTGTTGCTGATGCCGGCGAGCCTAGCCACCGCGAGGTTCGGTGCGGCGCTTGCCCACAAACTTCCCAAGACGCACTTGGAGCTCGCGCTCGCTGTCTACCTGATCGCTGTGAGCGCGCGTTTCTCCGTGTCGTTGTTCAGCTGATCCAGTCCCGCTCGGCCAGCGGCGCATCGGGCGCGAGGTCCGCTAAGCCCTCGATGAGGATGCTGGCCTGAGTGGCCTCGTGTACTTGGCCTGCGGTGAGGATCATCCGCATCGGATGACCCAGCGCATCGACGGCAATGTGGATTTTGGTGCTCAGGCCGCCGCGCGAGCGCCCGACCGCCTGATTTTGAGTCCCCCTTTTGCGCCAGCTGCATGCTGGTGTGCGCGCACGATGGTGGCATCGATCATGATGTGTTCGAAATCCGGATCTGCTGCCAAGGCCTTGAAAATACGATCCCAAACGCCCTTGCGCGACCACCGATTAAAGCGTTGGAACACACTGTTCCACAACCCAAATGACGGATGGAGATCACGCTACGACGCGCCCGTCCGCAACACCCACAGCACCGCATCAACGAACAGACGATTGTCCTCGCCGTGACGGCCCTTGTCCCCTTTCTTGCCAGGGACCAAGTGCTCGATCCGCCTCCACTGTGCATTGGTCAGTTCGCGTCGAATCAAGATCGCCTCCCTCGGTTGCGATCTTGAATCACATTGCGCAGTTCGGGAGAATCCCCCGCCTAACTAGTGGCAGCTATCCTCGGTGCCATGCACCCTACCGCCCCAGAATCCTGTCTCCGAACGCCCAGTAGATGAGCAGCGCCCCGAAGATGAAGATCGGGCCGGCGATCGCGTGAATCAGGTGGGGCACCCAGATGCCCGCCCACGAGTTGATCATGGGCGGAATCTCGCCGTCGGGGTCGTAGAGCACGGCGATCTTCTGGCCGACGGCGTAGCGCGCACTCCGGGCGCCGGCGCCGATTTCGGAGGTGAAGGTCTGGTCGGCCCCCCGCTCGGGACGGAACTTGATCTCCGGGAAGTGATACTCGGCCGTCCTCCCGGATTCCGTGTCCGTGCATTCCTGGCGTTTCTCGACCCGCACGATCTCGCCCTCGGCCGGCCGGAGGCGGCGACGGGCCGCGAAACGGCGGATGAGCTCGCGCACCCCCGCGGCAAACAAGCCCATGCCGGCCAGAAAAAAGGCCACCATCATCAAGCCGACGACGTATCGCATATCGCGTGCCGCTCCGCGGACGGGCGCTCGGGCCGCCGCCGCTTAGAGCATGTCCCGTTCATTCTGAACCGGGACATGCTCTAGTTTCTCTTTCGTGGCGCATGTTCTTGTCGGCGAACCGGTATCCACTTCGCCGGAACATGCGCTAGCCCGGAACATTCAGGGCAGGTCGGGCGAAAAGAGGGAGGCGAAATGAGCCCCGGGACGATTCATCTGCGCCTCATTCGAATCGATCAATCCAGCTTGATCGGCTACTTTACCTTCAACGAAGCATGCGGGAGCCTCTACACATGCGGCGTCGTAAATTATTCACCGCGGCCGGCGTCTTGGCACTGCTTGGTCTGCTCGTTCTGGTCGACGCAAGTCCATCGTTGCGTGCGGAGGACTCCGAAAAAAGAACGTGGCGGCTCACGGTCGAGGCGGGCGAACCCAGGCTCGAGTACGGAACAGATAATGTCGAAGACACCCCGATTGCATTCTCCTGCAAGGCCGGCCGAGGCCTCGTCGACGTATGGATCAACGAGACCGGCAACGGCGTGAAGGCCGGTCGATCGATGATGGCGTCGCTGACGGCCGGGCGCACGGTGTCGAAGGTGCGTGGAAAAACAATGACGAACGAGGAAGCCGGCACTCCAAGCTTTCTCGGCACACAGCCGGCCAACGATCCGCTTTTTGCGACGCTGTCAAAGGAGCGGACTCTTGTTCTCGTGGTAGGGCCGTCGCGCCAGCAGGTTCCGCTTCGCGACATTGGCAACAAGGCAGATCGGTTCAGTCGTTTGTGTCAGAAGAAGTGAGACATTGTGCGAAGGATGGACGGGCTGCCAAAGCGATGGGCTTCGCCAGGTCATCGCTTCAGGCGATCGCGCCAATAGTCCAGACGGCGATGCAAGTGCGCCACCGCCGGCACCAGGATGTCGCCATTGTCGATCGTGCAGATCAGCGCGTAGGGGAACCGAATCAGGCGGCAGCGGCGAACGCCTTCCCCCAGCAGATGCCATGACTCCGGAAAGCGCGCAATGCGGTCCGCAGCGGACAGCACCTCAATCAGAAACGCATTGCCAAAGCCAGGCGCCTGCGCCCCGTACCAATTGATGGCCTGATCGAGCTCGATCTCGGCAATCTCAAGAAACCGGACCGTCACGGCCGGTATTTGGCGATAACGTCGCGCAGGTCCTTGGCCGCAAGCTCACCGCGCCGGTAGGCCGCCAGGCGGTCGCTCGCCTCTCGCGCCCACAGTTGATCGATATCGGGATCGGCACGGTCCAGGCTATTGAGCACGTCCTCGACCAGCGCGATGCGGTCCTGCGGCGGCAGCGCGCGTGCCTGCTCGATCAGCGCTTTGGCCTCGGTGCTCATTGTGATTTCTTGCTGTTCCAGGCCTCAACATAGCGATGCGCCAGCGACGGCTCAAGGTGCCAACGTCCGCAACGCCCAAGCCGCGGGGCTGTGGCGCGGCCGGCATCGGACGCTTCTGAATATGTCTCGTCAACGACCTTGGTTGAACGGCCGGCACACCTGTTCACAAAACTGTCATTGTGACCTATCGCGCTCTTCGCCCCCCTCAACTGGGAAATTGGTCGCAACCGCGCTAAATTCAGGGCGTCTCGTGCCTGTTGCCGTCCTATCGGCGCCGCCACTGCACGCTCGCCAGGAGGAATTGACATGACCACCGTCGTACTCAACCGCCGCAACCTCCTCGTCGCTGGCGGCTCCGTCCTGGCAACCGGGGTTTCCGGGCTCCTGTTGCCCGCCCGCGCGCAAGGCCTCGCACCGACCCCTTCGATGTCGGGCGGGTCCAACAACTACCGCAAGGGCGCGGCGGTCGTGGATCGGATCGGCAAGGGTGGCTTCTGGATGAGTGGCACCGTACGCCGCGCAGGCGACGGGGCTCCACTTGCCGGGCAGCGCATCCAAATTTGGGCGCACACGACCGAAGGGCAGGAGCACGAACCGCAGAGTCATGGAGCCACGCTCACCGACAAGAACGGGGCGTTTCGTCTTGAGATGCCGCAGATTATTCCCATCTTTGGCCAACCGCATGGTCACCTCGCCTACGACAGTGGTGAATTCAAAACCGTCTTTCTGCGTCCCGTGATGCGGAGCGCAAAAGACAAGAGCCTAGAGGCGCACTTCGTCCTTCAGCCGGCCTGACCGAGTTGGGAACAAAGGGATGAGATTGGCCCGGGTTACCCTGATCTGGGCCGCCCTTGCAGTCGCCGTTTGCGTGCCGATCGCCGCTGCAGCGGCGAGCCCTCTGCTCGCATGGCGCGATGCGGTCTACATACTGGCCGGGTTCGCGGGGATTGTCGCACTGGGTCTCATGCTCGTTCAGCCTTTGCTAATCGCCGGATACTTGCCGGGACTGTCGGCTTATCGTGGGCGGCGCGCACATCACTGGATCGGAGGCGCGCTGGTCGTGGCGGTGGTGATCCACGTCGGGGGCCTTTGGATCACGAGTCCGCCGGACATGATTGACGCCCTTCTCTTCACATCGCCGACGCCGTTCTCCCCCTTCGGTGTGATCGCCATGTGGGCAATCTTCGCCGTAGCGCTTTTGGCCGCACGCCGCCGGCGATTGGGACTGCGAACGTGGCGCAACGCTCATATGTCCCTCGCGGTGGTCATCGTCATCGGCAGTGTGGTCCATGCCGTGCTGATCGAGGGGACGATGGAGACGATGTCGAAGGCGGCCCTTTGCGCGCTGGTCCTCGCGGCGGCCATAAAAGTCATGGCTGACCTGCGGGTGCGGAGAAGGCGCGCGACGTCGCGCGGAGAGAGCCCTGCGCTACAGTAAATCAAAGCGGAATAGATATTCGGCTCCAGTGTCCCGAATCCGAAGTTCGCTCCTACTCACCCTCGCCTGCGCCCTGCTCCTGCTGCCCGCGCAAGCCCTTGCCGGCGCCAAGGAAGAGGTCGCGGCGCTTGCTCCGTCGGGGCTGGTGCTCGTGATGGACGAGACGGGCGAGGTGCTGGTGGCTCAGAACGCTGACCAGCCGTTCGTCCCTGCCTCCGTCACCAAGATCGTGACCGCTTGGCTGGCGCTGGAGGTCCTCGGCGGCGACTACCGCTTTCAGACGCGCTTCTACCTGGACGGCAAGCGGAAACTATACGTGCGCGGGGGTGGCGATCCCTATCTGATTTCCGAAGAGCTGGCTCAGCTCGCGTCGGAGCTGATCGCCGTGATCGGCAAGGAGCCGCTCACCGGCATCGTGCTCGATGCGAGCTACTACCCCTCCGACATCCGCATTCCGGGCATCGAGGACAGCGAGGCGGCCTACGACGCGCTGAACTCGGCGCTCGCGGTGAACTTCAACACCATCCACGCGGTGCGCAAGGGCAAGACGGTCCGCTCCGCCGAGGAGCAGACCCCGATCACGCCGCTGGCGATCAGCCAGTTCGGGGCGCGGGTCCGCCAGGGTCGTGCCCGCATCAGCCTGACCCAGGACCCCGCGGTGGGCCTGCAATATGCCGGCGAGTTGATCGCTGCATTTATCGGGCGGGCCGGCGGCAGCCTCAAGGGCAAGATCTCGACCGGAACCGTCCCCGACGGCCTCGAGGCGGTCTACGTTCACCGCCAGTCGCGCAGCCTTGCGGCGATCCTCAAGGGTCTGCTCCTCGGCTCGAACAACTACATCGCCAACCAAGTCTTCCTGGAGATCGGCGGGCATCGCCTGGGCGGGCCGGTCAGCCTCGAGAAGTCGCTTAAGGTCGCGAACGAGATGCTGGCGAAGCACGACCTTGCCAATTCCATCCATCTCGAGGAAGGGTCGGGCATCAGCCGCGACAACCGCTTCACCGCCCGCGGCCTCGCCCAGTTGCTGCACCTCTTCAAGCCCCATGCCACGCTGCTGCGCAGCGGCGACGGCGCCCTCTACAAGACCGGGACCTTTTCCGGCGTCCGCACCTTGGCGGGCTATGCCGACACCTCCGGGCATGGGCGCGTGCGCTTCGTGATCTCGCTCAAGAGCAACGACGGCGCGAGGCGCTTCCGGCTGCTCAAGGCGATCCGGTCCGGGCTTTAGCCGAAGCCGCGCCCGCCGAGATGTTCGATCACCCGGACGGGGTACTCACAGACGTACCGCGCGCAGCGCGACCAGCCGACTGCACATTCTCGATGACGCCGGACACGGCGGCGGCGCTGCCCCGTCAATCGCGGCGGTCGCCAGGATCACTCCCGCATCTTCCGCTTCCGCCTCATCTCGACGATGTCGCGGATCGTCATATTCGCCACCACCCGCCCGTCGGGCTGCGCCTCGTACACCAGCCGGTCGGGCTTGGGCGGCGCGGCCGGCTTCGGCAGCCACGGGCGACTCATGCAGGCGTAGCGGATCTCGTCGGCGGCGTGGTCCTCGGCTGCGGTGTCGACGTCCTCGGGGCGGGCGGCATCGTGCTGCAGCGCCGGCAGGGTGCGGATCGCGTCGGTGCAGGTCGAGAACAGGAAAACCCCGGGGCGGCCACCCTCGCCGCGCAGGCGGGCGCGCAGCTGGTCCCAGCCGCCCAGCGCGCCGCGCTGCGCCACGCGGGCGTTGTCGGCCCGCCGGAAATGGACGCCGCGGCGCGCCATGCGCTCGGCGATCGACGGACCGCCGTCGGAGGCGAACGCCGCCGGGTCGAGCACGCCATAGGTGATGCGGCCGTCGCCCTGCTCCAGCGCGCGGATGCGGTCGGCCACGTCCTCGGCCGGCAGCTTGAGCCCGATATTGGGGGCCGCCGCGCCATACCATTCGCGATAGCGCACCAAGGCGCCGCGCGGGATGATGGCGGCGGCTTGCGCCGCCGCGGCCTCGGCCGGCATCAGCTCGCCGCCCTCCCCGATCGCCACCGTGTCGCCCGCGACCGCCCACCAGCCGAAGCTGAACGGCGACGCCGAGCCCCAGTCGCCCGAGCGGAAGCGCAGCCAATCGCGCGGGATCGCGAACGGCCGCACGACGTGGCGGGCCGTGCTCCACTCGGGGAAGAACGCGCCCTCGACCACCGACCAGTCGCCCTCGAGCCAGGCGCGCACCAGCCGCTCGTTGCCGCTCATCTGCAGGTTCGCCACGTAGTCGGCGCCGAGATAGCGGTTGTCGGTGACGCGCGACGGGATGAAGATGCGATCGCGCGTGAACGCCTGGCCCGTCCAGGGATTGCGGAACGCCTCCTGAACGACCTTCCAGCCGAGCGGCGCCGGATCGATGTAGCGCGCCTTGACCCATTGATGACCGGGCCCGCCCGGGTTGCCGGTGGCACGGAAGCCGACCGGCACGCCCGCGCCCGAGCGCAGCGTCGCCATCAGCTTCATCACCGGCCGTGCGCTCGGGAACGTCCCGATCTCCTCGACGTAGATGCGGGTATAGCTGTGGCCCTGATAGGCATCAGCGTCGCTGTCCTGCTCCAGATAGGCGAAGCGCAGTCGCGCCCCGCTGCGAAAGCGCCACATCCACTCACGCTCATTGAAGCGGGCGCCCAGCGGGGTGAACAGCTGGCGCGACCGCTCGATCGTTTCAATGAGCTGCATGCGCTCGCGCCGCACCATGAGGCCGATGGCGCGCGCGCCATAGAGCTCGGCGTGCGATATCCACTCGCCCAGCATGCCGTCGGTCTTGCCGCCGCCGCGCGCACCGCCGAAGAACACTTCGAATGTCGGACACGCGACCAGCGAGGACTGCGGCCCGGGCTGCGGTTGCCAGATGACGTTGTAGGCGGGGGAGGATGCTGCAGTGGACATGATCGGAAGCCCTTGATGCATTTGAAGAGGGAGCGCCGGAGAAAACGGAGCGCGTCCCGGTGAAATTGACGCACGGCGGCGCCGCTTGCTCCACCTCTCCCCGCTTGCGGGGAGAGGTCGGATTGTCGAAGTTTCAGCTTCGATAATCCGGGTGAGGGGGCCTGGCCGCATGCGCGGCACCAACAGGTTCAAGACGAACCGTGCACGCGACCTGCGGCGCGACCAAACGGACGCGGAGCGGAAGCTGTGGAATTGTATTCGCTCACGCTCCATCGACGGATGCAAATTCGTTCGCCAGGAACCAATCGGGCCGTATTTCGTCGATTTTGTTTGCCGTGAACGCCGTCTCATCATCGAGCTCGATGGCGGCCAACACGCTGAAAGCAAGAAGGACGCGATACGCGACCAATGGCTCGTGGATCATCGTTACCGCGTGCTGCGTTTCTGGAATAATGACGTCCTTTCGAATATCGACGGCGTTGGAGACAATCGCCGCGGCATTAGATGCGGAGATGCCCCCTCACCCGCCTGCGGGCCGAAGCTTCTGCGAGACGCTTTGGCGGATTGAAAGCCCTTCGGCGGGCGAAGGCCCGACGCGCTGAAGCGCGTCGACCCCCGATCAAGTCGGGGGCAGGCTCTCTCCCCGCAAGCGGGGAGAGGTGGAGCAAGCGGCACTGCCGCGCATCAACTCGAGCGGAACGTGCTCCTAGCGAACAGGCGGGGGCGCGTACTGCTGCTCCCAGGCTTCGCTGTCTTCGGCGACCGTCGGGGCGCGGATGACGGTGATCGGCGCTCCGATCGGATCGGCTCTTGCATCAACCTTGCCCCACCCCCGGTCCAGCAAGATGGAGGCGGCGGCGAGCGCGGCACGATCGTTGTTGCTCTTGACCCAGGCGGCCAGCGCGTCGATGACCTCTTCGGTCTTGCGGCGCGCCAGGGTCCCGACGTCCGCGCCGTCGTCCGGCGTTACGTCGGAGGACGTTTCGTCAAACTTGTTCGTCATTGGTACCGTCCTGATCGAGCGCGTGAAGCGCGCTGCTGCCATTTCCGATCGAACTGAATCGAGCATTCCTGAGGCGAAGCTGGCGCACACGACGTGCCACTTCACCTTCTGATGCGATCTGGTCCGGTGACTCGATGTCTGCGATGTCCACCGAGTTCCAGATCATATGGCCTGAGGCACATGCTGCACCGCGGTGGGTTGTACAGGAGGCCCAATTTTGCGAAATGCAACTGCCATCTCGATTCGGCCGCTTTGGCAACGTGAGGCTCCACGTCGTAAGCCAGCGCTTCCAAGACTTCTCATGGCAAAGCCGGCTTCGCCGAACTTGCGCCAGTCGGCAACCATTTGCGGAATGCTATGAACGCCGCTCTTCATCATGCGGCGGTGAATGTGCCATCGTTTCCTATGATCGGTGCTTCGCCCCACATACGTGAGGCCATTCTCCCGGCATTGGATGGCATATATGACCATGGACATTTGGTTTCCTTTCATCGGTTCGATAACAGGGATGGGCTCGCAGCCACGGCGTCTACCGACGCTTCGCTCTCCTCCGGCGGCCCCCGGGTGCGACCGGCGGTGCGGGAAGCACGTGGCTGGCCGCCATGCGGCGCTTCGATGCCGGCGAGATTGTCGAACGGCCTGAGGCACATCCGGCAAACAGGCACGTTGTACAAGCGTCCGAGTTGCGCGAAATGAGCCTGCCACCGCAGTTCCTCCTTCTGCGCGTCCGGCGTTTCCACGTCGTACGGCAGAGCCTCGAGCACTCGCACCTTGAACGCGGCCTCACCGTATTTCCGCCAGTCGACGTTCATTCCTGCGGCCGTATGAGATCCTCTCCGCAACAGAACGCGATGCGCACGCCATCGCTGCCTGTAGTCGGAGCTCAAACCCACGTAGACGAAGCCAGTCGGAAGGCATTCGACGGCATAGATTACGGTGGTCATGCGATGTCCTTCGGTCAGGTTGAGAGCACGAGCACTTCGGACCTCAGTCCGAATCCCCGAGACGGAGTATCGCTCGTCACAGGCCAACCATAAAACGCGATTCCAATTTGCCCCGAACCAAAATTGCCTGCTCAGTGGAGAACCTTAAGGGGCCGGGTGGCCAGCCTCCGCGCCGAAGCAGTCAGTCCGTGCCGAACCAAAACGGCCCTCGATGTTGCCCCTAAGGACAATATCGTTCAGTCGATTTGAGGCGTATGACTTACAATCCGGGTGGACTGTGAATCCGGCCTTGCGGGGGCCGCGACGACGTCTTGCATACGTCATGTCACAGCGCGTCTCTCGCGGTGCCAATCGCTCAGCGGAGGGATCCATGAAATTCCTGGAAAAGCTTTCTGTCGGTACGCTAACGTTGCTTGCTGCCGTGACGATGGGCAGCAGCATGGGCCATGCGCAGCAAACGACCGGCACGCCGGGGTCGCCCGACGCCACGACCACGATCGACGGGAAACAGCTCCCGCCGCCGCCCCCGAAATTCGGCGGCGTGATCGAGGAGAGCGCAAAGAATTCGAAGCCCTGGTGGCCGCCCCGCATCGTGCCGCCCCAGGGTGCGCCCAACGTGCTGCTCATCATGACTGACGACCAGGGCTATGGCGTCAGTGGCACGTTCGGAGGTGTCATCCCGACGCCAGCGCTGGACCGGATCGCAGCGGCGGGGCTCCGCTACACCCAATTCAACTCGACCGCGCTGTGCTCGCCCACGCGAGCGGCGCTGATCACCGGCCGCAACCACCATTCGACAGGCTTCGGTGTGATCACGGAGCTGTCGACGGGCTACCCGGGCTATGACTCAATCATCGGTCCCGAGAACGCGACCGTCGGCACGATCTTGAACGCCAATGGCTACGCCACATCGTGGTTCGGCAAGAACCACAACACGCCGGGATTCCAGTACAGCGTTTCAGGCCCCTTCAACCAATGGCCGTCGGGAATGGGCTTCCAGTACTTCTACGGCTTCATGGGCGGCGAGACTGATCAGTGGACGCCCTATCTGTTCCGTGATCACACCCAGATTTTTCCGTGGGTCGGCAAGCCCGATTACAACCTCACCACCGATCTGGCGGACGAGGCAATAGCGCACATGCGCGGCCTCAACGCAGCGGCACCCGAGCAGCCATTCTTCGTCTACTACGTACCCGGCGGATCTCACTCGCCGCACCAGCCGAAGAAGGAGTGGATAGACAAGTTCAAGGGCAAGTTCGACATGGGCTGGAATGTCCTGCGCGAACAGATCTTCGCCAATCAGAAACGGTTGGGCGTGATCCCGGCGAACACCAAGCTGACGCCTTGGCCGGCCGATCTGCCGGAATGGGAGTCCCTGTCGTTTCTCCAGAAGAAGCTCTATGCGCGCCAGGCCGAGGTGTTTGCCGGCTACACAGCCTATACGGACCATGAGATCGGCCGCGTCATCCAAGCGGTCGAGGATATGGGCAAGCTCGAAAACACACTGGTCATCTACATCTGTGGCGACAACGGAACGAGCCCAGAAGGCAGCCTGTCGGGCACGTTCAATCAGTTTACCGCCTACAACGGTGTTCTCGACGTTCCCGAGCCCCTGCAATTGCTGCACTACGAAGACTGGGGCTCGTCAGCAACTTATCCGCACATGGCGGTGCCTTGGGCGTGGGCGTTCGACACGCCCTTCAAATGGACCAAGCAGGTGGCGTCGCATTTTGGCGGAACGCGGCAGGGCCTGGCCATCTCATGGCCGGGTCATATCAACGACCCGGGCGGTCTCCGCCACCAGTTCCACCACATTATCGACATCGTGCCCACGATCCTCGAGGCCACGAGGATCAGGGCGCCGGAAGAGGTCGACGGCATCAAGCAGAAGGCGATCGAAGGCGTGAGCATGGCCTACACGTTCGATTCGGCTAACGCCAATGCACCTTCGGCGCACAAGACGCAGTATTTCGAGATGGGCGGCAACCGCGGCATCTACAGCGAGGGCTGGTATGCGAACACGCACCCGCCCGTGCCGCCGTGGCAGCTCAATGCCAAGTTCCCAGACGTCGGCGACTACAGGTGGGAGCTGTACAACCTTGCCGACGATTACTCACAAGATAACGATCTCGCGGCCAAAATGCCCGACAAGCTGAAGCAGATGCAGGCGCTGTTCCAGCAGGAGGCGCTCAAGTACAACGTGCTGCCACTCGACAATTCGCAGTTCCAGCGCGCGATCGCGCCCCGGCCGAGCGCCGTGGCGGGAAGGACCGTCTTCACGTATGTCGGTGAGAACCCCGGCATTCCTTCTGGTAACGCGCCGAACATCCTCAACAAGTCGTTCACCATCACGGCGGAGATCGAAGTTCCCGAGGGCGGCGCCGAGGGGATGATCGTCACCGATGGCGGCCGCTTCGGTGGTTACGGCTTGTTCCTGCTGAAGGGCAAGCCGGTTTTCGTCTACAACTTTCTTGATCTGAAGCGCACCCGCTGGGAGGGCGGCGTGGGAGCCCGCGACTGGCTGGGCGATTCGCTCAAGCCGGGCAAGCACACGATCGAGTTCGACTTCACCTATCACGGGCCCGGCATTGCCAAGGGCGGGACCGGCGTGCTCAAGGTGGACGGCCGGGAGCTCGCCACGGAAAAGCTTGAACACACGATTCCGTTCCTGATGCCGTTCGACGAGACGTTCGACGTCGGCGTCGACACCCGCACACCGGTGGAGTCGAGCTATGCGATGCCGTTCCGGTTCAGCGGCAAGATCGACAAGCTGACGTTCAAGCTCGGGCCGTCGCAACTCACCGAAAACGACCAGGACAAGGCGTCAGGAGCGATCCGAAAGGCGAAAGACTAGCGAGGGACAAGCAGTCGGCTTGGCGGCGCCGTCGCATGCGACCCCGCCAAGCAATGGATCGGCGAATTCCCAGAGGCGCCTGAACTGAGAATTTCGAGAAGGCCGAGGTCGATGCACATGACGAACCGGAAGCTGCTCTTGCTCATAACGGCGTTCGTCGAAGCAGGAACGGGCCTTTGCCTTCTCTTTCTGCCCGGCGTCGTCTTTGCCATCCTACTTGGATCAGACCATGCATCGGCTGATGCGAATCTTGTCGGGCGCATTGCCGGCGCTGCGCTACTCGCGATAGGCATCGCAAGCTGGATGGCGAGGACCGATACGTCGACTCCTGCACAGCTCGGATTGCTCACCGGCCTTGCCATTTACAACGCGGCCACCTCGATGCTCCTCGCGTTCGCGGGGGCGGCCTTGAACATGGTCGGTATCCTGCTTTGGCCTGCAGTCGCTCTTCACGCAATTCTTGCGGCTTGGGGTCTCATTGATCTGAGGCCGGACAAAATTGCCCGCGCGCTATCGCCCGGCGGCGCCCACCGGATAGGAGACTGATCTTGCAGCGCCGCATGTCGGCTTCCACACCGTACTCAACAAGTCGGGCTGCAAGACCTTGCGGGTAAGCCCGAACGTCCGGATCTGGCACTTAGCTGCCCTGGACAAGTGCGGCGGCATGTCCGCAGTTGGCGAAAGCGGACTCCGCATCCCTCCACGCGCATCCGTTGGTCAACCGACCGAAACCTGCTTTAGCGCCCATAAGGCTCGCCCTACCAATTAGAGATCGCTGAGGTCCTCGCGCCCGTCCCTGGCGCCGAGCGTTCGCACGTCGGTCGCAAGCCGCATCAGGACGGGATCGGGCCGTGGATGTTGATGTTGCCGCGGCGGCGTCTGCTCCGGCGGCGCCCTGCTCGATTCTTGCTGTTGCGCTGCGGGCGGCGAAGCGCCCGCACGTGCCTGCAGATATGGGCGAAGGTCGATGCTCTACTCCAGGAAGCCGAGCCAACAAAAAAGCGCCGGGCGTTTCCGCCGCAGCGCGCACGTCTTCGACGATGACGATCTAACCGATCTAACCCGACGGGTCAACAACAATATTTCCTGAAAAGCGGAAAACGTTCGACGGAACCGCCCTCGTCTCGTGCGGTGCCGAGGCGTTGCAGCCGAGCAACAAGCAGGCGGTCCGTCTTGCAGCAGACATGGCGGATCGTCGCGCGGGCTCGCGATCTGCGAGGCCGGCAGCCACGGCCACGGCCTCGCCTCGCTCGAGTACCCGCGCTATCGCCACCACGCCATCGCAGCCGATCGCGAGGCCGTGAAGGTGATCGGCGACCAGTTCCGGGAAGGCATGGTGTTCGCCTTCAACATCGACCTGTTCGACCCGACATGGCACGACGGCAAGACTGGCTGCGTGTTCGCCGAGACGATCGAGATTACCGCGAGCGGCGCCCGCCGGCTGCACGAATTCCCGATGGAGTTCCAGCAGATCGCGGTGTGAGGGGGCGCAAGGACCTGGACATCACGACGCCTCAGTAGCGGGTCCTCCCGGACGCACATGGACAGATTAGATCGCGCGAGGGGCTAAACGGCAGTTCACTTCCTCTCGCCCTGCTCGGCCCTCGCCTTCCGCACCGCATCGCCGACCTTGGATATCGGTCCCTTCAGAGCATCGAGCAGCCCCCTGAGCTTGGCGCCGTCGAGGAACAAGCCGTCGATGCCGAGACCCGTGTAGCGCTCGATGACCTCGGGATCGTCCACCGCGGCGCGCAGGGCGGCGGCGATCACGTCGAGGCGGTCCTTGGGCGTGCCCCGGGGCGCGAACGCGATGACCCGCTCCTCGAACACCGTGCCGATGCCGATCTCCCTGGCGGTCGGAACATCGGGCAGCTCCGGCAGGCGCGCCTCGGAGAACATCACCAGCGGCTTGATGCCCTGCGCCCGGAACAGCAGGAACTCCGGGCCCGAGAACAGCGAGAGCTCGGTGTGCCGCCCGAGCACCGATTTGAGCCGCACCGCACCACCGCCCGACTGGACGTAGCGAAAGGCGATGCCGGCGTCCTGCTGGAACATCAACGGGACGAAGTGCGGCAGCAGCCCGATGTTCATGGCGACCGTCAGCGTGTCGGGTCTGGCCTTGGCCTCGGCGAGCACGTCCTGGATGGTCTTGAACCGGCCATCGGCGAGCCCGCCCATGCCGACCTGCGTGCGGCCGATCTGGCCGATCAGCTCGAACGCGCCGTGGTCGTAGTCCACGACGCCCATGGCCGGCGCGGTCAAGAGCCCCATGTGGAACATGCCGATCGTGTAGCCGTCCGGCTCGGAATCCTTGACTTGGCGCGTGCCGGTCGTGCCCCCGGCCGCCGCGTTGTTGATCGCCACGATCGGCTGCGGCAGCAGCTTCCTCTTGTCGATGGTGAGCTGCAGCAGCCGGGCGACCACGTCGGTCTGACCGCCGGGCGCGATCGGGATGATCATGCGCACCGGCTTTTCCGGATAACCCGCGCTGGATGCGCGGCCGAGGCCGAGCGGGACTGCGCCGGCCGCAGCGGCGAGCGTCAAGGTCTGCCGTCGGGTCAACTTGGTCACGAGGTCCTCCCCTGGTTCGACGGGCTCATGCCCGCTTTCGATTGGAGCCGGCCGACACCGACGTGCGCCACGCCCGCCAGAAGGGCCACACGAACAGGCCGGCCGACAGGACCAGCATCGTGCAGGCGACCGGGCGCTCGATCAGCGGCATGAAGCTTCCCGCCGACGCCATGAGCCCGGCGCGCAGCTCCGACTCCGCGACCGGCGCCAGCACCAGGCCGACGACGAACGGAGCGAGCGGCACCTTGGCGAGCTCGAGCAGGACGCCGAGCAGGCCGAACGCCAGCATCACCCACACATCGAACGGACGATTGTTCAGGCCGAACGCCCCGAGCACCGAGAAGACCATCACCATCGGCAGGATGAAGGCGCGCGGCACGGCGACGAGGCGCGCGAACAACGCGATGCCGAACGTCATCAGCACGAACATGACGACATGCGCGACGAGATGCGTCGCGAAGATCGTGTTCACGATCTCGGGGTTGTTCTTGTACAGCAGAGGCCCGGGCTGAAGGTTGTGGATGACCAGCGCCCCGAGCAGGATCGAATCGGTGAGGCCGCCGGAGATGCCGAGCGTGAGGATGGGCACCAGCGTGCCGCCCGTGGTCGCGTTGTTGGCGCTCTCGGCCGCGACGATCGCCTCCTCGCTGCCGGTTCCGAACGCCTCGGGGTTGCGCGAGAGGTTCTTGGCCGTGGTGTAGGCGACGATCGAGGCGACGGTCGCGCCGACCCCCGGAAGAATGCCGATCCAGATCCCGATCAGCGACGAGCGCACCATGTTCCAGCCGTGCACGACGTAGTCGCTCAGCGATATGAACATGCCCCGCATGGTCGCCTTGATGGCACCGGCATTGGCCTCGACGTTGAGAGCGTCGGCCACCACCTGGCTGACGGCGAACATGCCGAGAATCACCGGCAGGCTGTTGAACCCGCCTTCGAACGCGGTGATGCCGAAGGTGAGCCGCATGATGCCCGAGCTCTCGTCGATGCCGGGATAGGAGACCAGCATGCCGAGCAGCCCCGCCGACAGGCCCTTGAGGAACGACCCTTCCGACAGCGACGAGATCAGGATCAGCGCCAGCATGATGACCGCGAAGTTCTCGAACGGCCCGAACGCTACCGCGATGCTGGCGAGCGGCGGCGCCAGCAGCACGAGCGCAGCCCACGACAGCGTGCCGCCGATCAGCGAGGAGGAATTGCCCAGGCCCAGCGCCCGGCCGGGCTGGCCGCGCCGCGCCAGCTGGTAGCCGTCGAGGCACGTCATGATCGCATTGGGCTCGCCAGGAATGCGCATCAGCGTGGCAGTGATGAGGCCGCCCGACACCCCGCCCACGAACATGGCGATGAGCAGTGTCACCGCGTCGATGCTCGACATGTGGTAGGTGAACGGCAGCGTCAGCGCCATGAGCATGCCGGCGGTGATGCCGGGCAGGACGCCGACCGACACGCCGAGGGCTACTCCGGCCACCATGACGGTGAAGGCCTTGAGTGTGAAGAGGTGCACGAAGGCGTCGGCCAAGGTCATCGCGTGGGCTGCCGTCACGTCAGATCGAGCTTGAAGATTCTCCGGAACAGGACATCGAGGGCGACCGCGGCCGCGACCGCGAAGACGGCGAGCACGCCGATCCGCCGGCGCTCGAGCGGGCCGAGCACGAGGCCGGAAACGAACAGGTAGGCAGCCGTCGCCGGCAGAAACCCGACGCTGCGAAAGCTCAACGCCAGCGCATAGGCGAACGCGAGGATCACGGTGAGCACAGCCGCCCACGGCCGCTGCTCGTGCGCACTCGCCAAGTCGTCGAGACCTACCACCATCGCCTGTCCGGCGCGGCCGAGCGAGAGCCCGAGCACGAGCCGCACCAGCATGGCGAGGCCCAGTGCCCCCAGTGCGTAGCTCACCCAGATCGGGAACGCCTTCGGCCCCAGCGCATCGTAGGGAGCCGGCGGCAGCATGCTCGCCTCGCGCCAGACGATGCCGGCGATCGCGAGGATCAACACGACGTAGGCGACCTCGGCGGTACGGGTGATGCCGCCTTGCTGCATGGCGATCCCTCCCATCGTGCCGCTACGCTTCGCCTCACGTGACGACGCGAGCTGGCTTCTCTCCAGGCGCGGGCGTATAGCCGTAGTCCCCGCGCTGCATGACGGCATCGCGCCCGCCGTTCAGCGCGATGCGACGGCGCTGATCCGCGAAGGCGTCCGCACTCACCGCCTCCGGATCGCAGATGCGCAACAGGGCGGCCCGGCACTCGGCGAGCACGGATGCCATACCTGGCCGCTCCGCTAGATCGGTCGTTTCGCCGGGGTCAGCCTCGAGATCGTAGAGCTCGGGCGCAAATCCGACATGATGGATGTATTTCCAGCGACCGTGGCGGATCATGAACGTGCCGGTGATCGAGCCGGCGGCGTGATACTCCGACAGCACATGGCGATCGGGGCGCTCCCCGGCGAGGACCTCCCACAGCGAGCACGAGGGGAGCGCCAGGTCGTCTTGCGGGAGCGGACAGCCGACCGCCTCGAGCACGGTTCGGTAGCAGTCGACCAGCGAGACCGGCGTGTCGACCGTCAGGCCGGAGGGAATGCCGGCGCCCGCCACGACCAGTGGAACGGCGACCAACTCCTCGTACATCACCGACTTGCCCCACAATCCCCGGCAGCCGAGATTGTCGCCGTGGTCGGACGTGTAGATCACCCGGGTCGAGCCCGTCAGTCCCGCCGCCTGAAGGGCCGCGAGAATCCTGCCGATATTGTCGTCGAGGAAGCTGACGAGGGCATAGTAGGACGCGATGGCGCGCCTGACCGCCTGCGCGTCGGCAAAAAAGTCGTCGTAGTTCATCACCGACCTGAGCGCCAGGACCGCGGGGTGCCGCGGGTGTCCCGCCTCCTCGTAGAGCCGCGGCATCGGCATGCGCTCCGGCGGATAGAGCGCGTAGAACTCGGGCGGCGCGGTGAGCGGAAAGTGTGGCCGCACGAGCGAGACGAACAGTGCCCACGGCTTCTCGCCCGCGCGCACCCCTTCAGTGGCGATCCATCGGCAGGCCGCCGCCGTGATGGCGCGATCATAGTCGTTGTAGGTCGATTCCCCCGGGCCCGCACTTGCGGCCAGCGCCGGCATGCTGCCGCGGGCGGCCGGTGGCTCGCGCAACATGCCGATGAGGTCGCCTTTGCCCTCCAGCACGTGCAGCGGGAGGATCTCCTCGCTGAAGCCGTTGTCGTCGGCCGTCGCGCGGAAATGCAGCTTGCCGACGGAGACGATCCGGTGCCCGTTGTCCCGCAGCCGGTGGTGCCAGCTCGGCGGCTCGCCGTGATAGGGCGCCGCATTGTCCCATGACCTGGTCTGGTGCACCCACCGCCCGCTCGCCAGCGCGGCGCGCGCCGGAACGCAGATGGGGCAAGGCGTGTAGGCGTTGCGGAAGCGGGCGCCGCGAGCCGCAATCGCATCGATGTTCGGCGTGATCGCGATCGGATCGCCATAGCAGCCGGCGACGTCGCGCCGGTGCTCGTCCGACAGGATGAAGAGAAGGTTGGTCGGGTGCACCGGTGCGGCTCCGCTGGCAAGAAGATCGGGAACCGAGGTTGCCCGTGGCCCGGCTTTACGACAAGATCACATGACGGCCGTTTGCCATAACCAAATGGAATGGGTGATGGATTTCTCGCACGTGCACTATTTCAACACCGTGGCACGGCACGGGAGCTTCAGCGCCGCGGCAAGGGCGCTCGGCATGACCCAGCCCGGTCTGACCAAGGCGGTGCGTCGGCTCGAAGCCTCCCTGGACTGCACGTTGTTCCTCCGGCTGCCGCGTGGGGTGGCGCTGACCGAGCAGGGACAGGCATTCCTGCGCCATGCCAGCATGCTCGGGGTCCAGCTGCAGGATGCGCGCGACGAGGTGCAGGCGCTCGCGCGCGGCGCGGTCGGCGTGCTCAGGATCGGGGCCGGGCCGTCGTGGCTCAGCCGCGCCTTGCCGCGCATCACGGCCGAGCTGACCGCGCAGTACCCGAGGCTCAGCTTTCAGGTGGCGGGCGGCTTCGACGGCAGCCTCATCGAGGCGCTGCGGGCCGGCGATCTCGACCTCGTCGTGTCGGCCCTGCCCGACCGCAGCCCCGCCGAACTGCAGGCGATACCGCTCACCACCGACACCATCTCGGTGGTCGCGCGCCGACACCATCCGCTGCGCGCCAAACGGCGGCCGCAGCCTGCAAGCACGCTCGCCTATCCGTGGGTGCTGCCCGGCCGCGACGTGCTGCTGCGGCTGCGGTTGGAAGCCCTGTTCCGCGTCGCCGGGCTCGAGCCGCCCGACGCCAAGATCGAATCCGATTCGATCTCCTTCATCGCCGCGGTGCTCCGCAACAGCGACATGCTCTCCTTCGCCACCTCACAGGTGCTGCGCAGCGAGATGGGCGGCGTCGCGCCGCTCCTCATCCCGGGGCTGACCATGACCCGTTCCGCCGGCATCCTCTATCGCTCGTCGGCCGGAATCACGCCGGCGATGCGCGCGCTGATCGAGGTGATCAAGAAACTGGCGCATCAGCTCGGCGCCAACTAACCGGCCCCTACGCCGCCTGCGTGCGCGCCGCCTCAGTATCCATGTCCGGCACCAGCGCGAGCGCCTGCTCCAACGTGTGCGGCCCGGCGCCGGGCTTCACCCCTTCGGTCGCGATGTGGCGGCGGAACGCGCGCGCGCCCGGTACCGCGTGGAACAGGCCGAGGATATGCCGCGCGATCGCATAGAACCGCGTGCCGCGCGCGCACGTGCGCTCCACGTAGGGCATGAGCGCAAGCGCCGCCGCCTTGGGCGAGGCGAAGGGGGCGCCCTCGCCGAACCCCAGCGGATCGACGTGCAGCAGCCGCCACGGTTCCTGGTAGGCGGCACGGCCCATCATAACCCCGTCGACCTTGCCGAGGTGCGCGAGCCCCGCTTCCACCGTGGTAACGCCGCCGTTGAGCACGACGGTCAGCTCAGGGTGACCCGCCTTGAGACGATGCACCCGCGCGTGGTCGAGCGGCGGCACCTCGCGGTTCTCCTTGGGCGAAAGACCCTGCAGCCAGGCCTTGCGGGCGTGCACGATGAGGACCCGGGCGCCTGCGGCCTTGACCGCCTGCGTCATTGCTTCGAGCGCGACCTCCGGATCCTGCTCGTCGACGCCGAGCCGGCACTTCACCGTCACCGGCACGCGCACCGCGTTGAGCATGGCGGCGACGCAGTCGCCGACCAGGGCGGGCTCCGCCATCAGGCAGGCGCCGAAGCGGCCCTCCTGCACGCGGTCGGACGGGCAGCCGACGTTGAGATTGACCTCGTCGTAGCCGAAATCCTCGGCAATGCGGGCGCACGCGGCAAGCGCGCGCGCATCAGAGCCGCCGAGCTGCAGCGCGACCGGGTGCTCGAACGGATCGAAACCGATCAGGCGCGCGCGGTCGCCCCGCAAGACCGCGCCGGTCGTCACCATCTCGGTATAGAGCAGCGCCCGCCGCGTCAGCAGGCGATGGAAGAACCGGCAATGCCGGTCGGTCCATTCCATCATGGGGGCGATGGAGAAGCGATGCGCCTGGTATTTCAATACGTTGTCCATCCGCCAGATGGCTGTCACAAATACGTGCACGACGTGAACGCCGGACCAGGGTCCCGCATCCAAAGGCCGCGACCTCCCTGCCTCGGCCATCTGTGAAGCCGCAGGCGCGCAACGTCAACAGGACAGGATGAACGAGAACCGGCCAAACGGCGTGGATTTCCTCGAGGCGGGCGCCGGATCTCCGGTCATCCTCGTGCATTCGAGCATGGCGGGCGCACACCAGTGGTCCACCCTCATGCGCGAGCTGGAGGGGCGCTTCCTGGTCCGCGCGGTCAATCTGTTCGGCTACGGCCGCACGCCGGCGTGGTCGCGACCGGAGCCGCCCTCGCTCGACGACTATGCCGATCTCGTCGTCCGCGCCGTCCCACGCACGGCGCGCGGCATCCGACTGGTCGGTCACTCATTTGGCGGCGCCGTCGCCATGCGGGCCGCGGAGCGACTGGGCGCACGCGCCGACAGCCTGGTGCTGGTGGAGCCCAGCTTGTTCTACCTGTCCAACACCGAGGGCCGCTACGAGGCCTTCGGCGAGATCCGTGCGCTGGCGGAACGGATGAAGGAGCTCGCCGCGTCGGGCGCGACCGAGCGCGCTGCCCATCACTTCATCGACTACTGGGCCGGACAAGGCGCCTGGACCGCCAGCTCGGCGCAACGACGGTCCATCTACACCGAATTCGTCCGGGTCGTCCTGCACGAATGGGGCGCCATCCTGGCCGGCGAGACCACACCCGAACAGTGGCGGGAACGACTTCCCTCGCGCACCGTGATCATCTCTTCGCCCAAGCCGATGGACCCGTCGCGCGCTGTGATGCAGGTGCTGGCGGACGCGTGTTCCGATTGGGGATATGAACACCTCCCCGAGGGTGGCCATCTGGCCCCGATCACTCACCCGCAGGTGGTCAACCCGGTCATCGCCCGGTTTCTGGATCGCAACTGAAGACGAGCGGCCCGGACGTACCCATGATCGCCCGAACGGTCATGCGTGCGGTCGAGCCGGCTCCAACCCGTGCGCCGGCATGGTCGCCTGAACATGCGGCGCCACCAGCAGACCGATGAGCGCGTGCGCCGGATCGGGCGCAGCCGCGTCGGCTCGGACGGCTGCGACCAACGTGGTCACCTTCTGCAGCTCGGCCGGCAGAGGACCGACGACGTCGACGCCCTTCACCAGCATATGCTCGCAAATCTGCTGGACCGCCAGCTCGGCCTCGCCGCGCGCCACGTAGGCGGCCACCGGGCCGCCGTCGCCGAGCTTCGCCCTGGCGTTGACCGCGTCGGCGATCCCGAAACGCTTGAGAATCCCCGCGAGGTGGACGCCGCTGGCGGCGCCCGTGGCCGGATCCGTGTAGGCGACGGAGGGCGCCGCCAGCAAAGCCCGGCGGAGATCGTCGGCGGTCTCGATCTTCGGTTTCGGTGCGCCCGCGCGTACCGCGATGCCGATGACGGAGTGCGCGATCGTCCGCGCCGAGCCGGCGACGATGCGCCCTTCGCCGGCCAGGGTTTCCATGACTTCGGGCGGCGCGATCACCACGTCGCCGCCGGCGCCGCTTCGCACGCGCTGCAGAACAACGCCGCCGGGCCCATACCGCATCGCGAGGCCGTACCCGGTCTCCTGGAGGAACGCGGGAGCGAGCGCTTCCAGCACGCCCTTCAGGGCGACGGAGGTCAGAACGGTCAGCTCGCTGCCCGCCATGAAACTCGTCAATCCTGGCGATTGCGCTCCGCCCGACGCAACACGCTGCGCGTGAAGCTTGCCGAGCGGCTTGCCGGCATCATAAGTGTGCATCAGCGCCCCGCAAGAGCATCATCTCGTCACCCATGACCACTTCGCCACCCAGCCGCTCGGCAACGGACGATTTCGACAGCGCGCAAGCCCATGCGCGGTGCGCGGTGGCTCGCGCCTGGCTGGACGGGCAGTTCGTCGGGCGCCAAGACCTCCCGCTACGCTACGCCGGCAATCCCATCACCATGAAGGTGACGGGGCACCCGCCGGAAACGGCCTCGGTCGTGCAGCAGGTGTTCAGGCCCGCTTTCCGGGTGCTGGAGCAGATGACCGAGGGCAAGATCCGGGTCGAGGATCACTGGGGCGCGAGCGTTCACGCCGATCGCGAAGGCGTCGCCGCCCTGCTCGACGGCCGGTCCGACCTGGCGCCGTGCTATTCCGGCTGGGACAGCGCCACGTACCGGCTGGCGCAGGCGCTTCGCCTCCCGGGACTGTTCGCCACTGCCGAGATCGCAACCGTCATATCGGAAGAGCTCTATTCGGCATTCTTCCGCGAGGACGTGGAGAAGCAGGGCATCCTCATGGGGCGCATGAAAGCGACCAGCGCCTTCCATCTCTTCAGCATGCATCCGATTCGCACGCTGAACGACCTCGCAGGGCTCCGCATCGGCAGCAACGACGGCATCGAGGCGGACGTGATCCGGGCACTGGGAGCGGTCCCGGTGCCGATGAGCTCGCTGGAAAAGAAGTCGGCCTTCGCGTCCGGCGAGATCGACGCGGTGCACATCTCGGACGGCCCGGCGGAGGTCTTCGGCATCGGGTCGCGGGCGCGTTTCCGGACGGCGCTCGGGCTGGTCCGCAACAACGTCGAATTCGGCATGCGGGCCGCGTTCTGGCGCAGCCTGCCTGGCGACCTGCAGCGCATCCTGCACGCCTGGTTGCGGGCGGAGGCGCAGGCGGAAACGCAGGTCTTCTACGGATTGGCCGGCGCCCGCGCGCGCGAGCGGTTTCGCGCGGCGGGAGGCGAGCTCATCTCCTTCCCGGCCGACGAGCACGCGCGACTTCTCGAGCGTGTGTCGCCGGTGATCGCGGGTTTCGTCGCGCGGGAAGAGGCCGCGGGCCAACCCGCTGACGCGTTGATGTCGGCGATCGGGCAGTTGACGCAGAAGCATGAAGGAAAGTCGCCCGATCAGCTGATGCGCGAGGCTATTTCGAATCCGATCCAGTGGGACCAATAGGCTGGGCGTCGCGTGGCCCGGTCCAACCAAGGGGGAGACGATGGCGACATCACTCTACGACCTCAGCGTGCCAACCTTCTTGCAGACCGTTAGGGCCGTCGCGGGCTTCCTTCAGCGCGCCGCGAAGCACTGCGCCGAGACCGGCGCCGACCCGGACGACTTCGTGCACGCGCGACTGATCGCCGATATGGCGCCGTTTCACTTCCAGATCGAAGCCCTGTCGCATCATTCGGTGTGGGGGCTTGAGGCGGTGAAGACCGGCATCTTCGCTCCGCCGGCGCTGATCGGGGCGATGCCTTTCGCCGGGCTGCGGGCGTTGATAGACGAGGCGATAGCGGCGCTGGAGGCGCTCACGCCCGCCGAGGTCAATGGCTGGGCCGGCAAGGCGCTGAACATTGCCCTCTACCGCCCGCTCGACGAAGATGATCGCTCCTCGGCCTGGGCGCCGCGACAACTCGCTTTCACGTCGGAGACTTTCCTTCTTTCCTTTTCGCTGCCCAACTTTCATTTCCACGCCGTCACCGCCTATGACATCCTGCGCTCGCGGGGCGTGCCGCTTGGCAAGCGCGACTACGAGGGGCAGCTGCGCACTAGGTCGACCTCGCCCAAATCGGACTCTGCGACACACGGCTAGGGTCGATTCTCACAGTTGACTTCCGGCCCGGAACCGGAAGTTCGATCGATAGCATCGCCACCGGACCGCCGGGACTCAAGCGTCAGATTTTGACCACTAGAATCATATGCTTGCTAGTGTCCCTTTGGTTCCGACGTTCGTACGAGAGAGTGCTGCAAGGGATACGAACGTCGGAACCGGGACACTAGGCGTCGAGTCACCCGCCTCCGACGACGACGGGCAGTCCCGCCGCACGCCACTCGGGAAACCCGTCCTCGAGGCGGCGCGCCGTGAAGCCGCGCGCGCGCAGCGCCGCAACCGCCTCATACGACAGCACGCAATAGGCGCCGCGACAGTAGGCGACGACCTCCTGCGAGGGATCGAGCTCCGACAGGCGCTGCTCGAGCGCGCGCAGCGGGATGTTCACCGCTCCCGGCAGATGCCCCAATGCGAATTCGTCCTCCGGCCGCACGTCGAGAACCGTCACCCCTCCGGTTCGCGATCGCCGCAGAAGCTCGTCGCGCGAAACGGGCTCCAGGCTGTCGCGATCGTCAAAATAGCTGCGCACCAGGCGCCCGACCTCGGCCACGTTGCGCTCGGCGATCCGGCGCAGCGCCGCCAGCAGGTCGAGAACGGCATCGTCGGCAATCCGATAGTAGACGAACTTTCCGTCGCGCCGGTTTGCCACCAGGCCGGCGCGCCGCATGTGCTGGAGATGCTGCGAGGCATTGGCGACCGACAGTCCCGTCCGCTCCGCCAGCACCTCGACGCTGCGTTCGCCCTGGGCGACCTGCTCCAGGAGATCGAGACGGTGGGCATGCGCCAGCGCCTTGGCCACCGCGGCGAACTGGGCGAACAGGGCCAGCTTGGGACTGCGCTTTGACATCGCGACCGAACTATCCTACATTATTCAATTGAACGATTGAATAATAGCGAATTCAAAGGTCTGGTCAAGGGTGCGGGGAGCATCGGCAGTGTCATGCATGACGCCCTGTCCACGTATGAGCCGGTTATCCGCCTCGCGGGGTTCGCCGGCGTATTCATGGTGATGGCATTGTGGGAGCTCATTGCGCCGCGGCGGAGGCAGGCCATCGGGCGCGGTTGGCGCTGGCCCAGCAACCTGGGTGTGGTCGCGGTGAACACGCTCCTGCTCCGTATTCTGTTTCCCACCACTGCCGTCGGCCTCGCCCTCCTGGCTCAATCCCAAGGCTTCGGGCTGTTCAACGTGATCGCGATTCCGGCGTGGGCCGGGATCGTGGCCTCGGTGGTCATCCTCGATCTTGCGATCTATCTGCAGCATGTGCTGTTCCATGCGGTGCCGGCGCTGTGGCGGGTGCACCGCATGCATCATGCCGATCTCGAATTCGACGTCAGCACCGGGCTGCGCTTCCACCCGATCGAAATCCTGCTCTCGATGCTGATCAAATTCGCCGTCGTTGCCGCCCTCGGCGCATCGCCGCTCGCAGTCCTGATCTTCGAGCTCCTGCTGAGCGCCACATCGATGTTCAACCACGGCAATGTGAGCATCCCTTCGGGAATCGATCGGGTGCTGCGCTGGCTCGTGGTGACGCCGGACATGCACCGCGTGCACCACTCGATCCGGTCGTCAGAGACCAACAGCAATTTCGGCTTCAACCTGCCTTGGTGGGACCGCCTGTTCGGCACCTACCGCCCGCAGCCCGCGGCCGGCCACGAAGCAATGACCATCGGCATCGAGCAGTTCCGCGACGCGCGCGAGCTCGGGCTCGATCGGATGCTGCTTCAGCCCTTCCGCGGCGACCCCGGCCCCTATCCGCTCGGCTATCGGGAGGCGGAGCCATGAGCGCGCGCCGCATCTACCTCGATTACAACGCGAGCACGCCGATCGACCCGGCGGTCGCGGCCGCGATGCGCCCGTATCTCGCGGACCATTTCGGCAATCCGTCGAGCGGGCATTGGGCTTCTGGCGAGGCAAAGGCCGCGCTCGAGACGGCGCGCGGCCAGGTGGCGGCGCTGCTCGGTTGCCGGAGCGACGAGGTGGTTTTCACCAGCGGCGGCAGCGAAGCGAACAACCTCGCCCTCAAGGGTTTGTTTTTCGCGCTCCGCCAAAAGGGTGAGCACATCATCACGACCACGATCGAGCATCCGGCGATCGTCGAACCGTGCCGGTTCCTCGAGCGCCTGGGCGCACGGGTCACGTTCCTGCCCGTCGACGGCAGCGGCCGGGTCGACCCCGACGACCTTCGCCGCGCGATCACGCCGCGCACGATCCTCGTCAGCATCATGCACGCCAACAACGAGGTCGGAACCATCCAGCCGGTCGAGGAGTGTGCGCGGATCGCCCACGAGCACGGTATCCTGTTTCACACCGACGCGGCCCAAGCGGTCGGCAAGATCGCCACCGATGTGAACCAGCTCGGTGTCGATCTCCTGACGATCGCCGGCCACAAGGTCTATGCCCCCAAGGGCGTTGGCGCCCTGTTCGTGCGCCGCGGCGTGCTCCTCGAGCCGGTCGTTCACGGCGGCGGGCACGAGGGTGGCCGGCGCGCCGGCACCGAGAGCGCCCTGCTGGCGGTCGGCCTCGGCACGGCGTGCGAGCTCGCGCGCGACCTTTCGGCCATGGACCGGGTGCGCTCCTTGCGCGATCACTTCTGGACGCAGATGCAGAAGCAATTCGGCAATCGTGTCGTTCTCAACGGACACCCGTCGCATCGCCTGCCGAACACGCTCAACGTTTCCTTCGTCGGCCAGGTCGGCGCGGAAATCCTGGCGCGACTCGACGGGATTGCCGCCACCACCGGTTCGGCGTGTCACTCCGGGCTGGTCGAGCTCTCGCCGGTTCTGCGCGCGATGGGCGTCGGGATCGATGTCGGCATGGGCGCTGTCCGCTTCAGTCTCGGGCGCGGCACGACCGGGGAGGAGCTCGATCTGGTGGTCGCCCAGCTCACCGATATACTCGCTCCTGCAGGATGATGAACGGCGCCACCGGGGCTGTTCTGCCGGGATCATGCCAGTGAGCGACATGAAAGCGCCGCCGATCGTTTCCCACAAGCATTTCCGCGCCCCGTCCGCCTTCACGCCCGAGAACCTGTTGCGTGAAGCGCGACGGCAAAAGGGCCTGTCGGCGACGGCCGTTCCGGAGATCTGCATTCTCGATCCGGATGGCGACATCGTCCGACACCTGCGCGGTGCAGGCCGCGCCGACCGTCATCCGGGTTGGGCCTGCTACCATACCGATCTCGACAGCTTTCAACGCGAGGACCATGAATACGGCATCGTGGGCTGTGCGGTCGGTGCGGCATTCGCGGTCCTGATCGCCGAACAGCTGTTCGCCTCGGGGTGCCGTCTCCTGCTCAGCGTGACTTCGGCTGGCCAGATCCTCCCGGTCCTGGCCCCTCCCTATTTCATCGTCATCGACCGCGCGCTGCGCGACGAAGGAACGAGTTATCACTATGTGCCGCCGTCCGATTACAGCACGGCGGATACGAACTTGGTGAGTCTCGCGCAGGGCGCGCTCAGGTCAGCTGGAATTTCCGTTCAGGTGGGCGCGACCTGGACGACCGATGCTCCCTTTCGGGAAACGCAAGAAGCGATCGACGCGGCGGCGACAGCCGGAATCCTCGCAGTCGAGATGGAGGCTGCGGCGCTCTACGCGTTTGCTCACGCGCGCGGACAGCCGGTCCTTTGCTTTGCGCATGTGACGAACCAGATGGGCCGGATCGAAGGCGACTTCGAGAAGGGCGCCGCGGACGGTGCCGAGGAGGCGCTGCGGGTGATTTCCCTGACGGCAGCGCGATGGCGGGCGCACAACCCGTGATCCGTCGGCTCAGGATCCCTTGGCGCCGGGCGACGATCCACGTCGTCGCGCCGCGACGATCTCTGCGACGATCGAGATCGCGATCTCCTCGGGCGTGATGGCGCCGAGGTCGAGACCGGCCGGCGCCTTGAGCCGGGCGAGGCGATCGGCCGGGACGCCCCGTTGCGCCAGCGCCGCCTTGAGGGCATGCGCCTTCTTGCGGCTGCCGACGAATGCGACGTAGTCGGCTTCGACCGCGAGTGCCGCCGACAAGGCGGCTTCGTCGCCGCGCCCCTGCGTCGCTACCACGATGTAACGCGCAGCCGCCTCGTCGACGGTGAGCGCGTAGCCCTCGATGCGCCGGTCGACATCACCGAACGCCGCCTGCTCGGCCGCAGGGACGCAAGCCGCCACCACAAAGCCCGCGCGCCGGGCGAAATCGGCGATCGCGACGGCGACCGGGCTCGAGCCGCACACCACCACCTGCGGCCGCGGCAGCACCGGTTCGACGAAGACGTCCATGGTGCCCTCGCTCGGGCACATGTTCTTTGCGAAGCGCACGCCGGCGCGCTCGTCTCCGGCCTTGACGCCATGCTCGTCCAGCGCGGCGGGCGGCTGCACCGAGACGAGACGCGAGCGGCCGTCGGCGAGCGCCTCCCTGGCGGCCTTGAGCACGGCCGCGCGGGCGCAGCCGCCACCGATCCAGCCTTCGGAGATCGTGCCGTCGGGCAGGATCAGCGCCTTGGCGCCCGCCTTCGCGGCGGTCGCCGCCACGGTGCGCACGACCGTCGCGACGGCGAACGGCTCGCCGGCGGCCTGCCGGGCCGAAATGATGTTGAGAATGTCGGCCGCGCGATGCATGGGTCAGATCCTCGCCAGATAGGGCTCGAGCGCCGCCAGGCTCTCGAGGTTGTGGGCGGGTGCAAACAGGTCGATGTAGGGCAACGCTGCCTGCATGCCGCGCGCCTCGGGCGTGTAGTCGCGCCAGCCGATCAGCGGGTTGAGCCAGATGATGCGGCGGCAGCGGCGGCGCAGGCGCCGCATCTCGTGGGCGAGCGCGACCGGCTCGCCGGTGTCGTAGCCATCGGAGACGATCATCACGGCGGTGCGCGAATTGATCACCCGGCGCGCATGCCAGCGATTGAACGTCGCGAGGCTCTCGCCGATGCGCGTGCCGCCGCCGATCCCTTGCGCCATGAGGCCGAGCCGGTCGACCGCGCGCGAGACGTCGCGGTCGCGCAGCGATGCCGACACGTGCGCCAGCCGCGTGTGGAACACGAAGGCCTCCGCCTCGCGGAACGCGTCGACCACGCCGTGCAGGAAGCGCACGAAGAACGCCGTGTAGAGGTTCATCGAGCCGGAGGTGTCGAGCAGGACCACGAGACGCAGCGGCTTGATCTTGCGCCGCCGCCAGGCGAGGTCGATCGGCGTGCCGCCATGGGAGACGTTGCGATGGATCGTGCGGCGCAGGTCGAGGCGGCGCCCGTGCGCCCGCACCTGCTCGCGCCGTGTGAGCCGCGCCCGCATGGTGCGGGCAAGGCGCGCGGCGAGCGCGTTGGCGCGCGCAATCTCGGCCGGATCGACGAGGTGGCGCAGGTCGACCGTCGCGATGTTCTCGGCACGCGAAGCGCCTTCGCGGCGACCCTTTCCCGCGTTTGCGCCATCCGTCTCGTGGGCGCTGCGCCGCTCGACGTGATCCGCCAGGGACGCCGGCTGCGCACCGCCCGGCTGCGCGACACGACGCATCCCGGCTCGACCCTGCGTCGCCGTCCCGCCGAGCACCTGCGCTTGCCGCATGCCGCGCCGGCGCCAGAACGCTGCAAAAATCTCGCCGAATTTTTGCCAGTCCGAATGGGTCGCGCAGAACAGCGCCCGCAGCGCCGGCTCGAGGGACGACGGCCGCGCGGCCGCGGGCGATGCCAGGATCGCCAGCGCATCGCGCGTCTCGGCGAGGCCGACCTTGAAGCCGTTGTCCCGCAGCGTGCGGACGAAGGCCCCCAGGCGCCGCCGCGTCGCGGCACCGACCGCCTCGGTTTCCTCCTGCAAGGTGTCGGCCATCTCACGCCACCTTGCCGAGCAGCCGCTCCGCCACCTCGCGGGTCAGCCGGGCGCGGTCCTCGTGGGTTTTCAGCAGGCACATCATGGTCTCGTGCACGTCTTCCGGCGCCTGGCGCAGGTCGTGCACCTCGAGCCCCGCCAAGGTCGCGGCCCAGTCGAGCGTCTCGGCGACGCCCGGCACCTTGCGCAAATCCTCCTTGCGGATCGCCGCCACCATGTGGGCGATCTGCAGCGCCAGCGCCGCGTCGACGCCGGGCAGCCGCGTCACGATGATCTTCGCCTCGCGGTCGACCTCGGGGAAATCGACGTAGTGGTAGAGGCAGCGCCGGCGCAGCGCGTCGGACAATTCGCGCGTGCCGTTGGAGGTGAGCACGACGCGCGGGATCGAGACCGCCCGGATAGTGCCGAGCTCCGGGATGCTCACCTGGAAATCCGACAGGAGCTCGAGCAGGAAGGCCTCGAACTCCTCGTCCGCCCGGTCGACCTCGTCGATCAGCAGCACCGGCGGGCTGGCGCGGCGGATCGCCGCCAGCAGCGGGCGCTCGAGCAGGTAGCGCTCGGAGAAGATGTGCTCCTCGATCGCGTCGGCGTTCTCGCCCGCCCCCTCGCGCGCCTTGATGGCGAGGAGCTGGCGCTGATAGTTCCACTCGTACAGCGCCGCGTTCTGGTCGAGCCCCTCGTAGCACTGCAGGCGGATCAGCTCGGCCTGGTGCACGGCGGCGAGCGCTTTCGCCACTTCGGTCTTGCCGACCCCGGCCTCGCCCTCCAGCAGCAGCGGGCGCTTGAGGAACTCCATCAGCCACAGCGCGGTCGCGATGTCGCGGTCGGCGATGTAGCCGGCGGCGGCGAGACGGTCGGCAATGGTTTCGCGGGTCAGCGTCAGCGCTCGATCCTCATGCATGGAGCCCGAGCTTGTCGGCCACCATCCAGGTGCGCCAGTGGTCGTGCGGCATCGGGATGTGGGTCGAGCCGAGGAACGCGAACGCGTCATTCATGGCGTTGGCGAAACACGGCACGCCGCCCACGTTCGGGCTCTCGCCCACCCCCTTGGCGCCGATCGGATGATGCGGCGACGGCGTGGTGGTCCAATCGGTCTCCCAATGCGGCGTCTCGACCGCGGTGGGGAGGAAATAGTCCATCAGCGAGGCCGTGGTGACGTTGCCGTCCTCGTCATAGTGGATTTCCTGGCCCATGGCGATGCCGAACGCCTCGGTGAGGCCGCCGTGGATCTGCCCCTCGATGATCATCGGATTGATGCGGGTGCCGCAATCATCGAGCGCGTAGAAGCGGCGCACCTTGGTCTCCCCGGTGTCGACGTCCACATCGACGACGCAGATATAGGCGCCGAACGGATAGGTCATGTTGGGCGGATCATAGTAGTTCACCGCCTCGAGGCCGGGCTCCATGCCGGGCGGCACGTTGTTGTAGGCCGCCCAGGCGAGCTCGGTCATGGTCTTGAAGCGCTCCGGGTTGCCCTTCACCCGGAAGCGGTCCACGTCCCACTCGAGGTCGTCGTCGTGCACCTCGAGCAGGTGCGCGGCGATCATCTGCGCCTTGGCCTTGATCTTGCGCGCCGCCATGGCGGTCGCGGCACCCGACACCGGCGTCGAGCGCGAGCCGTAGGTGCCGAGCCCGTAGGGCGCCGTGTCGGTGTTGCCCTCCTCCACCGTGATGTTGTCGGCGGGAAGCCCGATCTCGCTGGCGATGATCTGCGCGTAGGTCGTCTCGTGACCCTGCCCTTGCGACTTGGTGCCGAGCCGCGCGATGGCGGTGCCAGTCGGGTGGATGCGGATCTCGCACGAGTTCGAACATGGCGATGCCGAGGATGTCGCAGTTGCGCGACGGCCCGGCGCCGACGATCTCGGTGAAGAAGGCGACGCCGATCCCCATCAGCTCGCGGGTCTCGCCGCGCCGGAACGCCTCCTGCTTCACCTTCTGCTCGGCACGCAACGCCTTGTATCCGACCTTGTCCATCGCCCGCTGCAGGGCGGTGTGATAGTCGCCGGAGTCGTATTCCCAGCCGAGCGCCGACGTGTAGGGGAACTGCTCGCGCCGGATCAGGTTCTTCATGCGGAGCTCGGCCGGATCCATGCCGAGCTTCTGCGCCATGATGTCCATGGCGCGTTCGATGCAGTAGGCCGCCTCGGTGACGCGGAAGGAGCAGCGATAGGCGACGCCGCCCGGCGCCTTGTTGGAATAGACCCCGTCCACGTGCACGTGCGCGACGGGAAAATCATACGAGCCCGTCACGATGTTGAAGAAGCCTGCCGGCCACTTGCTCGGATCGGCGCAGGCGTCGAACGCGCCGTGGTCGGCGATGGTGTAGACGCGCAGGCCCGTCACCTTGCCGTCCTTCGTCGCCGCGATCTCGGCGGTCATGTGGTAGTCGCGCGCGAACGCCGTGGTGGACAGGTTCTCGATGCGGTCCTCGACCCATTTCACGGGGCGTCCGGTCACGATCGAGGCGACGATGGCGCAGATGTAGCCCGCATAGGCGCCGACCTTGTTGCCGAAGCCGCCGCCGATGTCGGGAGCGATGATGTGGATCTTGTGCTCGGGAATTTTCGAGATCAGCGAGGCGACGGTACGGATGACGTGCGGCGCCTGGAAGGTGCCCCACACGGTGAGTTCGCCCTTGACCTTGTCGAACGAGGCGACGCACTGGCAGGTCTCGAGCGGACAAGGGTGCACGCGTTGATAGGAGATGACCTCCTTGATGGTGACGTCCGCCTTGGCGAACGCCGCGTCGGTTCCGTCCTTGTCGCCCATCTGCCAGGCGAAGACGTGGTTGTGGTGCTTGCGTGCCCCGTGCGCGCCATCGGTCTTGCCGGCGAGGTCCTCGCGGATCACCGGCGCGTCCGGCGCCATCGCCCGGAACGGATCGACGTTGCACGGTAGTCCCTCGTATTCGACCTCGACGAGGTCGGCGCCGTCGGCCGCCGCATCGCGGCTCTCGGCGATCACGAAGGCGACCTCCTGGTTCTGGTAGAGCACCTTCTCCTCGGCCAGCACCGCCTGCACGTCGCCCGCGAGCGTCGGCATGTAGTGCAGGCTGAGCGGCTTCAGGTCCGCAGCGGTGAGCACCGCGAGCACGCCTGGCACCGCCTTGGCCTGGGTCGTGTCGAGCTTCTTGATGCGGGCGTGCGCATGCGGCGAGCGGTTGAAGTCGCCGTACAGCATGCCGGGCAGCTTCAGGTCGTCGACGTAGTTGCCCCGGCCCTGGACAAACCGGATGTCCTCGACGCGCTTGCGCTTGCAGCCCATGCCCTGCAGCTTCTCGGCACGCTCGGCGGAGGTGGGGGTCATGTCGTTCATTCTGCGGCCTCCTGGAACGGCACGCCATTGAGCTTGGCGGCGGCGTATTGAATGGCCTTGACGATGTTCTGATAGCCGGTGCAGCGGCAGAGGTTGCCGGAGATGCCGATGCGGATTTCCGCCTCGGTGGGGTTGGGGTTCTCCTGCAGCAGCCTAAAGGCGCGCAGGATCATGCCGGGGGTACAGAAGCCGCATTGCAGGCCGTGCATCTCGCGGAAGCCTTCCTGCAGCGCGTGCAGCGTGCCGTCGGCATTGAGCATGCCCTCGATGGTGCGGATCTCGGCGCCGTTCGCCTGCACGGCGAACATGGTGCACGATTTCACCGACTTGCCGTCAAGATCGACCGTGCAGGCACCGCAATGGCTGGTGTCGCAGCCGATATGCGCTCCGGTGAGGCTGAGCTGCTCGCGCAGGAAGTGGATCAGCAGGGTGCGCGGCTCCACCAGCGCCTCGACCGTCGCGCCGTTCACCGTCATGGAAATTTGCGATTTGGCCATCGTGCCCTCCTCAGCCGCCGGCGCGCGTCTTGGCTTGCGTGAGCGCGCGGGCGAGCATCACGCCCGCCATCTTGGTGCGATAGTGCGGCGGGCCGCGCCGGTCGGAGGCGGGCGACGTGATCGCCTCGGCGGCCGCAACGGCGCGCTTGACCGTCGCCGCATCGAGCTTGGAGCCGACGAGGATCTTGGCGGCATCCTCGGCCCACAGCGGCGTCTCGGCCACGTTGGTGAGGCCGATCGAGCAGCTGCCGATCGACCCCGCGCCGTCCAGGGTCAACATGACCGCGGCAGCGGCGGTCGCGTAGTCGCCGACCTTGCGCTTGAGCTTCTGATACGCATAGCCGTGGCCGGCCGGCGGTATCGGGATGCGAATGGCGGTGAGGATCTCGCCCGGCTCGAGCGCGGTGAAATAGGCGCCGTGGTAGAACTTGCGTGCCGCGATGCGGCGCTCGCCGCTTTTTCCCGCGACGTGAAACGTCGCCCCGAGGCACTGCATGACCGCCGGCATGTCGTTGCCGGGATCGCCGTTCGCCACGTTGCCGCCGAGCGTGCCGACGTAGCGCACCTGGGGGTCGGAAATCAGGAGCGCGGTCTCGCGCAGGATCGGCACCTTGGCGGCGAGATCCGCGGAGCCGATCAGCTCGTGCTGGGTGGTCAAGGCGCCGATCACGACGTCGCCGCCGTCGGGGCGGATGCCCTTGAGGTCCGACAGGCCGGCGAGGTCGACCAGGTGGTCGGGGGTCGCGAGGCGCAGCTTCATCATCGGGATCAGGCTGTGCCCGCCGGCGAGAGCGCGAGCGCTCTCGCCCAGTTGGGCGAGCAGCGCGACCGCATCCTTGACCGATGTCGGGCGATGGTACGCGAATGATCCAGGAATCATGGTGTCCTCCCGGTGCGATGCCGGCTACTCCCCGGCATGCCGCGAGAGGACCGGCAGTCGTGTTCTATTCTTGTGAAGGTCTAATGTGCGTCGGGAGCGCCACGGCAACAACCCCCCGTGCACCAGGAGGCCGGCCTGCGCACGAATGGCTGCAATTTTGCACGAACTGCGTCAGCGTTGCTGACCGAATCAGAAAGATTGGTGCACGACTTCCCCCAATCGCGAGCCGATCAGGGATTTCAGCCATCCCACCCGGCTGCGGCTCACCGGCACCGTATAGGCATCTGCCGCAGCCAATTCGACCAGGCCGCTGTCGCCGGCGCGCTTGAGGCGCACCACCCGCTCGATATTGACGATATGGCTGCGGTGCACGCGGAGAAACCGGCTCGTGTCGAGGCGGGCCTCGACGTCGCCGATGGGGAGCGGGCAGAACAGCTTCGCGGTACCGTCGAAGATGTAAGTATAATGAGCGTTGGCGTGCACGGCGACCACGCTGTCTACCGCGACGTAGTGGGTGATGCCGTCGCGCTCCACCGGCAGGTGCCGGGCGAACCGGCGCGGCGGCCCTCCGGCCCCGCCGAGCGGGCCATAGGACCCCTGCCCGGTCTCAGCGAGCGCAAGGGGGCCGTTGCCTCGGTTCGGGGCGGCAGGCGCGCGGGCGTCCTGGTCAGCCTGCGCGGCCGCCGGTCGCTCCGTTCGGATGCCCTCGGCGGCCGAGCGATCCGGCACCAGGGTGAGCAGGAAGATGCCGGACACCAGGAAGGCGACGATGGCGACCACGATGGCGAGGAGGTCGCTCGACAGCGCCGGCGCGCTGATCGGCGCCTGGGCGACCGCGTGCAGGGTCAGGCCCGCCATCGCCGTATAGTGCATACCGATGATGGCGACGCCGAGCGCGCTCGCCGAGAGCAGGAGCGGCGGGCGGCGGCGGCGCCCGCCGGCCAGCCAGAGCGCCAAACCCGACGTCGCGATGGCGATGACGACGCTCGCGACCACGAACGCGGGCGCGTGCTCGAGGTGCGCGCTCGCGTGCAGGGCCGACATGCCGATGTAGTGCATCGATGCGATCCCGCCTCCCATGGCGGTGGCGGCGGCGGCAAGCCGCCCGCCGGTCGGCGGGCCGGCGCTCACCGCGAACACCGCGGCGCCGACAACGAGCACACAGGCCAGGAACGACAGCAGGGTGGGAAACACCAGGTAATCGACTGGGAACGGCAGGCGCGCCGCCAGCATGCCGACGAAATGCATCGACCAGATCGCCACCGCGAGCGACAGCGCGGCGCCGGCGAGCAGGAGGCGACGCCGCAACCCGGCACTCCCGCCGACCTGCACGGCGAGGCTCAGGCCCACATAGGCTCCCTGGATCGCCACGATGAGCGAGAGCGCGACGAGCCACGGCTCGTGCGTCACCGGCATTCTCGTTTCCCTCCCGCCCCGGCCGCTCTCCCTTGATGGCGGCCTGCCGATCATAAGCCAGGGACCGCGGCCAAGCCAGCAGCCGTATGGCCGACATGATACACAATCCCGAAAAGGAGGCGCGCGTGACTCCCGAAGGCTGGGGCGTGCTTGCAGCGGTCCTGTCGAGCGCCTTTGGCGGCACCGCGATCGGTGCGACACGCTATCTCGCGAGCACGCTCGATCCGATCACCATCGGTGCCGTTCGCTTCGGCGGCGGTTTTCTGGTGCTCCTGCCGATCGCGCTGTGGCGGCGCGAAGGGTGGCCGACGCGCCGCGACTGGCCGGCAGCGATGGCGCTGGGCGTGTTGTTCTTCGGCCTGTTTCCCGTGCTGTTCAATGCGGCGCTGATTTACACCACCGCTGCGCGCGGTGCCCTGGCGCTCTCGACGGTGCCGATGCTCACCATGGTGACCGGCGCGCTGCTCGGGGTCGAGCCGCCGACGGGGCGGAAGCTGCTTGGCGTCCTGATCGCCATGGGCGGCGTGGTCGCGGCGCTCGGCGCGAGCCTCTCGACCGCCCCGGACGGGGCCTGGCGGGGAGACCTTCTCATGGTCACCGGCGCCATGTGCATGGCCTTCTACAACGTATGGTCCCAACCGTTCATTGCGCGGTCCGGACCGATATCATTTGCAGCCCTCGGCATGGCGGCGGGCGCGCTCTGTCTCCTGGCCCTCTCCGCAGGGACCGGAGGTCTGGAGCAACTCACCACGTTGCGGACTCCGCATTGGATAGCCATCTGCTATCTCGCCGTCGTGTGCGGCGCTTTCGTGTTCTTTCTCTGGGCCTACGCGCTCGGCCGGTCACCTCCGACGCTGGTCGCGTTGTCGATCGCCGTGAACCCGGTGACGGCATCCCTGTTCGGCATTCTCCTCCTCGGGGAAGCGGTGAGTGCAAACCTGGTCGTCGGCCTGGCTGCAGTGCTGGCCGGCATCGCCGTCGCCTCGGGGCCCGGCAGGCGCGCAAGCGCATGATCTTTCCCCAATCGGCCCTTATGTGAGTAGCGCCATTACGGCGGTGAACCGATCGTCGAGCCCGGAGACAAACCATGCGCATTGAGCCCGTCTTCCTGTTCGATCTCGACGGGACGCTGGTGGACAGCGTGTATCAACACGTCCTCGCCTGGCGCGAGGCGCTCGACCAGGAGGGCATCGCATTGTCGGTCTGGCGCATTCATCGCAAGATCGGCATGAGCGGCGGATTGTTCACCAACCAGCTGCTGCGCGAGACCGGGCTCGCGATCAACGACGACCGGGTGGACCGGCTGCGGCAAGGCCATGCCGCCGCGTATCGGCGCTATGCGGATCGCATCCGGCCGCTGCCGGGCGCGCCGGAATTGCTGTCGTGGCTCTCCAACGCCGGCATTCCCTGGGCGATCGCGACGAGCGGCCGCATGGAGACCGCCGCGGTCAATCTCGCCGCGCTCGGGGTCGACCCGGAGCGTACCCCTGTCGTCACGCGGGACCAGGTGAAATACGCCAAGCCGGATCCCGACCTGTTCCTTGCCGCCGCCGAGCGCCTGGGCGCGCCGATCGAGACGGCCGTGGTGGTCGGCGACAGCATCTGGGACATGCTGGCCGCGATCCGCTGCCGCGCGCTGGGCGTCGGGCTCTTGAGCGGCGGGTATGGCCTCGACGAGCTGCGCCAGTCGGGCGCGTTCCGCGTCTATGAGGATCCCGCAGACCTGCTGCGCCACATCGACGAGGTGGGAGGGCGGCGATGAAGTGGCATCGTATGCTGAGATGACCAGCAACGAGAACATCGCAGCACCGCCCGGGGTGCTCGCGCCCGTGCGTCCGGGTGCAACCAGCGTCGCAGCGTTGAACTGGGCAGTGCAGGCGCTCGCCCTGGCGGTGTGGATCAGCGCGGCGATCTTCGGCGTCTACATCTTGGCGCTTTATGCCGGGGCGATCGGCGCAGGCACGCTCCAGCAGTGGAACAAGAACCTGCCGAAACTGTACGAGCCGCAGGCGGCATCTGCGACCATCGGCATCGGCGTGCATTTCCTCGCCGGCGCGGCGCTGCTGGCGCTCGGGCCCATACAATTCATCGGAGCGATACGCAGGCGCATGCCGGCCGTCCATCGCTGGATCGGGCGCGTCTACACGGCAGGCGCGGCGGCCGCGGGCGTCGGCGGGCTCGTCTTCATCGCCCTGAAGGGGACGGTGGGCGGTACGCCGATGAACGTGGGGTTTGCCCTCTACGGCGTGCTGACGGTGCTGGCGGCGGTGAAGACCGCGCTGCACGCCTGGAGGCGCGAGCTCGATCGGCATCGTGCCTGGGCGATCCGCCTGTTCGCGCTCGCGATCGGTTCGTGGCTCTACCGGATGGACTACGGCTTCTGGGCGCTGGTGGCGAACGGGGTCGGCCATACGAAGACGTTCGACGGCCCGTTCGACGTCGTGATGTCGTTCTTCTTCTTCATCCCGAATCTGCTGGTCGCCGAGGCCGTCATCCGCGCCCGTCACGCTCATGCCTCGGTCGCGATGCAGTCGATCGCCGCCGTGCTCCTCACCGCCGCGACCGGGTTCATCGTGCTGGGAACGTACTATTTCACCCGCTACCACTGGGGACCGGGAATTCTGGCGCGGCTGCTCGGCGGCACCATATAGGGCGCAATGAGCGCACCCCACGCCTTCGATCTCACCGGCCGGGTCATTCTGCTGACCGGTGCGGCACGCGGACTCGGCTTCGAAATGGCGCGTGCCCTGGCGCTTGCCGGCGCTCATGTCGTCATCAACGGACGCGACCGCAGGCGTACCGAGGAGGCGGCCGCACGCGTGCGCGCCGAAGGCGGCGCCGCGTCCGCCGCGACGTTCGACGTGACCGCACTCGATCACGCGGCCGAATGCGTCGCCGCAATCGCGGCGGACCACGGCCGCCTCGACGGATTCATCAACAACGTGGGCGCGCGCAATCGCAAGGGCCTGCTCGAACTCTCTCTGCCCGAGATCCGCGCGATGATCGAGACCAACCTGGTCGACGCCATGTGGCTCGCGCGCGCGGCGGCGCAGGCGATGATCCCGCGAAAGTACGGCCGCATCGTCAACGTCACGTCGATCGCGGCGCGCATGACGATCGTGCACGATGCCGCCTATGTCGCCGCGAAGGGCGGGCTCGAGGCCCTGACCCATTCGCTCGCGGCCGAGCTCGGGCCGCACGGCATCACCGTCAACGCGATCTCGCCCGGTTTCTTCGCGACCGAGGCCAATCGCCCGCTGTTGGACGACCCGACGTTCGGGCCCAAATTCGCGGCCCGCACGGCGCTTCGGCGCTGGGGCGAGCCGGACGAGATCGCCGGGGCTGCGGTCTTCCTCTGCTCCGACGCCGCAAGCTTCGTGACCGGCCAGACGATCGTGGTCGACGGCGGCACCACGGTGACCAGCTTCTGAAACTTCACATTCGGCGTTCGTCCTTAGGCGCGCAGCTGCGAGCGCGAGGTCGGCGCGAGACGCAAGACTTGCGGGCGTCCCTGCAGGCGACGCACCACCTCCGGATAGACTTCGGTGCGCCACAGTGGATTGCGCCCGAGGGCCGTCATGAATCGATGATACGCGTCCACGTCCCGAAACGCCGCGAACGAGACGAAGACGTTCTCGCCCTCGCGCAATGGCAAGGGGGGAAAGTTGTTCGGGCTGTGCTCGGTCGCAAACACGCCCAGGGACCGCGCGCCGGCGGCAATCAGCGTGGGCGCCAGCACCGAGTCGTAAAAGTCGAGGAAATCCGCGTCGACTGGCCCAGCAAGTGAGTAGATGGTCGCCAGCACAATTCCGTTGGGGACCTCGGTGCCGAGAGAAGGACGACGATCCGCGCCTTCGAGCAAGAAACCCGCGTCCGGTCGCGCGGGGCGGAGAAGCAGCGCATCGCTGCTGTCGATCATCTTCGATCTGGCTGCTTCGCCGTGGGCCTTCCAGGCCGATCCATGAACGTAGAATGCCGCGAGGGCCTTCTCGCGTGAGGGCATGTCGGGAAATCCCCGCATCCAAACGAACCGGTTCGGATCGCCGAGATCCCCGAACTGACCGATGACCCTCATGCCGGCCGCTTCCTGAGTTTCCACGAACTCGCGGTCGAACAGCTCGATGAATGCGTCTCGCGTTCCTGGATAAAGCGTGTACTGCCGGAGTTCGACGATCGGACTGCATCGCTGGCCGGCCGGCGGGAAGCGGCCAGTCTGGGACAAATCGGTCGCGAGCATGATTCGGATCCTCCTTTTTCCCGAGAGCGTCGCGGTCCTTGCCGTCTCGCCGCGTCGTCGTTTCGCATCCAAGCATAACAGACCGGACGCCCTGTTTATATTACAGACCGGTTGCCCGGTTTTGTCAATGTGCGCGGGGTCGGGTTTGGGGGTCAGCCAGTACCGGACGCGATGCGGCTTGAGGTCGGCCTCTTTTTTAAAAAACGCCCGACTGAGCGCTGCGAGATGCTTGGGACAAGCCCGCGTCGCATGGCTTCGTCGGCAATCTCGCGCTGGCTCCAGTGGCTGATCGGCCGCTCGCTTTCGGACGGCTTCTCGCACGTCATCGCCACCACCGCGCATATCTGTTCGGGCGTGAACGTCGCCGGGGATCCCGACCGCGGTGCATCGGCCAGCCGCTCGTAGATTTGCGCCCGGACAGTATGACGGACGGAGCCATGGCGGAGCGGCCAGCCCCTCGCCGAAAGCGTACGAACGATCCGCAGGCCATGCGGCGTCGCGTGCTTGACGTTGCAGCTCTTGCGTTCCAGTCCCGCGGCTACCATTCGACGAGCACGCACGACATCATGCGCGAGGCCGGCGTAACCGGCGGCGCGCTGCACCATCATTTCCCGACCAAGAAGTCGATTGGCCTAGCGGTTCTGCGCGAGTGCGTGGCTCGCGCAGTCGAGCGGACATGGATCGAGCCGGTTCGGTCGGCACGCACGGCGGCGAACGGCATATCGGATGTGTTTGCGGCCATTGCAGCGACATTGGACGAGCGGGGGCGGGTATCGGGCTGTCCGCTGAACAACCTCGCGCTCGAGCTCTCGCTGTCAGATCCGGAATTCCAACGCGAGATTCAGAACATCTTCGACCGTTGGCGGGCGGCGATTGCGGAAAAATTGCGCGCCGACCGCGCGGCCGGGGCCGTACTGAAGGCGCATCCGGAGGACCTGGCCACTTTCATCGTCGCGGCCTACTCGGGGGCCATGGCGATGGCCAAAGCCAAGCAAAGCACGGAGCCGCTCAAGACGTGCGCGCAGCAGTTGGCGGCTTTTCTCGGACGCAGCCGGCGCAAGGCTCCGCGATAGACGCCTCAGGGCCAATACCCCGCCACGCCGTCCCACAGGAGCTTGAGCGCGACGACGACAAGCAGCCCATAGCAGGCGCGGTAGAGTTGCGCCTGATCGAGCCGCTGATGCAGCCGCCAGCCGGCCCACACGCCGAGCGGGACCGCCGGAATGCACACGGCCATCAGCCAGTACAGGTCGGCGGCGGGCCTCGCCAGCACCAGCCAGGGGCCGGCCTTGGCGAAATTGGCCACGGTGAAGAACAGGCTGGTCGTGCCCGCGTAGACGGCTTTCGGCAACCCCAGCGGCAGCAGATACATCGCGACCGGCGGCCCGCCCGCATGGGCGATCATCGTCGTCAGGCCCGACGAGAGCCCGGCAAGCGCTCCCTTCGCGCGCGAGCGCGGACGCACGATGATCTCGCCGCCGCGCCGGAACCACAGTGCGGCGAAAGCGAGGGTGATCAGCGCGATCGCGATCGCAACGAGACGGCCGTCGACCAGCCGCATTGCAAAGAAGCCGACCCCAATTCCGATCAGCAGGCCGGGAACCAGGAGGGCGACGTCGGGTTTGAACCAGGTGGACGGGCGCCAATAGCGCAGCGCCACGACATCCATCAGGCAGAACATGGGGGCAAGCAGCGCGCCTGCGGCGATCGGGTCCATCACCAACGCCAGCAACGGAATGCCGATGACGGCAAAGCCACCGCCGAACGCCCCGCGCATGAAGGCGATCAGGAAGACGGCCGCTTCCGCCAGCGCAATGGTGGGAAGATCGATCATGCCGCCTTCACGTGCGCGCTACTGCATCCATTTCGTCTTGAACACAATGACGCGCGGACCCAGATTCGCAAAGTGCGGCAGAACCCGAGGTCGAGCATCATGGCCCACGAATATCGCGTAACCATCCTGTGGACGCGCGGCGACGCGGCGTTCGTCGACAATCGCTACAGCCGCGGACATGTGTGGAAGTTCGATGGCGGGATCGAGGTGCCGGCGTCGTCCGCACCGTCGAGCGTGCGGCTGCCCTATTCGGTCGCCGAGGCGGTCGACCCCGAGGAGGCGCTCGTCGCGGCCATTTCGAGCTGCCACATGTTGACCTTCCTGTTCGTGGCCGCGAAGGCCGGCTTCGTGGTCGACCGCTATGAGGATGATGCGCACGGGATCATGACAAAGAACGAGCGGGGCAAGCTGTTCGTCTCCAGAGTGACGCTCAAACCGGCCATCGCGTTCGGCGGGGAGAAGCAGCCGAGTCCGGCCGAGATGAAGGCCCTGCACCACCAGGCGCATGAAGAGTGCTATATCGCCAACTCGGTTGTGACGGAAATCGTCGTCGAGCCGTCCACGGCCGGTGCGACGTGAGAGGACGAGGGGCATATCAGCCGCGAGGTGATCATGACCGATGATTTCGTCAACGTTCGCTACATGGTCGAAGACGTCGAGCGTGCCGTCGCGTGGTATACGACGCATCTCGGGTTCACTCTTCTATCCAATGCAGCGCCGGCATTTGCGGATGTCACGCGCGGGCGCCTGCGGCTCCTGCTCAGCGGCAGGACGAGCTCGGCCGGACGCGCAATGCCGGATGGTCGCCAGCCGCAACCAGGCGGCTGGAACCGCATTCACCTGATCGTCTCCGACATCACCCAGGAGGTCGAGCGGCTTCGCGCCGCCGGCGTCACATTTCGCAATGACATCGTGCGCGGGCCAGGCGGCGCACAGATCCTGCTCGAAGATCCGTCGGGGAACCTGGTGGAGCTCTTCCAGCCGGCCAGCGCCAGGCGATGAGTTCAGGCGCGAACGGTCCTATTCCTTGGGGATCTGCGCCGCTTCCACCACCGCGGTCCAGCGGTGCAGCTCCGCGTCGAGAAATGCCTTGAGCGCCTGCGGCGTGCCGCCCACGGGGTCGATCGCCAGGGTGCGATAACGCTCCTGCGCCTCGCTCTGCCGAACGATCTCGTTGACGGCCTTGTTGAGCCGCTCGACGATGGGCTCGGGCGTCTTCGGCGGCGCCATCAAGGCGTACCAGACGGTCAGCACCAGCTCCTCCGGGTAGCCGAGCTCGCGAAAGGTCGGCACATCGGACAGCTCTGCGACACGCGTGGTCGATCCAACTGCCAGGATCTTGACGCGCCCTTCGCGACGGAGCGGCAGCATGCCGGCCATGGGCGCCATGAAGAAGTCGACCTCGCCGCTGACGAGCGCCTGCCGCGCCGGCGGCTCCCCGCCATAGGGGATATGGACCATGTGCGTGCCGGTTACCCGCTGCAGCAGCAGGGCGGACAGGTGATTGCCGCCGCCGACGCCCTGGCTCGAATAGTTCAGCTTGCCGGGATTGGCCTTGGCGTGGTCGATGAACGCCTGGAACGAGCTCGCGGGAAAATTGCCGCGCACCGCGAGCACCAATGGTTGGCTGCCGAGCTGGATCACCGGCACGAGCGCCTGGGGATCGTAGGGCAGGCTCTTCTTGGTCAACGGATTGAACACCAGCGGCGTGTTCGGGGACACCAGCAGCGTGTGGCCGTCCGGCTCCGCACGCGCGACCGCGGCAGTGCCGACCACGCCGGCCGCGCCGGCGCGGTTCTCGACCACGAACGGCTGCCCCAGGCGGTCGCGCAACCCGTCTCCGACCAGCCGGGCGATCACATCCATCGTCCCCCCGGCGGTGAAGGGAATCACGATGGTGACCGGGCGCGACGGATAGACGCCCTGCCCGTGCGCGGCGGCAAGGGGCAGCAGCGCAATCCCCAGCAGGGCCAGCGCGCGCACCATCATGATTGCTCCTCCCCGATTTTCGCGGATGTCACGAACGACAATTCCACCTATGTTGGCGAGAAGAATGAAGTTCGTCGCCGGCAATTTCAATGGTCGCGCGGCGTGGTCTAGTGTGTGCGCCTGCGCAGCTTTGGTATGCATCGGAGATCGGAAACGCCATGGCAAGACCCGTCATCATCACCTGCGCCGTCACGGGCGGCGCACCGTCCACCAAGGCCAGCCCCTACGTTCCGGTCACCCCGGAACAGATCGCGCGCGAATGCCTCGCGGCGGCGAAGGCCGGCGCCGCCATCGTGCACATTCATGTGCGCGATCCGGCGACCGGCGCGGGCTCGATGGAGCGCGCCTACTACCGGGAGGTCGTGGAGCGGATCCGCCAGAGCAACACCGACGTCCTGATCAACCTCACCACTGGCCCGGGCGCGATGTTCATCCCCTCGCCCGAGGATCCCGGGCGCGCGGCGCCGGGCTCGACCGTCGCCCTGCCGGAAGCGCGCGTCGCGCATATCCTGGAGCTTCGGCCCGACATCTGCAGCCTGGATTGCGCCACTCACAATCACGGCGAGCGCGTGTTCATGAACATCCCCGGGCACCTGCGCCGCATGGCGGAGATGATCAACGCGTCCGGCGTCAAGCCGGAGATCGAAGTGTTCGACACCGGCCAGGTGCGGCTCGCCTGCGACCTCCTCGACAACGGCCACCTCAAGGCACCGGTGCTGTTCCAGCTGTGCCTCGGCATCGCCTGGACCGCGCCCGCCACCACCGAGGCGATGCTGATGATGCGCAACATGCTTCCCGCCGGCAGCACGTGGGCCGCGTTCGGCATCTCGCGCTGGCAGTTCCCCATGGTGGCGCAGGCGGTGATCCTCGGCGGGCACGTGCGCGTCGGGCTCGAGGACAACCTCTACCTCGAGCGCGGCAAGCTCTCGCCCGGCAACGCGCCGCTGGTGGAGCGCGCGGTCGCCATCATCGAGTTGATCGGCGAGAAGCCGGCGACCCCGGCGGAAGCGCGCGAGCTGCTGGGCATTGGAAACAAGCAGACCGGCGCGCCGCCCGCGGCAAGAGCCGCAGCGTCCGCATGATCCAAGCCATCGGCCCGCATTCCGGAGATCCCATGCGCCTCGGCTATTTCGCAATGCCCGTCCATCCGCTTCACCGCAACCTCACCGAGACCCTGGAGGAGGACCGGGAGGCGATCATCCTCGCCGACCGGCTCGGCTTCCACGACGCGTTCATCGGCGAGCATCTGGCCGACAAGGCCGAGAACATCGCCAACAGCATGCTGTTCCAGGCGACCCTCATTCACTCCACCAAGAGCATCAAGCTCGCGACCGGAACCACGACGCTGTCGCACATGCACCCGGTGCAGGTGGCGGCGCACGCGGCGATGTTCGACCATCTGGCGCGCGGCCGGTTCATCCTGGGGATCAGCCCGGGGACGCCGTTCGACGCCGAGCCGCTGGGCCTGCTCAAGGAGGACCGCAGCAAGATCTTCGCCGACGCGATCGACATCATCCTGGCGATCTGGGAGAGCGAGCCGCCCTACGACATCGATCTGCCGGGCAACCGCTTCAAGGTCAGCACCAAGGCGACGCGCAACCTCGAGATCGGCGTCGGCATCTTTCCCAAGCCCTACCAGCAGCCGCGGCCGGAGATCGTCGGCACCGTGGTGGCGCCGTTCTCCAAGGGCGTGATCGCCATGGGGCAGCGCGATTTCCACCCGCTGTCGGCCAATTTCCTGCTCGACAAATGGCTGCCGTCGCACTGGCAGAACTACAGCGAGGGCAAGGCCAAGGCGGGCGTCGCACCGGATCCTGTGGACTGGCGCATCGCGCGTACCGTGTGCGTCGCCGACGACGACAAGACCGCGCTCGCCTACGGGCGCACCGACCCGAAGAGCCCCTACCGCTTCTACTACAGCCAGATCATGGCCAAGTTCTTCCGCGCCGAGCGGCAGAGGGTGTTCAAGGAAGACGAGACGCAACCCGATTCCGAGATCACGCTCGATTACGTCGTGGACAAGCTGGTCATCTGCGGCAGCGTCAACAAGGTGGTGGACGAGATCCTCGCCTTCCACGAGCGGGTCGGCCCGTTCGGCGAGCTGGTGTACGGCGGCATGGACTGGGTCGATCCGCGCCTCGGACAGCGCTCCATGGAGCTGATGGCGACCGAGGTCATGCCGCGGGTGAACGCGGTGCTGGGGCGATCCGCGGTGGCGGCCGAGTTGCCGGCCACTGCGTAGGGGCGCCCCTTCGCCTCACAACGCGCAGGAACGGAAGCCGGCGATCACGTCGGTGCGGTCGGGCGTGAAGAAATTGCGATAGAGCGGCCGCGCAATGCGGGCGCTGGTCGCCCAGGCGCCGCCGCGCAGGACCTTGCGGCTGTCGAACCATGGCCGCGAATAGTCCTCGTAAGGGTCGGCGGAGAACCCCGCGAATGGGCGAAAGTCCGAGGACGTCCATTCCCACACGTTGCCGATCATCTGCCGGCATCCGAACGCGCTGTCGCCCTCAGGGCAAGCGGCGACGTCGATCGGCTCGCCCCAGGCGAAGTCCAGGTTGGCGTGCCGGCGCGTCGGCGCCAGTTCGCCCCAGGGCCAGCGCCGCTTGACGTCGGCAAGGCGCGAGCGGTCGCGGGTCGGCTCGCCGACGGCGGCGACCTCCCATTCGGCTTCGGTCGGCAGGCGGCGCTTCGCCCAGCGGCACCACGCCTCGGCCTCATGCCAGTTGACGAACACCACCGGCGCATCGGCGGGCAAAGGCTCGACGCGGCCGTAGCGCCGCCAGGTCCAGCCCTCGCCGTCCCGGGCATGCCAATACGCCGGCTTGTCGGCCCGGACGCCCTCGCGCCAGGCCCAACCCGCTTCGCTCCACCATTCCCGCCGACGATAGCCGCCAGCCTCGACGAAGGCAGCGAACGCAGCGTTCGTCACCGGCGCCCGGGCGATGCGGAACGGCGCCAGGTCGACCGCGTGCGCCCATTTTTCATTGTCGAACACGAAGCCATCCTCGGGCGTCGAGCCGAGTTGCCAGCGCCCGCCCGGTACATCGACATCGTCGGGCCATGCGCCGCCGCCGGTCGGCGGCGGATTTCCGAGCCCCGTGGGGCGCGCATAGCCGAGTGTCTGGCGCGTATAGGACAGGGCCTCGACGTGCATGTCCTCATGGCGGATCGAGAGCTCGTAGAAATAGCGCTCCGGGGCCGTAACATCGCCGCCGAGCCGGTCGAGCTGATCCTCGAGCACGTCCGCCATGTAACCGAACACGCCGTCGCGGTCGGGCAGGTCGAGGTCCCAGCGGGTGTCGTGGGCGACCGTGCTCGAATTCCATAAGTCGTCGGCGCGATCGAGCAGCGCAGGCCGGCCATGCACATGGCGCAGGGTCCAGAACTCGTGAAACCAGCCGACGTGCCCGATCTCCCACAGGACCGGATTGACGATCGGCAGCATCGGCCCCATCAACTGGTCGTTCGAGAGGTCTTCAGTGAGACGGCGGGTGCGCTCGCGCACGTCGCGCAGATGGACGGCAAGCTCGCGCGGCATCGCGCCGCTGGTCGGGCGGAGGGCCAGGGTCTCGTTCATGCGCATCGTTCTTATCACACCGGTCCGATCGTCGTCACGGTCGGGCAACAGCACCACGACGGTGCGCTGGACGCGCATTCTGCGCCGGCTTGCCCACGACGTTCGGGTCGCCAACAGCTACGACGGCAAGCCCGCGGAGCTGATGATCGCGCTGCACGCCTGGCGCAGCGCCGACAGCATCGCCCGCTTTCGTGAGCTCTACCCGAAACGGCCGCTGGTCGTGGCCCTTACCGGCACCGACATCAACGAATATCTCGAGCGCGATCCGGCGCCGACGTTGCGCTCGCTCGCCTCCGCCGACCGGCTGGTTGTGCTGCAGGAGCTGGCGCGGCGGCGGGTGCCGGAAAAATTCCGCCGCAAGGTGCGGGTGATCCATCAGTCGGCGCCATCGTGGCGGCGCGCCGCCCCATCCGGGCGCAGCTTCGACGTGGCGGTGATCGGGCATCTGCGTGCCGTGAAGGATCCGCTGCGCGCCGCCGAGGCCGCGCGGCTCCTGCCGGCAAGCTCGCACCTGCGCATCGTCCATCTCGGCGCCGCGGAGGATGCCAAATGGGCCGCCCGGGCACAGGCCGAAATGCGAGAAAATCCCCGCTACGTGTGGCGTGGCGACCGGCCGCCCGCCGAGGTGCGTCGCCTGCTGGCGCGCGCACAGGCCATGGTGCTCTCGTCGGTGAGCGAGGGCGGGGCCAACGTCGTCTCCGAGGCGGTCGCAGCGGGCGTTCCGGTGCTCGCCTCGCGCATCGACGGATCGGTCGGATTGCTGGGCGCCGACTATCCCGGCTACTTTCCGGTCGGCGACACCGCGGCGCTGGCGCGCCTGCTCGAGCGGATCGAGAGCGAGCCAGCGTTTCTTGCGCGGTTGCGCCAGGCCGTCGTGCGTCGTGCCGGCTTGTTTCGGCCGGCACGCGAACAGGCCGCGTGGAAAAGCCTGCTCGCGGAGATCGCATGAAGGACCCGAGCCTGCCGGTCATCAAGGACGTGGTGCTGGTCGGCGCCGGCCACGCGCACGTCGCCGTGCTGCGCATATTCGGCATGAAGCCGATCCCCGGCGTGCGTTTCACGCTGATCACCCGGGAGGTGCACACGCCCTATTCGGGCATGCTGCCGGGGCTGGTGGCCGGCCATTATGCGTTCGACGACGCCCACATCGATACCGGCCCATTGGCGCGCTTTGCCGGCGCGCGGCTCTACCAGGACGAGGCGATCGACCTCGATGTGGGCGGGCGGCGGGTGGTCTGCCGCCATCGCCCGCCCGTGCCTTATGACCTGCTGTCGCTCGATATCGGATCGACGCCGAACACCGGCGATATTCCGGGAGCCGCCGAGCACGCCATCCCGGTCAAGCCGATCGACGGGTTTCTCGGCCGCTTCGAGGCGCTCAAGGCGCGCGTGCTCGCGCGCAAGGGCCGCACGCGCCTCGCCCTGGTCGGGGCCGGGGCGGGCGGCGTCGAGCTCCTGCTTTCGGTGGAGCGGCGGCTCCGCCGCGAGGTCACGCAGGCCGGGCTCGACGCCGATGCGCTGTCGTTCGTGCTGGTCTCGGGCGCGGCCGACATCCTGCCGAGCTTCCCGCCCGCGCTGCGCGCCGCCTTCCGCGCCATCCTGGCGTCGCGCAACATCGCGGCGATCGCCGACGCCGCGGTGACGCGCGTCGAGGCCGGTCGCCTCGTCTTCGACGGGCGCGCGCCGATCGAGGCGGACGAGATCCTGTGGACCACGCAAGCCGCGCCGGCGCGTTGGCTGGCGACCACCGGGTTGCCGCTCGACGCGCGCGGCTTCCTTCGCGTGGACGAAACGCTGCGCGTGCACGGCCGCGACGACATGTTCGCGGCCGGCGATACGATCGCCTTTTTTGGCCGCGATCTCCCCAAGTCGGGCGTCTACGCGGTACGCGCCGGCCCGGTGCTCGCCGACAACATCCGCCGCAGCCTGACCGGGCGGCCGTTGCGCAAATTCCGCCCGCAGCGCGAGGCGCTCTATCTCATATCGAACGGCGAGCGCTACGCCGTCGGCACGCGCAACGGTCTCGTCGTCCAGGGCGCCTGGGTGTGGCGCTGGAAGGACTGGATCGATCGCCGCTTCATGCGCAAATTCAACGTGCTGTCCGAGATGGCGAAGCCGCCGCAGGCGCAGTCGCCGCTCGCCGATCGCGCGGCACTCGCGGAGATTTCCGCCCTCGCCATGCGGTGCGGCGGCTGCGGCGCCAAGGTCGGCGCCACCGTGCTGACGCGCGCGCTCGGCGCGATCGAGCCGGCGTCGCGCCCCGACGTCGTGGTCGGCCTCGACGCACCGGACGATGCCGCGCTGGTGGACGTCGGCGGCGACAAGCTCGCGCTGCACACCGTCGATTATTTCCGCGCGATCGTCGACGACCCTTACGTGCTCGGGAAGATCGCCGCCAACCATTCGCTCGGCGACGTCTACGCCATGGGCGGCGAGCCGCAGACCGCGCTCGCCATCGCCACCGTGCCGTATGGCATCGAGGCCAAGGTCGAGGCCGACCTGTCCGCCATGATGGCGGGGGCGAACGACGTGCTGCGCGCGGCGGGCTGCGCGCTGGTCGGCGGGCACACCAGCGAAGGCGCGGAGCTCGCCCTCGGATTCGCCATCAACGGACTGGTGCCGCGCGGGGCGGCGCTGCGCAAGAGTGGTCTTCAGCCCGGCGACGCCCTCGTCATCACCAAGCCGATCGGCACCGGCACGCTGCTCGCCGCCGACATGCGCGGCAAGGCCAAGGCACGCTGGGTGATGGGCGCGCTCGCCGGCATGATGCAGGCGAACGCCAAGGCCGCCGACATCCTGCGCCGGCATCACGCTCACGCCGCGACCGACGTCACCGGCTTCGGCCTCATCGGTCACCTGGTGGAGATGGTGCGCGCCTCGAACGTCGACGTGACGCTCGCGCCCGATCGCGTGCCGCTCCTTGCCGGCGCGCGCGAGAGCGTGGCGCTCGGCATCTTCTCGTCGCTGCAGCCGCAGAACGTGCGGCTGCGCCGTGCTATTCGCGAACCGGACATGGCGGCGCGCCACCCGCTCTATCCGCTCCTGTTCGATCCGCAGACCGCGGGTGGCCTGCTCGCTTCGGTGCCGATCGGCGAAGCCGAGGGCTGCGTCGCCGAGCTGCGCCAGGCAGGTTACGCGGCGGCGAGCGTGATCGGTCTGGTCACCGCGCGAAGCGGCACCCTTGAGCCCATCGTGCTCGATCCGACGGGCGAGACGATCGCCGCGGCGCTGGCGCCGGCAGGTACCACGGGCTCCGAACGGCCACGGGAGGCCGCGCCCGCGTAGGAAGCCGTTCGCTGAGACGCGACGGCATGTCAGTCTATGTCAACGCCACGACCCGCTCTTGTGCACCGGGGCGGCGGATGCTTCGATCCAGCCGTCCGGCATGAAGCAAGCGAGGCCGCAGGCGTTCGTCGGCGGCGCGGGAAGGAGCAGGATGGCGGCCACGATAAATGTTGCCCGCGAACGGCTGGCGCACGGCCAGTTGTCGCTTGGCGTGGGCCTGCGCCAGGCGCGCACGGTCGACATCGCCAAGGCAATGACGACCGCCGGATTCGACTGGCTGTTCATCGACCTGGAGCACGGGTCGATCCCGCTCGACATCGCATCGCAGATCTCGACCGCCGCCCTGGACGCAGGCATCACCCCGATCGTCCGCGTGCCGCACGCGCAATATGCGCTGGCGACGCGCGCTCTCGACAGCGGCGCTCTCGGCATCGTCATGCCGCATGTCGACTCGGCGGAGGAAGCCCGCACGGTCGTTCAGAAACTGCGGTTTCCTCCGATCGGCCATCGTTCGGTCGGCTACGCCTATCCGCAGCTCGGATTTCGCGCCGTGCCGACGCGCGAAGCCGCTCCACAGCTCGATGCCGCGACGCTTGTCGTCGTCATGCTGGAGACGCCGGCGGCGATCGCCAACGCCGACGAGATCGCCGCGGTCGCCGGTGTCGACGTGCTGATGATCGGTACCAACGATCTGTGCGCCGAATTCGGAATTCCCAGCGAATTCGCGCACGAACGGATCGTCGAGTGCTATGGGCGCGTCGTTGCCGCCGCGCGTGCTCACGGCAAGTGGGCTGGAATGGGCGGCGTGCCGACCGAAGAGGGCATGGAGCGCTACATCCGCATGGGCGTGCGTTTCGTCCTGTCGGGCGCCGACTTCTCGTTCATGATGACAGGCGCAACCGCGCGCGCGACCGCGCTGCGCCGGCTCGAATAACCTGCATGACGGGCATGCAGCGGCGCGATCGCAGGGCGGCTTGCGCGACCACCCAGTGCACGGAATGATGTGCACCCAAAACGAAGAATGACGGTTTGCAGGGAGCACCCGATGAGTTTCACGATCATTGATCGTGCAAGGCATTTGTTCCGGAAATGCTTGGGGCCGAGCCTGCGATCCGTGCTCCCTTTCCTCCTGTTGACGGCTGTGCCGGGCGTGGGCGCAGCCCAGTCCGAGTATCCGTCTCGGCCGATTCGGATCGTCGTGCCCTATGCGGCGGGCGGTTCCGCGGATTTTCTCGCCCGCGTGATCGCAGCGGGGCTGCAGGCAACGTTCGGGCAATCGGTCTTCGTGGAGAATTCGATCCGGCGCGAGCGGCAATGTCGGCACCGTGGCGGTCGCGCGATCACCGGCGGACGGCTACACCCTGCTCATCAACACCAGCTCCTTCATCGTCAATCCGAGCCTGTTCAAGCCGCCCCCGTTCGATCCGATCGCCGACTTCGTGCCCATCGTAGATATCGCGGCGGCTCCGACCGCGATCGCCGCGAACAACAATGCAGGCCTGCGCACCATCGCCGACCTCGTCACCGCGGCGAGAGCCGATCCGAACAAACTGTACTACGGCACAGGCGGGCCCGGCTCGATGCCGCACTTGACGATGGAGCTGTTGAAGCTCAAGGCGAACGTGACGATCACGCACGTTCCCTTCGCCGGCGGCGGGCCGGCGATGCAGGCCGCCATGGCGGGGACGACGCAGCTGACGGCGGGCGCACTCGCGAACGTTCACGCCCAGCTGAAGGGCAGCCTGTTGAAGGGCGTTGCGATCACTTCGGCGGAACGCTGGCACGACCTGCCCGACATCCCGACCATGATCGAGTCGGGCTATCCGGACTTCGTCATGGAGACGACGCACCTGCTGGTGGCTCCTGCCGGCACGCCGCCGCCGATCATCGAGCGAATCGCCAGGGAGACGTCCGCCATCCTGCGTCGTCCGGAAACCACCGAAAAAATTCGTCAGGCGGGGTTCGCGCCCATCGCCGGCGGGCCGGATCAGCTCCGGGCGCGCATTGCCAAGGAAGTCCCCGCCTTCCGCGACCTCATCGTCAAGGCGGGGATCCCCCCGATCTAGTCAAGCCAGCCGCCGCGTCATGCGCTCTTGCGCAGCCGATCCGGCGCCCGCCGCCAGCTCTTCGCGCTGAGATATTTCTCCAGGGTCAGCGGATCGCCCTCGACCGCCGGACGCACGACCTTGGCGCCCGCGAACGGCGTCGCCTCGTCGAACCAGCTCGCCGGCGGCGGCAGGCCCCACCGGTTGGTCACCGTGTTGGGTCTCACGGTGCACGCGACCGGCTCATCGTACAAATCGACCATCTGCACCGCCGGCAGCAGCAGCTCGGTGCGATGGCCGTCGGGGTCACGGACATAGGTGTAATAGGAATGACCATGGCCGTGCCGGCCGGGGCCGTGCTCGATGCATTCGCCGAACCCCACATTCCCGGCGGCATCGAGGCCGCGGATCATGTCGTAGAGGGATTCGACGACATAGCCGCAATGATGGAAGCGCGGGCCCGACCGATGCAGGAACACGATGTCCCAGGGATTGTTCTTGCGATAGAGAAAGAAGCCGACCGTCCGATCGGTGCCTTCGGGGACGATGTAATCGGAGATGCGGAAGCCGAGGTCGGTATAGAATTTCGCTGCAGCGACGACGTCGGGAACGAGCACCTGATAGTGGTCCATGCGCAGAGCGCGCGCGCCCTTGTGGGCATGCACCGCGACGTGCGAGCGCGGCTGCGTCGGCATGGTCGCGCACAGTTCCACCGGCGTCCCCATCACATCGGTGAAGCGCAGCGTACGGCCCTGAAAGGGCACCTCCGCGAATTTCGCCGCCACGTCGGTGCGGTCGAAATGCGACTTCGCCTTGTCCAGGTCCTCCTCGTCGAACACATGCATGCCAATGCACTCGCAGCTCGGCTCGTCGCTCGCCTTCTTCAGGGTGAGGCTGTGGTGTTGGCGCTCCTCGACGCCGCGCAGCCAGATCGTATCGGCGTCCTCGTCGCTGACGATCAGACCGATCACCTCGGTGTAGAACGCGCGACTCGCCGGCAGGTCCTGCGCGGTCAGCACGAGATGGCTCGCCCGCGTGATGTTGAACGGCGGATTGAAATTGGTCTGCGGGATCGCCATCGGGACTCTCCTCTTTCGCAGACAGGCTCGGCTGATCGGTGAGCTGCGTCAAGGGCTCGAACCAGCGCGGCCGGCCCACTCTCCCGGCTACGCCGCCCGCCTCCAGCATTGCCCGGCTGCATCCAATTCACTATCCCTCGGCCAAGCGAATGCGTTCCGGGGGCACGATGGCGACGGCGAAAAAGCGGCCCGCACCGAAGGATGGGCGCGCGCAGCGGCTGATCAAGGCAACCCCCATCAACGAGGGCGCGGCCTATCTGATCAGGCTTGCCTATCTCGCCCTGCGGCGGCTCCTGCAGAAGGACCTCGCCGCGCATCAGGTGACGATCGGCGTCTGGTATTACCTGTGGGCGCTGTGGGAGAAGGATGGGCTCAATCAGCGCGAGCTGAGCGAGCGCACCGGCATCAAGGAAGCCAACACCACCGTCGTGTTGCGCATGATGGAGCGGGACGGCCTGGTCCGGCGCGCGCGCAGCACGAGCGACCGCCGCAATTTCAAGATCTTCATCACCGCGAAGGGGCGAAGGCTCAAGGACGAGATCGCCCATTGCGGCGTGCGCGGCAACCTGACCGCCATGACAGGGTTTTCCGAGCAGGAGGTCAGGCAGGTCCAGGCTCTGCTCCAGCGGATGATCCGGAACGTCGAGACGGTGCAGTAGCGCCCGCGTCCGGGGCGGAGCCGTTCGCCTGCACGAACGCCTTCAGCAGCACCGCGACCTCGTCGCCGTGCTCGACCACGAGGCTGTTGCCGGCCCCCGCCGCGACGTGCAGCTGCGCCTTGGGGAAGCCCGCCGCATAAGCTTCGGCATGCTGGCGCGGAACGAAATTGTCGCTTTCGCCCGCGACGACCAGCGCCGCTCGATCGAAGCGCGGCAATCGCGAACGAAGCTTCGCATTGTAGAAATACGGCGGCGCGAAGCCGAAGCGCGAGGCGAAGCGGAAGGCGCGATAGCGGCGCGTCTCCAGCTCGACCGTCATCCGTCCGTCCGGATAGATCGCGTGCGCTTCCGGGGCGTCGGCGGCGCGGAACAGCATGTGGCGCAATCCCTCGTAGCGCGTGCCGGTCTCGGCCTGCACCATCATGAACAGATCGCCGATCGGCGCGCCGGGGACGAACAACCCGGTTGCCCCCAGGAGCGAAAGCGTGCGCACCTTCTCGCGATGGCGCACCGCGATCTCGGCGGCGATCCACCCGCCGACCGAGGAGCCGGCCAGGTGGAAATCGGTCAACCCGAGCGCATCGATGACCTGCAGATAGTGGAAGACGAGATCGTCCATGGTCTCGGCCAGGTCATCCTCGGCGCTGTCGCCGCACCCAGGGTGTGCGGGTGCGATGACACGGAATTCCTCCCCGAGGCTATGGTGGAACGGCAGCCAATCCGGCCGCGCGCCATGAATGTCGGCGAACCCGTGCAGGTAGAGTAGCGGCGCGCCGACCCCGATCTCGGCGACCTCGACGCTCCGGCCCGCAATATCGAGAGCGCGCCTCACGCGGCGCTCTCCGCCGGCATGCCGTCCGCGATCTGCGGAAAAGCGCGGCCGAACAGCTCGGCGGAGTCGCGGCGCAGCGCCGGCGCCACCTCGGTCGCAAGCAGCCGCATGCTCTTGCGCACGAGGCGATCCTCCATGTTGCCGAAATGGAACTGGATGAGGAAGTTGCCGACCTCGGCCTGCTCGATGAGGTCCCACAGCCGGCGCCGCACGGTCTCGGGGCTGCCGACCATGACGGAGCCGAACTGGTCGAGCTCCTCCCAGGTGTCGCAGTCGCCGAGCATCCGGGCGTCGGGCGGCGCCATCTTGAGGAAGGCCTCGAACGACTTCACCGACATCGACGGAACCCCTGGCCCGAAGGTGAGCATGCGGCCCTCGCGGCGCAGATGGCCCTTGAGCGCGTTCTTGAGGAAGTACCAGATGCTCTCGCGCGACTCCGCGCGCGCCTGCTCGTCGGTCTCGGACACGTAGACGGAGACGAGCAGCCCCATGCGGAACGGCTGGTAGGTGTCGCCGTGGCGCGCGATCGCCTCGGCGAAGCGCTTCGCCGCGCGCGCGGTGCCGGCGCCGTGCGTGCGCGAGGTGAGGAAGAAGTCGAGCCTGCGTTTGGCGACTTCGTCCATGGTCTCCAGGCTCACCGCGCCGGGAATCCAGATCGGCGGATGCGGGCGCTGCTGCGGCAGCGGCCACGGGTTGACGTAGCGCAGCGGGAAGTGTGGGCCCTCGTGGTGGAACGGCCCGGTCTCCGTCCACATGCGCCGGATCAGGTCGACCGCTTCCCAGAACCGGCCGCGCGTCTGCGGCTGGGGAATATCGTAGTTGAACGCCTCGGGCCCGCCGCCGAGCACGAACCCGGCGACGAGCCGGCCGTTGCTCATGTTGTCGAGCATCGCGTACTCCTCGGCGACCCGCATCGGGTTGAGGCGCAGCGGCAGGATGTTCCCCATGATGACGATCCTGCCGCGGCTGGTCCGCTGGGTGAGCGCGGCGGCGATGATGTTGGGCGACGGCATCAGGCCGTAGATCGTCTGGTGATGCTCGTTGAGCACCATGCCGTCGAAGCCGAGCTCGTCGGCATAGACCAGCTGATCGATGTATTCCTGGTAGAGGCCGCGCGAGCGCTCGCGGTCCCACAGGCTGTTGGGTACCGTCACCCAACCCATCGGGTAGTCCCGGTCGAACGTCGCCGGCAGATGCGGATAGGCCATGAAGTGCCAGCAGAACAGGTTCACCGGGCGCATCGGGCGGTTTCCTCGTGTGGCGCTGCATCGGCTTTCGCAAAATTACTTCAAGACATAAGCATTTTGCAAGGCGGCTCCGCCATCGCGGCGGCCTACTTCATGAGCGACGGCAGGAACAGCGCGATCTGCGGAAACATCATGAGCAGCGCGATCCCGAGCAGCAGCGGAATGATGAAGATGAGCGAGCCGCGCACCACATCGGCCATCTCCACGCCGGGCACGACCGATTTCAGCACGAACAGGTTGAAGCCCACCGGCGGCGTGATGGCGGCGATCTCGATCTGGATGGTCACCATGACGCCGAACCAGACCGGATGGTAGCCGAGCGCGACCACGGCCTTGAAGAAGATCGGCACGATGATCACCAGGATGCTGGTCGGGTCGAGGAACATGCCGAGCACCAGCAGCAGCAGGTTGATCAGCACGATGATGACCCAGGGCGCGACGTCGAGGCTGGTGAGGAAATTGGACATGCCCTGCGGCACCCCGAGCCGCGTGAGCGCGAACGAGGCGAACAGGCCGCCGACGAACAGGAGCAGGAACATCGCCGTGGTGCGCACGGTCGCGTCGAGCATGCGATTGAGGCTCTGCCAGCGCAGGTAGCCCATGGCGGCGGCGATCAGGATGGCGCCCGCCGCCCCCACTGCCCCCGCTTCGGTCGGGGTCGCGGCGCCGAGATAGATCGAGCCGATCACCAATACCGAGAGGACCAGCACCGGCGCCACTGAGCCGAGCGCGCGCAGCTTGACCGGCCACGGCGTGCGCTCCGTGAGCGGCGGCGCCAGCTCCGGCCGCCACATGACCTTGAGCACGACGGTGGCCGAGAACAGGAACGCCATCATGATGCCGGGCAGGATACCGGCGATGAACAGGTCGCCGATCGAGGTCTCGGTGAGCACGCCGTAGATGATCATCGGCACGCTGGGCGGGATCAGGATCCCGAGCGTGCCGCCGGCGGCCGCGGTCCCGAGCGCGAGCGACTTGTCGTAGCCGCGCTTGATCATTTCCGGCACCGCCATCGAGCCGATGGTGGCGGCGGTGACCGGGCTCGAGCCGCATACGGCGGCGAACACCGCGCAGGCGAACACGGTCGCGACCGCAAGCGCGCCGGGGATCCGCCGCAGCCACATGTGCGCGGCGCGGAACAGGTCGTTGCCGATGGGTGTAGAAGCGAGCGCCTCGCCCATCAGCACGAACAGCGGCACGACGACGAGCACGAAATTGCTCGACTGCGTATAGGCGATGTTGGCGATCTGCTGGAGCGCGGCGGTCGACACGAAGGCGGCGGTGCCGACGATGCCGATGATCCCGAGCACGACCGCGACCGGCGCGCGGGTGATCATCAGGGCGATCAGCAGCACGATGAAGCCGGCGAATCCCCCAAACGATGCCATGGCGCCCGCCTGCCGATCCGATCAATGGCCCGCGAGGGCGCGACCGGCGCCGCCGGATTGCTCGCGCTCGAGCCATGCGCGCCCGAGCAGGACCACTGCGGTCAGGACGAACTCGAGCGTCCCGACCGGACCGATCCAGTAGACGTATTTGAGAGGAACCGGGATGACCGAGTAGGTCATCTCATTGGTCTGGAAGGCCTCGATCGTCGTGTCGAGCAGGTACCAGAACAGGGTGAGCCCGAACGCGACCGTGAGCACATGGCCTGCGATCTTCTGGTGCCGGCGCAGGCGCGCCGGCACCAGCGGGTCGAACAGGTCCACGGCGACGTGATGCCCGCTCTCGAGCGCCGGCGCGAGCGCCAGGAAGAAGACGAAGACGAGCGCGAAGCTCGAGCCGTCCATCGCCCATATCGACGGGGCGTTGAGCACGTAGCGGAAGAACACCTCGCGGATCACCACGAGGACGATCCCCAGCACGATCACGCGCGCGGCAATCGCGAAGACGCGATTGATAATCCGCGTGAAGCGCTCGAGCGCGTCGATCGCCGCCTGCATCGCGGTCGCCGGCTGCCGTCACCAGTAGGGCTTGAGCGCGGCGGCGAGCGCCTTTCCGTCCTCGCCGGAAGCCTCGGCGATCTTGTCGAAGGCCGTCTGCATGCGCTCCTTGGCGACTTTGAGCTCCGGGTCCGAGAGTGCGTAGATGTCGGCGCCGGCCGATTTCAGAGAGTCGATCGAGCGCGCGATTGCCGCCTTGAGCTCGGCCGCCGCGCGCGCCTGCGCATCGGCCGAAGCGTCGCGCAGGGCTGCCTGGTCGGCGGCGGATATCTGGCCGAAGCTCTGCGGGTTCATGATGTACATGGAGAGGTTCACGTTCTGCCGCAGCAAGGTGATCTTCGGCGCGACCTCGTAGATCTTGAGCGACTGGACGAGGTTCGGCACGCTGAGCACGCAGTCGACGGTCTTGTTCTGCAGCGCGAGGTACTGCTCGGCCGGGTTGATGGCGACCGGCGAGGCGCCCATCGCGGTCACCTGCGCGCTCTGCCAGCGGCCCGCGGCGCGCACCTTGAGGCCCGCCCAATCGGCCGGGACTTTCAGGTGCTTGTCGCGGCAGGCGACGAGCACGTCGAAGCTCGGCTGCAGCCACAACAGCTCGACCCCGCCCTTCTTGAACAATCCCGCAAGCGTCGGCTGCACGCCGCCATATGACTTCAACAGCGTATCGGGCTCGTTCGGCATACCGCCGAGGGCTTCCAGATAGGCGAGCGCCGGAATCGCTCCGGAGGCGAAGGAAGCGGCGGTGAAACCCACCGGCACAACGCCGCGCCGCACCGCATTGAGGGTCTCCACCACGGAGGTCAACGCACCCGAATAGTGCGCCTTGAGCGCGACGCGCCCCTGCGTGCGCTTTTCGACGTCGGCCGCCCAGTTCTTGTACTGCGTCGCGAACAGGTCGCTCTCGTTGAAGAACACCGTCACGTCCAGGGTCGCGGCCGAAACGATGCCCGGGGCAAGTCCCACGAGTGCGCCGCATGAGGCGGCCACCAGCGATGCACGCAATGACGATCGCAGTCCCATCATGTCCTCCAGCTGTTTGCCGCAACGGTAGCGCAGATCGGGACGTCCGGACAATGCCGAAGCGGCCTGATGGTTCGCTCCATAAGCAATGGATCGCGCGCACGCGGGCAGCCGAGCCGAGCCATCTCCTCAGGTTGCATCAATTTCTCGCCAGCATCGTGCGCCCCCTCGCGGTTCACGGGTGCCGCGATATGCTGTACACTGCCGCCGCCGGGTTACATCGAGAACGTTCCGTTACCCTGGAGGGGGTCGCAAATGCACACGGTAATTCGGCTGTTCCCACGCGCGCTCCTGCTCATCCTCGCCGCGGCCGCGGCCCTGCTGGCGGCGCCCGCCGCGCACGCGCAGGACAAGGTCCTCAAGGTGGGAACGCTCAAGCTCATCCACGGCATCTCCGCCTATTTCTACGAGAGGTTCGTTCCCGCCGGCTACAAGGTGGAAGTCATCCCGTTCGAAAGCCCGACCGACGGCAAGAACGCGGTGCTCACCGGCACGGTCGACACCTGCATCCACGGCATCGCGGCGTTCATCCTCGGCGCCGCGGCCGGCGAGCCGGTGACGATCGTCGCCAACGCCAACAATGGCGGCATGGCGGTGATGGCCGGCGTCAACACCGACATCAAGTCGATCAAAGACCTCAAGGGCAAGAAGGTCGCGATCTGGCCGGGCTCGACCCAGGAAGCCGTGATCCTCGAGCGCCTGCGCATGGAAGGCATGACGATCCGCGATATCCAACCGATCCGGCTGCAGTTCAGCGATCACGCGGCGGCCCTCGCTCGCGGCGACGTCGACGCCTATGTGGGCGCCGAGCCGGCAGCAGGCATCAGCCTCGCCAACGGAACCGGCCGGCTGGTCGAGTATCCCTACTCGACGCCGATCGGGCCGCTCAACATGATCCTCTCCGCCAGCCAGAAGGCGGTGAAGGAGAACCCCGAGCGCATCCGGCTGGTCGTCGACATGCATCGCAAGGCGGTCGATTACGCCATGGCGCATCAGGGCGAGATCGTCGACATGGCGATACAGAAGCTCGGCCAGCAGAAGCGTTCGGTGGAGCTCGCGGTGCCGAACGTCGAGCTGGCGTGGAAGCTCGACGACGTATTCATGGAGCGGGCCAAGGCGTACACGCGGCTGATGCACGAGAACAAGCAGATCCGCCAGATGATCGACCTGGACCAGTTCGTCAGCAAGCAGTTCCAGTGATGCCGGCCGTCAGTCGGGGACCGTCTTGACCGAGCACGTGGCGGCGCTTTCGGACGCAACAGAACAGGCCGCACCGGAAGCGCCGGCCGCCGCACGCGGTCGCCGGCAACTGGGCGAGCGCTTGCGCTCGGTCGCGCTCGGCGTCGCTTTCCCCGTCCTGCTGGTCGTGCTGTGGCACCTCGCCGTCGCCTACACGGGCACGCGGCTCATCCCAAGCCCCTACCAGGTCGCGGTGATGATGTACGACTTCACCTTCGGCGGGGTCTACGACGACGCCTTCAGCGCGACCATCCTCACCCACATCTACAAATCGATGCAGCGCGTCTACGGCGGCTTCTTCCTCGCCGCTCTGATCGGCATTCCACTCGGGCTCATCATCGGACGCATGAAGCTGTTGCGCCAGCTACTCGATCCGACCATCAACGTGTTGCGGCCGATCCCGGTGACCGCCTGGCTGCCGCTGTCGATGATCTTCTTCGGGCTCGGACCGAATGCGGCGATCTTCCTGGTCTTCCTCGGCGCGTTCTATCCGATCCTGCTCAACACCATGTTCGGCGTGCGCTCGGTCGACGTGCGGCTGTTCGAGGCCGCCGCCATGCTGGGCTGCTCGGGCTCGGCGATGTTCCGCCAGGTCGTACTGCCGGCCTCCCTGCCGGCGATCTTCAACGGCCTGCGCATCGCCCACGGCTTCGCCTGGATCCTGATCGTGGTCGGCGAGATGACCGGCGTTCCAACCGGGCTCGGCTCGGTGATCATGGACGGCCGCACGCTCTCGCGCACCGACCTGGTGGTGACCGGCATGATCGTGATCGGCGCCTGCGGCTTCATCACCGACCGCATCATCGTGGCGGTGTCCAACCGTCTCCTCGCCTGGAGCCCGCAGCACCATGCGTGACCCGAGATCCCATGTCGCCGTCGCGGGAGTGAGCAAGCGCTTCGTCACCGGCGACGACGAGATCGAGGCGCTCGCCCGGATCGATCTCGACATCGCGGCCGGCGCGTTCGTCTGCCTGATCGGCGCCTCGGGCTGCGGCAAGTCGACCCTCCTGCGCATCATCGCCGGGTTCGAGGAGCCAACGACCGGCGAGGTCAAGGTGCACGGGATGCCTATCGCCGGCCCAGGACGCGACCGTGGCATGGTGTTCCAGGACTACGCGCTGTTTCCCTGGATGACGGTGCGGCAGAACATCGGCTTCGGGCCGCGCCAGCGCGCCCTCGCGCGCCGCGAGGTCGATGCCATCGCCGACGAGTTCGTGCGGCTGGTGGGGCTCGAGCGTTTCGCCGCACGCTACCCGAGCCAGCTGTCGGGCGGGATGAAGCAGCGCGTCGCCATCGCCCGCGTCCTCGCCAACAATGCCGGCATCCTGCTGATGGACGAGCCGTTCGGGGCGCTCGACGCGCTCACCCGCGAACAGCTGCAGGGCGAGCTCATGCAGATCTGGGCGCGCACCGGCGTGACCATCGTGTTCGTGACCCATTCGGTCGAGGAGGCGGTGCTGCTGGGCGACCGCGTGCTGGTGATGAGCGCCGGCCCGGGCCGGATCGAGAACGACATCGTGATCGACCTTCCGCGCCCGCGCGACGTCTCCTCGCCGGAATTCAACGCCGTGCGGCGCGACGTGGCGCGACGGCTCACCAGCCACCTGGCGCCGGCGCGCAAGCTCGAAACCTCGATGACGGATCGACATGCAACCTGACAGCAACGCCCTCGTCTATCGCGGCATGACGCGCCCCGAACTCGATGCCGCCTACAACAACAGCGCCGCGGTCGCCGACAGCCAGGACTATCTCGCGCGCTGGCGGGAGCAGAGCGCACGTGTGCGCTCGCTTCCGAACGCGAGGCTCGACCTCGTGTACGCCGGCCGGCCGCGCAACCGCCTCGACTATTTCTCCTGCGGCCGTTCTACGGCGCCGCTGTTCGTGTTCATCCACGGCGGCTACTGGCAGCGCAACGACAAGGAGGCGTTCGCCTTCGTTGCCGACGGTCCGCTGCCGCACGGCATCGACGTCGCCACCATCGGCTATACGCTGGGGCCGGAGGCCAGGCTCGCCGAGATCGTCGCCGAATGCCACGCGGCCCTGACGTACCTCGCCGGACAAGCCGGCGCGCTCGGCTTCGATGCCGGCCGCCTGTTCGTCGGGGGCTGGTCGGCGGGCGGCCACCTCACCGCCGCGGTGGCATCGCATCCGGCATTCCACGGCGGCCTGCCGATCAGCGGCATCTTCGACCTCGAGCCGATTGCGCTGAACTATCTCAACGAGAAGCTCTCGCTCAGCGCGGCCGAGATCGCGGATCTCAGCCCATTGCGGCATCTGGCGAACGTCAAGGCGCCGCTGCGGCTCGCGGTCGGCGGCGACGAGCTGCCCGAGCTGCGGCGGCAATCGCAGGACTTCGCCGACGCGGCCCGTGCCCGCGACCTGCCGGTGCACCTCACGGTGCTGCCCGGCCTGCACCATTTCTCCATCCTCGACGAGCTGGCGCGCCCGGACGGCGCGCTGGTGCGCGAGCTCAACGCGCTGATCGCGGCCCCCTCTCCCGCCGTCACTTGACCAGCCGGATCTCGAGACCCAGTGGTTGCTCGACGATATCTCCGCTTCCGAACGGCGTCGCGGCCAGCATCCGGACGAAATCGCTGTTCGCATAGGCGCGCTTCCTCAGCGAGGACAAGATCGCCCTGGTCATCAGCGCGTCGATCCAGCCGAGATGCATTTTCGCCACCTGGTCGGTAATCGCGTCGTTCGGCGCGTCCCGGCGCATGTCGATGATCAACGCACGACCGTGCGGTCGCAGCACGCGATACATCTCGCGTAGTGCCCCGACCGGGTCGGCAAAATTCTTGAAGCCGCGCGGCACACGATGAAATCGAACGAATCGGCTGCGAACGGCAAAGCCGCCGCATCACCGTGCCGGAAGTCGACCTCGACGCCGGCGCCTGCCGCATTCCCGGCGGCAATGCGGACGAACGAGCGGCTGATGTCGACACCGGTGATCCGGTAAGGCCCGAGCCGAGCGAGCTCAATCGCGAGATAACCCGGGCCGGGGGCGATTTCGAGCACCCGGCCGCCCGGGGCCAGGCCGGCGGCGATGCGCTTGGCGCAATCGTGGAATTCGGCGAGACTCTTCGCCGTGTTCCGGGCGTACCAGGTCGCGAGCATGCCTTCCATCGGGATCCCTTTGTACGGCCTCGCATTCCGCGCAATCGCAGCGTCCATGGTGGTCTCCTGATATCTTATTTTCTAAGATATTTAGTAACTAAGGGAATCGGCGAATGATGTCAAGCAGGCGCAAGACCCGACAGGAGCTGGTTGCTGCGCTCAACGCGGCGATGCGCGATGCCAGCGGTCAGGGCGTGCTGTACAGCCAGGCCGTAGCCGGGCGGCTCGGCATGAACAGCACCGATCTCGAATGCCTCGACCACGTGCTGCGCGGGCCGGTGGTGGCCGGCGCGCTGGCCCAGGCGACGGGGCTGACCACGGGCGCGATCACGGGCGTGATCGACCGGCTGGAGCGTGCGGGCCTTGTTCGGCGCGAACGCGACTCCATCGACCGCCGCAAGATCCTGGTCCGTGCCCTTCCGGCGGTCGAGGAACGCGTTGCGCCGCTGTTCGAGCCGATGGAACGCGCCGCCATGGCGGCGCTCTCGCGCTATCGGGACGACGAGCTCGCCCTGTTGCTCGATTTTCTGACCCGCGCCCGCGATGCCGCTCTCACCGCGATGGTCGAGCTGCGCGCCCTCCCCGACCCGGCGGCCAACCCGAAGCGTCGCCGGCTCCCGAAATCCTGATCGTCGGGAATGCCGATGCGCCGTCGGCCGCGTCGCGCTGGGTTGCGTCAGTCGAGCTGCGCGAGCTGATCGAGAGCTAGGCGCGTGCCGGCTCCTTTCCCGCCATGCCACTCGCGCATGCAAGGGCCGTCAGCGGCCCGACGATGATCCACTGCACCGCGGTGAATGCCGTCTCGATCATGAGATAATCCGGAACCGACGTCATCACGTTCTTGGCGGCCACCGCGAGCGTGGTGAAGCTCCATGACAGCAGACCGCCGAAGGCGGCATATGACAGGCCGCGCGTCAGCACAGTGCCGGTCGGCTGGAAGAATACCCGTTCATAGACGAAGCCGAAGGCGATCGCCTGGACCAGCATCGACAGAAAGCCGAACGGCACGATGATGTCGGCTCGATAGATCGCGAGCGCCGCGTAGTGCTCTTTGAACAGGATCAGATGCCAGACGAAACCGAGCGCGAAGCTCGGCACCAGATAGGCGAGAGCGGCCAGCCCCAGGCGAATTGTCATTTTCGGCTTCCTTTCGTCCGTCTCCGACTTGCGCTCGTTTGCTTCGGCGGCAGGGTCTCGACGAACGCGGCGGCGAGCCGGATCCAGTCCCGCAGGCTTTCGTCGTCGAGGATCGCGGGTTCGACGTAGACGTAGCCCTCCATCACCCGGCCTCGCATCTCCATGGGGCGCGTGCCGGGACGGGTCAGCGCATCGCGGTGGCGATCCTTGCCGACACGCACAAGGAGGCCGCGCTTCGAGGCTGCCGCCACCATGTTCCCGTTCAGCATGAAGCCGACCCCGCCGAACATCTTCACCTCCCGCACGTCATCGGCGTGCGCAAGCGCGCCGCGCACCCGTGAAGCGAGATTCTCTTCGGATGTCATGACACGGATCCCTTCGACTCGAGCACCTCGGTCAAATGGTCGAGGGCACCATGCCAGCCCTCGCGATGGCGTGCGACCGCATCGGTGCGCAGCAGCCGCTCATGACGGATCGTGAGTGCGCTTCCTCCGTCTTCGGACTCGATGGTGACGGTCACCAGGGAGTCGATGCCGGCGTGCTCGTCGGGCGGCTCGATGATCCACGAGAAGACGATCCGAGAAGGCGGCTCGATCGTCCGGTAGAGACCGCCCACGATGACCGTTCGCCCGTCGGGAAGATGGTACGCGAAGCGATAGCCGCCGCCTTGGCGGAAATCGAGCTCGAGGACCGTGAGCCTGATCTCGGGCGCCGGCGTCAACCAGCGCGTGAGCAGGCGCGCCTCGGCAAAGCAGGCGAACACCTGCTGCGGGGTGGCGGCAAGATGTCGGCGCACCTCGACGCGATCGTCACCGGGTATCGTCATCACGCGTGATCTCCGACAACAGCCGGTCGAGTTGACCGACCGCTCCTGACCAGAACGCCCGGTGACGTTCGATCCAACCCGCCGCCTCGTCGAGGGCCTGACGGCGAAGCCGAAACCGGTGGAGGCGCCCGTCGATCGTGCGTTCGACGAGGCCCGCCTGCTCCAAAACCTTCAGGTGCTTCGAGATCGTGGGCTGGGCCGAGCGAAAGCGGCGGCCGAGCTCGCCCGCCGTGCGGGTCTCGCCGTGGGCAAGCGCGTGGATCATCGACCGACGCGTGCCGTCGGCGAGCGCGTGGAACGTGCGGTCGAGCCGGGCGGGCTGTTGCATAGCCATCTGACTATATTTTATCCAACCGCGGCATGCAAGCCCGTCGTCGGCCACACTTTCCGAAGCCCGCGACCCGTTGAGAGGCCGGGAGGCGAGCAGCCCGCGCCCGTTATGAGCGCACAGGATTGCGCGGGGAACGCATGTCCGGCCTCGTGCTGCTGCGGACCTGAATCAATAGCAATAGGACAGCTGCCCTGCGCGTTTGCATTCGAGGCGTTTGGGCGGAGGACTGGGTCGGTTGATGGTTGGTGAGGCTTTGATGTCGTGCCGTGATCGAGAAGGCGGTGATTTCTTTTGCGCCTCGCTGGTCGCTCGGCACTGCGTCGCACAGGAGAAGATATTCCCGCCGGCTTGCAGGCAATTGTCCACGCAATTCGAGGGCCCCTCCGTCCGCCCTGGCACAGGCATCGCGAGGACGACGACAAGCGTCACAATGCGAAGGAACGCGTGCATATCCTGGCCATCCTCAACGCGCGGCGAGCTCCCGTCGCACCACCGGCGCCACCTGTGTCGCCAGCAGCTCGATCACTTCGGCAACTTTGGCATAAGGCATGCCGCCGATGTCGATCTGGACGATGAAGCGCTGGTGGCCGAACAACCGATGCTCGTAGAGAACCTTATCTATGATCTGCTGCGGGCTGCCGACGAACAGCGCGCCCTCGGGCGAAGCCAGCTGCTCGTAGTCGCTCCACGAAATCTCCCGGGTCCGATACGGATCCGCCGAATGATTGCGGAAATAGCCGGCGTAGTGGGGATAGAACGTCTTCATCGCATCCTGCGAGTCCCTCTGGACGTGCAGGTGGGTCGCGACCCCCACCTTGAGGTCACGCGCCTCGTGGCCGGCTTCTACGCCGGTCTTGCGGTAGAGCTCGATCAGCGGGGCAAAGCGTGCCGGCGGCACGCTGATGTTGGCGAGCGCCAGCGGCAATCCCAGGGTTCCGGCTCTGACGACACTGGCTTGCGTTCCGCCGGTGCCGACCCAGATCGGCAGTCTGCCGCGCAGCGGGCGCGGTGGAATCGGCGCATCGTGCAGGGCGGGGCGAAAGCGTCCCTGCCAGGTGACGCGCTCGGCCGCGTTGAGCTTGAGCAGGAGGTCGAGCTTCTCGGCAAACAGCGCGTCCTGGTCGGCCAGGTCGTAGCCGAACAGGGGAAACGAACTCGGTGAAGACGCCGCGGCCGGCAATCACCTCGGCGCGTCCGCCCGATAGGAGGTCGACGGTGGCGAAGTCTTCGAACACCTTTACGGGGTCGGCGGTGGGAAGAACCGTCACGGCGCTCGCCAAGCGAATGTTCGCCGTCACCTGCGCGACCGCGGCCAACACGACCGGCGTGGCGGCGATCGAGAAATCGAGCCGGTGATGCTCACCCAGGGCAAAGACATCGAACCCGGCTTCGTCGGCCAGCCTCGCGGCAGCAAGCACCTCCTTGAGGCGCTGCTCGGCGCTGATGCGCCGTCCGTCGCTCCCCTGCGGCGCCAGCTCGCCGAACGTATAAAGCCCGATCTCCACGCGGTCTCCTACAGCAGTTTGCCGTCGGCATCGAAGAACGGATGCGGCCCGTCGAAGTCGCCGATCGGCACCAGATGCGTCACGATATCGCCGAACGGCGCGCCGGGAACCCAAGCATGCACGTGGAATGCCGGCGGCTCGACCATGAAGGCAGGCGCGTAGCGCCCGTCGAGGTCGAGCGCCACCGCGTGGCTGGGCGCCGGGCAGATCGTCGCCGCGATCCCGGCGAACAGCGTCGTCGTGGCGCGATGCACATGGCCCGCCGCGACCAGCCGGGCGCGCCCATGGCGCGCGAGCACGACTGCGAGCTCGCCCGCATTGGTCAGGTTCTGCCGGTCCATGTGGGCGATGCCGGTCACGAACGGCGGGTGATGCAGAAAGAGGAGCGCCGGCAGCGTCGCATCGGCTGCAAGCGTCGCGTCGAGCCAGCGCAAGGTCTGGGCATCGAGGAGGCCGTGCGGCGCACCGGGGACGCTCGAATCGATCAGCACCACATCGAGCAGGCCGACCTTCAGCACAAGGTTGAGCGCGTCGGTCGCCGGCGCGTAAGGCTGGTCCGCGAAAGCCGCGCGCAGGAGCGCGCGGTCATCATGATTTCCGGGAACGACGGCGAGCGGAATTTGCAGCGGCGCAAGCAGTCGCGCGAGGTGCTCGTATTCCTCCGCGGTCGGCGTGTCGACCAGGTCGCCGGAGGCGACCACCAGCTGCGGACGCGGTGCGAAACGATTGAGCTCGGCTACGCAGCGCGTGAGCGCCGCCGCGGTATCGACCTTGCCGTAGGCCAGCGCGCCCGGCCGCTTGATGTGCAGGTCGGATATCTGCGCCACCAGAATCCTGGGCTCCATCACGGCCGGTCTCCTGGTAGCAGCCGGATGGCCTGCGGCGCGATCGCAAGGCCGACGCGCTCGCCCACCTTGACGGCGAGCCCATTTGCCACGTCGACCGTGAGCGCCCGGTCGGCGGCGCCGCTCACGATCAGCCGCTGCCGGTCGCCGACGAAGCTCACCGCGTCGACGCGCCCGCACAGATTGGCGCCGTCGGCGGCGACGATGCCGATTGCTTCCGGGCGCACCATGGCGACGACGGGGCCGGCGGCGTTCTCGGGCACGCGCAAGCGTCCGCCGGGCAACACCAGATGCCCATTCTCGGCGGTCGCCTCCAGGATGTTGGCCGCGCCGACAAACTCGGCGACGAAGCGGCTCTCCGGAGCGAAATAGATGTCGCGCGGCGACCCCACCTGGGCGATCGTGCCGTGGCGCATCACCACGATGCGGTCGCCGAGCGCCATCGCCTCGGCCTGGTCGTGGGTGACGTACACTGTGGTGATCCCGAGCATGCGCAGCAGGCGGTCGAGCTCGCCGCGCAGCCGGTCGCGCAGGGCCGCGTCAAGCGCGGTGAGCGGCTCGTCGAGCAGCAGCACGCTCGGGCGTATGGCCACCGCCCGCGCCAGCGCCACCCGCTGGCGCTGGCCGCCGGAGAGCTGATCGATCCGCCGGTGCTCCAGGCCGGCGATGCCGGTGAGCTGCACGAGCTCGGCGACGCGAGCCGCCCGCTCCTTTGCGGCGACGCCGCGGATCTTGAGCCCATAGCCGATGTTCTCGGCCACGCTCATGTTGGGGAACAGCGCGTAGGACTGGAACACCATGCCGACGTTGCGCTGCTCGATCGGGACGCGCGTCACGTCGATGCCGCTGAACAGCACGCGCCCGCCCGCATCCGGCGTCTCCAGGCCGGCAATAATGCGCAACAGGGTGGTCTTGCCGCACCCCGACGGCCCGAGGAAGACCACCGTCTCGCCGCGCGCGACGGCGAGTGTCAGCGGCTCGAGCGCGCGGGTGCCGTCGCCGAAGGTCTTGGCGCAAGCCTCGAGGTCGACCGCCACGCCGCCGCTGCCGCTCATCGCCGCGCCCCCGGGGCGCCGGCATGGTCCGCGAAGAGCTGCATCGCCACGAGCAGCGGGATGATCATCACGAAGAACACCAGCGTGTAGGCGGAGGCGACCTCCAGGCGCATCGATGCGTAGCTGTCGGCGAGCCCGACGGGAAGTGTCTTGGTGAGCGGCGTGTGCAACATCCAGGTCAGGTTGAACTCGCCGAGCGACAGCGTGACCACGGACAGCGCGCCGGCCAGGATGCCCGGCCGCGCATTCGGCACGATCACGTCGCGAAAGCGGCGCCACGGTCCGGCCCCCAGCGAGGCCGCGCTTTCATCGAGTGTCTTGACGTCGAACGCCGCCAGCACCGCCATCACCGCGCGCACCATGAACGGCAGCGTGAACACGACGTGGCCGGCGAGGATGAACAGCCAGGACCGGCGGAAATCGCTGAACCCTCCATAGGTGAGCAGCAGGGCGAGCGCGATGGCGAGGCCGGGAACGGCGAGCGGCAATGTGATGATCTCTTCGACCATGCGGGCGAGCCGGCCGCCGCGCACGTGCAGCGCATAGGCCGCCGGGACGCCGACGATAAGCGTCACGACGAGTGTCCCACCGGCGATGAGAAACGAGCGCGCGATCGTCCCGACGTAGAGGTCCCACACCTGCATCACCCATTGCAAGGTGACGCCCGAGGCGATGCCGCGGAAATAGTTGACGGTGACGCCGGCCATCATCGACAGGACCGCAGGCACGATGAGAAAGGCGGCGACCGCGAGGGTGAAGAGGAGCTGGCCGAGGAAGATGAGACGGTCGCGCATCGTTTACAGCCATTTCCGATCGAACTGAATCACATCTCCCCAGCCACTCGATCGGAAATGGCTGTAGATTCTTGCTTGGCGCATGTTCTTGTCGGCGAACCGGTACCCACTTCGCCGGAACATGTGCTACCCCGCCGCCGCGACCGCACCGCCGCTGACCGAGCGGGCGAGCGCGAGGATCGCCCACGCCACCAGACCGAGCCCGACTGACAGGGCCGCCGCCATGGCGATATTCGCCGACAGCGTGAACTCGGTGTAGATCAGCATCGGCAGCACGTCGATGTTGGTCGCCAGCGTGAACGCGGTGCCGAACGCGCCCATGGCGGTCGCGAACGCGATCGCCCCGGAGGCGACGAAGGCCGGGCGAAGCGCCGGGAGGATGACGTCCCGGTGCACCGCCCACGGGCCGGCCCCGAGCGCGCGGGCGGCTTCCTCCAGCGCGGGATCGAGCTTCTCGACCGCCGCCATGATGGTGAGGATCACGCGCGGAATGGAGAAATAGAGGTAGCCGAGGAACAGGCCGTGCAGCGAATAGGCGAGCACCAGCTTCTCGCCCATGAGGCGGTTGGTGAGGTCGCCGATCAGGCCCTGGCGGCCGGCCAGAAGGATGATCATGAAGCCGACCACCACGCCGGGGAACGCGAGCGGAAAGGTGAGCATCGCGATCAGCACGGCGCGGCCGGGAAAGCGGTGGCGCTGCAGGAACAGGCCCGCAATGGTGGCGATGAGGAGAGTTGCGGCCGTCGTCGCGGCCGCCAGCAGCACCGTGTTGATTAGTGTCGCGCGATAGCGCGGCGCCAGCAGGATCGCCGCGTAGGCGGAAAGACCGGTCTCGCCGCTCGCGCCGACGACCATCAATTGCGCCATCGGCAACACGAAGAACGCTCCGACAACCACGGCGAGCGGCATGAGGCAGATGCGCCAGAATGCCGCGTGCGAGACGCGCAGCGACTTCGGCAGCACCATCAAGGCCGGCATGGGTGATCGGTTGCGCTACATCGCAGAATGCCTCAACGCACCTCGGCGAGATAGCGGTCGGTGAACGCCTTCTGCACCAGCTCCATCTCCGCCCAGTCGACGCTCTTTGCCCGCGCATAGTCGCCGTCGGGCAGGAACTTGGCCTTCACGGCATCCGGCAGCGGGATCGCCCGGGCGGGACGCAGATAGGCGTTGGTCCAGATCGCCTGGCCCTTGTCGGAGAGCAGATAGTCGAGCACCTTCTCGGCCTTGGCCTTGTTCGGGGCGCCTTTCACCAGACCGGACACGTAAGGGAAGACGACCGATCCTTCGCACGGGATGACGAACTCGAACTTGCCCTTCTCGGTGTATTTCGCCCGATAGGCGTTGAAGTCGTAGTCGAACAGGATCGGGATCTCGCCGGAGACGACGCGCGCATAGGATGTCTGCTTCGGCACGATCGGCTGGTTCTTCTGCAGGTCCTTGAAGAAAGCGACGGCCGGGGAAAACTCCTTCACCGAGCCGCCGAGCGCGAGGTTGACGGCGACCGCACCCACATAGCCGACCGCCGCCGACGAGGGATCGAGATAGCCGGCCATCCCGCGATAGTCGCTCTTGAGGAGATCTTTCCAGCAGGCGGGAACTGGCTTGCCGCCCAGCGCGTCGCGGTTGACGAACAGCCCGAGCGTTCCCGAATGGATCGTGGTCCAATAGCCGTCGGCGTCCTTCAGCCCGGCGGAAACCCCGTCCCACCCCTTCGGCTTGTAGGCATCCATGACGCCCGCCGTCTTCGCCTTCATGCCGAAGGTGACGCCGTAATAGGCGATGTCGGCGACCGGATTGGCCTTCTCGGCGATGAGCTGCGACAGCGTCTGGCCGGAATTCTTGTTGTCGAACGGAATGTCGTAGCCGAGATCGGCCTTGATCGCCTTGAGCATCGAGGCCCAGTCGGCCCATTCGGGCGGACAGTTGTAGCAGATCACGTCGGCAGCCTGCGCGGGCGCGCGCGACGCGATCGCCGCGACGACCGCAAAGGCCAACGCGAGCACGATTTTTCTCATGATACCCTCCCCCGACCCGGCGACGATGAGCTGTGCTTATCGATCGTGGATGTCTCTATTGCGACACAGTGCGGCGACGGCACTGCCACTCAGCCGCCTCGCCGGCTGCATGATAGCGCAAAGAAAGTTGCGTCACACCGATTTCCGCGGCAGCCGGACGTCAGGTCTGCCTGGGCGAGTAGCGCGCCGCGGTTTGCTGGGCAATTGCAAGATGGCCAAGTGATCCGGACGCTACGAGGTGGCGATGAAGGCAGAGAGGTGGTTCACGGTGGAGCCGATCCCCTGACCTGCCTTCCGCGGGAGCGCCGTCATTCGGGCGGCTTGACCGACAGGCTGAACGGCACGCCGCGCCACTGCGGGCACGACAGCGCACCCTCGTAGCGATCCGACAGGGTCGCATCGAAGCCGCATTCGACGCCGTCGAGCACCAGGGTGGCTTTCATCCGCCGCCGCGTCCACCCGGTGATCTGGTAACGGATCTCGCCCGCCATCTCGACCGGGCGCCCGGGCGTGCACACGCCGACATGGGTGACAACAACGGGCCCGGCGAATTCCTTCCGGCCGGCGACGACCGTCTGGACGACGTCGGCCGAGACCTTCCACTCCGAAAGGTAGCCGAGCGTGCCGAAGACCTGCGCGGTTTGCGCCCTCGCCGGCCCGGCAATTGCCAGCAGTGCGACAGCGAGCATCGATATCCGCATGCACCGTCCCGTGGCAGGCCCTGCCCAGCGGCCGATTATAGCACGGTCAGCCCGCCGACATGTGCGAGTACATCATGCGGCCTTTGACCGGCACTTCGGCGCGCAGGACAGTCCCGGTGTCGGATTCGGTGATGTACAAGGTCTTGCCATCGCCTCCGCCGAACGCGACGTTCGTGGTCGAGACCCCGGCGCACGACTCGACCCGGTATTGCGGCTCGCCCAGGCGATTGAACAGCCACACCGCGCCGAGCCCGCAGTGGGCGACCACCAGCCCGTCCTCGTCGTCGATCGCTATTCCATCGGGGCCGGCAAGGCCGCCCGACAGCGCGATGAAGGTACCGACCTTCGACGTGGTGCCGTCGGGATGCAGCGGCAGCCGCCACACCTGGTTGGCGCGCGTCACCGCGACGAACAGCGTCCTCTCGTCCTTGGACAGCACCAGCCCGTTGGGGCTCGGAATGTTTTCCATCAGGCAATCGACGTTGCCGTCGCGCCGCAGCCGGTACACGCGTCCGCTCGGATCCTGCAGCCCGGTCTGTCCCTGGTCGGTGAAATAGAGGTCGCCGTTCGCCGCAAAGATCAGGTCGTTGAGACCCCGCAACCCCTCGCGGCGAACATTCTCGAGCACAGGCTCGACGGCGCCCTTGGCGGGATCGAGCACCAAGATGCCGCGCCGGTGATCGGCGATGAAGACGCGACCGTCCTGGTGGATTTTTAGGCCGTTCGGCCAGCCGTCGTACTCGCACACCACGCTCCAGTCGCCCGATGGCGACACGCGCAGGATGCGGCCGTACGGGATGTCGACCAGGTAGAGATTGCCGGCGCGATCGAACGACGGCCCTTCCAGGAACGAATGCAGCTCGCCGTGCCGGCCGAATGCCCAGCCCGAGCGGCAATTCTTTACCCGCAGGTGCTCGGGCAACTGGGAAAAGACTTCGCTCTTGATCCGCCTGGGGGGCTCGAACAGCACATCGCTCTCCTGGATTCGACGATCGCGTGACGGCAGCGCACGCCGGCGTTGCTCGTCGTGCAGGCATTTCCATCCCCTTGTCTTGGTTTAGACAACTAGACAAGGCGGCCGTCCAAGGCAACACGTAGCACGGACTAGTGCGGCGGATTTGCAGTTCCTCCCGGCTCACGGCAATCTCATGTAGGAACTGCAAATCCATAAGCCGCACTAGAAGCATTGATATTGCCAGTGCTCCTTTGATTCCGAATTTCGCGGTAGAGTCTGCCGCGAAGTGATGCGAAATTCGGAATCGGAGCACTAGCGGGTGGAACGCGTCAGGGTGGAAACGTCGACAACTTCGGCAAGCACGGTCGAGCGCCGTGAGCGTGGCATCATCGCAGGCGTTCTCGCCGGCGACCGCGCCGTGTCCCTCCTGTCGGTCGTCGTCGGCCTGACGCTGTGGCAGGTGGCGGCGGGGCAAGTATCCGAGCTGATCCTGCCGGCACCTTCCGCCGTATTGGCACGCTTCGCCGACCCCGCCTGGGTCGCCCACCTGCTCGCGGCGCTCGCCGGCTCGCTCACCCAGCTCGCCATCGGCTTTGCGCTGAGCCTCGCGGTCGCGGTGCCGCTCGGCATCGTCATCGGACGCTCCTCCCTGCTCAGCCGCATGTTCGAGCCGTTGATCAGCGCGCTCTACGCAATCCCGCCGGTTGCCTTCATTCCCTTCCTGATCATCTGGTTCGGCCTGTTCCTCGAGGCGCGCATCGCGCTCGTCTTCCTGATGAGCGTGTTCGATATCCTGGTGGTGATCATCGCCGGGGCGCGGGACGTACGTCCCGCGCTCATGGACGTCGGACGATCGTTCGGCGCCTCCTACGGCCAACGCTTCCGGCTGGTCGTGCTTCCTGCGCTCACCCCGTTCCTGTTCGCGGCGCTGCGCGTCGGCTCCGCCCGCGCCATCAACGGCATGATCACCGCGGAGCTGTTCTTCGCCGCCGTCAACCTCGGCGCCATCATGAAGCGGGGAGCCCAGAACTTCGACAGCGCCACCGTGCTGTCGGTCGTTGTCCTCGTCTGCGTCCTCGGCCTCCTCGCCCAGTCGGCCATCGACGCGCTCGAAGGCCGCCTGCTGCGCTGGCACGTGCGGAGCTGAGCCGGTGCCGCAGCTCCGCAACGTCGTCCTCGGCTCAACCGGCATCGCGCTGTTCGGGCTCGTCTGGGAGGCCGCGGGCCGCGCGCTTGGCCCGGCTCTGCTGGCGGCGCCGTCGGTCGTCGCTGTCGACTATGTCGGCCTGCTGGCGCAGGGCGACATGCTGCGCGAGCTCGCCTTCTCGCTGCGGCAAATGGCGATCGGCTTCCTCCTCGCCTGCACGGTCGGCATGCCGCTCGGCGTGCTCATGGGGCGTTCGCGTCTCGCCGACGCGATCTTCCGCCCGTGGGTCAGCATGTTCGTCGTCACCTCGACGGCGGCGCTCATTCCGCTCCTCATCATGATGCTCGGCACCGGGCTCCTGCTGCGGGTGACGCTCGTGTTCCTGGCCAGCGTCTGGTACATTGTGCTCACCACCTACAACGGGGCGCGCGGCATCGATCCGCAGCAGATCGCGGCGGCGCGCTCGTTCTCGGCGACGCGGTTGCAGATCTTCTGGAAGGTGATCATGCCGGCGCTCTATCCGTACCTGATGACCGGCGCCCGCATCGGCCTGGTGCATGCCATCCGCGCCATGGTGCTGGCCGAGATGTTCGTCATCATCGGCTACGGCGGCCTGGTGCATCGGTCGGGCCTGCTGATCGGGACCGGCCCGTTGCTCGGATTGCTCCTGACCCTGATGATCGTCAGTCTCGTGTTCAACGGGCTGCTGCGCGAAAGCGGCCGCCGGCTGGCGCCGTGGTACGAGCAGCAGCGAGTGAATCTGTGATGCGAGAGGCGCGATGAACGCGAGCGCGACCAAGCTCGAGGTGCGCAACGTCTCCAAGTCCTATGGCGACGGCGCCAAGACGTTGCCGGTGCTGGAGGGCTTCTCGCTGTCGGTCGCCGAGCTCGAGTTCCTCGTGCTGCTCGGGCCGTCAGGCTGCGGCAAGTCCACCCTGCTCCGCATCATCGACGGCATCGAAAGCTGCGACCGCGGCCAGATCATCCTCGACGACGAAGACGTCACCGGCACGACCGGGCACGGCCGGGGAATGGTGTTCCAGAGCTTCGAGTTGTTTCCCTGGCGCACGACGATCGACAACGTGGCGTTCGGGCTCGAGGTGGCCGGCGTCGGCCGCAAGGAACGGCTGGAGATCGCCCGCGAGCATGTCGATCTCGTCGGCCTCACCGGCTTCGAGCAGGCCTACCCGCACGAGCTATCCGGCGGCATGCAGCAGCGCGTCGGCATCGCGCGCGCGCTCGCCATCAACCCGAGCATCCTGTTGATGGACGAACCCTATGGCGCGCTCGACGTGCAGACGCGCGACCTCCTGCAGGAGGAGTTGCTCGACATCTGGGACCGGCAGCGCAAGACCGTGATCTTCGTGACGCACTCGATCGAGGAGGCGCTCTATCTCGCCGACCGCATCGTCGTGATGTCGCCGCGCCCGGGTCGGATCGAGCATATCATCGATGTGCCGTTCGGTCGCCCGCGCCGCGAGGAGATCAAGAGCGCGCCGGAGTTCCTGCAGATGCGCCGCGAGATCTGGCAGTCCTTGAAAAAGGGAGCGCATGTGTGAGGCGCACGGCAGACCAATATCGACCTGGAGGAAACACGTGACCCACTCTCGCAGACAAGTCCTGGGAATGATGGCGGCCGGCGTGGGCGGCGGGCTGGCGGCGCCCCGCATCCCGCGTGCCTTCGCCCAGGCCGGCCGCTCGCTGCACTTTCAGCTCCAGGGCTTCAGCCTGGCGATCCACATGCCCGAGCTGATCGCTATCCGCGACGAGCTGCCCAAGCTCGGCTACGGCGCGATCAAAGGCGACCGCATCGAGTCGATGCAGGTCATCACCCAGTCGATCGTGGCGGGCTCGGCCGAGGTGGGGGATGCCGACGTGGTCTCCACCTTGCGCGCCAGCGAGGCCGGCGCCGACATCAGGCTGATCGGCCTCGTCTACAACAGCACCAGCCAGGTGCTGGTCGTCAATGCCGACAAGGTCAAGAGCTACGCGGATTTCAAGAACCCGGCCAATGCCATCGCGCTCAACTCGCGCGGCGACTTCATCTACGTGATCCTCAGCGGGATCCTGGCCCGTCACAATATCGACCTCAACGACACGACCATCGTGGAGATCGGTGGCTCGGGCTCGCGCATGCGGGCCCTGCTCGGCGGCCGCGTCGCGGCCGTCCCGGTGCATTTCGATCAGGCCGAGGCGATCGTAAAGCAGGGCAACTACAAGATCATGATCGAGCCGTGGCAGACGTTCAGCACCTGGTATTCGCAGGCGTGGCTGGTGCAGGCCAAGTGGCTCGACAAGGCGGAGAACCAACGCGCCGCCGTCGACCTGAACAAGGCCATGATCACGGCGTTCCGCCGGACCAATGCCGAGTTCGACTATTTCGCCGCGGGCTTCCGCAAGCACGCCACCGTAACCGATGCCGGCAAGGCGACCGACGACGACCTCAGGCCGATCTGGCAGAAGCTCTCGCGCGACATCAAGGCATGGCCGAACGACGGCGGCTTCCGGCGCGAGGATTTCAAGGCGCTGCTGCCGGTCTACCGGCAAGCCGGCGCGATCAAGGCCGAGCCCAATGTCGATCGCGTCATCGACACGCGCTTCGTCGAGCAGGCCTTGAAGGAGCTGGGATGAGCGGATACGGGCCTCGTATCTGCGTGCAGACAGGAAACGCAGGGGTGCCAACATGACGGAAGTGCGGGTGTTGTCGGCGTCCGGCCAGATCGGCTCGGGGTTCCTCGAGTCCTCGCTCGAGCGCGGGATTTCGCTCGAGCCGCACGTCATCGCCTGCGACGGCGGCTCGACCGATGCCGGTCCGGCGCATCTCGGCAGCGGCGAGCCGCATTTCTCGCGCGAGGGCACCAAGCGCGACCTGCGGCTGATGCTGCGCGGGCGCGACCGCATCGACGTGCCGCTGATCGTCGGCTCCTGCGGGTTCGGCGGCGGCGACGCGGGTGTCGACTGGATGCGCGACATCGCGCTGGAGATCGCCCGCGAGGAGGGGTTGCGTTTCCGCCTCGCCCTGGTGCGGAGCGAGCAGGACAAGGCCTATCTGAAGCGCCGCCTGCGCGAGGGGCGCATCATTCCGCTCAATCCGGCGCCGCCCATCAGCGAGCAGGTGATCGACCGCAGCGCGCATATCGTCGGCATGATGGGGCACGAGCCGATCGCCGCGGCGATCGACAAGGGCGCGCACGTGGTGCTCGCCGGGCGCGCGTCCGATACCTCGCTGTTCTCCACCGTGCCGTTGATGCGGGGGGCCGGTGCGGGCCCCGCCTGGCACGCGGCGAAGATCCTGGAGTGCGGCACCGCCTGCGTGGTCCAGCGCAAGCGGCCGGACAGCATCATGGCATGGATCCGCGACGACCATTTCGACGTCGAGCCGATGGACATGGACGTGGCGTGCACGCCGCAGAGCGTCGCCTCGCACACGCTGTACGAGAACGCCGACCCGTTCCTGATCACCGAGCCGAATGGCACGATCGACTCGCACGGCTCGCGCTACGAGGCGCTCGACGGGCGGGCCGTGCGCGTCTACGGGTCTGAGTTCCGCGCCGCCGACCGCACCACCATCAAGCTCGAAGGCGCCGAGCTCGCCGGCTACCAGGCGATCATCATCGGCGGCGTGCGCGAGCCCTACATCATCCGCCAGCTCGATTCCTGGCTGGCGGCGATGCAGGAGAAGTTCGCCGTCCGGGTACAGGAGATGTTCGGCGGAAGGCTCGGGGGTGACGACTACGACATCCACGTGCGCGTCTACGGCCGCGACGGCGTGATGGGCAAGCTCGAGCCCAAGGCGCACGAGGTCGGCCACGAGATCGGCCTCCTGTTCACCATCACCACGCAGGAAGCGGCCGCCACCGACGCGATCGCCAAGACCTTCGCGCATTTCGCCCTGCACTATCCGATCCCGGAATGGCGCGGGCTGATCAGCGGCATCGCCTTCCCGATGGCGCCCTCGCACGTCAATCGCGGGCCGGTGTACCGGTTCAACCTCAACCACATCGTGGTGCCGGACAGCCCGACCGAGATGTTCCGCACCGAATTCCTGGAGGTCTGAACGATGGCCACCCTGGGGGAGCTCGCGCGCCTGATCCGCTCGAAGAACGCCGGGCCGTTCACGCTGACCTTCGACGTGATGTTCGACAGCGAGGACGCCTATCGCAAGGTCCTCGCCGCGCGCGTGCTGACCAAGGCGAAGTTCGCCGCGCTCTACCAGGTGCCCGAGGAGGACATCCTGTTCTTCGAGCACGATGCCGCCAAGGCGATCAAGATCTCGATCCCGCGCCCCTATCCGCAGGGCAGCCGCGACGACGGCGACGCGTATGGCGGCCAGCAGCACGCGCTGCTGGTGGACCTCGCCATCCCGGACTGACGCATTTTCCGATGAAATCGATACAGTCGGCAGGCGCGCGGCGAACGTGTGTCCCTTCTACAACGGTCGGCAATTTTGCTCCGCGTCGCTCGCGACGGCGCGCGACAGCGATTGACTCCAACCGAGGCCGCTTCCTAGCATCGGTGCGACGGTTCCCCTCGGGGATCAAAAGGGAACACGGTAAGGACGATTCCTCGTCCTCAGCCGTGGCTGCCCCCGCAACTGTGAGCGGAGAGCCTTCCGCAAAAGAGCCACTGGGATCCGGCATCCCGGGAAGGCGATGGAAGGCGAGGACCCGCAAGCCAGGAGACCTGCCGTCGACCGTGGTCACGTGAGCTCGCCGGGCGGGGTGTCCCGATCGAGAAGGCCGCACCGAGGCGAGCCCGCACCAAGCGGGAAACGTACGGGGCGGCTCCTTCGCGGTGACGTCGAGACGTTTGCCGTGGGGCTTTGGGTGTCCGCCTTTCCCTTGAAGAGCCGGCCAGTGGCCGCCGAGTCGCCGGTTCAGCGCGCGGCCGCGCTGGGCCCGATCGATCCGGTTGCGATCTACGCCGCCGCCATCGACACCTCCGACTACGTCGCGCGTGTGGCGCCGCTCGTTCGCCGGCATGCGACGCCGGTCGGCGATCTGCTCGACGTCGGCGCCGGTGGCGGCCAGCTCGGACGCGCGCTGCGCGATGCGGATGGGCGCTGGACCGCCATCGAGCCGACGCCGAGCATGCGGGCGCGGCTGACCGCGCTCGACCGGCCGCCGACCATCATTGCGTCCGGCTGGGAGACGGCCGCGATCGGCAAGAATGAATTCGACACCGTGCTTGCCGCCAACATCGCGGCGCCGTTCGAGGATGCATCCGGTTTCCTCGCGCGCTGTCGCGCTTGGGCCCGCCGCACCGTGGTCTGGGTGCTGCCGGCGCAGCATGGCCCGCGCGGCATGATCCTGGCCGGCTGCCTGCCGGCACATTGGCACGGCGAAGACGAGACGCCGGGCGTGGACATCGTCCTGCGCGCGCTCTCGCCCGCCGAGCAGCCGCACGCTGTCGCGACATGCGACTGGACCTTCCGTTCCCTCGTCGACGACCTCGAGGCGATCTCCGCCTATCTCGCCGGCCGGCTCGGCTGGCCGCCGGACGACGCACGACGGGTCGAGATGGCCGCGCATCTGCGGCGGCAAGCCAGGCCCGATCCGCGCGGCCACCGCCTCGAAATCCCCCGGACATCCGCCGTTCTCGCATGGAGCGCGACGTGAGCACCCCCCTTCGTCATCTCGGGCTGGGCATCCTGCTATGGAGTTTCGTTGGCGTATCGCCGGCGTGGTCGCAGAATGTGAGGCTCGACGAGATCGTTGTGACCCCCACGTCACGGCTGGAACCGCGCAGCCGCTTCGCCGGCACCGTTCAGGTGATCGACAAAGAGGAGATCTTGCATTCCTCGGCGAAATCCGTGACCGACATCCTGGCCGAGAACGCCGTCGGCTTCCTGAGCGAATGGACGGCGGGCCAGACCTCGCTCAACATTCGCGGCGCCGCGAGCGACGGACAGGGGCGCGACTTCCGCAGCCAGATCCTGGTGCTGATCAACGGTCATCGCGCCGGCACCGCCAACCTGTCGAAGCTGTCGCTCGCCGACGTCGAGCGGATCGAGATCGTACGCGGCCCCTCGTCGGTCATCTACGGCAGCCAGAACATGGGCGGGGTGATCAACATCATCATGAAGACCGGCCGCAGCGCACCCGGCACGTTCGTCCAGGGCAGCGCCGGATCCTGGGACCAGTACCAGGGCTGGATACAGAATGGCGGCGTGCGTAACGGGGTCGACTGGTACGCCGGCCTGTCCGGCGGGACGCGCGGCGATTATCGCGTCGGCGGCGGCGCGCGCGAGCTCAACACCAACTGGAACCGCGGCGGCGCGGCCGGCTCGTTCGGCTACCAGATCAACGAGACCAATCGGGTCGATTTCAACGCGCGCCAGGACGGCGTCTACAATACCGGCTTTCGCGGATCGGCCGCCAACATCTTCAACCAGGAGGACCGGTTCAACCGCTCGTTCGACTTCGCCTACCAGGGCCGGACCAAGGACAGCCAGCTCGACTGGTACCTCCAGACCTACGGCGTGACCGACGTCGACGATTTCCGCTACTCGGTCCCGTCCGCCGGAACGACGGTCGACCACAACCGCCGCCAGCAGGACATCGCCGGCGCCCGTTTCCAGCCCCGCGTGAGGCCGTTCGAGGGCAACGAGCTCCTGCTCGGCTGGGATACCGAACGGAGCTGGCTGCGCTCCGACCGGCTGCGCCGCCCGGCTGCGGCGTCCCCGCAGGACAACAACCAGTCCGAGGAGGTCAATGCGTTCTATTTCGACGACGCCCAGAGCCTGTTCGGGGACCGGCTCACCGTGCGCGGCGGCGTGCGCAAGACGTACGGCACCACCAGCTTCGACCCGACGCCGAACCTCACGAACCAGGTTCCGGGAACCAGGGACTACCAGGCGACGACCTATGCGACCGGGGCCACCTACCAGGCGCTCGACTGGCTGAGCTTCAGGGTCGGTGCGTCGTCGGGCTTCCGGGCGCCCACCGCGACCGACCTCGGCGCCAATTTCATCGCCACGCCGATCGGCAATTTCATCTTCGGCAACCCGGCGCTGCAGCCGGAAACGGCCGAGCAGATCGAGGCCGGCGCGACGGTCCTGTGGCGCAGCCTGCGGTTCGACGCCGTCGTGTTCCAGAACGTCATCAGCGACCGCATCACCACGCGGCGGCGCGGCACCACCAACATCTCCGACACCATCAACAACCCGGGCGACATCATCGTGCAGGGCGTCGAGTTCCAGCTCGACGCCGACGTGTTCAAGACCTTCGCGGTCGATGCCGGGAGCTGGCGCTGGAAGGTGTTCGGCAACGGCTACTACAATTTCCACATGGTCGACGAGGGCGCGCCGGCGACCGCCAACACCACCAGGCCGCAGCGCATCTACGAGTACCAGGCGGGGATCGGCACGCGGTTCGGCCAGAATGGCGAGGCCTGGCGTCCCTGGTCGCTGCAGATCCTCGGCATCCTGCGCGGTCCGATGTGGTACGACACCGAGGAAGTGCTCCTGATCCCGCTGGGCGAGCCCAACAGCACCTTCATCCACCGCAAGAGCCCGTTCTGGGTGTGGAACCTGCGCGGCGAGATCGATGCCTTCCCGGGCGTCAGGTTCTTCGGGGCGGTGAACAACCTGTTCGACATCAACCAGCACCCGATCTTCATCGCGCTCGACCAGTTCCCTTGCATCGCGGGGCCGGCGTCGCAAAATGGCGCATGCGGAAATTCCATGCCGGGGCGCGAATTCCTCGTGGGGCTGCAAGGGCGGTTCTGATGCGCGGGGGCGCCGTGCTGGCGACCGTTGCGTCCCTGCTGTCGGGCATCGTATCCGCGCACGCGCAGCCGATCGTTGTCCGCGATGCGTTCGATCGCACGGTGGAGCTGCGCGACGTTCCGCACCGCATCGTCACCGTGTTCGCCTCCAACACCGAGCTCGTCGCCGCGCTCGGGCTCGTCGACCGCATCGTCGGCGTCGAAGCCTATACGCGCTATCCGCCGGAGGTCGTCGGCAAGCCGCTGATCGGCGGCCGGCTTGGGTTCTCGGTCGATGCCGTGGTCGGGCTGCGCCCCGATCTCGTGGTCCTCACGCCCGCCCGCCAGGCTGCCCACCAGTTGCTCGATCCGATGGAGCGGCTCGGGGTCCCGGCCATGGTGCTGCTGCAGCGGAGCGTCGCCGAGATCATCGGCAATGTCCGCCTGCTCGGGCGCGCGACCGGCGTGCCGGAACGGGGCGAGGCGCTCGCCGATGCGTTGCAGTCGCGCCTGGCGCGCGTGAGCGCGCGGGTGGCTGGCCTCGAGCCGCCCCGCGTCGTGATGATCACCGGCCGGCTGGGCAACGGGCTCCTGCTGGTGGCGCGGCCCGCGACCTATACGGGCGACGCCATCGCGTTGGCGGGCGCACGCTTCGCCCACGCCGGCAACCTCATCGCGCAGATCTCGCCCGAGGCCATCCTGGCTGCCGATCCCGACGTGCTCCTCTATGCGGGCACGGATGCGGAGCTCGCCGATCTGATCCGGCGTCCCGGCTGGTCCGCCATGCGGGCGGTGACGGCGGGCCGCGCGCATACGGTGCGGCGGGCCGAGCTGCTCATCCCCGGGCCGCGCACCATCGACGGGATCGAGCGGCTCGCCGCCTTGCTGCATCCCACGGCGCCAGCGCAATGAAGCCCTGGCTCATCCTCTCGCTCGCGCTCCTTGCTGCCCTCGTGCTGGCGGCATGCGCAGGGCACGATTGGGCGAGCCCGGCCGACCTCGGGCGCGCGCTCGCGGGCGACAGCGCCATGCGCAACCGGCTCCTGCTCGAATGGCGGCTGCCGCGCGTCATGGCGGCCGCGCTCGTCGGCGCCCTGCTCGGGCTCGGCGGCGCGGTGTTCCAGGGCGTCTTCCGCAACCCGCTGGCCGAGCCGTACCTGCTCGGCTCCGCCGGCGGAGCCGGGCTCGGCGCGACCGTCGCGCTCCTGGTTCCGCTCGGCGTGTCGCAGTCGCTCGTACTGCCGGTGCTGGCCTTCGCCGGCGCCTGGGGCGCAACCGTGATCGTCCTGGCGATCGCGCGCGTCGCCGGCGCGGTCGACGCCGCCGGCATGCTGCTCGCCGGCGTCGCGGTCGCGGCCGTGCTCGGCGCGCTGCGTTCGTTCCTCATGCTGGCGCTGTCGGACGAGACCGTGAGCCTGCAGATCGTGCTCAGCTGGGTGCTCGGCGGTGTCCAGACTCCGACCTGGACGACGCTCGCCCTCCTGGCGCTGATCTCCGCCTTCTGCCTCGGCCTCACGCTCTGGCTGGCACGCGGACTGGACGTGCTCGGCCTCGGCGACGCCGTGGCGTTCTCGTTCGGGCTCGACGTGCGGCGCTTCGTGGCGCTCGCGGTGCTCGCCGGCTCCGTCGTGGTGGCGGCCGCGGTCGCGTTCGGCGGGCTCGTGGCGTTCGTCGGGCTGGCGGCGCCGCATATCGGGCGCTGGCTCGTCGGGCCGCTGCATCGCCGCCTGCTGCCCGCCTCGGCGCTCACCGGCGCCTGCATCGTCACCGTCGCCGACGCGATCGCGCGCTCCGCCCTGCCGCCGTCGGAAATCCCGCTCGGGCTGGTGACGGCGGCCGCCGGCGGCCCGTTCTTCATCCTGCTGCTCGCCCGGACTCTTCGCCGATGACCCGTCTCGTCGCCGATCGCCTGTCGCTCGCCCTGGGCCGCACGCCCGTGCTGCACGACGTGTCACTGTCGCTGGCCCCAAGCGAATCGGTCGCGGTGATCGGACCCAACGGCGCCGGCAAGTCGATGCTGCTGAAAGCGCTCGCCGGCATCGTGCGGCCGACCGCCGGGCAGGTGCGGATCGACGATCAATCGCTGGCTGAGCTCTCCGGTCGCGCGCGCGCGGAAAAAATCGCCTACCTGCCGCAAAGCTTCGAGCCGCATTGGGACCTGCGCGTCCTCGATTTCGTCGAGCTCGGCGCCGCGCGCGCGGGCGCTGCCGGCCGGGACGCAATCGATGTGGCGATCGAACGGTTCGAGCTGGCGGCGATCCGTGACCGGCGCTGGTCGACGCTGTCGGGCGGCGAGCGGGCGCGCGTGCTGCTCGCCATGGTGCTCGCCCCCGACCCGCCGCTGCTGCTCGCCGACGAGCCGGGCGCGAGCCTCGACATCCGCCATCGCCTGGACATGGTCGAGGCCCTCCTTCACCCGGCGAGCCCGCGCCTCTGCGTCGTCGTCATGCACGACCTCGAGCTCGCGTTCCGCTTCTTCGCGCGTGTGATCGTCATCGTCGCCGGCCGCATCGTCGCCGACGGCCCGGCGCGCGCGCTCATCGACGATCCCCGCCTCGACGCCGCCTTCGGCGTGCGCTTCGAGCGGCTGGCGACGCCGCACGGCGTCGTGCTGCGGGCGACGTGAGGCTACGTGCCCGCCGCGATCCTCCCCGGCAGGAAGGCGGTCGCGCCGGTGTGCGCGTCCATGACCGTCTCGATCGGCGCCAGGTACAGCTTCTCCAGCTGCGCGCGGGTGAGCACGCTGGCGACCGGCCCCTCGGCGGTGCAGGTGCCGTCGCGCAGCAGGTAGGCGCGGTCGGCGACCCGCAGCGCGTGGTTCGGGTCGTGGGTGGTGAACAGGACGCCGTGGCCGGAGGCGGCGAGCGCGCGCATCTCGTGCAGCACCTTGCCCTGGTTGCCGAAATCGAGGCTCGCGGTCGGCTCGTCGAGCACGATGAACTGCGGCTCCTGGGCGAGCGCGCGGGCGAGCAAGACAAGTTGACGTTCGCCGCCGGAGATCATCGTGTAGGGCCGCGCCGCCAGTGCCGCGATGCCGAAGCGCTCGAGCACCGCGGCTGCCACCGCACGGTCGTGCGCGGTCGGCCGGCTGAACAGGTTGCCGTGCGCGGTGCGGCCCATCAGCACCACCGCCTCGACCGGAAACGCGAAGGTCGCGACATGCACCTGCGGCACGTAGGCGATCAGCTTGGCGCGCTCGCGGATTGAGCGCGCCTGCAAGGCCCGCCCGTCGAGCCGCACCTCGCCGACCTTGGGCGCGAGCAGGCCGAGCAGCGTCTTGAGCAGCGTGGTCTTGCCGCCGCCGTTCGGGCCGAGCAGCGCCAGCACCTCGCCCTTGCCGAGCGCCACGTCGAGCCCGCTGCCGACCGTGTGGTCGGGATAGCCGATGGTCAGCCCGCGCCCTTCCAGGATCATGACCAGGTCTTCTGCACGCTGGCGAGCAACCAGATGAAGAACGGCGTGCCGATCACCGCCGTCAGGATGCCGAGCGGGACCTCCACCTGCGCCATGGTGCGCGCCATCGTGTCGATCAGCAGCAGGTAGCCGGCGCCGAGGATCGCCGCCGTCGGCAGAAGCCGGGCGAAATCCGGCCCGACCAGCGAGCGGGCGAGATGCGGCACCACGAGGCCGACCCAGCCGATGATGCCGGCGGTGGCGACGCTCGCCGAAGTGACGAGGGTGGCGGCGGCGACGATGGCGACGCGCAGCGGCCCGGTGGCGACGCCGAGCGCGCGCGCCTCCTCGTCGGGGAGCGACATCACGTTCATGCGCCAGCGCAGCGCGACCAGCACGACGGTCCCGAGCGCCACCGGCCCGAGCAGCGGCATGAGATCGGAGACCGTGGTGGCGGCAAGGCTGCCGAGCAGCCAGAACGTCATGGCGGGGAGCTGGTTGTACGGGTCGGCGAGATATTTGACCATCCCGACGCCGGCGCCGAGCAGCGCGCCGATGACGACACCGGTGAGCACCAGCACCAGGATCGGGTCGCGCGAGCGCACTGCCGAGCCGATCGCGTAGACGGCGGCGACCGCGATGAGGCCGCCGATGAAGGCGAGCGCCTGGATCGCCAGCACCCCGACGGAAATGAAAATGCCGATGACAGCGCCGAGCGCCGCGCCCGACGAGGCGCCGAGGATGTCGGGCGACACCAGCGGGTTGCGGAACAGGCCCTGGAACGCCGTGCCGGCCACCGCGAGCGCGCCGCCGACCAGCACGGCGGCGAGCACGCGCGGCCCGCGCACCTGCAGGATCACGCTCTCGACCGCGGGCGCGACGTCGGCGCGAGTGCCCGACGCCTTGGCGAACAGCACGTGGACGAGATCGCCTAAGCCCACCGGATAACGCCCCACCGTGAAGGCGAGCAAAAGGCCGGCGAGCAGCACGCCGAGCGCAATGGCGAGACCGGGCAGCGGGGAGCGGGTCATCCCTCCGTTGTATCAGTCCCGCCCAGCCAGCACATGGTCGATCTGCGCGTCGCTCGGCGCCACGTGATAGAAGCGCCGGTAGAAGTCGCGTGTGAGCTCGCGCAGATCCTCGGCAAAACGCTCCGGATAGAGGATCTTGGCGAGCCACCACAGGCCGATCAGGCGGTTGACGCAGGGCGGGAAATCGACCCAGCCGAACGGCATCTTGGGCGAGAGATGCACGCGGCCGTCGCGCACCGCCTTGACGGCGGCCCACGCGGGATCGCTGCGCACGCTCGCGGCGAAGTCGCGGTCGATGGTGACGATCACGTCCGGGTTCCACAACAGGACCTGCTCGATCGACACGGTGGCGAGCCCGCCGCGCGTGTCGGCGGCGACGTTGCGCGCGATGAGCTCGATCGTCTCCACGTTGATCGATCCGCCGAGCCCGGTCTCCAGCCCGCGCGGCCCGCGCGCGTAGTAGACGCGCGCGCGGCGCTCGGCAGGAATGTCGGCAGTGCGCTCGTTGATCGTTGCAAGCGTGCGGCGCGTATAGGCAGCATGCTCCTCGGCGTCGGCCTCGCGTCCGATGAGCTGACCGAGCGTCTCGTAGGCCGTGGCGGTGGCGTCGAAGCGCCCGTCGAGCAGCGCGTAGGGGATGCCGGTCTGCTCCTGCACGCGCCCGGCGAGCGACACGAAGGTCGGGCTGGTCGAACCGACGTCGAGGATGAGGTCGGGCTTGAGCGCGAGCACCACCTCGAGGTTGGCGGTGTTGCCGCGGCCGGTGATGCGCCCGATCTCCGGCCGCGCGCAGATGTCGGGCAGCATGTAGACGCATTCTTCGCGCCGGTTGGCGCGCGGCCAGCCGATCAGCAGCTGCGGCGCCAATGTATAAAGCAGGATCGCGGCCGGCGGCCCGGCGGGGAACACGCGCGTCACGCGCGCCGGCACCGGCACGGCGCGGCCGGCGGAATCCGCCACCGTGGCACTGCGCCCGGCGCGCGGCAGAAGGGCGGACGCCGCGAGGCCGGCGACGACGGTTCGGCGATCGATGCGCATGTCGTTCTATCTATTGGGTCAGCCCCGGCGCCGCAAAGCCATGGCGGGCCAGGATGCGTTGCCCGTCGGGCGACAGGATGAACAGCGCGAACCGGTAGGCGGCCGGCGAAGCATCGTTCATCACGGTCAGACCATAGTCGGCGCCGACCGCGAGCGCATCAGGCAGCGCGACGATCTGTTGATCCGCATTCTCCTCCTTCGCGGCTGCTGCGGCCGTGCAATAGGCGAGGAAGATGTCGGCGCGGCCTTCGGCGACGTGCCATCCATAGGCCGAGCGGCCGGCCGGCGGCTGAGCGCTGGTCGGCCCGCCGGTGAGCTGCAGCGCCTTCTTCTCCAGGATCGCCTGCGCCCCCGGCTTGATCGCCTCGGCGCGGCGGAAGGATTCGAATGCATAGTCGCCGGCGGGATCGGCTTTTGGCGTCGAGGTGGCGAGCGTCACGGCGCCGTCGAGCATGCGTTCGAGCAACGTGGCGGGCGTGACCGCGAGGCCGGGCCGTACCAGCGCGCACAGCCGGTTGCGCGCGAACAGCACCACCGGTCCGCTCTTGCCCGCCTTCGCCAGCGCCTGCGGATGCACCATGTTGGCGGAGGCGCCTTGGCGCCGCCGGCGATCTCGTCCTTGAGCATGCCGGAGGCCCCGAACTTCGCCTGGACGGTGTGGCCGGAGGCAGCCTCATAGGACTTGGCCGTCTCCGTCAACGCCGCGCGCAGGCTGCCGGCGGCATGCAGTTGGACAATCTCCGCCGCCGCGGGGCTAGTCATGCCAAATGCGATCGCGACAGCGAGCGAGCGCATCACGCGCCCGCATCCTCGGCATTGGGGTAGAACAGCTGCTCGCCGTTGATCTTGTAGCCGGCGATCGCCTTCTGCCCCTCGGGCGAGATCAGCCAGTCGATGAACTGCTGGCCGAACTCCTTCTTCACATTGGCATGCTTGGCGGGGCTCACCAGGATGACGCCGTACTGGTTGAACAGGCGCTTGTCGCCTTCGACCGCGATGACCAGCTCGCCGCGGTTCTTGAACGACAGCCAGGTGCCGCGGTCGGCCAGCACGTAGGCGTTCGAGGCCGAGGCTGTGTTGAGCGCCGCCCCCATGCCCTGGCCGATCTCCTTGTACCAGGGCCCCTTGTCCTTCTGGATGTCGGTGCCGGCGACCTTCCACAGGTTGAGCTCGGCGGAGTGCGTGCCCGACTTGTCGCCGCGCGAGATGAAGGCCGCGCCCTTGTCCTTGATCGTCTTGAGCGCCGCGACGATGTCCTTCGATCCCTTGATGCCGGCGGGATCGCTCTTCGGGCCGATCAGGATGAAGTCGTTGTACATCACCGGATGGCGCTTCACGCCGAAACCGTCGGCGACGAACTTCTCCTCCTGCGACTTGGCATGCACGAACACCACGTCGGCATCGCCGCGCTTGCCCGTGTCGAGCGCCTGGCCGGTGCCCTGCGAGACCACCTTCACGTCGATCCCGGTCTTGGCCTTGAACAGCGGCAGGATGTGGCCGAACAGGCCGGAGTCCTGGGTCGAGGTGGTGGACGACACCACGATGGACTTGTCCTGCGCCGAGGCCGTTCCGATGAGAGCAGTCGCAAATGCGGCGGCGAGCCAGTAGCGTCGGTTCAACACGGGTATTCTCCTTATGGGTGGGAGCTAGATGACGAGATCGCCGCGCAGGAATGCGGCGGCCTGTGGCGCAGCGGGATTGGCAAAGAACTCTTGCGCTGCGGCGTGCTCGACGATACGTCCGCGCACCAGGAACACGACGTCGCCGGCGAGCCGGCGCGCTTGGCCGAGATCGTGCGTCGCCATCACGATCTTCACGCCGGATGCGGCGGTCGCCCCGATGATGTCCTCGACCGCCTTGGTGGAGGCGGGATCGAGGCTCGCGGTCGGCTCGTCGAGGAACAGGATCTCCGGCTCGCGCGCAAGAGCGCGCGCCAGCGCCAGCCGCTGCTGCTCGCCGCCCGACAGCCGGCGCGCCGGCCGCTCGCCCAAGTCCTCGAGGCCGACCCGCCGCAGCAGCGCGGACACGCGCACCCCTTGCTCCGGCTTGCCCGGTCGCGACTTGAGCGCATAGGCGATGTTGGCGGCCGCCGAGCGGCGCAGCATCACCGGCCGCTGGAACATCATGGCACACCGCTCGCCACCGTCCCGGCTGCGGCCGCCCCAGAGAATCGAGCCGACGCTGGGCGCCAACAGCCCCATGGCGATGCGGATCAACGTGCTCTTGCCCGACCCGTTCGGGCCGACCAGCACCGTCGGCGCGCCCGGCCTGATGGTCAGCGAGACGCGATCGAGCACGGTGACGTTGCCCGCCCGCAGCGTCACCCCTTCCAGAACCACAGGCAGATCGCTCGCGGGTCCGTGCATCGTGTCATCCCGCCTGGAGCTCGCCGACACGCCGTACCCCCCAGGCGAGCGCGTTGACGCCGATGACGATGGTGATCAGCACGACGCCGAGGCCGATGGCGAGCGGCAGGTCTCCCTTCGAGGTCTCGAGCGCGATCGCGGTCGTCATGGTGCGGGTGAAGCCGTCGATATTGCCGCCGACGATCATCACGGTGCCGACTTCGGCGGCGGCGCGCCCGAAGCCGGCGAGCAGCGCGGTCACCAGGCTGAAGCGAGCGTCCCAGATCAGCGTGGTCACGCGGCCCACCGGACCGACCCGCATGGCGGTGAGCTCGTCGCGGTACTCCACCCACAGGTCCTCGATGGTCTGGCGCGCCAGCGCCGCAATGATCGGCAGCACCAGCAGCGCCTGGGCGATGATCATCGCCGGCGGGCTGAACAGGAGGCCGAAACTACCCAGCGGACCGGAGCGCGACAGCAGGAGAAACACCGCCAGGCCGACCACCACCGGTGGCAGCCCCATGAAGGCGTTGAGCACGACGATGACCGCCGCCCGGCCGGGAAAGCGGACCAGCGCCAGGAAGGCGCCGAGCGGGAAACCGACGAGGCCGGCGAGCGCGGTGGCGCTCAGGCTCACCAAGAGCGACAGACGCACGATCCCATAGAGCGTCGGGTCGCCCTGCAGCACCAGCGCCAGCGCGGAGGCATCGTCGGACATTGCGCATTCTTACGATGCGCCCAGATGCACTGCTATCGAAAACTTGCTATTTGGTAATTAACACAGGTTTGTGCATATTCATGCGCCATCCATCGCAGCCTCAAGTCCGCCCGCCGCGCTGCAGGATCGACCGGTTCATCGCCGCGCCCGTATTGCTCTGCGCGAGGCGTGCCACGTTCGCCTTGTGATCCGGATCGCTCCCCAACACCCCGCGGTAGCGCTCGTAGTCCGCCAGGGTGGGAAAATCGATCAGCCACAGGGCTTCGTTGGTCGGTCCCGCAAAGTCGGTCGGAAGGAAGTAGCCGAGACTCGTGCCGCCGCTGCGCCGGATCGGCTCCTGCTCCGCCTCGAGATAGGTCTTGAGGTCCGCGACCTTGTCCGGGTTGAACGTGTAACGGATGCACAACGTGATCATCTCATCCTCCTGCCCGCGCGGATGCAAACTGACGGGCAGGAGCACGTTGGGGAAGTGCAATCGCTTCGTCATCGGCCGAACCGAAGCCCCTATTCGGGGAAAATCTCCGGTTTCGCCTTGCCCCGCCACACGAACCGATAGGTGGCATTCTTGCGCACGTTCATGACGAGGGCAGGCCGGAAGCACGCTACGCATGTGCCGCGCTTTCGTCGGACGCTTGGATAGACGACGCCGAGCGATCCGGCATCGAGCAGTTGCTGCGCAAGCTCCTGCGAGGCGAGATAGCTGTCCGGGCTCAGACATTCGGCGAAGCCGCCGTCTTCCCGTATGTCATGAAATGCGGCGCTGAAATCGGCGAGGTAGTCGTCATACGCGACATCCTCGTCGAACCAGTCCACCTCGGCGAGCTCCACCGACTTGTGGAATGCGACCTCAGCCTGGGCGCTCCTCAACTCGAAGGCCGCGTACCAGGCGCCGCGATCGGACCCGCTGAAACGGCTTCCGAACGGGTGCGCGTGGCAAAAGGCGGCGTTTACGACGCGGAAGTACGGCACCCCGAACACGAGCTCGTGAATGCCAATCCCGGGCAGTCGATTGTTTTCGGCGAGCAATCGATCGTTGCTGGCGTTGTCGAGATCGAACAGGTCGTCGAGATGCGCGTCATCATCGGCGATGCGGGCGAGCACGCTGCCGCTGCCGTCGCTGTATCTCGAAGGTATCAGGCGATGCGTATCGTTGCGGCGGACGAGTGCTGTCGGCGGCTGCTTCACAACCCGCCCCGCCGGGCATCGATGAGACGGCGAAGCGTCTGTAGTGCCGGCATGCCGCCGCTGATCACGTATTCCAAAGGCGTGCCGCCGCCAAAGATACGATTGGTGTTGGGCCGCTGCATCCACGCATCGGCGAGCTTTGCCGAATAGAGGATATTCAGCCCCTTGAAGATGCCGACGAGATAGGAAATTCGGGTCAGTGTGTCCGTGTCGAGGGTGCGTTCGATCTTCTTCTTCATCTCGTAGAATTGACCGTTGGAGATGCCCCCCAGCAGCGCACGCGCATCCTCGTCCCGCAGGCCCCATTTTCTCGCAATGTTGAAGAAGGCCTTTATGGCCGAGGGGCTGAGCCGCTCCCGCTCCGCCTTCGCCGACAGATCGACGAGCGGTGACGGCTCATAGCGGCTGGCCGGATATTGCAGCGCAGCGCTCATCTCGATACTCCATTTCTGGAGTAAATATCATACGATTTTGGAATGCACAAGACGGCTCGGCGCCGGCTCGCCGGCGCCGCGCCTGGCGCCATACGGGCGCATGGGCGTCGAGCAGCAACGCTATTTTGCCTTGATGGCCCCCATCTCCAGCAGCACTTCGTTTGCCGCCTTGAAGGCGTCGAGCCCCGCCGGGATGCCGCAATAGATGGTGGCGTGCAGCAGCACCTCCTTGATCTCGTCGACGGTGACGCCGTTGTTGAGGGCGCCGCGCACGTGCAGCTTGATCTCGGGCGAGCGGTTGAGCGCCATCAGCATGGCGAGGTTGATCATGCTGCGGGTCTTTTTGTCGAGCCCCGGGCGCGACCACGCGTAGCCCCAGCACCACTCGGTGGTGATGTGCTGGAACGTCATCATGAAATCGTTCGCCGACTGCATCGACTTGTCGACATAGGCCGGTCCCAGCACCTCGCGGCGCAAGGCCAGCCCGCGCTCGAACAGGTCGCCCATCGTCTCGCTCTTGTCGTCAGCCATGAGAAACTCCCTTCCTGTCGTTCAGATTTGTAGGGTGGGCAAAATCGCTATCGCATGATGTCCGCGTGGGCAACGGCGCCAGCGCGATTTTGCCCACGCGTGCAGCCCGAAATTTCGCCGTTGCCCATCCTACGCAAACCTCAATTCTACTTCGGGTCCGCGTCGAGCCGCACCACCCAGCCTTCGAGGCCCGGGCGCGCCGCCGGATAGCGCGCGAGCACCAGCGGATCGTGCCCCGGAATGACGTGACGCGGCGAATGGGCGAGGCGCTGCAGCGTCGCATAGCCTTCCAGCACCTCGCCGATATGGTAGGTGGTCGGGAACACCCGCCCTTCCTCGAAATGCGCGTAGAGGTGCGTCGTGTCGGAGGCGATCACCACCGGGCCGCGGCGGGTCGCGACGCGCACGCATTGCAGGCCTTTCGAATGTCCGCCGATGTGGTGCACCGTGATGCCCGGCGCAATCTGGTCTTCGCCGTCGTGGAAGGCGACGCGGCCGGCGAACAGCTTGCGTACCATCGCGACCACGTCCTCCTCCTCGAACGGCATCCGCAGTTGCGCGTGGCACATATGGCGCCCGGTCGCATAGGCCATCTCCATGTCCTGCAGGTGATAGCGCGCGCGCGGGAACAGGTCGTAGTTGCCGGTGTGGTCGTAGTGCAGGTGCGAGACGATGATGTTCTCCACCTTGCCCGGATCGACATCGATCGCCTTGAGCCCCTCGGCGATCGGCCGCACCAGGGTGCGCTTGCGCTTTTCTCCCATCGGGGGATCCCAGCCGGTGTCGACCACGAACGGCCCGCCTGGGCCGACGATCGCCCACACGAAATAGTCGAGCGGCTGCAGCACGTCGTGCGGGTCGCCGAAAATGAAATTCTCCGACGACGGGCGGTCGTGGTGCCCGTAGTGGATCGCATAGACCTCGTAGAGCGGTTCGCTGCTCATCTGCTTGCCTTCATTGTGCCGCGACGGCGGCTTGCGATGCGACGTGGTCGAGAGCTTCCAGGAGGTAGGGGCGGAAGCCCGGATAGTTCTCGATCATCGGGAAATGCCCCATGCCTTTCATCAGCCGGTAGCGCGCGCCCGGAATGGCGGCGGCGACCGCCTCGGTCATGTCCGGCGTGCACGAATAGTCGTATTCGCCGGTGAGCAGCGCCACCTTGCAGCGGCTCGTGTCGATGCGCCTTATGTCCTCGCGGGCGTCCCAGTCGATGCTGTAGAAATACACGTCGCCCTGGTACACGCCGGGGCCGGACTGGCTGTAGTACCACCAGTTCTCGCGCCGGTTGGCCTCCGGGCTCCTGGGCGAGTTGAGCCCGTAGGTGTAGCTTGCGGCGAGCTCGCCGCCGTGGATCGCGGGGTGGTGGAGGAGCTCGTTGTAGCGCCCCGGCGCATAGGCGGAGCTTTCCAGCCCGATGATGCCGCGCAGCTCGTCCGGATAGTCGGCGGCGAGCTTCAACACGATGGCGCCGCCCATGGAGCAGCCCATCACGACCGGCCGCTCGAGGCCGAGCGTCCGCCACACCGCGCGGATGATCTCCACGTAGAGCGCGGTGGTGAGGCGGAATTTCTTGAGCCACCATCCGGGCGGCAAGGTGGAGCGGCCGTGCCAGGGCATGTCGAAGGCGACGACGCGGAAGCGGTCGGTGACGCCCGCGTCGTTCATCAGGTGGCGGAACTGGCGACTGTCGTTTCCCGCCGTGTGCAGGCAGAGGAGCGGGATACCGCGACCGGCCTCGTCCAGGTAGATGCGGTGGCGCTCGCCCGCGATGTCGACGCCGAGGTAGCGCCCAACAATTGGTTCAAACTCAGCCATCGGGCGCTCCCGTGTGGACGCACAGCCGTGCCGCTTGCTCCACCTCTCCCCGCAAGCGGGGAGAGGTCGGCGCGCTCTTTCGCGCCGGGTGAGGGGGACCATCCACACGCTCCGACTCGCGACAAGAGCCCCTCACCCCGACCCTCTCCCCGCAAGCGGGGAGAGGGAGCAGGCCGAGCCGGCGGCGACGCACTGCGTCAATTCCGGCGACAAGCACTCTAAGCATCGGGCGCTCCCGTCTCGCGCATGATGTTCATCATGCGATGCAACGCGCGCGCGTTCTGCATCGCCACGAGCCCGTCGCCCTCGAGCACGAACGCAGGCACCCGCATCAGCATGGCGAAGAAGTCGTGATAGAGCGGGGGCGGATCGGGGCTGAGGAATTTCTGCCACACGGCGACCGGAGCCCGGAAGCCGAACATGACCCGCTGATCGAGCCGCGGCTGCGCGACGATGTCGCCGATGCGCCCCTTCTCGACGATGACCGCATAGCGGTCATCGCCGAAGGTCAGGGCAAACGCGCAGGTGAACCAGTCGCCGATCACTGCGAGCTCGGGATCGGCGTTGACGCGCTCCCGGTAGCGGGCAAGCCAGGCGGCGCCGGGATAGCCGGTCATGGCGGCGCGTCCCGACGCGTCACCGCTTCGGCCAGATCGGCTTGGCGGTCGCCGAGCCTTCCGGATAGACCGTCATCGGCACGCCGTCCTGCCACTGCACGATGACGAGCTCCGCGCCGGCGCGGCGGCCCATGTCGTCGAACTTGACGCGCCCGCCGGGGAAATATTTCGCCGGGCCGTCCTTGACGTCCATCGCGCGGATCGCCTCGGCCACCTTGCGGCGGTCGGCCGACTTCGCGGTCTCCAGCGCGTCCTTGAAGATCCACATGTCGCCGTAGGTCGACAGCGTATCCTGGGTCATCCACGGCTCGTTGGTGCGCTTCTTGAATTCCTCGATGATCGCCTCCTGGCCCTTGGCGCCCCAGTTGGCCACCACCGTCATCACGCCTTCGAGCACCTTCTTGTCCACGTTCTTGATCATCTCCGGCGCGCCGATATGGGCGCCGTTGGAGATCACCGGCACGCGCCCGCCGCCGAGCCCGAACTCGGTGATCTTCTCCACGCACAGCTTGTCGTCGGAGATCGCGGTCGGCAGCAGCAGCAGGAAGTCCGGCCGCGTCGAGCGCACCTTCTGGATGAACGGCGTGCAGTCCGACAGCGGCGGCGTGAAGGTCTCGTCGACCACGACCTTGAGGCCGAGCTTGTCGAAGCCGCCCTCGCGCATCGGCTTGGCGAACGCCACCGAGGAGGCCGTGTTGTCCTGGACGATCGCGACCGTTGCGGGCTTCTTGCCGGTCGCGCTTTCGGCGAGCTTGAGCAGGGCGGGAAGCGCCTCGCGCGCCTGGGTGCCTCCGGTCGGCGAGGTCTGGAATACGTACTTGAAGCCGCGCGCGGTGATCTGGTCCGAATAGGACAAGGTCAGGAGCGGCAGCTCGGCGCGCTCGGTCACTTCCGTCACGCCCAGCGTGAAGCTCGAGAGCCACGCGCCGGTCGCGCCGATGAGGTCGCCCTCCTGGGAGATCATCCGCTGGGCGGTGTTCTTCGCCTTTTCCACGCTGTCGCCGGCATCGAACACGACGAGCTTCAGCTTGGCGCCACCGAGCGCCTTGATGCCGCCGCCCTTGTTGATGTCGTCGATCGCGAGCGTCGCGCCTTTGAGCATCAGGTCGCCCGACCGTGCCCATGGGCCCGACAGCGGCGCGATCAGTCCGACCTTCACCTCGCTCGTTTGCGCCTGCGCCGGCAGGGCGTGGCTCAGCGTGATGGCAAGTGACGTGACGAATGCGGCTACGATCGGCGGTCTTCCAAAGTTCTGCTTCATAACATTTCCTCCTCGTTTGCGTGGCTTCCGCATGGACGCGTTCGTTTCGCGCGCCTTTCAAATTCCCAAATAGGCTTGGCGCACCCGGTCGTTCGCCATGAGCTGATCGCGCGAGCCGCTCAAGGCGACGCGCCCAGTTTCCAGCACATAGCCATGGTCGCACGCCTGCAACGCCTCGACCACGCGCTGCTCGACCATCAGGATGGTAAGCTGCAGCTGCGCCCGGATCGCGGCGATCCGCTCGAAGATGAGATCGGTGATGGTCGGCGCCAGGCCCATCGAGGGCTCGTCCAGCATCAGCAGCTTCGGCGACGAGGCGAGCCCGCGCGCGATCGCCAGCATCTGCTGCTCGCCGCCCGACAGCGTGCCGGCGGCCTGCGTGCGGCGCGCGGCGAGCACGGGAAACAGCGCGAACAGGCCGTCGAGGTTCTGCTTCCAATGGCGCCGGCCGGCGCCGGTGAGCGCGCCCATCTCCAGGTTCTCCAGCACGGTGAGGCTGGGAAATACCTGGCGGCCCTCCGGCACGTGGGCGATGCCGAGATGGGCACGCTCGGAGGCCCGTATCCTGGCGAGGTCGCGGCCGAGGAATTCGATCGCGCCGGCGGCGAGCGGCACCACGCCGGAGACCGCCTTGAACAAGGTGGTCTTGCCGGCCCCGTTCGGTCCGACGATCGACACGAACTCCCCCGCCGCGACGTTGAGCGACACGCCGCGGAGCGCCGCCAGCCCGCCATAGGCCACATGCAGGTCGCTCACCTTAAGCATGGGCGCGCCATTTCTTGCCGAGATACGCTTCGATCACGGCGGCGTCGCGGGTGATCGCCGCCGGCGGCCCCTCGGCGATGACCGCGCCATGATCGAGCACGATGAAACGGGACACGAGACGCACCATCGCGTGCATCGTGTGCTCGATGATGACGATGGTGATGCCGTCGGCCGCGAGACGGCGCAGGACGCCAAGCATCTCCTCGGTCTCCTGGGTGCCGAGGCCGGCGAGCGTCTCGTCGAGCAGCAGCAGCCGGGGCCGACCGGCGAGTGCGCGTGCAAGCTCCATCAGGCGCAGGTGCTTGCTCGACAATCCGCCGACCACCACGTCGGCGCAATCCGACAGGCCGACGCGCCCGACCGTATCGAGTGCGATGGCGTGCGCTTCCGCATCGTTTCGCGTCGCGCAGAACGCACCGATCACCACGTTGTCGAGCACGGTCATGCGGGGGAACGGTCGCACCACCTGGAAGGTGCGGCCGATGCCGAGCCGGCAGATGCGATTGGGCGGCAGCCCGACGATCGAGCGGCCCTGCCACAACGCTTCGCCGCGGTCGGCGCGCAAGAGCCCGCTCATCAGGTTGAACAGCGTGGTCTTGCCGGCGCCGTTCGGCCCGATGATGCCGACGATCTCGCCGGCGGCGACGCTGAAGCTCACATCCTGCACGGCGTTGAGCCCGCCGAACGATTTGCTGAGGCTGCGGACCTCCAGGATGGTCTCGCCCGTTGCGGGCGCGTCGACGGGCTGAGTGTCGGGTTTCGACCGGAGTGCCTGAGGAGCGGCCGCCGGCATGGCGCTCGCAACGCCGCCCGCGCGCTGCGCTACGAGCCGGTCGCGCACCTTCCAATAGATCCCCTCCGGGGCGAGCAGGATGACGACGATGATGGCGACGCCGAACACGACGCCCTGGATGCCCGGGATCACGTTGCCGAGCTCGGCATGGAGGATCTCGCTCAGCGGGATCAGCACCGCGGCGCCGATCACCGCGCCCCAGATCGTGCCGACGCCGCCGAACAGCGCCACGATCAGGGCCTGCGCCGAGGTGAGCATGCCGAACACCGAAGCGGGCGTCACGATCAGCAGGATCACCGCGTAAAGCCCGCCGGCGGCCCCGGCGATCGCGCCCGACAAGGTGATCGCCTTGAGCTTCCAGCGCCACGTGTCGATCCCGACCAATTCCGCCGCGACCTCGTTCTGCTTGATCGCCAGCAGCGACATGCCGAAGCGCGACCGCTCGACCAGCCGCAGCCCGGCCAGGCAGACGACGAGCAACGCGACCGCGATCGCCGAATAGATGCGATGATCGGAGAACTGCATATAGGCCGCCGGACGCTCGCGTTGCATCGGCAACGTCACCTCCTGGTAGCCGAGCCATTCGAACACGTAGAGCAGCGCCAGCGGATAGGCGAGCATGGCGAGCGCGAAATAATGGCCGCGCAGCCGGAACGTCGGAACCCCGATCAGCAGTCCCGCAATGGCGCCCACGGCTGCGGCGAAGGGAATTCCGATCCACGGCGTGACGTCGCCGTGTACGAAGGCGAGCGTCACCGTGTAGGCGCCGAGCCCGAAGAACGACGCATGGCCGAACGAGACGAGGCCGGTGTAGCCCGAGAGCGCGTTCCACGACAGACCCATCACGGCCCAGATCGGGACCAGCGTCATCATCAATTGATAATACTGGTTCTGCACCAGGGCGACGAGCACGAGATAGGCGCCCGCGATCGCGAGGATGACCGCCAGGTCGAAGGTGAATGACCTGTGGGTTGCCACGGTCAGGCCCGCTCGACATTGCGGCCGAACATGCCCTGCGGCCGGAACAGGACGATGCCTAAGAACACCACGAAGATTGCGGTGTTCTGCAATTGCGCCGGCAGCACGAGGGTGGAGATCTGCTGCACCAGCCCGATGGTCATGCCGCCCCAGAACGCGCCGACGATGCTGCCCATTCCGCCGAGCACGACGCCGGCATACATCACGATGACGAACTCGAGCCCGACATAGGGCTGGAACAGATAGTAGGAGGCCACGAGGCCTCCCGCGATCGCCGTGACGCCGGTGCCGAGGCCGAAAGCGATGCGGTGCGCGCGATCGACGTCGATGCCCATGTAGGTCGCGGCCAGCGGATTATCGGCGGCCGCGCGCAGGGACTTTCCCAGCCGCGTGCGCGCGATGAACAGGTAGAGGCTTGCCGCCACGGCGATCGAGACGAGCGCCGCCAGGCCGCGCGCCTTGTTGACGAACACCGAGATGTCGTCGCCCCAGAACGGCCCGAGCTCCCAGGCGCTCGACGACAACGCGGTGCGGATCGAGACCGGCGTCGAGCCGAACAGGATCAGGCCGCCGTTCTGCAGGATCAACGCCACGCCGAGCGTGAGGATCAGCTGCGCGTAGTGCCCCTCCCCTTCCAGGCCGGCGGCGCGCGCGCCGGTCACGCTGGAGATCAGGAAGCGATGGGTGAGAGCGCCGGCGACGAACAGGGCCGGCCCGGCCAGGATCGCCGCCGCGACCGGCCCGGCATACTGGCCGAGCAGCGCATCGACGCTCAGGCCCACGAACAGGTAATAGGCGAGATACATGCCCAGCATCATGAAGTCGCCCTGGGCGAAATTGATCACCCGCATTACGCCGAAGATGATCGCGAGCCCGGTACACATGAGGCCGTACAGGCAGCCGACCAGGATGCCGGCGGCGAGCGCCTGCAGGAAATTCTCCAGCAGGATTTGACCGGGTGTCACGATTGGGCGCCGGGATTTGCAGGGGTGTCAGGTTCGTCATCGCCGGGCCTGTCCCGGCGATCCCGATTCCGGTGGCAAGGCCGTGCGTCGCCTATCGAGATGGCCGGGACAACCCTCGCCGCTGTGGCGGCTCGCCCGGCCATGACGAGGGGACACATGCCGGGCCTCAATGCCCCGCGCCCACGTCGGCGCCGGGGAAGAACAAGTCGCCGATCGCGGCCGGCCGGTTCTTCAGCGTGCCGATCTCGTGCATGAAGGTCGCGTATTTCATTACGTTCTCCGGCACCGTCGTGTACTTGACCTCGGGATCGGCGAGCATCTCGGTAAGCTCGTCGACGGTCCAGCCACGCCCGCCCATCGACTCCAGCAGCACCTGCGCGGCCGCCCGCCGATCGCCGGCGATCATCGCCATGGCCTCCTGCAGCGCCTTGACGAAGGCGGCGGAGACCTTCGGGTTCTCGTCGTGGAATTTGGTGGTGGTGGAGATCATCGTGAACGTGGTGGACCCGCCCATCACGTCGTTGGAATTCATGATGGTGCGCACCGAAGGCTCCCGCCGCTCGCGCTGGTGGAACGGCTGCGACGCGTAATGCGCCTTGATCTCGGTGTTGCCGGTGAGGATCGCGACCACCGCGTCCGGGTGGGTCATCGAGACGGTGAACGGATCGAACCGGAACACCGCCGACGGGCCGTACTTGGCGCGCGCGTGCATCTGCATGATGATGGACGGAATCGACACCTTCACGGCCGTCACCGCGATCTTGTCACCCTCCTTGACGTCGTCGAGCGAGCGCAGGTGCTCGGCGCGCGTATTGAGGTACATCGGCATCGAGCTCATGGCGGCGATGCCCTTCACGGCGAGGCTCGCCTTGCTACGGTCCCACAGGGTGAGGAAGGCGGGCGGGCCGGCGGAGATGAAATGCGCCGAGCCCGACAGCAGCGCCTCGTTCATCACCGATGGACCGCCGATATTCGCCCAGTTGACGGTCAGCTTGAGGCCGGCAGCGGCCGCGTGCTTCTCGATCAGCGCGTGCTTCTGCATCATGTGCAGCGGCAGGAAGCCGAAGCCTCCCGCCCCGAGCGGCACCTTGAGCTCGCTCACCTCGGCACGCGCCGCAAACGGCACGGCGACGAGCGCGGCAAGCCCGAGGGCGGCGATGGCCCGGTTCATATGTCCTCCCCGTTCCGTTTTGTGCGTCATCGTACGACGCGCCGGATCGATTGCAACACGACAGGCGCGTATGCCGGTGGGCCGCTCGCCCACTCGCGGTCGTCCCACTTCTTCGCGCGGTCGGATTTGCGTTTATTTCGCCGGCTCCCAGCCGGCCGCGGTCCAGTGGCTGCGCATGGCGGGCGAGACGAGCGCGGCAATGAAGGCACGCGCGTGGTCGGGCTCGGCGCTCGCCGCCGGCACCGCGGCGGCATAGACCGTCCACAGCTGCAGCGCCTCCGGCAGGAGCGCGACGAGCCGCGCACCCTTGTGGTGGATCTCGCTCACCAGCACGACGGCGAGCTCGGCCTCGCCGGCCGCGACCTTCGCCACCGCATCGTTGCCGCCGGTCGCGTGCACGCCTTTGCGCGTGACACTGTCGGCGATGCCGAACCCCTCGGCGATCTTCATCAGATGAAGATACGAGACGCCGCCGCGCTTGGGCTCCGTGTAGGCGATCGATTTCGCCTCGATGAGGGTTCGCTTCAGGCTTTCCGGTGTCGATACGTCGGGCGCGGTCGCTCCCTCGCGCACGACCACGCCCAGGCCGACGCGGCCGAGATCGACCCGGCTGCCCGGCGTGATCTTCCCGGTCTTCTCCAGCTCAGCCATTGTCGAGGCGGATACGATGATGAGGTCCGCCGGCTTGCCCGACGCGATGACTTCGCGCAGCTGGCCGGTCGACCCGACCGTGAAGTCGAACGTGTGGCCGGTCGCCCGCGCGTAGTCCTTGATCATGGCGCCGATCACGCTGCGCACCGCGCCCGCGGATATGACCTTGAGCTCGGCGGATTGCGCAGCGCCTGCCAGCAACGAAAGACAGGCAACAAGGCCTGCAGCCGACAAGACAGTCCTTCTGGCAAACGATCCGCCGACCATGGAATCTCCCCCGAGGCGCAGCAAGCTTGTTGTCGTGCCAGGATATCACAGGAGCCGGAGCGCGGCGATCACGAAGCGGGCGAAAGTCCGGTCAACGCAAAGCTCAGTGCGCGCAGGTGCTCGCGTGTCGTTTCGTCATAGGCCTGCGAATGGGCGCGCGCCTCGCGCATGCGATCGAAATAGAGTCCGGTGCGCCCCTCAAGCTTCGGCGACACCGCCAGCTGCAGGATGGCCTCGGCGCCGTCCTCCACCGTGCTGATCGGCTTGACGCCGCTCTCGCGCACCATGGTGGTGTCCATGTAGGTCGCGGGATGCAGGCAGTTGACGGTGACGCCGGTCCCCGCGAGCTCGTGCGCGAGATCGAAGGTGAACATCACCTGCGCGAGCTTGCTCTGGGTATAGGCGGTGCCGCCGCTGTACGCCTGCGTCAGCATGACGTCGTCGAAGTCGATGGCCGACTGGCCGGCCGACGCCACGTTGACGATACGCGCCGGCGCGCTGGCGACGAGGAGTGGGAGCAATGCGCGGGTGAGCCGGAATCCCGCCAGATAGTTGACGGCAAAGCGCAGCTCGTGGCCGTCCACGCTGGTGCGACGCTGCCGCCCGCCCGACGCGCTGCCGATGCCGGCATTGTTGATCAGCACGTCGAGCCGCTGATGCTCGCGCCGTATCGTGGCGGCGAGCTCGCGCACCGCGGCGAGCGAGGCGAGGTCGGCAGGATAGAACGCACCCGTCGCGTTACCGGCTTCGCGCATCGCCGCGAGCACGCGCTCGCCGCGCTGCCGGTTGCGGCCGTGGACCAGCACGCGGGCGCCGGCCGCCGCCAGCGCGAGCGCGACGGCGCGGCCAACTCCATCGGTCGAGCCGGTGATCAGGATGGTCTTGCCGACAAGATTCATCGCCAACTCGGTTCAGGCGTACCGCAATTCAGCGCGCGCACCGCACCGCGCGCCGGCCTTGCAACGGATACAACGGATATAAGCGGTATCCTGATCAATGGGAATGCGAGGTCGGTCACCTTGACTGCGCGATGAATGCAGGCCTCGCGCGGCGAGACGCCGCATTCGACGAAAAAATCACACCAGGATGGGGGAAATTACCGCGTCCGTTGCACACGAGACTTGACTTGCCGGCGCAATGGGAACACGATTTACAAGCTGCACCTGTCGGCGTTCACGGAGTGCAGAACTCCCGAGGTCGTCAGGGCATCGCGCCTGATCATGTGGTCGAGGCGCGAGCAGGTTGCGGACGAAGGATCGCCCGCCGGATCACACTTGGTGAGGAGATGACACCACCGGGCAGACGCAAATGACCTTGCCACAGTGCAAGGTCACAGCGTGGGTCACGGGTTGCAGCTGCCACTCCGTTATCCGCGCTGCCGACAATTTGATCTTGGATGCGAGACCATGGCGCGAAGGCCAAGTGCCACACGGTCTCGAACATAGACTGGTTTAATCCAGAATCCCCCTTCGCACAGGCGAAGATGACGGGCCCCGCGATGCCACCGTGCACCGGGGCCCAATCATTTTTCAGCACAGCAAGCCGAAGCCCGGTCGCACGCGAGCGACATGTCGTCTCGACATGCCAGGATTGCCTGACGTGGCGGAACCCTCCGCGCAGGCGTCTGTTGGCCCTCCATGCCGTCTCGCACGAGCCGTCGCGGCGCGCGCGCGCGTCACGCGACCAGAATTTGATGGCCCCACGCGAAGCAAAGAAGAGGAGACGAAACAATGCAGCCATCCCGGCAACGATTGATCGCGGCCATGGTTTTGACTGCCGCGGGGCTTCTTTCTGCCCCCGTCGTGAACGCGCAAACCCAGCCGCCGGCAGCGGCTCCGTCCGCTCAGACACCGAATATTCCCGAACAGAAGCTCGATGCCGCGGCCGCCGCCATGGAGCAGGTGGCGAGCCTGAGGAAACAGTATCAACAGCGCATCGAAGAGGCGCCGGCGGCCGACAAGGAGCGCATCGCCGGCGAGGGCAGCAATGCGCTGGTGAAGGCTGTCACTGACCAGGGACTCTCGGTCGACGAGTACAGCACGATCCTGCAAGTGGCGCAGAACGATACGGCGGTGCGCGACAAGCTGCTGCAGCGCCTGCGGCCCGACTCGAAGTGAGACATCGATCCAGAGGATGCCAACCAAACGGGAGAGAGCGATGAAATTGAACTCCGCCCTGGTCGAGCGAACGCTGAACCAATTCGAAGCCCAGGCCATCCCCGAGGATCACCCGGTGGCCGCGCAGCTGAGCGAAGTATTCGGGGAGCACACGTTCTTTCTCGATGGCAACGGATTGAACATCGTCGAGCCGACCGAGCCCATGCAGGCCGGAGGTCAGACCCTGCGGGTCGTCAATCTGGCCAACTGGAGCGATGCGAACCGCACAAGCCTTTCACCCCACGAGCCGGAACCGACCGACGCCATCATCGAGCTCGGGGCCCGCCACTGATCCGGGTCAGGTGATCCGGGTTTCAGTGCATGTTCGGTGCCGTGCTGCTGGCGCAACGCTTCGTCATGGCGCGGTATCGGGAGTAAGCGTGAGCTATGAGCGCGGCATGAATCGCCCCCGTCATCCTTGTATGGGGGGCCGGAAGTCAAGAGGTAATCGTGGGGCACCTTCTTACGGCATATCAGCACACTCCTTAGTCAGTTTCTTTGTTCGACTGGGCCGTTTCTCCGTCCCGACCACGCTCCTGCGGGAGCGCCGCGCGCGGCGCGAGGCTGAATGGTCGGGACGATGAGTCGCGCGATGAGCGGCATGACGTGATCCCTGGACTGGGCCGTTGTGCAAGCAAGCGGCGACGACACCGCATCACCTTGTATCCGGTCGGGCGCGATCGCCCGGTGCCCTAATCCTTCATGCACGAGTGAAGGCGTGGCCCAAGAACGACGGGACCCTTCTGAGGAAACGGGTTGCGTTATCCCCTGGATGACGACGGTCACACGTCGATCCTGGGTCACGTCGGCCGCCCTTGCGCGCAGCCGATCAGTGGACGGGCTTGAGCACGGCGCCGGCCGGGACGAGGCCGGTGGTCACGTAGCGCCACAGCGCCACCATGAGCTTGCGTGCCAGCGCCACGATCATGATGCGCCGGATGCGGCCCTTGTTGTCGCCCACGCGGGCACGGAACCAGCGGCTGAGCTCGCTGTCGGGCTGGTGGCGCAGCCATAGCCAACTCATCTCGGTTGCGAGCGCGCGGGCGCGGCTGTTACCGGCTTTGCTGATGCCCTGGTCGCGCTCGCTGTTGCCGCTGTTGAACGGCGTGCCGGTCAGCCCGAAATAGGCGCCGACCTGGCGGCGATTGGCAAATGAGCGATAGAACGCCTCGTTGACCAAGCCCAGCGAGCTGACCAGGCCGAAGCTCTTGAGGTCGATGAGCTGTTTGATCCTGGCCTCGACCGAGCCGGGCGCCGCCGCCTTCACCTCCGCCGTGCTCTTGGCCTCGAGCTGGGTCAGCTGCTTGTCCACCAGGCTCAGCCGCTCGTGCTCGCGCACGATCTCCTCCTTGAGCTTGGGCGCCAGCGGCCGTCCGTCGCCCGTGCATACACGGTCGAGACCGGCGATGAAGCCCGGCTTCATCGGCTGGGCATCGCGAATGCCCTGCGCGTGCAGCAGGCCCTTGATGCGATTGGTGTGGGCGGTGCGTTCCTTCTTCAGACGATCCCGCTCGCGGTTGCGCCGCTTGCGATCCTCGTCCGCAACCGACGGCACGTGCACCACGCTGCACGCCCGCGGCTCGCCCCGCAGATACGCCAGGAATGCCCGGAGCAGCCGGTCGAGATCGATCCGATCGGTCTTGGCATGCCGCGCCCGACGCGGCACCTCGATACTCGACGGATCGATCTCGTGATTGATCACCCCCTGATCCGTCAGCCAGCGGTGCAGCCAATGCCCATCATAGCCCGCCTCGTAGCACGACAGGATGCGAACCGGCTTGCCGCTGATGCGCTCCGCTCGCGCCCGTACCGCCGCCAGACGCTTCGTCAGCTCCGTCACATCGCCTCCCGCAATCGCGTAGCAGCTCAGCTTCTGTGAGCCAGGCAGCATGACGCCGATCTTCCAGGTCTTCTTGCTCAGTTCAAAAACGACGTGCACCGTGGCATACTCGGTAGCGGCGGGTGCGTCAGTGCGATCGAGCTTCGACATCTTGGTCCTCCGAGGTTGGATGGGTGGTTTGCAACTCCAATCCTACCTCCTGACCACCCGTCGCCCCATAGGATCTGAGGCGCTCGGCGCATCGTTCGCAATGAACCTCCATTGGCACTGCGTGCGTCGAGCATCTCAGGGTGACGGTTCACATCTGCTTCGCTCACTCCTCCGCCTCGGTCGTAATCAACGTCCGCTCCCGCGCCACGCGATAGCCCCCTCTGTGCCCTGCAGGCGACCGGGAGCGAGGCTGCCGACCAGCGCGGGCACGGAGGCGCGCAGATCGTCCGCAATGACGTCCGGTCCGAACCGGTTGACGAACAGCGCCAGCGGTCCGCGAAGAATGTTTTCGCGGTGCTCCGCGAAACGGAAAAGCCGCGCACACAGGTAGTTCACGAAATCGAGCATGGCTCTGGCGCCTGCGCCGTCCAGCTTGTCGAGGAGAAGCTGCACTTCGGGGGCAATCTCGTTGGCGTCCGGTGGTGTGAAGAAAATAGAGAGTCCCTCGCGCGTGCCTGCCTTCTTGGCATAGAGCACGTCCAGAGCATCGGCGAGCGCTGCGCGCTGGTTGGACGCCAGCAGCGCCTGGCACTTCAGGACCAGGAGGTAGATGTGGAACTCCGAGCGATCCTGGACCAGCTCGAGTCCCTGATCGTATAGGGAAAGCGCCGACTCGATGTCCCCCTCCAGCATCCGGATCTGTCCGAGGATCGCGAACGAGGTGGCAAAGGCCGTCGTCGAGCTGAACGCTTCCTCCGCGATCGCGATTGCCAGGGGCCGGTGGCCGCGATCGACGAAGTAGAGCAGCTTGGCCGCCGCCATCATGAAGACGGGGTTGTCCTGGAGATACGGCAGGCTCGCGAGCACCAGCCGCTCCATTTCGTCTTCGTCCTGCGCACGGAAATCGGGCTGCGGAAGGAGCCGGGGCCCGAAGGTCAGGTATTTCGAGTGAATGCAGGTCGCCAGCATCAGCGTGGTGCGATGATCGTCGGGCTTTGCGTCCAGCGCCGCCCTGAGGCGCCGCTGGGTCTCGACCCAGCTTGCGGTGTCGGCCAGGAGGTTGGCGGCGTCGTGCATGCGGACCGCCAGGGGCTCGTCCGAGGGAACCGCCGGCGCTCCGGCACGATAGGTGAGCGCATCCCAGATTGCGGTCGTGATCTGGCTGGCCGTTGCTTCGACCGACTTCGGGTCCGGCACCGACGCGCAAGGCCCGCCTTCCGACACCGCATGCCTGGAGACCTGCATGATTTGTCCGGTGGCGAAATTCTTGCACGTGATCGCGCAGTCCAGGCGGCCATCCGCATTGACAAAGCTGAGCTCCACCGCGAAGCGCGGCTTGTCGCCGGCGAACAATTCCGGCGGCGGGCAGTCCTCGTCGAGAACGACCCTGCTGTCCTTCGCGGTCTGGCGATCGAGGCTGCGCCGGAGCCCGTCGGCATAGGAGCGCGCCAGCCCGGCGAACGGACCCACATGTCGCAATCCCCGAACAGGGCCCACCACCAGAAAAGCGCCGGAGGTGTCGACCGACTGTAGCGCACGCTCGGCGATCCAGACGTAGCCCTCGCCATATTGCGTCGCGATATACGTAGGCGTGCGTGCGGAGTCCTTGAGCTTGCGGCGCAGCCGGTTGACGATGAAGTCGATGTTGCGGTCGGCCGCGTCGGAGCCCGGCCCGGTTATGGCGTCGAGCAAGTCGTCCCGGGTCAGGACCGAGCGGGCGTTCTGCGTGAGTTTCGCCAGCAGGGCGCGCTCCGCCCGGCTGAACCTGATCGTCACGCCGCTTTGGTCCGTGCCGAACAGAAAGTCCAACTCGAAGGTCATCTCGCCATAGCTGATGAGCTTCGCCATCTGCCTCCCGACCCGTGTCTGGTGAACGTGCGCCGCTCGGCTCGCCTGCAAATAATTGCGCAACAATCGCACTCTACCGTCTTCCTGATACCGCTCAAGCACGAGCTGACGGGTCGTCTGAGCTCGACCTGCGCGATGAGACATTCGCGCGGAGAGGCTGCGCATTGCGCTTCGCCCTGCAGGACCGCGTAGCTCGCATGCGGAATTTCAACGCGCTAGCGGCCGTAGGGGCGACCCTTGTGGTCGCCCAGGGCACCCACAAAGAGGTGCCGCTGCAACGCACCTTCAACGGGAGATTGCAATGACGACGTTCACCGTCACCGTTGGTAACGATCCGGGCACCCCTTCGAACGGCACCACCACCGTCGGCACGCTGAGCTGGGCGCTGGCGCAGACCAATGCGACGACCGGCCCGCACGTCATCGACATCCAGGTGGATGTGACGCTCGCCGGGCCGCTGTCGCCGATCTTCAACTCGGTCACCATCAACGGCAACGGCCACATCATCAGCGGCAACGACGCCACCCGCATCTTCATGGTGGGCGTCGATACCGCGACGATGACGACCGCGCAGGGTAACCCGCCCACCACCAGCTCGATCATCGCCGCACGGCCGCAGGTCGCGATCAACGACCTCACGCTGAGCCACGGCCTCGCCCACGGCGGCCCCGGCGCCGGCGGCGGCGGCGGCGGCATGGGTGCCGGCGGGGCACTGTTCGTCAACGCTTCAGCCGACGTGACGCTGTCCCATGTCACGTTTGCAGACAACGCCGCCGCGGGCGGCGCGGGGGGGAGTTTTGTCTCCGACGGCACCGGCGGCGGCGGTGGCCTCGGTGGTGCCGGCTTCGTTGGTGGCGGCGTCCTGTTGGGCGCCCTCTTCGGCTCCGGCGGCGGGGGGATCTTCGGCTCCGGCGTCATGGGGGGAGGCGGCCTGTTCGGCTCGGGCGGCCTCGCGTTCTCCCACTTGGGCGGCCCCATCGTTGGCGGCGGCGGCGGCGGCTACTCCGGTGATGGCGGGGACTTCCTCGGCGTAACTCAACACGGAGCTGACGGACTCCTCTCGATTGCCGGCCTGACGGGCACGGGGGGCGACGGAAGCGGCGCTGGCGCGGGCTCCGGCGGCGCCAATGGCGGCGGCGGCGGCGGCCGCAGCGGGAGCCCGGGCGGCGGCGGTGGCGGGGGCTTTGGTGGCGGCGACGCCAGCGGCGCGTCTAGCGGCGCCGGCGGCTTCGGCGGCGGCGGCGGTATCGGCTCGGGCAGCGGCGGCGGCGGCGGCTTTGGCGGCGGCGGCGGCGATGGCGGCACGTTTGGCGGTGCCGGCGGCTTTGGCGGCGGTGGTGGTGGCGGCGGCGCGTTTGGCGGTACCGGCGGCTTCGGCGGCGGCGGCGGTGCCGGCGGCGGCGGCTTCGGCGGCGGCTCGGGCAGCGGCGGCGGCGGCGGCTTCGGCGGCGGCGGCGGCTATGGGCGGTTGGGCACCGGCAGCGGCGGTTTCGGTGGGGGCGCGGGCGCGACGCCGGCGGGCAATTCCGGGCAGGGCGGGGGCGGCGCCGGCATGGGCGGCGCGGTATTCGTCGTCCAGGGTGGCAGTCTCACCATCGCCGGCAACGGCACCATCTCGGGCGGCAGCGCGATCGGTGGCGCGAGCGGCGGCGGCGGTGCCGGCACGGGCTCCTTCTTCGGCTCCGGCTTCTTCCTGCAGGGCGGCGGCACCCTCACGTTCCAGCCCGGCGCCGGGCAGACGCAGACGATCGCCGACGTGATCGCCGACCAGACCGGCTCCGGCGGCACCGGTGCCAATGCGGGCAGCTACAGCGTCGTCCTCTCCGGCGCCGGCACGCTCATCCTCAATGCGGTGAACACCTACAGCGGCACCACCACGGTGAGTGCCGGGACCCTCGGCGGCACCGGCACCATCGGCGCGCTCGCCGTCAACAGCGGCGGCACCCTCGCCCCCGGTGCCAGTGCCGGCACCTTCCACACCGGCACCATCACGTTCAGCTCCGGCGCGACCTTTGCGGCCGAGATCGGCGGCACCGGCGCCGGGCAGTACGACCAGGTCGACGTGCACGCTGGCGTGAACCTCGGCGGCGCCACGCTGTCGCTATCATTCCTCGGGGGTTTCAGCCCGAGCCCAGGCAGCAGCTTCGTGCTAATCCAGAACGACGGCAACGATGTGGTCACCGGCCAATTCGCCCAAGGGACGTCCGTCTCGGTCGGCGGCACCACCTTCTCGATCAATTATGCGGGCGGCGACGGCAACGATGTCGAGCTGACCGTGCCGAACAACCCCCCGGTTGCGAGCGCCGTCTCCACGTCAGGGAGCGAGGACGGCGCGCGGGTGGCGATCACGCTCGGCGGCAGCGATCCCGACGCGGGGGATGCGGTCGACAGCTTCACGCTCGCGACGCTTCCGTCGAATGGGCAGCTGTTCGCGGCTTCGACCGGTGGCTCCGCGTTGACGGCGGGCGCCGTGATCCCGGCGAGCCTCAATGCCGCCACCATCTATTTCCAGCCGACCGCCGACTGGAACGGCGCGACCAGCTTCACCTACACGGCCTCCGACGGGGTCGCCGACAGCGCGGCGGCGACCGCATCGATCACCGTCATGGCGGTCGCCGACAGCGTCGCCAACAGCGTGTCGGTGGCGCAGGATTCGGGCGCGAACCAACTCGACCTCCTGGCGAACGACACGTTCGAGAATCCGGGACGCGCGATCACGGCGGTCGGCGCGGCGGCGCACGGCAGCGCAGCGATCGACAACAACGGCACGCCCGGCAATGCGGCCGACGATTTCGTCGTGTACACGCCGGCGGCGGGCTACATCGGGCCGGACACGTTCACCTATACGGTGACCTCAGGCGGCGTGACCGAGACGGCGACTGTGAGCGTGACCGTGTCGGCGCCCCCTCCCTCCAGCACGCCGACGAGCGGAAACGACGACATCGGCGGCACCGAGGGTGGCGATACGGTTGCGGCGCAGCCGGGCGACGACACGGTGCACGGGCTCGCCGGCAACGACGTCGTGCTCGGCAACCAGGGCAATGACGTGGTGCTGGGCGGGCCGGGCGACGACACGGTCTTGGGCGGGCTCGGCAACGATCTCGTCCAGGGTGACGAGGGCAACGACCTCGTGTTCGGTAACGAGGGCGGCGATACCATCGACGGCGGCGACGGCAACAACACCATCGTAGGCGGCCAAGACTCCTCCGATGCCGCCGACTCGATCACGACCGCGGGCGGCGCCGACCTGATCTGGGGCAACGGCGGCGACGACACGGTGAACGGGGACGGCGGCGCCAACACGGTGATCGGCGGCTTCGGCAATGATTCCGTGACGACCGGGTCGGCCGCCGACATCATCTTCGGCAACCAGGACAACGACACGATCAACGCCGGCGATGGCGCCGACCTGGTGTTCGGCGGCTTCGGCAGCGACTCGGTTCTCGCCGGCTCCGGCAACGACACGCTGTGGGGCAACGAAGGCAACGACACGATCGCGGGCGGCGCCGGGGCCGACCGCTACGTGTTCGCCGCCGCCTCCGGCAACGACCAGGTCAACGGCTTCGCCTTCTCGGAAGGCGACCGCCTCGACCTCTCGGGCCAGACCTTCACGCTCGGCACCTCGGCCGACGGCGACGTTTTGCTCACGCTCTCCGGCGGCGGCACGATCGAGCTCAACGGCATCGCGCCCGCAAGCTTCTCGCCGGGGTTCCTCGTGTAGGTTGGATTGCGCCCGGCCCGGGCGTTTGCGATTGATCCGCGGCGTATGATCCGTGCGCAACCCAACAACAGCTGCACGGGCCTCGCTGTCGCGCGCAACCCGACACGACGAGGCACCTCGATGTGTTGGGTCACGGGCGGGAAATGCACGGAGATGAAGCGACAGCGAGGAGGCCGCCCGCGACCCAACCTACGGACCTCTTCCTGCTTGCCTCCGCTGCCCGGATACGCCAGTGTGCATCGTTCGGCTTCGCGCCGGACACTCGGCAGGATTGCACCAGGTGGGGGGCCATGTGCAATCGGCAGCGTTCACGACCGAATGCCTTGCCGGCCTTTGCCCGGCGCATCACTCTGGCATCGCCTTTCGCCATGCTCGCCGTCGGGATCGGCGAGGGCTTTGCCGTCGCCCAGCCGGAACAGCCAAATCTGCCCGTCATCGTCGTCGAGGCCACGCCGAAGCCCCGACCGGCCGGCAAACGGACCCGCAGCTCGCGCCGCGCACCGGTGCAGGTCTCCGGCGTTCCGACACCTGCGGTTCGCCCGGATGCCGCGGGCTCTCCGCCCGCGGTCAGCCTTCCGGACGGTGTCATTCTCAATGGAGGGCCGCCGCCGGTGGTGACCACCGCCGGGCCGGTCAGCGGCTATCGCGCGCTAACCGGCGTGACCGCCACCAAGACGGATACGCCGATCGAGCGCATCCCGCAGTCCATCGCCGTGGTGCCGCGCTCGCTCATCGACGACCAGAAGGCGCTGACCCAGAGCGAGGCCTTGCGCAACGTCTCGGCAACGATCGGGTTGCCGAGCAACATCCCACGCGGCTTTAACTACAGGGTGCGCGGCTTCGATGCGGAGCGCTACGTCGACGGGCTGCCCAACTTCCAGGACATCGGCGATTACACCTCGCTCGTGAACACCGAGCGCATCGAGGTGGTCAAAGGTCCCGGCCTGTTCTTCCAGAGCGGCCTCGGCATCGTCGGCGGCGTGATCAATACCATCTCCAAGCTGCCGACCGCCGTGCCCGTCTATCAGGCGGGCCTCACGGCCGGCGGCTTCAGCCTGTGGAATCCCTGGTTCGACATCAATCAGCCGCTGAACCAGAGCGGCTCCGCCTTGTTCCGCATGACCGGGGAGTACGAACGCACGCGCGACTACGTCGACGTGATCGAGCGACAGCGTTACTCGCTCAATCCGACGCTCACCTTCACCGACAACGATACGACTTCGCTCACGCTCCAGGGGCGCGTGTCCCACCGCGACGACCAGATCTATATCGGCTTGCCCGCGACCGGCACGCTCGACCGATCCCTTTTCACCCTGCGGCGCGACCTGTTCGTCGGGCCGCCCGACGTGCCGAAGGGCCTGTCGGAGAGCAACGGCATGACCGCGCGCTTCGATCGCGCGCTGAGCGATGTCTGGTCGCTCGATGTGATCGCACGCTACGGCGAGACGCGCCTGCGGACGCCCTCCCAGTTCTACTTCTTCAACCGCCCGGACTTCGGCACCGTCTTCGCCATGTCGAACGTGAACACGCCGCAGGACACGAAGGAGCTCTCGGTCAGCCCAAGCCTGACTGCCAGGTTCGACATCGGCGAATCCAGGAACACGCTCCTCCTGGGGGCCGACTACAATCGGGTCGCCGAAAACGCGACCACCTGGGCTGCCTTTGCCGGGCTCACGAATTTCGCCGTTCCGAACCCGGTATTCCCCCGCTACATCGATCCGGTCGGGTCGGGACAGGCCATCCCCGCCTCGAATGTGAACGTCAACAGCGGGATGGTCGCGCAATGGCAGTCGACCGTATGGAGCCGGTTGCACCTGCTCGCGGGCGCGCGCCTGGGGCTGGTCGATATCGTCGGATCGCGCCCGGTCGTGCAAGCGCAGGCCCCGTTCCACACCGAGGAGGCCAAGGTGCTTCCGCGCGCGGGCGCAGCTTACGATCTCGTCCCTGGCGTGACCGTGTTCGGCGGCTATGGCGAAGGGTTGCGCGCGGTGCGGCTGTTTGCCGGCACGGGGGTGCCGAAGCCGGAGGAATCAGCCCAGCTGGAAGCCGGCCTGAAGCTCGTGCTGCCATTCGGATTCAGCGGCACCTTGGCGGCGTTCGATCTCACGCGGCGCAACGTGGTCAGCAGCGACCCGCGCAATCCGCTCCTGCAGATCCAGACCGGCGAGCAGCGCTCGCGCGGCTTCGACACGGATCTCACCTGGCAGCCGATACCCGGTCTGCAGATGATCGTCAGCTATGCCCATGTCGAAGCCGAGATCACCAAGGACGAGCTTCTTCCCGTGGGGAACCTGGTCGACCGCGTGCCGCAGAACTCCGGGCGCCTGTGGGCGAACTTCAAATTCCAGGAGGGATGGCTCCGGAACGTGTCGGTGGGCGCGGGCTTCTACGCCGCCTCGCGCCAGGCAATCTCGCTGGACAACCAGTTTCTCACACCCGGCTTTGTCACGCTCGACGCCAAGGTCGGCTACGACAGCGAGCGCTGGAGCATCGCGCTGACGGGCAAGAACCTGACCAACCGTCAGTATTTCATCCCGTACCCGTTTGCGAACGGGCGTGTCGCGCCGGGCGAGCCGTTCACGGTTTTCGCGGCGGCGACGATCAGGAATTGAGTGCGAGAGTTACGGGGAGGCGTGAGGTGCGCCCGCTGCGTTTCTTCGGCCTCATCCTGAGGTGCTCGGCGCATCGCTCGCAATGAATCTCCATTGGCACTGCGCGCGCCGAGCCTCGAAGGAGGAGGCCGCTGCTGAGTCGCACCGGCCGCCCTCGGCCTTCGAGACGCGCCCAAGAGTGGGCGCTCCTCAGGCTGAGGGCGGAAGGACGCAGAGCCATACGTCACGAGCTTCACGCCTCCGCCTCGCTCGTCATCAATGTCCTCTCCCTTGCCTGGCGGTAACCGGCGTCGCGCGGCACCTCCGGCGGCTCGGCGGGGTAGACCTTGCACAGCAGGCCCTTCAGCGGGCTCGAGCCGAGCGCGACGTCGCAATTGTCGGGATCGTCGTCGGTCAGCACGTTGGAGCACACCTCGAAGATGCCGTGATCCGGCCCGGTCCATTCGGGCAGCCACCAGCCGTGCGGCACCGAGGCGACCGCCGGGTTGGTGCGGGGCGAGCAGTTCACCCGCATGCGCAGCTTGCCGCGCCGCGTCTCGATCCAGGCGTAGCCCTTGTCGGTGAGCCCGTATTTCGCGGCGGTCTCGGGATTGATCTCCAGCAGCGGCTCGGGCTGCAGCCGGCGCAGGCTCGGCACCTGGCGGCCCATCGAATGCCAGTACATCGGCTGCTTCACGCCGGTGTTGAGGATCAGCGGGTACTCCTTGAACACGTCGGGCGATGCCACCGGGCTCTCGTTCGGCTCGACATGGGCGGGCAGCGGGTCGTAGCCCCACTCCTCCATGATGGTCGACCAGATCTCGAACTTAGCCGTAGGCGTGCCGAACCCGTCCTGCTCGTACTTCTTGTAGCGCATCGGCTCGACCACGTAGTCGTGCTTCTTCAGCTCGTCCCAGTCCATGCCCATCGGCTTCAGCGCCTCGTTGGCGAACTGCTCGACCGAGGGGAAATAGTCGCGATAGCCGAGCGCCTGGCCGAGCCCGATGATGAACTCCCAGTCGGAGCGCCGCTCGCCCACCTGCGCGACCTTGCGCGAGGAGGTATCCATGAACATGCCGCCCGGCCCCTTCACGTGCATGTGCAGCCGCGGCTCGTCGCGTTCCATGTTGCCGGCCGCCGGCAGCACCACGTCGGCATATTCGGCGGTCGGCGTCATGAAGATGTCCTGCACCACCAGGAGGTCGAGCTTGCGCAGCGCCGCCACCACGTTCTCCGTGTTCGGGTAGCAGGTGGCGGTGTTGTTGCCGACCACCACCAGCGCCTTCACCGGATAGGGCTTCCCGGTGTTGATGGCATGGAACAGGCTCGGCGGGTGCGCGTACGCATAAGGCGTCAGGTTGAGCGCCTTGAATCGGTCCCCGCCGAGCCGCTTCGCCGCCTGCTCGGGAGACAGGTGGTCCCACAGCTCGGGATAGTTGAGCCGCGGCGCCGGCCAGAAGCAGTTGCCGCCCGGCACGTCGAGGTTGCCGGTGATGCCCATGAGGATCAACAGCGCGCGCGTCGCCTGGAACGTGTTGATGCCGAGCTGGTCGGTGCCGTTGCCCCAGGCGATGGTGGCCGGCTTGGTGCGCGCATAGAGCCGCGCTGCGGCGCGGATGTCGTCGGCGTTGCACCAGGTGATGTCGGCGACCTTGTCGACCGGGTACGCCTTCACCCGCTCCTTCAGCTCCTCGAAGCCGTGGCACCAGTTCGCCACGAACTCCTTGTCGTAGAGCTCCTCGGCGATGATGACGTTCATCCATCCGAGCGCCATGGCGGCGTCGGTGCCGGGGCGCAGGGGCAGCCAGATGTCGCCCTTGCCGGCGGCCGCGGGCTTGCGCGGATCGACGATGATGCTGACCGGGTCGCGCTTGAGCGCGCGGGTCATCGGCGTGTGGCCGATCAGGCCGTGGTCGTTGCTGGTGCGCTTCTGCGAGCCCCATTCGACGATTGCTGCGGGGTTGCTGTAGAAGTCGGAGATCGCGACCGTGTCCCACAGCTTGCCCGAATGCTTGCCGGCGGCCGTTACCTTGCACACGGCGACGCGCGGCCCGTAGCAGAAATAGCCGACCGAGATGACGTTGGGGCTGCCGAACACGTTGGCGAGCCGGCAGGTGACGTGGTTGTTGTTGATCGAGGTGCCGCGCGCGAACGCCACCGCCTCGGCGCCGTGCGCCGCACGGATCGCCAGCATCTTCTCGGCGATGTAGGCGAGCGCCTCGTCCCAAGTGACGCGCCGCCACGCCATCGCGCCCTTCTCGCCGATGCGGATCATCGGGTGGTCGATCCGGTCCGGGTGGTAGAGCTGCTCGATCGATGGGCGCCCGCCCTTGGAGCACAGGAGGCCGTCGTTGATCGGGTTGTCGGGGTCGCCGACGACCTTCTCCACCACGCCGTCCTTGACTGTGATGATGGTGCCGCAGCCGCCGTGACACATGCGGCAGATCGCCTTCACGGTCTCGACGATGTGCGCGCCCGCCTGCCGAATGCCCTGCAATTCCATGGTGGTGGCTCCGCGCCGATCAGATGGTGCGACCTCATCTGCATGGCGCGTGCCAGCGCTCCCGGCGGTGAACAGGGCACTCCGGCGAGGTCCGGGACGGGCTAAATTTGCAAATCCCGCTCGCGCGCCCTCGGGACGGCAACAACAGCAAAATTTGTAATTTCCTGTGGCCAATGGGCTGGCCGTTCGGGGCTGATGAACCTGCCCAAAGATGTGGCATGCTCTTTGCCACCGGCGGAAGCGCAATGGCGTCCAAGCGGCCGCCTGGATAGCGGGGGAGCAACGGGATGGCGGGAATTATCCTTCGGGGAAAGCATGTCAGCGACCGCGAGCGTGCCGCGTTCGTCAAGAAGATGGCGGCGCAGATGCGCACCAAGGCAGTGCGCAAGATGGCGGAGGCGAAGAGGCGCACCGGCAAGAAGAAGCTCGCCACGGCGCTCGACATCCCGGGCACGATCATCAGCGACGAGGTCAACAAGCCGGGCGCCAACTACTACGCGCGCGAGCTCAAGAAGGGGACGCGCCTGCGCATCATCGACCTGGGCGGCCAGCAGGCGGTCGACTTCCTGTGCTTCGACCTGGCGGACCGGCAGGTGCGCTACAACGCCGCCAACTCGATCAAGCTCAACGAGACGCTCTACATCACCACCGGTTTCAAGCTCTATTCGGACACCGCGCAAGTGCTGATGACCGTGACGGCCGACACGGTCGGCAAGCACGACACGATCGGCGGCGCCTGCTCGAACCAGGTCAACTATCTGCGCTATGGCATCCCGAACACCTGCAGCTGCCGCGACAATTTCATCGCCGCGCTGAAGAGCGTCGGGCTCGAGCCGCGCGACATCCACGCCAACATCAATTTCTTCATGCACGTGCCGGTGGCCAAGAGCGGCCGCACCGGCATCCGCGAAGGCCTCTCGCGCCCGGGCGACTTCGTCGAGCTCGTCGCCGAGAAGGACGTGCTGGTGGTGATGTCCAACTGCCCGCAGTTCTACAACCCGTGCTCGGGCTGGAACCCGACGCCGATCCGGGTGATTGCGTGGCGGCCGGGGTGACGGGATATGGCGAAGCGGGCGACCACCAGAGGCGCCCGCTTGTTTTTCTGATTTTCGGATTTATCTCAGCGACAAAATTTCCTGACGCATCGCCCCTCGGTGCAATCCCGTCGCACTACTTTAAATTGCTATACAAGTAAAAACTACCGATTTTTCATTTTTTGCAGAACGTAACTGCCCAGGATGTTGTTGTAAATTTTTCTAGACGGCGGACTCGGTTTCCAATTCAAGGATTTGGATGAGTCGGGATGCGGCGGCTGAATTGGCCGAACTACCGAGAGAAGACCTGCTTGCGGTGATTGCGGCGCAAGCGGCACAGATTGCGGCTCTGACGGCGCGGATTGCTCAGTTGGAGCGCCAGTTGGGGCTTGATAGCTCCAACAGCAGCAAGCCGCCATCGAGCGATGGGTTCAAGAAGCCTGTGCGGGTGAGGAGCCTGCGCGAGCCGTCGGGCAAGCGGCCTGGTGGTCAGAAAGGGCATCCGGGCGAGACCCTGCGCTGCGTGCAGACGGCCGACCATATCATTGATCACTTTCCGCAGGCGTGCAGGCGATGCGGAATGGCGCTGACGAGCGCCATGACGACAGGCCACTGCGCCCGACAGGTGTTCGACCTTCCCGAGCCGCGTCCGGTGGTGACCGAGCACCGCGCCCATGTGTGCAGCTGTCCATCGTGTGGGGCACAGACCAAAGCTGCCTTTCCCACCGCAGTGGCGGCGCCGGTTCAATACGGTCCCCGGATCAGCGCCATTGTGGTCTATCTGCTGCACGGCCAGTTCCTGCCCGAAGATCGCTTAGCGGAGTTGATGCATGCTCTGTTCGGGGTGAGCCTTGTTCCGGCGACCATTGCCCGGATGAGCCGCAGCTGTGCGCAGCGGCTACAGAGCTTCCTCCACGTCGCGCGCGATCATGTGGTCTGTGCCAAGGTCAAGCATCTGGACGAGACCGGCTTTCGCATCGGCGGCCGAACCCGATGGCTGCACGTCGCCTCCACCGCCCAGCTGACCGTCTACCGGGTCTGTGCCAAGCGCGGGACCGTCTGGGACCACATGATCGGTATTGCGGTGCATGACCACTGGAAGCCCTACTACACCATGGGGGGCGTACGTCATGCGTTGTGCAACGCGCATCATTTGCGCGAATTGAAGGCACTCGTCGACATCGACAAGGAGAACTGGGCGCGCAGGATGCAAATCCTGCTGCGCCGGGCCTGCCACGCCGTAAACCTCGCCCGCCAGAAAGAGCGGCCGCTCAAACCGAGCCTCGTTGCCCTCATCGAGGGACGCTATGATGCCATCGTGGCGAAGGGGCTCGCCTTCCATTGCAGACGGCCGGCGCTGCGCCGTGCGCAGCGGCGTGGCCGGAAGCCAAACCGCACCGGCCACAATCTTCTCCTGCGCCTCGAAGAACGCAGGGACGACGTGCTGCGATTCCTGCACGATCCGGATGTGCCCTTCACAAACAACCAGGCCGAAGCCGACATCCGCATGATGAAGCTGCGGCAGAAAATCTCCGGCGGCTTCCGCACTCAGGCCAGCGCCCAGGACTTCGCTACCATCCGCTCCATGCTCTCCACCGCCAAAAAGCAAGGCTGGGACCTCATCTCCGCCCTCATGCAGCCCCCCGATAGCCTCCTCCGATCCCTCCAAACCGCCTGAACGCCAACATCCTGGGCAGTTACTGCAAAACGAACTCGTTTACCGATTGCCGAGGACTTACAAGGTCCTGCGCCCCTACAGCCGGAACAGGATCGTCGGCAGCCAGGTCGCGGTCGACGGCACGAAATAGACCACCACACCGGTGAGCACGATCATCGCCAGGAACGGCACCACGCCGCGGTACATGTCCATGTAGGTGATCTCCTTCGGCGCGATCGAGCGCAGATAGAAGATCGACGGCGCCATCGGCGGCGTCAGGTAGGACGTCTGCAGGATCGTCAGGACCAGGACGGCGAACCACAGCGGGTCGATGCCGAGCGTCGGCACCACCGCGCTGAAGATCGGGATGGTGATCAGCAGGATCGAGATCCACTCGAGGATGAAGCCGAGCAGGAACACGATGGTGAGGAACACCATGATGGTCCCGGTCGGCCCCAGATCGAGCGCCGCAATGGCGCTTCGGATCATCGTGTGGCCGCCATTCACCATGAAGATGCTGGTGAACACGGTGCCGCCCAGGATGATGGTCATCGCCATGGCACTGATCAGCACGGTTCGCCGGAACGCCTCGATCACCACGGGCCACTTGAAGTCGCCGTAGGCGACGACCAGCAGCAGAGCCCCGAGCGCGCCGATCGCCGCCGATTCGGTCGGCGACGCGATGCCCATGAAGATGGTGCCGAGCACCGCGATAATGAGGGCGACGCAGGGAACAAGCGCGGTGAACAGGAGCCACAGCTTCTCGCTCCAGGGAACGTCCCGCTCTTCCAGCAGCAGCGGCGGGGCATCCTGCGGGTAGAATTTGCAGCGCAGGTAGATGTAGATCATGAACAGCGCCGTGTTCACCAGCCCGGGAATCATGGTGCCGGCGATCAGGTCGCCCATCGGCAGGTCGGCGACGGTGGCGTAGACCACGACGGTGACCGACGGCGGAATGATGGTGCCGAGCGAGCCGCCGCCGCAGATGGTCCCCGAGATCAGGTCCTTCTTGTACCCGGCCTGCAGCATGGCGGGAATCGCCATCAGGCCGACCACGATCTCGCAGGCGCCGACGGTGCCGGAACTCGCCGAGAAGATCGCGCACATGATGATGACGGCCTGCGACAGGCCGCCGGGGCTGCGGCCGATCCACACCCGCAGCGCGCGGAACAGGCGGTCGGAGATGCTGGAGCTTTCGAAGATCGCTCCCATGAAGACGAACAGCGGGATCTGGATGAGGACGAAATTGCCGGCGACGTCGACGACGCGGCCGAACAGCTGCTGGCCGAACGCGGGGCCGAAGATGCCGTAGCCGAACAGGAGCGCCGTCGCGATGAGGGCGAAGGCGACCGGGAAGCCGAGGAAGATCATCGCGAACAAGGCGGGGAACATCAGCCCCGCAGCGGGAATCGCGAACATGCTCGCGGACCTTCCTCAGCTCTTCTCGGCGGCGAGCGCCGCGAGGTCGCCGGGCATCGGCGCGTCGATTGTCCGGACGGCGACGGCGGGACTGTCGGCGGACGGGCCGGCCTGCGCGCCGACCGCCGCGGTCGGCCGGATGACCTGCATGAGGTGGCGCACCATCTCGGCCAGCACCTGCAGGACCAATGCGACCAGGCCGGTCGCCAGCGCCGAATAATACGGCCAGATCAGCGGCGCCCACGGGCTGACGCGCTCGACCTGGCCGGTGACGAAGGCGTTCCAGGCTTCGCTCACCGCCGCCCGGGCGAGGATGAAGATCGCCGGCAGGAACAGCGCCGCATAGAAGAAGAGGTTGACGGCGTGCTGCACGCGAAGCGGCAGGCGGCTCGACAGGAAATCGATGCGCACGTGCTCGTTGCGCAGGAGCGCATAGGGCACCGCCGCGACGAAGATCACACCGCTCAGCATGTAGGACACGTCGAACGCCCACAGGGTCGGCGAGTCGAAGCCGCGACGCACGACCATCTCATAGCTCATGACGACGATGAGGATCGCCGTCATGACCATGGTGATGCCGCCGAGGATCCGCGACAGCCAGTCGATGACCAAGAGCAGTCGTGTGAACATGCTGGCACGGCTCCCGCTGGCCGCAACGGCGGGCGGCTTTCTATTTCACGTCCGGGACACGGATGTCGGCATTGGCGATCCACTTGTCCTGGAACGCGAAGTACGATGTGGCGAAGCGCTCCATCCACGGATTGCCCTTGGCCTTCTGCTCGGCTGCGGTCTTCGTCGCCCAGTCGCGCCCGGCCTTGCGGATCGCGCTCACCAGGGCGGGATCGAGCGTGATGAACTCGTTCTTGCCGGCGCGCATCTTCTCCATCGCGTCCATGTCGGCGGCGCTCACCTTCAGGTGTCCCTGCATCATGGTGAGGCGGCCGGCGGCGATGAGCTTCTCCTTGAGGTCGGGGCGCAGCGCATCCCACACCTCTTTCTTCCACAGCGCGTCGTACACGTAGGTCGGCTGATGCACGCCGGGCAGCACGACGTAGCGCGCGACGTTGTGCAGGCCGGTCGCGAAGTTGAGGCTCGGCGTGATGTACTCGGTCCCGTCGATGACGCGGCGCTCGAGCGCGGTGAAGATCTCGCTCGCCGGCAGCACCGTCGGCGAGGCGCCGAAATAGTCCTTGAGGATCGCCGCCCATGCGCCGGTGGTGCGGAACTTGAGGCCCTTGAGGTCTTCGGCGGTGCGCAGCGGCTTGTGCGAATGGGCGAAGATCTCGCTCGGTCCGATGCCGGAGACGACGGCATGCAGTCCCGACGTTTCGCGGCGGAAATCGGCCCACAGCTTCTCGCCGCCGCCGTTGAACAGCCACGCCATGGTGGCTTCCGCCGACATGCCGCCCGGCATGCCGGCCAGGAAGGCGTTGGCCGGATCCTGGTTGACCATGAAGGCGGGGAAGTTGATCGCCATGTCGGCGATGCCCTTCTGCACCGCCTGCGGCGCCTCGAAGGCCGGCGCCAGGACGCCAGCGCCGAACGGCTGGATCTTGATCTCGCCACTGGTCAGGAGGTCGACCAGCTTGACGTAGAGCTCGATGTATTCGCGATAGTCCTGGTTGCCCTCGGGCACGTAGGTGGTCAGGCGCCAGCTGATCTTCTGCGCCACGGCCGGCTGGCCGAGGACAAGTGCAGCGAGCACACCCGCAATCGTGAGCCGCAGGAATTTCATCGTCGATCGCATGGGAGCTGCTCCGTCGTTCGAATGGGCGCCAAGCCGCGGCTTGCCGCCCTACGAAGCAACCGACGTGCCAACAGCCCCGCGCCGATCGAGCGCGTAGAGAATTTTTTCCGGGGTGATCGGCAGCGCGGTGATGCGCACCCCGACCGCGTCCTCGACCGCATTGGCGAGCGCGGCGGCGACCGCCAGGATCGAGCTCTCGCCGATGCCCTTGGAGCCGAACGGCCCTGGCCCCATGCCGTGCTCCTCGACGAAGCTCTGGAATTTCTTCGGGAGATCGGTCGCGAGCGGCAACCGGTAGGTGAGCGGGGTCGCGGTGGCGAGCTGCTCGCCCGAATACACGAGGGTCTCGAACATCGCCTGGCCGAGACCCTGCAGGGCTCCGCCCTCGACCTGCCCGCGCACCGCCGCCGCATTGATGATGCGCCCGGCGTCGGTTCCGGCGACGAAATCCGTGACCACGTACTGGCCGGTCTCCTCGTCGACCTCGACGGCGACGCCGATCCAGCTCGGCATCCAGAACAGCCGCTGGGCGTTGAGCGCGGTGGAGAGGTCCTCGTCGACCTTGAAGAAGCCGCGGCCGACGAATTCGCAGCCGTAACCGCCGAAATACTCCATCGCGAGCGGCTGCAGCGGGAACGTCTCGCCGCCCTTCTGCACCGTCCAGTCCTTGAGATAGAGATCGTCGGGGCGGCAGGAGAGCTTGTCGGCGGCGAAGCGCAGGATCTGCTCGCGCGCGTCGTTCGCCGCATTGGCGACCGCGCTGCCGCCGACCGCGATGCCGGAGCTCGCGTGAGTGCCCTGATCGTAGGGCGTCACATCGGTGTCGATCTCGCCGTAGCGCACCCACTCGTACGGCACGTTGAGGATTTCCGCGGCGATCTGGCTCAGCGCCGTCGCCGTCCCCTGCCCCATCTCGCATGAGCCGGCCTGCACCACCACGCGGCCGGTGACGGTCACCTTGACGGCCGCGCGGGCGGCGCGCGCCTCGCCGCCGCCGTCCTTGAAGCCGACCGCAAGGCCGATGCCGCGCCCACGCGCGCGCGGCCTGGCGTAGCCGATGCGGTCCGCCGCGACCCTGAGCCCCTGGGCGAAGTCGCTGTCGATCGCCGCGTCGCGGCCGAGATAGCGCTCGCCCGGGCGCAGCATGTTCTTCAGCCGCACCTGCAGCGGGTCGAGCCCGATCCGGCGGGCGATCATGTCGATCTGGCTTTCGCTGGCAAAATTCGCCTGCGTGCCGCCGAACCCGCGGAACGATCCCGCCGGCACCGTGGTGGTGCGCACCGCGTAGGCGCGCGTGCGCAGCGCCGTCCAGCGATACGGCCCGGGCAGCCGGTAGCCGATCTTGTCGGTGACGATGGCGCTCGCGTCCGCATAGGCGCCGGCGTCGAGGTAGAGACGCGCGTCGCGCGCCACGAAGGTGCCGTCCGCCTTGACGCCGGTCTTGAGCACCATGATGGCGCCGTGCTGCGACAGAGTGACGAAATTCTCGTCGAGGCTGAGCGCCAGGCGGACCGGCCGGCCGGTCCGGCGCGCCAGCAGCACGGTGAGCGGCTCGAGCTTGCAGAAACTCTTCCCACCGAAGCCGCCGCCCACATAGCTCGCGTGCACGCGCACGCGATGGTCGGAGACCGCGAAGATATTGGCGACGTCCTGGCGGATGAGGAACGGATCCTGGCTGCAGGTCCACACCTCGATCACGTCGCCGTCGATGCGCGCGAGCGCAACGAACGGCTCCATATGATAGGGCGTCATGCGCGAGAACGAGAAGGTGTCCTCGGAGACGTGATCGCAGCTCGCGAGTGCCGTCTCGATCTCCCCGACGTCGTGGTTGAACTGGTAGAGCAGGTTCGGTCCGGGCTCGGGGATGCCCTCGCCGGTCACCCCGTGCGGCCGCAGCAAGACAATCTGCGGCGTATCGAACAGGAGCGGCGCGCCCCGCGTGAGCGCCGCCTCGACCGTCATCACCGGCGGCAGCGGCTCGTAGGTAACGTCGATCAGCGCGAGCGCCCGATAGGCCGTCGCCTCGTCGTCGGCCGCGACCGCCGCGACGACGTCGCCGTAGTAGCGCACCTTGTCGATCGCCAGCACCGGCTGGTCCTTGATGCGCACGCCATAGATCGCATTGAGCCCGGCGAGATCCTTGCCGGTGACCACCGCATGGACGCCCGGATGCTGCGCGGCGCGCCGCACGTCGATGCGGCGGATGCGCGCGTGGGCGTGCGGGCTGCGCAGCACCTTGGCATGCAGCATGCCGGGCAGCGCGCGATCGGCGGTGAAGATCGCGGTGCCTTTAACCTTCGCGGCGCCGTCCTGGGCGGCGAGGCGCTCGCCGACGACGCGCAGCTGGTTAGGACTGCGCATCGACCGCCTCAGGTGTCCGGCGACGACGCGCCGCGATCAGCGCGGCGTCGATGATCACCTGATAGCCGGTGCAGCGGCACACCGAGCTCGCCAGGAAGCGGCGCAGCGCGGCTTCGTCGGGCTCAGGGTCCTCACGCAACAGCGCTTCCAGAAGCAGCACCATGCCGGGCGTGCAGTAGCCGCATTGCATGGCGGCCGCCTCGATGAAGGCCTGCTGGATCGGGTGCAGCTCCGCGGCCGGGGCGAGCCCCTCGATGGTGACGACCGATCGCCCGTCGGCCATGAAGGCGAACTCGGTGCACGAGGCCATCGGGCGGCCGTCGATCAGCACCGTGCATGCCCCGCACACGCCCTGGTCGCAGCCGATCTTGGTCCCGGTGAGACCGAACTGCTCGCGCAGCACGTCGACGAGCACCGCCGACGGCTCGACCGCGATGGTGCGGTCACGACCGTTGAGCGTGAAGCGAATGGTGAGCGGGTCGGTCACGCCGCGTGTCCTCGGGCGGCGCGCTCGAGCGCCCGGCGCAGGTGGATCTCGATGATGCGGCGCCGGTAGCCGCCGGACGCGAGGTGATTGCTCATCGGCTCCGGCAGCGCCGACACCCAGGTGCGGGCAAGCATCGGCGCGCGCCGCGCGAGCGCCGCGGGCAGCGCCGCTGACCCGATCGGCAGATCGGCGGAGCGCACCTCGCGATACGCCCAGGAGACCGCTGCACGCGCGCTCACGACCATGTCGCCGTCGAGAAAGAGCGCCAGCACGACGCCGGCGACGCCCTTGAGCGAGCGGTCGTAGTCGAGATGGATGCGCCGCTCGCACGGCACCAGGACGGCCTGCAGGAGCCAGATCGGGTCGCGTTGTCGGGCGGCAAAGTACTCGGTGCACGCCACATCCCGTACTTCCGCCTGGGTGATGAAGCGCAGCCTCGCGTCGAGCGCGGCGAGGATCGCCGGTCCCTCGTAGTCCGGCTGGTTGGCCATGAGATTGCCGCCGACCGTGCCCTTGTGGCGGATGCGCGGATTGGCGATCGAGCCCCACACCGATGCCAGCGCCGGAATGGCGCGCGACACGACCGGCGAGCCGGCGAGCTCGTGATGGGTGCAGCACGCGCCGATCTCCAACGTCTGTGGCGACGCTTCGATGCGCCGCAGGAAGCCGATCCGGCCGATGTAGACGACGTCGTCGGCCGCTTCGCCCGCCTTCATCCGATTGATGACGTCAATGCCGCCCGCGACGACGCAGGCGCCCGGATGCTTGCGCAACAGCGCCAACGCCGCGGCGGCGTTGGTCGGGACGTGCAGGCGGAACGGCGCGATGCGCTTGCGCGAGCGGTGGACGGCAAGCGGATGGACATAGGAGGCGGCGCGCTCTTCGGCCGCGTCAGCCTCGACGGCAGCCGCTCGCTCGCTGCGCCGAGCGCCCGGAGCGGCGGTCGCTCCCGCCGCCACCAACTCCGCCTCGAGCCCGCTCAGCACCTGGTTGCTCTGCATCCGGGCGACTCATCCGCAACTTCCGTGCCATGCGCGACGCGAGCCTGGTCCAGCCGCCCCGGCGCGACCGGCAGCCTTGCCGCGTGCCGCCGATTGGGACCAGCCGCGCCGGCCTGCGCCTCATCGGGGCGGATTTCACAAATTTTCGCGAAACGAAGCATATCGGCGGAACGTCCTGCCTCATTTTTGGGCTGCAAGGCGCGTGGTGAACCGGCGCCGCCTGTGGCTATAATTCCGGCACATCGGGGTCGCGGCGAGCGAGCCACCAGCGTGCACACCGCCCAGGACAATGTCGTCGCCGAGACGGCGCACCGGCATCCGGCGCCGGCGATCGACGATGCCCGCTCGATCGGTGAGTTCGCGTTGCGCCGGCTGCGTGCGGACATCCTGTCGGCCCGGCTGGCTCCGGGTACCAAGCTGAAAATCCGCCACCTGAGCGCACAGTACGGGATCGGCGGCAGCCCGTTGCGCGACGCTCTGGCGCAGCTCGCCGGCGACGGGCTGGTGATCCTCGAGTCGCAACGCGGGTTTCGCGTCGCCCCGGTGTCGCACGCGGATCTGCGCGACGTCGCGCAGGCGCGCAAGCGTATCGAGCTCGCCGCGCTGGAGTTGTCGCTCGAGCGCGGCGACGAAGCGTGGCGCCAGCGCGTGCGCGCCGCCTATGCGAGCTTCGCCGTGGTCAAGCAGAAGGTGGGCGACACGACGCCGATCACCGAGGACTGGGAGCAGCGGCACCGCGCCTTCCACCTGGCGCTGCTGTCGGCCTGCGCGTCGCCCACGCTGATGCGCTTCTTGGCGCAGCTGCACGACCGGTTCGATCGCTATCGCCGCATTGCGCTGCCGTCGCGCTCCTACATGGGCGCGGTCGGCGACGACCACGAGGCCTTCATGGAGGCAGCGCTGGCGGGGCGGCGGGAGGAGGCGATCGCGCTGCTCGCGCGGCACATCGACGATACCGCCGCACTGGTCGAGGAGTATTTCAAGCCGCCCGGAGAGGGCGCGCCGCATCAGGCCAGGTAGCTCGAGATCGTTGCGGCGATGCGGCGAAATGGCGAGGGTTGCGGCGAGGGCGAACGAACCAGGCGCGGCGACATCATGGCGCGCTGGTCGTATTCGGCGTCGAATCGCCGGCGCAGCGCCGGATACTCGGTCTCGCCGTCGACGACGACCAGCTCGATCGGCGCCTCGACCGCCATGCGAAAGCAGGTGACGAGCAGACGATAACGGGTCGTGGCTTCGCGCAGGGATGCGAATTCCCTCACCTCGATGCCCGCATTGGTCCCGATCACGACCGCGAACACGCCCTCGCGGACGCGAACGGGGGTCGACAGGATGGCGAACAGGTGGGTCATGCGGTGACCATCGGGGCGGCGACGGCGCCGTCACCAGGATTCCATGCAGAATCCGTGCCGGCGCGGCCGGGCGACGACGCCGGTCAGCACGATCATCGCCAGGAACAGCTCAGTCGAGCTTCACGCCGGATTCCTTGACGGCGGCCTCCCACAGGCGCGTCTCATCGGCGAGCGCTGCGGCGAATTCCGCGGGGTTCATGCTCCGCGTTTCCATCCCGAGCTTGGCGATGGTGGCCTGAACGTCCGCCGTCTTCAGGCCTTCGATCATGCCGGCATTGAGCTTCCCGATCACGTCCGCAGGCGTCTGCGCCGGCGCCAGCAGGCCGATCAGCAGATACGCCGGGACGCCGTGGAACCCGCTTTCGCGCATGGTCGGCACGTCGGGCAATTCCGGCCATCTTGCATCGCTGGTCACGGCCAGCGCCCTGAGCTTGCCGTCCTTGATGAGCGGCAGTAGCACGGCCTTGGTGGTCATCCCGACTTGAATTTGATTGCCCAGCAGATCCGAGATCGCCGGCGCTGCTCCCCGGTAGGGGATGAACAACATGCTGGAGCCGGTGCGCGCCCTGAGCAGTTCCAGCGTGACGTGCGGACCGATCCCCAGCGTTGCTCCCGAGGAAAGCTTGCCCGGATTCGCCTTCGAGTAGGCGATGAGCTCCTGGATCGTCTTGACCGGCACTGCCGGATTGACGACCAGCGCGTTCGAATCGACCGCTATGATTCCAACCGGCGTAAAGTCCTTGATCGGCTCGAAATTCAGGTTGTTGTAGATGGACTGCGCAATGGCATTGGGGTTGGTGCCACCCAAGAGCAGCGTGTAGCCGTCGGGACTGGCGAGCGCGGCTGTCTTCGCGCCGGTCCGGCCGCCGGCGCCGGGCAGGTTCTCAACGATGACCGTTTGGCCCAATCGGGTGCCCAGCGGCTGGGCCACCAGGCGGGCAGCGACATCCGACGGTCCTCCCGGCGGGAATGGCACCACGATCTTGATCGGCCTGGTGGGAAACGACTGCGCATCGGCCGGATGCGCACCGTTCAATGCGAAGCCGACGGCCACGACAGCCGACAGGATCATTCCCCTCGCGACCATGATCCCCTCCGGGACAAGTAGTTGCGCCGACTACATGCGTGTTGAGCTGAGAATTCGTACAAGACTGACGATGACGTTGTCGTGCCAAGCAATTCCGATGCCGCAGCGTAGCGGCAAGACCGTCTGCCGCAAATAGCCCTTCGGCTCATCCCATCCCGGACGCCGATGTAGGCTCGATCTCGTACATGACGCGCACTTCGCCGGGCTTCGCGTAAGGGTACTTGTCCCGCCCGAGATATTTCTTCGCCAGGGAGTCGATGTGCCGATCGGCGCCGTCTTCGCTGACGCGACCCACACGTCCGCGAATTTGCAGATAGCGGTAGGGATCGTCTGGATCGATGATGGCGAGTGCTACCGGCGCCCCGGCCGTCATGTTGCGTGTCTTGACGCGTCCCCGCGCGGAATTGACGCGGATCAGCCCGTCCTTGTAGTCGAACCAGACCGGCGTCACCTGCGGCGATCCATCGGGCATTGCGGTCGCAAGACTGGCGAATGCCTTTTTCTGCTGCAACAGGTCCAGATATTTGTCCGGAATGGTCGTCATGGCGTGGATCCTTTTTGCAGGCGCGCCCTGCCATCACGTACCAGGGTGAGCCTTGAGGGGCCAGCACAGAGATGGCAGGCTGAGGATTGGCCGACAAGACGAACAAGGGGCTGCTGCGATGCGGACGAACAAGTTGCGGACGTGCGTGTTGGCGACGATCATGGCGCTCGCAGGCGCGGTGGCTCAGCCGGCGGCGGCCCAGGACAAGGTGAAGGTCGGCGTGTTCCCGACCGCATCGTCGCTGCCCTATTTCATCGGGATCGAGCGCGGATTCTTCAAGGAGCAGAACATCGAGCCGGAGACGATCCGGTTGATCGGCGGACCGCCGAACATCGCCGCCATGATCAGCAACCAGATCGAGGCGGCGGTCGTGCTCGTGACCATCGAGGCGATGAACGCCAATCTCAAGAAGCCCGGCGTCGCCATGTATATCGGCGTGCATAGCCAGAGCAAGATCAACCAGATGGAGCAGTTCGTCGTCCGCAAGGGTCATCCGGCGCAGACGCTGCAGGATCTCAAGGGGGCCAAGATCATGTCGGCGCCCGGACCGGCCAACCTGATCGCCGCCAAGGCGATCCTCGCCAAGGTCGGCCTCAAGGAGGGCGACTACACGATCGACCAGCTCGACATGGCACAGCACGTCAACGTGATGACGTCCGGCACCTTCGACGCCGGCTATACGCTCGAGCCGCAGGCCTCGACCATGCGCAAGCTCGGCGTCGCGCGAACGATCGAGGCCGGCGTCATCGCCAAGTACATCCTCGACGACGAGAACGGCAACGCGTTTGCGGCGGGCTGCGCCATCACCAGCGACTTCATCAAGAACCGCCCCGACGTCGCCCGGCGCTTCGCCGCGGTGTGGAAGAAGGGCATCGACTTCGTCAACCAGAATCCCCAGGAAGCGCGCAAGTACCTCACCAAGAACACGCTCACCCCAGAGGACGTGGTCGATACGGTGCCGATGGTGCGCTACTACATGGCCGGGGAACTGACCGACAAGCACAAGGCCGAGTTCCAGAAATTCATCGATTTCTCGACGTCGGTCGGCGTGCTGCCGGAGAAGGTGGACATCACCAGATATCTGCAAGCGTACTAACGACAAGGTCATCGTTCTGTCCACGCGCGACCAGGACCGCACGCTGCACGCGGCAATCAAGGGAAGGCGCTCGATCCGTCGGTACGTCGCGGGCAAGCTCGATTCCGCGGTAGTCGATCGGCTGCTGGCGGCGGCCGTCGCGGCGCCGTCCGCGCACAACCGCCAGCCTTGGCGCTTTGCGATCCTGGACGATGCGGCGAGCAAGGAGCGCCTTGCCGTCGCCATGGGCAACCGTCTGCGCGAGGACCGCCGCGCCGACGGCGACGACACGGACGACATCGAGCGCGACGTCGCCCGCTCCCATGCGCGGATCACCGAAGCCCCGCTCGCCATCCTGGTCTGCATCGACACAGGCGACATGGACTCGTATCCGGACGAGCGGCGGCGGACGGCCGAGCGCGTGATGGCGATCCAGAGCACCGCGATGGCGATGCAGAACATCCTGCTCGCCGCGCACGCCGAAGGGCTCGGCGCCTGCGTGATGTGCGCGCCCTTGTTCTGCGCCGGAACAGTCGTCGCCGCGCTTGACCTGCCTGTCGGCTGGGAGCCGCAGAGCCTGGTGACGATCGGCCCGCCGGCGAGCGGCGGCAAGGACCGCCCGCGGCTGCCGCTGGAGAAGATCATCTGGCGGCCGCGTTGAGGGCGACACTACAGCACGTCACGCTCGAACCGACCTGCTGTCGTCATGGCCGGGCTTGTCCCGGCCATCTCGAAAAGAGGGGCACGGCAGCGCCCTGCCAAGCGGGATGCGCTCTAGCCAATCGCTACGACGCGGATCAGGTGCTGGGCAGCACGACCTTCCCGTTCTCGATCTTGATCAGGTAGATGCCGGGGTTGCTCTGCCCGCTCTCCTGGCCGGCCGGGCCGACCTTGTTGAACTTGATCATGCCGTTCATGCCGGTCAGCTCGACCTGCCAGAACGCCTGGCGGATCGCGTCGGCCTCGGCCTTGCCGGCCTTGGCGATGGCGGTCGCGATGGTGCGGATGCCGTCATAGCCGCGGAAGCTCTCGGTCAGGCCGGCGAACGGATGGCCGCGCTTCTTCCACTCGTCGATGAACGCCTTGGCCATGGCGGGGTCGGCCGACACGTTCGGGTTCCACGGCGTGAAGAACGTGATGTGGGTGGTGTCGTTCGCCGCAGCGCCCGCCTGCTCGATCAGCTGGTCCGGGTTCTGCGAGCCGCCGGTGGTGATGATCCGCTTCTTCAGGCCCAGCGCCGCCGCCTGCTTGAAGATCAGGGTGAGCTGCTCGACCGCCGTGGTGATGATCAGCGTATCGGCGTCGGACGCCTTGATCTTGGCGAGCTGCGCGCTCATGTCCTGCGCCGGCGGGTCCATGGTCTCGACCAGGCCCACCTTGATGTTGTGCTCCTTGAACATCTTGCCGAAATCGTCCGCCGCACCGCGGCCCCAGTCGTTGTTCACCACCAGGAAGTCGGCCTTGCCGATCTTGAGCCGGTCGACGATCTTGGCGAACGCCACCGCTTCGACCGCCGACGGCGGCGAGATGCGGAAGATGTAGGGGTTGCCCGAGGTGGTGATCTTGCCGGCCGAGGAGGTCTCCACCAGCATCGGCACCTTGTATTCCATCAGCTTCGGCATGATCGCGAGGGTGAAGCCGGAGCCCCACGCGCCCATCATCACCGGCACCTTGTCGCGCACGATGAGCTTCTCGGCGACGGCGGCGGCTTCCGTCGGGTTGCTCTTGTTGTCCTCGATCACGAGCTCGATCTTCTTGCCGAGCACGCCGCCCTTGGCGTTGATCTCGTCGGCCGCGATCTTCGCGCCGTTGGCGACATAGTTGCCCGACGCCGCGAACGCGCCGGTCAGCGGCTGAATGACGCCGACCTTGATGGTCTCCTGGGCGGCGGCGCTGGTCGCCAGTCCGGCGACGAGCGCAATGGCCGCGAGCTTGGTTACGCTTGCGTAGGTCTTCATGTCAGTCCCTCCATGAGCGAGCGGCATTCACTTCGCCTTCAGCCGCGGGATGATCTCACGCGCGATCGTCTCGATCTGGTCCATCTGGTACTTGTAGGGAACGAAGATCAGCTTCTGCGTCCCGACCGCGAGATGCTCCTTGAGCTGCTCGACGCATTCGTCGACCGTGCCCATCACGGCGCTGTCCTTGGTCGAGTCACTCCAGGATGCGAAGTCCCACTCCTTGGTGAGCCACTCCATCATCTGGCTCTCCACCGCCTCGCGCGACTTGCCGATCATGATCGGCAACTGGTTCGCGTTGAGGAGCTTGTCGGGGTCCTTGCCGGCTTCCTGGGCGAAGCCGCGGATCTTGCTCCACGACTTGGCGAAGGCTTCGGGCCGATAGAAATAGGTCAGCCAGCCGTCGCCGTCGACCGCGGCGCGCTTGAGCACGCGGTCGACGTAACCGCCGATCAGGATCGGCGGATGCGGCTTCTGCACCGGCTTCGGATACATCACGCCGGCGGGAATGTCGTAGCGCGAGAACTTGCCGCTGACCGTGTGCTCGGTCCAGAAGCGCTTCAGGATGTCCAGGCTCTCGTCCATGATCTTGCCGCGCTGCTCGAACGGCACGCCGATCGCGTTGAATTCGCGCCGGTACCAGCCCGACGCCATGCCCATCAGCAGCCGTCCGTCGGTCAAAAGGTCCATGCTGCCGAGCTGCTTGGCGAGGATGACGGGGTTGCGCATGGGTAGCACCAGGATGCCGGTGCCGAGCTTGATCTTCGTGGTGCGGGCGCCGATGGCGGTGAGTAGCGTCAGGGACTCGATGATGGGAAAGTTCGGCTCGACGCCGAGCAGGATGTGATCCCACGCCCACAGCGAGTTCGAATCCGAGCTGCTCCATCCTGACCCCGTAGTCGACCAGCGCCTTGGCGTCCGGCATCTGCGGATAGGCGGTGAAATTCTGCAGCGCGATGCCGAACGTTCCGGACAAACCAGCCATCTCAAACTCCTTTTCAGTCGCGCGTTTGCGCGAGTTACGCGGTGAAGCGCTGTTCGGGATCGAACTCGCGCAGCACTTTGAGCTCCTGATCGGTGGGCGGCTCGGTCACGCCGAGGTGGTCGGCAAAGTCGAGGGCGAAGCCGGTATTGTCCTGAAGCTGCTCGCGGCTCACTCCGGGGTTGAGCGACAGCACCTGCATGCGCTTCTTCTTGTCCTCGAAGCCGAACACCGCAAGATCGGTGACCACGCGGAACATCCCGCCGGTCACGAGGCCGCTCGCCCGCCGCGTGTCGCCGCCGCGCAGATAGCCGGGGCTGGTGACGAAATCGACGTGCTCGACGAAGCGCCGCTTCTCATGCTTCATCGCCACGATCATCTGGGCGAGGCTGGCGATGTCGTTGCCGCCGCCGGTGCCGGGCAGGCGCGTCTTCGGCTTCGCCGGATCGCCGATGAACGAGCTGTTGAGATTGCCGTACTGGTCGATCTGCGCGCCGCCCATGAACCCGACGTCGACATAGCCGCGCTGCAGCAGGAGCAGCACTTCGGCGCTGCCCAGCACCATGTTGGCACGCTTGGTGCAGCGCTGGTCGTTGGTGGTGGGCGGCAGCTTGCCCGGCTCGACAAACGCGCCGATCACGCCGCCTTCGAACAGAATGGTCAGGCCCGGGCAGCGCAGCCGCTGGGCGAGCGAGGCGGCGAGCAGCGGGATGCCGATCCCGGCGAACACGACCTGTCCGTCGCTGAGCTGGCGAGCGCTCAGGATGGTGAGCAGCTCGGCCGCGGTGTGGCTGTGCGGCCTAGTCATCGTAGATGCTCTCCCCGGCGCGCGCCGCCTCGATGAGGTCGTCCATTCCGACCAGCGACAGGAACTCGTTCCAGGATTTCGGCGCATGAACGAAGCGCTCCAGATACTCCTGCATCCCCTTCACCGGATCCTTGTTCACCAGGTCGACGTAGTACTCCATGTGCCGCATCATCGGCTCGTAGACGCCGTAGCACTCGTGCGGCGCACAGCCGAACGGCAACTCGACCACGGCATCGACCGCAAAGAACGGGATCTTGGTCTGATCGGGCGCGCGCCGGATCTGGTCGTTGGACACGATGCGCTCGGTCGTCAGGATGACCCGGTTTGCCGCCATGGCGAGGTCGATGTCCATGAACTGGAGGCCGTCGATCTGGGCGTTGCCGTAGGCGTCGCAACGCTGGACGTGGATCAGCGCGACGTCCGGATTGAGCGCCGGAACCAGCAGGATCTTGTCGCCGGTGAACGGGCAATCCATCTCCACCGGCTCGGGCCGCAGCTTGCATACATCCGATCCCATCATCGAGCGGATCGGCATGAACGGAACCCCCATGGCGCCGGCACGGAAGCGCATGCCCATCGCCATGTGGCTCCACTCCTCGAACCGCGCCTTTCCGGTCTCGACGTGGTGGCGCATCGGCTTGGAGACGCCCCACAGGATGCTCTGGCTGAACCAGCTGGTGATGATGTGATCGCTCACACCGGACGCGAACAGGAGATCGCCGTCGCTGGACACGATGCTGCGCGAGCAGGAGAGCCCCTTTCGGCCGGCGCGGATGAGCGCCCAGATCATTCCCATCGGCGTGCGCGACATCGTGCTGCCGCCGATCCCGACCGAGGCGCCGTCCTGCACGAAGGACGCCGCTTCCTCGAGGGAGACGACCTTGTCGCGCAGGCTGCGGTCGCGGCGCGACAATTCCTCGCGCAGCTCCAGGTAGCTCGGGGCCGCCTTTGCCTTGCTCTTGCTCGTCGCCATGCCTGCCTAGTGGGCGCGTCCGGCGCCGACCTCCGCGTTGAACTCTTCGATCAGGCGATCCCATTGCGGGATGCCGTCCACCAGGTCGCGCCAGAACCGCTGGTCCCGGCGGCGATCGAAATCGTCGATCGTCACGCCCTGCTGCTCCACCCAGGTGTAATAGCCGAGATTGAAGATGCGCTTGCGGTCGGAATGGGTGAGCTCGAGCACGTGGTCGTCGACGATGCCTTCCAGGTGACGGCTGAAGATCTCGCCGGCGTTGACCTCATCGAACCCGTCGCGATAGCGCCGCGCCAGGAAGCTGCGCCGTTCGCTGGCGTAGAGCTGGGCGCTGTCGGTGGCGACCGTCATGATCACATCGTCGGGGCCGAGATCGAGGTGACGCGCGACCTTGACGGCGGCGACGATGTTGGCGAGCCCGGAAATGCCGATGTCGTCGAAGGTGCGCACGACATCAGGATCAATTCGGCGCCGCCCGACCATGTAGCTGCGCCCGACATTGCCGCCGAACAGCAGGTTGAGGGAATCGCTCGCGAGATCCGACACGCCGACGACGAGATCGGTACTCATCACGTTGTGGATCAGCGGAATATGTTTGTCGCCGATGCCCTGGATGTTGTGCTCGCCGTAGCCGTTGCACAGCATGGTGGGGCACTCGATCGCCTCGACCGCGACCGTCTTAGCTCCGCGACGTGCCTTCAGATGGTCGCCGGCCGCGATGGTGCCGGCCGAGCCGGTGGCGGACACGAATGCCGTCAGCCGGTATCCCGCGTTGCTCTTCTTCAGATGCGAGAACACCGCATCGAAGGCGGCGCCGGTGCAGTGATAATGGATCAGGTAGTTGGCGAATTCGGAGAACTGATTGAGGATGACGTTGTCCGCGTTGCGCGCAAGCTCCGCGCACTTGTCGTAGATTTCCTTGACGTTGCTTTCCGTCCCCGGCGTGCGGATGATGTCGGCCGGATCGGACACCCATTGCTGCAGCCAGTCGAAACGTTCCTGGCTCATGCCCGCCGGCAGCACGGCGACACCGCGGCAGCCGAGAATGCGGGAAATGGCGACGCCGCCGCGGCAGTAGTTTCCGGTCGACGGCCACACGGCGCGGTCCTGCGCCGGATCGAACTGGCCGGTCACCAGGCGGGGCACCAGGCACGCATAGGCGGCGAGCACCTTGTGGGCGCCGATCATGGGAAACCGCCGGCCCAGCAGGACGACGATCGGCGCTTTCACGCCGGTCAAGGCTTCGGGCAGGACCACGTGGCCGGGCACCGCCACGAGGCCTTTGCGCTCCGCGTCATTGAACCAGTGGACCCGCCACAGGTTCGTGCCGTTCGGGTCATCCGGGCCGACGGAGGCGAGGCCGCTTGCGGCCGCTTCCGGGATCCGCGCCGGGTCGGCGAGCTCGCTCCAGGTCGGCAGCACGACCTGCGCCGCGCGCAGCTGCTCGATCGCGGCGCGGCGACGTTTCGCATCGGCGACCTGAGGTTCAAAGACAAACGGGCTCGTCATCTGGAGGGGGACCATAAATTGGTATCAAGGTTAGAACAATAGGAATGCAGCATGACAACGGATCCTCGTAGGGGCGCCCGACCTTGCGACGATCCTGAAATTTGTAGGGGCAGCCCTTGTGGCTGCCGTCTTTGGGCGACCACAAGGGTCGCCCCTACATGACCGGCCATGCGACCTCGCGCCTCTCGGCAAACGAAGCTGCGTAGCGGTCCTGCGGCGCGGTGTCGTACAGCGTCGTGCGCTGGCGCGGCGAGCGGCCGAGCGAGCGGATGGTGGCTTCCATTTCGGCCGGCGTCATCTCCTGTCCGTGGCTCGCTCCGGCGGACCGGGTGATGGTTTCGTCCATCAGCGTCCCACCGAGGTCGTTGGCGCCGCTCTGCAGGCACGCCCGAACCCCTTCGTGGCCCATCTTCACCCAGGAGGTCTGAATGTTGGGGATGAGCGGATGCAGGGCGAGGCGTCCGACCGCATGCATGAGCACCGCCTCGCGGAACGTGGGGCCGCGCCGGGCGCGGCCCTTCAGGTAGATCGGCGCCTCCATGTGGACGAACGGCAGCGGCACAAATTCGGTGAAGCCGCCGGTGTCCTCCTGCAAGGCGCGGACGCGCAGGAGATGCCGCGCCCAATGCGCGTAGCGGTCGACATGGCCGAACATGATGGTTGCGGTGCTGCGCAACCCGGCCCGATGCGCCCCGCCCATGACGTGGAGCCAGCGGTCGGTGCGGATCTTGTCCGGGCACAGGACGGCGCGCACTTCGTCGTCGAGGATCTCCGCCGCGGTGCCCGGCAGGGTGCCGAGCCCCGCCGCCTTGAGCGCAGGGAAAAACTCCTCGACCGGAACGCCGAGCGTGGCCGCGCCCTGATGCACCTCGAGCGGCGAAAATGCGTGGACATGAATGTCCGGCGCCGCAGCCTTCACGGCGCGGCAGATGTCGAGATATTTGGCGCCGGTGTAGCTCGGATGAATGCCGCCTTGCATGCAGACTTCGGTCGCCCCGCGCGACCAGGCTTCGCGCACGCGACCTTCGATCTCCTCGAGCGTGAGATCGTACGGCCGGCCGCGCAGATTCTCGCTCATCTTGCCTTTCGAAAAGGCGCAGAACTGACACTTGAAATAGCAGATGTTGGTGTAGTTGATATTGCGGGTCACGACGTAGGAGATGACGTCGCCGTTGACGGCCTGTCGTATTTCGTCAGCCGCCGTGCACACCGCGGCGAATTCATCACCGCGCGCGCCAAACAGCCGGACGATGTCGGCCTCGTCGAGCGTGCGTCCAGCCTGAGCGTTCGCCAGAACCGTCGCAACCTCACCGGCGGGTACCGGCCTGACGGCGGGCGCCGCAATCTCCGGCAACGGTGCGAGAGCTCCGGGCGACCAATCGTCGGTGCGCGGCCAGCCGTCGGCGTCGAGGCGATGCAGCAGCGCCGTCCGCAACGCCGGGTCGACCCATGTGTCCGCCGCCCGGGCGAAGGCCGGGTAGATCGCCAGCCGTTCGACCAGCTGCTTGCCGGCCGCGTTGGTGGCGCGCTCGAGCACCTTGAGATGCGGCCACGGTGCCTCCGGGTTCACATGATCGGGCGTGACCGGCGACACGCCGCCCCAGTCGTTGATGCCGGCCTCGATCAGGCGGCGCAACGCGCCCGGGCTGAGATTGGGCGGCGCCTGGATGCTCATCGACGGCGCGAACAGCAGGCGTGCGATCGCAATCGTCCACAGGTGCTCGTCGAGCGACGGCGCCTGAGCATCCGCCATGCGGGTTCCGGGCTTCGGCCGGAAGTTCTGGATGATGATTTCCTGGATGTGCCCATGCGCATCGTGCAGATCGCGCAGCGCCAGCAGGGAGTCGATGCGCTCCTCTGGCGTCTCGCCGATGCCGATCAGGATGCCTGAGGTGAACGGCACGCGCTGCTCGCCCGCCGCCCGAATGCTCGCGAGCCGCGCCTGCGGATGCTTGTCGGGCGAGCCGTGATGCGGGCCGCCGCGCCGGGCGAGCCGCTCGGAGGCGGATTCGAGCATCAGCCCCTGCGACACCGAAACACGGCGCAAGGCAGCGAGATCGGACGGCGTGAGGTGACCGGGGTTGAGATGCGGCAGCAATCCGGTCTCCTCGAGCACGGCGCGTGCCGCTTCCGCCAGGTAGGACAGGGTGGTGCGATGACCGAGGCGGGCCAGTTCGTCGGCCGCGGTGCGGTAGCGCCGCTCCGGCTGGTCGCCGAGCGTGAACAGGACCTCCTTGCATCCCGCCGCCCGTCCGGCCCGCGCGATCGCCAGCACCTCGTCGAGGGAGAGATAGGCCCGCTCGCCCCGGCGCGGCGGATGCGCGAACGTGCAGTAGTGGCAGACGTCGCGGCAGAGCTTGGTCAGCGGAACGAAGACCTTGCGCGAGTAGGAGACGATCGGCCCGTGCGCCGCGTCGCGCCGCCGGGCGGCTGCACGCAGGAGACCGGGAAGATCGCAGTCGACAAGCGACAGCGCTTCCTCCCGCGTCAGATTGCGGTCGTGGCCAAGATCCTCGGGTGACATCGTGTGCATCGGCGCGGTCATGCTTGCAGGAATTGACGGGCGGCATCGTCGGGCACCGGATTGCGTTGCATCCGCGTCCCGATGTCCAGCGTCGCGAGAAAGGCCAGGCTGCGCGTTGCCGGCCGCCGCGACAGCAGCGCGGTAAGGTCCTCGGGCCGGTCGATGTCCAGCCCGGCCTCGTCCGACGCGAGCACGCTCGCCACGATGCCGGCATCTCGCGCGAGCCGACAGTGACGGCGAGAGCTGTCCAGACCGAAGCTCGGATCGATCGCGCCCGCAGGGCTGCAGGCGAGCAGGTTGGTGCCGCCGTCGCGGCTCGCCGGAACGAGCGCGACCGCGGGCGGGCGCGAGATGCGGTCGATCAGATCGTCGAGTACCGATGATGACAGCAACGGAACGTCGGTCGGAACCACGATCATGCCGGTATGCGGGTGGGCGGACAGAACGTCGATCGCCGTGCGCACCGCCCCGTTGAGGTCGTGCGCCGGATCGTCCAGCACCATGGCGCCGCCTGCGGCTGCGATGCCCCTGGCCGTATCGTCCGCCGTGACGACCAGGGTCCCTGACAGCCTCCTGCAGCCGGCGAGGACGTCGAGCACATCCCACAACATCAAGCGCGCGAGCTCGGCACGCTCGGCACGGCTCAACACCGGCGAGAGGCGCTGCTTGGCGGCCGCGAACGGCTTGACGGGCACCACGGCCCAGAGGGATGGCTGGCTCATCGCATCACGCCTGTTGCAACGAGCGTGCCGCCGGGCGATGCGGCCCTGTCGACGGCGATCTGCGCGGCGAAGCGCAGGATCTCGCGGGCGAGGCGCTCGCGGTCGTCCAGGTCGCGCATGAGGGTGGACGTGACCTCGGCCCGCACCGCGAGATTCGCGGCCTCGTCGGCGTCGCTCGTGTCGATCACCAGGCCATCCAGCAGGTCGCGATAGTGCGCCGCGATCGCCTGGGCGGTTGCGCTAACCCCGAGCTCCGCCATGATCTTGGCGGTCGGGCCCTTCACCGCCTGGCCCGCGATCAGCGGCGAGACCGCAACCACCGGCGCCGCCGCCTCGGCAAGCGCCGCGCGCATGCCGGGAACCGACAGCAGCGGATCGATGCTCAGGTACGGGTTGGACGGGCAGATCACGATCGCCACGAGATCAGGCCGCGCCAGCGCGCGCAAGAGCTCCGGCGACGGGCGAGCCCGATCCGCTCCGGCGAAGCGGATTGCGCTCACCGCCGGCTCGCAGCGCCGCGCGACGAAATAGTTCTGGAACGCGAGCGGTCCTTCGCTCGTCTCGACGATGGTGCGCACCGGATCATCGGACATCGGCAGGATGTCCGCCGCGATCCCCATGCGTCCCGCAACATGCCGGGCAAAGGCCGTCAGGGTCTCGCCCTGCCCCAGCCATTGGGTGCGCAGGAGATGCATGGCGAGGTCGCGATCGCCCAGGCGGAACCAGGCTGGTCCGCCGAGCGCTTCCAGCGCCTCCATGCAACGCCATGACTCGTCGGCACGGCCCCAGCCGCGCTCAAGGTCGCTCCAGCCGGCAAGCGTATAGAGCACCGTGTCCAGATCGGGCGAGACGTGCAGGCCGAGATGCACGAAGTCGTCGCCCGTGTTGACCACCACGGTGAGCCCGTGCGGCGGAAGAACGCGGTAGAGGCCGAGCGCGAGCTTGGCCCCACCGATACCTCCGCACACGGCCAGCACGTGGCCGCCCAACTGCGCCTTCGGATCGACGGGTCTGCTCTGCCCGCTCATCGGAACAGATCCATGTGCTTCGGCCGGATCAGCGCGGCCGCATTGGCCGGCCGTTCGGTCCATCGCAACCCGCGCACGTGCACGACCGGCGTTCCTTCGTCCGCCTGTCCCATCAGCAGGGAGGCGGCCGCCGCAAGCTCGTCGGCGATTCCCACCTCGGTCACCCGCATCGGCCGGCCGAACAGGTCGGGCTGGCCGACCAGGTTGCGCAGGGCCGGCAGCCCGGCCGCCCCGAGCGCGACCCCGACGACGCCGTTGCGCCATGCCCGGCCGAATGAATCGTTGACCACCACCGCGATATCGGCGCCGAAGGTGCGATCGAAAGCGGCCTTCAATGTGGCACAGGACGCGTCCGGATTCTCCGGCAGGAGAAGAACGCGGTCGCCCCCTGTTATGTTCGACTGGTCCACGCCGGCATTCGCCATCACGTAGCCGAGCCGATGCGCGACGATCAGCAGGTCCTTGTGCTGGCGGATGATCTCCGTCGATTCGGAAAGGATGACTTCGATCAGCCGCGCGTCCTTGCCGGTCGCGGCGGCGAGCTCCAGCGCCCGCGCGGACGGCGTGACCCGCGCGAGCTCGACATAGCGCCCCTCCGCCTTGGAGACGATCTTCTGGGCGATCACCAGCGTGTCGCCGTCGCGCGGAACGATGTCCGCCGCGGCCAGCGCATCGGCAATGATGGAGCAGAGATCGTCACCCGGCTCGATCAGCGGGATTCCGGGAAGCGCCGTGTATGTGACAGTCTTCGCGTCCATCCGGCGTCACCGCGGCCCGGGGATTCCCGTGATGCGAATGCCGGCGCCGTCGACCTTGTAGCGGCGATTGATCCCGATGAGCACCGAGGTCAGCGCCTCGGCGGCAACCGAGTTTGCCAGCGCCCCGCCGTCGATGCCGCGGGTGCCGGCCGCATTGGCAAGCTCGATGACGAGATCGCGCGCGGCCTTGTCGTCGCCGAACACCAGGACGTCGCAATCGACGCTGCCGCCGGCCTGCAGCTTGGACGCCCCGACATTGTGGAAGGCGGACACCACGCGCGCTTCCGCACCGAGCAGCCGCTGGGCGATCTGGGCGGCCGACCCTTCGGCGGGCAGCTGCGCCACCGACACCTTGGGCGGAACGAGCGGAACCACGGCATCGATCACGATCTTGCCCGCCACCGCCGATTTGATCTCGTTCAGGATCGCCTCATGGTTGGAATACGGTATCGCCAGGAGGACGACGTCGGCGGCCTTCGCGGCGGCGAAATTGTCCTCACCGGTGATGGCGGCCGCCGCTCCCGCCGACTGCATCTCCCGGGCCGCGGCTTGCGCCCTCTCCTTCGCCCGCGACCCGAGCACGATCGGGTAGCCGGCCGCGACCCAACGGCGGGCCAGCGCCGACCCGAGGTCGCCGGTTCCGCCGAGCACTGCGATGGTCGGGCGTTCCTGCATGCGACCACCCTATGGTACTATTGTTAGTAACACAATATCTTTGGGCGTCTTGCCTCCCCCGACCGGCGGAAGGCGTTCCCGTGGCGGCCTACTCCACGCCGCACCAGTCGCAGATGCTTAAGCCCATCACCTTGATGGAGGTGATGTAGTCCTCGATCGACACGTACTCGTCGTCCGCATGCATGACGGCGGTCGAGCCGGGCCCGAAGATCACCGTCGGCGTATTGCCGTAGAGGTTGAGGAAGCGGGTGTCGGCAGCGCCCTGGCGGCCGCTGATCTCGGGCTCGCGCCCGGTGATCTCCGTGTAGTTCTTGCACACCGTCTCGACGATCGGATGGTTGCGCGGGATCTCGGACGCCTGCGCGTCGTAGCCGACGAACCGCACGACCGGCGGGTGGTCCTTCATCCAGGGATCGGCCGCGGCTGCGCGCGCCACCTGCTCCACCAGGCTGCGCTTGACGCCCTCGTGGTCCTCGCCCGGCACCGTGCCGATCGAACCCTTGAGCAGGGCGTTCGCCGGGAATGCGCTCGGATAGCCGCCGGCCTGGAAGCTGCCGATGATGCAGGGAAGCGAATCGAGCGCATTGGGATAGAGCGGATGCTTCACCGTGGCGACACGCTTGGCTTCGAGATCCGCGACCGCCTTGGTGATCGTGTTGCCGAGCTCGATTCCGCTGATGCCCTCGTAGCGCTTCTGGATGCCGGCGGGCTTGCCGCGGATCTCGATCTCGAACCAGATGCGGCCGATGCACGCCGGCTGCACCGCGAGCCCGCTGGTCTCGCCCGAGATGCCCGCGTCCGCCTTGTAGCCGCGGATCACCGTGTCCAGGGTTCCATGGCCGCTGACCTCCTCGTCGATGACGATGTTGATCATGACGTCGCCCTTAGGTCTCAGGCCGGCGGCGAGAATGCATTCCACCGCCATGATGTGGCTGGCGACGCCGCTTTTCATGTCGCACGACCCGCGCCCGTAGATGCGCCCGTCCTTGATCTTGGCCGACCAGGGATCGTCGCTCCAGTTTCCACCCTCGACCGGAATGACGTCGGTGTGGCCGTTGAGCAGCAGCGAGCGCCCGCCGCCCGAGCCTTTCAGCGTCGCAACGATGTTCGGCCGGCCTTCGTAGCCGCGGTCGACCTTGATGTAGCCGGGATGCTTCTTGAGCTGTTCCCAATCGGTCTCCCACATGTCGACCTTCAGGCCGGCCTTGGTCAAATGGTCGGACAGGAATTTCTGGATCCTGGCTTCATCGCCGGTGACGCTCGGGATGGCGATCATCTGCTGGAGAAACTTGATTGCCTTGTCGCTGCTGTCGTCGATCGTCTTGAGAAGCTTCTGGCGCGCGCTCGCACTCATGGGCAATTCCTTCTCCGATGGGCCAGCCGGCAACGGCTGATGGTGGTAGGAGCCGGGTTCATTCAAGTCAATCTGCGCTGGTGTCCTGATTTACGATCGCTCATCGCTGTGCCGTCGTGACCGCCTTGCCTCGCACCTTCCGGGCGGCGGGAGACGAACGGGCGAGCAGGTCGATATGCAGGCGGATGACCTCGCTGCGATAGGTGATGTCGGCGACATAGATCGCCACGCCGTCGCTGTCGATCACCACGCAGCGGCACTCGGCGGTCGGCGCGCCCAGGCCGATCTTGAGGAGATCGGCGGTTTGCACGCTGGCGCCGCCGATCACCATCGTCTGGTAGGCATGCTGGAACCCGACATCGGTGAGGCCGGCGAGAATCGCCAGCGCCGGCCGGGTGAGGAAGGCGTCGGGATCGCGATCGAACACCGACTGGGCGAGATGCACATTGACGATGCCGTAGGGCTCGCCGTCCTTGAACTGCAGGCTGCGGATGAACCGGTATTTGGCGGCAAGCCTGCCTTCTCCCTCGCGCAGCTCCGGAAACGGGGGCGCCTGATCGACCCGGATGCGCTTGGGGACATTGTCCTTGATCGAGTCGATCATGATCGCCCAGTCGGTGGCGAGCTCGAGCCAGTGCCGGCTCGGCGGCTTTTCCGCCACGAACGTGCCGCGGCCCTGATGGCAATGCAGCAGCCCTTCCTGGCGCAGGATATCGACGGCCTGCCGGACCGTGACGCGGGCGACTTCGAACTCGTGCTCAAGCTCCACCAGGGTGGAGATCTTCTGCCCGGGCTGCCATTGCCCCCGCTCGATGCGCTGACGCATGAGCGCCGCCACCTGGATGTAGAGCGGCACACGGCTGCGGTCGTAGGCCTTCAGGAGCTTGGACATGCGCGGTTCCATTTCTCTTGATGCGCCGCTTCTATCATCGACGAAACTTTCCCAGCAATCCGGCGAGCGCGCTGCGCGCTCGCGCCCACACGACGGCGCCGAGCAGCGATCCCGCGGCAAGCGGCGCAGTTGCGCCATTGCCCGCGCCTGGCGATCCCGTGAGGCGCCGTTCGAGATTGTGCGCGAACGCCTCGGTAAGGCGGGCCGCCAGGTCATTGACGATGGCGCTGCGTCCGAACTGCGCCAGGGGCCCGAACAGGAGCGTGCGGACCGTGATGTCGACCCGGGTCGCCGCTCCCGACTGCTCTGCCGTCAACGCATATTCGATCTCGGCAGTGGCGCGCGAGGCGCTGAGCCGGTCCCGTCCCGCTCCGAGCACGGTCCCGCGCTGCCTCGCCTCGTCGCGGATCACGCGTGCCTCGCCGCTGAACGCACCGGTGATCGGACCAAGCCTGATGGAGAGCTGCCCCTGCAGCCGGTCGCCCTGCACGCCCGTGAGTGCGGCACCCGGGAAGCAGGGCACCACGCGCTCGAGGTCGGCGAGGAAGCCCCACACCTCGTCCCGCGGTCGCGCGATCACGAAGGATTGGCGGATCTCGATGTTCGGCGTCTTGCCGCCAAGTCCCAAGCCGGCGTCGTCGAAACCTCGCAGCGCGCCGATGTCCGTCGCGGCGGCAAGCGGCGGCGAAGCCGTCACGGCAACCGGCGCAGCGTGCCGCGACCCGACCGGCCCGAGGCGCCGTCGCGCCACCGGCGAAGCGGTGACGGCGCCGCGGCGCTGCTCCTCCAGCACGCGGCGAATGGCGCGAACGATGCCGACATACCCGGTGCAGCGGCACAGGTTGCCGCTCAGCTCGAGGCGGATGCGCCGCTCGTCGGCCTCGGGCAGGCGCATGACGATGTCGCGTGCCGTCACCAGCATTCCGGGCGTGCAGAAGCCGCATTGCAGGCCGTGCTCCGCGGTGAACGCCCGCCGCAGCGCCGCAATGACCGGGTCGTCTTCCAATCCCTCGATCGTCGTGACCGCCGCGCCGTCGCACAGCACCGCGTAGGTGATGCACGATCGCGCCGGCTGGCCATCGATCAGCAGCGTGCACGCGCCGCATGCGCCCTGCTCGCAGCGCAGGTGCGTGCCGGTCAACCCGAGCTTCTCGCGCAGCAGGTCGGCGAGATGCACGCGCGGCTCGATGGTCTCGGCAATCGGGGTGCCGTTCACGATGAGGGCGACGGGCGTCATGCGGCGACTGCCTGAGCGGCTGCCCGCGCCAGCGCGGTCATGTGAAGCCGCTGCCTTGCCGGCGCGGTGATTCCGGCGCGCCGCAGCAGCTCCAGGACCGCCGTCTCGTCGAGGCGGAGCGCGCGCGCGGCCTGCGGGATTCCACCGAACAACCCGCCCGCATCATCGATCACGATCGGGCGACCGTCGGTTGCGCCCATCACCGCGCGAAAACGGCCACGACCGGCGTCGAGCGACACCGCCGCGCTTGCCAGCGCGAACTCGCCCGCCTTGCGGCAGACCTTGTAGTAGCCATAGAGCGCCGCACGCGCGGGACGCGGGATGCGGATCGCCTGCAGCAGCTCGCCGGGCTCAAGCGTCACCTCGAATGCGCCGGCCATGAATTGCTCGACCGGCACGCGCCGCGCCTGCCGGCCGTCGGCGACGATGCATTCGGCGCCGAGGGCGGCGAGCACCGGCAGCCAATCGCCCGCCGGATCGGCATGACAGAGACTGCCGCCGATCGTGCCGCGATTGCGCACCGCGCGGTAGGCCACTCCGGCGGCGACCGTCGCGAGGATCGGAAAATCCTCCAGGCACACGCGACCATCTTCGATGTCGGCGGTGGTCACGCAGGCGCCGACGACGACCGCGTCGCCGTCTGCATCGATTCGCGTGAGCTCGGGAATCCCCGTGATATCGATCAGGAGGCGCGGCTGCACCAGGCGCAGGTTCAGCATCGGACCGAGCGACTGGCCGCCCGCAATCGCTTTCCCGTCGTCGTTCGCGGCGCGCAGCGCGACGCATGCCTCGGCGAGGCTCCCGGCACGCGCGAACTCGAATTTCGCCGGCTTCATGGCGCGACCGCGTCGCGCGCCGGCGCGACCGCGTCGCGCGCAGCCGAACCGGCCGCGATCGCGTCCAAAATTCGCTCCGGCGTCAGCGGAAGATCGTGCACTTCCGCTCCCAGCCCATGTAACGCGTCGTTGACCGCCGAGACGATCGCGGCCGGCGGCCCAACCGCGCCGCCTTCGCCGATCCCCTTCATGCCGAATTCGGTGTGCGGCGAGAGCGTCTCCATGTGCAGGACGCGAATGTCGGGCACCTCGGAGGCGCCGGGCAGAAGGTAGTCGAGCATGGTCGAGGCCAGGGGCTGGCCCTGTGCGTCGAACGGCACGGCTTCCATGAGGCAGGTTCCGATCCCCTGCGCGGCGCCGCCCTGCACCTGCCCGTCGACGATCATCGGGTTGACGAGCTTGCCGCCATCCTCGACCACGACGTAGTCGAGGATCTCGATCAGCCCGGTGCCGGGATCGACCGCGACGAGCGCCGCGTGCGAGGCGTAGCTGAAGGTCCCCATGTCGCGCGCCGGACGATAGCCGGTGGTGACTTCCAGCCCGCCCTGATCGACGTCGCTCGGCAGGTTCTGCGGCTGCAGGTACCAGGCACGCGCGACCTCGCGCAGCGTGACGCTCGCCCCCAGCCCGACCACGCTGCCGCCGGCGATGCGCACGTCGGCCGGGTTCGCCTGCAAGAGCCATGCGCCGATGCGGCTGATCCGCCCGGCGAGCGCGCGCGACGCCTGGGCGACCGCTCCACCCGCCATGACGATCGACCGCGACGCCCAGGTTCCGGTCGAGAACGGGCTGTAGAGCGTGTCGCCCTGCAGCACCTTGATACGGTCGAAGTCAACCTCGAGGATCTCGTTCGCGATCTGCGCCAGCGTGGTCTCGTGGCCCTGGCCGTGCGAATGGGTGCCGACGCGAATCTCCAGGTCCCCATCGGCGGTGAGCCGCACCGTCGCCTGCTCGTAGCCCGGCACGACCGGGCGGCCCCAGGCGGCCAGCACCGCGGTGCCCATTGCGCCCTGCTCGCAGAAGATCGAGAAGCCGACGCCGATCAGCCGCCCGTCGGGCTCGACCGCGCGCTGGCGCGCGCGGACGGCGGGCAGCCCGATCGCCGCCGCCGCGCGGCGCAGCGATTCCGGGTAGTCGCCGCCGTCGAACTGCTTGTCGACCACGTTCCGGAACGGCATCTGCTCGGGGCGCACGAGGTTGCGCAAGCGCGCCTCGATGGGCTCGATGCCGGCCGCGCGGGCGATCGCATCGATGATCACTTCGACGGCGAGACAGACGCCGGTGCGCGCGACGCCGCGATAGGGCAGGATCGGGCACTTGTTGGTCGCCACCGCCGCGGAACGGCACCGGTACACATTGAAATCGTAAGGTCCCGGCAAAAGGCTCGCCACCTGCGCCGCCTCGAGCGCCGACGAGGTCGGGTAGACCGAATAGGCCCCGGCATCGACGTTGGCGACGCAGTCCAAGGCCAACAGCCTTCCGTCGCGGTCCGCATAGCCGGTGATGCGATAGTGATGCTCGCGGCAGTTGGCGTTCGCGCTCAGGTGCTCGCGGCAATCCTCCAGCCAGCGCACCGCCGTGCCGCCCCGCTTCGCTAGCCATGCCAGCGCCACCTCTTCGCGGCAGAGCAGGCCCTTGTAGCCGAACCCGCCGCCCACGTCGGGCGAGATCACGCGGATCGAGCCGTCGTTGAGATCGAGACACTCGGCGATGCCGCGCTGGACCAGATGCGGCATCTGGGTCGCGCTGACGATCGTGAGAAAGGCCAATCGGGCGTCCCAGTAGGCGACGACGCCACGCCCTTCCATCGGGAACATGCAGTGGCGCGCGGTGCGGATCTCGCGCGTGACCGTGATGGCCGCCGACTGCGCCACCGCATCGATCGCGCCGTCCTGGAAGAATTCGATGAAGAGGTTGTCGCCCCATTCGTCATGCACCAGCGGCGCGTCGGCACGGCGCGCCTCCAGCATGTCGACGACGGGATCGAGCTCTTCGTAGTCCACGACCACCTCGGCGGCGACATCCTCCGCCTGCGCGCGCGAGGCGGCGACGCAGACGGCGACCGGCTCGCCCACGTAGCGGACCTTGTCGAATGCCAGGATGGGCTCGGACGAATGCTTGAATCCGCTGAGCGCGGTCGCTGCCCGGATCGGCTTGACGTCGGCCATGTCGCGGGCGGTGAAAACGGCGCCCTGGTGCGGACCGGGGACATGCACGTTGTGGATCCGCCCGTGTGCAACCGTGCTGCGTATGAAGACGACTTCACGCGCGCCGGGAATACGGAAGTCCGCGACATATTGGCCGCGCCCGCGCAGAAACCGATCGTCCTCCTTGCGGGCAACCGACGCCCCAACCCCGTGCTCCGACATGCCTAATCTCGGGCCCGCGATGCACAACGACGAGGCGGCTCAGCACCGGAAGCGCCGGCTCGCCAGCGTCCCAACCGATGGGCCGGCGTCGCCGGATGCTCAAACAAGGCGCTTGCAAGGAGCCGCAATGGTCGTCATCCTGAGAGTGACGCTTATTAGTATGATAGTATGATCCGGCTGTGAAGATCGCTCCGCCGCTTCGACACCAATGTCGTGCGACGCCGTCGAGGACCAGGCGGCTTCGCGCCTACCTTCAGCGCTGACCGCAAGAGGATCTGGGAGCCGGTTCATGCGGTCGGCAGTTGCCTCGTACGGCGCCGCACCCGCCACCACGGGCTCTCCCAATCCCAATCGCCACGCCACGCCTACCGTACGCATCGCGGCGCTGCAGAAGCGCTACGGCGATCTCGAAGCGATCCGCGAAGTCTCCTTCGAGGTGGGTGAGGGAGAGTTTCTCAGCGTCCTCGGGCCGAGCGGCTGCGGCAAGAGCACGTTGCTCATGATGATCGCCGGACTGATCGGCCCGACCGCCGGCGAGATCCGCGTCAAGGACGTGAGCGTCGCGGGGCCGCGCCGCGAAGTCGGGGTCGTGTTCCAGAGCCCGGTTCTGTTGCCGTGGCGCACGGTGTGGCAAAACGTGGTGTTCCCGATCGAGCTGTTGCGGCTGCCGCGCTCGCAGTATGAGCCGCGCGCGCGCGACCTGCTGCGCATGGCGAAGATCGACGAATTCGCCGGCCTGCTGCCGCGTCAGCTCTCGGGCGGCATGCGGCAGCGCGCGGCGATCTGCCGGGCGCTGGTGCACGATCCCAGCATCCTGTTGATGGACGAGCCGTTCAGCGCGCTCGACGCGATCACGCGCGACGAGATGGCGGTCGAGCTTCAGCGGATCTGGCAGGCACATCGGAAGACGGTGATTTTCGTCACCCACAGCATCCGCGAAGCGGTGTTCCTGTCCGACCGCGTCCTCGTCATGGGCCGTCGGCCGGCAACCATCGTCGACGAGCTTGTGGTCGAGCTTCCACGTCCCCGGCACATTGCCATGACGGAGGACGAGACGTTCAATCGAATGGTGCGGCACCTGCGCAAGGCGATCGAGGCCAGCCATGCGGGATGACATCGCCAAGCACACGGCGACGGTCGGGTGGCCGCTCCTCATCACCGCGCTCATGCTGCTCGCCTGGGAGCTCGCGGTGCGCATGCTGGGCATCCGCAGCATCATCCTGCCGCCGCCGTCGGCGGTGCTGGACGTGATGGTGGAGCGCTACGATCTGCTGCTGACCCATCTGTGGCCGTCGATCTACCTGACCGTGCTCGGCTTCCTGCTCTCGGTCGTCGGCGGCATCCTGGTCGCGGTGCTGATCACCTATTCGTCGATCGTGCGCAAGGGTTTCTACCCGGTCATAGTGGTCTCGCAGGTGATCCCGAAAATCTCCATCGCACCCTTGTTCATCGTGTGGTTCGGGACCGGGACGATGTCCAGCCTGTTGCTGGCGTTTCTGATCGCGTTCTTCCCGATGACCATCAATGCGGCGATGGGATTCGAGTCGGTCGACGAGGACATCCAGCGCATGGCGCGCGCCTTCATGGGCTCGCGCTGGCAGATCTTCTGGAAGATCCGCATGCCGAATGCGCTGCCGTATATCTTCGGCGGCATGAAGATCTCCATCACGCTGGCCATCATCGGGGTGATCGTGTCGGAATTCGTCGCCTCGCAGGAAGGCATCGGCTACCTGATCAAGCTCGCCGGCGGCCTGCTCGATACCCCGCTGATGCTGGCGGCGATCGCCGCGCTCAGCATCAGCGGGCTTGCGCTCTACGCGATCATCGCCGGTGCGGAAAGCTGGGCCGTCTATTGGCAGTCGCCTTCGGATGCGCTGGTGGGTCCGGGAGGCGGATGACCGTGTTTTCGCGTGCGTTCACAGACATCCAGAGAGGAGTGATCTCCATGCCACTGCATCGTCGTTCCTTCCTCAAGCTCGCCGGCAGCGCCGGCACGGCGGCAGCGTCCGCGGGCCTCGGGATCGCCACGCCGGCGATCGTGCATGCGGCGACGCCCGTCAAGATGACTTCTGCCCTGGCTGCCGCTCGGAACCTTCAGCTACGCCTTCGTCGCCAAGAAGATGGGGTTCTGGGAGAAGCGCGGCCTCGACGTCACGATCGACCGCGGCTTCGGCTCCGGCCGGGTGTGCGTGCCGGTCGATCAGGGTCAGTACGAGTTCGGCATCATCGATCTGGCGGTGATGATGAACTGCGCGGCGCGCGGGCTCGACCTCACCGCCGTGGCGGGGATCTGGCCGCGTTCGCCCGTCGGCATCTTCTCGCTCAAGGAGCACGGCATCACCAAGCCCAAGGATCTCGAGGGACAGACGGTCGCCTTCGACGTCGGCAGCGGCGATTTCCAGCTGTGGCCGGCCTTCGTCAAGGCGACCGGCATCGACGACAAGAAGGTCAACAAGGTGACCATGGATGCAGCCGCGTTGATCAAGGCGCTGATCGAGAAGCAGGTCAAGGCGGAAGGGAATTTCTTCGGCAGCATCGCGCCGAGCCTGTGGGCGCAGGGGCTCGAGATCAACAGCATCCTGTACGAGGATTACGGGGTGAAGATGTTCTCCAACGTGGTGGCGTGCAAGCGCAGCACGGTCGAGAAGAAGCCCGAGCTGTGCGAGGCCTTCGTCGGTGGCCTGATGGAGGGCCTGCGGCACGTCTACCTCAACCCCGAGCAATCGGTGGCGATGCATCTCGAGAGCGTCAAGGAGTTCCAGGGCGGCAGCGTCGCCAATCAGAAGGTGATCGAGTACGGGCAGGCGGTAAGCACCGCGCTGGGCGTGGTGCCATGGGTCAGGCAGCACGGCATCGGCTACATGGACCCCGATCTCGTCGCCACGACCGCAAAGACGGTCGAGACCTACATGGGCGTGCAGAAGGCCCCGCCGATCGAGTCGCTGTTCACCAACAAGTTCGTCGGCGCGGCAAAATTGACTGAGGCTCAGTGGGCCGAGGTCGAAAAGCGGTCGGAGAAATTCCTGCCGCGCAAGAGCTCGTGAAACGCGGAGCCGGCTGAATCCTGACGCCGGCTGCCTCCAGCATCGAGGGATCTTCATGAGAATTCCGCGTCGCCGATTTCTGCACCTCGCCGCCCTTGCGGTCGGAAGCCTAGGCGCTCCACTGGTCGCATCCGCGCAAACCTATCCGACACGGCCCATCCAGGTGATCGTTCCGTTCGCGGGCGGTAGCGCGAGCGACGTGGCACTGCGCATCGTGCTCGAGCAGATGGGCAAGACCATCGGCCAACCCTTCGTGGTCGACAACCGGCCGGGAGCCGGGGGCAATATCGGCACCAACGCGGCAACGAAAGCGGTGCCCGACGGGTATACGCTGGTCATGGGCTCGATTGGACCGATGGCCACCAACAAGACGCTCTACCGCGAGCTGGGCTACGATCCCGAGAAGGACCTCGAACCGATCTCGCTGTTTGCGCATTTCCCCAATCTCATCACGGTGAGCGCGAAGCTGCCGGTGAAGACCCTCGCCGAGCTCGTGGCCTATGCCAAGGCGCATCCGAAGCAGCTCAACTACGGCTCGGTCGGAAACGGAAGCTCGCAGCATCTGGCCGGCGTCTATTTCGAACAGGTCGTGGGGGTCGAGCTCACGCACGTGCCCTACCGCAACATCGCCCAATACGTGCCCGACCTGATCGCCGGCGCGGTGCCGCTCGGATTCCAGTGGCTGCCGAACGTCAATGCGGCGCTGCAGAGCAACGGCGCCCGGGTGCTCGCCGTCACGGTCGACAAGCGCATGACTGCGCTGCCGGATGTTCCGACCGTCGCCGAAGCCGGGGTGAAAAACTACCAAGCTTCGGGCTGGCTCGGGCTGTGGGCCCCGAGCGGGACGCCCAAGCCGATCGTCGCCAGGCTCAACCAGGAAGTGGTCGCCGCCGTCCACGATCCGGTGGTGCGCAAGAAGATCATCGAGCAGGGCGCAGAGGGCGAATCCACCACGCCGGAAGGACTCGCCAAGTTCGTGGCCTCCGAGTCGGCCAAATGGCGCAACATCATCCAGAAGGCCGGAATTCCACAGATTCAATAGGCGCCTTCGAGCTCTTCACATTCACGCCGATCCGCCCGGCCCGCAGATCACGTTCAGCAAGGCCTGCCGCTTTTCGTTGGCGACCACCGCCAGCGCACGCTCCAGCGCCCCCGGCAGCGCGGCCGGATCCTCCACGCGTTCGCCGTAGCCGCCGGCGGCCTCGCAGATCGTCTCGAACGCCGGAAGCTTCTCCAGGCCGACGAAAGCGGGCGCATTGCTCCGCAACGCGCGTCCATCGGCATACATGGCGCGAACGCTGCGCTCCACCGCGCCCCACTTGGCGTTGTTCATCACGACGAACAGGATCGGCAGCTCGTGCAGCGCCGACGCGTGATGCACGACCGCGGGATTGCTGAACATGAAGGCGCCGTCGCCGACGACCGCGATGACCGGACTGTCGGGACGTGCCAGCTTCGCGCCGAGCGCCGCGCCAGGACCCCAGCCAAGGCCCGAAGCGGAGCTCGAGCCGAAATAGAGGTCGGGATGCTCGAAATTGCACTGCTCGGGGAACAACGTGTACTCGTTGATCACGATCGAGCGCGGATCCTTGGCGCGATCGATGCAGTGACTGACCCAGGCGGGATCGAGCGGGCTCTTGCGGGCGCCGCCTTCGCGCGCGGCCTTCCAGGCTCCCGTCAAGGCGGCGCGCTCCCCCCTCACGCGATTGCGACGCGCCTCGACGGACGCCGCGTCGATCCCGTCTGCAAGAGCAGCCGTCAGTGCCGCCAGGACCGAGACGCTCGTCCCGGTGACGGCCACGTCGCAGGCGAAGCCGCGTACCGGATAACGCGTGAACAGCGGGTCGAGCCCGCACTGGATGACCTTACAGTCCGCCGCAGGCGCGACGAGGCTCGGAATCCACGGCACGTCGCTCTCGATCACCAGGATGACGTCGGCGTGCGGCACTGTCCGTCCCGGATCGAAGCCGAGGTTCATCGGGTGCGACGAGGCGAGCGAGAGATAGCGCGGCCGATGCTGAACGACCGGCATGGCGAAGCGCTCGGCAAATTCCCCCAGTGCCGCAAACGCGGCCGGGTCGCGCGCGGCGTTCGCCGTCACGATGAGCGGCCGCTTCGCTTGCGCCAGCAGGCGCGCTGCCGCCGCGATCGCCGCCGCGTCGGGCGCCGGCGCCGCCGCTGCATTCATCCGGCGCGGCGAAGCCGCCACGGCCTCTGTGGCCGGCGCCGCGATCACCTCGCGCGGCAACGACAGGTAGACCGGCCCGCGCGGCTCGGTTGCGGCGATCGCCAGCGCGCGGTCGACCACGGTGGCAAGCTGCTCGCCGTTGCGCAATTCGTAATCCCATTTGACGATCTCGCGCAGCATCCCGCCCTGGTCGTACATTTCCTGCGCCCAATGGATGTAGCCGTCGCGCGAGCCGGGCAGGCCCGTCTCGGTCAGCGGCGAGCGGCCGGCGGTGAGGAGGATCGCGACATTCTCCCGCGCCGCATTCAGCGCCCCGCAGATCATGTTGGCGGTGCCGACGCTCACATGCACCATCACGGCGGGAACCCGTCGCGACACCATGCCGTACCCATGCGCCATCGACACCGCGAGGTTCTCATGCGTCGCCAGGATCGGCCGCGGAACCGGGGTGCCGGTCTGCGCCGCCTCCGCATAGGCTTCGATCAGGGGGGCAAAATCCGTGCCCGCATTGCCGAACAGATAGTCGACGCCACGATCGGCCAGCAGGGCAAGATAGGCGCCGGCAACGCTGCCGGGTTTCTTCTCGGTCGGTCGGCTGCGTGGCTTCACCTGCTGGTCCATGGCGATCTCTTTTGTTGCGGTCACAGTCTGGGTTCGACATCCATAGCATCAGTTGCCGTCGGTGCGGAGCAGCCTGACCGCGTTGCTCGTTGGATGGTCCTCTCAGAAACAAGGCAGCTAGGATTCGGCCACGGCGGGGTGGAACATCGCGTATTGCCGATTGCTCTGGAAGCGGCGCATGCGCTTGATCCAGGGCGTCTGGTCGGCCTGGCACCAGGGCGCGGAAGCATAGGCCTGCGGATCGGCCAGATGATAGATCGCCGCATAGCGCGGTGCGCCGCGCAGCGTCCGGAAACGTCGCGCGCACATCACGCCCGGTACCGCCGTGAGCAGCGGGATATGCTCGGTGTCGTACCAGTCGTTGAACTCATCCTCCGCCGATTCGGCGATGTCCATCGCCACGATGAACAGCGCCACGGCATCCCCCGGCGAGGCGCGGTCGCCCGGGTTGATCTGCTCGAGCAGCCAGATGCCGTTCGCTGCGCTCTCCGCGCCGTCACCAAGATCCGACAGCACGCACCAGCGCGCCGGCCCCGCCGGTCGACCGCGCTCGCCGGGATCCAGCGTACCGCCGACGGCCTGCCCTCCCCGCCAAAGCTGCGCCGAGAGCCGCGATCCCGTCACCTCGGGGATTGTGGGCCTGACCTCGTGAAACGCCAGCGACAGCTTCAGCCCTGACATGCCGTGAATGTTCCGATTCCGCCCGCACCAACGCGCTCGTCATTCCGACAGTCGCATGTTCGCGCGCTTGGCAATGTCGCCGAGCTTTGCGATCTCGGCCCTGACGTGCTCTCCCAGTCGGGCGGGAGTCGATGAAGTCGACCTCGATCCCCTGGTCTCGGAGCCTTGGTGCGATGTCGGGCCGCTTGAGCGCTTCATAGAAGGCGGCATTGAGCTTGCTGACGATATCCTGCGGCAGATCGGGCGGGCCGATCACCGCATACCACTCGGTGACGGCGAAGCCCGGCAGGCTGGCGGCCTCGGCAACCGTCGGCAGCTCCGGGAACACCGGCGAGCGGCTGCCGGCGGTGACTGCGAGCGGTCGAACGGCTCCCGACCGCACGTGCGGAACGATCGAGGTGAAATTGCCGAACATCATCTGGATATGTCCGCCCAGCAGATCATTGATGGCCGGGCCGCCGCCGCGATACGGCACGTGGACGATCTCCGCGCCGGTACCGAGCTTCAACAGCTCGCCGGAGAAATGCTGCGACGTACCAGTGCCCGACGATCCGTGATGAACCTTTCCCGGATTGGCCTTGGCCAGCGCGATCAGTTCCTGCATCGAGCTCGCCTTCACGGCAGGATGCACCACGACGATGTTGCCGACGTGCCCGAGGAAAACAATCGGGGTGATGTCCTTCATCGAGTCATAGGGAAGCTTGGGCTGCAGCGCGACATTGGAGGCATGCACGCTGATGATGGTACCTATGGTGTAACCGTCAGGCGCCGAGCGGATGATGGCTTCGGTCGCCGGAATGTTGGAGCCACCCGAGCGATTTTCCACCACGATCGGCTGGCCGAGAATTTCCTGCAGCGGCGCCTGCAACATGCGGGCGAGGATGTCGTTGGTGCCGCCCGGCGGATTGGGAAGGATGATGCGGATCGGCTTGCTTGGCCAGGTTTGCGCCTGGACGGGGATCGCGAGTGCGCTCGCCACGGCAACCGTCAGCGTGACCGCCAGGGCGACGGCTTTCCGTTGTGTCATCTTCCTCCCCTTGATCCACCCTGTTGCCTTGTGCAGGCCGACGCCGGGCTCGCGCGACCGCTTACCTCAGTATGTGGAAAAGGACGTGGGCGCGCAATCCGTCGCCTTTGGACAGAGCAATGAACGACCGCCGGCCCCCAGGCGCTGGGTCGTAGTGCCCAGGGGCGGGCTATGGCAATTCAGCGAAACCATGACTTGAGTGCAGGTGGGACACCGCGATCTTCCCATGCGATCATTAGGTTTTCCGCCGCGGATGTCCCACCATAGACGGCCTCTCCGATCCCCTTGCCTCGTAGTCAACGTCCGCTTCGAAACTCCTAGGGTGGGACAACTGGCGAATTAGGCCGTCCCTTGTGTCGGGCGATGAGCCGGTCGGCAACGTCGTTGAGGTCGTTGCCGACAACCTGCGGCTGAGGACCGACTCCCAAAACGTCGTTGCCGACACGCTTGATAAGCGCCGCCTCCCAGCCCGCCGAGACGGCGCCGAGAGTGTCCCATGTGTGGCAGGCAATGAGACAGAGCCCGGAGGACTTGGCTCCAAGCTCCTTCTCGACATAGGCGTAGGCCTGCCGCGACGGCTTATGGTGCTTCACGCCGTCCGCGCTGAATCGCCGTTCAAACAAATCGGCGATGCCGCCGTGCTCAAGCTGGCGGGTTTGAATATCAAGCAGATTGTCCGTGAGGGTGAAGAGCCGAAAACCTGCATCGCGCAGCTTACGTAACGCGGCTGGAACCTCAGGGTGGGGCGGCATCGTGGAGAACTTTTCCGTGAGCTCCTTCTTATCCTTGTCAGTGATCTTGATGCCACGTGTATCCGCCAGCCTTTTCATGACCGCCGAGCCGATGTCGGTGAACGGGACGTAGCATCCGGCCACGGTCAGAGCCGCGGAATAGAGGATGAGATCGGCGAACCACAAACGCATGGCGCTCTTTTCGCCAAAGATGCGCTGGAAAGTCGGCTCCATCGTTCCAAGATCGAGAAGCGTCTCGTTGACATCGAAGACGATCAGCGGAAGAGCGGCCATGTTACTGGTCTCCTGTTTGATGTTGCACCTGGTCTGGCCCCTAAGCAGGAGTGGGTTCCAGCTGCGTAACTATCAGACAGTCGCCGACGAGTTATGATCGTGTGGCCGCCTGTCAAGAACCATCGAGGAGGTTACGACAAATCGAAGCTAGTTACGGCAAAGCGAAGCAAGTTGCAGCAAGAAGAAGCTAGTCATGGAGCGGCGACCTCCCTATATCAGGAGCGGCACGCGACATCCCGATCTAAGGAGCAGCAGAATGGCGATGAAGGATGCGAGCGTGGTGCTTGCCCATGGAGCATGGGCGGATGGATCAAGCTGGGCGCGGGTCATAACCGCCCTGAAAGCAGAAGCGGTGAAGGTGTCAGCGGCGCCGCTTCCGCTGACCTCTCTTGCCGACGACGTGGCCGCCCTTAACCGCAGCTTGGACCGGACCGAAGGGCCGATCATATTGGCGGGACATGCCTATGCCGGCGCGGTGATAGCCTTGGCACGCCCCGAACGAGTGAAGGCGCTGGTATACGTGACCGCTCTTGCTCCCGACGAGGGCGAGAAGGTTGCAGACGTGTTCTATCGTCTCGAACCTCATCCCCAAGCGCCAAAGCTCGCACCAGACGGTAATGGTTTGATTTGGCTACCCGAAGGCGCCTTCGCGGCGGCTTTTGCGCAGAACGCTTCCGCGGAGGATCGCGCCGTGCTCGCGGCCGTGCAGCGGCCGATATCGCTGAGTTGCATCACTGTTCCCGTCAGGCGCCCGCTTTGGAAGGACGTTCCGAGTTGGTTTCTGCTTGCTGAAGACGATCGAATGATCGTCCCTGAAACGCAGCGCTACATGGCGGAGCGCATGAAGGCGAAGATAAAGGCGCATGCTGTCGATCACACGCCGAGCGTCACCGCTCCGACAGCTGTCGTTGACGTTATCCGCGGCGCAATCCGCTCCGTAACCAGCAGCTGAAGCAAGCACTTACCGCTGCAATTGGCGGGTTATCGCTTCCCAAACGATAACGTTTCGATGTCATAGACGAGAGGAGGGTTTCATGGCGCCCGTCAGATACCGCGCAGCCAATGTCGACGGCTTCAAGATTTTCTATCGCGAGGCGGGACCAGCCGACGCGCCGAAGCTCTTCCTCCTCCACGGCTTCCCGAGCGCGGGCCACATGTTCCGTGACCTGATCCCGCTCTTGGCCGATAGATTTCATATCGTCGCGCCGGACCTTCCTGGGTTCGGTCAGTCCGACATGCCGCCGCGAGAACAGTTCAATTACACGTTCGACAACCTTTCCGGCGTGATCGACCGCTTCACCGAGGTCATCGGCTTCGATCGGTTCGCGGTGTACGTCTTCGACTACGGCGCGCCAACAGGCTTTCGGCTCGCCTTCCGCCACCCTGAACGGATCACGGCCATCATTTCGCAGAACGGCAACGCTTACGAGGAAGGGCTCAGCGAGGGCTGGAGTCCAATCAAGGCCTACTGGCAAGACCCGTCGCAGGCGAACCGAAGGGCGCTCCGCGCCTTCCTCACTCCGGAGACAACCCGCTGGCAGTACACGCACGGCGTACCCGACCCAACGATGGTGTCGCCGGATGGTCAGAACCTCGACAACTTCTATTTGGCCCGTCCCGGTGCAGATGAGGTGCAGCTCGACTTTTTCGGCGATTACAAGAGCAACGTCGCGCTGTATCCGTCATTCCAGGAATACTTCCGTACTCACAAGCCGCCGCTTTTGGCGGTGTGGGGCAAGAACGACCCGTTCTTTGTGCCGCTTGGCGCCGAGGCGTTCAAGCGGGACAATCCTCGCGCGGTTGTCCGGTTCTTCGACACCGGTCACTTCGCCTTGGAAACGCATGCCGGTGATATCGCAGAAAGCATCCGCGATTTCCTGAGGTGACCGTCTCGTAACGCCAACGCGCACCCGCGCTCAATTGAGCGCTGGTCGCACTACCTGCCGAGCGAGCCGATCATCGACATCTTCATCCCCGCCGGGCTAACCGTTATCATCTGGCTTCCGGCGATGATCCTGTTGTTCCATGCGGGCGTTCTGGCGCCGCGCTGGGTGCCGGATTTCGGGCTTGAGGACACAAGGCTGGCGGACCTCCAGATGCGGCACCGCCAAGCCTTCCAGGCGAACGGTGCGAGTGTCCTTCTGGGCGATGTCGTGGTGATGTCGTCGATCACCAACGTGTTCTTCTTCCTACTCGGCGGCCTGGAGCTGCTCGCCATTCTCCTTGTGCTCATCCGCTGGGGCGTGCGGGGCTTCATGCTGTGAACGAAGCGTCCGGGCCGCCGACCGGCGCGCCCACCACCTTCGCGAGCACCCGCTGAAATCGCAGATCCACGATCTCGCCGATCTCCAGCGGCCGCGGCAGCGCGCCCAATCCGTGCTGCAGCGCGATGGCCGCCTCGAGACCGGGACGATCGATCTCGCAGTCGAGATGGAGGTCGTCGAATTCACGCGCGATGCAGGCCGTCATGATCTCCGGCGCGATGCCGAAATGCCGTGCGCCGAAATCCGCCCATTCGTCCTGATGGCTCACCGCGTAGCGGTAGCTGCGCCGGCAGGCCCGCAGCACCGCTTCGATCATCGGCCGGTCGTCCGCGAGCACCTGCGTGTTCGCCACCGCAACGGTCCATTGAATGCGGGGGACGTAGTCGACACCGTTGAGGCCGAGCCAGACGCGGAACAGGTTGCGGCGCTCGCCCACCGTGACGTTGGGCTCGGCAATGATCGCACCGTCGAGCTCTCCGTTCTCCAGGAGGTTCAGCACCTGCGGATAGCGCGCGCCGAGACTGACGATGGTCACGTCGTGGTCGGGATCGATGCCGTTGTGGCCCAGCACCTGCCGCATGAACCAATAGCTGCAGCTGCCGTGGCTCAACGCGCCGAGCCGTGCTCCCTCGAGCTCCGGCCAATCGGAAAAGCGCGGGTGGGCGACAAAGAATTGGACCGCCCCGCGCCGCACGCCGCTGCCGATGATACGGAAGCGGGCGCCGTTGGCGAGCGCGACCAGTGCGGGCGGCGTGCCCATCTCGCCGATCTTCAGAGTGCCGGCGTCGAACGCCGCGGCGATCTCCGGCCCGCCGAACACGACCCTGATGGCGAGATCGATCCCCTCGTCGGCGAAGAAGCCCTTCTCGATGCCGAGCCGCAGCTGCAACGCGCATTTGTCGGTCGGGACCCCGTATTCGACTGCAGTTCTCATCCGGCCGCCTCCGTACGCGCGCAGCGTAGCCCGCATTTCTCACACTCGATAGGGCCTGCGCCGGTTCAAGAAGCCGACAGGGCAGGAGCCGCGCGCAGCGCGATGTGGGCGCATCGGGCAAGCGCGGCGACGCACTCTGTCGGCTTCTTCAACCGGCCCTTCGGGTTGCGTTGCGGCGGGCATCTTCGGCGTCGGTCGGCTCAACCGTATATCCGGATACGCTTTTCGCCGCCCGACGCCGTATCTGCCTCGCCGCAAGCGCAACGCAGGCCCTATGGAGTGTGAGAAATGCGGGCTGGGGCCGCACCTCGTGCGGACGCCATCACTTTCTCCACGATCTGTTGCGGAAAAATCGGCGTCTCGTCGATGCGGACGCCGAACGGCGACAGCGCATCCTCGATCGCCGCCACGATGGCGGCCGCCGCCGGAATCACCCCGCACTCGCCGACGCCCTTGACGCCGAGCGGGTTGAGCGGCGACGGCGACACATGCTGGATGGCTTCGACCTGCGGCAGCACGGCCGCCGTCGGCAAGAGATAGTCCGCGAAATTGGTGGTGATCGGCTGCGCCGCCTCGTCATAGGCCATGCGCTCGTACAGCGCATTGCCGATCCCGTGCGCGACGCCGCCGACGATCTGCCCTTCGACGGCGGCCGGATGGATCAGCCGGCCGCAATCGCTCACCACGACGTAGCGCAGAAAGCGCACCGCGCCGGTCCAGGGATCGACCTCCAGCTCTACCGCGTGGGCCGCGTTGCTGTAGGCGAGCCCGCCGGGCATGAAATTCGCGGTGTGCTCCAGTCCGGGCTCGATCCCCTTCGGCAGCGAGTAGCCGGGAATGCCGATCGCCTCACGCGCGATGTCGCCGAGGCTGATCGAAAGGTTGGAGGCACCGGTCACCACGACATGGCCGTCGCGCAGCTCGAGGCGTTCCTGGGCAACACCGAGCAACTGCGCCGCGACCTCGAGAATCTTGGCGCGGACCGCCGTGCTGGCGAGGTGGGCGGAGCTTCCGGCGTTCACCGCCTGCCGGCTGGCGAAGCCCCCGTGTCCCATGGGCACGTGCGCGGTATCGCCGGCCACCACGCGGATATCGGCCGGCGCAACTCCGAACTGGTCGGCGGCGATCTGCGCCAGCATCGTCTTCGTGCTCTGCCCCATCGCCGCCGCGCCCGAATAGACGCTGATCCGGCCGGAACGCCCGACCCGCACGATGGCGGTCTCGAACGGACCGCGCCCCGTGCCTTTGACTCCGTTCGCGATCCCGAGCCCGACATAGCGGCCCTCGGCGAGCGCCTGCGCCTTGCGTTCGGCGCGCTGTTCGTAGGCGATCGCGTCGAGGGCCGTGCGCTGGCACTGCGGGAAGTCGCCGCTGTCGTACTTGACCGGCGTGCCGGCGCGGGTCTTCATCGGCGTCGTGTAAGGCATCGCCGCGGCCGGGATCAGGTTGCGCCGCCTGATCTCGGCTCGGTCAAGACCGAGCTCGTCCGCGGCGAGATCAAGCAGCCGCTCCATCGCGAACGTGCCCTGCGGATAGCCGGCGCCGCGCACCGGCATGGTCGGCACCTTGTTGGTCTCGACCGCGAAGACGCGCAGCTGATAGTTCGGCAATACATAGGTTCCGGGCAGCGCCGTCGCGGCGTTGTAGGACACGTTGATGCCCTGCGGCGTATAGGCACCCTGGTCGTTGATCATCGTGCCGCGCACGGCACACAGCCTGGCATCCGCGTCGAAACCCGCTTCCAGCTCCCAATACTGATCGCGCTCCTGGATCGCCGCGAGAAAATGCTCGCGGCGGTCCTCGATCCATTTCGCCGGCCGGCCGAGCAGACGCGCGCACAACGTGACCACGACCTCCTCGGGATAGATCAGGTATTTCGCGCCAAAGCCGCCGCCGACGTCGGGTGTGACGACCCGGATCTCGTCATCGTCCACGCCGAGGAGCTGCACGAGCGCAAGCCGGATCTCGTGCGGACTCTGGGTCGAGGTCCACACCGTCGTGCGGCCTTCCGTGTCGTCGTGGCGCGCCAGCACCCCGCGCCCTTCGATCGAGTGGGCGCCGCCGCGATGCTGGCGGAGCGTGAGGCCGACCTTGTGCGACGCCCCGGCAAACGCCTGCACGCAATCGCCGTATGCGATGCTGTATTCGGTCAGGATGTTGCTGCGAACCCGCTGGTGAACCGGCGGCGCTCCGTCCTGCATGGCGTCGCGACAGTCCGATACCGCCGGCAGCGGCGTGAGCTCCACCTCGACCTGCTCGGCCGCATCTTCCGCGACATAGCGGCTGTCGGCGACGACCACGGCGATCGGATCGCCCACATAGCAGACTTCGTCGCGCGCCAGGATGAAGGGCGAGATGTTCTCCCGCAGCTGCCTGCTCGCCAGGCCGGCAAGCTCCCGCACCGATTGCCCGAGCGGCGTGCGCTCGGCGGTGAGATGCGGCGTGAGGTCCGCCAGCGTGTAGATCGCGTGCACACCGGGCAGCGCGCGGGCGGCCGCGGTATCAATCCTGCCCACGACGGCATGAGCGAAGGGACTGCGCACGAAGGCGCATGACAATGTGCCGGGCAGCCGGATGTCGTCGACGAAGCGCGCGCGCCCCATCAACAGGGCCGGATCCTCGATCCGCGGCGTGCTGACCCCAAAGCTTCTGGGGATCACATTCATCACGCCTGCTTTCGCAGCCGCGCCGGTTCGTCGTCGGCGCCGCCGTCCCATGCCGACAGAGCGGCCGCATTGCGTCCGGCGGTCCAGCCGCCGACGAAACATTCGGCGAGATTGCCGCCCGAAATGTACAAATGGCCGAACACGCCCCCAAGCTCGCCGGCGGCGAACAAGCGCGGAATCGGATCGCCGAAACCGTCGAGCACGCGCTGATCGGCGTCGTGGACCGGGCCGCCATGCGTATTCGAGCAGACTGGATAGACCTCGGCGACGTAGAAGGGCGGCGCGGCGATCTTCACCATGGAAGGCGTCGGGCGCCCATGCACGTCATCACGTCCGGCATCGCAGGCTGCATTCCACTGCGCGATCGTGTCGGCCAGGATGCCCGCATCGACCCGCATGACCGCGGCGAGATCGGTGATCGAGTTGGCCCGGGTGATGATCCTGGATTCGAGATCGCGCAGCGCTGCCTCGCTCCATTCGAAGGTGAAGCGGCGGTCGTTGAACGTCGGGGAAACGATCGGGTAGTTGCCGCGGCCCGCATCGTCCATGATCAGATACGACGGGATGCGAAGATAGCTCATCGATTCGGAATCGAACGTGGCCATCGACCGCCAGGTCGTATCCTGGGTGTAGGGCGGATACTCGTTCATGTAGCGCCGGCCCTTACGGTCGACGATGATCCACGGCACGCGAACATCGGCGCGCGCTTCCTCGCCGGGGATCCAGTCCGGCAGGCGCTTGGGCCGTATGCCGAACGGGTAGCCCGGGTCGGGATGCCTGAAGCCGTACACGCCGTGATAGTGCCACATGTGCCACAGCGCGGCGCCCACATCCTGCGCCATGCGGATGCCGTCGCCGGTGTTGCCCATATAGGCGGCGTTCAACACAGGCTTCTCCTGCCAGAACTGGCGCTGCATCTCGGCATTTGCCTCGAAGCCGCCGCACGCCAGGATGACGGCCCGGCGCGCCTTGACGGCGAACGGCTTGCCGTCCACGTGCACGGTGACGCCGCAGACCTCGCCCTCGGGGTTCACCACGAGCCGCTGTGCCGACGCATTCAGCATCACCCGACAGCCGCGATGCCGGATATTGTCCTCGAGGACCTTGAACAGCCGCACGCCGGCGGCGCGATGGATGGGCACGTAGCTCGAGACGAACGGATAGGTCCTGGCGGCATCGAAATCCGGCACCTCCTTGATGCTGACGTAACCGAACGTTCTGGTCCCGGGAAACGGATAGTTGCCATCGGCCTGGCGGCGATCGATCGATGCACCACTGATCCTGGCGATCTTCGCGAAATAGTCCGGCATGTGCCGCATGCCACATGCGAGCGCGCGCAAGACGTCGTCGGGCGTGGTGCCGTCATTGGTCGCCTGCAGGTGGCGAAAACCTTCCTCCTCGTCATCGACGATGCGCACGTTGCCGCCGGAGGTGATCGAGATCCCGCCGGGGTCCGGCATCTTCTCGATCAGGAGCACGTCGGCGCCGGCGTCGTGTGCCTCGATCGCCGCCGTCGCGCCCGCATAGCCATAGCCGACGACGACGACATCCGCGGCGTCATCCCACCGCTCCGGCATCCTGCGGGACGGCGGACGTTCTGGCGTCATTGTATGCGCTCTCGCAACGGGGTGATCACCTTCGCCTACCGCGGACGGCTCGGCATGACCGCCGCATCGGTCGCCTCCCTGGTGACCTGAACATAGATGTTGCCGTTCTCGATCTTCACCGGGAAGGTCTTCAGACCAACCACGACCGGCGCGCCGAGCGCCTTGCCGTCGCGCACGTCGAAGCGGCCCTGGTGAAACGGGCACTCGACGACGCAGTCGACCACCACGCCGTCCGACAGATAGGCGAACTCGTGCGTGCACTCGTCCTGCGTGGCGTAGAATTTCCCTTCCGCCCGATAAACCGCGACCGGGAAGTTGCCGACCCACAGCTGCTCGACGTCTTCGTCTTCGAAGTCCTCGACCTTGCCGGCGAGATACCAGCCGTCCGACTGCTCATCCATCCTGGCTGCCCGTTTTCGGCCTTTACATGGATAGCCAGGCTGCCGTCAGTCGAGCGCGCATAGCCATTCCTTGTCGACGATTTCCTTGGGCTGATTGCGGCTGGCGATGATGCGCGCCGCCTCCTCGGGCGACACGATGCAGGTCTGCCGCACTTCCTTGTCCACCGCCCACAGGCTTTCGCCCATGGGCTTGAGCTTCGAGCCGAGGAGCTGGTTGAGCGCAGGCAGCGCGAAGAACGGCGCCTGCGGAAGGACATGGTGCTCGGAGTGATAGGGCATGTTCCAGCACAGCGCCCGCATCAGCGGACCGGCCTTGGTCGAGCGCGTGTTGGTGCGCACGTCCGTGCCTTCGTCGCATCCCTTGTGCTCGGCGATGCGCCAGGCGCGCTGCAGCGGCTCGCCCATCATGCGCGGCAGCAGCCAGTACACCAGCGGCGCGAAGCTGCCGAACCAGATCGCTACGCTGGCAACTCCGGCGTAACAGGCGATCATGATCCGCGCCTCGTTGTAGATGCGCGGAAGATCGCTCTTCGGCACGTACCAGGAGTCCTGCTTGCGCATGCGGCCGAGCGCATGCTTGGTGATCGCGACCGGAAAGGTGGTCCAGAAGCGCCAGCCGAGCAATTGCTCGAAATAGTGCTGCCAGGTCGTCGGCCCCGGCAGCACCATGGCCGGGTCCTTGCCCTGGATCTGAGTGTAGGTGTGATGCACCGCGTGGCGATAGCGGTACCAGGTCGGCTGGCTGATATAGACGAGGCTCACCAGCCAATAGGCCGCCTCGTTGAGCGCCCGCGTGCGAAACGCCGTGCCGTGACTGCATTCATGCATCGGTGCGAACAGGCAGGCGAGCACGACGCCGTGCGCCAGCATCGCCGGCAGCATGAGGATCGTGCCGTACGTCAGGTAGACCACGCCGACGCCTGCGCCGATGGCGGTGAAGTGGCCGACCAGATAGGCGAGACCCATCCAGTCGCTGCGCCGCGTCAGCTGTTTGCGGTCCTTCTTGTCGATAAGCTGGAATGGATCAAACGCCATTTCCTGACGCTTCATCGCCGATCTCCGTCGCAGCGTACGTTTCCGGTCCAGGATCGGTTGAAATGACCGCAAACAGCGGTATAAATCAAATTCAAAATTTTACCCCTCTCCATAGAGTGGCTCTATATGACGCCCTCGCAAGCGCGCGCGTTCCAGGCCGTGGCCACGGAAGGAAGCTTTACGGCCGGCGCGCGCAAGCTGGGGGTCAGCCAGCCCACCGCGACAAACCAGGTCAAGCAAATCGAGGGCCGCTACGGGGTCGAGTTGTTTCACCGCACCTCGCACGGCGTACGCTTGACGACCACCGGAGAGGAACTGCTCGCGATCGTGCGGCGCGTCTTCGGCAGCTTCGACGAGGCGCTCGCCTACCTTCAGGAGGCGCAGGGCATGCGCCTGGGCAAGCTCCGGGTCGGGAGCTACGGCCCGTACGACGTCATTCCCATGGTCGCGCGCTACCGGGAGCATTATCCGGCCATCGCCCTCACCCTCGAGTTCGCCAATTCGCGCGACCTGGCGCAACGCCTCCTGCACTATGATCTCGACGTCGCGGTGCTCGGACGCGACACCTACCATCCGGAATTCCAGGTGTTGCCCTTCAGCACGCCGGCGCTGGTCGCGCTGGCGCCGCGTTCCGCCGAATGGGATGGGCGCAAGTCGATCACGGTCGAGGAATTCCGCAAGCACACGCTGATCTGCCGCGAGCCCGGATCGGCGGCGAGAAACGCGTTCGACAAGCTGCTCGGCAGCACCCTCGAGCCGGGTGCGACCCTCATCCAGGTCGGCAGCCGTGAAGGCATCGTGGCCGCAGTGGCGGAAGGGCTTGGATTGGCCGTTCTGTTCGATGAGGGCACGCTTCCGGAAAGCCGGGTCGTCAAGCTCAAGATCAGCGGATCGACGGTCGTGTCGCAGATCGACGTCGTCTGCCTCAAGGAACGACGCGCGACGCCGACGTTGAAGAGCTTTCTGGCGATCGCCAAGGAGCTGGCGAAGAAACAGCTTCGCTGAGAATGCGGGGCCGCGAGGGCACGAGCGGCCCATCGGACAGTCTTCCAGGGGCATAGGTTTTCTGAATGCCGAGCCGCCTGATTTTTCAACTTGTCCCGCCATGGGCGCAGGCTACAGTTCGGCATGCACAGGGTCGTTCGCGACACCGGTCGGATTGCCGCTTCCGCCAGCGCGGAACGCATCATTCGCGCGGCTCGTGTTAAGGCGAGTGGGCATTTCGCCGCGGGGCGCACGCGGTTCTGGCAATGAGAGCCCGCTGGGAGCTGGCGCTCATCCCTCCTGCGATCCTGTCGGCAGGATTGCTGGTGGTTTCCCAGGCGATGTTTCTCAAGGGCAGCCTGCACAGGGATCTCGGGCTCGGCCGGCTGAGCCCGATCCTCTCGATGCACAACTTCTTCGAGCTTGTGGCCGACAGCTACTACCTTGAATCGCTCGTCCTTTCATTTGCCTGCTCGGCGGCGGCCACGCTGCTGACCACCGCGATCGCGCTGCCCGTTGCCTATATCCTCGCCCGAATGCAAAGCCGCTGGGCATCGGTCCTGCTTTCCGCCGTCATCATCGCGTCCTTCATCACCATCGTCATCAAGGTGCTGGGACTGCTGCTGATCTTCGCCAGCAACGGACCATTCAATTCCGCATTGCGCTGGCTGGGCCTCGTCGACCATCCCATCACAATCATCGGCACCATTCCCGGCGTGGTCCTCGGGCTGATGTACTACACGCTCGGCTTCGCCGTGCTGCTCTTCTACAGCGTGATCGTCACGATACCGCGGTCGCTGGAAGACGCAGCCGAGATCCACGGTGCTTCACGCTGGGGCGCGATCCGCCAGATCGTGCTGCCGCTTTGTCTCCCCGGACTGGCAGCGGGCGCGCTCACCGTGTTCAACGTCAGCATGGGCGGCTTCTCCTCGACTGCGCTGATCGGCGGCGGCAAGGTCCTGACCTTGCCGATCGTCATCCAGCGCACCGTCATGATCGAAACGAATTACGGAATGGGCGCGGCGGTCGCCGTGCTCCTGCTGTGCACCGTGCTGGCGATCAACATATGGTCGAGCTTCCTCCTCTCGCGCATGCGAACCGGCGGGCTGGTCTGAGATGCGCCTCCCGGCCTACCGGCTTCGTCGCCAGATCCTTGCGAGCGCGATTCTCACGGTCGCCTATGTGATCGTGCTGGGGCCGATCCTCTTTGTCGCCGTCGCGTCGTTCGATTACGGAGCGCGCGCCTACGTCACGTTCCCTCCCGATCAATTCACCCTGGAATCATACTGGAAAATCCCGCAGCGCTACTGGGATGCGCTTCGCGTCAGTGTTCAGCTGGCGGCCGTCACGATGATCGCCGCTTGCGCGATCGGCATTCCCGCCGCAATCGGCGTCGTGCGCAGCCGGATCCCGGGCAAGCGCCTGTTCCTCGCGATGTTCCGCGTCCCGCTGCAGATACCCGCCGTCGTGTCGGGCGTCGCCTTCCTGCAGGCCTACTACGCGGTCGGCGACTATACCGGCTGGCACGGGGTCGGCAGCTTCCCGGGGCTGGCGATCGCCCACACGTTCGCCGCGACGCCCTATGTCATCGGGACGATGGTGACGGCCCTGCAGCGCTTCGATGAAAGCATCGAAGAGGCCGCCGTCATTCTCGGCGCCAGCGTGGCCGGGACCTTGCGGCAGATCACGCTGCCCATGCTCCGCCCGGGAATTTTCGCCGGAGCGCTCTATGCCTTCATGATCTCGTTCGCCGAAGTGCCGATGTCGGTGTTCCTCACCGGGAGCCATCTGATGACCTTTCCGGTCGAGGTCTTCAACTCGATGCAATTCGATTTCGAACCCACCATCCTGGCGATCTCGACCCTGGTCACGATCGTGAGCCTCGTCGTGGTGTGGCTCGCCCAGCGCATCGTGGGCCTGGACATGTTCGTGAAAGTGGGAACGGCGGATTGATACATGCAACCGCAGCAGAAGGGAACCTGACGATGAAAACGCTTCAGCGATTAGCCGGCATGGCGGTGGCAACCGCCGTGGTCCTCATCAATGACCCGACGCATGCCGCGCAGTTCGACGGGGTCACGGTGCGGTTCGGAACGTTCGGCGGGAAATGGCGCGACATCGTCGCCGAGCACGTGGTCAAGGCCTTCGAGGCCGAGGGCGGCAAGGTCGAGTTCATCCTCGGCCAGCCCTCCACCAATCTGGCGAAGCTCATTGCCGCGCGCGGCCGCGAAGCGCCCTTCGACATGCTCGAGACCATGGACAACAATCTTCCGGCGCTCACCGAGGGCAAATTTCTCGACCCGCTCAACCTCGGAAAGATCCCGAATGTTCGCCATATCGCAAAGGCGGACTACGACGACAGCAAGGTGAAGGTCTGGGTGACGCAGGAAGGGATCGTCTACAACAGGAAGGCCCTGTCGGATAACGGCATTCCGGTTCCCACCAAGTACGAGGACCTGGCAAACCCGAAGCTCAAGGGCAAGGTCTCGCTGCCGGACATCACGGCCGCCGGCGCGATGCCCGCCATCGTCGGCATGGCCTATGAGGCCGGCGGCAACGAGACCAATATCGATCCGGCGCTCGACCTGGTGCGCAAGATCGCTCCCGCCAGCTTCTGGTCGTCGTCCTCGAACCTGCAGACGATGCTGGTGAACGGCGACGTGTGGGCAGCGGCGGCGCAGGCCGGCAACGTGCAACGCCTGCGCGACAAGGCCGATCTCGGCATGGTGTTTCCCGCCGTCGCCGGCAAGAACGGCGTGCTCAAGCAAGGCTATCTGGTGAAGATCAAGGGTACGAAGCACGCGGAAGCCGTCGAGTGGATCATCAACGCCTTCCTCGCCAAGTCGATGCAGGTCGCGACCTTCGCGGAAGGCGGCCAGGTTCCGGTCAGCGCCGAAGCGCTGGCGCAGATCCGGGAGGGGGGAACCTACGACTTCCTGCGCCTGAAGCCGGAGGAGATCGCCGGCATGTACCGCATCGACTTCAGCAAGGTGGACGAGCCCGCCTACGTGCAGAGATGGAATCGGCGAATCAGCCGCTGACCGCGAAGAGGCACAACCCATGGAGCCCATGCCGAAGGTCCGGCTCGAAGGGGTCGAGCGCCGTTACGGCGCCACGATTGCTCTGGAGTCGCTCGATCTGGATATCCGCGACGGCGAGTTTCTCACGCTGCTGGGACCGTCCGGCTGCGGCAAGACGACGACCCTGCGGATCATCGCAGGGTTCGTCGACCCGACCGCCGGCCGCGTCCTGGTCGATGGGCGCGACGTGATCCACCTGCCGCCGAGCCGGCGCGACGTCGGCATGGTGTTCCAGAACTACGCCTTGTTCCCGCACCTGACCGTCGCGGAGAACATTGCGTTCGGCATGAAGCAGCGCGGCGCCCGCATGGACGCCCGCCGCCGCCGCGTTGCGGAGCTGCTCGATCTCGTCCGCATGCCCGGATACGGCGAACGCTATCCTGCCGAGCTCTCGGGCGGACAGCGCCAACGAGTCGCCATCGCGCGTGCCGTCGCGCACCCGCCGAAGATGCTGCTGATGGACGAGCCGCTGGGCGCGCTCGACCTGAAGCTGCGCGAATCGATGCAGCAGGAGCTGCGCTCGATCCAGCGCACGCTCAAGATCACGACGTTGTACGTCACGCACGATCAGACCGAGGCGATGACGATGTCGGATCGCATCGTCGTGATGCAGGCCGGTCGCGTCGAGCAGGTCGGCGAGCCGGAGCAGATCTACACGCGTCCGGCCAGCCGGTTCGTCGCCTCGTTCGTGGGCAAGATCAACTTCATATCCGTCGAGACCGCGGGCGCCTCGGGCATGATCGCCGGCCGTGCGATCAAGCTGCCCGACAGGCCATCCGATGCGCGGCCGCGGGAAATGACGCTTGGGCTGCGCCCGGAACATATCAGGCTGTTGTCCACCGGCGACGGAGCGATGAACGCTCTCCCCGGCATCGTGCGCGACCGCATCTTCGCCGGCAGCCATGTCACCCTCAGCGTGGAGATCGCCGACGGGACGACGGTGAGCGCCGAAGTGCCGCCGGGCGACGGACTGCCGGTCAAAGGCTCCCACGTGCAAGTCGCGTGGAAGCCGGAGGATGCGATGCTGCTCAGCCCGCATTGAACCCTGCACAGCGGCTCGGGCGGCACGTGCCACGGGAGTTGGCATCATGGACATGGACGACGACTTCATGGGGGAGATCGAGTTCGATCTCTCCGCAGAGCAAGGCAGGATCGTCAGCCGCGCAATCAGCCTCGCATCCACCATGGACGACGACGCGTTCCGCGCCGTGAATCCGCTGATCGCCATCATGCAGTGGTGGGAAGCGAACGTGCCTGAGTCCGAGAAGCTCAGAGGCAGTCCCGAGGCCTCGCTGGCGGAGGCGTGCCGCAGGTTCCTGCTGGCGCACGGCGAAGCTGCACCCTGAGGCATGCGGCAGCGGAAGCCCTCAAGGCGAGGCTCGGCGCACCAGGCCGCGCCGAGCGCCAGGGTGCACCGGCACCACGGTGCGCTCACCGATCGGGCTACCTCACGAGCACCAGTTGCTGCGCGGCGGGCAGGACGAGCGCCCGCATTCGTAGCGGCGCGCCAGCCGCTCCGTGATCAGGATGTCGGCTACGTCCCGGCCGCCCGACCTGAGCACGCCGCAGGCGCGGCCGTAGTTGCAGGCGGGCGTGCCTTCGGTCCCGCGCGGACAGGCGCACGGCACCAGGCGCAGATCCAGGTCTTCGCGCGCTGCGAGTTGGCGCAGCCGCATGGTCGCGCGCGCCGCCAGTTCCCGCTCGTGCTCGCAATGGGCATGATTCCCCATTTCCGGGGTGTCGATCCCGACCAGGCGGATCGTCCTGCCGCGAGCCCGGATGGTATCCCCATCCACCACATCGACCGCGCTCGCGCTGAGCGGCTCGCCCCGGTCCATGAACGACTTCATGGCCAGCAACGTGACCAAGGTCACGACCAGGATGAGCCCGATTCGCCGCATGGGCGCAGGTTAACAGCCCGGACGCGCGGTTGTCGGGTACGGCGGCCCTCAGGGTGGCTTTCTTGAACCACCCCAGGGCGGGGTCCGACTAATGAGGGAGGGGTATTGCGGAGGCAGATGTGGGTAATCCGGGCATGAAGATCACGACCCCCCCTCTCATCAAGATGAGATCCGTCGTCTCCGACGACGGGCGGTCGGTTCGCTTCTTCCTGCTGTTCCAGACCGGTCAGAACTCGGCCTTCTCGCTGCCGTTCAACAAGATCGGCCTGTTCTACAACGCGATCAAGAACGTGGTCGGGCAGATGGGACAGCGGGTCGCGGTGCGCGGCGGAAGCGATGCCGCCGAGATATCCGAGGGACTGGCAGACGCCGTTACCGTCAAGGCGGTCGCGAGCGGCCGCGATGCCGATACCGGCGACAAACTCTTGTGGATCGAGACGAGTGACGGCGGACCGTTCGCATTCCGCCTCAACGCCGAGGCCACGGAGATGCTGGCCGAGGCGCTGCGGGAGGACGAGGACGCCAATTTGAACGCCGCCTGAGGAAGGACCGGCGGTCTGGTTGATGGCTACGCCGCACTGCAAAAAAGAGGCCGCTCCCGCGGCCAGTCTGAGGTCTTACGCCGCGTTTCACAAAGAAAGGCCGCCCGGCGGCCGGCTTGATGGCTTACGCCGCGCTCCACAAAAAGAAAGGCCGCCCGAAGGCGGCCTAGTTGATGGCTTACGCCGCGTCTCGGAACGGCATGTCGAGAGCGGCCTATTCATATTGGTGAACACGCATTCAGAATACAAGGGGAATGAAGGCCCGCGGCGGCGCGACGCACCCTCGCGCGACGGGGTCTCAGTGACCGGCTCCCGAAAAATCGCGCGTGAGGCGCGAGCGCACCACGCGGATCTTGCGCGTCGTCGCCGGCGTGTTGCGGCTGCGGCCGACGAAGCGCGGCTCGCCGGCGGTGATCACGGCGCCGACCGCCGCGATATCGCCGTTGCGAATCGCCGCGAGCGCCGTGTCCTGCGTCCCGCCGTCGGGCGCATCGATCAGCACGATGTCGGCTGATTTGCCGGCGGCGAGCACGCCGCAATCGAGCCGGTAGACGCGCGCGTTGCTTCCCGTGGCGGCGGCGATGCACATCTCGGGCGCAATGCCGCCGAGGCTCGCCAGATGCGCCATGGTGTAGAGCATGCCGAGCGGCATGATGCCGCTTCCGGTCGGCGTGTCGGTCGCGATGATCAGGCGCGCGAAGGCGTCGTGGCGCTGCGCGAGCGCGGCGCACAGCAATGCGGTGCGCAGGTTTCCGGCGGTACAGATCTGCAGCGCCATGTCGCCCTCGACGATGATCCGCTCGAAATCCGCATCCGGCATGGCGGTCGGTCCGCCATTCACATGGAACGACACGTGCGGCCGCATCGCCAGCAGATGGTCGCCGGTGATTGCGCCGGAGCCCGGAATCGACGAGCCGCCGGTATGGCAGGTGGTGATCATGCCGTGCGCCCGCGCGGCGGCGACGAGAGGTGCATAGTCGAACGGCGTCGCGAAGGCGCCGAAGCCGGCCTTGGCGAGCCATACGCCGAGCTTTGCGATCTCGCCCAGGTCATTGCCGGTGAGCGTCGGCTCGAGGATGACGGAGCCGGCATGCACCCGCATGCCCGCCGGCCGGTAATGCGCGAAGCATTTGTGCGCCGCGACGGCAAGCGCCTTCACGCCGTCGGCATCGCGTGGCCGGCCCGGGACGTGGACTTCCGAGGCGCTGATCGCCGTGGTCACCCCGCCGTGGAGGTAGCTCTCCAGGTAGCCGACCGTCTGCTGGCGGGGCGTGTAGTCGCCGAACGTGATGTGCACGTGGGAATCGATCAGGCCGGGAATGGCGGTCGTGCGGTCGGCGTCGATCAGCACGTCGCAGGCTTCGATCTCCGCCGCCGACGCCGTGCCGACGCGCAGGATGCGCTCGTCCTCGGTGACGATCGTGTCGCCTTCGGCGAACGGCGCATGCAATTCTCCGGAGACGATGGTGCCGATGTTGACGATCGCGACGCGCATCGTTTCCCTCCCTCGAGGCGTTCCTTTTGACGCGTCGCCGATCGCAATACAATCAATTCAATATGTGCGGACTGGGACCGCAGGCTCGCCGGCAAGAGGCGGATCACTGGGGGCAACGACCGCGCAACTTTGCCGCACCGCAGGCGAGGTCCTCCTGGCTGCGTTGAACGGACCGCTTGCGGCGAGGAAATCCCTTGCGGCGCAAGCCGCGGCGGGCGTAGATAACATTCCAATATCATATACATAACAAACGCGATATTAACGCTGAGATTCGCTATTGACGCCGTTCGAGCGCAAACGACGGGATACCGGATCCATCCGGCATCTTCCCGAATTGACGTTGACGGGGCGTCCGATACGAAAGAGGGCGAATGTCGACCACCTATTATGTGGACAGCGTCAACGGATCGGACGGCAATTCCGGCCTCGGCGCCGGCAGCCCGTTTCGCTCGCTCGGCCGGCTCGAGGGCGTCGCGCTTCAGCCCGGCGATCAGGTCCTGTTCGCGCGCGGCAGCGTGTTCTCCGACCAGCTCGACGTGCGCTTCTCCGGCACGGCCGATGCCCCGATCGTGTTCGGCGCCTACGGGTCGGGCGCGCCGCCGATGTTCAACGGCCCGAACAGAGGAATCTCCGGAGCCAATACGCACGATATCGTGGTGCAGGACGTGTGGGTCGCGAATACCGGCGATTCGGCCTTCTTTGCCACAAATGCGGCAAACTGGACGATCGAGCGCGTCGTCATCGGGAACACCGGCCTCTCCACCGGGGTCGGCGGCATCTTCTGGCAAGGCGGCAGCGGCCTCACCGTCAGGGACAGCGCGTTCGACGGCGTGCATGGCGACGGCATCTACCTCGACAGGGTCAATGAAGCGAGCGTCACCGGCAACATCTTCCTGCGCCTCGAGGGCCAGAATGCCGACGGCATCCAGGCCACCAACTCGACCAACCTGTCGATCGCCAGCAACACGATCGACATGGCGAGCAGCCCGAACACCACCAAGGGCGGCATCGTCGTCAATCGCGGCGGCAGCGTCCTGATCGCCGACAACGACATCACCGGCGGCAGCTTCGGCGTCGGCGCCACGTCCCAGAATGTTACCATCCGCGACAATAACATATCGGGGCAGACACGCTACTCGTGGTCGGCTGCCATCCTGGTCGGCGAGGAGTGGAACGCCGCGAACTACGTGATCGAGCAGAATACGATCCACGACAGCATTTTCGGCGTCGCGCTCACCTCGCCGAGCGGAATTGCGCCGCTGCGGCAGAACATCGACATCGCCGGCAACAGCTTCGATCGACTGTCGGGCGCCGCCCTGAAGATCGACCGCCCGTCGACCGGGGCGTTCCACGACAACACGGTGAGGAGCTCGGCGGCGGAGACCAGCCTCGGGTCATCCGGCGCAGGATCCTTCACGGTAGTGCCGAGCTCGTCGGTGGCGCTCGTCTCGGACAACAACGGCGATGCCGTCGGCAATCTCCTTTTCGGCACGGCGGGCGACGACCGGATGCGCGGCCGCAGCGGCAACGACACGCTCGAGGGCGGAACCGGCGCAGACCGGCTCGACGGCGGTGGGGGAGACGACCAGATCCGCGGGGGCGATCAGGCCGACACGCTGTTCGGCGAGGACGGCGCCGACATGGTGGACGGCCAGGACGGCGACGACCGGCTGTACGGCAACGACGGCGCCGACACGATCCTCGGCGGCGAGGGCAACAACACCATGGTCGGCGGCCAGGGATCACGCGACGGCGCCGACTCGATCACCGGCGGCCGCGGCCAGGATTTCGTGTTCGGCAATGGCGGCGCCGACGCGGTCGGCGCCGGCGACGGGAACAACACGCTGGTCGGCGGGTTCGGCGGCGACACGCTGACGTCCGGCAGCGGCAACGACCTGGTGTTCGCCAACCAGGGGAACGACGTCATCGCGACGGGCGACGGATCCGATACGATCTGGGCCGGCGTCGGCGACGATGTCGTCCTCGCCAACCAGGGCAACGACCTGATCTTCGGCAACGAGGGCAACGATCTGCTGCTCGGCGGCGCCGGCGGCGACCGGTTCGCCTTCGCGCCCGGTTCGGGCAACGACCAGGTCACCGGCTTCGTCTTCGATGAAGGCGATCGCATCCTGCTGCAGGGGCAGGGCTATACGCTGGGCAGCGCGGTCGACGGCGACGCCCTCTTGATCCTCGGTGGCGGCGGCACGATCGAGCTCAACGGTATCGCGCCGGGAGCATTCTCACCGACGTTCGTTACGTGAGGCGCACCACCTCGTAAATCAGCGACGTCAATCCGCCAGGATCGCCTTCATCGACAATTCGACTGAACATCTCCTCTGCCCGCTCGCGCCCGATCGCCGGCGTGACCAGGCTGAGGAACTTGCTCGTCAGTTGCTGGCGATCGAGCGGCCGCACCGGGTCGCCCGGCACATGAGTCACGGCGTGCTCGCGCGTGCCACCCGATGTCGCCACCGAAATCCGTGCCGGCCAGGCCGCCGGATAGTCCGCCAGCAGCGCATCATCGCCAACGACGGTGATGCGTTGCATCAAGGCGCGCAGCGGCTCCGCGACGGCTTGCGGCGACTGGGCGACGTCGAGCGCCGCATCGGGCGCCACTGCGGCGACTGCCATCTGGTACGGCAGGCTGGTCAGGTGCGAAGCGCGATCACCCGCCATGACGCCGTGGTCGATCATCTTCAGGTGAGGCGGCAGCACGGCGGCACGGATCTCGGAGATATCGGCGGCGGCAATGCCCTCGGCGAGGATCTCGCGCAGCGCCTGGGTCGCCGCCATGGTCTGGCGCGCCGCGCACCAGGGCTTGAACGACACCTCGGCGAGCTTCCACGCGGTGCCGAGCCCCTCGGTCAGGGCTGCTGCATTCGGGGTGAGCCCGTACACATTGGCGAGGAAGCCGCCGTCGACCAGCTTGAGATCGGAGGTGAAGCCGGCCTGGGCGGCGAGCGCGGCGTCAAGCCCGTTGCGCGCCGCGTGACCGGCCGCCAGCCAGCGCGACGTGGTGGGTGCATTGTGGTGCCCGACGCCGGGCGCAGCGTAGGTGAGCGCCAATGCCAGGGCATGTGCCGTCTGCGCAGCGTCCAGCCGGAGCAGACGCGCCGCTACGGCGGCGATGCCGAAGGGAGCCGCGAAATAGGTCGGCCAGATGCCGCGATAGAGGACGGCAGGCCCGTTGATGGCGAGGCCCAGCCGGATCATTGCCTCGTAGCCGGCGAGGATCGCGGCGCTCAGCTCGCCGGGGTCGGCGCCCGGCAGGGCGCGGGCAAGCGTGAGCGAGCCCGGCACGACGATCGAGCCCGCCGTGGTCATCGCGGCGAGGTGGATATCGTCCGCTTCGCTCAGACGCGCGAGCGCACAGTTGGCGGCAAGGTCATCGGCCGCGTCGGCGCCAGGCGCGTGCCCGCGCCTGCTCGTGCGAAACGCGATCAGCGCCTTGCCTTCCGCCGTGTGGGCGCCGGCGATCCAGGCGCCGATCACGTCCGCCATGTGCAGCCTGAGCTTCTCTTCGACCGTGTCCGGGATATCGGCGGTGCTGAGCTGCGCCAGCGCGGCGCCGAGCGTTTCGATCGCGGTCATGGGCTTTGCCACAGGATTTCGCTGCCCTGCTCCTGCACCACCAGCATGGCGGAAACAATGGCCGCGCCGTTGCGATCATGCACGCCTGCGCGCAACGACAGCACCTCGCCGGCAACCAGTGCCTCGTCGGCGGCGGCGTCATCCTCGAGATCGAGGCCGGTCGAGACGACCGGCGGCTGCGCGACGGGATGCGGCATGCCGACCGCGTCCGTGATGACGCGCGCGGCGTCGCCGCGCCTGAGCCCTGCGCGTACCGGCGCCAAGCCTGCTTGCAGCGCCGTGCGTGCCTGGTCGCGCACCGCAAGCGGGCCGGATGCCAGCGTGACGAATCCTTCCGCCCAGTAGCCGGCCTGACGCACTGCCACATAGGTCTGGAACGGGTCGGCATGGGTTGCGTCCAGGAGTTCGAATGGCCGCAATGTGCGGCCCGCATCGAGGCTGAACAGGGTGCGCACGTCCTGCGCGCCGCGTCGGATCGCCGCGTGCTCGGCAGCCAACACCGCGGTGTTTGCGCCGGCGCCGCCGCGCCAGCTCGCGGCGAGCGCCGCCAGCGCCGCGCCGAGCGTTTCGCAGGTCCCTGTCACGAGCCCAAGCTCGCGCGGACTTTTCGCACGCATCAGGCGGCGCACGTCGCCGGTCGCGTCGCGCCAGGCGATGCCCGGACCGACGCCGTCGGTGATGGCGCGGCGCAACGCCGGCGGCATGGCGCCACCGCCGATCAGCATCAGTCGTCGGGCGGACAGCGCCCATTCGGTCACGGTCTTGCCGGCATCGCGCAAGGGTTTCAGCTCATCGACCCAGGTCAGCGGCTTGGCGGCAGGCAGCATGTTGACGCCGCCGCCGACCAGCAGCATCGGCGCGCCCGCGCGCGGGATCAGCGCCAGGCTCGCCTCGAGCTTCGGCGTGAGATGGGTGAGCCAGGCGAGCTCGGCGTGGCGGCTCGGGCTGCCGTAGACGATCGCGCCATCGGCGTCGGGTGCAAGACGCCACAGCGCCTCGATGCGCGCGGAGAATTCCTCGCGCGGCAGCCGGGCCCGATCCCAGTCGGCCGGCCCAATCAGCAAGGTGGGATGCAGCGTGTACACGGGCGGCCCGTTCAGTGAATTTCGGCGAGTGCGGCGAGCTCGCGCGTCAGCGGCTCGGCGCCTTTGCGCGTCATCACCACCGGCTCGCCGCACAGCAGATATCCCGTCTCGGGGAGATATTGGTTCGGGTGGATCATGAACACCATGCCGGGCTCGAGGATCGTGCCGTTGTCGAGGGCGACGTCGCCCGGGCGCATGGATGCGAAGCCGAGCCCGTGGCCGCGCCGCCTGATGTGCGGCGGATGGCAGTACTCGCCGTAACCCTCGGCTTCCAGCACGCGGTTGATGGCACCACACACCTCGGCCATCGGCACGCCGGGAACGGCGGCTCTGATCCCGTGGTTCATCGCCTCGACCACCAGCGCGTACTTGCGACTGAGCACAGCGGACGATGGGCCGAGCACGATGGTGCGGCAGATCTGCGCCAACTGCCCGCGATAGCTCGGCGTGATCTCGACCACGATGATATCGCCGCGCTCGAGCCGCCGGCCGCATGAGGGCTGCACCGCGCGATTGTGCGGGCTCCCGCACAGGAGGAGGAAATTGTCTTCCGCGCCGAGGGTCTTGGTGTACCAGCGGATCTCGGCGGCCAGCTCGTCCTCGCTCACGCCGGGCCGCGCGATTTCCAGGAGCCGCGCGTAGCCTGCTTCCGCGATGCGCGTCGCCTCGCGGGCGTGCGCGATCTCCGCGTCGGTCTTGGTGCGCGCCGGCTCGAACACGACGTCGTCCGCCACGACGGCTTGCGGCAGTGCCGCGCTGAGCGGCTCCGCCAGATCCCACGGCAGCGCCGATAGGCCGGCGATGCCGATCCTGCCCCCGCGGGTGAGGCCTGCTCGCGCGGCCAGGGCGGACACGACGTCGGCCGCCCCTTGCACCCGCGTGCCCGGACACTGCTCGGCCGCCCGTTCAGCGTCCCATACGGGCGTGACGACGAGCTGCACGTCCTCGCCGGGCGCGAGCACCGCAGCCGACGCGCCGAGCGCCTTGAAGCCGGTGAGCACCGTGACCGGGTTGGGCTTCTCGATGAAATGCGCGCCGTCATGGATGGCGATCAGGCGATCGAGCCCTTGCGCCTGCATGGCGGCGCGAATGGCGGCGAGCCGTTCCTCAAACGTCATGCGATGGTCTCAAAACTCCTCGGACCCGGCAGCGTCGCCCAGATCGGTGTCCTCGAACAGGTCGTCGAGCTTCGGCATGGTCCGGATCAGGCCCTGCTGGTGAGTATAGCGCAGCACGGTCTCGAGATTCTTCCGGTTGGCCGGCGTGAGGCCGTAGGCCCAGGGGTCGCGTCCCAGAATGGCTTCCTGCTCCTCGACCGCGGTGCGCACCCAGGCGAGCGGGATCATGCGCGGGTTGGCGACGCGCCGATAGGCGATCTGCTTCGCCTGCTCGAACGCCTTTACGAGGTTGGTCGGGACCCACGGGTACTTCTCGACGATCTCCCGCTTCACCGTGGTGACGTGCATGATCGGGAAGATGCCAGTCTGGCGGAAATAGTCGATCTCGATCTGCTTGTAGTCGGCGAACAGGCGGGCGATGCGCTTGTCGCCCTCGACGAACGGGCGCGGCAGCGTGGGCGAGATCATCGCCGGGAGATCGCCGTCCGCCAGCATGTCGCTCAGCGGCTTGTCCGAGCGCTTCATCGCGATGCGCAGCCCGGGCGGAACCGAGAACGGCACGTCCTCGCTGCGGTCCACCACCCAGGTGATCTCCCGGTGCGGCACAGCGTAGTGCTCCTCCAGGATGCCGCGCATCCAGATGTTGGAGGCAGGCTGGAAATTGGTGCCGCCGACCTCCCGGCCGATCAGGTCCTTGGGCGCCGCGATCCCGGCACGCGTGTTGATGAACACGAAGCCGTGGCGGAAGCGCCGATGCATGAACACGGGGACCGCCGTGAACGGGTGGCCCTGGTCGCGCGCCATGAAATAGGCCCCGACGTTCTCCTCGCACACGTCGAACTCGGCCTTGCGCGCGAGGCGCCAGTGCCGCTCGCGCGGGCCCATGTCGGTGAGCAGGACGAGCTCGAGCCCGTCCGCCGCGACGGCGCCGTCCTTCAGGGCGCGTACGATCTCGTAGTCGCCGCAGGCGACCGTCAGTCTCAATTTGCTGGCCACGGGTGCTCTCTGAACGCAGGCGGGTGATCGAGCTCAATCGACAAAGCGGGAATAAGGCAGAGCCGACGGTCTAGGGGCGGGCGACCGGCGGCGTCAAGCCGCGCCGCGGGTGAAGAACATATGTCCGGCCTCCCGCATGCGCGCGAAGAATCGTCGCGCGTTCTCCATCCGCTGATCCGCCGGGATCGATGCAAACATCGCATCGTCCAGGATCGCCCGGATCGTCCGCTTGCCGTCAGCGGCAAAGAACAGGGCGGCGGCGCCGCGGCTGAGGGAGAACACAACCTGCTCCCGGGTCACTTCGACGACCGTTGCGTCGGGCGGAGGGTTGCGGCGCACGCCGCTCTTGGGATGCCGCACCGGGACATAGTCGAGCCAACCGTCATCGGCGAACGAAATCGTGTATCCGCTCGCCGGCCGCTGCGGCCCGCAGGCGAGAAAAATGTGCTTCGGGATCAAAAGGGTCACCGCCTCGACGATGCTCCACTGCTGCTCGAGAGGCAATTCGCGCGTCGCCTGCTCCAGTGGACTTCCCGCCTTGAGGTTGTCGGCGCAGTACTTCCCATTGTCGACCCAGGTCTGGAAGCACAGGCCGTGATCCCTGACGAACGCAAGCACTTCGGCGACGTCGTAGGCGCGGTCCTGGGGATGCAGATAGGTGTCGACGACCTCGGCATCGTCCTCCGACCGCGACGAGCCGCTGATGAAGTGTTTCACGTAGTGCGTGTCCGGAAGGCTCGACAGCGTATCCTTCACGAAGGCGAGACCCGCCTGATCCTGTCGGATGCCGAGCCGGCGGAAGATGTCCTGCATCAGGTAGACGCCGACGCGTGCCGGGCGGCCGTACAGCATCAGAAAGATGGATCCGGACCGGGCAAGCTCCGCGGCGAGCGCGCGCAGCCCTGCCCCGGGATCAGGCATGTGGTGCAGCACGCCGCCGCAGATGATGTAGTCGAAGGGGCCTCTGCCGCGGAGGTCGCGGAGGTCGCGCTGCTCGAGCACAAGGTTCGTCAATCCATATCGTCGCTGGAGAAATTCCTCGTGGTCGAGGCTCGCTCGCGACAGATCGACCCCCAGGACCGAACACGACGGATTGTTGTGCGCAATGACCGCCGCCTCGTTGGTGCCGCAGCCCGCGACCAGGATTCTCAACGCATCGGACGGACGGCCCTCCGGCCAGATGAGCGCCGAGAATTTCGCCGGATCGCTGTAAAGGAAGTAGCCGGACTCGATCGCCGCCGGGATATCCATGATGGCGGCCGGGTAGCGGAAGGCCGAATATTGCTGCCTGACCTGATCCGTTGTTGTGTCGCCCACGTCATACCGCCCGTTGTGTTTCGATTGCCGGTTTCATCGCAGGCTATCGAGCCAAAGGCGCGCCATAAAGCACGGCCGCAACCGCAGGGTCGTTTGACCCGGCATTTTGTTCATGTTATGTTCTAATCGTCGATTGGTGGTGAACATCGGACGAGAGGACTTTCATGCGAGGCAGGAAGTCGGCAAGTTCCTCGAAGACCGTGCGCGCAGCTTAGATCGACCATCAGCGCGCTCCCGACCGCGCGGAGCCCCTCGGGCGGACCGCGCGGCGCGCCTGCTCGTCCGCAAGTTGTTGGCAAGCGATTGCTCAACGCGCCGTCCGGTTGCGTCGAGCAGGATTGATACAAATACGTAAGGATTTGAGCATATAAGCTAGGCTGGCGTTGACTATCCGGTCTCCGAGCGATGCTTACCATGTCGCACAGGTTCATTACTCCTGGCGGCTTCCGCTGGCCCGGTGGCCTCGCTCCGTGCCATGCCAGCCGTGACGCAGCTTGCCTCGCCCGGCTGCTTGCGCCCGCAGCGGCGCGTGTCGCGGACTCCCATGATTTTTGCCGCGCTGCGCAGGCCCGGCGAGCCGGCGGGAGCCTTCGCAATGTCCGATGACGACAAGATCGGGCGCATCGCACAGGTGCTCATGCTCCTGCCCGAAAGCCAACGGGTGGTGCTCGCCGAACATCTTCTGCCGAAGACCCATGCGGTCGTGCCGCGGCAGTCGCACAGCGGTCTGGAAAAGGCGTTCAAGGCGACGGCCACCCGGGTCCACGCCGGGCTGGGCTCGCGGCTGTCGTTCAATTCGCTCGCCATCGCGGCCTGCTGGCAGGCCATGGTGACCGAAGCGACGAAGTGAGCGCACGGGCCTGCTGGCAGGCCATGGTGACCGAAGCCACGACGTGAACGTGCGGGGTCGCTGCAGCGCTTGTGGCGCGAGCTGTTTCTTTTTTACGACATCCACCTGGCATCGCAAGCCCGGCATCAAGAGGCCATGGGGGAGTCTCCGAATTGCCTTGATTGGCAACGACACCGCGCCCGTCAGCCAAGACAAGGAGAAGCCATGAAGGCCTATGTTCTGATAGCGGGCGTCATCCTGACAACATGTGCGGTACCGGTCGCTGCAAGCGCGCAGGGCGTGCCCGGCGGCGTCGCGCACGGGGTCTATGAAGGCAACCGGCGGGCCGGCCCGATCGGTGCGGTGGTGGGCGGCGCGGTCGGCGGCGTCATCGGCGGCGTCGAAGGCGTGCTTGGAATCAATCATCGGTACGAAGCGCGCTACGATGGCCCGCCGCCGCCATCCTATCGCCATCGCCGGGCGCACCGCGTCAAAGCGCGCCACGCGCGCCACGGCCGCCGGTCGGCCAGTTGAGAAACGAACGAGCCTTCCGACTTTCGCCTTTCTTTCGTTGAGCCCAGCAGGCATGCGGCTTGGTCGCGCGGCTCGGTCGATTCGCTTCGACGTGAACCGCGCGACCTCTTCTCCGCATGCGTCACCGTCCAATCCGAGAGGAACGATCAAGATGAATCGCTTCGCCCTGCTTGCTTCACTCCTGCTGTGGCCCGCCACGGTGCACGCGCAGACGTCGCCGCCGCCGGCATCGGCCCAGCAATTGGACAATCGGGGAACCGCCGAAGATCAGAAGGCGTGCGACCGAGACGCCCAGCGTCATTGTCGCGAAGTCCTGTCCAATGGCGACTTCGCCGTGCTGGGCTGCCTGCGAGAGAACCGCACCAAGCTCACGCGGGCATGCCAGGCGGTGCTCACGAAATACGGCCAGTAGGCGAGGAGAACAACCGAATGGGTAGCTCGAGTGCCGCTCGGCCGACCATCGCGCGGATCTGGCGCGGGCGCACCACGCGCGAGCGCGCCGACGAATACGAGGCGTACAACTACGAAGTCGGGATCAAGCCGCTGATTGAAAAAGCGCTCGGCGTGCAAACGTTGCGCGAGGACCGGGAGAATGACACCGAGTTCATGACGATCTCATACTGGGAGAGCGTCGAGGCGATGAGCGCCTTCACGGGCGGAGATCCAACCAGAATTCATCACCTCGAGCGGGATGGAGAACTCCTCATCGAGCTGCCGAAGGAGGTTCAGATCCTGCGTATCCTCAAGAGCCACGGCGCGACCGGCGGCGGCACGTGATCAACGTTCTAGGGCCCCGCGCGCAATGCCTGAAAATCGCTATCATGCAAGCATTTGTTGCATTGCGGAACTCTATTCGGCAGCGGTGTGATACCGAAGCCACACTCGCGCTGAAACTGTATTGAGTCGGGAGAACGACCGAAGATTCTTGTAGAATCGGCCAGCATCGGTGACACACTATCGACGTGGGTACTGGGTGGCTTAAGAGTGGTTGGCAAATGTCCAAGTGCGCGTTTTTTGTGAGCGCTCCCACCGTACGATTTCTGCAGGTCATGCGCGAGCTTGGCCTGCTGCCGCAGCCGCAGCGGCGCAGGGTTGCGGCCGACGTGTACAGCGCGATCAAGCCGCTGGTGGGAACCCATGACATCGACGAGCTTCGCCGCGCCGCGCAGTCCACGCAGGACGAGCGTTGGAAGTTGATCTCGCGCGGCATCGGCGAAATGACCGACCCCGGTTTCGCCCGCGTGGCTGTCGCCGAGCAATGGATGCTGGCGCAGATCGAGCTGGTCCGCGGCGGTGCTCCGGTCAAGGAGGCGCTCGCCGAGAAGCGATCCGAGGCGATCGAGCAATTCATCCGCGATAACCTGTCGTTCGAGGCGGGCGAGGTCATTCACCTGCACGCGCTTGCTTCGCTGCGGCGACACGATGGGGACCGCGCCTCGAAGAGCGCCGCCTGAAGGCGACACCTCCCGCTCTTTCCTGACGCGACCCGGCGAGGCTATTCCGCATCGCGCAGTGCACCGTGGTGCGTGCACCGCGTTCCCGCGCACGCGCTGTCGGCATTTCGCGCCGTCCTCACTGCGTACCTGTGGAAAGCTGTGGACAACTGCGAACACGTCCTTGTTTCGCGCGCGATGCATTACTCTGGACGCCGAGTCGCTGCCTTACGTCGACCCCCGAGGAAGCGAAATGGCGGGCAGTCCCGAAGAATGCCGCGAGCACGCGCGCCGTTGTACGGAGCTGGCGCGCACCGCCAAGACGCAAGCGCAGAAGCAAATGTTGAGCGATCTGTCTCAGCACTGGCTCGATCAGGCCATCGCGTTGGAGCGGCCGCAGGGATTTCCTGGCGAAGAGGGGCTGCCGCCATCGCCCCGGCTCCCTTCCATGTGGCCTACGCGGCCGGGCAAGCCCTGACCAGGCATCCTACTTGTCAGACCACACGGCGAGCTCATATCCGTCCGGGTCGAGGAAGTGAAAGCGCCGGCCGCCCGGGAAGGCAAAGACCGGCTTGGCGATCCTTGCGCCAAGCTGTTCGAGGCGACGCTGCATTCCGGCGAGATCCTCGACGTATATGATGACCAGCGGCCCGCCCGGACTGGCCGGGTTGCCCTTGGCGAGGCCGCCGGTCAGTCGCCCATCGGTGAACTCGCAATAGCTGGGGCCGTAGTCGGTGAAGGTCCAGCCGAATGCCTCGCCGTAGAACGCGCGCGAACGCGCGATGTCGCTGACGGCGAGCTCGATATTGTCGATGCGGCGGTCGATGCCTGGGGTGCTCATGGGGTCTCCGTTCACGATGCGATGGAACATGCACGGAGGCGAGCGCGCCCGTCTTCACCGCACAAGTCTCCCGCCATCGACAATTCCGCCGCTCATTCTTCGCGACGAATGAGGAGAAAGTTTGCGCGGATCACTCCGTTCGCCACTTGCCGAAATGCACCTCGGCACGGCGGACGATCTCGTTGAGCACGATCGCCATGGCGGCGAGCACCGCGATCAGGCCGAGCAGCTTGGTCGGGTCGAAATTCTGCGTGAACAGCGTGGTGAAATAGCCGATGCCGGCGGTCGAGACGTAGAGCTCGGCCAGCAGCACGCCGAGCAGCACGCCGGTCATGCCCAGCCGCATGCCGGCGAAGAAGCTCGGGATCATGTGCGGGAAGATCACCCAGCGGAAGATCTGCCAGCGGCTCGCCCCCATCGAGCGCGCGCTCACCATGAGGATCGGCTTGATGTTCTGCACGCCGGCCACGATGGTGACGATGATCGGGAAGATGCCGTGGCTCACGCCGAAGGCGATCTTCGAGGCCGGTCCGATGCCGAAGTAGAGGATGAACAGCGGCAGGATGGTGATCTGCGGCGTGCCGTAGAGCAGCAGGATGATCGGCATGAAGCTCGCGCGCGAGAAGCGCGACAGCCCGACCGCAAGCCCGACGGTCAAGCCGATCGCGACCGACATCGCGAACGCGACCGCGAGCTCGAAGAAGGTGATGCGCAGGGCCGCCGGCACGCCAGGCGTCGTGAACACCGATTGAAGCGAGCCGATCACGCGCGACGGCGGGCTCAGGAACATCGGGTCGACCCACCAGCGCGCCGCGACCTCCCAGACGACGAACAGCGCCGCCACCACGCCGAGCCGCACGATGCCTGGGTGACGGCGAAACAGCCGCGCCGCCCGCCGGCGCCAGGGGAGCGGCTGCGTGCGCGCGGCCGCGCCGGAGCCCGCAAGGGTCTGCGAGGCGGTCATCGCCGGCCCCTCGCCTCGAGGCCGGTGACGATGAAGTTGAGGATCGCGGCGATCACCACCGCAAACGCGATGTAGGCGAACATGCGCGCCGTCTCCATCGCCTCCGCCAGATGCACGATCTTGTGGCCGAGGCCGGCGAGCGAGGCGATGGTCTCGCTGCCGAGGATCGACAGGAGCGCAACCGTGAACCCCATCCTCAGCCCGGTGAGGATCACCGGCAGCGCCGCCGGCAGGAGCACGTAGCGGAACAGCTGATAGTCGGAGGCGCCCATGGCGCGCGCCGCCACGATATAGATGCGGTCGACATAGCCGAAGCCGGCGATGGTGTTGAGCACGATCGGGAAGAAGCTGATGGTGGTGCCGAGTGCGATCTTCGAGGCCGGGCCGAGCCCGAAGAACAGGATGTAGAGCGGCAGGAACAGGATGATGGGGATCGAATAGACGCCGGCCATCAGCGGCTCGAACACGCGGATGAGGAATTGCGATCGGCTCAACAGATAGCCGAGGGCAATTCCCCCGGTCGACGAGATGGCGAAGGCGACGGCAAGCTCGGTGAGCGTGATGCGCAGATCGGGCCAGAACTCGAACGACCCGAGCACATCCTTGAGCTCGTGCCAGACGATGACCGGATTGGGCAGCAGCAGGTGACTGACCTTCCACTGCGTCGTCGCCAGGTACCAGAGCGCCAGCAGGCCGAGCACGAAGACGACCTGAACGGCGCGGCTCAGCATGCGGTCGCGCCGGCTATCCCGTCCGTTCATGACACGGCTCCGGCCGCCGACGCGGTGCGGGCCGATTCCGCCACCACCGCCTTGCGGATCTCGTCGTGCAGCAGCGTGTAGAGCGTGTTGCGCAGGCGGGTGAATTTTTCCGTGGTGACGAACTCCGGCTTGCGCGGATGCGGCTCGTCCACGCTGATGACTTCCTTGATGGTGCCGGGACGCGCGGAGAACACCGCCACGCGGTCGGCGAGGAACACCGCCTCGCCCAGCGAGTGGGTGACGAACACGATGGTCTTTTCGGTGCGGGCAAGGAGGACCGACAGGTCCTCGCCGAGGATCATGCGGGTCTGCTCGTCGAGCGCGCCGAACGGCTCGTCCATCAGCAGCACGGGCGTCTGCAGGCTGAGCGCCCGTGCCAGTGCCGCGCGCTGGCGCATGCCGCCCGAGAGCTGGGCCGGATAGTGGTTGGCGAACTCGGCGAGCCCCACCGCCTGCAGGGACTTATTCGCCCGCTCCTCCCGTTCGACCCGCGGCACCCCCTGGAACATCATGCCAAGCATCACGTTCTCGATCACCGTGCTCCACGGGAACAGCGCGTTCTCCTGGAACACGAAGGCGATGTCACGCGGCAGCGGCCCGTGCACCGGGGTCGCGCCCACATGGACGGTTCCGGTCGTCGGCGTCAGCAGCCCTCCGATGACGTTGAGCAGCGTGCTCTTGCCGCAGCCGCTCGGTCCGATCAGGCACAGGAGCTCGCCGCGCGCGATGTCGAGCGAGGTGTCGAGCAGGGCGCGGACGTGGTGCGCCTCCCCCTCCTCTCCGAACTGGTGGGAGACGTTGCGGATACGGACCGCGGTATCGGCCGAGGTCATCTATTTCTTCGGCAGGAAGGCTTCGGTGTAGAGCTTCGCCATGTCCGGCTCGCTCGGCAAGAGCTTGAGCTCCACGTAGGATTTCTTCAGCGTCTCCAGCGCCGCCGGATCGAAACGTCCGGTGTCGGAGAACATCCCCATGAGCTCGTCGTAGGAGCGGCCGGTGATGTCCTGGTCCTTGTTGGTGACCTCCATGGCGATCTTCACCGTCTCGGCCTTGTTCTGGCGCATGAAGGTAATGGTGTCGAACCAGCCGGCGAGGAAGGCGCGGATCGTCTCGGGGCGGCCCGCGATCAGCTTGTCGGCGGCGAAGATCACGTGGATGTGGAAATCCTTGATCTCGTTGAAGCGCACCAGCACGCGACCTTCGCCGCGCTTTTCCAGGTCGAGGGCGTTGCCGATGTCCATGATGGCGCCGTCGATGTCGCCGCGCTTGAGTGCGGCGAGCTGGCCGGGCATCGCACCCATGGGGGCGATGTTGATGCCGTTCGGACCCCAGCCCTGGCGGCGCGAGGTCTCGCTCACCAGCCAGAAGGTGAGCGAGCCGGCGGTGGACACGCTCACCGTCTTGCCCTTGAGATCGGCCGGCGTCTTCGGCCCGTCCGGACGCACCACGATTGCCAGCAACAGCGGGGGACCCGCCATGGCGGCGACGCCCTTGATCGGCGCGCCCTTGACGATGAAGGCCATGGCCGGCCCGGAGCCGAGCGCGATATCGAGGCTGTCGGAGGCCATCGCCTGTTGCATGCGGGCATCGCCGGCGAATGCGATCGAACTCGATCTCCAACCCGTGCTTGGCGAAGATGCCCTGGCGGATGCCGATGTCGACCGGCACGAACGAGAAGGCCTCAGGCACAGCCTTGCCGACGCGCAGCTTCTCGGCGGCGCACGCGTGCGGAGAAAAGACGCCTCCGAGAGCTGCCAGCGCAAGACCGGCCGTGAGAGTAAGCGCCATGCGCCTCGTCGGTTTCATGCAATCCTCCCGTCTGTCAGGCGTTCATTTCTGCGGCAAGAACGCTTCGGTGTACAGCTGGCTCATGTCGGGCTCGGCGGGCAACGTCTTCATCTCCACGAACGAGCGGCGCAGGGTCGCCAGCGCCTCGGGCTTGAAGCGTCCGGTATCGGAGAACATGGGCATGAGCTCGTCATAGATGCCGGCGGCGGTCGGCTCGTCGGTGCCCATGATCTCCTTGGCGATCGCCACCGTTTCCACCTTGTTGCGGCGCATGAAGCCGATGGTGTCGAACCAGCCGGCCAGGAAGCCGCGCAAACTTTCGGGCTTCTGCGCGATCGCCTTGTCGGTTGCGAAGATCACGTGCACGTGGAAATCCCGGAGCAGGTCGCCGAAGCGCATGAGCACGCGTCCCTCGCCGCGCTGCACGTAGTTGAGCGCCACCGCCAGGTTGACGATCGCGGCATCCACCGACCTGGTCTTCAGCGCCGCGATGCGGTTCGCGTCGTCGCCGATCGGCACCTGGGCGATGCCGTCGAGGCCCCAGCCTTTCTGGCGCGAGACCTCGTTGACGATGAAGCTCGCAACCGAGCCGACAGTGGAGACGCCGACCTTGCGACCCTTGAGATCGTCGACGGCTTTCACCGTGTCGTCCGCCCGCACCACCAGGGCGAAGATCAGCGGCGGATCGGCCATGGCGGCAATGCCCTTGGCGGGCGAGCCCTTGACGATGAAGGCGAGGCCGGGGCCGGAGCCGAGCGCGATGTCGATCCCGTCGGCGGCCATGGCCTGCTGGATGCGCGCATCGCCGCCGAAGCTCGCGATGACGAGATCGATGCCGTGCCAGCGGAAGATGCCGGTGCGCTCGCCGATGTCGGCGGGCACGAACGAGAACGCCTCGCGGCCGGCCTTGCCGACGCGCAGGGTTTCGGCGTGGACGGGCGCAAGGCTGAGGACGGCGCCGGCGACAAGCGACAGCGCGCCGTGTCGGATCAACGAGCTCTGCCCGATCATGGGCGAAGGTCCCTCCCCTGACGCTCCGACCGGAGCCTCGCTCGCAACGCGCGGGTCGCAGCCTCGTCGACGCCGAGCTCCTTGGTCAGCACGACCCCATACTGCTCCCGGGCGGCGGTCAAGGAAACGAGCTCTTCGGCGACATCGGCGCGCACCAGGGCGGGATCGCGCTCGAGCGGGTCGCCCAACCCGCCACCCCCGCCGGTGCGGACGATCGCCTCGGCATCGATCGGCACCGGGATATGGGCGCCGACCATGGGCTTGAAATCGTTCTCGTGCGGCAGCCGCAGCAGGTAACTGCCGGCCTCGGCGGCGCCGCCGCCCCACAGGCCCCAGGGCGGGCAGTTCGCCCGCCGCGCCTGCTCGAAATTCCACCGCCCCTCGACCAGGTTGCGCACCCGCATGTCGATGCCGAAGCCGCCGCGATGCTTGCCGGCGCCGCCCGAATCCTGGCGCAGCGATCGGCCTTCCACCAGCACCGGGCACTTGAGCTCGATGCCCTCGATCGATCCGTTGCGGACGTCGCCCTGGCACACCGACACGGTCGCCGACTCGCCGTCCTCGAACGGGCGGCCGCCCCAGCCGCCGCCCTCGATGCTCTGCACCACGAAGCGCCGCCCGGTCCTGGGATGCACACCGAAGAACACCACCGCCCCGCCGAGCAGGCCGTGATGGCCGGCCGGCACGCGGTCCGGCATCGCCGGCGCCAGCGCCTTGACGATGGCGTCGACCACCATCGGCACGATAATGCTCCAGCCGGCCATGGGCGCGGGGTAGCGCGCCATCATGATGCTGCCTTCCGGGATGATCACGTTGAGCGCCCGGAACGAGCCTTCGTTGACCGGATCGAGCGGACCGGTCAGCGCCTTGTAGGCGACGCGGGCGCCGGCCAGCGTGCGCGAATTGATGCCCGCCTTGCGCTCGGCCGAGCAGCCGGACAGGTCGATCGTCATCTCGCCGCCGGCGACCGTGACCTTGACGTGGATGCGCACCGGCTCGCCCTTGCGCACGCCGTCGTCGTCGAGCGCAGCCTCCGCCTCGTAGACGCCGTCGGGCAGCTGCGCCACCACGTTGCGGCACTTCTGCTCGGTCTCGTCGAAGATCCTGGCGATCGCCGCCAGCATGGTGTCGCGGCCGTACTTGTCGAACAGCTCGTCCATGCGCCGCGCCGCCAGGCGGCAGGCCGCCATCTGCGATTTCATGTCGCCGAGGGAGGACTCGGGAAACCGGATGTTGTCCTTGATGACCCGGTAGAGCGTCTCGTCGACCTTGCCCTCCCGGTAGATCTTGAGCTGATCGAGCTGCAGACCTTCGAGCCATGGATCCGCCACCTGCGGGCCGGCGCCGAACCCGGTGGAGGTGCCGCCGACATCGATCCAGTGCGCCCGCACCATGGCGAACATCATGAGCTCGCCGCGATGGAAATAGGGCGTGTAGATGACGACGTTGTTGAGATGCTGGCCGGCCACCGCCTGGTGATTGGTGATGACCACGTCGCCCGGCTTGAAGCCGTCGCGGCCGTAGCGCTTCATCCCGTCGACGATCACGACGCCGAGGTCGGCGACGAAATGCGACACGCCGCCGACGTTCTGCGAGATCAGCTCGCCGTTCGGATCGACCAGCGCGGTGCAGAAGTCGCGCACCTCGTAGATCATCATGTTGTAGGAGGTTCGCTGGAGGTCGACCGCCATCTCGTTGGCGACCGCCGGCAGCGCATTGCGGATCACCTCGAGGGTCACGGGATCGAGCGGGGCCGTCATCGCGCGCCTCCCACCTGGATGATCAGCTCGCCCGAGGGCGCGACGCGGCAGCGGTCGCCGGCGAACAGTACGGTCGTGGTGCCGTGCTCCTGGACCAGCGCCGGGCCGACGATCTCGGCGCCGGCACCGAGCGCCTCGCGGCGATAGAGCGGGCAACGCACCGGCGCCTCGGCGCTGGCGAACCAGGCCTCGCGCTCGCCCGCCGGCGTGGCGACGGCACCCGGATCGACGGTGGGAAACGCGAGCTTGGTGCGTTGGCCGACCGCGGCGAGGCGGATATTGACCATCTCCACCGGCTCCTCCGGCGAGTGGTGCGCGTAGCGGTGCTCGTAGAGGGCATCGAAGGCGGCGCGAATCGCCCGATGGTCGCCCGCCTGGAGCTGCCGGAGCGTGACCGGAACCGGCAGCGTGAACTCCTGGCCGACATAGCGCAGGTCGAGATGGATCTCGTAAGCCGCATCGCGCGCATGGCGCAGGCTCGCCTTGGCGTCGGCCACCATCTCACCGTGCGCCGCCAGCAGGTTGCTGAAATCGACGCCGGCGAGGTCGCAGTAGAACGTGCGGATGAAGTCGTGGCGCTCGTCGGCGAGCAGCATGCCGAGCGCGGAGAAATGCGAGGGGAACAGCGGCACGATCACGGTCGGGATGTACAGCTCGCGGGCGATCGCCATCACGTGCAGCGGGCCGGCGCCACCCGAGGCGACGAGCGCGAAATCGCGCGGGTCGTAGCCCTTGGCGACCGACACCTCGCGCACCGCAAGCGACATCTTGGCGATCGCGATCTCGACGATCGCCTGCGCCGCCGCGACGGTGCCGAGCCCGAGCGGCGCGGCGATCTTGTCGGCGATGCCGCGCGCGGCGCCTTCGGCATCAAGTTTCATCTGACCGCCGAGGAAATTGTCGGGATCGAGCCGGCCGAGCACCACGTTGGCATCGGTGATGGTCGGCTCGGCGCCGCCGCCGCGGTAGCAGATCGGGCCGGGATCGGCGCCGGCGCTGTGCGGGCCGACCTTGAGCGCGCCGACCTCGTCGAGCCAGGCGATGCTGCCGCCTCCGGCCCCGACCTCGACCACGTCGATCATCGGCAGCATCACCGGATGGCCGGCCGCATAGCCGCCGACGTAGTAGCCGGGCGCCATGGTGGTCTCGCCGTCGCGGATGAGGCTGGTCTTGGCGGTGGTGCCGCCCATGTCGAAGGAGATGACATTGGGGAAGCCGAGCGCGGCGCCGACCTGGGCCGAGGCGATGATACCGCCGACCGGACCGGATTCCATCATCGCCACCGGCCGCGCGGTCGCGACCTGCGGCGTCATCACGCCGCCGTTCGAGCGCATGATGGAGAGATCGCCGGCAAAGCCGATCGTCGCGAGGCTTTGCGCAAGGCTTGCCACGTAGCCGCCGACCTTCGGCCCGATATAGGCGTTCACCACCGTCGTCGACATCCGCTCGAACTCGCGGTACTCGCGCAGGATCTCGTGCGACAGCGACAGGTAGGCATCGGGCAGCGCCGCCCGCACGATCTCGCCGGCGATCTGCTCGTGCTCGGGATTGACGTAGGAATGGAGGAAGCACACCGCGACCGCTTCCACGCCCTCGGCGCGCAACACGGCGCAGGCCTGTTCGACGCTCGCACGATTGAGCGGCTGACGCACCTCGCCGGAGCTCACCACCCGCTCCTCGGCCTCGCGGGTCAGTCGCCGCGGTACCAATGGACGATGGCGGTGGAACAACAGGTTGTAGGACTCCGGGCGGTTGCCGCGACCGATGATGTAGACGTCGCGCGTCCCGCCGGTGACGATCAGGCCGGTCTTGGCGCCCTTGCGCTCGATCAGCGTATTGATGGCGATGGTCGAGCCATGGATGAGCTCGTCGATCGCCGCGACCTCGACCCCGCTCTTCCTGATGCAATCGATGATGCCCTGTACCAGGTCGGCCGGCGTGGTCAGGCTCTTGGCCTGCACGAAGCGCCCAATCGCATCGTCGAACCCGATCAGGTCGGTGAACGTGCCGCCGATATCCACCGCAACGAAGATCACGCCCGGCGCTCCGCGGTGCGGGCCAGGACGCCTGCTTCACAACGATCGAACAAAAACGCCATCCGCCGATGCCACCGAACGCGGGGAGCCAGATAGCAATGTCGTGGGGATAAATCCACTGTACCGCTAGGCGGGCCGACGGGCTGCCGATGCGGCCGGCCGCATCGCCGGTCCGGCCATCCGCAGCATGCCCGATTGACGGCCGCGCCGGCCCGACCCATGTGTGCGGGCGGAGGCGCCCCATGCAGAATCGCAAGCTGAGGGTCGCGGCCGTATCGATGATCGCGAGCGGCAGCCTGGCGGCGGCCAAGCTCGTGGTCGGCGTGGCGATCGGCAGCCTGGCGTTGATCTCGGACGCGCTGCACAGCCTGATCGATTTCGGCGCGACCGTGGTGACCTGGTTCGCGGTTCGAGCGGCCGACCGGCCGCCCGATGCCGAGCATCAGTATGGTCACGGCAAGATCGAGAGCGTGGCGGCGCTCGCCGTCACCGCGCTCCTGTTCCTGCTGGCAGGCGGCGTGGGGGTAGAGGCGGTCGGCCGGATCCAGGCCGGCGGGACGCCGGTGACGTTCTCGCTCATCCCGTTCGGGGTGCTCGGCATCGAGATGGCGGTCAACGCCTGGCGCGCCCGGGTGCTCTACAAGACGGCGCGGGAGACCAGGAGCGAGGCGCTCGAGGCCGACTCGCTGCATTTCGCATCCGACTTCTACGGCTCGATCCCGGTCGTGATCGGGCTCGTGCTCGCCGCCTACGGGCATTACTGGGCCGACGCCGTCGCCGCCATCGTGGTCGCGGTGCTGATCTCGGTGCTGGCGTTCCGGCTCGGCAAGCGGACGATCAATTCGCTGGTCGACACCGCGCCGCCCGGTTTCTCCGGCAAGATCGAGGCGGCGGTGCGCCAGATCCCCGGTGTGGTTGACGTCGAGCGCGTGCGCATGCGTACCGTCGGCCCGCGCCACTTCGTCGACGTCGTGATCCAGGTCCCCCGCACCGTGCCGCTCGACCGCGTCACGGTGGTCAAGGAGGCGGTCCAGGCCGCAGTAGCCGGCGCCGTCGGCGAGGCCGACATCACGATCACGGCGACGCCGGTCGCGCTCGACAGCGAGAGCGTGCTCGAGCGGGTGATGGTGATCGCGCGCAACCTCGCGCTTCCGGTCCATCATGTCACCGTCCATGGGATCGGCGGGAGGCTTTCGATCTCGCTCGATCTGGAAGTCGACGGCATGCTCGCCCTGAGCAGCGCGCACGAGGTCGCCAGCATGCTGGAAGCAGCGGTGCGCGAGGAGCTCGGGCCGGACGTCGAGGTCGAGACCCATATCGAGCCGCTGCAGCCCTCGGAGGTGACGGGCCGCGAGGCGGATCCGCATCGCATCGAGGAGGTGCGCGGCGCGCTTGCCGAGATCGCCGCAGCGCTCGGGACGATCCGTGACGTGCACAACGTCCGGGTGCGGGAGACGCCGGACGGCGAGATCGTCAACTTTCATTGCCGCGTCGATCCGGCGCTCACCGTTCATACCGTGCACGAGAAGGTCGATGAGGTGGAGCGGGCGTTGCGCCGACGCTGTCCGACGATCCGGCGCGTGATCGGCCATGCCGAGCCGCGTCCCGCCCCCTCGTCTGCCATGGAGACGGAAGCCGCCAAAGACAGCGCGGCGGGTACGGCGGCTACCGTTCTCAAATGAAAGTTTCTTCTCTCATTTCCGCAACCAAAGGTGAAATTTCGCCGGGTGTGACCCATGTCACGCCCGCTCAACACGCTTGAACGATAAAGCAGGTCGCCCGGGCCAAGCTGCAGGCAGGAACGACCGCGACATGAGGGAAGCAGAGCAAGTCTCGTCGCTGATCGGCGACCTCTACGACGCGGCGCTCGATCCCGAACTGTGGCCGCAGGTCCTGGAAAAAGCCTGCCGGTTCATCCGAGGTGCCGCGTCCAACCTGTACTCGGAGGACTCGGCGGCAAAGACCGGCAACATCCACTACACCTGGGGGGTCGACCGTCACTACGGACGGCTCTATTACGACAAGTACATCAAATTCAATCCGTTCACGACGGCTCAGCTGTTCTTCGACGTGGGCGAGATCGTCACGCTCGGCGACATCGTCCCGCTCAAGGAGTTTCGCGAATCGCTGTTCTACAAGGAGTGGGCGAAGCCGCAGGGCTGGATCGATGCGGCGAGCGCGCTGCTGGAGAAATCGGGCACCAGCTATGCGGCCTTCTCGGTGATCCGCCACGAGCGCGACGGCCTGATCGACGAGGCCTCGCGCGAGCGCATGGGCCTTCTCGTCCCGCACGTGCGGCGCTCGGTCCTGATCGGCAGGGTGATCGAGCTGCACAAGGCGGAAGCCTCCACGCTCGCCGATACGCTCGACGGCCTCACCGCCGGCATGTTCCTGGTCGACAACGCGGGCCGCATCGTGCATGCGAATGCGAGCGGCCAAGCCATGGTGGCGGAAGCGAAATTCGTGCGCGCGGCCGGTGGACGACTGATCGCGCTCGATTCCTGCGCCAACCAGACGCTGCAGGACATCTTCGCGGCGGCCGAATGCGGCGACGAGGCGGTCGGCGTGAAGGGCATTTCCGTGCCGCTCAAGACGCGCACCGGGGACGAGCACGTGGCGCATGTGCTGCCGCTCACCGCCGGCATGCGGCGCAAGGCGGGCACGTCCTATGCGGCGGCGGCCGCGGTGTTCGTGCGCAAGGCGACGCTCGATATCCCGTCCCCGCTCGAGACCGTGGCGCGGCGCCACCAGCTCACCCCGAGCGAGCTGCGCGTGCTGCTCGCCATCGTCGAGGTCGGCGGTGCGCCCGAGGTGGCGCAGGCGCTCGGCGTCTCCGAGACCACGGTCAAGACCCACCTGCGCCATATCTTCGAGAAGACCGGCACCTCGCGCCAGGCCGACCTGGTCAAGCTGGTGGCCGGGTTCTCGTTCCCGCTGCTGGCGTAGCCAGCAGCGGGCTACGCCAGTGCCGTCGCAGCTCAGCTGCCTTCCACGAAGTCGAAGCGGAACGCATCGCCGGCGCGCTCGATCCGACCGGAGGTGGGGGTCGCGAAATGATGCGGCAGCACCAGACTGCCGGTGCCGGCGTGCTTTTCGATGAGGGCGCGGCGGGTGACGCGGGAGGCATTCATGTCGAGGTCCGCGCGGGTTGAGACGTCGGGGAACAAGAGCTGCATCGGGTGATGGATGGCATCGCCGATGAACACGCCCTTCCGGCCGTTCGACGCCACGTTCACGACGACATGGCCGGGCGTGTGACCATGGCACGGCTCGAGCGAAATTCCGCTATCGAGCTCGAAATCATCCTGGACGAGGATCGCCTTCTCGGCGCGCATGATCGGCAACACGCTGTCCTCGAACGCCAGCACGTGAATGTTGTCGCTCTTGCCTTTTTCCTTCGCGTAGACGGCGTCCCAATAGTCGTACTCGCGTTTTGCCATGACATAGCGGGCATTCGGAAAGGTCGGGACCCAGCGGCCATCGACCAGTCGCGTGTTCCAGCCGACATGGTCCCAGTGCAGGTGCGTGCACATGACGTGCGTCACCGCCTCCGGCTTGACGCCGAGCCGGCTAAGTCCGGCGAGAAAATCGGCCTTGCCCCGGTCGAACTGCTCGCGCCCCGGCCGCGACTTGTTGCAGCAGGTATCGATGACGATGGTGTGGCGACCCGTGTTGATCACGAACGAATGAAAGCTCATGACCAGCTTGCCGTCCGCCGAGATGCGTCCGGGCAGTTGGCGGCTGGCCTCCTCGATCATCGCCGGCGTGGCGGCGGGAAAAAACTCCAGGGCGGAGAACGCCGGGAACTCGAGCTCGGCCACGCGGGCGACCGTATGGGCTCCGATCGTCAACGGTTGCATCTCTCACGCTCTCCTGGCGATTGAACGGGCGAAGGCCCGGCAGCGACGTGGTCGCGGGTCTGCGGCGGCTCGCCGATAAGACCATGCGCTCCCGCCAAAATCCAGGTCATGGCGCCGCCGCCGGGGTGCGCATCGCACCCGATTCCGCCGCGTGACTAATCCGGGATCGGCACCGGCTTCACGTGCCAGATGTTGCGGCAGTACTCGGAGATCGAGCGGTCGGAGGAGAAGCGGCCCATGCGCGCCACGTTGAGGATCGACGAGCGGGCCCAGCGCTCGGGGTCGCCCCACGCGCGGCCGACCTCCTCCTGGCAATCGACGTACGCGCGATAGTCGGCGAGCAGCATGTAGGTGTCGGGGCCGAGCAGGTGCTCCACGATCGGCCGGAACAGCTCGCGGTCGCCGTTGGAGAATGCTCCCTGGGCGATCGCGTCGAGCGCCGCGCGCAGCTCCGCGTCCGACTCGTAGTGGTCGGCCGCGCGGGCGTACCGGGCGAGCCGCCGCTGGACATCCTCCACGGTCATGCCGAACAGAAAGAAATTCTCAGCCCCGACCGCCTCGCGGATCTCGATATTGGCGCCGTCGAGCGTACCGATCGTGAGCGCACCGTTCATCGCGAATTTCATGTTGCCGGTGCCCGACGCCTCCTTGCCGGCAAGCGAGATCTGCTCGGACAGATCCGCGCCCGAGAAGATCCGCGCGCTGTGCTTGACGTTGTAGTCGGGAAAGAAGACGACGCGCAGCCGCCCGGCCGTTGCGGCGTCGCCGTTCACGACCTCCGCCACCGAGTGGATCAGCTTGATGATCCGCTTCGCCATCATGTAGCCGGGCGCAGCCTTGCCGCCGAACACGACGGTGCGTGGCGGCGCGTCGCAGCGGGGATCGCGTTTCAGCCGATGATAGAGCGTGATGACATGCAGCACGTTCAGGTGCTGACGCTTGTACTCGTGGAAGCGCTTCACCATGACGTCGAACAGGCTCGCCGGATCGGCCACGATACCGGTCTTCTGCTTGATCTCGGCGGCCAGCGCTTCCCGGTTCCGCCGCTTGACGGCCCTCCACGCGTCGCGGAAGGCGGAATCGTCCGCCAGCGGCTCGAGCGCGCGCAGCTGGTCGAGGTCGCGCGTCCAACCGTCGCCGATCGCGTCCGTCACCAGCTTGGTCAGCGCCGGATTCGTCAGCATGATGAATCGCCGGGGCGTCACGCCGTTGGTCACGTTGAGGAATCGCTCGGGCCACAACGCGCTGAAATCCTTGAGCACGTCCCGTCGCAGCAGCTCGCTGTGCAGCGCCGCCACGCCGTTGATCGCGTGGCTGCCGACGCAGGCGAGATGCGCCATCCGCACCGACCGATCGCCCGACTCATCGATCAGCGAGAGCCTGCGCACGCGGTCGTCGTCGCCCGGATGGCGCGACCTCACCTCGTCGAGAAACCGGCGGTTGATCTCGTACACGATCTCGAGGTGGCGCGGCAGGACGCTGCCGAACAGGCCGACCGACCATTTCTCCAGCGCCTCCGGGAGCAGGGTGTGATTGGTATAGCCGAACGTCTGCCGCGTGACGGCCCACGCCGGCTCCCACTCCATGCCATGCTCGTCGACGAGAAGCCGCATGAGCTCCGCGACCGCCAGGGCGGGATGCGTGTCGTTGAGCTGAACGGCGTATTTCTCGGGGAAACGCGATAAGTTCGCCACCGTTTGCCGGTGGATGCGCAACATGTCCTGCAGCGCGCAGGAGACGAAGAAATACTGCTGCTCGAGCCGGAGCTGCTTGCCCTGCAGCGCACTGTCGTTCGGGTACAGCACCTTGCTGATCGTCTCGGAGGTGACCTTCTCCGCGACCGCGCCGTAGTAGTCGCCGACGTTGAACGACTTGAAGTCGAACGAATTGACCGCCTCGGCGCTCCACAGGCGCAGCAGGTTCGCCGTGTTGACGCGATACCCGAGGATCGGCGTGTCATGGGCGATCCCCCTGACGACGCGCGCGGGCACCCAGCGGACGCGAGGGCGACCCTTCTTGTCTTCGTACTGCTCCGTGTGACCGCCGAACCCGATATTGAAAGAGATCTCCGGGCGCGGGATCTCCCATGGATTGCCGAGGCGAAGCCACTTGTCCGCCACCTCCACCTGCCAGCCGTCCCGGATCTGCTGGTCGAAGATCCCGTACTCGTAGCGGATGCCATAGCCGATCGAAGGGATTTGCAGCGTCGCCAGCGAATCGAGGTAGCAGGCGGCGAGGCGTCCGAGGCCGCCGTTGCCGAGTCCGGGCTCCTCCTCCTGCTCGAGGAGCTTCGCGAAATCGAGGCCGAGCTCCTCCATGGCCTGCTTCGCCGCGTCGAGGGTCCCGAGATTGACGAGATTGTTTCCGAGATGCGGCCCGAGCAGGAACTCGGCCGACAGATAGCAGACGGTGCGGACCTTCCTGCGGTAATACGTCTCGGATGTCCTGACCCAGCGCTCGAGCAGGCGGTCGCGCACCGCATGGGCGAGCGCGAGATAGTTGTCGTTGGTGGTGGCTGTCTCCGGGAAACGGCCGAGCACGCCAAAGAGCTTTTCCCGGAACGCGCGCTTCCACGCCTCGACGTCGCCGCCGCCACGCTTCTTGGGAGCCGGCGTGGGATTGCGGACATCCTGGATCGCCATCGTGTGCCTTCCTCCAGTTCCATGCGCACTTGCGGCGCAATATCGCGCCATCTTATCGCGGTTTTGGCCCGATGGGAGGTAGGCTCGTGGCAGGGCGTCCTGACCGGCAATCGGTATCGAAGCGGGTCCCAGCCGCGAATTACCGCCGTAGGACCTTCAAGCCGGCCGCACTAGATCGACAGCGTGAGGCCTTCGCTCGCCGCGATCGTGTCGGCATGGAGCTTGCGCGCTTCCGCTCCCATCCGATCGAGAAATTCATCGTTGTGATCGGGGTCATGGTGAAACATCACCAGCCTCTTCACCGCTGCCGCCTGGGCGATCCGGACCCCCTCTTGCCACGTCGAGTGCCCCCAGCCGACATAGCGGCTGAACTCCTCTTCGGTGAAATTGCAGTCGTAGATCAGGACGTCCGCGTCGTGGGCGAGCCACAGCACGTTGCGGTCCAGCTGATCGGGGCGGTGTTCGGTGTCGGTGACGTAGGCGATCGAACGATTCTCGAATTCCAGGCGATAGCCGGTGGCCCGGCCCGGATGATTGAGCGGCGCCGTCCGCAAGGTGACGTCGGCGTGCGGTCGCAAGACATCGCCGACCCGGAAATCATGAAACTCGATTTGCGCCTTGAGCGCGTCGAAGCCGATGGGAAAAAGCGGTTCCGCCATCATGCGGCGCAGGATCTGCTCGAGGCGATATTCCGGCAGCAGGTTTCCGGCCCACAGCCGCAGCTGCGTGGTCGGCACGTAACACGGGGCGAAGAACGGTACGCCGACGATATGATCGATGTGGCAATGACTGAAGAAAATATCGGCACGCGTCGTTGCGCTGCCGCCGACGAGCGTCTTGCCGAGCGGACGCAATCCCGTGCCGGCATCAAAGATGAGCAGGCGGTCCCCGCACCGCACCTCGACGCAGGCGGTGTTTCCGCCGTGGCGGGCCGTCCCGGGCTCCGCACAGGCAAGGCTACCACGAACACCCCAAAAACGAACCGAAAAATCAGTCACAGCCCCGACACCCGATCGTGCGATGAATAATCAGCCGCCTTGACCGGCGGATTTCCCGCCTGACGTCAGGAATGCGAACCCGAGGGAACATGGGATCGGTCATCGTTCGATCTGGTCCAGGGAGGGCGATCACGAGAGCGCAGGCCCCCCATGCTGACTCGCTCGAGAGCACGTACATTCGTGAGCCAATCATCCGCCGGCCTGATAGGGGTGTGAAATAGTTCACACCCCCCGATGTTTTCGGCGATGCAATATCGGACCGCGCACAAGTTGTCGGGCGCAAAGGCACTTGTCAGGGGACGAGCGGCACGCCACGATGATGCAGGATCTGAGCACGGCTTCCGGCGGCGTGCAGCCGCCGCCGCGCCGCTGGGGGAACCGGTTGAACCTCGATCGATGGGTCCCATACCGCAGCGATGGGCCTGCGCGGTATCGGGTATTTGGCTTTCCGCATGCCGCCGGCAACGCCACGTTCTACCGGCCGCTGCGGCAGGCAATGCCGGCGGGGGTCGATTTTTGCCCAATCGAGCTGCCGGGCCGCGCGGCCCGCATGGGCGACCCCCCCATCACGCGCATCGATGCTCTGCTCGACGTCCTGTCGCGGACCATCCAGCCGCTGATGAACGTGCCGTTCGCCTTCTTTGGCCATAGCTCCGGCGCAGCGCTGGCCTATCAGGCGGCCTGCAATCTGCGCTCCGCCGATGGGCGCAAGGCGGTGCACCTCTTCGTCTCCGCCCGGGCGGCCCCTCGGCGCGCGCACCTCTGCGGGTCGGCGGCAACGCTGTCCGACAGCGCGTTGCGCTCCATGCTGCGGCGCTTCGGCGGAACCCCCGATATCGTCCTGGCGCGCGATGAGCTGGTCGCGGCGCTGTTGCCGATGATGCGTGCCGATCTCGCCCTGGGGGAAAGCTGTGCCGCCGCCGACCGGTTGCTCGACTGCCCTGTCAGCGTTTTCGGCGGCGAGAGCGACGCGATCGAGACCGCCGAGCTCCAGGCCTGGAGCGGGCTGACGAGCGGAGCGTTCCGGTTGAAGCTTCTTGCCGGCGGACACTTCTATCTGGCCGAATGCCGGGAATCCCTCGCCGGCGAGATTGCACGCGATTTGCATGGACACCTGCGGTTCGAGGACATGCGAAGCGCGGAGGCGGGCTAGATGAGCCAAGGGGCGCACTCGGCAGGCTCGCGCGCCGACAGGATCGACGTATGGACGGCAGAGCTCGTCGATCATGACGACGCCGCGGCGGAATTCGCCTGCATCCTGGACGAGCGGGAGCGCGAGCGGGCGCACCGATTCCGGTTCGCGCCCCAGCGCCGATTTTTCATCCAGTCGCACGGCATCGTGCGGCAGATTCTTGCCGATTACACGGGTATCGACCCCGCTGCGCTGGCGTTTCGCGAAGGGCCTTGGGGCAAGCCGCTGGTGGTGGTCCCCAAATGGGACGCGCAGCCGCAGTTCAGCCTCTCGCACAGCGGGCACTGCTGCATGGTGGCGGTCCGCTCCGGAGGGCCGGTGGGGATCGATGTCGAGCAGGTGCGGGATCTGCCGAATTCCGCCGACATCGCCGATCGCATGTTTACGCGGGCGGAAGGCGCGCTCATCGGCCGGCTCGCCGGGGCAGCCCGGCGCGATGCGTTCTTTGCGCTATGGACCGCCAAGGAGGCGGTCGTGAAGGCGCTCGGGCGGAGCCTCGCCGACTATCTCGACCGCATGCAGTTCGACCTGGATCCGGCTGGACGCCTGCGGTTCCTGTCGCTCGACGGCGACAGCGCGAGCTCTCGGACATGGTCGGTTCAGCGCATCGATGCGCCGTCCGGCTTTGCGGCTGCCCTGGCAGGATGTCCGCGGTTCGCGACGGTCCGCCACTTCGCGTGGCAGACCGCGCACGCGCGGCGCACCTTGCGCCCTTCGCCGCGTTGGCAGATTCCAGACCGGTTCGGATGTCCGCCGGCGACGGCCGCGGAGAATTCGGCCGGATTCGAGCGGTGTGTATGATCAGGCAAGGCACGAGTGTGGTGAAGTAACGGGGGAAAGACCATGGCAGACGACCCGAAAGGACTAAACGTCAAGGCGCTCGCGGAGGCGCTGGTCCACGAATTGAAGAAGGCAGGCGCGATCGGGTCGCGCCTGCCCGATCCGCCGCCCGCCGCGGATCGCCCGGGATACGGCGCGGGGCCGAGAGGGCCGTCGTACCCACGCCGCCAATGGCCGCCGATGCCCATGCCCTGGCCGAGGCCGCCCGGGTTTTCCCCCGAGGCGTTATGGGCCTGGTTCGTATCCTGGCTGATCAACGCGGGGGTGCCGATCCCTCCCGGTCCCGGAATGGCGGAAGCCCTGCGGTTCGCGGTGACGCGCGACGATTTCTGGCATCACCTGGCTGACGCGACGGGGGACGTGTTTCAACAGGCGGCCAATGCAAGCCGTGGCGTTGGCGACGAATTCGATCCCTATCATCACTATTATTGGGGGCATTCGCACCAGCCGGGGTCGGGGTGGGGTCCGCCGTGGGCGCCATGGGATCCCTCCTGCCCACCGTTCGACGGAAAGCATCGACCGATCGAAATCGAGAAGCTGCGGGCGGATCTCGCATCCTGGCCCGAGGAGGACAGGAACAGGATCTGCTGGGCGGTGCAGATGTCGCAGCAATACGCCGACTACATGGCGCGCAAACGCGGCAAGGACTCCTGAGCCCCTGCCGCCCCGCCGCGCGCGGGGAAAGGACAGGAAAGGCTCTGGCGACGAGCAGGCTGCCCTGACAGCCTGTCTCGGCCAATGTGACGGCGTGAACACGATGTCATTACCCTATCAGCAGCACTGGCTCCTCGAACGCCTGCAAGGCTGGGGCGATCGACCGGCCTTGCTCTGGGGAGAGGAGAGCTGGTCATACGCCCAGCTCTCTCGATCCGTGCGAGCGTGGCTTGAGGACCTCGACCGGGAGGGAGTCGAGCCGGGGAGCCCGCTCGCAATATGCGGCGATTACTCCCCGCGACTGTGCGCCCTCCTGCTTGCCGGGCTCGTCAATCGCAACATCGTCGTCCCCCTGGCGACGGCGGCGGCGCGGCAGTGGGAGCAGTTGATGCAGACCGCCCAGGTGCGGTTCGCGGTCGAGTTCGGTCGGGACGATGCACCCCGCCTGCGGCGGCTCGCGCGCGTCGCGGATCATCCCCTGCTGCGCGAAATCGGCGTGCGCGGCGCCGCTGGCCTGGTTCTGTTCAGCTCGGGATCGACCGGCGAAAGCAAGGCGTCGGTCCTCGATTTCGACAAGCTTATCGCCAAGTTCCAGGCGCCGCGCGCGGGCTATCGCACGCTGATATTCCTGCTGCTCGATCACATCGGCGGGATCAACACGCTGTTCCACGTGCTCTGTCACGGCGGCACGGTGGTCACGGCGCGCGACCGCAGCCCGGACGAAGTGTGCAAGGCCATTGAACGTCATCGCATTCAGCTGCTGCCGACGACGCCGACGTTCCTGCGCATGCTGTTGATTGCCGACGCGATCAAGTCGCACGATCTGTCCTCGCTGGAGGTCGTCACCTACGGGACGGAGCCGATGCCGGCGAGCACGCTCGCGGCCATCCGCGAAGCCCTGCCCCTGGTGCGCTTCAAGCAGACCTACGGGCTGTCGGAGCTTGGAATCCTGCCCACCCAGTCACGCGAACTCGGGCTCGCTCTGGCTCAAGCTCGGCAATGCCGGATTCCAGCACAAGATCGTCGACGGGATCCTGTGGCTCAAGTCCGACACCGCGATGCTGGGCTATCTGAACGCGCCGTCGCCGTTCGACCAGGACGGCTGGTTCAACACCCAGGATCTGGTCGAGGTGGACGGCGATTACGTGCGCATCCTCGGCCGCAAGTCGGAGCTGATCAACGTGGGGGGCGAAAAGGTGCACCCGACCGAGATCGAGAACGTGCTCCTGCAGCTCGACAACGTCAGGGACGTGACCGTGGGCGGGAAGGCGAACCCGGTCACCGGGCAGGTGGTCGCCGCGACGATCACTCCGATCGCGCCCGAGGATCCCGGCCTGCTCAAGCGGCGCGTCCGCGAGTTCTGCCTCAAGCACCTCGAGCGCTACAAGGTCCCGGCGGTCATCGACGTCGTCCAACAGGATCATCATGGCGCCCGCTTCAAGAAAGCGCGCAAGGAGATCGTCCCATGCTGATGCAGCGGACGCGCTCCTCCGCAAGCAGCGCGCCGCTCGCCGGCGGCGAGCCGGCGAGATCCGCCGGGACCATTTCGCCGGTGGCCGTCGTCAGCGGCGGCAGCCGCGGCCTGGGAGCGGCGCTCGTCACCGGCCTCCTGGAACGAGGCTACCGCGTTGCGACCTTCAGCCGGTCGAAGACCGCGTACCTGACCGAGACCGTCCGCAAGCACAAGCGGGAGGGGAGCTTTCACTGGGCTTCGGTCGATGGGAAAGACCATGCGAGCTTGCGCGACTTCGTGAAGGTGGCGTGCGAGCGCTTCGGCCGGCTCGACCTCCTCGTCAACAATGCGGGTATCGCGCCGGAAGGCGTGCTGCCGATGATGCGACCGGAGGACATGGCGGAGGCGGTCGACGTGAACCTGACGGCGTGCCTAGTGCTCACCCAGGCGGCATCGCGCGCGATGCTGCGGCAGGGCTCCGGCTGCATCGTCAACGTCTCCTCGGTGAACGCGATCCGCGGCCACGCGGGCGTGGCGGTGTACAGCGCCACCAAGGCCGCGCTCGACGGGCTGACCCGCAGCCTGGCGCGCGAACTCGGGCCGCGCAACATCCGCGTCAATTCGGTCGCCCCGGGTTACTTCGAAAGCGACATGGTCAGGGAGATGCCGGCGGCGGAGAAGGAGCGCATCGCGCGGCGCACGCCGCTCGGCCGGCTTGCCCGCATCGAGGAGGTGGCGAACGCCGTGTTCTTCCTCGCTTCCGATCAGGCCTCGTTCATTACCGGACAGACGCTCGTCGTCGATGGGGGAATCACATGCTGACGCGATTGACGCGATCGCAGATCGAAACCCTGGTGCACGATCGCATTCGCGCGCTCCTGCACGAGCGGTTCGGCGAGCCGCGCGCGTTTTCGGGAAGCGACAAGCTGAACGCCACGCTGGGCCTGAGCTCGCTGGACCTGGCATTTCTCGTGTCCGATCTCGAGGCGGAGCTCGGCGTCGATCCGTTTGCCAAGCTGGTCTCCATCACCAGCGTCCGCTCGGTGGACGATCTCGTGCATGCCTATCAACAGGCGTTCTTTCCCGAGCCGGAAAAGGCCGACGACGCCCTCGCGACCGCAGGCGCCCGGGCCGAGCTGCGGAAGGCGAGGAGGCGCCGCACGTGACGGAACGCACCGGTCCTCCGGCAATCGCGATCATCGGCATCGCGTGCCGGTTTCCCGGCGCAGCGAGCCACCGCACGTTCTGGCGGAACCTGTGCGACGGCGTCGAATCGATCACGCAGCTCGACGATGCCGAGTTGATCGCGGCAGGCGTCCCGGTCGACGCGCTGCGCGACCCGGCCTACGTGAAGGCCGCGTCGCTCCTCTCCGACATCGACAAATTCGACGCCGCCTTCTTCGAATACTCGCCGCAGGAAGCCCGCCTGATGGATCCGCAGCAGCGGCTCCTGCTCGAGGCCGCCTGGGAAGCCTTCGAGGACGCCGGACACCCGCCAGGCCAGGCAGGGGCTCCGGTCGGCGTATTCGTGGGCTCGGGCGGGGTAGTGAGCAGCTATCTGGTCGACCGCCTGCCTCATTCTGGCGAGCTGCCGGGCTACACGGGCGGGATCGCGCATATCGGCAACGACAAGGATTTCCCGAGCACGCGGATTTCCTACAAGCTCAACCTGACCGGGCCGAGCATCAACGTGCAGACCGCGTGCTCGACCTCGCTGGTGGCGGTGCATCTCGCCTGCCAGGCGATCCTCGCGGGCGAATGCGACATGGCGCTGGCGGGCGCGGCGACCGTTCGCGTGCCGCAGCGCGTCGGCTACACGAGCGTGAAGGGCGGCATCCTGTCGCCCGACGGTCATTGCCGCGCATTCGACGACGACGCGCAGGGAACCATCTTCGGCAGCGGCGTCGGACTGGTGCTGCTCAAGGAGCTCGACGCCGCGATCGCCGACGGCGACAACATCTACGCGGCGATCCGCGGATCGTCGATCAACAACGACGGCGCCGCCAAGGTGAGCTACACCGCCTCGAGCGTCGCCGGCCAGGCGCGCGCGATGGTCGAAGCCATGACGGTGGCCGAGATCTCGCCGGACGAGATCGGTTATGTGGAGTGCCACGGCACCGGAACGATCGTCGGTGATCCCCTGGAGGTCGATGCCCTGACGCGGGCGTTCCGCACCGCCACCACGCGGCGCGGCTTCTGCGCCATCGGCTCGGTCAAGACCAATATCGGACATCTCGAGCAGACGGCCGGCATTGCCTCGCTGATCAAGACGGCGCTCGCCCTTCGGCACGGAAAGATCCCGCCGAGCCTCAATTTCCACAAGCCCAACCCGAAGATCGATTTCGCCGACAGCCCGTTCTTCGTCAACACGGAGTGTCGCGAATGGCGCGATCGGCCGCGACGTGCGGCGGTCAATTCGCTCGGCCTGGGCGGAACGAATGCCTTCCTCGTCCTCGAGCAGGCGCCGGCGGCGGAGCCAGCCGTGCGAGCCGCCGAGCAGCCCCCGTTGCACCTGTTTGCCGTCTCGGCGCGGAGCGAGGCGGGGCTGCGCAGCCTCATCGCGGACCATCGCGCCGCCCTCGAGCCGGAGGAGGCGCCGCTTGCCGACATCTGCTTCACCGCTACCTGCGGCCGGCAGCATTTCGCCCAACGCCATTTCGTCGTCGCAGGATCCAGCGCCGAGCTGCAACAGCGCCTGAGCGAGGATGCGGCGCGCCCGAACGGCAGCGCCCGGGGCGCCGATCGACCGCGGCTCGCATTTCTGTTCTCCGGGCAAGCCTCGCAATACGCCGGCATGGGTGCCGCGCTCTACGCGCACCAGCCGGTCTTTCGCGAAGCGATCGATCGCTGTGGAGACATGCTGCGCGAGCGCCTGCAGCGACCGCTGACCGACGTGCTGTTCGGCACCACCGACGATGCGGCCTTGATCGACGAGACCGCCTATACGCAACCGGCACTATTCGCGCTGCAGGCGGGGCTGGTCGCGCTGTGGCGCTCATGGGGGCTCGTCCCCGACGTGGTTCTCGGCCACAGCGTCGGTGAGTTTGCGGCCGCCTATTGCGCCGGCGTCTACAGCCTGGAGCAGGCTCTCGGGCTGATCGCGGAGCGCGGGCGGCTGATGCAGGCGCTTCCGCGTCGCGGCGCAATGGCCGCGCTGTTCGCCGCAGAGTCCGAGGTGGCGGCAGCAATCGACGATGCGCAGGTCGAGAACCTGGCGATCGCCGCAGTGAACGGGCCGCAGAACACGGTCATTTCCGGGGACCGCGAAGCGGTCGAAGCGATCGTGGCGCATTTCGAAGGCAACGGCGTCCGTTGTCAGCGGCTGACGGTCTCCCACGCCTTCCATTCGCCCCTGATGCAGCCCGCAGTCGACGCGTTCAGCCGCGTGGCCACTGCCGTACAAGGTCGCCCTGCAAACATCCCGTGGATCTCCACGGTCTCGGGCCAGCCGCTCAACGCGGCGCCGGATGCGGGCTACTGGTGCGATCACGCGCTGAACGCGGTGCGATTTGCCGATGGGGTGCGGGCCGTCGGACAAACGGGCGTCACGGAACTGATCGAAATCGGACCGGGCAACACGCTGCTCGCGCTCGGGCAGCAATGCGTGAACGGAATCGACCGCGCATGGCTCGGCTCCCTCAACAAGCGGGACGAATGGCGCGAAATCCTGTCGAGCCTCGGCACCCTCTATTGTCGCGGATACGAGATCGACTGGAGCGGCTTCAATCGTCCGCATGGGCTCCGGCGGGTGTCGTTGCCGACCTATCCGTTCGAACGCCACCGCTTCTGGATCGACGGAGACGGGTCGTTGGCCGCCGCCCGGGCCGGCGGTGCCGGTCTCACCGGCGCGCGCCTGCGCTCGCCGTTGCCCGAGATCCAGTTCGAGACCTCCTATGGTCTGGAGCGGATTCCCTACCTCACGGACCATCGCATCTATGGGATGCCGGTGCTGCCGACGACGGTCGGCCTGACGGCCCTGCAGGAGGCTGCACGCCGGCAGTTCGGATCGGAGACAATCGAAGTCGCCAACCTGCAATATCGCGAGGCGATGGTCCTGCCGGAGGACGGGGCGCGTACCGTACAAACCATTCTCGTGCCGGTGAACGAGACGACCGCCGAATTTCGCTTCGTCAGCGCGGCACCGGATGCAGACGAGCCTTGGCGCACGCACATGGTGGGCCTCGTTCGCACGGCGGACGAGAATCCGACCACCACCGCCGACCTCGCGCTCGACCGGCTGCGGGAGCGCTGCACGGAAGCGATCCCGAGCGACCGCTACTACGCGACGCTGCGGACGTTCGGGCTCGAGTACGGCCCGGCGTTTCGCGGCATTGCGTCGTTGCAGCGCGGGCATGGCGAAGCCCTGACGCGGGTATGCCTGCCGGCGCAGGTCGATCTCGATGGCGGCGCGGCGCTCCACCCTGCTCTCCTCGACGCCTGCCTGCATCTCTACCCGGCACTGATCGCCGACTATGGCGACTTCCAGCAACCGCCTCAGGCGCAGCACCACACCTACCTGCCGATCAGCGTCGAGCGCTACCGCTCCTACGGCGCCGGTGCACGCGAGGTGTGGGTCCACGCCGTGCGCAGACCGGCACGGGATGCCGACCCCGATGTGGTGACGATCGATATCGCGATCCATCGCGACGATCTGAGCCTCGTAGGCGCCATCGAAGGGTTGTCGCTCAAGCTCGTTCCCCCGCAGGTGCTCGCTCCCCATGCGGCGGCGAACACCGATTGGCTCTATGCGGTGCGCTGGGACGAGCGACCACCCCTGAGGCGAAGCGCGGAGCCGAGCAGGCAATCGTCGCCCTGGCTGATCCTGGCGGACCGGACCGGCGCGGCGGCTGCGGTCGCGGAGGCTCTCGGGCATCAAGGGACGGAATGCCGCCTCATCCACCTGGACGATGCGATCGAGCGCGCAGGCGGCGCGCATGATCCGGACGATCTCGCCCGACACTGCTCTGCGCTCCTCGGCGACGCGTTGCAGGACGCGAACCTTCGCTTCGCGCATGTTGTCAACCTGTGGCCGCTCGATGTGCCAACGCAGGACGCAAGCGCTGACGATCTCGAACGGGCGCAGGCCATCATCTTTGCGACCCATGCGTCGCTGTTCCGAACGTTCGCCGAGAGCTCGCGGCATTGCCGCATCTGGCTGGTTACACGCCAGGCGGTCGCGGCATTGCCCGACGATCCGCCGGCGGAAGCCGCAACCGCGGCCGTGTGGGGGATGGGACGCAGCGCTTCGCTCGAGCATCCGCCGATCTGGGGCGGCCTGCTCGATCTCGGCAGCGGCGGCTCCATGGCGCAGGACGCAGCCTCCATCGTCGGCGAGGTGCTGCACGGCGACCGCGAGGACCAGGTCGCAGTGCGCTCGGGGCGCCGCCTTGCCGCGCGTCTGGTGCGAGCGCCCGCGCCGCCGACGCCGCCGGCCGCCGTCGCTGCCGACGGCAGCTACCTGATCACGGGCGGTCTCGGCGCGCTCGGCGTCGAGCTTGCGCAATGGCTCGTCACGCGGCGCGGGGTCAGGCATCTCGTCCTGATGAGCCGACGCGGCGAGAAGGATGCGAAGGCCGGGGCGGTGCGGGCCACGCTCGCAGCGCTCGGCGCAGAGGTCGCGATCGTCAAGGCGGACGTCACCGAGGAGCGCGACATCAGGCGCACCCTCAAACAGATCGAGCGATCGGGCCATCCGCTCAAGGGCATCTTCCACTGCGCCGGCCTGCTCGATGACGGCATCCTCGTCCGCATGGATTGGCAGAAATTCCGCCGCGTGCTGGCGCCGAAGGTCATCGGGGGCTGGCTTCTGCACCAGCTCACGCGCACGCTGAAGATCGATCATTTCGTGCTGTTCTCCTCGATCCTCAGCCTCACCGGGTCGGCGGGCCAGACCAACTATGCGGCCGCCAACGCCTTTCTCGACGCGCTCGCCGCCCGCCGGCGCAGTGAAGGCCTGCCTGCGTTGGCGCTCAATTTCGGTCCATGGGAAGAGTCCGGGCTGGCAACCGAGTTCAGGCGAGAAGGGGCGCGCCATCTGGCGGGCGCGCGGCACCGAATACATCCGCAGCGAAACCGGATGGCAGGCGTTCGATGCGCTGATCGGCAGCGCCCTGACGCATGGAGCGATCACGCTCACGCAATGGCCAACGTTCCTGGCGCAGTTTGCCAGCGTGCCGCGCCTCTACGACGAGCTCAAGAAGGAGGTCCCTTCCCGGCAGACGGCGGCAGACGCCGACGGCGCGATCAAAGCGCGCCTGGAGGAGGCAAGCGGGGCCAAGCGCCGGAACCTGCTGACATCCTTCATTCAGCGGCAGGCCATGAAGACGTTGGGGATCAGCGGCTCGATCGATCCCAATCAGCCGCTGCGCGAGCTCGGCCTCGATTCCCTGATGTCGGTGACCCTGGTCAATCGGCTCGAGGCCACGCTCGGATTGCGAATGTCGGCCGTCAAGGTGATCCAGGGACCCTCGGTCGCGCAGCTCGCCGAAGACATTCTTGCCGAACTGCCCGAGCCGAGCGGCGTCGGCGCGGACGGTCGGGGCGAGCCCGATGCGGTCGCGCGGGTGGACGGGGCCGCCGCGCCGCGCGCCGGCAGCTGGCTCATGGTCGTGGGGCCGCGCACCGCCCCGCGGTGCCGCCTGTTCTGCTTTCCGTTCGCCGGAGGCGGCTCGGCGATCTATCGCAACTGGGCGGAATCGCTCGACCCGACCATCGAGGTGGTCGCCGTCGAGCCGCCCGGCCGATTGAGCCGGGTAAACGAGAAGCCCGTCACCTCGATGTCCGAGTTCGTCACGCAGCTGACGTCCGAGATGCAGGGAATGCTGGATCGGCCGTTCGCGTTCTTCGGCCACTGCCTGGGCGGCCTGACCATGTACGAAACGGCGCGCCGCCTGATCAACACCGCGGCCGCCCAGCCGATCCATCTGTTTGCATCCGGATCGCGGCCGCCCGACCGGATCGCGGATCTTGGGTCATTCGAGGAGCAGCTGACGGAAGATCTGATGAAGCTCGACGCCTTCCGCGTCCAGCTTCCTCCCTATGCGCAATCCGACGACGTCTTCGCCGAGCTCATTCGACACTTTCGGATCGCCGCCACCGAGCAATTGCTGGAAGATCCGGAGCTGCGCCGGATCATGCTCCCGGTCATCCGCGCCGAGTTCCAGCTGACCAACGACTACCAGTTCGTTGCAGAACCGCCGTGGGATGTTCCGATCACGTGCTTCGGCACGCGCGACGATCCCTACGTCTCGCGAAAGCACGCCTTCGGCTGGGGACGGTTCACCGACACCCGGTTTCAGGTCTTCATCCGCGACGGTGTTCACTTCTCGGTGGTCGACGACAGCGCATTCATCCTTTCGGTGATCAACCGAGAACTGCAACTTCAAGTATAGACCACCCAGGCGGCGCCGGTCTTTGTCAATTTCTTCTATGACGCATCGTCAATGACTGAGTTGAAATCTTCGGTTTTACACACTGGGCTTTTGTTGTTACGGTGAGACTTGGCCCTCGGGAATGCGCCAAACGTGGGCAGAGGTGGCGGCTTGGTGCGCGCGATGTCGACGAGCGAGGCTGGTGAAAGAGGCCTGATGACGAGCGCGGAGCTCTGGCTCGACGGACTGGGACTGGGCAAGTACGCGCAGGTCTTTGCCGAGCAGGCCATCGACGCCGACGTCATCCCCGACCTGGAGGATGCCGACCTCGAGAAGCTGGGCATCCCGCTCGGCGACCGCAAGCGGATGCTCAAGGCGATCGCCGGGCTTGCCGGCGATCAGCGGCGCGCCGAGCCCGTTCCCACCCCGCCGGGGCACGCAGAGCGCCGGCAGCTGACGGTGTTGTTCTGCGATCTGGTCGGGTCGACGCCGCTTGCATCGAAGCTCGATCCTGAGGATCTGAGCGCGCTCATCCGCACGTTCCAGGATGCATGTGCGGGGGTCATCACCCGCGCGGGCGGTTACGTCGCCAAATATATGGGCGACGGGATTCTCGCGTATTTCGGCTATCCGCAGGCCCACGAGGGCGAGGCCGAACGGGCGGTGCGCGCGGGCTTGAACGTGGTCGCGCGGGTCGGCCAGATCGTCTTGCCGACGGGCGAGGGGCTGCAGGTGCGCGTCGGCATTGCGACCGGTACGGTGATCGTCGGGGAAACCATCGGGGAAGGCCCGGCGCAGGAGCAGGCGGTCGTCGGAGAGACGCCCAATCTGGCGGCCCGCCTGCAGGAGATTGCCGAGCCCGATACGGTCGTGATCACCGCGAGCACGCTGCGGCTCCTCGGCGGGGTCTTCGCGGTCAAGGATCGCGGCCTGCAGGCGCTCAAGGGAGTCGCAGAGCCCGTGCCGATCTGGCGCGTCACCGGCGAGCGCCCGGTGGTGAGCCGATTTGATGCCTTTCACTCCAAGAAGCTCACCCAGTTCGTCGGCCGGCAGGAAGAGCTGCGCCAGCTGATGGCGTTGTGGGAGCGGGCCAAGCACGGGGCCGGCCAAGTCGCGCTGGTCTGCGGCGAGGCCGGCATCGGAAAATCGCGCATCACCAGGACCCTGCGCGACTACATGGGGGCCGACCAGCACATCACGATCACCTACCAGTGCTCGCCGCATCACACCAACAGCCCATTCTATCCGGTCATCAGCCAGATCGAGTTCGCGGCGCGGTTCGACGTCGAGGACACGCCCGAGCGCAAGCTCCGGAAGCTGGAAGCCCTGCTCGCGCGCGGTGGACCCGGCGGCCTCAGCGACGTCAGCCTGTACGCCGCGCTCCTGTCGCTGCCGACCCAGGGGCGCTATCCGGAACTGCAGCTGACCCCGCAGAGGCAGAAGGACCTTACGATCGAGGCGTTGATCCGCCAGTTCCACCGCCTCACCAGCTTCAAGCCGGTGCTGTTCATTTTCGAAGACGTTCACTGGATCGATCCGACGACGCTCGAGCTGTTCAGCCGCGCCATCGGCGAGATCAAGCATATTCCGGCCCTGTTTTTGCTGACTTTCCGGCCGGATTTCTTCCCGCCCTGGCTCAACGAGCCTCACGTCACGATGCTGCGATGCGGCCGCCTGGAGCGGAACCACGTGGCCGCAATGGTCCTCCATATGACGAATGGCAAGGGGCTTCCGGCGGAGGTCTATACGCAGATTCTGGACCGGACCGACGGCGTGCCGTTGTTCGTGGAGGAGCTGACCAAGGCGGTTCTCGAGTTCGGGGCAGTTGCAAGAGACCGGCGATCGCTATGTGATCGGCGATTCCCGGGCAGTCCCCCTTATTCCGGCGACCCTGCACGATTCGCTGATGGCTCGTCTCGATCGGCTGATGTCGATCAAGGAGATTCCGCAGATCGGCGCCGCGCTCGGGCGCGAATTCTCCTATCGCCTGCTCGCCGCGGTGGCGCCGGTCACCGAGCCTGCGCTACGGGCCGCGCTCGACCAGCTCGTCGATGCCGAGCTGATTTTCGTGCGCGGCGAGCCGCCCGATTCGGTATACACCTTCAAGCATGCGCTGGTGCAGCAGGCGGCCTACGACAGCCTGTTGCGGAGCAAGCGCCAACAGCTCCATGCCAGCATCGCCGAGACGCTCGAGAAACAGTTCGCCGAGATCGTCGATACGCAGCCCGAGCTGATGGCGCACCACCTCGCGCAGGCCGGTCTCAATGAATCGGCCGTTGCCTATCTCAAGCAGGCCGGCCAGCGATCGATCCAGCGGTCGGCCAGTGCGGAGGCGATCCGGCACCTGGAGAGCGCGCTCGAGCTGTTGAGGGCGCTCCCGCCATCCGCCGGGCGTACGCGCTCGGCGATCGAGCTCGAAGTCATGCTCGGCCAGGCGATGATCGCGGGCCGCGGCTATGCGGCTCCCGAGACCAGGGAAGTCTTGCTGCGGGCGAAGAGCCTGATCGAGCTATCGACCGATCCGGAGCAGAAGTTCGCCGTCCTCTATGGTGTGTGGGCCTGCTTCTATGTGGGCGGCGAAGTCGTCGAGCAGCAGAAGGCTGCGGCCGAGTTCCTCACCGAGGCCGAACGGCATGCCAATTCGGCGGCTGTTTGTCTTGCGCATCGCATGCTGGGAACGACTTACGTCACCATGGGCGAGTTTGCGGCCGGCCGGGTGCACCTGGAGCGCGCGCGGGCCCTGTTCGATCCGGATGCGCATGGACGCTACCGCTTCCAGTTCGGCCAGGACATCGGGGCGACGGCCCTTTCGTACCTGTGTTGGGCTTTGTGGCATCTCGGAGAGGTGGAGCAGGCCTCGCAGGTGGCGGCCGATGCGGTGCAACGCGCCCAGGCGGTCTCGCATCCGCACACGCTCGCCTACACGGTCTGCCACGCGCGAGGCATGATGGACGTGTTCCGCTGCCAGGCCGGGGAGACGCGGGCCTACGCGAGCAAGACCGCCGCTTTGTGCCGCGAGCACGGCTTTCCGTTCTGGGAGGCCGGCGCGCGGATCCTCGAAGGATGGGCGATCACCTGTTCCGGGGAGGTCTCGAGGGGAATCGACGTCCTGCGCGATGGATTGACGGCCTGGCGGAAGACCGGCGCCCGACTCTGGCTGCCGATGTTTCACGCCCTCGAAGCCATCGGACTGGCCAAGGCCGATGGCAAGAGCGCCGCCTTGCAGGCGATCGAACAGGCGCTGGCCATATCCGACGAAACCGGCGAGCGATGGGCCCTCGCCGAAGTCCTGCGCGTGAAGGCTGCCTTGTTTGCCGAGTTGGAACGTTCCAGCGACGAAATCGAAGCCTTGCTGATCAGGAGTAATGACATTGCACGGCGGCAGCAGGCGCGATCCTGGGAGCTGCGTACGACCTGCGACCTCGCCCGCCTGTGGGCGCGCCAGGGCCGCCCCGACGAGGCGTTCACTGCTCTGTCGGCGATCTACGGGCAGTTCACCGAGGGGTTCGGCACGCCCGACCTGCAGGATGCCGCCGCGCTCCTGAAAACCCTGGCCCCCAACGCGCGAAAGCGACCATCCGGGAACGACCGGCCCCTCGACACCTCGGCCGCCTGACCTCGGGCTGTGAACTGGCTCGGACGCGGGAGACGCTCTGGATTTCAATCGGGGCGCATGATCTTATTCACCCAGAGATTGACCTGAAGCACTCGATCGCGCGGGGAAACGATGGGCAAGACGGCACTGTTCCTGGCTGGCGGCGCGCCGAACTTGACGCTCACGTCAGGCGCCTTGTTGGCGCTGCACGAGGAGCTCGTCCTCAAGCGCGGCATCGAATTCGACATCGTCTCCATGGCCGGCGCCGGCGCGGTCGTGGGCCTGATGTATCTGCGCCCGAGTGGAATGACCAAGGAGGAGGCGCTGCACAGCACCAAGGGCTTCGGCATTTCCGACTTGATCTATTCGACGCTGCCGATCAACTACAAGGTCTTCGCCAAGTCGGGAGCGGCAGCCGACTTTTTCAACGACTACTGGGCGAGCCTGCCGGAGGTTCAGGCGGCACAGCGCCAGTACGGCATGACGCAGACGGAGCAGCTCGCTGCCGACACCCTGTTGCTCGAGGGCGCAATCGCCTGCCCGACCGACGTCAACTATTTCAGCAAGGGGTTCTGCGGGCATCCACGTTTTCTCGACAACGTGATCGATTTTGCCGCGTTGCGCGCCATGCAGCACCCCTACATCGAGGTCAATGCGTTCCGGCTCGACGGCCCGCAAAAGGATCGCGGGCCGTGCGACTTCAAGGCCTGGCAGATGACGCCCGATCACCTGCGGGCCGCGTTGTCGTTTCCCTTCATCTACCCGCCGTACGAGATCGACGGGCTGCACTATTTTGAAGGAGCGGCGTTCCAGGTCGTCAACCCGCTCGACCTCCGCAAGGGCGGGTCGAAGCTATCGGAGATCGATCAATTCATTTTCCTCAATCCGATGAAGCGGGAATTCATTCAATCGCCCCGCAATCTGTGGGATGCCTATGCGCATTCCATCATGATGCCGCTGGCGGCGCTGTCCGAATTGGGGATGGGCAGCATTCAGCACGGCTTGCAGAGCACGCTCGGGCCTCACCTGGCGGCCTTGTTGCAGGCGCTGGACGAGCAGGACGTGGACATCCCGCTGTTCATGCTGCCCTACTTCGAGCACTACCAGAAAAAGATGTACGTCGCGGATTTCCAGGTGCCGCCCGAGCACCTGCCCTATGTGTTCGACTGGTCACGCTCGAACCTCGAGACCCTGTTCGAGTGCGGATATACGGCAGGAATACGGCTCGCCGACACGATCACATAGCGCGCGGAAGCAGGTGCAATCGGCGTGTCGCGCTCGCGGCACAGCCGGGTGCGGCGGATTTTGAATTTCCTGACAGTTTGCAGCAACAGGAACGCCGGGCTTCACATCCCGAGCGGGCTGGCGAATCCGGCGACCAGCTTGACGAGCTCCGCCTGCCGCTTGGTGCCGGTCTTGTCGAACACGTGGCACAGATGCGTCTTCACCGTCGTCTCGGAGACGCCGAGGGCGCGCGCGGCTTCCGGTACGCCGCCGGCTTCCACGATCGCGCCCAGCACGCGCGCTTCGCCGGGCGTGAGCTGATAGGTCTCCGCCAGCGTCGCCAGCGGCGTGGCGAGATCGAGCACGGCGCGGCGCACGAATACGGCGGCGACCGCCGAATACCCGGCCTGCCGCCGCGAGCCGGAGGCAAGCGGCAGCACGTGAGCCATCCACAGCTCGTCATCGGGTGCCGGCATCGGCACCGCGGCGAACTTCACGCCGGTGCCACCGCCCTGCGCGCTGGAGAAAATGCGGCTGAAGGTCTTGCGGGCGCGCTCATTGCACGGCGTGAGCCGATCGCCGATCGTGCAGACGACGTCGCCGCGCGCGAGCATGGTGCGACCGCTCGCATTGGCGTGGACCGGACGCCGCATCGGATCGACCAGGAAGAAGGCGGCGGTGATGCCGTCCAGCGCGTCCGCCAAGGCGGCGTCCTCGGTCCTGTGCACGACAGGCGCAAATGCCGCCGACCGGCGCGATCGCACGGCAGGCACCGGATGCTGGTCGGCAAACATCGAGGCTGGAGGGGTGAAAACGCCGTATCGCGCTTCCAGGCCGCTCCAGGCATGCCGGTTGGACGTCATGGCTGCGGTTGGCTGGGCCATCCCTCGAATCCCCTCCGCCATCGACCGGTTTTACACAGCGATGATAAGTCGTTCGGTCGGCGACCCCGAAAGGTATAGGTGTCCGCCAATCGGTCGGGTGTGAGGAGGATCACACCCCGGAAAGATTTCATCCGAACCAATTCGCGGTGCCATGGTAGGGGGCAACCTTGTTTGGCAGATCCTTGAGGAATCGGCGCCGTGCCCCGCCGCGCGCAAAGCGGTGCATTGCTGGTGCCGACTGATTGCGTGCGAGACGCGCCCGCAAGGAGTGGCGTCAATTGTCGCGGGGCCGTGGGCCGACGAGCGCCCGTCGCATCAGGCGAATGATGGCGGGATGCCGCTCCTCATCATTCCAGAGTCTGCGGCGGTGGCGTCGATGGCCCGCGCGACGGGACCCTTGCGGGTGTCGTCGATTGTCCAGCCTGTGCCGACGCAGCTGTGCCCGACGTCGCGCGAGCCGGTGTGGCAGGCGCAGCGCGCGCCTTGACGGACCGCCGCGGCGGGCGAGCGCGCTCGCCGCGCAGTCCCCACGAGCGGGCAATGGAAGGCCCCGCCGTAAAGCCGACTATGGCGCCGGCAACCGCACCGACGGGCCCCAGGACGACCGCGCCCGACAACGCTCCAAGAGCGGCATCTCCGGCGCGCTCCTGGGCGACGGCAGGCGAGGATGTCAATGCCGCCATCGCGACGATTGCGCCGGCGAGAATTCGTTTCATGATCGCGCTCTCCGCCAACCCAGCAACGATCAGTGTGCCTCCAATCGCGGCAGCAAGGTGGCGGGATCGCGCGGCGGAATCACACGTCAGGATTCGTCGAGCTCGGCCAGCTCTTCGAGCGCGGTGCGGTTGGCCACCATCACGACGCCGTCCTCGATCCGGATGATGCCGCGCCGCTGCCAGCCGCCGAGACACTTGTTGATGCTTTCGCGGCTGGCGCCGCAGATGTTGCCGAGCTCGCGCTGGGAGAGCGGGACCTGCAGCAGCGGGCGGCCGTTGCCCGGCTGCGGCTCGGGGTTGGCGAACCGCAGCAGCGCCTTGGCGAGCCGCGCCGGCAGCTGCAGCAGGGCAAGCTCGGCGATATGCTGGTCGGTGTTGCGCAGGCGGCCGCACAGCACGGCCACGAACTTGGGCCAGATCTTGGGATGGTGCTCGAGAAACGCGAGCACCTCGCGCCGCTCGAGGATCGCCAGATGACACTCCGAGATCGCCTTGGCATCGGCCGTGCGCTCCTTGCCGTCGAGCAGGGCGATCTCGCCGAACACCTCGCCAGGCTGCAGGATCGCGAGCACGATCTCCTTGCCGTCGGGGGACGGCACGCTGATGCGGACGCTGCCGCCGAGGACAGCCATCATGCTGTCGCCGGCCGAGCCCATGTGAAAGATGATTTCGCCCGGGGCATAGGAGCGAATGTGAAGGCGCGCAAACAGGGCCTGCCGCTCGTCCGGCCCAAGCTCGCGAAACAGACTGCACTCGCCGAGCAGACGGCGAGCGTCATCTGCCGGCATCCGGGTCGCCACCGCCACGGCACTTACCCCTCGATGCTCCGCCCATCGCCCTCCTTGGCATCATAGCGGCTGATGTGTGGCGGAGCAAAGACGTCCCGCCTGATGCGGCGGACTGACCCGGATGGCGGGCCACAGAATTGGGCCAGTGCCCTGGCTCGGGCCGCGCATACTCGCGCAGGTAGCACCACAGCCAACTCGCTCAATCGAGGGAGATCAGGCCGGAATGCCCTCGACCAGGCTGAAGGGCGATGCGGTCGGTACGACACGGCTCAGGCGAAATCCGGCATTTGAATAAAGTGCGGCGAACCGAGATGCCGTTCGCTCGCCGCCGCCGGTGACGACCAGCATGGCGATGTCCATCATGGCGGCTTCCAGGGCGGGCTCCTCGCCCTCCGGCAGCAACGGCTCGATCACGATGAGCCGAGTGTGGCTGGGCGCCGCGCGCCGCACGTTGCGCAGGATGCCAAGGACCCGCTCGTCGTCCCAGTCGTGCACGATGTACTTCAGCAGATAGGCGGCGCCGCCGCCCGGTACGGCGACAAAGAAATCGCCGCCCGCGAAGCGGCAGCGATTCTGCAGGCCTGCGGCGGCGAGCCGCCGCCGGGCGGCATCTTCGACGTGAGGCTGATCGAACACGATGCCGTCGGCCTCCGGAGCGGCGGCCAGGACGGCGGCCAGCAGCGCACCATCGGCGCCGCCGACGTCGACGATCGTGTCGAGGCCGCCCCACTCATAGGCGGCGACGATCGCCGCCAGGTGCTCGGCAGTGCGGGCTGCCATTCCGGCGGTGAAGAGCTCGGCGGCCTCTGGGTGCGCGGCGAAATAGTCGAACAGGCTTACGCCGAACACCGCATCGAAGGCTGTCTTGCCGGTGCGCACGCTGTGCAGCAGGTTGGCCCAGGGACGCTGGATCACGTCGTGACCCTGATAACGCGCGAAGGCGGCAAGCCCGTCCGGATGATCCGTACGCAGGCAGGCGCCCAGCGCGGTCAGCCTGAAGCGATCATCGACCGTGCGGGCGAACACGCCGAGCTGGACAAGCGCGAACAGGAGGCGGCCGAGGGCCTGCGGATCGGAGCCGGTGGCCTGCGCGAGCGCGCGGACGTCGCGCGGACCTTCAGCCAGAAGGTCGGCAAGGCGCAGCTCCGCCGCAACCTGGATCAGGAACGTCGGCCGATAGCCAGAAATGAGGCGGCGCAGCGTCTCGGACGGCGAGGTGCTCGATGCTGGCGGAGCGGTCGCAGAGGGAACGACATTCATGATCTCCTCCCTGGCTGTCAATCCACCCGCATGGCGGACCGTTCCACGACAGGCCGCCAGCGCGCGATCTCGGCGCGCACGAAGGCGTCCATTGCCTCCGGCGTGCTCACCTCGAGGTGGGCACCGAGTTCGGCAAATCGCCGTCGCACGGCTTCCTTCGCGCCGATCGCGCCCAGTTCGCGCGACAGAAGTCGAATGACCTCGGTGGGCGTTCCGGCCGGCGCAGCGATCCCGCCCCAGCTCCGCACCTCGTAGCCGGGGAGCGTCTCGGCGAGTGTTGCGATGTGCGGAAGCGCCGCCGCCCGCTCGCGGCTGGTGACCGCGAGCACCCGCAGCGTGCCGGCCCGGATATGGCCGAGCGAGGCGTTGATGCCGTCGAACACGAGCTGAATGCGACCCGCGATGACATCGCTGACTGCCGGCGCGTTGCCGCGATAAGGCACATGGGTGAGCCGAATGCCCGCCATCATGGCAAACAGCTCGGCCGCCACATGCGGCGTCGTCCCGATGCCGCCCGAGCCGAAGTGAATGGCCGCCGGATCGACCTTGGCGGCAGCAATCAGGTCCTTCACATCGCGCCAAGGCGAGTCAGCACCGGTGACGAGGACGAGCGGCTCGGAAACGATGAGACCGACCGGCGTGAAGTCCCTGACCACATCATAGGCAAGCTTGCGGTAGAGCGACGGATTGATCCCGTGCGTTGCCGCCTGTGCCCAGAACAACGCATGCCCGTCCGGCGCCGATCTCGCGGCCGCTTCCGCGCCGATGTTGCCGCCGGCACCCGGGCGGTTGTCGACGACGACGGTCTGCTGCACCGCTTTGGCCAGCTCATCGGCGATGATCCGGGCCGAAATATCGTTCGGCCCGCCGGGCGCGAACGGCACCACCAGGCGAATCGCCTTGGCCGGGTAGTGCTCGGCCGGCGCCGTTACCACGAGCCCGATCGACAGCACAGCGACCAGAATCAGGACGGCGCGCATGTGCCAACCGAGCGCCGGTGCGGGGGCCCCGCTTCTCTTGCATGGCACGCTGGCGATCCGACGGACCCCGTGACGAACCGCGAAGTCGATGCCGCCGCGGGTAACGCCAATGTCAGCCAGCATGCGGTCGTCGAACCCCTCGAGCTCTCGCAGGATGCGACGGTGGCGGAGCTCCGCGGCAAGGTGGGCCAGGGGGCGAATGAACGAGAGACGTGCAGTCATGGAACCGTTCATGGTTTTTCTTGCCCTTGCGTTGGTGCCAGTTGCGATGCCTGGCGCTGGAGTCGCGTTGCACGGAGCGCACGTTCAATGACCGAGCTCCCGCGGCGCTGGTTAGGTAGCGGCCGACGACCTAGAATTAAGGGCCAAGATCGAAGATTAGGACTAGGCCATGAAGGGCACACCCGCGCCCGCCATTTCGTTGCACAGGGACGCGAGCCTCCCGGCCTATCGAGACCTCTATCAACGCGTCCGCTCCGAGATCCTGTCGGGCCGGCTCGCGCCCGGCGCGCGCCTGCCGTCGTCGCGGACGCTGGCGACACAATTGGGCATCGCGCGCGGCACCGTCGAGATCGCCTACCAGATGCTGGCCGGCGAGGGCTATACGGTCGGCGACGGCGCGCGTGGCACCATCGTCAATCCGGCGCTGCCGCGCAGCCGCAAGCCGATCGCGCTGCCGCGACCAGCCGAGCCGCCGCCGAGCGAGGCGCCGCATCTGCGGCTGCCGCCGAGCCTGCTCCTGTTCCAGATGGGGATGCCGGCGTTCGATGCATTCCCGCGCAAGCAATGGGCGCAGATCGCCACGCGGATCGCGCGACAGCTGGACACCGAGCAGTTGACCCATCCGTTCGACGCCATGGGTCACGAGCCGCTGCGGCATGCGATCGCCAGCTACCTGAGGATCGCCCGCGACATCTCATGCTCCAGCGAGCAAATTCTCGTGACGACCGGCTTTCAGGGAGCGCTCAGCCTGATCGCACAGGCCGTGCTCGAGCCCGACGACAAGATCTGGGTCGAAGATCCCGGTTACTTCTTCGCACACGACCTGCTGCGCCAGCTGCCGCTGCGTCTCGTCGGCATCCCGGTCGACGAGCAAGGATTGAATGTGGCCGCCGGTGTTGCCAGCGCGCCGGACGCGGCGCTGGCGCTGGTCACGTCCACCCATCAGTTCCCGCTCGGCGTGACGTTGCCGATCGATCGCCGGCTGGCTCTGCTCGACTGGGCCGATCGACGACGCGCCTTCATCGTCGAGGATGACTATGACTGCGAGTTTCACCTGCGCGGGGCGCCGCCGCCCGCGCTCAAGAGCCTCGATCGGAACGGACGCGTGCTTTACGTCGGGTCGTTCAGCAAAGTGCTGTTCCCGGGCTTGCGGCTCGGCTACGTGGTTGTTCCCCCGAAACTGGTCGATCGCTTTGTCCGCTTCGCCAGAGCCGCCCATCCGAGCCCCGCGGTGATGATCCAGAAGACGGCCGAAACCTTCATGCGGGAAGGTCATTTCGCCCGCCACCTGAGCCGCATGCGCAGCCTTTACGGCGATCGGCGCAAAGCGCTCGCCTCCGCGCTCATCTCGGCGCTGCCGCACCATCTGGAGATCAACCTCACCGACGGCGGCATGCATTTCGTCGCGTATCTGCGTGGCGGCACCAAGGATGCCGCGCTCGTCGAGCGCCTGCGGGAGAGCGGCATCGGGCCGACGCCGCTGTCGCGCTGCTCGCTCCGCCGATCCTCGCTCAACGGGTTGATGATCGGGTACACGAACGTCGCCGGCGAGAACGCGGCCTCGGCGGCGGAACGCATGCGTGCGGCAATGACGTGAGGTCGCGAAACGCCGACCCGCCCGACGCCGCGGACTGACCGGCCGCCTCCCGCACCGCTACGACACGCTCATCGACACGGCAACGATCACTGCCAGGATGATGCACACCTGCCAAACCAACCGAATGGCAAATGGATAGTGGTTCGCGCGCCGCATGCTCGCGACGCGATGACGGCCGTGACGGACCGCAAAGTCGATGCCGCTGCGGGTCATGCCGATGTCGGCGAGCGTGCGATCATCGAATGTTCCGAGCTGGTGAGCAGCCCGCCGATGGCGTGCTTGCGCCGCGAGCCGGGCCAACGGACGAATGAGCAACAGGTGTGCGAGACGATGCATGGTCCTTCTTTGACGCTTTGATCGCTCGGCCCTCCTTGATACTACCTTGAGATTCTCTTGATCTTTCGTTGATCTTTTGTTGGATGCGCGGTTACAGCGCTACGCGAGCGTTTGCGGCACCAGAACGGCAGCCCCGGTGAGGCGCCCGCCGCGCAGGTCGGCCAGCGCCTCGTTGGCGGCCGCAAGCGGATAGCGCGTCACTTCGGTCCTGATGCCGGCCCTCGGCGCGAGCGTCAGGAACTCGCGCGCGTCCTGACGGGTGAGGTTCGCAACCGAGACGACCTGCCGTTCCTCCCACAGGAGGCGGTATGGGAACGCGGGGATGTCCGACATGTGGATGCCCCCGCACACCACGCGGCCACCCTTGCGCACGGCCTTCAGCGCAAGTGGAACGAGCGCCCCGACCGGCGCGAAGATGATCGCCGCATCGAGCGGCTCCGGCGGCAATTCGCCGGATGCGCCGGCCCATACGGCGCCGAGCGAGCGGGCAAAGCATCGACCCTCCACGTCGCCGGCGCGCGTGAAGGCATAGACCCGCCGTCCCTGCCAGGCCGCGACCTGCGCCAGAATGTGGGCGGCGGCGCCGAAGCCGTACAGGCCGAGCGTTCTGCCCTCGCCCGCCATGCGATAGCTGCGCCAGCCGATCAGGCCGGCACACAGCCATGGGGCGATCGCGGCCGGATCGGCGGCTTCGTCCAGCGGAAAGCAGAACCGCGCATCCGCCACCACATGGGAGGCGTAGCCGCCGTCGCGCGTGTAGCCGGTGAACAGCGGCGCGTCGCACAGGTTCTCCCGATCGGCACGGCAATAGGGACACACGCCGCAGGTTGCGGCGAGCCACGGCACGCCGACGCGCTCCCCGATGCGGAGGCCGGCGACGCCCGCGCCGAGCGCCGCAACGCGCCCGACGATCTCGTGGCCGGGAACGATCGGCAGCTTCGGGTCGGTGAGCTCGCCATCGACCACGTGCAGGTCGGTGCGGCAGACGCCGCAGGCGGCGACCTCGAGCAGGATCTCGCCGGCGCCGGGCTCCGGCACCGGCCGCTCGCGCATGACGAGCGGCGTCCCGGGGGCATCGAGCACCATTGCGCGCATGACCCGGCGCGACCCTAGTTGGTGCCGACACCCGCCTCCGTGAGGATCCTGGTGTAGCGCTCGGTATCGTTCCTGATGACGGCGTCGAACTGATCGGGCGACTGGGTGACGATCACCACGCCCTGGCGCGTCATGCGCTCGTGCACGTCGGGGAGCTGCGTGGTCCTGGCGATATCCTGGCTGACCTTGCTGAGGATCGCACGCGGCGTCCCGGCCGGGGCCAGCACGCCGAACCAGGAATCGTAGGCATAGTCGGGCAGGCCGGCACTTGCGACCGTGGGAACGTCCGGCAGCGCCGCAACCGGTCGGTTGACCGCGAGGATGCCCACTTTCTTGGTGGCGATGAGGTCGAGGGCGGTGCTGACGCTGGCGGCAAACAGGTGCGATTCGCCGCGCAGGATGCTGGTCATGGCCTCGGGCGCGCCCTTGTGCGGGATATGGACGATGTCGATCTTGGCCGTCTGCTTGAACAGCTCGCCCGCGAGATAGGAAGAGCTCGCGCGGCCGGCGGAGGCGAAGTTGACCTTGCCCGGCTTCTCCTTGGCCATCGCGATTAACTCCTTGAGCGTCCTGGCGGGAAGGTCCGGCGGAACCATGAAGCCGACCGGAACCGTCGACACCTGCGTGACGCCGGCGAAATCCTTGACCGGGTCGTACGGCAGGTTCCGGTTGATGACCGTGGCGATCGTGTGCCCGTTGGACGTCAGCATCAGGGTGTAGCCGTCCGCCGGGGCCTTGGCGACGCTTGCGGTCCCGGCGATGCCGGGGCGGTTCTCGACGATCACCTGCTGCTTCCACATCTCGCCCAGCTTGTCGGCGATGACGCGCGCCTGCCCGTCGGTGGTGCTGCCGGCGGAAAACGGCACGATGATGCGGACGGTTTGGTTGGGATACTGCCCGACGTCGGCGGCTTGGGCCAGGGCAGCGGACTGCGCCCCGAGCGTCGCGGCAGCGAGAGCCGCAATGGCGAAGAAGGATTTTCTGACCGCGATCATGATGGTTTCCTCCCTGTCCGGTCATTTTGACGGTTGCAGTTCCCGCGCCTGCTGTCGCGGCGTGAGGACGTCTTCCAGGCTGGTGCCGAGATCCTTCATCAGGACGGCGGCGGCATTGCGTCCGGGGCCAGCCGAGATCGAGCCGCCCGGATGGGTAGTCGAGCCGGTCTGGTAGAGGCCGGGGATCGGCATCCGATGCGTGGCGAAGCCCGGCACCGGCCGCAGGTTCCCCGACTGCGCGGCGTTCTGCGCGCCGCCATGACACGAGCCATGCCAGTTGTGCGGATTCATGCGCTCGAGGTCGAGCGGGCTTTCGACGAAGCGGGCGAGGATCTTGTCGTCGGTGAGGTTGGTGGCATAGCGGCGCAGGTAGGCGAGGTTCGCCGCCGACACCTCGTCCTTGATGTCGTCCCAGTGTTGCGGCCCTTCGGGGAGGTCATAGGGCTGGAAGCCGATGATCTTGATGGTGTGCTTGCCGGGCGGCGCGCGCCCCGGGTCCACCAGGGTCGGACACACCGCGAGCAGCACCGGGTCCTCGATGTTCACGCCGCCCCGCGCGTAGTCATAGCCCATGCGCAGCGCACGCGTGGGCGACGCCAGGATGCCGACGGCCATCGGCTCGCGTATGCCGCCCTCGACCGCAAAACGCATCGGCTCGCTGGTGGCGTAATGGGTGACGAACAGGGTCGGCCCGGCCGCCCAGGTCTCCACCCCGGCGACGAAATCCTCGCCCCAGGCCGCGCGCGGCGCCATGTCGACGAGGTGCTTGATGTGCACCGTGGAGAGCACCGCTTTCTCGGCGCGATAGGTCGAGCCATCCTGGCATTCGACGCCGACGCACCGCCCGTTCTCGATGAGAAGGCGGACGACGCTCTTGTTCACCAGGATGGTGCCGCCACGAGCCTCCACCAGGCGCGCGAGCGCGCCCGAGAACGCGCCCGATCCGCCCTTCGGTACGCACCAGCTCCAGCGCTGGCGACCGTAGACCAGCGCGTATGCGAGGCGACCCGACATCGGCCATTCGGGCGGCACCACGGTCTGGAACGCCATCCACATGAGAAACGAGCGCGTGTGCTCGTCCTCGAAATTGTCGCGGATGATCTCCCATCCCGACATGGCGATGCGGCGGAGCCAGCGCTTGCCATCGGGATGCTCGGCGAGGCGTTCGTGGATCGGCTTGCCCCATCCGATCGGCGTGTAGGAGACCGCATCGAACAGCGGCTTGACCGCCTCGTATTCGGAGATCAGACGCCGGTAGGCGTCCGCATCCTTCTGGGAGAACTTGGCGAACTCGGCACAGGTTCGGTCGAGATCGTGCCACTGCGTGAGATACGTGCCGTCGGGAAACGGACAATGCACGACGATCTCGGGATGGATGTATTCGAGGCCGTATGCGCTCAAGCCCAGCTCGTCGTCGCGCACCATCGGGCTGTCCTGGATCACCACATGCGCGGTGCCGCAGGAATCATGGTGGAAGCCCGGCAGCGTGAGCTCCTCGGTGACGCAGTTGCCGCCCACCACCGGGCGCCCCTCGAGCACGAGGCAGCGGAAGCCCGCCTTCGCCAGATACGCCGCTGCGATCAGGCTGTTGTGTCCGGCGCCGGCGACGACGACATCGAAACGATCAGGCATGGGCGGCACTCCGCGACAGGATTTACTGCGGTTCGGTGGGTTCTCGGCGCACTCGGATCGGGGCACATTCGCTCGATCCGGATCATATCCTATGCGGCCGATGCCCGGTCAGGAAGGACTCTCATGCCGCCCATCACGATCCGCGACTACGAGCCTGCCGACGAGGAGGCCTGGCTGCGCTGCGTGTTCTCGCCTTTCTGCACACCGCCTACTACGATGACGTGCTTTGCGCGAAGCCCGATTACGCCAATCCCAGCATCGAGCTGGTTGCGTTCGATCGGCACGCGGTCGGTTTCCTCGACATCGAGCTGGAGGCGACCGCGGGAACCATCTGCACGCGCCTCGCCGCCCCGGGCGGGATGATCTGGCACCTTGGCGTTGATCCCGATCATCGCCGCCGCCACATCGCGCGCCGGTTGCTGGATGAGGGGATTCGCCGGGCCCGCGCCAGGGGCATGACGGCGCTCGAGGCGTGGACCCGGGATGACGGCGCCGCACGCTCAATGTATGAGGCAGCCGGATTTCATCGCGTCGAGAGCTATTGGCACGTCTATATGGATGGCGACCAGTTCAAGACCGCCATCCCGGGGCTCCATCCGGTCGAGACTTTCGCCCACTACGTCGGCCCCGACATCGAGGCGATTCGGCCGCACTGTCGGCGCGCGTATGAGTGCGTGGGTTATCAGCTCCGATTGTGAAGGAACGCCTCCGCTCTCCGGGCATCACGCCGCGCAATCGGGAAGGTCGTCGGGGAAAGGCCCGAAGGTCTTGAGCATCTTCTCGGAATGCCCACCACCGTCCACGGCTTCGATCAGCTCGTAGTACAGCGTCTTGTAGGTGAGGAAGATCGCGCCCGCGGCCTTCATTCTGGCGATTGCAGAATCCACGTTGCGCGCCGAGGAAAACAGGAGGTCCTCCACCACGTAGACTTCATAGCCGAGACCGAGAAGGCCGAGGCAGGATTGAAGGACGCAGACATCGGTTTCGCAGCCTGCGACGATGACCTGCTTCTTGCGAAGGCGGGCGACATAGGTCCTGATCTTCGGCTCCTTGGTCAGGTCGAAAAAATCCTTCTCGAACAATTGCGCGCGCTCCCCCAGTTGCCGCTTGAGACCCTTGGGCAATGCTCCCTTGTGGTAGATCGGCCGTTCGAGCGTCGCGACGATCGGAATGCGGAAGTAGTCGAGCAGGCGGACGAGGTTCATCGTATTCGTCTCGATCCGGGAGCGCGCCGGGCGGCTGCCCACCTGCGACAGGAAGAACTCCTGGACGTCGATGATCGCGCCCCAGCAATCGTCCGGCGTGATGCGCTTCACCATGATCGTGCCGTCGTTGCGTTCCGAAGGTCGCGTGCCCGGAGCTGCCATCGTGGTCAATCCCGCGCGTCGGCGGTCAAGGCGGTGCGGACCAGCGAGGCGAGCTCCGAATAGGCCGCGATGACCGGAGAGACGACCGTGTGGGCGCGTTTCTTCTCCATCAGCACGTCGTGCAGGACCAGATAGTCGATGCCGGTGGTCAGAAAACAGTTGATGGCATCTTCGGGAGTTTCGACGATGGGCTCCCCCTTCACGTTGAACGAGGTGTTCAACAGCAAAGGCACGCCGGTGATCGCATCGAATTCCTTGAGGAGTTGATAGAGCCGCTCGTTCTGGTCCTGCCGGATCGTCTGCACGCGCGCGGTCCCGTCGACGTGAACCACCGCCGGAATCCTTTCGCGCCATTCCGGGCGCACCCGTTCGGCCAGCAGCATGAACGGCGATTCGCGATTGGTCTCAAAGATCTCATGCGCGCGTTCGGCCAGAACGACCGGCGCGAACGGCCGGAATGCTTGCCGGTGCTTGACCCGCTTGTTGAGCTTGTCCTTCATCCCGGCCGTACGCGGGTCGGCCAGAATGCTGCGGTTACCGAGCGCACGCGGCCCGAATTCGGAACGGTCTTGAAACCAGCCGAACACGTGCCCTTCGGACAGCAATCGTGCGGTCTCGGCGCAAATGTTCTCGCTGCGCCTGCTCGCCGCCTGGAGGCGTACGAGCCCCTTGCTGGCGGCAGCCTCGACCACCGCGTCCTTGTATGCGACGCCCGTATAGGCATGGTTCATCACGAACGAGCGCTTGTTCTTCTGCACCGCAAGATGGCCGTAATAGGCGCAGCCGATCGCAACGCCGTCGTCGCCCGCCGCCGGCTGGACCCAGATGTTCTCGAACCCCGCCTCCCGGGCGATCCGCCCGTTGGCGACGCAGTTGAGGGCGACGCCGCCCGCCATGCACAGGTTCCTCGCGCCGGTCGTCTCGCGCAGCCAGATCGCGCGCTCCAGCAGCACCTTCTCGGCATCGTCCTGGACCTGCCAGGCGAGGTCCTCCCAATGCCGCATGGATGGGCATGCCTCCCAGTCGGGCTCGCGGTCGACCAGCCAGGGCCTGTCGAATTCCACCCCCCACTCGGGAACGCTCAGCTCGCCGTTCTTGAGGTGAAGCAAGGGCTTCATCGCGCCAGGTCGACCATAGGGCGCGAGGCCCATCACCTCGCCGCACTTGTTCCAGTCGGCAAAAATGTAGCTCGAGGCCCGGCTGTACAACGCCCCGAGCCCGGGCATGTAGTAGAATTCGTCGCTGAGGAAGCCCCGCACAGGGTTCAGCCATACCTTCTTGAGCGTCTCGAGGCGGGATCCCGCGAACCGGTAATAGCTCTCCGACTCCCGTGCGAGCGGATCCGCGCCGTCGGTCACTTGACCGGGCTCGGTCACGTCGGCGCAGTAATTGCCCACGCCGTCCACCACCATCACGACACCCTCGTCGAATGGGCAGGCGGCGAAGGCGCTGTAGGCGTGCGCCAAGTGGTGCGATAGCGTCACGATCTTGTTGGAGCCAGACAGGTGGAGCGGATGCTTTGCGGCCTGGGATCGCTCGGCGTCGTCCATGATCTCCGGCACGTCCTGCGAGACCATGCGGATCTCCAGGTCTTCGACCGGCAGCACGTAGCAGTTGCGCACCACCAGATCGACATCGTCGAGCGAGATGCCCTCGGCCGAAAGGCAGTAGTCGACGACCTCCTGATAGAAGCCGGTGTCGTGCTTGGCGCGCGTGATCCGTTCCTTGCTGATGGCGAATGCGATCTCCCCGTCACGCAGCAGGCAGGCGCTTACATCATGGTCATAGGCATTCATGCCGAGTACGTAGACGTGGTTCTTTGGCATTGGAACCTTGTGGCGAACGTGAGCGTTCGGATTGAGTAGTGGCTCGCGTCGAGACGCTTGCTGGGCGATTGACCCATGATTCAATCGAGACTACACTTTGGCGTTTTCGCATGACAAGGTGAGACATGCCGGGGAACGGTCCTGCAAAGCTGAGAGCCTTCGCGCTGCGTGGTCTGGCCGTGGCGGCGGTGGTGCTGACCTACACGGTGGGCAGCATCGGAACCCAGGTCGCCGCTCTGGTCGGCGTCTCCAGTCTGGTCCTGGCTACGACCAGCACGCCCGCCCAGGCTCAACGGCGTCGGGGACGTCGTCGCGTCGTTTTCGTGCGCCGCCGCCGGCCAACGCGCCGGGTGTTCGTGCGCCGTCGACGTCGCTGGTGACGGTCAGCCAGCATTCAGCGAGGCATTGAGCGCCTCCTGATCATCGGCAATCATTGAGCAAAGCGCAATCGGGCGCCCGCTGTTGTGCGTGGGCGCCCGATGCTCGTCGAGCAGGCTGGTTGTCTTGAAGCTTCCTGGCCGCGCGGCCTACTTCCAACCGGACTCCTTGTCGCATGCTGCACGGGCCCGAGGGTTAGACTTTTCCCACTCGCTGATGGACCGGGTTTCATTGTTGTCCATCTTGTCGTTCATGCAGACGCAGTATTTCCGGATCACCGCCGGGCTTGCGCCGCCCTGATTGTCGCGGATGCATTGGTTGATCCATTTCATGTCGTCGGCATTCATCTGCTGAGCCAGGCCTGCGGTGCTGGCCATGACGGCCCCGGCAAGAGCCAGCGCAATAGTCGTAACCTTCATGTTCGCCCTCCGTTTTGCACAGCCGCCCGCACGTCCTTTGGACGGGCACCCCAGGTGGCAGTACGATGTGGGCTAGACCGCATGAGCGCGACGCGCCAGTCCCATATGGTACTATTGCGTGATTTTTTTCACGCTTGGCGGCAATCCGAGCCGCTGCGCCATGAGCGGGGACCAGTAGCGCTGTCTGACTGGAATTCTCGCACGGAGCGCGCGTATCCTGCACGCAGCCGTCTGGCGGCCGGATCCGGGGATATCGATGAACGGAGCGCTTCGGGTTGTTCTGTGTAGTCTCGTGGCGATGCTTGCGGCAATCCCCTCAGCGCCGGCCCAGGAGTGGCCGGCCCGCCCCGTTACCTTGGTCAATCTGTTCGGCGCGGGCGGCGTCGACTTTGCCACGCGCGCGCTCGCCAAGGCGCTCACCGAGAGGCTCGGGCAGCCTTTCGTGGTCGAGACCCGGGCCGGGGCCGGCGGCAGCGTCGGCTCCGCCTATGTGGCGAGATCGACCCCGGACGGCTACACGCTATTGATGACGGCGATCGGGCCCGCCGTGCTGATCAGCTGCTGTTCAAGTCGGTTCCCTACAACACGGATACCGATTTCACTCCCGTAATCCTGGTGGGCGAGCTTCCGCAGCTCATCGTCACAAGCCCACAACTTGGTTTCAAGGCGCTGCAAGACCTGGTCGATTTCGGCAGGAACAATCCCGCCAAGCTGAATATCGGCCACGCCGGGGCGGGCTCCATGGCCATTTGACCGCCGCCTTGTTTCTCACGCGGACGGGCGTCCAGGGGACGCTCGTCGGCTACCGTGGCGCCGGCCCGGTGGTCACGGACGTCCTGAGCGGCCAAATCCAGGCCGGCGTCCCGATCTACATTCCACCGGTGAAATCCGTGACCGCGCTGGCGGTGACCAGCGAACGGCGCATCGGGTTCCTCCCCGACATACCGACGGCGCGCGAGAGCGGCATCGATCTGATCGCGAGCACATGGGTCGCCGTCATGGGGCCCGCCGGCGTGCCGAAAGACGTGGTCGTCCGGCTGAATACGGCAATCGATCAGTTCCTCAAGTCGGAAGACGGCACGCAGCAATTCGCGCGCGGCGGCATCCGGCCCATCGGCGGTGCGCCCGATCGCCTGGTGGAAGCCATCGCTCAGGATCGCAGGATATGGGCTCCCATCATCGCCAGGGAGAACATCAAGCTCGATCCCGATTGATCGCCAGGTCGGCTCGCGACACAGAAGGAAGCTGGTTCGGACACGATGATCAAAGCTCTGGTGGAGATCGAAACGCCGGCAGGACGCATGGATGCCTTCGTGACGCATCCGGAATCCGGCGGTCCGTTTCCTGCGATCGTGATCCTGATGGACATCTGGGGCCTGCGCGAGGAGCTGTTCGACGTCGCCCGCCGGGTGGCGACCGTCGGCTATCACTGCACGGTCCCGAATTTCTACTACCGGCAGGGCAAGGTGCGCTTCGAGTTTCGCGACGCGCACGGCCGCATGATGTCGCTCGAGCACATCCCGGCCGAGGCGCAGCAACGCATGCGCGCGCAGATGCAGCTGATCACCGACGAGATGGCCATGGCCGACCTCGGATCGGTGCTCGGCTTCCTTCGCGCGCCGCCGGTCCGGCCGGGCGCGAAGGGCTGCATCGGCTATTGCCTCGGGGGCCGTTACGCGCTGCAGGCGGCGGCTCACTATCCTGACGACTTCCGTGCCAGCGCGAGCCTGCATGGCACGCGGCTCGCCACCGACGCGCCGATCTCGCCGCACAGGCTCGCCGGCCGCTGCCGCGGAGAAATCTACTGCGGTTTCGCCGAGCACGACGACCTTGCCCCGCCGGCGACGCGCCGGGCGCTGGATGAAGCGTTCGCGCGCTGCCCGGATGTTCGCTATCGCTGCCTGCTGCACGAGGGCGCGATGCACGGTTATTCGCTGCCCGACCGCGACATCCACGACAAGCATGCGGCCAATCGCGATTGGGAAAACATCTTCGCGATGTTCCGCCGCAATCTGGGCGGCTAGTGCGGTTCCCGCTCTAGGACGCGCCATCGTGGCGTCGTACGAATTTCACGAACGCCTGCGCGACGGGCGAGGATTCATCACGCCGATAGACGAACGTAATCGACGAGACCAGCGGAGGCTCGCCGACAAACTCCCGATAGACCACGTTGGGAATGCCGATGTTTGCGAAGGCCTGCGAAACGATGGCCAATCCCTGCCCGGCGGAGACGTAGGAGAGGATGCTGACCATGTCCTTCACGCGCTTGACGACTTTCGGCGTGAAGCCCCCGAGCACGCCGACGGCATCCATGGGTTTCCAGAATCCGGAGTCGACCTCAGCGGCGGTATTGATGAACGGCTCGCCTTTGAGCGATGCCGGCTCGATGCGATCCTGGCGGGCCAACGGATGATCGCTCGGCAGCGCGACGATCATGGGCAGCCGATGCACGACGAAGCCCTGGAGCCCGGACGGATAGCGCTGCGGTTGCCGCACAAATCCGAAGTCCAGGTCCTTGCTGAGAATTGCACCGATCTGTTCCACCGTAACCATCTGCCGCAGGATGATCTCGATGCCCGGGTTTGCCCGCTGGAACCCGCCGGCGAACCTGGCGATGAGACCGGAGATCGACGCCACCGTCATGAAGCCGATCTCGATTTCGACCGGTTTCTCCCCGTGCCGCCTGGCGCGCCACCGCGACCGCTTCGTCCGCTTCACGCAACACATTTCTGGCGCGCTCGAGAAAACGCGTGCCCGCCCCGGTGAGCTCGAAGTGCGTGTTGCCGCTTCTTTCGACCAGCTTTGCGCCGAGCCGTGATTCCAGCTTCTGAATCTGATGAGTGAGCGTCGGGGGGCTGATTTCGAGATTCGCCGCCGCACGGCCAAAGTGCTGCTCCTCGGCCAGCGCCACGAAATAGCGAAAGAGGCGGGTCTCAATCTCGGCCATTCATTAGATGCCATCGAATGAAACAGCGCTTCGTCTTTAATGACAAATACACGGTATGCTCAATAATAACAACTAATGCGCGATTTACCTGCGGGCGCCCCAGCCGTCGGCCGCCAATGGTTTCAACCCACCCGGTGCGTCAATGCGGCCAGTCTACCCACCTTCCCGCCGGATACGCCGCCTTGAGCGGGTTCTTCCATTCGGCCCAATCGGGCCCGTACCCGCACACCACCGCACTCATGACGACATTATCGTAAATTAGGGCATGCTCCCCATGATCAATGAAAAACTGAGGCTTTGGAATCCGTGCGTGAGAGGCAGCGATCCTCTGGACCTGCTGGTTGGGAGCCGCATCCGCGCCCTGCGATTGCAGCGCCGCCTGTCGCGGCGTGAGCTTGGGGCGGCCATTGGGGCCCGGCCCGAGGACATAAGGCAATTCGAAGCCGGCCTGCAGCGCGTCGGGGCTGCCCGGCTCTCGTCCATCGCCGACGTGCTCGAGATCGATATCGGAGCCCTGTTCGAAACCGGCGATTCCAGCGGCCCGAGCGTCCGCCCGCTGGCTTCCCGGTCGCTTCACTGATCGCCGGCACACCATCTCGGTTTCGGCGGCGGACTGCTCAGCGCCCCGGAAACTCTCCGCGGCGCCGCCTGGACATTCAGAATATGCGCCGCGAGCGGCGGCGCATATCGCTGCGGTACTCGCCCGGCGTCAGTTGCTGACGCCGGCCTCGCGGAATACCTGCGTCAGGTGCGCGGTCTCCTCCCGGATCGTCTTGTCGAACTGTTCCGGGGTGTCGGTCACGGCGATCGCGTACTGCGCCTTGATCTTCGCCGCGATCTCCGGGGACTTGAGGATCGCCACGACGTCGGCATTGATCTTGTTGATGATGTCCTTCGGGACGCCGGCCGGCGCCATCAGGCCGAACCAGGAATCATAGACGAGATCGAGGCCGGCTTCCCGGAACGTCGGGACGTTCGGCATGTCGGGAATGCGCTGGGCCGTCACCGAGGCGATCGCCCGCACCTTGCCGACCTCGGCCAGCTCCTTCGACAGGTTGACCGGCGCGAAATACATGTGCGCATCGCCGCGCACCACCGCCGTCACCGCGTCGGGCGCGCTCTTGAACGGCACATGCACGATGTCGATTGCCGCCGACTTGCGGAAATGCGCGCCGGCGATGAACGTCGTGCTGGCGAGGCCCGGGGAGGAGAAGTTCAACGTTCCCGGCTTCGCCTTGGCGAGGTCGATGACCTCTTTCAGCGTCTTGGCGGGAAGCTCGGGGTTGACGATGAGGTAGAGGGGAACCGAGCTCACCCGGGTGATGCCGGCGAAGTCCTTCACCGCGTCGAACGGCGGATTCTTGTTCACCAGGCCCGCCACCGTGTGGCCGTTCGATGTCAGCATGATGGTATAGCCGTCCGGTGTCGCCTTGGCGACGGCGGCAGTGCCGGCGAGACCCGGCCGGTTCTCGACGATCACCTGCTGGCCCCAGCGCTTGCCCGCCTCGTCGGCGATGATGCGGGCCATGATGTCGGTGACGCTGCCGGCGCCGAACGGCACCACGATCGTCACCCGCTGGGTCGGGAAATTCTGCGCCGAGCCCGGCGATGGTTGGGCGATCGTCGCCGCCAGGGCGGCAGCAATCCCGAGAGACAATGTGCGCAGCAGTCGCATGGCGGCATCTCCTCCGATCCGGAAGTGTTTGTACTGGTTCACGGCGCCGCCCCCGGACCGCCGTTCATCCATAGGGGAAGGGAATTAAAGCATGAAGGCGCGGGCGACAATAGATCGTCTGCCGCAGGGATGCGGGAGCAAAGCGTGATCGGAGACAAAAACCCCCTCCCTCCCCCCCGCAGCGGGGGAGGGAGCGCGCATCAGCAACCCGGCCGGCCTGCGCCTCACACCCGGGCGCGCGGCACCTTGGCGTTGCGGTAGAGGCGATCATGCGCCTCGTTGCCGAGCTTGGTGAGGCGGGCGAAGTCGACCCCGAGCATCTGCCCAGCCCGCTTCATCACCTTGCCGGCGATCAACACGGTGTCGACGTTCTGCGGACCCATGCTGGTGACCACCGCGCCGACCGCGTTGTTCATCGGCATCACGTTGAGCGTGTCGGTGCGCAGCAGGATGATGTCGGCGTCCTTGCCGGGAGCAAGGGTGCCGATCTTGCGCTCGAGCCCGTTCGCCCGCGCGCCCTCGATGGTGGCGAACTCGAGCACCTCGCGTACGGTGAGGAATTTCGGCGGGTTCTTGTCGCCGGCGAGCCGGCGCGCCCACACCTCGTTCTTCTGCAGCGAGAACACGGTGCGCATCTGCTGGAAGAAGTCGTTCGGCACCGAAGTCTCGACATCGACGCTCAGGCTCGGCCGAATACCGGTGTCGAGCGCCTTCTGGGTCGGCGGATTGCCGTGTCCCATCAGCGTCTCGACATAGCCGGCGATCGAGATGGTGCCGCCGGTATCGCGGATGAGCTTCCACTCTGTGTCGTTCAAGGTGCAGCAATGGATGTAGGTGGTGTCCGACTTGAGCGCCTTCTCGGCGTTGAGCTTTTCCAGCAGCGCATTGCGGCCGAACTCGCCGACGCCGACGTGAATGCTGATCCGCGCCTCCACGTCGCGGGCCGCCTTGAACGCCCGCAGGATGTGCTCCTGCGCGGCCGACGGGCCCGCCATGTAGAGGGTCGTGAGCTGGTCGTCGGTCGAGAAATACTGCTTGCGCAGGCGCGCGATGTCGTCGGGATACTTGTGACCCTGCATTTCCCAGAATCGGCCGGTCTCGTTCTGCGGACTGCCGTAGGCGAACACCGCGCGCACGCCGGACTCCTGCAGCGCCTTGATGGCGGCATCGGTGTGCTCGGGCGTATTGTGGATGTGCGACCAGTCGAGCACGCAGGTCACGCCGGTATCGATCGCGCCGAGCGCGCTGAACAGGTTGCCCGCATAGGCGTCGTCCGGCGTGTAGACCGCGCCGAACTTGCGCTGCACGAGATTGCGGTAGTCCTCGAGCGAGCCATCGGGCAGAACGTTGCGCAGGATGCCCTGCCACATGTGGCGGTGGGTGTCGACGAAGCCCGGCATGACGATCATGTTGGCGGCATCGATGACCTCGGCATTGGCCGCGCTGATATTCGGCCTGATGGCGGAAATCTTGCTGCCTTCGATGAGCACGTCCGCCTGCTCATGGTCGCCGACCGTCCGATCCAGCGAGAGCACACAGCCGCCCTTGATCAGGACGGGACGGCCGGGCGCGGCGGCTCCCGGCTGCTGCGCGAGCGCCGTGCCGGTCACGCTCGCGGCGATCGCCGGCGCTGCTACCGCGCCGGCGGCCGTGGTGCACAGGAATTGCCGGCGCGACAGGCCGGGTCCACACCCGGGACAGCCGCACGAGCCGAGGCTGGCGAAATGTGCTTTCTGCAGGCCTGTCATGGAATCCTCCCTGATGTGAGCTCTTATGGCGCTATGCTATCGCTGGCGCGTTGTGCGATCCAGCGACAACGTGATATCGGCTCGATCGAAGGCGCAGATTGCTGCCCACCGGCCCTGCCCACCCTCAAGAAGAAGACATCATGCGCACCGAACAGGCTCGCCCCGTCCGCCTCAAGGATTACCGGCCGCCCGACTGGCTGGTCGAAACGGTGGATCTCGACGTCTCGCTGCATCGCACGGCGAGCCGCGTGCGCGCGGCGCTGCGCGTGGCGCCGAATCCGCAGGCCCAGGCCCCGGCGCCGCTGGTGCTCGACGGCGAAGACCTCAAGCTGACCGCCGTCTCGATCGACGGGACGAAACTTGATCCCGAGCGGTACACGGCGACCTCGGACAGCCTCACCATCCCGCAGCCGCCGCACCGCCCGTTCGTGCTGCACGTCGAGACCGTGGTGGACCCGTCCGCAAATACCCAGCTCATGGGCCTTTATCGATCCGGCAATACCTATTGCACGCAGTGCGAGGCGGAGGGATTCCGCCGCATCACCTATTTTCCCGACCGGCCGGACGTGATGGCGGTCTTCACCACCCGCATCGAGGCGGACCGGGCAGAAGCGCCGGTGCTGCTGGCGAACGGCAACCTGACGGCCTCGGGCGATCTGCCGGGTGGGCGCCATTTCGCGGTCTGGCGCGATCCCCACCCGAAGCCGAGCTACCTGTTCGCTCTGGTCGGCGGCAACCTCGCCTGCGTCGAGGACCGCTTCGTAACCCTGTCCGGACGCGAGGTCGCGCTGCGCATCTACGTCGAGCCCGGCAAGGAGGGCCGTTGCGGCCACGCCATGGATTCGCTCAAGCGCTCCATGCGCTGGGACGAGCAGGCGTTCGGCCGCGAATACGACCTCGACGTATTCATGATCGTGGCCGTGTCCGATTTCAACATGGGCGCGATGGAGAACAAGGGGCTCAACGTCTTCAATGACAAATACGTGCTGGCAAGTCCCGAGACGGCGACGGACACCGACTTCGCACAGATCGAAGGGATTATCGCGCACGAGTATTTCCACAACTGGACCGGCAATCGGATCACCTGTCGCGACTGGTTCCAGCTCTGCCTCAAGGAGGGACTGACCGTCTTCCGCGACCAGGAGTTCACTTCCGACCAGCGCTCGCGGCCGGTCAAGCGCATCTCCGACGTACGGCTCCTGCGCGCCCACCAGTTCACCGAGGACGCCGGGCCGCTGGCACATCCGGTGCGGCCCGAGGTCTATCACGAGATCAACAATTTCTATACCGCGACCGTGTACGAGAAGGGCGCCGAGATCGTGCGCATGTTGAAGGTCCTGCTCGGCGATCAAGGCTTCCGCGCCGGCATGGACCTCTACTTCGCCCGTCACGACGGACAGGCGGCGACGGTGGAGAATTTCATCCAGTGCTTCGCCGACGCCACCGGCACCGATCTCGCGCAATTCATGCGCTGGTACGCGCAGGCCGGCACGCCGGAAGTGGCGGTCACCGCAAGCCACGACGCCAAAGCGCGCGCCTATCGGCTCGACCTTGCACAAGTGGTGCCGCCGACTCCGGGGCAGCCGAGCAAGGAGCCGATGCTGATACCGTTCGTCATCGGCCTGATCGATCGCGACGGCAACGATCTTCCACTCGTACGCGACGATGGAACGACATTCGAGCGCGGCGTACTCGTACTCGACGGGCCGAGCCACAGCGTCACATTCACCGGCTTCGCGCAGGCGCCGGTGCTTTCGCTCAATCGCGGCTTCTCGGCACCCATCAAGGTCGTTGCCAATCAATCGGCCGACGATCTGCGCTTTCTCGCCGCCCACGACCGCGACCCGTTCAACCGCTGGCAGGCGGTGCAGACGCTGGCGACGAGGGAGCTCATCGGCGCAGTGAAGGCCGTGCGTGCCGGCGCGACCCCGCAATGGGACGAGGGCCTGATGACCGCGCTCGCGGCCATCCTGGCGGACGACAAGCTCGAGCCGGCCTTCGTGGCGCAGGTCATGACGATGCCGAGCGAAGCGGACATCGCCCGCGACATCGGCCGCGACGTCGATCCCGACGCCATCCACGCGGCGCGTGCCCAGTTGCGCGCCGCAATCGCCGCCCGGCACCGCCCCGCGTTGGCGGAAACCTATCGCCGGACGAGCGGCCGCGGCGCCTACAGTCCCGACGCTACGAGCGCCGGACGGCGCGCGCTCCGGAACGTCTGCCTCGACCTCGCCGCCGCCGGCGGCGCATCTTCCGCGATCGCACAGGCGATGGGCCAGTACGAGAGCGCGGACAACATGACCGATCGCATGGCCGCGCTCTCCACGCTGTCGCTCCATGACGTGCCGGAGCGCGCGGCGGCGCTCGACGATTTCTATCGGCGGTTCGAGACCGACCCCCTGGTGGTCGACAAGTGGTTCTCGCTCCAGGCGATGATCCCGGAGGCGCAGACACTCGGGCGGGTGCGCACGCTGACCGCTCACCCGGCCTTCTCGTTCGCCAACCCGAACCGGCTGCGGGCGCTGATCGGCGCCTTCGCGCAGGCGAACCAGACCCAGTTCAATCGCGCCGACGGCGCCGGCTACGACCTCGTCGCCGACACGGTGCTGGCGCTCGACAAGAAGAATCCGCAGGTGGCCGCGCGGCTTCTCTCCGCCTTCAAGAGCTGGCGCGTCCTCGAGGCGACGCGGCGCGCGCGCGCAGAGGCGACACTCCGGCGCGTCGCGGCACGGGACGAGCTCTCGCGCGACGTTCAGGATATCGTCAGCCGGTCGCTCGGAGAATGAGCATGGCTCGCCTGGTGTGGCCCGGCCTCATCGCCGTCTGCCTTGCCTGGACGGCAGCTTCGGCGCAGGCGCCGGAGCAGGCCTATCCGAGCCAGATGGTGCGCGTGATCGTGCCGTTCTCGCCCGGCAGCGTCACCGATATCCTGGCGCGCACGATCGCCGAGAAGCTCGCCGAGATCTGGAACCAGACGGTGATCGTCGACAACCGTCCGGGCGTCCCGGGCACCGCGAGCGTCGCAAGATCCGCCCCCGACGGCTTGACCCTGATGCTCACGTCGAACGGTCATGCGGTGATCGGCAGCCTGAACAAGAACCTCGGCTTCGATCCGGTCAAAGACTTCGCGGGCGTGACGCGGCTCGCATCGGTGCCATTCGTGCTCGTCGCCACGCCCTCGCTCGGCGTCGCCAGCGTGAAAGAGCTGATCGAGCATGCGCGCAACGAGCCGGGCGCGCTCAACATGGCGCTGCCCGGCCTCGGCAGCGCCGCATCGATCGCAAGCGAGCTGTTCCGGCAGCAGGCTGGGATCGACATCACGGTCCTCCCCTACAGGGGCGCGCCGGAGGCGCATGCGAGCGTCGTGCGCGGGGACGCGCATATCTTCTTCTCCGCTGCCAATGTCGGGCTGGAGCTGATCCAGGCCGGCAAGGTGAAGCCGCTCGCCGTATCGACCCGCGCCCGGCTGACCAAGCTGCCCGATGTGCCGACGCTCGCGGAAGCCGGGCTTGCCAATTTCGACTACGACGCCTGGTTCGGGGTGCTGGTGCCGGCCGGTACGCCGCACGGGATCGTCACCAGGCTCAATCGCGACATCAGCGCGGTCGTCGCGATGCCGGACGTGAAAACCCGCATGGAGCGCCAAGGGATCGAGCCGCGCCTCGCGGCGCCCGATGCCTTCGACGCGGTCATCCGGGCGGATACGGCGCGCTACGGCACGCTGTTTCGCGGCTCCGGAGAGTCTCGCAACTAGGCCGACTGCGCCGACCGTATCGCTACCGCCTGGGACGGTATGGGGCGGCGCCACATATCCACACGGAGCGCCGCGATCTCCGCGTGATTACGTATTCGGCAATTTTTTTGCACCGCAACGACCCCCCGAGTTGTTCCGAACTCTCGACAAATCAAAAATCTTGGATTCTTATGACCCTGATTCGGAGAGATGCGGCAGTCCCTCCGGTCAAGTGGGGAACTCTCAGGGGACTATCCGACGGAGGCCTGTGATGGCGCGCGCAGAAGCGGCGAGCGCGTGCACACGTCCTGATTCCATCAAGGGGTTGGCGCAGTCGATCGCCGGACCGGCGTATCGACGCCTGCTCAGCGCCGAGCCTGCGTTGCGTCGCGCGGTGCCCGCCCTCATCATCGCTTTCCTCGTCACCGTCGGCATCGGCGCGGTGATCCAGGCGTTCGCCCATCGCAACCAGACGATCGTCGACGTCGCCGAGGACGTCGAGCTGATCGCCGAGATCCTGACCGACCGGCTGGACGCGGCCACCGCGGAGGCCCGCTCCGACGCCGTCGTGGCGGTGCAGACGGCGATGGAGCGCGGGCTGCCGCGCCAGGCGACCGCATCCGGCCGCTGGCTGATCGTGACCAATCCGTCCGGCGTGGTGATTGCGACCTCACCCTCAGCCACGACGTTCATGGGCCAGCGTCTCGTCGACGTCGTCGGCCGCACCCAGCTCATGACCACATTCGGCGCGCGCGCCGGCGTGCAGGAGATCACCCTGGTCGACGGCGCCGCGGTGCTGGCGACCGTGCGCGCGCTGAAGGCGCCGCTCGGCCAGCTCGCGGTGGTCCAGCCCCTAGGCGACGCGCTGGCGCGCTGGCGCTCCGACACGGCGCTCACCGTCACGCTGTTCGCCACCACGCTGTTCGTGCTGTTGATCCTCGGCTTCGCGTTCCACTGGCAGGCGCGACGCGCCAGCGAATCCGATCACATCTACGACATGGTGCGGGGGATCGTCGACACCGGCCTCAACCGCGGCCGCTGCGGATTGTGGGACTGGGATCTCGGGCGCGGGCTGATCTTCTGGTCGAACTCGATGTTCGATATCCTTGGGCTGGAGCCGCAGGACGCGCGCCTGACCTTCGGCTACGTCAGCGCGCTGGTGCATCCCGACGACGTCAAGCTGTACGAGCTCGCCGCGCAGCTGTCGGAGGGGCAGACCACGTCGATCGATCGCGCATTCCGCATGCGCCATGCGCGCGGCGACTGGGTGTGGCTGCGCGCGCGCTGCGAGCTGGTGCGGCCGACCGACGAGCCGGGCTTCCACCTGATCGGGATCGCGGTGGACATCACCGAGCAGAAGAACCTGGTCGCCAAGTCGGAGGCGGCGGACATCCGGTTGCGCGACGCGATCGAGACGATCTCGGAAGCGTTCGTCGTGTGGGACGCCGAGAACCGGCTGGTCCTGTGCAATTCCAAGTTCCAGAGCCTGCACAGCCTGAGCGACCAGGCGAGCAGGCCGGGGACGAGCTACGACGCGGTGATCGCGGCGGGCGGCAAGCCGGTGGTGCGCACGCAGATGACCGGCGGCGGACGGCGCGAGACGGGCGGCCGCACTTTCGAGGCGCAGCTCGAGGACGGGCGCTGGCTGCACATCAGCGAGCGGCGCACCAAGGACGGCGGCTTCGTCTCGGTCGGCACCGACATCACCGCGCTCAAGCGGCATGAGGAGCGGCTGCTAGACAGCGAGCGGCAATTGAAGGCGACGATCGACGACCTGCGCAGCTCCCAGCAGGCGCTGGAAACCCAGAAGACCCAACTGTCGGAGCTGGCGGAGAAATACGCGGCGGAAAAGACGCGCGCACTCGAAGCGAGCCAGGCGAAGTCCGAGTTCCTCGCCAACATGAGCCACGAGCTGCGTACCCCGCTCAATGCGATCATCGGCTTCTCCGAGATCATGGAATCGGGGATGCTCGGGCCGCTCGGCGACAAGTACCACGAGTACTGCCGCGACATCCGTGAAAGCGGAAAGTACCTGCTCGACGTGATCAACGACATTCTCGACATGTCGAAGATCGAGGCCGGCCGCGTCGAGCTCGATCTCGAAGAGACCGACCTCGACCGCATCCTCGCTGACGCGATGCGCGTCATCTCGACGCGCGCGCAGGAGAAAAAGCTCGCGCTGCACACCGAAGTCATTCCCGGGATCAGGCTCAGGGTCGATCGCCGGGCGGTGAAGCAGATCCTGCTGAACCTCCTGTCGAACGCGGTGAAATTCACCCCCGACGGCGGCCGCGTCACCGTGCGCGGCCGCACCTCCGGCGAGACCGTGATGATCGCCATCGAGGATACCGGCATCGGCATCCCGCCCAACGCCTTGAAGAACCTGGGCCGTCCGTTCGAGCAGGTGGAAAGCCAGTTCACCAAGTCGCATCAGGGCTCGGGCCTCGGCCTGGCGATCGCCAAATCGCTGGTCGAGCTGCACGGCGGCGCGATGCGCATCCGCTCCTCGCCGGGCGTCGGCACGATCGTCGGCGTGCGCCTGCCGCGCGACGGACGCCCGCTCGATACCGAAGAGATCGGCGGCACGCTGCATTAGACAGGGCCGCCTACGTCCCCTCGCCCAATATCCGCAGGAAGCTCGCGCGCACGCGCGCCTGGGTATCGGCGAGGTGGGCGTCGAGGGTCGTGAAGTCGGGGACGTCGGCGGCGCGCGCCAGGAGCTTGAGCACCCCTTCGGCAGCGCTCTTCGGGTCGAACGGGCCCGACAGGCAGAGCCGCAGGATCTGCGTGAGGTCGTGGTAGAGCCGAGCCGCCGGCCGCAGCACCTCCGCCTCGGCGGTGTCGATCACGCCGAGCCGCCACGCCTTCTCGAGCACGCGGGCGGTCGAGGTGTCGAGGATATCGGGCCGCTCGGCGGCGTGCACCAGCTGCAGGTATTGCGCGATGAACTCGAGGTCGATCAGCCCGCCCGCCGCATATTTGAGATCCCAGCGCACATCCTCGCCCTTCTCGGTCGCGATCGCCCGGCGCATCTCGGCGACGTCGCCGGCGATCAGTCCCGCATTGCGCGGCCGGCGCAGCACCTCCTGGATCAGCGTCTCCACCCGCGCGTGGAAGGCCGGCGAGCCGGAGACGACGCGCGCGCGCGTCAGCGCCATGTGCTCCCAGGTCCACGCCTCGCTCTCCTGGTAGCCGGCGAAGCTGTCGATCGAGGTGGCAAGCGGGCCCGAGCGCCCGGACGGCCGCAGCCGCATGTCCACCTGGTAGAGCAAGCCGTAATTGGTCTGCGTCGTCAGCGCGCTGATGATCCGCTGGGTCAGCCGCGCGAAATACTGCCCGCCATAGAGCGGACGGACACCATCGGACTCCGGATGCGCCTGATCGAAATCGTACACGATGATCAGATCGAGGTCGGAGGCCGCCGCCATTTCGCGGCCGCCGAGCTTGCCCATGGCAATGATCGCGCTCTCCTGGCCGCGCAGGCGGCCGTGCGCGCCGGCGAAATTCGCCTCGATCGCATGATGCAGCGCCGTCACCAGGACGTCGGCGAGCCGCGCGAAGGCCTCGCCCGCCTGGCTCGCCGACAGCGTGCCGGAGAGAATGCGCGCCCCGATCAGGAACATCTGCTCCTGGCCGAACAGGCGCGCACGATCGAGGAAATCCTCGTGGCCGTCCGCCTGCGCGAGCGAGGCGGAAAGCTCGGCCTCGAGCTTCACCTCGTCGGGCAGCGCCCCGAAGAACGCCGGGTCGATGAGCGCATCCATCACGTGCGGATGGGCGGCGAGGATCTCGGCGAGCCGCGGCGCGGTTCCGAGGACGCGGGTGAACAACGACAGGTAGTCGGGATTCTGCCGCAGCAGGGAAATCAGCCGCACGCCGCCGGACAGCCCGCCGAGAAAGCGGTCGAGCGCGACCAGTGCGCCGTCCGGGTTGTCCGACCGCGACAGCTCGTCGAGCAGCGCAGGCGTCAATTCGGCGAGCTGGTGGCGCGCGGTCTCGTTCCGCAGCGCACGATATTCGCCCGACTGCCAGCGGTGCACCGCGGCCGACACCTCGTTCGGGCGCTTGAACCCCATCGCGTTGAGCTTGTCGAGGGTCTCGCGGCTCTCCCCCTCGGGTGCGAAGGCGAGGCCGTGGCGCCGCGCCGCCAGCGCCGGCGCGTCCTCGAACAGCCGGGCGTAGTGGGCCTGCACCTTGCGCAGGTGCTGCAGCAGCACGGACGCGAACGCGTCGCGGCCGGCGAGACCGAGGAAACGAGCGAACCGCTCGAGGTCGTCGCGATCGACGGGAAGCGTGTGGATCTGCTCGTCGGCGACCATCTGCAGCCGGTGCTCGACCGAGCGCAGGAACAGGTAGGCCGCCTCGAGGTCGCGCCGGGCTTCGGCACCGATCCAGCCGCCCTCGGCGAGCGTCGCGAGCATGGCGAGGGTCTGGCGGCCGCGCAGCGCCGGATGGCGTCCGCCGGCGATCAGCTGCTGGGTCTGCACGAAGAACTCGATCTCGCGGATGCCGCCGCGGCCGAGCTTGATGTTGTGGCCCTCGACCGCGATCTCCTCGTGCCCGCGATAGGCGTGGATCTGCCGCTTCATCGCGTGGATGTCGGAGACCGCGGCGAAGTCGAAATACTTGCGCCAGACGAACGGCACGATCTGGACGAGGAAATCCTCGCCGCGCGCCACGTCGCCGGCGCACGCACGCGCCTTGATCATGGCGGCGCGCTCCCAGTTCTGGCCCGCGCTTTCATAATAGGCGAGCGCGGAATCGATCGACACTGCGATCTGGGTCGAGGCCGGATCCGGCCGCAGACGAAGGTCGACGCGGAACACGTAGCCGTCGCCGGTGCGCTCCTGCAGGAGCTTCACCAGGCCGCGGGTGAGGCGCAGGTAGAGCGGCCCAGGCTCGACCTCCGGCGCCAGCACGGGAGCGCGCGGATCGAACAGCACGATAAGGTCGACGTCGCTCGAGTAGTTGAGCTCGAGGGCACCCATCTTGCCCATCGCCAGGACGATCAGGCCGCAACCCTTCTCGGGCTCGGCGGGATCGACCGCCTGCAGCTTTCCCTGCGCCGCGGCGCCGCGGATCAGGAAGCGGATGGCGAAGCTGATCGCTGCGTCCGCCAGTTGCGTCAGCGCCTCGGTCACCCGCATCATCGGCCACGCACCGCCGATGTCGGCGAACGCGACCAGGAGCGCGCCCTCCTGCTTCATGCGGCGCAGGAGCCGCATTGCTTCCGCCTCGTCGTCCGTCGCCGCCACCGCCGCGGCGGTTTCGGCGATCAAAGCCTGGAGGCGAGCATCGGGGTCGGCGCGCAGCACGCCGAGGAGGCGCGCCGGCTCCTGGCTTGCGAGCTCCCACAGATAGGGCGAGCCGTCGGCAAGCCCCTCGACGAGGGCGCGCACGCCCTCCGAGCCGGCGAGCGCCTCCTTGAGCGTCTTGCCGGCAGCGGTACGGCCGATATCGGACAGCCACGCCGCGACCTTGGCGCGCGCCTCCTTGGGCTCCGAGGCGAGCGTCGCCGCGACGACCCGCACCGCAAGGCTCGAACCGTCGGTTTCGCTCTTTTTCTTTGCAGATTGCCTGGGCGCGCGAGTCATTCGCGCACGCTAGCAAAACGCGCCACCGCAACAAACGGAATTAGTCTACGACCGCGGCAGCACCAGCACCGCCCTGAGGCCGGGGCCGTTGTCCTCGAGGCGCAGCTCGCCCCGGTGCAGCCGCGCCATGGCAGCGGCGAGGCTCAGGCCCAGCCCCGCGCCCGGCTGCGAGCGGCTCTGCTCGAGCCGTACGAAGCGCTCCACCACCCGCTCGCGATCGCCCGCCGGTATGCCGGGGCCGCGATCGGCGACGGCGAGGAGCACGCGGTCGCCCTCGACCCCGGCGCTGACGATGATGGTCGGCGCATCGGGCAGCACAGGCGCGGTATCGGGCGCAGCCGCGGCCGGCGCCAGCGTCGCCGCCGCGTGCTTCGGCGCCGCATACTTGATGGCATTGTCAATCAGGTTCGCCAGCGCCTGACTGATCAGCTCGCGATTGCCCCTGACCAGGGTCTGCCCCTGCACGTCGGTCTTGAGCACGAGGCCCTTGTCGTCGGCGAGCGGCTCGTACAGCTCGGCGACGTCGTGCACGATCTCGGCGGCATCGAACTCGGCCATGTCGTCGCCCGCCTCGCCGGATTCGGCGCGCGCGATCATCAGGAGCGCGTTGAACGTGCGGATGAGCCCGTCGGATTCCTCCAGCACGTTCTCCAGCGCGGCGCGGTAGTCGGCCTCCTCCCGGGCCGCGCGCAGCGCCTCCTCGGCACGGTTGCGCAGGCGCGTGAGCGGCGTGCGCAGGTCGTGCGCGATGTTGTCGGAGACCTCACGCAGGCCATGCAGCAGCGCCTCGATGCGCTCGAGCATGGCATTGAGGTTCTCCGCCAGCCGGTCGAGCTCGTCGCCGGTGCCGGCGATCGGCAGGCGGCCGCTCAGGTTCCCTTCCATGATGGTGCGGGTCGTCCCGGTCATGGCGTCGATGCGCTTGAGCACGCGGCGGGCGACGAAGAACCCGCCGATCAGACCGAGCACGACCACGACGGCGATCGACCAGCGCGCGGCGGTAAGGATGATGTCGTGGAGCCTCGCCCGCTCCTCGAGGTCGCGCCCGACCAGCAGGCGGAAGCCGCCGGACAGGCGCACCACGCGCACCAGCGCGTGGTGCTCCGCTTCCTCGGCCTCGTCGAGCCGGCGATAGCTCGTCTCAGTCAGGCCGGGCTGGTCGAGCACCCCGGGCTGCAGCGTGCCGACGTTGCCGGCAAGCCCTTCACCGGCCGGCGTGGTGACCAGGTAGAGGTTGGAGCCGGGCCGGCGCGAGCGGGCATCGACCAGGAGCACCAGCCGGCGGATGCCGCCCTGCTGGTAGAGCTCGGTAAGCCCGTTGATCTCGGCGTCGATCGTCTCGGTGATCTGCTGGGTGATGAGGCGGCTGGTGGTCCAGGCGAAATAACCGATCAGCACCGCGGCGAACAGCGCGAACACCGTGAGATAGGCAAGCGAGAGCTTGAAGGCCGTCGTGCGCAGCAGCTTGCCGAGGCCGCTCATCCGAACGGCTTCGCCCGAGGCCATCACTTGGACTCGCGGATCACGTAGCCGGCCCCGCGCACGGTGTGCAGCAGCGGCCTCGCGAAGCCCTTGTCGATCTTCGAGCGCAGGCGCGACATGTGCACGTCGATGACGTTGGTCTGCGGGTCGAAATGGTAGTCCCACACGTTCTCCAGGAGCATGGTGCGGGTGACGACCTGGCCGCCGTGCTTCATCAGGTATTCGAGCAGGCGGAACTCGCGCGGCTGCAGCACGATCTCCGAGTCGCCGCGGGTGACGCGGTGGGACAGGCGGTCGAGCTCGAGGTCGCCGACCCGGTACACGGTCTCCTCGCCGCGCCCGCTGCGCCGGCGCGCCAGCACCTCGATGCGGGCGAGCAACTCGGAGAACGAATAGGGCTTGGGCAGGTAGTCGTCGCCGCCGGCGCGCAGCCCCTTCACCCGATCGTCGACCTGGCCGAGCGCGGACAGGATCAGCACCGGCGTTTCGATGCCTTTCTGCCGCAGCGTGCCGATCAGCGCGAGCCCGTCGAGCTTCGGCAGCATGCGGTCGACGATCAGCACGTCGTACTGGCCGTCGAGCGCCATCGCCAGGCCGTCCTCGCCGTCGGCGGCGTGATCGGCGACGTGGCCGACCTCGCGGAACGCCTTGACCAGGTACTCCGCCGCGTCGCGGTCATCTTCGACGATCAGGAGGCGCATGGGCGCACACTAAATAACGAAAGGGCGGCGCCGCAAGGCAGCCGCCCTCTCGCCCGAAATCCGGACCCGACGGAGGGGGGCGGGGAAGCCGGTCCCGGACTCGGATCGGGGTTGGGGACGGGCACGAGGCCCGTCCCCTCAGGGTTCGCTCCGCCGGCGGGGGCGACGAATGCCGGCGTCACGGCCCTATCTGGTTACGCGCGGCCGAGCGGCAGCGCGACGAACTTGGTCGAGTTCGCCCGACTTGACCCGCATCAGCACGGTGCGCTTGCCCTCGGTGCGAGCATCATTGAGCGCGGTGCGCACGTCGGATGGGCTCGACACCTCCTTGCCGGCGACCTCGAGAATCACGTCGCCGGTCTTGAAGCCGCGCTCGGCGGCGGGGCCGTCCGATTCGACGTCGGTGACCACCACTCCCTTGCCGCCGCTGCCGGCGACGTTGCCGGCCGGCGCCAGAGTGAGGCCGAGATGGGTCTCGGTTCCGCTCTGCTTCTCCGACTTGTCGTTCGCGCCGACGCGCGTCTTGGCGTCCTTGGGATAGTCCGCGAGCGTCACGCTCACGGTCTTCTCCTTGCCCTTGGAGAGCACGACGAGCTTGGCGGTCGCGCCGGGCGCCAGCGCGCCGATCTTCTTGGCGAGATCGCGCGCATCCTTGACCTTCTCGCCGTTCACCGAGGTGATGACGTCGCCCGAGGCGATGCCGGCCTTGGCGGCGGGACCGCTCGCCTGCGGCTCGGCGACCAGCGCGCCTTCTGCGCTCTTGAGGCCGAGGCTGTCGGCGACGTCGGCGGTCACCGGCTGGATCTGCACGCCGATCCACCCGCGCGTCACCGCACCGTGCTCCTTGAGTTGCGCCACCACGGTCTTCACCGTCTCGGCCGGAATGGCGAAGCCGATGCCGATCGAGCCGCCGTTGGGCGAGAAGATCGCCGTGTTGACGCCGATCACGTTGCCGTCGACGTCGAAGGTCGGCCCGCCGGAGTTGCCCTTGTTCACCGGGGCGTCGATCTGGATGAAGTCGTCATAGGGGCCGGCGCCGATGTCGCGCCCGCGCGCCGAGACGATGCCGGCCGTCACCGTGCCGCCGAGGCCGAAAGGATTTCCGACGGCGATCACCCAATCGCCGATGCGCGGCTGCTTGTCGCCGAGCTTCACGAACGGGAAATCGGTGCGGCCGTCGACCTTGAGCAGCGCCAGATCGGTCTTGGGATCAGAGCCGATCACCTTGGCGGTGTATGTCTTGTTGTCATCGGTCTGGATCTCGATGGTCTTGCCGCGCTCGACCACGTGATTGTTGGTCACCGCATAGCCGTCGGCCGAGATGAAGAAGCCGGAGCCCTGCGCCATGCTGAAGCCGCGGTTGCGCGGGCTGCGCTGGCCGTCGCGCTCGCCCGGCATGTTGGGCATGCCGAAGCGGCGGAAGAACTGCTCCAGCCCGGGCGGAAGCCCGGAGTCGTCATCCTGCTGGTTGAACTGCATGCGCTCGCGCTGCGAGACCGTCTCGGTCTTGACGCGCACGCCGATCACCGCCGGCTTCACCTTCTCGACGATGTCGGCAAAGCCGGTCGGGCGGGCGGCGTGCTCGGCGCTCACCTGCTGGGCGCTCGCCGGCGGCGTGAATGGAATGCTGATGGTCCCGCTCGAACCGCTGAACAAGGTCAGGGCGCCGAGGCCGGCGACCGTGGCGAGCAGCACCAGGCGGCGCGCGGTGAGAACCTTGCGCGGCGCCGGGCTTGAGGTGCGGGGCGTCATCAGAGACATCGGCTCAGTGCTCCATTCGGGAGTTCGGGGCCACCTTGCGGCGTCGTTGGGAAGCAAGATGGGGGGGCCAGCCTTACCGTGTCCTGTCGGGCGGATTAAACTTTGGTAAGGTCGCCGGCTGAGGCAAAAGTTCGCGCAGCGTCAACCGCTTAGGCGAAAACACCAGCATAAATCGAATCGCTGTTCGTTCTGCCAAAATCAACAGCTGTGAATCATTATTCACTTCTTATGCATTGATTTATTTGAATTTTTCGTCCTGCTGTCCGTGCGGCACCTCCCCGGCGGTAGCGGCGAACTGAACGCTCCTACCCACCGGACGACATGCGGTTCGCCCCCGCGGAGAGCCCGCGTGCGCGCCTTCCTGGCGATCGTTTGTGACGATTCGCTCGCCCACCCCACAGAACTACAGAGCTCGGCGCGCACCGCCGGGCCTTCGCTGCGTTCTCGCTCACGGGCCGGATGTCGAGAACGTGATCCGCGCACGCGTCCCATTGCGCGGCGGGTCACCAGGCACCCGCCACCTCCTGAACGGCTGCGCGCTCCAGCCGACTTAAGGAGCCGCGGCCGGATGGATAGGCCCGTCTGTCCGCCGATCGCCTCGTCGGCGGCGCCGGCATCGATGCGGTGAGCTATGCGTCAGCCACCGTCGGCGTCATGCTCGACCTGGCGAACGGCGGCGTCACCAACGACGCCAGCGGCGATACCTACGTGGGCATCGAGAAGGTGTTCGGCTCGAGCTACGGCGACATCATCAACGGCGACAACGCCAGCAACACGGTCTACGGCGGCAACGGCGACGACTGGGTGTTCGGCCAGGGCGGCAACGACATGCTCCTGGGCGGCAACGGCTGGGATCACATGGGCGGCGGCGCCGGTGCCGACACGTTCGTGTTCGCGTCGGGCGGCTATGCCGACGACGTCAGCGACTTCCAGCGTGGCGTCGATCGCATCTGCCTCTCGGGCTTCGGCTCGAACGTGTTCGGCAACGACGGCCAGCTGCAGACGCTCGATCACGAGGGGTCGCTGGTGAACGCCGTCTATTACACCTACGACGGCCCGGCCGGCGACCGGATCGCCTACAACGAGTTCGACCACACCCTCTACCGCATCACGACCCAGGCGTTCTACGAAGACGACTATTACGACTGGTACAATCGCATCACCAGCGCGACGCCGATCGTGCGGCTGCAGGACGTCCCGACGCTCGGCACCAGCGACATCATGGTCATGACGTCGATCCTCGACGACATCGTGATCGGCGGTGGTGGTGGCATCGGCGGTGCAGGCGGCGGCGTCAACGCGCCACCCTGGCTGCCGTGAGCCGGGATCGTAACGTCGGGGCGCCCGCAATGGGCGCCCCGCTCTGCATGGGTTCGGCGCCATGAGTCCGTGCGGCATCGCAGCGCGACAGTCTCACGTGCGCGACGGGCGATGCGAAGACGCGCGTGATCATCATGTCGCTTCGACACACTCACCTGCCATTCGCGCGGTCGATGTCATTCGTTCGGCTGATGTTTTCATCCGAACGATTTGCATGAGGTGATGAACCGCGTGCATCGTCCGGCCGACCGAAGCTCACTGCCGGGCTCTCCCATCACTGACCCGGCAGAGCACACGAACAGGAGTAGCATCGCATGACCAATTCGAGCCTTGCCACCTCTGACCTGCGCGAGCTCGCGGACGCCGAGCTGGACGACGTGAACGGCGGCTTGATTGCCTGGCTTGCCTATTGCGTCGGGATCGGCGTCGCGATCGGGTGGTACTTCGGATATGAGGGCGGCGGTGGCGGCGGCCACTCGGCGCCCGGCGATTACGAGCGCGGGCCGAAAAACACGGCGTGAACGGAGCGAGGCGAAACCCGTCACCGGCCGGGGCGACCCGCATGGTGGCCCGATCGCGCACACGATGAGAAGGGCGCCCCCGCGGGGCGCCCATTCGACTGCCGTATCGGTCCTGCCCACCGAAACGGCAGCATCTGTGCGATGCGCACCCCGAGGTCAGCGGGACTGCGGCTGTGCCGCAGCGTCGAGGCAGCCCTCTTGCTTGCCCGATACGGCCCGCAAACCGGATGCCCACTCGTGCTCCAGCAGATTTCCCGGCTTCTCCTGATCGAGCTCCCGACCCCCTCCTTCACGTACTGCGCCACAACGAAGTCGAGAAAGGCCTGCGGCTTGCCTTCGTAGCGCCGAAATATCTAGTCCTCACATGAACAACGAGCGACGCACTGGATCATCTTGCGCGCCGGGGATGGGACGAGAGGCAGAGAATGCTCTAAGGTTCGCGGCAACGAGAGAGACCAGCGGCCGGCGACTACTTGGGCAACCATCAGGGGAGGTTCACCGTGCGCATTGTGACGATCGCGCGCTTGCCTGTCCGGGCTATGGCGGCGGGAGCGCTGCTGGCCTTGCCGCCCGCCGCCCCCACCCTCGCCAACGACATCGTCACGATCGACCGGCTGGTGTCGCATGTGAGCACGGTGCCGGCGGCGGCGGGCAAGCCGGTCGACCTGTTCGTGCGGGAGAAGTCGTCGGCGGCGATCGTGGAGGCCGGCAAGGCACTCCCCGGCAAGGTGGTGCTGTTCGTGCACGGCGGGTTCTCCCCGGCGACGGTGGCGTTCGACGTCCCCTATCGCGACTACAGCTGGATGGCGCACCTGGCGCGCGCCGGCTACGCGACCTTCGCCATGGACATGACCGGCTACGGCCAATCGGGCCGGCCGATGATGGACGATCCGTGCAATCTCAACCCGCGCCAGCAGCCGTTGCTCGTGGGGCGCAATCTCGCGGCGCCGTGCGCGCCGCGCTATCCGTTCGAGCTCGTGTCGAGCGACAGCGAGACGGCCGACATCGACCGCGTGGTCGATTTCATCCGCGCCGTGCGCGGCGTCGACAAGGTCACGCTGATCGGCTGGTCGGGCGGCGGCATCCGCACCGGGACGTATCTGGCGCGACACCCCGACAAAGTGGACAGGTGGATCGTCCACGCCTCGTCGAACTACGACCGCCGGAACCCGTCGGAGCCGCCGGCGGCGCTGCCGAAGCCGGGATTTCCGATGAACATCCAGGTGCGCGAGGTGGGCGAGCGCCGGCGCTGGCTCGGCACCGTCAAATGCCAGGACACGATCGAGCCGGGCATGCCGGAGCTGATGTGGAAGCTGAGCATGGAGAGCGACCCGCTCGCCGCGCAATGGGGCCCGGGCGCTTTGCGGGCGCCGACGCGCACCTACTGGGGCTGGAACGCCGCCGCGGCGGCGAAGATCAAGGTCCCGACCCTGATCATGGTGGGCGAGGAGGACGACCTCATGGCCTCCAACCGCCACCTGCACGAGGATCTGGGCGCGACCGACAAGGCATTTGTGGCGATCGCCTGCGCGACGCATTTCGTCGGCTGGGAAAAGCAGCACCGCGTGCTCAAGCGCGCCACGCTGGAATGGCTGGAGAAGGGCACGCTGGCGGGAAAGACGAGCGGGACGTTTCGGGCGGACGCCGAGGGGAGGATCGGGGAGTAGGTGCACCCCTCATTTGGCGTTACGTTAAGCGACCGGCGATGCCTCTCGGTTGTCGTCCTCCGCGCAAGCGGAGGACCCAGTAATCCCGGAGGCGAGGTTTTGGCACCAAGTCGAGGCTGCGGAGTACTGGGTGCCCCGCTTTCGCGGGGCACGACAACCGCGAGGTTTCGCCTAACCTAGCGCCAATTGAGGGTCGCCCCTACCAAGCGCCGCTGCCGTCGATCAGCGGCGGAACCTGAAGCGGCGGGGCGCCGCGGCGATCACGCCCTTGCGCTGCGCACCAGCCTGCTGGCCCCTTGGCTCGCTGCCTCCGGGGCTCATGATGAAGACGGAGCGATTGCGGCGCGCGCCGTCGCTCGCGCTGCCGCTGCCGTCGGCGGGAGCATTGGCCGTGGTGCCGCGCATGCGCGCCGTCCCAGGCTGGCTCACTTCCGCGGGCGGCTCGGCCTTCGCCGCGACACCCATCTCGGCCGGCGTTCCGTCGACGTTGAACACGAATTCCGATTTACCGGTCATCGGCTTCGAGGCGTCGATGAACGATTGCGCGACCGCCGGCGGAGCGGTCCACAGGGCGAGGCCCAGCGCCAACATGACGACAGGTAAAATGATATGCATCGCGCGCCTCCGGACGCGGATGGAAGCACAGGGGCGCTAACGATTGGCAAAGCAGAACGATGAAATTGAATGAAAGGAAAAGCTTTTCCCTCACGCTCGCCGCACGGCCCGGCGAGATAGTGCCGGGTCATGCGCCAAGCGACGATCCATGGTTAAAGGCGCGTTATCACTCGCCGCGCAACGAGTCCTTCACTCCGCCGACCGTGTTGCGGATCTTGCCCTTCACCTGATCGGCCTTGCCTTCCGCCTCCGTCTTGGAATCGCCCGTAACCTTGCCGACGACTTCCTTCACCTTGCCTTTGGCCTGTTCGGCCGAGCCTTTGATGCGGTCCTTGTCCATTGCGACTCTCCTCTGTTGCGGGTCGCCGCACCAACCTGACGAACGACGCAAAGTTCCAGCGCCCGCGATCAACGAGACGTGTTCGCGCGGTGAATGGCCGCGTGCTGCGCGATGCGCAGGACGTGAAGGAACATCGACAGCACGGCCGCGTTAGTCCCGGTCCATAACAGGGAGAACGGCAATGAGACACAATGCATTGATGGTCATCAGCGTAGCGGCCGTGCTGGCGCTGCCGGGACTCGCGCAGGCTCAGGGCGTGCCGGGCGGCGCCGCCGAAGGCGCAGCGCAAGGCGGCGCGGCGGCGGGCGTGCCGGGAGCGATCGTGGGCGGCGTCGTCGGCGGCGTGGCGGGCGGAGTCGCCGGCGTGCTCGGCGTCGAGCAACGGCCGCGCTTCCGCACCTACGTGGTGGAGCAGCGCCGTCCGTCCTACGCGTATCGCGAACAGGTCCGCGTCGGCGCGCAGCTGCCGACCGACGGCGTGCAATACTACGAAGTGCCGGCCGAGTACGGCGTGCGCGGGTACCGCTACACGGTCGTCAACGAGCGACCCGTGCTGGTCGATCGGTCGCACCGCATCGTCGAAGTGATCGAATAGCCAACAGGCGAATAGCCCGTGGCGAGTGGCGAAGACGAGCGTGCAGCTCGCTTCGCCATTCGCCTTTTTCACGTCCTTCGACCACATCGCGTGCGACGGCGGAACCCGCAGGTGACGAGACTGTTGTGTGCGTGAGGGGACACAGAGAGGAACAGACATGAACAAGAGTCTCGTCGTCGCGGCAGCCCTCGCACTCACAGTGGGCGCCGCACATGCTCAGAGCCCGAACCCGCCGGCGCAATCCGGCCCGAACAACCCGGCGGTCAACACCACCGGCGCGAACAATTCGAACCAGCCGGTCGCCGGCGCCAACAGCTTCACCGAGGGCCAGGCGAAATCCCGCCTCGAGGACAGCGGCTACAAGAACGTGTCAGAGCTCAAGAAGGACGACAACGGCGTCTGGCGCGGCAAGGCGATGAAGGACGGCAAGCCCGTCACCGTCAGCCTCGACTTCCAGGGCAACGTCATCGCCCGCTGACGCGCAATCCGACAATCCAGAGCTCAACCGCCCGCGTTCGATCGAACGCGCGGCCAACGATTTCCCATGGAGACACTATGACCGTTACGATTTCACGTCTGTACGACGACTACGCGACGGCGACGCAAGCCGTGCGCCAGCTCGAGAGCGCCGGCATTCGCCGCGACGACATCAGCCTGGTCGCCAGCAATGCCGACAACTGGTATTCGGGCGACCGCGACAAGGAGGCACGGGCGTCCGGCCGCATCGACCGCGACCGTGACGGCACCGACGACCGCGCCGAGGGCGCGGCTGCCGGTGCAGGGATCGGCGCGGCAGTCGGCGGGACGGCCGGCCTGCTGGCGGGCCTCGGCATGCTGGCGATTCCCGGCATCGGGCCGGTTGTGGCGGCAGGCTGGCTTGCCGCAACGGCGGCCGGCTTGGCGGCTGGCGGTGCGACCGGCGGTATCATCGGCGCGCTCAGCCAGGCCGGCATCGGCGAAGACGATGCGCACGTCTACGCGGAAGGCCTCCGGCGCGGCGGCACGCTCGTGACGGCGCGCGTGCCGGAGGCCGAACGGGCACGCGTGGAAGCGATCCTGGAGCGTAACGCCGTCAACATCCGCGACCGCGGGACTGCGTACCGCAAGAGCGGGTGGAAGGGATACGATCCGAGCGCGCCCGCCTACACGGCCGACCAGGTGCGCCGCGAGCGCGAGCTCTACCGTCGATCGGCCGCGTAGAGGTCGGCGGCTGAAGCAACGTGGGGCGTCCGTCGTGGACGCCTCACGAGCGTGGGGCGACCATCCTTCGAGGCTCGGCGCACGAAGAGTGCGCCGAGCGCCTCAGAGGGTCGCCCCCACTGCCGCCTGCCATCGCGGGCGGCTTTTTTCATGAAATCGGTCGAACTCAGGGCGCGAGCCAGCCCTCGTTGCCCAGCGCCTGCCGCAGCTGGCGAGCGGCGGTCGCGACGTCCCGCTTCGCGCGTGTGCGGGCGGCCTCCTGAAGTAGCGCCTTGGCGAAGGTCCAACGCGGCAGACCACGCAACTCGGCCGGAAGGTCATCGTCGATCAGGCGGAGGGCTTCCGTCACCGTGCGGACGGCGGCGCGCACGCGACCGCCGCTGGTGCGAATTTGTCGCGGCAGCGGAATCGTATCCGTCAGTGGCATCGCCTTATCCGACATCGGAGGTCCTCGATTTGGGCGCGACGCCGTGCACGCTGCCGTTCAACAGGGAATAGAGCCGCCACGTGAGGCGAAGCTCCTCGATGGGAACGGAGAATCGGGCCGACCAATAGCGCAATGCGTGCTCCCGATCCGTCATTGCGCGCTCACCGCCATGATCCTGCACAACACGACCTGACTTCCTTGCATGCGGATAACACGATGTGTGCGGCCGGGTTCCTGCCGGCGCGAGGCGATGCCGACACAACGGAGTGATTGCAACAGCAAGAAGTGGGCGACCACCCTTCTGCGCTCGGCGCATGCCCTTCGAGGCGCTCCGCTCGAAGAGAGCGGAGCGCGCCTCAGGGTGAGGATGCGCCGAGCGCCTCAGGGCGAGGGGTCGCCCCTACAAAGCCGGAGCGCCGCCAACGACGCGAGACGAGCGGCTGCTACGGATCGCGGCGGGCAATCTCGTCGAGGCGCGCCTGCTCGGCCGGGCTCAGCGCGGCTGCGCCGGATGCCGCGGCCGGTGCGGCGCGACGGCGCGCGAACCCCACGAGGATCAGGACGCCGAGGGCGAGCAGGATCACCGGGGCGCCCCACAAGATGGCGGTGTTCCAGGCGACGCGCGGCTTGAGCAGCACGAATTCCCCGTAGCGGGAGACAAGGTAGTCGATCACCTGGCCGTCGTTGTCGCCGGCAGTGAGACGCTCGCGGACCAGGAGGCGCAGGTCGCGGGCGAGGGGCGCATCCGAATCGTCGATCGACTGGTTCTGGCACACCATGCAACGCAAATCGCGCGAGAGCGTGCGCGCGCGCTGCTCGAGCGCGGGATCGGGCAGCACTTCGTCGGGTTGCACGGCGTTGGCAGGGCCGAGCAGCGCGGCGAGGCAGAGGAGCATGAGCAGGACGTGCACGGCCCGGGCCGCCGCCCTTCGAGGCGCTCCTCTCGAAGAGAGAGGAGCGCTCCTCAGGGTGACGGATAACACGAGCACTGTCCCTACTCCGCCGGCTGCATGGCGGTGCGGGCGCGGGCGGGCCGCGGCGCGCCGACGCGCAGGCGGCGGTCGGACAGCGACAACCCGCCGCCGGCCACCATCACCAGAGCGCCGAGCCAGATCAGCAGCACCAGCGGCTTGTGGTAGAGGCGGATCGCGAGCGAGCCGTCCGGATTCTGGTCGCCGAGCGAGAGGTAGAGCTGGCTGAAGCCGCGGGTGAGCAGCGCCGCCTCGGTGGTGCTCATCTCGCGCACGGCGAACGAGCGCTTGGCCGGCTCGAGCACGCCCAGCACGTCGTTGCCGCGCCGTACCGTGAAGCGGGCGGAGAGCTCGCGGTAGTTGGGCCCTTGACGCGGGGTCATGCCGTCGAAGGTGAGGTCGTAGTGGCGGATCGACACCACCTGGCCGGGCTTGAGCGTGACGATGCGCTCCGAGCTCCAGCCGGTCTCGCCGACGATGCCGAGCAAGGTGACGCCGATGCCGAAATGCGCAAGCGCGCCGCCCCAGGTCGAGCGCGGCAGCCCGGCGGCGCGGGCAAGCACAGTCGCGGGCGGCACGCGGAACAGGCCGGTGCGCTCGGCGAGGTCGGTGAGCGCGCCCGCCATCACGAACAGCGCAAGGGCGACCGCGAACGGCGCGAGGACCGGCTTGCCGCCCTCGGCCACGAAGGTGGCGGCGATGCCGATCACGCCGATCGCGAAGGCGATGACGAGGCGTTGGGCAACGCCGAAGAGATCGCCACGCTTCCACGCGAGCAGCGGGCCGAACGGCATGGCGAGCAGCACCGGCACCATCAGCGGGCCGAAGGTGGCGTTGAAGAACGGCGCGCCGACCGAGATCTTGTCGCCGGTGATCGCCTCGAGCGCGAGCGGATAGAGGGTGCCGACGAACACGGTCGCGCAGGCGGTGGTGAGGAACAGGTTGTTGAGCACGAGCGCGCCCTCGCGCGAGACCGGCGCGAACAGGCCGCCCTGCTTGAGCAGCGCCGCGCGCCAGGCGAACAGCGCGAACGCGCCGCCGATGAACATGACCAGGATCATCAGGATGAACACGCCGCGCGCCGGATCGTTGGCGAAGGTGTGCACCGAGGTGAGCACGCCCGAGCGCACCAGGAAGGTGCCGATCAGCGAGAGCGAGAAGGCGATGACGGCGAGCAGGATGGTCCACACCTTGAGCGCGTCGCGCTTCTCCATGACAAGGGCGGAATGGAGCATCGCCGTGCCGGCGAGCCACGGCATGAACGAGGCGTTCTCCACCGGGTCCCAGAACCACCAGCCGCCCCAGCCGAGCTCGTAGTAGGCCCAGTAGGAGCCCATGGCGATGCCGGCGGTGAGGAACATCCAGGCGACCAGCGTCCACGGACGCACCCAGCGCGCCCAGGCGGGATCGATGCGGCCGTCGATCAGCGCGGCGGCGGCGAACGAGAAGGTGATGGAGAAGCCGACATAGCCGAGATAGAGCAGCGGCGGATGCACCGCCAGGCCGATGTCCTGCAGGATCGGGTTGAGGTCGCGCCCCTCCATCGGCGCCTCGGCAAGGCGCAGGAACGGATTGGAGGTGAGGAGGATGAACAGCAAGAAGGCGGCGGCGATCAACGACTGGATGCCGAGCACGTTGGCCTTGAGCGTGGCGGGGAGATTGCGGCCGAACGCGGCGACCAGCGCGCCGAACAACGCGAGGATCAGCACCCACAGCAGCATGGAGCCTTCGTGGTTCCCCCACACGCTGGTGAACTTGTAGATCAGCGGCTGCGCCGAGTGGGAATTCTGCGCGACATTGAGCACGGAGAAATCCGAGGCGACGTAGCAGGCGGTGAGCGCCGCGAAGGAGACGGCGATGAAACCGAACTGGCCGAGCGCGGTCGGCACCGCGACCGCCATCAGCGCACCGTCGCGCACGCGGGCGCCCCACATCGGCACCACGGCCTGCACCAGAGAGAGGGCGAGCGCGAGAACAAGCGCATAGTGGCCGAGCTCGGCGATCATCGGGGCTTCCCTTCGGTTGTGGCGATCGGCGCTGACGCGCTCGGCACTGCGGCGCCCTTCTTCTGGTAGTCGTCGACCCAGTGGCCCTGTTTCTTCAGGGCATCGGCCACGTCCTTCGGCATGTAGTTCTCGTCATGCTTGGCGAGCACGGCGTCGGCGCGGAACAGCCCGGCATTGTCGAGCGCGCCTTCGGTCACCACGCCCTGCCCTTCGCGGAATAGATCGGGCAACAGCCCCGTGTAGGTCACCGGGACAGCGCGGTTGCCGTCGGTGACCTCGAAGCGGACGGTGAGGTTCTCGCCGCGGCTGAGGCTGCCCGGCTGTACGATGCCGCCGAGGCGGATGCGCTTGCCGGGCGCGACGTTCTTCTCCACCACGTCGGTCGGCGAGTTGAAGAACACGATCGAGTCCTTGAGCGCGCCGAGCACGAGCGCGGCGGCGACGCCGAGCACGGCGAGGCCGCACCCGATCATGACGAGACGTCGCTGCTTGCGGGTCATCCGTTATCCTTCCAAACCCAATCCCTTCACCAGCTCGTCGAGGCGGCGGATCTTGTCGGGCTCCGGCGCGAGCGCGCGGCGCGCATCGGTAGCGGCCGCGCGCGCCTTGTCGCGGTCGCCCAGCACCGCATAGGCGCGCACGAGGCGCAGCCACCCCTCGACGTCGGAGCCGTCGCGCTTGAGGCGCTCGGCCAGCCGATCGACCATGCCGCGGATCATCTCGCTGCGCTGCTCAGGGGTGAGCTCGGATGCGGCCGCCATGTCCTCGCGGCTCGGCCCGGCACCGCCTTGCCCCGGATTGCGCTCGGCTCCATCCGGGCCACGACCCTTCGGCATGGCCGCCAGCGGGCCTGCGCCTTCGACGCGCGCGAGCGCCGTCTTGACGAACTCGACCCAGGACGCATCGGCCGGGGCGCCGGCAACGAGCTCGCGCCAGATCTTCGCCGCGTCGCCGCGTCGTCCGTCCTGCTCGGCGGCGAGCCCGAGGAAGAAGCGCGAGCGCACGTCGGCGGCATCGAGCTTGAGCGAACGCTCGAAGGCGGCCTTGGCGTCCTGCGTCACGACGCCGTTGGCCTCGGCGGTCAGCGCCTCACCGAGATCGGATTCGCGTTCCGCGGTGGCGCCGAGCAGGCGAAGCGCGTTGCGGCGGGCCGTCACCGCATCGGCGAAGCGGCCGAGCCGGAGGTAGACGGGCGCGAGCACTTCCCAGCCGCGCCCGTCGTCCGGATTGCGCGCCACGTGCTGCTCGACCTGGGTGAGCAAGTTGGCGAGCGACTGGTGGTTGGCCGGCATCTGCTGACGGCTCGCCACCGGCTCGCCAGGCAGGTCGGGCGAGCCGAGCCAGAGGTAGAGACCGAGGGCACCGAGCGGAAGCAGCGTCACCGAGGCGAGCGCGGCGGCGCGGCGGCGCGACGCCACCGGGGCCGCCGGCGCCTCGGCCTCGACCTTGTCGGCGGCCGCCAGCAGGCGACGCGAGACCTCGAGCCGCGCCGCGGCGGCTTCGGCTTCGCCGATCCGGCCGGCGGCGCGGTCGCGGTCGACCTCGGCGAGCTGGTCGCGATAGACCGCAATCTCATTGGCGGATGCGGGCGCGGCATCCGCGGGGGCCGCTCCCTTGCTCGGCGTAGCGCGGGCGAGCGGCCATAGCACGGTGGCAACCGCCGCAGCCGTCATCAGCGCCAGCACGACCCACAGAATCATCGACTCATCCTACAGAAACCGACCGGCGCGCCGGGAGCCGCCGAGGCCGCAGGCGACGAACCGCCGCACGCCGTCAGCGGAGCCGGACGCGGCATGCTGATGTGGGGTTACATCACGGCAGAATGGCCGCCGCAACGCCCAAAAGCATCACGACGGATACGGAATGTACCGGAGGGGACCCTCACGGCGTGGTCATCCCGGACGGCGAGATCGCGAGCCGATCCGGGATCCAGTAATCCCGGCGGTGGAACCAGTCGCGGGAGTGTGAGAAATGCGGGCCAGGTGCCTCAGGCCTTCACGGCCTTGCGCTCGCCACCCTGGGCGGCGACCTCGGCCGCCTTGGCGAGCAGCGATGCATAGCTTGCGCCGAACACCTTGCCGGAGAAGCGGACGGCGGCGTCGACCTGCGACTGGCGGAACGGACGATGCGCCTCGTCGCCGGTGCGCAAACTGTCGAGCAGCGGTGCGGTGGAGGTCTCGAAATAGTTCTGCAGCTCGGAATGGACGCGCAGCGTCACCTCGTTGATGGCGAGCTCGCTCGCATAGTTGCGGCATAGGCCGACGAACTCGATCAGCGCCTCGATCTCCTCGACCTCGCCGGCGTCGAGCAAGCCGCCGCGCCCCATCTCACTCGCCGGGCGCACCCGCAACAGGCGCCGCATGCGGCCCGGAACCGTCTCGATCTCGGCCTTGATCAGCTTCGACACCTCGCTGCGGATATTGGCCAGCTGGCGTGCCCACGGCGAATTGCCCGACAGGTCCATCTCGGTGCGCAGCAAGCGGGCGCCGTCGTGGATGTCCTTGAGCATTTCGCCGACCGGGACGAACTGGCCGCGCCTGACGTGGTCGCGCAGCGCGGCGACCAGGCGCTCCATTTCGGCGAGGACGATCAATACGGCGACCGCGTAGTTGCTGCCTGCGACCTTGGCGGCGGCATCGCTCTCGGCCGCCTTGGTGGCGAGCCGCACCAGTTGCCACGGCACGGCGAGGCGGCCCATCACCAGGATCAGCGCATAGACGAACACGTCGGGATGCCCGCCGACCGGCGAATCGAGCAGCGCCTTCACGTTCTCGAGCTGATCGTCGGCGAGGTTGCGGATCTGCGCCGGCAGGCGCGAGCCGAACACCGCGAGCGCGTCGCGCGCGCGCAGGATGCCCATGACCTCACGCAGATCGTCGAGCGCGCGCGGGGTGCCGATCTGGGCGATCAGCCGCTGGCGCGCCTTGCCATCCCCTTCGACGGCGTTGAGGGCATCGCGCATGCCCTCCGCCGCCTGGTCCTGAAAGGCGCGCGCGAGGCGCTCGGAGGTGTGGCGATCATTGGCCACGAGCCGCCGCGCGATCTCCTCGGAATAGGCCTTGGTCTCGCCCGGCATGAGGTCGCGGCCAATCCATTGCCAGATCGGCTCAAGCACCGCGCGCGGAACGCGGCCGCGATGGACGTGATCAGGCGAGTCGTCAACCAGGTAGGGCTCAATCGGTTTGAAGAACAGGCGCGCCGGCGTGCCGATGCGCTCGAGCTCCTGGTCGAGGCTCTCCTTGTGATCGGAATTGCGCAGCTCGCGCCGCAGTTCCTCGAGAACGAGGTTGCTACCGGGAACCTGCGCGCCGCTGAGCTCCCCGCGCTCCAGCGAATTGAGCAGCAAAGCGCGGGCCTGCGGCGTGAGCTCGCGCAGATACGCACGCAATTTCTCGAGGGCCTTGTCGTCGGCCATCTCGCCACCCATCGGGGATTTCACTGACGTCAGGCGATCAACTTAGCGCGCGGCCGTTAAGAAGCCCTTTAGGATGCGGCGGACCGGGCGCCGATCGCGCGGAATCGTTAACAGCCTCGGCACAGCCGTGCCTTTGATGGCCGGCCTTAGCGATGCCAATGCGTCGTCAGCTGACCGGGGTCCACGAGCCGTCGGGATTGCGGCAAGCGGTGCCGCGCGCGATCTCGGGCCGGCCGCGGACATAGATGGTATGGCTGTATTCGCGACAGCGGGCGCCGGCGCGCGAATAATAAGGCCCGGGCACGATGGTTCCGTAATATTCGCTATGGTCGCTGCGCCAGCCGACCGGGGCGCCGGGGGCGCCGCTTTCCAGTGCCTGCATCTCGGCCGCATAGGCCATCTGGCGGTCCTGCTCGTCGAGCGAGGCGCCGATGGCGCTGCCCAGGAGGCCGCCGGCGGCCGCCCCGATGGCGGCGCCGGCAATCCGGCTTCCCGTCCCGCGGCCGCCGAGGATGGCGCCGACCGCGCCGCCGGTCAGGGCGCCCGCCACCGCTCCGGTATTCTGGTTCGGTGCATAGGGATCATTGGCGCAGCCGGCGACCGTCATGGCGGCGACAAGGACTGCACACAGCATCAGTCTGGTGGAACGCATGGAACGCCCGATCCCCTCCGTTACGCAGGCCCGCCGGGCCGCAAGCCGCACCCTAGACCGAGGATTAGGGCGAAACTCTGATTTGCGGGTTAATGCCGCTTGCGCATGCACGCTCCCTCCCCCCTTGCGGGGGAGGGTTGGGGTGGGGGGCCGATCTGGCCTCGGCACTTGGTGTCACCCCTAACCCTGCCCCACAAGGGGGAGGGAACCGGCAGCATGCGCGGCAGCGCCGACTCCCGCCTTTCACGCCGCCGGCAACACCAGCTCGGCGCGCAGGCCGCCGATCGGCGCCGTGCCCAGCACCAGCTCGCCGCCGTAGAGCTGCGCCAGCTCGACCACGATCGAAAGCCCGAGGCCGGAGCCCGGCTTGGTCTCGTCGAGGCGGCGGCCGCGGTTGCCGACCTGGGCACGCTCGGTCGCCGTGAGGCCCGGCCCATCGTCGTCGACCACGAGGCGAAGCACGGGTGTCCGCTCCGCCGGCGCGGCGCCTGCCGTCGCGGAGCCCGCCGGCACCACCTCGACGTTCACCCGCGACTGCGCCCACTTGCAGGCATTGTCCACCAGGTTGCCGACCATCTCCTCGAGGTCCTGGCGCTCGCCACGGAAGCGCGCCGCGCGCGGCGCGTCGATGTCGATGGCGATGCCGCGGGCGTGGTGGATCTTCTCCATGGTGCGGGCGAGCGCGGTGACGATCGGGCCGACCTCGGTGACGGTACCGACCACGGTCGTGCGCGCGGCGAGCCGAGCCCGCTCGAGATGGCGCGTGATCTGGTCGCGCATGATGTCGGTCTGCTCGCGCACCTTGCCGGCGAGGGCATCGGAGCGCGAGCCCGCCTCGTTGACGATGACCGAGAGCGGCGTCTTGAGCGCATGGGCGAGATTGCCGACATGGGTGCGCGCGCGCTCGACGATCTCGCGGTTGGCGTCGATCAGCGCATTGGTCTCGCGCGCAAGCGGCGCGATCTCGTCGGGGAAGGCGCCTTCGAGGCGCTCGGCGGTGCCGGCACGGATGGCGGCGAGGCTCTCGGAGATGCGCTTAAGCGGCGCCAGCCCGAAGCGGACCTGGAACAGGGTGGTGAGCAGCAGCACGACGGTGAGCGCCCCGAAGGTGATCGCCAGCGCCTTGTCGAAGGCGCGGATCTCCTGGTCGATCTCGACCGGATCGCCGGCGACCGCAACCAGGTAACGGCCTTCCTCGCCGAGATCGATGGTGCGCTCGACCAGGCGCAGGCGCTGGTCCTCCGGGCCGCCGACATAGTCGCGACGCGTGCCGTCGCTGCTCGCCGCGACGCCCTGGTCCTCGAGGTGCGGCAGGCTCGCGTCCCACAGCGAGCGCGAAGCACGCACGTCCGGCCGCGGCGCATTGAGCCGGCTCACCTGCCAGTACCAGCCGGACAGCGGCAGCTCGAACAGCGGTTCGCCCAGCTGCCCGAACTTCTCCCCCGCCTCCTCGGGCGAGGCGACGTCGGCGATCAGCGTCTTGAGATAGACGCCGAGGCGGCGGTCGAACGCCCGCTCGACCGATTGCTGGTAGAGCGAAGACAGCGCAACCCCGGTGATCATCAGGATCACCACGGTCCAGATGGTGGCGGAGAGGAAGAGGCGCAGCGCGAGCGAGTTAGCCCGCATTTCTCACACCCGGGCTAGCTGTGAAGTGTCAGGACGTTCTTCCTGGTGAAGCCGAGACGGCTGATTGGCGTATTCTTATCAAGGCTAGCATGAGGCCTATGCCAGTTGTAGCGGTGCAGCCAGAGAGGCAGCGCGCCACGCCTCTGATCTGAATGCTCGAAAGCCGTGGCATAGGCCCATTCTCGGAGCGCGGTCTGGATGAAGCGTTCGGCCTTGCCGTTGGTCTGTGGCGTGTATGGCTTGGTCCTGAGGTGCTTGATGCCGAGCTGAGCGCAGGCACGTGCGAAGGCCATTGAGCGATAGCAGCTGCCGTTGTCCGTCATGACGCGATCGACGGTGACGCCAAGACGCGCAAAGTAGGCGACGGCGTTAAGGAGAAAGGCAACGGCGCTTTCCTTCCTCTCGTCGGGGAAGATCTCAGCGGTGGCCACGCGGGAATGATCGTCGATGGCGACATGAGCGAACTCCCAACCCACCCCCCGTGTGGCATTCGGCTGCCTTTTATCGCCTGTGATGCGGTGACCTACCGCATTGAACCGGCCCAGCTTTTTGATGTCCAGGTGGACGATCTCGCCGGGGCTGGCGCGCTCGTAACGGGGGCGGGGCTTCTGAGGCTCAAGAGCGGACAGCAAGCTCAGGCCGCAGCGCTTGAGAATGCGCGAGACGGTGGACGGGGAGATGCCGATCTGACTTGCGATATGCGTTTGGATGTAGCGCTGGCGGCGTAAGCCTTCAACGGCAGCACATGTGGCGGGCGGGGTTCGGCTGGGCGATGAAAGGGGCCTTGAGGATCGGTCGTTGAGACCATCCCTCCCTTCGGCATGGAAACGATCGACCCACTTGCTGACTGTCTTCGATGTGGTGTTGTACTGGCGGGCGGCGGCGGCTCTGGTCAGCCCGCCATGCACCACCGCCAGAACCATCCCCTCTCGACCTTTCGGCGTCAGGCGAGCATTCTTGTGGGTGTCCATTCGGTCCTCCGCGAATCGCTGGTGTTTGGCGACTTCAGCGTTCCCGGTTCGGATCGAATGGACAACCTCCTGACAGTTCACAGCTAGCGCGCATCGCTCGGAGGCGTGAGCAGATACCCGAGCCCGCGCACGGTCTGGATGATTTCGACGCCGAGCTTCTTGCGGATGCGGCCGACGAACACCTCGATGGTGTTGGAGTCGCGGTCGAAGTCCTGGTCGTACAGGTGCTCCACCAGCTCGGTGCGGGAGACGACGCGGCCGGTATGGTGCATCAGGTAGGAGAGCAGCCGGTATTCGTGCGAGGTGAGCTTCACCGGATTGCCGTCGACCGTCACCCGGCCGGTGCGCGTGTCGAGGCGCACGCTGCCGCAGTTGAACTCGCTCTTGGCATGGCCGGCGGAGCGGCGCAGCAACGCGCGCACGCGGGCGAGCACTTCCTCGAGATGGAACGGCTTGGGCACGTAGTCGTCGGCGCCCGCATCGAAGCCCTGGACCTTGTCGCTCCAGCGGTCGCGCGCGGTCAGCATCAGCACCGGCATGGCTCGCCCGGCGCGGCGCCATGCCTCGAGCACCGAGATGCCGTCCATCTTGGGCAGGCCGATGTCGAGGATCACCGCGTCATAGGGCTCGGTCTCGCCGAGGTAATGACCCTCCTCGCCGTCGAAGGCGCGGTCGACCACATAGCCCGCATCGGTGAGTGCTGTCGCCAGCTGACGATTGAGATCAGGATCGTCCTCGATCACGAGGAGCCGCACTCTATCCTCCCCCTCACCCGCCGGTCAGGACCGAGCCCGACGTGGCATCGACGGTGACGCGGGTTACTTTGCCATCCCGCGCGAGCACTGTCAGCATATAGACGAGGCCATTCTGGCTTTCGCACAGGCGGGCGCGCACCACGTCGCCCCGCCGCTTGACCGCCTTGAGGGCGACGGCGAGCCGTACCGCTTTGCCGCTGGCGATGGCTGTGCGTTGCTGCTCCTTGCTGAGACAGCGCCGGTCGGCTGCCGCCACCGGATCGACCGTCAACATGGCAAAGGTCAGCGCGGGAGCGATCCAGATTCCAGCCGGCATGGCCGTTTCCAATATGTCGCGCCCGGTGAACCTTCTATGAACGCAAAGTGGCCGAGTCGTGGCAGACTTCCTTGCTCGCCATCGCCGGGCTTGTCCCGGCGATCCCGATCAGCCATGCACTGCCCACCTAAACGAGATGGCCGGCACAAGGCCGGCCATGACGACATCAGGCACCCCTACTGCGGCTCCAATCCTGCCTCCCTGACGATACGCTCGGAGGCCGCCCGGTCCTGCTTGAGGAAGGCGGCGAACGCCTCGGGGGTGTCGAACACCGGCTCGAGCCCGACGTCGATCAGGCGCTTCTGGCGGAACGCCGCCTCGCCGCCGATCCGGGTCAGCTCGTCGCGCAACCGGGCGATGATCGCGGGCGGCGTGCCGGACGGCGCCACGATGCCGAAATACACGCGGGTCAGGGGCCCGCGGTAGCCGAGCTCGCGCAAGGTCGGCACCTCCGGCAGCAGCGGCGAGCGGGCATCGCCATCGACCGCGATCGCCTTCACGGTCCCGCCGCGGATGTGGGTGATCCAGTTGGCGAGGCCAAAGAAGGCGACCGGCGTCGCCCCGGAGAGCACGCCGTTGACCGCCTCGCCGCCCCCCTTGAACGGGACCTTCACCAGGTCGGCGCCGCTTTCCTTCTTCCAGTGATCCATGAACAGGGCGAGCGGGACGGACGGGACGGTGTAGCTCAGGGTCCCGGCCTTCTGTTTCGAATAGGCGGCAAGCGCGTCCAGCGTCGTGACGCCGAGGGCCGCGCTTGCCACCAGCACCTGGGTGTTGAAGAACGGGTTGGTGATCGGCGCGAAATCCTTCTCCGGATCGTACGGGAGCTTCTTGAACAGGAACGGGTTATAGGCGAGCGTCTCCACCGGCAGGATGCAGATCGTGTAGCCGTCATTCGGCGCCTCGGCGCAGGCGCGCCCGCCGATTGGTCATGCCGCCGCCCGGACGATTCTCGATGATGAGCGGCTGGCCCCAGCGCTTCTGGATCTCCTCGCCGACCACGCGCATGAAGATGTCGCTGGTACCACCGGCGCTGGTCGCGGTGATGACGCGCATCGGCCGGGCCGGATAATCCTGCGCGGCGACCGGCGGGCCGACGAGCGCGAGGCCGACGCACCCCACGAAAAGAGATTGCAGGCTTGCGCTCATGCGGCCTTCTCGTTTGCAAACGGCAGCTTCAGCAGCGCGGCGGCATTGCGCCAGAACACCGCCTCGCGGTCGCGCGCCGGCAGGCCCAGATCCTCGATCAGCTTGATCGCGCGCGGCTTGAGCGAGGTGAGCGGCGGCGCATCGCTGCCGTAGAGCACATGGTCGGCACCGACCGTGTCGAGCACGAGCCGCGCCGCCGGCGCGTGATAAGTCACCGTGTCGAAATGCATCATCTTGAGGTAGTGGCTCGGCGCATGGGCGATCTTCATCGGCGCATAGGAGCCGAGGAAATAGGCCTCGTCCTGCAGCTCGTAGGCATAATCCATGCGGCCGATCACCTCGCAGATGCCGCCGCCGCCATGCGAGGCGACGATCTTCAGGCGCGGGAAGTCCTGCAGAATCCCGCGCACGATCAGGCGGGACAGCGACAGGCAGAGGTCGAACGGGCGCCCCACGCTGGAGGCGAGCCGGTACTCGCCCATGCGCTCCTCGCCGAAGCCGACATGCGGCGGATGGATCATCACCGGCACGTCGAGATGCTGCACCAGCTCCCAGAACCCGCGCGCCTCGTCGTCGTCGGGATAGTGGCCCTTGTGGCTCGAATTGATGAACACGCCCCTGAGGCCGAGCTCGAGGATCGCGCGCTCGACCTCGCGCAGGTAGGCCGGCCCGCCGCACGGCAGGATGGTGGCGAGGCAATAGAGCGTGCCCTTGTGGCGCTCCTGGATCTCGGCCGCGTAATCGGTCCAGCGCCGGATCGCGGCAAGCTCCTCATGCTCCGCCTTGCCGCGCAGGTAGTGCGCCGCATTGCTCACCACGCTCACCGCGATGCCCGCCTTGTGATGCGCCTCGAGCACGTTCTCGACCGTCATCGGGCAGCGGCCTCCCCACGTGGGGCCGGACTTGCCGTCGAACGTGCGCGCATCGGCCGCCGCCTCTTCGGGCGGGTAGACGTGGGTGTGCCACTCGATGATCACGCGCGATCCTCCCCCTGTACGGGCCGCAGTCTGGCCGCACACAGGAGGCGACGTCAATGACGCGAGCCCCCTCCCCAACCCCGGATCAAGTCCCGGGCAGGCTCTCCCCCCGCAAGCCAGAAGGCAGACGAGCGTATGCGCTAGATCGCCGGGGGCGGGGCGAAGAAACAGCGGCGCGAGCCGTCCGGCTTCTTGCAGCAACACCATGGATCGCCCGCCAGTGTGGCATGTCTGCCACACACGAGTCAGGACGGCGACATTGTGCGAGGTACGGCGTCGACCTGCGATGGACTCTCCGGCACGTTGACAAGCAAGGCCGGAATCCGCTCAAAGCGGGACATGATCCGCGCCATCGGCATCGCCTGTCTGGTCGCCTGGTGCGGCGCCGCGGTCGCCATGGTGGGCGGAGCCCCGCAGGCCACGCCCGAAGTTGCGCGGCATGTGGTGCTGATCGTCGGCTCGCGGGGAAATTCCTGCACCGGCACCGCAATCGCGCACGACCTCGTGCTCACCGCAGCCCATTGCGTGCTGCCGGGCGCCGACTACAAGCGCCTCGACTACGACGCGGCACGCCGCCCGCTGCTCAAGGAGGTCACCGGCATCGCGCGGCACCCGGATTTCGACGTGAAGGCGGTGCTGGCGCATCGCGTCACCGCCGACGTGGCGCTCCTGCGGCTCGCCGAAGCATTGCCGGCCGACATGGTGCCGGCGAGCTTGAGCGAGCGCCTGCCGACGGCGGCCGGGGAAACCTTCATGGTGGCAGGCTTCGGCGTCAGCGTGCGGGGCGATGGACGCAGCGGCGGCACGCTGCGCAGCGCAACCCTGGTCTCGACCGGCCGACCCGGCGCGCTGCAGCTGCGTCTGACCGACCCGGCGACGCGCAACCAGCGTCCCGGGCTCGGCGCCTGCACCGGCGATTCCGGCGCCCCCGTATTCGACGAGGCAGATGGACGCCGCGCCGTCATCGGCGTGGTGAGCTGGTCGACCGGCCCGAACAACGAGGGTGGCTGCGGCGGCCTCACCGGCGTGACGCCGCTCGCCCGCTATCGTGCCTGGATCGTAAGCGAGGCGCGAAGGCTCGGCTCGCCGCTGCCGCCCTGAGCAGGTCGGCGCGATCCGGTCGTCGCCGCCCACGACATCGACTGCGGCATGTCGAGGTGCGGGTTTTGTTCATCCGCACATGTGCGGATGACGCAGCGTCAGCTTGCCGTTCCGTTCCCGGGCTGATCCCGCTCCGTCCGTCCAATGGAACAGTTTCCGACAGGGCGCGAAAGCGAGCCGGCACCTGCGTTGCGACAATTGCGGTCGGCAGAGCCAGAGGCCCGTCGAGGCGAGTGCGCGGAGGCGGGTACGGCATCGCGGGTAAGGACCACTCCCGATGCGGCGCGCATCGCAGGCGTGTTCACGAATCATCAACCGGACGGCCAGGGGGGCTGCAAATGGTCCAGATTCTCAAGATGAGCTTCGATGCGTCGGGCGGAATGGTGGCCTGCGGCGCGCTGCCGGTGAGCTTCGACAATGCGGTCGACGCCAGCACATTCATGAAGCACTATCTTTCGCTCGCCTTTGCCCGCGGCAAGAGCGGCTATCAGCGGGACGATGCCTATTGGTGGGCCTGCGACGAAACCCCAGAGTTGCAGTTGCATCGCTTCACGATCGAGCAGTAGGCGCGGCCGACGCCCGCGCAGCGGCGGACGAGGCGACGGCCCCGGTCGCAACGTTTCCGTTCGGCGAGGGCCGTCTAAACTTGGGGGGCCAAGCTTGGCATGCGTAGCCCCTGTCGCGGCCTGAATGCCTTGAGGCAGATCAATTCCTAATCGGAAAAGGATTGCCTACAACACGGCGCGTAGAGCGAGGTGGAGGCCGAGCGCCAGCAGGCTCAGCAGGAAGGAGACGCGGAACGCCTGCTCACGGATGCGTCCGCGCAGCCGCTGACCCGCCGCCATGCCCAGCAGCGCCGGGATGAGCGCGACCAGCGACACCCCCGCGACCGAAGCCTCGAGCGCGCCCACCCGCACGAGATCGGCGCCGAGTGCCAGGCTCGCGACCGTGAAGGAAATGCCGAGCGCCTGCACCAGCGCGTCCCGCTCGAGCCCGAGCGCCTGCAGGTAGGGCACCAGGGGGATCGCATACACGCCGGTGGCGGCGCTGACGAAGCCGGTCGCAATGCCGATGACCGGCGCCAGCCAGGGCTCCGCGCGCTTCGGCACCGACAATCGCAACGGGCTCAGATTCAACAGCGCGAAAGCAATCAGGGCCACGCCGAGCGCCGTGGTCGCACTACCGGAGCGATCGGCCGCGAGCGTGCCGGCTCCCGCCCAGGTGCCGACGCAGATGCCGATCAGCAGCGTCGAGAACCGCCGCAGCTGAGCGGCAAGCCCCGGGCCGGCCGATTGCCACAGATTCGTCACCAGAGCCGGAACGATCACCAGCGCTGCCGCCTGAGCGGGCGGCATGAGGATGGCGAGGAGGCCGATGGCGACGGTCGGCATGCCGAGGCCGACGACGCCCTTCACGGCGCCGGCGATGAAGAACACCAGGCAGACGAAGACCAGCGTAAACGGTGCGAACATGCGATGGAGCGGAAGGCCGAAGGGAGATCGAGACACCCATGGTGTCACGCCGACGGCGTCCTCGCCTAGCCGGGTCGCGCCGAAGCCAGCCTCTCGCTCCGCGAAGCAAGCAGTGCGGCGGCCGGGCCGCCGTAACCCATCACACCTCGCCGGCCCAGCGGCGGCGCGGCTGCACCCCGGCGCGCGCGTGCTCCTGCTCCACCAGGTTGCGCGCGTTGTCGCGGATGGCGGCGAGCACGCGGGTGAAGACGGCAAGGTCGCTCGGCGCAATCCCGCGCACCACGCGCGCATTGACCTCGACGATCCGCGGAATGACCTCCTGCTCGAGCTTGCGGCCCGTAACGGTGAGATAGACGCGGATCGCCCGGCGATCGCCCGGCCGGGCGACGCGCCGGATCAGCTTGCGCCGCTCGAGCACGCGCAGCGCGCTCACCGTAGTCGAACTCGGCGCTCCCCACGCGCCCACTGAGCTCGGCCTGGCTCAGCCCCTCCTCGAGCCAGACCTCGCGCATGAAGATCATCTGCGGACTGGTCAGATTGTGGCGGGCGAGCCGCTGCTGCAACGCGCGACTGAGCGCGATGTTGGTCTGCCGGAGCAGATAGCCGACGGTGCTCTTGGACGTCCGGGTCATGCGGGCACCGTTCCGGGCTCTGTCATGCCACCGCCGCCGCCGGCGCGGCGCTCTGCCGCCCGAGATGGGGCTGCACGTCGCGGGCAAAGCGCGTCAGCCAGTCGTGGCGCCAGCGCTCCGGCATGCCGGGGGTCGACGCGTTGAGCAGAAGATAGTCGTAGCCGAGGTCGAGATAGGCCTGCACCTTGGCGATCACGGTATCGGGACTGCCGATGAACGAGACGTCGATCAGCGAGTCGAGGTTGTCGGGGTTGCTCCACGTGAGCCGCCGCTTCATGCCGTCGGTGAACGGCTGATAGCCCGGCACGCTCGCGTATTTCACCGCGTCGAACGCATAGTGCTCGAGCTGCAGCTGATACCAGCGCGGCACGTAGCGGCGCGCCAGCGCGCGCGCTTCCTCGTCGGTGTCGGCGACGATGGTGAGCGGGGAGACGATGCGCGGCAGCGCCGTATTGCCGCCGTGCCGGCGGATCGCCTCGTTCCATTGCGCCAGGATGCCGCGATGCACCTCGAAGCCGGGGCCGCCGTTGACCAGCGGCGCCAACCCGAAAGCACCGATCTTCTCGGCGCTGGTCGGGTGGCCGATCGCACCGATGAAGGTAATCTGCTCGTTGCGCGCGTAGGGACGAACGGTGATCTCCCGATCGATCGTCAGGTACCTGCCGTGATAGGTGAACGGCCGACCCTTGAGCGCCAGCTGGATGATCTCCCAGCACTCCTGGAAGCGGTCCTTCGCTTCCGCCATGGCGACGCCGAACGCCTCGTATTCGAGCGGCGCGTTGCCGCGGCCGAGGCCGATGCGCAGCGGCGCCTTGGTCAGAAGCGACAGCATCGCGATCTCCTCGGCGATGCGCAGCGGATGGTGCCAGGGCGTGACGATCACCGCGGTGCCGAGCCCAAGCGTCGGACAGCGCGCCGCGACGTGCGACAGCATGAGCAGCGTGTTGGGCGTCGGCTGATAGTCGGAGAAATGATGCTCGACGATCCAGCCGGCGTCGAAGCCGAGCGAAGCGCCGAGCTCTGCGTCGGCGATGAGCTGGCGATACCACGAGGCGTCGTCGTCGCCCTCGGCCCCGACGGCGGTCATCATGAAACCGATCTTCGGCGCGTGCGATGCCATCATCATCATCCTTCCTGTTCGTCCAACATGGCGTGGATCGACGCCGCAACCTGATCCACGCCGGGCAAATGGTCCTCCTCGCGGCGGTAGGGCAGGAACGTGTCCGCCCGCGCGACCAGCCGCGGCGGGCCGCGCAGCGCGCGCGAGGCGCGCGCGCACAGGAGGCTCTGGATCGCCGGACCATAGCCGCCGTTCGGCGGCTCGTCCTGGACGATGAGCGCCCGCCCGGTGCGCTCGAGGCGCGCGAGCACCGTCTCGGCATCGAGCGGCTTCACCACGCCGAGGCTGAGCACCTCGACCGCGCCGGCACGACCGGCGGCGGCGACGGCGTCGGCCGCCGCTTCGGCGACCGCGGTGGCGCGACCGGCGGCAATCACGGTGAGCCGCGTTCCCGCGCGGACGACGCGCGCGCGCGACGGGTCGAGCCCGGCTCCGAGTTCGCCGGTCACCGCGTGCAGGCTGCGATCCTCAAGATAGATGGTCGGCCGCGCGCTGGCGACAGCCCAGCGGAAACCGAAATAGGCTTCCGCCGGCGTCGCCGGCATCACGATGTTGATCTCCGGCACGTTGTAGAACCACGACGCGGTGATTTCGGTCCCCATCGGGCCGTGGCGCGAGAAGCGGCCGATCGGCGCCACCGCGACGAGGGGACACTTGAGCCGGCCGTTCGACACATAGGCGAGCTTGGCGGCCGAATGCACGATCGACGAGAAGGCGACGGCGAGAATGTCCGCATAGGCGATCTCGATGATGGCGGTGTAGCCCTTCATCGCCGCGCCGACGCCGATGCCGATCATGGCGCTTTCGCTGATCGGGCAGTCGCGCACGCGCTCGAGCCCGAATTGCGCACCGAACCCCTCGGTGAGCCCGGACATGCTGGCGATGCCGACGTCCTGGCCGAGGATGAAGGTCCTGGGATCGGCCGCCATGGCGTCGCGCATGGCGGCGGAGACCGCCTGCTTGTAGGAGAGGACGCTCATGCGACCTCCGGGGCGCGCGGTGCGGCGTCCGCTTCGGCGCACACGGCCGCATAAGCGTCCTCGATCGCCGCCTGCTCGGCCTCGCTAACCTCCTCGAGCTCGCGCGCAACGATCCCGGAATTCTCGGCGAGCCACCTGGCGATCAGGTCGATCGGGTCGCGCCGGCCCCACGCGGCGAGATCCGCCTCGATACTCCGGCGCGCCACGGCGAAATGGCTCGCATAGTCGCCCATGCGGAAGGTGTGGCAATCGAGCATGGCCGGCGTGCCGGCGAGCGCCGTGCGGCGCGCCCACACCATCGACTGATAGACGTCGAACGCGTCGTTGCCGTCGACCGGGCGCGTGAGAAAGCCGTACGGCTCGACATAGGGAGCAAGGGCGCGCCGCGTGCGTACCATGTCCCACGAGGAGGCGACCTGGTAGCCGTTGTTCTCGACCAGGAGGACGAACGGCAGCTTCCATACGCCCACCATGTTGAGCGCCTCGTGCAGGTCGCCGGCGCCGAGCACACCGTCGCCGACGCAGCACACCGTCACCGCGTCGGAGCGATCGAGCTTGAGCGCCAGCGCGTGGCCGGCCGCCGTCGGCACCCATCCGCCGATCATCGAGGAGCCCGGCATGATGCCGTGCTCCAGGAACATGGCGTGATGGAACACTTCGCGGCCGCCGAGGACGGCGCCCCCGGCGCCGACCAGCTCGCGCAGGTGCGCCATGACGCTCACGCCCTTGCCGAAGCAGATCGGGCGCGAGCGGTAGGAGGGAAACACCACGTCGTCGGCGGCGAGCGCAAGGCCCGCCGCGCCGAGCGCTTCCTGACCGAGCGACGGATAGGTATTGCCGAGCACCTCGGCGGCCGCGCGCAGGCGCATGCAGAACCGCTCGAACAGCCGCGTGCGCACCATGACGCGGTAGAATTCGAGCGCCAGGCCGCCGAGCGCATCGACGGGAACATCACGAGAGCCTGTGGCGGTTTGCAAGATGATGAGCCGTGCCGGGGCGACGCCAGATGGGAGCGCACCTATGTTCGATATCGAACCATCTATGTTCGATATCTAAGATAATTCCCCCTCGCCGGCAAGGGATTCCGTTGATACCCGCACGGCGCGACGCAGTCTGGCACTGTTCCAAACAGTGTCCTGCTGCCAGGAGGGCAATTGTCCGACACCGCGTGGCGCCCTATAGTCGGCCGGACCCGAGGGGAACGTCGAACAAGATCGGGTGGGAGGAGACAAGAAGACCTGGACGGCGCGCCGCGAAGCGTGCCGGGCGGGCTTTTCCCACCGCAAGGGGAGCGGTCCATGGACTTCATCTACGACTACATCCACGTCAACACGTTCTGGACGGTCCTGTTCATCGTCCATGCGCTCCTCGCCGTCGCGCTGCTCGGGGCGCTGACACACCAGGCGATGTCGGTCATGGTGCCTGTTCGCCAGGTGGCCGGCCCGAGCGGGTTCGTCACGCGATTTCGCGGCGTGTCGGGCGCCGGCTACGCGACGGCCGTCTGCGTCCTGTGGGTGATCACGTTCCTGTTCGGCGCCTGGATCTACACCAAGTACCGCATCTACATCCGCATTCCGATCGAGCGGATGGGTCATTGGAAAACGCAAGGCTTCTTCGAACTGAAGGAGCACGTCGTGACGATCGGGCTGGGGCTGCTGCCGGTCTATTGGTACTTCTGGAAGAACGTCAGGAATCCCGACTACGAGAGTGCGCGGCAGTGGGTGACGGTGCTGCTCGCCGTCATCTGCTGGTTCGCCTTCCTGGTGGGCCACGTGGTCAACAATGTCCGGGGGTTCGGATCATGAGCACGACGACAGAGCCATCCGCGCGCGTGTCGGCGTCGTCCAGCCTGTCGGCTTCGTCGCTCGCCGCGTCAGCTGCGTTCAGGACGTTCGCGGTCGTGGTCGCGATCACGATGCCGGTCCTCTATGTACTCAGCGACATGGCCAACCTGCCTGCCTTCAGCTATCACCCGGCCACCGGCCGGGTCGACCTCGGGTACGGGGCGCCGCGCAGCGGCGAAGGGCCGGTCATGTACTGGTACGGCTGGACCGTGACGTCGCTTGCCGGCGCGTCCATTCTGGGTATCGCGGCCGCGCTGCTGCCGCAGCACCTGACGCGCCGCATCCCGCTGGCCCTGGTGTGGATCGTCCCGCTCCTTGCGGTGCCGGTTCTCGTCTATTCGCTGCGCTCGTTCTGGCTGCGCTAAATTACTGGATGCCGGCGCCCTGCAGATATTGCAGGTCGACGAAGCGGGTGGCGTCCGGCAGCGGCGACGCGATCGCCCCCGCCTCGGCCATCATGACGATCACCTGACGCAGGGCGGCGACATCGATCTCTCCCGCCCGTGGCAGGACGTTGCGCTCGGGCTCGAAGTAGAGCGCGAGCGTCTGGCTCGCCGCCGGCTCGCTCGCGCCGGTCGTGTCGGTGATCGTCTTCACGACGGAGGCGCGGTTCGCCGGATCGCGCAGGAAACCGAATGCCGACTTGAGCGCACGCACATAGCGCAGCACGGTGTCCCTGTTCTGGCTCGCCCATGAGCGCCGCGCCGCCGTGACCGTATAGAGGAATTCGGGGGTTGCTTCGATCGATCGCCCGAGCAGTCGATAGCCTTCAGCAGACGCGGAAAAATCCTGCGGCTGGCCGAGCGGGACCGCATCGCACTCGCCGCGCGTGAGGCAGGTGAACCGCGCGGGCGTTCCCTCGATCACCTTCACCCGATAGTCGCCCTCGCGCAGCCCGTGCAACGCCAGCAGTTTCCGCATCGAGGCGGTGATGCTGCCTCCCTGATCGGCAAAGCCGATCAGCTGTCCCTTGAGCGCCGCGAAGCTAGTTATGTGCGGCTTCGCGACGAGACTGTAGACCGGATTGTTGAACTCGGCCGCAATGGCGACCGCATCCGAGCCGGCGAGCGCGCTGCGGATCAGGAACGGCGTCGCCACGTGGGTGACGTCGACGACGTCCTGGTGCAGCGCCTCGATCATCTTGTCCGATCCGCCCGGGATCGGAACCACGACGCGAAAATCCAATCCTTCGCGACGGAAGAAGCCCTCGCGCTCCGCGATCGAGATCGGCAGGGAAAAGATGCTGCGCAAAGTCGAGAAGGACTGCCCGTAGCGGAGCGGAATCGGCTCTGCGCGAGCCGCGGCCGGGAACGCCAGCAAGCACAGTGCAACGGCAAGCCGCCGGCCAAGTCCCGCCAACCACCGTTTCCGCTCAGGACCGCGCGACGATCCCGACCGCACGTTCACCTCGCGGCACGCTGAAGCGTGCAATCGAATTCGATCGGCGCATTGGCGGTGCCGGGCGGCGTACGCCTGAGCGACGTGGTCTGCCGATAGCCTTCCTTGGCGCACGATACCTGGGACTCGTCGGGATCGGTGGTGGTCGCGATCCTGAAGGCACCGAGCAGGTCGGTGCGCGCGACGAACGACATGTTCTTGTAGGTGATCGCTACGCGCGCGTCGGCGATCCCAACCCCGCGCGTGTCCCGGACGTAGCCGAAGAAGAACGGCCCGTCATGGCTGTCGTGCTCGTCTCCCGAGCCGCCAGCCACGGCGACCCCCGGCCAACCGCACATGACCCCCAGGGCGATCGCCGCAATACACCCATGCGCGACACGAAGCATCGGTCCGTCTCTCCGTTGCGTTTACGGGCGAGGCACCCGGCGTGCCTCACCCGCCGTTCTCCGTTTCTACCGTGCCAGCGGATCGGGACGAAGCTGGAACTTCACCACCCGCGGCTTGCTCTCCTTGCCGCCCTCGCTGTGGAACACCGTGCGGGTGGAGTAGGTCGCCCACAGGGCTTTGCCCTTCCAGCCGGCATTGGGATCGTCGATGCGTCCCTCCGCCCACTTGGCGAAGAAGCCCATCGGATAAGGCACGCGCAGCGTGACCCACTTGCCGTCGACCAGCGCCTGGTAGGAGTCGGTCATGTTGCCGGAGGCGATCGGCACGTTGCGGCCGAGCCCGGACGTGTCGAACCAATCGACCCAGGTGTAGTAGCTCGCCTCGGCGCTGCCGTCGTCGGGCACGTCGCGGAACTGCGGCCCCGGCATGCGGTAGAGGGTCCAGCCTTCGGGGCAGTGGGCGCCCGTCGCGGTCGGCCCGTTGAGCATCTTGCACTTGCTGCGATCGAACTTGCCGAGATGGCCGCTCGCGAGCGAGGCCCAGAAGATGCCGTTGCGGTCGACGTCGCCGCCGCGCGGGCCGTATCCGGGGAACGGCACTTCGTAGATTTCCGTCAGCGCCGTATGGGTCGGGTCGGATCCCGGCGCCAACCGGACGACGTGGCCCGGGAACCCCATCGAGGTGCCCCAGATCGATCCGTCGCTCGGATTGTGCATGACGCTGTAGAAGCTGACATGCACGCGCTTGTCCTTGGCCGGGTCGACCGGCTGGTTCACGTCGACATGCGCGTCGCGCTTGCCGTTGCCGTTGGTGTCGAGGATGAAGGGCGTCCATCCTTGCGATTTCACCTCGTCGCCGGTCTCCTCGTACATCTTGCGGTTCAGCCAGCCGATGACGCCGGGGCCCGTGACGCCGCTCGAGGCCCACACGGTCTGGTTCGGATCCTCGGCGATGATCACGTGATGGGTCTGGAAGCAGGTCGAGATCAGCGAGAACTTGCCGGTCGCCGGGTCATACAGAGAGAGGTGTCGATTGGAGCTGTTGACCGGAAACGCCTTGGCCGACGGATGGTCGGAGCCGGCCTTGCACCAGTCCGGATTGGCCGGCGGGCGCACCCGCGCGGCCGCCCACACGCGCCCCTTCTCGTCCATCATCTGGTTGTGGATGCTGGTCTTGGCATCCCAGATCGGCTCCGGGCCCCAGTAGGGGGAGGGCGCCATGGGGGCATCCTTGGACGACGGCGCCTTCTCGTCGCGCACCGGATGATGCACGGTGCCGACCGTGTGCGTCTTCGGATCCAGGAACGGGAAGTCCGGCGTGCTCTCCTCGGGCGCGCCGTAGAAGCGGCCATTGGCGTTGATCGTCGGGTTGCGCCGATCGGTGCCGATCAGATCGTGCATGTAGTGGGTAGGCGTGCTCCAGTCCCACAGCGTGAGCACCAGGTTGCGCTCGATACCCTGCGGCCGCTGCGGCTTGTCGAACGGCAGCTCGCCGGCCGCCACGCGGTCCGTCCAGTCGCCCCACAGCTCGAGCGCACGCTGCGTGTCGAGCCTGCCGGCCACCGTGACCATCTGGGTCAACGCCTGTCCCGACTGGATGCGCCGGGCCCAGGCCTCGGCCGAGTTCTTGAATTCACCGAGCTCCTTCGGGATGGTGCGCGTGCCGAGCGTGCCGAGCGCGTGACAGGACATGCAGCCGCTGGTCTTGATGTCGTTGAGCCAGGCGGCCTGGCTCTTCACCTTGTCCAACGGGAACGCGCTCTTCGGCGGGACCTTCAACATCGAGTACCAGTAGATCGGCGGATAGTACTGCGCCGCTGCGGCCTCGTTCGGCGCCTTGACCGCCGTCAGATCGAGGAGCTTGCCGGGCTCGGCGTCGACCTTCGGCGAGTCGACCAGGCCGTATCCGCGCACCCAGACCTTGTATTTGGCCTTGGGCATCTCCGGGATCAGGTAGCGTCCCTGGTCGTCGGTCACCACGATCTTGGCGAGCTTGGTGGGAAGGTCGGTCGTCTCGGCAATCACCCAGACGCCGGCCTCGGGGCCGCCGGGACCGCTCACCACGCCGCCGAGCTCGGCGGCGCCGACGGTCACGGCCGGGGCCGCTCCTTGTTGTGCGCTTGCCGGCACTGCTGCCAGCGCCAGAATCGTTGCAATGACGAGACCGATCCGCATGTCGAGTCCTCCCGCTAATGCTTTTGTCGAATTCTACGCTGGCCCGGCAACGGGGGAAAGAGGCGTCGTGCCGCGTCACCCGCCGAGACGCAGCCGCTCCGCCATACGGCACGGCACCGGATCATCGGCACGTTCGCACGCGAGGCTCTCGAACAGCTCGATCGCGCGTGCACGATCGCTCTCAATCAAACCAGACGCCTGCCGGTAGCGCTCGCGCCAGGCGGCCGGGGCGTCCTCAGGCCACGGCTCGAACACCGCCAGCGGCCCGGTGCGCCCGCGCACCTCGATGACGCCGAGCGGGCGCAGCGAGGCCGGATCGCAGCGCGCCGCGGCAACCGGGCCGACGCAGATGGTGGAGCCCAGGTCCTTGTTAGCCGCTTCCAGCCTGGCGGTGAGGTTTACGGCATCACCATGCGCCGTGTAGTCGAGCTTGGCGCTGATGCCGACGTCGCCGACGATCGCCAGGCCGGTTTCGACGCCGACGCGCGTGCGACCGAATCCGAGCGCGGCCGGCGCAGGCCGCCGGCGGAACGTGTGCGCCCATGCGCGGATCGCGACCGCGCAGTCGACCGCGCGGCGCGCATGATCGTCGAGGTCGAGCGGAGCGTTGAACAGCGCATGAATCGCGTCGCCGACGATCTTGTCGGTCATGCCGCCATGGGTGATGACGATCGCCGCCAGACCTTCGAAATAGTCGTCGAGGACGGAAACCAGTTGCTCCGGATCGGCCCGCTGGGTCATCGCGGTGAAGCTCTCGACATCGGTGAACAGCGCCGTGATCTCGCGCCGTTCGCCCGACAGCTTCACGGCGTCGGGGTTGCGCACGATGCGATCGACGACGGCCGGCGCCAGGTGCTGCTCGAAGCGGCGGCGCACCAACGCTTCGCGCCGGCGGGTCTGCGCAAACGACGTCACCGAAACGACGATGAAGGTCGCGGCCGCCACGACCGACGGCGTCAGCGGATCGAACAGGCGGTCGGCGCCGAGCGACAGCGCAAGCGCCGCGAGCCAGGTCAGGAGGATGGCGCCGCAGATGGCGACGGCACCGACGATTGGCGGACCAGCGGTCCCGGCAACGATCGCCAACAGGCCCAACCCGCAGATCGCCGGCAGCCAGAGTGCCATGGGTTGCGCGAGCGGGCGCGGCACGCGCCCGCTCAGGATCTGCCGAATCGCATCGGCTTGAATTTGCACCGAGGGTGCGAGCGGATCGCGCACGGTTGCGCGCAAGCCCCCGAGCTCCGGGGCCGAGCCTCCGACCAGCACGATCGCCCCGGCGAGCGCAGGCGCGGCAAAATGGCCGGCCAATACATCGGCCGCCGACAGGATCGCGTCCGCGCGCCGATCGGGAGTGGTGGGCGCAAGCCGCAGCATCGCATCCACAGGCAATGGAATCGTGACGTCCCCGGCAGTCAGCCGCAGCGGCTCGGCCTCGATCAGATAGGACGAGGCGCCCCGCGACAGCCGCACCGTCTCGAGCGCCAGCCCGGCATTGAGCCCGGGCCCGACTTCGACCAGCAAAGGGACGCGGCGAACGCGGCCATCGGCGTCTCCCGGCAGCGACAGCGCGCCGAGTCCCTCGGCAGCCGCGGCAACCAGCGGAAACGGCGCGACTGCGCCGGCGGCGCTCCACAGCGGGCCCAAGGCCGGGGAGCCCCGGCTCAACACGCGCGCCGGCGGCAGGGCGCCGGGCTGATCCGGATCGAGCACGAAGCCGAACGCGATCGGCGTCTCCTGCCCGGCCTCGGCCAGCCGGCGATCGCCGTCGGGCAGGGATTCGGCGAGGCTCGACAGGTCGCGGCGGCCGGTGAATGCCGCGAGGTTGCGGGCGAGCGCAGCGGGCGAATGGGAGTCCGGCGCGGCGAACAGGATGTCGATCCCGATCGCCGCCGGCTTGGCGGCGGCGATGGTCTCGATGAGCTGCGCGACGGTCTCGCGCTGCCACGGCCACGTTCCGACCGCGGCGAGCGCGCGGCGATCGATCTCGACCACCACGACCCGCGCCGCGTCGGTCGAGGCGGGCCTGCGCACCAGCCGGTCGGCGGCGAGCACCAGATCGAAAGCGCCCTCGCGCACCACATCGCTCCACGCCCGCGGCAGGACCAGGAGCGCGAAGAGCAGCACGGCCATGATCGCCACGCCGGCAATCGCCGGGGCGCGCGCGGACGCGAACCGCCTAATCATTGGCCGAGCGCGCGATCTCGGCGAGCTTGTCCGGATCGCAGAACAGGCGATCGAGCGTGCGGACGATCGCGCCGGTGCTTTCCAGTTCGCCGAGCGCCGTGTTCACCTTGGGACGGCTGGCGCCGAGAAGCTGTGCGAGCTCCCCTTGCGAGAACCCGAGGTCGAGCGGGATGCGCTTGCCGGGCGGCGCGCGCCTGCCGCCGAGCGCGAACAGAAGAAAACGGGCGAGCCGCACGTGCAAAGGATGGAGCGCAATCGATTCCAGCTGGCTCGTCGTCTCGCGCAGACGCCGGCACAGAAACCCGACCACGTTTCCTGCGACCGCGTCGCGCGTCGACCACAGCGTCCGCAACGCATTGCGCTCGAGCGCGTAGGCGGTAACGGCTGTCAGCGCGGTCGCGTCGGCGCTGCGCGGGCTGCCGTCGAGCGAGCCGATCTCGCCGAACAGCTCGCCCACGCCCACCACGCGAAAGCTCAGCTCACGCCCTTCCTCGGTGGCGACCGCCAGGCGCACCCGGCCCTCGCCGATGAGATAGAGATGCGTGCTCGCATCGCCGCGGGAGAACAGAAGCTCCCCGCGGGCGAATTGTACTTCGCGGAACAGCGCCGCAGCGTCTGCGATCTCCTCCGTTCCGAGCCCGGCGAACAGCTCGGTTCGGGGCAGCAGGACCGTGAGAGTCGCGTGGATCGACATGCCGCCGTGACAGTGCGGCCGGGACGGCCGGGAGCTTGCGATTGAACAGGCTCTCTGCCGCGATGGCAAGGCACGCTGCGCGGTGCGCCGGTCGGACGCGGTGCCTCAGCCGACGCTGGCGAGGGCGGCGCGGATGCGCGGCTCGCCCCAGCGCTTGGGCGGAGTTCGGCTGCGCGCCCGGGCTGGCGATGTCGGTCCCCTCCCCGGCCCGCACCACCACGCGGCGGCCGCCGCCCGTGACGGCCACGCTGCCGCGTGCGACGAACACGCCGAACACGCCATTGCTCGGACCGGCGAAGAAACGGGTGCCGCGCACCGCGATGAGACCGAAGGAGCTGCGGATCTGCACGGGCGCTTTCGGGTTCGGACGGGGTCGATCGAACAGGAGCGGGCCGGACTCGAGGCTGATCTCGCCGCCGGCATCGACCAGGTAGCGGTCGATCACCACGCGCGCCCGCTCGCCCAGCTTGAGCATGGTGTCGCGCCCGAGCCGCATGGTCAGGCGCGAGGACAACCCGGTGGCGACCTGATCGTGGATGAACAGCGGCGCCGCACGCTCGAGATTGCGGCGCTTGGCATCCTTTTCGGCGAAGGCCTCGCCTTTCAAGTCCTCGACGGCGCCGGCCTTGCCCTCGCTCTGCGCAGCGGCCGCACCCGGCAGCAGCATCGCCAACGGCACCGCCGCGGCGCGCAGAAGCCGGCGCCGGCTGAGACGATCGGAGCACTCGTTCGACACGCGACTTCTCCCTCGATCAGAGATGCGCCCATAGCCGTACACAATAGCACTACGGCTACATCCCACCCGGCGACCCGCGATCAGCGTCGCCGCAACTTGCCCTGCGGTTCAAGCGCCGGATAGGTGAAATTCGTCGCACGTCGCGACGTTCGGGCAGATTGGGCCTCAGGACGTCACCACCTCGACGTCGGTTGCGCCGAAGTCGGTGCGCCTGAACAACAGCGGCTCGGCCTCGACAATCGCCAACGCGTAGGACGCACAATCGCCGAAATTGAGGCGCGCCGGGTGCCGCCCTTTGCCATAGCGCGCAAACGCCTCGCGCGCGAGGTCGGCCTGATGTCGTCTACCCCACCGGCGTGGCCGGACCGGGATCGGACGAGATGGTGGTGGCGGTGGTGGGGGCAGTCGTCGTGCGCAGAGGGCGCTCCTCCATGGCGGCCATGGCGACGAAGGCGAGCGCGAGGCAGATCGCCGCGCACACGAACACCCAGCGGAACACTTCGGCGAGATCGATGCCCTGGGCGGCCGCCGTGGCGGCGAACGAGCCGGCGCCGATGCCGCGCTCGGGCGAGGCGCCGAGCCAGGCAAGAACGATCGCGCCCATCACGGCCACCACCAGCGCGCTCCCGAGCGAGCGGAAGAAGTTCATCGCCCCCATGGCGACCCCGACCTGGTGGCGTGCGCACGAGTTCTGGATCGACACGGTGGCGACCGGATAGACCGTGCCGATGGCGACCGCCACGACGGTGAGCAGCGTGATGACACTGTTGAGCGACATCCTCGGCCACCACGCCATGGCGCCGAGCGCCGCGATGCCGGCAGTGAGCCCGACCAGCGGCACCCACTTGTAGTGCTTGAGGTACATCATGGCCCTGCCCGACATGATCGAGCCGGGCGTGGTCAGGGCGACGATCGGGATCATGGCGAGGCCCGACAGGGTGGCCGAGAGCCCGTGCACCGCCTCGTAGTAGAGCGGCACGAAGATGGTGAGCCCGATCGACGCGCCCATCGCGAAAGAGGTCGCCGCCGTGCCCCAGCGCATGATCGGGTTGGCGAGCACGGGCAGCGGCAGGAACGGCTCGGGCGCGCGCATCAGGCGCAGCGAGAAGACGAAGGAGAGGAGCGCCGAAGCAGCGATCAGCCCGACGATGACGGGCGAGCCCCAGGCATAGCGCGCGCCGCCCCAGGTCAGGGCGAGCAGGAGCGGAATCGCGGCTGCCATCATCAGGGCGGCGCCGATGAGATCGAGCTTCCGCGGGCGCTCATGGCGCGGCAGCCCGCGCAGCCGGCGGTGCGTCATCAGCGCGGCGGCGAGCCCGAGGGGGAGGTTGACCCAGAACACCAGCGACCAGTGCATGTGCTCGGACACGACGCCACCGAGCACCGGCCCGAGCGCGCCGGCACTGACCCAGACCGAGCCCATGTACGCCTGCCAGCGCCCGCGGGCGCGCGGCGCGATCACGTCGGCGAGGATCGATTGCGCGATCGGCAGGATACCGCCACCGCCGAGCCCCTGGAGGCCGCGCCCCAGGATCATCGTCAGCATGTTGGGCGCGAGCGCGCACATGAGCGAGCCGCCGACGAAGATGCCGATGCCGGCAAGCATCATGGTGCGGCGGCCATGAATATCGGACAGCTTGCCATAGAGCGGGGCGACCGCCGTGGAGGTCAAAAGATAGGCGGTGACGATCCAGGAGAGATTCTCGAAATCGGCGAACTCGCGTCCGATCGTCGGCATCGCGGTGGCCACGATCGTCTGATTGAGGGCAGCGAGGAACATCGCCAGCATCAGACCGATGACGATCGCGCGCACTTCCGCGTGGCTCGGCATCCGGTGCGGACTCTCGCCGTCCGGCGCGGGTCCGGGCGATCCAGGCCTGGCGGGCGCGTGCTCTGTTGGCTGGGCTTGCGGCGCGGCCGACCGATAGGCGCGGTTGGTGCGTTCCCTGGCCGCCGCTTGCGATCGATTCATCAGGTGCAGGTCAGACGATTCACAGCTCTTGATACATTCGCAAGATGACGGCGCCACGCCGAATCCACAATGGCGTGCAAGACAATGCTGCTATGCGGCGTCGCGGCAAACGAGCTCGGCCGGCGCTCTGGAGCGTAGGCTCTCTACCCGACGAAGGAACCGGCCGTTCCGGCGCGACGTTGGTAGGCAGCGCTTCGCAAACGCAAAAACATTTGTTGCTTGATGGAAGGAGAAGTCCATGTGCGACTACAGCCTGCATCACGTCATGTCGCGGCCGGCGGCGTTGGGCGACAAGCTGGTGTCGACCACGTTTCCCGGTACCATTACCCGTGGCTTCGCTCCCGAGGGAGACCCGAACATGGCCGTGTGCCTGCTGCCGGGGACGGAAGTCGCGTTCGAGGACGACGTCCGTCATTACGAGGAAGTCACCCATTTCCCGACCCGCAAGGCCGGGCACCGGGTCGCGCGCTTCCGCGCGATCGACCTCGACAACCCCTATGCCCACCACGATGCGCTCGAGTTTCCCGATGGGCGGCTCGTGCTGGTCACGCGATTGTGCGAAGGCCAGCACGTGAGCGTGCTGCAGCTGCCGGCGATCGCGGCGCCCGTGGGGGCGGAAGAGGTCGAGCCTGCTGTACAAGCGAGAGACACTCAGGACCTGCTGGTCTGAAGAGCCGGTCGAAGTACGCATCCGGGTCCCTGTTGGCCGAGGAGACCCGGATCCGGCTCAAATCACCCGACAAACCGCTTCCGCCATCGCAGCAATCGGCCAAAGCGGCGTCACTTCAGGCTTGGCGGGTCCCTCCCGAGCGCTTGCATCACGAACGCGAGAGTTCGCCCCGGGCGGCATCTTCGGGGTTGACATCGGCTCACTGACGAATTACAAAAATCGTCAGTCATCAACATCGAGTCCCGAGGTCGAGCCGTACCCGATGAGCCCGCAGGTCAAGATCAAGCCGGACGATACCCGCGCGCGGATCATGGAGGCCGCGGAGGCGCTGTTCCGCCGGCTCGGCTACGCCAAGACCACGGTCGCCGATATCGCCGCCGAGCTCGGCATGTCGCCGGCCAACGTCTACCGGTTCTTCCCATCCAAGAATGCGATCGTCGAGGCGATCTGCCAGCGCTGCCTCAACGAGGTGGAAAACCGCGCCTGGGCGGTCGCGCGCTCGAAGGTGCCGGCGGCCCAGCGCATGGAACGGATGATCCTCGAGATCATGGCCTTCCACAAGGAGAATCTGATCACCGAGCAGCGCGTCAACGACATGGTCTTGGCGGCGATCGAGCACAGCTGGGAGACCATCCACGCGCACACGCAGCGCCTCGACGGCATCGCCGAGCTCATCCTGCGCGACGGTATCGCGGCGGGCGAGTTCGAGCCCGTGGACCCGCGCGAGACGGCGCGATTGTTCATGTGCTCGGCGGTGGCGTTCACCCACCCGATGCTGATCGGAAAGTGTCTCGAGGACGGCGAGGACGTCGAGACCGCAGCGCGCGCGACCGTGCGCTTCCTGCTGCGCGCCATCACCCCGCGGTAACGCCATGACGTCGATCGAAGGTTAAATTGCGCCTGATGTGTGACGAAATATGAATTTCGTCAGTCGTTAGCAGGGCCTGCAGGACGCAGTCGCCCGAATGGACGAGGAAGACGGAGCCATGAAGCAGACAATACACCGGCTGAAAGCTCTCATCCCGCTGATGCTCCTGCCGGCGCTCGCCGCCTGCGACGACCAGGCCGTGTCGGCGGTGGCCAAGCCGGAGCGTCCGGTGCAGGTCCAGCGCGTCGCGTTCGAGACGCGCCATGCGACGCGCGAGTTCGTCGGGGTGGCGCGGGCGCGTTACGAAACCGATCTCGGCTTCCGCGTTCCGGGCAAGCTGGTCAGGCGCGTGGTCAATGTCGGCGACCGGGTACGCATCGGCGACGTCGTGGCACGGCTCGATACAGAAGACCTTCGGCTGCAGGTGGAAAGCGCCGAAGCGGAGTTCGCCGCTGCCACCTCCAACCTCGCCCAGGCTTCCGCCGATGCGGAGCGCTACGCCACGCTGCGGGCGCGCGGCTATGCGGCCGTCGCCGATTACGACCGCAAGAAGTGGACCAAGGACGAAGCCGACGGGCGCCTCGAGCGCGCACGGCGCAGCCTCGACATGGCACGCAACCAGCTCGCCTATGCGGACCTCAAGGCCGACGCCGACGGCGTCATCACGGCGACCCTGGCCGAGCCCGGCCAGGTGGTGGCGGTCGGCCAGGCGGTGGTGCGGCTCGCCCATCGCGGCGAGAGGGAAGCGGTGGTGGCGCTGCCGGAGACCGCGCTCGGCGAAGCCCGCCGTGCCGAGGCCACGGTCCGGCTGTGGTCGGACCCCGATCGGAGCTTCGCGGCACGCTTGCGCGAGCTCTCGCCGCAGGCCGACGCCGCAACTCGCACCTACGCGGCCCGCTTCGCCATCGAGGATCCGGACGACGTGGTGGCGCTCGGCATGACCGCAACCGTGACGCTGACGCGCGACGCGGACCAGAAGGTCGCCCGCCTGCCGCTCGCCGCCGTGCTCAATCGCGGAGCCGGCCCGTCCGTATTCGTGGTCGAGCAGGAGGGAATGTTGACGCTGCAGCCGGTGACGGTCGCCGCCTACACCGAGAATGCCGCGCTGGTCACCGGCGGCGTGCGCGATGGCGACGCAGTGGTGACGCTCGGGGTACAGAAGCTCGATGCCGGGACCAGGGTGAGGACGGTGCAGCCGCGCTGACGTCGCGCGGCTCACGCTCTGCCGGGACGGACACACCAACCGCAATCGACGAGGTCAAGCGACATGAAGCGGTTCAACCTGTCGGAATGGGCGATCACGCACCAGGCGCTCGTCCTGTTCACGATCCTGATCATCGGCGCGTACGGCACCTATGCGTATTTCAATCTCGGCCGCGCCGAAGATCCGTCCTTCACCATCAAGACGATGGTGCTGAACGTGGCGTGGCCGGGCGCGACCACCAAGGAGATGCAGACGCAGGTCGCCGACAAGATCGAGAAGAAGCTGCAGGAGCTGCCCTATATCGACCGGGTGGAGAGCTATTCGACGCCGGGGCTGAGCTTCGTGCAGGTCTATCTCAGCGACCGCACGCCCCCGCGCGAGGTCAAGCCGCTGTGGTACCAGGTGCGCAAGAAGGTCGGTGACATTCGCGGCGAGCTTCCCGAGGGCATCATCGGCCCCAATTTCAATGACGAGTTCGGCGACGTCTATTCGGCGATCTACATGCTCAGCGCCGACGGCGTGAGCCTCGCCGCCCTCAAGGCGCGCGCCGAGGACATCCGCCAGCGGCTGCTGCGCGTGCCGAACGTCAACAAAGCCGACATCATCGGCGAGCAACCGCAGAAGATCTTCATCGAGTTCAGCCACGCCAAGCTCGCCACCCTCGGCATCACCCCGCAGCAGATCTTCGCCAGCGTCGCCCGGCAGAACGCCGTGGTGGCGGGCGGTTCGGTCGAGACGTCGGCCGACCGGATCAACCTGCGCGTCACCGGCGCGTTCACCGGCGTCGACGCGATCGCCAGCGTGCCGGTGCAGGCCGACGGCCGCGTGTTCCGGCTGGGCGACATCGCGACCGTCAAGCGCGGCTACCAGGATCCGCCGACCTTCGTCGTCCGCACCAGCGGCAAGCCGGCGCTCGGGATCGGCGTGTCGATGCAGGACGGCGCCAACCTCGTCACCCTCGGCGGGGACTTGAAGAAGGCGATGGAGGCGATCACCGCGGAGCTGCCGGTCGGCATCGAGGTGACGCAGATCGCCAACCAGCCGCACATCGTCGAGGATTCGGTATCGGAGTTCGTGCACACGTTCATCGAGGCGCTCGGCATCGTGCTGCTGGTGAGCTTCCTCTCGCTCGGCTGGCGCACCGGGATCGTGGTCGCGTTGTCGGTGCCGCTGGTGCTGGCGATCGTGTTCGTGGTCATGGACGCGACCGGCATGGACCTGCATCGCATCACGCTCGGCGCCCTCATCATCGCGCTCGGCCTCCTGGTGGACGACGCCATCATCGCGATCGAGATGATGGTCGTGAAGATGGAGCAGGGCTTCGACCGCGCGCGCGCCGCGACCTTCGCCTGGACCTCGACCGCCTTCCCGATGCTCACCGGCACGCTGGTGACCGCGGCCGGATTCCTGCCGGTCGGGTTCGCCAGGTCGAGCTCCGGCGAGTATGCGGGCGGCATCTTCTGGGTGGTGGGGCTCGCCTTGCTGGCGTCGTGGATCGTGGCGGTGCTGTTCACGCCCTATCTCGGCGTCAAGCTCCTGCCTGATCTCGCCAAGCCGCAGGCACACGGCAATCCGGATGCGATCTACGATACGCGCAGCTACCGGGCGCTGCGCCGTGCGATCGAGCTGGCGCTCGCCTGGCGCGGCACCGTGGTCGCCGTCACGGTCCTGATGTTCGTCGTCTCGGTCGCCGGATTTGGCCTGGTGCAGCAGCAGTTCTTCCCGACCTCGACCCGCACCGAGTTGTTCTTCGAGATGCGGCTGCCCGAGGGCAGCGCCATCGGCGTGACCGACGCGACCGCCAAGAAAGCCGAGCGCCTGCTCGCCGGCGACCCCGACATCGTGACCTACACGACCTATGTGGGACAGGGCTCGCCGCGCTTCTGGCTCGGTCTCAACCCGGTCCTGCCCAATCCCAGCTTCGCGCAGATCGTCATCGTGACCCGGGACCTGGCGGCGCGCGAGCGCGTCAAGGCGCGACTCGAGCAGAAGATCGCCGAGGGCGCGGTGGCGGAGGCGCGCGCCCGCGTCGACCGCTTCATCTTCGGCCCGCCGGTCGGCTTCCCGGTGCAGTTCCGCGTGGTCGGGCCCGATCCGATGACGGTGCGCGGCATTGCCGAGAAGGTGCGCGCCGTCATGGCGGAGAATCCGAAGATCGTCGACCCGCACCTCGACTGGAACGAGCAGGTCAAGTCGATCCGCCTGGAGGTCGACCAGGACCGCGCCCGCGCGCTCGGGCTCACCCCGCAGGACGTGGCCCAGACGCTGCAGACGCTGCTCACCGGCTTGACCGTGACGCAGTATCGCGAGGGCATCGAGCGCATCGACGTGATCGCGCGCGCGGTGCCGGCCGAGCGGCTCGAGCTCGAGCGCCTGCCGACGCTGACGATCGCCACCCACAACGGGGTTGCGGTGCCGCTGTCACAGGTGGCCCGACTTCATTACGACTACGAGGAGCCGATCCTGTGGCGGCGTAACCGCGACATCGTGCTGACCGCACGCGGCGACATCGTCGACAACGTGCAGGCGCCCGACGTCACCAACGCGGTGCTGCCGAAGCTCCAGCCGATCAAGGACGCCTTGCCCTACGGTTACCGGATCGAGACCGGCGGCGCGATCGAGGAGAGCGTCAAGGCGAACGCGGCGCTGCTCGCGGTATTTCCGATCATGGCGGTGGCGATGCTCTCGCTCCTGATGATCCAGCTGCAGAGCTTCTCGCGTCTCGCGCTGGTGGTCGTGACGGCGCCGCTCGGGCTGATCGGCGCGACCGGCGCGCTCCTCCTGTCGAACCGGCCGTTCGGCTTCGTCGCGCTGCTCGGGCTGATCGCGCTCGCCGGCATGATCATGCGCAACACCGTGATCCTGGTCGACCAGATCGACCGCGACATCGCCGCCGGACACGGGCGCCACCGCGCCATCGTCGACGCCACGGTGCGGCGCGCCCGGCCGGTGGCGCTCACCGCGCTCGCCGCCATCCTCGGCATGATCCCGCTCGCCCGCAGCATGTTCTGGGGACCGATGGCGATCACCATCATGGGCGGCCTGTTCATCGCGACCATCCTGACGCTGCTGGTGGTGCCCGCCCTCTACGCGCTGTGGTTCCGCGTGCCGCGCGCGGAGGCGGACGCAAAGCCCGCGATCACGAGCGAGGACGACGCGATCGACGAGTTCCACCCGAGCCGGATGCCGGCGCGGATCGCCGCGGAGTGATCGCATGCATCGAGCCCAGGTGAGCCCACGCCCGAGGGAGCTGACACTCGAGGAGATTCTGTCCAGTCCTATCACCAAGGCCGTGATGGTGGCAGACGGTGTGGATCCACGCGACGTCGAGGCGATGATGCGGCGGATCGTTCACATGCGCGGCGGAGCAGCGGAAGGAGCTGGGTCCGGGCAGGAGTTCGGGACACTTGCGCCACATCACACAGGATTGAAAATGGGGCGTGAACCACCTGCGCTGCCCAGCGCACAATCGCGCGTGGCCAAAATCGAGCCACGGGCAACAAGGGAGCGGCAGCATGACACTCAGCACGGAAGTAACACCCGACACGGACATCCGCGAGATGGCGGCGGATGAAATCGATCTCGTCGGGGGAGGTGCTACATGGTTTGAGAGTTCTGGTTCCTGATGGTAGTTACACCAGGAAGGAGAATGTGTTGGATGGATTTACAAGAAGGCTTCGCTAAGCCGCGCACCGTGCCGAGGAACTGCCGCATCTCGTCCTTGAGGTGCGTGCTCTGCTGCGCGAGCGACTGCGCCGCGACCAGCAGCTGACCGGACGACGATCCGGTCTCTCCCACGCCGCGATCGACGTCGGCGATATTGGCGGCGACCTGCGCCGTGCTCGAGGCGAAAACCTCGCCGACCTGGTAACAGGATGACGCGCCAATCGTTGCCGGCAGTCGGCCGAGCGACGATCAGCGTCGCCTGGTCTGCGCCGGCGACACGCGCTGCGTATTTTCCCTGGTCGGCCGGGGAGCATCGGAGGACGGTGCAATGCGCGCACGCTTGGGCATGCGCAGCGGCCAATTGACGATGCGATCCTCGAGCGCATCATCAGGCCAGGAATCCTCGAGCGCGAAAACGCGGCCGCGCACGGAGATGCCGGCCGCGTGCACACTGTCGGGATCGCCCGAGACGAGCGGGTGCCACCAGTAGAGATCGCGGCGTTCCCCGACGAGCCGATAGGCGCAGGTGGGGGGGAGCCAGTTGAGCTCGCCGATGTTGTCCGGGGTCAGCCGCACGCAGTCGTCCACTTGCGCGCTGCGGTGCTCGTAGTCGTGGCAGCGGCAGGCATGCGCATCCAGCAGGCGGCAGCCGATGTCGGTGTAGTAGATGCGGCCGGTGTCGTCGTCCTCGAGCTTGTTGAGGCAGCAGCGCCCGCACCCGTCGCACAGGCTTTCCCACTCGGCCTCGGTCATCTCGCCGAGGGTCTTGCGCCGCCAGAACGGGTCCATCGCGTGCTCCTTGCCGCCCTGTCTAGACCGTCCGGGACGCTGCGGCGAGACGATAAACCGCGGTCGCCAGACGATCGACGGCGCCAGAGTATTGGGATAAGCTCTCGGCTGGGCAAAGACAAAGCGGCGAAAGCCGGGGCTCTGGGGTCGACCATGGGGGAGCCGCACAAGCGCGGGCTCGCAACGGCCGCGATGCTGTTGGTCGGCGGCTTCGCTGCATTCGGCGCCCGCGCCGGCGAATTCAACGTGGGCGACGTGAGCGTGGCGGTCCACGGCGTGATCGGCGCCGGAACGGCGGTGCGCACCCAGTCCCCCGATCCTGCGCTCATTCCCCAGGCAAACGGCGCGGCCGCCGGCGTGGTCGGCACGGCCTTCGGCGGGCGCAACCAGGACGATGGCAACCTCAATTTCCGCCGCGGCGATGCGGTCTCCAGCGTCTTCAAGGGCCTCATCGACGTCGAAGCCAAGTACGGCGCGTTCGGCATCCGCCTGAGCGGGATGGCGTGGCGCGACATGACGCTGGCCGACGGGGACCGGCCGTGGGGTAACCTCCCCAACAACCTGACCCCAGGCATTCCCCTGGGCGAGGCGAGCAACAGCGCCTATGGGCGCTTCGCCGGGTTCGCCCTGCTCGATGCCAATCTCTATGGAACGGTCGAGGTCGCCGGCAGGCCGCTGCACGCGAGGATCGGCAACCAGCTCCTGCCGTGGGGCGTCCCGTCGACCATCGGCGGGCTGAGCCTGCTCAATGCCACCAACCTGCCCGCCACCTTCCGGCCGGGCGCCCTGCCCCAGGAAACCGTGATCCCGATGCCCGCGGCCTTTGCCCGCTTCGGGCTGACCCCGTCGATCAATGTGGAGGGCTTCTACCAGTTCGCCTTCCAGCGCAGCGAGACGGCCGGATGCGGGACCTTCTTCGCGGTGACGGACTATATCGCCGACCGCTGCGACAAGATCATGCTGGGGCCCACGCTCAACGATCGCCAATCGCTGGCGCTCGGCGCCTACGCCAAGCAGGCGCCGGATCAGGACGTATCCGACGTCGGCCAGTTCGGGGCGGGGGTCACCTACAAGGCCGAGGCGATCGCCACGCAGTTCGGCGCGTATTTCGCGCAGTACCACAGCCGCTCACCGTTCGTCGACGCGATCCGCGCGGGCCGGCCGGTCCCCTTCATCCTCGGCGACCCCGACGGGCTCAATCCGCGCTACTTCATCGAGCACCCCGAGGACATCCGGGTCTTCGCGGGCAATGCGGTCACCCGGCTTGCCGGGTTGTCGCTGTTTGCAGAAATCGCCCACCGCCCGAATCAGCCGGTGCAGCTCAACTCGGTCGACGTGACCAACGCGTTCGTGTCGCCCACCGCCCCGAGCCCATTGCGGGCGGAGGTCGATGCCGTTCCGTTCGGCGGCACCTATCGGGCCTTCGACCGCCTGGCGACAACGGACGTGCTGCTGGGCGCCGGCCAGGTCTTCCCCGGCATCCTCGGGGCGGCCACGTTCTCGCTCGGCGGCGAGATCGGCGGCAAATTCGTGCACGACCTCCCAGACGTGACGGTCCGGCGCTATGGGCGCTCGGAGGTGTTCGGGGGCGGCCCGGTGAACGGGGTGTGCGTGCCGCCCACGACCGTGGTGGCCTGCTCCAACGACGGCTTCGTCACCGCGGCCGCGTTTGGGGCGCGCGCCCGCGCGACCCTCACCTATGCCAATTTCCTCGCCGATACCGACGTCACCCCGTCGATTGCCTACGGCTATGACCTGCAGGGCTGGTCCTACGACGCAGTTTTCAACGAAGGCCGCCAGTTCGCGATCCTGAGCCTGCGGGCGGAATACCAGAAACGCTTCGCGGCCGAGATCGCCTACGTGCCGACCTGGGGCGGCACCTACAACAACGGCCGGGACCGGGACGTGCTGACGCTCGCGATCAGCGCGAAATTCTAGCCCTTCGCCCTGTGACCACGCGGGCATGGCCGCGCCGGCCCGGATGGGTTACATAGGAGGCGCCATCGGATCGGCGGAACCGCCCCAGTCCCGCCGCGATTTCGATTGAGAAACGAGGGCCATGCGCGAGCTTTTTCCCGACGGCTGGAAGACCAGAATCGAGCGATTCCTGCTCGATCTCAACTCACGTATCGATTTTGCCGTGTTTCAGGTGCTCGCCTATGTACGCGAGTACTATGAGCGCTTTTCCACCTTCATGGATCGCTTCCACGTCGCCGGCTGGCGGCGTGGGCTCAACGAGGTCACCTCGGAGGGGGCGACCCTCGGCATGGGCGGGATGCTGGTCATGCTGGCGCTGGCGATCCCCGCCTTCCGCGAGACCTCGGATGACGACTGGCTCAAGAAATCGGAGCTCGCCGTCGCCTTCCTCGACCGCTACGGCAACGAGGTCGGCAGCCGCGGCATCAAGCACAACGACGCGATCCCGCTGGAGGATTTCCCCGATCACCTGATCAAGGCGGTGCTGGCGACCGAGGATCGCCGCTTCTACGAGCATGTCGGGATCGATCCGTCCGGCCTGGTGCGCGCCATGTCGGCCAATGCGCGGGCCGGCGGCGTGGTGCAGGGCGGCTCGTCCCTGACCCAGCAGCTCGCCAAGAACCTGTTCCTCAACAACGAGCGCACGATCGAGCGCAAGGTGAAGGAGGCGTTCCTTGCCCTGTGGCTGGAGACACGCCTGTCCAAGAACGAGATCTTCAAGCTGTACCTCGACCGCGCCTACATGGGAGGCGGCACGTTCGGGGTCGATGCCGCCGCGCAGTTCTATTTCGGCAAGTCGGCGCGCGACGTGAACCTGGCGGAAGCCGCCATGCTGGCCGGCCTGTTCAAGGCGCCGGGGCGGTTCGCGCCCCACATCAACCTTCCGGCCGCCCGCGCGCGCGCCAACGTGGTTCTCGACAACCTGGTCGAGGCCGGCTTCATGACCGAAGGCCAGGTGTTCGGGGCACGCCGTAATCCCGCCAACGTGGTCGACCGGCGCGACGAGCGCTCGCCCAACTACTACCTCGACTGGGCGTTCGACGAGGTGAAGAAGATCGTCGACACGCTGCCGAAATCGATCAACGAGCGGGTGTTCGTCGTGCGCACCGCGCTCGACGTGAACCTGCAGCGCAATTCCGAGCAGGTGGTGGAATCGAAGCTGCGCGAATACGGCCACGAATACGGCGCCAAGCAGGCGGCCGCCGTGCTGATGGATATCGACGGCGCGGTGCGCGCCATGGTGGGCGGCCGCGACTACGGCCAGAGCCAGTTCAACCGGGCGACCGACGCGTTGCGCCAGCCGGGCTCCTCGTTCAAGCCCTATGTCTACGCCACCGCCTTCTCGGAAGGCTTCAAGCCGACCTCGATCATGGTGGATTCGCCGGTCTGCATCGGCAACTGGTGCCCGCACAACTACTCGAACTCGTACTCGGGATCGATGACGCTGACGACGGCCCTGGTGCGCTCGATCAACGTCATTCCGGTCAAGCTGTCGATCGCGCTGGGCAACGGCAATGCCCGGATCGGGCGCGCCAAGATCATCCATATCTCGCGCAAGATGGGGCTGCGCACGCCGCTCAACGACACGCCGTCGCTGCCGATCGGCGCCGCCGAAGTCACCGTGCTCGACCACACCGGCGGCTATGCGGCGTTCCCGAATCTCGGCAAGGCGGTCGCTCCGCATGCGGTGCTGGAGATGCGGACCGGCGCGGGCGAACTGGTCTGGCGCTTCGACCGCGACGGCAAGAAGCCCGAGCAGGTGATCCGCCCGCAGGTCGCGCTGGAACTGAACGTGATCATGAACAAGGTCGTGGAGGAGGGCACCGGCCGTCGCGCCATCCTCGACGGGGTCAAGGCGGCCGGCAAGACCGGCACCACCAACGCCTATCGCGACGCGTGGTTCGTCGGCTACACCGGCAACTACGTCTGCGGCGTGTGGGTCGGCAACGACGACTATGCGCCGACCAAACGCATGACCGGCGGCTCGCTGCCGGCGATGACCTGGCACGACATCATGGCCTATGCGCACCAGGGCATCGAGGTGAAGAACATCCCGGGCGTCGCCCCCGGCCCGACGCCGGCGGCGCCGGCGTCGGTGGCGGACTCCTCCAACGCGGGTGAGGCGGGCCTGCGGCCCACGCTGCTGACCAAACGGGCCGCCGACATCCTGCAGCGCGTCGAGCGCCTGCTGGAGGACGCCACTCGCGCGTTGGCGGAAAGCCCCGGCCCCGCCACCACCGGCGAACGCGGCGCCGCAGTCACGCCGCCCGATTCGCTCGCCGCGCGATCGGTTGGCGGCACCGGCACGCCGGTGCGCGGCAATTAGACGGCTGGACGCGGGTTGAGCCTTTTCTTGTCCGGCCGCGTTATGCGATAGCTCGCTCGTGCGACTGGTGCTCGGATCGTTGTTCGCCCTGGTCGTCGCGGCCGTCATCGGCCTCGGCGCAACTTGGCTCGCCCTGAGCAAAGGCGTCGCCTTCGGGGCGGTCAGGATCGGCGCCTGGACGGCTTGGCCGAAGAACGGCACGCGCGAGATCGACCCCTACGCCCGCGCCAGCATTGCGCGTACCGGCGAGTTGCCGATCGGCTCGGGCGACGGCGTCGCCTTCGTCGCCCGGGTCGACGATCACGGCCATGTCCTCGACGGACGCTGCGACGTGGCGGTGAGCGGGACCACGCCGCCGGCCCGCTTCTGGACCCTGACGCTGTACGATCCGGACGGGCGGCTGGTGGCCAATTCGGTCAACCGCTACGGCTTCACCAGCCAGGAGATCGTGCGCCGGACCGACGGCAGCTTCGACATCGTGATCGCCCCTCGCGCGCGCGCCGGCAACTGGCTGCCGACCGGGGGCGTGGAGCGCTACGTGCTGGTGCTGCGCCTGTACGACACGCCGGTCGGGGTGGCGACCCGCAGCGGGCGCGAGGCGACGATGCCGGCGATCACCCCGGGAGCGTGCCCATGATCCGCATCGCCCTGTGGCTCTTGGGCGGCCTGATGCTGGGCGGGGTCGTCCATCTCGGCAGCGTGCTGGCGCTGCCGCGCACCGCGACCCAGGATGCGTATTCGCGGCTCGCGCCGATCAGCCCGCTCAATGCAGTCGCCGCGCTGCCGGTGCCGACGCCCGACAACGCGACGCTGCCGTTCATGGATCCCGCGTTTGCGGTCGCCGTGTGCCGGTACGACCTCTCGGGCGGGCCGCTCAAGATCACCACGCCGGTCGGCCAGTCCTACACATCGCTGGCGTTCCATACGCGGTTCGGCGTCGCCTACTACGCCATCAACGACCGGGCGGCGGGGCGGCGCATCATCGAGCTCGAGCTGATGACGGCAGAGCAACGCAGCCTGCTGCCCGAGGACGAGGAAGTGACCGCAGCCGACCGGCTGATCGTCGAATCGCCGACGCCGAGCGGCATCGTCGTGCTGCGCGCGCTCGCCTCCGAGCCGAGCGCGATGCCGGTCGCGCGCGGCATCCTCGCCGCCGCCCGATGCCAGCCCAATCCGCCGGGGTGACGACCTGCGCGTCAATTCGACGGGCTGCGGTGGCAGGATGCGCAGGTGCTGAACAAGACGAAGGGCGCTACTTGGCGATCACGGCCGCAGCAGCCGGGCGAAGCGCCACGCCGGCATAGAGATTGGCGACGCGCTGCTCCAGATCGATCAGCGCCCGCTCGCCTTGCACCGCGATCGGCGCCGGGGTCGCGACGACGAGCCGCTCCAACGCGAATCGGTAGGAGCGCGCGCGCTCGCCCAGACAGCGTTGCACCCAGTCGAGAATCACGCCGTTTTCGCCGACCCGCACGGCGGCGTTCGCGGCCTCGCCGGCGGACAGCGACGACACGTAGGCCAGGCTCTTCTCGCGCTTGCGATCGATATCGGCGACGCGCCGCGCCACCTCGAGGAACGGGTCGATCCGCTCGATGTCGCTGCCGATGTCGTTGATCAGCCGTCCATAGCGCCCGGTGGCGGAGCGGAACGGAAACGACAGCAGCCTCGCCGCATAGATCGCGGTCTCGTCGAGCGCCTCGTAATAGACGCCGCCGCGCCCCGCCTCAGCGACCACGGCGTTCCAGCGGACCCAGCCGTAGGGAGGCTTGATCAGCCCATAGGCGAGCTCGCGCAGGAGCCTCTCGTCATCGGTGAAAGGAAACAGCGACGGCGTCACGCCGAGTTGGAGTGCAGCCTCGGTGCTGACCGCGGCGGCCCTGCCGTCGCCGAAAATCGAGGGGCGCGGACGGCCGAAATCGCCGTAGCAGCCGCTGAACAGAAATGCCAGGACGGCGAGCCCGGCTTCGCAACGCAGCTTGTGGTTCGATCCGGGACGGCGCATTCGGGAGCCGAGGCGCAGCGCCAGGGGACTTACGGGCGCGTGCTGCGGCCGCGACGTCCGCGGCCCGGCGTGTTGCTGGCGCCAGGCGCGCAGCCGCCGGCTGGCTCCTCGACGTGCCGCTCGATGCGGACCACCGGAAGAATGATGACCGTCGCGGGCTCGATGATCGCACCGGCATGCCTGCTGTCGTGCGCAATTCGTTCTTCCAACGGGAACCTGATCACCATACCCATTTCGCCCTCCCCCGCCGGCCCGGCGATGCCCCTTCGCCTTCGCCAGATCCGCCGGAAACCTCGCGACGATTAGGGACGGGACAAGGTTAACGCCGGGTTACCGCAGGGCCATTTTGGGAATTCTACGGATGTTGAGTGAATGATTGTGGCTTTTGTGCCAGGCAAAAAAGGAAGCATCCGCACGCCGGAGGGCCAAGCGGGAATCGGCAAATGGGTGCAATCGGCGCGAATATCTTAACGGCCCGTTACTCTTAAGACTCTGCTAACGAGCAGCCGCTAGAGTTGCGCCTGCTCCGCTGGAGTTGCACGATCGTGGTGACGCTGCCGACATTGCCCAATCTCGATGGCCTCATCGGGCTCGCCCGGCAGGACGGCGTCGACGTGCGCCCGACGCTGGTGCGCGTGCTGACCGATCTCTACGTGCAGAAACGAAGCCACACGCGCGATGAAGAGCACCGCTATACGGAACTCGTCCTGTGGCTCATCGCGTCGGTGGACGTGGCGACGCGCGCCGCCGTCGCGCGCAAGCTCGCATCCTACGCGCACGCGCCCCGGCTGGTCGCCCGACGGCTTGCCCGCGACGTGTTCGAGGTCGCCGAACCGGTGCTGAAATGGTCGCCGTGCCTGACCAGCGAGGATCTCCTCGCGATCATCCGGGATTTCGGGCCGCGCTATGCCGGGGCGATCGCGGAACGCGAGCTGGTGGCGCCGCTGCAGACGGACGAGCCGGGCGAAGCGGCGGACGTCGATGCCACCCCGCCGGCAATGGCCCACACCGTGAACGCGCCTCCGCCGGCGGGGCCGGAGGAGCGCGAAGTCACCCTCGACACGCGGCGGATTGGCGCCGTCGGCTAGCCGGAGCCCGCGCGTCGCGATCGGCGACTTTTTCCTGAGCCTGGGCACGACCGAGCGCCGCGCGTTGCTGGCCAACCTCCGGGACGGAACGACCATGCCGTCGGAGGAGAGCCCTGCGGCAGCAAGCGAGGAGGCGATTCGCGCGCTCGAAACCGCGGCGCTGGAACGGCGGCCGGACGACTTCGCGCGCGCGCTCGAGCGCGCCTTGCGGGTTTCCAGTGCGACGGCGCAGGCGATCGTCGCCGACGATGCCGGCGAGCCGCTGGTCGTCGCCGCCAGGGCCCTCGGCATGCCCTCGGAGGTGTTCCTGCGCGTTCTCCTGTTTCTCAACCCCGCGATCGGGCATTCGGTCGAGCGCGTGTTCGATCTCGTCGATCTCTTCGATGAGGTGGGCGCTGAAGCGGGGCTGCAGATCGTCGCGAGCTGGCAGAACGCGCTCGCCGGCGAGAAGCGGGCGGCGCGTCACCAGCCGCTCCATTGGGACGACGAAACGCGCGGCGCGCGGCGGACCTTCGCCGGGCATGCGCCCCGGTTCCCGATGCAGGCCCCCGACGACCGGCGGCAGGCGGGGCCTGGTGCGGCGGATTTGAATTTCCTATCAGCTCGCCGCAACCTCTTGTAGGAAATTCAAATCCATGCGCCGCACCAGCAAGCATTGATATTGCTGGTGCCCCTTTGATTCCGAATTTCGCTCAGAGGATGCCGCGAAGTGATGCGAAATTCGGAATCGGGGCACCAGGCGAGGAACGCATACGCGCTCAGCGCACGACCTGATCGAGGAAATGGCGACCCGCGCGGTCCTCGACCTCGATAATCCAGATGTCCGGGTCGAAGCGCATCTCACGCGCCAGATAGGCTTCCGCCTCGGCTTCGGCCGCCGGCTGGGTCTTGAGGCAGGCGGAAAAGGCGCGCTCACTGGGACGCGCCTCGTCGAATGCCGTCTGCGGGGCCGGCCCGTACAGGTCGGCGGTGCCGTCGAGCCGCGCGATCTTGATGAAGATCGCGCCCGCATCCTCGGCGCCGCGCCGCCGCACCACCGCGTAGGCGCCCTCGATGTGGCAGCGCCGCACATAGGCTGCGACCCAGATGGCGGATTTAAGCCGCATTGGCTCTAGCTCCGTGGGGTGGGCAACGGCGGATATTCGGGCTCGACGCGTGGGCAAAATCGCTTTGCGCCGTTCCCTCGCCGCTTTAAACGGCTCGCCCACGCGGGAATCATGAGCAGGCGATTTTGCCCACCCTAGTCGAGCGGCCGTCCCGTCACGGCGGCGAGCTCGCGCGTCAGCCGCTCGCTGATCTGGCCGGTGATCGGCAGCTTGCGCTCGCGCTCGAACCGCTCGATGGCGCTCTTCGTCTCGGCGCCGAGGACGCCGTTCGGCGTGAGCTGGCCATAGCCGTAATCGGCGAGCGCCCGCTGCACCGCGAGCACCCGTTTGGCGGGCGCTCCAGGCTTGGGCGCGGGCGCGGGCCGATGCGCCGCGGTCGGGCGTGGCGGCGGCAGCGGTGTCGTTGCCGCGGCGGCGGGCGGAGCGGCGGCAGGCGCGGTCGGTGCATGGACGGTGCTGCGGGTGATCAGCTTGAGCAAGGCTTCGTCGGGCTGCGCATTGCCTTTCAGGCCGGCGGCCTGCTCGAAATCGCGGATCGCCGCATCGGTCTTCGGGCCGTAGACGCCGTCGGTCGGGCCATCGAAGAATCCGCGCCGGGACAGTTCGCGCTGGATGTCGGCGACGATCTGCGAGCGGGGGCGGGCGAGCGGGGGCGCCTCGACTTTCGCCGCGACGGTGACGCCGGGTCGCGCCGGCGAGGGGACGGGCGCCACGCTGCCGGTCGCTTCGGCGGTCGCCACCGGGCGCGGCTTTCCGGGGAGCATCGGCGCCGGATGCGGCGCGACCTGCAGGAACATCGCATTCGCCACGATGGCGCCGGCCGCGAAGAGCGCAACCGCGCCGGCCAATGAATCGAGCGGGCGGCGTCGGACCTGACGCCACAGTGCAAGCGTGGTGCGCGCGAGCGCCGTCCCGAGACGCGGCAGCACACCGCCGAAGAGCGAGCGATCGAGATCGATCGCACGGGCCGGCATGACGGCGGCAGAGGAAGCGGTCCTAGGCACTTTTCCTCACTGGATTGACGACGGGAGTGGATTCCGGCTGGGTGAGAGGCTGGACCTTCGACGCCGGCTCATGGTGATGCAGCCGTTCGCAATCGATCGGCAGGCGCACCGTCACGCAGGTGCCCTCGCCGACCCGGCTGCGTATGTCAAGGCTGCCGTGGTGGAGCGCCACCAGGCCCTTGACGATGGAGAGGCCGAGACCGGTGCCGACATAGGGCCGCGCATACGAGCCGCGCGCCTGGAAGAACGGATCGCCGATGCGCGCGAGGTCGCCCGCATCGATGCCGACGCCGGTGTCTTCGACCGCGAGCAGAAGCATCGCCGCCTCGGTCCTCGCGCCCACCGTCACGCGCCCGCCGCGATCGGTGAACTTGATGGCGTTGGACAGGAGATTGAGCAGGATCTGCTTGAGCGCGCGCTTGTCGGCGACGATCTCGGGCAGGTCTCCCGGGATGCGCGAGACAAGGTCGACACCGGCTTCGCGCACCTTCAGCGCCAGTATGTCGGAGCACATGGCGATCACCGGGGCAGGCGCGAATGGCTCCGGCGTGATCTCGAAATTCCCGGTCTCGATCTTCGACATGTCGAGAATGCCGTTGACCACCGAGAGCAGGTGCTGGCCCAATTCGTTGATCAGCTGCGCGTAGTCGTGGCGCCGCGCCAGATCGAGCTTCATGTCCTGCTCGTTCATCAGCATGTCGGAGAAGCCGATGATGGCGTTGAGCGGCGTGCGCAGCTCGTGGCTCATGGTCGCGAGGAAACGGCTCTTGGCGTCGTTGGCGCGCTCCGCGTCGCTGCGCGCCTCCTCGACCGCCTGCTCCTGCGCCTTGCGCTCGGTCACGTCACGCATGACCGCGACGACGTCGCGATTGTCGGGCGCGCTCGCCGGGCCGACCGCTTCTCCGAGCGGACGACAGCGCATCTCGACCCAGATGAACACGGTGGCGTGCGGCACGCCGCGCTCTGGTGAATCGCGCCGCACGCGGAACTCGACCGAGCGGCTTTCGCCGCGCGTCGCCGCGTTGGCCAGCGCCGTCAGATAGGCCGGCCGATCGGCGACATGCACGCGATCGAACAGGCCGTGGCCGTGAAGGTCGCGGGGCGCCAGGCCGAACAGGGACTCGGCGGCGGGCGAAACGAACAGGACGGCGCCGCCCCGGCCGTGGCGCGTGATCACGTCGGTCATGTTGCGCGCCAGCAGGTGATAGCTCGCGTCGCGCGCGCTGAGCAGGCGCGAGCCGGCACGAGCGAGCGAGCCGGCGCGCAGCGCAATCGCGGTGCCGTAGAGGGCCGACGAGATGACCCCGAGACCGGACAGGATGGCGTCGTCGTGGCCGGCGAGTTGCGAAGGCGGCAACACGCCCACCTCGCCCATCACCAGGAGCAGGCTGATGGCGGCGAGCGCCAGCAGCGCCGACCCGGCGACCGCGCGGCGGGATGCCGACAGCGCCGCCTCGAGCGGCACCACGACCAGCCAGATCGCCGCGAACGAGCCGATTCCGCCGGTATTGGCGGCGATGACCGTAACCAACACGGTGAGCGAGAGCGCCGCCAGCACGTGCGCAGCCTCGTAGCGCCCACTGCTGGACAGGTAATAGGCATTGAGAATCGGAAGCAGCATCCAGGCGAAGAAGAACGCCTCGAGAAGGCCCGGCACGCCCTTGAACACCAGGTAGAGCGGAAACGTGGCGAGCGCGCTCAGGCCAATCAGGATGCGCGAGCCGATGAACGCCCGGTGGCGGGCGGCCGCGAGCACGTCGTGCCGCGCCGACGGGTGTACCAACGCGTCGATGTAATCGCGAAACGGCGCGAGAACGTTCACGTGATTATTTGCACGTCCGATCGGGGCAGACGCGCTCCCCTTTATCCGTTCCGATCGTCTCAGAGGGAATTTAAGCGAACGCTAAGGCGAGACACGGGCGCGGCCGCCGAAATCCGCAAAGCGGCCGCTGCCACGGGGCGCAGCCGGGGGATTCGCGGGGTTTGGTGAACGATCCGTTGCCGGTCCGCACGGGGTGGGTCGCGGGTCGACGTATCGTGGAACGGGGCTTCGGTAGCGGGCTGCAGACGCCCGGGGCCACCTCACCCCGTTCCGGAGCGCCCAGAGGGCGAATTTTCCGTGATGCTGATCGTTCGACTTTTCACAAAATTTTCCGCGGATTCGCATCGAATCTGGACAAAAAGCGATCCTGACCGCGAACTCGGCCTTCAAGGGTCCCTGCTAGTCTTCCGGCGAAGTGCGGCGAAAACCAAAAGCCGCCGAGAACACGGGGCAGGGTCATGAAATTCCTCATCAAGGCAGCGTTCTGGCTGACCATCGTGCTTATCCTGTTGCCGAGCGGGGAGAAGCAATCGACTTCGCCGGCCCCTGAGGTCGGGGCCGCGGACGCGGTCACGGCAGCCGGCGCCGCCGTCGCCGACATGCGCCAGTTCTGCTCGCGCCAGCCGGAAGCCTGCACGATCGGCTCCCAGGCAGCCGTGGCGCTCGGCCAGAAGGCGCAAACCGGAGCCAAGATGCTCTATGAATTCCTCACCGATCGCCTGGGCCCGCAGGAGACCGGCTCGGTCAATGCTACCAAGACGTCGCAGGGGTCAGCGTCCGGAGGCGCCAGCTTACCCTCTCAGCACACGCTGACCCCGAGCGACCTCGCACCCACGTGGCGCGGTCCGGAAGCACGCCGGGAGGCCAAACGCCCGGCTTGACCGGGCAAGCGGCCGGACGGCGGCCCTTTTCAGTTGACGCACCTTCCGGCTTCCTGGCCGGTGCCGCGAGCGGGTCCCCTGCCCCTTCCGCTCGCGGCTTTCTTTTTTGCCAAGGCCCGTCCGCGGCCCGCATGGAGCGCGGCGGAATGCAGGAGCGAGGGTTCCGGGATTTCGCTGACGCTCCATCCGGGCTACCAACCGCCCGCGACGGGCTATATCTTGAGCCCCACAGCCCCTATATCGACGGCAGCAAGGACGGCGGCGCCAGACCCATGTCGATCGACGAGATCATCGAGAATTTCTCCCTGCTGGACGATTGGGACGATCGCTACCGGTATGTGATCGAGCTCGGCCGCAGCCTTGCGCCGCTGCCGGAGGCCGAGCGAAGCGAAGCGAACAAGGTGCAGGGCTGTGCCAGCCAGGTATGGCTCGCGAGCGAAGTGGAGCGCGACGGCGCGGCCGGTCCGCTCTTGAACCTCACGGGCGACAGCGATGCGCACATCGTGCGCGGGCTGATCGCCATCCTGTTTGCGCTCTATTCGGGCAAGCCGGCGCGCGAGATCCTGTCGACGGATGCGGTCGAATTGTTCGAGCGGCTGGGATTGCGCGAGCACCTCACGCCCCAGCGCTCCAACGGCTTTCGCTCCATGGTCGAGCGCATCCGAGCCGACGCGCGCGGCGCGTTGGCGCCGGCCGCGTAGGCTACTTGCGGCGCCGGCGCTGCTGTCCGAGGCCCATCTGCTTGGCCAGCTGCGAGCGCGCCTGCGCATAATTCGGCGCCACCATCGGGTAGTCGGCGGGCAGGCCCCATTTGTCGCGATATTGCTCGGGCGTCATGTTGTATTGGGTGCGAAGATGACGCTTGAGCGACTTGAATTTCTTGCCGTCTTCCAGGCAAACGATGTAATCGGGCGTGATCGATTTCTTGATCGTTACAGCGGGCTTCAACGGCTCCGGCTGCGCATCACTGTGTCCGGCCGAAACCCGCATCAGCGCCGTATGCACTTGATTGATCAGGGCCGGCATATCGCCTGCCGGAACCGGATTGTTGCTCACGTAGGCAGAAACGATTTCCGCCGTCAGCTCGATAAAGTTTCCGGTTGCCATGCGCTCACTCGTTGTTTGCAGTTTCCCGCCGTCCTGAAGCCTTCGAGCCCCCGCTCACGACCGCTGAGTACTGGACGCGTCAATTCGTCTTCGGCACCGGGAGGCCGTTTTGCTATCGCGGTTAGTTGGTCAAACGAATCGAAAGCTCTGAACAGACTGTAGCATTAGTATTGTTTTGCGGCCGATGCAATATCAAATTGGCTGGTGACCCTAGAATATTCTGGTTTATCTTGAAAATCTAAGTGTTGTTCCGCCTGCAAAGAATTGGTTCCGCTTGGCTGTGCTGTGTGCCCCAGAGGAACCTGATCGCATTACCCTGCAGTCAGGCGTTACCGTGCGCCATCGCACCGCCCTTGCCGTGCCGCCGCCGCTCGCCTAGTTGGGGCAGGAGGTGGGGAAATTGGCCTGCACCGAGGAGCCGATGACCGACACGCCCGTCAAAGGACAAGCCAGGATCGTCAAGAGCGACGAAGAATGGCGCCGGCAACTCACGCCGGAACAGTATTACGTCACGCGGCAGCATGGGACCGAGCGGGCATTCTCCGGTCCCTACTGGGACGAGAAGCAGAAGGGGCAGTACGGCTGCGTGTGCTGCGGCGCGCTGCTGTTCTCCTCCGAGACGAAATTCGACTCCGGCACCGGCTGGCCGAGCTTCTGGGCGCCGACCCGTTCGGACGCCGTGACCGAGCACCAGGATCGCTCCTGGTTCATGCGGCGCACCGAGATCCGCTGCGCCGACTGCGACGCTCACCTCGGCCACGTATTTCCCGACGGCCCGGATCCGACCGGGCAGCGTTACTGTATGAACGGCACGGCGCTCGCCTTCGCGCCGGCGCCGACCTAGATCTCTCGCCGGAGACCGTTCGGCTTCAGCTTTTTCTCGCCGGCCGGCGCCGTCTGCGCGGCGGCCAGGACGGTCCGATTTCCATCGATCCATGACGGTGAATGAAATGCTCGAGCGTCGTACCAAGATTTCTGCTCCGCCGCTGGCGCAACCGAGGCCGCGGCAATCGACCCGGCATGGGGTCACCCTCACCGACGAATTCGCTTGGCTGCGCGCCGCGAACTGGCAGGAGGTGATGCGCGATCCCGCCAAGCTCGATCCGGAGATTCGCGCCCACCTGCAGGCCGAGAACGACTATGCGGACGAGGCGTTGGCCGATACGGCGGATCTGCAGGAGATGCTGTTCGCCGAGATGCGCGGGCGCATCAAGGAAGACGATTCCAGCGTGCCGGCGCCCGACGGTCCGTACGCCTACTCCGTTCGCTACCGGGAAGGCGGGCAGCATCCGTTGATCTGCCGCAGCGCCCGGTCCGGGGGCACCGAGCAGATCCTGCTCGACGGCGATGCGCTCGCACACGGCAAAGCCTATTTCCATCTCGGCGCAACCCACCCCTCGCCCGATCATCGCCTGCTCGCATGGTCGTCGGACGAAGCCGGCGCGGAGTATTTCACCATGCGCGCCCGCGACCTCGATGCCGGCACCGATCTCGCCGACATCGTGCCCGATGTGTCCGGATCCGTGGTGTGGACGAGCGACGCATCCGCCTTCTATTACGTCCGCCTCGATCGCAACCATCGCCCCTCGCGCGTGTTCCGTCACCGGCTCGGCACTCCGGTCGAGGACGACGTGCTGATCCACGAGGAGGCGGCACCCGGCTATTTCGTCTCGGTCGCGCCGACGCAATCGCGCCGGTTTGCGGAAATCTCGATCCACGATCACGAGACGTCGGAAGTCTGGCTGGTCGACCTCGCCGACCCGCACGCAATGCCGAGGCTGGTCGCGGCGCGCGAGCAGTCCCTCAAGTACGCGGTCGAGCACCACCCCGACCTGTTCGGACAGGACGTGCTGCTCATGCGCACCAACGCGGACGGCGCGGAGGACTTCAAGATCGTGTGGACGCCGCGCGATACGCCTGGTCGGGAGCACTGGCGCGATCTCGTGCCGCATCGCGGCGGCATCTACCTCCTGTCCTTCGTGGTGCTGGCGGACTGGCTGATCCGCCTGGAGCGCGAGAACGGCCTGCCGCGTATCGTGGTGCGCCACTTGGGGTCGGGCGAGGAGCATGCGATCGCGTTCGCCGAGGAGGCCTATTCGCTCGGCATGGACGGCGGATACGAGTTCGCGACCAACCTCCTGCGCTTCACCTACTCGTCGATGACGACGCCCGCCGAGGTGTGGGACTACGATCTGGCGGCGCGGGAGCGGACGTTGCGCAAGCGCCAGGAGGTCCCGAGCGGGCATGATCCATCCCGCTACGTGACGCGCCGCCTGTTCGCACCGGCGGCCGACGGCGAGACTGTCCCGATCTCGCTGCTGCACCGGAAGGACCTGGTCCTGGACGGAACCGCGCCCTGCCTGCTGTACGGCTATGGCGCCTACGGGCTCACGATCCCCGCTGCCTTCAGCACCAACCGGCTCTCGCTGGTCGACCGCGGCTTCGTCTTCGCCATCGCGCATGTGCGCGGCGGCACCGACAAGGGCTGGCGCTGGTATCGCGAGGGAAAGCTCGCCCGCAAGATCAATACGTTCACCGATTTCATCGCTGCCGCCGAGCATCTGTGCGCGCAAAAGTTCACGCGAGCCGCCCGCATCGTGGCACAGGGCGGGTCGGCGGGCGGCATGCTGATCGGCGCGGTCGCCAACATGCGCGCCGACGCGTTCGGAGCGATGATCGCCGAGGTCCCGTTCGTCGACGTGCTCGGCACCATGCTCGACGACACGCTACCGCTGACCCCGCCCGAATGGCCCGAATGGGGCAACCCGACCGCCGACGCGGACGCGTTTCGCAATATCCGCAGCTACTCGCCCTACGACAATGTCGTGGCGCAAGCGTATCCGGCCATGCTGGTGCTCGCCGGCCTGTCGGACCCGCGCGTCACCTATTGGGAGCCGGCCAAATGGGTGGCGCGGCTGCGCCATCGCAAGACCGACCGCAATCTGTTGGCGTTCCGCACCAACATGGATGCCGGCCACGCCGGCGCCGCCGGCCGCTTCGACCGGCTGAAGGAAGTGGCGCTCGCCTACGCGTTCGCCATCAAGGTGACGGGCGGACGGTTGGAGGCGTGAGACGGGGGCCTTGCGGAGGCGGCCATGATTCGTGTCGCGATGTTCGATCTCGGGATGACGCTGGTCGGCGACGATCGTCGGCCGTTCCCCCATGTGGAGAACGCCCTCGCCGCGGTCTCCGGCTTCAAGACCGCCGACGGGAAGCCGCTACGTTCGTGTCTCGTCTCCGACTTCACGATGGCGACGGCGCCGGTGACCGCCGCGAAGGTCGCCGCGCTGTTCAAGGAATACCTGGCGATCCTGGACCAGACGGGTCTGCGGCCGTTCTTCGAGCCGGTGAAGAAGCGCGTGACGCTCTCCACGCACGCGGGCGTGCAGAAGCCGGATCGGAGAATATTCGAACAAGCGCTGCAGCGTCTCGGCGCGGACGTCGCGCTCGACGCGTGCCTGCTTGTCACGGAGAATGCGGCCCATATCGACGCGGCGCGCGGGACGCTCGGCATGGCGACGCTGCAGTTCGGGACCGACTTTGTCGACTGGGCCGATGCGCCTGCCCTGATCGCCAACCTGGTGGCACCGCATCAGCAGGCCAATGTCCATGCGGCGATCAAGGCGCAACTCGCTGCGCAGGGCATCGATGTGCTCACCTCGGAGCCGGCGGGCTCGCCCGGGGTCATGAAAATCTCCGGACAGGTGTGGGCTCCGATCTCCGTGCCCGGATTCGAGGATCTGCAGCACGTCCAGGTGGCGATCCCGGTCGAAGGCACAGTCACGCGCGGGTCGAAGGGCGAAGTTCGTGCCGCTGCACCGATGCAGCCGTCCGCCGAGCAGATCGCCGAGGCGGCCTCCTTCGTTCGCAGCCTCGCCACGCACGGCCAGATTGCCGGGCGCGCGGCGACGGGATTCCAAAGGGCCACCCATCAGATCGAGACGGACCAGAAAGGCAATCGCCGTCTCGTCCGCAAGCGCTTCACCACCTGGTAACCGGTCGCCGCTGCCTACCTTTTCGAGCGGATCGCGAATCTACGTGCAGCACTGGCAGCGGAACCGCATTCGTCGCAGCACCTTCTTGCCGCCCACGGTCCTGATCGCGTGCGTCGTGTAGTCGGGGCCGCCCTTGACGGAGGCAACCAGGCGCGTCTTCGCCTTGCCCTTCGGTTGACCGAGCTCGATGCGGCCGTGCTCCAGCAGCGATTGCACGAACGATCGCACCTCGGCTTCAAAGTCGGCGCCGTGCGGCATTGTGCCGACGATGGACGCGCGCCGGCCCGACGCGCCGACCATCACAGGCTCATGCGCCATGGCGACCACGCCCTTGAGGCGATTGTCCATGTCTCCGAGCGGGACCTCGCGCGTGTGCATCGCCTGCACCATACGCGTCCCGAAGATATTCGCGGCCGTCGTAGTCAGCCTCGCGCCGCGTCCTCCGCCCAGGCGCTGGACCAGATCACGGCGCGTTGCTGCTGCCAGCTTCGCTCCCTTCGGCGCGCTTCCGGCGAGCGCCATCGACGGCGCCAGCAAGGCATTGGTGCCGAGCAGGATGTCGTGGCGCTGGAACGCGGTACGGATGTGGTTGCCGTTGGCGCCGCCGTTGAGCGACTGATCGGCGAGCACCATGGCGCGACCGACCGACTGCAGGAACCGCGGCGTCACGACCGCCGCTCTCGCCCCCGCGATCAGGATCCGGCCCGCGAGGCGTGCAGAGGCGAGAAGCGTTGCTTCGGTCTGCGACGGCGCCGCTGCGAACAAATTCGCGATCAGATCCCAGAAACAGCCGGAGAAGATCACGCCGAAGCTGTGCACCTCGTTGATCAGCGCCCCGGGGCCACCGTCGTCGGGAAGCGTTGTCGGAATCTGGAATTTGAACGTGTTGAACGCGTGACGCGGCTCCGCCGCGTTGTGACTCGGCTGCAACCGCCGGATGCCGTTCGAGAGATCCTCGGCGGTGCTCTCGACGAAGTTCCGCTTGCGCAGATCGGTCGTCACCGCCAGCAGCCTCTGCCGCGTCTGCGCATCGCCCAGCGCGGTCAGGATCGCCATGCAATCGCCGAAGGCCTCGTGGAACGCGCCCACCTCGAGGAAATTGACCTCGAAGAAGTCCGGCCGCACCAAGTCCAGCAGGCCGTGTCCAAGCTCGTGGGCGACGACGTCCGTGCTCACGCCGGAAAAGAACGTGGTGCCGCCTATGGCCTGATGGAAGAACGAGAAGCTGGCGCGGTCATAGAAGGCATTGAGATCCTGGCCGGCATCCTGGCGCAGCGGCAGCCGGCTGCGGTTGCGCTGCCACCGCGTGTGAGCACCGGCCGAGGCCTCCCAGGCCTCGACCGCAGCCAGCGCGGCCTCCCGGCACTGCCAGAACAGGAACTGCGGAGTGCCCGGCGCGAATTGTCCTTCCGGGCTCGCGCCCGCGAACGTGAAGCCCGATCGCGATGCGGGCCGGTTCGGCCGCGCCGCTTGTGCTCGCAGGCCCGGCGCCGTCGGTCCGGCGGCGGGATCGTTGGGAATGAAATTGATCGACATGGCCATCCTCCTCGGTGAATTCGATTGGTCGGAAGCGACGGCGTCGCGCCTTTCGCATCGCGAAGGCGCAGATCGAGCCCGCAGGCCCAGCAAGCCATAGGTTGTATCTATGAATTATAACATCGACGCGTGCGCAATGGAAGATGGCTCTGCGCGACGCTGAAATCACCGCCACGACCTGACGCGCGGCGGCTCGATATTTTTGCCGCCACGCCGCGTATCCCTCGGACCAGACCCGTCGGCGCTGCCGCTAGCGCCAGTTCGCGCGCTTGCGGATGCCGTCGAGCGCGGCCCGCGCGTCGGCGACGACCTGGGGCGCCGACATGGCGGTGAGCTTCCCCTCCCGCTTGAGGATGCGGCCGTCGATCACCACCGTGTCGACGTTCTCCGGCAGGGCGGAGCCGACCAGCAGGTGCGCGGGGTCGGCGAAGCCGCCCATGTTGAGCGCCCGCGTCGTGACCGCGATGATGTCGGCGCGCTTGCCCGCTTTGAGCGATCCGACCTTGTCGTCGATTCCCAGCGAGCGGGCGCCGTCGATCGTGCCGAGCTCGAGCACGCGCCGCGCGGTCAGCCTGAACTCGCTCAAGGTGCGGGCATTCTCCGCATCGCGCACGTTGCGCATCACGCCGAACAGGCTGGAGCTGCCGATCAGCGCCGAGGTGTCGACCGAGATCCCGCAGGCGATGCCGGCGGCGAGGAAATCGCTGACCGGCGGCAGCCCGAAGCCGATGCGCAGGTCGGAGGTGGTGGCGATGCTGATCGTCGCGCCAGCCTCCTTGACCATCTTGAGCTCGTCCGGCGTGGCCCACACCGCGTGCACCAGCTGGATGTCCTTGCCGAGCAGATTCTCCTTGGCGTGCGCCTCGATCTGGTTGGGCGGATTCTTGCGGCTCTGGATATGGACGGTGACCGGGATCCCCATGCCGCGCGCCGCCTCGAGCTCGGTGCGGTAGACGTTCTCGGGCAGCGGGCCGGCGCGGAACTTGCCCCGCCAGCCGAGGCCGAGCGTGATCAGGCCGTCGTCGGAATGGCGCTTCCAGTCGCGGTGGAGCGCCTCGATGTCGCGCAGGTTGAGGAGGTCCTTGTCGTCCTGGCCCTGCGACCAGCCGTAGGAGAAGCGGGCGCGGATGCCGGCGTCGCGGAGCGCCTGGATATCGCGCTCGGCGTACTCGCGGCTGCGGATGTTGTGACACCAGTCGTGCACCGTGGTCATGCCCGAATGGATGGCCTCGGCGGCGGAGAGGCGCGCCCCCTGGTACATGTCGTCCGGCGTCATCACCGCGCCGTAGCGCGCCACGGTCGGAAAATATCCGTGCGCCTGCTCGTCGCCGGCGAAGCTGCGGAACAGCGTGTTCCACATGTGCCAGTGCGTTTCGATCAGCCCCGGCAGCACGATCATGTCGGTCGCGTCGATGCTCTGCGCGCCGGGCGCGTTCACCTCGCGACCGACCGCAACGATCTCGCCATTGCGCACGTGCACCGCGCCGCCCGGAATGTCGCCGAGCGCGGCATCCATGGTCATGACGAAGCCGTTGCGGATCACGAATTCGCCGCGCGCCGGGAGGCCCGCCGAGGCCGCTGGACCAGCGCCCGGCGCCTGCGCCCACAGGAGCGACGGCGAAGCCGTCGCGGCGCCGAATGCCGCCAGCCCGCGCATGAAGCTGCGCCTGCACAGATCGCACATCCGAAACCTCCCTCGTTGCTCGTTCGGCCGACCGATAGCCGCATTCTTTCGGGAAGTGCTTGCTCCCTCAGTCAATGCTTGCAAAATAAACCCGGCAAGGGAAGCGCATGAAGAACAGCTCGACGTCGATCATCACGTCGCACGCGGGGCGGCTGCCCATCCCGCCCGGGTGCGAGGACCTGCCCCTGCGCATTCATCACGGCGAGGCCGTCGACGACGCGCAGGTCGAGCAGGCGGTCGCCGACGTGGTGCGCCGGCAGGCCGGCATCGGCATCGGCTGCGTCGGCGACGGCGAGTTCTGGAAGGCGCGCACCATCGCGTATTACGGCAGCCACCTGTCCGGCATCGAGACGCGCCCGCTCGAGCCCGGCGAAGTCGCCACCACCCGCAACCACACGCGCGAGCGCGACGAGTTCCGCGGCTTCTATGCCGACATGGACCGCCTGGGGACGTTGTTCTTCGTGCCGGGCGAGAAGCCGATGCCGCCGGACCGCGAGCGCATGATTGCGAGCGGCCCGGTCAAGGCGAAGGGAACCGCGGCGATCGATCGCGAACTCGGCGTGTTCAAGGCGGCGATTGCGCAAGCCGGCCGGCCGGTCGACGAAGCGTTCTTCTGCGTGATCGCGCCGGGCTGGCTCGATCATTTCATCTACAACGAATACTACCCGACGGACGAGGAATTCCTGTTTGCCCTGGCGGAGGCGCTGCGGGAAGAATATCGCGCGGTCGTCAAGGCGGGCTTCATTCTGCAGGTCGACGATCCCGGCCTGGTCGATTGGTGGGACATGATCAAGCCCGCCCCCAGCATTGCGGATTATCGCAAACATGCCCAGGTGCGCGTCGACGCCATCAATCACGCGCTCGCCGGTATCCCGGAAGAGCGGGTCCGCTATCATCTGTGCTGGGGAAGCTGGCACGGGCCGCACACGCACGACCTGCCGCTCGAGCACGTCACCGACCTGCTGCTCCAGGTGAAGGCGCAGGCCTACTCGTTCGAGGCGGCGAACGTGCGCCACGAGCATGAATGGAAGGTGTGGCGGAGCGTGAAGCTCCCGGCCGGCAAGATCCTCATGCCGGGCGTCGTGAGCCACGCCACCAACCTGGTCGAGCACCCGGACGTCGTCGCCGACCGCATCCTGAATTTTGCCAACGTGGTCGGCCGGGAGAACGTGATCGCCGGCACCGACTGCGGGCTCGGGACGCGCGTGCACGCCGAGATCGCGTGGGCGAAGCTCGAGACGCTGGTCAAGGGCGCCGAGCTTGCGACCAAGGCCCTGTGGCCGTCGCACAGCTAGCGAAGACATCGGCGCAACGGACCGCCGCAACGACAGGAACGGGAGTCAAAGGTGCCCGCACGCAACATCCATCTGGTCGGGAGTGTGCCGATGGCCAATGCCGAGGAGGTGTTCGCGACGGTGAGCGCCGCGCTCGGGACGCGGATCAAGCGCCTGCCCGACGGGGAGACCGGCGAGCGCCGCGACTGGATCACCTGGCTCGAGCCGGTGTTCGCCGACAACCCGGCGTTCGCCAAGTCGGGCGAATTCTTCCGCGTGCACGCGAGCGGGACCGGCCGGGAGCGCTACACGCTCCGCGACGCGGTCGCGCCGCAGGACGTGCGCTTCGACAACCTGTTCTATGCGGATATCGCCAAGGATTCCTATGCGATCTTCCGGCGCCTGAAGGAGGCGGGCAAGATTCCGGCCGGCACCAAGTTCCAGGTCGATCTGGTGCCGGCGCACTCGGTCATCTGGCTGTTCCTGGTCGACGCGCTGCACGCCCCGCTCGATCCCATCTACAACGACGCGGTCAAGCGCGAGATTGACAAGATTGCCGCCGCCATCCCGCATGACGAGCTCGCAATCCAGTTCGACGTCGCCTCGGCGGTGTTCGCCCGGCTCGAGCGCAACGAGGCGAGCAGCTACGGCGCCGGCAAGGTCGCGATCCAGGAGACGTTCAGCAGCATCCTGGTCGACCTCGGCAACCGCGTGCCGGCCGACATCGACCTCCTCTATCACCTCTGCTACGGCGACTCGAACCACCGCCATGTGGTCGAGCCGACCGACATGGGGGACATGGTGGAGTTCGCCAACCGCGTCTCGCAGCGGATCGCGCGGCCGGTGCAGCTCATCCACATGCCGGTGCCGCGCAACCGCAGCGACGACGCCTATTTCGCGCCGCTGCGGGGGCTCGCCTTGCGACCGGAGACGGAGCTGTGCCTCGGGCTGGTGCACCACACCGACGGCGTCGCCGGCACGAAGCAGCGGCTGGCAATGGCGCGAAAATACGTCGATGGGTTCTCCATCGCGACCGAATGCGGCTTCGGCCGCCGCGATCCCGGCACGATCCCCGAGCTCCTGCGCATCCATGCGGAGGTGGCGGACATGGCGTAGACCGGCTCCCGCTCACTACGCGTTGGCGACCCGATGACCAGGCGGCCGATTACTTCGCCGAAAGCTGGGTGCCAAAATAGTCGTCCACGGTATCCCGCGCCACGGTCTGCAGATGTTTCGCTGTTGCTTCGTCGAGACCGGCCGTGTATTGCAGGTCGACCGGCGATTTCCTGAACAGCGCCGCGTAGATCGTAGCCGCCGCCAGATACGTTCCCGCCATGCTCGGGTGCCGCTTGTCGGGCGCATAGAGATTGAGCTCGGGCCGCCGCTGCACCGACTTGGCGAAGGCCAGTCCGGCCGGAATGACGAACGCGTCGTTGTCGTTGCCGGCGCGCGTATAGGCCTCGGCCAGCTCCGCCGTCATCCCGGGCTTGTCGGCATAGGCCCAGGACATGAAGAAGACCGGTACGCCGCCGTGCTGGCGCACGGTCTCGCTGTGCTTCCTGCCGTATTCATGAAACGTCGCCTGGAGCTGCGGATGAATCGGGCATTGGCTGCAATCCATCATGATGGCGAGGTCGAACAGGCGGCCGCGCCGGGTGTTGAAAACGACGTTGTTGTCGGCATCGAAGCTATACGTGCCGATTGCATCCGGCCGGAAATAGGTGCCGACGTCGTGCCAATTCGCGCCCGAGCCGCTGATCGTGACCGACGTCGTACGGAACCGGTAGCCGGCATCGGCGGAATGCAGCAGCCGCACCACGTGGTTATGCAGGCTGTTGTTGTAGTAGAAAAAGCTGTTGCCGATGTAGATGGCGGAGGCCTCATGATCGGCCGCACACGGCCTCATGCAAAGGGAAGCGCCGTGAGGATATCACGTGCAGGCTTGGCCGTCCTCATGCTGGCGTGCGCCGCCGCCCTGACACTGCCTCCTGCGGCTGCTGAAACTGCAGCTCCGAGCGAAGTGCCACGCTACGCCCTAAGCGGAGTTGGACAATCCGCCGCCTACCCCTCCCGTGCCGCCAGATACGCGCGCAGCTCGTCGATCGAGGCGAATTTCACCGTGCCGTGCGCGAGCTCGGCCTCGATCGAGCCGTCGGTGTAGAGCGTGTAGGCCATGCCGTCGATCACGCCCGACTTGAAGATGGTCGGGCCTGTCGGCTCGGGTGGGGGAGGCTCGGCGACATCGACGTGCGTGACCGTCGCCGACGCAACGACGACCTCGCGTGGCGCTTCGCGCGGCGTGTCGCGCCGTGTCGTGACGAGCGGCTCGCCGGACCAGATGGCCTCGAAGATCTTTTCCGGCGGCGGAGGCAGCGGAGGCGGTGGCGGGCGCAAGTCGGGTGGCGGCGCTGCGGGCAGCGGCTCCGGCTCGGGCAGCGGCTCCGGTTCCTGCGGCGCGAGGGTGACGACCGGCGGCTCGGGAGCCGGCGCGACCACGGCTGGCTCCACCGTGGTGATCGCAGCCTGCCCAGGGGCGGGCTCGATGGCCGCTTCGATTGCCGCCGGCGGGGCAAGGTCCTCGATCGCCATGGACGCCGGCAGCACGGGCGCTGGCGCCATGGGCGCTGGCGCGATGGGCGCTGATGTCATGGGCGCTGGCGCCATGGACATTGGCGCCATGGACGCCGGCGCCATCGGCTCGGGCTCCATCGCGGGTGGCGCCATCGGCGGCTCGGGGGCGGGCTCGAAACGAGAATCCGACGCACCATTCGGCGCACGCAAGGGACTGGCGACGCGCGGCGACAAGTCGGCCGGCTCCGATGTGAGCGAGCGCAGCGGCCGCGCCTCCAGCACCTGCGCGATGCGGCGCAGCTGACGGATCACCGACGCCACCCCGATCAGGATCAGCCCGCCCACCGTGCCGATCGTGCCGATGATGACCAGCGTATTGCCGAGATACGCCAAGTCGATCGGAAGACTCAATCCGATCAGCACGAGCCCGGCGACGCCGGTGACGACACCGAGCGCCAACGCAACGAAATGCATGCCCGATCCTAGCCCCTTCCCGCCACCGTCCGATCGGGGGCCGGCGGCAATCCCAAGATGGCCAAATCTTGACGCGCTCGCCGCCCGCCCGCAAGCGCTAACTAGCGCCCCTCCGGGACGGAAAAGACGCGATATTGCTGCGGCTTGAGGCCGATCGGCTGGCCGGTTTCCAAAGCCAGGCTGCGCGGGGCGTCGACCTCGACGACCGTCGTCTCGTTGCCCGTGCCCAGCGCGATCTCCACGCGGCGGGCCGGACCGATGCCGTGGATGCCCTGCACCGCGCCCCGGAACGGCGCCCCCTCGGGCGCAACGAGCGCCGCCCGATAGGGCCGGATGAACAGCTTGGCCGCGCCGCCAGCGGCGCCCTGCGCGTCGAGCCCGGTCGGCTCTCCGTGGAAAGAGACCGATCCGTTCACGACGGCAACCGGGATGACGATCGACTCGCCGATGAAGTCGTGAACGAAGGCGGTGGCGGGTTGCTCGTAGACCTCCTGCGGCGTGCCGACCTGCTCGATCCGCCCGTTGTCCATGACGACCACGCGGTCGGCGACTTCCAGCGCCTCCTCCTGGTCGTGGGTGACGAACAGGGACGTAACGTGGATCTCGTCGTGCAGCCGCCGCAGCCAGCGCCGCAGCTCCTTGCGCACGCGCGCATCGAGCGCGCCGAACGGCTCGTCCAGCAACAGCACGCGCGGCTCGATCGCGAGCGCCCGGGCGAGCGCGATGCGCTGGCGCTGCCCGCCCGACAGCTGGCTCGGGTAGCGCCCGGCGAGCGCGCCGAGTTGCACCAGATCGAGCAGCTTGTGCACCCGCGCCCGGATATCCGGCTCGGGGAGGCGGCGACGACGCTCCCGCGCGCGCAGGCCGAACGCCACGTTCTCGAACACCGTCATGTGGCGGAACAGCGCGTAGTTCTGGAACACGAAGCCGACGTTGCGCTCGCCCACCGTCAGCGACAGCGCATCCTCGCCGTCGAACCGGATCTCGCCTTCATCCGGCCAGTCGAGGCCGGCGATGATGCGCAACAGCGTGGTCTTGCCCGACCCGGACGGCCCGAGCAGCGCCACCAGTTCGCCGGAGGCGATGTCCAGGCTGACCCGATGCAACGCGGGAAACCGGCCGAACCGCTTGCTCGCGTCGATGACGGCGATTTCCATCAACGGCCCCTCGGGCGCGGCGAGGACCGTTCCGCCGGAAGCGGCGTCTCCTGCATCCGATGCGCGCCAGAGCGCTGCTCAACCACGACCTTGGCGACGAGGGTGACGAGCGCGAGCAGCGCCAGCAGCGAGGCGACCGCGAACGCGGCGGTGAACTGATACTCGTTGTAGAGGATCTCGATATGCAGCGGCATGGTGTTGGTCTCGCCGCGCACATGGCCGGAGACAACCGACACGGCGCCGAATTCGCCCATCGCCCGCGCGTTGCACAGCAGGACGCCGTAGAGCAACGCCCATTTCACGTTGGGCAGCGTGACCCGGAAGAACGTGCGCAGGCCGGATGCGCCGAGCGAGAGTGCCGCCTCCTCGTCCTGGGTTCCCTGCTCGCGCATGAGCGGGATCAGCTCGCGGGCGACGAACGGGAACGTCACGAACACGGTGGCGAGCACAATGCCGGGAAGGGCGAACACGATGCGGATGTCGTTGTCCTGCAGCCATTCGCCGAAATACCCCTGCGACCCGAACAGCAGGATGAAGACCAGGCCGGCGATGACCGGCGAGACCGCGAACGGCAGGTCGATGACGGTGATCAACAGGCTTCGCCCGCGGAACTCGAACTTGGCGATGGCCCAGGCGGCGGTGACCCCGAACACGAGGTTCAGGGCGACGGAGATCGCGGCGGTGAGCAGCGTCAGGTAAATGGCGGCCAGAGCGTCGGCCGAGTTGATCGCCGACCAGAAGGCCGGCAGCCCCTTGGAGAAGGCCTGGACGAACACGTTGACGAGCGGGAGGACGATGAACAGGCCCAGGAACGCGAGCGCCGTCGCAAGGATAGCCCACCGCATGACGCGCGGATCGGCCCGCACGTCGGCTCCGTGCGGGCGGCGATCGGGTGCGGCCGCCGGCGTGCGCCAGCCGACGCGGGGCTGCACGATCATCGGCCGCCCCCCGACCGTCGCTCGGACCAGCGCTGCAGGCCGTTGATCGCGAACAGGAGGATGAAGGAGGCAACCAGCATCACGGCGGCGATCGCAGTCGCATCCGCATAGCGGAACTCCTCCAGACGGATGACGATGAGCAGCGGCGCGATCTCGGAGATGTTCGGCAGGTTTCCGGCAATGAAGATGACGGAGCCGTATTCGCCGACGGCGCGGGCGAACGCGAGCGCGAACCCGGTCAGCATCGCCGGAAGGAGCGCCGGAAACACCACCCGGCGGATGGTCGTCCAGCGGCTGGCGCCGAGCGTCGCCGCCACCTCCTCGACCTCCACCTCGATGTCCTCGAGCACCGGCTGAACCGTGCGCACGACGAACGGCAGGCCGATGAACACCAGGGCGACGAAGATGCCGAGCGGCGTGAACGCGACCTGGATGCCGAGCGGCGCCAGGAGAGCGCCGATCCATCCGCTCTCCGCGTACAGATTGGTGAGCGCAATGCCGGCGACCGCGGTCGGCAAGGCGAACGGGATATCGATGATCGCGTCGAGGATGCGACGCCCGGGAAACTCGTAGCGCACCAGCGCCCACACGATCACCAGGCCGAAGACCAGGTTGACCAGGGCGGCCAGCAGCGACAACCCGAACGACAATTCGAGCGCGTGCAGAACCCGGCGGCTGGTCATGATGGCGAGGAAGCGCTCCGGCGAGAGCTCGGCGGTCTTGAGAAAGAGACCGGAGAGCGGGATGAGGACGATCAGCGACAGCCACGTGAGGGTGACCCCGAGCGTGATCCCGAATCCAGGGATCACGCTGCGTGCCTGGCGAACCTGTGCAACCCCGCTCACCGCGCGCCCGTCTCACTATCGTGGATCGTGTCGAAAACGCCGCTATCGGAGGGTATCGCCGGCCCCCTGCGTCCGCACCCGGAATGGAGAATACCTCAATGTGGCCGGCCTCCGATTCAAGAATGATCTTGCATACAGATCGCTAAACTTTGCCGCAAATAGATAATTCTTCCCCCACGATCGCCAGCGCACGTGTCCAGGCCGGAGCCCCATGGGGGCGCCAGCACCCTTGCGCGGCAGGATCCAGCCCGAGAGACAACCGGTATGCAACCGATATCCTGGTTCGGTGGTTCCCGTCATGCCCGCAAGTCGGATTCCCCGATGTCGCGGAAACTGGGAAAGGATCGAGCGTTGCGCCCGCGCCGGCTGCGGCCTATCTAGGGGCCGTCGCCGTCACAGCGGTGCTTGACGCAATCGATTTTTCCACCACCCGCCGTTCATTCCGAGGAGAACGCCGATGTCGTTCACGCTGCCCGACCTTCCTTATTCGCACGATGCGCTCGCCCCGCACATGTCGCGCGAGACGCTCGAGTATCACCATGACAAGCATCACCTCGCCTATGTCAACAACGGCAACAACCTGCTCAAGGGCACCGAGTGGGAAGGCAAGCCGCTCGACGAGGTGGTGAAGGGCTCGTTCGGCAAGAATGCCGGCCTCTTCAACAACGCCGGCCAGCACTACAATCACCTCCATTTCTGGAAATGGATGAAGCCCGGCGGCGGCGGCGACAAGATTCCCGGCACCCTCAAGGGCAAGCTCGAAGCGGACCTCGGCGGCCTCGCCAAGGCGAAAGAGGACTTCATCCAGGCGGGGGTGACGCAGTTCGGCTCGGGCTGGTCGTGGCTCGCCGTCAAGGACGGCAAGATCGTCGTCATGAAGACACCGAACGGCGAGAACCCGCTGGTGCACGGCGGCAAGCCGATCCTTGGCTGCGACGTGTGGGAGCACTCCTACTACATCGACTACCGCAACCGCCGGCCCGACTACCTCAAGGCGTTCTGGGAGAACCTGGTCAACTGGGACTACGTGGCCGAGATGTACGAGGCGGCGAGCAAGTAGCTCGATCGTCCGTCTCGCCGGACACGATGCGCGACAGCAGTGACCTGCAGCGGGGCCTTGCGCCCCGCTTTCGTATTGTGTGCCTGGCCGACTACCTGGCGATCGTCGCCCTGCTGATCGTGGCGGCAGTCGCCGCCGCCACGTTCCGCGACTACGGCCTCGGCTGGGACGACTATACCCACGTGCAGTACGGCGACCTGCTGCTGGCGCTCTACGGCTCGGGCTTCGCCGACCGGCGCGCCTTCGGCTTCGTCAATCTCTACATGTACGGCGGCGGGTTCGACATGCTCGCCGCCCTTGCCGCCAAGATCCTGCCGTTCACCCTGTTCGAGACCCGCCGGCTGATCGGGGCGGCGGTCGGGCTCGTCGGCATCATCGCCACATGGCGGATCGGGCGGCGGATCGGCGGCCCGGTCGCCGGGCTGATCGCGCTCCTCCTCATCGCCACCTGCCCGCTCTACTACGGGCAGATGTTCATGAATCCGAAGGACGCGCCGTTCGCGGTCGCGATGGCGCTGCTCGTGCTCGGCCTTGTGCGCGCCTTCGCCGACTATCCGCGCCCGACCGCGTCCACCATCGTGCTGTTCGGGATCGCCCTCGGGCTGACCATCGGAACGCGCATCATCGGCGGCATGGCTGCGCTCTATGCGGCCGCAGCCGCCGCGCTCCTGCTCGGTCATGAGGCGCGCGCGCTCGGGCTGCGCGCTGCGGCCAAGCGGCTCGGGCGCTTCGTGCTCGCGCTGCTGCCGGGTCTCGTGCTCGCCTATGCGGTCATGGGCCTGGTGTGGCCGTGGGCCGTGGTCGATCCACTCAACCCGTTTCGCTCGCTCGAATATTTCTCGGTGTTCTTCGAGAAGCCGTGGCAGGAATTGTTCGGCGGCGCGCTGGTGCCGGTGCCCGACATGCCGCGCAGCTACGTGCCGACGCTGTTCGCCCTGCAGATGCCGGAAGTCTTTCTGGTGCTCGCGCTCGCCGGCATCGTGTTGGCCGGCACGGCGGTGGCGCGCCAGGGCGAGCCGCAGCAGCGCGCCGTGCTGTTGCTCCTGATCGTTGCCGCCGTGCTGCCGGTTGCGGTCACGGTGGCGGAGCGGCCGGCCATGTACAACGGCATCCGCCATTTCATCTTCGTCGTCCCGCCGCTGGCGGCGCTCGGCGGCCTTGCGGGAGGGCGCGCGTTCGAGTGGCTCGCGCGCCGCGGACGCCTGGCAGTCGCGGCGGCCGCCGTCGTCCTGGCGGGCGCCCTGGCATTGCCCGTGATCGAACTCGTGCGACTGCATCCGTACGAGTACACGCATTTCAACCATCTGGCAGGCGGAGTGGCCGGAGCCGACCGGCGCTACATGCGCGACTATTGGGGCCTCTCGTTCAAGCAGGCGGGCGAGGCGCTGCGCGCAAACTCTCGAGCGGCGTGGCGAGACGCCGCCCGCCGGCCGACGCTGGAAGATCGCCGTGTGCGGACCACATCCGCCGGCGACCGTGGCGCTCGGCCCCGCCTTCGAGCCGACCTGGGATCCGCAGGGCGCGGACTTCGCCCTGATGCTGGGCGAGTTCTATTGCGCACGACTCGATGCGCCGTTGCTCACCGAGATCGCCCGGGCTGGGGTCGTCTACGCGCGTGCCTACGACCTGCGCGGGCGCTCGGTCGACAGCCTGTTCACCCTTCCGCCGGTGCAGTGACGCTCGCCTGTATCACCCGTGCGCGTAGGCCCAGTACAGCTCGCGCGTCTTGCGATAGAGCGGGCCGGGCTGCAGCGAGCGCTCGTCGATCCGCACCACCGGCATGACCTTGGAGTAGTTGCCGGTGGAGAAGATCTCGTCGGCGGTGGCGAACTCCTCGTAGCGCAAGCTCGTCTCGACGACGGTGACGCCCGCTTCGCGCAGCAGGGCGATCACGCGCAGCCGCGTGATGCCGTTGAGGAACGTGCCGTTCGGCGCCGGCGTGTACACCACGCCGTCCTTGCCCATGAAGATGTTGGCGGTGGCGAGCTCCGCCACGTTGCCCAATATGTCGCACACGATTGTGTTGTGGAAGCCGCGCGCCTGCGCCTCGATCAGCGCGCGCGCGTTGTTGGGATAGAGGCAGCCGGCCTTGGCATCGAGCGGCATGGTCTCCGGCGTCGGACGGCGAAAGCGCGAGAGCGTGATGGAAAAGCCCTCCGGGGGCCGCATCGGCGCCTCGTACAGGGTGAGGCACCAATTCGTGGAGTCCGGATTGGGGGCGACCAGCAGCGCGCCGCCGTGCTCCGCCCAATACATGGGCCGGATGTACAGTGCCGTATCGGGGGAGAACCGTTTCCTCCCCTCGGCCGTGAGGCCGACCCACTGCTCGACCGTCACGACCGGCTTGAGGTTGAGCGCCCGCGCCGACTGGTTGACCCGGGCACAATGCAGGTCGAGGTCGGGCGTCACCCCCTCGAAGGCGCGGGCGCCATCGAACACCGACGAGCCGAGCCAGGCCGCATGGGTGCGCGCGCCCATGATCGGCACGTTGCCCTCGTGCCAATCGTCATCAAAGAAGGTCCACGTTTTCGACAGGGTGGCGGCGAGAGCCATGGCGGTCTCCGGAAGGAATTGTGGTGCCGCAGTCGCGGTCAACTCGCCAGCGCCGCCAGGATGCGCGCCCAGCTGCGGGTGCCTTTGTGGAATGAGCTCAGATCGTATTTCTCGTTCGGCGAATGGATGCGATCGTCATCGAGTCCGAAACCGATCAGGAGCGTATCCATTCCGAGGAGACGCTTGAAGTCGGCGACGATGGGGATCGACGCGCCGGAGCCGATCAGGGCCGCTTCCCTGCCCCACTCCTCGGTGAGCGCACGGCGCGCCGCACCGAGCGCCGGCATGCCCCAGTCGAGCGCGATCGCCGGCGCGCCGGTATGGGTGATGAACTCCGCCGAGCAATCGGCCGGCAGCCGCGCTCGCACGAAGGCGCGGAACGCCTCGCGGATGCGATCCGGGTCCTGACCGCCGACCAGGCGAAACGACACCTTCGCCGACGCTTCGGCCGGGATCACCGTCTTCGAGCCTTCGCCGGTGTAGCCGCCGACGATCCCGTTCACGTCGCAGGTCGGGCGCGAGAAGAGCTGCTCGATCAGCAGGCGATCCTTCTCGCCCGCCGGCACCTTGAGCCCGACCTCGCCGAGGAAGCCTTCAGCCGTCAGGCCGAGGCCTTCCCATTGGCGGCGCACGTCGGGCGGCAGGTCGCGCACGCCGTCGTAGAAGCCCGGGATGGTGATGCGGCCGCTGTCGTCGTGGAGCGCCGCCAGGATACGGGTCAGCACGCGGATCGGGTTCTGCGCGGCGCCGCCGAACAAGCCGGAATGCAGATCGCGGTCCGCCGCCTTGATCTTCACCTCTTCGTACACCAGGCCGCGCAGGGAGGTGGTGATCGCCGGCGTCGCGGCGTTCCACATGTTGGTGTCGCATACGAGGGCGATATCGGCCTTGAGCTCATCGGCATGGGCCTGGACGAAGCCGGGCAGGTTCTTCGAGCCGCACTCCTCCTCGCCTTCGATCACGATGGTGATGTCGACCGGCAACGCCCCCGTCACGGCACGCCAAGCGCGGCAGGCCTCGACGAACGTCATCACCTGGCCCTTGTCGTCGCAGGCCCCGCGCGCGACGATGATCCTGCGGCCGCCGTCGAGCGCGGCGATGCGCGGCTCGAACGGCGATGTCGTCCATAAGTCGAGCGGGTCGACCGGTTGGACGTCGTAGTGGCCGTAGAACAGGACGCGCGATCCCTTCCCATTTTGGCACGCGCCCGTGACGACCGGATGCCCCGCCGTGCCATGCACCGAGGTGGAGAATCCGATCGAAGCGAGATCGGCGGCCACATGGTCGGCCGCGACGCGGCATTGCTCGCGATAGGCCGGATCGGTCGAAATCGAGGGAATCCGCAGGAACGCGAACAGCCGCTCGAGACTCCGGTCGACGTCGGCATCGATCTTGTCGAGCACGGCGGGAAGCGGTGAGGTCATGGTCGTTCCGTTCTGTCAATCGGTTTCAACCGCAACTGCCGAACTATCGGCGCAGAATCCCCCCAGGGCGCCACGTACAATAGCGCGACCGATCGAGCCTCCCATCGAGCCGGCCAGCGACTTGCCGATGTCGGCGGCAACTTGGCCGATGACCTTGTTGGTGACCGAGCGGGTGACCTCGCGCGCAACCACCTGCCCGGTCGAGAGGCGCTGCCCACGCTTGCGTGAGGTGCCGAAGATCGTGCCGATCATGCCGCCGATCCCGCCTGAGCCTTGCTCCTCGCCCGGCTGCTCCGCGGCATCCTGATCTGCACCCTTTTTCCCTCTCTCCGGCGGTTGCTTGGCGACGGTCCCTTTCATGCGGGCCTGCAACACCTCGTAGGCTGATTCCGAATCGATCGCGGTGTCGTATTTGCCTTTGACCGGGCTTTTTCCGGTGACCATCCGGCGTTCCTCCGGCGTGACCGGGCCGATGCGCGCGGCCGGCGGACAGATCATGGCACGCTCGACCATGGAGGGAACGCCGTTGCCTTCGAGAAACGAGACCAGAGCTTCGCCCTTGCCGAGCTCGGTGATCGCCTTCGCGGTGTCGATCTGCGGGTTGGCACGAAACGTCTCCGCCGCCGCCCGTACCGCCTTCTGGTCGCGCGCCGTGAAAGCGCGCAGCGCGTGCTGCACCCTGTTGCCGAGCTGCGCCAGCACCTTGTCCGGCACGTCGAGCGGATTCTGGGTGACGAAATAGACGCCGACCCCCTTCGAGCGGATGAGACGGACCACCTGCTCGATCTTGTCGAGCAGCACCTTGGGCGCCTCGTCGAACAAGAGATGCGCCTCGTCGAAGAAGAACACCAGCTTCGGCTTGTCGGGATCGCCGACCTCGGGCATTTCCTCGAACAGTTCCGACAGCAGCCACAGAAGAAACGTCGCGTAGAGACGCGGATTTTCTATCAGCTTGTCGGCCGCCAGGATGTTGATGACGCCGCGACTGTCGCGGTCCATGCGCATGAAATCCTTGATCGACAGCGCCGGCTCGCCGAAAAACTGTGCGGCCTTCTGATTTTCCAGCACCAGCAGCTGGCGCTGGATCGCACCGATGCTCGCCGCCGAGACGTTGCCGTACTGAGTCTTGATCCCGGCGGCGCTCTCGCCGATGAGCCCGAGCACGGCGCGCAGATCCTTGAGATCCAGCAACAACAGCCCCTGGTCGTCGGCGACGCGGAACGCAATGTTGAGAACGCCTTCCTGGGTGTCGTTGAGATCGAGTAGCCGCGTGAGCAGGAGGGGCCCCATCTCCGACACGGTTGTGCGCACCGGATGACCTTCTTCCCCGAACAAGTCCCAGAACACCACGGAGAATTCGTCCGGCTGGTAGGCATAGCCCAGTTCCTTCGCGCGCTTGACGAACGGCTCCTTCGCCTCGCCCGCGGCCGCGACGCCTGAGAGATCGCCCTTGATGTCGGCGGCGAACACCGGAACCCCGGAGCGGGCAAATCCTTCCGCCAGCACCTGCAGCGTCACCGTCTTGCCGGTGCCGGTCGCGCCGGTCACCAGGCCATGACGATTTGCCAGCTTGAGCGCGAGATATTCCTCTTTTGCGCCCTTGCCGACGAATATTCTGTCATCCTGTTCGTGCGTAGGCATTAGAATGCTCCCTGTGTCTTCACCGACACATTGGCCGTTTTTGTTGTGGTCAGCTTATAGAACACGATGGCGATTTTCCAACGCGCGAATAAAGTAGTGGGACGAAATGCGCCAGCAACGAACTCACGCGACAATGTTGTGACGAACAAACGGGGGGTGAACGCCGCTCGCTCGAACAGCATCGAGTGAGCCCGCCGGCCGGCGGAAGGCGCGAAGGAGAATGGACGAATTCATCGAGCGACGCGTTGCGAGGGGGCTGCGAGCCGCTCGAGGTGTGCGGGTGTGCGTGTGGGGCAAGGCGTGACTCGCGATGTCGTCACCGGTGCCCGCCAAAGAGCGGGCGAGGAAATAGCTGACGAAGTCGTGGGCGCGACACCGGGTCTCGATCAGTTCGTCTGAGTCTTCAAGGGGTGCGGACCATCGAGGCACCGGCTTCATCCGTGTGCCCGCTTGCGATATTCGAGTTGGGAGGCCATTCATGTCATACCCTATCGCCAACATCGATGGGATCGGGCCCGAGGAAGCCCACGCCTTGAAGCGGTTGGCGATCAGGACGACAGGCGCGCTGCTGGAGGCCGCCAAGAGTCCGAAGGGACGCAAAGAGCTGGCGGTGAAAACCGGAATTGACGAGAAACGTCTGTTGAAATGGGCCAACGCCGCCGATCGCATGCGCATCAAGGGCATCGGCGATGGATATGCAGAGCTCATCCGTGCGGCCGGCGTCGACACGGTACGAGAGCTCAGGTACCGCAATGCCAGGCGGCTGACTGAGGCGATGCGCAACACCAACGCCAAGCGAAAACTGGTGGAATTCCTGCCGTCGGAGAAGCTGGTCGAGCGCTGGATCGAGTCGGCCAAGAAGCTGCCGTGCAAGATCACCTATTGAGAAGAGGCGAGTAGCGAATATAGCGAATAGAGCTTGGCCAGTCGCGTGCTCGCTATTCGCCACTTCGCTATTCGCCGCTCGTCGGCTTGACAGCCGGCCTGACCTGCCGCAAGGCAACCGCCCATGAGCGCGCGTGTGGTCTCCAGCGCCGATCCCACCACCGCCGAGGCTGACCAGGGTCTGCTGCCGAGACTCCTGGCACCAGGCCGGCCGCTGGTGATGGGGATTCTCAACGTCACGCCGGATTCGTTCTCCGACGGGGGTCAGTTCCTCGACCTCGAAGTGGCGATCGCCCATGCGCGACGCATGGCCGCTGAGGGCGCCGACATCCTCGATATCGGCGCAGAGTTCGACCCGGCCCTATGTCGGCGCGGTTCCGACGACGCTCGAGGATGAATTCAAGCGGCTGGAGCCGGTCCTGCCGGCGGTCGCGGCGCTCGGCGTCCCGCTCTCGATCGACACCATGAAGGCGAAGGTCGCGGCGTGGGCACTCGATGCCGGCGCCTCGATCGTCAACGACGTTTGGGGGCTGCAGCGCGACCCCGACATGGCGGCCGTCGTGGCCGAGCACCGGGTCCCGGTCATCGTCATGCACAATCGGCTTGAGGCCGATCCGGCGATCGACATCGTCGCGGACGTCGTCGCGTTCTTCGCCCGCTCGCTGGAGATCGCCGCGAAGGCGGGCATTGCCAACCAGAATATCGTCCTCGACCCGGGCGTCGGCTTCGGCAAGACGATGGAGCAGAGCATTACGGTGATCGCACGGCTGGACGCCTTCCGTCGCTTCGGGCTGCCGATTCTGGTCGGCGCCTCGCGCAAACGCTTCATCTATGGCGTGATGCCCATGCCGCCGAGCCAGCGTCTCGGCGGCTCGATCGCCGCCCACCTTACGGCCGTGCGCAACGGCGCCGCGATCGTGCGCGTCCATGACGTCGCCGACACCGTGCAGGCGTTGCGCGTCGCCGATGTCATCGAGAAGGCACGATGAACCTTGCCTGAAGCCCTGCTGGCGCTCGGGGGCAATGTCGGCGACGTGCGCGCGGCGCTCGAGCGGGCCGTGGCCCTCCTGTGTGACGGCGAGATCGTCCGACTGATCGCCCGCTCCTCGGACTATCGCACGCCGCCCTGGGGGGTCGTGGATCAACCGCCGTTCGTCAATCTATGCCTGGTGGTGGAGACCGCTCTGTCGCCACACGAGCTGCTCGAACGGGCGCTGCGGGTCGAGCGCGTGCGCGGTCGCGACCGCCAGCACGAGCGGCGCTGGGGGCCGCGGCCGGTGGATATCGATATCCTCGCCTATGACGATCTCACCTTGGACGAGGAAGATCTGACCTTGCCGCATCCGCGCCTGTTCGAGCGTGCCTTCGTGCTGGTGCCGCTCGCCGAGATCGCCCCGGATCGCCTGATCGGCGGCGTCAGGGTGCGCGATGCGCTGGCGCGCCTCGACACGACCGGTATCGAGCGGCTCGACCCGCCCGCCGCATCCGGGGAATGACCGATTGGCCGCGGCGCGCCCGCGTGGCACTGTTGTTGCTCGCAAATCGAGTGCCGCCGGGCGGGACCATTCACGCGACCAGATGAACTCATGGCGGACGTTGACACCGAGCCTCTTGCCCTGGGCGGCGATTTCGCCCCGGCCAAGCCCGAGGACTGGCGCAAGCTGGTCGATGCGGTGCTCAAGGGCGCACCGTTCGAACGCCTGGTGGGGAAGACCTACGACGATCTCAGCATCGGGCCGCTTTACGCGCGAAGCACGGATGCGCGACCGATTGCCGCCCGGGTGCCCGGCGCCGCCTGGCAGCTGATGCAGCGGCTCGATCATCCCGACCCGGCGCTGGCCAATGCGGAAGCGCTGCACGACCTCGCCAATGGGGCGACCGGGTTGACGCTCGTATTCGCCGGGGCGATCGGTTGCTACGGCTACGGCATCGCGGGCACCGAGGCTGCAATCGGGCGGGCACTCGACGGGGTCCTGCTGGATGCCGGAGTCGCGATCGAGCTCGATCTGTCGCCGCAGGCCAAGGATGCCGGCAACATCCTCGCCGGCCTGGTGCGCCGTCGCGGCATTGCGCCCGCAGCGACTGACATCCGTTTCGGCTTCGATCCGCTCGGCGCCATGGCGACGGCCGGCGGCAGCCCGTTCGCGTGGAGCGACATCGCCCCGATGTTCGCCACGATGATCGGCGAGCTGAGCGGACAAGGGTTTGGCGGCCCGTTCGCGGCTGCCGACGGCCGCGCCGTCCATGCGGCGGGCGGCTCGGAGGCGCAGGAGCTCGCCTTCGTGCTCGCGGTCGCGGTCGCCTACCTGCGGGCGCTGGAAGCGGGCGGTGTTCCGCTCGACGACGCGCGCCGCATGATCTTCTTCCGCCTCGCCGCCGATGCCGACCAGTTCCTGACGATGGCCAAGTTCCGCTCCTTGCGAAAGCTGTGGGCGCGGGTGGAACAAGCGTGCGGGCTTGCCCCGCGTGCTGCCTTCCTCTCGGCCGAGACGGCCTGGCCGATGATGACGAAACGCGACCCGTGGGTGAACCTGCTGCGCGCCACCATGGCGGTGTTCGCGGCCGGTCTCGGCGGCGCCAACAGCATCACGGTGCTGCCGTTCACCGCCGCGCTCGGGCTGCCCGACCGGTTCGCGCGCCGGCTCGCCCGCAACACCCAGCTCATCCTGCTGCAGGAGTCGAACCTCGCCAAGGTGGGCGATCCGGCGGCCGGCTCCGGCGGCATCGAGGCTATCACCGACAAGCTCTGCCGGACCGCCTGGACCTTGTTCCAGGAGATCGAGGCGGCCGGCGGCATCGCCGCGGCACTGGAACGGGGTCTGGTTCAAGAGCGCGTCGCAACGGTGCGTGCGAAGCGTGAGCAGGCCGTCGCGAGGCGCCGGGACGCCATCACGGGAACGAGCGAATTTCCCCATCTCGCCGAGACGCCGGTCTCGGTCGCCGACGTCCCGCCGCTCAGCGTGCCCGCACTGCCGGCCGCCATCGCGTTCCCGGCGCTGCAGGCCCGGCGCCTCGCCGCGCCGTTCGAGCAACTGCGCGACGCCGCAGACGCAATGCTGGCAAGAACCGGTGCGCGGCCCAAGATCTTCCTCGCCAACCTCGGACGCCTCGCCGAGTTCACCCCTCGCGCCACCTTCGCGCGCAATTTCTTCGAGGCGGGCGGTATCGAGGCGCTGACGAACGAGGGATTTGCCGACCAGGCGGAGATGATCAAGACATTCGCGGCTTCGGGGGCTGGATTCGTCTGCCTGTGCTCGTCGGACGAGGTCTATGGGCGGGAGGCGGTCGCGGCCGCGCAAGGGCTCGCGCAGGCCGGAGCGCGCCATATCTATCTGGCCGGGCGGCTGAAGGAGGCCGACGCGCTGCGCGCGGCCGGCGTGCAGACGTTCATCCATGCCGGCTGCGACGCGCTGGCGACGCTGCAAGCCGCACATGCTATGCTGGAAAGCCAGCCATAGGCACCAGTCGTGCCGCCTGGAGCGAGAGCCGATGACCGCAATTCCCGATTTCGCCCAGACCGAGTTTGCCGACGTCCCGTTGTCCGCACCGACCGCAGGCGCCCAGGCCTGGCTCACGCCGGAGGGTATCGCGGTGAAGCCGGCCTATGGGCCGGACGACGTCGCCGGGCTCGACTTCCTCGACACCTATCCGGGCGTTGCGCCCTATCTGCGCGGCCCCTACCCCACCATGTACGTGAACCAGCCGTGGACGATCCGGCAATATGCCGGGTTCTCCACCGCGGAGGATTCGAACGCATTCTATCGCCGCAACCTCGCGGCCGGACAGAAGGGCCTCTCTGTCGCGTTCGATCTCGCCACCCACCGCGGCTACGACTCGGACCATCCGCGCGTTGCCGGCGACGTCGGCATGGCGGGCGTCGCGATCGAATTCGATCTACGACATGCGCACGCTGTTCTCCGGGATCCCGCTCGACCGGATGACGGTGTCGATGACCATGAACGGCGCGGTGCTGCCGGTGCTCGCGCTCTACATCGTCGCCGCCGAGGAGCAGGGCGTGCCGCCGCACAAGCTCGCCGGCACGATCCAGAACGACATCCTCAAGGAGTTCATGGTTCGCAACACCTATATCTATCCGCCGGCGCCGTCGATTCGGATCATCTCCGACATCTTCGCCTTCACCGCCTCGCACATGCCGAAGTTCAACTCGATCTCGATCTCCGGCTATCACATGCAGGAGGCGGGGGCGACGCAGGATCTCGAGCTCGCCTATACGCTCGCCGACGGCGTCGAGTACGTGCGGGCCGGCCTCGCCGCCGGGCTTGACGTGGACCGGTTCGCACCGCGGCTGTCGTTCTTCTGGGCGATCGGCATGAACTTCTTCATGGAAGTCGCCAAGATGCGCGCCGCGCGCCTGATCTGGGCGAAGCTGATGAAGCCGTTCGACCCGAAGGACGCACGCTCGCTGTCGCTGCGCACCCATTGCCAGACCTCGGGCTGGTCGCTTGCCGCCCAGGACGTGTTCAACAACGTGGTGCGCACCGCGATCGAGGCGATGGCGGCGACCCAGGGGCATACCCAGTCGCTGCACACCAACGCGCTCGACGAGGCGCTGGCGCTGCCGACCGATTTCTCCGCCCGCATCGCCCGCAACACGCAGCTGTTCCTGCAGCAGGAGAGCGGCACGACGCGCATCATCGACCCATGGGGCGGCTCGTTCTACGTCGAGAGGCTGACCGCCGAGCTCGCCCGCAAGGCCTGGGGCCACATCCAGGAGGTGGAAGAGCTCGGCGGCATGGCGAAGGCGATCGAGGCCGGCATTCCCAAGCTGCGCATCGAGGAGGCCGCCGCCAAGACCCAGGCGCGCATCGACTCCGGCGCCCAGGCGGTGATCGGCGTCAACGCCTACCGGCCGGACGACGAGCGGGCGATCGACGTCCTCAAGGTCGACAACTCGGCGGTGCGGCATCTGCAGCTCGACAAGCTCAGGCGGCTCAAGGCCGAGCGCGACGAGCGGGCGGTCGCCGAGGCGCTCGCCGCGCTCACCCGCTCCGCCGGTGAGGGCAACGGCAACCTGTTGGCGCTCGCCATCGACGCGGCGCGCGCCAAGGCGACCGTGGGCGAGATCTCATCCGCGCTCGAGCAGGTGTTCGGGCGTCATCGCGCCGAGATCAGGGCGATCTCCGGTGTCTATCGGCGGGAGGCCGGCATGGCGGACGCGGTCGAACGGGTGCAGCGGCTGATGCAACAGTTCGAGGCCGACGAAGGCCGACGCCCGCGCATCCTGGTCGCCAAGGTCGGCCAGGACGGCCACGACCGCGGCCAGAAGGTGATCGCCTCGGCGTTCGCCGACCTCGGCTTCGACGTCGACATCGGCCCGTTGTTCGCAACGCCCGCCGAGGCGGCGCGCCAGGCGATCGAGAACGACGTGCACATCATCGGGGTCTCCTCCCTCGCCGCCGGGCATCTCACGCTGGTGCCCGAACTGCACGCGGAGCTTGCCGCCCAGGGGCGGCCCGACATCATGATCGTGGTCGGCGGCGTGGTGCCGCCGCAGGACTACGACGCGCTCCACAAGGCCGGGGCCGAAGCGATCTTCCCGCCCGGCACGGTGATCGCCGAAGCCGCGCAAGCGCTGATCGGCAAGCTCAACCAGCGGCTGGGGCACGAGCGCGCCGCGGCGGAGTGAGGCGGCGGCACACAAGATTTTGTGGTCGAAGCGTATCGGTGATGCGGCCGGTGGTTTGTTCGGCCAAATGATCTATGAGTTAAATTCGTTTGGGCACCCCTCGTGGGTGCCCAAACGCCGCACGCCGAAGAGGGCGCCTACAAGGGTCGCTCGGCGACCCCAAAAAGGGGGCGCCCTACGAGGTAACCTCAGCGAGCTTGCCGGCAGCCGCAATCGCTTCTCCGATTGCCGCATCGGCCGCCATATAGGCGTCGGTCGCGGCCTTCCATTGGCCGGCGCGAACCGCCTCGAGCAACCGGCGCGTGTGGTCGTGAGCACTCGCTTCGGCAGACTGCACCGTGGAAAACGCCGCATGGGCGCGAATGGCGGGATCGCCGACCGTCTCGGCCCACTCGGCGAGACGGCGCGGCTCGCGCTCCACCAGGTCAAGCGTCGGCTTGACGAGACACACCAGGACCGCTGCGAGCTTGCGCTTCCAGGCGGTGAGATGGGCCTTCGCGCTCAAGAGATCGAAGGCAGGAAGGCCTTTGGTTTGTGCCGATTGAATTGCCGCGCACGCCGTGGTCTCCACCTTCAGCAGCCGTTCGAGACAGCTATCGATCTCGCCGCGCGTTTTCTTCGCCTTTGCGGCAATCTTGCCGATCCGGCCGGACATGTCATCGGTCGCGGCGCGCTGCTCCCGCAGCACATCCGCGAGCGTCGCCGTCGTCGTGCTGAACACGTCCATCCGCTCCCCGATCTTCAAGACCCGGGAGTCCGCAGCCTTGACCGACATCGCGCCGGACGCCACGCTTTCATCGCACTCGTTCATGGCGAGCTTGATGCCGGCCATCTCGTTGGTCAGGGTCGTCAAGCGGGTGCGGATCTGCTCGGTCGCCTTGGCGGTCTGGCCTGACAATGACTTGACCTCGCTCGCCACGACCGCAAACCCGCGTCCCGCCTCGCCGGCGCGCGCAGCCTCGATCGTGGCATTGAGCGCCAGCAGGTTGGTTTGACTGGAGATGGTCGCGATCGTCTCGGCCATGTCGGCGATCTGCTGCACCGCTGCCTCGAGCACGGTCAGCCGCTCGCTCATTGCGCCGACACGGGTCCGGATCAGCTGCATCGATTCGCCGGCGGAGCGCATATCGCCGACGCAGGTCTCCGTTTCCCGCCGTACGTTGACCGCCTCGTCGGCGCTGGCGGCACTCGACGTCGAGAGCTCTCCGACCGACGCCGCGAGCTTATCGACCGCGGATGCGACGTTTGCCGTGTTGTCGGCAACATCGCGAATGTCATGGGTGATCCAGCCGATATTGGTCGCCGTATCGGCCGTCTCGGCGGCCAGCGTCGACAAGCATTCGAGGTCGGCACGAGCGTCGCGTTCGATCCGTCTCGCCAGCGAGCGCAGCGCTTCGCCCGCTACCCCCTCCGGAATATGGAGGCGATCGAGACGCCCCCCGGCCAGAGCAGTCAGGGCGGCAATCAATGCCTGATCAGCCGAGGGAGCTGCTGCTTCGGCAAGGGTGGCAGGGCTCGCAGGCTCGACAGAGCGTCGCACGAGGCGAAGCATACGTAGACCTTCAGCTGTTCCTGGTTCCACCTTTCACAGTAGCGGTACGTAGTTAATGCTTGGTAACCGCCCACCTATTGCTTAGGCAAGGGGATGAACCGATCAGACGTCGATCTCGGTCAGATCGTTTCCGATCACGATGCGTCCGGAGAAGTCGCGCGCCACCTCGCGAGCCAGCTCCTCGAGCATGCGCTCGTCCTTGCGCGGACGATGGTGCGTCAACACGAGGGTCTTGGCATTGGCGCGGGCTGCGATCTTGCCCACGCTGTCTCCCGCTGCCAGCGTATGCTGCGCGACGCGGCGAAAGTGCTCGTTCTCGATCTCGGCGCTCGCCATATAGCAGCAGTGCACCAGCACATCGGCATCGCGCGCAAGGCGATCGATACCATCGCAGGCGATCGTGTCGCCGCTGATCGCGACGACCTTCCCCTCCGCCTCGAAGCGGTAGCCGTAACAGATCCACCGCCTGAGGAAGGCCGGCGCGAACCCCAGTCCGTCGCCGTGCACGACGATGTCGGCGCTGAGCTTCCAGCGCGGCGTGTCGAGCACGAGGCCCGGCGCAACGTCCTCGGCGATCACCGGCTGCCACCCCCCGAACGACGGCTCCCCGGCCGAGCGCCATTGCCAGTCCTTGTCGTAGACCTGGGTCAGCAAGGCGTCGACGATGCGACGCGTTTCCGGAGGACCGTAGATGCGCAGCGCATCCTTGCGGCCGTACATCCAGCTCGCAAGCATGACGTCGTAGAGGTCGCCGATATGGTCGAAATGATGATGTGTTATGATCACGGGATTGACGGCATCGAGCGGCACACCGGCGCGAACGAGCTGGAGCACGACCCCGCGTCCGGCGTCGAACAGGATGTTCTCATCGCCGCAACGAATGAGCGTGGTGGTGGCGTTGCGTCGGGGATCTGGCCTGGGGCCGCCGGTTCCGAGGAGAACGACCTTCATTCGGCATCAGGCCCGCAAGCTATTCGTTGAGCGTGAAGCCGGTCGAGCGGATGACCTGACCCCACCGCTCGTAATCCGCCTTGACGATCCTGGCGAACGCTTCGGGCGTGTCGGTCGTAACCTCGACGTCGAGCGTCTGCAACTTGTCCCGCACGGTCGGATCATTGAGCGCTTCGACGAGAATGGCATTGAGGCTGCGAACGGTCTGCGGCGGCGTCTTGCCCGGCGCAAGAAATCCATACCACAATTCGGCGCTTTCGAGGTCGCCCAGATTCATGGCGAGCTCGCCGAACGTCGGCACATCCGGCAGCGCCGGCGAGCGCGCGGCACCGGTGATCGCCAGCATCTTCACGCGCTTGTCCCGGTGCAGGGGCAGCAGCGCCACGGTCGTATTGAAATTCGACAGGACTTCGCCGCCGAGCAGCGCGGTGGCGGCGGGACCGGAGCCCCGATAGGGCACGTGCAGCAGGTCCGTACCGGTCGCACGATTGAACATGGCGCCGAGAAAATGCGCTGGCGTGCCCGGCCCGGGAGTCCCGTAGCCGATCTTGCCGGGGCGGGCTTTTGCATAGGCGACGAATTCCTTCAGGCCGCCGACCGGAACATCGCCATTCACCGCCAGCGCGAACTTGAAATTGCCCAGGCGTGTGACCGGCGCCAAGTCGTTCAGCGGGTCGAAGCCGAGAGCCTTGTACACGAACGGGGTAAATGCCGTCGTCACGATCGGCGCGGCCAGTATCACGCTGCCGTCCGGTTCAGCGTGCGCAACCGCCTCCGCCGCCACCCGCCCGCCGGCACCGGGCCGGTTTTCGACGATGACGGCCTGGCCGGTCGCCGTCTGCACGCGGCTTGCAACGACGCGGGTGATGACATCGAGGCCGCTGCCTGCGGCAAAGCCGACGACGACCCGCAGCCGCTCGGCGGCGGCGACCGCCTGTGCCGAGGAAACGAGCAGCCAGGCGGCAACCAATCCGAGAATGAACCGTCGAATGGTGCCGGTCCGATGGTCGCTGTACGGGAGTCCCGTCTTCTGCATGGTCGCCAGCCGTTGTTGGTTGGGTTGCGAATACGCGGGAAGTGCAAGTATTGGACCAGTTGCCGCAAGGGACTCTTCGGGGAGCAAGTCTAGCATGATAGTGTGCCGCGGGGATTTGCGAAGTCGAATCGGAACACCAGGATGCAGAGCTCTTCCGACCCGTTCATCGAGCGTCTGCCGAAATGCGAGCTGCACATCCACATCGAAGGCAGCCTCGAGCCCGAATTGATGTTCGCGCTGGCGGCGCGGAATCACATCCGCCTGCCCTATGAGTCGGTCGAAGCCCTGCGAGCGGCGTATCAATTCACGCAGCTCCAGGATTTTCTCGACATGTACTACCGGGGAATGTCAGTGCTCGTCGCCGAGCAGGATTTCTTCGACCTCGCCTGGGCCTATCTGGAGCGGGCCAAGGCCGACGGGGTGAGCCATGTAGAGATGTTCTTCGATCCGCAGGGCCATACCAGTCGCGGCGTGGCGTTCGAGACTGTCCTGAACGGGCTTCACGCGGCCTGCCGAGCCGCCGACGCCAGGCTCGGAATCAATGCCAGCCTGATCATGTGCTTCCTGCGCCACCTCGATGAGGCCGACGCCGAGCAGACCCTGGACGCGGCGCTCGCCCACCGGAGCAGAATCATCGGCGTCGGCCTCGATTCGTCCGAACGCGGGCATCCGCCCAGCAAGTTCGCGAGGGTCTTTCGCCGCGCGCGCGACGCAGGCTTCCACCTGTTCGCCCACGCGGGCGAGGAGGGGCCGCCGGCCTATGTGTGGGAGGCGCTCGACATTTTGGGAGTCGCACGGGTGGATCACGGCAATCGCGCATTGGAGGACGCCGCGCTGGTCGCGCGGCTCGCACGTGACCGCGTTCCCCTCACCGTGTGCCCGCTGTCGAACCTGAAGCTCGGCGTCGTCGACGACCTGCGCCGTCATCCGCTCCGGCACATGCTGGACAGCGGTCTGGCCGTGACCCTGAACTCGGATGATCCGGCCTATTTCGGCGGGTACGTGAACGACAACTATCGCGCGGTGACGGCTGCCCTTGGGCTGAGCCAAAAAGACATCGTGGCGATTGCGCGCAACAGCTTCACGGCCGCGATCATGCCGGAGGAGGCGCGCCGTGCCGCCCTCGCGCGCTTCGACGCTGCCGCCGCCGCGCTCGGCTAGGAAACCGAAACCAGCGGCTACGGCCAGAGCCGGCTGCTCGCCAGGCGCGCGCCCTCGACCAATGATTTGAACTTGGCCCACACGATCGAGGGATGCACCTCGTTCGAGCCGGCAAACGACGCGAAGCCGCAGTCGGCGCCGGCAATCACGCGCTCGCGACCGACGATCTGGGCGAAGCGCGCAAGCCGCTGTGCCACCAGCTCGGGATGCTCGACCAGCACCGTCGACTGCGTGATCACACCTGGAATGAGCACCTTGTCGTCGGCCACCCTGGCGCGCTTCCACTCCTCCCATTCATGCTCGTGGCGCGGATTGGCGGCCTCGAACGAATAGGCGCCGGCGCGCACCTTCAGAATGATGTCGATGATGTCCTTGAGCTGCATGTCGTGCACGCGCGGGCCCATATTGATGCTGTAGCAGGTATGGAAGCGGATCCGGTCGGCAGGAATTCCCGACAGCGCCGCGTTGAGCGCCTCGACGCGCAACTCCGCCCACTTGCGACACTCCGCGATGCTCAGGTCAGGCCGCGTGATATAGTAGGTGACGAGGAACGGATCGTCGATCTGCAGCAGAAATCCCGCATCGACGATCGCCTTGTACTCCTCGCGCATGGCCTCCGCGACCGCAAAGACGTAGGCTTCCGCCGTCGGGTAGTATTCGTTCGGTGTCGTCGTCTCGACGTTCGACGGCGCAATCGCCGGCACGAACGCCTCGGCAGCCTGGACGCTGCCCAGCGCCGCCTTGAGATTGTCGAGGTCGGCCTCTAGCTGCGCATGGCCCTGATATTTGATCGGGCCGGCACAGACCATGAGGGCGCGCCGCCGGCGGGCACTCACCTGTTCGGCCACGGTAGACTTGTAATACTCGGGAAAGTCGGCCGTTTCGCGCGTATCGGAGAACGGGCTCGGCCGCACGCCTTCGCGCTTCTCGAGGCCGCTCAGGCGCGCAGCCGCGTAAGTGACGAAGCTCGGCTTGCCCATTTCGCCGTCGTTCACCACGTCCAGGCCCACCGCAACCTGGTGGCGCACACAGTCCTGCACCGCCTTGCGCACGCGCGCCGCATAGGCTGCTTCGTCCACGGAGATGCCGTCCATCCGCGACACCATCATGTCGAAGAGATCGTCGGGACGCGGCAAGCTGCCCACGTGCGTGGTCAGCAGGCGATCGGTGCTGAGTTTCATTGTTCGCCTCCGCCAGGTTCATCCGGTTGAAGGGCAGCTCGTTTCCGACTTGCGCTCATTGCGACCGCAGACGCGGGGCCCGGTCGACGAACGAATTGTCGTATGTCTGCGCGATATCGACCTTCGCGCCGCTGAACGTCTCCTCGAATTTCATGAGATTGCGCAGCACGGTGGCGGCCGCCTCCGCGCTGATCCGCCCGTCGGGCGATACGCGCCGGCAATTCTGCTCCACCATCGCGCGATACAGCGCACGATCGCCCGCGTAGTACTCCGGCGGAACCGACGCGACGATCTCGTCCGTGGATGCCTTGGTCATCCAGTCGAGCGCGGCGCTGATCGCGTTGACGAAGGCCTGCGTCGTCTTCGGGTAGCGCTCCACGAACTGCGCGTTGAGATAGAATGCGGAGGCTGCGAACGGGCCGCCGTAGAGGTAGGCGAGATCGTGTTCGCCACGGGTGTCGAGGATCGTCTTGATCGCGCCGTCGCGCTCGAGCAGGGAGATTGCCGGATCGAAATTCGCGATCGCGTCGATCTTTCCGGTTTTCACCGCGGCAACGGCGCCGGGTCCGCCCCCGACGCCGATGATCGAAACGTCGTCGACGGTCAGTCCCGCCTTGCTCAGCAGCATCTTCAGCCCGATGGCGCTGGCCGAGCCCGGCGCAGTCACCCCGATGGTCATCCCCTTGAGGTCGCGCACAGACCGATACGCGGGAGCCTTGTCCTTCTGCACGCCGACGACCAAGCCGTAGGAATTCGCCTGCAGCGCCACTGCCTTGATCGGCTGGCCTTTGACCGCCATGTACAGCGTGTGCTCGTAGGCGCCGCAACCGATATCGGCGCTTCCTCCCACCAGCGCCTGCAGCGCCTTGGCGCCACCCTGGAAGTCGCTGATTTCGACCTGCAGCCCTTCCTTTTCAAAGTAGCCGCGGCGTTCCGCAATGGTCAGCGGCAGGTAGGCGATCAGCGTCTTGCCTCCGACCGCGACATGCACCGATCGTTTTTCCAGATCGGCTGCCGCAGTCGGCGTTGCGCAAGCCATGCCGAGCAACAATGTCAGCGACACCGCTCCGGATCGAAGACAAGGCACCTGACCCTCCCTTGCTGCCGCGGCGACCGATCGCGATCAGTATCGCATCGGCGAAGAACGCACCACAACCGGCGGCACGATTCCCTGCCCATTCGGGCTGCCCACTGTTGCCGAAGCAAGCCGGCACTGAGCGTTTGCACCCAACTGGGATGCAGCGTTCAATAGGTCCTCTTCAATGGCCGCCTGAGAGCGTGATCGAGCCGAGGGGAGGACCGCCATGAATAAGTTGCTGCAAGTGCTGCTGCTGTCCTGTGGCGCGTGGATGCTCGCTGTTTGCCCGCAGCCCGCGCAGGCGCAGGGCGACTTTCCAACGCGACCCATCAAGATGATCGTTCCGTTTCCTGCCGGCGGAGGGATCGATCTGACTGCGCGGGTCGCCGCCCAGAAGCTGGGAGAAGCACTCGGGCAGCAGATCGTGATTCAGAATCAAGCCGGAGGCGGCGGCGCGATCGCCACCGATGCGGTCGTCAAATCCGAGCCCGACGGCCACACGCTGCTGTATCACTCGGTGACCGGAATCGTGCACGCGGCCGTCACCGAAAAGCTCCCCTACGACTGGCTCAGGGACCTTGCGCCCGTCGCCCTCATGACGCGATTTGCACCGGTGATGGTCGTATCGCCGACGCTTCCCGCCAAGGACCTGAAGGAATTCATCGCGCTGCTGAAAGCCAATCCCGGAAAATACAGCTATGGATCCTCCGGGGTCGGCACGGCGGTTCATCTGGCGGCCGAGCTGTTCAGGGAAAAGGCGGGCGTCGATATCGTTCACGTTCCCTACCGCGGCACGGCTGCCGGAATGCCGGACCTGGTCTCCGGACGCATCGCCATGATGATCGACGGCGTGCCGATCCAGACCCCGAACATCCGCAGTGGGACCATACGGGCGCTCGCGGTGACGACCAGCACCCGCTCGCCCGCCATTCCCGACGTTCCGACGATGAAGGAAGCCGGGCTCGATTACGAGGTCCCGTTCTGGACCGCGCTCTATGCGCCGATCGGCACGCCCAAGGACATCGTGAGCAAGCTTGCGGCTGCGGCCGGCAAGGCGATGAACGACGAAGCCGTGGTCAAGCGGCTGTCCGACGTCGGCACCGAATCGGTCGGGTCGACGCCGGCTGAGCTCGACGGGGAGACGCGGCGTCAGTTCGCGCTCTACCAGGCGATCGTGAAGAACAATAGATCGCTGATGGGCGGGCAGTAACGTCGCGGCATGAGGCCGTTGGACATGGGCGACCACACAAGGGTCGCCTCTACGAGCCGCTCGGCTTTGCGTGCAGCGCATGCCCGAACGTCGCAGTCGCGCTGTTGCCCTCCGGTACCACAACGCGCGACGGCGACTCGGTGCCGCCGAGCAAGGCCTTGAGCGGGTCGGCGCCCTCGAAGCCCGCTTCGCGCAGGATGCGGTCGATGATCGGCTTGTTGGCCTGGTAGGAGAGCAGCTGGCCGGCGATGCCGTCGCCGAGACCGATGCCGTTGCTGCCGCCGGTGCCATCCGCGCCGGCGCCGCGGCCGAGCATGCCGCCGGTATCGAAGATGCGGATGTCGGAGATCTTCTCGATCGGCTTCACCGCCTCGGCGAGCGCCTGCGGGATGATGCGGATGCGTTCGCGGGTGAGCTCGAATTCGATGATCGCCGAGCTCAGCCGATTACGCGCCTCGTTGAGCAGCTGCTCGTTCTCGGCCTGCGCCTTGCCCATCTCGCGCACGCCGGCAGCCTTGATGGTCGCGGCGTCGGCCTCCGCGGTCGCGAGCGTGCGCATGGCCTCGGCCTGGTCGAGGGCCGCCTGCTTGTCGGCATCGGCCGCGACGGTGACGGCAGTCGCCTCGGTCTCGGCCTTCTTCTTGGCGTCGATCACCGCGATCTGCTTCTCACGCTCGGCGATCTCCACCGAACGTGCGGTCGCGACCTTCTCCTCGGCCGCGATGGCGAGCGCACGCGCCTGCTCGGCTGCGGTCTTCGCCTCGGATTCCTCGCGGCTCTTGTTGGCGACCGCGATCGCGCTCTCCTGCGCGACGATCTGCAGGTCGCGCTTGGCCTCGGTGTCCTTCTGCTGCACGGCGCGCTGCGCCTCGATGTTGGCGCTCTCGCGCGCCCGCTTGGCGGCGGCCTCGCGCTCGGCGATCGCCTGGTCGGCCTCGATGCGCGCCTCCTCCTCGGAGCGCTTGGCGGCCTGCTCCTTCTGGGCGGTCTCGGCGCGGGTCGCCGCGGTCTTGTTGGCGATGTCGCGCTGCTGACTGAGCTCGGCCTCGCGCTTGGTGCGCTCGATCGTGAGCGTCTGCTCGCGCGCTTCGAGATCCTTCTGGGCGATAGCGACCTCGGTGTCGCGCACGATCTCGTTGCGCTCCTTCTTGCGCGCCTCGGTGATGCGGGTCAGCGCCGCCAGGCCCTGCGCGTCGAAGAAATTGTTGGCGTTGAAATGCTTGATGTCGGTCTGGTCGAGCCGCGTGAGCGAGACGGATTCGAGCTCGAGGCCGTTCGACTGCAGATCCGCCCCGACCGCCTCCTGCACCGCCTTGACGAAATCCATACGCTGCTCCTGCAGGCCATCGAGCGGCATGGTGGCGGCCACTGAGCGAAGGCCGTCGACGAATTTCGCCTCGATGAGGAGGCGCAGCTCGTCCGCATCGTTGGTGCGGTCGCCCAGCGTCTGGGCGGCGAGCGCGATCGAGGAGGCATCGGGCTTCACCCGCACATAGAACTCGGCGCCGATGTCGACGCGCATGCGGTCCTTGGTGATGAGGGCCTCGCCTTCGCCGCGCCGAACCTCGAGCCGCAGGGTCTTCAAGTTCACACGCGCAATCGAGTGGAAGATCGGCAGCACCAGCGAGCCGCCGTCGAGCACCACCTTCTGGCCGCCGAGGCCGGTGCGCACATAGGCCATGTCGCGGGTGGAGCGGTTGTAGAGCCGCGCCAGGATCAACCCAATGCCGAAGATCACAAGCAGACCGATGACGGCAGGAAGGAGCAGTTCGATCAGCATGTCAGCCTCCATGGGCATGCCCGATCAGCGATCGGGCAGAAGATCGTTCGGAGCCGGGACCGCGAGGAAGGCGGTCCCCTCGCGATCGACCAGAAGCACGGTCGCGCCGACCGCCATGGGGCCGTGACCCTTGGCGGCGCGGGCGCGCGGGAAATGCCAGTTGCCATGGGCGTCGCGCAGCTTGACGCGGCCGGGCAGCCCGTCGTCGAGCGGTCCCATGGTGACCTCGGCGGTGCGACCGACGAAGTCCGCCGCATCAACCGCATAGGTCTCGTCACGCGGCATGACCCGCGCGAGCGTGCGGCTCGCAGCACGCACCAGGGGAACGGCGGCGGCAGCGGACAGCACGCTGGCGGCGATCGCCGGCAACGGGGTCCACATGGCGCGGGCGATCGCCTCCAGGGCAAAGCCCACGGCGGCGAAGATGCCGAGCGCCAGCATGATCAGCACCAGGAGCGGCACGCGGCCGGCGTTGAACCAGTCGAGGAAACCCCCGAGGTGCGTGTCGCCGTGTGCATCGGCTGACTGGTCGATCCATTCGCTGGCCGATGCGCCGATCAGGAGGCTGATCATCTCGACCCCGACGAGGCCGACGAGAATCAGCGTCGCGATGGCGAACGGCCGGGCCTCGGGCGCCAGCAACAGGTCCATCGCGCAGGCTCCTTCAGTTGCTCGCCTTGAAGCGCGCAAGCCGCTCGGCGATGGCGCGCTCGCGGTGCAGGCGATCGAGCTCGTCGAGCTCGGCATTCTGAGGCGGGGTGCCGCCAGGAACGCCGGTGACGCGCGCAACCGCGGCGGAGGCACGCGCGACCGTGAGGTCGGGCGCCGAGCGACGGCCGGTCGCGGTACCGTCGCCATCATGGCGCCGCTCGCTGCGCTTAAGATCGGCAAGCCGCGCCTCGGCATCGCGCCGAGCCGCGAGCACGGCGGCCATCGCTTTCTGGCCCTCGTCGATGCGTTCGGCCACGTCGTCGCGTGCCTTGTCGAGCGCGGCGATCTGCGATTCGAGATCGATCTGGCGCCCGACGCCGGCCTTGGCGAGTTCCTCGCGGCCCTCCCCCATGGCGGTGCGAATTTTGGCATCGAGCGTCGCGATCTCGTCGGCGATCTCGCTGCGGCGGCTCGCAATGCGGTGCTCCTCGGCACGCGCTTTGCCGAGCTCGCCCCTGGCGTCGTCGGCGGCCGCATCGATTTCGCGGATCGCCTGCTCGACCACGGCGACGCTGTTGACGCCCTCGGCCTTGTCGACCGTGGCATGGGCCACGCCCGCGATGAGACGCCCCATGCGCGACAGGATGCCTTCGTGAATCATGGTCTTCTCCTCGGTTGAAATGTTCGGGGTGACGCCGATGCGCAGCTCGAACGTGTCGCGGTCGAGCACCAGGCGCGCCGGCAGCGCGCTCTTCCAGCCTTCGCTGTAGCCGGCCACATCGCACGGCACGACAACGCGTCCCTCGACCGTGCTGATGGACACCGCGGACGGGCCCTTGATGGCGTAGAGCTTCTCGTCGAGCGGGAGGCCGGCGACGTCCTCGCCGGCACGGCGTGCCACGAAGTCGCGCAGGCCGAGCGTGATGAGGCGCGCCGGCAGCCGCGTGCGCGTGCGCAGGGTCTCGTAGGCGAGCGCATGCAGCGTCACCAGATTCGAGCCGGCCTCACCCGCGAGCTCGGAGAGGACCTCCAGCATCGCGGCGTAGTCCGCGAAGGTCAGACGCAGCGCCTCAGCCGCGGCAGGATCGGGCGCGAGCACGTAGCGCAGGGTGGCGGAGGCCTGGAATCTGGAAGCCCGAACTCATGGCCATATACTAAAGCACTGCTTTAGTACTTTCAAGCGAATTCTTTAGGCTGGACTTCCCATGGTCGCTCATACAGCGGGGCTGGTTCACGATGTGGAGAAGGAATCACTCAATTTTTGCAGGATCAGGCGGGAACCATGTCTGCGACATGCAGGGCGCGCGAGGTGGCTGAGCGGGTGACGACGTGGCCCCTTAAATTGACCCATCGCTGCTCTCGCCCTGCATCATCGGCGGAGGACGCGAAGGCCGGCTCGATCGGCGGACCATTCTTCGCCGATTACGATCTTTGCAGCGATGTCCCGACGCCTTGTTTTCCATGCGCACAAACAGGTCGGCTTCACCGTGAGCCCCGACCTGCCGGTGCTGACGCGGACCGTCGTCGAGAACCGCTATGCCGACCGTGTCGAGTGGCGCGCGGGAAGGCCACTCCGGCCGTGAGCGGATGTTCCGGAAACGAGTCGCACTGCACGAGATAGCAGTCTGGTTTTCCGAACAGTGAAAACTTGTGTCAAAGACTGAATGATTTCCGACATCCCTCGGCATCAATCCGTTCGCGACTCGAGCGCGCGAATTGACGGGCGGCCATAAGATCTCCCCATACGCTCGCGCCATGCTTCGTCCGGAACAATGCCGTGGCGCGCGCATCTTCCGGCCCGATCATGGCCGGATTCCTTCACCAGAACGCACCAGGGGAAGATCAGCATGGAGCATTAGTCGATGCGTTCCTTCACGCTCACGCTCGCCTTGGTCGTCGTCGCCCACCCTGCTTTCGCCCGCAATGCGTCTCGCGATCACGTGCGTGTCGCCCCGATGCCGCCGACGTATGCACCGGGCGAGCAATGGGCGCCCGCCTTCGCAACGCCATACGTCAGGCACGTGCGTCGCATGCGAGCCGAAGCGCCGAGCTCGTCTCCAAGTTGGTCGCCGATCGCGCCGCAAGGTCAGGACCCGCAGGGCGCGTTCGCCGCGATGGTTTCGCGTCACGCGCAGGCGAACGGCGTCCCCGAATCCCTCGTCCATCGGGTGATCGTGCGCGAGAGCCGTTACAATCCCCGCGCGGTCAGTCGCGGCAATTACGGTCTGATGCAGATTCGCCTGCAGACGGCGCGCGCCATGGGCTACGGCGGCGCGGCGTCCGGGCTGCTGGATCCAGAGACCAATCTCACCTATGCGGTGCGCTACCTCGCCGGCGCCTATCGGGCGGCGGGCGGCAACGCCAATCGCTCGGTCTCCTACTACGCGGGTGGCTATGCCGCCCGCGGCTACACCGCGAGCCGCTACGCACAAGCCAGGCGAAACGACGCTTCGCCCGACCGGATTGCGCAACGGGCCAATACCTTCGCGCCGTGGAACGCGCCGGAGACCAGGCATCAGATCTTCTGATCGGTGGCGGCAAGGCAGCGACGGCCTCGTTCGAGACGCGCGTACGCCAAGGCGCGTACGCGCTCGCCACGACGAAGCCGAAGTCAGGTCGGCGGCTATCCACACGGCGACGCAAAGCGCCTAAGCTCCCCCACAGGCACCATGGGGAGACCAGGGCCATGCGAGGCGCGCGCAGGTGGACGGCGTGATCCGGCGGATCCGGCTGGCGTCGGGGCTCGTCATGTTCGCCTACGTGACGACCCATTTCGTCAATCACAGCCTGGGGCTCGTCTCGGTCCAGCTGATGGATCGCGCCGTCCACGAGATCCACCAGTACTGGGCGAGCACGCCCGGCGGCGTTCTCCTCTACGGCGCCTTCGCGATCCATTACGGCCTCGCGCTGTGGGCGCTGTGGCTGCGCCGCTCGCTGAAGATGCCGTTCGCCGAAGCGGCCCAGCTGGTGCTGGGCTTCTCGATCCCCTTCCTGCTCGCCGACCACGTGCTGCTGACGCGCGTCGCCGACACGTTCTACGAGTCCGCTGTCGGCTACTACACCCCGGTGCTCTACGCCTATTTCGTGGCCAACCCGCAGCGCGGCGCCGTTCAGCTCGCGGTCCTGCTGATCGCCTGGATCCACGCCACGATCGGGTTGCGGTTCTGGCTACGCCTCAAGCCCTGGTACGAGCGCTGGCAGCCGATCCTCTTTGCCTGTGCGCTGCTGCTGCCGACGCTGGCGATCCTCGGCTTCATCCAGGGCGGCCGCCAGATCATGGCGATGGCCGAAAATTCCGCCTGGCTCGTCGACATGGTGCAGACCTATCCACGCCCGGCACCGGCGGATGCGGCGTTCCTCGAATCGTTGGTGGTGTGGGTGCGGTGGGCCTTCCTGGCGGCGCTCGTCGCGGTGCTCGCCGCGCGGCTCGTGCGCCAGTGGTGGGAGCGGCGGCGCGGCATCATCCGCCTGACCTATCCGAGCGGCCGCGTGGTGCAGACGATACCCGGCATGCTGGTGCTGGAGGCGAGCCGGATGGCCGGCATTCCCCATGCCTCGGTGTGCGGCGGCCGCGGACGCTGCTCCACCTGCCGCATCAAGGTCGAGGGACCTGAATCTTCGATCCCACCGCCCGCACCCGAGGAGGTGAAGGTGCTGCAGCGCGTCGGCGCCGCGCCCAACGTGCGGCTCGCCTGCCAGCTGCGCCCGCATGGCGACCTGCGGGTGACGCCGCTGCTGCCGGCGACCGCCCAGGCGCGCGACGGGTTCCGCCGCCCCGGCTATCTGGAGGGCGCCGAGCGCGAGATCGCGATCCTGTTCGCCGACCTGCGGGCGTTCACCCAGCTGTCGGAAAAGAAGCTGCCGTTCGACCTGGTGTTCCTGCTCAACCGATATTTCGCCGAGATGGGCCATGCGGTGGAGAGCGCCGGCGGGCGCGTCGACAAGTTCATCGGCGACGGCGTCATGGCGCTGTTCGGCCTCGACAGCGGCGTCGAGGCGGGCTGCCGCGAGGCGCTCGCCGCCGCCCGGGCCATGTCCGAGCGCATGGAGAGCTTCAACCGCGCGCTCGCCCACGACATCCCGGCGCCGCTGCAGATCGGCATCGGCATCCATACCGGGGCGGCCATCGTGGGCGAGATGGGCTACGGCACCGCGGTCTCGGTCACCGCGGTCGGCGACTCGGTCAACACCGCGAGCCGGCTCGAGGCTTTGTGCAAGACCTATGCCTGCGAGCTCGTCATCTCCGAGGCGGTGGCGCTGCGCGCCGGCATCGACCTGGGCGAAGCACCGCGCCACGAGATCGAGATCCGCGGCCGGGTCGAGCAGCTCATCGTGCGCACGCTCGCAAGCGCGCGCGACCTGCCGCTGCTGGCGCCCATGGCAAAGCCGACGCGCCGATCGACGGCGATCAGGGCGGCTTTATCGTCGGCGGCGCACCGCCCATGAAGACCGGCGCCAGGACGTGCGAGCGGAAGCGGAATTTTCCGTCTGCACCGCGCACGCACTCCGCGACCGCGTCGGCAATCAGGATGGCCGGCAGCGACGGCAGCACCGGTGCCCCATCGGCGGCGTAGAGCAGCAGGATGCAGCGCAGCGTCGCGTCGTTGTCGCTGCACGCGTCGAGGCGGAAATTGGTGACCACGTGGCGTGCGGTGCGCTCGCCACGGCCCTCGCGCCAGGCATAGAAGTCGCGGATCGCGTCGCGACCCTGCATGCGCGACCCGCCGATCGCGAACAGGCCGTCGTCGACGTAGAAGGCAGCAGCGCCGCGGCCCCAGTTGAAATCGACGTCGAACCAGTAGTCGGTTACGAGCGCGGTGAGCTCCTGCAACATGGGCTAATCCGCCACCTGGATGCGCGCGCGCTCGATGACCTCCTTGTTGAAGGCGAGCTGCTGGTCGACGAAGGCGTCGAGCTCCTGCGGCGTCGAGCCGACGATCTCGACCATCAGGTCCTCGTAGCGCTTGCGCGTCGCCGGATCCTGCGTGGCGGCGGCGATGGCGGACGACAGCTTGTCGACGATCGGTTTCGGGGTGTTCGCTGGTGCGAACACGGCCACCCACATGGGGAAGGCGAAGCCCGGCAGCGTCTCGGCGATGGTCGGCAGGTCCGGCAAAAACGGCGTCCTCGCCGCCGTGGTCACGCCGAGCGGCTGCACGCGTCCCTCGCGCATGTAACCGAGCTGCGGGGCGAGCCCGTCGACCACCAGGTGGATCTGTCCGGCGATCAGTGCCGCGGTGGTTTGGCCGCTGCCGCGGAACGGCACGTGCACCATGTCGAGCCCGGCCTGCGCGACGAACGCCTCGAGCGGAATGTGCGAGGCGCCGCCGATCCCGCTCGAGCCGAAACTGAACTTGCCGGGCGCCGCCTTCACCATGGCGATGAAATCGGCCGTGGTCTTCGCCGGCAGCTTGGGATCGGTCACCATGACCAGGGGAAATCGGGTGACCAGGGAGACGCTGGCGAAATCCCTGCGCACGTCGTAGCCGGGCTCGCGGCGCACGTAGGGAAGGGACGCATGGCCCGGTCCCTGGAACAGGAGCGTGTAGCCGTCGGGCTCGCTCTTCGCCACCGTGCGGGTCGCGATCAGGCCGCCGGCGCCCGCCACGTTCTCGATCACGACGCGCTGCGGCAGCTGCCGGGCCAGGCCGTCGGCGAGGAGACGCGCCATCAGGTCGATGCCGCCGCCTGCCGCGGAGGTGACGAGCAGCCGGATCGGACGGTCGGGCCACGCGGTCTGCGCCGATGCATTCCCGCAGGCAACCAACAACAGGGCCAACAATGCGGCGCCACGCGCGATGGGCATGAATCGCCTCCCTCATCCGCCGGATCGAAGGTTGCCGTCCGGCTTGACCGATAGATTATTAATAATTAATTTTAGCGCCGGTCAAGGCTGGGCCGCAGCGGCCATGCCGCGCAGGAGCGCGACCCGCGTCGCCCGCGAAACACCAGGGAGGATCAATGCCCGAGACGAAGGGCCTGTCGTGGCCGAACGGAAAGCGCGTCGCCGTGGCCGTCACCGTGATGTACGAGACCTGGGCCGAGGGCAAGGCGCCGAACTATTCGGTGCAGACGACGCATCTCAAGCCGGGCACCGTCGATCTCGCCGGCCGCGCCTGGTCGACCTATGGCGGGCGCGTCGGCGTCTGGCGCATCATCCGCACGCTCGACCGGCTGCAGATTCCGGCGACGTTCTTCACCAACGCCCGCTGCGCGGAGCTCTACCCCGACAGCGTCCGGCAGATCGTGAAATCCGGGCACGACGTCGGCGGCCACAACTACACGCAGGACGCGCTGCTCGCCTACATGGAGCCGGACGAAGAGCGCGCCACGATCAAGCGCTGCCTCGATATCCTGGGGGACAAAGCCGGCAAGCGGCCGACCGGCTGGCTCAGCTCGGTCCTCGCCTTCACCGAGCACACGGTCGACTTCCTGGCGGCGGAAAAGCTCGCTTGGCACGCCGACGTGACCTACACCGACCTGCCGATCCGGCTCGACACGAAGCACGGACCGATCGGCGCCGTCCCCAACAGCGACTTCACCGACAACCGCGTGCTGCGCTCGAGCCCGCGCGATCTGTGGGACGTGTACAAGGGAACGTTCGACTATCTGCAGCGGACCGAGCCGATGTCGCTGCTCGTGCTGACCCTGCACTGCCATTTCGGCGGCAGGCCGATGATCACGTCGGTGTTCGAGGAAGTCGTGCGCTATCTCCAGCAGCATCCCGATGTCTGGTTCGCGCGCCACGAAGAGCTCGGGCGATGGGCGTTGGCGCAGAAGGACGAGCACAGCTATCAGCACCGGTTCTTCTAGGATCGTCATGTCGCCACGCAAGACCGCGCGGCCGGCGGCAGGCCTGCCGCGGCCGGATGCCGCCGCGCGAGCAAAGCCGACGCGACGCGCGACGGCGCAGCCGGCACGGCAGACGCCCGGCGACGGGAATCGGTTCTCCCGCACCGGCTGGCTCGCCGGGATCCTGCGCGAGCGCATCCTCGGCGGCGTCTACCGGCCGGGCGAGCGCATCCGCGAGGTGCAGCTGCGTACCGAGTTCGGCTTCTCCAACGGCCCGATCCGCGAGGCGTTGCAGGCGATCGTGGCCGACGGGCTCGCCGAGCGCGCGCCCTGGCATGGCGTGCGCGTGAAGATGCTCGACGAGCAGCAGCTGATCGACCTGTTCCAGGTGCGGCTCGCGCTCATCGAGTACGCGGCCGAGCTGGCCGCGCGGCGCGCCTCCGACCGCCTGACCGAAAGCGCCGCCGCACTCAAGCGGGAGCTCGACGCGGGGTTTCGCCGGATCGAGCGCTCCGACAGCCATCCGTCGTTCAACGGCGGCCTGTCGCAGTGGCTGCTGGCGGCAGCCGGCAACGAGGCGCTGCACGCGATCTGGGACAAGACGATGTTGCAGACCCTGATCTACGTGAACGCATCCCTGATGCGCAGCCGCGGTCGCAAGAGCCGGGCGCTGATCAACCGGCTGATCGACACGATCTGCGCCGGCGACGTCGTGGCCGCCCGGACGGCTGCGCGCGAGCTCACGCGGCAGACCCTGGTGGACCTCGGCCTCAAGGGGACGGTGTAGCCGGCATTCTGGTCGCCGCCATCACCCTGGCGGGGCGCGTCGATCAGCTCGCAGCCGCGAGCGCCTGCAGGTCGCTATGACTGCCGCAGTCAGGGCATGGCTTCCGCGACACCTCGAGGAAGCCGATGTCCTGCTCCAGCAGTCTCGTATGCGACCGAAAGGCGCCACCGCACCGGCAATGGACGATCAGCTCCGGAACCTCGCTGTAGCAGGACCAATCGACGCCCGAGGCCACACGTGACACGTCCAGCATCGAGGCGACCGCCCGGACGCTGGACAGCCTTCTTCGTTCGGTGAATGTCAGCTGCATAGTCTGTCCCCCCAGCCCGAGCCATTGTCTAAGACTTTCAACAAAAAGTCTGTGCTTTTGAGGACACGCTTGTCCTGTTTTGCAATGCACGCCCCGCGGGAATCGCCCTGCATGCAATCGAGGCCGGCCGCCGGGAACGAGGCACGCGATCTTGCCCACGCACCGACCGACCTCACAAGGCCAGTGCCTTGTGGTAGGCGAACAGCGCCGGAGCTCCGCCGGTGTGTATGAACACGATGTCGTCGGCAGCCGTCCAGCGTCGGTCGCGGATCAGGGCGATCAGGCCGGCAAGCCCTTTTGCCGAATAGACCGGGTCAAGCACCAATGCTTCCAGCCGTCCCGCCAGTCGCATGGCCTCGATCGTTGCCGCATGGGGAATGCCATAGGCCGGGCCGGCATGACCGGCGATGACCTCCACTCGGTCGGCCGGGAAAGGCACTCCGAGCATTTCGGCGGCTGCGTGACCATATCGGCAAACGTCGGTGCGGACGCGGTCGGGCTCCGCGTCAATGTCGATACCGACGATGCCCGTCGTCGGCATGGCCAAGGACGCACCCATGACGAGGCCGGCCTGCGTTCCCCCGCTACCCGAACCATGCACGATCGTCCGAGGCGTAAACCCCAGACCAATGCTCTGGTGGGCAATCTCCACGATCGCCGTGGCGTAACCGATGGCGCCGAGCGCATTCGATACGCCGTAAGGAACGATGTAGGGTCGGCGTCCTTCCGCAGCCAACTGGTCCGCAAGCACTTGGATTGCCTGATTGCGGTCTCCGGTCCAGTCCGAACGGTGCAGCTTGGCGCCGAACAGCCGATTGAGCAGGGCATTACCGGACGTTTCGTAATCCGGGGTCGGCGCCTCGAGGCGGCCATGGTACTCGACGAGATGACATTCCAGGCCGAGCTTGGCCGCCGCGGCAGCCACCTGCCTCTGGCTGTTCGATTGCACGACACCACCGGACACGATCGTGTCGGCGCCGGCATCCGTCGCTTCGCTCAGCACAAGATCAAGCTTGCGGAGCTTGTTGCCGCCGAAGCCGAGACCGGTGCAATCCTCACGCTTCACCCATAACCTCGGACCGCCGAGATGCTGCGTGAGCCGCTTGAGCGGCTCCAGGGGCGTCGGAAGATGCGCGAGCCCAAGACGGCCGTATCGGGCCAGCCGGCGCTCCAATTCGGAGACTGGCGATCGATCCATGGCGCGAAGCTATCAGTGCCGGCCGCTGCGGCATCGCAGCCGGGCGTGATTGAGGATGCAGACCAACAAAGCTGGGGCCGGCGTCCTGCTCAGCCGGCCCGGACGTATCCGTAGCGCAGGTTGGAAGGTTCCGGCGCCCCGAACGCGTACTCGCTCTTCAGCTGCGCCAGCCGGTCCTCGGAATAGGCCGGCATCGGCGACGCCCCGGCGGCCTTGAGCCTCAGGCCGTAGAGACGCGCCGCGTTGGTGCCGAAGATCAATTGCTTCACTGCGCTATCGGCGCCACCCAAGGGTGCGAAGCCATACTTCTTCTGCATGTCCTCGGGAATTTCCAGCCGCCGCATCGCCTCGATCTGCCATTGCGGCGAGCCATACCACACACTGTCAGTGCCCCAGAGGACGTGATCCGCGCCGAAGCCCTTGATCAGCGTGCCGACCAGGGCCGCCGCGAACTTCGGGTGCGCCACCGCAGAATTGGCGAAGCACGTGCCGAGCTCGGCGTAGACGTTGGTGACTCCGAACTTTGCCGGGATCTCGGCAAGGTCTGTCGCCCATTTGATCCGGCCGGAGGCCTCGAACTCGCCCCAGGCGCGGTCGGGCAATTCGAGGAAGGGGCGCAGCGCGGAATGGTAGATGACGAAGGTCATCTGCGGCCAATCCTTCGCCGCTTTCCCGATATCCCAGGCGGTCGCGTATTCCCACACGCCCGCGAAGGACTGCTCGTAGTCGGGCGGCAGCAGGCCCTTGTGGATGCAGATGATGTTGATGCCGGCGCGCACGGCCTTTTCGTAGAACGGATACATCACCTGCTCGTCATCCAGACGCCACGGGTATTTCGAAGGCGCAAGCGGGTCGCCGATCGTGTAGGCCTTCCACGAATCCGGCTTGTAGACGGCGATCGCCTTGTCCACCTCCTCGGTCCAGCCGGGCTGCTTCGGCGTGATGATCGTATGCGCGAGCAGGCGCCGGGAACCGGCGAAATCGTTGAGCAGCTCGCGCGTCTTGACGATCTGCTCATTGGACAGGAACCACCAGCTCGGATCGTCGAACGGGGCGCCACTCAACAGGGCAATGCTGGTGTCGCTGTCGTAGTAGACCTCCTTGACGTAGTTGCGGAACTTGTACTGGACCAACGACGGCGTCTCCTCCTTCAGCTTCGGGTTCCAGTGGTCCGCCGCGAACGCCGCCAGGCCCAGGATCTTGGTGTGGTCGAAATCGTCGCGCACGAAATGCGTCTGGACGTCGAAGACGAATTGCCCGGCGAGGCTCTGCGCGCGCGCCCGCGTCAGCTCGGGCTCGCGCGCCTCCGCCGCGGCGACCCGGAACACGTCGGTGCCGTAGATCTCGTTCATGGCCAGAAAGGCGGCGGCCATGCCGCAGCTCGTCTGCATGAACTGCCGCCGGCTCAGGCCGAGGCGCTTGCCGTTGAGCTCGGCCAGCTCGACGATCCGCCGCTCGACGCGCTTTTGCGTCTCGCTTTGCGGCGGCGGAAGATACTCGCCGTTGGACACGATCTGGGTTGGTATCGGGGTTGCGGCAGAAGCCGTCTCGGCACCTGCGACGAGACGCTGTTCTCGGTCACTGAGCCAACTACCCATCGTCCTCTCCCTTCGTGATGGTGGTCAGCCCCCTCGTGCGTGTAAGCCCCTCGTTCCGGTCACTCCGCGCTCAAGCTTAAACCCGTCGTCGGCCGGTCACAACATGCGTGGCGGCGTTCAGGACTCCGTCACAGGCGGAGCCACCGCGCCGCTGGACGGCGTGCGGGAATCAGCCAAGCTCGAACGTGGTGACGCCGAACACGCGTGGCAGCACGACGGGGCGGATCTCGCCGGTATACATGCGCGCGGTCTCGAACACGGGCGCAAGGCCGCGTGCCTCGGCGAGCGCCACCGCGGCGCGGTTCGGCTCGGGGACGTCGAGGTAGACCTCGCGAGCACCGCTCGCAGCCATGAGCGCATCGAACAGGGCCTCGGCGGCGGCACGATCGTCGGCGACGAGCGGGCCGATCTTATGGCCGCGGCGGCATGGCCGGATCACGCCCCAGGCGGCGAGCCTCCCGTCGCGGTGCAGCGCGCGTCCAATGTGGCCGGGGGCGCCGATCCAGGCGCGCAGGAAGGCCGGGCGGGGGGCGGGAAACACCGTGGCGTCATCGGCTTCGAGCGTCGCGAAGGAAACGTCGACCAAGTCGACGACGGCATCCGGTGGCGCCTGCGGCGCCACGGTCCCGCCGAAGCGGATATTGCGGTACGCGAGCACGAAGCCCGACTTGCGGTAATTGTCCTGCTGCGCCACGACGCCGTCGAGACCGACGGTGCGCGCTCCCGCATGCGCAAAGCCGGCCGTCCAGGTGCGCAGGCCATAGCCCTGGCCGCGCAGGTCCGGGCGCACGATGTAGAAGCCGAGGAAGGAAAAGCGCGCGTCGTAGTTGACGACCGACAAGGTCGAGACCGGCTCGCCGTCGCGCTCGCCGATGAGGAACCCGTGCGGGTCGACGGTCGCGAAGCAGGCCGCATCGGCGAGCCCCGGGTTCCACCCTTCGGCCGCGGCCCAATCGGCCGCGAGCGCGACCTCGTCAGGCTGCATAGCCCGCACTTGGAAACGATCGTTGCTCATGACGGCCGGTGGTGCGCGTGCCAGTGACGCGCGATGTCGATGCGGCGCGTCACCCAGACGCGCTCGTGGGCGAGCACGTGATCGAGGAAGCGCTCCAGCGCCGCAATGCGTCCCGGGCGCCCGACCAGCCGGCAGTGCAGGCCGACCGACAGCATTTTCGGCGCCGTCGCGCCTTCGGCATAGAGAACGTCGAACGAATCACGCAGATACGCGAAGAACTGGTCGCCCGAGTTGAAGCCCTGGGCGACCGCAAAGCGCATGTCGTTGGCATCGAGCGTATAGGGAATGACGAGGTGCGGTCCGCGCGGGCCCGCCACCCAATAGGGCAGGTCGTCGGCATAGGAGTCCGAATCGTAGAGGAAGCCCCCCTCCTCCATCACCAGCGTCCGGGTGTTGACCGTGCAACGGCCGAGATACCAGCCGAGCGGGCGCGACCCGGTCGCTTGCGCGTGCAGGCGCACCGCCGCCTGGAGATGCTCCCGCTCCTGCTCGGGCGTGAAATCGCGGTACTCGATCCAGCGCAGCCCGTGGGTCGCGATCTCCCACTCCGCCTCGCGCATGGCGGCGACGGCGTCCGGGTTGCGCGCAAGCGCCATGGCGACGCCGTAGACGGTGAGCGGCACACGCTTCGCCGTGAACAGCCGCCACAGGCGCCAGAAGCCGGCGCGCGAGCCGTATTCGTAGATCAACTCCATGTTCATGTGGCGCCGGCCCGGCCAGGGCTCAGCGCCCACGATCTCGGACAGGAAGGCCTCGGAGGCTGCATCGCCGTGCAGGATGCAGTTCTCGCCGCCCTCCTCGTAGTTCATGACGAACTGCACGGCTATGCGCGCGGCCCCCGGCCATTTCGGATCGGGCGGGTTACGGCCGTAGCCGATGAGATCGCGCGGATAGGGCTCGGCCATGCGGCTTCCCTGAGACTCGCCTGCGCCATGGTGGCGCGGCGGCGGGGCGCGCGCAACGGCTTCGCGCTTCGCAATGCTACTTTGCGGGCTCGACGTCGGCGGCGCCTTCCGCCCCCATGTAGACGGCGAGCAGTCGCATCGGCTGCGAGCCGGTGTTGGCGCCGAAATGGGAGACCGCCATCGCTTCCATGAACGCCTGTCCCTGGCGGTAGGTGCGCCGGCCATGCTCGCCGTAGTCGACGGTGATCTCGCCCTCCAGGATGTAAGCAAACAGCGGCACGCCATGCTTGTGCGTGATCGTTTTCCCTCCCGGCGCAAGCGTCACGATCGCCGCGGTGACCTTTGCGGGTCCGGTCGTCGGATAGCGCAACATCTCGCCGACGATGCTGGCTCCGGTCGACAGCAAGGGGACGGCCGGATAGCCGTTGTCCTGGGCGCGGGCGTGGTCCGCCGCCGCATGGACGACGACGAGGGCGAAAGCCAAGGCGAGGATGCGAGGCGGCATCGGCGATTCCTCCTTGTGCCGGCGGCCGTCCTGCTTCGAAGGTCGGCGCACGCAGTGCTGATGTAACCGTGCACAGACAGATGCACCGAGCGCCTCAAGATGACGTAAACAGCTCAGCATCCGCCTAAGAAAAACCGGGGCCAAAGGGCCCCGGTGCCACCATCCCGGTGGTTGCCGGCTGGCCGCTCAGGCGGGTTCCGGCACGGCGAGGAAGAAGGCCCACGCATCGACCTCCTTCTCCGCCTCCTCGCGCGAGAAGCCGTAGCGGTCCTGGACCCGCTCCACCAATTCCGCGCGGGCGCCGGAAATTTTCTCCACATCGGCTTGTGTCAAGTGGAACCAATGCCGGCGCGCGCGTTGCCGCAGGTCCGGCCAGTGGTCTTCAATATCGTTCCACTTCATTGGTTGACCCCTGTCTTGTTATCAACCGGGGCATTGCGTCATCCGATCGGGGCAGGGCTTCGGCCCGAAAAGGGCAATCCGGGGGCAATTTTTAGTCATCAAGTCCTTAAAGGCCGCAGCCGAATCGGCGGAAAATCAGAGAAAGCTTCCCAGGCCTCATGCGGCGAGGGGCCGGAGACGCCCGCAAGCCCGGAATGCAAAAGGGGCTTTCACTCCCTTTCGGCGATGCTCTCGGCGAGGATGAGAAACGCCTGCTGGACGGTGGGATCGGCAATCTTGCATGGTCCCTTGATCGATTGCGTAGCCAAGCCGAATTGGCAAGGCCTTCCATCCACGGTAGTCCATCACCATGGTTCAGCGCCCGGACCGATCCGCTCCCGACGTCGCGGCGCTCGCCCGCGCGATCCGTAACGGCGAGCGGGCGATGCTGGCACGCGCCATCACGCTGATCGAGAGCAAGCGTGGCGATCACCGGCAGGCGGCACGCGCGCTGGTGCAGGAGCTGCTGCCGGCGACCGGCGAGGCGTTGCGGGTCGGCATCACCGGCATGCCCGGGGTGGGCAAGTCCACCACCATCGATGCGCTCGGCACCTGGCTCACCGGCAAGGGCCACAAGGTCGCGGTGCTCGCGGTCGATCCATCGTCGCGGCGCACCGGCGGCTCGATCCTTGGCGACAAGACCCGCATGGCGCGCCTGGCGGCCGACGACAACGCCTTCATCCGCCCCTCGCCGGCGTCCGGAACGCTCGGCGGCGTCGCCGCCAAGACGCGCGAGACGATGCTGCTATGCGAGGCCGCAGGCTACGACGTAGTGCTGATCGAGACCGTTGGCATCGGCCAGTCGGAGGTGACCGTCGCCGACATGACCGACTTCTTCCTGGCCTTGATGCTGCCGGGCGCGGGCGACGAGCTGCAAGGCCTGAAGAAAGGCGTGATCGAGCTCGCCGACATGATCGCGGTCAACAAGGCCGACGGCGACAACGTCAAGCGCGCCAACGCGGCGGCTGCCGAATATCGGGCCGCGCTGCACATCCTCACTCCGCGCTCGGACACCTGGGCGCCGCCGGTGATCACCTACTCGGGCCTCACCGGACAGGGCATCGATAAGTTGTGGGAGCAGGTGCTGGCCCATCGCGCCGCGCTCTCCGCCTCGGGCGAGATCGCGGCGCGACGGCGCGACCAGCAGGTGAAGTGGATGTGGACCATGATCGAGGAACGGCTGATGGGAAAGGTGAAGGCGGATCCCGCCGTCAAGGCGCGCCTGCCGTCGCTCGAGGCCGCGGTGTCGGAGGGCAGGATCTCGCCCGCGGTGGCAGCCGAAGAGGTCGCCCAGGCGCTCGGACTATGAATCGCATGCGCCCATCGGTCCTCATCACCGGCTTCGGGCCGTTCCCCGGGGCCCCGTTTAACCCGACCGAGCCGCTGGTGCGGCGGCTTCATGCGCGGCGACGCCCGGCGCTGGCCGACGTTGCGCGCCATATGCATGTATTCCACGTCAGCTATGCGGCGGTCGATCGCGAGCTGCGGGGGCTGGTCGCGCGGCATGAGCCCGACGTGCTCCTGATGTTCGGGCTCGCGGCGCGCACGCCCCACTTGCGAATCGAGACGCAGGCGCGCAACACCGTGTCGGCGCTGGTGCCGGACGCCGGAGGGCGTGCGTTGCGCACCCGCTGCATCCGGCCGGGCGAGCCGGCGGCGATCACGGGACGCGCGCCGTTCCGGCGGCTCGTCGCTGTGGCGCGCGCCGTGCGGGTGCCGACGCAACTGTCGCGCAATGCCGGATCGTATCTGTGCAACTACATCTATTGGCGTGGGATCGAGGCGAAGCCGGCGAAGGGCAAGCCCAACATCGTCGTCTTCGTGCACGTGCCGTTGATCAGCCGGGCGGTGCGCCCCCGCACCGGCAGGCGCCGGCTCACGCTCGACGAACTGGTGCGCGCCGGCGAGGCGATCCTGGTGGCGCTGGTTGCGGCGGCGCGTGGCGCCCAATCGCCTCGCCATTAACCACGTCCGCGCTGTCCCAACACGGCACAGGGCCGTGGCCTGACCCTTGAAACATAGGGCTCCTCAGGAACCAGTGAGCCCAATCATGTCCCTCGATCGCCGCCATTTCCTCTCCTTCACCGCCGGCACCGCCGCCGTCGTCACGGATCCGTTCGCGTCCCAGCGGGCGGTCGCGGCGCCGCTCTCGATCCTCGGGGTCGATGCGCTGCATTTCGGCGTACGCGCCGGCGTTCCGGAGGACCAGAGCCGGGCACTGCAGAACGCAATCGACCAGGCGGCGGGCGCGCGCGTGCCGCTCGTGCTCGGACCGGGCGTCTACCGCGCCGGCGACCTCCGGCTGCCGAGCGGCGGGCAGATCGTCGGCGTGCGCGGGTCGACCCGCCTCGTCCTGACACAGGGGCCCTCGCTCGTTTCCGCCACCCGGGCCGACGGTATCGGGCTCGTCGGCCTCATCCTCGACGGCGCCGGCCTGCCGCTGCCGGAGGGCCGTGGCCTCGTGCATTTCGCCGGCGGCCGGGCCGTCCGCATCACTGATTGCGAAGTGGTCGCCAGCAGCCGCAACGGCATCGCGCTCGAGCAGGTCGAAGGCGAGGTGACCGGCACGACCGTGTCCGACGTCGCCAACACGGCGATCTTCTCGCGCGACGCGCGCGGCCTCGTGATCGCCCGCAACACCATTCGCGTCGCCGGCAACAACGCGATCCAGGTGTGGCGCTCGGAGGCGGGCGACGACGGCACCCTCATCACCGACAACCGCATCGAGGGGGTGCTGGCGCGAGCCGGCGGATCGGGGCAGAACGGCAACGGCATCAACGTATTCCGCGCCGCCAACGTGGTGGTGCAAGGCAACCGCATCCGCGGCTGCGCGTTCTCCGCGGTGCGCGGCAACGCCGCCTCCAACCTCCAGGTGATCGCCAACAACTGCACCGGCTCCGGCGAGGTCGCGATCTACGCGGAGTTCGGCTTCGAAGGCGCCGTGATCGCCAACAACGTGGTGGACGGCGCCGCGGTCGGCGTTGCGGTCACGAATTTCAACCAGGGCGGACGGTTCGCCGTGGTGCAGGGCAACGTCATCCGCAATCTCACGCCGAAGCGTCCGGCCGGCACCGACCCGAACGACGGCGCCGGCATCGGTATCGGCGTCGAGGCGGACTCAGCGGTGACCGGCAACGTCATCGAGAACGCGCCGAGCGTCGGCATCTCGGTCGGCTTCGGCCAGCACCTGCGCGACGTCACCGTCACCGGCAACGTCGTGCGCACGGTGGGCATCGGCATCGCGGTGTCGGTCGCGCCCGGCGCCGGGGCGGCGGTGATCGCCGACAACCTGATCTCCGGCGCCAAGCAGGGCGCGATCGTCGGCATGGAGTGGAAGAAGCCGGTCGGCGATCTCGCCCGCGACGGCGCCGCCCGCTACGCGCAGCTCGCCATCAACGGCAACCGGGTGCGCTGATCGCCCGCATGGGCTAGGCTCGGCGTCCCGCCGTCGGGGCGCCAGCCATGAACGTACCCCCTGATCCGCGCGAGACTCTCGCCGCACTGTGGCGCGCCGCCGGCCAGCCTGCTGCCGCGCTCGAAGCGCTCGCCCTCACCGGCGCCGACCCGGTGCTGCCGTCGTCGTTTGCGGTCGGCACCGTGGCGCAGGCGACGATCGCCGCGGCGGCGCTCGCGGCCGCCGAGCTGTGGCGGCTCAGAACCGGCCGGCAGCAGCACGTCAGCGTCGCCATGCGCGATGCGGCGATCGAGTTCCGCAGCGAGCACTACCTGCGCATCGACGGCGCTCCGGCGCCGGAGTTGTGGGATGCGATCGCCGGCCTCTACCGCTGCGGCGACGAAGGCTGGGTGCGGCTCCACACCAACTTTCCGCATCATCGCGACGGGCTGCTCGCGCTGCTCGGGTGCGAGAACAATCGCGCCGCGGTCCAGCGCGCGCTTGCCGGCTGGCGCGGCGAGGCGCTGGAGACGGCGGCCGCCGAGGCCGGCCTGGTGGCGACCGCCTGCCGCTCATTCGCCGAATGGGACGCGCATCCGCAGGCGCAGGCGATCGCGCGCGCGCCGTTGTGGACGATGGAGAAGATCGGCGAGGCGCCGGCGGAGCCGTTGCGCGCGGACACGCGTCCGCTGGCGGGCATACGCCCGCTCGCGGGCGTGCGGGTGCTCGAGCTGACCCGCGTCATCGCCGGGCCGGTGTGCGGGCGCACGCTCGCTGCGCACGGCGCCGACGTGCTCATGGTCACCGCCGCGCACTTGCCGTCGATCGAGGCCCTGGTCATCGATAACGGGCGCGGCAAGCTGTCGACGTCGATCGACCTCCGCGAGGCACGCGGGCGCGCGCTGCTGGCCGAGCTCATGTCGACCGCAGACATCGTGGTGCAGGGCTATCGGCCGGGGGCGATCGCCGGCTTCGGCTTCGGTCCCGAAGAGGCGGCGCGCATCCGACCGGGAATCATCTACGTGTCGCTGTCGGCCTATGGTCGCGAGGGGCCGTGGCGGGCGCGGCACGGCTTCGATTCCCTGGTGCAGGCCGCGAGCGGCTTCAATGCGGCGGAGGCCGAGGCGTTCGGGGCGCAGGAGCCGAAGGCACTTCCCTGCCAGGCGATCGACCACGCGACCGGCCATCTGATGGCTTTCCTCGCCATGACGGCGCTCCGGCGACGCGCCAGCGAGGGCGGCAGCTGGCTGGTGCAGGCCTCGCTGGCACAGACCGGCTACTGGGTCCGCCGGCTCGGCCGCATCGACGGCGCCGCCTGTCCCGATCCGACGTTCGAGGACGTACGCGACCGGCTGGACGAGGACGTATCGGGCTTCGGCCGCCTGATGTCGGTGCGCCACGCCGCCGTCATGACGGAGACCCCGCCCCATTGGACGCGGCCATCGGTGCCGCTCGGCAGCGATCCGCCGCAATGGCCGGATCGAGCATGACCGCGTTGCGCAACGCTCATCTCGCGTCGGTTGGACCGTAATGGTAGGTGTATGGCCTGACAGGGGCTGAGCAGACACACCATGGACGCAAGCACGGCAGACAATCCGCTCACCGGGAGCCGCATCATCGGAGAGATCCAGGCGAGCGGCATCGAGTTCGTCGTGTCGGTTCCCGACATCACCACCAGCGAAGGGCTGCTGCGGCCGCTGGCGAGCGGCACCGGCCCGCGTCTCGTCCGCATCTGCAAGGAGGACGAGGGCGTCGGGATCTGCGCCGGGCTCGCCCATTGCAACAAGCGTGCGCTGCTGCTCATCCAGCAGACCGGCTTGCTCGACTCGATCAACGCGATCCGCGGGGTCGCGGTCGAGTACGGGCTGCCGATCTGCATGATGGTCGGCCTGCTGGAGAAGGAGCCCGGCGTGCCGTCGCGCGAGTCCAAGCGCTACGGCGTGCGCATCGTCGAGCCGATCCTGGACGCCATGGGCATCATCTACCACGCCATCGAAGACGATCGCGACGTCGGGAAGATCCGGCCGGCGATCGAGGATGCCTACGCGCACTCGCGGCCGGTCGTGCTGCTGATCGGACGGAGGCCGGCCGCGTCATGATGAAGAGCATCGACTGCCTCAAGGCGCTGGCGCGCCACGTGACCGATCGCGACATCGTGCTGCCGGTCTACTCGAGCGCGTTCGACTGGCTGCAGATCCGGCCGCACCCGCTGAATTACCTCGCGCATGGCGCAATGGGGCTCGCCTCTTCGCATGGGCTCGGGGTCGCGCTGGGCAAGCCGGACCGGCGGGTCATCGTGCTCGACGGCGACGGCAGCCTGCTGATGAACCTCGGCAGCCTGGTGACGATCGCCGAAGCTGCGCCGCGCAACCTCATCCATTTCGTGTGCGAGAACGGCACCTACGAGGCGAACGGCGGACACCCGATCCCCAACCGCGGCCGCGTCGACTTCGCCGGCTTCGCCCGCGCCGCCGGCTATCGCAGCGTGCATGCCTTCATCGACCAGCGCATTTTCGACCAGCAGGTCGGCGCGATCCTGGCCGAGCAGGGCCCGGTGTTCGTCGACCTCAAGGTCACGCCGAGCGGACCGCAGAAGCGCGACTACCAGCTCCTGCACGGGCCGGCAGTGCGGGCGGCGACGAAGGCGGCGCTGCGGGCGCCGTAGGAGGGCGTCAGAGACCCTCCCCCGGCCGCAGCTCGCCGATCTTGACGCCGTTCCACGAGCGCAGCGTCGGCCGCAGCAGGCGATCCATCAACGCGCGGTCGCCCGCACCCAAGGGCAGCAAGCGCGCAATCACGGCCGCCATCGCCACCTCGGCGGCGCGGCCGGCGCCGTCGTCGCACTTGATGGCGATACCGAAACCCTGGGCCGGGAGCGCGCCGCAGAAGACGCCTTCGGCGCCGGTCTTCACGAACACGCGCTCACCGAAATGCTCCATCACGGCGGTGCAGAAGCGCCCAGTGCCGGCGACATGCCAGGGATGGGCCGCACAGGCCGCGCGCAGCCGCGCCGCCGCTGCCGCGCGCGCCGGCGATAGACCTTGCCCGGTGCCGAAGCGCGCGAAGGCGAGCGCGAGTGCGTTGAGCGGCAACGCCCAGGTCGGCACCGAGCAGTTGTCGATCGCGCACTGATCGTCGGCAACGGCGAGGCCGGTGAGGCTCTCCAGCCGCGCCTTCACCTCGCGCTGCACCGGATGGCCCGGCGCGACGTAGCCGCGCGGCTCGACGCCGAGCCCACACCCGGCGCACAGGAACCCGGCGTGCTTGCCGGAGCAGTTGTTGTGCACGGCCGAAGCAGTCGCACCGGCGCGCGCCAGCGCCTGCGCGGAGGGCGCATGCATCGGCCAATGCGCGCCGCATTCCAATGCGCCCGCGTCGAGCCCGGCCGCCGCCAGCATGCCGAGCGCCGTTTCCACGTGCTCCGGCTCGCCGCCGTGCGACGCACAGGCGAGCGCCAGATGCGCGTCGGTGAGCGCGAAACGCTCGGGTGCGCCCGATTCGACCAGCACCAGCGCCTGCAGTGCCTTCACGGCCGAGCGGGGATAGACCAATCGCTCGACGTCGCCCAAGGCCAGCACCGTTGCGCCACCGGCATCGACCACCGCCATGGCGCCGCGATGGCGGCTTTCGACGTTGGCGCCGCGGACGGCTTCGACGAGGACCGGGTTGGCCATTGGGAATTAACGCATTGCATGAAGGAAATTTCATTTTAGCCCAATCGGCCGGCCACAGTTCAGTCGGAATGCATACTTAGTTCCTTACCCATGACTTGAACCCTGCAGCCGCCCGCGCGACCAAGCCTGAGCCGTCAACCACCTCCATGCGTCGCCCCAGCAAGCCCGTGATGCTTACGTTCCTCGCCCTCTTCCTTCTTCCTCTCGCCGCCCGCGCGGCGCTGAGCGCGTTCGAGGAGCGCCCGCGGAGCTGGCACCTGGCCGACTGGTCGAGCATCGGCAGCCTGCCTCCGGCGGCCGCCCATCCGGAGGCGCGCGTGCTGGTGATGTCTGCGCGCACCGGCCGGTGGAAGGGCATATTCGCGACCCACAGCTGGGTCGTCCTCAAGCGCGCGAACGCGCGCTCGTGGAGCCGCTACGACGTGGTCGGCTGGGGCACGCCGGTGCGCACCAACGGATGGGCGCCGGACGGCCGTTGGTACGGCGACAGCCCGGTGGCGATCGCCGATGTCCGCGCGGCGGAGGCCGAGGCCCTCATCCCGAAGATCGAGGCGGCGATCACGTCCTATGGGTTCGCCAAGGCCGGCGACTACCGCGTCTGGCCAGGCCCCAACAGCAACACGTTCGTCGCCACCGTGCTGCGCGCGGTGCCCGAGCTCAGGGTGGCGCTGCCGCCGACCGCCATCGGCAAGGACTTCCGCGATGGGCCGTTCCTCGGCCTCACCGACAGCCGCACCGGCCTGGAGGCGAGCCTGTGGGGGCTCCTCGGCGTGAAGCTCGGATGGGTCGAAGGCGTCGAGCTCAATGTGCTCGGCCTGGTGGCGGGCCTCGACCTGCGGCAGCCCGCGCTGAAGCTGCCGGGAGTTCGGCCGCCTCGGGTTCAGCGGGGCGACCGCCGTCGCCGCAACGCCGCGCCAGCAAGCGAACTGATTGCCTCACAGGGATGTGTCTGCTTGTCGGCGCCGGAGGGGTGACGGGGCCGCCGCATTCGTGACAATGTCGCGCAGGACTGAAAACCCTGTGGTACCTCCGGCATGCGCGACACTTGGCCCCTGCTCGAACCTGTCCCCTTCCCTGCCCTGCGGCGGCGGCGGGTCGACACGCTGCAGGTCAATCTCGGCTACCGCTGCAACCAGTCGTGCGTGCACTGCCACGTCAACGCCGGGCCGAACCGCACCGAGGAGATGGACGGCGGGACCATCGATCTCGTCCTCGCCTTTGTGGAGCGGCGCCGTATCACGACCCTCGACGTGACAGGCGGGGCACCCGAGCTCAACCCGCACTTCCGCCGCCTCGTGCACGCCGCGCGCGACATGGGCGTGCGGGTGATGGACCGTTGCAACCTCACCATCCTGGAGGTGGCCGGCCAAGAGGATCTGGGGGAATTCCTGCGAGCGCAGCAGGTCGAGGTCGTCGCCTCGATGCCATGCTACCTGCTCCACAACGTCGATCGCCAGCGCGGCAAGGGCGTGTTCGACGGCTCGATCCGCGGCCTCAAGCGCCTCAATGCGCTCGGCTACGGGCGCGAGGAGACCGGGCTCGTGCTCAACCTCGTGTACAACCCGCAAGGCCCGTCGCTGCCCCCGGCGCAGGAGGCGCTCGAAGCCGACTACCGCCGCGTGCTCGGCGAGACCTACGGAATCGTGTTCGACAAGCTGTTCACGCTCGCCAACATGCCGATCCAGCGCTTCGGCTCGATGCTGGTCTCCAAGGGGCAGTTCGGGAGCTACCTGTCGCTGCTGCGCGAGGCGCACCGCGACGACAATCTCGACCAGGTGATGTGTCGCGACCTGATCTCGGTCGACTATCGCGGCTTCGTATACGATTGCGATTTCAACCAGATGCTCGACCTGCCGCTCGAATGGGGCGACAAGACGCGCGTGCATCTGTCCGAGCTCATTGACGAGGATCTTGCCGGCAATCCGATCCGCGTGGCGGGCCACTGCTACGGCTGCACCGCCGGACAGGGCTCGAGCTGCGGCGGGGCGCTGAAAGAGGCGGCGGAGTGAATAGGCGGCTCGCTCATGCGCGCTCCCTCTCCCCGCCGGGGAGAGGTGAAGCAAGCGCTGCCGCCGGCCGCGTGTGCCCGGCGGACTATCGCTACGATCCGGCCGTGCTCGATCGTCCCGCAGACATCAACACCCCGGTGCTCTACGTGGTCGGCGGGCTCTACGGCAACGCGGAGGCGCTCGACGCGGTCGAGCAGCTGGCGTCAGCCGAGCGCGCGCGCGTGACCCTCGTATTCAACGGCGACTTCCATTGGTTCGACGCGGAGTCTCTGTGGTTCGCCGCGCTCGATCGCCGGGTCGCGCGCCATGCGGCGATCCGCGGCAACGTCGAGACCGAGATCGCACGGCCGGCCGAGGTCGGCGCGGGCTGCGGGTGCGCTTACCCGGAGTCGGTGGACGACGGGGTGGTGCAGCGCTCGAACCTCATCCTGGCCGAGCTGAGGACAATCGCAACGACCGACGTGCAGGAGCGCCTGGCCACCTTGCCGATGCATCGCGTCGCGCAGGTCGGCGGATTGCGCATCGGCATCGTGCACGGTGACGCCGCCGCCCTCGCCGGCTGGCGCTTCGACCCCGCGGCACTCGACGATCCGGCAAACCGGGCATGGCTTGCCGAGGTACTCGGGCGCTCGCGCCTCGACGCGTTCGCCTCGACCCACACCTGCGCGGCGGCGCTGCGGGACTTCGCGCTGCCCGGCGGGCGGCTGACGGTGATCAACAACGGGGCCGCCGGCATGCCGAATTTCTCCGGCACGCGCTTCGGGTTGATCTCGCGCATCGCCACCTCCCCGTCCCCGCATGGCGCGGTCTACGGCCTCGTCCGCGATGGCGTGTACTTCGACGCCGTTCCGGTCCCCTATGAGCACGACGCCTTTCTCGAGCGCTTCCTGGGGCGCTGGCCGGAAGGATCGGCTGCGCATGAATCGTATTTCCGGCGTATGATGGCGGGGCCGGATCATGCCGTCGCAGTCGCACGGCCGTCCGAATAGGGATTCGTCGAGGCAAAGTCGTGCCTGGCCTGTCGATCATCATGCCCGTCTTCGACGAGGCGGAGGGCATCGTCGCCGCGCTTGCGGCGCTCGCGCCGTTGCGCCGCCAGGGTGCCGAGGCGATCGTGGTCGATGGCGGCAGCCGCGACGGCACGATCGCGCTGGCGCGCGCTCACGCCGACCAGGTGACCTCGGGCCCGCGCGGGCGCGCCGCGCAGATGAATGCCGGCGCCGCGCTTGCCCGCCATGAGGTTCTGCTGTTCCTGCACGCCGACACGCGCCTCCCCGCCGGCGCCGACCGGCTGATCGCCGAGGGCCTCGCCCGATCGGGCCGGGCCTGGGGACGCTTCGACGTGACGATCGAAGGCGTGAGCCCGCTGTTGCCGATGATCGCGTTGACGATGAATTTACGCTCGCGACTGACCGGGATTGCCACCGGCGATCAGGCGATGTTCATCACGCGCAAGGCATTCGGGACGGTCGGCGGCTTTCCCGATATTGCGCTGATGGAGGATATCGCCGTGTCGCGCGCGCTCAAGCGCCTGTCGCGTCCGCTCTGCCTGGCGCACAAGGCGACGACCTCGGGCCGGCGCTGGGAGACGCACGGCATTCTGCGCACGATCCTGCTGATGTGGCGGCTGCGACTCGCGTATTTCCTCGGCGCGGCGCCGCACCGCCTGGCACGACGATACGGCTATGTCCCCAGACAGCCCTGAAGCCGTCGGCATCGCGATCCTCACCAAGGCGCCGGTGCCGGGGCGGGTCAAGACGCGGCTCGCCATGATGCTCGGGGTCGACGGCGCTACTGCGCTGCACGAGCGTTTCGTCACCCGCACCGTGGAGGCGGCGGCCGAGGCGGCGACCGGGCCGATCACCTTGTGGGCAAGCCCGGACGAGACCCACCCGTTCTTCCAGGCCCTGGCGCAACGTATCCCGCTCTCGTTCGCGCGCCAGCCCGATGGCGATCTCGGCCAGCGCATGCACGTGGCGATCACCCAGGCGAACGGCCCCACGATCGTCGTCGGCACCGATTGCCCGTTCATGACCGCCGCGCACCTGCGCGACGCCGCCGAGGTGCTGCGCGGCGGCTCCGATGCGGTGATCTTTCCCGCCGAGGACGGCGGCTATGTGCTGATCGGGATGCGGCGGCCCGTTCCGGAGCTGTTCACCAACATGCCCTGGAGCACCGAGGGGGTCATGCTGGAGACGCGCCAGCGCCTGCGGCACCTGGGCTTGAGCTGGCGCGAGCCGGTGCAGCACCTGTGGGACGTCGACCGGCCGACCGACGTGATGCGCATGCGGCGCGAGGGCATGACCGACCTGCTCGCCGGCATCGATCGGCGCGAAAAGCGGTGACCCCTGCCGCTCGGTTGTCATCGCGATGACAAATGCGAGGGTATCGGTTTAGCCGATACTCGGCGCGGGTCGTGCGGCCGATGCCGCCCGTTGCGGACGCGCGCGTCTTCTGAGCTGGCGACGCAGCCAGATCCACAGCCCCGTCCCAAGCAAGCCGATCATCGCGATCGAGGTGACGACGTTCATCAACGCCGACCACGCGCCGGCAAAATTGCCCTCATGCCAGAGCCGCGGCCAATTGCGTGGCATGGCGGTCATCCCCTCCCGCGTCACCGCATAGACGCGATACTCGCCGCCTTCGACAAGACGGGCCAGCAGGCGGCCGCCTTGCGGCCTCATCCAGACAAGCGTGGAGAGATCGTGGCTTTCGCCGACGATCCGCACGGCGTCGGGCAGACGCAGTGGCGCGCCTTGTGCCGATGCAGCAGCCGGCGGCGGGCTCGCGAAGGTGATGCCCCACGCCACAAAGAGTCCGGTCAGTGGCGAGAGCACGATGAGCGGCAAGAGTTCCCAGGCCGTCGCCTTGTGCCAGCCGGGCAGCGTATTCGCAATCCGCGGCAACCCCATGAGAACGCCGAGCAAGGCGAGCACCAGCATCGCCACGGTCGAGGCGATGACGAGCCAACCGGCGTCGATCAACAATCTCTCGTGCATGCGCCGCATCGTCAGAAGAAAGCTCGCCGAGGCCGATGGCTCGGGCAGCGCTTGCCCGGTGGCTACGTCGACGATTGTGCCGCCGCCCCGCCCTGCGCTGATCGTCAGCGTCTTGTCGTAGCTGCGGTGGACGAGCGCACGCGCCTGCCCGCTCGGATCGTGGCGGCTCAGCAATGCCTGGATCCTGGCCGGCGTCAGAGAGCCGGGCTCGATGGCGCGAACGACGAACCAGGGCTCGAACGAGAGGATCAAGCCAGTGCCGAGCACGAAGACGAGTGGAAGCGCGAACAGCAGCGCCCCCCACCGGTGAAATCTCAACAGCCACGCCTTCATCGCAGACCTCTCGGGCTCTCGCTGGATCGCTTACCGCAGCCAAATCCTCTTCACGATGTTTCCCGCGCGATCGACGTGCAGCTCCATCGGATCGCCGCGGAAGTCGACGGCGGAAAAGAAGAACAGATAGCGACGCTGATCGAGCAGGCGGATCGACGTGAATCCGAGCGCGCCCACTCGGCGCTCGACCTCGGCTTGCGGAAGGGCCTCGGGCGATTGGGGATGAACGTGCCGGTGGTCGGCATCCTCGATTTCCCGCAGAAGGCCGCCAGGATCGAATGATGCAATGACCATCCGGCCGTCGGCGGTACGTCCCGCGACCTCGGTGTAGTACCGCTTCCGATACGGCGAGCCGACGATCGTTACGCCCTCGCGGGCAAGCTGGCCGGCGAGCGAACGATCGCCCGGTGCGGCATCCGGCGGCGGCGCCGAAGAAGCGGTCGAGGACGACGCGCGAGGCGTCTCCCGCTCCACGCTGGCGCCAGAGGGAAGCGTCACGCGGCTGGGCATCAGGACGTTTCCCATCCGATAGCCGGCAATCTGGATATCGGCGCCGATCGCGGCGGGGAACGCCTTGTCCGGTGCGATCGGTTCGACCAGCAGGCGCTCCCCGCCCGACTCCACGATCGCCTTGTCGCCGAACACCTCGACGACGCGTGCGTGCAGATCGACGGCCTGGCGGTCCTGCGCTGCGGCTCCGCTTGTCGCCGCCATGGCCAGCCACGCCAGCACGGTGATGATGCGCTTCGCGGTCATCGGTCAGGCCGTGTTTGCACGATGTATTGCGGCATTGCATCCTCCCACGGACTGTCCGTGAGCTGTCGCTTGCCGGTGCCATCCGCATTCATGATGAAGATCGGTGCGTAGGGCTGGAACGTGTTGTCGTAGAGCGCGGCTTCGTCCCTCCACCCATGCATGCCGCTGTTCCACAGGATGTGCTTGCCATCCTGGCTCCATACCGCATGTCCGTCGACGGCCCGTGAGGTGGTCAGCCGCCGCAGATCGGAGCCGTCGGGCCTGATCGTGAAGACGTCGTAGTTGCCGTCGGCCTGCCGGCGCGTGAATACGATGCGGCTGCCGTCGGGCGACCAGCCGGGCAGATTGTCGGGCTCGGTGGTCAGCACCTTCACCGAGCGATCCTCGAGGTTGAGGATGCGAAGCCCGTAGTCCTTTTCGCCCCAGACCCGGTAGACGATCTTGTGGCCGTCCGCCGAGAAGCTCGGAAACCCCGCGTGCGGGCTGTCACCGGTCAGGTCCTGCGCGCCCGTCCCGTCGCGGCGAACCATCATGATCTTCGCCCGGGTCTTGTGACGGTCCCCGAAAAAGGCGCCGAAGCCGAACGCGATCCATTGCCCGTCCGGCGACCAGCTGGGCGCGAAGGCAAGGCCCTTGCCCGCGGCGCGGAACACACGCTCTTTGTTCGATCCGTCAGGGTCCATGATGAGAATGGAGGAATCCGCGTCCTTCTCCGTCACCACCAGCTTGCCGTCCCGCGACAGCTGCGGAAAGACGTCCGTGTAGCGATACGCGTAGCTCCGATCCCAGCTGTAGAGCGGCGTGTTCTGAGGGCGGGGAGCAAACTCGACCTTGTGATAGATCACCGTCTTGCCGTCAGGCGACCACACCGGCGCGCGCATCTTGCCCGTCACGGCCGCCCTGCCGTCCGTGTAGGCGAGCCCCTCGTTCGGACCGCCCTTGGCGAGATAGCCGATCTCACCCGCCGACACGAATTGCGGCGCCAGCTTCAGCCCGGGCCCCGATGTGTGCTCGATCCTGTTGCCGGTCGAGACGTCGATCGAGACGATCTGCGATGTCGCGGACGCCACCAGCTCGGGCCGGTGGGCATGCCAGGTCTGCTCCACCGGAAGCTCGTAGAAAACGACCCGCTCCCCATCAGGCGACCATTTCGGGGATCCGGCACAGATACCGGGCTGGGCGTTCGAGACGCGGCGCAGGCCTGTGCCGTCTGCTCCGATCACGTAGACCGATAGTTCCTGGATGTGCTCCCAGGCACCTTTGCGAGCGCTCCACTCGGAATTGCGATCGGAGGAAAACGCGAGCCATTTGCCGTGCGGAGACCACGACGGCCGGAAGAAGCCGCTCGGCTTGTCCGGATCGCCCTGGATCCCGGGGTGGCCGGTCAGATCGCGCAGCCGCCGCGTGTCGAGATCGAGAATCCAGATGTTGGCTTTGTACGTTTCGCGCGTTGAAACGAACGCAACCAACGTCCCATCCGGCGAGAGCGCGGCCTGATCATCGACCGCCTCGCTGTCGGTCAGCCGCTCGACGGCGGTGCCGTCCGGACGAGCACGATAGATATCGGCTTGGCCAGGCCCGTCGCGCTCCGAGGTGAACGCGATCCAGCTCGCATCGGCGGAATAGGAGGCGTGGTAGTCGAACGCCGATCTCGCCAGGAGCTTACGCTCCTCGCTCCCGTCAGCGTTGGCGATGTAGAGCTCAGAGGCGGACGGTCCAATCCGGTTCATGAGCATGACGCCCATTCCCCTGGTACCGATTGATCCGGGAGCCAGGCCTTGCGCGATGGCCCGAGGCGCTCGATGAGCCATCAGAGCCGCTGCCGGGATGGCCACCAGGACGTTTCGACGGTTGATCATCGCATCCTCGTCTTCGCTCCATTGGTGGCGTCGTGCATAGTTCCCCATGCTGAACCGACCTTGAGCCGCGCGGTTCAGCTTCGGTTCAACTTCGGGCGCTAGCCCTGAATCGGCGACACGCGGGGGCTGCCTTGCGCATTCTGGTGGTCGAGGATGATGAGCGGCTCGGACGTGAGATCGCCGTCGTGCTGCGCCGCGCCGACTACGCCGTCGATCTCGTTGCCGAGGGCGTCGAAGCCGCCTTTCTGGCTGAGACCGAGCCCTACGACGCGATCGTGCTCGATCTCGGGCTCCCGGATCGCGATGGGCTCGACGTCCTCAAGGAGTTGCGCGCCAAGAAGGTCTCGACTCCGGTCCTGATCCTGACGGCACGGGATCGATTTTCCGACATGGTGGTCGGATTCCGCGCCGGCGCGGACGACTACATGAACAAGCCCTTCCGGGTCGACGAGCTGGTCATCCGCCTGGCGGCCCTGATCCGCCGCAGCCATGGCAACCCGCAGGGCGTGGTGAGCTGCGGTCCGCTCGCGCTCGAGACGACGTCGGGCGTTGTTTCCCTCAACAGCCTTCCGCTGCCGCTCACCGCCCTGGAAGCGCGCGTGCTGCGTTACCTCATTCAGAGGCAGAGCTCCGTCGTGAGCCGCATCGAGCTGGCGGACCACGTCTACGAGCGCGACACCGACCGGGGTCTCAACTCGCTCGAAGTGATCATCAGCAGGCTGCGGCGGAAGATCGGCGACGCCAGGATCGTCACGGTGCGGGGAGAAGGGTACCGACTTGAGCCGCCTTCGGACACGTGATCGTTCGTTGATCCGGCGCCTGCTGGCGAGCGTGCTGGCCGCCGTCGTGCTCGTGTTCGTCGGAGCGGGGCTCCTGTTCGCCGATGCGGTGCAGCGCCACATCAGCCGCGAGATGGAGGCACGGCTTCGGTCGATTGCCACAGACCTCCTGTCCGGCCTCGCCTTCGATCCCGGCGGCATGGCCATTCTGAACCGGCTGCCGGACGAGCCGCAGTTCGAGGAGCGGCTGTCCGGGTGGTACTGGCAGATCAAGACCGGCGCGGACACGATCGCCCGCTCGCGCTCGCTTCTGCTCGAAGACCTCCCCTCGCCTGCGGACTCGGGCTCCGCGGTGATCGGACCCCAGGACATGCCGTTGCGGGTGGTGAGCGTGGCGCGAGAGCTCGGCAGCCCCGTGCGCCCGGTCACCATCCTGGTCAGCGCACCTCAGCGCGCGATCGATGAGCTCGTCGCCGCCGAAGTACGGCTGCTGGCAGTGGGCCTGACCATCCTGCTTGTCATTCTGCTGCTGGTGACGGCCTGGCTGTTGTGGCGGGGGCTGTCGCCGCTGGCGCGCATGCATGAGGACCTGGCGGCCATGCTGGCGGGCGGCACGCAGCAACTGCGCGGGACCGGCTTCAAGGAGCTGGACGGGGTCGTCACGCTGATCAACCGCCTCGTCAGCGAAAGCCGCCGCCTGATCGAGTCCAACCGCGACGTCGCCAACAAGCTCGCGCATGCGCTCAAGACGCCGCTCGCCCTCATTGCGGCCCGAACGGATTCGTCCGGCGCGACGCCCGACCCGGACATCCAGGCGAGCGTCGCCATCATGCGCCGCCATATCGAGCACAACCTCTGGCGTGCGCGGCTCGCCGGCGCACCGCCCGGCGTGGCGACGCCGGTCGCCGTCGCGCCGGTCGTCAACGACCTGATGTTCGCATTCGCCCACACCTACCGGGAGCGCAATCTGTCGCAGTCGATCGATGTCGAAGCCGGAGCGGCATTTCTCGGGGAACGCGACGACCTGATCGAGCTTCTGGGCAACGTCCTGGATAACGCGCACCGCTTTGCCCGTTCTCGGGTTGCCGTGTCCGCGAGGCGCCAGGGCGGTCGGCTTTCGCTCAGCATTGTGGACGATGGGCCGGGCTTGTCGCCAAAGGATCGAGGATCAGAGGACTCCGACACCGCGAGGGGTAGGGCACCACAAGACAAGGGGCTCGGCCTGGTTATCGCCCGGGAGATCGTCGAGACCTATGGCGGGACAATCTCGTTCGACCCGGCTGGCGGATCCGGCCTTGCGGTAAGCATCCAGCTACCTTGCCCATGAGACAGCCGCTCCGGGCGGTCTGTCCGACAACCGACTTGCATTTCTCTTATGGCGAGGGCCGACATTCCGATATCCGCCCGCACGGCCTCCCGGTTAAGGGTGGTCAAGCGCCCGGCGAGGGCCCGCCTGACGGCGAGGGCCCGGCAAAGAGCAGCGGGCCAGCCCCACGGGAGGGAAGCGATGTTCCTATTCGGCCGATCCGCACCGACGCGCACTCGTCTTGACGCGCTGGCTGGTGGCCTTGCGATCCTGCTCCTGTCCCAGGCGGTCTGCGTTTCGGCTCACGCCGAGCCCAAGTTTCCGACCAAGCCCGTGCGCCTCATCCTCCCGTTCGGCGCCGGCGGGGTGGCCGACGTCACCATGCGGCTGCTGGGACAAAAGCTCACCGAGAAATGGGGCCAGCAGGTCGTCATCGAGAACAAGCCGGGCGCCGGCGGCGTCATCGCCCAGCAGGCTCTCCTGGCGTCGCGGCCGGACGGCTACGCGATGTCGGTGACCGGCAACGGCACGGCGATCGGCATGTCGCTGTTCAAGACCCGCCCCTACGACATCCTCAAGGACTTCACCCACGTCTCGATCACGGCCACGTTCGAGATGCTGCTCGCCACGCGGCCCGACGCCCCGTTCAAGACCGTGGCCGAGGTCCTCGACTACGCCAAGAAAAATCCCGGCAAGCTCAATCTCGGCGCCATCAATCCGGGCTCGACGCAGAACCTGTCGGCGCATCTGTTCAAGCAGCTGACGGGGATCGACGCCACCGTCGTCACCTACCGCACGACGCCCGACCTCATCACCGGCGTGCTGCGCGGTGACATCGACCTGGCGTTCGACTATTACGCCGCGTTCAATGCGACCCTTGTCGGACAACAAGATCCGCATCGTCGCGTCGGCAGACGACGCGCGCAATCCACTGTTGCCGAACGTGCCGACCGTGAAGGAGAGCGGGATGCCCGATTACGTCGTGACCAGCTGGAATGCATTGTCGGCCCCGCGCGGCCTGCCGCAGGACATCCTCGCCGTTCTCAACCGCGACATCGTCGCGGCACTGGCCGACCCCGACTTGCGGCAGAAGGCGCGGGACTTCGGCCTGAACGCCCAGGGCAGCACGCCCGAGGCCATGAGCGAGCGCATGGCGCGGGACATCAAGCGCTGGGCCGTGGTCATCGACAAGGCCGGCATTCCCAAGCAATGAGTGAGCAGCCTCAGAGCGCATTCCGATGGAATTTGAATCGCGGCGCCGTCGCTTGCTCCACCTCTCCCCGCTTGCGGGGAGAGAGCCTGCCCCGGACTTGATCCGGGGTCGGCGCGCTCTTGCGCGCCGGGTGAGGGGGGCCATCCACACGCACCGACTCGCGGCAAGAGCCCCTCACCCCGACCCTCACCCCGCAAGCGGGGAGAGGGAGCGCGCATCAGCAAGCCGCGAGCGCGTACATCAATTCCGCCGCGAACCAATCAAGGATGAACGATGGCAACCACACCACGGCTGAAGATTGCGCTCGGCGAGCTACGGCCACACCGCCGCGCTGAAGGACGGACGCGTGAAGATCGCCGGCGTCGATCCGGACTTCGTCGAGGTCGTGCCGATCATCGGCGCGTTCCGGCGCATGGTGCGCGACCTCGAGTTCGACGTCTGCGAGATGGCGCCCACCACCTACATGATCGCGCGCGGGCTCGGCGCGCCCTACATCGCGCTGCCCGTGTTCCTGATGCGGCGCTTCCACCACGGCGGCTTCGTCTGTGCGGCCGGACGCCGGCATCAAGCGTGCCGAAGGACCTGGAGGGCAAGAAGGTCGGCGTGCGCGCCTATTCGGTCACCACCGGCGTGTGGACGCGCGGCATCTTCGTCAACGAATACGGGCTCGACTCGTCCAAGGTCACCTGGGTGGTCGACGACGAGGAGCACGTGACCAGCCTGAAGCTTCCGCCCAACGTGGTGCACGCGCCGGAGGGGAAATCGCTGGTCAGCATGATGGCAGAGCGGCGAGATCCCGGCGGGCTTCACCGGGCCGGCCGGGATCGGCCGCGCCGGCCCGCCGGCCGGTGCGTGGGAGCAGCGTGGTCAGAAGCCGGCCGGAACCTATCCGGAGCTGATTCCCGATGTCGGCGCAGGTGGAGGCCGACTGGTTCAAGCGCACCGGCATCTATCCGATCCACGGCTCGGTGGTGGTCAAGACCGAGGTGTTGGCCAAGCATCCCTGGGTCGCAAAATCGCTGTTCGACGCCTTCGTCGCCGCCAAGTGGATCTACATGGACGGGACTGCACCGCGGCGAAGGCGACAGTGCCGACGACCGCAAGTATCGAGGCGCTGATGCCCATCGTCGGCGATCCGCTGCCCTATGGCCTCAAGGAGAATGCGGCCAGCATCGAGGCGATGCTCACCTACGGCCTGCAGCAGGGCCTGATCCCGCGGCGAATGCCGCTGGACGAGGTCTTTGCCGATCCGTCGTGAACCGGCTACCAACATTGTCCCAGGCAAGCAGGATTCCATGGCATCGATCGTCGACATCCATCCGCATGTGATCGCCACCGACACCGCGCGCTATCCGCTCGACCCGCTCGGCGGCACCCAGTCCGGCTGGTCGCGCGAGCGGCCGACCACCTATGCGATGCTGGTCGCCGCCATGGACGCGGCCGGCGTGGACAAGGCGGCGATCGTGCAGGCTTCGACCGCCTACGGCTATGACAACACCTATGTGGCCGAGGCGGTCGCCGCACATCCCAAGCGCTTCACCGGCGTGTTCTCGGTCGACGTGCTGGCGCCCGACGCGGCGGCGAAGATGCAGTACTGGATGCAGCGCGGGCTGACCGGGCTTGCGCCTGTTCACCACCGGCAGCACCATGCCGGGCCAGGCGACCTGGTTCGCCGACAAGCGCACCTACCCGGCCTGGGAGTATGCCGGCGAGGCGGGGCTGCCGGTCTGCATGCAGATGACGCCGCAGGGCTTTCCGCAGCTGCGCGAGCTCATGCGCCAGTTCCCCAAGGTGCGGATCATCCTCGACCACCTGGCGCGGCCGCAGCTCGTGGACGGCCCGCCCTATGCGGCGGATCGCGACTTCTTCGCCTTCGCGGACAATCCGAACGTGTTCCTGAAGGTGACGCCGCTCAACTACATGCCCGCCGACTGGGGCAAGGCCACGCCGGAGAGCTTCTTCGGCAAGCTGGTCGGCGCGTTCGGGGCACGAGCGCATGGCCTGGGGCTCAAATTTTCCCGCGACCGCCGGCACGCTGACGGACAATCTCGCCCAGGCCAGGAAGGCTTTGGCGTCGCTCAGCGCCGCCGATCAGGCGTGGATCTTCGGCCGGACCGCGCAGGCGCTCTACCCGTCGCTGGCGGATTGAGGCGCAGTACGCGGCACCTCAGCCGTGCCGCTCGAATCGCCCGGGGCCAGTCTCGCTACCGCGAGCGCTATTCTGCCTCATACAGTGCCACGGGACCCACGTCCTTCAGTCCGATCTCGCGGGCGCTGCGACGAGACAGGTCGATCACGAACTTGATTTTGGGCGGTGTCCTGTCATTGATCCGGACCAGCACCGACCTCCCATTGCGCAGGTTCACGACTCTGATTGTCTTGCCGAAAGGCAGGGTTCTGTGCGCGGCGGTCAACCGGTCTGGGTCGAACGTCTCTCCGCTTGCGGTGCGCCCGGGATGCTCATACCACGCTGCACGTCCGGTCCCGACAGGACGCCCGACGGGCCTGTCCGAGGAAGCGGGTTCAATTCCGTTAAAAGCGCGGCGCCCTGGTTGGAGCGCGAGGGTTGGCACAGGAGAAAACTCGGCTTGAGTGGGAGACGGCGGGTTTGACGGCTTGATCCCTTCCGGTGAGATCACCCGATCCGTGAGCATGCGTTCGAAGACATCACGCCAGTGATCGTCTGCCGTGGGAGGCACGAGCACGTTGCGGTGGGAAAACATCGCTGGCGGCGCCTGCGGCTCAGGCACCAACAATGACTGCGGTGCCACCAGCAGGCCCGCACTCGGGAGCGCAAACTCGGTTCCGCTGATTGCCCTGTCGAATTGCAATCGCTCCTGAAAATTGACACGTGCCAGCAAGTGATCGACGTCACGCGTGACCGACCAAGCAGAGAGGAGTCCTATTGGTAAAATGATACTCGCAATGGGAAGCCACATGGCTTCCTCCACACCACTCAATCCCCGCGCCGCATCAACCGGCTCGCGGCTGGATCGTTCCCTTTTGCCGGTCGGCGCCGCGCTTTTGCCCGGCCCGGAAAGGCTAAGACATTTGCCTCAAAGAGCGCACGCCTTGCGCGATGCCATCAAGCAATGCAGCACCTTGCTCACCGCCGCCTTGTTCCTAGGCGCGCCACTTCGCCGGTGGTGAGAGACGACGGTTACTTCGTAGCTCATTGGAAAGAGCATCAGACTCATGATCTGAGTGTGCTGGTTCAAATCCAGCCGAACCCCGCTCTCGTTGGCGACGGCGAAACCGGCGCTGACGGCTCAAGCCGAGCGACCTGCCCTCGCAGGGATCGAGCCTCGCGTCTTCGCCGCCGGCGCAGGGGTTGCGTCGGAGGCTACAAGCCGAGATAGACGCGGCGGATGTCGTCGTCGCGGCTGAACTCGTCGGGCGTGCCTTCGCGCACGATGCGTCCGTGCTCCAGCACGTAGGCGCGGCCGGCGATGGAGAGGGCCGATCGCGCATCCTGCTCGACCAGCAGCACCGCCATCCCGTCCTGCCGAATGGCGCGGATCGCCTGGAAGATCTCGACCTTGAGACGGTGGGCGATGCCGACCGACGGCTCGTCGAGAAGAAGCAGGGTCGGCTTGCCCATCAGCGCGCGGCCGACCGCCAGCATCTGCTGCTCCCCGCCCGACAGCGTGCTCGCCTGCTGCCGGCTGCGCTCCTCGAGGACGGGGAACAAGCCGTAGACGCGCCGGAGATCGCGCGCGATTCCGTCCCGGTCGCGGCGCAGGTAGGCGCCCAGCATCAGGTTCTTGAGCACGCTGAGCTCGGGAAACACGCGGCGCCCTTCGGGACAGTGGCAGATGCCGCGCGCTACCACCTCGTGCGCCGGCACCCGGTCGAGCGCGTCGCCGTTGAATCTGACGTGGCCGGAAGCGAGCGACACGGTGCGGGAGATCGCCTTGAGGAGCGTCGTCTTGCCGGCTCCGTTCGGTCCGAGCACGGCGACGAGCTCGCCGGGCGCGACGCGCAGCGACAATCCGTCGAGCGCCAGCGCACGGCCGTAGCGGACGACAATGCCCTCGACCTCAAGCACGGCCGAAACCTTCTTCCTCCATCTGCTCCGTTCCCAGATAGGCCTCGATCACGCGCGGATGCCGGACGATCTCAGCGGGGCGGCCGACCGCCACCACCTCGCCGAAATCCATGGCGATGATGTCGTGCACGAGCTGCATGAATTCGCGCAGCTTGTGCTCGATGATCAGGATCGTCAGCCCTTCGCTCCGGTGCAGCGCGCGGACGAGCTCGGCCAGCGGCCCGACTTCGCTCGTGCCGAGCCCGGCGAACGGCTCGTCGAGCAGCAGGAGCTTGGGGCTGGTCGCCAGCGCCCGCGCGATCTCCAGGCGGCGCAGGTCGCCGTACGGCAGGACGTCGGCGTCGAGCTCGGCGCGATCGCCGAGGCCGACCTGGTCGAGCAGCGCGCGCGCCCGGTCGCGCGGCCTGCCTTGTCCGCGCACGCGCGGCGCCAGGCAGGCGACCTCGACGTTCTCGACCACGCTCATGCCGGCGAACGGACGCGCGAGCTGGAAGGTCCGCGCGACCCCGTGGTTGACGATACGGTGCGGGGCGAGGCCCGCGAGCGAGCGCCCGTCGAACAGGACGGTGCCGCTGTCCGCGCCGATGAACCCGGTCAGCAGGTTGAACATCGTCGTCTTGCCGGCCCCGTTCGGCCCCAGCACGCCGGTGATCGATCCTGCCTGCAGCGCGAAAGACACGTCCTTGACGGCGTGCAGGCCGCCGAAATGCTTGTTGAGCCCGCTCACCTCTAGCAACGCGCTCATGCGAACCGCGATCGCAGGCGCTGCCACAGGGGTGCGATCATGCCTTGCGGCAGGAAGAACAGGATGATCATGAGGACGAGGGTGTAGACCCACAGCCGGTATTCGCTCACGCCGCGCAGCGTCTCGGTCAATGCGTTGAGCAGGATCGCCCCGCCGACCGGACCGTAGATCGATCCCATGCCGCCGACATAGACCATGATGATGATGTTGATCGACAAGAGCACCGCGAACAGGTCCGGCCCGACCTGCAGCTGGTAGTGCGCGTAGAGCGCGCCGCCGAGGCCGGCGATTGCGGCGCTGATCATGAGCGAAGCGATCTTGTAGAACGTCACGTTGATGCCAGCCGCCTGGCAGGTGGCCTCGTCGCCACGGATGGCGCGCAGGATGACGCCCCAGGAGGAATTGGCGATGAGCCGCAGGAGGACCGCGCTCGCCGCCAGGAAGGCGAGCGTCAGGTAGTAATAGGCGAGCACGGAGTCGATCAGCGGAGACAGGCCATTGAGGCCGTCCTGGCCGCCCGTATAGGCCGAGAAGATGATGGTGAGGTTCTGCATCACCGCCGCGGCCGACAGCATGGCGAGGGCGAAATAGGGGCCGCGCAGCCGTAGCGTCGGGAAGCCCATGATGAGGCTGAACAGCACCGCTACGAGGGGCGCCGCGAGCAGGCTCCACCACGGCGAGGCGCCGAAATTCACGTCGAGGAATCCCGCCGTATAGGCGCCGGCGCCGATGAACAGCGAATGTCCGAAATTTTCGCGGCCGGTCAGGCCGGACATGAAGTCCCAGCTCGCCGCCCACATGCCGTAGCACAGCGCGACCGTCATCACCCCGATCGTGTAGGTCGAGCCGAACATCAGGGGGATTGCGGCCAGGACGCCGAACGCGGCCAGCGCACCGAGCCAATCGATCCTGGGGATGCTCATTCTAGAATGCGGCACGCTTGCCGAAGAAGCCGGCGGGGCGGATTACGAGTGTGACGAGCACGGCCGCGACCGAGACGATCTGCGACCATTCGATCGAGACCTTGAACGCGATGATGGTCTCGGAAAAGCCGAGCAACAGCGCGCCCACGATGCTGCCGGCGATCGATCCCAGCCCGCCGACGACGACGATGGCGAACGCCTTCACCAGCGGCAGGAGGCCCATGCTCGGGACCACGCTCTGGAACGGCGCGACCAGCACGCCCGCTGTAGCCGCCATGGCGGCGGAGACCCCCATCACGATCGAATACATGCGGTCGGACGGAATGCCCATGTACTGGGCCGCCTCGGCATCCTGCGAGATGGCGAGGATCGCGGTGCCGAGGCGCGTGAACTGCAGGAAGATCCACAGGCCGGCCAGGACCACGACGGCGCCGGCGAGCGCCAGCAGGCGCTGCCCGCTGATGTCGACGCCGAACACCCGATAGGTGGCGTCGATCATGGACGGCACGTTGCGCGCCTCCGACCCGAAGACGAGCAGCAGCACCTGCTCGACCATGAGCGCCACGGCGAGCGTGATCAGCAGCACTGCCAGCATGGAGCGGCGCAGCGGGCGCACCAGAACCCGCTCGATCAGGATCCCGAGGCCGCCGACGGCCAGTACCGCGACGATCGCGGCGAGCCACAGCGGCAGGCGCGCGTGAGCGGTGAGCGCGTACACACCGTAAGCGCCGAGCGCGTAGAAGGCGCCGTGCGCCAGGTTGAGAATCCGCGCCACGCCGAAGATCAGGGTGAAACCGACCGCGAGCAGGGCGTAGATCGAGCTGATGACGGCTCCGTAGATCGCGATCTGCATCATGACCGATGCGTCCGTTCGATTGTCACCCGCGTCCCCGTTCCAGGCGAACAGGGACGCCTTCGTTGCGGGGGATCAGTTGTGGACGAGCCAGGGTGGGTCGATCATCTTGCCGGTGGCGAGCTCTTTCGGCCACACGACGATGCGCTGGCCCTTGTCCTGCCATTGCACGAACAACAGGTTGACGAAGCCCGGGCCGTCCTTGACGTCGTGCGTCGCGTCGAACTGCACGCGGCCCCGCACGCCGACATAGTCGGTCTTTTCCAGCTCCTTGATCACCTTGTCGGTATCGGTGTCTCCCGCGCGCTTGACCGCTTCCGCATAGATGTGGACCGCGTCGTAGGCGCCGGGCGCGGTATAGACCGGCGGCCGATTGTACTGCTTCACGAATGCGTCCCACCACGCGACCGTGCTCGGGGTGAGCGGCGCGCGCACGACGAAGTTCGCCGACACTTCGGCGATCGACTTGCCGCCCACGCGCTCGAAAAAATTCGCATCCATGCTCTTCACGTCGATGCCGCCGATCGGCACCGGGACCTTGGCGTCATACCACTGCTTGACGAAGACGTCGGATGCGCCGTGCGAGATGATCAGGACCAGGTACTGCGAGCCGCTGTCCTTGACCTTGGCGAAGATGGGTGAGAAGTCGGCGGTCTGCACGTCGAAGAATTCGGCGAGCGGGACCTCGAGGCCGGCCGCCTCGGCGCCCTTCTTGATCAACGGCACCATGTCCTGCACCCATTTGGCGTTCTCGCCGAGGATCGCGATCCGTTTCAATCCGAGATCGCCTTTGAGCTTTCCACTGATGAAATCGAGGAGCGCGTTGGCCTGCTTGGCCGAATTGATCGGATTGACGCGGAAGATGTACTTGTAGCGCTCGTACTCCTCCTTGACCTTCGCCTGGATGGCGGGCGAGGCCGAGCCGATGCCGAGGAAGATCGTCTTGGCGCGCGCGATGTGGGGCAGCTCGCCGAGCGTGACGCCGGAATCGTAGCCGCCGATGAGGACGTTGACGCGGTCCTCGCCGGTCAGCTTGTTGACCGCGGCGATGCCGACCTTGGGACCTTCGGTCGCCGCCTCGCCTTCGTCCGCAACGATCACCTCGAGCTTCCGGCCGAGCACGCCGCCCTGGCCGTTGATCTCGGCGACCGCCATGCGCACGGCGTCGATGGCGTCGCGCCCGACCTGCAGCTGGATTGCGGTGTTCACGCCGATGCGGATCGGCTTGTCCTGCGCCGATGCCGGTTGCGCCTGCCCCACGATGAAGGCGAGCGCGATTGCCCCTGTCGCCGCGCCGATCAAGCTCCGTCTCATGATGACCTCCCGTGCTGGCGGCGCCTCCGGTGTGAAAGAGGCCCGCTCGGTGGCTAGCCAGGTCGCCGTTGCGCCGCCATGCGCATCAGCGCCCGGTCTCGATCCCTTGGGCAGCGACCGATTGTGCGCGCACCGGACGGCTACTTGCAATGGCCCCGACCGGCCCGCGCCACCGCTCCTGCGCCATGCGGGCCGTGCGCCTGATCGTGCAGCGCCTGGAGGAACCGTGCCTGCACCACCGTCGGCAGCCAGTCGGCACGCGTAGTGACCTGCACCTGGCGAGCCGGATGCGGCACGGCGAAGGGCAGCACGGTCAGGAAACCCATCTCCTGCTCGGCCCGGCTCTCGTAGCGCGACAGCAGCGTGATGCGGTCGGTCTCGGTGAGGATGGCGCGCGTCAGGTTGGGCGAGCTGGTCTGCAGCGTGCTGCGCGGCATGCGGTCGAGCCCGGCAAGAAGCGCGTCATAGACCGCCCGACGCGGCGTATCGGGCGGCGGCGCCACCCAGTCATAGGCGAGCAGGTCCTGCCGGCGGATCTGCCGCTTGCGGGTGAGCGGATGTCCGCGCCGCACGACGAGCGCATAACGATCGTCGAACAGCACGGTCTCCACCACGCCGAGGCTGGGATCGAGACCGCGCACCGGCCCGATGATGAAGTCGATCCCGCCCGATCGCAGCCGTTCGATCAGGAAGTCGAAGGTGCCGTCGATCACCTCCATGCGGGTGTCCGGATAGGCTTCGCCGAGATCCTTCAATGCGCGGGCGACGAAGAACGCGCCGGACAGCGGCAGCAGGCCGAGCCCGATGCGGCCGCGGTTGCGCCCCTGCGACGCCTCGATCTCCTCGACCGCGCGCTCGAGCTCCTGCACGGCCAGCCGCACCCGCCGGGCGAGCTCCGCCGCCGGCTGTGGTCGCCGTCACGCCGTGGGCGGTGCGCTGGAACAGGGGCCGGCGCAGGATGCGTTCGAGCTCGCGCGCCGCGCGGTGGATCGAGGCCTCCGACATGGCAAGCGCGCGCGCCGCCGCGGCAAACGAGCCGTTCTCGGCGACGGCGAGGAGGGCCCGCATCTGCGGCTGGCTGAGCTTGCGTTCGAGGGAGCGAAGATTGGCGGAACCGACGCGCGGGACAGCGATGCCCAGCTCCGCCAGCGCCTGGTCGAGCTGGGCGAACAGCCGTGCCATGCGGCGCTGCAGGATCTCCCCGGCTCCGTCAGATAGCAGCCGGTGTTGCGCCTGCTGAACAGCGCTGCTCCGACCTCCTGCTCGAGCCCGGCGATGGCCTGGGTGACCGCCGGCTGAGACACATGGATCGCCGCGGCGGCGCGGCTGACATTCTCGGTGCGCGCCACGGTCTCGAATACGAGCAGCTGGCGGAAGCTCGGAACGGTCGGTGAGCTCATCGGCGCCGAGCCTAGCAAGAAACTTATGGCGCGTTACAGGTTTAAAATGGTTCCGTCGACCCCGCGGCGGGGTATCGTCGCGCCTGCTGCCTCGCCATGTCTCTTATGCCGGAGAGCCCTGCACGATGCCCACGCGTGTAATCGACATTCATCCGCACATCATCGCGACCGACACCAAGCGCTATCCGCTGGCGCCGCTCGGCGGCCATCAGTCGGAATGGTCGCGGACGCGACCGGTGACGACCGAGCAGATGCTCGAGGCCATGGACGCGGCCGGGGTTGGGAAATCCGCAATCGTGCAGGCCTCGACCTGCTACGGCCACGACAATTCCTACGTCGCCGACGCGGTCGCGGCGCATCCCGGATCGCTTCACCGGGGTATTCTCGGTGGACGTGCTGGCTCCCGACGCGAGCGAGCGCATCCGCTACTGGGTCGGCCGGAAGCTCACCGGGCTGCGGCTGTTCACCATCGGCAGCACCATGCCGGACCAGGCCTCCTGGCTCGACGATCCGAAGTCCTATCCGGCCTGGCAGACCGCCGCGGATCTCGGCATCCCGATCTGCCTGCAAATGTCGCCGAAGGCGTTCCCCGAGATGATCCGGATGGTCGAGCGCTTCCCCAAGGCGAAGATCATCCTCGACCACTCGCCCGGCCGGTGCTCGCCGACGGCCCGCCCTACGCGCAGGCGCAGAGCCTGTTCGACCTCGCCAGGTATCCGGGCATCCACCTGAAGCTCACCCAGCGCAATTTCACCGAGTCGCAGAACGGGAAGGCGACACCCGAGACGTTTTTCCCGAAGCTGGTCGGCGCGTTCGGCGCGCAGCGGCTGGCGTGGGGCTCGAACTATCCGGCGTCCGAAGGCTCGCTCGCCGATCTGCTGGCGCTCGCCGAGCGCACGCTCGCCTGCCTGCCGCAGAGCGACCGGGACTGGATTTTCGCCAGGACCGCGCAGACGCTCTATCCTGCGCTGGCCGACTGAGGGACTTGCCCATGACCGACAAGATCACGCTGAAGGCGCTGCTGGGGGACTACCCCAATACGATGGCCCTGAAGAAGGGCGAGGTGTCGTCCTCGCTCGTCGATTTCCAGTTCGCCGACGTCAAGGTGCCGAACACCGCCTTCAAGCGGCTGGTACGCGACAAGGAGTTCGACTTCGGCGAGCTCGCCATCGTCACCTATCTGCAGGCGAAGAGCTTCGGTACGCCCTACGTCCTGCTGCCGGCCACCGTGGTCGGACGCGGCCAGCACCACACCATCGCCTACAACCCGGAGAACGGGCCGCTGCGGCCGCAGGACCTCAACGGCAAGCGCGTCGGCCTGCGCGCCTATTCGGTGACCACCGCGACCTGGGTGCGCGGCATCCTGGCGCGGGACTACGGGGTCGATCTCGACAGCGTGAAATGGGTGACGTTCGAGGATCCGCACGTCGCCGAATACAAGGACCCGCCCACCGCCACCCGTGCTTCGGCCGGCAAGGAGATCGCCAAGATGCTGCTCGACGGCGAGCTCGACGCGGCGGTGGTGGGCGACAAGCTGCCCGATCCGCGCCTGAAGACTCTCATCCCCGACGCGGAGGGCGTCGCCCGCGCCTGGGCGGCGAGGAACGGCGGCGTGCCGATCAACCACATGGCGGTGGTGCGCGACACCATCGTGAAGTCGCGTCCGGACGTCGTGAAGGAGATCTACCGGCTGCTGCAGGAGAGCAAGCGCGCCGCCCGGCTGCCGACCGACGGCACGGCGGAGGATCCGCTGCGTTTCGGCATCGAGCCGAACCGCAAGGCGCTGGAGCTGATCATCGACATCTGCGCCGAGCAGAAGCTGATCGCCCGCCGCTTCACGGTCGACGAGCTGTTCCAGGACACGCGGCAGATCCTCGGGCTTTAGGAGCCGTACGGAAATATGTGAATCGGTGGAGGCCGCGCGGCCCCGGTCGCTGCGCTGACGGTCGGCCGCAAGCATAGCGGCTTGCTCCACCTCTCCCCGCTTGCGGGGAGAGGTGGAGCAAGCCGCGGCGCACACGCCAAACATCAACGCCCGCGCCAACCAATGCATTTGTTTCCGAACAGTGCCTCAGTGTGTCCGCATGGGCAGGCTCTGCAAGCGCAGCTCGCCCACGGCGCCGCCGTAGCGCGGCGTGAAATCCGGATCGCGGATGTGCGCGTCCGGAAAGCGCGCCAGCAACCGCGTGATCGCGATCGTGATGGTGGTGCGCCCCAGGATGTTGCCGACACAATGGTGCGGTCCGGCGCCGAACGACAGGATGCGCTTCGGCTTGCGGTGGATGTCGAAGCGCAAGGGATCGGGAAACGCATCCGGGTCGTAGTTCGGCGCCAGCGGCGACGGCCGCACCACCATGCCTTTCAGGATGCGTGTGCCCCCCACCTCGGTGTCGCGCGTGGCGATGCGCGGAAAGGTGAAGTACCCGTTGCTGCCGAGCCGCAGGCATTCCTCGATGGCGTCCGGGATGAGCGACGGATCCCGGATGAGCTGGTGCCGCTGGTCGTCATGCATGTAGAGCAGGTACAGCGCACCGCCGGCGGCGCGGCTGGTGGCCGACAGCGACGCGCCGCAGATGCCGAAGATCTGGTCGAACAATTCGCGGTCGTTGAGCCTGTCGCCGGCATCGCGGGCATTGACGAGATCGCTGATGAAGTCGGGTCGCGGGCGGACGCGCCGCTCGTCGATGATGACCTTGATCTCCTCCATGGTGCGGTCGAAGGCGCGCCGCAGGTCGTCCGGCCACGGCTCGCCCGGCTTGACGTAGGTGGTGCCCGGGATCAGATCGTGGAACGCGACGAAGATCGCCTTGCGCCGCGCGTCCATGTTCACCATCGCCTCGAGCAAGGCATCGACGACGAGATGCGCGCCGTAATCCTTCATGCCGTCGAACGCGGGCCCGTCGGCCTCGATCCGGTCCAGCATGCCGTCCACGATCGTGGTGATGCTCTCCTGGAGCTGCTCGATTCGTCGCGACGAGAACGCCGGGATCAGCAGGCGGCGGACGCGGGCATGCTGCTCGCCATCCATCTGCGTCACGAATTGCGCGTCCATGATCTTGTTGAACGCCTCCCAGCCCGGGCCGCGCGGCATCTCCGACGCGAACGTCTGCGTGTCGGCGAAAACCTTGTGCACATCGGCGTAACGGCCCACCACCACCTGCGGCTGGCCATGGCCCAGCACGTAGAACGGCGGCCGCCGCGCCCATTCGGCCATCAGCCGGTGCGCGTTCGCCTTGAACGCGTCGCTGCCGAGATCAATGTCGACGACATTGCTCTGGTCCAGGTCGGCCAGTGACGCCATTGCTCCTCCAGAAAAACCTACTATTGGAGATCGCGGGACGATTGTCACTCAAGCCTATTGGTTGAACGCGAGCGCCAGCAAGGGAAGCCGGGAAGGGCGGCAAAGACAAGGAGCACGTCATGGCTCATTGCGCGGCGTCGCGGAACGCGGTCACTCGATGACCTCGGTTGCCCGTACCAACAGGGAACCCGGGATGGGCAGGCCCAGGGAACGGGCGGTGCGCAGATTGATCGTCAGCCCGATGGTCGTCGGCTCCTGGAACGGCAGGTCGGCGACCTTGCTGCCCTTCAGGATGCGGTCGACATAGGCCGCTGCGCGCCCGTAGTCTTCGCCGACGTCGCTGCCGTAGGCCATCAACGCGCCGTCGCGTACCTCGACAGAATAGTTGTGCATGGCGGGCAGGTTGCGCAGCAGGCATTCGTCGATGATGGTCTGGCGGTTCCGCACGAGCAGCGGATCGGGCGCGATCAGGAGAGCCTGCGCGCGCTCCACTTCGGCCTTCGCGATCGCAAGGGAAATGTCCTCGGCGGTCGCGACCGGAAGCGACAACAGCTCGAGGCGGAGCGCCGCGGCCGCGTCCCGGGTACGTTCCTCGACGAGCCTGTTCTGCTCATTGCCGGGAAGCCAGAGGAACGCCACCTTGCGCGCGCCTGGGACCAGTTCCAGCAGCAATTCGAGTCGCTTGGCGGCGAGCGTGTCATGGGCGGTGGTGAACCCGGTCACGTTGCCGGTCGGACGAGCCATGCTGCTGGTGAGGCCGAGCCCGACCGGATCGCCGACCAGCGCCAGCACGATCGGGATCTCGCGGGTGGCGCTGATCAGCGCGAGCCCCGCCCGCGCGGTCGCGGAGACGATCACGTCCGGCCTTCCGGCGGCGACCTCGCGGGCGAGATCGGGCAGCCGGCCGATGTCGGCTCCCGCCGCCCGGACGTCGTAGGCGACGTTGCGCCCCTCGACGTAGCCCAATTCCCGCAATGCGGCCGCGAACCGGGGAAAGCCCGGCGTCTCCCCGGCCGGGAACAGGAGGCCGACACGGTGCACACGGGATTGCGCCCGGGCTCCCGGGCCCCAGGGGCGAAGGACGATCGCATGCGCGGCGGCGCCGCCGAGCAGCGCACCGAATCTCCGGCGCGTCATGCCGGTAACACAACGTCCCGCGAAGCGCGTGCTAATTGGGCTTCCTGTTGGTGTCATCCTTGTTCAGGTCGCTGAGGGGCGTCGTCGGCCTCGTCGCACCCACCGCATTGAGCGTGTAGCCCTTGGCCTGCCAGTAGGCGAGTGCATAGGGCGCGGGCGGGACCACGGTAACGAACCCGTGCAGATCGTCCGCTGCAAAGCCGAGGAAGGTGGCGGCATTGCGACAGATCTCGAACCTGACCCCCTGCTTCGCCAGACGTGCGGCACGATCCGCAATGTCCCGGTATTTCTCATAATTTTTCCTGGCAAAGACGACGAGCTCGGGGCCGTGCGAAACAATGACGACCCGGATGGGATCGATTTCGTGCGGGCCGAACTCCGCGGTCGCACCCAGCAGCGCATTCACATAGTTGAAAACAATGCCGACCGCCGTCGGGTCGGTGAAGTTGAAGTCCCACACGACCTTCAATTGCTTCAGCTCGCCGATGTCGGAATATGCGGCAAATTTCGCCATTCCGTACGGCGCATCCGTCGGCTGCGCCAGGGCCGGCAAGGACAATCCGCTTGCCGCCAGGAGGAAAGCGCACGCGAACTGCGTTGCTCGATCGACTCTCATGTGCTGCTCCTTGCCGGACGGCTCGTCAGCCGGCATGACCCATGACATTGCGCCTTGCCCATCCGGCTGACGACCGAAGGCAACACCTCGCGACGTCCAGGCGCGGGGCCCGGGGCCGGGCGCCGACCTCCGGATCGGTCATCTCAGCCTGCCATACAACAAGCAACAGGTCTTGCGTTAGACCTGAATTGTTCTGAATCGTGTTCGTTCAATTGGGCCGCGGCTACGGCTGCTGCCCGGCGCCCGCGCTGGCGTCTCGTAAACCACGTCGGTGTGACTGTTCTTTTCGGCCTGCTCCGCAAGCAGCTGCCACGACCGGGCCATTGCGATCATCTTCAGCTTGTTGCGCGGATCGTCCGACTGGGCCGCGATCGGCATGCACGCCGTGGCGAATGCGCGCACAAGTTCCCCCCTCAGGTGGACGCGCCTCGGAGGTCCGGGGCGATGGCCCTGCATGCCCCCAAGCGTCGGTCGCCGTTCGCCTGATTCAGAAGATTTCAGGGCTTGCCCAAGGACCTGCCGGTGCCGTCTGCGCCAGACTGTCCGTAGCGCGTGAAGATGTCCGCTGTTTGTAGCAGGTTATTTGTCCGCTTCTTTTGCTGCTGTTGGGCCTGTGGGGTTGTGGGCAACGCTGTTGCGTTGTCCACAAATCCACAGGCCGGGCGCGCCGAGCGGAGTTAAGCGGCCCGAGGCGAGACATCGATTATTCGTCCTTCTCGATCATAGCTGGCGAGACGGCGCGGACCGTCGAAGACAGCGAGACTGCCGTCGGGATATTCGTGCACTCGCACGGTGGCCTTGACGTAGTGGTGGCGATGCACCTGGGGCGGAATTTGCATCGAAAGCCTTCGCCATGCCACACAGTTGTCGCGGCCGACCTGGCGATCGTCCTGAACGCACAGGATCTCGCTGAGCGGCCGGCCCACGTAGGGCACGAAGGCTGTGCCGGGTTCTGCCGCCGCAACCGCGAAACGGGCATTGTAGTCCGGCACGAAGCGCTCTCTGAGATAGCGATTGGCTGCCGCGATGGTCTTGATCCCGGCCACGCGCAGCTCCGGCGGCAGGCGGTTCTGCAACGTCCCGAACACCCTCTCGATGCGCCCACGTGCCTCAGGCGAATAGGAGGGAATATGGGTGATTCCGAGCTGGGCGAGCGCTCGCCCGACCTGGGTCGGCTGGCTTTTGTCCACTTTGGACCCGCCCTTCGGGGTGTGGAAATAGTGCCCGCCCCGATCGGTATAGAGCGCCCCGAACAGGCCGTGGCGGGCGATCGTCTCGCTCAGCCCGAGAAAGCTCGACATCGTTCCCTCCTCGGCAACGAGGATCGCCGAATAGATCGTCCCGGTCGCATCATCGAGGGTCACGATCAGGTCGAGCTTGCGATCCAGGGCCGGAATCCAGCGGTGGGTCGAGCCATCCTGGAACACCAGCATGCCGGGTAGCGGCCGCCGCACCCGCTTCTTGCGGTGCGCGCCCCGCCGCTTGGCCTTCTGCACCAGCCCCACCGTCTGCAGCGAAAGCCGCGTCACCGTGTAGCTCAGCTTGTAGCCGTGTCGGCGCTGCAGCTGCTCATGGAAGTGCTTCACCGTGAAGTCACTGTAGCGCTCACGGTAAAGCTCATGCATCCGGGCAAGCTCGCGTTCCGCTGCACGATGCGGCGAGATCTTGCCGATCCGCCGATCGCGCAGCCCAGCAACCCCGTCCTCCTCGTAGCGAACGCTCAGCCGGCGGAAGTTCCGACCCGACATCCCCAGCAGTTCTCCCGCTTCGTCCGCCGTCAATCGCCGGCGCTTGTACTGCTCAAACGCTTCTCCAAACCGAGACAAAAATGCCTCCCATAACACTGCCGTCCGCCGCATCACCGCCTCCAGAACAAGCGGCGAACATGGCGGACAACTCACGTGCTACAAAAGGCGGACAACTGACCCGCTACCAACAGCCGTCTGCGCCAGACTGGCTATGCTGAGCATTCGGCGTTACGCTTGAACCAGACCGCCTGCCGGGCGCCCCACGCGCCTTGGAGGGGAAAGAGCCAAGTGCTCGATGAGGCGGCGGGAATTCATCACGCTTCTCGGCGGCGCAGCGACGTGGCCGCTGGCGGTGGGCGCGCAGCAGCCCGAGCGGATGCGGCGCATCGGCGTGCTCATGAGCTTGGGTGCGGACGATGCGGAAGGCCAGGCCCGCCTCGCGGCGTTCGTGCAGGGGCTGCAACAATTGGGCTGGACCGATGGCTGCAACGTGCGGATCGACGCCCGCTGGTCCGGGGGCAATGACGTCGAAACTCGTAAATATGCGGCGGAATTGGTCGCGCTCGCACCGGATGTCATTCTGGCCTCTGGCGGCACGGTCGTGGGGCCGTTGCTGCAGGCGACCCGCACCGTGCCGGTCGTCTTCACGCAGACGCCCGATCCGGTCGGTGCCGGCTTCGTCGCGACCCTGCCGCGGCCGGGCGGCAACGCCACCGGTTTTATGCTGTTCAAATACGGCATCAGCGCGAAATGGCTTGGGCTGCTCAAAGAGATTGCGCCGGGCGTGACGCAAGCGGCGGTACTTCGCGATGCCGCCATTGCCCAAGGGATCGGGCAGTTGGGCGCAATCCAGTCAGTGGCGCCATCGTTCGGAGTGGAGGTACGCCCGATCGACGTGCGCGACGCAGGCGAGATCGAGCGCGCCATCACGGGCTTCGCGCGCGGGTCGAATGGCGGCCTTATCGTGACAGGGAGCGGGTCGGCGATTGTTCATCGCGACCTGATCGTCGCGCTGGCGGCCCGGCACAAGCTGCCCGCCGTCTACTATGAGCGCTTCTTCGCCGCCGGCGGCGGGTTGATCTCCTACGGGCCTGACTACGTCAACCAGTTTCGCCGCGCGGCCGGCTACGTCGACCGCATCCACATGTGGCCCGAGGCCGTCGCTGGCGCACCGAATGCCGGGAAGCGATTCTTTTCGGCTTTAGGACGCGCCAAACGGCGGCCGCTACTTTCCGGGTTGTGCCCCCTGCAGCACCGTGTCCCAACGAGCCGTATCGCCTCTGATCCGCGAAGCAAACTCTTCCGGACTGCCTCCCAGGACTTCCATTCCCTGCAGCCGCAGGTGACGGGCGACATCATCGGACTGAAGCGACTGATTGATTGCCTGCGAGAGCATCTGCACGATTGCGCCCGGCGTGCCGGCAGGCGCCAGGATTCCGATCCAGAGACTGGCATGAACGCCAGGCAATCCCGCCTCATCGATCGCAGGCACGCGCGGCATCATGGCGGCGCGATTGGGCTGGGCAACCGCCAGCGCGGTCAGTTTGCCGTCCTCGATGAGCTGGAGCACGTTTGCAGCCGATGCGAATGCGATCGAAATCCGACCCGTCATCAGGTCCATGGTCGCCTGGGCCGTGCTCGGATAGGACGCAATCGGGATATTGGTGCCGGCCCGCTGATTGAACAACTGCGCGGCAAGATGGCCGGTCGTTCCCACCACCGTTCCGCCGAACGTGAGTGCCTGCTGGTTGGTCTTAGCCAGCGTGATGAACTCCTCCAGCGTTGTCACGCCCAGGCGAGGGTAGGCCGTGAGAACGAATGGCACGCCGGCAATGAGAGCGATCGGCGCAAAATCCGTGCTGAAGTCGAATCCGAGATTGGCTGAATTTGCGCTGCGTATGGTGCTCGATGATGTCGTCACGAACAGCGTGTAGCCATCCCGGGGCGAGCGCGCCACGTGCTGTGCGGCCACATTGCTCCCCGCGCCAGGGCGCACCTCGACGATGAAAGGCTGACCGAATACGGAACCGAGCTTCTGCCCGATCGTGCGGGCAACCAGGTCGGAAACCGAACCGGCTGCAAAGCCGACAACAATGCGCACGGGCTTGCCGGGATAGTCCTGGGCCGCGGCGGGGCCGAGCGCCAGCATCGCTGCCACCATTGCGGCGCACATCGCCCTCCCGATATTCAAGACGTCCTCCCGTCGACCAATGGCCGTCGAATAGTTTGACCCTCGTATACATCCGATCCATTGCTCTGCGCACCGAGGTTCGTTGACCGTCCGCGGATTCCTGAAAATCGGAAAAATATTTCTGTGCCGCCTATTGACAATATTCTCACAATAGCTCTTTAATCCCAGCCATCCCGGCTCACCAAGGGCGCCTTCCGGAAGGCATCGAAGGCGGAGCGGGGAGCGGCGCCTGCAGGCGGAGCCCGTAGCTCCGTCCCAGGGCGACCTCGGATCTGGCGGCACGGCAAAATCGCCGAGGCGTCGGCCCGGGAGCAAGACGCCGCGGTGGAGCGCCGCGAGGGCGCGCGCGCCTACGTCACTGGCGCGCGGGACACCCTCGCAAGGTGTTCCGGTGCTCCCTCGTTTCCTCCTCGCGCCTTCCGACGAAGTCGGCCGGGGAGGAAACGGGGGAGCACCAGGGTGCGGCGTTCCGCACCAGCGCCCTCGCGGCGCTCCATTCCCTCGCAAGGGGGATGAGCGTAGCCCGGCTCGAACGGGCGCACGACGACATCGTTCGTCGGGCGACCGCCGGGAGGGCGGAGCGTTGGCTGCCCGCCTTCGCTGAAGCTTCGGCGGGCAAACAATCCGTCGAAGCCCGTCTTCGGGCGAAGACCGGATGGCTGTTTGACATCGTGAATAGGACAAGCGGCGATCCGCGGAGCCTGTCCTCGGGCGCGGCGCAGCCGCGACCCCGGGGGCGCCGCGCAGGCTACGCCGTCGCCGGCAGCAGCACGCGAAACGCGCTGCCCCCGCCGGCGGCGGCGAGGCACTGGGCGTTGCCGCCATGGCTGCGGGCGATCTGGCGCACCAGCGAGAGGCCGAGACCGCTGCCGCGCCCGCTCTCGGCCGAGCCGGCGAGGCGGTAGAACGGCTCGAAGATCTTCTCGCGCTCGCCTTCGGACACGCCCGGCCCGTGATCGCGCACCTCGACCCAGGCGCGCCGGTCGAACGTGCGGCCGACGCGCACTTCGGGCGGCGCCGCGCCGCCATAGCGGCGCGCATTCTCCAGGAGATTGCGGATCATGCGCCGCAGCAGCGAGGGATCGCCGCGCACCATCGCGGTCTCCCCCTCGACGCTCACGTCGTAGCGCGCCGCCTCCTCGGCGGTCAGCGCGAGCAGCTCCACGTCCTCGGTGCGCTCCGGCGTGCGGGTGGCGTCGAGCCGGCTCGCCAGGAGGATCTCGTCGATCAGCTGGTCGAGCTCGGCGATATCGGCTTTGAGCTGGTCGCGTCGCGCCGGCTCGATGCCCTCACCCGCCAACGCCACGGCCAGGTTGATCCGCGTCAGCGGCGTCCTGAGCTCGTGCGAGCAGTTGGCCAGCAGCATCTTGTGCGACCTGACCAGGTCCTCGATGCGGGCGGCGGCGCGATTGAAGCTCTCCGCCAGCGCCGCAACCTCGTCCTTGCCCTCGATCTTCACGCGGGCGGCGAGGTCGCCGCCGCCCAGCTGCTCGACGCCCGACTTCAGCCGCTCGAGCCGGCGCGTGAGGCGGCGCGAGATCGGCCAGGCGCCGACCGCGACCGCAAGCCCAAGCGCGATCAGGACAGTGATCAGCCAGGCGCCCGGACGCCACGGCCCGCGCGGCAGGCGCGCCACCAGCCAGCGGCCGTCCTCGAGACGGAGCGTCATCACCACGCCGGCGGGACCGGGACGCCAACCGGGCGCCGCGCGCTCGAGCCGCAACGGCGGCATCGGCCGCCCGGCGCTCGCCAGCAGGGTGCCGTCCTTGGCGTACAGCGCGAGGTCGCCGCGCAGGCGGCGGTGCAACGCCTCGAGCGCCTCCTGCTGCACCGCGCCCGAGGCCGCTGCCGGCGGCAGCGCGGTCGCGACGAAGTCGCTGGCGACGTCGGAGGCATGGTCGAAGCGCGAGGCGTCGCCGGCCCGCCACAGCGCGCCGATCACCACGACGACGAGAACCAGGATGGCGATGATCGTCAGGTAGACCTGGAGATAAAGCCGGCGCATGCTGAAGATTCCAATACCGGCGCATGTCCTTCTCGGAAAACCGGTGCCCACTTTTCCGGGACATGCGCTAGCTCTGCTCGCGCGCGAACACGTAGCCGGCGCTGCGCACCGTGATGATGCGGCGCGGCTTCTTCGGATCGTCCTCGATGGCGTTGCGGATGCGCGAGATGTGGACGTCGATCGAACGGTCGAAGGCCTCCGATCCCTCGCCCTTGAGCAGGTCCATCAGCGCGTCGCGCGACATCACGCGCCCGGCATGGTCGGCGAGCACGCCGAGCAGGGCGAACTGGTGGCTTGTGAGCAGGCAGTCGGTCCCATCGAGACGGGCGCGGCGGGCGCCGCGGTCGATCTCCAGGCGGCCGAAGCGGAGCACGTCGCGCGAGGCCGGCGCCGACTTGCGGCGCAGGATGGCGCGCAGCCGCGCCAGCAGCTCGCGCGGCTCGAACGGCTTCGGCAGATAGTCGTCGGCGCCGATCTCCAGGCCGACGACGCGGTCCATGGCATCGCCCCGCGCGGTCAGCATCAGGATGGGCAGATCGGAGGATTGGCGGATGCGGCGGCACACTTCCAGGCCGTCGGCATCGGGCAGCATGAGGTCGAGGATGAGGGCGTCGTAGATCTCGCGCTTCAATCGTTGCTCGCCCTCGCGCGCGGTCGGCGCATTGGTGACGCGAAAGCCCGCCCCGGCGAGATAGTCCGCGACCATCCCGCCGAGGTTGAGGTCATCGTCGATGAGCAGGATCCGCTGCGTCATCGGCGGATTATTCCCGAGAAGCGGTAGCGCTGTCACCCGCGGCGTGCGCCGAATCGCTGCTCCAGGCGCCGCGCCAGGTCAGCGCGCTGCGTCGGGGTGAGCACCTCGGCGGCTTCCGCAACGGCCGTGGTGATGCGGCGCGAGGCGTCGTCGGCGAGCTTCAGGTGATCGCTGCGCAGGGCTTCGAGCTTGCTGCGATCGATCGTCGGGGCGGCCAGGACCTCGCGCACCTGGCGACGGAATTCGAGATGCTTCTCGCGCAGCGGCGTGAGGTCGTCGGCCGCGCGCTGCGCGATGCCCATCAGCTTCTGCTTCTGCTCGGTGCTGGCGTCGACCGCCCAGGCGAGGCGGTTGACCATGCGCTCGATCCGCCCCGGCGTCAGGAAAGTCCCGCCAGGCCCGCCGAAGCGGCCGTGGCGCCAGCCCGGGCCATCATCGCGATCGCGGCCAAACCAGCCGCGCGGTCCGTCGTGGTCGTGCAGCCAGCGCGGACCGTCGAACCGCTCGCCCCAATAGCGGCCGGGCCCGTCATCGGACCAGCCGCGGCCATACCCCTGCGAGAGAGCCGAGGTGGTGATGCCGATGACAAGGCCGGCGCCGACCAGCGCGCTGCCGACGACGAAGCGGCGCAGACGCGGCGGCTTGCGGCCCGGCATGCCGGATGCGGGAGGTGTTTCGGTAATGCTCATGTGGGCGCTCCTTCGGATGGGTGTCGACCCCGTGACGAAGGAGACTAGGGCCAGCTGGTTTCGCCGGGTTGTCCGCCGTGTGAAGAAGTGTGAAGCCGCTAGTGTGGCGGATTTGACGTTCCTACCAGTGTTGCGGCGATTCCTTCGTAGGAACGTCAAATCCAAAGCCACACTAGAATCATATGCTTGCTAGTGTCCCTTTGGTTCCGACGTTCGTACGAGGGGGTGCTGCAAAGGGATACGAACGTCGGAACCGGGACACTAGTCAGTTTGCCCGCCGCATGACATCGGCCATGGCGCCGACCAGCGCGCTCTCGTCGTAGGGCTTGGCGATCAGCGGGAAATCCCGGGCGAGCCGATTGGTCGCGGCTTCCGCGTAGCCGGTCGCCAGCAGAATCCCCACGCCCGGAAACGTCGCCCGGATGAAATGGGCAAGCTCCGCTCCGTTCATTCCGCCGGGAAGCATCACGTCGGAGAAGACCGCGTCCACCTGGCTGCTCTCGAGCTCCGCGATGGCCGACTGGGCGGTCGTAACGCGGCGCGCCTGATAGCCGGCGTCTTCGAGCAGGTTGACCGCGAGCTCGGCAATGTCGGGATCATCCTCCACCACCAGGATGCGGCCGCGGCCTTGCGGTCGCTCCGCACCATTGGTCTTCACCGCCTTGGCGGGCAGCGAGTTTGCGACCGGCAGATAGAACGTCACGGTGGTGCCCTTGCCGACGGTCGACTCGATCGTCATCGATCCGCCCGACTGGGTGGCGAACCCATACGCCTGGCTCAAGCCCAAGCCGCTGCCCTTGCCGATGCCCTTGGTGGTGAAGAAGGGCTCGATCACGCGGTGGCGGATCTCCTCCGGGATTCCCGTACCGGTGTCGGCGACACTGAGGGCGACGTAGCTGCCTTCGAGACCCGCGATCCGTTCGTGCGGCAGAACGTTGCGCGCACTGATGCGCAGCGCACCCCCGCTCGGCATCGCATCGCGCGCGTTCAGTCCCACGTTCAAGAGCGCGAACTCAAGCTGGCTGGCGTCGACCTCGATCGGGGCGGCGTCCGGAGCAACGTCGGCGACGATGCCGATGTCGCCACGCAGCGCGCGCGACAGCAGATCGGTCACGATCTCCAGCTGCTCGTGCAGGTCGATCACCTGCGGCTTGAGCGCCTGGCGGCGGGAGAACGCCAGCAGCTGCTTGGTCAGCGTCTCGCCCCGCTTCACCGCGTGGCGCATGTTGCCGAGGATGCGCTTGAGCTTCTCGTTGTCGCCGACGAGCCGTTCGGCCATGTCGGCGCCGCCCAGGATGATTGTGAGAAGATTGTTGAAGTCGTGGGCAATGCCGCCGGTCAATTGCCCGATCGCTTCCATCTTCTGCGACTGGAACAGCTGCTCGCGCGCCTCTTCGAGCCGCCGCTGCGCCTCGCGCTGCTCGGTGATATCGCGCGTCACCTTGGCGAAGCCGATCAGGCTGCCGTCCTCGCCGCGGATCGCGTCGATGACGACGGTCGCCCAGAAGCGGCTGCCGTCGCGACGAACGCGCCAGCCCTCGGTGGCGAACCGGCCCTCGACCGCTGCCTGCTCCAGCGCCCGCGTCGGTACGCCGGCGCGCCGATCCTCCTCGGTATAGAAGCGCGAGAAATGCTCGCCGACGATCTCGTCGGCGGCATAGCCCTTGATGCGCTCGGCGCCGCTGTTCCAATTGGTGACGCGGCCCTGCGTATCAAGCCTGAAGATCGCGTAGTCGACCACGCTGTCGACCAGGAGGCGGAAGTGGCGCTCGCTCTCCTTGAGCGCTTCCTGCGCCGCCCGGCGTTCGGTCATGTCGCGCGTGACCTTGGCAAAGCCGAGCAGCGTGCCCGATTCATCGTAGATCGCGTCCATGACGACGAGCGCCCAGAAGCGGGTACCGTCCTTGCGCAGGCGCCAGCCCTCGTCCTCGACGCGGCCGGTCCGCCTCGCCTCCTGCAAGGCGCGGGCGGGACGGCCCGCCGCCTGGTCTTCCGGCGTGAAGAATAGCGAGAAGTGCCGGCCCAGCGCCTCGTCCCTGGTGTAGCCTTTGATGCGCTGCGCGCCCGCGTTCCAGCTGGTGACGATGCCATCCAGATCGATCATGAAGATCGCATATTCGGCGATGGCATCAACCAGGAGCTGAAACCGTCTCTCCACGCGGGGCGGGTCGGAAACCTGATCGTTCATCGATACTCGTTGGGTTGTCGCGCGACGACACGATCGCCGACCGCGTACCTGCTGGTAGCATCGCATCTAAAATGCATCGAGACAGCCATTATTCCAGGTAGCACGGGTGCAGGTCCTGTTCTATTCGTGTGCCCGCCGACCCCGTGGGCAGGAAAACGGCAAACCAATAATCGCGAAGGTCGGACAATGTTCCCGGCCGGCCGGGCTTTTCGCCCGCCCCAGCGTCGATTGTCCCGGCTCTTACGCCAGCCGGATCAGCGCGAGCCCGACGACGATCACCACCGCGGCGGCGATCCGCACCGCCCGCAGGGGCTCGCGCAACACGACCACCGCGATCAGGGCGCCGAACAGAACGCTGGTCTCGCGCAAGGCGGCGACGATCGCAATCGGCGCGACCGTCATGGCCCAGATGGCGATCGCATAGGAGCCGAGCTGGAGCGCGCCGCCGGCAAGCCCGGTGCCCCAGGCTGCGCGCATCGCCGGGATCACGGCAGGACCGCTGCGGACGAGCGCATAGGCGAGCATCACCGGTCCGATGCCGAGGAACAGGACGAGCGAGTAGGCAAGCGCGTTGCCGGCGAGCCGCGCGCCGATGCCGTCGGTGAGCGAATAGGCGCAGATGGTGATCGCCGTGAACAGCGCAAACGCGACCGCGCGCCGGTCAAACCGGGCGAGCTCGCGCCCGCCGCGCAGCGACATGAGCACGACGCCGCCCGCGAGCAGCAGGATGCCGGCCCAGGCGATCGGGCCGATGTGCTCGCCCACCAGCAACGCGCTGAGGCAAGCCGTGAGCAGCGGCGCCGAGCCGCGCGCGATCGGATAGACCTGCCCCATGTCGCCGGCGCGATAGCTCTCGATCAGCGCGGCGAAATAGACGAGGTGAATCAGCACCGAGGCGACGACCCACGGCCACGCCGCCGCGGCCGGCAAGCCGACCAGCGGGAGAAGCGGCGCCGACACCAGCGCCGCCCCGATCGAGATCGCGACTGTGCCGGCGAGCGGGTCGAGCCCCTTCTTGACCGCGGCGTTCCAGCCGGCGTGGAAGGCGGCGGCGAACAGGACGGCCGCAAAGACGAAGGGATCCATCAGACGGCAGACCACAAAGGACGCAGGTCGCGGCGGCGATCATTCCCGCATGTTCCAGATCTGTGCGCCATCTGTGCCTCATCGTCGGCGTTAGAAATTCCGCGATTCCAGTGATATAGTATAGCTTTCGAGGGGGCCGCATGCTGACGACGCCACGATTGATCGTGATTGCGCTATGCGCGGCGCTCAATTTTTCCGTCGGCACCATCGTCTATCTGATCAAGCTTCCCATCTATCTCGACCAGATCGGCACCATCCTGTGCGTCCTGCTGCTGGCCTTCGACCGCCGCGCCGCGTTCGTCTGCGCCTGTCTTGCCGGGGCGATCGCCATCCTCATCACCGGGGTGCTGTTCAATCCGTTCCTTCCCTGGTTCATGTTGACCATGGTGGCGATCGCGCTCGTCTCGGCGGCTCTCACCGCCGGCGGCGTGGAGACGTTTCGCGCCCGGCCGATGCGGCGCGGCGAGTTCTATGGCCGCATCGTCGTCTACGGCATCGTCACCGGCCTGGTGTCGGCGGTCGTCTCGGCTCCGGTCGTCGCCTACCTGTTCGGCGGCGTCACCGCCAGCGGCTCGGCCTTCCTCGTCGCGCTGTTCCTCAAGGCCGGTCAGCAGGTGCTGAGCGCGGTGGTGCTGTCGGGGCTCGCCGCCGAGCCGCTCGACAAGACCCTCCAGGTCCTGCTCGCCGCTCTGCTCTATCGCGCCACGCCCGCCGACTTCATCGCGCTCTTGGGGAGCCCACCGACGACGGCGCCGGCGGAAGCCCGATGACGCCGAACGGAGCGGTCCTGTTTGCCGTACTGGCGGTCGGGGCGAGTGTCGTGGCAGCGACACCTGCGGCGTTCGCCGTGCTGGTGAGCCTGTGCGCAGCGTTCGGCGCAGTCGAAACATTCCATCGCATGCGCACCGCGCTCATGCGATCCCTCGCCATCATGGCCCCGCTTGCGCTCTTCATGGGTCTCGTCTGGGTGGGAATCGTCGGCCGCTCGCCCGCCGAGATCGCGGCCGGCGCGGCCGGTACGCGCCTGGCCGCACTGGCGCACGTCGCAACGATCTGCATGCGGCTCGTGCTGGTCGTTCTGATCATCCAACTCGTCGCGCTGCGATTTGCCGACGCGAGCCCGCTGCAGTTCATCCGCACGCTCAGCGCGCCGGCGGCGGCGAAGAAGCTCATCGTGCTCACGCTGTCGTGGATCGACACGATCCTGCACGCGGTCGATCGCTCGCGCATCGCTCTGGTCGCCTCGGGGCTCATCACGCCGCGATTGTCGCTGCGCAACGCCGCCAACGGCTGGGTCCTGGTGCAGACCGCATGGCTTTCGGCCCTCACCATCGCGACCGGCCGCCTGCGCGACAAGTGGCCCGCCGAGGACACGCCCGCGCGGCTCGACGCGCTCCTCGCCACGCCGGCGCCGGCGCTCACCGCTCACGACTGGGGATGGATCGCGGCGGCGGGCATGGCCCTCGTCGTCGCGACGGTCGCCTGAATGCCGCGCCGATTCCTGGCGGGCAGCAATTTCTCCGGCCGCAGCGACGCGCTGCGCAAGGCGACGCTCGAGCAACGCGGCAGCATGTTCCTGGTCGGGCCCTATGCGGAAGCGGCGCTGTCGGGCCTGGCCAATACGGTCGGCGACGAAATCGCCGTCTATGCCCATGGCGGCAGCCGGGAGCGTCGTCCGTTCGCCCCGATCGACTGGACGAAACTTGCCTCGCGCAAGCCCGCGACCCTGTCAGGTGGCGAGCAGGTCCTGCTCGCGCTCCATTGCTTCGCGCGCTCCGCCTACCGGGCGATCGGCATCGATACCGCGCTGGAGCAGCTGGATGCGGTCAACCGCATGTCCACGCTCGACTACCTGAGCGCCGGCGACGATCCGTTCGACGCCATCCTGATCGACAATCGCCTCGACCATGTCCCGGCGGGCTGGCAGCGTGAAGAGCTTGCCGGCACGACGAACCCATTTGCCTGCAATCTCGCCGGCATGATCGCCGACCTCCGTCCGCGTGCGGCGCCGGCGATCGCGATCCGCAGCCTCGCTTTCGTCTATCCGACCGGAAACCCGATCTTTCACGATCTCGATCTCACGCTCGAGCCGGGCCGGATCTACCGGCTTGCCGGCGCCAACGGTGCCGGCAAGACCACGTTGTTCAAGCTCATGGTGGGCGTGCTCAGGCCCTCGGCCGGCACGATCCGGCTCGACGGCAAGCCGTATGCGCCGCACCGCGAGGGAAACCGCGCGTTCGCGCTCGCCATGCAGAACCCCGACCATCAATGGTGCGGCGCGACGCTCGCCGAAGACACCGCGCGGCGTCGCCGGGCACTCACGACCATTCCGGGCGCCATGCCGCCGACGGACGATCTGTTGGGCCGCCTGGCGCGTGCGCTCGGCGTTGGCGATCCCGACCAGCATCTGTACGAGCTACCGCTCGCGTTGCGCAAACGCCTCGGCTGGCTGTGGCCGTTCTCCGGCGCCATGCCGTGGATCATGCTGGACGAGCCGACGATCGGCCAGGATCGCGACACGCGCACGGTGCTCGCGACGATCATGTCCCGCCTGTGCGCCATCGGCTACGGCATCGTCGTGGTCACGCACGATGATGATTTTGCCGCGTCGTTCCCGCACCGGCGGCTGCGGATCGAGGACGGGACGATCAAGACGGAATGAATCAGCTGCGCATCGTCGCGCCGGGCCACAGCTTGGGCGCCGCGCGCGCGTATTGCGGCGGGCGTGCCACCTCGGCGCCGAGCGCGAGCGCGGCGTGCCAGCCCCAGTGCGGATTGTCGAGCACCGCGCGGGCGAGCGCCACCATGTCGGCCTTGCCCTCGGCGACGACCGCTTCGGCCTGGTTGGGCGATGTGATCAGGCCGACCGCGCGCGTCGCGATGCCGGCGTCGCGCCGGATCTTGTCGGACAGCGGCACGTTGTAGCCGGGGTCGGTCGGGTTGCGTGCCTCGGCGGTGGCGCCGCCGGACGACACGCAGACGAAGTCGAGGCCGGCTTCCTTGAGGCCCTTGGCGAAGGCGACCGCATCGTCGACGGTCAGGCCGCCGTCCATCCAGTCGCTGCCGGTGATGCGCGCGCCGAGCGCGATGCGGCGCGGCACCGCCGCGCGCACCGCCTGCGTCAGTTCGAGCGCAAAGCGCATGCGCGCCTCGAGCGGGCCGCCATACTCGTCGTTGCGCTTGTTGGAGAGCGGGGAGAGGAAGCTGTGGGCGAGGTAGCCGTGCGCCATGTGCAGCTCGATCTCATCGAAGCCGATGCGCACCGAGCGTTCCGCCGCCGAGACGAAGGCCTGGCGCACGCGGGCGATGTCGTCCCCCGTCATGGCACGCGGCACGTGCCAGCCCGGCCCGAACGGGATCGCCGACGGCCCGATGGTCTCCCACGGATCCTGGCCGTTCTTGAGAGCCTGACCGCCTTCCCACGGACGTTGGGACGAGGCCTTGCGGCCCGCATGGGCGAGTTGCACGCCAAACTTGGCGGTGCCGATGCGGCGGCAGTGGTCGATCACGCGGCGGAGAGTGGCTTCGCAGGCGTCCGAGTAGAGCCCGAGGCAGCCATGGGTGATACGCCCATGCCGCTCCACATGGGTGGCCTCGACCACCACGAGGGCGGCGCCGCTGTTGGCCAGCATGCCCAGATGGGTGAGATGCCAGTCGTCGGCACAGCCGTCATTGGCGGTGTACTGGCACATGGGCGAGACGACGATGCGATTGGCAAGCTCCAGGTCGGCGAGCCGCAGCGGCGAGAACAGGGAACTGGTCATGGGGTGAAATGGGCGTTTGGAGGGAGGGGGCACAGGAATGGCGGCGCTTTATACGGAGCCTCGGGGGCTCTGGGCAAGCGGCTGCGGACGCCCAGTCTCGCGCTTGCGGCAACATTCGTGGGAAAACCGCAAATCGTGCTAAATATTCAGGCAGCGATGCGTCGATTGGATTCGATCACGTGGTGGGACGGCATCATCGTAGCGCTGCCGGCCGGGGGCGCGCCGGATCAGCCAGCGTCGATCGGGAGGAACTCATGGCGATGTTGAAGGCAGGAGTGGCGGGCGCCGCGCTCGGCGCACTGGCGCTCGCCACCGTTGTGTTCGTCGCCCCGATCGCAGCCCAGGGCCCTGGCGGACCCTTGGGTCCGCCGGGTGCACCACTCGGTCCGCCGGGCGGGCCGCGCGGATCGGGCAGCCCTCCTGGCGACATCACCGGCCCAGGCGCCGGACGGGGCGACATCACCGGGCCGGGCACGATGAACCGGCGCGGGCCGGACCCGAACGATCCCGACATCACCGGACCGCGCGGCGCGGTCGCGGACTGCCAGGAGCACCTGGCGCGGATCGCCCAGGCCCGGCTGGAGCGGATCATCCGGCTGGTGCGGCCGACCGACGAGCAGCGCGGCGCCTTCGAGGAGTTGCGGATGGCGTCGGCGAAGGCGCTCGAGGTCCTGCGCGCGGCCTGTCCGACCGAGCGCCCGCTCACCCCGACTGCACGCATGGCGGCGGCGGAGAAATGGCTCGAAGCGAGGCTGCAGGCGATCCGGCTCGTGCGGCCCGCCCTGGACTCGTTCTACCGCCAGCTGACCGACGACCAGAAGATCCGCTGGAGCCTGGGCCCGCAGGCGGGCGACCGCTTCGATACCGACCGGCGCGAGCAATACGATCCGCGACAGCAGGATCGCCGAGGACCGGGCTTTGATCGCCGCGGCGAAGAGCGGCGCGGCGACGAGCGGCGCGAAGAGCGCTGGCGCGACGGACGGGATCGCTATGGCGACGAGCGCGGCCGCGGCGGAGACGATCGCTTCGGCGAACGCCGGCGCGACGATGATCGCGAGCGATGGCGCGAGCCGCGCTGGCGCGAAGAGCGCTGGCGGGATGACCGTTGGCGCAACGAACGCGGGCGGGACGAGCGCGGGCGCGGACGCAGCTACGGGCCGGACGAAGATCGGCTGTAACCGGCGGTTCGTTCACCGCTCGCGCGGGTCGAGTGCGTCGCGCAAGCCGTCACCGAGCAGGTTGAACGAGACCACGGTCACGAAGATCGCGAGGCCCGGCCATATCGCCATCCACGGTGCGTTGACCAGGAAGCGTTGCGCCGAGTTGAGCATGCTGCCCCACGACGGCGCCGGCGGCTGCTGGCCGAGGCCGAGGAAGGAGAGCGCCGCCTCGGCGATGATGGCGGCGGCGATGGAGAGGCTCGCCTGCACCATCAGCGACGGCAGGATGTTGGGCAGGACATGCACGAGCGCGATGCGCCAGCGCGGATTGCCGACGGCGCGCGCGGCCTCGACATAGTCCTCGACCTTGACGGCCATCACCTGACCGCGCGTGAGCCGCACGAAGATCGGCGTGGTGGTGATGCCGATGGCGATCATCGCGTTCTGCAGGCTGGGGCCGAGGAACGCCGCAAGCGCGATGGCGAGGATGAGGAACGGGATCGCCAGCATCGCGTCGGTGATGCGGCTCGACCAGCGCGTCGATGAAGCCGCCGACATAGCCGGCGAGGAGCCCGAACGGCACGCCGATCGCGAGCGCGATGGCGACCGAGATCACGCCGGCGAGCAGCGAAGCGCGGGCGCCGAAGATGATGCGAGCGAGCACGTCGCGGCCGAGATCGTCGGTGCCGAACAGGTGCAGCGCCGACGGCGGCTTGCGCACCGAGGTCCAACTCTGCGCGGCCGGATCGTACGGCGCAACCAGCGGCGCGAGCAGCGCCAGCGCGACGAACAGCACGATGACGGCAAGCCCGATCATCGCGCCCTTGCGGCGCACGAGCCGCCGCAGCGCCCGCCGCGCCGGGCTTTCGACCGGTGCGGCGGCCTCGTCAGGCAGCAATGCGATGGCGGCGGCGTCGACCATCTCAGCCTCGCAGCCGCGGATTGACCAGAACGTAGAGCGACGTCGGCGAGGAGATTGAGCGTGATGTAGATGGTCGCCGTCACCAGCACGACGCCCTGCACCACCGCGTAGTCGCGATTGAACACCGCGTCGACGATCAGCTTGCCGAAGCCCGGGATGGTGAAGATCTGCTCGGTCAGCACCGCGCCCGACAACAGCTCGCCGAGCTCGAGCGCGCCCAGCGTGATCACCGGCGTGAGCGCGTTGCGCATGGCGTGCTTGAGGATCGACCGCGCGCTCCAGCAGGCCCTTGGCGCGCGCGGTGCGCACATAGTCGCTGTGCAGCGCATGCGAGCATGGCGCTGCGGGTATGGCGCATCAGGACGGCGGCGACCGACATTGCCGAGCACGAAGGCCGGCATGATGGTGGACGCGAGGCTGCCCCAGAAATCCTCGGTCGGACGGCACGTAGCCCGAGGCCGGCAGCCAGCCGAGGTGCACCGAGAACAGGAAGATCAGCATGATGCCGAGCCAGAAATTCGGCGTCGAGCAGGCCCCACAGGGCGAAGATGTTGGCCGCGTAGTCCCACACGCTGTCCTTCAGCACCGCCGAGACGATGCCGGCCGTGATGCCGATCGTCAGCGCGATGACGATCGCCATCGAAGGCGAGCTGCAGCGTGACGGGCAGCTTCTCGAGGACGAGATCGCGCACCTTCACCTTGATGCGCATCGACTCGCCGAGGTCGCCCGACAAGCACGCCCTTGACCCAGTAGACGTATTGGACCGGCATCGGCTGATCGAGCCGATACTGCGCGCGGATCTGCTCGATCACCGCCGGATCGCGCTCCTCGCCCGCCATGACCAGGGCGGGATCGCCCGGCAGGAGCTGCTGCAGCGAGAAGATGATCACCGACACGAAGAACAGCGTCGGCATGAGCTGCAGGATCCGCCTGCCGAGGAAGGTCAGCATGGCATCAATTCAATCTGTAGGGTGGGCAAAGGCGCGCTGCTCCGCCTGTCCGCGTGGGCAGAATCGCAAACGCGCCGTGCCCACGCGTCGATTCCGCAGCAGGCGATTTTGCCCACCCTACGGACTGCATCGTACTCACTTCAGCCTCAGCCCCACGACACGCACCAGCCCGTCGGGCATCTGGCGATAGCCTTCGAGGCGCGCCGTGTGCGCGATGAGAACGCGGCGGTGATAGAGGTAGAGCTTGGGATTGTCCTCCAGGATGATGCGGGTCACGTCGGCGTAGATCGCCTTGCGCTTGCCCGGATCGGCGACGGCACGCGCGTCGTCGAGCAGCTTGTCGACCTGCGGGATTGCAATAGCGGGCATTGTTCTGCGGCGCCTTGCACTTGTGGAAGATGTAGAGGTTGCCGTCGGGATCGGTGCGCCCGCTCCAGCCGAGCAGATAGGCCTGGAACTCGCCCACCTCGCCCTGCTTGAGCGAGGTCGCGAACTCGGTGACGCGGATCTTCATGTCGAAGCCGATCTCCGCCGCCATCGCCTGAATGACTTCCGCGACCGCCTTGCGTCTCGGCGCCCTTCGGCACCATGAAGTCGACGTCGAACGGCGTCGTGACGCCTGCCTCCTTCATCAGCGCCTTGGCCTTGGCGACGTCGCGCTTCGGGATCGGGAAGCTCTTCTGGAAGTAGGGGTGCTCGGGATTGACCCACTGGTTGCCGGGCACGAATTCGCCGTTGAACACGACCTGGTTGAGCGCGTCGCGATCGATCGCGAGGCTCAGCGCCTGGCGCACCTTGGCCGATCGTTCCGAGCGGGTTCTTCGCCCTGCTCGCCCGTTGCCGACGTTGATGTCCATGCCCCTGATAGCCGAGCTCGAGCGCGGTCGAGAGCTTGAGCCGCCGGTCGCCGCGCACGTCCTTGATGTCGGTCGCGAGCAGCCGCTCGATCAGGTCGAGCCCGCCCGACTTCAGGTTGGCGAGCCGCACCGTGGCGTCGACGATCGGCAGGTAGACGATGCGGTCGATGTGGACGTTGCCCTTGTTCCAGTAGTCGGCGAACTTCTCGACCACGATGCGGTCCTGCTGCACGCGCTCGACGAACTTGATAGGGCCCGGCGCAGACCGGCTTGAGGCCGAACTTGTCGCCCGCCTCCTTGGCGGCCTTGGGCGACACCATCATGCCGGCGCGGTCGGTGAGCTGCGCGATCAGCGGCGAGAACGGCGCTCTTCAGCACGAGGCGGATGGTGAGCGGATCGACCACCTCGACCTATCGAGCGCGGCGAGCTCCGGCTTGCGGAACGAGCCCTGCATGGTGATGTGGCGCTCGAGCGAATATTTCGCGGCCTCCGCGTCGAGCGGCTCGCCGTCGTGGAACTTCACGCCGGGCCGCAGCTTGATGGTCACCGCCTTGCCGTCGTCCGAGGTCTCGTGCGAGAGCGCGAGCTGCGGCACGACGTTGAGCTTCTCGTCGATGTCGAACAGCTTGTCGCAGATCGACGCGAACACGATGCGGCCCACATAGGTGCGGGCGAGCGTCGGGTCGAGGATGTCGGGATCCTCGGCAAGCCCGATGCGCAACGTCGTCTGCGCACTCGCGGTCGACGCTCATCGAACGCCAGCGCTGCCGCCGTCGCGGCGAGCAAGGCCTTCGCCTTCATGGCAACTCTCCCTCTGTTATCGTCGGAGCGCAGGGGCTCCGGTCGTCCGCCCGGCCTCCACTGTATCAACACCGCCCTCGGCCTGCACGTCCGTCTGGCGGCGAACGCGGCCATCAGCCGTTCCAGCGCCGGCGAAGCTTGCGCCGCCGCGCACGGCCGCGCCGGCCTGGGGCAGCTCGCCCCAGCGGTGGCAGGCGGTGGCATGGCCGGCACCGTCGTCCGTGAGAAGCGGGCGGTCGCTGCGGCAGCGCTCGACCGCGATACGGGCAGCGCGTCGTGGAAATGGCACCCGGCCGGCGGCTCGATCACGCTCGGCATGTCGCCGGCGAGGATGATGCGGTCGCGTCTGGCGCGCGGATCGCGGCACCGGGATCGCCGACAGCAGCGCCCGCGTATAGGGATGGCGCGGAGCGCGCGAACAGCGACCGGCGGTCGGCGCGATCTCGACGATGCGGCCGAGATACATCACCGCGACGCGATCGGCGATGTGCTTCACCACGGCGAGATCGTGCGAGATGAACAGGTAGGCAAGGCCGAGCCGCTGCTGCAGATCGCGCAGCAGGTTGAGCACCTGCGAGCGGATCGAGACATCGAGCGCGGACACCGGCTCGTCGCAGACGATGAGCTTCGGCTCGACCGCGAGCGCGCGCGCGATCGCGATGCGCTGGCGCTGGCCGCCGGAGAACTCGTGCGGGTAGCGGCGCGCGAAGCGCGGCTCGAGCCCGACCGTCCCGATCAGCTCGGCGACCCGCTCGCGCCGGCGCGCCGGCGGCACGATGCGCGTGCAGCGCGAGCGGCTCGGCCAGGATGTCGCCCACCGTCATGCGCGGATTGAGCGACGCATACGGGTCCTGGAACACCAGCTGCGCGCTGCGGCGAAACGCGCGCAGCGCTGCGGCGGAAAGCGCGAAGAGATCGCGCCCCTCGAAACAGCACCCGGCCGGCCGTCGGCTCGATCAGCCGCAGCACCAGGCGGCCGACCGTGGTCTTGCCCGAGCCCGACTCGCCGACCAGCGCCAGGGTCTCGCCGGCATCGAATCGCAAAGCTCACGCCGTCGACCGCGGTGAGGCTCAGCGTCGGCCGGCCGGTGAGCGAGCGTCGCAAGACGAACTGCTTGGTCAGGTTTTCGGGCGACCAGCAGGGGTGCGGTCACGACACCAGCCTCTCGATCGGCGCGCGGGCGCAGCGCGTCCAGTGATTGTCGGCAACGGCGACGATCGGCGGCGCGGCGGCGACGCAGGCAGCCTCGGCGAACGGGCAGCGCGGCGCGAAGCGGCAGCCGGTCGGCGGCGCCGTCATGTCGGGAACGCGACCTTCGATGGTCGCCAGGCGCTCGGCGCTGATGGTCGAGCCGCGGAATCGAGCCGAGCAGCCCGACCGTGTACGGGTGAGCGGGTCGCCAGAATACGGCCTCGACCGGCGCGCGCTCGACGATCTCGCCCGCATACATCACGGCGACTTCGTCGCAGACTTCCGCCACGACGCCGAGGTCATGGGTGATCAGGATGATGGCGGAGAGCGTCGAGGCCTTGAGCTCGCGCAAGAGATCGAGGATCTGCGCCTGGATGGTGACGTCGAGCGCGGTGGTCGGCTCGTCGGCGATGAGAAGCTGAGGATCGCACGACGAGCGCCATGGCGATCATCACGCGCTGGCGCATGCCGCCCGAGAGCTTGTGCGGATAGTCGTCGATCCGCCGTTCGGGCGCCGGAATTTTCACCCGCCGCAGCAGGTCGATCGCCCGCGCGCGCGCCTCCCGCCGCGAGCCGCCGCGGTGGCGCACGATCGCCTCGATGATCTGCTCGCCGACCGTGTAGCTCGGGTTGAGCGAAGTCATCGGCTCCTGGAAGATCATCGCGAGGCGGTTGCCGCGCAGATCGCGCAGTGCGCGGTCGGGTAGGTCGAGGAGATCGATGCCGTCGAAGCGAACGCGCCCTTCAATCACGGCGTTCTGCCGCCCCAGCAGGCCCATGACGGCGAGCGAGGTCACGCTCTTGCCGCAGCCCGATTCGCCCACGAGCCCCAGCGTGGTGCCGCGCGCGACGTTCAGGTCGACGGCGTCGACCGCGTGGGTCGTGCGTCCGCCGTCGCCATGGAAGACGACCTTGAGCCGCTCGATTTCCAGCAGGGACGACGCGCTCATGGGTTGGCTTCGTCGGCGAGCGTGGCCGCGATGCCGGCCTCGATTGCCCTGCGGTCGATGGTGCCGACGCGATCACGGCGGCTCGGCAGGTATTTGCGAAAATGCACCCAGTACTCGCGACTGAGCTGCTCGAGGCGGGAGAGCTCGGCGAGCGGATCGGCGTGGTCGTCGACGCGCAGCTCGAGCTCCGACCATGGATCGTCGCCGTGGATCACGAGCGCCGCAGATTGCCGGCCACGCTTGTCGCCGCCGGCGGCCTCACCCGCCTGCATCGCGGTGATCAGCCGGATTGCAAAAGGCAGGTCGGCATTGGCCGCATAGGCCGCCGCCGTGTCGTCGAGCACGCGCGGGCCGGCGAGCATGTTGCCGGCAACCGAAAGGCCTTCCCCCTCGCAATGTCCGCACCAGCGGACACAGGCCGCACCGGTATGCGCGGCGATGTGGCCGTGGCGATCCACCAGATGGACCTGGCGCTGATCTCGTCCATCGTCCGCGGCGAGCAAGGTGCGCAGTGCATCCTGCGGCGGATTCCCGTCGCGCAGCAGACGAAGCCCGTCGACGCCGTAGAACGGATTGAGCAGCGCCTGGGTCGCGATCGCGCCGACACCGGATTCGACGAACGGAACGCGGGCGCCGACCGCGAGGAATTTCGACGCGACCGCGATGCCGAGCCGTCCGGTCTGCCCGTCGCGGGCGATGATCGACCAGGTCATCGCGCCCTCGTGCGCTAGCGTCCCGCAGCATAGCCCTGCATGCCGCGCGGATTGGCGGCAGCGCGACGGCGGCGGCCGACCCGGGAGGCAGCGGTCAGGCGGCCCTCCGACCAGTCGGGCCCGACTTCGACGACGTGACCACGCCGGCGCAGCTCCTCGATGGTCGCGGACGGCAGCCGCCCCTCGACCACCAGCACGCCGGGGCGCGCCTTGCGCGGCCAGAACGAGGAGGGAAAGTGCTCGCTGTGCCAGGCCGGCGCATCGATCGCCTCCTGCAGATTGTGGCCGGCATGGACATGACGCAGGAAGAATTGCGCGACCCACTGGTCCTGCTGGTCGCCGCCCGGCGAGCCCCAGGCGAGATACGGCTCGCCGTCGCGCAACGCCATGGTGGGCGTGAGCGTCGAGCGCGGACGCTTGCCCGGCGCGAGCGCGCTCGGATGACCCTCGTCGAGCCAGAACTGCTGCGCCCGCGTGCCGAGGCCGAAGCCGAGCTCGGGGATCACCGGCGAGGACTGCAGCCAGCCGCCTGACGGTGTCGAGGAGACCATGTTGCCGGCCTGATCGACGATGTCGAAATGCACGGTGTCGCCCGGCGAGGCGCCCATACGATCGACCTTGGGCTCGCCCACCGGAACAAACGACGGATCGTCCTCGTCGTCGTGCGTCCATGGCATCCGCCCGACCGTCGGTTCGCCGGCACCGCTGCTGGCAACGGCGGCGCGATCGCCGTCGGCCACGCGCACATCGACACGCTTGCCGTATCCCGGGATGTCGCCGGGGCGCAGCTCGAGCGAAGCGCGCTCGGTCACGAGCGCGCGACGCGCCGTGTTGTAGGGATCCGACAGCAGGGTCTCGACCGGCACGGCGACGAAATCGGGATCGCCGTAGAAGGTCTCGCGGTCCGCATAGGCGAGCTTGCTGCATTCGACGACGAGATGAATGAAGTCCGGATCGGTCGGGGACAGGCGATCGAGGTCGAAGCCCTTGAGCAGCGCGAGCTGCTGCAGCACCACGGGCCCTTGCGACCACACGCCGGCCTTGCACACGGTGTAGCGGCCATAATCGTAAGTGAGCGGCGCCTCCACCCGCGCCTGCCAGCGCGCCATGTCTTCGCCGGTCAGCACGCCGCGATGCGGCGTGCCGCTGGTGTCCATCACCTCCTGGGTGCGGCAGAAGCGGTCGATCGCCTCGGCGACAAAGCCGTGCGACCACACGCGGCGGGCGCGCTCGATCTGCTGCTCGCGATCCGCCCCGGCGCTCTCCGCCTCGCGCAGCACGCGGGCGTAGGTTTCGGCCAAGGCCGGGTTGGTGAACAGGGTGCCGATCGGCGGCACTTTTCCGCCCGGCAGGTAGACGGCGGCCGAGGTCGGCCAATGCTGGCGGAACAACTTCTCGACGGTGGCGATCGTCGCATTGGCGCGTTCGACCAGCGGATGCCCGTGTGCCGCATAGGAGATGGCCGGGGTCAGCACGTCGGCGAGCCGGAGCGTTCCGTAGTCGCGCAGCAGCAGCATCCAGGTGTCGAACATGCCCGGCACGCAGGCGGCGAGCAGCCCGGTGCCCGGCACCATGTCGAGGCCGAGGCCGCGGTAGTGCGCGATGGTGGCGCCGGCCGGGGCGGGTCCCTGGCCGCAGATGACCTCCACCTTGCCGCGATTGACGTCGAACACGATGACCGGAACGTCGCCGCCCGGGCCGTTGAGATGCGGCTCCACCACCTGCAGCGTGAAGGCGGTGGCAACCGCCGCATCGAAGGCGTTGCCGCCCTTCTCCAGGGTCGCCATGCCGACCGCCGTGGCAATCCAATGGGTCGAGGTGACGACCCCGAACGTGCCTTCGATCTCGGGCCGGGTGGTGAACGGGTTGGGATTGATGTTGCTCATTCAGAGGCTCCGGTGTCGGCGGACTTGACCATAGTCACGCGGCCGATGCCAGTACCGTTCAGCGCTGCTGGATGGCGTTGAGATAGGCGATCGCCTCGCCCACTTCCCGGCCGTTGAGGCGGAATTCCGGCATGTCGGGATGGCCGGAGATCAAGCCTTCGCCCAGCGCTTCTTCGAGCGATTCGATCTTGTAGCGCTGACCGAGCATGCGAAAGAGAGGCGCTTGCGGATTGGGGCTCGTGCCGGCGGGACCGATCGCATGGCAACTCGCGCACAGCCGTTCGAGCAGCGCCTCGCCCCGCTTGGCCTGCGCCGTGAGCTCGGCATCAGACTGTGCGGCGGCGCCGACCGTCAGGGTCCCGAGCACGACGCCGGCCACGACTGCCCGCATGGCGTATCTCCCTTCCTCTCCCGACTCGCTCACGGAGGAGAACAGGAAGGGTCACCCGATACCGCCATCGAGGGAAACAGTCAAAACGGCTTGATGCCGTTCGCCGAATGAGACGTGCCGTTCACCTTGGCCGAGATGGCGCCGTTGCGCGTCACCTTCTCCCACGCGTCGACCATGGTGGTGGTCGCCCGCATCTGCGTGAGTAAGTCGGTCTCGCGATAATATTTGCGCCAGCGCCCTGAATCATGGAGATCGGCGAAGTGCTGGCGGCGGCGCTCGGCCAACGCGTGCCACCGGCGCGCCATTTCCATATTGTCGCGAATTGGTTGCTTTTCTTGCATGACACCCACCCTGCACACCACTGCCCGCTGGAAGCATCCTGGCGCCGCACGGCGGGCGACCGCAACAGAAAGAGTGTGTCAGCGGCGTGAATTCGCGGGCGTGTGTCGGAGGGGCAACAGGCACATCGTCATGCCTGCGCCTTGTGCGTGTCGCTCGACAGGACAGCAGTTCATCCGCGCATGAATCGAGATCGCCGGAACAAGTCCGGCGATGAGGATGCGGCAGCTCGGTGCTTGGTCAGCGCGGCCGTCAAGGGGCCGGCACGATGAAGGCGACGACGCCCTTGTCCTCGCCCATGCGGGCGACGATCTTGGAGAGCTCGTCCTTCGGCAGGGTCGCGGCGGCGACACGGATGCGGTACACCCCGCCGGCGCGCGGTCCCTCCACCAGGGACGCCTTGTAGACATCGAAGAATTTCGTGATGTCGGCGGCGCTCGCCTCCGGATTGAAGCGCACCAGCGCGAAGGAGCCCTGCGTGGTTGCGTTCGCGGCCGCCTGCTCGAACGACGCGGTCTGATAGGTGGCACCGCGCTCGTGCACGAACATGCCGACCAGCAGGCCGGCCTGCACGACGATGGCGAGACCGGCGGCCGCCGCCGACCATGCCAGCGTGCGGGGCGACAGCGGCTCCAAGAGGCCGGCGAGCCAGCCGCTGAAGTCGAACGAAGTCTTCGGCCTGGCGACGGCGGTCTCCGCATCGATCGCCTCGAACAGCCGCTGCGCCGTGCGCGCCGACGGCGCGCCCAGGGTCTCGTTGAGATGAATGGTCTCGGCCAGCTCTTCGCGCACCAGCTCGTAGCGGCGCGCGAGCTCCGGGTCCTGCGCCAGCGCCTGCTCGACGCGCTCGGCGTCGCGGCGGCTCAGCGTGCCGGCTGCATGCCACGGCAGGAGGGTCTCGAGGTCCTCCCGCTCCGGCGCCTTGTCTCTCGTCGCAATCATGGCCAACCTCTATCGACCCCGGCTGCCTTGAGCAGCTCAGATAATTTCTTTCGCGCGTAGAACATGCGCGTCTTCACGGTAGCCTCGGGGATCCCGACGATGCCGGCGACCTCTTCCACCGACTTCTCATGGTAGTAGACGAGGTCGATGATCTCCCGATGTTCCCGCGAAAGTCCCATCAGGCACTTGCGCAGGATCGCACTCTTGTCCTTTTTCTGGGCGGTGACCTCGGGATTGTCGGAGAGGTCCTCGATCGCCGCCGCAGTCTCGTCGTCCAACTCCTCGTCCGGCCTGCGCCTCAGCGCCGAGAGCGCCTTGAACCGGGCGATCGCCAGCAACCAGGTCGATGCCGACGAACGGGCCTCAAACTTCGCGGCCTGCCGCCAGACGTCGAGAAACACCTCGCTGATCAGATCCTCCGCGGTGGCCGGATTGCCGACCAGACGCAGGACGAACCGATAGACGCGAACATGGTGTCTCGCGAACAGAACCTGCATTGCGAGCCTGTCGCCGCCGGCAATCCGTGAGATCAGCGCTTCGTCTGATGTCCCTTGCATCGCCCCGACGATCGGCTTGTTGATTGGTCGCGCCAGCACGTAGTTGGGTTCAAGTCTGTGACGTAGGTCACACTACGTACCTTATTTTTTGGCCATATGATGAGCCCCCCGGCTGGGGGCGCGGAGGGCCACATCGCGCAATATTCTACGTACCGTTCGACAAATTGGCCCAAATCGCCTGGATTCGCAAACCGAGCGGCCGCCACATTCCCCATTCGTCGTTGGTGCCGCGAGATCACCCGCCGGTTCAAGGGTTTTTGCCATTCGCGGTCGGGCATGAACCAGCTCATTGCCGGTAGGCGTAGGGCTGATCTTCCCTTACGGCAGCGAGCTGTTCCACCAGCGCATGGTCGGGCGAGAGGTGACAGACCGGGTCGGTGGCACGGGCGTCGCCGGTCAAGAGGAACGCCTGGCAGCGGCAACCGCCGAAATCTTGGCTCCGCCGCGGACAGCTCTGGCACGGCTCGCGCATCCAGGCGGTCCCGCGGAAGGCCTGAAACGCCGGGGCGTTGCGCCAGATATCGGCGAGCGGGTGGTCGCGGACCGACCAGAACTCCAGGCCGGGGATCGATTCCGCCGCGTGGCAGGGCAGCACCCGGCCCGCCGGGGTGATGTTGAGAGAGCGCCGTCCCCAGCCGCCCATGCACGGCTTGGGATAGTGCGCATAGTAATCGGGCACCACCGCGTCGATGACGATGCGCCCATGATGGCGCTTGCGCAGCGCCTCGACCTCGCCGACTGCGCGCGCCACCTGCTCCGCCGTGGGCATCAGGGCGGCGCGGTTCTTGAGCGCCCAGCCGTAATACTGCACGTGGGCGATCTCGACCCGCCCGGCGCCCAGCTCGAGCGCAAGCTCCACCATGGCACCGACCCGCTCGATGTTCGCCCGATGCATGACTGCATTGATGGTGAGCGGCAGCCCGAGGCGGACCACTTCGGCGGCGAGGCTGCGCTTGCGCGCATAGCCGCCGCGGTATCCGGCGATGTGGTCGGCGGAGGCCGGCTCGCTGTCCTGGATCGAGATCTGCACGTGGTCGAGGCCGGCTTCGGCCAGGGCGGCGAGGGTGCGCGGGGTGAGCCCAACGCCCGAGGTGATCAGGTTGGCATAGAGGCCGGCGGCATGGGTCGCCGCCGTGATCTCGACCAGGTCGCGCCGGGCCGCGGGCTCGCCGCCCGACAGGTGGACCTGCAGCACGCCGAGGGCGGCTGCCTCGCGAAACACCCGCGCCCAGGTGGCGGTATCGAGCTCATCCTCGCGCGGATCGAGCGCCAGCGGATTGGAGCAATAGGGACAGCCGAGCGGGCAGCGGTGGGTGAGCTCCGCCAAGAGCCCGAGCGGGGCCGTGAGCGGCGGATCACTCGCCTGCGCCTGCGGGCGCTCCAGGACGTCCATGGTGGCTCCTCCCTGACCGGAAGATAGGCGATGTCGTCGGGCATTTCATCCGGTCAGCCGTTGCACGCCCGGGTCAGATCCCCGTTTAGGCCCAATCGACGATTTCCCCTGTCGACCTGGATGCCGCAATATACAAGGTGTTGCGGCGCTCAGGGATGCCGGGCCATACATTGGGTTCGTTCTGCCGTTCTACCAAAACAAGACACCGATTGCAGGATCTTCTCATCTGCAATCTTTAAGTGTGTAGATTGCGCCTGCCTGTAGCCCGGATGAAATCCGTGCCCCGCCGTGTCGCAGAGGCGCGACCCCGCTACTGGCCATGCTTCGGTGGCCTGATTAATTACGGCTGCTGATCCGTTCAACGCATTGATGCTCCGTTCGGCACGCATGGCACAGAGATTCGAATTTGGACTGGACACGTTCGGCGACGTCACCATCGGCCCCGACGGCAAGCTGCTGACGCACGCGCAGGTCATCCGCAACGTCGTCGACGAAGGGGTGCTGGCCGATGAAGTGGGCATCGACGCCTTCGGCGTCGGCGAGCATCATCGGCCGGATTTCTCCATATCGGCGCCCGAAGCGGTGCTCGCAGCGATCGCCGGGGGTACGACGCGCATCAGGCTCGGCTCGGCGGTGACGGTGCTGTCCTCCGACGACCCCATCCGGGTGTTCGAGCGCTTCTCGACCCTCAACGCCATCTCGAACGGCCGCGCGGAGGTCACGCTCGGGCGCGGCTCCTTCACCGAGTCCTTTCCGCTGTTCGGCTATGACCTCTCCCAGTACGAGGTGCTGTTCGAGGACAAGCTCGACCTGTTTGCCGCGCTGGTGCGTCAGGATGCCGTCACCTGGGAGGGCCGGACGCGTCCGCCATTGCGGAACCAGCGCGTGTTCCCGCCGGTCGACGACGGCCCCCTGCGCACCCGGATCGGCGTCGGCGGCAGCCCGGAATTGGTGGTGCGCGCCGCGCGTTACGGCTTCCCGCTGGCCCTCGCCATCATCGGCGGCGACCCGGCACGCTTTCGCCCCTATGTGGATCTCTACCACCGCGCCTTCGCCCAGCTCGGCACGCCGGTGCAGCCGGTCGCCGTGCACTCGCCCGGCTACATCGCCTCAACCGACGAGCAGGCGCGCGACGAGTACTGGCAGGGCTACAAGGGGATGCACGACCGCATCGGCGCCGAGCGCGGCTGGCCGCCGATGACGCGCGCCGCCTTCGATCACGAGGTCGAGCAGGGCGCCCTGCACGTGGGCGCACCGGAAACGGTGGCGCGCAAGATCGCCAGGACCGCCAAGGCGCTCGGCCTTGCGCGCTTCGATCTCAAATACTCGGCCGGCACCTTGGCGCACGACAAGCTGATGCGCTGCATCGAGCTCTACGGCACCAAGGTCGTTCCGCTGGTGCGGGAGCATTTGGCACCGGAATTGGCGGCGGGCGGCTAAGGTGGTCGTAGCCGGGGTGAATCCGGCTATGCCGTGCCATAGACGGGCGACCACAAGGGTCGCCCCTACGCAGCCGCTCGTTCCTCGCAAGCCGGTCTAACTCCGGCAGCTTCTTGTCGGCGAGCCCGGCGGAATTTCGCTCACCTCGACCGCCCGCGACCAACAGATCGCAAGGCCTTCCTGTTCCCCTATTGTCATCAATAACGTGATGATTTGTGACGGTGCGGCCCCGCGTTGAAGGCGCGCAATGTGCTAATCTCGAATTGCACGGTCAAGCAGATCCAAGGGCATTCAAGCGCCAACGAAGCTGGGACGAGTCAACGAAAATCCCCCGCGCGCAAGGCCTGGTCGAGGATGCGGAGAGGATCTGCCTCTACTCGAAGGCTACAAGCGGCCACATTGCCGTGACGTACGATGTGGTCTGAGCACAACCTGTCTCGTTCGCACTATGCCGGGCCTCGCACCTCTCGTCATATGAAGGGACGGTCCATGAAACAGATTCCACTCCTCGTGATCGCAGTCACCGTGGCGGCAACCGTTGGCGGCGCAATGATCGTCTCAGCCGGGGGCGCCGATGACGAAAGCTCCCCGATCTTCGGAGTGAAGATCCCTGCCGGATACCGCGACTGGAGATTGATCTCCGTGGCGCACGAAGAGGGCAAGCTCAACGATCTGCGCGCCATTCTGGGCAACGACGTCGCGATCAAGGCCTCCCGGGAAGGGACGCTTCCATTCCCGGACGGCACCATCATTGCCCGGCTCGCCTGGAATTACGAGCCGTTGGCGGAAAGCGAAAAAGCCTTTGGCCATCCGCAGTCCTTCGTGGCCGGGCCCCCCAAGAACGGGGTTCAGTTCATGGTCAAGGACTCGAGAAAATACGCCGCGACGGGCGGGTGGGGCTTCGCTCACTTCGACCACGGAAAACCCGCCGACGAGGCGGTGCACAAGACCTGCTTTCCCTGCCACGAGACCGTCCAGGCTCGCGACTTTGTCTTCAACCGCCACGCACCGTGAAGGCCGGACGTGGAGCGCCACGAGGAGACCGCGAGGAGGAGACACCATGGCGACACACACATATGACAAGGAGGTCACCGCACTTCTGGTGATCGATCCGTATAACGACTTCATTTCCGAGGGCGGCAAGTTATGGGACCGCATTCGGGCCGTTGCAGAAGCGAATGACTGCGTTCCGCATATGCTGCAGGTCTTCAATGCCGCGCGGAAGGCGAAGCTTCGCGTCTTCTATGCAATGCACCATCGATACCGTCCAGGCGACTACGAGACTTGGAAGTACGTTGCGCCTGTTCAGAAGGCAGCGTGGGCGCGGAAGAGCTTCGAATACGGCACGTGGGGTGGCGAGATTCGTCCCGAGTTCGAGCCCAAGCCAGGCGAGATCGTCGCCACGGAGCATTGGTGTTCCAGCGGCTTCGCCAACACGGATCTGGATTTGCAGCTCAAGAAGCACGGCATCCATCAGCTCATCGTCATCGGGCTCATCGCGCATACCTGCATCGAAGCGACCGTCCGCTTTGCCGCCGAGCTCGGCTACGACGTCACGGTGGTGAAAGACGCGACGGCGGATTATTCGGATGAGGCGATGCACGCCGCGCTCGACATCAACCTCCCGAACTATGCCAGCGCCCTTGTGACCACAACTGAGATCGTGGATTCGATCTCTTCTATCAGTGTGTAATTGCGCCACGTGAGGAAAGCTGAGAGATGAGTCTTTCCACGACGCCAGTCCCCAATCTCAAGATAGCAAAACCTGAGGAGCCCGACGTGAGCATTACTCAAGTGCGCAGTGAAACTGCAATCGAGACCCGGGAAGCGGGGAGGCTCGTCATGAAGCTCGAGGTCGTCGTCATTCCTGTTTCGGACGTCGATCGCGCCAAGCGCTTTTACAGCGACCTGGGTTGGAGGCTCGACGCCGACTTCGCCGGTGACGACTTCCGCGTGATCCAGTTCACGCCGCCTGGCTCCGGGTGCTCGGTCATCTTCGGCAAGAACGTCACCGCGGCAACACCCGGCTCGGCAAAGGGCCTGTACCTGATCGTCTCCGACATTGAGGCCGTTCGCGACGTGCTGCTCGGTCGCGGCGTCGAGGTCAGCGAGGTGTTCCACGACGCCGGAGGCGCGTACGCTGGCCCGGACGAGCCCTATCTGTTTGGGCGGCTCCGGGTCAGCGGTCGGGATCCGGAGCAGCGTAGCTACCGCTCGTTCGTCTCGTTCAGCGATCCGGACGGCAACGGCTGGCTGCTCCAGGAGGTCACCGCGCGATTGCCCGGACGCGTGGACGACACGACGTTCACCTCGTCGACCGAGCTCGCGAGCGCGCTCCGCCGTGCGGAGGCCGCACACGGCGAGTACGAGAAGCGGATCGGTCAGCGCGATGCGGACTGGCCCAATTGGTACGCCGAGTACATCGTCCGGGAGCAGGCCGGCACGGAGTTGCCGAAATGAGCGGCGGCTACGACGTCATCGTCATCGGCGGCGGCTCGCCGGGCGAGCAATGCGCCCGCGCGCTCGCAGACAAAGGACCCGAATGCCGGCGATTGGAGGTCAGCCATGCCCGACTATGACGCAATCATCATCGGCACCGGACAGTCGGGCCCGGCTTTGGCCCGACAACTCGTCGCCGCAGGCTGGACGGTGGCAATCATCGAACGCAAGCTGTTCGGCGGCACATGCGTGAACACCGGCTGTACGCCCACCAAGGCCCTGGTCGCCAGCGCATACGCGGCAAATGTCGCGCGCCGCGCCGCCGATTACGGCGTGGCGATCGACGGCACGATCAAGGTCGACATGAAGGCGGTCAAAGCGCGCAAGGACGCCATTGTGGCTCCGTCGCGAAAGGGCGTCGAGCGGTCGCTGAAGACGCTGAAGGGCTGCACGGTTTACGAGGACCACGCCCGCTTCATCGCCGAAAAGAAAGTGGTGGTGAATGGTTCCGAGCTCAGCGCTGATCGCATTTTCCTCAATGTCGGGGCGCGCGCGTCGGTTCCCCCAATTCCCGGCCTCGACCAGGTTTCCTACCTGACCAACAGCTCCATGATGGACGTCGACTTTCTCCCTCCGCATCTGGTCATCCTGGGCGGCAGCTACATCGGCCTCGAATTTGCGCAGATGTACCGCCGCTTCGGCAGCGAGGTCACCGTCATCGAGCTTGCGCCGCGGCTGATCGCCCGCGAGGACGAGGACGTCTCGCACGCGATCGCCGATTTCCTCACGGACGAAGGCATCGACGTGCGCGTCAACAGCAAGGTCGTCGGTGTGGAGAAGCAGGGAAGCTCCATCGGCGTAAAGGTCGAATCGGAAGGAAAGACGTCACAGGTGGTCGGAACGCACCTGCTGGTCGCCGTCGGCCGGCGGCCGAACACGGACGACCTCGGCCTCGACAAGGCCGGCATCGCCACCGATGCGCGGGGGTATATCCAGGTGGACGATCAGTTGCGCACCAACGTTCCGGGGATCTGGGCGCTTGGCGATTGCAACGGCCGCGGCGCGTTCACGCACACCTCCTGGAACGATTTCGAGATCGTGGCGGCCAACCTCCTCGAGAACGCAGAAAGGCGCGTGAGCGAGCGAATTGCCGCCTACGCGCTCTATACCGATCCGCCGCTCGGCCGCGCCGGCATGACGGAAGCCGAGGTCCGCACGAGCGGCAAGCCCGCACTGATCGCGACCATCGCAATGGAGGACGTCAGTCGCGCATTCGAGAAGGGCGAGACCAAGGGGTTCATGAAAATCCTGGTGGATCACGACAGCAAGCAGATTCTGGGCGCCTCCTGCCTGGGACTGACAGGTGACGAGGTGATCCACTGCATTCTCGATCTCATGTATGCCAAGGCACCCTACGCGGTCATGCAGCGCGCGATGCACATTCATCCCACCGTGTCGGAGTTCATTCCCACCATGCTGGGTGACCTCAAGCCGCTGCAATGATCGAAGAGGCGCCGGTGATCATCACCGGGGTGCGCCGGCGAACCCGGCTTCGGCAACTGGTTGGCGGCGAGCATCGACGACATCGCCAAAGCGCCGGCCGGCCTAACCGGTGATGGCAAGTGGCTCGTCGAGAGGCGAGGAAACCAAGTCCGCAATATCGTCATCGCTCAACCGGCGCGACGTTCTTGCGAGCTCGCCGCGCCAACTCCCGTGAAAGCGCGGCGATATCAATGGGAATCCAGAAAGCATTCATCGATGAACACAAACAAGCTGTTGGTAGCCGCGGTACTCGCCATCGCGATCGGGGCGCCGATTGCCGGCTTTATCGGGGACATGAATGGACAGTCCATGACATCCCCGGGCGTACGGGTCCCGTTCCTTCACGGGCTTCCCACTGGCCAAATTGCTCGTCAATCCGAGTTGGCCTCTCTTGAGCGCGCGAGCGAGTGGCTCAATTCGCCGCCTCTGACAGCGCCGGCCCTGCGCGGAAAAGTCGTCCTCATCGATTTCTGGACCTACACCTGCATCAACTGGCTGCGCACGCTTCCCTATGTCCGCGCCTGGGACGAGAAATATCGGAATCAAGGTTTGGTGGTGATCGGCATCCACGCGCCGGAGTTCGCATTTGAAAAAGACCTGAACAACGTGCGCCGGGCCGTGAAAGACATGCGGATCGATTACCCGGTCGCGGTCGACAACGACCATGTCATATGGCGGGCTTTCAACAACCAGTACTGGCCGGCGTTGTATTTCATCGATGCGCAGGGGCGTGTTCGACATCATCATTTTGGCGAGGGCGCTTACGAACAGTCGGAAATGATCATCCAGGAACTGCTGGCCGAGGCGGGAGTCGCCGGCGTCAGTCGTGAGCCAGCTTCGGTCGATGCCCGCGGTATTGAAGCGACCGCCGATTGGAGCAACCTGAAGTCTCCGGAGAATTATGTCGGGCACGAGCGCACCCAGAACTTCACGTCGCCGGGGGGCGCGGTCTTGGACCAGCCTCGCGCCTACGTGCTCCCTGCGCGGCTGCGCCTGAACGATTGGGCGCTGTCTGGGGATTGGACGGTGAAGAACCAGGCCGCCGTGCTGAACAAGCCCAATGGACGCATCGCGTACCGTTTTCATGCCCGCGATCTTCATCTCGTCATGAGCCCCCCTGCCCCAGGCACGCCCGTGCGGTTTCGCGTGCTGATCGATGGACGGCCGCCAGGAGCGGCTCACGGAATAGACGTTGACGAACAAGGCGAGGGCACGGTTACCGAACAGCGGCTGTACCAGCTGATCCGACAACCCAAGCCCATCGTGGATCGACAGTTCGAAATCGAGTTTCTCGATCCGGGCGTGCAGGCTTTTGCTTTCACGTTCGGCTGATCCGCCGCGCAATGACCAATGACGGAGGCTGTCCAATGGATACGATCAAGATCGTGGACGAAATCAACCGGGATCGGCGCCGCTTCCTCGGCTCCGCCGCGATGGCCGTCGCCGCCGCTCAGCTCGGGATGACTGGTCCTGCGGCAGCACAACGGGGGGACACAAGAATCCCTGCCATCAAGCCAGGAACACATACGTCGTTCGGCCCGCTCAAGCAGATCGACGCCGGTGTCCTGAACGTCGGCTACGCCGATGCAGGTCCGGCCGACGGCCCGCCGGTCATCCTTCTGCACGGCTGGCCCTACGACATTCACAGCTTTGTCGATGTCGCGCCCGTGCTGACGTCGGCGGGCTTCCGCGTGATCGTCCCGTATCTGCGCGGCTATGGCACGACGCGCTTCCTGACGGGCGACACGGTCCGCAATGGCCAGCCGTCGGCGCTCGCCGTCGATGTCATCGCCCTGATGGATGCGCTCAAGATCGGGCAGGCGACCGTTGCGGGTTTCGATTGGGGCGCGCGGACGGCCAACATCGTCGCGGCGCTGTGGCCGGAACGGTTCAAGGCCACGGTGTCGGTGAGCGGCTATCTGATCGGCAGCCAGGAAGCCGGCAGGATGCCGCTGCCGCCGAAGGCCGAGCTCGAATGGTGGTACCAATACTACTTTGCCACCGAACGCGGACGGGCCGGCTACGACAAATACCGGCACGACTTTTCCAAGCTCATCTGGCAGCTGGCGTCGCCGCAGTGGAAATTCGACGATGCCACGTTCGATCGCAGCGCCGCCGCCTTCGACAATCCCGATCATGTCGACATCGTGATCCATAACTACCGCTGGCGGCTGGGGCTGGCTGACGGCGAGCCGAAATATGCCGACCTGGAAAAGCGGCTGGCCGAATTTCCGGTGATCGCGGTGCCCACCATCACGCTTGAAGGCGATGCCAATGGTGCACCACACCCGGACCCAAGTGCCTATGCGAAGAAGTTCTCCGGCAAATATGCGCACCGGCTGATCACCGGCGGCATCGGGCACAATCTGCCGCAGGAAGCCCCGCAGGCTTTCGCCCAGGCCGTCGTCGACATCGCCGCCGAAGGCTGACCGGCAAGACACGGCACCCCCGAACCTGAAAGGAACGCGTCATGAGCTTCAACATCAAAGTCAACGGGCGCACGCATAGCGTCGATGTCGACGGCGACACGCCGCTCCTATGGGTGCTGCGCGACGTGCTCGGCATGACCGGCACCAAATTCGGCTGTGGCATGGCGCTGTGTGGCGCCTGCACGGTGCATGTCGACGGTGGCCCGACCCGTTCCTGCATCACCCCGATCGACAGCATCGGCGGCTCCGAAATCACCACCATCGAGGCGATCGGCGCGACAGCGGCGGGCGCCAGGATCCAGAAGGCCTGGCTCGACCGCGAGGTTCCGCAATGTGGGTACTGCCAGTCGGGCCAGATCATGTCCGCTTCGGCGCTTCTTGCCGGCAACCCGCGTCCGACCGATGCCGACATCGACGACGCCATGTCCGGCAACATTTGCCGCTGCGGGACTTATGGCCGCATTCGCGAAGCGATCAAGCAGGCAGCAGCGAGCTGACAGGGAGGCAACCATGATCATCGATCACCCGGCGTCCCGAGCATCCGGTCGGGGTGAAGCGCCATCGTCGAACGCTCTCTCCCGCCGCGGATTTCTGCGGGCCGGCGTCGCCGCGGGCGGAGGCCTGATGCTGAGTCTCAACCTGCCGTTCGCAGCCGGCGAAGCCGAGGCGGCCGTCGCCGGGACCTTCACACCCAACGCTTTCGTCAGCATTGGGCGTGACGGCCAGATCGTCCTGACCATGCCTTACGTCGAAATGGGCCAGGGCACCTACACGTCGATCCCGATGCTGATCGCCGAAGAGCTGGAGGTTGACCTCGGCCAGGTGCGGCTCGAGCACGCTCCGCCCAACGAAAAGCTCTACGCCAACCCGTTGCTGGGCGTGCAGGCGACCGGCAATTCGAACGCGATCCGCGGGGCATGGCAGCCGCTGCGCCAAGCCGGCGCGGTCGCCCGAACCATGCTCGTGGCAGCGGCGGCGCAACACTGGAATGTGGATCCGGCGACCTGCCGCGCCGAACGCGGCGAAGTGGTTCACGCGCCGACCGGGCGACGCATCGCCTATGGCGAGCTCGCCGCCGATGCGGCGCGCTTGCCCGCGCCGGCCAGCGTCGAGCTCAAGCGACCACAGGATTTCAAGCTGATCGGCACCCCGTCCAGGCGTCTCGACACGCCGGCGAAGGTCGCTGGCACGGCCGTCTACGGCATCGACGTTCGGCCGCCCGGCGTGAAGGTCGCAACTCTTACGCAGTCGCCGGTGTTTGGCGGCCGTGTGAAGAGCGTCGACGATGCTGCGGCCAAGGCCGTCAAGGGCGTGCGCCAGATCGTGCGGCTCGACGACGCCGTCGCCGTCGTTGCCGATCACCTGGGGGCCGCGAAGAAAGGACTCGCCGCTCTGGTGATCGAATGGGACGACGGTCCGCACGCCAAGCTCGACACGAGCGCGATCGTCGGCGAGCTCGACCAGGCGACGCGCAATGCGGGCGCCATTGCGCAGAACATCGGTGATGTCGACAAGGCGATGCCGGGTGCGGTCACCAAGGTCGAGGCGACTTACCACGTTCCGTTCCTTGCGCACGCGACCATGGAGCCGATGAACTGCACCGTTCATGTCCGCCCCGACGGCTGCGAAATCTGGGTCGGAACCCAGGCCATCGCGCGCGTCCAGGCGGCCGCGGCGAAGACCGCTGGTGTCCCGTTGGACAAGGTCGTGGTGCACAATCATCTGATCGGCGGCGGTTTCGGCAGAAGGCTGGAGAGCGACGGAGTCGAACGCGCCGTCGAGATCGCCAAACACGTCGACGGTCCCGTCAAGGTCGTGTGGACGCGCGAGGAAGACATCCAGCACGACATGTACCGGCCCATGTTCTTCGACCGGCTGTCCGCCGGCCTCGATGCGAAAGGAATGCCGATCGCCTGGAGCAATCGCTTCGCCGGATCCTCGATCATCGCGAGATATCTCCCGCCCGCGTTCAACAACGGTCTCGATCCCGACACGACCGAAGGCGCCATCGACCTCGTGTACGACCTCCCGAACCTGCACGTCGAATACGTGCGGGTGGAGCCTCCGGGTATTCCGACGGCGTTCTGGCGCAGCGTCGGGCCGTCGCATAACGTGTTCGTGACCGAAAGCTTCGTGGACGAGCTGGCGGCGGCGGCGAAGCAGGACCCGGTCGCCTACCGTCTCGCGCTCCTCGACAGGACGCCGCGCGCCAAGGCCGTGCTCGCTCTCGCCGCGGACAAGGCCGGCTGGGGGCAGAAGCTGCCGCAATGGGTCGGCCGCGGCGTCTCCGTCCAGAACGCCTTCGCGACCTATATGGCGCAGGTTGCCGAAGTCGAAGTGGCGAAGGACGGCACGGTTCGCGTTCGGCGCGTGGTGTGCGCGGTCGATTGCGGCACCGTCGTCAATCCCGACACCGTCCGCGCGCAGATCCAGAGCGCGATCATGTTCGGCATCACCGCGGCGCTTCATGGCGAGATCACGCTGAAGGACGGGCGTGTGGAGCAGTCCAACTTCGACAGCTACCAGATCCTGCGCATGAACGAGGCGCCGGATGTCGAGGTGCACATCGTGCAGAATTCCGAGCCGCCGGGCGGCATGGGTGAGGCGGGGACGTCCGCTATCGTTCCCGCGGTCACAAACGCGATCTTCGCAGCAACCGGCAAGCGCTTGCGAAAGCTGCCCGTCGACACCACCGCCTTGAAGCAGCAGATGTGAAGGAAGCACCGAACTCCAACGGAGATACCGGATGAACGAACTGCTTGCCGGAATTCTTGACGCACACGGTGGGATGGAGCGCTGGAAGCGGCACGAAAAGGTCGAGGCCACGATCGTAAGCGGCGGCGGCTTATTCGCGCTCAAGGGTGTGCTGCAGGATTCAGCCCCGCGCCGCATGACCGTGTGGCTGCATGAGGAACGCTCCTCCGTGTTGCCCTACGGAGCTCCCGATCAGCGTACGATGTTTACGCCGGAGCGGATCGCCGTCGAGAAGCTCGATGGCGCGCTGGTAGCGGAGCGACACGCACCCAGGGATTCGTTCGCTGGTCATCAGATGAATACGCCTTGGGACCCGCTGCATCGGGCGTATTTCAACGGCGAGGCCCTGTGGACCTATCTGACCACGCCCTTTCTTCTTGCGATGGACGGCGTGCGAGTCGAGGAGACCGAGCCGTGGCGAGAAGGCGAAGAGACGTGGCGCGTGTTGCGCGCCTACTTTCCTGGTTCGATTGAGACGCATTGCCTCGTTCAGGATTTTTTCTTCGGTGAAGACCTGATGCTGCGCCGCCATGACTACAGTGTGAACATCGCAGGCGGCTTTGCCGCGGCGCAGTTGACATCAGCCCATGCCGAGGCGAACGGTTTTCATCTGCCAACCAAGCGTCGCGCCTATGCGCGCGGACCGGATCGCCGGCCCATCCTGGACATGCTGATGGTCTCCATCGACATCAGGGAAGTGAGCTTCTCTCCATCGTGAGTGAACACGTCGCCAAAGGGTCAACTTCAAGTGCCCACTTGAGACCAGAGAGGAGTATCGAGATGGTCACACGCGGCTTTACAGGCAGGCCGGGCAATTCCGATCAGCCGACCGTCTTCCGCCCGCGGCCACGCAGAGCCTCTCACAACTCCAGCAGCCGCTTGTCGGCGAGCCCGCGCAGTAGCGCGGTCACGTCGGTGAGGATGCGCTCGCGCGGGGCGTTGAAGGTCGCCGCGAGGTCGTCGACGATCGCCGCAAGCGTCGCCTCGCCGGTGCAGCGCTTGAGGATCTCCACGGCGATCGCGTCCGCCTTGAATACCCGCTCGGGTGCGGCAAGCACCCATCCGCCCTGCGCTTCGTTGTGCATGAGGCGCACGCCGCGCGGCAGGCGCGGCTTTGCGTCCTCGGAGACGGCGGCGGGGGAAGTTTCGGTCATGCCTGGTCCTCCGGAACGAACGCCCCGGGCGGCACGTGGCGGGGCGCCACATAGGCATGATGGAGCGCGTCGAGCTGCGCCCACAGGACGTTGCACTTGAACTCGAGCGCGGCGAGCACAGCCTGCTGCGTCTCCGGCGTGGTCGCATGGCGCTTGACGTAGTCGAGGGCGAAATCGGAATCGCGCCGCGCCTGCGGCGGACGCTTGTCGAAATAGGCGAGCGTCTCGCGGGTGACGAAATCGTAGCCCGCCAGCATGCCGGAGACGCGCTCGCCGATGATCACCGGCGAGAACAGCTCGGTCAGCGACGAGGCGACCGCTTCCAAAAGCGTCTCGTCGCGCACGAAATGCACATAGGCGTCGACCGCAAACCGCGTCGCGGGAAGCAGGCCGGCGAGCGACGTCACATAGGCGCGATCGAGGCCGAGGCCGTCGGTGAGCTTGAGCCAGCGGGCGATCCCGCCGTCGCCCTCCTCGACCCCGTCGTGGTCGACCAAGCGCGAGCGCCACTCGCGACGCAAGGCGGAATCATCGCAGCGCGCGATCAGGCTCGCGTCCTTGAGCGGGATCGAGGCCTGGTAGTAGTAGCGATTGAGCGCCCAGGCCTGCACCTGCCCCTTCGTGCACTTGCCGCCGTGCAAGAGCCCATGGAAGGGATGCAAGCGATGATAACGCCGGGCGCCGATGTCGCGCAGCGCGGCTTCCAGCTGGTCGGCAGTCACAGCACGATCTCCATGCCGTCCTGGGCGACGTCCCATCCCCGCTCCGCCACACGGCGGCGCTCGGGCGAACCCTCGACCAGGATCGGATTGGTGTTGTTGATGTGGATGAAGATACGCCGCGCGTCGAGCCCGTCGAGTGCGGCGAGCGAGCCGTCGGCCCCGTCGATCGGCATGTGGCCCATGCGGCGGCCGGTCTTCTCGCCCGTGCCGGTGCGGATCATCTCGTCGTCCACGAACAAGGTCCCGTCGAACAGGAGCACGTCGCACCGGCCGAGCCGTTCGCGCAGCGCCGGCGGCATCGCGGCGCAGCCGGGCACGAAGGCAAGCCGGGCGCCGTCACGCGCGAGCTCGACGCCGACATTGGCCGACGTCACCGCATCGGTCACCGGCCTTTCCCCCTCGAGATAGAGCGGAAGCTTTCCCGGAACCGCAAACAGCGTCGCCACGATGCCGCCGGGCAGCGCGAAGGGCTCTTCGAGCCGCACCGCCTGGCGCCTCACTACGTCCGGCGCCAGCGCTGCGAACATCGGATTGTCGGCGACGAACCCGAGCGTCTCCGCCGTGGCGTGCAGGGAGAACGGCTGGCGCTCGCGCAGGCTCAGGAGCCCCGCCGTCTGATCCACCTCGCCGCCGGTAAGCACGACGGCCGCGATCGGGCTTGAGCGCGTTCCCTCATGCGGCTGCAGCACGCTGATGGCGGCGATCTGGGCGCGCAGATCGGGCGCCGCGTTCAAGAGTGTCCACTGGAGCCCGTCGGCCGACACCGCGACGCTCGCCTGGGTGCGCGCGACAACGCGCCGGTCGCCGGCCCACGCGAGGCGGCACACCGGGCATCGACAATTCCATTGCGGGTAGCCGCCCCCCGCCGCCGAACCGAGCACGATAGCGGTCAGCCGCCCCATGCGCAGGGGCCGGGGCGCGGGCGCGTCGAGCGGGCTTCAGGCGTCAGAATTCGGCCGGCAGATAGCCGTTGATCTCGAGGCCGATGCAGATTTCGACGAGCGTCGGGGTGGTCCAAGCCATGATCGTCTCCTCCTCGATCGAATAGCCGCCTGTAGGCGGTCGTTCGACGAAAATGTAGTCCAAGGCCAACGCGCGCGCAATGCATCTGGTTCGCTTCTGACATGCGCCGCATGGCACCCGCCGCGGCGCGTGGGCAGAAGTTGGGCAACATCACCGCGAGGCCGAATAGTGGGCGAGCGCCGCGATGTCGGGGTCTGGCAGGCCGGCGACGACGTTGCTCATCAGCGTGTCGGCGCCGGTCCGCGTACCGTCACGGAATTCCTTGAGCGAATGGATCAGATAATCGATGCGTTGCTTGGCGAGCCGCGGCATCTGCTGCGTTCCCGAGAGATCGGGCTGGTGGCAGGACGCACAGCGCAGGCGCGACGCGAGCTCGCTCCCGCGGCTGACGAGGGCGGAATCGATTCGCTCCTCACTCGACCGGGGGGCGAGGGCGGCGAAATGCTTCGACAAAGCCGCCAGGTCGTCGTCCTTGAGGTTCTTGACGAACGGCATCATCGCTTCGACCTTGCGCACGCCCTCGCGCATGAGGAACAGCTGGTTCAGCACGAAGAATTCAGGCTGGCCGGCGAGCGAGGGAACGTTCTCCATGCGCGAATTGCCGTCCTCGCCGTGACAGCCGGCGCATTGCGCGATCTGATCGGCGAGCGGCATCCCCTGCGCCTGGGCAGCACCCGCCGAGAGCAGAGCGACCGCCAAGCCAATGGCCAGCGGCCGCCCCAATCCAAGAGCCGAGAATGCCGACACGATGCCTTACGCGTCCCTGCGGCATGGTCGGCTCGAGCCAGGATGGCTCACCCGCGGGCGCCCGGCCGGCCCTCGGTCCGGCCCGAGCTTCGCGCTCACGCGACACGTCGACGGAGCACCGTCATCGGCTGTAGGAAATCCGGTACGTCGCACCGTTCTGCTCATCCGATACCAGCAACGAGCCATCCTGCATCTGCAGCACGTAGGTCGGCCGGCCATAGAACTCGTTCTTGGCACTGTCGAGGAACCCGGTCAGGAACGGCTGGAGCCGCGCGGTGCCGTCCGGCTGGGCCTTGGCGACCACAACGTCGTAGCCGAACTTCTGTTCCCGGTTCCACGATCCGCGCCGGGCGATGAAAGCAACGTCCCGGTATTCCGCGGGGAACATGGTGCCGGTGTAGAACTTGATGCCCAGGCCCGCGGAGTGCGGTCCCGTGAGCGCGGCAGGCAGGATCACGCCGGCACAGGCATTGGGCTTCTTGATGTCGGGATCGGGGACGCCGTCGGCGTGGCAGTACGGGAAGCCGAAATTGGCCCCCTCCTGACCGGTGGGAATGCGATTGAGCTCGTCCTCGGGACCTGCATTGCCGGCCCAGTCGCGGCCGTTGTCGGTGAACCACAGCTCCCTGGTGACCGGATGCCAGTCGAAGCCGACCGTGTTGCGCACCCCGCGCGCAACGATCTCCATGCCGGTCCCATCCGCGTTGTAGCGGCGTATCTGGCCATGGATGCCCGGATTGATCTCGCAGATGTTACAGTTGGCGCCGACCTGGATGTAGAGCTTGTCGTCGGGCCCGAACGCCGCGTATTTCCAATTGTGGTGGACTTCCGGCGGAAGGTTGAACTTGTCGGTCAGGTCGACCGGATCGCCGGGGTTGTCGAGCTTGTCCTCGATGTTGTCGTAGCGCAGCACGCGGTTGATCGCGAGCACGTAGAGCGAGCCGTTCTTGAATGCGAGCCCGTTCGGCTGGGTCAGCCCTTGCAGCAGAACCTTGGCCTCGCGCTTGCCGTCCTTGTTGGTGATGGCATAGACGCGGCCGATCAGCCGCGTGCCCATGAACATGGTGCCCTTGTCGCCCAGCACCATGGTGCGCGCGCCCGGATGCCCGGATGACCAGACCTCGGCCTTGAAGCCGGCCGGGAGCTTCAGCTTGTCGACAGGGAGCTTGTCGGCCGAAGCGGGGGTCGGCGGGGTCGGGTGCGGCCTCAGGCCGGTGTCCTGCTGGCTCGTCCGCGGGTTCGATTTGTCGATTGGGCTGAAGCCGGGCGGGGTGGGCGGTGCAGCCGGAGCGGCAGGCGGTTGCTGGGCCGCCGCCGGCCAGGCGAGCACGCCGGCCAGGGTGCCGGCAAGCAACAGGGTACGGCTCGTGCAATACGACATCAGGTCTCCTCCCTCGATTTGATTGATTGTTCCTGTCCTCAAGCAACCCGGAATGGATGAGAGGCTTGGTTGATCGCAGTGTCGGACAAATCACCGGCCGAATGCAATCGGCAAAAATGACAAATCGTGGCTCCCGCCGAACCCTTGCGATCCCGGCGCAAGCGCGGCGGTGCCCGCGTCTACAGCAGGAATCGCAGCGCCGAGCCGACCGCAAGCAGGCCGCCCAAGGCGAGGAACAGTCCGCGCAACCAGAATGAATCGGTTGTCGCTGGGGCGGCGGCCGCCGCAAGGTCCATGTCGTTGACCTCGTCCTGCGAGAGCGCGGGCAGCGGCCGTTGAGCGGGAGCGCTCGCCGGATCGGCGGCCGCGGCGGCCGGCTGGCGCGGCGCGGGCAATTCGACCGGCTCGGCCGCCGCCACCATGCGATCCTTCCACATCGAGGCGAACCCGGGACCGCCTTCGCTGCTGCCGTCGGCAACGCGGATGCTGCGCGAGGAACGCGGCGGCGCATCCTTGCGACCGAGCTCCTGGGGCTCCGGAACGGCTTTGTTGAACGCGTCGCCCGGCGTCGCCCGTGTCTCCTCGCTGGCGCGCGTGTCGCCTTCGCGCACAGCCGCCACGGCCTTCGCGTGCCGCGCGCGCGCCACCCAACGGTGCGTGGCCGCCGCCTTGCGCGCAAGTCGCTTGCGGCTGACGTGGGCGGAGCGCTCGCTCGCCTTGGCGGTCTTGGCGCTCGATCCGCGGCGCCGGGTGGCGATCTGCAGCGGCTTCGCGCTCGGCTTGGCGGATTCCGCCGGCTCGGAGGACGCCGTGCTGGGAGCCGGCTTACAGGTCCAGGGAAAGCGCTCGTCGCAGGCATGCGCGGCCGACGCCAGGCCCATCATCCCGGCAAAGCACACCGCTGCGCCCAACTTCGCGCACAAGGTCGCCATGGACAGACCCCCTTCCGTCCCAGAAACGCTACGCGCGGGACGGATTCCGCACCGGTCCCCGTGGCGTCAGGAGACCGGACAAGAGTTTCTACCACCCAATCCAAGGCCAAAAATGGGCAAAGATTTCAGTGGGCAGCCTCACATTTTACTAAATCCTGCCAAGTCACTCGCCATCGTCGGTCAGGAAGGCGACCGGCTCCCGCGCCTCGGCAGTAAAAACCGCGGCTGTCAGCGGCCCGCCATAGACCGCCCCGGTGTCGATATTCAGCCGATTCGCGCGAAGATCGGGGACCCCCGTCGTGAGCGGCGTGTGCCCGTGCACGATCAGCCGGCCGTAGTCGCTTCCGCTCGACAGAAACGGCTCGCGGATCCACACCTGATCGCGCTCGGTCTGCTGATCGAGCGGACGGGCCGGATTGACCCCCGCATGAACGAAATACCGCACGCCGTCGTCGAACGAGACCGGCAGCGCCGCGACCCAGTCGACATCCGCGGGCGGCAGCTGTGACGGGTCCTCGATGGCGTAGCTCGCCAGGGTCTCAGCGGCGCCGTTCATCAGCCAGAGCAAGGGATCGCCGGAGCCCACGGCTTCGAGCAACAGCACCTCATGATTCCCGCGCAGGCAAATGACGTCGCCCCGCCGCTCCTGCTGCAAGGCCATCAACAGCGCCAGCACGCCGCGCGAGTCCGGGCCGCGGTCGATGTAGTCGCCGACGAAGATCAGGCGGTGCGGCCGGCCATCGGAATGGCGGCTGCAACGATCGAGCAGCTGCACCAATCTGTCATGGCAGCCGTGCACGTCGCCGATCGCATAGGTCAGCATGCTGGTTCCGCGCTACGGGCTCCCGTTTGGCCGGATTATTGCGACAAAATTTCGCTCCGCGCCAGGAACCCCCAATTCGAGGGGGCGTTCCCCCCAGAACGCGTCATGGGAGGCAGGGCGTCGGTCGCGCGCGCCATGCCGTCCAAATCGCCACACACGGAGGTTGCCATGACACAGCTGACGCGAAGCGACGTCGTTACCGCGCTGGGCCAGGTCGACGACGTCACCATGGCGGAAATCATCGCCACCGGGGCGAGCCGCCCGGAGTTCGCGGAGGCGCTCGCCTGGATCGCCAACGACGAGCCGCTGGTGAATGCCGGCCGATCGCTCGCCAGCGGACGCACCGCGCGGCTGGTGGAGATCCTGGCGTCGCGCCAGGAGGAGGAGGAATCCCTGCTCGAGCGCGGCACGCCGTGAGCGCGCGCGGAGTTCAGCCGCAACGTGCGATAAAGGAACCGGCACCCGCGCCGGCGGTTTAGACTGGCGCCGGGTAGGTTGCCGGATCCACGTCACCCTCGGCCATCGAACGGGACTCCCATGCATAGGCCCGCGCCGGCCGCCGACATCGTCGAAACCGATACACCGGCGCGGCTCGATCGCCTGCCGTGGGGCCGCTTCCATACGCTGGTCGTCGTCGCCCTGGGGGTCACGTGGATTCTCGACGGGCTCGAGGTGACGCTGGCGGGCGCGCTGGCGGGCGCGCTGAAGGAGAGCCCGACGCTGCAATTCAGCAATGCCGACGTGGGATTCGCCGCCAGCGCCTACCTGGCCGGCGCCGTCGTCGGCTCAATCTTCTTCGGCTGGCTGACCGACCGGCTCGGCCGCAAGAAGCTGTTCTTCATTACCGTCGCCGTCTATCTCGTCGCGACCGCCGCAACCGCGCTGTCGTGGAACTTGTGGAGCTTCGCCCTGTTCCGCTTCTTGACCGGCGCCGGCATCGGCGGCGAATACGCGGCGATCAATTCCACCATCCAGGAGCTCACCCCGGCACGCGTGCGCGGCTGGACCGACCTCGCCATCAACGGCAGCTTCTGGATCGGCGCCGCCATGGGCGCGGCCGGATCGATCGTGCTGCTCGACCCCGCGCACTTTTCACCCGATGTCGGCTGGCGCCTGGCGTTCCTGATCGGCGCCGCGCTGGCGCTGATCATCTTCTTCATGCGATTCTGGATCCCGGAGAGCCCGCGCTGGCTCATGACACACGGCCGCGCCGAGGAAGCCTCCCGCATCGTCACCGACATCGAGGCGCAGTTCTCCCGGCAGGGACACGTGCTTCCCGGCGCGACGTTGCCGCGCATCAAATTGCGCACGCGCCGCTACACGCCGCTCGCCGAAGTGGCGCGCGTCTTGTTCGGCGTGTACCGCCAGCGCACCCTGGTGGGCCTCTCGCTGATGGCGGCGCAGGCGTTCTTCTACAACGCGATCTTCTTCACCTATGCGCTGGTTCTGACCGACTTCTACGGCGTGCGCTCGGACGCGGTCGGCTGGTACATCCTCCCCTTCGCGGCGGGCAATTTCCTCGGGCCGCTCCTGCTCGGGCGCCTGTTCGACACGATCGGCCGCAAGCCGATGATCGCCTTCACGTTCGCCATGTCGGGCATCCTGCTCGCCATCACCGGCTGGCTGTTCGTGCAGGGCGTCCTGACGGCAGCCACCCAGACGCTCGCCTGGACGGTGATCTTCTTCTTTGCCTCGTCGGCGGCGAGCTCGGCCTACCTCACGGTGAGCGAGACCTTTCCGCTGGAGATCCGCGCGCTCGCGATCGCCCTGTTCTATGCCATCGGCACCGGCATCGGCGGGATCTCGGGCCCGCTCCTGTTCGGCATCCTCATCGAGACCGGATCGCGCGCGAGCCTGTTCGGCGGCTACCTGCTGGCCTCCGCCCTGATGATCGCGGCGGGATGGATCGCCTGGCGCTTCGGCATCGCTGCCGAACGCATGTCGCTCGAGATGGTGGCGAAGCCGCTCGCCAGCGTGGATTAAATGGTTTCGCTTGACATGGATACATCGTCATGGCCGGCCTTGTGCCGGCCATCTCGGTTAGTGAGGCACTGCCCCGCTTGTCGAGATCGCCGGGACAACCCTCGCCGCTTATGGCGGCTCGCCCGGCGATGACGAGAAGGGTGCGTCACGCGCGGCTGCCGGCGATGTTCTCCAGTGCGCTCTTCCACTGGGCCACGCTCTCGGCGATGATCCTGGTCGATTTCGTCGCCTCTTCGCTCAGCCGCGCATAGCCCTCGATCTCGCGCTGGATGCGGATGCTCTCGTGGCGCAGGAAGTCGCGCAGCCGCTCGAGTTCGCCGATCAGGCTTTCGATCTCGCCGACCGACGTGACCGCCACCCGCTGCATCACCGAGCTGGCGTGACTGACGATGCTTTCCGGAGATGGAACCGGCTCCGGCCGCTTGCGATAGAACGGCGCGTCGCGCCGCGGCATCTCCTGGACCGATGCATCAGCCTCGCCGGCCTCCGCTGCCTGAGGTTCGCCGGCACGCCGTCTCGTCGGAATCTCGATCATGATCTGACCCGCCCTTGCTTGTCCCAAGCACCCTGTCCACTCGGGCTCGGATTTTGACCTGCAAGTCGTCCGTCCCAACCGAGGCGACTTTATGACTGGCGTCCGGATGCCGCGGTTCTCGCCATTCTCACGCGCGCTGCGAACCCGGCGCGAGCTGGAAACGATCGCCCGGCGGCCGCGTTAACTCCTGGGGACTTGCGAAAAATCAACGCCGCGATCGGGCAATCTGCTTCAAATCAGCTTTTCCTGCCCAGCCACGAGCGACGATGAGGAGGATGCCATGACCTACAAGGTGTTCACCGGCCCGCCAGGGTCTCCGCCGATTTCTCCGCTGGAAAAGGACCACTGGCTGTACAAGGAATTCGCCGATCTCGACCAGGCGCTGGCGTGGGCGCAACACGCCAAGCAGAAAGGCCTGGTGCCGCTGCTGATCGAAGGCGACGACGGCACGAGCCTCGACAGGAAAGCGGTCGCCACCGCGTTGGCGCACCGGGAGCACGAGTCGTCACCCCAGGGGTAGGCTCTCCGGCATCCGTTACCGCATCGGCTTCGCGACAAAATCGTGGCGAAATTGCCATAACGTCGCAGATCGCACTTGCGGCGGGGATGTGGCGCGGGTTTGGTAGCCGCAGCCCGGCCGGCCGGGACGCAGCCCGGCAGCCCCCGGCCGGGACGAGGAGGTGATGATGAACGAGGATGCACTCAATACCAGCGTACGCAAGTTCCTCAAGACAGTCGGCGTCACCGCGCAGCGCGAGATCGAGAAGGCGGTGCGCGACGCCGTGTCCTCCGGCCGACTCAAGGGCAGCGAAGCCTTGCCGGCGAAAGCTGCCATAAAGGTTGAAGGCCTCGGCCTGGCGTTCGAGATCGACGGGAAGATCGAGCTGGAATAAGGAACGCGCAAATTTTTTTTTCGTTGTCCCCGGAACCGGTGCCGGGCGCCGTCGTTATTTCCATGCCGGATGACAATTCCCCCTCCCCTGGCATCCGGTGCAACAGGACCCCGGACTCTCCCCGCCGGGGTCCTTTTTTGCGCCCATCCACAACCTTGAACTGAGACAAAATCATCTGCCGATCTGCGCGTGTGGCCGGATCCCCGGTCGAACCGCAAGCCGGCGGATGTTATACCGATCCCGGGGCACTATTGCGGGAGGATCGATCGTGGCCACGCGCCGTCTCGGCATCATCATGAACGGCGTCACCGGGCGCATGGGGCTCAATCAGCACCTGATCCGCTCGGTCGTCGCCATACGCCAGCAGGGCGGCGTGACGCTCGCCAACGGCGACCGCGTCATGCCCGACCCGATCCTGGTCGGGCGCAACTCCGACAAGGTGGCGGCGATCGCCCGGCAGCATGGCGTCGAGCGCTGGACCACCGACCTGTCGGCCGCATTGGCCAACGCGGCCGATACCGTATTCTTCGATTCCGCCACCACGCAGATGCGCACCGACCTGCTGACGCAGGCGATCGAGGCGGGCAAGCACATCTATTGCGAGAAGCCGGTCGCCGACAGCCTCGACAAGGCGCTCGCCGTCGCGCGCCTCGCCGACAAGCGCGGCATCAAGCACGGCGTGGTGCAGGACAAGCTGTTCCTGCCCGGGTTGCGCAAGCTCAGGATGCTGCGCGAGTCGGGATTCTTCGGCCGCATCTTCGCGGTGCGCGGCGAGTTCGGCTACTGGGTGTTCGAAGGCGACTGGGGCCAGCCGGCGCAACGGCCGAGCTGGAACTACAAGAAAGCCGAAGGCGGCGGCATCATTCTCGACATGCTGTGCCACTGGCGCTACGTGCTGGACAACCTGTTCGGGCGCGTCACCGCCGTGAGCTGTCTCGGCGCAACCCACATCCCGGAACGCGTCGACGAGACGGGGCGACACTACAAGGCGGACGTGGACGATGCCGCCTATGCGACGTTCCAGCTCGAGGGCGGCGTGATCGCCCACATCAACTCATCCTGGTGCGTGCGCGTGCGGCGCGACGACCTGGTGACGTTCCACGTCGACGGCACCCACGGCTCGGCGGTGGCTGGTCTCACGCGCTGCCTCACCCAGGCGCGCGTCAATACCCCGCGGCCGGTGTGGAACCCGGACGAGCCGCAGACGATGAATTTCCACGATCAATGGGTCGAGGTGCCGGACAACATCGCCTACGACAACGGCTTCAAGATCCAGTGGGAGGACTTCATCCGTCACGTGGCGGAGGACGCCCCGTGGACGCACGACCTCATGGAGGGCGCGCGCGGCGTGCAGCTCGCCGAGCTCGGCCTCAAGAGCTGGGCCGAGCGGCGCTGGATCGACGTTCCCGCATTGAAGCTTTAGAGCATTTTCCGGAAAAGTGGACACCGGTTTTCCGAAAGAAAATGCACAAGTTTGAGGAGAGGCAAACGTGGCGACCATCTCGCTGCCGACCAAGGACCGACGACTGCAGCCTTACGTCACCGGCGAGCCGATCGTGCTGCCGAAGAAGGGGGCGGTGCCGGCGTTGAACCGCATCGCCTATGCGGCGGCGCACGTGGTCGGCGATCCGCTCGCCGACGTCGATCCGTGGCTTACGCCCGCCGTCGATTGGGAGCGCACCATCGCGTTCCGCAATTATCTGTGGGACCTCGGGCTCGGCGTCGCCGAGGCGATGGATACGGCGCAGCGCGGCGGCGGCCTCGACTGGAACGGCGCCAAGGAGCTGATCGCGCTCGCGCTCGATGCCGCCAAGGCGCGCGGCGACGTGAAGATCGCCTGCGGCGTGGGCACCGATCATCTCGATCCCGCCGCCGGCGTCACCATCGACGACGTCATCCGCGCCTACGAGGAGCAGATCGAGACGGTCGAACGGATGGGCGGCAAGCTCGTGGTGATGGCGAGCCGCGCGCTCGCGGCGATCGCCAAGGGACCGCAGGACTACGCCCGCGTCTACGGCCGCTTCCTATCCGAGGTGAGCGAGCCGGTGATCATCCATTGGCTGGGCGAGATGTTCGATCCGGCGCTCGCCGGCTATTGGGGCGCCGCCGACCATACCGCCGCGATGGAGACGTGCCTGGAGATCATCCACCAGCATGCCGGCAACATCGACGGCGTGAAGATCTCGCTCTTGTCGAAGGAGCGGGAGATCGCCATGCGACGGCGCCTGCCACCGGGCGTTCGCATGTATACGGGCGACGACTTCAACTATGCGGAGCTGATCGCCGGCGACGAGGAGGGCTATTCCGACGCATTGCTCGGCATCTTCGACGCGATCGCGCCGGCGGCATCGGCGGGGCTCGCCCGCCTTGCGGCGGGCGACCTGCAGGGCTTCCACGGCATCCTCGAGCCGACGGTGCCGCTGTCGCGCCATATCTTCAAGGCGCCCACGCGGTTCTACAAGACCGGTGTCGTCTTCCTCGCCTGGCTCAACGGCCTGCAGGAGCATTTCGTCATGGTGGGCGGCCAGGAGAGCGCACGCTCGCTGCTGCACCTCGCCGAATTGTTCCGCCTCGCCGACAAGGCGCGCGTGCTGCACGACCCCGAGCTCGCGGCATCGCGCATGGGCAAGCTGCTCGCCACGCACGGTCTCGCGTGAACAAAGCCATGCGCACCGACGGCCTGTCGATCAACCTCGCGACCGTGCGGGAGCAATGGAGCCTGCGCGAGGCGGTCGAGGCGTGCGCGCGCCTTGGCATCAAGGCGATCGATCCGTGGCGCGACCAGGTGGCGGCGACCGGGCTCGACGAGGCGGTCCGCATCATCCGGGCGAACGGTATGCGGGTGACCGGCTATTGCCGCGGCGGCATGTTCCCGGGTGTGGACGCGGCGGCGCGAGCCGCCGCGCTCGACGACAACCGCCGCGCCATAGACGAGGCGGCCGCGCTCGGCGCCGAATGCCTGGTGCTGGTGGTGGGCGGCCTGCCGAAGGGCACACGCGAGCTCGGGGCGGCGCGGGCGATGGTGGCGGAAGGATTGGCGGCGCTGCTGGCGCATGCGCGCGCCGCCCGCATGCCGCTGGCGATCGAGCCGCTGCATCCGATGTATGCGGCCGACCGCGCCTGCGTGAACACGCTCTCGCACGCGCTCGACCTGTGCGACGCCCTGGGCGACGGCGTCGGCGTCGCGGTCGACACCTATCACGTATGGTGGGACCCCGACCTCGAGGCGCAGATCGCGCGCGCCGGTGCGCGCATTCTCGCGCATCACATTTGCGACTGGCTGGTGCCGACCCGCGACCTCCTGCTCGACCGCGGCATGATGGGGGACGGCGTGATCGACTTCCCGCGCATCCGCGGGTGGATCCAGGCCGCCGGCTATCGCGGAACGCAGGAGGTCGAGATCTTCTCCGCCGCCGACTGGTGGAAGAAACCGGGCGACGAGGTGCTGAAGACGTGCATCGAGCGCTACAACACGGTGTGTTGAGGGGCAGCAAGTGGGCGACCACCCTTCGAGGCTCGGCGCATGAAGAATGCGCCGAGCACCTCAGGGTAAGGGGTCGCCCCTAGGAGAACGGCAACGCCTCGGATCATGTAGGGGCACCCCTTGTGGGTGCCCGCTTGGTGGCATTGGATTCCGGCCGCCACACGCCCATATTCGGCAGGCACGACAAATCCACAATCCTCCGCCATCCTCGATCCCATGTCCGTTGCGTCCCTGTTCCATCCCGCCGTCGCCGCATGGTTCAGCCAAAGCTTCGCCGGCCCGACCGCCGCGCAGGCGCAGGCCTGGCCGGCGATCAAGGACGGCCGCCATGTGCTGATCGCGGCGCCGACCGGCTCGGGCAAGACGCTGGCCGCGTTTCTCGCCGCGATCGATGGCCTGGTACGGCAGGGCGCCGAAGGCGTCCTGCCCGACGAGACCCAGGTCGTCTACGTGTCGCCGCTCAAGGCGCTGTCGAACGACATCGAGAAGAACCTGCGGGCGCCGCTTGCCGGCATCAGCGCGGCGCTTGCCGCGCAGGGCCTCCCCGAGGTCGAGATCCGCACCTGGGTGCGCCATGGCGATACGCCGTCGGGCGAGCGCGACCGCATGCGCCGGCGCCCCCCGCACATCGTCGTCACCACGCCGGAGTCGCTCTACATCCTGCTCGGCTCGGAGTTGGGCCGCGCCATGCTGGCGACCACCCGCACCGTGATCGTGGATGAAATCCACGCGATGGCGGGGAACAAGCGCGGGACGCACCTTGCGCTCTCGCTCGAGCGGCTGGCTCAGCTTTGCGGCAACCGCCTCACGCGCGTCGGCCTCTCCGCGACGCAGAAACCGATCGAGACGGTGGCGCGCTTCCTGGTCGGCACCTGCCCCCTCCCTACCCTCCCCCGCAAGCGGGGGAGGGATAAGGTGGGCGAGGACGCCGCGTGCACCATCATCGATACCGGTCATCGCCGCGCCCGCGACCTCGCGATCGAGGTCCCCGCCTCCCCGCTCGAAGCGGTGATGTCGCACGAAGTGTGGGAGCAGGTGTACGGCCGCCTCGCCGCGCTGATCGCGGAGCACCGCACCACCCTGGTCTTCGTCAATACCCGCCGCATGGCCGAGCGCGTAACCCGCCAGCTGTCGGACCGGCTGGGCGAGGAGCAGGTCACCGCGCATCACGGCAGCATGGCCAAGGAGCAGCGGCTCGACGCCGAGCAGCGGCTCAAGGGCGGCCGGCTCAAGGCGCTGGTGGCGACCGCCTCGCTCGAGCTCGGGATCGACATCGGCGAGGTCGATCTCGTCTGCCAGCTCGGCTCGCCGCGCTCGATCGCGAGCTTCCTGCAGCGGGTCGGCCGCTCCGGCCATGCGATCGACGGCACGCCGAAGGGACGGCTGTTCCCGCTCTCGCGCGACGACCTCGTCGAATGCACGGCGCTGATCGACAGCACCGCGCGCGGCGAGCTCGACCGACTCGCTATTCTCGAACAGCCGCTCGACGTGCTGGCGCAGCAGATCGTCGCCGAGGTCGCCGCCCAGGAGTGGAGCGAGGACGAGCTGTTCGCGCTCGTACGGCGCGCGTGGCCGTATCGCGCCCTCTCCGGCGAGGACTATGCGGCGGTGCTGCGCATGCTGGCCGAAGGCTTCAGCACGCGGCGCGGCCGGCGCTCGGCGCTGATCCACCACGATGCCGTCAACCGCGTGCTGCGCGGCCGGCGCGGCGCGCGGCTGACCGCCATCACGGCGGGCGGCACGATCCCCGACAATGCGGACTACCAGGTGCTGCTGGAGCCGGAAGCCCAGGTGATCGGCACGGTGAACGAGGATTTCGCGGTCGAGAGCCTCGCCGGCGACATCTTCCAGCTGGGCAACAAGAGCTACCGCATCATGCGGGTCGAGCGCGGCGTGGTGCGGGTGGAGGACGCGCACGGCGAGCCGCCGACGATCCCGTTCTGGCTCGGCGAAGCGCCGGGACGCAGCGACGAGCTCTCGCAAGCCGTGTCGCGGTTGCGCGCTGCGATCGCGCAGCACGTCGCGATCGATCCCAGCGGGGAGAGCGCCCTGCGATGGCTGGTCGACGAACTCGGCCTCGACGAGGCCGCTGCCCGGCAGCTCGCCGAATACCTCGCCGCCGCCCACGGGGCGCTCGGCTGCCTGCCGACCCAGGACACGGTGGTGTTCGAGCGCTTCTTCGACGAAGCCGGCGGCATGCAGCTGGTGATCCATTCGCCGTTCGGCAGCCGCCTCAACCGCGCCTGGGGACTGGCGCTGCGCAAGCGGTTCTGCCGCAAGTTCAATTTCGAGCTCCAGGCGGCGGCGACCGAAGACAATATCATCCTCTCGCTCACCACCGCGCACAGCTTCGAGCTCGCCGACGTCGCGCGCTACCTCAACTCGGCGAGCGTGCGGCCGGTGCTCACGCAGGCCCTGCTCGATGCGCCGATGTTCGAGACGCGCTGGCGCTGGGTCACCGGCGTCGCGCTCGCGCTGCCGCGCTTCCGCGGCGGCCGTAAGGTGCCGCCGCAGCTCGCCCGCATGGGCGCCGAAGACCTGATCGCCGCGGTGTTTCCCGACCAGATCGCCTGCGCCGAGAACCTCGTCGGCGAGCGCGAAGTGCCCGACCATCCGCTGGTGCGCCAGACCATCAACGATTGCCTCACCGAGGGGATGGACATCGACGGCCTGGAACGCCTGCTTCGGCGTATCGAGGCGGGCGACATAAGCGTCGTCGCCGCCGACCTCACGCAGCCGTCGCCGCTGGCGCTCGAAGTGCTGTCCGCCCGCCCCTACGCCTATCTCGACGACGCGCCGCTCGAGGAGCGGCGCACCCAGGCGGTGATGAGCCGGCGGTGGCTCGCGCCGGAGGCCGCATCCGATCTCGGCCGGCTCGATGCGGACGCAATCGCGCGCGTGCGCCAGGAGGCCTGGCCCGAGGCCACCAATGCGGACGAGCTGCACGATGCGCTGATCTGGCTGTCGTTCGTCACCGCCGCGGAGGCGCAAGCCCAGCCCGGCTGGGACGCGTGGCTCGCCGAGCTCGCCGCACAGCGTCGCGTAGCTCGCCTGAACGGCGCTCTGTGGATCGCCGCCGAGCGCCTGCCGCAGTTCCGCGCCTTGTGGCCGGATGCGCCGATCGAGCCGACGATCGCGGCGCCCGAGGCCTACGCGCGCGACTGGTCGCCGGATGAGGCCGCGGTCGAGATCATGCGCGGCCGGCTCGAGGGCCTTGGTCCGGTTAGCGCGGTCGCCCTTGCGGCCGCCTCGGGGCTGGTGCCGGGCGACGTCGCGGCCGCGCTGGCGGCGCTCGAGGCAGAAGGTTTCGCGATGCGCGGCCGTTTCACGCTCGCGCCGCCGGCGGAGGAGTGGTGCGAGCGGCGCCTGCTCGCGCGCATCCATCACTATACGATCAAGCGGCTGCGCGCCGAGATCGAGCCGGTGGCGGCGCGCGACTTCCTGCGCTTCCTGATGGTGTGGCAGCGCGTCGCCGCCGACGCGCGCATGGAAGGTCCCGACGCGGTCGATGCGGTGATCGGCCAGCTCGAAGGGTTCGAGGCGCCGGCCGGCGCCTGGGAAACCGAGATCCTGCCGGCGCGCCTGGCCGGTTACGAGGCGGCGTGGCTCGACGAGCGCTGCCTCGCGGGACGGCTCGCGTGGACGCGCCTTGCGCCGCGCAACGGACGCGCCAACGGCGGCACGCGCGCAGCGCCGGTGCGCACCACGCCGATCACGCTGATCGCCCGCCGCAATGCGCGACACTGGACCTCGCTCTCCGGCGCGGCGGAGGCCGCGCAGCTCAGTCCGCGCGCTCAAGTCGTGGCCGACTGCATCCACCAGCAGGGCGCCTCGTTCTTCGACGACCTGGCCGCCGGCACCGGCCTGCTGCGCTCGCAGCTCGAAGAGGCGCTGGCGGAGCTCGTCGCGCTCGGCCTGGTCAACTCCGACAGCTTCGCGGGCTTGCGGGCGCTGCTCATCCCATCGGCCGAGCGAAAACCGTTCGCCGGCGGGCGCCGCCGCGGGCGCACCGCCCTGTTCGGCATGGAGGATGCGGGGCGCTGGGCGCTCCTGCGTCGTCCGGCGGCAGGACCGGCGGCACCGAACGGCCAGGCCGACGCGGTGGAGCACGCGGCGCGCACCTTGCTCAACCGCTACGGCGTGGTGTTCTGGCGGGCGATCGAGCGCGAGGCGGCGTGGCTGCCGCCGTGGCGCGAGCTCCTGCGCGTCTACCGCCGGCTCGAAGGTCGCGGCGACATCCGCGGCGGCCGCTTCGTCGCCGGTTTCGCCGGCGAGCAGTTCGCGCTGCCCGAGGCGGTCGGCATGCTGCGCGAAATCCGCCGCCAGGCGCCGTCCGGCGCGTGGATCTCGGTGTCAGGCGCCGACCCGCTCAACCTCGTCGGCATCCTCACGCCCGGACCGCGGCTCGCCGCGCTCACCGGCAACCGCCTGCTCTACCGCGACGGCGTGCCGATCGCCGTGCTCGCCGCTGGCGACGTGCAGGTGCTCGAAACGCTCGACCCCGAGACCGAATGGGCGGCGCGCAAGGCGCTGCTGCGCGGCGATGCCCCGGCCCCGTCGATCTGCCCGGACGCCAATCTCCGGCGGGGAACCCCAGAGCCGGTCGCATGAGGAGCGGGAATCCTCGGCGGGATCGTTTGCGAAATATTGCAACTTGAGGTAAGGTGGCTGCCCAGTGGGGGCCGGACTGGGGCCATCAGATCCATGTGATCCGACGCGTCCCTCGCTGCGGGCGGCGAGCAGCAGGGAGGTGAGTGCGTGGCCTACAATGTCACCGGCACGAGCGCTAACGATACGCTCAGCCAGACGGCGGATCCCGGGCCCGGCACGATCGCCGGCCTGGCGGGCGACGACTGCATCCTGACGGGCGCCGGCAGCGCCCAGGTGTTCGGTGATTCCGGCAACGACACCGTCCAGCTGCAGGCGGGCAATACCGGCACCGTCTCGGGCGCCACCGAGAACGACTGCATCATCGCGGCCGGGAACATCGGCGCGATGGTGCTGTTCGGCGACGCGGGCGCCGACACGGTGGATACGAGCGCGTCGAGCGCCGGGCAGACGGTCGTCGGCGGCAACGACTCCTCCGACGCCGCCGATACGATCCTCGCCGGCAGCGGGGCTGACCTCCTGTTCGGCAACGGCGGCAACGACACGATCAACGCTGCCGCCGGCGCCAACTGCGTGATCGGCGGCTTCGGCAACGACTGCATCGCGGCCGCGGGCGCGAGCGACCTGATCTTCGCCAACCAGGGCAACGACACGGTCGACGCCGGAGGCGGTAGCGGCAACGACACGGTGTTCGCCGGCCAGGGCAACGACTCGATCATCACCGCAACCTCCGGCAACCCGCTGGTGTTCGGCGACGAAGGCGCCGATACGGTCGATCTCGGCTCGTCGGGCCAAGCGGCGACAATTGTCGGCGGGATCGACTCGGCCGACGGCAACGACAGCTTCATCGGCTTCCTCAACAATACCGCGATCGTGTTCGGCAACGGCGGCAACGACACGTTCAACGTGGGCACGTTCAGCGGGATCACCGACGTCGGCGGCGCAGGCAACGACTGCGTCTTCTTCGGAACGGTGTCGGAAGCCAACCTGGTGTTCGGCAACGAGGGAAACGATACGCTTGCCGCCGTCGGCCTCGCCGGCGCCAACACGATGTTCGCTGGCCAGGGCAACGACACGGTCGCTGCTGGCTCGGGCGCGGAGACCATCCAGGGCAACGAAGGCAACGACACGATCCGCGGCGGCCTCGGCATCGACACGATCGCCGGCGGCACCGGCAGCGACGTGTTCGCCTATCTGAGCGCCGCCGAGGACGGCGACAATGCGGCGGGCGGCGGGCCGGTCGAATTCATCACCGACGTGAACTGGGCGGAAGACCGGTTCCAGACGCCGACGACGGTGAACTTCGCCGTCAATTTCAGCGGCTCGACCACCGGAAACAACCTCGCGGAAAACGCCGACACGGCAATCGCCGGGGCGTTCGCGCTCGCCAGCGGCTCGGGAATCCCTCTGCCGGTCGTGGCGGCCCAGTTCACCTTCAACGGCCGGAGCTACCTCGCCATCGACAACCAGGGCGCCGGCCTCACCGGCCAGTTCGACGATCCGACCGACCTGCTCCTCGACATCACCGGCACGACCGGCGCGATCGCCGCGAGCAATTTCATCTAGTATTTCTGGGCCAAGTAGGGTGGGCAAAATCGCCTGCTGTGGCCGCGGCCGCGTGGGCAACGGCGCAAAGCGATTTTGCCCACACGGCGAGGCTCAGCATTGCGCCGTTGCCCACCCTACCGTCTACACAAAGCGTCACGCCGGATCGATATCCGTCAGCGTCAGCTCCAGGTTCCCGAGCCGCAGCACCGGCGTGTTCACGCCGGCGAGCGCCGCATAGAGCGTGATGTCGAACACCAGCACGGCGCCCTTGGGCGTCGCCTGCGGCCCGAGCACCACGCCGTTGTCCTTCGCCCAGGTCGTGATCGCGTCCGCGTACATGACGGCGAAGTCGGAGACCTGGTCCGCCTCGTGCCCGTCGATGTCGAACGAGCGCGCCAGCACGATCGGCACCAGCGGGGCAATCGACGTGTCGCTCCCGCCGACGACCGCCGCCACCGGGAACCGGTAGGAACATGCGACCTTGAGGCGGCGGGTCGTTCCGCTCGTCACGCCTGCCGCCGCATGCGCGGCCTTGAGCGACGGCGCCTGCACCGGATCGGCCAACAGGTTGCGCATGATCGTGTAGATGCGCTGGCACAGGCTCTTCGGCGACACCGGGCAGGCGGCGCCCTGCCCCATGTCCGGGAGGCTCGTCACGTCGAGCGCCGTCGTGTTGTCGATGAACGGCGTGACCGGCTGGGCCGGCTGCGCGAACGTGGTCTTGTAGACGAACTCGGGTACCACCTGCTGCCCGTTCAAGGTGATCAGGTTGCGCTCGAGCTGAATCGCCGCGATCGCGTTCTCCACGCTAAGCACGTTGAGCCTGTCCACCTCCACCAGGTGCGCTACGCCGATCCCCTCGGCCACCGGGGCATCCGGCACCGCGACCTGCAGGCCGTCCCCGTCCGGCAGGGACGTCGTGGTCTGGCCCGGATAGGCAGAGGACGGTTGCGGGAAGGCCGCATTCGTCGGATCGAGCGCCGTCACCGCCAAGGTCACGCCGGCGAAGGTGGACTGACCTTGGCTTGCTGGCCATTGCAACGTGATGACACGCGCGTCGCTGCCCGGGCTCTTCGGAAGGTCGGTGACCACATAGCTGTCGGTGACGTTGGCGAAGCCCGACGACCGCGCCGCGAACCCCAGCCGCGGATGCCAGTTGGTGTTCGTCGTCACCTCGCCGACGCGGTCCGCCAACACCTGCACCGCGTCGCCCCAGTGCGGATCGGAGAGGTTCGGCAGGATCGGCCGGATCACGCCATAGACGGCGGTGAACCTGGCGAGGCCGGTGAACAGGTCGAACGGCGGCCCGTCGCCGATCGCGGCGGTGCGCAGAAGCTGGTTGCCGCCTCCGGACGACCTGAGATTGGTGTTGTAGGTGATGTTGGCGTTGATCTGATCCTGGGCGGCGAGCGCGGCCTGATAGGTGAGGCCGTACTTCCAGTCCGCCGCATCCGCCAGCGGGTTGCCCGAAGGATTGGTCGGCGTGAACGCCAGGCCGGACTGGCCGACCAGCGTCGGCGGCGTCGGATACTGACGCAGGACAACCGGAATCCGGGTCGGCGTACCCGTCGGACCGATGTGCGGCACGAGCGGCTGGACCAGTTGCAGCCAGATCGACGGGCGGGCCTCGTCGGGCGAGCCGGCGGGCCCCAGGAAATACTGCAGGTTGGTGACGTTCAGGCGAAGGTCGAACGGCACGATTGCGGCATCCGCCGCATCGGGATTGCCGTACAGGAATGTGAGCAGGCTCGATCCCTGGCTGCTCACGCCGACATGCGCGGTCGAGAGCCCGACATTCTGCCGCGTGGCGGTGAAGCTGCCGGTACCCGACCCTGGCTTGGCCGTCGTGATGGTGAATGTCGTCTCGGTGACCGTGTCGACCTGGTAGAGGCCGTCGGCCGGCGCCGTCCCGTCCTGGTCGGGCGTGAACACGATCAATATGCGGTCCTTCGGCGCGAGGTAGTGAGGCGCGGAGGCCGTCGCCGTCACGGTCGTGCCGTTGCAGGAATAGGTGCCGCTGACCGTGGCCTCGACCTGGCCGAACAGCTCGATCGTGCCGTCGGCGTCGGCCGGCACGGTGCTGTTCCAGGCGACGTCGTACTGGACGATCGTGTCCACCGAATAGGCGCTCTGCAGCGCGGCACGCATCTGCTGGCCGAACGCATCGCGCGCCGCCTTGATCTGCGCCTCCGTATAGGGGGCTTGCGCCGGGGCCGGGAACAGCCAGTCGACCTCGTTGTCCGCATAGCCGTCCGCCATGTTGGCACGACCGTTGGCGATCGCCTCGTAGGTGGTGCGGTCGCTTGCGAAGGCCTGCGCCGCGGAAGCAGGGGCCAGCGCGTCGTCCACCGCCTGGAAGAACACGCGATTGTACTGGTCGAGATCGACGTCGACGAGCTGCTTGTTCGTAGGCCATGACGGGGGCTGGAGGGCCTTCGGCAACGTCGGCACCGGGATGATGCCGCCGCTGAGCACGTTGCTGAGCGGCTTGGGCGACAGGAAGCGCGGCCCCGCTTGCGGGCTCGCCCCGATCGACACGTCGAGGAGGGCGGCGGCGACCGCCCAGATCGACTGCGTGCCGGCGCGGCCGCCACCGGTTCCGTCGGTCGGAAGCCCGAGCGCCCTGAGCTGCCTGCGCGCGAGCATCGCCTTGGACTGCGGCTGCGGCGCGCTTGCGCCATTGAGGCCGATGGCGAGGCGCTGCGCGGGGAACGCAACCGCGAAATCATCGGCGAAGCCGGCGATCAGGCTGGCGCCGCCGGTCGCCGCGACGATGGCGGCCGCGACGTTCTGCGCGGCCGGGACGATGATCGCGCTGCTTGCGTCCTTCAGGTAAGGCGAGATCAGATTGGCATCGCGCTCGATTCCGAACGAGACCGCGATCTCGAACGCCGACGAGAGCGCTCCCGGCCCCGACACCGCGATGGAAAGGTCGACGGGCGCCGGCAGCGGAACTTCGCTGTTCTGGAGATATTCGACCATGCCGGCCACCAGGGCGGCGATCTTCTGCGCGTCCGCCGCGCCGAGCGGCAGGACGACGAAGCTCTGGTCCGCCTGCAGGGCGAGATTGGTTTCGACGTAGAAGGAGATGCCCGGTCCGCCGATCTGGTCGGCGATGGTGCGGTAGTGCGCCAGCGCCGCCGCCCGCTGATCGGGTGACATCTTGTCGAACGCCGCGCTGTCGGGCTTCAGGTGGATGTCGAGCACACCCTTCTGCCGGCGGGCGAAATCGTAGCTCGGGACGATCCCCTGCCATTGATCGAGCGGAACGATGGGGTCGAAATAGAAATTCTTGTCCGCATAGGGGAGCGCAGTGGGCAGTTGATTGCCGAACGCGTCGTTGACCATCAACGACAGCGCGAACGCATCGCCCATGCCGGCATAGCGATTGGGCGGCGTGCCGGGCGGAAGGGCCTGATTGGCCTGGGCGACGTTGTAGAGCGGGGCGACGATCCGGTAGGCGCCGATCGGGTGATCGGCATCCGGCTTCTGCGGCTGGAACGGCGCCGACAGGTTGCTGGCGACGAAACCGGCCGACGGTTGGACCTGGTAGGTGACGAGACTGTAGAGCGCATTCAATCCCGCCGGCATGCTGCCCGCGTCGAGCAGCATCCGGCGCATCCGATCCGCATCGGTGATGCCGGCGGCCTGCATCGCCTTGATCGCCTGCGCGCGCGGCTGCGGTGCCGCGGCGCCCGAACCGGCGGCGAGCGCCGGCATCGCCTTGAGCTGCATGACGCTGTCGGGGCGCGTGAGCTCGACGCCGAAGGTCCCGGCGGCGAGGCTGACCTGCCGCGTGGCGAGCGCCGGATCGGTGGTCTCCGCATAGTACAGCAGGCCCGGCGCCGCCTTGGTCAGATCGAGGGCGATCGCGTTGTAGTAGGGCTCGATGGCGAGCGGCGACCCGTCCTGGTTGGTGCCCTGGCCGGGGAGATAGGTCACCAGCAGGGTCAGCGTCGCCGGGCCGTTGGCGAACAGTTTCGGATCGAGCGAATCCTTATCGCCGCGGTAACGCAGGTAGTAGCCGGGCGCATTGGTCACCGTCGCCTGCTGAATGATCTGCAGGAAGCCGTAGCCGCCGTCGTCCGTCAGGCTCAGATCCGCACCGACCGACACGCCGGTGGGGACCGTGGCCGCCAGCGCGCGCAGCGCCTGCGGCGGTTGCGACACCGAGGTCGTATTGGTGCGCAGCACGAACACCTCGGTGAGCGCGCCGGCGAGATCGTCGGACGCGAGGCCAGGCTGATTGGGTCCGGGCGGATACAGGATGTTGATCGCCTGGATCGGGCGCTCGCCTGCCTTGAGCACCGCGAGGATGCGGCCGAGCAACGCCTCGTCCGCCTGACTGGCGCCGCTGAGCGCAAAGACGTTGGCGAGGAACTGGCCCTGCTCGGCGGCGGGGATCTGCTTGATGGTGAGGTCGATCCTGGTCGCGAAGGTGATCTGACCTGCGGCCAGCGTCGTGCCCTTGGCGAGATAGGCTCCACCGGTCGGACGCGACTTGATCAATACGTCGATTGCGGCCGCGCCCTCGGCGACCTGCAGCCGCGCCAGACTCGGCGGGAATGGGCGCAGGCTGAGCACGTCGCTGCTCGGCTTCGTCCACACGATGGCATTCCGGAACGGGAAAGCTTGCGGCCCGACCTGCGTCAGCGGAATGGGCGCCGGCGGGTTCGGCTTTGCTACATCGGATTCGTGGAGGTTCTGGAAGGGCGCGACACCGTGGTCGTCGTTGGTGAGCGTGTACGTCGCATTGGCGGCGAGCCAGGTTTGCGTCGCGTCGACGTTGGCGAGGGTGATCGTGTAGGCCTTCTTGTCGGCGAAGCCGCCGACGGGAAATTCCTGCCACAGCAGGGCGAACAGCGGATTGGTGGCGGCCGGCGCCGAGCTGTCGGGAAGCGTGAGGCCGGCCGTATCGGGCAGCCGGACGCCGCCGCGGATCACGCTCGACATCTGCCCGGCGAGGGCCTGGAACCGCCCCGCGCCCACCGCCTGCCGGAACAACATGTCGAGCGGCGCCTGGGTGACCGTGGGGTCCTTCGCGTTGAGGTCCTGCAGCGTGACGAGAAGCTGATGCACGGCGGCGCGGATCAGGCCCTTGAAATAGTCGAGGAGGATCTCCTGGCTCAGCGGCGTCGGTGTGTCGTCGAGCGCGGCAAGCATCAGCGCGTGACTCGAATCCGAGGTGCGGTTGACGAACAGCTGGTTGAAATAATCGTTGACGGTCTTGAGGTAGCTGGCCGGCACGGCATTCTTCGAGGCGAACTGGTAGTCGAGCTCCGCGGCGTTGCCGCTCCCGTCCGTCCTGCCCTTGGTGGAAAGGGTGAGGAACGGCAGCATGGGCATGCCGGCCACATAGACATGCACGTCCACCGGGTAGTGCGGGACGGCGAGCGTTCCGGCGAAATTGGCGAGCTGGCCGAGCACGGCGTCGTAATCGATCCAGCCGGTCAGCATCTCGGGCGCGCTGTCGATGTCCTTGAGCCCGATGGTTCCGCTCTGCGGGTCGGAGTCGAGCGGGACCTCGGCGTTGTAGCCGGACAGGCCGAGCGCGTGGATCAGCGCGAAGGTCGCGAGCTGCGTCGTCACCGCCTCGAACGGCTTGAACTGATTGTAGGTCGGATTGCCCGGCGGGCTGTTGTCGTATTCGAGGGCGAGCGATGTGACGAGCCACGGCGCGCCGGCGCTCGCCGCATCCGCGAACACCACGGTGATCTCGGGCAGGAACATGAAGGGAAGCGCGGACGGCAGGTCGGGGCACAGACCCATGGCCGGCGCAGCGAGCGCCCGCGCGGCGCGGCCCTGGAGGCGCACAGCGCGCATGTCGGCGAAGAACAGCGCCCGCGCCTGGTGAGCCGAGCCCGATCCGGCGAGCTGCCATTCGAAGCGGAACGAGGCGTTGAAGCTGAAGCTGATGTGGATGGAGAACAGGAACAGGTCGATCGTCACGGTGACGCTGACGCTGACGCTCGCCTCGATGTAGAGCAGGATCGAGCCGTCGCGGCCGCTCACGCTCGGCTCGAGCAGCAGGATGATGCCGATGCTCGCCTCGAGCCGCACGTTCACGCTCGCCTGGATGATCACGAAATCGAGCGAGCCGTACAATTCGCCGATGATGCCGAACTGCCCCTGCAGCGACAGCGCGTCGGGCTCCCGGGCGAGGTCGCCGATGCCGCCGGTCAGATAGCCGGCTGCCCCCTGGATGATGCCGAAGAAAGTGACGCTGACGCCCGCCTTGAACGGTCCGGCGGTGAAATCCTTGCCAACGCCGAGCCGCGCCGCCAGGCCGAAGCCGAGGATGCTGGCGTAGTCCTTGCGCGTGAACACGTCCGGATCGGTCGCCGAGCTCAGGCTTTGCACGTACAAGCCGCCCGAGCCGGTGACCGGGACGGGCCCCGCCTGCGCCTCCACCCGGAAGCAGACGCTCCAGTCGTCGCCGTTCGGGAAGCCGAGATCGACCTTCCAGTCGCCGTTGGTGTAGATGTCGATGGAGATGTTCGGCAACGTCACCGAAGCCGCGCCCACCTGGAAGGTGCGCAGGCTGTCGGGGAGGCCGATGGTCGTGGCGAAGCGCCCGATCGTGTCGGTGACCTTGGTGTAGATGATCTCGATCGAGAAGCCCTTGGCGCCGCCCGCCGTCAGCCTGAGCAACAGCGCGTAGAACGGCGTCACGTCGTAGAAGACGAATCCGAGCTCGATCTTCTCCAGCAGGGTGAAATGGGCGAGGAAGATCCACTTGCCGTCGGGATGATAGATGTCGGCGTATTTCTTGTTCTTGAGCGCCGTCCAGAAATCGTCCTGCATGAATTTCAGGAACTTGTCGAAATCGTCCGGCGGCTTCTTGGGATCCGGCCCGACGCGCTGGCCGATGCCGAGATAGTCGAGGTCGAAGGCCTTGCTGCCGCCTCCGTTTCCGTTGCCGCCGCCGTTCTGGTCGGTCAGCGCCCTGGGGGCCGCGTCGCCGCCGTTCTTGCCGCCGTCCTGGCCCTTGTTGTAGGCGCCGATCCAGCCGATCTGATCCGCGCCCGCGCTCGGCGCGAAGATGGCGAGGCTGACGGTGCCTTCCGGCGGCAGCCGCTTGCCCAGGACCTCGATGCTGCAGTCGTGCATCCCGACGACGAGAATCGCGGGGTCCGACCCGGTCGCATATTCGAGGACGAATTCCTGGATCGAGATCGTGAGCACGCCCTCGATCTTGATCTCGAGCTTGCCGTTGACCTGCGGCAGCTGCACGCCGAACGCGAGCCCGCCTGAGTTGGTCCAGCCGACGATGAAGCTGAATTTGAATGCCGCCAGCGATCCGACCAGACCGCCCACGGAACCGAGATCGAGATCGAAGATCAGCGCGTAGTTGAACGTGTCGACCAGCTTGCCCTTGTCGAAGCCGGGGATCGAGTTCGAGCGCGTAGTAGTTCAGGCTCTCGATCGTCTGGTCGGCCTTCTGCGAATAGAGAAAGGACTTGAGCTTGAACGGCAGGAGACTGAGCAGGCTGTTGTCCCCTTGGCGCGGCGGCGAGTTGCCGAGGTCGAGGCGCAGGTCGCCGGGCTCGAACGAGAGCGCCAGGTTGGCGGTCGACGGCTGCGGCGGCGGGGGATCGGTCGGCTTGGCCTTCTGGTAGATCGTCAGGTCGAAGCCGAGGTTGATGCCGAGATCGGAAAACGTGAGCTGCTTGAACGAGAAGACGTCCAACGCCTGGAGATTGTTGAAGACGATGCTGCCCCAGATGCCGAAATGCGCCACAATATGGCTGGTGGTCGACGTATAGGAGGGCTGCGCGTCTGAGCCGGTTTGCGTCTCCTGGTCGAAGGAGAATTGCAGCTTGGTGAGCGTGATGCTCTTGAGGTAGTTGTTCTGCGCAAAGTTGAAGTTGAACGTTCCCTGCGCGACGAACGAATAGACGCCACCGCCCTGCCCGGCGCCGCCGCTGTGATCCTGGTACGAGCCGGTGATGGCCACCACGTTGCCGCCGTCCGCGGCCGCCGCCGCCCCCAGGCCGCCGCCGAGCGTGACGCCGACCTCGAACAGTTTGTTGAGCGTAAGGTTGATCTTGCAGTCGAAGCTGCGCAGCTCCGAATTGAGGAACAGCGCGCGCAGGTATTGCACGCCGAAGCCGTAGTCGAGCGACACGCCACTCGCCGCGCCCCCCTTGTCCGCCTGCGCCTCGTAGTCGACCAGCGCGAACATCGAGCTCTGGGTGAGCTGGAGGTCGGGGTTTTGCGGATTGGTATCGTTGATGGCGATGCCGACGTGGTGGACGCGGAAGCCGTCGACCCCCGGGTTCTTCATGCCGCCGAGCACGGCCTTGATCGCCGTCGGCAACACATCGAGCGCCATGTTGCAGTTGACCGCGAGGATGCCGTTGAAATTCTTGTCCGCGACCACCTGACAGAAGTTGACGTAGAGCGAGTTCTTGTCCTTGGCGACAGCCGCTTCGGCGGTGGCGATCAGCTCGGCCAGATAGGTGCTCGCCTTGTCGGCGCTGAACGAGCCTTTCGCATTGAAGGTGTCGGGCTGCGACCACAGCCGCGGCTCGCCGACCAGTTCCTTGATCGCCTTTCCGGGGTAGAACTTCATGATGAAGATGGGCGGCGTGCCGTCCGGCGCCGGCTGGCCGGCAGGCGAGAGGTCGAACGTCCAATCGCCGATCTCGAGATGGCGCTTGTCGAACCCGAACAGCGGAGGTGCCTTGGCGATCGGATCGGTGGTCGTCTGCGGGTCGACGCTGATGACGGTGAAGATTTGATTCTGCTGGACGGCTTTCTGGATCGACGGGCCCATGGCGTCGAAGCCCAGAATGCCGCTGGCGCTGACGGCGATCTGCAGCGAGTCCCAGACCGGGGGGTCGCCCTTCAATCCGACCAGCGTGCCCTGCGGCGTCATCGCCGACGGCGTCGCGGGAGCGGGAGATGGTGTGGGCGCCGGGGTGGGTGACGGCGTGGGCGAGGGCTTCGCCGGCACAAACTTGTTGGCGCGAGTCGGGTTGAGCGCGCCCGCCTCCATGTCGAGATAGGTCGTCAGCAGCGCCGGCTCGCCGGTGAAATCGAGGCCCGCATAGGGAACGAGCGGCACCAGCGGGGCGTCCTCGGGATCCTTGGGCGCTTGCCAGACGTCGGTCGGCTTGAAACCGAGCACATAAACGGACAGGCCGGAGGGAGCCGCCGCGGCGGACGCGCCGTTCTTCCTTGGGGCATACAACGGGGCGCGCTCCGGCTGGGCGACATAGGAGCCGCCATCCGTCAGGATGCGCGCCCAGGCGGTCGTCGCCGTGGCGTCGAGAAACACCGCGGCGGTGGGATCCTGCGGCGGGTCGATCCGCCAGGCGGCGTTGTCCGGGTCGAATTCCAGCGCGTGCAGCGTCTCGTCGAGCCCGACCTGGAGGAACTCGGTCCCGGTCACGCCGCACAGCATGCGCACGCCGGCCGATGACGCTTGGGCGCCTCCGTCGGCCGCAAGCGTGAACTGACCGGCCGGCGTCAGATAGTAGAAGTCCTGGTCGGATGCGCTCTTCACCGGCCGGCTGCGGAACACCAGGCGGCTCGTATTGGCGATCTGGTCATCGTTGACGGTGTTGAGCGCCAACGGTTGGCCCATCGCGGTCACGAAATAGGAGCCGAGTGTCGGGTCGACGAACTGGAAGAAGCTGCGCAGCGGATCGAGCGGATTGACGATGTCGAGGGTCAGGCTCATGGCGAACGGAGTCGCCGCGCCCGCGGAGGGGCGAAACACCGGATAGCGCAGCGCACCGAGCGGGGTACCGTTCCGAGGCGGCGTGAAAAACATGACACCCGCCTCGTTCTGGGCGAGATCGCTTTCCTTGAGCTGAAACATCACGTTGGCGGTGCCGCCGAGCGGGCCGGCCATCGGTAGCGCCACGCTGGCGGCGGTCGATCGGATCGGCAGCGGTGAGCCCGCCGGCCGGGCGAGCGTCAGCTGCAGGGATTGCGGCCGGGTGACGGTCAGGCTGTTGGTCGTGTCGTCGAACAGGACGGGCGAGCCGCGGCGCGGATCGGGTTGCGCGTCAAAGACCGCGCTCTTGCGGAATTGGAGCGAAAACGGGTTCGCCAGCGGCGTCGTCCCTGCGGCGCGCATGAGGATGATGTTCGGGAGGGTCGGCGGGTCGGGGAACCAGCCGACTTGCGGCGCCGGATTCGGCGCGAACGCCTTGCGCAGGATGGTGGCGAAATCGTTCCAGTTGCGGGTCTTGGACGGCGCGAAGAACGCGAAGAAGCCCGGGAACTCGCGGACCCCCCAGGTCTGCGCAGTCAGCTGGAAGGTCGGGTCGGTGCGCCCCTCATCCGAGAACAGGAATGCGATGCGCGCGTTGTCCCGCGTGTCCGACAGATAGAGGCCGCTCGCATCGCGATTGAACTGGATCATCGGGTGTCCCCCCGGACATGTGTTTCAGACGCTGCGCGCGTTGCCGGATCGGCGCACGCGAGCGCCGGCCCTGTCAGGTCGGATTGGCAGCTGATATTCGGCAAGTGCCGCAGGGAGTTTCGGCTGCGGCGCGTCTCTCTACGCGTCTTGCAGGCTACAGGGATTTTTCCGAGAGACCACCTTCTGCAACCAGGGGTACGATAATCCGCGCGCGCGCGGAAAGTCAACTATTCGGGCGAGATATAGTCGTCCACTATGAAACCGAGCCCTACAACAGCACGGTCGCGATGCGCGGCACCAGGATGATCAGGATCAGCACGACGAACATGGTGGCGGCGAACGGCAGCGCGCCCTTGAAGATCTCGTTGAGCGAGAGGCGGTCGTCGTTGAGCGTGCTCTTGATGACGAACACCGAGAGGCCGAACGGCGGGGTCAAGAGGCCGATCTCCGCCGCCACCACGGTCACGATGCCGAACCAGATCAGGTCGGCCCCGAAGTTCTTCACCAGCGGCAGGAACATCGGAACGACGATGAGCATGATCGAGACCGCATCGATCATGGTTCCCATCAGCACGATGAGAATCGAGTAGACGAGGAGCAACGTGAAGAACCCCAGGTTCGCGCCGGTGACCCAGCTGTCGAGCAGGCCGGGCATGCCGGTGAGCGCAATCAGCCGGCTGTAGATGTTGGCGGCGATGACCACGAACAGGATCGAGACCGTCACCTGGCCGGTCTCGGTGAGCACCCGCCACAGGCCGCTCCAGTCGAGCTTGCGCCGCCACAGCGCGAGAACGAGTCCGCCGAGCGCGCCCACCGCGCCCGATTCGGTCGCCGTGAACCAGCCCGCATAGATGCCGCCGATGACGAGGCCGGCGAGCACGACCAGCGGCGCGAGCTGCAACAGCGCGGCGCCGATCCTGATCTCCGGCGCCGGCTCGCTCGCTCCGCCCACATAGACGCGCTTCGGTGCGACGATCGCGGTCGCGACGATCTGCACGATGAAGGCGGCGGCAAGCAGCAGGCCGGGCACGATCCCGGCGATGAACAGATCGCCGATCGACTGCTCGGCCAACAGGCCGTAGATGATGAGCAGGAGGCTCGGCGGGATCAGCATGCCGAGCACCGAGCTGCCCGCCACCACGCCGACCGCGAAACGCGGCTGATAGCCGAGCCGCATCATCTCAGGCACGGCGATCTTGGTGAACACCGCCGCGGAGGCGATCGACACGCCGGTGACGGCGGCGAACACCGCGTTGGCGGCGACGGTGGCGACGCCGAGCCCGCCCTTGACGCGCCCGAGCAGCGCGTTGGCGGCGACGAAGGCGTCGCGCCCGAGATCGGCGACGCTGACCAGGAGCCCCATCAGCACGAACAACGGGATGACGCCGAAATCGTAGCTCGAGATCGCGTCGGAGGCGGCGAGCGCCATCAGCTTGGAAGCCTGCTCGAAGCTGCCGCGGATCGCCCACACGCCGATGAGCGACACCACGCACAGCACCACCGGCACATGCATGCCGGTGTAGATGAGGACCAGGATCGCCGCGATGGAGAGGAAGCCGATCTCGGCGCCGGTCACGCGATGGCCCCCGAGGAGGGATCTTGGCGAAAGCCGGCGGCGCGCGACAGCTCGTTCCAGGAGAACACGGCATACTGCAAGGCCGAGCAGGCCGAGCCAATCAGCAGGATCAGGTAGACCGGCCAATACGGATAGGTGACATAGCCCTCGACGCCCGCATAGTCGCCGCGCTCCCAGGCACGGACGAACAACGGCGTGCACGCCCACAGGAGGATCACGAAGAAGGCGGCGCCGATCAAACTGTAGGCGCCCTCGAGCGCGGCGGCGGCGCGCGGGCGCTTGCGGCGAAGGCTCTCGAGCGCCGTATCCACGCGGGTGATGCGACCCGAGCGCAGCGTATGGCCGATCTGCAGGAACACGATCGCAACGATCGACAATTTGACGAGCTCGGGGACCCCAGGCAGCGGCGCCGTGAATACGGTGCGCCCGATCACGTCGACGTTGATGACCAGCATCAGCACGAAGATCCACAATGTGCCGATCGAGTTGAGGAACAGCAACAGTCCCTCGAACGCGCGGGAGAGCGCACGCGAAAGCGCGCTGCCCGGGCGCCTTGCGAGATCAGCCATGACGATGCGGTCTCAGTCCTTGTCCCACTCCCGCACCAGCTGGACCTTGTTGTCGCGGAGCTTCTGCATGTAGGCGGCGAGCACCTTCTTCGCCGGCGCGCCGCGCGCCTCGTTGCGCTCGACCCAGTTCTTGGCGATGTTGGGCATCGTGGCAGCCCAGCGCTTGCGCTCCTCGGCGGGAAGCTGCGAGAACTTCGCGCCTTCGTCGGCCATCTTCTTCTCGAAATCCTTGGCGAGGGTCATCAGCAGGCCGGACACCTTGTCCATGTAGTCCTTGCCGACGTCGCGGAAGATCTTCTGCACCTCCGGCGGGAGCTTGTCGAAGAACGGCTTGTTGATGCTGACGCAGCCGATCACCATCGAGCCGAGGTCGATGCGGGTCGCGTAGGGGGCGACCTGGTGCAGCTTGTTGGGATAGAAACCGGTCGAGAAGGCGATCAGCCCGTCATAGACGCCGGTCTTGACGTTGTTGAAATGCGTGGCGAAGTCGCCGTGCACCGGGACGCCGCCGATGCCGTCGATCCACAGTGCGAGCGACCCCGACGCGCCCATCTTGCGCCCCTTGATGTCGTCGATCTTGGCGACCGGGAACTTGGTGAGGATGTAGTCGGTATCGGTCGCCACCGAGGCGAGGAACACCTGCTTGTACTTGCCCCATTCGTTGTTGAGCTCCGGCACCTCCTGGTGCAGCTCGTAGATGATGCGGCTCACCTGCTGGGCGTCGTCGCTGCCGAACGGCGCCATGAAGGTGACCGAATGGAGCGGCAGCTTGGCGGGCTCGAAGATGGTGTAAACCCAGCCCATCTCGGCGATCCCTTCCTCGATCGCCGCGAGCTCGCCGCCGATCTTGGCGAGCGTGCCGCTGAAGGCCTCCTTCCAGGCGATGGTGTGCTTAGCCCCGGCTTCCTTCAGGCGCTTGTCGACCTCCGGCATGTAGAAGTCCTTGAGCATGCGGATCCACGGCAGCTGGGGCCCGTGGCCGGCCGAGACCGTGATGCTGAACGTATCGGCCTGAGCGAGCGGCGCCGGCGCCAGCATCGCGATCGTCGCCGCCAGTGCCAATTTCCCAAGGAATCGCATACGCCTCCCCCGATATTCGGATTGATCTGTTGAAAAGGGTGGCACACAGGTGGGCGCGTTTCAATGTCGCGCAGAAGTGGCGGCCGATCCGCTGCAGCGGGGCCGCGTTCTCACACTCGAGGTGATAGCCGGGCTTAGCGCCTAGTGTCGCTTGACCGAGGTTGCCTGCTGCGGAACGGCAGCCGGTCGCGCCGCCTGCTTCACCGGCGACACGCGGGTGCGCGTGCGGTCGGCGAGCCGCGCCGATCGCGACGCGCAGAACTTGTCGACCGCGTCGGTCACGGCTGCGCTGATGAGCGCCTGGCGCTCGGGCGTGCCCACCAGCAGTTCCTCTTCGCGGTTGACGATCGAGCCGGCTTCGAGCAGCACGGCGGGCATGTGGGTCTTGCGCAGCACGATCAGCTGATCGTAGCGGTAGACCCCGGCTTCGGCGTCGACCAGGACCCGGCGGAATTTGCCCATGAAGGCCTCGGTGTAGTGCGGCGTATACTTCAGCTCGCGCGCCTTCAGCTCGAGGCCGAGCAGCCGACCGAACTGGAGGCTCGCCTGACGATTCACGTTGTCGTTCGAGACGAAGATCGAGTGCCCGCTGAACCGGTCGCAATACTGGTGCTGCTTCCCTTCGTACTCCCATGTCTCCTTGAACTTGCCCGGCACCGAGTCGTGGTGGATCGATAGGAACAGGTCGGCCGTCACGTCATTGGCGCGCTCCACGCGGCCGAACAGGCCGGGGCGCGATCGACCTTCGGTCACCAGCAGCGCCGTCCGCGCAAAGCCCGCGTCGAGCAGCGCGCGCTCGACCTCCTTGGCCAGCCGAAGGTTGAAGTCGAATTCCGGAACGCCGCGGGCGCTGAACGCGCCGGGCACCTGGGCCGTATGTCCGACATCGACCACGACGCGAAAGGCGGGCCGGTCGCACGCGGAAACCGGGACCGCAGCCACCGACTGTGCCGTAGCCGGCGGCTGCGCCGTGGCCGGACGCTCGGCGCCCGAAGGTCGCGCCGCAGGCTCCGCCGTCGCATGGCTCCAGGCGGCGGGCCAAAGCACCGCCGACACGAGGACCAGCCGAACGATCCTGCCCTGCCCTGTCATGTGCTGCGCCCCGATCCCCTGGTTGCCGCCCCCACAGCATTCTACACGATTGTGGCGATGGCCTGACCAGGGAAAAACAATCATGGGGGCCCTTCAGGGGCGGCCCGGCGCCAGCTGGGCCTTCAGCACCGCAATTATGTCCCGGATCTGCGACATGTCGCCGGTCGTGCGCTTGACGATGAGCCCGCCCTGCAGAGCACCGAATACCAGCCGCGCGGTCTGTCCGGGCTCCGCGGCGAGCCGGAACTCGCCGCGCCGCGCACCGCGCTCGAGAATGTCCGTCAGCCATGCCTGATGCGCCGCAAAGAACGCCTCGACGCCCGACCGCACCTCGGCGGGCAGCGCCATGAGCTCGCCGGCGAGCGCCCCGCACAGGCATACCGTATCGGGGGTCTCGGCGAATTGCAGGTACGGGCTCATATAGAAATCAAGCATGCCCATCGAGGATCGGGACGGATCGGCCGCGATGTCGTCGAGCGCGGCCTGGAACCGTTCCGCATAGCGCTTGACCACGGCTACGCCGAGATCGGCCTTCGACGGAAAGTGATAGTGGATGCTCGCCTTGCGAATCCCCAGGGCCTCGGAGATGTCGTTGTAGCTGATGGCGCTGTAGCCGCGAGTTTGGATCAGCGCCTGGGCGATATCGAGGATCTGCTCGGCGGTCTCGCCGCGCTGCTTCGGCGTCGCCGCCCTCATGGCGCCGGCACGCCGGGCCGTGGTGAAAACAGATGGCCGCGCTTTGCCCAGAAAGTGGCGCCGCTCGGAGACCAGAGCGCCCGACGGAAGCTGTCCGGATTGCGGATCCAGGTCCGCGCGCCATAGGTTCCGAGGTCGTCGGCCAGCAGCCCGTCGAGCACGAAGATTTCCTCGCCGCCCGCGACCTCCTCGGCCGGCAAGGATGTGCCCGCCGCCAGCCGCTCCAGCGTCACGCGCTCGCTGCCGCCCGGCGAAGCGAACAGCTCGATCGCCGAACGCCCGGCGGGCGAGGCGTCCCGCCATGGCGCGCGCGCCGAGTTCGACGACGGTGCGCTCCCTTTCACTCGGGTCCATTTGGCGAAGCTTGACGAGGATCGTGCAGCCGGGCCCCGTCCGCGGCGAATGGCGGCTACCGGGGGGATTGCGCACGTAGGTGCCTGGCGGATAGTCGCCATGCTCGTCCGAGAATACGCCGGCGAGCACCAGAAACTCTTCGCCGAGCGCATGATCGTGCGCCGGGAAGACGCCCGAGGGAGCATAGCGGACGAGCGACGTGGCCCGCGCGACCTCGTCGCCGATCCGGTCGAGCAGCCGTCGCTCGACGCCGGCCTGCGGCGACGCTGTCCACGGCAACTCATCCGTTGCCACGACCACGCGCCTGGAGAAATCCGCGTTGATGCGCTCGCTCGCCATCGCAGTACTCCTCAAAACCGCTCCGCGAATGGACGCAAATCAAGCTCGTGCGTCCACGCCGACGGATGTTGATCGACGAGACCCAGATAGGCCGCCGCGGCCGCGTCGGGCTCGATGCAGGCCGACCGGGAGACCGAGAACCGCCGTTCGGTCTGCGGCTCCCAGACGAGACCGTCGAGCAGCACATGGGCAACATGCACGCCCCTGGGACCATACTCGCGCGCGAGCGCCTGAGCCAAGCCGCGCAAGGCGAACTTGGCCGCTGCGAAGGCGGAGAATTTTGCCGCGCCGCGCACCGAAGCCGTCGCTCCGGTGAAGATGACCGTGCCGTGCCCGCGCGTCGCCATGTGCGGAAGGATCATGCGTGACATCGTTGCCGCGCCGAGACAGGCGACCCGCCACGCACGCTCGAACTCTTCGCACGTCGTCTCCTCGAACGGCTTGATCAGGAGATCGTGCGCATTGTGAACCATGACGGCAACGCGGTCGGAAAATGGCGCCAGCCGTTTGCCGACGCTCGCCGCATCGGTGATGTCGCAGGGGACGTGGGTGTACGAGCGACCCGTGGGCGCAATCAAGGCCGAAAGCTGCGCTTTGACCCGCTCGCTCCTGGCGACGCCGACCACGTCGTAGCCGGCTTCGCCAAGCATCCGCGCAAGGCTGGCGCCGAGGCCTTCGGCGACGCCGCCGATCATGGCGAGCGGCCGCCGCGGCCCCGCTGCATCGGGTCTCATTTGCCCTTCCGTTACGGAAATCATGGTCAGATCCAGCGCAGAATGCTGGCGAGGATCACGATCTGCGCCACCCATCCGGCGGTGAACGCGAGCGTGCGTACGACCGGGACGCCTGCCGTGTAGACGAGGAAATGCGTCAGGCGCGCGAAGAAATAGGCGGCCGCGGCCGCCCGCGTGGCCGGACTCGAGATGCCGAGCACGTGGGCGGTGAGCACGGCAGGAGCGAAGACCACGAGGTTCTCGACCGCGTTCTGGTGCGCCCGGATGGCGCGCTGCGCCCACAGCGAATCGGGCGTCTGCGGGATCGCACCAGCGAACGCCGGCCATAGCCCGCGAACCGCCATCCGCTCGAGGACATACGGCAGCCAGAACAGCGCCGTGATGATAACGGTCAGCGTCAGCCAATAGATCTCAGGTGTCACGGGTCGCTCCTTCTCTCTTGCCGCATTTCCTTAATCTACCTACTAGAAGGTAGATACGTCAATGGAAAAGATGGGAAACCCGAAGACACAGGATTCTCAGTAATTTAGAGTGAGGGATGGGCGCCCCGGGGCGAGGCGAGGTCCGCTGTCGGACCTGGTCGGCGCACGGCAAGGCCCGCATGGCGGCGGCGCCAGAACGGGCGGTCCGCCCACCGCTGCTCGAGCGCGTAGTAGTCGTGCAGGGTCTGCCGATAGGCGGAGAACTCGTCGGCCACAAATGCCCGATAGCGGGTGACGCCGCTTTCGTCGTTCCGCCGCAGGAGATCGGCAATGGCATAGGAGGCGAAGATGCCCGAGCGCAACGCCTTGAAGATCCCCTGCCCCGATACCGGATCGAAGCTTACGGCTGCATCGCCGACGCACAGCAACGGCAGGCCGGAGGGACTGGTGACCGAGCGCGAGCCGGCGGGCCGCACTTTCGGCGGTTCCGCTATCCGCGCATCGGCCGTCGCGGCGCGCACGTGATCGGTCCGCGCAAGCGCCCGCATGAATCCCTCGATGCTCTGGACATCGAGGGAGCGCACCAGGTCGGCGTCGGTCATGCAGGCGACGACGCGTCGCCCTTCCGGGATCGCCGCCGTGTACCACCAGCCGTCCGCGAAGGCCTCGATCATCGCGCCCTCACCATCGTCGACGCCTCCCTCGAACATGGCGTAACAGCCGACCAAGCGGTCGAGATCGACGGCCTTGAGGCCGCTCGATCGGGCGAGCACGGCGGCGCGGCCGGTCGCATCGACTGCGAAGCACGCGGTGAGGACGGCGCCATCGTCGAGGGCGAGACACCAGCCGGCCTCGACGCGCTCAAGACTTCGGACGCTTCCCCTTACATGCGCCGCGACCCGCGCGGCGGCCGCGTGCCGCAACATCGCGTCGAAGCGGGCGCGGTCGAGCCGCCATCCGACCTGCTGTGCTTGAAACAGGAACTCGTTGCTCGCGAGAAGCGGTCCGCCCCAGGCGCTCGCCGTGCGATAGGACGGGGAGTGTCCGTCGGCGAGGAACCGCTGCCACAGGCCGAGATGCTCGATCAGACGCCGGATCGGCGGCGGCACGGTCTCACCGATGTGCACCGCATCCGCAACGGAGCCGTCGACCAGGCAGACGCGGAGATCGGGCGCAAAATCGGCGAGCGAGATCGCCGTCGCGCAGCCGGCTGGACCGGCACCGGCGATCGCTACGTCGAAATCGAGCGCGAGCCCAGCCAACGGTCTACCCGACCCGTACCGCGTAGAACGAGCACACGACGCCGGCCGGCGCGACGGTGCCGGGCTGGCCGCCGGCGTGCGGAATGGTGCGGATCACCGAGCCGACGATCGCCGGCCGCTGGTCGACGCCGTTCGGCCAATGCGGCACCAGATAGCCCTCGTAGTCGTAGATCCACTTCTCGCCGCTGACGATGCCGGTGCCCTGGAAGCGCACATGCATGGGGTTGCCGTATTGCCGTCCGCCCTTGAGCGTAAGCGACCATCCGGGGCCGCCGATCGTGCCCTCGAGGATCTGCAGCGGGGCTTCGGCGATGACGATCGTCCCGCGCCCGAACTCCAGATCGTTGAACGCCGTGTTGACGTCGGGATCGTTGAGGAGGCTGCGATAGGTCCAGGTGCCGACGAAAGGGTTGTCGCTCATCGCGGGCGTCCTTGCTTGCTGTCGCGGGGCTGGGCGGCGGCTCATCTTTGCTGGGTCTCCACCGACACGTAGACGTAAGGCGGCGGCCCCGAGGCGGCCTGCTTCGACAGCGCCGGATTGAACGGATTGCGGATGATGAAGCCAAGCTTGCTCCACTCGGTCACCATCTTGAGGTCGCCCTGATCGGTCTGCGGGATTCCCTTGCTCCAGATGGTCCACAGGTATTGCGGCTGCCCATTCTGGATCGACGTGACCTCGCCGTATTGCAGCGGCCGATGCGCCGGCCACCACATGGTCGCCACCACCTTGCGGCTCCGCGCCAGCAGGGTGTCGTCCTCGCTGTCCGGATAGAGCAGGTTCCAATCCGCATAGGTGACGTCGTTCGGATTGGTGGTGCACTCGTTGAAGTCGGCCTGCCACGGCACCGCCGAATACTTGGTGATGTCGCCCGGCTGCAGTCCGACATCGAAGTCGCTGTCCTGGCTCAGCGGGTTCTCGACATTGAACGTATAGTCGGACTGGATGTCGGTCGTCTGGTTCACCTGGGCGGCGCTCTCGAGAAAATCCGATACCGAGCGGTCAGCCTTGATCCGGTAGGGCTCCCAGTAGATCGCCGGGTTGCGCATGATCCAGCACGCCTCGGCGCCGGGGCAGAAGGCGCCGCCGAGCACGTTGCTCAACACGCCGCGATCGAGCTCGCGCCCGGTCTGCGGCGGCGTGGTCGGATACGGCATGAACGGGTTGTAGGGCGGGCTCTTGAGCCAGCCCTCGTCGATCTCATTGATGAAGCAGCCGTCTGCCCACTGCTTGAGGATGAACAGCTGATAGTCGGTGAGCCGGAGGAACTTCGACGGCGCCGTATTGGTCAGCGGGTTGTCGCCGCACAAGAGACACTACGGCGTGCGTGGCTGTGCACCACTGTGCACGGAAGCCCCGACAAAGGCTGAACTGCTGGGCATATTCGTGCTTGCTTGTACATGGGCGTGCACCCACGTATATTAGACCGGGATTGGACCCGGTGAAAGGGCGCCGATGCCACGCAAGGTCAGAGACGCCAACCTGGAAACTAGGACGGCCCGCAGCCGCCTTCCGGTGAGGCACAAGCCTGCCTTTCGCCTGATCGAGCCTGGGCTGCACCTCGGCTACCGCAAGCTCACCAGCGGCCCCGGCACGTGGCTGGTGCGGCGTTATCGCGGCGAGGGTCGCTACGCCGTCGAGAACCTGCGCACCCCGGACGGCGAGCTGATCCTGGCCGACGACTTCGAGGACGCCGACGGCCAGCGTATCCTCGACTTCGCACAGGCGCAGCGCGCCGCCCGCGGCCCGCGCCGGCAAGCGGGTGGCGGCTACACCGTCGCCCACGCGATCGCCGACTACCTGCGCTTCCTGGAGAGCGACGGTCGTTCACCCCACTCAATTCGCGATACCCGCTGTCGAGTCGAGGCCTTCGTCCTGCCCGAACTCGGCGCCGCCAAGGTGGCCGGTCTCACCACCGAGCGCCTACGGCGCTGGCGCGACGACCTGGTGAAGGCGCCGCCTCGCCGGCGCACCCGCAAAGGCGCGGACCAGCAGTACAGAGCGATGGCAGCCGGCGAGGACGCCAAACGGGCGCGGCGGGCCTCGGCGAATCGAATGTGGACGATCCTGCGAAGCGCGCTCAACCACGCATTCGCCGAGGGGAAGGTCGAGAGCGATCTGGCGTGGCGGAAGGTGAAGCCGTTCCGCGGCGTCGACGCTGCGCGTATTCGTTTTTTGTCGGTCGCGGAAGCCCGGCGGCTGATCAATGCGGCCGATCCGGACTTCCGCCCGCTGGTGCAGGCCGCGCTGCAAACGGGCGCCCGCTACGGCGAGTTGAGCCGGCTGCAGGTGCACGACTTCAACCCCGACGCCGGCACGCTCGCCGTTCGTCAAAGCAAGAGCGGCAAGGCACGCCACGTCGTCCTCACCGACGAGGGCCGCTCGTTCTTTGCCCAACTGGTGGCCGGCCGCGGTGGCAGCGAGCCGCTGCTTGGTAACTGGGGTGCGTCCCACCAACTGCGCCCGATGGCCGGGGCAGTTGCTCGCGCCAAGATCAAGCCGGCGATCTCGTTCCACGGGCTGCGGCACACGTGGGCATCGCTCGCCGTCATGGGCGGGATGCCGCTGATGGTCGTGGCGCGCAATCTCGGCCACGCCGACACGCGCATGGTCGAGCGGCACTATGGCCACATGTCGCCGGACTTCGTCGCCGACGCGATCCGCAAGAGCGCGCCGCGGTTCGGCTTCACGCCTGATCCGAAGCTTGCCGCGTTCGGTGGGGGGCGCGATGTTTCCTAAGCTTAGGCTTCCGCCGTCGCTCAGCAACTATCCCGACGCGACGTGGTCGGATGAGGAGAAAGCGGGATGGAGAGAGCGCCGAGAGCGCGAGCGCGTGCGCCTGTCAAAGTCTGAATTTGTGGATTTCGTTACCCTCGCTGCGAAACTCTCCGACGTTCATCCCGACGCCATCCTGAAATGCGATGTCGAGTTGATGATGCGGGCGATGCGGCGGCAAGATTGGCGAGACGGGCACCCTAAACCGGAGCGGGGGCGCCGTCACAAGCACCAGTGGATCACCTTGTTGGTTGAAGCGCTCCGCGCGGCGGGCCTATCACTCGATGCAGCTATCGTAAAGGCAGCGCACGCTTGGTGCCTGTCCGATCAGACCATCGAGACCATTTACAAGCGAAACAAGCTGCCGGACAAAAAGGCCAGGATGGTCCGCGAACATTTCGCGGGACACTCGGCGGAAGAGGTGTTGGAAGCAATCAACCAATATCGGGGCGCGCAGCAAAAATAATCAGCAGTTTCAAGCGGTTCCGGAGGGGTGACGATTTTCCAAAAAGATCACCCCTCCATCTGCAGCGGCGATGGTGCATTCATAGACGCTCCTGACTGTATAGGAGCGTCCTCCAGTGTCCCTCGAACACTCCCCGACACGAGCTCATCGCCGGTTCGGCCGCATCCCCGTCGCGACGGCGGAGAGCGGCCTCTCGCGCAGCGCGCTCTATGGTCTCGCCAGCAAGCACAAGGGTCTCTTCAAGAAGGCCGGCTCGGCGACGATCGTGGACCTGAACATGCTCGCCGACATCATCGCCGAGCTGCCTGACGCAGACATCAACATCAGTGCGTCGAAACCCGACACCGCATAGGAACGGCCGCGCAGCCCCGGGCGTCAACGGCATCTTGCGGGGGTGTGAATTGGGAAAGCACGGAAGCTATCCGCGGGTCGACGGCGACCACTACGCTGTGCAGCTACTTGAGAGCGCGGCGACATTGTGTGGTCTTGTCGTTGATGACGGCATAAGTCGAGTCCGCGCGACGATTGCGAGTGGACTTAGCGTGGGCGCACGCGCGCTGGAGACCCCGCGATGAGTATGGAAGAACGGTCGTCCGCATCGGAGTGGACCAAAGAGCAGCAGGTCCGGTACGAGGACATCCTGAAGCTAGAGACTGGGCGGGCGCGACACAGAGCGCCGCCCCCATCGAGCAAAGTCGTCTCGATTAATGAACCTCAAACGCTTTCAGGAAAAGGCCAAAAAAGACCTCGCGAATTGACCGACCCCAGCGACCGGCCGAGTCAGACGATGGAAGACGACTCTGAACTAGGAAAACACGAAGTCGACGCCCGGCGTGCCGAACAAAAGGCGTTGATGCAGGAGCTAAACGAACGACATGCAGTCATCGAGAATTATGGTGGCAAGTGCGTGGTTGCTTGTTGGGAACCTTCACCAACCGACACGAGCCGCCTAATGCTGGTGTTCCAATCATTTGATGCCTTCCGCCAGCGCTATTCGAATCGATTTGTAAAGCCCCTCCGCGCGAACCAGAGGCCGAAGGCAGTTGGGTGCGTTTTGGCTTAGTGATCCAGGGCGCAGGCAGTATCGTGGCGTGACCTTCGAGCCCGCCAAACCGAAAGTCGTCAACGATTGTCTGAACACGTGGAAAGGCTGGGGTGTCGAACCGAAGCAGGGAGACTGGTCGGGCCTCCAACAGCACATCAAGGAGGTGATCGTCAATAACGATGACCAGGCATACCAATACATCATTCGCTGGATTGCTTGGGCGATCCAGCATCCCGATCGTCAGGCGGAAGTCGCGTTGGTTCTGATGGGAGAAAAAGGCACCGGTAAAGGCACCTTGATACGCTGCTTGGAAATTATCTTCGGCGCGCACACCTTTCAGGTATCAAGTCAGGAACACGTCGTGGGCCACTTTAATGCCCACCACCGGGACTGCATCCTCTTCATAGCTGACGAGGCGTATTGGGCAGGCGACAAGCGATGCCTTGGCGCCCTGCAGCGAATGATCACTGAGCCCACACTGTCTGTCGAGCCGAAAGGCTATGACTTGATGGAGGTGCCCAATCGGCTGCACGTGATCATGCTTGCAGAGCCGGGATGGGTGGTGCCCGCTGGAAAATACGAGCGCCGCTATGCCGCATTTAACGTGAGCGACAAGAGACGGGAAGACCGCGCGTATTTCAAGGCACTGCATGGTGAAATCAAGAATGGCGGGGCCGCAGCGATGATGTATGACCTGCAGCGAATGGACCTAGACGGTTGGCACCCTCGCGAGGTCTACAGAACAAGCGCGCTCACCGAACAGACGCGACACAGTCTATCCCCCATCGAAGAGTGGTTCGAACAGTTGCTTCAGGACGGAGTGTTGCCATACGCCGTCACGGGTCGACCCCGATACAGTTCTCTCGACACATCTCTATGACAATGCGCGTAAACGGTATCCATATTTGCGGACCCACTTGAGCGATACCAAGTTCGGCAGGTTCTTGCGCGACAAAGGTTGCGAGAACTATTGCACCGGGGCTGCCCGGGGTTGGATATTTCCGCCGCTCGCCGAAGCCCGCCGCGACTGGGAGAAAGTCTATCCGAACTGGACTTGGTCTAACGTCAGCGAGTGGAGCGCGCGTGGATGACACATATGACGGGTTTGACGAGTGACGGGTTGATTTTTATCCGTAGGAAAAATGGTGCCTGGCCCCACCAATACATTTTCTTAACCCGTCAAACCCGTCAAACTAGTCAGTATGTATAAAATTCAATGGTTTCGGGATGACGGGTCGTTGGCGGGTTTGACGGGAACGCGAACACAGCATGAGCAGCACAATCGACGAACTAAAAGAGGTGGCCGCTGCCGACGGTCTCGCTGTCGAACCGTTCGCCGGATTGATTTGGGATCCCGCCGCCGGATCAGGCACAATTCCGCGAGCCGCACGGGCAGCGGGCTTGTCGAATTTTGCAAGTGACATTGCCGACCATGGCTGCGGGTCGCGCCAGGATTTTTTGATTGCATCCGCACCGGCTGAAGCCTTCGACATCGTCACTAATCCGCCGTTTCGATTGGCACGCTCTTTTGTCGAACGGGCTCTGACGTTAGGCGCAAGGAAAACTGCAGTCATCTTTCCGACCGCCCGAATGAACGCGGCGCGATGGCTTGAGCCGTTGCCACTGGCAAAAATCTATCTGTTGACGCCTAGACCATCGATGCCGCCCGGAGAGGTAATCGCCCGTGGTGAGCGGCCGGGTGGTGGTCGGACGGATTTTGCGTGGTTGGTCTTCAATCACGGTCATAGCGGGCCGCCAGAATTGCGATGGCTGCATCGCGACAGGAGCGGCACATGACCGCGCTGGAAGCAGCCTTGCAATATGCCGGCCGCGGTTGGTCGGTGCTGCCGTGCCGAGACAAAGTGCCGTTGGTCCGTGGTGGTGTCCATGCTGCAACCCGCGATCTCGCGACGATCGAACGATGGTGGCACACGTGGCCGCAGGCCAATGTCGCAATCGCATGCGGGGCACCGAGCGGCATCGTCGTGATCGACATCGACTCGCCTGCAGAGGTGACCGAACTTTTCAACCTGACGACCCTATGCGCCAGCACGCCTAACGGCGGTCGGCATCTCTACTGCCGTTATGTCGAAGGCATCCGAAACCGAGTGTTCGATTGGGGCGAGGTTCGTTCGACCGGGCTTTACGTAGTGGCGCCGCCAGCCACAGGTCGTGAATGGCTTAGCAATTCGGTGATCGCTGACGTTCCCGAAAATCTGGCGAAGATCGTTCCCGAAGCACCAACAGTCACCTCCTCAGTGCCGAGCGGGTCATGGGCCGACGCCATTGCCGACCACCGCAAAACCGTCGCGCGATGGAGTCGAGAGGAAAGCTTCGCCTTGGTCGCGTACCGCAATGCGACCAGCCGTGTGCTCAACGCGAAGCATCGCATGATCGCGTTGAACGCCGAAACCTATGCACTTGGCCGATTGGTCGGGCGCGGATGGATCGAGCGGTCTCAAGTTGTGCGCGGTATGGAAGCAGCTTCTCGTCACAACGGATTAATCGCGAAGCGCGGCCTTGAGGTCGTTCGCGCGGTGATTTTAGGCGCCTTAGCGAAAGGTGCAGCGCGACCGTATCCTGATCTCACTTCAAGGGAGGTGACTGTTGGTGTTGTGGCAACGGCGCTTTTTCAAAAGTCAATGCCGTTTGGGCCCCCACTCGACCACCCTGATCGGGTTACCGCGATATCCCCAGCAATGGCCAGACCGGGCGCAGTCACCACCAAGCACCTGCACCGGCACGTGCTCGAGCTGTGCAAGAAGCACGGGATCACTATTTATGCATGGTGCCGACGCGCATCGCAGTGTCACGCACTTATAGGCTGCAAAGAGATCAGGATCATGCCAATCGAATCCAGGATCTCGTATGCTTCGGCGTTACACGAAATTGGACATCTCAGAGGGCGACATCAGCGCAGCAGCAGTACGCTTGTCCGCGAACGCTGGGCCTGGGAGTGGGCACGTGCCAATGCGCTGGTCTGGACACCGGCCATGGAGAACAGCGCGCGCAAAGCTATGGAATGGTACGCACGGCACGCTGCCTGGATCGACCGGCGCGCTCGCCTAAAGCGCTCCGCGCATCACGAGGCGGGGCATGCCGTCATCGCCAGGTGCTCGGCCTGCTCGGGGGCGCTGCCACGATCGCTGCCAATCACATGTTTGCGTCCTACGGAGCCTCCAAGTCGCACCTTGCCGCGACCATGGAGCATTGGCGCCGGCCAATATCGGAGGGCGGTAACAAAAAGCTTGTGCTGCGCAGCCTCCCATGCGCCTACCGCGCGATGGTCATGATGAGCATGGCCGGCCGCGAGGCGGTACTTGAATGCCTCGGGACGCGCCGCAGCAATGACCGCTTCGACCTGGGCAATCTCGACAATGACCGGTTCGACCTCGCCGATATCGACGAGCTCGGCCCCAAGATTTATCCGGGCGTGAGCCGCGCGGAATGGTCCCGCCGTCGGGACAGGCTCCGCCGCATGACGCGCGTTCTGGTGCGCCGTCACCACGACAGGATCGAGCGCGTCGCGCGCGCGCTGCTGGAGCACCGGACGCTTTCCGGGAAAGCAATCGACGCTCTGCTGCCGGAAATCCCGGCTCCGGCAGCGCAGCTGCGCGAGCTCGCGGCGCGAGAGCGAGAGCACGCAGTCCCACCCCCGCCTGGCTGCGATTGCGAATTCTGCGGCGAACGGCGTGCGCGCGCGCAAAACGCGGCGGGGGCCGCGGCGGGATGACGGGCGCCGAGCTCCCTACGCGCGCAAATCCGCCGCCGCTCCATAGGCGCCGCACATGAACCGACGCAGCGCCATAGTTGTCTCTGCGGCGACGATGTTGGGAGTTGCTTCGGTGCTAAGCCACACCATCGCGCAGCAAAGCACGATCAGGGAGCATGAATGCCGGCGGCATTGATTGATTTTTTTGCCCCCCCCCCGACGGGTTGCTCGTAGGGCGCATCACGCCTCAGCGCAGAGGTCCCCAGGAGTGGTTGAAATATTATTGCGCGTTGTGTGGCGTCACAGGGTAGAAACGTCACATACAGCGCGTCGTACACGCGTTTTGCCCGTCGCCCACTGTCAGGTAGCGGGAATCCCCAGATAACGAGACGTAGGGGCGGTCCCGCGTACGCTGGGGAGGCTCCCGGGTGCAACGGGGTCCCTCGTTCGATCGCGATGCAATAGGTCGTCCAGGATGAAAAAAGGCCCCGATGGTGCTTCGGGACACCGTCGAGGCCGGAAAGTACTGCCCCTACATGAGTAGCTGCGCCAACAACCTTCTCGCAGCATGCAGGCGCGGTCAAGGTTAGGGCGCCACTTGGTCGCAGGTCGCTATCGTCGTAGTCATCGGCACGACGTTGTTGTCGTGCCGGTTCAGGATCGTGTCGATCATGCGCTGCCAGCTTGTTCAAGGCGTCGGCTTTCTCGTCGGCGTAGTCGTGGCGGAGATAGATGCCCTGCACGCCGGGACGACGTGACCAAGGGTGCGTTCGGCAATGTTATCCGAGACACCGGCGCGCGCCAGCAACGATGCTCGCGGTCCTGCGCAGGTCGTGCAGCACCCATGGTTCCATGTCGGGTACCTGCATTATTAGCTTGTTCAACTCGCTTGAGAATTTGTCCACTGGCGTTCGCGTTCATTAAAGCGGTCTGCTAGACATTGCAAATCGCTGCAGGAGCGAGCCGGCGACCCCTGGCCAGTCCCGCTCGAGGCGCCGGGCGAGGGTGCGGATCAGCTTGTCGGCTTTGTCGGCGTCGTCCAACTCCCATGCCTGCCGCAACGCCCGCCGAACCGAAGCGTGCAGCGATTTGGGCAATCGCTCCATAATGTTGCGAGCCTTGTGGACCTGACAGCGCTGGATCGCCGCGGCGTGTCCGAAGGTTCGGCGGATCGCCTTGGATAGAACCTTCGCGCCGTCGATGATGAACAGCCGCGGCACCGCCGGATGGAGCCCGCGCGCGATGAGATTGTCGATCAGCGCCTGGACCGTCGCGCCGTTCTCCGTCGCACCCTCGATGAGGCCGAGCGGATGCTTATCACCCTTTGCGTCGACCCCGATCGCCGCGACCAGGATCAGATCCTCGTCCATATGGATGCCGTCGATCTGGATCACCAGCAAATCGAGGCCGGAGAGATCGCACGCCATCCACTCCTTCATGCGCGCCGCCGACAGCGCGACGAAGCGGCGAGAGGCGGCCGATTTCGACAGGCCACACCCCGCAGATGCTGGAACATCTCCCTCGGGCAGCCGAACTGAACGGGCAAGTTGCGCGTCGAGACGTTGATCAGCATCTGGTTCATCGCCCACTTGCCGAGCCAGTCCTCCGCAACCGCCGCCTCCCAGCTCGGCACAGGCTGTTCCTTGCCCTCGAAGCTGCGAAGCCTTGGCCGCTCGATCTCGACCTTGCCACCGTGGAAGCCGATCTTGCCCTTCGTCTTCCCCCAGCGGTGCGCCCGCCGGTCTCGCCCCGCGCATGGCGTGGCCCACAGGCCGCTTGCGCATCGCGATCCATCATCTCCGCAAGGGCCTCCACGCCGGAAGCCAGACAAAACAGCTCGAAGCTCGCCGCAATGTTGGCCAGGGCCTCGAGCTTCAGCGCTCTCGTCGGAATGGCAGTGGATGTAGTAGGTCTGTTCATGGCGTTGCTTTCCTTTGTGGAATCAGCACCCCGAGCCTATCGGCTCAAGGCGAGCAACGCCGCTCCTCCTATTTCAACATCGAGCGGGACAATTCCGGCTCGATCTTCGCTTGGCTGTTGCGGCTCGCAAGCGTTGGCGCCCGGCTTTCGCTTGAAGCAGTCCGCGACACTTAAGCAGAAAGCGCGGGAGTGAGGCACCGACTCAGCCGCAATAAAGTCAGGATTGCGGCCGTTCGCAAGTTCGGTGCGGGACAGCCCGTTTTTGATCCCAGCCGTCGTGCCCTTGTTCACCAGCTGTTAACCATAGCGTCCCTTTTTAGCTGCCGATGCTTCGAGGAAAACATGGCGATGGTCATGATCAGATGCCCGGCATTCGAGGTTCAGGCATTCGCCGGTATCGACAAACTGCGCGTGGCACTAGACTTTTGGTATTGGTGCCCCAAAACCCGGGATTCATCTTTTTTTATCTCAGTTTTGGAATTCTCCGGGTGCGCCCTCTCGACCACGTGGGGAATTTCATGATCCGTTGGACCATTGCCCTTACTGCCACCGTGATTGGCTGTGCCGTGCCGCCCGGCGCTGCCCTCGCACAGTACTATCCCTCCGCTAACCCAGCTAAGTCTCCGCCCTACCGAGCCGGGCCGATCGATATGACTAATGATGGTTCGCTGGCGGACGGGCGGCGCGAGTACCGTCGGCCAGTTGGTTTCGAGCCCCCGCGCCCGCCCGGCCGGATAGGGGAGTCGAGTTTGCCGACCGGCCCCAGCGACCCCCGATACGCGGGTCTGCGATCGGACGATCAGCCATCTCGATGGTTCGAAGACGGATTTGGGGCGCCGCGCCCGCCCGCCTCGATTGGCGAGCCGAGTCCACTGACTGGTGGGGGCCACCCCCATACGCGGCCCTTCCTCAAAACGATCAGCCGGAGGAAGGCGATCCGCAAGAGTTGGCGCCGCAGCTTCGGCGCCAGTTGGTCGACTATCGGACCAGCGAACCGGCCGGCACACTTATCGTGGATACGCCTAACACCTATCTCTATTTGGTGCTCGGCACCGGCAAGGCGCTCCGCTACGGCATTGGCGTGGGTCGGGAGGGGTTCACCTGGTCAGGCGAAGAGCGCGTTTCAAGAATGTCCCCGTGGCCTGACTGGCATCCGCCGGCGGATATGCTCGAACGCCAGCCATACCTGCCCCAATTCATGGCCGGGGGCCCGGGCAATCCGCTCGGCGCCCGAGCACTCTATCTCGGCAAGTCGATCTACCGCATTCACGGCACCAACCAGCCTTCAACCATCGGGAAATTCGTCTCCTCGGGCTGCATTCGCTTGCTCAATGAGGACATCGAGGATCTCTACAGGCGAGTCAATCTCGGCACGCGGGTGGTGGTACTCAACGGCGACAATAGCGCCAGCACCGGCGCGGCGCGCGCTGCCCTCATGAGGTAGCTGCAGACTACAACAGCCAGTGAAGTGGACCCCGTTTTTGGGGACAGTGGCTTAGCCCGTGACGGCGCTGGCTAGGAAACCAAGCTGTCCCAGCATCGCCGAAATGCCGCCATCGCGGCGTCTAGATCGGGCGCGTCCCCCTGATGCGGTGCGGCGCGGCCCTCGCGCCGGTGAAACTCGACCACATCCAAGGCAAGCCCTCAGGATGCGCGGCATAGCGGCAAAAGATCCTCCCGACAGGCGGGTCCCCTCCATCAACATGGACGGTGTAGTCGTCGGGGCTTCCCCAGTCGGGCCAGTAGGATTGGATGCGCCGTAGGATCATCGGCGGCCTCTCGCCCTCGAGCCCTAGGAAGCCCGCTCATTCGTCCCCGTGGCCGGCCGGCGCCTACGCGGCGCGCTTGCCTTCGACCTGTGGCCCAGGCGCGCCTTGAGCGAGGGAGCTGGAGGCTTCTTCGTCAGCAGGGCGACCAGCCGCTGGCGCGGGGTTTGTTTTAGCGTCGGTCGTTTCATGGCCAGAAGCATACGTCATCGGGCAGAGGCTGCCCATAAGCAAGACCCCGGAGCCATTTGATGTCCAGCGCCGGGGTCTGGCCGAGGCTGTTTGCGAACTGGGCTGGACTGCCCCGGTGACCCCGGCAACGGCCATAGTGCTCCTGTGCCGAGGCGCTGTCTGTCCGTTGGCCAACTCCAGCAACACAGTGGAATGAACAAAATCCTTGCTTGCTTTTTTGCCCCACCCCACCGGTTTGCATACACGATGGCAATAACCCCCAACAAAATCCTTTCGTTTTTTTGCCCCCCCAGGGGTTGCATACACGATGGCTGGCGCGGGTTGAATATTTGATTTTAAATCAAGATTTCCGCTGTAAACTCCTGCAGACTTCAAATAACCCCCAACAAAATCCTTTCGTTTTTTTGCCCCCCAGGGGTTGCATACACGATGGCTGGCGCGGGTTGAATATTTGATTTTAAATCAAGATTTCCGCTGTAAACTCCTGCAGAGCTTCCCCTGACTCAGCGGAGTCCGCTGTGCGTTTTGCCCTGTCGCCGCTACCACCCCAGCAGCCGACAGGGCTGGGCGAATCCATGGGCTCTCTAGACGTGGCGAGCCCTTCGTCGCGAATGGCGTTGCATTGTAAGCGGGTGTTAGTGGTCCGAAATCCCGGGGCAGGTCACTCGACGTCGCACGCGGTCGGTGATGAGATCGCGCTTTACCGTGGTCCCGCGTCATAATCGGCCTCGACCGTCCCACAATCGAACTGAGACAACGCCGTCTTGATCCGTCGCTTGAATTTCTCGTGCGGCCCCGATATTTTAGTGCTTCAATGCTGAAGCGTGTCGGCCTGAAGCCGGCAGAAAAAGATTCGAACACGCCTCTCGTGATGGCAGTGACTTGGGTCAGTACACCGACTAGCCAAGGCAGGCGCCCCCGTGGACCTTGAGAGCTGGTTACGCAGTCTGGGGCTGGAGCGCTACGCAGAGCGGTTTCGGGAAAACGAGATCGGTTTGGATGTCCTTACCGACTTGACCGATTTTGATCTCAAGCAGTTGGGTGTTGCGCTCGGGGACCGCAAGCGTCTGCTCAAAGGCATTGCAGCTCTCGCTGCTGGCCCACCATCCAGTGCATTTTCCAATATAGCAAACGTGGGTTCGCGAGCTTCTCGGGCGAAGCTCGAAGCCGAACGCCGGCGTCTTACGATCATGTTCGTGGACCTCGTTGGCTCGACATCGCTTTCCGCCCAACTTGATCCGGAGGAGATGCGCGAGGTCATCCTCGGCTATCAGAACGCAGTCGCAGGTGCGGTCATGCGCTTCGAGGGCCAGGTGGCGAAATTCATGGGCGATGGCGTCCTGGTGTATTTCGGATGGCCCCAGGCGCATGAGAATGATGCCGAGCGGGCCGTCAAGGCGGGGTTGGCAACGGTTATGGCCGTCGCCCAGCTGGAGGCGCCTCACGCCGGTCGTCTCACCGCCCGCGTTGGCATCGCTACCGGCCTCGTGGTGGTGGGCGATCTCGTCGGGGAAGGAGCTGCCGAGGAGGAAGCGGTTGTCGGAGAGACGCCGAATTTCGCCGCGCGTCTGCAGGGGTTAGCTCAACCGGGAACCGTAGTTGTTGGAGAAGACACACACCAGCTTCTCGGCGCGCTTTTTGACACCATTGATCTAGGAGCCTGTGAGCTCAAGGGGTTTGAGAAACTAGTACGAGCATGGCAGGTCATCGGCGAAGGCCAAGTCGAAAACCGTTTTGAAGCCCTGCATGGAGCAGCTATGAGGCCGCTCGTTGGCCGCGAGCGCGAGTTCGCAATTCTACGGAATCGCTGGATGCGGGCCAAAGCTGGCCAGGGGCAGCTCGTTCTCCTGTCGGGGGAACCTGGGATTGGCAAGTCACGATTAACGCAGAGCTTGCGCGAGGATTTGCATAGTGAGCTGCACACTTCTCTGCTTTATCAGTGCTCGCCATTCCACACTAGCAGTGCCCTGCATCCCATTGCTGAGCAGCTCAGCCGGGCAGCTCGGTTGTCTGGCAGCGACTCCGCTCGTGTCAAGCTAGATAAAGTGGAGGCGCTTCTTCGACTGAGGACCGCCTCCGTTGAGCGGTCCGCAAGGCTGTTGGCTGATCTTCTTTCAATTCCCACCGGCGAATACTACGAGCAGTTGCAGCTGACGCCGCAGCGGCGGAAGGAACAGACGCTTTCGATGCTGCAGGAGCAATTGGCCGAGCTCTGCCGGCAAGGGTCAGTGCTGCTAATCTGGGAGGACATCCACTGGATTGACCCAACCTCGCTTGAACTGCTCGATCGCGTCGTCAAGCAGATCCAAGACTTGCCGGTTCTCGCAGTTGTTACCTTCCGTCCGGAGTTCAGAGCCGCGTGGAAAGGGTTGCCACACGTGACAGCGCTGACGCTGAGTTGTTTGGAGCGGCACGAAGCCCGTACGCTTGCCAATTACGTGGCACGAGGGAAAACTCTTCCCGAAGAGGTGCTCGATCAGATTCTGGTGAAAACAGACGGGATACCCCTGTTCCTGGAACAGTTGACCAAGTTGATCATCGAATTGAACGTGGTGATCGACCAAGGTGATCGGTACGGGGTTGCGGGCCCACTATCGGCCCTTGCTGTTCCAGCCACGCTGCACGACTTGCTGATGGCACGGCTCGACCGCCTCAGTGCGACAAAGGAAACGGCGCAGATCGGGTCGGTTATCGGGCGTCAGTTTCAATACGAGCTGCTGAGGGCTGTGTTTCCCTGGGACGAGAGTGCTCTACATCAAGCCTTGGCCGAATTGGTCGCGTCGGAGTTGGTTCTAGGCCATGGCACACCACCGCTTTCGACCTATACGTTCAAGCACGCATTGGTCCAAGATGCTGCGTACCAAAGTCTCCTGCGTAGCAAGCGGGCGGCTCTGCATGCACGTGTTGCGGAGGTGCTGAAGACGCGATTTGCCGGGCGTGCAGGAGGTGAGCCTGAGCTCGTCGCACATCACCTCACAAACGCAGGCGCCTCAGCCGAGGCGATTGCCTATTGGCTAAAAGCCGGCGAACGAGCTGTCGCGCGATCGGCGAACAAGGAAGCCATTGCACACCTGACGAAGGGAATCGGACTCCTCGACGAAGTCCCTGATCTAACCCAGAGGGCACGCCTCGAGCTCAGCCTTCACTCAGGGCTGGTCCCAGCTTTGATGGCCATCCATGGATACGGCGCAAGCGAAGTTGGCAATGCCGTGAGCCGCGCTCTTGAGGTTTCCCGCGAAGTCGGAAACGTGGCCGCGCTAGCCGCAGTCCTTTGGCAGACGTGGCTCTTCCACTTTGTCCAGGCGAACCACGCGTCGGCATTGAAGCTCGCTGACGAGCTCTTGCAACGGGCCGAGGGTGCCGATGATCCGGCGGCCCAGGTTGTTGCGCACGTTCCGTCAATCCTGAGCCATACCGCAATGGGCCGCCCGGCTAAGGCGCGGTACCACTATGAGCAAGGAGTTAATTGCTACAAAGGCCACAATGCCGCTTCGATGCTGCATAGCTACGGCCTGGAGCTCGGCGCCGTTGCACATGCCTACGGCGCCTGGTGTCTGTCGCTTCTGGGGTATCCTGATCAGGCGCTCGAGCAATCTCAGAAGTCGCTCGCCATCGTGGAAGCAACGCGACATCCCTACACGATAGCACGCGGGCTATTCTGGAGCGCGACCCTTCATGCTCTTCGACGCGAGTGGTCGATCGTGTACGAGCATGCGGATCGGGCCTTTCGGCTGGCCGAGGAGCACGGCTTCTCACTTGTCGCAGGGACTTCGGGCGTAATGAGAGGAGCAGCGCAGGCCGCGGCAGGACGTGGAAGCAGTGATGCGGTGGTGGAAGTCCAGAACGCCATCGCTCGCTACCGCCGTACCGGTGCCGTGGTACAGGTTCCCTATTTTCTTACGCTACTGGGGGAAACTCACCTGTGCGCTGGCACGAGCGACCTAGGTTTGCCGGCTATTGAAGAGGCGCTCGCTTTGATCGAGAGTACAGGCGAGCGCTATTTTGAGGCGGAGGTCTGGCGTGTCCGGGGCGATCTGTTGCTCTTTGGTGCCGGAGGTCGCACTGTTGAGGCCCAAGATTGCTATTTGCGCGCCATAGCCGTCGCACATGGACAGGACGCTCGATTTTTCGAACTCCGCGCCGCGACCAAGCTTGCTCAACTGTGGCATGTCCAAAGCAAGCACACCGAAGCTCGCGACCTTCTCTCTCCTATTTACTACTGGTTCAGGGAAGGTTTCGATACCCTAGACCTCGACGAGGCCAAGGCGCTCCTCGAGGTGCTTTCAAAGCCCGACTGCGCCTTTTCGAACAGCACAGGGACCCCCGACATCGCTTCGCGCCAACGGTAACGCGCGGGTATCATTGGCCCTGTTAAGGGCTCCCTATGAGCACGCTGGCGTTCGGCCGACGTTATGGCCGTTTGGACCACGGTTGCCGATCTCCTGAGCCTTACGCTCACCCTCATTTCGTGACATTCCGCCACGCATTTCCGTGACAAGCCTATACGCGGCTCTAAAGGCTTGGGCCGAGGGACTGCGGAACGAGACTGATCTCTCGCAATATTGCGCGCGAGACGGTCCGCCAGCATCGCGCCGCGGTTGCAAATATGTTGCGCCAAAGCAACGGTCGAAGGCAAATCAGCACACGCGTTCTACTTTTCTTATTTTGCCTATGCGCCGAACAAATTACAGGATGGCGACTGTGGACGCATTCGGTTTGATCCCGATCGCGCGGTCGATGGGGAGGGGGCGATGGCAAACAGGGATTCGATGAGGACGGCCCGAGTCACCGGCGCGGTGCTTGGCGCGATAGCTTTCGGTGCAGTCCCGGCGCAAGCAGGTGGCTTCTATATTCCCACACAGAGCGCCTATTACCAAGGCACCTCTTTTGCGGGTGCGGCAACGGGGGGGCCGGCCATCTCGTCGATGTTCTGGAACCCAGCGACGATCACCCAGGCCGGTCTCGGGCTGACCATGGAGACAGGCGGCGCCTTCATTATTCCCCAGTTGCGGATCACGCCGTCGACGGCGACCACGGGCACCGGCGCCAGCCTGTTGGGGCTCGGCGAAAGCCGCGAGATGGGCACCAACGCCTTGGCTCCGTCGCTCTATCTGGCGTACGGCATCAACGATCGCGTGTCGATCGGATTGGGTTTCAACGCTCCGTTCGGTCTCAATACCAAGCAGGGCCCGCTCTGGGCCGGTATGTTCTATGCGCAGGAATTGGACGTTTTCGGGCTCAATCTGAACCCGAACGTGGCGGTCAGGATCACCGATTGGCTCAGCGTCGGCGTCGGCGCGCAGGCGCAGTATCTGAAGGTCAAGCTCGAGTCCGCCTTTCCGGGCAGTGGCTCATTCCCGCCGTTCGGCCCGCTGCTTCCCGACAGCCTACTGCTCAAGGCGCAGTCCTGGGATCTCGGCTTCACGGCCGGCCTGACCATCACACCGACCCCGTGGACGACGATCGGCATCGGCTATCGCCAGGGCATCGACGAGACCCTCAAGGGGGCGCTCTACCGGCCGGCCTTCTTCTCGCCGCCTGCGGTCGTGCCGCAAGCGTTCATCGGCTTCACCGCCGATGCGCCGCTTCCCGACATCGTGTCGGTGGGCATTCGCCAGAAGATCACCGAAGGCTTCACGATGCTCGGAACAGTCGAGTGGCAGAACTGGTCGAGGCTCGGAACGGTCCCCCTCAATCTCGCGGCGACGGCCCCGGGATCCCGACGGCGCTGCCGTTCGAATGGCGCGATGGTTGGCTATTTTCGCTTGGCGCCGAGTATCAGTTCAGCCCCAAGCTGATGCTGCGCGCCGGCGTCGCCTTCGAAAGCTCGCCGGTCACCGATGCGGTGCGGGGGAGCCGGCTCCCCGACACCGACCGCGTCTGGCTCAGCACCGGTGCGACGTACAACTGGAACGAGCGTCTCGCGCTCGAGCTCGCCTACTCGCACATTTTCCTGGACGATGCGCCGATCAACCTGGTACCCGGCAATCCGAACTTCAATCCCGCGCTCGGCACCTTCATCGGCACCGCGCACAACCAGGTCGACATCCTCAGCATCGCGCTCCGTTATCGCTTCGGCCCCACACCGGCGCCTGCGCCGTTGATCACCAAGGGATGACGGCAAGACGGTTTCGGCGCCGTAGGGGCGAAGGCGACACGATAACCCTGGGACGACCGGTCTGCCTACAGCGGCGACCTGCCTGAGTGGCCCGGCAGGACCTTTGAGTGCCAAGTCGCGTGATTTGCGACAGACGAGACATGCCAGCGCTTGCCGCGTGCTGTTCGGATGCCCTGCTTGTTGAGGGCCGCCGAAATCGCGCCCAGCGAAGTCGTATACGTCAGTCATTAGCGGAATTTGTTGCTGATCGGGAATTGTTCACTAAGCCGTGCTAGTGCAAAATGACGCTGCGAACTGGACTTTTTTTGGCAAAGCGTGCCAACGGGAGAATTACTTGGACCCCGAGCGCCGGCAGGTAACCGTGCTTTTCACGGACATGGTCGGCTTTACGTCCTTCTCCGAGCGGGCCGGAGAAGAGGCGGCGTTCACGCTGATGCAGACAATTGCGGGCCTAATGGAAGACGCAGTTCAAGTGCAGGGTGGTTCCGTACGAGGCTTCACCGGTGACGGAATAATGGCCGTTTTTGGAGCTCCGGTCGCCTTGGAAGATGCTCCACTGCGGGCTTGCCGAGCGGCGCTGTCAATCCATGAAAGGCTAGCTGCGACAGCTGGCGCACTCGAAACCAAATTCGGCGTCAGACCCCGGATGCGCATCGGCATCAACACGGGTCTCGCGGTCGTCGGCCGATTGCAAGCTGGTGAAGAGGCCAGCGCGACCGTCCTGGGAGATACGGTGAACGTGGCCGCGCGCCTGCAGACCTTGGCCGAACCCAGTACCATTCTTTTAAGTGAAACGACATATCGGCTCACGCAAGGCCTGATCGAGGCGAGTTTCACCGGCGCCCACTCGATGAAGGGCAAGGCCGAGCTGCAAAAGGCCTATCGGCTCAATTCCATCCGTCAGGGAGTGACACGGTTCGAGACAGCAGTGGGCCGCGGGCTGAGCGCATATGTCGGGCGCGAACGCGAATTGGAGGTGCTGGAGCACGGCCTGGCCGGCGTGCGCTCGCAACTCTGTGTCATCGATCTTGCGGCCGAGCCGGGCATGGGCAAATCGCGCCTGCTGCACGAGTTCCGCCAACGCATCGGTAACGAGCGCGCTTTTGTCCTCTCAGCAAGCTGCTCGCCCGACGGCCAGCAGACACCATTCCAACCCTTCATCGAGGTGGTACGCGGCTCGTTCCAGGTCGGGGCCGGCGAGGAGGAAAGGGAGGTCGCGGATAAGCTGGAGATCGGGCTGGCGGCACTCGGCTTGCAGTCCACTCGCAACCTTGGCCTGTTGCTCCATCTGTTCGGCCTCAAGGTCCCGGACGGCGCGTTGACGGGTCTCGACGGAGTGCTGATCGGCCTGCGCACGCGGGAGCTTCTTCAGCAATTGCTGGAGGCGCGTTGCCGCCTCTCGCCGGTGGTCATGGTGATCGAGGATTTGCATTGGATCGACAGCGTGTCGGAGGAATTGCTGGGCAAGATTGTCGACAGCGAGGCCAAGTTGCCGCTTCTGCTTCTCCACTCGCGCCGGCCAGAGTATGTGCCTGCCTGGTTGGACCGCTCGGTGGTGACAAAATTGCATCTGGAGCCGCTGCCCGCGGATGCTATCCGCCGCTTGGTTCAGGGTCGGCTCGGGGCCACGGCCTTGCCCGCGGCGCTCGCGCAGCAGGTGACGGAGAAGGCTGACGGCAATCCGCTCTTTGCCGAAGAGATTGTGAGCTTTCTCATCGAGCGGGGCATGCTGCGGATCACGGCAGGCACGCTGGAATTCGACGCACGCGCGATAGCGGCGGCGCTGCCCGCGAGCGTGCAAAGCTTGCTGACCGCACGCGTGGATCGCCTCGCGCCAAAAGACCGTGCGCTCCTGCAAGCGGCCTCGGTGATCGGAAGGCGGTTCGATCCAGGATTGCTGGCCATCGCAAGCGCCGAGAAAGGAGAGATCGATGCCTCGCTGTCAGCGATGCAGGCGCTCGATCTGGTCCGTCTCCAGGACAGTTCGAGCGGCTATGAGTTTAAGCACGCGCTGGTGCGGGAAGCGCTCTATCAAAGTCTGCTCACCGAAGCACGTCAGATGCTGCATTTGAAGATCGCAAAGGAAATCGAGCGTCGCAGCAGTAACCGCCTGGCCGAAGTGGCCGAAGTCCTTGCGCATCATTACAGCCAAACCGCCCTCGCCGACAAAGCCTTCGCCTTCCTCGCCATGGCCGGCGACAAAAGCCTCAGCGTCTATTCCCTTGATGAGGCAGGGACCCACTTCGCGGCCGCCCTTGCGCTGCTCGACAAGAACCAAGATTGCGCTTCGGACGAACAGGTCGCCGAGTTCCTGGTCTCATATACGCTACTGTTGAACGTGACCATACAATTGCGGGCGATGATTGGTATACTCGAGCGCTATAGGGCGCGCATTGCTCGCTTGGGCGACGATCCGAAAACGGTTCTCATTCGTTATCACTATGTCTGCGCGCTGCTCCGCAACACCCGTTATCGGGAAGCGGCTGCCGTGCAGCGGGAAGTTTCGCTGATAGCGGACCGTCTCGCAGACAGCAGGTCGAAGGCATATTCGCTGGTTGGCGCGATCCACGTGTCAACCCTTGTCGCGCCGAAGCCGATCCATGAGTTTGAGCTTCTCAAGAGAGAAGCCATCAAGGCCGCTTCAGAGACGGCCGACGCCTACATTCAAAGCTGGAATAGGTTTGTGATCGGGTGGGAGGAAATTCACCGCGGACGCATGAACGATGCCCGCGATACGGCTCGCGAGCTTATGCAAGTTGGCCGGCAGCTCGACGACCCGCGGTCCACGGGACTTGGCCTGGTGCTCTTAGCCTGGATCAGTTGGGTAACGGATTCCTTCTCCGAAACTTTAGAGTACAGCGAACGAGCAATCGCGGCCGCAGTCACTCCATGGGATCGGGCCCTAGCCTTCATCGCGAAGGGAGGCGCCCTGGTGTCGCTCCAGCGATACGATGAGGGCGCAAAATTGTTAGAGGAGAGCGACCGTCGCTGTATTGCCGATGGCGACATTATTCAGTCGAGAGGAAGTATTATCGCTCTTGGCGCGTGCAAGGTCTTGCAGGGAGACATCGGCGGTGGTATTCGTTGCCTTGAAGAAGCAGTTTCGACAAACGAAAAGGAAGGCTATCGAGCCGTTGCGGACTTTAGCCGCCATTATCTATGTGAGGTATATTTTCAAATCATCGGAGGTGAAGAAACACTTTCTTTCCTAACCTTGTTGAGGAATTTGCCAATTCTTTTGAAGGTAATGGCTACCGCGTCCTCCCGCATTCCCGCGTTGGTGACGCGCATCCTTGAGAATCCGCAGTTCGATCCTGATGGGTATATTGTGGGTCGCGCGCGAATGATGCTCGGCTTGCTTTACAAAGCCAAGAAAAAGCACCGTCTTGCGGCCCAGCATCTGACTGATGCAAGGCAGATTCTTTTGCCATTCGGACGAACGTCGGCGCTCGCACGGGTAGACGCCGCCTTGGCAGAGCTTGGGTGACCGCGCACTCAATCACGCGAAGATATGGCCGTGAATACGCCGAAGCGGTTCGATTTCAGGGGTCAGAGCATCGCCCATCAGCAATGGCGCGAAACGTGGGATCAGAGGCCGCTTACCTAGCATTTGGCTGGGGGAACGGAATGCTGTGCGGGCCGAAGACTGATCAGCTTGGCCCAACACGCCGAAGCTCCTCAACCGCGGCCGCAGCAATTTTGGTCCATCGAGTAGCGGCTCGAAGATAGCTGTTCCGAACAACGGGATTTTGGACCTGCCGCGCATTCTCTTGACCCATCTTTTACACTTGGAGCGTTAGGACGCTTCAGAAACCCGCATAAAACCTGGATTTGGGGGTGCCAAAACCCAAAAGTGTAGTGCCACGTCGGTGATGATTTATTGCTTGATTTTGCCGCTCGAATCACGACTCTGTGCGCACCGGCAACGGAGCCGCGCATGTACTTTCGCCGCAAGACGTCGGGCGGGCGCGCCTATCTGCAGATCGTCGAGAGCCGACGCGAGGGCGACCAGGTTCGCCAGCAGGTGATCGCCACGCTGGGGCGCTACGAGGATCTCAAGGCCAGCGGCCAATTGGAGCGGCTGTTGCGATCCGGTGCACGGTTTGCCGAACAGGCGATGGTGCTGGGCGCGCTCGATGACGACACGGCGGCGCGGATCGCGACGCGGCGTATCGGGCCGGCACTGGTGTTCGAGCGGCTGTGGGAGGAGACCGGCTGCCGCGCCGTGATTGAAGAGCTTTCCGGTGGGCGCAAGCACGGCTTTGCGTTGGAGCGGGCGGTGTTCCTCACCGTGCTGCACCGGCTGTTCGGCGGCGGCTCCGATCGTGCGGCGGATCGCTGGCGGGAGGACTATGCGGTCGCCGGCACCGATGGCCTCGACCTGCATCATCTCTATCGGGCGATGGCGTGGCTGGGCGAAGAACTGCCGGCCAAGGAGCAGGACGGCCGCACGCCATTTGCGCCGCGCTGCCTGAAGGATGTGGTCGAGGAGCGATTGTTCGATCACCGCCGCGATCTGCTCACCCGCCTCGACTTGGTGTTCATGGACACCACCAGCCTGTACTTCGAGGGCGCCGGCGGGCAGACGCTTGGGCAGCACGGCTACAGCAAGGATCACCGGCCGGACCTTCGGCAGATGATCCTGGCGGTGGTGATCGACGGCGACGGGCGGCCGGTGTGCTCGGAAATGTGGCCGGGCAACACCGCCGACGTCACCACACTCATCCCGGTGATCGAGCGGCTGCGCCGGCGCTTCGCCATTGCGCGGGTGTGCGTGGTCGCCGACCGCGGTCTGATCAGTGCCGAGACGCTGGCCGAGCTCGAGGCACGCCGCCTGCTCTACATCCTCGGCGTGCGCGAGCGCACCGACAAGCTGGTGCGTGAGCTCGTGCTCGACGATCCGGCCCCGTTCGTGCCGCTGGTGATGAGCAAACGCGGCAAGCAGGTCGACTACGAGGCCAAGGCGGTGATGCTGGCGGGGCGGCGCTACATCGTCTGCCGCAACCATCAGGAGGCACAAAAGGACGCCGCAGATCGCATCTCGATCCTCGCTGCGTTGGAACGTCAGCTCGCCAAGGGCGACAAAGCTCTCGTCGGCAACACCGGCTATCGCCGCTATCTCAAGACCATCAGCGACGAGCACTTCGCGATCGACGCCGCTAAGGTCGAGGAGGAGAAGAAGTTCGACGGAATCTTCGTGCTGCGCACCAACACCGATCTCAACCCGCTCGAAGCCATGCTCTGCTACAAACACTTGTGGACCGTGGAGCAAACGTTCCGGACCGCGAAACATCTGCTCGCGACCCGCCCGATCTTCCACAAGTTGGACGAGACCATTCGCGGTCACGTGTTCTGCAGCTTCCTCGCCCTCGTACTCAAGAAGGCGCTGGATGACCGGATCGCCGCGGTCGGCCGCGCAGGCTCCTGGCCCGAGATCATCGCCGATCTCAACTCGCTGACCGAGACCGAGATCGAGCACGACGGCAAGCGCTTCGTCGCCCGTTCCGCCCCCCGTCCCGCCGCCAGTCTTGCCTTGCGCGCCGTCGGCGTCGCGCTTCCGCCAACCATCCGGGCAGCTGGCGAGACCGCCGCACACTGACCCGCCCAATCCCGAAATGTAGTGCCAAGCCGCGCTAGCGGCGAAAATCTCTATTGCCGATCAATTATTTAGCAAATTGACTGTTAAAGATGGGCTT
>CAVZSC010000033.1:0-199372 GCA_963777755.1 uncultured Alphaproteobacteria bacterium
TATGAAGGTTGAGGACGATGTGTATGTCGTAATGCGCGACGGCGTTCATATCGCCTGTCGCATCTATCGTCCTGATGCCGAGGGCCGTTTTCCTACCCTGTTCGCGCCGTCGCCATATCAGTACGATACCGACGACATTCCACACAGCTCGCTGTTCTTGTGGCGCGAGGTCGGACCCATATCGTGGTACGTCTGCGAACAAGGCTACGCCGTCGTTCATTCGGACGTGCGCGGCAGCGGCAAGTCCGGTGGCGAATATGGAATGATGTCGAAGGAGGAACAGGGCGATCTGTATGAACTGGTGGAGTGGATCGCCCGGCAGCCGTGGTCCAACGGCCGCGTCGGCGGTATCGGCCAATCATATTATGCGTGGTCCCAATGGTTCATGGGTATCGTGAACCCACCGTCGCTCAAGTGCATCGCGCCGTATGACGGATTTACCGACATCTATCGCGACTCGGCCTACCACGGCGGGATCTACTGCGAGTTCCTGGTCTGGTGGTGCAATATGCTCCGGTCCAACAATCTCATGCGTGCTGCCAACCGTCAGACCGGCCGGACCATGGATCGCGACCTCGCCGGCGAAATCATCCAGCATCAGACCTATGACGATTGGTGGAAGGAGCGCAGCCCCATCGAGGGCGTTCCACAGATCGAGGTGCCGATCTATTCGATTGGACATTGGGGCAAGCTCGGCCTCCATCTGCGCGGCAACATCCAAGGCTACGAAGTCGCCGAGGCGCCGAAGAAGCTGTTGGTGACTGGCGGACGTGACGTGTTCGAAGTCCACGAAATGTTTGACGACATTTCATTCCACGAAAAGACGCTGCTGCCGTTTTACGATCACCATTTGAAGGGGATCGAGACCGAATATGCGCGTTTGCCGCCCGTCCGTTTGTATGTGCGGGGCCGCGAGGCCTATCGTGACTTCTCAGGATGGCCACCACCTGCGGAGCTGCAATCCTTCTATCTGGGTACGGGCCCCACAGGCAGCGTGACGTCGCTGAATGATGGTGCGCTTGCAGTCGAACCGATGGATGGCGCCGGTGGATCGACCCAATACGAATACCCCGATCCGCAGTGGCGGATCGGGGTGGTCGCCCAGACCAAATTCGGGCCGGACCCGATTGCCCGCGTCCTCACATTCACGACGCCGCCGCTGGAGCACGACCTCGAGGTAATCGGGGAGATCGTCCTCGAGCTGTACGCCTCGTCGACGAACGAGGATACCGAATTCATTGTCAAACTGTCCGATCAGTCACCCCAACCATCGAACGAACGAAGCGAGGGCAGACAGCCGACCTTCGTCAACGTGACGAAGGGCTGGCTGCGAGCCTCTCATCGCGAAAAGGACGAGGCCAAAAGCCGGCCAATGCGGCCCTTCTATACCCACGCCAATCCGCAGCCGATCGAGCCCGGCAAGGTTTATCGATTTGACATCGAGCTACTGCCCTGCGCCTATCTCTTCAAGGCGGGCCATCGCATCCGGTTGGAAATCTCGAACGTCGACTCGCCCATGACCGACTCGCTCTTTTCACATCAGTACATGTGGTACAAGGTCGGCACCGACACCATCCTGCATGATGCGTCCCATCCATCGAGGTTGATCCTACCTATCTCGAAGGCCTAGGCCTCAACTTACTTGCGTACCGTAGCGCCCCGGATCGGGTACGATGCCGCAATCCGGCACTACAATGACAGCCATGAGGCGATAGCCTGCAGCCAACCGCTGCAACGCCAAGCCCAGGGAGGAAACCATGCTGAAGGTCGCTGGTGCTTTGATTGGAGCCGCGTGCATTGCGATTTGCACGCACACGGCTGTTGCGCAGACGGTCGACTTCACCGTGGCGGCCGGTCAACCGCCGCGCGCCCTCCCCTCACTTGCCAAGGTCGGTGACTTCTTCGTGCCGGAGGTCAAGCGGCGTGTTAAGGAACGAGGCCTGAACATCGACATCCGATGGAAGGAGGCTTACGCCGGGTCGCTCCTCAAGCCGATGCAGATGCTCGACGGCATCAAGGATGGCCTAGCGACGATTGGCTACGTCCCGTCGGTCTTCTATCCCGACAAGCTGCCGCTCGAGCAACTCAGCTTCTATGTTCCGTTCATGACCTCGGACGTGGTCCTTGTCAGCAAGATTATGGGGCAGCTGCACAAGACCCTGCCGGAATTCGGCGCGCAGTATCACAAGTTCAATCAGGTGCGGATTGGAGGATCCGGCGTCGACTCCTATGAGCTGTTGACCACTTTTCCGGTCCGATCCGTGGAGGATCTCAAGGGCAAGAAAATCGGCACCGGCGGCGTTGCACTGTCCTGGCTGCGCGCGCTCGGCGGCACTGGCGTCCAGAGCAACATGATGGAGTACTACAACTCGATCAAGACCGGGGTGTATCAGGGCACGATCATCATGCCCTCCACCTTCAGGCCTATGAAATATCCAGAGGTCGCTCCTCACGTGACCAGGGTAGGCTTCGGCGCGCAGTATGCCGTCGTGCTCTCGGTTAACAAAGACGTGTTCGACAAACTCCCGGCCGAACTGCAAAAAATCCTTTTCGAGGTCGCCGAGCAGTGGGGCATCGAATCCGACAAGGCCTACATGACGGCAGGCGACGATGGCTACCGCTCCCTCCCCGAGTTCAAAGCGACCCTCCACGAATTGTCGCGTGACGAGCAGGTGAAATGGGCCAAGACCATGCCGAACCTAGCCAAGGAATGGGCGGAGTCGATGGACAAGCAGGGTCTGCCTGGAACCAAGGCACTGTCGATGTTCATGGATGAGTTGCGCAAGGCCGGGGTGAAGCCGATCCGCGACTGGGACAAGGAGTGAACGGTTCGCGAGATTCGCCCGCGGCCCGTAATAAGCGGATTTTACCGCGAGCCGAATACGGCCATTCGCGGACTTTGGGTCGGCCGACCCGGCATGGCGGAAACCTTGCGGATGAGCACACCGCCTCCTACGGATGAACTGGGAATCGGAGACGATCGCCGTGTAGCTCCCGCTCCGCCCTCCTTCGCCCGGAATGCGTTTGGCCGTTTCACGGTTCTGCTGAACGTGCTTGGGACGGCACTGATCGTTGTCATGGCGATCGCCGTCAACAGCGACATCCTTGGCCGCGAGCTTTTCAACCAGCCGATTGCCGGAGTGACCGAGTTTATCGCCTTGTCAATCGTCGCCGTGGTCTTTCTGCAGATGGCCAACACATTGCGCGAGAACCGCCATGTGACAAACGACATGATCACGGCATGGATCGCGCGGAAGAGGCCACATGTCGCGCGAGTTATGTATGGCGTGTTCTACCTGATCGGGGCGTTTCTCATGGTGATGATCGTCCGCTTCGTCATACCTACCTTCTTGGAGAACTACCACGGCGGTTATTACATGGGCACGACCAAGGTGGCTGAAATTCCGGTCTGGCCTTTCATGCTGATCGTACTGATCGGCGCGGTGACAGCGGTTGTGCAATATCTCTTGCTCGCCTGGCAGGAATTCCGTGATGTATTTCCGGGTGCCGGTCGATGACCGAGATTCTGATCGGTACGGCCTGCATTCTTGGCAGTCTAATTCTCATCCAGAGCGGCATGCAAATCGCGGTCGCTCTGATGTTTCTATCCTTCATCGGCGTCTGGGCGATGAAGACCCTGACCTTGGCCGGGCGCCTCATGGCCAGCTCCGTAACCACTTCCCTTGCCTCGGAAGTTTTCGCCGTCATTCCGCTGTTCGTGTTGATGGGACTGATCGTCTCAACCACCGGAATGGGTCGCGATACGTTTGACGTGGCAGCCCGCCTTTCGCGCCGCATCCGCGGCGGTCTCGGCGTGTCGACGGTCGCGGCAAATGCCGTATTCGCAGCGTGCACCGGGACATCCATCGCTTCGGCATCGGTCTTCACCAAAGTCGCGGTGCCGGAGATGGTCCGCCACGGCCATACGAAGCGCTTCGCCATCGGCGTCGTCGCAGGCAGCTCCGTGCTCGGAATGCTGATTCCGCCGAGCTTGCTGATGATCATCTTCGGCGTGCTTGCCAACACCTCGATCGGTAACCTCTTCACGGCCGGGATCATTCCCGGAGTCATTCTAGCGGCCGCATTCGCGGTCTGCATCGTGGTGCTTTCCTATTTTCGCGAAGACTTCGTTTTTCAGAACAAGGATGCCGCGCACCAGAGAACGACCGGGGCGCTGGATGACGCCCCGATATATGTCCTCGTCCTCAAGGTGCTTCCGGTTTGCATTCTGGTCGGGATGGTGCTCGGCGGCATCTACGGCGGATTTTTCACACCTACGGAGGCAGGAGGCGCCGGAGCTCTCATCGCGCTTATCATCGCCATAGCGCAGCGGGCACTGACGCCAAGACTATTTTGGGAATTGGCGCTGGAGACCGGCCGCGTGACTTGTGCGATCTGCTTTCTGCTGATGGCCGCCCAGCTCTACTCGCAGATGCTAACGCTATCCGGCTTGCCGTACGCGATCGGTCAATGGCTGCAACAAGCGCAACTGTGCTTTCCGGTCGTGCTGTTCGGATACCTGGTGATCGTGCTGATCATGGGATGCTTTCTCAATTCCCTATCGATCATGCTCATCCTGCTTCCGTTCGTTCTGCCGGTGATCGACGGCTTCGGTGTCAATCTGGTCTGGTTCGGGCTGATCACTATCGTCGCGATCGAGATCGGTCTCCTGACGCCGCCGCTCGGCATGTCGGTCTTTGTCGTCAGGGCCAACCTCGGCGAGACCGATGTGACCACATGGCAGATGTTCATGGGCACAATGCCCATGACCATCACCATGACGATCTTTCTGCTCCTCGTCGTCTTCTTTCCCTGGCTCTCTCTCGTCTTAGTGGGGCAGTCCTGGACCTGGTGGTGAGGGACTGCCGCTTCGTTGACTTTGGGATGACTGAGTACCAAAGCTTCATCCGTATTGGTTGCGTGGCCAACTGGTCCGCGAGCAACTGGCGGAAATCTTGATTTAAATTCAAATATTCAAGTTCGGTGAAAACACGCACGCCCTTCAGCCGTCGTGTATGCAACCCATAGGGGTGGTGGCAAAAAAGCAAGCTCAGGATTGCGTACGCCACGCCCCTACCGGTTGCACACACGATGGCTGACGCGAGCGTTTTGCAAAACTTTGGGCGGAACTATGGTTGCTTGGTCAGCTCGGTGCAGGAGGCCACCTTTGCCGTCGGCGAGGAGTGCATATAGCAAAGTTCGATCCGATCCGGCGCCAGTATCGTTCCAACGGTGTAGCCATCATCGTCAGCCATCAAGATCGTGCCGTTACGCGCGATCACGGCGACCACCTGGTCGTTGCTGCGCGCGGACACGAACGTGCCGGAGAAGCGACGGCCGTCCTGCTTGTCGACCGTCAGCGTAAACGCAATGGTGCTGAACCGTGTCTCGGCCGACTGGGTGGCGTGATGCGGGTTGGCACCACCCGAGACGACGGATTCACTGTTTCCCTTCCAAGTACCGCGCATGTCGGGAACGGCGGTCTCTGCCGCCGCGGGTCCGGCTGCGAGCAGCGCGAGCGTGACGATCCAAGCGGGCTTCGGCATGGCAAGTCTCCTTCAGGGTGGTTTCGTTTGGCGCCTCCGTCGGGACGCGACCTCAGTTTCAAATGCGGGCGCGCGCAAGGCAAGGCCAGCTGCGAGGTCCCGGTCCGCTTCGCTAGCATAACCGGGAGACCCCCCGGCTCTGCCGGGGTGGCAGTGGCAGTTTGACATTTCCTGAAGTCGACCCACCGACGAAGCTTCCAATTGTGAGCCGCCAAGCAGACGAGAGGAGACCTCAGCGATGGATCAGAGCGCATTGTAAGGAGATGCATCAGGAGGGCAAACCCTTGGGTCTTGTCCCAGGTCCCCAGGTCCAAGTGGCAATGCGTGTGGAGGTGCGGCCAAGTGGGAGGAACGAAGGAACTGCTGAACTCTGCCAAGCCACCACCTCGGGGCCGCCTCAGCGGCCCCGAACTCAGCCGCTTTGAGCGGCTCAATTCCTAAAGCCCCCGGCTCTGCCGGGGGATATTTACGTGTGCCGAGCATGAACGACAGCTTGGAGGTGGAAGTCCTCTATCCAGCCTGATGGCGGCGAAGGATTAGCGAAGCGCAAGGGCGTCGTCGCGAGGCGGGGTCTGGAGGAAGCGTGGAGCAAAGCCGCGGCCCGATGGACAAGAACCGGATAAGGAGGCCTACCCGGCCGGACGAGCGAGCGTATGATCGCGAAGTCCAAAGCCATCAAGGGTCGGGGTGGTAAATCCGGCGGGCGTGCGGCGAAGGCGGTCGGTCTTACCTCGGGAGGTCTGCGCTGTGTCTCGGATTCGAGACTGAGATCGCCGCAAGGCGGGCTGACCGCAGCGTAGAAGTCAGCAGAGGGCATAGTAGGCGGAGCGATCCGCCGAAGGCCCGAACGGTGGAAGAGGCCAGTAGAGCGGCAATCTCGCACGGATCATGCGGCAGAAGAATCAGGTCAAGCTGAACTTGGGCACCGGGGCGCCGGGTGAAGCCCGGAATGCCGCTGCCCAAGAGACCGAAACCCATGCGGCGAAAGCCTGCCTCGAAGGCCCGGCGGCCAGCGGGCCGTCGATGGAGGCGGTAGTCGAGCGTGAGAATTTGAAGAAGGCGCTGGCGCAAGTGAAGCGCAACAAGGGCGCTGCGGGTATCGACGGCATGAGCGTCGACGATCTGGCGTCCTACCTGAAGGAGCACTGGCTCACGATCCGGGCGCATTTGCTTGAAGGCACCTACCGCAGCCGGTGCGGCGCGTGGAGATACCGAAAGCGACGGGCGGCACACGTTCGCTCGGCATTCCGACGGTACTCGACCGCTTCATCCAGCAGGCGGTGATGCAGGTGCTGCAAGCGGATTGGGACCCGACGTTCTCCGAGGCGAGCTTCGGCTTTCGGCCGAAGCGCTCGGCACATCAGGCGGTGGAGCGGGCACAGGCGTACATTGCGTCCGGCCACGGCTATGTAGTCCCAGACGGTGGGCGGTTCATAGCGAGAGTGCTGGGGATGACGATCGGCGGCCAGCGCACGTTCTGTTTTTGATTTGAAATCAAAAATTCAAGTTTGGTGAAACTGCCACCCTGCCTGAACTCAGAGATAAATTCCAGCCCTTAAGACGATCAGGCGGTCTTTGCCGACCGGCTGGGCATCCCGAACGTCAGATCCGGACATGCCGTTCCCTGCGGAAGCCCTGTGAATTTTGCGCCATGTGAGTTTTCCCACAGCGGCGCCGCCGCTGCATTTCTAGAGTGCTCCGTGACCGCAATAGCGGCAACGAAAATGGAGACGAAAATGGAGACGAAAATGCACGCCAAACAGTCGCAGGTAAGACGCTCTGACGGTCAGGCCACTGCCGCTCCGACCGAATCCATGGAGGCGCTGAGCGAGGCGGACCTGGGTCAAGTTACCGGTGGCAACGGCAGCGGCCCCAGGAGCTCAAATCCAGTCGAAGATCGGCAATAGGCGAATTTCCCGCGGGCCAAAGGTTGCGCTTGCCGAACCTACCGCGCCAACGCGGCCCCGCTGGGATGCTCGAACTGCAGGGCCACGAAGCGCGCCGTCACCTCGCCGTAGGCGCTGCGGATCGCCGCGAAGGTCGCCGCCATGGCGTCGGAGCCCGGCAACGCGATCGTGCGGTCGAACCGCGCCGGCAGGTCGGCGGCGCCGGACATGGTGAGCCCATGGCGTGACGTGACGCCCCGGCCGACCGCCCAGGCGGTCGAGCGGTAGGTGCGCGACCAGCCGTCCAGCGCGGCGCCGAAGGCGAGCTCGTCGAAACCGGCTGAAAGCGGCACGGCCACGTGCTCGTGCCGCCAGACGGCGAGCCGGTTGGCGGTGGCGATGGCGGCGGTCGGAGCCGTGAGGCGGAAGTCGTCGCCATGGTGACGCTGGTCCGGCGGCGGCAGCCCAAGGCGCTCGGCGGTCTCGCGCATCACGGACTCGCCCGCGAGCTGGCGCAGGAGATCGAGCGTGGCCGGCTCAGCCGCGCTGATCCCGGCTGTCGTGGTGATCGGCCCGTCCGTGACCCAACGCAGGTCGCGCCGCCAGGTCACGTTCGGGTATCTCCGCGCCATCCGGGCGCGGCTGTACCAGTGGACCGTGGCCTGGCGGCCGTCGAGAAGGCCCGCAGCGGCCAGAACCAGCGCACCGTCGCAGATCGACATGATGCGGGCGCCACGATCGCGCTGCGCCCGCAGCCAGGTGGAGCGAACGGTGTCATCGACGACACGCAGGGCCGGCACGATCACCACGTCCGGCCCCTTCGGCCGCGCCTGGACGAGGGCTTCGAACGTCGTCTGCGGGGCGAGCCACGCAAAACCCTCGATCAGGCGCACTGGTTCGTCCGTGGCGGCGACGACCTCGACGTCCACCGCGCCGCTCTCGGCAAGGATGGCGTAGGGCACCAGCAGGTCGGGGGCCACGGTGCCCTTCGCGTCGGCGAGAAGGGCGACGAAGGGGCGGGCGGCGGCGCTGTCCGTGGGGGTGCGGATCGCGACTGGATCGGGGTTCTGGGGGTGCGTCATGCGGTCTCCCGGCGGCGGCGGTGTCCTGCGGCGCGATGGCCTATCTACTGAGCGTCAGCAGGTGGTGCGGCGGCGTTTCAGTTCCCGACCGAGGTTGGGGGCAATAAAAAGCGAGGTTTTTGAGTTTGATCTTATATTCAACCCGCGTCGGGGGCGGGGCAAAAAAAAATCAAGCTTTGTGGCCAATTTCAAGCAAGTCGGCGGAAGCGGGAAATCTTGATTTAAAATCAACTATTCAACCCGCGCCAGCCATTGTGTATGCAACCCATTGGGGTGGGGGACAAAAAAGCAAGCAGGGATTTTGATATTGTTTCGACATGGCTGAGCCCTCCCAGGCGCTAATCGCTTCTCTATTCATTCCCGGTACAGTCTCCATACCGCGACCAGCGTGATGATGGTCGCGAGCAGGAAGAGCCGGGGAGCGCAGCCAGAATGTCGAATTAGCAAGTATTCGTCAGGCCGGCAGGCGCACGGTGAACACCGAACCCTTGCCCGGCTCGCTCGACACCGTGATGTCGCCGCCCATCATCTGGCAGAACCTCCTGCTGATCACGAGGCCAAGGCCCGTGCCGCCGTACTTGCTCGCCGTGGCCGAGGAAGCCTGGGAAAACTCCTGGAACAGCTTGCCCATCTGCTCAGCCGTCATGCCGATGCCGGTATCGGCGACCGAGAGGGTGACCCAGTCGCGGCCGTTGTCATGTTCCTGGTGAGCGGCAATGGTCACCGTGCCCTTTTCGGTGAACTTGTTGGCGTTGCTCATGAGGTTCAACAGCGCCTGACGCAGCCGCATCTGGTCGGCATGCATCATCCCAAGCGCACCCTCGCAACGAACCACGACCTGATTGCCGTTCTTCGCCGTCAGCGACTCGATGGTCTTGACCACGTCGTCGATCAGCGGCGGCAGAGGGAAAGTCTCCAGATTGAGCTCCATCCGCCCGGCCTCGATCTTGGAGAGGTCGAGGATGTCGTTGATCAGCGCCAGCAGGTGGCGTCCGGCGCCGAGCACGCGGTCGAGCGGCTCGGTATCCTGCTTTAACGCCTCGGCGTCCTCCTGCAGCATCTCGGTAACGCCGATGATGGCGTTGAGTGGTGTGCGCAGTTCGTGGCTCATGCTGGCGAGGAACTGCGACTTGTGCTGGCTCGCCTCAGCGATCTGGCGGCTCTTCTGTTCGATCTCACTGAACAGGCGCGCGTTCTGGATCGCCAGCACGGACTGTGCGGCGAAGGTTTGCAGCAGGTCGACCGTGGGCTTGGGGAATTCACCGCGCTGCTTTCGGCGCACCACCAGTGCGCCAATCACAGCGTCGGGGCTGAGCAGCGGCACGATCAGAAGCGCACGATAGCCTGCGCGCAGCACCAGCTCAGTCACCGGCGAGGACGCCTCCTCACGCAGGTCGGCGATTTGCAGCGGCTTGCGTTGGGCGGCGGCCTCGCCGATCCGGTCCCCCACCCCGGTGGGCTGGTCCTTGAACTTGCGTGCTCCCCGTAACAATCAAGCCGCCATTCGATCCACGTGCGAAATCGGTTATTCCGCGCTCTATCTCTCTGGCGTCGCGCACGCCTACCGGGTGAAATTCCACCCCCAATTGCGACGCAGCGGACTGAATTGCGCCCAACTGCCCGCTCCCCGAAGCTGTGCGCTTATCACTCAGGATCGCCGCCCGCGTCACACTCGGCGCGATCTGTTTGAGCAACTCCACCAATTTCCCGCTGGTTGTGTACTCGAATAAGAGAAAACCGGTGGCGTTGCCGCCCGGCCGCGCCAAGCTTTCGACAAAACCTCCGCTGACCGGATCGATGACATTGACGAACACGACCGGGATGGTGGGACTTGTCTGTTGTACAGCCGCCAGTGCTACGAAGCCACTCGCCAGCATCACGTCTGGCGCGAGCGCGGCCAATTCCGCCGCGTATTTGTGCGCGTTATCGGGACTGCCGGCACCCCATCGATAGTCGATTCGCAAGTTGCGGCCGATGGTCCAGCCCAATTCCTGCAAACCCTGTGCGAACGCCGTGTGGCGGGCCGGGTCTTGCGGATCGTCCACGGCCGTGGACATCAACACGCAGATGCGCCGCATCCGCTCGCTCTGCTGCGCGCGCGCCGCAATCGGCCACGCTGCCGCGCCGCCGAGCAGGGTGATGAACTCGCGCCGTCTGACGTCGAGCATGGCTGTCCCCTCGCGGGCGCCGACGCCGCTCGATTATTGCCGTGTGAAGTCGGTTCCCGCATGCTCAGGCTAGCACCAAGCGCACGCCCCGTCCCTGGGCTAGACCTGAATTCTTCTGAAATCGCACCGGGCCGGCCCCTGGATTGAACCGGCTCGCGCTTAGCGCTGCCGCCGAGCGGCGAAGGCGGCGCTATAATGGCACGGACTGCGGTTCGACGAACCGCAGCGTCAGCCGATTGCGGCCGTCTCGGCGTTCGTAATCCATCCCAGTCGCAAAGCTGCGCATCAGGCAGATGCCGTGATTGCCAACTTTCGCTTCCTCAAGCGACGCAGCCATAGTGGGCGGCGGAACTTGGGTGGGATCAAAGTGCCGGATAGCAGACCCCCGGTAGGCCAAAGCAGTTACTGGTACCGGTACCCTGCGGCTCCCGCCGACCGGCTGGCGAGCCTGACGCGGCTGTGTCGGTGAGGTGGTGGTGGGCACCAGGAGGTGGCCCGCCCGCTCCCTCCTCGGAGTGGAGCTCCGGGCGCCGCAACAATACGGATGGCGTTTTCGGTACACACCGGGGAAAATTCCAACAGGACGACAGCCGCCGGGTATGACTCAATACCGGCTCCCACAGTATGATGGGCGACAGCCGCAAGGCCGAAGTTCGCCCCAGAATCCAAGAGTGGCAATCGGAGACCCCATGGAAATCGCCCTTTACTACGCCCCCATCACCTGTGCGCTGGCGCCCTACATCACGCTCACTGAAGCCGGTGCAAAATTCGAGGTCCGCCCGCTCAATTTCAGGAAGGGTCAGCACACCTCGCCGGAGTACTTGAAGATCAATCCGAAGCATAAGGTCCCGCTCCTCATCGTTGACGGAAAGGTCCTGAGCGAGAGCGTCGCGATCCAAGTTTGGATTGCGCGCACCTTTCCACAGGCAAAGTTGCTGCCGGCCGACCCTTGGCAGGAGTTGCAGGCCATCTCACTGATGTCGTGGTGCTCAGGTGGCATTCATCCGTTCCTGGCACGGATCAACTCTCCGCCGCGGGTCTGTGACGTTCCAGGCACCGAAGAGAGTGTAAAAAAACTCGCGGCCGCGAACTTGATGGAGTTGTTCAAGATCGCCGATGACCTTCTGGCCAGCCGTGAGTTCTTCTTCGACCACTTCACGGCGCCGGACGCGCATTTCTTCTGGTGTCAGCGGCGGGCGCGGCAATTCGAACTTGACCTGTCGAGCTTCAGGCACTGCGCGGCGCATTTCGAGCGCATGACGCAACGGCCGAGCGTGCAGAAGCTGCTGGCCTTCGAGAAATCGGTCCAAGACGGGTTCGCCAAGGCTGCCTGAGCCGCGCGCGGCGTCGATAACAATTGCTCCGCTGCAAATGCCGGGGGGCAGCTCAAACCCGGCAGTGTCAACAGATGCTCTCCGCTATTCGCGCAGCTGATCGAGCAAGACCTTAGCTTCCTTCAGATCGGGTGTACCGACTGCCTCCCTGAACCAGCCGTAGACGGGTGCGAGGAGATCGCGAGCCTCGCCGCACCTGCCTTCATCGTACCACAATCGGGCGAGGCTTGTGGCAGCGCGCAGCTCCCAATGTCGAGCTTCCTGCCGGCGAGCGAGCGAGAGGGCTTCCATCAAATATGCTCGAGCAGCGGCGCGATCATCGCGCCGCCAAGCCACCTCTCCACGCACCCGATGGATCTCGGCCTCACACCAGCGTTCATCAGTCACCTCGATCTGATTAAGCTGCTCGGCCAGAAGCACCTCGGCCTCACCCGGATCGAGCACGGGAGCCACCAGCGCGGCCCAACTCGGAGTCATGGATCCCACGCCGAGCGCGCGGTGGGCTCTCACACCTTCCTGGAATAGTGCAGAGGCTTCCGCTCGTTGTCCGTGCCGCGCTGCCGCCGCGGCTCGAAACAGGGTCGCCATCGCCGCCCAATAGGGAAAACCCTGCTCCTTCGAAATCAGTGCAAGCTCGTCGATTAGGCGTTCAGCCTCCTCACGGAGCAGTTGATACAGCCATCCGTTGGCGCCTAGAGCGAACGCCAGCCAGTGCAACCGCCGTGAGCGCCGGGCTTCGGTGAGGGCCAGCTCGCACTGCACTCTCGCCTCGCCGTAACGACCCAAAAGACACAGCGTGACCGCGAGCCAGCTTGGAACTGCGATGCCGGGAATGCGGGGATCGGCCCCGCTCCATCTCTTTGGCACATCGATCGCCTGCACGCACGCTGTGTATTCTAGGGCCGCGGTTTCCAAATGCGTGCGTGCGGCGATGAACTGGCCTTGATGAAATACACTCGTGCCCATCAGCTGGTGCGCTGTAAACCTTGCTTCTGGCGTGCCCGCCGTCTCCGCCACTTGGAGAAAGGCCTCGGCGGTGCGCCGCGCAGCTATCATCTCCGCGCGAACAATGTGGAAGGAAACCTGGCCGCTCGCCACGCGGATCAGCTGTTCCACGTCGTCCAACTGGTCACACAAAACGCGGGCGCGCTCGTAGACCTCACCAACTTCAGTCGCGGCGTAGCCCTTCACAGCAATCAGCGCGATGCCAAGAGCCGATTGCAAGGCCAGCTCTCGCCGCCATCGCGCCGCATCATCCGGCAGCTCGGCAATTAGCAGGAGCGCCTTGCGGACCATAGCGACGGCTTCCGTCATGGCCGAGCGGGCGATTGCCTGCTTGCCGGCGCGGCCGAAATAGTCCGCGGCCTTCTCGATAAGCCCGGCCTCCGCGCTATGCCGCGCAAGAAGGGCTGGCTCGCTCTCAATTATTTGCGGGAAACGGCCCTCCAGCACATCCACGATGCGCGCGTGGAGCGTTTGGCGCTCACTGCGCAAGAGCATGCCGTAGGCGACATCCTGCACTAGTGTATGTTTGAAGAGAAAAAGGGCGTCGGGCGGAGTGCCCCGTCGGAACACCAGCCCGGCGTCTGTGAGCCGCACGAGTGCGGATTGCAATTCAGTGTCGGTCTGACACGCCACTGCCGCCAGCACGTCGTAAGAGAACTCCCGACCGATAGCAGCCCCGATTTGCGCGACTTCTTTGGCCGATGAACCGAGCCGGTCGAGGCGCGCCATCAGAGAGGCGTGCAAGGTGGCTGGAACCGCAAGTGTGGACTGTGCTGTCGCGGCGATCACGCCTTTGTCGTCCTGCGCACCTGCTTCGATCACCGCTTTGGTCAGCTCTTCGACGAACAGCGGCACGCCGTCAGTGCGGTCGACGATCTCCTCCACGATGTTTGGGCTCAGCTCCTTGTTGCCGACGATGCCCTGCACCAGAGCGGCTCCATCACGCCGACCTAGGCGGCTCAATACCACGGTCGTGACATGCGGTTGGCCGATCCAGGGCGGGTAGAACTCAGGCCGAAAGGTCACGAGGAGGAGCACCGACAAGCGACGCACTCGCTCGATGGTGAGGTCCAACAGATCCCGGGAGGTCGGGTCAATCCAGTGCACGTCCTCGTACACGATCAGCACCAGTTGCCGCCGTGCCAAAAGGTCGAGCTGTCGGAGCAGGGCTTCAAACGTCTTCTCCCTCCAGCGCTGCGGAGTGCAGTCGAGCCGCGGAGAGTGGTCTGAATTAGGGGCTGAAAGTAATCCGGCGAAAAGCTGGACCTCTTCGTCGGACGGCAGGCTTGGCGCAAGAAGCGCCTCCAATTTCTTCAAACTGGTCTCGGGCGTGTCGTCGCGCTCTAGGCCCGCCGCACGCCTGAGCTGACTGATGATCGGATGGAGAGCGTTTTCACTCTGATGCGGCGAGCAGAAATAGCGCATCCGGGTGTGCGGCTCGTTCTGCAACTTTTCCTGCAAGGCGATCGCCAAGCGCGACTTTCCGATGCCCGGCTCGCCCGATAGCAGCACAACCTGCCCGTCGCCAGCTTTCGCTCGCCCCCATCGCCGTAGCAGCAGCTCGATCTCCTCCTCGCGTCCAACCAGTGGAGTCAGAGCAGTCAAGTGGAGCGCCTCGAACCGGCTCTCCGCAGGGCTCGACCGGAGCGCTTGCCAAGCCTGCACTGGCGCGGCAATGCCCTTCACGTTCACCGAGCCCAGATCACGAAAAACGAAGAGGTTGCCGACCAGCCGGCGCGTGGTTTGCGCGATCACCACATCGCCTGGTGCGGCGAGCGCTTGCAGGCGCGCAGCGAGGTTGGGGGTCTCACCAACGATGCCGCGCTCTTGCGCTTCAACGAGGTCGCCGACGACGACCAGCCCGGTGGCGATACCGATCCGACACTGTAAGTCCGTGTCTGCGCGCGCCTTAAGGGAGGGGATCGCCGTGACCAGTTCCAGTCCCGCCCGCACGGCGCGTTCGGCATCGTCCTCTTGCGCCTGAGGATAGCCGAAATAGACTAACACGCCGTCGCCCATGTACCTCGCAACAAAGCCCTTGAACCGGCCCACGATGTCAGAGACGCATTTGTGGTAGGACCCGATCACCTCCCGCAGGTCTTCGGGATCGAGTCGGACCGAAAGGGCAGTTAAATCGACAAGGTCGCAGAACATCACTGTCAGGTGACGACGTTCAGCGGATGAAGCGGGATCTTCTGGTCTGGCCGCGGTTCGTCGAGCCGCTGGCGCGGCTAGGTTGGCGCCACAGTCGCCACAGAACTTAGCGTTGGGCGGGTTGGCACTGCCGCAGGCGGGACACGGCGAGCGCATTGGCGCCCCGCATTCCATGCAGAAGCGCTTGCCCTCCGGCACCTCCGCCCGGCAGCTCGGGCACTCCATGCCACACCTATCTTCAAAGATCGCCAGCCTATCACAGAACCCCTCTGTTCCGCGCGCAAGGCAAGCAGCCATCGATTGCCGCGCCGCTGAGCAACCCGATGAACTCCCGCCGCCCCATACCCCTCCGGGCACAGGAGAGCGTACCGCCGAACCTGCGACCCTGCCAGTCTACAAGCAAGGTCCCCGGCTGGTCCTTGGGCGAGACCTGAATTGTTCTGAATCCGAGGCGTTCAGGCCCGACACGGCTACAGCCGCTCGCGGGCTTAGTGGTCGCGGTCGCGACCGTCGATCCGCGTCGGTAGTCCCGATAATCGTCGCGGTACTCGCCGCGCCATCGTCCGTGGCGCCGCTCTCGTCTTTCGGGCCATAACCCATGGAGACGAGGCAATCACCGATAGACTAGTCGCTGGGCCGCGAGCACGACGGTAACAGGCACGCTGAAAAGCGCAAGGAGCAGTCCCGTGCCGTGGCCAATGAACCAAGCCGAAAAGGAATGGTACGGACAGCGCAACGGCGGCGTAGCAGGCGAACCTAAACTTGCGACTGCGCTTGACGCTCCGTTCGGCGGCCGATGCGTCCGCGAATACAACGTCATTCTCAGCGTCGTGTGCAGGTGACCTGTAGGCCACATGGCATTACTCATGGTAGAACCTGTAACTCTCACGCCGGTGGGCCGCATTGATTTTCCTCAAGCGGCGTCGCGAATCGGCGCCGCTGAGCGATGCGTCTCGCCGACGATCGGTATCACCGGCCGGCAGCTTCACGCGCGCCGGATGCCGCCGTACGCGCACGCTGTACCCGCAGCTATGGGAAAGCGGGGCCGCTGCTTATGCCGCCGCGCAGCCGAGTAAGGCTGCGGGTAAAGGAAAAACGTGGGCCCAAACGGCCGCCGCCGAAGGCGGCTCCACGGAGTGTCGACAACTCCCACACCTCGCCTGCGAAGCTCGACATGGCGACGAAGATTGCCCGCGCCCGCGGCGCTCTTGTGCGGTACCGGGAGTGGTACGGCGCGTTGAGCCCCAATCTCGGGCTCAAGATGACCGCAGAGGCCGTGGGCGCGGGGATCGTGCAAAGAGAGTCGCGCGATCCCAATTTGCGGTACGGGGTGCTCGATCCTGCGTGTTTCCGCGAGGACGGCGGGCCCTCGATCGCGGAGCGGATCAACAAGGAGCTTATTGCGGCTCGTCTGCGCCCATTCCACGCTGCTGACAACTCGCGCGTCCCTCAGCGGGGATCGATGGGGGGATGGGATCAGGTGCGGTCCCGCCTGGTCGGCCAGGATGGCCGGCCGATGATCTATTGCTTCAGCAATCATGCTGACAGCATTCGAACGATCCCGGCCCTCCAGCATGATCCGGCGCGGCCCGAGGACGTCAACACCGAGTCCGAGGACCATGCGGGGGACGAATGGCGCTACGCGTGCATGTCGAGGCCGTTCGTGCGGGTGCCCGTGGCACGCACGAGGAGCGTGCCAGACGTGGGATATGCCCCATTCCGCTCTGCCGCGCCGGATGACTGGAAGCTCTACTGATGGCGGAGGCCGCCTACGCCGACCTCGAGACTCCCGGCCAAGTCCTTAACGAGGACGGCGAGGATACGGACCGGAACACCCCACGCTGTGCAAGTGAACTTGGTAAAGAAGCCCATCGGAAGGCATAGGCGATGAAGTCGGTCGGAAGGTCTTGCACACAGGTTGTTTGTTTGATTGTTTGATTTGACACCCGCCCCGGCTCGTCGGGTTCTATGAGCCCGGGGCGAGCGCGACCGCGGCGCCTCATGCCAACTTCCCTCCCGGCAGAGGCCCAACCATATTCGAAACAATAGCACCCCGTCCGTGGCGCGGGCGGAGCCCCGCTGGTGCATTCCCGTCCGCCCCAGGCTGTCGGATACCCGCCCGTCCGAAATAACGCTGGGCAGCCGCCCGCCGGGTGGGGAAAAGTTACCCGATACGTTACCCGCAATCCGAAACACCGCTGTTTCTGGCTGCAATTGCGGATTTTGTCGTGTCCGTGCATCACAGCAAATTTGGGTGCTCGACGTCCGAGTTGGGTCAGTCGCGTCGTAGTTGGCCGAGGTCGTGCGTCCCTCATGTCCGCTGTACCACCAATACCGACCGTAAATTCAAAGCGTTGGCATCTGTAGCGATGTGCCAGTTGCGGACTGATGCACCGCAGCAAGGCAGCGCTTATTCGATCACCTCGTCGGAGCGGGCGAGAAGGGTCGGCGGAATTTCAAGGCCAATCGCCTTGGCGGTTTTGAGGTTGAGGACGAACTCAAACCTAGAGCAAATTTCGTTCTGCATAACCCAGCTGATGGATGCTTACATCGAGAGCCCGGCGGGCCGCGGGCTGAAATCCAGCCATCATGATGTCCAGCCTCGCAGTCTGCCTCATCGACGTCATTCCGTTGGCGGAGCGGAAGCAGTGGCTGCGCCGGGCGGCGGCAAACTACGCCGACAAATGAGCAACCGATGAGCAAGAAACCCGCACCGGACGACAATGATGCCATGCCGCCGCAGGCCACGATCGAGCAATGGCGTCAAGCGTGCGCGAACCTGCTGAAAAAGGGCTTGATCTACGACACCGGGCGGACACGCAACGGGGAGCCGTTGTACGCATTGGTGCCGCCGCACGAAAAGCGCCACTGACGCACTGCGCGCTCGCCCTGCCGATCGCGAAACAACGGCGTCACTACAAACGCCCGCACTGGGCCCCAACCGTGCTCAATGCGCGCGTAAGGCGAGCCGCGATCGGGCCGCCAAGGCCGTGAAGGCCGTGATCCGCCTCCTATCTATACTTTTTACCTTCCCCAAAGTTGGCATGCACAGGAGGAAAATCACGGCCTTCACGGCCCGAGCGGTCCGAGTTCCACCCTTCGTTTTTCTTCGGCGGCCTCGTCACCGCTTCTCGCGCCAGATCACCGTCACCGAATCTCTGCCCGTGCCGAGCTCCGGTAGCGTCCAATTTCTGTTGATGAGATGGCAACATGATCGCTCCTGAAGCGCATATGTTGTCAGCTGATTAGCTCTCGCGTACCGTGGTCGGGAAGCACGTGGGAAGCAACGGTGGCGCCAGCACCTACCGCGCGACGATGAGAAGGGGAGACACAACCGATCGCATGTCCGAGGTCACGTCCGGATCATCCGAGGATCGTTTGACGATCGAGCACCGGAGAGCTCGCACCGCCGCTGCGCGGGCAGCCACTGCCGCGGGCTGCGCCAAACGCCAGCATTGGCTTTCAAAATCCTTGCTTGTTTTTTTGCCCCCCACCCCAACGGGTTGCATACACAGTGGCTTTGCCAGGTTGAATATTTGATTTTAAATCAAGATTTCCCGCTAAGTGGCTTGGCATTGCGATGGCTTTCAAAATCCTTGCTTGTTTTTTTGCCCCCCACCCCAACGGGTTGCATACACAGTGGCTTTGCGCAGGTTGAATATTTGATTTTAAATCAAGATTTCCCGCTAAGTGGCTTGGCATTGCGGGTTTGCGTGTCATTGACGCCTCGGTGCTGCCAGGCATTCCGGCTGCAATGACCAACGCCGCCGTAACGGCAGTAGCCGAAAAGGCAAGCGACCTTGTGCTTGCAGGATAGAGGCCAGGCCGGGGATGTGACCCTCATTGCAGCGGCATTTTCTGCACCAATATGGTAGGGTCCGATCGTCGGATAAGGGGAGCACATGAGGCGGCGCGCGTTCATCGCACTGCTCGGTGGCGCGGCGGCGTGGCCGCTCGTGGCGCGCGCGCAAGACCCAGCTGTCCCGCTGATCGGCTTTCTCAACAGCGCCTCGCCCGGCCCGTTCGTGCGGCTCGCGGATGCATTCAGTCAGGGCTTGCGCGAAGGCGGCTATGTCGAAGGCCGGAACGTCACGATCGAGTACCGTTGGGCGGACGGTCAATTTGCGCGGCTTCCGGAGCTGGCAGCCGACCTGGTGCACCGTCGGGTGTCCCTGATCGTCGCGACCGGGGGCACAGTGTCGGCGCGGGCGGCGAAGGCGGCGACCGCGACCATTCCGATCCTCTTCATTGTCGGCCTTAATCCAATTGGCGATGGCCTCGTGACTAGCATTAACCGGCCGGGCGGCAATGCCACCGGCGTGGCTTTGTACACTTCGGAGTTGCTGCCGAAGCGGCTGGAGCTGCTGGGTGAGCTGCTGCCCCGCGCCGCAACGATTGCGCTGCTCGTAAACCCAAGCGATGCCGCTCACGAACTCGAGACGAAAGACGTCGAAGACGCGATGCGCGTAACCGGACAGCAAATGGTCCTCCTCAGGGCCAGCGCGGAGGGCGACTTCGAGCCCGCGCTTGTCTCCGCCGTTCGGCAACGGGCCGACGCGCTCCTGATCAGCGCCAACCCGTTCTTTACGGGCCGGCGTGCCCAACTTGTCGCGCTCGCGGCACGCCATGCCATGCCCGCAGGTTATCCTTGGCGAGAATATGCCGACGCTGGTGGGCTGATGAGTTATGGTCCCAGTATCGCGGGGGCGTACCATCTGATTGGGCGGTACGCCAGCCGTATCCTCAACGGCGAAAGGCCGGCCGACCTATCAGTGCAGGGACCGACGAAGTACGAACTGGTCATCAACCTCAAGACTGCCAAGGCGCTCGGCCTCGAAGTGCCGGAGACGCTGCTCGCCCGCGCCGATGAGGTGATCGAATGATTGCGCGGCGCGAGTTCATCGGGCTGCTCGGCGGCGCGGCGGCAGCGTGGCCGCTCGCGGCCCATACGCAACAGGGCGAGCGGATGCGGCATGTCGGCGAGCCCATGAACGTGAACGTGCTCGCTCCCCTCCAACAACTGACGCTTGTAGTCCCGTCGATTAGAACGATGCAGGGAGGAGCGCATGGTGAAGCATTTCGACCATCTCACGATCGTTGTGCAGGATGTCGATCGCGCTAAGGCGTTCTTCGCGCTTCTGGGGTTCAGGGAGGCGATATCGGTCGTTATCGCGGGAGAGCCGTTCGCGAGCTACATGGGTGTTCCCGGGATCGAAGCCGACCATGTTACGCTCGTGCTGGAAAATGCCGCTCCGCGAACCGAGATTCAACTCCTGCGATACCATCATCCGAAAGCTTTTTCTGATCCTCACATCCGCGACCTGCACAAGGTCGGCATGAACCATATCTGTTTCGCGGTTGACGACATCGAGGCCGAAGTTGCCAAGCTCAGGGCGAATGGCTTCAAGACGCGGAACGAGATCATGGACTTTCACTCCCGCAAGCTGGTGTTCATCGACGGCCCGGAGGGCGTTACGGTCGAGCTGTCAGAGTGGCACTGAAGCCCGCCTCAGGGTCCACTGAATGGAGCGTCAGACGGATCGCACGGGTATCGAAGACCTGATTGGGGCACGGCGCAACCGAGGGGTCAGACCGGATGGAAGTCGCCGACCTGGTACTTCCCGTATTTGCGGTCATTGTCACCGGCTGGCTGGCCGGGTGGTTGGGCTACATCTCGCGCTCGCTGGCCGACGGGCTGGTGCATTTCGCCTACAATGTCGCGATGCCGGCGCTGCTGTTCGTCACCGTCGCACAGGAGCCGGCGCGCAATCTCCTGGAATGGCGCTTCCTGATGGCGTTCGGAGGCGGGTCCGTCCTGTGCTTCGCGCTGGTGTTCCTTGCGGTTCACATCGCGTGGGGACGCGACCTCGCCAGCAGCACGATCCAAGGCATGACGGCGGCGATGACCAACACCGGATTTGTGGCGCTGCCGATCCTGCACTCCATCTACGGTCAGCCCGCCGTTCTGCCCGCCTCCATCGCGACCGTGTTCGTGGCGGCAGTGATGTTCCCAGCGACCGTCATCCTGCTAGAAAGAGAGGGGACACGGCCGGCGCGCGAGCCATCGGCGCGCGCCGTCGTCCTGATGAAGCAGATCGTGCTCAATCCGATGGTGCTATCAACCCTGGTGGGTCTCGCGTGGGCGATCACGGGCTGGCCCATTCCGGCGCCGATCGCGGCCTATCTGAACATCTTCGCGGCGGCGCTGACCCCGTGCGCGCTCTTCGCCATCGGACTCGGCCTGTCGGTCGAAGGCATTCGCTCGAAGCTCGCGGCGTCGATCGCCTTGGCGGTCGTCAAGCTCGTGGTCATGCCGCTGGTCGTGTACGGCCTGTGCGTGGCCTCGGGCCTCGATCCGCTCTACACCATTGCCGCCGTCGTCTGCGCCGCCGTGCCGACTGCAAAGACGGTGTTCATCCTCGCCGGCGAGTACAAGGTGGAGGAGCAGCTGGTCACCGCCACGGTCTCGATCACGACGCTGCTGTCGGTCGTCACGTTGCTGGGCTGGCTCTACGCCCTTTCGGGCCTCTCGGCACAGGTCATGCAGCGACCGGCCTGAACTGGATCAAACGTTCAAACGCCGGGGCCTCGAATTGTCCTTCAGTTCGCCAAGTCTCGTCTTCGGCATCAACCTCAGGGCCGCCAAGGCACGGATTTTGCTGCGGTGCATGAGTCCGGTTGTGGCACATCGCTGCAGATGCCAGCGCTTTGAATTTACGGTCGGTATTGGTGGTAGAGCGGACATGAAGGGACGCACGACCTCGGCCAACTACGACGCGAATGACCCAACCGAGACATAAGCGGCTCAAGACTTTCGCAGCGCAAACTGATCTATTGCCCCGTTCCGCTGGTCGCGGTTTCCTGCTTTGATGGCTTGAGCCGACCATTGCGTGGTCCCGAGTCTGGGGAGGGCCAATGCGACGACGCGATTTCATTACAGGAATTGCTGGATCAGCAGCGGCGTGGCCCCTGGCGGCGCGCGCGCAGCAGGCCGAGCGCATGCGGCGCATCGGCATACTCCTGCCCGTAGCCCCGGACGATGCGGAATTTCAGACCCGCGTCGGGGCGTTCCTGCAGGGGATGCAGCAATTGGGCTGGGCCATCGGCCGCAACGTGCGGATCGACACCCGCTGGGCCGGAGCCAGTGCCACCGAAATTCGCAGACATGCGGCGGAATTGGTCGCGCTCGCACCGGACGTCATTCTGGCCCATGGCGCCCCGACCCTGGGACCGTTGCTGCAAGCAACCCGCACCGTGCCGATCGTGTTCCCGATCGCCGGCGATCCGGTCGCCGCCGGCTTCGTCGATAGCCTGGCGCGGCCGGGTGGCAACGCCACCGGTTTCATGGATTTAGAATACGGCATGGCCGGGAAATGGCTGGAGTTACTCAAGCAGATCGCGTCAGGCGTGACGCGAGTGGCGGTCCTTCGGGATGCCGCCACGCCCACCGGCCCTGCCCAGTTCGGCGTAATCCAAGCCGTGGCGCCGTCGCTCGGGATGGAGGTAATCCCGGTCAACGTCCGCGACGCGCCCGAGATCGAGCGCGCCATCGCGGCATTCGCACGCGGGTCGAATTGCGGTCTGATCGTGACGCCGAGCGGGTGGGCGAGCGTTCATCGTGATCTGATCATCACGCTTGCGGCCCGACACAAACTCCCTGCGGTCTACTTCGCACGCTACTTCGTCACCGACGGCGGCCTGGTCTCCCATGGGATTGATATCATCGACCAGTACCGGCGCGCGGCCGGCTATGTCGATCGCATTCTCAAGGGCGAGAAGCCGGCTGATCTTCCGGTGCAGGCGCCGACCAAGCTCGAACTGATCATCAACCTCAAAACCGCCAAGGCACTCGGCCTCGAAGTCCCGCCGACCCTGCTCGCCCGCGCCGACGAGGTGATCGAATGAGAACGACGCGCGTTCATCACGCTGCTCGGCGGCGCGGCGGCGGATGGCCGCTCGCGGTGCGCGCGCAGCAGGGCGAGCGGGTGCGGCGCGTCGGCGTGCTCCTGGGCTTGGCCGCTGACGATCCGGAAGGACAGGCCCGCATCGCGGCGTTTCAGCAGGGGCTGCAGCAATTGGGCTGGACCGACGGCCGCAACCTGCGGATCGACATCCGCTGGGGCGGCAGGCAATACCGACGACATTCGCAAACACGCGGCGGAACTGGTCGCGCTCGCGCCGGACGTCATTCTGGCCACGGCAAGCCTCGTCCACGGGGCCGTTGCTGCAGGCGACCCGCACCGTGCCGATCGTGTTCACGAACGTCCCCGATCCGGTCGGCGCCGGCTTCGTCGATAGCCTGGCACGGCCGGGCGGCAACGCCACCGGTTTCACCAATTCCGAATACGGCATGAGCGGGAAATGGCTGGAGCTGCTCAAGGAGATCGCGCCGGGCGTGACGCGAGTGGCGGTCATTCGCGATCCCGCCATGCCCGCCGGGATCGGTCAGTTCGGCGCGATCCAGGCCGTGGCGCCGTCGTTCGGGGTCGAGGTGAGCCCGGTCAACGTGCGCGACGCGCGCGAGATCGAGCGCGCCATCACGGCCTTCGCGCGCGGGTCGAATGGCGGCCTGATCGTGACGCGGAGCGCGTTGGCGACAGCTTCATCGCGATCTGATCATCACGCTGGCGGCCCGGCACCAACTGCCCGCGGTCTACTCCGACCGCTTCTTCGTCACCGGCGGCGGCCTGATCTCCTATGGGCCTGATCCGGTCGACCAGTTCCGCCGCGCGGCCGGCTACGTCGATCGCATCCTCAAGGGCGAGAAGCCCGCCGACCTGCCGGTGCAGGCGCCGACCAAGTACGAGCTGGTCATCAATCTCAAGACCGCCAAGGCGCTCGGCCTCGAAGTGCCGCCGACCCTGCTCGCCCGCGCCGACGAGGTCATCGAATGAGCAACTGTCATCTTGTCGCAGCGAGATCGCTGATCGATTTGGCCGCGTCAAGGCTGGCGCTTCGCGCCCCCGCGCTACGCGCGGCTACGGCCCTGACGCGGCCAAATCGATCAGCGCAGAGGCTACCGCGCGGTCGGCACGGAGTGCCGACCGCGGTGACGGTCGGCCCACGCGAAGTCATCGCGAACCATTGCGTTGAGCATGGTAAGCATCTTGCGCATCACCGCCACGATCACGACCTTCGGGAGCTTGCCGGTGGCGGCGAGACGATGGTGGAACACCTTGAGCACGGGATTCCAATTGCAGGCGCTCAATGCCGCCATATAGAGCACGTGACGGACGGGCGCCCGACCACCCCAGATACAGCGCTTTCCCTTAAGCTTGCCGCTCTCGAAGGCATAGGGCGCAACGCCGACCATCGCAGCAACCTGTTTGCGGCTCATGCGTCCGAGCTCGGGCAAGAGCGCAATCAGCGTGCAGGCCAGCACCGGTCCGACGCCCGGCATGGAGGTCAGCAGCCGGTATCGATGCGCGAGCGCCGGATCGGCACCGATGCTCTCGACCAGGTGCTCATCGAGCATGTTGATGTCGGCGGCGAGCCGAGCGATATGACGGCGCGAAAGGCGCTTCAGCACCGCATTTTCCAGCATTCCAGCAGCATTCTCGGCGGCGACCTTCGCATTGCTGAGCTGGCGCCGAACCCTAAGAACCTCGGCAAGCCGCTCGACCACTGGCGCCGGTCGCTGCACAGGCCGGGTCGGGATGATGGCGACGAACGCGGCGATCATCCGCGCATCGAGCCGATCGTTTTTGGCCAGAACGCCGCTAGCGTTGGCAAACTGCCGCAGCCTGAACGGATTAATCTGACGCACCGGCATGCCGGCTGCGAGCAGCGCTCGCATCACGCCGCGCTCGTAGCCGCCGCTCGCCTCGAGCCCGATCGCCGAGATCGAGAAGCCGCGCAGCTGCTCAATCAGCTCGGCCCAGCCAGCTGGGTCATTGCTCGCCGACGAGCGTTGCTGCTCCGGCAGCACCATCACGTCCAAGCGATCCTTCGACACGTCAATTCCACAGACAGAGAGCATCGTCATCTTCGTATCCCTTGTTTGCTGATGCGGGCTCGTGCCCAGGCAACTGTTCGGGTAAGGAAGAAACGACTGGAGCTCCAAGCTCATTCGCGGTCTGAGGACCGAACCGCCTGCGGGCTTCCAGTCGCGACGGGGGCGGAGTCGTGAACCGGCCCCCATCACTCCTCACTATGCCCCTTTCGCGTCATACAAACCGCCGCGCGTTCATCACGCTGCTCGGCGGCGCGGCGGCGTGGCCGCTGGCGGCGCGCGCGCAGCAGGCCGAGCGGATGCGGCGCGTCGGCGTCCTCATGCCGCTCGGCGCCGACGACCCGGCAAGTCAGGTCCGCATCGCAACGTTCGTAAGGGGCTTGCAGGAATTGGGCTGGACGATCGGCAGCAACATGCAAATCGAAACCCGTTGGTCTGCTGGAATTGATACCGACACCCGCAAATACGCGGCTGAACTGGTCGCGCTGGCGCCGGATCTCATCCTCGCAAATGGCACCACGGCAGCGGGACCGTTGCTGCAGGCGACCCGCACCATTCCAATCCTGTTCGTGCTGGTCCTCGATCCGGTTGGCGCCGGCTTTGTCGACAGCCTGGCGCGGCCCGGCGGTAATGCCACGGGTTTCTTGGTGTACGAGTATGGCATCGGCGTGAAGTGGCTGGAGCTGCTCAAGCAGATCGCGCCGGCCGTGACCCGAGTGGGAATTCTTCGCGACCCTGCCATAACGGCCGGGATCGGCCAATGGGGTGCCATCCAGTCGGTGGCGCCTTCGTTCGGTGTTGAACTGAGCCCAATCAATCTGCGCGACGCGGCCGAGATCGAACGTGCGGTCGGAGCATTCGCGCGGTTCCCCAACAGCGGCTTGGTTGTGACTGCCAGCGGCCTGGCGGCGCTTCATCGCCAGCTGATCGTTGACCTTGCAGCCCAGCACAAGTTGCCCGCCGTTTATTGGGATCGGATGCCCGTCGGTAGCGGCGGCCTGATCTCCTATGGGGCCGACCTGCTCGACCAGTACCGGCGTGCAGCAGCTTACGCCAACCGCATTCTCAAGGGTGAGAAGCCTGCGGATCTTCCGGTACAGGCACCAACCAAATACGAGCTCGTCATCAACCTCAAGACCGCCAGGGCGCTCGGGATCGAGGTGCCGCCGACCCTGCTCGCCCGCGCCGACGAGGTCATAGAATGAGACCGACGCGCGGTCATCACGATGCTAGGCGGCGCAGCGGCGTGGCCGCTGGCGGCGCGCGGGCAACAGCCGGCCAGGCTGCCCACCATCGGCTTTTTTGGCGTGAGCACTCAGGCAAATTGGAGCGCGTGGACCGCGGCCTTTTTTCAGCGCCTCCGGGAGCGGGGCTGGACCGAAGGTCGCAACTTGACGGTCGAGTATCGCTGGGCGGAGGGACGAACCGAGCTTTTCCCCGAAATCGCCGCCGACCTCGTTCGCCTCAAAGTCGATGTGATTGTCACCGTGGGAAGCGCGGTCGAAGCCGCACGGCAGGCGACCTCCGCAATCCCCATTGTGTTTCCGATTTCGGTGGACCCGGTCGGTATCGGCTTTGTGGCGAGCCTGGCGCGGCCGGGCGGGAACATCACCGGCCTATCGATCCAGACCACCGATCTCACCGGCAAGCGGCTGGAAATCCTGCGCGAGTTGCTCCCCGATCTGCGGCGGTTCGCGATGATCGCCAATGTCGGCTACAGGGGCGCCACGCTGCAGATCGAGGAGGCGCAGGCCGCCGCGCGCAGCCTCGGCCTCGAGGTCGACGTGCTTGGCATTCGTCGCACCGCAGATGTCATGCCTGCGTTCGACGCACTCCAGGCGGGTGTGCAGGCGCTGTACGTCTGTCCCGATCCGTTGGTCAACGCCAACCACGCGCGCATCAACACGTTGGCGCTGGGTGCGCGGCTACCCACCATGCACCCGTTTCGGGACTATCTCGGCGCGGCCGGCCTCATGTCCTATGGGGCGAACAACACCGACATGTTCCGGCGCGCCGGTGACTACGTCGACAAGATCCTGCGCGGGGCGAAGCCGGGCGACCTGCCAGTTCAGCAGCCGACCCGGTTCGAGCTCGTCATCAACCTGGTTACCGCCAAGGCCCTCGGCCTCAAGTTGCCGCCGACCCTGCTGGCCCGCGCCGACGAGGTGATTGAATGAAACGTCGCACATTTATCACGTTACTCGGCGGCGCGGCGGTGTGGCCGCTGGCGGCGCGAGCGCAGCAGGGCGAGCGCGCGCGCCGCGTGGGCTTGCTTACCGGAGTGTCCGATGCCGACCCGGAAGCTCAAGCCCGCCTTGCGGTGTTCCGGCAGGCGTTGCAGCAATTGGGTTGGAACGAGGGCCGCAATGTGCGGATCGACTATCGCGCCGGCGCGGACAATACCGACCGCCTTCGCCAGTCCGCTGCAGAATTGGTTGGGCTTGCGCCCGATGTCATCGTGGCCACGGCAGGCGCAGTTGTTGGGGCCTTGCAACAGGTGAGCCGCACGGTGCCAATCGTGTTTGTGACGACTATCGATCCGGTCGGTAGCGGCTTCGTAGATAGTCTGACCCATCCCGGCGGCAACACCACCGGCTTTTTGCTATTTGAATACGGCTTGAGCGGGAAATGGCTCGAACTGCTCAAGCAGATCGCGCCGACAGTGACGCGAGCGGCTGTCCTTCGAGATACCGCTAGTCCTGCCGGGAACGCCCAGTTCGGCGCGATCCAGGCCGTGGCGCCGTCGCTCGGAGTAGAGGTGAGCCCAGTCAACATGCGTGACGCCAGCGAGATTGAGCGCATCGCGGGGTTCGCGCGCTCCGCAAATGACGGTTTGATCGTGACGGGGAGCCCGTCAGCCACAGTTCATCGCAATCTGATCATCACACTGGCGGCCCGGCACAAGTTGCCCGCGGTCTACTACCAGCGCGCCTTCGCTGCTGCCGGCGGCCTGGTCTCCTATGGGCCCGATTTCATCGACCGGCTTGCCGACTGACACCCAGCGCCAATCCAATGGCGCCAAACGAATGCCCTTCCTGGTTGGCCAGCATTATCGCTTCTCCGCGCGGCATCGATCGAGCAGCGGCCTGAATGAGCACGGCCGCTTCACAGCGGAAGCAATCGCTGCTCGCTGAGCCGAAAGCAACGGGACGCAGAGGGCCTGCGTCCCGCCAACATTTCGATGGATGGCTCAACGCTTGTTAGGACTTGTAGTGGGCGTAGATTTCGACCGTGATGTTCGCGCCGGAAGCGCCGTGGCACCAGTTGCCATTATTGAACGGATGGCGGATGCGCGTGCCGCCACCCTTCGAATAGAGGCTGAAGATCAGCGCGGAGCCGTTATCCGCAAACGCCCAGTCGCCGTCGCGGCGCGTGCCGTTCGCTTCAACATAGACACGCTCGATGCCTGCGAGCACACCCTTGTATTCGCGATCAAGACGCTCCGGATGCGGAATGGCGATCTTGAATGACTTGGACGACCCGGAGCAGCCGTCCTCCTTGTGCGAGGCGCTTGCGATCTTGATGCGCGTCGGCTCATTGGCAGACGCTGGTACAACGAGACTGGTCGCCAAGACCAGGCCCGCAGCAAGCGCGGCCACAAGCATCTTCATCTGAGGCACCATTTTTGTCTCCATCGATGCTTTAGCTCCGTGAGGAGCGACGACGGAAACCTGACACCTCTAATGTCCCTTGAGAGTCGCCCGGAACTGGCGCCCCCGGACGTGCCCCGGGGCGGCGCACCCCTCCCCCTATCGGAACTTACCTTGACGCACATCCGCGTGCGCCGGCGGCATCAATGGATTCGAGGGGATTGCTGTGCTCGCGATCGTCAGCATCAGGAAGGCCGCAAGCAGCAAAAGGGAGTTACGCATCTTAGTTCTCCATTCGGCTGACAAGCTTGCAGGCAAGCTTCGCATAACGCTTGGACCAGGGCATGTAGATGTGGCGATGGAACGCCATCAGAACAGGGCCAGCCGTGATGCGGAAGCCCGTGTGATAGTCGTTGCCGGTCTTCGACTTCTTGGTTTCGCCTTCGACGTAGTCCCAGAGGCCAATGTCGCGCATCGGATACAGGATGTTCTCTCGCAAGCGCTTCCGATAATCGCCATACTCCTTCAGACTTCGGATTAAAGACCTCTTTCGCCAAGTCGGTGAGAGAGACCGCGCTGTCGTCGAGTGATCGACGCATGATCAGCCGGTGACCCTTCACCACGTATTCGTCGCAGCCGGTCTTCAGGCAATCCTCCATGTGCTCCGGATGCATTTCCGGGCCGTGCGGGAGCATGCGGGGGACGCAGAACCGCACCATTGGATCAATGCCGCCCCACAAGAAGGTTCGTAAAGCTTCCAGCTGATGCATCGCGAGTTCGAGATCGTCTTGTGAAACCTGACCCTCGTCGAGCCGCGCCGTCAAATTCGAAAGGCTGTCCACGTAGGCTGCAATTTCGGCATCGGGGCTCATGCCATCGCGACCAGTCCTGCCAGAAGAACTAGGCTGAAGCATAGCTGCTTACCTCCCTATTGGCTGGATGGACGTAGGCAGCGTTTTAAGGCTTTTTTAGATCACAATCCCCGGGTAGCCCCCGCCACCCCTCCCCTGTACCGCCCTAAGAGCGCCACAAAACCCACAGCGGTCGGCCGTCGCCGTTGACCATCGCAACCCCCTGCCCAAAGGGGACCCGGTGGGGGGCGGCCCCCGCCTGTGAGAGGGGGTAGGGCTTTGATCGGAAAGCGACTGCACCCAGCCTCGGTCAGACCCCGGCACTCACCTGTGCCGGGTCTTGCTTATGGGCAATGCCTCTCCCCTGACTCAGCGGGGCGGCTGGGTGCGTTTGGCGGCGGCGCCGCGTCCAGAGGCGGGCGCAGCGCAGAACGCACCCAGGGCTTCTGTGGGTCATGGCGCGGCACCTGGTGCGTCGCGCCCGCCACAATGAGCTATGCGGGATTTTGGGTGACGAGGCGATCAGGCGGCGTTGTTTGCCGGCACTTGGATGACCTCGATGCCGTCTTGGAATCTGACACCTGCGATGACCTTCGGCAAGTGATTTGAGCCTTTCAGGCGCCGCCAGGTCTTTGATGCGGCGCAGAGCAGCTTGAAGACCATCAGCTTGGCGGTCGTTGGCGACAACGAGCCTTTCGTACGCACCGTCCTGTGCCGGACCGTCGCGAACACGCTTTCGATGGGATTTGTCGTGCGCAGGTGATCCCAATGCTCGGCAGGGAAGTCGTAGAGCGCAAGCAGTGTTTCGCGATCCTTCGTCAGGCACTCGGCCGCCTTGTCGTATTTCGCTCGGTATTTCTCGGCGAAGATGTCAATCGCCACCTCGGCTGAAGCCCGGTTCGGCGCCAAGTAGACCTCGCGCAGATCCTTCTTCATGTTGACCTGCACCGAGAGCGCGACCTTGTTCAGGACGTTCGCGGTCTTGTGCACCCAGCACCGCTGATGCCGCGTGGCGGGAAAGACTTCGTCGAGCGCCTTCCAGAAGCCGAGCGCGCCATCGCCGACGGCGATTTCCGGCGCGATCTTCAGCCCGCGGCTTTTCGCCTCGACCAGCAGTTCGCGCCAGCTCTGCGCGCTTTCCCGCACGCCGACCTGGAAGCCGATGAGCTCCTTCTTGCCCTCCGGTGTCGCACCGATCAGCACCAGCATGCACTCGCCATGGTCTTCCATGCGAGCCTGCAGGAAGACACCGTCGGCCCACACGTAGACGTATCGCCGCGCCGACAGGTCGCGCTTCTGCCACCGCTCGTACTCGCCCTGCCACTCGGCCGTCAGCCGGGAAATCACCGCCGGCGACAAGTTCGGTGCGTCGTTGCCCAGCAGGGCCGCCAACGCCTCCTGGAAGTCGCCCGTCGAGATGCCCCGCAAGTAGAGCACCGGCAAAAGCGCGTCCAGGCTCCTCGTCCGCCGCGCCCACAGCGGCAGAATAGCCGACGTGAACCGGATACGCTCACGCTCGCCGGCCGCTCCGCGATCCCGAACCTTCACCCGCTCGACCTCGACGGGACCGATGCCCGTCTGGATCGTCCGTATCGGACCGTGGCCGTGCCGGACAACACGGTCGCGACCGTCGGAAAGCTTCAAGTCCTTCATTGTGGCGAGAAACGCCTCGGCTTCGATCTCGACAGCCTGCGCAAGCAGCCGCCGAGCACCAGATCGCAGGATATTGGTCAGTGGATCGTCGATTTCCTCGGGCTGACGAAGCCGGACAACGTTGATAGTGTCGTTCATGGCGTATCGCTCTCCTTGAGAGGTTCTGGCAGGCTCGACACCCGCCTCGATACGCCGCCTATCTCATTCCGTCATCACCCAGGTTCCCGCATAGCTCCGCCACAATCAAACTGAGACACTACCCGCCGATCAGGGCGACCCCATCGCTAGCCCCACCTGTACCCACACTGAGCTATGCGGGATTTTGGGTGACGAGGCGATCAGGCGGCGTTGTTTGCCGGCACTTGGATGACCTCGATGCCGTCTTGGAATTTGACACCTGCGATGACCTTCGGCAAGTGATTTGAGCCTTTCAGGCGCCGCCAAGTCTTTGATGCGGCGCAGAGCAGCTTGAAGACCATCAGCTTGGCGGTCGTTGGCGACAACGAGCCTTTCGTACGCACCGTCCTGTGCCGGACCGTCGCGAACACGCTTTCGATGGGATTTGTCGTGCGCAGGTGATCCCAATGCTCGGCAGGGAAGTCATAGAGCGCAAGCAGTGTTTCGCGATCCTTCGTCAGGCACTCGACCGCCTTGTCGTACTTCGCTCGGTATTTCTCGGCGAAGACGTCAATCGCCACCTCGGCTGAAGCCCGGTTCGGCGCCAAGTAGACCTCGCGCAGATCCTTCTTCATGTTGGCTTGCACCGAGAGTGCGACCTTGTTCAGGACGTTCGCGGTCTTGTGCACCCAGCACCGCTGATGCCGCGTGGCGGGAAAGACTTCGTCGAGCGCCTTCCAGAAGCCGAGCGCGCCATCGCCGACGGCGATTTCCGGCGCGATCTTCAGCCCGCGGCTTTTCGCCTCGACCAGCAGTTCGCGCCAGCTCTGCGCGCTTTCCCGCACGCCGACCTGGAAGCCGATGAGCTCCTTCTTGCCCTCCGGTGTCGCACCGATCAGCACCAGCATGCACTCGCCATGGTCTTCCATGCGAGCCTGCAGGAAGACACCGTCGGCCCACACGTAGACGTATCGCCGCGCCGACAGGTCGCGCTTCTGCCACCGCTCGTACTCGCCCTGCCACTCGGCCGTCAGCCGGGAAATCACCGCCGGCGACAAGTTCGGTGCGTCGTTGCCCAGCAGGGCCGCCAACGCCTCCTGGAAGTCGCCCGTCGAGATGCCCCGCAAGTAGAGCACCGGCAAAAGCGCGTCCAGGCTCCTCGTCCGCCGCGCCCACAGCGGCAGAATAGCCGAGGTGAACCGGATACGCTCACGCTCGCTGGCCGCTCCGCGATCCCGAACCTTCACCCGCTCGACCTCGACGGGACCGATGCCCGTCTGGATCGTCCGTATCGGACCGTGGCCGTGCCGGACAACACGGTCGCGACCGTCGGAAAGCTTCAAGTCCTTCATTGTGGCGAGAAACGCCTCGGCTTCGATCTCGACAGCCTGCGCAAGCAGCCGCCGAGCACCAGATCGCAGGATATTGGTCAGTGGATCGTCGATTTCCTCGGGCTGACGAAGCCGGACAACGTTGATAGTGTCGTTCATGGCGTATCGCTCTCCTTGAGAGGTTCTGGCAGGCTCGATACCCGCCTCGATACGCCGCCTATCTCATTCCGTCATCACCCAGGTTCCCGCATAGCTCACCCACACTTGAGGGTGTGCGTGCGTCGGCAACCTTGTACGGTGAAAGCCGGAATGAGGGCCGCAGGTTGCCTTTCCGTCCCGAGCCGCACGCTGCCCGAGCTGATGACCCCTCATTCCGATCGAATTAACGCAACAGAGATCAGCGTGGTGCCAGGGCCGACGGCAGGTGGGGGCTTCCTCCCGCTGCTCGCCTTCGGGGCCTTCATGTGGTGGCGTCGTCTGAAAGCTGGTCTGACGGTGTAGTCACCTGAAGGGCGCCCTCCGCCACGGTCCGGGCCCGTTGCTGGGGGGCTAGGTGCGAACCATCGCAAGAAGCCTGATGCCGCGCGGAGCCGACCGGCTCGGGATGGGCGCGCGCTGCCCGCCAGCCAAGCGCAAGACCCTGCGCCGCCGGGTCAGCTATTTCCAGCCGATGAGCGACGCAGCGATTTGTACCAGCGCCGGGAAGCCCCGTCAGTGGATACTGCAATGGTGCTGATTGCGGCGGCTGCCTTCTTGCTAGGTTGGCTACTCGGATATGCTACCAGAGCCTATATTTCGCGGCGGCGGCGCAATAGAGCGCTTAGATTTAACTAAAGCTGCCCCACGCCATATTCGATCGCCAGGCCGTTGGTTTTGCTGCGCTCGGGCGGCATCGCTAGACAGTGTCGCGGCGCGGATGCACTATTCGCGTTGCCGAGGTCATGGCCCCCAGCCCCCCACTCCCCAAGCCTCGGCCTGGACCCCGGCATCCTGACGCCACGCCGGGGTCTTGTTGTGGGGAATGCCTCCCCTAACTCAGCGGAGGCCGCCTGTGCGATTAGGGGCCGTGCCGCGCCCTTGGTGGCGGGCGCGGCCTGGAACAAATCCACGGGCTTCCTGGCGCGATTGCAGTCCCATGCGGAAAAAGAGCCCCACCAGCGGGGGAGCGGCGGGGGGCCCTAAGCCAGGGCGCCGGAGACTTTAAGCGCCCCACGCAACTTTGACGCCGCCGATCGCTCTGGGCATCAAGGACTCTTGTGCTGTCGTCTGGGGGGCGGGCGCAGCGCAGAACAAATCCACGGGCTTCTCTGCGAGCGAGCAGATTTGCCGGTAGGGCGAGAATGGGGGTGAGCCGGCGATCCAGCCCCATTGGCGTGCCGGCCCCGCCCCATAGGGTGCCTCCATGCCAAGGGGGACCCAGGGGGCGTTACCCCCGCATGTGAGAGGGGGGTGGGCGTTAGGCTGCGCCGCGCACCTACTTTGTGCTGAAAAATTAAAAGATTACCCAGAAATTTCGGTAAAAATTGGTGTGGCGTTGAAACCGCGCCGTTTCCTGGCGGGCGCCCATTCACTCAGGATCAGATTGGGCTTGCTGCTGCTAGGGCAATTGCTAGGGCATGGACTACATATCTTCACGGAACTCTTTGTTATACCATGGATAATTCAAATAGTTTGGCGGAACCAAACACCTCCTTCGACGTAATCAGGTCAATCCACCGGCTTGGGGAGCGTGTCATGACCGACGCGAGCTTGATCGTGCGCAAGGGGACGTTTGTGCTCATCGCCGCGGCTGCGCTCATGAGCGCGCCCGCCTCCGCCCAGTCCGTTTCAACGCCCTACTACCAGCCGAATGTCACGGCCGAGGCCGATGACTCGGCCGAAGTGCCGGCCCAACTGCGGCGGCAGACCGTCAGCTACGCCGGCAGCGAGGCGCCCGGCACCATCATCATCGATACCCCGAACACCTACCTCTATTATGTGCTGGGCGGCGGCAAGGCAGTCCGCTATGGCATCGGCGTCGGCCGCGAGGGCTTCACCTGGTCGGGCGTGAAGTCGGTCGAGCGCAAGACCGAGTGGCCGGACTGGATCCCGCCCGCCGAGATGCTCGAGCGCCAGCCCTACCTGCCGCGCTTCGTCGCCGGCGGCCCCGGCAACCCGCTCGGCGCCCGCGCCATGTATCTCGCCGGCACCATCTACCGCATCCACGGCACCAACCAGCCGTCCTCCATCGGCAAGCGGGTATCGAGCGGCTGCATCCGCATGCTCAACGAGGACGTGATCGACCTCTATGCGCGGGCGAACGTCGGCACCAGGGTGGTGGTCCTGCCGATGACCCAGCGCGCCCCCGTGGTGGCGCAGCCGAAGCCAGCGGCGACCGCTACCGCCGTGTCGAGCTCCTATGCGCCCCCGTCCGCGCCGGCCACCGCCTGGGACGGCATTCGGGTGGGCGGCATCTACTGATCACCCCATCCCTGACCTCATACGCCGCCCGGCAGCGATGCCGGGCGGCTTTTTCATGCGGAGACCTGTAGCCGCAAAGGTAACGGCACGGTAGCGAAGTTGTGTAGACGCGTTCGTTGCCTTCCGCACGTCCCGGACGCCTAATGGTCCGTATCTCCATGGTCCAACATCATCGAGGGAGATCGACCATGCGGCGCGCACTTGCCCTTCTGGCCGTGGCGGCAGCGGGGCTGCTGACGAGCGCCGGCGCGGCCAACGCCGAGATCACCTATCCGTGGTGCGCCCAATACCAGCGCGACGGGCGGAACTGCGGCTTCTCCACCCTGGAGCAATGCCGCGCCACGGTGAGCGGCAACGGCGGGTATTGCGAGGCCAATGCGATGTATCGGCCCGTCCCACTGGCGCCCACCCGGCGTCGCTGATCCCACCACGCGCAAACGGATTTCACTGCCGCGGCATCCGGGCTACGATCCCCGGCGACGGGTACAACACCGCGGGACAACGATGCGTATCGGCGTGATGGCGGCGGGCGCCGTGGGCGGCTATTTCGGCGGACGGCTGGCGGCCGCCGGCCATGATGTCGTGTTCTTTGCGCGCGGCGCGCACTTGGCGGCGATCCGCCAGCACGGCCTCAAGATCGAGAGCCCGCTCGGCGACCTGCACCTGCGGGACGCCCAGGCGACCGATGATCCTTCCACGGTCGCTCCGGTCGACGTAGTGATCTTCGCCGTCAAGCTGTGGGACCTGGAACAAGCGGCCGCGACCCTGCGCCCGCTTCTTGCGGGCGCCACCCGCGTCATCACTGTGCAGAACGGGATCGACGCGGTGGAGCGCGTGGCGCCGATCCTCGGCGCCGACCACGTGGTCGGCGGCTATGCACAGATCGCGACGGTCATCGGCTCGCCCGGCACCATCGTGCATTCCAGCAAATTCGCGCTGTTCCGCTTCGGCCACGCCGACCGGCGCGCCGATCCGACCCTGACGGCGTTCGTCGCAGCCGCACGTGAGGCCGGCCTGGACGTCGCGCTCGCCGAGAACATCGAGGTCGAGCTGTGGAACAAGTTCGTGTTCCTGTCGACGATGGCGGGGATGACGTCGGCGACCCGCCAGCCGATCGGCCCGATCCTCGCCGACCCCGACACGCGCGCGCTCCTCCATAGCCTGCTGCGCGAGGTGGTGGCGGTCGGCCGCGCCAAGGGCGTCGGGCTGCCGGCGGACCATGCCGACAAGGCGCTCGCGTTTGCCGACGAGACCTTGCCGCGCGGCATGAAGGCGTCGATGGCGCACGATCTTGAGCGCGGCAACCGGATTGAGCTCGACTGGCTCACCGGCAAGGTGGTCGAGCTCGGCCGCGCGCTGGGCGTGCCGACGCCGGCGAGCGAGACGATCTATGCCGTGCTGAAACTGCATCGGATGGGGCGAACATGATCCGCAGCAGCGAGCGCTTTCTCACCACCCATACCGGCAGCCTGCCGCGGCCGGACGACCTCATCCGCGTGATGTACGCCAAGGAAGAGGGCGTGCCGGTCGACCGTGCGGCGCTCAGCAGCCGCATCCGCGCCGCGGTCGCCGAGGTGGTGCGCAAGCAGGCCGAAGCCGGCATCGACCTCGTCAACGACGGCGAGATGTCGAAGCCGAGCTATGCGACCTACGTCAAGGACCGGCTCGCCGGGTTCGGCGGTACCGGCAACACCTTCGTCTACCAGGACCTCGCCGACTTCCCCAATCTCGAGAGGCGCGTCTTCGGCGATCCCGGCCGCTCGCGCCGCAAGACGCCCGCCTGCAACGCGGCGATCAGCGTGCGCGAGGCTGGCGCTGCCGTCGAGGATGTCGACAACCTCTCAGCCGCGCTCGGCAGCGTGAAGGCCGCGGGCGGCTTCATGAGCGCCGCCTCGCCCGGCGTCGTGTCGCTGTTCTTCCGCAACGATTTCTACAAGAGCCAGGAGGACTACCTGCACGCCATCGCCGAGGCGATGCGCCACGAATACGAGACGGTCGCCAAGGGCGGCATCGTGCTGCAGATCGACTGCCCCGACCTCGCCATGGGGCGCCATATCCAGTACGCGGCGCTCACCGTCGAGGAGTTCCGCAAGCGCGCGCGCCAGCACGTCGAGGCGCTCAACCACGCGCTCGCCAACATCCCGCCCGAGCGCGTGCGCCTGCACGTGTGCTGGGGTAACTACGAGGGGCCGCACCACTGCGACGTGCCGCTCGCCGACATCATCGACATCGTATTCCTGGCACGCGCGAGCGCGATCTCGTTCGAGGCGGCGAACCCGCGCCACGCGCACGAATGGACCCTGTTCGAGCGGGTGAAGCTGCCCGACGGCAAGGTGCTGATCCCCGGCGTGATCGAATCGAAGTCGAATTTCATCGAGCATCCCGAGCTGGTGGCGCAGCGCATCGCCCGCTACGCCAACCTGGTCGGGCGCGAGAACGTGATCGCCGGCAGCGACTGCGGCTACGGCACCTGGGTCGGCCAGGCCGCAGTCGATCCCGACGTGGTGTGGGCGAAATTCGCCGCCATGGCGGAAGGTGCCCGGCTCGCTTCGCGCCAGTTCTGGAGATGAGGGCAAGGCCGGGTCACTGGTGCGTGACGCCGGGCAGGCGCAAACGCGAGAAACCGCAGCGATTTTCGCGCAAATTCCTCGCGTGCGCGGATGAATTTCTGCTTAACCCGATCGCGGGAAATCACCCGCAACGCGCAGCCTTGGCCGCCATGAAATCTTAACCGAGCCGCCGCGGACAGCCGGAAAGGGAACGGTATTACCTTGCGTGTCGCGATGATTTCAATGACGATCGTGCCGTAAAGCTTGGCCTGCCGTATTGGCGCGTAGGTGCAGCATGACCAATCCGATCCAGATCCGCATGGGCGGCTACGGGCCGTCCACCACATGTTTCAGCAAGTCGCTGCAGTTCATCGGCGACCGCATCGCCGCCGCATTCGGCTCCGACGTCGACATCAAGTACGTCTGGAACATCATGGATTTCGGCTATCGCGCCGACGACATCCTGTGGCTGGTCGAGAGCGGGATCCTCACGCTCGGCTATCAGTCGAGCAGCTATCTGACCGATCGCATCCCCGAGCTCGGCCTGGTCGACCTGCCGTTCCTGTTTCCCGACAACGCCACGGCGCGCGCGGCGATCGACGGCGCGCTCGGGCGCTATCTCGCCAAGCAGATCGAGGCCAAGACCAACTATCGCATCCTCGGCTTCTTCGAGAACGGCTTCCGCCACATCTCCAACCGGCTGCACGCCGTGCGCACGCCGAAGGACCTCGCCGGCATGCGTATCCGCGTGCTGCCGAGCAACGTGCAGGCGCGCACCTTCGAGCTGCTCGGCGCGGTGCCGCTGAAGCTCGACCTGACCGAGGCGCTCGCCGGCATCCCGGCCGGCACCATCGACGCGCAGGAGAATCCGCTCGCCAACACGGTCACCTACGGCGTGCACAAGTTCCATCCGTTCCACACCCTGACCAATCATTTCTACGTCTCCCGTCCGATCTTTTTCCATCGCACCGCCTTCGACGCGTGGCCGATGGAGCTGCAGCGCGCCATGCGCGAGGCCGTCAAGGAGGCGATCGCGTTCCAGCGCAATCTCGCGGTCGAGGAAGACCGCGACGCGCGCCACGCGATCGAGCAGCAGGGCTGCGAGATCGTCGAGCTGACGTTGGGCCAGCACGCGGCCTTCGCGGCGGCGGTGATGCCGCTGCTCGACGAGGCGAGCGAGACCTACGGCAGGGCAGCGATGCAGCTGGTGGGGCAACGCTGACATTGACACCCCCCGCCGCCGGTCTACATTAGCGCCGTTCCTAGGGGGGCCCCGGAAGGGGCTGAGATTCCGCTAGCCCGATAGGCCTCGAGGCCCGGCTGGGCGCCGCGGTGACCCTTTGAACCTGATCCGGGTCATGCCGGCGAAGGGACAGGACTGCACCCCAGCCAAGCCCGGATCTCCCGTCCATGGAGAGGTCCGATGAACAAGCCGATTTCCGCCGCCGATCTCGCGACACCGACCGTCACCACCGGTCCGCTGCCGGCCTCCCGCAAGATTTATGCGCGGCCAGAGGCCGCGCCAGACCTGCGCGTGCCGATCCGCGAGATCGCGCTGTCGGAGGGCTCGGGCGAGCCGCCGCTGCCGGTCTACGACACCTCCGGCGTCTACACCGACGACGACGTGGCGATCGACGTGGAGAAGGGTCTCAAGCGGCCGCGCACCGAATGGGTGCGCGAGCGCGGCGGCGTCGAGGCCTATGACGGGCGCCCGATCCAGCCGGTGGACAACGGCAACGTCACCGGCAAGCACCTGGCGCGCTCGTTCCCGACCGTGCATCAGCCCTTGCAGGCACAGAATGGCAAGCCGGTGACGCAGCTCGAATGGGCGCGCGCCGGCGTCATCACCAAGGAGATGATCTATATCGCCGAGCGCGAGAACCTCGGGCGCAAGGTGCAACTCGAGCGCGCCGAGGCCGTGCTCGCCGACGGCGAGAGCTTTGGCGCCGCGGTGCCGGCTTTCGTCACGCCCGAGTTCGTGCGCAGCGAGGTGGCGCGCGGGCGCGCCATCATCCCTTCGAACATCAATCATGCCGAGCTCGAGCCGCAGATCATCGGCCGCAACTTCCTCACCAAGATCAACGCCAATATCGGCAACTCGGCGGTGACCTCCTCGGTCGAGGAGGAGGTCGACAAGATGGTGTGGGCGATCCGCTGGGGCGCCGACACCGTGATGGACCTCTCCACCGGCCGCAACATCCACAACACGCGCGAATGGATCATCCGCAACTCGCCGGTGCCGATCGGCACCGTGCCGATCTACCAGGCGCTGGAGAAGGTGAACGGCGATCCCGTGAAGCTCGACTGGGAGTGCTACAAGGACACGCTGCTCGAGCAGTGCGAGCAGGGCGTCGATTATTTCACCATCCACGCCGGTGTGCGGCTCGGCTACATCCACCTCACCGCCAACCGCGTCACCGGCATCGTCTCGCGCGGCGGCTCGATCATGGCCAAGTGGTGCCTGTCGCGCCACAAGGAGAGCTTCCTGTACGAGCGCTTCGACGAGATCTGCGACATCATGCGCAAGTATGACGTGTCGTTCTCGCTCGGCGACGGCCTGCGGCCGGGCTCGATCGCCGACGCCAACGACCGCGCGCAGTTCGCCGAGCTGGAAACGCTGGGCGAACTCACCAAGATCGCCTGGGACAAGGGCTGCCAGGTGATGATCGAGGGCCCCGGCCACGTGCCGCTGCACAAGATCAAGATCAACGTCGAGAAGCAGCTCAAGGAGTGCGGCGAGGCGCCGTTCTATACGCTTGGGCCCTTGGTGACCGACATCGCGCCTGGCTACGACCACATCACGAGCGCGGTCGGCGCCGCCATGATCGGCTGGTTCGGCACCGCCATGCTCTGCTACGTCACGCCCAAGGAGCACCTCGGGCTGCCCAACCGCGACGACGTCAAGGCCGGCGTCATCGCCTACAAGATCGCCGCGCACGCCTCCGACCTCGCCAAGGGGCATCCGGCGGCGCAGCTGCGCGACGATGCCCTCTCCCGCGCCCGCTTCGATTTCCGCTGGGAGGACCAGTTCAACCTCTCGCTCGATCCCGACACCGCGCGCTCCTACCACGACGAGACGCTGCCCAAGGACGCCCACAAGGTCGCCCATTTCTGCTCCATGTGCGGCCCGAAATTCTGCTCGATGAAGATCACCCAGGACGTGCGCGACTACGCGGCGACCCTGAACGACCAGCAGGCCGGGATGGCGCAGATGTCGGAGAAGTTCCGGCAGATGGGGAACGAGGTGTACGTGGACGCGGACGCGGTGAAGGAGAGCAACCGGGCGCTGTGAACGGCACGTCGCGAAGCCAAGGAGGGTGAGCGGAGCGTCCCTCGAGGCTCGGCACACGAAGGTGCGCCGAGCGCTTCGGGATGAAAGGGGCGGCCGCTGTCATGCGGCGGCGCGCGAGAGGTTCGCTGACGCTCCGTCCTCATCTTCCTATTCACGATGTCAAACAGCCATGCTCCGCCCTTCCCGGCGGTCGCTTGGCGCTTTGCCTCACGACCGGTTCAAGCCGGGCTTCGCGTTCATTTCTCCCGTGAGGGAGCGGAGCGCCGCGAGGGCGCTGGTGCGGAACGCCGCACCCGTGGCGTGTTTGTCCCCTCCCCGTTTGCGAGGCGGGAAGGGACACGCCGGAACACCTTGCGAGGGTGTCCCCGCGCCCCAGTGACGTAGGGGCGCGCGCCCTCGCGGCGCTCCACCGCGGCGGCCACGACCTCTCGGATCCGATCAGGGTCGTGACTGCCGCTCCCCGCTCCGCCTTCGTGTGTCTCCGGAGGACGCCCTCGGTGAGCCGGGATGGATGGGAGTAAAGAACTAGTCTGGGAATATTGTCAAGAGGGCTGGCAAACTATTTTTCCGATTTTCAGGAAAGCCGGGATCGCGCCGGATCCCTCGCTTCACCCGGCACAGCCGCGTCCCCTCCCGGAGCAGGGACTTGGGCACGGTCTTGCCACCACTCAAGGCTGCGGAGCACTGGATGGCCCGCTCACCGTTTTCGCTCCGCTTTCGCTGGGGACATGTTTCGCCGGCCATGACAACCGCGAGGTCTCGCTTAACCTGGCGCCAATGGGGGGCGACCCTCGTGGTCGCCCAACGCCTCCTCAATTCACCACCGCGCCGGACGCCTTGATGATGGGCGCCCATTTCGCAAGCTCCGCCTTGATGAAGTCGGCGGTCTTGGCGGGCGTGCGGCCCGGCGTCGGATCGATGCCGACCTCCTGCAGGCGATGGATCACCGCGGGCTCGTCGAGCGCACGCATGATGGCCCCGGCCAGCCGCTCGACGATCGGCGCCGGCGTGCCCGCGGGCGCGAGGATGGCATTCCAAGTGTAGCACTCGTAGCCCTTCAGCCCCTGCTCCTGCAATGTCGATAGTTCAGGCATCTGCCGCATGCGCTCCGCCATGCCGGCGCCGATGGCCCGTATGGCGCCGCTCTGCACCTGCGGCACGGCGCTCGGCGTCGCGTCGAAGGCCATGGCGATCTGCCCGCCGATCAGATCCGCCATCATCGGCGCCGAGCCGCGATAGGGGACATGCAGCATGTGCAGGCCGCCGGCCGCCGCCTTGAACTGCTCGCCGCACAGATGAAGGATCGAGCCGACGCCGGACGAGCCGTAGGTGTACTTGCCGGGGTTCTGCCCGATCAGGCTCACCAGGCTCTTGACGTCAGTCGCCGGCACCGACGGATGCGTGACCAAGAGGATCGGCGTCACGCCCACCTGCGACACGGCCGCGAAATCGCGGATCGGATCATACGGCATCTTGGCGTACAGGCCGGGATTGATGGCGTGGGTGGACACCGTCGCCATCAGCAGCGTGTAGCCGTCGGCCGGCGACTTCGCGACCAGGTCGGCGCCGATGTTGCCCCCCGCGCCGGCCTTGTTCTCCACCACGAACTGCTGCCCCAAGAGGTCTCCCATCCGGGCGGCCATGACGCGCGCCACGATGTCGGTCGGCCCGCCGGCCGCGAACGGCACCAGGATGCGAACCGGCTTGGCGGGATACTTGTCGTCGGCCGCCGCCCCCGCGCACGCCAGCGCCAGTGCCGTGGCAATCGCTCCAAGCCAAGCCGATCCGTTGCACCGTCGCGCCGAATGTCTCGACGCCAAACCTTTGCGTCCAATTCCGCCTGTCGCCATCTTGCAATCCTCCCTTTGCTCGACGTCGCGGCGGCCAGCGTAGCCTGAATCGAACAAAGGGCAATCCAAGATTGTTGCGCGCCACACCGGCGTCACGTCGCCATGGTCGGACCGATGGCGCCCGGGAACTCTGCACTGCGTCCGGGGAGGCGGGCTCTGTCGATAACGGGGTCGCGTCAGCGGGAGAAAAGTCCGGCGCGCCGTGCGACCGCCTTCCACAAGGCGACGGGGAGCTTGGGCAGCAGCGCCCGAAGGTTGATGAGCTGATACGACGAGATCGGCCCGTACTGTTCGGGATGCACCAGATCGACCGGCAGGCATTCGCGCGCCAGGCGGACCATCTCGGCTTCAGCCACGCGGATCAGGTCCGAACGCGAATTCCGCACGAACACAAAGGCGTTCTGGCGGTACCAGCTGTGCACGCTCTCGTCACTCCAGACGACCGGTCGAACGATGTCGAAGTGGCGATACCCGGTGCTGGCGAACAGGGTCACCCAGTACGATTGCCAGCGTTCGTTGACATGTCCAAAGCCGCCCTGCATCGGGATCGCGGCACTGAACAAGACGAGATCGGAATGTCGGACTAGGTTTTCCACGAGCGTCTGCGCCGCGGCGGGCTTCAGATGCTCGCCGACCTCCAGGCTCATGGCGAGATCGAACGCGGCACCCAGGTCGATGTGGGCTTCAAGGTCGCGGCAGTGGAAATCGGCGGCTGGAATGAGAAGCGCATCGGGCTTCGTCCACGCGCCATCGACGCCGGTCGCTCGTTCCACGCCGAGCTCGCGCGCTACCGCCAGCCAGTGGCCATGCCCACATCCGAGATCAAGCACGCTTTTGGCGGGAAACAGGCCGAGGAGATGCGAAAGGATCCTGCGGGCGGAGTGTGCGGTCTTGGCGCCCAGGGCCACATGCCAGGATTGATCATAACCGGCCATGGTGCGCAGCGTGATGAGTCCTGTCGGGAGCGTCAAGACAAGAGGGCGGCCGCAAGGGTCGTCCCCCTCAGCTCCATACTCACCACCGCAACGGCTCAGCCCGTGCTCACGCGTCCCAGCACGTTGCCGAGGTCGTTGTACACCGTGTGCAGGTGCAGCGCCTTGGGGTCGACCGAGCCCATCTCGATGACGAAGCCGTCGGCGATCAGGCGATAGCCGAACGCCTGCTCGGACGTGTTCGGCCCATACCAGGCGAAATGCACCGCCTCGCGGTCGCCCGCGCGCACGCGCGCCCGCTGGGCGGCGGCGAGCGCCGGCGTGAGGTGCTCGACCGCGTAGGTCTCGACCAGTTGCCACAGCAGGTCTTGCTGCGCCGCCGTCAGGTCGGCGGCGGCGAGGCCGACCTTCTGGGCGTTCGCCCGCTCGCGTCCCGCATAGGACAGGATATTGCCGAGCGGCTGCGCCGCGATGCGCGCCTTCTGCGCCCGCGCCGGCGGAAGGTCGCCGAGCAGCCGCCGCGCCAGCGCCTCCTCCTCCTTCAGCGTCACCAGGCCGGCATGCGCGCCCGACGTGATGCGGTTGGGATTGGACGAGAACGAGGCCGGCGTGACCGAAACGATCTGGCCGTCGCGCACCGCGAACGAATGGTGCAGGTGGTGACCTTCGAGGCGGAAGCCCCACGCGCCGGTCTCGGCCGGCGTGCCGAAGATCGCGAACGAGAAGCGCTGCGAGTTGCGTTGGCCCGCGTCGATGCCCATGGCGGCCAGCACGTCCTGCAGCAGCATGACGGTCTTCGCCTTCTGCACCCCGGCCGGCGACAGCACGGTCGCGAGCAGGTCCCAGGCGGCGGCCTTCTGGTCGGCGTTCATCTGCTCGAGGCGAAAGCCCGGCTTGATGTAGCCGGCACCGCCGAAATAGTTCCAGCGCTGCCATTCCGGGCCGTCCCAGGCGAACGAGGCGGCCTTGCGCTGGTCGGGCGTGAGCTTGGAGAGGAACGCGCGCGTGCGGTTAAGGAGATCGTCCGCCGGCGCGAGGCCCGCGGCGGCGAAGGCTTTCGGCACGACGGTCGCGCCGAGGACGGCGGCGCCGCCGATGATGACATCGCGGCGATCAAGCGAGGACAAGGACATGGGTGGCTCCTCCGATTGGCTGACGAGACAATGCGAGGACCCAGCGATCATCGTACGGATGCGGGCCGTGTCAATCCGACAGAGCGCCACGCATGGCCTGTAGCCCGGCACTGCCGTTCCCGCATTCCATACAGGTCACGGCCTGTACAAAATATCGATCAGCCCCTGCTGCACGTCCGTCGGCGACAGCGGCGCCGTGATGTACTTGAACTCCAGCGCCTGCTTGAGTGTCAGCTCCAACCCCTTCACCTCGGCGAGCTGCAGCAACTCCTTGGGATAGAATTCTTCGCGCGTGCGCTCGGCGAGCGCGCGCGGCACGTTGGCAAGCGCCGCGTAGGCGTCGAGCGCCGCGGGACCCGCATAGGCCCAGTCGATCGCGCGCTTGAGCGCGCGCACGTAGCGCACGAAGGCGTCGCGCTTCTCCTTCAGCGCATTGGCGTTGGCGACGTTGACACGGATGGTCTGGTTCTTGATTGCCGCAACGTCGCTGCCGCGCGCGATGATCTGCAGGCGCCCCTCGGCGAGTTGCTGCAGCACGAATGGCGGCACCGACCAGCCGACGTCGAGCTGGCCGGACATCACCTGGGTGAGCGTCGCGGGCGCGCCGCCCGCCGCCACCAGCTTTGGCGTCGCCTTCTCCTGGCCGATGAGCTGCAGCACGATCAGGTTGGTCGAGGAGCCGGGCGAGGAGAACGCCACGGTCTTGCCGTTGGTGTCGCGAATGCTCTTGATGCCGCTCTCCGGCCGCGCGTACCAGAACGCATCGGGCGCGCCGGTCGCCTCGGCGGAAATGATCTTCACCGGCATGCCCTTGGCGAACGCCGCGATCACGCCGAGCGTGCCGTTGGTCATGGCGATGTCGAGGCTGCCGGCGATCACCGGCGTGAGCGTCGAGGCGCCGCCCTCGGTGTAGAGGATCTCGATGTCGAGACCTTCCTCCTTGAAGAACCCCTGCGCGCGCGCGAACTCGATGAACGACGAGTTCCAGAAGCCGCGCTGCGCCACCGCGACCTTGAGCGTCTCGGCGGCCGCGGCGCGATGCGCGGCGGTGATGGCGAGCAGGCTGACGGCGACGGCGATGATCTTGCGCATGGCGTTTCCCCCAGGATTCCCGGCGGCATCGAGCCGCGCCGGCCGAGCATAGCAATGGCCGGCGGGTTGGCGAAACAGGTTCCCGCCTGGCGGTTCCCGCCTGGCGGTCCCCGCCTGAACCCGGGAGCACCCCCAAGCGACCAAAGAAGCGAGGCTTCCCGCCGCACGACCATCCACGAGGCCACGCCGATGACGTCCAAGGGCTATGCGATGATCCTCGGCGCCGCCGCCGCGGCCGGGCGGTGAGCGGATTATCCGAATGATCCGCTGACGCCGGGAGAGTTCCTGCCCTCGGACACCGAGGCTCAGGTTCGCGTCAGCGATCAGGTGAGGGGGAACGGCCTCGTGGGGAGGCCGCACCCCCTCACCCCAATTCTTGCCGTAGGTTGGGTTAGCAACGGCCGCTGCGCTTAGGCTCGTGACCCTGCGCTCGTTCCGTTGCGTAGCCCAACATTTCACGGGCTTCACCCTGTTGGGTTACGCGCGGTCGCCACGTCGCAGATGGACCGAACCGCCCTGGCCGCGCTAACTAACCCAACCTACTCCACTCACTCCACATGCTTGGCGATCCACGCCAGCACCATGTCGGCGAGCGCGAGGCTGTTGTCGTCGTGCATCAGCATGTGCGAGTTGCCCTTGATGCCGATGTCCGGCAGCACCACGATCTCCGCCTTGCCGCCGGCCTTGTTCACCGCCTCGACGAACGCGCGGCACACCTTGAGGCGCGGCGCCCAGCGCGGCGCGAGGTCGACGTAATCGCCCCACAGCAGAAGGATCGGCATCTTGGTATAGGGCGCGAGGTTGCCGTCGGTGCCCGGGCAGGTGCCCTCGATCACGACTATGCCGGCAATGCCCTGGGTGCTGAGCGCGGCGGTCTGGAACGCATAGATGCCGGACGCCGAGTGGTGGACGAGCACGGTGCCGTTGAGGCGGATCGCAAGCTGCGACAGCGCCGGCACGGTCGGATTGGGCGTCGGCAGCGAATTCGATCCAGTCCGGCACCATCTGCTTCCAGAACTCGCCCTGGGCGGCGAGCGGAAAGCGCAGGCCGGGGAAGACCTGCGGGTATTCCGGGCCGAAGCGGAAGATCGCCCAGGCCGGCTCGTGGCCGGCGGCGAACACATTCGGCAGCTGGTCGGTCGGCGTCTTGCCGAGCTTCGCGCTGTTGATCGCCGATACGTTGGCGGCGGAGCGGCCGCGATGCACCTGGTCGATCACGTAGGTCGGGTGTCCCTTGCGGACCAGATAGTCGTCCCACCCCATGCGGCCGTCCGGCGTCGTCTCCCAGGTCTTGCCGGTGAGACAGCAGCCGTGCACCAGCGTGAGCGGGCGGCGCTTTCCGACTTCGGCCGGGATCTGATAGCGCACGTACATCTGGTCGACCGTCACGGTGCCCACCGGGGCATAGCGCGGGCTCGTCGACAGGGTCTCGGACTTCACCTCGCGGCCGCCAATGAAGAAGCTGCCCTGCTCCTGAATGACGAGCGGTGGAGCCGGCTGCTGCGCCAGCGCGGGGAATGCGAGCACCGCCGCCGCCGCGAGCACCGCATGGCCTAGCCGTCGCGAATCGTTCCTCATCGTCGCCTCCCTTGCGTTCGTTTTCGTTGCGGCAAACGCTAGCGGAAATGAGTTGCAGCAACAATTGCGGAATGCGCGCGCGCCACGTAGCCAGCGCCCATCGTCGCTACACACGATCCCTCTTGCAGCTTTTGCGGGCCGCCGCCCATTCACGAGATCCGAGTGCTCGCGAAGGCGATTTCGCCCGCCTGCGCCGAGGGAGGCAATCGACGCCGCTACATTGTCGCCGATGACCACCGCGCAGCGCAGCGGATGACACCATAGTCGGACCCTATCGACGGCACAGGCACCCGATCGTCAGCCCAACGAAAAGTTGCGTTTTGCGTTATTATCTACTAAGTTGCCGGGCCGGGAGACTGCTTCAGGATTTATTCTGTCGCCATTTCGCCGCGGCTGCGCCGGGGACCTCGTCGTCAGCCTGGAGCGCCCGCAGGATGCTGGGCCCATCACGCAAGGAGCAGGGGGAAATCATGCGTTTCAAGTCGCGAAAGACCGACGGCTATCAGGTGTTCGCGGTCAGTGGAACGAACACCATCTCGTTCGGCATCGACTTCGACGGCGCCGATACGCGCGGCCTCCTCGGGTTTGCCGTGGAGCGCAGCGATCCCGCCGAAAAGCAAAAGTTCTTCGTGTTCGGGTTCAAGGTGTTTCGCTCGGTCGTGCGAAACCCGGACAAGAAGACGGCGGTCAAGACGTTCGATCATCCGGTCCAGAGCTTCGTCTGGGACGACTTCACCGCCAAGCCGGATCGCGTCTACGAATACATCTTTCATCCGCTGAAGGGGGCGCCGAAGAATCTCGATCGCAGCGCCAAGCCGATCTCGATCAAGGTGCGCACGGAGCCGCTGTTCTCGAAGCTCGAACACGACATATTCTTCAACCGCGGCGTCGCCAGCAGCCAGGCCTATGCGCGCGAATTCGACAACAAGAAGCCCGACGAGCTCGACAAGACCGATCCGGAGCGAGCGAAGGAGGCCCGGGAGTGGCTGAGCCGCAGCCTCGATGACGCCATCTTGAAATTCATCGCCAATGCCAAGAAGAACGATACGCTGTTGTGCTGCTTCTACGAGTTTCGCTATCGCCCCATCGCGGATGCGCTACGGAAGGCTCTCGACGACGGCGTCAACGTGCAGCTTATCGTCGACGCCAAGGTCAACGAGACGACCGACAAGAACGGCAAGAAACACGAGAGCTTCCCGCGCGAGGAGAATCTCGAGATGCTCAAGGCGGCCCGCATTCCCAAGAAGAACGTGGTGTTGCGGGAGGCCAAGCCCAACAACATTGCGCACAACAAGTTCATGGTGCTGCTCAAGGGAAAGGTGAAGGCCCCGGCGGAAGTGTGGACCGGCTCCACGAACATTTCCGAGGGAGGAATCCACGGCCAGACCAATGTGGGGCACTGGGTCCGCAACAAGGACGTTGCCACCGCGTTCGCCGCCTACTGGAATCTGCTCAGCGGCGACCCGGGACCGGACGGCAGCGAGGACAGAGCCACCGCGGCCAGCAAGAACAAGGCGCTCAGGGACGCCGTGGAAGCGCTGCACGAGACGCCATCGTCATTCGACGAAGTGGAGAAAGGGATCACGCCCGTCTTCAGCCCGCGCGGCGGCTCGACGGTGCTGGACATGTACGCGCACATGGTCGACGATGCGAAGAACCTGTCATCCATTACGCTCGCGTTCGGCATCAGCGAGGTCTTCAAGACACTCCTGAGCGACAATGAGACGGACAGCCACATCTCCTTTTTCCTGCTGGAGAAGGAGGACAAGCCCAACCCGCGCAGCAAGAAGGAGTTCGTTGGGCTCAATGCGGCCAACAACGTGTACAAGGCGTGGGGCTCGTTCCTGCAGGAGCCGCTCTATCAGTGGGCGAAGGAAACGAATGCCAAGAAGCTGGCGCTCAACCAGCATGTCAGCTACATCCACTCGAAATTCCTGCTGATGGATCCTCTGACCAAGGATCCGATCGTGGTCACCGGCTCGGCGAACTTCAGCAAAGCCTCGACCAACGATAACGACGAGAACATGCTGATCATCCGCGGCGATCAGCGCGTCGCCGACATCTATTACACCGAGTTCAATCGTCTGTTCTACCACTACTACTTCCGCTCGGTGCAGGAGAAGACCGCGAAGCTCAGCGAGGAGGAAAAGAAGCGCCGGGACGAGCGGACGCTGTTCCTGGCCGAGGACGACAGCTGGGTGAAGCAATACAAGGCGGCGAAGAGCCTGAAGCGAAAGCGGGTCGACATCTTCAAGCGCATGGACGGCTTCGCGCCGGCGTCATCCGTGGCGATCGAGACGTGATGATGGTGTCGCGGCGGTTGAGCGGCTTTCGCGCAGGATGAAAGCATCGGCTCGCGAGGCCGGTCGCGCCGAGAGGCAACGAGCGCCCGACACCGCCAGGCGGCGACGACACCCTGATCGGCGGGTTCGGCAACGACCTGCTCACCAAGGGCGGCCCGACCGCCAACGTCGACCTGGTGTTCGGCAACCAGGGCAACGACACGATCTTCGTGTTCGGTGGCAACGACACGGCCTTCGGCGGCCTCGGCAACGACTCGATCGATCACGAAAACGGCGCCGCAATCGGCAGCGCGCTCCTGTTCGGCAACGAGGGCAACGACACGATCGACACGCGAGAAGCGCGGTAGTCCGCCACGGTGGTCGGCGGCAACAACTCGGCCGATGGCGACGACACGATCATCGACGGCGCCGGCACCGCGCTGATCTTCGGCAACGGCGGCAACGATACCATCAGCAGCGACGCGGGCAACGACACCGCGATCGGCGGGTTCGGCAACGACTTCGTCCTCGACGGCAACGGTACTGGCAACAACCTCATATTCCTGAACGAGGGCAACGACAGTTATGTGGGCGCCGGTCAGGACGGGACCAACCGCTCGTCGATCGGGTTCGACCAGGCCGGTCAGCCGCCGGGCGTCCCTTGTGTGTTGACGTACAGCGAATAGATCGAGTGGCTCGCGGTCATGAACAGGCGGTTGCGCTTGACGCCGCCGAAACAGACGTTGGCGCAGCGCTCGGGCAGCGCGATGAAGCCGATCGGGGTGGCGTTCGGATCGTAGATCCGCACGCCGTCCTGCTTCTCGTTGCCCATGCCCCAGCCGCACCACAGGTTGCCGTCGACGTCGACACGGAAGCCGTCCGGCGTGCCGCCCGGCTCGGCGTTGATGAAGGGGCGGCCGTTGGCGAGCTTGGCGCCGTTGTCGACCACGTCGTAGACCCGGATCACGCGCGGCGCGACGCCGGCCTCGACGACGTAGAGCTTCGACTCGTCGGGCGAGAAGGCGAGCCCGTTCGGCCGGTTGATGTCGCCGATGACGACGCTCGCGCGTCCGCTCTTGGGGTCGAGGCGGTACACGTTGGTCGGCAGCTCGGGCGTCGCCACATGGCCCTCGTAGTTGCCGAGGATGCCGAACGGCGGGTCGGTGAACCAGATCGTGTCGTCGGACTTGACCACCACGTCGTTGGGCGAATTGAGCGGCTTGCCGTCGAACTTGTCGATCAGCACCGTGACGGTGCCGTCGTATTCGGTGCGCGTGATCCGCCGTGTATCGTGCTCGCAGGTCACCAGCCGGCCCTGGCGGTCGCGCGTGTTGCCGTTGGCGTTGTTCGACGGCTCGCGGAAGACGCTCACCCGGCCGGTCTCTTCCTGCCAGCGCATGATGCGGTTGTTGGGAATGTCGCTCCACACCAGGTAGCGGCCGGCGCCGAACCAGGCCGGCCCCTCGCACCAGCGCATGCCGGTCGCGAGCCGCTCCACGCCCGCCAGCCCCAGCCGATACTTGTTGAAGCTCGGATCGAGCACCTGGACCGCCGGGTCGGGATATCGCTCGCTCGGCCGCCACTGGGCGAAGGCGGGCGGCGCGGCCGCCGCCGCAACCGCGGCGCCGGCCGTGGTCAGGAATGCACGGCGGGTCTGCAGCATGATTTCCTCCCTTTGGCTATTCTTGGCGGGACACACTTTCAGACCGAAGGCACGACATCAATATGGCAGAGCGCGGCCGGGCGTCCGGCGCAGAGCGCACGAGGAGACGATCATGAGGGCCTGGCTGACGGCCGCGTCGCTGGCAACGGCTGCGATCTTTGCCATGGCGACGGCCGTGGCCGCGGCCGACGACATCCGGCACACGCACTACGACGGCGTCACCAACGATCTGCTCACGGCGGGCTTAGGAAAGACAGGATTGGGTCGCGCGGCGGCGCCGGGCATCGCCGATCCGCTCCGGCCGACGGCCGAGGAGCTGCGGCGGCTCGCCATCTACAACAACTACCGCGCGCTCATCGACCCGACCCCCGGCGGCGGATACGGCAGCCTGTATGGGCCGAACGTGACGGCCGACGGCACCGCGACCGACACAGAGGGGCTGATCGGGGGCGATGAATACATCGCGTTCGAGACCGACCAGAACGGCCGCCGCAAGGTCACCATGATGGTGCAGGTGCCGGACACGTTCGACCCGCACAACGCCTGTATCGTGGCGGCACCCTCCTCCGGTTCGCGCGGTGTCTATGGCGCGATCGCAACCGCCGGCGAGTGGGGACTGAAGCGCGGCTGCGCCGTCGCCTACACCGACAAGGGGACCGGGACCGGGGCGCACGACCTGCAGAGCAATACGGTGAGCCTGATCCGTGGCGAGCGCGCCGACGCCGCTGCGGCTGGTGCCGACGCGAACTTCATCACTCCGGTCAGCAACAGCGAACGGGCGGCCTTCAACGCGGCGAGCCCGAACCGCTTCGCCTTCAAGCACGCACATTCCGAGCTCAACCCGGAACGGGACTGGGGCCGCAACGTGCTGCACTCCATCCGCTTCGCTTTCGTGGCGCTCAATCGAAAATTCGCCACCCGCGGCGTCGAGATCAGCAAGCGCAATACGATTGTGATCGCCTCAAGCATCTCGAACGGCGGCGGCGCCTCGCTGCGCGCGGCGGAACAGGACGACGAGCACCTGATCGACGGCGTTGCGGTCGGCGAGCCCAATGTCAATCCGCGCATCGGCCCGGCGTTCTCGATCGTGCAGGCCGGACGGCCGCCGCTTGCGACGCACAGCCGTCCGCTGATGGACTACATCACGCTGGTGAACGTGTTCCAGGGATGCGCCAACCTGGCGCCCGCGAATGCGACGGCGCCGCTCAACCAGGCGGGCAGCCCGAAACGCTGCGCCGATCTCAAAGCCAAGGGCCTGCTGACCGCGATGGCCCTAGACGAGCAGGCGACCGAGGCGCAGAGGGTCATCAACGACTACGGCATCCTGCCCGAACAGAACATGGTGCAGCCCGGCTACTGGCATTTCTTCGTGCCGCAATCGATCGCGGTGACCTATGCCAATGCCTACGGCCGCTTCGGTGTTCGCGACAATCTGTGCGGCTACAGCTTTGCCGCCAATGGCGGGCTCGCCGGCGGCAGGCCGGTGGCGCTCGCCGAGGCGGCCGCGGCGCAGATCTTCGCGACCAGCACCGGCATTCCGCCGACCGCCGGGATCGCATTGATCAACAACGTGGCACCGGGAGGCCCCGGTGAGGATCGCGGATCGACGCCCAACCAGAACCTGGACGGCGCGCTCTGCCTGCGTTCGCTCGCGACGGGCAAGGACGCGGCGGCGGGCGGGCGGCTCAGCGGCATGGTTGCCGGCCAGGCGCGCCGCATCGCCGGCGGCATCGAGGACGTCCTCGCTACCGGCAACCTGCGCGGCATTCCGGCCGTCATCGTCAACGGGCGCAACGACGGCATTCTGCCGCCCAATTTCACCTCGCGCGCCTACTTCGGGCTCAACAACGCGGTGGAGGGCGCGCGCAGCTCCCTTCGCTACTACGAGGTGAGCAACGCGCATCACCTCGACACGCTCAATCAGGTGCCCGGATACGACGCGGCCTACGTTCCGTTGCATCGCTATTTCATCCAGGCGATGGACCTGATGTACGACCACCTGCGGCACGGCCGGCCGCTGCCGCCGAGCCAAGTGGTGCATACGCGTCCGCGCGGCGCCGGGGCGCCGCCGCTGACCGCCGCCAACGTGCCGCCGATCGCGGAAGCTCCGCCGGCGGCTGCGCTCATCACCTTCGCCGACGGGCAGGTGAACATTCCCGAGTGAGTTTTCGTGCAGCCGATGCCGGCTGCTACTTCACCCGCCGATACAGGTTCGCCGCCGAGCCGCGCCCGCCGGCGACGTTCGGGTTGGTGTTGACGAAATCCTCGGCGGTGAGCTTGTCGATGGTGCGGGTCTGCAACTCGCCTTCCCAGTTGGGGAAAGTCGAGGAGATGATCTTGTACGTAACGGTCTTCTTCGCCTCGTCGACCGTATAGGTGCCGAACACCGAGAGGCTGCGCCGCATGATCGCGCCGTACTCCTCGGGCGTGCCGGTCAGGCGGTTGTTGGAGGCGATCTTAGGCACGTCGCTCGCGACGTGGATCTGCGTGAAATGACCGTCCGGCGTAAACACCAGGATGCCCTTCGGCGTCTCGCCGAACGGAAACGACTTCTTCCCGTCCGGCGCGGTGACTTCGGCGACCACGAACTGCCAGGTGCCGATCAGCTGGTCGCGCAGGCTCTTCTGCTGCGCGGCCGCCGTGCCGCCCGCGAGCGCAAGCGCGAGCGTGGTCAATGCAACGGCTGCGAGCCTCATGGCATTCCTCCCCGACATGGCGTTTCGGGGCCATGCTAAAGTGGCGAATAGCGAATGGCGAGTGGGCACCGAGCAAGGCCCCCCCTGTTCCCTATTCGCTAGTCGCCTCGTCTCGACCTCATCCGCCGGTTCTGCCCACGAATGGGGCAGTCGCGCGCAGGCCGTAAGCAATTTGTTGCGGGCGGGGGTCCGTTCCGATCAGCCCGTATCGGATGTCCCTGGCACCGATCTTGCTTTGTCATCGAAACCGCGGTCCCCGGCTGCGTGAGGGCACAATGCATCATCCGCCGAGCCCTGGCCGGCGCGTCATATCGGGCGAGCCCAGAGGCTTCCCGATGTCGAGCCACACGGGCGCCGACAAGGCGACGCCGGCGGCCGTGCTGCTGGCCGACAAGAGTACGGCGCTCGGGCGCCAGCCCAACCTGTTCGAGCGGCTCGACGAACGCGACCGACAGCTGCTGCTCGCGCGCGGGCGGCGCCAGGTGGTCTATCGCGGCAAGCCGCTGATGAGCCAGGGCGAGGCGCATCACGGCATCTGCCTGATCGAGAGCGGCGTCGTACGCTCGTTCTACGTCGCGCCGACCGGGCGCGTCATCACGCTCGCCTATTGGCACCCGGGCAATTTCGTCGGCGGGCCGCAGATCTACGGGGGCGGCGAGCACCTGTGGTCGGCGGTCGCAGTGAAGACGAGCGTGGTCCTGGCACTGTCCGGCCGCGACGTGCGGGAGCTGATGGAGTGCTCGCGCGGCTTCTCGATGGGCATCGTCGACTGCCTCATCTTCAAGGCCAAGTGCTACGCCGTGCTGGCGCAGATGCTGGGAACGCGCTCGGCCTCCGAGCGCCTGGCGCAGCTCCTGGTGAACCTGTGCGAGCTGTACGGCGCGCAGACCGGCGCGGGAATCGAGATCGAGGCGGCGTTCAGCCACCGCGACCTCGCCAACATGATCGGCGCGACGCGCCAATGGGTCACGGCTTCGCTCAACCGTTTGCGCGCGCGCGGGGTGGTCGATGTCCGCCCGGGCCGGCTCGTGGTCAAACGCGCCGACCTGCTGACGACCGGCGCGCTGGACAAGGACTAGCCCGCTAGCGCCGCCCTTCCCAGTGCACCACCTTGCGCGTCAGCAGCGCGAGGCCGCGGTCGCTCAGGAGGCCGATCAACCCGATCAGGATGATGCCGGCGAACACGTAGGTGGTGCGGAAGAAGTTGCTGGCGTCGAGCACGACGAACCCGAGGCCGCGGTCGCCGCCGAGCAGCTCGGAGGCGACCAGGATCGACAGCGCCGTCCCCATGGAGACGCGCAGGCCGGTCATGATCTGCGGCAGCGCCGCCGGCAGCACCACGAAGCGGAACAGCTGCGCGCGCCCGGCGCCGAGCGAGAGCGCGGCGCGCGTCAGGTCGGGCGGGCAGCTGCGCGTGCCGGCCTGCGCGTTGACCATCATGATCAGGAACACCGAGGTGAAGATCAGCAGGATCTTCGACAGCTCGCCGATGCCGAACCACAGGATGAACAGCGGAATGAGGCCGAGCGGCGGAATCGGCCGCAGCATCTCGGCGGGGACCACGAAGGCGGCGTCGACCCGCGGCGCACGGCCGCGCAGGATGCCGACGACGATGCCGAGAACGGAGCCAGCGACGAAAGCGGTGAGCACGCGGAACAGGCTCGCCCCCACGTGCGCCCAGATGGAAACCCCCGAATAGCCCGCGACCCCGATGTCGACGATGCTCGCGAGCACCGCCTGCGGCGAGGGCAGCAGGATGCTGCGCACCCAGCCTTCCTGCGTCGCGAGGTACCACAGCCCGAGCAGGGCCAGCGGCGACGCAACAGCGAGCGCGAGATACTGCCGGCGCGCCATTGTCGAGTCGCGCGATTTCATGAGGCGTCTCCCGATTGCTGTGCCGGCTTCCTGGTGCCACGCATGCTGCGGTAGATACGCTCGCGCAGCGCGACGAACCGCTCGTGCAGCCGGTTCTCGGGCGACCAGCGCGGTTGCGGCAGGTCGACCGCGAATTCCACGAACGCTCCGCTCGCCAGATCGGTCAGGAGCAGGATCCGGTCGGAGAGAAACACCGCCTCCTCGATGCTGTGGGTGACGAACACGATGGTGCAGCCGGTCTCGTGCTGGATGCGCAGGATCTCCTCCTGCAGGGTCTCGCGCGTCTGCACGTCGACGGCGGCGAACGGCTCGTCCATCAGCATCAGGGTGGGGTTGGCGGCGAGCACGCGCGCAAGGCCGCAGCGCTGCCGCATGCCGCCCGAGAGCTGGTACGGATAGGCGCGCTCGGATCCGCCGAGGCCGACCAGCATGGCCATGCGGCGGGCGACTTCGCGCCGCTCGGCGACCGGGCGCCCGGCGCAGGTCAGGCTGAACGCGATGTTGTCCTCCACCGTCATCCAGTCGAACAGCGCATAGGACTGAAACACCACGCCGCGGTCGGGTCCCGGGCCGGTGATCTCCTTCTCCTCGATGAAGGCGTAGCCCGAGGTGGGCGCGAGGAAGCCCGCGATGATGTTGAGGATCGTGGTCTTGCCGCACCCGGACGGACCCAGCAGCGACACGATCTCGCCCCGGCGGATCGAAAACGAGACGCGGTCGAGGATGGCGCGATCGTCATAGGCGAACGACACGCCGTCGAATTTGAGGATCTCGACGCCCTTGGCCGCCGGGCGATCGGCGCGCATTGGGAATTCCACCACCGCATGCGCCCTGGTCATGGTCCGGCCTCGTCAGGCTTGCGTGCATCTCCTGCGGACGAGCAAGGATCGCGCCAGCGCCTGCCCGCGAACGCTGCCGATCTTGGCGCCGGATTGCCGCCCTGGGGCGCAATTACTTGCCGGAACAGGGCGATCGCGCTTGAGGCCGGCCGCGCCCCGACGCCTAGTATCTGCTGCCGGGTTCAGGGAAATTTCGGAGCAAGCCCTATGCGTATCGTCAGAACTCTCGTCCTCGCCGCGGCCATGTGCGGGGCGGCCGGCGCGCAGGCCGCCGACATCCGCATCGGCTGGCAGACCGGCGTGGTGAACACGCTCCTGACCTACGCGCAGCAGAACGGGCTGTTCAAGGACGTCGGGCTCTCGGTTGAACTCAAGCCGTTTCCGGCCGGCCCCGCCATGTTGCCGGCCTTTGCGGCGGGCGAGATCGACGTCGGCTGGATGGGGGAATTCCCCGCCGTGACGGGATTCGTGAACGGGCTGCCGGTCCGCCTGTTCATGGTCCAGAGCATGCTCCGCACCGATGTTCGGCTCGTGGCCAATCCGGCGACGGGCGCCAAGACAATTGCCGATCTCAAGGGCAAGAAGATCGCGGTGACCATCGGCTCGACCAGCCATTTCCATCTGCTGCGCGCGCTCGATCAGGCGGGATTGACCCAGAGCGACGTGACCATGGTCAATCTCGCGCCGGCCAACATGGCGCCGGCGTATCTGGCCGGTCAGGTCGATGCGATCCTCACGTGGGAGCCCGCAGTCGGAGAGGTCGAGGCGCAGGGCGGCAAACGCATCGCCACGACCGAAAGCCTCGGCACCGTCACCGGCCTGTTCGGCGTGGCGCGCGAGGATTACCTGAAATCCAAGTCCCCCGAGATCGGCAAGCTGATCAAGGCATGGGACAAGGCGCTTGCCGCCTACGCCGCTGCCCCGCGCACGGTGATAGAAGCCGAAGCCGCACGGCTGAACCAATCGGTCGATGCGGTCGAGGCCCTGCTGTCGCGGCAGAACGTGACATTCCCGAGCTTCACCGAACAGCTCGGCTCAACCTATCTCGGGACCACGGCTGACAAGAGCCGCGCGCGGATCACGACGCACGTGCACGACATCGCCCAGTTCCTGCTGAAGATCGAGCGCATCAAGGCCGTGCCGGCGACCCTCGCCGACCTGATCGATCCGAGCGCAATTGCCGCGCACCCGGGCCGGCCCAAGTGATGGGTGGCAGACGCCAACGCCAGTGGACCTCCCCAAGCGCCTCCATCTCGGCGTGCTGCGCACGCTGATCGGGCGCGACACGGCATCCGGGCACGAGGTCCTCGCCGCGCTGCATGCGAGGATCGACGCATACGGCAACCACAACCCGGTGTGGCTGCATCGCGTTTCCCCGCAGGCTACGCACGAGGCGCTGCGCGCCGTCGCCGCACGGCAAGCCGACGGGCCGGACCTGCCGCTCTTCGGCGTTCCGTTTGCGGTGAAGGACAACATCGACGTGGCCGGCCTGCCGACGACGGCCGGCTGGCCGGCCTACCGCTACATCGCCAAACGGTCCGCCAGGGTCGTGCAGCATCTCGAGGAGCTCGGGGCGATCCTGGTGGGCAAGACCAACATGGACCAGCTGGCGACCGGTCTTACCGGCACACGCTCGCCGCTCGGCCCGGTTCGCTCGGTCGCCAACGACGCCTACGTGGCGGGCGGGTCGAGCTCAGGCTCGGCGGTGGCGGTGGCGGCAGGTCTCGTCTGCTTTGCGCTCGGCAGCGATTCCGGCGGCTCGGGCCGCATCCCCGCAGCATTCAATGGCGTGGTCGGGTTGAAGCCGACGCGCGGCCTCGTCTCCCTGGCCGGCACCGTGCCAAACTCGCGCACGCTCGATTGCGTGTCGGTCTTCGCCACTTCGGTCGGGGATGCGACCGAGATCCTGGAACACATCGGGAGCTTCGATCCCGATGACCCGTTCGCACGGCCCCTCCCGGGCGATCTTGCGTCGCTTGCGACGCGGGCTCGGCCGGCGGCGGTGGGCGTGCCGCAAGCCAGCGATCTGAATTTCCTCGACAGCGCGCAGGCCAGCGCCTGTTTCGACGCAGCGCTGGCCCGATTGCGGGCGTCCGGCGCGCAAATCCGGCCGATCGACTTCGCGGCCTTTCGGGAAGCCGGATCGTTCATCCTGGCAGGCCCGTGGATCGCCGAGCGGATTGCCGCGATGCCGGAGGCCATCGCGCAGCACAGGGACACCCTGCTGCCGGTCATCCGCACCGTCTTCGATGGCGCAGCCCGATGGAGCGCGACGGATGTCTTCCGCTACAGCTATCGGCTGGCGGCACTGCGCCGCACCGTCGAGACGATCTTTCAAGAGATCGACGTTCTGGTCGTGCCGAGCGCGCCTCGGCCGATGACAGTCGCCGAGGTTGCGGTCGATCCGATCGGCCGCAACGTGCAGCTCGGCACCTATTCGTATTTCGTCAACCCGCTCGACCTGTGTGCCATAGCGGTTCCGGCTGGCAGCGCCGACGGCGGCGTGCCGTTCGGCGTCACTTTCGTCGGCCCGGCTTTCGCCGACATGCGTCTTGCCTGCATCGCTGCGGCGTTCGAGCGTGGGTGCGGCGTTGCCTGACGACTCACGCCCGTCTTCACTTCGTCTCCCGTCACTCCGCCCGCCCGAGGATGTCCATGATGGCGAGCGCCAGCACCTGCGCGGCAGGCACCGCCTTCGCCGTATGGATGTACTCGTTGACCGGCGGCCAGCCGTCCTCGCCGGGACCGAAGGTCACCGACGGGATGCCGGCGTGCGAGAAGCGGATCGTGTCGCAATAGGCGTTCTTGCGGTAGTAGATCGGTTCCTTGCCGAGCACCTTCTCGTAGGCCGAGGTCAGCGCCGCGACCGGCTCCGCATGCTTCTGGACTTCCTCGGTCGCCGCCACGAACAGCGATCCCGGCACCAGGCGCGCACGCGCCTCGAAGGTCGGGTCGGCGGCCCGGCATGATGCGATCACCGCCTCGATGTCGGCGAGGATCGATTCGAGCGTCATGCCCGGCACGATGCCGACGATCGCCGCTACGCCCGTGCACTCCGCCGGCGTGAACTGCATCTCGCGCGGAACGCCGGCGCGCATGCGGGTGAAGCAGGCCATCGGCCGCGTGCCGCCGTAGAGCGCGGGCGCCGTATGGGTGAAGGTCATCCGCTCCATGGCGGCGACCAGCTTCGCCATGTGCGAGATCGCATTGACGCCGGTGTCGGGCCGCCACAGGTGCGACTTGGTGCCGACCGTGGTGAGCTCGACCACGCAGTTGCCCGCGTGCGCCACCGCGATGCCGATGCCCCAGTCGTCGGCCGACCGCGTCCAGCCGCTCGGCTCCGCGGTGATCTCGAAGTCGGCGGTGAGCCCGATCTCGTCGACCAGGTAGATGGCGCCGTTCGGCCCGTGCTTCTCCTCGTCCACGGTGTAGACGCAGCGCAGCGTGCCTTTGAGCTCGACGCCGTTGCGGCGCAGCGCATCGACCGCGAGCAGCGTGCAGGCGAGATTGCCGCGCGTGTCCGAAGTGCCCCGTGCGTAGAGGCGGCCGTTGCCGAGGGTGGGGTTGTAGGGATTGCCGCCGGTCGCGGTCCAGGCAGCGGGATCGCCCGCCGGATAGGTGTCGAGATGGTCGTTGACGATCAGGCTCGGCCCGTCGCCGCGTCCCGCCCAGGTGGCGATGACGTTCGGCCGCCCCGGCTGTTTCGCCTTGAGCTCGACCTCGAGGCCCATCGCTTGGAGCTTCCCGGCGACCGTCAGCGCAATCACCTCCTCGCGGCCGGACGGCATGTCGGGGTCGAGCGGGTTCTCGGCATCCGGCTGACCGGCGACGACGAGCTCGCGGGTGAGATCGAGCCACATCTCCTCGGTGATGCTGTCGATCACGCGCTGTTCCAGGTCGCTGAGGTTGCGCATCGCGGGCCTCACGCGGCGGCCTGACGGCGCGCAACGCGCTCGTCGATCAGGGCCACGGCCTCGATCTCCACGTCGGCGCCCTGCTCCAGCTCGACGATGCCGATGCCCGTGGTGGCCGGCGGGTCTTCGCGCCAGATCTCGCGGCGAATGCGATCGAGCACCGGCCACTGGCGTTTGCGGTCGGTGAAATACATCGTCATTTTGATCACGTCGGCGAGCCCGCTGCCGCCGTGCGCCTGCACGGTCAGCTCCATCTGGGCGAAGATCCGGCGGATCTGCCCTTCGACGTCGCCTGCCAGCACCTTGCCGGTCACCGGATCGCAGCCGATGAAACCGGCCGTGTAGATGAGGCGGCCGGCCCGCACCCCGGGCGACAGCCAGCCTTCGAAGATCGGGCCGAGGCCCGGAACCGGATTGATCTCCTTGCCCATAGGACCGCTCCGCGGCTTGCTCATTTCTTGCTCGCGGCGAGGAACGCCTGGATCGGCTGGGTGTTGAGGATCTTCGACCAGTCGCTCGGCGGTGCCGTGATGCGCTTTTCGCCCACCAGGAAGGCGCCGATGCCCTGCAGGTGCTTCATCAGGCGCGAGTTCGAGCTCCTTTCCCGGCGGGCCCATGAAGTCGGCGGTGAGGAGCTCCTCGAACGAAGGATGCCGCGCGTTCTGCCGGGCGATCAGCGCGTCGAACTCGTCGGCCGACAGGTTGACGCGCTTGGCCTCGTACTGGCGGGTGTTGCGCGGGTCGGCGCGATAGGCCGCCATGGCATCGACCCATGCGGCGAGAAAGCGCTGCATGGTGTCCGGGTTGTCCTTGGCGAAGGCCGACCGCACCACCCAGACGCCGCCGGTGATCATCTTGAGGCTCTCGGTGGTGGCGATCGTCTTGCCGCTTGCCTTCTCGATCAGGCCGATGTTCGGCTCCCAGGTGAGCGCCGCGTCGATCTGCCCCGCCAGGTAGGCGGGCGGCATGTTGGCCGGCGCGAGATTCACCAACGTGACCTCGTCCTGCTTGAGGCCGGCCTGGGCGAGCGCGCGCAACAGGTGATGATGGCTGGTGGAGCCGACGCTCACGCCGATCTTCCTGCCCTTGAGATCGGCGACGGTCTGCGCGCCCGTCGCGGCGTTCGCAACCAGGCGCACGTTGGTCGTGTCGATGCGCTCCATCATGAAGATCTCGATGCCCATGCCGTTCGAATATCCGGTGACGACCGGGAACTCGCCCATCCAGGCGATGTCGATCTCGGCTGCCGCCAGCGCCGGCAGCATCGCCGGGCCCGCCGGGAACGGCGTGAGCTTGGCGTCGATCTTCTTCTTGGCGAACAGGTCGGCATTGACCGCGTACATCAGCTGCACGTTGATGTCGCCGGTCTGGTAGCCGACGCGCAGCGGCGTGCTCGGCTGCGCCTGGGCGGCGGTCAGAGAGCCGATCAGACCGCAGATGAGCAGCAGAGCCGCACCGATGCGTGGCATGCGAGCCTCCCTGGCGATCGCGTTGGGCCTGCAACGCGGCAGGCACCCTGGTGCGAAGGATGCTCCCCTGTGGGGCTCGCGAGCGAAAGCAAAACCGACCGATCCCGGCAACTAGTTGCCGCATTGGCGAATGGCGAATAGCGGGGGGCGAATAGGGAGAGAATCCGAGCCGGAGCGCCCCTATTCGCTATTCGCCATCCGCCATTCGCTTTGCTATCGTTTTACTGTCAGACAAAAACTGTTCATCAATAATGCGGGAGGAAACGACAATGAAACGCTGGTCCACCCTTGCGATCGGGCTCGTGTTCATCGGGGCCGCCGCACTGTGGCAGTCGCCCCAAGCCTCAGGTCAGGCCGATGCCGGCTGGGTCACGCTGTTCGACGGCAAGAACCTCGACAGCTGGAGCGCGATCGGCGACGCCAACTGGAAGGTTGCCGAAGGGGCCGTGGCGGCCGACAAGGGCAACGGCTTCCTGGTCTCGAAGAATTCCTACAAAGACTTCCAGATCCGCGCCGAGTTCTGGGTGGACGACGCCGCCAACAGCGGAATCTTCATCCGCTGCACCGATCCGCAGAAAATCACCGCCACCAATTCCTACGAGGTGAACATCTACGACCGGCGGCCCGATCCATCCTACGGCACGGGAGGCATCGTCAATTTCGCCAAGGTCGACCCGATGCCCAAGGCCGGCGGCAAGTGGAACGTGTTCGAGATCACCGCCAAGGGATCGCAGCTGATCGTCGTCTTCAATGGAACAAAGACCGTCGACATCCAGGACAGCAAATTCGCCGCCGGGCCCTTCGCCCTCCAGTACGGCGGCGGTGTCGTCAAGTTCCGCAAGGTCGAGATCAAGCAGCTGTAACCCATGAACGAGCTCCTGCCGCTCGCCGAGACCATTGCGGCCAGGTTGATCGAGCGGCGCGAGACCATCGCGGTTGCCGAAGGCTCGGCGGGCGGGCTGATTTCCGCCGCCCTGCTCGCCGTGCCCGGCGCGTCCGCGTATTTTCTCGGCGGTGCCGTCGTCTATACGGCGGCGGCGCGGACCGCCCTGGCCGACATCGGCGCGGCCGACATGGCGGGGCTGCGGCCGGCGAGCGAGCCCTATGCGGCGCTGCTGGCGCGCCGGCTGCGCGAGCGGCTGGGCGCCACCTGGGGCCTGGCGGAAGCCGGCGCCGCCGGGCCGGCCGGCAACCGCTATGGCGATCCGCCGGGCCACACCTGCCTCGCGGTCGCTGGGCCGGCGGAGCGCGTCCTCACCCTGCGCACCGGCAGCGGCGACCGACAGGCCAACATGCGGGCGTTCGCGGCGCGCGCGCTCACGCTGATGGGTGAAGCGCTCGACGAAGCCGGAGGTCGCGGATGATCACGCGGCGCGGTTTTGTGGCGGCCACCGCGTCGTCGATCGCGGCGCCCGGGATGCTCATACGGCGTGCGCACGCCCAGGCGTGGCCGACGCGATTCGTCCGCCTCGTCGTGCCCTTCCCGCCCGGCGGCGGCACCGACGCGGTCGGCCGCATCATCGGGCAGCGGCTGTCGGAGATCTGGGGCCAGCAGCTGGTGATCGAGAACCGCGGCGGCGCCGGCAGCAACATCGGCTCCGAAGCCGTCGCGCGCGCAGACCCGGACGGCTACACCATCCTGTTCGCCTCGCTGCCGTTGGCGATCAACCGATTCATCTATTCGTCGCTGGGCTACGATGCGGTCGCCGATCTCACGCCCATCACACTGTTGTGCCGGTTCGCCAACCTGATGGCGGTGCCGAACTCCTCGCCCGCCAGGAGCGTCGCCGAATTCATCGCCCATGCGAAGGCAAACCGCGGACAGCTCACCTTCGCCTCGCCGGGGATCGGCACCTCGCCGCACTTGTGCGGAGAGCTGTTCAAGCGCCTGGCCGACATCGAGATGACCCACGTGCCCTATCGCGGCGCCGGCCCGGCGCTGAACGACCTCATTCCCGGGCGGGTCGACATGATGTTCAACACCATGGCGGCAACGCTGCCGCTCGTGCGGTCCGGCCAGGTGCGCGGCCTCGCGGTGAGCACGGGCGAGCGGTTTCCCAGCGTCCCCGACCTGCCGACAGTTGCGGAATCCGGGTTGCCCGGCTTCGACGTGGCGGCATGGTACGCGCTGTTCGCTCCCGCCAAGACCCCGCGCGACATCGTCGCCAAGCTCAATGCCGACACGGTGGCGGCGCTGGCCGACGCCTCCGTGAAGAAGAGACTCGAGGATCTCGGGCTTCTGGTCGCCGGCTCGACGCCGGAAGAGATGGGAAGGCTGTTCCAGGCGGAAATGGACAAGTGGGGCCCGGTCATCAAGGCCGCCAACATCACCGCACAGTGAGCGGCGCCGGCGCCGCAGGGGGCAAGGCCATGATGCGATGCAAGGTGCTCGCCGGGGCCGCGACGGTGGTCGCGTTCGTGGGGCTGACGGTGCTGGCGGCGGCGGCACAAACCTTTCCCGAGCGCACCGTGCGCATCATCGTGCCGACGTCGCCGGGCGGCTCGATCGACGCGACGGCGCGGACCATCGCGGCGAAACTCTCCGCCAAATGGGGCACGCCGGTCATCGTCGAAAACCGGGCAGGCGCCGCGATGCGCCTCGGCACCGACGCGGTCGCCAAGGCGGCTCCCGACGGCTACACGCTGCTGGTCGCCCATGACGGCGCGATGGCGATGAATCCCGTCCTCTTCTCCGACCTGCCCTACCACCCGCAGAAGGATTTCGCGCCGGTCGCCATGATGGTGTCGATCCCCGAAGTCATCATGGCGAGCGCCGCAATACCGGCGACGTCGCTCGCCGAGATGCTCGCGCTCGCCCGGAAGAACCCGGGCAAGCTCAACCATGCGACCGGCGGGCCGGCCTCGCTGCTGGCGCTCGAGCTGTTCAAGACCATGGCGGCGGTCGACATCGCCAGCGTGCAATACCGCGGCGCGGCTCCGTCGGTGGCGGCGGTGATCGCCGGCGAGGTCGATCTCTGCATCACCGACATCGCGAGCGGAAGCGCCGGCCTGCAGTCGGACCGCGTGCGGCCGCTGGCGGTGACGACGCGCACCCGCGCGGCGCGCTTCCCCGACCTGCCGACGGCCGACCAGTCGGGCGTGCCGGGCTACGACGTGCAAGTGTGGATCGGCATGTTCGCGCCCGCCGCCACGCCCAAGGACGTGGTGGCGAAGATCGAGGCCGCCGTGAAGGAAGCGGTAGCGGCCCCCGACATTCGGGAGAAATTCGAGGCGATCGGCATGGAGATGCGCGGCGGTGGCGCCGACGAGATGCGTCAGGTGCTGGCCGCCGACATTCCCAAATGGGACCGGCTGGTGCGGGAGCGCAACATCAAGATCGCACCGTAGCGCGGCCCTGCGTGCCGTTCCGTGCGGCGCGTGCCCCATGACAGAATTCGGTCACGTCCGCCCTGATCGGGAGATGGAAATTCCCGAGCCGTACACTGCTGCGTGAGCGAGCTTCCCACGGGTCGTGTTGCATCTATATTCGATGGCCGGTTCAATACGGTCCGGCGACGCGGGGTTGTCGATCATGGCATCACGTCAATTGCGGCTCGGCGCCTTCATGCGCCCGGCGACTATCCACACCGGGGCCTGGCGCTATCCGGGCGCCTTCCCGGACGCGAATTTCAACCTCGCGCATATGCGGCGCTTCGTGCAGACGCTCGAGCGCGGCCGGTTCGACGCCTTCTTCATGGCCGATCACCTCGCGGTGCTCAACCTGCCGCCGGATGCGCTCAGGCGCAGCCACACGGTGACGTCGTTCGAGCCGTTCACGCTGCTGTCGTACCTCGCCGGCGTGACCGAGCATCTGGGCCTCGTCGCCACCGGCTCGACCACGTTCGATGAGCCCTATCACGTGGCGCGGCGCTTCGCCTCGCTCGACCATCTGAGCGGCGGCCGCGCCGGCTGGAACATCGTCACCACGTCCAATCCCGATGCGGCGCTCAATTTCGGGCTCGACGAGCACATGGAGCACGGCGAGCGGTATCGGCGCGCGCGCGAGTTCTACGACGTGGTGACGGGCTTGTGGGATTCCTGGGGCGACGACGCCTTCATCCGCGACGTCGAGAGCGGGATCTTCTTCGATCCCGAGAAGCTGCACGTGCTCGATCACAAGGGCGAGTATTTCTCCGTGCGCGGTCCCCTCAACATCGCGCGGCCGGTGCAGGGCTGGCCGGTGATCGTGCAGGCGGGCGCGTCGGAGTTGGGGCGCCAGCTCGCCGCCGAGACGGCGGAAGCGGTGTTCACCGCCCAGTCGAGCCTCGCGGTCGGGCAGGCGTTCTACAAGGATGTGAAGGGCCGGGCGGAAAAAGCCGGCCGCTCGCGCGACGACCTGAAGATCCTGCCGGCCTGCTTCGTCCTGGTCGGCGAGACCGTGGAGGAGGCGCGCGAGAAGCGGGCGAAGCTCGACAGCCTGGTGCACTACGCCAACGCCATCGGGTCGCTGTCGATCGCGCTCGGCCATGATGCGTCGGGCTTCGATCCGGACGGACCGCTGCCGGAGATCCCGGAGAGCAACGCCAGCAAGAGCGGCCGCGAGCGCGCCATCGCGCTCGCCCGGCGCGAGAACCTCACGGTGCGCCAGCTCGCCCAGCGGCTCGGCGGCTACTCGGGCCTCGCCATGGTCGGCACGCCGAAGACCATCGCCGACGAGATGGAGGAGTGGCTCACCACCGAGGGCTCCGACGGCTTCACGGTCATGTTCCCCTACCTGCCGGGCGGTCTCGACGATTTCGTCGACCGCGTGGTGCCCGAGTTGCAACGGCGCGGCATCTTCCGACGCGAGTACGAGGGCAGGACCCTGCGGGAAAACCTCGGGCTGAAGCGGCCGAGGAACAGGTTTTTCTAGAGCGAGTTGGTTTGCAATACCGGCAATGAAAAGGCATCCGTCATCCTGAGGTGCTCGGCGCATTTTACGGCATAACCTCGCACCGGCACTGAACGCGCCGAGCCTCGAAGGATGATCGGCCCGCCCTTCATTGGCGATCGCGATCTCTGCGAGCGCCGATTCGATCGCTGCCAGTTCGAGATGCAATGCACCTGACGAGACGCCGCAAATGCAATCACGGGTCGGGAAACGTGTGCGCCGGCAGCTCGTTGTTGGCGATCCAATCGATGCACTTGGGCAACGCCCCACCGGTGCCGATGAATTCCTTCACCGCTTCCCAGGCTTTGTCGAACGGAACATAGAGGCCGATCGGCATCGGATCGTCGTGCAGGGTCCGCACCCATTGGCGCAGGCGCGCCGGATCGCCCTTCGAGCTGCAGGTCGCGTCGTATCCACCACCCCACATCTTATAGATCAGCAGCACGCCGTACTGTGGATGGCCCCACAGATAGAGATGCAGATCGATGCGGCCTTCGTGAGCCGGAAGCTTCTCACTTCCGAACAGTCCCTCGGCGATCAGGCTGGCGCTGTCGTTGCCGCCGGTATTGAACCACTGCTTTCCGGGCGGCGCCAGGAAGGCGCGCTCGATCTCGCCGAGCTCCGGCCATCCGGGGATGAGGCGCGAGGCGAAATAGGTGCGCCGGTTGGCGAGCCTCGGCTCGACCCACGTTCCGTCGCGCATGGTGTGACGCACGTCGCCCGGACAGATGTAGGTGACCGTCGGGTTGCCCAGCTCCAAGCCGATGAGGGGAAGGATCTCCTTGGTCCGCGCACACATCGCGCGATCCACGTGCACGTCGAACGTCCTGCCGGCGAGCGTGCCGCCGTGCGTGTCCGCCCCCCGCATGAGGATATTCGCTTCGGCGTGAAACACGCCGGTATTGGGCATCCGGCCATCGTGCATGACCTTGGGACCTAGCTCGCAAGCGCAGGAAACTTCCCCCCGTAGTCGTGCACGAACTGCTCGATGGCGCGCGCAGTGGCCAACGCCTGCTGCGGCACAAGGAGCTGGAGCTCCTCGCACTCGAGAACGATGCCAGCCGTGGCTCTCGCGTAAGCGGTCGCCGCCATGTAGGCGCCGAGGCAGGCATGGACATCGCCGCCGAAGCGGAACGCGAGCGCATGTTGCCAGCGATGGCCGTAGTCGAGGCCCGGATACCCCGCCATCAGTGCGTCGGCGTCCCAATGGTCGCACTCGAATCCGGCGTGCTCATCGCCCAGCTGCGCCGGAAGGTGGCCGCGCAGATCATCGAGCGAGCGCCCGGTCCCCAGCCTGAGCCGGAACCCCTCCGCGTCAATCGCTTCCTGCCAATCGGACAGCGAAGCCAACCGCCTGTCAGACAGCACGTAAATCTCCATGGACATTGCGAAACTCCGCGACCCATGTGCTCCATGAAAATGAGGCGTTCCCGCCTCGGCTCACGATCGGCCCATGAGAACATAACAAGAACAAAATGACAAGGGGCCATCCATGAATTCTTGGCAGGAAAGCCATTCCGCCGTCGGCGCCCGGCATTTTTCGACGGCTGCGCAGGGTCGTGGCGCCGCGGCACGCATTTGCGTCATGCCGCTTGCGCCTCTTGTCGTTTGTGCCGCGGCGCGCCACCCTGAAGGGCCAATTTCCCGAAGACGACACCCATGAAAATCGCCATCCTCGACGACTATCACGACACGCTGCGCACGCTCCGCTGCTTCGCCAAGCTCGACGGGCACGACGTCACGATCTGGAACGATCACGTACAGGACGTCGACGCGCTGGTGGAGCGCCTGCGCGACACCGAAGCGCTGGTACTGATCCGCGAGCGCACCAAGATCCGCTCAGCCCTGCTCGAGCGGCTGCCGCGGCTTCGCCTGATCAGTCAGCGCAGCGTCTATCCGCACATCGACATCGAGGCGTGCACCCGGCTCGGCGTGATCGTGTCGTCGAACCTGCACATGGACACGCCGTCGCACGCGACCGCCGAGCTCACCTGGGGCCTGATCATCGCGGCGATGCGCCAGATCCCGCAGCAGATGGCGTCGCTCAAGGCGGGCACCTGGCAGATCGGCGTCGGCACCACGCTGCGCGGCAAGACGCTGGGCATCTACGGCTACGGGCGGATCGGCAGCGCGGTCGCCGGCTACGGCAAGGCGTTCGGCATGGACGTCGTGGCATGGGCGCGGCCGCAATCGCTCGCGCAGGCGCGCGCGGACGGCTACGCCGTGGCGCCCAGCAAGGAGGCATTCTTTGCGGCGTGCGATGTCATCACCCTGCACATGCGTCTGGTCGAGGCGACCCGCCACATCGTCACCGCCGCCGATCTCGCCCGCATGAAGCCGACCGCGCTCCTGGTCAACACCAGCCGCGCGCCGCTGATCGAGCCCGGCGCACTGGTGAATGCGCTGGGCATGGGCCGTCCCGGCATGGCGGCGGTCGACGTCTACGAGGAGGAGCCGCTGCGCGACACCGCCCATCCGCTGCTCGCCATGCCGAATGTCGTGTGCACTCCGCACCTCGGCTACGTGTCGCGCGATGAATACGAGATCCAGTTCGCCGACATCTTCGACCAGATCACCGCCTACGCGGCCGGCACACCGATCCACGTGGTCAACCCCGACGTGCTGGCCAAGGCGCGCGTCGCCTGAATTCACGCGGCCGCGTGCCGCGTGCTATGCAACAATCCCCTTCCCTGTCCGATCTCCAACACCAGCCCCGCCAAGGACGATTGCCATGAACCGGACGCTCGAGATCCCGCCCGAGAAGCTCACGCCGGAGCAGAAGACGGTGTTCGACCAGCTGGTCGCCGGCCGCGGCCGCATCCTCGGACCGTACAAGATCTGGATCCACAGCCCGACGGTCGCGAGCGGCATGGAGCATATCGGCACCTTCCTCAACAAGCGCTGCTCGCTCTCCTCGCGCGAGGTCGAGATCGGCATCCTGGTGATCGCCCAGCACTGGGACGCGGACTATGTCCGCACGGCGCATATCCGCGAAGGCAAGCGTGTGGGCCTCACGCAAGAGCAGATCGACGCGATCCTCGCCGGCAAGGAGCCCAAGCTCGCCGATGCGCACGAGCAGGCCGTCTACCGGTTCGCCGCCGCGCTCGCGGGCGGGGCGAAGCTCAGCGATGCGGCGTTCGCCGAGATCGAGCAGGCGCTCGGCCGCGAGGGCGTCGCCGAGGTGCTGGTGCTGCTCGGCTACTACACCTCGGTTTCCCTCGGGATGAAGGTGCACGAGGTGCCGATCCCGCCGGCCGCGTGAGGTCGAGGCCCTCTTCCGCAACGACGTCCGCAACCCTGCTGGTCATCCGCGCCAGCGCTCGGCTTCCCGTGTGGAAGCATCGGAGCATCGATTTCGGCCTCTATGGCGAGGGTCACGCACGCGGCGGCCACCCCCTGCCCCCACTTGCTTTGTGACAAGGCGCACGTTCCGCCGCTGCGCCGGCCGGACGCTGAACCGGCCGGAAACGCGCCGCGACTACCCGTCATGGCCGCGCTTCATGCAATCTGGACCCTGATGTGGATCGCCTTCGGCGCCTTCGGCGTCGGCCTCCTGTGCGGGGCCGTCTACCGCATCGGCGTCGGCCGGGCGTGGTGGATCAGGGTGCTCACCGCGATCGCCGGGCTGCCGCTGGCGGCGCTCCTGTTCGTCGCGGTGTTTGCGGCCGCCGTGCTGCCTTGGCTGTATTGACCTAAAATCTGAGAATCCGGAACCAGCGTGCCACGTCGAGCAGCGTGGCGAGCGCTGCCGCCACGTAGGTCCAGGCGGCGGCGCGCAGGACGCTGCGAGCGGCCGGCAGGTCGCCGGGTGAGATGTAGCGGCCGCGCACCAGCGCCGGCAGCGCCTTGCCGAAGCTCGCATCGAGCTCGACCGGCAAGGTCGCGACGTGGACGACGACGCGGATCGCCAGCAGGAGGAGGCCGGCGACGACCTGCAGCAACAGCAGCGCCGGAGCCTTGATCACCATGAACACGACCGGCGCCAGCAGCAGGATGCCGCTCGCCAGGCGATCGATCCAGTTGAGCTTCCTGACCAGATCGAAGCGCACCGCGAAGGCCTTCTCGCCGCGCGCATGCTGCACCGCATGGGAGACCTCGTGCGCCGCGACCGCCACCGCGGCGATCGACCGCCCGTCGTGGTGCTGCGGCAGCAGGCGCACCGCGCGGTCCAACGGATCGTAGTGATCGCCGTCGCCGGTGAGCTCGACCTTCACCGCCTGCAATCCGGCCTCGTCGAGCAGGTGGCGCGCAAGCTCGCCGCCGGTTCCCGGCAGGTCGGGTCGCTCGGCGCCGTGCCGCGCCAACACTCGCCGCACCCACCATTGCGGGGCGAACAGGAGCGCGACCAGCAGCAGCGCCGCGATGGTCAGGATGATCGGCATGCACGCAACCCATGCGGCAAAATCCGCATACTGGCAAATCCCGGACGAGAAGACGGTTTTCGCCCGTCCCCCATTCGGGCTACGGTAGCACCGTCCAAGGATATGTCCGGGGAGACCGAAAACAATGACCAGCCGCCGCCGATTCCTCGAGCTTGCCGCCGCCGTCTCCACGATGCCTGCGCTGCCGCGGCTGGCCCGCGCCCAGGCCTGGCCGGCGCGACCGATCCGCGCCATGATCCCGTTCGCCGCCGGCAGCACGATCGACATCGTCGGCCGCATCGTGCTCGACCCGTTGTCGAGCCAGCTCGGCCAGACAATCGTGATCGAGAACCGTGGCGGCGCCGGCGGCAGCATCGGGACGGCCGCGGTCGCCAAGGCGGAGCCCGATGGCTACACCCTCCTCATCAATGCATCGGCGCATTCCGCCGCGCCCGCCGCCTATCCCAACATCGCCTACGATCCGGCCCGTGATTTTTCCGCGATCATCCCGTTCGGCACCATCGCCAACGTGACGATCATCGCGCCCGGCCGGGGCATCAAATCGCTCAAGGAGCTGGTGGCCGCCGCCAAGTCCGGCAACATGAGCTATGCGTCCGCCGGCGTCGGCAGCGCCACCCACTGGGGGGCCGAGCGCCTGCGCATCAGCGCTGGATTCAATGCCGTCCACGTGCCGTTCCGCGGCGGGCCCGATGCGATGACCGAGGTGATGACCCGTCGCATCGATTTTGCCTGCATGGGGATTGCGGTCGCGCTGCCGTTCATCCGCGACGGCAAGGTGCTGCCGCTGGCGGTGAGCTCGGCGAAGCGGTCGTCCGCGCTGCCGGACGTTCCCACGACGCTGGAGGAGGGTCTTGCCGACTCCGACTACAATTACTGGATGGGAATGCTGGTGCCGGCGAAGACCCCGCGCGACATCGTCGATCGGCTCTATCGGGAGACCCAGAAGGCGCTGCAGCACCCGAACGTGGTGGAGAAATTCGCCCCGCAAGGGATCGATCCGCTGCCCCTGACGTCGGCCGAGTTCGACGCCCTGATCCGCCGGGAGATCGACATCAACATCGCGCTGGTGAAGGCGGCCGGCCTGAAGTTCAATTGAGGCGAGGCCGGGAGAGCGAAAGCATGACCACGCGCCGCCGATTGCTCGGGCTTGCCGCAACCGGGCTGGCGATGCCGGTGCTCCCGCGTCTCGCCCGCGCGCAAAGCTGGCCGGCACGGCCGATCCGCGCCATCATTCCGTTCCAGGCCGGCACCACGGTCGACATCGTCGGCCGCATCGTGCTCGATCCGCTGGCGAGCCAGCTCGGCCAGGCGATCGTGGTCGAGAATCGCGGCGGCGCCGGCGGCACGCTCGGGGCGGCCGCGGTGGCCAAGGCGGAGCCCGACGGATACACGATCCTCGTCAATGCGTCGGCGCATTCGGCTGCGCCTGCCGCGTACCCCAACATCCCGTACGATACGGCCGCCGACTTTGCCGCCGTCATGCCGTTCGGCACGGTCGCCAACGTGACGGTGATCGCGCCTGCCCGGGGCATCAGGTCGCTGCAGGAGCTGGTCGCGTCCGCCAAGTCCGGCCAGATGAGCTACGCGTCCGGCGGCATCGGCAGCGCCACCCACTGGGCCGCCGAGCGCCTGCGCGTCAGCGCCGGGTTCAATGCGGTCCACGTGCCGTTCCGCGGCGGGCCCGATGCGCTGATCGAGGTGGCGACGGGACGGGTCGACTTCGCCTGCTTCGGAATTGCCGCCGTGCTGCCGTTCGTCCACGACGGCAAGCTCCTGCCGCTGGCGGTGAATTCGGCGAAGCGGACCTCCGCACTGCCGAACGTGCCGACCACGCTCGAGGCGGGATACGCCGATTCCGATTACAGCTACTGGATCGGAATGCTGGTGCCGGCGAAGACGCCGCGCGACATCGTCGATCGGCTGCACGGCGAGACCCGGAAGGCGCTGCGCCATCCCAACGTGGCGGCGAAATTCGCCCCGCAGGGGATCGAGCCGCTGACGCTGACGCCGGCGGAGTTCGACGCGCTGATCCGCAAGGAGATCGACATCAATATCGCACTCGCGAAAGCGGCAGGCCTCAAGTTCAATTGAAGGCGACCATTGGATCCGCGCGAGGATGCGAGCCCTCGTCGGCGACTTGCAGCCGTTCATGCAGCGTTCATCCGGCGTTCATCTCCGCGGCCGCGCGCGGCGTGCGGAACCCTCCCGTCAAATGGGCGTTTGATTCATATCGAAACCTTCGAGCGGAGGTATGGTCATGCGTAAGATTCTCACGGCCGTCGCCGCGGCGGCGACGATCGCGACCGCGGCCATCGCCATCCCGACCAGCGCCGAGGCCCGCTGGGGCGGCGGCTGGCATGGCGGCGGCTGGCACGGAGGCGGCTGGCGTGGCGGCTGGGGCCATCGCGGCTTCGGGTTCGCTCCGGTGGTCGGCGGATTGGCGGCTGGTGCTCTGATCGGCGGGGCCTTGGCGTCGCCCTACTACTACGGCGGCTATGGCTATCCGTACGGGGCCTACGCCTACGGTGCGGGTTATGGCGGCGGCTGCGTGCTCAGGCGCGAGCGCTTCTGGAACGGCTGGACCTGGGTCGTTCGCGGCGTACGGGTTTGCTACTAGCAAAGCTTCGCCGATAAACACGTGTTAACGAAAGGCCCGACCTTTGTCGGGCCTTTCGTTTTGCCGCCGTTTCACCAACAAAATTACGACAAAGTGGCAAGGCTAACGTCTGCCTCGTCCGCACGGGACGACCTGCATCGGGTCGCACTCGCCCTGAGGCGATGTGCACGAGGAGACGACTGAGATGAAGAGACTGCTGATGGGCGGTGCCGCGATTGCCGTGGTCGCCGCCACGTTGATGGCTGCCACCGCGGACGCCAGCGCATATTGGCGGCGCGGGTGGGGCTGGGGCCCCGGCATCGCCGCTGGAATCGTCGGCGGCGCGATCATCGGTGGAGCGCTCGCCGCGCCGTGGCGGGCCTACCCGCCGCCGCCCGGCTGGGCCTACTATCCGGCCTATGCCGAGCCGGTGCCAAGCCCCAACTGCTACTGGGCGCGCGTTCCGGTCCATGATGCCTACGGCAATCCCATCAGCTGGCGGGGCCGACCGCGGCTGATCTGCCCGCCGTACTAACGTCTGATTCGCCAGAGCCGAAGACCATGATCCCGGCGTGCGCCGTAGCGCCGCCGGGATTTTCTTTGTCGCCAATTCGAAAGTCCGGCGCCATCGCGGCGCGCGCTCATCGTGGCGCCGTGCGGCCTCGCATGTGATCGAGGACGGACGGTGTCGGCCAGCAGTCGAGCCGAAGGCCGTTCGCCTTCTGGTACGCGCCGAGCGCTGCGCGCGTGAGCATGCCGGCCTTGCCGTCGATCTTGTCGCGGTAGAAGCCGAGCTCGGTAAGGCGGCGCTGCATCGCCTCGACGTCGGCGGTACGCAATTGCGTGGTCTTGCTCCACGGCGTCTCGAACGGCCGCGGATCGAGGATGCGGTCGCCGAGGTGCCCGACAAACAGCACGTAGAGATCGGAGAAATTGTAGTCCTTGATGACGTAGTAGTTCTTCGGCGTGAGGAACGCCGGCCCGTAGGCGCCTTCCGGCATCAGCAGCGAGGCGGTCTCGGCGAGCTCGTCGCGGCCGAGCTTGCGGCCGTAGGCCGGCACGTAGCCGCGCTTCACCCATTCGCCGATCGGCAGGGTGACCGACGGCTCCGCGGTCGCGCAGTCGACGCTCGCCGGCACCTTGACCTCGTAGGCCCAGCGCCGGCCGGCCTGCCAGCCCTTGTTGACGAGCTGCTGCGCCGCGGACGCAAGGGCGTCCGGGATGGAGTTGAAGATGTCGATGCGGCCGTCGCGATCGAAGTCAACGCCGTGCTTGTAGAACTCCGACGGCAGGAACTGGGTGAGGCCCATGGCGCCCGCCCATGAGCTTCTCATGTCGGCGAGCCGCACGTGGCCCTCCTCGACCATTTTCAATGCGTGCAGGAGCTCGTCGCGGAACTGCTCCTTGCGGCGGCCCACATAGGCCTGGGTCGCCAGCACCCGCACGGCGTTGTGCGGCAGCCTGTGGCCGCCGAACGCGGTCTCGCGGCCCCAGATCGCCAGGATGATCGCGGGCGGCACGCCGAACTGCCGCTCGATCGCCTCGAGCGTTGTGCGGTGCTTGCCGAGGAGATCGCGCCCCTGCGCGGCAAGCCGCGCGATCGTCGCCTCCTTCACGTAATCGGCAGGCGTGAGCACGAACTCCGCCTGCCCGCGCGGCGGCGCCTCGGGTCGGCCCGGAACGACGAGATCGGGCAGCGACAGGTCGGGCTCGAGCCCGCGCGTCGCCGCCTCGAAGGTCGCGCGCGAGACGCCGCGCTGCTGCGCCTCGGGCCACAGGGACTCGAGCCACCGGGCAAAGGCGGCGTCGGGCGCGGCCATCGCCGGACTGGCGCATGCCAACAGCGACCACAGGACGGCAACGAAGAGGGTTGGAAGACGCATGGTTGGTTCTGAATCGGCGCCCTTGGCCTGTCAATATTCGATCGGCTCGAGGGCATTGCGTCCAATTCAGGGGTATTGACCGCCTTCACGCCCGGTATTACTTCTCGCGTTGTGTATTACTGGAGCTTGCCGTGGCCACGACAGTCACCATCAAAGGTCAGGTTACGCTACCCAAGAACGTGCGTGATGCGGCAGGCATCAAGCCCGGCGACCGCGTCGAAGTTCGTGCGACGACTTCCGGCGCAGTGATCATCGAGAAATCCAATACCGGCGCCGACGATTATAAGGCTCGTGCCTATGCACTGGCGAAGCGTAGACCGATCCGCGGCATCACGACCGATGAGTTCATGAAGATGCTGCGCGGCGACCCGGCCGAGGATCCAGTTCTCAAGACAAAATGACGCTCATCGACACGAACGTCATTCTCGACATACTTACGGCTGATCCCGCCTGGCTCAATTGGTCCGTCCAGCAGCTTGATCAATGCCGTCGGAGAGGCCTGCTTTGCATCAACGAGATCACCTATGCCGAGCTTGCCGTCCGGAGCGCTACGGAAGCAGACTTGCAGTTTTCGCTCTCCCAGCTGGGCATTCAGTTGGAGCGCGCGCCCACATCAGCACTGTTTTTGGCAGGAAGAACGTTCAGGCGCTACCGAGCCGCCGGAGGACCCCGTACAAGCGTTCTGGCCGATTTTTTCATCGGAGCCCATGCCGAAGTTTCGAGCTTGCCGCTCCTCACGCGGGACGCGCGGCGCTTCCGGACTTACTTTCCAGGTGTGAAACTGATCAGTCCGTGACGTGACGTAAGCAAGCCATCACCGCGTGAACTGCTTGTACTTGATCCGGTGCGGAATGGTCGAATCGGTACCGAGCCGCCGCATCTTGTCGGCCTCGTAGTCCTGGAAATTGCCCTCGAACCATTCGACGCGGCTCTCGCCCTCGAACGCCAGGATGTGGGTGGCGATGCGGTCGAGAAACCAGCGATCGTGGCTGATGATCACGGCGCAGCCGGCGAAATCCTCGAGCGCCTCCTCGAGCGCGCGCAAGGTATCGACGTCGAGGTCGTTGGTCGGCTCGTCGAGCAGCAGCAGGTTGGCACCCGACTTGAGCATCTTGGCGAGGTGCACCCGGTTGCGCTCGCCGCCCGACAGCGAGCCGACCTTCTTCTGCTGGTCGGCGCCGCGGAAATTGAACGCCGAGCAATAGGCGCGCGAGTTCACTTCACGCTTGCCCAGCTGCAGCTGGTCGAGGCCGCCGGAGATCTCCTCCCAGACGGACTTCTTGCCCTCGAGCGTATCGCGCGACTGATCGACGTAGCCGAGCCGCACCGACTCGCCGACCTTGATGGTGCCGCCGTCGGGCTTCTCCTGGCCGGTGATCATGCGGAACAGCGTGGTCTTGCCGGCACCGTTCGCCCCGATCACGCCGACGATGCCGCCGGGCGGCAGGCGGAACGTGAGGTCGTCAATCAGCAGGTTGTCGCCGAAGCCCTTTTTCAGGCCCTCGAAATCGACCACGTTCTGACCCAGCCGCTCCGCCACCGGGATGACGATCTGCGCGGTCTGGGTGGTCTTCTCGGCGGCCTTCTTGAGCAGCTCCTCGTAGGCGTTGTAGCGCGCCTTCGACTTCGCCTGGCGCGCCCGCGGGGAGGCGGCGATCCATTCCTGCTCGCGCGCGAGGGTGCGCTGGCGCGCCTCCTCCTCGCGGCCCTCCTGCGCGAGCCGCTTCTGCTTCTGCGCCAGCCAGGCGGTGTAGTTGCCCTCGTAGGGAATGCCGCGACCGCGGTCGAGCTCGAGAATCCACCCCGTCACGTTGTCGAGGAAGTAGCGGTCGTGGGTGACGATCAGGATCGCGCCCGGATAGTTGCGCAGGTGCCCTTCGAGCCAGGCGACGCTCTCGGCGTCCAGGTGGTTGGTCGGCTCGTCGAGCAGCAGCAGCTCGGGCTGCTCGAGCAGCAGGCGGCACAGCGCGACACGGCGGCGCTCGCCGCCCGACAGCTTGGCGACCTCGGCATCGTCTCCCGGGCAGCGCAGCGCGTCCATCGCCTGGTCGACCTTCGAATCGAGATCCCACAGGCCCTTGGCCTCGATCTCGTCCTGCAGGGCGGTCATCTCGTCGGCAGTCTCCTCCGAGTAGTTCATGGCGAGCTCGTTGTAGCGGTCGAGCACCGCCTTCTGCGCAGCCACCCCCTCCATCACGTTCTCGCGTACGGATTTATCCGCATCGAGCCCGGGCTCCTGCTGCAGATAGCCGACGCGGGCGCCCTCGGCGGCCCAGGCCTCGCCGGAAAATTCCGTGTCGATGCCCGCCATGATGCGCAGAAGGGTCGACTTGCCCGACCCGTTGACGCCGAGCACGCCGATCTTCGCGTCGGGATAGAACGAGAGGTGGATGTTCTCGAGCACCTTGCGGTTGCCCGGATAGACCTTGGACAGGCCCTGCATATGGTAAATGAACTGGCGTGCCATCGCGGCCCTGCCCTCTGGTTGCGACGCTCTTGGGGTCGGGTTGGCCCGAGCCTCACGAAGACTTGACCGCCGAGCGCCTGATGTCTGGAAAGTCGCCGCTGATTTAGCGGCGCGCGACGCAAAGGGCAAGGCGGCGCGCGAAGACACAAATCCAGCCTGAAATCCGGGCGCCGCGAAACACACCACGCAACAACGCGACGCGCGTTCCCGGCGCTCGGAACCGCCGCCGCGCGGCTGATCAACGCGTTCGCACGCAGCCGTGATCGCGCAAGCGAGTTGGCGCGGAAACTCCGCTGTTTCTTCTCCGTAACATTCCGGAAAGGTTGATCGCGAATTCGGGTGACTACGTAGGCGATCTTGTAACGAATTTTAACGAATTCGGCCGCAGGATCGCTCGTGAACGCGGTCGCCAGGAAACGCGACCAACCAGGTAACTGGCTCGACAGGAAGTCGGGAGATCGTCATGGCTCAGGCCACCATCGCAGCACTGCCGACGAGGATCGGCACATCACGCCGGCAGGCAACGCCTCTGCTGGACGCTGCCATGATCGAGCTGCGCAAGTTCCTCAAAGGCCTGTTCGATCCCTACCGGCCGGAGCTGCACTACATGCGCGGACCGGGCCCCAAGTGGCGCGAGAAGCACGGCAACCGAACGCCGAGCTGACTTTTCGCCAGCGGCTCTCGCCGTCCGACTTCCGTCCACACACGCATTCAAATCGTCTATCGGCTCCTACGTTGTGTGACGGCGGTCACACCGATCGCGCGCGACACCGTGCGATCGATGAACCTGAGCGTCGGCGTCCGAGTCGAACTGACAGATGGAGGATGTCATGTTGACCGCCCTGGTGCTGATCTGCTCGATGGCCGTCACGCCCGATCTGCGGGATTGCAGCCGCGCCAACGCGACCGCGGTGATGCGGGTGCCGGCCGAGTTCGGCAATCCGGCGACCTGCTTCATGCACGGACAGGCGTATCTGGCCGAGACCTCCATCGGCCAGGAGCTCGGCGAGAGCGACCGGGTGAAGGTCGTATGCGCCCGCAGCGAGACCGTCGGCATCGGCGTGCGCAAGGTCACCGCCCGATAAAGGGCCGGCAAGCCGCTTGCATCCAAGCCCCCCGCCGCCGCACATTCAGGTGTGGCGCATCGGGGGATCTCGTGACCGCAAACATCGATAGCGACAATCAGAGCCTGCGCGGCTTCCTGCGCCTGGTGGAAACCGAATATCCGGACGAGCTGTTGCGCCTGCGCGAGCCGATCGATCTCGCCTTCGAGTTCGACCGCCATGGCGTTCGAGCTCGACCAGGCCGGAAAGAGCCCGGTGCTGGTGTTCGAGAACGTCCGCGGCCACGCCATGCCGCTGGTCACCAACGTGGCCGGCAACCGCCGGCTGCTCGCCGCTTGCCTCGGCGTCGCACCCGGCGACCTGCCCACCGCGTTCCGCGAGCGCTGCCAGAAATACATCCCGTGCGAGACCGTCGCGCGCGGAGCCTGGGACGACGTGGTGATCGAGGGCGACGATGTCGACCTGACCAGGCTGCCGATCCCGCTGCAGTTCGCCGTCGACGCGGCGCCCTACGTCACCGCCGGGCAGATCGTCGCGCGCGATCCCGTCACCGGCGTCGACACCACCGGGTTCCATCGGCTCATGCTCAAGGGCCGCAACCGCATGGGCGTGTCACTGCATTCGCGCCGCCGCCTGTACGAGTTCCACCGCCGCGCCGAGGAACGGGGCGAATCGCTGCCCGCCGCCATCACGCTCGGCACTCATCCGCTGCACTACATGGGATCGATGGTCTACGCCTATCCGCCGCAGGTGAGGAAATACGAGATCATCGGCGGCCTGTTCGGCGAGCCCTATCGCCTCGCGCGCTGCGGCGTTGCCGATCTCGAGGTGCCGGCCGGCGCCGAGATCATCATCGAAGGCGAGATCCTCGCCGGCGTGCACGAGCCGGAGGGGCCGTTCGGCGAATTCACCGGCTACGCGTCCTACCGCAGCACCCAGAACGTGTTCGTGGCGCACCGCATCCGCATGCGCCGCGACGCCATGCTGCACAGCGTCGTCTCGGGCATGTCGCGCGACCACATCACGGTGTCCTGCATCACCCGGGAGGGCGAGATCCTCAACGCCCTCAAGCGCAACCTCCCCAACGTCCGCACCGTGCACGTGCCGCACACGACTTGCGGCGCCTTCATGGCGTTCGTCTCGATGAAGAAGGTCGCCGAGGGCGAGCCGCAGATGGCGATGATGGCGACCTTCGGCACCGAGCTCTACACCAAGTTCGTCATCGTGGTGGACGACGACGTGGACGTGTTCAACATCAACGACGTGATGTGGGCGGTCGCGACCCGCATGCGCGCCGAGAAGGACATCGTCTTCATCCCCGGCTCCAAGGGCGCGATCCTCGACCCGACATCGGACCCGCAGACCTTCACGCTGACCAAGATGGGCATCGACGCCACCCGGCCGACCGGCCGCGATTTCGCCGAGCGCCTGACCATCTCCGACGAGCATCGGGCACGGGCGCGCGCGTTGCTGGCGACCGCGGGGGTGAAACTGTAGGGTGGGCAAAATCGCCTGCTCTTGATAGCCGCGTGGGCGAGCCGCCATGAGCGGCGAGGGACGGCGCGTCGGCGATTTTGCCACGCGGACAGCCGTGCAGCGCGCCTTTACCCACCCTACGGACCATCGCCGCGATGGCGGCTTGCAATCCGGCCGCCCCTTACCACACATAGGGGCATGGCCCGCACCGCCGGCCGGGATCCCGCTCCAGCGCCCGTGACCGACATGGAAGACGAATACCTGATCCGCCCGGATCCATCCGATCCGCGGCTGACCGAGCGCGTGTCCGGCATCGACCAGAGCGGGGGGGCGATCGAGACCGCGGTGACGGTGGAGCGTGCGCTCACCATCTACCTCAACGCTCAGGAAATCGTCACCGCGATGACGATCGGCGACTATCCCGACTACCTCGCGCTCGGCTACCTGCTGAACCAGAACATGCTGAAAGCCGACGACGAGGTGACGGGCATCGACTACGACGAGGACCTCGCGGTCGTGGTCGTGCGCACCCGGCGCAAGACGAACTACGAGAAGAAGCTCAAGAAGAAGGTGCAGACCTCGGGTTGCGCCCAGGGCACGGTGTTCGGCGACCTGATGGAGCTCATCGAGGGTGCGGTCCTGCCGCCCGCCGAGCTGCGGACCTCATGGCTCTATACGTTGACGCACAAGATCAACACCACGCCCTCGCTCTATCTCGAGGCCGGCGCGATCCACGGCTGCGTGCTCGCCGAACGGGATCGCCCGCTGGTCTACATGGAGGACGTCGGCCGCCATAATGCCGTCGACAAGATCGCCGGCTGGATGTTCCGCCACCGTGTCCGTCCCGACGACAAGATCTTCTACACGACCGGCCGGCTCACCTCCGAGATGGTGATCAAGGCCGTGCGCATGGGAATCCCGATCCTGGTGTCGCGCTCGGGCTTCACCGCCTGGGGCGTGGAGCTCGCCCGCAAGGCCGGATTGACGCTCATCGGCCGTGCGCGCGGCAAACGCTTCGTCGCGCTGTCGGGCGAGGACCGCATCGTGTTCGACCAGGATCTCGCCTACGTGGAGGAAGAGACCGCGAAGCACCGGCGCAAGGCGGCCGTGCATGACGACTGAGTTTGCGGCGACCCATGGGCTGGTGCTTGCCGGCGGTCAGGCGCGGCGCATGGGGGGCGGCGACAAGGCGCTGATTCGGATCGGCGAGGCGACGATCCTGGACCGTGTCTTGCAGCGGCTGTCCCCTTGGTGCACTGGAATCATTCTCAACGCCAATGGCGACCCGGAGCGCTTCACTCCGTTCGGCCTGCCGGTCATTCCCGATTCGGTGCAAGGCTTTGCCGGCCCGCTGGCCGGCATCCTCGCCGGGCTCGATTGGCTCGCCGGGAACGCGCCGGAGACCGAGTGGCTGGTGAGCGCGCCGGGCGACTGCCCGTTCCTGCCGCACGATCTCGTCCCGCGCCTGCACGCGGCGCGGCGCGAGGCCGGAACGCCGCTCGCCTGCGCCCAGTCGGGCGATTGGCGCCACCCGGTGGTGGCCTTGTGGCAGGTCGCCCTGCGGGACGACCTGCGCCGGGCGCTGGTGGAGGAAGATCTGCGCAAGATCGAGGTGTGGACCGCACGTCACGGCGTCGCGCTCGCCGCCTGGCCGAACGAGCCGGTCGACCCGTTCTTCAACGTCAATACGCCGGCCGACCTCGCCGAGGCGACGCGCCTCGCCAGCGCCCATGCGACCGCATAGAGGCTTGATCTGGCGCGCCGAAACACCCATTATTCGCATCAACTATGGGTTTGGGAGGATGAGGAAGACCATGCGTGCATTTCTCACCGGCGCCGGCGCCGCCGTCGTGCTCGCGGTCGTCGCCATGTATGCGCTCGATGGCGCCTGGCGCTCCGCCGACAAGGCCTACACGACGACCGGCGCCCGGGTAACCGATGCCGGCCATAACCTCGTCGGCAAGGACTGGTACTCGAGCCGCAAGTTCTGAGCCCTGTAGCCCGGATCAAATCCGGGCCGCAGTGCCTCTCGCGAGGCGGCACCCGCCTGCGAGTCGAAGCTCCTTGCGTAACCTGTCTTCACTTCAGCAGCCCTTCCGCCGGCGAAGGCCCGCATTTCAGCCGGGCCGCAAACCGCTATGTCAGCATCCCATAGGGCAGAAATCCGACCATCGCGCCCGGCTCGAGCGCGGTCATGTCGTCGGGCAGCTCGGCGAGGCCGTCGGTCTCGGTCAGCGAGGTGATCACGCCGGCGCCGTCCTGCTTGTACTTGTTGGCCTCGAGCGCGCCGTCGGCGGCACGCGAGAGCGCCACGCGCACGTATTCCCGCCGGCCCTTCTTCTTGCGATAGGAAAACGCCGCCCGCACCGGCAGGGCAACCAGCGGCTCGGGCAGCGCGCCGGCGAGCCGCAACAGCAACGGGCGCACGACCCGGGCGAAGGTGACGAACACCGCCACCGGGTTGCCCGGCAGGCCGACGAAGGCCGCGCCACCGCCGCTCGCGTCAGCCGCAGGAATGACGCCCATGGCGACCGGCCGACCCGGCTTGATGGCGAGGCGCCAGAACACCAGGCGTCCCACCTTGTCGATCGCGTCGCGTACGTGATCCGCTTCACCGGTCGAGACCCCTCCCGAGGTCAAGACCAGATCGTGCCCCCTGGCCGCCTGCCCCAGCGCCGACGCCAGGTCCTCCGGCCGGTCGCGCAGGATGCCGAGGTCGGTCACCTCGGCGGGAAGGCGCGCCAGCAGGGCGGCGAGCAGGCGCCGGTTCGAATCGTAGAGCGTGGCCGCCGGTAGCGGCGATCCCGGCTCGACGATCTCGTCGCCGGTGGAGAACAGCGCAACCCGCACGCGCCGCCGCACGTCGACCGCGGTGAGGCCGATCGCCGCCGCGAGCGCCAGGTGCTGCGGCGCGAGGCGCCGTCCGGCGGGCAGCGCCACCGCGCCTGCCCGGATATCCTCACCGGCGAGACGCCGGTTGGCCCCGAGCTTGAGGCCGGGCGGCACCACCACGGCTCCATCCTCGACACGGCAATCCTCCTGCATGAACACCGTGTCGGCACCTGCCGGCATTGGCGCGCCGGTGAAGATGCGGATCGCGGTGCCCGGGGCGAGGGCGCGCGTGGCGCTATGGCCGGCCGCTACCCGATCGACGATCCCCAGGCGCGTCTCGGCGGCCGGGTCGAGGTCGCGGTGGGACACCGCAAAGCCGTCGACCGCCGAATTGTCGAACGGCGGCAGATCGACCGGCGCCGCCACGTCGCGACCGATCACGCGACCGGCAGCGGCGGACAGGGCGGCCATCTCGGTCTCGGCCACCGGAGCGACGCGCTGCACGATCAGGCGATCGACCTCGTCGACCGGCATCAGCGGTCCCGCAAACGCAAAGCAGTCGTCGGAAAGCTGGGCCATCGGATCTACCGGGTGTCGGCGCCGACCACCTCCAGCGGCGCCGCCTGTCTCACGATAAGGTCGACGATAGCCTCGATGTCGTCCAGGTGCACCACCGGCACGGTCGCGTCCGGCAGCGCCACATCGGACGCGATCGCCACGATGTGCGGATCGCCCGGGGAGAGCAGCGGCTTGCCGACGCTCGCGCGGTACACTTCGAGCTTGGGGTGGCTTTCGCGCTTGAACCCCTCGATGATAACGAGGTCGACCGGCGACAGCTTGGCCAGCAGCATCGCGAGCGTCGCTTCCGGCGCGCCGCGCAACTCGTGCACCAGCGCCCAGCGATTGGCGGAGCCGACTAGGACCTCGGTCGCCCCGGCGAGACGATGGGTATGGGAATCCTTGCCCGGCTGATCGACGTCGAACGAATGATGGGCGTGCTTGACGGTCGAGACCCCGAGGCCCCGCGCCACCAGCAGCGGAATGATCTTCGCGAGCAGGGTGGTTTTTCCGGCGCCGCTCCACCCGGCCAGGCCAATAAAGCGCATGCCCGGCGGATTAGCCCGCCGGGCATGATCAATTCAAGCCATTCGGCACCCTACTCGGCCGGCTGGGCGACCGGCTGTGGCTGCAACTCGTTCGGCCCGGTCCGCGCCATCTCCTCCTCGAGCCAGAGCCGGTGGTGCTCCTTGGCCCAGTTGACGTCGACGGTGCCGCTGCCCATGCCCTCGAACGCGCCCTCCATCCCGAGCGAGCCGATGTAGATGTGGGCGAGCATCAGCGCCACGTAGAGCATCGCGATGATGCCGTGGAACATCTGCGCCAGCTGCATCGTGCCGATGTCGGTGCCGTAGAACGGGAACATCAGCAGGTAGCCGGTGATCGCCATGCTGGTGCCGCCGAGCATCTGCAGCCAGTAGATCGTCTTCTGCCCGGCGTTGAACCGGTAGGCCGGCGGATGATCGTGGCCCAAGATGCCGCCGCCGCGCTTGACCCATTCGACGTCGACGCGGTTCGGGATATTGCCGGCGATCCACATCAGGAAGACCACCACCACACCGATGGTGAACGGGAAGCTCAGATAGTTGTGCGCGTATTTCGCGAACTGCGACCACGCCGTGAACGACTCCGGCCCGATCAGCGGGAGCAGCAGCTTCTTGCCGAACGTGATGTTGAGGCCCGACAGCGCCAGGATGATGAAACACGTGGCGGTCATCCAGTGGATGAGCCGCTCGAACGCGTTGAAGCGCACGATGGTGCGGCCGGAACGGCCCGATTCGAGCTTCACCGACCCGCGCCACAGGTAGAACACGACGATCGCCAGCAGCATGCCGAGGATCGAGATGGCGCCGAGCCAGCGCAGCGTGATCTCATGGAAGCGGCGCCAGCCGCGTCCCTCCGGCTGGATGACCACGCAGGCCTTCTCGTCCGGAAGCGTGCAGCGCCCCTGGACTTGATGCAACTGCCGTAGCAGTTGCTCCTCCTTGACCGAGCTCGCGGTCGGATTGACCGAGCTCGGCTGCTGGGCGGACGCCACCCCGGCGAACGCCAGCATCAGCACCAATGCGAATGCCCCCGCGACGAAGCGTAACCGCGCACAAAGCGTCCCCATCCTCTTCCCTCCTCGTGTTCTTGTGCGTGTGGCGCGGCCGCCCCCGCCCGCGCCACCGTTTTCGGTTAAACCGCGATGTTCTCCCGATAGGCGGTCTGCCATCCCCACGCGCCGGAGCCGTAGCCGCGCTTCATCACCCGCTCCTTGTAGATCTGGGCGATGATCTCGCCGTCGCCGGCGAGCAGCGACTTGGTCGAGCACATCTCGGCGCACAGCGGCAGCTTGCCCTCGGCCAGGCGGTTCGCCCCGTACTTCACGTACTCGGCCTGGGTGCCGTCGGCTTCCGGGCCGCCGGCGCAGTAGGTGCACTTGTCCATCTTGCCGCGCGAGCCGAAATTGCCGACGCGCGGATATTGCGGCGCGCCAAACGGACAGGCGTAGAAGCAGTATCCGCAGCCGATGCAGATGTCCTTCGAGTGCAGCACCACCGCGTCCACGGTCGTGTAGAACGCGTTGGTGGGGCACACCGCCGCGCACGGCGCGTCGGTGCAGTGCATGCAGGCCATCGAGATCGAGCGCTCACCCGGCTTGCCGTCGTTGATGGTGACGACGCGCCGCCGGTTGATGCCCCACGGCACGTCATGCTCGTTCTTGCAGGCGGTGACGCAAGCGTTGCACTCGATGCAACGGTCGGCGTCGCAGAGAAATTTCATCCGAGCCATGGTCCCGCCTCCCTACGCCGCCCTGATCTGACAGAGCGTGGCTTTTGGTTCCTGCATGCCGGTCACCGGATCGTAGCCGTAGGTCGTGAGCGTGTTGACGCTCTCGCCCAGCACGACCGGGTCGGCTCCCTTGGGGTACTTGTCGCGCTGGTCGACGCCCTGGAACCAGCCGGCGAAGTGGAATGGGCACCATGCCACGCCCTTGCCGACGCGCTCCGTGACCAGCGCTTTCATCCTGGCCTTCGGACGCGTATCGGCGGGGCCGGTCACCCAGACCCAGGCGCCGTCCTTGATGCCGCGATCCGCCGCGTCGGCAGGATTGATCTCGACGAACATGTCCTGCTGCAACTCGGCCAGCCACTTGTTGGAGCGGGTTTCCTCGCCGCCGCCTTCGTACTCGACCAGACGGCCGGAGGTGAGGATGATCGGGAATTCCTTGGCGATCCCCTTCTCCACGTTGGCTTTCTGGATGTCGAAGCCGACGTTGGGCAGGCGGAACTCGCGCCGGCTCGGCAAGGTCGGATACTTCGCCACCAGATCGGGCCGCGGCGTGTAGATCGGCTCGCGGTGCACCGGAACCGCGTCCGGCAGGCCGAACGCGTTGGCGCGCGCCTTGCCGTTGCCGTAGTGGATCACGCCGTGCTCCAGGCAGACGCGCTGGATGCCGCCCGACAGGTCGATCGCCCATGACACGGCATCCGGATTGGCCGGGTTGACCCGCTGGATCGTCGCCAACTCGGCGGCTGTGAGGTCCTTGTCCCAGCCGAGCTTCTTGAGGACGGCGAGAGTGAATTCCGGATAGCCGTCCTTGATCTCCGAGCCGAGCGAATAGGAGCCCTCGGCCAGGAGATTGTGCCGGACTTCCTTTTCGACCTCCTGGCCGTTCTCCACCACCTTCGTCTTGACCACCCGCTCCACGCCGAAGCGGGCGCGGAACGTGCTGCCGCCGTCCTTGACGTGCAGGTGCGTGTTGTAGAGCTGGTGCGTGCCGGGGTGACGGATCTCCGGCGTGCCCCAGCACGGCCAGGGGAGGCCGTAGTAGTCGCCGCCGACTTCCGGATCGTCCTTCGGCGCCCGCAGCGACACCAGGTCGAATTTCTCCTGGTTCTTCATGTGCGCCTTGAGGCGCTCGGGCGATTGCCCGCAGTACCCGGTCGAGAAGCCGCCGCGGTTGATCTCGCGCAGGATGTCCTCCGCCAACGGCACGTTGTTCTCGACCTTGATGTTCTTGAACATCCGGTCGGCGAAGCCGAGCTTCTTGGCGAGGAGATACATCGCCTCGTAGTCGGTCTTCGATTCGAAGATCGGCTTGACCACCGGCTCGTACCACTGGATCGAGCGGTTGGAGGCGGTGCGCGATCCCGAGCACTCGAACTGGGTGCAGATCGGGAGGAGATAGGTGTCGTTCTTGCGCTCGGAGAGCACCGCCCAGGTGGTCGGATGCGGATCGGCCACCACCAGGAGGTCGAGCTTCTCGATGCCCTTGGCGACCTCCGGCATGCGGGTGACGGTGTTGCCGCCGTGGCCCATCACCACCATGGCCTTGACGTTGTCCTTCTGGGTGACCTGCTCCTTCGGCAGCGTCGTGGCGTCGAACCAGCGCGTCGACGGGATGCCGGGCGTCTCCATGTACTTGACGGGCTTGCCGTCCGCGGCCGTGCCCGTGTCAAACCGCCCCGCCATCCAGTCGTACTCGACCTCCCACACGCGGCACCAGTGGCGCCACGCGCCTTCGGCGAGGCCGTAGTAGAGCGGCAGCGTCACGATATCGAGGCCGAGGTCGGTCGCGCCCTGCACGTTGCAATGGCCACGGAAGATGTTGGCGCCGACACCGAACCCGCCGACATTGCCTGTGGCGAGCAGGGCGATGCAGAACGCGCGCACGTTCGCCGTGCCGACGGTGTGCTGGGTCGCGCCCATGCACCAGATCAGCGTGGCGGGCTTCTCCTTGGCGAACATCTCGGCGACGCGCTTGAGCTGCGCGCCGGGCACGCCGGTGACCCGCTCGACCTCTTCCGGGTTCCACTTGTCGATTTCCTTGCGGGCATCATCCATGCCGTACACCCGCTGGCGGATGAACTCCTTGTCCTCCCAGCCGTTCTGGAACACATGCCAGAGCAGTCCGTAGATCACCGGAATGTCGGTGCCGGGACGGATGCGCACATACTCGGTGGCGTGCGCCGCGGTGCGCGTCAGCCGCGGGTCGATGACGATGTAGTTCGCCTTGTTCAGCTCCTTGCCCTCGAGCAGGTGCTGCAGCGAGACCGGGTGCGCCTCCGCCGGATTACCGCCCATGATGATCATGGTCTTGGCGTTGCGGATGTCGTTGTAGGAGTTGGTCATCGCGCCGTAGCCCCAGGTATTGGCGACGCCGGCGACCGTGGTCGAATGGCAGATGCGCGCCTGGTGGTCGACGTTGTTGCTCCCCCAGAAGGCCGCTAGCTTGCGGTTGAGGTACGCGCCCTCGTTGGAGAACTTCGCCGAGCCGAGCCAGTAGACCGAGTCGGGCCCGGACTTCGCGCGAATCGCGGTGAGCTTGTCGCCGATCTCGTTGATCGCCTGGTCCCACGACACGCGCGTCCACTGGCCGTTGACGAGCTTCATCGGATAGCGCAGGCGGCGGTCGCCGTGCACGATCTCGCGCACCGACGCACCCTTGGCGCAGTGCGAGCCGCGGTTGAGCGGGCTTTCCCAGCCCGGCTCCTGGCCGATCCACACGCCGTTCGAGACCTCGGCGACGACCGTGCACCCGACCGAGCAATGGGTGCAGATGTTCTTGCGCAGCTCGACCGCGGCGCCCGCGGCCGGCGGCGGCCCGGCTTCGGCCTTGCGGACGCTGCCGAGCGGCAGCGCGCCGAGCGCGGCGAGACCGCCCGCAGCAAGTCCCGACCGGCGCAGGAATGCGCGGCGATCGAGACTGCCGCCCGAATGGGTTGCGAGCACGGCGGCGAGCGCGCCGCGACGTGACTCGCGCTCTGTCCTCTTGATAAGCACGGCTGCCCTCCCTCACTTCGCCGGATAGCGATTGACGCGATAAAACGCCTTGACGTGATCGGTTTCCCGATAGCGCGCCTTACGCTTCTCATTGTTGGTCTCGGTATCGGCCTGCGCCGCCGTGGCGAGCGGCGCGGCGCTGGCGGCGGCAACGCCCGCACCCACGCCGAGCGTACGCAGGAATTCGCGACGGCCGACCGTCTTGGCTTCGGATTTCATGGGCTTGCTCCTCCTCAATTCGTGGCGCGCCGCTACGACGGCAGCGCGAAGGCTTCTGTTTCGATGTCGATGAACACGCGTCCCACCGTGCCGACGCGGACGTAGAAGCTCGCGGTCTTCGCCCCCTCGAGATCGGCGAAGAAACGCCCGATCCACGGCTTGAGATGGCGCTCGAAAATCCGCTGGTCGGAACCGGCCGGCGCCGCGAATTGATTCGAGATCAGTCCCGCCATCACTTCGCACAGGATCGCCGCATGATCCTCCGGCTCGACATTGCCTTCGCTGCGCCTGATCCCGAGTCCGCCCAGGTCCTCGCGCAGGCGCGCCAGCGGCCGCTCATGCAGGAAGCCGGTGAGGTAGTACGAGCCGTAGGGCATGAGCTCGCCGCGCCCGAGCCCGATGAAGAGATCGAAATACTCGCGCTGTACCCGCTCCGCCGTCGTATTGACGGCGGCTTCCGCCAGGGCCGCATGCGCCAGCCCGAGCGGGCTTGCATCCCCCCGCAAGCTCGCCAGCCGCTTGAGGAACGGCACATCGGGGGCGCGCACGAGCAGCGCCGCCAGCAGCGCATATTCCTGCGCCCGCGCCGCATCCACGTCATCGAGATCCATTCCGGTCGCCTGTTCATACAGATCGGGGCGCAGCGCGATCCGGTTGACGCCAGTCACGGCTTCAACCTGGAGGACGCGGTCCGCCGGAACGCGCTCCCAGTTCGAAACTGACGGCTGCGAAATGCCTATTTTTCGGGCAAGCTCGGTGACGCCCCCGACGGCATTCAGTGCTTCGTTGAGGCCGGGTTGGCGCATCGTCCCCGCTCGGTGTTCCGCTTCTTTTGAATTGGACAACAGTAAAGAAGCCAATTTAGTCCCGGTCAATAGTGCGAGGCTATATCTGTTGGTATTATCGGGGCAGTGCCCCACCGTGGCTGCGAGAGACCCTGACGGGACGCTCCTCCACTGCCGCTTTCTTTTGCACTGCAGCAGCAGAATTGTCGCTTTCGTCCTCCTGGCTGGGAGGCGTTGGCGCAAGCTGCGATTGCTCTACGTCACTGGCCGTCGACGCAGCGGTCCGCTCCTCCTCGCCTACGGGTTTTCCCTCAAATTTGTCGGGAGTTGCCGAGATGCCGGCGTTGGCCTCGTCAAGCGGACGGAGGGCATCGACGACCAGCCGGGAGGCCTCGTCCCCCGGCAGCAGCGGACCGAATCCCGGCACCCCGTCGGGGGCGGTGAAATCCCACGCGTTCTCGGCCAGCCCGACGAAATCGCGGATCGCCGGGTCGGCGCTCCATACGCGGCGTAGTGCCGCACGTGTCAGTTGAGCGGGCACGCCGGACGCAAGGAATGCGCGGATGTCGGTTTCGGCGGTGATCGATTCGACCGGCGGCAGCGCGGAAACGTCGACTTCGGCGGGTGCCGGCACCTCGCTCGAACCGACCGCGTCGCGGACGAGCGGCTCGGGCACCTGATTCGACGGCCGGTCATCGCCCGATTCGCTCGGGGCGGGCCCCGCCTCGGGCGCGGCCTCGTCCGCCGCGCGCTTGCGGCGCGACCAGCGTGCCAGGAAGGCTTCATCACTCATTCGTCATCCTCGCGAATGACGCCGCGGCGGGCCAGCGCCTGTGGGTCGGCGCGATCGCGCTTGCGCTTGAAGAACACCTGCTCCACGTGGTGCTCGGCGACGAAGGCCGCAACCGCCTCGCGGATAGGATCGGCCATCGGCACGGTCTCCACCAGGTCGGTGGCGGGCTCCGTGAAGGCCTCGCCTTCAGCTGGATTCGCCGTCACCATGAATACGTCGTAAGGCGGCTCGCTGTCGGTCGGGCGCAACACGACCCACAAGAGCGGCGCTTCACTGCGCAAATTGTCCCGATAGTAGGTCGTCTCCGACCGATAGAGGTCGACGCCGGCGCTCCCGGCGTAAAACGTGGTGGTCTCCTCATCGGCAGCAAGCACGGTCCACGGTGCGGTCTCCGGCTCGCCCGCCAGCACCGCGACCGGGCGCCACACGTAATCGATCCACGGGCTCTGGGCCTTGCACCGCTCGACCACGACGCCGACCGGGATGCGCACAAGCGGGCTCGTCTGGGTCAACTCACTGCCTCCGGGTGACGAACCGGCAGACCGGTGACCAGGTTCTGCGGCTTCAGCCGGATGATCCGATCGGGCGTCATCGCCAGGATCAGGTACACCGGCTCCTCGCCGATCGGGCGATCGACCACGCTCGGGTCGGCGAAACGCAGCCCGAAGAGCCCGATCACGCGGCCGCGCGTCGCCTCGTCGAGCGCTTGGCCCTGCCACAGGCGATCGCCGACCTTCGTGCCCTCGGCGTCGAGCCCGACATACCAGGTGAAGCGCGCATCGCGCACTTCGCCGAGCGGCTCCACCGTCACGTCGACCGCCAGCATGTGCCGCACCCACCGGCCGATGACCTCGCCCAGCGCGGCGAGCCCGCGGCGGCCGGCCGTGAGGTCGAGCGCCATGTCGAACCGATCGCTGCGCCCAAAATAGGTCGACGCGTTCTCCGCGCTCAGCACGTCGATTGCGCTGGCGGCCGGCAGCCCGAGCATCGAGACGAGCGGCGAGACCGGCCCACCGCCGGCGCCGCCGATCGTCTCCTCGTCGGCCGCCAACAGGGAGCCTTCGTGCAGCGTGACGATCTGCGGCCGGAAGAACAGCTCGCCCGCGCGCAGCGTCCATGGGTCGTCGCAGCCGTCGAGAACGTTGCGCAGGATCACGTGGGCGAGCTGATTGAGGAACAGCGGCGGCGTCCTCCCGGGTCCCTCGCGCACGAGTGCGAGATACGTCGCCTCGAGCGTGCGGTGACGCAGCAGCAGGTCGCGAAACGCGATCATCACCTGCCAGTTCTGGCGTGCATCGGCGTCCTGCAGCGCCGCGATATCGTCGTCCCCGAGCCGCCGGCGCGGATCATCGAGCAACGCCGCGTGCAGCGCGCGCTCGGCCGCGCAGGCCTCGGGCGGCGGCGCCAGCTCGGGCCGCGCCAGGTACGCCTTGAGGAACTCGTCGGTAGCCAAGAGCCCTCCGCCGGCATCGCGGTCGAGCAGGTGATGGCCGCAGGAGAGCCAGAAGTCGTTCACGCGCGCTCTCCTGGCACGCTGTCGCGCGCAAGGGAGACGAGATCGACCGCCTCGGCCGGCTCGTCTTCGCCTTCGACTTGCATGAACGCAAACGCGCGCAGCGGCTTTTCCGCCCCTTCGCGCGGGCGCAGGGTGCGAAAGGTCTCGCGCACCGCACCGTCTTCGCCGACGCGATGAACCGCGATCAGCGTACTGGTCGGGTGGTCGCAGAGCGAAGTCGCGAAGGCGACTTCCTCCTCGGCGGCCGCGCGTGCGCACGCCGGGTCAGGCGCGCCGAAGCGCTCGACCAGCTGCTGCGCCAGCCTGTCGACCAACGCCACACGCTCGCTCTCGCTTGCTTCCACGATCTGCACCAGAGTCGACCAGCCGAGCGACTCGACGCCGAGGAAGCCGGAACGGAAGGCGGCGCGCGCCTTGCCCGCAAGGCCGGCGGGATCGGCACCGAAGAAGACGAATCCGCCCGACACCGCCCATTCGCCCGGCTCTGCCGCCTTGTCGAACACGAATGTATCGGACGGATCGAGCCGGATTGTTCGGATCAGCTTCATGGCCTCATAGCCTCGGGCTCCGAGTGTCCGGATCAAACCAGGCGATCTCCGCAAGCTTCGCTGTCAGTTGGCGCCGCTCGACCTGGGTCTTGCCCGTGCGGCGCAGCAGCAGATCGCCGTTGTCGTCGATGTTGCGACGCAACCCACTTTCTGGCGGCAACCATTGCAGATAGCTCTTGGCGACGGCGGCGAAGGAGCTTTCCTTCCAGGCGTCGAGCACGACCATGAAATGGCGGGCGAAGCCTTCCACCAGGCGGCCGGAGCCGAGATCGTCGAAGCCTTCCTCCTCGAGCGCTGCGGCAAACGGGCGCAAGCCCGGCTCGCCTGACGTCGTCGTGACGGTACGGATCATCGCTCCGAACACCAGCCAGGGCGGCGGCTCGTGCTCGTCGGCATTCGCCGGCCAGGCGAGACGCCCGCCCCCGATCAAGCCGCCGTCGACGAAGATGGCGTCCGGCCAGTCGAAGGCGATGACCTTCTCGGGCGGCGCGTGGACGAGGAGCGCATCGGCAAGCGCAGCCATGCCGGCATAAAAGGTGCGGCGGGCATTCTCGAGGGCTTCGTCGGGCTCGAGCACGAGCGCAAATTCGACGAGGTCGAACCGGCCGACCCACACCAGCGTGCCGGCCCCCGCCTCGGCGGCGATCGACTGCGCGTGCGCAAACGCATCGCCCGCCTCGCGCAACGTGACTTGGCGGAACGGCGGCGGGAGGTCGAGCATCGTCGCATAGGGCGTACGGATGCGGCTGTGCAGTTCCGGCGGCATTTCACCTCGGGCTTTCGCTTTTTGATTGTTATAATTATAGGGTCAGGTGCCGCATGGCCAGTCCTGCCGACCGGCGGCGGCGGCTTACGGAGAATGCGTGGCGGAACACTCGCGAACCATCCTGTTGTGCTCGTGCGAGGACACGATGTCGCCCGACGCGGGTGCGGTGGCGCGTGGCAATCGCGGCGCCAAGGTGGTGAGCGGGCGCGAGTTCTGCCGCGCCGAGATGGAGCGAGCGCGCGCAAGCCTGGCCGAAGGAACGCCCGTTACCATCGCCTGCACGCAGGAAGCGCCGCTGTTCAGCGAGCTTGCCGGCGAGCAGGGCGGTGCCGACGTCGCCTTCGCCAACATCCGCGAAACCGCCGGCTGGTCGAGCGAAGGCAACAAGGCCGGTCCCAAGATCGCCGCGCTGCTCGCGGCAGCCGCCGAGCCAATGCCGGAGAGCGCGCTGGTCTCGCTCGACAGCGAAGGCGTCGTCCTCGTCTATGGCCGCGACGAGCAGGCGATCGAGGCCGGCAGGCTCCTGGAGAACCGGCTCGACGTCACGGTCCTTCTGACGCGTCCGCGAGACGTTGCGCCGCCGCTCGTCACCGAGTTCCCCGTGGTCAAGGGAACGATCCGCTCGGCGCAAGGTCGCCTCGGCGCCTTCGATCTCGTGGTCGACGACTATGCGGCGCCCCTGCCGTCGTCGCGCGGTCGCCTGGCGTTCGCCGCGGCGCGCGACGGCGCGGTGTCGCGTTGCGACATCATCCTCGACCTGTCGGGCGGCCCGGCGCTGTTTCCGGCCGCCGACCTGCGCGACGGTTATGTGCGCGCCGACCCGGGCGACCCGGCTGCGCTGCTGCGCGCCGTGCTCAAGGCAGGCGACCTCGTCGGCACCTTCGACAAGCCGCGCTACATCACGTTCAACGAGCACCTGTGCGCGCATTCGCGCTCGCGCATCGTCGGCTGCCACCGCTGCCTCGATCTCTGCCCGACCGGCGCGATCGCGCCCGCCGGCAATCATGTTGCAATCGACCCGCTGATCTGCGCCGGCTGCGGCCAGTGCGCCGCCGCCTGCCCGACCGGCGCCGCGTCCTATGCGCTGCCGCCCGCCGACGCGCTGCTGCGCAAGCTGCGCACGCTGCTCACCACCTACGGCCAGGCCGGCGGCGCGCAGCCGATCGTGCTGCTGCACGACCAGGACCACGGCACTCCGCTGATCGCCGCGCTCGCGCGTCACGGCGACGGCCTGCCGGCGAACGTCCTGCCGGTGGCAGTGAATGAGCTCACCCAGGTCGGGTTGGAAGCAATCGCTGCCGCCTTCGCCTACGGCGCCACCGCTTTGCGCTTCCTCACCCGCGCACGGCCGCGGCACGACATGACCGGCCTCGTCAAGACGCTCGCCCTTGCCGAGCAGATCCTGTCTGGGCTCGGCTTCGGATCCGGACGCGCCGGCACGATCGAGACCGACGATCCGGATGGGCTCGGCGACGCGCTGCGCGCGATCGGGCCGGTGCAACCGGCATCGCATCCCGCCGCGTTCCAGCCGGTGGGCGCAAAGCGCGACGTGCTGCGACTGGCGCTGCGCGAGCTGCACCACGTGGCGCCCGCCCCGGTCGACGTCATCCCGCTTGCGACCGACGCTCCGTTCGGCGCGATCGAGGTGAACGTCGAGGGCTGCACGCTCTGCCTCGCCTGCGTGTCGGCGTGCCCGACCGGCGCGCTGGTCGACGACCCGGACCGACCGATGCTGCGCTTCATCGAGGACGCCTGCGTGCAGTGCGGCCTGTGCAAGGCGACGTGTCCGGAGAAGGTGATCAGCCTCAAGCCGCAGCTCGATTTCCGCGCCGCCACCGCCACCGCCCGCGTGCTCAAGGAGGAGGAGCCGTTCTGCTGCATCCGCTGCGGCAAGCCGTTCGGCGTGAAGAGCACGATCGAGCGCGTCACCGCCAAGCTCGAGGGCAAGCACTGGATGTTCAAGGGACAGGCGCAGCGCCTCGACGTGCTCAAGATGTGCGAGGACTGCCGCGTCATCGTCGTCACCGAGGAGAACCTCGATCCCTACGGCGCCCCGCCGCGCCCCGCCCCGAAGACGACGGAGGATTATTTGCGCGAGCGGGAGCGGAAGCCGGACGGGTGAGCGATCTAGGATCTCTCGCCCGTCATCCTGAGGCGCTCGGCGCAGCCATGTGGTGAATCAACGTCGGCACTGCACGCGCCGAGCCGCGTCCTTCGTGAGCCTCAGGAGATGATCGGCCCGGGCCGTCGGCCTTCGAGGCTCGGCGCATGAAGAATGCGCCGAGCGCCTCAGGCTGACGGGATCGACTCGGGGCTCGCCTCACTTCCCCCCGGTCACCCGCTCCAGGAACCGCACCAGCGCCTGGCGCTCCTCCGCCGAGCCGATCGTCTGCTCGGGCATCTTGGTGCCCGGCGTGTAGGCGGCGGGGCCGATCTCGAACAGCTTCGCGACGGTTTCCGGCGTCCACACGATATCGAGCTTCTTCAGCGCCTCGGAAAACCGGTAGCCCGAAAGCGTAGCGATGCGGCGGCCGAAGATCCCGGCGAGCGTCGGGCCGGCGCGATTGCCTTCGTCGGGCGTGAGCGTGTGGCAGGCGACGCAGGCGCGGTACACTTCGGCGCCGGGGTCGCCCGCATAGGCGGCGAGCGGATCCTCGGGCGCCATGGCGACCGCGCCGACATGCTCGCCGGTGCGCGCGTCCCAGCGCCGCACCATGCGGTCGGTGCCGCCGGTGAGCAGCATGCGGCTGTCGGGCATGAAGGCGAGCGACCATACCGGCAGGCCGGGCCCGACCAGGGCGCGCACGATGGTACGGCTCGCGCGCTCGATCAACGCCACCGACCCGCGGATTCCCGCCGCCGCCAGCAGGCGGCCGTCGGGCGAAACCGCGATGGCGATGATCGGGGTCGTCTGCGCGACGATCTCGCCCTTGAGCTCGCCCGACGCGGACACGAGGTAGACCTTGCCGTCCGCGCCCGCCGTCATGATCTCGCCGTCCGGCGCGACGGCCACGGTATTCAGCGCAGTCGGCACGGTGACGATCGCAGGGGCAGCGTCGCTCGCCAGCGGCCAGATACGCACCGTCGCGTCATAACCGGCGCTGACGAGGCTGCGGCCGTCGGAGGCAAAGGCCACGCCATTGACGTTCTGCTGATGGCCCTCGAGCACGCGCGGCGCACCGCCCGCCAGCGGCCACAGGCGGATGGTCTGGTCCCATGAGGCCGAGGCGAGCGTGCGCCCGTCCGGCGACACCGCAAGCGAAGCGACCGGCGCCTGGTGCCCTTCGAGCACTTGCGCCGGGCGCTCAACCCCGGCGCCCCACAGGGCGATACGGCCGTCCTCGCCGGCGGTCGCCAGGCGCCGATCGGGCAGCATCGCCACCGCGTTGACGGCGCCGTCGTGGAAACGCAGCACCTGCTCGGCCGCATTGCGCTCGAGCGACCAGCGGATCACCGAGGAGTCGAAGCTGCCGGAGGCGGCGCTCTTGCCGTCGGGCGCAATTGCGATCGCCCGCACCGGCCCGCCATGGCCGCGCAGCTGCGCGTGCGCCTCCACAAACGGAAGCACGATCGCAAGCACCACGACGATGAGCCGGAGTCTCGACCATGTCATGCGCCTCGCTCCATTCACTCTTCGTGCGGAATCATGCCGAGCGCGCGGATGCGCTCGCGCACGGCGCCTTCCCGCAGGGCGGCGAGGAAGGCCTGGACGGCCGGACGATCGCGTCGTTTCTCCACCACCAGGAAATCGTAGGACTCCGGCGACAGCGGCAGGAAGCCGAGACCATAGAGACGGGCCACCGGCTCGATCGCAATCCCCCAATCGGCCCGGCCCTGGGCGACGGCGGCGGCGACCGCGTTGTGCGAGCGCGGCTGATTGCCGTAGCCGGGCGGCCGCGCGCCGGCGAGCAGCTTGTCGATCAGGATGCGGGTGCCGGCGCCGCTGTTGCGGTTGACCATGATGCACGCGGGATCGGCGGCTGCCGCCGCGACCGCCGTGGCGGCATCGCGTGCTTCGAAGCGCCCGTCGCCGGGCCGATAGACGATACCCTGCATGCGCCGCCAGCCGCGCGCCAGGCTCAAGCCTGGCGTGACCAGGTGCATGTTGTAGATCCCGCTGTCGGGGTCGACGAGGTGGACCGGCGCCACGTCGCATTCGCCGCGTCGCGCGGTGGCGACGCCGCCCAGGCTGCCGATCGCGATCACGCGCGCGGTCATACCGCGCTCGGCGAGCGCGCCGAGAACGACGTCGAGCGCGACATCGTGGCTTCCCATGACGACGAGATCGGGGACGCTCGCCTCCCCGATCAGCGTCACCCGCGCCGGCGTGCCGGCGTCGACCACGCCGGTGAGCGCATCGATCGCCACGAACCCGTCGGACTGGGAGAAGCTCGTCACCGCGCCGGATCCCTTGGGGGACGGAAAGGCGATGAGGCCGTCGTCGCCGGCGACCAGCGAGACCAGCACGAATTCCTTGCGCCCGAGCTCCGACGTCAGCCGCACCGGCAGCGTCGCCTCGACGGTGCGCGCATCCTGCGCTTTCAGGCCGGCGCGAGCGCGAATGACGGGCGCCATGAAGGCATGGAAGGTGAAGATCGCCGAGGTGGGAAACCCAGGCAGCACGGCGATCGGCTTGTCGCCGATCACCGCCAGGCAGAGCGGCTTGCCCGGCTTCAAGGCAACCCCGTGGACGATCACGCCCGGGCTGCCGAGCCGCGACACGATGCGATACGACAGATCGCCGGCGCCTTTGGAGGTGCCGCCGCTGAGCACGACCATGTCGCACGAGGCCAGCGCATCGCGCACCGCCGCCTCGAGCCGGGCCTCGTCGTCCGGGAAGGCGCCCAGGCGAACCGCCTCGCCGCCCGCCTCGGTGATCGCGGCGGCGAGGATCGCGCCGTTGCTGTCGTAGACCGTGCCCGGTCGCAGCGCTTCGCCGGGCTGCACCAGTTCGTCGCCGGTCGAGAGCACCCCCACCTTGGGCCGCCGCACGATATCCACCGCGGTCAGGCCGCAGGCCGCCAGCATGCCGATCTCGCGCGCGCCGATGCGCGTGCCGCGCCGCAGCAGGGTCTCGCCGCGAGCGATGTCGGAGCCCGCGTAGGAGACGAACTGGCCGGCGGCGGCGGCGCGCCGCACCTCGATCGCCGGTCCCTGCGCGGTCTCGACGAGCTCCGTGTGCTCGATCATCACCACGCTGTCGGCGCCGCGCGGCAGCATGCCGCCGGTCGCGATCGTCGTCGCGGTCCCCGGCTCGACCGCGAGCGCCGGCGCACGGCCACACGCCAGGACCTCGCCGTTCAGCAGGAGACGACGCGGCGCCGCGTCGCTCGCGCCGGCGAGGTCGCTGGCGCGCACCGCAAAGCCGTCCACCCCGGCGCGATCGAACGGCGGCACGTCGTGCGGCGCCCCGACGTCGGCGCTGAGTACGCGGCCTAACGCCTGTTCCAGCGAGACGCGCTCCCCCGCCAGCGGGGCGAGATCGAGGTGTCGCTGGAAGCGCGCCTGCGCCTCCTCGGCCGAGACGATCTCGAGGAACTGCTCCTGGCGGGCGGCGCGCCGCACCGCGTCGAGCAGCTCCGCGTCACGTCCTGTCGATTGCTCGTTTCGCCTGCCGTTCATGGAAAGGACCGCAGCTCGACCGTCGAACCGGCCGCATAACCTTCGCTTTCGGGCGGCACAAGGATCCAGCCGATGGCGCGCGTCAGCGACGACAAGGGCAGAGCTCCGAATGCCAGGGGCTCGACGCCGCCATCGCATGCCCCGACCGGCACGACCTCGGCGAGCCCGATCGTCGACACGACTTTGCGGGCCAGCGTCACTTTGACGGTTGGTGCGCTCGCGCGCAAACCGGTGAGACGCGCCATCAGGCGGCGTCCGACCACCAGCCAGACCGCCAGCGCGGCATCGAGCCGGCCCGGCAGCAGGAGGACGGGACGCGACCCCACCGCCCCGAGCGCCGCGGTATCACCCGGCCGGATGCCCATGCCGTGCATCGCCACACGCCCGATGCGGCTGAGCGCGGTTACGGTGGCATCGTGGCGGCCACTGCCGGTGCCTCCGACGGCGACGATCGCGTCGCAGCCATCGCGGCCCAGCATGTCGATCAACGAAGGCGCGCCGTCGGGCGTTGCGCGTTCGCTCGTCGCGACGCCGCCCTCCGCTTCGATGCAGCGCGCGATCAGCGGCGTGACCGTATCGTCGACCACATCGACCGTCGGATTGGTGGAGCAGATGTGCAGCCGCGGCTCGCGGACCTGCACCCGCGGGATCCCGGCTGCGCGCGCAGCCGCCACGTCGATCGGACGCATGGGTTGCCCCGCCATGCGCAGCGTGCGCCCTGCCTCGGCATCGGCGCCGGCTGCCAGCATGCCTTCGCCGGGAGCGGTCGACGCGATCGCCTCGGCGATCGCCGCCGTCACGGCGACGGCATCGGGCAGGAGCACGGCGTCGCATCCTTCCGGCAGCGGGTCGCCCGCATCGACCCAGGCCGGCGGCGGCGACAGCGGCGCCGGCGCATAAGGGCCGGCATCCGCCACCAGGTCGGAGCGCACCGCCCAGCCGTCGCGCAGCGCAATCGCCGTCACCGGCACGTGGACCGGCACCACCATGTCCGCCGCCAGCACCCGGGTCACTCCCGCCGCAACCGCAACGGCGCGCGCCGCGACCGGCTGGGCCAGCGCGTCGACGGCCGCGTCGATCTCATGCAGGGGGGCAAGCCGCAAGACGCGCTGCCGTGGAGCCGAGGGCGAGCTCATGCGGCATCTGTGCCGAAGCGACGGCCATGAGGTCAAGCCGGCCCCTTGACGAACCGGGCGCCGGCGGTCAGGTCTCGGCCCCTCGCGTTTCCTTACGGATCGAATTGCGAATGGCCGAGACGGTCCTCAATCTGCGCGGGCTCAAGTGCCCGCTCCCGGCACTGAAGGCGCGCAAGGCGCTGACCCGATTGGCGGCCGGCGACATCCTCGTGCTCGAGTGCACCGATCCGCTGTCGGTGATCGACATTCCCAACCTGCTGCGCGAGACCGGCGACGTCCTGGAGGAGAGCGCAAAGGAGAAGAAGCTGTTCGTCTTCCGCATCCGCAAGGCATTGTGAGTTGGCGAGTTCGCCGCTTGCCGCATCCCCGGCGACGCGCGGTTTTGGTTGGGCTATGGTTGAAGCGTGGACTGCATGGCCGCCGGCCGCAAGAAGGGGTGGATGAACCGATGCCTTATCGCTGCGCCATACTCGACGATTATCAGAATGTCGTTTTGCAGGTTGCCGACTGGTCGCCGATTGCCAAGGACGTCGACATCACGGTGTTCAACGCGCCGCTCGGCGGTCAGGACAAGGTGATCGGCGCGCTCGCCGATTTCGACATCGTCGTCGGCATGCGCGAGCGCACGCCCTTCCCGCGCGCGGTGATCGAGGCGCTTCCCAAGCTCAAGCTGCTCATCACCACGGGGGCGCGCAACGCCTCGTTCGATCTCGTCGCCGCTACTGAGCGCAACGTCGTGGTGTGCGGTACGCCTTCGATCGGCAATCCGACCGCCGGCATCGCCATCGGCCTGATGCTGGAGATCACACGCCGCATCGGCTTCGAGAACGCCCGCATGAAGTCGGGCGAGCTGTGGCAGACCACCGTCGGGCTCGACCTCGAGGGACAGACGCTGGGCGTGATCGGGCTGGGCAAGCTCGGCGCCCGGGTTGCGAGGATCGCCAAGGCATTCGGCATGAAGGTCCTGGCCTGGAGCCAGAACCTCACGCCGGAGAAATGCCAGGAGGCGGGCGTCGAATACGCCGGCAAGGAGGACCTGCTGCGCCAGGCGGATTTCATCAGCATCCATGTGATCCTGAGCCAGCGGAGCCGCGGGCTGATCGCAGCGAACGATCTCGCCCTGATGAAGCCGACCGCCTACCTGATCAACACCTCGCGCGGCCCGATCGTCGACGAGAGCGCGCTGCTCGGGGCGCTGAAGGAGAAGCGCATCGCCGGCGCCGGTCTCGACGTGTTCGACGTCGAGCCGCTCCCGCTCGATCATCCGTTCCGCCGCCTCGACAACGTCGTCCTCACGCCGCATCTCGGCTACGTCTCGGTACAGAACTACCGGGCCTATTTTGCCGGGGTGGTCGAGGACATCCGCGGCTTCCTCGACGGCAAGCCGGTGCGGACGATGAGCCCGGGGTGACCGGCAGGTGGGTGCTGACAAGCAGCAATAGCGATTTTGCCCACCCTATACGTCAACGCGCGCCTGGCTTCCCGAGCTGACCGTCACCTCGACCTCCATGCCGAGGTAGCTTGCCGCATCGCCGGTGAAGCTGCCCATCACCGGAATGGCCTGCGAGGGATCGCGCACAACCGCCACGCGGATGAGGTTCTCGCCCGCGATCAGGCCGTTGGTCGGGTCGTACTCGATCCAGCCGGCGCCCGGCAGGTAGATCTCGGCCCAGGCATGCGTGGCGCCGGCTCCCTGAACCGCATCGCCGTTGGCCCCGTCGAGCAACGGGTCGTACAGGTATCCGGTCACGAAGCGAGCACCGAACCCAAGGCATCGCACCGCCTCGATCAGCAGGAGCGCGAAGTCGCGGCACGAGCCGCTGCGGCTTTCCAGCATATCGAGCGGCGATTGCGTGCCTTCTGCATCCCGGCTCGCATAGGCGAAGTCCCGCTTGATGGCCGCGTTCATCTCCTGGAGCAGCGCAAGCGTATCAATGCCTTTTTGCGGAACGAATTCGTTCGCCCAGGCGGCGACGATGCCCCTGGGATCAGGGTAGTGCTGCTCCATCAGCCTGCCGAGATCGGTGCGATCGTTGGTCGAATAGACGAACGGATAGGTCGCGGCCTCCGGCTCGACGGGGAAGACGGGACGCTCCAGGCCGTAGCGCTCGAGCGTCAGGAGGCTGACGATCCTGAGTTCGGCTGCCGGCTCGGAAAAGGCCACGAGCGCCACCGAATTTCCGAACACGTCGTGCAGCCATCGCGCCGTGCCCGGGGGGGAGAGCGTGAGCTCGCTGCGCAACAGCCGCAAATCATGGCTGTCGCGCGGGCGCATCATCAGGCGATGCTCCCCGAATTCCACCGGCTGCGCATAGCGATAGACGGTGGCGTGCCGAACGGTCAGGATCTTCACGCCCGTCCTGTGCTCGTCACGCCGGCTTCTCCAGGGAGCCCGCCGCAGCGATGCAGCGCCCGGCCACCTGAGAGAGCGGGGATCCGACCAGCGGACTCACCACGGGATCGCATCCTTCCAAGCGCTGACGACTGTTGTCCTGCAGGGTCCGCACTGGCGTCGAGCTCGGTTGGACGGGACGCTGCTGGCCAGCTGTCGGCCTCGGCAGCCGGTCGCCCTTCGACGATCGGTTGACGCTCTGTGAGATATCGCTGGCCGGCGCGATCTCCGAAGACGTGGTCGCTGCCGACAATATGGGTCCCGAAATGGCGAGGCCGATCACCCCGAGCGTCGCCACGAACCCGCTCGCCATGGCTGCCAGGGGGTGCATCGATCGTCTCCATCGTTGGTCCTCGCGCCATCCCCGGACGGCTTGCATCCGTCGGAGACGACGCCACCCCTCGCGCCGGAGATCGTCGGCGCGCATCGGTGATCCGAGGTGGGGTATCGGCATATCCGCGAACGGAGGACTGTTCCGCTCTGGCCAACGTCGAATGGGACTGAAAGTTCCGGTGCCGCCCGGTCGGCTGGTCGCGGTCGCTCAGGCTTCGCCGGGGGCCGGCCGCAGCACGTGCGCGAGCGGAATGGTGATCCGCGCACGCACGCCTTCGGTTCCAAACGTCAATTCGACGTCCGCCTCCAGCGCGCGGGCGAGGTTCCGTTCGACCACGAGGGTGCCGAACCCGCGTTGCACCGGCATCGCCACCGCGGGGCCATCGCTTTCGACCCACCGCATCTCGACCGCCGGCGCTGGATTCCGATCCTGCCAGGCCCAGGTGATGGACAGGCGGCCGGACGGTGTCGACAGCGCCCCGAACTTGACGGCATTGATCGCCAGCTCGTGCAGCGCCAGGCCAAGGTTCTGTGCGGCTTCTGGCCGCAGCGTGACCGGCGGGCCTTCCATGGCGATCTGCGAGCCGCTGCGGTCGAGATAGGGGGCAAGCTGCGAGCGGACGAGCTCGCCGAGCGAGACCCCGTGCCATTCCTCCTGCACCAGCAGATCGTGCGAGCGCGCGAGCGCCTGCAGGCGAGCGCTGAAGTGCTCGAGGAAGGCGTCGATGGTACCGACATGCCGGGCCGTCTGGCGCGCCATCGCCTGGATGACCGCAAGCAGGTTCTTCGAACGATGCGTGAGCTCGCGCATGAGCAGGCGCAGATGCGCCTCCCCCTCCTTGCGCTCGGTGACGTCGACGGCGGCGCAGGTGAGGCCGACAATGCTGCCCGCAACGTCGCGCAGCGGCTCGACATGCAGGTCGTACCAGCGCATGCTCGCTCCCTCGGCCAGGCGGATCTCGCCGCCCCGCGGCACTCCGCTTTCGAGCGCCCCGAGCTTCAAGGCCAGAATGGGAGTGCGGCTCTCGGCCGGTATGATCTCCTCGTCGGTGCGGCCGACGATCTCCCTGACTTCACGCCCGAAGAAGGGATTGCTGATCGACGTGTAGCGCAACTCGCGATCCTGCGTGAACACGGTGACCTTGGAGCCGCGCAACGCGGTTTCATAGCGCTGCAGCGTGCTTCCCAACTCCTCGGTCAGCCGCTGCTGCTCACTCTCCAAAGTACGGATGCGGGTCACTTCGATGGCCGCGCACATGATACCGTCGAGCTTCTGCTCGGGATCGAACGTCGGATCGACGTGGACGAAAAACAGAACCGGCCCTTCCGGCATCATGTAGACGGCTTCCGCGTCGCCCGGCTGTCCGGTCTCCAGGACCCGACGCTTGACGGCGAGAATTTCCGCGCTGTCGAGAAAGGGCAGCGTGTGCTCGCCGCGCGGAGAATAGACACGCGTCGCGCGCAGCTCCTTGTCCTGCGAAAAGACGTAGACCCGCGCTCCGCGCAGTGCGCTTTCGAATTGCCCCTGTGCGCCCTCGGCCGGGTCTACGACGAGACGAAGGTCGAGACTCCGTTCGCCGGCAGTGGTCGCCGAATCTCGGCGTTCTTTCATGTCGCCATCCGCATGAACGAAGGAGGGTTGCGCCCTCCGTGCCTTCAAGTTAGCGCCCACGATCGACGCGGGCATTCAATCCCATGCCTCGCGCCGGTTCGTCGTCAGTCTAGCCGCTCTGGGTCGGTGTTGTGCTCCCCTTTTTTTGGCAACGCCGAATAGCCTCTTACGTTTCCAGAGCTTATCGGGTTTTCCTGATCGGCCGCATGGCGCCACCGCCCCCCCGAAGCGGCGCCGCTTCGGGCAGCATCCTTCCCCCAGGGGATTTTGCCCCGGACGTGGGAACCAATGCCACCGTCGTACGTTGAACCTGCGACCGGCCACCATCCCCCTCCCCTCGTGCAAGGCCGGTTTCTGGGCGTAGTCGCCGAAAAGGTGGCTACGCCCATATTTTTTGCCGCACGTCTGCCACCCGGCGCATCCGGAACTTCGCCATCGGTGTTGCGTTGGCAGTTGCATCAAACATCATCAGGAGACTGCAATGAACTGGGATCGCATCGAAGGCAACTGGAAGCAGTTCAAGGGCAAGGTCCATCAGCAATGGGGCAAGCTGACCGACGACGATCTCGACGTGATCGAAGGCAAGCGCACCGAGCTCGCCGGTCGGCTGCAGGAGCGGTACGGCTACGCCAAGGATCAGGCCGATCGCGAGATCGACACGTGGCTCAAGTCCACCAATTGAAGCTGGAGTGCGGGCGCTGCGGCGCCCGCCTTCTCATTCAGCGCATCGTGGGAGACATGATCATGGCGCGAAGCCTGAGCCGAAGCCGCGCGTTGCCCGACGTCGACGAGATGGGCCGCATCCTGCACGACTTGTACGGTCCGTTGACCCAGCTCGCCGCATTCGCGGCCACCACCGCACGCGAAGCAAGCCGCACCGTACCCGAGCGCATGTCCGAGACGCTGAGCGAGCTCGGCACATCGGTCGGCTACCGCGCCCGCGACGTCGGCGAAGAGGCGACGCGGGTCGGCCGTATCGCCTTGCACCGGGTGGAAGACGAAGTCACGCACCGGCCGCTGCTCGCCCTCGCGATCGCAGCCGGCGTTGGATTCCTGATCGGGGCGATGAACCGGCGCTAGCTCGCGTTGCGCTCATCCGCGCGCAACCGGCAATCCAGCACTCCGCTCGTCCCCACTTGCGCGGGGACGAGCGGAGAATTGTTGAATAAAGCGGACGGGCCGGCCGTCAGGCGGCGCGCCGCTTCGCCTTGCGTTCGAAGAACAGCGCCTGGCTGATGATCGCGGACACAGTTGCGGGCTGGAACGGTTTTGCGATCAGGAAGGCCGGCTCGGGCCGCTCGCCGGTGAGGAAGCGTTCCGGATAGGCGGTGATGAAGATCACCGGCACTTCGAACGCCCGCAACAGCTCGTTGACCGCGTCGAGACCGGAGCTGCCGTCCGCCAACTGGATGTCGGCGAGGATGAGACCGGGCCGCTTTGCCTTCACCAACGAGATGGCTTCCGCATGCGTGCGCGCGATGCCCAGCACCTTGTGTCCGAGCGATTCGACCAGGCCTTCCAGATCGAAGGCGATGAGTGGCTCATCCTCGATGATCAGGACGTCGGTCGCGATTTCCGCAGCGAGCTCGCGCCCCGCCTCCTCGACCAGGCTGCGCAAGGTGGCGGTGTCCACTTCCAGCACCTGGGCGGCATCGGCCTCCGAGAAGCCTTCCAGCGCCACCAGGAGAAACGCCTGGCGTGCGCGTGGGGTCAGATTGCTCAGCCGTTCCTCGACCGGGAGACCACGGGCGCCCGGATCGGCCTGCTCGTTCAGCGCCACTGACTGCCAGATCTTGGTAAAGCTACGGTACAGCTCCACCCGAGGGTCTCCGCCGCCTCGAATGATTTGGGGATCTTCGATCAGAGCCTCGAGGACTTCCGCCACATAGGCGTCCCCCGAGCTCTGGCTGCCGGTGAGGGCCCGCGCGTACCGGCGCAGAAAGGGCAGATGTTGAGCGACGACGTGCGAGGTAGACAAAGGGATACCCTCCCGCTGATTTGGCCCATCATACCGCGCCCCAACGCGGGGCCGGAAAAAAAGTTCCCTAATTGTGGAACGAAAACGGCGAGGGGACGTTACCGCCGGTCAAGGGGGTCTGCCCCTCCGGAACAGGATGGGCAGCGAGAGGGTAAACATGAGACAGCGTAAGCCGAGTCGCCAATCCGGAACCTCGATGGACACACCGCCTTCTCCGTCTGCCATACCCCGCGCCCCGGGACGTCTCGGTCGCGATGTTCAAGCCAAGATCGGCAATCAGCTGCGCGCCCTGTACGACGACATCGTCCAGGAGGGCGTGCCTGACCGTTTCGTCGAGTTGCTCCAGCGCCTCGACGACAAGGCCGAGAAGGGCTCCGGATCATGAATCTCGATCCCTCGGTCCGGGACGCCGTACTGGTGGCGGTCCCAAGCCTGCGCGCTTTTGCCATCTCGCTGTGCGGCAACGTCGATCGCGCCGACGACCTGGTGCAGGAGACGCTGCTGCGGGCGCTGGCGAACATCAACTCGTTCGAGCCGGGCTCCAACATGCCGGCGTGGCTGTTCACGATCCTGCGCAACCTCTTCCGGTCCGAATACCGCAAGCGGCGGCGCGAGGTCGAGGACGCGGACGGGACCTATGCGCAGAGCCTCAAGTCCCAGCCCGAGCAGAGCGGACACGTGGAATTCCAGGAGTTTCGCGGAGCGCTCAACAAGCTTCCGCCCGATCAGCGCGAGGCGTTGATCCTGGTCGGCGCCTCCGGCTTTTCCTACGAGGAGGCGGCCGAGATCTGCGGCTGCGCGGTGGGCACCATCAAGAGCCGCGTCAATCGTGCCAGGGCGCGCCTGGCCGACATGCTGTCGATCGAAAGCACGGAAGATTTCGGCCCCGACGTAGCCACGCGCGCGATCCTGACCGGGACGAGCTCGCGCTGAACCGCGAATAGCGAAATAGCGAGTAGCGAATGGGGAAGATGCACGACGGCATTCCCCTATTCGCCACTCGCTATTCGCCATTCGCCGCCTAGGGCAGCGGGGTCGCGCTCGACCGGCGGCCGAGAAGGCCGGCAACGACCGCGATCACGAACAGCACGATCGCAACGAAGAAGATGATCTTCGCGATTTCGATCGCGACCCCGGCGATCCCGCCGAAGCCCAGGACGGCCGCGATCAGCGCGACGATGAGAAACGTAACAGCCCACCCGATCATGGGAACCTCGCTTGGCTCTTGGCCGCCGGCAGGCGGCCCTTCGCCATGTGAAACGCCAGGTCCTGCAAGATGTTCCGGGTCGACGGGAGCCGCCCGGAACTGGCCTTTCCATCGGGCGTTTATGGGCATCGGAGCATTTCCCAGCGGCATGAAGCGGGCAACCCCAGATGGCCCTCGAGACCTATCGCCGGAAGCGACATTTCGGGGTCACCCCTGAGCCGCGCGGCACGCGCGCCAAGAGCTCGGGCAATCGCTTCGTCATTCAGAAGCATGCGGCGCGCCGGCTCCACTACGACCTGCGGCTCGAGCTCGACGGGGTGATGAAGAGCTGGGCCGTCACCCGCGGCCCGAGCCTCGTCCCGGGCGACAAGCGGCTCGCCGTCGAGGTCGAGGATCATCCGATCGAGTACAACACGTTCGAAGGGCACGATTCCCGAGGGCGAATACGGCGGCGGCACGGTGCTGATCTGGGACCGCGGCCACTGGCACCCGGAAGGCGATCCGCACGCGGGGCTGCGCAAAGGGCAGCCTCGATTTCACCCTCGAGGGCGAGAAGCTCACGGGCCGCTTTCACCTCGTGCGCATGCGTGGCCGCCCCGATGAAAAGCGATCGAACTGGCTGCTGATCAAGAGCAATGATGAATTCGCACGCGGGGAGGACGAGCCCGACATCCTCGAACAGATGCCGAATTCGGTCGTGACCGGCCGCTCTATTCCGGAGATCGCGGAGGGCAAAGGCGGCAAGCGCGTCTGGCATTCGAACCGTGCAGGCGCGGCAACCAGGAAAGCGACCACGATGCAAAGCAGGGCGAAGGCCGCAGCCCGCAAACCGGCGAGCTCTCGCAAGGCCACGGCTGCACGGGCCGCTCGCCCGCCGCGGCGGCCCACAGGAGCGAAGAAGTCGAAGGCGAAGAGGACGAAATCCGCCGGCGGTGGCGCGCCGTTGCCGGCCTTCGTGCCACCCTGCCTCGCCACCCTGGCGGAGCGCGCACCGGACGACTCCGGCTGGGCCCATGAAATCAAGTTCGACGGCTACCGGATCCAGGCCCGCTTCGATCACGGCAACATCCGGCTGGCGACGCGCAAGGCGCTCGATTGGACGGAGAGGTTTCCCTCCATCGCCGAGGCGCTCGCCGAGCTGCCCGTCGCGCAGGCCCTGCTCGACGGGGAAATCGTGTCGGCGGGCGACAACGGCATTGCGAGCTTTTCCCTGCTGCAGCAGGACCTGTCGGAGGGCCGCACCGATCGCATGGTCTATTACGCGTTCGATCTCCTGCATCTCGATGGGCGCGACCTCACCGCCGATCCGCTGATCGAGCGCAAGGAGGCGCTCCGTCGGCTGCTCGCCGACCTGCCGGCGGACGGAGCGGTCCGGTTCAGCGATCACTTCGAGGAAGCCGGTCCGGTCCTGCTCGAGCACGCCTGCCGCATGGCGCTCGAGGGGATCATCTCCAAGCGCCGGGATGCCCCCTACCGATCCGGACGCGGCAGCGATTGGATCAAGACCAAGTGCGCCGACCGTCAGGAATTCGTCGTGACGGGTTATGCGCCGTCCACCGTCGACAGCCGGGCGATCGGCGCCCTGATCCTCGGCTACTACGAGGATGGGCAATTGCGCTATGCGGGCCGCGCCGGCACCGGCTATACCCACAAGATGGCGCGCGATCTGTGGCGGCGGCTGCAGCCTTTGCGCCGAGACAAGCCTCCGTTCGACAAGCTGCCGCCGGAGGAGCGGGCCGCCGCCCGCAACGCCACCTGGGTCGAGCCGCGCCTGGTGGTCGAAGCCGATTTCCACGGCTGGACGCACGGCGATCGCATCCGCCAGGCCTCGTTCCAGGGGCTGCGCGAAGACAAGTCGCCGCGCGAAGTGGTGCGGGAGAAAAGTGTCATGCCCACAACGAAGAAGACGACCGCGAAGAGCTCGGCCGCAAGGCGCCCGACAGCGAAGAAGGCGGCCGCCGCTGCGGCGCGCGCAAGCGTCGTGCGAGACCGTGAGCCCCGTGCGGCGAGGACCACGACCGAGGCGCCCGCTTACAGCGTGAAGCTCACCCATCCGGATCGCATCTACTGGGAAGACGCCGGCGTCACCAAGGAGGGGCTGGCCGAGTACTACGTCGGCGTATGGGACTGGATGGCGCCGCACCTCATCGACCGTCCGCTGGCGCTGGTCCGCTGTCCCGAGGGCGCGAGCGCGCAGTGCTTTTTCCAGAAGCATGCGAGCGCCGGAATGGAACGCAAGTGGTTGCGCCTCGTCCGCGAGCCCGACGGCGACGAAATCATCACCATCGACCATCTCGATGGGCTGATCTCGCTGGTGCAGGCCGGGGTCCTGGAAATCCATACACGCGGCACGACCGCCGCACGTCTCGAGTGCTGCGACCGCATGGTGTTCGACCTCGATCCGGGCCCCGGGACCGGCTGGACCGATATCGTTCAATCCGCCCGCGAGGTGCGCCAGCGCCTCGAGGCGATGAAGCTCGTCTCGTTCCTCAAGACGTCGGGCGGCAAGGGCCTGCACGTCGTCGTTCCCACCACCCCGATCCCATGGGATCCGGCCAAGGATTTTGCCCGCGGCATCGCCGAGGCGATGACGGCCGACGACCCGTCGCGCTACACCGCGACCGTGAAGAAGAGCGCACGGCAGAAACGCATCTTCGTCGACTACCTGCGCAACAGCCGGGAGGCGACCGCCGTCGCACCCTATTCCACCCGCGCGCGTCCCGGAGCCCCGGTGTCGGTGCCGATCACGTGGGAAGAGCTGGGCAGCCTGGGAAGCGCGAGCCGCCATACGGTGCTCAATCTCCAGCAGCGCCTGGCGAAACTGCGCAAGGATCCTTGGGCCGACATCGGCAAGATCAAACAGTCGCTGCCGACCGAAGGGCGAAGGCGCAGGTAGCGCTTCGGTTCCAACAGGAACGCTGGCGCGTGCCGCGCGTTGGTTTTCCCGCGTTCGCCAGACTACATTCCCATCGGCAATCGATCCGCCGCCGCGCACGCTGCGGTACTCTCATCGCTTGGAGACGCCAATGAACCAGGGACATCCGAACGGCCGGAGCTCCGATCCGAAGCCGCATTCGACTTCGTCGTCGAAGCCATTGGCAACGGAGCCGCATCATCATGAATGGTTCGGCCGGTTCGCCCACGAGACCGCCCGGCTTTCCGGCAAGCCGGCCGCATTCATCACCGCCTTCCTTGTGGTGGTGATCTGGGCGGTCACCGGCCCGCTGTTCCATTACAGCGACACCTGGCAGCTGGTGATCAATACGTCGACCACGATCGTGACATTCCTCATGGTCTTCCTGATCCAGAACACGCAGAACCGCGACACGATGGCGCTGCAAGTCAAACTGTCCGAGCTGATCATCGCCGTGCATGGAGCGCACAACCGGCTCGCCGCCGCCGAAGATCTGTCGGAAGAGGAGCTCGAGCGGCTGCACAAGCAGTATTGCAGCCGGGCCGATGCAGCGCTGGAGTCTCTCGAACACCGGCGCGCGCACAAGCACAAGAAATAAGCCTGCGCAGGATGGTTGACGCGCGCGGTGCGCCATGCATCCTGATGCGCCTCACCTGGCAGGGCCGCCAAACGGCCATGCCTTTCGGATTTTCAACACGTCCGTCGTTAGAGACCAATGACAGCCGAAAACCACAGCGGCGCGGGCCATTCCCCGCGCGTCGAGGATGACCGCCTGCTGCGCGGCCTGGGACAGTATGCCGACGATGTCGACCTGCCGAACCGCGCCCATGCGGTGTTCGTCCGCTCGCCCCATGCGTTCGCCCGCATCAAATCCATCGACGTCGCGGAAGCCCGGCGCGCCGCCGGCGTGCTGGCGGTGCTGACCGCGGCCGAGATGGCGGCGGCCGGCGTCGGCAATATCTCGCGCCACCCGCCGATGAGCGGACGCGGCGGGTCCAAGATCGTGCAGACGAACCGCCCGGCGCTCGCCGGCGAGCGCGTGCTGCACGTCGGTGAGCCGGTCGCCGCGGTGATCGCCGAGACGCGCGAGCAGGCGCAGGACGCCGCCGAGCTGGTGGCCGTGGACTACGAGCCGATGACGCCCGTCATCGACATCCGCGAGGCGGTGCGCGAGGGCGCGCCGCAACTGTGGCCGGAGGCGGCGGGCAACATCGCGCTCGACTGGCCGGGACCGGTCGCCGACGACGGCAGCAAGGCGCGCGAGGTCGAGGCGGCGATCACCGGGGCCGCGCACGTGGCGCGCGTGAGCGAGCTCAATCAGCGCATCGTGGTCGCCACCATGGAGCCGCGCGGCGCCAGCGCAAGCTACGATCCGGCGCACGACCACTACACGCTGCGCGCCTGCTCGCAGGGCGTCGGCCCGCTGCGCGACGCGTTGCTGCCGGTGATGAATCTCAAGCGCGAGCAGCTGCGCGTGACGACCGACGACGTCGGCGGCGCGTTCGGCATGAAGACATCGGTCTATCCCGAGTATCCGGTGCTGCTGGTCGCGGCGCGCCTGACGGCGCGCCCGGTTCACTGGATGGCGGGGCGCGGCGAATCGTTCCTCAGCGACAACCAGGCGCGCGACACGGTGACGGAAGCCGAGCTGGCGCTCGACGCGGACGGCCGGTTTGTCGCCTTGCGCATCCGCCACCTGGCGGGCGTCGGCGGCTACCTGGGGGCACTCGGCTCGCACATCCAGACCAATAATTTTGCCCGCTGCTTTCCCGGCATGTACGACATCCCGCTGCTGGCCGTGGAGGTGCAGAGCATATTCACCAACACGGTGCCGCTCGGGCCCTATCGCGGCGCCGGCCGGCCCGAGGCGAACTACGTGCTCGAGCGCGTGGTGGACGAGGCGGCGCGCCTGAGCGGCATCGATGCGGTCGAGCTGCGCCGGCACAATCTCATCCCGCAATCGAAGATTCCCTATGCGACGGCGGTCGGCACCACCTACGACAGCGGCGATTTCGCCCCGATCTTCGAGAAGGCGCTCGTGCTCGCCGGATACGCGGCGCGCGAAGCGCGGCGCCGGGAGGCGGCGCGGCGCGGCAAGCTGCACGGGGTCGGCATCTCCTGCTTCCTCGAGCATTCGGGCGGGGCGCCGACCGAAGGCGCGTCCCTGAGTTTCCCGGGCGACGGGACGCTCGCGCTCGGCCTCGGCGTACAGTCGACCGGCCAAGGCCACGCGACCGTCTTTCCGCGGCTCGCGGCGGAGCGGCTCGGCATTCCGGCCGGGCGCATCCACCATCGCCACGGCGACACCGAGCTCGGCATCCAGGGCTTCGCGTCGGTCGCCTCGCGCTCCGCGATGATGGTCAGCCACGCGATCGTGCGGGTGGTCGATGCGATGTTGGCGAAAGGGTGCAAGGCGGCCGCCACGCTGCTCGAAGCCTCCGAATCCGACATCGCCTATCGCGACGGCGCCTTCGAGGTGGTGGGCACCGACCGCTGCATGTCGCTGTTCGACGTCGCCGCAAAGGCTGCCGAGATGGCCGCACGGGGGCAGATCGCCGAGACGCTCGACACCAGGCTCGCCGTCGACACGCCGCAGGCGTTCCCCAACGGCTGCCACATCGCCGAAATCGAGATCGACCCGGACACCGGCAGCATCGCGCTCGTCGCCTACACGGCGGTGGACGACTGCGGCACGATCCTCGACCAGACCATCGTGCACGGGCAGATCCACGGGGCGCTGGCCCAGGGCCTGGGGCAGGCGCTGTTCGAGCAGATCGTCTATGACCGCGACGGCCAGTTGGTGACCGGCTCGTTCATGGACTACGCCATGCCGCGTGCCGAGGTCATGCCGGAAATCCGGGACGACAGTCACGTCGTGCCGGCCACCACCAACCCGCTCGGCGTCAAAGGCGTGGGCGAGGCCGCCACGATCGGCTCGCTCGCGGCGATCATGAACGCGATCGCCGACGCGATCCCGGGCGGCGCCGGGGTGCGGCTCGCGATGCCGGCGACGCCGGAGAAGGTGTGGCGCGCCTGCCGGCAGGCGGCGCTTGCGTCCAAGGCCGGTTGAGGCTCAAATCGGCCTGGGGAAACAGCGCAGCTATCGCGTACATGTGAGTAGAGCGTGCCCCACAGGCAGCCCGGCGGGCGCCCTGATGGCATATGGTTTGCTTTGGTGGGTTGCGCGTTTCTCGAACGCCGAACAGGGGAGCAGCTCATGCGACGTCGCGATTTCACGAAACTTGCCATGGCGGGAACCGTTGGCACCATCGCGGCGCCGGCCGTGGTGACCGCCCAGACCACGTTCAACTGGCGCATGACCAGCTTCTACGGCCCGAACGCCGCGTTCTATTCGACCGGGCCCGGCAGCGCCAAGGATCTAGTGCGGCGCATCGAGGAGATGTCGAACGGGCGCATCAAGATCCAGTTCTACGGCGCCGGCGAGCTCATTCCGCCGGCCGAAGGATTCGACGCGGTGTCGTCCGGCATCGTCGAGATGAACTATGCCAACGCCTATTTCTGGACCGGTAAGATCTTCGCCGGGCAGTATTTCACCGCCGTGCCGTTCGGGCTCAATTTCCAGGGGCTGAACGGCTGGATGTACGACGGCGGCGGGCTGGCGCTGTGGCGCGAGGTCTATGACCGCTTCAATCTCGTGCCGTTCCTGTGCGGCAACACCGGCGTGCAGATGACCGGCTGGTTCAAGAAGTCGATCGAGAAGCCGGAAGACCTCAAGGGCCTGAAGATGCGCATTCCCGGGCTCGCCGGCCGGGTCTACCAGCAGCTCGGGGTCGACGTGCGGCTGCTGCCGCCGGGCGAAATTTTTCCGGCGCTGGAACGCGGCGTCATCGATGCGGCGGAGTTCGTCGGCCCTTATCTCGATCGCCAGCTCGGGCTGCATCGCGCGGCGAAATTCTACTACACCACCGGCTGGCACGAGACCGCCACGTCGAGCGAGCTGATCATCAACAAGGCCAAGTGGGCGAGCCTGCCGGCCGACCTCAAGGCGATCGTCGAGAACGCCTGCGCGGCGTGCAACGTCATCAGCGAAGCATGGTGCCAGAAGAACAACGCCGAGGCGATGGAGGACCTGATCAAGAATCAGGGCGTCACCGCGGCGCCGCTGCCGGACAGCGTGGTGAAGGCGTTGCGCGAGTCCAACGAAAAGGTGCTCGCCGAAGCGGTCGCGCGCGATCCGGTCACCAAGAAGGTGCACGACTCGTACATGGCCTATATGGAGAAGTACACGAACTGGGCGGGCTACAGCGAGGCGGTCTACCACAGCAAGATCCTGCACAAGGCCTGATGTGACGCCCGCAGACAGACTGGCCGATGCAATCGACGCTTCGATCGATCTCATCGGCCGCATCACCGCCTGGTCGTCGTTCCTGTTGGCTGTGGTGATGGCCACCAACGTGCTCCTGCGCTACGCCTTCAACACCGGATCGGTCTGGTCGCAGGAGCTCGAGTGGCAGCTGATGGCGCCGATCTGCCTGTTCGGCATGTCGTATGCGCTGCGCCACGGCGAGCATGTCCGCGTCGACGTGCTCTATGCCTCGTTCTCGCAGCGGACCAAGGACCTGGTCGATGTGATCACCGCGGCCATCGCGATGACCGTGTCGGTCATCATCATCTACCTGTCGCTCCATTACGTGGCGCAGTCCTGGAACGTCGGTGAGGGCTCGGCCAATCCCGGCGGCATTCCGGCGCGCTACATTCTGAAGAGCCTGATCCCGATCGGCTTCGCGCTGTTCTTCCTGCAATCGTTGGCACAGGCGATCCACGCGTATCGCGCCTGGCGGAGCCCCGGCTGATGCCCTTAAACGAGATCCTCGCAATCCTGATGCTGGTGTCGTTCTTCGTCCTGCTGATGGCGGGAATTCCGGTCGCGCTCACGCTGGCGACCGCCGGCCTCGTGTTCGGCTACATCGGCTTCGGACCGCTGCTGTTCAACCTTCTGCCGCACCGCATCTTCGGCGTGGTGACGAACTACACGCTGATCGCCATGCCGCTGTTCGTCTTCATGGGGGTGATGCTGGAACGCTCGCGCCTCGCCGAAGACCTGATGGACGTGATCGCGCATGCGGCCGGCAACCTGCGCGGCGGTCTCGGCATCGGCATCATCGTGGTCGGCGTGCTGATGGGCGCGACCACCGGCATCGTCGGGGCGACCGTGGTGACGCTCGGGCTGCTCACGCTACCGACCCTGCTGCGGCGCGGCTACGACAAAGGATTGGCATGCGGGACGATCTGCGCGTCCGGCACGCTCGGCCAGATCATCCCGCCGAGCCTGATCCTGATCCTGCTCGCCGACATCCTCAACGAGTTGGTCGGCACCTTGTTCGCCGCCGCGATGATCCCCGGCCTCATGCTCGCCGGCATCTACATCGTCTACATCCTCGGCCTCGGAGTGGTCCGCCCCAAATTGGTGCCGGCGGTGCCGAAGGAGGAGCGCGACCTCGTCTCCCGCGGCGAGCTCGCCGGCAAGCTCGTCCGCGTCGTGCTGCCGCCGATCGCGCTGGTCTGCGCGGTGCTGGGCTCGATCATCGGCGGCATCGCGGCACCGACCGAGGCCGCCTCAATGGGGGCGCTCGGCGCGATCGTGGTCACCGCCATCGGCGGACGCATGTCGTGGGCGGTGCTGCGCGACACCACCTTCACCACGACGCGCATCACCGCGATGATGATGTTCATCCTGATGTGCGCGCAGGCCTTCTCGCTCGCCTTTCGCGGCCTGCAGGGCGAGCGCCTGGTTCAGGACTTCTTCGCCTTCCTGCCGGGCGGGATCAATGCGGACATCTGGTTCCTGATGTTCATCATTTTCGTTCTCGGGTTCTTCATCGAGTGGATCGAGATCTCCTACATCGCGGTGCCGCTGTTCCTGCCGGTGTTCCTCGCCGCCAACGTCGACATGGTGTGGCTGGCGACGCTGATCTGCGTGAACCTGCAGACCTCGTTCCTCACCCCGCCGTTCGGCTGGGCGCTGTTCTTCCTGCGCGGGGTCGCGCCGCCCGAAGTGAGCACCGGCGACATCTATCGCGGCATCATTCCGTTCGTCCTCATGCAGCTGATCGCGCTGGTATTGTGCTTCCAGTTTCCCGGGCTCGCCCTGTGGCTGCCCAAGGCAATCGGCTGGTAGATATTCGGCGCAAACCTGCAATTCCCCTATGACACCGATGCGAAATCGGGATTTTCGCCGCGCCCGGTCGCGGCTATGATCGGCGCCCCACTTGGAGAGGAAGCATGGCCCAGAAGTCCAACAAGGTAATCATCAGCTGCGCGGTGACCGGCTCGATCCACACGCCGACCATGTCCGACGCCCTGCCGATCACGCCCGACCAGATCGCCCAGCAGGCGATCGGCGCGGCGGAGGCCGGCGCCGCCATCCTGCACCTGCACGCGCGCGACCCCAAGGACGGACGGCCGACCGGCGATCCGAAGGTGTTCATGCAGTTCCTGCCGCGCATCAAGCAGAGCTGCGACGCGGTGGTGAACATCACCACCGGCGGCGCCGTGACCATGACGGTGGAGGAGCGCATGGCGGCGGCGACCACGTTCTCGCCCGAGATGTGCTCGCTCAACATGGGCTCGATGAATTTCGCCCTGTTCCCCATGGCGGCGCGCTACAAGACATGGAAATACGACTGGGAGGAGCCGTACCTCACGCGCTCCAACGGCTACATCTTTCCCAACACGTTCGCCGACATCGAGAAGATCCACAAGACGCTGGGCGAAGGCCACGGCGTGAAGTTCGAGCACGAGTGCTACGACACCGGCCACCTCTACAACCTCGCCCATTGCGTCGACCGCGGCTGGTTCAAGCCGCCGGTGTTCCTGCAGCTGATCTTCGGCATCCTCGGCGGCATCGGCCCCGACCTCGACAACTTGATGTTCATGAAACGCACCGCCGACCGCCTGTTCGGCGGCGATTATCTGTGGTCGGTGCTGGCCGGCGGCCGCCACCAGATGAACTTCTGCACCCAGGCGGCGATGATGGGCGGCAACGTCCGCGTCGGCCTCGAGGACAGCCTCTACATCGGCCCCGGCAAGCTCGCTGCGAGCAACGCCGAGCAGGTGGCGAAGATCCGCCGCATCGTCGAGGACCTGGGCTTCCAGATCGCCACGCCGAAGGAGGCGCGCGAGACGCTCGGCTTGAAGGGAGCGGACCGGGTGAAGTTCTGAAGAGCTGAGCTCTCCACCGTCATCCTGAGGCGCTCGGCGCATCCTTCGGGATGACTTAACATTGGCACAGCGCGCGCCGAGCCTCGAAGGATGCACGGCCCCGGCCGTCGCCCTTCGAGGCTCGACGCGCGAAGAGCGCGTCGAGCGCCTCAGGGTGACGGTTCACATAGTAGTCATCGTTACTTCCCCGGGATCACCGGCAGCATCACCCAGTTCTCGTGCTTCTTGCCGAAGTGGATGGTGGTCTTGCCGCCGTAGATCGCGACCGGCCGGTCGCGCGGGTCGTCGTGCAGGAACGGCCCGCAGCCGGTGAACTCGTTCTTCATGTTGGAGAGTCGTCCGCCGCTGCCGCCCGGATAGACGTAGTCGCGCCCGCGCACGGTGAGCGCGATGCGGTAGCCCGCCGGCACGACGATGCAGGTCGGCCAGATCTCGATGTCGAGCGTGTAGACCTCGCCGCGCTTGAGCGGCTGCTTCTCGTCGTGGGTATGGTAGGGGCGATAGGGACGGCTGAGCTTGCCGTCGAGCTTGCGGTGCGACGCGCGCAGCCAGCCCTGCGCGATCGGCGTGTGCGGGTCGAGCGCACCCTGATACACGATCTCCTTCATGTTGGGGGAGAGCACGCGCACGATCAGGAACAGGTCGGCGTCGCTGGTGGAGGACGAGATGGCGAGCCGCGCGGCGATCGGCCCGGTGATCTCGGTCTCCTTCGCGAGCGGCGCGGTGAGGAACGTCAGGCCGTCGCCGAGCGCGTCGAACGTGAGCTTGCCGCGCGCCTTGGCCTTGGTCGCCAGACCGTAGTCCTCGTCGAGGTGATACTTGGTCCACCTGGTGCGCGGGATCGGCCACTCGTCCTCGTAGCGCTCGACAAACTTGTCGATGTGGCGCACCTGCAGGCGGACCTTCGGCACCTTGTTCCAGCCGTTCTTCTCCCCTTTGAGGAAATGGGCGAAGAACTTCTTCTGAATCTGCACGCCGTAGTCGGTGTAGTAGTGGGTCCAGTGCTCGATGCCGTGCGCCTCCAGCCATTTGTCGCGCGAAGCCGAGCGCACGTAGCCCTCGAAATTGCCGCGCGGGTGCAGCCCCTGCCCGCCCCAGTTGGCGGTGGACAGGAGCGGCACCTTGATCTTGGAGAAGTCCGGCATCATCGCCTTCCAGTAGTCGTCATAGAGGGCGTGCGCGAAATAGGTGGTGCCGAGATCGAACCGGTTGCCGCCCATCTCCTCTGATGTCAGCACGTCGGGCCCCGACACCCAGTCGCCGTTCATGCGGCTGCGATAGCCGCGGGGACCCAGCCCGTACTGCACGGTACGCACCTGCATGTCGTACCAGTTTTGCGCAAAGGTGCAGTAGATGCCGCCGTGATGGGAGAGGTCGCGGTAGAAGTCGGCGGCGCCTTCCCAGATGCACAGCGCCGCCAGGTGCTTCGGCTGCAGCGCCGCCACCTGCCACTGGTTCATCGCGTAATAGGAGATGCCGCTCAGGCCGACCTTGCCGTTCGACCATTTCTGCGTGCCCGCCCACTCGATGCACGCCGCGAAGTCCTGCGCCTCGCGCGGCGACCAGTGCTCGACGTGGCCGGGCGAGCGGCCGCAGCCGCGCGAGTCGACGCGCACGCACACGTAGCCGTCCGGCACCCATTTCTCCGGATCGCACACTTCCCAGCTCTGGTACTTGTTGGTCGAGCCCGCCACCACGTCGGGATGCTGGTCCACCATGCGGCTCCACGCGGTCTTGTAGCCGTCCTCGAAATGCAGCCACTTGCCGTACGGGCCGTAGCTCAGGAGGACCGGATACTTGCCCTTCTCGATCGGACGGAACACGTCGGCGCGCAGCACGAGCCCGTCGTCCATGGTGATCGGCACGTCCCAGTCGATCTGCATGCCGTCGCGGACTTCGCTCACCTCGCGATAGCTCATTCGGCCAGTCCTCCCCGTCATCCTGCTTGTTTGAAACAGAGCGCGAAAACCTATTGGGATGTTGACAGCGGCGCAACGCTCAAGTTGGTTGCCGGGCCGGATGAGCCGGGCTCGGATAAACGGGGAGTTGCCAGATGGTGCGCGCCGCAATCGTGGGGATCGGATGGTGGGGGAAGACCCTCGTCAACGCGGTCCACGGCAAGACCGACGCCATCTCCTTCGTCGCCGGCGCGACCGGCACGCCGGCGAAGGCGCAAGAGTTCTGCCGCGAGAAGGGCATCCGGCTCATGGCGAGCTACGACCAGGTGCTCGCCGACCCGGAGGTCGACGCGGTGGTGCTGGCGACCCAGCACACCCAGCACGGCGACCACGTGCGCCGCGCGGCGGCTGCCGGCAAGCAGGTGTTCTGCGAGAAGCCGTTCGCCCTCAACGCGGCCGATGCGAAGAGCGCGCTCGACGCCGCCCAAAAGGCCGGCATCGTGCTCGCGATCGGCTTCAACCGGCGCTTCCATCCTTCCATGGCGGAGCTCCGCCGCCGCGTGCGCGACGGCGCCCTGGGCGCCATCGAGACCTGCATCGGGGAGCATACCGCCAACCCCGGACCCAACATCCAGCCGGGCTACTGGCGCGCCGACCCGAACGAGACGCCGGCCGGCGCCATGACCGGCATCGGCATTCACACGGTCGACACCATGGTGAATCTGTTCGGGCGCGTCGCGGAAGTCCATTGCATCACGGCGCGCCGCGCCTCGCCGCATGTGGACGATACGACGACGGTGCTGCTCAAGTTCCGGGATGGCATGTCCGGGCTGTTCTTCTGCTCGCTCGCCACCATCCCGAACTATCGCTTCGGCGTGTACGGCTCGAAGGGATACGCCGAGGTGCTGAAGCCGAACCTCGATGAATTCCGCTTCGCCCCCGTCCCTGACTCCAAGCTCGGCCACCTCGCCGTGGTCCAGCCGGAGGTGAAGCAGACCCCGGGCTTCGACACCCTGTTCGCCGAGCTCACCGCGTTCGCCAAGACGGTCACCGACGGGACGCCCTACCCGGTGCCGCTCGACGAGGTGCTGCACGGGGTCGAGGTGTTCGAGGCGATCGTCACCTCGGCGAAGACCGGCAAGCCGGTGGCGGTGGGGTGACGGATAAGAATCCCTATCTTGCTGATCCTCCATGCAAATGTGCTTTTCAGTTCGTTCTGCCGTTCTGCCAAAATTCAAAATCGGTTGTATATACACACGTATTAGTTGCATTCATCGAGCACCCGGATCGCTCCCTTGCGGCGGGACAGGCAGCGCCGCTCGTAACGGTCGAGCCGCACCAGCTGGCGCGCCACGCCGTCGAGATCGACGTCGTTGCGTCGCCGCCGGGCCCAATCGCGCAACGTGGTGATCTGTTCGAGCCGGGTGAGAGTGGGCGACGCGGAACTTGCGCCGCCCTGGATGGCGCGCAGGATGCCGAGAAGATCCTCCAGCACGTCACCGACATTGTCGGGGTGGCGTTTCTCTGCCGCGCGCAGATCGCGCAAGGCCGCGGCGATCAGCTCGTGGCGAAGCCGGCGGGCGCGCGCGAGCGCGAGCTGCGCCTCGGCGACCGCGCGCGCCGGCTGCCGCCGATTGCGGCGCCCGGCGGCAATCCGCTGCGCCAGCGCGCGGATCTCGGGATCGAGCCGGGGATCGGCCACGATGGGAATCGACAGGCCATGCCGGCGGGCATTGACGGACGCGCACGCCTTGCCGGCGCGCGAGCGCGGGCCTCCGCTGCGCCGCTTGACGCGGACGGCGCCACGCCGCCTCGTGCGGGTCACCACCCCGTTTGCCGGGAAACCAGGCTTGGTCGTCATCGTCCCCTCGCGATCCGTGTGCGGCCTTTGGCTTATCAGAAATCGAGGCGGAAGGTAAGAGAAAAAGTTCCGAAAAGCGGAAAATCATCCGGTCCCACGGCATGCCAGGCTGCGGAGTACTGCGGCAGCGGTCGGCGCAGCCTGCAACCAGCAGCGCACGACGCGAGCCTCGGACCAGCCAGCGCGGTCACAAGGGCCGCGACGGCGCGGTCTCCTTGGCGTCGCCGCGCGGGTCTGATAATGTCGATGGGTCGGCGAGGCCGGCCGGGGGATTGTCTGACACACCCGAAGCACAAAACAGGGCGCGGCTTGCGCGGAAGCTGCGACCGGAGGGGGAATCATGGCGTATGTGGTCACCGGCACGGCCGGTAATGACGTTCTCAACCAGGGCAGCGACACGGGGCCCGGCACCATCGTCGGCCTGGCCGGCGACGACTGCATCTTCACCGGAAGCGGTCTTGCCACCGTCACCGGGAACTCCGGCAACGACAGCATTCTCCTGCAGACCGGCAATACCGGAACGGTGAACGGCGGCACCGAAAATGACAGCATCTCGAACCAGGCCTTCAACAACGGCTCGATGGTGATCTTCGGCGGCGACGGTGCCGATCAGATCAATACGGTGGGGTCCACCAGCGCCCAGACCGTCGTCGGCGGCAACGATTCCAACGACGGCGACGACGTCATCCAGACCGGCTCCGGGGCGGACTTCGTGTTCGGCAATGGCGGCAATGATCAGATCTCCGCCGCTACCGGGAACGACACGTTCGTCGGCGGCTTCGGCAATGACCTGTTTGCCGACAACGGCGGCTCCAACCTGCTCTTCGGCAACCAGGGCAATGACAGCTACGCCTTCACGACGGCTGGAGCCGACACGTTCTTCGGCGGCCTCGGCAACGACTTCGTCGCCTCGGCGAACGGCAGCCCGATCTATTTCATGAACGAGGGCGCCGATACCGTCGGCGGAGGCACGAATACATCGGCGATGACGGTGGTGGGCGGCAACGACTCGGCCGACGGCAGCGACAGTATCATAACCGGCAGTGGGGCGGACCTCGTCCTCGGCAACGGCGGCAACGATACGATCAGCGGGGGGGTGGGCAACGACACGGCGGTTGGCGGCTTTGGCAACGACTGTGTCGGCGACAGCGGGGGAGGCGGCAATAATCTTTTGTTCGGCAATGAGGGCAACGACACGCTCTTTACCTTCGCCGCCGCCGGCCAGAGCACGGTGTTCGGCGGTCTCGGCAACGACTCCATTCGTATGAGCCAGGATGGCAACCTCGCCACCAATCGGGACACGCTGCAAGGCAACGAGGGGAACGACTCGATCCAAGGGAGCGATGCGATCGACACGATCTCGGGGGGTAGTGGCAACGATGTATTCGTCTACGAAAATGTTGGCCATGACGGAAACAATGCCGCCGGCGGCGGGCCGGTGGAGCTCATCACCGACGTGAACTGGGCGGAGGACAAGTTCGATACGCCGACGGCGGTGACATTTGCCGCCAACATGGGGGCCGGCACCGGCACCGACCTCAACAGCTCCGCGAACAACGCAATCGCGGCGGCGTTTGCGCTATCCGGCAACCCTGCGGCGGTCGTGGCGGCGCAGTTCACGTTCGCGGGGCGCACGTATGTGGCGATCGACCAGGCGGGCCTCGGCACGTTCGTCGACGCCAGCGACCTGCTGATCGACATCACCGGCGTCACCGGCACGATCGCGGCGAGCAATTTCATCTGAGGCTACCTGATGCCGTCGGCCTTTTAGGGCGACCCGTGTGGTCACCCCGATGGGCCGACCAGATTGCGACAGGATAGGGGCGGCCCTCGTGGCCGCCCCTTTCTGTGGTGCATCATCCAGGCGACCACACTGGCCGCCCCTGCAAGGTCAACGTTGGTTGCACCGCCCCGCGGGTCTGATAACGTCGACAGGTCGGCGGGGCCGGCCGGGGGATCGTCTGACACCCGAAGCACACGAGCAGGGCGCGGCTTGCGCGAAAAGCTGCGTCCGGAGGGGGAATCATGGCGTATGTGGTCACCGGCACGGCCGGTAATGACGTTCTCAATCAGGGCAGCGACACGGGTCCCGGCACCATCGTCGGCCTGGCCGGCGACGACTGCATCTTCCAGGGAACCGGCCTGGCGACCATCACCGGGGACTCCGGCAACGACACCATCCTGCTGCAGACCGGCAACACCGGCACGGTGAACGGCGGCACCGAGAACGACAGCATCATGAACCAGGGCTTCAACAACGGCTCGATGGTGATCTTCGGCGGCGACGGCGTGGACCAGATCAACCTGGTCGGGTCCACCAGCCCCCAGACCGTGGTCGGCGGCAACAATTCCAGCGACGGCAACGACGTCATCCAGACCGCTCCGGCGCGGACCTCGCTTTCGGCAATGGCGGCAATGACCAGTTTTCGACCGGCGCCGGCAACGACACCGAGATCGGGGGGTTCGGCAACGACCTGTTCATCGACAACAGCGGCGCCAACCTGGTGTTCGGCAACGAGGGCAGCGACCAGTTCGAGGCGGTGGCCGGCGGCGCCGACACCTTCTTCGGCGGCCTCGGCAACGACTCCTACCAGGCCGGGGGGGCAGGCGGGAGCCCGCTCGTGTTCGGCAACGAGGGCAACGACACGGTCGATGCCGTCACCAATACGGGCGGGCTGACGGTGGTCGGCGGCAACAACTCGGCCGACGGCAGCGACAGTATCTTCACCGGCGTCGGCGCCGATTTGCTCTTCGGCAACGGTGGGAACGATACGATCAGCGTAGGGCTCGGCAACGACACGGCCGTGGCCGGCTTCGGCAACGACTGTGTCCTCGACGTCGGCGCCGGCGGCAACAATCTTTACTTCGGCAATGAGGGCAACGACACGCTCGCAAGTGTCGCTTCCCCCGGCCAAAACACCGTGTTCGGCGGTCTCGGCAACGACTTCATCCGCATGAGCCAGGATGCCGGCCTCGCCACCAATACCGACTCGTTGCAGGGCAACGAGGGGAACGACTCGATCCAGGGGAGCGATGCGGTCGACACGATCTCGGGAGGCAGCGGCAACGATCTGTTCGTCTACCCCTCCGCCGTCCATGACGGAAACAATGCGGCCGGCGGCGGGCCGGTGGAGCTCATCACCGACCTGAACTGGGCGGAGGACAAGTTCGACACCGGGACGCAGGTCACTTTCGCCGCCAACATGGGCGCCGGCACCGGGGTCGACCTGAACACGTCGGCCAACAACGCGATCGCGGCGGCGTTCGCGCTCTCCGGCGGCGGCGCCAACGTGGTGGCGGCGCAGTTCACCTTCGCGGGGCGCTCGTATGTGGCGATCGACCAGGCGGGCCTCGGCACGTTCGTCGACGCCCAGGACCTGCTCCTCGACATCACCGGCGTCACCGGCACGATCGCGACGAGCAATTTCATCTGAGGCAGCGGGCGACCCAGGCACCGCATCGCACATTGGTAGGGCGGTCCTGGCCGCCCTACGCGATAGAGGTCGCGTCAGGAAGGCCGCCCTATTCAAGCGTCCGCGCGTGTTGGCGGCCGGTCAGGCCGTGTCCTCGACTTCCGAGAACTCGGCGTCCTCGATCTCCTCCGCCGCCTGCCGCAGGCGCGCGGCGACCACGTCGCGGTGGCGCTCGACCTCGCGCAGCATGGCGTTGCGGCGCGCCTCGGCGTTCATGATCAGGCGGTCGATCCGCTCGACGTCGTCGAGCTTGACGGACAGCGTCTGCGCCGTCACCGCCTCCCCGGTGAGGCCCGCCCGCGTCAGCGCCTGCTCGACCTCCTGCACCGCCTTGTCCTTGCGGGCGAACCAGCCCTTCGCCAGGTCGTAGGCACGTCCGGATTCGACCAGCGGCACGAGCACCCGGTAGGCCCCCTCGTGCGCCGACCCGAGCAGCAGCAGCCCCTTCAGGCGCCGCAGCGACAGCGTCTCCCACATCAGGTCGACGACGTCGCGCACCCAGAACTCCTCGACCACGTCGCGCGGCGCGACGGCGGCGCTCACGCGGGCATGCAGGCGGTCGTAGAGATCGGCGTCCTCGCCCGGCTGCAGCACCGGCGGCCCGAGCTGGTTGGTGGAAGGGCCGACGGTCGCGAGCACCTGGCCAGGCGGGGAAACCGATGGATTGGGTGTGGTCATCTGAGCCTCATGTTCACTGTTTGTTTACTCATCGCTCAGAGGAAGGAGCCGGTCAAGCACAATCTTTCCTAAATTCAGAAGGCCGTCGCGGAGCGCTTCCCCCCGCCGCCACGCCGCGCACGAAATTATGGGCAGATTTGCGGTACGAGGTGAGGCCCTGCCGCGGCCGGGCGCAGGGAGTCCCTGTTTTTTAAGAATAATTCAGGGCGCCCTTAAGGACATCCCGGCCGCTCTGCCCTAGGCTCAACACATGGAGGGGCCCGCATGTCGTCGATGAGGCGTCGGGAGATCGTCGCACTGCTCGGCGGTGTGGCGCTGTGGCCGCTGGCGGCACGGCCGCTCGCGGTGCAGGCGCAACGATCGGGCCGGGTCGCGCGGATCGGGTTCCTCTATCCCGGGCCCGGTGCGGCCTTGGCGTCCCGCATCGGTGACGGTTTCACCGCTTTCAGTCCGGTCAGTCGTGGGGGAGGCCGTGCGTAGGCGCGATTTCATCGCAATCCTTGGGGGCCTGAGCCTGTCCGCACCGCATACAGCGCACGCGGAAGGTCGCATGCGGCGGATCGGCATCCTGATGATGTACGCCAAATCCAGCGCAGAAGGGCAAAGCTTCGTCAGGGCACTGCGACAAGCTCTTGAAAAACTCGGATGGGGGGAGGGCCGCAACCTCCATGTCGATTACCGCTGGGCCACGACCAGCAGGGACTTGATCCAGCAATCCGCGCAAGAACTTGTCGCCTTGCAGCCGGAGCTCATCTTTTCGTCGAGCACTCCGACCACCGCAGCGTTGCTGCAGGAAACGCGCACGATACCCATCATCTTTGGCAACATTGCCGATCCGGTCGGCAGCGGTTTTGTGAAAAGCCTGTCGCAACCGGGTGGCAATGCCACCGGGTTTGTCAATTTTGAAGGGACGACGGGGGGCAAATTCCTGGAACTGCTCCAGGAGATCGTGCCCGGCCTCAAACGAGCAACGATGGTTTTCAACCCGACAACGACACCCTACGCGGAGATCTATCTGACGCCGTTTCGGCTCGCCGCCACTGCACTCGGGGTGGAGCCCGTCATTGCTTCTGCGCGCGACCTGACCGAGCTTGAAGCCCTAATGGCTGCGCAAGCTCGCGAACGAAACGGCGGGCTGACGGCGGTGCCGGATGGCTTCTGGGTCGGCCGAACGGCACAAGTCGCCGCCCTGGGGGTACGCTACAAGCTACCAACGGTGCTCTACAGCCGGGCCTTTGCGGAGGCTGGGTGTCTCCTCTCGTATGGAAATGACATTCCTGACAATTATCGGCGAGCGGCAACCTATGTAGACCGGATCCTGAAGGGCACCAAGGCAAGCGATCTTCCTGTCCAGTTTCCGCTCAAGTTCGAGTTGGTGGTCAACGCCAAGACCGCCAAGGCGATTGGCATCGCAATTCCGCCTCCCTTGCTCGTCCGCGCCGACGACGTGATCGAATAGTCCCGGCGCATGTGAGCCAGGATGGAATTCCGGTCAAAGTGACCGCGGATACGATCAAGTCCGCCATCCTCAGGAAGGCCACCGAAGAGCCTGACATCATGCCTGCCCCGGCGGAGTTCGGCACGATTCAGTGGGGCGGCGCTTAGCTCGCGGCAGGGCCGAGACACGAGGCCCGGATTCGCAGCGACGCCCTGCATTCGGAATGTGCGCGCAACCACGCGGCTGCCGGCGCGCGCTCTCTCGGATCGGCAGCCTCGCACGCAAGCGCTCTCGGCGGAACCCGTTTCTCTCCATTCGGCCCGGGTGTTCCGCCACCAATTCCTCTCTATATAATCGGGGTCGCGCAGGATGCCGGGGGCGCATTGTTCGTCTGTGAAGGAGCGAAGCCTCGATGGAGCGTCGGCTCGCCGCCATTCTCGCCGCAGACGTGGTTGGCTACTCGCGTTTGATCGGGGCCGACGAAGAAGGCACGCTCGAACGGCTCAAGGCACATCGACGAGAGGTGATCGACCCCGCGATCGTCGAGCACCAGGGACGCATCTTCAAGACGACGGGCGACGGCGTGCTGGTGGAGTTCGCCAGCCCCGTCAAGGCGGTGCGCTGCGCCATGGACGTGCAGCACGGGATGGCCGAGCGCAACGCCGACGTGCCGAAGGAGCAGCGCATGGAGCTTCGTATCGGCATCAATCTCGGCGACGTGATCGTGGACGACGGCGACATCTACGGCGACGGGGTGAACGTGGCGGCGCGCCTGGAGGGCATCGGGGAGCCCGGCGCGATCTACATTTCGGGCGCCGTGCGCGATTTCGTCCGCGACAAGTCCGAGATCGCCCTGGAGGACCTGGGCGAACGGCCGCTCAAGAACATCGCCAAGCCGGTGCGGGTGTTCCGGATCAAGGCGCCGGATCGGCTGGCGAGCGCGCCGCGCGCCGACGGCTCGCTGCCCGTGCCCGCCAAGCCGTCGATCGCCGTGCTGCCGTTCATGAACATGAGCGGCGATGCCGAGCAGGAGTATTTCAGCGACGGCATGACCGAAGACCTGATCACCGACCTCTCGAAGGTCTCGGGCCTGTTCATCATCGCGCGCAACTCCTCGTTTGCCTACAAGGGCCGGTCGGTCAAGGTGCAGGAGATCGGGCGCGACCTGGGCGTGCGCTTCGTGCTCGAGGGCAGCGTCCGCAAGGCGGGAAACCGCGTGCGCATCACGGCGCAGCTCATCGACGCCGGCAGCGGCGGGCATCTGTGGGCGGAGCGGTTCGACCGCGGTCTCGACGACATCTTCGCCACGCAGGACGAGGTGATCGAGAAGATCGTCGGCGCGCTCAGGGTCACCCTGACTCCGGGCGAAGAGCGGCGCCTGCACCAGCGCGCCACCGCCAACGTGGAGGCCTACGAATCCTGGCTGCGGGCGCGCGAATTGCTCGGGCGCAGCACGCGCGAGTCGGCGGCGCAGGCCAAGGCGATGCACCGCCGCGCGATCGAGCTCGATGCGAATTTCGCCGCGCCGCATGCCGGGCTGTCGCTCGTGGCGATCTCGGAATACGTGAGCGGCTGGGTGCCCGATCCGGCGCAGGCGCTGGACGAGGCGGCGCGATGGGCCCGCCGCGCGATCGAATTGAACGATCAGGAGCCGGTGAGCCACATGGCGCTCGGCAACGTGCTCTTGTGGCGGCGCGATCACGACGGCGCCCTCAGGGAATTCGGCCGCATGATCGAGCTCGATCCCAACTTCGCCCAGGGCCATGCGGCAACCGGTATGGCGCTCACCTATGCGGGCCGGCCGGCCGAGGCGCTGGAATCGATCGCGCTGGCGATGCGCCTCGATCCCCACTACCCGAGCATCGTGCTGCACTTCGTGGGGCAGGCGCATTTCAGCCTGGAGCGATACGAGACGGCCGTCGAGCTGCTCCTCGAGCGCATCGCCCGCACGCCCGGCACCGATTCGAGCCGCCTGCTGCTCGCATCCTGCTACGGCCATCTCGGGCGCGCCGAAGAGGCGCGCGCCACCTGGGCGGAGATTCTCCAGGTGAGCCCGGAGTTCTCGCTGAGCCAGCGCGAGCGCGTCCTGCCGTTCAAGGACGCGCGCGATTTCCAACGCATCGTCGACGGCCTGGGGAAGGCGGGGCTGCCGTAGGCATTCGTTGTGCAAAGCGCGACTGCGCATCTTCTCTTGCCGCGGCGCATGAGTCCCCTTATGGCACATCGGTGGAGGCTCGCCCGCCTTGCCCTGCGCTGCAAGACGATCAACCATCGATCCCGAAAGTACAATGACGGCAAAGATCATCGACGGCGTCGCCGTCTCGGCAAGCATCCGCAAGGAGCTCAAGACGCGCGTCGACGCCCTCAAGCAACGCGGCGTCGCGCCGGGATTGGCCGTCGTCGTCGCCGGCGACGATCCTGCTTCCGCCGTCTATGTCCGCAACAAGATCCGCGCGTGCGCCGAAGTCGGGATCAGGTCGTTCCGCCACGATTTCTCCGCCGACGCATCGCCACGGACGGTGTTGGGACTGATATCCGAGCTGAACGAGCGCCCCGACGTGCACGGCATCCTGGTCCAGCTTCCCCTGCCCCCGCAGTTCGCCATCTCGGAGATTCTGCAGACCATATCGGCCGACAAGGATGTCGACGGCTTCCATCTCTACAACGTCGGCGGGCTGGTCGTCGGCGACACGGTTTTTCCGCCCTGCACGCCGTACGGTGTCGTCAAGCTGCTCGAGCACGAGGGCGTCGAGATCGAGGGCAAGAACGTCGTCGTCGTCGGCGCCAGCAACATCGTCGGAAAGCCGATGGCGCTCATGCTGATGCAGCGCGATGCCACCGTCTGCATCTGCCACGCCAAGACCCGCGATCTCGCGCAGTTCACCATCCTGGCGGACATCCTGGTGGTCGCCGCCGGCAAGCCGAATCTCATCGTGCCGCAGATGGTCAAGACCGGAGCCGTGGTCATCGATGTCGGCATCAACCGGTTGCCCAGCGGCAAGCTGGTCGGCGACGTCGACTTCGCAGGCGTCGCCGAAAAGGCTTCCTACATCACGCCGGTGCCGGGCGGCGTCGGGCCGATGACCGTCACCATGCTGCTGTCCAACACGGTTGCATCGGCGGAACGACAACTCGCCTGACGCGCGGCGCGGCCCCGCAGCGCCCGCGGCCTCGAAGGCTCGCAATGAGGCGAAGCGCGAGGCGAGCAAAGCGCGTCACACCGCGGCACCCGGCAGCATGGTCTCTGCCGGCTACAGCGCGTCCCGGTGAAAGTGATCCATAGTCGTCATGGCCGGGCGAGCCGCTTAAGGCGGCGAGGGTTGTCCCGGCCATCTCGATAAGGAAGGCACGGCAGTGCCACGCCAATCGGGATGCGCGGGTCAAGCCCGCGCATGACGAGTCAGAACGAGCGGGACGTGCTTAAGGGCAAATCCCTTCTATGTGACGCACGACGCGGGGGCGCGCCGTCCGCGCGGGCCGGCATGACGCATGCCGGCCCTGACGCAGGCGAATCTCTACATCTGACTCAGGAGCTGATAGGCGCCCCGCTCGAACGCGTCGTAGACGGCCAGCGCCTTGGCGTCGGCGAACGGCAGGTACTGCATCATGATCACGCCCGCGATGCCGCGGCTCGGATCGATCCAGAAGTAGGTATTGTTGATGCCGCCCCAGCTCAGGCTGCCGGGGGAACGCTTGCCGGGCACCTGGTCGGTCGTGATCAGGAAGCCGAGGCCGTGCTTGTCGCGGCCTTCGTTGATGAAGGAGAAGTCGGCGCTGCGCGGCAGGTGGGTCTTGAGCGCCGGCATCGCGACGTTGCCGATGTGGTTCTGGCCCATCAGCGCCACCGTCTCGGCCTTGAGCACGCGCTGCCCCTCGAGCTCGCCGCCGTTGAGGAACATGCGCACGAAGCGCCCATAGTCGCTCGCCGTCGAGGCGAGGCCGCCGCCGCCGATCGGCGCCGGGATCGTGAGCCCCACCTGCGTCGGCTGCAGCACGATCTGCCCATCCATGCGGTCGCCGGCGCGCTGCTGCTGGGCGACGAGGCGCGGGCCTTTCTCCTGCGGCACGTTGTAGGACGTGTCGGTCATCTTCAGCGGGGCGAAGATGCGCTCACGGAAATAGTCCTCGAGCTTCTGGCCCGAGATCACCTCGACCAGCCGGCCGACCACGTCGGTGCTCGTGCTGTAGTGCCAGCGCTCGCCGGGATCGAACAGCAGGGGGCCACCGAACGGATAGGACTCGCCCGCGCGCGGCTTGAAATCGCGCCACGTCGCGCTGGTGAACGGATAGGCGAGCCCGGACGTGTGGGTCAGGAAATGCCGCACGGTCGGCGCGCGCGATGCCGGGCGGAGCCGATACTCCCCGGTTGCCGCGTCGAACGATTCGAACACCTTCAGTCCGACCAGCTCCGGCAGGAATTTTTCCGCCGGATCGTCGAGCCCGAGGCGGCCCTGCTCGATGAGCTGCATCAAGGCGAGCGACGTGACCGCCTTGGTCATGGAGGCGATCCGGAACAGCGCATCGGTGGTCAGCGCGCGTCCGGTCGAGACGTCCGCCACGCCGAAGGCGCCCTGATACAGCACTTTATCGCGGCTGGTGACCAGCGCGACCACGCCCGGCACGTCCTTGCGCTCGACCGCGGCGCGCAGGCTCGCATCGATGGCGACGCTCCCGGTCGAATTCTGCGCACCCGCCGTACCCAACGACGCAGCGAGCACGACACCCATCGTGACGACAACTCCAGCGGTCCTTCAATTCATCAGAGCCTCCCTGTTGACGCTGGCCCGGGCGTCGCCTGCGCATCATCCGGGTCGCGCTCTTTGTTCGCATCCTGCTTCGATCGCGATGCAGTGCCGGATACTAACATCGGCAAATCGGCGTGCATCTGCAAATCCGCGTGTCCCAGGCGCCGTATCGCGTGGGCTGGCGCCCACGCACACATGAGGCGAAGCGCGCAGCATCACGCCGCTTTGCACGCCCACCGTTTCCTGTGCCAACGATGGGAGCCAATTCCACGGGTGCAAACAAGCGAGGAGACGCCATGGCCGACACGCATGCGGGGACCTGTTTCTGCGGAGCGGTGGCGATCGAGGTGACGGGCGTGCCTGTCGAGATGGGCTACTGCCATTGCGGCTCCTGCCGATCCTACTCGGGAGCGCCGCTGAGCGCTTTCATCCTGTGGAAGGCGGAGAGCGTGAAGGTCACCAAGGGGGCGGAGCTGCTCGGCCGGTTCAGCAAGACCGAAATGAGCGACCGCCAATTCTGCACGAGATGCGGCGGCCATGTCATGGTGCACCATCCAGGCTTCGGCCTGACGCATGTCCATCCGGCAATCATTCCGACAGTCGCCTTCACGCCGACCGTCCACCTGAACTACGCCGAGACCGTGCTGCCGATCAAAGACGGGCTTCCCAAGTTGAAGGACTTTCCCGCCGAGGCGGGAGGGTCCGGGCAGGCGATGCCCGAGTAGCGCCGCCCGGCACATGTCCGCGCGGTCCTCTGACGCAGGGGTGGCCGGCTTGAGTTTGTCGCCAATGCGGTGATTACTGACGTGGCGTCTGCACGGAGCGATACGAGCGGGGGTGGATCATGCTGAAACGCATCCTTGGTGCGCTCATCGGAGCAGCCGTGGCGGCCGCCGCGGCCCACGCCCAGGCGCCGCTCAAGCTGTTCGACGCCCATCTGCACTACAATTCCGAGCCGACGCCGTTCTATCCCCTCGACAAGGTGCTGGAGATATTCAAGCGCAACAACGTCGCCGGCATCCTGGCGACCAGCCGCCCCAATGCAGGCACCCACGCGCTGGTCGACGCCAAAGCGCCGGGGCTCTGGGTCGTGCCTTTCATCCGGCCCTATCGGGTGCGCGGCGACATCCAGACCTGGTTCGACGACCCGGCGATCTACGACCTGGTGCAATCCGAATACCGGCGCGGCTACTACCGCGGCATCGGCGAGTTCCACATCCACGGCAAGTCGGCTGCGTCGGAATGGGTAAGGAAGATCGTCGACTTCGCGGTCGCGCGCGACCTCTACCTGCACGCCCATTGCGACGAGGAAGCGCTGCTGATCCTGTTCGGGCACAATGCCAAGGCCAAGATCATCTGGGCGCATACAGGTTTCTCCACCCCGCCACAGCGGGTCGCGGAGCTGCTCGACAAGCATGCGCTGTGGGGCGAGCTCTCCTACCGCAGCGGCGTCACCGACGGCTCCGGCAAGCTGACCGCCGATTGGCGGGCGCTGTTCGCGAAATATTCCGACCGGTTCCTGATCGGCTCCGATACCTGGATCAACGAACGCTGGTTCGCGTATGACGGCCTGATGCAGGGCTATCGCAACTGGCTCGCACAACTGCCCGTCGACCAGGCGCAACGGATCGCCTACGGCAACGCCGAGCGACTGTTCGGCGGCAAGGTGGAATGAAGCGGAAGCACCCGCGCACGCCGATGCGCGAAGTCAGTATTGCGGCGAGGCGGGAGGCATGAGGCCGATGCGACCCGCAGGACGAGCCGCGATCATTGCGCTTCTCGCGTTCGGCCTCATGCCGTCGCCGGCGCCGGGCGCATCGACGAAATCCTCCGCCCGGCGCACCACGCCGGCGATCGCCGTGATGGCGAATAGCGAGACCCTCGCCTACTCGTTCGGCGCCGCCCTGTCTCCCGACGGCAGGCTGGTGGCGACCCTCGACGGCGGGCTGTCCGCGACCAGCGTGAGGCTGTGGGACATCGCCTCGGGGCGCCCTCTCAGGATTTTGCAGCATCCCGCGTTCTTTACCGCCGTCTCGTTCACGCCGGACGGCGCGTCGATCGTTTCCGCGCACAAGGACGGACAACTCAAATTGTGGAACGTGGCGACCGGCGAAACCATCTGGACGGTCTCGGCAGGGGCGCCGCACAAGGCCGACGAGGATCCGCACGGCATCACGGCGCTGTGGATCGACGCGTCGGGAGAGCTCCTCGTATCCGGAGACGACAGCGGTCTCCTCAAGGTGTGGGATATCGCTCGCCGGAAGGAGGTCTCCGCCTTCGTTCTCGACAAGGACAATCGCATCATTTCGGCCAGGCTGTCGGCCGATCGCAACACGTTGACCGCCGTCATGCGATCCTCGGCGAGGACCGTCGATGTCCGAACGCGCAACGTGACGGCGACGCTCACGCTGCCGCACGGGTACTCCTTCTTCGCGAGCAGCATCGTGGGCGAAGGCGATTTCGTCGTCCGCCATGCGAATGCATCGTGCGAGCTCGACGAGCTCGTATATGTGAGCCTCGGCCGCGGCGGCGAAATGACGAGCGTGGACAAGCCGCCGCGCTGCGATCGACCGCACGACGGCGACGCCGTCGACCATGATTACGCGGAGCCCAGGATATTCCCGGTTCCCGGTCGAGGCGAAATACTCGTTGCCCGCCACGGCATTCCCGAGATCAAGCGCTGGGACGTGCGCACGCGTACCGCAACGTCGACGATCCGGTGGCCCGACGACGCAAGCGCGACCGTCATCGAGATCGGTCGAGACCTCGGCCTGGCGGTCGCCCGCAGGGGCGACCGGATTCGGATCCACAGCTTCGCGACCGGCGCGGTGGTCCGCGAGCTGACGGGCCACGAATATTCCGCCCGGACTGCCGTCGCGTCCAACAACGGCAGGCACCTGCTGCTGCTTCACGCGCCGTCACGGGGACGATCCGGCGAGCGCGAGATCGAGCTCTGGCATGTCGATCGGGCGAGCCCGACGAGAGCCAGCCTTTCGTCGCCCGACAAGACGATCGTCTACGATCTCGCCAATGACGGGAGAACCGCCGTGGCGAGCAATGGCGCAGCGGACATCATTCTCGTCTCGACCGAGTCCGGCCGCGAGCAGCGGCGCTTTTTTGTTCCGACCGTCAACGCGATATCCGATCTTCGCCTGTCGCCGACCGGCAAGCTGATTGCGCTCCTGGCCGAGGACCAGAATGAAAAGAGGATTGCCATGCTGGTCGGCGCGGAGGACGGGAAAACCAGGCTGTCCTTGAAAGGAAGCGATGCGCCGGGCGCCGACAAGGAAGGGGCGGATCCGGACCATGTGACGTCGATCGCCCTTTCGGCCGACGGCACGCGCTTCGCCGCGGGTCGCCAGAATGGAACGGCGGAGATCTGGAGCACGGACCCGACACGACGGATCAGGCTGCTTCCTGCCGACAAGACGGCGGCGGACCAGACCGTATCGCTGGCGTTCTCGCCGGACGGCCGGTTCGTGGCCGGCGGCAGCCGGGACAATGGCGTGTTCCTGTGGAATGTGGCCGCCGGCCGCCTCGTCCGCACGTTCACGCGCGACACCCTCGCCGGTCACGTCGACGTGGCGAGCGTCGCGGTGTCGCATGACGGGAAGCTGATCGCGGCCGGCCTTGCCGAGCGGGCGCGATCATCCGGCGACATCGGTGCGGAGCGCCGAGTCATCGTCTGGGATCTGGCGACCGGCAAGCTTCGCTTCGATCTCCGGGGACACACGCGTGGCATCGGAGCCGTCACGTTTTCTCCGGACGATCGCTGGATCGTCTCCGCCAGCCACGACGGCTCGATCATCTATTGGGATCGGACGAACGGGAGGCGGGCGGCGACGTTCACGTCCGCACCGGACGGCCGTTGGCTGATGATGACCGAACGCGGGTTCTTCGCCGGCTCGCAGGGAGCCGAGGAGATCATCACGCTCGTGCGCGGCCTGGAAGCCTTTTCGCTCTCGCAGGCCCGCGATCAGCTCTTCCGCCCCGACCTGGTGGAGCAACTCCTGAAGGGCGATCCCGAGCACCGCTACCGCGACGCCGCATCCAGGCTCGACCTCGAGAAGCTGTTGCGGTCGGGGAACCGCCCCGCGCATTGAGCCGTCGACGACGGGGAAATAGCGGGGCGCGACACGGGTCGCGTATCGGCGCTCGACGTCACGCCGGTTGCGCTTTCGCTCTTGCCGTTCCGTCGCTCCGGCATTGCGTATCCGGGATACGCGTACTATATTGATAGTCGAGGAGAAAACTGGGTGTCTGTGCGCCGGCGGATCGAGAAATATCGTCGCTCGGGTGGGGCGGCCGATCTCGTTCGGGTCGAGGTGTTGGTTCCTCCGTCCGCACGGGACGAGGTCGTCCGTTTGGCTGCCCGATTGCGAGGGAACCATCGCGACGAAAAGGAATTGCGGACCCTGTGCGATCGGGCGCTTTCGCTGTATGGGCCCCGCATACGTGACAGCGTCGACCTCGAGCGGCTTTCCGATCTCCGTGCCCGTGCGCGTGTCATTGCGAGGGCGATGATTGAACGAGGCGACGCCGGGGCCTTCGCGCTGGGGCGTGAAATCCTCGCCCGTGCCGGAGATGGATGATGGCGCTGACCGAGCTGCAAAAGCGCATCATGCGACAACTCGCGCTGAACCGTTCCGAATCCAGCGATCTGGCGGGCGGAGTCATCCTCAATCTCGATTGGCCGCGCCGCTCGGACGACATCGACATATTCCACGATAGTGACGAAGCCGTCTCGGTTGCCGCACAGAAGGACATCGCCGATCTCGCAGCGGAAGGCCTGAGTGTCACCATCGATATCAAGGCCTATGGGCTGTTCGAAGCGACCGTATCCGATGCATCTTCGGCAACCGTCATCCAATGGATGGGCGAGACCAAGCTTCGATTTTTTCCCCTGATCAAGGACGAGGAGTGGGGACTTCGACTCCATCAGGCGGACTTGGCGGTCAACAAGATCCTTGCGGCATCCAGCCGGAGGAAGGCCAGGGACTTCGCCGACCTCGCCGCCATCGCGGCCTACATGTGCCCGCTGGGGCCGCTGATCATGGCGGCGGCCGGGAAACCTCCGTCGTACTCGCCGCAGAAGATGGTCGAGCTCATGCGCTGGCACGCGCAATCCATTCCCGATGACGAATATGCAGCCGTCAAAGGGCTGCCGGCCGATTGGACGCCGGGCTTCATTCGGGCGGAGATCACACGGCAGATGGACCTTGCCGAGGGATACATCATGAGCGCCCCGGTCGAGCTGGTGGGCTTGCTGGCGGTGAACCAGGGCGGGACCCCGGTCGAAGTGACCGCGGATACGATTGGATTCGCCGTCTTGAGGAAGGCCACCGACGAGCCGGACATCATGCCTGCTCCTGCGGAGTTCGGCGCAATTCAATGGGGCGTTCTTGAGCGCGTGGCTCCTCACTAAGTGAGAACCATGTCGATCGGCAGGGACCAGGGCACATTGGCATATGCAATGGGCGCCGTCCGTGCGGCCGCCGTTGCGTGAACCGGACCGGCGGCTGTTGCGACCCAACCGGGCATCAGTCGCGGCATAGAGCCGACGGTGCCAGGGAGACGATCATGGGCAAAAGCGACACGACGACCAGGGACATCCGCGAATTGCGGAGCGACGAGCTTTGCGCCGTCAGCGGCGCCGTCCTCGACGTGCGGCCGCTTGGGACCCAGCAGCTGTTCTGGGATCCGCTGTGGTGGCAGGTGGGTGCAACGGGTCACCTTCCCACCGCCGACGAGCTGATCCACCTCCCTCGCTGAGAGATGGCGCGCGAATTTCCCGCCGGCGGGAATTGCCGGCGGGCCCGCTACAGCGGATTGGGCCGTTCGTTGAGCTCGATCGACGTGCCCCACTCGTCGTGGATGAATGTGAGCTTCGAGCCGGTCGGCTGCGTCACCACGGGCCGGTCGAGCTTGATGCCGGCCGCTTCGAGCCGCTTCACCGTCGCGTCCATGTTCTTCACGTCGAAGCCGATGTGATCCAGCACACGCCCGGCGGTCGGAGCGGTCGGCGTATCGGACTTGGTGAAGGTCAAATTCACGCCCGGCAGGTCGGCCGCCTGAAACCGTCCGCGCGTGCCGGCCTTGGCACCGAAATGCTTCACGTACCAGGTCTGCATCGCCGGGATCGCGGTTTCCGCCACATAGAAATTCACGTGGTGATGCCGGATGGGAACCGTCTGGCTCTTGTCTTCCAGGATCTCGACGCGCAAGCCGTCCGCCGTGGTGACCCAGGCCTGATCGGTTCGCTCCTCGCCCATCGTCACCGGGACGCCGGCGGCCTTCCACCGGGCGACGAACTCCTGCACGTTCGGCACCATGAAGCCGACGTGATTGATCACCGTGCCTTCGGTGCCGCCGCTCGCGGGCGGCGCGCCCGCGCGCAGATGCAGGAAGACCGCGACGCCGGGAATCTTCACGATCTCGAAATCGCCCGGCTTCGCCGCGACGCCGCCCAGCGCCACGAAAATCTTCTTGCTGGCTTCCACGTCGCGCGAGTTGAGATGCAGGTGACCCATGGTCACGCCCGCCTCGTTGAACGGAGCAGGCTGCGCGCCTGCGCTTCCGGCAGCGAACAGCGACGCCGCGATCGTGACGACGGCAAGGTGTTTCATGATTCCTCCCGCGAGCCGGCGGCCGGCCCTGAAAACGCGACGCGTCTGATGGCGTCTGCGATCAGGCTACAGCACGTCGGCGGCGCGGCGAAGGGGGTGGCTTGTTGCCCCTCACCCGCCGCGGATCACGCCGGTGGCCGCATCAGGCAACGTCAACGTGAGGCGCGGACGCCAAGCCGTCAGCCCGGACGGGGAGTACGACCGGTTGAGCCGTCCCGGCGAGCGGAGCCGGGGTATCGAAGTTGAACGCGCGGCTCGCGACCGTGAGTGTCACACCGAAGGCGGTCGCGATCACGGCGGCGACCAGGTTCGCCGGCAGCATCCACAGCGAGAATGCGTCGGCGATCCGCTGGCCCAGATCGAGGCCGGTGAACAGCGCGGTGTTGGTCGCGATGCTGATGCCGATGTTGGCCAAGGTCTCACGCATAACCACGTCCCTCCCTGGCGCCCCGGGTTGGCAGCCTAAGCTGCCGTCCCTGAACGGGCGTTAACATCGATGAACGTCCGTTAATGTTGAGGCGATTGAAAGGCCGGGTCATACGGGAGCGACAAAGTTTCTTAGGCTGTGGTTTTCCGGCCACAGGTGCCCGGTGCGTCTACGCGATCGGCGGCGGCGTGAAGGCGCGAACCGGCGGCACGGCCCCGGTGTAGCGTTCGATGTCGACCAGCGTGGTGGCGGAGCTCGGACCCTGGCTCAGCCGCGAGGTGCCGTGGTCGCGGGTGAGCATGTTGGCGTTTCCGTGCGCGCAGAGCGCACCGTCTTCCGCGTCGACGGGATCGTACCAGGCGCCGCACGAGAGCCGCAGCACGCCCGGGGACACCGCCTCCGTCACCACCGCTCCCGCCAAACAGGCGCCGCGCGCGTTGTGCACCCGCACCAGGTCTCCGTCGGCAATGCCACGCGGACCGGCATCGACCGGATTGATGGCGACGGCTTCGCGGCCGGCGACCTTGCCGCGCGCGCTGACCGGGCTCACGTCCATCTGGCTGTGCAGGCGATAGCGCGGCTGGCTGGAGACGAGGTGAAACGGATAGGTCGTCGCCGCTTGCGCCCCCAGCCATTCGGCGGGCGCAAGCCAGGCCGGATGTGGCGGACAGTCGTCGTAGCCGAGCTGCGCGATGCGCTCGGAGAACAGCTCGATCCGGCCCGACGGGGTGGCGAGCTTGTGCTCCGCCGGATCGGCACGAAAATCGCCGAGCAGCACGTACTCCTCGGCGCGTTGCGGAATCTCGAGCCAGCCGTCCTGCCAGAAGGCGTCGAACTCCGGAATGGCGGCCTGGTTGGTGCGCACCTCACCGCGCCAGCGCTCGTAGAGGTGGCGCAGCCAGGCCGTCTCGTCGCGCTCTTCGGTATACGCGGCCTCGCAGCCGAGCCGACGCGCCAGGGCGCTGAAGATGGCGAAGTCGCTGCGCGCCTCGCCGACCGGCTCGATTGCCTGTTGCATGGCGATGACGAAACGGTCGCGCGGCGCGCAACCGATGTCGTTGCGCTCGAGCGACGTCGTGGCCGGCAACACGATGTCGGCGTGACGGGCGGTGGCGGTCCACCACGGCTCGTGCACGACGATCGTCTCCGGCCGTTGCCAGGCGCCGCGCAGGCGGTTGGTGTCCTGGTGATGATGGAACGGGTTGCCGCCCGCCCAATAGACCAGCCGGATGTCCGGGTAGACGCCGTTGCGTCCGTTGAACTCGTAGGATCCGCCCGGGTGGAGGAGACAGTCGGTGATGCGCGCCGCCGGGATGGCGCGGCCGAGCGGGTTTGCCAGCGTCTCCATGGTCGGGGCGGAGAACGCCAGGGGCGGCTCCGCGATGCCGCCGGCGGAGCCGTAGCCGAATCCGAAGCCTCCGCCCGGCAACCCGATCTGGCCCAGGCAGGCAGCGAGCAGGATCAGGGCCCAGTAAGGCTGCTCGCCGTGGTCGGCGCGTTGCAGCGACCACGACGCGGTCAGCGTGGTGCGGCTGCCTGCCATGCGGCGAGCCAGCGCCACGATGGTGTCGGCCGGAACGCCGGTGATGGCGGAGGCCCAGGCGGCATCCTTCGGCTGCCCGTCGGTCTCGCCCATCACATAGGGCAGCACGCGCTCGAAACCGACGCAGTAGCGGGCGAGAAACGCTTCGTCGTGCCGCCGCTCGCTCACCAGCGTGTGGGTGAGCGCGAGCAGCATCGCGGTGTCGGTGTTCGGGCGGATGGGAATCCACTCAGGGCTCACCACCTCCGGCCCGTCGTCGCGGACCGGGCTGATATTGACGACCGCGACGCCGGCGCGGGCGAGCTCGGCCAGCCAACCGCTGCTGGTGTGCGCGCCCGCTCCTCCCTTCGTGACCTGCATGTTCTTCGGATTGGCGCCGCCGAACAGCACCATCAGTCCGGCATGGCGCGCGATCGACGACCATGAGGTCAACGGGCCGGTGACCGCCTGCGCGGACCCGAGCACCCAAGGCAGGAACGTCAGGGCGGTGCCGAAGCTGTAGTTGGAGGTCTGGTCGACGAAGCCGCCGAACGCGGACAGGAAGCGGCGCACTTGGGTTCGGGCATCGTGGAAGATGCCGGCCGACGCCCAGCCCTGGGAGCCGCCCATGATGGCGGCGTGGCCGTGGTCGCGCTTCACGCGGGCGAGCTCGCCCGCCACCAGGTCGAGCGCCTGCTCCCACGACACCGGCACGAACGGCTCGCGGCCGCGGCCTTCGCCATGGCCCGGACCGTGTTTGAGCCAGCCTTCGCGCACCATCGGCTGAGCGATGCGGGCCGGCGAATGCACCGCGTCCGGCACCGCCTCGATCAGGCAGGACGGATCGGGGTCGCGCTCGAACGGACGGACGCCGACGATGCGCCCGTCCTCGACCTCGGCGAGAAAAGCACCCCAGTGGGAATGGTTGCGAACGAGGTTCATGGGTGATGCGTGGTCCGGCAGGCGGTGGCGACCAGGACAGTCTACACTACTCTGCCGTCAGTTTGGCATCGCGGATGATCGCGCTCCATTTCGCCTGCTCGGCCTTCACGTAGTCGCCGAATTGATCGACCGAACCGAGGATCGGCTCGAAGAAGCTCGGCGTCAGGAATTTCTCCTGGAAGCTCGCGTCGGTGAGGATGCGCTGCACGTCGGCATTGATCTTGCGCACGATGTCGGGAGGCGTTCCGGCCGGCGCGAACAATCCGAACCACGACACCGCCTGATAGCCCGGCAAGCCGCTTTCGGCGATCGTCGCCAGCTCGGGAAACTGCGGCACGCGTCTTAAGCCGCCGACGCCGAGTGCCTTGAGCTGTCCGGCCTTCCACGGCTGGTTCATCAACGTGACCGAGATGAACAGCACCTGGGTGTGGCCGCCGATCACGTCGGTGAGCGCCGGTGCGCCGCCGCGATAGTGCACGGGAGTGAGCTTGACGCCGGCCATGGTCTCGAAACTGATTGTGTTGAGGTGGCTCGAGGAGCCGATGCCGAGCGTGCCGTAGTTGAATGCGCCGGGCTTCTGTTTGGCGAGCGCGACCAGCTCCGTGACGCTGCTCGCCGGCACGGACGGGTGCACCACCAGCGCCTGGGTGATGAGCCCGAGCCCGCTGACCGGGATGAGATCGTTCGCCTCGTAGGCGAGCTTGCGATAGAGGAACGGATTGACCGCCAGCGTCGCCTCCGACGTGGCAAGCAGCGTGTAGCCGTCGGGCGCCGCCTTGGCCACCGCCTCGGCGCCGATCTGCGTGTTGGCGCCTCCTTTGTTTTCGATGACGATCTGCTGGCCCCACGTTTCGGCGAGCCGCTGGGTGACGGCGCGCGCGATCACGTCGGTCGCACCGCCGGCCGGCAACGGCACGACGACGCGGACGGGCTTTGCCGGATAGCTCTGCGCCTGCGCGGTCGGCGGCGACAGCGCGCCTGCGAGGAAGGCGAGCGCGAGCACGCTCAGGATACGCGTTGTCATGGCTCCTCCGCGGTTGTCTTGGTCACAGGGGCGTTGCCGGTCAACGCGGCGAATCCGGGACGGGACCCGCACACACGTCGATCGCCGGCATGTCATCGGCATAGAACGCGAGCCGCATCTCGTCGCGGCTGAGCTGCGTGAGGCCGCGCAGCCGCCGCAGACAGACCTCCGCGACAAGCTCGTTGGTCGAGAGCGTCGCCAATCGTACGTCCCAGACGCGCGCGGTCGCGTCCCCGGACGCCGTGACGAGGCGCGCCCCGTCGGGGCTGAAGGCGGCGGAATTCACGCCGCCCTCGTGGCCGCGCATCATTCCAATGTCCTTGCCCCAGGCGGCATCCCAGATGCGCACGGTGCCGTCCTTCGATGCCGTCACGATGCGCCCGCCGTCGGCGCTGAAGGCGACCGAGCTCAACGTCGACCTGTGTCCGCGCAGGACCGCGATCTCCCCACCCGTCGCCGCATCCCAGATGCGCGCAGTGGCGTCATCCGATGCCGTGACGATGCGCGATCCGTCAGGGCTGACGGCAGCGGAGGTCACGAAGCTCTTGTGCCCGCCCAGCAAGGCCACTTCGCTACCCTTGGCGGGATCCCACACCCGCGTCGTGTTGTCCCACGATGCCGTGACGATGCGCGACCCGTCGGGGCTGAAGACGGCGGAATTCACGCCGCCCTCGTGTCCGCGCAGAATCGCAACTTCCTTGCCGGTGCCGCTGTCCCAGACACGCGCGGTCTTGTCATCCGACGCGGTGACGACGCGCGACCCGTCGGGGCTGAACGCGGCGGACCTCACGCCGCTCTCGTGGCCGTCCAGGCGCGCGGCCTCCTTGCCGGTCGCAGCCTCCCAGATGCGCGCGGTGTTGTCTCGCGACGCCGTGACGAGGCGCGCGCCGTCGCGACTGAAGGCGACGGCGCTCACGTCGCCCTGGTGGCCGCGCAGAACGGCGGCCTCCTTGCCGGTCAGGGCATCCCAGATGCGCACCGTCCCGTCATCCGACGCCGTGACGAGGCGCGATCCGTCCGGGCTGAAGGCGGCGGATGTCACATCGCCCCGATGGCCGCGCAGGATCGCCTCCGCGACGCGCGCGGTGTCCCAGATGCGCGCGGACCGGTCCACTGACGCCGTGACGAGGCGCGACCCGTCGGGGCTGAAGATCGCGGACTTCACGGCGTCCTCGTGGCCGCGCAGGATCGCGACCTCCTTGCCGGTCGCCGCATCCCAGATGCGCACGGTCTTGTCGTCCGAGGCCGTGACGAGGCGAGATCCGTCGGGATTGAAGGCAGCGGATCTCACCCGGCTCTCGTGGCCGCGCAGGTTTGCGGCTTCCTTGCCGGTCGCCGCATCCCAGAGGCGCGCGGTGGCGTCATCCGACGCCGTGACGATGCGCAACCCGTCGGGGCTGAAGGCGGCGGAATTCACGAAACCCCGGTGTCCGCGCAGAATCGCAGCCTCCTCGCCGGTCGCCGCGCCCCACAGGCGCGCCGTATTGTCCCGCGACGCCGTGACGATGCGTGCGCCGTCGGGACTGAAGGCCGCGGACTGCACCTTGTTCCTGTGGCCGCTCAGGACCCCCATCTTGCGACCCGTGGCGGCATCCCAGACGAGCACGGACTGGTCGCTCGAGGCGGTAACGATGGACCGGCCGTCACGGCTGAAGGCCGCGCTGTTCACATCGCCGGCGTGGCCTTGGAGGATCGCCGCCTGCTCACCGGTCGCGGCATCCCAGATGCGTGCGGTTCCGTCGTCCGATGCCGTGACGATGCGCGTGCCGTCGGGAGCGAAGGCGACGGAATTCATCCCGCCCTGGTGCCCGCGCAGGACCGCAAGCTCCTTTCCGCTCGCGGCATCCCAGACGCGCGCGGTGTCATCCGATGCCGTGGTGACGACACGCAGACCGTCGGGGCTGAACGCCGCGGCGTGGCCATGCAGCATCAATCGCCAATCCGATTGCCAGACGAGTGCGGCGAGCACGGCCGGCGCCGAGGACCGACCGACCGTGACGTTCTTCAGGCGGAGGCCCAAACGCGCGGCGTGGACGGCGAGCCGCAATCCGGAATCGATGTCGCCGCTCATGCGCTGGCTCGTCGCCAACTGCGCGAGCAGGTCGACCTGCGATCGATCCACTTGCGCCTGGCGGCGAGGCGCTCTCCTCCTGGGCGAGGTCGGATCGGGTTGGCGGCGCTCGGGTTGCGCCCGCCGATGGGCTTCCTCGCGCGCGGCGGTCAAATCGGCCAGCGCCTGATCCAGTTGCGCCTGACGACGGGCGGTTTCCGCGCGTGCGGCGGCGAGATCGGCCTGCGTGCGATCGAGTTGCGTCCGGTGGGCCGCGCCCTCCTCCCGGGCGGCAGCGAGGTCGGCCAGCGTGCGATCAAGCTGCGCCTTGCGGCGGGCACCTTCCTCCCGGGCGGCTGCCAGGTCGGCCTGCGTGCGATCGGCTTGCGTCTGACGGGCGGTGTCCGCTCGGGTCGCGGCCAGATCGGCTTGGGTGCGATCCAGTTGCGTCCGGCGCCGGGCGCTCTCCTCCCGCGCGCGGGAGAAATCGGCCTGCGCGCGATTCAGTTGCTCCTGCAGGCGGGCGTTCTCCTCCTGGGCGGTTGCCAGCTCGACCTCGAGGCGATCGAGTTGCGCCTGGCGACGGACCCGCTCGACGCGTGCAGACGTCGTATCCGCTTGCACGCGATCGAGATCGGCCTGGCGGCGAGCGCTTTCCTCCTGGGCGACGGCCAGCGCGGCTTGCGCGCGATCGAGGTGCACCTGGCGGCGGGCACTTTCCTCCTGCACGGCCTCCAGCGCGGCCCGCGTGCGGGCGAGTTGCGCGTGGCGACGCGCGCTCTCCGCCTGCACGGCGGCAAGATCGGCGGCTGCGCGATCCGGTTGCGCCGGGCCAGCGGCATTTTCCACGCCTTGCGCGGCCCGATCAGCCTGGACGCGATCCGGCTGGGGCTGGGGCAGGAGATGGTCCGCGTATTGCCAGACGCCAACGCCCAGCGCCAAGACGACGACGACGTCGATCGCGGCGAGCAACCACCGCACGCGCCGCTGCTGGCGCGCGGCTTGCGCCGGGTCTGCCGCGATCTCCCCGCCGGACAGTCGCGACAAGGTCTGTTCCCTCGATCGCCGTCAGTCTTCCCGAGCATAGACCGGCAACCGCCGCAGCGGCAACGCGAGCCAGGCGCAGAGCGCGTCACCGCACCCGCCGCCCGTCCTCCCCGAACAGGTACAGCCGTTCGGGGTCGAACGACAGCGCCACTTTCGCCCCCGGGCTCACCTCGGCCATGGCGAGGCCTTCGCTCACCGCGATGAAGGCGCGCGGTGTGCCGTCGTCGAAATAGAGGAGCGTGTCCTTGCCGAGCGGCTCGACCAGGCGCACCGGGAGCGCGGCCGTGCCGTCCTCGCCGAGCCGCACGCCCACGTGCTCGGGACGGATGCCGAGGGTCGCAGGGCCGGTGGGCGCGGCGCCGAGCCGCGCCGGCAGAGGGATATCGAAGCGCGCGGAGCGGAAGCGTGGGCCGCCGTCCGCCTGCACGATCTCGCCCGCCACGAGGTTCATCGACGGCGAGCCGAAGAAGTCGGCGACGAAATAACTCACCGGGTCGGAATAGATCGCCATCGGCGAGCCGGACTGCTCGATCTCGCCGTTGCGCATCACCACGATGCGGTCGGCGAGCGTCATCGCCTCCTCCTGGTCGTGGGTGACGAAGATGAAGGTGCGCCGAAGCGTCTGGTGCAGGCGGTCGCACTCGGCGCGCAGCTCGCGGCGCAGCTTGGCGTCGAGGCTCGACAGCGGCTCGTCGAGCAGGAAGGTGGACGGATTGGTGACCAGCGTGCGGGCAAGCGCGACCCGCTGCGACTCGCCCCCCGAGCACTGGGCCGGCATCTTGTCGAGCAGATGGCCGATGCGCACCATGTCCGCCACCTGGCGGACGCGTACGCTGCGTTCGCTCGCGGGCACCCGCTTCATGCGCAGGCCGAACTCGATGTTCTGCGCAACCGACTTGTGCGGGAACAGCGCGTGGGTCTGGAACACCATGCCGAGGCCGCGGTCGCGCGGCTCGATGTCGTTGACGACGCGGCCGTCGATGCGGATCTCGCCTCCACTCGGGTCCTCGAAGCCGGCGATCATGCGCAAGGTCGTGGTCTTGCCGCAGCCCGACGGGCCGACGAACACCACGAACTCGCCGTCCTCGATGGTGAACGAAAGATCGTTCACGGCCACGACGGCGCCGAAGCGCTTGGTCAGGTTGACGAGGTCAATCCGCGCCATTCTACAGCCATTTCCCAACGAATTGAATCGGATCCGCCCAACCACTCGATCGGAAATGGCTGTAGAGTCTTGCTTGGCGCATGTCCTTATCGGAAAACCGGTGCCCACTTTTCCGGGACATGCGCTACCTCCGCACCATGCCGAAGCTGAAGCCGCGCGCGAGGTGCCGGCGGATCACGAGGCCGATGATCATCAGCGGGACGGTGATGCCGACCGCGAGCGCCGCCTGGCGACCGTAGACGCGCCCCTCGGTCGTGCCCTGGTATTTCGACAGCTCGATCGGCACCGTGGTCACCTGGGTCTTGGTGATGATCAGCGCCAGCAGGTACTCGCTCCAGGTGAGGATGAGGATGAACAGGAAGGTTGCGACCAGGCCGGAGCGGATCAGCGGCAACACCACCTCGAAGATGGTGCGCCAGCGCGAGGCGCCGAGGATCTCGGCCGCCTGCTCGATCTCGCGCGGCACCTCGTCGATGAAGCTCTTGGTCATCCACACCGCGTAGGGCAGGCTGGTGAGGAAATAGATCAGGATCAGGCCGGCGAACGTGTCGATCAGCCCGACCGCCGTGTAGTAGAGCGACAGCGGCGCCACCACCACGATGGGCGGGATCATGCGCAGCATCAGGAGCTGGAACATGCGGGCCTCGGACAGGATGCGGTAGCGCGAGACGCCGTAGGCGATGACCGAGCCGAACAGCACGGCGAGAAACGTCGACGTGGTGGCGATGACGAGCGAGTTGCCGAGCGAGATCAGCGGCTTCTGCGACGAGATCGCGTATTGGGTAGCGGCATATTCCTCGGCGCCGAACCAGACGTTGAGGTAGTTGGCGAGCGTCGGCGGGTCGGGGAAATAGACCGGCGGCCAGGAGAACCACTGGGTGTCCGGCTTGAACGAGGTCGCGACCATCCAGTAGATCGGGAAGAAGGCGATCACCGCCCACCCGGTGAGCACCGCGTAGCGCACCGCCGTGGTGATACGCCGTCGTCGCGATCTGGTCATTGCGATTCCGCCGTCCGGTAGATCGCGTCGAGCGAGCGCTTCTCGCGCCGCAGGACGTGGATCGCGGCGAGCACGATGACGATCATCAGCACCATGACGATGTAGGACATGGCGGCGCCTTTCGAGATCTCGAAATACTGCCAGGTGGTGAGGAAGATGTAGACCGGCAGCGTCTCGGTCGAGGTGCCGGGGCCGCCCTGGAACAGCGCCCAGGTCTTGGGAAACTCCGCCATGGCTTCGAGGAAGCGCAGCACCAGGGCGAGGAAGATGACCGGCCGCAGGAGCGGCAGCTGCACTTCCCAAAAAATGCGCCAGCGCGAGGCGCCGAGGATCTCCGCCGCCTCCACCGGCTCGCGCGGGATGGAGGACAGCCCGGCCAGCATGATGATGAAGGAGAACGGGGTCCAGTTCCAGATTTCCAGGAGCATCACGGTGGGGAGCGCGATGTTGGGATTGGTCAGCCACATGGGCTTGAACTCGATGCCGGTGATGCGGGTGATCAGGTCGTTGATGGGCCCGCTCTGGTACAAGAGCATCTCGCCCGTATAGGCGACCACCACCGGCACGGTGAGCATCGGCAGGATGAAGATGACGTAATAGAGCGCCTGCCCGCGGAACGGCTTCGCCATCAGGTAGGCGAGCGCGAAGCCGACGACGAAGCAGCCGAGCGTCGAGCCGGTGGCGAACGCGAGCGAGCGCACAACCGCCCAGCCGAAGCGCGGGTCGGTGAGCACTTCGCCGAACAGCTCCAGCCCGACGAACTCGGCGTCCCACCAGGTGCCGAGATAGACGGTCCACTGGTGGAAGGAGAAATAGAGCTGCAGGAACAGGACGGGCAGCAGCACCAGCACCATGAGGGCGATGAGGGGCGCGAGGATCGACCAGCGGAAGCGGCGCACCGCGCGGGCGCGGGAGAGCGCGCGGGGGGACGAACGCTGCGTTGCAGCGGACTCAGAGCTGGCAGAAGACACGGTGAGGCGCCGCTTGCTTCACCTCTCCCCGCTTGCGGGGAGAGGTCGGAATGCGCGCGCTTGGGCGCGGATTCCGGGTGAGGGGGATTCGCGGCGAGTGCGAGCTTGCGTTGAAGCCCCCTCACCCCGACCCTCTCCCCCCTCCCTGGCCCTCCCCCGCAAGCGGGGGAGGGAAGGGAGGGGGCGGGGAGAGGGAGCGCGCATGAGCAAGCGTCCCGGCATCACGCCGGCTTGTCGCGCTTGGGCATCACCGCCTTGTAGCTCGAAAGCTCCTCCTTGAGCTTGTTGCGGCCGATGCGGCGGACGACGGCGTTCCACTCGTCCTCGGTCTTCTTGAGCACGTCCTTGGCGGGGAGCTGGCCCACATAGGCCTCCGACAGGTTCTTGCCCAGCGTGTCCTGGAACTCGAGATAGCCGGTGAGATAGATTGGCGGCGACACCACCTGGAAGTTGGCCTCGATCGCCTTGATGGCCGCCGGGCTGTAGGCGTCGATGACCTGCTTCGCCGTCATGTGCTCCTTCGCCCAGGCGTCGTTGAAGGTGTTCACCGGATCCGACACGATCGGGATCGAGTTCTTGCCCGAGCCGAGCCACAGCGCGAGATACGCGGCCTGCGCCTTGCGCGGGCTGTACTTGTTGATCAGGAGCGCGGCGAGCGGCGAGGAGATCGAGCGGTGCAGCCGCTTGCCGGAGAAGTCGGAGCCCGGCACCACGCCGTACAGCCACTTGCCGGTGGTCTTCGACTTCTGCGGATTCTCGTTGAGCTTGGCGGTGCCGTCCCAGTATTGGCAACTCACCACGTGGCCCTGGGAAATGCGCGGGATCATCTGCGGCGTGCCCCAGCCGGCCGATTCCGGATGCGCGCCCTTCTTCTCCTGCAGGTAGAGGTCGACCGCGTACTGCCCGGCCGGCGTATTGAGGGTCGGCTTCATGTCGTCGTCGAACGGGAAGCCGCCGGCGCTGTAGAAGATCATGTACCACCAGGTCGGACCGTTGGCGCGGTTGCGCAGGCTGCCGGAGCCGTACAGGTCCTTCTCGGGATTCATCAGCGTCTGCTGGATCTTGAGCTCGTCCTCCCAGGTGTCCGGGTATTTGAGCTCCTTGCCGTGCTTGTCGGCGAAGCGCTTCTTGTTGTCGGCGTCCTCCAGGAGGTCCTTGCGCACGTACTGGATGTGCACGTTGCCGTCGGTCGGCACCCCGTAGGTCTGACCCTTGTAGGTCATGAAGTTCGCATAGTCGGCGACCGCGTCGATCTTGAAGTCGGCCTTCTTCATGTACTCGTCGAGCGGCTCCAGGTAGCCGGCCGAGGCGAGCGACGGGATCATGTTCGAATCGATGTGGATGAAGTCGAACTGCGGAGAGCGCGACAGCGCCTCGGCCATGGCGCGTTGCGGCGCATCGAAGATCGAGATGTCCTGCACGCCGCCGACGCCGATGCCGGTCTGCTTCTTGAACTCGGCGATCACCGGCTGCATCGGCACCAGGTAAGGCGACCAGATCATGCCGCTGACGTCGCCGGCGCCGAGCGGCTTCGCCGCCGCCACCACGCGCTCCTCCATGCTCGCCGCGAAGGCGCGCGAGATCGGCTGGCCGGGCAGGAAATTTGCGACGGTGAGCCCCACACCGCCCTGCACGAACGTACGCCGCGAAATGCGCTTCCTCATGGCTTCCCTCCCGTATTGCCGCTGATCACGCGGTTTGCCTGATGGTAGGGTGGCACTTCGCCCGGCGCAACGCCGTTTCACGCACGCGAGGCTCCCGCAATGCGTGTGGCGCTTGATTTGCGTCGCAAGGAGGCGTTGAATTTTGGGGAGCGTGCCCAACAACGACCGGCGCGCTTCGGGTGCATCGACACCCAGGGAGGAAACCATGACCAGCGTTGAACGGCGCGCCTTCATGAAGGGCGCGGCACTGGGTGCGCTCGCCTTCACGGTGGGCGGCGCGGAAGTCCTGCTCACGCCCGGCGAGGCGCGGGCGCACGGCGTACCCTTCCGCCTGCTGCAGGCGCACGAGGCCGACCTCATCGAGGCGATGGGCGAGACCCTGCTCCCCGGCGCACGAGCGGCCGGCATCGCGCATTTCATCGATCACCAGCTGTCGGTGCCGGCGGAAGAGGCCCTGCTCGAGGCGCGGATCATGAACGTGCGGCCGCCCTACGCCAATTTCTATCGCGCCGCGATCGGTGCCATCGATCGGGCGAGCCAAGCCCGGCACGGACGAAAGTTCGCCCAGCTCACCACCCTCGAGCAGCGCGACTTCGTCAACCTCATGCGGCAGAACAGACACGAAGGCTGGCAGGGCCCGGCCGGCAGCTTCGTCTATTTCCTCATGCGCAGCGACGCGGTCGACGTCGTGTACGGCACCCAGGAGGGCTACAAGGCCCTCGGCATCCCCTACATGGCGCACATCGCGCCCGAGAAGAGGTGGTGACATGGCGACGCACGAGAAAGTCGACGTCGCCATCGTGGGCGCAGGCGCGTCGGGCTCGGTCTATGCGGCGGTGCTCGCCAAGGCCGGCAAGAAGGTCGTGGTCTTGGAGGCGGGACCCGACTGGCAGACCACCGACCTGATCAGCTCGGACTTCTGGGGACGGCGCATCAAGCCGGCGAGCGGCCCGTTCCTGCTCGAAGGCAAGAACCCGTTCGGCTACGTCTATCAGGCCGGCTGGGGCGTAGGCGGGGCGGCGCTGCACTATTTCGCCAATTTCCCGCGGCTCCTGCCCAACGACTTCAAGGTGAAGAGCGAGCACGGCCGCGGGCTCGACTGGCCGATCAACTATTCCGACGTCGCGCCCTTCTACGACAAGGTCGCGCGCGACATCGGCGTGTCGGGCGATGCCAAGGCGGAGGAGATCTGGCGACCGGCGGGCGATCCCTACCCGATGCCGCCGATGAAGACGTTCCGCCACGGCGAGATCTGGCTCAAAGGCTTCGAGGCGGCCGGCATCCGCATGGTGCCGGCGGCGGTGGCGATGAATTCCACCGACTACAAGGGGCGGCCCGCCTGCATCTACGATGGCTGGTGCCACGTCGGTTGCCCGACCGGCGCGCTCGCCAACCCGATCGTGACGTACCTGGCCGACGCCCGAAAGGCGGGGGCCGAGGTGCGCGCGCGAAGCACGGTCACCCGCGTGCTGACCAACCCGCAGGGCAGCAAGGTGACCGGCATCGAGTACTACGACGAGAAGAAGGAGCGCCACGTCCAGGAGGCGAACGTCGTAGTGCTCGCCGCCTGGTCGGCGCAGAACCCGCGCCTGATGCTCAACTCGAAGACCGACCGCCATCCGAACGGGCTCGCCAACGGGAGCGGCCTCGTCGGCAAGTACATGATGGCGCATTTCTCATCGGGCACCTGGGCGCTGTTCGACGAGGACGTGCAGAACCACATGGGGACCACGGGGGTCCAGTTCATGTCGTACGACCGCTACGGCAAGACCAGCCACCAGGGGACGTTCGGCAGCACCTTCATCACCTGCGGCTCGGCGATGAAGACGAGCGACCTCGGCGGCTTCGCCAATGCGCGGGTCGACCTGTTCGGCCACGAGCTGCACGCCTTCATGAAGCGCGCCGCGCGCGGGCTCACCCGCATCGGCGCATTCGGCGAGGAGCTCCCGAACATCGAGAACCGCATCGAGCTCATCGAGCAGAAGGACGAGCACGGCATGCCGATGGCGAAGATCGTCCACAGCTACGACCAGGACGCCCAGGCGCTGTGGAACGCCAATTTCGAGGAGGGGCTCAAGGTCGCGCGGGCGACCGGCGCCAAGGAAACCTGGTCCGGCCGCGGCAACATGCCGACCATCCACCTGATGGGCGGCACCATCATGGGAGCCGAGGCCGCGAGCTCGGTGACCGACAGCTACGGCCAAACCCACGAGCTGCCCAACCTCTATGTGGCGGGGCCCGGCATCTTTGCCACCGGCGGCGCCTCGAACCCGACCTATACGATCCTGGCGCTGTCGCTGCGCGGCGCCGAGCACCTGGCGGATAAATGGAGCACCGTCGCGGGTTGACGCTTGCACTTCTTAGGCCACGACGGTTGAATGGGCGACCAACTGTCGTGGCTTGATCCACATCCTCGTCATGGCCGGGCTCGTCCCGGCCATCTCGCTTAGGAGGGCACGGTGCCTCCCTTGTCGGGATCGCCGGGACAAGCCCGGCGATGATGACTGCATTGCTTGGAGAGGCTGTCCTTATGACCAATCCCATGATCCCGCGCGAGCGCTGCGACTACTCGGCGATCGTCGACCGCACGCCACTGCGGCTGCCGGGCGGTGCGCGCGTCGCGTTCTGGACCATCGTCAATTACGAGGTGTGGGACATCGGCCGACCGATGGCGCGGCAGGTGCTGCCGGCGCCGACCGGCGTTCCGCTCATGCCCGACGTGGTGCATTGGGCCTGGCACGAATACGGCATGCGGGTCGGCTGCTGGCGCTTCTTCGAATTGTTCGAGCGGCTGGAGATCAAGCCCACGCTCGCCGCCAACGCGCGCATCTGCGAGGACTATCCGCGCGTCGCCGAGGAGGCCAAGCGCAACGGCTGGGAGTTCATGGGCCACGCCTACGACCAGATGCCGATCCACAAGGTCGAGGACCAGGCCGCCATGATCAACCGCTCGATGGACGTGATCGAGACGTTCACCGGCACGCGCCCGGTCGGCTGGCTCGGGCCCGGGCTCACGCAGACGCTGGAGACGCCGGAGATCCTGGCGGAGGCTGGTGTCAAATACATCGGCGACTGGGTGTATGACGACGAGCCGACGGTCATCCGCACCGCCAAGGGCCCGCTGGTGACGCTGCCCTATACGATCGAGCTCAACGACATCCCGATGATGATCGTGCATCACCACGAGAGTGACTACCTGACGCGGCGGGCGATCGATCAGTTCGACCGGCTGTACCAGGAGGGCGAGCACCGGGCAAAGATCGTCGCGCTGGCGATCCATCCGTACATCAGCGGGCAACCGCACCGCATCAAGTACCTCGAGCAGATCTACGACTACGTCAATCAATTCGACGGCGTGCTGCACTGGAACGGCGCGCAGATTTTGGATTGGTATATGGGGCAGACGGGCAAGGGAAAATGAATTGCAGGGGCGCCCCTCGTGGGCGCCCGCGGCATCGCGGCAAACGAGGCGGCCGCAATGGGCGACCACAAGGGTCGCCCCCATAGGCGCTAGGATAAGCATGCGATCAGTTGATCCGATTGTTGTATGCGCTTGCGCGGTGGCTCACGTAAATAGCGGAAGACCAATGCGATCGCGCTGAGAACGTCGTGCCAGCGCAGTCTTCCGCGGATGCTGTCGCGGACTGCGGACAGGGCCATTTTGAGCAGGCGCCAGCGTGGCGGGCCTGGTGCGACATTGCCGCTTGATGCGGGATTTCAGAGGGGGGAGGTTCGGGCACTTGCCCGGCATTGCGTTCTGCAACAAGGAAGGCAATCAGCCGGGCGTAGAGCCAGGATTGCGCGAGCTCGGGTTTCTTGGCGGCGAGATCATCAAGGCCGGCAATGCTCTTCATGCGCTTGAAGGTCAGTTCGATCTGCCAGCGAAAGCGGTAGATCGCCAGAACGTCTGATGCGGGGAACGTGTCAGCCGGCAGCGACGTCACCAGCATCACATACCTGGCGGCCTCGAGAGTGCGCGGATGGAGTTTCTTGCCGCGCTTCTTGGCGTTCTTGAGCAGTCGAGCCCGCTCGGTTCTCCACTGTTGGCGGCTCTTGCGCCAAACGACGAGGCGCAATTCGAAGGGCTCGGTTCCTTTGCGGTCCTCGTCAACCCGAACTTTGACCTCGCCAGTTTCCTTTTTCTGAGCACGCAGCGTGGCAAAAAGGTTCAATTTACGGCCATCAACGTGCCTCAGGCTTAACGCGTTCCAGCCCATGCGCACAATGAAGTCGGCTCCGTCCTCCTTCACCAGCCGCAGATTACGGGCCCTGGCATAAATGCGATCCCCCAGCACGATCTCGCCGGCCCGGTAGGTCAGCCGCTGCAGGTTCTCGCCACCACGTCCATCGGTCAGCTCGACATGATCAACCTGTCCGTTCGCCAGATCGTAACCGACATGCAGGCGCCACGACGTGCGGTCGGCGCCGGGCCGGCAAATCGCCGTGGCGTCGAGCGCGCGCAAGCGATACCCGGCCCACCGCTTCGCCGGCAGCGTGGCCTGTCGCTGCGCCAGCAAGGCCGCCACAATATCCCCGAGCCATGGGGCAGCATTGCAAAGCCGCTCAAGCAGCGAGGGGTCCTTCAGCTCGGCTAAACCCACCGCCGCAAGGGTCGCCCCTACACGCGGCCCACCCGTCGCAGATCCAACGTGGTGGGGAACTCCACCGAGCGCTCGTCCGGCGGCGCGTCGATGAAGCCGGGCGTATGGCCGTGGTCCTGGAAGCGGGCGAGGCGGCGGCCTTCCGCCTCCGCGGCGTTCACCGGGAAGCCGTCGTCGATGCGTCCGCCCGGATGCGTCACGTGATAGACACAGCCGCCGAGCGAACGGCGGCTCCAGCTGTCGATGATGTCGAAGGTGAGCGGCGCATGCACCGGCAGCACCGGGTGCAGCCCGCTCGCGTGCTTCCATGCCTTGAAGCGCACGCCGGCGACGGATTCTCCCGTGCGCCCGGTCGCGACCAGCGGCACGCGGCGGCCGTTGCATGCCACCACGTGGCGCGCCGGGTTGAGGCCCTCCGCCTTGACCTGCAGCCGCTCGACCGATGAATCGACGCTGCGCGCGGTCGCGCCGCTGGCAGCGTCCTCGCCGAGCACGGGCCACGGCTCGAGCGCCTGACGCAGCTCCAGCCGCACGCCCGCGTGCTCCACCGCGCCATAGAGGGGAAAGCGGAACTCGCGCTGCGCGGCGAACCAGTCCGGATCGAAGCGATAGCCGGCGCGCGCAAGATCGTCGAGCACGGCGAGAAAATCCTCCCAGACGAAATGCGGCAGCATGAAGCGGTCGTGCAGGGCAGTGCCCCAGCGCACGCAGGCGCCGGCCTGCGGCTCGCGCCAGAACCACGCGACGAGGGCGCGCACGAGGAGGAGCTGGGCGAGGCTCATCCGAGGATCGGGCGGCATCTCGAAGGCGCGGAACTCGACGAGACCGAGCCGCCCGGTCGGCGTATCGGGCGAGAACAGCTTGTCGATGCAGATCTCGGCACGATGGGTGTTGCCGGTGACGTCCACCAGGAGATTGCGGAACAGGCGATCGACCAGCCATGGGCGCGGCGGCTCGCCGTCGCCGGGCGCCGGCACGTGGGCGAGCGCAATCTCCAGCTCGTGCAGCGAATCCTGGCGCGCCTCGTCGACGCGCGGCGCCTGGCTGGTCGGCCCGACGAACAGGCCCGAGAACAGGTAGGACAGCACCGGATGCCGCTGCCAATAGAGGATGATGCTCTTGAGCAGGTCGGGCCGGCGCAGGAACGGGCTGTCGGCGGGACCTGCGGCGCCAAGGACGAGATGGCTGCCGCCCCCGGTACCGGTGGGGCGGCCGTCGAGCAGGAATTTTTCCGCCCGCAGGCGGACGAGCGGCGCGTCCTCGTAAACGCCGCGGGCGATATCGACCGCTTCGCGCCAGCTTTCTGCCGGATGGATGTTCACCTCGACGACGCCGGGATCGGGCGTGACGCGGATGACCTTGAGCCGCGGATCGTCGGGCGGCGGATAGCCTTCCAGGCGCACGCAAAGCTTGCGCTCGGCGGCTGCCGCCTCGACCGCGCCAACGAGGACGACGTAATCCTCCAGCCGATCGAGCGGCGGCATGAACACGTTGAGCCTGCCGTCGCGCGGCTCGACCGCGAGCGCGGTGCGTACCGGCAATGCCGGATCCGCTTCGCCCGGGGTATGCGACGCGTCCGGGTCGGGCAGGTGGCCGAGATCGTCGAGCGGATCGACCGGAGCGGACAGCGGATATTCGCCCGGCGCCAGCTGCGGCAGGGCACCAAGCGGCAGGCGGTCGCCGGTCGGGCCTTCGCCGGCGAGCAGGAACAGCCGGCCGCGCCGGAAGTGCCAGGCCTCGCTGATCCATCCGGCTGCGGCCGGAGACGGCCACAGCGGGAGCACGTAGCCGACAGGCGGGCGTGCATCTCCGTGCGCAAACTGCGGATCGATGTTGGCGGGGATCTCGGCCTCCCGCAACAGGAGCAGCAGCGGGTCTTCGAACGCCGGCATGACGTTCTGCGCCGCAAGCCCGAGCTTCACTGCGATCGTTTCTGCCAGCTGCTGCGCCTGTTCGAGCGTCGGCGCGTGGGCATCGCTCTCGTCAGCGATCAGGCCAGCGTCGCGCCACATCGGCTTGCCGTCGCGGCGCCAGTAGAGCGAGAACGCCCAGCGCGGCTGCGCCTCGCCCGGATACCACTTGCCGGGGCCGCAATGCAGGAGCGCGCCGGTCGCGAAGCGCGCCTGCAGCCGCCGTGTCAGCGCCGCCGCGTAGGCACGCTTGGTCGGGCCGAGCGCGGCAGTCCACCATTCGGCGGACTGCACGTCATCGATCGCCACGAAGGTCGGCTCGCCCCCGGAGGTGAGGCACACGCCCTGCGCCGCCAGGTCACGGTCGACCGCCTCGCCCAGCGTATCGAGCAGCGCCCACATTTCGTCGGTGATCGGCATGGTCACGCGCGGCCGCTCGGCGACGCGCGCGACATTCATCTCGACCGCGAACTCGACCTCCGGACGATCGACCGAGCCGGTGATCGGCGCCGCGGACCCATAATGCGGCGTGGCGGCGAGCGGCAGGTGGCCTTCGGCGCATAACAGCCCGGAGGTCGGATCGAGCCCGATCCAGCCGGCGCCCGGCAGATAGACGTCGGCCCAGGCGTGCAGGTCGCACGAGTCGCGCTTCGGGCCAGGCGGACCCGCCGTCGGCACGACGTCGGGCTTGAGCTGGATGAGGTAGCCGGAGACGAAGCGGGCGGCGAGGCCGAGATGGCGCAGCACCTGCACCAGCAGCCAGGCGGTGTCGCGGCACGAGCCGGAGGCGAGCTCGAGTGTCTCCTCGCACGATTGCACGCCGGGTTCCATCCGCACCAGATATCGGATGTCGCTGGACAGCCGCTGGATCAGCGCGATGAGGAACTCGACGCTGCCGCGCCCATCGGCCGGAAGCGATGCGAGAAGCGACGACAGGCGAGGGCCGGCCGGCTCGGTCTCGAGGAAGCTCGACAACTCCCGGCGCAACGCATCCGGATAGTCGAACGGGACGTTGGCCGCATAGGGCTCGATGAAGAAGTCGAACGGGTTGTAGGCCTTGATCTCGGCGAGGAGATCGACCGTGACGGTGAGCTCTTCCGCCCTCTCGGAAAACAGGTAGCGCGCCGCCCAGTTGCCGTGCGGATCATGCTGCCAGTTCACCTGGTGCGCGGGCGCGACCTGAAGCGAGTAGCTCGGCACGCGCGTGCGGGCGTGCGGTGCCGGCCGCAGCTTGATGACGTGCGGCCCGAACGCGGCCGGGGCATCGTAGCGATAGCGCGTGACGTGCTGCAGGCTGACGAGAATCGACATCGCGTGTGAATACGGCACCTCCGCGCATCCCGTGCGACGAGGGAGCGCCGACCCATTCTAATGCAAGTTCTGCGCCGCGCGGGGGGCGTTGCGTAGCAAATCCCAAAAGTTGTCATTGCCCGCGCAAGCGGGCAATCCAGTAACCACTAGCCTCGATAATGACCCCTGCCTCCAATCAACGCCGGGATTACTGGGTGCCCCGCTTGCGCGGGGCACGACAACGCCGTGCGTGAGGCTAGGAGCTACTTCACCAGTTTCTTGCCGACCAGCGCCTCGAAGTTCTTGTAGTAGATCTTCTCGCGGTCTTCCTTCGGCATATCGATGCTGTCGAGGATGTTGATCGTCTCGCGGATGTACATCCAGCCCTTCTCGGGATCGAACGGGCAGTCGGACGCGAAGACGATCTTCTCCAGCGGATAGAACGACAGGCCGCAGACGGTGGCCGGCTTGCCGCCGAACACGGCGGTGTCGGTGTAGAAGTCGTTGCGGAAATAGTCGAGCGGCCGCTTCTTCAGGCTCTTGCGCACGAGGCTCAGGTCCTCGTCGCTGGTGCGCGCGCCGATCTGATCCCAGCCCGGGCCGATGCGGCCTTCCAGCATCGGCACGAGACCGCCGAAATGGTGGGTGATGATCTTCAGGTTCGGGTACTTGTCCATCGTCTTGGAGAAGACGAGGCGCGCCATGGCGGCCGCGGTCTCGTAGGACCAGCCGAGGGTCCACCAGATCTCGTATTTCGACTTCTTCTCGGTGAGATAGTCGGCGTGGTTCGCGCCGCGCGCCGGATGCATCCAGATCGGCTTGCCGAGCTTGTCCATGGCGGCGAAGAACGGCTCGAACTCCGGGTCGTCGAGCGGCCGCTCGTTGATGTTGGTGTAGATCTGCACGCCGAGCGCGCCGAGCTCGTTGATGGCGCGCTCAGCCTCGCGCGCGCCGGCGTCGGGCGCGGTCAGCGCGACCTGCGCAACCCAGCCGGGGAAATGATCGGGGCGCTGGCGGCACAGCTCGGCGAAACCGTCGTTGATAATGCGCGCATACTCATCGACCTTGTCGGGGGTGGTCATGCGCTCGAGCGGCGGCTGCGGATAGGACAGGATCTGCGCATAGTCCGGGAAGCTGTCGACCACCTTCAGCCTTACGTCGAGATCGTGGATCGAGGGCACCTCACGCACGCGCTTGCCGATGTCCCGGTGGTCGCCGGTCGTCAGGATCTCGTCGAAGAATTTCTTCGGGATGAAGTGCGTATAGGCGTCAAGACGCATCGACCGATCCTCCGCTGTGGTGCTGGCGCGCCTAGTGCATGCGCGCCACGCGCGTGCACCCCTGGCGCACGTGCAAAAAGGGGGCGATTATTGACAGACAGCCGATGGGCTGTAAACACTCGAACGGCCCTCCGGCGGGCTTTCCCTCAACGGACAGGATCGCACCAGTGAACGAGGCAAGCGCGGCGCAACGAATGTCGGCCGAGGCCTATCTGGGCCGTCTCGCCGACCGCGGCATCGAGTATGTGTTCGCCAATGCCGGGACGGACTTCGCCCCGATCATCGAGGCGGCGACGCGCAATATCGGCAGCGGGCGCAAGTTCCCCCGCCTCGTGACGGTGCCGCACGAGAACGTCGCCATGGCCATGGCGCACGGGTATTACCGGGTGGCCGGCAAGCCCGCCGCCGTGATGGTCCATGTCACCGTCGGCACCGGCAACTCGATCAACGGGCTGATGAACGCGGCGCGCGACAACATCCCGATGCTGCTCGCCGCCGGCCGCACGCCGCTGACCGAGACCGGCCATATCGCCTCGCGCAACCGCTCGATCCACTGGGGCCAGGAGGCATTCGACCAGGGCGGCATGGTGCGCGAGTTCGTCAAATGGGACTACGAGCTGCGCTCCGGCCAGCCGGTGGACGCGGTGGTCGATCGCGCTCTCGACATCGCCATGAGCGAGCCGCGCGGGCCGGTCTATCTCACCCTGCCGCGCGAGGTGCTGGCGAGCCCCATGGTGGCGGCGCGCCGCGGCACCGTGCGGCCGCTCGGCTCGAGCCCGCCGGCGCCCTCCACGCGCGCAATCGAGGAGGCGGCGAGCCTGCTGGCCAGGGCGGAGTTCCCGCTGATCATCACCTCGAGCGCCGGCCGCTCGCGCGCCGCGTTCGACGAGCTCGCCGCGCTCGCCGAGGAATTCGCCCTGCCGGTGGTGCAGAACGAGGCGCGCGACATCAACCTCGCCAGCAACCATCCGATGAATCTCGGGTACGCCTCCGCTCCATTCCTGCCAAAGGCGGACGTCGTGCTGGTGATCGAGTCCATCGTTCCGTGGATCCCGAAGGTCGCGATGCCGAAGCGCGACGCCAAGGTGATCCATATCTCCACCGATCCGCTCGCCCAGCGCTATCCGTTCCGCGAGGTCGAGGCCGACCTGCTGATCACCGGAGAGGCCGCGGCGGCCCTCGCGAGCCTGCGCGCAGCGCTGCGCGAAGCGCTGAAAGGCAAGGCCAAGGCGATCGAGGAACGCCGCAAGATGGCGGCCGCGGCGCGCGAGGACCTCGCGGCGAAGCGTCAGAAGCTGCTCGAAACCGCGCGCAACGCGATGCCGATCCATTCGGCTTGGCTCGCAGCCTGCGTCAACGAGGTGAAGTCCGACGACGCCATCGTGGTGAGCGAGCTCGGCGTACCGATCGGCCAGCTCAACCTCACGCGCCACGGCACCTTCATGGGCAACATGCTGTCGGGCGGCCTCGGCATGGGCCTGGGCGCCGCGCTCGGCGCCAAGCTCGCGGCCCCCGAGCGCGAGGTGATCGTCGCGGTCGGCGACGGTTCCTACATGTTCGGCAATCCCCTGCCCTATCACTACGTCGGCCGCGCCGAGAGCCTGCCGACGCTCACCATCATCGCCAACAATCATTCCTGGCATGCGGTGCGCCAGTCGACCCTCGACGTCTATCCGGACGGCACCGCCGCCAAGGCCAACATCATGCCGCTCACCGAGCTCAAGCCCGCGCCCGACTATGAGAAGGTGATCGAGACCTGCGGCGGCTACGGCGAGAAGGTCGAGGCGCCGGGCGACCTCCTGGCGGCGCTCCGGCGGGGCATGGAAAGGGTGCGCGCAGGCCAGCCGGCGCTGATCAACGTCTCCACCCAGGGACGACACAACTGAACGCGTCATCCGCCGGGATCGCCATCGTCGGCGGCGGCATCGCCGGGCTGTCGCTCGCCCTCAACCTGCACCGGCGCGGCATCGCCTGCACGGTCTACGAGCGCGCACCCGAGGTGAAGGAGCTCGGCGTCGGCATCACGCTGCTGCCGCATGCGATGCGCGAGTTCGCCGCGCTCGGGCTTGCAGAGGACCTCCTCAAGGCGGGCCTCGAAACCCGCGAGAGCTGCTTCTTCAACCGGTTCGGCCAGCTGATCTACCGCGAGGACCGCGGCCGGTACGGCGGCTACGCCTATCCCGAGGTGGCGATCCATCGCGGCCGCCTGCACATGGTCCTCTATCGGGCGGCTTGCGCCGCCTTGGGCGATCGCGTGCGCACCAACCACGACTGCGCCGGCGTCGATCAGGACGAAGACGGCGCGACCGTGTTCTTCAAGGAGTTTACCTCCGGCCGTGCGCTCGAGCCGGTGCGGGCAAGCGCGGTGATCGCCTGCGACGGCATCTCATCGGTCGTCCGCCGGCAGTTCTATCCGGACGAGGAGGTCGCGTTCGCCGGGATCAACACCTGGCGCGGCGTGACGCGGCGCAAGCCGATCTTGACCGGCCGCACCTATATGCGGGTCGGCTCGATCCTCACCGGCAAGCTCGTGATCTACCCGATCATCGACGCGATCGACGATGAGGGCAACCAGCTGATCAACTGGATGGCGGAGATCAAGCAGGACACATTCGAGAAGAATGATTGGAACAAGCCGGGCAACCTCGACGATTTTTACCCGATCTATCGGGACTGGCGGTTCGACTGGCTCGACGTCGGCGAGATGATCCGCACCGCCGACCAGATCCTCGAATACCCGATGGTCGACAAGGATCCGGTCGGGCGCTGGACGTTCGGGCGCGTGACGCTCGCGGGCGACGCGGCGCATCCGATGTACCCGCGCGGCTCGAACGGCGCCGCCCAGGGAGCGATCGACGCCCGCACGCTCGCCGACTGCTTCGCGGCGCACGCGGATATGCGCGAGGCGTTGCGCGCCTACGAAGACAAGCGCCGTGAGGCGACCGCCAACGTGGTGCGCACCAACCGCGAGCATCCGCCGGACTTCATCAACATCAAGGTCGAGGAGCTGGTGGGCGACCGGCCGTTCGACAACCTCGGCGACTACATCACCCAGGACGAGCTGCGCGCGCTCTCGGAGAGCTACAAGCGCGTGGCCGGATTCTCGCTCACCGAGGGACTGTAGGGTGGGCAAAATCGCGAGGTACGAGCTCTCCGCGTGGGCAAGGCGCATCGGCGATTTTGCCCACGCGTCAAGGTCGGGTATTGCGCCTTGCCCACCCTACGGCGCTCAGTGGCATGGGGTGCCATCATGAAATTCGGCGTGTTCGACCACATGGACCGCGGCACGGTGCCGCTCGGCGAGCAGTACGCGAACCGGCTCGCGCTGATCGAGGCGTACGAGCGGCACGGCTTCCACATGTACCACCTCGCCGAGCACCATTCGACGCCGCTCGGCATGGCGCCGTCGCCCAGCGTGTTCCTCTCGGCGGTGGCGCAGCGCACGCGGCGCCTGCGGTTCGGCCCGCTCGTCTACACGCTGCCGATGTACCACCCGCTGCGCGCGGCGGAAGAGATCTGCATGCTCGACCACCTGAGCCGGGGGCGGCTCGAGTTCGGCGTTGGGCGCGGGATCTCGGCGCACGAGCTCACCTATTACGGCGTCAAGCCTGAGGAGGCGCAGGCGCGCTATGTCGAGGCGTTCGCCATCATCATGATGGCGCTGACGACCGGAACGGTGAGCTACGAGGGGAAGTTCCACACGTTTCGCGACGTGCCGATCGAGCTCGACACGGTGCAGAAGCCGCATCCGCCGCTGTGGTACGGCGTGAGCAGCCCCGACGCGGTGCCGTGGGTCGCCAGACACGGCATCAACGTCGTGTGCAACGTGCCGGCGGCGCGGGCGCAGGAGATCGTCGCGCGCTATCGCGCCGAATGGGCGGCGGCGGGGAATCCCCTCGAGGCCATGCCGCTGGTCGGCATGAACCGCCACATCGTGATCGCCGACAGCGACGCCGAGGCGATCGCGATCGCCCGAAGGGCGTATCGCCACTGGTACGACAATTTCTTCTGCCTGTTCCGCAAGCACAACACGCGCCCGCCGTTCGCGCTCTACCCAGAGACGTTCGAGGAGCTCGAGCAGATGGGGCTCGGCGTCGCCGGCTCGCCCGGCAAGGTGCGCGACGCGCTCGTCGCGCAGGCCGCCGAGGCTCGTGTCAACTACCTCGTCTGCCGCCTGGCGTTCGGCGACCTCTCGCTTGCGGAATCGATGCGCTCGACCGAGCTTTACGCCCGCGCCGTGATGCCGGCGCTGGCGGGGCGGCGTGAGGCGGCGGAGTAAGACGCGCCGTCGCGACGATCTTCGCCGCGTCTCGACGTGTTTTCGGCCTCATCCTGAGGAGCGCCGCTCTTGCGGCGCGTCTCGAAGCAGAGGCCGCCGCTGAGTCGCATCGGCCGCCCTCGTCCTTCGAGGCTCGGCGCATGCAGTGCCGAACTCATGTCATACCGAGTTGTGCGCCGAGCGCCTCAGGATGAGGCGGAAGGAGAGCCGATCACCACCCGAACATCAGCCGATCGAGCGAATAAACCCCGCCCCCGTGCACCAGAAAATACAGCGCCGCGATCGTCCACATCAGCGTGTATTCCAGCCCGAGCACGTTCCAGAAATATCCCCCGACGCGCCAGCGCTCCCAGCAGGCGACGATGAGAAAGATCACGACCGGCACCGCCACCGCGCGGGTGAACAGGCCGGCCGCCAGCATCGGCCCGCCGACGAGTTGCACCACCGAGATCGCCGGCGCCCACAGCTTGCCGGGCCGATAGCCGTCGCGGTCGAGCTGCGCGGCAAGCTCGCCGATGCTGTGCACCGCGATGGTCTTGGGAAAGAAGCCGAAGGTGTTGCGCAGCCCGTGCGGCACCAGCGCGAGCCCAACCGCGACCCGCAGCAGCGCTTCGACGATCGGCGCGAGGGTGGCGAGGAGGGAGCTCATCAGGCGTGTTACAGCCTGATCTCGCCCAGATTGATGCTCTCGCCGAGCGTCGCCTCGACGCGCTTGCTGCGACCCGAAGCGGAGACCTCCACCACGTAGGCGCCCGAGCCTTCGTCGAGCTTGTCGAATTTGAAGTCGCCGTAGTTGTCAGTGGTCGTCTCGCTCACGACGCGGCCGTCGCGAATGAGCCGCACGCTCGCGCCCTCGACGCAGTCGACGACGCCCCCCGCTTCCGCCGACACGCTGCCGCCGATGAAGCACTTCGTGTAACGCCAGAGATTGCGGTAGTACACGCGCGGCTTCGTACCGAGCTCGCTCTTCATCACCTCGAGCCCCTGCTCGCGCGCAAGCCGCCCCATCTCCTCGTCCTCGACGCAGAGCGCCCGCATGGCGCCGGTCGGACACGACTGCGCCCCGCGCGTCTTGTCCCAGCCCTGATCGATCAGGTGCGCGTCGAACGGCCAGATCTGCGGCACCTGATGCTCCTCGTTCCACCAGATGTGCCCGTAGGGACAGGCCTCCACCAGATCCCTGCGCCCCTTCGCCTTGTCGGGATCGATCAGCACGATGCCGTCGTCGCGCTTCGCGACCGCCCCGCCGCCCTTGGCGAGGCACGGCGCATCGTCGCAGTGGTTGCACATGGTCGGCACGTAGGCGACGTCGATCATCGGCACCTGCCCGCGCTCCTTCTGCAGGATGTCGATCCAGCGATGCCCATGCCTTGGCATTGGCCGGGTGTAGCCCGGCCAGTCGTTGCCGACGTACTCGTCCATGGCGGCGAGCGTGCACAGGTTGCAGTTGGTGCACTCGGCGACGTCGATGATCATGTTCCATTTTTTCATGGCACTACTCGCACTTCGCCGGCACCAGCTGCGCCGCCTTCAAGGTCTCCTTCACGTCGCGATCCCGCTCCATCGCGGCGAACGCCGCCGACATGTGCTCGATCCGCCTGTCCCACGGCTCGATCTGCACCAGCGAGTTGGCGCCGGCGAGCGAGTGGGTCGACTTCGTCTGCGTGCGCTCGGGCGTGAGCTGGTTGAGGCAGCCGCCGCGGTCGACCGACTTGCCGGGCTCACCCATCGGATCATAGACCGCCGAGGAACTCGTAGCCGTGGCACACGCCGCGCGGCAGCCGCTGGGTCGGCAGCGCCGCGCAGATCACGGCGCCGCGGTCGTTATAGACCTTGACCAGGTCGTGCTTGCGGATGCCGCGTTCCGCCGCATCGTCCTGGTTCATGCGCATCACCCAGTAGTAATAGCCGTCCACGTTGACCCGGTGATCCGGGATGTTGAGCAGGAACGAGTCCTTGCCGTCGCCCTGCGTGTGGAACGAGTATTTCGAGTGCGGGGTGAGCATCTGCAGCGGATAGCGCGCGAACAATTCGCCCGAATGCGGCCCCTCCCAGGACGGCTCGTATTTGACGATCGGCGGCCGCTCCGGGTCCTTGAAGCGCTTGAGGCTGTTGCACTCGAACTCGAGCTTGCCCGACTGGGTCTGCAGGCCGCGCAGGTATTCGCCGTTATAGTCGGACGGCAGCGGATGGCCTTCCGGGACGTCCTTCTTGCGGTTCTCCCAGAACCAGCGGAAGGACACCGGCGCGCGCAGCTTCTCCTTCTCGGCCGGCACCACGTAGTAGCCCCTGCGGAGGAACGCCTTCCACGAGATCACCTTGGGCAGGTCGGAGGCGTCGAACTGCCGCTTGACCCAGTCGATCTCGTTGACGCCTTCCGAGAAGTAATTCGCGAGCCCGAGCCGCTTGCAGATCTCGTTGAAGATCCAGTAGTCCGACTTCGACTCGCCGAGCGGCGCGATCGCCGGCGCCTGGAACACGATGACGCGGTGATTGAGCTGCTGCTGGCCGTGATGGCCGTAGCCGCCGAGCCCCGCCCATTCGCTGATGTCGACCCGCTCGAAATTGGTGCAGGCCGGCAGGATCACGTCGGCGAATTTCGCCTCGCCCTCGAACCAGATCGACTGGTTGACGACGAACTCGAGCTGGTCCGACTGGTACATCCGCACATGGCGGTTGGTGTTGTTCATGGTCGACAGCACCGAGCCGCCGTACTTGTAGAGCATCCTGACCGGCGAATAGCCGGGCGCCGGATAGGCAAACTTGGCGAACTGGTGCTCGATCGACTTGCCGACCCAGCGATAGCCTTCCGCCTTGCCGTCGTAGATTGCCTCCGGCATCCAGATGCGCGGAATGGTCTGCGCGTTCGAGCTGATGGTGGGCAGCTGCGGCATGCGCTGGTAGAGCTCGACCGGCATCGAGGTGTTTTCCAAGTCGCCCGACATGCCGCCGTCGGCGTAGCCCGGGAAATAGAAATTGAAGTCGAGCGGGCAGCCCCATTGCAGATTGCCCATGTTGATGCCGGGCTTGCCCAGGCCCTGCATCGCCGTGAGGCACACCATCACCCGCGCCCACTGGATGCCGGTCTGGTTGCGGCAGGCGCCGCCGTGGCCGTTGCCCCAGCCGCCGGGCGCGAGATAGACGCGCTTTCGCCCCCACTCACGCGCGAGCGCGCGCACGTCCTTGGCCGGAACGCCGGTTTCCTTCTCCTGCCACTCGGGGGTCTTGGGCGTGCCGTCCTCCTCGCCCAGGAGGTAGGCCTTCCACATGTCGAAGCCGACCGTGTGGGTCGCGACGTAGTCCTTGTCGTACAGGCCCTCCCGGATCCACACGTAGGCGATCGCCATCGCCATGGCGACCGAGGTGGTGGGCCGGGGCGCGAACCATTTTCCCGGCAGGAACTGGGCCGACGCATTGTAGTACGGGTCGACGTGGACGACCTTGATGCCGAGCCTGGGGTTCTTCAACCACTGCCGGCGCACGGTGCCTTCCTGCGCCCCATAGGAGCCCGACGTGGTCTCCGGATCGGCTGCCCAGAACACGATCATGTCGCAGTTCTGCAGGCAGTCCTCGACGGTGCCGTAGGTCTCCGACTGGCCGACGCGCAGCGTATAGCCCCAGTGGTGCACGGCGCCCCAGTACCAGCCTTCCCAGGAATCCGGGTTGTGGTGGACGCGGGTGAACCCGACCGCGTTGGAGAAGCGAAACAGCGCCGAGAGGTAGTAGCCGATATTGCCCCAGGTGTGATGCGAGCCGTGCGAGGTGGCCATCGCGCCCGGGCCGTGCTCGCGCTTCATGCGCTTGATCTCGGACGCGACGAGGCCGAGCGCCTCCTCCCAGGAGATGCGCACGTAGCCCGACTTGCCGCGGTTGCCCGGGTTGCGCTCGCCGTTCGGGTCGAAATCGACCCGCCGCATCGGATGCAGCAGCCGGTCGGGCGAATAGACGATGGATTTGGCGTTCTGCCCGTGCGGCGCGAGCGTGGTCCGGCGCGGCGGCGTGAGCTTCAAGCCCCGCGCTTCGATCGTCCACGGTTGCGGATCGGCGGCGCCGAACTCGATCGGCGTCATGCGCACGATCTTGCCGTCCTTGGTATAGACGAACACCGGCCCGCCGTTGGTCATGTTGCAGGTGCGCAGCGAGCCGTCCGGCATGCGGGTGCCGAACCTCCAGCCTGCGGTCTGGCACTGCATGATGGTCTGGGCGAACCAGTTGGTGAGGTCCTCCGGCCCGTCGACCGTGAGGTTGAAATCCTTCTGCGCGTTGATCTGGTCGAGCCAGTTGATCGGCGGCGTGAGCAGCGAGGCGCCGACCGCCGCGTTCTTGAAATAAAGCGTGATGTCCGGCTTCGCGTGCAGGCCGTTGCCCGATGTGACCTTGCCGTCGCGGACCTCGTACCAGCGGCCGATCTCCTCGTCCTTGGCCTTGATCTGCGCGATCAGGTTGCGCTCATTCAATCGCGCGGCGAACGCCGGATGCCGCCGGCGCGCGAGCCGCAGCAGTTGCGCGAGGCCGAACAGGATGACGGAGAACTTTGCGCTGGCGATACTCATTGTTTTCTCCCGAATCCGCGCTGGCCGAGCCGCCTACAGGCCAAGAAGCCCTCGTAGGCCGCCGCGCCGGGGGACGCAATGATTTTGACATTGCCGGAATTTGTGCCGCAATAGGCCCCGTTCGGCCATCCGGTCCGTTGGGAGGCACCCTTGCTGGCAACACTGAACCCGCCGTTCCGGGCCGAGCACATCGGCAGCCTGCTGCGCCCGCAGAGCCTGCTCGCCCTGCGGGAGAAATTCGCCCGCCGGGAGATCGATCGCGCGGCGCTTGCACAGGCGGAGGACGAGGCGATCCGGGAGGCGTTGGCGCTGCAAGAACGGATCGGCCTGAAATTCGCCACCGACGGCGAGTTCCGCCGCCGCTCGTATCACAGCTACTTCTACCGGCAGCTGGGCGATCTGAGCATCGACACGGTCGCCGGCGAGGACGCCAAGGGCGGCAACGCGGGACGGCGCGGCACCCAGCCGGTCGCGACGGTGGCGAGCCGGGTGCAATGGACGAAGCCGATCAACGTCGGCGATTTCGAATTCATCCGGACGCACACCGGGCTGGTTGCAAAGGTCACCATCCCGGGCCCGTGCGCCCTGCACTTCCGCGGCGGCGACGCCGCCGTGCTCAGCAAGGCCTACCGCGATCTCGATCAGTTCTGGGACGACACCGTCGAGGCCTTCGGCAACGAGCTCGCCGCGCTCGCCGAGGCCGGCTGCCGCTACGTGCAGATCGACGAGACCGCGTTCGCCAAGTTCGGCGATCCCGACGTGCAGGCCACGCTGAAGGCGCGCGGCGACGACTGGAGCGCACTGATCGACAAATATATCGCGGTGACCAATCGGGTGCTGCGCGGCGCGCCCGCAGGCCTGGCGATCGGCATGCACCTGTGCCGCGGCAATCGCGGCGGACAATGGCATGCGGAGGGGAGCTACGACGTCGTCGCCGAGCGGCTGTTCAACGCGCTCGACATCCCGTTCTATTTCCTCGAATACGATACGCCGCGCGCCGGCACCTTCACGCCGCTGCGCTTCGTGCCGCCCCGCAAGCGCATCGTGCTCGGCCTCGTCTCGACCAAGAGGCCCACGATGGAGCGCAAGGACGAGCTCAAGCGCCGCGTCGAGGATGCGGCGCGCTTCGTCGATCTCGACCGGCTCGCGGTAAGCCCGCAATGCGGCTTCGCCAGCATCGACACCGGCAACCCGATCTCGCCGCAGGTGCAGGAAGACAAATTGAGGCTCGTGGTCGAGCTCGCCCGCGACATCTGGGGCGAGACGTGAAACGAGGGGGACGACACATGAGGCGGATTGCGCCGCTTGCGGCACTGGGACTGATGTTGATGGCGCCGTGCACGGCTGCGGCGCAGGACGAGCCCTATCCGGCGCGCGCGGTGCGGCTGGTCGCGGCCGCGGCGCCCGGGGGCAATCCGGACGTGCTGGGACGGCTGCTGGCGCAGAAATTCACCGACGCGCTTGGCCAGCCGTTCGTCATCGAGAACATGCCGGGCGCCGGCGGCGTGGTGGCGGCGGTCTCGGTCGCCAAGGCGACGCCCGACGGCCACGTGCTGATGATCGGCGATTCCGGCGCGCTCGCCATCAACGCGGCGATGCAGCCCAACCTGTCCTACCATCCGCTCAGGGATTTCACCGGGATCACCGCGCTCGCGACCGTGCCGACCGTGCTGGTGGCGCATCCCTCCATGCCCGCCACCCTGCCGGAATTCATTGCGCTGGCGAAGAAGGACCCCGGCAAGCTGAGCTACGGCTCGGCCGGCCCCGGCTCGATCCATCACCTCACCATGGCGATCTTCGCCGAGCGCGCCGGGCTCGACGTGTTGCACGTGCCCTATCGGGGCGGCTCCGCAATGGTGAACGGGCTCCTGACCGGCGAGATCCAGGCGGGCTGGTCGGGCATCCCCAACGTGATGCCGCTGATCGAGTCGGGCAAGCTGCGCGCCTATTGCGTCAGCATCCTCGAGCGCTCGAAGTCGGTTCCTGCCGTTCCGACCTGCGCCGAGCTCGGCTACGCGGGCTTCGACGTCGCCACCATGATGGGGCTGCAGGGACCCGCCGGCCTGCCGCAGAAGGTGGTCACGGTGATGCAGGCGACCGCCGCCAAGGTGATGCGCGAGAGCGCGATCACCGAGCGCATGATCCAGCTCGGCATGGTGATGCAGGAGAAGGGCACCGCGCACTACCGGCAGTTCATGCAGCAGGACCTCGCGCGCTACGCCGCGATCGTGCAGAAGCTCGGGCTGCAGGTGAAGTGAAGCGGGCGACCACAAGCCCGCACGGCCTCGCGCATTTGTAGGCGCACCCCTTGTGGGTGCCCGACAGCCGCGAAATGCACGACGCGGGTGCAAGAAAGCCAAGGCCGTGCCGCGCAAGGGCGACCACGAGGGTTGCCCTACGAAGCCGGACCGCCGCGTTACTTCCGGATCACCGTGCCGACCGGCTCGCCCTTGAGCGCGCGGGTGAGATTGCCGGGCACGAGCCCGTTGACGATGCGGAGGCTGGTCGCGAGCTTCGCGCGGGTGAGCAGCTCGAGCACCACCGGCTCGATCGGCAGCGTCGGAAGGTTGCGGCGGATCAGGTCGGCGGCGCGGATCTCGGGGATGAGCTCCGCCTCCGGATGCGTCTTCGGATCGGCCGTGTAGAGCCCGTCCACATCTTTGAGCAGGATGACGTTGCGTGCGCCGAACACTTCGCCCACCAGGTAGGAGCCGGCGTCGCTGCCGTGCGGCGGGATCTTGCCGACGGCGGGCGGGTGCTCCCACAGGTCGTAGGGCGGGATGCCGTTGAACACCGCGCCGCGCGCGGCCGCCAGCATGGCGGGCAGGAGCTGCACGATGAACGGCGCCTCCAGGTAGACGAAGCCGTGGCTCGCCAGCAGGCAGGACACCATGTAGGCATTCTGCGCCGAGGACTTGGCGGCGAGGGTCGCCAGCGCGCCGGTGGGCAGGCCGAGATCGAGGCCGACCGACAGGATGTGCCGCGCGCGCACGCCGGGACCGACGCCGATCACCTGGGTATGCGCATCCTGGTTGGCGACGATCTCGTCGAGCAGCGGCAGCACCGCGGTGTGGCCGCGATCCATGATCGACAGCCCGCCGATCTGGATGACGTTCAGGCTCGGCAGGATCGCACGCACCGGCGCCTCGGTGCCGGCGATCACCGCCTTGTCCACCAGCGACTCGCGCATCAGCCGCGAGGCGACGTGCTGCGCTTCGGCGGGGCGATCGTTCATGCGGCGCCTCCCGGGGCGGCGACGACCGCCGAGGCCGCATTGAACACGATGGTGCCGACCGGCGCGCCGTCGAGCGCTGCGGTCAGTTGCCCGGGCTTGAGCCCGTTGACGAACTGGATCTCGCGGATGTGGCGCGCGGTGAGCATCAGGTCGAGCACGGCGCGCTCGACCACCAGGTCGTGGAGGTCGCGCGCCAGCAGCTCCTGCACGCTGATGCGCGGGATGTGCGTGGCATGCGGATCCTTCTTCGGGTCCGCGGTGTAGAGCCCGTCCTCGTCCTTGACGTAGATCATCTTGCGCGCGCCGAACACCTCGGCGATCAGGAAGCAGCCGGTGTCGGTGCGCTGCGGCGGGATGCGCCCGACGCTCGGGTTCGCCTCCCACAGCTTGTAGGGCGGCATGCCCTGGCAGATCACCGCGCCGCGTTCCATCAGGTAGTGCGGCAGCGAGGCGAAGCCCTCCGGCTCGAGGAAGGCGATGCCGTGCTGCGCCAGCAGGTAGTGCAGCATTTGCGCGTTCTGCCACGCGACCGCGGTGCCGAGCACGGTGAGAACGCCGACCGGCAGGCCGAGATCGATCGCCAGGCTGTAGACGTGGCGGGCACGGGTGCCGGCACCGGTGCCGAGGATCATCTTGTGGCGCGACAGGTTGGCGACGATCTCCTCGACCAGGGGTGAGACCGCGCTGCGGCCGCGGTCCATGATGCTCTGTCCGCCGATCTTCACCACGTTGGCCCACGGCAGGATGGCGAAGCTCGGCGTCGCCTCGGTCGCGCGCTGCAGCGCGGCGTCGCTCAGCGAGCCGCCGGCGAGGCGCCGGCCCAGTTCCGTGAGCATCGCATGGTTGGCCGGATCCGGCATATCAGTGATCCCCTCCGCGCTGGAACCGGAAAAGCTCGAGCTCGAATTCATGCCGCTCGGGATGGACCGCGTCGAGCGAGCCGAAGGTATCGGCGGCCCAGGCGGCGAGCTTGCCGAGCGCCTCTTCGCGGATCGCCTCCGGCAGCTGCGCGAAGCGCACGCCGGTCGCATGCCGCGCCAGGAATCCGCCCGGCGTCCGCTCGGCGTCCCACGCCGCCGCGACGACGCGTTCGACGCTGGACGCCCGCGCCGCAAGACAGCGCCGCACATCGTCGCGGGCATTCATCCGGCGCGTGTCCGCCTCGCCGAGAAACGACGCGAGTTGCTGCTTCATGCGGGCATCGAGGCCGTCCGCCGGAGCGATCGTGCGCCCGAGGATCAACGCACCCGACGGCCGCAACACGCGCCGCGCCTCCTCGACCATGCGACGCCAGCCGCGCACCGCGCCGAACACCTGGATCATCAGGACGGCGTCGAACGCGGCGGCGCCGAACGGCAGCAGTTGCCCGTCCGATTGCACGAGGCGGGGCACGCCGCCGGACTCGTGCGCCCGCCGCACGAACTGCCGCAGCATGCCGACCGACAGGTCGACGCCGACGTAGTCGTCGTTTGCCGCGACGAAGACATGCCCGATCCGTCCGGTGCCGGCGCCGAGATCGAGCAGGCGCGGGCGCGGCGCGACGGCGCCGAGAATAGCGGCACGGATCGCCGCAAGGACATCGTTCCGCATGGCGCGGTGGTCGTCGAACGTGATCGCAATGTGGTCGTAGGCGGCACCGGGCACCGGTTCACCTGACCGCTTGCCGCCTTCCCCGTCCGCACCGGTTGGATTCAAAGGCACGCATTTCGCGCCTGCGCGGCGCCGCCAACTCGAAGGCACACACGAGATGCCGGGCAGAGCTCAAAAGGTGGTGTCGACTTGGACATCGGTATTGTCGTCCTTCCGCAAGATCCATTTGAGACCTTCCGCCCTGATCTTCAGCGTCCGGCTGGGCTGGCCCGTCGCCTTCGGCTGGACCTGGAACGGATGGCTGAGCATCTGACCCGGGTGCTGTCCGCAAGTAAACACGAAGCCTGACACTCCCGGGGTATCCGCGCCGTCCCTCACCGTCGCCCTCACGATAACATCCGAATCGCCCTCGCGGATATTGCCTGGCTTGGGTGTGAGAGCCGGCGAGAAGGTCAGGATCTTGTCCACATCGTCAAGCGACGTGAGGTTGGTTCCGCCAACCCGGAGGCGGTGGGGGTTCTGTGCGTCCCATTCGATCGTATCACCGGGCCTGATGATCCGGTCTTCCGGCTTCGACATCGGCTGCGCGCCGGCGCCTCCGACGATCTGCACGAGCACGCCGAGACAGAATGCGCAGATAGACAGGATTTTCGCCATTTTTGCGGTCCTCCGTGTTGCGCAAGGAGACGCGCGTTTCCCGGTTCGATGCTATTGATGCGAGTACGCCGTCGTAAAGGGAACGACCTGCACGATCGTCATCATGCCCCGATCTTCGTGCGCCAGGATGTGACAGTGAATGACGTATTGGCCGGTGTAGTCGACAAAGCGGCTGCGCATCCTGAAATAGCCGGGAACGACGACCTGCTTGCCCGTCTTCGGATCGATGATTGGGTTTCCTTGTGGGTCCTTGTTGACACCGGCGGGGATCGGGAACACGTCCCACCAGATCCGGGTCGCGTTGGGATCGTTGTGGCAATCCCGCCAGGTGTCCGGATCGGACGGGTCGAGATAGCACTGCGCCGGATCCGGCGTCGGGGTCTTCGAGAAGACGTACTTGGGAACCGTCTGATTGCTCGCGTTGGTGACCGTCTGCCTCGGATCGAAGACCTCCACGATCTGGAACGGGTTGATGTGGATATGGAAGGGATGGTCGATCTGCGGGCCGATGGTCCGGTTTTCGATCTTCCACTCCTCGACGGTGTTCAGCAGGACGACCTGACCAACGTTGCCATCGAAGGACCTCCCGTCGATTGAATGCATGTTGAAAGGCGGCGGGGGGTTGTTCGGATTGAACACCGGCGGCGGGGTCGTCGTACGGCCGGTTGCGAAGGTGACGGTTTTTCTCGTCTTCACGTCTTCGGCGGGAATGTCGGCAAGGAACGCGGGGAATTTCGGATAGTCCGCCCCTCCGATGAATTCCGCCTGCCGGCCGGTCACGGACGGACCGGGCTCGACTTGAACGGTAAGCAAGGCCACCGCCGTATTCTTCACCGTCTGGGTCCCATTGACCGCGTCCCGGACCAGCAGGTTGAACACCTGCGCCTGGCCGGAGGGGTTGGCGGGGGCCTTCACCAGCAGATCGGCCCGATTGCCCGACGCGAGGAGGATCTGAGGGTTGGCATTGCCGGCCGCCGTATAGCTTGCGCTCGAGAACTGCACGCCGTCCTGCGCGATCTGCTTCCAGCTGAAGCCCGCCGAAGCCGGATCAACGCTGGTGTTCGCAGAGAAGCCCACGATGAATGCGCCGCTGCGCGAGGAGGTGTTGGCGATGCGCCAAAGCTGCACTTCGCCGGGACGCATCGTCACCTTGGGCTGAAGCCGCCCGTTGACCGAGAACGGCATCGCGCCCGGGCCGCCGCCGGCGAACAGGTTGGGAACGGTGCCCAATTGGTTGATCACCATGATGGGTTGCCGTCGCGACCAATCGGTCCCGTAGAAACGGTTCAGATCGTCGTCATATTGGCCTTCGATGACGAACGCCCCCGTCATCCCGTTGGCCACATTGATCGTGGTCGAACCATGCTTGTGGGCGTGATACCAGTGCAGTCCCGGCGCCTGGCCCATCTGCAGAGACCGCCTGACGTCGGGCACGGCGGATGTCATTGCGGCGGTGTGCGATGCCATCACGTGGCTGACAGGCCGGGAAGCCTGCGTCGGTGGGGGCGTGTCGGAGACGTACTCGGGCAGACGAAAGCAGTAGGGGAACGCTCCGATATAGTATTGCGGCCAGGCACCGGCCCTGATCTGTGCCTGATCGACCGGCCAAAGCTTGTTGACGATCGAGCTGTCGTACTGCTTCAGCAGCCGTTCCTGCTCCGTGGTCCAGCTCGCCGGGAGATCGCTCCAGACGCGCGGCCACTGTGTGACGGGGCTGGTATCGAGCTCCCTTTCGCAGTTCCCGAAGAACTCCTCAAACGGCCCCCTGACGCTTGCCTCCGTCACGACGGGCTGGTCGTCCTGCCCTCTGATCGATGGGCGAACCTCGATGAAAATATTGTCGCCCGTGGTGCTGGGGCTCGTGTGGGTGCCGTGGAAATGGATATTTCCAGTGCTCGAGCCGTGGAAGCAGTCGGGGAATTGATCAGGGCCGGGATAGGGTGCGGACGGATTGGGGTCGCAACCTTCGTTTCTCTCTCCCCGATCAAGCGTCTTCCAGAACCCGCCCGTGCTGATCTGATTGAGGAACGTCAGCTGGACGAGATCGCCGACCCGCGCCCTGAGCGTGGGGCCGGGCACCGGATCGGCAAACTGCCCGGGCGCCAGCACGCCTCCCGGCGGCATGCCCGGATAGTCCGGCGCAACAGCGTTGACGCCACGGAACTGCCGAACGTCCTGCTCGCGGCACGGTGTTGCTCCCGCGGCCTGCAGGTTCATCCGTTGCATTCCGTTGGTCAACACGACCGTCCCACGCAGCTTCTTGCCTTGCGACCGGAGCTCGGGAATCTGAACGAGAGGTTGCCCGACCTCCGCGCAGGGAATGGGTTGGCCCGTCTGGGAATGTGCGGGAGGCGCCTGGAGCGACATTGCAACGCCTGCGCCGACCGCGAGCCCGGCGACGAGCCGATTGCGCGCGCGGCCAGGCTTCAAGCCTGTCCCAGGCCGTTGCGTGCGGACGCGGTTGCCGAGCCTCATCTCCTGCAAGGTCATGACGTGCTCCATCCCTACTGTTCGGTTCGCCGACGCTTCGTTGGACGCCTGAACGTCGGGCTGCCGCCAATCGGGCGGGGCGGCGGCGGCCCGGCCGTTGCGCTCTCAATTGATGGTAATCGTGCCGACCTCGGTTGGGTGCAGCAGGCAGCGATAGTGAATGACAGTCCCACTCGCCAGCGCAGGAATCGTCCACGCCGGGCTTTGATCCCCCGGCTGGATAGGAGCCCAGAGGTCGCCTCCCAGAGGAATCGGAGGCGCAACGCCCGCACTATCGGTCTGATAGGGCTGGTGAACCGTCGCCGTCGTATTGTTGAAGCTGACGACGTCGCCCGGGTCGGCAAACAGATTCTGCGGCGTGAAAGCTGCCGGGCCGGCAACAATCGTGATCGACCAGGCTGCCATGGAAGAGTCTCCCCCTACATTCCGTGCGTCGAACGTCGGTTGGTTGTCGGAAGCTGTGGCTACATGGCCTTGCATCGGCCCTCTTTGGCGAGGCCGTCGCCGTGATCCGCACAAAACTCGTCGAGATACGCGATTGGCGAGCCAAGCCGGCAGGTCGCGTTATCTCGATAAGCGACCTATAGTTGCGCCATTCGCGATGCGACGCAAGCGGAATCGAGTTGCACGCGCGCAGCGGACCCGTTGGATATTTGGATAAGCTATCCGCTTGTCGGAACGGCCATGGCGACCGGCGATAGCCCGCCGAATTGGAGCAGCATGAGCGAGCCTCCCGCAGAGTCAGACGCCACCAGCACGTCCGCACGCGCGACCGATGCGCCGCCGCACCGCCCGAGCCTGCTCGCGCTGTTCCTGCTGTTTTCCGAGCTCGGCCTGTCGAGCTTCGGCGGCGGCGTGTCGGCGTGGATCCACCGTGCCTGCGTCGAGCAGCGCGGCTGGCTGACCGAGAGCGAGTTCGCCGCCGCATTGGCGCTCGCCCGCATCATGCCGGGCGCCAACGTGATCAACCTGGCGATCATCGTCGCCCAGCGGCAGCGCGGCGTGGCGGGCGCGGTGGCGGCGGCCTTGGGCCTCCTGATCGGGCCGGCCTTCGTGGTGGTCGGCCTTGCGGCGGTCTATCAGCGCTTCGCAGAAGCGGACGTGGTCGCCTCCGTGCTCGAAGGCACCGCCGCGGCGGCAGTCGGCCTCATCCTCGCCATGGGCCTCACGTCGGGAGCCAGCATCGTCGGCGCGGCGCTCAAGTCGCGCGGGGCGACCCGGCATGGCATCGTCGCCATCGCGATGATCGGCGCGACCTTCGTGCTGGTCGGCGTGCTGCGCTGGCCCATGGTCGCGACCGTGCTGTGCCTCGCGCCGCTCAGCATTGCGTCCGCCTATTGGGCCGCCGTGCCACGGCCGGAGCGCGACCATGAACGATGATGGCCGCACGCTGCTCGCGTTGACCCTCATCTTCGTGCCGCTCTCGCTGGTGTCGATCGGCGGCGGCCCGTCGATCTTCGCCGAGATGCAGCATCAGGCGGTGGTGGTGCACCAGTTCATGAGTCAGCGCGAGTTCGCCGACCTGTTCGCCATATCGCGGGCCGCGCCAGGTCCCGGCGTGCTGCTCACCACCCTGATCGGCTGGAAGGCCGCCGGCTGGCAAGGCGCGCTCGTCGCCTCGCTCGCCTTTTTCCTCCCCTCTTCGCTCCTGGTCTACGGGCTCGCCCACGTATGGCACCGCTGGCGCGGCTCGGCGTGGCACCGCGCGGTCGAGCTCGGCTTCGCGCCGATCGCGGTCGGCCTCATCCTCGCCGGCGCCTACGCGATCCTGCGGACGGCGGATGCCGGCGTGCTGGCCACCGGCGTGGCGATCACCGCGGCGGTGGGCCGGCTGCGCTGGCCCAACCTGCATCCGCTGGTGCTGCTCGCCCTGGGCGCGGCCGCGTTCGCGGTGCTGCGTACGATCGCGTAGCGAGCGTCGGGCGCGCACGCAGACAGAGCCCCTCACCCCATCCCTCTCCCCGCAAGCGGGGAGAGGGAGCAGGCACAGCCCACGGCGAGCCCGTGCATCAATCCAAAGGCAACGCGCCGCTAGATCAACGGCCCCGGATTCTTGCTGTAGCGGTTCACGATCGCGTCCGCACTCATATAGGCGAGCGCCTGGATGGTGAGCGTCGGGTTGAACCCGCTCATGGTCGGGAAGGTGGAGCTCCCGACCACGAACAGGTTGGGGACGTCCCAACTCTGTCCATAGCGGTTCACCACCGACATCTTCGGGTCGCTTCCCATGCGGGTGCCGCCCTCATGGTGGGCGCCCGGCGCGCCGGGACCGGTCGGGGCGCGCCACACCACGGTTGCGCCCATGGCGCGTCCGATCTCCTCCATCTTCTGCTGCATGAAGGCGACACGCTTGAGCTCGTTGGGGCGCCGCCAGTCGTAGGTCAGCCGCGGGGCCGGCAGCCCCCACTGGTCGCGCACGTCGGGGTCGAGGTCGATCGTCTGGTCGGCGTAGGGCAGGTCCTCCGTCTGCGCCACCATGGCGGCATGCCTGGCGAAATAGGTGGCAATGAAGTCGCGATACGCCGCACCCCAGCGCGGGACGCCGGGGGGCGGCATCATCGTGGTGGCGCTGATCGGCCCGCCCTGCAGGTTGCCGGTGCCGATCGAGATCTGCGAGCCGCGGATGAAGCCGAGACCGCTGTGGTCGAAATTGTCGGCGTTGAAGTCGTCGATCGTATGCTTCTGCGCGCTCGGCCCCATGTAGACGTTGAGGTGCCGGTCGTCGAACCCGACGTACATGTTGATCATCATGTGCGTCATCAGATGCTTGCCGACCTCCCCGCTCGAGTTGGCGAGCCCGTTCGGGAAGCGGTCGGTCTTCGACAGCAGCAACAGGCGCGTGTTGTCGTAGATGAACGGCGTCAGGATGACGATCTCCGCCTCGACCGTATTGTCGGAGCCGTCCGGTCCCCAGTACGACACGCCGGTGACGCGATTGCCGTCGCTGTTCACGCGATAGACCATGGCGCCGGTGCGCAGGGTGAAATTGCCGCTGGCATCCGCCTCGGGCAGCTTGGTGACCAGGATGCTCGATTTCGCCCCGACGTGGCAGCCGAACGCCTGGCAGAAGCCGCAATAGGTGCAGCCGGGCCGCCCGCCATAGGCGTCGGAGAGGATCGCACGCGGGGTCGAGAACGGATGGTAGCCGAGCCCGCGCGTCGCCTTATTGAACAGGATCTCGCCCTGATCCTGGCGCAGCGGCGGCAGCGGGAACTCGCGACGGCGCGGCGCTTCGAACACGTTGCCGCCCTCGATCTTGCGGCCCTGCAGGTTGCCCGCCTTGCCCGACACGCCGAGCTCGTATTCGGCGCGGTCGTAGAACGGCTCGAGATCCGCATAGGTGAGCGGCCAGTCGGCGAGCGAGGAGTCCGCCGGAACCGCGGACGCGCCGTAACGCGCGAGCGTGTGCGAGCGCGCCCGGAAATCGTCCTCGTGCATGCGCCACGACACCGCGCCGTAGTGCACGGTGCCGCCGCCCGCCTGGTTGCCGTAGTTCTGCACCGGGATCGGGTTGGCGCGCACGTTCGCGTTCGCCCGCCAGGTGATCGGCGTGCGCTTGATGTTCGGGCGCAGGTCGTGCCGCTGGAAATAGCGCAGCTCGTCGTGCGGGTCGAAATCCTGGGTGGTGAGCCGCGGCCCGCGCTCGAGCCCGACCACCTTCATGCCGGCCTTGCCCAGCTCGGCGGCGAGTATCCCGCCGGCCGCGCCGACGCCGACGATGACCACATCGGTCTTTTCGGTTGCCATGTGTGCCTCCCCTCAGCCCTTGGCCTGCGCCTGCAGGCCGACGATGGGCAGGCGGGTGAACGCCTTGTCGCTCTGCATGTCGGCCACGGTGAACTCGGGCTGCGCGCCGGGAAATCCCACCAGGCGCCAGCCGGCGAAGTCGCGGTTGCCGCCGTAGATCGGATCGGCGAACATCCCCTCCATGGTGTGAGTGCGCACGGTGTTGAAGAACGCCACCGCGCTCGGCCAGCTGAAGCCGGTCGCCTTGCCGGCTTCGAGCGCGGCGATCACTTCGTCCTGCTGGGCGGCGTTGAGCTGCCGGAACGGCTCCCGATAGGTCGCGCGGCAATGAGTTTCGAGCGCGGCGAGCCCGCGCCGGTAGAAGTCCTGCTGGTCCGCGTAGGCGCCGGAGAGCGCAAGGTCGATGTAGTTGAGAACGCCGGCGTCGCGCGCGCCCGGCTTGCCCGGCGCGCCCGGCATCAGCCGCTCGGTAAAGGCCACGATGGTCGCGGCATCCTCGGTGTTGAAGAAGGCACCGAGGCTTGCACCCGTATGGGCGTGCGCCGGCACCGCCGCCGCGGCACCGACCGTGTGCTGCTCGTGGGTCTGGGCGAGCGCGTCGGGAACGAGCCCCGCAGCCGCGCCGGCACCGACCGCCGCGCCGATCAGAAAGGCGCGGCGACCTTCGTCATGCTTGCTCATCTTTCCTCCCTTCGCGCGATGCGACGGGTCGGGAGCGCATGAAGTCCCCGCGTGGCGGGCTCGCGCGATTTGTTGTTGGCCGCACCACTTCGGCGCAGACGCCTGCGCCGTTCCGTCAGACCACTTGGGGGCCGACCATCGCGAAGAAAGGAGGGATCGAAATCTGGAAGCCGACTTTCCGTGGATAACCGGCCCTGCCCAAGACTGCGCCGTTACCGACGCGTGGGCAAGGCGTCCCGCACAGAGCCGGTATGCGAAAACGCGTGGAGCTCAGCGCACCTCGACGTCTTCCCAGAAGCCGAAGCGGCCGCCGACCTTGGTCATGGCGGGGCGCGGCGCCTCGTAGACCCAGGCATTGCGCGGGTGACGCTTGCCGTCGATCACCACGTCGTAGAACTGCACCCCGTGCGGGCACTCCAGATCCTTGGCGGTCTTCTCCGCCTTCTCCAGCCACTCGGTGCGCACCGCGGACGGCGGGAAATAATGATAACCGCCGGTCTCGACGATGTCGTCGCTCTCGGCGATCACGTGGTCCTTCAGGATGGCCTTCATGGTCTGGTCCTCCAAGCGAGATCCAAGCACATAGGACATCGGGCGACCGGCGCAATCCTCAGCGCGGTAACACGGCCGTGACCCGGTCGCGCGCCTCCTCGAGCGCCGCCAGCACCTGGTTGAGCCCGCGCCGCAGGTGGGTCTGCGCAAAGCCCAGCGCGGACAGCGGGTAGCGGTCGAGCTCGGTCGCGATCGCGAGCGCCGTCACGGGCGGCGCCGGCACGCTGAGGTCGCGCCGCCAGCGTGTGCCGCGCGTATAGTTGAGCGGCACCAGCAACCGCGACAGCGCGAGCAGCACGTCGTTCGCCACGGCGGGTTGGATGCGTCCAGTCTCGATCGCCTCGGCGAAACGGGCGAGCAACCCATCGAGCGTCGCGACCGCCTCGCGCGCAGGCTGCAGGTCGAACCGCGCGCCCGCGGCTGAAGCATATTTGCCGAGCGTGTCGTCGAACTCGCGCAGCAACGCGCGCCAGTCCCACGGCAGCAGCTCCGCATTGGCGAGGCGGAACACCGCCAGCAGGTAGACCTTGATGTCGGTGAGCAGGATGTCGCGGTCGGCAACCGGCATCAGGTCGTCGTCCGTGTGCCACTCCAGGTTCCCGCCGTTGCCCATCACGTAGTAGTAGCCGCGCCGCTCGATCTCCTGCTTGGGGATGCGCGAGGACGAGGAGAAGAAGCCGGTGATGCCGAGGTTGTTGAACGAGAAGTCGGACGACTGCGAGGGCCGCTTGCCGTCCGCCAGCTTGCCGGCGGCATCGCGCACGACGCCGCGCACGAACCCGGCGTTCTCCGCCATCCACGGGATCATGATGTAGTCGGTGGCGTCGCGGCAGCCGGGGCTGTCGCAGTTGAGGTGCGCCAGGCAATTGCGCGCGAGGTCGAGCGCGAACTCGTCCGCGTACCAGGTGCTGCCGGCAAACCGGCCGGTCGAGTGGCCGGGCCACCAAGCGATGCGCACGCTGCGCTCGAGCCGGTCGCGGTTGCGCCACAGCACGCGCGCGATCTCCAGCATGGCGGCATCGCCGGTCGCGTTGTCGCCGACGCCGACGTCCCAGGAATCGTAGTGTCCGTGCAGCAGGACGAAGCGCTCGGGCTCGCGCCTGCCCGGGATCTCCACCACCGGCAGGAGGCTGCGGAACCAGCCTTCCTCGAACGCGGTGACGAGCCGCGCGTTGCCACCCTCGGCGGCGAGCGCGATCAGCGCATCGCCGTCGGGCCGGTTCACCGCCACGGCGGGGATCGCCGGCTTGTAGGGGAGGTCGTCGAGATCGGCGGTGCCCCAGGTGGCGCTGCCGCCGCCCCAATGCGCATAGTCGCCGGGATTGACCGCGATGACGCCGACCGCGCCGAGCGCATGGAACCCCATGATGCGCTCGGACGAGATCATGCCGCGATAGACCGCAATCTTGCCCGCGAGGTCGGGCGTGCCGGGTGCCGGATCATAGTCCGCGCCGAACACTTTTGCGCTCGACGGACCCCAGCCCGCCGGCGGACTAACGGGCTTCTCCACGAAGGCGAGCGGCGCCTCGACGCCGTCGGGCGCGGGCCTGGTCATCGGCGCCGGCCGCGCAAACATGCGGCGCCCCGCCGCCTCCACGTGCGCCCCCTTGGGCAAGGTCAGGTAGAGCTGAGGCTCGTGCACAGTGACCGGCACGCCCAACGCGGTGAGCCGCTCGACGATGTGCTGCGCGGCGCGGTTGCCGTCGTCCGGGTGCTCGCGCCGGATGGTGGAGAACAGCTCGACCAGTGGCCAAGCGTGATCGAGGGAGGCGCTCGCCAGCGCGGCTGCTTCGTCGGCGATGAGCCGAGCGGCCTCGAGCGTCGTCTGTTCTAATCTTGTATGCATGGCGTCGCCGTCGTGGTCCGTCCTCGTATCCGCACCGCGCCACTGTACGCCATACCAGGCCACAGTGAACGCTCATTGGCGCGCGAAGCCGCGCCGGAGCACAAACACATCCGAATATCGGCAAGTTGTTGCCGTGACTACCGATATCCGGTACAAGTCCGCGCGTGCAGTACGAATGGGACAATGGCAAAGCCGCCGAAAACCTTCGCAAGCACGGCGTGGATTTCGCGGATGCCATTGCTGCTCTCGAAGACTTGAACCGACTGGAAGAAATTGACGCCCAGTTCGTGTACGGCGAGGAACGGATTCAGGTCATCGGAATGGCTCGAGACGACGTCCTATTCGTGATCGTCACGTTACGCGGTGAGGATAGCTGCAGAATCATTTCGGCCCGAAAGGCCACACGACATGAGCAAGACCGGTACTACGCGGGTGACCGTGAAACCTGGTGAAACCCTGCCTCGGGGCGACACCGATTGGGCGCGGCTCGACACAATGACGGATGAAGAGGTGGTGGCTGCTGCGCTGTCCGACCCCGACGCCCAGCCGCTCACTTCCGAGCAACTTGCGAAGATGCGCCGAGTGTCGCGCGTAAAAGTCCTGCGGCAACGCCTCGGGATGACGCAGATGCAGTTCGCTGAGGCATTCCACCTGCCCATCACGACGCTGCGCGATTGGGAGCAACATCGAAGCACACCGGACGCGCCGGCCCGAGCTCTGTTGTTGGCCATAGAACGCGATCCGGAAGTCATGCGGCGGATCCTGGCGGAATCAGCCGCGTAGTCTCCGTGGTTTCGTCGAGCTCCGGGGCGCGTGGTCGTAGCGCCACAGCGCCCACTCTACATGCTATTGCGCCTTCGTCCCGGTCTCCCGGATCACCCGCGCCCAGCGCTCGATCTCGCCCAGCACGAAGCCTTGCGTCGCATCGGGCGTGTCGCCGCCCGGCTCGACGCCGATGGCGGCGAGGCGCTCGCGCACCGCCGGCATCGCCAGCGCGTGGGCGATCTCGTGGTGCAGGCGGGCGACGATCTCCTCGGGCACGCCGGTCGGACCGGCGACGCCGAACCAATTGGTGGACGCGATCTGCGGAAAGCCCTGCTCGGCGACCGTGGGGATGTCGGGAAAGGCGGGGCTGCGCTCCATGCCGGAGACGGCGATCCCGCGCACGGTGCCGGCGCGCAGGTGCGGCACCGCCGACGGCAGGCTATCGAACATCGACTCGATGCGCCCGCCCAGCAGGTCCTGCGTCGCCGCCTGGGCGCCGCGATAGGGCACGTGCACGATGTCGATGCCGGCCGCGAGCTTGAGCAATTCGCCCGACAGGTGGTGCAGCGTGCCGACCCCGCCGGTGCCGAAATTGAGTTTGCCTGGCTTCTCCTTGGCGAGCGCCACGTAGTCCTTCAGGTCGCGCACGGGGAGGTCCTTGTTCACCAGCATCACCAGCGGCAGGCGCCCCAGGATGGTGACGTGGCGGAAATCCTTGCGCGGATCGTACGGCTGCTGCAGCAGCGTGGCGTTGATCGCCTGCGAGGCGACCGCGGTGGTGAGCCAGGTGTAGCCGTCGGGCGCCGCCTTCGCGACCGCATCGGCACCGATGATGCCGCCGCCGCCGGGCCGGTTCTCCACCACGAAGGACTGGCCGAGCTGACCCTGCAGCGCGTTGGCGATGGTGCGGCTCAGGATGTCGGAGGCGCCGGCCGGCGGCGAGCTGGAGATCAGCCGGACCGGGCGCGTCGGCCAAGCCGCCTGCGCGGCGGACGGGCGGACGGCGAGCGCGGCCAGGCCGGTGAGGACGGTGCGACGGGTGAAAGACATGGTAGTGTGCTCGCTGATCATGACATCGGTCGGTGCGTAGCGAAAGGCCGGTGCGAAGCAAGTCCTAGACCAACGTTCCAGCGAGGAGGCCGTCTTGAGCCGCATCATCCGCGTCGCCGCCGCGCAGAGCGGGCCGATCCAGAGGGCGGAGAGCCGCCAGGCCGTGGTGCGGCGGATGATCGACCTGCTCGACCAGGCGAAGGCGCGCAACTGCGACCTCGTCGTCTACACCGAGCTTGCACTCACCACGTTCTTCCCGCGCTGGTACATGACCGACCAGGCGGAGATCGATTCGTGGTTCGAGCGCGAGATGCCCAACGCGGCGACCCGCCCGCTGTTCGAGAAGGCGGCTGAATACAAGATCGCGATCTCGTTCGGCTATGCCGAGTTCACCCGCGACGGTCACCATTTCAACACGTCGATCCTGAGCGACCGCGACGGCCGCATCGTCGGCAAGTATCGCAAGGTGCATCTGCCCGGCCATGCCGAGTTCGACCCCAAGCGTTCGTTCCAGCACCTGGAGAAGCGCTATTTCGAGCCGGGTGATCTGGGCTTCCCGGTGTGGCGCAGCATGGACGGCATCTTCGGCATGTGTATCTGCAACGATCGCCGCTGGCCGGAGACCTATCGGGTCATGGGCCTGCAGGGGGTGGAGCTGGTTATGCTCGGCTACAACACGCCCTCGGCCAATTCGGAAAATGCGGACGAGAGCGTCGAGCGGCGCATGTTCCACCATCGGCTTTCGCTGCAGGCCGGCGCGTACCAGAATTCCACCTGGGTGGTGGCGACGGCGAAGTGCGGCATCGAGGACGGCCACCCGCTGTTCGGCGGCAGCGCGATCGTCAATCCGGACGGCGAGATCGTCGCCGAGGCCAGAACCGAGGACGACGAGATCGTGGTCGCCGACTGCGATCTCGACGCGACGGTGTTCGGCAAGCAGACGATCTTCAACTTCGCCAAGCACCGGCGCGTCGAGCACTATGGCCGCATCACGAGCCAGACCGGCGTCGTGCTGCCACCGTAGGTCGCTGCGCCGAGCAGGCTGGCGCGTTGCCAAACTTCAGGGCAGCTTGAGCGCGCCGATCTGCACCATCAGGTCGAGCTGCTCGATGGTATTCCACTCCTCGGCCACCTTGCCGTCGACCATGCGATAGATGTCGGTGGCGCCGAAGGTGACCGGCTTGCCGGTCGGCGGCACCAGCGCTGGTCGGCGAAGGGCCACGCAGGCGACCACCCGGTCGCCTGCGGCGATGAGATCCTCGATCTTGTGGGGGAAATGCCGCCAGGAATATGGCGATCGCCTTCTTACATTCCTTGAGGCCCGACGATGGGCGGCTTGCCGGAACGCGAGTCCTGACCCACCATTATCGAGCCGGGCCAAATTACGAAACGAACCCAATCTCGGCCGTCGATCGCGCATGAGTTCCATTCGCCAGATTGAAGCCAACCGCCGCAATTCGCTCAAAAGCACCGGGCCAGCCACAGCGGAAGGCAAACAGCGCTCAACGCGGTCCGTCACCGAAACCGTGATCGGTGCGCTCGAGGATGCCGAGGACTACCATCATAGCCGACTACGGAACCTGTCGATCCCAACGCCGAACTCGCGCATTGCTTTTTTGCGTCTCGCCAATCTGCCCAACTATGCAACTCGACCGACTCAGCCGAAGCAACGGAGCGCCGCAACCCACAGGAGAGAGAGCTGCAAACAGGAGCGCCAGAGGGTTCAAGCTGTTTAGACGAACAGGTTAATCGGAATAGCGCAGCGGCCAAAACAACGGGCATTTTCCCGTCTACGCGTATGTAATGGGAATAAGTGCCGGACATCACTAGTTTCGTTCAAAATGAGCTCCTGAAAGGCTTGCTCACTCAAAGGGCTAGGACAGAGTTTCCCGCTTGCAACGAAACGGGAATATTGGCGAAGCCGAATTCACGCCGGGTAACAGCCGATAAGCCTCCGGGCGAAGAATATTCCCCTTGGAAAATGAAAATAGGGCCAATGGCCCTATTATGCAGTGGGTGCGGTCGCGCAGCGCCTCGAGCCCGGTGATATGGTCGGCGTGCAGATGCGTGTCGACCGCCTTCACCAGCCTCAGATCGAGCTCGTTCACCAGCTGCAAGTAGCGGTCGACCTTTTCCAGCACCGGATCGATGATCAGCGCCTCGCCGCCGCGCCGGCTAGCCAGCAGATAGCTGTATGTCGACGAGACGCAGTCGAATAGCTGACGGAAGATCATCGCGCGTCGTCCAAAAGAAAATGCTCCGCCGCGCAACCGGCAGAGCATCGTATTCTATTCTGTGTGAAAAGAGAAGGACGGGAATTCGCCGCCAACGCCCTGGTCTGACCGTGCCGAACACGCTGCTCGTGAGCGCCGACGAGGTGATCGAATAGTGGCGTAGGATGTTGCTCCGTCACCCGAACAGCTCGTCCAGCCAGGTCGTAAATCACCGCATTGGACAAGGGCAGATTACCAAGCTGGCAGTGGCTATCGGCCCCCTCAGCCGTTGTAAAAATGCGCCGGGTCACGGAGCCACCCACGCCGCGACTGAAGTTCTCGAAGAGGTTCATGGCGGCCGGGCCCTCGCCTTCCCCCACCAGAGCAAGGCTCGGACACCGGATGTTCTGAAGTGCATCCCCGATCCGGAAATCACGCATGCGCTCTAGCCACCCGGCAACGGTGTCCCTGCCAAAGCGACGCATCGACGCCTTCAGGCTCAGCTTCAGGCCTGGCGGCAGCTCCTGGTCAGGGACGCGGTCGACCTCCTGCAACGTCAGCGGCGGCGGGTTGGCTGCGATCTCGTGTCCAACAAAGCCCACATCAGGAACCGGATCGCGCGAGCGTCACCTGAAGGACTTGAAGGCCTTCTGGCAGGCGACTGCTGACGGGACGCTGCCGGCTGTGGTCTTCGTCAAGCCAGACGGCACCAATAACCAGCATCCGGGCGAGAGCACTATGGCGGCCGGCGATCTGATGGCCGGCACGATCGTCGAGACGCTCCGCCGCAGCCCTCAGTGGACGCGCATGGCGATCATTGTGACCCATGATGAGAACGGTGGCTTCTGGGACCCTGTGGCCCCGCCCCAAGGCGACCATTGGGGCCCCGGCTCGCGTATCCCGACCGTCATCGCATCACCCTTCGCAAAGAAAGGATTCGTGGACCACACGATCTACGACACGACGTCGATCCTGCAATTCCTTTCTAAACGCTTTGGGCTCGAGCTTTTGCCCGGCATTCGGACCCAATTTGGCGATATCCGGAATTCATTCACCTTCGGCGGATAGAGCGCCAGCATCCGTGAGGACCTAAATCTCCACTTGCCGACTGACCTCAATAAAACGTTCCGTCGGGATCATGCCGGCGGCCGTATCCCAGAACATGCGTTGGTAGACCAAGCCGCCGCGAAAATCCCACACGGCGGCGACGATACGACCGCCCGGCGTGGTCACCCGCTTCATTTCGTTGAGCGCGGCGACCGGGTCGGGGACGAAATTGAGTGCTGCGCCATGGCGCCGGCGCAGGATGCTGTCCTGAAGGGGAGCCGCGCCGCGTCAGCTACGGCGAAAGCGAGGTTCTGATTCTCCGTCTGCGACTGCGCGAACGCCACATAGGGCGGCGCGATGTCGAACAGTTGCCACCGGCACTATGCCGCCGTCCCGTCTGTGTTCAATTGCAACGCATCATGCCATTCCCGCCATCTATGAATGGCGAGGTTTCGTAGAGGCCGGTGGCCTGATGAGCTACGGCACGAAGCTCTCCGAGGCGTATCGTCAACCCAAATGCGCTCGGCCTGACCATCCCGCTGCCGCTGGTCGGCCGCGTCGATGAGGTGATCGAATGAGTGCGCCAGGAAAGCTGGTGCGATCCAGCCGGTGGAAGACCGGTCCAAGTAAGGGGCAGCGCCCGCTTGGTAGCGAGTGTTGCGTGACCCCTGGCGACAGTGGTTGCGAAGCGTACACAGCAATTGCATGGGGTGTGGGATTGAGCCACGAAAGATCAGACATCGCAGGGGCCGAGGGTATTCACTCGCTCGAAGGCAACATGTGCGGCACCGCTATGCGAGGTGCTGACGCCCTGCCGGGGTCTAAGGCCACATCACGTGCAAAAGGATCGTACCGGAACCTGGGAGGTCTCGTGTCTGGCCGCCGTTGTCACGTGTTTTGTGCCGAGTACGGCGGTCCGCATCGGGAAGGCGAGGAGCCGGAGCCGATGATGCACAGACGCGGGATGTCGGACTCCGCCATAGTAGCCGTGAAGCCGACGAACATGGCGGAGCGATCCGCTGCGGAGCCGGTGGAGCCAAGGGCGGAGACCAAGGGGAATGCGGACCAGCAAAGCACGTGCCGGGCGCAGAACCGGATAAGCGTGTCACAGGCGCTGGAGCGTGCAGCAGCTTGACTTCGACGTATCCCGCCCTGCAAGATGACATGGTCAGAGCTCGCGGCACGCTCATGGACATCGCGATGGCCGGCCTGGTCGATCGGCGCGTGTTCCTGCAGGCTTCGTTGGCCGCCGGGCTCGCGGTCGTCGTCCGGCCGCTGGCGGCGTCCGCACAGTCCGCGAGCCTTCAGGCGCTGGCGACCGCGTCCGACCCCGCATGGCAGGGGAGCACAACCACCGCCGCCCGACGCATCGACGGCCGGGCGAAGGTCGTCGGCGCCAAGCTCTATGCCGCCGATTTCCGCGCACAGGACATGCCGGGCTGGCCGCACCAGACTGCTCACGCGCTCCTCCTCAAGACACCCGATGCGAGCCATGTCTTCGAGGGGCTCGACCTCGCCATGCTCGATTCCAAGCTGACGCCCGATCGGGTGGTGCTCGCCGAAGATCTCGTCAAAGCCGGCATCACGGTGCCGCCCTTCTACGCCGGCGATCCGCTCTGCCCGAGCGGCAAGACGCCGCTTTATCTCGGTCAGCCGGTCGCGCTCCTGATCTGGAACGACTTCGCCCGTTTCATGCTTGCCAAGCGTGCAATCCGCCTTGCGACAGGCATGCTGCGCTTCGGCGCGGCAACCGGACCGGTCGCCAAGCCGCCTTATGCGGGCGCGCGTTTCGTGCGCGTCGCCGGCCCTGGTCCGGACGGCGAGGACGTCTATTCGCCGATGCTCACGGGCTGGACCTTTCCGGTTCTGTACAAGAAAGACGATCGACCCGAATGGGCGGTGCCGTCGGCGACCGGCTCCGATGCGAGCCGCGCGTCCTATTACGGCGACCAGATCCGTGCCGAAATCGATGCGGCCCAGGCTAGCCACCTCGTGCTCGATCGGACGTTTCAGACCCAGTCGATCGACCAGGTGTTTTTGGAGCCGGAGGCCGGACTTTCCTGGTATGACGCCGGTACGCGCAAGCTCGAGCTCGTGATCGGCGTGCAGTCGCCCCAGCAGGCCGCCGCGAGCGTGGCCACGCTCGTTGCGAATAACGCCACCGACAAGGCGGTGGCCAAGCTCGTCGCGCATTGCGCCTATGTGGGCGGTGCGTTCGGCGGCAAAGACCACACCATCTTCCAGCTCTACGTCGCCTTGGCCGGCCTGTTCTCGCCGGACCGCCCGGTCCGTCTCGCCAATGATCGTTTCGACCAGTTCCAGTTCGGCATCAAGCGCCATGCGGTGCGAACGCACAGCCGCATGGCCATCGACCGTTCGACCGGCCGGATCGAGGCGTTCGCCGCCGACCAGGACCTCGACGGCGGCGGCCTCGCCAACCTCTCGGCCGCCGTCGCCTTCGTCGGGGCTACCGCATCGCTCGGCATCTATGACGTGCCCAAGACCGACGTCGCGACGGTGGCCAGGCACTCGCGCGCCGTCACCGCCGGCTCGATGCGCGGCTTCGGTGCGTTGCAGACGATGACGGCGCTCGAGGTGATGATCGACGAAGCAGCCGCAGCCCTCCGCCTCGATCCCGTCGCCTTTCGCAAGGCCAACCTGCTCAAGACAGGCGGCAAGACCATGGTCGGCAATGTGGTCTCGGGCGCGCTGCGGAGCGGCGAGGTGCTGGACCGCCTGGCGGCAAAGCCGCTATGGACGGCCCGCGCGGCCGAGAAAGCCCGCCGCGCCGCGTTGGCGCCGAACAAGGCCTATGGGGTAGGCCTCGCCTGCGTGAGCACCGTCTTCGGCAGCGGCTCGGATCCAGCCTTCGCCCTCCTCGAGATAGACCCGGCCGGCCGCATCACGCTGACCTCGCAGGCGGTCGAGATCGGAACCGGCGTGGCGACCGCGCTCGCAGTGAGGGTGTCCGATAGACTCGGGGTCGCCGCTGACGAGGTGAGGCTCGGCGTGCTCGACGGCTGGGACGTCCTCGGGCTGGTCGCGCCGGACGATCCGTTCACCATCACGCGCGAACGCCAGGACGCGGCGGCGAAGGATCCACGCTGGGTGCCGGACATCGCGCAAGATACCACCGCCTCGATCTCGGCCCATGTGCACACGGCGGTCGCCGCCGAGGCGGCTAACGTGATCCTCCGCTTTGGCCTCTGGCCGGCCGCCAAGGCGATCTGGTCGGCCGGTCCGTTGGGCGGCCACGCCGCCGGGGAATTCACCCGCTTCGGGGACCTGCGCTTCGTCGACGGCCGCTTGACCGCCGAGGGCATGACGCCGCTCGCGCTCCCCCTCCTCGCTGCCAAGGCACACGAGCTGGGCCTCGTCACGGCCGCGATGGTGCACGGCTACAATCGCTGGTCCTGGGCGCACGCGACCTTCGACCTTTCCGATGGACGTTACACGGGCGCGATCGACGCGCTCGCCGTCAGGTACGGCAACGGCGCGTCGGCGGCCCGTAAGGCGTTGATGTCGATGAACGGCTATCAGCGCTTCGATCGGGTCGCGGTGACGTTCCCGCTCACTCTCTTCGAGCGCATCGGCGTCGGCTACACCTCGGCGAGCGGAAGCGTGGTCGCCCTCGAGGTCGACAAGGCGACTGGTGCGGTTGCGATTCTCGACGCCGTGACCCTGCTTGAATGCGGGCGCCCGCTGGTGGCGCAACAGGTCGCCGGCCAGGCGGAAGGCGGCTTTGCCATGGGCGCCGGCTACGCGCTCTCCGAATATTTGCCGCTCTACGAGGACGGGCCCGGCGACGGCACGTGGAACCTCGATCGCTATCGCGTACCGCGCGCATCCGACCTGCCGATCTGGAAACTCGAGATCGATGTGCTTCCGCAACTCGGGCCGACCGATGTGCCGAAAGGGATCGGCGAGCTGGTCATGATTCCGGTCGCTCCGGCCATTCTCAACGCCATCGCCGACGCGATCGGCAAGCGCTTCGAATTCGCTCCCCGTCACGCCCGACAAGATCAAAACGGCCCTGGCATGAAGACGCTCTCCATCAGCATGATTGTGAACGGGGCGAGCGTCGGCCCGCACGAGGTCCCGGACGGGCTCTCGATGAACGACTATCTGCGCGAATATCTCAATCTGACCGGCACGAAATTCGGCTGCGGGATCGGCGCGTGCAGTGCCTGCGTCGTCATTCTCGATGACCCGGATGGCACATCGCGCACGGTCCACACGTGCCTCACCGACGCTCAATTCTTTGCCGGCAAGTCCGTCCGCACCGTCGAGGGCCTCGCCCGGCAAGGCGAGCTCACGGCCGTGCAGACCGCCTTTCTCGACCATTTCGCGTTCCAGTGCGGCTACTGCACACCGGGCTTCGTCAACGCGGCGCAGGTGCTGGTGGAAAGCCTTGCCCGCGCCCCGGTGCCGAAGGCGGAGGTGGAGACGCGCATCGCCGAGGCGATGGACGGCCATATCTGCCGCTGCACCGGTTACGTCCGCTACTACGCGGCTCTCCGCGCGCTGATCCTCGCCGATCCGAAATTGACTCGCTGACGCGATGAAACGATCCACATCAGCATGGAGGGAGCAATGAGATGCGTTGTCCTCGTTCTGGTACTCCTCGGCGCCGCAGCCATGACCGCGCGCGCCCAAGACGCACCTCCTGACCTCAAGGGCACCTGGTCGGGAAAGGGCAAGTCGATGGTCTTCGGCAGCCACGCCCATCATCCCGGCACGCAGACCGCTGCCGATTCACCGCGCGTGCGCGACATCGAGGCTACGCACGTGGTGGAGGGCCAGGACGGCCGCCTCGCCTGGGGCCGCTCGTCATCCGCGGTCTCCGACACCAAAGAGCCGTTCGCCTGGGCCATTTCGAGCGACAACAGGTCGATCGTCGGTGCCGACTTGGACGGCTATTTCCGGATCACCCTCATCTCGCCCGACCGCATGGAGAAGTGCTACGTCCACAATGGCACGAGCCCGACGCGCTCGATCGTCGCCACCTGCTACGTGATGGATCGGGTGAAACGGTAAGGCGTCGTTGTACTTTATCCCTTCCCCGCTTGCGGGGGAGGGCGGCGCCTGCGGCGCCGGGTGTGTCGCTATCAAGCGTTATGCGTAGATGTGTGGGTCGGCTATAGGCTATTCGGCGCGTGGCGGCAGAATCGACAACGCTAAGCAAGTAGCACCGTGCTTGCGTGTTTTTTTTGCCCCACCCCAAGGGATTGCAAATTGCAATGCTCACAGCCGCTTTGTGAAGGTTTCGGATGCCGGCCCCATGACGACCAACCGCTCATCTTCAAGACAGGACGCTTTCCTGCGCTACGGGGTTGCCCGCCTCGCCCGCCGCGGTGCCCTACCGCGCGAGCGGTTTAGTCCTGTGACCCTTCTCGGACATCGGCCGCCCTCGCGAACGGCAAACAGGTCTTGGTCGGCGCCTGCATTGGACCGCAAGCCCTTGAATTCGCCGGCGGCTCAGCCGATTGACAGCGCAGCCTGCTCGGATAGCTTCAAAATCGCCGGAGATCCGCCGCGCAAATTCCAACCGCTTTCCGAGCGGCTCCAGCACGAGCAGCATATGAGAGTATTGATTTCAGGCGCAGGAGTCGCTGGGCTCACCGTTGCCTATTGGCTGCGACGCTACGGGTTTACTCCGACCATAGTCGAGCGGGCACCATCACTACTGAAAGGGGGCTATAAAATCGACGTACGCGGGACAGCCCTGCAGGTTCTGAGGCGAATGGGTGTCCATGATGCCGTCGTTGCAGCAAGCACCGACATGCAGGGCGCATTGCTCGTCGATGGAGAAGGCAAAGTCATCAATAGAATGAGCGGGGATGAATTCGGACATCGCGTCGGCGAAGATCTAGAGATCGTTCGCGGGACTTTATGTCAAATCCTGATGGACCACATTTTGGATGCGGAGTTTATTTTCGGCGATTCAATTGAGGCAATATCTCAGTCTTCCGACAGCGTCCAGGTCGCGTTCAAGAAGAACAGCGCACGTGAATTCGATCTGGTGATCGGTGCCGACGGGCTTCATTCGAATGTGCGGGCCCTCGTATTTGGTGACGAATCGCGCTTCATTCGCGATCTGGGTTTATATCTATGTGTCTACACGGTGCCGAATTATCTGAAGCTGGACCGGATGGAAATGCAGTACTCCGAGCTGGGGAGAGTGGCTGCGATCTGGAGCTCTCGCGGCGATGCCAATGCCAAAGCATGTTTTGGCTTTACCACACCCGTCCGAATTGATCTGCGAGACAGGGCTCAGCAACAGCGAGTACTCGCAAATGTTTACGAGGGTGTCGGCTGGGAGGTTCCCAGGTTACTGGAGCTGATGCCCGGCGCGCATGATTTCTACTTCGATGCCGCGGCTCAGACCCGCATGGATCACTGGTCGCAAGGTCGAGTTGTCCTTGTGGGAGACGCCGGCTATTGCGCCTCGCCCATGTCCGGTCAGGGCACGAGTCTCGCGCTCATTGGCGCCTATGTGCTGGCCGGAGAATTGGCGGCGGCGGCGGATACCTATCAAGCTGCATTTCGCCAATATGAAAAAGAGATGCGTCCATTTGTGATGCTCAATCAGGAGCTCGGACTCAAAGCTGCAAACCTGATGAAGTCTAAAGAGCGGAAAAATTTGTTTATGTGGCTGCTCGATCATATGATGCGTATTGCACCCGGTCGCATGATAGAATTTTTCATCAATCGCTCCACCCGGCGGATACACCAAGCTGCCAACGCTATTGCGCTCAAGGATTATGCCGCCTGATCGAGCGGCGGTCCGCCTATGCGAGCTTGGCGCCGGTCGCGCGCACGACTGGTCCCCACTTGGCCTGCTCCGCCATCACGAAGTCGCTTGTCGGGAGTTGCTTGATTTTTTTGCCCCCACGGGTTACGAATCGATAAAATCATGAAAATGGTTTATTCCTTGAGGCCCCCTGTTGAGAGTTGTGGGGTGGGCCGTGACCTCCAAAATCACCTACGATGTTCTGGATGCGCAGCAGCACTGCCGCCTCAAGGCATACTTTCGGCTGCGCGGCGAAGAGGGCACCAAGTCTGAATTGGAAACGCTGCTCCTCGACACGCGTCAGGAACTGCGAGTTAAGGCGATTGGAAGGATTCAGCGGCAGATCACGACCGGGAAACCTCATGCGAAGCGACGATCACTACGATTTCATCATCATCGGTAGCGGGGCCGGTGGCGGCACGCTCGCCCTCAAGCTTGCTCCTTCCGGCAAGCGCATTCTCATCCTCGAACGCGGCGACTATCTGCCGCGCGAGAAGCAGAACTGGGATCCGACCGAAGTCTTCGTGAAGAACCGGTACGTGTCGAAGGACGCGTGGTACAACTCGGACGGCAAGCCGTTCCAGCCGGGAGTCCATTACTTCGTCGGCGGCGCGACCAAGATGTTCGGCGCCGCGATGTTTCGGTTGCGCCAGCAGGATTTCACTGCTCATCGCACTGCCGACGGCTCGACGCCCGACTGGCCGATCCGGTACGAGGAGCTCGAACCGTACTACACGCAGGCGGAAAAGCTCTACCACGTCCACGGCCAGCGCGGCGACGACCCCACCGATCCACCGGCCAGCGCACCCTATGCGTTTCCACCCGTGAGCCACGAGCCGCGCGTTCAGGAGATGGCCGATGGCTTGAAACGCGCGGGTTATCAGCCGGCATACGCGCCGACGGGCATCATGCTCGACGAGGCGGACCGTCCCCACAGCCGGTGCATACGCTGCAATTCCTGCGACGGCTATCCCTGCCTCGTCCACGCCAAGGCGGACGCTGAAGTCATCGCCGTCACGCCCGCGTTGCAGTACCCGAACGTGAGGCTGGAGAGAAACGCCCACGTCCAGCGGCTCGAAACCGACGCCGTCGGACGCGCGGTCACCAACGTGATCGTGGACCGCGACGGCCGGCGCGAGGAGTACACCGGCAGCATCGTCGTCGTATCCTGCGGCGCCGCCAATTCCGCACGGCTGCTTCTAATGTCGGCGAACGAAAAACATCCGCGCGGCCTGGCCAACGGTTCGGACATGGTGGGCCGCCATTACATGTTTCACAACGCCGTCGCGCTGGTCGCGCTTTCCCGGCGCGAGAACCCGACCCAGTTCCAGAAGACGCTCACGATCAACGATTTCTATCTCGGCGCGCCGGATTACGAATTTCCGCTCGGCAACGTCCAGATGCTCGGCAAGTCCCAGGGGCCGATGTTCAAGGAGGATGCGCCGAAGTTCGCGCCCGGATTCACGTTGGATCAGATGGCCCGGCACGCGGTGGATTTCTGGCTCACGAGCGAAGACTTGCCGCTCCCGCAGAATCGCGTGACGGTGAATTCCAGAGGCGAAATCCAGCTCCACTACGAGTTCACGAACGTGGAGCCGGTCAATCGCCTGCGAAGGAAATTGCAGGCGATGCTCGAGCACATGGACATGCACCCGCACCTCATCCCGAACGATCTCTACATGGGAAAGCACATCCCCATCGCCGGCGTCGCCCACCAGGCCGGCACCTGCCGGTTCGGCACCGACCCGAGAACCTCCGTGCTCGACGTCAACTGCAAGGCGCACGAGCTCGACAACCTGTACGTCGTGGACACGAGCTTTTTCCCGAGCATCGGGGCGGTGAATCCGTCGTTGACCGCCATCGCGAATGCGTTACGCGTCGGCGAAGATCTGCTGCAACGGTTCCGATGACGAACCACCCGATCACCCGGCGCAAAGAAATCGCAGCCGTGTACGGCGCGGGCTTGATTCAGGGTGTGGCGTTGGTCACGTTTCCGGCCGCAAGCGTCGTCTTCACGAGCGCGAGCGACTATGGCCTGTCGAGAACGGAATACGGCGGCATGTTCGTGCCCCAGGCGATCACGGCGATCGGTTCGGCCCTGCTGGCCGCCGGCTTGGCACGACGCCTCGGCGCCAGGCGCATCTATTTGATTGAACTCGTCGCGAATCTGGCGTCGATGGCGCTGCTCGTTCTGAGCCGGTTCGTGATCAGCGAACATGCGCTCGCTTACGTGGTCCTGCTCGTCGCCACCGGCTGCCTCGGCGTCGGCTTCGGGTTCACGGTGCCGACGCTCAACACGCTCGCCGCCGCGTTCTTTCCACAGAAGGTGGACAAGGCGGTGTTGGCGCTGAACGCCCTGCTGGGATCGGGGACCGCGCTGGCACCGGTCTTTGTCGCGGCGTTCGTCGGCCTGGGCATCTGGTGGGGACTTCCTGTGTTGGTTGGCGCGCTGATCCTGGGGTTGCTCCTGTTCAGTGCGCGATTGCCGCTCACCCCAAGCCCGGAGGCTGACGGCGCCGGAGTAACGAGCGGGCGGACGAAATTTCCTTCCCGGTTCTGGGCTTTTGCCGGATTCGCGCTCTTGTACGGTGTCTGCGAAACGATGAACGGCAACTGGGCTTCGCTCTACATGACGAAGGAGATGGGCGCCAGCACGGCGCAGGCCTCGCTCGCCCTCACCGTTTTCTGGGGCACGGTGACGGTGGGGCGCATCCTCTTTGCCGTCATCGAGAAATGGTTTCCCGAGCGCGCCGTCTTCCAGGTCCTGCCGCTGCTCGTGGCCGCGGGTTTTGTCGCCATTGCCTTCCTGCGGCCGACCCAGCCGCTCCTCGGCATCCCCGCCTTTGCCCTGGCCGGCTTCGGCTGTTCGGCGCTGCTACCGCTGGTGATCAGCTTCGGTCAGGCGGAGTTCAAGACCATCGCCGCGTCGGTGGCGGGCGGATTGATCGCGTCCTACCAGATCGGCTACGGGATTGCGGCCTTCGGCGTCGGCCCTCTCGAGTCTCGGTTGAGCTTGAGTCTGGGCGCGATCTATGGCGGGACCACTGGTGTCGCGCTGGCGCTCGCCGTGCTCGCCGTGCTCATTGCCCGCCGTCCAGCCCGAACTCGTCACGGAAGCGCCACGCGCGCGGATCTGAAGCTCGACCCGGATGTCAACCATCAGCAATCAAGGAGACGAATCATGACCGTGAAAGGCAAAGTCGCCATCGTCACCGGCGGCAACAGCGGCATCGGTCTCGCCATCGTGCTGGAGCTCGCCAAGCAAGGCGCCAACATCGTCATCGACTACGTCGCGCATCCCGAAGCGACCGAGGCGCTGGAAAAACAAGTCAGCGCGTTGGGAGACCAGGCGATCGGGGTACAAGCTGACGTAAGCAAAGTCGCCGACTTGCAAAGGCTGATCGCCACCGCCGTCAAGGGGTTCGGCCGCGTCGACGTCATGGTCAACAACGCCGGGATTGAGACGCGCACATCCGTGCTCGACACGACCGAGGCGGATTACGAAAAGGTGCTCGCCATCAATCTCAAGAGCGCGTTTTTCGGCACCCAGTTCGCCGCGCAGCAGATGAT
>CAVZSC010000034.1:0-691550 GCA_963777755.1 uncultured Alphaproteobacteria bacterium
AAACGCACAGTGGATTTTGACGACGGCAACCAGTCGTCGGACGCCGGTTTGCTGCTGCTGAGGCACGCGGTGGGCAAGCTCGGCGTTTGCGGGCGGCTTGCCGATGGCATGCAGGATCGGCGCGATGCGGGGCGCATCCCTCGACCTGCTGCGGCATGTTCGAGATGGTGATGGCGCGTGTCTCGGCGATCGCGTGCGGCTACAGGGACGCTATCGACCTCGACCTGCTGCGGCATGACCCGCTGTACTAAAAAAGAAATAAAAAATGAAAAATTACGCACGCCCGAGGGGCGTCTATCAAGGCAATGTAGCGTTTCATAGGGGTTAACCTAGAAAAACACGAGCGTGGCAGGGCCAATGGCCAAAATTTGATAGCTCCGTGGCTGACCCCGGGGGACTAAAAATGAAAGGGAACCAGTGGTCCTGTGGGTCGGCAACGCCACGGTCACGGCGATTGTTAGGCCCGCAATCGGCCGATCGTGGTGTGATGCACTCCAAACGTCCTGGCGATATCCGTTAGCGCTTCCCCCGCCTCTCGTCGCGCAATCGCTTCGCGTTGCTGATGTCGGTTCAGCTTAAACGGTCGTCCCATATGGACGCCTCGCGCTTTGGCGCGAACGCGACCCTCGCCTGTCCTCACTCGAATTAACTCCCGTTCGAATTCCGCGAGGCCACCAAGAACCGTCAGCATCAGTCGTCCGTGGGCCGTGGTCGTGTCTGCCCAAGCGTCGCCGAGTGATTTGAATGTCGCGCCCGCTTTCGCGATCTTGTCGAGAATGTTGAGCAGGTCCCTCGTTGACCGGGCCAGCCGATCAAGCCTTGTGACGATCACAATGTCTCCCGCGTCGATGGTTTTCAGCAGCCGGTGCAGTTGAGCGCGATGGTTTGCCGCGCCGCTGATCTTTTCCTTGAATACTTTCGCTGCGCCCGCTTCGTGCAAAGCGGCCTCTTGCGCGGACAGCGTTTGGCCGATGGTGCTGACGCGCGCGTAACCATAGATAATCATGAAAGCCCCCGTTTAGCCCATAAGTTACGCACACGATAACTCCGCATAAAATGGGGATCAATGGTAGTGTGCGTATGTTTTGACTAACGCACCAATCCGCGCGGCGCGCGCGGCCGCGCGGTCGATCCCGGTTTGATATGAAAGGCGTCCCGGTGCCCCACAAACGGCCGCCCATGCGACCGTAATAATGTCGGGCACCACGTCCCCGCCGCGCGGATCGCCGCACCACGCGCCACGCCACGGCCAAATAAAAATGGAGCCGGGGTGAGTCCGGCTCCATTATTGCAAGCCTGAAAGTCAGGCGGCTTTCTTGCCTTTCTTTATGGGCACTGGCGCGGCCTTTTTCACCGGCACAGGTTCGGCCTCAAGCGTTTCGAGGGCGACGATCTTTTGCGCCCGAGGCCTCAATTGCGCGTCATGCTCTCTTGCGTATTCGGCCGCAAGCCGATTGATCGTGGCGAGCCGATCCGCCTTCGACGCTGCAGCGGCTTCAGGCCGCGACACGATCGCTTTCCGTGCCAACCGCATGATAACTTGAGTGATCGGATCGGACGCCGTTTTAGGTCCGCCGATGGTTTGCGCCCTGACAACGCCCGCGTAAAGGCTGGCCAGTTTCTTTTCGGCCATTTCTCGCGACCGGTTGATGTAGTTGTCAGGGTCAGCCTTCGCAGTCGCGGACGCATGAGCGTCCATCAACAAATTGCGGAGGCCTGTTCGCACGATATGATCGCGAACCTCACTATTGAACCGCGTCACATCAACGTCGAGTTCAATGCCTTTGCCGATTGCCACCAACATTGTCGTCTCCCATTAGGTTTTCGGCTGCACCATGCGAGCCGTGCAATCACGGTCGCTCTGATGATCGAAACAGTCGAGCACTATCGCAGCACTAATAGTGTTTTGTTTTGTCAGACTTTGATTCATTATTGCTGATCAAATCGACATAGGGATACCTTACCCCCGACCGCCCACCCCTCGAAGGAGAACCCAGGAGAGCAGTGAACCATCCGTACATGCCGGAAACCGGCATAGCCATACGGCTCGCTCCGTTGGCAGAGCCGCGGGGGCCTAAGAAAGAAAGGTAACGAGAATAGCTAGAGAAGAGAACAAGCACAGTGGATGATATGTACGTACGGAAACCGTAATGTACTATGAAGCCGTAGGGACGAGGATAGAAAAATAGTGAAGATATGTGGGATTGGATACCTGTATGGCTCGTCACGGCGCGGATCGATCCGCAAAAAGCAAACGGCCTGGAAGTTTGATAGGCAGACCCCCCGGGGGGGCTAAAAAAGAAAGAAAATCCAGAAGCGCTTTCGAGCCCGAGTATGATTTCAAAATTCAAGGTATGGCTCCAGTGGATTTCGGAACTAATGACTTCGTTGCCGCAATCGCGCGCGAGGACAGGGCAAACCACCCGGCTGGCCGACAATCTTGCAAGAGATCGAAGACGCGATCCGCGAGGCGGGAGCAAATGGTTTCGGGGGCGGCGATATCGAAGCAATATGAAGGCGGGACTGCGACGGTCCGGCGGTTGAACCTAATGGGTCCCATCGACAACCGTTCGGGCGACATTTGATGAATTCCGCACGGCCATCCCATGGCCGTGCATCGCGCCGCATGGTGGCGGCGGATCACACGATCGCACGCACCATGGAACGCGCCATCGGTCGATGGTATGATCGGGCGGTCCATCACCGGGGAACGCGTGGAACGACGAAATCCCGATGAAACAACGCAGTACCTCCTGTTCCACATGTTCCATGTGTTTGTAGTCTGGGTGAATTGATTTGGGGGTTATGGCCGTTCCACGTATTTTCGTGGAACGTGGAACACCATCGAACGTCGACGGGCACACGATCATTCCTTGCATAATTTGCGATATCCCCGAACCGCCGTGCCGCCGAGTCTCAACTTAGTCGGGCCGGTCCACCCGAGTTTTCGCATCACCCCTTTCAGCGTTTTTGCGTGCCCCTCATTCAACCGATCCACCGGAATGCTGAGCAACGTCGTAAGGATGTAGTCGGAGCCGACTCGCCACTCCTCTTCGCCGCTCTCGTTGGTGACTCGCAGAACGGTCGCGCCGGGTATGGCCGTAAGATTTAAGAGTCGATCCTCCCAGGGGTGCGACGACATTCGAGACTGTTGTCGCTCTTGTACCTCAGGCCACAACTCCTCTGGGATGAACAACTCTTCTCCACTGGCCTCAATGCTCACCGCCTCGGCCCACAGCTGATCTCGATCCCGCCGAAGCGCCTCCACATCGATATCCCCGGGCGTGAATGGCCAGAACCGTCTGTTCCCGGTTGTATCCTTCAGGTACTCGTCGTCATTGGTGCTCCCAATGAAAATACATCTCCGAGGTCGATCAATTCTGTGCCGCCCATACGCAGGTCTCGCGCGATCCACCTTCCTTGACGCAAACATCTTTACCTTGTTCACGTCTGCCCGCCCCATCCCTGACAACTCCCCGATCTCGTAAATCCACACGCCCTGAATCAATTCCATCTGAGTCTTCTCATCACAATCCAGTATCCCGGCATCAGAAAAATTATCGCTTCCCGCCAACACCTCCACTGACGTTGACTTCTTCTTTCCTTGCTCGCTGGTGTCCATCACAACGATGTAGTCGAACTTGCACCCCGGCTTCATAACCCTACGTACTGCCGCAACCATCATCTTTCGGCCGATGGCGCGATTAAGCGGATTATCCTCTGCCTTGAAGTATACCGGCAGCATCGTGTCGAGCCGTCGAACGCCGTCCCATCGGAGTCCGCTCAAGTAATTGACTACCGGGTCGAACCGATGCTCTAGACATTTTCGTCTGACAGCGTGCAAGACCATTTCTTGCCCCGGCTCGAACCCAAATCGCTCGGCAATTGTGGAACGCAACACCAAGCATAAATCATCGATACCATCAATCGTCGGTAGGGCATGTCCATTCACAATCATCTTGTCGTGGAACACGTCATATCGGCAATCAAGTTCAAGATCCGAAATCGCCTTTATCGTGTTCAGCAGCGTTGGTACAATGCCCTGCGGATTTTTCCGCGTGTCATACTCGCTCCGAGTTTCAAGGCTAAATCTTGAAGGCTGATGGACGGGGCTAGCGACAATCTTGTCAGCTTTAGTATTTGTGACTTGATTGTTTCTCTCAACATTCCGCCGAGCCCAATCGCCCAAACCAATCACTTTGGTCGATTGATCCCGTTGCTGCCTTTCCAGACGCTCACCTTTCATCCTCTCAACCTCAGCAAGCTGTTCCGGTGAATACTTTATGGTCGTGAACAGCTGTTGTAGTTGAAAGGCAGCGGAGCGATCATTCCGCCGCCTCACCCAGATCTTCTCGGTCTCATTGCGATCGGCCGCTGGGCGCTTGTCCACAATCAGGCTGGCATAGGAAGCCAGCCCGCACCATGACGTGAACCTGCAGAGCGGCCAGCGCCGCTTCGGTCTCATCCAGCGCACGCGCGATCTCGCCCGCTACAACCCGAATGGGTAGGGTGGGCATATCAACTCGTGCCTCTGGCACGATCGCCGCTGGGCGCTCTTCTCCGCGCAGCGGCGGCGCCTCTCCCGGTGCACCGAAATATACCTTCTTGCCATTGACTGCCTCCAGAGAAGAGCCTCTCGCGCCACGGCAACGCCTCTCGTGTTGCATTGAAGTGCCACACTCTGCCGCCGGCGGACCGCGGAACATAGCCTTCCTCGCGCATCTGTTTGCGCTTGTCGGTCAAGTCCACGGCGGTCATAGGTCCATCTTTCGCGGCTGGAAGTGGCGACATGACGGGGTTGAAATCGGAAGCGGTGCGCCGTGCTAACTCGTCAGCAAGAAATAGCGATGGCAGCTGTTAGGATGTTGCCTGCTGTATCCATAAGAACTGCACTGCTCGCATACGGTGCCGGGCGGGCCCGTGCCCGACAAGTACGCCATGCCTGCCGGTGTCGCCTCGATCCGGCGCTTGAGCGCCGCAGCGGCCTCAAACAGATCCGTGATACTCATGGTCTGCCAAGTTCGGGAGGCGCCCGATCGCCTCCTAACGGGCGATCGCCTCGTCGCGCGCGGCACGCGTTTTATCACGGCATCGATTCTTCCTCCGGCCAAACGTAACTCTTCTCCGCGAGCGGTACGGCCCGGCAGTTGGCGATCGTCGGGACTCAGTCGTCATCGCCGCGGATCCCTCAGACCCCTTTCATTCTGTTCCCACTCCCGGCCGTGCTTTGCGGCAAATGTCGGTCCGTTGAATAGTCGGCGCCGCCGTCGTAGGTCGGCTTTCATTTACCAGTCTGATCAAGCGCGAGCCGCGCCCGGCTCGCAAACGCGTCATTGATTTCCAGCCCCAGGGAATACTCAGCGCCAAGTGACAGAGCGGCGCGGATGGACGAACCAGACCCGCACGTCGGGTCTAAAACCCGGGTGTGCTCACCCACTACCATTTCGAAAGAAATGCTTCAGCATTTCTGCGGCTTTTTCGTTTGCGTGTCGCTCGGGGACAATTGGCGCTCTGAACAAATCGTGGCGTTGTTGAATGAGCACCGGGGAACCACGGCTACATAGGAAAGCGGTCTCGTAGACGTGCCGCGGATCGTGATCGATGTCGCCACCCGCCCCCGCGCCAGCTTTGTCCCAAATCATCGGTGTCGGGCAAACGTCCCAGTCCCGTGACAGCATTTTGTAGATAGTGCCGTCGGCATTTTGGCGCGTCTGAAACCAAAAAAACATCCAGGCCTGATCATGCACAAGCCGACACAAATTGTTTGACAAAGTATCGTATAGACGTTTGGCAGTCTCCGGACTATCATCATAGGCGCCATGCACAGGCATTGATCCCTGGCCATAGTTATGGGCCTGCGCGGCATACGGAAAATCTACGTGCAAGACCTGGAACCTCGGTCCCTCGTATGTGGGAGCCCACAGGTTAAAATCCGCGGTTATGATTTGAGCGCGCGGCTGTGTGCCTAGGTCCACTCGAAGCTCGTCTGCGGCTCGTGCTCGTATATCCTGTTTTTGCCGATCAATAATTCTGCCAGCCTCGCGGGCGCTCCTAGCCGCCAAGACCTCTGGATTACCAACTTTAAGTTCTTGTGCCATCTTTCGCCGGTTGGTCACGGTAGCTTTGTCATAACCGATCCAGTCAGCAACGCAAGTTAAACTCCAGCCTTTCCGGCGGTACACCTCGGTTAGGGCAAAAAACGCCAGTTCTCTTTCTTGCCAGCTAAAATCTTCGCGGGCCAAATTCTCTTCCAGCTCAAGAGCGAGCCGCTCGTCATCATCGAGTTGATCGGCATAGTGTACTGGAATCAGACGCCACTGCTCTTGGTCTTCCTTCGCCAGGATGCGGCACTCCTTGACGCGTCGATAGCCCGAGATGAGAGTGAGGTCGCGGTCTACTACTGGTGGATGCTGTAAACCTAAATTGCGAAGCAACTCGCGGAGTTGGTGATCCTTCTTCTGGTCTGTCCCCTGGCGATGCCGATTTCCTATCTTGATCGCGAAGGGATCGATCAGATCGAACTCCTGCGACATTGGGGTTCGGTATGTATGTTTCGCGCGCGAAACCGGAGCGGTCAGCCCCAACGCCTCCAAGTCAGCCACGCTCAATTCATCAACCATAGCACACGCCCTCGTTTTTCTTCACAACTACCGCTTGATCCTCAAGTCATCGAGTTCATCAAAGAATTGGCAGGTCTGCTTGCTAAGGTCACTTACGACGGTGAGTCCGAGTGGGGATGAAACCCGCGGCGCAAATCATCGAGCGCTCCGGCTTGTTTGTGATCGGTGGAAAAAGGCTTTTGAAATCAATACGGGATTTTGCACCCGTTTGTATGCGTAAGCCTTTGATGTAGTTCCATAAATGCACTTCTGCCGGGACCGCCAGGCTCGCGTCGCATTGTCGCGAAACCCTGGCGGGCGAGTGCCGCGACAGGTTCCTTGCGAGGTCAATCCGAAGCGAGCCGGAGTGGATGTGACGCCTATGGCGGCGACCCCGCTCTCCTTCTGGAAATATGCGTCCGCGCCCTGAATTCCGACGCGCGTTTCCATTGAACCGATCGGCGCCTCGCAACGACGCCTCCGCAACGTGGGACGCTGCCGCGAATTGCGGCCTCAATCAGGCGGCCAGCCCGCACGCGCGGGGGGTGCGGGGTGCAAGGCTGCTGTCGGAGAGACCACGATGACCGATGTGCTTGCAATCCGTTCCGATCACGCGTCCCCCACGATCGGTGCGGCCTGGATCAAGGCCAATCTCCTGGGGGCGCTCGCCAACGCCGCCGCCCAACTCGGCGCCTATGCGCTCAGTGCGATCGTCACGATCGGCACGCCGGACGCGGCCGGAAGACTGACGGCCTACCTCGTGGCGGCGACCGCGATCATCGCGCTCGGCTCCGTGTTCGGAGCGTTTCTGACCGGCCGCGTGCTGCAGCAGAAGCTCCCTGCCTTCAGAATCCGGTACTGGCTCGCGCTCTTTGCCGTCTACGGCCTCGCGATGGGCGTGCTCACGGCGGTCTCGCTGCCGATGTCCGCCTCCTCCGCGGGCGAGCCGGCCGCCGGGGCGTCCGCGATCATTGCGGCTGCCGTCGCCATGATCGTGTACACGGCGATGGGCGCCGCCGTCGGTACCATGCAGGCGATGGTCCTCTTCCACGCGGCGCGCGGGCTCGGCGCGTGGATCGCCTTCTCGGCGCTTGCCGGCATGACCTGGATCCTCCTCTTCCTCGCCGTCTTCTACGGACCCAGGACGGGCCTCGCCCAGCAGATCGCCTCGGTGACCGCACTCTTTGCCATCGCGATCGTCTCGAGCTTCATCATGTTGCCCGCCCTGCATCGGCTGCGGCCGCGCTGAGCCGGACTGCCGATCGTCGGACGCGACCGTCGGCGGACGCGCCATTGCGGACGCTGACGGCCGCAGTCTTGAGGGGCTCGTGTGCCCGCTCTAAGCCGCGGCCCGGTGTCTGCGTCTGCTGAGCGGCCACGCGGGCCTCATTTACGGGGCACCTCTCATGACGAGGAGCTGCTCTGCTCTTCTTTGGAGAGGATCGCCGCAAAATTTCGACGCTCATGCAGGACGCGCACGACCTCCACGCCGCCCCCTGTCATGCGGTAGAAGATCGTATAGGGATGTACGAGCAAGGAGCGCAGCCCCGCATGATCTCGTCGCGGGCTCGGTGCGACAGCGGGCGATCGCCCATCCGCTCGCCGGCTTGATTGATGTCCCGCAGCAGCTTGTCCGCGATCTCCGGCGATGCAACGCGCGCGTAATAGCGCCACACGTCGAGCAGGTCTCGTTTGGCTCGCGGTGCCCAAACGACGCGCCTAGGCTCCTTTGCCATGGTCCTGGCGCGCCTGCCGGATCACGTCCTCGACGTCGAGCGCTTCGCCGAGCCCCGCATCCAGCTCGCGGATGCCGACTTCGATCTCGGCTCGAAGCTGTTGCAGTGCCTCGATCCGCTCCAACATCTCGCGTCCAAGCTGCTCTTGTGCAGCCTCCGGCAGGTTGGCGATCCTCGTGATCGCCAGCTCGAGCGTTTTGACCATACTGGTAGCATATCATATCGCCCCTGCCGGGCGACAGCCGGCGCAAAATCGCTTTGCGTGGGCATGCCGTCCCGTAGCGCGAGCCGATCAGACTGGCTGCCCGGCGCGCATGGCCACGCGTCGAGCAGGCCGACAGCCCTTGCCGAGACGAAGCGGGGCCGGCACTCTGCCGCTACCGGGATGACGCGAGGCAGGAGCGAGCGACAATCGCATGCGCGAGTACATGGAGAAGCTGCGGGCGCGGGGCGAGCTGCTCGAGGTGCACCGTTCGGTCAATCCGAAGCACGAGCTCGCCGCCGTGACCGACGCCGCGCACAAGCGCTGGGGCCGGCCGATCCTGTTCCACAACGTCGAGGGCACGCGCATGCCCGTGGTGACGAACGTCTACGGCACGCGCGCGCGGCTCGCGGAGATCATCGGGATCGAGGCGGGCGAGTTCTGCCGCAGGTGGAACGACCTCGCGACCATCGCGGGCGGCCGCGACATGCCGGCGGCGGTGCCGGCGACCGAGCCGATCGACTATGTCGAGGCCAAGCTGAGCGATCTGCCGTTGCTCACCTACTCGGCGCGCGATGCGGCGCCCTATATCACCGCCGCCATGTTCCTCGCCCGGGAGCCAGACACCGGGGTGCAGAACCTCTCGTTCCACCGCTCCATGTATGTAAGCGACCAGGAGCTGCGCTGCCGCCTGGCACCGCGCCATCATCTCACGCTCTACCATGAGAAGGCGGAGCAGCGCGGCGCCTACCTGGAGGCGGCGATCCTGCTCGGGCCCCCGCCGCACACCTTCCTCACCGCCGCCGCGCCGCTGCCCTACGATGCCGACGAGATGGAGGTCGCCGCCAAGCTTCGGGGCGCGCCCATCGCGATGCGCCCGTGCCGGCATGTCGACCTCATGGTGCCGGCGTCGACCGAGATCGTCATCGAGGGCCGGTTGGTGCCGAACGAGCGGCGCGACGAAGGCCCGTTCGGCGAGTTCATGGGCTACTACGTGCCGGTCGGCCAGAACGCCGTGTTCGAGGTCCTCGGCGTCACCTGCCGCAAGGATGCGGTATTCCACTCGATCCTGTGCGGCTCGGCCGAGGAGGTGCTGACGCTCGAGCTCTCGGTCGCCGCCAACATCTATCAGCGCATCAATGCGGTCCTGCCGGGCATCGTCGACGTCACCTGCCAGCCGTTCGTCCTGCACACGGTGGTGAAGATCCGCCAGCAGTACCCGGGCCATGCCCGCCAGGTGCTGCTCGCGGTGTTCGGCGCCGAGCCCACCTGGGCCAAGACCTGCACCGTCGTCGACGAGGACGTCGACATCTACGACATGAACGACGTCATGTGGGCGGTGCTCACGCGCTCGCGCCCGGACCGCGACGTCATGATCATTCCGGAGACGCCGTCGTTCTACCGCGACCCGCACAAGGAGCATTGGGGCCGCCTCGGCATCGACGCGACCGCCCCATTCGAGCGGCGCCACGAGTACGAGCGCAAGACGATCCCGGGCGCGGGCAGCGTCAACCTGTCCGACTATTTCGGCAACGTCTGAGAGCATACTCGAGCGATCCGGAGAGAGCGATGGAACACGCATACCGTCTGATCGGCGCGCTGGCCGCCGTCCTCCTGGCGAGCAGCGCCTACGACGCGGCGCACGCGCAAGTCGCGCCCGCCGTCAAGAAGATCACCTTCCTCACCAACTATGTGTTCAACGGCCGGCATGCGCCGTTCTTCGTCGGGGTGGAGAAGGGCTTCTACAAGGAGGCCGGCTTCGACGTTTCGGTCACGCCGACCACCGGCAGCGGCTTCGTCGTCACCGCGGTCGACAGCCTCAAGGCCGAATACGGCATGGCCGACGTCAGCACGGTTGCGCGCGCGGTGACCCGGGGCGCCAAGATCAAGGCGTTCATGGTCTACACTGACGTCACCACCAACGGGCTCGCCGGCCTGTCGCCGCATCCGACCCCGGAGTCGGTCATGGGCAAGAAGATCGCCGCCGGCCAGACCGACAGCGTGCGGGTGATCCTGCCGATCATCTTCGACGCCCGGAAGCTCGACCCCGCCTCGATCAACTGGCAGGCGGCCGACCCCGGCGTCTACATGTCCCTCCTGCTCGGCGGCCAGGTCGACCTGATGACCGCGACCTCCGATGGCGACATGCCGGCGCTCGCCAAGGTGGCGGCCCAGCAGGGCAAGAGCGTGCAGTTCTCCTCGTTCGCCGATTGGGGCTACGACGTCTTCGGTTTCGTCCTGATCGGCGCGAGCGATGCGCTGGCGCGCGATCCGGCTGAGGCGAAGCGCTTCGCCGAGGCGACCCGCAAGGCGGTGCAGCAGGCGATCGCCAATCCCGACGAAACCGCGCGGATCATGGTGAAATACAATCCCGCCATGAACCTCGACACGGTCAAGACCCAATGGGTCGAAACGATCAAGTCGATGAACACGCCCTATGTGGCGAAGCACGGCTACGGTGTTGCGACCGACGACCGCATCCAGCGCTCGATCGACCTCGTCCGGAAGGCGCTCAAGCTCGACGCCGCGGTGACGCCGGCGGATCTCTACGTCAGGCTTGGCCAGTAAACTCGAGTTGTTCCGTAGGGTGGGCAAAATCGCTGGCCGAGGCTTCGACGCGTGGGCAACGGCGCATATGCGATTTTGCCCACGCGTCGACGCCGAATATCGCGCCGTTGCCCACCCTACGGAGTAACATCCATGTCGGTCGTGGTGCAGAACGTCACGAAATCCTTCGCCACGACGCTTGCGGTTGACGACGTGTCGTTCGCGTTGCAGGACAACAGCTTCGTCTCGATCGTCGGCCCGAGCGGCTGCGGAAAGTCGACGCTCCTGCGCATGGTGTCGGGCCTCATTTCCCCGACGCGAGGCGCGATCGCCGTGCGCGACAAGCCGGTGGACGGGCCGGTTCACGACGTCGGCATGGTGTTCCAGGCGCCGGTGCTGCTGCCGTGGCGCACGACCCTCGACAACATCCTGTTCGTCGCCGAGATGGGCGGGCAGAAAGTCGCCAGGCATCGCGGGCGCGCCCTGGAGCTGATGGCGCTCGCGGGCCTGAGCGGCTTCGAGCACAGCTATCCGCACCAGCTCTCCGGCGGCATGCAGCAGCGCGCCTCGATCTGCCGCGCCATGCTGCTCAAACCGCAGCTCATCCTGATGGACGAGCCGTTCGGCGCGCTCGATATCCTCACCCGCGAGCGCATGGGCTTCGCGCTGCAGACACTGTGGGACGAGAGCCGCAGCACCGTGCTGTTCGTCACCCACAGCATCTCCGAGGCGGTGCTTCTGTCCGACACGGTTCTGGTCATGACGACGCGACCCGGGCGCATCCGCGACGTCGTCGCCGTCGACCTGCCGCGGCCGCGCCGCCGCGAGACCCTGCGCGATCCGCGCTTCCTCGCGCTGACCGCGCGGGTGAGCGACGGCATCGAGACGGAGTGGGTGGAGTGATGGCCGCGCGGGGGACAACGCTGGCCATGGCCGCGCTCAAAGCCCGCGCTGGGCTTCGTGGCGCTTATCCTGGTGTGGCAATACGGCGTGCCGCTCGCGCGCATCCCGCAATACGTCCTGCCGCTGCCGAGCACAATCGCGCTGCGCTTCGCCGAGACCTTCTGGGTGCAGATGGTGGGCCTCATGTTCACCGCGCTCACCACGCTTGCCGGCCTCGCACTGGCGCTCGTCGCCGGCGTCCTGCTCGCGCTCCTGGTGATCTATGTCCCGGTGCTGCGGTCGCTGGTGCTGCCGCTGCTCGCCGCCTTCAACGGCATCCCGAAGATCGCCATCGCGCCGCTGCTGGTGATCTGGTTCGGCCTCGGTTTCGAATTCGAAGATCGTGCTCGCCTTCCTGCTCGCCCTGTTCCCGATCTTCGTCAACTCGCTGACGGGCCTCGGCGAGATCGAGACCGACCTCATCGACCTGTCGCGGCTCGCCGGCGGCACGCCCTGGCGCATCTTCCTGAAAGTGCGGCTGATGCACGCCGTGCCCTACATCACCGACGCGCTCAAGGTCGGCTTTCCGCTCGCCCTGGTCGGCTCGATCGTCGGCGAGTTCATCGGCGGCAACGACGGCATCGGCCGCCTCATCCTGTCCGGCCAGTTCGAGCTCGATACGCCGCTCGTGTTCGCCGCGCTCCTGTCGATCTCGGTCTTCACCATGCTCGGCATCGGCGCGATCGCGCTGTTCGAGCAGCGCGTGCTGAAATGGCGCCCGTCGCAGCGCGAGCGGTGAGGTAAAACAGACGCTCTGCCTCTCCGCTGTCGTCGCCCGCCCCCGATCAAGTCGAGGGCAAGGCTCGGCTGGGCGCCGGCTTTGCCTTACTGCGGGAACAGCTTGAAATACGGCTGCGCTTCCACAATGACGCGGGCGAAGGACGGGCGCTCGGTCAGGCGGCCGAGGTAGGCGGCCACGTTCCGATGATCGTCGCCGAGCGGCACGACCTTGTTGGCATAGAACAGCGCCGGCCCGGCGGCGCAGTCGGCCATGGTGAACGAGTGGCCGGTCGCCCACGTGCGCGTCGCCATCTCGCGATCGATGATGCCGTAGCTGGTCGTGAGCTGCGCCGCGGCTTGGGCGACGCCGTACGGATCCTTCTGATCGGCAGGGCGCAACCGGTCGCCGACGATCTTCTGCATCGGCTCCTGCACGTAGAGGTCATGGAAGCGATCGCGCAGGCGCACCTCGCGCGCCTCGTCCGCGTCGGCCGGAACGAGCTGCGTCCCGCCCGGATGGTGCTGCGCCAGGTACTCGATGATGATGCTCGACTCGGGAATCGTCCGGCCCGCCGCATCGTCGCGCAGCACCGGGAACTTGCCCATCGGCCAGACCTTCAGGAACGCGGCGCGGGATGTGGGGTCGGTGAGGTCGACGACGATCGGCTCGAACGGCGTGCCGGTCTCGTAGAGCGCGATGAGCGCCTTCCAGCAGAACGAGGCGAGCGGGTGATAGTAGAGCTTGAGGGGCATGCGGAGGACTCCACTCTCGTGGCAACCAACGCTGCAGCGTGAGTGCGGTTGGTTTGGAGGGTGCGGCGGGTCTATCGAGGCGGGCTGCGGCGCATCGTATCGATGAGTGCGGCGGCAATAGGATGACGATGGGGAATTGAGCGGTCAAAACGAAGGAGAAGGGGAGGAAAGCGACGGAACGACGGTGCGGCGCCGTGAGGCCGGTCGATCAACCGCACGGCCCGAGCCGGCGCTGCGCCGGCTCCGCTGGCTTGTGCGACGTGCGCGGACTCGCCCGTCGGGCGTGCGCCTCAGATCCCGCCGTTCGGCTTGAAGAAGCAGTACTCGACGCCGGTGCGCTTGCTGCGGAACAGGATCGGCTCGGTGTCGAGCGAGGGGTTCTCCTTGATGATGTCGGCCGGGATCACCTTCCAGGCGTCGCCGTCGAGATACTCCCACACGTCTTCTCCGACCGTGCCGACGCGGAAACGGGTGCGGAAGACGTCGCCGTTGTCGCAGCACGATTTCCACGGAACGTTGAGCCGCTTCTGCGCGCTGTCGTTCATGATTTGCGAGCGGAACCAGCGCTGCCGCTCAGGTGAGGACTGCGCCCACTGGCTGCGGTCCTTGTCCGGGTTCTCGTCGGCGCGCGCCAGGCCGAGATAGCCGAAGGCAATCGCAAGGCCGAAGGCGAAGACCACCGCCGCGACATAGCAGACCACGAACTCGGCCAGTTCGCGTTTCGTCGGCAGCACGAGCACGCGGCTGCGTCCCGGCCGCCCATCCAAAGAGTTTGAGAGCATCGCTTTTCTCCTTCGTTGCGGAGCCAGGCCCTCGCTCCTTGGACGCACAACCGTGCGCTGCCGTTCGCGCCTGCCCGGCTTCCGAAAACGTGGATCTGCAATGCAAGGGCCGCGCCAGAGCCCGATTGCAGGCGGATTACTCAAGAGAATCAGAGCATTACTTGGGTCAGAGTGATGCAAAGGCCACTGTGACCGACATCACCCGCCTATGAACACATCCGGGTGATCCGCCCGGAGGGCGTCTGCCGCGGTGCAGGATGAGAACTCGCGCCACACGTGGTTGTGGGGGGCTTTCGACCGTGGCGGCTGGCACCAGCGATACTGCCGGCAGGACGCGACGGTCCGGATGCGGTGCTCCGCCCCTCCGAATGGATTGGCGCGGCATTTTGCGATGCAGTCCTGCCGGCAGCGGAATGGCGCCGATTGCTGCGTTTCGGCCCGCCGCTTGCTGGCCGGCAACGGCGCTCATGGTCCATGGGCGTCCTCGCTTAAGGAGAGAATATGGATTCATTACTTATCTCGATGCGACGAACGATTTGCCGATTTTTTCGGCAGAGCAAACCTACCTTATGTGCATCATCGGTTTGCAACCCACCAAGCATGGTATCGCGGTGGCGAAACCGAGCCCATCCGCCATGCAGCGTGTGGATGCATCATTATTTACTTCAATCAAATTTCCATTTTGGCAGAACGAACTCGGCTCCATTTCATGCGCTGACCGCCTGATATCACACCGGAATTCCTGCCCTGCGGCATCGTCGCCCGCGGAGATCGCCTCGCGGTGACGCCGGCGAGTTGCCTCGGGCTCGCATTGGCTCTAGCTTCCCACTCCCTCCCGCCCCGCCGTTTCCGCCCAACCTTGCGCGCGCGATGAAATTTTCCGGTGACATCGTCGTCAAGGCGCCGCGCGAGCAGGTTTTTTCCGCCCTGCGCGATGCCCGCTTCTTCGCCTCCTGCGTCGACGGCGTGCACGATCTCAACGAGATCGATTCGGCCCACTACACGGCGGTGTTCGAGACCAAGGTCGCGTACCTGAAATTCAAGTTCAACGTCACCGTGGAGCTCACCCGGGTCGAGCCGCCGGGCGAGATCGACGCGAAGGTGGAGGGGACGCCGCTCGGCGTGGTCGGCCGCATGACGGCACGCTCCACCCTGCGGCTGGAAGAAGCAGGCGACGAGACGCGAATCCACTACGAGACCGAGTTCGACGCTCGCCGGAAAGCTCGGCAGTATCGGCCAGCCGGTGTTGCGCGCGAAGGCGAAGGACATGGAACGACAGTTTGCCACTCGGCTGCAGGCGGCATTCGGGGCGACGCCGGCGGTGTCGGCGACGCCGGAGGCGTCGCCATGACACCGTTCGAGCTTACCGAGCCGCGCTCGCTTGCCGAGGCGCTGCCGCTGCTCGACGCCGAGGACTCAGGCGTGCGGCCGATCGCCGGCGGCACCGCGCTGATGCTGATGATGAAGGCCGCGGTGTTCCGCCCGACCCGCCTCGTCAGCCTGCGCCGGATCGAGCCACGCTATTTTGGCATCGAGGCGCGCCCCGACGGCGAAACGCGTATCGGCGCGATGACCACGCTGTCGGCGCTCGAGCGCTCGGCCGTGGTGCGCGAGCGTCTCCCGGTGATCACCCGCACCCTGCGCACGCTGTCGAACGTTCGCGTGCGCAACGTGGCGACCGTCGGCGGCAATCTGGCGCACGGCGATCCGCACATGGACCTGCCGCCGGTGCTGATCGCCCTCGGCGCGAGCATCGTCGCGGCGTCGCCCGGCGGCGAGCGCAGCCTGAAGGTCGAGGACCTGTTCGCCGGCTATTACGAGACGGTGCTCGCCCGCAACGAGCTGATCGCCGAGCTGCGCATCCCGGCGCAGGGCAAGCGGCGCGCATCCTACGTGAAGATCACCACCGGGTCGGCCGACGACTGGCCGGCGGTGGGCGTCGCGGTCGCGCTCGAGACGGACGGGCCGACGGTCCGCTCCGCCACCCTGGCGGTGAGCGCCGCGACCGAGAAGGCGACGCGCCTCAAGGGTGCCGAAGCGGCGCTCGCCGGCGCACGGCTCGACGATGCGAGCCTCGCGCGCGCCGCCGATGCGGCGGTCGACGAGACCGAGATCCTCAGCGACCTGCGCGGCTCCGCCCCCTACAAGCGCGAGCTCCTGCGCGTCGCGGTCAAGCGCGCGGTGCGCCAGGCGCTCGCAACCAACGGACAAACCTGATGGCGACGACGACGATCGGACGCGGCGAGGTCGGCCGCTCGGTTCCCCGCCTGGAGGCGCGCGAGAAGGTCACCGGCCGCGCCGCCTACATGCACACCATCCGCCTGCCCGGCATGCTCACCGGCAAGATCTTCCGCAGCACGGTGGCGCACGGCCGCATCAAGTCGATCGACGTCAGCGCGGCGAAGGCCGTGCCGGGCGTGCACAGCGTGATCACCGCCGCCGAGGTGCGCAAGGTGATCCCCGAGCCGTACTATGGGCCCGCCTTCCACGACCAGCCGATCCTGGCGATCGACAAGGTGCACTATGTGGGCGAGCCGGTGGCGGTGGTGCTCGCCGCCGATCCGCACGTCGCCGAGGAGGCGGCGCAGCTGATCGTCGCCGAGTACGAGGAGCTACCGGCGGTGTTCGACGAAGTCGAGGCGCAGACCTCGGCGGTGCACGTGCACGAGGAGCTGAAACCCGCCGGCACGTTCGCGGATCTCAAGCACCTCAAGGGCCGGCGCGGCACCAACGTGGCGCTCGATTTCCGCCTGCGCCGCGGCGACGTCGACAAGGCCTTCGCCGCGGCGGCGCACGTGTTCGAGCACGAGTTCCGCACCCAGCAGTGCCTGCACGTCGCGCTCGAGCCGTTCGCGTCGATCGCCGACGCCAGGGACCGGATCGTCACCATCCATACCGCCTCGCAGAGCCCGTCCTTCGTGCGGCTGGAGATCGCCCGTCTGCTCGGCTGGCCGGAGAGCCGCGTGCGCGTGCTGGTGCCGTACCTCGGCGGCGGCTTCGGCGCCAAGCTCTACATCAAGCTGGAGGCGCTGGTGACCGCGCTCTCCCTGATCGCGCGGCGGCCGGTGAAGGTCGCGCTCACCATGGAAGAGCAGTTCTACACCATCACCAAGCACGCCAGCACGTTCCGCATCAAGAGCGGCGTCGACCAGAACGGCAAGGTGACGGCGCGGCGCTGCGAGGTGTGGTGGAACGGCGGCGCCTATGCGGACATCGGCCCGCGGGTGACGCAGAAATCCGGCTTCACCGCCGCCGGCCCGTACGACATCGACAACGTGTCGATCGACTCCTACGCGCTCTACACCAACCTGACGCCGGCCGGCGCGCTGCGCGGCTTCGGCATCCCGCAGCTGGTGTGGGCCTACGAGAGCCACACCGACATGATCGCCCGTGCGCTGAAGCTCGACCCGCTCGAGTTCCGTCGCCGCAACATCCTGCGCGACGGGCGGCCGCAGGCGACCGGCACGGTGATGAAGGATGCCGCCATCGAGGCGGTGCTCGAGCGCACCGCCGAGCGCATGAGCTGGAGCCGCCCGTTCGACCGCGGCAGCGGCACGCTCAAGCGCGGGCGCGGGCTCAGCGTCGCGCTGAAGGCCGTGATCACGCCCACCACCTCGGTCGCGATCGTCAACGTCAATGCCGACGGCTCGTGCATCCTCTATTGCGGCACCGTCGACATGGGCCAGGGCTCCGACACCGCCATGGCGCAGATGGTGGGCGAGATCCTCAACCTGCCGACCGAGCAGGTGCGGGTCGTGCCGCGCGACACCGACATCACGCCCTACGACATGGGCACGCTCGGCTCGCGCTCGCTGTTCCACATGGGCCACGCGGTGCGCCTCGCCGCCGAGGATGCGAGCGCCAAGCTCAAGGCGATGGCCGATGACGTGGGCGTCCCGGAGGGCAGCAACATCCCGATCAACGAGCTGTTCCAGAAGAAATTCGGCATGCAGGCGGGCAACGTCATCGGCACCGGCACCTACAAGCCGGGCTACGTGCCGCCCGATGTCGAGACCGGCCAGACACCCAACGCCACCGCCTTCTGGATGGTCGCCGGCGCGGGCGCCGAGGTCGAGGTCGACACCGAGACCGGCCACGTGCGGATCACCAGGCTCGTCAACGTCGCCGACTGCGGGACGCCGATCAACCCGCGCATCGTCGAGACGCAGATTTCCGGCGGAGCGCTGATGCAGCTCGGCTTCACCATGTTCGAGAAGATGGTCACCGACGGCGGCCAAGTGACCAATGCCTCGCTCGCCGACTACAAGATCCCCGGGCTGCACGACGTGCCGGCCGTGATGGTCAACGATACGGTCGACGTCCACCAGAGCAACGGGCCGTTCGGTGCCAAGGGGGTCGGGGAGGTCTCGACCTTCTGCGTCTCGCCGGCGATCGCCAACGCGATCGACGATGCGGTCGGCGTGCGCCTCACCGAGCTGCCGCTCAATCCCGAAGCCGTCTTCCGCGCGCTGCGCGCCCGCGACGGCAAGCCGCTCGAGGACGCCTGATGAGCGCGCCGTCTCGCACCATCCGCTTCACGCTGAACGGCGAATTGGTGAGCGCCGAGGTCGCGCCGCATCACAACCTGATCGATCTCCTGCAGCAGCAGTTCGACCTCCACGGCGCGCGCGAGAGCTGCGGCCAGGGCCTGTGCGGGTGCTGCACCGTGCTGGTCGACGGGCAGGCGGTCTCGGGCTGCCTCTACCTCGCGGGCTTCGTCGACGGCACCGAGGTCGTGACGATCGAGCACCTCGCCACGGGCGAGCGCCTCGATCCGGTGCAGGAGGCCTTCATCGAGAGCGGCGGCTTCCAGTGCGGCTTCTGCACGCCGGGCTTCGTGCTGATGACGCGCGAGCTGCTCAAGGAGCACCCCGACCCTGACGACGCGACGATCCGCGACTATCTGTCGGGCAACCTATGCCGCTGCGCTGCCTATCCGGAGATCGTCCAGGCGGTCAAGCTGGCGGCCCGCAAGCTGGAAGGACGTAGCGCCTAGACGATGACCCGCGAGGTCATGAAGGTCGATACCGACGTGCTCGTCATCGGCTCGGGCGCGGCCGGCATGTATGCGGCGATCGAAGCGGCGCGCAACGACGCGGAGGTCTTCCTCATCGACCGCAGCCTGATCGGGCGCGGTGGCGCCACCGTGATGGCGCAGATGACGGTCGCGGTCGCGCTCGGCGCCGAGACGCCCGATCATTGGAGCCACCACCTCGACGACACGCTCAAAGCCGGGCGCGGCCTGTGCAGCGAGAAGCTGTCGCGCCTCCTGTGCGAGGACGGTCCGGACTGCATCCTGGAGATCGAGCAGTGGGGCATCGGCTGGGCGCGCCGGGACGGGCACATCGCCCAGGCGATGGCGCCGGGGCATGACCGGCCGCGCTGCGTCTATGTGGATTTCCTCAACACCGGCCCGGCGGTGTCGAAGACGCTGCGCGTTAAGGTCAACAAGACCGACGGCATCCGTAAGGCGGGCGACCTCTGCATCGTCGACCTGGTCAAGCGCGAGGGCGAGGTGGTCGGCGCGGTGGCGCTGCATCTCGGCTCCGGCGCCCCGGTCGTCATTGCCGCCAAGGCGACGGTGCTGGCGACCGGCGGCCTCACCCGCCTCTATCGCCGCAACAGCGCCTCGACCAACATGGGCGGCGACGGCTATGCGCTGGCGCTGCGCGCCGGTGCCCCGCTCGTCGACATGGAGTTCGTGCAGTTCTTCCCCATCGGCCACCTGGCGCCGCGCCTGGTCGGCATGGACCCGATCATGTGGGATCCGTTCCGCTACAAGCTCGGCGGGCGCCTGCTCAACAACAACGGCGAGGAGTTCGCCCACCGCTACGGCATGCCGGAGGAAGGCAAGTACGTGCTGACGCGCGATGTCGGCACCTACGGCATCATCAAGGAGGTCGAGGCGGGCCGCGGGTCGCCGCACGGCGGCGTCTACCTCAGCTTCCAGCACTGCGCGGAAAGCGAGTTGCGCGCGGCGTTCGGCCCGGTGATCGACCGGCTCGCGCGGAACGGCATCGATCTCACCAGACAGGCGGTCGAGGTCGCGCCGATCGCGCACTACCACATGGGCGGCGTCGCGGCGGATGCCCGCATGGCGACCGAGCTTCCCGGGCTCTACGTGGCCGGCGAGGCGGTGGGAGGCGCCAACGGTGCGAACCGCCTGTCGGGCAATGCGATCACCGAAGCGCTGGTGTTCGGTCGTCGTGCCGGCCGCAGCGCCGCCGAGCGCGCCGCGGGGACGAGGCGGCCGCCGGCTGGCGATGCGGCGCGCGACACGCTCGACCTGCTTGCGCCCGATCGGCAACCGCGCGATCTCAACACCGCCGCCATGGTGCAGACGCTGCAGGACGCCATGGCGGAGAACGTCGGGCCGTTGCGCGCCGACGCGAAGCTTCGCCGCGCGCTCGCGACGATCGACGGGCTGACGCAGGCGCTCGGCGAGCGGCCGGCCGGCGACGGCCGCGCCTTCGACCTGGCGCGCCTCGACTGGCTCGACCTGCGCAACATGCTGCTTGCGGCACGTAGCGTTGCAGCCGCGGCGCTGCGGCGCACCGAGAGCCGCGGCGCGCATCAGCGCGAGGACTTTTCCGAGATGCACCCCGATTGGCGCGTCAACCAGGTGGTGCGGCTGCGCGACGGCGCGCTCACGCTCGTCTCCGTACGCGTCGCACCCGAGATGGCGGCGCAATGAGCGAGACCGCGACGCTCAGGGTGTTCCGCGGCCTCGACCGGGCGGCCGGCCAGTGGGAGACCCACGCGGTGCCGTTCGAGCCGGGGCAGACGGTGCTCGACGGTCTGCGCTGGATCCGCGCCAACCGCGATCCGACACTCGCCATCCGCTTCTCCTGCATCAACGCCAATGCCTGCAAGGAATGCATGATCGAGCTCGACGGCACGACGGTCTATGCCTGCATGGCGCGGCTCGAGCCGCGCGAGATGACGCTCGCGCCGCTGTCGAACAAGACCCTCGTGCGCGATCTCGTCACCGAGATCGCCCCGCCGGCCGAGCGGTTCGCATGATGCCTTGCGTCCTGCGCCGCCCGGTGCGATGGAACGCCAGGCGAAAGAGGAAACCTGCATGACGATCGAGCGAAAGCCTGTCGCGTTCGGCGATCTGCGCGGCTGGATGCAAGCGCTGAGCGCAGCCGGCGAGCTGCACGCCGTGGACGCCGAAGTTGACTGGAACATCGAGCTCGGCACGGTGCTGCGGCTGGCGCAGGGGGCGGGCACCGGGCCGGCGCTCCTGTTCAACAACATCAAGGACTACAACATGCAGGGCACGCGCTGTCGCCGCGTGTTCGGCGGCGGGCTCTCGAGCTATCGCCGCGTCGCCATGATGTTCGGGCTTCCGCCCGAGACCCACCCGCGCGAGCTCGTCAAGATCGGGCGCACGATCCTCGCCGACACCATTCCGCCCAAGATCGTCAAGGACGGTCCGGTGAAGGAGAACATCGTGACCGGCGACGACATCAATCTTTACGACCTTCCGACACCGTACTGGAATCGGCTCGACGGTGGGCGCTACCTGCTCACCTACGGCGGCTGCGTCACCAAGGATCCGGAGACCGGCGTCATGAACGTCGGCGTCTATCGCGGCATGGTGGCGAGCCGCAACCAGATCCCGATCCTGATGTGGCGCGCCCAGCACATCGGTCACCACGTCACCGCCTGGCAGCAGGGTGGGTCGGCCGAGATGCCGATTGCGGTCGCGATCGGCTGGGAGCCTTCGCTCGGCTTCACCGGCGGCACGCCGGTCGCCAAAGGCGTGTGCGAATACGACGTGATGGGGGCGATCCGCGGCGCTCCGGTCGAGCTCGTCAAGTGCGAGACGGTCGACCTCTATGTCCCGGCCTCCGCCGAGATTGTCATTGAGGGTTACCTCGGGCTCGACCCCGCGACCTATCTGATGGAAGGCCCGTTCGCCGAGTTCACCGGCTACGTCGCCGGCGACCGCTCGCCCAAGCCGACCATCCGGGTCACCTGCATCACCCACCGCAACGATCCGATCCTGCGCGGCACGATCGAGGGCGCGCTGCCCGGCAGCTACTCGGAGAACGCGGTTTGCTCCTCGATCATGCGCGCCGCCACCGCCTGGAACGTGCTCGACCGCGCCGGCGTGCCCGGCATCACCGACGTGTGGTGCCCGCCGGTTCATGCCGGCATCAATCTGCTGATCCAGATGAAGCAGAGCTACCGCAACCAGGCGAAGCAGGCGGCAAATGCGATCTGGGGCTCGTCCGCCGCGCACGTGCGCTACAAGCACATCACCGTGGTCGACGACGACATCGACATCCACGACTACGCGGCGGTCGACTGGGCGATCGCCTATCGGGTCAATGCCGGCGAGGACGACATCGTCATCATGCCGTCGACCTTCGGCGCCGGGCTCGATCCCTCGACCCGTCGGCGCGACCGCAACGCCGCGCAGTTCGGCACCGGCAAATGGAACCGGGTGCTGATCGACGCGACCATGAACCTCGACTACGACCCGGACCCCGACCTCGACGGCGCCCGCTTCCCGCCCACCGTGTGGCCGGCCAAGGACGACGAGGCCGCCGCCCGGGCGCGGTGGGAGGAACTGGGGCTCAAGTAGTTGGGTTCGCACGGCGACGGTGTCGCGGTTGGGCCGGGGTCGTCATTCCGTGCGAACCCGACACCGATACGACCCCGCTGATGTGCCGACGGAGTCCTGCGATGCTCAGCAAAGCCACCATCCTGCTGACCGGTTTGGCGTTTTCCATGTCGATCGGACCAGGCTCGACCACTGACGCCGCGGCTGCCACGTGCAGATCGCAAATTCCCCGCTGTATGAAATCGTGCGTTCTCGACAGGAGAAGAATGCCCGATGCCGTCTATTCCTGCAGGTTGACGTGCCGGGATCTGTATGTGCACTGCACCACCTTCGATCGGGGTTGTTGGAGGGGGCCGCGGCACAACAAGTGCGGTTATACGCCGGTTTGACGCGCGCGTTGTCATCGCCCGCCCCCGATCACGCCGACAATTGCGAGGCTTTGGGGTTTCATTCCCCCAGCGGCGGCAGGTTCAGCGCCTGGTCCACCAGCGCGGTGGCGCGCTTGAAGTCGAAATTGCGGTAGACGTTCTGCTTCACCAGGAACGAGGCGCCGCCGTAGAATTTCTCGTACTGCTGGTGGCGGCTGCCGAATTCCGAGCCGATGAAATCCCAGGCGAGCCGCATCAGGGCGACGCGATCCTTCGCGCTGGTCGAGGCCGAGCGCATGTAGCGCTCGATGTCGCGCTCAGTCTCCGGGTTGGCGAAATCCTCCGCCGACGAGGGGAGCGTGATCATCGCCGAGCCGGCGAGCTCGCGGATGATTTCCAGCATGCGGCCGTTGAGCTCGGACTGCAGCGCCATCGCCGAGTAGAGCGTGGTTTTCGAAGGCCACAGCACGCCGTTGGCGTCGATCGGCGCCACGCTCTCGTGCGCCAGCAGCATCGACTCGTACACCGACACCAGCGCGGCGAGCTCGCCCATCAGGATCTGCACCGCGGGGTTCTGTTCGTTGCCGGTCATCTCGTTCATGCGCTTGGCGAGTCCGATCATGAAGCGCAGCTTGGTGACGTAGCGCACCTGCGCCTGGTGGTTGCCGTAGAGGTGCGACGGCGTCTTCCACCATTGATCGCGCGAGATCTCGACGTTGCGGTAGATGAACACGTGCTCCCACGGCACGAACACGTTGTCGAACACCACGTAAGCGTCGGATTCGTCGAACCGGCTCGACAGCGGGTAGTCGAACGCATTGGTTGCCTGGAGCGCGAACGGTCGGCGCGGATAGAGCTTGAGTCCCGGCGCATTCACCGGCACCACCAGGCAGTTGGCGTAGTTCTCGTCGCCCGGCTGGAGCGGGTGGATGCAGCTCAGGTGCACGTAATCGGAGATCGGCCCGCCGGTCGCGAGCTGCTGCGCGCCCGAAATGACGATGCCGTCGTCGCGCTCCTTGACGACGCCCGCATAGAGGGTCGGGTCGCTCTGCTTGTGCGCCGGCTTCGAGCGGTCGATCTGCGGCGGGACGATTGCGTAGCTGACGTAGAGATGCTGGTCGCGCATCTGCTCGTAGAACGCGATCACGTTGTCGGCGAAGTTCTGCCCGCCCGCGGCGAGCACCTCCGGCGTCGCCGCATAGCCGCAGAAGAAGCCGGCGACGTGGTCCGGGGTGCGGCCCATCAGGCCGAAGGTCGCCTCCGCCCATTTTTCCGAGAACAGCCGGCGCGCCTTGAGGTCAGCGTGGCTACGCGGGATCTGGTAGGCACGCAGCACCGGCGCGCCCGTCTTCGGCGAGGGGAACGTCATCAGCTCGCGGTTTTCCGGCGCCGCGGCGATGTCGTACAGGCGGGCAATCGAGCGCGCCGCCTCGCGGAAGGCCGGATGCGCCGCGACGTTGCCGACGCGCTCGCCGCCGACGAACACGCAGCGCCCGTCGTCGAGAGAGGCGAGGTACTCGGGCCCGGTTCGCAGCGCCCGTCCCGCGCCGGCAGGGTTCATATCGGGGCGCTCATGCGCAGCACTCATGCGGACGGCCTTCCTTGTGATTGATCGACGCGCGGATTGGTGCGATCGAAGGGGTCCCGGCATTTGGCCTCGATCCCACCCCGCCCGTCAATCGCCTCTCCTGCCGCGAGCGAACGCATGTCCGAACTGGAACGATGGGAAACGAGAATCTCGATCCCCGATTATCTGTTCGGAAGAGCGCCCAACGCGTTCCTCGCGAGCCAGGCGCACCGGCTCGAGCGCGGGCAGCGGGCCCTCACGCTCGCCGATGGCGAGGGGCGCAACGGCGTCTGGCTCTCCGAGCGGGGGCTCGACGTCCTGTCGATCGACTTTTCCCCCAAGGCGCTCGCCAAGGCGCGGGCGCTCGCGGCCGAGCGCGGCGTGACGCTAGCGACCGAGCAGGCGGATCTCGCCACCTGGGCCTGGCCGGTCGCGGCGTTCGACGTCGTCGTCGCCATCTTCATCCAGTTCGTCGGGCCGGAGCTGCGGGCGAAATTCTTTGCCGGCATGAAACAGGCGCTCAGGGACGGCGGATGGCTGCTGATGCAAGGCTACCGGCCCGAGCAACTCACGTATCGCACCGGCGGGCCCGGCCAGGCGGAGAACCTGTACACGCGGGCGCTCCTGGAGGAGGCCTTCGGCGACATGGCCGTCCTTGAGATCAGCGAGCACGACAGCGTCATCCGGGAAGGCACCGGGCACAGCGGCATGTCGGCGCTGATCGATCTGGTGGCGCGGAAATAATCGGTCCGAGAGGGACGGAAGCGCCGATCTCGATCCCCGGGTCCGGAGCACGAGCGTTGGCACGGGATTCGCGAAGTCCCCGACAATAATCTGACGCCTGTCCCAAAGTGGGACGGGTGGTGGGATCGGCGTGCGCGCATGGCGCGCGCCCAGTGTTCGGGTGTCCGATGAGCGTGTCCGATCAACTGCTCGAGACGCTGCGGCCGCGGCGGATTGCCACGCTCGCCCGCGGCGCGTTTGGGCCGCTGGTGCTCCTGGCCGATACGATCGCGATCGTCGCGATGGCCGCCCTCACCGACGCGATCTACCACTTTTACGTTTACGGTAATCTCGCCGGAAACGACTATGTCCTGCAGATCGGCGCGGTCGCCGCCAGCATCTTCGTGCTGCCGAACATCTTTCGCGGCGAGTACGTGCTGGCGAACTACCTGTCGTTCCGGCCGCACGCGCGGCGCTCGCTGCATCTCTGGCACGTGACGTTCCTCTGCCTCCTCGCCATCGGCTTCGTTGCCAAGATGACCGACGTGTATTCGCGCGGCGCGACCATCCTGTTCTATGTGCTCGGCTTCCCCGCCCTCATGCTGACGCGCTACGCGATCGTGCAGGCGGTCGTTGCGGGCAGCCGCATCGGGCTGGTCACGGCGCAGCGGGTGTTCCTGGTTGGCCACAGCGGCGAGATCATCCGCTTCCTGCGCCAGCATCAGCCGTGGAATCTCGGGCTGCGCATCGTCGGCACGGCTCCGCTGACCCCGATGGGGGCAGACGCGTCGCCGGAGCTCAAGCATGAGGCCGTGCGTGCTGATCTGGCCGTGGCGATCGACGGCGCCCGCGGCCTCCAACCGGACGCCGTATACATCATCGTGCCGTGGTCCGAGACGGAGGTGATCAAGCGCTGCGTCGAGGAGCTTCTCACCATTCCGGCGGAGATCCACCTCGGCGGGGAGCGCATCTTCGACCGCTTCGAGAACGTGCGGATCGCCCGGTTCGGGCCGATCGCCAGCCTCCAGCTCACGCGCCATCCGCTCTCCCCGCTCGAGGTGCTGCAGAAGCGCGCGTTCGACCTCGTGGCCGCGACCGGGATATTGGTGCTGCTGCTGCCGATGCTCGTGGGGGTCGCCCTGCTCATCCGCTTCGACAGCCGGGGTCCGGTGTTCTTCCTGCAGCGGCGCTATGGGTTCAATCAGCAGCCGTTCCGCATCATCAAGTTCCGCACCATGACGACGGCCGACGATGGCGACGTCGTGGTCCAGGCGACCCCCGACGACCAGCGCATCACCCGGGTCGGTCGCTGGCTGCGCCGTTTCAGCATCGACGAGCTCCCGCAGGTGCTCAACGTGATCAAGGGCGACATGTCGCTGGTCGGGCCGCGCCCGCACGCCCTGTCGCACAACCGCGAATACGAGCAGAAGATCTCGCTCTATGCCCGTCGCCACAACGTCAAGCCGGGCATCACCGGCTGGGCACAGGTCAACGGCCTGCGCGGCGAGACCGACACCGACGAAAAGATGCACCGCCGCGTCGAGCATGATCTCCACTACATCGACAATTGGTCGCTGTGGCTCGACCTGCGCATCCTGTTCCTCACGGTTTTTTCGCTCAAATCGCACCGCAATGCGGTGTAGAGGCGACGCTTTGGGGTCGCCAAGCGACCCTTGTGGTCGCCCGATCGCGGGACGGCATTGCGGCCGCTCATCGGCCCACCCCGCCAACATCGTCCCTGTCAAGGGCTAGCCTTGGGAGCCAAGCTCTTGCAAACTACCGCAAAACCACAATCATCCGCCCGGGGATAGGGGACGCATGGACATTCCGTACGATCTGCTGGTCAATGCCGTGGTCGCGGGGCTCTTGCTCGGCGGCTTCTATGCGGCCGTCACGCTCGGGGTGTCGATCTCGTTCGGCATCCTGGACATCGTCAATATCGCCCACCCGGCCTTCATCATCCTCGGCTCCTATATCGCCTACATCGTCAACAGCCGGCTTGGGATCGATCCGATCGTCGTCAGCATCGTCATGTTTCCCGCCTTCTACCTGCTGGGGGCGGCGATCTACCAGATCTACTATCTGTCGTTTGAAAAGCGCGGGCAGGAGGCGTTGCGCAGCCTCGCCTTCTTCTTCGGGCTCCTGTTCGTCACCGAGGTGACCCTGATCCTGGTGTTCGGCGTCGACTACCGCTACGTCGAGGCCGCCTATATCGGGCCGACCCTGCGATTCGGCTTCGTCGATCTCCCCTTGCGCATGCTGGTGCCGTGCGTGATGGCGGTCCTGATGTTTGTCGGGCTGCAATACTACCTGTCTCGCACGTTCATCGGGCGCGCCATCAATGCGGTGGCGCAGGATCAGGGCGCGCTGGCGCTGATGGCGGCCGATCCGATCCGCATCAAGCGCATCGCGTTCGGCATCTCGATCGCGACGGCGGCGCTCGCCGGCGCGCTGCTGATCATCATCCAGCCGGTGGAGCCGTCGGTCGGGCGGGAATACATCGGGCGCGTGTTCGCGATCTGCGTGCTCGGCGGCCTGGGCAGCCTCCCCGGCACCATGATCGGCGCCGTCCTGCTCGGCGTGGTCGAGAGCTTCACTGCGACGTTCTACGGGCCCTCATGGGCGCCCGCGGTCGCGTTCGGCTTCCTTCTGCTCACCCTCGCGTTTCGGCCCTCCGGCATCCTGGGGCGATAGGTCGTGCGTTCATCCACCTTTTTCCTGTGTGCTCTGGCGGTCAGCGCCGTCGTGTTCGGCCTGTCGCGTCTCATCAGCTCCGAATACTACTTCTTTGCCGGCTACGTCGTGCTGCAATACATCGTGCTGGCCACCGCCTGGAACATCCTCGGCGGGTATACCGGCTACGTGAATTTCGGCTCCGCCGCGTTCTTCGCGCTCGGCGCCTATTCGTCCGTGTTCATCCACAAGACCTTCCCGCTGCCGATCCCCGTCCTGATCGTGATCGGCGGCGTGGTCTCCGGCATCGTCGGGCTCGGAATGGGCTATCTGACGTTGCGGCTGCGCGGCGCGTTCTTCGCTATCGCCACCTTGGCGCTCGCGGTGGTGGTGCAGACCCTGATCACCAACTGGGATTACGTCGGCGGCTCGCGCGGCGCCTATATTTTGCGCCCGGCGACCGCACCGCTGGTCGGCAGCTATATCGAGTATCTGTTCCTCATCATGCTGGTCCTCTGCGTCATCGCGGTCACGACCGCCCGCGCGATCGAAACCTCGCGGCTCGGCTACGGCTTCGCCACGATCCGCGACGATGAGCTTGCGGCCGAGGCCTCGGGCGTGCCCACCCTGAAGCTCAAGCTGATCGCCACCACGCTGTCGGGCGCCTTCATGGGCATGGCAGGGGCGCCGTTGCCTTATTACGTCACCTATCTCGATCCGTCCTCGGGCTTCAACCTGGCCTACGCGGTCAACTCGATCGCAATGCCGTTGGTCGGCGGCACCACGACGTGGATCGGGCCGGTCGTCGGCGCCATCCTGCTCGGCACGATCCAGCAGGTCGCGACCGTGACCATCTCGTCCGCCGTCAACCTTCTCATCGTCGGCCTGATCCTGATCGCCTTCGTGATCATCGCGCCCAACGGCCTGGTCGGCCTGGTCCAGGGCTGGTTTCGCAAGGAGGGCAAGTGATGGCCGAGCCGCTCCTCGAGGTCGAAGACCTGACCAAGCGCTTCGGCGGCTTCGTGGCGTTGGAGAACATCAGCCTCAATGTCGCGCCGGGCGAGCGGGTCGGGCTGATCGGTCCGAATGGCTCGGGCAAGAGCACGCTGGTCAACTGCATCTGCGGTACCTTGCAGAACGAGACCGGCTTGGTGCGCTTCGCCGGCGCGCCGATCGACGGGCTCAAGACGCACGAACGCACCTGGCTCGGGATCGCGCGCAGCTTCCAGCTGCCGCGCCCGTTCGCCAGCATGTCGGTCGCCGACAACCTGCGCATTCCCCTCATCTACACGGTGGAAAAACGGGAGAAGGCCCGGCATTCGTCCGACGAAACCGGAGAGCGCTGCGCCGAGCTCTTGCGGCTTGTCGGCCTCGAGGGCAAGGCCGACAAGCTGCCGCGCGACCTCACCCAGGTGGAAATGCGCAAGCTCGAGCTCGCGCGCGCCATGGCGGCCGAGCCCAAGCTGCTCTTGGCGGACGAAGCCATGGCCGGCCTGTCGCATTCCGAGGTGACCGACATCGTCGCGCTGCTGATCCGGCTCAACGAGCGCGGCATCACCATCGTCATGATCGAGCACATCATGAGCGCGGTGATGAGCTTCTCGCAGCGCCTGATCGTCCTGGTGTCGGGTCGCAAGATCGCGGACGGGCCGCCGCAGGAGGTCATCCAGGATCCCGACGTGGTGAGGGCGTATCTTGGACAATAGTCTTTCCATCCAGGGGATCGATGCGGCGTACGGCCAGGTGCGCGTGCTCGAGGACGTATCGCTCAAGGTCGATCCCGGCAAGACCGTGGTCCTGCTCGGCACCAACGGCAACGGCAAGAGCACGCTGATCAAGTGCATCATGGGCATGGTGCGGCCGAAGGCCGGCCGCATCCTGGCGGTGATCGAAGGCCAGGAGCACGATCTGATCGGCCGCAGCACCGAGGAGATCGTCGACCTAGGCATCGCGTTGGTGCCCGAAGGCCGCCGCCTGTTCCCGCGCCTCACCGTCGAGGAGAACCTGCTGCTCGGGGCGTTCCGGCCGACGGCGCGTCGTCAGATCAAGAGCAACATGGAGTTCTGCTTCGAGATGTTCCCGCGGCTGGCCGAGCGGCGCCGACAGCTTGCGGGCAGCATGAGCGGCGGCGAGCAGCAGATGCTGGCACTCGGCCGCGCGCTGATGTCCGGGCCGCGCATCCTCCTGGTGGACGAGCCCTCGGTGGGCCTCGGGCCGATCATGGTCAGCCGCACCATCGACGCGATCAAGGAGCTCAAGGAGCGCTACCAGCTCACCGTGCTGATGGCCGAGCAGAACTTCACCCAGGCTCTGCGCATCGCCGATTCCGGCTACGTGATCGTCCATGGCAAGATCGCCTTCGAGGGCCGCTCCGCCGATGAGCTCAACAACAACGACCTGATCCGCAAGTTCTACCTCGGAATGTAGGATGGTCTGCGACGTTGCCACTTGCTGATGCGCGCTCCCTCTCCCCGCTGGCGGGGGAGAGGGTTGGGGTGAGGGGCAAATGAGCGAAGTGCGATCGTCCCAAGGCGTCGCGTTCGACGCGCAAGTCCCATTGCTGATCATCGGGGCGGGCGCCGCGGGCCTGTGCGCCGCGCTTGCGGCAAGCGAAGCCGGGATCGAGCCGGTGCTGGTCGAGCGCGACCGCGTGCCGTCCGGTTCGACCGCGCTGTCGGCGGGGCTCATCCCGGCGGCGGGCACGCGCTTTCAGGCGGCACAGAGCATCAGCGACTCCGCCGACCTGTTCGCCGCCGACATCGCCTGCAAGGCGCATGGCGAAGCCGATCCGCAGCTGGTGCGAGCGGTCGCCGAACGGGCCGGCCTACTGGTCGAATGGCTGAGCGACACCTACGGTCTGCCGTTCGAGGTCATCGCCGATTTCAACTATCCGGGCCATTCGGCGCACCGCATGCACGGGCTGCCGAGCCGCACCGGCGCCGAGCTGATCGATCGGTTGCGCGGCGCCGCGGAGGCGCGCGGCATCCCGATCCTCACCGGGCGGGTGGCCGAGACCCTGTTCGCCGACGAAGAGGGCCGCATCGCGGGCGTTGGGATCAGTGCGAACCGCACGCGCGAGGTCGTCGGGTGCGGCGCGCTGGTTTTCGCCTGCAGCGGCTATGGGGGAAATCCCGCGCTGGTGCGCCGCCATATCCCTGACATGGCCGATGCGCTCTATTTCGGCCACCCCGGCAACCAGGGCGATGCGATTCTGTGGGGCGAGGCGCTCGACGCACGACTGATGCACCTCGCCGCCTATCAGGGGCACGGCTCGGTCGCGACGCCGCACAATATTCTCATCACCTGGGCGGCGATCATGGAGGGTGGCTTCCAGGTGAACGCCGAAGGCTGCCGCTTCTCCAACGAGGTGCTCGGCTACTCCGAGCAGGCGGCCGACGTGCTGCGCCAGCCGGGCGCACGCGCATTCTGCATTTTCGATGGGCGCACCGCCAGTGTGGCGCGGCAGTTCGAAGATTTTCGCAATGCCGAGAATGCGGGCGCGGTGATCACGGCGGCTTCGATCGAGGCGCTTGCGGCGCAAATCGACGTGCCGGCGGACGCGCTGCGCGGCGAGCTGACGAGGATCGATGGGGGCCGCGGCACTCCCGATCGTTTCGGCCGGATCTTCGAGGTGGGGAAGGAGCTGAAAGCGCCATACTGCGCCGTCAAGGTCACCGGCGCCTTGTTTCACACGCAAGGCGGCCTCGCGATCGACAGGCAAGCCCGCGTGCTGCGCCAGGACGGCAAGGCGTTTCCCAACCTGTTCGCGGCCGGTGGTGCTGCGGTCGGCGTGTCGGGCTCGGGCGCCGCCGGCTATCTCTCCGGCAACGGCCTGCTCACCGCGACGGTGTTCGGGCGCATCGCCGGCGAAGGGGCCGCGAAGCTGGTGTCGGATCGATGATCCGATTCACCCGATCATCAACGCAGCGCGCCCCGTGACCTCGCCGCGCTCCACCCGCTCGTGCACGGCTTCGGCCTCGGCGAGCGGACGGATGTCGGTCACCAGCGGCCACACCTCGCCGCGGGCCACCAGATCGAGGGTCTCCAGGATCTCCCGGCGGGTGACGTAGCGGCTGCCGAGGATCTCCTGCTCCTTCAACAGAAGCTCGCGTGCCGCAACGCGGAACGGCTGCCCGGCGCCGCCCAGGGTTACCAGGCGGCCGCGCCTTCCCAATGCCTTGGCGCCGGCTTCCAGCGTCGCTTGCGACGAAACGTAGTCGATCACGACGTCGACGCCCTCGCCGTGAGTGAGGTCCAGCAGCGCGGCCGCCACGTCGCCCGACGAGGCGTCGATGGTCTCGTCCGCTCCGGCGGTGCGGCAGGCCTCGCGCTTGCTGCTCGCCGTGTCGACGGCGATCACGCGGGTGCGTGCCCATTTCGCCATCATCACCTGGTGGATGCCGAGGCCGCCGCCGGCACCGATGACGGCGACGGTTTCGCCGGCCTTGATGCGGGCGCGGCTCAGCACCTTGTAGGGCGTGGCGAGCGCATCGGTGATCACGCCGATCTCGGCGGGATGACGCTTGTAGTCCAGGCCCTCGGGGAGCCGGATGAAGATATGCGCCGGGAGCTTCATGTATTCGGCATAGCCGCCGTCGCACTCGATGCCGACATTGCCGCCCGCGTTGGCGCACAGCGGCTCGAGGTTCGCCAGGCACCAGCGGCAGTGGCCGCAGTTCAGGTAGAAATAGGCGGTGACCGGATCGCCGACGCGGAGACTGGTTACCCCTGCGCCGAGCGCGACGATCTCAGCCGTGATCTCGTGGCCGATGATGCGGGGGAACCGGGCCTGCCGGCGTCCGGCCTTCACGTGCTGGATGGTCAGGCCCGATCCGCAGGCGATGACGCGCGCGACCGCTTCGCCGGGGCCGGGAACCGGGTCGGGGACGTCGGTGAACTCGAACGGCTGCTGCGGGCCGCTCAGGACCATGGCTTTCATGGCTGCGAGTCGGTCGGATTGAGGCCTTGATGCTTGCCGATGCGCGCTCCCTCTCCCCGCTTGCGGGGAGAGGTGGAGCAAGCCGCGCGTCTGTGAACTCACATCAATGCAGAGAGACTGGCGCCCTGCACAGCCTAGTTCTTCGCCTTCTCGTACGGATAGATCGCGCTGCCGGTCTTGTACTGGCCGGGGGTCAACACCGTCTGAGTGTCCATGCCGCGGAACTGGTCGAGCTCGGTGCTCTTGATGCTGTGGTACTGCACCTGCAGCATCCGGCCCTTCTCCCACTCGCCGCCGTTGCCGAACTTGATGTCGCCCATGATGGTCTTGAACGTGGTCTTGGCGATGTGGTCGGCAAGCTTGTTGTCGTCGAGGCTCTTGGTCGCCTGCACGGCGTCGCCGAGGATCTGGATATAGGCGTAACCCCAGGTGCCGAGATAGTAGCCGAGCGGGTCGACGCCCTCAGCGGCGGCGCGCGCCTGGTACTTCTTGAGGAATTCCTCGGTCCCTTCGAACATCATCGACTTCGACGGCACCCAGGTCTCGTAGTTCACCCAGCCATTGAGCAGCGGGCCGAGCTGGCGCTTGATCGCGGTCGCCTGCAGGCCGACCATGGCGCCGCCGATCAGCTTCGGCTTGTAATTGAGCTCGTTCACTGCCTTGACGATCCCGACCGAATCGAGCGGGTACGAGCAGACCGTGACGACGTCCGCATTCGAGGCCTGGATCCCGCGAATCACAGGCGTGAAGTCGGTCGTGGTCGGCGGATAGGTGCGATCGTACACCACCCGCAGTCCGTGCTTCTTGGCGTTCTCGCGGGCACCGTCGCAGGCATTGCGCGAGAACTCCTGGTCGGCGGCGATCATTGCGACCGTCTGCGGCTTCGGGTTCTGCGCCGCCGCCGTCTCGAAGAATCCTTCCGTGAAGGCCGGCTTGGTGTCCGGGCCGGACGGAATCATGGCGAAGAATTTCGGGTACTTGAATTCGCTGTTCACGGCGAGGCCGAACAGGATGATGAAGACCTTCCCCTTCTGGATCACGACCGGCATGGCGGCGGCGGAGGGCACGGTCGCGTAGGGGCCGATCACCAGGTCGACCTTGTCGACGTCCATGAGCTTCGTGTAGATGCCCGGCACCGGTGCCGACTGGCTCTGGTCGTCGTAGAAGATGAGCTTGACCGGGCGCCCGAGCAGCCCGCCCTTGGCATTGATCTCCTCTTCCCAGATCTTCATGCCGACCAGCGCCTGCTTGCCGTTCGGCGCCAGCGGGCCGGTCAACGACATCGAGAAGCCGATCTTGATCGGCTCGCCCTGCTGGGCGGAAGCCGGAATCGCCGTCAGCGTCAAAGCCGCAAAGGCCGAGGCTAGAAAACCGACCATCGCGCGTCGGTTCGCTGTCATCCCTGGAAGCATCTCATCCCTCCCCGCCGGCGCCTCTTTGTCGGACCCGGCATTCTGGCGTGATAATGCCGCCATAATGAAAAGCGCCGCGCGGGTTGTCCACCCGTGCGGCGCAATTTCGTCTCCGACCTTCGTCGCCCACCGGCAAGCGCATCTCCTCGGAAAGGTGGGCTGCGCTCGCGGCGGTAGGATGGGCCCTATTTCTTGGCGCTTTCGTAGGGGTAGACGATCTTGCCCGACTCGTACTCGGCCGGCGCGACCACGACTTGCGTCGAGATGTCACGGAACTGGCCGACGTCGTTGCCTTTCACGTTCTGGAACTGGACCTGCAGCACGCGTGACTGTGCCCACTCGCCGTCCTTGCCGAATTTCACGTCGCCCACGACCGTCTTGAAGGTGGTGGCGCGGATGTAGTCGCCGAGCTTGGCATCGTCGATGCTCTTGGTGCCCTCGACCGCCTGCTGCAGCACCTGCATCTGCGCGTAGCCCCACGGCGCCATGTAGTAGCCGAGCGGATCGACGCCTTCAGAGGCGGCGCGCGCCTGGTATTTCTTCATGAGGTCGGCCACGCCAGGGAAGTCCATCTTCGGCACCGGCAGCCAGAAATCGTAGTTGGTGAAGCCGTTGAGCAGCGGCCCCAACTGGGTCTTGATGGCGGTCGCCTGCAGGCCGACCATGCCGCCGCCGATCATCTTCGGCTTGAAGCCGATCTCATTGACCGCGCGCACGATGCCGACCGAATCCGGCGGATAGGAACACACCACCACGATGTCCGCATTGGTCGCCTGGATCGCCCGCACGATCGGCGCGAAATCGGTCTGCGACGGCGGATAGGTGCGGTCGTAGACGATGCGCAGGCCGGCGGCCTTGGCATTCTCGCGGGCGCCGTCGGCCCCATTGCGCGAAAACTCCTGGTCGGCGGCGACGATCGCCACCGTCTGCGGCTTCGGGCTCTGCCGCATCGCCACGTCGAAGAATCCCCTGGTGAAGGCGGGCTTGGCGTCCGGCCCGGACGGGATCATCACGAAATAGTTCGGATAATGGAACTCGGAATTGACCGCGAGGCCGAGCAACCCGATGAACGTCTTCTTCTTCTGCATGACGATCGGCATGGCCGGCGCCAGCAGAGCGGTGGCGTAGGCGCCGACGATCAGCTCGACTTTGTCCACGTCGAGCAGCTTGGTGTAGATACCCGGAACGGTCGCCGGGTTGCTCTGATCGTCGTAGTAGACGAGCTTGACCGGCCGGCCCAGCAGCCCGCCCTTGGCATTGACGTCCTCCTCCCAGATCTTCTGGGCGAGCAGCGCAGATTTTCCATTGGGCGCAAGCCCACCGGTCAACGCCATGCTGTAGCCGATCTTGATCGGCTCGCCTGACGGCGCCTGCGCCTGCAGCGAGCCGGGCGCAAAGGCCGAAGCCGCAAGGACGGCACTGAACAACAGGGTTTTGGGCTTGCGCCAACGAAGCATCGTTTCCTCCGAATGTCTGGCTGATTGTGCAATGATCTTATGCGTAAAGCCGACCCCCGCGCCAGTGGAGATTGTGGGCCGGAAAAGCGGGCGGGCCCCTATTTGGCCGCGTCCCCGCCGTCCACCATGATGGTCTCGACCTCGCCGGCGCCGGCACGGCGGAACGTGGCGGCCCGGTTGTATTCCTCGGAGGTGAAGCAGCCGACGCCCTGCTCGAAGGTCGGAAACTCGATCACCACGAAGCGGTGAAACTTGTCCGGCCCTTCCATGACCTGATAGCGCCCGCCGCGCGCCAGCACCTTGCCGCCGTGCTTGGCGATGATGGCGGGGACCAGGTCGGTATATTTCTTGTATCCGGCCGGATCGTTGATCTTCGAGCGGGCAACCCAATAGGCGGGCATCGCTTTCTCCCTGTTGACTTCGCACCGTCGAGGTCGGCACCATCCCGGCCCACAACGTTCGCCTCGCGGCGGGCTCTACCTATACAAGAGCCGCCCGGCTGCGGCCCAGGGGGAGGATTTTCCGTGAAACCGGCGGCATTCGCCTATGCTAAGGCCCTGTCGCTCGACCACGCGAGCGCGCTTCTCGGCGAGCACGAGGGCGCGCGCGTGCTCGCCGGCGGGCAGAGCCTGATCGCCACGCTCAACATGCGGCTCGACGCCCCGAGCCTCCTGGTCGACATCAACGCTATTTCCGGTCTCGACGGCATCGCCCGCCGCAATGGCCGGGTGGAGATCGGCGCCCTGGTGCGCCACGCGATCGCCGAACGGTCGCCGGTCATCGATGAGCACGTTCCGCTGATCGCCCGTGCCATGCCCCATGTGGGCCATCCGGCGATCCGCAACCGCGGTACGATCGGCGGCTCGGTCGCCTTCGCCGATCCGGCGGCCGAGCTGCCGGCCTGCCTGCTGGCCCTCGGCGGGGAGGTCGAGATCGCCGGCCCGCAGGGGCGCCGCACCGTTGCGGCCGATGATTTCTTCCGCGACCTGTTCGAGACCGCGCTCGGGGTGGGCGACGTGCTCACGGCCATCCGCGTGCCGTCGGCGACGGCGGACACCCGCGTCGGCTTCGCCGAGTTCGCCCGCCGCCACGGCGACTACGCGATGGCCGGTCTCGCCGCCACCGCCAAGGCGTCCGGCAAGGGCTTGCGCGACGTGCGGCTGGCGTTTTTCGGCATCGGCTCGACGCCGCTGCGTGCGCCGGCGGCGGAAGCCGCGTTGGCCGGCGGCGACGTCGACGCGGCGGTCGCGGCGCTCGGCCGCGATCTCGATCCGCCCGACGACCTGCAGGCGAGCGGTGCGACCAAGAAGCATCTCGCCGGCGTGCTGCTGCGGCGGGTCGCGGCTGAGCTTACGGGAGGCGGGCGATGACCGAGCACGTGGTCGACGTTTCCATCACGGTCAACGGCGAAACGGTGAACGAGAGCGTGGAGGCGCGCCAGACGCTGGTCGATTTCCTGCGCGACGAGCTTGGCCTCACCGGCAGCCATGTCGGCTGTGAGCACGGCGTGTGCGGAGCCTGCACGGTGCGGCTCAACGGCGTGATCGTGCGCGGCTGTCTCACGCTCGCGGCGCAGTGCGACGGTGCAAAGGTCGAGACGATCGAAGGCGTTTCCGACAGCGGCGAGATCGCCGACCTGCAGGCGGCGTTCGAGCGGCGCAATGCGCTGCAATGCGGCTTCTGCACGCCCGGCATGCTGCTCACCGCGCAGGAGCTGCTCGGGCGCGGCGGCGTGCCGAGCCGCGAGACGATCCGCCAGCACCTGTCGGGCAACTACTGCCGCTGCACCGGCTACCAGGCGATCGTCGATGCCGTCGAGGCGGTGGCACAGCAACGGGCGGGAGCGCGCGCATGAAGATCGTCGACGACCTGCCGCCCGGTCTCACCGCGCTCGACCGCCCCAACTCCTACATCGGCCGCTCGGTGCCGCGGCCCAACCTTGCCCGCCTGATGCAGGGGCGCGGCCAGTATGTCAGCGACGTGGTGCTGCCGCGCATGGCGCACGCGGCCTATCGGCGCTCGCCGCATGCCCATGCGCGGATCAAGCGCATCGATGTCGAGCGGGCGAAGCGCGCCCCGGGCGTGATCGCCGTGGTGACCGGGCCTGAGCTCGCCAAGGTCATGACCCCGTGGGTCGGCGTGCTCACGCATCTGAAGGGCATCAAGTCCGCCCCGCAATACCCGATCGCGGTCGAGCGCGCCTGCTGGCAGGGCGAGGCGGTGTGCGCCGTGGTGGCGAAGACGCGCGCCCAGGCGGAGGACGCGCTCGAGGCGATCCAGGTGGACTACGAGGAGCTGACCGCGGTCACCGATGCAGAGACGGCGCTCGATGCCGCGACGCCGGTGATCCATCCGGAACTCGGCGACAATCTCACCTTCGAGCGCAAGCACGAAGCGGGCGAGCCCGACAAGGGCTTTGCGGCGGCCGACGCGGTGGTCGAGGCGACCTTCGTGTTCGGCCGCCACACCGGCGTCTGCAACGAGCCGCGCGCGGTGGTGGCGGACTGGAATCCCGGCGAGCAGCGCCTCACCGTCTATCACGGCACCCAGGCGCCGCATATGATGCAGAACTTGTTCGCCAAGCACCTCGGCCTCGAGGAGCACCAGGTGCGGGTGATCACCAAGGACGTGGGCGGCTCGTTCGGCATCAAGGTGCACACCTACGCGGACGAGATGGCGACCGTCGCGCTGTCGAAGCTGCTCCGGCGCCCGGTCAAGTTCGTCGCCGACCGGGTGGAGAGCTTCGTCACCGACATCCACGCGCGCGATCATCGCGTCAAGGCGAAGGTCGGCGTCAAGCAGGACGGCACCATCACCGCCTGGGAGATCGACGATCTCACCGGCATCGGTCCCTATTCGGTCTATCCACGTACCAGCGGTATCGAGGCGAACCAGATCGTCAACCTCACCGGCGGCCCTTACACGTGCCAGAACTATCGGGCGCGAGCGCGCGTCGTGTTTCAGAACAAGAACGTGATGTGCCAGTACCGCGCGGTCGGACATCCGATCGCGACCGCCGTGACCGAAGGCCTGGTCGAGCTCGCTGCGGTGAAGATCGGCATGGACCCGGTGGAGATCAGGCGGCGCAATCTCATTCCCGACAACGCCTATCCGGCATCGGGGCCGTCCGGGATCAAGTTCGAGCTGCTCTCGCACCACGCGTCGCTCGACAAGATCGTCGCCATGATGGACTACCAGGCGCTGCGCGCCGAGCAGGAGGCGCTGCGCAAGCGCGGCATTTACCGCGGTATCGGCTTTGCCTCGTTCATCGAGGTGACCAATCCGAGCGCCGCGTTCTACGGCGTCGGCGGCGCCCGCATCTCCGCGCAGGACGGCGCGACCTTGAAGCTCGACGCGACCGGCGCCGTGATCTGCCACACCGGCGTCACCGAGCAGGGGCAGGGCGCCGAAGCCGTCATGGCACAGGTGGTGGCGAGCGCGTTCGGCGTGCCGATCGAGCGCGTGCGCATCGTCACCGGCGACACCGACAACACGCCCTACGGCGGCGGCACCTGGGCCTCGCGCGCGGCCGGCATCGGCGGCGAGGCGGGCTGGCAGGCCGGCAAGGCGCTGCGCGCCAACGTGCTCGCCGTCGCCGGCTCGATCCTGCAGGCGAAGCCCGAGGCGCTCGACATCCGCAACGGCGTGGTGGTCGACCATGCCACGGGTACAGAGCGCATCGGCCTCGACGAGGTGGCGCGCATCGCCTACTTCCGTCCCGACACCCTGCCGCCCGGTTTCCAGGCCGAGCTGATGGCGACCCGCCACTACGTGCCGCGCGCCTGGGCCTTCGCGTTCACAAACGGTGTGCAGGCGAGCTGGCTGGAGGTCGATCCCGACAGCGGATTCGTCCGGCTGATCAAGCATTGGTGCGTGGAGGACTGCGGCACCGTGATCAATCCGCAGCTGGTCGACGAGCAGATCCGCGGCGGTGTGGTGCAGGGCATCGGCGCCGCCCTGTTCGAGCACTGCCGCTACGACGAGCGCGGCCAATTGCTCAACGGCAACATGGCCGATTACCTGGTGCCGATGGCGGCCGAAATGCCCGACATCGAGTGCGGCCACGTGGTGTCCCCGACCGCCGATTCCGAGCTCGGCGCCAAGGGCGCCGGCGAGGCCGGCACCGCCGGCGCGCCGGGCTCGGTCATGAACGCGGTGAACGATGCGCTACGTCCGCTCGGCGCCAAGGTCATTACCGAGATGCCGATGACGCCGGACGTCGTGCTGCGGGCGCTGGGGAGGGTTTGACGGTTGAAAGCGACCGCGCAGTCGCGAACTATCGCTTGAGCGTTGCTCGATTCCTTTGTTATCAGGCGGTTGACCAGGGGCTCGACGCTCGATCCAACGCGACGCGCCGGGATTTCTTCGCGGTGGGCGACGCAACCGACAAGGATAGGACGATGAACATCAAAGTGGGCCGGGAGGCGATCGCCGAGGCCTCGAAGAAGCTGTCGAACTGGGGTCGCTGGGGCAAGGACGACCACGTCGGCACGCTCAACCACGTCACGCCCGAGGACATCGTCCATGCGGCGGGCCTCATCCGCACCGGCAAAGTGTTCGCGCTCGGCATCCCGCTCGACCGCAGCGGGCCGCAGACCGGCTTGTTCGGCGGACGCTTCAACCCGATCCACCAGATGCTGGCGACCGGCACCGACGCGATCGCCGGCAGGCAGGACTGGAACAAGATCCGCTATGCCGACGATACGCTGAACCTGTGCGTCCAGGGTGCCACGCACTGGGATGCGCTCGGCCACATCTTCTACGAGGACAAGGCGTATAACGGGCACGACGCCAAGCTGATCGACGCCGGCGGCCTGCACGTGCTGGGCATCGAGCACTCGAAGAGCAAGATGGTCGGGCGCGGGGTGCTGCTCGACATCGCCCGCCAGCGCGGCGTCGACTGGCTCAAGGACGGCGAAGGCATCGGGAACGACGAGCTCGACAAGTGCGCCAAGAACCAGAATGTCGAGATCCGGCGCGGCGACTTCGTGATCATCCGCACCGGCCAGATGGAGCGTTGCCTCAAGGAGGGCCAGTGGGGCGGCTATGCGGGCGGCGATGCGCCCGGCGTCAGGTTCGAGAACTGCTATTGGTGCCAGGACAAGCAGATCGCCGCGATCTGCTCCGACACCTGGGGCGTGGAGGTGCGGCCGAACGAGACCACCGAGGCGAATCAGCCGTGGCACTGGGTGGTCATCCCCGCCATGGGCCTGTGCATGGGGGAAATCTTCTACCTCAAGGAGCTCGCCGAGGACTGCGACCAGGACGGCACCTACGAGTTCTTCTTCTGCGGCCCGCCCCTGATCATCACCGGCGGCACCGGCTCGCCGATCAATCCGCAGGCGGTCAAGTAAGCCTGCTGGATCTCCGCTTGCTCCATCCCTCCCCTGAAAGGGGAGGGTGCCCGCCGAAGCGTTAGCGAAGGCGGGCGGGTGGGGTTATCTTCGCCGTATGGGTTTCTATCAGGACCACGTCGTTCCGCATCTGATCAATCTGTCGATGCGCAACGCCAAAGTCGTGCCCTATCGGCAGCGCGTGGTGCCGAGGGCCGAAGGACGCGTGCTCGAAGTGGGCGTGGGATCAGGGCTCAATCTGCCCCTCTATGCCAACGCCACGCACGTCATCGGTCTCGAGCCCTCGCCGAAGCTGCTCGCCATGGCAAAGCGGAATGCGAGCGTGGCGCCGACCTCGACCGAATTCGTCGAAGGCTCGGCGGAAGCGATTCCACTCGACGACGCAAGCGTCGACACGGTGGTGACGACCTGGACGCTGTGCTCGATTCCCGACGCGCGGCGCGCGCTCAGCGAAATGCGGCGCGTGCTCAAGCCCTCGGGCCGCCTGTTGTTCGTCGAGCATGGGCGCGCGCCCGATGACCGCGTGCGCTGGTGGCAGGAGCGCCTCAACCCGATCTGGACCCCAATCGCCGGCGGCTGCCGGCTCGACCGGCCGATCGCAAATCTGATCGGCGAAGCCGGGTTCCGCATCGAATCGCTGCAGACCGGATACGCCCCCGGCCTCAAGCCGATGACCTTCATGTACGAGGGCAGCGCGCGACCACAGTAGGTTGATTCAGTACCGTCGTCCTTCGAGGGCCGCGCGTTGAACTCCGAATCCTGAATGAACCGAGCTGGCCGCGCGGCCACCTCAGGATGACGGTTTCGAGGCCTTCATCCGAGCCACCCAACCGTCGCCGCGCAGCCAGCACTGCAGGGTCTCCACGCGCGGCTCCGCACGATCGAGCACTTCGACCATGCGCCAGGCGAGGCAGAGGTTGCACGACATCACCGGTGCGCCGTTCCACCGAAGCGCGCTCGCGATCGGCGCGAGCGTCGGCATCCCGGTGCCGAGCATGACGATGGCGTCGAGCGGCTTGCCTTCGAGAGAGCGCAGCGCCGCGACCGCGCTCGAGCCGGCCATGGCGTAGATCGGATGGAAGGCGGCATCCTGGCTCGCGACGTTTGCCACCTCGCAAACCTCGAAGCCGTGGCTCCGCCAGTAGGCGACGCTGGCGCGGTCGAGCTCGGGCGGATACGGCGACACCAGGCCGATGCGTCTCGCACTCAACACAACGAGGGCGTCGCGCACCGCCAGCGCCGCGGTGACGAACGGATGGCCGGTGCGGTCGTGCAGCGTGCGCACAAGCTCCGCCTCGCGCTCGCGTCCCGCCAGATAGGAGGCCCCGGTGCAGGCGGCAGCCGCGACGCCGAGCGGCGCATTGGCGAATTGCCACAACGAGGCTTCGTACTTGTCGAAATAGTCGGCGAGGCGGGCGGTCATCGCCTCCTTCTCGCTCAGCAGCCGCGCGTTGATCATGGCGACGCCGGGGGGCAGAAGCAGGTTGAATTCCGGCTCGACCGTGGTGTTGGCCTGTGGCGTGAGCATCCCGACGAGGCCGCGTGGCGCATATTCCAGCGACATGAAGCTCTCACTGCGGCGCGGTGGCGCCGGAACTCCTTGACCACCTTGCCGAGGCGGACGAGGTCGCGGGCGATCAGCGCCGCAAGGTCGGCGGGCGTGCCGGCGATGATGTTTGCGGTCTGCGGCAGGATTGTGCTCTTCGCTTCGTCGCTCGCAAGGGCGCGGACGAATTCTTGGTTCAGGCGGTCGACCACGGGCTGTGGCGTGCCGGCCGGGGCGAACAGGCCGAACCATTGCTGCATGTCGACGTCCGGAAAGCCCGCTTCGGCCGTGGTGGGAACCTGTGGGATGCGCGGATGGCGCGCCGCGCCGGTGATCGCCAGCATGCGCAGCTTGCCGCTTTCGACATGCGGCCCCACCGAGATGTAGGAGGCGAACAGAAAATCGACGCGGCCGGCGACCGTATCGGTGACCGCCGGCGCGACGCCGCGATAGGGCACGTGCACCAGCCGCGCCCCGGTCTGCCGGCCAAGCATCTCGCCCAGCAGGTGACCGCCGGTCCCGACGCCCTGCGACCCGAAGCTCAGGCCCTCGGACTTCGATTTCGCCAGCGCGACCAGCTCGGCGACCGATTTCGCCGGGCTCGCCTCCGGCACCACCAGGATGTTGTTGAACGAGATCAGCGGCGCGACCGGCTGGAAATCCCGCACCGGATCGAATTTGAGATCGGTGTAGAGCGATGGGTTCACCGCATGCGTGCCGGTATGCCCCATCATCAGCAGATAGCCGTCGGGCGCGGCCTGCTTGATGGCGAGCGCCGCCACATTGCCGGCGCCGCCCGGCCGGTTGTCGATGACGATCGTCTGCTTCAGGTTGTCCGAGACGACGCGCGCCAGCAGGCGCATCACGATGTCGGAGCTGCCGCCCGGCGCGAACGGCACCAGGATGGTGATCGGGCGCGACGGAAAGGTGTCCGCGCGCGTGCCCGAGGTTGCCGCCAACACCGCCACGGCGCCCGCCAACAACCGCCTTGCAATCGAATGCATCGTCTCACTCCACCGTGGCGGCGCGCCGCAGCCCCTCGATCATCGAGCTCTTCATGAGATAGGCCTTGAGCCTCGCCGGGTCGGCCGTCACCGCTTGCAAATCCGCAAGCATCCTGGCGCGCATGTCCGGGTCGCGCTCCTGCATGCGGGTGCGGTTGCGGTGTGCCTGCCCGATGATCTCCTCCTCGGCGATCGGCCGCCGCTGCCGCTCGTAGCGATCGAGAATGCGGGCGTCGGCATTGTCGCATAGCACTGCAAGCAATTTTTCGGCCAGATTGAATGCGTCGTGGATGCCGCCGTTCATGCCCATGCCGCCCGACGGGCTGTTGAGGTGGGCGGCGTCGCCGGCGAGAAACACGCGCCCCTCGCCGTAGCGCGCCGCCAACCGGCGGTGGATGCGATAGGGCCGCGACTCGAGCACCTCGATATCCGCATCCGGCACGATGTCGTGCAACAGGTCCCGAAGGCCCTCGTCGGTGAGCGCTGCCTCGATGCTCTGACCCTCGCGCGCATAAAGGCTGGCGCGCCACACGCCCGGCAGCCGCAGCAGGCTGAAGGTGCCGTTCGGCTTCCAGCAATACGACACGTTGGAGAGGTGGGCGAGGTGCTGGTGAAACGGGAAAAGCGTGGTCGCCAGGATCGTCGTCTCCGGATAGGTGTCGCCCGACATCGGGATGCCGAGCGCCTTGCGCACGGCGCTGCGCGCGCCGTCGGCGCCGATGACATAGTCAGCCTCCAGGGAGTCCGCGTCGCTGTCGGAGAGGTGCACATGGACCCGACCGGCCGATTGCCGTAACCCGGTGACCGTCGTCGAGAAGCGGACCGACACGTTGGCGCGGGCCAAGATCGCATCGAGCACCATCCGGCAATATTGCGCCTGCTCGCACTGCAGGCGATAGGGGTGATCCGTTTCGCTTTTCAGAACCGACAGGTCGAACTCGGCGCGCTCGCCCGAGGGGTGCATGCGGACCTGCCAGGTCGGACAGACAAGGCCGGCTTCGAGCATCCTGGCGGTGATGCCGTAGGGCGCCAGCATGTCGAGGGTCGGCGGATGGAAGGTCGAGGCGCGCAATTCCTCGGAGAGCATGGCCTCGGCCTCGACAAGCGTCACGCGAATGTCGCGGCTTCCCAGGACGAGCGCGGCCGTGAGCCCGACCGGGCCGGCGCCGGCGATCACCACGTGCGTGTCGTGGCTCATGCGGCGGGAAATGCCCAGGGCCGCCGCACACGGTCGGCCGCCTTGAACGACGCAATCTGATCGCCATAGCTGCCGGTGAGCGCGATGTCGTCCCAGCCGTTGAGCAGGCGCGTGCGTCGCACCGGATCGATCGTGAAGGAGAGCGTGCGGTTGCCGGCGACGATGGTCTGGGCCTCCAGGTCGACGGTGACCAGGCGCTCCGGATGGCTCGCGAGATCCGCCATCAGGGCGGACGCATCCGCGTCCGACGCCATGGCGGTCAGCAGTCCGTTCTGCACCGCGTTGCCGGAGAAGATGTCGCCGAACGAGGGTGCGATCACGCAGCGGATGCCGGCATCGTACAGCGCATAGACCGCCGCCTCGCGTGAGGAGCCGCAGCCGAAATTGCGGCCGCCGACGATGATCTGCGCGCTGCGCCAGGGCGCGCGGTTGAGCGGAAACTCCGGCCGCTGGTGTCCTTCCGCATCGCGCCGCAGGTCGTGGAACAGGTGCTGTCCCAGCCCGGCCGAGCGCGGCAGCTTGAGGTAGCGCGCCGGCAGCAGCTGGTCGGTATTGAGATTGACGATGTCGATCGGACAGGCCGTCGCGGTGAGACGCGTGAACTTTTCCATCTCTCGCTCCGCCTCAGGTCTTCCGCCCGGCCAGCAGCGGCCGCACATCGGCGAGCCGGCCGGTCACCGCCGCCGCCGCCACCATGGCGGGCGACATCAGGTGGGTGCGGGCGCCCGGGCCCTGGCGGCCGCGGAAATTGCGATTGGTGGTCGAGGCGCAGCGCTCGCCCGGCGCCACCAGGTCGCCGTTGATGCCGACGCACATGGAGCACCCGGACTCGCCCCATTCGAGCCCGGCCGCGCGGAAGATGCGGTCGAGCCCCTCCTGCTCGGCTTGGCGCTTGACCGTGGACGACCCGGGCGAGACCAGGCCCGGAACCTTGGCTGTCCGGCCGGCGAGCACGGCGGCGGCGGCGCGCAGGTCCTCGATGCGCGCATTGGTGCAGGAACCGATGAACACGCGGTCGATGGCGATGTCGGTGAGCCGGCGGCCGGGCGCGATCCCCATGTAGTCGAGCGCGGCGCGGACGGCGCCGGCGCGCGCCTCGTCCGGCTCGCGCGCCGGATCGGGCACGCTGGCGTCGATCGGCAGCGCATCCTCGGGACTGGTGCCCCAGGTGACGATTGGGGCGATCGCCGTGCCGTCGATCGCGACCTCGCGGTCGAACGCGGCACCCGGGTCGGAGCAGAGCTCCGACCACGCGGCCACCGCCTGCTCGAACGCCTCGCCTTTCGGCGCATAGGGGCGACCCCGGAGATACGCAAACGTCGTCTCGTCCGGCGCCACCATGCCGCAGCGCGCGCCGGCCTCGATCGACAGGTTGCACAGGGTCAGCCGCCCTTCCATAGAGAGCGCCCGGATCGCCGTGCCGGCGTATTCGATCGCGTGCCCGGTGGCACCGTCGGCGCCGATATGGGCGATGATACCGAGCGCGATGTCCTTGGCGGCGACCCCCGGAGCGAGCGTGCCGTCGACCGTGATGCGCATGCGCTTCGGCTTGCGCTGCCACAGGGTCTGGGACATCAGCACGTGGGCGACTTCCGAGGCGCCGATGCCGAACGCATAGGCGCCGAGCGCGCCGTGGGTCGAGGTGTGGCTGTCGCCGCACACGACGAGCAGACCGGGAAGCGTGAGCCCCTGCTCGGGACCGACCACGTGCACGATGCCCTGGCGCGGGTCGCCAAGGCCGAACAGCGTGACCCCATGCGCTGCCGTGTTCTCGTCGAGCGTCCGCACCATGCGGGCGATCTCGGGGTTCTGGATGGTCTGCCGCGAGCCGCGCGTCGGCACGTAGTGGTCGGCAACCGCGAACGTGAGGTTGGGCTCGGCCACCGGCACCCCGCGCTCCTTGAGCCGGCCGAAGGCATGGAATGACCCCTCGTGCACGTAGTGGCGATCGACCCACAGCAGGGCCTCCCCATCGTCGCGGATGACGATCGCGTGGGCGGCCCACAGCTTGTCAAACAGGGTCAGGGCGTTGCTCATTTTCAAATGCCGGCAGCCTTTGTTCTTGTCCCCGATCTACGTATGATAAGGAGAACAAATGTGTACAGGGGAGCAGGCTTCATGTCGAACGATCGCCTCAATTTCAACCGTCGCCGCTTCTTGCAAAGTTCGGCGCTCGGTGCCGTCGCGGCGGCCACCGGTGTCTTGGGCGCACCGGCCGTCCTGCGGGCGCAAGGCGCGGCCGTCAAGCTCGGCGTGCTGCATCCGGTGTCGGGCGCGCTGTCCTATTCGGGCCAGCAGGGGCGGCTCGGCGCCACGATCGCAATCGAGGAGATCAATGCGGCGGGTGGCCTCAAGGGCTTAGGCGGTGCGAAGATCGAGGCGGTGCTGGGCGACGCCCAGTCGACCCCGGACGGCGGCAATGCCGAGGTCGAGAAGATGAATTCCGCCGGCGTCGCCGCGATCGTCGGCGGCTACGCGAGCTCGATCTGCCTGGCGGCGAGCCAGACCGCCGCCCGTTACGACCTGCCCTACCTGGTCGACGTCGGGGTCGCCGACAACATCGTCACGCGCGGGCTGAAGAACACGTTCCGGTTCGGACCCGGGTTCGGCGTGATCGCCAAGACGGCCATCGAAAACCTCGTCACCATCAACGACCAGGCCGGCAAGCCGGCCAAGACCGTGATGATCGTGCACGAGGATTCGCTGTTCGGCTCCGGGCTCGCCAAGCTCCTCAACGCGCAGCTGCCGGAGCGCGGCTTCCAGGTGCTGGAGACGATCCCGCATCCGACGCCCACGCGCGACTTCAACAACGTCGTGCTCAAGATGCGGGCGCAGAATCCCGACCTGGTGATCCCGGCCAACTATTACAACGAGTACGTCCTGCTCGCCCGCACCATGCAACAGCAGCGCGTACGCCCGCAGGGCATCTACTCGGTGCTCGGCGGCGCCGCATCGTCCTACAAGTTCGTCAAGGAGTTCCCCGAGGCTGCCCAATACATCATGGACTGCAATCATTGGTTCGACCCGCGCAACGCCAAGGCGCTGGCGCTGAAGAAGAAGGTCGAGGACCAGGGCCAGTTCTACACCTACGAGGTGTTCATGAACTACTCGTGCGTGCTGCTGCTGGCGGAGGCGATCGAGCGCGCCGGCGCGGCCGACCGGGCAAAGATCATCGCGGCGCTCGAGGGCTCGACGTTTGCCGGCCACACTATGCCGTATGGGCCGACCAAGTTCGTCAACGGGCAGAACCAGGGCGCGGCCCCGGTGAACACCCAGGTGCTCGGCAACGACATCCAGGTGATCTTCCCGGCGGCTTTCGCGTCGGGCAAGGCCGTCTTCCCGATGCCGCGCGCCTGAGCAGATGCGGCGTCGTCGGGCGCCGCCTGCCATCGATCGCAAGGTCCCATGCTGTCGCCGGTCATCCTGGTCCCTGCGGTCCTCAACGGCATCCTGACCGGCGCCATCTATGCCCTGGTGGCGCTCGGGCTGACGCTGATCTACGGCGTCCTGCACATCATCAATTTCGCCCACGGGGCGCTGCTCACCGCCGCCATGTTCGCGGCGTTCTTCGCCCACCGGCTGCTCGGCCTCGATCCCTATGTGGCGGTGCTCGCGCTCACGCCGCTGTTCTTCCTGCTGGGCTACGGCCTGCAGCGGTTCGTCATCGGCCCGGCCGCCCATGGCGAGGACCGCAATATCCTGCTGGTCACGCTCGGCCTCGCGGTGGTGATCGAGAACCTGCTCCTCTATGCCTTCCGCGCCGACACGCGCACGATCAATCTCCCGTATGCGTTCGAGGTGGTGGAGATCGGCACGGCGTTCCTGGCGATGCCACGGGTCGTTGCGTTCGGCGTCGTGGTCGCAGTTGCGCTCGTCCTTTGGCTCGTCATGCGCCTGACCGACACCGGCAAGGCGATCCGCGCGGTGGCGAAGGAGAAGCTCGGCGCCGAGCTGTCCGGCATCGACGTCGCCCACATCTACGCGGTCACCTTCGGGCTCGGCACCGCGTGTCTGGCGATCGCCGCATGCCTGCTGATCCCGACCTATTATGTCAATCCGCATGCCGGCAACGCCTTCGTGCTCATCGCCTTCACCATCGTGGTGCTCGGCGGCATGGGATCGGTTGTGGGCGCATTGATCGGCGGGCTCGCGGTCGGTGTGGTGGAAAGCTTATCGGGACTCTGGCTCGGCGAGTCGCTCGGCCAGATCGGCATTTTCGTGATGTTCATCCTCGTGCTGCTGTTCCGCCCGAGCGGCCTGTTCGGTGAGCGCGCATGAGGGGCATGGTGACGATTCTCCTCGCCGTCGCCGTGCTGGCGGCGGTTCCGCTCGTCACCGCCTCCAATGTGGTGCTCAATTTCCTCGTGGTGGCGCTGCTGATCGCCCTGGTCGGGCAGGGCTGGAATGTGCTCGGCGGCTATGGCGGGCAGTACTCGTTCGGACACGCGGCGTTCTTCGGCACCGGTGCCTACGCGACCGCGATCCTGCAGGCCCGCTACGGTATCAACGCATGGGTCGGCTTCGCCGTCGGCATCGCGGCGGGCGCGCTCGTCGGCGCGGTGATCGGGGTGTTGAGCTTCCGCGCGGGGCTGCGAGGCTCCTACTTCGCGCTCGTCACGCTCGCCTTCGCCGAGGTGCTGCGCATCATCGCCAGCGTCGCGCCGATCACCGGCGCCGGCGTCGGCACGCTCATCCGGCTCGACCTGCGGCCGGAAGCGTTCCAGTTCCAGAGCCGCGTGCCCTATTACCTGATCATCCTTGCCCTGGTGGCGGCCTCGCTGCTGCTCGTCCGCCTGATCGAGCAGAGCCGATTCGGCGCGTGGCTGGTAGCGGTGCGCGAGAACGAGGACGCCGCGCGGGCGCTGGGCATCGACATCTTCCGGGTCAAGCTCGCCGCCATGACCTTGTCGGCCGCCATCACGGCGGCGGGCGGCTGCTTTTACGCGCAGTATTTCCTGTTCGTCGATGCGGGCATCGCCTACGGCCCGTGGATTTCGGTCGAGGCGCTGCTGGCGCCGATCATCGGCGGGATCGGCACCGCGTGCGGGCCGCTCATCGGTGCGCTCGTCGTGCGGACGTTGGGCGAGCTCACCAAGCTCGTCACCGGCGATGCGCCGGGACTCGATCTTGCGATCTATGGCGGCGTGCTCATCCTCGTCGTGGCGTTCGCGCCGCGCGGACTCGTCGGTCTGTTCGCCGATCTCGGCCGCCGGCTTCGCTTCGCGAAAGCCGAGACCCATGGCTGAGCCCTTGCTGCGCGTCGAGCAGGTGTCCCGCCGGTTCGGCGGGCTCGTCGCCCTCGATGAGGTCTCGTTCGCCGCCGAGGCCGGGCGCATCACCGCGCTGATCGGACCCAACGGGGCCGGCAAGACCACGCTGTTCGCGATCGTCACCGGCTTCCTGTCCCCGAGCCGGGGCCGTGTGCTCTACGCCGGCGCTGACATCACCGGCGAGCCGCCGCACCGCTTGGCGCGGCGCGGCATCGCCCGTACGTTCCAGATCGTGCAGCCGTTCGCGGCACTCACCGTGCACGAGAACATCGCGGTCGGCGCGCATCTGACACGGCCGGCGCGCCGTGATGCTCTGGCCGCCGCCGCCGAGATCGCACGCGCGGTGGGCCTCGGCGACCTGCTCGATCGTCCGGCCGCCGGCCTCACGGTCGCGGCGCGCAAGCGGCTCGAGCTCGCCCGCGCGCTCGCGATCGAGCCGAAGCTGTTGCTGCTCGACGAAGTGCTGGCCGGCCTCAATCCTTCCGAGATCCGCGACACGGTGCCGCTCATCCGGGCGATCCGCGACCGCGGCGTCACCATCGTGATGATCGAGCACGTGATGCAGGCGGTGATGAGCCTCGCCGAGCAGGTCTTCGTGCTGGCTGAGGGACGGATCATCGCCGAGGGGCCGCCCGAGCAAATCGCCCGCGAGCCACGCGTGGTCGAAGCCTATCTCGGTCACGGCGCCGCCGGACGGCTGCTGGCGGGGGCGACCCATGGGTGAGCCGATCCTGACCGTCAATGGGCTGCGCGCCGGCTATGGCGCAACCGAGGTGCTGCGCGGCGTCGATCTCCAGGTGGGCGCGGGCGAGATTGTCGCGGTGCTCGGCTCGAATGGCGCCGGCAAGTCGACGCTCAACCGGGCGATCTCGGGCGTGCTGCGGGCGAGCCGCGGCTCGATTCGCTTCGACGCCCACGCAATCGAGCGCGACAAACCGGCCGCAATCGTCGCGCGCGGGCTCATCCACGTGCCGGAGGGGCGCCGCATCTTTCCCAACATGACGGTCGCCGAGAATCTCGACCTCGGCGCCTATCGGCGCGGCCGGCCGCGCCGCGAGGCGAACCGCGCCCGGGTGTTCGCGATCTTCCCGCGCCTCGCCGAGCGACAGTCGCAGTCCGCCGGCACCCTGTCGGGCGGCGAGCAGCAGATGCTGGCGATCGGGCGCGGCCTGATGGCGGAGCCGAGGCTCCTCATCCTCGACGAGCCGTCGCTCGGCCTCTCGCCCGTGCTGGTCGAGGAGCTGTTCGCCCTGATCAGGACGATCAACGCGGACGGCACCGCGCTCTTGCTGGTCGAACAGAACGTGGTGCAGAGCCTGGAGGTTGCGGCGCGCGCCTATATCCTGGAAAACGGCACGTTTGTGCTACAGGGGAGCGCCGCCGAGATCCGCGACAATCCCGATCTCCGGCGGGCCTATCTGGGACTGTAGACAATGACCGATGCGGAGAACCTGCGCTCTCGCCTCGCCCGAAAGCCTATCGTGGTGGCGCCCGGCGTGTACGATGCCTTCACGGCGCTGATCGCCGCCCAGGCGGGCTTCGCCACACTCTATGTCTCGGGCGCGGCCATCGCCTATACGCGGCTCGGCCGGCCCGACATCGGTCTCGTCGGCATGACCGAGGTCGCCGAAACCATCGCGCTGATCCGCGACCGCGTCGAGTCGCAGTTGATCGTCGACGCCGATACCGGTTACGGCAATGCGCTCAACGTCGAGCGCACGGTGCGTGCATTCGAGCGTGCAGGCGCCGATGCGATCCAGCTCGAGGACCAGGATTTCCCCAAGCGCTGCGGTCATCTCGACGGCAAGGCGCTGGTTCCCGCCACCGAGATGATCGGCAAGATCAAGGCGGCGCTCGATGCGCGGCGGTCGGCCGATACGTTGGTGATCGCGCGCACCGACGCGGTCGCGGTCGAAGGGTTCGAGCGTGCAATCGAGCGTGCCGTTCGCTATCGCGAGGCGGGCGCCCACATGCTGTTCGTCGAGGCGCCGAAGGCGCGCGAGGAACTCGCCCGCATGGTGACGGTGCTCGGTACGAGCGTTCCGCTGATGGCCAACATGGTGGAGGGCGGCAAGACGCCGCTTCTCTCCGCCGCCGAGCTCGAGGCGATCGGTTTTGCCATGGTGATCTTCCCCGGCGGCATCGCGCGCGCTCTCGCCCGCACCGCGAGCGAATATTACGCCGCGCTCGCCGCGCACGGCACGACCGAGCCGTTCCGGCCGCGCATGCTCGATTTCGAGGCGCTCAACGCGCTGATCGGCACGCCCGAGATGCTCGCCCGCGGCGCGCAGTACGATCCTGCGGCGGCGCCCGCACGCAAGAAGACGGGTGCCGCGCGGTGAAGCCGCTCGATCCCGTCACGCTCGCGGTCCTCAACGGCCGCCTCGTCCAGATCGCCGACGAGATGGACGCGACGCTCTATCGTTCCGCCTTCAATCCGATCATCGCCGAGGCGCACGACGCCTGCCACGGCATCTACCACGCAGAGACCGGCGCGACCCTGGTGCAGGGCACGTCCGGCCTGCCGATCTTCGTCGGCGCCATGGCGTTCGCCGTTAAGGCGGTGATCGACAAGGTTGCGCGCGATGGCGGTCTCGAGCCAGGCGACACTTATCTGTTCAATGACCCGTATGACGGCGGCACGCACCTCAACGACATCCGCCTCGTCCGCCCGCTGATGCGCCAGGGCAAGGTGTCCGCCTGGCTTGCCTCGGTCGGCCATTGGCTCGATGTCGGCGGCAACGTGCCGGGAAATTTCAACGCCAAGGCGACCGAGAGCTTCCAGGAAGGCTTCCGTATCCCGCCGGTGAAGCTCGTGCGCGACGGCGTCTTGCAGCAGGACATCGTCGACATCCTCGCCGCCAACTCGCGCGTGCCCCAATCCAACTGGGGCGATCTCAACGGCCAGCTCAATGCGCTCGATCTGGGCGAGCGGCGTCTCGCCGCGCTGCTCGATGAATACGGCGATGACACCATCCTGGCGGCGCTTGCCGCGTTGTCGGCGCGCGCCGAAACGCTGATGCGCGACAATATCGCGGCTCTCCCCGACGGCACCTACAGCTGCGACGACTTCCTCGACAACGACGGCGTCACCGATACGCCGCTGCGCATCGCGCTCGATCTCACTGTCGCGGGCGACCGCATGCGGCTCGACTTCTTGCGTTCGGCGCCGCCGTGCGACGGCCCGCTCAACATCGCGCGCTCGACCACCATCGCCTGCTGCTACGTGGCGCTCAAGCACCTGTTTACCGACGTGCCGGCCAATGCCGGCTGCCTCGCGCCGATCGAGTTCGTGGTGCCCGACACCACGCTGCTGGGCGTGTCGGCGCCGCGCCCGGTCGGCGGCTATACCGAGACCATTCTGCGCGTCATCGACGTCATCTTCGGCGCCTTCGCCCAAGCCGCGCCGGAGCGCGCCCAGGGCAGCCCGTTCGCCACCATCAATGCGCTCTCGCTCGCCGGCTGGCGCCAGCATGGTCGCAAGTGGGTGATGTTCTGCTTCTTCGGCGGCGGGCTCGGCGGCAACCCGGAGGGCGACGGCCTCAACCACGGCAACAACCCGATCTCGACCGCCACCATCCCGCCGGTCGAGATCCTGGAGTCGCTCTATCCGGTGATGTTCACCCAATGGGCGTTGCGACCCGATTCCGGTGGCGCCGGCCGCCATCGCGGCGGCCTCGGCGCGATCTACGAGATCGAGGCGCTGGCGGACGGCGGCGCCGAGGTGTTCCTGCTCGGCGAGCGCGGCAAGTACCCGCCGTTCGGCGTCAACGGCGGCAAGCCGGCGGCGCTCAACCGCTTCGTCTATGACACCGATGCCGGCGAAGCGGCGCCTGCGCTCACCTCGAAGGTGACGGATGTCCGCATCCGCCGCGGCCAGCGGGTGCGGCTGATGACGCCGGGGGGAGGGGGATTTGGCGATCCGGCAACGCGCGCGCCCGAGCGCGTCGCGCGCGACGTGCGGCTCGGCTATGTCTCAGCCGAAGCGGCACGGCAAGACTACAAAGTGGTGCTGCGCGAGGACGGCACGCCCGATCTCGCGGCCACCGACACCCTGCGTGCCGGAACTGCCGCATGAGCGACGGCCTGATCGTCGGGGTCGACGTCGGCGGCACGTTCACCGACCTCATCGGGTTCGCGCCTGCGGCTCGAACATTTCGTATCGCCAAGGTGCCGTCGCGCCGCGGTGACGAGGCGCAGGGATTCCTCAATGGGCTTGCGGCGCTCGGCGGCGTTGCCGGCGCGCAATCGATCGTCCACGGCACCACGGTCGCCACCAACACGCTGCTCGAGCGGCGCGGCCCGAAGATCGGCGTCATCACCACGCGCGGCTTTCGCGACGTGCTGGAGATGCGCCGGCGCGACCGCCGACGCACCTGGGGTCTGTGGGGCGACTTCGTCCCCATCGTCGAGCGCGACCTGCGGCTCGAGGTCGACGAGCGCACGCTCAGCGACGGCACCGTGCGTACCGCGCTCGATGAGGCCCAGGTACGCGCCGCCGCACAGCAGCTCCTCGCGGCGGGCGCGCAGGGCCTCGCCGTCATCTTCATCAACGCCTTCGCCAACCCGGACAACGAGCGCCGGGCGCTTGCTGCCGCCCGTGCGGTGTGGCCGACCGAACACGTGACTGCCTCGCACGAAGTGCTCGCCGAGATCCGCGAGTTCGAGCGCGCCTCGACCACGGCGCTCAACGCCTACCTGCAGCCGGTGGTCGGCTCGTATCTCGGCAAGATCGAGACGGCGCTGACGCAGCAAGGGTATGCCGGAAAGCTGCACATCGTGCAGTCGAACGGCGGCATCATGTCGACGGCCACGGCGCGCCGGCTGCCGGTCCGCACCGCCCTGTCGGGACCGGCGGCCGGCGTGGTCGCCGCTGCGGCGCTCGCGCGCGCGGCGGGTTTCGACAATGTCATTACCTGCGATCTGGGTGGCACCTCTTTCGACGTGTCGTTGATCGCCGCTGGAAAGACGGCGGTCGCGGCGCAGACGACCGTGGATTTCGGTCTCGTCATCCGCACCCCGATGGTCGAGATCACCACCATCGGCGCCGGCGGCGGCTCGATCGCCGCCGTCGACCGCGGCGGACTGCTGCAGGTCGGCCCGGAAAGCGCCGGCTCGGTGCCGGGACCGGCCTGCTACGGGGCCGGCAATATGCGTCCCACCTTGACCGACGCGCAGGTCGTGCTCGGACGCATCAATGCGGCGCGTCCGCTCGGCGGCGAGCTCAAGCGTCTCGACATCGACGCCGCGGCCCAAGCGATCGCCGAGCATGTGGGCAGTCCGCTCGGGCTCGAGCCGACGGCGGCTGCCGCCGCTGTCGTCCGCGTCGCCGAGGCGCGCATGGCGGGCGCGATCCGCCTCGTCTCGATCGAACGCGGCCACGAGCCGGGGCGGTTCGTCGCGATGCCGTTCGGCGGCGGCGGCGCGCTGCATGTCTGCGCGCTGATCCGCGAGATCGGGCTCCGGCACGCGCTGGTGCCCCGCTTCCCCGGCATCACGTCGGCGCTCGGCTGCGTGCTCGCCGATCCGCGCCACGACATCGTGCAGACCGTGAATCTCATGCTCGAAGGCCTCGATGGCGCCGCGCTCGGCGCGCGCCTGCGTGCCGCCGGCGAGGACGCGCGTGCGGTGATCGTGGCTGCCGGCATCGCGGTCGAGCGCATCGACGTTCTGTACGAGCTCGATATGCACTATCTCGGCCAGACCCACACGGTTGCGGTGCCGCTGGCGGTGAGGCATGACGACGAGGCGCTGGTTGCCGACGAAGCGATGATCCGTTCCGCCTTCGAATCCGCCTATGCGGCGTCGTTCAGCCGCCTGCTGCCGGGCTTGGCGATGCGCATCGTGTCGCTGCGCGTTGCGGCGATCGGGCGTCGCCCGGCGTTCGATTTCTCGATGTTTGCCCCGGATGCGACGGCGTCGCTATCTTCCGCCCGGACCGGATCGCGCCCGGTGTGGTTCGACGGCGGCTGGCGGGAGACCGGAATCTGGTCGCGGCTCGACCTGCCGGTCGACGCAAGCACCGCAGGGCCGGCGGTACTGGAGCAGCCCGACGCCACCGTGGTGATCGAGCCGGGCTTTGCGGCGCGCGTCGATCGGCTCGGAAACCTCATCGTGGAGCGTAATTCGTGAGCCTCGCATCGACCGCGCTCGTCCTGGGCGACCTGCAGAACGACTTCCTGCATCCGGATGGTGCTTATGGGCGGGCCGGGCAGACGAGTCCGGACATCGCTGCGCTGCCGGAAAAACTCCTGCCGCTCGTAAGCGCGGCGCGCCGGAGCGGGGTTCTGCTCATCGCGACGTTGTTCACGCTGGTTCCCGGGCGCGGGGCTGAACCGATCATCTCGCCGCACCTCAAGGTGCTGCGGCCGTTTCTGCAGAAGGGCGATTTCACGCCGGGGAGCTGGGGCCAGCAATTGGTCGATGTCCTGGCGCCGGCCGATATCACGGTGGAGAAGGTCGCCTATTCGGCGTTCCACGCTTCGCGCCTCGAATGGGCATTGCGCAAATGCGGCATCGAGCGCCTGTGGTTCACCGGGATCGTTACGAATGGTGGCGTCGCCTCGACGGCGCGCGACGCCCACGTGCGGGAATTCGAATGCACGGTGATCGAGGACGGCTGCGCGGCATTCTCGGTCGATGTCCATCGCGCCGCCATCGAGGGCCTGCGCCCGGTCGCGCGGATCGCGACCATTGCGGAGGCGATGCGGGAGATCGAGGGGGGTATGGGCCCTGGTCGATGAGGAGCAGGCCGTGTTCCATCAATCCAGCTTCGCCCCCGCGGCCTCGACCGCGATCCGCCATTTGACGAGATCCGTCTTCTGCAGAGCTGCGAGGTCCTCGGGCGATCCATGTACCGGGTCGATGCCCTGCTGGATCAGCCGTTCCTGCACGGCGGGATCGGTGATGATGCGCGCCATCTCGGCATTCAGCCGGTCGACGATCGGCTTTGGCGTTCCCGCCGGCGCGAACACGCCGAACCAGGCATTGATCTCGAAATCGGCGAGCTTGGCCTCGGCCAATGTCGGGACATCCGGCAGGGCGGCGATCCTGGCGGTCGTGCCAAGCGCGCGCAGGGCCCCGGTCCTGATGTGCGGCAGCAGCGCCGCATAGGGATAGAACATGAAGACGATCTCGTTTGCGAGAAGGTCCGTGATCGCCTGTGCGCCGCCGCGATAAGGCACGTGCACCATTTGCAGCTTTTCCCGGGCGCCGAGGAGCGCGCCCGACAGATGGTTTGTCGTGCCATTGCCGGCCGATCCATACGTGACCCTGCCGGGCCGCCCGCGCGCATATTCGATCAGGTCCTGCACCGACTTGATCGGTAGCGACGCATTCACCACCAGCACCTGCGGCACCGCGCCGAATTCGATGATCGGCGCAAAATCCTTGATCGGATCATAGGGCAGCTTCGAATAGACGCTGGCGTTGATCGCATGGGTCGAGACCGTGCCGAGCACGATGGTGTGGCCATCGGGCGCGGCGCGTGCCACGTATTCGGTGCCGATATTGCCCCCGGCGCCGCTGCGATTGTCGACGATGACCCGCTGGCCGATGTTGTCCGAAAGCTTGCCGGCGAGGATGCGGCCCAGGATGTCGGTCGTGCTGCCGGGTGAGAACGGTACCACCAGCGCGATCGGCTTGCTGGGATAGGTTTGCGCCGATGCGGCGCCAGGCATCAGGGCGACACTTGCGGCGATTGCCACCGCGAACCGAATGAACCATGACGGCATGGCGTCCTCACACATTTCCTTATGCGCGTCGAAACAGGCGCGCCGAGGCGATGCGGGCGCCCTCAGTCAAAGCCGCAAGCTTCGCCCACACGACGTCCGCGGCGACGCGGCCGGAGCCCGCACTGGTATCGAAGCCGCAATCGGTCCCGCCCTGCACCCGGCACGGATCGCCGATCGCTTCGGCCACCCGCTGCAGACGGTCGGCGACTGCTTCGGGGTGCTCGATGATGTTGGTCAGCGGATCGATCACGCCTGCCACCAGGTATTGATCGTCCCGCAGGGGATTCCGGCTGAAGGCCTTGTACTCGTGCGCATGCTGCGGGTTGGCGAACGGCAGGACGAGCCCGCCGACATTCGCCCGCAAGAGCAGCGGCAGGATGTTCGTCAGCGGAACGTCGGCGTCATGCGGTCCTTCGTAGTTGCCCCAGCACACATGCAGACGGACGCGGTTGCGTGGGATGTTGACCAGCGCCTTGTTGATCGTCGCCACCACGCGCTCCACGAAATCCAGAAAATCCGCAAGGGGCCTCTGCGCATACGTGATGTGACGTTCGAGCCCGAGATCCGGCGCGTCGATCTGCAGGATGAATCCGTTCTCGACGATCGTCTCGTATTCGATCTTCAGGGCGCGGCCGAGCGCATCGAGATAGTTGTCCTCGCTGTCATAATGCTCGTTGCGCACGGCGGTCGCGACGATGCCGGGGGAGGGCGCGGTCAGAAAGGCGTCGGAGAATCGTCCGCCGTCCTGTTCGAGGGTCGCCTTGAAGAAACGGCATTCCTCGCGCAGGGGCTCGACGCTGATGTAGCTCACCGCGTCGATCGCCTTCGGCACGAGCGTGCGGGCATTCACCGCGACCTTGCCGGCTTGCTCGGCCAGCATGCGCCTGAATTCCGGGTAGCGCTCGACATCGGCGCGCGGCGCCCGTTGCCACGAGCCGCCCAAGCCGGTGAGGCGCTGCTGGAGATAGAGGAAGAAGCCGTCCTTCATCTGTTCGCCGTCATTGCCGATATCGATGCCGGCGGCGGCCTGCCGGACGACGACATTGCGCACCGCCTCCTGTCCCAGACGGGCGATCTCCGCGGCATCGACGGCCTCGCCCTTTTGCCGATTCGCATAGAGGGCTGTGAGCTCGCGTCCGCGCGGGAGACTGCCCGTGTGGGTTGTCAGTATGCGGTCGTTGCCCGGCTTCATCTCATTCCATCTTGACCTTGGCATCGCGGATGAGCTTGCCGTACTTCTCCGTCTCGCGGCGGATATGCTCATCGAGCTCGGCCGGCAGGCTCGCGATCGGATCGCCGCCGAGCTCGCGAATGCGCTTGCTGATGTCCGCCTTTGCCACCGCCTTCCTGATCTCGGCATTGAGCGTGTCGACGATCTCCCGCGGCGTGTTGGCGGGCGCCAGCAGGCAATGCCAGCCGATGACCTCGAAGCCTGCCAGCGTCTCGGCGACCGCCGCAATGTCGGGCAAGGTCGGCATGCGCGTCCGGCTCGACACGGCGATCGCCCGCAAGGTTCCGCCGGTATGCTGCGGCAGGGCCGACGTGATGTTGTCGAAGGCGAACTGGACGTCGCCGACCATGAGGCCGTTGAGCATCTCGCCGCTGCCGGACCGGAACGGAACGTGCTGGATTTCGGTCCCGGTCATCAGCTTGAACAGCTCGCCCGCCATGTGCTGGCCGGTGCCGATCGAGGTCGAGGCGAAGCTGTACTTGCCGGGGTTCCTCTTCAGGACGTCGATCAGCTCGGGGATGCTCTTCACCGGCAACCGGCTCGGATTGACCAGCAGCAGAAGCGGGCCGACCGCAAACAGCGTCACCGCGCTGAAATCCTTGACGTGATCGTAGGCGGTCTTGATCAGGTGCGGATTGATCGCATGGGTGTTGGAGGCGCCGAGCAGCAGCGTGTAGCCGTCCGGCGTAGCCTTGGCGACGGCGGCGGCCGCGATCGTGCTCGACGCTCCGGGTCGGTTCTCCACCACGAAGGGTTGCCCGAGGCTCTTGGCGAGCTCCTGGGCGATGATCCGCGCATAGAGATCGGCGGTGCCGCCCGGCCCCGCACCGACCAGAATCTTCACCGGCCGCGACGGATAGCCCTGCGCGAGGGCGTTGCCGGCGAGCGGCAGCGTAGCGCCGAGCAGAGTCGTGCCGAAGCGGCGTCTGGTGAGGTTCATGGTTCCTCCCTCGCGTGGCCGTCTAGACGCGGCCTCGCTCTCTTGCCTGTCACTACCACAATCGGGTGCGCGATGAGAGCCTGGTAGAAGCGGTTGCAGTCGCCAAGCAGAGATCGCGAAGGCTGGTTCCGCCCGCTACACCCGCGCCATTGTAAAAATGTTGTCGACCACGCTGTAGTCCATGTAGCCGAGACGGGCGATCGGCCGGATGCGAGAGAGATCAATCATCCCGTCGACGATCAGCGCGTCGTCGATATGGATGTTCACGACCTCGCCGATCACCGCCGTCGACGAGGAGCGCTTGCCGTTGGTGCCGTGCCATTCGATGGTCTTGATGTAGCGACATTCCAGCGCGATGGGAGCGAGCGCCACGCGCGGCGGCTTGACCATGCGCGACGGCACCATCTCGAGCCCGGCCAGCTCGGGCTCGCTGACGTCCGCCGCGTGCTCGCCGCCGGAGATGTTCATCTGCTCGCGCAGATCGAACGTCGCCATGTTGTAGACGAACTCGCCGGAGGTCTCCGCATTGGTCTGGGAGTGCTTGGGCGCATTGCTGGAGAACAGGACGAACGGGGGATTGCCGGCGATGAGGTTGAAGAAGCTATAGGGGGCGAGGTTGACCACGCCGCTCGGGTTGATCGTCGAGATCCAGCCGATCGGCCGCGGCACGACCAGCGACGTGATCGGACTGTGCGCGAGATTGTGCGGCTCGGTCCGCGGATCATAATCCATTGCGTCTCATCCTGTTGCGCCCAACAGCCGGCTCCGCAAGGCGCGCGCGAGGCTGCCGGCCTGCCAGACCTCGATCATGCGGTCGGAGAACGGTCGCGCCTGCGCGGTCGCGCCCGAGCGCGGATTGCGCACCAGCCCGGTGGCCAGGTCGAGCGCGAACTCCTCGCCTTCCGCGACGATGGCGCCGACGCCGGGACACACCACCATCGGCAGCCCGACGTTGAGCGCCTTGCGGATGAAGGCGGAGTCGCACGATTCCACGATCGCCGCCGCGATCCCGGATTCCTTCATGGCGACGCAGGCGTGCGGATGCGAATGGTGGCCGAAATTGCGGCCGGCGACCACCAGATCGCCGGGGCGCACTTGCGCGCGAAAGTCCGGCTTGAGATCGGCAAAGCACATCGCCTTGAGGGCCGGGATGTCGAACGTCGCGAGGTCGGGCACGTTGGAATACTGGATGATGCCGTCGTCGGCGCTGATGTTGTCGCCGAACTTCCACACCCGGCCGCGGATCAGCGTCGTCATTGTGCCCCCGCCGGGACGTCCGCCAGCAGCGTGCGCGGATCGACGATCTTGCCCGCGATGGCCGACGCTGCGACCACATAGGGGCTGGCCAGGTACGAGCGGGAGGTGCGGCTGCCGTTGCGGCCATGGTAGTTCATCTGGTGGGTGGAGATCGAAACCTCGCCGTCGCACAGCACGCCTTCGTAGCCCCAGCAGGTCGTGCAGCCGGGCGCCAGCACCGTTGCCCCCGCCTGCATGAACGTTTCCAGCAGTCCCTCGCGTGCCGCCGCCGCATAGACTTCGCGGCTGCCCGGCGTGATGTACATGGTGACGGCGCGGTCGACGTGGCGGCCGCGCAGGAGGGACGCCGCGGCGCGCAGGTCGTCGAGCCGATTGCCGGCACACGAGCCGATGGCCGCCTGATCGATCCGCAGGCCCTCGACCTCGCTCACCGGCACCGCGCCGTGCAGCTCGGGCGGCACCGTCACCATGGGCATCAGTGTGGAGAGATCATAGGAGGTGTCCAGCACGTAGACGGCGTCGGGATCGCTGTCGAACAGGTGGTAGGGCCGCCCCTGCGCCCGCTCCCGCACATAGGCGAGCGCCGTCGCGTCGACCGGCATGAGCGCGGTGTCGGCGCCGGTGTGATAGGCGCAAGCGAGCAAGGATTGCCGCGCGTCGAGGCTCAGCTCCGCGATCGCCGGGCCGACGAACTCGATGCAGCACTGGGTGAGCTGGTCGCCCTGGGCGAAGTCGCGGATCAGCACCTGCGCAAGGTCGCGCAGCAGGACGCCGAACGGCAGCCGGCCGGTGAGGGCAATGCGCGCCGAGCGTGGCACCATCATCCAGTTCTCGTCGGTGATCTGCGTCACCACGACTTCGGAGGAGACGGAGACGTTGAGGGCGCCGAGCGCGCCGATGCTGGCGATATTGGGCTCGTCGGAAAAGACCAGGAGGCCGGGTCGCGCAAAACCCTTCTCGGTGAGGACGAGGTGGCGCAGGCCGGTGCCGGCGCCGAAGAAATTCTCCACGCCATTGCGCGCGGCGAAATCCTTCATCTCGCGGTGGCTGAGGTAGTAGGCCGAGCCCATGGCGGCCGAGGTCGTATGGTCGACCACCATGATGACCTTGTCGGGACGGGCGACGCGGTCGACCCCGATCTCCTGCATCATGCGCTTGCGCGCCTGCCAGGCGAGCTCCTGGCAGCACGTATAGTCGGGCGAAACGTTGACATACTCGCCGACCTCGACGGCGGAGCGGCCCGCCGCCCGCGCCACGATCTTCTGCGCAACCGTCTGACCCAAAGGCGTCCTCGAATCCCGGCGTTGACGCCGGTCTACTGGCTTTCGATCCGGATTCCGGCGGTCTGCACGACCTGTTTCCATTTCGCCTGCTCGTCGACGACCAGCCTGGCGAACTCGGCCGAGCTGGTTGGCGTTGCGACGCTTCCTTGGCGTTCGATCTGGCTGGCAGTATCCGGCGAGCGCAGCGCCGCCGTCGTGACCTCGTGCAGCCGTGCGCGGATTGCCGGCGGCGTCGCGACGGGCGCGATCAGGCCGTACCAACTTTCCGACTGGACCCGCGGATAGCCGAGCTCGACCATCGTCGGCAGCTCGGGCAGGAACGGCGAGCGGGCGGCGCCGGTGACCGCGAGCGCGGTGAGCCGGCCGGCGCGAATGTGCTCGAGCACGGCGCTGGCATCGGGAAGCATGACCTGCACGTGCCCGGCAAGCAGATCGGTGACCGCCGGCGCGGCGCCCTTGTAGGGCACGTGAACGAGCTTGGTGCCGGTCTCCAGGGCGAGCAGCTCGCCGGCCAGATGGATCGACGTGCCGGCCCCGGCCGATGCGAAATTGATCTGTCCCGGATTCGCCTTGGCGTGGCTCACGAGGTCGGCAATGGATTTGAATCCGGTCTTCGGGCTGGCGACGATCACGCCGCCGATGCGCCCGACCAGGGTGATCGGGGCGAGATCGCGCACGGCGTCGTAGGGCACCGTCATCAGGAATGGCGCAATCGTCATGGCGCCTGGCCCGGTGATGCCGATCGTGTAGCCGTCCGGGGCCGCCTTGGCGACGGCGTCGACGCCGAGCGCGCCGCCGGCGCCGACACGGTTCTCGATGACGATGCTCTGCCGCAGTGCCGCGCTCATCGGTGGAGCAATGGCGCGCGCCAGCAGGTCGGCCGGGCCGCCCGCCGCGAACGGCACGATCAGGCGCACGGGCTTTGCCGGATAGTCCTGTGCGGCGGCCGGTGCCGACAGCAGCGCCAGCGGTGCGGCGAGCAGCGCCAGAAGACAAGGCAGCAGAGAACCGTGACGGGGCGACATCGTGGGCTCCTCGTGCGGTTGCTTCCTATTCGGTGATGTTCGCGGTCTTGATGATCCGCAGCAGCCGCTCGGCATCCTGCTGCAGATAGGTGGCGAACGCGGCCGGCGGCAGGAGGAAGATCTCGGCTCCCTGCGAGGTGAGCTTCGCCGTCACGTCCGGCGTGCTCAGCACCTTGGACACCACGGCGCTCAGCCGGTCGACGATCGGCTGCGGCGTGCCGGCCGGCGCCGTGATCCCGTACCAGGTCACGACGTCGAAGCCCTTGAGGCCGAGCTCGTCGAGCGTCGGCAGGTCGGGCAACTGCGGCGAGCGCTTCAGCGTCGTGAGCCCGAGGCCGCGGATCTTGCCGGTCTGAATGTGCGGGATCACCGGCGGTGCGTTGAGGAAGGCGAGATCCATCTGTCCCGAGACGAGGTCGGTCAATGCCGGCGCCGCGCCCGAGTAGGGAACGTGCACCATCTCGACGGCGGCCATCTGCCGGAACATCTCGCCGGCGAGATGCGGCTGGCTGCCCTTGCCGACCGACGCGAAGTTCAGCTTGCCCGGATTGGCCTTGGCGTAGGCGATCAGCTCGGGGACGCTGTTGACCGGAAGCGACGAGCGCACCACCAGCACGTTGGGTACGTTCGCCACCATGGCGACCAGGGCGAAGCCCTTGATGCCTTCGTAGTTTACCTTGCTCATGGCCGGCGTGACGATGTGCGAGGACGCGCCGGCGATCAGCAGCGTGTAGCCGTCGGGCGCCGCATGCGCCACGAACGAGGCGCCGAGCGCGGTGGCGGCGCCCGGCTTGTTGAGGATGATCACCTGCTGGCCGAGCTGCTCGCTCATGCCCGCCGCGATGGTGCGCGCCAGGAGGTCGGCGGGACCGCCCGCCGCATACGGATTGACCAGGGTGATCGGGCTCCTCGGGTAATCCTGCGCCTGGGCGAGCGTCGCGCATGCGGCGAACGCCAGCCCGGAAACCAGCATGCGGCCGAACGTCATCATTGTTCCTCCCCCGGCAATTCGCGGGCCGAGCCGTCATGCGATCCTCACAGCATCGCAGACAGCGGATCGCTTGTCTCCCGGCCTTAAAGTCAATAGACTGACTTTTAGGCTAATGCAAACCCACCTCGCCTCGATCGCCATCCTGGCGGCAAATGGAATGCTCATGAAACTGCACTGGTCCCCGCGCTCGCCGTTCGTGCGCAAGGTGATGATCGTGGCGCACGAGACGGGCCTTGCCGACCGGCTCGCATGCGTCCGCACCGTCGTCGCCATGGCGAAGCCGCATGCGGAGCTGATGACGGAGAATCCGCTGTCGAAGATCCCCACGCTGGTGCTCGACGACGGGACGATCCTCTACGACTCGCCGGTGATCTGCGAATATCTCGACGGGCTGCACGCGGGGCCGCGACTGTTCCCGCCGGCGGGGGCGGAACGCTTCACGGCGCTGCGGCGCCAGGCGCTGGGCGACGGGTTCCTGGATTTCCTCCTGTGGTGGCGCAACGAGCGCGACCGTCCGCCCGAGCGGCAGAGCCCGGTGCATCTCGACAGCTTCGCCACGAAGCGTCGCGCCGTGCTCAAGTCGCTCGAAACCGAGGCGCCGGCGCTCGACCAGTCGGCCTATTCGATCGGCCATATCGCCATCGGCTGCTCGCTCTCCTACTTGGATTTCCGCTTCGCCGAGGACGACTGGCGGACGGCGCATCCGCGGGTCGCCGCCTGGCATGCGACGTTCGCGGCTCGCCCCGCGGTGCGGGCGACCGAGCCGGTCGACGATTCCTGATTCCGTGGAATGCGTCCCCCTCATCGTCATTCAGGAGCCATGCCTTGCCGCGCATTCCGTTGGTCGACCCCGCCTCGATGACTCCCGAGCAGCGCCGCGTCTACGACGCGGTCGTCGCCGGCCCACGCGGCGAGCTGCGCGGCCCGCTGCGCGCGGCGCTGCACCGCCCCGACCTCGCCGACAAGTGGCACCAGTTCGGCGAGCTCTTACGCTTCCGCACCTCGCTGCCGCCGCGGTTGAGCGAGCTGGCGATCCTGGTGACAGCGCGCGCCTGCAATTGCCAGGTCGAGTGGTACATCCATGAGATGATGGCCAGGAAGGCGGGTCTCGCCGGCGCCGTCATCGACGACCTCCGCGTGGGCCGGCGGCCGTCCGCCCTCGATGCGGACGAGCGCGCGATCTATGATTACGCGGACGCGCTCAACCGCACCAAGCACGTGCCCGAGGCGATCTATCGTGGTGCGCTCGAGCGCTGGGACGTCGTCGGCGTGGTCGAGCTCACGGCGCTCATCGGTTACTACACCATGGTGGCGATGACCTTGAATGCGCACGAGATCCCGCTCCCCGACGGCGCCGTGCCGCCGCTCGAGCCGGTGGCTGCGTAGGACGTTCATACTGAATTGTCATGCGCGGGCGAGCCGCATAAGGCGGCGAGGGTTGACCCGCGCATCCCGATTGGTGTGGCACTGCCGTGCCTTCCTTATCGAGATGGCCGGGACAAGCCCGGCCATGACGACGTCGGAGCGTCCCCCCGCGCGACGTCGAGATCGTGCAGGATGTCCGGCAGTCGGTCGCGCGCCGCCTCACTCAGCGTGTCGAACAGGCTCGTCCCCTTGGCATCGATCGCCACCACCAGTGGTCCGAGGCCCTCGACGCGCAGCTTCACCAGCCGGTAGTGCGCGACCAGGTCGTCCCAGGCGACCCCGACCACGTCCTTGATGGCGTCGGAAAGCAACGCGGAGCCGCCGCCGAGAAACGACAGGTAGACGCAGCCGACCTCCCGCATGGCGGCTGCGCTCGCCGCGTCGAGGCCGCCCTTGCCGCCGACCGCGCGCAGGCCGAAATGGCGGATGAAGCGCGGCATGAACGGATTGAACCGCGTGCTCGTGGTCGGGTTCATGTAGAGGACCTCGAACCGGCCGTCGGTCTCGCGGCTGTAGCTGCCGAGGTGGAACAGCGTGCCGCCCGCGATGGCGATCGGCAGCGGCCGGTCGGCCTCGACGTGGTCGAGGATGCGCTGGTGCGTCGGCAGGCCGGCGGTGATGACGATCTCGCCGTCGAGCAGGACGAAGTCGCCCGCGGTCAGCGAGCGCACCGCGGCCTCGGTGAGCGGAAGAGTCAGCCGGCGCGTGTCCGTGGCGTCGGTCATTCGAACCGCTCGATGCGCCCGTCGTTGTAGATGCGCGCGCTCGCCCGCCGGTTGATCCAGCAATTGAAGCACACGGCGACCGGCGTGAACCCGTGGCCCGAGGCATATTCCACATGCACGGCGAGCGCCGTCGTGTCGCCGCCGGTGCCCATCGGGCCGAAGCCGGTCTTGTTCACGGCCGCGAGCAGCCGCTCCTCCATGGCGGCGAGGATCGGCTCCGGGTTCTTCTGCCCGAACGGCCGCAGGGTCGCGTGCTTGGCGATCGTGGCGCAGTGGTCGAAGCTGCCGCCGATGCCGACCCCGATCACCACCGGCGGACAGTGCTGGGAGCCGGCCTTGAGGACGCACTCCATGACGTATTTCTCGATCACGTCCAGGGTGGGAAAGCTGAAGATCTCGAGCGCCGCCCAGCGCCCCGAGCCCAGCGCCTTGGGGGCGCAGGTGATCTCCACATAGTCGGCGCCGTCGACCAGGTCGTAGCTGACGTGCGGCATGTCCTTGCCCTTGTAGCCGCGCTCGTTGGTCAACGGATTGGTGACGTGCTTGAGGATCGGCGGATCGATGGTGGCGACCAAGTGGTCGAATCCGTCGGAGATCGCCTGCGCGATGTTGCCTTCAAGCCGCGCCGCGGTGCCGATCCGGATGAAATAGACCGGGATGCCGGCGTCCGAGCACACGTGGCGGCTCGAGGATTCCGCCGCCTGCGCGCTCCTGAGCATCAGGGCGAGGATCTTCTTCGCGCCGTCATTGCGCTCGGTCGCGAGCGCGTCGCGCAGCGCGCCCTTGGTGTCCTCGGGGATCTTCTTGAGTGAGCCGCCGTACAGCTCGGCCGCCAGTGTTTTCACCTGCTCGTAGGTAATGGCCACGCGCGCTAAACCTCAAAGACTAGCTATCTGACCTTTTATGCCCTAGACACCGTCGGTGCAACGCCGGATCGCCGATGCCACAGCCTACCGTGCCGAAGCTCCTCGTCGTCACCACCATCCCGCCGGATCTCAGGGCTGCGCTCGCGCAACGCTACCCGCTGTCCGACATGAGCGAAAACGCTTCGGCGGCTGGATGCACGGTCGCGGTGACGACCAGCATGCGCGGCTTCGACCGCGCGCTGTTCGACCGCGTGCCGGAGCTTCGGCTGATCGTCTGCAACGGCGCCGGGCTCGACGGGATCGACCTCGCCGAGGCACGGGTGCGCAAGGTCGCGGTCTGCCATACGCCGGACGAGCTCGCCGAGGACGTGGCGGAGGCGGCGATCGCGCTCACCTACGCGATCATGAGGCGGGTGGCAGAAGCCGATCGGTTCGTGCGCGCCGGCCGTTGGCAAAAGGAGCGCATGGCGCCGTCGCGTCGCGTCGCCGGCAAGCATATGGGCATCGTCGGTCTCGGCCGGATCGGCCGGCGCGTGGCGCAGCGCTCCGAGGGAATCGGCATGACGGTCGCCTATTTCGGCCGACGGCGGGTTCCCGATGTTGCGTATCCCTTCGTGCCCAGCCTGCATGACCTCGCAGCCGAGGCGGACGTGCTGGTGCTCAGCTGCCCCGGGGGCGAAGCAACGAGCGGCCTGGTCGATCGCGACGTGCTCGCGCGGCTCGGTCCGGAGGGTTACCTGGTGAACGTATCACGCGGCTCGGTGGTGGACGAGCCGGCGCTGCTCGAGGCCTTGGAGAATCGCACGATCGCCGGGGCGGCGCTCGATGTGTTCGCCCGCGAACCCGACCTCGATCCGCGCTTCGCCGCCCTCGACAATGTGGTGCTGGCGCCGCATTCCGCCTCGATCACCCACGAAACGCGCGCCGCCATGCTGGGCCGCCTGCTCGGCGACATCGAGGCGTTTCTGGCCGGCCGCCCGTTCCACGATGCGGCTGCGCGCTAATTGGCGAACGTCACCCCGCATCCCGGTCCGTCCGGCACCGCGATGGCGCCGTCCACCACCGGCAACGGCGTGAACGGGTCGTCGGTCAGGTGAAGGTGCTCGGACAGCTCGCAGGGGAATTCCAGACGCGCAAAGCTCGCCGCCACGTGGGCGGAAAAGCCCTGCAGCAAGGCCGGACCGAACGCCGCGCCGAGCCGGCAGCCGACGCCGCCGGCCTCGCAGATCTGCGCTGCGGCAATCGCGTTGCGGATGCCGGCGAGCTTGGTGATCTTGAGGTTGATCACGTCGGCGACGCGGTCGCTGACCAGGCGGAAGACGTCGCCGACCGAGCCGGCACTCTCGTCCGCCTCCACCGCCACCGGCAAGGTCTGGGAAATGAGCTTGAGGCCGGCCCAGTCGGCGGCCGGCACCGGCTGCTCGACCAGCGCCACGTCGTGCTTCTCCATGTGGCGGAAGGCGGCGATCATGCCCTTGGCCGAATAGGTCTGGTTGGCGTCCACGGTCAGCATCGCGGCGGGGCCTACGGCTCCGCGGACCGCAGCGACGCGCGCGATGTCGAGCTCCGCATCGCCCGAAAGCTTCACCTTCAGCATGCGGTAGCCCTGACCGACGATGTCGCGCGCGATCGCGGCCATCTCGCCTGGCGCTTTCAGTGCCAGGATGCGTCCCTGCGGAATGCCCGGCCGGCGGCGGCCGCCCAGCAGGACGTCGAGCGATACGCCGAGGCGCCGGGCGACGAGATCGTGCAGCGCCATGTCGATTGCGGCCTTGACGCTCGGCTGGAAGGCGAGCGCGGCCTCCACCTCCGCCATGATCTCGGCGTTAGCGAATGGATCGCGGCCGACCAGCCGCGGCAGGAGGAAATCGCACGCCGCCTTGGCGCCCGCTCCATGAGTCGTCACGATCGGCAGGGCATTCACGTAGCCGAGCCCGATGGTGCCGTCGTCGCCGGTGAGGAGAATCGTCCAACCGTTGAGCTCCGGGACCTTGCCGCGTGCGAATGTCCAGCCGGGGTCGGCCAGCTGCTGTACGCAGGGCTTCGCTGCGGCCGAGATGATGCGCATCGACGAGCTCCTGGGATCGGCTGGCGCCGATCCTTCGGGATCGAGACCATCGATTTGGCCAGAAAGGCGGTTGACCGACAAGGAGGGAAAGGACAATAAGCTAGTTCTTTAAATGTTTACGCGAGGCGCCATGGCGCATGCCGAAGCCCGGTCCGCAGTCGATTTCAGCCGCAGCGCGGTCGCACGTTACATCCAGCTTGCGAGCCTGTTTCGCCGGCGTATCGAGTCCGGCCAATGGGCGGTCGGGCAGCAAATCCCGACCATCGAGGAGCTGGCGGCGGAATGCGGGGTCGCGCGCGCGACCATCCGGCAGGCGCTCGACATCCTCGAGGTCGAGCAGCGGATCGAGCGCTACCGCGCCAAGGGCACGTTCGTCCGCCCGCGGCCGCAGGAGCAGATCTGGTGCGAGGTGGCGACCGACTGGTCCGGCCTGCTCCTGTCGCGTGAGCACGCGACCATCGAGCTCCTGTCCGACCAGCGCGGCCGCCAGCCGCCGTTCGTGCCGCATCCGGTCGGTACGTTGGCGCGCTCGTATCGCCACCTGCAGCGCATCCATTCGCGGCACGGCTCTCCATTCCTGCTGGCGAACCTCTATGTCGACGAGCGGCTGAGCGGGCAGATTCCGAAGAAGGCGCTGGAGAGCAAGACCGCGCTGCGCCTCATCGCCGACATCCCGGGGATGAAGATTGCCGACGCGCGGCAGACGCTGACCATCGGGACCGCCGACGTCGAGACTGCCGAACGGCTGGACGTCCCGCTCAACGCCCCGGTTGCCTTCGTGTATCGCTCGGTGGTGAGCCGCGAGGGCTGCCTCGTGTTCATCGGCGAGGGCATCTACCGCGGCGACATGGTCCGCATCGACATGAAGCTCAAGTGAGGGGCTGACGTGGCCGGACCGCTGTCGCACATTCGCGTGCTCGACCTGAGCCGCATCCTGGCCGGGCCGTGGGCTGGGCAGATTCTGGCCGATCTCGGGGCCGATGTCATCAAGGTGGAGCGGCCGGGCGCCGGCGACGATACGCGCGCCTGGGGGCCGCCCTTCCTGAAGGATCAGGCCGGCCATGAGACGGCCGATGCCGGCTATTTCCTCGCCGTCAACCGCGGCAAGCGCTCGATCACGCTCGATCTCAACACGGCGCAGGGCCAGGACATCGTGCGCGCGCTCGCGGCGCGTTCCGACATCCTCCTGGAGAACTTCAAGGTCGGTGCGCTGGCGCGCTACGGGCTCGACTTCCCCGCGCTCGAAAAGGTCAATCCGCGGCTGATCTATTGCTCGGTCACCGGCTTCGGCCAGACCGGGCCGCGGCGCGACCAGGCGGCCTACGATTTCATGATCCAGGCGATGGGCGGGCTGATGAGCGTCACCGGCGAGGCCGACGACAAGCCCGGTGGCGGTCCGCAGAAGGTCGGCGTGCCGGTGCTCGACATCATGACCGGGATGTACGCGGCGATCGCCGTGCTGGCGGCGCTCGCCCGCCGCAGCGAGACCGGTCGCGGCGACTACATCGACATCGGCATGCTCGACGTGCAGGTCAGCTTCCTGACCAACCAGGCGATGAACTACCTGTTGTCGGGCAGGCCGCCGCGCCGATCGGGCAATGCCCATCCCAACATCCAGCCGCAGGACGTGTTCCGCTGCCGCGACGGCCACATCGTGGTGGTGGTCGGCAACGACGGGCAGTTCGAGAAATTCTGCGGCGCGGTCGCGTACCCCGATCTCCTCGCCGACGAGCGCTTCAAGACCAATGCCGGACGCGTGCGCAACCGGGAGACGCTCAAGGCGATCATCGAGGAGATCCTGGGGGAGGGCGACATGGCGGACTGGATGCGGCGCATCGAGGATGCGGGCGTCCCATGCGCGCCGATCAACACCATCCCGATGGCGCTCGAGGATCACCAGGTGAAGCACCGCGAGATGCTGCGACCGCTGCCGCACGCCGCCGCCGGCACCGTGCCGCAGATCGTGAGCCCGATGCGGTTTGCCAACGCGCCGCTTGCCTTCGAGCACGGGCCTCCCGTGCTCGGCCAGCACACGGAAGAAATCTTGCGCGAGTTGGGATGGGAAGCGCCGTAGGGTGGGCAAAATCGCTGCATGCCGTATCCGCGTGGGCGAGCCGCTTAAGGCGGCGAGGGAACGGCGCAGGAGCGATTTTGCCCACGCGGTCGGGCAGCATCGCGCCGTTGCCCACCCTACGGTTCAGAGAAAAGGAGCAACCATGTCCGGACTGGGCGTCGAAACGAAAGGCAAGGTCGTCGTCGTCACCATCGATCGGCCGCCCGTCAATGCGCTCACCCTCGCGCTCTATGACGAGATCGCCGATACGTTCGAGGCGCTCGGCGCGCGCACGGACGTGCATTGCGCCGTGCTGACCGGGGCGGGGACGAAGGCCTTCTGCGCCGGCCTCGACCTGCATGAATTCCTCGCCGCGACGCCCGAGCAGGACCCCGAGCGCGCGAGAATCGTGCGGCGCACGTTCAGCGCGCTGCGCCACTGCGCCCTTCCCGTCGTCGGGGCGATCAACGGGCCGGCGCTCGGTGCCGGCTGCGTGCTGGCGTCGGTGTGCGACATCCGCATCGCCGCGCAGACCGCGACGTTCGGCCTCCCCGAGGTCAATGTCGGGCGCTGTGGCGGGGCCGCCCACATCGGGCGCCACGTGCCGCAAGGGCTGCTGCGCAAGATGTTCTTCACCGGCCGGCCCATCGCGGCTGACGACGCGCTGCGCGCCGGCCTGGTGCAGGAGGTGGTGGCATCGGGCGAGCTGATGGCGAAGGCCATGGAGCTCGCCGGCGTGATCGCCGAGAAGGCGCCGCTCGGCTTGCGCATCGGCAAGAAGGCCATGAACGAGGTGGAGTTCATGCCGGTCGAGGAGGGCTACGCCCGCGAGCAGACCTACAGCACCGAGCTGATGCACACCGCGGACGCGCGCGAGGCGGTGCGCGCGGTCCTGGAGAAGCGGGCGCCGGTATTCCGCGGGGCGTGATCGCCTGCGGCCGCCCGGCCGTACATCTCGTCGTTGCGTCAGGACAAATGCGCGGTTGCTTGACGGCGCCGGCCGTGAAGGCAACCATGGTGGCAACAACAGGCGCACGCCATCGGCCGCAAGGGTTGAAGCGATCGGCCGTAGTTCGGCAGAATCGGTGACGCGCCGACAGCGGGAGGACTCATGCGCAGCAAACCGCCATTTCGCGCCGATCATGTCGGCAGCCTGTTGCGGCCTCCGCACCTGATCGCCGCGCGCGGCGAGTGGATGGCGGGAAGGTTGCACGGCGACGAGCTGCGCCGCATCGAGGACCAGTGCATCCGCGATGCGGTCGCCATGCAGGAACGGGTCGGCTTGCAGTCGATCAGCGACGGCGAGCTGAGGCGGTCGTCGTGGCGCGATCTGTTGTTCGAGTCGGCAAATGGCTTCAGCACCGACAAATACGAAAGCAATTTCACCTTCACGCAGTTCAGCGGTGAGAAGAACAAGGGAATGCCGGTCCCGAAGGTGGTCTCCCGACTCGAGCGCCGCCAACCGTTGACGTCCGACCAGTTCTCATTTCTTGCTGCGCTCACCGACCGCATGCCCAAGGCCACGTTGCCATCGCCCTCGGTCGCCCATTTCTTCCGCGGCGACGACATGCTGAGCGGCTCTCCGTACCGCGATCGGCGCGCTTATTTTGCCGACGTCGCCCGGATCTATCGGGAAGAGATTGCCGATTTGGCGTCGCGCGGCTGCGTCTATCTGCAGATCGACGACGTGCCGAGCGCGGTGCTGTGCGATCCGAGCAATCAGCAGGTCGTGCGGTCCCGCGGCGAAGATCCCGACGAGCTGGAGGACCAGTATATCGAGCTGCACAATGATTCCGTGCGTGATCGGCCCAAGGGCATGACGCTGTGCGTGCACCTCTGTCGCGGCAATACCGGGCATGGACAGGCGAGCGGCGGTTACGAGCCGGTCGCCGAGCGCCTGTTCCAAGGCCTCGATGCGGATGCGTTCTTCCTGGAATACGATACCGAGCGCGCCGGCGGCTTCGAGCCGCTGCGCTTCATGCCGAAGGATCGCGTCGCCGTGCTGGGGCTCATGAGCACGAAGCTGCCCGAGCTCGAGCCGGCCGACGTGTTGCGCCGGCGCGTCGACGCCGCGTCGAAATTCGTCGATCTGGAGCGGCTGTGCATCAGCCCGCAGTGCGGATTCGCGTCGTCCTATCAGAACACGCGCTTCACCCTCGAACAGCAGGAGCGCAAGCTCGCCCATCTGGTCGTCGTCGCGGGCGAAATCTGGGGGTAGGCGCAAAGTCTCGAACGGACACGTCGAACAGGAAGATTAGCGGCGATCGGGAGGAGCACCATGAGAGGAACGACGCTGGCGGCGAGCGTGCTGATCGGGTCACTCGCGACCGCTCAGGCGCAGTCGCTGAGCATTGCCACGACGCCGTCCGGGACGCTGACCAATTCGGTCGGTACTGCCGTCGCGAAGGTGATCGTCGACCATGCGGGCATGCGGGCACTGGTCAGCGCCCAGGCCGGCAGCGGCATGGACGCGGTGCATGAAGGGGATGCGGACTTCAGCATCTCCAATTCCTTCGACGTCGGCTTCTATGTCAGCGGCACCGGTGACTATGAAGGCAAAGGCCGGAAGGAGAACCTCCGGGCCGTGGCGCGCATGACCAGCCTGTTCGCCGGCATGATCGTGCGTGCGGATTCCAATATCCGCACGGTCGGCGATCTGAAGGGCCGGCGGATACCGGCCGGGTTCGGGGCGCAGAAGACGATCGCCCGCGTGATCGAGGCCTATTTCGCCAACGCGGGCTTCAGCTACAACGACGTGCAGCAGATCCTGACGCCGAGCGTCTTCGCTTCGGCCAACGATTTCGCGGCCGGCAAGGTGGATACGATCTGCTTCGCGCTCGGCGCCGCCAAGGTGAAGGAGGTGTCGGCTGCCGTCGGGGGCTTGCGTACCCTGGCGGTCGATACGTCGACCGACGCCGTCGCCCGCATGCGCCGGCACATGCCGGGCTCATATCCCTACCTGGTGCAGCCGGCGCGCGGGATGGAGGAGGTGCGCGAGCCGACCTCGGTCATGGCCTATGACATGGTCCTGTTCACCAGCGGCAAGATGTCGCCCGAGACGGTCTACCGGGTCGTCAAGGCGTTGCACGAGAACAAGGCCGCGCTGGCGTCGGTGGTCGGAGCGCTGTCCCTGTTCGAGCCGGACGGGATGGCGAAAGAGTATGAAAACCTGACGTACCACCCCGGAGCGATCAGGTTCTATCAGGAAAAAGGCCTGTGGCCGCCCAGGAAGGACGGGGCCGGATAGAACGTTGCTTGGTTCCTCACGGCGCCTGCACGTTGGCGGCCTTCACCACCTCCTGCCACTTATGTCGCTCCGCCGTAATGAAAGCCGTGAACTGCTCCGGCGTCATCGGCGAGGGCACCGCGCCGACGTCCGCCAGGTTCTTTTGCACCGCCGGTGTTTCGAAGATGCGCTTCACCTCGGCAGCGAGCGTGTCCACCACCGGGCGCGGCGTGCCGGCCGGCGCGAACAGGCCGTGCCAGGAGGTGGCCTCGAAGCCGGGCAGGCTCGCGGCAACCGGCGGCACCTCGGGCGCGGTCGCGCTCGGCTCCAGGCTGGTGACCGCGAGCGCCCTTAAGGTGCCCGCCTTCGCATGCGGCCAGGCGAGCGTGATGTTGTCGAAGGCGAGGTCGATATGCCCGCCGATCAGCGCGTTCATCACCTCGCCGGAGCTGCGGTGCGGCACATGCACCATCCTGGTGCCGGTCTTGATCTGGAACAGCTCGGAGGCGAGGTGGGTCGAGGTTCCCACGCCGGACGATCCGTAGGTGAGCTTGCCGTCGTTCTTCTTCAGGTGGTCGACCAGCTCCGCCACCGTGCGGGCGGGGATCTTCGGGTTGACCACCAGCATGTTCGGCAGCCGCGCAATCAGGCTGACCGGCTGGAAATCCTTCTCCGTGTCGTGCGGGATGTTGCGGTAGATGAACGGGTTGATCGCGTGGGTGCTCACCGTGCCGACCAGGAGCGTGTAGCCGTCCTTGGCGGCGCGGGCGACCGCCGTTGCGCCCAGGTTGCCGCCCGCACCGGCGCGGTTTTCGACCACGAACGGCGTGCCGTATTTCTGCTGCAGCCCCTGGGCGAGGATGCGGCCGAACATGTCGGTGGTGCCGCCAGCGGTGAACGGCACCACGATGGTGACCTGACGCTGCGGCCACTCCTGCGCCTGCGCCGAAATCGTGAGGGCGAGGGTGGTGAACGCTGCGACGATCAGCTTGCGCATCGGCCTGCTCCGGGTTGAGATGGATTGGGCCGTATACAAAACGAGCCGGATGTTTACAACGTCGTGGCTTCGGAGCGCCTGCCGCCTATTTCACAGAGAGCCGAGCATGTCCCTGAGCGAGAAAGCCCGCACCAAGCTCGCCGCCGTGTCGACCGCGACGCTGACCACCGTCCTGTTCAAGCGCGGCTTCCGCAACACCTTCATCAGCGGCATCTACCGCCTCAATCCGGGCGCGCCCGCGATGGTCGGCCCGGCCTATACGATGCGCTACATTCCGGCGCGCGAGGACCTCGACCACCTGGGCGTGTTCGAGGACCGCAGCCATCCGCAGCGCAAAGGCATCGAGGAGTGCCCGGCCGGCCATGTGTTCGTGATCGACAGCCGGCGCAATTGGTCGGCCGCCTCGGCTGGCGGCATCCTGGTCACGCGGCTGTGGAAGCGCGGCGCCGCCGGCATCGTCACCGACGGCGGCTTTCGCGACTCACCCGAGATCGCGCAGCTGCCGTTTCCCGCCTACCACGCGACGCCGTCGGCGCCGACGAATCTGATCCGGCACCATGCGGTCGACCTCAACGTTCCGATCGCTTGCGGCGAGGTGCCGGTCTACCCGGGCGACGTCATGGTGGGCGACGGCGAGGGCGTCGTGGTGATCCCGCAGCACATCGCCGAGGACGTCGCCGCTGAGGCCTTCGAGCAGACCGCGTTCGAGGACTTCGTGCAGGAGAAGGTCGAGGAAGGCCGCTCGATCTTCGGCATCTATCCGCCGGCGCCGGAGGCGCGCGAGGAATTCAAGCAATGGCGGGCCCAGAGGGGCCGCTGAAAATTACCGCCGCAGCGTCGCCGTCAGCTTGTCATAGGTGACGCGGGCATTGGCAAAGCCCTGGCCTGCCAGGTCCGCGATATAGCGGTCGGTGACGGGCCGCAGCCCCTCGCGCCAACGGCCCATGGCGGCGGCATCGGGCGTGACCACCTCATGGCCGGGTGCGTTGGCGCCGTCGCGCACCGGCTTGTCCCACTTGTCCCACAGCGGGCCGAATCTCGCGACCCAGGCATCGCCCGACAGCGCGTCGATCGCCGCGCGGACATCCGCCGCCAGGCCGTCGTACCTGGCGCGATTCATCACGATGAAGAAGGCCGAGGTATAGAACTGCGTGTCGACATGGAATTTCATGTGATCGTTGAAGCCCTGCAACGGGTTGCCCCAGTTGGTGACGATGCCGTCGATCCGGTTGTCCTGCACGGCGGCCATGACGTCGTTGACCTGCAGCACCACCGGGGTCGCGCCGACGTGGTCGAGCGCAGCCGCCACGGTCTTGTTGGGCGATCGCAGGCGCACGCCCTTGAGGTCGGCGAGCTCGAGGACGCGCTTGCCCTTGGTGTGGATCAGCCCCGGATTGTGGACGAACAGCGCCAGCACCCGGTAGTCCTTGTATTCGTTCGCCAAGGTTCCATCGCGGTAGAGGCCCCACAGCGCCTGCGACCCGGAGAGCGCGTCGGGCGTGACGAAGGGAAGCTCGATCAGCGAGCTTCCGGGAAATTTTTCACCCTCGGCGCCGCGCAGGCCGAGCGCGATGTCCACTTTGCCGTCTTTCACGTTGCCGGCCTGCTCGGTCACCTTGCCGAGCGGCGAGGTGCCGTCATGCATCTCCACCTTGACCTGGCCGTTGGTCCTGGCCTCGAGCTCCTTCGCCCACGGCTCGACCACGTCCAGCTGGAAGAAGCTCTTTGGTCCGAGGAAATGGCTGAATTTCAGGGTGACGGTCTGCGCTGCCGCCGGATGGGCCGAGAGGAGGACCGCAAGAGCGGCAGCCGACAGCAAGCCTCGACGGGTCATTGCGCTCTCCCTGGCGTGTCGCTGTTTCGTCGACTGTGACATGCGCCGCTCGGGGAGATCAACGCGCTTGCGGTTGTGCGTGCCGCCGTCAGGTCTCTATGATCGTCGGACCTACCCTCGGGATGGCCAGAGCGCGTGCTTGCGGCGACGGCACGGAAAGGCATGGGACATGAAGATCGATGGGAGCTGCCACTGTGGCCGCATCCGCTACGAGGCCGAGGTCGATCCGGCGAAGGTCGTGATCTGCCATTGTACGGATTGCCAGACCCTGTCGGGCTCGGCGTTCCGGACCGTCGTGCCCACCAACGAGGGCACCTTCGCGTTGCGATCGGGCGAGCCCAGGATTTACGTGAAGGTGGGAGAGAGTGGAAACGAGCGCGCGCAGGCCTTCTGCGGCGACTGCGGCACGCCCATCTACTCGGCGCCTCCCGGCAGCGACGCCAAGGTCCATGTTCTTCGGGTCGGTCCGATTCGCCAGCGCGATGAGCTGATCCCGACCGACCAGTACTGGTTCCGCTCCGCCCAAGGCTGGCTACCGAACTTGCCGGTGATGAACAGGATCGAGAAGCAGCCGACGTTCGACCCGAAGGGCGACATCGGTCGACGGTAGAGCGGATCGGCGGTTGTCGACCGATACCTGTCTCATGTCGGCGGAACGGATGGCGGGGCGTGCGTCTGCGGGCAGGGGTTCGCAGACAATGACAGCAGCTGTCAAATCTCCTCCATCTCGTCCTGCCACGGGATGAGCCAGTGGCGCAGCCGCAGCATCGCCCGGTCGAACACGAAGCCGGTCGCCAGCATGATCAGGATGTAGACGAACACGGTGGGCGTCTGGAAGAAGCGCTGCGCGAACATCAGGGCGGCGCCGACCCCGCCGCCTCCGGCGATCATCTCGGCGGTGAACGCGATGATCAGCGCGACCGGCATCGTCACACGGACGCCGGCGAAGATTGCCGGCAGCGCGGCCGGCAGGATGATGCGGAAGAGGAGCTTGCGCTCCGAGGTCCCCATCGCCTCGGCCGACCAGATGATGGTGCGGCTCACCGCTGCGGCGCCGTGGTAGGTCGCGACGATCATCGGGAACACGCAGGTGAAGGCGACCAGCAGGATCTTGGACAGGTGGTCGATGCCGAACCACAGGATGAAGATCGGCACGAAGGCGATCTTGGGCGCCGGGAAGCCGAGCGAGACCAACGGGTCGAGCAGCCAGTGCGCGAAGCGCGAGCGCGCCATCACCAGGCCCAGGAGCACGCCGACGCCGACCGCGAGCGCCAGGCCGGCGAACGCCCGATAGAGGCTCACCACCAGCGGCACGACGATCTCGCCTTCGCCGGCGAGGGCGACGAATTGCTCCAGCACGGTGGTGACGGCGGGCAGGAACAGCGGGCGCACCCAGCCGGACCGTGCCGCCAGCTCCCACAGGGCGAGGACGAGCAGCAGCGGATAGGCGTAGAGCAGTCCGGCCCAAAGGGCGCCGGTGAGGCGTCGCGCAGGTGTGGTGCGCTCAGGCATGGGCGTGCGCCGCATGGATCGAATCGTGCCAGCGCAGCACGTGGTGCATGACGGCGAGGAGCGCGCGGTCCGCCGCATAAGCGACGATCACCACCGCCGTGAGACCGGCGAACATGTGCGCATAGGCGCCGCTCTCGCCGTAGAGGAAGATCAGCTTGCCGATGCCGAGCTTGGCGGCGATCATCTCGGCCGAGATGGTGAGCACGAAGCAGAAGCCGAGCGCGATGCGCACGCCGGTGAAGATCGATATCAGCGCGCTCGGCAGCAGGATGCGCCACAGGATCAGGTGGCGCGGCGTTCCCATGGCGCGCGCGCTCCACACCAGCACCGGCGGCACCGACCGCACGCCGTGGTAGGTGGTGACGATCACCGGCAGCAGGCAGGCCAGCACGACGGAGAGGATGTTGGTCACGTCGCCGATGCCGAACCACAGCATGAACAGCGGAATGAGCGCCGATTTCGGCAGCGAATAGGTGGTGGTCACGAGCGGGCCGAAGAACCGGTCGGCCTGGCGCGAGGTCGCCATCGCGAGCCCGATGGCGACGCCCACGACCGTGCCGATCGCCAGCCCGCCGAGCGCCCGATAGATCGACACCACGAGATTGACGACGATGTCGCCGCTGCGCGTGATGTCCCACAGCGCGACCAGTACCGCGTCGACCGGAGGCAGAAAAGCGCGGTCGACCCATCCGAGCTGGACCACGAGCTGCCACACCAGCAGAAACAGCAGGACCGGAACGAAGCGGCTCGCGGCGCGCCACGCCGAAGCGCCCGTCATCACGCGCTCTCCCTGGCAACCTGGCGGCGCACCGCCAGCCACACCTCGTTGCGCAGGTGGTTGAAGGCGTCGCTCAGCATGGTCGCCTCGCGGCTGCCGCTGCGGTCGATCCCGACCGCGAACTCCTGCACGATGCGGCCTGGCCGTTGCGACATCACCAGCACGCGCTCCGACAGGTAGACCGCCTCGTTGACGTCGTGGGTCACCATCACCACGGTCTTGCGGGTCGCCTGCCACAGCCGCAGCAGCTCGTCCTGCATGGTCTCGCGGGTCAGCGCATCGAGCGCGCCGAACGGCTCGTCGAGCAGCAGGATTTTCGGATCGTATGCGAGCGTGCGGGCGATCGCGACGCGCTGCTTCATGCCGCCCGACAGTTCACGCGGGAAGCGATGCTCGAAGCCCTCCAGACCGATGGTGCGGACGAGGCGGCGCACGGTATCGTCGCGCTGGGCTCGCGGCACGCCGGTCATCTCCAGGCCGTAGCCGATGTTCTGCACGACGGTGAGCCAGGGAAACAGCGCGTATTCCTGGAACACGACGCCGCGGTCGATGCCGGGCCCGGTCACCGCCTTGCCGAACACCTCGATGCGGCCGTCGTCGGCCGGAATGAAGCCGCCCAGGATGTAGAGCAGCGTGCTCTTGCCGCAGCCGGACGGCCCGACGATGGTCACGAACTCGCCCTCGTTGACGTCGATGTCGACGGCGGCGAGCGCCGGGACGTCGCCGTCCCGGGCGCGGTAGCGCTTATTCAAGCCTCTGATACATAGGCCGTTCATACCGAACAGGGATTCGGCAGGTACGACATGTTGAGATGGTCGGCCACCTTCACGGGCTTGTCGATCAAGCCTTCGCTGAGCATCGCGTCAATGGGGGTCTGGATCGTCTTGACGCCGACGCAGGCGTTGCGGTCGCGGTAGTAGTCGCCCGGGCCCATGAAATAGGAATCCAGCACCTCGGCGGGCGACTTGGTGAACTCGGCGGTGATCTCCACCGCCTTCTTGCGGTTGGCGGGATCGTAGAACCACTGCAGGCCGCGCACGTAATCGGCGAGGAAGGCGCGCACCGCATCCGGGTTCTTCTTCAGGAACTCGTTGGTCACGACGTGGAAGATCACCGAATACGGCCCGAAGGCGTCGCCGCCGTCGAACAGGCCGCGCAGATCGCCCTTGCGGATCTCGTTGGCCAGGAACGGCAGGATCAGGATGCCGCAGTCGATGCGCTTCTCGCGGATGGCGGCCGCCTGGTTGGGGAAGGCGACTTCGACGATGGTCAGGTCCTTTTTCGGGTCGATGCCGTCCTTCTTGAGCTTGATGCGCAGCGCGAGATCGACGGCGGAGCCGTAGGCGTTGATGCCGACCTTCTTGCCCTTGAGGTCCTGGGTGGATTTGATGGGCGAATCCTTCAGCACGAAGAACGTGTTCTTGGCATAGCCCGCGTGCCCGTCCTGGTAGTTGTCGGCGACGATGGTCATGCCGCCGGGCACGATGTTCTTGAGCACCGAGGTGGCGAACACGGCGAACGACAGCGTTCCCATGTCGGCCTGGCCGGCGGCGAGCAGTGTGCCGGTCTCCGGCGTTCCGCGGGTGAACGTCATGTCGAGCGTGTAGTCCTTGCCGTAGCCCTTGAGCACGTTCTTCTGCATCCAGTCGAGATAGATGATGGTCTCCATCTCGTTCGGGCCGATGCCGCCGCCGGTGGCGTAGCGGATCGGCACGGCCGCCGCGCGCGCCGTGCGCACGAACGGCGCGCAGATGCCGGTGAGCGCTCCCGCGGTTCCGGCTGCAACGAGGGCACGTCGTGTCACCATAAGCTTCGTCATCGCGAGCTCCTATCGATGAGGCCGTCCAGAATTTCGTTCGCCATCGTGAAGCAAGATCGAGGCCATGACTGCGTTCATTTTTTCGTCGGCGCCGCCGCCACGCCCTCGATCTCGATCAGCATACCGGGATGCGCCAGCGTCGGCACGCCGACCAGCGTGCGCGCCGGTGGATTGTCGGTGCCGAAATAGCGGTTGGAGATCTCGTTGAGGATGTTCTGGCTGTCCATGTCGGTAGTGAAGATGGTCAGCTTGAGGATGTCCTTCATCTCGCCGCCCGCGGCATCGATGATCTGCTTGATGTGCATGAAAGTGCGCTCGGTCTGCTCGCGGAAGTCGCCCGCGAGCCATTGGCGCTCCTCGTCGGCATCGTGCGGATGCTTGTGATAGGTCGGCACCGTGCAGCAGCCGGAGAAGAAGATCAGCCGTCCGCCCTCGATCGACCAGGCGGCCGAGAACGGGCTGCGATACTCCGGCCGCATCGGCACATGGTGGATCGGATCGATCTTCATGCGTGCACTCCCTGCCGTGTCAGCGCATGATCGGCGAGACCCGCACGGTTGGGAAGCGGAATCGTGCGGGTGAGCCCCGGCATCTCGAGACGAGGAATGAGGTCCAATGGTCGAGCGTCAGAATATTTTCCCGGAAGGATTGTCGAAGCGCGTCGTCGGCGGGCACGTGCTCTATGCGCCGGTCGTCGCCGTGGTGCCGGGCCGGCTCGTCTTCGTGTCCGGCCTGCTGGCGCGCAACCGCGACGGCGAGATCGTCGGCAAGGGCGACATGCGGGCGCAGATCCGCCAGGTGGGCGAGAACCTGCAGACCGCGCTCGCCGGCGCCGGTGCCACCTTGCTCGACTTGGTGCGCACCCAGACCTTCACGACGGACATCGACGCGTTCTTCCAGCACGTCGACGTGCGCATGGAGTATTTCGGCCAGGCGCTGCCGACCAGCACGACCGTGGAGGTGCGGCGGCTGTCGCATCCGGACTTCCTGGTCGAGGTCGAGGCGATCGCGGTGATCCCAACCTGACGGGGCGACTCATGAAACGCATTGTTGTGCTCGGCGGCGGGTTCGCGGGCCTCTGGAGCGCGGTCGGCGCTGCCAGGAAACTGGATGAGCTCGAGATCGGGCCGCATGAGGTCGACATCACGCTCGTCGAGCGGAATCCCTACCACAACATCCGGGTGCGGAACTATGAGGCGGACCTGACAGACGCCATCGTCGATCTCGGTGACGTTCTCGATCCCATCGGGGTACGCCACGTTCGCGGTGAGGCGGAGTCGGTCGATACGTCCGCCCGGGTCGTTGGGATCCAGACAGCCGAGGGCCCGCGGCAGCTGAGCTACGATCAACTCGTGTTCGCGCTGGGAAGCCGTCTGGTCAGGCCGAACGTGCCCGGACTCGCGGAACACGGATTCGATGTCGATACGTACGCGGCCGCCTGCCGGCTCAACGATCATATCCGGCAGCTGGGCAGCTTGCCCGATTCGTCCGTTCGCAATGCGGCGGTCGTGGTTGGTGCCGGGCTCACCGGCATCGAGGTTGCAACCGAGCTGCCGGAGAAGCTGCAGCGCTCGCTCGGGGCCTCGCCGCGTGTCGTGCTCGTGGATCATGCCCAGGCGGTCGGCTCCGACATGGGCGACCATGCAAGACCTTGCATTGAGGACGCGCTGCAAGCACTCGCGATCGAGCCCCGGCTTGGAGTGTCCGTCACCGGAATCGGCCGCGATTCCGTCACGTTGAGCTCCGGCGAGCGCATCCCGGCCGGCACGACCATCTGGTGCGCAGGAATGCGGGCGCATCCGCTCGCCGCGTCTGTCGCGGCACCGAAGGATCCGCTCGGCCGGCTGCTCGTCGACGAATACATGCGCGTGCGCGGCGTTCCGACCCTATTTGCGGCGGGGGACACGGCCTGCGCCGAAATGGCCACGGGGCATGCGTCGGTGATGTCCTGTCAGCATGGCCGGCCCATGGGTCGCTTCGCCGGCCACAACGTGGTCGCTGACCTCGTCGGCGCGCCGTTGCTTCCGCTGCGCATCGACTGGTATGTGACGGTTCTCGATCTCGGACCAGCCGGCGCACTTTACACCGTGGGGTGGGATCGACGGGTCGTTTCCACCGGCGTCGCCGCGAAGGAAACGAAGCAGATGATCAACTGCCGCCGCATCTATCCGCCGCGCACGCGCCTGCGTGCCGACATTCTGGCCGCGGCCGCCCCGGTCGTTCAGGCGCCGCCCGAAGTCTTCGCACAATAGGGTCCCGACCACCTTTTCATCGGCCGCAGCACGTCGTAGGAAACACAAGGTGGCGTCCGGTCGGCGCCACGAGGCCGCAGCGACGGGGTGAGGAACTTCCATGGCGACCGTGCCGGCACTGAAGGCTTCCGATCTCAAGGGCGTGGTGGGCTACATGATCACGCCGATCCACGAGGGGGCCGATCGTAACACGGTCGATGCCGTCAATCTCGACGAGTCGGCGCGGCTCGCCGACAGCCTGGTGCGCGACGGCGTCTCGGCGCTGGTGCTCAACGGCACGTTCGGCGAGGTCGGCTCGCTCAGCTGGGACGAGCTCAAGGCGTTCACCGCAACCGTGATCGAGACGGTGAAGGGCCGCGCCCCGGTGTTCGCCGGCATCACCACGCTGGGCACGCGCGAGACGCTTTCCCGCGCCCGCGCGTTCCGCGATATGGGTGTCGACGGCTTCAACGTCGGACGGCCGATGCTCGCCGCACTCTCCGACGACAACATCGTCCGTTATCACCAGGACATCGCCGAGGAGCTGCCTGACATGGCGATGATGCTCTACGACGATATGGAGGCGTTCAAGCGGCCGCTGACCACCTGGGTGTACGGCGAGCTTGCCAAGATCCCGCAGATCATCGGCTGCAAGTATCGCACCCGCCTGCTCTTGGCCGGCGCCACCATGAACACCTACAACGCCGATCTCGATGCCGTCGGCGACAATATCCGCCTGATGCCGTCGGTCACCGATTGGTACTACGCCCACACGCTGTTCGGCCTGGACGTTGCGTGGGGAAGCTCGGTGAACGGCGGGCCGGCGCCGCTGATCGCGCTGCGCGATGCGCTCGGCGCCGGTCGCAAGGAGGAAGCCAGGACCCTCGCGCGCGAGATCGCCTGGGCGTACGAGGGCTTGATCCCGACGCGCGGCGCGCACGAGGCCTGGCACATGGACAAGATCCCGTTCATGAAGGCGCGCTACACGGCGTCGGGCTATTGCAATGCCGGCCCGGCGCTGCCGCCCTATCACTACATCGCGCCGGAGCGGGCGGCGCTGGCGTGCGAACTCGGCCAGCGCTCGGCCGAGCTGCACCGGCGCTACAGCCGCAGCCTGCAGGCGGCCGAGTAGGTCGCCGCCGTGACACTCGCGATGCGTGCAGGAGCAACAACCGCGCTCGTCCTGTTTGCCCTGGCGAACGTGCCGACGAGCCGGGCGCAGGATGCGGCGTGCCCCGGAGGCATGCGCGAGGCCGCAATCGGCGTTGCGGTGGTGCCGCCCAACGTCCTGCACACGCCGGCCTACGTCGCCAAGGAGCTTGGCCTGTTCGCCCGGCACTGCGTCGACGCGAAGATCGTGGCCTTCGAGGGCGCCGGTTCGGCGAGCGCCATGGTCGCGGTCGCCCAGGGCAAGGTGATCGGCACCATCTCGGATGTCGCCATCGCGCAAGGCGTCAAGGCGCACCAGATCTTCATGTACGCGCCGCGCCTGCCGCAGCTCTATGCGGTGAGCGGCCAGGTCAAGTCGGCGGCCGACCTCAAGGGCAAGCGGCTGAGCGCGGCGGGTGGCGGCGTCGGCAGCTTCAACTGGCGCATGGCGCGCGCCGTGCTGGCCGAAGCAGGATTGAAGCCCGAGGACGCCCAGTTCATCTCGCAGGGGACGGCCGGCCGTCTGCCGGGCCTGCTGACCGGGCAGCTCGACGGCGTGGTGCTGCATCCGGAGGATTTCTTCATTGCGCAGCGCCAGCGCGGCGACATCCACGTGCTCAGCGTGCTGGCCGAGAAGCTGCCGCACATGCCCTCGGGCGCCTACGGGGCGGCCGATGCGCTCGTCGCGCGCGACCGCGCCACCGTGGTGGGGGCGGTCGCCGCCATGGTGGAGGCGAACCGCACGATCTACCGCGACCGCGCGCGGGTGCTTCCGGTCATTGCGAAGATGACGGAGAAGCCGCTCGATGCGGTGGAATACGCCCTCGACGTGCTGACCAGGAACTGCATCTGGGCGGTCAACTCCGGATTCGCGCCGGAGCGCACCGAGTGGACGCTCGCCTACAACCTCGAGAACGGCGACATCCAGAAGGACAAGGCGCCGACCTATGCGCAGATCGTCGACGAGACGATCGCCGCCGAGGCGATCGCCAAGATCGGCGGCCCGGTGGAGATCGGCGGCTGCAGGCTGTAATGCGAGAGGGCGGCTTGCACCGCCCTCTGCCGTCGCCGCGTTGATCGTCGCCGCTACTTCGCCAGCGGATCCGGCCGCACCTGGATGTGTACGGCGAGCGGGCGGGCGCCCTTGCCGAGCTCGTTGAGCCACGGGGTACGGTCGCCGCTCGCGCTCCACAGGCCGCGGCCCTTCCAGCCCGCGTTCGGATCGTCGATGCGCCCATCGAGTCCCTTGGCATAGAAGCCCATGGGGTAGGGCACGCGCATCAGGATCATCTGCCCGTCCTTGAAGCCGACGAAGCCGTCCTGCAGGTTGGCGGTGGAGATCGGCACGTTGTCGCCGAGGCCGACCGTGTTGTGATGGTCGACCCAGGTGTAGTAGCTCGCCTCGGCGCTGTTCCTCTCGTGCCCCTCGAAGCCCGGGCCCGGATACTTGTGGAGCGCCCAGCCCTCGGGGCAGTGGTTGCCGGTCGCGTTCGGCCCGTTGAGCGGGGCCTTGCACTTGCCGCGGTCGAAGCTGACGAGGTGACCGGCCGAGCCGGAGCCCCACAGCACGCCGTCCTTGCCGATGTCGCCGCCGCGCAGGCCGATGGCCTCCTTCGGCACCGCATAGAACTCGCTGAGCTTCGTCTTCGGGTCGAAGCGCAGGAAGCCCGGCCGGCCGGCGAACACGCCGGAGGTGTACCAGACCGAGCCGTCGGTCGGATGCGGCATCACCGCGTAGGGACCCGAGCCCGGGTTGAAGCGCACGTCCTTGCCGGGCTCGGCCTTGTCCGCCTCGGTGAACTCGTCGAGCTTGCCGTTGCCGTTGGTGTCGAGCACGAAGGGCGCCCAGCCCTGCGCCTTCGCCGCGTCGCCGGTCTCGTCGAACACCTTGGTGTTGACCCAGCCCGCCACCGGACCGGTGCCGGAGAGCCACAGCGTGTCGTCGGCGTCGTAGCCGAATTGCGGATGATGGGTGCCGAAGCAGGTGTCGACGAACGAATATTTCATCGTCTTCGGGTCGAGCACCGAGACCTGGCGCGGCGACCGCTCGATCGGGAACACTTTGGCTGACGGATGGTCCGACCCCTTCTTGCAGAATGCCGGGTTGTCCATGCCGCGCACGGTGGCCGCCATCCACACCCGGCCCTTCTTGTCGAACATGGCGTTGTGCTTGTTGGCTTTCGTGTCCCACAGCACCGTCTCGCCCCAATAGGCCGACGGCGCAATCGGCTTGATCGCCCCGGCATGGCCCGGTCCGAGCGAAAGGGGCATGTTGGGGTCGGCGACCGGCATCTTGAAATAGGACACGGTGTGCGTCTTGGGATCGAGGATCGGCATGTCGTCGGTCGAATACTCCGGCGCCCCGTAGAGCTTGCCGTTGGCATTGACCGTCGGGTTGCGGCGATCCGACGAGATCAGGTCGTGCAGATACTTGTCCGGCGTCGACCATTCCCACGCGGTGACGACGACGTTGCGCTCCACGCCTTGCGGACGTTGCGGCTTGTTCTTCGGCAACTCGCCCTTGGCGACGCGGTCGGTCCAGTCGCCGAAATACTTGTAGGGCACGCCGCCGAGCTGCCCGGCGATCCGGTTGGTCATCATGTCGCCGGCCTGCCCCGCAGAGATGCGGCGCATCCAGGCCTCTTCCCCGCTCTTGAAGTGACCGAACTGCGCCGGGATCGTCCGCGTCGCCTCCTGCCCCAGCTGGTGGCAGCCGATGCAGTCGACATTGTTCATGCGCTGGAGCCAGGTATCCTGCGTGATGGCCTTCGGGATTTCGGTCGATCCGCCGAAATCGCTCGCCGGCGGAATCTTCATCATCGTGTACCAGTAGATCGCCGGATAATAATGCGCCGCCGCCGCCTCGCTCGGGGCCGGCGCGGCGGTGTGGTTGAGGATCTGGCCGGGCTTGGCGCGCATCCGCGGCGAGTTCCACCAGACCATAGCCGCGCACCCACACTTGGTAATTCGCCGTCGGCAGGTCGGGGATGACATAGCGGCCCTGGTCGTCGGTGATGACGCTCTTGATGTAGCGGGTCGGGAGATCGGTGGTCTCCGCGATGACCCACACGCCGGCCTCTGGTCCGCTCGGTCCGCGCACCACGCCTCCGATGTCGTCATTGTCGATGGCCGGGACGGCCGCCTGCTGTGCGCTCGCGGGCAATACCGCGGCGGTGGCCAGCAACAGCGATGCAATGAGCTTCAGTCTCATGTGAAGTCCTCCCGCGTTGATTGGTTGGGCGGGAGCCTACGTTGGGCCGCGCGCAAAGAAAAGGGGCTGTTTAGGGCTGCCGGGCAGGTCCGGATTTCGCTTGCGCGCGATCCGGGCTACGATTCGCCATGCGCCCGCTTCCGGCGAAAGAAAATCTCACCATTTGCTTCGCCCATGCGGCCTACCGCATGGCGGACCGGTTCGCGCTGCGGCGAACCGGCATCAGGCACTTCGAGGTCCGGTCGGCCGACGAGCTTGCCGCGCGCATTGGCGAAGCCGACGTGCTCAGCGTCTCGATGCTGTGGCGCAACGAGTTGATCGCGCGGGCGCCGCGGCTCGCCTTCATCCAGTCGATCAGCGCCGGCACCGACCAGTACGCGCGCGAGGACCTCAGACGTGCCGGCATCCGCCTGGCGAGCGCACGCGGCGTCAATGCAGCGGCGGTGGCGCAGCATGCCATGGCGCTGATCCTCGCGCTGAAACGGCAGCTGCATGTCGCGCGCGACAACCAGATGCGCCGCCATTGGCGCGGCATGATCTCCGATCTCGACGCCAGGGAAGACGAGCTCGGCGGCGCGACCCTGCTGATCGTCGGCCTCGGCGACATCGGCTCGCGGCTCGCCGGGCTTGCCCGTGCCTTCGGCATGCGGGTGATCGCGCTCAAGCGCGACGCAGCCGCTGGCGCGGGCGCGGCCGACGCGGTGTTTGCCCCCGATCGCCTGCTCGAGCAGTTGCGGCAAGCCGATGTGGTCGCGCTCACCTGTCCGCTGACGGCGGAGACCGAGCGGCTGATCGGCGCGGCGGCGTTCGCCGCCATGAAGCCATCGGTGCTGCTGATCAACGTCGCGCGCGGGCGTGTGGTCGACGAGCCGGCGCTCATCGCCGCGCTGACGGCAAAGCGTATCGCCGGCGCCGGCATCGATTGCACCGTGGAGGAGCCGCTTCCCGCCTCCTCGCCGCTGTGGGCACTCGACAACGCGCTGATCACACCGCACACGGCAGGCGAGACGCGACGCTACGAGGACAACGTGATCGATCTCCTGCTGGAGAATCTCGACCGTCTGTGGCGCGGCGAGACCACGCTGCGCAACCAGGTCACCTGATCCTCCGGCGCATGTGCCGCATGCGCCCTACGGCTCGACCAGCTTGTTGCGGATCGCATAGCGCACGAGGGCGGCGGTCGACGTCACGTTCAGCTTGCGCATGGCCGCGGCGCGATGCGTCTCGATGGTCTTGACGCTCAGATTGAGAACGGCGCTCATCTCCTTGTTGCTGAGGCCTTCGGCAATCAGCTGAACGACGCCGCGCTCGCGGGGCGAGAGCGTCGGGGCGCCCGCATGTCCCTGCGCCGACAGGAAGGTTTCGAGCAGCCGCTCGGAGAGCCGTCCGGTGAAATAGGGCCGATGGGCCACCAACGCTTCGACCGCCGCGACCAGACAATGCTGCGCTTCGGACTTGAGCAGGAAAGCCCGCGCCCCCGCCTGCAGCGCTTCGCCGACGAGTGCATCACTGTCGTGCATGGTGAAGATCAGCACCTCGGTCTGGGGCAGACGGGAACGGATCTGGCGCGTGATCTCGACCCCGTTCATCAGCGGCAGCGAGTAGTCGACGACCGCGACGTCCGGCTTTGCGTCGAGCGCCTTGTCGATCGCCTCCTTCCCGTCCGCGGCCTCGGCCACGACCTGCCATCCGGTGCGGGCTTCGAGGATGAAGCGCAGGCCCGAGCGAACCACCTCATGATCGTCGGCGATCAGGATGCGCGTCACGTACTGCCCCTGCCCCAGTGGTTAGGTGTCGCCGCCATGCGGCGCGATACATGGTCGCGCCCGGATGGCGAACCTATCACGTGAGGTCGACCAGATTAGACCGCGGTACAACCATTCGTAATGTGCAAAACCCTGAAATCGTCTGAGGGAAACCCTGAAATTAGTATCCCAATGACGCCTTCACCGGGTCTGTTCTCCGGCGCCCACCGAGACTTACCGCGCCGCGGGGGGGCTTGCCGGGACGGTTGCGGTGACGAGGGTTCCGCCAACGCTCGAATCGACTTCGAGCCAGCCGCCGATCTGATGCAGGCGCTCCCGCATGCTGGCCAGACCGACGCCGCCCAGGGCTCCCAACCTGCGCCCCCGCAGACCGGGCAATCCGGTGAGACCGGGCACGCCCCGGCCGCTGTCCTCGACCGTCAGGATGACGCAATCCTCTCCGTGCGCAATCCTGCGGGCGAGACCGATGTGCGCGGTCGAGCTGCCGGAGTGCCGCATGACGTTGGTCAGCGCCTCCTGCACGATGCGAAACAATGCCAGTTCCACGTCCGGCGGCTGCCGGTCGACGGTCGGGCAGATGTCGAGATCGATCGCCAATCCGCTGCGCTGGCGGAACCCGTCGATGTAATGTGGGAGAGCCAGCTTGAGCCCAGCCTCGTCGAGGAACGGCGGGTGGAGCAGATAGGACATGGTCCGCAATTCGCTGATCGATTGCTGGATCATTTCGTCCAGCTGCCGCATCGGAGATGCGGTGCTGTCCGGGACGGTGCCGCGAATGCGGCTCACCAGCATGCCGGCGGCGATCAGGTTCTGGCCGGTGCTGTCGTGCAGCTCGCGCGCGATCCGCCGCCGCTCCTCGTCCTGTGCGGTCAGCACGGTGCCGGCAACCTGGCGTATCGCCTGCTCGGCGTGCCGCAATTCGTCGATGGCAGCCCCCAGCAGGAGCACCGGAATCGACAGGGCGATGAGGAAGAGCTGCAGCCCCAGCACGTTGCTTTCGGGATCGGCGCCGAGGAACAGGCTCGGCCCGTTGAGGGTGCGGGCGATCAGGACGACGGTGATGATGAGGATGGCGGTGCTCGCGCCCTTCGCGCCGAACCGTATGGTCGCCCACAGGACCAGGGGTAGGGGCGAGTAGAGGACGGCCGGGAGAAACCCGCTCGCGACCCGGCCGGCACTCGCCTGGAAAGCCAGCGTGCACACGACGACCAGCGCCACGCCCAGGATGGCGGCCTCGGCCTTGCGGTACGTCGGCTGCCACCCCGACGATTTCGGGCTATCACCCAACCAGGTCAGGAAGATCGGGCCGAGCGTCAGGCTCGACAGGGCGTTGCCGCTATACCAATAGGTCCAGAACAGCCAATAATTCGTCACCAGCCCGCCGCCCAGGATCGGTACGAAGGCCCCGCCGAGCGCCGACACGGCGGGACTGACGCCCGCGGTGATCAGCACGTAGAGAGCAGCCTTGCGCAGATCGGCGAACCAGGGACCGTCACCGGCCAGACGGCGAACTGCCAGCGCGTTGAGCACCGCGACGACGCAATTGGTCGCGAACGCCACCAGCAACTGGCCGATCGGCATTCCGACCCCGAGCTCCGCCACTACATGCGCGGGAAAGACCGCCGCCACGTAGACCCACCAGCGGCGTTCCGACGTCAGCAGCAGCGCGCAGAACAGAACGACGTTGGGGGGCCAGAACGGCGCGAAGATCCGGTCCGACAATGTTCCGATGAGGAACGCGATCTCGGCGCCGATGAAATAGGCGACCGCAACAATGATCGGGCCGCGCAGCGACCCCTCGAGCTCGAGCCCCCGAATGCGGCTCAATAGCACGCCGAACTCGGAGAACGCCGGTACTGGCGCCACGTGGGACAGCAACTTCCGCATCCCTCGGCACCTCTTCTACTGAAGGGCTGCAAACTGCGCGGTTGCACGCTCATGGCAGCGTCGAGTATACGACAAAATGGAATCGCTCGCCATGAGGTTGTTGGGCAGGGGACCCCATGCGAACCAGCATACCCCCATACCTAATTGGTGAGGCGTGTGTTTTCACCGGAGCAGCCGGTCGCACCTCGGCGGACGGACCTACTTGCGGTACATCGGTGCACGCGATGGTGGTGGCGGTTCCGCAGCCGGTGAAAGCGCGAAGGTGAGCCACACGTTCCAGCCCTCGGGCCGGTTCTCGGCGCCGAACTCCTTGTAGCCCTTCAGGTTGAAATAGCCCTGCCATTCCCCGAGCGGAATGATGTAGCCGAACTGCGGGCCGACGCCGAACACCCGCGACTCGAAGCAGCCGACTCTGTCGCCTGACCCGCCGTCGCAGGAAATCTGCTGGTACGCATAGCCGACCAGTCCGATCTGCAGCTGCTTGGTGAGGAACTGCGAGGCCCCCCAGTCGAAGTGGAAGTCGATGCCGTTCTTGTACTGGGTTTCGGGGTTGGTGACATTGTAGGTCAGGCCGGCGACGCCGGAGAACTCGTGCCCCTTCGTGGGGTCGAAATAGGTGTAACCGATGCCGCCGTCGATTGCCCCGTGGCCGATGCCGAGGTTGGCGAGGCGGCCCGCCTCGTAATCCCCAACCGGGATGTCGCCCGTCAGGTAGGTCATGTAATTGTGAACGCCCTGGTTCCATTTCAGCGTCGCTACGGGGATCAGGTCGCCCACGCCGGTGATCGTGCTGCTGGCGCTTCCCGAGATGGTGTTACCGCGCGGACCGGTCAGCGACGCGTCGATGCTGGAATGGGAGCGCCCGACGACGGCCAGCATTGAAAGCGAGAAGCGGCCGCCGAATACCGGCGTCGCGAACGTATAGCTCGGATTGATGATGTCGATGGTCACATCGGCGTCGAGGCCGGCAACGAAGCGCCCGCCGCGGAAGAAAGTCCGGTCTCCACCGGCACTGACCGACGTGTTGTAGCCGATCATGGCGAGCCCGATGCCCGGCGTGCCCGGCACGGCCGCCAGGCTCCCGAACAGGCCCGGAATCCAGAAGCTGACGCCACCTTCGTCGGCGCGGGACGGGTGAGCGAGCGCGATGGCGAGCGCCGCGGCAAGGCCGGCGCCGACACGGGCGCACCGCATGGTTGCAATCCGGTCCCTCCCGCCCATTCCGCCCTCCTCAGTCTTCACCCGGAAAAGGCCAGTCGCGCAGGAGATAAGGTTCCGTCAGAACGGGAAACCGCTATATCGGGTAAAACCCTGAATCTTGCGATCAGCGCGCCGAACGGCGCCGATTTTGTCTCGACCGTGGTCGATCAGCCACACGCGGGCGCGAGTTGCCCGCGTCGCAAAACGCAGTCATGCCTTCAGATCATACAACTGCCGCAGCCGCTGCGTGATCTCCTTGACGCGCATCTCGGCCCCCTTCGCCGATTGAGCGCGTGCGTAGGCCTTCGCGTCCCAGCTGCCGGCCGAGTCGGGATGCACATTGACCATGACGCTTGGCTCGCCGAGCTCCGCACTGATCATTTGCTCCAGCTCGCCGATCGACTTCATTTCCTTCGGCATCACGCTGTCCTCCATGCTGCAACGTTCCCTTGGTGGCACATGTTCCGATCGGCGGGGGCGCCGACTTGAACTCGTGCGAATGGATAATCCAGTTCCCTCTGCCTGCGATGTGGCCTCGATTGGCGCGGGTCATCGGTCGAGGAGGACGAGATGTCGTATCGGATTTCTCTCACAATACTGGGCGTTGTTCTGCTTTCGACGCAGATCGCCTATGCGCAAGCCTCCCGTCCGCAATTCCGCCCGGGATTGGATGGCCGGGGTACATCCGACGATCAGAAGGCCTGCCGGGGCGATGCGCGGCGTCATTGTCGCGACGTGTTGTCTCAGGGGGATTTCGCCGTTCTGGGTTGCCTGCGGGAGCACCGTTCCAAGCTCAGCGAGGGCTGCCGCGGCGTGCTGACGCGACATGGACAGTGATCGTGCGACCTGCATGATGGCGATGAACGGCTGATCAGGCCGCGCTGGCGGTCCTTCGCCAGGCCCTGCACGGTGCACCAGATGATCGGCAGGGCGCCGGGGTAATCGGTAAACGACGCACGCTCTTTTCAGGTGAAATCCCGATGCCGCAAGGAGCCGCGCCGGACTACTGCTTGTGGAATGACGGATCGCGGGCAGCGATGCGCGTTCCGATTCGGGGCCGCGACGCAGCGGTGGAACGCGCACCGGAGCCGCAATGTCCGGCAACGACTTGCGGCCTCGCGGCGGCGCCGCTGCGTTCTCTTCTCCCCGGCGGCGCCGTCGGCCGGCCGCATCGCGAAGGGCCGTATCGATCGATTTGTCCCAGTGGCGTTGAGGAGGGGATGATGAGCATTTTCGGAAAGATAATGTCGGCGATATTCGGCAGCTCCGCTTCCGCGGCGTCGCCGGCCTCCGGCGGAACGGTCGCCCAGCCGGCCGCTCAAGTCACACCATCCACAGTGCCGTTGGCACCAGACGCGCCGCCTGCGGCAGCACGATCCCGGGCCGACGTCGCCGCCATCATGGACGAGCTTGCGGCGCGGTCGGACGAGGATCTCGATTGGCGCACGTCGATCGTCGATCTGCTGAAGCTGCTCGAGGTGGACAGCAGCCCGGCGGCGCGCAAGCAGCTTGCCCTGGAGCTGCACTACGCGGGCAGCCTGAGCGATACCGCGGCGATGAACATCTGGCTTCACCGCAAGGTGATGGCCAAGCTGGCGGAAAGCGGCGGCCAGGTTCCGGCCGAGCTCAGGAATTGAGACCGGGTGCCCCAATCCTTCCAGGGTGTGGTCGTGCCGTTGCGGCACACGGCCTTGGGGAAAACCCCAGCCGCCTTTCAGGTGAATCCCCGATAGCTCATGACGGGCTGCACGGCGACGATGGTTCGCGAGAGGACCAATGCCCGGATTCGCAGTTTCGCCGCCGTGGCCCGAAATCCCTGGATTCGAGGTACCGTTCCCGGACATGATCCGGGTTTCGGGCGGCACGTTCCGCATGGGCTCGGACCGGCACTATCCCGAAGAAGCGCCGGTCCACAGGGTGACCGTGGACGGCTTCTGGATCGACCGCACGCCGGTGACCAACCGGCAGTTCCGAAAATTCGTCAATGCGACCGGCTACGTCACCGTCGCCGAGATCCGCCCCGACCCGAAAGATTATCCGGGCGCGCTACCGCACATGCTCAAGGCCGGCTCGCTGGTGTTCAGCCCGCCGAAGCACCCGGTCGATCTCCACGACTGGAGCCAATGGTGGCGGTTCCGGTTCGGGGCCGACTGGCGGCGGCCCTACGGGCCGCGGTCCACCATCAGTGGCCTCGACGATCATCCGGTCGTGCACGTGGCCTATCGCGACGCCGAAGCCTATGCGCGGTGGGCCGGCAAGACGCTGCCGACGGAAGCCGAGTGGGAATTCGCCGCGCGCGGCGGGCTCGACGGCGCCGAATATGCCTGGGGCGAGGAGTTCGCGCCCGGCGGACGCGCGATGGCGAATACCTGGCAGGGCGCCTTCCCGCACCAGAACCGCGCGACCGACGGCTACCAGCGCACCTCGCCCGTCACCGCGTTTCCACCCAACGGCTACGGCCTCTACGACGTGATCGGCAATGTCTGGGAATGGACGAGCGACTGGTTTTCGCAAAGGCATGAGGCCGACGCGCCGAAGGCCTGCTGCATTCCCGAGAACCCGCGCGGCGGGCCAGAGGCCGCGAGCCACGACCCGTGCCAGCCGAACATCCGCATCCCCCGCAAGGTGATCAAGGGCGGTTCGCACCTGTGCGCGCCCAACTATTGCCGCCGCTACCGCCCGGCGGCGCGCCACGCGCAGCCGGTCGATACGTCGACGTGTCACGTCGGATTTCGCTGCATCATTCGAGAACGGAGAGACTAATGAGCGCCAAGACGGAACGCGATCGTAAGCGTGAACTAAGCCGCCGCAACCTCCTGCTTGCCGGCAGCACGCTTGCAGCTGCGTCGACGTTCGGTTCGACCGCATCGATTTAAACGGCCCAGGCGCAGCAGCAACCTGCAGCGACGCCTGGCCGGCGACCGAACATCCTCGTCATCTTCGGCGATGACATCGGCCAGTCGAACGTCAGCGCGTACACGCACGGGCTGATGGGATATCGCACCCCGAACATCGACCGCCTCGCCCGCGAGGGCATGATGTTCACCGACTACTACGCCGAGCAAAGCTGCACGGCGGGCCGCTCGACCTTCATCACCGGCCAGGCGACCCTGCGCACGGGCCTCTCCAAGGTCGGTGTGCCGGGCGCAACGGTCGGGCTGCAGAAGGAGGATGCAACGATAGCCGAATTGCTCAAGCCGCTTGGTTACGCGACCGGCCAGTTCGGTAAGAACCACTTGGGCGATCGGGACGAATACCTGCCGACCGCACACGGGTTCGACGAGTTCTTCGGCAATCTCTATCACCTCAATGCCGAGGAGGAGCCGGAGCAGCGCACCTATCCGCGCGACCCCGAATTCCGCAAGCGGTTCGGTCCGCGCGGGGTGCTCAAGTCAACGGCCGACGGCCGGATCGAGGACACCGGGCCGCTGACCAAGAAGCGGATGGAGACGATCGACGACGAGACGTCGGCCGCAGCCATCGATTTCATTCAGCGCCAGGCCAGGGCGAACCGGCCGTTCTTCTGCTGGTTCAACTCGACTCGCATGCATTTTCGCACGCACGTCAAGGAAGACCGCCGCAGCGCGCCGGGCCTGACGGCACGGACCGAGTACGCGGACGGCATGGTCGAGCACGACGGGCATGTCGGCCAGATGCTGAAGGCGCTCGACGACCTCGGCATCGTCAGCGATACCATCGTGCTCTACACGACCGACAACGGCCCGCACATGAACTCCTGGCCGGATGGCGCCATGACGCCCTTCCGCAGCGAGAAGAACACCAACTGGGAAGGGGCGTTCCGCGTCCCCTGCATGATCCGTTGGCCGGGCCGGATTCAGCCCGGTTCGATCTCGAACGAGATCATCAGCGGCCTCGACTGGATGCCGACCCTGTTGGCGGCAGCCGGTGCCGATCCGGACATCAAGCAGAAACTGCTCACCGGGTTCACGGCCGGAGCCAAGACCTTCAAGGTGCACCTCGACGGCTACAACCAGCTTCCCTACCTCACCGGCCAGCAGCCCCGTAGCGCACGGAAGGAGTTCTACTACTTCAACGACGATGGCGAGCTGGTCGCCATGCGTTACGAGAACTGGAAGATCGTGTTCGCCGAACAGCGGGCGCCGGGCACCATGCGGGTGTGGGCCGAGCCGTTCACGACGCTGCGCTTGCCCAAGCTGTTCGACCTGCGCGCCGATCCATACGAGCGGGCCGACATCACATCGAACACCTACTACGATTGGTTCATCTCCCAGCCGTATTTGATCTTCGCCGCTCAGACAGAAGTCGGCAAATTCCTGGCGACCTTCAAGGAGTACCCGCCGCGCCAGCGCGCGGCGAGCTTCAGCGTCGATCAAATCATCGAGAAGATGCAGCGGCAGCTTGAGGCGGTGCATTCGCAATGAAGGAGGCTTGAACAGTACTGCCGACCATCATGACCGGCCGGTGCGACACGAAGAGTCAGCATCCAACGCTTTGCGAGGAGATGGATCGTGAGTGACGAGCGGACGAGAAATAGCACGCCGAAGGTGTCCGAGGACGATCGCAATTCGCGTCGTGTGAACCGCCGCAATGTCCTTCTCGCCGGCACCACGCTGGCAGCGGCGTCGGCGTTGGGATCGAGCGCGCCAGTGCACCCCGCGCAGGCGCAGCAGCAGCCCGCGCCGGCCGGCCGCAAGCCCAACATCCTCATGATCATGGGCGACGACATCGGCTGGTTCAATCCGAGCATCTACCATCGCGGCATGATGGGCTACCGCACGCCGAACATCGACCGCATCGGCAACGAGGGCGCGATGTTCACCGACTGGTACGGCGAGCAGAGCTGCACGGCCGGCCGCGCCGCTTTCATCACCGGACAGTCGCCGATCCGCACCGGCCTGACCAAGGTCGGGCTGCCCGGTGCCGACATTGGCTTACGCGCGGAAGATCCGAGCGTCGCCGAGGTGCTCAAGCCGCTCGGCTACGCCACTGGGCAGTTCGGCAAGAACCATCTGGGCGACAAGGACGAGTTCCTTCCGACCAACCACGGCTTCGATGAGTTCTTCGGCAACCTCTACCACCTCAACGCCGAGGAGGAGCCGGAGAATCCCGACTATCCCAAGAACGCTGAGTTCCGCAGACGCTTTGGCCCACGTGGCGTGATCAAGTCGACTGCGGACGGCCGCATTCAGGATACCGGCCCCCTGACGCGTAAGCGGATGGAGACGATCGACGACGAAACCTGCGCTGCGGCGATTGACTTCATCGACCGGCAGCACCGAGCGAACAGGCCATGGTTCTGCTACTTCAACTCGACTCGGATGCATGTCAACACGCACCTCAAGACGGACTCGCAGGGCAAGACGGGTTACGGGCTCTATCCCGACGGCATGGTCGAGCACGACGGCCACATCGGTCAGCTGCTGAAGAAGCTCGACGACCTCGGGGTCGCGGACAACACAATCGTGCTTTACACCAGCGATAATGGGGCCGAGGTAATGACTTGGCCGGATGGTGGAAGCACCCCGTTCCGCGGCGAGAAGGCGACCAACTGGGAAGGCGGCTACCGCGTGCCGATGCTGATCCGGTGGCCCGGCGTGATCAGGCCCGGCACGGTCTACAACGAGTTCTTTTCGCACTACGATCTGATACCGACATTCGCCGCCGCCGGTGGCGATCCCGACCTCGTGGCCAAATGTCTGAAAGGCCAGCAGGTGGGCAACAAGAGTTTCAAGGTCCACCTCGACGGCCATAACCTGGTTCCTTTCTTCAAGGGCGAAGTGAAGGAATCCCCGCGCAAGGAGTTCCTCTACTGGAACGATGACGGCGAGCTCGTGGCAGTACGCGTGAACGAATGGAAGGTCGTCTTCAAGGCACAGGAGCACGAGGGCATCAACGTCTGGAGGAAGGCATTCACAAATCTGCGTGCGCCAAAGCTCTACAACTTGCGGGCCGATCCATTCGAGCGGGGCGATTCGTCGTTCGAATACGAGAAGTGGTTTTTTGACCGGTCGTTCGTGATCGTGCCCACGCAGGCGCTGGTGGCCCGATGGCTCGAGAGCTTCAGGGATTTCCCGATCCGGCAGAAGCCCGCGAGCTTCAACCTCGACGACGTGATGGCAAAGCTTTCGCAGCAGAAGAGCTGAATCGTCACAACGCGCTGGTGCTCCGAATGTCGACCATCAGCCCAGACAGCCTGTCTCCGCCAGTGCCGTCAGCGAAGACGGGCTCACCGGCGCGCGGCGCGATCCTCGAGCTCAAGGCGCGCATCGGCAAATCCGTGCTCGGCCAGGACCACTTGGTCGAGAGCATGCTGATCGGCCTCTTGGCGAACGGCAATCTGCTCATCGAGAGCCTGCCCGGCCTCGCCAAGACGCGCGCCGTCAAGACGCTGGCGAAGAATCTCGCGGCCGACCTGTCGCGCGTGCAGTTCACGCCCGACCTGCTGCCGTCGGACGTGACCGGCGCCGAGATCTACGTGCAGACCGACAAGGGCGGGCAGTTCAGCTTCCAAAAAGGGCCGATCTTCGCCAACCTCGTGCTTGCCGACGAGATCAACCGTGCTCCCGCCAAGGTGCAGTCGGCGCTGCTCGAGGCGATGGAGGAGCGCCAGGTCACTGTAGCCGGCAAGACCTACAAGATGCCGGCCCTGTTCATGGTGCTGGCGACCGAGAACCCGATCGAGCAGGAGGGCACCTATCCGCTGCCCGAAGCCCAGCTCGACCGCTTCCTGACGCATGTCGTCATCACCTACCCGAGCGAGGAGGTGGAAGGCGAGATCATCAAGCTCAACCGCGAGGAGAATGCCCAGGCGCCGGAGCAGCAGGCGGCGGAGCCGGCACCGGTGCCGCAGCAGGCGATCTTCGACGCGCGCGGCGAGATCGACAGGATCTTCGTCTCCGACCTCGCGCAGAAGTACATGGTCGACGTGATCTACGCGACGCGGTTCCCGGGCCGCTACGGCGAGCCGTTGAGCAAATGGATCCAGGTCGGCGCGAGCCCGCGCGGCAGCCTCGCCCTCGACCGCTGCGCACGCGCGCGGGCGTGGCTCGACGGCGCGACCTTTGTCACGCCCGATCACGTGCGTGCCGTCATGCATGATTGCCTCCGCCACCGCCTCATCCTCAGCTACGAGGCGATCGCCGAAGGCGTGACGGCCGATCAGGTGGTCGACAAGATCGCGAGCATGGTGGCGGCGGCGTGAGGGTGCCGCCATGACGGGGTGCGTAGGGTGGGCAAAGGCGCGCTTCGTCGGCCTTGACGCGTGGGTAAAATCGCCGAGCGCCTTTGCCCACGCGGATACGACGTGCCCTGCGATTTTGCCCACCCTACAGGTCTGAGGATGCCCAGCGCACCAGCGGTCCCCGGCGTCTATGTCGATCTCGATCAATTGATCGCGCTCGAGCACAAGGCGCGGAGCGTATCGTTCCTGCCGCGCCAACCGGTGCACAGCCTGCTGTCCGGGCGCTATGCGTCGCGCATGCGCGGGCGCGGGCTCAATTTCGAAGAGATCAGGACCTATCGGCCGGGCGACGACGTGCGCGCGATCGACTGGAAGGTGACGGCGCGCCTGCAGAAGCCGCACCTGCGCGTGTTCAACGAGGAGCGCGACCGGCAGGGGCTGCTGCTGGTCGATCAGCGCCTCGCCATGTTCTTCGGGACCCGGTTGGCCATGAAATCGGTGACCGCCGCGCAAACGGCCGCGATTGCCGCCTGGCGGATCCTGGGCGCCGGTGACCGGGTGGGCGCCATCGTCTTCAACGACCGCGACGTCGTCGAACTGCGTCCGCAGCGCAGCCGGCGGACCGTGCTGCACCTGCTCGACACCATCGTCGCGCAGAACCAGGTGCTCGGCGTCGGCCGCGGCATCATGGGCGCGCCCGCGATGCTCAATCGCGCCCTCGAGCAGGCAGGCCGCTTGGCACTGCATGACGCCGTCATCGTCGTCGTCAGCGATTTCGACGGCGCCGACGTGGCGACGCGCAGCGCCGTCGGTGCGATGGCGCGTCACAACGACGTGGTCGCCGTTCTGGTGCACGATCCGTCGCAGAGCACGCTCCCGGCTGCCGGCCGCATGACCGTCACCGACGGCGAGCTGCAGGTCGTCCTCGACGTCGGCCGCGACAGCGTGCGGCGGAACATCGTCGAGATGAGCCGCGAACGATTGCGCGACGTGTTTGCCTGGACGCGGGATTTCGGCGTCCCGGTCCTTCCCGTGAGCACCGCTGAGGATCCGGCCCAGCAGATCCGCCACCTGCTCGGCCGCTTGCCGGCGCGCAGCGGGCGAGAAGGCGGCCGCCGTTCCAGGGTGGCTCATGGCTGAAGCCGCGCCAACGCTCCCCCCCGATCCGCTGGACGCCCTGGTGGACATTCCGCTGCCCCTGCCGGTCAGCCTGTGGCCGCAGACATGGCCGTCGCGCATCGCGCTCGTGCTGGTTATCGTCGGGCTGGTCGTGGCCACGTGGTGGCTGGCGCGATGGTGGTGGGTGAACCGCTACCGGCGGGCGGCGCTCGCCGAGCTCGTCGCGATCGAGCGCACGCTGGAGAAAGGGCCGCCGTTCGGGGCCGCCGCCGCCACGCTGGCGCTGCTGGTGCGCCGCACCGCGCTCGCCGCCTTTCCCCGCGCGGAGGTCGCAGCGCTCTCCGGGCCGGATTGGCTCGGCTTCCTTGACCGCAGCTACGGCGGCGACGAGTTTACGCGTGGCGTCGGGCGCGTCCTCGCCGTCGCGCCCTATCAGCCGTCCCGAGTCGGTATGGGCGAGGTGATGCCGCTCACCGCGTTGGTACGCCGTTGGATCAGGACGCATCATGATTGAATTCGCCTGGCCCTGGGCATTCGCCATCCTGCCGCTGCCGCTGCTCGCATGGTGGCTGCTGCCGGCCTGGCGCGAGCAGCAGGCTTCGGTGCACGTGCCCTTCTTCGATCGGCTCGCCGCGGCGACCGGCGAGACGCCGCAACCGGGTGCCGTCGTACTGCGCCGGCTGCCGGTCCAGATGATCGCCGCCGTCCTGGTGTGGTGTCTCCTGGTCGTGGCGCTGGCGCGGCCGCAATGGGTGGGGGAGCCGATCACCCATGACGTCTCGGCGCGCGACCTCATGCTCGCGGTCGATATTTCCGGCTCGATGGACCAGGTCGATTTCCGCGCGTCCGACAACGCGATGCTGCAGCGCCTGGCAGGGGTCAAGCAGGTCATCGGCGAGTTCATCGCGCGGCGACGCGGCAATCGGGTCGGGCTGATCCTGTTCGGCACGCGCGCCTACGTGCAGGTTCCGTTCACCCAGGATCTCGCGACCACCCGCACGCTGCTCGATCAGACGCAGGTGGCGATGGCCGGCCAGCAGACCGCGATCGGTGACGCCATCGGGCTTGCGATCAATGCGTTCGCGGCGAGCAGGGCGGAGCGGAAGGTGCTCATCCTGCTCACCGACGGCAACGATACCGCGAGCCGGGTGCCGCCCGCGCACGCCGCGGACATCGCGAAGCAGCGCGGCCTCGTCGTTCACACGATCGGCGTCGGCGACCCGAATGCCGGGGGCGAGAATCGCGTCGACCTCGAAACGCTCCGCGCCGTCGCGAGCACCACCGGCGGCCGCTTCTTCCGCGCCGAGGACGGGGCGGGGCTCGCGGCGATCTATCGCGAGATCGACCGGCTCGCGCCGGTGAAGCTCGAGACGCAATCGTGGCGGCCCAAGCTGCCGCTGTTCCACTGGCCGCTCGGCGCATCGGTCGTGGTTGCGCTGTTGCTCTGGCTGGGGCTCCTGCTGCGTGAGGCCAGGATGGCCCGGAGGAGGGCCGCGCATGCCTGACGGCACCGCCTTCGCGTTCCATTTCCTGCGGCCGTGGTGGCTTGCCGCACTGGTGCCGACGGCGTTCATGCTCTGGCTCATCCTGCGCCGCGAGCGCGCCGAGGTGCAGTGGGGGGGATGATCGCCCCGCACCTGCTCGCACATCTGGTCGTGCAGCCGCACCGGCGGTGGCGCCTGCGTCCGGCCGTCCTGGTCGCGGCCGCACTGGCGCTCGCGATCGTCGCGGTCGCCGGCCCGAGCTGGCGGCGCGAGCTGCCGCCGTTCGTCGAGGACAAGGCACCGCTGATGATCGCGCTCGACGTCTCGTCGACGATGGGGCGCCAGGACGTCGCGCCCTCGCGCCTCGATCGCGCCAGACAGAAGATCCGCGACCTGCTCGCTGCGCGCGCCGGTGCGCGCACCGGCCTGATCGCCTACGCCGGAACCGCCCACCTGGTGATGCCGTTGACCGACGATCCGGCTGTGATCGAGCCGTTCTTGGCGGCGCTTGCGCCAGGACTGATGCCGGTGCAGGGCAAGCAGGTCGCGGATGCGGTTTCGCTCGCCGCCGCGACGCTGGCGACGGAGCCGGTCGCCGGGACCATCCTGGTCGTCGCCGACGACCTCGGCGGTGCCCTTCCGGCGGCGATCCGGCAGGCGGCGGGGCGCAATGGCGTGTTTATCCTCGCGGTAGCGCCGCCGGCACCAACCGTGCGGATCGCAGCTGGGCTGCGGTCGCAGACCGTGCAGGTGACGGTCGATGATGCCGACATTCGCGCCCTTGAGCGCCGCATCGAGACGCGCTTCCAGGCCGCGCAGGCCGACCAGGCCGGGGCCCGCTGGCGCGACGAGGGCTACTGGCTTCTGATTCCGTGCATGCTGCTCGGCCTCGTCTGGTTCCGCCGCGGCACGACGGTCCGATGGGCGATCCTGTTCCTACTGCTGCATGCCGCCCCGCTGCGTGCCGAAGACGGCGGCTGGTTCACGAACCTGTGGCTCACGCCCGACCAGCAGGGACGCCTCGCCTTCGATCGCGGTGACTATGCGCAGGCCGCCAAGCTGTTTGCCGATCCGATATGGCGAGGCATCGCAGCCTATCGCGCCTACGATTATCTCGCGGCGGCGGAGGCGTTCGCTCGGGTCGAAACGCCGGACGGCAAGTTCGCCCTCGGCAACGCGCAGGCGCACAACCATGCCTACGAGAAGGCAACCAAGGCCTACGAGGAGGTGCTCGCGGTGCGGCCCGATCATGCGGCCGCCCGAACGAACCTCGCGATCGTGCGCGCCGCGCTGGAGGCTCGGGAGGAGAAGCGCCGGCAGAAGGAGCAGGGCCAGGATGCGCCCGACCTGCCGCCCGACGAGACCAGGATCGATCCCAAGCAGAAGGATGGCAAACGCACCCTGGTCAAGCCTGAAGACGTGACCACGCAAAGGGCGGCGGAAGCCTGGATGCGCGCCGTACAAACATCGCCCGCCGATTTCCTGAAGCTCAAATTCGCCATCCAGGCCGCCGCGGGCACGGGAGGACCGGCGCGATGAAACTGGCCTGGCCCCTGCTGCTCCTGTGGCTGGCTCCGCTCGGCGCGAGTGCGCAGTCGTCGGGTCCGCCGGAGCCGATCCTGCGCGCGACCCTCGATCCGCCCCGCGTGGTCGTCGGGCAGCCGGTGATGCTGCGGATCGAGCTGCTCGCGCCCAACTATCTGACTCGCCCTCCGAACTTGCCGGATCTCCAGCTGCGTAACGCGGTGACGCGCGACCTCGGCAGCATCAACATGTCCGAGCCGCACGGCGGCATGACATATGCGGGGGTGCGACGCGAGCTCGCCATTCATCCGCAGGAGCCCGGCTCCTATGTGATCGCCAACCGGCAGGTGGTGGTGGCCTACGCGGCCGAGCCGCCGGCGAGCCGCGAGGCGACGCTCGACCTGCCGCGCCTTGTCTTCGAGGCCTTCATTCCCGATGCCGCGCAGGCGCTTGATCCGTTCGTCGCCGCCACGAAGCTCGCGTTGCACCAGTCGGTCGAGCCGGCTTCGGGCGAGCGCAAGGTCGGCGATGCGGTCATCCGGACGATCACGATCGAGGCCGAAGGCATCCCGGCGATGCTGCTGCCGGCCACGTCCTTCGCGCGGCCCGAGGGGCTTGCGGTCTATCCGGACCAGCCCACGCTGCAGGACAGGTCCGACCGGCGCACCGACGTGCTGACGGCGACGCGCGTCGATCGCGTGACCTACATGCTCGAGAAGCCAGGCGACTATGTCTTGCCGGCCATCGAGCTCGCGTGGTGGGATCTGCGCGGGCAGCGGATCGTGCAGGCGCGCGCCGATCCGGTCGCCCTGTCGGTCGCGGCCAATCCCGCGCTTCCGCAACGTGCCGGCGAGAATCCGGTGCGGGCGCGCTGGCGCGACGCTGTTGCCGCCCTCGCGGCGCATTGGCCTCTTGTCGCGCTGGCGACTGGCCTGTTAGCTGGTCTGGCCTGGCTGTTGCCCCGCGCGTTGCGCATCGCGTGGCATTGGATCGAGCGGCGCCGCGTTGCGTATCGGCGATCCGAGGCTGCGGCATTCGCGTCCCTGCGCAAGGCCGCCCAGTCCGGCGATCATGCAAAAACCTATTTTGCCCTGCTCGCGTGGCTCGAGCGGTTCGAGCCGGTCGCGCCCGCGCACACGATCGCAGCATTTCGCGCCGCCGCGCGGGACGGGGCCCTCGACCGGCAACTCGCGCTGATCGAAGACCGCTTGTTCGCCGCACCCGCACGGGACGAGGCCGCTGGCTGGGCGCCGCGCCAGATGCTGCGGCCTGTCGCGACTGCGCGCCGTCGGCTGCGCCACCGCAGCACGTTGCGGACCGGTGCGGCGCCGCCTCTCGCCGCGCTCAATCCGGCGATGTCGCAAGGCTCGTCTGTTGCGCAACGCCGACCGGTCGCCCGATGACCCGGTCTGCGAAGCTCGCCCGATCGTGCCCGACGCGCGTGAAGCATCGAAGGCAGGGAGGCACTCATGTCTCAGAAACCGGATCGTGAGACCATCGTCGGGCAGCCGCCCGGTGTCCTGGACGATCCATTCGCGCAGCAGCCTGCCCTGCAGCTGATCTATGACACGGCGCCCATCGGCCTCGCGTTCCTGTCGCCCGATTGCCGCTATCTGCAGATCAATCAACGTCTCACCGAGATATGCGGCATCTCGGTCGAGGATCATATCGGCCGCTCGGTTCGGGATTGCGTCCCGGCTCTGGCCGACTCGGTCAAGAGCATCGTCGATACGATCATGGCGACCGGAGAGCCCGTGATCGGCATCGAGGTTGCGGGCCAGCGCGCCGACCGGAACGAGGAACGGTCCTGGATAACGTATTGGCACCCGCTGCGCGGCCCGAACGGCGACATCGTCGGCGTGAACGTCGCTGCGGAGGAGATAACCGAGCGCAAGCGCGCCGAGGCCGCCCTGCACGCAAGCGAACGACAGTTCCATACTCTGGCCGATTCCATTCCACAGCTGGTGTGGATGGCCGACCGGGAGGGCAGGATCTTCTGGTTCAACAATCGCTGGTACGACTACACAGGAAAACCCGCCGGGGACGTCGGCTCGCACGACTGGCAGACAATTCTTCCCCCTGCCTCCTTGCACGAAGCGCGGCATCGTTGGACGCAGGCCCTGGAAGCCGGAACCTCATTGGAGATGGAGTTGTTGTTGCGCGGGAAGGACGGCGCGTATCGTCCTTTCCTCACGCGCGCCGTTTCGTTGCGCGACCCGGCCGGGGTCATCTATGGCTGGATCGGCACCCACATCGACATCAGCGAGAGCAAGCGTCATGAGCAGGAGATACGCAGCGCCAAGGATGCGGCCGAGGAGGCGCTGCGGAACCTGCGGGAAACCCAGAATTCGTTGATCGAGGCGGAGAAACTGGCGGCGCTCGGGCGCCTGGTATCCGGTGTTGCGCACGAGATCAACAACCCCGTGGGCATCGGCCTCACCGTGGCCTCGTCGTTGCAGCATAGAAGCGCGACGTTCGCCGCGGAGGTGGCGCGGGGCGATCTCAAGCGGTCGAGCCTGAATGATTTCCTCCAGACCACCCGCGAGGCTTCGGCACAACTGGTCGCCAACCTCAATCGTGCGGCCGAGCTGATCGAGTCGTTCAAGCAGGTCGCCGCGGACGGAATCTACTCGAACAAGCGCACGTTCGACCCCCGCGACCTCACCGAGCAGGTTCTCCTGCGGCTGCGGCCGGGCCTGCGAAAGCGCAACCTGACGCTCGCGTTCGAATGCCCGCCCGACCTGATGATGAACAGCTATCCCGGACTGTACGGGCAGGTGCTGACCAACCTCTTCCTCAATTCGGTCATGCACGCGTTTCCGGACGGCCGGGATGGCACGATCGGAATCAAGGTGCGGGCATCCGGCAAGGACGAGGTCGAAGTTCTGTTCTCCGACGACGGCTGCGGCATGAGCTTCGATGTCAGGCGTCAGGCGTTCAACCCGTTCTTCACGACGCGCCGCGACCAGGGCTGCATCGGCCTCGGGCTGCATGTGGTGCACAGCATCGTGACCAATCGCCTGGGCGGCAGGCTCAGTCTCAACAGCGAGCCCGGCGAAGGGACGAGAGTGCAGGTCATCCTGCCGCGGGTGGCGCCGGCCGAGCCCGCGTCGACATAGCGCGCACGGACGAGGCGATCGAATAGAGTCCAGTGGCGCCCCCGCTTCCGAAGCTAGCATAGCCGGGAGACCCCCCGGCTCTGCCGGGGTGGCAGTAGCAGTTTGACATTTCCTGAAGTCGACCTACCGACGAAGCTTCCAATTGTGAGCCGCCAAGGACACGAGAGGAGACCTCATCGATGGATCAGAGCGCATTGTAAGGAGATGCATCAGGAGGGCAAACCGTTGGGTCTTGTCCCAGGTCCCCAGGTCCAGTCCAACTGGCAATGCGTGTGGAGGTGCGGCCAAGTGGGAGGAACGAAGGAACTGCTGAATCTGCCAAGCCACCACCTCGGGGCCGCCTCAGCGGCCCCGAGCTCAGCCGCTTTGAGCGGCTCAATTCCTAAAGCCCCCGGCTCTGCCGGGGGATATTTACCTGAAGAGGGCATCGAGGCCAGTCGTGCCTCAGGGTTAGCCCTGGGACCGATTCAGGGTAAACCCCGATGGCCGCCTTTCTGCGAAAGGTGAGAATTCTCGCCGATCTTCGATGAGCTTAGCGGCTGCTCATGCAGCGCGACGATGCGGGAGGGCTCCCATGACAAGCGGGCAGGTTACGGATCCGGCGGGCGCGTCGCGCCTGATGCTGCATGCGCTGGTCAAGAACTGGTGGCTGCTGTTGCTGAAGGGCCTGTGCGCCATCGCGTTTGGCGTGCTCGCCTTCGTGTGGCCGGGCGTGACCCTGGTCACGCTGATCCTTTTTTACGGCGCCTTCGCCCTGGTCGACGGCGTGATCGCGATCCTGGCCGCAATCATGGGCGGCGCGCCCGCGCCGCGCTGGTGGCTCGCGGTCGTCGGGCTCTTCGGCATCGCGGCCGGCGTGGTGACGTTCCTGTGGCCCGGCATGACCGCGCTCGTGCTGCTGATCTTCATCGCCGCATGGGCGATCGCCACCGGCATCATGCAGATCATCGGGGCGATCCGGCTGCGCAAGGAGATCGACAACGAGTGGCTGCTCGTTGCCGGCGGCGTGGTGTCGGTCATCTTCGGGGTGGTGCTGCTGGCGCAGCCGGGTGCCGGTGCGCTGGCGCTGATCTTCGTGATCGGCGCCTACGCGATCATCTACGGCATCCTCCTGGTGGCCTTCGCGCTGCGCCTGCGCAAGCACACGCATGCGGCCGCCTAGCAGGGAGCCGGCTTGGATGCTCCGTTCATCGGCGACGCGCCCTGCGTTCCTCATTGGGCTCACCGGCATGGGCCTGTGACCAGCGAGCTCGGCGGCGGCGATCTTCGCCGTCGCCGACGAGAACTCTACCCGAGGGAGGCGGATGCCCGACACTGCGCGGATGGCCGGTCCGTTGTTCCTCGCAGTGGCCTTTGGTCAGACCGGGCGGCGCGTTCCCGATACAGTTCGGCGGCTGCCAAAGGGAAACGACCAACTGTCTCCCGAACATGCCTGGCTGGGAACGACACGGGAGGCTCTACCGATCGCACACGGAAATCATCGATGGCCGGTGGGAATTCCCTGAAGCGCACCCGGTGCAGTGAGGCCGAGGAAAGCCTGGTGCAGCCGCGAAATCACAGCAGCGCGATCGTGCGAACGATTTGGCCCCGCGCGTCGACGATCTCGACCGACCAGCTCTCCCAGTCGTCCAGATCGGCTGTGCCCGGCCACCGCTCCCTTACCTTCTCCATGACCGCCGCCGACATCACCACGTCACGAGTCAGCTTCATGCCGACGCGATCGGTGATCCGCTGATGTCCCTTGACCAGATGGAAAAAGAAACGTGTCGGCATCGCGAATGGCGCAGTCGTGAATGGTTGCGTGCGATTGAGATGATGTCGGGGATTCGACGAAACGGGCTGCGTTGGAACCCCGTGTAGCCGCACCGGCGACCAACCCGGCCCTCGGCAGGGTGCTGAGTAGCGACACAAGCGGCCTGTGTCTTGTTGCAATCGGCCAAAAAATTGTCGCGATGTGTCAGCGCCCGGTGACCGAACCCTCGGCACCTCGCCTGAATCCGGGGCGCATCCGCCCTCACGGGCCACAGCAGGCGGGCAGCCGCTCGATACGGGCGAGATGCACGCGACAACCCTCGCCGCCGCGGCGGCTCGCCCGTGCATGCCGACGGCGTTAGGCGCGATCGAGGACCATGCAGCCCAGGGCGTCGCCGACTTTCACCCGGTAGGCGTGCGCCATCGTCTCCAGGGCCGCCCGTATGGTCGGGTTGGGCTCGCGTTGTGCAGCCGACTCGTAGTGCTGCGCGCGCGCCAGATAGAAGTCGCGGCCCCGCGTGGGCCGAGTGCCGTTGGCGGTCATGCCATCCCTCGCAGGCCAGAGATCGGGAGTGCCATAGGCCTACGACGCGTACTGAGGGGTAATGGCATACTGGTGGATATGGACGTCCGGCTTGTCGTCGCAGCCCCACCAGCGGTCGTCGTCCCGATCATATCCACTACGGCCGTCTGTGAATTCGGTTTCGAGGTGGCTTTCGAGAAACAGGGCGGCGGTGTCTCGATCCGGAAACAGAAACGGAAACGCCTCGCGACGCTTCAGGGCTCCGCTAGCGTCGAAGGTGACTTGAACGATCTGCAGCATCGGGGGTGCTCCATGTGAGGCGCACAGCGTCATTACAATCCCGCGGCCAAAGGTAAATTGGTACGAGTACGGACATTGCCCGCCACTCGGATGTGATTCCCGATGGTCAAGGGCGAATTCGGCGATGCGGCCGATGCGGCTGGTCGGTCCCGAAACGCACGCTTGGATCGATACCTTTCTGCAGGTCCGCCAGGACGAACAAGCGCACCGCCGAGGAGAAATTGCCGTCGCGGCGCCCACCTTGGATCCGGGACAGCAAGGCCGACGTGGTGACGCCTTCCCGGGCGGCGATCTGGCGGATGCCGTCCCAGAACTCGGCCTCCAGACTGATGCTGGTCTTGCGGCCTGCGAGGACCACCGAACGTTTGAATACGGTCGTTTTCATCGATCTTCCGACTCGTCTGATTGCTGCCGCCACGGAGATGGACATCAGCAACCGTCGGAGGACGAGTTACATTTGCCTGTCCGGTCTATTGTGCCGTCCAGACCATGAGCCTGAGCGCGAATCAACCGGATAATGCTACCGAGTGGATAAGCGTTTCATGCGCACGCTATCGCCAGATCGCGCGCGCGGCTTCGACCACCAGGGCGAGCTTCGCGCGCTCGTCGGCCTCGCTCAACGGATTGCCGGCAACCGTGCTGGCGAAGCCGCATTGCGGACTGATCGCCAGTCGATCGAGGTCGATGTAGCGCGTGGCCTCCTCGGTGCGGCGCTTGAGATCGTCGAGACGTTCCAGCACCGGAGTCTTGCTGCTCACCAGGCCGAGCACGACGCCCTTGTGCTTCGGCACGAAGCGCAACGGGGCGAAATCGCCGGCACGCGGCGTATCATATTCGAGCAGGAAATGGTTGACGTTGCTCTCGGCGAAGAAGCGCTCGGCGACCGATTCATAGCCGCCTTGGCCGAGATAGTGTCCCTTGAGATTGCCCCGGCACATGTGCACGCCGACCGCCACATCGGCCGGACAGCTGGCCACCGACTGATTGATCGCATCGACGTAGAGGTCGACCAGCACATCTGGCTTGTCGCCGGCCGCCTCGATGCTCCGTCGAATGGCCGGATCGCATAGAAGCGCGATCGCCACCTCGTCGAGCTGCACGTAGCGGCACCCGGCGGCGGCCAGCTCCGCGATTTCCTGCCGGTAGATGGCGGTGAGGTCGGTGAAGAAGCTTCCCACGTCCGCATAGGCATCACCGGCCGCGAAATCGGTGCAACGGTAGAAATGCATGTTGGAGGGCGACGGCAGCGTGATCTTGGGCGTCCCTCGCGCGACGCCGCGAAGGAACACGAATTCATCGAGCGCGAGCGGACGCGTGCGCGCGAGCTCCGCCGTCGCATACGGCGCGGTGAAATCGACCTCATGGCCATGGTCGTCGCGGAATTTGAGCAGCGCCGGCCGAATCGCGAAGCCGTCGATGCGGTCCACGAAGCGACCCCAGTAGGAGCCGCGGCGGAACTCGCCGTCGGTCACCACTTCGAGGCCGACCTCCTCCTGCAGCGCCACCACGTCGCGAATGGCTGTGTCCTGGATGGCGGCGAACTCGCGCTCCCCGATGTCACCCGCTGCCTGTCGCCGAAATGCCTGCCGCAGCGCCGCCGGCCGTAGCAGGCTTCCCACGTGATCGGCACGGAAGGGCGGGCGGCCGTTGGTCATCGCGAAGCTCCGGTTGAGCGCCTTTGTCTATAGGTGTATAGATGAAAGTCAATGACGCCGGCGAGGCGGTTCCCGCCGCATCGGGCGTCGCCAGCCGGGGAGCTGCCGCGATGACGGTCGTCCCGATCGCCGCGCGCCGATCGCGATCGCCGCGCCGGCGCGCCCCGGAGATCATCGACGCCGCCGCCCGCGTGTTCGCCGAGCGCGGCTTCCACGGGGCGACGACGCAGGACATCGCCGACGTGCTCGGCATCCGCCAAGCGAGCCTGTACTACTACTTTCCCTCCAAGGAGGGGGCGCTCGAGCTCGTCTGCCTCAACGGCGTCGAGGGCTTCGTCGAGGCGGCCAAGACCATCGCCGCCGCCTCGGGCAGCGCCGGCGACAGGCTGCAACGGCTGATTCGATCGCATCTCCTGCCGCTCGCCGACCGCGGCGACTTCGTCAAGGTGTTCCTCAACGAGCGCCAGCATCTGCCGAGCGAAAGCCGCCGCCGCATCGGCAAGTGGTCGCGCGGCCTCGAACGCATCTTCGAGGACGTCATCAAGGACGGCGTGCGCAGCGGAGAGTTCCGCCACGACCTCGACACCAGGCTGGCGACGCTGGCGATCCTCGGCATGGCGAATGCCGCCGCCGGCTGGTATCGCAAGGAGGAGGCGCCGATCGAGCGCATCGCCGACGCGTTCGCGCGGCTCGTGCTCGACGGAATGATCAAGCCGCGAAGGCGCCGCACACGGCGGGCCTGATGGTCGCTCGTCGCTCTATGGAATTCGAGTTTCTATTGGGTTATAGATAACACACGGAGCGCCAAAGGCGCCGCAGGGAGGAGATCGTGGCAGCGTGACCGACGACGTCGAGGCGACATTCGCCACGCTGCGCCGCAAGACCGCACCGCAGCTCCTGTGCGAGCGCGCCCGCGCGACGCCGAGCGCGGTTGCGTTCCGCTCCAAGCATTTGGGCGTCTATCGCGAGCGCACCTGGCGCGACTATGCCGGGCTGGTAGCGGGTTGCGCGCTCGGGCTGCGCGCGCTCGGCCTCGAGCGCGGCGAGCGCGTCGCCATCATGGGCGATCCATGCGAGGAGTGGATGATCGCCGATCTCGCCGCCCAGAGCGCCGGCGCCGTCACCTACGGGATCTATCCGACCTGCTCGGCGTCCGAGCTCGCCTATCTGATGAACGACGGCGGGGCGAGCATCTTCATCGCCGAGGACCAGGAATACGTCGACAGGATTCTCAGCGTGGTCGACCGGCTGCCGGCACTGCGCTTCATCGTGGTGATCGACCACTCGGCGATGTTCGGCTACCGGCACCCCAAGCTCCGCCGCTACGCCGACCTGACCGCGACGCCCAGCGCCGCGGCCGATCCGCTCGCCACCCTGGAAGCGATGGTGGCGGCGCTCGACCCCGGTGACCCTGCCTTCATCGTCTACACGTCAGGAACGACCGGACATCCCAAGGGCGCGGTGATCGCCCACGGCAAGCATCTCGCCGCCGCCTGGACGGTGGTCGATCACTATCCGACGCTTGCCGAGCGCGACCATCGCACCGTGGTGTTCCTGCCGCTCTGCCATATCTTCGGGCGCGACCTCGCCGTCACGGTGCCGCTCCTCTCGCGTCTGGTGCCGCATTTCGGCGAGGAGCCGGAGGATCTTCCCGCGACGCTGTTCGAGGTTGCGCCGACCGTGCTGTTCACGGTGCCGCGTTACTTGCAGAAATTCGCCTCGCAGATGCTGGTGAGCCTTTCCGGCACGTCGGTGCTCAAGCGCAGCGCCTACGACCTTGCCGTGCGGATCGGCCGCGCCTGCGCACGCCGGCGCTGGGACCGCAGGGCCGGTCTCGGCACGGCCGTCATGCAGGCGCTCGCGCGGCGCATCGCCTTCGCGCCCATGCTGCGCATGGTCGGGCTCGACCGACTCGAGCTCGTTATCGCCGGCGGCGCCCCGCTTGCGGCCGAGACGATGACGCTATGGCAGATCTGGGGCGTCAACCTGGTCGAGGTCTATGGGCAGACCGAGACCGCCGGTGCCTTTATCACCGCCCAGGCAGGTCCGTTCCCGCGGCCGGGCAACGTCGGCACCGCAATGCGCAGCCTGCAGGTCAGGCTCGGCGAGGATGGAGAAATCCTGGTGCACGGCCCCGATCTGTTCGAGCGCTATCTCGGCAGTCCGGAGGCAACGCAATCGGTCTTCGATCACGATGGCTGGCTGCACACGGGCGACGTCGGCGAATGGCGCGACGGGGCTCTCCGGATCGTCGATCGCGTGCGCGACTTCATCGTCACCTCCGGCGGCAAGACGATTTCGCCGTCGTTCATCGAGAACATCCTGCGGGCGAGCCCCTACGTCTCCGAGGCGATCGTGTTCGGCCACGCCCGCAAGTATCTCACCGCGCTAATCGAGATCGATTACGACGCGGTGGCCGACTGGGCGCGCAGCCGCAACGTCCCCTATACGGGTTTCACCAGCCTGGTGCAGAGCCCGGACGTCGAGCGCCTGCTCAAGATCGAGATCGACCGGGCGAACCTCGAGGTTGCACGGGTCGAGCAGATCAAGGCGTTCCGCATCCTTCCCAAGGCGCTCGACCCGGAGGAGGAGGGCGAACCGATCACCCCCACGCGCAAGGTGAAACGGGCGCTGATGTACGAGCGGTTCAAATCGTTCGTCGAGGACATGTACGACGACCGCGAGGATGCGCTGATCGCCGCCGGCGCGGGCGCCGCACGCAACACATGAACAGAGACGGAGGACCAGGATGTTCGCACCTGAACGGATCGCAGCGCTCGGCGCCAAAGCATTCGCCGCCACGGCATTCACCGCCATCGCGATGGCCGCACCGGCGCTCGCCCAGGATGCCTATGTGATCGGCCTCACCGGCGCCTTGACGGGTCCGGTCGCCAGCACCTACGCGCCGCCGATCGAAGCGATGCGCATCTACATGGAGCGGGTCAACGCGGCGGGCGGGATCAACGGCAAGCCGGTGAAGCTGGTCCTGCAGGACGATGCCGCCGAGCCGTCGAAGGCGGCGGCCAACGCCAAGAAGCTGATCACCCAGGACAACGTCGTGCTGCTGATCAACGCGAGCCTGTCCTCGACCTACGCGCCGACCGTCGCGGAGGCGAAGCGCGCCGGCGTGCCGCTCCTGTTTGCCACCGGCGTGTGCCCGAAGGAGGTCTACCCGGTCGCCGATCCGCTGCAATTCTGCACCACCGCCTACGCCTCCAATTACGACAGCCGCGCCACGCTCGCCTTCATCAAGGAGACCGCCAGGGAGCCGGTGAAGATCGGCTTTGCCGCCATGGCGATCCCGCTCTCGCGCGGCGAAATGGATTTTGCCGAGAGCCAGGCGCCTTCGTTCGGCATGACCGTCGTCGACAAGGAGGTCATCCCACCACCCACGCCCGACTACACGCCGTTCGCCACCAAGCTCAAGGATGCGGGCGCCAACTGGGTGTTCTCATGGGCGCCGTGGGTGACGCAGGTGCGCACGCTCGAGGCGCTGCGCCGGCTCGGCTGGCAGGGCAGCTACATCGCGTGGTCGCATCTCGAGGCCGAAGCCGAGCTCGCGCGCCTGAAGGACCCGGGCTTCTACGTGATCGGCGCCAACTCGCTGTTCCAGGAAGGTCTGCCGATCCACCAGGAGATCGCCGATGCCGCCAAAAAGGCGAATTCGAGCTACCCGGGCAGCCAGATGACCGAGGGCTGGCTCGCCGGCATGGTGATCGAGGCCGCCCTGAAACAAGCCGGGTGGCCGGCCGACGCGGCAAAAGTGCGCGCCGCGCTGGAGACCGTGAAAATCGACACCAAGGGCCTGCGCGGCGGCCCGATCGAATGGACCAAGGAGAACCATTTTCGCACCCGCCAGTACTATCGGGTCTATCGCTGGGACACGGGCAAATCGGCAATCGCGGTCGCCAAGGACTGGACGCCGTACGACGTGAAGTAACGTCGACTTGCTTGAGACGTCGAGATTTCCCTCCTTGAGAATCCAGGGCACTGAGTTTCGGTTCCCCTCCCCCCGCGCCCTTGCGCGGTGGGGAGGGGTCAGGGGTGGGGGGCGCTTTGTGACTCTCCAATCCATGGGATTCCGTAGGAAACGATCGCGTGCGCCGGCCTCTCTCATTCTCAAGCGAATGCGACTTCTCTGCTCAGCAAGAGCCCCCCACCCCGGCGCGCTACGCGCGCCAGAACCCCTCCCCACCACGCGGAAGAGCGCGTGGGGGGAGGGGAGCGGAAGCGCAGGATTTGGCGAGAGCAATGCAAGCGCAGCATTTTGGGCCACGTGAAACGAGGTTTTCGTGCAGCTCGCCGTCAACATCCTGGTCCTCGCCGCGATCTACGCGTTGACCGCGTGCGGCTACGTGCTGATCTATCGCGTCAGCCGCGTGCTCAACCTGGCGCATGGCGAGCTCATGATGCTCGGCGCCTATATGCTGCTGGCGACCGCCTCGCTGTTCGTCGGCCATCCGCTGACCGCATTCGCGGCGGCGCTCGTGCTGAGCCTCCTGGTCGGTGGGCTCGTCTACGTGCTGCTGATGCGCAAGATGACCGGCGAGATGGTGCTCGCTGCGGTGCTGGCCACGGTCGCGCTCGGCATCCTGCTGCGCGGCGCGGTCGTGCTGATCTGGTCGGCGCAGCAGCAGTATCCGGCGCAGGCGCTGGCGCTCGCCAATCCGCCGATCGCGCTGCCGGGCGGCGCGCGCATCTCGACCTTCGCGGCCCTGCTGGTGGCGACCACCGCGGTGGTCTACGCCGCGCTGTTCCTGTTCCTGCGCTTCGGCCGCTGGGGCGTGCGCATGCGCGCGGCCGGGCAGAGCCCGCTGCTCGCGGCGCAGCGCGGCATCAACCTGCATGCCATCTACGCGCTCGCCTGGAGCCTGTCGACGTTGACCGGCTCGCTCGCCGGCATGCTGATCGCGCTCGATTCCGGCCTCACCAGCACCATGGTGATCATCGGGTTGAAGGCGTTTCCGGCCGCGCTGGTGGGCGGGCTGGACAGCCTCGCCGGCGCGCTCGCGGGCGCGCTGATCGTGGCGGGCGCCGAGGTCCTGCTCATCCACTATGTCGATCCGCTCCTGTCCGACGTGGTGCCGTTCCTGGTGCTGATCGCCATGCTGATCGTGCGGCCGTGGGGCCTGTTCGGCACGCGCGAGGAACTCGACCGTGTCTAGCCGTACCCCGCGCGCGAGCGGCTATTTCCGCACCGACTATCGGGCCGACCTCGCGCTGGTGCAGACCCGCTTCGAGGGATTCTGCGTCGGCCTGTTCGCGGTGGCGCTGATCGGTTTTCCCTTCCTCGCCTCGCCGTTCCAGCTCGACCTCGCCTGCCAGGTCTTCCTCGCCGCCATCGGTTCGCTGTCGCTGATGCTGCTCACCGGCCACGCCGGACAGATCTCGCTCGGCCATGCCGGGCTGCTCGCTGCCGGGGCCTTCACGGTCGGCATCCTGGTGCGCGAAGCGAACGCGCCGTTCTGGATCACGCTGCCGGCTGCCGCCGTCGTGGGCGGCGCGCTCGGCGTGATCTTCGGCCTCCCCTCGCTGCGGCTGCGCGGGCTCTATCTCGCGGTCAGCACGCTCGCGCTGCATTTCATCGTGGTCTATCTCGGCGGCGAGTACGAGACGAAGCGCGGCTTCTCCACCGGCATCGTCATCGACCCGCCGCAGCTCGGGAGCCTGTCGCTCACCGACGGGCGCGCCTGGTATTTCGTCCTGCTCGCCGCCGCCGTCCTTACCCTGCTGATCTGCCTCAATCTCCTGCGCAGCCGCACCGGGCGCGCCTTCGCGGCGATCCGCGCGCACGAGACCGTCGCCGAGGCGCTCGGCATCGGCATCGCCGGCTACAAGCTCCTGGCCTTCGTGATCAGCTCGGCGATCACCGCGGTCGCCGGCGCGCTGTTCGCCTACTACCGCGGGTTCGTCTCGGTCGAAGCCTTCTCGCTGTTCCTCACCATCCAGTACGTCGCGATGATCATCATCGGCGGCATGGGATCGCTGCTGGGGGCGCTGCTCGGCGCCGTATTCGTGACGCTGTTCCCCTATTGGATCGAGGGGGCGCTGCTGTCGCTACCGGGCGCGCAGCGCTATGCGGGGGAGGTCTTCGCCGTCAATTACGCTGCTTTCGGCCTGGTGATGATCCTGTTCCTGATCTTCGAGCCGCTCGGGCTCACCGGCGTCTGGCGCCGCATCCAGAGTTACTTTCTCCTGTGGCCGTTCCGCCATCGGCCGACCGCCGGGTCGCGCCGATGAGCACCGTGCCGCTGCTCGCCGTCGACAAGCTCGAGGTGGTGTACCAGCGCGCGATCACCGCCGTGCAGGGCATCACGCTCAGCGTTCCCCGCGGGCAGATCGTGGCGCTGCTCGGCACCAACGGGGCCGGCAAGACCACGACGCTGCGCGCCATTTCCGGTTTCCTCGGGCTGGACGATGCCCGCGTCACCGAAGGCACGATCGTCTACGCCGGCGAGGCAATCGAGAATCGGTTGCCGCACGAGATCACCGCGCGCGGCATCGCACTGGTGCCCGAGCGCGACAAGGTCTTCCCCAACCTGACCGTGGCGGAAAACCTCGCGGCGCCGGTCAGCCGCGCGATCGGCGGCGCGGAGCGCCGCCGCCGCGAAGCGCAGGCGCTCGCGTTCTTTCCCCGGCTGGGCGACCTCAGGAACCGTCTCGGCGGCCTGCTGTCGGGCGGGGAGCGGCAGATGCTGGCGCTCGCCAGCGCGCTCGTCTGCGGCCCGCAATTGCTGCTGGTCGACGAGCTTTCGCTCGGCCTCGCGCCGGTTGTCGTGGAGGACCTGCTGCGCCGACTGGTGGACATCCGCCGCGAGCTTGATTTCACGATTCTGCTGGTGGAGCAGAGCGCCGCCTTCGCGCTCGACATCGCGGATTATGGCTACGTCATGGAGAACGGGCGCATGGTGCTCGGCGGCAGCGCCGAGCGGCTGCGCAGCCACGCCGACATTCAGGAATTCTACCTCGGGCAGGCGGCGGGCGGGCGCCGCAGCTACCGCGACGTGAAGCAGTATCGGCGCAGCCGGAGATGGTATGGCTGAGCTCGAGGTGGCCGCGCTCAACCTGCGCTTCGGCGGGCTCACCGTGCTCGACGGCGTGTCGTTTGCGGTGGCGTCGGGTGAGCTGTTCGCGCTGATCGGGCCGAACGGCGCCGGCAAGACCAGCGTGCTCAACTGCATCAACGGGCTCTATCGCGGGCGCGGCAGCATTCTGTTTCGCGGGGCGGAGATCGCCGGGCGCGCGCCGCATGAGATCGCGCGGCTCGGCCTTGCACGCACCTTCCAGCACGGCGAGCTGTTCGGCGAGATGAGCGTGCTCGACAACCTGCTCACCGGCCGGCACGCCCGCATCCGCAGCAATCCGCTCGCCGAGTTGCTGTTCCTGCCGCCGGTGCGGCGCGAGGAAATGCGCCATCGTGAGGCGGTGGAGCGGATCATCGCCTTCGTCGAGCTCGAGCGCTACCGCCACGCGCCGGTGGCGGGCCTCCCGTTCGGTATCCAGAAGCTGGTCGGCTTCGCCCGCGCGCTTGCCCTTGAGCCCAGCCTCATGCTGCTCGACGAGCCCTCCGCCGGCCTCAACCGCGACGAGCGCGAGGACCTGGCGCGCTTCATCCTGCGCATCAAGCACGACCTCGCCATCACCATGGTGTGGATCGAGCACGACATGCAGATGGTCGCCGACCTCGCCGACCGCATCCATGTGCTCGACTACGGCCGCACCCTGGCCGAGGGGCTGCCGGGCGACGTACTGCGGGACCCGCGGGTGATCGCCGCATATCTGGGGCGTGCCGGATGACCTAGTGTGGCGGATTTGACGTTTCTATCAGCATTTGCGGCGATTCCTTCATAGGAACGTCAAATCCAAAGCCACACTAGAATCATATGCTTGCTCGTGTCCCTTTGGTTCCGACGTTCGTACGAGAGGATGCGGCAAAGTGATACGAACGTCGGAACCGGGACACTAGCGTGACGCTGGGTAAGCCCCCGCTGGTAAGCTCGCGTTCACCTTCTTGGCACTAATGTCCGCCGGGGCTGCGCCGCGGCCCTGTCGGGGAGCGGAGGCATGTCCCAGGCCGTGTTCGCGATGCAGGAAGCGCCGCTGAAGCCGTTCGTCACCGAATCCGGTTCCCCTGCCCCGCTGTCGGCTCCGGCAGCGGCACTCAGGCGCTGGGCGAGCGTCGCCTGCCGCCTCGGCATTCTGACAGCCTTCGTTCCGCTGATCGTTGCGCTCGCCTACGTGGTCGTGGTGGCCGAGCCCCTGTGGCAACGTCTCATGACCCTGGTGGTCGTCGGCCTCGCACCCGCCGTCATGGTGCTCGCGACCGGTCTCCTGCTGGGTGCCACCCTCAACCTCGCCAGCAGGCTCGCCGATCCCGTCACCGCGCTGGCCTGGAGGCTCACCGCGCCGCTGCGGCGGGCGGCCTGGGTGGGCGGCGTGCGCTGCGTCGCCTTCGCCACCACCACGACACCGCGGGCAAGCAGGTGGCTGATCGGCTGGGCAATCGTCAGCTGGCGCGCCTGGGAGGATCTGTGCTGGGCGGTCTATCGCGGCGCGCGTGCGAGCGTCCTGGCGTGCCGGAGCGGATCGCGTCTTGCGGCCCGCTGCGCGACCCAATCGATCCCGCCGATTCGCCGATCCGTGGCGCTTACCGTATGGACCATCGGGCGATGCGGCCGGGCCGTCTGCGTGGGCACCGTGTCGGGCTTCCAGGCAACCGTAGGCGCACTCGACGCGCTCGGGTGCGCGATCAATGCGACGGGACGCATGCTCCTGATTGCCGCGACGTTTCCGATCCGCCTGGTCGCCCGCATCCTGCTGCGGTTTTCGGCGTCCTCGGCGTAGGTTTCACGCCGCGCGGGTGAGAATTGCGTCCAGCTTCTGCTGCACCACCCGCCGGACCATATCGCCGGGCCGGGCCATGGCTTTCATCATGCGCATGGCATACATGGCGGTCAGCGCCGTAATCGCATTGGTCAACAGCAGATTGCAAAGGCTAACACGCGAATCAGAAACAAAAATTCCGATATGTTCCGTAAGGGAGAGCCCGAATGCGAGGGAGGCGCCCCATGAGTGACAAGATCGGGCAGACCGACGTCCTGCTGGTCGTCGACATCCAGAACGACTTCTGTCCCGGCGGCAACCTGGCGGTGCCGCGCGGCGATGAGGTCGTTCCGCTGATCAACCGGCTGGCAGCGAAGTTCCAGCATGTGGTGCTGACGCAGGACTGGCACCCCGCCGGCCATCAGTCGTTTGCCTCCACGCATCCCGGCCGCAAGCCGTACGAGACGATCGCGGTCGCCTATGGGGTGCAGATCCTGTGGCCGGATCATTGCGTCCAGGAGACCGCAGGCGCGCAATTCCGCCCGGACCTGCACATTCCGCACGCCGAGTTGGTGCTGCGCAAGGGCTACCACCGCGCGATCGATTCCTACTCGGCGCTCTACGAGAATGATCGGAAGACCCCGACCGGGCTCGCCGGCTATCTGCGCGAGCGCGGCCTGACGCGCATCGTCCTGGTCGGTCTCGCGCTCGATTTTTGCGTGCGCTGGTCGGCCGAGGATGCCCACCGCGAGGGCTTCGGCGTCGTGGTCATCCCCGAGGCCTGTCGCGGCATCGACGTCGAGGGCTCCATGCAGGCGACGCTCGCGAGCTTCGCCGCGATGAACATCCCTTGTGTCGCGGCCGACGCGGTGGCATGAGCGCAACCTGGCAACCGAGGATCCCATGCGAGACGGCCGAAAGCTCCTGATGCTCGCCACGATGCTGGCCGCGTGGCTGAGCTCGAGCGCGCCGGCGCTCAGCTGCAGCTGCGTGCGGCCGCCGGCAACGCCGCAGGAGGTCATGCGCAAGGTCCCGCTCCTGTTTTGGGGACGCGCCGTCAGCGTGCAGGAGGAGGGGAACGAGCGCGTCTATGCGGTCGAGGTGTGGGCGGGGAACTCCGCCCTTCCGGTCACGATTCCCGTGCGCACGCAGCGCCACTCCGCCGCCTGCGGCATCGAGCTTCCGCTCAACCAGGCGGAATTGATCGCCGCCTCGCCGCGCGATGGGCACCTCCAGGCCGGCCTGTGCATGAAACATTGGGTCGACCAGCACAAGGCGGCGCTCGCCGAGATGCTCACGACCTGCCAGCCCTTCGCGCCCTGCCCGCCGCCTTAGCGTTGTCCCGTGAACGGCTCTTCACTCGACCGCCGCGCCGCTCGCCTCGATCGGGGCGGCCCACTTGGCGACCTCGCCGGCGACGAAACTCTGCAGGTAGTCGGGCGAACGGCGGTCCGCGCTGACCACCGTCGAGCCGAGCTCACGTAGCCGCTCCCGCACTGCCGGCGTGTCCATGGTCGCCACCAGGGCTTGATGCAGGCGCGTGACGATTGGCGCCGGCGTACCCTTGGGGAGGAACACGGCGCTCCAGTTGGTCGCTTCGAAATCGGCGAGCCCCTGCTCGTGCGCGGACGCGAGCGACGGCAGGACGGGCGAGCGCTCGCGCGACAGGATCGCGATTGCCTTGATGGCGCCGCTCTCGACTTGCGGAATCGCAAGGGCTGTATCGAGGCACTGGTAGTCGATGCGGCCGGCGATCAGGTCCTGCATCGCCGGCCCGCCGCCGCGGTAGGGGACATGCGTGACGTTGACGCCGAGCGCGGTGTTCAACAGCACGCAGGCGAGGTGGGTGGCCGAGCCGCTGCCGCCCGAGCCGTACTGCATCTGCGCCTGGTTCGCCTTGGCATGGGCGGCGAACTCCCGCAGCGTCTGCGCCGGCAGGTCCTTGCGCGCGACCAGGAGGAACGGCACTTCCGCGTACAGCCCGACCGGCGTGAAATCGGTCGCCGCATTGTAGAGCGGGTTCTTATAGAACGTCTGGCTCGCCGCATGGGTCCCGACGTTGCCGAGCACGAACTGATAGCCGTCGGGCGTGGCTTTCGCCACGCGGGCGGACCCGGTCATCCCGCCGGCGCCGCCGACGTTTTCGACCACCACCTGCTGGCGCAGGAGCTCGCTCATGCGCAGCGCGAGGATGCGTCCGAACGTATCCATCGGCCCGCCGGCGGCGAACGGCACCACCATGGTGACGGGCCGGCTCGGCCAATCCTGCGACGCAGCTTGCGTCGCCGTGACGACGAGCGCCGCCAGCGCGGCAATCACCCGGAGGGTCGTCATCGCAACCTCGTTCGCTCGGCCGTTCATTCCGGCTCGATGCCCGCCTGCTTCACCACCTCGCGCCAGCGCGCCTGCTCCGCGCGCATGAACGTCTCATAGGCGTCCGGCGTCCCGCCCGCGGAACCGGCACGACCAGCTGCACCGGGCGGCTCGGGTAGCTGCCCTGGGCGGCAAGGGGAGCGGGAACCAGGAGGGCGACGGCGGCAAGGAGGAGACGGAGGCGTTCGATGCTCATGCGGCCATGTTAGGCGGGAGGAAAAATCCCGGTCAATGATGCGCGTGACGAATGGATGTGCAATACGGGCGGAAAAGAACGGCAATCCGTTCGAGCCCCTTCATCGATTGCAACCGCGGATGTCTTTCATGCACGTCAGGCTCGCGGAGAACTTCCGCGCTCTCTTCTATGCGCCGTTCTATGCGGCCCAGACGCTCGGGTTCTATGCGCAGGAGGGCATCGACATCGAGTTCCGCGACTCCTCGGTGCCGGGCGACGCCGTGAGGGCTCTCCTCGACGGCGAAGTCGACGTCACCTGGGGCGGGCCGATGCGGGTGATGAAGGCACGCGACCAGGACTCGTCTTCGCCGCTCGTCTGCTTCTGCGAGGTCGTCGCGCGCGATCCGTTCTTCCTCGTCGGGCGTGGGGATCGCGCCGCATTCCCGTTGACAGACCTGCCACGGCTGCGGTTTGCCACGGTCTCGGAAGTTCCAACGCCCTGGATGTGTCTGCAGCACGATCTGCGCGAGCACGGCATCGACCCCGACGGGCTTGCGCGCGTGGCCGACCGGCCGATGCGGGAGAATCTTTCACGCCTGTGCAGCGGAGAGCTCGACGTGGTGCAGCTGTTCGAGCCGTTCGTCTCGATGGCTCTCCAGCAGCGCACCGGCAACATCCTCTATGCGGCGAGCGCGCGCGGCCCGACCGTCTATACGAGCTTCATCGCCAGCCATGACGGGATCGCGTGCCATCGTACGGCCTTTGCCGCCATGACGCGCGCGATTGCCCGCATGCAGCACTGGCTCGCCGGGCACAGGGGGGAAGATCTGGCCGACGTGACGGCGACGTTCTTCCCCGATGTCGCCCCCGACCTCCTGGCGAGCTCGCTCGCGCGCTATCGCGAAGCCGGCATCTGGTCGCGTTCGCCGGAGATCTCGCCGCAGGGCTTTGCGCGGCTCGCCGACAGCCTGGTGTCTGGCGGCTTCATTTCCCGCCCGCCAGTCTATCGGGACTGCGTCGAGGTGAGCCTGTCGGGCTCTGCAGAAGCTTCGACACCATAGCAAGACTAAGAGCACGCCCCGAGTCCGAACGGGCTGGGACGTGCTCCCGTCCTGGCGCTCAGGTGCCGCAACTCATCGCGATGGCGCCGTTGATGTTCTCGACCGCGGCATCGATCCGGCCGAGATCCTGGGCACGCTCGGTTCCCGTCTTGCAAAGGGCGGTGACTTCGCGCGCCTTCACCACCTCGAAGAAGTCGCGCCGATAGGCGGCGCAGGTATCTACATCCGGGGCTGACTTGCCCTGCCGGGCCTGCGCCAGCGCCCGCTCCAGGCGGGCCGTCATGGCCGCGAGATCCTGCCGGCACGACGTCGCCGCAACCCGGCTGACATTTGCTACGGGCACGAACGCGGCGGCATTCGCCCCGACCCGCGGCTCGGGGAATGTCGTACGCGGGCGCAGCGGCGCCGGATCGGCGGGCGCAGCGGCCACCGTTTGGCGCTCAGCCGTGTCCGGCCGGCGAACCAACTCGAGCGGGAGGAACATCTCGGTGGTCGTAGGGAAACGCTCGGCCACCTTGGCGGCTGGGCTCGCCTCGACGCTGCGCTCGGTGACTGCGGCGGAGCCCGCCGCATTCGTGGTGCGCGCGGTCTGCGACCAGACCGCCATTGCCCCTATGATGAAGACGATCGCCGAACAAGCACCCGCCACCCTGCGCATGCCGCACTCCCCTGTACCCTGTCGTCGGCGCCGGTCCGCCGAGACGGGCTCGGGGTCGGCGCTTCTCATATGGCCGTGTAATCCGCTCTCGTTTCGCCGTGATGTCCTCGGAGCGGGACTTTATTTCAATGTTGCGCGCTCTGTTTCGTGGGAATTCCCGTAAGGAAACATTAACCACGCTTGCAGCCGTGTGCCGCACGACAATTGCGCAGGCGAAACTTAAGGGAGTCTACAACCTTGTACCGCACTCTCGCACCATCGCGCCAAAATCGGTTGACATCCTGAAGGGACGAGAAACCATGTCGCGCCCCGATGATTTCCCCAACGAGGACCGCCAGATTCACGCTGGCACGCCGTGCGGACACGTCGTTTCGGTCCGCGGCGCGAAGGTATCGGTCGCGCTGATGCCGGTGTCCGAGCTTGCCGACGCGCAGGCCCCCGTCACGGTGGGGCGGTTCGTCGGGGTCCGCGCCTGGAATTCGCTCCTGATCGGCGTCATCACCGACGTTTCGGCGCCGCCTCAGGCGCACGGCGAGGCTGCACCGGCACTCGCCAGTATCGACGTCATCGGCGAGATTCGCGAGCCGGCGACGGCGTCCGCCCATTTCCGGCGCGGCGTCTCGACCTATGCGGCGATCGGCGACCCGGTTCTGCCGGTCGGCAAAGCCGAGCTCGGCCTGGTGTTCAACCTGTCCGGCGAGACCGTGATCGAGATCGGCGACCTGCACCAGGACGAGGCGATCGGCGCCTATGTCGACGCAACCGACATGCTGAGCAAGCATTTCGCGCTGCTCGGGACGACGGGCGTCGGCAAGTCGAGCGGGCTTGCCCTAATCCTGCATCATGTCCTGCACGTGCGGCCCGACCTGCGGATCTTCGTGCTCGATGCGCACAACGAGTACGACCGCTGCTTCGGCGAGCGCGCCCAGGTGCTGAGCCCGGCCAACCTCAAGCTGCCGTTCTGGATGTTCAATTTCGACGAGATCGTCGACGTGTTCTTCGCCGGACGCCCCGGCTCGCAGGACGAGGTCGAGATCCTCGCCGAGGTGATCCCGTTGGCGAAGGCCGCCTACTCGCAATACCGCGCGGCAAGCGAGCGCCCCGGCGCGCGCCGCCCCGACGTGAAGAGCGCTGCCTATTCGCTCGACAACCCGGTGCCCTATCGCATGGCCGATCTCGTCGGCCTGCTCGATTCCCGCATGGGGAAGCTGGAGAACCGCTCGTCGCGCATGCTCTATCACCGGCTGATCACGCGCATCGAGACCGTGTGCAACAACTCCCGCTATGCGTTCATGTTCGAGAACGCCAACGTGGGCGGCGACACGATGGCGGAGGTGTTCGCAACCATCTTCCGGCTGCCTCCCGAAGGCGTGCCGATGACCGTCATGCAGCTCGCCGGATTCCCATCCGAAGTGGTCGATGCCGTGGTATCGGTATTGTGCCGCATGGCATTCGATTTCGGCTTGTGGAGCGACGGCGCGGCCCCGCTCCTGGTGGTGTGCGAGGAAGCTCACCGCTACGTCGCCGCCGACCATAACGTCGGCTTCGGGCCGACGCGCCGCTCGATCTCCCGCATCGCCAAGGAAGGACGCAAGTACGGGGTCTTCCTCGGGCTGATCTCGCAACGGCCGGCGGAGCTCGACCCGACCATCCTGTCGCAATGCTCGACCCTGTTCGCCATGCGCATGACGAACGATCGCGACCAGGCGCTGCTGCGCTCCGCCGTCGCCGACACCGCCGCCGATCTCCTGGCCTTCCTGCCCTCGCTGGGAACCCGCGAGGTCCTTGCGTTCGGCGAAGGGGTGGCGCTGCCGACCCGATTGAGCTTCAAGGAGCTGCCGCCGCAGCTGCTGCCGAAGAGCGAGGCCCTCAAGGACGCCGGCGTGGAATTCAACCCGGCGATCGACCGGGAGTTCGTCGCCGCCGTGCTCGAACGCTGGCGCGGCGCGACGTCGGATCAGAAGCCGGTGTCGGAGGATTCTTCCCTCGCCGAGCGCGCACCGCTCGCGCCGCAGGCGGGCCAGGCGGGGCTCGGGCTCGACCCCGACCGGTTCAAGCTGCTCAAGCGCACGCCGGCGACGCCGGGCGGGTGATCCAGGCGCTCAGCCGCGGCGCGAGGACTGCCCGCTGCGCATGCCCGCCACGGAGGCGACCCGGTGCTCGGGCGCCTCGCGCAAGGCCGGGCTTGACCGCTCGAACTCGTCGAGGCCCTGGCGCGCGATGTCGCCGAGGAACAGCGGCCTGGCGAAATAGAAACCCTGCGCGTAGCGGATCCGGCTCGCCGCCTGCAGGTAGGCCAGCTCTTCGAACGTTTCCACGCCTTCGGCCACCATGCTCATGCCGAGCGCCAGGCTGAGCGATTCGATCGCCTTGAGGACGCTCTGGCTGCGCGGCCGCTTGTGGATGTCGGTGATGAACGAGCGGTCGATCTTGATCTCGTCGGCGGTGATGTCGGCAAGCGCCGACAGCGACGAATAGCCGGTGCCGAAGTCGTCGATCGACACGCGCACGCCGATCTCGCGCAGCATCGGCAGGATCTCGCTCTGGAACTGGTTCTTGGCGATGAACGCATCCTCGGTGAGCTCGAGCATGAAGCGGGGCGCGCACCCGGTCGCCTTCAGGTCGTCGATCAGGCCGCGCATGAAGTCGCGATTGCCCGCCTGGATCGCCGCCACGTTGATGCTGATCGTCGTCTCCGGGCCGAACACGTCGTCGATGACCTCCATGGCCGCCACGGTCTCGGCCAGCATCAGATGCGTGATCTGATCGATCAATCCGAGCTCCGCGGCGAGCGAGATGAAATCGCCCGGTCCCTGGATCTCCCCGGCCTCGTCGCGCCAGCGGATCAGCGCTTCGAGACCGACCACCTCGTGCGTGCGGATGTCGACCTTGGGCTGGAACGCGCAGACGAACTGCCTGTCGCGAATGGCGAGCCGCAGCCGCTGCTCCATTTCCATGCGCGCGGTGACCGCCTGCCCCATCTTCAGGTCGAAGAAGACGACGCCGCCCTTGCTGTTGCCCTTGGCGCGGTACATGGCGCTGTCGGCATTGCGGCGGAGGACCTCGTAGTCCGCTCCGTGGTCCGGATAGACGCTCACACCGATCGACGCGGAGGTGAAGACCTCGAACCCGTCGATCATGAACGGACACCGCAGCTCGCCGAGCAGGTCGTCGACGAAGGCATGCAGCTCGTCGTCGCTCCCCAATGGATCGAGGATCAGAACGAACTCGTCGCCGCTGATACGGGCCAGGATGTCGGACGGGCGCAGCCGCCGGGCGATGCGCTCGGCAAACTTGACCAGCACCGCGTCGCCGATCGCGTGGCTGTAGAAGTCGTTGATGTGCTTGAAATTGTCGATGTCGATGAAGCCGAGCGCGAAGCGCTCTTGCCCGCCCCGCTCCAGGATCGCCTCGACGCGATGCCGCAGCAGGCTGCGATTGGGAAGCCCGGTCAGGTCGTCGAAGCACAGGCGCTGCAACAGCTCGTTCTCGACCTGCAGGCGCTCGGTGACGTCGATCGAGGTCGAGACCTCGAGGGTCTCGTCGGACAGGCAAACGCGGCTGCGGTACATCTGCAGCGCGCGATCGCCGACGCGCTGGACGGCGTCTTCCGCCGGGACGCCGGCTGCCGGGCAGGCCGGCGCGATGTCGGTCGCGGCGAGCGCCGGCTCGCGCGCATGGCCGAATTGCCGTGCGGCCGCCTGGTTGACCAGGAGCTTTCGGCCGTCCTGCGTCTCGACCGTCACGCCGACCGGCAATCGATCGAGCACGGCGGCCAGCAGGCGGGTGGTATCGATCGCGTCGCAGCCGTTCCGCGGCGTCGCCTCAGCTGCGGGTCGCCGGTCCTGCGCGTCCATCGATCGCTTCTCGAAAATCCCCGGCCCCATTGCCGCCACAGGCGCGACACGCCCCAGCCGCGCGAAGAGCCGGGAAGTTATGATCAACAAGCGAAAAAAAGCTTAAGCCGATCGTCGAAACACTGCTCAAGGCTGCGGTTTTCCGCCATCACGGCCCGCCGGGACCGGCACAAAATACGGCACAGCACCGCCCGGTGATGACGACTTAACACGAGCGGAATGCGCGCTACACCGTCTCGAACGCGCGCGCCTCGCCGTCTGCCGCCCATTCGATGACCCGTCCCTGCTCATTGTCGATCAGGAGGAACAGATCGAAATAGCGGATGGCCGGATAGCCGCCGGTCCGTCGCTTGATGCTCTCGCGCCACTCCTCGTCGTGCGCCTCTTTCGCCGCCTCGACCGACGGCCAGATATAGATGCCGGCGCCGGTCCCCGCGGCCTCGCCGATCCCCAGCAGGAAATGCTTGCGCAGGAGATCGCGGTTCGAGGCCCACTTGGGGATCGTGTGTCTGGCATCCTCCAGCACGCGCACCCGATCCCATCCCTCGGGAGATTGGAACGTCACGAGCTCCACGATCACGGCGCCCTCCAGCGGCTCAACGTGATGCCAGGATGACGCATTTCACCGAGTCCGACAACCAGCACATGTCCCGGAAAAGCCTGCCCCCGACTTGATCGGGGGTGGGAACCGGTATTCCGACAAGGACATGCGCAAGAGATAGAGCGGGACGACGGGCTACGGCGCGAGATCGACCGCGGCCCGGAAGCTCCCGTCCATGTGGAACGGCACCGATACGTGCTCGTGCGCGACCGTCCAGCGGCCGTCGATCTTGCGGCAGCACACGGTCACCCGCACCCAGACATCGGTCTTCTCGCCGCTGGTCTTCTCGCCGGTGATCCGGTTCAGCCCATGGCAGAACGCGACGTCGTCGCCAGCCGCGATGCGGAGGTCGCGTATGTCGGAGCCGATCGGTCCGCGGAACGTCCTGAACCATTGGGTGAAATTGCTGCGATGCAGGTCCGCTCCGGCGTGCCGCAGCGGCGGCGCGAGATCGAACACCAGAACGTCCGGCGCATAGCACGCCATGATGGCGTCGACATCCTTGGCGTGGAGCGCCTTCGCCCACTCATCGATCAGACGGCGGATCTGGGCTTCATCGGCGGTTGAGGTCTTTTCATTGACGGTCATGGCTCGCTCCTTGCTCGTTGCGCCCCCCGCCTTGCAGGGCCAGAACCAGCTGCGGCACCGAACCCGCCAGCAGCCGCGCTGCCTGCGCACGAAATACGGCAGCCGATCGCGCATCGCGCGGCGATGCGACCAGAAAAGGCAGGACCTTGCCTGGAGCGACTTCCCACACGGCGCCGCTGCGATCCGTCTCGATCACGCGATCGGCCGGGGCAGCCAGGTCGATCCCGACAACAAACGCAATGGCCATGAGGCTCCGCACGATCATGTCCGTTCTCTCCTGGTACCTTGCCGGGCAAGCGGCCCAGACGGTTCGTCGTTGCCCCAAGGACGAACCAGGGGAACGCAGACCGACACGGCAGCGATATTTTTTTGAGCCGCCCCGGCGTGTTTCGCCAGCTCACGCGCCCGCGGGCGCGAACCGGCCGGCGAGGCGGCTCGGCCGGCGCTGCGACAGGCCGATCGGGCAGAGTGGCGTCGGGATCGGTGTCTTGACGAAGGCCGGTCCGCCCTGCGCGTCGGCGACGTCGACCCACACCGCCCAGTTGGCGTCGTCGCGCGTCTCGAAATCCTCGCGGAAATGGCTCAGGCGCAATTCAGTGCGGAACAGCGACGCGCCGAGGATGAGCCGCGCCGCCAGCAGCATCGCCTCGGTCTCCTTGAGGCGGACGAGCTCGTGCACGTGCGGCGCCGCGAGCGCCTCGATCTCGCCGGCGAGGCGCTCGACGTGCGCGAACGCACCTTCGAGCCGGTCCGCCCGCTTGAGGATGCCGACGTCGTAGGCGAACATCACCTGCTGCAGCTCGCGCAGGATCAGGTCCGACTTCGCCTCGGCGGCCGGGTCGAGGCGGCGCGACGTCGCGCGGTCGATCGCCTGGACCTCCCCGGCGTCCAGCCGGGGAGCCGGCAGGCGGTCCAGGTCCTCGATCGCCGAGCGCCCCGCGATCCAGCCGTTGCCGACGCACAGCCCGATGTGGAATCCGGCGAAATGGTTGGCACAGCCCGCCTGCGCGAGCCCCGCCGACAGCAGGCCCGGCACGTCGGAGCGGCAATCGGAGCCGGTGCGCACGCCCATCTTGGTCATCTGGTTCAGCGCGTAGTACGGCGTCTTGCCGAACATATCGGTGCGCGCCTCGCCCCCGAGCTTGCGGAAGAAATTGTCCATCCATTGCACCTTGCTCCGGATGAAATATTCGCGCAGGCCTTCCGGGATCGCCGACATGTCGAGATAGAGCGGCGCGTTGCCGCGGTTCTTCTCGATCGCCATGGCGCGGGCGATGCGCGGCACGTCGGCCTCGTCGCCCCACTCGGGCTCGTACTCGCGCATGAAGGCCTCGCCCTTGGCGTTGACGAAATGCGCGCCTTCCTGGATCGCGAAGGTGATGCCCTCGAAGTAGAATTTCGGCGTGCCGGGACGCACGTAGCTGAACTCGGCGTTGCGCAGGGTCGCGCCCGCCTGGTAGGCGAGCAGCGTTCCGGTGCCGGCGATGTCGCGCACGAAGCCGGCGCGGAAGCCGATCGCGTTGGTGGCGACGATCGTGGTGCGCGCCTTGATGACGTGGGTCTCGCCGCTGCGCCCGTGCAGCCCGATGGCGCCGACGATGCGCCCGTCGTGGCGCAGGAGCCCGGTGACGAACAGCTTGTCGATCAGCGCGACGCCGTCCTGCTCGAGCGCAAGGCGCAGCCGCCAGCAGAATTCGAGCCCGCCGCCCTCAGGATAGAGCACGCGCGCCAGATCGAGCCCGCGGGTCGGCCGGCGCGTGTAGCGGCCGTCGGCCTCGCGGTGGAACGTCATGCCCATGGCCTCGAAGTCCCGCAGCCGGGCATGAGAATCGCTGAGCGTGTCGCGCACCAGGATCTGATCGGCGATGCCGTCGTTGCCGGCGACGATCTCGCGCAGGATGCCGTCGTGATCGTCGTCGGGCAGCGCAACGATGATCCAGGCGTTCGAGAAGGCGGTGTGCCCGGCGCGGCCGATCATGGCGGCATCGACCAGCGTCACCCGCGTGCCGGCTGCGCCGTGCCGCTTGGCGCTGAGCGCCGCCAGGAGCCCGCCGGCGCCGCCGCCGATCACCAGCACGTCGGTCTCGGTCACGTAGCCGTCGACGGTCGCCATCGCGCTCACCACGGACGCGGGCGGTTCTTCACCGACGGATGCACGTCGACGATGCCTTCCGGACAGAAGATCTCGCAGCTGAAGCAGGTGATGCAGTGCTCGCGGAAGCGGATCACCGGCAGCATGCGGGTCGAGCGCAGCCCGGGCACTTCGGACGCGACCGGCGCCGGCTCCATGTGGATGACGTCGGCCGGGCACACCCGGTCGCACACCCCGCAGCCGGTGCACTTCTCGAGGATGATGGATTCGATCATGCCGCCGTCGTCTCGCTTCGCCGCGTGCGGTTTCTTGCGCCATCCGCCGGGCCCGCGCAAGGCGCATCCCGGGTTTCCGCGGCACGCACGGCCGTTGGACAACATGGAAATATCGTTTGACTCACGAGCGATCTCCTTCATCCTCGCCGTTGCCGGGCAGGATTGAAAGCGACAACCGGACGTTCCACACCAGCATCGCGAGCTCCCATGCCAGCACGCATCGGCAACCCGATCGGCTTGCCACGCATCATCGCGGTCCTGGGTATCCTGGCGATCGTCGGCCTCATCGTCGCCATCCTGGCGCTGGGCAGGAGGTTGGGCGATGTCTCGACGATCAGACCCTCCGTGATCGTCTGGCTCGTCGTTGTCCTCGCGCTGGCGGCGGGTCTCTACTGGTTCGTGTTCCGCGTCCACCGGCTGAATCTGAACTGGCTCGCGCTGTCGAAGGCGACCAGCATCCCGGGCGTCCCGTTCCTGCTGTCGGAGCTGCCGCAAACCATCCTCGGCCTGTTGAGCCGGGGGCACCAGTTGAGCCAGGCGGTCGACGGGCTCTCCACCGTGTGGACGATCGGCGAGACCACCGAGACCGCCTACACGTTCATGGGCATGGGCCTCTCGAATCGCAGGAGCGACCCGCGCACGCGCCTGTTCCTTGACCGGCCCGAGCAGTTCGCCATGTCGTGGACCACGCTCGGAAACCTCCAGGAGACTGCCACGCGCGACTGGCTGAAAGTCTTCGCGGCCTCGCTGGCCGACCCGGCCGAGGCGACGCGGCAGTTCTGGCCGACCATCGCGCGGTTCGGCCTGCCCTACAATCTCATCATCCTGCAGCGGGTTGCACCGGACGACGGGCGCATGAGGCAGGCATTCGGGACCGGCTGGACCGCACGCATGGAGGAGGTCTGGCAGGCGGACAACCTCTACGTCATCGACATGACGTTCTTCGCCGGCTTTGCGGCCAATGTCGTCAATTCGGCGCCGCGCTTCACGCCCGGCACGTTGACGCTGCTGGCGCGCGATCCGCTGGCGCGAACGATCGCGCCATTTGCGATCCGCGTCTCCGGTCCGACAAGCACCCCCGTGGTGTACGGCGATAGCGATCCCGCCTGGCTCTACGCGTTGCAGGCCGCCAAGACGTCCATCACGGTGTGGGGGATCTGGCTCGGCCACGTCTACCATTGGCACATCGTCACCGCCGCGATGCAGATGACCATGTTTTGGCATCTGCAGCCGCTGCACCCGGTGCGCCAGGTGTTCGGCCTCCAGTCGGACTACCTGATCGGCTTCGACCAGTTCCTGCTGCTCGACTGGAGCATCGCGCCTCCCACCTCGGTGACGACGAGCCGGCAGTTCCTGGCGATGACCGATGCGTTCGCGCGCGGACGCAATTTCTTCGACGACGATCCCGACACCACGCTGGAACGACTCTGCCTGCGGCGCGAGGACTTCACCTCGGGTGCCGACGGCTGGAACGAGTACCCGGTGGTGCGCTATCTGCTGGCAGTGTTAGCCGCCGCCCGCGACTATGTCGACAAGGTGGTCGATGCGTTCTATCCGGACGACGCGAGCGTCGCCGCCGACCAGGCGCTGCAGCAATGGATCGCCGCGTCGGGCGCGCCCGACGGCGGCAACGTGCGCGGGCTTCCCGCCATGACGACGCGGGACGCGCTCAAGCGCGTGCTCACCAGCCTGATCTATCGCGTGACCGCCCACGGCGGGGCGCGGCTCTACCAGAGCGTCAATCCGGCGATCACCTTCGTCCCCAATTTCCCGCCCTGCCTGCAGGACACGACCATTCCGGCCGCGAGCACCCCGTTCGTATTCAAGACCGACAGCCGCTCTCCCGCCGGCGCCATGAGCCTGTCAGGCTTCCTGCCGGCCACCGGCACGATCGGCGAGCTCGCCACCTTCGCGTTCACGTTCACCTATTCGGCGCCGTACACGCCGCTCATTCCGCTTGCCGGCATCGAGCGCGACCTGCCGTTCGTGGGGTTGTCCGGGAAGTCCGACATCGCCGACGTGTGCAACCAGGCGCTGGTCCGCTTTCGCACCGACGTCCGCTCCCTGATGACCCTCTATGCGGCCGACGCAAAGATTCCGGGGCCGCCCGCGCAGCTCAACCAGTGGCCCCTGAACGTCGAGACGTGACGGCGCGATCGCTCATTTGCCGAAGTTAGCGTCACAGCTCGTGTTGAGTCGTCATCACCGGGCTTGTCCCGGTGATCTCGATTCACACGGCACGGCTTTGCCAGCTCTGTCGGGATGGCCGGGACAACCCTCGCCGCCTTAAGCGGCTCGCCCGGCCATGACGAAGCTGTGGAACCTCAACCGAAAGAGCGCTATCGCGTGAGGAAGTCGGGCACCCGCCGCAGGGCGTCCTGCCGCGCCGCCCAGTCGGTGCCGCTATGGGCTTTTCCCTTGCCATCGGCCGTGTAGGCGAGATCCGAATGGGAGCGAAAGGCGAGATGCGGATGATCGAAGTCATGGTAGGCGCCGGGATAGACGACGATCGAGACCGGCTCGCCGGCTGACCCGGCGTCGCCCGCGAGCGCCTCGCATGGGCGTGCCGGAGTCCAGTCGTCGGCCGCGCCGATCAAGATCATGAGCGGCAGACGCGCGTGCCAGCGGCCCCGCTCGGCCGGCGCGCGACAGCCCGGATAGAAGGCAATCGCCTTGGCGAAGTCGGGCTTGCCGTCGTGGGCTTCGCGGCCCTTCTGCACGGTGTGCAGCACGCTCGAGCCGCCGTTGGACCAGCCGAGCAATGACACCGCGTCGGCCTTCACGTCCTCGCGCGACTGCAGGTACGCCTTCGCCGCGAGCGCGTCCGCCACCCGCTCGCGCGACGGACGGGTGACGCGATCGTCGGTCCGGCATTGCGAGGCGGCGCCGCGCGAGCCGAAGCTGTCGGGAAACAGCACGAGGAATCCCATCGCGGTCAGACGCTCCGCCCAATCCACATGGCGCGGCGAGAGCGACGCATCGCGCCCGTAGAGACCGGCGCAGCCGTGCAGCGCCACCACGGCGGGGAAGGGGCCTTCCCCGGCGGGCCGATAGAGAAATCCCTGCAGCATCACGTCGTCGCCCGCAAAGGTTACGACCTCGGCTGCGGCGACGCGCCCCGGCGTCGCCAGGAGAACCATCAGAACAATGCCGAGCAGGCGCATCATGGCAATATCTCCGTGCTCTTGTTGTTGCGAGACCGGGCAGGCGAGACGCGGCTCGATGTCGCCTATGCGAGAGGCCGATCCGGAACCCTCGAAGCGCGGGGCCGGACGCTCGCCTCCGGTTGTCGGCCGTTGTCGCCGGGGAACCGATTCAGGTTCAACGCATGGCAAGCGCCGCTACGGTAGCAGGTCCTGCGCCTCGTGCCACAGGCGGCGCAGGAGATCGCCCGCCGGCTCGGCGCGGGCGAAGGCGCCCGCCTGCCCGGCCCACGCCTGCATGCGATTGATATCCTGCGTTTTCTGGCCGAGCTCGCGCATGTTGGTGGTCAGCCCACGCTGCACCGGATAGGGCGCGGGCTTCGGCGCGTCGGGGTGAACGGCGGCACGCGTATAGTCGGTCACAATCGCGCGAGCGAGCCGGCCCGTGTAGGCGCGGGTCGCCACCGTCCCCTCCGGCTCGAGCTCGATCAGCGCGTCGGCCCAGGCCGGGTTGGTCTTGGCCTCGGGGCAGCGCAACAGCGCGGTGCCGATCTGCACGGCGCTCGCGCCGAGGATGAGCGCGGCCGCGACGCCGCGCGCGTCGCCGATGCCGCCGGTCGCGATCAGCGGCAGGTCGGTGATCTTGTCGGCGATGCGCGGCAGCAGGCTGAACAGCGTTCCGCCGTGGCGCTCGGCCGCGGCCGGATCGAACGAGCCGCGATGCCCGCCCGCTTCCACGCCTTGCACCACGATGGCGTCGGCGCCGGCTTCCCGCGCCTGCAAGGCTTCGGCGAGCGTGGTCACGTTGGCGAACCAGTCGATGCCGCGCCGCTTGAACGTCGCGACGAACTCGGGCGGGTAGAGGCCCATGATCGACGAGACGACGGCCGGCGAGATCTCGAGGAACGCCTCGCAGTGCTGCGCGAAGTCGGGCGGACGGGCATCGCCCGCCTCCGCCGGCACCGGCGGTCCCCAGTTGCCGAGGAACTCGCGCAGGCGTCGCTCCGCCTCCGCATCGCGCACCGGCGGCGGGTCGGGAATCCACAGGTTGAGCTGGAACGCGCCGTTGCTGTGCGCCTTGAACTCGGCCGCCCAGTCGAGGAGGCCCTGCGCGCTCGTCATCAGGGCGCCGTGCGCGCCCATCCCGCCGGCGTTGGCCACCGCGATGGCGAGGCTCGCCGGCGAGGCGCCCGCCATCGGCGCCTCGAGGATCGGCATGGTGAGGCCGTAGCGGCGGCAGAACGCGTCGATGCGCTCACGCACGGCCGAACGAGTGGTCGTTGCCGAATTCGGCATGGGGCAGCTCCATCAAGGCGAACCGACGCGATCCAGCGAGCAAGGAGAAGATCGCATATACGTTGCAGGCGCGCTCGCCGGAAGCGGCTTTGACACGAACCCAGCTTTCGCTATTCGAGAAGGTCGAACCCCGCTCATGTCGATCACGTCCCTCCTCGGCACCCGCCTCCTCGCGCTTCCGCTCAGTAACCCGAATTTCGGCATCTATTCGGCCGGCAGCGCAGTGTCGCTGATCGGCATGTGGATGCAGCGCATCGCCATCGGATGGCTGACCTGGCAGATGACGGAGTCCGGCCTGTGGTTGGGCATCGTCGCCTTTGCGGACTTCTTTCCCGTGCTGCTTGTCGGGCCGATTGCCGGGGCCGCGGCCGACCGGTGGGATCGGCTGCGCGTCGTGAAGACGAGCCAGGCCATTTCGACGGTGCAGGCCACGGTGCTGTTCGGGCTGACCGCCGCCGGTCAGATGAACATCGGCCTGCTCGTGGCGCTCACCGCCTTCCAGGGCGTGGTGGTGGCGTTCAATCAGCCGGCCCGGCTGGCGCTGGTGCCGTCGCTCGTGCCGGAGGCGGATCTCGCCTCGGCGGTGGCGATCAACTCGGTCGTCTTCAACCTGGCGCGCTTCGTCGGCCCGATGTGCGCGGGCCTCGCCATCGTGTGGTCCGGCGTCTCCGCGGCGTTCGCCGCCAACGCGGTGAGCTACGTCGTCTTCCTGGCGGCGCTGGCGCACATCCGCGTCGCGCCGAGCGTGACGGAGCCGGCGAAGCAGCAGCGAAGCTTCGCGGCCGACCTGCGCGAGGGCATCCGCTATACGGCGACCCACCCCGGCATCGCGGCGCTGCTGGTCCTCCTGATCGCGCTGGGCGTCGGCGGCCGGCCGCTCAACGAGCTGCTGCCGGGATTTGCCGCCGACGTGTTCCGCTCCGGCGCCGGTGGCCTTTCGATCCTCGCCTCGGCGATCGGCGGCGGCGCCATCGTGGGCGGCCTGTGGCTCGGCCATCGCGCGCATGCGTCGAACCTGACCGCGGTTGCGCTCGGCGGCGCGCTTGCCGGCGCGCTCGCCGCCATCGCGGTGATCGCCACGACGCACATGTGGGTCGCGGTGCCCGCGATCGCGGTGTTCGGCTTCTGCATGTCGACCTCGGGCATCGCCATCCAGACGCTCATCCAGCTCGCCGCCGACCGCAGCATGCGCGGGCGCGTCATGGGCCTGTACGGCCTGATCTTTCGCGGCGCGCCGGCGATCGGCGCGCTCGCCGCCGGGCTCGCGTCGGCGCATTTCGGCTTGCGCTGGCCGGTGCTGTTCGGCGCCCTGCTGGTGGCCGCGGCTTGCGCGTGGACCTTCCGCCGCCGCGCCGGGATCGCCGCGATGGTGCCGACCCAGGTTCCGCTGGCGCCGCGGGAGGAGGGGGCGTGAGGTCGCTACGGTTCGTCCGCCGTCATCGCCTGCGGAAGCAGGCCGTCTCGAATTTGCCAAGCGGACCCGCGACGCCGCGCATCGGCACGCGTTCCTGCTTGCCCGGGATGCTGATGGTCAGCGATGTCCCCGACCTCAGGATGTCCACGACCTTCGGCTCGGCACCCGCGGAGAATGCGAAATGGAATCCGTGCTCCGGCGAGCTCATACCGACTTTTCCGTCGTAGGCCACGCTCGCAGCACCGTTGCTGAGCGTGGTTCTGAGCGGCTGCCCCTTCCGCGGCTTCGACGGCAGAATGGTGGTCACGATTTCGATCCGCTTCGGCTTGGGCTCGCATATGAACGAGAGCGTGATGATGTCGGACTCCGGAATGCCGTACACCAACAGCGCCTCCTGACCCGATTCGACGAACCCCCAAGACTGCTTGTCGGCCCCCTGAGTGGGTGCCGCAAGCGCCAACATCAACGCGGATGCGGCCAGCGTGACACGCATGTCCCCTCCCGTCCGTTCGCGCGACCATATCCAAGACTTCGACATCGCTTGCGGTACACTTCCAGCGCTCAGCAGCTTTATCGCAATGGTCGCAACGACGTCACCACATGATGATCGATCCTGGCACCCGCGACCCCGAGCTCATGGCGTTGGTGAGCACCAGAACGGCTCGACGCCCTTGCGGCTCGCGCAAAATACCGGCCGTGGCGGCAGCGGCTCGCCGGAGGCGAAAGCGCAGCAGGACGAGATCCTGCGTCTGCTGGAGGAGCACGGTGCGAGGTGATCGATCGCAAGGGTGAGCGCGGCAGCGACTGTGCAAAGGGGAGGTCGTGACGACCCGGCCGCGACGCAAAACGGCTGGTGCCCCTGGCCGGACTCGAACCAGCACGATGTTTCCACCACCTGATTTTGAGTCAGGCGCGTCTACCAATTCCGCCACAGGGGCACGGAGGCGGCAATATAGTGGCACCGGGGGTCCGGTCAACGGAGGGGCATGCCGGCCTCGGGCCGCGCGGCGTCGGCTGGTGCTGCGACGCTTCCTTCGTTGTCACGCCGATCGCTCCGCACGTCGCTCCAGTGCGGCAGGGCGACAGCCCCTTCGGATACCGACGTTCCCTGGGTTGCATTTCCAGTAATGTCTTGCAACCGCTTGTATTGAAACGACTTTTCGTGCCCCGTAGTACTACCTAGACGGCCCGATCAGCACATTTCCTTAATCACCCAGCCGTAGCTTCGAGCGGATTGTCTATAGCTGGGGGAATCCAAATGTTTGCCCGCCTGCACGCCGGCTCGGTCGGCGGGAAGATCGCCGTCGCCTTCGCGCTGGTTCTGCCACTCCTCGCCTGGAGCCTGGGCAGCAACGCCTACGAGGCGTGGAAGCAGTATCGCAGCGCCGCGCTGGTCGACCAGCAGAACGCCGCGGCCAACAATCTCATCGCCGGCGTCTATGAGATCCTCATGGAGCGGCTCGCGACCAACAACGCCCTGCAGGCGAACGACCCGGCTGCATCCGACGTGCTGGCCGAGATCCAGAAGCGGCGGTCGGTCGCGGTGCAGAAGATCGGCGCCGCCTATGCGGCGCTCGAAGGGCAGGATTTCCCCAACAAGGCCGAGCTCGGCCGCGAGCTCAAGAGCGCCATCGACAAGGCTGACGGCTACCGGCGCAAGGCCGACGATGCCGTCAAGCAGGCCAAGGCGGCGCGCGATGCCGATACGGTGAAGAACCTGTTCGTGGCCCTGTCCGAGCTCTCCGCCACCTCGCAGAAGGTGTGGACGGCGGTTCTCGCCAACACCGGTACGATCGATCCCGAGCTCGCCCGCCTCGCCAACGTGCGCGTGCTGGCATGGAACCTGCGCGACATCGCCGGATTCGAGCGCTCCCACGTGGCGCAGTCGATCGCCGCCAAGAGCGCGATCCCGGCCGACAAGCTCACCGCCATCAGCGAGGTGCGGGCGCAGGTCGCACTGATGTGGCGCCTGCTGCAGATATCCCTCAAGCCGAGCGAGCATCCCGCCATCGCCAAGGGCCTGCAGAGCGCCAAGGATGGCTATTTCGCCAAGTTCCAGCCGCTCGCCGACCAGATGCGGAAGATCTCCGCCGAGGGAGCCGCGTATCCGATGACGCTCGCCCAGTGGGTCGACACGACGACCCCGCTCCTGTTCACCCTCCTCGACGTCATGTACGGCGCCGGTGAGGCGAGCGAGGCCTATGCGACGCAGCTCGCACGGACGGCGCTTCGCGGTCTCGTTCTCTATGCCGGACTGTTCCTGGTCGGCCTCGCCGCCGCCGCCGGCGCGCTCTGGTTCATCATCCGCAGCGTGGCACGCCCGCTTGGCCGCCTCTCCGCCGCGGTGGAAAAAGTCGCCACCCAGGGCGAGGATGTTACCGTGCCGCACACCGATCTCCGCGACGAAATCGGCCATATGGCACGTGCGCTGCAGTCGTTCCGCGCGAACTTCCTCGCCATGGAGGCGGAGCGGCGCGATCGCGCCGCCGCGCAGGAGGCGCAGGCGCAGCGCGGCCAGCAGCTGACGACGCTCACGGTCGAGTTCGAGCAGAAGATCGAAGGAATCGTGGCCGCAGTCTCCACGGCGGCCAACCAGTTCGCCTCTTCGGCCGCCGAGATGTCGGTCGCCGCCGAGGAAGGCGCCACCACTTCGAACTCGGTCGCGGTGGCATCCGAGGAGGCGTCCGCCAACGTGCAGACGGTTGCGAGCTCGACCGAACAGCTGTCGGCATCGATCAACGAAATCAGCCAGCAGGTCACGCAATCCTCGCAGATCGCGCAATCGGCGCGCCAGGTCGCGACCGCCACCAATGACGACGTCAAGGCGTTGGCCGACGCCGCCAATTCCATCGGCGACGTGGTGAAGCTCATCCAGGCGATTGCCGAGCAGACCAACCTGCTGGCGCTCAATGCCACCATCGAGGCCGCGCGCGCCGGCGAGGCCGGGCGGGGATTTGCTGTCGTCGCCTCCGAAGTGAAGACGCTGGCTGGGCAGACCGCCAAAGCGACCGAGCAGATCTCGTCACAGATCCAGAACGTGCAGGTCGCAACGACGCGCGCTGTCCAGGCGATCGGCTCGATCACCAAGACGATCGACGAGATCAACGCAATCGCGACGACCATCGCCAATGCGGTCCAGGAGCAGACGGCCGCAACCCAGGAAATCAGCCATAACGTCCGGCAGACCGCGGCCGGCACCCAGGAGGTCGCGACCAATATCGTCCGCGTCAAGGATGCCGCACAGCACACCGGGCAAACGGCCTCGCAGCTGACGACGGCCGCAGCCACGCTCAAGGACCACGCGCAGCAGCTCTCCGCCGAGGTCGGTGGCTTCCTCGAGACCGTCAGGGCGGCCTGATCGCCGATGACGTGTGCAGCGCAGCCACCCGAGGGCTGCGCCGAGGCGGGGCAACTCGCGACTTTTTGACCGAAGCGGCGCACGCCCCTCGCCAGCTCGTGTCCGTTCCGCCGCAGTTTCGCCGCGAGGGTCGACAGGGATGGCGTCGCGCGCTATGTGCGCTGCGCCGCCAGAGACCCCCCATGATCGCCCCTGTCTTGCCGGCAAACGTGTCGGTGATTTTCTGCGCGTCGCGGCCGAGATAGTTGATCGCGAATGGCGTCCGTGCAGCACGGCGGCGAGCGCCGCTTCTTGTCGTCGGTCGTCTGCGTCATGAGCACTCCTCGGGGCACCGATCGTGTATACTATCGGCCCACGAGGGCTTGCGCAAAACCGAGGATGCCATGGCGAAATATCTGCTGGTCAGCTTCAAGACCTGTCCCTGGGTGCAGCGCGCGGCAATCGTGCTGCGTGAGAAACGCGTCGACTTCGAGTTCCGCCACATCGAGCCGGACAATCGACCGGAGTGGTTTCTCGCCATCTCGCCGCACAAGAAAGTGCCGGTGCTGCGCGTCGACGACCAGGTGTCGCTGTTCGAATCGAATGCCATCGCCGAGTATCTGGACGAAACGGTGTCGCCGCGACTGCACCCCGACGATCCGGTCATGCGCGCCGTCAACCGCGCCTGGACCGACTATCTGCCGACTTTCGCCGCGGCGGTAACCGCCACCACCTATGCCGACACCGAGGCCGACTACAGCGCCGCCGCCGCACGGATTCCGGATCCGTTCGAGCGGCTCGAGCGGGCGCTCGAGAAACAGGGCAGTGGCCCCTTTTTCAACGGCGCCGAATATTCCCTGGTGGACGCCGCCTACGCCCCGTTCCTGCAACGCTACGTCTTCCTCGACCGGGTGAAGACGCTCGGCCACATCGAAAAATTCCCCCGGCTCAGGGCGTGGACCGAGGCGCTGCTCGCGCGCCCATCGACGCATTCTTTCCCGCCGGATGAATTCGAGGCGATGTACCGGGCCAACGTGAAACGCCGCAACAAATGGGTGTCGCAGTTCGTCGAGCCGCTGTCGGTTGCGGCGGAGTAGTCGTCCGCCCCCACCCGAAAATCACACAAGGGCGTCGCCGCACGACGACGCCAGGGATGGATCGGATCTTCGCGCCGTGGTAGTATCTCGGCACTCCGTCACGTGAGCACCGGAGATATGACATGACTCGGATTATTGGGGCAGCGCTGAGCATTGCGGCAATCAGCATCTGGCTGGCGGTGCCGGCTTCGGCCCGGGTGAATGACGAAGTGTCGGCGCAGAGCCGATTGAACACGAGGGCGATCTCCGCAACCGGCGGCTATTGCCCCGAGGGGACCTACTCGAAAGCCGGTACCCGGTGGGCGGTGAACGTGAAGAACTGCAGCGCCGCCAACGCTCCCGGACGCCGCAACTATTGACCGACATCGGTCGCCCTGATGCGTCAGCCGCACCGGACTGATTGAAAACCAGATGCGGCTTCAGGGCAGGGCGCCGTCATGGCGTTATCTCACTGCTGTCATCTAGGCGCCAGAAGGACGAGACTCGACGCACGAAGGATCGCGGAGGGAAGCGATTTTGGCGCCGGGCCGGTCAACTCGCGGCCTTGTGACGGGCGCGCGGCTGGCCGTCGCAGTCTCGTGTGCGGGTCCGCCGCAGTTTCGCCGTGGGGATCGACAGGGATGGCGCCGCGCGCTATTCGGCGCGCACGCCAGAGGCCCCGATGATCGCCGCGATCCATCCTGCCATTGACCGGCATCCCGCCGCCGCGGCGGCGCTCGCGGTCGCGGCAGCGGGGACGGCGACGATCCTCGGCGCCTTCTATTTCCAGTACGGGCTCGGCTTCGCGCCCTGCCCGCTCTGCCTCGAGCAGCGCCTGTTCTATTACGTGGCGATCCCGCTTGCGCTGATCGTCGCGCTCGCCGCCTGGCGCGGGGCGCCGCGCCCGCTGGTGCTGACCGGCCTCGCCGTCCTCGGGCTCGTCTTCCTCGGCGGCGCCGCGGTCGCGGTCTACCACTCCGGCGTGGAGTGGAAATGGTGGCCCGGCCCGCAGGACTGCTCGGGCCCGCTCAACCCCCTCAGCGGCAAGGACCTGCTGTCGCAGCTGCAGAACATCACCGTGGTGCGCTGCGACGAGGCGCCGTGGCGCTTCCTCGGCCTCTCCATCGCCGGGTGGAACGTGGTGATCTCGCTCGCGCTCGCCGCCGTGACGCTGTGGGGCCTTGCGACCGAGCGCCGGCGCAACCCTTCGTAGGGTGAGCAAGGCGCGAAGTTTCGCACAAGTGGGCAAAATCGCAGATGCGCCTTGCCCACGCAGATCTCAGTAAGGGCCTATCCGGATGGCCCAAGCGATTTTGCCCACCCTCCGTAGCGCTTTTCACGCCTGTCAGTTCACCGGCACCTTGGCGGCGCGGATCACCTCGCCCCAGCGCGCCGTCTCTTGCTTGAGGAAGGCGCCCATCTCCTGCGGGCTGCCGCCGCCGGGCAGGAGATGGAGCTGCGCGAACTTCGCCTGCACCTCGGGCTCCTTGAGCACTGCGTTGATCCCCGCGTTGAGCTTGGCGACGATCTCCGCCGGCGTCTTGGGGGGCGCGGTGATCGCGTTCCAGGTGTCGGACACCAGGTTGCGCACGCCGATCTCCTCCAGGGTCGGTACGTCGGGGAGGATCTCCAGCCGCTTGTCGGTGGTGGCGGCGAGAATGCGCGCCTTGCCGCCCTGGTGCAGCTTGATCGCCGATTCGAGCTGCATGAAGATCAGGTCGACGTGGCCGCCGGCGAGATCGTTGAGCGCCGGCCCAGTTCCCTTGTAGGGCACGTGGACGAGCTTGGTGCCGGTCACCGTCTGGAACAGTTCGGCGGTCAGGTGCGAGGTGGTGCCGATCCCCTGCGAGGCGTAGCTCAGCTTGCCGGGATTTGCCTTCACGTAGTCCATGAATTCCTGCGCGGTCTTGGCGGGAAAATCCGCCCGCACCAGCAGCACGTTGGGGATCTTCGACATGATGGCGACCGGCTCAAACGCGGTCGGGTCGAACCCGAGCTTCTTGTGCAGGAATACGTTGGTGGTGATTGGCGCCGGTTGCGACGCCATCAGGGTGTAGCCGTCCGGGTCGGCGACGAACACGGCCTCGGCCGCGATGTTGCCGCCGGCCCCGCCGCGGTTCTCGATCACCACCGACTGGCCGAGGCGCTGCTGCAGCTTCTCGGAGACGATCCGCGTCACCGTGTCGACGCCGCCGCCGGCCGGCACCGTCACGATGACCTTGATCGGCTTGGCAGGATAATCGGCAGCGGTCTGGGCACTGGCGGAAGTCACGACACAAGCAAGGATGCCCGCGGCGATCGGGGAAAGGCATTTTGGCATCTGTCGTCGTCCTTGGTTGACAAGGTCACCCGGGTCGAGGCCCACCATAAATCCTCGTTGCCGGCGCCGGAAGAGGTGACTTGTCCAGCGGAGGTGGCCGCCTGCGCGGTCCTCGATGCGGCGGATTGACCGGGTCGAGCGCGTCCACCAGAGTGGCCCGTATCAGTAGGGGAGGGCCGGCGGCAGTCCCGCTCGACGGCGTCGTCCGCGCGGGCGTGTCGGCCAGTCGCTTGATCCGCGTCCCGTCTACGTGGGGGCCATATGCGTCGCCGCGAGTTCCTGACAAGCCTTGGCGCCGTCGCGGCGCTGAAGGCGTCGACGCGGCGCGCCCCTGCACAAGTCAAGTACCCGGATCGTCCCATCCGCCTCGTCATCCCGTTCCCGCCCGGCGGCGCATTCGATGCGGTCGGCCGCGGGTGGGCCGACCGGATGAAAAATCGGCTTGGCTCCGTGGTGGTCGAGAACATCGGGGGCGGCGGCAGCTCGCTCGGCGCCGCCGCCGTGTCCCGCGCGCAGCCCGACGGTTACACGATACTGCTCGGCGGCGCCGGCGCGCTGGTGATCAATCCGCTGATCAGCCGCACGTCGTACGATCCGATCAAGGACTTCGCGCCGATCTCGTCCGTGGCGGTGCACAGCTTCGCCATCGCGGTGAACCCGTCATTGCCGGTTCGAAGCCTGGTGGATCTCGTTGCCCATGCGCGGCAAAACCCCTCCAAGCTGTCGTACGGCTCTGCGGGCGTCGGATCGCTGAACCATCTCACCGGCGAGTTGCTCAAGCTGCGGGCGGGGGCTTTGGACATCGTCCATGTCCCGTACCGGGGCGCGGGACCCGCCATCACGGATCTCATCAGCGGCCAGATCGGGATGGCGGTGCCATCAATGAACGGCCAGGTGCTGGAGCTGCACCGGGCCGGCAAGCTGATCATCCTCGCCGTGACGAGCCCGGCACGACTGCCCGGCGCGCCGGACATCGCCACCGCGGTCGAATCAGGTGTCGCCGGGATGATCTCGCAGAATCTGATCGGGTTCTTTGCGCCCGTGGGGACACCCGCCCCGATCATCCGCCAAGTTGCGGAGGCCACCAGCAGCCTTGGGGCCGAGGAGAGCTGGCGCCAGCAGCTGATTGCGTCCGGGTTCGAGCCCGTTGCGGATCCGGACCCGGACCGGTTGCGGCGCTTCATCGAGGACGAGATCGTGCGCTGGTCGCCGATCATCAGGGCCGCCGGATTGAAGGTCGAGTAGTCGCTGCCAACCACGACGCGGCGACCCTGGCGAACGAATGACCGGTTGTCCGCATCGGCAGGCGATCCAACAGAATGCGCATCGCGATCCTCGGTGCAGGTGGTGGGCTCGGCCGCAACGTCGTCGATGCGGCGCGTGCCGCAAAGCATGAGGTTGTCGCGCTGGTGCGCGATCCTGGACGCGCCGAGCTCCCGGATGAGGTGACGACCGTCGCCGGCGATGCCGCACGGATCGACGACGTCGAGCGCGCGATGACCGGAGCCGATGCGACTCTGTTCTGCGTCAACCCGCCCTTGGCGACATGGCTGACGACGTTCCGGCCGCTCCTCGAGTGTGCGATCGCGGCAGCGCGCCGGACCAATACCCGCCTCGTGTTCCCTGCCAACGTGTGGATCTATGGCCCCGGCCGTACCGGCGATCTGGTCGGAGAATCGCGCACCCCGTCGCCGACATCGCAGCGCGGCGGGCTGCGTGCCGAGATGGAGCAACGGATTGCTGCAGCCGGCATCCGCTACGCGATGGTTCGCTTGCCCGAGTTCTATGGCCCGAGCGTGGTAACGTTGACCGCGCGCGTGTTCCGCGCCGCGCTTGCCGACCGGCGCGCGCTGTGGCCCGGGCCGACCGAGGTCGCGATCGAGCTCGTCTACATGCCCGACGCCGCGCGCGTCCTCGTCGAGGTCGCGGTGGCCGCGGACTGCGACGCCGCCGTGTTCCATCTGCCGGGGGCGCGCACGACGCCACGGAGTTTCGTCGAGCTCGTATACAAGGAGGCGGGCCGCAAGCCGCGCCTGTTCGGGGTGCCGCCGTGGCTGCTGACGGCGGCGGCCGTTTTCGACGCGACCGTACGCGGCGTGGCCGACGTCGGCCATTTGTGGACGCATCCGATCCTGCTCGACGGCACGAGCTACGCCGCGCGCTTCGGCGCAATCCCCCGGACGCCTCTCGCGGACGCGATCGCGACGACGCTCGCGTGGCATCGTGCGCATCCGCAACTGCGCCTCCAGGCGTGACGGCCGACCTCGCCGGCGAGATCGAGCTTCACCACGTTAAGGCAACGCGGCCAACTCGGCCTCGGGCGTGCCGAACAACCAACCGCGGCCGTTCGACGATGCCATCCGTGCTGCTGGTGGGTTGATGGGCTCGCGGACGCCGTTGCTCACTCGATGACCGCATCGGCGCCCGCGAGCAGCCAAGGCGATACCGTAAGGCCTAGTGCCCTCGCCGTCCTGAGATTGATCACCAACTCGAATTTGGTGGGCGCCTCAACCGGCAGATCGGCAGGCTTGGTCCCCTTGAGTATGCGACCAACATACAGCCCTGCTCGTCGGAATGTGTCGTTTTGATCAACCCCGTAGACCATCAGTCCCCCGTCGTTGACGAAGGAGCGGAATGGATAGACCGCCGGTAGTCGCTGTCGGGCAGCCTGCGCAATGATTGGATGGCGATGGCGAACCGTAAGGTTGTCCGGAAGCACGATCAGTCCGTTTTCCGGACCCTGTCCGATACCGGACATTCCAGCCTCGATCTCGTTGGCGTCCCGTACGGGAACGATGGCCACGTCCTTGAGCGAGAAGGTGGAGCGGGCCACTTCAATCGATCCAAGGAGCAACTCGGCATAGGGACTCGTCTCGGGATTGAACATGACCGCGACGCGGGAAACGTCAGGAGCAATCATCTTGAGCATCTCGACCCATTTGCCCCCCATCGAAGCCTCGAAATTCGTGAACCCCGTGCTATTTCCGCCTGGATGAGCCAGAACTCTCGACAAGGCCTTGGCGCACCGGGTCCACGACCGACAGGAATACGATCGGGATCGCACGGGACGCTTGCCGCACTGCCTCCACCGCGGGCGTGGTAACAGCCAGGACAACATCGGGCTGCTGGGCGACAAGTTCGGCGCCGAGGCTCCGAAATCGGGCCGCTTCGCCCCCGGCAAAGCGAAATTCGACCCGAACGTTGCGGCCATCTATCCAATCCAACTCCTTCAAGCCCTGGCGGAATGCCTCCGTGCGCGCCCTTGCTACGGGGTCATTTTCCGCGATCCCGATCAGGACCCCGACCCGCCGCACTGGATCGCTTGATTGTGCACGAGAGGCCAGTGGCCATGCGGCCACGGCGCCACCGAGAAGGCTGATGAACTCGCGTCGTCTCATTGCCGCTCCGCCCAATCCGCCCGGCGTGGGCTACTCCACCCGGGCGAACCGTCCTCACTGTAGACCATTTTTCTTGACGGCTTGTGAGCTAGTTTACAGGTCACATCGAAAGACGAAGTTGACTGGGACGTGCGTGGACGCCGCATTTCACCGGTCATGCAAGTGCTTGCCGCTCGCGGCTGCTTGCTCGGAAGACCGTCGGATGCAGTCGGGCAAAGCCTCCAACGCGGGCCCGAGACGCTTGTCCCGCAGCGAGAGCAGGCCGTGTACGAACAATCTTTCAATCCACTTGAGATTGTGCTGCCGTGCCGTCCTGGTGGTGCCGCGACCCAATTCTCTGACAATCTGCGAAGCCGTCCGAGTTCCGTCGCTGAGTTGCAGAATCCGCATCGTCAGATCATCGACGACGAGCGGCTCGCGTCGCGTCTTCCCCAACCGCGCAAAGACGACGATGCAGCTGGAGCGGGGTGCCGGGACGACGGGAAAATCCGCTGCGGTTCGAGATGCGCGAAATTCGCAAATATCGTAGTCGAATTCGACAATACGGAGCCTGGAATTGCGCACGGGCGCCAAGCCCGTCAGATCGTCGCTTTCGATCGCCCACCGCGATGTGCGCAGGCGAAACAGAGGATCGTCATCTCCTTCGGGTGTTCCGGCATCGGCTTCGTTCTCGGCCGTAGCGATGGCTATTTCGATCTCGATCGCTGGAACAAGGCGCTTCCAGCTCGTCATGCCCCCAGTGATGCCGCGTTGGACGGTTGCGAGGACTTCGCGCGCCTGCTCCAGATTGATCACCTTTGGCGACGGGCGCGTCGCGCCGATCAAAGCTCGATTTGGACGCTCTTCGAGGATTGCCGCCTCGGCGATCTCCGTCAGCGGAAAGCTGGTTTCCGAGGCGGCCGCGCGGTCGGGCGAGCTGTGGCTGGCCGAGGCGTTTCGGCGCGCGGCGGCCGCCCCGAGAATTTGCTCCAGGGTTTGCGGAAACTCAATTGCCTGTTGTAACTCGCGCGCGAAGGCGCATCCTCGCGTGCCAACCGCTACGATGGGCGCAGGATCCTCGACGATCCCCGCCAATCTCTCGCTGAGAGTTTCGATGTCATTTACGTCATCGATTGCGATACAGCCGTAGCCGTTCGGCAGCCGTTCATATGCGGGCAATTTGCGAATCACCTCGGTCGTGCCGACCAGGCAACCTCCGCACAGCAGCACCTCGCGTGGGATCATGGGCGTGTGAAAGCTGATCGGGAAGTCCTGCTCCAGGCAACACACTGCAATGCAGCCGCGCAGAAACTCGGGAACGCGCCAATGGGGAAGGAACGGAATTTGCAGGACACGATCGACGAGGCCGAGCGTCCGCGCCCGCGCACGGAAGCTCCTCTCGGCAGCCGGCTGACCATGCGCTAGCGCCATGAGTCCCACATCCACTCCGCGACGTTTGAGCTGATGCAGTGCGGCGAGCAATGCGGATGATCCTTTACTCTCGCCGAGCTTGCCGCAGATGCCGAAATAGGGCCGGTCGCCTGGGAACTCGCCCCAAATCAGATTCCGCATGCCGGGTTCCAATTTGACCTCGTTCCGCAGCGCTGAAATATCGAGCACCGGCCCATCAGGGGTGAACAGATCCTCGGGCACCGCGAATCCCCCGCCGAGCGCGATTCGGTTGGGATCGACGCCGCGCCCGATCGCACGTTCGGCAACCGCACCCGCAGCGATAACGATTTCCGCCGAGCGCAGCAAATGGTCGTAAAGCGCCTCGAATTGCGGGTGACGCCACAGCCGGCCTGCGTCGCTTCCGGCCATCCGCACGACATGCGGCAGCCCGGTCATCTGCGCGACGAGATGACCTGCCACTCCGTATGGCTCGAGATAGTGGGAGAACACAACGTCGAACGGGCATTGCGAATGTACCCGTGCGGCGATGGCAGTCAGCTTGGTAACGAACGGGCTCGCCATGGGTATGTAGGACTGGGAGCCGTCGACCGGGTCGGTCCAGTGCACGGTGACCGATCCGATTCCGTACTTTCCGTCACAGCGCCTCCAGTCTTCTGCCCGCATGTGCATGCGAAACGGCGGGCGCACTTCTCTCGCATTGGTGACCACGTGCACCTCATGCCCCTGCGCGGCAAGGCGATGAGCGGTCCAGTAGGTGCGCATGCTGACGCCGCCCTGGATCGGTGGAAACTTGCCGATGATGCAAATTCTCAACGGCGCACCTCGACCAGTCCGTGTTCCTCGAGTTCGCCAACGAGGTCGTCCAGGTGCGGCACCGTGCGGAACGCTGTCAAATCGGTCCAATCATCGAGCTCAGTAACAAGCTCGAACACGATGGGCAGCAGCTCGAATACCTGCGGTTGGCTGGCACTGGGTGGCATGGTGACTGCAAGCAACGTCGTGCGCTCGTCCGGTATCGCCGTTGTCCGCCCTTCAAAAATCGCCCGAATGTCGTGTTTGCAACGCAGCATGACCACGATAGGACGACGCCGGAATCCGGGCCGGGATGCACGCCGCCTGCGGCTCGGCTTTGGCGAATCGCCTTCCAAGGCGCTGCAGACCGTCGCATATGCGAGCTCGCACGCCGCGACATCAGGCAAGTATGGAGGGTTGGCAGGCTGCGCTTGGTGGCGAGCGGATACGAAGTCGCAAAACTGGCGCGCGTTCACGATGCGACCAATATCGGACGGGGGGCAGGCCACGACGAAGTCTTCAAGAAGCGCGCTTGAGTCGTTCCCCAGCATCTCGAACGTCAGCGGAAGCACTGCAGCGATCTTCTCCATGCGCTTCTCGTAAGAGAAACGCGCCTCGAGACGGAGCAACGAAAGGTCGATACCGTGAAGGGTTTCGTCGGTACATGCACCACCATCGCCGAATATGGTGGCGCCGCTGGTCAGATATTCGAGCAGGCTACGCTGCCGATCCAACAGCCGACTTGGCATGCACTTTCCCAGAACGCGCGGCTGCAACGCATGCGCGGATACGCGAGATATCGTGGAGGATTTCCTCGACTGCGTCGAATCTGGCATCGCGCTCCAGAATGATCGTTACCGGCGCGTGCCGTGCCAGAGCATGGCCAAGGAGATCGAGCGCCTCGTCGGGTACCGGATGGGAATGGGTATCGGCGAGCACGGGCCGATCCAGGAAATCGTCATGCACCGTGATGCCGCCGGCCATGTGCACTTCCTGCACTACTCCCTCGGCCAAGTCGTCGAGAAAACGATACGGATCGAAGCCATGGTTGGACGCATTCAGAAAAGCATTTTCGACGTCGAGGAGAAGCCCGGCACCGGTTTCGCTGCAGATCAGGTTGAGGAATTCCGCATCGGTGAATTTCGAGTCAGGCCATTCAAATACGTAAGTGATGTTCTCGAGCAGAAACGGAACGGAGAGGCGCGACTGAATAGTCCGCACCTTTCCGATGATGGACTCGGCGACCGCCTCGGTCTTCGGTACTGGGAGCAGGTTGGCTAAATCGCGGCCCGGAACGCGAGTAAACGCGAGGTGCTCGCTGTATGCAGGGGCCTTAAGACGTTCGACGACGGCTGCGACCCGATCGAGATAGGCGAGGTCAAGCGGCGTGTCGGTCCCGATCGAAAGCCCCACGCCATGCGCAGTCAACGGAATGTGGCCGACCAGCTCGAAAATCGCCGAGCGCTGCGACCGGCCGGCATAGATGCAATGATCAACAGTAACCTCGACGACGTCAAACCGATCGAGATTGTCGCGCGTCCAATCGCCGATGACCTCACGGTAGCCAATGCCCACCGCAGGGTATGACGCATTCGCGCCCTTTCTCCTGCGCACGCTCATTGTTCACCTGCATCAGCAGCAAGAGACGGGGATGCGTCCTGCAACGGAATGCATACACGGACGCATCGCACCGTCAGAATCCCCGATCGGGAGCCAAAGATCAGACGCTCTCTACGGAGTTTATTTTTTGGAGCGCGACTTGGCCTTTTTCTTGGGGCGCGACTTAGATTTGTAGTCGGGTGGAGGTGGTGGAGGAGGTGGACGACCAAAGCACCCACAGCCGCAACCGCAGTTGTGCTTGAGGGCTTCGGTCTTCCAATATGGGTTATCGCGATTTGGATAGAGCCTCCATCCCAGAACGAAACGCGGCACCCCGTCATCGATCTCCTTCAGCTCGGCCACCGACTTGCTGATCAGTTCGGCCATGGCACGATTTCTTTTATGAGCCTTCTGGTCTACCGCCTGGGCATCCGCCTTGACTCCCGACAGCCCCTTGCGACGTCCCTTGCCGTCAATCGTTTGCTGCGCACTTTCCGCCAATTCCTTCCACGTCACCTTCGGTCCGATTAAACCCATCGCTTTCTCCCTCCTATCTCATCGACGAATCGCCTGCCGGGCCACAGCGACGCGGATCAGTCGGGTCTGTCGACACAGACTATTCCAGTTACTGAGGGCAGCTCAAGCTCCCGATCAGAGCCCTCCATTCCGACTCGAGTCCGGTCAACGAAACTCCGTACACATCGATCCAACGATCAGGGTGGCCCGGGTCGCGCCCAAGAGGCACCAGCGGTGTTCGGTTGTACAACGTACGAAACTTCGCCACTCCCCGCGTTTCAATCAAGAATTCGACGAGGGAACCTGCCATTGGGTAGACGTAGGCAGCATCGCTATAGGGAATAAGCCCGACCCTGAGCCAAACAGGGCTTGGCGTCGCGATCTTGTCGGCATCGCCGAAGCGGATCCTCTCCAGCTTCATCGTGTCGACTCCTTGGTCGTTCCCGCTACACGTGAACATGCGTACCATCTCGTGGAGCGGTCTCGAGAAATTCGGAAATGCCTGATTGCGACCAATCTTTTGCTGCAGATAAACCGCCAGGCCCTCGGCGAGCAGTCGGTTGCCGTTGGGCAGGAAAACGTGGACGAGCTCGTGCAACGTAGCCGCTCGCCCGATGACGACTTCCGGCGCCGGGACGTCGATCTTGCCTGGCTCGTTCAATGCCATGTGCAAGAGAGCTCGCGATATCCTGAACCGGTCGGAAACCGAGACTTCCAGGTCGGGCAATGTCGACGACAAGCTCCATTCAACCTGGTAGAGCCACTGCGTCAGATTCGCCACGTCCAAACAGAATGCCGCCGTGAAGGCATCTTTTTGCGCATTCGATAAACGCGGATATTGCCTCGTCTGCCCGGGCGCCACCTCGACGGCGTTATCGAAGGTGAAGGTGGCCTTGAGGCCACCACAATCGTTGATTGTAACGGGTTGCTGCGCCGCTGACGGCAGCGACGATCCAGCCAACGTAATGAGAACGGTTGCGACCCAACAAGTCAGGTCGTGGCGAACGCTCGACCTTCCCGGGACGCTCCATTGCGAACGAAAAGCGACTTGTCCTGCGATCAAGGAAATGCCGAAATCGGCGCAAATTTCGCCCCCGAGACTGCACGCAACCCTCCGAAGAGAATATTCACTTTTGACATCCAGTAAAGCAGCATCTGCCGCTCAATCGGCAGAGACGGTCTAATGCGCGCGAGGGTGTCGCTCCCGACGTCTCGACGCTCGCCGATTGGGTGGGGGCGGCGGCCGCAATCCCGATGCCGCCGGTGGAGCTGATCCGTGCGCACGTGTTCGCGGCGCAACGCGTCCACGCCGACGACACCACCGTGCCGGTTCTCGCCAAGGGCAAGAGACCCGCACGAGGCGACGATGGACCTCTGTGCGCGACGACCGGTCGTTCGGCGGATGCAATCCGCCGGCTGTCGCTTACGGCTCGAGCACGGTGTCCCAATAGAGGTAGTCGAGCCAGCTCTCGTGCAGGTAGTTGGGCGGGAACAGCCGGCCGTTGCGGTGCAGATGGTGCACGCTCGGCTGGAACGGCATCTGCGACGGCCACATGCCGGATTCCGACGGCGTCAGGCTTCCCTTGCGCAGGTTGCACACCGAGCAGGCGGCGACCACGTTGATCCAGGTCGTCTGCCCGCCGCGCGAGCGTGGGGTGAGGTGATCGAACGTGAGGTCGTCGCGCGAGCCACAGTACTGGCAGGCGAACTTGTCGCGCAGGAAGACGTTGAACCGCGTGAACGCCGGGTGGGTCGAGGGGCGCACATAGGTCTTGAGCGACACCACGCTCGGCAGCAGCATCTCGAAGCTCGGGCTGTGCACGGCGCGGTCGTAGTTGGCGACGATGTTCACCCGCTCGAGAAAGACCGCCTTGATCGCGTCCTGCCACGACCACAAGGACAAGGGGTAGTAGCTGAGCGGACGGAAATCCGCATTGAGGACCAGGGCTGGGTAGCCGCCGGCTGACACATGAACGTTCAAGCGAGACTCCTCGATGACCCCCGCTGCAGTGCAACGCTAGTCTATAGGCGAGCGTGACACGATTGTGAAGCCTTTGGAATGGCTCCAGTTTGCCGGCCCGCCAGGGGGCAGGAGGGCGAACGCAGGGTGGCGGCGACCGACCGGGCGGGGCGGAACCTGATTCGCGCCCACCGCGTTCCTCCCTGGTGATGCTTTGATCTGCCGAAAGGACGGCCCATGGCAAGCGCGCGCGGACGAAGTGCCTTGATGCTCGGCTGCCTCGCCGCCGTGGTGAGCGCCGGCGTCGCCTGCGCGCAGCCCGCGGCCGATCGCGACCGCCAGCCGCGCAGCGAGACCGAAGGACAGGCGCCGCCGCCGTCCAACCCGAGCGAGCAGCTCGATCGTTCCCACGGCGTGATTCGGCCGCCCGGCGGGGTCGATCCGGGGATACAGGTGCCGCCGCCCGATCCAGGATCGCAGCGCATGCCGGTCATTCCCCCACCCGGCACACCAGGCGGCGATCGTAGCGTCCAACCGAAATAGAAAAGGCTCAGCGCAGGCGGCGCGCCAGGAACTCGCCGCCGTGGCGCAGGCCTTCGCCGTCGATGCCGTGGCCGAGACCGGCCGACAGGTGCCACTCGATCGGCACGTTGAGCGCCGCCAGCCCCTGCGCGGCGAGGAACAGCGCCTGTGCGGGGATCAGCTCGTCGCGGTCGCCGTGCACCAGGAGGACCGGTGGACGGGCGACGATCTCGTCCTTCATGGCTTCGATTTCGCCGCTTGGCGGGCCGACGAGCAGGCCGGAATAGCCGACGATCGCCGCCGGCACGACCGCGCGGCGCAGGCCCACGTGCAGCGCCATCATAGTGCCCTGGCTGAACCCGACCAGCGCCAGCGCGGACGGCGGGAGGTTGCGCCGCTCGAGCTCGGCATCGAGAAAGGCGGCGAGCCCCGGCGCCGCCGCGTTGACTCCGGTCCAGCGCTCGTTCGGATCGCGGAAGGTGAGCGGAAACCATTCTCGGCCCATCGGCGCCTGGCCGCACGGACGCGGCGCGTGCGGCGACACGAAGGCCGTGTCGGGCAACAGCTGCTGCCAGGCGCGGCCGATGTCGATCAGGTCGTTGCCGTCCGCCCCATAGCCGTGCAGAAACACGATGAGATGCCGCGCCCTGCCTCCGCGCGGCTCGAGCCGCGGACCGTCAAGCTCGGCGGCCATTAATTACCTCGCGCATCTTCGGCTGGATGGGCGCGCCGTCGCGCCCCTTGACGGCGCGATAATAGGTCCACAGCAGCCGGGCTGCTACCCCGCGCCAAGGACGCCACGGCTCGGCCAGCGGCACCATCTCCTTCGCGGTCGGGCGCGTGTCCAGCACGAACGCCACGCGGGCGGCTTCCTGCAGCGCGAGGTCGCCGGCCGGCCAGGCATCCGCATGGCCGAGGCACGTGAGGAGATAGATGTCCGCGGTCCACGGGCCGATACCATGCAGGCTGGTGAGCGCCCCGTGCGCATCGTCGGCTTCCTTCGTCGCAAGGGACGCGAAGTCGATATCGCCATGCTCGATCGCGGCGGCCAGCGCCTTGAGGGTGCGGATCTTCGGCGCCGACAGGCCGATGCGCTTGAGCCTGTCAGTGCGCGCGCGCCGCAGCGCCGCGGGATCAAGCGGATCGAAGGCGGCGCTCAGGCGGCCCCAGATCGCCGCAGCGCTCGCGGTCGACAACTGTTGCGACACGATGATCGAGGCGAGCCCGACGAAGCCGCCCGGGCGCCGCCGCAGCGGCGGCGCGCCGGCGACCTCCACCACGGCGGCGAAGCGCGGGTCGAGCGCCAGGAGGGCATTCACGCCGTCCCGGACGTCCCGCTCGGTCTCGATGATCCCCACGCGTCACAACACCATGCTCAGCGGCATGGGGAAGTAGCGGTAGGCATCGCCGTTGCGCGCGACATGCCCGATGCCGGGCCAGGGGAAATGGTAGGTGATGAAGGGTGTGCGGCTCTGCGCCAGCATGTCGAACACGCGCAGCCGGCTCGCCACCGCCTGCTTGGCGTCGGTGTCGAACATGAACTCGAGCCGCGGCTGTTCGGTCGCCAGCACGAAATGGTGCGCGACGTCGCCGACGTTGTAGAGGGTCTTTCCGGCCGAGGTGATCGCGAAGATCGTATGGCCGACCGTGTGGCCCGGCGCCGCCATCGCCTGGATGCCGGGAAGGATCTCCTGGCCGTCCTTGACGAAGACGATGCGCTCGCGGTTGGGCAGGAGCTGCTTGCGCGCGCCGTCGACGAAGGCGCCGATCATCTGGTGCCCGAGCTTGCCCTCGTCGGTCCAGAAATCGAGGTCGGCCTGCGCCATGTAGATCTGCGCGTTGGGGAAATTGCGCGTGCCGTCCTCCCCCATGAGGCCGAAGCAATGATCCGGGTGCGCATGCGTCAGCGCGACTGCGTCCACGTCCTTGGGGTCGATGCCGGCCGCCTTGAGATTCTGGAGGAGCCGCCCGGCGGTCGGCCCCAGCAGCTTCGACGCACCGACGCCGGTGTCGAACAGCACGAGGCGGTCGCCGGTATTGACCACGAGCGCATTCTGCTCGAGCGCGACGTTGTCGGTCGGCAGGAAATGGTCCGTCAGGGCCCTGGTCATGTCATCCTTCGACAGGCCGGCAAACACCCCTTCCTTGGGCGGCCCGAGGTTCAGCGGCCCGTCCGACACCACCGTCGCCTCGAAAGTCCCGATCCTGAAGCGATAGAAGGAGGGCGCCTGGGTGCCGCTCATCGGCGCCTTGGCGAGGGCACCGCCGGCAAGCGGGGCGGCAAGGCCGGTCATTCCCAGGGCGGTCGCGCCGGCCAGCAACCGACGGCGGGTCAGCAGGACATCGCGCATGATCATGATCGGTCTCCTCTTGCAAGGACTGTCCTCTATTCCAATCAATCGAGTGTGACGCAACAATGTCGCGATGCAGCCCGTCTTTCGCTTCGCCCCGAGCCCCAACGGATATCTGCATCTCGGTCATGCGTTGTCCGCGCTCGTCAATTTCGACCAGGCGCGGGCGACCGGCGGCCGCTTCCTGTTGCGCATCGAGGATATCGATCGCATCCGCTGCCGGCCCGAGTTCGAGGCGGCGATCTACGAGGACCTGGCGTGGCTCGGGTTGTCGTGGGAGACGCCGGTGCGCCGCCAGTCCGAGCATTTTTCGGCCTACCAGGATGCGCTTGCGCGCCTGACGACCGAGGGTCTCCTCTATCCGAGCTTCGAGAGCCGGGCGGAGATCGCGCGCCTGGTGCGCGAGCGCGAGGCGATCGGACGCTGGCCGCGCGACCCGGACGGTGCACCGCTCTATCCCGGCACGGCGCGCGACATGTCGGCGGCGGAGCGCGCACAACGGATGCAGGCGGGCGAGCCCTATGCGCTGCGCCTCGACACGGCGGCGGCGCAAATCCGCACGGGCCAACGGGTCTGGACGGAGACCGGCGCCGGCCTGGCTGGCGAGACCGGCTCTGTGCCGGCCCGGCCGCAGGCCTGGGGCGACGTGGTGCTGGGGCGCAAGGAGACGCCCACGAGCTATCACCTCTCGGTCGTCGTCGACGATGCGCTGCAGGGCGTGACCCACGTGGTGCGCGGGCAGGACCTGTTCTGGGCGACCAGCGTGCATCGGCTGCTGCAGGAGCTGCTCGGACTGCCCTCACCGCTCTACCATCACCACCGCCTCATTCTCGACGCGGACGGGCGTAAGCTGTCGAAATCGACGCGCGCCACCGCGCTCCGGGACCTGCGCCGCCAGGGCCTCGATGCGAGTGCGGTCCGGCGGGCGGTCGGACTCGGTTGAGGCATCCCACCCGACTACCGATGGTTTGTCTGGTGTCTCGCTTATGGTGCGTCAAGTCCCAGTGTGCAAAGGTGGGCGGTTGGGGGTTGTCATGACCGGCGCAAGGAGCTCGGCGCGCTCGCGCGGAAAATCCGCCCGGGCGCGGCGGAGTCACGGCCGCCGCAGGCCGCGCACCAATCGTTCTTCTTCCGCGCTCGAGGCGGCGCTCGCCTCGCTCGCACACGAGGTGCGCACGCCGCTCAACGGGATCCTGGCGCTGAGCGAGCTTCTGGCGGCCTCCGGCCTACCCGAACGGGAACGCGGCTGGGCCAGCGCCGTCAAGAGCGCCGCCGAACACCTGTCACAGCTGACCAATGCGGTGGTCGACGGCGTCAAGGCCGAGAGCCACAAGCTGGTGCTGAAGAAGGATGCCTTTCATTTGCGCCGCCTGGTTGAGGGGCTGGGTGCGACCCTGAAAGCCCGGGCCGAGATCAAGGGCCTGACGGTGGCCATCAGCATCGCCGACGACGTGCCGGTCGGGATCGTCGGCGATCCGGTGCGGCTGCGTGCCGCCCTGGAGAACCTGATCGACAACGCGGTGAAATTCACCGATCAGGGCAGTGTTTCGCTCGAGGTCACCGCTCGACCGGCCGCGCGCGGCCGCATTCGCCTCACGTTCACGGTGGCGGACAGCGGCATCGGGCTTTCGACGGCGGAGATCAAGCGGCTGTTGCGCCCATTCGCGCAGGCGAGCGCATCCGTCGCGCGGCGTTTCGGCGGCGCCGGGCTCGGCCTCGTGTTCGTGCAACGGATCGCACAGGCCATGGGCGGCAACCTCGCGATCAAGAGCGCGCCGGAACGCGGCTGTACGTTTCGTCTCGAGATCGTCGTCGCGCCGCAGGCTTCGGCCGCCGAGCGCCACCCCAATGGCAAATCGGAACCTGCGCGCGCTCCGGCCAGGAGCCTGCGCATCCTGTGCGCGGAGGACAATCCTTACGGGCGGGTGGTGCTCAACACGATCTTGACGGAGCTCGGCCATCATCCGGATTTCGTCGGCACCGGCGAGGCGGCAGTCGATGCGGTCGGGCGCGGCACCTATGACGTCGTGTTGATGGACATCACCTTGCCGGGGCTCGACGGAATGGCGGCAACGCGGCTCATTCGCGGCCTGAGCCCGGTCGGTGCGCGGGTGCCCATCATCGGGATTTCCGGGCGATCGGAGAGCGACGGACAGGAGCCGGCGCGCGCCGCGGGCATGAACGCCTATCTGGCGAAGCCGGTCAGCCCGGCGGCAATCGCCTCGCTGCTCAGTGATCTGGTGGGGGCTTAGGCGGCGTCGCGGCTGCTCCGGCCGACCCCGTCAGCGCGGGCGCAGGCTTCCCTTGTCGAACACGTACGTCTTCCGGCAATCGTAGTAGCCGACGCGGTTGCACGCGCTGCCGTGCAGGTGGAACAGGAGAGCGGGCTTGCCGCCGGCCTTGATGCGCTTCCAGACACGGACATTCTCGTCGAAGACGAGCTTCCATTCCACACCGCGCTGCCACAGATAGATCTGCAGCAGGCAGCCGCCCGTCCCGCAGAACAAGCTCTGAGCGCCGTCGCATTCGAGCTTGCCGAAGTCGAGCACCCAATCCTCGCGGCCGTTGCTGTCGAGATCGACCGCACGCGCCATCACGTCCCCCGGACCGGGCTTGCCCTCGGCCTCGACGCACTGCTTGCGCGCATCCTCGATCGCCGTCTTGACGACGTCCGGCTGCTCCGCGGCGAAGCTCGTCGTCGTCAGCACGACGACGGGCACGGCAGCCCATCGAAAACCGCGAAGCATTGTCCCCACCCTTATCGGATACTCGTCCGTTCACTGCGTCCTGATGTGACGCATGCCGCGGCCCCGCTCGAACACAAACGTCATCCAGCACGGCTTTTTTCGTTCCGGCACGCACCGGTCACCCGTCTGCTTCAGCTTGAGCGACGGCAGCCCGCGCGCGAAGCCGACCTCCCAGTCCAGCACCGCCTGAAGCAGGCTCCGATACCAGTTGCCTTGGTGGCGCAGGAAGAGGGCGAGCAGCGTGCCCTTGCCGTAGGACGGACGCGCACCGGGGCAGGGCAGCCTGCGCAAGTCGAGGATCCAGTCCACCTCACCGTCCCCGTCGACGTCATGTCGCACGATGACGGATTCGAGCGGGCCCGGCTTGCCGCCGGCCTCGACGCACACGTCGCCATAGTTCTTGAGCTCGTAGCGAACCTTCTCCGGAATATCCTCGGAGACCGCCGGCAGGCTGGCCAGAAGCACGGCGCCCAGAGCGCAGAGGGCTCCCGTTCGGCGGAATGATCGCATCGCTCCCCCGGGCGCTGCGAAGCGCGAGACGTCACGCCGCCTTCGTCGCCGCGGCGTCCACGATCTGCACCAGATCCATCATGATGCGGTTGAGCTCGAAATCCTTGGGCGTGTAGACCGCCGCGACCCCGGCGGCTTTGAGCGCCGCCGCATCCTCCGGCGGAATGATGCCGCCCACCACGATCGGCACGTCGAGGCCCGCCTGGCGCACGCGGGCGACCACCTCCTCGATCAGGCGCATATGCCCGCCGGAGAGAATCGACAGGCCGATGACGTGGACCTGACCGGTGCGCGCCGCCTCGACGATCTCCGCCGGCGTGAGACGGATTCCGTCGTAGACGACGTCCATGCCGGCGTCGCGCGCCCGCGCGGCGATCTGCTCGGCACCGTTGGAGTGTCCGTCGAGCCCCGGCTTGCCGACCAGGAATTTCATGCGGCGGCCGAGCTTGCGCGACACGCGGTCGACCTCGAGGCGGATGCCGTCGAGGCCCTGCGCATCGTTGCGCACCGCCCGTCCGACGCCGGTCGGCGCCCGGTATTCGCCGAACGCCTCGCGCAAGGCGAAGCCCCATTCGCCGGTGGTGACGCCCGCCTTGGCGCAGGCGATCGAGGCCGGCATGACGTTGCGGTTCTCGCGCGCGGCGCGCTTGAGATCCTGCAGCGCCTTGTCGACCGCCCTCGCGTCGCGCGCGTCGCGCCAGGCGATGAGGCGCTCGATCTGCCCGGCTTCCGCCTCGGCCGGTACGGTGAGGATCGCGTTGGCGGCGCTGGCGAGCGGCGAGGCTTCGCTCTCGACGAACCGGTTCACCCCGACCACGACCTGATCGCCGCGCTCGATCGCCTCGATGCGGCGCATGTTGGACTCGACGAGCTGCTGCTTCATGTAGCCCGCTTCCACCGCCGCGACAGCGCCGCCCAGGCCCTCGATATAGGCCATCTCGTCGCGCGCCTCGCGCTTGAGCTCCTCGACCTTGCGGGCGATCTCGGCGGAGCCCTCGAAGATGTCGCCGTAGTCGAGCAGGTCGGTCTCGTAGGCGAGGATCTGCTGCATGCGCAGCGACCATTGCTGGTCCCACGGGCGTGGCAGGCCGAGCGCCTCGTTCCACGCCGGCAGCTGCACGGCGCGGGCGCGCGCCGTCTTCGACAGTGTCACCGCCAGCATCTCGAGGAGGATGCGGGTGACGTTGTTCTCGGGCTGCTGCTCGGTCAGGCCGAGCGAGTTGACCTGCACGCCGTAGCGGAACAGGCGCTGCTTGGGATCATCGACGCCGTACCGCTCGGCGGTGATCTCGTTCCATAGCTCGGCGAACGCCCGCATCTTGCAGACTTCGGTGATGAAGCGCAGCCCCGCATTGACGAAGAAGGAGATGCGCCCCACGACCTCGCCGAACGCCGCAGGGTCGAAGTCGGGCGCCGCCCGCACGTTGTCGAGCACGGCCTGGGCGGTCGCGAGCGCGAAGCTCAGCTCCTGCACCGGCGTCGCGCCCGCCTCCTGCAGATGGTAGGAGCAGACGTTCATCGGATTCCATTTGGGCATCGCCGAGGTCGTGAACAGGATCACGTCCCGCGTGAGCCGCATGGAAGGCGCCGGCGGAAACACGTAGGTGCCGCGCGAGAGGTATTCCTTGATGATGTCGTTCTGCGTCGTGCCCTGGAGCGCGGCGCGCGGCGCGCCCTGCTCGTCGGCGACCGCGATGTAGAGCGCGAGCAGCCAGGCCGCGGTCGCGTTGATGGTCATCGAGGTGTTCATCTCGGCGAGCGGAATGGAGTCGAACAGCGCCCGCATGTCGCCGAGATGGCAGATCGGCACGCCGACCTTGCCGACTTCGCCCTTGGCGAGCGAATGATCGGAGTCGTAGCCGGTCTGGGTCGGGAGGTCGAAGGCGACGGAGAGACCCGTCTGGCCCTTGGCGAGGTTCTTGCGATAGAGCGCGTTGGAATCCCGCGCCGTCGAATGCCCCGCATAGGTGCGGAAGATCCAGGGCTTGTCGCGGCGTGGGGCGCTGGTCATAGGTGCTCGAACGGGGCCCGAAGTCTCCTCCAGGCCGCTATTGTGCACCGCAAAATAGCCGGAAGCAACCGGCTATTAGCCCGCGACCCGCCGCACCAGGCCGATAATGAACAGCAGCACGATGGCGCCGATCGTCGCATTGACGATCGAACCAACGAAGCCGTGGAACGGTATGACGCCAAGGCGAGCCAACAGCCACACGCCAATGAACGCCCCGATGATCCCGATCACGATATTCCAGATCAATCCGAAGCCGAAGCCGCGCACAATCTTGCCGGCGAGCCATCCAGCGATCGCGCCGACGATCAACATGATGATGATGCTTTCCACTCCGACCATGGCGGCCCCCTGAATTGAACTTGACCGCGTCATCGTACTGGTGTCGGGCCTCCATGTCAGCCAGCATTCCGCGCGGCACGACACGCTGCGGGAATCCTGCGCATTGCAGCACGTCTCTATTGCACCGCAATATGGTTTGCGGCAGACTTTCGGGACCTGCGGTGAGGCCTGCCGACTGAATTGAAGGAGGCTCAGATGTCCGCCGTTGCGCAGAAGAAGCCGCGTCCGACCCCGCTGAAGAGTCTCTACGAGATCGGGGAGATCCCGCCGCTCGGCCACGTGCCGGAGAAGATGTACGCGTGGGCGATCCGCAAGGAGCGCCACGGCCCGCCCGAATTGTCGATGCAGATCGAGGTGCTGCCGACCTGGCCGATCGGCGACGACGAAGTGCTGGTTTTCGTGATGGCCGGCGGCGTCAACTACAACGGCGTGTGGGCCGGCCTCGGCACGCCGATCTCGCCGCTCGACGTGCACAAGAACGCCTATCACGTCGCCGGGTCGGACGCCGCCGGGATCGTCTGGGCGGTCGGCTCGAAGGTACGGCGTTGGAAGGTGGGCGACGAGATCATCGTCCACTGCAATCAGGACGACGGCGACGACGAGGATTGCAATGGCGGCGATCCGCTGCTGTCGCCGTCACAGCGCATCTGGGGCTACGAGACGCCGGACGGCTCGTTCGCGCAGTTCTGCCGCGTGCAGTCACGCCAGCTGATGCCGAAGCCGAGGCACCTCACCTGGGAGGAGGCGGGCTGCTACACGCTGACGCTCGCCACCGCCTATCGCATGCTGTTCGGCCACGCGCCGCACACGCTCAAGCCGGGCGAAAACGTGCTGGTGTGGGGCGGCTCGGGCGGCCTCGGCGTGTTCGGCGTGCAACTCGCCGCCGCCTCGGGCGCGAACGCCATCGGCGTCATCTCGGACGAGAGCAAACGGGAGTACGTGCTCGGCCTCGGCGCCAAGGGCTGCGTCAACCGCAAGGATTTCAAGTGCTGGGGCCAGATGCCCAAGGTCAACTCGCCCGAATACGGCGAGTGGACCAAGGAGGCGCGGCGCTTCGGCAAGGCGATCTGGGACATCACCGGCAAGCGCGACGTCGACATCGTGTTCGAGCATCCGGGCGAGCAGACCTTTCCGGTCTCCTGCCTGGTGGTGAAGCGCGGCGGCATGGTGGTGTTCTGCGCTGGCACCACCGGCTACAACCTCACCTTCGATGCGCGCTACGTGTGGATGCGGCAGAAGCGCATCCAGGGCTCGCATTTCGCCCACCTCAAGCAGGCGAGCGCCGCCAACCAGTTCGTGATCGAGCGGCGCATCGATCCGTGCATGAGCGAGGTGTTCGCGTGGAGCCAGATCCCGCTCGCACACCAGAAGATGTGGAAGAACGAGCACGCGCCCGGCAACATGGCGGTGCTGGTGAACACGCCGCGCACCGGCCTGCGCACGCTGGAGGATGCGGTGGAAGCCGCAGGCGGCTGACGAGTCAAACTCCGGGCTTCTGGATCACGCCGGCCGCGCCGTATTCGCGGATGATGGTTTCCGGCGTGCGCATCGGATCGGCGTCGCGCCCTTCGAGAAACGCACCGAGATAGCGGCCGCGCGCGACCAGGCGGCGGCCGGCGGGCGCCCGCTCCCGCTCATAGCGGCCGAGCGCCTCGTCGATGGTCTTCTCCGCGGCAAGAGCCTCGGCGAGGCAGGTCGCATCGAGCGCCGCCTTGGTGACGCCGGTGGCGACGTGCGGTCGCGCGACGAACGCCGCATCGCCGATCAGCACGACGCGACCGGCGACGAGATGCGGCGATTCGAGGTCGAAGATCGGCTGCAGAATCGGCTGCCTGGCGCGTGCCAGCAGGTCGGCGATGGGAGGCGCCAACGAGGCCGCGGCGTCCGCCTTGAGCGCCTCGACGACATCCGGGCGGATGAGCGGCGGCGGGATCGAGGTGCCGTGGCGCCGCCCGTTCGCGTCGGTGCACATGGCAAGCAAGCTCTCCGGGTCAGCGGGGCGAAACCAGGCGAACTGGAAGCGCCGGTCGCTGCCTGCGCTCTCGCTCGCCATGGGCAGGCACAGCACCATCTCGCCGCCAGGGAAGCAGAACGTCATGTGGTGGTAGATGCGCGCGTGCACCGCCGGCGAAAGCTCGCGTTCGAAGAGGACCGCACGCCACACCACGTAGCCCGCGTAGCGCGGCGCCACCTCCGGCATGAGCGCGCGACGCACCGCCGAATGGATGCCGTCGGCGCCGACCATGAGGTCGCCGTCGGCGCGCGAGCCGTCGGCGAACACCGCGGTCACGCGATCCCGGCTCTGCTCGAGCCCGGCGAAAACCCCAGCCGAGCGATAGCAGTCCGCCGGCAATGCCTGCCGCAGCGGGCGATAGATGCGCGACCAGGCGCTCGTCATGCCGCGCAGCGAAACCTCATGGGCGACCTCGAAGGCGCGATCGACGAGGAGGCGCGAGCGGGTCTCGACGCCGATGGAGCGATCGATCGCCGGGTCGATGCGCCGCATCGCGGCGAGCAGGTCCTCGGTGGTGCCGATCGCCGCGCCGCGCTCGCCGAGATCGCCGTCGGCGCGCTCGAACACCAGGACGTCCCAGCCGATGCCGCGCAGCAGGCCGGCGGCGAACAGGCCGGCGACCGAGCCGCCGATCACGAGCGCGCGCGGCACCGCTCACTCCGGCTTGATGCCGGCCGCCGCGATGACCTTCTGCCAGCGCTCCTGCTCCTCGCGGAAGAAGGACGCAGTCTCCGCCGGGGTGCCGCCGACCGGCATCGAAGACAGGTCGGCGAACCGCCGGGCGACGTCAGGTTGGCGGATGATCTCGCCGATGGCAGCGGACAGCCTGGCGGCGATTTCGGCCGGCGTCTTCGGCGGCGCCACGATGGCGAACCAGGTGGTCGACAGGAAGCCCGGGAACGCTTCGGCGATTGCCGGCACCTCGGGAAGCGCCGCAATCCGCTCGCCGCTGCCGACACCGAGGCCTTTCAGCCGACCGCTCTTCACCGGGGCAAGCGCATTGCCCAGGTTGTCGAACATCATGTCGACGTGGCCTGCGATCAGGTCGGTCAGGGCCGGCGCCAGACCCTTGTAGGGGACGTGAACGACCCCGATGGCGCCCCGCGTCTTCAGCAGCTCCATGGTCAGATGGGGAATGCTGCCGGCGCCCGACGACGCGTAGGTGAGCTTGTCGGGATTGGCCCTTGCGTAGGCGATCAGCTCCGCCATGCTGGAAATGCCGAGCTTCGGATGGACCATCAGGACGTTCGGCAGTTGCGCCATGACCGTCACGGGGACGAAGGCCCGCGGATCATAGCCGAGCCGGGAATAGAGATAGCCATTGACCGTGAGAGGCGACGGCGGCGTCGCCAGCAGCGTGTAGCCGTCGGGCTCGGCGCGCGCGACGGCTTCGGCGCCGATGTTGAGCGCCGCACCGGGGCGATTTTCGACGATCACCGGCTGCCCCCATCTGGCGGCGAGCCGCTCGCCGACGATGCGCGGCAGCGAATCCGCGGTGGCGCCCGGCGGGAGCGGCACGACGATGCGGATCGCCCGATTGGGGTAGTCGCTCTGGGCTGTCGCCATTGCGGGCATCGCGGCGAGCAATGCGGCCGCCAGGCAGAGCTTCAACGGGGGATCACATCGCATCATTCGCCCCTTCTTGCTCCGGCATGCTCCGCCTCTCGGCACGGCGCCGTCACGCGCGCCTTCTGGATCACGGCGTTGAGCTCGCCGCCATAGATGAAGATGCAGGACGTGAAATAGAGGAACACGAGCGCGATCATCACCGAGGCGAGGCCGGCGTAATAGACCGAGTAGGTGAACGCGTAGTCCGCCAGGTAGCGCCCGAACAGGATGCCGGCCGCGAGCCACAGGGCAAGGGTGACGAGAATGCCGGGCGCGATCTCCCGGAACCGGCGCCGTCCGGCCGGCAGCCACAGGTGGAGCAGGATCAGGGCGACGATCAACAGCACCGAGGCGATCGCAAAGCGGGCGAACGTGATGATCTGGGAAAACGGCTCCAGGCCGGGCAGGTATTTCACCGCGGTGCGCCAGATCACCGGCGCCAGCAGGACCAGGAACGACAGCGCCAGCAGGGCGACTGCCGCCACGATCACGTAGCCGATCGATTCCAAACGCAACAGCCAGATCGGGCGCGTATCGGTCATGCTGTAGGCGCGGTTGAGCGCGATGCGGAGGCTTTCGATCCCGCTGGACGCGAAATAAAGCGCAAGCAGGGCACCGACCGTGAGCGTGTGACCGTGCGCGCCGTCGAGCACGGCATGGATCTCGCGCGCGATCGGCGCCGCGACTTCCTCGGGCCAGGCCTCCAGCGCGATGTTGGCGGCTTCGTCGGCCAGACCCTTGGAGCCGACGATACCGGCGATCGCGGTGAGCACGAGAAAGAAGGGAAACAGCGCCATCAGCCCGGAGAGCGCCACGTGGCTGGCGATCGCCCAGCCGTCGTCGGCGACGAACTGGCGCAGCGCATCGAGCGCAAGGCGGATGCTGTGGCGGAGGAATTGCAAGCGCGGCGTCCCGGAATCGTGCCGATACGGCGTCACCTGTTATCATGCGGCGGCGCGGAATGCATGACGGCTCGTGCCCTACTCGGTTTCACGGGATGCCGCATGACGGGCGACGAGCCGGGCGGTTGCCGTCTCGATGTCGTGGCGCAGGCGGGCGAGCATCGCTTCCTTGTCCAGGCCCGGCGGGATCGGATCGAGAACCTCGAACGTCACCGTGCCGGGATAGCGCCGGAACGAGCGGCGTCCCCATACCAGCCCGGAATTGAGCGCAACCGGCAGGCATGGCACCCCCGTCTCGGCATACATGTGGGCGACACCCTGCTTGTAGGCGGGAGGCGCGCCGGGAGCGCGCCGCGTGCCCTCGGGAAAGATGACGACCTGCCGCCCGCGCTTCACCTCGGCGCGCACCCGCGTGGTCAGGGCGGTGAGCGCCTGCGCGCGGGCGCCTCGGTCGACCGGGATCATGCGGGCCTTCGCCAGGTACCAGCCGAAGAACGGAATCCACATCAGCTCGCGCTTGGCGATATAGGCCGGATCGTCGAACAGGAGGAGCAGCGCGAACGTCTCCAGCACCGACTGATGCTTGGCGGCGACGATCAGCGGTCCGGGCGGGATCTTTTCGCGCCCGACGATCTCCAGGCGGACGCCGCAGATCACGCGCAGCAGCCACAGATTGCTGCGCGCCCACGCCCTTCCGAACTGCACGACTGCCCGATAGGGCATCGCGAAGGTCGGCAGGCCAACGATCACGCGGACAAGCATGTTCAGGTAGAACAGGAGATTGAACAGGGTCGAGCGAAGGATGATCAGCACGGCGCGACCGCGTCGATGCCGTCCGTCAGCCTTGCGCAACGCGCGGCGCAGCGGCTGCGCCTTCGGCGGCGAACGCCGGCTCGATCCGCATGCGAAGCTGGGCGACGATGAATTTCAGATACTCGGTCAGCAGCAGGCGCGCCGTCGGCGCGCTCCACCATCCTTCGGCGCGCATCTTTTCGGTCACCACCGGGAAGGCGATCAAGGTGACGTCGGGAAGCTGCCGGGCGAGCTCCGCCATGGCGCGCGGCATGTGGTAGTTCGACGTGACGACGATCAGCGAACGAATCTGGCGGCGCTGCGCCCAGCGCCGGGTCTCGATCGCGTTGCCGACCGTATTCACCGCGGAATGGTCGAGATCGACGCAACACCGCATCAGCCGTCCATAGGAGGAGTTGAGGCGGGCGATCTCGGCCGAGCTCGTCGCCCGGTGGACGCCGGTGATGAGGAGACGCCGGCCGCGCCCCTCGGACAGGAGCTCCATCGCGTCGACCACCCGCGACGCGCCGCCGGTCAGCACGACGATGCCGTCGGCATTGCGGTCGAGCGCCACTTCCTCGGTGGGAACCGACCAGACGAACCACCAGAACCCGGCCGCAACGGCGACACCGCACAGCGCGCAGGCGGCTATCGCGCCCAGCATGGCACGGCGCAGCCACGTGGCGCGAGCCGCGCGGCCGGACGGCTCGCCCTCCTTGTCCGGATCCGGCAGCATCGATGATGGAACAGCCGACATCGCGATTTAAGCCTCACGCCCCATCATACGACGAAACTTGGCTGCCCCGCAGCATGGTCCTACTCGAGCGACTTGAGGGTGTGGCGCACGGTCAGCCGCGACGTCAGCGCGGTGATCAGCGCAACGAGCACGACGAGGCCGAGCACCGCCCCGTAGCCGTTGATGCCGAGGGAAAACGTCCCGAACAGGCTGCCGATCTGCTCCTCGCCCGGCGTGCCTTGGTACCAGTTGCCGGCGAGATACGCGAGCGCGAAGACCAGGAGCGCCGCGCCTCCGCCGATGAGGCCACCCTTGAGGCCGAGCAGGAGGAAATGCCGCTGGAACTCGCCGGCGATGAAGCCCTCGCGAGCGCCGACGAAATGCAGGACTTCGACGATCGGACGGTTGGTCGACATGGCGCCGCGGGTCGCGAACATCACCGACAACGCGGTGGCGGCGAGGACCAGCGCCAGCACGCCGATGCCGAACACGACCAGGCTGTTGGCCATGCTGCGCATGCGGTCGATCCAGCCGCGATGGTCGTCGAGGCTCGCGCCCGGCACGCGCTCGGCGAGCGCCTTGCGCAATACGTTGAGATCGGGCGGCCGGCTTGCGACGAGCTTCACCACGACGATGCGCGGTACCGGCAGGTCTTCGAGCGCGAGCCCGGCGCCGAGCCACGGTTCGAGCAGCGCCGCCAATTCCTCGCGGGAGTACGGCCGCACGTCCTCGATGCCCGCGATCGTGCCGGCGATGGAGGCGGCGGTGGCGACGTCGGCTTCGGCATCGCGGCCGGGCGTGGGACGGATCTGGATGGTGACTTCGCGGGCGACGGCCGATTGCCAGTCGCTCGCCGCCGCCCCGACCAGCACGACCGCGCCGATCGTCAGCGAGGCGAGAAATGTCATGATCGCGATGACCGCCACGAGCGCGCGGCCGGCGATCGAATCGACCGGCACCAGCGCCGTCTCGAGACCCGGCGCGGCGGGGCCACGCGGCTCCTCCAGCGGCTCGCTCGTCTCGGCGCTCACCGATTTCGCCTCATTCATAGTCATGCAACCGCCCTTCATGCAGCACGAGGCGGCGCGCGTCGAACTGGTCCATCAGGGCGATGTCGTGCGTCGCGATGAGAACTGACGTCCCCGACTTGTTGAGCTCGACGAACAGGCGCATGAGGCGGCGCCCCAGCGCCGGGTCGACGTTGCCGGTCGGCTCGTCCGCCAGCAGGAGCTGCGGCCGCGCGATCACTGCGCGGGCGATCGCGGCGCGCTGCTTCTCGCCGCCCGAGAGCACCGGCGGCAGCGCCAGCATCCGCTGGCCGAGCCCGACCCAGTGCAAGAGCTCGGTCACCTCGTTGCGGTAGCTCTCTTCGCTCCGGCCCATGACGCGAAACGGCAGCGCCACATTCTCGTAGGTGGTGAGGTGGTCGAGCAGCCGGAAATCCTGGAACACGATGCCGATGCGCCGGCGCAGCGTGGCGACCGCGTCCTTGCTCAGGGTCGCGACGTCGTGGCCGAACAGGTTGATCAGCCCGCGGGTCGGCCGGAGCGAAGCGAACAGCAGGCGCAGCAGCGTGCTCTTGCCGGCTCCCGAAGGACCGGTGAGGAACTGGAGCGATTGCGCCTCGATGCGGAAGGTCAGGTCCCGCAGTACTTCGGGACCAGGCCCATACCGCAAGCCGACGTTCTCGAATCGAACCACGCCGTTCTCCGCCTCGATCGCGACGCGAGCTCCGCGACCGCACCAGTTTGCGGGAGCCGCAGCGGTCCGCTGCGCCAGGCCGAATACCGCCTGCCTCACGGGCCCCGCGGCGCGTCCCTCCCCGAATTCTTGACTTTGTGCCGGTCGCCTTAAGGATGCATTAAGGTTGCCGATAAGGAAATATTAACCGTACGAATGCGCACAGATGCCTGGATTTCGGCCGGGTCGCCCTACGCGGCCGCGCTCATCGAGGAGCGGAACGCCCAGGAGGTGAAATAGACCTCCACATAGGCGAACACGGCGTACATCACGATGCCCTCGACGGCGAGCCCGATCAGGCCGGCGAAGACCAGCGGCATCTGGAAATTGCTGCCCGCCTGGACCATCAGGAATCCAAGGCCGGCATTGGCGGCGATCGTCTCCGACACGACCGCGCCGACGAAGGCGAGCGTGATCGCGACCTTGAGCGAGCCGAACAAGTAGGGCTGGGTGCGCGGGATCCCGACCTTGAGCATGATGTCGAGCTTGCGGGCGCCGAGCGCCCGCAGCACGTCCTCGAGCTCCGGCTCCATGGTGGCGAGCCCGGTCGCCACGTTCACCACGATGGGGAAGAACGAGATCAGGAAGGCGGTGAGGATCGCCGGGACCTCGCCGATCCCGAACCACACGACCAGGATCGGCACGATCGCCACCTTGGGGACCGAATTGAACCCGATCATGACCGGGTAGAGGCCGCGGTAGATGGTGCGCGACCAGCCGACGATCAGGCCGAGGATCACGCCGAACGCGACCGCCAGCGCGAAGCCCGCCATGGTGGTCCACAGGGTCACGAAGGCGTGGCGCAAGAGCGCGCGCCAGTGCTGCCCCATCGCCAGGAAGGTCTCGGAGGGCGCCGGCAGGATGAACTTGTCGATCGCGAACAAGCGGCAGGCAAGCTCCCACAGCACGAACATGGCGATCGTGAACAGCCAGGGCGAGAGCTTTTCCAGCGTGGCGCTCATGCGGTGCGCACCTCGGCGATCTTGGCGCGCAGCTCGTGCACGATGTCGGTGAAGTGCGCGTCATAGCAGATGTCGAGGTCGCGCGGGCGAGGCAGGTCGACTTCGCGCGTCATCACCACCCGGCCCGGCCGCGCGCTCATGACGTGGACCCGGTCGGCCAGGAATGTCGCCTCGCGCAGGTCATGCGTCACCAGGATGACGGTGAAGCCGATCTTCTGCCACAGGTCGCGCAGCACGCACCACAGCTCCTCGCGCGTGAACGCATCGAGCGCTGCGAACGGCTCGTCGAGCATGAGCAGCGCCGGCTCGTGGATCAGTGCGCGGCACAGCGAGACGCGCTGCTGCATGCCGCCCGAGAGCTCCCACGGGAAACGCTCGGCGAACCCGTCGAGCCCGACGGTCGCCAGCAGGGCGCGCGCCATGTTGCGGAATTCGGCCTTCCTGCGGCGAAACTGGCGGCGGTGCGGCTCGACGATCTCGAGCGGCAGCAGCACGTTGTCGATCACCCGGCGCCAGGGGAGCAGGTTGGGATTCTGGAACGCCATGCCGGCGATCTTGACCGGTCCGCGCACCCGGTCGCCGAAGATGACGATGTCGCCGGAGTCGGTCGGCACCAGCCCGGTCACGAGCTTCATCAGCGAGGACTTGCCGCAGCCGGACGGACCGACCACGGCAGCGAACTCGCCGCGCCCGACCGACAGGCTGGTGCTCTTGAGCGCGAGAACGCCGCCCGACTCGCTGCGGTAGGTGAGCGTGACATCGTTGATATCGACGGACGGATTCATCGCCGGGACGAGCCCGGCGATGACGAGGCAGCATCTCTGACCATTGGAGCGAGTTACAGCTTCCGATCCGCAGCGGGCGGCAGGTATTCGCCGGTAAAGATGTCCTCGGGCTTCGGCCGCGCCTTGAACTCGTAGGTCAGCGCGATCTGATCGATCGACTTCGCCAGCCGTGTCATGTCGACGCCGCCGAATCCGTTCTGTTTCACCCAGGGGGTGACGAAATTGTCGCGCAGCGACATCTTGAGGCGCTCGAGCTCGATCTTCTCGTCGCCGGTCTCGTTGCGCTTCATCACCGATTTGATCGCGCCGTCCGGATCCTTGATCGTATCGAGCACGCCTTTGATGGTGGCGCGCACGAAGCCGGCGACCACCTTGGGGTTGGCCTTGGCGTAGTCGGGATTGACCATGATGGCGTTGCCGTAGAGCACGAGGCCGTGGTCTGCCATCAGGATAGTCTTGATGTCATCGGGCTTGAGGCCCTTCTGCAGCAGGTTGAAGTGCATGGAGAACGAGAAGCCGGTGATGGCGTCGACCTTGCCGTCGGCCAGCATCGGCTCGCGCACCGGGAAGCCGACGTTGTCGATCTTGACCTTGGAGTCATCGATCCCGTTCTCCTTCACGAAGGCCTTCCACTGCGCAAAGGCGCCGTCGGCCGCCGGTGCGCCGAGGACCTTGCCTTCCAGGTCCTTCGGCTTGGTGATGCCGGTCTTGGCCGTGGTGGCGATGGCGAAGGGTGGCTTGTCGTAGACCATCAGTACCGCCTTGACGGCCTTGTCGGGATTCTGGTCGCGGAACTTGACCAGCGAGTTGATGTCGAAGAACCCGATCGGGTAGGTGCCGGCGGCAACCCGCGCGATGCCGGCGACCGATCCCGGGCCGGTGTCGATGGTGACGTTGAGCCCTTCAGCCTTGTAGTAGCCCTTGTCGATGGCGACGAAATAGGGGGCCGACGGCCCTTCGAATTTCCAGTCGAGGGCAAATTTCACGTCGGTCTGCGCCATGGCCGGGCTGGCGAGGCCAGCCGCCACTGCGAGGACGCCGAGAAACTTGATCGCTTGCATGTTGACGCTCCCCTTTAGGCCGGGTTGACCGGCGCACTGTGCGAACTGTCAGCAATCCGTATGCCAGCCTCGCACCATTGGCGCTTGCCCGGCAAGCCGCGAGCCTTGCCTCAAGACTAGGCGTTTTGCCCGGCCTTGCCCATTCCCTTGGCAGCCTAACTTCCCCGATAGGTCGAATAGCTCCAGGGCGTGGCCAGGAGTGGAACGTGGTAGTGGCCCTCCGGCTCGGCGACCGAAAACCGTACCGGCACCATGTCGAGGAACGGCGGATCGGCGAGCGACGTTTCCTGGCCGGCGAAATAGTCGCCCATGGCGAAGCTGAGCTCATAGCGGCCGATCGGGATCGGGCGCTCATGAATCAGCGGCCGGTCGGTGCGGCCATTCTGGTTGGTGAGCATGCGTTTGACCAGCCGGCGCTCGCCGCGGTCGGACAGCTCGGCGAGCTCGATCGCGACGCCGGCGGCCGGACGTCCCGCGCGCGTGTCGAGCACGTGGGTCGACAGGCGGCCGTGCACGTTGAGGCGATCGGGCGCGCCGACCCGCTGATCGAGGCGCAGCGCCACGATGCGGAAGACCTCCTCCCGCGCCGCCGCGACCTCGTCGGCCGGCTCGTTGGTGAGCCGGCGCTCGAACTGCCGCAGGATCGAATCCCTCGTGTGGCGACGCACGCAGATGATGAAGGGAAAGCCGAATTTCTCCCGGTAGGCGGTATTGAGGCGATGAAACCGGGGGAATTCCTCCTCCGACAGCCGGTCGAGCCCGGCGCTCGCCTGCTCGCCGACCGAGTCCGCGGTCATCGTGCCCGCCCGCGCCGCCTTTCCGGCGAGATCGGGATGCCCGTTGATGAGCGCGAGCTGGCGCTCCGCCTCGGCGCCCGTCACCGCCACGCACATTGCCGTGTAAAGCGCTGCCAGCGTCGGGAACGGCCGCGCCGCATACGCGGCTTCCGCCACCCACGGGGCATGCTCGAAGACGTCGCCGAGCGCGGCGACGAAGGTCGCCTGGTCCGCCACGTTGAGCGCGTCGAGGGAAATGCTCATCTCCGCCTCACCGCGCGGGCGCGCCGGCGGCGAGCCAGGCGGCGAGCGCGCGCCGCTCGTCCGCGCTCATGTCGGTGACATTGCCCGGCGGCATCGCATTGGAGCGCACCGCGTTGATGTCGATCAGGCGGGCGTGCGCGCGGATTCGCTCGCCGTCGTCGAGGACGACTCCCTTCGGCGCATAGGCGATGCCGGCCCACACCGGCTCGCGCGCATGGCACATGCTGCAGCGGGACTGCACGATATCGGTGACCACGGCGAAGGCCGGCGCAGCCGGCAATGCGCCGCTCGTCGTCTCGCGCGGCCCTGCACCGGACAACAAGGCGATCGCCGCCATGCCGGCGGCGGCGACGCCCCAGGTCCACCACGGGCTGCCCTTGCCCTCGTGGCGCATGTTGAAGAAATGGCGGATGACGGGACCGATCGCCAGCACGATCGCCACGATCAGCCAGTTGAACCGGGTCGCGTAGAGCAGCGGGTAGTGACTGCTGATCATCAGGAACACGACCGGCAGCGTGAGATAGTTGTTGTGGACCGAGCGCTGCTTGCCCTCCTCGCCCAGGCGCGCCTCGGGCTCGCGTCCGGCGATGAGCGCAGCGACGACCTTCTTCTGGTTGGGGATGACGACGGCGAACACGTTCGCCACCATGATGGTGCCGATCAGCGCCCCGATCTGGACGAAGGCGCCGCGCCCGCTGAACAAGTGCGTGAACCCATAGGTGAGAGCGACCAGGAACACGTAGCCGACAAGCGCCAGCGCCGCCTCGTTGCGGCCGAGCGGCGAGCGGCACAGCGCCTCGTAGCCGAGCCAGGCGAGAAGCAGCGTGCCGGCGCTGATGGCGACCGCCGTGCCCCCGCTCACGTCGAGCACCGACTTGTCGATGAGGAACAGTTCGGCGCCGAGATAGTAGACCACGACCATGAGTGCGAAACCGGAGAGCCACGTGGTGTAGGCCTCCCATTTGAACCAGGTGAGCTCGTCCGGCATCTGCGCCGGCGCCACCAGGTACTTCACCATGTGATAGAAGCCGCCGCCGTGTACCTGCCAGGCGTCGCCCTTGACTCCGTCGGGGAGACCGGCGCGTGCCTTGAGGCTGAGATCGAGGTGGATGAAATAGAACGAGCTGCCGATCCACGCGATGCCCGCAACCACGTGCAGCCAGCGAATCGCGAGGCTGAGGCCCTCGATGAGCACGGATTCCACGTTCGATCTGTCCCTTTCTCCAGCCTGGCCACCATGACAGACGCGGCGCGGCCAGTTCAAGTATGGTTGAAACCGACCGGGACCGCAGGCACCATGCACCCAATCAGGAGGTTTCGATGAACAGGTCAGCCGCCGCGGCGGGAAGAATTTTGCTGGTGCTGTGTCTGGCCGCCGCCGCGGTGTTGCAGGCGCGGGTCGCCGCGGCTGCCGACGACTGGCCGCGGCAGCCGGTGCGCGTGCTGGTCGGGTTCGCCGCAGGCGGAAACATCGACCATCTGGCCCGTCTCACCTGCGCACGCTTGAGTGAAGCGTTCGGTCAGCAGTTCGTCGTCGAGAACCGCGTGGGCGCCATGGGGTCGCTGGCGGCCGATGCGGTCGCGCGCTCCGCGGGCGATGGCTACAGCTTCTTCTGGGCGGGCACCGGGACGGTTTCGATCTTTCCCGCCATGAGCAAGACGCCCTACAATACCGACAAGGATTTCCAGCCGGTCGGACTGATCGGCACCAGCCCGCAGGTGCTGGTGGTGAACCCCGATTTCCCCGCCAAGACGTTGGCGGAGTTCATCGCGGCCGTGAAGGCCAAGCCGGGCAAGCTGAGCTACGCCGGCGGCGGCGGCCCGGGCAGCGTCAGCAACCTGCTGATGGCCTTGTTCCTCAAGCGCGCCGGGCTGGACATGGTGGCGGTCAGCTACCGCGGCACGGCGCCGGCGCTGACCGACATCATTGCCGGCCACGTCCCGGCCATGTTCGTTCCCCTGCCCGAGGCCCTGGCGCAGGCGCAAGGCGGCAAGCTGCGCATGATCGCTCTGTCGAGCGCCAAGCGCGCGCGGCAGGCCCCGGACGTCCCCTCCGTCGCCGAGTCGGGCTTTCCCGGCTTCGACATCGAGAGCTGGAACGGCATGCTGGCGCCGTCCGACACGCCGAAGCCGATTGTCGAGCGGATCGCGGCCGAATTCGTGCGCGCAGCCCGCGACCCGGAGTTCGTCAAGCAGCTCGACAAGTATGGCGCCGACCCGCGCGGCCTCGGCCCGGCGGAGTTCGCCGCCTTCCTCAGGCAGGACCGGGCGCTGTGGGCCGAAGCCGTCAAGGTCGCGGGCGTCACGCTGCAGTGACGGGTGGGGCCGGCCAGCCTGCGAGCATCGCCCGGCGACCGCGCACGCCTCGGCGACTGTCGTGCTCGCACATCACTCCCCTCATGTGCTGGCCTCCTCTACGCGATCGAGTCTGCTTTCGGAGGTTTGGAGGACCAGACTGAGGCGAAATGTGTCGAGAACGAAAGCCTCGGACAACCGAAAGATACGCGCCGACGCATTGGCGGCTTCCACGCGCAACGTGAGCGTGACCTCGTGGTGAGGGGCTGACGGCGGAAACATGGCGAGAGCTTTTGGACGGTCGCCCGCGTTTGCAAACTAGGCGCGTCACGACAGTCGGCACTGTTGCCGTGCCTGCGACATCAGATCTTCGGCGGCAGTCACGGCTTCTTCGAGATCGGAACAGCCGCAGCTGTCGAGCGTGCTGACGGTATTGTGCTCGTAGAGCTCGAGCCATACGGGAAAGATGCTGGCGGATGCATCGCGCGAAAGCTCGATCACCCGCACTTCGTAGGATCCGAACCGCGCCAGGGAGACGATTCTGGCACCGTCGTCGCCCTCGGCGACGAGGAAGAGTTTCAGGTAGGCCTGGATGAGTCGCCGTTCGGTGAAGCCGTGAGTGACGGTTTTCTGCAAGCTCGTACCCGATGCACCTGAGACGGCCGCTTCGCGGTTCCGCATCGGCAGCAGAGAGACGCTACCCTTTGGTGACCAGACAACTCGCTCCGGCATCGCCACAATGCTCCTCCTTCTCCGGCGGCCCACGTGGCCGCGACCGACGTGTTGTACGAACGACAACCGCACTGCGTCTTGTTATGATGCGCCATCGGCTTGCTCGCCTGCACCAGCCGGTATCGAGCCACCGGTCGATTTGGAAACGAGGGATGGAACAAACTACGCACGTCGACGCCCGGCGGCTCGACCGACTGCCAACCACCATGGGCGCTCTCACGCGCCTTGCCTGCGTGCGTGCCAGAGAGGCGGGGATAGCGCTCGAGCCGCTGCTGCAGAAAGCCGGCTTGACCGTCGAACAGGCCGAAGATCTCGCCGTCCGCCTCCCCGTGCGCGCGCAGATCCGGTTTGTCGAGCTCGCCTCGAGCGCGCTGGCGGACGAATTCCTCGGTTTCCACCTCGCTCAGAGCTTCGACCTGCGGGAAATTGGACTGCTGCATTATGTCCTCGCCTCCTCGGACATGCTGCACGAGGCCCTGCGCCGCGCGGCACGCTACAGCACCACCGTGAACGACGGCATTTCGCTCAAGTTTGAGGAACGCAATGACGTGGCGGTCCTGTTTCGTTATGTCGGGGTCGCGCGGCACTCGGATCGGCATCAGATCGAGGCCTGGATGACACTGCTGACGCGAGCCTGCCGGGAGCTGACCGGGCGCCGCCTGATGCCGCTGCGCGTGCAGATGACGCATCGTCGCGAGGGGGATTGCTCGGAGCTCAACGGGTTCTTCGGCTGCGACGTCGAGTTCGGCGCCGCTGTCGACGAAGTCGCTTTTGCCCCGGCGATCAAGGATCTGGCGGTGATCAGCGCGGATCCTTATCTGAACAATCTGTTGGTCGCATTCTGCGAAGAGGCTCTCGTCCGGCGGCCGACGACCAGCGGTGACCTGCGATCAAGCGTCGAGAACGCCATTGCTCCGCTGTTGCCGCACGGCAAGGTAACGGTCGGTGCGATTGCCCGCACCCTGGGCATGAGTCAGCGTAGCCTCGCCCGCAGGCTTGCGGCGCGCGGCCTGACGTTCGGCAAGGTTCTCGAGGAGCTTCGCGCCGATCTGGCGGAGCGCCACATCAGGGACAAGGACCTGTCGGTCTCGGAAATCGCCTGGCTCGTCGGTTATCAGGAGGTCAGCGCCTTCACGCACGCATTCAAGCGCTGGACCGGCAGGACGCCGACGGAGACGCGCGCGCTGGGGAGCCTCGCGCGTCCGTAGGCGCATCATTGTCGGTGCCGCAACCTTCTTCGACGTCTCGTGTGCGCTCACCATCGATCGCGTGGGCCTTGGTCGGCCTGTGGACGCATGGCGCCGATGCGCCGGAGCGGGTTCTCGCCTGCGTGACGCTGGCGTATTTCTTGGTCGGCACCATCACCTCGGGGTTCTATCTCTACGCGCCCGAGATCTATCCGACCCGCGCCCGCTCGCTCGCGGTCGGCGTCGTGTCGGCTTGGCTGCGGCTCGCCTCGATCATCGGACCGATGGTCGTCGGCGACATGGTCGGTCCGGGGCTGCAGAGCATGTTCCTCGCGTTGGGCATCGTGGCGCTGCTCGGCGCCGTCGTCACCGAGCTGTTCGCGGTCGAGACCAGCGGTCGCGTGCTCGAGGAAGTCTCTCCCTGGCGCCGCGTCCCGTTCGATCGTGCGTCCAGAGAAACCTCCCGCATCCGGAAAGGCGTCGCGTGGGCCAGTCCCTGTACTTCCGCATTCTCCTCCTGTGGCTTCTGGGAAACGCGCTGCGACTGACCATTCTGGCAGTCCCCCCGGTCATTCCGGCGATCCACGTCGATCTCGACATGTCGGCGACCGCAGTCGGCGTGCTGGGCGGCCTTCCCGTGGTGATGCTGGCGCTGGCGGCGCTGCCCGGCTCGCTGTTGATCGCGCGCTTCGGCCCGGTGCGCGCGGTCGTAATCGGGCTGCTGCTCACCGCGATCGGCGGCGCCTTGCGCGGCGCGCTCCCCGCCGTCGCCTGGCTCTATGCGATGACCATCCTGATGGGCGCCGGCGTCGCCATCATGCAGCCCGCCATGCCGGCGCTGGCGCGGTCGTGGACGCCGCACCGCGTCGGGTTCGCGACCGCGGTGTATTCCAACGGGCTGGTGATCGGGGAGATTCTGCCGGTGGTCCTGATGCTTCCGGTGGTGCTGCCGCTCGTGGGCGGGACCTGGCAGCGCGGCCTGGCGTTCTGGTCGCTTCCGGTCGCCGTGATTGCGGTGCTGGTCGTCCTGTCGAGCGAGGCCTATCGGAAACCGGGCGAGCCTCTCCGGGAGAACGCCCCGTGGTGGCCGAACTGGAAGGACGGGTTGATCTGGCGGCTCGGCCTCACCTTCGGCAGCGTCAACGCGATGTATTTCTCCAGCAACACGTTCCTGCCCGACTACCTCGCGAGCGCCGGACGATCCGACCTGATCAGCGGCGCGCTGAGCGCGCTCAATTTCGGCCAGCTGCCGGCTTCGCTGCTGCTCCTGCCGCTCGCCGGCCGCCTGCAGGGGCGCGCATGGCCGTTCGCGGTCGCCGGGCTGATCGCGCTGGTGAGCGTCGTTGGCGTCGCGATGACGAACAGCGCCTGGACGCTCGCCTGGGCCAGCCTCATCGGCTTTGCGTCGACCGGCGTCCTGGTCCTCGTTTTCGCGCTGCCGCCGCTGCTGCGCCCGCCTGCCGAGGTCGCGCCGATCTCCGCCGCCATGATGACGGTGAGCTACACGCTCGCCATGCTGGTTGCGGTGGCGAGCGGGGCCGCGTGGGACCTGACCGGCATCCCGGCTTCGGCTTTCGTGCCGATCGGCCTGTGCGCGCTGCTGCTGCTCACGGTGCCGGCGACGATCCGGTTCGAACGGGTCAGGCGGCAGGGCTGAAATGCAAGACCGCCTCCCCGGCCTCACGGCTTTCCGCACCGGTTGGACATTGCTAGCATGCGATTTGCTGGCGCACGTCCTGTGGGGAGGATTTCATGCGCTGCCCGTCTCCGCTTGCGATCTAGCGCCATGGTTCGATGCGGCGCAGTGTTCCTCGCAAGCCTCGCCCTGTGTCTGACGGCTCGTGACGTCTCCGCCGAGCCGATGCAGATCGTCGTCAACGGACAGGCACGAACGGTGCTGCTCGAGCGGCCTTCCGCGCCAGGGCCGCGCCCGACCATCATCATGCTGCACGGCGCCGGCGCCACCACGGCCCGTGAAGCCCAGGTGACCGGCCTCGCCCAGCTCGGACCCCGCGAGGGCTTCGCAGTCGCCTTCCCGGAAGGACGCGGCGCCCGCTGGAACTTCTTTCCGCCCGGCCGGGAGTCGGCGCAAGACGTCGCGTTCTTCAAATCGTTTGGCGGCGTTCCCGACGACGTCGCCTTCCTCAAGACGCTGGTCGTCGACCTGGTGAGGCGTGGCATCGCGGACCCCAAACGGGTGTATCTCGCCGGCCGCTCGCTGGGCGGCGTCATGGCGCTGCGCATGGCATGCGTCGATGCCGAGCCGTTCGCCGCCATCGGCCTGCTCATCGCGACCATGGCGGACGCGACCGGTGCCGACTGCCGTCCCGCGAAGCCACTGCCGCTGCTCATGCTCAACGGCACCGCCGATCAGGTCATCCCCTATGCGGGTGGACTGAGCCGCCGGGGCGACAGCCTGTGGCCCGCGGAGCGGTCGGTGGCGTTTTTCCGCGGCCTCAACGGCTGCCAGGATCCGGCGGAACGATCCGTCCTGCCGGGGCAGCGGCCGCAACGGATCGAGGTGGAGCGCTCGACCAGATGTTCGAGCGGCCCCGTGGCGTTCTACCGCGTGGTCGGCGGCGGGCACGATACGCCGGCCGACGTCGGAACGCTGCTCATGGATTTCTTCCGCGATCAGGCCCGCGAGGCAAAGCCGGCTCAATCGGCTGCGGCGCCCGCGCCGAAATGCACGCGGTTCGAGACACGGCTGGTCGCGGACCTGTGCGGCGGCTGCTCCCGCCCGCCGTTTAACCAGGAGATCGTCAGAACCTTCAATGATGAGTGGACCGTCACTTACGTGGACGGCACCAACACGCGGCGAAGCTACAAGTATCGGCTGGTTGCGGAAAACGCATCCGAGATCCTGCTCTACGACGGCAGCCGCGACATCCATGCCAGGCTCGATCTGGCCGGCCGCAAAGGGTTTGCCCGGCGCGGCGCCGGCGGCGACTGGGTGCTGATCCTGAATATTCTCACCGCGCACTGCTCGTGAGCGTCAGGCCCGCGCGGCTTGGGCGGCAAGAGCCGGTGCGAACGCCGCCTCCATCTCGCGCCGGACTTTCACGGCGAAGTCGTTGCGGTCGTAGGCGACGTCGGCCCAGCGCAACTGCGCGCCGGCCGCGACCGTGCGCTTGAGCTTCACGTTGCTCGCGAGCCCGAGCGGAAGGAAGCCCTCGCGCAGCGACTGCTCCGCCGGCGTCTGCTTGCCCCAGACGCAGAAGCCGCCTTCGCCGTCGAGCATCTCGCCTTCGCGCAGATCGCGCTTGGCGGTGGCGACCACGTCGGAGCGAAAGCCGGTCGGCGCTCCGGTCGGCTCGCGGCGCAGCGCCACGGAGGCGACCGACACGCCGAGCTCGAGGCCGATGAGGTGCACCGGACGATAGAGCGCCGCATAGCGGCCGCTCTGGTCGGGCAGCAGGTGATACTCCTTGAAGCAGCGCCGCGCATACTCGCTCTCGCCCTCGATGACCACGTAGGTGCCGAGCGCGAGGTGATGCGGCACATCGGTGCCGTCGCGATAGACCGAGGACACCACCTCGGTGACGCCGGCGGCCGCGAGCGTGCCGCCGTCGGCCTTCGGCTTGCACACGTCGGCGAGCTCGAAGCGGGTCGCTGGCGGAAAGCCCAGGCCCTCCGGCTGCGGCACCAGCCCGGTGGCATTGCACACTGCCGTCATCTCGATCGCCGACTTGGTGCCGTCGACGAAACTGTTGAACATTTTCGGATTGATCGACGCGCGGTCGTCGATGCGCAGGTACTTGTCGAGGATGTCCCACAGCGTGTCGGGCGTGGACTGGTGATAGGACGGCTCGTAACGCGTGCCCTTGCCGGCGGCGACGACGCGGAACCCGCAGGTGCGCGCCCAGTCGACGTGCTCGCAGATCAGCGCCGGCTGGTCGCCCCAGGCGAGGCTGTAGACGACGTTCGCCTCGCCGGCCTTGCGCGCCAGCAGCGGGCCCGCCACCGCGTCCGCCTCGACATTGACCATGACGATGTGCTTGCCGTGCGCGATCGCGGCGAGCGCGTGACCGATGCCGGCCTCGGGCACCCCGGTCGCCTCGACCACGACCTCGATCGCCGGGCAGGCGATCAGCGCTTCGGCATCGTCGGTGAGATGGGTCGCCCGCGTCTTTGCGGCGTCGCCCAGCGAGGGCGCCGAGAAGACGTCCTCGCTCCAGCCGGCGGCGCGCAGCTGCCGCTGCGCGCGTTCCACGTCGAGGTCGGCGAGCGCGACCAGATGCATGCCGCTGGTGCGGCGCAGCTGGGTGAGAAACATGGTGCCGAACTTGCCGGCACCGATCAGCCCGACGGTGACGGGCCGGCCGGCGGCTTCCCGCCGCGACAACATGGTCGAGAGATTCACGGATCAGCCTGGTTCAACGGCACGTCGCGCTGGTGAGGTAGGTCTCGGTGGTGCACTTGCCCATCGGCTTTTCGCCCGCGATCCATCCCCACACCGGACACTTCTGCTCCGCCTGGACGCGCAGGCTGCTGCCCGTCGTGTAGCCCTTCCGTTGGCACATCAGGTTGGCGGCCGCCTGGCAGTCCGGCCCGCCATTCTGTGTGCGCAGGCAATGGATGCGGCCCGACACGATCGCGGTCGGCGGAATCATCAGGGTGGCGGCATCCTTGGCGGCAACGGCGGCGCCGCGCACGGCATCGCCCGCCGGAGCGCCGATGCTCCCGATGCCCGACGACACCGTGGAGATCGACTCGTCGACGAAGCGCCCGATGGCGGCGAACAGCCCCGGCGCGTTGCGACGCTCCGGCTCGGCCTGGAGCGGTGCCGTCTGCGGCTCTGCCGCAGGCGCGACGCCGAGCTGCTGCGGTGTGCTCTGCGCGAGCGCCGTGCAGGCGATGAACACCGTGAGCACCCCTGCTGCCGCAGCAGCGAGCATCGCGCCAAGTCGAGGAGGCCGGAATGTGGTGACGATCATCGCCCGCCACCCTTTCGTATCTGCCGCGCCAAGGCAAGCTTCTCAACGCGACTCGGCCCATTTGTGGGCGGTTCCGGTGGCGAAAATGAGGACTCGGTCAGAAAATGTAAACCGCCATGATGATGCCGAAGATCAGCACCGCGGCGCTGATGGTAACCCAGAACGTCAGCCGCTCCTCGATGATGACGCGCGCGCGCGGGCCGTAGCGACTGAGCAGGAACGCCACCAGATAGAACCGCATGCCGCGCGCCACGAACGACAGGAGCACGAACATGAGGAGGTTGTAGCCGGCGAAGCCCGACGTGATCGTCACGATCTTGTAGGGGATCGGCGTCACCCCCTTGAGCAGGATGATCCAGGTTCCCCACGTCGCATAGGCTTCGCGGAAGGCTTCCACCTTGTCGCCGTAGCCGTACAGACCGATCAGCCACTGGCCGACCGAGTCATACAGCACCGCGCCGATGAAATATCCGAGCAGCCCGCCGAGCACCGAGGTCCACGTGCACAGCGTTGCATAGGCCCAGGCCCGGTCGGGACGGGCGAGAGCGAGCGGGATCAGCATCGCGTCGGGCGGCACCGGAAAGAACGAGCTTTCCGCAAACGACACCAGCCCCATGATCCAGGACGCGTGCGGCTTGCCCGCCGATGCGATGCACCAGTCGTAGATGCGGCGCAGCATGGCGCGCCTGCTTAGCGGTGGGGCGGGGGATTGTCCATGTGCGGCTGCGGGAAGACGCCGACGCGACCGATCAACGGCGCTTGCGCAACCGGCGATGGTCGAGCGCCACAACCTTTCGCCGCGCATCCGGGTCGGGCAGGTTCTTCGGCAGCTTTTCGGCGATGCCGAGCAGGCGCTCGCGCCGCTTCATTTCCGCCCACACGTCCTCGGGGCGCACCCCGGCCGACACCCACAGCACCACCAGGTTGTAGAGGAGGTCGGCGCTCTCGCGCACCACCGCATCGCGGCTGCCATGCATCGCGTCGATCGCCACTTCGACCGCTTCCTCCGCCAGTTTCTTCGCCATCTTGGCGCGCCCGGCACGGATCAGCCGGGCGGTGCGCGAGCTCGAGGGATCCGCGTTCTTGGCGGCGACCACGGCCTGGTAGAGCTTGTCGACCGAATCAGTCATCGTATTGAGAATAAGCGAAATGCCGCATCTTGCGTCAACTGAAGAGGGAGGCGCAGGATCTAGCGTTTAACGGTAGTATCGCACCTGATCTTATTCCTCCCCCTCCGTCAGCAGGCCCGCGTTACCGCCCGCCGCAGCGGTGTTGACCGTCACCACCTGCTCGGTGGTGAAGCGCCGCAGATAGTTCGGGCCGCCGGCCTTCGGCCCCGTGCCCGAGAGGCCGGTGCCGCCGAACGGTTGCGTCCCCACCACGGCGCCGATCATGCTGCGGTTGACGTAGACGTTGCCGTGCGCAAGCCGCGCCGCGATTCGTGCGGCGGTGGCGTCGATGCGCGAGTGGATCCCCAGCGTGAGGCCATACTGGTTCGCGGCGATCTGGTCGAGCAGCTCATCGAGCTTATCGGCGCGCCAGCGCACGACGTGGAGGATCGGCCCGAACACTTCCTCGGCGAGCTCGCTCGCGTGCTCCAGCATGATGATGGTCGGCGGCACGTAGGTGCCCGTCTCCGGCATCGCGCGATGGCGATCCCAGCGGAAGCGCACGCGCCCCTCGGCCTCCATGGCGGCGATCCAGCGCACCAGCCGGTCCTTGGCCTCCGTGTCGATCACCGGGCCCACGTGGGTCGCGGGCTCGCGCGGATCGCCGAGCCTAAGCTCGCGTGCCGCGCCCTCGATCATCGCGATCATGCGGTCGGCCACGTCCTCCTGCACGGCGAGGAGCCGCAACGCCGAGCAGCGCTGCCCGGCCGAGCGGAACGCCGAGGTCATGACGTCGTCGGTCACCTGCTCGGGTAGCGCCGTCGCATCGACGATCATGGCGTTGATGCCGCCGGTCTCGGCGATCAGCGGCACGATCGGGCCATCCTTGCCGGCGAGCGTGCGGTTGATCGCACGCGCGACCTCGGTCGAGCCCGTGAAGGCGATGCCGGCGACGCGCACATCGGCTACGAGCGCGGCGCCGACCGAGCCGTCGCCGGTGACGAGGTACAAGGCGGTCTTCGGAACGCCCGCCTGGTGCAGGATGCGCACGGCTTCCGTCGCGATCAGCGGGGTCTGCTCGGCCGGCTTGGCGACGACCGCATTGCCGGCCGCGAGCGCGGCCGTCACCTGGCCGAGAAAGATCGCCAGCGGAAAATTCCACGGGCTGATGCAGACGAACACGCCGCGCCCGCGATGGTTGAGCGTGTTGCTCTCGCCGGTCGGCCCGGGCAGCGCCAGCGGCGCAAGCGCACGGCGCGCCTCGGCGGCATAGTAGCGGCAGTAGTCGACCGCCTCGCGCACTTCCGAGAGCGCATCGTCGAGCGTCTTTCCGCCCTCGACCTGCATGAGCGCGATCAGCCGGCCGCGCTCGCGCTCGAGCGCATCGGCCGCGCGTTCGAGGGCGGCCGCCCGCTCCTCGACTGGCGTTGCCGCCCAGGCCGCAAAGCCCGCGTTGGCGGCTTGCATTGCCCTCGACACGACCGCGCGGTCCGCTTCGCTGACCGCGCCGATGATGGCGCCGTCGATCGGCGAAACGACGGCCCGCTCGCGACCGCGCACGACGGCGCCGTCGACGAGCGGCGCGGCCGTGCTCTGGCGCGGCATCGCGCCGCGGATGTCGCCGAGCAGCGCGTCGAGGGAGGCCCGGTCGCCGAATTCCACGCCGGCCGAGTTGCGCCGGGACGCGCCGTAGAGGTCGCGCGGCAGCGGGATCTTCGGGTTGCGGGCGCGGCGCGCATCGGCGATCGCGCGCTGCGGGCGCCGCAGGATGTCGGCGATCGGCACGCGCGGGTCCGCCGCCACCGAGACGAACGAGGAGTTGGCGCCGTTCTCCAGCAGGCGCCGCACCAGGTAGGCGAGGAGGTCGCGATGGCCGCCGACCGGCGCGTAGACCCGGCACGCCGCATCGGGCAGTTCGGCCCGCAACGCATCGTAAAGCGCTTCCCCCATGCCGTGCAGGCGCTGGAACTCGTAGCCGGAGACGCCGCCCGCCTCCTCCGCCACGGTGGCGACGGTCAGCGCGTTGTGGGTGGCGAATTGCGGATAGACGTGGTTGCGCGCCGCCAGGAGCTTGCGCACGCAGGCCATGTAGCAGAGGTCGGTCATCGCCTTGCGGGTGAACACCGGGTAGTCGGCAAGCCCGCGTTCCTGCGCCCGCTTGATCTCGGTGTCCCAATAGGCGCCCTTGACCAGCCGCACCGTCAGTCGCCGCTCCAGCGCCTGCGCAACGGCGACGATCCAGTCGATCAGCAGCGGCGCCCGCTTGAGGTAGGCCTGCACGGCGATGCCGAAGCCGTCCCAGCCGGCGAGCTCCGGGCGCGCCAGCGCCCCGGCGACCACCTCCAGCGACAGCTCCAGGCGGTCGGCTTCTTCGGCATCGATGGTGAAACTGAGCGCGTGCGCCTTCGCCTTGCGGGCAAGCTCCACCACGCGCGGGGTGAGCTCGGCCGCCACGCGCTCGCGCGACACCGCCTCGTAGCGAGGATGCAGCGCCGAGAGCTTGACCGAGATCCCGGGCCGGTCAGGCAGCGCCGCACTGCCGGCGCTCGCCGCGATCGCCTCGATCGCCTCCGCATAGGCGGCGAAATAGCGGTCCGCATCCTCGGCCGTGCGCGCGCCCTCGCCCAGCATGTCGAACGAGTAGCGCTCGGCGCGGTCGGCGGAGGCGCGTCCCAGCGCCTCCCCGATCGTCTGCCCGAGCACGAAATGCGAGCCGAGCAACCGCATCGCCTGGCGTGTCGCGGTGCGCAGCGCCGGCAATCCGAGGCGCTTGCCCAGCGCCTCGAGGATGTTTTCCGGCGTCTCGCCCGGCTGGATGATGCGCGTGCTGATGCCGAGTGCCCAGGCCGATGCCGACACCAGGAGCGCGGCGGATTTGGGCTCGTGGTGGGCGAAGTCGGCGGCCGCGAGCTTGTCCTCGACGAGGCGGTCGGCGGTGGCCGCGTCGGGCACCCGCAGCAGCGCTTCCGACAGCACCATGAGGGCGAGGCCCTCCTTGGTGGAGAGCGAGTATTCGCGCAGGAAATCCTCGATCCCGCCGAGACCGCCGGATTCGGCACGGATCGCCTGCACCAGGCGAGTCGCGCGGGCGTCGATCCGCTGCTCGGCGGCCGCTTCGCGCGCCGCCTCGATCATCAGCACGCGGGCGACGTCCGCGTCGTCCGGCGCATAAGGGGCGCGAAATGGCGGCACCGCCAAGGCGTCGCGAGCAACGGGCTCGGCCGCATCAGCCTTCATGGGTGCCTCATGATGGAAAATGATTCTCGTTCATTGTAGCAGCGCGGTCGCGGGCTGATGGAATAATCGCCTTGCGCCCAGCATTAACCAAGTGGGACTCGTCGGCCCGCGTAAGCCGCGAGCCTGCCATGATGCGACATGCTGCCGCCCTGCAGGGAAATGACGTCACGACGAAGGTGCGGCGTCTTGCCCTTCGTCTGCCGGGCATGCTTCTTGCTGATGCGAGGGCAAAGCATGACCGCGAATCCGCATCGGCGCCTCCAATCGTCCGGTGGAACAAGAAAGACGGAGACATGCGCAGAATCGGTGTCTTCCGCCTGTGCCGGATCGGGACGCTGATAGCGGCGCTGACGGTCGCTCCCGCGGCGGCACAGACGCCGGTCAAGGTCGCGTTCGATTGGAAGTTCGAGGGCCCGGCGGCTCCGTTCCTGGCGGCGATCGACCGCGGCTATTTCGCCGCCGAGGGTCTCGAGGTCACCATCGATCCGGGCAACGGCTCGGTCGAGCCGATCAGCCGGCTGGCGGCGGGAACCCATGATATCGGCTTCGGCGACATCAACACGCTGGTCAAGGCGCGGGACCAGAACGCGGCCCCGCCGAGCCGGGCGGTGTTCATGGTCTACAACAAGCCGCCGTTCTCCATCGTCACGCGCAAGAGCCGCGGTATCGCGTCGCCCAAGGAGCTCGAGGGCAAGCGGCTGGGCGCTCCGGCCGGCGACGGGGCCTTCGCCCAATGGCCGATCTTCACCCAGGTGAACGGCATCGATGCCGCCAAGGTGAAGATCGAGAATGTCGCCTTCGCGGTGCGCGAGCCGATGCTGGCGGCCGGCCAGGTCGACGCCATCGCGGGCTTCTCGTTCTCGTCCTACATCAGCCTCAAGGACCGCGGCGTGCCGGTCGACGACATCGTGCTGATGCTGATGGCCGACTACGGTCTCAATCTCTACGGCAACGCCATTCTGGTCAGCCGGAAATTCGCCACCGAGAAGCCGGAGGCGGTGCGGGCGTTCCTGCGCGCCTTCCTGCAGGGACTGAAGCAGACGGTGCGCGACCCGGTGGACGCTGTCGAATCGGTCCTGCGGCGCAACGACGTCGCCAAGAAGGAGACCGAGCTCGAGCGCCTGCGCATGGCGATCCGCGACAATGTCATCACCCCGGAAGTGAAGCGGAACGGCTATGGGGCGATCGATCCGGGCCGCCTCGAGGCGGCGATCGAGCAGATCGGGCTCGCCTACAAGTTCAAGAACAAGCCCGGGCCTGCGGACATTTTCGATCCGTCATTCCTGCCGCCCGAGGCCGATCGCAAGGTCCATTGATCGGGCCGCGCCGACGCCAACGCGTTCGCCCCGGCTTCAGGACGTCCCGCCGGCGCGCGCGCCGCCCGAGGAAACCGCGCGCATGGTCGGCTCGCCGCCTTCCCACGCCGATGAGGTCCCGCCGCCGCGCCGCGGCGTGAGGATATCCGCAATCGTATCGGCCAGCTGCTCGAGCAATGCGCAGTCCATGCCGTCGCGCAGATAGATGCCGACGTAGACATCGAACGGCTTCGGCAGCGGCGCATCGTCCCATGCGACGAGCTCCGGCGGGATCTCGCAGCGGGGCAGAACCGTGACGCCGAGACCGGCGGCGACTGCCGCGATCAATCCGATCGTTCCGGAGGCCGTGAACACTACGTCGCTTTCGCGGCCGGCTTGATTCAGCGTCGATATCGCCAGCCGGTGCAGCAGGCCGCTCTCATGCACCGTGATGAGGGACACCGGTCCGGCGGTATCGATCGTGGCGTTCGCCCCCTTGACCCAGACCACTTCCTCCGACCAGTGGTGACGCGCATCGACCGCCGCGCCGGATATCGTCAAGGCGACCACCAGGTCGAGGTGTCCCTGGCGCAGGTCGCGCAGGAGATCTTCGGAAGGATTCCCGCGCACGCGAAAGCGAATGTCGGGAGCGCGCGAACGGAAGGCGGCGAGCGCCTTGGGCAGCCGCGATGCGCCATACAGCGCCGGGATGCCGATGCGCAGCGGCGGGGGGCCGGTGCGCGGCAGCGCGAGCTGCACGATCTGGTCGTTGATCATCAGGATGCGGCGGGCGAAGTTGACGACCAGGTCGCCGGCCTCGGTGACCGTGACGCCGGGCGCGCTCTTGTCGAACAGCTCGAGCCCGAGCAGGAGCTGCAGGCGCTTGATCTGCGCGCTCACGGCGGGCTGCGTCACGCCCATCGCCTGGGCGGCCTTGGTGAAGCTGCGCAGATCGACCACTGCGATCAACGTGCGCAAGAGCTCCGTCGGAATGTTGATCGGCGGAACGTCAGTCACAAGAATGTCGGCGCATTGCGCGGTCCCCCGCGGCCCCTGCCTATCCGGCAGTTGCATCCCCGAGAAGCCTCAACTCTATTTTAACGTGCCGGTCTTGTAGGATATTTGCAGGCGACCGCCAATAAGGAACACAGCAGGGAGGTGGAAATTCCAGATAACAAACTCTTGATCGCAACACCCCATAGCCCCCGCCTATGGGTGCCGGTCGGTCATCCGGCAGAGACCGGAAAGAAGCTCGCTCACTTGATCCGTTCGAGGATGCTGACGTAATTCGCTACCGCCGCACCGCCCATGTTGAAGATGCCGCCGAGCTTTGCGTTCTTCACCTGGATGTCGCCGGCCGTGGCGGTGAGCTGCATGGCGCTGAGCGCGTGCATCGACACGCCGGTCGCGCCGATCGGATGTCCCTTCGCCTTGAGCCCGCCCGACGGATTGATCGGCAATCGTCCGTCCGGTTGGGTCCAGCCCTCGGCGACGGCGCGCGCGCCCTGGCCTTCCGGCGTGAGCCCCATGGCCTCGTATTCGATCAGCTCGGCGATGGTGAAGCAGTCGTGGGTCTCGACGAAGCTGAGATCATCGAGGGTGACGGCGGCATGCTCGAGCGCGCGTGCCCAGGCCTGCGCGCAGCCCTCGAACTTCAGGATGTCGCGCCTGCTCATCGGCAGGAAGTCCTGGGCGTGCGCGGTGGCGCGGAACGCCACCGCCTTGCGCATGGCGAGCGCCGTCTCGACGTCGGCCAGCACCAACGCCGCGGCGCCGTCGGAGACCAGCGAGCAGTCGGTGCGCTTGAGCGGGCCCGCCACATAGGGGTTCTTGTCGCCGGCGGTGCGGCAGAACGTATAGCCGAGGTCCTTGCGGATCTGCGCATAGGGATTGCCGACGCCATTGCGGTGGTTCTTCGCCGCGATCATCGCCAGCGCGTCGGACTGGTCGCCGTGCTTCTGGAAATACAGGCTGGCGATCTTGCCGAAGATCCCGGCGAAGCCACCGTCGATGTCGGCCTCCTCGCGCACATAGGACGCCTTGAGCAGGTTGCGGCCGATCTCGGCGGGAGGGGTCGTCGTCATCTGCTCGACGCCCGCCACCAGGACGATGCGCGCGTCGCGCGCCGCGATCGCCCGGAGGCCCTGATGGACCGCCGCCGAGCCGGTCGCACAGGCATTCTCGACGCGGGTCGCGCGCTTGAAGCGCAGATCGGGCGAGGCCTGCAGCATGAGGGCTGCGGTAAAATCCTGCCCCGAGAAGCCGGCGTTGAAATGGCCGAGCACCATCTCGTCCACGTCCTGGGCGGCGACCCCGGCATCGGCGAGGGCCTCGTTGACGACGCGGACGATCAGGCTCTCGACGGTTTCTCCCTCGAGCTTCCCGAACGGCGTATGCGCCCAGCCCACGATGCAAGCAGTCATGACGGCCTCACCAGATTCAGTTGGGGACGTGCCTATGTCCGATATTTAGGTACGATTTCGCGTCAGTCCCACATCCTGGTTGCGGGCATCGCGTCAACGTTCCGCCATCGACCTGAACATACATTCATACTGCGGCGGCCGGAGCAAGGCAGGCTTGCCGAACTTTGGTCGTTTTCGTGGCCGATGGGCATCAGGTGGCAACCAAAGATCGAGGAATTGGGACTGCGGCGTTGCCTTACACCCCACCCTTGGTTCAGATACCGAATCGCACGGCGTTGAAGCCCGGAGGGCCGACCATGAAAATGGACCGCACATCGTGACGGTGTTCCCGCTGTCGACGAAGACCCGAGCCTTTGTGGCGGCCGTTGCGGCGTCCGGCCTTCTCGCCCTCGGCACGGCGCCCGCCTTCTCCGAAGCGGCGCTGCTGGTCGATGCCGACAGCGGCCGCGTCCTCTACGCCGACAACGCGACGCATCCCTGGTACCCGGCCTCGGTGACCAAGATCATGACCGCCTACGTGATCCTTAAGGCGGTCAAGGAGGGGCGCATCGCGCTCGACAAGCCGCTCACCGTTTCCGAGAACGCGGTGGCGCAGTCGCCGACCAAGATGGGCTTCGCCAAGGGCACCCAGGTCACCGTCGACAATGCGCTCAAGATGCTGATGGTCAAATCGGCGAACGACATGGCCGTGCTGCTCGCGGAGGGCCTGTCCGGGTCGATCGAAGGCTTCGCGATGGAGATGAACCAGGCCGCCGAGCGGCTCGGCATGACGCAGACGTCCTACGTCAATCCCAACGGCCTGCCGGCCGACGGGCAGGTGACGTCGGCGCGCGACCTGGCGATCCTCGCCCGCGCGGTGATCCGCGAGTTGCCGGAATACGACCTCTATTTCCACATCCCGGCGATCAAGTTCGGCAAACGGGTGATCCGCAACTACAACACGCTGATCGACCGTTACCCGGGCGCCGACGGGATGAAGACCGGCTTCATCTGCGCCTCCGGTTTCAACCTCGTCGCCACTGCGACGCGCGGCAGCCGCCGCTTGATCGCCGTCGTGCTCGGCTCGCGCTCCGGCCTGCAGCGCGCCGAGAAGGCGGCGCAGCTGCTGGAACGCGGCTTCACCGGCGGCGGCGGATTGTCCTGGCTCATCCCGGCATTCGGTACGGTCAATGCCCTGCAGCCGGTGGATGCGGCCCCGCCCAACCTGCGCGACGACATCTGCGGCAAGGGGCGCCGGGCGAAGCCGCCGGCCGACAGCGAGGAAGAGCCGGTGGCCACGGCCGAGCCCGGCTCGGTGCTCGCTGGGATGACCAGCTTCCAGCTCGGGCCGCGGACGCAAGGCTCGCTGCTCGGGCCGCTCACGCCGTCCATGGCCCCGATCCCGGTCTATGCGGGGCTGGCCAGGCAACAGCCGGCCGGGATCGAGCTTGCCTCGGGCGCGCCGCACGCGCCGAAAAAGAAGAAGAGCCCCGTGCAGGCTGCCGGCGCCGCGGCGGGTCAGGGCGCGGCTACCGCCCCCGCGGCCGCCGCGAATGGCCGCCGCGAGGCGCACGCCCGCGGCACCGCCGAGAAGCGCGGGGAAAAATCATCCGCCAAGCCGGCGACCGCAACCGAGGCCGGTTCCCAGCCGAAGCCGAAGCCGAAACCGAAGCCGGTCGCGGCCAAGCAATGAACGAGGCGGGCAGCCCGTCGCCGGCGCGGCGACCGGGACCGCCGATCCCGCTCAACGTGCTGACCGGCTTCCTCGGCGCCGGCAAGACCACCCTGCTCAATCGGCTGCTGCGCAACCCGGCGCTCGCCGACACCGCGATCATCATCAACGAGTTCGGCGAGGTCGGGCTCGATCATCTCCTGGTCGAGCACGCCGACGACGGGCTGGTCACGCTGACCACCGGGTGCCTGTGCTGCACCATGCGGGGCGATCTGGTGGAGGCGCTGGAGCGTCTGTTGCGGGCGCTCGACAACGGGCGGGCGACGTTCCGCCGGGTCGTGGTGGAGACGACCGGTCTCGCCGATCCGGCGCCGGTGCTGCACACCGCGATGCTTCACCCCTACCTGGTGCTGCGCTATCGCCTCGACGGTGTCGTCACCGTAGTCGACGCGATCAATGGCATGTCCACGCTCGACCGGCATGCGGAAGCCGTGAAGCAGGCGGCCGTCGCCGACCGGCTGGTGCTCGCCAAGAGCGACCTTCTCGACACGCCAGAGCGGCGCGCCGCCGCCGCCGAGCTGCGGCTGCGCCTTCGGCGGCTCAATCCGGCCGCTCCGATCCTTGACGCTCACGCCGACGACGCCTCCCCGGCGAAGCTGTTCGCGTGCGGCCTGTACGATCCCGACAACAAGGTGCCCGACGTGCGGCGCTGGCTCGCCGAGGAGGCGCTGGCGGCGCATGAGGCGGGGCAGGATCATCATCGCCACGCGCACGATCGCAATCGCCACGACGATCACATCCGGGCCTTCTCGATCGTCGCCGAAGAGCCGATCGCGGCGGCGAGCTTCGACATGTTTCTCGATCTGGTGCGCTCCCTGCACGGACCGGATCTGCTGCGCCTCAAGGGGGTGGTGAAGCTCGCCGAGACGCCCGACCGGCCGCTGGTGATCCACGGCGTGCAGCACGTGCTGCATCCGCCGGTGATGCTCGAGCGCTGGCCGGACGCGGATACGCGCACCCGGCTGGTGCTCATCACCCGCGACATCGAGCCGCGCGTCGTCCGCGAGCTGTTCGCGGCCTTCCAGGGCGCGCCGGCGCCCGATCGCCCCGATCGCGCCGCCCTCGCCGATAACCCGCTGGTGCCGTTCGGCGGCGCCGACCGTTGAGGCCCAGTTAACTTCACCCATTTCGGCGTGGGACGGGAGGTCCCCCGGTCTTGCCACGTCGGCGGTTGTGCCCGATCCTGAAGGGCAGGCGGCAACCGGTCGGATTCGAACGACGATCGGTGCCTGGCAAGAAGACGGCGCCGCCAGGGGGACTACCATGGGAATGATCGATCGCCTCGGGAGCGACATCGCCTTTCTCAAGGGTGCGCTGCGCGCGCTCAAGATCACGACTCCGATCGCGCGGAATCCCACCCGGGTGTTTCCGCAGGTGATCGACGAGCTCGCCGACAAGTTCGGCGACGCCCCTGCACTCCTCTCCGATCGCGAGCGCTTCACCTACCGGGAGCTTGCCGAGCGGTCGAACCGATATTCGCGCTGGGCGCTCGCACAGGGCCTGAACAAGGGCGAGGCGGTGTGCCTGCTGATGCCCAACCGGCCGGAATACATGGCGATCTGGCTCGGCATCACGCGGGTCGGCGGCGTCGTGGCGCTGCTGAACACGAACCTGAGCGGCGCCTCGCTCGCTCATTGCATCAACATCGTCGAGCCCAAGCACATCATCGTGGCCTCCGAGCTCGGCTCGACCTTCGCCACCACGCGCATTCATCTCGCCACCAACGCCTCGGTCTGGTCGCACGGGGACGGTGCGCCGGAATTCCTCCGCATCGATCGCGCGATCGAGGGGCTTTCCGGGGAGCGGATCGGCGTCACCGAACGGCCGCTCCTCACCATCGAGGATCGCGCCCTGTTCATCTACACGTCGGGCACGACCGGCCTGCCCAAGGCGGCGAACATCAATCACTATCGGCTGATGCTGGCGAGCCATGGCTTCGCCGGCGCGATCGGCACCCGGTCGAGCGACCGCATGTATGTGTGCCTGCCGCTCTATCACACGACCGGCGGCGTGTGCGCGGTCGGCGCGGTGCTGGTCAATGGCGGGTCGGCGGCGATCCGCGAGCGCTTCTCGGCGCGCGAGTTCTGGGACGACATCGTGCGCTTCGAGTGCACGATGTTCCAGTATATCGGCGAGCTGTGCCGCTATCTGGTGAACAGCCCGCCCAGTCCGAACGAGACCAGGCACCGCGTCCGCGCGTGCTGCGGCAATGGGCTGCGGCCCGACGTGTGGCCCGAGTTCGAGAAACGGTTCGGCATCCCGCACATCCTCGAGTTCTATGCGGCGACCGAAGGCAACGTCATCATGTTCAATTTCGACGAGAAGCCCGGGGCGGTCGGGCGTGTCCCGTGGTTCCTGAAGCATCGCTTTCCGATCGAGATCGTGCGCTTCGATGTCGAAGCCGAGCAGCCGGTGCGCAACGCGCAAGGCTTCTGCATTCCCTGCGAGCCGAACGAGACCGGCGAAACGATCGGCAAGATCATCAACGACGCGAAAAAGCCGGGCAGCCGCTTCGAAGGCTATGCGAGCCAGACCGATACCGAGCGGAAGATCCTGCGCAACGTGTTCGAGCCGGGCGATGCCTGGTTCCGCACGGGCGATCTCATGCGCAAGGATGAGGACGGCTATTTCTATTTCATCGACCGGGTCGGCGATACCTTTCGCTGGAAGGGCGAGAACGTCGCGACGTCGGAAGTCTCCGAGGCGATCACCACGTTCCCCGGCGTCCAGGAGGCGAACGTCTACGGCGTCGGCATTGCGGGACGGGACGGGCGCGCCGGCATGGCGGCGCTGGTGGCCGACGGCGATCTCGACCTTGCGGCCTTCCGCGCCCATCTCAAGAGCCAGCTGCCCGACTACGCACAGCCCCTGTTCCTGCGCATCAAGGGCGAGATCGACGTGACCGGCACGTTCAAGCAGAAAAAGGTCGATCTGGTGCGCCAGGGCTTCGATCCGGGCATCACCCCGGATCCGATCTATTTCAACGATCCGGACGCGCGCGCCTTCGTGCGTCTCGACCAGGATCTCTACCAGCGCATCCAGGGCGGCGAGGTGCGGGTGTGACGCAAGCGGCCGCGATCGCGACGCCGGGCGAGGTCGTCGCCTTCTGGACGGAGGCCGGTCCCGACCGCTGGTTCAAGAAGGATGACGCGTTCGACGCCGCCGTCCGCGACCGATTCCTTGCGACCTACGAGGCCGCCATCGCCGACGCGCTGGCCGCCTGGGAAGTCGCCGCGGAGAGCGCGCTCGCGCTCGTCATCGTGCTCGACCAGTTCCCGCGCAACATGTTCCGCGGCAGCGCCCGCACCTATGCGGCCGACCCGCTGGCCCTGACGGTCGCCGGCCGTGCGCTCGCGCGCGGCGATGACCGGACGGTGGACCCCGCGCTGCGCACGTTCTTCTACCTGCCGTTCATGCACTCGGAGGCGCTGGCGGATCAGGAGCAGTGCGTCGCGCTCTACCGCGCGCTGGGCGACGCCGAGAGCCTGCGCTACGCCGAGGACCATGCCGACATCGTCCGCCGGTTCGGCCGCTTCCCCCATCGCAACGATGTGCTCGGCCGCGCCACCACCCCCGAGGAGCAGGCCTTCCTCGACGCCGGCGGTTTCGCCGGGTGAGCGTAGAGCTGCGGTTGCAGGGGTTCGCTGCTCAAAAGACCCTTGCTGGCAAGAGTTACCGTCCGCAGATCGCGACCCGAGCGGCGTGGCTATGCAAGGTTGTGACATGAGGTAGTATCACCTCGCCATGGCGAAGATTTTCATCAGCCATTCGAGCCGCAATGTCGAGCGAGCCCGCCAAATATTCGATTGGCTCGCCGCGAACGGCTGGACCGATGTGTTCCTCGACAATGATCCCGAACGCGGCATCGTCGCGGGTCAGCGCTGGAAGGAAGCTTTGCAGAAAGCGGCGCGACGCTGCGAGGTGGTGCTCGCGCTCGTCTCCACCGAATGGCTCGCGTCGGGGTGGTGCAAGGCGGAGGTCGACGCCGCCAAGCTGATGGGCAAGAAGGTCATCGTTGCTTTGATCGGCGTGAACGTGGGCGATGTGCCAGTCGATTTGACGGACGAGCAATGGGTCGATCTCGACAATGATCCTCGCGGGCTCGTGCGGCTCAAGGAGGGATTGAAGCGCGCCGGCATCGACCCGTCGAACTTTCCGTTCGAGGAGGGCCGCCGTCCCTATCCGGGGTTCGCATTCCTGGAAGAAAAGGACGCCGCCATCTTTTTCGGGCGCGAGGCGCAGATTGTGCGCGGACTGGACAAGCTGCGCACCATGAACCGCACCGGCGTCGATCGCGTGCTCGTCATTCTGGGTGCTTCGGGGTCCGGCAAGTCATCCTTCCTGCGTGCCGGTCTCCTGCCGCGCCTCAAGGTCGACGACCAGACTTGGCTGCCGCTCGCGTGTATTCGACCCGAGCGTGCCGTGATGTCCGGCAAGTATGGCCTTGCCCAGGTGTTGCAGCAGAAAATCGCCGAGGCCGGCTTCGCCGACGAGGCGCGCAAGCGCGGATTGCCGCGCAGCCTCGCCGAAATCCAAGAGTTCATCGAGAGCGAGCACGAGGGGCTGCAAAGGATCTTCAATCTACTGCGCGAAGTTGGACAAGTGCCCAGCCTGTCCGGTGAGACGACACAGCCTCCGACCATCGTCCTGTCGGTGGACCAAGGCGAGGAGTTGTTCAACGAGCAAGGCCGCGGTGAAACCAGGCGATTTATCGAGATCATCAGCCGCGCGGTGGAGAGCGACTTGCGCGTGCAGGTGATCATTGTCATTCGTTCGGATTCCTTCCCTCAGCTGCAGATCGAACCACGGCTCGCCGAGCTCGCCAAGGACACGTTCACGCTCGACATGATGTTGGAGGGGTCGTACCGCGCCGTGATCGAGGGGCCGGCGAGCCTCGTCAAGCCGACCCCTCTCAGGGTCGACCCGCAGCTCACCGACGAACTGCTCAAGGATGTATCCGGTCAGGACGCGTTGCCGCTTCTCGCATTCACTCTGGCGCATCTCTACGAGCGATATGCCGCCGACAACGAGCTGACGCTTCGCGCCTACGAGAAGCTTGGCCGGCTGAAGGGCGTGATCGAAACGGCGGTCAGTGAGACTTTCGCGGAGGGCGTCGCCCGGGGCCTGTTGCCGAAGGACCCGAAAGCCCAACTGGCGCTGGCGCGCCTTGCCTTTATTCCCCATCTGGTCCGGATCAATGCGGCCCGCCAGTTCGTTCGACGCGTGGCGGCGCGCGACGAAATTCCCGCCGAAGCGATGCCGCTGATCGACCTGTTCGCAGAGCGGCGTCTGCTGATCAAGGACCTCCGGCGCATCGGTGGCACCGACGCGGAAGTCGTCGAGGTCGCGCACGAGGCGCTTCTGCGCCAAGCGCCGCTCAGCAGCTGGCTTGCCGACGATCGAGATTTCATCGCTTGGCGTGACGAGCGCTTGGTGCCGGCGCGTACCGCATTCGAAGCCAACGAGCGCGGCCTGCTGGTTGGACGTGAATTGCAGATCTCACGCGACTGGGTGCAGAAGCGGCCGCGAAGCGATCTCGCGGCAGCCGATCGGGAGTTCATCGATCAGAGCATCGAGGCAGACGACAAACGGCGCGAACAGGAGGAGAGAGCCCGTGAGCAGGAGCAGCGGCGACAGCTGACGACCAAGTATTCCCGCGTGGCGGCCATCATCGGTGGGACCCTGGCTCTTGTCGCGATGCTGTTCGGGATCTATGCCCTTGATCAGAAAAGGATCGCCGACTTGGCGCGTCACACGGCCGAGCAACAGAGAAGGATTGCCGAGCAGGCCCGAGGGGCGGCCGAGCAGTCCCAAGTCGTCGCCGAGCAACAGAGAAAGGACGCGGAGGAACAGCGAAAGATCGCCGAAAGGCTTTCGGAACAGAATGCCACATTGCTCGGCATCGTTCGCCTTTTCGTTAGCGCAACAATTCCCCCGAACCAGGAGGCTCAGCTCGAGAAAGAGTTTCAACTTTGCTCAGTGGCAAGGAGCGCTATGAGAGCGTCGGCAAGAAGCTCGGCGCCCCGTGGTATTTCATCGGGATCATGCACGGTATCGAATTTGGATTTAGCTTCGGTGCACATCTGCACAATGGCGATCCGCTGACCGCCAGAACGGTGCACGTGCCGGCCGGGCGTCCGCTTGTCGGCGAGCCGCCTTTCTCATGGGAGGAGAGCGCAATAGATGCCCTGACGATGCAGAAACTCGATGCAGCGACGGACTGGAATGTCGCAACGACGTTGCTGCGCTGGGAAAGGCACCACGGCTTGGGCTACCGAAGACGCGGGATGAATTCGCCGTACCTTTGGGCGTGCACCAGTCACTACAGCAAGGGTGCATACGTCAGGGACGGCATCTTCAGCCCTGATACCGTTGTGAAATATTGTGGCGCGGCGGCGATCCTCAAGAAGCTGGTCGACAAGAGGCTGGTAACCCTCGATTGAGCCGGCAAGGGATGGGTTCCCCTGGGCATCTTCCGCATGGCCTCGAGGGGGCTTGTACATGGTTGGATTCCGCCGCAGGCGGCGCTCAGCGACGAGGAGCGCCGCATCGTCGCCGGCGTGCTCGATCAGCTGGTGGAGGCGTCCGCCTCTTCATAGGCGTTGCGCGGAACCCCTGTCCGCTTACCATCCCCCACCGGCAGCAGTCCGATTTCCTGCGCCTTGATCTGCAGGCCGAGATATTTCGAGTAGATGCGGCACTGGGCGAAGCTGCCGGCGATGAACCACAGGCCGGGCTGTGCGGTGCGGGTGAACATGTTGCGCAGCTCGAGCTCGTCGCCGAATCCCCAGATCGGCCCGACGCGGGTCGCGACATCGTCGCCGAACAGCTTGCGCACCAGGTGCTCCTGGCCCTTGTAGCCGGTCGCCAGCACGATCAGGTCGGCGGGAAGCGTTTCGCCCGAGCGCATCCGCGCGCCCGTGGCGGCGAACTCGGCGATGTCGGAGAATTGCCGCAGCCCGATCTCTCCTTTGACGATCAGGTCGGAGCAGCCGACGTTGAAATAGTAGCCGCCGCCGCGGGTGAGATACTTGAACTGCCAGCCGGTTCCGTCGTCACCGAAATCGAGCTTGAACCCGATGCGCGCGAGCTTGTCGAGCAGGTCCTGGTCGAGACGCTTCGCCTGCTCGGTGAGCAGCACGTGCGTCTTCCGGGTGAGCGGGAGCGGCATGGAGGCCGTGATCAGGTCGCAGTCCTCCAGCGGCGGCCCTTCGTCGTAGAGCGCGTAGGGGAGTTGCGCGCTCGGCTCGACGTTGACGATCAGCGTCGAGCTGCGTTGCACCAAGGTCACCGTTGCGCCGGCCGCATGCAGGTCCTGCGCGATGTCGTGGCCGCTGTTGCCCGAGCCGATGACGAGCGCGCGCCTGCCCTTCCACGCCTCGCCGTCCTCGTATTGGCTGGAGTGCAGCACCGTGCCGGCGAAATTGCGCAGCGACGGGATGTCCGGAAGGCTGGGAATGCCGCTGACGCCGGTCGCCATGACGACGTGGCGCGGGCGCATGGTGCGCCGCGAGCCGTCGGCGCGGCGCAGCACGACCGACCACCGACCCTCGGCTTCGTCGTAGCGGCCGCCCTCGAATTCGGTCCCGGTCCAGTAATTGAGCTCCAGGCTGTCCGCATAGGCCTCGAACCAGTTGGCGACCTTGTCCTTCGGAATGTAGGCCGGCCAGCTGGGCGGGAACGGCATGTAGGGCAGGTGGTTGACGTGCACCTGGTTGTGCAGGACCAGCGCGTGATAGCGCTTGCGCCAGTTGTCGCCGATGCGCGGTTCGCGGTCGACGATCAGCGTATCGACCTGCAATTGCGTCAGGCGCGCGGCGATCGACAGCCCGGCCTGTCCGCCGCCGACCACCAGCACGGCGGGATCGCGGTCGGCATATTCGGCGGCGGCGTTCCTGAGGTCGAGCCAGTTGGGGCCGCGGAAATCGCGCGCGTAGACCTTGCCCTGCGGCCGCGACCGGCCGAGCTGCTCCTCGTGCCCCTTGATCGCGTCGAGCGCGGTGAGGAGCGTCCACGCCTTGAACGCATCGCCCTCCTTGGCATCGGGGACGAGCCGCACGACGCCGCTGCCCCGGCCCTCCGCCGTCTCGAAACAGAAGATCGCCTCGATCGCGTCGGTCCCGACGCGGGTCACGCGGCGCGGCGCGGTGCGGCGCGGATCGGTCCTGAAGCCGGTCGGTCGCGCCCGGGCTGCGTGCGCCTTCAGCTCGCTCGCGATCGCGTCCGCGCCGCTTACCGTTGTGATCTGCCAGGTGAGCGCCAGCACGTCGCGCCAGTAGCTGTCGGCATGAAACAGCGCCGCAAGCAGGCGGTCGTCACCGTCCGCGAGCGCGCGTTCGAGCTGCGTCAGCCAATTCTGCGCAGCCATCGCCATGGTGTCTGGTCCGGACGGCATTCGCGACCTCAGGCAATCGATCCGACGGGCGTATCCCGTTTGAACCTACACCGGGGGAAGCCGCGGATCGAGCGGTGCGATGCGCGCGAGCTGCGCGGTCTGTCGAGCGCCCGCCGGGGAAAATCCCGCTCACGCCACCAGCGTCGCGCCGCAGATGAGCAGGACGACGAGCACCAGCCGGCGGAATTCGCCATCGTCGACGTGACGGTAGAGGCGCAGCCCGAGCCAGGTGCCGGCGAGCACCGCCGGCGCGCACACGAGCGACACCAGCAGGGTTTCGGAGGTCATGAGTTCCGATCCCCGAGAAATACGCGATCGTGGCGACCTGCATGATGACGATGAACGGCTGGATCAGGGCGCGCTGGCTGTCCTTGGGCAGGCCCTGCATGGTGCACCAGATGGTCGGTACGGCGCCCGGAAACGCGATCGCACCGCCGGTCACGCCGCCGGCGAAACCGCTGAGGAGATCGGAGATTCTGCTGCGGCCCCGGGTCGCCCAAGCCGGCCGCACCAGCATCAAGGCGCCGTAGTTGACGAGGAACACGCCGAAGACCGCAGCGAAAATGGTGGCCGGAAGGACCTGCAGCAGCAGGGCGCCGATCGGGATGCCCGCGAGCCCTGCTGCAACGAGCGGCAGCAGCCGGCGCCATGCGATGGCTTCCCGCAAGTCGGCGATGCAGAGCAGTTGCGAGGCCAGGCTGCAGACGAGGAGCAGAGACACGGCTTCGGCCGGCTCGACCAGCCGCAGGAGCAGCGTCCCCGCCACCGCCGAGAAGGCAAATCCCGCCAGGCCGGACACCAGGGCTCCGGCAAATATCGCAAACAGGATTCCAGCCAGCGTGGCGGCGGCATCCGGCATGGCGGCGACGATGCTCGTCAGGTTTCCGAGCACGCCGGCCGCAGGCGGGGTCGCGCCGGCTGCCAGCGCGACGGCAAGCGGGATGCACAGGAGGCCCGTGCGCCCGAGCCGCGCTACGGAGATCTCCGGCGACGTGCCGGCGAGACCATGCTGCGGTGCGCCGGCTACGGCCGGCCAGAAAATCCATGGCCTCGTAGACATGACCCATCCCCCGACGAGCGACCGGGGCGAGACACCGTGTCCCGCTTCCCCTTGCCGTGTCAGGACGGACAGGGACCTTTTTTTGCCGCTAGACTAGTGCTCCGATTCCGAATTTCGCATCACTTCGCGGCATCCTCTGGGCGAAATTCGGAATCAAAGGAGCACTAGCAATATCAATGGTTTCTAGTGCGGCTTATGGATTTGAATTTCCTACAAGAGGTTGCCGCGAACTGATAGGAAATTCAAATCCGCCGCACTAGGTCGGGTCGGACGCGGCCGCAGCCGGGCTTGTGCGCGCACCGATGCGGGACGGGGATGCGATCTGCGAGTCGGGCCGGGAGCGTCGTGTGATCGCGGCAGTCGTCACGGGGCGATCATTCTGGCGATGTATGTGTCGTGATCGAGCAGGGGCCGACGCTCGTCATTCGATCACCTCGTCGGCGCGGGCGAGCACGGTCGGCGGCGCGTCGAGGCCAAGGGCCTTGGCGGTCTTGAGATTGAAGACGAACTCGAACTTGGTCGGTTGCTGAACCGGGAGATCGGCTGGTTTGGCGCCCTTCAGGATCTTGTCGACGTAGCCGGCGGCGCGCCGATAGAGGTCCGCGAGACTCGCCCCGTAGGAGATCAGCCCGCCGTCCACGGCAAATTCCCTCAGTCCATAAAGTGCCGGACATCGCTGGCCGGTGGCGAAATCCGCAATGAGCTTGCGATGACTGACGGTGAGGGGATCCTCCACCACGATCAGCGCGTCCGGCCGCAGGGATCGCACTGCCGCGAAGGCGCCATCGAATTCGTCTGGACCCCGCACCTCCACCGAGTGGATCTGAATCCCCAGGGTCTGCCCTGCGTCTTGGGTCTCCTTGAAGACGAGCGCGGGATACGGGTTGGCCGAGTTCCACAGCACGGCTACGCGATGAAGCCGGGGAAGCGTCTCCTTCAGGAGCTCCAGCCGTTTCCCACCCAGGTCCGGCGCCATGAGACTCATGCCCGTGACGTTGCCACCGGGCCGAGCCAGGCTGGCAACGAGCCCGCTCCCCAGCGGATCGCCCGCGTTGGCCATGACGATCGGGATGGTCGTGGTGGCCCGCTTGGCCGCCAGCGGCCCGAGCGTTCCGAGCGCTACGATGACGTCCACGTTGAGACGGACCAGCTCCGCCGCCGCGTCATGCAATCGCTCGACGCGATTGTCCCCTTGGCGACGCTCGACGACGACATTCTTGCCCTCGATCCACCCCAGCTCGCGCAAGGCATCGAAGAGAACTCCGTGTACCGGGGTCGTGAAAGCAGACGGGCTGAGAAGGCCGATCGTGTAGACCTTCCCGGGCTGCTGTGCGCGCGCGGTGAGTGGCCATGCCGCCGCGCCACCAACGAGCGCGATGATGTCCCGACGCCTCGGACCGGACGTGCGATCTGGCATTCCTTCCCCCACGTCGCCACAAGGCTACCACGCGGCTGCCTGCGGGTCTTGAACGAAGTCGCATCGTCGAGACTCCCGGCCGTCGTCACCGCGGAGGGGAGATGCAAACCAGGCCAGCGCCTTAATCCCAGCACGATCGGCGGGCACGCATGGCTTGCCCACAAGCGGCGAGAAAGGACGATGTCGATGCGGAAGGATGATGCCGGTGCAGCCGTTCCCAGCCGACTTCCAGACCCGACAGATTGAGACCAACGGCGCCGCCATCCACGTGCGCGTCGGCGGCAAGGGGCGCCCGGTCGTCCTGCTGCACGGTTATGGCGAGACCGGCGACATGTGGGTGCCGATGGCCGAAGACTTCGCCCGCGACCACACGGTGGTCGTTCCCGACCTGCGCGGGCTCGGTCTGTCCTCGAAACCGGCCGGAGGCTTCGACAAGAAGACCCAGGCCGGCGACGTGGCGGGCGTTCTCGATGCGCTGAAGATCGAGCGCGCCGATCTGGTCACGCACGACATCGGCAACATGGTCGGCTACGCCTTCGCGGTCCAGCATCCGCAGCGGGTCGCTCGCTTCGTCCTGATCGATGCTCCGTTGCCGGGGGTCGGGCCGTGGGAGGAGATTCTCAAGAACCCCTTGCTGTGGCACTTCCGCTTCGGCGGGCCGGACATGGAGCGTCTCGTCGCCGGGCGCGAGCGCATTTACCTCGACCGCTTCTGGAACGAGTTCTCCGCGACGCCCAGCCGTTTCACCGAGGCGGCGCGCAATCATTACGCCGAATTGTATGCGCTTCCCGGCGCCATGCGTGCCGGCTTCGCCCAGTTCGCGGCGTTCGACCAGGATGCCGAGGACAACCGGGCCTTCATCGCGGCTCGCGGCAAGCTCGCCATGCCGGTGCTCGCCGTCGGCGGCGAGACATCGTTCGGCCCGATGATGGCGAAGGTGATGCGGTTCGCCGCCGCCGACGTCACCGAAGGGGTGATCCCCGACTCCGGCCATTGGATCATGGAGGAGAATCCCGGGGCGACCGTCGCCATGGTGCGTAGCTTCATCGACAAGGGCCGCTGACAGCGCTACGGGTGATGCGCGAGATCCGGCCACCCGTCTGGCGCAAACATCCGGAAGCCCGAGGGGGGACAGGTCTCCTGCGCCACGTCGCCGAATCCGGGAGAGACTCGGCGGGGATGCGAGGTGTTCTTCGTGCGTGCCCGTGTCAGGCTGTCGTTCGCATGCTGCGCGTTCGTCTTCATCATGGCGTACGTGGCGTGGCATAACCAGCAGCGCGCGCGAACGGCCTCGACGCCGCCGTCGGCACCGGCACCCGCGTCATCCGCGTCGACGACGCCCGAGCCTCAGGCGGAGCCGGCAGCCGCGGGGATACCGCGCGCCGTCCTGGACCCCCAGCCAGGCTGGGGTGCCTCGCCTGTTCCGGTGTTGCAACCGTCTTTGGCGAGGGAAGACACGGCAGGCGATGCAAGGCCCCCGGAGCCGGAATCCCAGGAAAGCGCCAGGACCGAATCCGACGCGCCGGCACCGGCGTCCGTCCCGGCAGCGAGCGTGCCCGAAGCCGAGGCGATGCCGCTGCCGCGGCCCCGCCCGCGCAGACGGGCTGGGGTCACTGCCCCCAGCGCCCGGTCACCGGGGGTCCGCTGAGGTTCAACTGACCCTGTTTGCTCGCCTGTGCGCATCGCGCGGCCCGGATGGCGACCGAGGCCGCAGTGTCCAAGACACCGCCGGTTACCGCCGTCCCGAACAAATTCTTAACGCTTTCTTTCTACCCTCCGGTCCCGGGAACAGGCGGGTGCGGCGGCGCGGCGGCGGAGGAATTGCTTGGCAGTGACCGGCTCCGAGGACGTTCGTTCCCCGGCGGCGTTGTCCATCGCCGGCGCCGCGCGGCGCGTGCGCGCCTGGCGTGCCGACGACAGCGACCGCTCGCTTGCCCAGCGCACCGCCGGCGCTGCCTTTCTGATCCGCGTCGCCAGCGCGGGCCTGCTCTATCTCTCCCAGGTGCTGCTGGCGCGCTGGATGGGCACGTTCGAGTTCGGCGTCTACGTCTATGTGTGGACCTGGGTGCTGCTGATCGGGACGATGGCCGATTTCGGCCTTGCCATCGCGGCCCAGCGGTTCATTCCGCAATATACCGAGCACAAGGCGCTCGACCTCCTGCGCGGCTTCCTCACCGGCAGCCGCTGGCTCGCCGCCGGCATGGCCACCGCCATGGCCGTGCTCGGCGCGCTCGGCGTCAAGCTGATCGAGCCGTGGCTCGACCACTACCTCGTCATCCCGCTCTATCTCGCCTGCGTGGCGCTGCCGCTGTACGGCCTGCAGAACATGCTCGACGGCATCGCGCGCACCTACAACTGGGTGAACCTCGCCCTGCTGCCGCCCTACATCGGCCGGCCGCTCACGCTGATCGCCGTCATGGCGGCCGCCCATTTCGCCGGCTTCCCGTCGGATGCGGTGACCGCGATGATCGCCGCCGTGGTGTCGACCTGGCTCAACGCCATCGTTCAGCTCGTCCTGGTCGACCGCCAGCTCAAGCAGAAGGTCGGGCGCGGGCCGAAGGCCTATGCGGTGCGCACCTGGTTCGCCACCGCGATCCCGATCTTCATGGTCGGGAGCTTCTACCTGCTGCTCACCTATAGCGACATCCTGGTGCTGCAGCATTTCCGCACGCCGGAGGAGGTCGCCGTCTACTACGCGGCGGCGAAGACGCTGGCGCTGGTCGCCTTCGTCAATTTCTCGGTCGCCGCCGCCGCGACCCACAAGTTCTCCGAATATCACCAGGCGGGCGACCGCGCGCGGCTGTCCGCCTTCCTGGCCGATTCGATCAAGTGGACGTTCTGGCCCTCGCTCGCCGCGACCGCCCTGATCCTCGCGCTGGGCAAGCCGTTCCTCTGGCTGTTCGGCCCGAAATTCGTCGACGGCTACCCGCTGATGTTCATCCTCGCATTCGGCCTCCTGTCGCGCGCCGCCGTCGGGCCGGTCGAGCGGCTGCTCAACATGCTGGGCGAGCAGCGCGCCTGCGCCTTGGTCTACGCTTTCGCCTTCGCCCTCAACCTGGTCCTGTGCGTGGTTCTGATCCCGCGCTTCGGCGCCATGGGAGCGGCGATCGCCACGGCTTCAGCGGTGCTCGCCGAGTCGACGCTCCTGTTCTTCGTGACCAGGTATCGGCTCGGCCTTCACGTGTTCGTATTCGGCCGGCCCAAGACTGGATCGCCGGCCGCCGGAGCGCCATGAACGTCGTCACCGCGATCAGCGCGCAGTCGATTGCGCCCTATCGGGTCGAATGGCAGCCGCTCGCCGGGCTCGGCGCCTTCGGCGCCGAGTGGCGCGCGCTTGCCGCCCGCGCGCTCGAGCCCAACGTGTTCTACGAGCCGGCCTTCGCGCTGCCGGCCGCCTCGGCGTTCGGCCACAAGGCCGGCGCAGGCCTCGTCTGGTCGCATGCTCACGAGCTGCTCGGCCTGTTCCCTGCGTGCATCGAGCATCGCTACGGCCTGCCGCTGCCGGTGCTCACCGGCTGGACCCACCCATACGCGCCGCTCGGCACCCCGCTGGTCGATCGCGACGAGGCCGAGACCGTCATCGCCGCCTGGCTCGATCATCTGGCGCGCGACGTCGCGTGGCCCGCCCTGATGCTGCTGCCGCTCGTTCCCGAGAGCGGGCCGTTCGCCACCGCGCTTGCGGCCGTGCTGATGCGCCGCGAGATGGCCGACGCCAGCTTCGGCCGCCATCGCCGCGCGCTGCTCGTGCCCGGCGATCAGCGCGCCGGCTACATCGAGCAGGCGATCGGCGCGAAGAAGCGCAAGGAGCTGCGGCGCCAGCGCAACCGGCTGGCCGACCTCGGCACGCTCAAGATCGATGCCGCGCTGCACGGCGAATTGGTCGGCGATGCCTTGGCCGACTTTCTCGACATCGAGGCGCGCGGCTGGAAGGGCCGCGCCGGGACGGCGGCCGCCGGACACGCGGGCATCCGTCGCTTCATCGAGAGCGCGGTGCACGGCCTCGCCGCCGAGGACAAGGTGCGCGTCGATCGCCTGCGCCTCGATCGCAAGGCGATTGCGGCCGTCATCACCTTGCGCAGCGGCGACACGGCGTGGACCTGGAAGATCGCCTACGACGAATCCTTCGCGCGCGCCTCGCCCGGCGTGCAGCTCATGCTCGACGTCACCGAGGCGCTGCTCGCCGAACCCGCGATTGCCCAGGTCAATTCCTGCGCCACCGCGGATCATCCGATGATCGACCGCCTGTGGCGCGAGCGCCTGCCCGTGTCGGACCGCCTGATCGCGCTGCGCGAGCCTCCCGTTCCGTTCGGCCTCGTGTGCCGGACGGAGGCGCTGCGGCGCTGGGCGATCGCCAAGGCGAAGAGGGTGCGCGACGCGCTGAAGCGGTGAGCGCACGCGGGCTCGCCTGAAATCAACCACCCGACGGCAGGCAGTCGCGGAGGGGCGTGGGCGCCGGTCGCATGCGACAAAGAGGCAACCCACAACGTTGCCCCTGCGGCTACCCTGGCAAAAGCGTCGCCTCCTGATCAGCCAAGCCCATGAACGATCGTCTCTCCTTCCGGCCCGCCAAGCTCGTCGAGCACCGCGCGCTCGAGGAGTTGCAGTGGCGTGCATCCCTCATGTGGGAAGAGTATCGCGCGGCGTTGCTGGAAAATCCCGACGCGATCGAGGTTCCCGCGGAGCACATTGTCGGCGGCTCGACCATCGTTGCGGAGAAGCTCGGCGAGACGGTCGGCTTCGCGGTCGTCCTGCCCCGGCCGGACGGAAACGCCGAGCTCGACGGATTGTTCGTGGAACCGAGCGCCTGGCGGCGCGGGATCGGGCGCGGATTGTTGGCAGAAGCACAAAAGCTGGCGTCGGCGCGGGGAGCCAAGGCGATCTACGTCATCGCCAATCCGCGCGCCAGAGACTTCTACGTCGCGTGCGGTTTTGCCTTCCTCCGCAAGACGCCGACCCGGTTCGGGCCGGGCCTCAGAATGCGCAGAGCGATCACGGACGGGTGACACCGTCGCTACGACAGAAGACGGACGGATGTGCCGCTCGCCTTCATCAGCTTGGCGGCTTGCTTGTCGAACGAGACGAAGGTCTCTGCGCCGAGCCAGCTTCCCTCATAGGCGATGACGCCATCCGCAAAGTCTCCGCCTGCATCCAGCACAGCCAATCCGGCTTCCGCCGCAGGCCGGTTCACCACGACATTCGCGCTATTCATCAAACGTCGAATCGTTTCGCTGATTTCGCCGGAGGGGACCTTGTAGCCCTGCGACAGCACCCAAACCAACTCGCACAGCGCCGGCAGCGCCAGCGCGACGATCTCGGCGTTCGCCAATTCCGCCTGAGCGATCTTGCTCTGCCGCTTGTCGTCCTCCGTCACGGCCCGAACGAGGACATTGGTGTCGGCTGTGATCCTCATCGCTTCCCGGCCCAGCCGCGCTTGGCGATCTCATTGATTTCCTCGATCGACAGCGAGGGGCTATTCTTGCGCTTCAAAAAACCGAAGACATCCTGGATCTTGCCAGTCGGGCGCACGGCCTTCATCTCAATTCGGCCATCGGGAAGCTTGTCCACGGTGATCTTCTCACCGGGGTGCACGCCCAGATGCTTCAGCAGATCCTTGCGTAGCGTGACTTGCCCTTTGGCGGTAACGGTGAGTGTGCTCATGGCTCGGTTCTCATGTTGATCCGAGGTATGTAAGGTAGAAGTGCCTTACACTCAAGGCCCCCCGCAATCACCCGCTCGATGGACAAGCAGCTCGCGTAGGGGGTCACCTTGAGTGCCCTGCACGATGTGCGACGCCGACGCCTCGCCGCTCACGGCGGATAGCCGCTGTTCATCCAGGCGGTGAAGGCGTCGGTGAAGGATTTGGGGAACGGATCGAACGGCGGCGGCGGCATGCCGGGCGGGTCGCCGATGATCTGCGAGGCGATGATGGCGGCGTTCGCCTTCACGTCGTCGTAGCTCGCGAGGTCGAAGCGCCAGGCCATCTGCCCCCGATACTTGAACAAGGTCGGTGCGATGTCGTTGGCAAATGAGACCATCGGCTTTTCTCCCGTTCAGTCCAACCTGATCGTCCACAGCGCGCCGGAGCCGCGCCGCGCCTCGATGCGGCCTTGGCCCATCAGCTCGAAGTGCCCGAAGTCGGCCACCAGCAGGCTTGAGCCGCGCGTCGCGGCGACGTCGATCGGCCGTGAAAACTGGCCCGCTGGCAACGCGTGCCGCGACCAGTCGCGCGGATCGATGCGCGTGAGGCCGCGCGCGACGCGCGGGCCGGGCGGCGCGGTCGCCGGCTTCTCGTCGCCGAACAGCGCGACCACCAGCTGGCCGGGCCACCGCGCTCCCGCCGGCAGCACCGCGAACTTGGTCGCCGCCGCGTTGACGCCGAATTCCACCACGGGCCGGCGCGGCGGCGGCAATGCCCCGTGATCGGCGAGGATGAACCGCGGGTGCGGCCCGCGCTGCGGCTTGAATTCCGGGTCCGTGACCGGCCGGCCGCACACGTAGTCGGGCCAGCCGTACCAGCCGCCGGCGTCGACGACGAACAGGCCGTCGGGCGCGTTGCCGATCGGGCGCGAGCCGCGATCGTCCGCGCCCTGGTCTGTCGCCAGCAGGCGTCCGTCGGGCAGGAAGCCAAGCCCATAGGCGTTGCGCAGGCCCCAGGCGACGAGGGTCAGCTCCGAGCCGTCGGGCCGGCAGCGCAGCACCGCCGCCGTGCACGGCACCCGCCCGGTGTGCTGCGCGCGGGCGGCGCCGGCCTCGCCGAACGGCGCGAACGCCGCCGTCACGGCGCGTGCGCCGGGTGTGAACGGATCGGCGGTCTCGAACACCTCGCCGGCGAGCGCGATGTCGAGGCCCGGCAGGTCGCATGGGTGAGGGAGCTGCTTGAGCCAGGCAAGGTCGTAGGCGTCGAGCCCGACGACCCCCGCATTGGTCATCGCCCCCTGGCTGAAATAGAGCCAGCCGTCCGGTCCGACCGCCACCATGTTGGTATGGTAGTTGCCGCGGCCGGGGAGGCCGTCCAGGACGGTGCGCCGCTCGCTACCCGGCGTCCACCGGCTGATGCGGCCAGGGAAGCCGCCCTCGGACATGTAGAAGCCGCCGTCATGCCAGGTGAGACCGTTCACCGGCGCGCGGAGCCCTTCGAGCACGCACGTCGTCGATCCGTCCCGATCGACCCGCACGATCCGTCCGCCCGGCCGGGCGCCGTCGAACGGCAGGCCGCTTTCCGCGACATAGGGCGTGCCGTCGTCCGCAATGGCCACGCTGGTGGGAAAGTCCAGCCCCACGGCGAGGCGTTCGGCAGCCAGAGGGGCTGCCAGGAGGGTGCCCGCCGGCTCGCTGATCATCTCGTCGCCATCGCGATCGTCCATCGCCCACCGAGCATGGCTGGTTTCGTCAGCTCTTGATCCCGTAGATGCGCAGCACGCCGCCGTCGCCGCCGAACACCAGCGCGCCCGCCACCACGTAGTTCCCGCACACCGCCGGTCCCATGCAGTAGCCGTAGCCGCCGTTGAAGCCGCCGGTCTGCTCGCCCAGCCGGTCCTCGAACAACAGCGTGCCGTCGGCGACCGCGAAGGCGTAGAGCGAGACGTAGGTGGTCGCCATGAACACCACGTCGTTCACCACCGCCGGCGAGCTCAGCCCCGACTCCGTGACGTTGGTGTAGATCGGCGGGCGCGCCTTGGCGTAGCGCGGCGGGTTGCCGTCATCGACCGGCCAGGCGTCGGCCAGCGTGTCGTAGTCGAGCGCGCGCATGAACGGCGTGTTCTCGGTGTCGATCCCGGCGGCGACCGAGTGATAGTTGTTGCCGCCGATGCCGACGAAGATCTTGCGGCTGCCCGGATGGATCGCCGCCGTGCTGTAGATGCCCGAATAGTTCTCGCCGTCGTCGTCGTCGGACTGCCGGTTGGCGATGCGCGGGTTCTGTGTGCTGGCATTGGCCTGCGCCGTGTCGGGGTGCGGATCGACCGTCTCGCGGGATCTGGGTGCCGTCGTTGTAGCTCGGCAGCAGCTGCCGCCACTTGATCGGCGCCAGCGTATCGGCGTCGAGCACGTGATACGAGCCGTTCTTGCAGCCGATGCCGACCGCGCGCCGAGCGCCGAGGTCGAACAGGGTGGGCGACGCGCCGACGTCGACGTCGATGTCGCTGTCGCGATAGTTGCTCTCGCGCGGCATCTGGTAGAACGCCTTGAACGCGCCGGTGGTCGCATCGAGGGCGAGCAGTCCGTTGGACCAGCCGGGCGTCGGCAGCCGCCCGTCCGGCACGCCGTTGCCGGTCGGACAGTACAGGCGGTTCAGCTTCGCGTCATAGGCGATGCAGCCCCACACCGAGCAGCCGAGCGTCACCGGCGTGCCGTAGTACACGGTGAATTCGGGCGACAAGGGTGCCCCGCGCACGACCTTGTCGGGCAGCTGATTGGGCTGGTTGACCTGCCCGCAGGCGAACTGGTTGGTGCAGAAGATCCAGATCACCTTGCCGCTCGCCGCGTCGAGACAGAACACGAAGCTGTAGAGGTTCGGGTTCTCGCCTTCGCCGATGCCGAGATAGACGCGGCCGTTCACCACCAGCGGCGCCGACCAGCCCGCCGCCGGCGGATTCGGGATCGGTCGGGTCGAACGTCTGCACCGGCTGGTTCTGCCCGAGGTCGCGGTTGCGCAGGTCGGTGACCCACACGAGCGACAGGTCGCCGGCCTCGAGGCAATAGAGCTTGGCGTTGAAGCCGACGAAATACACGAAGCCGTCGACCACGCTCGGCGTGCAGCCCATGCCGCAGAAGCCGTGGGCGTCGCGTTCGGCCGGGTCGATCTGCCAATTGTATTTTGCGACGGTCGTCCCCGAGGCGAGGTCGATCTTGAGGAGCGAGCCGCCGAGCTCGCCGATCGCGGCGCGCGAATTGGCGAGCCCGACATAGATGGATCCTTCGGTCACCGCCGGGACGGAGAGGATCGAGCCGCCGACGTTCAGCGTGTGCAGGACGCCGAACTTGGCCGCGGACAGGGCCGCCGCGTCGATCGCGCTGCCCGAGTCGACGTAGCCCGAATGGGCGGGATCGCCGTGATACATCCACCAGCCGCTGCTCGTTGCCATGGCGTCGATCTTTCCCTCGGCAATGCGTCTATTTGGATCGCAGCACCAGCGACCAGCTGAAGTCGGCGATGCCGGCGCCGTAATGGCACTGCATGCAGCTGTTGCCGCCGGCGCCCGCGGCGTCGCTCTGCGACTGGAAGAACGTCTCCAGCGCGGTGTTGACGGCGTTGTTGACCGGGAACGGGCCGCCGGCGTCCTGCGGGTAGACGCCCTGGTTCTCTTTCGGCTTGAACTGGCTCTGCGGCACGGGCGCCGCCGGCCATTGCGTGATCACCAGCTGGTAGTTGGTCCACACGGTCCTGGCGAGCGCCTTGCGATAGCGATTGTTGATGTCGACGGTGGACTGGCCGGCCGGCGTCGTCGGGATCGGATTGAGCCGCGTCACCTGCGCCTTCACCCGCTTGTCGGGCGGGACCTCGCGTTTCAAATCCGGCCGGTTGGCCCAGCCGCCGACGGTCTTCGGGTCGTCGCTGCCGTTGTTGAGCGTCATGCGGCCGGCTGGCTTGGAGCCGTCGTCGTTCGGAACGTTGTCGACCTGCTCGAAGCTCGACCAGATCCACTGGGCGAAGCCGTCGACCTTGTGGCCGATATGGAAGCCGATCAGCCCCATGGTCACGTCGCGGCACGACGGCTGGCGCTGCGACGTGTCGTAGACTTTGGCGCGCACCGTGTAGTAGCGCGACGGGTCGTCGGACGAGGTCATCTGCTTCCACGCCGCCTTGAGCATGACGGCGCCCTCCCGGTAAGGCTTCGCCGCGCTGATCGGCATCGCGATCGGCGCCTTCAGCTCGGCGGCCATCAGGTTCTTGGCGAGATAGAGCCCGTTGCGGCGCACGAACTCGTACTGGTCGGCGTTGAAGCGGATCTCGTAGTAGACGTAGTTGTTGCTCTGATCGACCAGCGGATACGAGAACGCCTGGTCGGTGTCCTGCAGCAGCGTCCCCGACTTCGCCGCCATCAGAAGGATCTTGGCTCCAGGCGCGCTCGGTCCGCACACCGTGTTCGTCGCCGTGGCGCTGGCGAAGGTTGCGGGCGCCGCATCGTCGACGCGATAGAGCTCATAGGCCTCGCGATAGGTGCCCCACACGGTTTGATAGCTCTTGCCGGCGTTGAGGAAGACGTTCGGGTCGTTGGGCGATTGCGGTACGCCGCGCTTGCCCGGGGCGGCCGGCCAGTTGAGCGCGATGAAGGTGCGCCAGGAAAAGTCGTCGAAGAACGGACGCGCCTGCTCGGGCGTGGTCACGCCGGATGGAATATCGACCACCACCGGCAGGATGCCGCTCAGGCGTGGCACGCTCGGCGATGTCGACGGGCTCGCCGCAGCAGGCGAGGCAGGGGCTGCCTTCTGCTGGGCGTGGCTCTCCCGGCTGGCGACCGACAGCGTGCAGAGCACGAGGCTTGCGCCGACAACGCGCCCGATCGCCTGATGCCGGTTGATCCGATGAGCCATGACGCCATCCCCCGACGGCCTCCGCCGTGCGCCGCCAAGCGTGCGCGTGCGTTCGGATCCTTTACGTCCGAGGGTTGCCAGTCAAGAGTCTAATCGCTTTCGTTGATGTATCCTGCTGGCTTCATGGACGAAGCGTGAAGGAGAGCCGCGATGTCGCCGATGAGCTGGAGCTGGGGCGAGTGGACGCCCCTCTATCCGGGGGTGGAGCAGGCGAACAAGCTCAGCGCCGACGTTCCGTTTTCCGCCGTCCCGATTCCCTACCCGGGCAACAAGCCTTACCAGACGATCAACCTGCTGCGCGTGCGCATGGACGACCCGCACGTCACGACGTACTCGACGCCGCAGTCCGGACTGAGCCCCGACGGCGTCACGGTCAGTCAGTTTCTGCACACGACGTTCGTCGCGCCGAGCCAGGTCGCCATAGCAGGGATCGTCGGCATCAACGCGAATTTCTTCGACTATCCGGGCCCGCGGAACGCAACGGCCGGCTGGCGGTGCCGCCTCCTACCAATCCTGCGACCCAGAAACCCTTCATCGCCGCGCGCACCGCCGTGGGCGTCTCCTATGATCCGCACTATCTCTACCTCATGACCATCGACGGGCTCGAGACCAACGACCTGACGAAACCCTATTACGGGGCGACGGATTTCGACGTTGCCGTGCTTCTGCTCCTGGCCGGCGCGACGGACGCCATCAACCTCGACGGCGGCGGATCGACCACCATGGGGCGCATCGACAGCCACGGCGTCGTGCTGATGAACATGCCCTACGGCAACGACGCGCCCCCGAGCAGCGAGCGCGCCGTCGGCAATTGCTTCGCGGTGATCTCCCGCGCCGCATGACGCGACCGCGCTCGCCCCTCCGGGAATCCCGCCGCTCGATTCACCGTCCCGGTTGCGACGGCAACAAGGCCAATGGCGGCGGTGACTGACGCCGACCAGCGTGTCGACGATTTGCGCTCGACGGGCGGGACGGCCGGCCCCATATGTGCGACAGGCTCCGCCGCCGGCCGGAGCGGGATTTCGGGTCGTCATGAACAGCTTCGATGCGGTCGTCTACGTCTTGCTGATCGTTGCGCTCGTCACCGGCTTCCGTGCCGGCTTCCTGCGCAGCGTGGCGACGATCCTCGGCTATGTGGCCGCCATGCCGGTGGCGGTGAAGGCGACGCCGCTCGTCTCCCCCGCGCTTCCCGCTTCTCCCACCGAGCCGTGGGCGCAAGGCTCGCTCGCCTTCGTCGCGATCTTCATCGTGACCGGCATCGTGCTTGCCGCGCTGATGCGCCGGGCCGTCGACGCCGCCATCGGGCCGAGCGTCGGTCTGGTGGATCGTCTGGTCGGCGCGCTGTTCGGCGGAATCCGCATCGTCCTCATCGCGGTCACGCTGGTGCTCGTCTTCGACAGCATCATTCCGGCCAACCGCGAGCCCAGGTTTCTCGCCGAATCGCACCTGCGGCCGCTCCTGTCGATGGCCGGGCAGCGCGGCCTCAAGTCGCTCCCGCCGGACGTCACCGCGTACATCGAGCAGATCAAGAAGGAGCGCCGGCTGTAGCGTCACCGTGGTGTCGAATTGGCGGTCGAAGCACCGCCCGCGACGCTCACCGCTTTTCCGGCGCGATATCCCTGATGCGCCCGATGTGCGCTGCGAGCTCGTCGAGTCCGTACGACAGATGCACGCGCTTGGCCGAAGGCGGTCGCTTCGCCACCGACAAGCCCGGCCGCCACTCCGTCGCCGGGCGAATGGGGCGCGGCGCGAAGCCGCCGCCGCAATTCGGGCAGACGTTCTTCAGTCTGGTGTCGACGCACTCCGCGCAGAACGTGCACTCGTAGGAGCAGATGCGGGCGAGCGTGGAATCGGGCGGCAGGTCGCGGTCGCAGCACTCGCAATTCGGCCGGAGCTCGAGAGCCATCGCAGTCATCCTCTCCTCATCGACGATCCTGCAGGTTACGCCACGCATGCGCGACGGGACACTGCCGTATGAGCCACAGCCTGGCGCGACGAACAAGGGACGGCGGCTGTCGATCGCGCCGCCCTGGGCGCGCAGATGGAGCCGTCGGGGCAAAAGGCCCGACGCAGGACGTACAACGCTGTCCGCCTGCAAACGGCACCCGCCGCGTGGTAGATGCTGATCATGCAGCGTTCCGGTCCGACAATCGTCACCGCGGCCCTCGTCACGCTCCTGACGGCAGGCCCCGGCGCTGCCGAGCCGATGCAGCTCGTCGTCGATGGCCGGACGCGGACATATCTGCTCGAGCGGCCGGCCGCACTCGGCCCGCGTCCGACCGTCATCATGCTGCACGGTTACACCGGCAGCGGCGCGCAGATCGCGGAGCAGACCGGCCTCGCTCAGCCGGCGAAGCAGGCCGGATTCGTCACAGCCTTTCCGGATGGGCCGGGCGGCCGCTGGAACCTGCTTCCGCCGGGCCGGCAGACCGCGCGTTACGTTCAGCTTTTTGCGCCGAGCGGAGGCGTTCCCGATGACGTTGCCTTCCTCAAGAGGCTCGTCGGCGATCTCGTCGGGCGCGGCATATCCGACCCGAAACGGATCTATCTCGCGGGCCGTTCGCTCGGCGGCGCCATGACGCTGCGGATGGCGTGTGCCGAGGCTCCGATGTTCGCCGCGATCGCGCTCCTGATCTCGGCGATGCCGGAAGAAACCGGCCAGGATTGTCATCCGGCAAAGCCGCTGCCGGTGCTGATGGTGAACGTCACCGCGGATCCGATGGTGCCCTATGGAGGGGGCCGGGTGGGGCAGGCAGGGCTGCCGAGCGGCGTCACCGATGTCTGGCCGGCGGAGCGCCTGCTCGCGTTCTTCCGCAAGCTCAACGGCTGCAGCGACGCGGCCGAGCAGGCGGACGGCGTGCAGCGATGGGTGAAGTGCGCGGGCGGGCCGGTCGTTTTTCACCGTGTCGTCGCAGACAAGCACATCGTGCCGCCATCGCTCAATGCCGCTGCGTTGCTGATCGATTTCTTCCGCCGCACGTCGCGATGAAGGCCGTGAGTTTTTGCGAGGCGGCACCGATCGCTCGGCGAGCAGGCGCGCGTCCTGCGCTTGCGGGTCGAAGTCCGCAGAATTAAGGTCATTCCATCGAAAAAAACGCGTGCAAGAAGCAAAGGCGTGGTCAGATGAAAGGCGCGGTCGCGATTGCTTGCACCATCGGCATCGGCCTGGCATGGACCGCCGCCTGTCCTCTTTCCCCGGCCCACGCGCAATCGGCCGATCTCGTGCTGTGCGACCGGCTCGCCGCCGATCCGGCCGATCCGGACAAGCCGGCCGACGTCAAAGGCGCGGCCGAGATCGCCGCCTCCGACATCGCGACGGCGATCAAGTTCTGCAGGATCGCGGCGGCTTCGTCGCGCCGCGCGCTCTACCAGCTGGGCCGCGCCTATGCGGCCAGTCAGCAGCTGCCGGACGCCATCGGCGCCTACCGCAAGGCCGCCGACCGGGGCAGCACATCCGCCATGGTCGAGCTCGGCGTGCTGCTCGCGACCGGGTCGGGCGTTGCCAAGGACGAGGCCCAGGCGCGCAAGCTGTTCGAGCGTGCGGCCGACGCCGGCAATCCGCGCGGCGTCACCAATCTGGCGGCGCTCTCCGGCGGTGGCGGCGCGCCGACGGATCCCGTCAAGGCCAGGGCCCTGCTGGCGAAGGCGGCAGCGACGAATTCCGCCGAGGCGCAGTATCAGCTCGGATTGATGACCGCGGACGGCACCGGCGGAGCGAAGGACGACGTGGCTGCCCGGGCGCTGTTCGAGAAGGCCGCCGCGCAGGATCATCCCGGCGCCCTGGAGCGGATGGGCGCGTTCGCGCAAAGCGGCCGCGGCGGGCCGCAGGATTCGAGCGCCGCCAAGGCGTACTACCAGAAGGCCGCCGCACTCGGGAACGAGGAGGCCAAGGCCGCGCTCAAACGCCTGGAATGCCCCTGGGTCATCAAGGACAAGCGCGGGCAGGTGGTGAGCAACCTGTGCTTCTAGCCTAGGAACGGTGATCGTGGCTCGTCGCTCTTCACGCGCCCGCAGGGTCGTTGCAGAGTGCCCTCGGCCACTACGGCGTCAGGGCGCCTTGTCCAGCGCCGCCAGCCAGCGTTCGATCCGCGCGCGATTGACGCCGAGGTCGCTGTAGCCGACGAGGCTCCGTGAATAGATGGCAAGTGTCGATCTGCCGTCCCCGCCGGGCAGGACCTCGACGTCGATGGTGTCGGGGAAGCGCATGAGGCGGGAATACTGCACGTACCGCAGCAACCGGCAGGGCGGGCCGCATGGGAGCGCGCGCGTATCGGGCTCGGCGAGAGCCACCTGCGTCAGCCGGGCGGAGAGTTCGGCCGGAGGCATGTCGTAGATTTTCGCCTCGTGGTCCGGCTGAGCGAAGGGGCAGCGGCCAGGCGGACAGACGAGAGCATCGTTCGGCGACGATCGGCGGCGCAGGGTGGCGAAATCGATCGGTCCCATGTCGCGGTCGTTGCCGCTTAGCCGAGCGATGCCGGCATAGACCTGCTGGCGCGCCCCGATCAGCACGGCGCCGAGCGCACAAGCCGCCAGTACCGCAGCCACGAGCAGGAGCATCCGCATGGCGGTCTCACCAATCTCGCGAAGACGCCTCGCAGGCCGGACTGGGCACGTTCTGTTGCTGTCGTACTGGTGCCCCTGGCCGAATTCGCATCATAGGTCTATCCAATGTCCGCTCCGCGGTTTCGCCAGTCCAACCTCTCGCCCAGCCATGGATAGTGAGCGCTGCCGAACACAGACGCGATCAGGAGCGGGTTCGTCGGGAGGCCCAAGAACCGAGAGAGCATCTCGCACAACGAGGAGACAGGTGAGTGCGCGACATGATCCTGGTCGGTTTCCTGCAGGCACAGAACTGTTCAAATTTCGCGGGTTCCTGGCGTCATCCCGCGGCGCGGAGCGATTTTACTTCACCTGACTACTACGCCCACCTCGGCCGGATTCTCGAGGCGGGCAAGTTTCAACTCGCATTCTTCGACGATCGCCTCGGTATCCCGGAATTCCACGGCGGACGCTTCGCGGAGGCGGTCGCGCACGGCATCCGGTGCGTCAAGATGGACCCGATCGCCTGCCTGATGCCGATCGCAATGGGCACGACGCGGCTCGGCCTCGGCGCCACCTACTCGACCACCTATTATCACCCCTACCATGTAGCGCGGCTCTTCCAGAGTCTCGACCTGATGACCGGCGGCCGCGCGGCGTGGAACGTCGTTACCTCGATAAACGATGTCGAGGCAAGGAACATGGGGCTCGAGCAGGTCGACGAGCACGACGCGCGCTACGATCGCGCGGACGAGTTCATGGAAGTCGTGCATGGCCACTGGGACACTTGGGCCGATGACGCGCTCATCGTCGACAAGACGACCGGACGTTTCGCGGACCCCCGCAAGGTCCGGCGCCTCGACCACCAGGGGCGGCATTTCCGCTCGCGCGGCCCCTTCTCCGTCGTTCGTTCGCCGCAGGGCCACCCGGTTGTCATCCAGGCAGGGCAGAGCGGTCGCGGACGCCGCTTTGCTGCGCGATGGGGCGAACTGATCTTCACGAACAACCCCGATCTTGCACCCGCAAGGAAGGCCTACGCGGAGCTCAAGGCCGAAGCCGCGCATTTGGGTCGCAATCCCGATCATCTGAAGATCGCAACGCTCTGTCATCCGGTTGTCGCGGCGACAGCCGCCGAGGCCGAGGATAAATTCGCCCTCATCGAGCGCCTGCCGCTCGAGGTCAATTCGCTGATGTTGCTCTCGGAGCTGACCAATTTCGACTTCGGGTCGAAGCCGCTCGACGAACCGTTCACTGACGCTGAGCTCGCTCGCTTTACCGGCACACAGTCGACGCGAGACCGGGTCGTTGCCGCGCGCGGTGACAAGAAGCCGACGCCGCACGATTTCATCACCATCACACGGCGCGGCAAACTGCCCTCGCCGTGGGTCGGCGATCCCAGGAAGGTGGCCGACATGTTCGAGGAGTGGCTCTCGGCGCCTGCCTGTGACGGCTTCGTCGTGGGCGCGGCCTGCGTTCCCGGCAGTTACGAGGATTTCGTCTCGCTCGTCGTTCCCGAGCTGCAGCGCCGCGGACTATTTCAGAAGGACTATCGGGGCGCGACGCTACGGGAAAACCTCAACCTGCCTCGGCCTGTCGTCGGTGGAATGTAACGGGCGTAGCGTCGGAACGCCGGCGACGCGACACGCCCGCGAAGGTCGCGACACCAAGGCATAACTTAAATGGTGCCCCTGGCCGGACTCGAACCAGCACGATGTTTCCACCACCTGATTTTGAGCCAGGCGCGTCTACCAATTCCGCCACAGGATGCTGCTCTCGTCGGTCGGCTTCTCCTCGCCGCCGTCGTGGGTGCGCCCGTTCCATGTACTGTCGAATGGCGAGCAGTTCCGCGCGACGCTGGCGCGCGCGCTCGCCGACAAGCCCGAGCTGTGCGTGTTCGATGAATTCACCAGCGTGGTCGACCGTACGGTCGGGCGGATCGGCAGCGCCGCGGTTGCCAAGACGGTGCGCCGGCGCAGGCAGCGCTTTATCGCGGTCACCTGTCACGACGACGTGCTCGACTGGCTCGATCCCGACTGGTTGTTCACGCCGGCCGCCAATCGCTTCCAATGGAGGTTACTTCAACGACGACCGCCAATCACTCTCGAAATCCGCCGTATGCACCATTCGGCGTGGACGATTTTCGCACGCCATCACTATCTGACCGCGGAGCTGCATCGCGCTGCGCGCTGCTTTTGCGCCTTCATCGATGGCCGGCCGGTCGCGTTCCATTCCTATCTGCCGTTCGTCGGTCGGCTGAAGGACCGGCGCCTGGCGATGCGGGGGCACCGTTCGGTCGTGCTGCCTGACTACCAGGGCTGCGGCATCGGCAACGCGCTGATCACCACGCTGGCGTCGATGTGGAGCGCGCTCGACTACCGCGTCTTCCGCAACACGGGCCACCCGGCCGAGATCGCCTCGGCCTGCCGGGACGAGAGTTGGCGGCTGATCCGGGCACCGTCGCGCAGCAATCGCGGCGGCGGCTCGGTCGAGCTCTCGCGCATGGCCGACACGCGTGCCGCCGATCGCCTGACCGCGAGCTTCGAGTACGTCGGGGAAAAGATGTCGATCGAGAATGCGCGGCGCCTCGTGCGCGGGCGCCTGGTGCGGGCCTGATGCGCGCGCCCGCCGGCGCCGACCTGATCGAGTATCCCGATCGCCCGGAGCGCGCGCTGCTGGTGTGCGCCGGCACCGGGCTCATGTTGAGCCTGATGGATCAGTGTCTGCGCCTGCGCTGGTGTCTCGACGCGGATGGGCTCTCGCGCGAGGGTCAGGAGCGTTTCGCCGAGTGGCTGCCGAAAGTAGCGCCGCGCCTGCACCTGATCGCCTTTGCCGGCTGGTATTGCTCGACCAATCCGACGACGATCGCCACGGCGCTGCGGCGCGTGACCGGCCGGCGCGTGCTCGTCTACGCGCAATGTCACGGCCCGCGCGACGACGAGCCGTTCGATGATCTGTGGACGGCGTTCAGCCTTGAGCAGCTCGTGGAGCAAATTCGAGCCTACCCGCCACAGGACCCGGTCGAGCGCGCGATCCAGGACAGCGCCGTGCCGGTGCGGGTAATGTCGTGGAGCGACTACGTCGCGGGATGAAGCCACGTCGGTGAGTCTCTTGCCGCTCAGGCATGTTTTCAAATCCGGGTAAAACTCACGTTTTGGTCATCAAAATTTGCTTGCATTCTGAGCTGACCGTCATATTGTGCCAACTCTGCCGCAGTGCCTTGGACGAGTCTCTTTTGATTCCCTCAGGAGACCCATCTAAGGCGAACGCCGAACGAGGATCGGTTCTGCGAGCGGTTCCTCGGTTTGAGGTGTCGGGCCCGGCCGCGCCACGGTTAGCGCCGACAACGAGCAGGACGTGGAGTGATGACGTGTAGCCGCGCCTTCCTAGGCGCATCCAAGCTCTCGAGCATCCTCGCCACGGCTCCAATGAATATCCTGTTCCGGCCTCATCATCGGAGCCAATCGGCGAGGACCGGGAGACGTGGATGCGGTTCGAGCCGAAGGTGGGGGAAGAATTCCCCCTAACAGCTGATCTGGTGAAGGCCAAGGCTGGTTTCGTTGCGGAACTCACACGTTCCGCACTTGTCGGATGGGTTCTCGGCGTCGGGACGATTGCTCTCGTCGTGGCGGGAGTCCTGAGCTTCAACACAGGCAGTTTCCACCCGGTGGGGGCTGCTTGGGCCGTCATCGGACCGATCTTCGGGGGCGTGCTGACACACTACCTTCCGAGGTACTGGACGGAATGAAGAAGAGCACCACGAGGGTTCAACTCGAGCTTCCGGACGCGTCAATGGAGCGTCTAAGAGCTCTGCGAGAAAAAACCGAAGCAAGCTCGTACGCCGAAGTGATCAAGAACTCCCTCCGTCTCTATGAGGCGCTCGTGAAGGAAGCCGAAAACGGCAAGCAGGTGTGCATCAAGGACACGGATGGGGAAACGTACCGCGTGATCTTCTGATGGTCATTGCTAGCCGCAAGCATGGAGCCATTCTGGGCTCAAGCTGACAACCAGCCGCAACGCACGACTACCTCTTCGCCGCCCGCTCCGTTGCGTCTTGGCCCGTTTCTTCGGAATATCCTTGAGCGGCTTCGGTGGCGTGCTGAGCGCTCCGCGTAGTGCGGCCTCGAAACGGCGCTTAGCCTCTGCTGCACTTGAAGTCAGAGGAGGGCGTTTTGTCTCGGCCACCCGGCATTCTGAATATCTCCCGTGTTTCGTTCGAGCCCCCGGCATCTGTGGCTCGCGAAATTGGGCGAGCCATAATGAGCTTTTCCTATCTCGAAACAGCTGCGGAAATGATGATTTGGGACCTTCTCAACCTGTCTTTCGATGACGGCAGCCTAATCACGTCAAGAATGCAGGCTGATAACAAATTCGCACTCCTCCGGGAGCTTCTTGAGCGGCCCACGAATGACAAGCTGATGCCGACGAAGCAATTCTGGAAGACGCTGAAAACGTTGTCAGAGGCTCGCGCCAAGATCGCGCATGGTGCGTGGATAATGGTCGACCGCGAAATGCCAATGATCATGTCACACCGATTTAGCGGCCCCAGGGACGTGGTTATGGGCGAATTTTTCCCGCTCATCCGGTTGAGGGCATTCATCAGGCTTACGAAGCGGGCGCGGAAGGAACTGGAAGTTATTTCGGCCGGGCTTGGATTGCAGCCCGTAGCATCTGCTCCGCCACCTCAGCCGGACTCACCCAACCATCAGCCAGATCAGGGATGAAACCAAATTTGGTCCGACGCCGGAGAACGGAATGGCGCCGATGTTCTCCGTCCCGATCTCCTGGCTGGTCGGCAGTCGAGCAGATTAGGATCTACGCGCCGCAGGATCCGGTCGAGCGCGCCATCCAGGAAAGTGCCGTGCCGGTTCGGGTGATGTCGTGGAGCGACTACGTCGCGGGATGAAGCCGCGTCGGTGCGTCATTCCTTTGCAAATCCGGAGATGATCCAGCCAACGGTCCAGACGAGTGGGCTTCACCATTTCGGGAAGGGGGGCGACGCCATCTGCTTAATGTGTTCCCGCTGCATTGCGTCGTAATATTGGCAGTACTGATAGTAGCGGTACTCACTATTAGTCGGTTCTCGCGTCTTAAAGGTGTCGCACGTCAGGCCCGACCGACTGCATTCTGCGTTCGGTGTCGCCCGAGCATATCCAGCATCGCACGCCGGTAGCTGCTTCTTCGGTGCGACAGCTCCCAAGACGAGCACGAACGAAAATACGCCGGCTCCCAGTGTCAACATCCAGAATTTCATTGCTCCGGACCAGGTGCCGATGGCTCGGGCCGTCATGCGGCCAGCCCAATACAGTGGATAGATCATGCTCCTGTCCCCCGCACTCCAATGAAAGGCCGCACCGACTACTACCGTACTACGCAATGGTTGCGTCGCAGTTAGCCACGCGCGTCCAACCCGCGCTCCCGCGCGAGGGCGGTTGATTTTCACCATCCTAGATCAGTAAAAAGGTCCGGAAATTTCCCCAACCTTGAGGGGCCGTGGATCGTGCTGGCCGCGTGGCCGCCTCGAGGCGATTCGATCATTTTCACCCTACCCGAGCAGTATAAAAAGCCTGCAGCGCCGTCTTGTTGGTTCGTGCCAAGGTCTTGCTTTCTTTCGCCGGGTAGCAGCAGCTTGAGCCCTTCGAGAACCCAAAAATCCGGGTCCCGTGGCAGGGGCAGAAGCGGCATCGTGTGCCGCCGTCCCAGGCCTGCGTCGCATAGATGTTCCGGTGCCACAAAGGCGGCGCGTGCTCGTCTACGCGCAGTGTCACGGCCCGCGCGACGACGAGCCGTTCGATGACCTGTGGACGGCGTTCAGCCTCGAGCAGCTCGTCGAGCAGATTCGAACCTACGCGCCACAGGACCCGGTCGAGCGCGCGATCCAGGACAGCGCCGTGCCGGTTCGGGTGATGTCGTGGAGCGACTACGTCGCGGGATGAGGCCACGTGAACGCGGCAATGGCGAAAGCGCTAGCGCCTACGATGACGAGCGCAGCAATAAGCGTCTTCATTGGTGGGTTCCTCCTAGCACGCTAAGGGTCAGTGTAACTCAGGCCACAAACTCGGCCTTCTATTTTCTGCCGGTCTTGCGTTGCCCCACCGGGCCGTAGCAACGGCGGATGTCGCCCAGCACCACTTTTCCGTAGTGTTTGCTGTCGGAAGGACAATACATATACGGTCGGTCGTAGTCCTGCACCGCCCAGGTGGGCGACGAGAACAGAACCGTGATCGTGGCAGCGGCGATTATCAGCTTCATCATTTCTTATTTCCTGGTTGATGCTAGGCGAGCACGAGACGGTCGAACACCTGCTTGATTTCGGTGTTCGGCGTGTCGTTGGTGAAGGCGTGCAACTCGCGTCCGCATAGGCTGCCTTGCAGCAGAACGATGCGGGCTCGCGGGGCATTCCGGTGGGTGAATGCGTAGCGGTTGTTGCCGATGGTGAACCAAGCCACGTTGCCGGTGCCGTCGCCACGCAGGGTGATCTTGTCGGCATAGGTTGAAACGAAACCGAGCAGGGCGTGGAACACGGCATCGACGTTGGCGGCGTGGTGCTTGGCGCGAGCGGTTACGCCAGCGGCGTAGCGGTGCAATTTCTGTCGGTCAGTGACGTTCAACATTTCAGTCCTCTTTTCAGTGGTTGATGCACGGCGACACGCAGACGAGAGATCGCGATGCCGTGCTCGAACCCGAATTATTGTACAATAAGATTGCAACGGGGGCCGATGGCTCTCGTTGCGTGACGACTTATTATATTAGAGGTATCGTCCCCATCCGAGCCACCATAGCAATGCTATGGCTGCTATAAATGCTATTGATACTATTGCGTAGAGGGTTCGTAGTGGGTTTACAACTACACAAATCAGGATAGCGCATGCAAGGATGGTTAGTTGTAATTCTATTAGTGGGGTTACTAGTGGGGTTAGCATTGTCCTATTTCCTATCTGTTGGGTTTGTTGCTCGATCTCCCACTCGACCGTGCATCCGGTTGGGTACACGGAATTCAAAAGGCCGATGTGGCGCGGGTCCGTCGTGGCGTACACGAGGTCGCCGCGCCTCGGCGGCAGGTTGTCGTGGTCGGGCTTACCCAGTCACAGCTGCCGAATTGTATATGAGGCCGCTGGCGCTGCCTTGTCGAAGCACGCCAAAATGTTGGGTTCGGTGCCATACGTATTTCCCCTGGCCATCCTGGGAGCCGGGAGCCTGGGAGCACCCTGGGGGAGCCTGTGGCAAGACAACCCAGAACGGGGGTGGGATACGATCTTCCGTTCGCGGTGGGATTGGCAATGATGTACCGTCGAGGAGGCCACCGCTGGGCCCTTGCGGAAGCCCCTTCTACCGGCTGCTACAGAAGCAGCGCGAGCGTGACACGCGGGCACGCCAGGCCGGCGCCCTGTTCGATGATCGCGCGATTGATGTCGACAATAGCCGACCAGCCCAAAAACCCGCCAGCGAGGCTCCTAGCGCTCTGGCGGGGGATGCTGCGCGCAGCCAGCCACCAAGGCAGCAACGAACAAATGCTTGGCGCGAAGCAACAAGACCCGCACGATGAGCAAAGCTTAGTCTAGGGCGTGTACTCATAAATCGTGATTTTTCAGCAGCAGGTGAACTAGTCACCGCAAATCCGAAATAGGATCGGCGAGGCTGGCTCGACGAGAAAAAAGCAGACGACGATGAGCGGCTGGAAGGCTTGGCGTGGTGCTCTCGATCATGTGGGTGATCGGGCTTCCTATAAAAGAGATGATCGCATACGAGGATGTAATTACAGAGTTTTTCAAATCCTGCCTGACATGGTTTAGCTCGACTTACCAGTACTGCGAGGATCGGACGGGTCGAATGAGAAGAGGGAATGTGGATATGACCCTGAAGGAACTCTTGTTCCTCGTGGACAGCCCCCGGGACAGTGGAGCTGCCTGGGTTAAATTCCTGGGTCCCGTCGTCCTGCTCTGGCTCGGCGGGGGCATCGTCATCTGGGTGATCCGTGGATTTACGAAGCAGCAAGGAAGAGGAATTCGATGACCCGACACCTGCTCGCCGCCGCGCTGGCGCGACCGCAGGGTAACAGGGCATCACCATGCCGCACCGTGAGCGGCGACGGGCTGCGGATCGCCCGTTAGAAGGATGCGCGGGTCAACTCTCGCATTTGTACTCGCGGTTGCACCACCGCGCGGCCGGCCGCTCGCCAGCGCCGCTCGCACGTCGCGGCGGCGGTTCCCCACCTGACAACGGAGAATGAAAGTGAAACGGCTGCTGACCACCACCGCTATCGCCGCTTGTCTGCTGACCGGCACTGCGGCTCACGCTCTCGACCTTTCGCCGGAAGCCCGCGCGAAGCTGGATGCGCTCACTAAAAAGCATGAGTCCCAGCGCATTGAGACCCCGGCCGCCAAGGCCGCACTCAAAAAGGCCAGCAGCTTTCTGGTCAAGCCGGTGGCTGGACGCAGCTGTGATACTGACGACGCTGCGAACCCGACCTGCGAAATGGAAGATGGTACGGCAATCTCGATAGAAGCTGTACCGGTGAAATTGTCTCAGGCTGAAGCGGATGTGAAATGCGCCAGTGATTATGTTTACGCAGAAGATTCCAATGCCCCTGATGGCATTCGGATCACGACGCGGGAGGTCAGCAAGGTCGAGTTCAAACCTGCCGGGGCAAAGTTCAAACTGCTTTGGTGCACCTATGCGGCTCAGGATTGGTCGTCTAGGGCAGCGGAGAACCGGGTCAAGTGGGGCGACGTCAATGTCATCCCGGAGGTCGAGGTCGCTGAGTACAAAATCACCACCGGCAAGCTGATCCGGTCCTTTGGATCGGTTCATCAGGCGATTTCGATCAAGAACAATACCCGGACCGCCGAACGTCTGACCTTTATCGAGTGCGGGTTCTTCCTCAAGGGGGAGCTGGTCGGCACCGGCTTAGGTGGGGTCGGCAACCTGATGCCCGGTATGACCAAGCACACCACGGTGCTCGGGTTGGGTGTCGAAAAGGCCGACAAGGTTGAATGCAGCGTCAAGGACTAATATTAGGTTGCAAGACGTCTGGACTTACTTAGGGATGATAGAGAAATGACCAGCCGAATTCTCGCTACCCTACTGACCTCCGTTACTCTGATCAGCACTGTTCCAGCCTGGGCCGACTCCTCGGATGCCTTCAATCATGGTTATGAAACTGCTGCGCTAGAGACTTTTTGTGCCGGCATGCTGACCGTGACTAATCCTAAATTACGAGCCAAGTTGGATCAGCTATATCGAAATCCAAAATCACGCTGGCGCAGCGATTTTCTTGAGGGCTACGAGTATGTCGCTAGTAAGGGTTATAACCCGCTGGGACTTTGGATGACTTGCACTGGTGCAGGTAATTCCAAGTGGCTAAAACTAGATCCGGCAGCACGTGACATTCTGACCATCAATATGAAGAACTACGAAGAAGAGCATCGTATCAAGGCTTGTAAACGATGGCCAGACATGCCGAAGTGCAACTCAGTTCCTAAGGGAAACTGACCTTCTGAACGTCCTACTGTGAAGCGATTGAAAGGATATTGAGGCGCGCTTCGTCGAATGGCTGCCGGCGGCCGCGCCCCAGCTGACAACTTTAAGTCGCTGATCCGCCGTCGACATCAGATCGGAGCATGAGCTAGCTCGCGGAATGTTCCGGTGCCACAAAAAAGCCCCAGCCTAGCGGCTGGGGCTTTTGCGTCGCATCTCAATCGCTCGAAAGCGGCGGCCCGATCAGGTTATCGGGGACGTCGAACAGGTTGAGCTTGCCGAGGAACGGCACGAACGCAACCTGGCGAGGGTTCTCCAGGATGAGACCATAACGGTATGCCGGATTGCGCCAGCGCGCGAGCGGCGCCGCGAGGGGCTCGGTCTCGACGGCGTTGACCACGGTGACGATGCCGACGATGCCGCCATAGCGCAGCGCGTCGCGGTCGACCTTGACGCCGAGACGCTGCTCGATCGCCTCGAGCGGCTCGCGGTCGGGCTTGCGCGCGGCGTGGATCGCAAGCTCGCCGCGATAGAGGTGGATGCGCTTCTGGTTTTCCACGAGCTTCGCGCCGCTGACGATCAGCCACGCGTAGGGTTGCCGCACGGATAGAGCTTTCATGTTGTCAGGCCTCTTTGGTGGATGACGGCGATCGCCGCGGCCTTCGCGGCCGCGGCGGTCCGGAATTTCTCCTTGATGATGTCGCCGCTCGGGGTGACGACGTAGTAGGGCCGCAGCGCCGTGGGATGTCCGCAGTCGCGGACCCAGGCGCCGTTCGGCTTCCCGTCAACCGTTGGTTAAGATTATTCCACACCGAGATGTCCCCTCCGCCGACTTGTTCGTTGACGCACCCAAATTGGAAGTTACGATTGATGGCTTGCAGGGAAATCGTGAACGGGGGAGGGCAGAATGTTGCGACGAACCGGCAGTCTTACGGCAATCACGATTTTGCTGTTGACAGGATCGATGGGCTTCGCCTGGTCCGAGCCGGTGAAGGGCGATCTCCCCCAGGCGTTGCAGGTGGGAGGTACTCCCGCTGGTTGCCAACCCATCTATTTTCAGGACGACACGGGTTATGAAAAATCGCGGTGGCGTTACCATGGCCCCGAGGCTGAGGGATGCGCACGGCTTAAATGTGTGCGGCGAGGTTTTTGCGTCCGGAAGGGAACTGTTAAGGAATGGGTAGTTCCTGGGTCGCTCGCATTGGAGCTTTTTTTAGAATACGGCTATGGTTGCGCGGAGATAAGGTGCGTAGGACGTAAAGTGACGCTCCCCCGATGACCCCCGTTAGCGACGCTTGGCCGCCGCAGTGCAACATGTCGCGATGGGCCATAAGCGGAAGTCCGTGGCCTATGCAAGTGGGCGTCACTCGGGCTTGACGCCCGCCTCTTTGAGAAGCGGCCACTATTTCTCAATCTCCGCCCGGTGGAAGGCGCGGAGGGCTTCAGGCGTCTGCTGCTCCCGCGCCCAGATTTCCACAAGCGGTCATGCCCCTTTCGTTGCACAAGCCGCCATGATGGAATTACTCGGCATCGATACCCCGATCGTACCCAGTAATGGGCCGCTCACTCTTGACAAACAAAAGCGAGATCAATGCGCTATCGATCTCGAAAGTAGGAAGTTCGGTTTAGGAGAAGCGTCCGAAAAATGCCGAGCGGAATTCAGCAGGATCGGCAGCCAGCGCTACCTTGATCGGGCCGGGGCCCGATGACGACATGACTCCCAGATGATCGACGGCAACATTCATGCTCACGCGTTCTCGCAGCGCGCTCGATGCCGCGGCTAGCGGATCCCATGCGAAGTACTGTCCTGCTTCAATACTTTGTTTGTTGTCCTTGAGGATTCCACCTAGCACCGCTTTGGCAAGCACGGTTCGGGGACCGTCGCATGAAATCGTCTCGAAATCACTGATGAACTGGCAGTCGATCGGAACCATGCTGCAGGCATTCAGCGGGACCACAAGGATATCCGGTACCTTTGCGAAAATCTGACCTGCTGCAGCGGGATCAATATAGACGTTGAACTCGGAATGCGGAGCCGACGGGTCGGCGTCTCCCATGTTTCCCACTGCCGGTTGGCCGTTCACGCCGAAAGCGCCGCCCATCATCCTGATCTGCAGCGGGCCATGGTGCTGCTGCGAGCCTAACGCCGCCGCGATGTTGGTGAACGGGCCGAGCGCCAATATCCGCGGCGGTGTATTTCCTGAGATTTGCTCCGCAAGGTAGGGGAAGGCACCGCTGGATGCAGCGGCCTGCGGTACCGGCCACCCCAGGTGAGCGACCATGTTGGCCCATCCCTCCGGAACATGATGACCTCCGGGCCCGGGGCTCGTCGAGCCAAGATATACGGGTATGCCTTCATTGCCGGTCTGTTCGAGCATGTAACGCAGCACGTTACCGGCAAGGAGCAAGTCCGTGGTCAGACCGTGGACGGCCGTGATCGCCTGGATACTGATGGTGGGATCGCCTAACAAATAAAGAAGCGCCAGGAGATCGTCATAACCGGCATCCGTGTCAATGATGAGCGGCGCTGACATAAAGGCCTCCTCGGCAGACATCCCTGAGCAAGCGTAGCCCGGATGGAGCGCAGCGCAATCGGGGTCTTCGTCTCCGCTGCCTCTTGAGCTTCTCAAGCAGAGCCTCGTTGGCGAAGACAATCTTCGGCCTGATCTCGGTGATAAGCTTACGAGGCGGGGCGCGTACCCGAACGCAGCGGTGGCGGCCGAGCGATTACGGAGACAGTGCACTCAATTTCCTGCCGGGCTCCGTTTTCGCGCGCATGTGTAAGACCTGTGGCGCCGTCGAGGCTTAAGAAGCCTCGATAGTACCGGCACGCCATGTTGTCCGTCATGACGAAAGTCAGACCTGTCTACCACCTTGCCGCTATGAAAGGCTCGCGTGCGGTCTAGCGCGCTGATCTTGCTAGGCAAAATCAAATGGTGCCCCCGGCCGGACTCGAACCAGCACGATCTTGCGGCCACCTGATTTTGAGCCAGGCGCGTCTACCAATTCCGCCACAGGGGCACGGAGGCCGCATGTCGATTGCCGCGTTGGGGAACTCCGCCGGTCGCTTGAGGGCCGTGCACTGTCACGGCGTGGTTGGCGGGACATCGGTAGGGCGATTTTCGCTGCTCAGTGCCGCCTCTTCCCTGCTTTTCTGATTTTCGGACATTTTGTTCTTGATTTGTTCTTAAATTGTAGGAATACTCGCCGCCATCCCGGCTCACCGAGGGCGTACTCCGGAGAGACCAGAGGCGGAGCAGGGAGCGGCTGCACGATCCCGAAGCACCTTGTGGTTCGAGTTCGGGCGGCCGCGGTGGAGCGCCGCGAGGGCGCGCGCCCCTACGTCACTGGGGCGCGGGGACACCCTCGCAAGGTGTTCCGGCGTGTCCCTTCCCGCCTCGCAAACGGGGAGGGGACAAACACGCCACGGGTGCGGCGTTCCGCACCAGCGCCCTCGCGGCGCTCCGCTCCCTCACGGGAGCAAAGGTGATTGACGCAAAGCCCGGCTCGAACCGGTCGCGCGGCGAAGCCGCCAGCGACCGCCGGGACGGGCGGAGCGTTGGCTGTCCGCCTTCCCCCCGGATCAAGTCCGGGGGTTCGGCGGGCAACCAATCCGTCGAAGCCCGTCTTCGGGCGAAGTCGGATGGCTGTTTGACATCGTGAATAGGACCAGCAACGCCCCGCATCGGCGTGCGGCGACGACCGCGGCGTATCTTGGCTCAGGCCGATGATCGCCGCGCGTCACCGCGCCGCCACCACCATGATCTCGACCTTGTAGCCGGGCGCCGCGAGCTTCGCCTCCACGGTTGCGCGCGCGGGCGTGTTGCCGGGCGAGACCCAGCCGTCCCACACCGCATTCATTTCGTTGAAGGTCGCCATGTCGGTGATCCAGATATTGGCCGAGAGCAGCTTCGATTTGTCGGTGCCCGCCGTGGCGAGATGGCCGTCGATCGTGGAAAGGATCTCCTTGGTCTGCTCGGTCACGGACTTGCCCTGGTTCTGCCGCGCGACGACGCCCGCGAGATAGACCGTGTTGCCGTGGATGACGACCTGGCTCATGCGCGGCCCGGTTTCGTGACGTTCGATGCTCATTGCTCTTCTCCCTTTGCGGCTGGAACTGCTCCGGCTTGATATTCCTGGTTTGAATGATCCGTGTCCACTTGCCGATCCCGTTGTCGATGCGCGTGCGGAACTCGGCTGCCGAGCACTCTACGCCTTCTCGCGCAGCAGGCGGCGGATCACCTTGCCGGTGGTCGTCATCGGCATCGCGTCGATGAAGGCGACCTCGCGCGGGTACTCGTGCGCCGACAGGCGCGTGCGCACGAACGCCTGGATGTCGGCGGCGAGCGCGTCCGAGGGCGCGTGGCCGGCCTTGAGCACGATGAAGGCCTTGACCAGCTCGGTGCGCACCGGGTCGGGCTTGCCGATCACGGCGGCGAGCGCGACCGCCGGATGGCCGATCAGGCAGTCCTCGATCTCGCCCGGCCCGATGCGATAGCCCGACGAGGTGATCACGTCGTCGTCGCGGCCGACGAAGTGAAAATAGCCGTCCTCGTCGGTGCGGCCCTGGTCGCCGGTCGTCATCCAGTCGCCGATGAATTTTTCCCGCGTCGCGTCGGGGCGGTCCCAGTATTCGAGGAACATCACCGGGTCGGGCCGCCGCACGGCGATCTGGCCGAGCTCGCCGGGCTCGGCGCGCGAGCCGTCCGGGCGGATCACCGCGACGTCATGGCCCGGCACGGCCTTGCCGATCGCGCCGGGCCGCGACACGCCGATCATCGCGCAGGCGCCGACCACCAGGTTGCATTCGGTCTGGCCGTAGAACTCGTTGATCGCAAGACCGAGCGCCGACTTGCCCCATTCGAGCGTCTCGGCGCCGAGCGCTTCGCCGCCCGAGCCGACGGTGCGCAGCGCAACGCGAAACCGCCCTTGCGGGCTTACCGCCGAGCGCAGCATGCGCAGCGCGGTCGGCGGGATGAAGGCGTTGCGCACCTCCATCTCGGCGATCAGCCGGAACGCCTCCTCGGGATCGAATTTCTCGAACCGGCGCGCCACCACCGGCACGCCGAACATCAGGCTCGGCAGCAGGCAGTCGAGCAGGCCGCCCGCCCACGCCCAGTCGGCCGGCGTCCAGAACCGGTCGCCCGGCTGCGGAAAGAAATCGTGCGGCAGCTGGATGCCCGGAATGTGCCCGAGCAGGACCCGATGCGCATGCAGGGCGCCCTTGGGCGGGCCGGTCGTGCCCGACGTGTAGATCATCATCGCCGGGTCGTCGGCGGCCGTGTCCTCGGCGGTGAAATCGGCAGCCGCGCGCGCAAGCGCGTCGGCGAAGTCGAGCGCGCCGTCGCTCGCCACGTCGCTCGACAGGATCAGCGCCAGCGAAAGGTCGGCGCGGATCTCGGCGATCTTCGCAAGGCCCTGCGCGTTGGTGATGAGCGCCCGGGCGCCGGAGTTGGTGAGCCGGTAGCGGATCGCCTCGATGCCGAACAGGGTCGCGAGCGGCAGCGCGACGGCGCCGAGCTTGTAGATCGCGATGTGGATCGCCGCCACTTCGGGCATCTGCGGCAGCAGGATGGCGACCCGGTCGCCGCGCCGGACGCCGTGGTGGCGCAGCACGTTGGCGAGCCGGTTGGAGGTCTCCTTCAGCCAGCCGTAGGAAAGCTCCTCCGGCGCGCCGTCGCGGCGCGCGTTGATGATCGCCACGCGGCGCGGCTCGCGCGCGGCCCAGGCGTCGCACACCGCGACGCCGATATTGTAGCGCGCCGGGATGTCCCAGCGGAACGTGCGGTAGAGCTCATCGTAATCGCGGCTGTCCGGCAGCAGGCTCACGGTCGACTAGTGCTCCGATTCCGAATTTCGCATCACTTTGCGGCATCCTCTGAGCGAAATTCGGAATCAAAGGAGCACTAGCAATATCAATGCTTGCTAGTGCGGCTTTGGATTTGAATTTCCTACAAGAGATTGCCGCGAGCTAATAGGAAATTCAAATCCGCCGCACTAGTCCGGGAGCTCGATCTTCACTTCGTCGGTGATCTTGCGCCACAGCGCGAACTCGCTCTGCACGAAGGCCTTGGCCTCTGCGGGCGAGGCGGTCGGCACCGCGCGCAGCGACTGCGCCTTGAACTTCTCCAGCACGGCCGGCGTGGCGACGGCCTCGACCGCGGCCTTGTGGATCGTGTCGATCGCGCTCTGCGGCGTGCCGCTCGGCGCGAAGATCGCGAGCCACTGCACGGTGCCGATGCCGGGGTAGCCGAGCTCGGCGAGCGTGGGCACGTCCGGATAGTCGGGCATGCGCTGCTCGGTGACGACGGCGAGCGGCCGCAGCTGTCCCGCCCGCACCATCGAGGCGGGCGTCGCCATGTTGAGGAAGGCGACCTGAGCGTCGCCGCTCACCAGGTCGTTGAGCATGCCCGACGCGCCGGCCTTGTTGGGCAGGTGCACGAGGTCGAGCCCGGCGCGGCGGGCGAGGATCTCCATGTCGTATTGCGGGAAGCTGCCGACGCCGACGCTGGAGAACCGCACCTTGCCGGCATTCTTTTTGGCGTAGGCGATGAACTCGGCGAAGCTGGTCGGCGGGAAATCCTTCTTGGTGGCGATCAGGAAGCTGGGCAGGTCGGCGACGCGCGCCACCGGCGTGACGTCCTTGTCGACGTCGATCCGCATCTTCTTCGGATAGAGGATCGGCGTGATCACGTTGGCGTTGTTGTTGCCGAACATCAGCGTGTAGCCGTCGGGCTTCTGGCGCGCCATCTCCTCGAGCCCGAGGATGCCGAAGGCGCCCGGCTTGTTCTCGATGACGAAGGGCTGGCCGAGCGCTTGGCGCATCTGGTCGGTGACGATGCGGGCCACGATGTCGACCGCGCCGCCCGGCGCATAGGGCACGATCACCTTCACGGGTCGCGCCGGATATTTCTCCTGTGCCTGGGCAGCTCCGGCGAGCAGACAGAGCAACGATACGACGATCGACAGGAACTCGCGGCATGCACATCTCCCCTGCGCCGATCGGGCATCGGCGGCGTTCGCCGGGATGATAATCGTCATGGCCGGGCTTGTCCCGGCCATCCCGATAGAAATGGCATGGTCGTGCAATCGGAATCGAGATCGCCGGGACGACCCTCGCCGCCTGAAGCGGCTCGCCCGGCGATGACGAGCCTCGGCGCTACTACACGCGCTTGTCGTCGGGGGCGGCGAGGATCAGCGCCCAGAACACCCGGTACTTGGTGCCGGGCGCGTAGACCGCCGCAATGCCCATGTGGGTCGCGCCCTTGAGCAGCATGTTGGCGCGGTGATGGGGCGAATCGCGCCAGCCCGAGAAGGCCTCGGCCATGGTGTGATAGCCAGCCGAGATGTTCTCCGCCGCGACCTTGGCGTCGAATCCCGAGCGCGTGATGCGGGTCTTGAACGGCCCGGCAGCGTCGTGGTCCATCTTGTTGCGCGCCGCCATGGCCTGCGCCTGGTCCTGCGCCAGCCGCATCAGCTGCGGATCGATGGCGAGCGTGGCGAGGCCGTTGTTCGCCCGGTAATTGGAGATCATCGCCGCCGCACCTTGCGCATCGAGCACGGCGCCGGCCTGGGCCAGATTATTGTAGAAAGTCGGCTGGCTGAGCGTCGGGTCGCGGTCGCCCGCGCAGGACGCGAGCGCCAGCGCCGCAACCGCAAACATTGCAGCGCGCGCCAGAACGGCGAGCTCGAATCGGCGGTGGCTCATGGAGGTCTTCCCCGCCCGAGCTTGGCCACGAAACAATGACCAAATGGTGAAAAATCGCGCATGTCCCGGAAAAGTGGGAACCGGTTTTCCGACAAGGACATGCGCAAAATCATAGGGTCATGCGGGGTCGGGGACGGTCGGCGGCGCCTTCGTGCCCTCGCCGACCAGGCGCACTTCCCGCTGGGGAACCGGAATGACGATGCCGGCGGCGCGGAAGCGCTTGAGGATCTCGAAATGCAGGTCGCTCTTGACCGTGCCGGCATTGGCCAGGTTGCCGACCACGCAGTAGAGCTCGAACTGCAGGGCGTCGGTGCCGAGCTCGGCGAGCATCGCGGCCGGCGCGGGCGTCTGGCGCACCAGCGCATGGCCGGTCGCGCAGGCGAGCAGGATGTCGCGCACCTCGGCCGGGTCGGAATCGTAGGCGACGCCGACTTTGATCCGGATGCGGCGCAGCGTGTCGGCATGGGTCCAGTTCTTCACCATGCCGGTGATCAGCTCGGAGTTCGGGATGATCACGCTGGCGCGGTCGTCGGTCTCGATCTCGGTCGCGCGCACGCTGATCTTGCGCACCTGGCCTTCCTCGCCCCTGACGTTGATGGAATCGCCGACACGGATCGGGCGCTCGGCGAGGAGGATGAGGCCGGAGACGAAATTCGACACGATCGACTGCAGGCCGAAGCCGATGCCGACCGACAGGGCGCCGGCGATCAGCGCGATCTTCTGCACGTCGATGCCGAGCACGGCGAGCGCGAGGGTCAGCGCTGCGATGACGCCCACATAGCCGATGATGGTGGAGACCGAGAGCTGCAGGCTCGGCTCCAGCCCCGTGCGCGGCAGGAAGCCGGTCTGCAGCCAGCGCTGCACCGCCCGCGTCGCCACGATGCCGACGAGCAGCACCATGAGCGCGCTGAGGATTGCGGTCAGCGAGATGGTGATGTCGCCGATGCGGAAGCCGAACACGGCGCCCTGCACGGTGCCGAACACATCGGCGGCGAGCATCCCGGAGCGTCCCAGGATAGGGACGATGGCAAGGAGAACCAGCACGACCCGCAGCACCGCGGAGAGCACGGTGCCGATCAGCTCGACGCCGCGCGGCCCGATGCCGAAGGTCGCCGCGATGGCGCGGCCGCGCGGGCTGTCCCCGGTCACCACCTCGGTGAACAGCGCATCGGTGAAGACGAGAGAGACATAGAGCGCTGCGAGAACTGCCAGCACCATGAGCAGCCGGCCCGCCAGGAAGGCGGCGAACCCGATATAGCCGAGCCCGAGCGATATCAGGATCGCCGCAACCACCAGCCACGCCAGCGCGCGGATCCATTGCGCCCGCGAGCTCACGGCGCCGGTACCGTCTTCGCCGCCTTCCTTCACGCGGAACAGCGTATCGGCGACCAGGATTGCAACCACGAGGGCAAACAGCGCGCTGGTGGCGATCGTCAGCGAGACCGGTGCGACGACCGCGCGGTGGATGGTGTTGAGGACGATGGCCGCTCCGAGCACGCGGGCCGCCCAGGCGAAGCGCCGCGTCAGTTGCCGCGCGGTCGCATCGTCGATCGGGATGAGGCGGCGTGCGGCCTCGTCGGGGGCGAGCAGTCCGGCGGCGATGCCGTGCCCGAACGATGCGAGCGCGACCGCGAAGATCAGGCCCTTGCCGATGTCCCAGATGCGCGGCGGAACCAGTCCGCAGGCGTCGAACACCATGAGCACGGCGGCGATGCAGAGCGGCGCCGTCACGGCGACCTGAAACGTCGCCACGATGGCCGCCAGCGCCTTGGCGAACCGGGTGTCGGTGCGCGGCACGAAGACGCGGCGGCGCCACCAGCGCACGAACACGGTCCCGGCGGCAGCGAAGGCCAGGAGCGTGAACCCGGCGAGCACGATCCCGCTCGCGCCGCCGGTTGCCGTCGCGTAGCCGGCCCAGCCCTCCATCAGGTAGCCGATGCTGCGGGCTTCGCTCTGCGCCGCAATGGCCACGTCCCGCCAGAACGCCAGCTGCAGCGCGCTCGTCGTGCGCTTGAACAGGCGCTGGGTGAACAGGCTGCGGCGCCGCTCGGTGATGCGATCGGCGATCTGGTCGGCCCGGAGCGACAAGAGGCGCGCCTGGCGCAAGGACGCATCGAGCTCGGCGCGTGACTTGGTGAGGCGCTCGCGCTCGGCCACTAGGCCCTGGTCCTCGGGCGTGCCCGGCGCCGGAGCGGGGCCCAGCTGCTTGACCCTGGTATCGACATCGTTGAGCTGTGGTTCGAGGCCCTCGACTCGTCCCCGGACGTCATCCCGCGCTGCAGCAACGCGATCCCGCAGCTCGCCAAGCGTCTCGTCGCCGAGGCTGGTGCGACCGAGCGTCGCCTCGATCTGGTCGAGCTCGAGCTTGAGCGGCTCGAATGAGGCCAGCGGCGGGCCTGCCGCCTGCTGGGCGCCTGCCCACGGTAGCGTGCTCAATAGCGTGGCGGCGAAGACCACTGCCCGCAGGACGGGCAGGGCATAGCCGGGCAGGCGAACGAATCGAGCCAACATCCAGATTCTCCTCAGACCGCCGTCTCGCGCGTGGTTTTGCCCTATGTCAAGGACCAGCTTGGCCGTAAGGCCTATCGGCTCACCATCGAATCCCCTCTATAATCGGCCCGAGCAGGATCGGGCGTGCCGGGGGAACGGCGAGGAGAATCAAATGGATCAGGTCAACGTCGAGCCGCGGGAGATTCGCGCCGAGGACGTCAACCCGCGTTACAACTGGGGCCGTGCGCTGCCGGCGCTCGGCACCATGGGGGTCGATTTCGAGGAGCGGGTTGATTACCGCCGGTTGCACCGCTATCGGCTGAGCCGGGTCAAACAGGCCCTCGAGGCCTCCGAGCTGGGCGCGCTCCTGGTGTTCGACGTCAACAACATCCGCTACATCACGTCGACCAAGATCGGCGAATGGGAGCGCGACAAGCTCTGCCGCTGGGCCCTGCTCACGCGCGACGGCGACCCGATCCTGTGGGACTTCGGCTCGGCCGCGGTGCACCACAAGCTGTTCGTGCCCTGGCTCAAGCCGGAGAACTGCAAGGCCGGGCTGATCGGCCTGCGCGGCACGGTGTCGCCTGCCTTCGGCCTGATGAAGCGCCACGCCGAGGAGATCGCGGCGCTGATCCGCGAGGCCGGCGTCGGCGATATGCCGGTCGGCGTCGATATCATCGAGCCGCCGATGATGTTCGAATTGGAGAAGGCGGGCCTCAAGATCGCCGACGGCCAGCAGACCATGCTGGAGGCGCGCGAGCTCAAGAACATCGACGAGATTGCGCTGCTCAACCGCGCCGCCGCCATGGTGGACGGCGCCTATCACCTGATCAACGAGGAGCTCAAACCGGGCGTGCGCGAGAACGACCTGGTCGGCAAGGTCAACGAGTTCCTCTATCGCCACGGCTCGGACGACGTCGAGGCGATCAACGCCATCTCGGGCGAGCGCTGCAACCCGCACCCGCACAATTTCACCGACCGCATGCTGCGCCCGGGCGACCAGGCGTTCTTCGACATCCTGCAGGCGTTCATGGGCTATCGCACCTGCTACTACCGCACCTTCAACGTCGGGCGTGCGACGCCGGTGCAGCACGACGCGTACAAGAAGGCGCGCGAGTGGCTCGACAACGCCATCGCGCTGATCAAGCCCGGCGTGAGTACCGACAAGGTTTGCTCGGTGTGGCCGAAGGCGCAGGATTTCGGCTTCCCCGACGAGATGAGCGCGTTCGGCCTGCAGTTCGGCCACGGCCTCGGGCTCGCGCTGCACGAACGGCCGATCATCTCGCGGGTGATCTCTCTCACCCATCCGACCGAGATCAAGGAAGGCATGGTGTTCGCGCTCGAGACCTACTGCCCGGCCACCGACGGCTATTCGGCCGCGCGCATCGAGGAGGAGGTCGTGGTCACCGACAAGGGCTGCCGCGTCATCACCCTGTTCCCGGCCGAGGAGCTGCCGATCGCGAACAGGTATTGAGGGCGACGTGCCCACGGTTTTGCGGTGGGGACCGTATCGAGCCTTCTTTTTCTCCAACGAAAGCAACGAGCCTGCTCACGTTCATGTCCGTGCAGCCGATAAACAAGTCAAGCTGTGGCTTCATGACTTGTCGGTAGCCGTAAACGTGGGCTTTCCGGCGCACGAACTCGGCGCTATCATTCGCACGGTGCGATTGCATCGCGAACAGCTGTTGATGTCCTGGAATGACCACTTTGGAAATTGATGTCGGTGATCTGCGCGCTCGGGCGGTTGAGTTTACCGATGCCGAGCTTGTGGTCACGCTCGCTGACGGTCGCAGGATCGCCACGCCGCTCGATTGGTATCCGCAACTCAGGAATGCATCTGCTGCACAACGAGCGAATTTTGAAATCATGCCGATGGGGATCCATTGGCCGGATTTGGATGAGGACCTGGGCATTGCGGGTATGTTGAAGGGACACCGCACGTAGCCGAACGTGCAACTCACCCAATCCCCATTGCCTCTAGGAACGCGCGGCGCACTTCGGGCGGCTGGCCGTAGTGGTGGCGAAAGCCGGTCAGGCGCTGGTGCAACACCGGGATCTTGGCGAATTCCTCGAGCGTGATCCCTTCGGTGTTGATCTCCCGCGTCATGTTGGGGAGCTCGACGCAGGCGGCGACATTGGGGTTGCGAATGACGCCCCACGGGTCGCGGCCTGCCGCGACCGCGTCCATCTCCTCGAAGAAGCGCTGGCGCATCATGGTGATGCCGATGTCGCTCGAGCGCAGGTTCTCCCTGGTGCGGTCGGCGATGCGGCCCTGGCCGACCCAGGCGATGATGTCCTGGTTGATCACGTGGCTGGAGATCCAGCGGCCGCTGTCATCGCGGATCGGGCTCACCCAGGTCGGGACGGTCTCCTGCACGTAGGGCTCGCGCCCCTTGGGCACGCGCACGAAGAACCACGCGACCGAGAGCGTGTTCTCGTCGTCCACCGGCACGCGCCACTCGAAATGGCTGCCGAGGTAGAACCCGATCGGCCACAACGCGACGCGCCCGATGGTCCAGTTGAGGTCGGCCTCGCTCTGGCCGTCGCGCACGCGCTTGTAGACGAAGCCGTGCTCGAACGCCTCGAACTTGAGCTTGAGGTGCTTCGCGGCCGAGGCGTCGCGGCCGGCGAGGCGATGGCTCCAGTTGTCGTGCATCCATTCGAAGTGCACCGGGTCGATGGAGTTCTCCTGGCACTGGAAGAAATTGCACGGGATGTCGGCGAGCACGATCTCGCGAAATCCGTTCGGCCAGGTGAACGGCTCGAACACGGGCAGCTCGGGCGCCGGCAGCGGTCCCATGTAGACCCACAGAAGGCCGGCGAGCTCGCGCACCGGATAGGCGGTGGTGGTGCAACGCTCCCTGGCGCGCGGATTGGGGTGGGCGACATCCTCGTAGGGCTGCTCGACGCAGCGGCCCGCCTCGTCCATCAGCCAGCCGTGATAGCTGCAGCGGATGCCGCCCGCCTCGACCCAGCCATAAACGAGGTCGGCGCGGCGGTGCGGGCAATGCCGGTCGACCAGGCCGCAGCGGTCGGACAAATCCTTGTACAGCACGAGGTCCTCGCCGAGCAGACGCACCGGCTTGATCGGCGCCTTGTCGAGCTCGCTCGCGCCGGCAACCGGAAACCAGTAGCGGCGCAACAGCTCGCCCATGGGCGTGCCTGGCCCGACGCGGGTGAGCATCTCGTTCCTGGCGGCGGTGAGCACCTGGCGCCTCCCTGCGGTTCGGCTCTTCAGAGGCCGCTGACGGCAGGGATTATGTCGCCGCTATCGGCGCCGAGCGCAAGCGCCAGCCAACGCGCCGAATCAGGAGGCGTTGCTTCTCGCTCCCGCGGCGGACGGCGGCGGCAGCACGACCTTGGTGGCAAGCCCGAGCATCATGAGGAGCCGGATGGTGAGCCAGCCGATATCGAGCTCCCACCATTTGTGGCCGTGGCGCGCCGAGCTCGGGTGGGCGTGATGGTTGTTGTGCCAGCCTTCGCCATTGGCGAGGAGCCCGATGATCCAGTTGTTGCGGCTCGAGTCCCGGGTCTCGTAGGTGCGGTAGCCCCACAGGTGCGTGACCGAGTTGATCGACCAGGTGATGTGCCAGGTGGCGACCGTGCGCACGAACACGCCCCACACCAGCAGGCTGAGCCCGAACTGGAGCGCCTGGGCGGTCGTGCCGCCCATGAGACGCTCGGCGAAGAAGCCGCCGAAGAAGAAGGCGCACCAGGAGACGAACACGATCGCCCGGGAAAAATAGTACCGCTCCAAGCCGGCATAGAACGGGTCGCGCATGACGTCGCGCGCATAGCGGTTGAACAGGGCGAGCCGTTCGAACGCGTTGTTCCTGACCGTGCCCCACAGCAGGTGACCCCACAGAAAGCTCACCAGCGGGCTGTGCGGGTCGGGCTGCTCGTCGGAATACTGGTGATGCAGGCGGTGGTTCGCGACCCACATGGCCGGCGTGTCTTCCATGGCGCAGACGCCGAGGACCGCCAAGGTGCGCTCGAGCCACAGGGGAACCGAGAAGCTGCGGTGGGTCAGCAGCCGGTGGAAGCACAGATTGATGCCGAGCGTGCCGAACACGTAGTAGCCGAGCGGCACGAGCACCACGCCGGTCCAGCTGAAGAAGTACGGCAGGAACGCCAGGAGCGCGATCAGATGGATGCCCAGTATCCCGCCGGCGAACACCCAATCGATGCGAACCGGAGTGGCGTGGGCCGGAAGCGGCAGGCGCGCGGGCGACTCCGCCCGACGCCGGTCGGCGACAGTCACGTCCGCGCTCATTGATAACCCCCCGAACAATTCTCCCAGCACGAGCCAAGCCCGTGCGCCCGCCTCCTCTATAGCAAGTTTTGCGCCGGCCAACAGCTGGCCGGCGCAACGGCGGGTTGAGTTTTCCGGAAAGGTTGATGCGATCTGGGCGCTACCGTCAGTTCTCCAGGCCGGTCGGCACGTTCTTGTTCTCGCTTTCGAGCTTCATGCCGGAGGCGAGCGCCATGGTTTCGGCGAGCGCGGCGAAATCCTTCTGCAGGTATTCCTCGGGGTTTTTCTGCAGCTGAGCGACGCCGAAGTGGCTCTGCAGCACCTCGCGCGCCGCGGCGGTGACCGGCATGATCACGTCGTTCTCGCGGGCGAGCTCGAGGCCGAGGTCGAGATCCTTGCGCAGGAGCTCGGGCGTGAACGTGGTGGTCCAGTCGAGGTTCACCAGGGCGGGCGACTTGTAGGCGGTGAACATCGAACCCATCACGCCGTTGTTGAGGAAGGCCAAGAACGCGTGGCGCGGCACGCCCATCTTGTTGGTCAGAAGGGTGATCTCGATCAGGTTCTCGATCACCACGCCGAGCATCACGTTGTGGGCGATCTTGCACACGCGCGCGAGCTCGCCCTCGCCCACGTAGGAGACGCCGCGCGGCGCGAACGCCTGGATCATCGCCTCGGCCTTGCGGAACGCGGCGTCCGGTCCCGACGCCACCGCGGAGAGCTTGCCGGCCTTGATCACCTTGGCGTTGCCGCTCACCGGACAGGCGACGAAATCGCTTCCGAGCTGGCTGAGCCGCCTACGGATCGAGGCGGATTCTTCCACCGCGATGGTGGAGCAGTCGACGAACACAGGGGGCGCCTTGCCGCCGCCGGCGGTGACGCCGCTCTTGCCGAAATAGACTTCCTCGACATCCTTGCCGGTGGCGACAATCGAGAACAGGACGTCGACATCCTTGAGCTCGGTGAGACTGTCGACGATCTTGCCGCCCTTCTTGGCGAGCGGCTCCGCCTTCGACTTCGTGCGGTTCCAGATCGCGACGTCGTAGCCGGCATCGAGCAGCCGTTCGGCCATGGGATACCCCATGCGGCCCATGCCGATCCAGCCGATCTTTTGCGTGTTCTGCGGCATTCGAACGTCTCCTCTGGCGAACAGGCGCATGCCATGCATGCGGCGAAGGGGGAGAGGGCACTAACACAGGGTCTCCGGAGCCGCAACGCGAACGCACCGCGCCCGAGTCAGCCGACGATCCGGGTGAACAGCCAATAGGCCGGCCGGCACAGGAACAGGATGATGATGATGCGCACCAGCTGAAAGCCGGCCACCACGGTGCCGTCGAGCCCGAGCAGCTTCGCGGTCAGCACCATCTCGGCCATGCCGGCAGGCGCCATGGCGAGCACCAGCGTCGGGATCGGCATGTGCAGCGCCAGCGCTATCCCGGCTCCGAGCAGCGCCATGGTGACCGCCAGGTACACGACCACCACGCTGGAGGCGAGGAGGAGCCGCAACAAGCGGGTCAGAAACTCGCGCTGGAACTGGACGCCGAGCGAGGCGCCGATCAGGACCTGCGCCGGAATCAGGACCAGGCTGGGCATCCGGCCTTCAGCAAGACCCAGCGTGGCGAACAGGATGCCGACCGCAATGGAGCCGAGAAACCACGCATTAGGAAAGGTCGAATAGGCAAACAGCGCACCGCCGATCACGCACGCGGCGAGCAGCATGGCGGCAATCGACAGCTCCATGACGGGTCCGGGCGGGACGGCCATCGTGTCGGCGTGGGAGAACTGGATCACCAGGAACGGCGCGACGGCGACCACCAGCCCGACCCGCAGCGTCTGCGCCACCATGATGGGCTCGAGCTGGGCGCCGTAGCGCGGCGCGAGGTTCATCATCTCGGCGACGCCGCCCGGCACGGTGGCGAAGAACGCGGTCGTGGTGTCGAGCCGCCCGAGCCGCTTGAGCATCAAGGCGCCGAAGGCGCCGACCACCATCGAGAGCAGCGCGACGGCGACCATCACGGGCAGAAGCGAGACCAGGTTGAGGAGGATCGCCTTGGTGAACTGGACGCCGATCGCGCCGCCGATCACCACCTGGCCGACGGTGCGGCCGTAGCGGATGGGGGCAATCGGCACGCCGATGAGCGCGACGAATGCGGTCGCAAACAGCGGCCCGAGCAGCCACGGCAGCGGGATGCCGATCAGGCGGGCGAGCGCGCCGCCGACGGCTGCCGCCAGCAAGGTGCCGCCGGTTCCGGCGAGCTGGCGGGCAAGCGCGGCGCGCGCCGATGGTTGCGCGGGTCCGGGGGCTTGCTCGTTCATCGCCCCCGAACCTGCGCTGATTCACACTGAATGAGCGATCCCGTGCGGTTCCGGCTCAGGCGGCGGCCGCCGGCCGGACGCGTTCAGGCAGGGGCAGAGGCTTGTTGGCACTGTTGAGGAACTCGACGGTCATGAAGACCATCTCCTTGTCGCCGAGATTCTCCAGGTCGTGCACCTTGAACTCGCCCGGTCCGTAGATCTCGTGGCGCGTCTCGCCCGGCTGATAGGTGTATTCGACCGTGGTGCCGTCGTGCACGTGCTGACGCCCGCGCCCGCCGGTGACCGAGGTCCAGAAATAGTCGAGGACATGCCGGTGGAAGCCGATACGCTCGCCGGGCTGCAGGCTGATCATCCACACCCGCACGCGCTCGTTCTCGGACACCAGGCTCGACCCGACGCAGGGATTGGGATTTTTCGCCTCGCGGGCGAACTCAGCCTGAAGCTCCGGCGACCACGGGCTCGTGTCCGTGCTCATCGCCGCCTTGTCCAACATCGTCAAAGCCATGGCATTCCTCCAGCGGATGTCGGCACAGTATATAGCTGATTTCCGGCGGATGAGAACCCGGAGGAGGAAAGCTTGCCGAGCAGGCCGTCGCGCCGCGCGATCGTGGTCGGAGGCTCCATGAGCGGCCTCCTGGCGGCATTGCTGCTGCGCCGCGCCGGCTGGGAGGTCGACGTCTACGAACGGGTCGAAGGCGAGCTCGCCGGCCGCGGGGCCGGCATCGTGGCGCAGCCCGAACTGATCGAGACGTTGCGCCGGCTCGGTCTCGATCCGCCCGACCTCGGCGTCCAGATCACCCGGCGCAAGATCCTCGATCCGTCCGGGCGCATCACGAGCGAGCTCGACTGTCCACAGGTCCTCACCGCCTGGGAGCGGGTCTATCGCTGCCTGCGCGATGCCTTTCCGGCCCGCCACTACCATCGTGGCCGCGGCCTCCTGCGGTTCGGGCAGACGAGCCGTGCCGTGACGGCATATCTGGGCGACGGCAGCACCGTCACCGGCGACCTCCTCGTCGGCGCCGACGGCCTGCGCTCGACCGTGCGGCAGCAATGCCTGCCCGACCTCTCGCCGCTCTACGCAGGCTATGTGGCGTGGCGCGCCCTGATCGCGGAGAGCGCGATCCCGCCGGCGATCCATCGCGAGCTGTTCGAGTACATGACGTTCTGCCTGCCGCCGGGCGAGCAGTTCCTCGGCTATCCGGTCGCCGGGCCGGACAACGACCTCACGCCCGGGCATCGTCGCTACAACGTCGTGTGGTATCGGCCGGCCGACGAGCACGCCAAGCTCCCGTGGCTGTTGACCGATGCGAGCGGAACGACCCACGCGATCTCGATCCCGCCACCGCTGATCCGCCCCGAAGCGGTCGCCGAGATGCGCCGGGACGCCGAGCGCCTGGTCGCGCCGCAGTGCCGCGCGATCGTTGCGCTCATCGACGAGCCGATCCTGCAGCCGATCTACGACCTGGAGACGCCGCAAATGGCGTTCGGCCGCGTCGCCATCATGGGCGATGCGGCGTTCGTTGCGCGGCCGCACGTGGCGGCCGGCGTCGCCAAGGCCGCCGACGATGCCATCGCCCTCACCGAGGCGCTCGATGCCGAGGACGACGTGGCGGCGGCGCTGCGGCGCTTCGAGGGCAGGCGTCTGCCCGTGGGTCAGCGGATCATCCAGCGGGCGCGCCACCTCGGCGCCTACCTGCAGGCGCTCAAACAGACCGAGGAGGAACGCGCGCATTCGGCGCGCTACTCCATCCCCGAGGCGGTGCTGGCGGAAACTGCGGTGCTGGATTTTCTGTATGGCTGACTATCACAGCCCCAGCAGCTTCTTGGCGTTGAGACCCGCAATCGCCGCGACCGTCGAAGCATCGAAGCCCTCGACCGCGGCGACGTGGCCGATCGGATCGTATTCGGCCATATCGAACGGGTAGTCGGTGCCCATGACGATGCGGTCGGCGCCGAACACGTCAACCAGGTTCTTGAGCTGGTGCGGCGTGAACACCACGGTGTCGAAAAAGATCTTGCGCAGGTACGAGGTGGGCGGCTGCGGCAGGTCGGTGTGGCTGTCCGAGCGCGCGCCCCACGCATGGTCGATGCGGCCCGAATAGGCCGCCAGGTAGCCGCCGCCATGCACGGCGAGAATCTTCAGATCAGGATGGCGCTCGAGCACGCCGTCGAAGATCAGGTAGTGCAGGGCGAGCGTGGTCTCGAACGGGTTGCCGATGACGTTGTTGAAATAGAAGCGCGACAACCGCTTGCCCTCGGTGAATCCGTTCGGATGGAGAAGGACGAGGGCGCCGAGCTCCTCGGCCTTCTTCCAGAACGGCGCGTAGGCGGGCTCGCTGATCTCGTGGCCATCGACATTGGTGAGGATCTCGACGCCCTTGAAGCCGAGCGTCTTCATGCCGCGCTCGAGCTCAGCCGCGGCCTCCTTGCCGTCCTGCAGCGGCACCGTGCCGAGCGCGACGAAACGGTCGGGCTTCTTGGCCACGAACTCCGCCAGCCCGTCATTCACCACCCGCGAGACCTTGACCGCCACGTCGAGCGGCACCGTGTAGTAGCATTGGTTGGGCGGCGGACAGACGAGCTGCATGTCGACGCCCATGGCGTCGAGCTCCCTGAGCCGCTCGTCGTGGCCGGTGATGCGCGCGCGGATGTCCTCCTCCTGCTTCTGGCCGAGTGCCTTGCTTTCGGCGGACGCAAAGTGCGCGAGCGGGATGGTGGACATGTCGAGATGCGGCTTCGCCAGTGCAGCGGCCTGCGGGATCGCGACATGCGCGTGGATGTCGAGGGTCAGGCTTTTCGGCCGCACGTCGCGTCCCGGGCGCCCGTGCCGGCGTGCCGCGGTGTTCTCGTACTTGTTCCACTGTGCCATCTCGGCCCTCTTCGTTGTTCAGGATGTCGTTCGATAGGATTCGAGCGCGCCGGCGAGCAGCTGGCGCGCCGGCTCCGAGCCGTCGAGCGGCCGCAGCGTTCGGCGCTTGATCCGCCAGCCTTGCGCCGTGCGCACGAGCTCCCAGCGGTTGGCGCCGACCCGATGGATGCGAAAGCCGCGCGAAGCGCCGTGATTGGGCACGTCCACCGCATCTCCCGTTTTCTGCGGCGTCAGGATCTGCAGATAAGACGTGACGACGGCCGCATCGCCATCGATCGCGATATGCGGCAGCCCGGCGAAATGGGCAAGCCCGCCGGAGATGGCCGCCTGATGTCCGGGCGACTTCATGACGGCGGCGATTTCCTGGTTGCTCTTGCCGCCTGACAGGTGCTCGCCGCGGTCGAACACGCCGTCCTCCGCGTAGACCTGGACCGTGTAGTAGTCGGCGCCGGTATCGGCGCTCGGCGGATGGCTGGCGATGAGGTTGAGGATCTCCAGCCGGTCCTCGACGGCGCGCAGGCGCTCCTCCAGGGAGCGGCTCTGCTGGCGTTCGGTCATCGCACCCTCCTCGGATTAATCAATCATGTGAAACATCAGAACACGCCCAGGTGCTGGCGCAGGTCGACGCCGTCGCGCTTGAGCGCCGCGGCGCTATCGGCGACGGCGACGCGGCCGCTGTTGAGGATCACGATGTCGTCGGCGATGTCGAACACCAGCGGCGGACTCTGCTCCACCAGCACGATGGAGAGGCCGCTCTCCTTGAGCTTGCGGATGGTCGCCATCACCTCGGCGACGATCTGCGGGGCGAGCCCCTCGGACGGCTCGTCCATCAGCAGCACGCGCGGATTCTGCATCAGGGCGCGGCCGATCGCCAGCATCTGCTGCTCGCCGCCCGACAGATACGCGGCGAGCTGGCTGCGGCGCTCCTTGAGGCGGGGAAACATGGCGAACACGGTGTCGGCGGTCCACGGCTCGTGCCGGCTGCCCGGGTCCGGCTTGCGTGCCGCGACGATCAGGTTCTCGCGCACGGTGAGGCTCTTGAAGATGCGGCGGCCCTGCGGGACCAGGGCAACGCCTTGCGCGGCGATCAGCTCGGGCGGCAACCCGGCGACCGGCGTGCCGAACACCACGACCTGCCCGACGCGCGGCGGCAACAGTCCGACGGTGACGTTCATGCAGGTGGTCTTTCCGGCGCCGTTGCGACCGAGCAGGCCGAGCAGGCGGCCCTCGCCCAGCGCGAACGACACCTTGGCGAGGACATGGCTGTCCCCGTAGAAGGCATCGACATCGCTGAGACGCAGCGCATCAGTGGCCAAGGTAGACCTCCCGGGTGCGCGGGTCGGCGACCACTTCGGCGCGCGTACCCTCGACGATCACCTCGCCGAAATGCAACAGCGTGATCCGGTCGGCGAAGTCGAGGGCCACGTCCATGTTGTGCTCGATCATCACGATCGTCACGTCGCGCGGGATCGAGTTCAACAGCTGCTTGACGTCGCCCCGCTCGTCGATCGACAGCCCCGCATAGGGCTCATCGAGCAGCAGGAGCTTCGGCTGCTGCGCCAGCGCCATGGCGATCTCCACGCGCCGGCGCTCGCCGTACGAGGTTTCCGACAGCGGTCGGTGGGCGATGCGGTCGAGGCCGACGCGGGTGACCGCCGCCCGAGCTTGCTCGATTAGCGCGTGCTGTTGATCGACGTCGATCAGCGGGTTCCAGCGTAGTTGCGATAGGCCGAGCAGCGCCAGCGTCACGTTGCGCAGGATCGTGTCGTGGGGAAACAACGTAATGATCTGATAGGTCCTCGCCATGCCGAGATGCGGACGGCGATGGCTGGGCACGCGCGTGATGTTGCGGTCGAACAGCATGATCGACCCGGAGTCCGGGGCGATCTCCCCGGTGATGAGGTTGAACAGGGTGGTCTTGCCGGCGCCGTTCGGCCCGATGATCAGCCGCCGTTCGCCCGGCTCGACCGTGAGGTTGACGGCGGCGGTGACGCGCAGGCCGCCGAACGATTTCGACAGCGCGTTGATCACGAGGGCGCTCATCGGCCGGGCTCCTCGGCGGCGCGCGGCACCTTTTTGCCGCCGTTGCGCAAGCTTTGCCAGCCCCAGCGCCACAGGCGCACCGAGCCCGGCACCAGCCCCTCGGGCATGAAAGTGATGATGAGCACGAAGATCACGCCGAGCACCAGGTTCCAGCGCTCGATATAGGCACTCACCACGTTCTTCATGATGACGACGATCGCAGCGCCGGCGATCGGGCCGAGCAGGGTCGCTGTCCCTCCCGAGATCACCATCAGCAGGACCTCGGCCGAGGAGGTGAGGGCGGCCACCTGCGGACTGATGAACTGGTTGTAGTAGATGAACAGGATGCCCGAGACGCCGGTCCAGAAGCCGGAGAACAGGATCGCCAGGAAGCGGATGAGCCACACGTTGTAGCCGAGCGCGTTCATGCGCCGCGCTTGGTCGCGGGTGCCGCGCAGGCTCGCACCGAACGGGGAGCGCACGAACAGCACCATGGTGGCGACCGCGGCGAGGAACGCCGCCAGCGTCGCGAAATAGAACCCGTCGGCGCTGGCGAGGTTCAGGCCGAAGGGTGCCGGCCGCGTCGTGACGTTGATGCCGTTGTCGCCGTTGGTCAGGCTCGCCCAGCGATAGGCGATGCCCCAGATGATCTGCCCGAGCGCCAGCGTGATCATCAGGAAGCCGATGCCGGTCGAGCGCAGTGCCAGCACGGCGAACACCGCGGAGGCGACCACGGTCACGCCGATCGCCGTCAGGTCGGCGACCAGATGATTGTGCCCGGCCTGCAGCACCAGCGCAGCCGCATAGCCGGCAAAAGCGAACAGGCCGGCATGGCCGAGCGACGTCAAGCCGGCGTAGCCGACCAGGACGTTGAGGGCGAGCGCGAACACCGCGAACAGCAGGATCTGGCTCGCCACGTTGATGTAGTAGGGATTGCCGACCCAGATCGGCAACGTCAGCAGCAGCACGAGCGCGACCGCGATCGCTCCGTATTTCACGGGCTTCGCCCTCATGCCACGACCCGGCCGAACAGGCCTTGCGGCCGCAGTACGAGGACCAGGAGCATCGGCAGGAACAGGATCACGTAGGCGAGGTCGGGGACCATGGCCAGGCCGAAATTGTACAAGAAGCCGATCAGGAAGCTGCCGACCAGGGCGCCGAGCAGGCTGCCGCTGCCGCCCAGGATCACCACGATCAGGGCGAGCGGCAGCATCTCGAAATCCAGGCCGGGATAGACGGAGAGATAGGGCGCGCCCATGACGCCGGCGAACGCCGCCAGCGCCGCGCCGAGGCAGAAGATCAGGGTGAAGAGCTGCGACACCTTGATGCCGACCACACGGGCGATCGGCGGGTCGTCGACGCCGGCGCGGATCATGGCGCCGAGCCGCGTCCAGTCGACCATCAGCCAGAGCGCGATCGCCACCACCACGGCGACCGCAAGGATCACCAGGCGGAAGAATGGAAAGAACAGCCCGAAGGCCTGCACCGCACCGGCAAGCTCGCGCGGGGTCGCCGGCTGCCATGGATCACCGGTCCACACCATCAGGCAGACGTCGCTGATGATGAAGGCGAAGCCGAGCGTCAGCAGCACCTGCGGCAGGATCTGGCCTTCCAGCCGGCGCAGCAGGAACCGCTCGATCACGCCGCCGATCACCGCCATGGCGAGGCCGCTCAACAGCGCGGCGAGCCAGAAGTTCATGCCGCGGCTCAGCAGGGTGACGCCGAAATAGGCCCCGAGCATGAAGAAGGAGCCGTGCATCAGGTTGGGAATGCGCATCAGGCCGAAGATCAGCGAGAAGCCGGCCGAGAGCAGGAACAGGAGGCCACCGAGGGCCATGCTGTTGACCGCCAGGATGGCGGCTTGCACCGCCGTGATCTGCGTCACCATGGAAGAAACGCGCCTCCCACTTTGGCGTGCCGACCCCTCACCAACCCTCGCCCGCAAGCGGGCGAGGGGGCCGGCATCAGCAAGCGGCCAGCGCGGCGATCTGCTCGCTATACTTATTCGAGATTCTTTGCCGGCGGATAGTCGCGGGCATAGACCGGGTTCGCCAGGAAATCCTTCTCCGGATAGGTCCAGAACTGGCTGACGTTGGGATAGGTCTTGACGATCGTGTTGGTGAGCTGGCCGCCCTTGCGCTCGCACTTGCGGACGAACACGTCGCCGATAACGTTGCCGTACTGGTCGAACTTGACGGGGCCGCGCGGCGTGTCGGTCAGCGAGACCTGGTGCAGGGCTTCGGCCAAGGCCTTGCGGTCGTCGGCCTTGCCGCCGAGCTTCTCGATCGCCGCCTCGACGCACTGGCCGGCGACGTACATGCCGGCCGAATAGCCGCCCGGCAGCACGTTGTAGTCCTTCAGCATCCCCGCCACGAAGCGCTTGTTGCTCTCGGTGTCGCGGTCGGCCGAATACCAGGCGGCGGAGAGGACGCCGACCGCCTCGTCGCCGAGGCTGCGCAGCAGCGCATCATCCATGGCGGTCCAGCCGGCGAGCAGCGGGATGCGGCCCTTGAGGCCGAGATCCGCATAGGCGCGCATGAACTTCACCGGATTCGAGCCGGCGAAGCCGTTGAACACGCAATCGACGTTGCCGATCTGCGCGATGTACGGCGTGTAGTCGGGCGTCACCAGCGGCGGCCACAGCTTCTTCACCACCTTGCCGCCGTTGTCCTCGAACACCCGTTGGAACCCGGACATCTGCTCGTAGCCGAAGGCGAAGTCCTCCGAGATCGTGGCCGCGCGCTTGTACTTGAGCTCCTTGGCGGCGTAGTCGCCCATGACGTGGCAGCACTGCGCCGAGGTCGCCGACGGGCGGATGACGAAGGGGTTCGCCTTGCGCTGGGTGACGTCCTCGGCGGCGGCGAGGCTGATGAGCGGCGTCTGGTTGTCGCGCACGTAGTCGGTGATGGCGAGGAGCTCGAACGCCGCCAACGGCCCGAGGATGACGTTGACCTTGTCGCGCTCGATCAACTCCTGCGCCTTGGTCTTGGCGCCCGCCGGGTTGCCGCCGGTATCGGCCGAGAGGAAGTCGATCTTGCGTCCGGCGAGCGATCCGCCCTTCTCCTTGAGGAAGGTGGCGATGCCCTGCTCCATCTGGATGCCGCCCTGGGCGAGGGGACCGGTCTTGACCGTGAGCAGGCCGAGCTTGAACGGCGCGCCCTGGGCGCGCAGCACCGCCGGCGCATAGACGGCAGCGACGCCGGTCGCCGCCAGGCCCTTGAGTACTGTCCTACGCTTCATGCTCATTGATCATCCTCCCATTTTGAGCTCGCGGCCTTGAGGCGATCGTAGCCGGCCTCGGATCAGGTTCTAACCTAGCGCCGCCTCACCCGGTGGCTGCAAATAATATGGTTTGAGCGGCAACATCAACATTTCTAATTCGCCTTGGCGCGACCCTTGCCCGCCTTGCTCTTGCGGGTGCCCTTGGCGTTTCGCGTTACGCCCGCCATGCGCTCGAGCACCGCGCACACTGCGGCGGTGTCGTGCGCGGCGTGGCCGTTCGACATGGCGGCGGCGTAGATCGGCAAGGTGGCGCTGAACAGCGGGGTCGGGCATCCGGCCTTGGCCGCATAGTCGCCGATCACCGCCATGTCCTTCTGCCACACCGATATCTTCATGGTGGCATCGGCGTAGTCGTCCTTCACCATCATGGGAGCGCGCAATTCGAACACGCGCGAGGTGCCGGCCCCGGCCGTGACGAGGTCATGGATCGTCTTGGGGTCGAGGCCGGCCTTCATGCCGAGCACCATGGCCTCGGCGCTCGCCACGTTGTGGATGGCGACCAGCAGGTTGGCCACGTATTTCATGCGACTGCCGTTGCCGTAGGCGCCGAGATCGTAGACCCCGCGCGAGAAGGCGCCGAACAGCGGGCGAAGCCTGGCGATCGTTTTGGAATCGCCGCTCGCATAGACGACGATGTCCTTGACCCGCGCCTGCGACCCGGTGCCGCTGACCGGACAGTCGAGCGCGACGTGGCCGGCCGCGTGCAGCTTGTCGGCCGCCTTGAGTTTGTCCTCGAGCGTGAAGGTTCCGGCCTCGATCACGGTGCGCCGCGGCGCTCCGGCTGCGATGATTCCGTCGACGGTCATGTCGAGCGCAGCCGGTGCCGGCAGGCTGGTGATGATGGTTGCCGCCTCGCCGGCGACGGCCTTGGCGTCGCGCAGGATGGTGACGCCGGCACGTGCGGCTTCCCGGCAGCGTGCGGGATTCGTGTCGAAACCGAGCACGCGCCATCCGGCCGCACTGAGATGGCGCGCGTAGGAGCCGCCCATGATGCCGAGCCCGATGACCCCGACCGTTCCCTTCTGTTTTGCTGCCTTCATTTCCAAAGTCCTTGCTGTTCAATCCATCCGTGGCGCGATTCGCGTCGCGACTATGCCCATTCGGCGCGCCTGATGAAGCCCCCTTTCGGGGGGAAGACCATTCGCCTATCGTCGCATCTTCCGCAATGGCGCAGGGGGGAAGACATGAGCGGCCGGGCAACCCATCTCGCAGGAATTGCGACCGCATTGCCGGTGGTTGCGTGCCTCATGTCGCCGGCCGGCGCCGAGGGGTTGGTGCCGATGAAGCGCCTGTCGGCCGCGCTCGCCGCCGAGGCGGTTTCCGAGGCCGTCGCCGTGTGCGCCAAGAACGGCTATGCGGTGACTGCCGTCATCGTGACGATCGACGGCGTGCGCCAGGCGGTGTTGCGCGGCGACGGAGCGGCGGTGCATACGCTCGACAGCGCATTCGCCAAGGCCTACACGGCGGCCTCGCTGGCGCCGGTGCGCAAGGAGGATTCGACCAAGGCGATTTTCGAGCGCCTCTCCAAGACCCCCGGCATGACCACGGCCGGCCTCGCCAGCCTGCCCAACGTCACATTCACGCCCGGCGGCGTGACCATCATGGTCGGCACCGAGCCGATCGGCGGCATTGGCGTCGGCGGGGCGCCGGGCGGCAATTTCGACGACGACTGCGCACGCGCCGCGCTCGCCAAGATCCGCGATCGCATGAAATAGCTTCAACAGGAGATACGCTTATGTCGGTTGTCACTCTCGACCAGGCCAGCACCATCGTGGATGCGGCGCTGAAGAAGGGGCGCGAAACGAAATGCGCACCGCTCACCGTCGCGGTCCTCGACGCGGGCGGACACCTGGTGGCGTTCAAGCGCGAAGACAAGTCGGGGATCCTGCGGTTCGACATCGCCTTCGGCAAGGCGTGGGGTGCGCTCGGTATGGGCTTCGGCTCGCGCACCCTGTTCGAACGGGCGAACAACACGCCGCAGTTCTTCACCATGCTGGCGGCGGCGAGCGGCGGACGCATCGTCTCGAACCCCGGCGGCGTGCTCATCCGCGACGGGAGCGGCGACGTTATCGGCGCGGTCGGAATCTCCGGCGACACCTCCGACAAGGACGAGGCCTGTGCGGTCGCCGGCATCGAAACAGCCGGACTGAAGGCCGATCCCGGCGGAACCAAGAGCTGAGGAGGATTCGACCGTGAAACTCTTTTCGTTCTGGCGCTCGCTCGCCACCTACCGGGTGCGCATCGCGCTGAACCTCAAGGGCCTGCAGGCCGACGAGGTGATCGACGTGAACCTGATGAAGGGCGAGCAGCGGCGCGAGACGTTCCGCGCCGTCAATCCGATGATGGCGATCCCGTCGCTGGTCGACGGCGAGGGCCCGGCGCTGTTCGAGTCGCTGGCGATCATCGAGTATCTCGACGAGATCCATCCGCACCCGCGGCTGCTGCCCGCCGATCCGCGCGGGCGGGCGCGCGTCCGCGGGCTCGCCCAGATCATCGCCTGCGACTCGCACCCGCTCGTGGTGCCGCGGATCCGCGAATATCTCGAGCATCAGCTCAAGCTCGACGAGGCGACCCGCACGGCGTGGTGCCAGCACTGGATCCGCGAGGCCCTGACGGCGCTCGAGACGCACCTTAAGGGCAAGGAGACCGGACGCTATTGTCACGGCGATGCCGTGACGCTGGCCGACATCTGCCTGGCCAGCCAGGCGGCCGGCGCGAAATTCTACCAGGTCGACACGACGCCGTTCCCGACCGTGAACCGCATCGTCGAGGCGTGCAACGCGATCGATGCCTTCGCCCGCGCCCATCCGCTGAAGCAGCCGGGCGCGCCGGCGGCGGTGTGAGGCAGATCTTGCCGCGGCTTTGCTAGGATCGCTGCCTCGAAGCTTGCTCCATCCCTCCCCCGCTTGCGGGGGAGGGTGGCGCCGAAGGCGCCGGGTGGGGGGACCTTATGGCGAATGAAATTGCACGCGATCTCCGTAAGAGAATGACGCGGCAAGAGGTGAAGCTATGGCTTCACCTGCGATCCTGGAAGGCTCGCGGACTCCATTTCCGGCGGCAGGCGCCTTGGGGCCCTCACATATTGGATTTCATCCGCACCAAGCGTCGGTTGGTAATCGAGCTCGACGGCGGGCAGCACAATTTCGATGCGCACGCGCGGCGCGATGCCGTACGCGACGACGCTTTGATGCGAGCCGGCTATTGCTTACTCCGCTTCTGGAACAACGATGTGGATCGGAATCTTGAGGGAGTGCTGACACTCATCGATGAAGCGTTGCGGAGCCCCCACCCGGCTGCGCGCGAGGGCGCGCAGCCACCCTCCCCCGCAAGCGGGGGAGGGATGGAGCAAGTGGCGCGACAGGAACGCTTCCTCGACACCTTCGATTGACTTCGCATCACCGACCGGCCAAGCAGCCGACCGGACACGCGGTGCTCACCCCGACGCAGCCGCCGCCTGCGCGCGCGGCTTGGCGCTCCGCTCCAGCGCCTGCTCCCACACCTCGTGGATGTGCGCCACCTCGGCTTCGAAGCGCTCGAGGAAGAGCCGCGCCTGGGTGGTGAGCGTGCGCCGCGCCGGCTGGATCATGATGCAATCGATATAGAGCGGCGGGTCGACGATCGGATTCACGACGAGGTCGCCCCGGGCGATGTCGTTCACCGAGATGACGCTGGGCAGCACGGTGACCCAGTCGGTGCGGGCGACGAATTCCAGCGTGCCCATCATGGCATCCATCTCCAGCATGGCGGCGACCTCCACGCCGTGGGTCTGGAAATAGGTCTCGAGATTGCGCCGGCGGATGTTGTCCGGTCCCGGCACCACGATCTTGAGCGGCGTGCACTCGGACAGGCGGACCGGCGCGAGGGCGGTCAGGCCCCGTGCCCGCCCCGAGATCAGCATCTCGCGGTCGCGCACGAGCAGCCGCGATTTCAATCCCACCTGTCCCTCGAATGCCGGCACGACGGCGAAATCGAGGTCGTCGCCACGAACCATCTCGGTGAGCACGCCGCTGTAGCCCTCGAAGATGTGCAGCCGCACGTCGGGATAGCGCGGAACGAAATAGTCGAGCGTCGGCGCCAGCACCGCGCGGGTGAACGTCGGCATCAGCCCGATGCGCAGGTCGCCGGTGACCTGGCCGCCGAGCGCGCGCGCCTCCTCGTGGGCGGTCTCCAGCATGCCGACGGCCTCGACGCAGCGGCGGTAGTAGCGCAAGCCCGCGGGCGTCGGCACCACACCTGACGGCGAGCGCTCGAACAGCTTGACGCCGAGCGTGCGCTCGACCGCCGCCACGTGCTGGGAAATGCCCGATTGCGTGGCATTCTCCCGTTCGGCGGCGCGGGTGAACGAGCCCTCCTCGCAGACGGCAATCACCGCGCGAATCTGGCGTAGAGCAATTCCGGACATTAGAAAACCTTATGCGCCGGGGCAGAATATATTATTTCTTCTGGCGACGCCACCCAGGTAGATTTTGCCAAATTCAGTCTCGGACGCACCGGGGTGTGCACGGCCTGGAGGAGACCCATGGGAGCGAATTTCGGTACCGTCGGCATGGATTGGCAGCAGCGGGTCAACTGGGACCGGCTGCGCAAGTATCGCACCGAGCGCGCGCGCGAGATGATGAAGAAGCACGGGCTCGGCGCCGTCCTCTGCATGTATGACGAAAACGTACGCTATCTCACCGGGACGCTGACGCCCGGCTGGAACCGGCTCAAGCCCGGCCTGCGCTACGCGATGCTGTGCGGCGACGGCCAGCCGGTGCTGTTCGAGCAGGGCGATCTCGGCTTCCAGATCGAGCGCCACTCGCCGTGGCTGCCGAAGGAGAACGTCCGCCACTCGTTCGCCTGGATCAAGGGCGCAGCCGGCCCGGCTTCGACCCAGCAGGTGACCAAGTTCACCAACGCCGTCATCGAGGAGATGAAGCGGCACGGCGTGTGGGGGCAGAAGCTCGGCGTCGATTTCGTCGACATCAACATGATCCAGATCTTCCAGGAGAAGAACATCACCTGGGTCGACGGCATGACGCCGATGATGGAGGCGCGTGCGGTCAAGAACGTCGACGAGCAGGAATGCATGCGCATCGTCGGCGCGATCGGCGACGCCACCCACTGGGAATGCATGAAGTTCCTGCGCCCCGGCATCACCGAGAACCAGGTGACCGCGCATCTGATGGAATACCTCTACAATTTCGCCGGCATGGAGGACGTCGAGGACGTGATCGTGTCCTCCGGGCCCAACACCTGGCCCAACTGGCGCAATTTCTCCGACCGCATCATCCAGCCGGGCGACATCGTGTTCATGGATCTCGCCGCGCTCACCTGGAACGGCTACAAGTCCTGCTATTACCGCACCTATTGCGTCGGCAAGGAGCCCTCGCAGGAGCAGAAGGACACCTACGAGGAAGCGCTCAAGTGGCTGTATGATTCGATCGACGCCGTGAAGGTTGGCGCCACCACCCGCGACATCGCGCTCAAGTGGCCGTCCGCCATGGACACTTGGGGCTACGAGGACGAGGACCAGGCGGCCGCCAACCTGTGGGGCCACGGTCTCGGCCTCGCCCAGTACGACCAGCCGGTGATCTCGCGCATCTGGTCACTCGACCATCCGGTGGAGATCAAGGAAGGCATGACGTTCGCCCTCGAGACGCAGCACGGCAAGCGCTTCCGCTACGGCGTGCGCATCGAGGAGATGCTGATCGTACACAAGGATTCGATCGAGATCGTCTCCAACTTCCCTGTGAAGCAGATCACCGTGGTCGATCCGCTGCCGGGCTATGGTGACCATGTGAAGTGACGATGGCGGTGCGCGAAGCGCACCGGCAACGTCATCACCGGGCGAGCGCAGCGGGGCCCGGTGATCTCGCGAGGCACTGGCGCGGGCGCGCCGCATTCCTGATCGGGATGGCCGGGACGAGCCCGGCCATGACAAACCGGGCTGATCTTTATCTTGACCGACCGCTTCATCATCCCCCTGTCCGCGCCCGAAGCCGCCGATCCCGAACGCGTCGGCCCGAAGGCGGCGAACCTTGCGGCGCTTGCGCGCGCCGGCTTGCCGACGCCGGGTGGCTTCTGCCTGCCGGCGGCGGCCTACCGGCTGCAGTGCGAGCGGCTCGGTCTCGATCCGCTGATCGGCAGCTTCGCAGCGGTGAGCCCGCCGGAGGCGCGCCGCGCCTCGGTCGAGATTCGCCTCAAGCTCTATCAGGCGCCGATCACGCCTGAGATCTTCGATCCCCTCGTTGCCGCATGGCGGGCGCTGCGCGAACAAGGCCCGCTCGGCGTGGTGCGCTCGTCCGCGCTGATCGAGGATCGCGCCGGCGCCAATTTCGCCGGCCAGTTCGAGAGCTTCCTCGGCCTCGACAGCGAGGCCGATTTCCTCACCGCGGTGCGCGCCTGCTGGGCGGCGCTGTGGACCACCAATGCGCGTCGCTACATGGAGAACCACGGCCTCAATCCGGCCGACACCGCCATGGCGGTGCTGATCCAGCCGCTCGTCTCGGCACAAGTCTCGGGGGGCGGCTTGAGCGAAACCGCCGAAGGTCAGATGCTGCTGAGCGCGACCTGGGGCCTTGGCTCTGCGATCGCCCAGGGCGAGGTCGTGCCCGACCGCATCTCGCTCACCCGGCACGGCTTCCTGCGCGACATCCAGGTCGGCCGCAAGGATCACCGCGACAGTTGCGGCCACGGCCGCGGCGCTGCCGCCGAGGCGGTGCCGCAGGAGCTTCAGCGCGCGCCCTGCCTCGACGCCGGCCAGGCCGTGACGCTGGGGCGGCTGATGCGCAAGGCCGAGGACGTGATGGGCATGCCGGTCGAGATCGAGTGGGCGCTCGACGGTACCGGATTCAAGATGCTGCAGGCGCGTCCGCTGCACGTGGAGCCCGCGCATGTCCCCGACGAGATCTGGCTCAAGCATCCGGGACTCAACGGTCATCCGGCCGGCATCGGCTGGGGCGCGGGCCGCGCCGTGGTGGTGAACTGCGAATGCGAGCTCACCCGCGTCGCGCCGGGCGACATCCTGGTGACGAAGGTGGCGGGGCCGGCGCTCAGCCACATCCTGCCGCGGGTCGGCGGCGTCGTGGCGGAGCTCGGCGGCTCCACCTCGCATCTCGCCTCGCTGGCGCGCGAGCGCGGCATTCCCATGGTGCTGGGCGTGCTCGATGCGACCAGCCGCATCCCCGACGGCGCCCAGGTCGCGGTCGACGGCGTCGCCGGCATCGTGCGGTGGATGCGCTGATGCGGCCGCGTATCTTCGTCACCCAGCCGATCGCCGACAGCGCGCTCAAGCGCCTGCGCAAGGTCGCCGCCGTCAAGGTCAATCCGGATGCCAGCCGGGTGATGCCCAAGCGCGAGCTCGTGGCGGCCGCGCGGGCGTGCGACATCCTGTTCGGGCGCCTGCACGACAAGGTCGATCGCGAAGTGCTCGCCGCCAACGGCAAGCTGCGCGCGCTCAACTCGATGACGATCACGCCGGACAACATCGACGTAGCGGCGGCGACCGAGCTGGGGATTCCCGTGACCGTCATCCCGCCCATGGTCGTCGAGGCGACCGCCGACCTCAATTTCGGGCTCATGCTGGCGGTTGCGCGCCGCATGGTGGAAGGCGACCGGCTGGTGCGCAAAGGCGGCTTCCCCGGCGCCCAGTCGAATTACCTCGGCGGTGCGTGGGTTCACGGCAAGACGCTCGGCCTGGTCGGCGGCGGTGGCCGCATCGGCAAGGCAGTGGCGCGGCGGGCGCGCGGCTTCTCCATGCGGGTCCTCTATTGGGGGCCGCGCCGCAAGGCGGAAGCCGAGGAGCGTGAGGCGGGGCTGACCTACGTGCCGCTCGATCAACTGCTCGCTGAATCCGATTTCGTGTCGCTGCATTCGCCGCTCAAGGCCGAGACGCGCCACCAGATCGGCGCGGCCGAGTTGCGCAAGATGAAGAAGACCGCTTATCTCATCAATACGGCGCGCGGACCGATCGTCGACGAGGCTGCGCTCATCCGCGCATTGGCGCGCGGCGGAATTGCCGGCGCCGGCCTCGACGTGTTCGAGTTCGAGCCCAAGGTCGAGCGCGAATTGCTCAAGATGCCCAACGTGGTGCTCACGCCGCACCTGGGCAGCGCGGTCGGCGAGCTGCGCGAGGAGATGGCGCACGTGGTGGTCGACAACATCATGGCGATCCTCGAGGGGCGCATGCCGCCCAACTGCATCAATCCGCAGGTGTTGGATCGCCCCCGTGCCCCGATCGTCATGAGTTGAGGACAAAACGGAGCCAGGCCATGGCGCGCCCCTTGATCGCCGTGACGGACAGCGTGTTCCCCTCCCTCGACCCCGCGAAGGCAGCGCTCAAGCGCGTCGATCCGGACTTGCGCATGGCGAAGAGCTCGTCGGCGGACGACATTCTCGCCGTCGCCCGCGACGCCGACGCGGTGCTCGTCACCTATGCCAAGCTGCCCGGCGAGCTCCTGCGACAGCTCACGCGCTGCAAGGTGATCGGGCGGTTCGGCCTCGGCGTCGACAACATCGACCTGCCGGCCGCCAAGGAGAAGGGCATCGTCGTCACCTACGTGCCGGACTACTGCCTGCAGGAAGTGTCCGACCACGCCATGGCACTCCTGCTGGCGCTGGCGCGAAAAATCCCGCTGTCCGACCGGCTGGTGCAGGCCGGGCGCTGGGAGATGCCGGCGGTGGTGCCGCTGCACCGGCTCGAGGGGCAGGTGCTCGGCCTGATCGGGCTCGGCAACATCCCGCGCAAGGTCGTGCCCAAGGCCCAGGCTTTCGGGCTCAGGGTGATCACCCACGATCCTTATGTCTCGCCGGATGTGGTGAAGTCGCTCGGGGTGGAGAACGTGAGCTTCGACGAGCTGCTGGTCAAATCCGACTTCATCTCGGTGCATGCACCGCTCTTGCCGCAGACGCGCGGCCTCCTCAACGCCCAGGCCTTCGCCAAGATGAAAAAAGGCGTGTTGATCATCAATACGGCGCGCGGGCCGCTGATCGACGAGCCGGCGCTGGTGCAGGCGCTCGATTCAGGCCAGGTCGGCGGCGCCGCCCTCGACGTGCTGGCGACCGAGCCGCCGCCCCAGGATTTTCCCCTGCGCGGCCGCGACAACGTGATCTTGTCGCCGCACACGGCATTCTACTCGGTCGACGCGCTCGAGGAGCTGCAGACCAAGTGCGCGAGCGACGTCGCCCGCGTGCTGAGCGGCGAGCCGCCGGTCTATCCGGTGAAGATGCCGTGAAGTGGGAATTGTGCGATGAGCCGGCGGAAGATCCCGCCGGCTCATTTGCAACCGCAGCCGAACGGGTCAGCCGAACACGAAGGCCTGCCCGGCGTTTTGCAGCAGCTGGTTCGCGTTCACACCGATCAGCGTGATCGATCCCGGCGCATTGTCGAACCGGATGATGGTGTCGACGCCGCTTTGCGTGATGTCCAGGCCGCCGACCGCGGATACGCCGGCGATGTGCAGCACGTCGGCACCGATGGCGAAATCCATCACTCGGTCGTCGCCGCTGTTCGACAGGGTATTGGTGGCAGAGAACCTGAAGCTGTCCGCACCCGTTCCGCCGATCAGCAGGTCATTGTCCCTGCCGCCGGTGAGACTGTCGTTCCCTGCGCCTCCCGACACGGTGTCGTTCCCGTTCACCGCATAGATCGAGTTGGCTCCGTCGGATCCGGTCAGCAGGTCGCCGAACAGCGAGCCCTCGAGGTTCTCGAAGTTGCTGATCCGGTCCCCCGTCGCGTCTCCGCCACTGGCCGTGTTGTTGTCGAGCCGCACAGTCACGCCGCTCGTCGAATCCCAGTAGCGGAGCTCATCGATGCCGTCCCCGCCGTCGAGGGTGTCGGCACCGCCTCGCCCTTGGATACGATCATCGCCATTGGCGCCGTAGATGTAATTCGCAGCCCCGGACCCGCTGACCGCATCGTACTGGGCCGAGCCGATGAGATTCTCGATACTCACGTAGGTGTCGCCGCTGGCCTCGCCGGAGAAGCCGAGCCCGACCTCCAGGTTCACGCTGACTCCGGATGCCGAGTACGTGAAATCGATCGTATCGACGCCGTCGCCGCCATCCGTGTAGTCGCTGCCGGAAGCGCCAACGAACGTGTCGTTGCCGTCCTCGCCGTAGAGGGTGTCGTTGCCGGCGTCGTCGCCGTACAGGAAGACAATGCCCAACGGAATGGCGGTCGTCCCCAGGACATCATTTCCGGCACCGCCATAGACCGTATCGTTGCCGCCACCGCCATTCAGGGAGATGTCGTCTCCGCCGTTGCCGCGTATGAGGTTCGCCGCTTCGCCGCCGATCAGCAGGTCGCGATAGGCCGAGCCGACAACGTTCTCGATGCTGACGAAGGTCTCGTTGGTGACGGTGGAGTTCGTCGACGGGTCGACGTACCCGGCTTGATTCGTCGTCAGGCTGGCGATGATGGCATAGGCCGAGGCGGAGTAGTCGACCGTATCGATGCCGTCGCTGCCGTCGATGGAGTTGGTGCCGATGCCGCCATAGAAGGTATCGTTGCCGATCCCGCCGAGCATGGTGTCGTTGTAGGCGCCGCCGACGATGGAATCGTCTCCGCTGGCGCCGACGAGATAGTTGAGACCGCCACGTCCGTCGATCGTGTCGTTGCCGCCGAGGCCATAGAGGTGGTTGGCGCCTGTCGAGCCCGTGATCCGATCGTCGTTCTGCGAGCCCTGGACGTTCTCGATGCTGAAATAGGTGTCGCCCGAGGCGTCGCCTCCCGAGCCGAGGCCCGACGACAGATCGACAGTCACGGCCGCGGCCGAATTGTTGTACATGGCCATGTCGACGCCGGTGCCGCCGTCAACGCGATCGGCGCCGGCCATGCTGTAGAACCGGTCGTCGCCGCCGTCGCCGTAAAGCGAGTCATTGCCATCGCCGCCGTTGAGGAAGTCGCCGCCGTCCTCGCCGTGCAGGACGTCGTTGCCGCCCTTGCCGTAGAGATTGTCGTCGCCGGGGCCGGAATCGATCCAGTCGGCGGTGTCGTCGCCGTTGAGCGTCTCGGCGCTGGTGGTGCCCTTGGTGTAGCGGTAGCCCGGATGCGGATTGAAAACCATGACACGTCTCCCGTTGTGTCGACCGGGCGCGCCCCTGCGGCCCCCTCAGTCGTGAGCGGGAGAATGCGGTGTGCCGTGCTGGCGCGCTGTTCCCTGGGGAACAGGCGATCAAAACTCCGCGACGTCGATGTTACCTGCGGTAGCCGCGCATCTGCTCGCGGTAGAGCATGTAGAGGCCGGAGGCGACGACGATGGCTGCGCCGGCGAGCGTCCAGGTGCTGGGCAGGTCGGCAAACACCAGGAAGCCGAGGATGATCGCCCACACGATCTGCGTATAGATGAACGGGGCCAGCACGGCGGGCGGCGCCAGCCGGTGGGCGGCGATCAGCAGGTAGTGACCGCCGGTGCCGAATGCGCCGCAGACGATCATCAACGTGATGGCGACGGGGTCGTGCGGCGTCATCCAGACGAACGGCACGACCGGCAGCATCGCCACGGCGCCCACGAAGTTCGAATAGAACAGGGTGGTTTCGGTCGAATCGGTGCGCGACAGCATGCGGGTCATGATGCTGTAGACGGCGTAAACGACGGCCGAGGCGAGCGAGATCAGCGCCGCCGGATGGATGCCACCGAAGCCGGGCCGCGCCACCAGCAGCACGCCGACGAAGCCGACCGCGATGGCGGTCCAGCGCCGCCATCCGACCCATTCGCCGAGGATCGGGCCGGACATCATGGCGACGAAGAACGGGGTGGAGAAGACGATCGCCAGCGCCTGGTCGAGCTGCAGGTAGCGCAGGGCGAAGAAATTGAGCAGGGTCGAGAGCAGCAGGAGGATCGACCGGCCGACCTGCAGGACAGGCCGGCTGGTACGCAACAGTCCGGGACGGGTGATCGGGTTCGAGAGGGCGAACGCCAGCACGAAGGCGCCGGTATAGCGCGCCCACACCACCTGCAGCGTGTCCATGTAGGCGTTGAGGAACTTCGCCATCGTGTCGAGGCAGGAGAAGCAGGCAAGGGCGCCGCACATCAGCGCGATACCGGTCAGGCGCTGCCGCCGCTCCTGCGCGGGGTCGCTCAATAGGTCGCTCGTCCGCCGGAGATGTCGAACACGGCGCCGGTGGTGAACGAGCACTCGGCCGAGGCGCAGAAGGCGACGAGCGCGGCGATCTCCTCGACCGCCACGAACCGGCCGCGCGGGATCTTCGACAGCATGTAGTCGATGTGCGTTTTCGTCATCTGGTCGAAGATCGCGGTCTTGGCGGCGGCCGGCGTCACGCAGTTCACCGCGATGTCGTAACTCGCAAGCTCCTTGCCGAGGCTCTTCGTCAACGCGATCAGGCCGGCCTTGGAGGCCGAATAGGCGGGTGCGTTGGGGTTGCCCTCCTTGCCGGCGATCGACGCAACGCCGACGATGCGGCCGTAGTTTCGCGCGATCATGTGCGGGACGACGGCGCGGCAGCAGTTGAACGGGCCGGTGAGGTTGATCGCCAGAACCTCGGCCCACGCCGCCGGCGGATACTCCCAGGTCGGCACGTTGGGGCCCGCAATGCCGGCATTGTTGACCAGGATGTCGATCGCCCCGAGCGCCCGCAGCGTCTCCTCGCGTGCCCGCTCCACCGTGTCGAGGCGGGTGACGTCGCAGGCGAAGGCGGCGCAGCGGTCGGCGCCCCCGAGCTCCGCCGCCGTCTTCCCGGCGGCTTCGCTATCGCGATCCCAGATCGCCACCCGTGCCCCGGAGCCGAGAAACCGCTCGACGATCGCCCGACCAATTCCCTGGGCGCCGCCCGTCACCGCGGCCACGCGGCCGGATAGGTCGATGTCGTTAGCCATGCCACCTCCCTCTGGCAAATCTTCCCGCCGACGTTCATGCGGGCCGAGCGCCCGTGCTTCGCCCTGGACGGACTAACCACCACATTTCCAGCGGCAGTTCCAGATTCGTTCGCACTTGAAACTCGGAAGGCGCACGCGCAAGGTGCCGGTGCCGCCCGCTACCGCCGGCAGGTCCGCCGCGGATGGATGGAGCGCATGCGTGCCAACCGGCGGCGCGGTCGCGATGATCCCCGCGGCGGCCCCGCCAGCTGAGACGGCTACTCGGCGGGTTCGAGCTCTTCGGCTTCCGCGACCCGCGCGGGAGCGGCGCGATCGTCCGGCCTGCTGACGGCCGGCGTGCCGAGGCCGCCGAAGCGGCGCTCGCGGCGATGGAAGTCGGCGATGGCGGCGCGCAGGTCGTCGGCGCCGAAATCGGGCCACAGAGTGTCGACGAAGCAGAGCTCGGCGTAGGCGCACTCCCACAGCAGGAAGTCGGACAGCCGCTTCTCGCCGCCCGAGCGGATGAGGAGGTCGACGTCGGTGCGGGGCGCGCCGTTCGGCCCGGCGAGCAGGCGGCCGAATCCATCGCGGGAAGGTGGCGGCAGCGGCGGGCAACGCGCGGCCGCCGCCGCGATCGTGTCGCGCGACGAGTAGTCGAGAGCGATGCGCAGATCGAGACGGTCGCCGGCGGCAGACGTTCGCTCGGCCTCGGCGATCGCCGCGCCCAAGCCGTCGGGCAGCCGGTCGCGACGGCCCAAGACGGTGAGGCGCACGCCGCTGTCGACCAGCCGCCGCAGCTCGGCCTGGAGATACTGCCGCAGCAACGTCATCAGCGCTCCCACCTCCTCGGCGGGGCGGCGCCAATTGTCGGACGAGAACGCAAACAGGGTGAGCATGGTCACGCCGAGCTCGGGCGCCGCCTCGACAACTCGGCGCGCCGCCCGCGTGCCGGCGCGATGGCCGGCGGTGCGTGGCAGGCCGCGTCGCGTCGCCCAACGCCCGTTGCCGTCCATGATGATCGCGACGTGCAGGTCCTCTTTTTGCGGCAGTGTGCTTTGCATCGTAAAGTGTCCCCGAAAAAAAAGATCAGGCGGTCTTGAGGCGACGCCCAGCGAAGGCGGGTCCGGTCCGGGCGGCGGCGGCATCGCGCACCACCTGCTCCAGCACTTCGAGATAGTCGAGATAGCGGCGGCGTCCTTCGGGGGTGATCCGGCACAGGGTCTGCGGCCGGTTGCGGTCGTAACCCTTCACGATGGCGATGAGACCGGCGTCCTCGAGCACCTGCAGATGCCGGCTCAGGTTGCCGTCGGTCAGCGCGCACATCGCCTTGAGGTCGCCGAACACCAGCCCCTTGGGATGCGAGGCGAGCGAAGTCAGCACGCCGAGGCGCGCCTTCTCGTGGATCACGCGGTCGAGCCCGTCATAGGCGAAGCGCCCGCCATGTCCGGGCTTGGGGTCAGGTTTCGGCATCGGTGTCTCCGGCACAGCAGTAGAGAATCGCAGCCATGAGCAGTTGCCCGGCGCCGAACGGCACCGCCATGGCCAGGGGAGAAAACGCAACGTTGCCGTTGGCCAGCGCCAGGCTCGCCAGTCCGGCGCCGAGATACCACACGCCGACGGCAAGCAGCGGGCGCGGCAGGCAGCGGCAGGACGCGATGAAGCCGAGGCTGAACACGAGCTGCCAGAGGCCGGGCAGCATCCACAGGGTTTCGGGCGCGAAGCGGAACAGCACCAAGGTGAGGAGCGCGCCGGCGACGCCCGCCGGAATGAACTGCTCGGTGGCGGCGCGGATCATCTCATCCGCAAGCCCCGAATGGATCCGGCGCGAGCGCGCCACCATCTCGATGCCGATCAGGACGACGGAAACCGCGGCCGTCGCCACCCACAGTGCCACATAGTCGAACACGTGAGCTGCCGGGTCGGGCAGCCATCGCGCCTGCAGCCACGCTGCAAACATCGCAAGGAGCCCGGTAGCGGCGACCGTGATCGGTCCGTAGCCGCGAAACTCCGCCCCGCGCGCCATCTGGCTGCGGATCAGGGTGATGTCTGCCAGGGCCTTGTCCAGGTCTTGCATCGGCCAGCCTGCTCGAGCTTTGCCTTGCAAAGTACACCGGCCGGCAACACGATGCAAGCGAGCCGGGTATGGCAGCCGGCGATGGTTAAGGCTTGATGTTGGCCATCGAACGGCGAGTGTCGCAACGTCGAGCGCGAAACTGTTCAACGGATGTGTCAGCGGGAATTGTACGGGAGCCGACGCCGCGGCTCCCGTTGTCGGAGGAATTCGGCTCATGCAAACGCCGCGGACCGGCGCAGGCCGACATATTCCAGTTCGGCGAACAGCGCGACGACCAGCGCCTGCGCCACGATGAAGGCGATCCCGAGCGCAGTCGGAGCGATCCATCCGGTGAACAGGAGCGCGATGCTGTCGAATGCCCACGCGGCGTTGCCCGCAATCACCGCCCACACCAGGATGCGCGGCGACAACTCGCGCGTCGCCACATAGGCGAAGAACGCCGCAATCGGCAGCAGGCTCGCGCCGGCGTAGCGCATGAGCGTCGGCTGGATGCCGAGCCAGGGCTCGAGCGCACCCGCGCCGAACAGCATCAGCAGTCCGGTGGCGACGCAGGTCGCCGCATCGGCGGCAAGCACACGCTGGAGAAACACGGAAGGGCGGACGTCATCGAGGAGGGTCATGGCAAAGGCTCCTTTGGCTTGGTCTCCGGCACACTAGTGGTCTCGCTCTTGTGCGCCGTTGTTGCCGGGATACGCCCCCACCGTCGCGGGTCGATTACCTCGGAGGTAATGGGAACGCCGCGGTCATCCGCGCTATGGTGATGCCATGATCAGCTCCGTCCCGGTCGGCAGCCTGCTGCGCGAATGGCGTCAGCGGCGCCGCATGAGTCAGCTCGATCTCGCGCTCGAGGCCGAGATCTCCGCGCGACACCTGAGCTTCATCGAAACCGGCCGCTCGCAGCCTTCGCGCGAGATGGTGCTGCAGCTGACCGAGCGCCTCGACATCCCGTTGCGCGAGCGCAACGTGCTGCTGGTGGCGGCCGGCTATGCGCCGATCTTTCCCGAGAAGACGCTCGATGACCCGGCGCTCGCGGCCGCGCGCCGCGCGGTCGACCTGGTGCTCAAGGGGCACGAGCCGTTTCCTGCGCTCGCCGTCGACCGGCATTGGAACCTGATCGCATCCAATGCTGCGGTTCCGCCTCTGCTCATCGGTGCCGATCCGTCGCTGCTGCGGCCGCCGATCAACGTCCTGCGCCTTAGCCTGCATCCGGACGGCCTCGCCCCGCGCATCGCCAACCTGGCGGAATGGCGCGCGCACCTCTTGGCGCGGCTGCGCCGGCAGATCGAAATCTCCGCCGACAAGGTCCTGGTCGAGCTGCTCAATGAGCTTGCGGCCCTGCCGGCGCCGCTCAGCAGGCGTCCGATCGCGCTGACCGACCATGAGCTCGCCGGCATCGTCGTGCCGTTCCGGCTCGTCACCGACGGCGGGATTCTCTCGTTCATCAGCACCACGACCGTGTTCGGCACACCGGTCGACATCACGCTGTCGGAATTGGCACTGGAAGCGTTCTTCCCGGCCAACTCGGCAACCGCGGAGGCGTTACGGCAACTCGCCGCATAGCCGTGTGCTTGTCTATGCACCCGACATGAGCTACACATTGCGCTACGGGGCCTGCGGCGGTCGCCCCGTTTCCCAAGGCTCAGGCCCAAGCACCGTCTCCTCTGAATGGAGGGGACTTATGCTGGCTTCAAGCTTTTCCATCTCACTCGAGGACCTGTGGTCGCTGATCGGCACGCCGCGCGCGCCGCAGATCATCGACGTGCGCCGGCGCGATCTCGACGCGGCGGCCAACGGACAGCACGCCGTCTCGCACGGGCTTTCCGTCCTTGCCGAAGACGACGACCATGGCATGATCCGCCACGGCTTCATGGTGTATGACGCGCTGTTCGCGCGGGCGCGATTCGCCGCGGAGAAGCGGCACAACTGGCCCGCCTGGGCGGCATGAGGGGCGACATGGCGACCGTGGATACACCCGCTTCGCCTGCGGTGCCGACCGAAGGCGGCGTGCCGCCCAGCTTCGGCGAGGCGTTCTGGACCTGGGTGAAGGTCGGCCTGCTCAGCTTCGGCGGGCCGGCGGGCCAGATCGCCACCATGCACCGCATCCTGGTGGACGAGAAGAAATGGATCGACGAGGCGCGCTTCCTGCACGCCTTGAACTACTGCATGCTGCTGCCCGGTCCCGAGGCGCAGCAGCTTGCCACTTACGTGGGCTGGCTCCTGCACCGCACGCTCGGCGGGCTGACCGCCGGCGTGCTGTTCATCCTACCGGGCGCGGTGGTGATGCTGGGCCTCAGCATCCTGTACGTGCTGGCGCGTGGCGTGCCGGCGGTCGATGGCGCGCTGTTCGGCATCAAGGCTGCGGTTCTCGTCATCGTCGTGGAGGCCATCATCCGCATCGGCCGCCGCGCGCTCAAATCGACACTGCTGATCGCCATCGCGGCGGCAGCCTTCATCGGAATCTTTCTGTTTGCCATCCCGTTCCCGGCGATCGTCGTCGCGGCGGGCGTCGTCGGTCTGCTGGTGGCCCGCACGTCGCCGCAGCAACTCGGTCTCAGGGACACCGGCGAGGCGCGTGCCGCGCCGCGTCCGGGCCGCTGGCGCGAGGCCGCCAAGGCGGCCGCGATCTGGCTCGCGGTGTGGTGGGCCCCGGTGGCGCTCGCTGTGCTCGCGCTCGGTCCGCGCCATGTCCTGGTGTCGCTCGGCGTGTTCTTCTCCAAGCTCGCGGTGGTGAGCTTCGGCGGCGCCTATGCGCTGATGGCCTACATGGCGCAGGAGGTGGTGGAGGCGCAGCGCTGGCTCACGCTTCCCGAGATGGTGGACGGGCTGGGGCTCGCCGAAACGACGCCGGGGCCGCTGATCCTGGTGTCGCAATTCGTCGGCTTCCTCGCTGCCTTTCGGGCGCCGGCGCCGTTCGACCCGTTGTGGGCAGGCGTCATCGGTGCCGCCATGACCACGTGGACGATCTTCGCCCCCTCGTTCCTGTGGATCTTCGCCGGCGCCCCCTTCGTCGAGGACGTGCGCCACAACCGCCGCCTCGCCGGCGCGCTCGCCGCCATCACGGCGGCGGTCGCCGGCGTGATCCTCAATCTCGCGGTGTGGTTCACGCTGCACGTCCTGTTCCGTTCCATCAGCGAGGTCGCGATCGGGCCGCTGCGTTGGTTCTCGGTGGAGCTTGCGAGCCTCGATGTCGCGGCCGCGGTGCTCACGGCGATTGCGGCGGCGCTGACGTTCGGCGCCCATCTCGGCTTGATCGCGACGGTCGCCATCATGGCGGCGCTCGGGATCGCGTTGCGGCTGACGGTGGGCCTCTGAACGGTCAGGTGTCGCGGGCGAGCGCGCTTTCGTGCCAGCGCCGCAGCGCGAGGTGGTTCACGAAGGACAGACAGAAGAAGATCACGATGCCGGCGACCGACAGCAGCAGCAGCGCGGCGAACAGGCGCGGGATATTGAGCCGGTAGCCGAACTCGACGATGCGATAGGCGAGCCCCGATCCGGCGCCGGCGGTGCCGGCGGCGATCTCGGCCACCACCGCGCCGATCAGCGCCAGGCCGCCGGCGATGCGGATGCCGCCCAGCATGTGCGGCAGCGCTGCCGGCAGCTTGAGCCGGCGCAGGATCTGCCAGCGCGAGGCGCCGTAGAGCTCGAACAGGCTGGTGAGGTTGTGGTCGACCGAGGCGAGGCCCAGCGTGGTGTTGGCCAGCACCGGGAAGAACGCGACGATCCAGGCGCAGGCGAGCACGGCCGCGGGCTGCGGCAGGTAGATCAGCAGGAGCGGCGCGATGGCGACGATCGGGGTCACCTGCAGGATGACCGCGTAGGGGTAGAGCGCGTATTCGAGGACGCGCGACTGGTTGAACAGCACCGCCAGGCCGACACCGCCGAGGATCGCGAGCGCGAGTCCCTCGAAGGTCGTCACCAGGGTGACGAGGAGCGAACCGGAGAGCACCGGCCAGTCGGCGGCGAGCGTACGCATGACGAGGCCGGGACCGGGCAACACATAGGGCGGAATGCCGTTGAGCCGCACCACCAGGTCCCACGCCAGGATGCCAAGCGTGAGCACCAGAACGGGGAGGAGAACGCGCAGCGCCCGCTCGCGTCGCGCAGGAGCCTCCGGGGTCACGCGGCGCTCTCCCCCATGGCCTGGACGAGCGCCTGCGAGGTGAGCCGGCACAATCGCGCGTATTCGGCCGAGGTGCGGAAGGCCGGATCGCGCGGGTAGGGCGCGTCGATGACGATCTCGGCGAGCAGCCGGCCGGGGCGCGGCGTCATCACCAACACACGGCTCGACAGGTAGACCGACTCGAACACCGAATGGGTGACGAACACCACGGTCTTGCGCAGCGCCTGCCACAGCGTCAGCAGGTCGTCGTTGAGGCGGAACCGGGTGATCTCGTCGAGCGCCGCGAACGGCTCGTCCATCAGCAGGAGCTTCGGCTGGGTCACGAGCGCGCGCGCGAGCGAGACGCGCATCCGCATGCCGCCCGACAGCTCGCGCGGATACACACGGGCGAACTCGGCGAGCCCGACGCGGGCGAGCGCGTCGGTTACGCGCGGCATGGCCTGGTCGGTGGGGACGCCGATCAGTTGCAGCGGCAGCGCGACGTTGGCGAAGGCGCTAGCCCACGGCATCAGGGTCGGCTCCTGGAACACGAAGCCGATGTCGCCGGGCGCGCGGACCGCGCCGCCGTCGGGCCACTCGATCGTGCCCGCCGTGGGGGCGCTCAAGCCGGCGATCAGGCGCAGCGCGGTCGACTTGCCGCAGCCGGACGGGCCGAGCAGCGAGACGAACTCGCCGGGGCGTACGTCGAGGCTGAGGTCCTCGAGCGCCGTGACGCCGTTGGCGAAGGTCTTGCCGATGCGACGCAGCGAGACGATGGGGGGCGACGACAACTCTGTCTCAATTCTTCGGCCGCAGCTCGAGGCCGACGCGCTTGTTGACGAACTGCAGCGTATAGGACTTGGCGTAATCGACGTTCGGCTTGATCACCCCGGCACGCACCATCTTGTCGAAGAAGCTCTTCATGCGAGCGTCGGTCATGGCGCCGATGCCCGCGGTCAACGCATCGCCCAAATCGACGATGCCGTGCTGCTTCATGGTGGCGACCGAGTAGGCCAGGAGCTCGTCGGTCATCTCGGGGTTGTGGCGCCGGATCAGCGCATTCGCGGCCTTGTTGTCGCCGTAGAGATAGTTGTACCAGCCGACGATCGAGGCATCGACGAAGCGCTGCACCAGCCCGGGGTTCTTCGCCACCAGGTCGCGGCGCGTCTCGATCAGGGTCGAGTAGGTGTCGTAGCCGTGGTCGGCGAGCAGGAACACCTTTGGCTTGAGCCCGGCCTGCTTCTCCACCGCGAACGGCTCGGAGGTGACGTAGCCCTGCATGGCGGTGCGCTTGTCGGCGAGGAAGGGCTGCGGATTGAACGTGTAGGGCTTCACCTGGCTGTCGCGGAAGCCGAAGTCCGACTTGAGCCACTGGAAATAATTGACCATGCCCTCCGCCGACACGAACAGGGTCAGCTTCTTCAAATCCTCGAACCGCTCGATCCCCTGGTCCGGGTGAGCGAGCAGGACCTGGGGGTCCTTCTGGAACATGGCCGCGATGCTGACGGTCGGAACATTCTGGATTGCCGCGTCGAAGGCCTGCAGCGTGCCGGCGATCATCACGAAATCCATCTTGCCGACCGGCACCAGGATGCGGTGGTTGATCTGCGGGCCGCCGGGCACGATGGTGACGTCGAGCCCGTAGCGATGGTAGGTGCCGTCGGCGACCGCCTGGTAGAAGCCGCCGTGCTCGGCCTCGGCCACCCAGTTGGTGCCGAACGAGACCTTGTCGAGGGTCTGGGAGGCAGCCGGCGCGAGGCTGGCCAGGCCCGCCAGCGCGGCCATGGCGGCCACGCGTCCCAATACTGTGAGCTTCATCGTCTACTCCTGGTCGGTCCGGCGGGGCAGAAAATACGCAACCCGAGGCGTCTTGCCCAGGCGGCCGTGACGCCGCATCCTGCTCCCTCTCTTGGCGAGTGCCGTACCCATGCTTCCGAAGCGCGACTGGCTCGAAATGACGTGGCAGGATTTCGTCGGCGCGGACACCGCGCGCTGGATCGCGGTGCTGCCGGTCGCGGCGGTCGAGCAGCACGGGCCGCACCTGCCGCTCGGCGTCGACAGTTTCATCGCCGAGGCCTATCTGGAACGGGTGCGAGCACTTCTCCCGGCCGAGCTGCCGGTGACGTTCCTGCCGCTGCAAAAACTCGGCCAGTCGGAGGAGCACCTGGCCTTTCCGGGCACGCTGACGCTCGCGTCGGCGACGGTGATCAGGGCCTGGAGCGAGATCGCCGAGTTGCTGCATCGCGCCGGCCTCGCCAAGCTCGTCATCGTCACCAGCCATGGCGGCAACCTGCAGGCGGTCGAGCTGATCGCGCGCGAGGTGCGCGCGCGCCTCGGCATGCTGGTGGTCGTCTGCGCCTGGCACCGGTTCGGCTATCCCGACGGCCTGTTCGGCGCCGAGGAGCGCCACCATGGCATCCATGGCGGGGCGATCGAGACGTCGCTCATGCTGGCGGCGCGCCCCGACACGGTGCGGATGGAGCGCGCCCCCAACGCGGTGCCGACCAGCGTCGCCATGGAGCGCGAGTTCAAGTGGCTGCACACCTATCGCCCCGCCGGGTTCGGCTGGATGACCCAGGACCTGCACACCTCGGGCGCGGTGGGCGATGCGACCGCGGCGAGCGCGGAGCGCGGCGAGGCGGCGCTCGCGTTCGGCGCCCGCGCCTTCGTCGATCTGCTGGCGGAGGTCGACCGGTTCGACATGAGCCGGCTGGAGAAGGGGCCGTTGGGGTAAGGCTTGCTGATGCGCGCTCCCTCTCCCCATCGGGGAGAGGGTCGGGGTGAGGGGGAACGAGCGTGGCTTGTCCCCCTCACCCAGATCGCTTACGCGATCCGACCTCTCCCCGCCTGGCGAGAAGTGGAGCAAGCGGCACCTCATCGCCCTACTTCTCGAACCGCTCGATGTACCACTTGAGCAGGCGGATCCACACCTCGTCCTTGCCGACCGCGTCCTCGATGCCGTGCTCGAGGTTGGGGTTGTCGTTGACTTCCATGACGACGATGCCGTCGTCGGTCTGCTTGAGGTCGACCCCGTAGAACCCGTCGCCGATCGGCTTCGCGGCGCGCACCGCCACCTCGATCACCTGCGGCGGCGCCTGGTCGATGTCGAAGGTGCGGGTGCCGCCCTCACGCAGGGAGCCGTCCGGCCGGTACTTGACGATCTGCCAGTGGCCGCGCGCCATGCGGTATTGGCACACGAACAACGGCTCGCCGGCGAGCACGCCGACGCGCCAGTCGAAATCGGTCGGCATGAATTTCTGCGCCAGCAGGAGGTCGGTCTCCTCGAACAGCTCGTCGGCGACGCGCTTGAATTCCTCGGCCGAGGCGACGCGGTGGACGCCGCGCGAGAACGACCCGTCCGGAATCTTGACCACGAGCGGGAGGCCGAGCTCGTCCATGGCGCGCGGCAAGTCCGCCAGGTCGGCGAGAATCCTGGTGGGCGGAGTGGGCACCTGGTTGGAGCCAAGCAGCTCCATCAGGAAAACCTTGTTGGTGCAGCGGATCATCGAGATCGGGTCGTCGATGACCGGCATCCCCTCCTGCCAGGCGCGGCGCGCGAACCGGTAGGTGTGGTTGTCGATCGAGGTGGTCTCGCGGATGAGCAGCCCGTCGTACTCGGCGAGCTCGTCGAGCTGGCGCCGCGTGATCGGCTCGACGTCGACCGACAGCTTCTCGGCGATGCGGGCGAAATGCTTCATCGAAGCGACCGACGACGGGGGCAGCTTCTCGTTCGGGTCGTGCAGCACCGCGAGGTCGTATTTGGCGATCGAGCGCGCCTTGGGATCGCGCCATTCGCGCCTGGTATGCTGGTGCAGGGCGTCGCGGAAGAACGTCGCGTCGCCGTTCGCCAGCCGGGTCAGGTTGCGCGGCCGGATGCGGTCGATGGTAAGCCACTGGCCGGGCTCGATCGTGACCTCCAGCGCCGGGCAGCGGAACCAGTCGAACAGGAGCCGCCCGAACGCCTCGAACCGCGGGTCGTTTGCGATGCCGAAGCAGACCAGGAGCTTGATCTCGCCTTCCGGCTGGAAATCGGCCTTGCGGGCGCACTTGTTGAGCTCGTCCTCGAGATCCGGCAGCGCGTGCTCGTAGAGCTTGGCTTCCCGCAGCTCCAGCATGGTCTCGACCGTCGGCACCACGCGGTGCCCGCGCGCCTCCGCCAGAAGCGAGGCGTAATAGCCCTTGGACTGGTACGCATAGGAGCGCGACAGATTGACGAGCTTCGGCCGGCCGACGTCGAACAGCTTGGGACGAGCGAGGTACTCGCTCGTCGTGATGACCTTGTGGGGCGTGTCGGCGTTGGGCAGGTCCTTGGGCTGGTCGACGAGGATGACCCAGCCGGTCATTTGGGCGGTCCTTTCCGGATGAGGATCGCGGCGCGCAGGTCGTCCCGGCCGAACCGCGTCATGCGATCGAACTCGTTGGGGGGAATGGCATAGGTCTCCGGCTCGATGGCGTTGCCGTTCTCGTCCCGTCGCGCCGCCGGATCATGGGCCAGCAGATGGAGGCCTTCGCAGCCGAAAACGAGAATCCAGTGCGGCACGTTTCGACGCACCATCCGGTAGCCGGAGACGAGTACGATGGCGAGTGCACCTTTCCCCAACGCTTCCATGAGCCCCGATTCGTGGAGCGGTGCAAGATGAATCGGAATGTTCAACGCCGCGGCGTCGCGTCGGAACTCGTCCTGGGCGAGCCGCATGATCCGCCGCTTGTCGGGCGACTGCACCGTGTCGAGGAAATAGGGTCCCTCGCGGCTGGCATGAATCTCTGGCACAAGTCCGTGACGCTTCAGTGTCACCGCAACCCCGAAAGGTTCGCAGCCGCCCGGACCGGAGGTGGTAAAAATCGTCGTCGCCTCGCGCCACAGCCTGAACTCCAGCCCCGGATCCGGTCGAAACGACGGATCGGCCCAGGCCAGCGCCATCATCATGCAGGCCGGCCCGCACGTGAACTCGCTGGTTTGGTGGAAATAGGGCGGCGGTGGGCGCCGCGCCGCAAGGGAGGGCGCGAGACGCTTCTCGAACCGGAGCGCCGGCGCCCCGTCCTGATAGTAATGCGGACGCCGGCCAAACAGTCGGTAGCCCGCCTTGCGGTAGAGGGCGATCGCCGGGACGTTCGTCTCCCGCACCTCGAGCCGCAGCTGGCTCGCGCCGCGCGCCAGGCCTGCCGCCTCGGCCGCCGCCAGCAGGGTTGTCCCGACGCCCCGGCCGGCGAAAGTCGGTGTCGCGGCGATCGAATAGAGGCGCGCGATCGCGTTGCCGGAACGGAACAGCACGAGCGCATAGCCGGCGAGGCAGCCGTCGATCTCGGCGACCAGCACGGCGGCGCTGTCGGAGGTGACGAAGCGGCGGAAGCCGCGGCGCGAGATGCGGTCGGCGGCAAAGGCGTGCCGCTCGAGGGCGACCAGCGCCTCGAGGTCGGCACCTGTTGCCGGACGGATGATCGTGGCCTCGACCGGGCGAGGCGCAACCGCGGTTCGCATCAGCCCTGATTTACGGCCTGGACGGGCTCCTTCACAAGAGATTTGAGCCTAGTGCCCCCGCTTCCGAAGCTCGTCCCCCCTTGCAGCACCCCAGCACGAGCTTCGGAAGCGAAAGGGGCACTAGCAACTCTATGATTCTAGTGCCGCTTTACGAGTTGAAGTTCCTAAATGAGATTGCGGCAAGCGGGGTAGGAACTTCAACTCGGCGGCACTAGTGGTAAACCGAACTCGGCACCTCTCCACAGGCCCTCGATCCGCACGGCACCCGAGCGCCGACCTCGTCGCGCAGATTCTGCCTGCCACCGTCTCCGCGACACACGACGCGCTGGGAAAGAATTGCCTTCGGGCAATGTTTTCCCCTTCGCGCTGCGAGGCGTGAGGCCGAATTGCCGGCAGTTCTCGATGCCAGCTCCTGGCACGCAGCTTGCTCCAGCGGCATGCCTTGTGTCGTTCGTGTCGGAGTATCTCGATGATCGAAATCTCGCTCCAGTCCGCCTAGTACAAGCCAGCCGTTCTCATCGAGGCACCAGCCGGTCCGCGGTTCACGGAGCCTCCAGCACCACTGCCACAAGGTACAACCGCGGAGGCCCAGCCGAACGCGCCGGCGGAACAAGGCCCGAACGGCAACGGACTTTCCCCCGTAGTCCAGGCGTTTCTGCTCCGGCTGCAGGAACTCGGCCTGAACATGCTCCCAGGCACCGACGGCAACGACAAGCTCAAGGGGTGGTCCGACAGCCTGGTCGACGCCGGTGCCGGCGACGACACGGTGGATGTCTGGGCGCGCAGCGTCGTCGACGCCGGGGGCGGCAACGATTCGGTCCGGGCCTGGTCGGAATCCAAAGTGCATGGAGCGGCTGGAGACGACGAGATCAATATCTGGGCGGAGAGCGAGGCCGACGGCGGGGAGGGGAACGATAGGATCAGGGCGTGGTCGAACACGCTCGTCCGGGGCGGCGCCGGCAACGACAGCATCAGCGCCTGGTCGGAAAGCAAGGTGGACGGCGGCGAGGGCGACGATCGGATTGCAATGTGGAGCGACAGCGTCGCCGACGCCGGGGCGGGCAACGACACAATCTCATCCGCAGGCGGGGCGGATGTCTCCGGCGGGGCGGGCGATGACGTGATCTCGGTCGGCATCAACTCCGTGGTCCGATTCGGCGCGGGCGACGGAAAGGACACGATCTATGCCGACCTCAATACGGTCCTGAGACTTGGCGAAGGCCTGTCGGCGGACGGCACCGACGTCGCGGTCTCCGGCCACACGGCCACGTTGACCTTCGGCGACGGCAGCGACCAGGTCACCGTGCAGCTCGGGCCGCGCGGTCCGGTGACGGTCGAGTTCGCCGACGGCTCGCGGATCGAGATCAAGCCGGAGACGGAGGCCGCGGCGGCACTGTAGCAGCCTGCCAAGCTCTCCCGTCGTTGCCTCGCCCGGCGCGCCCCCCTATATCTGCGGGCGCAAGGAGCAAGGCATGTCAGAAAAAGTCCCCGTCACGGTGCTGACCGGCTATCTCGGTGCCGGCAAGACGACGCTGCTGAACCGCATCCTGTCGGAGCCGCACGGGAAGAAATATGCCGTGATCGTCAACGAGTTCGGCGAGATCGGCATCGACAACGACCTCGTCGTGGGGGCGGACGAGGAAGTGTTCGAGATGAACAACGGGTGCATCTGCTGCACCGTGCGCGGCGACCTCATCCGCATCATCGACGGGCTGATGCGGCGCAAGGGCAAGTTCGACGCGATCATCGTCGAGACCACCGGGCTCGCCGACCCGGCGCCGGTGGCGCAGACCTTCTTCGTCGACGATGCGGTCGGCAAGAAGACCAAGCTCGACGCGGTGGTCACGGTGGCGGACGCCAAGTGGCTCAACGAGCGGCTCAAGGACGCCCCGGAGGCGAAGAACCAGATCGCCTTCGCCGACGTCATCCTGGTGAACAAGACCGACCTGGTGGAGCCCGGCCAATTGCGCGAGGTGGAGATGCGCATCCGCGCCATCAACCCCTACGCCCGCGTGCACGTGACCGAGCGCTGCCAGGTGCCCCTGCCCGAGGTGCTGGGACGCAACGCCTTCGATCTCGACCGCATCCTCAGCATCGAGCCCGAGTTTCTCGAGACCGCGGAGCATGATCACGATCATGGCCACGATCACGACGGCCACCACCACGGCCACGATCACCATGATGGTCATCACCATCATCATGGCTTGAAGCACTATCACGACGAGGAGATGCAATCGCTCTCGTTTCGGACCGACAAGGCGCTCGATCCCGACCGGTTCTTCCCATGGGTGCAGGACCTGGTCGCCAAGGACGGCCCGAGCATCCTGCGCACCAAGGGCATCCTGTCGTTCAAGGACGATCCTGACCGCTTCGTGTTCCAGGGTGTGCACATGATCCTCGACGGCGACCACCAGCGGCCATGGGGCGAGGATGAGAAGCGCGAAAGCCGGATCGTGTTCATCGGGCGCAACCTCGACGAGGACAAGATCCGCAAAGGCTTCGAGAGCTGCCTCGCGTGACGGCCTCTAACCGTGTCTGACGATCGCGCCGGGATCGCGTCTGTCGCCGGTCGCGCGCGACCGGTCGCGGCCGGTGCGCCGGTGGTCGGGCTGCATTTCCTCGACCGCGCCGCCTTCTTCGTGCTGGGCGAAGAGGCCCTCCTGATGGTGCCGCCCGAGGGCGAGCCCCGCCGGCTCGACGTGCATTCCGGGGGCATCCTCTGCGGCGCAGCCGATGCCACACGCGTGCTGACCGCCGGCGATGATGGCAAGGTCGTTGCGACCGACGCCGCGGGCGAAAGCCGGACGATCGTCACCGATGCGAAGCGCCGCTGGATCGACCGGATCGCCACCGGCCCGGAGGGTGCGGTGGCGTGGTCGGTCGGCAAGACCGCGTGCGTCAAGAACGCCAAGGGAGAGGAAAAGTCGCTCGAGCTCGCGTCGAGCGCGGGTGGGCTCGCCTTTGCGCCGCGCGGGCTGCGCCTCGCGGTCGCGCACTACGGCGGCGTGACGCTCTGGTATCCGAACGCGAGCGCGGGGGTCGAGCGACTCGAATGGAAAGGCTCCCACCTCGACGTGACCTTCAGCGCGGACGGCAAATTCCTGGTCACCGCCATGCAGGAGCCGACCCTGCATGGCTGGCGGCTCGCCGACCGCAAGGACATGCGCATGGCGGGTTACACCGCCAAGGTGCGCTCGATGGCGTGGACGCCGGGCGGCAAGTCGCTTGCGACCTCGGGCTTCGAGCAACTCGTCGTCTGGCCGTTCCAGAGCAAGGACGGGCCGATGGGCAAGACGCCCAGATTGCTGGCGTCGCATGACCAGCGCGTCGCCATCGTGGCATCGCATCCGCAGCAGGACGTGGTCGCGGTCGGCTACGAGGATGGCATGGTGCTGCTGATGCGTCTGGAGGACGGCGCCGAGATCCTCGCCCGCAAGCCGGGCGCAGGATCGGTCTCGGCGCTGGCATGGAGCCGGGACGGCGCTGTCGTCGGTTTCGGTACCGAGGACGGTGAGGCAGGCCTCATCCAACTCACCTGATGCGCATGGAAACGGGGGATCAGCTGTGTTCGTGAAGCTCATGGCCGACCGCACGATGCGGCTCGAAGATCGCGACAATTTCCGCGCCTTCAAGCTGGTGGTGGAGGGGAGCCGCGCCGAGCTCGATGCGGTGCGCGCCGCCTTGGCCGGGACGGCCGAGCTCGCCGACGCCGACACCGCCTGGGTGCTCGAAGCGGCGCTGCGCGGCCGGCCGGAGGTTGCGGATGACGCCGCCTGGCAGCAGGCGCTCGCCGGCATGATCGACAAGGCGCGGCCGCACGGCTGGATCGACGACGCCCGCAAAGCCATCAAGGCGCATATCGAGTGGCTCTGAAGCGTCAGCCGTCCACCGCCATCGCGTTCTCATATTCGGTGCTGGCAGTGAGCCAGTCGGTCTCCGCCGCCTCCAGGGCGCGCGCCGCGTCGGCGCGGTCCTTGGCGAGACCGGAAGCCTTGACGGGATCGGCATAGAGATCCGGTGCCGCGAGCGCCGCATCGAGGCGGACGAGCTCCTTGGTCAGCCGCCCGATCGCGGCTTCGGCGCGCTTGATCCGCTGCTGCAGTGGGGCAAGCTCGGCGCGTTTCTCCGCCGCGGCCCGGCGGATCTCCTGGCGCGAAGGCCGGTTCGACGCGTCGTCGCGCGGCCCGCCATCGTGGCCCTCGGTCGCCCGGCGGTTGGACAGGACCAGGCGGCCGTAGTCGTCGAGGTCGCCGTCGAACGGCGAGACGTTGCGCTCGGCGACCAGCCACAGCCGGTCCGCGCAGGCCTCGATCAGGTGGCGGTCGTGCGAGATCAGCACCACCGCGCCCGCATACTCGTTGATCGCCTCGATCAGGGCGGCGCGGCTGTCGATGTCGAGGTGGTTGGTCGGCTCGTCGAGGATGACGAGGTGTGGGCCGCCGAACGTCGCCATGCCGAGCATGAGGCGTGCCTTCTCGCCGCCCGACAGCGTCGCGACCTTGGCGTCGGCCGCCGCGCCGGAAAACCCGATCCTCCCCACCCGCGCGCGCACCTTGGCTTCAGGCGCGTCCGGCATCAGCGCACGGATGTGGTCGTAGGGACTCTCGTTCGCCTTGAGCTCGTCGAGCTGATGCTGCGCGAAATAGGCGACGTCGAGCTTGTCGGCGCGGGTGATGCGGCCTTCGAGCGGCGTCATGCGCTCCGCCAGGAGCTTGGCGAAGGTCGACTTGCCGTTGCCGTTGGCACCGATGAGGGCGATGCGGTCGTCGTCGTCGATGCGCAGGTTGAGCCGCCGCAGCACCGGCTCGCCGTCGTAGCCCACCGCCACGTTCTCGAACGCGATGATCGGCGGCGACAACGGCTTGGCCGGCGACGGGATGTCGATATCGCGCACCGCCTCGTCGACGATCGCCTCGACCGGTTCGAGCCTGGCGAGCAGCTTGAGGCGCGACTGCGCCTGGCGCGCCTTGGTCGCCTTGGCCCGGAAGCGCGCCACGAACGTCTCGATGCGCTTGCGTTCCGCCTCCTGGTGGCGCGCACGCTTGACGTCGAGCGTCTGGCGCTCGCGATGCTGGCGCGCGAACGACGAGTAATTGCCGCGATAGAGCGCGAGCTTGCGGCCCTCGAGGTGGAGGATATGCGACACCGCGCTGTCGAGCAGGTCGCGGTCGTGGCTGATCACCAGCACCGTATGGCGATAGCGCGCGAGGTAGTCCTGCAGCCACAGCGTGCCCTCGAGGTCGAGGTAGTTGGTCGGCTCGTCCAGCAGGAGCAGGTCCGGCTCGGAGAACAGGAGCGACGCCAGCGCGACGCGCATGCGCCAGCCGCCGGAGAACGACGCGCACGGCCGCTGCTGCTCTTGCGCCGAGAAGCCGAGCCCGGCCAGGATCCCGGCCGCGCGCGCCGGCGCCGCATGGGCGGCGATGTCGGCGAGCCGCGTGTGCACGTCGGCCAGCCGGTGGGCGTCGTGCTCCTGCTCGGCCGCCGCCAGCAGGGCGGTGCGCTCGGCGTCGGCGGCGAGCACCACGTCCAACAGGCTCTGCGGTCCGTCCGGCGCCTCCTGGGCGAGCCGTCCGATGCGGGCGCGCTTCGCCGTCGTGATCTTGCCTTGCTCAGCGCCGAGCTCGCCCGCGATTGCGCGGAACAGCGTGGTCTTGCCGGATCCGTTGCGCCCCACCACGCCGACCCGCGCGCCGGTCGGGATCTGCGCCGACGCATCGTCGATCAGCAGGCGTCCGGCAATGCGCAGGGAGAGATTATCGATGACCAGCATGGCGCGAGGGTTTTGACCCCAAATTTGGTGTCGTTGTCCGCAACAACACCAGCCGTTGGGGATTGGCTCCGGCGCTGCCGTCGAACCCGGTGGCCGGTTCAGCTGCGCTGGACGAACGGCTCGACGCTTTGGGCGTGGCGCACGAACCCGATCATCACCGCGACGCCGATGAGGAAGAACACCCCCTGTGCCGCATAGACGCCGTACGGGCCGAGGTTCAACAGCCCCGCCACCGCCCAGCCGCCGGCGAACGCGGCACCGAACACCTCGGCACCGATCAGGATGGCGGCGCTCAGGACGGTCGAGACGTTGATCCAGTTGATGCGTCGGCCGAGCGGTCTTTGGACGGTCTGATCCATGAGGTCCTGGCGTGTTGCGTTCCAGCCGGATGCCGGCGACTTACGACCAAATGGGGATGGAATCAAGCCGGAAGCGCGATTGGACGCAGCGTCGAGGAGGGCGGGTTTCCGGCCTTTGGCTATCCCGCTAAGGACCGATGATTTCGGCATCGGCGGCCGGAGGCGCCAGCTGTGCGCAATCTTGAACATTGTCGCTAAATGGTGGCTTAACAGGCTTGACGGAATCGATACGTAGTTACCCGATTTTGCTGGACACCATCCTCGCTGCAGTGCACGCGGACCGTTGGCACGACGTAGGGCCCTCTTTCTCGCATGGATATTCATTCCGCCGGACATCGAGGCGCCGTCGTTTGTGCGCCGCATCGCGCCGCCGCCGGCCGCGACGCGCTCGCCGAAGGCGGCAATGCGATCGAAGCGATGATCGCGATGGCGGCCACGATCGCCGCCGTCTATCCGCACATGAACCACATCGGGGGCGACGGCTTCTGGCTGTTCCGCGAGCCCCGGGGTCGCATCCGCGCGATCGAGGCGGCGGGCTTTGCGGGCGAGCAGGCGCGGCGCGACCTCTATCGCGATCACGAGACGATCCCGGCGCGCGGGCCGCTCGCGGCGCTCACGGTGCCCGGTGCGATCGGCGGCTGGGCGCTGGCGCATGAGGCGGCGCGCGCATTCGGCGGCAGGATGTCGCTCGCGGCGCTGCTTGCCCCGGCGATCCGTCACGCGCAAGACGGCGTTGCGGTGACGCGCAGCCAGGCGCGCCTCACCGCGGACAAGCTCGCCGAGCTCGAGCACGTACCCGGCTTCGCCCCCGCGTTCCTCGTCGACGGCAAGCCGCCGGCCGAAGGCGCGGTGCTCCGCCAGCGCACGCTCGTCGACACGCTCGACCACCTCGCCCATGCGGGGCTCGACGACTTCTATCGCGGCGACGTCGGCCGCGAGATCGCCGCCGACCTGGAGCGCATCGGCAGCCCGGTCACGCGGCGCGACCTTACGCGGTATCAGGCCAATCTGCGCGAGCCGCTCTCGCTGTCGCTGGCGTCGGGTACGCACTACAATACGCCGCCGCCCACCCAGGGGCTGGCGTCGCTCGTCATCCTCGGTCTGTTCGAGCGACTGCGCGTCACGCAGGCCGAGAGCTTCGACCACATCCATGGCCTGGTCGAGGCGACCAAGCGCGCGTTTCGCCTCCGCGACCGAGTCATCACCGATTTCGATCGCCTGGCGCAGCCGGTCGATCGCTACCTCGATGCGCGGTTCCTCGACGTGGAAGCCCTGAAGATCGATCGCCGCAAAGCGGCCGCCTGGCCGGCCCGCTCGGGCGAAGGCGATACGGTTTGGATGGGGGCGGCGGATGCGTCCGGCCTCGTCGTCTCCTATATCCAGTCGCTCTATTGGGAGTTCGGATCCGGTTGCGTGCTGCCGCGCACCGGCGTGCTGATGCAGAACCGTGGCGCGAGCTTCTCGCTCGATCCGGGCGCCCTCAATCCGCTCGAGCCTGGCCGCCGCCCGTTCCACACGCTCAACCCGGCGCTCGCCGTGCTCAAGGACGGCCGGGCAATGGCCTATGGTACTATGGGGGGTGACGGGCAGCCGCAAACCCAAGCCGCGCTCTACACCCGCCATGTGTTGTTTCGCCGGCCGCTGGCCGACGCGATCGAGGCGCCGCGCTGGCTGCTCGGCCGCACCTGGGGCTCTCCTCATACCAACCTTCGGCTGGAATCCCGCTTCGATGCGAATCTCGCCGACCAGCTTCTGTCCGCCGGTCACGACGTCGAGTTCCTGGCGGAGCCCTACTCCGATCTCATGGGCCATCTCGGCGCCGTGGTGCTGCATCCCGCCGGTACCCTGGAAGGCGCCCACGACCCGCGCGCCGACGGCGGCTCCGCCGGGGTTTAGGGCGCTTTCGGCCTCCATTCCGCCGAACTTCATGCTATGGTGCCGCCGCTTGATCACTCCATGACCTGAGATCCTCATGCGCCGTATTGCCGCCTGCCTTCTCGCGCTGACCGCCGCGCTCGTGACCGGTCCGGCGCTCGCGCATCCGCACGTTTGGGTGACGATGAAGAGCGAGGTCGTCTACGCGCCGGACGGCACGATCACCGGCATCAAGCATGCCTGGACCTTCGACGACATGTTCTCGGCCTTCGCGACGCAGGGCATCGAAACCAAGAAGAAGGGCGAGTTCACCCGCGAGGAGCTCAAGCCGCTCGCCGAGACCAACGTGACGTCGCTCAAGGAGTTCGACTACTTCACGCAAGGGAAGGCGGACGGAAAGAAGGCGGTGTTCGTCGATCCGGTCGATTACTATCTCGAATATGCCGACAGCGTGCTCACGCTCAATTTCGTGTTGCCGCTCAAGACGCCGGTGAAGGCCAAGAGCCTGCAGCTCGAGATTTACGACCCGAGCTTCTTCGTCGATTTTGCCTTCGCCGAGAAGGATCCGGTGGCGTTGAAAGGGGCGCCGGCCGTGTGCAAGGTCGCAGTGGCGCGGCCGAACGACCCGGCCACCCAGGGCCGCCAGGTGGGCGAATCGTTCTTCAATTCGATGACGTCGAGCAACTATGGCGCGCAATTCGCCAACCGGATTGCGGTGACATGCCCGTGACGCGCTTGCGTCGCAACCATGCCGGCATCCTGGTCCTGACGCTCGCTGCCGTCACGGCCGCCGTGGCGCTGGGCGCGCTGGCGCTGGGCGCGCTCGACGCGGCGTTCGCGCAGGGCTCGCCGTTCGGGGTCGGTCGGCCGCCCGCGGCGCCGCCTGCGCCGCCGCCGGAGGGCATCGTCGGCTGGATCATGGCGAAGCAGGCGGAATTCTATCTCGGGCTGCGGGCAACGATTCGCGCGGCCAGGACTGACGGCAGCGCCGTGTGGGCGCTGTTCGGTCTCTCGCTCGCCTACGGCATCTTCCACGCGGCGGGCCCGGGGCACGGCAAGGCGGTGATCTCCTCCTACTTGGTGGCCAACCAAGAGACGTGGCGTCGCGGCGTGATCCTGTCGTTCGCCTCCGCCATGCTGCAGGCCCTGGTGGCGGTCGCGGTCGTCGGCATCGCCGCGGGCTTGATCGGCGTGACGGCCCCAACCATGGGGCGGGCGGTGAACTACATCGAGCTCGTGAGCTTCGCGCTCATCGCGGCGATCGGCGCGCGGCTCGTGTGGGTCAAGGGACGCGCGTTCCTCTTCGCGCTGCATGCGCGGCTCGCGCCGCAGCCCGTGCTGGCGGCGGCCGCGGCCGGCGGAGCGACGCTGCACGACCACAATCATCATCATGATCACCACCACCATGATCACGACGAGCATGCGCATCACGACCACGGCCATCATGCGCATGACCACCACGACCATGCGGGGCACTCGCACGGCCCCGAGCCGCAGGATCTGGCCGGTCCGGGCGGCTGGAAGCGCGGGCTCACGGCGATTGTGGCGGTGGGTTTAAGGCCGTGCTCGGGCGCGATCCTGGTGCTCGTGTTCACCCTCGCCCAGGGCATATTCTGGGCCGGGATCGCCTCGACCTTCATCATGGGGCTCGGAACCGCCATCACGGTGGCGGTCATCGCCACCGTGACGGTCACGGCGACCGATCTGGCCGTGCGTCTCGCCAAGGCTCGCACCGGATGGGGCTCGCTTGCCCTGCTCGGCGCCGAAGCGGCCGCGGCCGTGCTGGTGCTCGCCTTCGGCGTGCTGCTGCTGCTCGGCTACATGGCGAGCGAGCGCATGTTCGCGGTGTGACTTACCGGAAATCTTCCGGCTTGAGTTCGATCGGCTCCCCGTGCGGCGTGCGGTCGGCCGCGTGGTCCCAGGCGTGGCGATAGCGGGCGAGCGTATCGCGGCTGGCGACCCCCTTCTCGGCGGTGAGCCGCTCGAGCGCCGCCAGCCAGTGATGGTAATAGGTCTCGCCGGTATCCGGATCGCCGGCCGCCTGCGCGCGCTTGATCTCGTCCGCGAGCGTCGCCGCCCACTCGGGCCAGGTGAACAGGCCACGCTCGTGCAGCTTGAGCGCCATGGCGAAGGCCTGCGCCTCCCACGGCTCGCGGAACACCGGGCCCTCGCTGTCGCGCGGAATGCTGGGCACTGCTTCCGTGGCGTGGCGTGCAGCGGTAGGATCGATCTTACTCATGAGGCGGTCACGTATGGGTTCCGGGTCTCGCGACGAGCGGCCAAGCGCCGCTCGTCATGCTCGCCCGGAACGACAGCTCATGTAGGTTCCAGGTAGGGCTCGAACGCCTCGATCGAAACCTTCACGGTCGGATCGGAGCTCTCCCCCCACAGGTCCCGGCCGTTGAATACGACCGTGTAGAGCCATTGCGGGCTCTCGCCGGTGCCGAGCACGACGCTGTCGGGAAACACGTGACAGCCCTGGATGCGCTCGATCGTGCCCGTGTGCCCTCGCACGTAACGGGGAAGCCGGGTATGCGTCGCGGGGTGAATGTTCTTGGCGCGCACCCAGTCGCCGATCTTGTAGCGCGCCGGCGCCGCCGGTGCCCGCCCGTATTTGCCGCGCGTCAGCGCGGCGCCGATGTCCTGCGCCGACATCGTGCGCTGCACCGGCTTCGCCGGGTGCAGCGCATGGCCGGCGGCGAGCTCGTCCGCGCTCACCAGCCCCTTGGCGAGGAGGTTCTGCTCCATGCCCAGCTCCCAGCGCTTGTAGTAGGAGACGCCGAGATAGACTTGCGGCGGCAGGTTCTCCTGCGCGGAGCGCGACATGTCGATGTTCCACTCGCCCGTGTAGACCATCGCCCGCGTCAGCGCCAGCACGCGGCCTTCCCACGGCGCGTGGAACACCGGCTCGTCGGCCTCGGGCTCGACCTTGCCGAACCCGTGCATGCCGCCCATGTCGTGTACGCCGTTCACGAGCGTGCCTCCTGCGGACGTCGCGGCAGCCCGGTGCCGATCATGGCGTCGCGCGTGACCAGGTCGGCGAGGCGCTCCTCGCTCCAGCCCTCGGTGCCGGCTGGCCGCATCGGCAGCACGATGAAGCGCGTCTCGGCGGTCGAGTCCCACACGCGGATCTCGGTGTCCGCCGGCAGCGTGACGCCGAAATCGGCGAGCACGCCGCGCGGATCGGACACGGCGCGCGAGCGGTAGGGCGCCGATTTGTACCAGACCGGCGGCAGCCCGAGCACCTCCCACGGATAGCAGGAGCACAAGGTGCACACGATCATGTTGTGGCGCTGAGGCGTGTTCTCCACCGCGATCAGGTGGTCGCCGACGCGGCTGACGAGACCGAGCTCGGCGATCGCCTTGGTGGCGTCCTCGACCAGGCGGCGCTTGAATGCGGGATCGCTCCACGCCTTCGCCACCACGCGGGCGCCGTTGTGCGGGCCGATCCGCGTCTCGTATTCCTCGACGATGAGGTCGAGCGCGGCGGGGTCGATGTACCCCTTCTCGGTCAGGATGGTCTCGAGCGCGCGGACCCGCAGCTGCATCTCGCTGAGCTCGGAGCCGTGCTCGTGATCGTGGTCATGGTCGTGTTCATGGTCGGACATTGCGATAGTGTAGCCAATCGACGCGCGGCCCTCAACGTCCCCCGAGGCTCGCCAGCTCGCCCGGTGACCATGCGCAGCTCCGTTTCGCTGATCCCCATTGCCGACCGCATCGACCGGCTGACGGGCGCCGTCGGCCGCGCCGCGACCTGGTGCCTGCTGGCGACCGTGCTGCTGCAATTCCTCGTGGTGGTCGCCCGCTATGCCATGGGGCTCGGCTCGCTGTGGCTGTCGGAATCGATCATCTACGCCCACGCGGCGCTGTTCATGCTGGCCGCCGCCTGGACGCTCGCCGCGAACGGCCACGTGCGGGTGGACGTGTTCTATGCCGATGCCGCGCCGCGCCATAAGGCCCTGGTCGACCTTCTCGGCGCGCTTCTGCTGTTGATCCCGTTCGCCCTCACGCTCGCTCTTCTGTCGTTGCCTTACGTCGGCCGCTCTTGGGCGATCCTCGAGCGCTCGCGCGAGGCGAGCGGTCTGCCCGCCGTGTTCCTGCTCAAGACCCTGATCCCGCTGTTCGCCGTGCTGATGGCGCTGCAGGGCGTCGCGCAGGCGCTCCGTGCCGCCGCCGTGTTGCGGCGACGCGACAGCGTCGCGTCGCCCTGAGATGGGTGTGCCGGAGATCCTGGCGGTGCTGATGGTGGTGGCGCTGTGCGCGCTGCTGATGGCCGGCTATCCGGTGGCGCTGACGCTCGGCGGCGTGTCGCTCGCCTTTGCGCTGATCGCCGATGCGGCCGGCGTGATGAATTTCGCGCTGCTCGGCGCGCTGCCGCAGCGGGTGTTCGGCGTGATGACGAACGACATCCTGCTCGCCATCCCGCTGTTCGTCTTCATGGGCGTGATGCTGGAGCGCTCCGGCATCGCCGAAGAGTTGCTCGAGACCATGGGGCGGCTGTTCGGCGCGTTGCGCGGGGGGCTCGCGATCTCGGCGGCGATCGTCGGAACCCTGCTGGCCGCCGCCAAGGGCGTGGTCGGCGCCACCGCCGTGACCATGGGGCTGATCACGCTGCCCGCCATGGTGCGGCACGGCTACGACCCGCGGCTGGCGGCCGGCACGGTCGCCGCCACCTCGACCCTGGCGCAGATCTTCCCTCCGGCCACGGTGCTGGTGCTGCTCGGCGACCAGCTCAACGCCTCCTACCAGTCGGCCCAGTTGGCGAAGGGCGTGTTCGCGCCCGAACTCGGTGTCGATCGCCGACCTGTTCGCCGCCGCCATCATCCCGGGCTTCGCTCTCGTCGGCCTGTACATCCTCTACCTGATCGCCATGGCGATCTTTCGCCCGAAGTCGTCGCCGGCGGTTCCGCCCGAGCCCGGCGCGCCGACCGGGCTCGGGCTCGCGCGCCGGCTCATCGAAGTGCTGGTCGCGCCGGTGCTGCTCATCCTGGTGGTGCTCGGGTCGATCCTGGGCGGCCTGGCGACGCCGACCGAATCGGCTTCGCTCGGGGCGGTCGGGGCGCTCGTGCTCGCCCTCGTCAAGAACCGGGGGCATCCGGAATTTCGCCGCGCCATCCTGATGCCCGTGATGACGAAGGCGACCCACATCATCACGATGATCTTCACCATCCTGATCGGCGCGACGTTCTTCAGCCTGGTGTTCCGCGGGCTCGGCGGCGACGACATGGTGCACCGCGCGCTCGCCGATCTGCCGGGCGGCACTGCCGGCGCGATCCTCGCCGTCATGCTGGCGATGTTCCTCCTCGGCTTCGTGATGGATGCGTTCGAGATCATCTTCGTGGTGGTGCCGATCGTCGCGCCCGCGCTGTTCAAGCTGGAGGGTGTCGACCCGGTCTGGCTCGGCATCATGATGGCGGTGAACCTGCAGACCTCGTATATGCATCCGCCGCTCGGGCCGACCCTGTTCTACCTGCGCGGCGTCGCCCCGCCGGAGATCACCACGCGCCACATCTACGTCGGCATTATTCCGTTCGTCGCGATCCAGCTCGCCTTCCTGGTCGTGCTGTGGTTCGTCCCGGCGCTGGCCACGTGGCTGCCGGGCCGGCTGTACGGTCGTTGAGGAGACAGGCATGAAAGCATCCGAGCTGTTCGATCTGTCCGGCCAGGTCGCGCTGGTCACCGGCGCCTCCAGCGGGCTCGGGGTGCGCTTCGCCGAGGTGCTGGCGGCAAACGGCGCCGCCGTCGCGCTGGTGGCGCGCCGCCGCGCGCGGCTCGATGCCGTCAGGGCACGCATCGAGGCGAACGGCGGCCGCGCCATCGTGGCGGAAGCCGACGTTCTCGATCATGCGGCGATCGCGCACGCGTTCGACGTCGCCGAGCAGGCGTTCGGCACCGCCACCATCCTGGTCAACAATGCGGGCGTCGCGCACTCCGACCGCGCCGTCGAGCTTGACGAGGCCGGGTGGCGGCGCGTGCTGTCGACCAATCTCGACGCGGTCTTCTTCTGGGCCCAGGAGGCGGCGCGCCGGATGCTGGCGGCGAACCGCAAGGGCAGCATCGTCAACATCGCGTCGATCCTCGGGCTCGGCGTGTCCAAGGGGACGGTCGCCTACGCGACCGCCAAGGCCGGCGTCATCCAGCTCACGCGCTCGCTCGCGCTCGAGCTCGCCTTCAAGGGCGTGCGGGTGAACGCGATCGCGCCCGGGTTCGTCATCACCGAGCTCAACCGCGATTACCTCGAAGGGGAGGGCGCCCGCATGACCCGCGACATCCCGGCGGGCCGGTTCGGCCAGGAGCGCGACCTCGACGGCGCGCTCCTGTTGCTGGTGTCGCAGGCCGGCGCCTACATGGCGGGAGCCACCATCGTGGTCGACGGCGGCCAGGTGCTGGCGCTGCGCGGGACTTGAGGGGTAGTCTGCCCGCCTCGTTCTTCGTAGGGTGGGCAAAATCGCTCCCTCTGCATCTCGCGTGGGCACGGCGCGCGTGCGATTTTGCCCACGCGGATAGGCGGCGGATCGCGCGCCTTTGCCCACCCTACGTCGACTCACAAGAGAGTTGCCCATGGACTTCACCCTTTCGCCCGAGATCGAGAATCTCCGCGTGCGCACGCGCGCCTTCATCGAGGAGCACGTGCTGCCGCTCGAGGCCGATCCGGAAAATTTTTCCGAGCACGAGAACATCCCGCTCGCGCGCCTTGCGCCGGTGCAGGAGAAGGCGAAGGCGGTGGGCCTGTGGGCGCCGCAATCGCCCAAGGAGTTCGGCGGGATGGCGCTGCCGATCGTCGCCTGGGCGGTGCTGTACGAGGAGGCGGCGCGCTCGATCTTCGGGCCGCTCGCGCTCAACTGCATGGCGCCCGACGACGGCAACATGAGCCTGCTGGCGCGCGTCGGCACGCCGGCGCAGAAGGAACGGTGGCTGCGGCCGATCGTCGAGGGCAGGGTGAAGTCGTCGTTCGCCATGACCGAGCCGGCACCGGGCGGCGGCTCCGATCCGAGCATGATCATGACCAAGGCCGAGCGGGTCGGCGGCAAGTGGGTGATCCGCGGTCGCAAGTGGTTCATCACCGGCGCCGGGGGGGCGAAGCACTTCATCCTGATGGCGCGCACCTCCGACGACAAGCGGCGCGGGCTCACCGCATTCCTCTACGATCGCGACCAGTCTGGCTGGCGCATCGTGCGGCGCATCGGCATCATGGGGCCGGAGGAGCACGGCGGCCACTGCGAGCTCGAGTTCGAAGGGCTCGAGGTCGAGGACGAGAACGTGCTGCTCAACGTCGGCGACGGCTTGCGCGTGACGCAGATCAGGCTTGGTCCGGCGCGGCTCACCCATTGCATGCGCTGGCTCGGCTTCTCCAAGCGCTGCCTCGAGATCGCGCAGGAGTACGTCGGGCGCCGCGAAGGTTTTGGGATCAAGCTTGCCGACCGCGAAAGCGTGCAGATCAAGCTCGGCCAGGTGGCGCACCAGATCCAGATCGGCCGGCTCCTCACCATGCACGCCGCCTGGAAGCTCGATCAGGGCGACCGCGCCCGCAAGGAAGTCTCGATGGCCAAGGTGCAGGTCGCCGACACGCTGCACCTGGCCGCCGACGTCGCGATCCAGCTCAACGGCGCGCGCGGCTTTTCCAAGGACACGATCCTGGAATGGGTCTATCGGGCGTCGCGCTCGGCGCGCCTGGTCGACGGCGCGTCCGAAGTGCACAACATGGTGCTGGCGCGCTTCATGCGCGAGGAAGGCCGCGACTTCTGGAGCTGGAGCGCCGGCAACCGGGTGTAGCTCCGTAGCGTGCGTGCCGGGGAGGAAATCATGGGCTTCTTACGCTTCGTTTTGGTGCTGCTCGCCGCCACGCTGGCGAGTAGCGCGGCGGCCGATTATCCGGACAAGCCGCTCCGCCTGATCGTCCCGCAGGCGCCGGGCAGCGCCACCGATACGGTCGCCCGCATCCTCGGCGCCGAGCTCGCCAAGGAGATCGGCCAGCAGGTCGTGGTCGACAACCGGCCGGGCGGCGCGCTGACCATCGGCCTCGATCTCACCGCCAAGGCGGAGCCTGACGGCTACACCATCTGCATGGGGCCGATCGGCGCGCTCGCCATCACCCGCCACATGGTGGCCAAGGTTCCGTACGACATCGAGCGCGACTTCCAGCCGATCGCGCTGGTCACGCGCGGCCACCTGCTGCTGGCGATCTCGCCGACGGTCGCCATCACGTCGGTGCCGCAGCTGATCGCCGAGGCGAAGAAGAACCCCGGCAAGCTCCTCAACGCCTCGTCCAGCAACGGGTCGCCGGGCCACGTGGGCGGCGAGCTGTTCAAGTTCATGACCGGGACCGAGATCGTGCACGTTCCCTATCGCGGCGGAGCCAACGCGATCAACGACCTGATCGCCGGCCGCGTGCACCTGATGTTCGAGAGCCTCAACTCGATCGCCCCGCACGCGCGACAGGGCACGGTGCGCGCGCTGGCGGTGAGCGGGGCACGCCGCTCGCCCGGCTTCCCCGACCTGCCGACGGTCGACGAGGCGGGCGTGCCCGGCTACGAGGCCGGCACCTGGAGCGGCGTGATCGCGCCGGCCGGCGTGGCACGTCCGGTGGTCGACAAACTCAACGCCGCCATCAACCGCGCCATCGCGTCGACCATATTCAAGGAGCGGTTCGCCCTGATCGGCGACGAGCCAGCCGGTGGCACGCCCGAGGAGTTCGCCGCGCTGATCCGCAAGGATTCGGCCAAATGGGCGGACGTGGTCGCCCGCTCGGGGGCGAAGCTGGATTGACGCCCCCACCCGGCGCCTGCGGCGCCACCCTCCCCCGCAAGCGGGGGAGGGATGGAGCAAGTGACACCGCAGCGTATTCCGTAGCGATTCTGTGGGTGTTGAATCTCAGCGAGCACCATCCCTCCCCTGAAAGGGTAGGGTGGCTGCGCGTTCTTGCACGCAGCCGGGTGGGGTCATGGCGCCGACGTCAATTCCGATAGCTCGGATCGATGCTGTCGAGCATGCGCAGGTAGGCCGGCCAGTCGGCCGAGCCGCGGCCGCTGTCGTGCTTCTCGTATTGCTTGGCAGTCTTCTCGCAGATCGCCGTCGGAATCTCGATCAGCTCAGCCCCGGTTGCTTCCATCCGCAGCTGGATGTTGGCCGCCTCCAGCAGATATTTCATCAACACGAAAGATTCGCGCACGGTCTTGCCGACGGTAACCACGCCGTGATTGTGCATGATCAGCGCCCGGTTCTGGGCGAGCGCCGCATTGATGCGTGCGCGCTCGGCAAAATCCTCGGTGATGCCCTCGTACGGATGATAGCCGACCCGATTGTAGAAGCGGATCGCCTGTTGCGAGACCATGCGCAGGCCGGATTTGAGCCCGGCAATGCCCATTCCGGTCTCGGTATGGACGTGCACCGCGCAGTTGACGTCCGGACGCGCCGACAGCACGCCGCCATGCAGGGTGAAGCCGGGGCGGTTGACGCCGGCGGATTCGTCGAGGTCGTCGTCCATGCTCACCTTCACGAGGTTGGACGCCGTGACCTCGGTGTAGAGGAGCTCGTGCCGCTTGATGAGGAACTTGCGCTCTTCGCCCGGCACCCGCATTGAGCTGTGATTATAGATGACGTCGTCCCAGCCGTAGTGGGCGATCAGGCGATAGGCCGCAGCCAGGTCGATGCGCGCCTGCCATTCCTCGGCCGAGATGCCGGCGGGGGCTACGGTCGAAGGGTTGGTGGGCTTGTTCATCGCCGGATCTCCTCGGGTGAGCGGGTGCGACTATAGCATCGCGGAGCAAAGAGCAGCACCCGGGGCGGCCACACCGGGGGCATGCTTGGGAGGCCGAACCGAACAGATCGGTATGATAGTAGAGGCAATCGGTATAACAGTAGAGACCCATGGAATACTATCGCGTTGGTGACCGGAAGTAGAATACTATGGTCAACCCTGGATAATGAGCGACTAGGTTGTAGTTTACACGGCTGCAACACTCTTTGAATTCTTAAGTAAATTTACTAAAGATTAACGAGATTCCCCCAAGCTCTTGTCGGGGCATGCTGGGGGATTTCCAATGAGGTCGATTGCTTTTCGCTCGCTGTTGGCGAGTGTCGCGGCCGTTGCCATCGTCGCAATGGCGGCAACGCAGGGCGATACCGCGTCGGTGGGGAAGCCGGTTGCCGGCGCGCGCAGCGCAGGGCCTGCGAGCTCCGTCGAGGAATTGAAGGCCGACTATCGCCGACCGGATACCATTCCGTTTCCCAAGGACAATCCCTACACGGTGGAAAAAGTCGCGCTGGGCAAGAAGCTGTTCTTCGACACGCGCCTGTCCGCGGCCAATCTGCTCTCCTGCGCCTCCTGCCATAACCCCGCCTATGGATGGGGCGACGGCCAGCCAAAAGGCGTCGGCCACAACATGAAGCAACTGGGGCGGCGCTCGCCCACCATCGTCAACGCGGCGTTCGGGGAAGTCTTCATGTGGGACGGCCGCGCCGGCTCGCTCGAGGAGCAGGCCCTCGGACCGATCCGCGCCGACGTGGAGATGAACCTTCCGGTGGAACAGCTGATGGAGAAGCTGAACGCCATCCCGGAATATGCGCCGCTGTTCCAGGCGGCCTTCCCCAAGGAAGGCATGAAGCCCGAGACGATCGCCAAGGCGATCGCCACGTACGAGCGCACCGTCGTATCGGGCCGCGCTCCGTTCGACCGTTGGATCGAAGGCGACACGAAAGCGATCTCGGAATCGGCGAAGCGCGGCTTCGTGCTGTTCAACACCAAGGGCAAATGCCAGAACTGTCACAGCGGATGGAATTTCACCGACGACAGCTTCCACGACATCGGCCTGGCCAGCCCGGACATCGGCCGCGGCAAGATGCTCCCCGGCATCCCGAAGATGCAGCAGGCCTTCAAGACGCCGGGCCTGCGAGAGATCACGCGCCGAGGCCCCTACATGCATGACGGTTCCGTGCCGACCCTCGAGGCGGTCATGGACCACTACGACCAGGGCGGAATCGATCGCCCGAGCCGTTCCGAGCTGATGAAGCCGCTGGGACTGACCGGTGACGAGAAGGCGGACCTCGTGGCCTTCATGAAAACCCTCACGAGCGAGATGGACCCGACCACGGTCCCGGTGCTGCCGCGGTAGACGATCTTCAGCAAGGAGGAGACTTCACATGAAGATTCACCAGCATCGCCGTCGTGATCGCCTTTCTCGGCGGCTCGGCCGTCGCGCTGGCGGCGGAACACGCGATCTCGCAGAAGGGCCGGACCTTCTCGGAGAGCGCCCTGACGCTGAAAAAGGGCGACGTCGTCAATTTCGTCAACGACGACAACATCGCGCACAACATCTACTCCGCCACGCCCGGGAACGAGTTCAATCTCGGTTCGCAGGCGCCGGGCGCCTCGACGCCGGTGACATTCAACAAGGCGGGCGAGATCGCCATCCTGTGCGCCATTCATCCCCGGATGAAGATGGCGGTCACGGTTGCCGATTGAACGAGATACGGAAGGTCTGCCATGAACACCCGAGGCGCGCTCGTCTTCACCTCCAGGCTGCTCCTGCTGCTCGCTGTCGCCGCTGCTGCTGATGCCGGTGGAAACACCGCGGGAGCTTCTGATGAGTCTGTCCGCTCCTACTTCCGCTCGGTCGTCGGAGCCAGGGAGCCGGACGTCACCGGTACCGTCAATGCCCGAGCGGTGGCTGTGCCTCCGACGGCGGCGGCGCGATACGCGCAGGCGGCGCGCGCTCGCTTCAACGACGCGCGTGCCGCCATGGAGCGGGGGCTCATCCTGCGCGAAAGCACGCCCGCGACCAATGTCGCGGCCCTCGAAAGCGCCATGGCGGAGCTGCTCCAGGACCTGAAAATGCTCTCCGCGGCGGGTCGCCCCCTCTCCGAGTCGGCCCGCAGGGCGTCGAGCCTCACGCAGGAATGGCACGAGGCCGGGTTGAAAATCCTCAAGCCGCCGGCGGGAGGAGTTCTCGAGCTGCCGACGACCCTCGCGGTCGAGAACAAGGCCGAAGCGACGGCGGCGGCGTTCGACGAGCTGATCAAGGAGGCGAATGCGGCCGGACCGGCGCGCGCAACCAGCTCGTCCAAGCGACGCCAGCACGCAAAGTCGCAGTCGGGGGCGGCCGGCGACGATCCGGTCACCGCTTTCGGCGCGCTCCGGGAGACGCTGCACTGATTGGTCGTGTCCGCCGTCGCAGTGGCGGACGCGCGATTGACCTGAAATCCAAGCGTTTGCGTCCGTCGACGAGCCAATCATTTGCTCGCCGGAAAGGTTGTCGCGATGTCAATTCGTTACAAGCTGGTTCTCGCATTCAGCCTGGTGCTGGTGCTGGCGGCGGGGGTTGCGCTGTACGCCGTCCACGCCATCTCCCAGGCCGGCGACCTGGTCGTGCGGCTGTACGATAAATCGTTCATGGCGACCAGCCACGCGCGCGCGGCGCAAGCCAAATTCAACGAGGCGCGCGCCGCCATGGAGCGCGGCTTCATGCTGCCGGACGGCCGGGCGGCCAACGTCGCCATGCTCGAGGCCGCGATGAAGGATGTGTTCGAGGAGCTGAAGATCGTCGCCGAGCGCATGAGCCACTCGCAGTCGGCGCAAGCGATCGGGAAGGCGGAGGCCGTGGCGCGGGAGTGGTACGAGGGCGGCCTGCAAATCCTGCGGCCCCCGGCCGGAGGCCTCGTCGAATTGCCCGCGACGTCCAGGCTGATGAGCAAAGCCGACGCGGTCGGGGAGGCCATCGATCTCGTGGTCGAGGAAGCGAGCGCCTACGGCTTCGAGTTCCGCACCACCGCGGAATCGAGCGTCACCGCTTCGCGCCGCAACCTGATTGGCTTCGCCGCCGGCACCGGCGTGGTGTGCCTGCTGCTCTCGTTCGGCATAGCCTATTCGTTTACCCGCCCGTTGCAGGGAGCGATGGCGTTCTCCGAGCGGATCGCCTCGGGGGACTTCTCGCTCGAGGTGAAGACGAAGCGAAACGACGAATTCGGCCGCCTCCTGACGTCGCTCGAGCGGATGCGGGCAGCGCTGCGCCGGCAAAGAGAGACGGAGCAGTCCGCTGCGGACGGCAAGGAGCGCGAACACGCCGGCCAGGTGGCCCGTCGCAAGCAGGTGGAAGAGCAGATTGCCAGCTTCCGGGAGGCCGTGGGAGCGATGCTGCAAACGATGACGGAGCGCATGAGCCACACCGCGCAATCGCTGTCGTCGATCGCGAGCGACGCCAACCAGCGAGCGAACGGGGCGGCGACGGCGGCCACGGAGACGTCAAGCAACGTGGCGACGGTGGCGGCCGCCGCCGAGCAGCTCGGCGCCTGCGTGCGCGACATCTCGCAGCAGCTGGGACGCGCGACCGAGGTGGTCGAGAAGGCGGGCGAGATGGCACGCGGGGCGACCGGCGCGATCGCCGGGCTCGCCGAATCGGCGAGTCGGATCGACGATGTCGTCAGCCTGATCCGCTGCATCGCGGAGCAAACCAACCTGTTGGCATTGAACGCCACCATCGAGGCGGCGAGGGCGGGCGAGGCGGGCCGGGGCTTCGCCGTCGTGGCCTCGGAAGTGAAGGCGCTCGCCACCCAGACCGCCAAGGCCACCGGCGACATCAGCGCGCAGATCGCTACGGTGCAATCCTCGACCGAGGAAACCGTGAGCCAGATCCGGATGATCAGCGCCGTGATGGAGGAGATCAACCAGCTCACGATGGCGATTGCGGCCGCCATCCGCCAGCAGGACGCAGCCGCCTCCGAGATCACCCGCAATATCCATTTTGCCGCGACCGCGACGCAAAACGTCGCGGAAAACGTCGCCGGCACGACCAAGGCGATCGGCGAGACCAACGAGGCCGCCAGGCAGGTAATCGAAGCCGCCGACTATTTCACCAGCCACTCGAATGCGTTGCGCAGCTCGGTCGACGAGTTCCTCAGCGGCGTAGCCGCCGCCTAGCCGGGACACGCCAGCGCGCGGCGAGTTGGCCCACGAGCGATTTCGCGGGACGCGACGTACAAGCAAGGAGGACAGCAGAATGGCAAGACGGGAATCGAGCGGGCACGTGTCGACATTGGGGTGCTGCCTGGCCGGGGCGTTGATGGCGCTGGTCCTTTCTTTCACGCACGCGGCGGCCGAAAAGCTGCCCGACTGGATCATCGCGAAAGCGCAAAGCCGCCTCGTCATCATGGCCGTGAGTGCGGGCGTCGGCGATGAGAACGACGGCCTCAATTTCAACGGGCACCACAACGGCTCGCACCGCATCGTCGTTCCGGTGGGATGGACCGTCACCCTGCGCATGAAGAACGCCGACTCGCGCGTTCCGCACAGCGCCCTCATCACCAAGGTCTACCGCCAGGAGGAAATGCCCGAGCGCCTCGGCCCGCACGAAGCTGCCTTCCACGGCGCGGCGACGCCGGTCCCGTTCACCGGCACCGCGGCGGGTGGTTATGCCGAGTTCACGTTCGCAGCGAACAAACCCGGGCAATACCTGGTGGCGTGCGGTGTGCAAACGCATTTGCAGGCGGGCATGTGGCTCAAGTTCGACATTGTGGATGGGCTCTCGAACGTGGAATTGCGGCACGATTGAGCCAAAGGATCCGGCGGCCTGCCCGGATGAGCGGCACGGTCTCGTCACATTTCCCTGCCGATGCTGTATGAAGGTGCCTGCCGCGCGGCGGGCGGCGCGACCCCAGGGAGCGCGAGCGATGATCAGCACGGGCATGCGATGGCTGGGACTTGCGCTGGGGCTGGTCTGCCTGCTGGCGGGGAGCCCGGCGCTGGCGGTGCCGTGCGGCGGGCCGTTCGAATCCTGGCTCGACGGCTTCAAGCGCGAGGCCGCCGGAAAAGGGATTTCGCAGCGCGCGCTCGCCGCCCTCTCCGGCATCGCGCCGAGCGCGCAGGTGCTCGCGCTCGACCGCCGCCAGGGCCACTTCGCCAAGAGCTTCGAGGAGTTCGGCCTGCCGCGCATCGCCCAGCGCATCAGCAAGGCCCAGCGCATGATGCGGCAGCACGCCGGCCTCCTGTCGCGCATCGAGCAGCAGTTCGGCGTGCCCGGCGGCGTGGTGATCGCCATCTGGGCACTGGAGACCGATTTCGGCGTCAATATGGGCAAGGAATCGGCGTTGCGGGCGCTCGCTACGCTCGCGCATGATTGCCGGCGTACCGAGCGCTTCCAGGGCGAACTCATGGACGCGCTGCGCATCATCGACCGCGGCGACCTCGGCCCGACCGAGATGACCGGAGCGTGGGCCGGCGAGCTCGGGCAGACCCAGTTCCTGCCCTCCTCGTACTACAAGTTCGCGGTCGATTTCGACGGCAACGGGCGGCGCGACCTGATCCGCAGCGTGCCCGACGTGCTCGCCTCCACGGCGAACTACCTCAGGGGCTACGGCTGGAAGGGGGGCCAGCCGTGGTCCGAGGGCTCGCACAATTTCGGCGTGCTGAAGGAGTGGAACAAGTCCGCGGTCTACCAGAAGACCATCGCGGTGTTTGCCAGCCGGTTGCAAGGCGATTAACCCACAGGGGATGGATCAGGGCGCGGCTTTTCCGCTATACCGTCCTGGCCCTCCAACGCGCCAGTCGTCTCTGGCATCACAACAACCTTCCACCGGGCGTTTCGAGCGAGGCAGCCGGCGTCCCGCAGGGGGCTCGGGAAGGATGTTTTGACCGAAGAGGACTGAATCATGGGTGAGTTCGGCATCGGACAATCGGTTCCGCGCGAGGAGGACCCCTATCTGCTCCGCGGGGCCGGCCGCTACGTCGATGACGTCATTCCGCCCGGCCAGCTCCGCGCCTATGTGCTGCGCTCGCCGCACGCCCATGCCCGCATCCGCGCCGTCGATGCCGCGAAGGCGCGCGAAATGCCCGGCGTGCAGCTCGTGCTCACCGGCCGCGATCCCGAGATCCGCGCGCTCGGCCTGCAGCGCCCGAAGATGCCGCGCAAGCGGCGCGACGGCTCGCCCGCCTTCGCCTCGCCGCAGCCGCTGCTCGCCGCCGAGCGCGTGCGCTACATCGGCGACCCGGTGGCGTTCGTGGTGGCCGATACGCTCAACCAGGCGAAGGACGCCGCCGAAGCGATCGAGGTCGACTACGAGCCGCTGCCGGTGGTGGTCATGTCGGACGAAGCCGTGCAGCCCGGTGCGCCGGCCGTGTGGGACGAGTGCCCCGACAACCAGGCCTTCCTGCACGAGGCGGGGAACCGCAAGGCGGTCGACGAGGCCTTCGCGCGGGCCGCTCACGTGGTGCGGCACCGCATGACGATCAGCCGGCTGACCACGAACTCGCTCGAGCCGCGCGGCTGCCTCGCCGAGCATCAGGTGCGCGAGGATCGCTACACCGTGCGCTGCACCGTGCAGGGCCCCCATACGGTCCGCCGCGTCATGGCGACCGAGATCTTCAAGGTTCCGGAGACCAGGTTCCGGGTGATCTCGGAGAACGTCGGCGGCGGCTTCGGCATGAAGGGAGGGCTCTACCCCGAGTATCCGCTGGTCGCGCTCGCCGCGCGGCTCACCGGCCACCCGGTGAAATGGATCTCCGAGCGCGGCGAGGGGCTCACCTCCGACGAGCACTGCCGCGACAACATCACCGAGGCCGAGCTGGCGCTCGATGCGGACGGCCGCTTTCTCGCCTTGCGCGCGCGCACGCTGGTCAATCTCGGCGCCTATTACGGCTCGGACCGTCCGGCTGGTCCCGCCACCAACAATATCGGCGTGCTCGCCGCGACCTACACGACGCCGGCGATCCATGCGGACGTGACCGGCGTCCTCACCAACACGATGGTGACCGGCCCCTATCGCGGCGCCGGCCGCCCCGAGGCCGCCTATGTGGTGGAAACCCTGGTCGATCTGGCGGCGCGCAAGCTCGGGATCGATCCGGCCGAGCTGCGCCGGCGCAACACAATTCCCGCCGCCGCGATGCCGTTCAAGACCGCGCTGGTCTACACCTACGACTGCGGCGATTTCGCCAAGAACCTCGAGGATTGCCTGGCCCAGGCGGACTATGCGGAGTTCCCCGCCCGCCGCGAGGCCGCGCGACAGAAGGGAAAGCTGCGCGGGATCGGCGTCGCCAACACGGTCGAGGCGTCGAACGCCGGCCTGATCGAGCACGCGGAGATCCGCTTCGACCCGACCGGAAGCGTCACCGTCGCGGTCGGCACCCACGATCATGGCCAGGGTCACCAGACCACGTTCCGGCAGATCATCTCCGCCAAGCTTGGCATCGACCCGAGCCGCATCCGCTTCAGCTGGGGCGACACCGACGAGGTGATGATCGGCACCGGCACGTTCGGCTCGCGCTCGACCGCGTGCGGCGGCACCGCCATGCTGATGGCGGCCGAGAAGATCATCGCCAAGGGACGCCGGCTCGCCGCCCACCTGATGGAAGCCGGCGAGGAGGACATCGAGTTCCGCGACGGCAGGTTCGTCGTCGCCGGCACCGACAAGCAGGTCGATCTTGCCGAGGTGGCGCGCACGGCCTTCGTTCCCGCCCGGCTGCCCAAGGGCATGGAGCCCGGCCTGTTCGAGACCGGCACCTTCGACGGCGGCGAGCGCACCTACCCGAACGGCTGCCACATCGCCGAGGTGGAGGTCGACGCCGAGACCGGCGCGGTCGTGCTCAAGCGCTACACCGCGGTGGACGACGTCGGCCACATGATCAACCCGCTCCTGGTCGAGGGGCAGTTGCACGGCGGCATCGTGCAGGGGGTGGGCCAGGCGCTGATGGAGCGCATCGTCTACGACGGCTCGGGCCAGCTCGTGACCGGCTCGTTCATGGACTACCGCATGCCGCGCGCCCGCGACTTCTGCGGCTTCGCGCTCGGCGAGAACGAGATCCCGACCAGGCTCAATCCGCTCGGCGTCAAGGGCGCCGGCGAATCCGGCACGGTCGGCGCGCTGCCCGCGGTGATGAACGCCGTCAACGACGCGCTCGCGCAGATCGGCGCCCCCTACGTGCAGATGCCGGCGACGGCCGAGAAGGTGTGGCAGGCGATCCAGGCGACCGGACAGCGGCGCGCGGGATGGTAGCTGTCGCATTCGCCGCAAGCGTTAAATTTTCCGGGTGTGCCCGCAGGGTTTTTAACAAGTCTGCGCTCTTATCCCGCCGCAAATCGGGCCTGAGCCATTGGCCGGATGCCCGAATTCGGCACGGGAGGATTTGATGCGTTTGATGAGCTTTTCCATTGCGGTTGGCCTGCTGGCGTTGAGTGCCGCCTCGGCAAGCGCCCAGGGCGCCAACAAGGTCGGCGTGACGGTGACCGGACTGCGCAGCGACGCCGGTGTCGTGCGCTGTGGCCTTTATGCCAATTCCGCCGGGTTCCCCCAGGCCGGTCGGGAAGCACGCGGCACGGTCGCGCGCATCAGCGGAAACCAGGCGACCTGCATCTTCAGCAACATGCCGCCCGGCACCTACGCGGTGGCGGCCTTCCACGCCGAGCAGAACGAGACGCGCATGCAGTACGGCGCGTTCGGCAAGCCCAAGCAAGGCTACGGATTTTCCGGGAACCCGTCGTCGAGCTTCGGCGCGCCGACATTTTCCGCCGCGTCGTTCGATTACCGGGGCGGACCCCAGGCGCTTCAGGTTAGGCTCCAATACTGATTCTCTCGCGACGGGCGTGGCGGACATCGGCGTCCGCCGCGCTCCACCTCGGGGGCGTTACCAGCCGGAGCCGCCGACCATGTCGCATGCCGCGCACCGCGCCGACGCTTCCGCCGGCGCCGATCACCCGTGGAGCGCGGGATTTCGCAGCTTGCCCAGCGAGTACGATTACCGGGTCGACGAGATCGACGGCCGGGTGCCGGCAACGCTGCGTGGCACGCTGTTCCGCAACGGTTCGGGCCGGAACGACCTCGGCGGCCATTGGTTCGCTCATTGGTTCGACGGCGACGGGATGATCTCGGCGATCCGGTTCGACGACGCGGGCATTCGTTACCTCAATCGATACGTCCGCACCGAGAACTACCGAGATGAGACGCGGGCCGGCCGCATCGTCCATCGCGGCTTCGGCAAGATGCGGCCGGGCGGCGTCATCGCCAACGCGTTCCGGCAGCCAGCCAACGTCTCCAACACCTCGGTGGTGCTGCAGGAGGAGAAGCTCCTGTCGCTGTGGGAAGGCGGTGCCCCTTACGCGCTCGATCCGGCCACGCTCGCGACCCTCGGCGTGGAGGACTTCGGCGGCAAGGTCAGGTCGTTCTCCGCCCACCCGAAGATCGATCCGGCGACCGGCGAACTGTTCAATTTCGGAATCGACTACGGCGCCCGCACCACCTTGAGGCCATATCGCCTGCACCGCGGCGCGCTCACCCGCTTGGCGGACATCACGCTGCCTTATCCGGTGATGAACCACGACTTCGTGCTCACGCAGGAACACCTGGTGTTCTGCCTTGGCCCGATCCTGGTCCACCCGCTCAGGATGCTGCTGGGCTTCGCCAGCTTCGACGGCGCGTTGCAGTGGGACGGCGGGCGTCCCACACTGATCCTCCTGGTGCGGCGCGACGGAGCGGGTGAGCCTCGTTGGATCGAAGCGGAGCCGTTCTTTCAATTCCATTTCGCCAACGGGTTCGAGGATGACGGTTCGCTCGTCCTCGACCTCACGCAATACCCCGACTACGCGACAGTGGGGATGCGCTGCGCAACTACTGGCAATCCGACTGGCGTGCCGACGGCATGGCCAGGCTGGTGCGCCTGCGTGTCGATCTCGCGACCGGGAGCGTGGTGCGCCAAGGGTTTCCTACCGGCAACGCCAACGAGTTCCCCCGCATCAACCCGCAGCTGGTCGCCGCCCGCCATCGCTATGCGTACATTGCCAACAATGCGCCGGGGCAGGACAGCGGCCTGCAGCAGCGCATCACCCGCGTCGACCTCGACAGCGGGCAGACCGAATCGCACGACTTCGGCCCGGACGGCTATGCGGGGGAGCCGGTATTCATTCCGGCGCGCGCCGACGGCGAGGAGGATGACGGTTTTGTGGTTACCCTCGTCTACGACGCGAACGAAGGCCGCACGCATATCGTCGGCCTCGACGCGCGCGACCTCGCGGCACCGCCGTTGTTCGTTGCCCGCCTCAAGCACCACGTGCCGTTCTCGCTGCACGGCACCTTCGCGCCCCGCCTGTTCGGCACGTGAACCGCTTCGCGCCTTAAGGCGTCGTTTACCATCGTAGCGCTTGATGGGGTGGGGGACCTGCCATGCGCCAAATCGCCATTGCCGCTTCGCTTACGGTGCTCGCCGGAAGCGCGCTTGCCGCGGATTTCAGACCGCCGCCCCCACGCACCATCGCCGCGCCTGACTGGACCGGGTTCTATCTCGGCGTCAATGCGGGCGGCGGCTGGGCGAACGCCGACATCGACTTCAGCTTCGCTGGCGTCCCGTTCGCCGCGATCGACAACAGCCTGCGAGGCGCGCTCGGCGGAGTGCAAGCCGGCTACAATTGGCAGTCCGGCGCGATCCTGTTCGGCGTCGAGGTCGATGCGCAACTGAGCGGGGTGCAGGGCCGGATCACCGCGCCATGCCCGCCGGGATTCTGCGGGCCGCCGCCGCTCGCCGCGAGCTACGGCCAGGAGGTGTCGTGGTTCGGCACCGCGCGCGGTCGGATCGGCTATGCGATGCCGACCTGGCTTGCCTACGGCACCGCGGGATTCGCCTATGGACGGCTCGAGACCAACGCCTCCGCCAGCGCCGGCGGGCTCACGGCGACGTTCAACTCCGCCGAGGACCGCACCGGCTGGACCGTCGGCGGCGGCATCGAAGTGGCGTTCGCACCGCGTTGGAGCGCAAAGCTCGAATACCTCTATGTCGATTTCGGCGACCGCACCGTCAACTGGGCACCGGCCCCGCTGCCGCCCATCACCGACACCGCCCACCTCACCATGAACGTGGTCCGCGCCGGGGTTAATTACCGGTTCTAGATCCGCATCCCTCTGGCTCGAGCACGCGTCGCAGCAATCCCCGCTTTGACCTGTGATGCCGCTCCCGGCGAGCACGCTGCGGCGCGCGGGCCGTTTGATATCGTGAATCCGAATGGAGCGCGATGGTGCATCCGCCGTCAGGCGGACGCTGCCACGTCCTATGCCTCGCTCGCCGTCACGTCGGTTCGCAGGGGCTTCTCCTTGAGAAGGAACAGCATCGCGAGCGCGACCGACAGGCAGGCGGCGGCGGCGAGGAACACGTGGGCGAACCCATCGGCGTTGCCGGCGAGCGGCGCCAGCCCGCCCGTGCGCACCTCACCCGGCGCAATGCCGCCGAGCACGATTGCGCCGAACACCGCGACCAGCATCGTCGCCAGCAGGTTGCGGATGAAGGTCATCGTGCCGGTCGCGGTGCCGAATTGGTGGATGGGAACGGAGTTCTGCACCACCACGGTGGAGAACGGGGCGAGCGGCCCGAAGCCGAGACCGATGATCGCCAGCAGCAGCTGGAATTCCCACGGACCGACGACGGCGGCGCGCCACGCGAGCGCCAGCACCGCCGCGGTGGTGACCATCAGGCCGACCAGGGGAATCGTCTTGTAGCGCTGCATGCGGCCGAAGAACTGTCCCGCGACTCCGGCGCCGAGATTGAGCGACACCATCAGCACCATCAGGCTGAGGCCCGCGCTGGTGGCGGAGGCCGCCATGACACTCTGCAGGAACATCGGAAGGAAGATGTTGAGCCCGATGATGGCGCCCCAGCCGAACGCGTTGGCGAGCATCGCCAGGCGCGCCTCGGGGTTGGCCAGGATGGCGATCGGGATCAGCGGCTCGGGCGCGGTCATCAGCCGCGCGACGAAGGCGGCGGCGAGACCGGCGCCGGCGATGAACAGCCCCAGGATCGGCGCCGACGTCCAGGCATAGCTCACGCCGGCGAGGTTGAGCGCCAGCATGAGCGCGACGCTCGCCGTCATGATCAGGACGGCGCCGATCACGTCGAGGCGGTGCGGGCGGTCGTGCCGCGGCAGGCGGCGCAGCAGCGACAGCGTCAGGCCGAGCGCGATCAGTCCGAGCGGGATGTTGAGCCAGAAGATCATCGACCAGTGCAGCTGATCGGAGATGAGACCGCCGAGCGCCGGTCCGCAGGCCCCGGCGGTCGTGTAGGTGACCGAGAAATATGCGTAGTACTTGCCGCGGTCCTTCGGCGCCGCGACATCGCCCAGCACGATCATGCCGAGCGAGGTGAGGCCGCCGCCGCCGAGCCCATGCAGGATACGGGCGAGGATCAGGGTGAACATGTCGGGCGCGAGCGCGCTGGCGAGCGAGCCCGCCATATAGACCACGATCGCGAAGGCGAGCGTGAGGCGCCGCCCGCGAATGTCGCTGATCTTGCCGTACAGCGGCGTAACCGACGTCGACGCGATCAGGTAGGCGGTGATGAGCCACGGCAGCGCATGGACGTTGCCGAGCTCGCGCCCGATGCTGGGCAGCGCGCTCGCCAGGATGGTCGAGTCGAGCGAGCCCAAGAACACCGGCAGCAGCACCCCGAGCACGATCGCGCGCGCTTCCCGATGGGTGAGCAGCCTCGCCTCGCTGCGAGCGACGGTCGCATCCATCCGCGGTCAGATCTCCGGCACGGCGCCGGACAGAGCGGGCGCTGGATGTCCTGTTAGACCAGTCGTGCCGGGTCGACCAGATGTTCCGGACGCATCAAACCCATGCCGCGGCGGCTCGTCAGGGGCGAGGGCGCGGATCGCGGCCGCCGCGGGTCGGCGACTCGGACGACGACGGCACCTTCACCAGCGCCTCGCCGTCGAGCACCGTCTCCCCGTCGACGCTGCAGGTGCAGCTCAGTCGCGCACGATGCCGCTCGGGGATGAGCTCGGCCACCGTCACGGTGACCTCCACGGTGTCGCCGATCTTGACCGGCGCGCGGAAGTTCAGGGTCTGCGAGATGTAGATCGCGCCCGGCCCGGGCAGGCGCGTCCCCAGCATCGCGGAGATGAGGCTCGCCGTATAGAGCCCGTGAGCGATGCGGGTGCCGAACGAGGTGCGGGCGGCGAAATGCTCCGACAGGTGGATCGGGTTGCGATCGCCGGTGACCTCGGCGAACCCGACTACGTCGGAGGACGAGATCGTCTTCGCCAGCCGCTCGGTCATGCCCACCGAGAGGTCCTCGAAATGAAGCGTGCGCAATTCCAGGATCATGGCTCGAGGCCCGGGTTCTGCCGTTCGTCCAGCAGAACATAGGCTGGGGCAGGCGGGCTGCGCCACCGTCAGGGCGGCCATTTGGCGAAATGTCGTACGGGGAACCCACGATGGAACCTAACGGCAAGTCGGAGATTGCCTTGGGTATTTTTTCTCGCCGTGGCTGGCGCGAGGGGTATGTTGGCATGAGCGAGAACGAACCGGACAAGTCCGCCGACGACCTTCGGCGGAGCTACATGCTCAGGCGGTTCTGGCAGAGCGGCCGGCAATTCTGGAGCGGCGCCGACAAGCGCACTGCCTGGTTCCTGACCGGCGCGTTGCTCGCCACGATCGTCGTCCAGGTGGTCATTCAGTACCAGCTCACGGTGTGGAATCGCGCCATCTTCGATGGGCTGGAAAAGCGCGATGCCGCCGTCGTCGGCTTCCAGGCCATGATCTTCCCGCTGCTGGCGGTGGCGAGCGTGTCATCCTGGGTCATGCTGGTCTACCTGCGCATGACGGCGCAGCGGCGCTGGCGCCGCTGGCTGAGCGGCCACGTGATCGACCGCTGGCTCGCCAACGGGCGCTACTATCAGCTCAACCTGGTCAAGGGCGACCACGGCACGCCCGAATACCGCATCGCCGAGGATCTGCGTGTCGCAACAGAATCGCCGGTCGAATTCGTCGTCGGCATCGTTTCGGCGGCGCTGTCGGCAGCGACGTTCATCGTCGTCTTGTGGACCATCGGCGGCTCGCTCGATCTGCAGCTCGGCGGCACGACGATAACGATTCCGGCATTTCTCGTCATCGGTGCAATCGTCTACGCGATCATCGCCAGTGGCTCGATGCTGCTCATTGGCAGCCGTTTCGTTCGCGTCGCCGAGACCAAGAACCAGGCGGAAGCGGAGTACCGCTACGCGCTCACCCGCGTGCGCGAGAACGGCGAGAGCATCGCGCTGATCGGCGGCGAGCCGGAGGAACGGGCCGGTCTCGACGCCTCCCTGCGCAACGTGCTGCGCCGCTGGCGCGCAGTGTGCTTCCAGACCATGCGCACGACCATCGTGTATCAGGGCAGCGGCATCATCGCCCCGGTTTTCCCGATCATCCTGTGCGCGCCGAAGTTCCTCGACGGCTCGATGAGTCTCGGCCAGATCATGCAGGTGGCGTCCGCCTTCGTGATCGTGCAGCAGGCGTTCAGCTGGCTGGTCGAGAACTATCCGAAGTTCGCCGACTGGACCGCCTCGGCGCGCCGCGTCGCCTCGTTGCTCGTGTCGCTCGACAATCTCGACCAGGCGGAGGAAGCCGGTGTCGGCATCATCGAGCGCGGGGAGACCAAGGGCGCGGCGTTGCGGCTGGAGAACCTGTCGGTCACGCTCGACGACGGCACGGTCGTGGTCAACGAGGCCGAGGTCGAGATCGCTCCCGGCGAGAAGGTCCTGGTGGTCGGGGAGTCGGGCACCGGCAAGAGCTCGCTCGTGCGGGCGATCGCCGGCCTGTGGCCGTGGGGCGAAGGCAAGCTGCTGCTGAAATCGGGCGCGCGCCTGTTCATGCTGCCGCAGCGGCCCTACATCCCGATCGGCACGCTACGGCGCGCCATCTCCTATCCGAGCGCCGTCGAGGACGTGCCGAAAGACGAGGTCGCCAAGGCGATGAAGGACGTGGGCCTTGACCATCTGGTCGATGCCCTCGACGAGGAGAAGCCTTGGGACCAGACCCTGTCAGGCGGCGAGAAGCAGCGGGTGGCCTTTGCCCGGGTATTGGTGCAGGAGCCCGACATCATCGTGATGGACGAAGGCACCTCGGCGCTCGATCCCAAGAGCCAGGAGCTCCTGATGAACCTGGTGCAGGAGCGGTTGCCCAAGATGACGATCATCAGCGTCGGCCACCGGCCGGAGCTGGAGAAATTCCATCAGCGCAAGCTCGTGCTGGAAGCCCGCCGGGAGGGCGCCAAGCTCGCGCGCGATATCGATCTGCCGGCGCGGCGGAAGCGGCGATGGCGCTGGCCGCGGCGCGGTCGCAAGGGTCAGGCCAAGGCCAAAGCAGCGGCTTAGCCCGCTGGCGCCGGCACGCAAGGCAGGAACCGATTGGCGTATCGTTTGTTAGTTGTGGCGGGTGTCCAGCCGCAAGGACGGGTTTTGCCGGCGACTTGTGGGAGGCGGACATGGCCATGGTCATGATCCGATGCCCGGTGACCGGGCAGCGGGTCTCAACCGGGATCGAGACGGTCCCGGATAGCGTCAACCTGATCCCGCCGATCAATGCGCGGCTCGTCTGTCCCGACTGCGGTGGCGTGCATGTCTGGTCGATCCTGGAAGCCGAGCTCGTCAACGATCACCTCGAGGAGCTGGACGAGCTGCCTCGGCCATGGACGGCGCGACTCGCGAAGCTCATCGATCCGCAATAGCCATGGCGCTCTCGCCCAGCCGGTCGGACACCAATTGAATGCCGCAGTGCGCCAAATTTCTTCCGGCTGGGGCCGCGGATACTTTCCGTGCCGACGCAGCGTTGTTCACGAAATTCCCTTACCGATCAGCTCCCCGCCATTGCGAGCGCAACGTGGCGCGAATACCTTCTCGGCCTAGGCGACCACCCCGAAGGCGGCGCTGCGCACGACGCGCCGGACTTGCGCCAGAGGCCTGAGCTCGATGACGCTCAATTACGTCACGCTCGACGACAAGTACGACCTCGCCAAGAGCCGGATCTTCGTCACCGGCTATCAGGCGCTGGTACGCCTCACGCTGATGCAAAAGGAGCGCGACCGGCGCGCCGGACTGAATACTGCGGGCTACGTCACCGGTTATCGCGGCTCGCCGCTCGGCGGCCTCGACCAGCAGTTCATGCGCGCGGCGCGCGAGCTGATCGCCCACGACATCCGCTTCCAGGCCGGCATCAACGAGGACCTCGCCGCGACCGCGGTGTGGGGGACGCAGGCCGCCGAGCTGCGCGGCGAAGGCCGCTTCGACGGGGTGTTCTCCATCTGGTACGGCAAGGGACCGGGCGTCGACCGCACCGGCGACGTGTTCCGCCACGCCAATTTTGCCGGCACCTCGCGCCACGGCGGCGTGCTGGCCCTGATGGGCGACGACCATACGGCCGAATCGTCCACCACGGCGCACCAGTCCGAATACCATTTCGTCGACGTGATGATCCCGATCCTGAACCCGGCGGGCGTGCAGGAGATCCTCGACTACGGGCTCTACGGCTGGGCGATGTCGCGCTACTGCGGTGCGTGGACGGCGCTCAAATGCATGCACGAGACGGTCGAATCGACCGCCGTCATCGACGGCAGCCTCGATCGCGTGAAGATCGTCATTCCCGACGATTACAAGATGCCGCCGGGCGGCCTCAATATCCGCCTGCACGACACCGTGCTGGGCATGGAGGCGCGCCTGTACGACTACAAGCGCGACGCCATGCTGGCGTTCGTGCGCGCCAACAAGCTCAACCGCATCATCACGTCGGGCGGGCGGCGGCCGAAGATCGGCATCATCACGGTGGGGAAAAGCTACCTCGACGTGCGCCAGGCGCTCGACGAGCTCAATATCGACGAGGTCAGGTGCAACGATCTCGGCATCCGCATCTACAAGGTCGCGTGCCCGTGGCCGCTGAGCCAGCGTGAGCTCAAGGAGTTCGCCGAGGGCCTCGACCTCATCATCGTGGTGGAGGAGAAGCGCTCGCTGATCGAGGTGCAGGTGCGCGAGGAGTTGTATGGAACCGCCAACCAGCCGACCTGCATCGGCAAGAAGGACGAGCAGGGCGACTGGCTGTTCCCCGTCAAGGGCGCGCTCGATCCGAATGACGTCGCCATCTGCATCGGCGAGCGGCTGCTGCGGTACGGCGCGAACGAGGCGCTCGCCGCCCACGTGGCGCGCCTGAAGGAGGCGCAGAAGCGTCTCGGCGAGACCCAGGAGATCGCGACCCGCACGCCCTATTTCTGCTCCGGCTGCCCGCACAATTCATCGACGGTGGTCCCGGCGGGCATGCGCGCCTATGCGGGCATCGGCTGCCACTACATGGCGCAATGGATGGACCGCAGCACGCTCGGCTTCACCCAGATGGGCGGCGAGGGCGCGAACTGGATCGGCGAGGCGCCGTTCTCCAAGCGCAGCCACGTATTCCAGAATCTCGGCGACGGCACCTACAACCACTCGGGCTACATGGCGATCCGCGCCTCGGTGGCCGCGGGCGTCAACGTCACCTACAAGATCCTGTTCAACGACGCCGTGGCAATGACCGGCGGCCAGCGCAACGACGGCGGCTTGACGGTGCCGATGATCGCCCGCCAGGTCGCCGCCGAAGGCGTGAAGAAGATCGTCGTCGTGACCGACGAGCCGAAGAAATATCCGCGCGGCGAAAAGTGGCCATCGGGGCTGACCATCCATCACCGCGACGACCTGATGCAGGTGCAGGCTTCGCTCGCCGCGATTGCCGGCGTCACCGTGCTTATCTACGACCAGACCTGCGCGGCCGAGAAGCGGCGTCGGCGCAAGCGCGGCGCCTATCCGGACCCGGACAAGCGGGTCGTCATCAACGATCTCGTGTGCGAGGGCTGCGGCGACTGCGGGGTGAAGTCGAACTGCGTGTCGGTGCAGCCGGCCGAGACCGAGTTCGGCCGCAAGCGCCGGATCGACCAGTCGAGCTGCAACAAGGACTATTCCTGCATCAAGGGGTTCTGCCCGTCCTTCGTCACTGTTGAGGGCGCGAAGCTCAAGAAAGGGCAGGGCGTTGCCGAGCCGGCGTCGCTGGCGTCGCTGCTCGAGCCGCGGCTCCCATCGCTGCCCGCAGGGGGCACGTACTCCATCATCGTCACCGGCATCGGCGGCACCGGCATCGTCACCATCGGCGCCATCCTGGGGATGGCGGCCCATCTCGAAGGCAAGGCCTGCGGCATCATCGACATGGCGGGCCTGGCGCAGAAGGGCGGCGCGGTGTACTCGCATATCCGCATCGCCGAGCGCTCCGAGGACATCCACGCCATCCGCGTCGCCGCTGCGAGTGCCGACCTGGTGCTCGGCGGCGACATGGTGGTCGCCGGCTCCAAGAAGGTGCTGGCGGCGATCAAGCCGGGCGCCGCGGCGGTGATCAATCTGGCCGAGTTCCTGCCCGGCGATTTCACCCGCAATGCCGACTTCTCGCTGCCCACCGAGCGGCTCAAGCGCGCCATCGCGGCGGCCGCAGGGCGCGAGCACGCGCATTTCATCGATGCCACGCGGCTCGCCACCGCGCTCCTCGGCAACTCGATCGCGACCAACATCTTCCTGGTCGGTTATGCGTATCAGCTCGGCGCTCTGCCGGTGTCGGCGGCTGCGATCGAGCAGGCGCTCGAGCTCAACGGCGAAGCAGTCGCCATGAACCAGGCGGCGTTCCGCTGGGGACGGCGCGCCGCGGCCGATCTCGTGACGATCGAAAAGCTGGCGCAGCCGCAACCGCAGGGCACGCCGCGCCTGACGCAGACGCTCGACGAGATGATCGAGCGCCGCGTCTCCTTCCTGACCGCCTATCAGGACGCGGCCTATGCGGCGCGCTACCGGGCGATCGTCGAACGCGTGAAGGCGGTCGAGGCCAACCAGGTGGCGGGGTCGACCGAGCTCGCCGAGGCGGTCGCGCGTTATCTGTTCAAGCTGATGGCCTACAAGGACGAGTACGAGGTCGCGCGGCTGCATGCCGAGCACACGTGGGAGCAGGTGAGGAACGAGGTGGCCGGGGAGAGCTTGCGGCTTCGCTTCCATCTCGCGCCGCCGCTGCTCGCGCCCAAGGATCCGCGCACCGGCGAGCTGCGCAAGCTCGCGTTCGGCCCGTGGATTCTTCCCGTGTTCAAGGTGCTGGCGAAGCTCAAATTCCTGCGCGGGACGCCGTTCGATCCGTTCGGCCGCACGGAGGAGCGCCGCACCGAGCGCAGGCTGATCGCCGATTACGAGCAACTGCTCGAGGAGATCCTCGACCGGCTCAACTCCGACAATCACCGCCTCGCGGTCGCTCTGGCCGCCATCCCGGAGAAGATCCGCGGGTTCGGCCACGTCAAGATGCGTCATCTCGAGGCCGCCAAGGCCGAAGAGGCGGCCCTGCTCGATCAGTTCCGCTCGGGCCCGGCGCCGCTGCTGAAAGCCGCCGAATAGCGGCCAAATCGCCAAGTCCGATGCGATCGGTTATCGTGGCGGCGAACAACCAAATCCGGGGGGAGTTTCGATCATGCATTCGCGGGTCAGAATCGCTGTTGCCGCCGCCTTGAGCCTCGCCGCCATTCCGGCTGCCGCGCAGACCTACCCGAGCCGCGCCGTGAAGCTGGTCGTGCCCTATGCGGCGGGCGGTACCGGCGACATCGTGGCGCGCATCATCTCGGATCGATTGGCTAGCGTGCTCGGCCAGTCGGTGGTGGTGGAGAACCGCCCCGGCGCGAGCGGCGCGATCGGCACCCAGGGCGTGGCAAACTCCGCTCCCGACGGCCACACGCTGCTGGTCGGCCAGACCGGCGAGATCGCCATCAACCCGCACTGGGCGAAGAGCGTCGGCTACGATCCGGACAAGGACCTCACGCCGGTTGCGCTCGCCACCATCGTGCCGCTCGCGATGGTGGCGCCCGGCAAAGCGCCCTACGCGACCGTCGCCGAGATGTTGAAATACTCGCAGCAGAAAGGTCTTTCGTTCGCGTCCGCCGGTATCGCCACGCCGGGCCATTTCGCCGGCGAGGTGATCAAATTCAAGACCAACAGCAACCTCACCCACGTGCCCTACAAAGGCGCCGCGCCGGCGCTCAACGACCTCCTGGGCGGTCACGTGGACTTCTTCTTCTCGGGGTTTCCCGCCGCCGTGGAGCACGTGAAGGGCGGCACGCTCAAGCTTCTCGCGGTCTCGTCGGGACGCCGCTCGGGGGTTGCCCCCAACGTGCCGACCGTCGCCGAAGCCTCCGGCATCGCCGGCTTCGACATCACGTTGTGGCAGGGCTTCTTCGCCCCGCGCGGCACGCCGAAGGAGATCGTCGAGCGGCTCAATGGCGAGATCAACCGCATCCTGGCCGAGCCCGACGTGAAGCAGAAGCTGCTGGAGCAGGGGGCCGACGTCGCGCCCATGTCGAGCGCCCAATACGCCGCCTTCGTGAAGACCGAGGGGGAGAAATTCCAGACTATTATCCGGGACATTGGGCTCAAGCCGGAGTAATTCGTCGGCCCGAGGGAGCCACGCGCAGGGGGCCAGAAGGGGCTCGCCCGCGGCTTGCCGCCTTGCAATTGCCCGGTTCGGCGACTACTTACGGGGGTATCGACATTTGGCCGGACGATCGGGCCGCTTCGCCTTGCACTGCACAGGCGCACGTTCAGACGCTCTACCCAAATTCGACGAACCGGGATGTTGGGGCCGAAATACGCCCCCTTCCACGTGCACAATGTCAGTGAAAGGCACTTTCATGAATACCGGAACTGTGAAATTCTACAACGGCCAGAAGGGCTACGGCTTCATTCAGCCGGACGACGGCAGCAAGGACGTGTTCGTCCATGCGACTGCGCTCGAGCGCGCCGGCATCCGCGGCCTGCATGAGGGGCAGAAGGTCTCGTTCGACACGCGGACCGACCCGCGCTCCGGCAAGATCGCCGTCGGCACGATCGCGGTCGCGTAAGGGAATTTCGCGTACCGGGCCTGGGCGCTCCCGAGCGCCGTCTGTTGGGCCTGCCGTGCTGGGCCGCCGTTCTCGCTGAGCGGCGGCCTTGACCAATAGGGAGCCGTGCATGGCGAAGGAAGAACTGATCGAGCTCGAGGGCCGCGTCACCGAAATCCTGCCCGACGCGCGCTATCGCGTCCTGCTCGACAACGGACACGCGATCGTCGCCTATACGGCCGGTCGGATGAAGAAGAACCGGATCAAGACGCTGGCGGGCGATCGCGTCACCGTAGAGATGTCTCCCTACGATCTCGACAAGGGGCGCCTGATCTTCCGCCACAAGGACGAGCGCGCGCCCTCGCCCAGCAGCCGTCCGCCGCAGCGCACCCAGTTCCGTCGGCGTTGACGTTTTCCGGCCTCCCGCCTCAACTGGGGCGAGTGTCCGCTTCAACCGGAGCGGGCCTTCAGGCGGCCAATTCGAAAGGGGATCCCATGCGGATCTATATGTTCAAGTCCGAGCTACAGCCGAGCCTGCGCGCTTTCGCCGGCGACCTCGCGGGTAGCCAGCTGCCGAATCAGTTCCGCCCCTGGCACGTGGTCGGAGTGATCGGTCCAGACAAGGAGCCGCCCCACGCCTTGCCTCGCGAGGCGATCGAGAAAGCCATCAGTTCTCAAGGGTTTCAGCTCTGGCGCAAGAAGGCTGCGGCCAAGCGCAGTTGATTGGTTGGCGACGAACCGTTATTGCACACGCTGATTGTTGGCTACCCGACAAATCGAGCACACCAGCCCGTGACCGCTTCCGATAAGCCTGTCGTCAATGCCGACCGCGAGCCCGCCGCACACGACGACATCATGTACCCGTCGGCTGTGCCGTTTGTGCTGGTCCATTTCGCCTGCTTTGCGGCGATCTGGACCGGCATCACCTGGCAGGCGGTGGTCATCGGCGTGACGCTCTACTGGCTGCGCATCTTCGCGATCGGTGCGGGCTATCACCGCTATTTCTCTCACCGCGCCTATGCGACCAGCCGCGCCTTCCAGTTCGTGCTCGCGATCCTGTCGCAGAGCACCGCGCAGAAGAGCGTGCTGTGGTGGGCGTCCAAGCATCGGCACCATCATCTGCACTCGGATACCCATCAGGACGTACATTCGCCGCGTCACACCGGGTTCATCTACAGCCATCTGGGATGGATCTTTGCCCGCCGCCACGATGCCACCGATCTCGTAAAGATTGCCGACTTCGCGCGCTATCCCGAACTGCTGTGGCTGCACAAATACGAGCTGGTGCCGCCCGTCGTGCTGGGCGTGATCTGTTTTCTCATTGGCGGCTGGTCCGGCCTGGTGGTGGGCTTCTTCTGGAGCACCGTCGCGGTCTACCACGCGACCTTCTGCATCAACTCGCTCGCCCATGTGCGCGGCCGCAAGCGCTACGTGACCGGCGACGACTCGCGCAACAACTGGGCGCTGGCGATCTTCACCATGGGCGAGGGCTGGCACAACAACCACCACGCCTACCAGAGCAGCGTGCGCCAAGGCTTCCGCTGGTGGGAGATCGACCCGACCTTCTACATCCTCAAGGCGCTGTCCTGGATCGGGCTGGTGTGGGACCTCAAGACGCCGCCCGCGGCGGTGGTGCGCAACGAGCAACAGCTCGGCTCACGCGTCATCAACCGCGCCGCCGCCCAGCTCGCCGCCCATTTCAACTCCGAGCGGATCGCGCTTGCGATCACCTCGGCCCTCGAGCTGTCGCAGCTCTCCGCCCTGCAGGAGCGGCTGGGCGCCGCCCAGCATCGCGCCGCCGAGGTGCTGTCGAGCGTGCACCTGCCGCATCTGCCGACCCGCGGCGAGATCCTCGCCCAGGCAACCGCCATGTTCGCGCTGACTCCCTCGATCGAGGAGATCGCCGACCGCGCCCACGGCCTCATCCTCGACGCCATCGGGGCCCGGCTGATGCAGGCGACGGTGCGCGCCGGGTAAGCCATCGGCGCGTGTTTCGGCTCCGGGCGCTTGCCAAAAGATCATTTCGCTGCAATCTGTTATGGTCACGTTCGCCAGCCAATGGCGGGAGGAACGCGCGCGCGGCGGCCGCGCGCCCGATGAGAGGGGATCGTCGTGGCGGATATCGCCACTGCCGAGGAGCACCTGTCGACCGCGCGTGCGGAGTCGTCCGCGTCGCGTGCCGCCGACACCTTTCCCAAGCTGTTACTGCGCAATGCCGAGATGTTCGCGCCACGGCCGGCCATCCGGCACAAGGATCTCGGCATCTGGCAAGCCTGGACCTGGGCCCAGGTGAAGGACGAGGTGGTGGCGCTCTCGGTCGGTCTGGCCGAGCTCGGTCTCAAGCAGGGCGATCATTTCGCCATCATCGGACGCAACAAGCCGCGGCTTTATTGGGCGATCTGCGCGGGTCAGGCGCTCGGCGCCGTGCCGGTGCCGCTCTATGCCGAACTCGGTGGCCGAGGAAATGGCCTACGTGCTCGAGCATGCCGAGGTGAAGCTCGCCGTCGTGGAAGATCAGGAGCAGGTCGACAAGATCCTGTCGATCCAGGAGCGCCTCACCACGCTGCGCCACATCGTCTATGACGAGTCGCGCGGCTTGCGCGACTACGACCACGCCCGCCTCACGTCGCTCGACGAGGTGCAGCGCAATGGCCGCGAGGCGCTCGGGCGTGATCGCGACCGGCTGGCGCGCTGGCAGGCCGACGTCACGGCCGGCAAGGGCAGCGACCTCGCCATCATCCTCTATACGTCGGGGACGACCGGACGCCCCAAGGGCGTGATGCTCTCGCACGAGAACGTGCTGATCTCGGCGCACAACGGCAATGTGTTCGACAGTCTGGGGCCGGACGAGGAGGTCATCGCCTACCTGCCGCTCGCCTGGGTCGGCGACCACATCTTCTCCTACGCGCAGTCCTATGACGCCGGCTTCTGCGTCAATTGCCCGGAGGCCCCGGAAACCGTGGTGGAGGATCGGCGCGAGATCGGCACGACCTATGCCTTTGCGCCGCCGCGCATCTACGAGAACCTGATCACCATCACGATGGTGCGGATGGAGGATGCGGGCGGGCTCAAGCGGCGCATGTTCGATTTCTTCATCGCGGTGGCGCGGCGCTGGGGCGAAAAGATTCTCAACCGGGAGAAGGTGCCGCTGCGTGCGCGCGTTCTCTATGCGCTCGGCGAATTGCTGGTCTACGGCCCGCTGAAGAACCGGTTCGGGCTCTCGCGCATCCGCGTCGCCTACACGGCGGGCGAGGCGATCGGGCCGGAGATCTTCCGCTTCTTTCGTGCGCTCGGGGTCAACCTCAAGCAGCTCTACGGGGCGACCGAAGCATCGGTCTATATCACGGCGCAGCCCGACGGCGAGATCTATGCCGACACGGTGGGCAAGCCCAATATCGGCCTCGAGGTGAAGGTCGCCGAGGACGGCGAGGTGATGTACCGCTCGCCCGGCGTGTTCCAGGGCTACTACAAGGACCCGGAGCGGACGGCCGAAACCAAGACGCCGGACGGCTGGGTGAAGAGCGGCGATGCCGGCTTCTTCGACCCCAAGAGCGGGCATCTGAAGATCATCGATCGCGCCAAGGACGTCGGCAAGCTCAACGACGGCACGCTGTTCGCGCCGAAATACATCGAGAACAAGCTCAAGTTCTTTCCCAACATCAAGGAGGTGGTGGCGCTCGGCGACGGCCGCGACTTCGTCTGCGTGATGGTCAACATCGACATGACGGCGGTCGGCAGCTGGGCCGAGCGCAACAACGTTGTCTACGGCTCCTACCAGGAGCTCGCTGCCAACCGCCAAGTCTACGACATGATCGAGCGCCACATCGCCGAGGTGAACCGCTCGCTCGCCGAGGAAGGCGTCATGGGAAGCGCGCAGATCCGTCGCTTCCTGGTGCTGCACAAGGAGCTCGATGCCGACGATGGCGAGCTCACCCGCACCCTCAAGGTGCGCCGCTCCTTTATCGCCGAGCGCTACGAGCCCCTGATGAAGGCGCTGTACGACGGCTCGGCGGAAGCCGATATCGCGACCGAGGTCACCTTCGAGGACGGCCGCAAGGGTGTCATCAGCGCGCGCGTGAAGATCCGCGATCTGAAGCCGCTCTCCGCTCCCGCCCTGGAGCAGGCCGCATGAGGGCGCCGGGCGGACACGGCGCCGCCGCCGAATCCCTGCTCTCGGTTGAAAACGTGTCGCTCTCGTTCGGCGGCGTGAAGGCGTTGCGCGACGTCTCGTTCGACATCCGCAAGGGCGAGATCCGCGCCATCATCGGCCCCAACGGCGCCGGCAAGACATCGATGCTCAACGTCGTCAATGGCTTCTACCAGCCGCAGCAGGGCCGTATCACCTTCAAGGGCAAGACGCGCCTCAAGATGCGGCCGTTCGAAGCCGCCCGCGGCGGGATCGCCCGTACGTTCCAGAACGTCGCCCTATTCAAGGGCATGACCGCGCTCGACAACATCATGGCGGGACGTACGCTCAAGATGCACCGCGGCTTTCTTTGGCAGGTGATCCGCCATGGACCGGCGCTGGCCGAGGAGGTCGAGCATCGCCGGCGGGTCGAGGACATCATCGACTTCCTGCAAATCCCGCATATCCGCAAGATCCCGGTCGGCAAGCTTCCCTACGGCCTGCAGAAGCGGGTCGAGCTCGGCCGCGCACTGGCGATGGAGCCCGAGCTGCTCCTGCTCGACGAGCCGATGGCCGGCATGAACCTCGAAGAGAAGGAGGACATGTCGCGCTTCGTCATCGACGTCAATAACCACTACGGCACGACCATCGCGCTGATCGAGCACGACATGGGCGTGGTGATGGACCTGTCCGACCGCATCGTCGTGCTCGACCACGGCGTCAAGATCGCCGACGGCGCGCCGGCGGAGGTGCAGAACGACCGCGCCGTGATCGAAGCCTATCTGGGCGTGAGCCACTAGCGATGCTGGGCCCGGTCCTGGAAACCCTGATCGGCGGCCTGCTCACCGGCGTGCTCTACGCGCTGGTCGCGCTCGGCTTCGTGCTGATCTTCAAGGCCTCCGGCGTGTTCAATTTCGCCCAGGGAGCGATGGTGCTGTTCGCCGCCCTGTCGTTCGCCCGTCTTTCCGAGTCGCTGCCGTTCGTGGTGGCGCTCGCCTTGAGCGTCGCGATCATGATCGCGCTCGCCTACGCGATCGAATTCCTGGTGCTGCGCCGCCTGGTGAACCAGGAAGGGATCATCCTGTTCATGGCGACGCTCGGCGTCACCTACTTCCTCGACGGCTTCGGCCAGAGCGTGTGGGGCAGCGACATCTACAAGATCAATCTCGGATTCCCGCGCGATCCGATCTTCATCCTTGAGCAGGTCTTTCCGGGCGGCCTCCTGATCGATCCGGCGGAGCTGTTCGCGGCGGTGATCTGCGCCGTCATGGTCGTGGTGCTGGCGGTGTTCTTCCAGGTGACGCGGGTCGGACGCGCACTGCGCGCGGTCGCCGACGACCACCAGGCCGCCCAGTCGGTCGGCATCCCGCTCAACAACATCTGGCTGATGGTGTGGGCGGTGTCGGGGATCGTCTCGCTCGTCGCCGGCATGATCTGGGGCGCCAAGCTCGGGGTGCAGTTTTCGATCTCGCTGGTGGCGCTGAAGGCGCTGCCGGTGCTGATCCTCGGCGGCTTCACCTCGATTCCCGGCGCCATCGTCGGCGGCCTGATCATCGGGGCGGGCGAGAAGCTCGCCGAGGTGCTGCTCGCCCCGGTGCTGATCCGCTGGTTCGACCTCGCGGGCGGCGGGATCGAGAACTGGTTCGCCTATGTGCTGGCGCTCCTGTTCCTGCTTGTGCGCCCGCAGGGCCTGTTCGGCGAAAAGATCATCGAGCGGATTTGAGGGACGCCGTGCTCTATCGCGAAGTCGGCCAGTTCAAGACTTCTTACGCCGCCGATCAGGCGATCTTTCCGATCGCGCAGGACCGCTGGTTCGTCGTGGGCGTCGTGGCGTTCGCGTTCCTCGCCGTGCCGCTGTTCGCCAATCAGTACCTCTATACCGAGGTGCTGATCCCGGTGCTGATCCTCTCGCTCGCCGCCATCGGCCTCAACATCCTGACCGGCTATTGCGGGCAGTTGTCGCTCGGCACCGGCGGGTTCATGGCGGTCGGGGCCTATGCGGCCTACAACCTCGCGCTGCGAATCCCCGAGGCTAACCTCATCCTGGTGCTGCTGTTCGCCGGCCTGATGGCGACCCTGGTCGGCATCCTGTTCGGCCTGCCGTCCCTTCGCATCAAGGGCTTCTATCTCGCGGTGGCGACGCTCGCGGCGCAGTTCTTCCTCGAATGGGCGTTCGCCCGGGTGAAATGGTTCACCAACTACGCGCCGTCCGGCTCGGTCGCGGTCGGTCAGCAGGACCTGTTCGGGATTGCGATCAATACGCCCGGACGGACCTATCTGCTCATCCTCGCCATCGTGGTGGTGCTGGCGTTGGCCGCCACCAACCTGGTGCGCGGGCGGATCGGCCGCATGTGGATGGCGATGCGCGACATGGACATCGCCGCCGAGATCATCGGTATCCGGCCGCTCCATGCCAAGCTGTCGGCGTTTGCGGTCTCGTCCTTCTATATCGGGGTCGCCGGGGCGCTGTGGGGCTTCTTCCGGCTCGGCTCGTGGGAGCCGCTCGCGTTCGACATCAACCGGTCGTTCCAGGTCCTGTTCATGATCATCATCGGCGGGCTCGGATCGATCCTGGGCTCGTTCCTCGGCGCAGCCTTCATCGTGCTGACCCCGATCTTCCTCAACCAACTGCCGAATTGGCTGGGAATCGGGCTATCGACCGCCGCAATCTCCCATATCGAGTTCATGCTGTTCGGCGCCTTGATCGTGTTCTTCCTGATCGTCGAGCCGCACGGGTTCGCGCGGCTGTGGGCGATCGGCAAGGAGAAGCTCCGGCTTTGGCCGTTCCCATATTGAGCCGCTATGCCGGTTCGTGGCATCATTAGGGCAAGGGAGCAGTTGCGAGGCCAACCGCCTCGATCACCATATGACAGGGCGACGCGCTCCTGGCTCGCCCGGTCGTCAGGGAGACCAATGATGGGCAAGAAGCTTCTCGTTGCCGGCGTGGCGATGCTTGCCACCACGGGGCTGTGCGCCCCGGCTGCGGCGCAGAACGAGCAGTTCATACCGAACCTCGTGTACCGGACCGGCGCCTATGCGCCGAACGGCATTCCGTTCGCCAACGGCATTGCCGACTACTACAAGCTCGTCAACGAGCGCGACGGCGGCATCAACGGCGTCAAGATCGTGTTCGAGGAGTGCGACACCGGCTATGCCACCGACCGCGGCGTCGAGTGCTACGAGCGCCTCAAGGGCAAGGGCCCGACCGGCGCGGCTTACGTCATTCCGCTGTCGACCGGCATCACCTTCGCGCTCACCGAGAAGGCGCCGATCGACAAGATTCCGATCATCTCCATGGGCTACGGCCGTTCGGAATCGCGCGACGGCTCGGTGTTCCAGTGGAACTTCCCGCTGCTCGGCACCTATTGGACGGCGGCCGACATCATCCTGCAGCACATTGCCAAGAAGGAAGGCGGCTTCGACAAGCTCAAGGGCAAGAAAATCGCGCTCGTCTATCACGACTCGCCGTACGGCAAGGAGCCGATCGCCTTGTTGCAGAAGCGGGCCGGCATGCACGGCTTCGAGACCCTGCTCCTGCCGGTCACACATCCGGGCGTTGAGCAGAAGGCCACCTGGCTGCAGATCCGACAAAACCGTCCCGATTACACGTTGCTATGGGGATGGGGCGTGATGAATTCGACCGCCATCAAGGAGGCGGTGTCGGTCGGCTACGCGCGCGAGAAGATGTACGGCGTCTGGTGGTCTGGCGCGGAGCCTGACGTACGGCCCGCCGAGGACGGCTCAAAGGGCTACAACGCGGCTACGCTCCAGCACACCGCCGGGCAGTTCAAGCTGCATGAGGATCTCAAGAAATACGTCTACGACAAGGGGCAGGGCTTGGCCAAATGGGAGGAGACCGGCGAGATCCTCTACGTGCGCGGCCTGATCAACGCCATGCTCGGCATCGAGGCCATTCGCACCGCGCAGGAAAAGTTCGGCAAGAAGCCGATGACCGGCGAGCAGGTGCGCTGGGGGCTGGAGAACCTCAACATCACGGCGGAGCGTCTCAAGCAGCTCGGGTTCGAGAACGAGCTGCAGCCGATCCGGGTCGCCTGCAACGATCATGAAGGGGCGCGCACCGGTCGCATGCAGACCTGGGACGGCAAGAACTGGAAGGTCACATCCGACTGGTACACCAGCGACGACAGCGTGATCGCCCCGATGGTCAAGGAGGCGGCCGAGAAATACGCCGCCGAAAAGAAGGTCACGCCCGGCTGCCTGGCCACCAACTGATGGCGCGGACGGCCGAGCCCAACACAGGGAGCGAGGCGGCGGCAACGCCGCCTCCTGCTCTGGTGACGGGCGGGACGGTCCATGTGGGGCCGGTCGAGGCCCCTGCGGGCTCGGCGATCCTGTCGGTCAACAATATCGAGGTGGTGTACGACCACGTCATCCTGGTGCTGAAAGGCGTGTCGCTCGCCGTGCCCAAGGGGCAGATCGTGGCGCTGCTCGGCGCCAACGGTGCCGGCAAGTCCACCACCCTGAAGGCGATCTCCAACCTGCTGCGCGCCGAGCGCGGCGAGGTCACCAAGGGCGCGATCGTGTTCGAGGGAGCCGAGGTGCAGGAGCTCACTCCGAACGAGCTGGTACGGCGCGGCTGCATCCAGGTGATGGAGGGCCGTCACTGCTTCGGCCATCTCACCATCGAGGAGAACCTGCTGACCGGCGCCTATACGCGGCGCGACGGCCGCGCGGCACTACGGCGCGACCTCGAGCGCGTCTATGCCTATTTCCCCCGTATCGCCGAGCGCCGCGGCTCGATGGCGGGTTATGCGTCGGGCGGCGAGCAGCAGATGTGCGCGATCGGGCGGGCGCTGATGTCGCGCCCGAAGATGATCCTGCTCGACGAGCCGTCCATGGGGCTCGCGCCGCAGGTCGTCGAGGAGATCTTCGAGATCGTGAAGAGCCTCAACGACAAGGAAGGCGTGTCGTTCCTGCTCGCCGAGCAGAACACCAACATGGCGCTCAAGTACGCAAGTTACGGCTACATCCTGGAGAACGGCCGCGTGGTGCTCGACGGCGAGGCGCATGCGCTGCGCGAGAACGAGGACGTGAAGGAATTCTACCTCGGCGTCGCCGAGGGCAAGCGCAAGTCGTTCCGCTCCGGCAAGCACTACAAGCGGCGCAAGCGCTGGCTGGCGTAGGTTGGGTTCGCACGGCCCGTGCGCTTGCGTCCTTGTATCCGGTGCTAATTCCGTGCGAACCCAACATCGCGCGTCGCCATGTTGGGTTGCGCGCGGATGCACCCGGCGGATCAACCGAAGCGCAGCGGCCGCGCGAACCCAACCTACAGGCGAATGAGCCCGCCATGACCGACTTCTTCGACGCTCTGGAAACCCGCGCGCCGGCTGCGCGCGAGGCCGAGCAATTTGCCCGTGTGCCGCAGGCGCTGGCGCAGGCGATGCGCGCACCGGGTTGGGCTGCGCAGCTCTCCGACATCGATCCCGCAACCGTCACCTCGCGGGCGGCGTTGGCGAAGCTTCCGATCCTGCGCAAATCGGACCTGGTCGCACTACAGAAGACGTCGCCGCCGTTCGGCGGCTTTGCGGTCGTTGCGCCGAACAAGGCCAAGCGCCTGCTGATGTCGCCTGGCCCGATCTTCGAGCCCGAAGGATACGGGAGCGACTGGTGGGGCGTGGCGCGCGCGCTGTTCGCGGCCGGCTTCCGCGACGGCGACATCGTGCACAATTCCTTCGCCTATCACCTCACGCCGGGCGGCTTCCTGCTCGAGTCGGGGCTGCACGCGCTCGGCTGCGCGGTGATCCCGGGCGGCATCGGCAACACCGAGCAGCAGGTCGACGCGATCGCCCATCTGCGCCCGAGCGGCTATGTCGGCACGCCGGATTTCCTCAAGATTCTGCTCGATACGGCGGCGAAGTCCGGCAAGGATGCATCGTCGATCCAGCGCGGTCTCGTGTCCGGTGCCGCGCTGCCGCCATCGCTGCGCGCGGAGCTTGGCGGCTGCGGCGTCGCGGTGCTGCAGTGCTATGCGACCGCCGAGCTCGGCGTCATCGCCTACGAAAGCGAGGCCAAGGAGGGGATGATCGTCAACGAGACGGTGATCGTCGAGATCGTGCGGCCGGGCACCGGCGACCCGGTGGCGGACGGCGAGGTCGGCGAGGTGGTGGTGACGTCGTTCAATCCCGATTATCCGATGGTGCGGCTCGCCACCGGCGATCTCTCCGCCGTGCTGGCCGGGGCCTCGCCGTGCGGGCGCACCAACACACGCATCAAGGGCTGGATGGGGCGGGCCGACCAGACCACCAAGATCAAGGGCATGTTCGTGCATCCGGGCCAGGTGGCGGAGATCGCCCGCCGCCATCCGGAGCTCGGCCGGCTGCGGCTTACCGTCACGCGCGAAGCCGAGCAGGACGTCATGACCTTGCAGGCGGAATGTGCGCAGTCGGGTGTCGAGGAGGCGGTCATGGCGACCCTGCACGCCGTCACCAAGCTGCGCGGCGACGTGAAGCTGGTGCCGCCCGGCAGCCTTCCCAATGACGGCAAGGTGATCGCCGACGAGCGCAGCTCTGGATAGCGCCGATTCCCGCTTCGCGGCGAGCCGTACAGGGAACCGCAGGCCCGCGTCCGTGTTATCCGATCAAAGGTGACCGCCTCTGAAGCCCCAATGGTCAACGGGTATCATGTGGTTTCCGTCGGCCCCCGGACATCTGGGTGGACCGCCTGACCAGCGGAGACCCAAGTCCAACACGGCTGAAAAACAAGGGGCCGGTCCTGCGGGGCCGGCCCTTTATCTTGCGTCAGGGGCGTTGTGCCGACGGAGCAGCGGCCGCGCCGGAGTCAGACCACAGACCGCGCTTCGCAGCCTTCGCCGCAGCTTCCGCCGCAACCAGCTCCTTGTCGGTGACGTCAGGGGCGATCTGCGCCAGGCCTTCGGCCAGGAGCCAAGCGGCCAGATTGGCGTCGCCGACGTGGCACTCGGCTTGCGGGGGTTCCGTCGTCGTGCGCGGCTCGCAACTCACCTCCTCGAAGGCAATCCTGTTATGCAGCGCGATGTAGGCGCGGCGGCCGCACGCCCAGCGTTCGCCCGCTTCAGTCGTGCAAATCCTCTTCGCGTCCGGAAAGGCGACGCCGTAGAGCCGCGTGGTTCCGCCCTCGCCGCGGATTTCGCCGTTCAGCGCCACTCCCGCCTGGCTGATGCGGATCGTCGTCACTGTCGGCACGCGCTTGCTGCCCGCCGCAGGTGGCGGCATGAACACGCGGGATACGCCTTGCGGCGTCACATCGCGGACCGAACCGTCGTGCGGCTCAGCCGCAGGCTCGCCGGCCGCAGGCGTCGGCCGAGCTGTCTCGGGGCGCTGTTCGTCCCTTGCGCTGATCGCAGCCGGCATCTCCTGCGTCGTCGCGAAATACCTGACAACGATGAGGCCGGCGGCGAGCCCCAGCACCAGCGCGACGAACACAGCCGATCGCGTGACGCGTTGTGGCATGTCCGCCTGCCCTCACTTGAGGAGGATACGCCCATCGATGCCGGTGCGCACGGTCCCGAGGCGCCGCACGTAGACCATGACCTCGTTGGCCATGAGCGGCGAGTCGGCATCAGGCAAGATGCGCTTGGCGTCGCGCAAGGTGACGTAGCCGTCGCCGCCGCGGGCGATGAAGTCGATGGTCGCGACCTTGTAGATGCGCTCGTCGTCGATCGGCTGGCCGCCGACTCGCATCGACGTCACGCGGCTGCCGGGCGGACGACTGACGTCGGCCTCCACCATGATGCCCGACACCTGGGGAAACCGCCCGCCCGCATTGGGCAGCTGGACAAGGCCGTTCTCCATCGCGCTCCTGAGGCCGCGCCCGGAGATCTCGACCGTCACGACCTTGTTGTTGAACGGCAGCTCCGCCAGGACGTCGCGCCGGGTGATGGTCGATCCTGGCGCGTAGACCTTGCCGGCCCGGATGCCGCCGCCGTTGATGATCGCCGCGTCAGCTCCGGCGGTGACGCGGATCGCGTCGGCGAACAGGTTGCCGATCGCCGCCTCGCGCGTGCGCACGGCGGCGTTGCGGCTGTCGAGCTCCACCGCGGTGGTACCGATCGCCACGTCCATTTCGCGCGAGAACTCCGCCTCGAACCCGGCGACCGCAGCAGCGACCTCCGGGTCGGGCGCGACAGTCGCCGTATCGATGATGCGGATCTGCGGCCACCATTTCGTCTCGCGCCGTCCAGCGCGCTCGGTCACTTCGATCGCAACGTCGAGGATGGCCACGTAGTGGGCGTTGTAGCTCGACTCCACCATGGCGGTGCGCTCGTCGAAATTGACGAACAGGTCGTGGTCATGCCCGGTGAGGATGAGATCGATGGCGCGCGTCGCGAACAGCGCGTAGTCCTGTCGTCGGTCCGCATGGAGCACCGTGGCGACGAAATCGGCGCCCTCGCGGCGGAGCGCCTCGGTCTGCTGGGTCATCGTGGCGACGGTCGGGGCAAATCGCAGGTCCTCCGGGCTCGACGCGCGGGCGGTGTCGTCGTAGGTCGCGCCGGTCAGGCCGACGCGCACGCCGTCGAAGTCGAGGATCGCCCGGTCCTTGAAGCCGGGGAGCGGCGCGCCATCGGGACCGCGCAGATTGGCGGCGAACAACGGAAACCTGGCTTCGCCCATGCGTTGGAAGAATGTCGCCTTGCCGAAATCGAACTCATGGTTGCCGGGTACGAAGATGTCGGGTGGTACCAGATTGGTCAGCGTGATGATGTGGGCGCCGCGGTCGAACCCCGACATCAGCGAGGGCGACAGGGTGTCCCCCGCATGGGCGAAGACCACGTGGCCGCCTTTGGCGCGCTCAGCCTTGACGACGGCAGCGAGCTTGGCAAACCCGCCGCGGCTCTTGCCGTCGGCTGCCAGGTCTGCGCTCATCTGATAGATATCGTTGACCAGGATGAACGTGACCGTCGTCCGCGCGGTCTGGGCGTGGCTCGCGATCGCCGTCGCGGCGAGCCAGAGACCCGCGAGGACGATTGCGACGAGGCGGCGGTTGAGCGGCATGGTTCGGGTTCCTGGGGAATCGGACCCGTGGCTTACAGGCTTTGAGGATTCATGATCAAGACCGGCACGCCGATCGAGTCCGCCGCGCCGGCCGCGCGCGACGCGAACGCCCAGCCGGTCGGCGTGCTGCTGGTCAATCTCGGCACGCCGGACGCGACCGACTATTTCTCCATGCGCCGCTACCTCAAGGAATTCCTGTCCGACACCCGGGTGATCGAGGAAAACCGGGTCAAGTGGTGGCTCGTCCTCAACCTGATCATCCTGTCGGTCAGGCCGCGCCGCAAGGGCCGCGACTACGACAAGATCTGGAACCGGGAGCTCGACGAGTCGCCGCTCCTCACCATCACGCGGTCGCAAGCGGAAAAGCTGCGGCCCCTGCTGCCGGGCGGGAGCGCGCCCATTCTGGTCGATTGGGCGATGCGCTACGGCAATCCCTCGCTTCCCTCGCGCCTCGACAACCTGCGGCAGGCGGGCTGCGAGCGCATCCTGATCGTCCCGCTCTATCCGCAATATGCCGCCGCCACGACCGCGACCGTCTGCGACAAGGTGTTCCAGTCGCTGATGACCATGCGGGCGCAGCCGACGATCCGCGTCGCGCCGCCCTGGTACAACGACCCGGTCTATATCGAGGCGCTGTCGTCATCGGTCGAGGCCGCGCTGGCCAAGCTCTCATTTGCTCCCGAGGTGATCCTCGCCTCGTTCCATGGCATGCCGGAGGAGTATGTCGCCAAGGGCGATCCCTATCGGGCGCAGTGCGAGACGACCGCGCGGCTGTTGCGGGAGCGGCTCGGGCTCGACGAGAGCCGCTTCATGCTGACGTTCCAGTCGCGCTTCGGCACCGCCGAGTGGCTCAAGCCCTATACGGATGCGACCGTTCAGGCCCTGGCGCAGCGCGGCGTGAAAAACCTCGCCGCGGTCATGCCGGGCTTCGCCGCCGATTGCCTGGAGACGCTCGAGGAGATCGCCGGCGAGAATGCCGAGATCTTCCGTCATGCGGGGGGCGAGAATCTTGCCGCCATCCCGTGCCTCAACGACAGCCCGGAAGGCATGCGGGTGATTGCCCACGTGGTGCGACGTGAGCTTGCCGGCTGGATCTGAACCAAACGTACGGAGCACGTGAAAACCCCATGGCCAACCTGCATGATCTGTCCGCCCACGAGCTGTCGCAGGCCTACGCGGCCCGGCGGATTTCTCCGGTCGAGGCGACGCGTGCCGCGCTCGCCCGCATCGAGGCGTGGGAGAACAAGATCAATGCCATGTACGTGGTCGACGCCGAGGGCGCGCTCGCGCAGGCCGCAGCGTCCGCGGAGCGCTGGCGCGCCGGCACGCCACTGAGCGCGCTCGACGGCGTGCCCGTCACCATCAAGGACAACATCGCCGTCAAGGGCTTTGCGACCCCGGTCGGTACCGCCTCGGGCGACATGACGCCGAGCGCGGCCGACGCGCCGCCGACGGCGCGGCTCCGCGAAGCCGGCTGCGTCCTCCTCGGCAAGACCACGATGCCGGATTTCGGCATGCTGGCCTCCGGCCTCTCCAGCCTGCACGGCATCACGCGCAACCCGTGGAACCTGGCGCGCAACTCGGCCGGCTCGAGCTCAGGCGCCGGCGCCGGCATCGTTGCGGGATACGGGCCGCTGGCGCTCGGCACCGACATCGGCGGCTCGGTGCGCCTGCCGGCCGCCTACAACGGCATCTTCGCCCTGAAGCCGAGCCTCGGGCGCATTCCGATCTATCCGCCCTATCTCGGCCGCGTCACCGGCCCGATGACGCGCACCGTGATGGACGCGGCGCTCGCCATGACGGCGCTAACAAGGCCCGATGCGCGCGACTACATGGCGCTGCCGTACCAGGAGGTCGACTGGCCAGCGCGGCTGGATGCCGACCTGAAAGGCAAGAGGCTCGGCCTCCTGCTCGACGTCGGCGTCGGGCTTGCGCCGCAGCCGGCGGTGCGTGCGGCCGTCGAAGCGGCAGCAAAAGCGTTCGCGCAGGCCGGCGCCGTCGTCGAGCCGGTCGCGCCATTTCTTACGCGCGAGATGCTGGATGGCCTCGACCGTTTTTTCCAGGCACGCCTGCTGGCGGAGATCGACCTTCTGCCGCCTGACCGTCGCGCCAAGGTGCTGCCGTTCATCGCGACGTGGTGTGCTCGCGCCGAAAGCCTGACCGCAGTCGATGCGCTGCGCGGGCTCGGCCAGGTCATGCTGGTGCGCGAGAAGGCCGTGGCGGCGATCCAGGGCTTCGATTTCCTCATCAGCCCGACCTCGCCGATCACCGCCTATGCGGCCGAGGAGGCGACGCCCGGCAATGATCCCGCAAAGCCGTTCGAGCACATCGGCTTCACCGCGCCGTTCAATTTTTCCGAGCAGCCGGCGGCATCGCTGTGCGCCGGTTACGACGCCGCCGGTCTGCCGATCGGGCTGCAGATCGTCGGCCACCGCTTCGATGATCTCGGCGTGCTGCGCATGGCCCGTGCCTACGAAGCCCAGCGGCCGCCGCTGCGTCCCTGGCCGGAGCCGTCCTGATGACCTATGACCTGATCCTGCGCGGCGCGCGGGTGATCGATCCGTCGCAGCAGCTCGATGCCGTGACCGACGTCGCCTTCCACAACGGCAAGGTGGCGCGCATCGGCACTGCCCTGAAGCCCGACGCTGGAACGCAAGTCCGCGACGTGTCCGGCCTGATCGTGACGCCCGGCCTGATCGACCTGCATACCCACGTCTATTGGGGCGGCACCTCGCTCGGCATCGACGCCGAGGAGTTCTGCCGCACCTCGGGCGTGACCACGGCGATCGACACCGGCAGCGCCGGACCGGGAAACTTCGCCGGCTTCCGCCGCCACGTGATCGAGCGCAGCGAAGTGCGGATCCTCGCGTATCTGCATGTCTCGTTCGCCGGCATCTACGCGTTCTCGCCGCGCGTGATGGTGGGCGAGAGCGAGGAGATCCGCCTGCTGGCACCGGCCGATGCGGTCGAGGTCGCGAACGCCAATCGGGACATGATCGTCGGCATCAAGGTGCGCGTAGGCGCGCATGCCTCCGGCCGCTCGGGCACCGTGCCGCTCGACGTCGCCTTGCAGGTCGCGGACCAGGTCGGCCTGCCGCTGATGGCGCATATCGATCACCCTCCGCCCACCTATGAGGAGGTGATCGAGCGGCTGCGGCCGGGCGACGTGCTCACCCACGCATTCCGCCCGTTCCCCAACGCGCCGGTCACCGCTCAGGGCACGATCAAGCGGGCGGTGCTGGAGGCGCGCGAGCGCGGCGTGCTGTTCGACATCGGCCATGGCAAGGGCTCGTTCGCGTTCAAGACGGCGCGGGCGATGCTGGCCAACGGCTTCCTGCCGGATACGATCTCATCCGACGTGCACGCGCTTTGCATCAACGGCCCGGCGTTCGACCAGGTCACCACGCTGTCGAAATTCCTCTGCCTCGGCATGCCGCTCAGCGACGTGATCGCCGCCTCGACCGTCAACGCGGCCTTCGCGCTGAAGCGGCCCGAACTCGGCAGCCTCAAGCCCGGCTGCGTCGGCGACGCTACGGTTCTGTCGGTCAAGGACGGGCAGTTCGACTATGTCGACGTGACCGGCGAGCACCTCACGGGCGATCGTCGGATCGTGTCGGAGGGCGTGGTGATCGCCGGACGCTGGTGGCACCCGAAGGATGGAAACTAGATCTCGAACGCGGCTGGATAGTGCGCCGACCCGGCCTTGCCGGTGAGCGAGCCCGGGACAAGCTCCAGGGCCATGAACGCCTCGCCCGAAAACGGGGCCGCGAGCGCTTGCGCGGCGGTGGCCGAGAACCCGAAGCGCGGGTAGTAGCGCGGGTGGCCAAGCACGATGATCGCCGCGATGTCGAGCTTGCGCGCGGCATCGATGCTCGCTTCGACCAGGCGAGAGCCGATTCCCTGGCGCTGGAATTCAGGAAGGACGGCGAGGGGGGCAAGCGCGACCGCACGGAGGGAATGCCCTTCCACGCGCGTGGGCAGCCAGCTGAGCATGAGATGGCCGGCCACGGCTCCGACTTGCTCGGCGACCAGCGAGGCGGCCACAAGCCCGTCGTCGCGCAGCCTGCGCACGAGCGACGCCTCGTCGGCGCGGCCGAAGGCCTGTCGGTTCACGCGATCGATCGCGGTCCAGTCGGCCTCGGTTTCCGGGCGGATCAGCACCTGTGCCGGGTGTGCGATGTTCAGCGGATGAGCCTCGCCACGCCTCAGCCGCCGGCGAGAGGCATGAGCCGCAGGAAGCGCGCCTCGCTCACCGGCGTGATCAGCAGCGGCGCGTCGATATCCTCGACCTGAACCCCGTTGAACATCAGGATCAGGCGACGCTTGCGCAGGGCTTCGAGCGCGACCTGCACCTGGCGCTCGACATCGAGCTTGGGGCGGGATCGGGCGCGCCGCGGGCCGTTCAGCTCGCGCTCCTGTGCGCTCGGCGCCACGAGCCCGACGAAGGCTTCCGGCGCGTCCGCGCTGTTGCAACGCTCGACCTCGGCTGCGACGCGCGCCCGCACGATCTCGCGTGCCGTCACCTCGCGAGCCCGGAAGGCGAGCTGCGGCCCCTCGGTCGTTCCGGTGCCCGGGACTTGATCGCTGGTCTTGAGCGTGACCGTCATTGTGCCCTCATGACGCCGCCGGAGATTGCCATGGCAGCGTGCCATGGACGCGGCAGGTTGTCAGCCGCCGACCTTAATCTGCGACAGGATGGTCGGGTCCTTGATCTTGTCGTCGTCCGCCAGGAGGAATGCCTTCGACAGGATCAGCGCAAGCGTAGCGTCGCCCTCGAAGGGAAGACGCACGCGTGCCCCCGCATTCTGGTGGTCCTGAACGATGCACAGGTACCGGCTGTTCGGCTCCATCTGGATGTTGGCGGAGCCGAGATGGATGCGGTAGGTGCGAAGTCGGCCGGCAACGACGAGGAACCGGTCCTCCAGCCGGCATCGACCGGCGATCGTGAGGCCGGGCAACAGGTCCGCGAGCACGGCGTGGCGCGTCTTGGCCGTTTCCGACAGCGGGCCGAATGCGGCGGCGCTCCAGTACTCGCCGTATGGATCGGTACCGCGATCGCCCCAGGTCGGGTCGTTGCCGAGGCCGGCCACGCTGACGAACAGGTCGACATCGCGCATCAGCTCCGAGAACAGGATCGACGGGACCCGCTCCAACGCGACCAGCTCCCCTTCGCCGTTGGTAAAGCGGACCTGATCGGTCGAAAGATGGCGGAACTGCTGGCGCTCCTGGTCGAGCGAATCTTCGATCGGATCGACCCAGAACTCAATATCGAGTTCCTCTGCCCTGCAGGCGCTTGGTCGGCCGGGTGTTGCCCGGATCCCAGCTGCCATAGGCAGGACAGCTCCAGCCGCGCGCCTGACAAAGCGCCCGGAACTGGTGCTGCTGAACGATGTGTCCGGCGAAGCGGTTCGAATGGGTGTGCGTCGTGCGTTCGGCGTCGGTCAGAACGTATATCTCGCGATGGGCCTGCTTGAACGGCTGCGTGACGTCCAGGCTCGCCAGCCGCCGGCGCCATGCCAACACGTGGCTCGCCTCCGACTGCATCGGGTGCCAGAGTTTCACGCGAACGTCATCGGCCGCAACGTCGAGCCGAGTTCCGGCCGCATCGAAGATTCCGTCCGCTTCAGGGAGCCCCGTCACCCAACGATCGCCCGGCCGGAACGCCCAGACCAGCCTGCGTGCCGCGCGGGCGACGAGCGGTTCATTCAGATAGCGCGCTGTCCACAGTCCGAATGACCATTCCCGCTCGTCGAGATAGAGCCGTTCGAGCCGCACGCATTGCGCCTTGAGGGTCTCGCCGATCTCCTTGGCCTGCGCACGCAACAACTTCAAGTCATCGGAATGGCCCGCCTTGACTTCGGCGGGCGGTCCCTTGAGCGGCGTCCCATCGGCCCCGCGCCACGTCGTCTCCAGCGTATTGGTGTCGGTGATCGCGAGCACGGCCGTGGCCGGACCGACGGCGATCTCGAGCCTGCCGTCGGCGGCAAACCCATAGTCGGGCAGACCGATCTCCTCGAGCTCGCCCGTGGTCATGCCGCGGGCTGCGGCGAGCGCGCTCAGCGCCTTGTCGACGGTCTTGATCTCGCCCGGCCGCTTGAGCCGCCGACGCAGGCGCGACAGGCTGCCGACGCCGGCGGTGCCGGGCATGAGCACGAAGGCGTGGATCGCCGCGTTGCCGAGCACGAGCGACAGATAGGCGAAATGCATCGCCGAGAAGGTCAGACACGTCTGCGCGAAGGCTTCGAGGCGCCTGGCTGCGATGTCGGGCGCAGCCATGGCGGCGAGCCAGAGGAGGCCGCGGATCGTCTCCTGGTTCTCCAGAGCGATGCGGGAGCCGGGCTCGTGGCACTCGATCAGGTCGAGGAGATAACGGCCGATCTGGTTGCGATCGGGCTGGTCGAGGGCTGTTTCCGCGCCCTTGAGCCAGCCCTTGGCAGGCTTGGCACTCCTGCCGCCCTTTTCGGCGACCACGAGCAGTGCGCCGAGCCGCGTCTGCCCATCCGCAGGCAGCGCCGCGAGCTTCGCTTTCACGGCAGTGCCCCAGGCATCGGGTTTCGGCTCGAAGACGGCGATGGAGCTGGCGGCGCCGCGATCGTGCACCAGCAGCCGCTTGATACCGCTTTGCAGCTTGCGGCCCTGCGCGTTGCGCGCGGCGCCCCGCAGCGTCATCTCGGCCAGCAGCCCTTCGAGCTTCTCGCGCAAGCCCAGGCTCAGGCCGCGGGTGCTCACATGGCGCTCGAGCATGCTCAGAACCGCCTGGTTTGGCGTATAGGAGGCGCAGACGAACCCATGTCGTGCGGCGGCGTCGATCAGCGCGATGGCATCAGCATCGGCGAGCGGCAGCTTGCCGCGCAGCAGGTCGGACACGACGCGCCGCAGCCCCGAGCCTTTCAGGCCGCCCCACGGCTCCGAGCTCCAGGCGTCATAGGCCGCACGCGCAATCCTGACCCGGTCGGCGGCCTCCAGGCTCAGCATCCGGCGCCCGGCATCGGACTGGGCCAGGGCAGGCACTTGGACAAAAGGACGCGGCGGACAAGTCTTGAGGTAGTCCCGCAGGAGATCGGCAAGGGCTGCCGGAAGGTCGAACGAACACTCCGGCTCCGGCACGCCAGTCGCGACCGGCACGGCTTCGCCGATGCTCGGCTGCCGCATGACCACGCCGGCGCCCGCGGTTGCTTGCGCAATGCGCTCGCGCATCAACGCCTGCAATTGCGCGACGAGCGGCGCCACGCGGGGATCGGCCGGGCCGACACCGAGCTCGCGAATGCGTGCAGCGAAGGCGCTCGAAAGCTGCTCGAAGTCGTTCGCCATGTCTGCCCCTCGACGCTGACCGGACCTCGGCGCGTCTTAGCAGCAAGCCGTGAAAGGCCTGTTGCCGCGGGCTTTCGGCAATTCAATCAAATTCTAACGATCATACGGCCTTGGCGTTACCGTGCGGGGGCGCTTCACCGCGCGAGCTGGAAGCGCTCGAAACGATGCAGCGCTTCTTCGATCCTCCGCTTGTGTCTCCGTTGCGAGCCCTTGCCGACCCAGGTCCATTGCTGCACCAGCAGCCCGCCCCGCTCGCGGTCGGTCTTGAGATCGATGGCGGCGACGATCTCGTCTCCGACCAGCACCGGCAGGGCGAAATAGCCGAACAGGCGCTTCTCCTTCGGCACATAGGCCTCGAAGCGGTGCTCGTAGCCGAAGAAGAGATGCAGCCGCTTGCGCCGATTGATAAGCGGGTCGAACGGAGACAGGATATGCACCAGATCCTCGGATGGCTCCAAGACGGCGTCGAGCGTCTCGGGTGTTGCCCAGTGCTCCAGCTTTCCACTTCCCTCGATCACGACCGGCACCAGCTCATCGCGGCGCAGCCTCGCCTCGATCAACCGCCGTACGGGCGGCTTGCGTGCGGCGTCGAGATAGCACACCGAATCGAGGCTCACGACGCCCTGCGATCGTAGCGCACGGTCGAGCCGATAGTTCAGGATCTCGGTCTCCGAGGCGGCCTTCGGCAGCCGGTCCCACCCGAAGTGCCGGGTCATCAGCTCGTAGGTCTTCAGCATGCCGTTGCGCTCGCTGACGGTCAGCACGCCGCGGTAGAAGGCGAGCTGCAGTGCCCCCTTCGACGGCTTGCGGCTCGCCCAGGCGTGGTCCTTCTCCACCAGCACGTCGTCGTCGATGTCGCGGATCGTCAACGCACCCTGCTTCCTGATCAGGCTAAGCACCTTACGCAAGTCCGCCGACTTCACCGCGCTGGACCAAATGGTGCGCCGCTGCCAGAAGCGCTTCATGGCGCCGACAAAGAACCGCATATCCCGGGTCGGCACGTATGACAGCGCGTGCGTCCAGTACTCGAACACGGTCTTGTCCACGCTCTGCGCCTGGCGCAGGTCGTCGCGCCGGTATCCCGGAATGCGCGTCTGCAGGACGTGGTGATGGCAGCGTTCGATCACGTTGATGGTGTCGATCTGCACGTAGCCCAGGTGCTCCACCGCGGCCTGCGTGGCCGCAGGACCGTCGCCGAACGGCGCGTGCTCGTCGAGCCGCTGCGCCCGCAGCCAGAGGAGCCTGGCGTGAGACTTGGTGAGCGTCAAGGACGGTCTGGCCGAGCGGGACATCACGCGGCGATGATCACGGCGTCCCCTGGTTGATCTACGCACCGGGCCCGATCTTCGCGCCGAAGTTCTGCGCGAGGTCGAACTCGGGGGCGAGGCGGCCCGAAGGCTCGGCCGCGGCGCCGGCTTCGCGCGGCAGGAAGCACCCGGAGCCGGGCGGCTCTTTCAGCGCACCGTCCTGGATGAGGACGCGGCCGCGGCGCAGAACGATGACCGGCCATCCGGTCACGGTGCGGCCCTCGTAGGGCGTGTAGCCGGTGAGGTCGTGCATCGGCGTGGTGCCCAGCGTCACTTTGCGGCTCGGATCCCAGATGGCGATGTCGGCATCGCCGCCGACCACGATATCGCCCTTGCGCGGATGCAGGCCGTAGATCTTCGCCGGCTCGGTCGCGGTCAGCGCCACGAACCGCTGCAGGCCCAGCCGCCCCTTGGTCACCATGGCGTCGAACAGGAGCGGCACGCGGGCCTCGAGCCCCGGCATCCCGTTGGGGATCTTCTTGAAATCGGGGTCGCGGCCGGCGACGAACTTGCCGGTCTCGTCGACCCGGTAGGGCGCGTGGTCGGACGAGACGGTCTGCAGGGTCCCGTCGGCAAGCGCGTCCCACAGCGCCTCCTGGTCGGCCGTGCTGCGCAGCGGCGGGCTGCAGATCCACTTCGCTCCCTCGAGGCCGGGCTTGTCCATGTCCTCGGCGGTGAGGAACAGATATTGCGGGCAGGTTTCGGCGAACACCTTTTGGCCCTGCAGGCGGGCGCGGCGGATCACGTCGATACCCTCCGCGCTCGACACGTGGAAAATCATCACCGGCTGGTCGAGAAAGTCCGCGAAACAGATGAGCCGGTTGAACGCCTCGGCTTCGCCGAGGCGCGGATGGCTCACGCCGTGAAACTTGGGCGCCCGATAGCCCCTGGCGAGCAGGCGCTTGCCCATCCAGGCGATCATGCCGTGGTTCTCGGCATGGACGCAGACCAGGGCTCGGTTCTCGCGCGCCGCCATCAGCACGTCGAGCAGCTGCTCGTCGTCGAGCCGGATCTTGTCGTAGGTCATGAACACCTTCAGCGACCCGTGCCCTTCGCGGATGAGCTTGGGCAGCGCGGCGAGCGCGGCCGCAGTCGGATCGGCGATGATGATGTGGAAGGCGTAGTCGATGACCGCGCCCTTACGGGCGAGCGCGTGATAGTCGGCGACGACCGTCTCCACCTGCATGCCGACGTGCTGGGCGGCAAACGAGATCACCGTGGTGGTCCCGCCGAACGCGGCCGAGACGGTCGCGCTCTCGAAGGTGTCGGCATTGAGCAGCCCGGCGGCCGAGATCTGCTCGACATGCGCATGGCTGTCGACGCCGCCCGGCAGCACCAGCTTGCCGCGCGCGTCGATCTCGGCGGCGCCGTCCGGCAGCCCGCGCCCGATCGCCGCGATCGTCTCGCCGCTGATGGCGATGTCGGCTTCGGACGTGGCCGAGGCGGTCGCCACGGTGCCACCACGGATGACCAGATCATACGGCTTGGTGGACATGGCATCGCCTCCGGCGTAGGTAAGGATGAGCCGCTCGTTCGCGAGGAACCGTCGTGGCGCAGGATATTCTGGTCATCAATCCGAATTCAAATCCGACGGTCACGGCCGCAATGGACGCCGCGCTGGCGCCGCTGCGATTCGCCGGCGGGCCGACCGTGCGCTGCGCCACCCTCGCCGAAGGGCCGTTCGGCATCGAGAGCCAGCGAGACGTGGAGCAGGTGGTGCTGCCGCTCCGGCGCACGATCGAGGCCGACAACGCGGCTGCTGCCTTCGTCATCGCCTGCTACAGCGACCCCGGCCTGCAGGTGTGCCGCGAGGGCACCGATCGGCCCGTGTTCGGCATCGCCGAGTGCGCGGTTGCGACCGCGCTCACCCGCGGCGACCGGTTCGGGGTGATCGCCATCGCGGCGCGATCGGTCCGCCGGCACATGCGCTACCTGCGGCAGATGGGCGTGACCGAGCGCCTCGCCGGCGAGCGGCCGCTGGAGATGAGCGTCGCCGAGACCGCTGCAGGCGAGCATACGCTCGCCCGCATGATCGCGGTCGGCCGGGAGCTGGTCGACCAGGACGGCGCCGAGGTCGTCATCATGGGCTGCGCCGGCATGGCGCGCCATCGCCGGCCGCTCGAGCAGGCTTTGGGCGTCCCGGTGATCGACCCGACCCAGGCCGCGGTCGGCATGGCGATCGGCACCGTGCAGGTCGCCCACGGCTAGGCTTTCTTGCCGCCGCCGTTGGTCCATTCTGCAAAGGTCTGACGCTTGAGCGCGAAGCGGTCGTGCTGGCGTGCATAGAGCGAGCCGACCAGGCGCCCGACCGGCTTGTAGACGTTGAAGTCGACGCGCAAGGTCGTCGGATCGACGATGCCGTCACGCACCAGGACACCCACCACCTCGCCGATCAACAGGTCGCGGGTGAGCCCGACGTTGATCATCATCATCTTGCGGCACTCGAGGACTGCCGGCGCAGCGGCGAGATGGGGCACCGGCACGTGGACGCCGTCGTCCAGCGGCAGGCCGAGGATGGCGGGCTCGCTGGTGTCGGGTGGGAAATCGACCGCGCAGTCGTTCATCGAAATCGCCAAGGCTTCGTCGACCAGGTTGACGGCAAACACCCCGGTCTCGCGCGCGTTGAGGGAGGAATCCTTCATCGAGCCGTCGGAGCGGGAATCGATGCCGAGCACGACGGTCGGCGGATCCTCGGAGAACACGTTGAAGAACGAATAGGGCGCGGTGTTGATCACGCCCGTGCGCGAGACGGTGGTGATGAGGGCGATCGGACGGGGCACGACGATGCCGGTGAGCAGCTTGTAGCGATCGCCCTTCGCCATGGCGGTGAAATCGAAGACGAGCCCTGTCGACATGGAAATCGTTGCCTCGCGAAATATCAGGTTCCCAGCCGGTGCTCGAGCCGGCTCACCAGCCGCACCACCGGCCAGAGCAGCACGAGATAGATGACGGCGGCAAGCACGATGGGGGAGGAGTTGTAGGTGAGGGAGCGCGCCATGTCGGCACTATAGAGCATCTCCGGCAGCGCCACGACGCTGGCGAGCGAGGTCAGCTTCACCACCTCGACCGTGTTCGACACCAGGTCGGGCAGCACGTTGCGCACCGCCTGCGGCACCACGACGTGGGCCATGGCCTGCCAGCCGGTGAGCCCGGTCGAGCGCGCCGCCTCCCACTGGCCGTAGCCGACGCTGTCGAGGCCGGCGCGATAGATCTCCCCGTAATAGGCGGAGTTGTTGAGGCAGAATGCAATACACACCGACGCGAACGGCGACAGATGGATGCCGGCGAACGGCAGGCCGGCATGGACGAAGATGAGGAGCACGAGCGGCGGCACGGCGCGGAAGATGTCGACGAAGACGGCGACCGCGAAGCGGACAGGACGCGAGCGCGCGCGGCTCGCGAGCGCCACCAGGAGCCCGCCGGCGAGCCCGAGCGGCACGACCGCGACGCAGACCAGGAGCGTCATCATGAGGCCGCGCAGGATTAAGGGCGCGGCCTGGCGCATGATCTCGAGGTTGAAGAACTGGCTGAGGATCGCGTCCATCAGGCCCGTCTCCAGGCGAAACGGGTCTCGATCCAGCGCCCGACGATCACGACGGGCACGAACAGGACCAGGTAGGCGATGGCTCCCATCATCAGCGGCGTGGCGTTGCCCGAGAAGCTCTGGGCGGTGGTCGCCTGGTTGAGGATCTCCGGCACGCCGATGACGGTGCCCAGCGCGGTGTTCTTGGTGATGGCGATGGTGCGGTTGGTGAGCGGCGGCACGGTGAGGCGCACCGCCTGCGGCAGGATCACATAGCCCAGCGTCTGCGCGTAGCTCAGGCCGGTCGAGCGTCCGGCCTCCCACTGGCCGCGGCGCACCGACAGGATGCCGGCCCAGAAGATCTCCTCGGCGAAGGCCGCGAGCACCAGCGACAGCATCAGCCACAGCACCGCGTAGCTCGGCAGGTTGAGGCCGACATTGGGCAGGCCGAAATAGACGAGGAGCACCAGCACGAGCGGCGGCAGCGCCCGCATCACGTCGGCGAACACGACGATGAGCGCGTTGAGCGGTCCGAGGCGAAAGCTGCGCACGACGGCAAGCGCGAGCCCGAGCGCGATGCCGCTGACCACGACGGCCACCGCCACCTCGACCGTGACCCACATGCCCTTGAGGATGTCGGGCAGGTAGCGGGCGATCAGCTCGCCCTTGAAGAAGGTCTCGACGAACAGGGTGCCGCGGTCCATCGCATTTCACTCAGCGGCTGATCTCGGCGACGAAGGCGCGGGCGCGGGGACTTGCCTCGGCGCCGAAGATCTTCTCCGGCGGTCCCTGATCGACGATCAGCCCGTCCTCCATGAAAACCACGCGATGCGCAGCATCGCGCGCGAAGCGGATCTCGTGGCTCGCCACCACCATGGTCATGCCCGAGGCGCCGAGGTCGCGCATGACCGCCAGCACGCTGCCGGCGAGCTCGGGATCGAGCGACGAGGTCGGCTCGTCGAACAGCATGATCTTCGGCTCGAGCGCGATCGCGCGGGCGATGGCGACGCGCTGCTGTTGGCCGCCGGACAGCTGGTTGGGATAGGACTTCGCCTTCTCCTTGAGGCCGACGCGCGCGAGCGCCTCGACGGCGACCGCCTCCGCCTCGGCCGTGCTTTTTCCCAGCACCTTGCGCAAGGCAAGAGTGACGTTGCCGAGGGCCGTCATGTGCGGATAGAGATTGAACGCCTGGAACACCATGCCGATGCACCGGCGCATGGCGTTGATGTCGGTCTTCGGATGCAGCAGGTCGACCCCGTCGATGACGATCGAGCCGTCGGTCGGCTCTTCGAGCCGATTGAGGCAGCGCAGGAACGTGCTTTTTCCCGCGCCCGAGGGGCCGATGATGAAGACGAGCTCCTGCGGCTCGACCACGAGATCGATGCCCTTGAGCACCTCGGCGGCGCCGAACGACTTGCGCAAGCCACGCACATCGACGATGGCGTTGCCGCGCGGCGGCGTCATGACGGCACGAAGAAGCGCACGGGCGTCAGGAGCAGGACGGCGTGTGCTCGGTCGGGTCGTATCCGGGCATGCCCGGCACGCCGTAGCCCGGGAAGATCTTCACCGCAGCCGAGTCCGGGGCGGGCTTGGTGCCGAACCATTTCTCATGCATGGCGGCGATCGTGCCGTCCTTCTTCATGCATTCGATCGCCTCGTCGAGCTTCTTGCGCATCTCGGTATTGTCCTTGCGCACCGGCGCCGCCCACACCAGGCCGGTCGAATGCAGGTAGGAGAGCTTGATGGCGGGATTGTTCTTCGCCGCCCAGGCGGCGACCGTGTTGCCGGCCACATTGGTGTAGGCGCGCCCGGCGATCACCGCCTGCACCGCGTCGGTGTTGGTGCCGAACAACTCCACGCTCCAGCCGATCTTCTCGGCGAGCTCGCGCGCCCACGAGTCGTAGGCCGAGCCCTTGTTGACCGACACGGTCTTGCCCTTGAGGTCCTCCAACTTGACGATGTCGGGCGTGTCCTTCTTCACCACGAACTGGAAGTCGGTGTTGAGGTAGCCTTCGGTGAACAGGAGGCTCTCGGCCCGCTCCTTGGTGACGGTCGTCGGCGCGGCGATGAAGTCGTAGGTGCCGGCCTGCAGGCCGGGCAGCAGGCCGGAGAACTGGGTCGCGTCGATGGTGATCTGGCGCTTGAGCCGCTTGGCGATCTCGTTGGCGAGATCGACGTTGAAGCCCTGGATGCCGCCGGCGAGGTTCGGCATGGCGTGCGGCGCGAACGTGCCGTCGACACCGGTCTTGAGCGGTGGCTGCTGGGCCTCGGCGACGGTGGCGGCAATCACGAGGGAGACGGTCACGGCGAGCGTGCGGTACATGGCCCTGTTGTCCTCTGGTATGTGTCGGTTATGGTGCGGGTGGTCGTTGCCCGGAGGTCTGTTCGATGCTCGATGAATCGGCACGCGGGGTGTTCGTCATCGCGGTCACGCCGTTCGACGACCGCGGCGGGCTCGATCTCATGGGCACCGACCGCCTGATCGACTTCTACCGCGCGGCCGGGGTCGACGGCATCACCATCCTGGGCATCATGGGCGAAGCGCCCAAACTGGCCCACGAGGAGGCGACCGCCTTCGCGCGCCGCGTGATCGCGCGTGCCGGAGGCCTTCCGGTTGTGGTCGGCGTGTCGGCGCCGGGCTTTGCCCCGATGGCGGCGCTCGCCCGCGCGGTGATGGACCTCGGCGCCGGCGGCGTGATGATCGCGCCACCCGGCGGGCTCAAGGGCGACGACGGCATCGTCGGCTATTTCCAGGACTGTGCGGAGGCGATCGGCGCCGACGTGCCGTTCGTGCTGCAGGATTTCCCCCAGGCCAACGGCCTGCACATTCCGGTCGGCGTGATCGAGCGCGTGATCAGGACGTGTCCGTCCTGCGTCATGCTCAAGCACGAGGACTGGCCCGGCCTCGACAAGCTCACGGCGCTGCGGGCGCGCGAGCCGGACGGGCTGCGGCGGCTGAGCATCCTCACCGGCAACGGCGGCCTGTTCCTGCCGCATGAGCTTGCGCGCGGCGCCGACGGCGCCATGACCGGTTATGCGTTTCCCGAGATGCTGGTCGAGGTCTGCCGTCTCATGGCGGCCGGCCGGCGCAGCGAAGCCCATGACCTGTTCGACCTGCACCTGCCGCTGGTGCGCTATGAGCTGCAGCCCGGCGTCGGGCTCGCCGTACGCAAATATATCCTGCACAAGCGCGGCGTCCTCGCGAGCGACAAGGCGCGCAAGCCGGCCGCGCGCCTCTCTGAAGAGACCGCCGGAGAGATCGACATCCTGCTCGACCGCCTGAACGCGGCAGCGCCGCAGGCCGCCCGACGCGCGGCGTCCTGAGAGGAGTTTCGGTCGGTGCTGCAAGGCGAATGTCCGCGTCCCAAACTTGTGCTCATCAGTATGCCGATGATATTTCGGGTTGGTCAATTATTCATCAGGCATAATTGTTAGGCAGGGCAGGGACGAAACAGTGGCAACCGACGTTCGGCTGGCCGTGGACATCGGCGGCACCTTTACCGATCTTGTCCTCGACGTCGGCGACAATCGCCGCACCCGCAAGGTACTGACCACGGCGAGCCGGCCGGAGGAGGGCGTGCTCGACGGCATGCGGCAGATTCTCGGTGACGCCCGGTTGCATGTGTCCGACGTCGATGTGTTCGTGCACGGCACCACCCTCGCCACCAATGCCATCATCGAGCGGCGCGGCGCCCGGACGGCGCTGATCGCCACCGACGGCTTTCGCGACGTCCTTGATATCGCGACCGAGAGCCGCTACGACCAGTACGATCTTTTCATCGACAAGCCGACACCGCTGGTGCCGCGCGCGCTGCGCTTCACCGTGCCGGAGCGGATCGACGTGCACGGCAACGTGCGGCTTCCGCTCGACGAGGCCATAGTGCGGGCGCTCGCGCCCGCCCTGCGCGCGGCTCGTGTCGAGAGCGTCGTCTTTGCGTTCCTCCATTCCTACGCCAATCCGGAGCACGAGCATCGCGCCGCGGCGGTTCTTAAGGCGGAGTTGCCTGCCCTGTGGATGACGCTCTCCTGCGAAGTCTGCCCCGAGCTGCGCGAATACGAGCGCACCTCGACGGCGGTCGCCAACGCCTATGTGCAGCCGCTGATCGATGGATACCTCGCGCGCATGGCGGACGGGCTCGCGGCCGAGCAGTTCCGCGGCGCCATCTACCTCGTCACCTCCGGCGGTGGCCTGACCTCGCTGGAGACGGCGCGTCGGTTCCCGGTGCGGCTGGTCGAGTCCGGGCCGGCCGGCGGCGCCATCTTCGCCGCGCACACGGCCGCCCGTCTCGGCGAGGACAAGGTGGTGTCGTTCGACATGGGCGGCACCACCGCCAAGATCTGCCTGATCGACAACGGCGAGCCGCACACCGCGCGCGCCTTCGAGATCGACCGCATGGCGCGCTTCCGCAAAGGCAGCGGCCTGCCGGTGCGCATTCCGGCAATCGAGATGGTGGAGATTGGCGCGGGCGGCGGCTCGATCGCCAAGGTCGACGCCTTGAAGCGCGTCACCGTCGGCCCCGAGAGCGCCGGGTCGGAGCCGGGGCCCGCCTGCTACGCGCGCGGCGGTGACGATGCGGCGGTGACCGACGCCGACGTCGTGCTCGGCCTGATCGACCCGGACGCCTTCGCGGGCGGCACGATCAGGCTCGAGCCCGAGCGGTCGCGCGAGGCGCTCGCGCGCCACGTCGGCGAGCCGCTCGGCCTTGGGCCGGAAACCGCGGCCTACGCGGTGCACGAGATGGTCTGCGAGAACATGGCGAGCGCGGCACGCGTGCATGCGGTGGAGCGCGGCGCCGTGGTCGGCGCCCACACGCTGATCGCGTTCGGCGGGGCGGCGCCGCTGCACGCCGCGCGCGTCGCGGAGAAGATCGGCGTGACGCGGGTCATCGTTCCGCCGAACGCCGACGTCGGCTCGGCGGTCGGATTCCTCGCCGCGCCGATCGCCTACGAGCTCCTCCGCAGCCGCCACATGCGGCTCGATGCGTTCGACGCGGAAGGTGCCTCGGCGCTGCTCGCCGAGATGGCGGCAGAAGCGCGCGCGCTGGTCGTGCCCGGCGCGCTCGGCGAACGGTTGAGCGAGCGCCGGCAGGCCTACATGCGATATGTCGGCCAGGGCCACGAGATCACCGTGCCCCTGCCGGTGCGCGATCTCGCGGCGGACGACGTCGCGCCGCTGCGCGCAGAATTCGAGACGGCCTACGCGGCGCTGTTCGCGCGGCCGATCCCCGGCGCGGCGATCGAGGTCCTGAGCTGGTCGGTGCTGGTGACGACCGCGCCGCGCACGCCCGCGCGCATCGCGTCCGCCCCGCCGCGTCCCGCCCCGCAGCCCGCCGGCACGCGCGCGTTCCACGACGGCCGCGGCGGCGGAACGATCGAGATCCCGTTCTATCGCCGCGAGCAGATGCTGCCCGGCGTCACCGTCGCCGGCCCGGCCCTGATCACCGAGGACGGCACCTCGACCTTCATCGCCGCGAGCTTCGACGCCGTGATCGACGGCGCCGGCTGCATCGTCATGAACCGCAAGGCCGCGTGAGGACCCCCATGAGCCGCACCGACGTCGGGCTGATCGATCGGCAGATCATGTGGAACCGGCTGATCTCCGTGGTGGAGGAGCAGGCGCAGGTGCTGATCCGCACCGCCTTCTCGGCGATCGTGCGCGAATGCGGCGACCTGTCCGCGGGCGTATTCGACCGCCGGGGCCGCATGCTGGCGCAGGCGGTCACCGGCACGCCCGGGCACGTGAACTCGATGGCGGAATCGGTGAAGCACTTCATCCGCCACTTTCCGCTCGAGACGATGAAGCCGGGCGATGCCTACATCACCAACGATCCCTGGATGGGCACTGGTCACCTCAACGACTTCGTGGTGACGACGCCGTGCTTCAAGAACGGTCGGCTGGTGGCGCTGTTCTCGTGCACCAGCCACCTGATGGACATCGGCGGCATCGGCTTCGGGCCGGACGGGACCGATGTGTTCATGGAGGGCCTCTACATCCCGATGCTCAAGCTGATCGACCAGGGAGTGGTCAACGAGACGCTGATGGGGATGATCCGCGCTAACACGCGACTGCCGATCGACACCGAGGGCGACACCTATTCGCTCGCCGCCTGCAACGATGTGGGCGCGCGGCGCCTCGTCGAGATGATGGACGAGTTCGGCATCGACGACCTCGATGCGCTCGCCGACCACATCTGCGCCCGCTCGCGCGAGGCCGTGCTGGCGGAGATTGCGAGCCTGCCCAAGGGTACCTGGCGCAACACCATGACGATCGACGGCTACGACCGGCCGCTCGACCTGACGGCGGCGCTGACCGTGGCGGACAGCGGCATCCATGTCGACTTCACCGGCACGTCGCCGGCCGCGACCCATGGCATCAACGTACCGCTCGCCTATACCACCGCCTATACGGTGTTCGGGCTCGGCTGCGTGGTGGCGCCGCACATCCCCAACAACGCCGGCTCGCTCGGCCCCCTCACGGTGTCGGCGCCCGCGGGCTGCGTGCTCAACGCCCCCAAGCCGGCGCCGGTCTCCTCGCGCCACATCGTCGGCCAGATGCTGCCCGACGTGGTGTTCGGCTGCCTGCGCCAGGCGATCCCCGAACGGGTGCCGGCCGAAGGTACCTCGTGCCTGTGGAACATCGTCGTGCGCGGGCAGACCCGCGACGGCACCGGCGGCAACTACGGCTTCTCCATGGCGATCACGTCGAACGGCGGCACCGGCGCACGCTTCGCCAAGGACGGCCTCTCGGCAACCGCCTACCCGAGCGGCGTGCGCGGCACGCCGGTGGAGGTCGCCGAGACGCAGACGCCGCTGATCTTCTGGCGCAAGGAGCTGCGCCCGGATTCGGGCGGCCCCGGGCGGGCGCGCGGCGGCCACGGCCAGGCGATCGAGATCGAGAGCGGGGTCGACGCGCCGTTCGAGATCCTTGCCGCATTCGACCGCATCGACCACCCGCCGCGCGGCCGCGACGGCGGACAGGACGGCCAGGCGGGCTATATCGGCCTCAAGTCGGGCCGGAAGCTCAAGGGCAAGGGCTTCCAGCTGGTGCCGCCGGGCGACCGCCTGGTGGTGCTGACGCCGGGCGGTGCCGGCATTGGGGAGCCCACGGGCCGCGACCGTGCGGCGGTGGCGCGGGATGTGGCCGACGGGCTGGTGTCGCCGGAACGGGCGGCGAAGGCCTATGGGGAGGGGTAGGCAGCGAATGACGGGGGGAGGCTGGATCGCCTTTTTTCGTCCCGGGTCCGAAGTTTGATTGAACGAATCCCCGCCCTGCTGCGTCCAACATTGACAGACGTCACATCGGGTCGGGAGGACGTGATGACTGCGCAAATCCTCGCCATCGCCGCCGGCTTCGCCCTGGCCACCCTCATGGCCCTCAAGATAGCCATCCAAGCCGAACAGCCCCATCCCGTGTCGGTGCGGCGTTCACCGCCAGATTCGTCGTCCTGATCGCGCCCGGCCTCGTACTGAAGGCCTGAGTCTCGCCCTCATTACGCTTGGTCGGCTCGCGATGGGCAGCGGCCCGCATCAGCCGCGCTCGTGCCGCTTTCCAAGCGCCGTTCGCGGTGTCACCATCGCTGCTCCTGGACAATCGAGGGCGTGAAAGGTCCGCATCAGCAGGACCATCGCGCCCAGGGAGGAGCCCATGCGGTCTAGCCGCGATATCCTGCGTGCAACCCTCGCGGCCGTCGGCCTGGCCGCCTGCATCCTGGCGCCGGCCGCGGCCGAGGAGATCGCGGTCGGCAATTTCGGCGTGGCGGCGAACGGGATGCCGTTCGGCGTCGCCCTCGACAAGGGCTTCTTCAAGGCCGAGGGTGCGAACGTCACCGGCATCATCTCGTCGCAGGGCGGCGGCACCTCGATCCGCAACATGCTGGCGGGGGGCGTCGCCTACGGCGAGGCCAATCCGGGCGTCACCGCGGTCGCGATCCAGCAGGGCGCCGACCTGAAGATCATCAGCGACAACGTGCTCACCGTCGCCGAATTCGTGTGGGCGGTGAAGCCCGATTCGCCGATCAGGAGCATCAAGGACTTCAAGGGCCGCAAGATCGGCTACACCAACCCGCGCTCGACCAGCCAGGCGCTGGCGATCCTGCTCCTGCAGGCGGCCGGCTACAAGGCGGAGGACGCCGAGCTGGTGAAGACCGGGGGCTTCGGCGAGGGCGTCGCCGCCCTCGACATCGGGGCGATCGACGTCGCCCCCATGGCGGAGCCGGTGTGGTCCAAGTTCAAGGGCAAGTACCGCGCGGTCGCGGTCGCCTCCGACATCCTGCCGCCGCTCGACAACGTGGTGGGCGTCACCACCAGGACGGCGGCCGAGACGCGCGGCGATTTCATCCGCGCGGTGATCCGCGCCCGCCGCAAGGCGGTCGAGTTCATGGCGACCAATCCGGATGAAGCGGGCGACATCGTCGCCAAGCACTACAATCTCGACAAGGAGGTGGCGCGGAGCGCCGTGCGCAACCTCGTCACCAGCCGCACCCAGGGCATCGCGTACTGGGGCACCGGCCAGTTCCACATGGACGGCATGCGGCGTATGGTCGAAGTGCAGAAGATGGTCGGCGCCATCAAGGGCGACTTCGATCTCGCCAAGATGATCGACACGAGCTTCCTGCCCGACGACATCAAGGCGTTGCGGTGAATCGGCACGCGGCGGACCTGCAGGTCTCGGCCACGCATGTCGCGCTGCGCGGCGTCACCAAGGTCTTCACGCCGGCCGGCGGCGGGCCATCGGTGCACGCGGTCGGCCCGGTCGATCTCGAGCTGAAGGCAGGCGAATTCTTTGCCGTGGTCGGGCCGTCCGGCTGCGGCAAGTCGACGTTACTGGAGCTGATCGCCGGCCTGCAGGGCGCGACCGCGGGCGAGATCGCGTTCGAGGGGAGGGCGATCGGCGGGCGCATCCCGGACGGCGTCGGCATCGTGTTCCAGGAGGATGCCTGCTTTCCCTGGCTCACGGTCGAGGCCAATATCGCGTTTGGCCTGCGCGGCACGAAGCTTGCGGCGGTCGAAAAGGCCGAGCGCGTGCGCGCCGTGGTCGACCTGATGGGTCTCGTCGAGTTTGCCCGCAACCACCCGGCCGAACTGTCGGGTGGCATGCGTCAGCGCGTGTGCATCGCCCGCACCCTGGTGATGCGGCCGCGCCTCCTCTTGCTCGACGAGCCGTTCGGCGCGCTCGACCAGCAGACGCGCCTGTTGATGGGCGAAGAGGTGCTGCGCCTGTGGCGGCAGACCGGCGCGACCGTGTTCCTCATCACCCACGCGCTCGACGAGGCGGCGATGCTGGCCGATCGCATCGCCGTCATGTCGGCGCGCCCCGGACGGCTGATCGACATCGTCGAAACCGGCTGGCCGCGCGAGCGCGACAGCCGCGTCATCGACGATCGCGCGTTCGGCGCCATCACCAGCCGGTTGTGGAAGTCGTTGCGCGAGGAGTCGCTCAAGACGATCGGCCGTGCCGTAGGCCGGTCATGAGGCGTATCACCCTCTACCGCATCCTGGTCGTTGCCGCCGCTGTGCTGCTGCTCGAGGCGCTGTGCTGGACGCGGGTGATCGACCGCATCACCATGCAGCCGCCGCACCAGATCGTGCGCGACCTCGCCGCGATCCTCGCCTCCGGCGCGCTCAACGCGGCGATCGCCAAGACCCTGACCAACGCAGGTGTTGCGCTCGCCATGGCGCTCACGAGCGGCGTCGCGTTCGCGGTCGTGCTGCATCGCTACCGCACGCTGCGCGAGACGCTCGATCCGCTGTTCGCCACCTACTACGCGGTGCCGATCTTCGCCTTCTATCCGCTGCTGATCATCCTCCTGGGCCTGGGCGACGCGCCGCAGATCATGATCGGCTACATGCTCGGCGTGGTGGCGGTGATCGTGAACACCCTCAACGGCCTCGACCGGGTGCCGGCGGTGCTGCGCAAGGCCGCCCGCATCCAGAACATGGGATTCGTGGCGACCGCGCTGTTCGTCGCCTTGCCCTATGCGGCGCCCTACGTGCTCACCGGGGCCAAGCTCGCGGTCGCCTATTCGCTCATCGGCATCATCGGCGCCGAGTTCATCATGTCGCGCGGCGGCATGGGCTACGAGATCAGCTTCGCCTATACGAATTTCGACAACGCCACCATGTACCCGCTCATCCTGCTGGTGCTCGCGGTGTCGATCGCGATCAACGCCGCGCTGTCGCGCTGGGAAAAGACCCTGCTGGCGCGGAGGGGCCTGTGAGCATCGAAGCTCTCAAATCCGTGCGCAACGGCCTCGTCCTGGTCGTCGGGCTCCTGCTCGCCTGGCAGTGTCTCTATTGGTTCGCCGGCGAGGTGGCGATGCGCTCGCCGCTCGCGACCATCCGCTTCACCGCGGACCTCGTGGTGTCCGAATCGTTCTGGCCGCACCTGTCGGAGACGATGCGCGCCTTTGCGGCCGCGCTCGCCATCGCGGTCGCGCTCGGGCTCGGAATCGGGTTCTGGCTCGGCCTGCATCGCCTGTCGGGCGACGTGATGGAGCCGATGCTGGTTGCCGTCTACTCGATCCCCAAGATCACGCTCTACCCGCTCGTCCTGCTCGCCTTCGGGCTCGGCATGCCGGCCAAGATCGCGTTCGGCGCGATCCACGGCATCATTCCGATCGCCCTGTTCACCATCAACGCGCTGCGCAACGTCAAGCCGATCCTCCTCAAGACCGGGCGGGCGCTCAACCTCGGGTCGGCTGAGATCATGCGCGGAATCCTGTTCCCCGCCGCGGTCCCGGAGATCTTCACCGGCATCCGGGTCGGCTTCTCGCTCACCCTGATCGGAACCCTGCTGGGCGAGATGTTCGCCGCCCAGCGCGGCCTCGGCTACCTCCTGATGAACGCGATCGGCCTGCACAATGTCGACCTCATCATGGCGGTGACGCTCATCCTGGTCGTGTTCGCCGCCAGCGTCTCGACCGTGCTGTTGTGGATCGACCGCCGGCTCTACCGCCGCGCCTGACGAGACATGGCAGGCGCGCCTGGAAGCTGGCAGGATGGGGCGCCGGCCCACGATACACGCAAGCGGAGCCTCATGATTGATATCGTCAGCGGACACAAAGCCATCGACCGTTACCTCGCGGACGGCTACGCGCGCGTGCCCGGCATGTCGTCTCGCTTCGCCGCGGCGATCTGCGGGCACATCATCGCCCGCCAGACGGAGCTCGGCGTGTCCGGGCACGTGGTCGAGATCGGCCCTTTCGAGGGCCGCTTCTTCATCGCCATGGCGCTCGGTCTCGTGACCGGCGAGAGCGCGCTCGGGATCGATCTGTTCGACTGGCCGGATCCGGGCGTGCGCGAGCGGTTCCTGCACAACTGCCGGACAAGCGGCGTCGAGGATCGAAGTCAGCACCTGGCAGACCGACAGCGGTGCGGTTGGGCCGGACGGCTTGCGGGCGAGGCTGAGCGGCCCGGCGCGCTTCTTTCATATCGACGGCACGCATTCCTGCGAGAGCCTCGCGCGCGACCTCGAGGTCGCGCATGCGGTGCTGCACGAGCGAGGCATCATCGCCATCGACGACATGCTGCATCCCGGCTATCCGACCCTGATCACGGCGGTGCTCGAGTTCCTGGCGCGCCATGCGGACATGCGGGTGCTGTGCATCATCGACCGCGAGGACATCGTGGCGGCCGCCAAGTTCCTGTTGTGCCGCGCCGATGCGGTCGCGCTCTACGAGCGCGACCTGATGGAGACGTTCGCGGCCTTTCACTTCATCATGGGCGCCGACATGGTCTCGCACCTCGCCCTGGTTCTTACCCCGCGGCCGCGCCTCGCCGACGTCGGGTGATCGCGTCCGTTCGCACGACGCTGTCACACGATTGATACATGCTGTCACACGGCTGATACAGGAATTCGCAATTGTTGCCGCATGCAATTCGGCAACGCGATGACAGCCGCGCGGCGGCGGCCTTGGCCTCGGATTCCCGCCGCGCCCGCGCTTCGTCATCGATCTGACTTGCAGCATGCGCGCTGCCCAGCCGCCGCACGGGGCATGGCCTGATGCGCGTGCTCGTCGCAACCGACGCATGGCATCCGCAGGTCAATGGTGTCGTACGTACGTTGACGTCGCTCGCCGCGCGCGCGCGCAGCCTGAACGTCGCGATCGAGTTCCTCACGCCGGTCGGGTTCCCGTCCCTGCCGCTGCCGACCTACAGCGGCCTGCGCATCGCGCTGCCCAATCGGCGCGAGATCGCTCGCCGCATCGAGCGCGCCCGGCCCGACGCGATCCACATCGCGACCGAAGGGCCGATCGGGCACACGGTGCGCGCCCACTGCCTGCGCGAGGGGCGGCCGTTCACCACCAGCTTCACCACGTTGTTTCCCGAATATATCGCAGCTCGCGTGCCGATCCCACGATCCTGGAGCTATGCGGTGCTGCGCCGGTTCCACGCGCCGGCCACCGTCACCATGGTGGCGACGCTGTCGTTGAAGGCGATGCTGGAGCAGCGCGGCTTCGGCAATCTCGGAATGTGGACGCGCGGCGTCGACACCGAGCTGTTCTGTCCGGAGCGGGCGATCCCGCTCGACCTCCCGCGCCCCATCTTCATGACGGCGGGACGCGTCGCGGTGGAGAAGAACCTCGAGGCGTTTCTCTCCCTCGACCTGCCCGGATCCAAGGTGGTGATCGGCGAAGGCCCGCACGAAGCGGAGCTGCGGCGGCGATTCCCCGATGCGAAGTTCCTCGGCCTCATGGACAGCCGCACGCTCGCGAGCCATCTGGCGGCGGCAGACGTGTTCGTGTTCCCCAGCTGTACCGACACGTTCGGGGTGGCGCAGCTGGAAGCGCTCGCCTGCGGCGTGCCGGTGGCGGCCTTCCCGGTCGCCGGCCCGCGCGACGTGATCGGCGGCCATCCGGTCGGCGTGCTGCACGAGGACCTGCGCGCGGCCTGCCTCGGCGCGCTCGACGTCTCGCGCGCGGCCTGTCGTGTCTTTGCGCTGACGCGCGGTTGGGAGACGAGCGCCCGGCAATTCATCGGCCACGTCGGCAAGGTGGCGAGCGCAAGCGCGCGAAGGCCACTTGCCGATCTCGCGGGCGAGCCCGCGGCCTCGCTGCCCTCGCCGGCCCCACGGTAGAGCGCGCGGAATGCACAGTTTGCTTGGTTCAGACGCAATGGAGTGCCAGGAATGAGAACAGCGGCGGAGCGCGAGCTCGACAAGGAGACGGTGACCAAGGCCTACGCGCGCTGGGCGCCGGTCTACGATGTCGTGTTTGGGGCGGTGTTCGAGCGCGGGCGCCACGCGGCGATCGCCGCGGCCGAGCGCATCGGCGGGCGCATTCTCGAAGTCGGAGTGGGGACCGGCATTTCACTGCCGGAATACTCGCGCGCCAACCGACTGTTCGGCATCGACATCTCCGAACCGATGCTGCGCAAGGCGCAGGAACGGGTGGACGAGCTCGGCCTCACCAACGTCGAAGGCCTCGCCGTGATGGATGCCGCAGACCTGTCCTTTCCGGATAAGTCGTTCGACGTCGTGGTGGCGCAATACGTGATCACCACCGTTCCGGACCCGGAAGCGACCCTCGACGAGTTTGCCCGCGTGCTCAAGCCGGGCGGCGAGATCGTGCTGGTGAGTCGCGTCGGCGCCGAGGCCGGCCTGCGGCGGTCGCTGGAGCAGTGGTTCGCGCCGGCGGCGCGCAAGCTCGGCTGGCGCACCGAGTTCGCCTGGGCGCGCTACCTGCGCTGGGCCGAGCGCACAAGCGACATCCGCCTCGCCGAGCGCCGCGAGATGCCGCCGTTCGGGCAGTTCGCGCTCATCCGCTTCGCCAAGGAGGAGGCCGGCGCGGCCAATCGCGAAGCGTGGCGCCTGGCGAGCGCCGGCTTCTAGGCAAGGGGACAGGCATGAAATCGTTTCTCGAGACCCTGAGGATGCAGCGATGGGACGATCATCGCTACTATCACCACAGCCGGATCAATCAGGCTCTGCACCTGGTGAGCGCGCTGAGCTTCGTCTGTGCCTACATCCTGGTGTTCACCGATCCGGCCCTGGCGGTGCTGATCGGCTGGCTGGTCGGAATGACGACGCGGCAAGCCGGCCACTTCTTCTTCGAGCCGCGGGACTATGATCACGTGAACCAGGCCACGCACGAGCACAAGGAGGAGATCAAAGTCGGCTACAATCTGCGGCGCAAGGTCGTGCTGATGTCGATCTGGGCGCTGTCGCCGCTCGTCCTCCTGATCGATCCCACCGTGCTCGGGATCTTCCAGGCCCATGCGAACATGACCGAGTTCGTCCGGCACGTGGCGCTGATCTGGCTGTTCGTCGGCGGAGCCGGCCTGGTGTTCCGCACCGTGCAGCTGTTCTTCATCAAGGACGTCGAGAGCGGGCTCGCCTGGATGGTGAAGATCCTCACCGATCCGTTCCACGACATCATGTTGTACTGGAAGGCGCCGCTCTACCTGTTGCGTGGCGAACTGTATGACAACATGGCGCCCGAGGCGCACGGATAAGCTGCATCAGGGTTTACGAACGCGTCCGCGCGAACCGATGCGCGATCATCTCCCGCAGGATCCGGCGCTTGATCGCGCGGTTGGTCGTGGTCGGATGCGACCACCACCACCGGTCCTCCTGCATGGTCTCGGCGGCCTTGACGAAGCGGTCGGCGACTGCGGCGAAATCCGCCTCCGTGTAGTCGAGGCTGAAGATGAGACGGCCGGTGCCGATCCAGCTGAGCGCGAGGCCCTCTGCGCGCAGGTAGTATTGCAGCATCCAGTTGTAGCGCGACGGCCGCGTATAGTTGACGGTCCAGATCGTCGAGAGGTTGGCGACCTCGACCGGCAGGCCGGCGTCGGCGAGCCGGCGGTTGAGGTGCCCGGCGCGCTCGTTCCACACCGCGTCGAGATCGCGATAGAGCGCACGCGTGGCCGGGCTTTCGAGCCGGCGCAGGAACGCGTCCATGGCGGCCATGACATAGGGGTGCGAATTGAACGTGCCGCGGGCGAAGCAGACGTCCACAGGGCGGTCGTCGCGGTATCGCTTCATCAGGTGCCGGCGCCCGCACACCACGCCGACCGGAAGCCCGCCGCCGAGCGTCTTGCCGTAGGTGACCATGTCGGCCGCAACGCCGAAATACTCCTGCGCCCCGCCCGGCGCCAGGCGAAAGCCGACGAACACCTCGTCGAAGATCAGCACGATCCCGCGCTCGCTGCACACCGCGCGCAGCTGCTTGAGCCAATCCGCATAAGCCTCGCGGTCGAAGCGGGCATTGCGCGTGCTGTCGACCAGCGCGGAGTCAGCCGGGGCATTCTGGTTCGGATGCAGCGCCTGCAGCGGATTGACCAGCACGCAGGCGATGTCGCGGCGCGTACGCAGGACGCGCAGCGTATCCTCGGACATCTCTTCCAGCGTGTAGGTCTCGTGCGCCGGCACCGGGTTGCCGACGCCCGGCTGCACGTCGCCCCACCAGCCGTGATAGGCGCCGCAGAAGCGCACCAGGTGCGTCCGCCGCGTGTGGTAACGGGCAAGCCGCACCGCCTGCATCACCGCCTCGGTGCCGGACATGTGGAACGACACTTCGTCGAGTCCGGAGATCGCGCGCAGGCGATCGGCATTCTCGGCCACGACCGGATGATAGGGCCCGAGCACCGGCCCGAGCCCCTGCGCGCCGGCGTAGCCCTGCTGCAGGCAGTCCTTGTAGAAGTCGTAGCCGAAGACGTTGACCCCATAGGAGCCGGTGAGGTCGTAGAAGCGGTTACCGTCGAGATCGGTGACGGTCACGCCGGCGGAGGACTGCAGAAACGCGCCGACCTTGAGATGTTGGCGCACGACGCGGCTGAACTGGAACGGCACCCGGTAGGCGCTGGTGAACTGGAGGTCGGAGACGCTCTCGGCAGTCCCGGCGGTCAGGCGGGCCGTCTCGGCGAAGCGTGTCCGAAAGAGCTCAGCCAGCCGCAGGAACGCGTCGCGGCGGGTCGTGGCGATGTCGTCGGGCGCATCATCGGCACAGAAGAAGGTCCGCTCGTCGAACCCGTAGAACGGCACCAGCCGGGCCATCCGCCGGGCCATCCTGGCGTGGCCGGTCAGCGACCGGTGCTTTGCCTTCGACAGCTCGAGGCGCGACTTCAATTTCCACGCCGACGCCGCCAGGACGGCGGTGCCGGCCGCATAGAGGGCTAGAGGCGTGGCGCCGAATACCATCGAATCGGGTGTAGCGAAGCGCGTTGACAGTTCGATGACGATCCGCTCGCAGATCGCCCGGATTTGTCAGCAGGAGGATCTCAATTTCCTGTTGACCAACCGCATTCCGCGCCGGCTCGCCACCCGCTTCATGGGCTGGTTCAGCCGGATCGAGCAGCCGCTCGTGCGCGACTTGTCGATCGCGGTCTGGCGCTTCTTCTCCGGTCTCGACCTGAGCGAGGCGAAGACGCGCGAATTCCGCAGCATGCACGGCTGCTTCATCCGGGAATTGAAGGAGGGCGCGCGGCCGGTCGAGCCCGATCCCGCCGTGCTCGTGAGCCCGTGCGACGCCATCATCGGCGCCTGTGGGGCGATCGACGGCGTGCGCCTGTTCCAGGTCAAGGGCTTCCCTTACGCGCTGCCCGATCTGCTTCCCGACGCGGATCTGGCGGAGGCCTGTCGCAACGGGCGCTACGTCACCCTACGGCTCACCTCCGACATGTATCACCGCTTCCACGCGCCGCACGACTGCGTCATCGAGCAGGTTACGTACGTCGCGGGCGATACATGGAACGTGAATCCGATCGCGCTCCGGCGGGTGGAGAAACTATTCTGCAAGAACGAGCGCGCTGTCATTCGCCTGCGCCTCCCGGCGACCGGCCATGTCGTCATCCTGGTGCCGGTCGCGGCGATCCTGGTCGCCGGTATCCGCCTGCACGCCCTCGATATCCTGCTCGATGAGCGTCATCGCGGGCCCAAGGCATTCGCGTGCGATGTGCGGCTGGGCAAGGGCGAGGAGATGGGCTGGTTCGAGCACGGCTCGACCATCCTGGTGCTCGCCCCGGATGGTTTCGCCCTGTGCGACAACGTGCGGGAAGGAACAAGCATTAGCATGGGGCAACCGCTGCTGCGGCTGCCCCATGCTAATGCGTCCCAGGCGACAGGCGACCAATCGCCGGCGCCCGACGATCATTGAACCAATTCCTACGCTCGCCCGACCAACACCCGGACTGGTCTTGAGTGGCCGTTTACCGCAGGCCTCGGCCGGGCCTTGCGGGTCAGCGGCGGCCGCTCCACAATCCGCGACTCGCGCATCACGAGGCGAGGGGGCTTCGCATGGACCTGATCGGCGCCAACATCTTCGTTCTCATCATCGTGGTGCTGGCGGTGCTGACCCTGTTTGCCGGGGTCAAGACCGTCTCCCAGGGCTACAATTGGACGGTGGAGCGGTTCGGCCGCTACACCCGCACGCTGACGCCCGGGCTCAACCTGATCGTGCCCTATTTCGATCGTGTCGGGCACAAGATCAACATGATGGAGCAGGTGATCGACGTTCCCCAGCAGGAGGTGATCACCAAAGACAATGCCACCGTCACGGTCGACGGCCTTGCCTTCTATCAGGTGTTCGACGCCGCCAAGGCGAGCTACGAGGTCGCTGCGCTCGATCAGGCCATCATCAAATTGACCATGACCAACATCCGCTCGGTGATGGGCGGCATGGACCTCGACCAGATGCTGTCGCATCGCGACGAGATCAACGAGCGCCTGCTGCGCGTGGTCGATGCGGCGGTGTCGCCGTGGGGCGTCAAGGTCAACCGCATCGAGATCAAGGACATCGTGCCGCCGGCCAACCTGGTCGCCTCGATGGGCCGCCAGATGCAGGCCGAGCGCGAAAAGCGTGCCGAGATCCTTGCGGCTGAAGGCCAGCGGCAGTCGGCAATCCTGCGCGCCGAGGGGCAGAAGCAGTCGCAGATTCTCGAGGCCGAGGGCCGGCGCGAGGCGGCGTTCCGCGACGCCGAGGCACGCGAGCGCTCTGCCCAGGCCGAGGCCAAGGCGACCGAAATGGTGAGCGAGGCGGTCGCGCGCGGCGACGTCGCGGCGCTCAACTATTTCATCGCCGAGAAGTATCTCAGGGCTTTCTCGCAGCTCGCCCAGTCGCCCAACCAGAAGATCGTCATGCTCCCGATCGAAGCGATGAACGTGCTCGGCTCGCTCGGAGGAATCGGGGAGATCGTCCGCGAGACATTCGGCGGTGGTGGCGGCGGCGACGGACGAGCGCCTCCGTCCCCGCGCCGGCCCACCGGCCCCACCGCTCCCTCCGCGACCCCCGGCACGGGCCCAACCTTCCGTGTTGAACGGACGACATGATGGACACGATCGCCTCGTTCGGCATCTGGAACTGGTTCATCGCCGGCGGCATCCTGCTGGGGATCGAAGTCATCGCGCCCGGCACCTTCATGCTGTGGCTCGGCCTCTCGGCGATCCTGGTCGGTGCGATCTCGTTGGTGGTCGTCTGGCCGTGGCAGGCGCAGTTCGTCGCCTTCGCGGTGTTCGCCCTCGCATCGATCCCGATCTGGCTGCGGGTCGGGCGCAAGGTCGAGACGCCGGCCGATCAGCCCTTCCTCAACCGGCGCTCGGACGCCTTCGTCGGCCAGACGTTCACATTGGACAAGCCGATCCAGAACGGGTCCGGCGGCGTGCGGATCGGCGACACGGTGTGGCGGGTGAGCGGCCCCGATGCGCCCGCCGGCAGCCGCGTCAAGGTCATGCGCACCGATGGTCCGACGCTGTTCGTTGAGCGCGTGGCGGAGTAATTCCGCGCCTAACAGAATTCTCGGCGCGCCTCAGTCCCACCCGAACAGCGCGCACAGCCCGTTCCACAGGCTCTTGAGCACCGCGCCGACGAGCCAGAACAGGCCGAGGATCATCTCCCACAGGACTTCCAGGACGTCCCACAGGCTCATGGCGCGGATCTGGGCGATGAGGGCCGCAATGAACGTGCCAGCTCCCACGACGATGACGGCGTGGGGCAGCCCGATGCCAGCGTCCGGCTGGGCGGGCTGACGGGTCGTCCAGAACCAGGCGGCAGCCGCAATGGCGAACGCCGCCAGCGCGACGATGCCGGCAACATGGCTGCGTCGTGCTTTCGCGTCCTTCGCTTCCGCCGATTTCGGGCCGCGTGTCGGCCATATGCCCACTCCTCACTGCTGTCTATTTGGTCGCCCCCGGTTGGCGGCGGGTTCAGGGCGGTCGGTTTGGCCGGGTTCTCTGGAACATTGCCAATCTGGCCGCCCACCGCCCTGTTTGGCTTGCAACGGGCGCGCCGACGTGCTCGACACGACGGACCAACATCGCGGAGCGCTCGAGACATGTCGGTCGTAACCCCCATCGCATCGCCTGATCTCGCATCGCGCACCCCGCGGCGCGTGCGCCATGAGCCGCGCCGGCGCGAGCTTCAGGTGAAGCGCATCGAGCGGATCGCCGCGCACATGGTCCGCGTGACACTGGGCGGCGATCTCGAAGGGTTCACCAGCCTCGGTTTCGACGACCACGTGAAGCTGTTCTTTCCCGAGCTCGATGCGCCGCCTGGTGCCGACGGCGAGCGGCCGATGGCGTCGCGCGACTACACGCCGAGGCGCTACGATCCCGTCGCCAACAGCCTGGAGATCGAGTTCGTGCTGCACGATGCCGGCCCGGCGACCCGGTGGGCCGAGCAGGCAGCGCCCGGTCAGACCCTGCGCATCGGCGGGCCGCGCAGCTCGTTCATCATCCCGACGGAGTTCGACTGGCACCTGCTGATGGGCGACGAGACCGCATTGCCGGCAATCGCGCGCCGGATCGCCGAGCTGCCGGCCGGCACGCGCGCTGTGGTGATCGCCGAAGCGGACGGTCCGGCCGATCAGGTCGCGCTTGCGGGCGCCGCCGACACCACCCTGATATGGGTTCATCGCAACGGCGCCGAAGCCGGCACGACGGATGTCCTGGCACGCGCGCTGGCGACGGCAAGCCTGCCGGCCGGCGACTACTACGCCTGGGTCGCCTGCGAGTCGCTGACCGCCAAGGCGCTGCGCGCGCAGCTCATCGCCGACCACGGCGCCAATCCTAAATTGATGAGGGCGGCCGGCTACTGGCGCCGCGGCGCCGTCGCGGTGCACGACACGCACGACGGTTGAGCCGCGGCGTGCGCCGCCTTCACGCGATCCCGGCGCGCAGCAGGTCGTGGAAATTCATCACCCCGACCGGAAGGCCGGCTTCGACGACGAACAGCGCTGTCACCTTCGACGAGGTGAGGATCTCGAGCGCCTCGCTCGCGAGCTGGTCCGGCCGCACCGCCTTGGGGCTGCGCGTCATGATCGTCTCGACCTCCGCCTCCAGCAGGTCGGTGCGCATGTGACGGCGCAGGTCGCCATCGGTGATGATGCCGACGAGCCGCCGATGGTGGTCGACGATGCCGACGCAGCCGAAGCCCTTGGCCGACATCTCGACGATCGCATCCGACATCCTCATGCCGAGCTGCGCGAGCGGCAGGGCGTCGCCGCGATGCATCACGTCGCGCACGAAGCGCAGGCGGGTGCCGAGGCGCCCGCCCGGGTGGAAGATGCCGAAGTCAGGCGCCGTGAAGCCGCGGCTCTCCATGAGTGCAATGGCCAGCGCATCGCCGAGCGCATGCTGCATCAGCGAGGAGGTGGTGGGGGCCAGGTTGTGCGGACAGGCTTCGCGCGCCTGCGGCAGGGTCAGGACGACGTCGGCGGCATGCGCGAGCGCGCTGTCCGGATAGGCGGTGACGGAGATCAGCCCGATGCGGAAGCGGCGGGAATAGTCGGTCAGGTCCTTGAGCTCGACCGTCTCGCCCGACCATGACAGCGCCAGGATCACGTCGTCGGCGGTGATCATGCCGAGGTCGCCGTGGCTCGCCTCGCTCGGATGGACGAAGAAGGCGGGCGTGCCGGTGGATGCCAGGGTCGCGGCGATCTTGCGGGCGACGTGGCCGGACTTGCCCATGCCGGTGACGATCACCCGGCCGCGGGCATCGCGGATCAAGTCGACCGCCTTCACAAACGGCAGGCCGAGACCGTCGCGGATCGACGCCGCGAGCGCACCGATCCCCTCGCTCTCCGCCTCGAGGGTGCGGAGGGCCGATCCGATCAGCTTGAGGCCGCGCTCGTCGTCTGTCCCGTCAAGGCGCGCCATGTTCGGCTTGGTCATTGGAATTTCGGGCCATCCGGTCCGCCAGGACCGGTCCTCTAGCATGGAAAGCGGGACCGAGACACGCCCCGGCCTCGCCCCCGGGGGCTCAACCGGGCGTTAACCATAGCGGTTTTATCTCTCTTAACCATAGGGGCTGCCACCGCGGTCCCTCGAGGCTGTGCTCGTGTCTGGTCGTGTTCCCGCATTCCTCGTCGCGTCCGTCGGCGTCGGCGTGCTGATGGCTGCGCTTGCGAGCCCGCATGTGGCGGCGCAGACGGTGCGTGGGCCGGCAGGCATGCGGGCGACGATCGATGCGGAGTCGGACGAGGCGCGGGCGCGCCAGGGCAGACAGGCGAAAAAGGCGAAAAAAGCCAATTCGGCACCCATCGGGCAGATCCCGACCTTCAGCACGCCGGCGGCGAGCGGTGCCGGCAAGACCGGCTTCGTCTCGATCACGGCTCCGAAGCGCAAGTCCAAGGCGGGGGCGCAACCGCCCGGCGCAGGCGCGCGGGCACAGGACAAGCCCATGACCGCCTCTGCCACCGGACCGGCGCCCGGGGCGGACCAGGCGCCTCCTGGCACGACGGCGCGGCCAGCGGCCAAGAAGCAGCCCCAGCCAAAGGCCGCCCCGAAAGCCGTGGCGACCAAACGCGTGACCGCGCCCAAGGCGCCCGCGCTCCTGGCGCGCCAGGAATTCAAGGAGCAGCTGAACACGCTGCCCAATACGGTCGTGGCGGTGCCCAGGCCGGTCGAGGTCGACCCGTTCGCGCCGGTCGGCATTCGTGCGGGCACGTTCCTGCTGCGCCCGGCGATCGAGACCATCGGCGGCTATGACAACAATCCAGGCAGGGTCCAAAACGGACCCGGTTCTGCTTTCGGCGCTGTGGCAGGGGAACTGGTCGCGCGATCCGACTGGCAGCGCCACGAGCTCAGAGCCAGTATTCGCGGGAGCTACACGGCCTACGAGGCGTTGCCGCAGTACGATCGGCCGGATTTCGAGACCATCGTCGACGGCCGTGTCGACGTGACGGACCGTACGCGTCTCGATGTCCAGGGCCGCTATCACCTGTTCACCGACAATCCCGGCAGCCCGAACCTGCAGGCCGGTCTCGCAAAGCTGCCGCTCGCGAATGCGTTCGGCGGTTCGGTCGGCATCGGCCAGCGGTTCAATCGGTTGGACGTGGCGCTGAAGGGTTCGATCGATCGCACCGAGTATGGCGAGTCCCAGCTCACGGATGGAACCACCGCGAGCAATGCGGGGCGCAATTTCAATCAGTACGGCTCACAATTAAGGACGAGCTACGAGCTCACGCCCGGGTTCAAGCCGTTTGCGCAGCTCGACGTCGATACGCGGGTCTACGACCTCCCCATCGATGCCGGAGGCGTGCCAAGAGATTCCGATGGCATCGCCGGACGGGCGGGCACCAGCTTCGAATTCAGTCCGGCCCTCGTTGGCGAGGTCGCGCTCGGCTATCTGCTGCGGGTGTACAAGGACCCGCTCCTGCCGGACGTGAGCGGGCTCATCGTCGACGGGTCGCTCGTGTGGCGGCCGACCGGCCTTACCACCGCAAGGCTCACCGCCGCGACGACGACTGCCGAAATCGACCCTCGTGGGCGTGTCGGGCGTGTTCACCCGCACATTCGGCCTGCAGGTGGATCATGCGTTCCGTCGCTGGCTGATCGGGACGGCGAGAGTCGGCTATGCCATCGACGATTACGTGGGCTCGAACCGGGTGGATCATCGGTACACCGCATCTCTGGGCATCCTCTACACCTTGTCGCGGACGTGGCAGGTCCGGGGCGATTTCCGCCAGGACTGGCTCAAGTCCAACGTATCGGGCGCCGACTACACGGCGAGCATCGCCTCGGTTGGCCTGCGCTGGCAGCCGTAACGCCGCGACGCGTCACTTCTGCGCCATCAGTTGCTGCAGTTCCGCGCGGAACGCAGGCGCAATATCCTTGCGAGCGAGCGCGTAAGCGACATTGGCGGTGAGGAACCCGATCTTCGAGCCGCAGTCGAAGATGCGACCGTCGAACCGGTAGCCGAAGAACGGCTGGGTCTCGGCGAGCCGGAGCATGGCGTCGGTCACCTGGATCTCGCCCCCGGCGCCGGCTGCCTGCTTCTCCAGCAGGTCGAAGATCTCCGGCTGCAGGATATAGCGCCCGGAGATCGCGTAGTTCGACGGGGCGTCGGCGGGCTTCGGCTTCTCCACCATCGAGGTGATGCGGAATCCCTTGCCGCGCTGCTCGCCGACGCCGACGATGCCGTATTGATGCACCTGGTCGCGCGGCACCTCGTAGACGGCGATGACGTTGCCGTCGCCGCTGTCGGAGTACACGTCCATCATTTCCGACAGGCAGCCGCGCTCGCCGAAATGCAGCATGTCCGGCAGCATCAGCGCGAACGGCTCGTGGCCGACGATGTCGCGCGCGCACCACACCGCATGCCCCAGCCCGAGCGGCTCCTGCTGGCGGGTGAAGCTGGTCTGTCCGGCGCGTGGAAGTTCCGCCTCGAGCAGATCGAGCTCCATGCTCTTGCCGCGCCGTTGCAGCGTCGCTTCGAGCTCGAACTGCTTGTCGAAATGATCCTCGATCACGCCCTTGTTACGACCCGTCACGAACACCAGGTGCTCGATCCCGGCCTCGCGGGCCTCGTCGACCACCAGCTGGATCACCGGCCGGTCGACGACGGTGAGCATCTCTTTCGGCACGGCCTTGGTGGCAGGGAGAAAACGCGTGCCCAGGCCGGCGACGGGAAAAACGGCTTTGCGGATAGGCCTCATGGTACCTCGGGCTGGAAGAACGGCGGCAGGGATGGCGGGAGGCGACTTGTTAAGATATCGGAAACCATAATCCAGTCCCAATGAAGGCCGTATGGCGGGATTGCAAATCCTGTGCCCAGACGTCAAGAGACGGTTGAGATGTCGATTGGTTCCATGCCGCTGAGATCGGCTTGCGCGGTCGCGATGCTGCTCGGCCTGCTGACGCCGGCTGCGGCGCAGCTCCCCGACCTTCGCTCGCTGTTTGCGCCCAATCCCACGACCGGCGCCACGCCTCCGAGCCCAACGCCCGAGTGGACCGGCGAACCGGGCGCGTCCGGCCATCCGCTGATGACGCGCGAGGCGATTCTGGCGGCGGCCGGCAATTTTCCCACCTGCGTCGAGGGCCTGTGGCCGGACGCGGCGCGGCGCGCCATCTCGCGGGAGAGCTTCGAACGACACACCAAGGGGCTCACGCCCGACCTGCGAATCATGGACCTGCTCGATTCGCAGCCGGAGTTCACCAAGACGCCGTGGGAGTATCTCGACCTGCTCGTCGGCGAGGAGCGCATCCTCAAGGGGCGTGAGATGCTCGGCGTTCACCGTGCGACCTTCGATGCGGTGGAGAAGGCCTACGGCGTGGACCGTCATGTCATTGCCGCCATCTGGGGCATCGAGTCGAAATACGGCGTCATGGGCGGCGACCGGCCGGTGGTGCGTTCCACTGCGACACTCGCCTGTATCGGCCGCCGCCAGGCCTATTTCCGCGACGAGTTCCTCTCCGCCCTGGAGATTCTCCACCGCGGCGACGTACGTCCGGAGGACCTCAAGGGCTCGTGGGCCGGCGCGTTCGGTCCGACCCAATTCATGCCCACCTCGTTCAAGCGCCATGCGGTCGATTTCGACGGCGACGGCCGGCGCGACGTGGTGCAGTCGATCCCGGACGTCATCGCCTCGACCGCCAACAACCTGAAGAAGGACGGATGGGCGGCGGGCCAGACGTGGGGCTACGAGGTCGTGGTGCCGCAGGGCTTCGACTACCTGCTCGCCGACCGCTCGAAGCAGTTTGCGCTGGCGCAATGGGAGAAGCTCGGCCTGCATCGTCCCAACGGACAGGCCTTCCCGCGCCCCGCCGAGCGCGCCTATCTCCTGATGCCGGCCGGCGCACGCGGGCCGGCCTTCCTGATGCTCAACAATTTCCGCGTCATCATGCGCTACAACCCGGCCGAGGCCTACGCGCTCGCCATCGGACACCTGGGCGACCGGCTGCGCGGCGGGGAGCCGTTCGTGCAGGGCTGGCCGCGCGAGGAGCGCGCGCTCTCGCGCACCGAGCGCTACGAGCTGCAGCAGCTGCTGGCGAGCCGCGGCTTCGACGTCGGCGAGCCGGACGGCATGCTGGGGGGCAAGAGCCGCGCCGCCATCCGCGACTTCCAGAAGCGCACCGGCCTCATGCCGGACGGCTTCGCCTCCAGCAGCCTGCTCGACCGGCTGCGGCGGCCTTGACTGGAGCGCTCGTGACGCGATGAGGGGTCGGTCATGAGCAGATACGTATGGCGCCTGGTCGCCCTGCTCATTGCTGCTGCAGCATGGACCGCCGGCCCCGCCATGGCGGACAAGCGCGTCGCGCTCATCATCGGCAACGGCGCCTACCGCAACGTGGCGGCACTGGCCAATCCGCCCAACGACGCGGCCGACGTCGCCAGCGCCTTCGCGCGGCTCGGCTTCGCGGTCACGCGATTGAACGACGCCACTTTCGACGCGATGCGCCGCGGCCTCATCGGGTTTGGCCGGCAGGCCTCCGGCGCCGAGGTCGCCGTGGTGTTCTTTGCCGGCCATGGAATCGAGGTTGCGGGCGAGAATTGGCTGATCCCGGTCGATGCGGAGCTCAAGTCCGACACCGACGTGGAGAACGAGGCCGTCAGGCTGCGCACCGTCATGCTGCAGGTGGCGAATGCGACCCAGCTCGGCCTCGTCATTCTCGACGCCTGCCGCAACAACCCGTTCGCCGCCAAGATGCAGCGCACCGTCAGGCTGCGCGCGGTCGAACGCGGCCTGAGCCGGGTCGAGCCCTCGGACAACGTGCTGGTGGCCTACGCCGCCCGCGACGGCACCACCGCGCAGGACGGCAGCGGCCGCAACAGCCCATTCACAGCGGCGCTGCTGCGGCACATCGAGACGCCCGGCCTGGAGATCACCTTCATGTTTCGCAGCGTGCGCGACGACGTGATGGAGGCGACCCGGCGCGAGCAGCAGCCGTTCGTGTATGGCTCGCTGTCGAAACAGGCGATCTATCTCAACGGTGCGCAGCCGGCAGCGCTCGATGCCGCGACGGCCGAAGAAGCGGGACGCGTGTGGGCGGGCACCAAGGATTCGACGAGCGTCGCGGTGCTGGAGGATTTCATCCGCCGGTTCGGCGGCACCGCGTACGGCAGCATGGCGCGGGCACGGCTCGAGGAGCTGAGAAAAACCAGGATCGCCGTAGCGGCGCCGACTTCGCCCCAAGCGGCTTCGTCCGCCGTCGATCCTCTGGTGGTCGGCGTTTGGCAGACGATGGTGCCGAACAGCCGCGGCATCGCACGGTGGATCTGGGATATTCGCCCGGACGGCTCGTACCGCTTCCGCAGCGATGGTCCGGGCGCCGCGCCGGCGCACGAGGGCACAATGACCGTAGCCGGCGGCCATTGGACCTTGCGGACCATCAGGGGCCTGCCGGGTTGGGAGGACGGGGGAACCTACCAGGTCCGCGACGACAGCAGCCTTATCCTGACCGGTCGGCTGGGAACCGGAATCTGGCGGCGCGCGCCATAGCTCGCTGCTTGCCGCCTCAGTCGCGTTGGATGCGGAACGGCCGCCGCACCGGCGCGAACCAGGCATCGAAAATGCGTTGCGCCTCGCCGGAAGCCTCCAGCGCAAGCAGCGTCTCGTCGACGAAAGCCTTCCAGCGCGGTTCATCCTTCTTGAGGCCGAAGCCGGCGGTGCGCGGCAGGTCGTAATCGGGTACGAAGGTGTATGCATCCGCGGCGCCGCTCTTCTGCGCAAACGACGCCAGCAGTACTTCGTCGGCCAGGAAGCCGTCGACCTCTTTCGCCGCGAGCGCCTTGAAGCACGCGGCGTAGTCGGCGAACAGGGCGATCTCGAGCGTCGGCACGGCTTGCTTGAGCTCGGCGTCGACGCTCGCCGAGCGCACCAGCGCGAGCTTGCGGCCGCCGAGCTGCTTCGCCGCGACGATGCCGCTGTCCCGGCGTACCAGCACCTTGTGTGGGGAAATCAGGTAGGCGAGGCTGAAATCGATGTCGCGTCGACGATTGTCCGCCCGCGTCATGCCGGAGGCCGCGACGTCGACCCGGTCCTGCTGCAGCGCCGGAATACGCTGCGCATTGGTGATGGAAACCTTCTCCACCGGGACGCCGAGCCGCTCGGCAACTCTGGTCGCCAGGTCCACGTCGTAGCCGACGATGCCCTTCTCGCCGTCGCGCCAGCTGAACGGCGGCGAGGTCTCGCTCACGCCCACCAGCAGCCGTCCGCGCGCCCGGATGTCGTCGAGCTTGTCGGCGGCCGCGCCGTCGAGAGTGGACAGGAGCGCGATGCCGAAGAGAAGCCGGGATCGCCACGGGAGCATGGTCATGGTCGGGGTCCGTATTCTCACGGCCGCTTGGGCAGGAATTTCTCTGTCACCAGGCTCGTCATGTCGGGCTCCTTCGGCAAGGTTCCGAGCTCGACGAACGATCGCGCCAGCACGTTGAGCGCTTCCGGGTTGAAGCGGCCGGTGCGGCTGAACATCCCCATCAGCTCGTCATAGTTGCGCGTGGCGATCGCCGGGGACACGTCGGCGGTGCGGCGCACGATCTCGATCGTCTTGTCGCGATTGGCATGCATGTAGTCGATGGTCTCGAACCAGCCGGCGAGAAACGCGCGCACCGCGTCGGGATTCTTCTCGGCGAAATCGTTGCGTGCGTAGAGGACATAGATGTGGAACAGCTTGATGATATCGCCGAACTGCACCAGCACGCGGCCGCTTCCTTCCTCCTCGAGCCGGTAGCCGGCATTGACCTCGACCACCATGCCGTCGATCTGCCGCGTCTTGAGCGCCGCCATCTGTGCCGCCGTGGTACCGAGCGGCGCGATGGTGAACCCGCCCGGTCCCCAGCCCTGCTGGCGCGACAATTCCTGCGCCAGCCAGTAGGTCAGCGAGCCGCGGCTCGATACGCTGATGGTCCTGCCCTTGAGATCGGCGGCGGTGCGGACCGGGCCGTCCTTGAGGACCGCGAGCACGACCGCGTAGGGCGCGTCGGCCATGGCGGCGATGCCGATCTCGGGGGCGCCCTTGGCGACCAGCGCGAGCTCCGGCCCGGAGCCGATCGCGATCTCGATCGAGCCGGCGGCGAGCGCCTGCTGCACCCGCGGGCCGCCGCCGAAATCGACGCCCTGCACGTCGAGCCCATGCTTTCGGAAGATGCCGCTTTCGATCCCGACCTGCACCGGCACGAACTGAAACGTGCCGGCCTGGGGGCGGCCGACCCGCACCTGGGTCTGCGCCTGCGCGGTCGTCGCAAGCGCACCGAAGGCCAGCATGATGGCAAAGACCGAAAGCCAGGCAGCGCGTGCTGTTCGTAAAGGCATGTCCATCGCTGTTGTCCCGGTTATGCGGGGACCATTAGACCCATCTTTGGGACAGGCCGCCACTGTAACTCGTCATCGCCGGGCGAGCCGCTATAAGCGGCGAGGGTTGTCCCGGCGATCCCAATTCAATAGGCACAGCCCTGCCACACTTGTCGGGATGGCCGGCACAAGGCCGGCCATGACGACGGTTAGTTGGGGAAGACTGCATGGCGCGACCGACTGCATTCGTGACCGGCGCCTCCTATGGGGTCGGCAGCGCGACCGCCCTGGCATTGGCGCGGGCGGGCTACGATGTCGCGATCTCGGCGACCCGGCCTGAGAATGTCGAGAGCACGGCGGCGAGGCTGAAGGAGCTCAATGCCCATGTTGTCGTCGTCACGCTCGATCTGCGCGACCAGGGGAGCATCGAGCAGGCGTTCGGGGCCGTGCTTTCGGCGTTCGGCACGCTCGATCTTCTGGTCAACAATGCGGGCGCGAACCTGCGCAAGCTCGCCGTCGACGTCACGGCGGCCGAGTGGGACGACGTGATCGCCACCAACCTCACCGGCACGTTCTTCCTCACCCAGCAGTTCGGGCGCCATCTCCTCGCGCATGGCCGGCCTGGCGGCGTCGTCAACGTCGCCTCGACGCATGGGCTGGTGGGCGCCGCCGAGCGCTCGACCTACGGCGTCTCCAAGGCGGCGATCATCCAGATGACCAGGATGCTGGCGATCGAATGGGCCGCGCACGGCATCCGGGTCAATGCGGTCGCGCCCGGACGGCTCGACACGCCGTCGCCCACGCGCGCCGACACCGACCCGAAATACATGGCCGCGATGCTCGCCCGCATTCCGATGCACCGCCTGGCCACGGCCGAGGAGGTGGCGGCCGCGATTTGCTATCTGGCGAGCGCCGAGGCGGGATCGGTCACCGGCCAGATCATCGTCCTCGACGGCGGGCTGACCGCGGCTTGAAACGTCACCAGCCGCGCGGCTCCGCACGCAGCGCCGGCAGCGCGGCAAGCCCGGTCGCAAGCTGTGCCGAAGCGGTAGCATCCAGCGCCAGCAGGGGCGATCGCGGCTCACCGCAGTCGCGCTCCATCACCCGCAACGCCGCCTTCAGGCTCGCGACGCCGCCGCTCTTGAGGAGTTGCCGCAAGGTCGCGATCTCCTCCTGCGGCGCGCGCGCCGCAAAGTAATCCTGCACGCGGCACAGGTTGTACAGCCGGCGCACCAGCTTGGGCGCGATGGCGGCCAAGCCGGAGAACATGCCGGTTGCGCCGATCGCCCCGGCCGACACGATCAGCTCGTTCCCGGCGAGGAGCTGGAATCCCGTACGCAGGCGCGGCGCCTCGGTCATCAGCTCGATCATGAATTGCCAGTCGAGACCTAGGTCGACGATGCCGGCGAAATTCGGCAGCGTCTCGATCAGCTTCAGCGTGAGTTCGGCGGTCACTTTCGTGCCGGCCATCTCCTCCGGCGCATTGAGCACGTAGAACGGAATATCGATCGCCGCGCCGATGGCGACGAAATGCTCGGCCAGCATGGCGGGCGGCGGTGTCCAGTAATAGGGCGTGGTGGCGATGATCGCGGCAGCGCCCGCGGCTTGTGCGTCGCGTGCCAGCGCGGCCGCAATGGCGGTGCCGGCATTGCTGGCGTGGGCGATCACCGGCACCTTGCGGCCGACGCGCCGGATGGCGAACGTCAGCACGGCGCGCTTCTCCTCCTCCGACAGGCTCACCGATTCGCCCGCGTGCATCGGCAGCGCCAGAGCGTCGGCGCCATTGCCGACGTGGAAGTCGATGACTTGCCCGAAGCGATCGAAGTCGATGCGCCCGTCGGACGCAAACGGCGTCACCGGCGTGTGCACGAGGCCCGGCTGGAACGCGGGCATGGCGTCACCAGCCGTGCGGCTCTGTGTCGAGGATGCCGAGCTCCTCGAGCTGCGTGCGGATATAGGCCTGGCGCTCCTTGCTGGCGGTGGGCAGCGGCGGCCGCGTCGGCCCAACGGGGCGTCCCATGATCACCATGCCGCCCTTGAGCGAGGAGGGATACTGGTCGCGGAACAGATGCCACAGGCGGGTCATCTTGTATTGCAGCTCGCGCGCGCGTGCCCACTGGCCGGCGACGCACGCGTCGAACAGCTGCGTGCACAGATTGGGACAGATCGACCCGGCCGCCGAGTAGGAGCCGACGCCGCCGAGCGGAACGGAGGGAAGCAGGAACTCGACGCCGGTCAGCATGGCGAAGTCCGCACGCAACGCCAGCGCCGCGCGCGAGATCTCCAGGAACTTCTCGCTGTTGAAGCTCGCCTCCTTGACGCCGACGAAATTCGGCAGGCGCTGGATCAGCCGCGCCATCAGCTCGCCGGTGATCTCGACGCCGTTGAGATAGCTCGGCGAATTGTAGGACAGCACCGGCAGGTCGATGGAGGTGCACAGCTTCACGAAATAGGCGTGAATCGCCTCGAGCGACGGCGTCCACACATAGGGCGTGATGGCGAGGATGCCGTCGGCGCCGATCTCCTGGGCGTGGCGCGCAAGCGCAAACGTGTCTTCCACCGCGAGCGCGCTGACATGGATGGTGACCGGGATGCGTCCCGCCACCACCTTCACGGCGGCTTCGGCGAACAGCTTGCGCTCAGCGATCGTGAGATTGAGCGATTCGCCCTTGTGATGCGGCCAGGAAATGGCGGTCGCACCCGTCCGCACGTGGAAATCGAGCACCCGCTCGAAGGTCGCAAGGTCGAGGCTGAAATCGTCCTTGAGCGGCGTCACGGGGCTCTGCATCACCCCTCTGAACTTGGTCGCCATCGTGTTCCGCCGCCGCCGAATCCCGTCGTTTTGGTGGAAATCGCCCCCCGAGAAGGACGGCCCGGGCGATTGAGCCATAGGGCGGCCGGTTCGACAACCTCCGGCACATCGCCGGCCCCGAATGCGGAGCAGCCCTGCACGAACCGGGGCACCGATCCGGGCGTTGACGATGGTAGCCAAGTCCATCTTCAAGTTGACATTTTGTGCTGGTAGGCCCAGGTCTTAGCTCGGTTTCTCGGCCCCCCGCTGGTGGTTCGGACATGAACGCTGGAACCTTGGTGCGGATCGCTGTTTCGGCCGGTTTTGTCATCGGCGAGGTGCTGGCTTTCGCGGCGCCGCTCACGCTGGTGGCGAGCCCGGCCGCGGCCCAGTTCTGGGGCGATCCGTTTGGCCGGCCCCGGCCGCCGCGCGCGATCCCGCAGCAGCCCTCGTCCAATCCATTCGGCGGCTTCTTCCAGCAGCAGCCGCAGCAATCGCCGTTTTGGGCGCCACCGGCGGCTCCGCGGCCGCCCCGGGCCCAGCTGGGCGACTTCTCCAAGGCGCCGGCCCCACGCAAGCCGGACACGCCACCCACCACCACGGTCGTCGTCATGGGTGACGCCATGGCCGACTGGCTCGGCCACGGGCTGGAGGAAGCCTACGCCGACAATCCGGAATTCGGCGTCGTGCGCAAGGTGCGCACCCATTCGGGCCTGATCCGGAACGAAACGCGCACCAACTCGTATGATTGGGTGCAGTCGGCGCGCGACCAGCTCGCGGGCGAGAAGCCCGCCTTCGTGGTGTTCATGCTCGGCCTGTCCGATCGCGTGTCGATCCGCGAACGCGCCGCACCGGCGCGCACCACGCCCGCGCGGCCGGGCCAGCCGGCGCAACCGGCGCCGCAACAGCAGCCGGCGCCGCAACAGCCGCCGCAGCCGGCGCAAGGGCAGCAAGCCGACCAGCAGAATGCCGAAGGCCCGACCAAGCCGGAGCAGCCGGCCGCCGAGCCGGCATCCTCGACGAACGCCAACCACGAGTTCAAATCGGAGAAGTGGGGCGAGCTCTACGGCAAGCGGGTCGACGACACGATCGCCGCGCTCAAGAGCAAAGGCGTTCCGGTTCTCTGGGTCGGGCTGCCGCCGATCCGCGGCCCGCGCTCGCGCACCGATCTTGCCTATCTCAACGATCTCTACCGCGCGCGTGCGCAGAAGGCCGGCATCATCTATGTCGACGTGTGGGACGGCTTCGTCGACGAGGACGGCAATTTCAGCCTCCGCGGCCCCGACTACAACGGTCAGATCCGCCAGCTGCGCAGCGCCGACGGCGTGTATTTCACCAAGGCCGGCGCGCTCAAGCTCGGCCACTATGTCGAGCGCGAGATCCAGCGCCTGATGCAGACGCGCGCGACGCCGGTGGCGCTGCCGGCGCCCGAGCCGCAGCAGCCGACGCCGGCGAAGCCGGGCGCTCCGGCGCCGCGGCCGGTGGCCGGCCCGGTCGTTCCGCTCACCGCCGCCAGCGCGGCGCCGGAAGAGCTCGCCGGCAGCGGTCCGGTGCGCGGCGCCGCGGTCGATCCCACGGCAACTCGCGTGCTGGTGCGCGGCGAGGCGCAGCCGGCCGCCACCGGCCGCGCCGACGATTTCACCTGGCCGCGCCCGAGCGGCGACGATGCCGGCATCATTCCGGCCTCCGTCACGCCGCCGACCCCGCCCCCTACGGTGCAGCGCCCGACCAAGAAGGGGCAGCAAGTACAGGCGGAAAAGACCGCGCCGAAACGCCCGGGGCAGGGCGCCGCGCCGGCACCCGCGGCACCGGCGCGACCGGCGCGCTGACGGGCCCATCAAAACGTAGGGGCGACCCTTGGGGCGACCCTTGTGGTCGCCCTCTTGCTATCGGGAATGTGCCGTTGTCGGGCACCCACAAGGAGGCTGTGTGAAAATGCGATTCCCCTACTGACTCGAATATTAGAGAATCTCCGCAACGACGGAGATTCGCGATGGCAGGGTATGTTGAAGGGGTGTCGCGCGATCAGGCGACGCTGTTTCCGGAGCGGCTGGACGATCTGATCACGGCGGACGCGCAGGTGCGGGTGGTGGACTTGTTCGTGAACCGCCTGGACCTCGGGCTGCTGGAGTTCACGAAGTCAGCACCGCTTTCGAAGGGTCGGCCGCCCTATGATCCGGCGGATTTGCTGAAGCTTTATGTGTACGGGTACCTTCACCAGGTACGTTCGAGCCGGCAATTGGAGCGGGAGTGCCGGCGCAACATTGAAGTGCTGTGGCTTTTGAACAAGCTGGCGCCGGACTTCAAGACGATTGCCGATTTCCGGCGGGACAATCGGAAAGCGATTGGGCGGGTGTGCCGGTGGTTTGTGCAGTTCTGCCGTGGGCAGGGTTTGTTCGGGGCGGAACTGGTGGCGATCGACGGGTCGAAATTTGCGGCGCAGAACAGTCCGCAGCGTGCCTATACGGTGGCGCAGATCGAGCAGGAAGCGAAGCGGCTGGATGAGCGGATTGGGGCATATCTGGCGGTGCTGGATTCGGCCGATGCTGACGAAGGATCGGAGGAGATCGCGCCCGGCGATACGCGAGCGGCGCTTGCGCTCTTACAAGAGCGCCGTGCCGATGTGGCGCAAGCGCTGGAATTGATGGGTGCGATGGAGCTCACCCAGGTCACGCTTAGTGATCCAGACTCGCAATTGATGCGCAAGGCCGGGGGCGGCAGCGTGGTGGGCTATAATGTGCAGATCGCGGTGGACGATCGTCATGGGCTGATTGCGCATCACGCGGTGACGCAGGACGTGTCGGACCAGAACCAACTGGCGCCGGTGGCACAGGCGGCGAAAGAGGCGCTCGATTGCGAGACGCTGCAGGTGGCAGCTGATTCCGGTTATGCCGATGCCGAGCAGATCAAGCACTGTGAGGACGCCGGGATCACCCCGTTCGTGCCGCATCCGCGTTCGACCAACACCAAGGGTGACTTCTTCCCGAAATCGCGGTTCGTCTACGAGCCGGAGCATGACCGCTACCGCTGCCCGGCGGGTGAGATCCTGCGGTTCCACAGCGCATCGGACAAGAAGCAGGCCAGCAACTATGTGGGGGTAAACTGCGCGGGTTGCGCGCTGAAGTCGCGCTGCACCAAGGCCAAGAGGCGATGGGTGACGCGCCACTACTACGAGGAGGTCCTCGATCGCTTGGCGGCGCGGATGAAGACGCGCCCGGGCATCATGAAACGACGCGGGGCGCTGGCCGAGCATCCCTTCGGGATCATCAAGGCGATGATGGGGATGCCGCGCTTCCTATGTCGAGGGCTCAAGGCCGTGACGGCCGAAATGGACCTGAGCATCATCGCCTTCAATCTGAAGCGAGCAATTGCGGCCCTCGGAGCCGGCGAACTGCTCCGCCGGCTCGCCCTAGCCTGAGGCGGGCACCGTCGCGCCTCGCCCAGACCTGTGAGGACCCGTTTAAACCCGCGCCCCGCGAGTTCTCACACAGCCTCCAAGGGGTGCCCCTACATGTGTGCCGAGCAACGACCACTACCGCGGCAGCATGGTGGATCCCATCAGGAACTTGTCGATCGCGTGCGCGGTCTGGCGGCCCTCGCGGATCGCCCACACCACGAGTGACTGGCCGCGCCGCATGTCGCCGCAGGCGTAGACCTTGTCGATCGAGCTCCGGTAGCTCACCGTGTCGGCCTTGACGTTGCCGCGCTGATCGAGGTCGACCTTCAGGCTCTCGATCATGCCTTCGTGCACCGGATGCACGAAACCCATGGCGAGCAGAACGAGATCGGCCTTGAGGTCGAACTCGGTCCCTGCGATCGGTTTGAACTTGTCGTCGCAACGCACGCACTTGATCGTCTTCACGCGCCCATGCTTGCCGACGAATTCCTGCGTGAGCACCGCGAAGTCGCGCTCGGCCCCTTCCTCGTGGCTCGACGAGGTGCGCAGCTTATAGGGCCAGTTCGGCCAGGTGTTGAGCTTGTCCTCCTTGTCGGGCGGGCGCGCCATGATCTCCAGGTTGGTGACCGACAGCGCGCCCTGGCGGATCGCGGTGCCGATGCAGTCGGAGCCGGTGTCGCCGCCGCCGATCACCACCACGTGCTTGCCGCCGGCGAGGATCGGCTGCACGTCGCCGAGCGGCTCGTTGCCCACGCGCCGGTTCTGCTGCGGTAGAAAATCCATGGCGAAATGGATGCCGGCGAGGTCGTGCCCGGGGATCGGCAGGTCGCGGCTCTTCTCCGCCCCGCCGGCGAGCGCGATGGCGTCGTACTCGGCAAGCAACTGCTCGATCGGCACGTTGACGCCCACATGGGCGTTGTAGTGGAAGATCACGCCCTCGGCCTCCATCTGCGCGATGCGGCGGAAGACGATGCGCTTCTCCATCTTGAAGTCGGGGATGCCGTAGGTTAGGAGGCCGCCCGCCTTGGCGAGCTTCTCGTAGACGTGCACCTCGTGGCCGGCGCGGCACAGCTGCTGCGCGCAGGCGAGCCCCGCCGGTCCCGAGCCGACGATCGCCACCTTCTTGCCGGTGATCCGGGTCGGCGGCTCCGGCTTGACCCAGCCGTTCTCCCACGCCCGGTCGACGATCATGCATTCGATCGTCTTGATGGTGACCGGCGATTCGATGAGGTTGAGCGTGCACGCCGCCTCGCACGGCGCCGGGCAGATGCGGCCGGTGAACTCGGGGAAATTGTTGGTGGAATGCAGGTTGAGGATCGCGTCCTGCCAGTCGTTGCGATAGACGAGATCGTTCCAGTCGGGAATCTGGTTGTTCACCGGGCAGCCGGTGTGACAGTACGGAATACCGCAGTTCATGCAGCGCGCCGCCTGGTCGCGCGTCGCCTCTTCCGACAGCGGAATGACGAACTCGCGCCAGTGGCGGATGCGATCGCCGGCCGGCGCGTAGCGCCGGTCCTGACGGTCGATTTCGAGAAACCCGGTGACTTTCCCCATTCCTACTCCGCGGCCTGCATCTGGCGCGCCCGTTCCAGCTCCTGCAGCGCGCGTCGATACTCGACCGGCATCACCTTGCGGAACTTGGGCAGATATTCGTTCCAACGTTCGAGGATCATCGCGGCGCGCGCGGATCCCGTGTAGCTTGCATGGTTGGCGATGAGCTGATGCAGCCGCTCGGCATCGAAGCGGGTCATGTCGCTCATCACGTCGACGCGGCCGTGGGTGTCGAGATCGCCCGACTGGTGATAATGCCGCGCGATCATGTCCTCTTCCTCGGGGACCGCTTCGAGCTCGACCATCGACAGGTTGCAGCGCGAGGCGAACGTGCTGTCCTCGTCGAGCACGTAGGCGATGCCGCCCGACATGCCGGCGGCGAAATTGCGGCCCGTGCGGCCGATCACCACCACCACGCCCCCGGTCATATACTCGCAGCCGTGATCGCCCGTGCCTTCGACGACCGCGATGGCGCCGGAGTTGCGCACCGCAAAGCGCTCGCCGGCGACGCCGCGGAAATAGCACTCGCCCTCGATCGCGCCGTACAGCACCGTATTTCCGACAACGATCGACTCCTCCGGCACCAGCTTCGTCGCTTCCCTGGGCGGATAGACGATGATGCGCCCGCCCGACAGGCCCTTGCCGACGTAGTCGTTGGCCTCGCCCTCGAGCTCGAGCGTCAGCCCATGCGCCAGCCAGGCGCCGAAGCTCTGTCCGGCCGTGCCCTTGAGCCGGACCCGGATGGTGTCGTCGGGCAGGCCCCCGTGGCCATAGCGCTTGGCGATCTCACCCGACAGCATGGCGCCGGTGGTGCGGTCGGTGTTGCGGATGGGCACAGTGATTTTCACCGACGTGCCGAACTCGAGCGCTTTCTTCGCCTCGGCGATCAGCTTGCGATCGAGGATGTCGTGGATCTTGTGATCCTGCGGCTCGCACTTGTGGATGTTCACGCCTTGCGGCGCCGCCGGCTTCAGGAACAGGCGCGAGAAATCGAGGCCCTTGGCCTTCCAGTGCTCGACCACCTGCTGGCGGTCGAGCATCTGCATCTGACCGACCATCTCGGCGAAGGTGCGGTAGCCCAGCTCGGCCATCAGCTCGCGCACCTCCTCGGCGACGAAGAAGAAATAGTTGATCACGTGCTCGGGCTGCCCGACGAAACGCTTGCGCAGCACCGGGTCCTGGGTGGCGACGCCGACCGGGCAGGTGTTGAGATGGCACACGCGCATCATGATGCAGCCCGCGGCGATCAGCGGCGCGGTGGAGAAGCCGAACTCGTCGGCGCCGAGCAAGGCGCCGACGACGACGTCGCGCCCGGTGCGGATGCCGCCGTCGACCTGTACGGCGATGCGCCCTCGCAGGCGGTTCGCCACCAGGGTCTGGTGGGTCTCGGCCAGCCCGATCTCCCACGGGCTGCCGGCATGCTTGATCGAGGTCAGCGGGGATGCGCCGGTGCCGCCCTCGAAGCCGGAGATCGTCACATGGTCGGCCCGCGCCTTGGAGACGCCCGCCGCCACGGTGCCCACTCCCACCTCGGCGACGAGCTTCACCGACACGTCGGCGGCCGGATTGACGTTTTTCAGGTCGTAGATCAGCTGCGCCAGATCCTCGATCGAGTAGATGTCGTGATGCGGCGGCGGCGAGATCAGGCCGACGCCGGGCGTCGAGTGGCGCACCTTGGCGATGGTCGCGTCGACCTTGTGGCCGGGCAGCTGGCCGCCCTCGCCGGGTTTCGCCCCCTGCGCCATCTTGATCTGCATCACGTCGGAATTGACCAGGTACTCGGTGGTCGCGCCGAACCGTCCCGAGGCGACCTGCTTGATCGCCGAGCGCATGGAATCGCCGTTCGGCAGCGGCTTGTAGCGGTCCAACTCCTCGCCGCCCTCGCCGGTGTTGGACTTGCCGCCGATGCGGTTCATCGCGATGGCGAGCGTGGTATGCGCCTCGCGCGAGATCGAGCCGTACGACATCGCGCCGGTGGAGAAGCGCTTGACGATCTCCTTGGCCGGCTCGACCTCCTCGATCGGCACCGGCTTGCGCCCGTCCTCGCCGGCCGACTTGAGACGGAACAGGCCGCGGATGGTGAGGAACCGCTGCGCCTGCTCGTTCACGATCTGCGCGAAGGCGCGGTACTTGTCGAGCGAGTTGCCGCGCACCGCGTGCTGCAGGACAGCGACCGACTCGGGCGACCACGCATGCGCCTCGCCGCGCACGCGGAACAGGTACTCGCCGCCCACTTCCAGCGCGTGGCGCAGCACCGGCAACTCGCCGAACGCCTCGCGGTGACGGCGCGCCGTCTCCTCGGCGATCTCGTCGAGCCCGACGCCCTCGATGGTGGTCGCGGTGCCGAAGAAATACTGGTCGACGAATTCCTTCTTGAGGCCGACCGCATCGAAGATCTGCGCGCCGCAATACGACTGGTAGGTGGAGATGCCCATCTTGGACATCACCTTGAGGATGCCCTTGTCGATCGACTTGATGTAGCGCTTGACCACTTCCTTGTCGTCGATCTTCTCCGGGAACTCGGCCTTCATGGCGATCAGCGTCTCGAACGCGAGATACGGGTTGATCGCCTCCGCGCCGTAGCCGGCGAGGCAACAGAAATGGTGCACTTCACGCGCCTCGCCAGTCTCCACCACGAGGCCGACCGAGGTGCGCAATCCCTTGCGGATGAGGTGATGGTGCACGGCGGCGGTGGCGAGCAGGGCAGGAAGCGCGATCCGCTCGGGGCCGGCCTGGCGGTCCGACAGCACGATGATGTTGTAGCCGCCGTGCACGGCGGCTTCGGCGCGCTCGCACAGCCGGTCGAGCGCGTCCTTCATCCCGGCTGCGCCCTTCTCGGCCGGATAGGTGAAGTCGAGCGTCTTGGTGTCGAACTGCTCCTCCATGTGACCGATCGAGCGGATCTTCTCCAGGTCGTCGTTGGTCAGGATCGGCTGGCGCACTTCCAGGCGCTTGTGGCGCGACAGGCCTTCCAGGTCGAACAGGTTGGGCCGCGGCCCGATGAAGGACACGAGCGACATCACCAGCTCTTCGCGGATCGGGTCGATCGGCGGATTGGTGACCTGGGCGAAGTTCTGCTTGAAATAGGTGTAGAGCGGCTTCGGCTTGTCGGACAGCGCCGAGATCGGCGTGTCGTTGCCCATGGAGCCGACCGCCTCCTGGCCGGTGGTGGCCATCGGCTCCATCAGGATGCGCAGGTCCTCCTCGGTGTAGCCGAACGCCTGCTGGCGATCGAGCAGCGAGATGTTGGTGCGGATCTCGCGCGGCGAGACCGCCTTCAAGTCCTCGAGCACCATCTGGGTGCGCTTGAGCCATTTGCGGTAGGGATGCTGGCGCGCGAGCTTCTGCTTGATCTCGTCGTCGGAGATGATGCGCCCTTCCTCGAGGTCAACCAGCAGCATCTTGCCCGGCTGCAGCCGCCATTTCCGCACGATCTTCTCTTCCGGGATCGGCAGCACGCCGGCTTCCGAGGCCATGATGACGCGGTCGTCGTCGGTGACGAGCCAGCGCGCCGGGCGCAGGCCGTTGCGGTCGAGGGTGGCGCCGATCTGGCGGCCGTCGGTGAAGGCGATCGCCGCCGGGCCGTCCCACGGCTCCATCAGCGCGGCGTGATATTCGTAGAAGGCCTTGCGCTCCTCGTCCATCAGCGGGTTGCCCGACCACGCTTCCGGGATCAGCATCATCGCCGCGTGCGCCAGCGAGTAGCCGCCCTGCACCAGGAACTCGAGCGCATTGTCGAAACAGGCGGTGTCCGACTGGCCCTCGTAGGAGATCGGCCACAGCTTCGAGATATCGTTGCCGAACAGCGGCGAATCGACCGAGGCTTGGCGCGCCGCCATCCAGTTGACGTTGCCGCGCAGCGTGTTGATCTCGCCGTTGTGGCACACCATGCGATAGGGATGCGCCAGCGGCCAGCTCGGGAACGTGTTGGTCGAGAAGCGCTGGTGCACCAGCGCGAGCGCCGATTCGAAATCCGGATCGTGCAGGTCGGGATAGTACTTGCCGAGCTGGTCGGCGAGGAACATGCCCTTGTAGACGATGGTGCGACACGACAGCGACACGACGTAATAGCCGAAGAAACCGCGTTCGTGCTTGTTGTAGACGATGTTGGAGATCACCTTGCGCAGGATGTACAGGCGGCGCTCGAACTCGGTCTCCGACGCAATCGTGTCCGGTCGGCCGACGAACACCTGCATGTGCACCGGCTCGGTCGGCAGCACCATGGCGCCGAGCGAGGCGTTATCGGTCGGCACCTCGCGCCAGCCGAGCAGGACGAGCCCTTCCTGGACGATGGTCTCGCGGTAGATGTCGAGGATCGCCTGCCGCCATTCGGGATCGCGCGGCATGAACACGTAGCCGACCGCGTAGTGGCCCGGCTGCGGCAGGGCGATGCCGAGCTCGGCCGCCTTCCGGGCAAAGAATTTGTGCGGCGTCTGCACCAGGATGCCGGCCCCGTCGCCGGCGCGTGGATCGGCGCCGACCGCGCCGCGATGCTCGAGATTGCACAGGATCGCCAGCGCATCCTGGACGATCTGGTGCGACTTGCGGTTCTTGATGTTGGCGATGAAGCCGACGCCGCAGGAATCCTTCTCGTGCGCAGGATCGAACAGGCCCTGGGCAACCGGCCTGTCTGCGTGCCACGCCGTATGGTGATCTTTGGCGACGCGCCGCACCACGTCGGCGTTGCGGTCAACGCGTCCCGGGTTCTTCGCGCTCATCGCAGTCTCCATCGTCCACCGGTTACCGGCACCTCTTCCCCGCCCTTCCCCGCCTGTGGGAAGGACAGGGACGGAGGATTTCGTCTCAGGGGCAAAGCGCGGCTGCGCCCTTCGCCCGCGAGCGAAGCTGATCAAGGCGGCGTTTCGCCGCTCGACCCCCCGAGGGGTCGCCCTTCCGGGCGCCGCTTCCCCGTCCTTCTCCGCACGCGGGGGAGGTCGAAAAGGGCGCACCAACAACCGCCGCGCTCACGGAAGGCCCGGTTACCCGGCCTCGCCCCTGGCGCGTCGCCAACTGGGACAGCAATACTGTCCTAATTAATGCCACATTTCAAGCTGGCAAGCAGCTTCCGCCCGGAAAAAAGCACCCGCCTGCTTTTCGCATGTTGCCGTTACTCGCGTCCGATCGCAACAACAGGAGCATGGATCGATATTGCGGTGCAATGCTATTGCTGCACCAACGCCTGCCGCGCAATCTGATTCCGCCGATAATTATGCAAATCCTGCGCCCACTCGCATGAATTTCGCCAGCGACAACGCGGCCGGAGTTGCCCCCGCTATTCTGGAGGCGATCGCCGCTGCCAATGCCGGCCATGCGATCGGCTATGGGCAGGACGAGGTGACCGCGCGCGTCATGCGCCGCATCTGCGACATCTTCGAGCGCGAGGCGGCGGTGTTCCTGACGCCGACCGGAACCGCCGCCAACGCGCTGGCGCTCGCCCATCTGTCGCCCCCGTGGGGGGCTGTCCTGTGCCACGCCGTGTCGCATATCATCACGGATGAATGCGGAGCCCCGGAATTCTTCGGCGGCGGTCTCAAGCTCATCGGCCTGCCCGGCGAGGGTGCGAAGATTTCACGCGAGACGCTACGTGAGGCCCTCGAGGGCGGCGCCTGGGGTGGCCCACATCACGTCAGCCCGTCGGTGCTGTCGCTCAGCCAGGCGACCGAGATGGGGACGATCTACCGTCCTGACGAGATCGCAGCGTTGGCGGCCGCGGCACGCTCGCATGGGCTTGCGGTGCACATGGACGGGGCGCGCTTCACCAACGCGCTGGTGCGGCTCGGCTGCACGCCGGCCGAGGCGACCTGGAAGGCCGGCGTCGACGTGCTCTCGCTCGGAGCCACCAAGGCGGGAGCGCTCGCCGCCGAAGCGATCGTGTTCTTCCGGCCCGAGCAGGCGGCCCATATGGGCGAGCGGCGCAAGCGCGGGGGCCACTTGATATCGAAGCATCGCTTCATCGCCGCCCAGTTCGAGGCCTTCTTCGCCGACGACCTGTGGCTCGCGTTGGCGCGCCAGGCGAACGCCATGGCCGACACGCTCGCGCAGCGCCTCGGCGCGGTCGGCTGCCCGCCGGTCTGGCCGGTGGAAGCCAACGAAGTGTTCGTAATCCTGCGCCGCACGGCTGATGAGCGGCTCAAGGCGGCGGGCGCGTGCTACTATCCGTGGAGCCCGCAGCACCTGCCCGACGGCCTTGTCGTCGCCGACGATTCTGTGCTCGTGCGCCTCGTCACCTCGTTCGTCACCAGCGACGCGGAAGTCGCCGATTTTGTCGAACTCGTGGCGCCATCCTGATCCTGCTTGCCCCAGCGCCGCCCTTATTCTTGTCCATGGTTAATAGGGGGAGGGCGCTGATCGACGGCGCTTCATCATCCCGGGGCCACCTCTCCTGTCCTCCAAGGAGGGTCTTGCAAAAGGGAGCGCGTGCGGTGAACCTCAAAGCTGCAGTTGTCTTCTGCGCCTTCGCACTGACCGCCACGCCTGCGAGCGCGCAAATGTTCGGCTGGGGTCCGTACGGAGCCTATCCGGCGGAAGCACTCTCGCCCTACAGCATCAATGTGCGTCTGCGGGCGAACGGCTTGCGGCAGATCACCCAGCCGGTCCAGACCGGGCGCTACATCGTGGTGCGAGCGGTCGATCCCTATGGAAGCGTGGTCCGCGTCCTGTTCAATGCGCACTATGGAAACATCGTCTCGATCGTGCCGCTGCCGCCGGCGCCGATCGTGGGCGAGGCCTACGGTCGTCCGTATGGGCCCTACGCGTCGCGCGAGCCTTACCCCCGCTACGGAGCGCCGCCGGCCGATCTCAAGGTAGAGCCTGCGCCGGGTCCGAACGCGATGAACGCCATTCCGGGCACGTCGGAGCATCGCTCGGCAGCCATTACGCCGAACCGCATGCCGCTGCCGCGTCCGCGCCCGGCTCCCCCCGTAGCAGCGGCTCGCGCCGCCCCGCCGCCCGCTGCAGCGCCGGCGGTCTCCGCACCACCTCCGACCGCGGCGACCGCCGCCGTGAAGCCGATGCCGGAAGCCGTACCGCCGGCAAGCGCGGACCCAGGACCGACCACCACCGGATCGGTCGGGCCGGGCGGGGCTCCCCAGCCGCCCGCCAAGGCGCCCGAGTCCTTCCCGCCGCCGGCTTCTCTGGAATAGACGCGCGGGCATAAAAAGGCGCCCCGCTGGGCGGGGCGCCCCCTCTGTCCGACGTTCAGACGAAGTTTACGCGGCCCGCTTGGCGTCGATCACCTTGGCCGAGCCGCCGCCGATCGGAATCTGCCGCGGCTTCATGGCTTCCGGGATCTCGCGCTTGAGGTCGACGTGCAGGAGCCCGTTCTCCAGGCTCGCGCCCTTCACCTCGACGTGGTCGGCGAGCTGGAACCGGCGCTCGAACGCGCGCGCCGCGATGCCCTGGTAGAGCACTTCGCCGCCCTTGCCGGGGTCCTTCACCTGCTTCTCGCCGCGGATCGCGAGCGTGTTCTCCTTGACCTCGATCGCGAGCTCGTTGTCGGTGAAGCCTGCCACCGCTACGGTAATGCGGTAGGTGTTCTCGTCGGTCCGCTCGATATTGTAGGGCGGATACGTGGTGGACGCGTCATAGCCGCCGCCGACCTGATCGAGCAGCGAGAACAGCCGGTCGAAACCGACGGTCGAACGATAGAGGGGAGCGAGATCGAATGTGCATATCCTCCTTGAAGCGACATGCAGCAAGGCCCGCCCCGATGGGCCCGGACCCGGTGATTGAGCGCAGCCGCGGAGCCTGCACGAGACAAATGTGGGAACGGGGGTGGTGCGACGCAAGAGGGTGGCGCGGTGCGCAAAAGTGGCCGATGCATCAGCGGTGGAGCAAATGGAGGAAAACCTTCTTTAAGGAAAGGACCTGTCCACGACTTGATCCCGGAGATAGCAGAAAGCTGAGATATAATGCCGCAGGTATTATTTGAGATCGTCAAACAGAATGGCGTGACAATCTCTTCAGCCCCCCGATAGAGTGGAGGACGCATGGCATATCCTCCTTAAAGCGACATGCGAAAGGTCCGCCCCAGGGGGCTCGGACCGGTTGATGTGCGCAGCCATCTGGCCTGCGCATGGAAAATGTGGGAAGGGGCGAAGCCGTGCGCAAGGGGGCTCGGTGCACACCGGGAAATGCTCTATAAGGCCCTACATCCGCGGCGAATGATCCCTCAATGACGCTAGTCTCGATCCCGGCGAATCCGGTCCCGGAGGGCGCGGTCGCCGGAACCATTCGGACCCCCGACGGGGTCGAGCTTCGCTTTGCACGCTTCGCGCCGCCGGCCGGACGCAAGGGCACGCTGTGCCTGTTCCACGGTCGCGCCGAGTTCGTCGAGAAATACTTCGAGGTGGTCAACGACGCGCGCGAGCGCGGCTTCGCCGTCGCCACCGTGGACTGGCGCGGGCAGGGCCTGTCGCAGCATGGGCTACGCGACAAGCGCAAGGGGTATGTGCGCGATTTCTCGGAATACGAGATCGATCTCGACACCTTCATGAAGGAGGTGGTGTTGCCCGATTGTCCGCCGCCGTTTTTCGCGCTCGGCCACTCGATGGGGGCGTGCATTCTGCTGCGGGCCGCCTTTCGCAACCGGCGCTGGTTCGACCGCATCGTGCTGTCTGCCCCGATGATCGAGCTCGCGGTCGTCAGCATGCCGCGTGTCGCCCGCGCCAGCATCACGGTCTCCCGGCTGCTCGGAATGGGCACCTCGTATGTGCCGGGCGGCGGCGCGACCGCCATTGCTTCGCAGCCGTTTGCCGGCAACCCCCTGACCTCCGACCCGGTGCGCTATGCGCGCATCGGCGCCCTTATCGAGGCGGAGCCCACGCTCGGCCTCGGCTCCCCCACGATCGCCTGGACCGCCGCGGCGTTCCGCACGATGAGCGAATTCGCGGATCCGGCCTATCCGGCGAGAATCCGTCAGCCGATTCTGATGATCGCCGCCGGACAGGACGTCGTCGTCTCCCTTCCGGCGATCGAGCAATTCGCCATACGGCTGCGCGCCGGCGCGCATCTGGTGGTGCCCGGGTCGCGCCATGAGATCCTGATGGAGCAGGACCGCTATCGCGGCCAGTTCTGGGCGGCGTTCGACGCTTTCGTGCCGGGATCGACGCTGTACGGATGACCGGGCTCGTCATCGCCGGGCTTCTCCCGGCGATCTCGATTCGTGTGGCACGACCTTGCCTCTGCTCTCGGGATGGCCGGGACAAGCCCGGCCATGACGACGTGAATGAGGTCACGCGCCCCGCAACATCTCGAGCGCGGCTTCGTGCACGCGCTTGTCGCCGGCCACGACGACGCGTCCTCCCTGCTCGGCGGCTGTGCCCTCCCAGCTGGTGATGAGGCCGCCGGCGCCGAGAATGATCGGAATGAGCGGGATTACGTCGTGAGCCTTCAGCTCGGTCTCGATGACGAGATCGATGTGCCCGGCGGCGAGCATGCAGTAGGCATAGCAGTCGCCGCCGTAACGCGAGAGCCGCACCGTGCTTTCCACGCGCGCGAAGGTCGCACGGTCGCCCTCGTTCATCAGGAGCGGGCTGGTGGTGAACAGCACCGCCTCGGGCAAGCTCGCGCAGTGGCGCACGCGCAGATCGCGGTTGCCGCCCGGACCGCGGTAGCGGGCGGCGCCGCGATCGCCGGTGAAGCGCTCGCGCGTGAACGGCTGGCACATCATCCCATAAACCGGCTCGCCGAACCGCGTCAGCGCGATTAGCGTACCCCAGGCCGGCATCCCGGAAATGAAGGACTTGGTGCCGTCGATCGGATCGAGCACCCAGACATATTCGGCGTCGGTGCGCTCCGAGCCGAGCTCCTCCCCGACCACGCCGTGCTCCGGGAAGGTGCGGCGGATCAGCTCGCGCATCGCGCCTTCGGCGGCGCGGTCGGCGGCCGTCACCGGATCGAAGCGGCCGCCGTGGCTCTTGTCCTCGACCGACAGCGATGTGCGGAAGAATGGAAGAATGGCCTGGCCGGCCACATCGGCGAGCTGATCGACGAAGACCGCGAAATCCACTGCCGTCATGGGCGCTCTTTCGATTGCGACGCTTCGCCGGGGATGAGGAATTCGCAGGGTGGGCAAAATCGCCTGCTGGTGGCCATCGCATAGGCAAAGGCGCAAAAGCGATTTTTCCTCGCCGCCCTAGGCGGCTCGCCCACGCGGATAGAAAGTTGCATTGCGCCTTTGCCCATCCTACCAGCCTGCGGCGCTTCACCTAGCATCGTGGATCGCTCTAGAACAGCCCAATGACCGCGCCACTCCTCAGTCGCCCAGCGCTTGAGGCGCCCCGGGGCCTCGCCGGCCTCGTCGGTGCCCTGATAGCCATCTACATGGTGAGCCAGTTCCTGCGCGTGTCGGTCGGCGTGATCGCGCCCGATCTCGCCGCCGAGCTGGCCCTGTCGGCTATCGAGATCGGCCTATTGTCGAGCTCGTTCTTCCTCGCCTTTGCGGCGGCGCAACTGCCGCTCGGGGTGGCCATCGACCGGTTCGGACCCAAGGCCTGCCTGCTGACCTGTTCCGCCATCGCGGTGCTCGGTTGCGTGTTGTTCGCCGCAGCCATGACGGCGCGCGATCTCATCGCCGCGCGCGTGCTGCTCGGTATCGGCTGCTGCAGCTCGTTCATGGCGCCGCTCGCGATCTATGCCCACCGGTTTGCGCCGGAGCGGTTCGGCCTGCTCACCGGCGTGCATGTCGGAATCGGCAGCATCGGCACCCTGATCGCGACCGCGCCGCTCGCGTTCGCGGCGGCGATGATCGGGTGGCGCAGCAGCTTCCTCATCGTCGCGGTCGTTACCTGTGTGCTCGCCGCATGGGTCGCCGTTGCGGTGCAGGACACGAGGACCCGCAGCTCCGGCGTCGCGTCGGCGGGTGGTGCTCCTCCGGGCGCACCAGCGCCGGCCACCGCGGCGCCGGAAGCGCTTGCGGCAAGCTTTGTCGGCATCGTGTCGGTGTTGCGCATTCCATCGGTGCCTCGGCTGTTCCTGGTGCATCTCACCGGCTACTCCAGCTTTCTGCTGGTGGTGGGCCTGTGGGGGGGCCCCTACCTCACCCATGTCTACGGCTACGATCTCAAAGGTCGTGGTGAAATCCTGTTGGTATCCGCGGTCGCACAGATCGTCGCCTCGTTTGTCTGGGGCCCGATGGATCGGCTGTTCGGCAGCCACAAGGTGCCGGTTCTGCTCGGCGTCGGGTTGACGGCGGCGACGCTTGCGGCGATTGCAATCCTCGGCACGCTGTCGGCGCCCATGCTGGTGCTCTGGTTCATCGTGCTGGGATTCATCACCGCCTATACGCCGGTGCTGATCGCGCACGGTAGATCGTTGTTCCCGCCGCACCTCCTCGGTCGCGGCATCACCGTGATGAACCTGGGCACCATGGGCGGCGTGTTCCTGGTGCAGGCCGTGAGCGGCGTGGTGCTCGATCTCTTCCCCACCGTCGACGGTGCCTACCCGCTCGATGCCTATCGCCTGCTGTTCGGTCTGCAGGCCGCCGCCGTCCTTCTCTCCGGCCTGTTCTACCTCGGCGCCTACGATCCGTTGCGCCCACGCCGGCAGTGATGCTCATTGACCACAGCCCTTGGCTTCCTGGAAAAATAGGTAAGGACCCCTTGCTTTTTGTGCGACGCGGGAGCATATTGGTGCAGCGCGGCAATGCGATTCCCTCGCATTCCCGCCGCCCTCCTTGGGCGTTTCCTCCCTAGACTTGGGCCGCTGGCAACCGCCGGCGGCCTTTTTTCTTTGGATTATCGTTGTTTGCCGCCATCGCGACGGTCAGGCCGGCAGGACGCCGATGCGCTGTCGGCCGAACCATCCCTTGAGGCATGCATTGCGGAATTGCTGCAATGCAATAAGCGGGAGGCGGATATTACTCGGCGGCCGCCCGGTAGGGGCGCAGCTCCTCGACCGGCAGAGCCGCCAGGCGCTCCGCGAGACCGACCAGGTCGGTCGCCAGGCGGGCGAAACTCGCCACCGGCTCGTATCGGCGCTCGTCCATGTACAGGGCGCGGTTGACCTCGAGCTGGATCGAATGAAATCCGGCGGCTGGATTGCCGTAGTGCTCGGTGATGAAGCCGCCCGCATAGGGCTTGTTGCGGCTCACCAGGTAGCCGAGATCACGCAAGGTCTGCTCGACCGTATCGGCGACCGCGGCGACGCAGCTCGTGCCGTAGCGGTCGCCGAGCACCACGTCGGCGCGCGGCCGTTCGTCCTTGGCGCCGGCGGTCGACGGCATGGAATGGCAGTCGACCAGGATGGCGGCGCCGAAGTCGCGGTGCACCGTGGTGACGAGCTGCCGCAGGGCGCGGTGATAGGGCTTGTACAGCGTCTCGATGCGGCGCAGCGCATCGTCTACAGGAAGACGCCGATCGTAGATTTCCTGGGCGTCTCCCACCACCCGCGCGACGGTGCCGAGCCCGCCGGCGACCCGCATCGAGCGCGTATTGGCGAACGACGGCAGGCGCCCCTCGAACATGCGCGGATCGAGCTCGTAGGGCTCGCGGTTGACGTCGACGTAGCAGCGCGGAAAGTGAGCCCGCATCAGGGGGATCCCGCTCCCGACGACGCCCAGCACCAGCTCGTCGACGAAGCTGTCCTCGGAGCGCCGCAGCACCGCGAGATCGAGACGCGCGGCCGACAGGAAGGCGCGGGGATAGACCCGTCCGCTGTGCGGGGAATTGAACACGACCGGCGCGGTCGTCTCGGCTGGTTCGATGATCTCGAAGGGCGGATCGAGCTCGGCCTCGCTGGACTCTCTCATCGGGCTGTGTCGGACCTTTCTGAGTTCAAGAGCGCATCACAACGCGCCGGCCCGGCCGAGGTTGCGCGGGCCGCATTGTCCCTTGCGGCGGGGCTGCTGCCAAGATGATATTGGGAGCAAGACCGGTGGTTCACCCCATGTTTACCGCCGATGGTGCTAATGGGATGTCATCAGCTGATTTGCCGCCCCCGCGCCCGAGCCCAACAATGCCAAAGATTCTCCTTGCCGAAGACGATAACGACATGCGCCGCTTCCTGGTCAAGGCGCTGCAGAATGCGGGTTATGACGTCATCTCCTTCGACAACGGCCTGGCAGCCTACAAGCGCCTGCGGGAGGAGCCCTTCGAGCTGCTCCTGACCGACATCGTCATGCCGGAGATGGACGGTATCGAGCTCGCCCGACGGGCCGCCGAGCTCGATCCCGACATCAAGATCATGTTCATCACCGGGTTTGCCGCCGTCGCCCTCAATCCGGATTCCCACACCCCCAAGGACGCCAAGGTCCTGTCCAAGCCGTTCCATCTGCGCGACCTCGTCAACGAGGTGCAGAAGATGCTGGCGGCGTGAGCCCCGAGCACGACGCAGCCTTGTAGGCGCCCGTCAGGGGTGCCTCGAATTGGGCGACCACGCGGGTCGCCGGTACCGCGTGTTCTCAGGTTCGCCGGGGTCCTTGCCTGATTCGACTCCTCCGAATAGGGTGCGGCGCGTTCAGGCGCGGTAACACGATACACGCGCGATGAAGCTGCAGTCCGGTCTCGCCGGGCAGGCGGCGAAGCTCGGCTATTACCCGAGATACCTCCACCTCTCCTCGCAACACGGGCCCGATGCCATGCCCAAGATTTCCGCCTGCGTGATTTCCTTCAACGACGAGCACACCATCGCCTGGTCGGTGGCGAGCGTGACATGGGCCGACGAGATCGTGGTGGTGGACACCGGGAGCACCGACCGCACCATCGAGATCGCCGAGCGGTTCGGCGCCCGCATCGTGCGCACCACGCCGTTCGCCGGCTTCGGCGAGATGCGCAACCGCGCGATGGAACACTGCCGCAACGACTGGGTGTTCAGCCTCGATGCCGACGAGCATTGCACACGCGAGCTGGAGGCCGAGATCAAGGCGCTGTTCGCCGGCGAGCCGGCGCACGACGCCTACTACGTCCGCCGGCACAATTACCTGATGGGGCGGTGGATCCGCGGCTCCGGCTGGCATCGCGACCACCGCACGCCGCAGCTCTACCGCAAGAGCTGCTTCCGCTACACGCCGTCGCTGTCGCACGAGTCGCACGAGCTCAAGAGCGAGCGGCCGGCCGGCTGGCTCGACAACGTGCTGTGGCACTTCCCGTTCAACGATCTCGACGAGATCCTCTACAAGGCGAACCTCTACTCCACGCTCGGCGCCAAGACGCAAATGGACAAGCCGGTCTCGATGTGGAGCGCGCTCGGCCACGGCGTGTGGACGTTCATCCGCCTCTATATCGTCAAGGCCGGCTTCATCGACGGCTGGGCCGGCTTCGTCATCGCGCTGTCGAATTTCGAGGGGACCTTCTACCGCTACGCCAAGCGCCACGAGGCGCAGCAGGGCTGGGGCGCCCCGCCGGAGGAGCCGGCGACGAAGCCGTGAGGGGCCGGGCGAAAGTCCCGCTCGCTCGCGCCTTGCTTGCCTGATGCGACGGGAGCGGATAAAGACAGCGATACCCCACGTGATGGATCAGGGCGCGTAGCTCAGCGGGAGAGCACTACGTTGACATCGTAGGGGTCGCTGGTTCGATCCCAGCCGCGCCCACCATCTTTGCACGATCTGGCAAGCTTTTTCGGCATTGCGCGGGCGCCGATCAGCTCGAGATCGCGGCGATTTAATCGCGGTTCAATAGCAAAGACCGGCCGGCTGCACCCGCGCGGTGATCAGCGCGAGGACGCAATCGGTGGCGAGCGCGACGTCGGCGAGCATGCGCAGCGCCCTCTTCACCAACGCGACGCGGGCGCGGTGATACGACCCAGCAGTCCCTGAGCAGCAGCCCTCGTTCCGTTTCTCAGCTCCGAAATCGTGAGGACACGACCATGCTGACACGGCTCTTCCTGCGCCAGGCCGCGATGATGCCCGCCAGCCGGTAGTGCAATACAGTTGAATGATCTAGAGATAAAAACTAGAGTTGGTTTTACCTTGCCGGCGAGCATGTGCTGCTTCCGGGCAACGGCTAGGCCGCCCCGCATGCAAATCGCCTCTCTTCTTCAGAAAACTGAATTTGACTACGAGACCACGCGCCTGCTCACGACGGCGTTCGAGGAAGTGTGGAGCATCATGAACACAACTGGGGGGCCGCTGGTTGCCGACGGTCAGTCCAGTTTGACACGCACGATACTTGCGCAACACATTATCGATATGGCGATGCAAGGGGAGAGAGACTTGGACCGCCTTGTCGATAGCGCACTGGAGCGACTCACCGGGGCGCCTGATGGCGCAACCAATTGATTGCGCCATCGAAGCATTAGGACGGTCGCAACGATGCTGGTGATGGCCGCGAAGCCGATCACGGCGCAGAACGCGATCTCCAGCCAATGCATGAGACCGCCAGGGACAATTCTCGTAGGGGTCGCTGGTTCGATCCCAGCCGCGCCTACCGTCGGTCAGCCCGCAAACATATGGAAACCGGATGTCGCCGCCGGGCGCTGTCGGACCTCGACGCGAGCCCGTGGTCGCCCTGGCGAGCGTGGACGAGCCGTACGGTGATTTGCGCGACTGTCAGTCCCGGCGCGCCCCTGGAGTACCTGCTCGCTACTCGATCACCTCGTCGGCGCGGGCGAGCAGGGTCGGCGGAATGTCGAGCTCGAGCGCCTTGGCGGTCTTGAGGTTGATGACCAACTCGTACTTGGTCGGCGCCTGCACAGGCAGGTCGGCCGGCTTTTCGCCCTTCAGGATGCGGTCGACGTAAGCAGCCGCGCGCCGATGCACGTCGATTGTGTCGGCCCCATAGGAGATGAGACCTCCGTCTGCGACGAAACCGCGTAGAAAGTAGACCGCCGGCAGCTTGTGGCGGGCCGCGAGCGTGATGAACAGGTTGCGATGTAACAACGAAAATGCACTCGCCGTCAGGATCATGCCGCCGTTCGGCGCGCGCGCGAACGCGGTTATCGAACGCTCGATCTCGCCCGCATCGTGCACATCGGTCGCGCGCAGCTCCACCGCGAACGACGGCGCCACCGACTGAATCGCGCCCCATTGGCCAGTCCCGGAAGGGATGGCGGCATCGCGCAGGACCGCAACCCGCGTCACGGATGGCGCGATCTGCTTGAGCAGCTCCAGCCATTTTGCGCTCAGGCCGTATTCAAATGACAGGAAGCCGGTGACATTGCCGCCTGGGCTCGCCAGGCTCTCGACAAAGCCGGCGCCGACCGGATCGGAGGTCTCGGTGAACACGATGGGAACGGTGCGCGTCGCGCGCCGTAACGGTCCCACGACCGACCCGCTCGAGGCCAGAATGACGTCCGGGGCAAGCGCCACCAATTCGGCCGCATAACCACGAGCATGGTCGGCATCGGCTGCTGCCCAGCGAATGTCGACGCGCACGTTACGGCCGACCATCCAGCCCAATTGTCCCAATCCCTGCAGGAAAGCGGCAACGCGCGCCTGTCCTATCGCGTCATCCGCCGCCGTACCAATCAGCACTCCGATGCGCCGCACCCGCTCGGTCTGCTGCGCGTACGCTACCCGCGGCCATGCCGCTGCGGCGCCGAGGAGGGTGATGAACTCGCGACGCTTCATTCCTGGAGAATCCTCCCGCTCATTCGATGACTTCGTCGGCGCGGGCGAGCAGGGTGGCCGGAACGACGAGGCCGATGGCCTTGGCGGCCCTGAGATTGACGATCAGGTCGAAGCGCGTCGGCTGTTCGACCGGCAGGTCGGCAGGCCTCGCCCCCTTGAAGATCTTGTCCACGTAGGTGGCGAACCGGCGATAAATGTCCGCGAAGCTCGGGCCATAGAACATCAGTCCGCCGGCATCGACGAACTCGCGCCCGCCGTAGATCGCCGGCAGCCGGTACTTCACGGCCAGCTCGGCGATCAGCATACGGTGCGCTTGCGTCAGCGCTTCCAACCCGACCACCACGGCTTCGGAGCTCCCGTCGAGTGCAGCGAACGCGCGCTCGATGTCGACGCGTGCGCGCACGTCAAACAGGCGAAACGGTAGCCCCGTCGTTCGGACGGCTCGTTCAAGCTCACTGAGCTGTGGCGCGGTGACGGGATTGCCCATGTTCAGCAGGGCCGCAATTCCCGCGCGGCCCGGAGCCACCTCGGTCAGCAATTCGAGCCGCTTGGTTTCCAGTTCGGGCTGCACACCGCTGAAGCCCGTGATGTTGCCGCCCGGCCGCGCCAGGCTGTCGACGATCAGGAGCGGCTCGCCGACCGCCATCACCACGGGAATTGTCTTCGTCGCCGCCTTGGCAGCGAGTGCCGCGGGTGTGCCGCGCGCGATGATCAGGTCGACCTTCAGGCCGATCAATTCGGCGAGCAGGGCCGGAAACCGCGCGGCGTCACCGTCGGCAGACCGATACTCGAGAACGAGGTTGCGCCCTTCCGTGTAGCCGAGTTCCTGCAGTCCGGCACGAAAGGTGGCGAGATTGGCGGCATTGAGCTGCGCCGAAGTCGTTTCAAGCATGCCGATGCGAAAGGTCTGTCCGCCCTGCTGCGCGCGCGCGACGGGCGGCCACGAGGCCAGCGGCCACGCCGCCCCGCCGCCGAGCAATCCGATGAACTCCCGCCGCCGCATTCGGCCCTCACGCGCTCGCCGCGACCCTAATGCCCAGTGGGCAGCCCCGCCAGCCTGCAACAGGCGCCCCGGCGTGTCCTTGGCATCGACCTGAAATCTTCTGAAGGCACGCCCGCGGGAGCCAGCAGGGGGCCAGGCGGCTGTAGATATCATGGCCTGGCATGTCGGCAAGCCGCGGTGGAGTAGCGGCGAGGCTGTCAGTCGGCTCACCTAAGATCGGTTAAGTTATTGATAATAAATAACTAAATACCTTTTATTTCGTGACCCGGATCATGGTGCCGGCGGCCGGTCTCATGTAAACTTGTCGAGGGCTGCTGATGATACGCCACAAAGGTGTGGTGCGCGCAGCGAAGCGACTTGAACCCAGGATGAAATCCCTCGTCCTCGCGTCGTGTCGAGCGGCAGATCCTGGGAGCAGACCCGATGCTGTGATCGAGCGGGCAATCGTTCCGCCGGAAAAAGCGCCTCAACCACCCTACAGATAGGGACTCCGGTTCGTCGTCAGCTGCGGGTTGGGCATCGCCAGCGACGATAGCGCGAGATCGCGCAGGCGCGCGCTGTTGCGCTCGCCCTCTCGCACGCCATCCAGAATGGCGCGGGCAAGCCGGACACGGGCGTTGCACGCCTGCGGCGCCGACATCCGGGCACCCGAAGAGCACAACGCCGCCCACGCGGCCTCGAACGCCGTGTCGGAGGCATGGACCGCCTCCGGATCGAGCGACACGAGGGGATGCGAGGCGGTCGTCGTACTCATGGCTCAACCCTGTCTGCTGCACGCCCGCCTTCAACGCGCTCGTCTGGCGACCGTTCCCGCCCCGAAAGGCGACATGCAGCCCATGCATGGCGCTTCGGCGAAGGGAACCTGCATGACCCGCATCGCGGAATCGCGCTCGGCGAGCCGGATCAACTCGTCGAGCGGTAGCGCGTAAGGTCAACGATGCGTCGTCAGATGAAGCTGCCGGCCGCGATCGTGCCGGTCGCGCCGGTGATGTCGAGGAGCAGGTCCTGAGCGTCGGTGAACGCGCCGAAGCCGGCCTGGTCGATCGCCACGAACGTGCGGCCGCCGAAGGTGAACTGTGCCGCCACCACGCCCGTGCCGCCGTTGAGGGCGAAGGCCGCCGCGACGGCGTTGTTGGCCGAGGTGTTCAGGTCGGCACCGCTGCCGGCTCCGACGTTGGCCGCGAACGTCACCTGGACGAAGGTGTCGATCCGGTCCGCTGCCCAGCTCAGGTCGGCGATGAGTTCGACCGGGCCGCCGCCGGCGGCATTCTCGCCGTCTTCCTGAGGGTCGCCATAGCGGAACACGTCGTTGCCGGCACCGCCGACGACCGTGTCGATGCCGTCGCCGCCGACGATCGTGTCGTTTCCCTCGTTGCCCTGGACCGAATCGCGTCCCGTATCGAAGCCGGCTTCGATCGAATCGTTGCCGAGGCCGGCGAACATGGTATCGGCGCCGTCGCCGGCAAAGACCGTATCGTCGCTCTCGTTGGCGAAGATGAGGTCTGCGCCGGCACCGGCTGCGACCGAGTCGCCGCCGAACCCGCCGATCACCGTGTCATTGCCATCGAACGAGCCGAGCGTATCGGCACCGCCGTTGCCGAAAATGACGTCCGCTCCTTTATCGCTCAGGATGGAATCGCTGCCGTCCGCCGAATCGTTGCCGCCGAGGATCGTGAAGGTACCGTCGAACAGATTGATCGTGTCCGCGCCTTCGTTGCCGAAGTACTGCGCCCTGTCCCCGACGGCGTGATCGCCGCGTAGCGAATCGTTGCCGAGGCCGCCGAACACGGTGTCGTTTCCCTCATCAACGAAGACCATATCGGCACCTTCGTTGGCGAACACGAGATCGTCGAATGGGGGCCCCGGGGTCCAGATGGAATCGTTGCCGAAGCCGCCGATCATCGTATCGTGCCCGTCGTGCCCGTCGATCGTGTCGTCGCCGCCGTTGCCGAACAGAAGATCGTTCGCCGGGCTGCCCGTAATCGAAATCGGCACCGTCGTTCGAATCGCTGCCGCCCAGGATCGTCTGCCCGGCGGTTGCGCCGGACATGTCGATCGAATTCGAGCCCGGTTCCCGCGAGCAGGACCATGGTGCCCGCGGCGCCCGCGGCGAAGATGCTGTCGTTCTCGCTGCCGGCGGTAATCGTCCCGGTGTTGCCGGTCTGCAGCACGACGGTGTCGTTGCCGGAATCGCCGGTGACGGTGGCAAAGCCCGCGCCGGTGAAGATGCAGTCGTCGCCGGCGAGCCCGACGATGGTGCCGGGACCGCTGGTAGCCGATTGGTCGAGCGTGTCATTTCCAGCTGTACCAGTGATATTATAAGCCATCGAACCCCCTCCAATGTCATGCGCACGGAGGCACGCGCCGCAGGTTCTGATCCTCTGGGCTCACGCCTTGGTTCGCGCTCCGGCCGGCGCATTCGGCCGGAGCAATGGGACGGGCAACGCCAGGATGGGGAAATCCGGCGCCTCGTTTGGCGGGCGGGCGGTCATATGCCGATCAGTGCGGGGACGAAGTTGCTCGCAGCGATCGAGCCGGTGACGCCGGTGATGTCGATCAGCAGATCGCCGGCATCGGCGAACGCGTTGAATCCTGTATCCGTATTGATTGCCAGATAGGTATGGCCGTCGAACGTGAACTGGGCCGCGACGTTTACGGGCGCTTTGTTGTTGAGCTCGAACGCGGCCACGATGGCACGGTCGGCGGCGGCGCTCAGGCTCGCGCCGGCCTGTGCGCCGACATTAGCGGCGAACGCGATCGACCGGAAGGCCTGGATCCTGTCTTCGGCCCAGTTCAGGTCGGTGATCCGTTCGACCGCTCCGGCGGCGGCGGCGGCGCCGTCGCCGTCGTCGGCAGGCTGCTGGTAGACAAACAGGTCGTTGCCGCTGCCGCCCGAGATCGTGTCGGCCCCGAGCCGACCACGGATCGTATCGTTGTCTTCATTGCCCTGGATCAAGTCGGCGCCGGTACCGGTGCCGATCACGTCATTGCCGAGACCGCCGAACACCGTGTTGGCGCCATCGCCGGCTTCCACCACGTCGTTGCTCTCGTTGGCGAAGATGAGATCGAAGCCGGCGCCGGTCAGGATGCTGTCGGCGTCGAAGCCGGCGACCACGGTGTTGGCGCCGGCCCCGGCGCCGATCGTGTCGGCACCGCCGTTGCCGAAGATGAAATCCGACCCCCCGGCGCTCGTCAGCGAGTCGTTGCCGTCCGCGGAATCGTTGCCGCCGACGATCGTGACGACAAGGGCGCCAGTGATGGCGATCGTGTCCGCTCCTTCGTTGCCGAAATACAGCGGAAGGTCGACGTTGTGGACGCCGATCAGCGAATCGTCGCCGAGGCCACCGAAGACCGTGTCATTGCCCCGTCCGACCACGGTCGTGTCGTTGCCTTCGTTGGCGAACACGAGATCGGCCTGCGCGCCGCCCGGCGTCCAGACCAAAATCATCGCCGAAGCCGCCGATCAAGGTATCGTTGCCGCCGACTTCGTTGATCGTGTCGTTTCCGCCATTGCCGAATACCAGGTCGCTCATGCTGCCGGCCAAGATGGAATCGGCCCCGTCGGACGAGTCGTTGCCGCCGCGGATGGTCAGCCCGACGTTTGCGTCGACGATCTGAAACGTATCGGCTCCGGCGCCGCCGAGCAGTACGATTGCGTTGAGCACCCCGTCGTTGAAGATGTAGTCGTTCCCGTCGCCACCATCGACCAGGCCGGTATTGCCGTTGGATAGAACGATGGCGTCGTTGCCGGCACCGCCGTCGACGCTGGCGAAACCGACGCCGGTTTCGATGAAGTCGTCCCCGGCAAGGCCGACGATGGTGCCGGGGCCGATGTCGTCCGCCCGGTTGAGCGTGTCATTTCCATTCGTTCCAGTAAAGTTATAAGACATGCATACTCCATGTTGTTCGGTGCGAAGACGAGAGCTCCGCGATCTGTGTTCTCAGGCTTATGCGCGGTTCACATTCGGTGGGCGCATGAAGCCGGGGGCGGAATACCGGTCGTGCGCGGCTCAACGGAGACTGAATGCGAGCAATCGGCTCAGCATGTCGGCTCCATCGTCGCTGTGAGGCACAGGCGACCGGACGATGCGTCGCGGTGCGCCATGGAGGCAGGGGTCATGCGCGGCATTGCAACGCCGGCACCTGGGGCCGCTTCGCGGGGCGCACGGGCGAAACGCCCGCCGCTTGCCCCCTCCCAATCCCCTCGCTTGGGGGAGGGAAAGGGAGGGGGCGCACCCTCCTCCGTAGGGGAGACGCAACGGAGGGGGGCGCACCCTCCCCGGCAGGCTGGTCACAAGCGGGGAGGGGGAGCGGGGCGCTGGGAAAGGCGAGCGCGAGTGCGTCATGTCCGGCCAGGTGCAGGTCGTGGACGATCCGGATGCGGGGTGGAGTCGGTCGGCGATCGTCCTGGTCGCGGCCGTGATGTCGAGCAGCCGGCGTCGAGCGAGTTCGCGGCGACCGCTCTCGCCGCGGACGGCTGGCATTTTACTTCCATATGTGCAGGATACATTGCAAGTGTTGAAGAGACGATCATTCGCTGGCACTCGATCTGCTCTGTGTTTCCAGGCGCACTCCCGGTTCACGGGTATCGACGGTGGCGCGCGTGTCATAGATCGTTTGTTCGTCTGTCGTATCTTCATCGTAGTACGATTGGATGATGCGCCGCTTCTGTGCGGTGCGCGATGCACCGATGCGTCGCACCGAACATCCTGAAGTGGGCTGAAAGTTGTCGGCGAGATAGTGCAGGTTTATCGGCTCGAGCCGATTTTGCGGGAATGACTGGCGAATCAAAGGGTATCGGTAAACTCAACGTGAAGATGCCGGCTGCCGTCGCATCGCTCGACGTCACCGGCCACAGCGGCGTAAGCCATCCGGCGTTGTACTGCTCGCCCCCGGTGCGGCGGCGCGTGGCAAGCCGCGTGCCAAGCGGGCATCGGTCGAGCGCCTATTGATCGGGCGGGTGAATTCCGTGTCGGGCGACTGTGCGACTGATCCGACGCCGGCCATCGCCTGCCGATCGGTGCCGGCCGGATCAGCGAGAGTCCGCCCAAGCATGAAGTTGACCTTGATCAAAGACAAGCGCCGCGTCGGGGCCGAACGTCCGGCGAGCCAAGGAGATGTCCCATGCGCGCGCGCGACGTTATGGTGTCCCCCGTCATTGCAGTCATGCCGTCCTGCCCGGTCGAGGAGGTGGCGAAGACGCTGCTGGAACGCGGCATCAGCGGCGTTCCGGTGGTCGACAGCCAGGGCCGCCTGGTCGGCATCGTGAGCGAAGGCGACCTGCTGCACCGGTCGGAAACCGACACCGAGCGCAAGCGCTCGTGGTGGCTGCGCCTGCTCACCGACGGCGAAACGCTTGCGGCGGAGTACACTAAGGCGCACGCCCGCAAGGTAGAGGACGTGATGACCCGCGACGTCGTCACGGCCGGTCCCGACACGCCGCTCAACGCGATCGCCATGCTCCTGGAAAAGCACGCCATCAAGCGCGTCCCCATCGTGCAGGACGGGCAACTGATCGGCATCGTCAGCCGGGCAAACCTCATCCAGGCGGTGGCGAGCGGCCGGCCCGAAGCCAAGGCCCCAGAACTCGGATCGGAAGATCCGCGAGCAACTGCTGACTCATCTGCAGACGCAACCGTGGGCTCACACGCTGCTGCTGAACGCCACCGTGCACGACGGCGTCGTGGACCTGTGGGGCATGACCTATTCGGAAGCGGAGCGGAAGGCCATCCGTGTCGCCGCCGAGGCGACGCCCGGCGTTCGCGCCGTCAACGATCACCTGACGATGCGGCCGCTCTACGCGGGCGTGTGAGGGACCTTCACGCCGCGCTCGCGCGCTTCCGCTCGGGCTCGACCAGAGCTTCGGGGCGACGCTCGGGCTTGGGCTCGGCTGCGCGTTCGGCACGCACCAGCGCCGCCGCCGGCGCGAGCTCGTGATAGATCGCGAGGAAGCGCCGGGCCGAATAGTCCCAGCTGAAGTCGCGCGTCATCGCCCGCTGCTGCAGTTTCCGCCAGACTACCGGCTTGGCGTAGACGGCGAGCGCGCGGTCGATTGCCTCCAGCATCGTGCGGGCGTCCGGCTGGTCGAAGGCGAACCCGGTCGCGGTGCCGGCATGCAGCGTCTCCTCGCCCGCAGGGATGACCGTGTCGGCCAAGCCACCGACCCGGCGCACGAGGGGGATCGTGCCGTAGCGCAGGGCATAGAGCGGGGTGAGGCCGCACGGTTCGAAGCGTGCCGGATGCAACAGCATGTCGCCTCCGGCATACAGGCGGTGAGCCAGCGGCTCCTCGTAGCCGATGCGGACCGCCATTCGGCCCGGATAGGTACCGGCAAGGCCGGTGAACCGCTCCTCCAGCGCAGGATCGCCTTGCCCAAGGATGGCGAACTGGATGTCGCGCTCGAGCAGCTCGGGTAGCAGATCTGCCGCCGTATCCGCCATCTTCTGATGCGTGATCCGGCTGATCCAGATGATCAGCGGGACCTTCGGTGCCGGCGCGAGGCCGAGCTCGCGCTGGACGTCCGCCTTGCACACGTGCTTGCCGGCCACATCGCTCGCGCTGAAGGTCGCCGGCAGATTGAGGTCGGTTGCGGGATTCCAGACGTTGTAGTCGACGCCGTTGAGGATTCCGGTGAGATCGCCGGCGCGTTCGCGCAGCAGCCCGTCGAGCCCGCAGCCATGTTCCGGCGTGAGGATCTCGTCGGCGTAGGCGGGGCTCACGGTGGTGAGCCGGTCGGCAAAGCGAATGCCGGCCTTGAGAAACGAGATGCGGCCGTGAAACTCGACGCCTTCCGGCGTGCAGATGTCCTCGCCGAGCCCGAGCGAAGCCGCGACCGGGCGGTCGAACAGCCCCTGGAAGGCGAGGTTGTGGATGGTGAACAGCGTTTGCGGCTGCGCCTCGGGGGCAGCCTCGAGAAAGAGCGGCAACAGGCCGGTGTGCCAGTCGTTGGCGTGCGCCACGTCGCACCGCCAGCCGGGCACGAGCTCGCCGGTTGCGACCTTCGCCGCCACACGGGTGAAATGAGCGAACCGCTCGGCATTGTCGGCAAAGTCGCAGCCGCGCCGATCCTGGTACGGCGTGCCGTCGCGATCGAACAGCGAGGGACAATCCACCAGCCACACCGGCAGGTCGCTGTCGGGCGTGCGCGCCGCAATCAGGCGCGTCACGGCGTGTCCGCCGAGATCGCGGACTTGCGCCTGCACGGTCTTGCCCACCGCGGCCGCAAGCGCGGCGGGATAGCCCGGCATGATCAGCCGGATGTCGACGCCCAGCTCCGCCAGGGCGCGCGGCAGGGCGGCACTGACGTCGGCAAGCCCCCCGGTTTTGACCAGCGGATAAATCTCGGATGAGACGAAAAGAACCCGCATCTTTGGTATCACCTCTCCCCGTGGCGGCGTCGCCGGCCTTCGATGCGACGCCGCGCGCCGTCAGAAGCAAATTCGGGGCCACCACATCGCCATCTATCAGGCCCCTGTGAACGCACGATGTCGAATACCCTACATGGGATCGACGGAACGCTCGAAGTCCAGGGGGTGGTGTCTACACAGTGTATGAGCGGTAAACGGAAGCCTGCTCGTTTGGAAATGACAATGACTTGCCGACGAACAGGTGTCGTCGCTCATGAAAGGTCAAGCTGACACGGCGGATTGATTCGCGTCAAGCGCGAGCCGATCAGCTTTTCGTGCAGAGGATTTCTGTAAAAAGCGAGTCTGGCGGCCGCGGCGGGCGCCTAAGCAGGTCACCCAAGCGTCGGGTTTCTCAATCCAGTCGGAAGCCCTTCGCCCGCACATAGGCGCCGAAATCGGCGCGCTGCGGCACGGCATATTGCCGCGCCTTGTCCTCCGACCAGCCGTAGAAGGGCGCCTCGCCCCATGTCTCGGGCGCGCGCTGGCGCGCGAACGGGCGCAGGGCGGCGCGGCGGCGATCGTAGGCGTCGAGCTCGGTGGCGAGGTCGCCTTCGTCGTAACGGTCCTCGTGCACGGTCAGGCTGAGGGGGAGGCGCGCCGTGATGCCCGACTCCTCGGCCGGCCAGCCGACGCTCATGCCGGCGACCGGAATGACGCGTTCGGGCAACTGCAGCAGCTCCGACACCTTGGCGGCATGGTCGCGGATCACGCTGATCGGACAGCAGCCGAGGCCGACCGCGCTCGCTGCGCGCAGGAAGGTCGCGAGCACGAGGCCGGCGTCGACCGCGGCGTTGAAGAACTGGTCGAGATGGTCGTTGGGAAACGGCTTCTGGCGCAGCGCCGCAATCTCCTTCAGGCGACGGCCGTTGGCGAGGAACACCAGAAACACCGGCGCGCTCCCCACCCACGGCATGTCGGGCAAGAGGCCGGCAATCGCCGCGCGCAGCGCGGGCTTGCGCACGATCAGGATGTCGCATTGCTGCAGGTCGCTCTTCGAGGGCGCCGAAAGCGCGGCCGCGCACAGGAGACGCAGCAATGCGGGCTCGATGCCGCGATCGAGATAGCGTCGGTGGGTGCGATGCGCGGCGATGCGGACGAGCTCGTCGAGCCCGGCAAGGCTCGCCTCCACTGCGATGTCCTCCCCGAAGCGGCGCGCCAGCGCCGCGCGGATGGTATCGGCCTGCCCGGGCATGCGGCGATCCCTCAATTGACCTGCACGCCCGCCGCCTTCACCAGCTCGGCGTTGAGGTCCATCTCGCGCTTCACGAACGCGTCGAAGTCGGCCGGCTTCATCGTCATCGGGTCGGCCCCGAGCCTCGCGAGCTTCTCCTTGACGCCGGGATCCTGCAGCGCCTTGTCGACCTCCGCATGGAGCCGCTCGACGATCTCCCGCGGAGTTGCGGCCGGCGCAAACATGCCGAGCCAGAAATCATACTGGGAATTGGGTATCCCCGCCTCGACGGTGGTCGGAACGTCGGGCAGGGCCGAGGCGCGCGTCGAATTGCTCACCGCGAGCGCGCGCACCTTGCCGCCAGCGATGAGTCCGCGTGCCGGCGGCAGCGGCACGAAATAGAAGTCGACGCGACCGGCCATGATCTCGTTGAGCGCTTCCGGCCCGCCCTTGAAGGGGACGTGCGTCGCCTTGATCTTGGCCGCCATCAAGAGGCGCTCGCCATTGAGATGGGCGGAGCTGCCGACGCCGGCCGACGCATAGTTCATGGCGTCCGGCTTCGCCTTGGCGGCCTCGACGAGGTCCTTCAGCGTCTGATAGCGGTCGGGCGGCGCGACCAGCACGTTCGCCAGGCTGGCGAGGCTGGTGACGGCGGCAAAATCACGCCGCGCATCGTAGCCGGGATTGGAATAGATCGCCGGGGCGACGGCGTGCGTGGTCGAATGCACCAGCAGCGTATAGCCGTCCGCGTCGGCCTTGGCGACGTCGCGCACGCCCAGCGTGCCGCCGGCGCCGACCCGATTTTCCACCACGAAGGTCTGGCCCAGCTGCTTGCCCACCTGCTCGAGGATGGCCCGCGGCACCACATCGGTCGCGCTGCCCGCGCTGAACGGGATGATCACCTTGATGGGTTGGCGTGCCGGCCATGCCTGCGCCGACGCCTGGTCGGGCATGACGGCGAGCAGGGCGCAAAGGGCAAGCAGCAGGCGCGGTGACATCGGTGTTCCTCCCGGTCTTTGTTGTCGGACTGCGGCACATTGGACGCTTTGACATCGCGCAGCCTCGCGTTCAAGGTCAAGCGGCATGCCGCCTCGCGATTGGAGGAACAATGCGCGTCTTTGCCGCAATCGCTTCCGCCACGGTGATGATCCACGCGGGGCTGGCCGCGCTCGTGGCGCCGGCCGCGGCGCAGGAATGGCCGCAGCGCCCGGTGCGCATCGTCAATACGTTCGCGCCGGGTGGCACCGCGGACGTGCTCGCCCGGACCGTTGCGGACCACCTGACGGCCGCGTTCGGGCAACAATTCTTCGTCGAGACGCGCGCCGGCGCCGGCGGCACCATCGGGGTCCAGTCGGTCGTCAGCTCTCCGCCCGACGGCTACAACTTCGTCCTCACCAACGTGTCTCTCCTGGTGCTTGCGCCGGTGACCAACCCGAAGATCGGCTACGATCCGAACCGCGACCTGACCAACATCGCCTACATTGCCGGCGCGCCGATCGTTCTGTCGGTCAATGCTGCCAGCGGGGCGAAGACGCTTGCGGATTTCGTCGCTGCCGCCAAAGCGGGCACGAAGCCGCTGACTTATTCATCGTCCGGCCTCGGCAGCATGGGGCACCTGTTCGCCGAGTCCTTCGGCGAGAAAGCCGGCATCAAGGTCGAGCACGTGCCGTACAAGGGGGCCGCGCAGGCGCTCATGGATCTGGTCGGCGGGCACATCGCGTTCTCCTGCCAGACCGTATCTTCGACGGCAGGCCAGCTGCGCAGCGGCGCCTTGCGCGGGCTGGCGCATACCGGGGCCGAGCGCCTGCCGGACTATCCCGATCTGCCGACCTTCCGCGAGCTCGGCTATCCGAGCCTCGTCAGCACCACATGGTTCTCGTTGTCCGGCCCGGCCGGGCTGCCGCAGGAGATCGTGCGCAAGGTCAATCGGGAAATCGTGCGGGCGATGAGCAAGCCGGACGTGCAGCAGCGGCTGCGCCAGGATGGCATGGTGAGCGCGAGCTACGACATCGAGGAATTCCGCAAATTCCTCGAAGCCGAGACGGCCCAATGGAAGCCGGTCGCTGAGCGCGCTGCGCTCGCCCGATGAGGCTCAGGATCGTTTGCAACAGCGTGATCCCGCCGCAACCTGGACGAACCGCCGGCTGATCTCCACATAGGCAGCGTCTGCCACTGGAACGATCAGCGCCATGTCCATCCGCCCCGTGAAGCGTATCGCCAGGTCCACGCCCACCATGGAAGGAGCGGGCGTCAAGCTGCACCGCGCCTTCGGGTTCGGCACCACCGACGAGTTCGATCCGTTCCTGCTGCTCGACGATTTCCGCAATGAGCGGCCGGAGGACTACCTGGCCGGTTTCCCGTGGCATCCGCACCGCGGCATCGAGACCATCACCTACGTGCTCGCCGGCACGGTGGAGCACGGCGACAACCTCGGCAACCACGGAAAGATGGGCTCCGGCGACGTCCAGTGGATGACCGCCGGCCGCGGCATCCTCCATCAGGAGATGCCGCAGGGCGACGAGCGCGGGCGCATGCACGGTTTCCAGCTGTGGGCGAACCTGCCCTCCGCGCTCAAGATGACGGCGCCGCGCTACCAGGACATCCCGGCAATCGAGATCCCGGACATCGTCGACGACGACGGGACGCGCGTGCGCGTGATCTGCGGCGAGTTCTGGGGCAAGCGCGGCCCGGTGGACGGCATCGCGGCCGATCCCCGCTATCTCGACGTGTCGGTTCCGGCCGGCCGCCGCAAGACGCTACGGGTCGAGACCGAGCGCCACGCCTTTGCCTACGTGTTCGAAGGGTCCGGCATGTTCCGTGATTCCTCGCAGCCGTTCGGCGTGCTCACCGAGAAGGAGGGATCCGACGCGGTCGTGCGCGAGAGCACCGGGAACCGCTCGTTGGTGGTGTTCGACCGCGGCGATGAGATCACGGTCACGGCGGGCGAGGAGGGTATGCGCTTCCTCCTCGTCTCGGGCAAGCCGATCGAGGAGCCGGTCGCCTGGTATGGGCCGATCGTGATGAACACCAATGCCGAGCTGCAGCAGGCGGTCGCCGAGCTGCGCAACGGGACGTTCATCCGGGACTGACGGAGGCCGATCGGTCAACCGCAACCGACCGCCGTGACGTTATCGTAACCATTTGCCCCTAATAGGAAAAAGGTCGCCCGCCGGGCTGAATTCGGCGGGTGAATCCCTGGGCAAAGGCATGGACTTGAGCGAGCGGACCACCGCAGGCGTCCTCGATGGCTCGATGTCGCGCGCCGGTGCGCCGGCCGTCCTGCTGGCGGTGTTCACAGCGACGCTGTTCCTGTCGGCGCTGCTCCTATTCGCGGTGCAGCCGATCTTCGCCAAGATGATCCTGCCCCGGCTCGGCGGCGCGCCGTCGGTGTGGGCGGTGTCGATGTGCTTCTTCCAGGCAATGCTGCTGGCCGGCTACGGCTATGCGTTCGCGCTCAATCGCTGGCTGCGCGATGGTCATGCGCTGTCGCTGCATCTCTGGCTGATGGCGCTCGCCGGGCTGACGCTTCCGTTCGGCCTGCCCGCCGCCTTCGCGGCGCCGCCCGAGGGCGATGCCTATCTCTGGCTGATCGGCCTGCTCGCGGTCGGCATCGGCCTTCCGTTCTTCGCCGTCTCGGCCAATGCGCCGTTGCTGCAGGCATGGTTCTCGCGCACGCATCATCGGCACGCCTCGGACCCCTATTTCCTCTACGGGGCCAGCAATCTGGGCAGCCTGAGTGCGCTTATCGCCTATCCGTTGCTCATCGAGCCGGCGATCGGCCTCGCTGCGCAGAGCCTCGTGTGGAGCGCGGCCTTCGGCGTGCTCGCCGCAATGATTGCAAGCTGCGGCCTGCTGCTGCTGCGCAGCGCGTCGCCCGCCGACGCGGCCGAAATGCCTTCGGACGCGACCGAGTCCGGGGAAGCGATCTCCTGGTCGCAGCGCCTCGACTGGATCGCGCTCGCGTTCATTCCATCCGGCCTGGTCATTGCGGTCACCACCTACATCACCACCGATGTGGCGGCGGCGCCGTTCCTGTGGGTGGTACCGCTGGCGCTGTTTCTTGCGACCTTCATCCTGGTGTTCCGCGCCAACCTGTGGTTCCGCTACAAGCTCGTCTGCGACCTCCTGCCGTTTGCCGTGCTGGTGGTCGTCCTCACCCAGGGCAAGCTCGTATCGAGCGTGTTCGCGCTCGCGTCCTTCTTTCTCGCCTCGCTCGTCTGCCACCGCGAGCTCTACAACCGTCGCCCGGGCCCACAGCACCTCACCGAGTTCTATCTTTGGATGTCGGTCGGCGGTGTGCTCGGCGGCATCTTCTCGGCGCTCCTCGCGCCCCACCTGTTCAACTCCGTGTTCGAGTTCATCCTGCTCACCCTGCTCGCGCTCCTGTGCCGGCCCGGTATCCTCATCGGCCGCAGCGAGCCGTTGCGGCTTGCCCGCCTCGCGTTGATCGTCGGCGCCGGCCTCATGCTGATGAGCGGCTACAAGCTGTCGGTGCATCTCGGCCTGTTGTCGGCGAACCGCCTCTATCCGTTCGTGCTGATCGGCCTCCTCTGTGTCGGCCTGTTCCTCATCCGCAGGTGGCCCGAGCACCGCGCCGCGCTGGTGTTCACGATGATCGCCGCCTTCGCGCTCACCCCGTCCGACAACCAGACGGTCCATGTCGAGCGCAGCTTCTTCGGCACCCATCGGGTGGCGCTGTCGGACGACGCCGCGATGCGCATGCTGCTGCACGGGACCACCGTGCACGGGGCCGCCCGCCTCAAGGATGCGGCCGGGCGGCCGATCCATCCCTCGCCGCCCGCGACCTACTACCACCTGGAGAGCCCTATGGCGCGTGGCGTCGCGGCCGCGCGGGCGGCGCTCGCCGCCCACGGCAAGCCGCTGCGGGTCGGCATTGTGGGGCTTGGGGCGGGCTCGCTCGCCTGCTACGCGCGGCAAGGCGAGGCGTGGCGCTACTACGAGATCGATCCGGTGGTCGTGCGCATCGCCACCGATCCGAAACTGTTCGACTTCCTCGCCCGCTGCCTGCCGGCGCCCGACATCGCCATCGGCGATGCGCGGCTCACGCTCGCCCGCACGGATCCCGGAACCTTCGGTTACCTGGTGATCGACGCCTTTTCCTCCGACTCCATCCCGGTGCACCTGCTCACCGCCGAGGCGCTGCGGCTATTTGTCGACAAGCTCGATCCGGACGGCCTCATCGCGCTGCACGTCTCCAACAACCATCTCGATCTCGTGCCGGCGCTGGCGAGCACGATCGGCCTCCTGCCCGGGGTGGTCGCCGCGGTGGTCGACGATGACCGCCCCTCCGGCAGCCTCGATGCGACATCGTCGCGGGTCGTGTTCCTCGCCCGCAAGGCGGCGTCGCTCGCGCCGGTGCTGCAGTGGGGGAACGCGCGCCCGCTCGAGCCCGGGCCCGAGCGGGCGTGGACGGACGACTATTCCGACGTGCTCTCTGCGCTTTGGCTGGGGCTGAGGCGCTGAAGGGTGCCGACCGCCCGACATTGACACGCCCGGCCCCGGACCCTAAGTAGCCCCCTTCAAATCAACGGGAACGGCAGGCGTCGCGCGGCGCCACCGGATTGGAACCATGAAGGTCCGCAATTCATTGAAATCGCTGCGTGGCCGGCACCGCAACAACCGGCTGGTGCGCCGCAAGGGCCGTGTCTACATCATCAATAAGGTCCAGCGCCGCTTCAAGGCTCGCCAGGGCTAAGCCGTCCCGCTCACGCAGGTATGAGGCTCCGTGACTTCCACGGAGCCCCCGTAGGCTGTAGATTGAGCGCATGACATCGCGATTCCGGCTTTCATTCGGTCCCGTGGTGGCGGTAGCCCTGCTCGCCGCCCTGCCCGAGGCAGCCCCCACCCAAGAAATCCAGCCGCCCCAGCAGGGGCAGCCGGCGCAGCCGATCGAGCCCCCCGCCAAATTGCCGCGCCCGCAGCGCGGCGACCGCACGCAGAACCTCGATTTCCTGTTCGGCGCGCTGAAGGCGGCGCCCGACGCGGAGACCGCCAAGGCGATCGAGGAGCGCATCTGGGCGCTGTGGTACGTCTCCGGCAGCGACACGGCCGACCTCCTGATGACGCGCGTCAAGACCGCAGTCGAGGCCAAGGACCTCGACCTCGCGATCCAGCTCCTCGACGCGCTCGTCGAGATCAGGCCGGAATACGTCGAGGCGTGGAACCGGCGCGCCACCGTCTATTTCATGAAAAAGGAATATGGCCGCTCGCTCGAGGACATCCGCCAGGTGCTCGCGCGCGAGCCGCGGCATTTCGGGGCGCTGTCCGGGCTCGGCATGATCATGCAGGAGTTCGGGGAGGAGAAACGCGCGCTCGACGTGTTCCGTCGCGCGCTCGGTGTCCATCCCCACCTCGAGCGGGTGCCCGACCTCGTCAAAAGCCTGACCGAGAAGGTCGAAGGCCGCGATATCTAAAGACCACGTAACCCGACTACACGTCGGCTACCGCGTCGCTGCCGACGAAGGCAATGCGCACCATGTTGGTGGCGCCGGGCGTGCCGAGCGGAATGCCGGCGACGATGATGATGCGCTGGCCGGCTTTGGTGAAGCCTTCGCGAAACGTGAGCCGGCTGGCGCGGTCGACCATGTCCTCCTGGTCGCGCGCATCCTGCGCGACGACGCAATGCACGCCCCAGACGAGCGAGAGCTTGCGCCCGGTCGAGACGTTGGGCGAGATCGCCACGATCGGGGGCTTCGGCCGCTCCCGCGCCATGCGTAGTCCGGTCGCGCCCGAGCTGGTCCAGCACACGATCGCGGAGAGATCGAGCGTCTCGGCGATTTCGCGCGCAGCGGCGGCGATGGCATCGGCTCCGGTCGGCTCAGGCGCAGCGCGTTGCGCCTGGATGATGCCGCGATAGGTGGGGTCGTGCTCCACCTCCTCGATGATGCGGTTCATGGTGGTGACCGCCTCGATCGGATACTTGCCGGCGGCGGATTCGGCCGACAGCATGACCGCATCGGCGCCCTCGAACACGGCAGTCGCCACGTCCGACACTTCGGCGCGGGTCGGAACCGGGCTGGAGATCATCAACTCCAGCATCTGGGTCGCGACGACCACCGGCTTGCCGGCGCGCCGCGCCGCGCGGGTCAGCTGCTTCTGGATGCCCGGCACCTTCTCGAGCGGCAGCTCGACGCCGAGATCGCCGCGCGCCACCATCAGCGAGTCGGTGAAATCCATGATCTCGTCGAGCCGCTGCACCGCCTGCGGCTTCTCGATCTTGGCGAGCACGCCGGCGCGCCCGCGCGCGAGCTTCTTCGCCTCGGCAATGTCGTCGGGCCGCTGCACGAACGACAAGCCGATCCAGTCGACCCCGGCATCGAGCGCAGCCTCCAGATCCGAGCGGTCCTTGGCGGTCATGGCGGATGATGGAATCGTCGTGTCGGGGAGGCTCACGCCTTTGCGGGCGGAGAGGCGGCCGCCCACCTCCACGCGGGTCTCGGCATGATCGACGCTGGTCGTCACCGCCTTGAGGCGGATCTTGCCGTCGTCGAGCAGCAGCGTATGGCCGGGCTCGAGCGCGCCGAGAATCTCCGGATGCGGCAGCTGCACGCGATGCGTGTCGCCGGGCGCGGCGTCCGAATCGAGCACGAAATCGGCGCCCGGCACGAGCGTGACGGCGTCCTCCTTGAAGCTGCCGATGCGCAGCTTCGGACCCTGCAGGTCGACCAGGACGCCGATCGGCCGTCCGTGCTCCTGCTCGACCCCCCGCACCGCCGCCATGAGCTCGCGCATCCGGTCATGCGACGTGTGGCTCATGTTGATGCGGAACACGTCGGCGCCGGCCTGGAACAATTGGTCGATGACCGCGCGCTCCGACGAGGCCGGACCGAGCGTTGCCACGATCTTGGTCCGGCGCAGCCGCCTCATCGGCTCGGACCGCCAGGTTGCCCCGCCACCGGCGGACCGGGATTCGGGCGCCCCCCGGTCGGCCCCGGGATCATGGGCGTGTATTTTTCCAGGGGTCGCGACGGACCTTCGCCGCCGGCGTCGGTGAGATGCACGGTCCAGGACCGCTGCTCGCCGGTGTCGACCTCGAAAAATCCCGCGCGCTCGAATCCGCGCGCCAGGCAGTCGTCGGTGCCGCGAATGGTGAACTCCTTGTCCCGCGTGCACATGAAGGCACGGCCGGACCATTCGCCGCCGCGGTCATAATCCACCGCGTAGATGTAATAGAAGCGGGCGACCAGGCCGCCCCGCAGCAGCGTCTCGCAGTGCCCGGCCGGCAGGTTCCACCAACCTTCCGTGGTCCACCCGTCGGTGTCCTTGTAGCCGACCGCGACGCCGATCCGGCTACCGGTCTTGTTGCACAGGCGAAAGTCCGCCATCGCGCTGCCGACGAAGGCCGCGAGCAGGAAGCCGCACAGCAACAACCGAGCCGTCATGCCAGGAACGCAGGTCCAGATTCGCGTGGTCATGTCATAGCCGGGACCGCCGGTCTTGCTCAACCCGTCACAACATTATCGACGCGGATGGCGCGAAAATCATTCACGTTTGTAAAGGTGGGGCCAGGGACCACCAGCTCGCCCAGGCCGGCGAAAAGGCGCCCGAATCGTTGTTGGCGAGAAACGCGGCAGGATCGAGGCCGAGCCCGCGGGCGCGGGTGGCGGAATCCGCATAGGCGCCTGCGGGATCATCCCGGCTGCCGCTTGCCCCGTCGGTGCCGTCGGTATCGCAGGCAATACCGGCGATTCCGTCCTCCCCGCCGAGCACCAGCGCCAGGGCATATTCCTGGTTGAGACCGCCGCTTCCGTTCCCGCGGATCGTCACCGTCAGCTCGCCGCCCGACACGATGACGGCCCGCCGGTTGCTCGCCTTGAGCTCGAGCGCGAGGCGCTCCTGCGCGGCGGCGACCGCGCGGGCCTCCCCTCGAGCGCATCGCCGAGGAACACGCATTCGTAGCCGGCCGCGCCCACCGCCTGTTGCACGGCGTCACTTGGCTGGCTTCCAGGTAGTGCCGCTCGGCAACTTCGGTCATCGAGCCGGCGGCCTTGCCGGCCGCCAGGAGGATCAGCCGACCGCGCTCCGGCGGCTCGGGCAGCTCGTTCGCCAGAAAGCTCGCCGGATGCGCCGCCGCAACCGCGCCACGGAACAGGCCTTCGAGGAATTCCCGCGACGGCGGACTCATGGACCGACCTCGCCGATTGCCGGCGCGGCTGCGCGCGGGCGTGCCACCCAGATCCCGAGGAGGATGAGGGCGCCGCCCACGATCTGCACCACGCCCAAGGCTTCGTCGAGAATGAGCCAGCCGAATACCGCCGCGGCGATTGCTTCGAGAAAGATCACCAGCGAGGAGAACGTCGCCGGCAATGATCCGAGCGCCACCGCCACCAGGCCCTGCCCGCCGACCTGGGAGACGACCGCAAGAGCAAGCAGCGCTGCAAGGCCGCTCGCCGTCTGCGGCAGGAGGCGCGGCTCGAGCGCAAGCGCCACCGCCAGCAGGCAGGCCGCAGTGACTGAGGTCGACAGGAAGATCAGCCGGCCGGCGCCGTGACGGCCGCGCGCGTGGCGCACCGCCAGCACGTAGAGGCCGAAGAACACCGCGGTGGCGAGGCCGCACAGGTCGCCCCATTGGCGGTGTGGAGCAAAACCGTAGCTCTCCCCGATCAGCGCGGCGCCACCGATCAGACACAGCGCAAGTCCGGCCAGAGTCGGGAAGCCGATCGTTTCGGAACGCAGCAGAAAGCCGCCGAGCACGACCCAGATGGGCGCGGTGGTCGCCAGGAACGTCGCGTTGGCGACGGTGGTGCCGAGAATCGCCAAGTGCCAGAAGAACAGGTCGCCCGCGAACAGAAGCCCGCACAGCACGATCGCCGAATCGAAGCGCAGCGGCTGCGCTTGCCCATGCGCCTCCACCCGCGCCCAGGCGAACAGGAACGGCAGCGCCAGGAAGGTGCGCCAGAAGGCGCTGGCATACGGCCCAACTTCGGCCAGCCGCACGAAGATCGGCGACGCGCCCATCGCCACCGCGCCGAGTGCAAGGCAGAGGATGGCGAGTGCCATGCGGCGGTCGGGAGGAATGGTCAGCACGGCTGTCGTCATAAAGGTGGGCGGGATCCTATTTGGAGATTTTGTCGCAGGAGGGTGATGCCAACGCCGGGTATCCGAGTCTATAATGCTTCCAATCACACGCAGCCGGGGGGCGCCTCGCCCGACGCGATAGTCGGGCAGTCAACACAATATCGCAAATCGCCGGCGCGTCGTCGCCTCCTTCCCATCTGACCGGCTGCGCGGGCGATGGGGCGGCGGCCATGGCCCGGCGAGCATCAAACCGAGAAACGTTGCCAAGGAGGAACGCATGACGATCGCCTTAACGGTCAATGGCAAGGCGGCCAGTGTCGCCGCAGAGCCGGATACGCCGCTGCTGTGGGTGTTGCGCGAGCGCCTCGGGCTCACCGGCACCAAGTTCGGATGCGGGTCGGGCCTGTGCGGCGCGTGCACCGTTCACATCGACGGCAAGGCGGTGCGCTCATGCCAGGTGAGCGTGTCGCAAGCGCAGGGCAAGAAGGTCACGACGATCGAAGGGCTTTCAGCCGACAACGCGCATCCGCTGCAGAAGGCGTGGATCGCCGAGCAGGTGCCGCAATGCGGCTACTGCCAGTCGGGGCAGATCATGCAGGCGGCGGAGCTGCTCGCCACCACAAAGAACCCCACCCGCGAGCAGATCGTCACCCACATGGACGGCAACATCTGCCGCTGTGGAACCTATCCCCGCATCGTGCGCGCGATCGAGCGCGCCGCACGGGAGGCCTGACGCCATGACCAGCGCAATTCAGCAAGGCAAGCTCGAGACCACGATCAGCCGACGCAGCTTCGTCGCGGGCAGCGCGGGGCTGACCTTCGCGTTCACGCTCACCGGCGGCATGGTCGGCCGCCTCACCGAAGCCTTGGCAGCCGATAGCGCCAAGCTCAATGCCTGGGTGACGATCGGCGCCGACGGCACGATCACGATCCTCTCGCCGGTCGCCGAGATGGGGCAGGGCACGCTCACCACGCTTCCGCTGATCCTCGCCGAGGAACTCGACGCGGACTGGTCGAAGGTGAAGACCGAGTTCGCGCCGCCGATCCCGAAGATCTACGGCAACCCGCACCCGATCATGCGGGGCGGCATGGCGACGGTCGCCAGCGTTTCCGTGCCCGGCTACTACATGCCGCTGCGCATGGCCGGCGCACAGGCTCGCCGCGTGCTGCTCGACAACGCCGCCAAGCACTGGAACGTGCCGGTCGAGGAGCTGACCACCGAGCCGAGCGTTGTCGTCCACGCCAAGTCGGGTCGGCGCATCTCCTACGGCGAGATCGCCAAGTTCGCGACGGTTCCCAACGAGCCGCCGCAGATCACCGCGGCCGATCTCAAGAAGGAGCCGCAGTTCCGCCTGATCGGCCGCAAGGACATTGGGCGCGTCGACGTGCCGGCGAAGGTCAACGGAAGCGCCAGGTACGGCATCGACGTGCAGGTGCCGGGCATGGTCTATGCCACCGTCCTGCAATCGCCCATGGAAGGCGCCAAGCCGGCGACCGTCAACACCGATGAGGTGATGAAGGTCAAGGGCGTCACCAAGGTACTGCCGCTGCCGTTCGGCGTCGCCGTGGTGGGCGACTCGGTGGAGGCGACGCGCGCCGGGCGCAGCGCGCTCAAGGTGACGTGGGACACCTCGGGCGCGACCGCCGCCAAGTTCGATTCGGAGAAGGCCAAGGACGAGTACGCGGCGCACGGCCGCGACCCGAACGCCAAGGCGGTGGAGTGGTTCAAGGTCGGCGATGCCGGCGCGGCGCTCGGCCAGGCCAGCAAGGTGCTGGAGGCGACCTACTGGTCGGAGCACTGCTACCACGCGCAGATGGAGCCGATGAATTGCGTCGCCAAGGTCGCCGAGGACGGCCAGTCGGCGGAAGTCTGGACCGGCACGCAGTCGAACGCGCTCGCCGCCCTCGTGGCGTCGAACGTGCTCAAGACCACGCCGGACAAGATCCGCGTGCATCAGCACCTGCTCGGCGGCGGCTACGGCCGGCGCGTGTGGTCGGATGCGGTGGCGCAATCGGTCGTCATCGCCAACATTGTCAAGCAGCCGGTGAAGCTGATCCTCACCCGCGAGGACGACGTCGCGGCGGCGCGGCCGCGACCGATGACGCATCACATCCTCAAGGCGGGCCTCGACCAGAATGGCAACCTGGTCGGCTGGCATCACCGGCTCGTCGCCGAGAACGTCGACGCCGTGGCGGCACCGCCGCGGTTCCAGGCGTCGGGCGGCAAGGACGTGATCGGGATGCGCGGGCTCGAGCAGGAGCACTACGCGATCCCCAACATCCTGTCCGACGCGGTGCGCGAGATCCGCGGCATGCGGGTGCACGCTTGGCGCGGGATCGGCGCGGGCTACAACAAGTTCGCCGCCGAGTCGTTCCTCGACGAGATCGCGCAGGCCAAGGGCATCGATCCGCTGGCGTTGCGGCTCGAGCTCACCAAGAACCATCCGCGCGCCCACGCGGTGATCAAGACGGTGGCCGAGATGGCCGACTGGGGCCGCAAGCGCGACGGCCGTGCGCTCGGGCTCGCGTTCGCCGACTATCACGACAGCTTCGGCGCCGCCATCGCCGAAGTGTCGGTCGATCGGGCGAGCGGCAAGATCAAGGTCCATGAGTACTGGGTCGCGGCCGATCCCGGCATCGTCATCCAGCCGGAGAACGCCCACGCCCAGCTCGAAAGCGGCATCGTGTATGGGCTGAGCGCGGCCCTGCTCGAGGAGTTCGCCGTCAAGGACGGCGCCGTGCAGGCCTCGAACTTCGACGACTATCCGGTGCTGCGCATGAGCGACCTGCCGGTGATGCACACCAGGCTGGTGGCGAGCGGCGCAGCGCCGACCGGCATGGGCGAGCTCAGCGTTCCCCAGGTCGCGCCGGCGATCGCCAACGCGATCTTTGCCCTCACCGGCAAGCGGCTCCGGCACCTGCCGATGTCGCCCGATCGGGTGAAGAAGGCATTGGCGTAGCGTAGGCTTCGTCGATCAAGGCAGGGCCGCGCGATGGCGCGGCCCTGCCTGCTCCAGCCGCTATGGCGGTTGCCGTCTGGCGGTTGCGCCTATGGCGCCCGGCGGCGACGGCGCCTATCATTCGCGGGACCATGCGAAGGAACCTGCCATGACCATCGATGACAAGACCCGAACGGAGCTCGAAGCCGCCGTGTACCGGCGTCTCGTGGAGCACCTGCGCACACGCACCGACGTGCAGAACATCGATCTGATGAATCTCGCCGGTTTCTGCCGCAACTGCCTCTCCAACTGGATGAAAGAGGCGGCGGATGCGAAGGGGCTCGGCATGAGCAAGGACGCGAGCCGCGAGGCTGTCTACGGCATGCCATACGACGAATGGCGCGCGAAATATCAGAAGGAAGCCACCAAGGAGCAGCAGGCCGCATTCGAAAAAGCGGGTGTGCACAAGCATTGAGATTTCGTGCACAGGATTTCTTGCCTGTGTACGGCTGTGGATGACCCCGATCTCGCCTTGACCTTGCGGGCGCGGCCCCGGAAATCTCTTCTCGAAAACACCTCGAGGAGTGTCCGATGGCCCCCGCCACTGCCGCCGCCGTCAAGGAGAAGGAAGAAACCGCCCACCGGTTCGCCAAGGACCACCTGAAGGCCTTCGTCGAGCGGATCGAACGGCTCGAGGAAGAGAAGAAGGCGATCGCCGACGATATCCGCGACGTCTATGGGGAAGCCAAGGCCACCGGTTTCGACATGAAGGCGTTGCGCACCGTCATCCGGATGCGCAAGCAGGATGTCGACGAGCGCAAGGAGCAGGAGGCGATCCTGGAAACCTACCTGCACGCGCTCGGCATGCTGGCGGCGTGAGGGCGAATCGACGGCGTCTGCCTACGTGCAACTCCGTCACTCGGTCCCGACGCGTGTTTCTTCCACGCTCTTGCGGCTTCGATATTTCGCTTCGTCGGCGCACTTGGCGACGTGAGCGTCGCGGTTGATGACCTGCAGGTTGGGCAGGCCCCAGTAGTCAAGCAGGCCTGGCCACGGCGTGTCGCGCTGCTCGCCCCACAGGCGGAACAGCGGGACCCGGTGATCGACCTCCGCGGTCCTCCACAGCCGGCCGCCGGTCTCGCCGCAACGGCGCGCCTGCAGCCGCCGGAGGATGCGCGCGTGGTCGCTCGGCGCGTTCCAGAACCGCCAGGCGACGACGCAGGCGGTGTGCCAGCCGGCATTCCGGTTCGGGCCTTTGCCCCACAGGTCGACATGCCAGCCGAGGCGGTAGACCGGCTGTCCGCACACGCAGCAGAAGCCGGGGCCCCGGGCAAAAGCCGCCTCGCGATAGGGTGCCGGCGGCGTGCGGAAGCTCTCCGGCAAGCCGCCCTGCGTTCCGATGCGCCAGGACCATCCTGCGGGCGCTCCGCTGATGGCGGCGAGCGCGCGGGCGAGCCGGTCGGCGCGGATCACATGCGCGCGCCAATAGGAATCCACCGCCAGGCGCGGCATCGGCGGGGTGAAGCGCCGGTTCAGTGCGTGGGTGAGAACGGGGGTGGGGAAGATCGCCGGCAGCGCCTTGGTGAGACGCGTCAGCGCCCGGGCGTTCTGCGCGGCGCGCCAGACCGAAGCCTTGGTGATGATTCGCTTGGGCATGCCTGACGAATGTCAGGAATGCGTAAAGCTTTCGTCAGCGCAAGAGGCGTGCCGTGCGCGGCAGCATATCGACCGTCGGCAGGAAGGCGACGGCGGCGCCGCTGAACTTCAGCGAGGTCAGGCCGAGCGTCGGGTCGTTGGAGAAAACCATCGCGACGGTGCTGTCAGGCTTGTGCATGAGCGGACGCAAGGTCCGCGCGTCTTTGGCGCCGACCACCGCGACGTCGAGCGAATGATGCACGCTCGGCGTCATGATCACGCCGCGCAGCCATGGATCGAAGCCGCGCTGGCCGATCTTTGCGGCCGGCGAGTTCACGGCCGCCTTACGGGTCGCGACCGTCGCGTTGTCGGCGCTCGGCGGGACCGTGGCATTGCCGGTGCTCGGTGCGGTGGCGGCGTTCGCCGAGGCGATGGGTTTCAGGGCGCCCATGGGCGACGTTGCGGGCTTGGCGACCGGCTCGGCGGGGGCCGCGGCGGAGCCTGCCGCCGCATAGGCGAGAGCCAGATCGGTCGGCACGCGGTCGTTCTGGCTCGGATTGCTGGTCCACGAGTTGAGGCTGGCGGTGGTCTCGACCGGCGTCTGCAGGTCGATGTCTTTCGGCGGCCGCGGCGGGGCACGCCGCCCATCGGGTCCTTTGATCCATGCCAGGCGTTCCCCGGTCGGAGCCATCGCCTCGTTGCCCGGCTCGGCCTTGTTGGCAGCCAGCGTGCTGCTGCCCGCCAGCGTCACGTCATCCGGCGGTTCCTGCCAGAACCCGCGCGAGCGGATGATCTCGGTCGGCGTCGCCACCGCCGACGTGCTCGCCGAAGCCAGCGTGAACTCGCCCGGCTTGGCCGGCGCAGCAGGCGCGGCCGGTTTGGTGGTCGAGGCGACGAAGAACTCGTTGGCCTTCGCCGGCCGCGCGCGCGGCATCGGCGGGAGCGGGGCCTCCTGTGAGGCGGGCGTCGGTGACGCGTCGGCGACCTTGCGGCCGCGGGCGGGTGGCGTCGTCTCGCCCTCGTCCTCTTCGTTGGAGCCGATCCCGAGCAGTTTGGCGAGGACATTGCGACCGCGCCCGGGCGCTGCGCCGCTCGCGTCGGCAGTCTTGATGCCGGCGTTTTGCGCAGCGGCGAGCGACGTCGCCGAGGGCGTGCTGCCGCGCCGCTGCACTTCGGCCAGGGCGGCAGAATAGTTCTTCAGCGGATGGCCGTCGGACGGGACATGGACGGTCTTGCCGTCCGGGAACACGCGGGCGAGCTGGTCGTGCGTCATGCGCGGCCAGTGGCGAATGCTGCCGACATCGACGTGTACGAACCCGGAGCTCGGATAGAAGCCGACGCCGCCGCGCTGCAGGCGCAGGCCGGCCGCCCTGATCTGATCGAGCGGCGCGCCCGGAATGGAGAAGTCGATCGCCTTGCCAAGCGTGTGCTGGCTGAACTGCGCGACCCCGCGGCTGCGGCGGCGCAGCATCGCGTTGGTCACCGGCGAGCGGTAGGACGAGATGATGTGGATGACCGGCTCCTTCACCCCGACATCGCGGGAGACTTCCCACAGGATGTCGAACAGCTGCGGATCCATCCGCGTCTCGTCGTTGTTGCGCCAGTCGCGCAGGAAGTGATTGAGCTTCTTCAGGCCGTCCTCGTCGTAGCGGCCGTTGCGCTTGAAGGTGACGGTGATCGAATCGTCGCGGTGGGTGTGCTGGAACGAAAGCGTGCGCGTGCCGCCGTCGGCGACCGCGGTCTGCAGGCTCTGGCACCCGAACAGGAGGAGCAGTGCTGCGAGGGCGATACGTCCGGCCGTACGCGACCGTTGAACACACGAACCCGAATAGCGTGCAAGACGGACTGGCACGTCCCGATCTTCCGTAAAGACGTCGCAACACAGGCGCCATGGCCGGATGGCCGCGGCGGGATGGCTAACGCAGTCTTATCAAGATCGGTTAACGCGCCCTTACGGACGGGTCCCCCCCGATCACCGCCTTGGGTAGCGGCGAAGTATGGCAAAAAAGGGCCGACCCTGTGGCCTGGGGGACACAGCCAAACGGAAATCGCAGGCGGCTAAGGGCCGAAATCCGATCGGGGGATGTCCGCGGGCACCCCCGAAAGCAACACCTACCGGGTTACGGTTCGCCGCGCGTTGCGGGCATTCGGCGCGGCCGCCGGCTGCTGCGCCTGGCCACCGCCGAACAGCATCTCGAAGAACGACGGCCCGCCGCCGCCGGCGTAGGACTGGCCGACGCCGTAGGGCAGCCGGACCGCGGGCCGGGCGTGGCTCTGCTTCGGCCGGTCGACGGCGGTGTCGGCGACCCGGCGGTCCTCGGTCTTGAGCGCCGCGATCACGCGGGCATCGCGGCCGTAGACGTCGTCGCAAATCACCAGCTTGCCGGCGTCGTCGACGAAGGCCGTCTGGTAGGTGATGTGAACCGGGATGTGCTGCGGCAGCTGGATGTCCACCTCGGAGGTGCCGAACATCTTGCGGATACGGTCCTGCGTGTAGCCGTCGTTGGGCCGCGCGATCGACAGCAGCACCTCTGCGTAGCGCGCCGGATCCTGGACCCGCATGCAACCATGGCTGTAGGCGCGCTTGTCGTGCGCGAACAGGTGCTTGTCCGGGGTGTCGTGCTGATAGACCAGGAAGCGGTTGGGGAAGTTGAAGCGGATGCGGCCGAGCGCATTGCGCTCGCCCGGCGGCTGCGAAATGTGCACGCTGCCATCGGCGTTCTGCGAGAGTTTCAGGCCCATGCGGGTGAGCACCGTCGGATCCTGCTGCAGCGCCGGCAGGTATTCGTTGTACACGATCGACGGCGGCACGTTCCAGGTCGGGTTGACGGTGATGTATTTCATCGTCTCGGTGAGGATCGGCGTCGGTGTGTGCGGCTTGCCGACCACCACCCGCGTCTGCCACGCCACCGTGCTGCCGCGATAGACCCGCAGCGAGAAGTCGGGAATGTTCAGAACCACGTGGGCGTAGTTGGGGTTGCCGAGCTCGCGCGGCAACCAGCGCCACCGCTCCATGTTGGCGATCACGATGTCGGCGTCGCGCGCGCTCGAGCGGCGCGGCCCGTTCATGGCGTCGATGGTCGCCGCCGTCAGCGTGCCGGTGACCTTGAGCTTGCGCTCCTGCTGGAATTTCTTCACCGCCTCGGCGACGTCCTTGTCGTAGGTGGTGTCGCGCGGATCGCCGGTGGCGCCCAGGCGCTCGCGCAGGAGCGGCACGCGGTTGTCGTGCTGGCCGATCTTGAGCGCCGGCCCGCCCAGGATCGGGGCCGGGCCGGTATCGCCCTTGTGCCCGCGCAGCTCCGCGAGCTTCGCCTTGAGGGCCTTGTAGCCCGCGTGTGGCGGATTGAAGGAGCCGCGAGAGTCTCGCCGATGTTCTTTGCGTCGGCGATCTTCGCCAGGGCTTCGGCCGGATCGGGCGGCGTGTGCGCGTAGTAGATGTCGCCGCTGATCCGGGTCCAGTGCACGCGGCCGCCCTGCGCATGCCGCGCGTAGGTCAACAGCACGGCGGTCATCCGGACGTCGGCCTCGGCGAGCGCGGCCGGCTCGGCACCAGCGCGGAACACCGGCGTCGGAGTAGTCGGCCGGATCGAGCCCTTCGGTATCGACAGTCGCCAGGTAGCTGATTGCCGCCTTGGCGCGTGCCGAGGCCTCGCCGTTCTCGATCCACAGCGGCGCGAATCCGCGCTTTGCATAGAACGACTCGACCGCCGAGCGCTCGCTCTTGCGGTCGATCAGGCGGGCGAGCTTCGTCCCGGCGAGGTCGCGGATGGCGGTGACGAGCGGGTTCTCCTCGACCGGAGCGGCAGCCGGCGGCTGCGCGGCGATGTCCCTGGCGGCCGGTGCGGGGGCTGCCGCTGGTGCGGGAGCGGCGGCCGGCGTCGGAGCGGCAGCCGGCGGCTGCGCGGCGACGTCCGGCTTGGCCTCGCGCGGCGCTGTCGTCGGCGTGGCGCCGGTGGCGGGGCCGCCGACGTCGGCAATCGAGGGCGGCGGAAGATCGGCTGCGTCGGGAAGCGGAACGCGCGCCTCGATGTCCTGTGGGCTGAGTGGAGCCGGGGCAGCCTGCGGCGCGGCGATGTCCGCCGCGGTCAGCGGCGGAACGTTCGCGGCCTCCGGCATCGGAATGGCGGCCGAGATATCGTCCCTGTCGCCCATGGCAGCCGTGGCCGAAACGCCACCCGCCGCCGTAAGCATCAGCGCTATCGCCGAGGTAGCCAGGACCCGGTCGAACCGTCCTCCGCGCATCGCACGTCCCTCCAATCCCAAGTCTCGAACCGTGTCCCCTTAGGTCAGGCAGGCAACACAGCAATTCAGGCGCGATCAGGGCGTTTGCGCCTTATCCAACTACTCACGAGGCGACCTGACTCCAATTCGGCAGGCGAATCAATCGTTCCGCGAAGGCGTCTGGTGCTTTCCCGAAACCCTGTCACCCGGACGCCACGTTTTCGCCCGCTTCACCGGCCGCTTCGGCGTCGAATCCGAGCTCCTTGAGCTTGCGATAGAGGGTCGAGCGGCCGATCCGCAGCCGGCGCGCGACGTCCGACATCTGCCCGCGGCAATGGGTGATGGCGAAGCGAATCGCCTCGTTCTCGATCTCTTCGAGCGGCCGGACCTGGCCGTGGGCATCGAGCAAAGAGAGAGAGCCGACCGGCGCCGCATGGTCCGCATCGGATACCACGAGCGGCGGCGCGGCCTCTCGCTCGGCCGGGGCAAGCTCGGGCAGCGAGGCCGGAAACGACGGCCGGACCGCCCCTTCATCCACCGGCGCCTGCAGCTGGCGATAGCCGGTGAGCTGCGCCTCGATCTGCGGAAACTCGGCGGCCCCGAGCTCGTCGGACTCGGCCAGCACGACGGCGCGGAACACCGCGTTCTCGAGCTGGCGCACGTTGCCCGGCCAGGCGTAGCCGGTGAGCAGCGCCAGCGCCGCCGGCGTGACCGCGCGGATGCGCTTTCCTTCCTCGGCCGCGAAGCGGGCAAGGAAATGCCAGGTCAGGTCGGCGATGTCCTCCGGGCGCTCGGCGAGCGGCGGGACGGTGACCGGGAAGACGTGCAGGCGATAGAACAGGTCCTCGCGGAAGCGCCCGTGCTTGACGTCGTCGATCAGGTGGCGATTGGTGGCCGAGATCAGCCGCACGTCGACCTTGACCGGCTTGCGCGCGCCGACCGGCTCGACCTCGCCTTCCTGGATGGCGCGCAGGAGCTTCACCTGCGCGGTGGCGGGGAGCTCGCCGACCTCGTCGAGGAACAGCGTGCCGCCGGATGCCTCGACGAACTTGCCGACGTGGCGGTCGGTCGCGCCGGTGAAGGCGCCCTTCTCGTGACCGAACAGGAGCAACTCGACCAGGTTGTCGGGGATGGCGCCGCAGTTGACGGCGACGAATGACTTCGCGCGGCGCTCGCCGCAGCCGTGGATCGCGCGCGCGATCAGCTCCTTGCCGACGCCCGACTGGCCTTCGATCAGTACCGGGATCGCCGAGCCTGCCGCCTTCTCGGCCTGGCGCAGCACCGCCTGCATGCGCGGGCTGCGCGTGATCACGTCGCGGAAGGTGAGGGTGCCGGAGCGGCTGCGCTTGAGCCTCTGGATCTCGCTTTCGAGCGCGCTCGAGGCGAGCGCGTTGCGCAGCGACACCTGCAGGCGCTCGACGCCGACCGGCTTGACCACGAAATCGGCGGCGCCCGCGCGCATCGCCGAGATCACGTTGTCGATCCCGCCATGCGCGGTCTGCACGATCACGGGGAGCGAGATGCCGGCCTCGCGCATGCGGGCGAGCACGCCGAGGCCGTCGAGGTCGGGCATCACCAGGTCGAGGACGACGCAGTCGAACCGGGTCTCGCCGGTCAGCGCGCGCAGCGCGGCCTCGCCCCCGTCCGCCACCACGGCGGTGTAGCCGAAGCGGTGCACCATGGCCTCGAGCAGGCGGCGCTGAACGGGATCGTCGTCGACGACGAGGATGGTGGCGGCCATGCGGCGGAACCCTTAAGGCAACTTGTCCCGAATTGGGCCAGCATGGCGCGAATTGTCTTAACGGGCGATAAAAACGACCGTCCTTATTTCGAGACGGTTAATCCAACGCGCCGGGAGGCGCGGGCGCGAACCGCCCATTTTGCGAGCTCGGTCGCGACCAAGAGCGTGGCGGCGGCGCCCGCCGCGATCAGCCAGTCGGCGAGCGACAGCGGCACGGTGTGGAACGCCGCCTGCAGGATCGGCAGATAGATCACGACAACGTGCAGGGCGAGCGAGGCCGCGACTGCGACGGCGAGCCAGGCGTTGTCGGCGAGCCCGGTGAACGCGCTACGCCACGGCGAGCGGCAGCAGTACACGTTGAACAGCTGGAACATCATCAGGGTGGTGAATGCCATGGTGCGGGCGTAGGCCTCGTCGGCCGCGTTCGCGGTGGTGCCGGCGGCGAGCAGCGTGAACAGGCCGCCGGGGTAGCAGGCGTCGAGAACCGCGATCGTACCGACCATCATCACGCTGCCGATCGCCGCGAGGCGCCACCAGTCCGCCGCGGTCAGGACGCCGGTGCCGTGCGGTCGCGGCGCCCGCCGCATCAGGTCGGGATCCTTGGGGTCGATACCGAGCGCCAGCGCGGGCGCGCCGTCGGTGATCAGGTTGATCCACAGGAGCTGCGCGGCGATGAGCGGCAGGAACAGCCCGCCGTCCGCCGTCACGAGGCCGAACACGGGCGCGAACATCACGCCGGCGAACATGGTCATGAGCTCGCCGGCGTTCGACGACAACAGGTAGAGCAGGTACTTGCGGATGTTGTCGTAGATGCCGCGCCCTTCCTCGACCGCCCGCACGATGCTGGCGAAATTGTCGTCGGTCAGCACCATGTCGGCGGCTTCCTTCGACACGTCGGTGCCGGTGATGCCCATGGCGACGCCGATGTTGGCGGTCTTGAGCGCCGGCGCGTCGTTGATGCCGTCGCCCGTCATCGCCACCACGTGGCCCTTGCGCTGCAGCGCCTCGACGATGCGCAGCTTGTGCTCGGGATCGACGCGGGCGAACACCCGCACGTCGTCGACCACGGCGTCGAGTGCCGCATCGTCCATGCGGCGCAGGTCGGCGCCGGTGACGACGCGCGCGCCCGGCTCGAGGATGTCGAGTTCGCGCGCGATCGCTTGCGCCGTCGCCGGATGGTCGCCGGTGATCATCACGGTGCGGATGTGGGCGCGTCGCGCCACCGCCACCGCCGCCTTCGCCTCGGCGCGCGGCGGATCGATCATGCCGACGAAGCCGAGCAGGACGAGCTCCTCCTCGAGATCGTCGGGCAACCCACCGTCGAGTGCGCAAGCCGGGACGACGCGCGTCGCGACCGCGAGCGTGCGCAGCGCCTTGCGGGCGAGCGCCTCGTTCTGTCGCACGAGCTCGGCGCGACGCTCCTCGCCGAACGACACGACCTTGCCGTGCTCCCATAAATAGCGGCACTTCGTCAGCAGCACCTCCGGCGCGCCCTTGACGAATACGTGCAGCTCGTCGGGCTTGTCGGGAGCGGCATGCACCGTCGCGTGGCGCTTGCGCTCGGAGGTGAAGGGGATCTCGGCGACGCGGCGCCAGCACGCGAGTTCGGCCTGCACGAGGCCGAGCTTGCGCGCCGCGACCAGCAGGGCGCCTTCGGTCGGGTCGCCCTGCACCGTCCAGCGCCCCTCCGTCTCGGTGAGTGCCGCATCGTTGGCGAGCGCCGCCGCCCGCAGGATCTGCTCCACCGCCGCGCGTTCCGGCGACGCTTCGGCCAGCGCAGCGCCGTCGCGGGTGAATTTGCCGTCCGGCACGTAGCCGCTGCCGGACACCTCGATCACCGCGCTCGCCGTCACGATCGCCCGCACCGTCATCTCGTTGCGGGTCAGCGTCCCGGTCTTGTCGGAGCAGATGACCGTCGCGGCGCCGAGCGTCTCCACCGCCGGCAGCTTGCGCACGATCGCATTGGCGGCCGCCATGCGCCGCACCCCGAGGCTCAATCCCACCGTGACGATCGCCGGCAGCGCCTCGGGGATCGCCGCGACCGCGAGCGCGACCGCGAACAGGAACAGGCTCAGGATGGCGCTCAACGTCACGGCCTTGCTGGTCATCAGCCCGGTCGCGAACACCACCGCGCAGATCCCCAGCATGATGACGCTCAGGCGCTTGCCCGTGCGGTCGAGCTCCTGCTGCAGCGGGGTCGGATCGCGCCTGGCGGTGTCGATCAGCCCGGCGATGCGGCCGACCTGCGTTGCCATGGCGGTCGCCACCACGACGGCGCGGCCGCGCCCGTAGGTCGCAACTGTCCCTGAGAACAGCATGTTGCGGCGGTCGCCGATGCCGGCATCGGCCTCGCCCGGCGCCACGTCCTTGGCGACCGGCATGCTCTCCCCGGTCAGCGCCGCCTCGTCGGCTTGCAGGTTGGCCGCCTCGACCAGGCGCGCGTCCGCCGGGATCTTGTCGCCCGCCTCCACCAGCAGGATGTCGCCCGGTACGATCTCGCGCGTCGCGATGCGTTGCCGCCCGCCGTCGCGGACCACGGTCGCCTCCGGCGCGGCGAGCGCCATCAGGGCGCGGACCGATTTTTCCGCGCGCCGCTCCTGGAAGAAGCCGAGCAGCGCGTTGAGCACGAGGATCGCCAGGATGACGATCGCCTCGTAGGGGAGCGCGCTCTCGCGCGGGTCCTGCAGCAGCCACTCGGCCATCGAGATGGCGGTGGCGGCCATCAGGATGATGACCAGGATGTTGGCGAACTGCTCGGCGAGCTGTCGCCACCATGGGGTTTCGCCCGCGCTGGTGAGCTCGTTCGGTCCCTCGCGGCGGAGGCGCTGTTGCGCCTCCGCTCGGCTCAGGCCGCGGTCGCAGTCGGAGCCGAGCGCCACCAGCACGACGTCGGCCGGCTCGCTGTGCGCACGGTGCGCGGCGCTGCGTTCCGGCGCGACGCCCGATTCGAGTGCGGGAGGCATCGTCGTGGCCAGCATCGGGTCGCTCGTCGTCCGGGGTGTTGTGTGTCGGCCGCCATGGCTTATTTTGCGGCAAGACCGTCCGCATTGCGGCAGATCATCCCCATCTGCGGCAGATCGACCGCGTCCGCCGCAACCGTCCGCCGTCCCAGGAAGGGCCATATGACCAGCACAACCGCCCACGCAACAGCGAAAACTGCGGCGCGCTCAGCCCCCAAGGCATTGGGCAGGCTGCCCGAATGGAATCTGGCGGACCTCTATCCGGCGCTCGATTCGCCGGAGCTCAAGGGCGATCTTGCGCGCGCCGCCGCCGAATGCCGCGCCTTCGAGGCGACCTACAAGGGCAAGCTCGCGGAGCTCGCCGGCTCCGGCGCCCTCGCCGATGCGGTCAAGCGCTACGAGGCGCTCGATGACCTGCTCGGGCGGCTCTATTCCTACGCGACGCTGGTCTATTCGGGCGACACCACCGACCCGGTGCGCACCAAGTTCTACGGCGACGTGCAGGACCGCCTCACCGCCGCGACCACCCACGTCCTGTTCTTCGCCCTCGAGCTCAACCGCATCGACGACGCGGTGCTCGAGCGCGCCATGCAGGACCCGGCGCTTGGTCACTATCGCCCGTGGATCGAGGACGTGCGCAAGGAGAAGCCGTACCAGCTGGAGGACCGCATCGAGCAGCTGTTCCACGAGAAGTCGGTGACCGGCTACGGCGCCTTCAACCGCCTGTTCGACGAGACCGTGGCGTCGCTGCGCTTCAAGGTCGAGGGCAAGATGCTGCCGATCGAGCGCACGCTCGACCTCCTGCAGGATCCCGCGGGTGCGCGGCGCAAGGCCGCCGCCGAGGCGCTCGCCCGCACGTTCAAGGACAACCTGCGGGTTTTCACCCTGGTCACCAACACGCTCGCCAAGGACAAGGAGATCTCCGACCGCTGGCGCGGCTTCCCCGATGTCGCCGCCTCGCGCCATCTCGCCAACCGGGTCGAGCCCGAGGTGGTCGATGCACTGGTCGCCGCCGTGCGGGCGGCCTATCCGCGCCTGTCGCACCGCTACTATGCGCTGAAAGCGAAATGGTTCGGCAAGAAGCGCCTGCCGCACTGGGACCGCAACGCGCCGCTGCCCAAGGTGCCGACCCGCACCATCTCGTGGAGCGAGGCGGAAGAAACCGTGCTCAGCGCCTACGGCGCGTTCTCGCCGCGCATGGCGGAGATCGCCGAGCGCTTCTTCCGCGACCGCTGGATCGATGCGCCGGCGCGCCCCGGCAAGTCGCCCGGCGCGTTCTCCCACCCGACCGTGCCGTCGGCGCACCCCTACGTGCTGCTCAACTATCTGGGCAAGCCGCGCGACGTGATGACGCTCGCGCACGAGCTCGGCCACGGCGTGCACCAGGTGCTCGCCGCTCCCAACGGCGCCCTGATGGCGCCCACCCCGCTGACGCTCGCCGAGACCGCGAGCGTGTTCGGCGAGATGCTCACCTTCCGCAAGCTGCTCGCCGAAACCAGGGACGCAAGGCAGCGCAAGGCCATGCTCGCCGCCAAGGTCGAGGACATGATCAACACGGTGGTGCGGCAGGTCGCGTTCTACACGTTCGAGCGCGAGGTCCACACCGAGCGCCGCAACGGGGAACTCACCGCCGATCGCCTGGGCGAGATCTGGCTCAAGGTGCAGACCGAAAGCCTCGGGCCGGCGATCGAGCTCAAGCCCGGCTACGAGACCTTCTGGACCTACATCCCCCACTTCATCCATTCGCCGTTCTACGTCTATGCCTACGCGTTCGGCGACTGCATGGTGAACTCGCTCTACGCGGTCTACGAGCGGGCGGAGGAAGGCTTCGCCGAGCGCTACCTCGCCATGCTGGCGGCGGGCGGCACGCGCCACCACAGCGAGCTCCTGAAACCCTTCGGCCTCGACGCCCGCGACCCGGCGTTCTGGCAGGGGGGCCTCGGTGTGATCGAGCGCATGATCGGCGAGCTGGAGGCGCTGGATCGGCGGGGGTAGCGAGAAGTGCTGTTTTACATGCACTTAAGGCATGTAAAACAGATGTTGAACATAAGATGGGGCTGTTATACATTCTGTATAACAGCCCATCGGGGCGGATGAATGAGGGCTCGCCATGAAGATTGAGATCAAGAAGATCGGGAATTCCGATGGATTGATCCTGCCGCGCGAGTTGATGCAACGGCTCGACCTCAAGCGCGGGCAGCAATTGCATATCACCGAGCTTGCCGGTGGGGGCTTTCAGGTCCTTCCGTACGACCCCGATTTCGAGAAGACGATGGAAATCGCCGACGAGATCATGGACGAGTATCGGGACACGTTGGCGGCGCTGGCGAAATGAATCGCATGCCAGATGACCGATACCGCCGAGATCAAGTGGGTCACCTATGGCCAGGTGATTGCGATGCACAGCCGCGAGCTGCGTCGGTTCGGCGGAGCACCGGGGTTGCGCGACGAAGGCATGTTGCGCTCGGCCCTGGAGCGGCCGGCGAACAAGTGGCACTACGAGCGAGCGGGCCTTGATGAGCTCGCCGCCGCCTATGCGTTCGGGCTTGCCAAGAACCACGCCTTCGTCGATGGCAACAAGCGCATCGCTTTCATGACCATGATGGCGTTTCTGCGCAAGAACGGCGTGCGTTTTGCCCCGCAGCCTGCACAAGCGACCAGTATCATGCTTGCCTTGGCTGCGGGCGAAGTGAGCGAGCAGAGCCTCGCGCGGTGGATTCGCGACAATTGGCCGAAGGCGTAACGTCGCGGAGCCTATGGCTCGCGGGGCCGAGCGTGCTTAGATACGCCGCGACCGAGTGAGGGGCCCCATTGTCGGACCGCGACCGCCGCGATAGCGAAGCCAACCGATTCTCCGCCCGCGCGGCGCGCTATGCGCGCGTCGGCGCCAACATGAGCGGGGTCGCGGCGCGCTTCGCCGCCTCGCGGCTGTTCGGCTACGAGCTCGACCGCACTCGCAACGCCGCGGAGCTCACCGCGGCGCTCGGCGGGCTCAAGGGTCCGATGATGAAGGTGGCGCAGCTCATGGCCACCATCCCCGACCTGCTGCCGCCCGAATACGCCGCCGAGCTCGCCAAGCTGCAGGCCGATGCCCCGCCCATGGGATGGGCATTCGTGCGCCGGCGCATGATCGCCGAGCTTGGGCCCGACTGGCAGGCAAAATTCGCAAGCTTCGAGCACCATCCCGCCGCCGCCGCCTCGCTCGGCCAGGTGCACCGCGCCCGCGCCCACGACGGCACCGCGCTGGCCTGCAAGCTGCAATATGCCGACATGCAGTCCGCCGTGGAGGCCGACCTCGCCCAGCTGCAGGTGCTGTTCGCCATCCACCGCCGCATGGATCCGATCATCGACACCTCGGAGATCTACAAGGAGATCGGCGCGCGCGTGCGCGAGGAGCTCGACTACCATCGCGAGGCCAAGCACGTCGCGCTCTACCGGCGCGTGCTCGCCGACGTGAAGGAGATCCGCGTGCCGAACGTGTGGCCGGAGCTCTCGACCCGCCGCCTCCTCATCCTCGAATGGCTCGAGGGCCGCCGCCTGCTCGAGCACAAGGACGACGACCTCGCGACCCGCAATCGCCTCGGCACCGCCATGTTCAAGGCCTGGTGGGTGCCGTTCAGCCGCTACGGCGTCATCCACGGCGACCCGCATCTCGGCAACTACACGGTGTTCGACGCGGGCGGCGCGCCGCACGGCATCAACCTGCTCGACTACGGCTGCATCCGCATCTTCGCGCCGCGATTCGTGCAGGGCGTGGTCGACCTCTATCACGGCCTGCTCGAGGGCGACGACGACCTCGTGGTGCACGCCTACGAGTCCTGGGGCTTCCGCCGGCTCAACCGCGAGACCATCGGGGCGCTCAACATCTGGGCGCGCTTCATCTACGGGCCGCTCCTGCAGGACCGCGTGCGCTCGATCGCCGACGGGGTCAAGCCGGCCGAGTACGGCCGCCGCGAGGCGTTCCGGGTGCACCAGGTGCTCAAGGCCCAGGGCCCGATCACCGTGCCGCGCGAGTTCGTCTTCATGGACCGCGCGGCAATCGGGCTCGGCGGCGTGTTCCTGCACCTGCGCGCCGAGCTCAATTTCTACCGGCTGTTCAACGAGGCGATCGAGCGCTTCGCGATCGACAAGGTCGCCGGGCGCCAGGCCGAGGCGCTCGCCGCCGCCGCGCTCCCGGCCGCCGCGTAGGACTTTCCGGTGCCGCCAGGTCGCGCACCACAAGGCACAATAAGTATTTGCCTCGACACCGCCGCCGGTTGCCCCGGGCCCGCATTTGGGCTAATTCCCGCCGCAAAGGGCGCTTGCGAATCTTGGAGGGCTACGATGGCCGACCACGGTGAGGTCGAGTACGCGACCGCGACCGGCAACGACTACGCCGAGCACGAGGGCACCTACCTCGCCTTCCTGCACCTGACCGTCGTGCTGATCCTCTACATCATCGACATCCTGTTCGGCCTCGCCATCGGCGGCGTCATGGGGCATTGGCTGACCGCGTTCCTGGTGTTCGTGATCGGGACGGTCGCGTGCGCCCACGGCCTGGTCTCGGGCTCGAAGACCTCGAGCTACACGGCCTTCGTCTTGTGCTTCTTGGCGTTTGTGTTGTCCGCGGGCGGCTGATCCAGGCTGGTCCAAGGCAGACTGCAACGGGGCGGATGAATGCGCATTGCAATCGCGCGGGAAGCCGGCGCCGGTGAGGCGCGCGTCGCCGCCACGCCGGAGACGGTGAAGAAGCTCAAGGGGCTCGGCGCCGACATCGTGGTGCAGGCCGGCGCGGGGGTCGCCTCCGGCATCCTCGATGCCGACTACGAAGCCGCCGGCGCCGCGATCGCCCCCACCATCCAGGACGCGGTGCGCGACGCCGATATCGTCCTCAAGGTGCGCCGGCCGAGCGATGCGGAAGTGAAGCACTACAAGCGCGGCGCCCTGGTGGTCGCCGTCATGGATCCGTTCGGCAACGAGGCGGCGCTCAAGGCGCTGGCCGATGCCGGGGTCGTCGCCTTCGCCATGGAGCTGATGCCGCGCATCACCCGCGCGCAGGTGATGGATGTGCTGTCCTCGCAGGCCAATCTCGCCGGCTACCGCGCCGTGGTGGACGCGAGCCACGAGTACGGCCGCGCGCTGCCGATGATGATGACCGCGGCCGGCACGGTGCCGGCGGCGCGCGTGTTCGTCATGGGGGCGGGGGTTGCCGGCCTGCAGGCGATCGCCACCGCGCGCCGGCTCGGCGCCGTCGTCACCGCGACCGACGTGCGGCCCGCCGCCAAGGAGCAGGTCGAGAGCCTCGGCGCCAAGTTCATCGCGGTCGAGGACGAGGAATTCAAGCAGGCCGAGACCGCCGCCGGCTACGCCAAGGAGATGTCCAAGGAGTACCAGGCCAAGCAGGCGGCGCTGGTCGCCGAGCACGTCAAGAAGCAGGACATCGTCATCACCACGGCGCTGATCCCGGGGCGCCCGGCGCCGCGGCTGATCTCCGCCGACATGGTGAAGTCGATGAAGCCCGGCTCGGTTGTCGTCGACCTCGCGGTCGAGCGCGGCGGCAATGTCGAATTGGTCAAGCCCGGCGAGGTCTCCGAGGTCAACGGAGTCAAGATCGTCGGCTATCTCAACGTGCCGGGCCGCCTCGCCGCAAGCGCCTCCAGCCTCTATGCCCGCAACGTCTACGCCTTCCTCGAGATCCTGATCGACAAGAACGCCAAGGCGCTCGCCATCAACTGGGACGACGAGATCGTCAAGGCGACCGCGCTCACGCGCGACGGCGCCGTGGTGCATCCGAGCTTCCAGGCGAAGAGCGCGGCGTGATGGATTGAAGCTTCGCCGGACTTGCGCCGAGCCCCCCGATCGGCGGTGACGTATCGCGTTTCCTGTTGACTGAGGCCAACGGCCCTCGAGCCAGAGGACTATTCCGCCATGGACCACGTCGCCCAGGCCATCGATCCCTTCGTCTTCCGCTTCTCCATCTTCGTGATGGCGGTGTTCGTCGGCTACTACGTCGTGTGGTCGGTCACCCCGGCGCTGCACACGCCGCTGATGTCGGTCACCAACGCCATCTCCTCGGTGATCGTGGTGGGCGCGCTGCTCGCGGTCGGCGTGCCGCTCGTGGCGGGCGACTCCGGCCCGATCTGGGCGCGCATCCTCGGCTTCGTCGCGCTCGTGTTCGCCTCCATCAACATCTTCGGCGGTTTCCTGGTCACCCAGCGCATGCTGTCGATGTACAAGAAGAAGAAGTGAGGGGGGACACCAGTGCCCCGAACCCGAAGTTCGCACACCCGTGCCGCGAGTTCGATTGCGAACTTCGAGTTCAAAAGGGGCACTGGAAGGATAAGTTTGCGAGTGTCCCTTTCATTCCGAAGCTCGCTTGAGGGGGTGCCGCGAAGTGTTTGCGAGCTTCGGAATGGGGACACTTGATGAGCGCCAATCTCGCAGCACTGCTCTACCTGGTCGCCGGCATCCTCTTCATCCTGGCGCTGCGCGGCCTGTCCAATCCGGAGACGAGCCGCCAGGGCAACCTATTCGGCATGATCGGCATGGGCATCGCGATCGCCACCACCTTGGCGGCGCATCCGCCGGCCGGCCCGGTCGCCTGGATCCTGGTGCTCCTCGGCGTCGCCATCGGCGGCGGCATCGGCGCCTACATCGCCCGCCAGGTGCCGATGACCATGATGCCGGAGCTCGTCGCCGCCTTCCACTCGCTGGTCGGCATGGCGGCGGTGCTGGTCGCGGCCGGCGCGCTCTATGCGCCGAGCGCCTTCGACATCGGCCGGGTCGGCGCCATCTCGCGCGCCACGCTGGTGGAGATGTCGCTCGGCGCGGCGATCGGCGCCGTCACCTTCACCGGCTCGGTGATCGCCTTCCTCAAGCTCTCGGCCCGCATGAGCGGCGCGCCCATCATCCTCCCCGCCCGCCACGTCATCAACATCGGCCTCGGCGTCCTGCTCGTCCTCCTCATCGTGTGGTTCGTGCGCACCGAGAGCTACGCGGCATTCTGGCTGATCGCGCTCGTCTCCTTCGCGCTCGGCGTGCTCATCATCATCCCGATCGGCGGCGCCGACATGCCGGTCGTCATCTCGATGCTCAACTCCTATTCGGGCTGGGCGGCGGCCGGCATCGGCTTCACGCTGGGCAACACCGCGCTCATCATCACCGGCGCGCTGGTCGGCTCGTCCGGCGCGATCCTCTCCTACATCATGTGCAAGGGGATGAACCGCGCCTTCATCGCGGTGATCCTCGGCGGCTTCGGCGGCGAGGTGGCGGGGCCGGCGGGCGGCGAGCAGCGCCCGGTCAAGCAGGGCTCGGCGGACGACGCCGCCTTCATGATGAAGAACGCCTCCAAGGTGATCATCGTGCCGGGCTACGGCATGGCGGTGGCGCAGGCGCAGCACGCGCTGCGCGAGATGGCCGACAAGCTCAAGGCCGAGGGCGTCGAGGTCAAGTACGCCATCCATCCGGTCGCCGGCCGCATGCCCGGCCACATGAACGTGCTGCTCGCCGAGGCCAACGTGCCCTACGACGAGGTGTTCGAGCTCGAGGACATCAACTCCGAGTTCCGCACCACCGACGTCGCCTACGTGATCGGCGCCAACGACGTCACCAACCCGGCCGCCGAGGAGGACCCGCAGTCGCCGATCTACGGCATGCCGGTGCTCGAAGTGTGGAAGGCCGGCACCGTGATGTTCTCCAAGCGCTCGCTCGCCTCGGGCTACGCCGGCATCGACAACACGCTGTTCTACCGCCCCAACACGATGATGCTGTTCGGCGACGCCAAGAAGATGACCGAAGGCATCGTCAAGGCGCTGTAGGGGAATGCAGGCACGGCAGCGCGGCTTGCTCCACCTCTCCCCGCTTGCGGGGAGAGAGCCTGCCCCCGACTTGATCGGGGGTCGGCGCGCTCTTGCGCGCCGGGTGAGGGGGCTTTTCCACAGGCATGGACTCGCGGTGACGCCCCCTCACCCCGACCCTCTCCTCGCAAGCGGGGAGAGGGGGCGCGCACTGCGCGCGGCGACGCTGTGCCTCGCGATCTTGGCCATCCTCCTCCCCATCCCGGCCGCCGCCCAGGACCTCGCCTGCCGCGCGACGCAGAAGCCCATGGTCGTCATCGATCTCATGTTCGGCCGCACCATCGGCGGCCGCCTCGGCGTCACCGAGGCGCGCTGGTCGCGCTTCCTCGCCGACGAGATCACCCCGCGCTTCCCCGACGGATTGACTGTCGTGGATGCATCGGGACAATGGCGCGCCCCGGGCGCCAGGCGCATCGTGCGCGAACGCTCGAAGCTCGTCATCATCGTCGCCGCCGCGGACGCACAGGACAAGGTCGATGCCATCGTCGAGGCCTACAAGCGAAAGTTTCGCCAGCAGTCGGTCGGCGTCGTCGTGCGGCCGGCCTGCGCGTCGTTTTGAGAGGTGATGCGGTTGATGCGAAACAGGGGGATCGCGGTGAACTTTATTGCCCGTTCGTCCGACTTTCAGTCAGGCGTTTGATATAGGTATCTCATGACCAGCTCCGATCCTGCCCGGCGAGGCTTGGCCTCGCGCCGTCTCCTGTTGCAGTTGCTCGCCGCCGCGGCGGTCGTGCTCGGCCTTCCTGGCCTGGCGCGCGCGCAAGCGCCCGAAAGCGCGCCCGCGCCGTACCGGGTGGTCATCGCGTTTCCCCCCGGCGGCACCAGCACGGCGTCGATGCAGCCGCTGCAGGCGCCGCTGCGCGAGGCGCTCGGCGCGCCGGTCGAGCTCGACTACCGGCCCGGCGCCGGCGGCAACGTCGCCGCCCTGCACGTCATCCAGTCGAAGCCGGACGGCCGCACGCTCCTGTTCGGCCACGCCGGCCCGCTCGCCATCAACCACCACATCCTGGTGCAGACCGTGTTCGACGCCGGGCGCGACCTCGCGCCGCTCGCCCTGGTGGTGGAATATCCGATCGTCATCTGCGCGGCGGCGAAGCTCAACGTGAAGAGCCTGGCGGAGCTGCTCGCGCTCGCGCGGCGCAACCAGCTGGTGGTGGGCTCCTCCGGCAACGGCTCGATCCAGCATCTCGCCGCCGAGATCTTCGGCCGCGTCGCCGACATCCGGCTGGTGCACATCCCGTTCGCCGGCGGCGGGCCGCTGCAGCAGGCGTTTGAGCGCGGCGCGATCGACGTGCTGCTGGAGACCGGCTCCAACATCGTCAAGCACGTGCACGCCGGCACCTTGCGCCCGCTCGCCGTGATGGGGCGCGAGCGCCTCGCCATCCTGCCCGACGTGCCGACCCTGGCCCAGGAGGGAACGCGCGACCTCGAGGTCGCCGCCTGGTTCGGCCTGCTGGCGCCTGCGCGCACGCCCGAGCTGGTCAAGCGCCTGATCGCCGCCGCCACGCTCGATGCGCTCGGGCGCCCCGACGTGCGCGCCGCGTTCGCCGACATCGGCGGCCTGGTCAATCCAAAAGGGCCGGAGCAGTTCGGCGCCTTCATCGCCCAGGAGAACGACCGCTGGGGCCGCATCATCCGCGACAGCGGCGTGAAGCCGATCGGCACCGGCGGGAACCGCTCGATCGGCACGCCGCAGTAGTTGACGCACGGCGGTGCCGCTTGCTCCACCTCGCCCCGCTTGCGGGGAGAGGTCGGCGCGCTCTTGCGCGCCGGGTGAGGGGGCTTCCCCGCATGCTCGGAGTTGCGGAGAGTCCCCCCTCACCCGACTTGCTTCGCGCAAGCGCGCTCGCAAGTCGACCTCTCCCCGCAAGCGGGGAGAGGTGAAGACTGAGCAAGCGGCGCGCGCGTGGACCGACGGAAGCGCTCATGACTCTGTTGAAGTGGCTGTTCTACGCTGCGCTGGTCTACCTCGGCTTCGTCGCGCTGCTCTATGTGGCGCAGCGCAAGCTCATGTACCTGCCCGACCCCGCGCGTTATGCGCCGGCCGCCGTCGGCTTGCCGGCCGCCGAGGAGGCGGTGCTCACCACCGCCGACGGCGAGCGCATCATCGTCTGGCACGTGCCGGCGCGCGGCGAGAAGCCGGTCGTCATCTATTTCCAGGGCAACGGCGGGGGGCTGAACCTGCGCGCCGACCGCTTCCGCCGGCTGACCGCCGACGGCACCGGCCTCGTCGCGCTCTGCTACCGCGGCTATGGCGGCTCGAGCGGCAGCCCGTCCGAGGCCGGGCTCATCCAGGATGCCGAAGCGGCCTACGCCTTCGCGACCGCCCGCTATGCGCCCGAGCGCATCATCCTGTGGGGCGAATCGCTCGGCACCGGGGTTGCGGTCGCGCTCGCGGCGCAAAAGCCGGTCGGCCGCGTGCTGCTCGAATCGCCCTTCACGTCGGCCGCGGCGATCGCGGCCGGCGCCTATCCGTTCGTCCCGGTCCACCTGCTGATGCACGACCAGTTCCGCTCCGACGAGCGCATCGGCGCCGTCACGGCGCCCACGCTCGTGCTGCACGGCGCCCAGGACCGGATCGTGCCGTTCGCCCACGGCGAGCGCCTGTACGGCCTCATTCGCGCGCCCAAGCGGCTGGTGCGCCTGCCCGGCGCCGACCACAACGACCACGACCAGCACGGCGGGCTCGAGGCGGTGCGCGGCTTCCTCGACGGCGAGCCGCTGTGACGGAAGGGCGCGCACCTCACCTCTCCCCCGTCAGCCTGAGGCGCTCGGCGCACTCTTCGTGCGCCGAGCCTCGAAGGCCGACGGCCCGGGCCGTTCATCGTTCGAGGCTCGGCGCAGGCAGTGCCGGATGTGAGGTGACTGCGAGAATTGCGCCGAGCGCCTCACGATGACGGGCGAGAGGGGGTGCGCCGAGCGCCTCAGGCTGACGGTTCTGAGGTTAATTTTGCCCCGCGCCCCCAATTATGTCCTCTTCCCGCCGGAATTGTGGCATCCGTGCGGCATCTATCCGGTTACCGTCGCGCACGAAACAATTCTCCTGGCGACGAAACCATTTTCTCTTCCAACGACAAAGAACGGAAACGCCGTCCCTCTATTCCTGCGGCCAACAAGAAAACCTTCTGGGGTCGCACTGTAGGAGGGGATCCTATGCAGAGCGACTATGTGCTCTCAGCCGCCGCACCGACGCACTCTGCTTCGGCCATTCACGTCACGTCGGACGAGAACCTCATCCGCGAGATCGCCAAGGGCGACAAGCGCGCGATGCGGGTGCTCTATGCCCGGCACAACGTGCGCGTCTATCGGTTCATCGTCCGCCTGGTCGGCGACAACGCCACCGCCGAGGACCTGGTGAGCGAGGTGTTCCTCGACGTCTGGCGCAAGGCCGGGCAGTTCGAGGGCCGCTCGCAGGCCTCCACCTGGCTCCTGGCGATCGCCCGCTACAAGGCGCTCTCCCAGCTGCGCACGCGGCCGGTCGAGTGCCTGGACGATCAGGTCGCCGAAGGCATCGAGGACCCGTCCGACAATCCGGAAGTCACCTTCCAGAAGAAGGACCGCAGCGAGATGCTGCGCCGCTGCCTCAACCAGCTGACCGCCGGCCACCGCGAAGTGCTCGACCTCGTGTACTATCACGAGAAGTCGATGGAGGAGGTCGCCGAGATCCTGGCGATCCCCGAGGCGACCGTGCGCACCCGCATGTTCTACGCCCGCAAGCGCATGGCGGAGCTGCTCAAGGCGGAAGGCCTCGAGCGCACCATGGCGTGAGGTTGTCATCCCCGCCAAGCATCTCGGCGCGCTGCGCCGAGATGCGCGAGCGGGGACCCAGTACCCCCGGCGCGAATTGGTTTGCTCCGCGATAGCCCCGTCCGCCGCCCCCGATCAAGTCGGGGGCAAGCCCTGACCCGGGACCCGCCCAGCCTTTCGATCGATCTGCGGCGAAGGCGCCGCTTGCGGCGAGCGGACGCGCCCGGATAGGCTGAGCCGTCGGCGAGGCACGGGGAACGGCCTCGCCCCCGGCGCGTCGCGGATCGCCGGCCCCCGCCTTCCCCTCGGGAGGACCACCATGGCATATGCGGCGACCGGCACCGCCGGAAACGACACCCTGAACCAGTCCAGCGACACCGGGCCCGGCACCATCGTCGGCCTCGCCGGCGACGATACGATCCTCACCGGCAGCGGCCTCGCCACCGTCACCGGCGATTCCGGCAACGACACCGTGCTGCTGCGCACCGGCAACACCGGGACGGTCAACGGGGGCACGGAAAACGATTCGCTCTTTTCCCCCGACGCCGTGGGCTCGCTGGTGCTGTTCGGCAGCGACGGCGCCGATTCCATCTCGGTTGCCTTGTCCACGTCGGCGCAGACGATCGTCGGCGGCAACGATTCGAACGACGGAAACGATTTCATTCAGCCCGGCGGCGGGGCCGACATCGTGTTCGGCAACGGGGGAAACGATATCGTCCGGCTGGGCATCGGCTTCAACGGCGGCGGCAACGACACCATCGTCGGCGGATTCGGCACTGACAGCGTGTCGGTCTTCAACAACGGCGGCGACGGCGCGCAGTTCTATTTCGGCAACGAGGGCGCCGACACGATCGCGACCCAGGGCGGCAACGACACGGCGTTCCTCGGTCTCGGCAACAATTCCTACCACCAGTTCGCGGGCGGTGCGGCGGCGGCTCCCCTCATCTTCGGCAACGAGGGCGCCGACACCCTCAGCCTGCAGGTGGCCAACGCCGATGTGGCGGCGTCGACCATCGTCGGCGGCAACGACTCCGCCGACGGCGCCGAACTCGGTGCTGGGCGCTCCCAGCCCCGACCTGATCTTCGGCAACGGCGGCGCCGACACCGTCAATGCCAGTGGCGGCGCCAACACCGTCGTGGGCGGCTTCGGCAGCGATTGCATCGCGGCGACGACCGGGAACGACCTCGTCTTCGGCAACGAGAACAACGATACGATCGACGTCGGCGCCGGCGCCAACACGGTGTTCGGCGGCCTCGGCAACGACTCGATCCTCGGCGGCGCCGGGCGCGAGACCCTGCAGGGCAACGAGAACAACGACACGATCCGCGGCGATCTCGGCGGCGGCATCAGCATCGACACCATCGCGGGCGGCAGCGGCAACGACGTGTTCGCCTACCTGGATGGCGGCGGCGACGGCAACAATGCGGTGGGCGGCGGCCCGGTCGAGTTCATCACCGATCTCGACTGGTCGGTGGACCGCTTCCAGACCACGCCGCCGGTCGCCTTCGCCACCAACACCGGCGCCGGCACCGGCGCCGACCTCAACGCGTCCGCCAACAACGCGATCGCCGCGGCCTTCGCGCTCAACGGCGGCGCCGCGGTCAACGTGGCGGCCCAGTTCACCTTCGGCGGCCGCACCTACGTGGCGATGAGCCTGGACGCCAACAACACCTTCACCGACTTGACCGACCTGCTCGTCGACATCACCGGCGTCACCGGCGCGATCGCGACGAGCAACTTCGTCTAGACAATACCACGCGTTGTCGTCCCCCGGCTTGACCGGGGGACCCGAGTACGCCCGGCCTCTCGATCGATCGGCTCGCGGCTGTGTCACTTCCGAAACACCGGGGTCACTGGGTCCCCCGCTGCAGCCTGCCCCCGACCTGATCGGGGGCGGGGGACGACGACTTCCGGCTTGACGGGGGACCCAGCATTCCCGACTTCTCCTCGATAACCCTCATGGACTTGCAATCGAAGGCCACAAATCGACCCAGTTGGGATTGGTTTTCTCGATCAACTCGATTTTCCAAGCGCGATTCCATTTCTTCAAGCGCTTCTCGCGCCGAATCGCAGCCTCGACGTCCTCGAATTGCTCGTAATAGACGAGGCGCCAGACATCGTAATCCTTGGTGAAACCATCAGTGACCTTGGAACGGTGCTCATAGACACGCCGTACCAAGTCATTGGTCACGCCAATATAGAGCGTGCCACCGATGCGACTGGCGAGAATGTAGACGTAATAGTAGCGGCGGTCCCCCATATCGAAGTGTGGTGGCTGCTGGGTCGCCCGGTCAACCCCACCCGCCGTCGTCCCCCGCCCCCGATCAAGTCGAGGGCAAGGCTTGACCGGGGGACCCAGTACGTCCGGCACGGAAAGATTTGCTCCGAGCCAACACCACGCGTTGTCGTCCCCCGGCTTGACCGGGGGACCCAGTACGCCCTGTCGTCGTTGTCAGGCGCGGCTTATCCGGTGCTCACTCCAACCACTGGGGTTACTGGATCCCGGCTCTCGCTCGCGGAGCGAGCTCGGCCGGGATGACAGCCGAGAGGCATCGACCTCAGATCAATTGAACGCCTGATACGTCTGCCCGTATTTCCCGCCCACGCGGGCGAATCCCTTGCGCGCCGGGTCGTAGTCCTTGTTGATGGTCAGCGCCTTGGCGTACGAGCCCGCGGCCTTCTCCTTGTCGCCGAGCCGCTCGTAGGCGAGCCCGCGCGTGGTCCATGCCGAGAGGTTCTGCGGCTCGACCTGCACCGCCTCGTCGAGGTCGGTCGCGGCCGCCTGGTTGTCGCCGGTCGCCAGGTAGCTCTGCGCCCGCGCGGTGCGCGGCTCCGCCTGGCTCGGCGCCAGCGTCATCGCGGTGGAAAAATCGTCGATCGCGTACTGGTGCTGTTTCTGCGCCTGGTAGAGCAGGCCGCGGTTGTAATAGGCCTGGGTGGTGTCGGGCTTGAGCTCGATCACCTTGTTGAAGTCGTTGAGCGCCGCCATCAGCTGGCCCTGCTGGCGGTAGGCGAGGCCGCGCCCCAGGTAGGCCGTCACGTAGGCGGCGTCGAGCGCCAGCGCCTTGTTGTAGTCGGCGATCGCCAGGTCGACCTTCTTCATCTGCCGGTACACCAGGCCGCGGTTGGCGTAGGCCTGGGCGAAATCCGGATTGATGCCGATCGCCTTGTTGAAATCGGCGAGCGCCTCCTCGTTGCGCCCGGCGCGCCCGAGCACCGCGCCGCGCACGTTGTAGGCCTGCGGATCGTTCGGGTTGCGCTGCACCACCTCGCTGAGCGAGCCGATGTTGGTCGAGGTCGCGGCGATGTTCGGGTCGACCTCCGACGGCCCCGAGGAGAAGCTCGCGCACCCGACCAGCGCCAGCGCTGGCACAAGCGTCAGCACGGCCGCGACGGCGGTCAGGCGCGCATTGAGCTTACGGGCGTGCGGCTCGTTCACGGCAGGGCCTGTGCACTGATGGCTTGCCGAACTATGGCAAATCCCGCGTGGCAGGTGCAATCGATCAGCGCGGCGATCCGCGCTGCGGCAATTGGGAACCGTGGCGCCGCGGCTTGCTCTTCCCTCCCCCGCTTGCGGGGGAGGGATAGGGAGGGGGTCTCTTGCAGCCTACCGCGGCCCGGCGCCGAACCCCGTGCGCGGCGGCGGCTTCGGCTTGCCGGGGATCAGCCCTTCGCGCTGGGCGCGCTTGCGCGCCAGCTTGCGGGCGCGGCGGATCGCCTCCGCCCGCTCGCGCGCCTTCTTTTCCGAGGGTTTCTCGTAGTGTCCGCGCAGCTTCATTTCGCGGAAGATGCCCTCGCGCTGCATCTTCTTCTTGAGCGCCTTGAGGGCCTGGTCGACGTTGTTGTCCCGGACGAGAACCTGCACAAGTCGTTCCTTCTGATCGAGCCGGTTGAACGGGGGCGCAGCCAATACAATCCGCGCGCCGCGGATGCGTCGCTGCTTCAAGCGGCGGCCTGTAGCAGAATGGCGGCGAAAAGTCCATCGGGTGAAACCCGCGAACGGCCAGCGCGGCGTCTGCCGCGCCGCTCCCTCTCCCCGCTTGCGGCTCGACGGGTCGGGGTGAGGGGGCCTTGCCGCGCCGCTGCCTCGCGTCGAGGCCCCCCTCACCCGGCGCGCAAGTGCGCGCCGACCTCTCCCCGCAAGCGGGGAGAGGTGGAGCAAGCGGGGCCGTCTCCGTTACACCACGAACCCCGTCTGGAAGCTCCCCGACGCCACCCCGTTGAGCTCGACCGAGCCGCCACCGCTCAGGAACAGCACCGCATCGCCGTCCCCCGCGGCGCCGCGCGTGTAGCTCTGGCCGAGAAGGTCGAGCCGGTCGCCCTCGCCGAACAGGAAGCCGAAGATCTGGTCGACGCCGGAGCCCGTGGCGAGCACGTAGCGGTCGGCGCCGCTGCCGCCGGTGAGCAGGTCGTTGCCCTCGTTGCCGTACAGCACATCGTTGCCGCCGCCCGCCTGCACCAGGTCGTTGCCCATGCCGCCGAAGATCAGGTCGAAGCCGTCGCCGGCGAGGATCGTGTCGTTGTCCTGGTTGCCCCAGATGATGTCGTTGCCCGCGCCGCTGACCACCGAGTCGACGCCGAACCCGCCGACCAGCGAGTTGTTGCCGTTCCCGCCGGAGATCGTGTCGTGGCCGCCGTTGCTGATGATGAAGTCGTGGCCGCCGCCGGCGATGATCGAGTTGGCCCAGTCGTTCAGATCCGTGCCGCCCACCACGGTGTTGTTGCCTTCGCCGGCCAGGATCGTGTCGTAGCCCTGGTGGCCGAACAGGCGGTCGTCGCCGCCGGTGCCGTAGAGGTTGGCGGCCCCGCCGCTCGTGCCGTACAGGCTGTCGTCGCCGCTGATCCAGGCCTGCAGCTGCGAGAAGGTCAGCGTGATGTCGGCGGCCCACAGCCCGGTCGAGCAGATGCCCACCACGTACGGCCCGCTCGCGCTCTGGTACCACAACGGCCCGCCGCTGTTGCCCGGCACCGAGGTGATGCTGACGTAGTCGTAGACCGACCACGTCCCGTTCGCGTTCGCCTGGCCGAAATCGTTGGTCATCTGCGGCTGGCCGGCGCCGTTGTACCAGGTCGACGGATAGCCGGTCAGGTTGTACGAGCCGGTCGCCGTGGTGCCCGGGTCCAGGCCGAACCAGCCGGTCTGGTCGCCGAGGCGCTGCGACAGGCCGATGACGGCGACGTCGTATTGCAACTCCTGCGCGCTGGCGAGGCCGTCCCGGTTGGTGTCCCACTGGTAGGACCACCACTGGGCGGCCGCATAGGTGCCGAACGGCGCGCTGCCGCCGTTGTATCCGGCCGACACGGTGACCGAGGTGGCGGCGCCGCCGTGCAGCGCGCTGTAGACCACGTGCGCGGCGGTCAGCACGTCGTTGGGCCCCACCATGACCCCCGAGCCGTTCGATCCGGTCCCATCCGGAAAGGTGACGGAGATGGAGACGATGGCCGAATACGGATACGCGCCGCTCTGCGGCACGTTGACGAGCGATGTCATGGTTAGCCCCTGAAATATGCGGTAGGCGTGGCCGGCTCCCCCGCTTGCCCCTTCTCCCTGAAGGCCACGCCGCCATAGGTTCATGCCGGGGGGGCGGCTTCTGTGAGGAAGATCACACAGCGGCGCAGCCGCCAGGCGTCGGCAGGGCCCGCTGCGCGCGAGCTTAGCCGTGCTCGGCGCCGCGCGCTGTTCCCCGGGGAACACCGCGCGGAGACGGCGTGGGCCGCCTCACGCGCGCGCTGCGGGCCCGTGAACGCGCCGCCGGTCGCGCGCCACTAGAGCCGCGTGCCGCGCTTGGGCGGCACGACAAACCAGGGGTGAACATGATGTCCGTGCAGCAGACGACCGGTATCCGCGAGCTCAGCGCTCACGAGCTCGACCAGGTCACCGGCGGAATGTCCTTCGATACGTTCCAGTCAATATGGATGGTCAGTGTCGGCATGGCCGCGGCCGTTACGGTCGGTGCCGCGCTCGGCCGCCTGTGGGACTGGCTCACCGACTAGGCCCTGCGCGTGCTGAGTCTCGTCTCCCTCCCCCGCCTGCGGGGGAGGGTCGGGGAGGGGGCACCAACACCGGCAGTGCCTCGCCGCTTGCTCCATCCCTCCCCCTTGTGGTGAGCGTGGCGAGCGCAGCGAGCCGGGTGGGGGCGCGCCCTTGCTGCGCTTCGTGGAGTGGAGACTCAGAATTTGGGTCAAACTCGCGCCGCCCGCCCGCGCTTCACCGCCTGTGGCGCTCCTGAACGATGTAGATGTCGGTGCCGAATGACGGCAGTCCCAGCGTCCCCGGCTTTTGCCGGATGGTGAAGATCAGATAGGGGCCTGGCGGCATGATGTTGTTGTCGGGCGGCATCGTCACCTGGAGATCGTCGCCGCCGGTCCTTTTGAACGCGAGCTCGAGCAGGCGCTGGTCGGAATCGAACGCGTGCGTGCAGCTTCCGCAGCGCAGCAGGACCACGCGGTCGATCTCCCGCGCGTGGGTGCTGCGCACCAGCACCGTCTCGCCCGGATAGGCCAGGCTCGGGGCGGCGGTGACGTACGGCCGCCCCGGGTCGCCCACATACCAGGGCGCGTAGATCTCGATGTCGAGGTTTCTCACGTCCTGGAGGTATCCGGTGGGCGGCGGTTTGCCCGCGGGAAGTGGACCGGCGCCGCGTCCGGCGTCACGGTCCGAGCCGGCGGTCCACACCCGTCCATCCGGCATGAGCAGCGCGACCGAATGATAGTTGCGGGGGCTGGATGCGGCTTCCCCGGTGACATCCCACGTGTCCGTGTAGGGGTCGTAGAGCTCCGGCATCAGGACGGCCTTGCTGTCGGCGGGGCGCTCCTGCTGGCCCGCATCGATGCCGCCGCACACGAGGATCTGGCCCGTCGGCAGGATCACCGCGCAGGCATGCAGGCGGCGTTTGCGCAGCCGCCTCGGACCGGTCTTCGTCCAGCGCAATTGCTGCGACTTCGGCAGCGGTGGGCCCCACGGGTTCCACCTGGCGAGATCGAGCAGGTAGGGCGAATCGGAAGCGCCGCCGCAGATCATCGCGCGCGCTTTGAATCCATTGCCGTGCCGCAGCGGCAGCAGGACCGAGGTCGTGCTGTAGCCGGAGAACGCCCCGGCCGCGCTCGGCGGAAACGCGCAGACATCATGGAATGTCCCGCCCTGCGGGCCGGCGTCGGGCGTGAAGCTGATCGTTCGCTCGCGCACCGGATTCGTGCACAGGATGTCCCCGGTCGGCAGCAGGTGCATGCGCGGATAGAACGTGGTCGCGTGATTCTCGTAATAGGTCCGGTCGGCCGGGTTGGCGTAGTTCGCCAGGCGGCGCCACTGTCCGCGCGGCTGCGGCTCGCGTTCGAAGATTTCCGGAATGCAGTTGTTGTGGTCGGCGGTCGGGCTGTTCGAGCCATCGCTCGAGCCGGGATGCCCGGAGAATGCGATCACGTTGCCGTTCGCCAGGGTCATCAGCGTCGGGTACCACCGCCCGCCCGTTCGGTGGGGATCGGGGTTCGGCACGTCCGCCGGGCTCGCCAGCAGGCCGGGCGTCATGTCGGCGGCGCTCAGCCAGTCCCAGCCCCCCGCCGCGGGACTTATGAAGTCGGGCGAGCTGAAGACCGCGGCATCCTTCAAGCCGGGGAAATGGGCGTTGTGCAGGCCTTCGGCGTGGTCGTCGAACTGCTCCGTACCGCCGGCCACCAGGAGCCGCACGATGTTGGAGGCGCCGAGGAACGCATGGCCGGCGCAGAAGGCGTCGAAATGCGGCGACTTGATGCGCTTGACGGCGTTCGAGCCGCAGTCGAACAGGCAGGTCGCATCGAAGGCGTGCTTCTCGTTGTGCACCGGGTCGTGCTCGTCACCCCCGAAATAGAGGATCTGGCCGAACCCCATGTAGGCGGCGTGCACCGCCAGGACCTGGGCATAGTTGGGCATCAGCTTCCATGGCATGGGCGATTCCTCCACGGCGCGCTCGGGTGCAGACAGGCTGGGCGAAAAACGAAGGGCTGCGACGGCGCGACAGCGCGTCTCCTCCGCTGGGCTCACTGTAGGCGGGTCGCGTCGCCGCCGCGGTGAAGGAGCTCACACCCGCGGTGTTTCGCCGCCGAGCCGGAGGCGCGGCTTGCTGATGCGCGCTGCCTCCTCCGAAAGCAATCGCATTGGGCAGGCACAGCCCATCGATTGTCATCCCGCCTCGTCGTCGCTGCGCGCCGCCGAGGCTCGGCCGGGATGACAGCCGAGGGGCGCTTACGCGACGATCCAGAAGATCGGCCGCTCAGCGTTCGCCCGGGGCAACGTCGGTCACGCCGAGAATACGCTTGTTTTCCCGCCGTGCCTTGGCGACGTTCCGGCTGAAGACGTATTGCAGGCCCGCGTCGAAATCGGCGCTGTTGGCGTCCAGCGTTCTCACCGTCGTCCATCGGCCGCCGGCGTCGCGAACGCGCTTTTTCCCGACGCCGCGGGCCGCTGACGCGGTCGCGGCCCTCAGCCGTTCGAAAATGAGCTTCGCCACGGGTCACGCTCCGAAAGTCCGACAGCGATCATATAGCGTGCGCCGGCCCGTTCTGGAACGTCGCGGAATCGGCCCCACCGCTTGCTGATGAGCGCTCCCCGCGTGCTGAGTCTCGTCTCCCTCCCCCGCTTGCGGGGGAGGGTTGGGGAGGGGGCGCCGACACCGGCAGTGCCTGGCCCCTACCGCCCCCCGATCGTTTCCCGCGGATCCCCGCCCTCGAACGTATTGCACACCCGCACCTTCCCCTCGCTCAGCCCCGTCTTGAACCAATGCACGCGCTGCGCCGAGGAGCCGTGCGTGAACGAATCCGGCACCACGCGCCCCTGGCTGCGCCGCTGCAGGCGGTCGTCGCCGATCGCCGCCGCCGTCTGCAGCGCCGCCTCGACGTCGCCCGGCTCGATGAAGTTCAGCTTCGCCTGGGCGCGGTTCGCCCACACGCCGGCGAGGCAGTCGGCCTGCAGCTCCACCCGCACCTGCAGCTGGTTGGCGTCCGCGCGGCTGCCGGCCTCCTGCTGCGCCTCCCGCACCTTGCCGAGCAGGCCGAGCACGTTCTGCACGTGGTGGCCGACCTCGTGCGCGATCACGTAGGCCTGGGCGAACCGGCACGTCTTGCCCTCGCAGCCGCCGAACCGCGTCTCCAGGTCGCGGAAGAACGCGGTGTCCAGGTAGATCGCGCGGTCGTTCGGGCAGTAGAACGGCCCCATCGCCGATTGCGCCGTGCCGCACGCCGAATTCGTCATCCCGGAGAACATCACCAGCCGCGGCGCCGCATATTGCCGTCCGCTCTCGCGGAAGATCTCGGTCCAGCGGTCCTCGGTGTCGCCCAGCACCGCCGCCACGAACTTCCCCGACTCGTCGCTCGGCACCCCGCGCTCGCCCGGCTGCGCCTGCTCCTGCTGGCCCCGGGTGAGCACCTCGGCCCCGCCGATCAGGATCCGCGGGTCGATCCCCAGCGCCCAGCCCACCAGCCCCAGGATCACCACCGTACCGATGCCGAGGCCGCCGGCCCCGCGCATCCCCATGCCGCGCCGATCCTCGACGTTCTCGCTCTGGCGAAAGTCGTCCCACCGCATGGCCTGGTCCTCCGGACGGATGCCGACGCGGCTCAACGCGGGGAGGGGACGGGGGTTCCTTGAACGCGGTGTCATCGTTGAGGGCTTGAAATCGCGGACCATCGCCTTGAGGCGTCTCACGCCACCGCTTTGAACCGCTCGAAGCGTAGCGCGAGCCGGTCTCGATCCGGGTTATCCCTGACGCGACCCGGCAGGTGAATGGTCTCGCCCTCTAGTAGCTTTAGGGATTCGAGCATCGGGCCGTCATTCTGTCCAAGCAAGCGGTCTGAGACATGCAGCCGATAATCCGGGTCGATGCCGATCAAATGCGCGTCGAACGCGGCGTGATGAATCTTCGAGAGGGGGATGCCGTTCGGAACTACGGGCTGCCCGAACAACTCGTCCTTGTCGGCAAGGATGTGCGCGGCGTCGAGCAACAGCGGCTCCAGCAGGCCCGACAGCGCACAACGACCGTTGTAGGCGGTGATGACGGCTTCGCGGAACGATGCCTGGTGCAGCCGTTGCTTGACGGCGCGTAAAGCATAGCGCCGTTCGAGTGCGCTCTCAGGCGGTGCCAACGCCGCTTGATCAGGCGGCCCGAAGGCGAGCCGAGCCTTCAATGCCTTGCCGTCCCACCCCGCAATGAAGGTCGGTAGCATGGCCTGGTAACGGCCGGGTGCGATGCCGAGGAAATAGATGATCGGTATCTGGTTCTGGAATGCCTCACGGAGGCATCGGTTGTCGGCCGCGTCCGGGTCCCGACCCATGAAGGCGTAGTCGACAGTCTCGTCGCTCTCGAAGATCTGGCGATGCACCTCGCGCTGGTCATCGTACCAGACCTTGCCGCCCGGCTTCGGGAATACGGTCTTGATCGATAAGAGAAAGCGCATCTGCTGCGGCTTGAAGATGCCCCGCCGCGGATTGATGAGCGGAATGCGCTCGCCGTCGAATACGAAGCCCGGCTTAAACTCGGCGGCGGTCAGATGATCGTGCACCTCGCCCAGCCTTCGGACATGCTCGAAAGCAGCCATGCGCATGAGCGTGTCACGATCGGCTTCATCCATGCGCGGTCACTGGCGGTTTCTTGCTCGCTTCTAAATTTTACCCCGAAGCACCCTTTTGAGCAGATGCCGGTGGCATTGTTGCTGATCCTCGTCACAGTGGCACATCAGCGTCACGTTCTGAGACTGGCCCAGCCTCTGCAGCAACCGGAGCGTAAACTTCTGGCCGTGATTCTTTATGCTTCGATTGCGTTTGTCGATAGTACCGCCTTCCTGGAGTTCCGTTCGATATCGGCGGCTGAATTCGCCCCAAGTGATTAGCCCCTTCCGCGCAGCATTGAGTAATGACTCGCTGGGTGCAAGATTCGCCATCCAAACATCATAGCGGCTCGCTCGGAGACCCGGCCACGAACCCGGGTCGCGAGGATGCGCAGGCCATCGTTCTTCCGATGAATTGGGGAATGGACCGATTTCGTCCTGATCATTGCCTAGGCAACCTTCTCAAGGCTAGGAGCTTCGGTCGGTGCCAACGCCTCGGAGAGCAGAGCGTCGAGCAGGCTGCGACGGGTGCGGCCGTCAACAGAGGAGACGAGACGTGAGCAAGATCAATTCTCTGCAATCGGACCTGGGCGAAGGCATTCGCCTGCTCGAGGCCTGCGACCTGGAGGTGGTAACCGGCGGCATCGGGCTCGGGGGCTTCGCCACGGGGCCGGCCGGGGTGGTCTTCTGTCCGCCCGCTCCGCCGCCCTCGACCCACATCGACCTCGCGCGGCTCGCGGGCCTCGCGCTGGCGGACGGCTGATCCCCCATCATGCATCAGATCAACGCAAGGGAGATTGCCGACATGACCGGTTCCACTCTCGACAGCGACATCCGCGCTCTCACACCGGCCGAGCTCGACCAGGCCGTCGGCGCAGCGCGCCCGGAATGCCACGTCATCTTCAATTTCAGAGTCAACGGCGTGTCCTTCCTGGGCGCGTACTGCGATGACGGCTACTGGGTCTCGAGCGCCTACGGTGGCGGGCAAAGCTCTTTTAGCGAAGGTCGCGTGTAGCCATGCCCTCGACGCACATCGACCTGGATCATGACACCGGCGTTCGCGCGCTGTCGGCGGGCGAGCTCGACGCGGTCTGCGGAGCCGAGATCAAGGTGACCATGCTCGGCCCCGTCGCGATCGTCGCGGGGACGGCATCTTCGGCGCCGAGCTCATCGGCGTCGGCGGGTTCACCATCACTGCCGATGCCATCGCCGGCCATATCGGCGGCTGGTACGGACGCATCTGATCCGCGCCGCACGCGCGGCACGCCGCGTCGCAAACCTAAAGGCCGCCCCATCGGGCGGCCTTCTGCGTGCAGCTCCGCGCCCGCTCACGCGATCTTGTCGGCGTTGAGGCAAGTGCGCGCGGCATCATTTCCCGCACGTATCTCGTCCTTCATCTCCGCCTGAACCCTCGGGCGCCAGCCGCGACACAATCCGCGTCCGCGCGCGCGTGGTCGCAAAGGCGGCATGAGCGGGCGGGGCGTGTTCCCTAGGAAACACGGCCGCCCGCCGCGGTGAACCGGATGGTGCACGCCGGCGACGCATGCGGTGAACGAACCGGTGGAGACGCCTGATGAGTGAGAGTTCGAACGCAACCGCCGCGGCGGACGCGGAGCTGCGCGCGCTGAGCGATGACGAGCTGGATGCGGTGGAGGGCGGGCTCGTAGTGCGCGCGATCATCTGCGTCCTGATCGGCCTGCTGGTTCCGGCCATCCAATAGGACGGGGTTGCCGCCCGTGCCGTACTCGCTGCGATAGGCAATGCTGCAGCCCCTGTTCGCGCGGGCTACCGGCTCGAGTGAACCAGCTCACACGCGCCTTCGCCGGTCGCGTTGCGGGTGCCACACAAGGATAGTGACTGCGGAGGACTGTGATGGACAGGTACGATTTTCTCGATCCGCTGCGGGTGACGTCAGCCCGGCGCCGGAGCACGCGCCGGCGCGGGCTCGGCGCAACGGCTGCGCTTGCCGTGCTCATCGTCGGCTGCCTGGTGGCTCTGGGCTTGTGCGTGTCCAACGCCGGGCAGGCGCGGCACGCCGTCGCCGCCCACCCCGCCGAGGCGCCGGTCCCGCCCTCTGGCGGAGCGGGCCTCGAACGCGACGGCGGCTGGCAGTTCTACGCGCCGCTCTACTGAAGCGCCGCCGCGGCTGGCGAGCGGACCCGTGCGCAATGCGCGCCACGCGACCGCTGTCGGAGGCGGTGTGAGCATCTTCAGGGAAGGTCGCGTGTGACATTCCCGCGCGCCATGCCGAACGCCCAACTTGCGCCACGGCGCGGGCGCTATCCTGGCAGGCTCGACGGTGTCCCGCACCGGTGCGGTGAACGGTCGGGCATTCCAGGGAGATACGCGATGAAGAGTCTGGTCTCGCTGCTCGCCGGCAGCATGATCGCCGGCATCGCCATGGGAGCCACCGCCGCCGCCCAGACCGCCGATGCCCACAAGGTGGTCGCGGCCCAGGACGTCAAATGGGGCCCTGGTCCCGCCGCGCTGCCCGCCGGAGCCGAGGTGGCGGTGCTGTACGGCGACCCCGCCAAGGATGGGACGTTCGCCATGCGGGCCCGGATGCCGAAGGGCTATCGCATCGGGCCGCATACGCACCCCAAGCCTGAAATCGTCACCGTGCTGTCGGGCACGGCTCGCCTGGGCATGGGCACGAGCGCCGATCCGGCAACGGCCCAGGTCCTGCCCGCCGGCAGCTTCTTCGTCATGGCGCCGGGCATGGCGCACTATCTCTCCATCGACGAAGACACGGTCATCCAGATCAACACGACCGGGCCGTGGGGTCTCACCTACCTCGACCCGAAGGATGACCCGCGCCAGAAAACGCAATAGCCGGCGCGACGTCCGCGCGCTCCGCTCATTCCCGCCCCCGATCAAGCCGGGGGGGCGGGCTCCAGCGGGAATCCAGGACGTCCTGCTCTGGTCTCCGGGTCTCCGCTTGCGCGGGGACGAGCGGAGACCCGGCGGTTCTGCAAGGGCGGAACGCGCATCCGCGTCGCAAATCGGGAGGCCGCCGCGCCGGGCGGCCTTCTGCATGCGGCCCGCTCGGCGGCATGACACGCTTCCCGCATCGCGCGCACGTGTCCGGCTTGAGACAAGGCTGATCGACATCATGGTCGCGCACGCGACTCGCTCCGCCTGAACCCGCGGGCCCGATGCGCGACCCAACCCGTGTCCGCGCGACACGATCGGGACGTCAGTGCGGGACACGACGATGGAAGAGTTCACCGCCTCGACATACGCCGAATACGCCGCCGCCATGGAGCAGATCTATGGTGATTACACGGCGTCGGAACACCTGATCGTCCTGCGCGGACAGACGAAGGAATACCGGTTAGCTGACGGGAGGCTTGCCATCGTTCCCTCCCGCTTCCGCACCGCTCATCCGGGCGAGCCGGAAGGACTCGGCCGGGGCCTTTCGTCCTATTTCGAGGCCTGGTTGCGGACGGCAGACGAATTCACCCGGACATTTTTCGAGCAGGAATTCGGCGGCAACTTCGAGACCTTCATCCGCGATTACCAGTGGAGCGGGCCCGGCGCACTTGCTCACGCGACCGAGCTCACCGATCTGCCGTCCATCCATGCCGCCTGCACCAACCGTCAATTCCTGGTTTCAGTTGCGCAGCACTATGGCGCGCCGACCGGCATGCTCGACGTCACCACGGACCCGGATGTCGCGCTTTGGTTCGCCGTGCACCCGTATCGTGGCAGCGGCGAGGGCGGTCCGGCCCACTACGAATCCGCACGTTCGCCCGGTCATGTCTACGTGCTGCGTGCCGCGGCCGACCATGTGGTTCCGCTCTCCACGTTCTTTTTCGACTCGAATACGCGGCCTCGCCGGCAGCAGGCGGCCGCTCTGTTCATGGACCCGGTCCCGGATGAGCTGCTCGAGCGCGCTCTTAAGGTCGTCCCGCGCTGGGCCTTGCCGCAGATACCCGCCGGCTACACCTTCGCGGATCTGGTGATTGCGCGGATCGCCGTCGGCGCGGCGGTTTCGCCCCCGGGAGCCGGCTGGACCGCGACGCATCTGTTCCCCTGCCAGGATGAGGATGCGCTCTACGCGCACCTCCTGAAGACCTGCGGCTGGGTCGAGGAATTTGCTCACTGCGCCGCTTCGCGCGGGCCCTCCGTGTCCCGGACCGCTGCTCCGGGCTCGCGCACCCGGCCGGTGCAGGCCGACCGCGGGCTCGCTGCAGACCCGTCGTGGTTCACCGTGCTGCTGGTCGGCGATGACGCTCACGCCGTGTGCCAGTATGCCTTCAGATACTCGTACGCCGGCAGCCCTCTCGGAATCGTCAACCTGTTCGACAAGCAGGGCGTCAACCTGATCGCGGTGACCGTGGATGAAGCGAAGCGGCTGATCATGGAGCCCGGCGTGGCGGCGGTCGTGTTCTGCGACGTGGGCGAGGCGTTGATCCGCGACGGAACGGCCCACGACATCTGCGGGCGGATCGTCGAGAGCGGGAAGGTGGTGATTCCTCTCTATACGAACCTCGAGGAGCGCGAGCGCCGTTTCAGCGAAGCTCCTTTCGAGCTTCTCCAGGAGAATGCAGACAGCGAGGCTCACAAGATCTTGCGGTGGCTTCGCTCGGCCATCGAGACATCGTGGCAGCTTCGACGGGCTGCGCCTTCATCGCTCTGCCGCAAGCAGTTCTCTGACGGTCTGCGTGTCCTGTTCCGATCGGCGAAAGAAGCAGGACCGTGAAAGACGGTGAGGATGGTCGCTGCGCAGCCCCGAGATCGGGGCGCGCCGACAAGGCACAGACTCTCGACGTTCCCTGGAGGGTTGCCCGCTCGAATTGCCACGCTCGTCATGGCCGAGCGAGCCGCCATAAGCGGCGAGGGTTGTCCCGGCCATCCCGATCATTGAGGTACGGCGGTGCCACGACAATCGAGATGCGCGGGTCAACCCTCGCCGCCTTAAGCGGCTCGCCCGCGCATGACGAGTCAGAACGAGCGGGAAACCCTCTAGAACACGACGATCGCCGCGCGGATCGACATCGCCAGCAGGACGAGAGATCCGGCCATGAAGATGGCGAAGCGCAGCGCGACGAGGTTGATGGTCGCCTGGACGATGCTGTGGGCGATCCTCGAAGCCACATAGAGCCAGGCCAGAGCGGTGTTGAGGCCTGCGCCGGCGCCGGCCAACGCCAAGGCGAGCGTCACGGCATAGAACAGGGTCGGCTGCTCCATCAGGTGGTTGTAGTTGTCCGCCTTCCAGCGCACCGGCGCGGGAAGCGCTGCGTGAAACTCCTCGGCGGGCCGATGGGGATCGTAGATGATCCGGTTCTTCATCATCGCCGGAAGACGCGTCGCGTAGAGCCAGGCCCACATGACGAATGACCACAGGACGAGCGCCACCAGGGGCGCAAGGATCGGGCTGTGCATCGCTTTCACTCCTGTCTTTGGGGCGTTGTCGTCGCCCGCCCCCGATCGGGTCGAGGGCAAGGCTTGACCGGGCGACCCAGTACGCCCGGTGCGGGTTGGTGCCCGCGGCTTCTCCGTGCCTCGCTTCGATCACAGGGATTACTGGGTCCCCCGCTGGAGTTTATCCCCGACCTGATCGGGGACGGGGGACGACAAGGCGAGAGATTGTCGCCCGGTCAAGCCTTGCCCTCGCCCCCGATCGGGGGCGACGACAAGCTCCACCTCCTCGCGCAGGAATTCGTCACATCACCACGAAGTTCTCCGCCGTCAGGGTCGGCGCGTTGGTGAGGGTAACGATCGGCGTTGCGCCGGTGATGGTGGTGAACCAGGCGGACTTGTCGGAGTCGTAGTCGTTCTGGATCTGCACGTGGTAGAGCGTGTGGTCGGTCGCGTTGTAGACGACTGATGGGCTGTCCGGCTGGCCGATCCAGGTGTACCAGCCGTCGCCCACCAGCGTGCCGTCGCCGTCGGCATCATACAGCGTGTCGAGGAAACCGTCGGCGCCGAACGGGCTCGCGCCGAAGCCCTCGAGGGCGATGAGGTCGCCGCCGACGTGCGGCTGAAACCTCTGGAAATCGTTGAGCACGTCGCCGCCTTCGCCCGGCGCGAACACGAACGTGTCGTTGCCGGCGTTGCCGCTGAGGTGGTCGAGGCCGGCGCCGCCGCGGATCATGTCGTTGCCGCCCTGGCCGAACAGCCAGTCGTCGCCGCCGCTGCCGGCGAGCGTGTTCTTGCCGGCGTTGCCGTTGAGGATGTCGCCGAAATTCGAGCCGAACAGCGCCTCGATGCCGTCGTAGCGGTCGCCGGCCGCGTCGTTGGTGAGGCCGCCGGTGGCGAGATCGGCGGTCACGCCGATCCCGGCGTAGGCATAGCTCACCGTGTCGATGCCGAGGCCGCCCAGGAAGCTGTCGGCGCCGGCGCCGCCGTTGAGCACGTCGTTGCCGAGGCCGCCGTCGAGCGTGTCGTTGCCGAGGCCGCCGTACAGGGTGTCGTGGCCGTCGAGCCCGACCAGCATGTCGGCAGCCTGCGAGCCGTACAGCACGTCGTCCGCCGCCGTGCCCTCGATGTAGTAGCCGAGCGTCGGCCCGACCACGGGCGGACGCGTGAACGCAATGCTGAACGTCGCCGTCGTGTCGAAGATACCCATCGTCGTCTCCTCCTGGATGTGGAGCCCGGAAGCGGGCTCCTTGTGCTGCGGCCCGACGACGAAGCCCCGCGTCGGCCGTGCCCATGGGTCAGGGGACGACCCTGCCGGTTCACGCCGTGGTCGCGGGCACGTGAGCGGCGGTGATGCGCTCCACACGCGCGTCGTGGCGTGTTCCCTGGGGAACAGCCGCGCGCGCCGCCAGGCGCTATGCTCCCGCGACTCGCGCGGGTAGCGTCATCACCGGGCTCGTCCCGGTGATCCCGATTCAAATGGCAGGGCCGTGCCACACTTATCGAGATGGCCGGGACAAGCCCGGCCATGACAACTCTGGGAAGAAGATTCGACACACCCGAAATATCCCTCGTCCAATTCCTTCACCGCGATCGTCCGCCCCTCCCGCACGCCGATGCCGTGCACGATCATCAGCCGCTCGAGCTCGGCGCCGTCGATCAGCACGAGCGGCCGGGAGCAAATCGGCCGCGCCGCGTCCCGGAATGAAGCTTTCGCATCTCGCCCTGCGATCTCGAGCGAGCCAATTCCATGCTCGGCGGGTGCCGAATCCAGACCTTGGCAGCGAGCGCCGCACCCCGCGTGACCCGTGTCACATGACGATCCTCTCCGCGGCTCCGTCCGCCAAATCCCTGATCCCGTGTCCGTCTGAGGGCTCATCGCGGGGGACGTGGCGTTCTCCGCAGCGGAGAGCCCCACGATGTTCTCGCCCTTCGTCGAGCATGCCCCTGTCCTGGCGATGATCGCTGTCCTCGCCCTCGTCGCATTTGCGCGCCGGCGCCGGCGCATCCCATGGCGGCCCAGCTGGGCGATCGGTGCCGAGGCGATCGAACCTTGGAAGGCCGGATCAACCCTCGCTGCCCATGACGGCTCCCACCTGTGACCGCCCGGGAGCGAGTGGACACCCCCATTCTAGGCTGCATGAGCCGAACGTGGTATTCTCCGCCCGTACAAGGGATGCGTGTGCGAGGCCGGGATGGCACTGCCCCTCTTTGTCGCCATCGGCGTGCATAGGGCGGCGACGATGCCCGAGCTTCAGGGCGTCCTCACCGCGGTGCAAACGTTGTCGGATTGGGCTGCCGGCGAAGGGTATGACGTCGTCAGGATCGACGACCAGGCGGGCCGCGTCACCGTCGCGCGTATTCAGGACGCGCTAACGCCGCCCCTCAATGCCACGACGGGCGAGCGAGACCCGCAACGCCTGCTCGATCGGTCGCGCATCGTCGTTTATTTCTGCGGGCATGGGCTCCACGCGCCGCAGGACCAGTATTGAATTCTTTCGGACGGCCCCGACCAGCCCAACGCGCGCATCAGCGCGGTCGGCTTCCGCGACATGTTGGCGAGTTACGGTCCCAAGCAGATCGCGTTCATCAGCGATGCCTGCCGGAGCCCGCTGGTCGTGCAGGGGCTCGCGAGCTCGGTGGTCGATCGCTATAGGGGAATGGCGGGGGTCATCCAGAAGGACAATTTCTTCTCCTCGCAGGACGGCGAGGCGTCGTTCGCCGTCCCGGCCAAGGGGGGAAAGCCAGCCTATTGCGTCTTCTCCAGCGTCCTGATGCGGGCGCTGTCCAAGCCGGCCGAACCGGAAGCGCTCGATGAGCTCTACCTGGAGACGGGGCGCATGATCGTTTCCAGCCAGAGCCTGGCCACCTATCTGGAAAGGAACGTCCCGGACGCGGCGCTCGAAGTCGGCAAGTTGCAGGTGCCGCAGTGCGATGCCGGCTTCCGGCCGATCACCAACCGCTATGTCGACTTCGGGCCCGCCGGAACGGTTTCCCGTTCGGACGCCGAGGCGAGGCAGTCGACGATTGCAACGGAGCGCGCCGAGGCGCAGAACGAGCGGATCGACCGGTCGCTTTCGGAATGGCGCAGGCCCTATGTGGAAGCCTTGCAGCCCCTCGTCGGGCCGGTGCTCAGCGATTCCATCGCGCGCGACCGGCCCAGCCCCTTGCTCCTGTCGAGCAACTCGGATGCGCCGGTCGTGGAAGCGCCCGGACTCCTGCCGCCCATTTCAATCCCGACGGCCGACGGCCTGCTCCAGGGTTTTGGGCAGCGTCGGCGACAGAACCTGCTTGCATTCGTCGACAAGCCGTTCGCCGACAGCGGCCGGAGCGGCGTCGCGGTCGTGCGGATGGCCGATCTGTTCGCGGCGCTTCCGTTGCACCACCGGCTTTGGTGCACGGCGATCATCGACAAGGGCCTAGGCCCTGATGGATCGGCGGGCGGGGTCGAGCTCCTGGCCTGGGGCGGGCGGTATCCGTCGCCAGGGCCACCACCAAGGCTCAGCGCCGCGGAAGCGCTGAAGGGGCTCTCGGCGCGAACGCTCAACGCCGAGGATACGGCAATCCTGGCAACGGATATGCGTTATACGAAGCATGCCGACCCGATGTACGGCATCGTCGCGGCCTATCTCTACAACGCCATCGGCGACGTCTCGAACATCCGGCGGATGTGCTATTATTACAAGTGGCACGAGCAGGATGTGCCGTTCGACATTGCCATGCTGGCCCAGCTCGAGCTCGAGCGGCGCCCTGATGGCGGTTTCTACGTCGAGGTTCCCAAGGTCGCGAAATTGCCGAGGAAAGAACGGCGCGCGAACGCGCCTTCGTTTGTCTGGGAGAAGACGCCCGCCGCAACGGTCAATGTCGCCGGGGTGACGCCGCTGCTGCGGGTCGGCTGGCAGCACATCCAGGCAAGCCGTCATGACGTGCACCGCCGCTGCTGGGAGCTGACGGCTCACCTTACCGAATCGCCGATTTCGACGTTCCAGGGCGATGCCGCAGGGGCGGGCCTGATCGACGCTCTGAACGCGCTGTGAGAGCCATGCGCCTCGCTTTCGTTCATGGGATCAACAACGAGGGCGAAACGCCCGAGTCGATCGAACGCACCTGGTGGGATGCGCTGGTGCGGAGCTGGGCTGCGGCCGGGCTCGCGCCGAAGCCGCGGCCGGATATCGCGGTCGGCTATTATGCGGATCTCCTCGCCGGCCTGACCATCAGCGCTGCCACGGAAATGGGGCCGTCCACCACCTCGACCGGACTGGCTGCCGGCCTCCTGCAGGAATATGCGGACGCGGCGGGCGTGACCGACGCGGAGCTTGCAGCGGCCGCGCTCGAACTGGGCCTGCCCGCCGAAGCGGTGGAGCAAGGCGTCCCGCACGTCGGGTGGATCGTCAATTTCGCGTCGGTGCTCGAACGGGTGCTCCCCATCAAGGGCAAGCTGGTCGCGCGCCTGTTCCTCCGCCAGGCCGTCACCTACATCAACGACAAGGTCCTGGCGGCACAGATCGACCGGAAGGTCGGCGCCGCGATCTTCGACGGCAAGCCCGATCCGGTGATCGTCGTTGCCCATTCGCTGGGGACCGTGGTGAGCTATCGGGTCCTTGCCAACGCGAGGTTCGAGCGCCGCGACGTGCCGCTGTACGTGACTCTGGGCTCGCCGCTCAGCGTGCGGATGTTCAAGTCCATTCTCCCGGTGCGCGGGTCGATGCCCACCCCGCCGATCGGCAGCTGGTTTAACTGCCGCCACAAGGATGATTTCGTGACGCTCGGGCGCGGGATCATCGCGCAGTCGATCGGCTTTGACGGCGTGGAGGACAGCACCGAGATCGCCGACGGCGATCCGGATCGCCATTCGATCGTCCAGTATCTCTCGAGCCCTGCGGTCGCGAAGATAATTCACGCGCGCCTGTAGATCATCGGGCAGGCGGAGTCTCTCGCTGCGCGAAATAGCTCTCGTCCACCGCCTTCACGGCAATCGTCCGCCCCTCCCGCACGCCGATGCCGTGCACGATCATCAGCCGCGCGAGCTCAGGCCCGTCGATGAGGACGATCGGCCGGTGGATGCCGCCGACGAAGTCCGCGGCCGCGCGGCTGAAGCGCGAGGTCGTGATGAGCACGCCGCGCGCCGTCTTCTTGTCGTCGAGGCTGCCGGCGAAGTCGCGCACGCTGGCGATGTCGACGGAGTTGGTGCGCTCCCAGCACTTGGCCTGGACGTAGAGGCGGTCGAGACCGAGCGGGTCGAGCAGGATCACGGCATCGACGCCGCCGTCGCTGGTGCGGCCGAGGCGGATCGCGGCCTCGTCCCGCCCGCCGCCGTAGCCCATGGCGAGAAGGAGGTCGACCACCAGGCGTTCGAAGAAGGCGGCGCGGCGCGGCACCTCGGCGATGGCGAAAATACGCTCGATCACGGCGCGGCGCAGCGCCGCGTCGAGCTCGTCCGCCGCCGCGGCGAGGCGCTCGGCGGGTGGAGCGGGCGCGAGGGGCGGCGGCACGGGCGCCGGCGCCTGCGGTGCTGGCGCCTGCGGCGCGGGCGCCTGCGGGGCTGGCGTCTTGGCGGCGCGCGCCTTGCTGGCGCGTGTCGGCGCCGACGCGAGCTCGGGAATGAGCGCGGTCGCGCCGAGGTCGTGGCGGTCGGGCATGTCGGCGAGCAGCGCGCGGCCGCGCGCGGTCGCCCGGAAGGCGCCGCGCGGGCGGCGCTCGATGAGGCCGGCCCGCAGCATGTGCGTCCGCGCCCAATGGGCGCGATGCTGGAGGACGGGGAAGCGGCGGCTCGGCACGGCGCCGGCGCGCTGCGCGGCGGTGAGCGCGAACTCGTCCGCCAGGCGGTCCACCGCCAGGCGCAGCGAGGTCTCGCGCTCGGCCGCGATGCGCAACAGCGGCAGCATGAGCTTCTGATAGTCGGGAAGGTCGGGCGTGGCGTTCATCCTGTCTCCTGTCTGGCGATCACCAGGTATCGAGGCGGGATGTGGAATGCACCGGCCGCCGCCGCCAGGGGCGGGACGCCGGAATTTCTGAAACTCGGAAAGGAAGCTGGGGATAACTCCGGGGCGCAGGCGGTGCCGCTTGCTCCACCTCTCCCCGCCTGCGGGGAGAGAGCCTGCCCCCGACTTGATCGGGGGTCGGCGCGCCCTTGCGCGCCGGGTGAGGGGGCTCCAATGCGAGACCGAGCCCATGGATAGGCCCCCTCACTCGACTTGCTTCGCGCAAGCGCGCTCGCACGTCGACCTCTCCCCGCAAGCGGGGAGAGGTGAAGTCATGCTCTTTCCCGAATCCCGAAACTTTTTCCTGATTTCCGAACATTATTGTCTTGCCTTCCGGCGCGCCCGCATGTTCATAAGCGCCGTCCCGGCTCGGTGAAGACGTCGTTCGGTGGAACTCGAGGCCCCGAACGATGGAGCGGGGAGCGGTGCCAGGCGGGGCGGGCCTCGAGTCCGCTCCCGCGCGGCCTAAGGTTCCGCGGCCGGCCAGTCCGGCCCGATGCCTTCGGAGGAAGGCGACGGAACCGGCGGCCGTCAGGCGTCGCGGTGGAGCGCCGAAAGGCGGCCACCCTGTCCCTCCCGGCTCGCCGGGAGGCAGGCAGCGGAGGCGTTACCGGTGCGGTCGATGCCGCACCACGGTTCCCGGCGCTCCACCTCCTCACGCATTGCGCCGTGGCGCCGCGCCGTGGCGTCGGCGCTCGGCGCCTTACAGGACCTTGAAGGCCGCCTCGACGTTTTGCGGAAATGACTCGCGCGAGGCTTGCTCCATCCCTCCCCCCGCGCTCTTGCGCGGTGGGGAGGGTCGCCGCGCTTCAGCGCGGCGGGGTGGGGGGCTCTTGCGGAGGTTCAAAGTCCAGCGAGTCATCCCCGGGATTTGGCTCTTCTCCTCGCCAAGGACATCGTTGTTCGGTATCATCGTTGGATAGGCGGGCTGTCCGCATCCGGAACCTGGCCGAGAATGACGACGACCGATCGGATCGAAATCAATCCGAGAGTGATGCTTGGCAAGCCGGTGATTCGCGGCACGCGCATCACTGTAGAGCTCATCCTGCGAAAGTTGGGCGAGGGCGCCACGGCACAGGAGCTCCTGGAGGCATACCCGCACCTCACCAAGGATGATATTCAGGCGGCCATCACGAGCAGCGGCATCCACGGCCACATCGGCAGCAGCTTTTTCTAGGAGTCTTTCCTGATCGAAATAACCCACGCTCGTCATGGCCGGGCGAGCCGCTTAAGGCGGCGAGGGTTGTCCCGGCCATCCCGATAAGATGAGCACAGCAGCGCCATCCTAAGCGGGATGCGCGGGTCGAGCCCGCGCATGACGAGTTCAGAACGAGCGGGAAACCCTCCAGAGCGCGCGCGCTTTACGCTCACGCGCGGCGCCGTTTTCGTCGATTGCGGTCGCGCCCTGTGCAATCGCTGAACGTGCGGCATCTTCCCCGATGGTGAACCAGCTCACAGGGCGATCGCCCCGCGCGGTCCTAGCTGTCGCCTCAGCAGACCGCGACAGCGGGGGAGATATCATGGACAGGATCGACTTTCTGCCACAGCCCTGGCCGGCCTCGGCGCAGGAGCGGCGCACCTGCCGGCGCCGGATCACCGCCATGGTCGCGCTCGCGCTGATCGTCGCGTGCGGCCTGGTGACGGCCGCCTTCTTCGTTCCCGGTGCGGGGCGCGCCGGGCACGCCGTGGCCCGTCACGCGGACGAAACGCCCCTGCTGCGTCCGAGTGAGATCGGCCTCGGGCGCGGCAGCATCCGGCGTCGCGACGACACCGTATTCTGAACCGATCGGCACCGGCCGATCGCAACGGGGAGCGCCGCGCGCCCTCGTGCGCGGAACGGCCGCGGGCACCGACAAGGGGTGCCCGCACGCATTTTGAGATGCAATACCTCTTGCAGGGGCAACCCTCCTCACCCTGAGGCGCTCGGCGCATCGTCATCCTGAGGCGCTCGGCGCATCGTCATCCTGAGGCGCTCGGCGCACTCTTCGTGCGCCGAGCCTCGAAGGACGTGCGCCGAGCCTCGAAGGACGTGCGCCGAGCCTCGAAGGACGTGCGCCGAGCCTCGAAGGGCGTGCGCCGAGCCTCGAAGCTTGCCCGCGCGAGAGCGGCGGGATGGCCGCCGCTCGCGGCCTTCTGCGCGCGCTGCGCTTATACGCGCGGCGGGACGTTGCTGCATCCGATCAGGCCTGCATTCTGCAATCGCTGATCGTGCGGCATCTTCCCCACTAGTGAACCAGGTCACAGGCAATCGTCCGGCGCCGTCCCACATGCGGTTCAGCAACACACGACAACGGAGAGATGTCATGGACAGGTTCGATATTCTCGCCAGGCACAGGCATACGTTGATGCAGAACCGGCGCACCCTCAGGCGCCGGACCGCCGTAATGGCTGCGGTCGCCGTGATCGTCGCGGGCGGCCTGGTGACGACCGCCGTGCTGGTTTCCAACGCGGGGCGGGCGGAGCAGGCTTTGATCAGTTACCGGGCGGCGATCAGTCACGCCAGGGACGGGCCCGAGCTGCACCCAGGCGAAACGGGTCTCGGGCGCAGCGGCGCCTGGCATCACTACCAGCCTCTGTACTGAGGGGTCGCCCACGCGGGCGCGGCGACAGGGCGACCGTCGATGCGCGTGCGGCTCGATTGCGCGTGAGCCTTGAGGCAGGGTGTCCCTCATTGGCGGGTTAAGCCCGCTAATGATGCCTCTCGGTTGTCATCACCCGCCCCCGATCAAGTCGGGGACAGGCTCCAGCGGGCCATCCAGTAAGCCGCAGCCTCGAAGTCTCCGGCCCTCCCGCCAGCGCCGAACCACGGCCCGGTGTTCCCTGCGGAACACGGCCGGCCCTGGCGCTGAACCGGATCGTGCGCACCGGCGACGCACGGAGCATGGACAAGCGATTGGGAGACATCCGATGACCGAAGATACGAACGCGATCGCCGAGGCGGGCGCGGAGCTGCGCGCGCTGAGCGACGACGAGGTGGACGCGGTCGACGGCGGGCTCGTCGTGATCGCCATCATCGCCGTCCTGATCGGCCTGCTGGTTCCCGCCGTCCAATAGGCGGTTGCCGCGCCCGGTCCGGCCGCCGACGGCGTCGGTGCGGGCGGCGATACCACAACTACTGAGCGTGCGGCATAACTGCTCGCGTGAACCAGCTCACAGGCGATTCGTCCGGCGCGGCGCAGGATGCCACACAAGGGAAATCGTGACTGCGGAGACATGTCATGGACAGGTACGCTTTTCTCGATCCGCTTCGGGTGACGTCGGCCCCGCGGGGCGTGCGTCGGCGCCGGCTCGGCGCCATGGCGGCGGTGCTCGTCGCCGGCGGCCTGGTGGCTGCGGCCCTGCTCGTGTCCAACGCCGGGCAGGCGCGGCTCGGCGTGGCGGCTCACCCGGCGGAGGCGTCGGTGATGGGCGGGCACGGACCGAGCCTCGAGCGCGGCGGCGGCTGGCAGCACTTGACGCCGCTCTACTAGTCGCTCGCTTCAAGCTATTTGCGAGGATCTGGATATTGTGATTTTCTCGCCACGCGGCACGTTTGATGGAGGCGAGCATGGCTGGAAAGGATGTGGCGGTAAAGAAATATGTGGTCAGACTGAGCACAGACGAGCGCGCCGAGCTGGAGGCGCTGATCCGGAAGGGAAAGAGCCCGGCACAACGGCTGTTGAAGGCGCGCATCTTGTTGAAGGCGGATGTCTCGGATGCAGGCGAGGGCTGGAGCGACAACCGGATTATCAGGGCGCTGGAGACCAGTGCCTCCATGGTTTACCGGGTGCGCAAGCAACTGGTGGAGGAAGGTTTTGCGGCGGTGCTGAGCCGCAAGCAGCGGGCGATGCCGGTGGTGCCGCCGATTTTCGACGGCGAGAGGGAAGCCAAGCTTGTCGCCCTGGCCTGTTCCAAGCCGCCCAAGGGGCGTGCGCGCTGGACTTTACGGCTCTTGGAGAAGAGGGTCGTGGAGCTCGCCATCGTCGATCGCGCCAGCGACAGCACAATCCATCGCGTTTTAAAAAAACTCTCTCAAGCCCCATCGCCGGCAGCAATGGGTTATCCCGCCGAAGGCCAACAGCGCTTTCGTCGCAGCGATGGAAGACGTGCTCGCCGTCTACACGCGGCCACGCGATCCTGATCGCCCGCTGGTGTGTCTGGACGAGACCTCCAAGCAACTGATCGCCGAGACGCGTGTGCCGATCCCGATGAAGCGGGGGCGGCCGGCCCGCGTCGACTACGAGTACGAACGCAACGGCACCGCCAACCTGTTCATGCTGTTCGCCCCGCTCGAAGGCTGGCGCCACGTCGAGGTCACCGATCACCGCGGCGCCGTCGATTATGCTCACGTCTTGAAGGAGTTGGCCGACACCCGTTTCTCGCACGCCAAGACGATTGTCCTGGTCCAGGACAACCTCAACATCCATGCCAAGGCATCGCTCTATGAGGCGTTTCCAGCGGCCGAAGCAAGGCGGCTGGCCGAACGCTTCGAATGGCACTACACCCCGAAACACGGCAGTTGGCTCGATTTGGCCGAGTCCGAACTGGCGGTGCTCACTTCACAGTGCCTCGATCGCCGTATTCCCGACAAGCAAACCCTCATCGACGAAGTCGGCGCCTGGGAGCATGACCGCAATGCCAACCACACCAAGTCAGACTGGCACTTCACCACCGCGGATGCTCGAATTAAACTAAAGCATCTATACCCTTCAATCTGACTGAATCGGCGACCAAGAGGGCTTCCCGTTCGAATCGACGCACGGCGGTGCCGCTTGCTCCACCTCTCCCCGCTTGCGGGGAGAGGTCGGCGCGTTTTCGCGCGCCGGGTGAGGAGGCCTTCACACGCACGAACTCTCGGCAAGAGCCCCTCACCCCAACCCTCTCCCCGCAAGCGGGGAGAGGGAGCAGACCGAGCGAGCGGCCACGCACTGCGGGAACCGCTCTAGGACCTGTTGACATTAGGCAGGGGATTCTCGGGGACTCCGCAATGTGATTGAAGATCGCAACCAAGGGAGGCGATCTTGATTCGACGCGAACTGACCAATGCACAGTGGAGACTCATTGAGAATCTGGTCCCGGGCAAGGATGGGGACAAAGGTCGCCACGGCGAGGACAATCGTCTGTTTGTTGATGCGGTGCTTTGGGTGTTACGGACGGGCGCGCCATGGCGCGATCTCCATCCGTCATTTGGACACTGGAACAGTGTGTTCCAACGCTTTAATCGGTGGTCCCGCAAGGGCGTTTGGGATCGTGTTTTCAAGGCCTTGGCAGCCGATCCAAATTTCGAGCAGATCATGCTCGATGCCACCATCGTCCGGGCACACCAGCATTCGGCCGGCGCAAAAGGGGGACTCAAAATCAGGCGATCGGGCGCTCGCGCGGCGGCTTGAGTACCAAGATCCACATTGCCGTCGATGCGCTTGGTCATCCGATGCGGATGACCCTCACCGCAGGCCAAGTACACGAGGCCACTCAGGCCAGCATCCTCATCGAGGGCCTCACGCTCATCAGCCTCATCGCCGACAAGGGATACGACAACGACGCCTTCCGCAGCGAACTCGCGGCGGCCGAAGTCGATGTCGTGATCCCGCCGCTGAGTTCGCGTACGGCCGAAATCGCCTACGACAAGAACGCCTATGGCTTGCGCTACCGGATCGAGTGCTTCATCAACAAAATCAAACACTACCGCAGGGTCGCAACTCGCTACGAAAAGACCGCGCGCAACTTTCTCTCGATGGTCAGCCTCGCCGCAGTTATGGTCTGGCTGCGTGACTTGGTCTGAATGTCAACAGGCCCTAGCGCATGATCGGCCTGGCGGATTTGTTCGACGTGGTGGGGATGACGAATTCGGCCGGCCGTACAGGGGTGCCTCGCGTCTCCCCGACGAGATCCGGCAGGTCACCGCCGTTCGACCCCTGGGCGAAACGGCTCCGGCCACCGCTCCGGACATGCCACGGATGTGGCGGACATCCTGCCTCGATTTTGGCGCGCGCCGCGCGGCGTTCATTCGCATTTGAATAGATGCGATCGATCGCTGCGCCACAATATCGATCTTTCGTCCGATTTGCGCCACCGGTCCGACGCGAAAACGGCCAGGATAAGGTTTTTCCTGGGAGCTCGCCGCGACTACTCCGGGTTGTCTATGCAACTTTTTGGATGTGAGCGGCGACCCTGTGCAGTGTAATCCGCGCAGGCGGCAATGCCAGCGCGCCGGACGGCCGCGACGCGCAGACCTGGGATCCAACCGAGGGAGCATTCCATGACCGTAGTCGTCACCCAATCAGGCAATCAGGACATCGACGGCATTCTCTGGGGTTGGGCGTGGGGCGACGCCGGCGCCGAAAGCCTCGACTTCTCGTTCCCCACCGGCACCGCGGGAGAATATGACGACTACGAGGCGGTCAACGGCTTCAGTACGTTCAACGCGACCCAGATGACGGCCGTGCGCACGGCTCTCGCCAACGTCGCGAGCTTCGCCAACCTGACCTTCACCGAGACGACGAATACGGGCGCGCTCCTGCGCTATGCGGAAGCCGACTCGATCAACTACACCGACGACGCGACCGTCGCCACGCACACCGGGCTGCACACGATCGACACCGCCGAGGCGAACCCGCCCGAGCTCACGCACACGAACGGCGACGCGCCGTTCTCGCCGCCCTATTCCCAGGGCGACAGCTGGTACAACGTCACGGGCTACGACAACCCGGTGCTCGGCAGCTTCCAGTATGCGGCCGGCATCATGCACGAGACCGGGCACAATCTCGGCCTCAAGCACGGCCATGTCACGCAGGACGGCGACGGCGTCGAGTTCCCGACGCTGCCGGCCGATCACGATTCCTACGAATACTCGGTGATGACCTATCGCCAGTTTCCGGGCGACAACCCCGGCAACGGCGACAATGCACCCGATCATCCGACCACCTTCATGCAAAACGACATCGCCGCGCTGCAGTACATGTACGGGGCGAACTACGGCGCGAGCGCCTACAACGGCAACACCACCTACACCTGGAGCACGACGACCGGCGAGGAATCGATCGACGGCGTCGGCCAGGGTGCGCCGGACAACAATTTTGTCCTCATGACGCTGTGGGACGGCGGCGGCGAGGACACCTACGACTTCTCCAACTACTCGACCAACCTGTCGGTCGACCTCAACCCGGGCCAATGGGTCATCCTCGACACCAGTGCGGCCCATCTGCAGCGTGCCAATCTCGGCAACGACGGCGCGGGCGGGGACACATATTTCGCCCGCGGCAACATCGCCAACGCGCTCACCGATCCGAACGACCCGACCGAGACCCTCTCGCTGATCGAGAACGTAGAAGGGGGCGAGGGAGACGACACCATCCTGGGCAACGTCGTCGGCAACCTGCTGCAGGGCAACAGCGGCGACGACACGCTCGGCGGCGGCGACGGCAGCGATACGGCCGTCTACACCTCCGTCCGCGCCGACTACATCGTCAACCTCCTGATGGACGGCTCGATCGAGGTCGTCGACCAGAGGACCGGCGTACCGGACGGCACCGACCGGGACGCGGACATCGAGTTCTTCCAGTTCGCGGACGTGATCCTCGACGCCGACGCGGTGCTGAACGACGCCCCGGACGCTGCGCCCGACAGCAACGGGACGACCAAGAACGCGACGATCACCGTCGCGGAGGCCGACGGCGTGCTGGCGAACGACACCGATCCGGACCCCGGCGACGTCCTGTTCGTCGAGGCGGTCGACGGGGCGGCGGCCAATGTCGGCGTTGCGATCGACGGCACCTACGGATCCCTGACGCTGAACGCGGACGGCAGCTACGTCTATGATCCGAACGGAGGTGCCCTGCCGCCGCATGCGGTTGCGCGGGACACGTTCAGCTATACGGTCGCCGACGGCAACGGTGGGACCGACACGACCACGCTGACCATCTTCGTCTTCAATCCGAACGCCGACTACCAGGCGGGCGAGAACACGACGCTGAGCGGCGGCAACGGCGCCGATATCCTCGACGGATCCGCCGGGAACGACCTCCTGCTCGGCGGCAACGGCCCCGACGTGCTGATCGGCGGGGACGGCGACACGCTCACCGGCGGCAACGGGCCCGATACCTATCTGTTCGGACCCGACTTCGGCGCCAACCTGGTGACCGATCTCAGCTTCAACGACCGTCTCCAGTTCGATGCGTCGATCTTCGCGTCGGTCGCCGACATCATCAACGCGACCTCGGACAGTGGTGCCGGGGCCGTGATCGACGACGGCAACGGCAACACGGTGACGCTCGCGGGCGTGACCGCGGCGGACCTTGCGGCGCATGCGAGCGTCTTCATCCTGGCGTGACGATGATGAAGCGATGCATGGGCTCGCCGCTTGCTCATGCGCGCTCCCTCTCCCCGCTTGCGGGGAGAGGGCCTGCCCCCGACTTGATCGGGGGTCGGGGTGAGGGGGCGAGGGGGCCTTGTGAAACCCGTTGGAGAAACGGGTCGTTCATCCTCGCCTGCTAAACCTCGCCTGATTTGGGGCGGGGTTGGGGTGCCATGGCGGGGCGGGGACTGCGGAGTTTGCGGGCGGATGCGGGCGGACGGGCCCGCCCGCGCGTGCCGTCGCGACGGGGAGGCCGCGAGGCCGATGCGGCGCCGGCTCCGGCGCGCGTCTCCGCGGCGCCGATGCGCCTCGCGGCGGAAGTCGAGCGGCTGAAACTCGAGCTTGCCGCCGCGCGGGCCCGGGTCGCCGAGCTCGAGGCGAGCGCCGACGTCGATCCGCTCACCGACATCTTCAACCGGCGCGGCTTTGCGCGCGAGCTCAAGCGGGCGCTCGCCTATGTGGCGCGCTACGCCGCGTGCGCCGCGCTGGCCTATGTCGATCTCGACCGCTTCAAGCCGGTCAACGACGCGCACGGCCATGCGGCGGGCGACGCGGTGCTCAAGGCCGTCGCCGCAATGCTGCAGCGTAACGTGCGCGCCTCCGACACGGTGGCGCGGCTCGGCGGCGACGAGTTCGTCGTCCTGTTGTGGAACCTGGACGAAGGGGCAGCGGCCGCCAAGGCGGCCGCCCTGGAGGCGCTGGTGGCGGACACGCGCATCGCCTGGGGCGGCGCGACGCTCACGGTCGGCGCCTCGGCGGGCTGCGTGACGCTCGCGCCTGGCGATCAGGCCGACGCCGTGCTCGCCCGCGCGGACGCGGCGATGTACGCCCGCAAGGCGGAGCGCAAGGCAGGACGATAAGGCGCCCCATCACCGCACCAGCTCCGCATGCACCAGGTAGCGCAGCGGCCCGCGCGTGCGCGCTTCGATCGGCCAGCAGGTCGCGAGCACCAGCCGCTGCCCGGGTGCCAGCGGGTCGATGCCCGATGCGTCCCAGTGCACCACCGAGGTCGCGGTCACGCGGAAGCGGAACGTCGCGCCGTCGCGCCGCGTCACGCGGATCTCGTCGCCGATGCGGGCATCGCGCAGGAACGCGAAATGGGTGTCGCGGTGCGCCGCGTAGACGGCGGTGCCGCGCTCGCCCGCGTCGGGCGTGAGCTCCACGTGCCCGGGCCCGAAGGCGAGCGCCTGGCCGGTGCCGCCCTCGAGCGCGATCACCCGCGCGCCGAGGCGCGGCAGCTCGATCACCACGACCGGCCACGTGTCGGCCCATGACCACGGCTTGACGATCGCACCCGTCGCGAGGGAGCGCGCAAATGCGCGCTCCAACAGCACCTGCGCCAGCAGCGCCTTGGCGTGGATCCACACCCCCTGGCCGACCAGGACGAGGCCGAGGACGGCAAGCACCAGCGCCGCGATGGTGACGAAACGGGAAGTCGGGAGGGGGGCGGCCCGTTGCCCCGGGGTTGAAGAGAGCCCCCCTCCCGGTCCCTCCGCCGCGAGGGCGGAGGGAACCCCAAAGGCGCTCACGCGCGGCTCCTCACCATCCGCCGGCGCCCGAGCAGCACCAGCATCAGGCTGCCGGCGAGCAGCACGAGGCCCGCCCACATCCGCAGCTCGGCATCGGTCGCAGTCGCGGGGATCGGCACGCCCTTGGCCTGCGGCTGCGCCGCCCGCGGCAACGCCGACTGGGCAACCGCGCGAAAAGCTTCCGCCGTGAGGTCGGCCGTGCGAGTGCGGTCGCGGCGCTCGGCGCGCCGCGTGTCGGGCGTCGTCCGGTCGGCCGGCGCGTCGGTGCCGAACACCTTGTCGAAATCCCAGCCGGCGGGGAGGTTGAGCGGCAGGTCGCTACGGGTGAGGCGGGCGCCGTCGGGCCGGCTCGGCGTGCGGTCGACCGCGACCAGGCTGGTGAGCCGCGTCACCAGGTGATGATCGAGCGCGAGCGCGAGGATCACCGAGTCGGCCTCCTCGGGCTTGAGCCGGCGCACGGTGCGGGCGACCTCGGCGTCGTCGATCTTGCGCCGCGCCCACACTTTCGAGATACCGCTGCCCTCCGCCGCGTTGGCGAGCGGCAGCGTGATCGTCCACGGGCGGTCGCCGATGCGGCCGGCGATCGTGAGGTCGCCGGTCAGCCGGCCGAGCTTGGCGGCGAGCACCACCGGCTCGCCGCGATAGAGATCCGGCAGCAGCGCCGGCGTGGCGTCGGCCTGCGCATCGGCGAACGTCGCCGTCAGGTTGGTGACGACCGGGCTCTCGAGCTTCTCGAACAGCGCACGCATGCGCTCCTCGACCTGCTCGGTCGAGCCGATATGGGTGAAGGTGCCGCGCCCGATCTCGGCCGCGCGCGTCATCAGGAAACTGTTGGGCGCCGAGCCGATGCCGACCATGAACACGCGCGAGCGCCCGCGCATGCCTGAGATCGTGTCGAGGAGCTCAAGCTCATTGTGGATCGCGCCGTCGGTGAGGAACACCACCTGGCGCAAGGTGGACGCATCGTTGGCGCGCGTGTCGGTGAGCGCGGCGCGCATCGGCGGGAGCATCTCGGTTCCGCCCTGCGCCTGCAGCGCGGCGACGAAGCTCTTCGCTTTCGCAATGGTGTCGCGATCGGCGCCCACCGCGTCGGGGAACAGCATGTCCATCGTGTGGTCGAAGCGGATGACGTTGAAGCGATCGCTCGGCCGCAAGCGGCCGAGCCCGTAGGCGAGGCTCGCCTTCGCCTGCACGATCGAGGTGCCGCCCATCGAGCCGGAGTTGTCGATGACGAAGATGATTTCGCGGCTCCGCTTCTCTTCCGTCGCCGGCACGGCCGGCGGCGTGACGAAGGCGATGAGGTAGTCGGCCGTGCCGACGCGCTCGCGGAACAGGCCGACCGCGGGCGCCTTGGCGGCGGCGGGGCGCCAGGTGAGCTCGAAGTCGCGGTCGGCCGGCACCGGGCCATCGGCGAGGCGGATCGCGTGCGTGTCGGCGGCGATCGTGTCGATCTTCACCGCGTGGTGATGGCTCTTCACCTCGCCGAGCGGGAAGCCGGCCTGCAGCCGCACCACGATCGCCACCGGGTTGACCGGCGCATGCTCGCGCGGGTCGAGCACCGGCGGCGCGATGCGCGCGAATCCCTCCCCCGCTTGCGGGGGAGGGTGGCCGTGCGCAGCACGGCCGGGTGGGGGCAGGCCGAAGTCGACGCTCTGGATCACCGGCTTCGGATTGTAGCGCGGACCGACCACCAGCGGGATGCGCAGCGAGAACGTGTCGCCCGACTGGCGCACCGGCTCCTGGTACTCGATCTGCACCAGCACGGTCTCGCCCGGGCCGATGTTGGCGACCGAGTTGGTGAAGATGTTGGGCCGCTCCTGCTCGATGAGCGCCGCCTTGTGGCCCGCCGCCTTGGCCTGCTCGTAGATCTGCTTTGCCTCCTGCTTCTCCTTGATGTCGCCGATCACGATGCGGTCGCCGATCACCATCTTGAGCGTGTCGACGGCGCCGCCTTCGGGCAGCGGATAGACGTAGACCGCCTCGACCCAGCCGCTGGTCGGGTTCTGGAAGATCTGGGTGACCCGCGCGCGCGCGGTCGGGCCGCTCACGGTGAGGTCGACGTCGGTGCCGACGCGCGGTGCCTCGACGTAGCGGTCGTCAGTGGTCTTGAGCAGCAGCGCGCCGGCGCGCATCTCGCCCGGCGTGACGGTCCGCGCCGCCGCGCCGTGCGCCGCCGCCAGCGCCGCCACCATCGAAACGACAAAACCGAACAAGGGCTTGTAGGCCCGAACCGCGTCACGCATGTCGCGTCGCTCCCATGATTGCCTGCTCCCCGTATCCGCGCCGCTGTTGTGCGCGAATCGCCCGATGTGCGGTGAGCGTCATGTTCGCGCGTCTTCCGCCACGGCGCGCCGCCCCCGGCCTTGCTCAATGCGGGTCGATGCGGATATGTGAGGGGTTGTGCTGCGCTGGACGTAGGGGAGAGAATGTCAGGCACCGTCGACAGCCAGCTGAGCGACGAGCAAAGCCGCGCCGTGGCGGCGCTGATCCGCGAGGAGCTGGCGCGCCGGCGGATCTCGCGCCAGCGCCTCGCCGACCAGGCCAAGATCAGCATCTCGACCTTGGAGAAGGCGCTGTCCGGCCGGCGGTCGTTCACGCTCGCGACCACCATCCGGCTGGAGGAGGCGCTCGGCATCCCGCTGCGCACGACGCGGCCCGATCCGCCGCCGCCGGCGCTGCCGCTGCACGGGCTCGCGCCCGGCGAGCTCGGCTTCTACTCGCGGCCCGGCGTCTCGTGGATCGAGGGCAACTACCTGACGCTTCGGCCCTCGTTCAGCGACGCCAGCGCAATCTACGCGTACCGGACGGAGATCTGTTGGCTCGAATTCATCCTCGTGCCTGATCTTCCGCGAGTCGGAGCGCCAGGATGCGATCTTCAGCCAGCAGGGCGTGGTGTCGGTGCCCAACCAGTCGGGCCACATCTATTTCATCACCAATCGCCAGGGCCAGTATCGGCTGATCATCGTGGCGCGGCCGACCATCCAGGGCGAGATGTACGGCATCATCACCACGCTGCAGGTCGGGCGCGGCGCGCAGCTGATGCCGGTCGCGGCGCCGGTCGCCTTCGTGCCGCTCGCGCGGGTTCCCGACATCGCCTTCGGCCGCATCGCCGACGGACACCCGTGCTATCCGGCCTACCGCTCGCACCTGCGCCGCACGGTCGACGAGCCGTTCGCGCTGTTCCTGCCGGGATAAGCCAAGCTCACGCAATGATATCCGGCGTCAGCTGGTCCTCGATGAAGGTGATGCGATCCCGCAACTGCAGCTTGCGCTTTTTCAGTCGCTGAATCTGCAGTAGATCGCGGCCGGGCGCGTTCTGCAACGCTTCGATCGCGGCGTCGAGGTCCCGATGCTCCTGCATCAGGCGCGCCAGCGTCCCCCGCAGCTCGCGTTCTTCCTCTTTGGTCATGTGGATCGCGTCGCCGAGGAGTGAGCCGGTGCCGCCGCCCGCCGGCGCGCCAAGCCTTGGATAAGTATCGCTTTTTCGACCCCTGGCTGCAAGCGCCGCGGCGGGCGATTTTCTCCGTCCCGTGCGACATTACGGGAAAGCACGGAAGTCGACTTGCCGGCCGGTTCGTGACATATTTGTAAAGTCAGGCCGAAGAACCTGAGGAGACCTCCCACATGTCCATGCAATCGCATCTTTCGGAACTGGAACGACGGCATCGGGCGCTCGAGGATGAAATTGCCGAGGCGCTCGCCCACCCGTCGACCGACGACCTGAAGATCGCGGAACTGAAACGGAAGAAGCTGCAGGTAAAGGACGAGATCACGCGCTTGCGTCAGGAAGTCAGCACCAGCGTGCACTGACGGGCCCGATCCTTTATTGTTTGTGAGATTAGGCTAGTCTGACCCGCCGGCCTCGCTCCGGAGCCGGCGGGTTTTTTCATTTCGGATGGCCTTGTCGGGCCAAAAGACCGCAAGAAAAGGGAGGACCAGACGTGCGGACGTCGACCTCATTCGTGCTCGCTGTTGTTGCCGCCGTGCTGGCCGCTGTCCCGGCTTCGGCGCAGACCTACCCGTCGCGCACCGTCACGCTGGTCGTGCCGTACCCGCCGAGCGGCGGCGTCGATACATTGGCGCGCGTCGCGGCGGAAAAGCTGACGGCCGCGCTCGGCCAGCAGGTGATCGTCGACAACCGTCCCGGCGGCTCCGGCCTGGTCGGCACGCGCGCCTTCATCCGCAGCGCGCCCGACGGCTACACGCTGTTCCTCGGCCACACCGGCTCGCTCTCGATCAACCCGAGCCTCTACGCCAATGCCGGGTTCGACCCGCGCAAGGATTTCGCGCCGATCGGACTGATCGCCTCGATGCCGGTCGCGCTGCTGGCGCATCCGTCGTTCCCGGCAAAGACGATGACCGACGTGGTGGCGATCGCCCGGCAGGAAGGCGGTAAGCTCAACATCGGCACTTCGGCGGTGGGAACGGGCGGCTATCTCTCGGCCGAGCTGTTCAAGTCGATCACCGGCACGGACGCGACCATCATCCCGTACAAAGGCACCGGGCAGGTGATGAACGACCTGCTCGGCGGGCACGTGAAGATCGCCTTCGGCGTGCTGCCGCCGGCGCTCGGCAATCTGCAGGCCGGCACGCTGCGCGCCATCGCGGTGCTGAGCCCGACGCGCTCGAGCCTGTTGCCCGACGTGCCGACCTCCATCGAGTCGGGCCTGCCGGGATTCGAATCCGTGCTGCATTACGGCCTGCTCGCGCCGGCCGGCACGCCGCGTGGAATCATCGATCGCCTCAACAAGGAGCTGCGCGCGGTCGTCGAAAGCGACGAGGTGAAAAAGCGCATCCACTCGGAAGGCGGCGACCCGCTCACCTCGACACCGGACGAATACGCCGTAGACATCGACCGCGAAGAGACCAAGTGGGCCACACTGATCAGGAAGCTCAACCTGAAGGTCGACTGAAGCCCCTCACGCGCGGCGCAGCTCCTGCGCGGCGCGCGCCAGCACGTCGACCACCTTGGCTTCCGCTTCCGCGTCTTTTTCCAGGCGCTCGGCCGCGACCGCGCGCAGATTGTCGAGCGCGGCGCGCACCAGCCGCGGCAGCCCGTTGCGCTCGCCCTCGTCGGCGCCGAAGCGGCGGCGCATGCGCGAGACCTTCTCGCCCCATTCGGTGAGCCGCTCGAGCACCGCATCGACGAAGCCGCGGTTCTCCTCGAGATAGGCGCGTCCCTCGGCGGTGATCGTGTAGAGCTTCTTGGCGCCTTCGCTCTGGGCGGTGACGTAGCCGGCTTCCTCCAGGAACGTCAACGTCGGATAGACGATTCCCGGGCTCGGCGAATACCAGCCGGCGGTCTTGTCCTCGAGCACCTTGATGATCTCGTAGCCGTGGCGTGGCTGCTCGGCGATCAGGGCGAGCGCGATCAGCCGCAGGTCGCCGCTCGCCAGCATGCGTCCGGCGCGGATCATGTCGCCGCCGCCCATGCCGTGCCGGCCGCCGAAGCCGAAATCGCCGCCGTGCCGGCGCCAGCCGCGTCCGCCCGCCCACTGCGCGTCTTCATGCGATCCGCAACGTCTCATTCCAAACATGTCATCCTCCTTCGATAAGATATATCTTAAGATAGCTCTCCATGTGATGTAGCACAAGATATATCTTATGCCTGTGACGAGTTTTCCCTCCGGCCACGCCTTCTGTGAAAGAAAAATATTATAGATCAGTACTTTAGCGCGGCGGCTCTTGCGCCTTGGCGACGAACACGTCGGTGTAGGCCGCGCTCACGTCGATCCGCGTGCTGGCCACCTGGGTGTCGAATTCCTTGAGCACCGCGTAGGCGGTCTCGGCGCCCTCGCGGCTGAAGCGGCCGTCGGCCGAATACATCGGCAGACTGCTCTTGATCGACTGCGCGTACAGCGCCTTGTCGCCGAGCGCATACTCCTCCGGCATGACGGCGGCGATCTCGTCCGCCGAATGGGTCTGCATCCATTTGAGGCCGCGCACGAAGGCGTTGGCCAAGGCCTGCACGGTGCGCGGGTTCTTCTCGATGAACGCCGGCGTCGAGTAGAGCGCGGCGGCCGGATAGGTGCCGCCGAAAATCTGCCGCGTGCCGGCCTCCGTCCGCGTATCGGCGATCACCTTGATCAGGTTCTGGCTCACCAGGAGGCCGATCACCGGATCCACGTTGACGATCGCGTCGATCTCGCCGCGGCGTACGGCTGCGACCGCGCTCGCCGAGGCGCCGACGCCGACGAACGAGGCATCGTCGGGCTTCAGGCCGTTGCGCACCATGAAATACTGCACCATGAAATGCGTGCCGGAGCCGGGCGCCGTGACGCCGATCTTCATGCCCTTGAGATCCTTCGGGTCGCGGTAGGTCGCCGCCCGCGCGGCGAGCACCCCGACCACGTAGCCGGGAAACCGTCCGAGCTGCACGAGGCCGACGACCGGCTGGCTCTTCGCCTGCATCTGGATGGTGTGCTCGAACGATCCGGTCACCACGTCGGCGCTGCCGCCGATCAGCGCCTGCAGGGCACGCGCGCCGCCGGGAAAGTCGGAGATCTCGACCTCGAGGCCGGCGTCGCGGAAATAGCCGAGGCGCTCGACCACGGTGAGCGGAAGATAGAACAGCGCCGGCTTGCCGCCGACCGCGAGACGCACCTTTGCAAGCTCAGGCTTCTCCTGCGCGCCCGCAGGCGTCGCCGCCATTGACGCGGCGAGTATCAAGCCGAGTGCTGCAAACCAAGCTTTCATCGTCATCCTCCCTTGCCTGAGCGCTCTTCGATCTCGGCCCAGTGCTTGAAACCGGTGATGTCCTTGAAGGTCTCGAAGTCGACGCCCTCGTTTTCGATCGCCAGCCGGCCGTCCTTCAGATCGACCAGCGCCTTCTCGATCGTGCGGGCGACGCGGAAGATCAGGGTCGTCGGATAGGCCACCATGGCGAAGCCGAGCCTAAAGAGATCGTCGGGCGCAAGCAGCGGCGTGCGCCCGCCTTCCAGCATGTTGGCGAGCTGGGGAACGCCGGCGAACGCGCGCCCGATGCGGGCAAGCTCGTCGACGCTCTGCGGCGCCTCGATGAACACGCCGTCGGCGCCGGCCGCAAGGTAGCGCTCGCTGCGCCGCAGCGCCTCGTCGAGCCCGTGGGTTGCGCGCGCGTCGGTGCGGGCGATGAGGAAGAGATCGCGTCGCGCCGCCGCCGCGGCGCGAATCTTGGCCACCATGAGATCGGCATCGACGACGTCCTTGCCGGCCATGTGACCGCAACGCTTGGGCGCGCGCTGGTCCTCGATGAACAGGGCCGACGCGCCCATCTGCTCGTAGCCCGCGACGGTGCGCGCGACGTTCTTGACGTCGCCGTAGCCGTCGTCGCCATCGACCAGCACCGGCAGCGCGCTCGCCGCCATGATGTCGCGCATGCCGGCGCTCATCTCGCCATAGGCGACAAGGCCGATGTCGGGCAGCGCGTGGCGCGCGCCCACCAGCGGAAAGCCGCCGATCGAATAGGCGGAGAAGCCGGCCCGCTCGATCAGCCGCGCGCTCAGCGCGTCGTGCGCGCACGGCAGCAGCAGCGGCTCGCCGCGTGCCAGCAAGTCTCGCCAGGTGGGGCGAGCAGACCGTGATGATGCAACCACGCCTACACCTCGTGATGGAGCGGCCGGGCCGTTTGCCGGCATTGTAGCAGGTTCGGCGTCGTGCATGATGCTGGCACGGGATTTGCTGCCAGTGTCAGGCTGATGCACGCCGACGCCTGAGGGGACCGATCATGCCGATAGTGTTTCGCCGTGCCTGTGCCTTGCTGATTGTCGTCGTCATGGCTTGTGCGGTCGCGCGACCAGTCGCGGCGCAGACGCCGCCGACGCTGACCTTCGTGGTCTCGTTCGCCGCCGGCGGGGTTGCCGACGTGATCGCGCGCCTGGTGGCGCAGAAGCTGACCGAGCGGACGGGGCAGAAGGTCGTGGTGGAGAACCGCGCCGGCGCCGGCGGAAACCTGGCGGCGCGGCTGGTGAGCACCGCGATGGCCGACGGCAACACGATCCTGGCGACCACGACGGCGCTCGCGGTCAACGCCACCGCCTCGCGCAACAAGGGCTATGCGACCGAGGACCTGCGCACCATCGCCATCGTGGCGTCGAGCCCCGACGTCGTCGCGGTGCATCCGAGCAGCAGCGTCAAGGACCTGCGCGACCTCATCAGCAAGACCGGGGACAAAGGCCTCACCTTCGGCACGCCCGGGCTCGGCACCAGCCCGTATATCGCAGCGGAATATTTTTATCGCGACGTGGCCAAGGTCAAGGCGGTGCATGTTCCGTTCGCCGGCGGCGCGCCGGCGGTCGCGGCGGCGATCGGCAACCACGTGGACGTGATCAACGTGTCGCTCGCGACCGCAGCCTCGCAGATCGAGCAGGGGCTGTTGCGCGGCATCGGGGTTGCGAGCTCGACCCGTAGCGCCGCAGTGCCCAATGTCCCGACGTATGGCGAGAACGGCTTCCGTGACTTCCATTCGGCGACGTTCGTCGGCTTTTTCGCCCCTGACAAGACGCCGGACGCGGTGGTCACCAGGCTGCACGCGCAGATCAACGACATCCTGAAAGACCCCGAGGCGCAGCAGAAGCTCAAGACGCTGGGCTTCGACGCGATCACCAAGACGCACGCCGAGGCGGTCGACCATTTCCGCGGCGAGGTCGCCACCTGGGAGAAGATGTCCAAGGCGATCGGCTATTCGACCGATTGAGCTACTGCCGGATCGCCTGGCGGGCGCGCTCGACGATCTCCTTCGGGGTTGCGTAGAGCTTCGCCACCAGCTCCTGCACCTTGGTGCCCGACAGTGGCGCGATGTCGAGACGCAGCTTCTCGGCGTCCTCGATGAGCTGCGGGTCGCGCATCGCCGCGTCGAACGCGGTGCGCAGCGCATTCAGCGCCTCGGGAGCGGTGCCGGGCGGCGCGATATACGAGCGCTGGAACACGGTCTGGCTCACCACGAGCTCCACGGCTTTGCGGTCGTCCTCGTTCCTGAGGTATTTCCACACGGTCGGAACGCCCATGCGGGTCAATTCCGGATGCGGCTCCAGGCTGACCTGCAGCAGCACGTTGACCTTGTTGTCGCGCAGCCAGTCGGGCCGCTGCGACTTGAAGCTCGACCAGTCCCAGCCGCACACGCCGTCGATCTCGCCGCGCTCCATGGCGAGGCCCATCTCGTTGGTCCCGCGATAGCCGCTCACCACGTCGTATTTCGCGCCCGACGTTTTCTTGTGCAGATAGCCGTATTCCTGCGTGGAATCGTTGGTGGAGACGCCGCCGAACGCCGCCTTGTGAATGAGCGCATCGTCGAACGTGGCGATCTTCGAGCCTTTGAGCGTCACGCACACGCGCGTGCCGCTGTTGGCGGTGCCGACATAGAGGACCTTGGTGGGATCGAACAGCGCGTCGGTGCGCTCGTCGAGCAGCCCGCCCATGATGGCGCCCGGCATGATTCCGGCGATCGCGGTGCCGTCCTTGGGTGCGATCGTCTGGATGAACTGCGCCGCCTTGGCGCTGCCGGCGCCCGGCATGTTCTTCACCACGATGGTGGGATTGCCGGGAATGTGCCGCCCGAAGTGGCGACCGACGAGGCGCCCATAGATGTCGTAGCCGCCGCCGGGCGGCGCGCCGACCAGGAGGTCGATCGACTTGCCGGCGTAGTAGTCGGCGGCGCACGCCGGCATCGCGGCAGCGAACGCGACCGAAAGGGCCAGAAGCGCGCCGAGTGCATTTCGTCGGGACGACATCGAGATCTCCGCCCAGCACATCCATTCAGGCACAGTGAAAGCTAAGGCATCGCGGTGATGTGGGCAATTGTCTTCCGTCCTCTTTGGTGCCAGCTTGTCGTCCAAATCAGCCGATCGAAGCACGAGACGTCAGGGGAAACGGGTGAGGGAAGCTTCGCAGACGTTCGACTATATCATCGTCGGCGCCGGCAGCGCCGGCTGCGTGCTCGCCAACCGGCTGACCGCGTCGGGGCGCCATCGCGTCCTGCTCCTTGAGGCCGGCGGCGCCGACCGCAACATCTGGATCCACATCCCGCTCGGCTACGGCAAGCTGTTCACCAATGCGAAATACAATTGGCTTTATGCGACGGAGCCGGAGCCCGAGCTCAACGGCCGGCGCGTGGTGCAGCCGCGCGGAAAAGTGCTGGGCGGCTCGAGCTCGATCAATGGCCTCCTCTACATCCGCGGCCAGGCGGAGGACTACGACTATTGGCGCCAGCGCGGCAACGCCGGCTGGAGCTTCGCCGACGTGCTTCCCTACTTTCGTCGCGCCGAGGATCAGGAGCGCGGCGGAGACGACCTGCACGGCGCCGGCGGACCGCTAGCGGTGTCCGACGTGCGCGAGCCGCATCCGCTGTGCGATGCGTTCCTCGCAGCCGTCGGCCAGGCCGGCCTGCCGCTCAACGAGGATTTCAACGGGCCCACGCAGGAAGGCGGCGGCTACTACCAGATGACGGCGCGTAACGGCCGCCGCTGGTCGACCGCGGTCGGGTACCTGCGGCCGGCGCGGCGGCGGGGAAACCTGACGGTGGTCGCCAACGCGCTGACGACGCGCATCCTGTTCGACGGCCGGCGCGCGGTCGGCGTCGAGTATCGGCGCGGAGAAACGACGCATGTGGCGCGCGCGAATGTCGAGGTCATCGTCGCCGGCGGCGCGTTCAACTCGCCGCAGCTCCTGCAGCTGTCGGGCCTCGGGCCGGCCGAGCACCTGCGATCGCTCGGCATCGATGTCGTCGCCGACATGCCGGGCGTCGGCGCCGACCTGCAGGACCATCCGCAGGTGCGCATGCAGTATCGCTGCACCGAGCCGATCACCATGAACGACGTCATCAACAGCCGGCGCCATCGCCTCGCCGCGGGCCTGCGCTACCTCATATGGCGCAGGGGCCTGCTGACGATCGGCGGCGCCTATGCGGGCGGCTTCTTCCGCTCCGACCCGGCGGTCGCGACGCCCGACGTGCAGCTGCACATGATCATCTTCAGCGCCGACACGGTGGGCGCCGCGCTGCACCCGTTCCCGGGATTCATCGTCTCGGTGTGCGTGCTGCGGCCGCAGAGCCGCGGTCACGTCCGCATCAAGTCGGCCGACCCGCGCGAAGCGCCGGCGATCCAGCCGCGCTACCTGTCGGCGCCCGAGGATCGCGCCGTGATGGTGCGCGGCATGAAGCTGTTGCGCCACGTGATGGCGCAGAAGGCGATCCGCCGCTATATCGCCGAGGAGCGCGCGCCCGGCGACCGGTGCCAGAGTGACGACGAGCTCCTCGCCTTCGCGCGCGAAGTCTGCACCACGGTGTTCCATCCGGTCAGCACCTGCCGGATGGGCAGCGACGTCACCGCGGTGGTCGACGAGCGCCTGCGCGTGCGCGGCATCGAGCGCCTGCGCGTGGTCGACGGCTCGGTCATGCCGAGCCTCGTCTCCGGCAACACCAACGCGGCAATCGTCATGATCGCCGAGAAGGGCGCCGACATGATCCTCGCGGATGCGCAGGCGAACGCGAGCACCGCGAAGGCTGCGGCTACACCACCTTCGCAATCTCGCGCAGCTTGAGTCTCCAGATCTCGCCGCCGAGGCGACGACCGGTATGACGATCGACGGAATCCACCGCACCGTCCTACCGTGCCCGCGGGCGACCGGGCGGCAACCATCCCTTGCGGCGTGTTCCGCTCTACGCTGAGCCAGACCTTTGGCGGTCCCGCCATTCATGGTAAGCATGACCGGCAACGTCATGGATGATCGCGTGCCTGCGGGAAGCCGGAGGAACTGAAAAAAGGAGCTCGGATGAAGCGCGCGTTCGATATCGCGGTCTCGTTGCTGGGCTTGCTGCTGTTGTCTCCCATCCTTGCCGTGGCCATGCTGGCGATCCGTCTGGAGAGCGCGGGATCGCCGATTTTCGCGCAGCAGCGGGTCGGGTACAGGGGCCGGATCTTTACCTGCTACAAGCTGCGGACGATGCGCAAGGGCACGGCAAATCTGCCGTCGCACCAGACGGACGCATCGGCGGTCACCTCCGTGGGAGCCCGCTTCCGACGCTGGAAGCTGGACGAGATCCCGCAACTCTTCAACGTTCTGATCGGCCAGATGAGCCTCGTCGGCCCGCGCCCGTGCCTGCCCATGCAGATCGAATTGATCGAGGCGCGTCGACGGCTCGGGGTCTTCGAGATTCAGCCGGGCATTACCGGGCTCGCTCAGGTGCAGAACGTGGACATGTCGGAGCCGGAGCGGCTCGCGACGATCGACGCCGAGTACTTGCAGACGCGCACTTTCATGAAGGATTTGCATCTCATCATGAGCACCATGCGGGGACATGGCGTTGGGGTCGATCAAGCACGGGGTGAAAAGCCGGGAGAGCGGGAGAGCTCCGCGCTTCGCCAGCCCCGGTGATCGCCGCAGGCGCCGACCAAGTACGAGCTCGCCATCAATCTCAAGGCGGCGAAGGCGCAGGCGAGTGCGCGCGCTGCGGCTCCGGCGACGGCTACACCGCCTTCGCCATCGCGCCGCTTGAAATTCGTCGCCGAGATCCGCCGCAAAGAGAAAGGGGCGGCTGATGCCGCCCCTTCCGTTTCGCGTAGACTGAGCCGGAGAAAATGTGCTCAGACGATGAAGTCGTTCGCGCCGATCGTGCCGGTCGCGCCGGTGATGTCGAGCAGCAGGTCGAACTGATCGGTGAAGACACCGTTGCCGGGATTGCTCTGGTCGATCGTCAGGTATGTCCGCCCATTGAAGTCGAACTGGGCAGCCACTCGGCCGGTGTTGCCGTTGAGGGCACGTGCGGCCCCCATGGCAGCGTCGGCCGCATCTTCCAAGTTGATCGCTGCGCCGGAGCTGGTCACGGCGGCGAAGTCGATCCCGAGCAGCACCCGGAAGCGGTCCTCGTCGAAGTTGACGTCGGTGATCTGCTCGATCGGCCCGCCGCCGGCAGCATTGTTGCCGTCATCGCCAGCACCCGCATAGGCGAACACGTCGCTGCCGGTGCCGCCCGAGATCGTATCGATGGCGCCACCGGCCTGGATCGTGTCGTTGCCCTCGTTCATGAAGTACAGCGAATTGCCGGGGACATCGTTGCCGAAGGCCGAATCGTTGCCCTGACCGGCGAACACGGTGCTGTTGCCGATGAACAGGTTGATGCTGTCGTTGCCTTCATTGCCGAAGACCAGGTTGCTGCCGCTTGCATCGTAGAGAAAATCGTTACCGACGCCGCAGACATAGGTATCATTCCCATCACCGGCGGCGAGCCGATCGTCGCCACCGTGACCGAAGATGATGTCGGCGCCGCTGCCGCTCCAGATCGAAGTCGCTGCCGTCGGCGGAGTCGTTGCCGCCCATGACCGTCATGGCGAAGGTGCTGGTCCCGCCATCGACGGTGTCGTTGCCCTCGTTCATGAAGTACAGCGAATTGACGGGGACATTGCTGACAAAGGCCGAAATCGTTGCCCTGACCGGCGAACACGGTGTTGCTGCCGAACAGGATGAAGGTGTCGTTGCCTTCATTGCCGAAGGCCAGGTTGCTCTCGCTTACGCCGCTTGCATCGTAGAGAAAATCGTTACCGACGCCGGCGACATAGGTATCATTCCCATCACCGGCGGCGAGCTGATCGTCGCCACCGTGACCGAAGATGATGTCGGCGCCGCTGCCGCCCCCGATGCAGTCGTTGCCATCGGCGGAGTCGTTGCCGCCAAGGATGGTAAGCGGACTGGTCGAATGGAAGGCCAAGATCGTGTCGCCGCCCTGGTTGCCGAACAGCACCATCGCGCCGATGTGGTCGAGGCTGAAGATGCTGTCGTTCTCGGTTCCGCCGCTGACCATACCGGTATTGCCGGTCTGCAGCAGGACGGTGTCCTGGCCCGAGCCGCCGTCGACGGTGACCGGGCCGCTGCCGGCGAGGATCGAGTCGTTGCCGCCCAGCCCGACGATGCTGCCGGGCCCGGCGTCGGTGGACTGGTTCAGCGTGTCATTGCCGGCTGTGCCGGTTGCCGTATAGGTCATTGTGTTGCTCCTCTGAAGGCTTCATTGCGCCACGACGGTGCCGCCGCAGCGGGTTGGGACCAGGGCGGTCGAGCCGGACAATGCCGCGCCGCCGGCGCACTTGCTTTAGGAGGACCTTGGTTTGTCCTTCGGGCCGGCTTCATTTTTCTTCTGCCACGGCGGACGAGCGGGCAGCGGCTGGACCGCCTTCGCCATTTCGCGCCGCGTGAATTTGGCCGCCTGTATCCGCCGCAAAGGGAAAGGGGCGGCTGATGCCGCCCCTCCCGCTTCGCGAGTATGGCAGGGAGACGATACTCAGGTGATGAAGTCGTTCGCCCCGATGGTGCCGGTCACGCCGGTGATGTCGAACAGGAAGTCGGACGCGTCGGTGAACCGCGAATTCACTCCTCCCTGGTCGATCGCGAGGTACGAGCGCCCGTTGAACGTGAACTGCGCCGCCACGTGCTGGGCGCCGCCGCCGCCGAGCGCAAGCGACGCCTGGATCGCCGATTGGGCCGAGGCTTCCAGGTCCGCTCCGGCGACGGCGCCGACATTGAGGGCGAAACCGACGGTGTGCAGGACCCGGAACCGGTCCTCGTCGAAGTTGACATCGGTGATCTGCTCGACCGGGCCGCCGCCATTGGCGTTGTCGCCATCCTCGGCGGCTGTGCTGAAGTAGAAGAACAGATCGGCTCCTTTGCCGCCGGAGAGCGTATCGATGCCAAGGAGCCCGGTGACCGTGTCGTTGCCTTCGCCGCCGATGAGCAGCTGGCCGCCGGTGGCACCGCCCGAGATCTGATCGTTGCCCTGGCCGCCGAATATCGTGTCCGCACCGGAGGCGGACTGCACCGTATCGTCGCCCTCGTTGGCGAACATGAGGTCGGTAAAGTTACCGGTGCATTGCAGGCTGTCGTTGCCGACGCCGCCGACCACGGTATCGCCGCCTTCGTTGGCACGGATCGTGTCGTTGCCGCCGTTGCCGAACACGAAGTCGGCCCCGGTGCCGGTGATGATCGAGTCGCTGCCGTCATTGGAGTCGTGGCCGCCCATGACCATCATGGCGCCAAAGCAGGTTCCGGCATCGACGGTGTCGTTACCTTCGTTCATGAAGTACAGCGGAATGCCGCCGGAATTGATGATCAGGGCCGAGTCGTTGCCCTGGCCGGCAAAGACCGTGTCGTTGCCAAGCGTGAGGGTGATCGTGTCGTTGCCCTCGTTGGCAAAGATCAGCTCCGTGCCGAACCCGGCCGGCGACTGAGCGATTTCGTCGTCGCCGAATCCGGCCACCATGGTGTCGTTGCCGGCACTGGTGACAAGGATGTCGTTGCCACCGTGACCGAAGATGACGTCGGCGCCGCTGCCGCTGCGGATCGAGTCGTCGCCGTCGGCGGAGTCGTTGCCGCCGAGGATGGTCAGTGGGTTGGTCGAATGGATGGCCATGATGGTGTCGCCGCCCTGGTTGCCGAACAGGATCATGGAACCGATATCCGTGTCGGTGTCCCAGATGCTGTCGTTCCCGGTTTCGCCGCTGACCATGCCGGTGTTGCCGGTCTGCAGCAGGACGGTGTCCTGGCCCGAGCCGGCATCGACGGTGACCGGGCCGCTGCCGGCGAGGATCGAGTCGTTGCCGCCGAATCCGACGATGCTGCCGGGTCCGGCGTCGCCGGACTGGTTCAGCGTGTCATTGCCGGCCGTGCCGGTTGCCGAATAGGCCATGGTATTTCTCCTCATTCATTGGAGGGTTCATCGAGCTGCGACCGCGCAGCCGCAGAGGGGAGAGAAAGGGGCGGCTGATGCCGCCCCTCCCCCTTCGCGAGCACCGCAGGAAGAGACGGTGCTCAGGCGATGAAGTCGCTCGCGCCGATGGTGCCGGTCACGCCGGTGATGTCGAACAGGAAGTCGAGCGTGTCGGTGAACAGCGTGTTCACTCCCCCCTGGTCGATCGCGAGGTACGAGCGCCCGTTGAACGTGAACTGCGCCGCCACGTGCTGGGCGCCGCCGCCGCCGAGCGCAAGCGACGCCTGGATCGCCGTTTCGGCCGAGGCTTCCAGGTTCGCTCCGGCGACGGCGCCGACATTGGCGGCGAAGCCGACGGTCTGCAGGACCCGGAACCGGTCCTCGTCGAAGTTGACATCGGTGATCTGCTCGACCGGCCCGCCGCCATTGGCATTGTCGCCATCCTCGGCGGCTTGGCTGAAGTAGTAGAACAGATCGGCTCCGCTGCCGCCGGTGAGCGTATCGATGCCGAGGAGCCCGTGGAGCGTGTCGTTACCCTCGCCGCCGATGAGCAGCTGGCCGCCGGTGGCACCGCCGACGATCTGGTCGTTGCCCTGGCCGCCGAACACCGTGTCCGCACCGGAGGCAGCCTGCACCGTATCGTCGCCCTCGTTGCCGAACATGAGGTCGGTGGCGTTGCCGGTGCATTGCAGGCTGTCGTTGCCGACGCCTCCGATCACGGTGTCGCCGCCTTCGTTGGCACGGATCGTGTCGTTGCCGCCGTTGCCGAACACGAGGTCGGCCCCGGTGCCGGTGATGATCGAGTCGCTGCCGTCATTGGAATCGTTGCCGCCCACGACCGTCACGGCTCCCAAAGAGAAAAGGCTCCCATCGAAGGTGTCGTTGCCTTCGTTCATGAAAAACAGCGGATTGCCGGGGCTGTTGCCGATGAGCGCCAAGTCGTTGCCCTGGCCGGCAAAGACCGTGTCGTTGCCAAGCACGACGGTGATCGTATCGTTGCCCTCGTTGGCAAAAACCAGCTCCGTGCCGAACCCCGACGGCGACTGAGCGATATAGTCGTCGCCGAATCCGGCCACCATGGTGTCGTTGCCGGCACTGGTGACGACGGTGTCGTTGCCGCCATTACCGAAGACGACGTCGGCCGCGTCGCTGGTGTAGATCAGGTCGTTGCCATCGGCGGAGTTGTTGCCGCCGAGAATGGTAAGCGGACCGGTCGAATGGATGACGTAGATCGTGTCGCTGCCCTCGTTGCCGGACAGCACCGTCGAGCCGATGTGGTCGAGGCTGTAGATGCTGTCGTTCTCGGTTCCGCCGCTGACCATGCCGGTGTTGCCGGTCTGCAGCAGGACGGTATCCTCGCCCGAGCCGCCGCTGACGGTGACCGCGCCGCTGCCGGCGAGGATCGAGTCGTTGCCGCCCAGCCCGACGATGGTGCCGGGCCCGGCGTCGGTGGATTGGTTCAGCGTGTCATTGCCGGCTGTGCCGGTTGCCGAATAGGCCATGGTATTTCTCCTCTGAAGGTTTCATTGCGCCACGACGGTGCCGCCGCAGCGGGTTTCGACCTGTGCGGTCGAGCCGGACAATGCCGCGCCGCCGGCGCGCTTGCTTTAGGAGGACCTTGGTTTGTCCTTTGGGCCGGCTTCATTTTTCTTCTGCCGCGGCCGAGGGTGCGGTAGTCTGCGCCTCGCTGGATGCCGCTGGGGAAGCACCGGATTTGCGTTATTTCTTCGACGATTACGTGCTCGACTCGGACCGGCGCGAGCTGCGTCGCGGCGCTGGCCTGGTCGCGCTCGAGCCGAAGGTTTTCGACCTTCTCGCCTATCTCATCCGCAACCGGCAGCGCGTGGTCAGCAAGGACGATCTGTTCGCAGCGGTGTGGCAGGGGCGCTTCGTCTCCGAATCGGCATTGACCACGCCGATCAATGCGGCACGCAGGGCGGTCGGGGACAGCGGCGAGGAGCAGCGGCTCATCCGCACGCTGCGCCACAAGGGCTTCCGCTTCGTCGGTGCGGTGCGCGAGGAAAGCGAGCCCGCGGCGGCGAGCGCAGCGGACATTGCGCCGGATCCGCCGGCACCCGCCTTGGCCCTGCCGGACCGCCCGTCGATCGCCGTGTTGCCGTTCGCCAACATGAGCAGCGACCCGGAGCAGGAGCATTTTGCCGACGGCATGGTCGAGGACATCATCACGTTGCTGTCGCGGCTGCGCTGGCTGTTCGTGATCGCCAGGACTTCGACCTTCACCTACAAGGGCCGCGCGACCGACGTGAAGCAGATCGGGCGCGAATTGGGCGTGCGGTATGCCCTGGAGGGGAGCGTGCGAAGGATGGCAGAGCGCGTGCGCATCACCGTGCAGCTGATCGAAGCAGAGACCGGCGCCCACGTTTGGGCGAAGCGGTACGACCGCCCGGTCAGGGATATCTTCGCGGTCCAGGATCAGATCACGGACGAGATCACGCGCGCGCTGGAGCCGGAGATCGATGCTTCCGAGCGCGAGCGGGCACGGCGCAAGCCGCCCGAGAGCCTGGACGCCTGGGAGCTGTTCCAACGCGGCATGTGGCACCTGTTGCAGCACAACCGCGAGGGGTTCATCGATGCGGAGGTGTTCTTCCGCCAGGCGATCGCGCTCGACCCGACCTTTGCGGCGCCCCATGCGGGAGTGGCGCTGGTAGGATTCTTCCGCGTCGTCCGTGCGCTGACGGACGAGCCTGCCCCGATCCTCGTGGAGATGCTCGAGGAGGCGTCGCGCGCCGTCGCGCTCGATCCACGGGAGCCGCTCGGGCATACCGCGCTCGGTTTGACGTTCATGGAGCGTGGCGAATACGCCCATTCGATCGCGGAGCACGAGATCGCGCTGGCGCTCAGCCCCAACTCGTCGTTTGCGCGTTGGAGCTATGCCTTCGGCTTGCTGTGGGCGGATCTTTACGAAGAGGCGCTGGAGGAGTTCGATGCCGCCCTGCGTCTCAGTCCGAGGGATCCGGGGCGGTGGTCGTATCTGACGCAGAAGGCGGCTACGCTGTATCAGCTCCGGCGCTACGAGGAGGCGGCGGAATGTGCCCGCGAGGCGACTCGACAAGCCTCGGCCGAGGTCCTCTGGGCGTTCATGTACCTGGCTGCGTCGTCCGCGCAATTGGGTCGAGCCGAGGAAGCCGAAGCGGCAGTCGGAGGGTTCCTGCGCCGCAGGCCGGGTTGGAGCCTGGCGACTGTCCGTTCGGTCCTCAGCGCCCGCCACCGCGCGGAACCGGCGCTGCAACACATCCTCGACGGCCTCCGCAAAGCCGGGCTTTCGGAACAGCCGAATAGCGCGGCGCGACGTCGTCGTTAGAGGTCTCGATGGTCATGCTTGCGTGGTTGGCTTGGTCGGGATGAGCTTTGGCGTGGGCCAGCCAGATCTGCCAGCGACCTGAAGGGTCCCGAGGCATGAACCAGGAGCGGCAGCTTGGAGGTGCACCATGGCTCGCCTTTATCTGTCCTACAGCTCACGCGACCGTCAGCTTGCGCTTCAGGTGTCTTCGAAGCTGCGCGCGCACGGCCACCACGTCGCGATCGACGTCGACTCGCTGGTGCCGGGGATCGAATGGCGCCGGGAGCTGATGGACAAGCTCCTCCTGTCCGACGGCGTGGTCGTCCTGCTGACCGAGAACTCACTCGGCTCGCCGTTCGTCTTCAGCGAGATTGGCTCGGCGCGCGCCTCACCGCGCCTGTTTCTCATCCCGGTGATCGTCGGCGACCTGCCGATCCATCCCACGGTGCAGGACATCTACGCCATCCGCCTCGGTACGGCTTCGCCCAACGCCATCGGCAAGGCCGTGCAGCAGATCGACGACGCCGTGAAGAGCCACCTCCGCCGCTCCGCCGCCCTGGTCGGGGTGAGCGTGACGTCCGGCTACGAGCACCTGAACACGCAGGTTCAGCGCTTCTGCCGCGACTCTCCCTTCGAGCGGAACGTGTTCGTGATGATGAAATTTCCGGACCGCGCCAGCATGGCGACGCGGCATATCCGCCTCCTGGGCGAGATCTGGGATGTCATCAGCGCGCAGGCGGCCCGACACGGCCTGGAGGCGAGACGCGCCGACCAGCGCAGCTATCACGATCAGCTGTGGGAGAACATCTGCGTCTACATCATCGGCTCCAAGTACGGCATCGCCGTCCTGGAGGACGAAGTCGCGAGCGAGCTCAATCCCAACGTCGCCCTGGAGTACGGGTTCATGAAGGCGCTCGATCACCCGGTCGCGCTCCTGCGCAGCAGCACCTTCAAGCACAGCCGTGCGGATCTCTCGGGCAAGCTCGCCAAGACCTTCGACATCGTGGGCGGGGAGCTCCGCGCCCCCAGCCTTCGCGCCGCGGTGACCGACTGGTTCAAGGAGCAGGGGCTGACCGCGCGGCGGCGAGCGCGGCGTCGCTAGGCTATTTCCCGGCTGCGTCGAGCAGGCGCCGTATCTTGGCCAACAGCCGATCGAATTCGACCGGTTTCGTGTCGAACTCTTCGCACCCGGCAGCGAGCGCCTTCTCGCGTTCACCCGCGAGCGCATGGGCTGACAATCCGATGATGGGGATCGCTCGTGTTTCGGGGTTGCTCTTCAATCGCTGGGCCGCTTCCCAACCGTCGACGACCGGCATTTCCAGGTCCATGAGGATGAGGTCCGGCTTCTCCTGCGCGGCCAGCGCACAGCCCACTTCGCCATTCTCGGCCACCAGCACCTCGTACTCGTCGGTGAGCTCGAGGCGCATCTTGAGCATGTAGACGTTGTCCTCGTTGTCTTCGACGTAGAGGATCCTGAACACGACGCCCCCGATGTCCTGGTATTTCAGTGTTGCACGTCTTGCGCCAAGGGCCCTTCGGACCGAACGAGCCGACGGATGCGGTCAACCAGCTCGGCGGACTGGAACATGTTCTTCACCAGCACGGATTCGATGCCCGAATTGAGCCGCGCCCGATCCCCTGCCGTCAAATCCATTGCGGTTATGACGATGACCGGAATGTCGCGCCATTGGGCCTCCTTTTGCAAGACCGCCACCAGCTGGAATCCATCCATCTCCGGCATCATGAGATCGAGCAGGATCAGGTCCGGTTTCTGGTTACCGAGGCTCGCCAGCGCCTCGCGCCCGTTGGACGCCTCCGTCACCGTCCATTGCTGCGGCTCCAGCCAGGCGCGGGCGCGCTCGCGCTGGATCGGATCGTCCTCGACGACGAGAATGCGCGTGGGGCGGGCCGACGAACGAAAACGGCCGACCAACGCATGCAGCCGCTCGCGGTTGATCGGCTTGGTCAGGTACCCGACGGCGCCCAGCGCCATGCCGCGGCGCTGCTCGTCGAGGATCGTGACCATGAGCACGGGAATCTCGGAGAGCTCCGCATCCTGGCGCAGCGCCGCCAGCACCGACCAGCCGTCGAGGTCGGGCATGTTGACGTCGAGCGTGATGGCGGTCGGCCGCAACTCGCGGGCGAGCCGGAGTCCTTCGAGCCCGCCGCCGGCCATGACGACGGAGAACCCTTCCGCCTCGAGCTGATCGCCGATCAGCTCGCGTGCGGTCGCATCGTCGTCGATCACCAGGATGCGGTCCGCAGGCGTGCGGCGAACGCCGTCGGTCTTCGGGTCGTCGGTGGCCCGCTGCGGCTCCGCGGCGCCCGGCAGGCGCGCCGTGAAGGTCGAACCCTTGCCGGGCTCGCTTCTCACCGTCACATCGCCATCCATCATCCGCGCCAGCCGGCGGGTGATCGCGAGGCCCAAGCCGGTGCCGCCGAAGCGCCGCGCCGTCGAGGCGTCGGCCTGGGTGAAATCCTCGAACAGCTTCGCCTGCTGCTCGGGAGTCATGCCGACGCCGGTGTCGGAAACGGCGAACTCGATCCAGCGGCGGCCGTCCGCCACGGTGCGGATGCGCAATGCAACCTCGCCCTCCTTGGTGAACTTGCAGGCATTGCTGAGCAGGTTGAGCAGGATCTGCCGGAGGCGCATGGGATCGACCAGCAGCGAGCCCAGGTTGTCCGGCACATCGACGACCAGCCGGTTCTTGTTCTGCTCGGCGAGCGGGCGCGCGGTGCTCACCATGTCGTCGATCAGTGGCGGCAGGCTCACCATTTCGGGACTGAGCTCGAGCTTGCCGGCTTCGATCTTGGACAGGTCGAGCACCTGATTGATCAGGCCGAGCAGATGGGTGGCGGCGCGATGCACGCGGCGCAGCGGCTCGACCGCCTTCTCGGTGCCGAAGCGCGCCGCGTTGGTGAACATCATCTCGGTGAGGCCGATGATGGCGTTGAGCGGGGTGCGCAGCTCGTGGCTCATGTTGGCGACGAACTGCGACTTGTGGTGGCTCGCGAGCTCGAGCTGGCGGTTCTTGTCCTGGATCTCGTCGAACAGCCGCACGTTTTCGATCGCGATCGCCGCCTGGTCGGCGAACATCGAGACCAGCTCGATCTGCTTGTCGGTGAACGGCCGCACCTCGGAGCGCGTCAGGCCGATCACCCCGATGGGGACGCCCTCGCGCAGCATCGGCACGCCGAGAATGGTGCGGAACTCGCCCAGCCTCTGTGCCTCGGTAAAGGTATAGTCGGGGTCGGCCTTCACGTCCGGGATATGAATGATCGTGCCTTCCAGCAAGGCTCGTCCAATAACGGACCCACGTTCCGCGACGACCGGGACATTCCTGACCAGATCCATGAATTCCGTGGAGAAGCCATACAACTCGGCGCGATAGAACACGCCGTCCCTCTGCCGGGTGATGGTGGCCTTGTCGGCGTCGCACAGACGGGCCGCCAATTCGACCAGCGTGTGCAGCACCGACCGGAGGTCGAAGGTCGAGCGGCTGATGACCCTGAGCACGTCGGCGGTGGCGGTCTGCTGTTGCAGCGACTCGGTCAGCTCCTCGGTGCGCGCACGCACCTCGTCGAACAGTCGCACGTTCTCGATCGCGATCACCGCCTGGTCGGCGAAGGTGGATACCAGCTCGATTTCCTGCTCGGTGAAGGGCCGAACGGTCAAGCGGGTCAGTACGATCACGCCGATCGGGCTGCCCTCCCGCAGCAGCGGGACGCCAAGCACAGTGCGAAAGCCGGCTTTCTGCTGCACGTGCAACATGGCGTATTCCGAAATCGGCAAGAACGTCCGGCACATGAACGATCTGGCCTTCGACCAAGGTCCGCCCGACTACGCTTCCGCGCCCCGGCTCGTGCGGAACGCTTCTGAGGTACTCGTTGACGTCGGTCGAATAGCCGTAGGTCGCGGCGTAGTGGGAGGCCTCGCCTCGCTGACGCGTGATGGCGGCCATATCGGAGCGACAAAGCCGGGCTGCCGAATTCGACCAATGTGTCGAGCACCGCCTGTAGATCGAAGGTCGAGCGGCTGATCACCTTGAGCACGTCGGCGGTCGCGGTCTGCTGCTCCAGCGCCTCGGCGAGCTCCTGCGTGCGCTGTTGCTCGGCCTCGAACAGACGCACGTTCTCGATCGCGATCACCGCCTGGTCGGCGAAGGTTTCGACCAATTCGATCTGCTTCGGCGTGAACGGCTTCACGATCGGTCGCGTCAGTGTGAACACGCCGATGGGAACTCCCGCCCTCAGCAACGGCACGCCGAGATTGGTCCGGTAACCCCCGCGACTCTGATACTCGCTCGCGCTGTACTCCGGGTCGGCGAGAACGTCCGGAATGTGAATCGTGCGGCCTTCGAGCGCCGTGCGCCCGGTGGTCGTGCCGCGCCCGGGCGCGATCGGGTTCTGTTTCGCATAATCCTCGAACTCGCCGGAATGGCCGTAGTTGGCGGCGAGCCGATAGAGATCTCCATCACGCTGGAAAATGAAGCCCTTGTCCGCCTCGCAGAGTCGAGCGGCCAATTCGAGGAGACTGTTGAGCACGGTTGGCAGGTCGAAGGTCGAGCGGCTGATCACCTTGAGCACGTCGGCGGTCGCGGTCTGCTGCTGCAGGGATTCCCGCAGCTCGTTGAGCAGGCGGGTGTTCTCGATGGCTATGACGGCCTGCTTCGCGAAACTGCCGACCAGCTCGATTTGCTTGTCCGCGAAGGGACGAGTTTCCTGGCGATAGATGCCAATCGCGCCGATCAGCTGCTCGTCCTTGAACATCGGCACTACGAGCAATGTCCGGATGCTGCCAAGCTCGACGCCGGCAACCGCCAGAGGGTCGCGTTCGCGATAGGCCCGGTCGGCCGGATAATCGACCACATGCAGAATGTCGCGGCTCTCGATCACGCGACTGATCGGGTTGAGCGGTCCGGGACGATGCGTCTGGCTCCGCAGGAACTCGGCAAAAGCGGGTGGTATGTCGAGGCTCGACACGATCCGGGCACCGCCATCCTCGAACCGGAACAGGGTTGCGAACCTCGCCTCGCATATGTGCGTCGCGTTGCGCAGGATCGCCTGGAACACGGGCTCCAGCTCGCCGGGTGAGCTCGAGATGACGCCCAGCACCTGGGCCGTCGCGGTCTGCTGCTCCAGGGTCTCGGCGAGCTCTTCCGTGCGCTGCTGCTCGGCCTCGAACAGCCGCACGTTCTCGATCGCGATCACCGCCTGGTTGGCGAAGGTGGTGACGAGATCGATCTGCCGGTCGGTGAACGGCTGGACCTCGTGGCGCGTCAGCACGATCACGCCGATCGGGCTGCCTTCCCGCAGGAGCGGAATGCCGAGAACGGTGCGGTAGCCGCCCAGCTTCTGGGCCTCGCCATAAGTGAAATCGGGGTCCGCCAGGACATCGGGACTGTGGACGACGCGTCCCTCGAGCAAGGCACGGCCGGCCACCGAGCCGCGATCCCGCAAGATTGGCCGCGTCCTGACGAAGTCCATGAAGGCGGGCGGAAAGTTGAAGGCGGTCACCCAATAGTGCGCGCCGTCCTGAGGGCGCACGATACCCGCCATCTCGGCCTGGCACAGCAGCGCGGCCGACCTGGTGAGCGTGTCGAGCACCGCGTCCAGGTCGAAGGCCGAGCGACTGATCACCTTGAGCATATCGGCGGTCGCGGTCTGCTGCTCCAAGGCGTCGGTGAGCTCGCGCGTGCGCTGCTGCTCGGCCTCGAACAGACGTACGTTTTCGATGGCGATCACGGCCTGGTCGGCGAAAGTGGTCACCAGCTCGATCTGCTTGTCGGTGAACGGCAGCGGCTGCTTGCGGGTCAGAATAATGACGCCGATTCCCACACCCTGGCGGAGAAGCGGCACCCCGAGCATCGCGCGAAACCGCCCAATTCTTTGCGCTTCCTCAAAGGTGTACTCAGGATCGGCCGCGACGTCGGCAATATGGACGGGCCTGCCTTCGAGCAGGGTTCGTCCGGCCAGCGTCCCGCGTCCTGTTGGGATCGGGGTCCTGGTCGCCAACGCATTGAACTCGGGCGAAAATCTATAGCTGGCGGCGTACACCAAGGAAGCGTCCTGGGGACGGACGATGGCCGCCATCTCCGCCTCGCACAGCCGGGCGGCCGACTCGACCAAGGTGTCGAGCACCGTCTGCAGGTCGAAGGTCGAACGGCTGATCACCTTGAGCACGTCGGCGCTGGCGGTCTGCTGCTGCAGCAATTCGCGCAGCTCGCCGACCAGGCGCGTGTTTTCGATGGCGATGACCGCCTGGTCCGCGAACGTCGTCACCGCCTCGACTTGTTTTGCCGTGAAGGGTTGCGGCACGGTCTTGGCGACGAAGATCACCCCCACGACATCGCCCGCGCGCATGAGCGGGACGCCAAGTGCCGCGCGGTAGCCGCCAATCTTCTGCGCCTCGTTCCAGGTGTACTCCGGGTCCGCCAGCACATCGGGCACCTGAACCGCCCTGGCCTCCAGCGCGGCCCGCCCGGTAACGCTGCCGCGATCCAGCGGGGCCGGCCGCGTCTTGAAGAAATCCCGGATGCGCCCGTGCACGTCCGTCTCATGGCCGTAGCTGGCGGCCCAGCGCATGAATTGCCCCTCGCGCTGGAACAGCCACGCATGATCGGCGTCGCACAGGCGCGTCGCCGCCTCGACCAGGTTGTCGAGTACCGTCTGCAGATCGAACGTCGCGCGGCTGATGGCTTTGAGCACGTCGGCGGTCGCCGCCTGCTGGTGGCGCGCTTCGTCGAGCTCGCGGGTGAGGCGGGCAAGCTCCGTCTGTTCGGGCAGTGAGGCGCGCCCCTTGCGCGCAGGCCGCCCCTTCTGCGTGGAACGCGACGGCGTTGCGTGAGTGGTGGACGGCGCCGCCGAACCTCCCTTTCGCGGAGGCTTGCTCATGCGGATGCGACCTGTCCCCGACGGGCCGCCTTGGCGAATAGTCGCGACGTCATGCCCCCCTCGAGCGAGCCGCCGCTACACGGCGGCCAAACAAGCTATACGGGCGATCTCTGCGATACCAGAGCTTGCCGAACCGGATCACCGCGACCGTGGTTGAATATTGAGAAAGATCAACTAAAGTGACAGAAGCGCCGATCACGATCCACTCGCCAGTATGAGCGCGCTTATCCCGCCGCGTCCTGAATGCCACCTGAATTGTTCTGATTTTTTTCTGAAGCAGCAACTGGCTACCGCGCGAGGAAATCGGAATCCTGCGCGCCTGTGCCGCCGGTCGGGTGTGGATGACTCATCGCGCGCCTCGGCTCAACGTCCGCTCATGGTGCGACCCGGACGTGCAGCACAGCCGACGAGGAGGTCCTCTGCCTGGGCGCACATCACTCCTGCCTGATGTTGGCGAACTTCACCACCTTCGCCCATTTCTCCGATTCGGCAGCAACGAAGGCGCCGAACTCCGCAGCGGTGAGAATCATGGGTACGGTGCCGACGTCGGCGAGGCGCGACTTGATGGCGGGCTCGGCCAGCCCGGCACTGATCTCGCGGTCGAGGCGAGCGACGATCTCGGCGGGCGTGCCCTTCGGCACGCCGACGCCTCCCCACGTCCGTGCCTCGTACCCCGGAACCGTCTCGGCGATGGTCGGCACGTCCGGCAGCATGTCGAAGCGATTGGCGCCGGCTACGCCGAGCGCCCGCAGTGCGCCGGTGCGCACGTGCGGCAGCGCGGTCACCATCACGTCGAATCCAACCTGCACCTGTCCGGCGAGCAGATCGGTGATCATCGCCGCGCCGCCGCGATAAGGCACGTGGACGAGGTTGACCCCGGCCATCATCTTGAACAGCTCGCCTGCCAGGTGCGAGGCCGACCCGGTTCCAAACGAGGCCATCGTGACTTTGCCGGGATTTGCCTTGGCGTGGGCGATCAGCTCCGCGACGGTTTTTGCGGGGGCCGACGGATTGGCAACCAGCACCATGGGATAGATGACGAGCCCGGCAACGGGCGCGATGTCCCGCAGCACGTCGAACGGCAGGTTGCTGAATATGTGCGTGTTGACGACGTTCGATCCGCCGTAGAACAGCAGCGTGTAGCCGTCGGGCGGTGCATTGATCACCGCCTGGGTGGCGATGTTCGTGCTGGCGCCGGGCCGGTTTTCGATGACGACCTGCTGACCCAGCCGCTCCGACAGCCAGGCGCCCATGATGCGGGCCACGGTGTCCGCCCCGCCGCCCGGCGGAAAACCGACGATCCATCGCAACGGCCGCGTCGGATAGCTTTGTGCCCAGGCGATGCGCGGAATGGCAGCACATGCGGCGGAGGCCGCCGACATGCACAGGAAGTGACGGCGTCGAGTGTTCATTGCGCTCCCCTCCCGAAGGCGCTGCTCGAGGAAGGCTCGCAAAACGAAGGCCCGAGTCCCGCCCGGCAGCCTGGGGGCGAGGCTACATTCTTGGACAACCGGGGGGAAGCGGCATGGTCGGGGGCGAGGCGAGCACGATCCCGCAGCACAGGCGCTGGCAAGCCTGTGATTTACGGCCCGGTGCCCTCTACACCGCCTTGGCCATCTCGCGCAGCTTGAACTTCTGGATCTTCCCCGTGCTGGTCTTGGGGATCTCGGCGAACACCACGTAGCGCGGGCACTTGTAGGAGGCGAGGTGCTCCTTGCACCACGCCATGAGGTCGTCGGCGCTCGCCTTCTCGCCGGGTTTGAGCTCGACGAAGGCGCACGGCGTCTCGCCCCACTTGTCGTCCGGCTTCGCCACCACGGCGGCCGCCTGCACGGCCGGGTGCTTGTAGAGCGCATCCTCCACCTCGATCGACGAGATGTTCTCGCCGCCCGAGATGATGATGTCCTTGGAGCGGTCCTTGAGCTGGATGTAGCCGTCCGGGTGCATCACCCCGAGGTCGCCCGAGTGGAACCAGCCCCCGCCGAACTCCTTCTCGGTCGACGTCGGGTTCTTGAGGTAGCCCTTCATCACCACGTTGCCCCGGAACATCACCTCGCCGATGGTCTCGCCGTCGCGCGGGACCGGCGTCATCGTTGTGGGGTCCATCACGTCGAGCGCCTCGAGCGCCTGGTAGCGCACGCCCTGGCGCGCCTTCTTCACCGCCTGCTCGGCCGGGTCGAGCGCGTCCCACGCGTGGTGCCAGTCGTTGACGACGGCCGGCCCGTAGGTCTCGGTCAGCCCGTACAGGTGGGTGACGTTGAAGCCGGCGGCCCGCATCGACGCCAGCACCGCCTCGGGCGGCGGCGCCGCCGCGGTGAAGAACTCGACCACATGCGGCAGCGGCCGCTTCTCGTTATCGGGCGCGTTGAGCAGCGTCGCCATCACGATCGGGGCGCCGCACAGGTGCGTGACCCGGTGGTTGGCGATCGCGTCGTACATGGCGGAAGCGCGCACCTGGCGCAGGCACACATGGGTGCCGGCGACAACGGAGATCGACCACGGGAAGCACCAGCCGTTGCAGTGGAACATCGGCAGCGTCCACAGATAGACCGGATGCTTGGCCATGGCGCAGGTGACGACGTTGCCGACCGCCAGCAGGTAGGCGCCGCGATGGTGGTAGACGACTCCCTTGGGGTCGCCGGTGGTGCCGGAGGTGTAGTTGAGCGAGATCGCGTCCCACTCGTCGTCCGGCATGCGCCAGGCGAAGTCCGCGCGCCCGCCGGCAACGAAGTCCTCGTATTCGATCGAGCCGAGGCGCTCGCCGCTGCCGGTGAAGAGGAGATCGTCGTAGTCGATCACCAGCGGCTTCACCTTGGCGAGCGACAGCGCCTCCTTGACGGTGCGGGAAAACTCGCGGTCGGTGATCAGCACCCTGGTTTCCGCATGGTCGAGGGAGAAGCCGATGATCGGCGCATCGAGCCGCGTGTTGAGCGTGTTGAGCACGCCGCCGGTCATCGGCACGCCGTAGTGCGCCTCGAGCATCGCCGGCGTATTGGCGAGCATCACCGAGACCGTGTCGCCGCGGCCGACGCCGCGCTGGCTCAAGGCCGAGGCGAGCCGGCGCGCGCGGGCATAGAATTCCGCATAGGACCAGCGGCGCTGCCCGTGAATGATCGCCGGATGATCGGGGAACACCGAGGCCGCGCGCTGCAGCAACGTGAGCGGGGTGAGCGGCTGGAAATTGGCCGGGTTCCGGTCGAGGCCGGTGTCATAAGCGCTGGTCGCCATGATAGAACCCTCCGATCGCAACGTTAGCGAAGGTTGTGGGGTTCGATCAATCGTCCATTGGGGCGATCGACGTCCGGCGATCGACCGATAAGGATGGCAACATGGTTTCGATACGGCGCGCGGCGGCGCTTGTGCTTCTCTTCGGGCTGAGCCAGCCGGCCCTGGCGCAGGACTATCCCGTGCGGCCGGTGACGATCGTGGTGCCGCTGGCGCCGGGCGGAGGAACCGACTTCCTCGCCCGCATGCTGGGCAAGCACCTGGAGCAGCGCCTCGGCAAGCCGGTCCTGATCGAGAACAAGCCGGGTGCCGGCAACGTCATCGCGGCGGCCGCGGTCGCCAAGGCGGAGGCCGACGGCCACACCCTGATGATGGGCACCGCGACCGGCATGGCGATCAACGTCTCGCTGCGGAAGAACCTGCCGTACAATCCGGCGACGGACTTCGTGCCGCTCGCCGGCATCGCCAAGGTGCCGTTCATCCTGATGGTCAACCCAGGCCTGCCGGCGAGCTCCGTGCCGGAGCTCGTTCGCTACGCCAAGGAGAAGCCGGGCCTGTCGTTCGGCTCGAGCGGCCCCGGCTCGCCGCATCACCTGTTCATGGAGCTGTTCCGCACCAGCACCGGGATCGAGCTCACCCACGTGCCCTATCGCGGCAGCCTGCCGGCGGTCACCGATGTGGCCGCAGGCCACATCGGCCTGATGTTCTGCGACTACGGGCCGGCCGAGCCGATGCTCAAGGCCGGCAAGGTGAAGGCGCTCGGCATCTCCACCCGGACCCGCCTGAGCACGGCGCCGGAGATCGCGCCGCTCGCCGAGGCCGGCGTTCCCGGCTTCGACGCCGCCGCTTGGCAGATGCTGGTCGCGCCGGCCGGCACGCCGCGCGCCGTCGCGGAGCGGCTCAACGGCGAGCTCCGGGCGATCCTGGCGCTGCCCGAGGTGAAGGAGGCGATCGTGCGTTACGGCTTCGTGCCGATGGAGGATGCCCCGATCGCGACGCTGCAGGACTTCATGCGGTCGGAGATCGCGCTGTGGAGCAAGGTGGTGCGTGAGGCAGGGATCGCGGGGTCGGAGTGAATGGATTCCGACAATTGAACTCGTCGGCGAATGAACGGGGAGCACATCGGAATCGTCCAATGCGCAGCATGTTTCGCCCCGTCTCTTGCTTCATCCTTCTTCTTGCGATCGCGGCCGCGGCGGCCGGGCCGGCGCGCGCGGCCGAGACGTGCCCGTTCATCGGCGCGCGTGAGCTCGCGGGCGCGATGCCGGCAATCAAGTGGTCGCTCATCTCGAACCAGGATGGCCGGGGCTGCATCTACCGGGGCGGACGCGGCGACACGCTGATGCTCGCGGTGCATCGCAATCCGGGCGCCGAGCACGCCAAGGACTTGTACGCGCAGTTCGTCAAGACGCTTCGCGAGCGCATGCCGGTCGCCCCGGTGCCCGGGATCGGCGACGAAAGCCAGGCGGGCACGACCACGTCCGGTGCGGCGCGTCCGGAAGCGTCGATCGTGACGCTCGCCGGGGACTACATCCTGTCGATCAGCGTCTACCGATCCGGCCGGGGAGCCGACGACACGCTGCTGAAGCCGCTGACCGAGGTCGCGCGGCGCGCAATCCACAATGTCGGCGCGACGAGCGAGCGGTTCGGCGGCTGCGAATGGCTCACCGCCGACGATGCGGAAGGGTTTCTCGACCGGAGCACGCTGACGATCCAGCGCACCGGCGCGGGCAGCTGCATGATGTTCGACGGCTCCGCCAACACCATGGTCGTCGCGGTGATCGCGATCTCGCGCGACACCCAGGTGAGCATGATGAACCGCAAGGGCGGGTGCCGGCACGTGCCGTTGCCCGAGCTCGGACGGGAGGCCTTCGGCGAGCATTCCTGCAACAGCGGCAACGCCAATGCGGTCAACATCTATGTCTGGAAGAACGGCAGGCAGGCCTCGATCCTGTTCGCGCCGACCAAGCCGCATCCCGAATCCGGATCGGTCGAGCACCTGAAGGCCGTCGCCGGCCGGGTGTACGGGAAACTGTAGCCGGCCTGACATGCCGTAGAAGGTCAATAGAACGACTCTCGCAACGCCGAGCGTGGAGGCCGCCTGAAAACTGCACGACAGGCGGCCTCGCGACAACATCAGGGAGGGCGTGGCATGAAGCGGCGGGAGTTCATCGGCCTGCTTGGCGCTGCCGCATGTGGCTGGCCGAGCGGTATGATCTACTGCGGCCGGAACGACAGCACCTCGCCCGGCAGCGAGCCGTAGACGTAGGGCTCCTGCTGGCGCGCGGTGGCGGCGAGCACGTCGTCGCGCACGAGGCGGAACAGGAGCGAGATGTCGAGGCCCGGCGTGTCGAGGCGCTTGACCAGAGCCGACACGAACGGGCTGTTGGCGCCGTCGCCGTCGAGCGCGACCTGGCCGTGCTTCGCCGCATAGGCGACGAGGACGCCGCCCTCGGGCTCGACCTGCGCCAGGCCGCGCCCGATCGAGCGCGAGGCGATGGAGCGCTTCATGGTGGTCATGAACGGATTGTCGCGACAGGCGTCGAGGATGACCAGGCGCAGCTTGCGGGCGCTCTCGATCGCCGAGAGCACGCGCTCGAGCGGCACCGCCTCGTCCTGCACGTCCTTGTCGGCCTTGAGCGCCGCATCGACCGGGATGAGGTAGTTCATGCCGTTCACCTCGATGCCGTGGCCGGCGAAATAGACCACCGCCCAGTCGGCCTTCTCGGCTTCGCGCTCGAAGGCGCGCAATGCCGCGATCATGCCGTCGCGCGACAGGTTGCTCGAGACCTGCACGGTGGCAAAGCCGACCCGGCGCAGCCCCTCGGCCACGGCCCCGGCGTCGCGCGGCGGGTTCGGCAAGCGGGCGACGTTGCGGTAGTCGGCATTGCCGATGACGAGCGCGACGCGCGTCTCGCGGCGCGCCGGGGGAGCGGACGGCGTCGTGGCCGGCGGCGGCGATGCCTCAGGGGGCGCGGCGGCGACCACGGGCCGGGGAGCAGGCTCGGCGGCGGCGGGCGGCGCTGGAGATTGCGCTACCGGTGGCGGTGCGGCTGCTGGCGGCGCAGCCGCGAGTGTGGCGCGGACGCGCGCAAGCGCGGACTTCGCCGATTCCGAGCTCGGATCGGTGCGCGACACCTTCTCGAATTCGGCTTCGGCGCGCCGCAGGTCGCCGCGGAACTCGTACAGGTGTCCACGCCGCATGGCGACGAGGGACGCGTCTTGCGGATGGCGGCGAGCGTGCTCGTCGTAGTCCCACTCGGCGCGCTCGTCGTCGCCCTTCACCGCGTACATCTCGGCGCGGAACAGATAGAGCGACTGGGAGCTCGGTTCGACGCGCAGCATGTCGGTGAAAATGTCGATCGACTCGTCGAAGTCGGCGGCAGCACGGGCGTGATCCCCGCGCGAGCGCAGGGCCAGGCCGCGCAACGCGTGCGCCATGGCACGATCTCTCGACGTCGTGTCTGCGCGGGCGAGCGCTGTCGTGCAGGCCTCGATCGCGACCTCGGGGGCAGCGCCCTCCTGACACTCATCGGACGCCTGGAAGGGAGTTGGGGCGGTCACCGGCGCCGGCGTGGCGGCCGGCGCCGGGGCGGCCGCCCGAGCATCGACCCGCGCAATCATGGCCCGGCGAACGCGGGTCAGCGCCGAGTTGGACATATCGTCGTCGGGCTTGAGCGCCACCGCCCGCTCGTAGTCGTCGATCGCGCGCGCGAGGTCGCCGGTCCTTTCGTACGTCAGCCCGCGGCTGAGATAGCCGACGTGGTTGTTGGGAGCGAGGCGGATCGACTCGTCATGGTCCGCCAGCGCACGGGTGTAGTCGCCCTTCTTGACGTAGGCATTGGCGCGCAGGCCGTACGTGTGCGGCCGGTCCGCGATTGCCTTCCTGCTCTTGAGCGCGAGCTGCGCCGTGCAGCCACGGATGGCGACGTCCGGATTCTCCGACAGGCACTGCGCGTGCGTGCTTTCCGCCGCCATGGCCGCGGAAGCCCACAGGCTTCCCGCTACCACGATCGCCGCCATGACGGCGCGAGACGTGCACTGGCCCAACGTCGCCTCCCCAAGGCAAGTTGCAAATCAACGCAATCGTATCATCATTGGAACTATGCTCAAAAGATACGGAAGCGCCCCATGACCCTCGCACCCCCCGACTCGACGACCCACCGGACCATCGATCTGCCGGTGCTGGAATTGACCGCCGAAGCCTTCGCGCCCTACGGCAGCGTGATCGCTCCCATGGACGACGGCGTGCCGTTGGGCGAGGGCGAAGCGCCGCTCGACCTCACCGGCGGAACGCCGCGCTTCTACGCGATGCGGCTGCCCGCCCGCGGCCTCACGGTCACGCGGATCACACGGCATCGCCGCGTCACGCAGGCGCTGGCATCGGTGGGCGGACACGACTGGTTCATGGCGGTCGCGCCGCCGCTCGCCGTCGACGACCCGGCGGCCGCGCCCGCGCTGGGCGACATCCGCGCCTTCCGCATCCCGGGCGACGTCGCGATCATGCTGCACAAGGGCTCCTGGCATGCCGGCCCGCTGTTCACCGGCGCACCGCAGAGCTTCTTCAATCTCGAGCTGACGAATACCAACCAGGTCGACCACCACACCTGCAACCTGGTCGAGCGGTACGGCTGCGCGCTGCGGCTCATCATGTGAGGGCGACATGGCTCCGAGGCCCGAGGGCAGGGATGTCAGCGCGCCGCGATCGGCACCGGCACCGGTATGCCCTTGGCTGCCACGACCTCGCGCAGCCGATCGGGGTAGTCGGAAATGATGCCGTCGACGCCGAGGTCGATCACGCGCGCGATGTCGGCACGCTCGTTGACCGTCCAGGGGATGACCTTGACGCCGGACGCCTTCGCCTCTGCGATGGCTTGCGGCGTCAGCTCGCGGAAATAAGGCGACCAGTCGGAACAGCCGGCTGCCGCCACCGGGCGCGGCGTTGAGCCGCCATGATCGTCGACATCCAGCCCGGCCGTCCACGGGGACGGGCCGGGATTCCCGCGTTGGATGGTGTCCTCCCTCGGCTGCTCCGACGTCAGGCACACGCGCTCGATCTCCGGCGCGATGTGACGGAGTACCATCAGCGTGCGCCAGTCGAACGACTGCACGGCCGCGCGACCGGCGACGCCAGCCTGGCGAATGGCGCCGGCGACCGCCTCGGCAAAGGCTTCGGGCGTCGGAACGTCGGGGCCGGAGGTCGGGGTGATCTTGGTCTCGATGTTGAATCGGATGTGGCCCGCGCCGCTTTGCCGCACCAAATCGAACAGCTCGGCCAACGTCGGAATGCGGGTGCCGTCCACCGGCCGCTGCTCGGGAAACCGCGCCGCGTAGGAGGTGCCCGGCTTGAGGCGGCCGACGCCGTAAGCCTTCACCTGCTCCAGGGTCAGGGCATGCACCGGCGGCCCGCGCTCGGCGAGAAAGCCGCCATCGGGACCACGCGTGGTGTTCGGATTGAGCCACTCGTCGTGGTGTACGACGAGAATCCCATCGCGGGTCATGGCGAGGTCGAGCTCGAGTGTGGTCACCCCGATGGACAGCGCCGCGGCGAAGGCCGGCAGGGTGTTCTCCGGAGCAAGCCCGCGCGCGCCGCGATGACCTTGCAGATCGAAGGCGGCAGCGGGCGCACACGATGCAACGGTCGTCATGGCCAAGGCCATCAGCAGCGCGTTCATGACTAGCCCCTGTCTGCCGACCCGATCACGGTGCAACGTAGGGCAGCCACACTGCAGCACGATGACGCTTATCCGGAACGCGTGACGCACGGCAAGTCCACGCGCCCGCGCGCCTTGCGTGCGCCATCCTACGGCGCTATCCCGCGACGCCGCCCGCGTACAGAATCGGAGTTCGAGCGAAAGCGCACATGATCGAGCGCCTGCACGAGCTGATCCAGGCCTGCGAAGCGCTCGGCTACGCCGGGCTCATCGGCGTCGCGGCGGTCTTTGCGGTGGGCTCGCTGAGCTACATGCCGCGCTTCACGCTCTATGCGATCGGCGGGCTTGTGTTCGGCCTCCCGGCGATCCCGGCGGCGGTCGTCGGTTCGACCATCGGGGCGACGCTGGCGTTCTGGCTCGCCCGGACCGTGTGGCGCAAACCGTTCCTGCGCCGGATCGCCGAGCGCCCCCGGTGGAGCACGGCGCTGTCGGCGATCGACGCCGAGGGCTGGCGCCTGGTGGCGCTGACGCGCGTTGCGGCACCGCTTCCGGGCGGCGCCATCAACTATCTCTACGGCCTGACCGGCATCGGACTGGTTCCGTATGCGACGGGCACGGCGATCGGCCTCATCCCGCCGATCACGCTGTTCGCCGGCGCCGGCGCGCTCGGGCGGTTTGCCCTGCAGGATCTCGAGCGGCCGTGGAGCCAGCTCGTTGCATTGGCGGCCGGGGCTGTGGTGATCGCAATCGCCGTTACGCTGGTGCTGCGGCGGATGCGCGCGACGCTCTCGCCGCGGTAGCTTATTGTTGGAGCATGATCTTTTCCGAAAACCGGTGCCCACTTTTCGGGATCATGCTCTAGGCGACGCGTCGAACGGCCGCGTCGAAATCGTGCGGCACTTCGATCTCCACTTCGAGCATCGAAACGCCCTTGCCGCGATCCATCTTCACCTGCACCCGGTCGCGATCGAGCGGAACGTGCTTGGCGATCACGCTGAGGATTTCCTCGCGCAGGACGTCCAACAGCTCGGGCTGGTTACGCGCCTGGCGCTCGTGCGCGAGCAGAATCTTCAGCCGCTCGCGCGCGATCGGGGCGGAGCCGCCCCGCTTCAGGAAGCTGAGCAACTTCATGCCGCTCTCCGTCCGAACAGCTTGTCGATCAACCGCTTCTTCTCGCTCGGCACCAGCATGGTGACGTTCTCACCCTTCAGCCGGCGCGCTGCGTCCATATAGGCGCGGGCCGGAGCGCTGACCGGATTGTTGAGTACGACCGGGCAGCCGAGGTTCGAGGCGCGCAGCACTTCCTCGCTCTCCGGGATGATGCCGAGCAGGGGAGTGGACAGGATGTCGAGGACGTCGTCGATCGACAGCATCTCGCCGCGCCCGGCGCGCAACGCATTGTAGCGGGTGACGAGCAGGTGCTTGGCGACGCGCTCGCCCTTCTCGGCCCTTTCGGTCTTCGAATCGAGAAGACCGATGATCCGGTCGGAATCGCGCACCGAGGAGACCTCCGGGTTGGTCACGATGATCGCCGCATCGGCGTAGCGCATCGCCAGCACCGCGCCGCGCTCGATCCCGGCCGGGCTGTCGCAGATGATCCAGTCGAACTGCCCGCGCAGCTCGGCGATCACCCGGGCGACGCCGTCTTCGGTCAAGGCATCCTTGTCGCGGGTCTGCGAGGCGGGCAGCAGGCTCAGGGTCTCGACCCGCTTGTCGCGGATCAGCGCCTGGGGAAGCTTGGCGACGCCCTGGACGACGTTGACCAGGTCGAACACCACGCGGCGCTCGGCCCCGAGCACGAGATCGAGATTGCGCAAGCCGACGTCGAAATCGATCACGACCACTTTCTCGCCCGATTGCGCGAGCGCGGCCCCGAGCGCGGCGGTAGTGGTGGTCTTGCCGACGCCGCCCTTGCCGGATGTCACAACCAGGACTTTGGACATTCTAATCTCCTTCGCCGCACTCAGTTGAGCGCCGTAATTTCCATCGCGCTGCCGTTGAGCCATGCCTGGACCGGCCGGCCGCGCAGGCCCTGATCGATAAGGTCCGCGGTCGTGTAGTAGCCGTCGATCGCCAGGAGCTCGGCTTCGATCCTGTTGCAGAAGATGCGCGCCCGCGGGTTGCCGCCGGCACCCGCCATGGCGCGGCCGCGCAGCGTGCCGTAGACGTGAATGGATCCGCTGGCCACGATCTCGGCGCCGGACCCCACCGATCCGAGCACGGTCACGTCGCCTTCGTGGAAGATGATCGACTGGCCGGAGCGCACCGGGCTCTCCAGCAGGAGCGAGCCCGGCTGCTGGATCGGCGGCGAGGCCGGCGGCTTCTCGGCCTCGAAGCAGCGCAGCAGGTCGGGGTCCTTGATCGGACGGCCGTTGCGAAAGAGCGGCGGCAGCTGCGGCCCGAGCGTCGAGGGGCTCGCGCCCTCCAGGCCCGCGACCCGGATGTTGCGCTCGGCGAGCTTCATCACGAGATGGGCGATCTCCGGGCTCTCCAGCTTCACGGCGGACAGGTCGAGGACGACGGGGCGGCCCATGAAGAAATCGGGCGAGCGCTCGAGCCACGCGTCCAGCTTTTCGAGCCAGTCGGCCACCGGCAGCTCGGGCGTGAACAAGAAGGCCATGTAGGATTTGGCTCGGAATCGAATCGGCAATCGCTTTGCGCTGCTCACGAGCGGACCCCTGTTGCTGAGCTTCTCGATCCTCGTACGATCATGGTTAATGGTGAGTTAAGGCGCGCGCATTTGCGCATTTGTCCACAGCGTCGCAGCGGAGGCTGCCGGTCGCAGGATCTTCACCCGGCGATGATGCCAGTGAGCCCGTTGCGGATCAGCTCGAGCGACACGAGGAACACCAGCACATAGGCGATCCGGTAGAACAGCTCGACCGGCGTGCGCCGCACCAGCCACACGCCGGCCAGGTTGGTCACCACGGCAAGCGGCAGCAGGGTGAGCGAGGTCATGAGATTGGTGGTGTGCAGCTGGCCGAGAAAGAAGAACGGGACGACCTTCATCAGGTTGGCGAGCGCGAAGAAGATGTTGAGCGTGCCGACGTAGGTCTCCTTGTCGAGCCGCAGCGGTAGCACGAACACTTGGTACGGCGGCGCGCCGGAGTTCGCCACGAACGAGGTGAAGCCGGAGAGGGCGCCCCAGAACACGCCGCGCGCGGTGGAAGGCGGCGCCCCGCTCGCGGGCGGGCGGCGGCCGAACCAGTGGTTCAGGGTGAATGCCAGGCTGATGATCCCGATGGCGAGTTGCACGTGGGCATCGTGCACGTGGGCGACGACGAGCCACGCCAGCGCGGTGCCCACCACCTGGCCCGGGATCATGATGGCGAGGATCTTGCCGTTCCAGGTCCGCCGCCAGGCCCACACCGAAACGACGTCCTGGACGAGCAGGATCGGCAGCAGGATGCCGATCGCCTGGAGCGGCGGAACGACCAGCGACAAAAGCGGGGTGGAGACGAGGCCGAGGCCGGCGAACCCGCCCTTGGAGATGCCGAGCAAGGCCACCGCCACGATCGCGACGAGATAGAACAGAGGATCGGTGATCACGGGCGGATGTTGCGTGGGCGCGCGCGCGCCAGGGTGGCCGGGCGGGATATGATCAATATCAAAGCGCAGTCGGAGGCAGCTGCGCTAGCCATTGGGGCGCATGGGTGTGATGCCGATGGGGGCTCGATCCGGCGCGGCCGGAACCGCAGCCGGTTGCGCCGCATGCGGTCCGGTACAACAATGGGCTCGCTTCGCCCATAAGGAAAAGTGACGCCGCCGAGACGCGAGGCGCCTCCGTTCCGAGAGGCGGCGGTCGCCGCGCAGCAATCGAGGGAGAACGCCATGGATGCCAGCGTCAGTCGCTATCACGAGGTCTATGGCCGCTCGCAGCGCGATCCTGAGGGTTTTTGGGGCGAAGCCGCACAGGCGATCGACTGGTACACGAAGCCGACCCGGATTTTCGACCCAAATTCCGGCGTATACGGCCGCTGGTTCGCCGACGGCACCTGCAACACCTGCTGGAACGCGGTCGACCGCCATGTGCTCTCCGGCCGCGCCGAGCAGGCGGCCATCATCTACGACTCCCCCGTCACCGGCACGAAGCAGACGATCAGCTATGTGGACCTGCAGACCAAGACCCAGGTGCTGGCCGGGATCCTGAGGAATTTCGGCGTACAGAAGGGCGATCGCGTCCTGCTCTACATGCCGATGGTGCCGGAGGCCGTGGTCGGCATGCTCGCCTGCGCGCGCATCGGCGCGGTGCATTCGGTGGTGTTCGGCGGGTTCGCCGCCAAGGAGCTCGCCACCCGCATCGAGGACGCTCGCCCGAAAGTCATCCTGTCGGCGAGCTGCGGCATCGAGGTGGGCCGCGTCGTTCCCTACAAGCCGCTGCTCGACCAGGCGATCGAGCTCTCCTCCGTAAAGCCGGAGGCGTGCCTCATCCTGCAGCGTCCGCAGTGCGAGGCGACACTCGTGCCCGGACGCGACCACGACTGGAAGACGGTGTGGGACGATGCGCTGGTGTGGGCCAAGTCGGTGTACGACTGCGTGCCGGTCGCCGCCACCGATCCGCTCTATATCCTCTATACGTCGGGCACGACCGGGCGGCCGAAAGGCGTCGTGCGCGACAATGGCGGCCATCTGGTCGCGCTCAAATGGTCGATGCAATACCTCTACGGCATCGATCCGGGCGAGGTGTGGTGGACCGCCTCCGACGTCGGCTGGGTCGTCGGCCACAGCTACATCGTCTACGCGCCGCTGCTGCACGGCTGCACCTCGGTGCTGTACGAGGGCAAGCCGGTGGGCACGCCGGACGCCGGCGCGTTCTGGCGCGTGATCGCCGAGCATGGCGCGGTCGCGTTGTTCACCGCGCCGACCGCATTCCGCGCCATCAAGAAGGAGGACCCGCAGGGCAAGCTGCTCGGCCAGTACGATCTGGCGAAATTCCGCACCCTGTTCCTGGCCGGAGAACGGGCCGACCCCGATACGCTGAAATGGGCCGAGGCGCTGCTCAAGGTGCCGGTGATCGATCACTGGTGGCAGACCGAGACCGGCTGGTGCATCGCCGGCAACCCGATGGGTCTCGGCGCGCTGCCGGTCAAGCACGGCTCCCCGACGGTCGCCATGCCGGGTTACGACGTGCGCGTCGTCGACGAGGCGGCGAAGGAGGTCGCGCGCAACACCATGGGCTCGATCGTGGTGAAGCTGCCGCTGCCGCCCGCGTGCCTGCCGACGCTGTGGGAGGCGGACGACCGTTTCCGCGAAAGCTACCTCACGGAATTCCCCGGCTACTACAAGACGGCCGATGCGGGCTTCAAGGACGAGGACGGCTACCTCTACATCATGGGCCGCACCGACGACATCATCAACGTCGCCGGCCATCGGCTCTCGACCGGCGGCATGGAGGAAGTGCTCGCCTCGCACCCCGACGTCGCCGAATGCGCCGTCATCGGCATCAAGGACGAGCTCAAGGGCGAAGCGCCGTGCGGCTTCGTCGTGCTCAAGGCCGGCGTCAACCGCGCGCCGAGCGAGATCGAGAAGGAGATCGTCGCGCTGGTGCGCGAGAAGATCGGGCCGGTCGCCTCGTTCAAGCTCGCCATCACGGTGGCGCGGCTGCCGAAGACGCGATCGGGCAAGATCCTGCGCGGCACCATGAAGAAGATCGCCGACGCCGATGCGTGGAGCATGCCGGCCACCATCGACGACCCGGCGGTCCTCGATGAGATCGGCGATGCGCTCAAGGGGCACGGGATCGCGCGATAGGTCCAAAAGCCTCGTCATGGCCGGGACAACCCTCGCCGCCTGATGCGGCCTCGCCGCCTGAAGCGGCTCGCCCGGCCATGACGATCGTGTTGACTGCACGCCGCCCTGCTGCCGCCTTCCTGCTTGCCGGCCGGCCGGAACCCTCCGTACGTGCGTAGGGCGGGCCGCATCCAGGCGTCGTGAACCGGAACCGGCCCTGCGAGTTGAGGGGATGTGCCCGGCCCAGCGGTCAAGACCAGCAACGAGGCTCGCCTGACGCGGGAACGAACGGCGTTGCCGGTGGATTCGCGCGGCCGGCTCGTCGTCCGCGCGGCCTTTGCGGTCCTGCTGGCGCTCCTGGCGCTCTGGATCGCATGGGATTTTCTCACGCCGCTGGCATGGGCGGCGGTCATCGCGATCACCGTCTGGCCGGTCTATGCACGCTTCACTGCGCTCCTGTTCAAGCGCCCGTCGCGCGTCGTGGCGCCGCTCGCCTTCACGGTGTTCACCGGTATCGTCGTGCTGGTGCCGGTGATGATCGTCGTGCAGCACGTTGCGCAGGGGAGTGACTGCTTCGTGCGCTGGATCACCGAGCTCCGGGACAACGGCATCCCGCTCCCGGGCTGGGTCGCCGGGCTGCCGGTCGCCGGCGAATATCTCGGCAAATGGTGGGAGGGAAATCTCGCCAACCCGGCAACCATGCTCGAATGGCTGCAACACCTGAACCTCGAAAGCGTCACCGCCTGGACACGGGCGCTCGGAGGCGAGCTGTTGCAACGGCTCCTCGTCTTCTGCCTGACGCTGCTCGCCCTGTTCTTCCTCTTCCGCGACGGCGCGGCGATCGGCCGGCGCGTCGTCGGCGCGGCCGACCGCCTGCTGGGCGACCCGGGCGAGGATCTCGCAAGCAAGATGGTCGATGCGGTGCGCGGCACCGTGAATGGAACGGTAGTCGTGGCGGTTGCCGAAGGCGTGCTCATCGGCATCGCCTATGTGATCGCCGGCGTTCCCAGTGCGCTCCTGTTCGCCTTTCTCACCATGGCGTTCGCAATGGTGCCGTTCGGCGCCTGGGCGGCGTTCACCCTGGCCGCGCTGACACTCCTGGTCCAGGGGGCGAGCTTCTGGGCGGCCGCCGCCGTGTTCGGCTGGGGCGCTGCCGTCATGCTGATCGGCGACAATTTCATCTGGCCGGCCCTGGTCGGCGGCACCGCACGCCTGCCGTTCCTGCTTGCCCTGATCGGGATCTTCGGCGGACTGCAGGTGTTCGGGCTGGTCGGGCTGTTCGTCGGGCCGGTGATCATGGCGGCCGCGCTGATCGTCTGGCGCGAATGGATCGGCGCTCGTCTCGACCAGACGGGCTGACCAGGGCGGCGCGAGCCCTGTATAGTCTCCTCGCCTGGTGCAACGAGGGGCGATGTCATGCCGACACGACGGGACGTGCTTGCCGGCTCGGCGGCCGGCCTGCTCGCGGCCGCGACGAGTGCGCCCGCGGCGCTCGCCCAGGTCGTGAAGAAATCCGTGCATATCATCGTCGGCTTTCCGGCCGGCGGCGGCACCGACATCATTGCCCGCATCCTCGCCGACCGGCTGCGCGGCCCCTATGCGGCGACCGTCCTGGTGGAGAACAAGCCCGGCGCGGCGGCGCGCATCGCGGTCGAGTATGTGAAGAACGCCGATGCGGACGGCAGCGTGATGCTGTTCACGCCGGACTTCCCGATCACCGTCTATCCGCACAGTTTCCGCTCGCTCAACTACGATCCGGTGCGCGACTTCACACCGGTGTCGCCGGCGGCGCGCTCGATGCTGACCTTCAACGTCGGCCCGGCGGTGCCTGCCGGCATCAAGACGCTGGCCGAATTCGTGCACTGGTGCCGCACCTACCCCGACAAGGCCGCGTACGCGACCACCGCCGCCGGCGGCACGCCGCATTTCGTCGGGGTGATGCTCGCCAACGCCGCCGCAACCACGATCACGCCGGTGCACTACCGGGGCGGCGCGCCGGCCATCCAGGACCTCATCGGCGGCCACGTGCCGGCGAGCGTCAATCCGATCAGCGAAGCGCTGCCGCACGCGCGCTCGGGCGCGCTGCGCATGCTGGCGGTGACCGGGTCGCGCCGGTCGCAGTTCCTGCCCGACGTGCCGACCATGCGCGAGCAGGGCTACGACGTGGTGGTGGAGTCCTGGCTCGGCGTGTTCGTGCCGGCCAGGACGCCGCCCGCGACCGTGCGGGCGCTCAATGCGGCGATCGGCGAAGCGGCGAAGTCGGCGGTGATGGCGGAGAACCTGGCGAAGGTCGGCAACATGCCGGCGTTCCAGACGCCGGAGGAATTCGCCGCCGTCGTCAAGGCCGACATCGAACGCTGGGGCCCGGTGGTGAAGGCGTCCGGGTTCGTGGCGGAGGAGTAGCGCATGTCCCGGACAAAGCATGCCCCCGGCTGAGAACGACCGGAGGGGTGTCCCGCTCAGGACAGTTACGTAAGGTAATCAGCGATTTTTTTTCCCAGCGCCTGTCGGCAATAAGGAGGGCGAGACCGTCATACATGGAAGCTTCTTCAGCCAGAGTTTCGTGTCATGAACGACGCCCCCCGGATTGCAGGCCATCGGACTTCGAGCTTGTGGCGGACCGTTGCGGCGATGCTCGCACCGCTGCGCCACGATCTCTTCGCCGGCTATCGCCCCGAGCGCCACTACATGCGCGGCCCGGGCCCCAAGTGGCACGCCAAGCAGATGGCAGGAGCCGCCTAGGCTCTGCGGCCGAGGCCGCAGCGACCTAACACCCGCGGCAGATGTTGTTCAGGCTGCGGTCCAGGTCCCGATCGCTAGATGGTGTGGCTCCGGCGGCGCTTCCGGAGCTCGCGGAGGGTTGCCGCCGCAAGGGGGCCATGACCGGCGCGGCCGTCTCCACAGGGGCCGCGCTCGACCCAGCCGCTTGCGCCGACACTCTCGCGCAGGCGACCACGAGGGTGCCGGCGCGGCGCCGGCAGGACGCGGACCGCTCGGTCGGGAAGCTGGCGGCGGCGCGGTTCTCGCCGCAATAGGCGGTGAGCAGGACCTCGTCGTCGGCGCACGCCACCGTGCAGGTCGCGGAGTCGCAACTCTCGCGCACCACGCGGATGTTCGATGACGAACCGGCTGGGCCGGCGGGTCCCTGCGGGCCGGCCACCCCTTGCGCGCCTTGCGGTCCCTGCGGTCCAGCCGGGCCTTGCGCTCCGCGCGGCCCGGCAGGCCCGGCGGGGCCCGCGTCCCCCTTGGGGCCGGGAGCGCCCGCCGCGCCCCGCTCGCCCGGCGACACTTGCGAGCTCTCGCCGCAGCCGATCAGGCCGAGCGACAGCGCGAGCGCGAGCAACAGTCCGATCGGCATGGTGATCCTCTAACGTCCTCTCGTCCGACGGCTGGGATATGGGGATGGCCCTCGAGAAGGCCAAATGTGCTCAGATTGTGTAGGGACCCGCTGTCGCGCCATACTGTCTGCCTGCCATTAGACGAGTTCAAGCCATGCCAGCGTTCATTTGCACTGCCTGCGGCATCCAGTATCCCCCGAGCGACGCGCCGCCCGGCGCCTGCACGATCTGCGAGGAGGAACGCCAATACGTGCCGGCAGCCGGCCAGGGCTGGACGACGCCGCAGGGGCTCGCGGCACGCCATTTCAACAGCTTCCGCCAGCATGAAGAAGGGCTGATCGGCATCGGGACGCAGCCGCATTTCGCCATCGGCCAGCGTGCGCTCCTGGTGTGCACCCCAAACGGCAACGTGATGTGGGATTGCATCGCCATGCTCGACGACGCCACCGTCACCTTGATCAAGGGGCTCGGCGGCCTCAAGGCGATCGGCATCTCGCATCCGCATTTCTACACCACGATGGTGGAGTGGGCGAAGGCGTTCGATGTCCCGGTCCATGTTCACGCCGCCGATCGGACGTGGATCATGCGTAACGATTCCGTGATCAGGCCGTGGGACGGCGATACGCTGCGGGTCATGCCGGACGTGACGCTGATCCGCTGCGGCGGACACTTCCCGGGCGGCGCCGTCCTGCACTGGGCGAAGGGCAAGGGCATCCTGTTGTCCTCCGACATCGCGACGGTGACGCAGGACCGCAAGTTCCTCACCTTCATGCGCAGCTATCCGAATTTCATTCCGCTCTCGGCGCGCGAGGTGGAGGGGATCGCGGCCGCGCTCGCGCCGTTCTCCTTCGACCGGATCTACGGCCACTATTTCGACCGCATCATCGCTGCGGACGCAAAGCAGGTGCTGCAGACGTCGGTTGCGCGCTATCTCGCCGCCATCAACGGCACCGCGCGCCGGGACGACTAGTGCTCCGATTCCGAATTTCGCAGCACTTCGCGGCATCCTCTGAGCGAAATTCGGAATCAAAGGAGCACTAGCAATATCAATGCTTCTAGTGCGGCTTATGAATTTGAATTTCCTACAAGCGGTTGCTGCAAACTGATAGGAAATTCAAATTCGCCGCACGAGTGAGGGCCGGCATCCCGCAGGACGCCGACCCTCGCCCACCGCGGCGCGACGTCAGAACCAGATGACGCCGCTGTGGGTTTCGGCACCGTTGATGCTGTAGTGGCCGGCAATGCCGCCTGCGGTGATGTCGAGACCGAAGTGGAAGGGGCCGATCGTTCCGTGGATGTGAAGCCCGCCGCCTGACACGGCGTCGACATCGTCGGCAGACAGTTCGCGGATGTCCGCGGTCATCGCATTCGTCGTCATTTGTTCGCTCCTCAGGTTCAACCGGATGTGATCCGTCTGCCCGTCTGGGTCGGCGAGGCTCTGCGTTCGGCTCACCGCGGGTGTTGGAGCTGTGTGACCCACCGCACAGAGGGCTGCCCCGCGCTGCTGCATGAATGCCCCCGCGCCGCAACCGGCGGTGCAGCCTTCAATGATCGTGGGGACCCGACGGATGAGCGAGCTGTTCCGCAAGGAAGCCGTAGCACACGCAACGCGAAGGCTTTCCGGCGCAGTCGTGCTCGCCACCCCCCTGTCGGTTCGCCTGCTCGGCCTCCTGTTCGGCGGGATCATCGTCGCCGGCGTGGTGTTCGCCTCGATGGCGACCTACGCTCGCAAGGCCACCGTGAACGGATGGCTCGTTCCCGACCAGGGCCTCATCAAGGCGACCGTGCCGATCGCCGGATTCATTCAGGTCGTTGCGGTGAAGGAAGGCCAGAAGGTCGACAAGGGGGCGCCGCTGGCCGAAATTCGCGTGGCGACCGAGACCGCCGCCGGCAATGTCGGCGAGAGGCTGATGCAGCAGCTCAAGGCGGAAGCGCAAACCGCGCGCGAGAAGGCGCGCCTGCAGATCGACCGGCTCGATGCCGAATCCAAGCAGGCGTTCGCCCGGATATCCAAGCTGCGCTTCGAATTGCACCAGCTGCGAACCCAGTCCGAATTGCAGGAGAAGCGCGTGGTACTGGCGCGCGACGAGGCCGTGCGCGGCGACGAGATCGCCGCCAAGGGTCTGCTGCCGTTCCGGGAGCGCGACGCGCGCCGCCAGGCGGCACTAGTGGCCGAGCAGGAGGCCGCCGGCCAGCAACGCCAGATCGCCGGCATGGAACGTGAGATCGCCGACATCCATGCCCGCATGTCGGCGATCGGCATGGAGATCGAGGGCGCGCATAACGACCGCCGGTCGGCGGAGGCGACGCTCGAGCAGCGAACGATCGACGCCGAGGCGAGGCGCGTCCAGCTCGTGTCGTCGCCGGTCTCGGGGCGCGTCGCCGCCTTGCCGGTCTCGGTCGGCCAGGCGGTCTCGACCGGCGCCACGGTCGCGGTCGTCATCCCGGAGGGCGCGAAGCTCGAAGCCGAATTGCTCGCCCCCTCGCGCGCCGCCGGCTTCATCCGGCCGGGCCAGGAGGTGCGCCTGATGCTGCAGGCGTTCCCCTATCAGCGCTTCGGCGCCGTCAAAGGCGAGATCAAGGCGGTGTCGACCACCGTGCTCGGCCCGACCGAGATCGCCATCCCGGGCCTCGACATCAGGGAGCCGGTGTTCCGCATCCGCGTCTCGCTGTCGCGCGAGGACATCGAGGCTTACGGCGAGGCCATTCCGCTGCAGCCCGGGATGGTCCTGTCGGCCGACATCGTGTTCGACCGGCGCTCGCTGATCGAGTGGCTGTTCGATCCTATGTTCGCGGTGGCAAAACGCTCATGACCCTCCCGGCCCAGCTCAATTTCTCCCGTCGCCGACGCCTGCCGCAGGTTCTGGCGAGCGAGGCCGCCGAATGCGGGCTTGCCTGCATCACCATGGTGGCGCGCTACCACGGGCACGACGTCGACCTCAACGGGATGCGCCAGCGCTTCGCGCTGTCGCTTGCCGGCATGTCGCTGCGCAGCCTGATCGGGCTCGCCGACCAGCTGGGCTTCTCGTCGCGCCCGCTGCGCGTCGAGCTCTCCGCGCTCGGCAAGGTGCAGATGCCGGCGATCCTGCACTGGGACCTCAATCATTTCGTGGTGCTGAAATCGGTCAGCCGCAATGTCGCGGTGATCCACGACCCGGCGATCGGGATCCGCAAGCTCCCGCTCTCCGACCTGTCGAAGCATTTCACCGGCGTCGTGCTCGAGCTCAGCCCGGCGGCGAATTTCCGCCCCGTGCAGGCGAAGGCGCCGATCCGGCTGTCCAGCCTGTGGTCGCACCTGAGCGGGTTGTGGGTCGCGCTGATCCAGGTGCTGGCGCTCTCGGTCGCGCTGCAGATCGCGGCCTTTGCGGCGCCGTTCCAGATCCAGCTGGTGGTCGACGAGGCGGTGTTCCACGACGACCAGGACCTCCTGCTCGTGCTGGCGCTGGCGTTCGGCGCCCTGGTGATCATCCAGGGTGCGATCGAGGCGTTGCGCGGCTGGGCGCTGAAAGTGTTCGGCCATCTCTTGAGCTTCCAGATCGTCGGCAACCTGGTGCGCCACATGATGCGCCTGCCGGCGGACTTCTTCGAGAAGCGCCACGTCGGCGACATCTTCTCTCGCATCGGCTCGGTGCAGCCGATCCAGCAGGCCATCACGCAAGGCCTGGTCGCCGCCATCATCGACGGTGTCATGGCGTTCATCGCCGCCGGCATCCTGTTCTTCTATTCGGTACTGCTCGCCGCCATCGTCATCTTCGCGACCGCCCTGCACCTCGCCTTCGTCTTCGCGATCTATCCCGGAATGAAGCATCGCATGGAGGAGGAGATCCTCGCGCGCGCCAAGGAGCAGACGCACCTGATGGAGACCATCCGGGCGGCGACCACCATCAAGCTGATGGGCCGCGAGGCGGACCGCGAGAGCGTATGGCGCAACCTCTATGCGGACGTGACGAACGCCGGCATCTCGGTCGGCAAGTATCAGATCACGCAGAACCTGATCCAGACCATCCTGACCGGGTTGGTGAACGTGATCATCACCTATCTCGGCGCGCGCGCGATCCTGACCGGGGACGGATTCTCGGTCGGCATGCTGTACGCGTTCCTGTCGTTCCGCCAGACGTTCAACGAGCGCGCCATCGGCTTCATCAACCAGATCGTCCAGTTCCGCCTCCTCGGCCTCCACCTCGACCGCCTGTCCGACATCGTCACGGCGGCGCCCGAGAGCGAGACCGGCCGTACGCAGCAGCTCGACGTCAAGGGCGGCATCCGAGTGCGCGAGCTGTCGTTCCGCTACGGCGCCGCCGACCAGTTCGTGCTGCAGGATCTCAATCTCAGGATCGAGCCGGGCGAGTTCGTCGCCATCACCGGGACGTCCGGCGGCGGCAAGACCACGCTGTTGAAGCTCCTGCTCGGCCTGCACAAGCCGACGTCGGGAACGATCGACCTCGACGGCAACCGCGCCGATGCCGACCTGTGGCGCGCGTGGCGCAGGCACGTGGGCGTGGTGGCGCAGGACGACCGGCTCCTGTCGGGCACCATCGCCGACAACATCGCGTTCTTCGACCCCGACCTCGACATGCAGCGGGTCCAGGCGGCCGCCTTCGCGGCGCAGGTGCACGACGACATCATGCGGGCGCCGATGCAGTATCTGGCGCTGGTCGGCGACATGGGCTCGACGCTGTCGGGCGGGCAGCGCCAGCGCGTGCTGCTGGCGCGCGCGCTGTACAACCAGCCGCGCGTCCTGTTCCTCGACGAGGGCACCGCGAACCTCGACGAGACCACCGAGGAGGCGATCGCCGACCTGATCGAGCGGCTACCCATCACCCGCATCGTCGTGGCGCACCGGCCGGCGCTGATCCGCCGCGCCAAGCGGGTGCTGGTGGTGAAGGACCGCGCAATCCACGAAGTCGCGAAGCCCACTCCCGCCGAGCCGAAGCCCATTTCGGCCGAGCTGCGGCCCGCGCTGGCGAGCGCCTGAGCGGCGCGGCGGTTGCCGCCGCGCCAGGCCGCCTCTAAAGGGTTGGCCTCTCCGAGCTTCGGACATCCGATGCACAACCGCTTCCACGTCGCGCTGGTCGCGGCGTGCGGGTCGGAGTGGCTGCTGCGCTTCCGCCGCACGCTGTTGGAGCAGAGCGAGCGCTACCGCCGGCTGGCGCTGATGAACCGCGACATGGATCGCGACCTCGAGGCCGAGCACCTGGCGCTGATGACCGCGACGCTCGATCGTGACACGGCACGCGCCCAGACGCTGATGCGCAGGCACCTGGCGCGCACGGCGCAAGTCGTGCACGAGCTGCCCGACGGCTGGTTCGGCCGCACGTCGGGCAGCGCCGGCGCCGTGCGCAAGACGCTGCCGCAAGTGGTGCGCCGCGCCGCCGCCAAGGCGGCGAAGCGTCGCCCTGCTGACTAGGCCGGCGTCTCGACGGCGCCGCCGCTTTCCACCCAGTCCTTGAGGGCGCCGAGGTTGTAGACCTCCGCGTAGCCCATGTCCTTGAGCACCTTGCCGCTCAGCGCCGAGCGCCCGCCGGAGGCGCAATAGAGGACAACCGTCTTGTCCTTGGCGAAGGTCTTGTCGTGGTAGGGTGACTCCGGGTCGGCGCGGAATTCCAGCATGCCGCGCGAGATGTGCACGGCGCCGGCGATCTTGCCGCTCTTCTCCACTTCCGGCGCATCGCGCACGTCGACCACCAGCGTGTTGCCTGCCGCCATCAGGTCCTGCGCTTTCGCCGGCGTGATCTTCGGCACCGCGGCGTGCGCGGCTTCCATCATCTGCTTGACACTTGTCATCTCGGGTTCCCTTTCCGGAGAAATTGTTTCCTAACTCCACGAACCGGCAAGCAGCGAGGGGGCCGGGATGCCGGGATCGTTCGCCTGCACTGTGCGGCGAGGCCGGCTTTGCGGCAATGACCGAGGCTCTGAGAGACTTTGCCGAAACTCTACGGCCCTTGACGCCGCCGGTGAGATTCCGAAAGGCTTTCGGGTGCGGCCCCGAGCGGGTGCAAACGCTCGGCGGCAGCCTGCCGGAGGCGACCATGGACGTATTGTCGGAGGTTCTGCGGGTCGTGCGCCTGTCCGGCGCCATTCACTTTCGCGGAGAGTTCTCGGCGCCGTGGGCGTTTTCATCCTCCCCGCCCGAGATGCTGGCGGCCCGGTTGAAGGTGCCGGAAGGGTCGGTGACCCCGTTCCACGTCTTCATCGACGGCAATTGCGTGGTGACCTCGGGCAAGCTCCCCGCGGTCCATGCCGAGACCGGCGACGTGATCATTTTCCCGCGCGGCGACGAGCACGTCATGGCGAGCGATCCGGATCTCATGCCCGTGCCGATCAAGGACATCTATACGCAACCGGGCACACAGGAAATCACGTGCCTGCGACACGGCGGCGGAGGCCGCACCGCCCGTTTCATCTGCGGCTACCTGCACTCGGACAACCAGTTCGATCCGCTCCTCAAAGGTCTGCCGGCCCTGCTTTGCGTTCGCTCCCGCCACGGCGTGCTTGCGCTCGAGACGGTGGACGAGGCGGGGAGGCGGGTGCAGCCGATCGATCGCCTCGAGGAGGCCGAATGGTGGCACGCCTCGCTGCGCTACCTGATCAGCGAGGCGGCCATGCCCGGCCCCGGCAACCGCGCCGTGCTGGCGCGGCTGGCGGAATCGCTGTTCGTCGAAGTCCTGCGCTGGCAGCTTCGCTATGCGGCGCGAGGGCACGGCGGCTGGCTCGCCGGCCTGCACGATCCGCAGATCGGTCGCGTGCTGAGCCTGCTGCATGCGCTGCCGGAACGGCCCTGGACGGTCGACGAGCTGGCCAGGGAAGCGGCGATGTCGCGCGCGGCGCTGGCGAAGCGCTTCGTCGAGCTGGTGGGCCAATCCCCCATTCAGTATCTCGCCGGCTGGCGCATGCACATGGCACGACGCCTGCTGCAGGAGAGCACGCTCGGCATCGGCGAGATCGCGGGACGCGTGGGGTACGAATCCGAGGCGGCGTTCAGTCGCGCCTTTCGCCGGCTGGTCGGATCGCCGCCCGCGACGTGGAGGCAGGCTTCGCCAGAGCCTTCACGACCTGCTGCGCCGCGCTGACGCCGGTGCGATAGGCGCCGTGCGCGGTCGAGTAGTCGTTGATCGAGCAGGCCTCGCCGGCGAAGAACAGCCGGTCGTCCACCGGCGCGGCGAGCACCCGCCGCTGGTCGCTGCAGCCGACTTCGGCAAACGAATAGGAGCCACGTGCAAAGGGGTCGAGCCCCCAGGCGGAGGCGGCGATCGGAGCGAGCCGCCGGCGGATGTCGTTGCCGATGAGCCCGGCGAGCTGGTCCACGGCAAACCGCGCGAAGGCCTCTTCGCCTTCGCGCTCGAGCTCGCGGGCGAGCTGTCCGCCGAAATATCCCTCGATCAGCGGCGACCCGAACGGCCGCAGGTGGTAGCTGCCGGTCGCGGTGCGATCGGTCGCACCGAACAGGCGCGTCTGCGCCGGCAGGTCGTCGGGCGCCTCGACGCGCAGGAACACCTTGTCGGCAAGCCCGAGCGGCAGCGTGGCGGCGGCCTGCACCTTGTCGGGCAGGGGCGGATCGAACCGCAGCGCCTGCTCGGCGATCAGCGCCGTCGGCACAGTGACGATCGCGGCACGCGCTGTCACCGTGCCGCGTGCGGTTGCGACCCGCACCCGCGCGCCCGAATGATCGATCAGCGTCGCCGGACAATCGGTCGCGACGTCGAGGTCTGCGGCGCTCGCCGCGATCAGCGCGCCGTAGCCCGTCTCGAGGCGCCAGTTCACACCCGTGTTGTGGTAGCGGGAAAAATCGTGCACCGAGAGGCGGTCGAGCTCGACGCCGTTGATGTAGCTCGAGAGCGCATCGAGCAGCGAATTCCACCGGCCTCCCGGCTCGAGGCAGTCGCGCGCCGGCCGGTCGGCCGCCTCGCGTGCGGCGGCGGCGATGCGCGCGTCGAAGCGATCCCACGCGGCGTGAAAGTCGCGCTGGTCGGTGGCGGAGAAATTCAGCTGATGCGCCCTGCGCCCCCAGGGCGGCGGCGTCTTGTCGATGGCGAAGCCGAGCTCGGCGGCGACCGTGCTCCACTCGTTCTCGTCCGCCGAATGCAGCCAGCCGCAGCCGAGATCGAGCGGCAGGCCGCGGTCCTGGCGCGTCCAGGCACGGCCGCCGACACGGCCGCGCGCCTCCACCACCAGGACGGAAAGCTGGCCCTGCCGCAGCCGCCGCGCCGCCGCCACGCCCGCGGCGCCGGCGCCGATCACGATTGCATCCACCTCGTGCATGATGCTGAAATAACGGTACGAAGCCGGTCAGGCAAACGGGGAGGGGACCATGACGGTGGAAACAGCCGGAACCAACGAGCCGCAGTCGCACGCGGCCTTGTCGCACCTCGACGGCGCGGCGGCGGCGGGTCACGATTTCCTGCTGCTCGCCGGGCGCATCCTGATCGGCTGGATCTTCGTGCAGAGCGGCTGGCGCAAGCTGATGGACATTCCGGCCTTCGTCGCCACCATGCCGCGCCGCGGCCTGCCCGGCTTCATGGGCTACGTCGCGCCCCCGGTCGAATTCTTCGGTGGGCTCGCCGTGCTGTTCGGTTTCGCCACCCGCTATGCGGCCCTGCTGATGCTGCTGTTCACCATCATCGCCAGCTTCAGCTCGCACCGCTATTGGGATTTTGCGGATCCGGCGCAGCGCAGCGCACAGCACACCCAGTTCTGGAAGAACGCGTCGATGATGGGCGGCATGGTGCTGTTGTTCGTGACCGGGGGCGGGCGGCTCTCGCTCGATCGGCTGCTGCGAGGGTTTGCGCGTAGGTAATATTCCGGGGGACGGGAACGATCGCAGCCTTGCCATATTCCGGGCGCACTGGCTCCGCATTCGGCTGTTTTTAGAGCGCCTGCACGAGGAACGAGACCCGCCGAGACGAGTGCCCCGAAACCGGGGCACCAGGCCGGGTCTCCTGGCCTCTCCGACACCCACAACAAGAATCCGTGTGGAGACATGCGCCGACCGAACACGTCGACTTTCCTGATCATCGCCCTCTTCCTGATCCACCCAGCCCACGCCGAGACGAATGCCGAGAGCGCGGCCGCGTCCCCGGCGGTGAACGAGCCTGCTCGCCCGGCCGGCGAAGCCAATCCGGGCTCCGCCGAAACGGCGCCGCCGCCCGCCCCGGATCGGCGGGTCGCGCAGCCCACGCGCGAGGAGATCTGCCGCATCATCGAAGCGGCAGCGACCCGGGAGGCGCTGCCGGTGCCGTTCTTCGCGCGCCTGATCTGGCGTGAGAGCCGGTTCGATCCGCGGGCGGTGAGCCCGGCCGGGGCGCAAGGCATCGCGCAGTTCATGCCGTTCGTGGCGAACGGTCGCGGGCTCGCCGACCCGTTCGATCCGCTGTCCGCGCTCCTCGAGTCCGCCGAGTACCTGGGCGAGCTGCTGCGCCGCTTCGGCAATGTCGGGCTGGCCGCCGCCGCCTACAATGCCGGCCCGAAGCGCGTGCAGGATTGGATCGCCAAGCGCGGCGGCCTGCGCCAGGAAACCCGCGACTACGTCGCGATCATCACCGGTCATGGGCCTCGCGCGTGGGTGGCGGGAGCGCCCGCGGACGCCACAGAAGCAGCCGAGGATTTTCGCTGCGCCGAGATTCACAAGATCGCTCGGCGGCGGCCGCCTGCCTCGGACGCACCAGACTCCGCGGAGACCGCCGGCCGAACGAAGGCCGAGCCCGACGCGGCGGCGCGCCGCCATGCACGCGCCACCCATGTCGCGTCGACCGCCAAGATGGCGGAGCAACGCCGCAAGGCTTCCGACGCGAAACGCAAGGAGGCCGACAGCTCACGCAAGCACCAGGCCGCTGCAAAGCGAGGCGAGGTCAAGGTCGCGGCATTGTCGACGTCGTCGCGGAGAAGCTCCAAGATGCCGGCACGCGAGAACCGATCCAATGCACGTGCGACCGCTTCGCGCGGCTCCCCGCCGAACCGCGTGCGCGTGGCGGACAACCGCCGCGCGACCGCGGGCAAGGCATGTGCGGCCGCGAAGGGATCCGGGCGAAAGGAATGCCGCAGCGCGTGATCGGCGTGGCCTACGCCGCTCGCTGCGTCCCGAGGAACTCGTCGACGCCGATCAGCATCTCGCGCTCATTTTCCCGGCGAAGTGAGTGCCGACCGCGCGGCGTGCCGGGTGGGAACGGCATCCGCGCGGCCGGTATCGGCGGTGCTGCGTGATGCGTCACGCAGCCCGTGCCGAATCGAGTGATGCCGCCACTCCGCCTGCAACAGCGTCGGGGCATCGATGCCCATCAACATGGGTTTGATGTTTAAAGGCACGGTAAACGTTCGGCGGTTGTGCGTATGCGGGCAAGTACCGTGCGTATTAACCCGAGGCTGCGGCTTATCGCGGTGGAAACCGTTGCGCCCGCACGATGGGCCGAGCCACGGGGGAGCTTCTTCACCGGTCACGGGAAGGTATCTCGCGCGCCGTCGAGCCGCCGTCGACCCGCGGGCCAAGTCGTCTATTTTTCCGCTTCACTCACCATGGCCTGCCAGCAGGCCGGAATACCGAGAGCGTGGAAGCGAAACTCCTGCCCAAGCCCCGAATGAACGCGCGTTGCCGCCGCCCGAAAGGCTGCCTCGCGGCAGGCGAGGGCTGCTCAGGAGTCTTCGGACTCGTCGGTCTTGTCGCCGCCCTTGCCGCCGAGCTGCTTGAGCTTGGCGAACACCGCCTCGACGTTGAGCTCCTGCTCCTTCTCCGGCTCGAGCTCGGGCTCCGGCTCGGCGGTGGTGACGGCGGCCGGCAGGAGCGTCGGTCCGCGATCCGCCTCCGACTCGAGCGGCTTCTCCTTGGCGGCGCGCTGCACCTCGAGGTCGAGATCGATCTGCGAGCACAGGCCGAGCGTCACCGGATCCATCGGCTGCAGATTGGGCGCGTTCCAATGGGTGCGCTCGCGAATCGCCTGGATCGTCGACTTGGTGGTGCCGACCAGGCGCATGATCTGCGCATCCTTGAGCTCCGCGTGGTTGCGGATCAGCCAGAGGATGGCATTGGGCCGGTCCTGGCGGCGCGACACCGGTGTGTAGCGCGGCCCTTTCTTGCGCTTGGGCTCGGGCAGCCGCACCTTGGGATTGGCGAGGTTGAGACGATGCTCGGGATCCTCCTCCGCTTTCTCGATCTCCTCGCGGGTCAGTTGCCCGGTCAGGATCGGGTCGAGCCCCTTGATGCCCTGGGCTGCATCGCCGTCGGCAATCGCCTTCACCTCGAGCGGGTGCAGCTTGCAGAACTCGGCCACCTGATCGAACGTCAGCGAGGTATTCTCGACCAGCCACACGGCGGTCGCCTTCGGCATCAACGGTGCTGCGGTCATAATGGTCTCCCTGCGCTCCGCCCGCCGGGCCGGCGGAGCTCCTTCGTCATCAGCGATGACCGGAAAGTGCCGTCAATATAGGCATCCCGGCCGCCGCTGTCCAATGCCTTCGCTCCCCGCACCGGCTCGCTTGACAGGGCGGCGCCGGAACGCCCATGTCGCGCCTGGGGATGATTTCGGCATGGCGCGGGGCGATCGCAAGGCGGGCGGCCGCGCGGATGGATGAAGGTCGTGGCCGTCTATACCGACGTTTCGGCGGAGGAACTGGTCGCCTTCCTGGCCGCCTACGACGTCGGCGAGCTGCTTTCCTACAAGGGCATCGCCGAAGGGGTGGAGAACTCGAATTTCCTCGTCCACACGCGGCGCGGCTATTTCATCCTCACGCTGTACGAGAAACGGGTCGCCGCCGCGGACCTGCCGTTCTTCCTCGCCCTCATGGAGCATCTGGCGAGCCGCGGCATCACCTGCCCGCAGCCGGTGAAGAACCGCGCCGGCCATGCCGAGGGTACGCTGGCGGGGCGCCCGGCCGCCATCGTGACGTTTCTCGAGGGCATGTGGCTGCGCCGGCCCGGCGCCAGCCATTGCGCGGCGGTCGGCGAGGCCCTGGCGAGCCTGCATCTCGCCGGCGCCGACTTCCCGATGCGGCGCGCCAATGCGCTGTCGGTTGCGGGCTGGCGGCCGCTGTATGAGACGGCGCTCGAGCGTGGCGATGTCCTGCACCCCGGCCTCACCGCGACGATCGGCGCCGAGCTCGAGCATCTCGAGCGCGCGTGGCCGCGCGATCTGCCGCAGGGCGTGATCCACGCCGACCTGTTTCCCGACAACGTCTTCTTCCTCGGCGAGCGGCTGTCCGGGCTGATCGACTTCTATTTCGCCTGCATCGACACTCTCGCCTATGACGTCGCGATCTGCCTCAACGCGTGGTGCTTCGAGCTCGATCACTCCTACAACGTGACCAAGGGGCGCAATCTGCTGCGCGCCTATGCGGCGGTACGGCCGCTGTCGCGCGCGGAGCTTGCCGTCCTGCCGCTGCTCGCGCGCGGGGCGGCACTGCGCTTTCTGCTGACGCGCCTGGTCGATTGGCTCAACGTGCCGCAAGGCGCGCTGGTGAGACCGAAGGATCCGCTCGAATATTTCCGCAAGCTCAGGTTCCACCAAGGGGTGGCGGGCGTGCGGGATTACGGAATCGACGAATAGCGATCGGGCCAGCCGTTGGCTGAGCCGGCCGGCCGGCGCGTGACCGCCGGCAGACGCGATCCGGCAGGTGGAATTGTCCTCGGCATGATCACGCAGCCTCCGCCGGAGATCGACCTTGCGCGGCGACGGGTGCGGGCTCGACCGCGCTGGGAAATCGGCTCGCCTGAGTTGACGCTGCTCTGGCTGGCTTGCGCCCTGGCCAGCATGGGATTGGCCGGTTACGGCATCCACCGTGCGGTGCAGCTGTGGCGTGCCGCGCCGATCGGCGACGAGTGGATGGGCGTCGCGTTCTATCGCGCATGGACCGACCGCACGGTGACTTTTTCCGGTTGGATCGCGCAGCACAACGAGCACCGCCTTCCGTTCGCGCGGCTCTTGCTTCTCGTCGACTATCTCTCCTTCGGCGGCCGGGCGATCTTCAGCCATGTGGCAAATCTCGCCTCGTATGTCGGCCTCGGCATTGCGCTCGGGGTAATCATCACGCGGCACGTTGCCGATCGGGCGGAACGCGCGATGGTGATCGCGGCGTCGGTCGCGCTCTTGGTTGCCCCGGCGCAGATCGCCAATCTGGCGTTCCCCTTCCAGATCCAGATGTCGCTGGTTTGCCTGTTGGCGCTGGCGGCGTTCTTCGCGACCGCACGCCTGGGCGCGCCGGCCACGCGGCACGCCCAATGGGCGGCCACGGCCGTCGCCGCCGTTGCCACCCTTCTTGCTCCCTATGCGTCCGCCAACGGGCTGGCGGCCAGCGTCATGGCCGCGGCGCTGGCGGTCGCCATCGATCGACCCTCCCGGCTCATCATCAGCGCGGCGGCGGCGTTGGCGGTTGGCAGCTTCTTCTACGGTTACCAGGTGCCGCAGCAAGGGGCCGACTTGCTGGCCCGGCTTCAGACCCCCGCAGCGCCGGCGAATGTCGCGACTTTCGCCTTGTCCTTTGTTGGCTCGTGGGCCCAGCGGCAGGGCGCCGGAGCAGCCATTGCTCTGGGCGTGGCGGGCGTCGCGCTGTGGGGCGCAGCCGCCGTTCACTGCACCCTGCTGTGGCGGCGCCATGCGCTCGATGCCGCCACGCTGACGCTGTTGGCGCTGGGGGCATTCGTCCTGGCGAGCGCCCTCATGGCGGCCCTTGGACGGGGCGTGGAGGAACCGAGCTATGCCCTTGCGACGCGCTACGGGACCTTCAGCGGCGTGTTCTTCGTCTCTCTCATGGGGGTTGCGTGGCGGCTGGCTGGACGAATGAAGGGCGCGCGCGGCGGGCGCAGGATCGTCATCGTCGCGGCCGCCGCCGGCTTGCTCGTCCTCGGCTATCGCACGCCCCAAGAGCTCCTCGTCCTGCGCGCCCATCTCGCCAAGGTCGATGCGGTGACGGCCGAATTGCGCGGCGGCCGGTTCGATCCGGAGCACGTGCGCAACCTGCATCCGCAGCCCGAGCACATCCGGCCGCTGATCGAGCTGCTTCGCGCACATCGCCTGTCGTTCTTTGCCGAGTGACTGCTCGAGAACACGGATCCCGTGACGGTCGACCCGCGATTTGCGGGTGCGCCGCGCTGCCGATCGCGGGAGGCGCCGCAAGTCGCGTCTACGTTCCGCCATCTCTTGGACAATGCTCGCCGAGCCGATAGAGATGGCGCGCGCCTGCAGCGACCGACGACAGCGCGCAGCGATCCGACGCGAGCGTCCCGACCATGGCCGAACCGCATATCATCATCTACACCGACGGCGCCTGCTCGGGGAATCCCGGCCCGGGCGGCTGGGGCGTGATCCTCATGTCGGGGGGCCACCGCAAGGAGCTCAAGGGCGGCGAGGTGATGACCACCAACAACCGCATGGAGCTGATGGCGGCGATCTCCGCGCTGCAGGCGCTCAAGCAGCCGTCGATCGTCGACCTGCATACCGACAGCCAGTATGTGCGCAACGGCATCATGCAGTGGATCAACCAGTGGAAGCGCAACGGCTGGCGCACGGCGGAGAAGAAGCCGGTCAAGAATGAGGACCTGTGGAAGCGCCTTGACGCGGCGCTGGGCGAGCACCGCGTGCGCTGGCACTGGGTGCGCGGCCACGCCGGCCATGAGCACAACGAGCGAGCCGATGAGCTCGCGCGCGAGGGGCTGGCGGCGGCGCGCGCCGGCGCCGTCGGGGCGCTGACGCCAAGGGAATCAATGTAGGGGCGACCCTTGTGGTCGCCCGGGATGCGGCAATGTCGTGGGCGGCCACAAGGGCCGCCCCTACGCATGATGGATTGGTACCGTCACAGCGCCTTCAGCAGGCTGTCGCCGCCCGACACGTCGACCTTGCCGGGCGCTTCCTCGATGTTGAGCGTCTTGACCACGCCGTTGTCGACCACCATCGCGTAGCGCTTCGAGCGCACGCCGAGGCCGTTGCCGGATCCGTCGAAGGTGAGGTCGATCGCCTTGGCGAAATCGCCGTTGCCGTCGGCCAGGAACTCGACCTTGTCGCCGGGATCGGTATCGCGCTTCCAGGCGCTCATGACGAACACGTCGTTGACCGACGTCACGGCGATCGTGTCGATGCCCTTGCCCTTGATGGCGTCGGCATGCTGCGTAATGGAGGGCATGTGCATCTTGTGGCAGGTGCCGGTGTAGGCGCCGGGCACCGCGAACAGCGCCACTTTCTTGCCTTTGAAGACTTCATCGGTCGTCTTCCATGCCGGTCCCTCCGGACCCATGACACGGAACTTGGCCTCGGGCAGACGGTCTCCGACCTTGATGGACATGGGGGCTTCCTCTTTGTGAGTTGCTAGGGGCCACGTTGGGGGCGGGCAATCTAGCCTGCCCGTCGTCCCGGCGCCATATCCGCTGACGCGACGTCAGCGCGCGCCGGCTACTCGAGCCGGTGCGTCACTTCGATCGCCGCTTCCGCCGTCACGGCGGTCAAGGTGAGCGTCGCGCCGGCGGCGCTCGCCCCCGCCGGCAGCCCATCCAGCGCAAACGAAAAACGCCGCATCCCGGACGGTGCGCCGTCGACGGCTTCGGGCAGCGGCAGCGCCCATTCGGGCGTGGGCCCCTCGGCGAACAGGTCGACGGCTCCCGCCGGCGGGGCGACCACGTCGACGACGACGCGCCCGGAAGGCTCCCGCCGCACCGCGGCGATGGCTGGGGCAGTGCGATCGCCGAGCGCGCTCGGCCGTGGCACCCGCGCCTCCGCGGCGGACACCGCAGCCTCATGCGGAGTTCCGCTCGCCGGACACTGGCAGCTCGGCCTTGGCGTCGACCGGCACGCACAATTTTTCGCAGATCGCATAATCGAGACTCAGGCGGACCGTCACCGGCTTGTTAACGTTTTGCGGCACGATGCGCAGCGGCAGGACGAGGTGATCCTTGTAGCCGATCGACTGTCCGCCGCCGTCCATGAAGCGATGCGGCGCCGGCCAGCGCACGTCGATACTCTTCACGTTGTCGGACCGCGCGAAATCGAAGCGCGGCGGCACGCCCGAATCGCCCGGATAGCGCCAATAGGTTTTCCAGCCTGGGTCGAGCCGGATCTCGATGCCGGCACGCAGGACCCGCTGACCGGCGACGGTCGCGCCGCCTGCGGCGATGAGCCGTACCGCCGAGCGCAATCCCTTGTCCCATCCGGACGCATCGGCCGCATGGGCGCCTCCCGCCATGATCATGACGAGGGGCAGGATCGCCACGTTTTGGACGATATGCCGGAAAAAGCTGCAAATTGCCGCGCCTGCCATCCCGCTCACTTAGGAGGCAATTGGGTGCGGCACCACTGAAATCATCGTGATTGGAACTGAGCGGCAAAATCTTAGTTTCACAACGGGCGACGATCGAGGTAGCCTTCAGGGCATGCGGATGGCGCGCAAATCACCGGAGAAGGCCGCGCGGGGCTACCTTGATGGGCAGATGCTCATCGCGATGCCCAGCATGCGCGACGAGCGCTTCGCGCGCAGCCTGATCTACGTCTGCGCCCATTCGTCCGAAGGCGCCATGGGCATCGTGGTCAACCAGCCGGCCGCCAACATCAATTTCCCCGACCTGCTGGTGCAGCTCGAGGTCATCCCGGCGGCCGATCTCATCGAGCTGCCGCGGCGAGCCGGAACCGTCAAGGTCCTGAAAGGTGGGCCGGTCGAGACCGGGCGCGGCTTCGTGCTGCACTCGGCCGATTTCTTCATCGAGAACTCGACGCTGCCGATCGATGATGGAATCTGCCTCACCGCCACGCTCGACATTCTCAAGGCGATCGCGCGCGGCGACGGACCGGCGAGCGCGTTGCTTGCGCTCGGCTATGCCGGATGGGCGCCGGGACAGCTGGAATCGGAAATCCAGGAGAACGGCTGGCTGCACTGCACCGCCGACCCCGAGCTGATCTTCGGCCAGGATACCGACGGCAAATACGCGAAGGCGCTCAAGAAGATCGGCATCGACCTCGGCATGTTGTCGACCGAGGCCGGCCACGCGTAGGTTGGGTTAGCGCGGCCTCGGCGTTTCGACTGATGTGAGGCCTTTCGTCCGCGCGTAACCCAACATTTTTTCGCGAGGACCTTACCTCTCCTCCGTCATCCTGAGGTGGCCGCGCGTCCATCGTAATTTCATCGGACTCTGAGTTCGTCGCGCGGCCCTCGAAGGATGATCGGCCCGCCCTTCGAGGCTCGACGCGTGAAGGGCGCGTCGAGCACCTCAGGGCGACGGTTACCTGGCCGGCTCGAACTGGTCTGCGGTCAGGATCTTCGTCGCCTCGTCCGCCGTCATCGGATAGCCGAACGCGTAGCCCTGCGCGTACTCGCAGCCGAGCTGGTAGAGTTCGACCGCATCCGAGTCGGTCTCGGCGCCTTCCGCCACCACGTCCATCCCGAGGTCGTGCGCGAGCGCGATGATCGAGCGCAGGATGACCGGCCGCTTGCCGCGGCCGGTGGTGCGCACGAACGACTGGTCGATCTTGATCGTGTCGAAGGGAAACCGCTGCAGGTACGCCAATGACGAATGACCGGTGCCGAAATCGTCGAGCGCGAGCCCGGCGCCGAGCTCGCGCATGCGCGTGAGCATCTGTGCGGCGTATTCCGGGTTCTCCATCACGATCGATTCGGTCAGCTCCAGCTTGAGCGTGCCGCGTGCGAGCGGCGTGCGCGACAGCACGGTGCGCAGATCCTGGATCAGGTCGCGCCGCAACAGCTGGCGCGACGACACGTTGACGCTGGCGAACACCGGCTCGCGCCCGCGCATGTTGCGCTGCCACTGGGCGAGCTGCTTGGCGGTATTCTCCAGCGCGAACAGCCCGAGATCGACGATCAGGCCGATCTCCTCGGCGATGGCGATGAACTCGGACGGCGACAGGCGGCCGAGCTTCGGATGGTCCCAGCGCAACAGCGCCTCGAACCCGGCGCACGAGCGGTCCTCCAGCCGGACGATCGGCTGGTACAGGATGGCGATCTCCTTGCGCTCGAGCGCGCGGCGCAGCTCGCTCTCGAGCGTGAGCCGGTCGCTCTTGCGCCCGCGCATCGCCGGCTTGAACACCTCGATGCGATCGCCGCCGATGCGCTTGGCGTGATACATCGCGAGCTCGGCGTCCTTGAGGATCTCCTCCTTCTTCGGCGGCTCGTTGTCGGTGAGCACCAGCCCGATCGAGGCGGTGAGCAGGATCTCGCGATCGTTGAAGGTGATCGGCGCGCGCAGCGTGCGGCGGATCGTGTCGGCGAAGGCGGTGATGCGCTCGCCCTCGCGCTCGGACACCAGCAGAAGCCCGAACTGGTCGCCGGTCATCCGCGCCAGCGTGTCCTGCGGCTTGAGCAGGCGGCCGAGCCGGCGGGCGAGCGTCAGCAGGATCGAGTCGCCGACCGCGATCCCGACCGAATCGTTGACCTGCTTGAAGCGGTCGAGATCGATCACCATCACGGTCGGCCGGATGCCCGTGTCGCCGCGGGCGAATCCGAGCGCCGCGTCCAGGCGATCGAGAAACAACTCGCGGTTGGGCAGGCCGGTGAGGTTGTCGTGCACCGCGTCGTGCAAGAGCCGCTCCTCGGCGGTCTTGTACTCGGTGACGTCGGTGAGCGTGCCGACGAGGCGCACCACCTCGCCGTCCGAGCCGACCACGGGCCGCGCCTTGAGGGTGAGCCAGACGTAGTGGCCGTCGGCCGTGCGCAGGCGGAAATCCTGGAACAGCCGGCCGCGCCGCTGCTCGATCACGCCGTCGAGCGCGGCGCGGAAGCGGTCGCGATCCTGCGGGTGCAGGATGTCGAGCCAGCGCGTGGCCGAGCCTTCCAGCCCGCCGCGCTTCATGCCGAGGAGAGCCTCGGTCTCGGCGCTGGTGAACACCCGGTCGACGGTCACGTCCCAGTCCCAGATCATGTCGCCGGCGCCGGTCAGCGCCAGCGCGCGCCGCTCGACGTCGGACACGATCGAGGTGGTGATGCCGCCGGAGAAGGCGTGCTGCATCACCGTGAAGCCGATCAGCATGACGATGAGCACGAGGCCGCCGAGCAGCGCCGGCCCGGCGATGTCGTTGGTGATGAGACCGGTCACGGCGAAGCCCGCCGCGAACACCCAGACCACGAACAGGAGCCAGGTGGGAATCAGCAGCACGGCGCGGTCATAGCCGTGGGTGGCGAGGAAGACGATGAGCGCGAAGCCCGCCACCGCCACCAGCGCCAGCGAGCAGCGCGCGATGCCCGAGGCGGCGGGCGGATCGAACAGCGCGAGCGCGACCAGCGCGCCGAGGAACACCAGCCAGGCGGCGGTGATGTGCACGTAGCGCACGTGCCAGCGGTTGAGGTTGAGGTAGGCGAACAGGAACACCAGGAGCGTGGCGGCGAGGATCGCCTCGCCGGAGGCGCGCCACACCCGCTCGGCTCCGGCCGAGACGTCGAACACCTTGCCCCAGAAGCCGAAGTCGATGCTGATGTAGCCGAGCACGGCCCAGCCGAGTGCGGCGGCGGCGGGGAACATGACGCTGCCCTTCACCACGAACAGGATGGTGAGGAACAGCGCGAGCAGCCCGGCGATGCCGATGACGATGCCGTAATAGAGGGTGAAGCTGTTGACCTTGTCCTTGTAGGCGTTGGGCTCCCACAGATAGAGCTGCGGCAGGCGGTCGGTGCGCAGCTCCATCACGTAGGTGACCACGGTGCCGGGATCGAGGGTAAGCCGATAGACGTCGGCGCCGGCATTGTCCTCGCGGTCGGGGCGGTCGCCCGAAGACGGCGTCACGTTGACGATGCGGGCGAGGCCGAGGTCCGGCCACACCAGCCCGGAATCGACCAGGCGGTAGTGCGGCGCCACCAGCAGGCGCTCGATCTGCTCGTCGCTGTTGTTGGCGAGCGCCACCACCGCCCAGTTGGTGCTCGCCTCGCGCGCCCGCACCTCGACGCGGCGGACGATGCCGTCGGCGGCCGGTGCGGTCGAGACCTGGATGCGATCGTTCTCGGTGCGCTGGCGCTCGACCACTTCGGTGAGATCGATCGCCGGCGCATCGAGGCGCACGTTCACCGCCTCGACGGCGCGCGCGGGCGCTGCCTGCAAGAGTGCGGCGAACATCACCGCCACCGGAACGGCAGCGCGCATAAGACGCAAACGTCGACCCCTCGGCTCAACAGCCCCGTGCTGCAAATGAGTACCCGGCAGAGGGGTTAAGAGCAAGGATTTCAGCGAAATAGGCGTTTGCGCCGTGGAATTGTGGCGAAATACGGCTAACCCGAATATGTCTCAGGTCGGCGCGGGGAGGGACGGCGAGAATTTCCGGGGCACGCCGGTGCGGCTGCCCGGCCCGGTGCGCCCGGCTGGCCGATCCAGAATTGTCATGCTGTGCATTCCGCCCTAGGCTTGCCGTCTCGGTCGGGGCCGGGGGCGGCAACAACCGAAACAGGAAAGGTTCATCGCGCGTCGCGCGCTGGCGCGCCCACAGGGGAGATTTGGCCTATGGCGTACAATATCACTGGCACCGCCGGTAATGATGTCCTGAACCAGAGCACCGACACCGGTCCGGGCACGATCGTCGGTCTGGCCGGAGACGACAGCATCGCGCTGGGAACCGGCTCGGCCACCGTCACCGGCGACAGCGGCAACGACACGGTCATTCTCCAGGCCGGCAATATCGGAACGGTGAACGGCGGCACGGAGAATGACTGCATCATCGGCAACAGCGGCTCAATGCAGCTGTTCGGCAGCGACGGCGTCGACACGATCGACACCGGCGCCTCGACCTCGGCGCAGACGATCGTCGGCGGCAACGACTTCAATGACGGCGCCGACACCATCCTGGCCGGCAGCGGCGCCGACCTGATCTTCGGCAACGGCGGCAACGATACGGTCGACGGCCAGGGCGGCGGCAACACGGTGGTCGGCGGCTTCGGCAACGACTGCATTGCCGGCGGCACCGGCAGTGAGCTGTTCTTCCTCAATCAGGGCAACGATACGGTCAGCAGCGGCGGCGGCGGGGGCAACGATACCGTGTGGGCTGGGCTGGGCAACGAACTCGGTCCTGTCTGGGAGCAGCGCCGCCCCGCTGCTCTTCGGCAACGAGGGCGCGGACAGCCTCCGCGTCACCGCGGCGGCGGCAGCCACGATGGTCGGGGGACAAGACTCCGCCGACGGGGGCGACTTCATCAGCGGCGGGGTGGGCGGCACCTCCACGATGTGGGTGTTCGGCAACGGCGGTGCGGACACGATCGCCACCAGCACCGGTTCCGCCACCGAGATCGGCGGCCAGGGGAACGATTCGTTCACCACCACCGCCGGCACGTCTGCCCTTCTGTTCGGAAACGAAGGCAACGACACGATAGATCTCTTCAGTGGGACGTTCACGGTGTTCGGCGGCCTCGGCAACGACTCGGTTTTCGGCGACGCTGGACGCGATACGATCCAGGGCAACGAGGGCAACGACACGCTGCGCGGCGCACGCGGCATCGACACGATCTCCGGCGGTACCGGCAATGACGTGTTCCGCTACGCGACCGCCGACAGCGACGGCGACAACGCGGTCGGCGGCGGGCCGGTCGAGTTCCTCACCGACGTGAACTGGGCGGAGGACCGGATCGGAACGTTCAACGCGACGGCGGTGACGTTCGCGACCAACACCGGAGCGGGAACGGGCGTGGATCTCAACACCTCCGCCAACAGTGCGATCGCCGCCGCCTTTGCGCTCAACGGCGGCGTGGCCACCAACGTGGCGGCCCAGTTCACGTTCGCCGGCCACACCTACGTGGCGATCAACCAGGACGCGACGCAGAATGCCTTCGCCGACGCGGGCGATCTTCTGCTCGACATCACCGGCGTGACCGGCTCGATCTCGGCGGGCAATTTCGTCTTCATCTGAGCTGCATCGCGCCCGCGCTCATCGACAGCGACGCCGCCGGGCTTGCCCCGGCGGCGTTTTTCTTCGATGCCAGGCATGGTCGCTCACACCTGGCGATCGACCAGGGCAACCTGTTCGGCTCCTTCCTCGACGCCTTCGACCTGCTGATCGACGTCACCGGCGCGACCGGCGCCATCGGGGCGAACGACTTCTTCGTCTGACCGCCGCGCATCCGACGGGAGCTCGCGAACCGAAGGGGCGGCTGCGGCCGCCCTTCTCTTTTCGCGCTCCCGCATTCGCCGGGAGGACGGCTGCCGGGTGGCTTCATCTTCGAGCGCAACAGGTTCAAGCGCCGACGCGCGGATCGTGTCGTGTGTGACTTTGCTCACGCAGACACATCGGACGAGGTGCCGATTGGCCTCCGGCATGAATAACCGCGCCGCACGCACCGTCCAACGGAAGCCCACAAGAAGGCGCGACCTGAAAATCAGGCGGCTAATCACCTTCCGACGGGCAAGAGCGGCGGCGTTCGTCCGTTCTTATCACCGCGGTGCTGTGAACCGATCAGATATGACCGGGTGTGACGATGCTCACACGGCCGGTCGCGTCCGCGCATTTCCCCGTGAACTCCCTTCCTCCCTGCGGTCACGAATTCGTGTGTGCAGCGCGATGCGACCGGGGCGGTCCCGCGCAAACCAGCACGTCTCAGGGAGAGAGCAATGGCTTACACGGTCACGGGTACTGCGGGCAATGACACCCTCAACCAGGCGGGCGACACCGGGCCCGGCACGATCGTCGGGCTGGCAGGCAACGATCGGATTTCCACCGGCAGCGGCGCCGTCACCGTCGACGGAGGATCGGGGGACGACACCACCATCCTGCAGGCCGGCAACATCGGCCAAGTCACCGGCGGCACCGAGAACGACAGCATCTACGGGGCCGCGAACATCGGATCCATGGTCCTGTTCGGCAATGAAGGCGGCGACACGATCACCACGTTCGGCTCGACGAATGCGCAGACCATCCTCGGCGGCAACGACTCCGCGGACGGCGCGGACAGCCTGCAGGGCGGCGTCGCCAACGACGTCATCTTCGGCCATGGCGGCAACGACACCCTCGATGCCTGGCAGGGAGGCGATACGCTGATTGCGGGAGCCGGGAACGACAGCGTCTGGCACTCCTTCTTCGTTCCCACCAGCGACCTGGTGTTCGGCAACGACGGCAACGACTCGGTCTGGGTGTCGGGCGGCGGTGGCGGCGACACCGTGTTCGCCGGCCAGGGTGACGACTTCGATCTTCCAGAACTCCGCCGGCACGGGGAGCTTCTTCGGCAACGAAGGCAACGACACCATCAATGCCAACGGCGCCACCGCAGTGACGATCCTGGGCGGCAACGGCGTGGCCGACGGCAACGACTCGCTCACCGGCAGCGCCGGCGGCGATGTCATCTTCGGCAATGGCGGAGCCGATACGATCGTCGGCAATGGCGGTCCCGACACGATCATCGGCGGCTTCAATGCCGACACGATCGTGGCCGGCGTCGCGGCCGACATCATCTTCGGCAACGAGGCCAACGACACCATCAACACCGGCGGGGGCACCGGCGCCGATACGGTGTTCGCCGGCCAGGGCGACGACAGCGTGCTCGCCGCCGGCGGACGCGACATCCTGCTCGGCAACGAAGGCAACGACACGATCCGCGGCGGGCTCGGCATCGACACGATCGCCGGCGGCGACGGCGCCGACGTGTTCCGCTATGGCGCCGCGGGCGAGGACGGCGACAACGCCAATCCCGGCGGCCCGGTCGAGTCCATCAGCGACGTCAACTTCGATCAGGACCGCTTCCAGGTGTTTACCGCGATCTCCTTCGCGGCGGCGACCAGCGCCGGCGCCGCGATCAACCTGGAGGATGGAGCGGATGCGGCCCTCGGCGCGGCACTGGCGCTCGCCGGTGGTGGCGCCCAGCGGGTCGCGGCCACCTTCGACTTCAACGGCCGCTCCTACCTGGCGATCGACCAGGGCGGCGCCTTCGGTGCCTTCACCGATACTCTCGATCTCCTGATCGACGTCACCGGCGCGACCGGCACCATCGGAGCCGGTGACTTCTTCGTCTGATCGCGACAGGCTCGCTCGAGCACGACCTGGAAGGGGCGGCATCGGCCGCCCCTTCTGCTTGTGTGCCGAGTTACGTCGTGAGCACGATCTTGCCGATGTGCCGGCTCGATTCCATGAGGGCGTGCGCGGCGGCGGCCTCGGTGAGCGGGAATGTCTTGAAGATGACCGGCTTGACGTTGCCGGCGGCGATCAGCGGCCAGACATGCGTCTCCAGCGCCCGCGCGATCGCCGCCTTGTCGGCGACCGAGCGCGCCCGCAAGGTCGAGCCGGTGTGGGTGAGGCGCTTGAGCATCAGGCGGGTGAAGTTGACCGTCGCCTTGGGGCTCGCCTGGAAGGCGATCTGCACGATGCGGCCGTCGATCGCCGCGGCCTCGTAGTTGCGCTCGATGTAGTCGCCCCCCACCATGTCGAGGATGAGGTTGGCTCCCTTGCCGCCGGTCGCCTGCTTGGTGACGGCGACGAAATCCTCGCTTCGGTAGTTCACCGCGACGTCGGCGCCCAGCTTTCGGCACGCATCGCATTTCTCCGCCGAGCCGGCCGTGGCGATGACGGTCGCGCCAAACGCCTTGGCGAGCTGGATCGCGGTCGTGCCGATGCCCGAGGTGCCGCCGTGCACCAGCAGCGTCTCGCCGCGCTCGAGCGCGCCGCGCTCGAACACGTTGTGCCACACCGTGAAGAAGGTCTCCGGGATGGCGCCCGCCTCCACCATTGTAAGCGGCGCGATTGCCGGCAGTGCATTGCTCTCGTGCACCGGGCAGAACTGCGCGTAGCCGCCGCCGGCGACCAGCGCCATGACCGTGTCGCCCACTTTCCAGCGCGTGACGCCGCTGCCGAGTGCCGCCACCTCGCCAGCGATCTCCAGGCCGGGAATGTCGGAAGCGCCCTTGGGCGGTGGATAGAGCCCCATGCGCTGCATGACGTCGGGCCGGTTGACGCCCGCGGCCGCGACCTTGACCAGGATCTCGCCGACGCCGGGCGAAGGCACATCCCGCTCTTCCGGCACCAATACGTCCGGACCCCCGGGCGCGCGGATTGCGATCGTCGTCATGCGGGAGTGCAAGCTGCTCATCGGAGCCTCGGGCGGTGTGGACACGGGGCCTACCCCTAGGGAACCGCGCAAGGGGTGACAAGCGCGTGCCGCACGCTAGATTCGCGGCAAACCGAGGAGCCCGCCCATGCCACTCATCGACGACGACGATCGGCCGAAGAAGAAGATGTCCCACGAGATCGGCCAGGAGCTGGCCCTGCTCTCGGTCGAGGAGCTGCGCGAGCGGGTGGCGCTCCTGAAGGACGAAATCACCCGGCTTGAGGCGGCGATCGCCTCAAAGCAGGCCTCGCGCGCCTCCGCCGACACGTTTTTCAAGCGTTCGTAGGCGTCCTCCGGTCCGGCCAGCGGGGGGCGGATCGCGATTTTTTCCTAAATACTGATCGCAATTTTACGAATTTAACGCATCGTTAAGCTTTCTCGTTCATTACTCGTCATGTCCAACTTCTGGACATTGAGTGGCTCCTGTCCACTCTGTTTGACGCCTCCCTGTTATCACCTTGAGCCGCCGGCAACGGCGGCTCTTTTTTGTGCCGTTTCGGGTCACTCGAAAGCGGCCCGTACCTTGCGACAACCAATTCGGCAAATTGAACGTCCGCCGGCTTTACAGGCGGGGGGGCAATCGGCATAGGATTGGAAGCGGACGTGAGGCGTACCATGTCGGACAAGTCGGCCCGGGATCTCGGGGCTGTGTCGTTTGGCGAAAGGCTGGCCGGCTCGCAGGCTTTTTCGCTCCTGTTCCGCGAGGGCATGACGCTGGTCGAGGAGACCGCCGGCTATCTCGACGGTCCCGGACGCCGCGAATCGAAGCTCCTGGAGCGCAATGCGGCGCTCGCCTATGCGACGGAGAGCATGCGGCTGACCACCCGGCTGATGCAGCTCGCCTCCTGGCTGCTGCTGCATCGGGCGGTGAACGAGGGCGAGATGTCGCTCGCCCAGGCCAACAAGGAAAAATCCAAGGTCAAGCTGTCGGCCGGCGATCACGGCGATCCCGACGTCGTCCAGCTGCTGCCGGAGCGGCTGCGCGAGCTGATCGACCGGTCGATTCGCCTGCAGGAGCGGGTGCGCCGGCTCGACGCGACCATCCACCCGGCGACCGACCAGGATGGCGAGGCCAATCCGGTCGAGCGGCAGGTCAAGCTGCTCAAGGCCGCCTTCGAGCGCGGCGCCTGACCGAATCACTGCCTCCAAACCGTCATCGTGAGGTGCTCGGCGCGCATTTCCCGCCGTAACCTCGCATGAGCGCTGACAGCGCCGAGCCTCGCCCTTCGCGAGCCGGTGCGCGGCCGCCTCAGGGGATGAACGGCCGGGGCCGTCGGCCTTCGAGGCGCTCCCCCTCGAAGAGAGGGGAGCGCACCTCAGGCTGACGCTCAAATTCAGTGCCGCGTATAACCAATTGGGAGGCGGTCGCCCGGGCCCTACTTCTTCAAGATCCCGGAGAATTTCTTCTGGAAGCGCGACAGGCGGCCGCCGCGGTCGATCAAGTGCTGCTGGCCGCCGGTCCACGCCGGGTGCGACTTCGGATCGATGTCGAGGCGCAGCGTATCCCCCGGCTTGCCCCAGGTGGTGCGGGTGGTGAACTCGGTACCGTCGGTCATCACCACGGTGACGGTATGGTAGGCGGGATGGATTTCCGGCTTCATGGCTGTTCGGTCCTGCGGCAGGCGTGCGTCGCGTTGCAATTATGCGAGATTTCGCGGGCTCTATAGCCCAGCCCGGACCGGGACTCAAGCGACCCGAGGGCCGTGAAACTCCGGCGCGATTGTCTTCGTACCCCGCCCCATGCAAAGTCCCCTGCAACGCGATCGGGGGCAGCTCCAGCCACCGCCGGGGATCAGGCGCGATGAATTTCACGGGCGGCGAGGGCCGCGGGCTCAGCGGAGCGCAACCGCGCACCGCCGCACCGCTCGGCGAGGCGGCCTCCGGCCGCAAGGCCAAGCTGCGGCCGTTGCTGGCGCTGTGGCCCTACGCCGCGCGTTACCGCGGCCACATCGTCGCCGCCGTCGCGGCGCTCACCGTCGCTTCGCTGGCCACCCTCGCGGTGCCGGTCGCGGTGCGCCGCATGATCGACTTCGGCTTCTCGGCCGAGCGCATCGGGCTGATCGACCAGTATTTCACCGTGATGATCCTGGTGGTGGCGGTGCTCGCGGGCGCGAGCGCGCTGCGCTACTATTTCGTCACCGTATTGGGCGAGCGCGTCGTCGCCGATCTGCGTGCCGCCGTGTTCGCCCACCTCACCGCGCTGTCGCCGGCGTTCTTCGACACCGCCCGTACCGGCGAGCTCACCTCGCGGCTCACCGCCGACACCACGCAGATCAAGAGCGCGGTCGGCACCTCGGTGTCGGTCGCGTTGCGCAACCTGCTGCTGTTCCTCGGCTCCGCCGCCATGATGGTGGTGACGAGCCCCCGCCTGTCCGGCTTCGTGCTCGGTGCGATCCCGGTGATCGTTCTGCCGCTGGTCGGCTTCGGCCGCCTGGTGCGCCGGCGCTCGCGCTCCGCCCAGGACACGCTCGCCGACGCCTCGGCCTACGCGTCCGAGCTGATCGGGGCGATGCGCACCCTGCAGGCCTTCACCAGCGAGCAGGCGGCGACGCAGCGCTTCGGCGCGGCGGTCGAGCGCGCGTTCGACGCCGCGCGCACCTCCACCAAGGCGCGCGCCGTGCTCACCGCGGTCATCATCTTCCTGGTGTTCGCAAGCGTCGTCGTCATCCTGTGGGTGGGCGCGCAGGACGTGCTGGGCGGCCGCATGACCGCCGGCACGCTCGGCCAGTTCGTGCTCTACGCGGTGTTCGCCGCGGGTGCGCTGGGCGAGCTGAGCCAGGTGTGGGGCGAGATCTCGCAGGCCGCCGGCGCCGCCGAACGGCTGACCGAGCTCACCGCGGTGACGCCGGCGATCCGCCGCCCGACCGACCCGGTGGCGCTGCCGGTTCCGCCGCGCGGCGAGGTCGCCTTCGCCGACGTGCGCTTCGCCTATCCGACGCGGCCCGAGACCGAGGTGCTGCACGGCGTTTCGTTCCGCGTCGCGGCGGGCGAGAAGGTCGCGCTGGTCGGCCCGTCGGGCGCGGGCAAGAGCACGATCTTCCATCTGCTCCTGCGCTTCTACGATCCTGTCGCCGGCACCGTCAGCTTCGACGGCGTGCGGCTTGCCGATGCCGACCCGGCGGAGCTGCGCCGCCGCATCGCGCTGGTGCCGCAGGACGTCGCCATCTTCGCCGCCACGGTCGCCGACAACATCCGCTTCGGCCAGCCCGATGCGACCGAGCAGGATGTGGCGCGGGCGGCTGAGCTCGCGCTCGCCGACGAGTTCATCCGCAAGCTTCCCGACGGCTACGCCACGCCGATCGGCGAGCGCGGCGTCACGCTCTCGGGCGGCCAGCGCCAGCGCCTCGCCATCGCCCGCGCGATCCTGCGCGCGGCGCCGCTGTTGCTGCTCGACGAGGCGACGTCCTCGCTCGACGCCGAGAGCGAGCAGCTGGTGCAGACGGCGCTCGCCCGCCTGATGCAGGGCCGCACCACGCTGGTAATCGCGCATCGCCTCGCCACCGTGCTCTCCTGCGACCGCATCCTGGTGATGGACGAGGGCCGCATCGTCGAGGAGGGCCGCCACGACACGCTGGTGGCGCAGGGCGGCCTGTACGCGCGGCTGGCGCGGCTCCAGTTCGAGACGGGGTGAGGCGCACGGCGGCGACGCGTGTAGGGGCGACCCTCATTGGCGCTAGGTTATGGGGGCGACCCTTGTGGTTGCCCGTACGAAATCGAACCGGCGCAGTCACCGACCTGTCAAACGGCCTTCACGTAACTGTCAGCGGTCCACGCTAGCCTTCGCCCCGTCTGATCGTTGCGGGCGGGCCTTCGCCTTCGCGCGAATGCGCTCGTTGCGCGCGCCATAACGCATGAAAACAGCAGGAAGGCGAGCATGCCAAGTCATGGCCGGCTGATCTGTTTTGCCGAGACCGCATCCGGACAGAACCTGCTGAGCGTCCCGCCGCCCGCCTGAGGCGCCTCCTGCGTGCCCGTCTGCGGGCGCGCCCCGCGGCGCGCCAAGCGCGCCCTGACCCGACCCAAGTCTTCGACCCGCAACGTCACGCCGCGTCCGACCGCGGCGGGCTGCGCCCCTTGTCGCGCAAACTCCGGAGCCTTTCATGCCGACCGTCTGGATCAACGAGTTCCACTACGACAACGCCAGCACCGACGCCGGCGAGTTCATCGAGGTCGCCGGCGCCGCCGGCACCAGCCTGACCGGTTGGACGCTCGTTCTCTACAACGGCAACGGCGGAGCGTCGTACCAGACGATCAATCTCAGCGGGACGATCCCGGACACCACCGGGACCGGCTTCGGAATTGTTTCGGTTGCGGCGGCCGGTCTGCAGAACGGCAATGCAGGCGGCACCGAGCCCGACGGCATCGCCCTCGTCGACAACAGCGGGAGCGTGATCGAGTTCATCAGCTACGAAGGGTCGTTCACGGCAACGAACGGCCCCGCCAGCGGGATGACCAGCGTCAATGTCGGGGTCTTCGAGCCCGGCGACGCGAACGGCACGTCCATCGCGCGCACCGGCAGCGGCGACGAACCGGCCGATTTCACCTGGACGCTCGACACGGACGACACGCCGGGCGCCGTCAATCACGGCCAGACGCTCACAGGCGCCGCCGTTGAGACCTTCTCCATCGCGGCGACCGATGCGGTGCGCCCGGAGGGCTCCGCCGGCACGACGGCCTTCACCTTTACGGTCACACGCAGCAATCCATCCGGCTCCGCCACCGTCGACTGGGCGGTCACCGGGCTGGGCGGCGCCGGAGCGGCCGATGCGGCGGATTTCTCCGGACCGATCGCCGGGACCGCCACCTTCGTGGGATCGGAAACCACCCAGACGATCACCATCCAGTTGGTCGGCGACACGGCCGTCGAGCCGGACGAATCGTTCTCGGTGACGCTGTCGAATCCGAGCACCGGCACGATCGCCGTCGCCGCCGCCAACGGAACGATCCAGGATGACGATCGTGCGCTGACGCCGATCTACGCCATCCAGGGAACCGGCCACACTTCGCCGCTGGACGGACAGACGGTCGCCACCAGCGGCGTGGTGATCGCCGTCGATACCAACGGCAGCCGCGGCTTCTACATCCAGGACGCGGCCGGCGACGGCAACACGGCGACCTCCGACGGCTTGTTCGTCTTTCTCCCCAGCGGCACCCTGCCCGAGGTCGGCCACACGGTGCGCGTGACCGGCACGGTGTCGGAGTTCGTGCCGAGCGGCGCCGCCGTCGGCAGCCTGTCCACCACCGAGCTCGGGCTCGTGTCCAGCATCGTCGATCTCGGCGTCGCCGCGACGCCGGTGACGCCGACGCTGATCGCGGCCCGGCGGGCTGCTTCCGCCGACCGAGAGTCTCGGTCTCGGCGACAAGTTTCTTCGAGCAGCTGGAGGGGATGCTGGTCACGGTCGCGAGCCCCGTGGCGGTCGGCCCGACCACCGATTTCGGCGAAATCTTCACCGTCGTCGACAACAATGCCAATCCCAACGACGGATTCAATGCGACCGGCCAGATCCCGCGCGGCAACATGCTGCTCACGCCCGGCAACCGCGGATGTTCGGCGACAACAACACCATCGGCGGCGACTTCAATCCCGAGCGCATCCAGATCGACGACGACAACGGCGTTCTCGCCGGTTTCGTCTCGCCCGACGTCGACGTCGGCGGGCGGCTGAGCAACGTCACCGGCGTCGTCAACTACGACTTCGGCAACTATCAGGTCGTCGCGACGCAGGCGTTCACCGTCGCGCAGCCGAGCTCGCTCGCGCGCGAGACGGCGCGCTCAACGGCGACGCCGACCCACCTCCTGGTGGCGAGCTACAACGCCGAGAATCTCGATCCCGGCGACGGCGCTACGCGGTTCAACACCATCGCGGCGGAAATCCTCGGCGCGCTCAACGCCCCCGACATCGTCGCGCTGCAGGAAATCCAGGACAATGACGGCGCCACCAACTCGGCGGTGACGGCGGCCGACGTCACGCTCGACATGCTGGTGGACGCGATCAATGCGGCCGCGCCGGCTGGCGTCCACTACGCGTTCATCGACAATCCGTTCATCGGCGACGACAGCAACGGCGGCGAGCCCGGCGGCAACATCCGCACCGCCTTTCTCTATCGCACCGATCGGGTCGATTTCGTCGACGGCTCGCTGCGCACCGTTGCGGCCAACGGCAACGCCATCAACAATCCGTCCGGCAACACCGACCAGCAGACCAATCCGGACAATCCGTTCTTCGCCTCGCGCCCGCCGCTCGCCGCCACCTTCACGTTCAACGGCGAGGACGTCACGATCATCAACAATCACTTCACCTCGCGCGGCGGCAGCGCGCCCCTGATCGGGGCGGATCAGCCGCCGTTCGCCGCCGGCGAGGTGCAGCGTGCCGGCCAGGCCCAGGCCGTCAATACCTTCGTCGACGGCATCCTGTCGGGCGATCCCGACGCCAACGTGATCGTCGCCGGCGACCTCAACGAGTATCCGTTCGAAGAGCCCCTGCGCGTCCTGCGCGGCACCGCGACGCTCACCGGCTACGACGTTTCCGGCACCGATCCGTTCTTCGCGACTGCGGAACTACAGCGAAGGCGGCACCGGGATCCTGAGCGACCTTCTCGACCTCCTGCCCGCCGACGAGCAGTACGACTACGTGTTCGAAGGCAACTCCCAGACTCTCGATCATGTGCTTGCGACCGGCGGCCTCGCCGACCGCGCCGAGTTCGACGTCGTACGCATCAATTCCGAATTCGCCACACAGACCAGTGACCACGACCCGCTGTTGGCGGCGATTCGATTTCAGTGCGACATCCACCACCTACACGCTGCAGATCCTCCATGCCTCCGGACTTCGAGGCCGGCCTGGGCGCCGTAAACCGCGCCGGCAATTTCGCCGCCATCGTCGACTACCTGGAGGAGACCCACGCCAACTCGATCACCCTCTCGTCGGGCGACAACTATCTGCCCAGCCCGTTCTTCAACGCGGGCGGCGACCCGTCGATGGAGGAGGTGTACGAGACTGCGTTCGAGGATTTCTACAATCTCGCGCCGGGCACGCTGAACATCGCGGCCAGCGTCGGCCGCGCCGACATCGCGATGCTGAACATCATCGGCGTCCAGACCTCGGCGATCGGCAACCACGAGTACGACGCCGGGACGCGCGAATTCCAGAACATCATCGGGCGCACCAACAGCATCACCGGTGCTGCCGCCGGCTGGATCGGGACCCAGTTCCCGTATTTGTCGGCCAACACCGACTTCTCCGGCGACCCCAATCTCTTTCCGCTGTACACGGCGACCATCCAGAACGCGAGCGTCTACAACGTCGACCCGACCGCGGTCTTCTCCGGCGCCCCGACCGGGCTCGCCACGTCGGCAGGACCGGATCGCGCCCGCCGCCATCATCGAGGAGAACGGCCGGCGGATCGGCGTGGTCGGCGCGACCACCCAGATCGTGCAGACCATCTCGTCCACCGGCGGGATCGAGATCATCGGCGACAATGCGGACGACATGCCGGAGCTCGCCGCGATCCTGCAGCCGACCATCAATTCGCTGACCGCGCAGGGCGTGGACATCATCGTCCTGACCAGCCACCTGCAGCAGATCGGCCTCGAGCAGCAGCTCGCACCGCTGCTGCACGGCGTCGACATCGTCATCGCCGGCGGCTCGAACACGCGGCTCGCCGACGGCGAGGACGTCACGCGCGGCCTGCGGCCGGGCGACACGCCGGACGGTCCCTACCCGATCGTCACCACCAATGCCGACGGCGACACCGCCCTGATCGTCAACACCGACGGCGAATATTCGTATGTCGGCCGGCTGGTGGTCGATTTCGACGACGAGGGCCGGATCATTCCGGGCAGCGTCGACCCGAACGTGAGCGGCGCCTTCGCCACCACCGACGCGGGGGTGGCGGCGCTCTACGCGACGCCGATCGACATCGACCACGACGGCGATCTCGACAGCGATCCGTTCGTCTCCGGCAGCCGCGGCGACCTCGTCGACGACATCGCCCAGGGCATCGGCACGGTCATCCAGCAGCAGGACGGCAACATCTTCGGGCGGACCGACGTCTACCTGGAGGGGCGGCGTCACGAGGTGCGCACCGAGGAGACCAATCTCGGCGACCTCTCGTCCGACGCCAGCCTGTGGTATGCGCGGCAGGTCGACGAAACCGTGATGGTGGCGATCCGCAACGGCGGCGGCACCCGCGACTCGATCGGACGCATCGAGGCGGTCGGCGGCGTGTCCCAGGAGCTTCCGCCGGAAGCGAACCCCGCGGTCAACAGCCCGGAAGGCGACATCTCGCAGCTCGATATCGCCAACGCGCTGCGCTTCAACAACGCGCTCTCGCTGATCACGGTGACGCCCGCGCAGCTGCTGCAAGTGCTGGAGCACGCGGTGGCCGCGACCGCGCCGGGCGCCACGCCGGGGCAGTTCGCGCAGATCGGCGGGATCGCCTTCAGCTTCGACGACGACCTGCCGGCCGGCAACCGCGTCGTCTCGGCGGCGCTCATCGACGAGGATGGCAATCCCACCCGCGCGATCGTCCGCAACGGCGAGGTGGTGGGGGACGCGCCGTCGGCGATCCGCCTGGTGACTCTCCACGTTCCTGATCACCGGCGGCGACAACTATCCGTTCCAGAGCTTCATCAATGCGGACCCGACGTTCGCGAACCTGGTCAATCTCTCGCCGACCAACGTGCCCGCCGGCGGGGTAGCGAATTTCGCCGCGCCCGGCACCGAGCAGGACGCCCTGGCGGAGTATCTCGCGGCCAATTTCGCGGTCGCGCCCTATGACCAGCTCGACACCGGCCCGGCGCAGGACGAGCGCATCCAGAACCTCGACTTCCGTACCGACACGGTCCTGGATTTCCCGGTCACGCCGCCCGGGCCCGGCGGCGGAGGCGGACCCTCGCCAGGCCCGTCCGCTGTCAACGACGAGATCTTCGGCGACGAGGGGGCGGGCACCATCGCGGCCCTGGCGGGCGACGACAGCGTCGACGGGATGGGCGGCAACGATCTGCTGTTCGGCAACCAGGGCAGCGACACGATCAATTCCGGCAGCGGCACCAACACGGTGTATGGCGGGCTGGGCAGCAACTCGGTCGCCGGCCAGGGCGACAGCGATCTCCTGCTCGGCAACGAAGGTGCGGACACGATCGACGCCGGCGGCGGCAACAACACCGTCGTCGGCGGCCAGGACTCGGCGGACGCGGCCGACCTGATCACGACCGGTGCCGGCAACGACCTGGTCTGGGGCAACGGCGGAGCCGACACCGTCGATGCCGCAGGCGGCGCCAACACGGTGATCGGCGGGTTCGGCAGCGACGTCATCAAGAGCGGCGCCGCCAACGACGTCCTGTTCGGCAACCAGGACGACGACACGATCAACGCGGGCGACGGCGCCAACCTGGTGTTCGGCGGGCTCGGCAACGACACGATCCTCGCCGGCTCCGGCAACGACACGATCTGGGGCAACGAAGGCAACGACGTGATGACGGGCGGCGCCGGCGCCGACCGCTATACCTTCCTGTCCGCCTCCGGCAACGATCAGGTGACCGGCTTCAGCTTCGAGGAAGGCGACCGCCTCAGCCTGCAGGGGCAGACCTTCACGCTCGGCACCTCGGCCGACGGCGACGTCGTGCTCACGCTCTCGGGCGGCGGCACGATCGAGCTCAACGGCATCGCCCCGGGAGGCTTCGCCCCGACATTCGTGGTGTGACGATCGCGGCGTCCCCGCCCCTCGGCCGGGCGGAGCAGTGCCTCTCGCAGGGGCGACCCTTGCGGTCGCCCTCTTCTTGGCGTGTCGTGCGTGGCACGGCCGCGGGCACCCACAAGGGGCGCCCTACTGATGATCGATCGGCGGCTATGTGGCGCCGCTTTGTAGCGACCCTGCGTGGGCGATGCGTCGCCTCACTTCATCCCCTGCACGTGTCCGTCCAATCGCGCCAGCGTCTGCTTGCCGCCCTCCTCGGCGCCGAATTTCAGCGCGGCGTCGCGCGCCTCCTTGGTGGGGAACACCGCGCGCATCGTCACCCTGGTCTTGCCGCCCTGCTCCTCGAACGTCACGGTGGTGCGGAACGAGGTGGTCGGGTTGGGCGTGTCGTCGTCGTGGTCGTAGACCAGCCGCTCGGGCTCGACGATCTCGCGATAGACGATGCGGTTGGGATAATCGGTGCCGTCGGGGCCGTGCATGATGAAGCGCCAGACGCCGCCGACGCTCACGTTCATCTCGTGGGTGGTCGTGCGGAAGCCGTCGGGCCCCCACCATGCGGCGATGTGCTGCGGTTCCGTCCACGCCCGCCACACCAGCGCGCGCGGCGCGTCGACGGTGCGGGCGATGACCATCTGGCGATCAGCGGCTTCCTCGTCGTTGCTTGCGGCCATGGCCTCGTCCTTTCTTGCGGGGGGATTGGAGCGTCTGCAGGTACGCATCGAGCCGGTCGAAGCGCTCGGCCCACAGCGCGCGATACTGGTCGACCCAGGCGGCGAGCTCCTCGAGCGGCGCAGGGTCGAGGCGGCAGGGGCGGAACTGGGCGTCGCGCCCGCGCGTGATGAGACCGGAGCGCTCCAGCACCTTGAGGTGCTTGGAGATCGCGGGCGGGGTGAGCGCAAACGGCTGCGACAGCTCCTTCACGGTCGCCTCGCCCAGCGCGAGCCGCGCCAGGATGGCGCGCCGGGTCGGATCGGCGAGTGCCGCAAAGGTGGCATCGAGATGGGCGGTCATGGTATTTAACTGATCGGTTAATTAGCTGATTGGTTAATAAGCCGGCGGGGATTCGTCAAGGGGGTAGCGGGTTGTCGAGGGTCGCTGCTCGGTTAGGTTGATGTATGCCTATATATGCAACCGCTTTTCAATTTTGGCAGAACGGCAGAACGAACTGAAATCCACTTCTTGCAGGATCTTCAGGCAGTTGGGCTGCCGGCGCCGGAGGCTGCTTCTGAATTTCCAAAGGAACCGGCGGGCCCTCCCGCCGCCCGGGTCGCGCCAAGGACCCCGGGCGTCAGGGCTCACGGCCGCCAGCTCATCTTGTAGACCGGGCGGCCGGAGTTCGGATTGACGTCGGTGCCCTGGATGACGAAGCCGTGCTTCTCGTAGAAGCGCACGGCGCGCGCGTTGTCCTTGTTGACGTGCAGGGCGAGCCCCGCCGGCGACAGGCGCTTGGCCTCGTCGAGCAGCGCGAGCGCCAGCCCGGACGACCAGGTCTCGGGCGCGATCACGATCTGGTCGAGATAGCCGGTCGCCGGCGCGACCGTGACGAAGCCGAGCACGGCGCCGTCGCGCTCGGCGACGACGATCGTATTGCTCGGCACCAGCTCGGTGCGCCAGCGCGTGCGCCACCAGTCGAGCCGCGCGTCGAAGTCGATGTCCGGATAGGCCGCAGCCCAGGAGCGCCGCCACAGCTCGATCGCCGCCGCCTCGTCGGCGGGATCGTAGGGGCGGAGGGTGAAGGTGGGTTTGGTCATCGGGCATCGCCCCCGTAGGGGCGACCTTGTGGTCGCCCGGAAGAGGGCAGCCACAAGGGCTGCCCCTACGTTACGAGAGGTCGATTCACCGTTCCGTCAGCTTGAGCTCGATGCGGCGGTTGCGGCGAAAGGCGTCCTCGCTGCGCTCGTTGTCGAGCGGCTGGAACTCGCCGAACCCGGCGGCGACCAGGCGCTGCGGCGAGATCCCCCTCTGGATCAGGTACTGCACCACCGAGATGGCGCGCGCCGAGGACAGCGCCCAGTTCGACGGGAACGCCGCGGTGACGATCGGGCGCACGTCGGTGTGGCCGTCGATGCGCAGCACCCAGGCGATCTCCCTGGGGATCTGCTTCTCCAGCTCGAGCAGCGCTGCGGCGAGCTTGTCGAGCTCGGCCAGGCCCTCGGGGCGGATCGCCGCCGAGCCGGAATCGAAGAACACCTCGGACTGGAACACGAAGCGGTCGCCGACCACGCGGATGTCGGGGCGGTTGCCGAGAATCTCGCGCAGCTTGCCGAAGAAGTCGGAACGGTAGCGCGAGAGCTCCTGCACACGCTGCGCCAGCGCGATGTTGAGCCGCTGGCCGAGGTCGGCGATGCGCGACTGCGCGTCCTTGTCCTTCTTCTCCGAGACGTCGAGCGCGGATTCAAGCGCGGCGAGCTGGCGGCGCAGCGCCGAAATCTGCTGGTTGAGCAGCTCCACCTGGGCGGCGACCCGCGCGGTCGCCCGCTTCTCCGCCTCGAGCTGTCCGGTGAGCGTGCCGACCTGGCTTTGCGCCGCATTGGCGCCGCCGGCCAATCCCTCGTACAGGCCCTTGAGCCGGTCGCGCTCGCCCTCGACGCCGCCCAGGCTCGCGCGCAGCTGTGCGATCGTCTCCTCCAGGCTCTGCTTGCCGGTCTTCTCCATCGACAGGAGGTCGGTGAGCTGCGCGATCTGCGCGTTGAGGCGGGTGAGCGCGGTGTCCTTGCCGGTCACCTCCTGCGACAGGAAGAATTGCACCACGACGAACACGGTGAGCAGGAAGATGATGCCGAGCAGCAGCGTCGACAACGCGTCGACGAAGCCTGGCCAGTAGTTCATGCCGCTCTCGCCGCGGCGGGCGCGGGCTATCGCCATCGTTCACCTCTCGCGTATGTCTTCGCGCGCGAGCCGCTCGAGCAGGCGCTTGATCGCGCTCTGCTGCTCCGACTGCAACTCGACCCAGTCGCGGATCATCTGCTGCTCGGTGCGCATGTGCTTGACCAGCCCCTGGATCGCCTCGGCGAGGTTGGCCATCGCGGTAGTTGCCGCCTTGCTCGATCCGCCCTCGCTGATCGCGTCCTTGAGTCGCTCCATTGCGAGCTTGATCTCGGTGTTGGCCGGCGTGCCCGCCGCGGCGCCGTGCCCGTCGGGCTCGAGCGACAGGTCGCGCACCGTGGTGGAGAGCCAGTCCTCGAGCTGGGTATAGAAGCGGTTCTGCGCCTGGCTCATCTGCAGGTCGAGGAAGCCGAGCACCAGCGAGCCCGCGAGCCCGAACAGCGAGGACGAGAACGAGATGCCCATGCCGCTCAAGGGTGCCGCAAGCCCCTCCTTGAGCTGATCAAACACCGCGCCCGACTCGCCGCCGCCGACGTTGAGCTTCTGGATCACGCCGCCGACCGAGCCGACCGTCTCGATCAGGCCCCAGAACGTGCCGAGCAGGCCGAGGAAGACGAGCAGTCCCGTCATGTAGCGGGCGATGTCGCGCGCCTCGTCGAGGCGGGTGGCGATCGAGTCGAGGATGCCCTGCATGATCTGCGGCGAGATCGCCATGCGGCCGACGCGGTCGCCCAGGATCGAGGCCATCGGCGCGAGCAACACCGGCGCGCGCTCGACCGCCAGGCCCGGATCGGCCAGCCGGAACCCGTTGACCCAGTTGATCTCCGGGTAGAGCCGGATCACCTGCCGGAACGACAGGGCGATGCCGATCAGGAGCACGCCGACGATGAGCGCGTTGAGCCCGGGATTGGCGCGAAAGGCCTCCCAGATCTGGCGATAGAGGACGATGACCACGAGCCCGCCAAGGACGAGGAAGACCAGCATCCGAAAGAGATAGATGCGGGGCGAGGAGAGCTTGAACGGATCGATGTCGCGCGCCATGAGGCCTGCCTCAGCAACAGAATCCGGTCGCAATATGGCATAGAAGCCGCGGGAAAGCATGACGTCCTGCGACTGCGCCGCCCCCTCGGGCGCCTACGCGGCTTGTTGCAGCAGGCGCATCAGCTCGCGATGCATGGTCTCGTTGCCCGCGACGATGTGGCCCTTCTCCAGCATGGCGTCGCCGCCGTCGATGTCGCTCACATAGCCGCCCGCCTCGCGCACCAGGAGCAGGCCGGCCGCCATGTCCCACGGCGAGATGTTGCGCTCCCAGTAGCCGTCGAGACGGCCCGCCGCCACCCAGGCGAGATCGAGTGCGGCCGCGCCGAAGCGGCGCAGCCCCGCGACCTTGTCCTGCACCACAGCGAACTCCTTGCGGAACAGCGAGAGGTCGCCCTTGCCATGATGGGGCAGCCCGCAGGCGAAGATGGCATCGACGAGTCGTTGGCGCCCCGCCACCCGCAGCCGCTGGTCGTTAAGGAAAGCGCCTTTGCCGCGCTCGGCCGTAAACAGCTCGTCGTTGGCGGGATTGTAGATGAGCCCGGCGACGATCGTGCCCTCCCGCTCGAGCCCGATCGAGATGGCGAACTGCGGGATGCCGTGGAGAAAATTCGAGGTGCCGTCGAGCGGATCGACGATCCAGCGATGGGTCTTGTCGGCGCCTTCGCGCCGCCCGCCCTCCTCGCCGAGGAATCCGTAACCGGGGCGCGCCTTGGCGAGCTCCTCGTACAGGATCTCTTCCGCGCGGCGATCCGCCGCGGTGACGAAATTGGCCGGACCCTTGAGCGAGACCTGCAGGTGCTCGACTTCGCCGAAGTCGCGTTTGAGGTTGCGTCCGGCCTTGCGGGCGGCCTGGAGCATGACGTTGAGGAGAGCGGAGCGCACCATGAGGGGGCGTCATGTGCCCGCAGCGCGCTGCGCGGTCAAGGGCTAACGCGGTGCGCGGTCGGCAAGCCAGGGCTGCGCCGCTTTCTCGGCGGCCTGGCGGTCGGCCGGGCTGAGCTTCTGCACGAACTCGTCGAGCCAGGTGTCGGAGGCGCCGGCAGCCCGCGCGATGATATGCCACTTGGCCGCCTCGACCGGGCTCGCCGACGCGCCGCGCCCGGCCGCCAGGATGCGGGCGAGCCGGTTCTGCGCAATCGGGCTGCCGCGCAGCGCGGCCTTGCGCATGAGCGCGGCCGCGGCCGCCTCGTCGCGGGTGACGCCGGTGCCGTTGAACAGCGCGATGGCATATTCCACCAGGGCGTCGAGGTTGCCGGCGCGGCTGGCAAGGCCCAGGAGTCGGGCGGCCTGGACGGGGTCCTGGGGAACCCCGCGGCCTTCCTTGTACAGGGTGGCGAGTGCGTATTGCGCCTCGGTGACGCCGAGGTCCGCCGCCCGCCGGAACAGATCCGCCGCCCGGCCGAAGTCTTGCGGGAATTGCCGCCCCTCGAGGTAGAGCAGGCCGAGATCATAGGCGGCAGCCGGATGGCCCAGCCGGGTCGCCGCCTCGAGATATTTCACCGCCTCCGGCAGGTTGCGCGGGCCGCCCCGGCCTTCGAGGTTGATGAGCGCGAGCGCGAAGGTCGCGGCCGGGTCGCCGCGCTCGGCGGCGAGACGGAACCAGTCCGTCGCTTTCTTGTAGTCCTGCGGCACGCCGTGGCCGTTGGCATAGATCTCGCCCAACAGGGCCATCGCCTTGGGATCGGCCTTTTCGCTGGCGAGGCGCGTCGCCTCGGCGAAGGCGGCAACGTAGTGCCCGCGCTGATAGGCGGTGAAGGCAGCGACCAGGGAGGCATCCGCAGCCGCCGAAGGAGCGGCCGCGGCGAACGAGGACGCCGCCGGCGGGGGCGGCCAGATTTCATCGTCACTCGGTGCGGCGGCCGGTCGTGCGGCCGGTCTCTCGATGGCGGCCTTGGGTGCGGCTTTCGGCGCCGATTTCTTGGGCTGAGTGGCGGCAGCGGGCGCTTTCGGCGCTTGCGCCTTCGCCGCCGGCGCCTTCGCCGCCGGCGCTTTCGGCGCCTTGGGCCGTTGCGGCTTGGGCGCCTGGGCCGGACGCGCCTTGGTCTGCGCCGGGGGCGAGATCTGGATGGGCGCCTGCGCCTGGGCGGAGACGATCACCGCCGTCACGGCAAGAGCCACCAGGACGATACGGAACGCAGTCATTTCACCAATTCCGGGTGATTCAACCGCTCGGCGGCATCCCGGAGCACAGAAGCGGGCCCGCGCGGATCGAACCATGCAAACTCGCCGAGCGCGACGAAATCGGCGCCCGCGGACACCAGCGCACCGACTTCATCGAGACCTTCCGCATAGCCCACGCACGGGATCTCGAACACTTCCGCCCACCAGGCGATCTGCTCGCTGATCGCCTCGATCGGCGGCCGAGTGGCGCCGGGTTCGCCGAACATCACGTAGTCGGCGCCCCGCTCGCCCGCCACCATGGCATCATGCCGCGTCCCCAAGCCGCCAGCCCCGGCAATCCGATCCGGCTTCAAGATCGGCAGCGCCGAGGACAGGGCGTCGATTCCGGCCAAGTGCGCTCCGTCGGCGCCCGTGCGCCCCACGAGATGCGGATGGCCATCGAGAATCAGGGCAACGTTTCTCGCCTGGACCAGCGGCGCGATCTGCTTGACGTGATCGACCAGTGCGTCGTCCTCCGCCTGCGGCAGTCGCAACAGCAGGGCGGCGACGTCAGCCGCATCGAGGGTCTGGTCGAGAGTGCGGGCAAGCTGCGATGCGCCGTCGAGACGCGGCACCACGAGGTAGAGACGCCGGGGCGGAAGCTGCAGTCCTGGTCCGACGTCGCGCGCTACGGTCTCGGCAGATTTCCCAGCCATCGAGTCGATTTTTACTCTAATCCCACGCGAGCGCGACCACAAACGACATGCGACAGCTTGGTAAATGACGCCGAGACGTTCGTCTATTGCGAGCCCTCAAGGCCGAGCTTGCGCACCACCGTCGCCCATTTCTCGCGCTCTGCGCGGATATAGGCCCTTATCCCCTCGATCGGCGGGGACGGGTAGGGAATCAGGCCGATTGCGCTGATCTTCTGTCGCATCTCGTCGGCCGCCAGGATGGCCCCGAGCTCGCCATGCAGCCTGTCGACGATCCCTTGCGACGTTCCGGCCTTGGCCAGGATCACGTGCCACGACACCATCTCGAAATCGGGCAGGCCGAGCGCCTCCGCCAAGGTCGGCACGTCGGGCAGCGTGGGGAAGCGCGTGGTCGAGGTCACGGCGAGCGCACGCAGCTTGCCGTCGCGGATGAGCGGCAGCGACGCGCCCGCTTCGACGATCGCCATCTGCACATGCCCGGCCGCGACGTCGGCGATCGACTGCGGGCTGTTGCGGTAGGGCACGTGGGTCGCCTCGAAGCCGAACCGCTGCTTGAGCAATTCGACGGAGAGATGCGGCGCCCCGCCGATGCCGGTCGACGAATAGGCGAGCTGGCCCGAGCGCGCCTTGGCGTAGCCGACGAGCTCGGTAAACGAACGGGCCGGCAGCGCGGGGTCGCAGACCAGTACGAACGGCGACTTCACGTAGAGCGAGATCGGCACGAAGTCGACCAACGGATCGAACGGGAATTTCTTGAACAGCGTCGGACGGATCGCCATGATCGCGCTGGTCGCGACCGCGAGCGTGTAGCCGTCCGCCGCCCCCTTGGCGAGCGCCTCGCCGGCGACCACGCCGGCGCCGCCCGGGCGATTGTCGATCACCACCGGCTGGCCGAGCCGCGGCGCCAGCTTCTCCGCATAGAGCCGCACCAGCGTGTCCATGCCGGTGCCCGGCGCGAGCGACACGATGATGGTGACGGCACGGGTCGGATAGGTGTCGGCGCGCGCGGGGAAAACAGCACAGCAGGCCGCGAGCGCCAGCGCGATCAGGCAGGTTGCTCGCCGGAAGCTCGCCACGCTGAGCCCGTCTCGAATGCTCGCCGCCCGACCGGCGATCAGGGTCCGTGCCGAACGCTCGGCACGGACCAAAGCGTAGCCTCAGGCGGCCTTCTTTTCCAGGTCGGACTTCCATTCGCCGCGCGCGGCGAGGCCGTTCATGCGCGCGCGATGCAGGAAGGCGCGCTGCGCGGTCGCCACGTTGTCCGCCTTGCCCGACCATGCCTTCTGCGGCGCCGCCTGCAGGGCGCGGCCGTAAGAGAACGTCACCTTCCAGGGCAGGCCGCCGATCCGGTTGATGGCGTCGAGATGCGCGGTCGCCTCCTCATCCGACTGGCCGCCGGACAGGAACGCGATGCCGGGAACCGCCACCGGTACGCAGGCGCACAGCACGCGCGCGGTCATGTCCGCCACCTGCTCGACCGAAGCACGTTGCTTCGACTTCTTGCCCGGCACCACCATGTTGGGCTTGAGCACCATGCCTTCCAGCGCGACGCGCTGGTAGTAGAGCTCCTCGAAGACGGTCTTCAGCACCCATTCGGTGATGCTGTAGCAATGTTCCATGGTGTGGGCGCCGTCCATCAGGACCTCGGGCTCGACGATCGGCACGATCTCCTGCTCCTGGCACAGCGCCGCGTAGCGCGCGAGCGCGTGCGCATTGGCGCGGATACAGGTGTAGGTCGGAATCCCTTCGCCGATGTCGATGACCGCCCGCCACTTGGCGAACTTGGCGCCGAGCCCGCGGTACTCGATCAGCCGCTCGCGCAACCCGTCGAGCCCCTCGGTGATCACCTCGCCGGGGCAGAAGGGCAGGGGCTTGGTGCTCTTGTCGACCTTGATGCCGGGCAACGAGCCGGCCTGCTCGATCAGCTTGACCAGCGGCGTGCCGTCCCGGGCGGTCTGGCGGATGGTTTCGTCGTACAGGATGACGCCGGAAATGTACTTGGACATCGCCTCGTTGGAGCGGAACAGAAGCTCGCGATAGTCGCGCCGGCTGTCCTGCGTGGAACTCGGTGTCGATCGCGTCGAACCGCTTCTTGATGGTGCTGGTCGATTCGTCGGCGGCGAGAATGCCGCGTCCGGGCGCGACCATGGCCTCGGCTACCCGGTTGAGTTCCGCGAGGTTCATTGGAGCCTCCTTGTCATGTTGCGATTGGACCTGATTCTGCCGTGCTTCGGCGCCCTTGGCAAAGGGGGTAAGAGTTCAATACTGGCGCATGTCCCTTGTCGGCGAACCGGTGCCCACTTCGCCGGGACATGCGCTATCTCGCTTTGAGAACCTCGAACTCCCGGCAAGGCCTTGCCTTCGAGCCACTCCAGGAACGCGCCACCTGCGGTCGACACATAGGTGACCCGCTCGGCGACGCCCGCCGCGTTGAGCGCTGCCACCGTGTCGCCGCCGCCGGCGACGCAAACAAGCTTGCCGGCCTCGGTCAGCTCTGCCGCCGCTTCGGCGACCTCGATCGTGCCGGTGTCGAACGGCTCGAGCTCGAAGGCGCCGAATGGTCCGTTCCACACCAGGGTCTTCACCCGGGCGAGAACCGAAACCGCGTGCTCGATGCTGCGCGGGCCCACGTCGAGGATCATGTCGTCGGGCGCCACCTCGGTCACGCCCACGGTGCGCGAGGGGGCAAGGGCCTCGAATTTCTGCGCCACCACGGCATCGACCGGCAGCACGATCTCGCAGCCTCTGTTCTTCGCCTTGGCGAGAATCTCGCGCGCGGTGGGGGCGAGATCATGCTCGGCGAGCGACTTTCCAACCATCACGCCCTGCGCGGCGAGAAACGTATTGGCCATGCCGCCGCCGATCAGGAGGACGTCGACCTTGTCGAGGAGATTGCCGAGGAGGTCGAGCTTGGTCGAGACCTTGGCGCCGCCGACGATAGCGGCGAGCGGTCGTGCCGGCGCCTCGAGCGCCTTGGTCAGCGCGTCGAGCTCCGCCTGCATGGCGCGCCCCGCATAGGCCGGCAGCTTGTGCGCCAAGCCTTCGGTCGACGCGTGGGCGCGGTGCGCCGCCGAGAACGCATCGTTGACATAGATATCGCCGAGCCGGGCGAGCTTGTCGACGAAGGAGGGCTCGTTCTTCTCTTCCTCCTTGTGGAAGCGCGTGTTCTCGAGACAGAGCACATCGCCGGCCTGCATTGCCTTGACGGCGGCTTCCGCCTTCTCGCCAATGCAATCCTCGGCGAAGGCGACCGGCCGTCCGATTACGCGGGCGACTTCCTCGGCAACAGGCCGCAGCAAATCCTTCGCGCTCGGTCCCTTGGGCCGGCCAAGATGCGACAGCAGGATGACCTTGCCGCCCTTGTCGACGATCTCGCGGATGGTCGGCGCGACCCGCTCGATACGGGTCGCGTCGCTGACCTTGCCGTTCTCCATCGGCACGTTGAGGTCGACGCGCACAAGCACGCGCTTGCCCTTCAGGTCGACCTGATCGAGCGTGCGGAAGGCGCTCATGATCGCCTCCGGACCGGACCGTCAGAGCAGCTTTCCCATGGCCACGGCAGTGTCGGCCATGCGGTTGGAGAAGCCCCACTCGTTGTCGTACCACGACATCACGCGTACCAGGGTGCCGTCCATCACCTTGGTCTGATCCATATGGAAGATCGACGAGCGCGGGTCGTGGTTGAAATCGCCCGAGACATTCTTCACGTCGGTATAGCCGAGGATACCCTTGAGCTGCTGCTCGGCGGCGCGCTTGACGGCGCCGTTGATCTCCTCCGGCGTGGTCGCGCGCTTGGCCACGAACTTGAAATCGATCACCGAGACGTTGGGCGTCGGCACACGGATCGCGACCCCGTCGAGCTTGCCCTTGAGCTCGGGCAGCACCAGGCCGACGGCCTTGGCGGCGCCGGTCGAGGTCGGGATCATGTTCAGCGCGGCGGCGCGGGCGCGGTAGAGGTCCTTGTGCACCTGGTCGAGCGAGGGCTGGTCGTTGGTGTAGGAGTGGATCGTAGTCATGAAGCCCTTGTCGATGCCGACCGCGTCGTTGAGCACCTTGGCGACCGGAGCGAGGCAATTGGTCGTGCACGAGGCGTTGGAGACGACCTTGTGCTCCTTCGTCAGCTTGTCGTGATTGACGCCGTAGACGACGGTGAGGTCGGCGCCGTCGGACGGTGCCGACACGAGCACGCACTTGGCGCCCGCATCGAGCAACGTCTTGGCCTTTTCCTTGGCGGTGAAGATGCCGGTGCATTCCATGGCGACGTCGACGCCGAGCTCCTTCCACGGCAGCTGCGTCGGGTCCTTGATGGCCGTCACCTTGATGGTGCCGTTGCCGCAGCTGATCTTGTCGCCGTCGACCTTCACCTCGGCGGGAAACCGGCCGTGCACCGAATCGAACCGTAACAGATGCGCGTTGGTCTCGACCGGCGCGAGGTCGTTGATGGCAACCACTTCGATATCCTTGCGCCCGGATTCGACGATCGCGCGCAGGGTGAGGCGGCCGATGCGGCCGAAGCCATTGATGGCGACACGAATCGACATGGTCGAGCTCCTTGGTTGCCGGCGGCTCTGTTCAGAAGATGCGCTGTAATGCCTTGATTGAGATCAACGCGCAATCCCATGCCCGGTTTCCCCGGCAAAAATAGGGTCGTTGACGGTTGGCGCAATGGCCACCGGCGCCGGCTCATCGCGCCGGCGTGGCTGAAATTATTGGCTCGCTAGCGCGGCACGGCCGGCCCGGCGGCTCAGCGCCGGCCCATCGCCTTGAGGGCCGCCGCCGCAACCGCCTCCCCGGTAATGCCGAAGTGCCGGTAGAGATCCTTGTAAGGCGCGCTGGCACCGAAGCCGGTCATGCCGACGAAGGCGCCGTCGCTGCCGATGATCTCGTCCCAACCCTGGCGGACCGCAGCCTCGACCGCGACCTTGACCGGCGCATCGCCGATGGTGGCGCGTCGGACGTCCGCCGGCGCCGCACGGAACAGCTCGAAGCAGGGCACCGATACCACCCGGGTCGGCACCCGCTGCTCGCGCAGGAACTTGCGTGCCTCGATGGCGATCGAGACTTCCGACCCCGACGCGAACAACGTCACGGCGGCGGTCCCGTCGGCCGGGACGATCTCATAGGCACCGCTGGCGCAACGGTTGTTGTCGGCATGCCCGAGGCGCAGCTGCGGGAGGCTCTGCCGCGTCAGCGCGAGCACGCTCGGGCGCTCGCGCTGCTCGAGGGCGAGTTGCCAGCATTCGATCGTCTCGACGCCGTCACACGGGCGGAACACCAGGAGATTCGGGATGGCGCGCAGCGCCGCCAGATGCTCGACCGGCTGATGGGTCGGGCCGTCCTCGCCCAGCCCGATCGAGTCATGCGTCATCACATGGATCACGCGCTCGCCCATCAGCGCGGCGAGCCGGATGGCCGGACGGCAATAGTCGGAGAAAACCAGGAACGTACCGGAGTAGGGAATGATGCCGCCATGCAGGGCCATGCCATTCATGGCGGAGGCCATGCCGTGCTCGCGCACCCCGTAATGGATGAAGCGGCCAGCGGGGTTGGCGGCCGAGAACACCGTCATGCCCTTGGTCTTGGTATTGTTCGATCCGGTCAGGTCGGCCGAGCCGCCGAGCAACTCCGGCAAGGCCGGGACGAGCGCTTCCAGCGCGCTTTCCGAGCTTGCGCGCGTGGCGATGTCCTTCGGCTCGGCGGCGAGCTTCTCCTTCACGCCGCGCACCGCGGCGGCAAGCTTGTCGGCGGCAATGTCGCCGCGCATGCGCCGCTCGAATTCACTGCGTGGTGCCGCAGGCATCGCACGCAGGCGCTCCGTCCACATCTCGCGACTGGCGCGGCCGCGCAGGGCCGCGGTGCGCCACAGCTCGTAGACGTCCGCCGGAATCTCGAATGCCGGCAGCGTCCAGCCGAGCTTTGCGCGCGCGCCGGCAATCTCGTCGGTTCCGAGCGGCAAGCCGTGGCACTTCTCGGTGCCGGCCTTGGCGGGCGCGCCGAATCCGATGATCGTGCGACAGGCGATGAGGCTCGGCCGATCCGCCTGCTTCGCCTGCTCGAGCGCCGCCGCGATGGCGTCGGGATCATGACCGTCGATGCGGCAGGCGGACCAGCCCGCCGCCTCGAACCGCTTCACCTGGTCGACCGAATCGGCAAGCGACAGCGGGCCGTCGATGGAGATGCCGTTGTCGTCGAACAGGACGATCAGCTTGCTCAGCCGGAGGTGGCCGGCAAGCGCGATCGCCTCCTGGCTCACGCCTTCCATCAGGTCGCCGTCGGACGCGAGCACGTAGGTGCGGTGATCGACGACGTCGCCGAACTCGGCGGCGAGATGGCGCTCGGCGATCGCCATTCCCACCGCGTTGGCCAATCCCTGGCCGAGCGGCCCGGTCGTCGTTTCGACCCCCGGCGTGATGAAATTTTCCGGGTGCCCGGGCGTGAGCGAGCCGAACTGGCGGAACCGGCTGATCTCCTCGGTCGTCATCTTCTCGTAGCCGAGCAGATGGAGGACCGCATAGACCAGCATCGAGCCGTGCCCGGCGGAGAGCACGAAGCGGTCGCGATCGGGCCAGGCCGGGTCGGTGGGATCGAATTTCAGGAAACGGGTGAACAGGACGGTCGCGATGTCGGCCGCCCCCATGGGCAGCCCCGGATGGCCGGATTTCGCCTGCTCGACCGCATCCATGGCGAGCGCCCGCACGGCATTGGCCATGCGGTCGTGCTCGGTCCGCGAAGTCACCATCGCCTCATCGTCGGTGCCCACCTGCCGGGACGGCGCGATCACCCTCGCCACAGCTTCTGCTTTCATTGGCTACGCCCCCTGTACGGCCGAAATAGCACGTGAGGGCTTGGAGTCAATTGAAGGCGCGTCCGAATCGCGGCCGAATGCGCCGTCATCCACCACATCAGCGATCGACCGAGCGAAAGGCAGCCGCCAGCACGCGCAACGCACCGGAGAGGTGCGGATCGGTGACGCGCGAGTGCAGCACCACGTCCGATTGCGGCAGCGCCGGCAGCGGGATGGTCGGTCCAATGTCGATTGCGCCCGCCGGCGCGACGCGGCGGGCGAGCGGCGCCACCGCAAGCCCCGAGATCACGGCGGCCGCAATGGCGGCGAGGCCGCCGCCGATGAAGGCTTCGACCCACGGGATCCCGGCGGTATCCAGCGCGCGAACGGCGAGCGCGCGCACCCCACAGGCATGCGAAAGGGTGGCGAGCCGTAGCGGCTCGCCGGCTCGGTGTCGCCAGGTGGGTGAAGCGAACCAGCCAAATCGATCGCGGCGCAAAGTCTCGCCATCACGGCGGTCGCTTTCCCGCCGCACGATGACCGCATCGAGCTCGCCGCGATCGAACGCCTCCAGCATGTCGCGCGAAAAGCCCATGCGCACGTCGAGCCGAAGGCTGGGATCGTGCGCGTTCACCCGGGCGAGCAGCAGGGCGAGCTCCGGCCCGGCAGCATGCTCGCTGATGCCGAAACTCAGGCGCCGGACGGCGGTGTCCCGGCCGACTGCCCGGTCGTGAGCGGCCAGCAGGTCGCGGGCACGGTCGAGGAAGCCGGCACCGTCCGCCGACAGGCGCACGAGACGCGGGGTGCGCTCGATGAGCCGGCGGCCGAGCTGGCGCTCCAGCCGCTTGAGCTTCAGGCTTATGGCGGACTGGGTGACGCCGGCGGCTTCGGCCGCCCGGGTAAAGCTGCGCAGGTCGGCCACCATGACGAAGGCCGCCACGGCATCGAGGTCCAAAGGGCGCATAGGACGATCTATTTTGATTTGAAATCACTGATATCATCATAAATTGCGTTCTGCAATGCTAGTCCGGCTCCTATGTTCGGGGCGTTCCCTCTCGACGGAGTGTCATCCATGCCCCTCACCCGCATTTCGCTTCGCCGCGGCAAGCCCGCCACCTATCGCCGGGCGGTCGCCGACAACGTGTACGCCGCCATGCGCGAGACCTTCGAGGTTCCGGACGACGATCGCTTCATGGTGGTGACCGAGCACGACGAGACCGACTTCACTTATGGCAGGCACTATCTCGGCATCGACCGTAGCGACGATCTCCTGATCATCCAACTCACCGTGAGCAACACGCGCACGGTCGCGCAGAAGAAGGCCCTGTACCGGACGATCGTCCAGCGCCTGGCCAATGACCCCGGCGTGCGCCCGCAGGACGTCTTCATCAGCCTGGTCGAGGTCGGCAAGGAGAACTGGTCGTTCGGATGCGGCGAGGCACAGTACGCCTGAGCCCGCGCGCCCTCATGCCATGCAACGAAGGCGAGTGTCGGCGAAGCGGTATTCACCTTGCCGGAACATGCGGTAGTGTCCCGACTCGACGTCGTTTTGACACAGAAAAACCGCTTAGGGGTGCAGACTTGACCGTGTTGACGAGGGGGACGATGAGTGAGTTGAGCGCGATTGACGCCGCAGCGAAGCGTCTCGCCCTGGCGCTCGATGCGCTCGAGGCTGCGCTCGAACGGCGGCGCGAGGCCGATCGGAGCGAAGCGGCACTGGCGGCGCAGGTGCAGGCGCTCGGAAACGATCGCTCGCAGCTCGCGGCCGATCTCGATCAGCAGGTTGCGCGGGCGCGGCGGCTCGAGACCACCAACCGCGAGATCGCCCGGCGGCTCGACGTCGCCATCGACACGATCCGCTCGGTGGTGGAGTCCCATGACCATCGATAATGCAAAAGGGGCATGTGGAAACCCGGCCCGGGTTCGGGGCACGAGCCCGACACCACATTTTTCTCGATACGATGTTTTCAGCAGAAGGCCGTCATGGCGCATGTGACCGTTACCATCAATGGCCGTCAGTACCGCATGGCCTGTGAAGACGGGCAGGAGGATCACCTCACCCGGCTCGCCGGCGAATTCAATCAGCGGATCGAGCAGCTGCGGGGGAGCTTCGGAGAGATCGGCGACAGCCGCCTCCTGGTGATGGCGGCGCTCACCGTCAGCGACGAGCTCGCCGAGGTGAAGGATCGGATTGCCCGGCTCGAGCAGGAGCTCGCCGGGCTGCAGGAGGCGCGGGTCTCAGCGGCCGGGCGTTCGCAGGCGACGCAGGCGGCGACCGTCGCGGCGCTCAATGCGGCCGCCGAGCGCATCGAGCGGGTCACCCGCAGCCTCAACCAGAGCCTCGGCGAGCCGGTCGCGATCGGCTGATCAACTCACATTGCCGCCGCGGCGCCGGCGCAGGACCTTGCCGGCGAGCGCACCCGTGTGCGCGGCGTCCTCCACCACGATGGTGCCGTTGACGAGGACGGTGGTGCGCGCGCCGCTCGGGTACTGATGCGGGTCCTGGTAGGTGGCCCGGTCGTGAAAGTCGTCCGGGTCGAAGATCGTGATGTCGGCGCTGAACCCTTCGCGCAGCAGGCCTCGGTCCTTGAGCCTGAGGGCGCGGGCGGTCGCCCCCGTCATCTTGTGGATGGCGCGCTCGAGCGGCAGCGCACGCTGCTCGCTCACGTAGCGGCTGAGGACCTTGGGGAACGTGCCGTAGAAGCGCGGGTGCGGCATGCCCTGCCCGACTACGCCATGGGTCGCGATGCAGTTTCCGTCCGAGCCGACCAGTGCAGAGGGCGAGCGCATGAGGCTCAAGACGTCGTCCTCGGAAATCGAGGTGACGAGGACGCGGGTCGCACCCTTGTCCTCGATCAGGTAGTCGCACAGGCGATCGACCGGATCCTGGTCGCGCTCCACGGCAAGCTCGGCAATGGTGCGGCCGGCGTGTTGCGGCGTGTTGGGCGACACCGAGATCTGCACGCAGTCCCATGACGGGATGCGGCCCCAGTTGTTCAACCCGTCGCGCGCGACGTCGTGGCGGATGCGCGCGCGCGTCTCCGCGAGCTTGAGCCGTTCGAGCATCGCCGGCACGCCGCCCGCCTGCACCCATTGCGGCAGGATGTTCTTCAACGGATTGCTGCCGGCCGTGTAGGGATAGAAGTCGCAATCGACGTCGAGCCCGCGCGCACGGGCGTCGGCGATCATCTCGAGCGCCCGCGCGGTCTTTCCCCAATTGTCGGTCCCGGAGCATTTGAAATGCACGATCTCGACGTGGATGCCGCAGGCCGCGGCCACGCCGAGCGCCTCCTCGATCGCCTCGAGCACCCGGTTCGACTCGTCGCGCAGGTGGGTGAAGTAGGCGCCGTTGTGACGCTTGACGACCCCGCATAGCGCGATCAGCTCGGGGGCTTCCGCGTAGGAGCCGGGCGCGGTGAACAGGCCGGAGGAGAGGCCGAGTGCGCCGGCCTCCAGCGCCTCCTCCAGAAGCGCGATCATCGCTTCGAGCTCGGCCGCGGTCGGCGGTCGCGCCTCCATGCCCATCACCATGAGACGCAGCGTATTGTGGCCGACCAGCATGCCGGCGTTCACGGCGGTCGCCGGAAACGTCGCGAGATAATCGGGAAACGAGACCTCGCGGAACGGCAGCCAGGGCGCGCTCGGACTCAGGTAGTCGCGCAGGAGCTCGACCTTGCCGGGCAGCGCCGGCGCGACCGAGAAGCCGCAATGGCCGATGATCTCGGTGGTGACGCCCTGTCGCACCTTCGAGTTCGCCGTCGGATTGATCGGCAGCGTGAAGTCCGAATGGGTCTTGATGTCGATGAACCCGGGACAGACCACGAGCCCAGCGGCATCGATCGTCTTCCTCGCCGCGCCCGGCAGGGAAGGGCCGATCGCCGCGATGCGGCCGCCTACAATGGCGAGGTCGGCGGGCCGCCCGGGCGCCCCGCTGCCGTCGAATACCGTGCCGCCGCGGATCAGGATGTCAGGGGGCATGGTGCAGAATCTTCATGTCAGGCGGGGCTGCGCTTGCACAGCATTCCGAATTCCGCCGGAGCTTCATCCTGGCGGACCATGAACATGAGGTCGATCGGCCAAAGCCAGTACCTCGCGTTCCTCCGCGGTCGGCTCGAGGCCCGACCGCATGGTTTCGTAGGCCCACCATCGGCCGTCACGCGGCATGCGCGCCCGACGCAGCGGTTCGGCCTCGGTGAAGATGAAACGACGACGGAACGCCGATGGGCTCTCGGCCAGCAGGAAGCCCTTCATCCGTTCGGGTCCGAGAAACCATGGCCGCGCGAGGAAGCGAGCGGGATGCTCGGTCCACGCCGGCGGGTCACCCAGATTCCAGCGCCTGCATAGATGTTCGCCGATGGCGGCAATCAAGGCGTCCAATTTCGGGTCGCCGCTTAATCCCGGATCGTGCTCGAGGCGCGCCCACTGTCTGTCTGGATGCGCATCCGAATAGAATTCGTCAAGAAAGCCGGCCAGACAGAAGCGAAGTTGCTTCCTGTCAGACAGGACGTGTTGCAGGACCTCTGCCAGCGTTCCAGGTCGGCTCGGGAATGTCTGCTGAGGTGGCATATGCATCTATCAGAGAGTCGATCTTGACCTTGATGCGCGGGGCAACCACAGGCTCCACGATTCCAGGCAGCTGAGGATAGCACTCTTTGAGAAGAGCGAGCAGTTCCTCCTGGGTAGATAGTCCGGTGACCTTCATCAGCGCAACGGCATCGTCGAGATCGGTCCGGATCTTGTCGATATCCTCGCCAAGGCGATTTGCCAGGATCTTCATGGCCAGCAGATAGGCCGGACTTGGCAGCAGGACGCGAAGCCCGACCGCTACGCTGGGTGTTCTGGGGTAGTCTCCGAACGGCAACAGGTTTGGCTGGGGATTGCCAGGCGGCGGCGCCATCCGTCGCACCCCTTCGTTGATCCAGTCTTCCGGCAAGCCCATCCGTCTGGCGACCTGGTCGGCGATTGCGCGGGCGACCGCATGGTCCGAGAGAAAGACGGCGTCGACGTCGCCGGAAGCGCCGCGAATATCGCTGGCGAGGATGAGGCAAGACCCGCCATAGACGGCGATCTCGATCGTCAGTCCGCGATCAGCCGCAACCCGGCCCATCTCGTCGAACGCCCGCTCGATAGCGTCCTTGGTCAGCTCATATGCCATGGCTCAGCGCTTCTCTGCGAGACGAAGAAGAAATCCTCGCCCGGCAGCGAGCCGTAGACAAACGGCTCCTGCTTGCGGCCGGTCGATGCCAGCACGTCGTCGCACACCACCACGATGCTGCGGCAGCCAGGCGAGCCAGACCGCATGGCGCGGGTCATGCCTCTCCTCCATCCGGCGCCCCGCCATATTGCCCGAGGAGAGCGCACCGGGAAAGCAGTCCGACTGTCGCCGCCGGGCAAGGCCTTCTGTGATTTGGATCACAGACTGTCCATGGCGACGCCCTGCGGGAAGGGTCTTGCCCCCGGCGGGCGCGAAATCGGGGTTCCGGCTCGGGTGGCGCCGCCCCGCGTGCTGCACTACATTGGGCCCGCGGGGCTGCGCGGTGCGATGGAGTACATTTCCCCGGGGCCTTACGATCCTGACGGGAGCTGTCCCTGACCGGGCCCGTGGGCTCGGACACATGGCGCCCACCTACTTCTGTAGGTTCCCGGGATCACACCTCCGACGGCCATTGCGGCTCCGCACTTGCTTCCCTGGCGGGGGACTGGAACGATACGGTCGATGTTGTCTGCTGATGCCTCCCCCGCCGTTGCCATCAAGGCCGATCTGCGCCGCCTCGCGCTCGAGCAGCGCGACGCGCTTCCCCACGAGGCCCGTGCGGCTGCCGCCGAAACCATCGCTACACGGCCGCTGCCGGCGGCCGTAACGCCGGGCCTGGTGGTCGCCGGCTTCTCGGCGATCCGCAGCGAGATCAATCCGATGCCGCTCTTGCGCCGGTTTGCGGCGGCCGGTGCGCAGCTTGCATTGCCGACGATCGTCGGGCGCGGCAAGCCTCTCCGCTTCCGCGCCTGGGCGTTCGGCGAGGAGCTTCGGCGCGGCCAGTGGGGCATTCGCGAGCCTGCGCCCGAGGCGCCCGCGGTCGATCCCGACATTCTGCTGGTGCCGCTCGCCTGTTTCGACCGCCGCGGCTATCGCATCGGCTACGGCGCCGGCTATTACGATCTCTCGCTCAATGCGCTGCGGGCGATCAAGCCAGTCATGGCCATTGGGCTCGCTTTCGCGGCGCAGGAAGTCGAAACGGTGCCGGCGCTCTCCTATGACGCGCGGCTCGACCTCGTGCTCACCGAGCGCGAGACGATTCCCTGCCGGGGAGCTTGAGCCGGTGCGCATCCTGTTCGTCGGTGACATCGTCGGCCGCAGCGGGCGGGCGGTCGTGCTGGAGCGCCTGCCGCGCCTGATCGACGAGTGGAAGCTCGATCTCGTCTGCATCAACGGCGAGAATGCGGCCGGCGGCTTCGGCATCACCGAGGCGATCTACCGCGACCTGATCGATGCCGGCGCCGATGCGGTCACGCTCGGCAACCACGCCTGGGACCAGAAGGAAGCGCTTGTCTTCATCGAGCGCGCCCCGCGGCTGATCCGGCCGATCAACTACCCGTCCGGCACGCCGGGGCGCGGCGCCGCCCTGATCGAGGCGAAAAACGGCGCGCACGCCCTCGTCGTCAACGCCATGGGGCGCATATTCATGGAGCCGCTCGACGACCCGTTCGCGGCGATCGAGCGCGAGCTTGCCGCCTGTGCGTTGAAGACCGTCGCCGACGCGATCGTCATCGACTTCCACTGCGAGGCGACCAGCGAGAAGCAGTCGATGGGTCATTTCGTCGACGGGCGCGCGAGTTTGATGGTGGGGACGCATACGCATGCGCCGACCGCCGATCACCAGATCCTGCCGGGCGGGACCGCCTTCATCTCCGACGTCGGCATGACGGGCGACTACGATTCGGTGATCGGCATGGCGAAGCACGAGCCGCTCGGGCGGTTCCTCCGCCGCATCGCCACCACGAAGTTCGAGCCGGCCACGGGTCCGGCGACGCTTTGTGCGGTCGCGGTCGAGACCGACGATGCCACGGGACTTGCCCGCCGCGTCGCCGGGGTACGGCTGGGCGGTCGGTTGGAGGAGGCCCGGCCGGCCTTCTGGGACTGATCGCGCCGCGCCGGCTTGGTTGACAGCGGCATACCGCTGTCTGCACACTCGATCGACAAAGCGCAATATTTCGGGGGGAAACGCATGTTCGCCGGCACGACGGGACGCGCGTGTTGCGGGCTGGGGCTGTTGGCCGTGCTGGCGGTCGCCGGACGCGCTGAAACGCTCGACGAGCTCTATTCCAAGGCCAGGAACGAGAAGTCGCTCGTCATCTATGCGGGCGGGCCGGTGACGAACTACGAGCCGCTGGCGCGCGAGTTCGAGAGCAAGTTCCCCGGCATCACGGTGACGATCACGGGCGGGTTCAGCAACGTGCTGAACCGGAAGATCGAGCAGCAGCTCAAGGAGCGCAAGCTCGAAGTCGACATGGCGCTGTTCCAGACCGCGCAGGATTTCGTGCGCTGGAAGGCGGAGGGCAAGATGCTCGCCTTCAAGCCGGCCGCGTTCGACGCCATCGACGCATCGTTCCGGGATTCCGATGGCGCCTTCATCGTGTGGTACGTCGGCACGCTCTCCTATGCGTACAACACGCAGCAGGTGAAGCCCGAGCAGGCGCCCAAATCCGCCCTCGATTTCCTCAAGCCGGAATTCCGCGGCAAGATGATCGCGTGCTACCCGCACGACGACGACGCGACCCTCTACCTGTTCCACACGATCGCGCAGAAGTACGGCTGGGACACAATCGAGAAGTACATGGCAAACCAGCCCAACTGGGTGCAGGGACACCTGAGCGTCTCGCGCTCGGTCGCGGCTGGGACCGATCTTGTCACCCTCGACGCGACCACGTCGACCATCCTCAATCTCAAGAAGGCCGGCCAGCCGGTCGAATTCGTGTTCTCCGCAGTCGATCCGGTGCCGATCTACTACTCGACGGCCGGCATCTTCCGCGATGCGCCGCATCCGAATGTCGCCAAGCTCTATTTGAGCTGGCTGCTCGAGCCGGAGCAGCAGCGCCGCATCGGCTCGTTCTCGCCGCGCGCCGACGTGCCGCCGCCGGGTGGCCTCAAGCCGCTGCTCTCCTACACGGTCGCCAACGGGTATCGGGATTTCGTGACCAACGACGGGCTCCTCAACGATCTGCGCAAGCGGTTCGCCGCCATGGTCGGCCCGATCCGCAATACCGGCGGCGTGCGCTGAGGCCGCGAGCCTGCCGGTTCGATATCCGGCTGAACCGGACACCTGCATTGCTGGATTTTGCCGCGCGGGAGAACTATAACGCGCCCGCAACCACCATCATGAGCATTGCGCCGATCGCACCATCTGGCTGGGCGCAGCGGATGCTCAGGGATCGATGGACGAGGCCATGGCCGGACATTCCCAGTTCAAGAACATCATGCACCGCAAGGGGCGGCAGGACGCGATGCGCTCCAAGCTGTTCTCCAAGCTCGCACGCGAAATCACGGTCGCCGCCAAGCTCGGCCTGCCGGATCCGGGCATGAACGCGCGCCTGCGTGCGGCGATCCTGGCGGCACGCGCCGAGAACATGCCGAAGGACAATATCGAGCGCGCGATCAAGAAGGCGCTCGGCGGCGACGCCGAGAGCTACGACGAGATCCGTTACGAGGGCTACGGGCCGGGCGGCGTTGCGGTGATCGTCGAAGTCTTGACCGACAATCGCAATCGCACCGCTTCCGACGTGCGCTCGAGCTTCACCAAGAGCGGCGGCAACCTGGCGGAGACCGGCGCGGTGTCGTTCATGTTCGATCACGTGGGCGTGGTGGAATTCGACGGCAAGGTGGCCTCGGCCGACCAGATGCTGGAAGCGGCGATCGAAGCGGGAGCCGAAGACGTGGTCTCCGGCGACGGTGGCCACGAGATCTATACGACCCAGGATACGCTGCGCGACGTCGCCAAGGCCCTGGAGGAGAAGTTCGGCGAGCCGCGCAAGGCGGCGCTCACCTGGAAGCCGCAGAACACGGTCCCGATCGACGACGAGCAGGGCGAGAAGCTGCTGCGGTTGATCGAGACGCTCAACGAGCACGACGACGTGCAGAACGTCTATGCGAATTTCGAGGTGTCGGACGCGCTGGTGCAGAAGATGAGCGCGTAGACCGCGGTCCTTCCGCTACTGCCCCTTGCGATACAGCCGCTCGGTCGCCTCGTCGCGGACCTCCTGCGTCGTGCGATCGCGATAGCGCTTGCGCCACATGCCGATGCCGTAGAGCAGCGCGGCGGCGAGCGCCGCGACCATGACGACATCGATCACGAGCCACATCCATCCGCCATAATCGTGCATGATCGCCTCCTCGCGGGGTTCCGTCGTGGTGTGGGAGACAACGTTTTCCCCGTTTTTTGTTCACGGCGCCGGGGTCGACGGGGGCTCAACCCTAGGCTCAAATGCCGCATCGGCGCTATGAACGAGGCCGATGAGAGGACCGATTCGCATTCTCGGCATCGACCCCGGCCTGCGCCGCACCGGCTGGGGCGTGCTCGACGTTGCCGGCAACCGGCTCGCCTTCGTCGCCTGCGGCTCGGTCGAGCCCAATGAGCGCGGGTCCATGGCCGAACGCCTGGTTGCGATCCATGAGGGCCTCCGGCGCGTGATCGAGGAGTTCCGCCCCGAGGAGGCGGCGGTCGAGGCGACCTTCGTCAACAAGGATGCGGCCGCGACCCTCAAGCTCGGGCAGGCGCGCGGCGTCGCCCTGCTGGTGCCCGGGCAGGCCGGCATCGCGGTCGCCGAGTACGCGCCCAACGTGGTCAAGAAGTCGATCGTCGGTGCCGGCCACGGCGACAAGGCGCAGGTGCGGATGATGATCGGCGTGCTGTTGCCGCGCGCCGATCCGAAATCCGAGGACGCGGCCGATGCCCTTGCGGTGGCCGTGACGCACGCGCACCATCGCCAGAGCGCGATCCTCAAAGCGGCGTTGCGATGATCGGCAAGCTCAAAGGCGTGGTCGATTCCTATGGCGAGGATTTCGTCGTCGTCGACGTCGGCGGGGTCGGCTACGTGGTGCACTGCTCGGTGCGCACCCTGCAGGCGCTGCCGGCTCAAGGGCAGCCCGCGGTGCTGTCGATCGAGACCTATGTGCGGGAAGACCAGATCCGCCTGTTCGGCTTTCTTTCCGACGTCGAGCGCGAATGGTTCCGCCTGCTGCAGACCGTGCAGGGCGTCGGCGCACGGCTCGCACTCGCCGTACTCGGCACGTTGAAGGTCGCCGATCTCGCGACCGCCGTCGCCATGCGCGACAAGGCCATGATTGCGCGCACGCCAGGCGTCGGCCCCAAGGTCGCCGAGCGCATCGTCACCGAGCTCAAGGACAAGGCGCCAGCCTATGCGGCGGTCGACCCGGCGGTGATCCGCCTGTCGGGCGCGGTCGAGGACAAGCGGGCGCCTCAGCCGGTCGCCGACGCCGTCTCGGCGCTGGTCAATCTGGGCTATGGTCAGCCGCAAGCCGCCGCCGCGATCGCGGCGGCCACACGGGAAGCCGGGGAGGGGGCGGACGCCGCGCGGCTGATCCGCCTGGGGTTAAGGGAGCTGAGCAAGTGATGCAGTCGAAGATCGAGTTCGAGATCCGGCCCGTCACCGATCGCGCCTTTCTGGACGAGCTGTTGCGCCTGCGCTGGAGCGGCGGGGCGCTGATGCTGCGCGGCAAGGTCGTGCATCCCAAGGACGTCGAGGCACTCGCCGCCTATCACGAGGGCCGGCTCGCCGGCGTTGCCACGTGGCGGCTGGAGGGGCCGGTGTTCTACCTGGTGACGCTCAACAACATCACCGAGCAGCGCGGGGTCGGGGTGTCGCTGCTCGACGCGATCATGAAGCTCGGACGCCAGAAGGGCTCGGCCCTTTTGCGGGTGATCGTCACCAACGACAATCTCAACGCGCTCGGCTTCTATCAGCGGCGCGGTTTCCGTCTCATCTCGCTGCATCCCGGGGCAATCGATACGATTCGCGCCTTGCTGCCGAGTATTCCGACCATGGGGGCGAACCGCATTCCGATCCGCGACGAGATCGAGCTGGAGATCGACCTTTGACCGCCCGACCTTGTCCGCCTCCTGTTGCGGTTCCGGTCAGGCGCGGGCCGGTCCGGTGTCGAATGGAGGCAGGGCAGCGGCGGAGGAGACGTTGACGTGAGCACCGCATTCGAATTGGCCCGCTTCGGGCGCAGTCTCGGCATCGTTGCGGTCTTCACCGTCCTGGGGCCGCTTGTCATCGCATCCATCTTCGCAATCGTCGTCCTGGTCCTGGGGTTGTCCTTCCTCCAGCTCGTTCTCAGCCTCGTCAGCCTTGAGGTCCTGCGGCCGTGGCTGTCGGTTGCAGGGATCCTCCTGCTGATGTTCACCCTGGTGGCGGCGGTGCCGCCAGCTTTCGCTGCGGGCCTCGCCTTCGCCGTTGCGTCCGTCTATTTCGGTGCCAATGCCCTGCGAGTCGCGCTGCTCGTCGCGGCGATCGCATCGATCGGGATCGTAGTCATGGGGTTTCTGGTCTCGGTATCGGAAACAACTCCTGTATTGTTGCCGAATGTGCAGGGGATCGTTCAGGCCTGCGCCCTGGCGGTCTTTCTCGCCATTCCCGCTCTGACGGCCGCCAGCCTCTGCTGGTTCGTCAGTCGGCCGCTGCATCGCTCGGCATGACCACCGGCTCCCGCATCGTCACCCCGGAGCGGCGCGACGAGGACGTCGCCGAAGCCTCGTTGCGGCCGCAGCGGCTGAGCGAGTTCGTCGGCCAGAAGCAGGCCTGCTCGAATCTTTCGGTGTTCATCGAAGCCGCGCGCGACCGCAAGGAGGCGCTCGACCACGTGCTGTTCGTCGGTCCGCCGGGCCTGGGCAAGACCACACTTGCGCAGATCGTCGCGCGCGAGCTCGGCGTCAGTTTCCGCGCCACGTCGGGGCCGGTGATCGCCAAGGCCGGCGATCTCGCCGCGCTGCTCACCAACCTCGAGGAGCGCGACGTCCTGTTCATCGACGAGATCCACCGGCTCAATCCGGCGGTCGAGGAGATCCTCTATCCGGCGATGGAGGATTTCCAGCTCGACCTGATCATCGGCGAGGGGCCGGCGGCACGCTCGGTCAAGATCGATCTCGCTGCCTTCACCCTGGTCGGCGCGACGACGCGCGCCGGGCTCCTCACCACGCCGCTGCGCGACCGCTTCGGCATCCCGATCCGCCTGAATTTCTACACCGTCGAGGAGCTCGAGCAGATCGTGCGGCGCGGCGCCCGGGTGCTGGGCATCAACGTCACTGCCGAGGGCGGCAACGAGATCGCCCGGCGCGCGCGCGGCACCCCGCGCATCGCCGGGCGGCTGTTGCGCCGCATCCGCGATTTCGCCCATGTGAAGGGCGCCGATGCGGTCGACCGCGCGGTCGCCGACCGCGCCCTGGTCGAGCTCGAGGTCGACCCGGCCGGCCTCGACGCCATGGACCGGCGCTATCTGTCCACCATCGCGGTGAGCTACGGCGGCGGCCCGGTGGGCGTCGAGACGCTTGCCGCCGCCCTCTCGGAGCCGCGCGACGCGATCGAGGACATCATCGAGCCGTTCCTGATCCAGCAGGGCTTCGTGCAGCGCACGCCGCGCGGACGGCTGCTCACCCCGCACGCGTTCCGCCACCTCGGCCTCGCCGAGCCCGCGCGCGACGCCTCCCAGTTCCAGCTGTTCGGGAACGGCGGCGAGAACGAATGAGGGTTCGCGAGAGGCCTAGCGTTTTCGGCCCGCATCGACCGCCGGGACGATTTGCGCGGCCAGCCGGCTGGCGATGATGCGATGTCCCTCGGCGGTGAGATGCCGCCGATCCGCCTGCCAATGAGCCAGCGGGATCAGCCGGAATTCGATGTTGGCCATGAAGACGCGAATCCCGCGCTCGCGCAGCCGGCCGGCGATGGCGCCAATGCTGGCTGCGCGTTGCGGCGGCGTTGCGCAGCGCTGCGGCCGCCATCGCTCCGTGCATGCCTTGATGTCGTTGTTGCCCGGATCCAGGATCACCACGCGCGTCCCTTCCGGCACCGCCGAATCGAGCCGGCCCAGCATTCCGGCCGAGGTGTCGCCGCTGAGGCCGGCATTGGCGACCCGCACGTCCTTGCCCTTGGCGCGCAGCATCGCCTCCAATTGAGCCGGGTAGGCCTGGTCGCGCGAGACGCCATAACCGGCCGTGTTGCTGGCGCCCAGCGCAACGATGCGGACCTCGGATTTGGCCTTGCCTGTCGATGCCGCGATAGCCAGCCCGACGAGCAGAGCGCTGATGGTGAGACTTGCACCGCGCGCGGAGAACGGACACATCAATTGCTCCAATTGCGAGCCCTGATGAGGTGCTCGCGACCAGCCTCGTGTGTGTGCTAGAATACGTCGATGACCGATACGACCGAAAGAGCTGTCGCTGCGCTTGAACTCCTGCCCGAGGAGTTACGGGAGCCGGCGGTCGCCTATCTGCTGGAGCAGGCCGAAAAGTTCCGCGCGCTCAAGGAACTCATCCAGGAGGGAATGGACGACGTCGCCCAAGGCCGCGCTACCGAGTGGAAATTCGATGAATTTTTGCGCGAGGCGCGGGCGCAAGCCCGAGAGCCCGGCACGAAATGAAGGTTATTGTTTCGGCCAAGGCCAAGCAGGATCTCCTGCGAATCTACCTATTCATCGCGCAGCACAGTCCGAATGCCGCTATTGCTGCTATTCAACGAATTGACGCGAGACTCGAACAAGTTTCGCGATTTCCATTCATCGGGCGTAGGCGGTCGAGCCTGGGTCCCGAAATACGCAGCCTCGTTGCAGGGCATCATCTGATATTTTACGCAGTCGGAAGTGATCGAATTGACGTTGTCCGGGTGCTCGACGGGCGCATGGACATAGACGAAGAATTCCGTCGATGAACGCGCTTCCCCTCGCCGGCGAGATCCAGGACGGCCGGCACGTGCTGCCGATACGGGTCTACTACGAGGACACGGATTTCTCCGGCGTGGTCTATCACGCGAGCTACCTGCGCTTCATGGAGCGTGGGCGCACCGACTATCTGCGCCTGCTCGGCGTCGACCATCGCGGCCTGTTCGAGGAGACCGAGAGGCAAGCGCCCGGCTTGCATTTCGTCGTGCGCTCCATGCGGATCGAGTTCCTCAAGCCGGCGCGCATGGACGACGTGCTCGCGATCACCACCGAGCCCGCGGAGGTGAAGGGAGCGTCCATTACGCTCCTGCAAAAGGTCGCGCGCGGGGCCGAGATCCTGGTCGAGGCGCACGTGCGGGTCGCCTTCGTGTCGGGCGGCAGGGCGCAGCGCATCCCGCTTGCGCTCAGGACGGCCATGCTGGCAGGGCGGCAGCCGGCCCTCAATTGAGTCGGGCCGCTCGGCGGCGCCGCGAGTCGACAACTCGGCGGGCGTGATGTAAGAACCCTTCACATGAGCTGGACCAGGCAGGGCAGGGGCCCGCGCGGATATCATCATGGCAACCTGAAGGAGGCCCTCATCCGCGCGGCACTCGAGCTGATCGCGGAAAAAGGGCCGGCCGGGTTCACGTTCGCCGAAGCCGCGCGCTCCGCCGGCGTCAGTCCGGCCGCGCCTTACCGGCATTTCCGCGACCGCGACGAGCTGTTGGCCGACGTCGCCCGCCAGGGTTTCGAGCAGTTCGCCGCAGCCCTCGCCCGCGCCTGGGACAATGGTCGTCCGGATCCGTCCACAGCGTTCGAGCGGCTCGGCAAGGCCTATCTGGCGTTCGCCCGCGCGGAGCCCGCCTACTATTCGGCGATGTTCGAAGCCGGCATCCCGCTCGACATCAGCGCCGAGCTGCGCCAGGCGGCGGACAGCGCATTCGCGGTCCTGCGCTCGGCCACCGAGCAGCTGGTCGCCACCATTCCGGCAGCGAATCGGCCGCCCGTCCTGATGATGGCCCTGCACGTCTGGGCCCTCTCGCACGGTATTGCCTCCCTGTTCGGTCGCGGCGATGCCGGTCGTCGCACCCTGCCGATGACACCGGAGGAGCTGTTGGAAGCCGGCATGCTCATCTATTTGCGCGGATTGGGCTTTCCCGAGGCTCCTCATTCCGATCGTCCGGCTGGTCCGTAGACCATCTTGACAAGCGCTCAAGGCCGGCTTACGTATGTAAATGTTATTTACATTCACACGCGAGGGGCGCCATGTCGTTCGCTGCGAAACTGGACGAAATCGGAAAACCGGCCTGGATCGTGCTGGTGGTCCTCGGCTTCATGGCCTGGTGGCCGTTGGGCTTCGCCATTCTGGCCTTTGCAATCGGGAGCGGGAGAATGGGATGCTGGAATCGTCACGGTGCGGGCCGTTGGCACAAGGCGGACCCGGTGCGCGAGTTCACCGGCTGGTGGAACGAGCCGCGCTCGAGCGGCAATCGCGCCTTCGATGAATATCGGGTCGAGACGCTGCGCCGGCTCGAGGAAGAGCAGCGCGAATTCCGTGAGTTCCTGGAGCGCCTGCGCCTCGCCAAGGACAAGGCCGAGTTCGACCAGTTCATGGCGGACCGGCGCAATCGGAACGGCGCCGCGGCGCCGCAGCCCTAAGCACGCTCCTTCGGCCGTATCTTCCTCCACCCGGCGCCCCAAAAGGCGCCGGGTTTTTGCGTTGTGATGGCCGGCTGCGGATTGGTCGCGGGGGCCGAAACGGCCGGCCGCTAACCCATCCTTAACCAAAATCACGCTGGGTATAGGGGAAACGACCGGTCAGGTGCCCTAGTTTGGTCAAATTTCGCGGGATTTCGTGGGGGGCCGGCGCGGCCGGCCGAAGTCTCCGCGAAAAACTTCAAGGTTTCGGCAGCGCGCGCGGCGCGTTCCGATGGGCAGTCCTGGTCGCCGGACCGGGTGCCGCTTCGGTCGCCATGACGGAGCCGAACAGCCGAAAGGAAATTCCATGAACCCTGCAGATATTCCGCAGGTCATTCCGGCGCTCACCTCCTCCGACCTTTCGATCTTCGGCCTGTTCTGGCAGGCCCACTGGATCGTCAAGTCGGTCATGATCGGGCTGCTCGTCTGCTCGATCTGGGTGTGGGCGATCGCGGTGGACAAGACCGTGCTCTATACAAGGACCAAGCGGGCAATGGACAAGTTCGAGCAGGCGTTCTGGTCGGGCCAGTCGCTGGAGGAACTTTACCGTTCCCTGTCCTCGCGCCCGAATCATTCGATGGCGGCGCTGTTCGTCGCCGCCATGCGGGAATGGAAGCGCAGCTTCGAAGGTTCGTCCCGCTCCTTCGCCGGGCTGCAGATGCGAATCGAAAAGGTGATGGACGTGACCATCACCCGCGAAATCGAGCGGTTGGAGCGCCGCCTCCTGGTGTTGGCGACGGTCGGCTCGGCCGGTCCCTTCATCGGCCTGTTCGGCACCGTCTGGGGGATCATGACCAGCTTCCAGTCGATCGCCGCGTCCAAGAATACCTCGCTCGCCGTGGTGGCGCCGGGCATCGCCGAGGCGCTGTTCGCGACCGCAATCGGCCTGATTGCCGCCATTCCGGCGACGATTTTCTATAACAAGTTCACATCCGAGGTGAACAAGCAGGCGCAGCGCCTGGAGGGCTTCGCCGACGAGTTTGCCGCCATCCTGTCGCGGCAGATCGACGAACGGGGCTAGGGGACGGGCATGGGAGCAAACGGAACATCCGCGGCCGCCGGGCCGGGCAAGCGGCGGCACCGGCGCAAGTCGGTCATGTCGGAAATCAACGTCACGCCGTTCGTCGACGTGATGCTCGTCCTGTTGATCATCTTCATGGTCTCGGCCCCGCTGCTTACCGTCGGGGTGCCGATCGACCTGCCGCAGACCCAGGCCAAGAGCCTGGAACAAGATCGCGAGCCGCTTACCGTCTCGGTCAACAACAAGGGGCAGGTCTACCTGCAGAACTCCGAGATCAAGGTCGAGGAATTGGTGCCTAAGCTGCAGGCGATCACCCAGGTGCGCGGCGGATTCGACGAGCGGATTTACGTTCGCGGGGACCGAAAAGTGGATTACGGTACGGTCATGCGGGTCATGGGGCGCCTGTCCCAGGCGGGCTTCCGCCGGGTGGCGTTGGTCACGGAGGTCGAGCAAGGCTCCTGACGAACCGGCGATGAAAACGGGGCTCACCATATCGGCCGTCGGCCACGCTGCGGTGCTGCTGTGGACGCTGGTCACGTTCGGCGTCAAGCCGTTCTCGGCGGCGCCGATCGGATTCGCTTCCCGTGGACATCATCTCGGCCACCGAGTTCTCGCAGATGACGGCGGGCTCCAAGACCGCGCCGAAGACTGCCCCGCCCAAGCAATTGGTGGAGAAGGTCGCGGAGGCGAAGCCGGTGGAGAATCCGGCCGACAAGGTGGTGGAGAAGCCTGAGATCGTCACCGCCTCAGCGTTCGCCGAAGAGAAGCGCGAGCCCAAGCCGCCCGAGCCGAAGCCGCAGGCCAAGCCCGAGCCGAAGCCGCCGAAAGAGGCGGAGAAGAAGCAGGCCGATCCCAAGCCCGATCCGATCGCCGAAGCGCTGAAGAAGGACGAGGCCAAGAAGAAGGAAGAGGCGAAGAAGCCGCCGCAGCCGAAGTTCGATCCCAAGCAGATCGAGCAGCGGCTCGCGCTTCTCGACAAGCGCGAGGGTCAGCGGCGCGCTGCAACCGGCGACACGCTCAACCCGACCGTCGGCCTCGGCACCAGCACCGGCCGGGCGGCGCAGCTCTCGCAGAACGAGATCGACGCCCTGCGCGCGCGTCTGCGCGAATGCTGGAACCTTCCTGTCGGCGCCAGGGATGCCAAGGACCTCAACGTGGAAGTGCAGATCCTTCTCAAGAAGGACGGCTCGCTCTCGGCCGATCCGCGGGTTCTCAATCGCAGCACCAACCCGTTCTTCCAGGTTGCGGCCGAGAGCGCCTTGCGCGCCGTACGCACTTGCGCTCCGTTCGATTTCCTGCCCGTGGCCAAGTACGAGGCGTGGAAGGACATCGAGATCAATTTCAACCCCGAGTTCATGTTTCGCGGCTGAATCATGCCGGGCATGTCGCGGACGGCAGTCTGATCTGTTCGCCGTCAGCGATCTGCGCCGCGTGCAATGATGAACGAGAATCACGAGATCCGACCCGATGCGCCAACCTACGACACCCCGCCTGTTGCCCAGCCGCCGCGCACTGCTTGCTGGGGCGACCGCTTGCGCAACCAGCCTTGCATTTCTGTCGTCGCAGCGGGCCCGCGCCGCGCTACGGCTCGACGTGACCCAGGGCAACATCCAGCCGCTGCCGATCGCGCTTCCTGATTTCGTCGGCGGAACGCCCGGTGACGCCGACGGCGCCCGCGGCGTGACCCAGGTCATCACCGCCAACCTCAAGCGCTCCGGCCTGTTCAATCCGATCGACCCGGCTGCCTATATCGAGCGCATCGGCACCATCGATTCGGTCCCCCGGTTCGACGACTGGCGCGTCATCAATGCCCAGGCGCTCGTCACCGGACGCCTCACGCGCCAGGGCGACGGACGTCTCAAGGCCGAGTTCCGGCTGTGGGACGTGTTCGCCGGCCAGCAGCTCATGGGCCAGCAATATTTCTCCACGCCCGACAACTGGCGCCGCATCGCCCACATCATCTCCGACGCGATCTACGAGCGCCTGACCGGCGAGAAGGGCTATTTCGACACCCGCATCGTGTTCATCGACGAGACCGGGCCGAAGGAGCGGCGCATCAAGCGGCTCGCCATCATGGACCAGGACGGCGCGGGCGTGCGCTACCTGACGCGCGGCGACGACCTGGTGCTCACCCCGCGCTTCTCGCCCTCGACCCAGGAGATCACCTACATGTCCTACGGGCAGGGGGACCCGCGCGTGTTCCTGCTCAACATCGAGACCGGCCAACGGGAGATCGTCGGCAATTTCCCCGGCATGACCTTCTCGCCGCGGTTCTCGCCCGACGGCCAGCGGGTCATCATGAGCCTGCAGCAGGGCGGCAATGCCAACATCTTCGTCATGGACCTGCGCTCGAAGACGACGACGCGGCTCACCGATTCGCCGGCGATCGACACTGCCCCATCCTATTCGCCGGACGGAACCCGCATCTGCTTCGAGTTCGGACCGCGGCGGCAGCCAGCAGATCTACGTAATGGCGGCGGGCGGCGGCGCGGCGCAGCGAGTCAGCTTCGGCGAGGGCTCGTACTCGACGCCGGTATGGTCGCCGCGCGGCGACTATATCGCCTTCACCAAGCGCGGCCGCGGCACGTTCGGTATCGGGGTCATGAAGCCCGATGGCCAGGGCGAGCGCCTGCTCACCGAGGGTTACCACAACGAGGGGCCGACCTGGGCGCCGAACGGGCGCGTCCTGATGTTCTTCCGCGATCCGGGCGGCAATGCCGGGCCGACGCTGTTCACGGTCGACATCACCGGCCGCAACGAGCAGCGGGTCCCGACCCCGAGCTATGCGTCCGATCCGGCCTGGTCGCCGCTGTTGTCATAATGCAACAGTCCAGAGCGAATCCGTGCCAGGGCCGCCAAGCCGCCCTATTCACCGCGCATTAACCATTCCAAAAGGTTTCCAGCCTCCGCGGGCTTCGAGGGGCCTCGGCAACACTGCGTAAAGGTTGATGGAACGTTCGTTTAACGAGTTCGGCCGATAACTCCGGGAGAGGGCTAGTTTGAGTCTGAAGGGAGCCTCAGTGATGAGCGTAATGACGATCCTCCGCGCCGCCAAGTTAGCCGCCGTCCTCGTGGCTGTCGTCGGACTGGCGGCTTGTGCCAACAACCCGACCGGGCAGCAGCAGGCAGGGGCCGGTGCGGCCGTTCCCGGCAGCGCTCAGGACTTCGTCGTCAATGTCGGCGACCGGGTGTTCTTCGAGAGCGATTCGACCGAGCTGACGCCGCAGGCGCGCACCACGCTCGACAAGCAGGCGCAGTGGCTGCAGCACTACAACCGCTACAGCTTCACCATCGAGGGCCACGCCGACGAGCGCGGCACGCGCGAATACAATATCGCGCTCGGCGCAAGGCGCGCCCAGGTGACGCGGGACTATCTCGCCTCGCGCGGCATCGACCCGAACCGCATGCGCACCATCTCCTACGGCAAGGAGCGGCCAGTCGCGGTGTGCAACGACATATCCTGCTGGTCGCAGAACCGCCGCGCCGTCACCGCGCTCAACGCGAGCTCGTGAAATCAATCAATCGCGCAACCTGCCCTTCGCCGGCGCCCCTTCGGGCGCCGGCTGCGTTCAGGTGGTTGCGCTCGAGAAATCTTCCCGCATCGCTTTCCGCAGCACCTCGAAAATGACGGCGGTCGACCAGCCGAACAGCAGCACGCCGTTCATCGCCGTCATCGGCCCGAGCAGCCGCCAGCGAGCCACCGGCGTGATGTCGCCGTAGCCGAGCGTCGTGTAGTTCACGAATGCGAAATACATGGCTTCGGACTCCGCAGGCACCACGCCGATGATCACGTAGGCCAGCGACCAGACGAAGATCTCCACAACGTGCGCAGCCATCAATACCAAGATGGTCGTAATCATGACGGCGATCAATAGAAGCGACGGCCCCCATGTGCTCCTCGCGCCCACGTTCTGCGCCACCCGCACCACTGCCGTCATCACCAGCGCGTGGATCACGATGTTGCCCGCACTCACGGCGGCGCCGAGCAGCAACTGACGCAGCATGGTTCCCCTCCCCCAGTTCGTCTCAGCTTTCCTGCGCAATCTCGCCGAGCAGGCTCTCGAGGGTGACGACCCGACCGAGCCCGCCGGTTTTATCGCCGATGCCGTCGGCGCGCAGCAGGTCGCGCACCCATCCGTGGGCACCGACAATGCGCAGCGCGATGCCACGCGCGGCAAGCGCGCCATGCAGCTCATGCAGCATGCGGGAGCCGGCGAGATCGACATAAGGTGACGCCGAGAGATCGCAGACCACCAGCCCGACGTCGGACTGCTCTGCGTTGCGCGCGCGGTCGAGGACCGCTTCCAGGATGGCCTCTGCATTCACGTACATCACCGACGACTCGGGGCGGAAGGCGATTGTGCCGGGCAGCGCCTCGTTTTCGGGATGACGGGCGACGTCCGAGAAGCTGTTGGTCCCGGGAACGCGGCCGAGGAACGCCACGTGCGGGCGCGAGGCTCGGACCAGCAGCAGCAGGATCGAGGCCAGGGCAGCGAGCAGGATGCCCTGCAGGATGCCGAGAAGCAGCACGGCGGCCAGAGCAATCGTCGCGGCAAAAAAATCGATCCGGCTCACGCGCCACATGTGGAGCAGCGCGGGGAAATCGAACAACCCCAAAATCGCGGTAAGGACCACTGCGGCCAGCACGGCCTTCGGCAGGTTTTCCAGCAGGCCGGTGAGGAACAGCAGGCACAGGGCGAGGGTGATCGAGGCGAAGACCAACGCGAGCGGCGTGCGGGCGCCCGCGTTGTCGTTCACCGCCGATTGCGACAGCCCGCCCGCCACCGGATAGCCTTGCCCCAGGGACGTCGCGAGATTAGCCGCGCCGATGCCAAGCAGCTCCTGGCGCGGGTCGAGGGCGTATCCGTGCTTTGCCGCGAACGTGCGGGCAGCCGAGACGCCTTCGATATAGGCGAGCAGCAGGCATCCGGCGGCGAGCGGAACGATGCCCTCGACGTCGCGCAGCCGCAGCGCCGGCCACTCCAGGGTGGGCAGCCCGGCCGGAATCTTTCCGGTCGTCGCCACGCCGAGGGCGGGAAGCCCGAGCATGGACGCGGCGACGATCGCCAGCGCTACGACGGCGAGCGCGACCGGCTTTCCCGGCAACAGCCGCCCGCCGAGCAGGAGCAGCATGATCGCGATGAGGCCGATGGCGAGCACGAGGTAATGCGTTTGTCCGAGCTGCCCGGCCAGCAGCACCGCCCGCTCGAAGAAATTGTGCCCGCCACCGGTCACGCCGAGCAGGCTCGGCAGCTGGGTCATTGCGATGGTCAGGCCGGCTCCGGCCTTGAAGCCCACCAGGATACTGTCGCTGATGAGCTTCACCAGCGCGCTCAGTCGCAGCAGCCAGGCGATCAGGCACAGGACGGCCACCGTGAAGGCGGTGAGGCTGGCGATCTGCGCGTAGCGCAGCGCGTCCCCTTCCGCCATCGCTCCCACGGTGCCGGCGATCATCAGCGAGATGGCCGAAGTGGGTCCGACCGCCAGTTGGCGCGACGACCCCAGCAGGGCGTAGCCGAGCCCGCCCAGGAGATAACCGTAGACGCCGACCTGCGGCGGCAGGCCTGCAAGCCCCGCATAGGCGAGCGACACCGGGATCGCGTAGGCTGCCAGCGTGACGCCGGCGACGATATCATGGGGCAGCCAGGCGGCACGGTAATCCGCCAGCCAGCGGGCCGGAGGAAAACGCCTCAGCCATGCCGGCCCGATCCGGCGATCCGGAGATTTATTCATTCGCGGCCGTCATGTCCGAGTAATCGCAATAAGCTACCCGCGGGAGCGCGCACTGTCAGGCAAAAAGGTCGGGCGCGCGTGCGTCTTTGGAAGGAATTGTGGGCCATGGTGGACGCAGCCACGTATTCGGCGACCGAGTTCACACGCGACGGACGTCCGGTCGAGATCCGCGCCGTCAGGCCGGACGATCGGGCAGGCCTCGCCGCCGCCGTCGGGCGCGTGAGCACACAGAGCCTTTATCGCCGATTCTTTGCAGTAAAACGCAGCTTCACGGAGCAGGAGACCGCCTACTTCGTGGACGTCGACTTCGTCAACCACGTGGCCCTGGTCGCCGTGGTGGAAGAAGGCGGGCGGCCGATGATCGCGGGCGGCGGACGCTTCGTCGTGGTGCAGCCGGGGCAGGCCGAGGTGGCGTTCGCGGTGGTCGATCAGTATCAGGGGCAGGGAATCGGCGCCGCGCTCATGCGCCATCTCGCTGCGATTGCCCGTGCGGCCGGCCTCGAGGAGCTGATCGCGGAGGTCCTGCCGGACAACGTCCCGATGCTGAAGGTTTTCGAGAAAAGCGGGCTTCTTCCGGTGACCAGGCGCGAATCCGGGGTTGTGCATGTCACGCTCCGGCTGTCGTGACGGTCTTGTCCGACTGAGCCGGCATGCTGGCGCAATAAGGCTCACCGCCGGCCCGGCCGGCTCCGCACGGCGCGGCTCTCCTCCGGCCGGTACATGAAATTCTGCTCGCAGTAGGCACCGACACCCCCGCTCGCCATGCACTGCTCCCGCGAGACGTATCCGCAGGTTCGTGCTTCACCCCTGGCGCTGCACCAGGGATAGTTCTGCGCGTTGGCGACGCTGCTCTCGAAAACGAGCAACAGCGCGATCGCCATCACCGGAGCGGTCAAGTTTCGCATGACGCTTGCTCCAGCTTTGCCGGTGCGGCCGCGTTCTGGCTGCTCGAGGCGCTGGAATTGCATGACGGCTGGCCGCGGATTGCTGCGATCAGCGGCGGCCGGCCTGCCGGTCTTCAACTCCACCTGAGCGTGATGCCGATATCTCCGGGCACGCCGCCGGAAAAATCGACGACCTGGAATCTCACCTTGTAGCCGCGCGGTTTGAGCTGCCGCTCCCAGAACAGGTACATCTCTTTCGGCAGCCCGGTCAGGGTCTCTTCCCAGCCGGCTTCCAGGTTGTTGTTGATGGCTCGCCCGCGGTCGGTGCACATCATGTTGGGGAAGCGGAACACTTCGACCTCGGTCAGGCCGTTCTTCATGGCCCGCTGGACGATCATCGCGACCTTCTTGAGCGCCTGATCGTCGGAAACGCCCGACGGCTTGGTGAGCCGGTCGATCAGCGCCTTCTTCTCGGCTTCCGCCCTTGCGCGCTTCTTTGCCTCCTCGCCTGCCTTCTCGGCCTCCGCCAACGCGAGTTGCTCCATCATCTGCTTGGCGGTCGGCAGCAGGTTCGCCAGATCATCTGCGGCCATGCTCAGGGTGCTCCCGGTTCGTGCCTGCGTTCGATCGCAATCTTGAAAAATATCTGGTGTGCTTGGCAATACCTTGACTTAGCACAAAATCATTCCGGCGATGCCGCAAGATGTTCAGGCCACCAGCCGCTCCAGGACCGCGCGCCTGCGCAGCGCAACCCGCCTGCAGGTGGGCAGGGCGATTGCCGACGTCTGCTCAAACTGCGACAGCATGCGCGAGACGGTTTCGATGGTCAGGCCAAGGTGGTCTGCGATGTCCTGGCGCGACATGGGCAATTCCACTTCGTCGCCGGATTGGATGCGCGCGGCCATTTCCAGCAGAAAGCTGGCCACCCGCTCAGGCGCAGACTTGACCAGCAGAAGGGCGTGAAGCCGTGCGCGCTGGAGCTCGCGGCTCGTCAGCATCCACAGCTGGCAGGCCACCTCACCATCTCCCGCGGCAATCGAGACCACAATGCTGCGCTTGATGACCAGGACCCTCGTGTCGACGGTCGTCTCCGCCGAGGATACGTATTCGTCACCTGTTTCCAGGCCGAATATGTCGCCGGGCAGGTAGAAGGCGGTAATCTGGCGTCGACCATCGATGAGCACCTTGTAGGTGCGCACGCACCCGTCAAGGACCTTGTAGAAATAATGCGCAGGCTCCTTCTCGCCATAGATTTCCGCGTCCCGGGCAAACGACGTCGCCCCACCTATTCGTTGAACGGACTTGGTCAGCGCGTCACCGCCGGCCGGCGGCGCTTTTCGCATTGCCCCGCCGTACAGACGCCTACGCGAGCCGCCCGGCAATGTTGTCTCAGCCAGCATTGTTCTTGCCCGTCCGCATCCTGACCACGCCGAATTGGCGTGCTCGCGAGGTAAATAACTACCGATATGTCGGCTTCCTCACTCACTCCGTAGATACCAAAGGAATTCGGCAGCATCCATCAGGGTTTACCCTCGAAGATGGTCAGGCGAACCCCGAGACGTCCTGTCAGCGTTGCAGATGAGCGCAGGACCCGCTCCAACCCATCGCCGCCAGCGGGGGCATCCGTCATTCACGATGTCAAACAGCCGACGCTCCGCCCGTCCCGGCGGTCGGGTGCGACCGTTGCGAGCCGGGCTTTGCGTCCATTCGTCGTAGTGTTGGGCGACCGCCGCAGCGGTCGCAAACCCATCACCTGCGATCGCTGCCCGCGAGGGAGCGAAGCGCCGAGAAGCGCTGGTGCGGATCGCCGCACCGTCGCGTCCCCCTCCCTGGCCTCCCGGCACGCGGGGAGGGAAAGGGAGGGGCACGCCGGGACGCCTGGCGAGGCGTCCCGCGCCCAGTCACGTAGGGCGCTCGCCTCTCGGCGCTTCGCTGCGGCCCTTACGATCCCCGGCCCGTCGTCCGGTCATAGTGCCGAGCGGCGGGATCTCCGGGGTCGCCCGGGAGCGAGTTACAAGCCTGCCCGCGGGTGCCGCTCCCTGCTCCGCCTCCTGGTCTGTCTCCGGACGACGCCCTCGGCGAGCGGGATGACGACATCAACCACGAAGGCACGCCTGAACACAAGGAAAAAAGTTTCGATTTTCGGAAAAAAAGTTCGGAAATCGAGAATTGCGAAAATCCGAAGCGCTTATCCCCAGCTTCGCGTCCGGATTTCGCGAAAAATGCAGTATTCTGGCTGGCAATTCGGCGCGCGGCCCGCTAACTGACGGCGCACTTGCCCCCCTTGTCCAGCGAGCCCTGATGAACGCCGACCCGACTGCCCACCACAATACTCCAGATTATCAGAATATGATGCTCCCGCTGCTGCGGATCGCGAGCCGCGGCGACACCACGTTGCCGCAAGCCGCCAAGCGGCTGGCGCGCGAGTTCGCGTTGACGCGCGAGCAGCGCGCCAGGAGGCGGCCGGGCAGCGCCGATCCCCTCCTCCACCGCCTTGCGCGCCGGGCGCAGCGATGCATGACCCGAGCCGGCCTGCTCGAAGTGCAGCGGAGCGGCGTGTTCCGCGCCACCGAGCGCGGGCACCAGATGGTTGCGGCGTATCCGCACGGCATCAGCAAGCGCACCTTCGTGGCACTGCTGCGCGGCCGCGTCGATGGTAGCGCGCCAGCGCCCACACGCGCGGCCGTCCACCTGGACATTGCCGACGCCGCCGGGGCGACAAGACACCATGACACGCCGGGCGAGAGCGACGCCGCGCTGCGCGAGGCGCTGATCGACCGCATCATGGCGCTTGCCGACCGGCCACAGGGCTCTGCGTGCTTCGAGCACCTGGCGACTGACCTCCTGCTCGCGCTGGGCTACGGCGGCGGGCGCAAGGACGCGGCGGTGCGGCTCGGGCGCAGCGGCGACGGCGGCGTCGATGCCGCCATCCGGCTCGACCCGCTGGGCCTCGATCTCCTTTACCTGCAGGCCAAATGCCGGCAACCCGACGCGGCGATCGACGTCGGCGCGGTGCGCGACTTCTCCGGCAGCCTCGACGACAAGAAGACCTCGCGCGGCGTGTTCGTCACCACCGCGCGATTCACCAAAGGTGCCAGGGACTACGTGCGCGGAATCCCGAAGTCGATCGTCCTGATCGACGGCTGCGAGCTGACGCGCCTGATGGTCGCGCACGGCGTCGGCGTGCGGCACGAGCCGATGACCGGCGCCAGGACGGTGGATGAGGATTATTTCAGGACGCTGGCGGGCGGCTGTTGATCCGAGGCGCCGCATCCGAATTTCGCTTCGGTCAGGGTGCGGCCGGCGGCTTCGAACCTTCGAGTGCCCAGCGGACGAAAGCCCATAAGCTGCCACCCGTTGCCATGCCGAGCAGGTAGATCACGACGACCAACAGGGCAAGCGGTGCATTTATCCTGAAGTTGAGGAATGATACCGCGACGCTCTGAAAGTTCTGGATCGCGAAAATGAGAGTTGCCGCGACCAATACGACCATCACCGCCATGTGGAACCAGCGCATGTCTTGCCTCCCTGTACAATAAAACGCGCGCGTCCGGCGCGCTGAAAGCGGAACAGCACGCGCGTTCGCACGGCGACGGCGTCGGGCGCGAACTCGTACCGGATGCGCCGCACTCGGTCGGGCTGCTGCGCGCGCAGCCGCCAGCGGCCAAGCCGCCGCGACCCCACCAGGGTGATGATCTCGCGTCGCCTCATGGTACTGCCCCTGGAAGATCGAGCCTAGCGCACGACCTTGAGCATCGCGAGTCCTGTGCCGAGACGGCCGGCATGCTGGGCATCTTTCTTCCCGAGCCGGGAGCTTTCTCAAAACGCGCGGGCGCTTGCACGCCCCTATTTCCCGCCACAGCACTCGACCCTTACGACGCGACCAATTGCCCATGCCGCATCGCGGGCGGCCATTTTTTTCGGACGCGGGGACCTGATGGACATCAGGAGCCCCTGATTGTTTCGACGTCCTGCACTCCGCGAAACACGCCTGAAAAGTGCGTAACCATTTTTCCATTCGGCGCAAAGTTGCGGAAACATCACGACAATAGCCTTCTCCACTGAGAGCCCCAACCGAGGGGCCAAGGGAGGGTCAAAATGAGCGCCATCACCAAGAGCATGATCGCTCCCTGCGCGCTGACCATCGGGTGCCGCAGCATTCTCGTCCGTCGCCATCTGACCACGGCACTCGTCGCCGCCGCATTCGCCTCCGCCACCGCAACTGCCGCATCGGCCGATTCGCTCGGCGCACTTCTCGGCGGCTTGTTCGGCCAGCGTCCCGCGCAACAGGTTACCAGCCCCTACCGCCAATCTGCCGCCATCTCCGCGTATGCTTATGCACCCCAGGCGATCCAGCCAACCGCCGTCCGCATCCCGCGCGAGACGGTTGTTTATGACGGTCCGTACGCGCCCGGGACCGTGGTCATCAGCACGTCGGAGCGCCGCCTCTACCTGATCCTGCCGGGCCATCGCGCACTCAAGTACGGGATTGGGGTCGGCCGCCAGGGCTTCGAGTGGGCCGGCACCCAGACCATCTCGCGCAAGCAGGAATGGCCGGCTTGGACCCCGCCGCCCCAGATGCTGCAGCGGCGTCCCGACCTACCGCGCCATATGGAGGGGGGGCCTGAGAACCCTCTTGGAGCGCGCGCCATGTATCTCGGCGGCTCGCTGTATCGCATCCACGGCTCGAACGAGCCGGAGACCATCGGCACGGCAGTGTCGTCGGGGTGCATCCGCATGCTCAACGAGGACGTGGTCGACCTTTACGAGCGCGTGAAGGTCGGCACGCGGGTGGTGGTGCTGCGATAATGCAGTCGCCTTCGATGGGCGGGATCCGCCCGGAGCAGTGGCCCGGTTGAGAGGATGTTGACAGTTCTGTCGCCCCTTCGCGGTTCGATTCCTGGCCGGGCACGCGATAGGGTGCGTTGGTAGTATGCGCTTGCTTGGCGCAATTACGAGTTGAGGGTGTTATGACATCAAGCGAAGCTGCGGCGCGCGTTGGGCTCATCGCAACGGTGTCAGTAATCATCGTGATCAGCACACTTTTGCCATTGCTCAGGGAGCCCGCACGATCGAGTGATACGCGTACATTGGCCGCGTTCGCGGCACCGCTGGCGATTCCGGAGCGCAACGCAGGTGTGCCCACTACTGACCAAGCCGGCGATCGAACATCGCAAATCTCGTCGCCGCCTGAGGGTAACTTCGGAGCGACCGATGCGCCCGCGCGGGTCACGCCTGCACCTTACTTGCTCTCGGCAAGTTCCCCTCCTCCTACCCTAATTAGTGAGCAGCGCCTTACCGATGGAACCGCACCGGCCGCCACGCAGCTCAGTGCCGAATCGTCACAGGCAGTGCCGACCGAGCCGGTAACGGAGCCCCCTCGAGCAGAACAGAACACCAAGCGCAGATACAGCAAGGAAATGGTACGGTCGCGTCCGGCGCCGTTTTTCAATAACGAGCAGATCGCGGGTCATTGGGCCAATCACCGCGCGCCGGCGGCACGCCGGAGCTCAACCCCGTTTTCGTATAACGAGCAGTTGGCGCCGCGATCGAATTGATCGACCCGGTGATGCGTTAGGTCGCAACCGTGCGCACGAGCACGCCCACACCAGGAGGCCATCATCATCGACTAGCTGCCGGGCGACTGCAGATGCCCCGTTGGCTCATTCCCATGATCTATGTCACCGCAAGCGTCGCCTAAGGATTGACGCTGCCGCGCATCGAGCAGGCATATTTCGCGTCCTGCACGTTCGGTCTGTCGGTCGCCTCGGCGCAGGTATACCTGTCGGCCGCCGCTTCGGGTACGATGGCCCTCACCGGCATCGTGTTCGCGATGGCGTTCGTCATGGTGCAGTTCAGCGCGATTGCCTATTCGCGCAAACGTGCGGATCGTCATCTTTGGATCATGCGCCGGCGCAGCGGGCTGATGCCGTGTTCGGTCAGCCGAAGCGGCTGGATTTTCACCATTCATTTGTTGATCTGGATCAAGCAAAGGCGGCGGGAAGATCCGATGGTCCTTGTCCATGCGGCGGCGGATACAATCCGTCGAGCGCTGGCGGCGGGTTCCGGGCTGGTGCCTTTGGTGGCGGCCTCCGGCGGGCGCGTATTCTCAAAATACGTCGCGAGTTTGCGCTTGATGGATTGCCGTTGTCACGCTTGACTGCTGGCTGCGGGGGGGCGGAGAGTGCCATGCGTCGCGGAACGCCCTGTCGGGTTGCGGACTACCGCCAGATGCGCGCCGACACGCAACGAACCAGCAGCTCTGCGGGTTCGGCCGAGCCTCGGGTACTGCCCGGTCGCGGATTCTCACGCACGGTCCTGATGTGGCTTGCCCAGGTTCTCACCGGCACCCGCCCCCGGCTACACTATCCGCGCACGGTCTCGACGGCGTTCGAGGACCCCGCGTCGACTCGGCTGGGCCAATTCTTCGGCCCGGCGGCCGACGAGCACCCCGGCCTCTCCGGCTTCAGCCTCTTGAGCCACGGGCGCGAGGCCTTCATCGTCCGTCTGGCGCTGGCCGACTTGGCCGAGCGAAGCCTCGACATGCAGTACTACGTCTGGGAAGGCGATACGACCGGCCGGATCATCGTCGACCACGTGATGAAGGCGGCGGATCGCGGGGTCAGGGTGCGGCTCCTCGTCGACGATCCCTTCTACAAGGCCAGCGATTCCGTTAAGGCCGCCCTCGATGCCCACCCCAATGTCGAGATCCGTCTGTTCAACCCGCTCACCAACCGGAGATGGTCCGCTCTTGACTTGATTTTTGACTTCGGGCGGGTCAACCGCCGCATGCACAACAAGTTGATGGTTGCTGACAACGCGGCGGCGATCGTCGGCGGCCGCAATATCGGTGACATCTATTATGGCGTGAACACCATCGCCAATTATCGCGATCTGGATGTATTGGCGGTCGGGCCTGTCGTCCGCGACCTGTCGGGGGTATTCGACCAATTCTGGAACAGCTCCTCGACCGTGCCGATCGCGGCCATCGTCGATCGCGCCCATGGCGCTGCCGATCTCGATGAAATCCTGATTCGCTTGCGTGAGGCGATCGCCGCGGCCGACTACCCTTATCCGATCGACCAGGACCTGAACGAGCTGGCGGCCCAGGGCGCCGAGGTTCGCGACAATCTCGTGTGGGCACACGGCCGAATCATCGCCGACGACCCGGAAACCATCGCACGCGGCAAGGAGAGTGACCAGGTGGTCGAATTCATCCGCGGGCGGGTCGCCCAGCTGAAAGAGGAGCTGCTCGTCGAGTCGCCCTATTTCGTCCTACCCGCCGGGGCGCAGGCAATCGTCAAGGCGCTGCACGAGCGCAATGTCCGGGTGCGCGTGCTGACCAACTCGCTCGCTTCGAACGACATGCTGCCGGCGCATTCAGGCTATGCCAAGACCCGCAGGCGGCTGCTCGAGAACGGCATGGAGCTATACGAGCTGTGCCCTGATACCGACGCCTTCCGGCCGGGCTGGTCGCTCCTTTCCCGGCGGTCGCGAGCGGCCTTGCATACCAAGGCCATGGCCTTCGACCGCGAAGCCGTGTTCATCGGCAGCTTCAACCTCGACCCGCGCTCTGCCGCGATCAACACCGAAGCCGGCCTCTATATTGAGAGCCCGGAGCTTGCCGAAAGGCTGACGGCCTACATGGCGACTGGCGTCGTGCCCGCCAACAGCTACCGCGTCCTCCTCGACCCGAACGGCAAGATCGTCTGGGAGACGGTGAGGGACGGCCAAAGGGTGCGCCATCGGCACGAGCCCAAAACCGGCTTTCGCCGGCGCTTCGTCGCCGACCTGTTGAAGCTCCTACCGATCAACTCGCAACTTTGATTTGACACCGATCGCTTGGCGACCGATTGCCAGCCTGAGCTGAGACTGATCAATCCGCGTTGGCGGCACGTCGTGCTCACAGCCGATGATGCGGATAAAAAAAACAACAGGCCCGCCCAGGCAACGTGTCGAAAGCTCGACGACTACAACGACCAACTTGCCCTCGCCGCCCTGTGGCCGTCAGTCACTGAAGCTGACCAGGCGCGCCATCGACGCGCCGGCCACGGCGGACGCCGTGTACCGGGATGCGGGATCAACCGGATCCGGGCAAGGTCACGCCTGTATCGCACTCGGGGTGGGCGGTCCCGCCTGCGCAAGATACACGATCGGTCCGTATGGCCGGACTTCACCACGCCCGCGCGGCCGCCCAATCCTTGCTCGTCGTCGGGGCAGCGTGCCGACGCGCAGCACACTTGTGCGATCCTGCCTCTATTTCGCGGTACAGAGCGCCGAAACAACTACGCCATTGGGGCCCTTAAGTTGACCCATATTTTTTTCGTCTTCTATGGCCTTATTGAGCTCAGCAGCAATATCGCTAAAGCCTGAAAGATACGCCGTCCGAGCTGCCTCGCAGGTCGCCTTGCTGCTGAATTCTATACTCGAAAGTGCGGGCGAGAAGTGGCCAGTAACAGGGTTTCCATAGAAGAGAAATGTAATCACCATGATCCACATATGCTGCTCCCTGTTTGCGCCGAAGCAGATGTTTCAGGAGATCACACCTTCCGACGGGCGCCCACCAACCTACTCCCCATCACATCTCATCCCTCACCTCGACGAGACGTCTGGTCACCGGACATGCTTTTCCTGCGCCCGGGCCCGCACCGGGCGTCCACTACTCTACGGGTCGCCATAGCCGTGTGGCTGGGCTCTGATGCCGGAAGCGAGGTGCCGCAACAGGCGACACCGTCCGCGTTCGATCACCCCGATCCCAGCAAACCTGGCTCAGCGCCTGCCGGCGCGATTGACCGGACCGCCGCGATTCCCCACCGTTCCAGGCCGTACTGCTTCGCGCGCAACCGCGCGCCCCACGGGCCGAGCCCGCAGCACCACACCGGGCCTGACGATGCAATTGGCGGGATAGCCCACATACGTACAATACACCTGGGCACTGGCCTGCTCAGTGCTTGCGGTCAGGAACCCAGTTACCAGCAGCGCAGCCAACGCGATCGAGAGTTTCATCTTGTCCTCCATCTGGACGCCCCAAATAATTGCCGAAGAACAGTCTGCGCATTTGATGCAGATCAAAAAGCATGAGCCTGTCTGAACAGGTCCGGGCCCTATCGTCGGCCTGGCTGGCGACGACACGATGTTGAGCGGATCGGAACTGGTTCAGGCGTTCGGCAATGCCGGCAACGATAGCGTACTCTTGCGACCAAAGGGTACGGGCAGCATCCGGGGCGGCACAGAAGAAAAAGACAGCATATGCGGGCCTTCCGGCACCGGTTCCATGCTGCTCTTCGGCAACGAGGGGGTCCGACGCTGTCGACATGCCCGCTGCAAGAGCGCTTCGGAGATCGTCGGTGGCGCACAGGATCTTGACGATGGCTCCAATAACGACCCTGACGAACTCGGGAGGCTGTCGGCGCTGGCGGGAGCCAAGCAATCTTTGGCAGTGAAGGGAGCGGTATTTGACCTACCGCAAATTCGGCAGGTGCGCCCAATGAATAATACATGCCAGAGGCTCCGGCTCGGAGGGCGCTCGTTTGCCCGGGCAACCGATCGGCACCGATGAGCAGCCTGCGGCAGATCCGATGCTTTCTTGCTGTTCGAGGAGGGAAGCTTGATCAGGGCAGCAAGACGGGTTGGGATTTCTCAGCCGTCGCTCAGCAACACATTATTTGCTTCGAAGCCCGGCCTGGTCGAGCGCTTTTCATCAGGCAGCGCCTACGACCGAGCCGAGCGAAGTGGTCGCAGCAATCAAGCCGCATGTCGAACTGGTTCTGTCTGTCGGCTGTGGCTGGAAGATGAATTTCGAGCAGTGGAAGGCGGCAGCCGGGGCCGTGCTGCACGAGCAGTACGGCATCAATCCCGCCCGCATCCCAAACGAGATATGGCGGCAGCTGTACCTGCAGAACTTCGAGCCGCGCGAGGCCGCGCGCCGCATCGAGGTGATCTACGTCAATGCGCGCCCGTAGCCGATCACGTGCGGCTGCGGGTCCGCCGTGAAGGCTGGGAGAAGCGACCACGGCCGTCCCCGATGTCGTCGCGCATGGGAGTGCAACGTAAAGCGCATAGGTGTTCCGATGCTGACACTAGCCCAACTTGTTCTGTCAGCGATGCTGCCGTCGGTATGGGCAAATGGCCGGCTCGCGTGCGTGTCATCGCGGCGCAGACCGCTAAGAAACGTCACCACGACCTTGCCGGACTCATTGGGCGCCAAGCTGCTTGTCATAGGAGAAGGGGGTCGAGGCGGGACGCGACACAGGTGCGCGGTTGGCCGACTGCGCCATTCTGTGCTCGTTGTGATCGTCCTGCGCCGGGCGTGAACGCACGACGCGCTTACCAGATCTGTGTTTCGTCCGCTCTTGAGCTCTTGTGGTCCCCGCAGAGGGCGAGATCGATGGGGGTTGCAAGGCTTCAGGATTGGACGGGGTGGAGGCCGGCGCGCTTCCGTCACTGGAGCGCGTAGTCATCGCCGCAGGAAGGGCGGGTGCCGGTGACGACGGTGGTTCGGAAGGGGACAAGGCCTCCGGCGTTGCTCCAGCCGCTCCGACGGTGCTCGCAGGCGAGGTGGAAGGTGGCGCTTGATCTTGTGCCCGTAGCGGAGCGGGCGCTCCCATAGTGTCCGGCGGCACAACCATCGGCGGCGCGAACGCCGCCAATGGACCCATATCCTCCGCCGGCAAAGGCTGCTTGAGCAACGACGCAATTACGCCGATCACGATGATCACCGCCACCGCTGCGATGAGCCCGAACCGCGCCGCAACACCCTTCAACACCATGCCATCACCTCCCGGGCATGGCTCACGGATCGCTCTCCAACCGCCGTCAAAGCACGTTGGGCTGGACTGTACACCGTTCCACTCACCACCTTTGCGCCTGCCCCCACCAGGCAAATGGCCCGTATGTGGGCTGCGGGGCGTAGCCGTAATACCGCTGGTCTCGCGGCAATTCCCGGGCTCGTTCGCGCGCCAAGCGCTGCTGGCGCTCGCGTACGGCCTTCTTCCGCGCAAGGCGCACGGAGCGCGCATTCGCATCTTCGGTACGCGTGGCGGTCGTCACGGTGGCCAGCGCGGAAACCTGAACTGGGTCGGCGCGAGCCGGCGTCCCGGGCTCGTCACGCTGCGTCGCCGGAACCACCGGCCCCTCGAAGCTGACCGGAGATGCGAGGGGCTGCCCCTTGGCGGCGGCCTCTCGCGCCTCCTGCTCGTTCCTAAGGCGCTCCACCAAAGAGGCCCGCGGGTCATGCTTGACGTTCACCTTTGGCGTCACCGTAGCGACGACCCTCGGCTTCGGGCCGTCGGGCTCCAGGACGGAATTCACCAGCATCAGCAGCCCTAGCAGTACGGCTCCGACGATCGTGAAATATTTGAAGAGACTTGGCATCAAGACTTGCCCTTTCAGCCCGTGCTTGAGGGGCAAACTCCTGTGAGTGCCGCCGGTCCTGCTCCACCGCCGGAGCTCACCCGCAAAGTACGAGCGATCACCGCGCCGGTCAGCAAGCTTACCTCAGCGCCTGCCGACGCGATTGACCGGACCGCCACGGTTCATCGGTGTCCCACGCCGTACTCCAACACCCGGAGCACCGACGCCGACGGTCGCGGCTCGCGCAACCGGCCGGGCCCGGAGCACGACACCAGGCCTGACGATGCAACCGGAGGGATAGCCCACGTACGAACAATACACGACGGCATTGGCCTCCTGGGTGCTTGCGGTTACGAACCCGGTTATCAGCAGTGCAGCTGACGCGATCAGCATCTTCATCTTCATATTGTCCTCCATCTCGAGGCCCCAGCAGATTCCCATCAACGATCTGCGTATTGATGCAGATCAAAAAAGCCTCAGGATGCTTTCGGCAAAGCGGCGATCATGCCGGTGGTCGGCGCGGCATCCTGACAGGTTGAGCGGAAGCGACGAGAGGCTCACCTGGTACATGTGTCGAATATATCGCCTGCTCCTGGTGCCGTCTCTGAGGGAGTTCCCCAAAATCGGGCAGGGCAGACCCTGATGAGATCGTCCCAAACACCGCCGCGTTCCCAAATAGCGGTCCAGACGCATGGGCTTGGACCACTGCGGGGAATTCCCGGATGACCAGCGAATTGCGGGTTATCCCGCTTCTCCGAGACGAGCGATCAGCCGTTCCGCCAGTTGGCGGTCGATGACCGCGAACGAACGGCTTGCGCGCTCATAGGCGTACATAGTGCCGGTGGCGATGTCGAACCACCAGCCGTTCAGACGGAGTGTGCCAGCCGCCACCTGCGCGCGTACGATGGGGTAGGACGACAGGTGCTCAAGCTGGACCAGCACGTTGAGCTGCGACAGCTGGTCATGGGGCTGCAGCGCGGCATCCAGCGCGCCCTCATATTCGAGGCGGAATGCCGCAACCTTGGCATGATGCAGCCACTTCTCAAGGTTCGGCGTGCCGGATCCCGGGCTGCGCGCCATTACGGCTTTCATGGCGCCGCATTCCGAATGCCCGCATACGACGATGTTCGCGACCTTGAGAACCAACACGGCGTACTCGATCGCACTCGCTTCGGAAAGGTCGCCGATGGAGACGCCTTCGGCGGTCGCCGGCGGAATCAGGTTGCCGACGTTGCGCATCGTGAACAAGTCGCCGGGGTGGGTCGAAGCCAACAGGTCGGGCACCACTCGGCTGTCCGAGCAGGTGATCATGAGCGTGTCGGGTGACTGCGCGAGCGCCAGGTCGCGAAACCGCTCCGCATAGCGAGGCAACTGCCGTTCGCGGAATTCGACGATACCCGAAATCAGCTTGTGCATGACGCGTCCTCCCGTGCCTTATCACAAGCGCCCCGCCATTGCGCGTCTTCTCTTTGCACGCGGGGAGCGGTTTTGCCCGACGCACATCGCCGCCTGCAAATTCCATCAATTTTCGCAGCCCGATTTGATCTGGCGCAAAATAATGTGCGTGCTCTGTCAGGACAACGCCGCGCAACATTTTCGTTACGAGGGAGAGTCACATGAGAATGACACGACGTGTCCCCTCATGAGGAGGGTCACCTGCACCGTCGGATGAGGCTCCGGTTCGGTGTCGGCGACCTCAATCGTGCGCCTCGATGGCAGTCAACTCCATCACGACGAATGTCAGGATGGCCCCGCGAATGATGCGCTAGTGTGGCGGATTTGACGTTCCTATCAGCATTGCGGCCACTCCTTCATAGGAACGTCAAATCCAAAGCCACACTAGAATCATATGGTTGCTAGTGTCCCTTTGGTTCCGACGTTCGTATGAGGGGGTGCTGCAAAGGGATACGAACGTCGGAACCGGGACACTAGACTAGTGCCGCGTGATCGCACGCGCCGAGAAGATGCGGGAGGTGTTCCTGGACACATCATGCTCACGCAACAAGTTGCTGCAGAACCGCACGGTTGCTCAGCGCAAACCGCCTGCAGGTGGGCAGGGCGATTGCCGAGGTCCGCGCAAACTGCGTGAGAATGCGCGAGACGGTTTCGATGGTCAGGCCCAGGTGGTCGGCGATGTCCTGGCGCGACATGGGCAGTTCCACTTCGTCGCCGTGGGTACGCTCGTCCATTTCGAGCAGAAAGCTTGCCACTCGCTCCGGCGCGGTCTTGCACAGCAACAGGGCGTGATGCCGCGCCCGTTGAAGCTCGCGACCGGTCAGCTTCCACAGTTCGCAAGCCACGTCACTGTCGCGCGACGCAAGCGACACCACGGCATGGCGTTTGACGACGCGAATCTTCGAGAGGGCCACCGCTTCCGCTGAAAATAGGTATTCTTGTCCAGTTTCGAGACCGAATATGTCTCCGGGCAGGTAGAAGGCCGTGACCTGGCGCCGACCGTCGATGAGCACCTTGTAGGCGCGCACGCACCCGCTGATGATTTTGTAGAAGTAATCGGGAGGCTCTTTCTCTCCATAGATCTCGACATCCCGGGCAAACGACATCGTCGTCCCCATCCGCTGGATCGAACGGGCAAGCGCGGTACAGCCAGCGGGAGATGCTGCTGGCATTGCGTCGCCGTACAGATGCTCGAAAGAACCGTTCAACGACGTTTCGGTCAGCATGATACGCGCTCTCCCGACGACCGATCTTGCATCCGCCCTGTGCCACCCCGATGACAGCATACGAAGGAGGGAGGAGCAGTGTGACCTCGTAAACTTGCTAGGGATCGCCATGAAAAATTACTGATGAGTCGCATGTAAGACCGACCGCAGAATTGGCGGCTGGGGGAAAAGGCGGTTGCAAAGGAGCGGATTTGCCGAGCGGTAGAGCCGACGCGTCCTGAGCCTAGATCGTCACAATGCCGTGCTTGATGGCGAAATGAATGAGCTCGGCATTGCTGCGAAGGCCATGCGCCTCCATCATCTGATACTTGTGAAATTCGACGGTGCGGGACGAGATCGAGAGCGCCGCGGCGATTTCCTTGGCCGAGCGCCCCTCCGCCAGCAGCCGCAGGATCTCGCGCTGGCGGGGGGTCAGAACTTCGGCGGAGCCGCTCGCTTCCTGTGCTCCGTGTTGGATCTGCCGCAGCACGTCGCTCGCCAGCGCAGGCGTGATGAACATCTGGCCTTTGAGGGCGGCCCGAATGGCCATGACGAGCTCCGCGGGGGCCGAGTGCTTCACCACGAAGCCGGCGGCGCCGGCCTCCAACGCGCGCCGCGCATAGGCAGGGTCCTGATGCATCGTCAGGAAGACAACCTTGACGTGGGGGTTGTCCTTCTTCAGTTGCGCCATCGCCTCAATTCCATTGAGGTGCGGCATCGTGATGTCCGCCACGATGACATCGGGCTGCAGCTTCCTGGCGGCAGCCACCAGCGCACGCCCGTCCTCGACCATGCCGACGAGCTCGAAATCCTCGGAAAGGAGGTGCTTCAATCCCTCGCTGACGACACGGTGATCGTCAGCCAGCAGCACGCGTGGTCGGCTCACTGCGATCCTCCCGCAACGGTACCCAGGCCAGGATCGTCGTACCGTAGCCAGGACGGCCCGCGATGTCGATCTTGCCGCCAACCAGCTTGATTCTCTGCCGCATCCCGGCATGACCGAGGCTGATCCGCCCGCGCTGCTGCGCAGGATCAAAACCGGCGCCATTGTCGCTGACGACGATCTGCAGACCGCCGTCCAGGCGTCGGAGGCGAACCTCCGCCCGGCTCGCCCCGGCATGGCGTGCGATGTTGCGCAGCCCCTCCTGCGCGACGCGGAACAGGCAGAGCGCCACGTCGTGCGGCAGCCGCTCGGGAGTTTCCGCAACGTTTGCCTCGAGCTGGGTCGAACAGGTCTGCGAAAAGCGCTCGCACTCCGATTTCAACGCTTCGCTCAAGCCGAGGTCTTCGAGGATGGAGGGATGGAGCCGGTACGACAGGGCATGCACGTCCTCGCTCAATCGGACCAGGCCTTCGCGCATCGTCCGCATCGCGCCGGATCCGGCAGGGCCTGGCAGACTGCGCTCCTCGCGGCCGGCGTCGATCGCCAGCAAGGCCAGGCGTTGCGTCACGTCGTCGTGCAGCTCGCGCGCAAGGCGCGCGCGCTCCTCCTCATGCGCAGCGATCAGCCGTCCGCTCAGCTCGTGCGCCGCGGCTTCGGAGCGGACGCGGTGCCGATGCTCGTAAAGCAGCCAGGTGATCAACGCGGCCTGGAGCAGAAGCACCGCGGCTGTGGTCCAGACCTGCCAGCGATACTGTTCCCATAGCGTCGGACTGCGGAAGTAAATCTCGCTTCCCGGGGGCAGGCGGCTCTCGCTAATGCCCCAGCGCTGCATTTGCCGCCAATCGTACTTCGGCGCTGCAAAACCGGTGGGCGGCGTTTTGATCTCGCCCGCCTTCTCTCCACCAAGGATGCGGACAGCGACCCGGGCTACCTGTTGACCGTGCTCGAGCACCGGGATGTGCGGGCCGCCAACAATTTCAAGGCCGAAGAAGGCGTCGGTATAACTGAAAATCGGCGCGTTGGCGACGGCATGAAGCCTTGCCAAAGCCTTTCCCTCTTCGTGCACCACACCCGCCGCATCGACGATCATCAGCTCCCAGAAGATTGCAGAATGCGGTGGAAGCGCGGCGGCGCGCTTCAGTATGTCCACAAATGGCAAATCATTATACCACGTAACTGCAATCCGGTTTGCGAGAGGCCTCACCTCATTGCCGATCTCCTCACGCCAGTACTTTTCGATGGGGGAAGCCCCGACCACAACTGCCACATTTTTGGTGTTGGGCAACACCCGTAAGATATTCTCGAAGGCGGCAAGATAGTTGATCGCGACCGCAACAACGGCGTCATTCGGGGTAAGAACGGAATACTGAACTCGACGCTGGTCCACGACCGCAAACACCATCGGAGTTGCGGGAAAGAGTTGCTGCCGATGCCGCTGGACAAAGGCGGCCGCCGGAGCGCCGATGCTCACAATCAGGTCGAGCGGCCGTTTGGCAAAGAGGGCACGGAGGTACTCGACGAATGGGCCTTCCGGGTTTTCATCGCTGGAACGGGCAATTTCGAGCGAATGCTCATGGAGGTCCAACGGCCAGGGTGATTGCCGATCCAGTTCCGTCCGGATGGCCTTCGCATACTCGGTCCAGGGCCTGAAATCCCGGCCAAAAGAATGAAGCAACAGCACCTGCTTGGGCCCTTCCGCCAAAGCAACCGAACAAGCAAGCGACGCCAACAGGAAAAAAATGAGTACCACGGTCGGGCAGATACGACCGATGTAAACCCCCATGGCCACACTCTGTGAACGGCGTTTATGGACACTAATCGGGTTGTCAATTTGCCGTGTTTGCATCCTGAAATCGTTGCTGTGCAACCGCCTGCGATCTGAGCAGTGGGTAGGCCGATATCTTGTCATGTTGCTCTTCGCCCAAATGCAGGGCCGAGCGCAAGCTCGAGTGTTGGCGCAAACTCCCGCTTCAAGAGAACGCCGCGGACATGAGGGGGCAACGCGCGCTCGCCGAGCTCTCTCCTGTCGAGCCCGCAAAACACGGTGCAAGGGTCGCTGCCAGGCAGAAGACAATTCCTACCCTCGAGGCAAATGCTGCCTCGCGAGGATCGCGTTGCCGCGAAATGCTCCATGCTGAACCTCGAGCGATAGCACGTGTCGTTTCGAGCCGGCGGCAAGTTGATCGAGCGTAAGGCGGTTTACCGGCGGGCTCAACCGCATTCCTGCTTCGTCCGAACGCTCGATGTCCGGTAATTTTTCATTGTGATACCTCGCAATTTTACGAGGTCACAATGTGCTCTCCCTGGATTTAGCTCTGGATTGGTGGGCGAATGGCGCCACTCCCCTTCAACGGATGCAGCCGGGGCATGAGCGAGCAAGAACTGCGTTGTGCGCTTGTGGCCGACCCGCATCACGGCATGAGCGAGGGCGTTCGCGGCCTGCTGGCGACAATGTTCAAGACCGTCGTGATGGTCGCGGATGAAGCGTCGCTGTTCGCGAGCGCCGATCTCCTGCACAGCGACTTGGCGGTGGTAGACCTGGCGCTGTCGCGTGGCGAGGGCGTGGGGCTGGTGCGCCGGCTCCGCGGTCGTTTTCCTGACATGAAGCTGATTATCATCAGCGTTCATGACCAGTCGAGCGTGAGCCGTTCGGTTCTGGCAGCGGGGGCCAATGGATTTGTCGTCAGACGTGCAATTGGCGCCGACCTGCTCGCCGCCACCGATGCGGTGCTCGCCGGGCAACGATACGTGTCGCCCGCCGCTGCAGGCCAGACCCGAGACTCGCTCTGAGAGCCACGTCCCTTGCGCTGCGCCGGCGCAGGACCCAAGAGTCCGGACGTGGCACGGAACGCCAATCAAAATATTGATCTAGAGCAAAATCGGGGATGGTGCAGCGGGCTAGCAATGGACGGCAATAAGCCACCAGCGACGGCCAGACCGTGCAGAAGCTGCGGCCTTTGCGCGGGGAACGAGTCCAAACGACCATTTAGGCGGGTGAGGCCATGACCACCAATCGAGATCAGTCCGCCAAGGGCATCCCTACGCCCGTTCTTGGTCCGTTCGCCCCTGCGATCGAATACATGGTCGATGCGGCGCAGCGCAGCGTCCTGTTCTGGGACGTCATGCGCCAGCGCGGCAACCAGTACCAGGAGCAGATGGCCAAGGTTGCGCCTCACGTCCTCGAATATGCGGCCGAACTGGTCGTCGACGGGCGTACCCTCGAGCGACCGGTCAACTACGCGCTCGTGCGAATCATCCCACCGAAAGGTGTGGAGATCGATCCGACCCGCCGGCCCTTCGTCATCGTCGACCCGCGTGCCGGACATGGCCCCGGCATCGGCGGCTTCAAGGCCGACAGCGAGATCGGCGTGGCGCTCAAGGCCGGGCATCCCTGCTATTTCGTCGGCTTCCTGCCCGAGCCGATGCCCGGCCAGACGCTCGAGGATATCGCCCGCGCCGAGGCGATCTTCCTCGAGAAGGTCATCGCGCTTCACCCCCAGGCGGACGGCAACCCGTGCGTGATCGGCAATTGCCAGGCCGGCTGGGCGGTGATGATGCTGGCGGCCATTCGTCCCGAGCTGTTCGGCCCGATCATCATCGCCGGGTCGCCACTGTCCTACTGGGCCGGCGTGCACGGCAAGAATCCCATGCGCTACAGCGGCGGTCTCCTGGGCGGTAGCTGGCTCACGGCGCTCACCGGCGATCTCGGGCACGGCAAGTTCGACGGCGCCTGGCTGGTGCAGAATTTCGAGAACCAGAATCCCTCCAACACGCTGTGGAGCAAGCAGTACAATCTGTATGCCAAGATCGACACCGAGGCGCCGCGCTATCTCGGCTTCGAGAAGTGGTGGGGCGGCCACGTCAACCTGAACGCCGAGGAGATCCAGGCGATCGTCGACGAGCTGTTCATCGGCAACAAGCTCGCGGCAGGCACCATCCAAACCTCGGACGGGGCAGCGATCGATCTCCGCAACATCCGTTCGCCGATCGTCGTGTTCTGCTCCAAGGGCGACAACATCACGCCGCCGCAGCAGGCGCTCGGCTGGATCCTCGATCTCTATGACGACGTGAACGACATTCGCCAGCACGGACAAACGATCGTCTACACGATCCACGAGACCATCGGTCACCTGGGAATCTTCGTCTCCGGCGGCGTGGCCAAGAAGGAGCACGGGGAGTTTTCCAGCAATATCGATCTGATCGACGTTCTGCCGCCGGGTCTCTACGAGGCGGTGTTCGAGGCGAGAACCGAAGAGACGGACGAGTCCCGACCTCGTTACCGGTGCCTGGGTGATGCGTTGCGAGCCGCGGACCCTCGACGACATCCGCGCGCTCGGCGGCAACGATGCGGCCGACGAGCGCCGCTTCGCCACGGCGGCGCGGGTATCGGAGATCAATCTGGCGCTCTACCGCGCCTTCGCCCAGCCGCTGGTGCGGGCCATGACGTCGGCGCCGGTGGCCGAGTGGATGCATCGGATGCATCCGCTGCGGGTGCAATACGAGGCGTTCTGCGACGCAAATCCGCTGATGGCTTCGGTGAAGACGCTCGCCGACCGGGTGCGCGAGGAGCGCAAGCCGGTCGCCTCCGACAATCCGTTCGTGGCGATGCAGGAAAACGTCTCGGCGCAGATCGTGGCGAGCCTCGACGCGTGGCGCGACATGAGCGAAACCATGGCCGAGCGCATATTCCTGTCGGTCTTCGGCTCGCCCGGGCTGCAGGCGGCCGTCGGCATCGATCCGACCGACACGCGTCCGCAGCGCAAGGCGGGGAAGAGCACGCTGCATCGCCAGCTCATGCAGGCCCGCATCGAAGAACTGAAGTCGCGCATCACCCAGGGCGGTGTGCGCGAATGCGTGGCGCGCGGCCTGATTTTCGTCGGCATGGCGCGCGGAGGGCCCGACGAGCGTGCACTCGCGATGGTTCGCCGCCTGCGTGCCGTCAAGGACGACCAGCCGCGACTGACGCTCGCCGAGTTCAAGACCCTCTTGCGCGAGCAGTTCTTCATGCTCCTCCTCGACCAGAAGGCGACGCTCGCCGCCATTCCGGCCCTGATGCCCTCCGACCCGAGCGCACGCCGCAAGGCCTTTGCGTGGCTTCGGGACGTGCTGAGCGCGCGTGGCGAGATCACCGGCGAGGCGGCGGAGCGATTGCGGCGGATCGCCGTGTTGTTCGGCGTCGAGGCGGCATCCGATGTCGTCCCGATCGGCAGGAAAACCACCGTGGCAAAGGCATCCTAGCCGGAACCGGCTGGCGCCAAACGCAGGAGTCGTCTCGATGGCAGTTCCCAAGGTTGCTCCCCCCGTGCAAACCCACGCGAAATACGAGCGCTTGATTGCCCGTGCCAAGGAGGTGCCGTCGGTCAAGACCGTCGTGGCGCACCCGTGCGACGAGACCTCGCTGCGCGGCGTTGTCGAGGCGGCAGAGGCCGGCCTCATCGTTCCCATCCTGGTGGGGCCGGCTGCGAAGATCACCGCGGTGGCGCGCCAGCACAATCTCGACATCGGCGGCTTCGAACTCGTCGACGTGCCCCACAGCGAAGCGGCCGCCGCCCGGGCTGTCGAGCTGATCCACGAGGGCAGGGGCGAGGTGCTCATGAAGGGCAGCCTGCACACCGACGAGCTGATGCGGGCGGTGGCCGCGTCGAAGACCGGCTTGCGCACGGCACGCCGGATCAGCCACGTCTTCGTGATGGATGTACCGACTTACGCAGAGACGCTGTTCATCACCGATGCCGCGATCAACATCTTCCCCGATCTCGACGTCAAGCGCGACATCATCCAGAACGTCATCGACCTCTTTACCCAGGTCGGCCTCGGCACGCCGCGGGTCGCAATCCTGTCGGCGGTAGAAACCGTGACGTCCAAGATTCCGTCGACGATCGAGGCGGCGGCGCTGTGCAAGATGGCCGAGCGCGGGCAGATCACCGGCGGCGTGCTCGACGGGCCGCTCGCGTTCGACAACGCGATCGACCCGGAGGCCGCAAGAATCAAGGGAATCCAATCCCCGGTCGCCGGACGCGCCCAGATCCTGGTCGTTCCCGATCTCGAATCCGGCAACATGCTCGCCAAGAACCTCTCGTTCCTCGCCCAGGCAGACGCGGCCGGGATCGTGCTCGGGGCGCGCGTGCCGGTCATCCTGACCTCGCGCGCGGACTCCGTACGCACCCGCATGGCGTCCTGCGCGGTCGCCGTCCTCTATGCCGACGCGCGCCGCCACGCGACCACCGTGCCCGCCGCGTGACCGCCATGGATGCGATCCTCGTCGTCAATGCCGGCTCCTCCAGCCTCAAGTTCCAGGTCTTCGAGATCCGGGGAGGCGGCGATCTCGGGCGCCTGGTCAAAGGCCAGATGGACGGGATCGGCACGCGGCCGCGGCTGCGCGCCGAAGGGGCCGGCGCAGAATCGCTGATCGACCGCGCCTACACCCCTGACGAGGTACGCGATCTCCCGGCTGCGCTGCAGCGAACCGGGGCGTGGCTGCGCGAGACGCAGCACGTCGATCTCCTTGCCGTCGGCCATCGGGTCGTGCACGGCGGTCCCGAATACGCGCGTCCGGTGCTGATCGATGGCGAGGTCCTCGCCCGTCTCGATCGCTACGTCTCGCTCGCACCGCTGCACCAGCCCAACAACCTGGCGCCGATCCGCGCGCTGCTGACGCAACGACCCGAGCTGCCGCAGGTCGCCTGCTTTGATACCGCCTTCCATCGCAGCCATGACGCGCTGGCCGATCATTTTGCGATTCCCCGGCGCCTGTACGAAGAGGGGGTGCGGCGCTACGGCTTTCATGGACTGTCGTACGAATACATCGCGCAGCGCCTGCCCGAGGTTGCCCCCGACGTCGCCCATGGGCGGGTGATCGTCGCCCATCTGGGGAGCGGGGCCTCCATGTGCGCATTGTCCGACGGCCGCAGCGTCGAAAGCACCATGGGCTTCACCGCCCTCGACGGCCTGCCGATGGGCACGCGGCCGGGGCAGATCGATCCCGGCGTGGTGCTCTATCTCGTTGCCGAGAAGGGCATGACGGCGGGGCAGGTGGAGGATCTGTTGTACCGCGAGTCCGGCCTCAAGGGATTGTCCGGGATCAGCAACGACGTGCGCGAGCTCGACGGGAACGCCGATCCGCGCGCGGCCTTCGCGCTGGACTATTTCGTCTACCGGATCGGGCTGCATGCCGGCATGCTGGCGGCGGCGCTCGGCGGACTCGACGCCTTCGTCTTCACCGCCGGGATCGGCGAGAACTCGGCGACGATGCGCGCACGCATCGCCGAAAAACTCGCCTGGCTCGGTGCCGTACTCGATCCGGCCGCCAACAAGGCGCGGGAAACGCTGATCTCGCGAGCGGACAGCCGTGTCGCCATCTACGTGGTGCCGACCGACGAGGAGCTCATGATCGCGCGGCATACGCTGGCGCTCGTTTCGGCGCGCAGCCGACCCCAGGCAGGAAACGTGCTCGCCGACGCCTAGGGCGAGCACATCACGGAGGCCCAATATGCGCGCCCTGCTCCTCATCGCCGCCACCACAGCGGTCGTGCTCGGCGACGTCCGCGACGGCAATGCCTATTACGGGTACGGCCCGTGGTGCGCCGTGCAATCGATCGGACACGGCACGGTCACCGAGAATTGCAGCATGCAGTCCTTCGAGCAGTGCCGCCTCGAAGTCATAGCCGGCAATCGCGGATTTTGTCAGCCAAACCCGCGCTGGGCCGGCCCTTATGGCGCCGTCGCCGTCAAGCGGGTCGAACGCAGGCGCCGGGCAGGTCATTGAGCCGTGTGCGAGCACTCGCCCAGCGGGCCAAGCGTGTGCACGCGGACCGATCGTAGCGCAATGGAGAACTCTCTGTTGTCAAGGCAGATCAACTTGATGCCTGGGCAACTCTTCAAAGTGAGCTGGGCAAATGTTGAAGGGTAAGGCTGCGATCGTAACAGGATCGACGAGCGGCATCGGCCTCGGCATCGCACGAGCGCTCGCGGGCGCAGGTTGCGACGTGATGCTGAACGGCTTCGGCGAGGCGGCGGCCATCGAAACCGTGCGCGCGCAAATCGCCAAGGACTTCGGCGTGAGGGCAGGCTTCAATCCGGCCGACATGGCAAAGCCCGCAACGATCGAGCGGATGGTGGAGGCGGCGACAGACGAGCTGGGCCGGGTCGATATTCTCGTCAACAACGCGGGGATCCAGCATACGGCGCCGGTGGAAAGCTTTCCGGTCGAGCGATGGGACGCGGTGATCGCCATCAATCTGTCTTCGAATTTCCACGCGATCCGTGCTGCCCTTCCGCAAATGCGCAAACGCAATTGGGGCCGCATCATCAACATCGCCTCGACGCACGGCCTGGTGGCATCGGTGGACAAGGCGGCCTACGTGGCGGCGAAGCATGGGGTGCTCGGCCTGACCAAGGTCGTCGCGCTCGAGACCGCCACGACCGGGATCACCTGCAACGCCATTTGTCCGGGCTGGGTGCTGACGCCGCTGGTGGAAAAGCAGATCACGGAGCGGGCGTCGCGCGAGAAGATTTCCGTCGATCAGGCCAAAGCCGATCTGCTGGGGGAGAAGCAGCCTTCCCACGAATTCGCGACCCCCGAGCAGATCGGTGCTGTGGCCGTCTTCCTGTGCTCGGAAGCCGGCGCGCAAATCCGCGGCGCGGCATTGCCGGTCGACGGCGGCTGGACCGCGCAATAGCCAGGGTGGGGAAAGGCAGGAACAACACATGAAGACGATCTCCCTCGAACGGTCGGTCGCCCTGATACCGGATGGCGCCAGCCTGATGATCGGCGGCTTCATGGCGGTGGGAACCCCCGAGCGCGTGGTCGATGAGATCGTGCGGCAGAAGAAGCGCGACCTCACCGTGATCGCCAACGACACGGCGATGCCGGGCAAGGGAATCGGCAAGCTGGTGTCGGCCAGGCTTCTGCGCAAGGCCATCGTGAGCCACATCGGTCTCAACCCGGAAACGCAGAAGCAGATGATGGCGGGCGAGCTGGAGGTGGAGCTGGTCCCGCAAGGAACGCTCATCGAGCGCATCCGCGCCGGTGGTCATGGGCTCGGCGGCATCCTGACCCAGACCGGGATCGGGACTCCGGTCGAGAACGGCAAGCAAGTCATCAGCGTGGACGGCAAGAGCTACCTGCTCGAAGTCGCGCTGCGCGCCGACTACGCGTTGGTGCAGGCTTTTCTCGCCGACTACCTCGGCAATCTGTCCTATGCGCTGACGGCGCGAAACTTCAATCCGGTGATCGCGATGGCGGCCGACACCGTCATCGTCTGTGCCGACAACGTCGTCCCCGTCGGCTTGATCTCGCCCGATCATGTCGTCACTCCGGCCCCCTTGGTCGACTATCTCGTCGCAAACGGGTGAACCACAAATGGAACCGCAGGAAATCATCGCCCGTCGCATCGCGCGAGAGCTCAAGTCAGGCATGCTCGTCAATCTCGGCATCGGCATTCCGACGCAGGTCGCAAACTATCTGCCGGAGGGACTGCACGTATTCTTCCAGTCCGAAAACGGATTAATCGGTACCGGCTCTCCTCCCGAAGAAGGCATGGCGCATCCCACCCTGACCGACGCGGGCGGCCGTCCCGTGACGGCGTTGCCCGGCGCCAGCACGTTCGACAGTGCGATGTCCTTCGGTCTCATCCGCGGCGGCCATCTCGATCTGACGGTCCTGGGGGGGCTGCAGGTCGATCAGGCCGGCCACCTCGCCAACTGGACGATCCCGAAGAAGATGGTGCCGGGGATGGGCGGAGCCATGGACCTGGTGTCCGGGGCCAAGCGGGTCATCGTGGCGATGCAGCACACCGCCAAAGGTAAACCGAAGATCATGAAGAAATGCACGCTGCCGCTCACGTCGACGCGCCGGGTGGAGCTGGTGGTCACGGAGCTGGCGGTGATCGCGTTCCCCGACGGACGCGCGACGTTGCTCGAGACCGGCCCTGGAATCACGGTGGCCCAGGTCGTCGCCGCAACCGACGCCGAGCTCGTCGTGCCGAAAGACGTTCCCGAGATGTCCTTGTAGGGGGGCGAGAACCAAAGGACGCCGCAATGCTTCCCGTCGTGAAGGCGAAGCTGCTCGAGGGCAAGAGAGGTCTTGTCGTCGGCATCGCCAACGACCAGTCGATCGCCTGGGGCTGTGCCGCGGCGTTCCGCGCGTTGGGCGCGGAGCTCGCGGTCACCTATCTGAACGACAAGGCGAAGAAGTTCGTCGCGCCGCTGGCACGCGAGCTCGCGGCGCCGATCGTGATGCCGCTCGACGTGCAGATACCAGGGCAGATGGAGGCGGTGTTCGAGCGCATCAAAGAGGACTGGGGCCGGCTCGATTTTCTCGTCCATTCCATCGCCTTCTCGCCCAAGGACACGCTGCGCGGGCGCGTCGTCGACGTCCCGCAGGACGGATTCCGCACCACCATGGATGTGTCCTGCTGGTCGTTCATCCGCATGGCGCACCTCGCCGAGCCGTTGATGAAGAAGGGCGGGACGCTGTTCACCATGAGCTACTACGGCAGCCAGATGGTGGTGAAGAACTACAACATCATGGGGGTCGCCAAGGCCGCGCTGGAGTGCGCGGTGCGCTATATGGCGGCCGAGCTCGGGCCGAAAGGCATCCGGGTGCACGCCATCTCGCCCGGCCCGCTGGCGACGCGCGCCGCCTCCGGCATTCCCGAATTCGACGCCCTGCTCGACAAGGCCAAGGCCAAGGCGCCTGCCCGCAGCCTGGTGAGCATCGAGGACGTCGGTATGGCCACTGCCTTCCTTGCCCACGATGCGGCCCGCCTCATCACCGGCGAGACCCTCTATATCGATGGGGGGTATCACATCATCGATTAGCGACCCGGTGACTGCAGATGCCCCGTTGGCTCATTCCCATGATCTACGTCACCGCAAGCGTCGCCGGCGGATTGACGCTGCCGCGCATCGAGCAGGCATATTTGTCGTCCCAAACGTTCGGTCTGTCGGTCGCCTCGGCTCAGGCGTACCTGTCGGCCGCCGCTTCGGGTACGATGGCCCTCACCGGCATCGTGTTCGCGATGGCGTTCGTCATGGTGCAGTTCAGCGCGATTGCCTATTCGCCGCGGCTGGTGATGTGGTTTGCACGCGATCCCATGCTGTTCCATTCGCTCGGGTCGTTCGCCGCCACGTTCCTCTATGCGCTCTTTACGCTGGCATGGATCGATCGCGAGGCATCCGGCAAGGTGCCGATGATTTCCAGCCTGCTGGTGGCGACCATGCTCATCGTGGGCATGCTGCTGTTCTCGCGACTGATGCAGCGCCTGACCGACCTGCAGATCGGCAGCGTGCTTCGCCTGATCGGCGATCGCGGCCGCGCGGTGATCGGCGACATGTACCGTCGTTTCGACGGCAAGCCGGAGATCGAGCAAGCCTATGCGAACGGAGTTGCCGAACGGAACGCGCTCGGCCCGGTCACCCAGACGCTGATATATTCCGGCGGGCCGCGTACGATCGGCAGCCTGGATATCGGCGCGCTGGTCGAGCAGGCGCAACGTGCAAACTGCGTGATCGTGCTGTCGTGCGGCGTCGGCGACACCCTGGTCGAAGACACGCTTCTGCTGCAGATTCACGGCGCCCCGGAGTTGCTCTCGGAAAAAGAGCTGATGCGGGCAGTCCGCCTCGCGCGAGAGCGAAGTTTCGAGCAGGACCCCAAATACCCGATCCGTCTCCTGGTCGATGTCGCTATCAAGGCGCTGTCGCCGGCCATCAACGATCCGACGACGGCGGTGCAGACAATCGATCAGATCGAAGATCTGCTGCGTCGCCTGGGCAAGTGCGAATTGGATACGGGCTATGCAAGGGATGCGGAGGGGGCTCTCCGTCTCGTCTTTCCGATGCCGACCTGGGAGGACTACCTGGCGCTTGGATTCGATGAGATCCGCCAGTACGGCGCAACCTCGGTGCAGGTCACGCGGCGATTGCGCTCGGCGCTGGTCGGCCTGGTGGAATCAGTGCCAAGCGCCGAGCGCGCCGACGCGGTGGAGCGATATATCCGGCAACTCAATTCGGTGATCGAGCGTTCGGTGCCCGATGCTGAAGACCGGGCGCGGGCGCGTCAGGAGGATCGGCAAGGCCTCGGCCTGTCGCATCGACCCGCAGACACGATGAGCGCGTCGCGACCGAGCAAGAAGGCTCCTGCGGTTGCTCCGGCAAAATGAGCTGATGGTGCGACCTTAAATCCTTGCACGCCTGCGCAAGCAGGTGGGATTCTTGTCGCCTGGCGGCGATATCGAGCCGCCAAGAGCAACCCAGTGGCGGACCGTCGAGCTGCGTGAATGTCGGACGCTGTTGAAATCCTTCACGGTCGGCGATCTGGCGAGGCCGCTTTCTTGCGTCGACGAGAGCGAGCTCGCTGCCTTGGCGCACGAGCTCGGCTCTTCGGCCAGGAACCGACGGTGCTGATCGACTGGGGCTATGACAGCAAGCGAGCCGCCAAAGCCGCGTTGCAGGATCTTCAGTCGCTGAGAGACCATCTGGCGCATTCGCAAGCGATCGTCGATTATCATTGGCACCAGATCGCGGGGATCTCGCGCCGCCTCGACGACTGGCTCATGGAGCATGCATCCGTATTGGACGACCAGGATGATCGGTCCACGCACGACGCACGGGATTTGGCGGGGAATCGCTAGTGCCGCCGAGTTGAAGTTCCTACCCCACTTGCCGCAATCTCATTTAGGAACTTCAACTCGTAAAGCGGCACTAGCTAAAATCATGGAGTTGCTAGTGCCCCTTTCGCTTCCGAAGCTCGTGCTGGGGGTGTTGCAAGGGGGGACGAGCTTCGGAAGCGGGGGCACTAGTCCGCATTCCTCACGCGCTCGCACCGCGGCTGTCTGGGCGCTGCTTGTGACCGGCCTGCAGTTCATGAGCACGCCGGCTGCCGCACAGCCGCCCACAGGGCTCAGGTCGAATCGTGTCGTCGCCGCCTACGTGGCTCCCAAGAACCCGGCGCACAATCCGATCTACACCCGGCTCAAGGAGCGCCGCGTGCTGGAGCGGCTTGCGCTGTTTCTGAGCCCCTTGCGCCTGCCGTATCGGCTCACGCTCAAGGTTCAGGGCTGCGACGGGGAAAGCAATGCCTGGTACGAGGACGACACCATCACGGTTTGCTACGAGTACCTCGAATTCATCGGCGGCATGATACCGAAGGAACCGGTCGCCGGCGGGCTCAAGCCGGAGGACGCGATCATCGGGCCCACCGTTGCGGTGTTCCTGCACGAAACCGGCCACGCGGTGTTCGACATGCTGGAGATTCCCATCCTCGGGCGCGGAGAGGATGCCGCCGACCAGTTTGCCGCCTATCTGCAATTGCAGATCGACAAGACGGAGGCGCGCATCCTGATCCTCGGCAATGCCTTCTTCGGGCGGAGCGAGCTGCAGGAAGCCATGCAAAAGGCTCCCGAGCTCGGGGACTATGCCGACGAGCATGGCCTGCCGGCGCAGCGCTATTTCAACGTGCTGTGCATGGCCTACGGCTCCGATCGTAAGCTGTTCGCCGACGCGGTGAGCCAGTGGCATCTGCCGGCCCAGCGCGCCGAGAGCTGCGAAGCCGAGTATCAACAATTCAAGCGCGCGTTCGACAAGCTGATCAGGCCGCATATCGATCGCAAGCAACTGGACAAGATCCGGAACAAGCGGTGGCTCGAAGTCGAGCCGCAGCGATGAACCGGCTCCTGGCGGGTTGCTTCGGCACTGCGGCCGAGGTCAGCTTCAGCGAGCCATGCTGATCTCGACCCCGCTGATGCTGACAGAAAGCTCGAGCCCGACCTTGCGGCCGCGCAGGTCGAGAATCACCCCCCTCGCGTTCTGCAGCCGAACGCTGGCAACGCCACCGGCCACCGCGACCCCGCCGCCCAGGGCCGTGTAGGTCCCGACTATGTCGGTTGGCTGCCGCAGATTGGAGGCCGTGCCGACCAGCTGGGTTTTCGACGCGCCGATCGTGGCGCCGACACCGAGCCCGCCGACGCTCAGCGGATAGCGGCGGCCCTGATAGTTCAGGATGCCGCGACCGCCGCCAACGCCGATAATGAACCCTGCCTTGGTGATTTCGAAAACGACCGAGCCGGTCTGCGCCTGGCTGGGCGTCGGCAGCCCTGCCAGGACCATCGCCAGCATGGCCGCCAGGCCAAATCGAACAGCACCGCGAAAACCGAGCATTTTTTTCCTCCAACTGTTGGTCACCTGGAAACGGAGTGACTGTACCCCAAAAAGGCAGGCATCACGAATCCGCAACGATCCCTCAGCATTGATCAAGATCACTCTGTACCCGCATGAGAGGGAACCGAGTGTGAGCGGTCGACCTGCCTGCCGGCAACCGGTGAGAATTGCTGATCCGCCCGTCGTTCGAACGCATCGAGGATCCGGCGGAACATCGAATCGAAGAGACCGGAAGCCAAGGCACCCAGCACTGGATTGCCGAATTCATAGCGCACGGCGAAACCGACCACCGTCGACGCGTCGCCGTCGGGATCGAACGTCCACACGACATTGAGATAACGCAACGGGCCATCGACGGCATCCACCGTGATCTGACGCTTGCCCAGATCGGCGACGGTGCGATTGACGTAGCCTACCCGCACGGCCGAAATTCCGACCGTCATGCGCGACACGATCACGGTTCGATCCAGGCCGTCGCTCGTGCGGGCGAACACCTTCGTGCCCTGGCAGTTGGGCACGAACTCCGGGTATCTCTCGAGCTCGGCGACCAGCCGGAACAGATCCTCCCAATGATGGTGCAGGCGCCTGCGCATCTCGAGACCGGCCATCAATGCATCTCTCCTCGGAGCGGTCTGTCTCTTGCGGCGTCCCGACAGCGGCCGAAACCGATGGTGATTGCCACCGCGATTCTCCTGCCCGCTACGATAGCGGGCCTTCTTTCTTCCGCAGATACACGAACCAATAGACCGCGGCGACCATGATGGAGCCGCCGATGATGTTGCCGATGGTTACCGGCAGCAGGTTGCCGAGGAGGAAATTTCCCCAGGTGAGGGCCGGGAAGTCCGCCGGAGTCCGATGGATGGCGGCCCAGAACGAATCGGGCGCGCCGGCCTTGATGAACAACCCTAGCGGCATGTAATAGGCGTTGGCGATGCTGTGCTCGAAACCCGCCGCCACGAAGGCCGCAATGGGCGGAACGATCGTGACGACCCGGTCGACCGTCGTACGCGCGCCGTAGCACATCCACGACGACAGGCACACCAGCGCATTGCACATGATGCCGAGCGTCAGGGCGGGAACGAACGCCAGTGCGGTCTTGCTGTTGGCCGTGCTCAAGGCCACCAAGCCGATCGCTCCCTGGCCGAACGTATACTGCGTGGTCAAGAACATCAGGACGGCGGTCATGACCGCGCCGATAACATTGCCGACGAAAACGATGGTCCAATTGAGCAGCAGGGCGCGGGTGGTGACCCTGCCACTCGCCCACGCCATCACGATGAGGTTGTTGCCGGTGAACAGCTCTGCTCCCCCGACAACCACCAGGATCAATCCCAGCGAGAATACCAGGCCGCTCAGAAGTTTTACGATCCCGTACGGCAATCCGGCAGACGCCGCGGTGCCGTCGGCGGCTGTGATGGCGATGCTTCCGGCGCTCACCGTCGTGGCGAAGATCGCGCCGAACGAGATGAAGGCGCCGGCCAACACGCCCAGAGCCAGCAAGGTCAACGGGTCGATCGCGACGCGTTTGACGCCGCTTTCCTCGGCCCGCGCCGCCATGGTGGCCGGCAGGATCGCGTCGAACGTGACGATCTGAGGCGAATTCGCTACCGGCACGCCAGTCGACGGCTCCTGCACGAGCGGGCCAGGCGTGCTCGACGGATCGGCCGACATCGTCGCGATCAACCTGCGCCGGTCGCCACCAGCAGCCCGACGATCTGCACGGCGATGACCTTCACGATGGTCATGGACGGAAAGATCATCGCGTAGCCAATGTCGGGCCGCTCGGTCGGGGCCATGCGGGTGGAATACACCAGGATCGCCGGGTTTCCGGTTGCACCGGAGGCGACGCCGACGAGATCGTCGTAAGGGATCTTCAACAGGTAGTAGCCGACCAGCAGCACGATGATCACCGTCGTCAGCAATACCGCGACGCCGATGAACAGCATCGTGAATCCGCTCTCCGCCACGGTGCGGACGAACGGTTGTCCAGCATTGATGCCGACCGAGGCAAGGAAGATTGCCAAGCCATAGTTTCGCAGCACGATATTCGCCGGCAGCGGCATGACCCAGAGCATGGGACCGGTCCGCCGCAGCTTGCCGAGTATGAGGGCAACGATCAGCGGTCCGCCGCCGATGCCGAGGGTGACAATCCCGACGCCAGGAATCGGAATGGGAATCAATCCGAGCAGGACGCCGAGCACCATGCCGAGCCCGAGTGAAACGTAGCTGAACTCCGCCGTGGCCTTGATGGTATCGCCAAAATGCCGCCGGATGTCCTCTCTGCGGTCAGGCGGCATCAGCACGCCGACCCGGTCGCCGAACTCGAGCGTCAGGTCCGGCGTCGGAACCAGGTCCATGTCATAGCGCCGCACGTGCAGCAGATGCACCGGAAAACCAGCCGGCAGCGGCAGCTGCGCGAGCGGGATCCCGACCATGCCGGCTTTCCCGACAAAGACGCGGATGTAGTCGAGGGCGGAGCGATCCTTGGCGAGGCGCCCCGGCTCAAGTTTGCCCAATCGCGCCCCTGTCTCGGCAATGGCCTCCTGTTGCTCGGCAACGATCAGGAGGCCGTCTCCGCCGGCCAGCACGAGGTCGGTCGATGGAACGACGTTCTGGTCCCCCTTGCGGACCATCGTCACCTGCACGCCGCCAGGCAGGTCCTTGGCGAGCTCTTCGAGCGTCCGCCCGGAAAAATTCTCCCCCAGGGTCACCTCGCCCATGTGGAACCGTTGCGTCTTGGGCGGGAATTTCGGCTGGACGTGGCGGGTCATGAAATAGATGCACAGGATCGGGCCGATGACGCCGAACGGGTAGGCGATCGAATATCCGATGGACGGCTCCTTGTTGCCTATGACTTCGAGGGCGGCCTGCAGGGTGGCGGTGCTGGTCATCGAGCCCGCGAATATACCGAGCGTGTGACCGATCTTGATCCCGAGGATCTGGCCAAGCCCGAGAGCGACCAAAAGTCCGGCGATAACCGCAACGAGCGCCAGCAGGTTGCTTTTTATGCCGGCGGAACCGGTCATGCCTTCGAAGAACTGCCGCCCGTACAGGATGCCGATCCCGTAGAGGAACATGATCAGCCCGGTGAGGCCGATCGGCCCGACGATCTGCGCCTTCGGGGCGAAGGCGCCGATGGCGAGGCCGACGAACAGGACGGCCCCGACCCCGAGCGAGAAGCCGCCGAGGTTGATCTGGCCGACCAGGTAGCCGACGCCGATCGCAAGGAACACCGCCAGGATCGGCTGGGTGGCGATGATTTCACGAGCCAAATCGAACATGACGACTTCCCCCTCCCAGACAATACGGACTTGCAGTACCAGCGCGTCAGCGGGCGCGGCAGCCCGCGGCCCGGAACTGTTCGAGCACGCGATTCACCAGATCGGGCGGCGCTGACGGTGTATCGACCTCCTTGTAGTCGAGCCCCATCGCCTTCCATTTGAAGGCACCGAGCTGATGGAACGGCTGCACCTCCACCCACTCGACGTTCTTCATCGGCGCGACGAAGCGGGCGAGGCCCTCGACATTGGCGGGATCGTCGGTCAACCCGGGCACCAGCGTGAACCGCACCCACACCGGCTTGCCCATGGCCGACAAGCGCTCGGCGAAGCGCAGGGTTGGGGCGAGGTCGCGGCCGGTCGCCCTGCGGTAGGTGTCCGGATCGGAGCTCTTGATGTCGAGCAGCACGAGGTCGAGGACGGACAGGAACTTGTCGTCGGCGCGCGCGCCGAGAAAGCCCGAGGTCTCGATCGCGGTGTGCAGACCCATCTGCTTGGCGCCGGCGAGGATGCGTTGGGTGAAGGGTAGCTGCACCATCGGCTCGCCGCCCGAAATGGTGAGCCCGCCGTCCATCGCACGCAGTGCGGATACAAAGGCGCGCAGCCGATGGATTACATGGTCGGCGGAGATGTAGGTCCCGTCTTTGAGATGCCAGGTATCGGGATTGTGGCAGTAGGTGCAGCGCAGCAGGCAGCCCGACAGGAACAACACGACCCGCACACCCGGCCCGTCGTAGCGGGAGCCGGTCTCGTAGGAGTGCGCATAACCGAACGCCCCCTCGGCGTCGGCGGCGTCTTCGCTCGTTTCCGGCGCGTCGGGCGAGAGCCCGACGCGCAGATCGTGCCGACTGCCGGCCTCGATGTTACCCAGTTGCGACACCGCCTGCTCCTGTCACCTCACAGCTGACCGTGGAAGGTGCGGCTGATCACATCCAGCTGCTGCTCGCGCGTCAGCCGCACGAAGTTGACGGCGTATCCGGAGACGCGGATCGTCAGCTGCGGATACTTGTCGGGATTGTTCATGGCGTCCTGCAGCGTCTCCTTGTCGATGACGTTCAGGTTCATGTGGAACCCGCCCATGCCGAAGAACATGTCGAAGGCCTTGACGGCGCCGTCGACGAGCTCCTTGTCCGACATCTTTGCCTTCTGCGGAGCCACCGAGACCGTGTAGCTGATGCCGTCCAGCGAATCCCGATAGGGCAGCTTCGCCACCGACAGACAGGACGCGAGCCAGCCGTGGCTGTCGCGGCCGTGCATCGGATTGGCGCCCGGACCGAACGGCTCGCCCTTGCGGCGGCCGTCGGGTGTATTGCCGGTGTGCTTGCCGTAGACCACGTTCGACGTGATGGTCAGGACGCTTTGGGTGTGGGTCGCATTGCGATAGGTCGGGTGCTTGCGGATCTTCTGCATGAACCGCGTGACGAGCTCGGAAGCGATGGTGTCGACGCGGTCATCGTTGTTGCCGAACTGCGGGATTGGACCGTTCGCTTCCGTCCGATAGTCGACGGCGAGACCGGTCTCGTCCCGGATCACATGCACCTTGCCGTATTTCATCGCCGACAGGCTGTCGGCGACCACCGACAGTCCGGCGATGCCGAACGCCATCGTGCGCAGGATGTCGCGATCGTGCAACGCCATCTCGAGGCGCTCGTAGAAGTACTTGTCGTGCATGTAGTGAATGCAGTTCATCGCGTGCACGTACGTACGCGCCAACCACTCCATCATGTGGTCGAACTTTTCGAACACCTCGTCATAGTCGAGGATCTCGCTGGTTACGGGCGGCGTCGGCGGGGCCACCTGCTCACCCGATACTTCGTCGCGGCCGCCGTTGATCGCATAGAGCAGGCACTTGGCGAGGTTCACGCGGGCGCCGAAGAACTGCATCTGCTTGCCCAGCTTCATCGCCGAGACGCAACAGCCGATGCCGTAGTCGTCGCCCCAATGCGGCCGCATCAGGTCGTCGTTCTCGTATTGCACCGACGACGTATCGCGGCTGACCTTGATGCAGTATTGCTTGAAGGCCTCGGGCAGGTCCTTCGACCAGAGGACGGTGATGTTCGGCTCCGGCGCCGGCCCGAGATTGCTCAGCGTGTGCAGCATGCGGTAGCTGCTCTTGGTGACCAGCGGCCGCCCGCTCAGATCCACGCCGCCGACGCATTCGGTCGCCCAGTAGGGATCGCCGCTGAACAGGGCGTCGTAGTCGGGCGTGCGCAGAAAGCGGACGATGCGGAGCTTCTGCACCAGCTGATCCCACAGCTCCTGCGCGCCGGGCTCGTCCAATGCGCCTTCCTTCAGGTCGCGCTCGATATAGACGTCGAGGAAGCTGGAGATGCGGCCGATCGACATGGCCGCGCCGTTCGCCTCCTTGATGGCGCCGAGATAGGCGAGATACGTCCATTGCACGGCTTCCTGGGCATCGGCCGCCGGACGCGTGATGTCGCAGTCGTAGAGCTTCCCCATCGCCGCCAGATCCTCCAGCGCGCGCATCTGTTCGGCGAGCTCCTCGCGTACGCGGATGATCTCATCGGTCGGCCACATGTCGTCGACCTGCTGGCGCTCCGCCTGCTTGGCCTCGAGCAGCCGCTTGGTCCCGTAGAGGGCGACGCGCCGATAGTCGCCGATGATGCGGCCGCGGCCATAGGCGTCGGGAAGCCCGGTAATGATGCCGGACTTGCGGCATCTCCTGATTTCGTCCGTATAGGCGTCGAACACGCCGTCGTTGTGGGTCTTGCGGTATTTCGTGAAAGCCTCGTGGACCTGGGGGTCGGCCGGAAAGCCGGCTGCCTTCAAGCCGGCCTCGACCATGCGCAGGCCGCCGTATGGAAAGATCGCGCGTTTGAACGGCGCGTCGGTCTGGAGGCCGACGATCACCTCGTTGCCGCGGTCGATATAGCCGGCCTTGTGCGCCAACAGCGTCGACGGCGTCTGCGCGTCGACGGCGAGCACGCCTTTCTTCCGCTCCTCCTGGAAATAGGGCTGAAGCTTTTCCCATACAGCCAGGGTGCGCTGCGACGGCCCGACCAGAAATTTCTCGTCACCCGCATAGGACGTGAAGTTGGACGCGATGAAGTCGCGCACGTCGATCGTCGTGCACCAGGCTCCGGGGTTGAACGAGCGCCAACCGCGTTGATTTCTCAGATCCTCCGGAAGCGCAGTTGCTCCCTCCATGGCATCCTCCTGTGAACTGGCCCTGATGCTACACCATCGGCCTGGTTGATGACTTGCCCGATATACGAACCGCCTGATCACTCCGCCGTGACAGACCTCCGTGGCTTCGGCTGCGTGACAGGAGGCAGCCAGCGCTTGTGCAGCTGGCGTGCGAGGCGCCGGTCGATGTGAGGACCGATCAAGGTGTCGAAAGCATGCGAGACTTGGGCGTATTCGCGCTCGCAGCCGACCGCGCGATCCTCGGGAAGGAATCCCTTCTGGACCACGTCGGCAAACAGCTTCGGGTCGGCCCCGTAGGCCATGCACAGCAGATTGTAGAAGCGCTGCGCGGGCGTGCCGTGCTCGTCGGCGAACTTCTGCTGCGTCACCGTCACGGTCGGAGACGACAGGTCGCCCTTGTACTGATACGCGCTGCCCAGGATCAACCGGCGCGCTTCGTCCTTTTCGAACCTCAGCAGGATGTAGGTCGAGAACTGGTCGGCGGCGTCTTCCTCCCGGCCGAACAGGGGAACTTTCAGAATAGCGAATACGGCATGACCGGCTTCGTGCAGAAACACATCCAGGAACGGGCCGATCAACGCGTCGATCGGTGCAACGCCGGCGGGAGTGGTCTGCTCGGGCGCGTTCTTCCAGAGCTCGTCGAGGTATTCGTAACAGACCGTGACGCTTTCTTCGTTTGACCAGGCGTTGGACTCGCCCTCGCAGTCCCTGGTCTGCAGCAGCAATCTGTGCGGCAAACGCAGCGGGGCCAGGAGCTCGCGCAGCTTTTCGAGTGCCTGACGCTCCTTCAGCAGATCGTGGATTGGCCGATTGTTCTTGGATTCCGGCTTCCCATAGCTGATATCGATGCTGTTGGGCTTGGGCGTCGGCGCAGTGCCGGCTTGGCGGGCCGCCACGGCGTCCGCGGTGGCCAGCGCGAGCGTGGCGGCAATCCCAGCCATCACGATCAATTCACGCACGATCTATGTCCTGGCGCGTCAAGCCGGACGCAGCGGTATGCGCCACGTCGCACGACTTCAGTCGTCGAATTCCGCCGCGGCTCCCGGACCATGTGCCGGAGCCGCATGCGATCGCTGTTCTACTTGGACGACTTCTTCAGCCGGTACCCTTGCTCCCTCATGCAGGCCGAGCCTCGGGTATAGCGCCCCGCGGTCGTCGTCGCCTCATTCCCGAGGACGGACGTGACCTGCTGCTTGCAAAAGGCCCAAGCCTGTTCGTAGGTCAGCTTTTTGGCCGCCTGCTGTGCCGACGACGTGTCGGTTGCCGCCAACAGCATGCCGGCGGACAGCGCGATGATGGTGATGATCGGTAAGCCGGGCTTGCGCATTTCGTTTCTCCCCACTGTGGGCATCCTCTCGAGCTCATCGCCGATGACGGCGAAACTCTCGCGTTCGAGGCTAGCGGTAGCGGTAGCGTGATATTTGATCCAGATCAATTAAACACTTTCTTCGCTGGCGGCTTGCGACTGGTTGCCGCCGCCGGCGTGCCCGTCAGTGCCAAAGAGGCTGCGCTTCTGCCGCCTCATCGTCAACGCAACTCGGCACGCCGAACTCCGCTCGCAGCGCAATCTCATGGTATTGCGCCGCCAGGAAGCTCAGGTGCCGCGACACTGGTTCACCGGAGCAGAGCTGCAACAATCGAAGGCAGAATTCCGCTTGGCGCCGCAAATGAACGGTTTCGCTCATGACCCCACCTCGTTCGTTTTTCAACTTTGTAGGGCGAGTTGATCAGGACGGTTGAGCCACGTTTTGATCTGGCGCAAATTTCTGCCGCCGCGGCAAGGATTGACCGCGATCCGATTCAATCCGATCGGATTGCGGTTAGCGCGCTCCGGCCGAAGGCTGCCCCGCGTTGTCCACCCGCCGCCAGGTCTGATCCGGATTGAATGAGATCATCCGCGACGCGATCACGGGCGTGCGCGGCCCCAGGTCCTTTTGGTAGACGATCCCCTGGTGGTTGACGAGAAACGTCATCACGCCGGAATTGCCGTATTCCGCCGGGTAGGCAACCAGCGCAAAGCCGCCGATCATCTTGCCGCGCACGACGTAATCCAGCGCTCCGCCGGGTGCAGTCGGGCCCTGGCGAAACAGGATCCGGTAGTAGTAGCCGTGATAGGGTACCCGCTCGCGTTCGACCGAATAACCGTCGGCGGTTGCCGAAGCGGCCAGCTCGCCGAGCGGGCTCTGATCCTCGCCGGGCTGCGTCGCCCAATACAGGCCATCCTTCCGGCCCAGGCGGCTCTTGACGCGTTGCGCATAGACGCCGCTGCCGGCGACGCCCTTCTCGGCATATTCCTGCTGCGCGTCCACATAGGCGAGGCAGGTCTGGATCGCGCTCAGCTCGTTGCGGCCGATGCGGCGATAGAGGATCTCGGTGCGCCCGGCCGCCGTGTCGAACCGCCAGGCGCCGTCCTTGCGAACGAGCGGGATGGGGAACGGCCAGTCCTCCTGGCCGATGACCAGGACGGCCTTGTCGGTACCCTCCATGGTGACTTGATGCTTGACATCATAGGCTTCGACGACACGCTTGCGGTTCGCCACATCGGCAACCGGATCGCCGGAATAGACGATGTCCCCGCCGTCCGGCCCGAGCACCTGGGTCAATCCCCGCGGATCGCCGGCCTTGACGGCGCCGATCAACGCCGCCACCGCCTCGTCCGGCGTGCTGTAACGCACCTGCGCGGCGGCGGCGGAGGCGAACATGACGGCCGCGGTCACCATCGTCATCGTTGTCGCTATCGCCGCCACCGCGCGCGCACTTTGTCGCAGCGAGGGTGAGGGGCGGGATCGCGGTCTTGGCGGAAGCGTGATCATGACATCCTCGTGGCATCCAATTCCGGGTGTCTGCAGGGTTCAATGAACCCCGCAGACAGTCAGTGGTGGATTCGGGCCGCGGCCGGGACCCGTGCGCCCGCTGCGATCCACTGGTCGTAGGTCTGGAATTTCAGGCCGAGCCGACCGTAATAGACCCTCAGGTAACCGTCCTCCCCGCGCGTCACTGCGTCCGGCATGACGCTCTGCACGTCCTGCGCCATCACGCCGACATAGGCTCGGTCGCTGCCGTTGTAGCTGAAGCGATAGAACCCGAGGCCGTTGTCGAGGCTACCGAGCAGGTGGATGTCGTGCTTGAGCGCGATATCGGATCGCCGGCCGCCGCCGAAGCCGCCGCCGCCGCCACGAAAGCCGCCGCCACCACCACCACGGAAGCCGCCGCCGCCAAAGCCACTGCCCCGGAAGCCGCCGCCACCGGCGGCGAAACCACCGCCGCCGCGGCCACCGACGCCACCCAGGCTGGCGTGTCCGCGCTGGGAGTGCAGGTTGGCCATCCCTCCTGGCTGCATGTTCCCGATGGCATTGCCGCCACCTCGGCCGGCTGCAGCTCGCCCTCCTTCGCCTGGCCCACGCCCCCCCGCCCGATCGCCGCGAGCACCATCACGCGCGCCCGCCCGGTCGCCCCGGCCTCGATCGCCGGCACCAGGGCCATCACCGCGGCCTCGATCGCCCGCACCCGGCCGGTCGCCCGGTCCGCGGTCGCCCGCGCCTGGACGGTCGCCGCCCGGCCGGAGCCCTTGCTCGCCGCCGCGGCCGCGGAAATCCGTGCGCGCCTGATTCCCGCCCCGGATATTGTTGTTGCCGAACCGCTGCTGCACGTTGGCATTGTTGTATTTCACGCCATGGCGGTGGGACGGGTTGTGCTGCCAGTTGTTGCCGATGTTGTTGATATTGACCGGGCGGTTTATGTTGATGTTGTTGTTGCCCCAGTTGAATCCGCCGCCCCAGTAGTTCCCGCGCGCGGTCCAGCGGGCGAGCGCCCAGCCCGCGCCGAAGGCGAGCCCGGTGGCCAGGATGCCGACACCGATATAGGCGGGGGCCGGCCAGTAATAGGGCGGATACGCCGGATAGGGCCAGGCGCCGTAGACCACGGCGGGATCGTAATAGGGCACATAAATGGTTTCCGGCAGCGTAGGCTCGATCGCGATGACCTGCTTGTTCTGCACCTGCGTGACGACAATCTTCTGTTCCTTGGTCGTCTTCAGCTTGTTGTAGTCATGCGCTCTCTTCCGCAGCCGCTGGACCGCATCCATGACGTCCGGCTGCTGTGCGAGCACGGCATCGCCCAGCTTCTGCGTCCACTCGAGCTGATCGGACATCATGCCCAGCACGGTTGGAACGGCCGCCAGCGACTTCACGCTGTCGTCCCAAGACTGCTTGCCGACCGCTGCGGCGAGGGCGTCGCCCTTGAGCTTGGCGTTGGACTTGACCCAACGGTCTGCCTGCACGACCTCCAGCGGATAGGTCGAGGCGATCAAGACCTGGGACAGCAGCGGATCGGGATAGAGCGCGATCGGGGCGAGCAACTGGTCGAGCTGTTCGGCCTTGAGCAAAGATTGTTCAGGCGCCGTCGCCGGCGGGGGGGTCTGAGGGGATTGTTCAGGCGTGGTCGCGGGCGGCGGGGTCTGAGAAGATTGTTCAGGTGTGGTCGCAGCCGGGGGCGTCTGAGCCACCGCGGCGAGAGGCATGAGGCCAGCGAAGAGGAGCGTGACCAGATGCGTTGACCACGACCTCGGGGAGTATCTCATCACACCGCCTCCTTCGCCGCCGGATTGCCCGTGTCCGATCTTCATCAAAATGAATGTGTTGGGAAATTGTGAGGATTGTCTGCCGACCCGGCTGTTGGCTGCCAATCGAGAGCCCCAATGAAGCAAGACAAAATCGGCTAATTCCACCTCACGAATTCGCTCTGTGGCTCGTCGAGATTATTGCGCCCGTGCCGACCAGGCAAGTGCTCCGCTACCTATCGATCATACGCTCGGCGGTTGGTTCTTTGACGAAGGGCGGGCAAGTTTTTGTGACGGCCGTCTCCCGCAATCGCGACACGGCACCGCCATAAGGCGGTGCCGTGAATGTGCGACAGCCGGCCGGCAATCGCGGTGATCCGTTCGTCAATCGGACCATGCGCCGCCGGGGCTCACTGACACTGCGTGTAGATGCGGCCGTAGGCATCCGTGGCCTGGTAGCAGCCGGTGCCGTAGTAAGCTGCACCGGCGGCTGCCGCCCCAACGGCTGCCGCGCCGGCGGCGCCGACATAAGCCCGGCGGGTCGTGCGCCGCGCCACCCCGGCATAGCTCATCGGCGTGAGCGGACGGCCGATGCGGGCGTCAGCCTTTGTGGTCAGGTCCAGTTGACCCGGGGTGATCCGGTCGGCGGCGAAGAGAGCCAAAAAACCGGTGGCGGTCGCCAGCGAAAGACGAACGATGGTCTTGCTCATGCGGCTCATTTCTTGCCCCCCGTAGCTTGGCCGAGGGGAACTTCATCCAAATCGGTCAGGCTGGCGACCTCGACCTGCTTGGCATCTGTGGGCGCCTTGAAGACGAACGCGTCCTCGGCGATCGTTGCGTTGGTGTTCCACTCCTTGATGCGCAGGGTGTATTGGGGGGCCCCGGCCAGGTGCTTGCTGGTGATGACGTACTTGCGCGGAATCGGGCGGGCACCGATTTCGATCCAGATCTGCCAATCCAGCTCCGCGCTGCGGAAGGCAAGGTGCTCGCAGTCCACGCCGTCGATCACCCCCTCGCCGATGTGTTTGGCGTCGGTTGCGTCCGCGGTCAGCTCCTCGTACAGGCGCGAGAGCAGCAGGTCGGCGCCGGGCACCTCGATTTTGGTCTTTTCGCGAATGCCGTCGATCAGCTGATCGACCGTGCCGGCGGCGGCAATCTGCGCATACGCTTTGAGGCTCTTGCCGAACAGGGTGGCGGTCTTGCCGTCGAACACCAGCTCGACATCCGCATAGCCGCCGGTTCGCGTGACCCGGATCTTGTCCGGGCGGCTCAACAGCGCCTTGCCCGAGCTGGCAAACTGAATCTTCTGCATGTCCGACGTGACAACCTCGACGTCCGAGTTCGAACGCGATCGATATGGTCTTCTGGCCCGCCACGTAGTCCGACATCGCTTTCAGGAGTTTGTTCGCGTCTTCAGCGCGAGCGCTCGGCATGATGACAATGCCGAGCGCCAGTGCCGCGACAATCGCGGCCATGCCCCTGCCTCGTGCAGGGACGGCGGAATACCATTTCTGGCATGAGCTCATCAGCGCCTCCTTTGTTCGGGCCCGCGCAAGAGGCATCGCCGCCGGGCTGCTTGTTTTGATCTGCATCAAAAATCCGCGCCCGGCCGGAGGGGTATTATTGCGGTATGAACATGGCGCGCGCCGGCGTGTGCGCGGCAATTTCCAGACGTGCCCGCCGCGATCGAGCTGCTCACGCCCGGGGCAACCGGAGGAGCTCTGTCTAGCTGGCCTCCTCGCCCCGTGCAGCCGACCAGCGTGCGTGATGATCGCGAATAATGGCGAGGGCCTCCGTGGCGGTGTCGACGCATCTCGGGATCTGCATGTCCTCGGGGTTGGCCAGCTCGAAGCCAGGACGCAACATCTGGGCGCTCGCCCAGTCGACCAGGCCCTTCCACATCGGACCCGCGAAGATCAGCGGCGTATCGTGCAGATGACGCACTTGCAGAAGCTGCCAGATCATCATGGACTCGAGCACCGTTCCCAGGCCGCCCGGGGCAACGATGTAGGCGTCGGACATGAGTACGAACTGGTGCAGCCGGGTGAAGAATGTGCCGTGCTCGAACACCTGCTCGACAAACGGATTGACCGTCTGCTCGAACGGCAAATGGACCCTTATGCCGATGCTCTGTGCGCCTTGGCTTGATGAGCCCGCGCGGGCGCCCTCGTTGGCGGCCTGCATCAGACCCGGCCCGCCGCCCGTCACGATGTCGCAGCCCATGGCAGTCAAGGTCGAGCACATCTGCTTGACCTCTTCGTAAACCCAGTGGCCCGGTTTGGTGCGCGCGGACCCAAATACCGTGACGCGATAGCGCTCACGGCGGGACGGACGCAGGCGCGTCAAATTGTTGATCGTTGCCCACAGACCGAACAGCGTATCGATGAGAATGCTCTTCACGGCGTCTTCATCGGCCAGGCTGACGGTGGCGGAGCTCTCGGACGGTGCGGTGCTCATGAGATCTTGTCCTTCCCGAGGCTTAGTCGAGGATGTGATAGCCGCCGTCCACGTAAAGCGCTTTGCCGGTAATGAGGCGCGCCGCATCATGTGCCAGGAACGCGGTCGCGACGCCGACTGCTCGTCCTGGGACGATGCTCGTCGCTAACGCGAGACGCAAGCGTCAAGCATTTGGCCTTCGTCCCGCAAAATACGAGCCGGCTTGACTAGGACACGGATGCACACGAACCTGCCGGTGCGTGATGTCGAGCGGCGTTGCGCCTCGAGGACCAATCATGCCGAAAGCGACCGTGACTGGGGCGCGGCTGAGAACGCCGCGAGCCGCCGCCATCGCCGGCCTCGTGTTCTCCGTTCTGCTGATGGCGGCAATCGTGCTGCTGCGGCTCGCCGTCCCGCTCGATCCGCTGGAACCGGGAGCGTGGCTCGAGACCCGCTCGGACAGGGTCATGTTCGCCCTCCACTTGATTCCCTTCGCCGGTATCGCCTTCCTGTGGTTCATCGGCGTGCTGCGCGACCGTCTCGGCGAACTCGAGGACCGGTTCTTCTCGACGGTATTCCTCGGTAGCGGGCTGCTGTTCCTCGCCCTGTTGTTCGTCGCGGCAGCCATCGCCGGCGCCCTCATTATCGCGCACGCGGGTCAGGCCGAGGCACTGACCCGATCACCCACATTCACGCTGGCGCGGGCCATGGCGCACAACGTCTTGAACGTCTACGTCCTCAAGGTGGCGGGCGTATTCATGATCACGACCTCGACGATCGCGATCCGCACCGGCCTGGCGGCGCGCTGGATCGCGTACCTGGGCTATGGCCTGGCGGCGCTGCTGCTTTTCGGCGGCGGCTTCACCGACTGGATGTTCATGGTGTTTCCCTTGTGGGTGCTGGTGCTGAGCGGCTATATCCTGGTCGACAACCTGCGTCGGCCCCCCGGGACGGCGACAGGCAACGAGACGTGAGCTTGGCGCTCGTTGAAGCGCTTGCATCGCCCTCGCGAAATTGCCACGCTTCGCGAATATGCATCGCGAAGGTCTGCTTGTACGATTGTGTTCGTGCATGCGATTTGACTGTTGGTAGGGTCCATTGTTTGCAGGGAAGGGGAGCACCATCATGGGTGCAGCCGAGATAGGGCGTTGGCTTGTCGTCGTGGCAGCACTGGGCGTGGGAGCAGCATCCGCGCAAGCCCAGGCCGGCCCGCCATTGCGGCAATCGCAAGAGCTGTCGGTCGAGGAGGAGCCCGGATACGAACCCACGCCGGATGAAGAGAACCTGCCCGCCGCATACCAGCGCCAGCTCGTATTCTTTCGCACCGTCGAGCCGCCGGGCACGATCGTCGTGACCACGTCGCAGCGATTCCTTTATGTCGTCCAAGGCAACAATCGCGCGCTGCGCTACGGGATCGGCGTCGGGCGGGAGGGCTTCCAGTGGGCTGGGCAGCAGAGAATCTCCCGCAAGGCGGAATGGCCGGACTGGACACCGCCGCCCGAGATGATTGCGCGCCAGCCGTATCTGCCCCGCTTCATGGCGGGAGGTCCCGGCAACCCGATGGGAGCGCGCGCGCTCTATCTGGGAGGCACGGTCTACCGCATCCATGGCACCAATCAGCCGCAGACGATCGGACACGCGGTGTCGTCCGGGTGTTTCCGCCTCGTCAACAAGGACGTCATCAACCTGTATGAGCGCGTGCCGGTCGGCACCAGGGTCGTCGTCCGGCACGCCCCCGAGCTGTAGGATTGGCTTGCCCGTATCGTGCTATTGTCAACATCACGCGAGAGAGTTCAGGCCATGAGACGCTTGGCAATTTTGATCGCCGCCGCAACGGCGCTGGCATCGGCAACCGCATCCGCGCAGACGCTGAAGGCGGTCAAGGAGCGTGGATCGCTTGCCTGCGGCGTCAGTCAGGGCCTGTACGGCTTCTCCGCGCCCGACGACAAGGGCAACTGGAGCGGTTTCGACGTGGATCTCTGCCGCGCCATCGCGGCTGCCATCTTCAATGACGCCGGCAAGGTCAAATACGTTCCTCTCTCCGCCATCGAACGCTTTCCGGCGCTGAAATCGGGCGCGATCGACGTCCTCTCCCGCAATACCACCTGGACGATGTCGCGCGAGACCTCGCTCGGATTGAACTTTCCGGCGGTCACCTACTACGACGGCCAAGGGTTCCTCGTCCGAGCGGCGCTCAACGCCGAGTTGGCGCTCGAGCTTGGCGACAAATCGATCTGCACCCAGGCCGGAACCACCACCGAGCTCAATCTCGCCGAATATTTCCGCACCAACCGCATGAACTACCAGCTTGCCACATTCCCGACCGCGGATGAGATGCTGAAGGCCTACGAGTTGGGTCGCTGCGCCGTCCTGAGCTCCGACGTTTCCCAGCTCCATGCGGAACGATTGAAGCTCGCCAAGGTCGACGATCACGTCATCCTGCCGGACATCATCTCGAAGGAGCCGCTTGGACCTGTTGTGCGCCAGGGCGACGATCAATGGTTCCACATCGTCAAGTGGACGCACTTTGCGATGCTCAATGCCGAAGAGCTGGGTGTGAGCTCGAAGACGATCGGTGAGGCGCTGCAATCGCAGAAACCGGAAGTCAAACGCCTGGTGGGCGCGGAAGGCGACTACGGCGAGCAGATCGGCTTGACCAAGGACTGGGCTGCCCGAATCATCCGACTGGTGGGCAACTACGAGGAGGTGTTCGAGCGCAACGTCGGAACCGGATCCAAGCTGGGTATTCCGCGCGGAATCAATAATCTCTGGACCGGTGGCGGCATTCAGTATGCGCCGCCCATCCGCTGATCTGCAGCCGCGCCGGAAAAAGGAGTAGGCCGGCCGGCTTGGTATGCGGACAGACCTGCTGGTCGGCTGCGTGGAGGTGTAGGCGTTCATGGCGAGGGACTATCATTCGGTTCTCGTTCGCGCGATTGCGGACCTCGATTCCGATGCAGTCGAGGCGCGCCACGCCCTCTACGACCGCGCCCGCCTGGCGATCATGAATGCCGGACTGGGCGCGTCGGAAACCAGCAGCGAGCGGGCTGCGCTCGAGGCCGCGATCGATCGAATCGAAGCGGAGATGCGGCCAGCGGACACGCGCAGCACGCCGGCGCGCCAGCTTCGCAGCGAGCCGTCGTCGACCTCGGGGTCCGATGCGGCCGGGAGCAAGGAGACGACACACCCGCCACGAAGCGCTCCCCTGCGCATGATCGCGCTGGCGAGCGCGGCCGTTCTCATCATTGCGGCCGTCGGCTATGCCGCGTGGCCCCGGCGCAGTGCCCCCGCAGGTGATGCGAGCCGGGCCGGCGCGTCCGTCGCCAAGGTCCAGTCCAAGCAGTCGACCGACGCATCGGCAGAGCCAAACCTCTCCTACGTCTTGAGGCGCCAGGTCGTGTACTACCGGACCATCCATCCGGTCGGAACGATCGTCATCGCCAAGTCGCAAGGCCACCTCTATCTGGTGCGGCCCAACGTGGCAGCCGTTCGCTATACGATCGGGGTTGGACGGGAATGCACGAACGCGGTCGGGCTCCTCCTCGTCTCCGCCAAGGAGGAACACCCTGAGAACCGGCCGGCAGTCGCAGCCGCAACACCAGTGTCCGCCCGGTCGCCTGCGAATGCGGGTGCCACGCAGCATGGCAGGCGCGCGGTCGCCCTCGGCGACACCGGGCTGCGGATTTACGGAGCCGATCCGCCCGTCAACAACGGCAAGGCGGGATGCTTTGCGCTGACCGACGAAGACATGACTGACCTTTACGAGCGCATCGCCGTCGGCGCCCGCGTGGTGATCAGCTAGGCGGTCGCATGGATGCTATTTCAAATAGGGATTGCGCCTGCACGAACTGATCACGCAGGCAACCGAAAAGAGGGTGAAATCGCCATGGCCAAGCAGACGCGTCAGGACGGCGGCGCAAAGATGCCGGGCAAGGACTACGACAAAGCAATGCGCAAACTGCAGGTCGAGCTCTGTCACCTGCAGACATGGATCAAGCAAAAGGGTCTGCGAGCGATCATCGTGTTCGAAGGTCGCGACACCGCCGGCAAGGGCGGCACCATCAAGGCGATCATGGAGAGGTTGAACCCGCGCGTGTTTCGGGTCGTCGCCCTTCCGGCCCCGTCGGATCGGGAAAAGACCCAGATGTATATGCAGCGCTACATGCAGCATTTTCCGGCAGCCGGCGAGGTGACCATCTTCGATCGCAGCTGGTACAACCGCGCCGGCGTCGAGTACGTGATGGGCTTCTGCAGCAAGGAGCAGCACCAGCGCTTCCTCGAGCTTGTCCCGCAAGTCGAGCGTTACATCGTCGACGGCGGCATCATGCTCATCAAGCTCTGGCTCGAGGTCGGTATGGACGAGCAGGAGAAGCGGTTTGCGGCGCGCATCGAGGACCCGTTGCGGCAATGGAAGCTGAGCCCGATGGACGTCGAATTGTATGGGCGCTGGTACGATTATTCGCGGGCGCGCGACCTGATGCTGAAGGCAACCGACACCGAGCATGCGCCGTGGCATATCGTGCGGTCGGACGACAAGCGGCGGGCGCGGCTCAACGCCATCGCGCATATCCTCAAATCGATTCCATACAAGAAAGTGCCGGCGAGCAAGGTCAAGCTTTCCAAGCGCTCGGACAAGGGGCGATATGACGATCAGGCGAGCCTGAAGGGACGGCGCTTCGTTGCGGAAAAATATTGAAGCATTTCGATCCGTACCCTACGCTCAACGTGACGGCAGGGAGCCGTGCTCGAGGATGACACGTCGGCCCTGGATTTGATCTGGATCAAGCGCCTGGGCCAAGTGCCCTCTAGTTTTTCTTCATGCAACGGCGGAGGGCACTTCCCTCCGCGCGACGGAGGTCAGGGGAGGTCGGTTATGCGTAGCCGGATACTCTTGCTCATCGCCGCAGCCGCGATGACAGCCGTGATGGTGCTGCCGGATCCGGCATCGGCCCGGATCGGCGGCGGTTTCCGCGGCGGCGGCTTCGGCGGCGGCGGCTTCGGCGGGTTTCGTGGCGGTGCGCTCGGCTTCCGCGGCGCCGGGCTCGGTTTTCGCGGCGCCGGGCTCGGTTTTCGCGGTGCGGGGCTGGGCTGGCGCGGCGCAGGCTTCGGCGTGCCCGGCTGGGGTGTGCGGCCCGGCTGGGGGTACGGTTGGCGCCGTCCCGGCTGGGGCTGGGGCGCCGCGGCGGTCGGCGCCGGGCTGATCGCCGGCAGCTATTACGGCAGCTACTACGGCGGCTATCCCTACGACTCCGGCTACGCCGGATACGGCGGATACGGCGGATGCGTCCTGCAGCCGCAGCTGGTGTTGACGAATTGGGGATACAGCCGGGTGCTGGTGCGTGCCTGTTACTAGGGTCGGCACGATCGTCAGCGGAGAGCCGGCGGGCGCCGGCTCGGTGCGTCGGCGCCGATTGAGACACGTGAAACGAACTTCGACCCTCAGGACGTCCTGTTGTCGTCGATAGGAGAGGCGCTATGGCTGCGGAGGTTCACCCGGTCGCTACCCACCATCTGCCCGCGTTCATCACCGCCCCCGGCGAGACGGACGTCCTGATGGTGGTGATGGCGATCTTTCTGGTCCTCATCGTACTGGCGTTCGGCATCCTGTTCCTTCGGTTGCACACGCTGCCCGAGCGCATCGCGCATACTCGCCACAAGCTGCAGTTCGAGATCGTCGCCGTGTTGGGCCTTATTGCCCTCTTCACCCATATGCATATCTTCTGGGTGGCCGGTCTGTTGCTTGCGCTGATCGACTTTCCGGATTTCAGCGGCTTGTTCGGCAGGATTGCGGGATCGGTCGAGAAGATCGCCGGGATCAAGCCGGGCGAAGGCGCGGCCGGCGTCCCGGACGATCCCTTCGCTGGCACGCCAAGCGAGAGCACCGCCGAACCGCTGCCTGAAACCGTCGTCGCCATCAAGCGCGGCGAAGGCGCGGCCGCAACGCCGAAAAGACCGGAACTCGCTCCGGCAGGCACGAGGAGCTGATCCATGCTCGAGATGCTCCTCTGCTCCCTCGTGACGATTCTTCCCGACTATCTCTTTCGCCGTTATGTCCAGGGAAGGCGGTTCGGCAAGGAAATCACGTTCTACTCGGTGTGGTTCGAGCTGCGGTGGGGCATCACGGCCTGCCTGATGCTCACCGTGGGGCTGATCACGGTGGTCTTCTACAACCACCCGTCGACGACCAACGTCACATTGTTCTTCCGAACCGTCCCGATCGTTCCGGAGACAATCGGCCGCGTCGCCGAGGTCTATGTCGGGTATAGCGGCCCGGTTGCCCAGGGAGCGCCGCTCTTTCGGCTCGACAATTCGAAGCAGGAAGCGGCCGTGGAGACCGCCCGACGCAAGATTGCGGAGGTCGAGGCGGAAATGGTGGTGGCGAAGCTCGATATCGCGAAGGCTGAAGCTCAGATCCAGGAGGCCAAGAGTTCTCTCCAGCAGGCCGTGGACGAACTGGATACCAAGCAGGAGCTGTACCGGCGCAATCCGGGCGTCGTCGCGCGGCGTGATATCGAGAAGCTCGAGGTGGCGGTGGCTGGCCGCCAGGGCGCGGTCGATGCGGCCACCGCGGCGAGACAGTCCGCCGAGGCGCGGACCGCGAGCCTGCTCCCGGCCGAAAAGGCGAGCGCCGAATCCGCGCTGGCGCAGGCCGAGGTGGAGCTGCAAAAAACCGTCATCCGTGCCGGCGTGAGCGGCCGCGTGGAGCAGTTCTTTCTGCGGCCGGGTGACCTGGTCAATCCGATGATGCGCCCGGCCGGGATCCTGATCCCGGAGGGGGCCGGCCAGCGGAGCCTGCAGGCCGGCTTCGGCCAGATCGAGGCGCAAATCATGAAGCCTGGAATGGCGGCCGAAGTCACGTGCGTCTCCAAGCCCTTCACGGTGATCCCGATGGTGGTCGCCGACGTGCAGGACTACATCGCCGCCGGCCAGTTCCGCGGCGGCGAGCAACTGCTCGACGCGCAGCAGGCGACGAAGCCGGGCACCCTGATGGTGTTTCTCGAGCCTCTCTTCAAAGGCGGGCTCGATGGCATAACGCCCGGCAGCAGCTGCATCGCCAATGCCTATTCGAGCAATCACGACGTGATCGTCGCAGAAGGCACCAGCACCATGCGGCGCGTGGCTCTTCACGCCGTGGATGCGCTCGCGCTCGTGCACGCCCTGATCCTGCGGCTGCAGGCGCTGGTGCTGCCTTTCCAGGTGCTGGTGTTCAGCGGACACTGACGCCAGCGTATTCTCTGCGGTCGTGGAAGGGCTCGCCGCGGCCGCGAAGCGATGCAGGCGGCCTCCTCAGTGGAATGGCTGGAGCACCTGGACGCTTCTGGACCCGGCGGGCCCTGCCTAGGGCTGCTCTTTCGCTTGGCCAACTGCCTGTTCGTCCAGCAGGGTCTGCAGGCGCTGGCTCTGGACCGCGAGCGCAGTCCACAACCGAGCCATGGTCAGCAGGGTTCCCTTGATTTCTGCCGTCGCCGCGGTCTGCGCCGCGCGCGAGCACTCTTCGGAGTACCGTCTGCATTCAGCCGGATCGGTCAAGACGCACCCGAGCGCGCTCCGTACCGTGGCGCCCCTTCGCCCAATTCGACCTTCGTCGTTGCGCGCGACTTTGCGCGCAGCGTGTCCACGGCGTCCTTGGCATTCTCGAATGCGAGCTGTGCCGGCGCGAATTGCTCATAGCTGCTGCGTCGTTCGTACCCGAGCGCTGCGATCTCGGTCGCAACGTCGTTGAGATCCTGCGACAACGCGTCGGCGTCGTCGGGGTCCGCGGACTTCCGGGCACGTTCGGCAATGCTCTTCAGGCGGTCCAGCTGCTCCCGCATGGGATCCGGTGCGTCCTGCTTGAGGAACGCGGCGACGGCGGCGAAAACCGAGCTCAGCATTCCGCCGACGAGCAAAACGTTCCAAACCTGATCGGAGAGCAGCGTGAACCAACTGGTATCCGTGTCGCTCAGATAGGCGGTCGCGCCCGGATGGACGGGAAAGCGGGCGCCCTTCTCGGTGTCCGGTGGAGCGATCAGGCTCGCGAGCGAAACCTTGCGCGCGAGCTCGCTGCGCCGTTGAAGCAGGTTTTGCGTCAGCTCGGTGATCGCATTGTTGTACACCCTTGCTCGCAACGGGCCGGTGGCGGCCTTGTTGGCGGCGAGCGCGGTGGGAACGCCGACGCTTTCGACCTCGTCATCCGGAATGCGCCGGCGCGGAAATGCGTGCTTCGGAATCGTCTCCGACGCTGCAGCCGGAGCGTTTCCCTTCAGGAACTCGCCGACGTCGACGCTGAGGATCGTCGGCGGGTCCTTCCGCTTCCCGTCGACCGCATAAACCACGGCCATGACCTCGGGTTCGGCCGGCACGCCGAAGATTACGACACAGTCGATCCGCCCGTTGCCGGTCAGCGTGGCCACATCCTCGGGCTTGATGATCGTCAACTTCACGTCCGACGGTTTCATGCCGAAGACATCGAGCAACTTGACGAAACCGGGCTCGTCGAGTGGCGTCCGCGCCACCAGGCCCACGCGCTTTCCCTTGAGATCGGAAAAATTCTCCAGCTTGAGTCGAGACGGCGCGACAGCGATCGCGGCGTTGGTGCGTAACAGCGCAATCAGCGCCGCGCTGGTGGGCAGCGGGTCGTCGAGACGCACGACCGCCAGATCGACCTGTCGCTTCTCCAGCAACTGATTGCTTTCATGAACGCCTGCGGTGGTCACCAAATCCAGCCGCACGCTGGCGCGATTGATTTCAAGCAGCCGGTCGAAGGCGGCCAGGATAGTGGCGTCGATTCCGTCCGTCGGCCCTGCGGCGACGCGCAGGTGCACCGGCTTCGACCATACCAGATAGGTCACCGCGGTCGCAGTCAGCACCGCGATCAACCCTGCGGTGATGAGCAGGAACCTGCGGGATATCCTCATAATCGTCTTCCCCGTCGCGCTGCGCGCCTGGGCATCATCTCTCCTGCGCCGTCGTCTGTCCAACCCCCCAGGGAGAAAGTATAGTAGAGGCTCGGCGAGGGTCGTTTTTGACTCACATCAAGTCACCCGGCTTGCCCCCCGATAGGAAAAAAGCCGGGCACCTGCGTCAATGTGCCAGGGAGGCGATATGCGCCGCGCAATCTGTGCCTTGGTCCTCGTTTCCGGAATCGCCGGTCCGGCGGCGGGGCAACAGGGGCAGCCATCCGCCGTTCCCGTGGGCACCGTCAGCGCCGAACGCAAGGCGGTTATCAATACGCTGGACTTCGTCGGGCGCATCGAGGCGATCAATCGCGTCGAGATCAGGGCGCGGGTGACCGGCTTCCTGGAGGAGGTGCTGTTCAAGGAGGGCGACCTGATCAAGGAAGGCGCTCCCCTGTACCGCATCGAGAAGGACCAGTTCGAGGCTGCGGTGGGCCAGGCTCAGGGAGCGCTGGAGCGCAGCAAGGCGGCAAAAGTCCTCAGCGAGCTCCAATTGCAGCGGGCGCAGGAATTGCTGGATAGACAGTCCGGCTCGGTCGTCGCCCGCGACCAGGCGCGCGCCGCGGACCAGCAGGCCGCGGGTGCAGTCATGCAGGACGAAGCGAGCCTGCAAACCGCGAAGATCAATCTCGCCTACACCGACATCCTGGCGCCGATCGGCGGCAAGGTCGGTCGCACCAATATCACCAAGCAACGTGGTCGGGCCGGACAAAGGCGTGCTCACCACGATCGTCAGCCAGGATCCGATGTACGTGACGTTTCCGGTGAGCCAGCGCGAGTTCCTGCGCGCCAGGCAGGCCGGGCCTCAGGTCGAAGTCACCGACATCAAGATCGGCATCCGCTTTGCCGACGGATCGACCTACGATCAGACGGGCCGTATCAATTTCGTCGACGTGACGGTGGATCGCGCGACGGACACGATCACCGTCCGCGCCACCATGCCGAACCCGAAGGGCACCCTCGTTGACGGTCAATTCGTGCGGGTCGGTGCGGAGATCGGCGCTCCCGTGGAGAAGGTCGTCATTCCCCAGGCCGCCCTGATCGCCGATCAGCAGGGGATCTACGTGTTCGTGGTCGAGGACGGCAAGGCCGTCGTCAAGCGCGTCAAGGTCGGTCCGGAAAGCGGCACCGGCGTCGTGATCGACCAGGGCCTGTCCGGCAGCGAGCAGGTCATCGTCGAAGGCGTGCAGGGAATACGACCCGGCGCGCCGGTGCGCCCCAGCCCGGTGCGGGCGACGCTGAACCGGAGCTGACTGCATGCTGTCCGCGATCTTCGTCGATCGTCCGCGGCTGGCGATCGTCATCGCCATTGTGACGACGATCGCCGGAATCGTGTCGCTGTTCGCCATTCCGATCGCGCAATATCCCGATATCGTCCCGCCGCAGGTCTCCGTCACCACCTCGTTTCCCGGCGCATCGTCGAGCGTGGTGGACGCGACGATTGCACAGCCGATCGAAGCGCAGGTCGTCGGCGTCGACAAGATGATCTACATGAAGAGCGTGAGCGGCGACGATGGCAGCTATTCGCTCACGGTCTCCTTCGAGATCGGCACCAACCCGGATATCAACACAGTCAACGTCAACAACCGGGTCCAGATCGCGTTGTCCCGGCTGCCGCAGGACGTCCAGCGCCAGGGCGTCACCGTGAAGAAGAAGTCGTCGGCCCTGCTCGGCGTCGTCGCGGTCTACGCGCCGAAGAAAACGCACGACCCCCTGTTCATCTCCAACTTCGTGACCATCAATCTGCTCGATCAGATCAAGAGCACGCCCGGTGTCGGTGATGCGTCCCTCTGGGGTCCGCAGGACTACGCCATGCGCGCGTGGGTCCGCACCGATCGCCTGACCGGGCTCGGCTTGACGACGGGAGATGTCATCGCGGCGATCCAGGCGCAAAACGTGCAGGCCGCGGTCGGGCGGGTCGGTGCCCGCCCGATATCCGACGAACAGCAGCTGCAGCTCAATATTCAGACCCTCGGCCGCCTGAGCTCCGCTGCCGAGTTCGAGAATATCGTCGTGCGCACCAACCCGGACGGATCGGTGCTGCGCCTGAAGGACGTCGCACGGGTGGAGCTGGGCGCCGCCAATCTCGATCGCGAGACGCGGCTGAACGGAAGCCCCGCGGCCGTGGTGGCCGTCTATCAGTCACCCGGCGCCAATGCGATCGCCACATTGAAGGCGGTACGCGACAAGCTCGGCGAACTGGAGAAGCGCTTCCCGGACGACCTCGCGTGGAAGATCACCTACGACTCGACCACGTTCGTGGCGGATACCATTCATGAGGTGCTGAAGACCCTGCTCGAAGCCTTCGTGCTGGTGGTTCTCGTGGTCTACCTCTTCCTCGGCAGCGTCCGTGCCACCCTGATCCCGACACTCGCGGTTCCGGTCAGCCTGATCGGCACGTTCGTGGCGCTGCTGGCGATCGGCTACTCAGCCAACACGGTATCCCTGCTCGCCATCGTGCTGGCGATCGGCATCGTGGTGGACGATGCCATCGTCGTGGTCGAGAACGTGGAGCGGCTGATGGAGGAGCATCCTGAGCTCTCGCCCGCCGAGGCGACCAAGCGGGCGATGGCCGAGATCACCGCGCCGATCATCGCGATCACCCTGGTGCTGCTGTCGGTGTTCGTGCCGGTCGCCTTCATCCCGGGCATATCCGGCGAGCTGTTCCGGCAATTCGCCATCACGGTCGCGGTCTCGATGTTCCTGTCGGCGATCAATGCCCTGACCCTGTCGCCGGCGCTGTGCGGCGTGCTGCTGCGGCCGCATCACGGACCGCGGCGCGGCCCGATCGGCGCCGTGATGCGCGGAATCGACCGCGTTCGCGACGCCTATGGGGCGGCCGTTGCGCGCATCGTCCGCCTCTCGGTCATCGGGCTGGCCATGGTCTTCGTGGCCGCAGGCGGGGTGGTCGGATTGACGAAGATCACCCCGACCGGATTCCTGCCCGAGGACGACCAGGGCGCGTTGTTCGTCGTCGTCCAGTTGCCGGGCGGCGCTTCGGTCGTGCGCACGGCCGACATCGTCCGACAGGCCGAGGCGATCCTGCGCGAGGAGAAGGCGGTCGCCGACTTCACGTCGATCATCGGGCTGAACTTCATCGACAATTACTCGCAACCCAACGCAGCCTTCATGGTCGTCACACTCAAGCCGTTCGAGGAGCGCAAGGATCGCGCGCTCGGCACGCCGGCGTTGATTGCGCGGCTCGGTGCGAAGTTCCGGCAGATCTCAGGAGGAACCGTCGTCCCCCTTGCGCCGCCGCCCATTATCGGTCTCGGCAGCGGCGGCGGTTTCACCTATGTCCTGGAAGACCTGCAGGGCGGGGATCCGAAGGAGCTGGCGCAGGTCGTGCGCGGGCTGACGGTGGCGGCAAATCAGGATCCGCGGCTCGCTCGCGTGTTCAGCACGTTCTCGGCCACCAACCCGTCGATCTATCTAGACATCGATCGCGACAAGGTGCAGATCCTCGGCGTGAAGCTCAACGATGTCTTCCAGGCGCTGCAGGCGTCGCTCGGCGGGATCTACGTCAACGACATGAACCTGTTTGGACGCCGGTGGCAGGTCCAGGTCCAGGCCGAGGCGGCGGATCGCGCCCAGGTCGACGACATCTACCGGATCAACGTGCGCAATGCCGAGGGCGGGATGGTGCCGCTGCGCAGCCTGCTGGAAGCGCGTGTCGTAGTGGGGCCGCCGGCGCTGATCCGCTACAACAACCTGCGCGCCGTGACTGTCCAGGGCGGCCCGGCCCCGGGGGTTTCGTCGGGTCAGGCGCTGAATGCCATGGAGGCCGTCGCCGCGCGCACGCTTCCGCAAGGCTTTGCGGGCGAATGGACCGACACTGCATTCCAGGAAAAGCGCGCCGAGGGCAAGACCGGGATGATCCTCGCCTTCGCGGTGCTGTTCGCCTACCTGTTTCTGGTCGGGCTGTACGAAAGCTGGACGATTCCGGTGCCGGTGCTGCTGTCGGTCGCGGTCGGGGTGCTCGGGGCGTTCGTCGCGATCGTCATCGGACGCCTGACGCTCGATCTCTACGCCCAGATCGGCATGATCGTGCTGATCGGGCTGGCCGCCAAGAACGGCATTCTCATCGTTGAGTTCGCCAAGGAGCAGCGGGAGAGAGGCATTCCGCTTCACCATGCGGCGACCGAAGGCGCGCGCCTGCGCTTCCGGCCCGTCATGATGACATCGTTCGCTTTCATTCTCGGTCTTTTCCCGTTGGTGGTGGCAACCGGCGCGTCGCAACTGGCGCGCCGCGATGTCGGCACGCCGGTGTTCGGGGGCATGATCTTCGCATCCTTCATCGGGATTTTCGCCATCCCGCCGCTCTACGTCATGTTCCAGGCGATGCGAGAGAAGCTGCGCCCGTCGGTGCGGCCGCGCGAGGTACCGCCTCCGCCCGCCGACGTGTCGGAGCCGATTGTTCCTCCACCGCAGCCTACGCCCGCAGGGTAACATTCACCGCGCAACGGAGACCCGAACCCATGTGCACGACACGAATTCTGCGACCGGCGGGCGTGGTGCTCGCCGCATGGATCTCAACCATCGCGTACGCGCAAGCCTTCGACCTTACCGGTCTGTGGGTGACGGATAGCGACGCCTGCGACAAGATCTTTGCAAGAACGGGAGGCAAGACATCGTTTCGCAAGGATTCGGACATGTTCGGCGGTGGGTTTGTGGTCGAGGGGAAGCGAATTCGCGGCCGAATGGCGAGTTGCAACATCAAGGCGACCAAGGAGGACGGCTCCATCATCCACTTGATGACGTCCTGCGCGACCGACATCATGCTGAGTAACGTGCAGTTCAGCGTGAAGGTCGTCGACGACAACAGGATCGCGCGCATCTTCCCGGGCATGGAGGGCATGGATCTCACCTACTTCCGTTGCCCGGCACGATAGGGGACGCCATACGCGGCAGACTTGCACGCGGCCTGCCACGCCGGCGCCCTCCGGCGCCGCTCGCGTTTCTCGATGCGGCCAAAAATTTCCAGCTTGCCAACCGGCAATGGCCGCGAGATAGAACCGGCATTGGCATAGCGCGGAGAAGCAACCATGCCGGGCGCGCTGAGCTGCATTCTCCATGCGGGCGTGGTCGCATCGGCGCTGCTGTTGGCCGCCTGCGAGCAGCAGAACCGCTACGTGCCGCCGCCGCCGCCGCGCGTGACGGTCGCGACGCCAGCGCAGCAGAAGGTCACGCGCTACCTCGAAGCAACCGGCTACACTGCGGCGGTGAACTCGGCGAACCTGGTGGCCCGCGTGCAGGGCTTCCTGCAGGAGGTCAAGTATCGCGACGGCGACCTGGTCAAGCAGGGCACTGTCCTGTTCGTCATCGAGCCGGAGCCGTACCGGATCAAGCTCGAGCAGGCGCAGGCCGCGGAGGCAGCCGCCGAAGCGACCCTCAAGCAGGCGGAGGCCGACTACAAGCGGCAAGTGGATCTGGTCAGCCGTCAGGCCGCCTCGCAGGCGACGCTCGACACCTCGACCGCCAACCGCGATTCCGCCCAGGCCAAGCTCAAGCAGGCCAAAGGGGACACGCGTCAGGCAGCCCTGAACCTCGACTATACGGAGGTGAAGGCGCCGTTCGAGGGCCGCGTCAGCGCGCGTCAGGTCTCGATCGGCGAACTGGTCGGAACAGGCATGCCGACACAGCTCGCCACCATCGTTCAATCGAATCCGATCTACGTCAATTTCACGGTCAGCGAGCAGGAAGTCCTGCGTATCCGCGACGAGATCCGGCGCCTCGGCTTGACCCCCGAGGACCTGAAAAGGGTTCCGGTCGACGTCGGACTGCAGACCGACAATGGATATCGCCACCGCGGAACGCTCGACTACGCCGCGCCGACCGTAAGCTCGTCCACCGGCACGCTCGCCGTACGTGCGATCCTGCAAAATCCCGACAACGTGCTGCAGCCCGGGTATTTCGTTCGCGTACGTCTTCCGGAGGCGCAGCAACAGCAGGACGTGCTGCTGGTGCCCGATGCGGCGCTCGGGACCGATCTCTCCGGTCGCTACGTGCTTACCGTCGACCAGGACAACGTCGTCGAGCAGCGCAAGGTCATACCGGGTGACGCGGTGGGCGAGCTGCGGATCATCGAGAGCGGACTGAAGGCGGACGATCGCGTGATCGTCGCCGGGCTGCTACGCGCGGTGCCGGGCCAGAAGGTCGATCCGCAGCTCCAGGCGGCCGCGGCGTCGAGCCCCGGCACCGCGGCCAAGTGATCGCGCGTCATGATCTCGAAATTCTTCATCGAGCGACCCGTCCTCGCCAACGTGCTGGCGATCCTGTTCGTCGTGATCGGGCTCGTCGCCCTCATCCGCCTGCCGGTCGCGCAATATCCCGACATCGTGCCGCCGACCGTGCAGGTGACGACGCGCTATCCCGGCGCCAGCGCCCGCACCGTCATCGATACGGTCGCGCTGCCGATCGAGCAGCAGGTGAACGGCGTCGAAGGCATGCTCTACATGCAGTCCTATGCGGCCTCCGACGGGACCTACACGCTGACGGTCACGTTCCAGATCGGCACCGATCTCAATTTCGCGCAGGTGCTGGTGCAGAACCGCGTGTCGAGCGCGATCTCGTCGCTGCCGCAGGCGGTGCAGGTGCAGGGCGTCGTCGTGCAGAAGAAGTCGACCGCGATCCTGCAGATTGTCAGCCTCACGTCGCCGGACTCGCGATACAACAGCCTCTACCTGAGCAACTACGCGACCATCAAGCTCAAGGACGAGATTGCGCGGCTGCCGGGTGTCGGCAATGTCGTGGTGTTCGGAGCCGGCCAGTATTCGATGCGCGTCTGGCTCGATCCCGAGAAGCTGCGGGCACGCGGGCTCACCGCACAGGACGTCACCCAGGCGCTGCAGCAGCAGAGCGAGCAGGTCACCGCCGGCCAGATCGGCGCGCCGCCGGCGCCCGACAACCAGGTGTTCCAGTACACGGTCAACGTGGCGGGCCGCCTTGCCGATCCGCGCGAATTCGCCGACGTCATCGTCAAGACCGGCAGCGCGGCCGAGATCACGCGGGTGCGCGATGTCGGGCGGGTCGAGCTCGGCGCGCAGACCTATTCGCAGGAGTTCAGGCTCGACGGCGCGCCGGCGGCCGGCATGGCGATCTTCCAGTCGCCGGGCGCCAACGCCCTGCAGGTGGGAGACGCGGTGAAAGCCAAGATGGCCGAGCTCGCGCAGGACTTTCCGCCCGGGCTCGTGCATGCCGTGCCGTTCGATACGACCAAGTTCGTGCGCGCCTCGGTCAACGAGGTCTATAAGACGCTGTTCGAGGCGGCGATCCTGGTGCTCATCGTCATCCTGATCTTCCTGCAGGACTGGCGCGCCACCCTGATCCCGGCGACCACCGTGCCGGTCACGCTGATCGGCGCGTTCGCCGCCATGGCGGCGCTCGGCTTCACCATCAACCTGTCGACCCTGTTCGCCATCGTGCTGGCGATCGGCATCGTGGTCGACGATGCGATCATCGTGGTCGAGGGCGCCGCGCACAACCTGGAAAAGGGCATGAGCGGCCATGACGCGGCGATCCGAGCGATGGATCAGCTGTTCGGCCCGATCATCGGCATCACGCTGGTCCTCATGGCGGTGTTCCTGCCGGCCTCGTTTCTGCCCGGCCTCACCGGACGCATGTATGCGCAGTTCGCACTGGTGATCGCCGCGACCGCGATCATCAGCGCCATCAACGCGGCGACGCTCAAGCCGACGCAAGCTGCCCTGTGGATGCGCCCGCCGGCACCGCCGGAACGGCGCAACGCGTTCTATCGCGGCTTCAATGCCGTGTACGACCGCACCGAGCGCGCCTACACGGCGTTGATCGGCCGCATGGTCGCGCGCAGCGCGATCATGGCGGTCGTCGCCTTGATCATCATCGGGCTCGCCGGCTACGGCATCGCGCGCATTCCGACCGGCTTCTTGCCGATCGAGGACCAAGGCTACCTGATCGCCAGCATCCAGCTCCCCGACGGCGCTTCGCTCCAACGCACCCAGAAGGTGCTCGACCGCGTGACCGAGATCGCCCGCAAGACGCCGGGTGTCGATCGGGTGGTCACCATCGCCGGGGTGTCGCCGCTCGACAACAATGCGTCGCTGGCGAATGCCGGCGTCGCCTATGTGATCCTCAAGGATTGGGGCGAGCGCCGCAAGGGCCAGGACCTGCTGTCTCTGTTCGCTGGGCTCAACCAGGCGATGGAGGCGATCGAGGAGGCGCGCATCCTGGTGCTGCCGCCGCCGCCGATCCAGGGCATCGGCAATGCCGGCGGCTTCACCATGCAGGTCGAGCTCCGCGACGGCAGCTTCGATCTCGCCAAGCTGCAGAGCACGGTCGACACGATCAGTGCCAACGCCCTGACCCAGTCCGGCATCCAGCGCATCATGACGTCGTTCCGCGCCAGCGCGCCGCAATACCAGGTCGAAGTCGACCGGGTGAAGACCGAAAGCGTCAATCTGTCGGTCGACCAGGTGTTCTCCGCGCTCGCCTCCTTCCTCGGCTCGAGCTATGTCGACCAGTTCAACGCGTTCGGTCGCGTGTTCCAGATCTATGTGCAGGCCGACGCGGCGTTCCGGCTGCGGACCGATGACATCCAGAACTACTGGGTGCGCAACAAGAACGGCGACATGATCCCGCTCGGCACCCTGATAAAGGTCACGCCGGCTGTCGGGCCCTCGCTCATCAGTCTGTACAATCTTTACCCGTCCGCCAGCATCGTCGGCCTGCCGGCGCGCGGCTTCTCCTCCGGGGAAGGGATCCGGCTCATGGAGGAGATCGCCAACCGCACCTTGCCGCCCGGCATGGCGTTCGAATGGACCGGCATGTCCTACCAGGAGAAAATCGTCGGCAACCAGATGTATATAGTCTTCGCGCTGGCGCTGCTGCTGGTCTACCTGGTGCTTGCCGGGCAGTATGAGAGCTGGTGGGCGCCGGTCTCGGTGCTTCTCGCCGTGCCGCTGTCGCTGGTGGGGCCGGTTTCGGTATTTTCCGCGCTCAAGATCGACAACAATCTCTATGTCCAGATCGGTCTGGTGCTGCTGATCGCACTGTCGGCCAAGAACGCGATCCTGATCGTCGAATTCGCCCGCGCGCTGCGCGCCGAGGGCCGCTCCATCCTGGAATCGGCGACCGAGGCGGCGCGGTCACGCTTCCGGCCGATTTTGATGACCTCGTTTGCCTTCATCCTGGGCGTCGCGCCGCTGGTGATGGCGAGCGGAGCCGGCGCGAACGCCCGGGCCTCCATAGGCATCACCGTGTTCACCGGTATGATCGCCTCGGCCTGCCTCGCCGTCCTGTTCGTCCCCTCGTTCTTCGTCATGGTCCAGCGCTTCGAGGAGTGGCGGGTCGCCCACAAGCGCCCGGTCGCCGAGGGCAGGCCGGCACAATAAGTGCCTTTGAAATAAAGCCTTAACCCCTGCGGCGTCAGGTCTCCGACATGTGCCACCAATGTGGCCAGTAGTCACAATTTGGACTCAGCATTTCGTATGGTACTCGAGCCCCCTTCGCCGCGAGACCGCTGATTCATGACCCGTACGTACGCCCGCGCGTTCCATGTCGCCGCTGCCGCCGCTCTCATGCTGGCCGCTGGCCTGTCCGACACGCATGCCCAGGACGCGCGTGGCTCGCGGACGGGTGAACCGGGCTTTTTCGACCAGATTTTCGGCGGAAGCGATCGTTTCGGAGGTAACCAGGCACCCTCGGCGGCTGCGCCGGCGCAGATGACGCAAATGTCTCCATCGGAGCTGGTTCTGCAACTCGACCGGCTGGAGAATCAGGTGCGCCAGCTCACCGGCTTGGTCGAACAGCTGCAGTACCGCAACCAGCAGCTGGAGCAGCAATTGCGGCGTGTGGACGGGGGCGGCGCCCCGCCGCCGCCCGCGCGGCTACAGACGGCCCCGCCAACCCTGCAGTCGGGACCGCCGATCCAGCCGCAGCGGCGGTCGGAACTGACCGACCCGAACGATGCGCCGTACGTGCCGGGTGCTGTCGCGCCAAGCGGTGCCCCGCCCGGCGCTGCCCCGGCTGCGGTTGCCGCCCCGGGCCCGGCGCGGCCGCCGACACGGGCGGACGCGTTCGACCCCAACGAGAACCCCAATGCGCCCGGGGTCCCTCGCGCCCTTGGCTCGCTGCCGAGCGGGCCGACCGTCGTCACAGGCGATGCGGACGAGGACATCAGGGCCGTCCCGCCGGTCGGAGCCCCCGGCGGTCGCCAGGCGGGCGCGCCGCTCGATTTGTCGACGCTGTCGGCGCAGGCCTCGCGTGACCCGGCGCTTGCATCGCCCAGTCGCGCTGCGCCGACGATGACGGGAGCGTTGCCGCCGCCGCCGCCGCGCAATCCGAGTGCGACCGGCGCCCCGCAACAGCAGGCCATGCTCCCTCCGACCGCCACGCCGAAGGACGAGTACGACCTCGCCTATGGCTATTTGCTGCGCAAGGACTATGCGCTCGCCGAGGAGGGCTTCCGCAACCTGCTGCGCAAGTACCCGAACGAGCGCTTCGTCGCCGAGGCCAACTATTGGGTCGGCGAGAGCCTGTTCCAGCGCCAACGCTACCGCGATGCCGCCGAATCGTTCCTCACCGTCTCCACCAAGTTCGAGAAATCCTCCAAGGCGCCAGACGCGCTGCTGCGGCTCGGACAATCGCTGGCGGCGCTCAAGGAGAAGGAAGCGGCGTGCGCCACCTTGGGTGAGCTCGGACGCAAGTATCCCCGCGCCTCGCCGGCCGTGAAGCAGGGAGTCGAGCGCGAACAGAAGCGCGTCGGGTGCTAGCATCCCCCCTCCCGTTGCGTGGGAGGAAGGCAGTGGGGGCCGCTTCGCCGCCGAAGACCCTGAGTCCGTCATCGAATTCAGCCGATTTCGTCGGCTGAAGCCGGGGCACTGCTCGCCGACCTCGCCTCATGCTCGGCGCTGGTGCTTGCGGTGTCCGGCGGCCCCGATTCGACCGCGCTGCTTTTCCTTGCTGCGCGATGGCGCGAGGAATTGCGGCGCGGGCCGCGGCTTACAGCGGTAACGATCGACCACGGGCTGCGGCCGGGATCCGCCGCCGAGGCGCGTGCCGTCAAGAGGATCGCCCGGGCGCTCGGGATCGAGCACCGTATCGTCCGCTGGATGGGAAAAAAGCCCACGACGGGTGTGCAGGCGGCAGCGCGCGACGCGCGCTATCGGCTGCTGGCCGACGCCGCCCGGACGACTGGTTCGCGCCATGTCCTGACCGCTCACACGCTCGACGATCAGGCCGAAACCGTGCTGTTTCGCCTCGCTCGCGGCAGCGGGATGACCGGGCTCTCAGGGATGGCGCGCCTCGCGCCGCTGCCCGGCGAAGCCGGCACCCTCACGCTCGTTCGTCCGCTCCTGGCGGTCGCAAAATCCCGCCTCGTCGCCACTCTGCGGGCTGCCGCCATTCCCTATTGCGAGGACCCGTCCAACACCGATCCACGCTTTGCCCGCGCCCGCCTGCGCAAAGTCATGCCCTTGCTCGCCGCGGAAGGTCTCGATGCCGGCAAGCTGGCCGTTCTGGCCCGCCGCATGGCGCGGGCCGAGGACGCCCATGAATCCGCCGTCCAGGACGCGTTGACGCGTGTGTCGCTCACAGAATGGTCCAATTCGGGGCCGATCATGTTCGATCGACGACGGTTCGGCGACGTCCCCGTCGAGGTGGCCTTGCGGTTGCTCGGTCGCGCGATCGGGCGGGTGGGCGACGAGGGGCCGGTGGAGCTCGGCAAGCTGGAGACCCTGTTCGATGCGATCCAGGAGGGGTGGGCCGGCCGGCCGGGCACAAAGCCGCGGCTGCGCCGAACGCTGGCGGGGGCGCTCGTCGCCGTCGAGGCAAACGCGATCAGGATCGAACGGGCCCCGCCGCGGCGAAGCCGCCAGCGGCGAGGGCGTCAATCACGTAGTCCCCCGGAATAGCCGCCGGCGCGAGGGTATATTAAGGAGTTGCGGGCCATTGTCTTGGCATTGCGGCCCCCGCGCCCTACATTGTGGCCTCGGGCGAGGCCGGCGCCACGAGTCGCTCAGCCCAAACGGACCGCCGGGCTGCCGGTGGGTCAGCAAGGACGCTTGATGAACGCCAACCTGCGCAATTTCGCCCTTTGGGTGATCATTGTCCTCTTCCTGCTGGCCCTGTTCACCCTGTTCCAGAACCCGGGACAGCGCACGACCTCGCACGACATCTCGTTCTCGCAGCTCTTGAACGACGTCGAGCAGGGAAGGGTCCGCGACGTGGTCATCCAGGGACCGGAGATCCACGGCACCTATACGGACGGCCGCAGCTTCAACAGCTATGCGCCCAGCGACCCGTCGCTGATCCAGCGCCTGTACAGCAAGGGCGTGCAGATCACCGCCCGGCCGCAGCAGGAGAACGTACCCTGGTTCGTGTCGCTCCTGGTGTCGTGGCTGCCGTTCATTGCGCTCATCGGCGTGTGGATCTTCCTGTCGCGGCAGATGCAGGGGGCGGGCGGCAAGGCGCTCGGGTTCGGCAAGTCGCGCGCCAAGCTCCTCACCGAGGCGCATGGGCGCGTCACCTTCGAGGACGTCGCCGGCGTCGACGAGGCCAAGCAGGACCTGCAGGAGATCGTCGAATTCCTGCGCGATCCCGGCAAGTTCCAGAAGCTCGGCGGCCGCATCCCGCGCGGCGTGCTCCTGGTCGGTCCGCCCGGCACCGGCAAGACGCTGCTCGCCCGCGCCATCGCCGGCGAGGCGAACGTGCCGTTCTTCACCATCTCGGGATCCGACTTCGTCGAGATGTTCGTCGGTGTCGGTGCGAGCCGCGTGCGCGACATGTTCGAGCAGGCGAAGAAGAACGCGCCTTGCATCATCTTCATCGACGAGATCGACGCGGTCGGGCGCCATCGCGGCGCCGGGCTCGGCGGCGGCAACGACGAGCGCGAGCAGACGCTCAATCAGTTGCTCGTCGAGATGGACGGGTTCGAGGCCAACGAAGGCATCATCCTGATCGCCGCCACGAACCGTCCCGACGTGCTTGATCCGGCGCTGTTGCGGCCGGGCCGCTTCGACCGCCAGGTCATCGTGCCGAACCCCGACGTGGTCGGGCGCGAGCAGATCCTGAAGGTCCACGTGCGCAAGGTGCCGTTGGCGCCCGACGTGAACCTCAAGACCACCGCGCGCGGGACGCCTGGGTTCTCCGGCGCCGATCTCGCCAATCTGGTCAACGAGGCGGCCCTGATGGCGGCGCGGCGCAACAAGCGCATGGTCACCCAGGTCGAGTTCGAGGATGCCAAGGACAAGGTCATGATGGGCGCCGAGCGCAAGTCGCTGGTCATGACCGAAGAGGAGAAGATGCTGACCGCCTATCACGAGGGCGGCCACGCCATCGTCGCGCTCAACGTCAGGGCGACCGATCCGGTGCACAAGGCGACCATCATCCCGCGCGGGCGGGCGCTCGGCATGGTGATGCAGCTGCCGGAACGCGACAAGCTGTCCATGAGCTACGAGCAGATGACCTCGCGGCTCGCCATCATGATGGGCGGACGGGTGGCCGAGGAGCTGATATTCGGCCACGACAAGGTGACATCCGGTGCCGCCTCCGATATCGAGCAGGCGACCAAGCTGGCTCGGATGATGGTGACGCGCTGGGGCCTGTCCGATGCGCTCGGCACCGTCGCCTACGGGGAGAACCAGGAAGAGGTGTTCCTCGGCTACTCGGTGTCGCGCCAGCAGAACATCTCCGAGCAGACCGTGCAGAAGATCGACGCCGAGATCAAACGGCTGGTCGAGGAAGGCTATGGCGAGGCGAAGACCATCCTCACCGAGCGGAGCGCCGACCTCGAGGTGCTTGCCAAGGGGCTGCTCGAGTACGAGACCCTGTCGGGCGAGGAGATCAAGGATCTGCTCGCCGGCAAGCCTCCGGTGCGCGAAGGCCTGTCCGAACCGGTGCAGCCGCGAGCCTCGGCGGTGCCGCCCACCGGCAAGACCCGGCCGCGGCCCGAGCCCGGCGGCCTGGAGCCGCAGCCGCAGGCGTAAACGATCTGCCTGGAACGTTGGAACGCCCGCCAAACGGCGGGCGTTTTGCTGCGGCGATTCGCGTTCGTCACTGATCCAGATCAAAGAGATACGGCTGGCCTCGGGTTATCAAGCGCGCATGTCGATGCCTGCTGCGCTCGCGCGGCGCCGGCTCTATGCCGGGCCCGCCCTGTTCTCCTACGGTTTCCGTCCGTTCTTTCTCGGCGGCGCCCTGTGGGCTGCGCTCGGCATCCTCCTGTGGCTGCCGCAATATTTCGGCGAGCTCGCGTTGCCCACCGCGTTCGCGCCGCTCGATTGGCACATGCACGAGATGCTCTACGGCTACGTGGGCGCCGTGGTGGCGGGCTTCCTGCTCACCGCCGTCCCCAACTGGACCGGGCACCTGCCGATCAACGGCGCGCCGCTCGCCGCGCTGGCATCGCTGTGGCTCGCGGGGCGTATCGGCGTTCTGTTCTCGGCGAAAATCGGGGCCGTACCGGCGGCGGTCATCGACGTGGCGTTTCTCGCCACGCTGGCGGCGCTGATGCTGCGCGAGATCCTCGCCGGCGAGAACTGGCGGAACCTGCGCGTCATCGGCATCGTCGGGATCCTGATCGTCGGCAATGCGACGTTTCACGCCGAAGCCATTGTGCGCGGCGTAGCCGTCTATGGCACGCGGATCGGCATCGCGGGGGCGATCGGGCTGATCATGCTGATCGGCGGACGCATCGTCCCGAGCTTCACCCACAACTGGATCACCCGGGTCAATCCCGGCCGTCTGCCGACGCCATTCGCGCGCTTCGATGCCGTCAGTCTCGGGATTGCCGCTGCTGCCCTGGCCGCCTGGGCGGTGGCGCCGGCCCACGTCCTGACTGCCGTTCTCCTGCTCGGCGCCGGTGTACTGCAGGCGGTGCGGCTTTCGCGCTGGGCGGGCGACCGGACGCTCGCCGATCGGCTCGTCCTCGTCCTGCACGTCGGCTACGCCTTTGTGCCGCTCGGCTTCCTGCTCGTCGGAGCATCAATCGTCTGGCCCGCCGGCGTTCCGGCGAGCGCCGGCATTCACGCCTGGACCGCCGGCGCGGTTGGGCTCATGACGCTCGCCGTGATGACGCGGGCTTCGCTCGGGCACACCGGGCAAAAGCTCGAGGCCGGCCCTGGAACGCAGGCGATCTATGCAGGCGCGCTCGTCGCGGTGCTCACGCGCATCGTCGCGGCGTTCAGCCCCGATGTCGTGCTGCTGCACGTCGCGGCGCTGGCGTGGGTCGCGGCGTTCGGCGGGTTCGCCCTGATCTTCGGGCCGCTCCTTGTCCGCGCGCGGCGCAGTTGACCCGTCTCTTCAGTCTCAGGGTGAAGGGTCCCGCAAGCCCGCCTGCCGGACCAGCGGATAGGTCACGTCGCGGAACTCGCGCATGCCCTGCTCGAACCGTGGCCAGCATAGCAGCACGCCATCGAGGCCGGCGCGCGACAGCGTTGCGAGCCCGTCGACGATCTGCTCCTTCGTGCCGACCAGCGGAATGCCGCCCCAGCCCTGGATGAAGGCCTCCTGCAGCGGCTTTATCCGTTCGGGGGGAACGTTGCGCTGGTTGATCTCCAGCATGAACGTGTCGATCATGTTGCGGGCGGCTTCCCAGTCCCCCTTCTGGTGGACGTAATAGTCGTAGAAGGCGCGCGCCTCCTTCTCGGTCTCGCCCTGCACGATATTGACCAACGTCCACACCCGCACGTCGCGGCCGTATTCCTCGCGCGCGAGCCGATGGTAGGCCGCCACGTGCGCCTTGCATTCGTCGAGGCCGCCGGTGCGGATGACCGTGTAGACGAGGTCGCAGTGCTTGGCGGCGAAGTGACGGCCGCGCTCGGACGCGCCGGCGTTCATGATCGCCGGATAGGGGAGCTGGATCGGCTTCGGCTGCAGGTAACCTTGTCTGATCCTGTAATAGGTCCCCTCGTGGTCGAACGCCTCGTCCTCGGTCCACAGCCGCTTGACGACGGCGAGCCACTCCTCGGCGCAGGCATAGCGCTCCGCGTGGCCGAGCATGGTCTGGCCGAACATGTCGATTTCCGGCTGGTTCCACCCGGTGACGATGTTGAGGGCGTAGCGGCCGTTGCTGATGTGATCGATCACCGTCGACTGCTTGGCGGCGATGATCGGATGGTTGAGGGACACGTGCGAAGTGGCGAACACGCCTGGCTTGGCGGTCAGGGCGCCGATGCCGGCCGCCCACGTATAGGCCTCGAAGCCGGGCCCCTGCGGATTGGTCGCCCCGCCGAAGCTCTGCCAGCGCGCGACCGGCACGATCGCCTCGAATTCCATCTCGTCGGCGAGCTTCGCCAGCGCAACCGTGTTGGGCCAGGTGATGTCCAGCCGGCCCTCCAGGTCCGACATGACGCAGCCGCTGTCGAGATTGGTCTGGAAGGTGCCGAGCTTGAGCCTGCGATCGCCAAAGGCCGGATTCGTCTCGCGCCGATCCCTGCGCATGTCTAGTGCTCCGATTCCGAATTTCGCATCACTTCGCGGCATCCTCTGGTGCGAAATTCGGAATCAAAAGGAGCACTAGCAATATCAATGATTCTAGTGCGGCTTACGGATTTGAAGTTCCCACAGGAGGTTGCGGCGAGCTCGTAGGAACTTCAAATCCGGCCGCACTAGCCGTCAGCCTTTCATGGCTGCCTTGATCTGCTCGACCGTGACGCCCGGGCTGCGTGCTGCCGCGATGATCTTCGCCTCGCGCGCGCTCAGGCCCTCGGCGGCGCCTTGCATCGCGTCGATCTTGTCGGGCGGCACGACCACCGCGCCGTGCCGGTCGGCGTGGATGAGATCGCCGCTCTTCACCGCCATGCCGTGGATGGTCACGTCGAGGGCGAAATCCACCACGTGTACATAGGCGTGCGACGGCACGATCGATCCGGCGAGCATCTGGAACCCGGCGGCGATCTGCGGGATGTCGCGGATCGAGCCGTTGGTGATGGTGCCGAGGCAGCCGAGCGCTTTGTGCACGTTCGACTGCACCTCGCCCCAGAACGCGCCGTAGCCGACCGGATCGTCCAGGTCCTCGATGACGACGATGCCGGGGCTCGGTGCGGCAGCGACGTAGTTGAGATAGTCGAGGCGCTTCTGCATGTAGCCGGCTTGCCCGAGCGGCACCGCATCCTTGGCCCGGATGGTGACGGTCTTGGCGAAGCCGACCATGGGCGGAAGGTCGGGAAACGGGCAATGCAGGTGCTGGACGGTGTAACCGCCTCCCCGCCGCTCCGGCGCAACGATCTCGATCAGATTGCAGACGGTCGGCGTGTCGATCGAGCGCAGGAACTCGAATTGCTGTCTTGTAAGGGTCATCGCCCGCGGTCCTCCCGATTGTCCTCTGTGGCAATCATCATTGCATCGTGCCGGAGCGGCGCAAACCGATCCGCTCGGCCACGCGGCGAAACCGGTAGGCGAAGCCGGCGAGCTCCGGCAGCGCCTGCGGTGCGAGCGCGAGACTGTCCGGGTCCAGCTCCTTCGGGTCGAGCTCCTGCTGCTCCAGTCGATCCAACGCGTGGGTATAGTAGGCGATCGCCTGGTTGAATGCCGCGATGCGCGCGCCGAGCTGCTTCATGACGGCACGCAGGAAGGCGGGGTTGTCGCCGCCGATCTGCAACATGTCGGCGCGGCTGATCCGCAGCGCTTCGACCGGGCTGCGGGCACGCACGCTGGCGGTACGCGCGACGTCGGCAAAGACGCCGACCTCTCCGATGAGGGCCCCGGTCGAAGCCTCCCCGAGCTGAACCGGTCCCTGCGGTCCGTCGATGAAGATGTCGACTTCGCCCTGCGTCACCAGCCAGGCGGAGTCGCCCGCTTCGCCCTGCCGCAGCATCAGCTCGTTCGTGGCAAAGCCGAACAGATCGCCCCGCACCACCAAGTCCTTGAGCGCGGGCTCGGGCAATTCGCAGAAGACTTCGTGCTCGCGCAACAGTCGAAGGTAGGGTGCGATGTTCCCGATGATGGCGCGCGGCTCCGGCATGTCTCGTCCCGGCTGTACGCTCGGTTCATTCCCGCCGATCGGCGGCAGGCCGGTCGAGATCCGCAAGGCCCGCTTCGGCCTTGCGTCGAGTCTCCTCGCTCGGGTCGAGCGTCAGCGCCTTGCGGTAGTCGGCGGCGGCATCCTGTTTGCGGCCGAGCGCCTTCATCGCCTCGCCGCGCAATCGATAGGCCTCGGCGTCGGTCGGGCTGAAACGAATTGCCAGAGTGAGCTCCGGGACGGCGCGATCGGCCTTGCCGGCGCGGGCGAGCATGCTGCCGAGATTGCGGTGCGCCAGCGCGTAGCGCGCATCGATTCGCGCCGCTTCGCCGTAATCGGCGAGCGCGCGCTCGAGATCGCCCTTGCTCTCCCACACGGCGCCGCGGTTGTTGAACGCGACCGCGTCATTGGCATCGATCCGGATCAACTGGTCGAGGTCGGGGAGCGCGGAATCGGGCCTGCCCAGCGCGACCAGGGTCCGGGCGCGGCCCTTGAGCGCCGCAACCGCGCTGGGGGAGAGCCGCAAAGCCTCGCTGTAGTCGGCGACCGCGCGCTCGAGCTCGCGCGTGGCGGAATAGCCGTCGCCGCGGTTGACATAGGCGGGGAAGAATTTCCCGTCGATGCGGATCGCCTCGCTCGCATCCGCGATGGCACGGGCATGATCGCCTTTTTGCGCCCAGGCGAGCGCCCGGTTGCTGTAGACGGCGGCCACGCCGGGCGCGAGCCGGATGGCCCGATCATAGTCGGCGATCGCCTTGTCGGTTTCGCCGTGCAGCCGATGCGCATTGGCGCGGTTGAAGTAGATGTCGGGATCCTGCGGATTGAGTCGTTCCGCCGTCGCATAGTCGGCGAGCGCGCGCTCGAGATCATTCTTGCGTTGCCACAGGTTGCCGCGGTTGAGGTAGGCGTCGGCGTCGCGCGGCTCGAGGCGGATCACCTCCCGGTAGTCGCCGAGGGCGCGTTCGAGCTCTCCCTTGTCGCCGAGAGCGAGCGCCCGATTGAAGAGGGCCCGTACCATGCGCGGGTTGACCCGGATCGCCTGGTCGTAGTCGGCGATGGCTTTGTCGAGCTCGCCCTTTGCGTGCGCCAGCAGCCCGCGGTTGACCAGCGCGTCGGCAAGTCGCGGATTGATGGCGATGGCCTTGGTGTAGTCCTCGGCCGCCCGGGCCGGCTCGTTGCGGGCCGTCCACAACAGGGCGCGGTTGTAAAAGGCCTTCTCGTAGAGCGGATTGAGGCGGACGGCCTCGCTATAGTCGCTGTGCGCGCGGGCGAAGTCGTTGAGCTCCCGATAGGCGATGCCGCGATTGTTGTGGACGGCGGCGAGGTTGTTGCCGCGATATTTCCCGGTCCGGATCAGGCGCGTGCAGGCCTCCGCCCGCAGCGACGGCTCGGTGCTGTCCTCGCCGCACAGGTCGGCGTCATTGGCGGCTGCCGCGCCGGTCAGCGCCAGGGCCGCGGCGATCGCGAGCAAGCTTCGACGGAACACGTCTCCCCCTTTGGTTTTCGACGTCCCGGACAGATTACCCGACGCGTTCCCCTTAGGCCAATTTCGCCTGCCGCGCCAAATCCGACAGCGCGCTGCTGTAACCATTCCTTACATATTTTGAACACTTTTTGCGCCGTATTGCCCTATGATCGGCAACCGGCGGGCGCAGAATCGACCCGGAATACCGGCGCGGTCGCCGCCCAAGGGGACGAGGGGGTATGGTGCGCAAATATTTCGGAACCGACGGCATTCGCGGCAAGGCGAACAACGGGACGCTGACCGCGGACCTCGCCTTGAAGGTCGGGCAGGCGGCCGGCCTGTTGTTCCAGCGCGGCGAGCATCGCCATCGGGTGCTGGTCGGCAAGGACACTCGGCTCTCCGGTTACATGATCGAGAACGCGCTGGTGGCTGGCTTCACCTCGGTCGGTATGGACGTGCTGCTCACCGGACCGATTCCGACCCCGGCGGTCGCCATGCTGACACGCTCGATGCGCGCCGATCTCGGCGTCATGATCTCGGCCTCGCACAATCCATACGACGACAACGGCATCAAGCTGTTCGGGCCTGACGGCTACAAGCTCTCGGACGAGCTCGAGCACGAGATCGAGCGGCTGGTCGAAGCCGACCTGCGCAAGCGCGTCGCCAAGTCGCCCGATCTCGGGCGCGCCAAGCGCATCGACGGCGTGCAGGATCGCTACGTCGAGTTCGCCAAGCGCACGCTGCCCAAGTCGATCGAGTTCGACGGACTGAGGGTGGTGATCGACTGCGCCAACGGTGCCGCCTACAAGGTCGCGCCCGCGGCCCTGTGGGAGCTCGGCGCCGAGGTGTTCGCGGTCGGCGTCGAGCCGGACGGCTTCAACATCAACAAGGAGTGCGGATCGACCGCGCCGGAAGCGCTGGCGCGCAAGGTGCGGGAGATGCGCGCCGACATCGGCATCGCGCTCGACGGCGACGCCGATCGCGTCGTCATCGTCGACGAAAAAGGACATGTGGTCGATGGCGACCAGCTGCTCGCCGTCATTGCGGGGGCCTGGAAGAGAGGATGGCCGGCTTGCCAAGCCGGCCGTGGTCGCCACCGTGATGTCCAATCTGGGTCTCGAGCGGCACCTCGGCGGCCTGGGGATCGCCCTCGCGCGCACGCCGGTCGGCGACCGCTACGTGCTCGAGACGATGCGCGAGCGGGGCGTGAATCTGGGCGGCGAGCCGTCCGGCCACATCATCATGTCCGACTACACGACCACCGGCGACGGCTTCGTCGCGGCGCTCCAGGTGATCGCCGTGGTGAAGAAGCTCAATCGCCCGGTCTCCGAGGTCTGCCATCGCTTCGAGCCGCTGCCGCAGGTGCTCAAGAACGTGCGGTACCGGGCCGGCAAGCCGCTCGACGACGCGACCGTGCGTTCGACCATCGCGCAGGCGGAGACCCGCCTCAACGGACACGGGCGGCTGGTGATCCGGCCGTCCGGCACCGAGCCGGTGATCCGCGTGATGGGCGAAGGCGACGACAAGCTCCTGGTGGAGGAGCTGGTGGACGGGATCGTCGAGGCCCTCGCCCAGGCGGCGGCATAAAGCCCCACCTTAATCTTCTTTTGTCCTTATTCTTGGACTGTCCTGGCGGCAGGTGTGTTTCTGCGGGGCGTGTGCCAGGTGAAGCGTGGCCGATAGATCGGGATCGTCGTTGAGACCTCATGTCGCACGGCTTGCCGGTCTCGCCGGCATCCTCGCCTGCGCCCTGTTGTCGGCCTGCTCCTCGGTCTCCCACGTGGTGGCCGACAATTGGCCGCGGATGCTCGGCGGCCTGCCCGAAGGGGTGCCGCCCCGCTCGGAGACGCCTCCAGCCTATATGCTGCTCCAGGAGCCCGCACCGCGCCGCGACACCCGGCCGATGACGGCGGAGGAGCGCAAGAAAATGGAATCCGAGATGGCGGCGAGCCGCGGCCAGAACACCACCCAGGCCGAACAGGTCAAGACCGAGTCCCCCACCCGCCTGCCGCCGATCCATTGATCCAACGCGGCCCTCCAGCCCCCGGGGGCCGCTATACGCACTCCCCGTAGACCTCTTCTTGACAAGACTTGCGATATTCTGCGGTCGATTGCGTTCCCGTGCTCCATTCAGTTTAGAAATCGTCAAAGAAGGGCTTTTTCGTTTTGATTCTTGTCAAAGCGTCGGCTAGGAATTGGGATATCGTTTCTTCTGCAACAATCGGTCCGTTCCTCTCCATGATCGTTTGCTCGTGCAATGTGCTGACTGACCACGACGTGCGCAACGTCGTGGCCGCGCCCGACGCCCCGCGCACCGCCGGCCAGGTGTACGGCTGTCTCGGCTGCAGCGCGCAGTGCGGCCGCTGTGCACGCACGATCCGGCGGATCATGGACGAGGCGCTGGCCGGTGCCGCGGCGTGCGATCACTGCCCGATGAAGGGGCATCACCAGCCCTGATCCGTGAGCGGTGATCGCGGCCGCGCTGGCGCTCGACGCGAGAGCGGCAACTCAGCCCCGCCGAACGAAAGAAATCGCCCGTCGACATCACCACAATACCGGGAACCCGGTAGCGGCCCCCCGACTTATCGGCTAGATTCGAACCGTTCGAAATCACTAGCCGCGTGTTGCCCACCACATCCTACATTTCATCGGCGGAACAGGCGAAGCCATGCAGGGCGATCCGAAGGTCATCGAGTATCTCAACAGGGGGCTGCGCAGCGAGCTCACCGCGATCAACCAGTACTGGATCCATTATCGGCTGCTCGACAACTGGGGCTACAAGGATCTCGCCAAGAAGTGGCGCAAGGAATCGATCGAGGAAATGCAGCACGCGGACAAGTTCACGGTGCGCATCATCTTCCTCGAGGGGTTCCCGAATATGCAGGTGCTCGACCCCCTGCGCATCGGGCAGACCGTGAAGGAAGTGCTCGATTGCGATCTCGCAGCGGAGATCGACGCGCGCTCTCTCTATCAGGAGGCGGCGACGTACTGCCATTCGGTCAAGGACTACGTGTCGCGCGATCTGTTCGAGCAGCTGATGAAGGACGAGGAGGAGCACATCGACTTCCTCGAGACGCAGCTCGACCTCGTCAAGAAGCTCGGCCTCGAGCTCTACGCCCAGCATCACATCGGCGAGCTTGAAGACGACGACTGACGCTTCCCCCGGGCGGGGGCTGTGCCAGCCCTGCGGGAACTATGCCCAACCAGGATCCATTGGCTCCGGGGCTCGCCCCGGGCCGTTAACGATCGCTTAATCAGCGAAGCGTTTCGCGGCTTTTTCCTTTGACGGTTTGACTAGGCGACGACTGTTAACGAAGCAGTCATCATTAATATTCGCGGTTAAAAGGTAAGGTTAAGCCGCGCTTAAGGATTATCCGCCATCGTCCACTCCAGTGGCGCTTTCGCGCGCCCGTATCGTCGAGTAGGGGCCGTCGCCCGGCGTGCCCTGTTGGAGAAAGGACGAAGCCATGGGCAGCCTTAGAAGTATCGTGCTCGCGGGAGCGGCAGCATTCGTCATGATCCCAGGGGCGTTCGCGGCCGATCTTGGACCTATCGCACCGCCGCCGTTGCCGCGCGTGCAGGCGCCGGTCGAAGACTTCACCAGCGGCTGGTATCTGCGCGGCGACGTGGGCGTCGGCAGCCAACAGTTCAAGGATTTCGGCCACAATCAGACCAACCCCGGGTTCGTCTGGCCGGCCAGCTGGCGCATCGACCAGAGGGACATCAAGGACACGGCCTTTGTCGGGTTCGGCGGCGGTTACCAGTGGAACAACTGGCTGCGGACCGACTTCACCGGCGAATACCGCGCTTCCACCAAGGTGAAAGCGATCGGCAGCTTCATCGAGTTCTGTCCGGGCGGACGCTGCTTCGACGTGTATGACGCCGATCATCAGGCGTCGGTGTTCCTCGCCAACGTCTATGCCGACCTCGGCACCTGGTGGTGCCTCACGCCATTCGTCGGCGTCGGCGTCGGTGGCGCACGCCACAACGTTGCTGCAATCCACGACCTCGGCGTCATCTCCAACGGCACCGTGGGCTTCGGCCTGGCGGACCAGGACCATGTCACCTGGACCTTCGCGTGGGCACTGCATGCCGGCCTTGCCTACAACGTCTCGAACAACCTCAAGCTCGAGATCGCCTACCGCTATCTCAACATGGGCAGCGCGGACTCCGGCATCGTGAACTGCAGCGCAGCCGGCTGCGGCAACACTGGCGGCGCCCAGGCCTTCTACACCCTGAGCGACCTGACCTCGCACGACTTCAAGGTCGGCATGCGCTGGCTGTTCAACGAGCCGGTCGCACCCCAGCCGGTCTATGCGCCGCTCATGCGCAAGGGCTGACGACACCGCTGCAAAGCGCGAAAGCGAAGAACGGCGCGGGAGCTTTCCCGCGCCGTTCCTGTTTTCTCCTCTGGCAAGGAACGCGACGACGATAGGGGTTCGTTAAGGTTAATCGTTGATGATGACGCCGCGTGAAGATTGGCGTGGAGTTGAGTGCGATGACGAAGTCCGTGTGCGGGACGGTCTGTGGCCTGGCGATGCTGGGGCTGGCACAGACTGCGGTTGCGGCCGATCTCGGCTTTCTGCGCGGATCGGAGGCGTTCGAGCCGCAGTTTGCGACCTACGATCGCTGGAGCGGTTTCTATGTCGGCGGACAGGCCGGCTACGGCAACGCCCAGATGGATTTCACCCATTCGGCGGAATCGCTGATCCACCATATCCTGCGCGAGTCGACCCTGGAGGAGAGCGGTCTGGTCTCGCAGTGGCCGATCCTCGGGACCGCCGACCGCCGCGACGTCAGCTGGGGCGGGTTCATCGGCTACAACACTCAGTGGGAAAACGCTATCCTCGGCCTGGAGCTGAACTACAACCGCACCTCGCTGTTCGGACAGTCCTCGGGCTCGCTGTCGCGGCTCGTCAGCCCGGGCGACGGCCTGCAATATCACACCACCATCAGCGCCGACGGGTCCATGAAGATCACCGACTTCGGTACACTGCGCGCGCGCGCCGGCTGGGCCATGGGCCGCTTCATGCCTTACCTGATGGGCGGGCTGGCGTTTGGCCGCGTCGAGACTGCGCGCAATGCGACGGTGACCGCCGTCGTGGACGATCCCAACACCGGAGCGTCCTTCCAGTATGGGCCGTTCACCGAGTTCGAGCGCAGGACGGTCTACGCCTACGGCTATGCGGCCGGCGCCGGCATCGACATCGCGCTCATGCAGAACGTGTTCGTGCGCGGCGAATTCGAATGGGTGCGGTTCTCGAACCTGCCCGACATGAGCGCCCAGCTCCTCTCCGGCCGGGTGGCCGCCGGCCTGAAATTCTAAACGCGCTCTCCGTCACCCGTCCTTCCGGCGGCAGGACCGACGCCCTCTCCAGGGCGCCCGTTTTGCCCCGTCTCCGCAGTTCGACGAGTTGACCCGGGCCTGATCGTCGCGTATCCCCGACCGCGGGACACCCCTCCCCACCGAGGGGCGCCTATCTGGAAGGGTAAAGTCATGACGAGCCAGAAGCCTTCCGTGCGGCCGATCATCCCGCATTTCTCCTCCGGCCCCTGCGCCAAGCGCCCCGGCTGGAGCCTGCAGACCCTTACCGACGCGGTTCTCGGACGTTCGCACCGGTCGAAGATCGGCAAGGCGAAGCTCAAGCGCGCCATCGATCTCACCCGCGCCGTGCTGGAGGTCCCGGCCGATTACCGGATCGGGATCGTCCCCGCCTCCGATACCGGCGCGGTCGAAATGGCGCTGTGGTCGCTGCTCGGAGCCCGCCCGGTAACGGTGCTGGCCTGGGAATCGTTCGGTGAGGGCTGGGTGACCGACATCACCAAGCAGCTCAAGCTCAAGGACGTGACCCTGCTCGCCGCCCCCTATGGCGAATTGCCCGATCTCGCCAAGGTCGATCCCGCAACCGACGTCGTGTTCACCTGGAACGGAACAACCTCGGGCGTGCGCGTGCCGAATGCCGACTGGATCGCGGCCGACCGGGCGGGGCTCACCATCTGCGATGCGACGTCAGCCACGTTCGCCCAGGCGCTCGACTGGCCCAAGCTCGACGTCGTCACGTTCTCCTGGCAGAAGGCGCTGGGTGGCGAGGCGGCACACGGCATGTTGATCCTCTCGCCGCGCGCGGTACAGCGGCTGGAGACCCACAAGCCGGCGTGGCCGCTGCCGAAGATCTTCCGCATGACCAAGGGCGGCAAGCTGATCGAGGGCATCTTCGAAGGCGAGACGATCAACACCCCGTCGATGCTGTGCGTCGAGGACTATCTCGATACGCTCGCCTGGGCGAAGTCGATCGGCGGCCTGAAGTGTCTGATCGCCCGCGCCGACGCCAACACGAAAGTCATCGCCGATTGGGTGGCGGGCACGCCCTGGGTGGCGTTCCTGGCGCAGGATCCGGCGATCCGCTCCAACACGTCCGTGTGCCTCAAGATTGTCGACCCGGTGGTCAGCGGCCTCTCCGCCGACGGGCAGGCCGCGTTCGCCAAAGGCATGGCGGCGGCGCTGGAGAAGGAGGGCGTCGCCTACGACATCGCCGCCTATCGCGACGCGCCGCCGGGTCTGCGCATCTGGTGCGGGGCCACCGCGGAAGCCTCCGACGTGGAGGCGCTGATGCCGTGGCTCGAATGGGCCTATGCCCAGGCCAAGGACGCGCTGCCCAAGGCGGCCTGACCGCTTCTTCGCGCAGTTTCGCCGTCATCAGCGAGAGCCGGAGCGGCCGCTGCGCTCCGGCATCAGCAGGCACAAACAAGGGTCCCATCATGCCGCCGAAGGTCCTCATCTCCGATGCGCTGTCGCCCGCCGCCGTGCAGATTTTCAAGGATCGCGGCGTCGAAGTCGATTTCCAGCCGAACCTCGGCAAGGACAAGGACAAGCTCGCCGCGATCATCGACGGCTTCGATGGGCTGGCGATCCGCTCCGCCACCAAGGTCACGGAAAAGATCCTCGAGAAGGCGAAGAGCCTGAAGGTGATCGGACGCGCCGGCATCGGGGTCGACAACGTCGACATTCCGGCGGCGACCGCCAAGGGCATCATCGTGATGAACACGCCGTTCGGCAATTCGATCACCACGGCGGAGCACGCGATCACCCTGATGCTCGCGCTGGCGCGGCAGATCCCGCAGGCCGACGCCTCGACCCAGGCCGGCAAGTGGGAAAAGAACAAGTTCATGGGAGTGGAGATCACCGGCAAGACGCTGGGCGTCGTCGGCTGCGGCAATATCGGCTCGATCGTGGCGGAGCGCGCGCACGGGCTCAAGATGAAGGTGGTCGCGTTCGACCCCTACCTGTCATCCGAGCGCGCCCTCGATCTCGGCATCGAGAAGGTGGAGCTCGACGATCTGTTGCGGCGCGCCGACTTCATCACGCTGCATACGCCGCTGACCGACAAGACAAGGAACATCATCGACGCGGCCGCGCTGGCGAAAACCCGGAAAGGCGTGCGCGTCGTCAATTGCGCGCGCGGCGGGCTGGTCGACGAGGCTGCGTTGCGTCAGGCGCTCGATTCCGGCCACGTCGCCGGCGCCGCCTTCGACGTGTTCACCGAAGAGCCGGCGACCCAGAACCCGCTGTTCGGCCACGCCAACGTCGTGTGCACGCCGCATCTCGGCGCCTCCACCATGGAGGCGCAGGAGAACGTGGCGCTGCAGGTCGCCGAGCAGATGTCCGACTACCTGTTGCGCGGCGCGATCTCCAACGCGGTGAATTTCCCCTCCATCACCGCCGAGGAGGCGCCGAAGCTCAAGCCCTTCATCGACCTCGCCGAGAAGCTCGGCTCGTTCGCCGGACAGCTGACCGAGAGCGGCATCACCAGGGTCCAGCTGACCTACGAGGGCGCGGTGGCCGAGATGAAGACCAAGGCGCTGACCTCGGCCGCCATGACCGGGCTGCTGCGCCCGATGCTGCAGGACGTCAACGTGGTCTCGGCGCCGATCGTCGCCAAGGAGCGCGGGATCGCCGTCGAGGAGACGACCCGCCAGGCGGAAGGCGACTACGACAGCCTGATCACGCTCACTGTCACCACGCAGCGCCAGACGCGCCACGTGTCCGGCACCGTCTATCACGACGGCCGCCCGCGTATCGTCAACATCAAGGGCATCCGCATGGAGGCGGAGTTCGGGCCCTCCATGCTGTACGTCGCCAACAAGGACAAGCCCGGCTTCGTCGGGCAGTTCGCCAGCCTGTTGGGCGACGCCGGCATCAACATCGCGACGTTCCACCTCGGCCGCCAGTCGCAGGGGGGCGACGCCATCGCCCTGGTCGAGGTCGACGGCGCGGTTCCGCCCGAGGTGCTCGACAAGGTGCAGCAATTGCCGCATGTGACGCAGGCGAAGCCGTTGCGGTTCTGAGTTTGTGACGACGAGATGTGATCATGATCAAGCTCCTCGAAGAAGCCATTGCGACGGTGCGGCAACTGCCCGTGGCCGATCAGGAGTTCGCCGCCCGCTTTCTGCTGGCGTTTGCGACCCCGGATGCTGATCGCCAGCGCTTGACGGACGAACAGATGGCCCAGACCGAACTGGCGAAGCGCGAGGTCTGCGAAAGGAAGATCGCGACCGACGAAGAAATGGACGATGTGCGGCGGCGCTTCGGATTGTGAGCCTGTGTCGCTGGGGGCAGGGCGAGGCGGCATCCCCGACCCCATTGAGATGGTTGTCCGCCCTCCCACGGCCCTTTGAGTTCCCCGGCGACGGAAACCATGCGGCTGAGCGCGCCTTGCTTCAAGGAAGATCATCCTTTATCCCGGACCAGGGGGCTCCGGTTGTGCCGAGCCCGGCATGGTGGGCCCGGGGAACTCCGACCATGCGGGTGAGGGTGCCTTGAATGGCGAATGTAGTCGTGGTCGGGTCCCAGTGGGGGGACGAGGGCAAGGGTAAGATCGTCGACTGGCTGTCGGCCCAGGCGGATATCGTGGTGCGCTTCCAGGGCGGCCACAATGCCGGGCACACGCTGGTCATCGAGGGGATCACCTACAAGCTCTCGCTGTTGCCGTCGGGCGTGGTCCGGCCGGGCAAGCTCTCCGTCATCGGCAATGGGGTCGTGCTCGATCCCCACGCGCTGATCGAGGAAATCGAGCGGCTGCGCGGGCAGGGCGTGGCGGTCGGGCCGGACAACCTGCGCATTGCCGAGAACACCTCGCTCATTCTCTCGCTGCATCGCGAGCTCGACCGGGCGCGCGAGGGATCGAATACCACGACCCGCATCGGGACCACCGGGCGCGGCATCGGTCCGGCCTACGAGGACAAGGTCGGCCGGCGCGCCATCCGCCTCGGCGACCTCGACGATCTCGCGACGCTCAGCCGCAAGATCGAGCGCCTCATTCACCATCACAATGCGCTGCGCCGCGGCTTCGGGCTTGCCGAACGCAGCCCGCAGGACGTGTACGACGAGCTCGCGGGGGTCGCGCCCAAGGTCCTGCCCTTCATGGATACGGTGTGGTCGCTGCTCGACGACAAGCGCCGCGAGGGCAAGCGCATCCTGTTCGAGGGCGCGCAGGGCGCCTTGCTCGACGTCGATCACGGCACGTACCCCTTCGTCACGTCCTCCAACACCGTTGCGGCGCAGGCGGCGACCGGCTGCGGGCTCGGTCCCGGCGCCATCGGCTATGTGCTCGGGATCTGCAAGGCCTACACCACCCGGGTTGGCGAAGGGCCGTTCCCGACCGAGCAGAAGAACGCGATCGGCGACCTGATCGGCGACCGCGGCCGCGAGTTCGGCACGGTCACCGGCCGCCGCCGCCGTTGCGGCTGGTTCGACGCGGTGCTGGTGCGGCAGACCGTGCGCACCAGCGGGATCAACGGCCTGGCGCTGACCAAGCTCGACATCCTGGACGGTTTCGAGGAGATCAAAGTTTGCACCGGCTATCGACTCGACGGCCGCGAAATCGATTATCTTCCCGCGGGGGAACGGGCGCAGGCGCAGGTCGAGCCGATTTACGAGACGGTCGAAGGATGGCACGACTCGATCGCCGGGGCGCGCTCGTGGGCCGAGGTTCCGGCGCAGGCGGTCAAATACGTGCGCCGGATCGAGGAGCTGGTCGGGTGCCCGGTAGCGCTGTTGTCGACCAGTGCGGACCGCGAGGACACCATCCTGGTGCAAAACCCGTTCGAAGCCTGAACGTAGAGATATCGATGGGAGCCGAAGCCGAGATCAGATGACTGACTACTACCCGCTCATCGGCAAGGCCGTCGCCGGCCTCGAGAAGAATACCGGCGAGGCGAGGCGCGTGCTCTACGAGCGCGCGCGCACGGCTTTGGTCGGTCAATTGCGCAACATGAATCCGCCGCTCACCGAGTCGGAGATCACCCGCGAGCGCCTGGCGCTGGAGGAGGCGATCCGCAAGGTGGAGGCGGAAGCGGCGCGCCGCTTGCGCATGGAGCCGCCGCGCCCCGATACCTTGTCGGGCGTGCGGCCGGGCGCTCCGGCGCCGAACGCGCCGACGCCGAGCGCCCCGCCCAGCCCGCCAGCGCCGAGCGCCTTGGCGGCGGACGCCGAAACGGCGCGCCGTGCGGCCGCTCCTCCGCCTCCGCCCATGCCGGCGCCCGCGCCGTCGCCGCGCCGCGAGGCCGCGCCGCCGCGGCGGGAGCCTCCTCCTCCGCCGCGTCGTGAGGCTGCGGCCCCTCCGCCATCTGTGCCGCCACCTCCTCCGCCGCGCGCGTCCGATGAAGGCCCGCCTCCCGAGGCCACCGAGGAGCCGCGGGCTCCCGAGCCGCAGCCCACGCGCGGTCGCAACCGCGTATTCGGCGAGCGCGCCCCGCTGACCGACGAGGGCCTCAAGGGTTTCCGCGACGTGGTCGCCGAGGTCGATGCGCTGGGCGAGAAGACTGCCCAGGCGACGCGAAACGCCCGCCAAGCCTATGCATCCGTGCCGACCGACGTCCCCGAGCTCGACCGCGTCGAGCCGCGAATGGAGCCGACCCCGCTGCGGCGCGACGTGTCTCCGCCGCGCGAAGCGCCGCCGCCCCCTCCGCCACCCCGTCAGCCGGAGCCGCAAGGCGCGCGGCAACCGGAGCGCCCGCCGCCACCGCCGCGGCCGCCGTCCCGCCAGCCGCACGGCGGCGCAGCCCTGGGCGGCCCGCCGCTCGGCGACGGCGCCGGGATCATCGAGCCGGCCCGCTCGCGCAAGGGGCTGGTCGCGGTCCTGTTGACCCTGTTCGTGATCCTCGGCATCGGCATGACCGCCTACGTCATGCGCGATCGCATCGCGGCGTTGACCGGCGCCATGCGCGGGCTTGCGCCGCAGGCGCAGCGCGACGCCGCGCCGTCCCGACCGAAGATCACCGACCGCGTCGGCCAGGATGGACAACCCACGACACCGTCGCGCCCGGGTCAGCAGCAGCCCCCGCCCGGCCAGCAGGCGCTGCCCGCGGTCGCCCAGCGCGTCGTGCTCTACGAGGAGGATCCGGCCGACCCCAACGGCAAGCGCTATATCGGCTCGGCGGTCTGGCGCACCGAGACCGTCTCGCCCGGCTCCGGCCAGGCGCCCGAGCTTGCGGTGCGCTGCGACGTGGAGATTCCGGAGCGACGTCTCGCCATGACCTTGTCGATGCGCCGCAATACCGATCAGACGCTACCGGCGAGCCATACGGTCGAGATCATGTTCAACCTGCCGGCTGATTTCCCGTTCGGCGGTATTTCCAACGTGCCGGGCATCCTGATGAAACAGGCCGAGCAGACGCGCGGCGCGCCGCTGTCGGGCCTCGCCGTGAAGGTGACCTCCGGCTTCTTCCTGCTGGGCCTGTCGGCGGTGGACAGCGAGAAGGAACGGAACCTGCAGCTGCTCAAGGAGCGCGCCTGGTTCGACGTGCCGGTGGTCTACAACAACGGCCGGCGCGCCATCATCGCGGTGGAAAAGGGCAATCCGGGCGAGCGGGTGTTCAAGGACGCATTCGCCGCCTGGGGACAGTGAGCGCTTGACCGTCTGGTTCACGGCCGACACCCATTTCGGCCACGGCGGCGCGCTCGGCCGCTTCAAGCGCCCGTTCGGCTCGGTCGCCGAGATGGACGAGGCGATGATCGCACGCTGGAACGAGCGCGTCGGTGCCGTCGACGAGGTGTGGCATCTCGGCGACTTCGCCTACCGTCAGACGGCGGCGCGCATGGGCGCGGTGCTCGGGCGCCTCAATGGCACCAAGCACCTCGTTACCGGCAACAACGACGATGCGCAGACGCTCGCGCTTGCCGGCTGGGCAAGCGTCGGCGCCTATCGCGAGCTCGAGCTCGACGGCGTGCGGCTCGTGCTCTGCCACTATCCGTTCCGCACCTGGAACCAGATGGCGAAGGGCGCCTTCGACCTGCACGGCCATAGCCACGGCCAGCTCAAAGGCATGACCCGCCAGGTCGACGTCGGCGTCGACGTGTGGGATTTCTTCCCCGTCACGCTGGATATGATCCGCGCGCGTCGCCGGCGCCGATAGCAGCGGCGCGCGGGGTCTCGCATCGTTTTAACGGGCGCTCCAGAACGGCGGCGTGCTCTTGAACAGCTTCTTCGGAATCGCGCCGTACACCAGCTGCACCGAATCGACCGCTTCGCCGATGCGGAAATCGACCGCGATGCTGGCGAGCGCATAGGCGTCGGCGGCCGACAGCGCGAAATTCTCGCGCAGGAACTCGACCGTCTCCCGCGTCGCGTGCCGCATGGCGATGTCGAGGTTGAGGTCCATTCCCATCGCGTAGTAGTGCGCCGCGTCCTCGGCGCGCGGCCACCGCATCGTCTTGCCTTCGCCCTTGTGCACGATGAATTGCAAGGTCGCGGTCAGCGACGCCTCGATGGCGGTGCCGTTGACCTCGCCGTCGCCCTGCACGGCGTGCGGGTCGCCGGTGTAGAACTGGGCTCCGGTGTTGAACACCGGCAGGTACAGCGAGGCGCCGGGGACGAGGTGCTTGAAATCCATGTTGCCGCCCCAGCGCCAGGGCGGGCGCGAACTCACCAGCAGCACGTCGCGCGAGGGGGCGACCGCCATCACGCCGAGGAAGGGCGACAGCGGCACTTCGATCTCCGGCGAGAACAGCGCGACGTTGCGGGCGGTATCGAACTTGATGATCTTCGGCGCCGGCGCGGCGAGCAGGTCCGGCAGGACGCCGACCCGCGGCCCGGAATTGTTCACCCCGTAGGGCACCCGCAGGTCGAGCCGATGGACGCGCACTTCCAGCATGTCGCCCGGCTCGGCGCCTTCCACATAGATCGGGCCGGTCAGCACGTGGGCGCTCAGGCCTTTGACGCGTGCCACCTTCTGATGGATGTCGATGGCGTCCTGCAGCACCTGGTCGCGCGGAATGCCGGCCTTGCCGAAGAACTCCGCCGGGTCTTCCCGGGCGAGCAGCCCCTGGTGGGACACCGTGTCGATCCTGACCGTCTGCCCGGATTTGATGGTGAGCGCCGGCGGCACGTCGGCCGTGATGTAGCCCCAGATGACGGTTTCCGGCGTCGAGCGCAGCGTCGCATCGGGCGCGCCGGCAGTTTGGGCGGCGGCGGAGGCGGCGAGAACGGTCAGTGCACAGACCGCGAGCATACGCAACGATGAAGTCGGCATGGGTGATCTCCCGCAAGAATGGCGGGTCGATCATGACATCGATTGCGGCCGGCGTGTAGCGTGCGGTTGATGAGGTGTGGGCGTCAGCGTGCGCGGCCGTTGGCCTTGCCGTTGCGTTTCGCGGCGCGCTCCTTGCGCCGCTTTTCCCGGCATTTCACGCACTGACAGCCCTTCGGCCTGATGAAGCCGTTGAAATGCTCCTTGCCGTAGTCGTAGGTGATCTCGTCGCCGGGCGCGATGTCCCGGATGGCCGAGATCAGGATCTCGCCCTTCTTGATGTCGGTCTCGGCATTGGGGCGGCAGGAATGGTTGATGTAGCGCGCGATGTTGCGCCGGATCGAGCCGTCGACGGTCCAACGCTTGTTGATCTCGAACAGGTAGCGGTTGTCGAGCTCGTCGGCGAGCGAATTGGGGATGCGCGGGCCCCAGTACTTGACGATGAAATCGCCCTTGTGGATCGGCTTGGTGGCGAACAGGCCGAGGCCGGTGCGCGAGCGGGCGATACGGTACGGGCGGCGTGGGGATAGGGATGGCATGAGTCGCTTGAAAGTCTCAGCTCGTCATCGCCGGGCTTGTCCCGGCGATCCCGATTGAATTGGCGAAGGCGGTACCTGGTTTGTCGGGATGGCCGGGACAACCCTCGCCGCCTGGCGCGGCTCGCCCGGCCATGACGACGCCATAACACGGAGAAGGGCGGCTGTGGTAGCCGCCCCGACATCAATCAACAGCCGGATGTGTTGAAGCGCGCCGTCACGCCGCCGGAGCGGCGGTCACGCCGCCGGAGCGGCGGTCACGCCGCCGGAGCGGCGGTCACGCCGCCGGAGCGGTCGCCGGGCTTTCGATCTCCGCGAGGCGGTTGCGCACCGCCTTCTGCACCTTCTCGAAGGCGCGCACTTCGATCTGCCGCACGCGCTCGCGCGAGACGCTGAACTCGTCGGCGAGCTCTTCGAGGGTGATCGGGTCCTCGGCCAGCCGCCGCGCCTCGAAGATGCGGCGCTCACGCTCGTTGAGCACGTTGAGCGCCAGGCCGAGCGCCTTGCGGCGGTTGTCGAACTCCTCGGATTCGGCCAGCACGGACTCCTGGCTCGAGCTCTCGTCGACCAACCAGTCCTGCCATTCGCCCGAATCGCCGTCCTCGCGGATCGGCGAGTTGAGCGACACGTCGCCGCCGAGCCGGCGGTTCATGTCGACCACGTCCTGCTCGGTCACGCCGAGCCGCTTGGCGATGGTCTTCACCTGGTCGGGCCGCAGGTCGCCCTCGTCGAGCGCCGAAATCTTGCTCTTGGCCTTGCGCAGGTTGAAGAACAGCTTCTTCTGGTTGGCGGTGGTGCCCATCTTCACCAGAGACCACGAGCGCAGGATGTATTCCTGGATCGAGGCCTTGATCCACCACATCGCATAGGTGGCGAGGCGGAAGCCCTTTTCGGGCTCGAACCGCTTGACCGCCTGCATCAGGCCGACGTTGCCCTCGGAGATCACTTCGGCGATCGGCAGCCCGTAGCCGCGATACCCCATGGCGATCTTGGCGACTAGGCGCAGATGGCTGGTGACGAGCCGGTGCGCCGCGTCGCGGTCGCCATGCTCGCGCCAGCGCTTGGCCAGCATGTATTCCTCCTGCGGCTCCAGCATGGGGAACCGCCGGATCTCCTCGAGATACCGAGCAAGGCCGGATTCGGCTGTGATGATCGGTAAGGTCGCAGCACGGGCCATCAGCGCCCTCCATTCTATCCAAGCCCCCGCATATCGGCAGGCTGTTTGCCGTCGCTCCCCGAGCCAACGGCGCATTTCCTGTTGCGACCGCGAAGCATTGATCGCAGTCGCAGCATACAGTTCCAATCGGGGCGAAGATAGGGATCGCCCCCTTCAAGTCGTCGTGACGCCCCCGTGACCTGATACCAAGCTGTTGATTTGGTTAAGGTCTCTCTGCGACCCCGCGTCTCTGCCGCATGGCCTTCAGGCATTCAGCTCATGGCGTAAACGAGCGAGATCAGCCGGCAGTTCCGAGCGGAACGCCAGCTCTTCCCCGGAAATCGGATGTTCGAAGCCCAGAAGATAGGCATGCAGGGCCTGTCTGCCAAGATCCGTCAGCGATTCGCGGACCCTGGGGGCGAGGTGGGCGGCCTTGGTCTTGAAGCCGGGGCCGTAGACGTCGTCGCCCATGAGTGGGTGGCCGATATGGGCCAAGTGCACGCGAATCTGGTGGGTGCGGCCAGTCTCCAGCCGGCAGTCGACCAGGCAGGCGACCGGCCGCCCGACAATGCCTTGGTAGCGCTCGAGAACCTGCCAATGGGTGATGGCCTCGCGCCCGCCCTTCCGGACGGCCATTTTGTCGCGCGCGTGGGGGTGGCGGTCGATCGGCGCGGCGATCGTCCCCCGCGGGCGCTCCGGCGCGCCCCATGAGAACGCCAGATAGCCGCGTTCGAGCGGGCCGGTGCGGCCATGGTCGGCGAACTGGAGACTCAGCCCCTGGTGGGCCCGGTCGTTCTTGGCGACGACCAGGAGGCCGCTCGTGTCCTTGTCGAGGCGGTGCACGATGCCGGGCCGCTGCACGCCGCCGATGCCCGACAGGCTCGCCCCGCAGTGGGCGATCAGGGCGTTCACCAGGGTGCCGGTCGGATTGCCGGCGGCCGGATGCACCACCAGGCCAGCGGGCTTGTCGATGACGATCACGTCGTCGTCCTCGTAGACGACGGCGAGCGGGATCGCTTCAGCCTCCGGCACCGCCGCCTGCGGTGGCGGCACCGCGACTGCGATTGCCTCGCCGGCGTTGACGCGCTGGCCGGGATCGCGGATCGTGCGCCCCCCGATCGCGACTTCGCCGGCGAGGATCAGCGCCTTGAGGCGGGTGCGCGAGAGCTCCAGATGCGCGGCGAGCACGCGGTCGAGCCGCTCGCCGGCCTCCGCCGCCGCCACCGTCACAGTCTCGATGTGTCCTGCCATGAGCGATCCGAACGGTGAGCCCCTCGACCCGCAAGCCGCGCGCTTCATGGCGAAGGTGCGCTGGCTGATGGCGATCTCCGGCGCCACCACGCTGATCGCCATCGCCGCCGTGCTGGGTGTCATCGGCTATCGTGTTTTCAAGAGTGGGGGAAGTGCGGCGCTCACCGAGGCCACCGCAGTGCTCCCCAAGGGCGCGCGCATCGTCGCCGCCACCGCGACCGACGATCGCATCGTGGTGACGGTGGAGATCGGCGGCGCGATGGAGATCCGCACCTACGACGCGACGAGCTTCCGCCCGCTCGGCCGCCTGCGCTTCGCCACCGAGCCGTGAGCGACGCGGCAGGCGAGCTGGCCCCCACCGGCACGGTGCGCGTCGCCGTGTGGACCGTGAGCTATTTCGCCGTACCTGATCAGGCGACGGGTCGCCTGACGGGCGTGATCCCGGATCTCGGCGAGGCGCTCGCGCAGCGGCTCGGCATGCCGGCAGAGCTGATCGGGTTCGACAATCCCGCCGCCATCACCGCGGCGTTCCGCGACGGCGCCCTCGACGTCACGTTCCTGGGCATCACCGCCGACCGCGCCGAAGCGATGGCGTTCGGCCCGCGCGTCCTCGACCTGCAGACCGCCTACCTGGTGCCGGCTGGCTCGCCGATTACGAGCATCGACGCGATCGACCGGCCGGGCATCCGCATCCTGGTGCCGGAGCGAAGCGCCCAACAGGTCCACCTGAAGGCGACGTTGCGCCACGCCGCCATGATCCCGGTGCCGGCCGGCGCGCCGCGTGAGGCCATCGCTCGGCTCGCCGCCGGCGAAGCCGACGCCTTCAGCCACGTGGTGCCGATGCTGGCCGCGGCGCAGGCTTCGCTGTCCGGCTCGCGTATCCTGCCGGGCAGCTATTTCGACGTTCCGGTGGCTATCGCGACCGCCAAGGAGCGGCCGCAGGCTGCCGCCTTCTGCCGCCGCTTCGTCGAGGAGGCCAAGGCCGCGGGCTTGATCGCCGCAGCCATCGCCCGCGCGGGCGTCCTGGGCCTGGTGGTGAGCGCCTGATACGCTGCCCACGCCGCTTGCGACGTCGCCCGTTCGGGGCTATGTCAGGCGCCGCTGCTCCCTTCGTCTAGCGGTCTAGGACGTCGCCCTCTCACGGCGAAAACAGGGGTTCGAGTCCCCTAGGGAGCGCCAATGACCGGCCACCCCGGAGAAATGGGGGCTGTCCTGGGGGAGAACGGGAAGCGGGGACAGCCCAGCTAGCCCTGCCACAAGCAGACATTTGGTTTCCTCTACTCAATCACCTCGTCGGCACGGGCGAGCAGGGTCGCGGGGATTTCGAGGCCGAGTGCCTTGGCGGTTTTGAGATTGATGCCCAAGACAAACTTGATCGGCGCCTGCACGGGGAGGTCCGCCGGCTGCGCGCCCCTGAGGACTCGATCCACATAGGTTGCGGCCCGCCGGTGGAGATCGGTCACATCGTGGCCATAGGACATCAATCCCCCTTCCGCCGGGATGTAACGAAACGGATAGACGGCCGGTATGCGGTGGCGGGCGGACAACTCGATGATCCGTTCGCGATGGACGGTCGTGAAGTTGTCCGGGAGCATGATCAAGCCGCCGTACGTCTCGCGCGCCAAGTCGCCAACGGCGTATTCGATCTCCGTCACGTTGTGAACCGGCGCGGCGACCACACGTATTCCAGACGCCGCAGTACCAGCCTCGGCGGAGCGCAAGAACAGCGGAGAATACGCGGCGACCTGCGGATTGAAGATGAACGCGACGCGAGTGATGCGGGGCGCGATTTCCGTGAGCAGTTCCAGCCACTTGCCCCCGAGCGACGACTCGAAGCCCATGAACCCCGTGACGTTGCCCCCCGGTCGCGGAAAACTCAGGACAAAGCCGCTTCCGATCGGATCGGCCACATTCACGAACACCACCGGAAGGGTGCGCGTTTCCTGCAGCAGCGCGGCTACGACCGGCGTGTTCTGCCCGACGATGAGGTCGGGCCTGCGATCGATCAGCTCTTTTGCAAGCGTTCGTATCTGATCGGCATTACCAGCCGCCCAGCGAATATCGATACTGATGTTCTGTCCGTCGCTCCACCCAAGATCCCGGAGCCCATCGAGGAGCGCCGTCACATAGGCTTGTCCCAGCGGGCCATCGGCGATCCCCATCAGCACGCCGATGCGGCGTAGACGCCCCGGCTGCTGCGCCTGTGCGCCCAGCGGCCACGCCGCCGCGCTGCCGAGTGCCGCGAGGAACGCACGGCGTCTCACTCGATCACCTCGTCGGCGCGGGCGAGCAGGGTCGGCGGGATTTCGACGCCGAGCGCCTTGGCGGTCTTGAGATTGATGACCAGTTCCATTTTAGTAGCTTGCTGCACCGGCAGGTCGGCTGGCCCCTCACCCTTGAGGATGCGCCCAGTGTAGACGCCAACGAGCCGGTACAGTTCGGTAATGCTGACTCCGTAGCTCATCAGGCCGCCGACTCTGGCGAACTCGCGATAGGGAGAAATCGCCGGTACCGCATGTCGCAGGGCCAGCGCGGCGAGCTTAGCGCTCTTGCCAGAGAAAAATGTATCGGCGTTGATCACGAGCCCGCCTGCTCTCAGGTCGGCCAGGTTTGAGAACACGCTCTCCAAGTCACGTTCAGTGCTCGCCTGGAGAACGTGCAACATCCGGACACCAAGCGCATGGGCCGCCGCCTCTGCCTGGCGCACATTGGTCTCCATGACAGCCGGATTGTTGATCGGATTGAAGAGCACGGCCATTGTGGTCGTCTTTGGGAGAACCTCGCGCAGCACCTCAACCCGCTTCGGCGTTATCTCCACGTTCAATGTGGTAACGCCGGTGAGGTTTCCGCCTGGTCGGTTCAGGCTCTCGACAAGCCCTTCCTTGACGGGATCTGCGCCTGTCAGGAAGACGATCGGAATCGTCGTAGTCGCTGCCTTTGCAGCTATTGCGGCATTGATGTTGCTGCCGGTTGCGATCACGTTGACCCGACGCTGAACCAGATCGGCGGCCAGCGCCGGCAGGCGGTCGTACTGAGTGTCGGCCCAGCGGTATTCGATCGCCACATTCCTGCCCTCGCCGTAGCCCGTTTCATTCAGGCCCAGGCGAAACGCCCTCACAACGTGCGCAAATAGGTCCGGTGAAGCGGCATTGAGAAAGCCAACCACCGGCAGGTGCTGCTGCGCACGTGCCGCCAACGGCCAAGTCGCCGCGCCGCCGAGCAGCGTGATGACCGCGCGGCGCCTCATTCTATGACCTCGTCGGCGAGCGCAAGCAGCGCCGGTGGCACCTCTAGGCCGAGCGTCTTTGCGGTCTTGAGGTTGATCACGAGCTCGAATTTTGTGGCTTGCATGACCGGGAGATTAGCCGGGCTCTCGCCCTTGAGAATTCGCCCCGCATAAATGCCGACTTGGTGGTATGCATCGCGAATGCTAGCCCCGTAGCTCATCAGACCACCTGCGGCGACGATCTCGCGATTGGCATAGCTCGCCGGCAGCACATGGCGAGCCGCCAGCGCTACAATCTGTTCCCGATGGGAGAACATGAATGCGCCGCCGACGGCGACCAACGCACGTGCCCCTCGTTGGACGAATGTTGCAAAGGCGGTCTCGATGTCACGTTCACTCTTCGCAACAGATACAATGAGTTGCCGCCCGACCGCTTGCGCCGCCGTCTGCAGGTCTCTTCGCTCTGCCACGGTTTCGGGGCTTTCCAGGCCAACGAGTACTGCAATTGTTGGCGCTGTGGGCACCAACTGGCGCAGCAACTCCAGTCGCTTTGGCCCCACGACCGCGCCGAAAAACACCACACCCGTGACGTTGCTGCCCGGCCGGTTCAGGCTGGCGACGAGGCCGTCCCTGACCGGGTCGGCCCCTGTCGCGAAAACGATCGGCACTGTCGTGGTCGTGGCCTTGGCGGCGAGCGCCGAAATTTGGTTCGCAACGATGACCGCGACTGGTCTGCGCGCGAACTCAGTCACCAGATCCCTCAAGCGGTCGGGGTTATTTTCCGCCGAGCGGTATTCGACCGCCACATTCTGGCCCTCGATGAAGCCCGCTTCCTTGAGGCCTTGGCGGAATGCGGTCACGAGGTGCGGCGCGTCATCGATCGACGCGCTGCGAAGAAACCCGATCACCGGCATCGAGGGCTGCTGCGCGCGCGCCGCCAGCGGCCACGCTGCCGTTGCGCCGCCGAGAAGCATGATGAACGCGCGCCTTTTCATTCGATGACCTCGTCGGCGCGGGCGAGCAGGGTCGGCGGGATTTCGACGCCGAGCGCCTTGGCGGTCTTGAGGTTGATCACCAGCTCGAACGTGGTCGGCAGCTCGACGGGAAGATCGGCCGGTTTTGCGCCTTTGAGAATCTTGTCAACGTAGTATGCCCAGCGCCGAGACAACGCGGACCGATTGACCCCGTAGGCTGCGAGACCACCGGCCACCGCGAACGTGCGCTGCTCGGCCACCATCGGCAGGCGATGTCGCGCCGCGAGCTCGGCGAGCTTGGCCCGGTGCCCGACGAAGAGCGGCTGCACAATCAGCCCTTGCGCCTGTTCCTGGATCATAGTCGCGAAGGCGGCGTCGAATTCCTCAGGTCCCGTCACGAGCAGCGGCTGCAGGCGCACGCGGATCGAGGCGGCGGCTGCCTGTGTCTCATTGAGGAAGGTGCGCGCGTTGGGATCGTTGGCGGCGCCTAGAAAGGCGACCCGAGCAAGATCCGGGCGCAGTTCCCGGAGCAGCTCCAGTCGCTTGCCTGCCAGATCGGGGCCGCTGCTCGAGACCCCGGTGAGGTTCCCTCCCGGCTGCGCGAGGCTTGCAACCAGCCCGGTTGCCAACGGATCCGAGACCTGCATGACGATCGGGATCGTCGCCGTTGCGTTCTTGGCGGCGTGGGCTGCAGGAGTCGCTACGGCGACAATAATGTCGACCTCGCGCCGCACCAGGTCGGCGGCAAGCGTAGCGGCAAGGTCGCTGCGCTGCTCGGCGGACTGGTACTCGACGTGGATATTACGACCATCGACATAACCAAGCTCGCGCAATCCTTGCTGGAAGGGCTCGATAAAATCCGCCGAAGCGGCCGATGGAAAAAAGTCCAGGATGCCGATGCGCGGGACTTTCCGCGTCTGCTGCGCGTGCGCGACTAGCGGCCAAGCGACCGCACCACCAAGCAGCCCGATGAACTCCCGACGGTTTGTATGACGCGAAAGGGGCATAGTGAGGAGTGATGGGGGCCGGTTCACGACTCCGCCCCCGTCGCGACTGGAAGCCCGCAGGCGGTTCGGTCCTCAGACCGCGAATGAGCTTGGAGCTCCAGTCGTTTCTTCCTTACCCGAACAGTTGCCTGGGCACGAGCCCGCATCAGCAAACAAGGGATACGAAGATGACGATGCTCTCTGTCTGTGGAATCGACGTGTCGAAGGATCGCTTGGACGTGATGGTGCTGCCGGAGCAGCAACGCTCGTCGGCGAGCAATGACCCAGCTGGCTGGGCCGAGCTGATTGAGCAGCTGCGCGGCTTCTCGATCTCGGCGATCGGGCTCGAGGCGAGCGGCGGCTACGAGCGCGGCGTGATGCGAGCGCTGCTCGCAGCCGGCATGCCGGTGCGTCAGATTAATCCGTTCAGGCTGCGGCAGTTTGCCAACGCTAGCGGCGTTCTGGCCAAAAACGATCGGCTCGATGCGCGGATGATCGCCGCGTTCGTCGCCATCATCCCGACCCGGCCTGTGCAGCGACCGGCGCCAGTGGTCGAGCGGCTTGCCGAGGTTCTTAGGGTTCGGCGCCAGCTCAGCAATGCGAAGGTCGCCGCCGAGAATGCTGCTGGAATGCTGGAAAATGCGGTGCTGAAGCGCCTTTCGCGCCGTCATATCGCTCGGCTCGCCGCCGACATCAACATGCTCGATGAGCACCTGGTCGAGAGCATCGGTGCCGATCCGGCGCTCGCGCATCGATACCGGCTGCTGACCTCCATGCCGGGCGTCGGACCGGTGCTGGCCTGCACGCTGATTGCGCTCTTGCCCGAGCTCGGACGCATGAGCCGCAAACAGGTTGCTGCGATGGTCGGCGTTGCGCCCTATGCCTTCGAGAGCGGCAAGCTTAAGGGAAAGCGCTGTATCTGGGGTGGTCGGGCGCCCGTCCGTCACGTGCTCTATATGGCGGCATTGAGCGCCTGCAATTGGAATCCCGTGCTCAAGGTGTTCCACCATCGTCTCGCCGCCACCGGCAAGCTCCCGAAGGTCGTGATCGTGGCGGTGATGCGCAAGATGCTTACCATGCTCAACGCAATGGTTCGCGATGACTTCGCGTGGGCCGACCGTCACCGCGGTCGGCACTCCGTGCCGACCGCGCGGTAGCCTCTGCGCTGATCGATTTGGCCGCGTCAGGGCCGTAGCCGCGCGTAGCGCGGGGGCGCGAAGCGCCAGCCTTGACGCGGCCAAATCGATCAGCGATCTCGCTGCGACAAGATGACAGTTGCTCATTCTATGACCTCGTCGGCGCGAACAAGCAGCGTCGGCGGCACGTCGAGGCCGATCGCCTTCGCGGTCTTTAGATTGATGACCGTCGTGTACTTGGTCGGTGCTTGCACTGGGATGTCAGCGGGAGTGGTGCCGCGCAGGATGCGGTCGACATAGGATGCGGCTTGCCGAAACATCTCGACTTGGTCGATCCCGTAGGACATCAGGCCACCGTCGGCGACATAGAACCGGAATGGGTAAACGGCTGGCAGCCGATGGCGGCTGGCCAGAGCAATGATGAGTTCGCGGTTCCTCACGCCGGTGGAATCCGGCGGCAACAACAGGCCGCCATTCGGTGCGCCCGCGAAACCGACGATTGCACGCTCAATGTCGTCGGCGGTTGCGACTCGATGGGCAACCAGTTCGATCGCGAGCGAGGGAGCGGCGGCCTCGCCGGTGCGTTGGAAATAGTCGTAGTTGGTCGTCCTGGGATTGGCGACGAGTGCAACGCGTTCAAGGCGCGGCGCAACCTCCTTGAGCATCGCCAGCCACTTGCCGGTGATTCCGGGTTCGAACGTCAGCAGGCCAGTCATATTGCCGCCCGGTCGCGCGAGACTGGCAACAAAGCCGGGGCCGATCGGGTCAGATACGGCAACGAAAACGATCGGGATCGCCTGGGTCTCCCGCTGCAATGCTGCGGTACTTGGCGGGGCGTGGGTGAGGATCACGTCGGGTTGCTGGGCGACAAGCTCCTTCGCAAGCACCGGAAACCTATCGGCCCGTCCGGCCGCTGAGCGGACTTCGATGTGAGTATTGCGGCCCTCGATCCATCCGAGCTTCTCCAGGCCCTGCCGGAATCCCGCGAGCCATGCCTGCGTCTCCGTATCGTTCTCGGGGACATTGAGCAGCGCGCCTATGCGCCGAATTCGCTCGGGTTGTTGCGAGCTGGCGGCAATCGGCCAAGCGACCGCCGCGCCTCCGCAAACGATGAACTCCCGCCGTCTCATGCCGTGCCTCCCCTGAAGCGCACAGACAGCGTTTGGAGATGTTGTTCTTTTTCGCTGGCCGAAGAACCTACCGCAGAACTGGCATGGCAACCAGTATGGTTCGGAGTGGCCGCCAGGTCCTTGGGAAAAACCTGAAATCTTCTGAAGGCGTCTCGACCCTCACGCCACCGCGCGCGGCGGCTGACCCAACTGAGACGTTGGCTGCCAAATTTGCTGTAATGCACAACCGGAGCCGGCATGTCGGCTTGGGTCAGACTCCGACGTCAGCGCAGCGTCCGCGGGGGGTGCCTTACCCCAATGGGCAGACGTTAACGTCTCCCCGTCAACAGTTCCGTTTCGTGCCAAGAGCCGACATGACATTACCATTTCCCCTTCGCCAGCGGCTTGGCCACCTCGCGGGCCGAGTCGATGAACAGCTGTGCCGCCGGACTGAGCGTGCGGTTCTTCAAGGTAAAGATCCCAATCGGCATTGGACGCAGCGACAGTTCGACGGGCACCATCTTGATAAGTGGATGTGTGGCGGGAAACCACAGCGCAGACTCGGGCAGGATTGTGAGATAGCGATTGGTCGCCAGCAGGCTCACGCGCACCTCGTAGGCAAAGGCGACAACTGCCACTCGGGGAAAATCCAGTCCTTGGGCGCGAAACGCTTCACCAAGAAACGACCCCACGGGGCTGTCGGGTGATGGCAACACCCACGGCTCGTCTATCAACTCGGCAAGCCTGACCTTTTTCCGCCGAATCCACGGACTCTTCACCCCTGCCATCACAACATACGGATTGTCATAGAGACGCTCGAAATTCAGTTCCTCATCTGTCAGAGCGCCAAATCTGCGACCAATCACGAGGTCAACGTTCCGCTCAGCCAGTGCGCGGCGCAGAATCTCCGTGTTCGCGACCGTCGGATGAAACACGAGGCGAGGATATCGCCTGGAGAGGCGGTCGATGATGCCGGCAACGAAGCTTGCCGCGAGCGGACCGGTGCTTGCAACTCGTACTTCGCCCACGCTCGGATCCGCCAGAAACTCGATGTCCCTGACACCTTGCCGCAACTCGTCGAATGCCACGAGCCCGCGCCGGAGCAGGGCGCGCCCGTAAGCCGTCGGCTCGACCCCTTTCGGGCTGCGGTCAAGCAGCGGGACGCCAATCGTGTGTTCGAGATCGGCGATCGCCTTCGAGACCACCGGCACCGAGATGGCGAGGTCGCCAGCCGCCTTGGTCATGCTGCCGGCTTGCGCGACTGCATGGAGTACATGCAGGTCCCGCAACTTGATGCGCCGGCCGATCCGGTCCGCCCAATGCATGTTGTCCCTCTTAGCCAAATTGGTAAAGGGAATGAGAAAATTAGAGATTCCATGAAATACGAAAACCAGGCACCGTTACAAGGGCCGATTGGCAATTCCGAACCGCTGCGTGGTCGAGCAATGATGTCAAGACGCCGGTTCTTGTCCGGGGTGGCGGGTGCGAGCTTCGGGCTGGTCGCTCCCGGTGCACCAGCGCAGAGCTATCCGTCGCGGCCGGTGCGATTGATCGTCGGCTTTCCCCCCGGCGGCGTGGGCGACATCTCCTCGCGCCTTATGGGGCAATGGCTCTCGGACCGACTCGGCCAGCCATTCGTCATCGAGAACCGGCCGGGTGCCGCGAGCAATATCGCCACCGAGGCGGTCGTGAAGGCGCCGCCGGACGGCTACACGCTCCTCCATGTCAGCACTACGAACGCGATCAACGCGACACTCTACGACAATCTCAATTTCCGCCGCGACATCGCGCCGGTCGCTGGCATCATCCGCGTGCCGCTGGTCATGGTGGTAAATCCATCGGTTCCGGCAAAGACGGTTTACGAGTTCATCGCCTACGCCAAGGCCAATCCAGGTAAGCTCAATATGGCATCCGCGGGCAACGGGAGCACCGCACACGTAACAGGCGAGCTGTTCAAGATGATGACCAGTGTCGAGATGGTTCACGTCCCTTACCGTGGCTCAGCCCCTGCGGTCACTGATCTGGTTGGCGGTCAGGTTCAGGTGATGTTCGATCCCTTGTCCTCTTCGATCGAGCATATCAAGGCCGGTAAACTGCGCGCGCTGGCGGTGACGACCCGTACACGTTGGGAGAAGCTGCCGGACATCCCGACCGTGGGTGATTTCGTGCCGGGCTTCGAGGCGAGCGCGTGGCAGGGCGTCGCCGCGCCCAAGAACATGCCGGCGGAGATTGTCGAAAAACTCAACAAGGAAATCAACACCGCGCTCGCCGACCCAAAGATGACGGCTCGGCTTGCCGACGTGGGCGGCACAGTGCTTCCAGGCTCGTACGGGGACTTCGCAAAGCTCATCGCCGAGGACATCGAGAAGTGGGCCAAAGTGATCCGAGCGGCCAACATCAAACCGGAGTAGAACGGCCCATCGACTTGAATTGTGGATGGAAGCCATGAGAGGCAACGGACACTTCAAGCTTGCCGCGATTCAGGCGGCACCAGTGCTGTTTGATCGCGAGGGATCGGCGGAGAAGGCCTGCCGCCTTATTAAAGAGGCTGGCGCGATGGGAGCGACCATCGCAGCCTTCGGCGAAACCTGGCTGCCAGGCTACCCGTTCTTCGCCTTCTCTCAGATGAGGCCGCTCACTTGGCAAGCCATGGCAGAGTATCTCGCCAGCGCTGTCGATATTCCAAGCCCGACCACCGACAAACTTTGCGCAGCCGCCAAAGCAGCCAGCATCGATGTCGTGATCGGTGTGGTCGAGCGGGATACCCGCACCGGCGGAACGGTCTATTGCACACTGCTGTTCATCGGGAGGGAAGGTCGAATTTTGGGACGCCACCGCAAGCTCAAGCCGACGTTTTACGAACGCGCCGTATGGGGCGAGGGCGATGCGGCAGGGCTGAGAACCTACGAGCGACCGTATGCTCGAGTCAGCGGCCTGAACTGCTGGGAGCATAACCTGATGCTGCCAGGTTACGTGCTTGCGGCTCAAGGAACTCAGATTCACGTCGCAGCCTGGCCTGGACGCGAGCCGCCGTCGGCTCCGCCAGGGCTGGTGTCCTTGTGGCCGCGCCAGTTGCTTCTGTCCCGGGCATTCGCATCCCAGGCTGCGTGCTACGTCATCGCCGCGGCAGGTGTGCGTCTCACGTCAGATACACCCGAGCGCTACAGAGAACTTTCCACATTCGAGCACACGGGCGACAGCTACATCATAGACCCGCGCGGGGAGATCATTGCCGGCCCGGCTCAGGGTGAAACGATTCTGATGGCTGAAGGGTCGATGGAAGCCGTTCTTGCAGCCAAGGCAGTGTCGGACATTGGTGGTCATTACTCTCGCCCGGATATCTTGCGACTGATCATTGACCGCGCCCCTCGCGAGCAGATCGCCGAGGTTGCTGCTTCCGAAGAACATGCCATGCGCCCCGCCGAACAACTCGCTCCACGAGCAAATGATCCGCGTGCTTCAGCGGCGGATGAGGGCCTCTAAGTTAAGAAGATAGGACCGTTTGCTGCGCTGCATGAGTCCGCTGTCGGCACTTAGGGTCGCTTGCCGCAGGGCAGTGATCTGGGCCGCTGCCGGGGCAGAACGGACATGAGTGCAGCCGACAATGCCGCGGCCTCCACTGATTGCTTCGCACGCCCTGCTGCCATTCGGCAAAGCGGAACACCGGCCTCAGAAAGCGTCATGATCGTGTGGAATGAAAAACTGTCCCACTTTGTAATAGGGGCAAAACTCATGGCTGTCAGGCGGATGCGCAGCGGTGCCTGACGAGGGTGGGTAAGTCTGGGATGTCGTGATGGTTTGGCACGGCGAGGCGTGATCCGAGATAATCCCAGAAGGCGATGCCGAGCTTTGCGCAAGTCTTGCTGAGGCCAAGGAAGGCGTCGCGGCAGTCGCGCCCGGTGTCGCTTCTTGTGCCGCCGCTGATCTTGCGTTTGGTGACTTGGCAGCGGACGTCGTTTTCCGAGCCGTTGGTGTGCAGCGGGATTTCGGGCCGATCGAGCACCATGAGCAGTTCGCGCTTGTTGGCATGGAGCCGAGCGAGCAGACGGTCGAGGGTGACGAAGCCGGTGCGGCGCGTGAAGATACGATCGAAGCGCGCTCGCAGAGCGGCCTTGCCCCGCTTGGTCGGCTGAAGGCGATAGGCCTTGAGATCGCGGTAGAACCGCCAGATCAGTTCGCGGGTGCTGCTCTGAGCGTCACGCTGCTGGTCGGTAAAGGTGTCGAGCTTGTGGATCAGGCGCTCGGCATGGACCCAGCACAGGCCATGTTGGCCGACATTGAACTGGCCCGCATCGTCACTGACGATCACGGTGTTGGGCAGAAAGCCGTGTGCCTTGACGCTGCCCCACAGCGCCCCCTCGGTGGCGACCATGATCGGATCGGGAGTGACCTTGAGGGCGGAGATGCCGAGCCGGTCGAGATGCCCACTCCAGTCCGACTGATCGGCGAAGAGCCGATGCGGATGTTCGGCCAAGCGGGCGATCACCGGTGCGGCGAGCGAGCGATGGCGCATATAGGCCAGCGCCTCGGCATTGATGACGTAATCGCCGTGGCCGGCACGCAGCAACGCGAGGAAATTGAGGCGGCTCTTCGAATTGGTGGTGCCGAACCAGGCGAAGTGGGCGTTGCCGATTTGCGTGCAGAAGCCGTTCGCCGCCTTGTGGCGCGCGCCGGTGTCATCCACGGTGATCCAGGGAGCGCTCGAAAGCCCGGCGCGCAGCACCGCCCGGCTCTCAGCGAGGAAGCCGTCCTGGCCGGCGATCAGCAGGCGGACGAGCTGCCGCTTGGAGATGAGGATGCCGAGCGCCCGCAACAGCGCCAGCAACCGGGGCACCGTCACTTGGCCCTGATGGTATTGGGCGAGCACGAAGCGGCGCAGTTCCGGCCCAAAATGCCCGCTGATGCCAGCCGGCAGCGGCGCGATCATCGTGTTGCCGGCCGGCGTCTGCCAACGCTCGCAGCGAAAATTCACGACATGCGGGCGGATCATCAGGTCCTGCACCACAAAATTCGTATGGCCTTTGAAGCGAGAGCCTTGCGGCGGGGCTACGACTTTGACGATCTGCTCCTCATGGATCGACAGCTTCGAGCGCGTGCTGCCTCTCCCTCGCCGTTGGTCCCCCGAACCGCCCGGTGGCTTCGGTTCGGTCGCTTGGTCCATACCACTGGGTTTGATATTCGGGCGCCCCGACCCGCCTTTAAGCCGGGCGATCTCGTCGCGTTGGGCCGCAACCGTCCGCCGCAACTGCGCCATCTCTTCCAACAGCTTCAACACCAAGCTCTTCAGATCGGCGTGCGAAAGGTGATCAAGATCGGCAGGCGGCATTCCCAGAATGAATTTGACTCGCGCCCTCCTGGGAATCTTACAATCATACCGCCACGACTTTTGCCCCTCTTACTCCACTTTCTTCTAACGCATTGAAATTGTTGGGGTGTAAAGCGCCCGCTCGGGAGCGCCACCCCAAATCCGATTTCCCTCAAGCTGTTGTGCCTACAGGGCCGCGTTGATCACCGCGTCGGCACGGGCAAAGTCTACGTCAGCGCCTGCCGGCGCGATCGACCGGACCGCCACGATTCCCTGGCGTTCCAGGCCGTACTGCTTCGCGCGCAACCGCGCGCCCCACGGGCCGCGGCCGCAGCACGACGCCGGCCCTTGCGACACAACCAACGGGATAGTCCACGTATTGACAATACACCACGGCACTGGCCGGCTCAGTGCTTGCGGATACGAAGCCGGCTACCAGCAGCGCAGCCAACGCGATCGAGAGCTTCATCTTGGCCTCCCTTCATCAAATGGTTCTTGGAACGTCTGCGCATTGACGCAGGAAAAAGCATCGGCAGACTGAACATCGCGTACTTGCAGCCACTTTGGTCTGCTTTGACCCTACATCAAGAGACGAGCCATTAGGCGCCGGTTCGTGGTGCACTTCTTGATGCAGATCAATTTGTCGCTTGACGGGCGTGCGTCAGCGCACCCGATTTGCAAATCAGCGCCAATATCGCTGTAGGGCAGTCGCGTTGTTGCCCACGCAATAGGGCCGTCCATCGCGGGCGGGCTTCGCCGGACCTGTTGGCTCGGTGCGGGGCAACGGCCTGCTCGCACGAGCCGCGTGGCATTGGCCGGCCACCTCCTCTGGCGGACGCTCCGTGGGCCGGATTCGCGGCACCGGAGCGCGGCCGGGCGCCGGCAAAATCAGCGATAGACAACGTCGCCCCGGCCTGAATAATCCTCCCCCCATGGACAACAAAGAGCACAGCGTGCGCGGTATCCTGGCGGGCCTCGCGCCGCCCGACGCGCCGGTCACGGTCAAAGGTTGGGTCCGCACCCGGCGGGACTCGAAGGCGGGCATCTCGTTCGTGCACCTGTCGGACGGGTCGTCGTTCCATCCGGTGCAGGTAGTTGCGCCGAACACGCTGCCCAACTACGCCGACGAGGTGCTCAAGCTCACGGCCGGTTGCGCCGTCGAGGCGACGGGAAAGATCGTGCCGTCGCCGGCGAAGGGGCAGCCGTTCGAGATGCAGGCGAGCGAGATCCGGGTGATCGGCTGGGTGGACGATCCGGACACCTACCCGATCCAGCCGAAGCCGCACACCCTGGAGTTCCTGCGCGAGGTGGCGCACCTGCGGCCGCGCACCAACGTGATCGGGGCGGCGACGCGGGTGCGGCATACGCTGGCGCAGGCGATCCACCGGTTCTTCGACGAGAACGGCTTCTTCTGGGTCAACACGCCGATCATCACCGCGTCCGACGCGGAGGGGGCGGGGGCGCTGTTCCGGGTGTCGACGCTCGATCTCGCCAACCTGCCGCGCACGCCGCAGGGCGGAATCGATTTCGCCCAGGATTTCTTCGGGCGCGAGGCGTACCTGACGGTGTCGGGACAACTCAACATCGAGGCGTACTGCCTGGCGCTCACCAAGGTCTACACGTTCGGGCCGACCTTCCGGGCAGAGAACTCGAACACCAGCCGCCACCTCGCCGAGTTCTGGATGATCGAGCCGGAGATCGCGTTCGCCGACCTGTCGGACAATGCGACCTTGGCGGAACGGCTGCTGAAGTTTGCCTTGGAGACGCTGCTGAAGGAACGGCAGGAGGATCTCGCTTTCTTCGATGAGCGGATCGAGAAGGGGCTGGTGGCGAAGCTCGAAGGGATCGTCGCGTCCGAGTTCGTGCGCATGGACTATGGCGAGGCGATCGCGGTGCTCGAGCGGGCGAAGGAGAAGTTCGAGTTCCCGGTGAAATGGGGCGTGGACCTGCAGTCGGAGCACGAGCGCTATCTCACCGAGAAGCACGCGAAGAAGCCGGTGATCGTGATGAACTACCCGAAGGACATCAAGGCGTTCTACATGCGGGTGAACGACGACGGCCGCACCGTCGCCGCGATGGACGTGCTCGCACCGGGGATCGGCGAGATCATCGGCGGCAGCCAGCGCGAGGAGCGGCTCGATGTGCTGGACGCCCGCATGACCGAGCGCGGGATCGACAAGGAGCACTACGCCTGGTACCGCGATCTGCGCCGCTACGGTACGGTGCCGCACGCAGGGTTCGGCCTCGGCTTCGAGCGCACCATGGTGTACGTCACCGGCCTCGCCAATGTGCGCGACGCAATTCCCTTCCCGCGTACGCCCGGGAACGCGCGGTATTGAGGCGTGCGGATTTCGCTATCCGTCAGACGCGCAAGGGTGCGTGGTCGACATAAATCCGGCAGCTCGTAATCTTGTCGCCGCGCCGCTCGAGGAATGTGGCGGCGGGAATCGCAATGGTGGCGCCGTCCTTGCGGGTGTACGTTACGCTCGCTTCGAACACCGTGGTGGCTCCGACCTCCCAGACATTGCCGAATTCATGTCGCATCCCCCGAATCGATGACATGAACCGGCCGACCGCCGCTTGGATCGCGCTCCGGCCCACTGCCGGAGGATGGTTCGCGAACACCACCGTTCCGTCGTCGGTGAACCACGCTGCAACTTTCTCGGCATCGAGCGAATCGACGTCGCGGTAGTGGGCCTGGACCCAATCCGGCACTGCGGTCTGCGGCTTGAGCGAGCCCTCGCGCACCAGCTTGCGGATTTGCATGACCGTCGTCTTCACCCCCGTCAGGTACTTGTTCTCCATGTCCGCGGCGAAGGCTTTTTCCTCGCGGCTGCCGGGCTTGATCCCCTCGACCTCGAGCCTGAACGCAAAGCGAAGCACGAGGCCGTCCGTCGGATCATCGACGATCTCGTTGGTGATTGTGCCGCGCTCCGTTCCGGTCTCGCGCACGAACGTCATCGATCGACCGGCGTCGTAGGTGATGCGTTCGCGCATGGTCTCGCCGTTGTGCACGATCTCGCGCAGGAGCCCGTTCTCGGTCCGCTCGAGGATCTTGCAGGCCGTGATCGGCTTGACGAACGGGACAGGGTCTTCGGCCTTCATCACGAGCCCGCGCCAGATGTCAGCCGCAGAGAGAACGGGATCCCCGGGTTCGCGATCTCTGTTGACGGCCACGCTCCGGTCGACATCGATCATCCGACACCTCCTGGTCTTCCCGGGCTCGCTGCAGCGAAAACTGATCGTGTGCGCCCGCTCATTCGATCACCTCGTCGGTGCGGGCGAGCACGGTCGGGGGAATGTCGAGGCCGAGCGCGCGGGCGGTCTTCAGGTTGATGACCAACTCGTATCTGGACGCCTGCTCCACCGGCAGGTCGGCTGGCTTGGCGCCCTTGAGGATCTTGTCGATGTAGACGGCTGCGCGCTGAACCAGGTCGTTCAGGTGCGGGCCATAACCCATGAGGCCGCCGGCTTCCACGTTCTCCTTGCTGGCGAACATCGCGGGCAGCCGGTGCTTCAGCGCGAGCTGTGCGAGCTGCTCGCGGTACGTGATGTTGAGGAGCGGCGCCGATACGGCGACAAAGCCGCCGACGCGTTCCCGCAGCATCGTCGAGAATCCCGGCTCGAAGTCCTCTGCCGTGCGCGCCGGCACCATGACGAGCTGCACGCCGAGCGCCTTGGCGCCAGTCTCCAGCGCCTGCGCGGCAGGGCGGTGGGAGGGCGCAGTGGGGCTGAACAGCACGCCGATCCGCGTGGCCTGCGGCACGGTCTCCTTCAATATTTCCAGCTGCTTGGCGACGAGATCGGTGAGGATGCGCGTCAGCCCCCCGGTGATGTTGCCGCCCGGCTGCGGCAGGCCTGCCACATGCCCGACCCCGATGGGGTCGGCATGGGTGCCGAACACGATGGGGATCGTCCTGGTGACCTGTCTGGGCGGCCTCCGCCTCGGTCGAAGACATCGCGAAGATGACGTCGACATGCATGCGGACCAGGGCAGCCGCCAGCTCCGGCAGCTGGTCGACCGTCTCGGCCCAACCGAACTCGATGACGATGGTCTTGCCCTCGACATAACCGAGCTGGCGCAACCCTGCCCGCAGTGCCTCCACCCGCCCGGCGTTGGCGGCGGCGGGACCGAATCCGCAGGAACCCGATCCGCGGGATGCCTGAGGGTTGCTGCGCCTGCAGCCGAAGCGGCCACGCCGCCGCGGCAGCGCCGAGAGCCAGGACGAGCTCCCGGCGGTTTGTATGACGCGAAAGGGGCATAGTGAGGAGTGATGGGGGCCGGTTCACAACTCCGCCCCCGTCCGCGACTGGAAGCCCGCAGGCGGTTCGGTCCTCAGACCGCAAATGAGCTGGAGCTCCAGTGGTTTCTTCCTTACCCGAACAGTTGCCTGGGCACGAGCCCGCATCAGCAAACAAGGGATACGAAGATGACGAT
>CAVZSC010000035.1:0-357518 GCA_963777755.1 uncultured Alphaproteobacteria bacterium
CCTCATCTCGATCTCCGCCAGCACGTTTTGGCATCGATTAATGCCGGACGTCCCCGGATCGAAGGCGGCAACAGACCAAGTCGCCTCGACCCGCTCGTCTGCCAGCGGGTAGACCGAGACCCCCGGCAGCACCCTCGCAACCCTCGGCTTGCCGAAGCTCGGAGAGCACCAATGCTTCGATCTCTTGATGGCTCTTCAATGCCTTCGTCATGACTGTTCCGCTCCCGCAAGCGTCGCCCGAGCGACAGCGTGATCCTTGATCGTCGAGACGTCGAGCCCCAAGCGCATGGCGCGCCGTCTCACAGGGCGGCCCGCCTGTTGCGTGGCGTGTCATGAACCGGCCGCGGAGGCCCGTGTCAGCGGAACGCTACCAGCGGGCTCCGCAGGCCCGGCGCGAGCCATCGGCCCCTCTTAACCGGCGGTTAAACATCATGGCGGCACGTTGCGGCATGTTCCCGTGATCTGAGGCGCAACGCGAATGGCATACACCCTGACAGAGGCCGCAACGGCCACCGGCGTGTCCCGCAGCACGATCTTCCGGGCGATCAAAACCGGCCGGATCAGCGCGACCCGGACCGAAGGCGGCAATTTCGAGATCGAGCCCGCCGAGCTGCACCGCGTGTTCCCGCCGGCTGAAACGCGCGCGGCACATGCCGGCAATGGTGCAATGAACCGGGACGCAATGGCGGCTTGCACGGCTGACACGGGGCAGCTCGCCCAGCTCGAGAGCGAGATCAAGGCGTTGCGCGATATGTCAGCCTTGTTGCGCGAGCAGCTTCATGAAACGCGTGACACGGTCGACGATCTCCGTCGCGATCGGGACGCATGGCGGCAGCAGGCGCAGCAGCTTGCATTGCCCAAGCCGGTGACTGAAACGCCTGCGCAACAGCAGCGCCGCCGCTGGTGGCCCTGGCGGCGGGCGGGCTGATCATGCCACGCGGCAAGCCGCTAACGCAGGAAGCCCGCCTGCGAGGCATTGCGACCCTTCAGGCGCGGGCAGACGCCTTTGCGCGCAGCATGGCCGGCACGATCGCGGCGCTGGAGCGCGAAGGCATCACGGCGAGCTACGTGATGGCGAAGCTGCTCAACGAGCGCGGCGTGGCGACGGCCCGCGGTGGGCGCTGGGATGCCCGTACGGTGATTAACCTGCGGCGTCGCCTGAAACAGCTCGGGCTTTAACGACAGCAACCGCTCCGGCATCGATCCTCAACTCCTGGCGTCGCCGGAATGGCGGCGCGCACTCCTTGCGCATGTTTCGCACCCGCTTATGCGTCACGCGGCTTCCGAACGCTGTCTTCGCGTCCTCCTCGTCATCGCGTTGGGAGGGGACCCGCCGTTCAAGCAGGCATTTCTTCATGCGGTCTTTGTACCAGCTCCGCAGGACGGCATCCGATACGGGCGTGGGCCTTAACCTTGCGGGCTTGGGCCTCTTGCGCGTGGCAGCGGCCGCAGGAACCGGCACAGTCAATGCTTCGCCCTGGCGGCGAACAATGATCTCGCGCGCCACCAGCTCGCCGTCCGCGTCGGCCGCCCGGTCGTAGTTCCAGTGCGGAATCAGATAGCCCCAACGCTCGGCATCCACGTCGACGCGTCGGCCGTCAGGGAGGCACATGTTGGCGACCAAGCGGCCTTCCAGCAGCTCGCCAAGCACCAACTTCGAAACCAGGGCAACGCGGCCCGAATAGACGGCATGGCAAACCGGCCGTAGATGCCTCGGCGCGGCGCCTTGCCCGCGCGGCGCTCGATGTCATGAATACACGAAAGGATCGCCTCTCGACGCATCCGAGTGTCGAGCAGACGATGCGCCTCGCGCAGGGCAACCGGATGGTCGGCTCGATAGGGCGCCATCGCTCAGCGAACCGATGCGCGTGCGCCCGCAATAGGAGGCGGTCGCGACTATTGCTCGCCATTGTCCTCTCTCCGATTGGCATTGGTGCTGGCCCGTCGGTCTGAGCTTGCTGCTGGCAATAACAGTTTCTGCCGCCTTCGCTGCCACTGGGCGCTGAAATGAAAAAAGGCCGCTGCCGACCCCTCATCATTGATGCAAGAAGTCCCGTTAGGATTTCGGCCAGCACCGCGACCACCATGCCGGTGACCGCTTGAGGTATGCTGACGCCCGACGCGGCTAGGTCCGATCAACCGAAAATAGAGTCCGCATAGTCTGAGCCGAACAGAGCGATGACGCCACGCGATACGCCTCCAGCAGCCACGACGCCACTAATCATCACACTTTCCAGTGTTGTGGTCTTGCCTCCCGAGACGAGGTCGAGTTCGGCTGTGGTCAACTCTCGGCGTTCGTTGTTATTATTCGACATCACACACTCCTTATGAACCGAGCGCGACTATTCGCACTCGGTGGATGCTGGAATTTTCGATTTTCTCTTAGAAGCCGACGCTGCCCGCGGAGGGATCGTAAGGCCGCTGGGACCGCAGGAAGTGGATGTCCTGAACACTAACTTTACCACCGCTCACCAAGTCCAATTCGTCGTCCCGCAACACGCGGTCAGTCTTGGCATTCTCGATCTTGCTCATTGGTCAGCTCCTTGGGTTCGGTGGCCTCTCAAGCTGGCCACTTAGCTGAAACGAGCGCGACCATCCGCACCCGTTCGACGCTGGGAGAATGGCATGATCGAAATCGCGGCGCTGTTCCCTAGGGAACCTGTGAGAGTTTAAGGCCAATAGGTCGAGCCTCGTGCCCGACTGCTGCACTGGAGCCGCACGTGCGCAAGCTCAAGGCACCGGTCATCTGCGCCAAGCTCGACCTTCGCGACGTGCACTACATCAGCGGGCTGATGAAGCACCGGGTGCCCTTCATCGTGGCGGAACTGGGCTCCGACACGGATCCGTTCTTGCTGCACTTGTACGCCGCGCTCGCCGAGAAGGAACGGGCGCTCATCTCGCGGCGGACCAAGGATGCGCTCGCGGCTGCCAAGGCCCGTGGTGTCGTCGTCGGCGGCATGCGCGACAAGAGCCTTGAGCTACAGGCCGAGGCCAGGGAGCGCGCGGAGGCGCTGCGTCCGCTGTTTGCTGAGCTTGCCGGCAAGTCTACCAACGCCATCGCTGCCGAGCTTAACGCGCGCCAGGTGCCGACGCCGAAGGGCGGCGTTTGGCATGCAGGAACCGTGATCCGCGTTCAACGCCGGCTGAAGGATTGGACCATGCCTCCTGCAGCACCACCACCTTGTCACGCGCGCGGAAGGCGGCGGTGATGACGATAGTGGAGCCGTCACGGTCGATCAGGTGCTGCCGCGCCGCGGTGACACCCTGCCGCTGCCGTTTGTCGAGCCCACATCGGATGATGATAATGACGAGGCCGCCAACTGAGGCGGCCTCTCATCGAAAACTCCGGAGTTGTTTACTGCCCCTCGACCGCATAGCGGCGGAAGTCGGCGTACTGCTTACCGATCTTGAGTGCTGCCTGATAATCGGTGCTGTCGTACCAATCCTTCAGCTTGTCCATGCTTTCCCATTGCTAAATCGTAATGCGCTTCGGCGGAGTGCCGTCCATTGCCGTTATCGGTTTTGCTCCGGCTCCGGCGTCACCGCCGATCAAAACGAACTTGGCACCAGCACTCCTGACCGTGGCCTGAGCTTTGGGAGCAAACTCAGAGCCGTACTTTGCCGCATCCTTCACATCGATTTCAGTGATGAGGTAGACAGGCGGTTTGGCCTGCGCGTGAATGCCCTGAATAGCAATCGCTCCTAACCCGAAGCCGGCAAGCATTCCCAATCCCACTGCGTAGTAGGTCTTCATGATGACGCCTCCATGCGGCTGAGCTTGTACCCTTAGCGCGGGTCGCCCTCCCGCGCCAGACAACTCTACCACGCTGACGAAGGCCGACGAGCGAATTAGGACACTGCGCTCAGCAAATTCAGACCTCCTGACATAGACGATTTCCCCGACAGGAAACACGGGGCTATTTGCGTGCAAGGTGCGGACCAATACTTGTCCGGTTTTTCCGGCCTGCAGTTGACAACTGGCTGAGAAGGCGAAGGTTTTGAGGGAGCGCTTGCGGACTCAAACCTGTCCGCTTTAGCCCGGCGCATGAGCGCTCAACAAGTCTTGGCGCTGCCCTCGCTGGCGGCATCGAATACCGTGATCATCAATGCGCGCTGCAGCTTGCGGATCGAGGCGGATCAGCGCGTGATCGTCGTTGCCGGACTGCCGGTCCATCACTATCGCGTCGAGGATGCGGTCGCCGAGGCCTATGCGATGGTGTTCTTGGTGGGGTCGGGCTTTGCCCAGCAGACGGATGTAGCGCGGGCGTTTGCCCGATCGGTGCGCACCGTGCGGCGCTACCAAGGGCGCTATGCACAGGGCGGCATGGCAGCACTTGCTCGGGAGGAAGGTTGGCGGCGCGGTCGGCGACGTATCTCTGAGAAACGTCTGCGCAGCATCGAGATGCTGAAGAGCCAGGGGCTGAGCAACCGGGCGATCGCGCACCGGCTGGGTGTCAGCGAGAAAGCCATCCGCAAGCTGGTCGGGTCTTCGAAGCCCGCCGAGAGCGCGCAGATTGCATTTGCCGGGATCACGGCCGCTCTGGGGAAGCCGCTGGCGACAGCGGTGGCGTCTGCACAGTTGACCGGCAATGCCATGCCACCGGCGCAGGACCATGCCGGGAACTGCGATCCGATCCCCGCGCCTGCGGACGAGGGTGAGCCGGTGCCGATGAGCCTCGACTGCGATGCGAGCGATCGGACTTTCGATCGGCAGCTCGCCCATCTGGGGCTGCTCGATGATGCCGCGCCGCTCTTCCGCGATGGTTCCCTGGTTCCCGGTGCCGGCGCCCTGTTGGCCCTGCCGTGTTTGGTGGAGAGCGGGCTGTTTCGGATCAGCCGCAAGCTCTACGGTGAGATCGGTCCGGCCTTCTATGGCCTGCGCACAACGTTGCTGACCCTCCTGCTCATGGCGCTGCTCCGCATCAAGAGGCCCGAGCATCTCAAGGAACGAGACCCGGCCGCTTTCGGTAAACTCCTTGGGCTCGACCGAGCACCGGAAGTGAAGACGCTGCGCCGCCGGCTCACCCGCCTCGCCGCGCACCATTGCGCCGAGCAGCTGGGCGCGGAGCTTGCGCGTCTGCGTGTCGATCAGCGCGGACATCTCATGGGGTTTTTGTACATCGATGGCCATGTGCGCGCCTATCACGGCCATCGCGCCATCACATCAAGGGCTTACGTGCCGCGCCGCCATCTGGCCATGCCCGCCAGCACCGATTACTGGATCAACGATCGCTCGGGCGACCCATTGCTCGTCATTACCGGGGAGGTTGACGCTGCATTGACCAAGGCCTTGCCCCGGCTGCTTCGCGAAGTGCGGGACCTGGTCGGCGAGCGTCGGGTCACCATCGTCTTCGATCGCGGCGGCTGGAGCCCGAGATTGTTCGCCACGATGATCAAGGACGGCTTCGACTTGCTGACCTATCGCAAGGGCCGGTCCCGTCGCATCAATGCGCGGCGGTTCATCCGGCGTCGCGCCGAACTCGACGAATGCTGGGTAGACTATCTCCTGCACGACCAGCCTGTGGGCTTCATGAAAGGAAAGCTGCGCTTACGACAGGTCACGCGCCTGTGCGACGACGGTCATCAGACGCAGGTGATCACGAGTCGATGGGACCTGCGCGACATCGAGATCGCCTACCGCATGTTCGAGCGCTGGCGACAGGAGAACTTCTTCAAGTACATGCGAGAAGAGTTCCTGCTCGATGCGCTCGTCGATTACCAGATCGAGCCGGAGGACCCAACCCGCACCATCCCCAACCCCAAGCGCCGCGCGTTGGATAAGGCGATCCGTGCGGCACGCACTGATCTTGCCAAGTTCGAACGCGAATACGGTGCCGCGGCCGCCGACAATACCGAACGACGCCGGCCGACCATGCGGGGCTTCAAGATCGCCCACCGCAGGCTCGGCAAGCAGCTGCGAACAGCCCGCGCTCGCGTGGCGCAACTCTTCGAGCAGCGTCGCGACGTTCCCAAGCGCGTCGAAGTCCGAGACATCAACGAGAGGGCCATTGTCAAGCTCGCCACGGAACGCAAGCACTTGACCGACATCATCAAAATGGTTGCCTATCAGGCCGAGAGCGATCTGGCTACGCTGTTGCGACCTCACTACGCCCGTGCCGATCAAGAGGGGCGAACCCTGCTGCATGAGCTGTTCGCCTCGGCAGGCGACATCCGCGTCTGCGATAGCCAGTTGCATATCACCTTGGCTCCGCTCAGCTCGCCGCATCGAACCCGCGCCGCCCAGGCCCTCTGTGCGATGCTCGACCAAACGGCGACGATCTTCCCCGGCTCTCGCCTGCGCATGCGCTTTGCCGTGCATCCGCCACCTCGTATCGGTCTTGCCTTCCCAGGCTCGCCGGTCGAGATCAGCACCGCCACCGCCGCCGTCCCGGCTCCCTGATCGGCCTCGGAACCGGACATTTTTGCGCTGTGCTATGTCAGGAGGTCTGAAATTAGGACACTGGGGGTCGAACTAGGACAGTACCCGAGAATGGATTGCGCGCGGAAATCCTCAGTGGGCGGACTGGGCCGATCCTCGAGGATACATCTCGAAAATATGGCGTGCCTATTCAAAGTCGCATTTTCCAATAATAGCCTTGCTCGTCGTCGCGTGTCGGCTGATCGGCCGGCACCCAGTCCGGCGCGTACAGTGGCCGCCTGCCATCATTTCGGCTCCCGCACCCGCTGGATGATTTCGACGATCAGCGTGCCGTCCGGGTCGCTGGCGACTGGCTGCACGGGTCTGCCCCAGCCGCGATCGAGCACCAACGCCGCCGCCTGTGCCTTGGCCGAAGCCGAGGCTTTGGGTTCTCCATTATCCGCTGCAACGTCTTGAGGGCCAGGGGGGTCAGCCGCCGTGCCGCCTCCCGCACGTCCAAGAGAGCCGCGCGCTGCGCCTTCGAGAAGCCGCCTGGGTTCGGCGCGGTGCCCTTGACCCACCTACCACGCTCGCCGCGGACTGGCTCAGGGGCCTCGCCCTCGCGGGGCAACTCTCGTTCGTAACGACGTCGACCTCTTCGTTCCAACGCTCAGCCACCGCAGGCCCTCCTCACCCGGCCTCGACCAGCAGCCCACGCTGGCGCAGACGGGCGATCAGCGCCTGCCTGGCCACCTCGGACACCGTGGTCCACTCGCGCGCCGCGTCAGCAGCCGCAGCCGCCTCAAGATCCTTGGGGACGCGGTAGGCGATGCGTCCGTCATAGCTCCGAAGCGGCGAAGCCCGCTCCTCAGTGGAACTGCTCATGGGGTCCTCTCGAATTAGTTTCACGTGCAACTATTACCATATTCGTGTACCAATGTTGCCCGGCAAGCAACCCTTTTTCGCCATGCCCACCGCCGTCCAGTTGCCGTTGTTCCTCGAGCGCCGACGTCGGCCCCCGGCTCCGCTTGAGCGGCGTGTGCACTGTGCCGTCGTCGATTTGCTGCGAGCGGCCGGCAAACCAGGCTGGCTGTTCCTGCATCCGGCGAACGGCGAGTACCGCACCGCTCAAACCGCCGCCCTGTTGCAGCGCCTCGGCGTCGCGCCGGGCGCCTTCGACCTGTTGCTGATCGGACCGGACGGCATCCACCGCTGGCTCGAGCTCAAGCGCGCGGGGGGTGGCCGGCTGTCGCCGGCACAGCAGTGGTTTGCCGCCGAGCTGGAGCGCCGCGGCGTTCCCCACGCGGTCGCCAGTGGCTTCGACCAGGCGGTTGAGGTGCTGCAGTCGTGGGGCGTTCTGCGGGCGTGCCGGGTGCAGTGATGGAGGACCGGCCGAGGCCAACAGTCCTGGCGCTGCACTACGGAACCAGCAAGACGCCGCTGGCCTGGGTCGTCCCTGATGCCAAGTACCCCAGCATGTGGCGCATCAAGTGGCCGGACGGCTCGCTGTCCGACATGGTCAACCTCAGCCGGGCGAAGGATGCCGCAGTGGCGATCGCCGAGCGGGGGCCGCCGGCACGGTACAGGCGGATGTTCAACTGGAAACAGGACTACTCGAAAACCGCCGCGCAGGCCGACGCAGGCGCGTTTGGCGAGCCGGGGGCTGTCCAGGTGCCCCCGCGCAAAATAACGCACCAGTGAGCCGACGCCCGCCTGCACCGCCCTTGCCAACGCGACGGGCTGGCGGCATCGTGCCCGGCCATCATGCCCCTGTCCGCCATCCTCGACGCCACCGCCCCGGTCTCGGCCGGCCGCCCGCGTACCGACACCACAGCCCCGCTCGCCGCAGCGGTAGGCTGAGCGGCCAGATGTATGACAAACGATGACACCGCCGCGGACGACGCGTCATTCGTCCAGACCCACCCGCTGCCGGCGAACATCGACCCGCAGATCATCACCGGCATGGCGCACGCGCACGAACTGCGCGTGGTCAAGATCAGAACGTGGGTGATCACCCTCGAGGGCCGCGAGGCCGACCAGTCCGCCTTCGCCGACCGGCTCGAGCAGCTCACGCGGCTGTGCCGTTGACCTACAGCTGCAGCTTCAACCACAGACCAGGGCCATTGAGATGCGGAGTCAGCTGATCGGCCGGCACCCAGATCGGCTCGAACAGTTTCACCCCCTGCTCCGGAACGGGTGGCGCGTCCTCGTCTTGATCCAGACTGGATGGCGGATTGAACAGCGTCGTCACGCACGGCTCCGCATCAACCAGCCGAGCGTGCTTCCGATAGCCCTCTTGAGTACGGCACGGACCCATCATCAACTCCGAGTACCACTCAAGTCCCAGCTCACTCTGAGTCTCCTCACCGATCGCCAGGAACATGACCGCTGCCGTGAACATGCCAACCGACGCGCTCATCGGCCCTCCCGCACGCGCTGGATGATGTGGGCAGGGACGGCCGCAAGCGTCCTGACGTGCGCCTCAATCGCCCCCAGAGCCTGCCCCGCGAAGGCAGGGATGCGCTCAGGACCCCAAGCCGGGGCCGCGGGAGCTGGCCGCGCGCGAACGCGGGGCCGCGGTGACAACTCGGATTCGGCGGATTGCAGCCTGAGCTTCAGCCACTGGCCGCCGATGCCTCGGTGCTCGGTTGGCTGATCGGCCGGAACCCACTCCGGACGGAGCAGCCCCGGATACGGATACGGCATCTCGTCGGCTGCCTCCTCCACAACCTCGGTCGTCGACGTGCATTTTTGATAGTGCTCGGCGATCCACGGGACGCAATGCCATGTCCGCTTCTCCGTCCGCCTCACCGCACGCGCGGGCGGCGCGTCGTCCCAGTCGTCGCCCCTCTTCAGTATGCGGATAAAGTTGTCCATGCTGAAAAGGCACGGCCGGTTGCGGGCACGCGCTGCCTGACATTCCTCCGTGTCGTCCTCGTAGTCGCACGGCCGGCTCGTGGCCTTGGCAGGCTCGCACAGGCCCACCTGCTCCCAGACATCCACCTGCATCGCGTCCTCGGTATCGCCGCCAATGGCGAGAAACAGCACCAGCACGAAATCCACCATCAGTCCGGTCGACGCGCTCATGGCTCTTTCTTTCCATCCGAGGCGTCCCACACCTTGATGCCGGGATCAGTCGCGATTGGCGGGGCCGGAAGGGTACCGATGTACAGTGCGGCCGCAATGGCGGCGATGCCGATGGTAAGGCCGACGCCAGCCCACGCCAGTAGTTTAGAATTCGCGCGCATCCCGTCCTCCTGAATGGTGGGGTTAGGCACCAGCCAGGCGGACTAGTCCCGCTGCGTCGTTTTGTAAGGATGGGCTCGGGCATGTCGCGCTCGTCACCAGTGCGGTGTGTCAAGTCCCGGCGCGCCGCCTTGGAACGACGCGCCGGGGCGCTCACTGTGCGCTCAGGTGGGTAGGCTCCGCAAGGTCGTCACAGTATGGCCCCGCCATGACTCACAGAAGGCCGTGGGTGCGTTCTAGGCTGTCCCCGCCACCTGACAGCGGCAAGGCCATCGGACTCACCAGCGCAGCCCGCTGAGTCAGCAGGAGCCATTCCAGACCTGGAGCCTCGAGGAGGATGAAATGGAAGCGAAGACGACCTCGCGCCGCGCCGTCCGGGAGAGAGTACGCGCCATCGCCGTAGCGCTCGAGTTGCCCAACCCCGAGCGCGAGGTCGAGGCGGCACTGGCTTCGGACGAAGCGATCATCCGCTGGGCCGAGACGCACCGGCAGAGCCTCGAATGGATTCTGCTCGGCGATCCACGGTGGATGGTCCGCGCCCTCAGGCGGGGCACAGCGGCGTGCCCATAAGCAGGACCCCGGCAACGGAGTGGGGATGCCGGGGTCTGACCGAGGCTGGTGCAGGAGTGGGCCTGGGAAGCACCGGTGGCCTCGGCAACGCAACAGTGCACCTGTTGCCGGGGCTGTCTGTCCGAGGCCGGGCGGCGGTCCATTCGGTCAGCCGTAACTGCGTCATAGACAGAAGAACCGACGCCGAAATTCCTTGATATTGCTGCACTTCCTGCCGCGCCTCGGCCGCCCGGGTACAGCAGGGGTAGTTTTCAGGCCGCGAAGGGGGCTGATCACCAGGGGTATCAACAGTAGCGATACCCCTCTCAGATGGCCGAACAGACCGGGGACGGCTGGGTGGCCGTTGCCGGGTATTATCCTGCCCGCTCGCGCGATCCCTTATCTGGCTGGCGCGATGCTCGCGGAAACCTGGGTGCCGTGGGCATTTCTGCGATTGGCCTGGCTCCTTGCTGTGCGCCAGCTTGGCGTGGCGCAACCGGCTCGCCGCCGTTAACGCGGTATTAACCCCTCATCCCCGCAAATGCAGAAGCACGGCGCGGCGCCCTTGCGCCTTGGCGGCGATGCGGGGACACGGCGATGATCGTCGGTGTGGTCAACCAGAAGGGCGGCGTCGGCAAGACGACGATCGCCATCAACCTGGCGGCTGCGGCTGCGGCGAGCGGCAAGCGCGTGCTGCTGATCGATGCCGACCCGCAAGGCTCAAGTCTCGCATGGTCGGCCGCCCGTACGGGCGCTCCCCTGTTCCCGGTCGTCGGCATGCCGGTGCCGACCTTGCACCGCGACGTTCCGGCGCTCGCCCGCGATTACGACGTAACGGTGATCGACGCCGCGCCGCGAGTGAGCGAGCTTGGCCGCGCCGCCATTCTAGCCTCCGACCTCGTGCTGATCCCGGTGCAACCGTCGCCACTCGACATCTGGGCGAGCGCCGACGTCGTGCGCCTCATCACCGAGGCGCGGCAGTTTAAGGAAAACCTCAACGCCGTATTTGCGGTGAACCGCAAGGTCGCCGGTACGGCGATTGGGCGCGATGCCGCCGCAGCCCTTGATCGGTTTGGCCTGCCGGTATCGCCGGTCGCGCTGCACCAGCGCGTGGTCTACGCCGAATTGCTCGCGCGCGGGCTGTCGGTGATCGAGGCCGAGCCGCATAGCGAGGCAGCCCGGGAAATTACCCGCCTCGCCGATAGCGTTCTCAACGGAGGTGTGCCGCAATGAAGAGAATCGATTTCGCCATGCCGCTGGCCCCCGCCACGCCGGACGATTGGGTTGCCGCGCGTCCGGAGCTGCCGGCCAAGCCGCAAGAGCCGACGAAGCGGCTGACGCTCGACATCCCGGCATCGCTGCACCGCCGGCTCAAGGTCGGTTGCGCCGAGCGCGGCATCACGGTCGCCGAGCTGGTGCGCGAAATGCTCGACGAGCGGTTTCCCGCAAAGCTGTAGATACGGCCCGCCGTCGACACGGGGCGGCTTAGATATGGGTTGTCGCCGATGCGGGTCGGCGCAAATACGGCGCGGCTGGTGGCCGTGGCGACGGGCGGGGTGACATGCCGCACAAACTAACGGAGGAAGCTCGTCTGCTGGGTCGTGCGGCCGTTCAGGTGCGGGCCGACGCCTTTGCGCGCAGCTTGGCCCGCACGATCGCGGAGCTGGAGCGCGAAGGCATCACGTCGAGCACCGCGATGGCGAAGCTGCTGAACGAGCGCGGTGTGGCGACGCCACGCGGCAAACGCTGGGATGCCGGTGCGGTGATTTACCTGCGGCGTCGCCTGAAGCGGCTCGGGCTTTAACGACAGCAACCGCTCCGGCATCGATCCTCGACTCCTGGCGTCGGCACGATTAATGACGCAGACCATGTTTCGGACCCCTGCCCGCCGCGTGCTCCCGCTGGCCTTCATTCCGCCCTGTATCCCGACCTGGTCGCGCCACGCTCCGGTCGGGCGCGATTGGGTGCACGAGATCAAGCACGATGGCTACCGGCTCATGGTTCGCCGGCAGGGCGCTCGGGTGCGATTGTTTACGCGCCGCGGCTTCGACTGGTCGCACCGCTTCCCGCTGATCGTCGAGGCCGCCGGCAGCCTGCGGGTTGGCTCGATCTCGATCGACGGCGAGGCGGTGGTGTGCGGCGACGATGGGGTCTCCGATTTCGATCGGCTGCACTCGCAGAGCTGGGACGGCTCCGTGTTCCTGTTCGCCTTCGACGTGCTCGAGATCGACGGCGAGGACCTGCGGCAGGAGCGCAACCCGGAGCATCGCATCACCTTTCACTTCACGCCCAGGCACGCCTCATGGCTCAATCAAATCGAGATCTGGTTCTCGATCCTGGCGCGAAAGCTCCTCCGTCGCGGCAATTTCGCCAGCAAGAAAGCGTTGCGCACCAAGATCGAGCAGTTCATCGCCTATTTCAACGAGACCATGGCCAAGCCCTTCCGCTGGACCATGGAAGCAAAACCGCTCACCCGCTAAGCTGAAATGAGTCCCCAATTTTCGCTCAGCTGTACTAGCGCGCTGACAATGTACGTGACAGCCGCGAAAACAGGCCATTCGCCAGCGCCCTGACGTGCCCCTCAATCGCCCCCAGTACCTGCCCCGCGAAGGCGGGGATGCTCCCAGGAGCCCAGGCCGGGGCAGCGGCACTGGGGGATGACCTCCGCGCGCGAACACGGATCGGCGGCGGCGGGGGCGCCTCGGATTCGGCCACCTGCAGCCGAAGCTTCAGCCAATGCCCGAGAAGCGGCTCGTTGGAGGTCGGCTGATCCGCCGGCACCCACTCCGGCTCATACAGTTTGTACCCCTGCTCCGGAACCGGCGGCGCGTCCTCGTCCTTGTCCAAGCTGGACGGCGGATTGAAGAGCTTCGTTATGCACGGTTCTGCATCGAGCAGCCGCGCATGCTTTCGATACTCCTCCTGGCGGCGGCACGCACCCATCTCCAGTGCGCTATACCATTCAAAGCCCAGGTCCCGCTCGGTGCCTTCGCCGATGGCCAGGAACAACACAGTCGCCAGCACCGCCTCGACCACCGCACTCATCTGCCATCCCGCACGCGCTGGATGATGTGGGCAGGGACCGCCGCCAACGTCCTGACGTGCGCCTCGATGGCCGCCCGGTATGCCTCGTTCTCCGGACGCCAATATTCACCGCCAGGACGAGGGTTACTCATTAGAATAAGAGGGGCAAAAGTCGTGACGGTATGATTGGGAGATTCCCAGGAGGGCGCGAGTCGAATTCATTCTGGGAATGCCGCCTGCCGATCTTGATCACCTTTCGCACGCCGATCTGAAGAGCTTGGTGTTGAAGCTGTTGGAAGAGATGGCGCAGTTGCGGCGGACGGTTGCGGCCCAACGCGACGAGATCGCCCGGCTCAAAGGCGGGTCGGGGCGCCCGAATATCAAACCCAGTGGTATGGACCAAGCGACCGAACCGAAGCCACCGGGCGGTTCGGGGGACCAACGGCGAGGGAGAGGCAGCACGCGCTCGAAGCTGTCGATCCATGAGGAGCAGATCGTCAAAGTCGTAGCCCCGCCGCAAGGCTCTCGCTTCAAAGGCCATACGAATTTTGTGGTGCAGGACCTGATGATCCGCCCGCATGTCGTGAATTTTCGCTGCGAGCGTTGGCAGACGCCGGCCGGCAACACGATGATCGCGCCGCTGCCGGCTGGCATCAGCGGGCATTTTGGGCTGGAACTGCGCCGCTTCGTGCTCGCCCAATACCATCAGGGCCAAGTGACGGTGCCCCGGTTGCTGGCGCTGTTGCGGGCGCTCGGCATTCTCATCTCCAAGCGGCAGCTCGTCCGCCTGCTGATCGCCGGCCAGGACGGCTTCCTCGCTGAGAGCCGGGCGGTGCTGCGCGCCGGGCTTTCGAGCGCTCCCTGGATCACCGTGGATGACACCGGCGCGCGCCACAAGGCGGCGAACGGCTTCTGCACGCAGATCGGCAACGCCCACTTCGCCTGGTTCGGCACCACCGATTCGAAGAGCCGCCTCAATTTCCTCGCGTTGCTGCGTGCCGGCCACGGCGATTACGTCATCAATGCCGAGGCGCTGGCCTATATGCGCCATCGCTCGCTCGCCGCACCGGTGATCGCCCGCTTGGCCGAACATCCGCATCGGCTCTTCGCCGATCAGTCGGACTGGAGTGGGCATCTCGACCGGCTCGGCATCTCCGCCCTCAAGGTCACTCCCGATCCGATCATGGTCGCCACCGAGGGGGCGTTGTGGGGCAGCGTCAAGGCGCACGGCTTTCTGCCCAACACCGTGATCGTCAGTGACGATGCGGGCCAGTTCAATGTCGGCCAACATGGCCTGTGCTGGGTCCATGCCGAGCGCCTGATCCACAAGCTCGACACCTTTACCGACCAGCAGCGTGACGCTCAGAGCAGCACCCGCGAACTGATCTGGCGGTTCTACCGCGATCTCAAGGCCTATCGCCTTCAGCCGACGAAGCGGGGCAAGGCCGCTCTGCGAGCGCGCTTCGATCGTATCTTCACGCGCCGCACCGGCTTCGTCACCCTCGACCGTCTGCTCGCTCGGCTCCATGCCAACAAGCGCGAACTGCTGATGGTGCTCGATCGGCCCGAAATCCCGCTGCACACCAACGGCTCGGAAAACGACGTCCGCTGCCAAGTCACCAAACGCAAGATCAGCGGCGGCACAAGAAGCGACACCGGGCGCGACTGCCGCGACGCCTTCCTTGGCCTCAGCAAGACTTGCGCAAAGCTCGGCATCGCCTTCTGGGTTTATCTCGGATCACGCCTCGCCGTGCCAAACCATCACGACATCCCAGACTTACCCACCCTCGTCAGGCACCGCTGCGCATCCGCCTGACAGCCGTGAGTTTTGCCCCATACTTCAGACATCCATCATAGTCGAAGCTTGTACCACCACACGCCATCCCAGTACGGGGTCGGCTGATCGCTGATCGTCCATTCCGGTTTATTCAACCGATTAAACAAAACACCTTCCGGGATGCATCTTTTCACGTCAGCGGCAGTAAACGGTGGAGGAGCGTTGAAATCACATAGCGGCATCCTGGTGTAAGGATCATCGCCCCAAGCACGATCCGGCTCATCCGGGTCACGCGACCCAGGTGCTGGCCGAGCGCCGCGATTGACCACGCACGGCAGCCCACGCTCCATCCGGTTCAGACAGTCACGGCTGCTGTCCATCCATTCGCAGCCGATCTGGAAACAGAGCCCCAATTCTTCCCAGAAATCCCGGCGATGATCGCCACCCAGCCCCTCCGACTGAAGTTGGATCATGTCGCCGCCGATAAAGGCGACCCTTGCCTGCGTCACTCTTGTTTCCGTGTCATATTCTTCCGGATCGCCGCGAGGAACAAAATCAACCATCAAGCTCACGGCAACAACGATCGCAAACGGCGCGCTCACAGATCAGTCCTTTCCTGGGCGCTCATCGCGGGCTCGCATCCCAGATGATCATATCGGTGTGCTTGGCCGCCGTGGGAGCGGGATCAGTCACGCCGCGCGTATCGCGATACACGCCACGTGAAAGCACGCCCGCCTCAGGCTTGGTAGCCTGGGGACCAGGATCAGCCACATCGGGCGTGCCCCCATGCAACATCCCGACGACAACCAAGCCGATGACGAAACTGACACCGGCCCATATGCCAACACCGGCCCATATCAGCAGCCTAGATTCAGCGCGCTCACAGATCAGTCCTTTCCTGGGGTTGGCACCAGCCAGGCGGACTTGTCCCGCTGCGTCTTTTATGTAGGATGGGGTCGGGCATGTCGCGCTCCCACCAGTGCGATGTGTCAAGTCGCGGCCGGGTGTTGCAGAGCACTCGGTCGCGGCGCTCACATTGCGCCTGCGTGGCCGCCCTGCGCAAGAGTCCTTGATGCCGAGAGCAAGCGGCGTCAAAGTGCGGTGGGCGCTCCCGGGGGGTACCCAAGCGCCCCGACTGCCCCCACGCCGCACCCCCGGTGGGGGCATTTTTCTTGAGACGCCCCCGCCTCCTACTATTGCCCCGCCATGACTTCAGGGAAGGCGGTGGATGCGTTCTGGGCTGTGGGCACTCCTGACACAGCGGCTCGGCCATCGGACTCACCAGCGGCCTCCGCTGAGTTAGGGAGAGGCGTGCCGATAAGCAGGAGCCCGGGGCTGGGCATCAACCGGCGCCGGGGTCTGACCGAGGCCGGTTGCACGGAATGGGGCATGGGTCTGCACCGGATCCCGTGGCCTCGGCAACGGCCATTGTGACTCCTGTTGCCGGGGAGTGTCTATCCGTTGGCCGACTCTTGTGCTGTCGCTCGCCAGTTGATCGAGGCGGGGCTTTCATTCACCGTGCGATGGCTGCGCCCGGGTGACCCGGAATATGATGGGGAATATCGCGACGCTGCTGAAGCCGCCCGTAAGGCGCGCTTGATCGACCACGAATGAATCGGGTTCTCGTGCCCGTGCTGGCGCAGGAGGGCTGCGTCGGTCACCTGCTGCAGACGTGCCGCGGCTGGGGCTTGAAAAAAAGAGCCCCGGGGGCGACCGGGGCTCCAGTACATCGCCCCGACAGGGAGTTCGGGGCGGCTGTTGGAGCCGCGGCAGGGAGTCCGGGCTGCAACGTGGGCATCATGCCCAGCTCTGCCGCGCCGCGCTGTTCCCTGGGGAACAGGCGCATCAGCAATTTTCCCGGGACGCTCGCGGGCTATCGGCCGGCCGTCGGCTACTACGCCACGGAGGCCGAGGCAGCGGCTGCGGTGCTCAATTGCCCGCCTTGTGGCGAACCTTATACGACCTTGCCAAAGCTATGCCGCAGCCTTTAGGACCCTCTTCCAGGCATTTCTTTAGGAATGCGTTCAGGCCCTACGGTCGAGCTGGCGACCGCAAAAGTTGTGGCCGCCAGTGACGTTAGCCGAGCCGCTTCAGGCGACGCCGCAACAAAATGACCGTGCGGACATCCCAGCGCGCGCCCTGGGGCGTAGCAACCCCGCGCTCGTTCAAAACTTTGGCTATCCCGTAGCTTGACGTGGTCCCCTCGCGCTCCAGCTCAGCGATCGTGCCGGCCATGTTGCGTGCAAAGGCGTCTGCCCGCGCTTGAAGGGTCGCACGGCCTCGCTGGCCAGCTTCCCTCGTTGGTGGCTTGCCCATGATCAGCCTGCCCGCCGCCAAGACCACCAGCGGCGCCGACTGCCGGCGGCCACACTTGGGACGCTGCCGGTCATGGCGGCAGCCTGGGCGAGGGTGAGCATAGCGGCGCGTGTCCTGCGTTGCAGAGGCGCCACGCAGGGTCTGGCCTGACGGTTAAGAAATCGTGTTGATGCGTCACATGAAGCAGCAGCTCATGCGCTGCGTCACCACGCATATGGCCGCGGTGCTACGGGCCTCTGAGGCGGTTGTCGGGGCGCTTACCCCACGCTTACCAGACAGTTTGCCGGCCAGCCCTACGCGGCTTAAGGCGCTGATATTATTGGTACAGTTGGGGGACCTGAACCACCTGCCTTGTGATCCTCAATCATGGACGGCCGGCGCGCCGGGACGGCGCCCTCGACGTGCGTGCCGCGACCTACGCCGACAATGCACGCTACTTCGTGGCGAAGGGTTTCGCGGTCTTCCTCCCCATTCGGGTTGGCTACGGAGCGACCGGTGGACCGGATGTGGAATTCTCGGGACCCTGTCGATCGAGAAACTTTCCGCCTGTCTACGATGCGGCAGCCCAGCAGGGCATCAAGGTGATCGAGCATGCCAAGACGCTGCCCTATGTCGACGGAGCCAAGGGCATCGTCGTCGGCCAGTCGTTCGGCGGCGCGACGGCGATAGCGCTCGCCGCCAAGAACATCCCCGCGGTCACCGCCGCGGTGAACTTTTCCGGCGGCGGTGGCGGCAATCCGCGCACGCGGCCCGACCGTCCCTGTCGCGACGATCTTCTCGCCGACCTGTTCGCCTCCTACGGCGCCACCGCGCGGATTCCGACGCTGTGGCTCTACAGCGAGAACGATCGCTACTGGGGGAAGGAGAAGCCGCGAACCTGGTTTCAGCGCTTCGTCAACAGCGGCGGTTCCGGCCGGTTCGTTCAGCTTCCGCCCTACAAGGACGAGGGCCATCGCAGCTTCACCGGCAATCCGGCAGCATGGCGGCCGGCGTTCGAGGAGTTTCTGCGCACGTGCTGCGCGTCCCCTGTCGGAGCCCGGCCTTGATCAAGCCTGCGCGGCGACTGGCCCGGCAGCCGCAGGCCTGCCGCCGACGCGAAAGACCTCCATCTCGCCGCCGACGCCCTTGAGCTGCGCATGGTCGGGCGCGACCGCAAAGGGCGACAGCAGCGCTGCGATGCCGGCCGCGTCGCGCACGTCGCGGGTGAGACAGATCTCGTCGCCCTCGGCAATTCCCTGCACGCGCGCCGCAATGTTGACCGTCTGGCCGAAATAGTCGAGCCGGTCGTTGAGGGTGACGGCGATCGCGGCGCCACGATGAATCCCGACCTTGAGGATCAGCGCCTGGCCGAGCCGCATCTTGTTGAAACGCGCGATCTCGTCGCGCATCGCAATCGCCGCCGCGACCGCATCGGCCGGCGTGACGAAGGCCGCCATGACGGCGTCGCCCAGCGTCTTGATCACCGCGCCCTTGCTCGCCACGGTGACGTCGAGCAGGCGCTCGAAATGCTGCTGCACGAGAGAGAACGCGTTGAGATCGCCGATCCGGCCGTACAGCGCGGTCGAGCCCTTGAGGTCGGTGAAGACCAGCGTGATGTCGCGCACGCCGATCCCCTCGGTTGCCTTGATCAGCTCGGAGCGAAACAGGTCGCGGAAGGTCTGCGTCGCCAGCAGGCGCCCGCCGCCGAGGAAAGGGACGCATTGCAGCATCCCGTGCGCAGAGCCGGCCGGGACGGTGGATATGGCGAGAATGCCGCGCCGGGCGGTGGTGTTCTCGACTGCGAAGATCACTTCACCCGGCGCAACCGCCCCGTCGACCGGGTCGCAGCCGCCCTCGCCATAGCGGATGCGCACGACCTGCGGCGCCGCCGCCGGCGCTCCTTCTATCGAGAACAGGAAGCGCGCCTTGTGGTCGACGTCCCAGCCGAAATACTGGCCGCCCCGAAGGTCACCGGAGTGGCACGCAAGGCGCGTGACGGCGCCGGGCGGCAGATAGCTCACGTACTGCGTCACCGAGCGCAGGAACTCCACGAACGGCATTCCGTCCGGCAGCACGACCTCCGCGGTCAGGCGGCAGTTGAAACAATAGTCGGCGGCCGGCAGCTCAGCGGGGCGGTGGAACGGGATCGCGCGAACGGCGGGGGACACCGTGAAGGCGACGGCGATGTACTCGTCGAGCTTGGCCTCGTATTCGCCGCGGCAGACCGGACACTGATAGTGATTACCGACGCCCTTGAGGCTGGCCAGGCTCTCCACCACGCAGGCGCACATGGGGCAGAGCAGCAGCCAGTCCATCGCGAACAGGCCATTGGCGGTCGCATGCAGGAAGAGATCGATGCCCTCGGTCTCGGCGATGCCGCGCTCCGCCGCGAAGCGAATCGGGTTCACCCGAAACAGCGCCTTCTCGTCGCCCTGGCGAATCAGCGCCTCGAGCCGCGACACCACGCGCGGGCTCCAGGCGCGCGCCGCCTCGAGGGCGGAAAAACGCTCCTCCAGCAGCGGTTCGTTGACGGAGACTTCCACGCGACCCTCCGGTCGAGGCGACATCGCTCCGGCAAGCCTGCTCGCAACAGGACAACAGCCAGGCGAGCGGTACAAGCGGCGTCGCGTTGCCACCGGCGCCGCACATCCGCCCGAATTCGATGCCCGTTCGGCCCGCCTGCGGCCGCCAAAATATTCGAGATTCTAGGTAGTTCGCCGAATTCAACGATCTTTCTGGACGAGGCACAGTCCTACCGCTAACATTCACCCAGCACGAGAGACCAGCCTGCTCCTGTCCGGCGGAAAAAAGATGCCTCGAGCCGAGCGAGGCCGAGCCGGGCGAGGTTGCGGTGTTGTGTCCAGGGGAGACTGCATGATCCGATCGTTCGTCGGCGCAATGCTGTTGGCCGGCTTGGGATTGACGGAGGGCGCTGTCGCTGCGCCTGCGACGGAGAATGTCCGCGGCCTGCCCATGTCGTTCGAGTGGCGCCGCGAAGGACCAGCCGAGGCCTGCGGGACCAAGTGTCGCTCATGGATCTCGGCGATCGGATCGATCACCGCCGATACGCCCCGGGCGTTTGAGAATTTCGCCCGCCAGCACGACGTGCGCGGCGCCGTCCTGGTGCTCGACTCGGGCGGCGGCTCGGTGCTCGGCACCTTGGAGCTCGGCCGCATGATCCGCCGGCTCGGCATGACAACGACGGTCGGCCGCACCGCGCCGCTCGCTCCCGACAAGGGCGGCGAGGCGCGCGCCACGCTTTCGCCCAAGGCGGACTGCGAATCCATGTGCGCCTTCCTGCTGTTGAGCGGGACGCGCCGCCACGTGCCGACCGACGCGCACGTGCTGGTGCACCAGATCTGGCTCGGCGACCGGCGCGACGATGCGACCGCCGCGATCTACTCGGCCGAAGACATCATGGTGATCCAGCGCGACATCGGGCGGCTGGTGCAGTACACCGCCGAGATGGGCGGCGGCGCCGACCTGATCGAGACGGCGCTGCGCATCCCGCCGTGGGAGCGGCTGCGCCCGCTCAACGCCGAGGAGCTGATCCGCGCCAAGCTGCAGACGGCGGAAACGCCGTTCGAGCCGCTGCCGCCGGAGCCGGCGGCGAGCTCGTCGGCTTCGACCAGCCCGACCATCGCGGTCGCGGCGATCACCGACCGCGCCTGGTCGATGATCGAAAAGGCCGGGCGGCCGATGCTGGCGCGGCGCCACCCGCTGACCATCGAGGGCGAGGAGATCGGCAGCTTCGACCTGGTGTTCAGCTGCAGCGGCAGCTCCGGCAGCTACACGGCGAACTATACCGAGTCGCGCAAGCGGCCCGGTACCAGGCGCACGCCGGTCGCGCTGAAGGACGTCACCATCTCGGTCGGCCGCGAATCGTCGGTGCTCCGTGTAGTCGCCTCCGAAGCGACCGCGAAGCCGCCGGAGCTGGTCTCGTCGGCGCGCGGGATCGTATCCGCCGCCCTGATGAAGGGATTGGCGGAGTGGGGCAATCGCGCGGTCATGATCGAGACCGCTACGACCAACAACCAGGAAACCGCGATCCGGGTCGGCAATACCGGGCTGGCGCAGTATTTCACCAAGTTCGCCGCCACCTGCGCGAAGTAACCCCCCGCCTGGCCGCCTGCCGGACGGCATTACCGAATGTAGAGGCGACCCTTGTGGTCGCCCGCTTTGCGGGCGCCGCATCGGTGGCGCGGCCGCGGGCACCCAAGGGGTGCCCCTACAAACTCAACCGCCGCGGCATCTACACGGAACCGCGTTTCGCCTCGATCTGATCGATCGCCGTGACCACCGCATCGAACGTCAGCATGGTGGAGGCGTGACGCGCCTTGTATTCGCGCACCGGCTCCAGGACCGCGAGGTCGGCCCACTTGCCGGCCGGCGCCGCGCCGTTCTCCTTGAGCATCCGGCGCATGCTCTCGCGCACCTCCCGCAGCTCGTCGGCCTTGGCGCCGACCACCTTGCTGGCCATGATGGAGGACGACGCCTGCCCGAGCGCGCAGGCCTTCACCTGGTGGGCGAAATCGGTGACCGTGTCGCCCTCCATGGCGAGGTCGACGGTGACGGTCGAGCCGCACAGCTTGGAATGGGCGGTCGCCGTGGCGTCCGGCGCGGACAGCCGCCCGATTCGCGGGATGTTTGCGGCAAGCTCGAGAATCCGCTGGTTGTAGATCTCGTTGATCATGGCGCTCGTCGGTCCGGATCGGTCGTCAAGCGGTTGATTGCAGGCCAACCGCGGGAGATTATATAGGGCTGACGGTACCCGAAAGGGTACCGTGTCCTGGCCTGGCCGAACGGCCATGCAGAATTGGTATTATGGGATTGCGGCGTCCGTTGCCCTATTGCGCGTTCTTGGGGCGTATAACTGACGCGGCCACCCGGTGACACCCCCGGCGCCCGAGCGCAGCTCGCGGCACCGGTCGAACGGAGACCGTCAATGGACGCCATCGTCAAGTCGTTTCCCAAGCCGACCCTGTCCGATCACGTCCGCGCCGCCCCGGCGCCGGCAACCCCGAAACCGTCGCGCCAGGAGGCGGAGGCCGCCGTCCGCACGCTGATCGCCTATATTGGCGACGATCCGGCCCGCGAAGGCCTGGTGGACACCCCGCAGCGATTCGTCAGCGCCTACGAGGAGCTGTTCCACGGCTACGGCGAATGCCCAGTCGACGTGCTCGACCGCACCTTTTCGGAGATCGGCTACTACGACAACCTCGTGCTGATCCGCGAGATCCCGTTCTATTCCCATTGCGAGCACCACATCATGCCGTTCACCGGCAAGGCGCACGTCGCCTATACGCCGGTGGAGCGAGTGGTCGGCCTGTCGAAGATCGCGCGCCTGATCGACGTGTACGCGCGCCGTCTGCAGACCCAGGAGCACCTCACCTCGCAGATCGCGACCGCTATCGACGAGATCCTGAAGCCCCGCGGCGTCGCGGTGCTGCTCGAGGCCGAGCACGCCTGCATGTCCATGCGCGGCGTGCAGAAGCCGGGCGCGCTCACCGTCACATCGAAATTCCTCGGCTCGTTCCGCGAGGAGGCGAACGAGCAGGTCCGTTTCATGACGCTGGTGCGCGGCGAGCGCTGACGTGGCGTTGACTCTCGATCCCCTCCCCCGCTTGCGGGGGAGGGAGCAGGCATGAGCAAGCCGCGAGCACAGAGCTCACAGCCGAGAACGAGGCGCCTCCTTGTCCCGCCACCCCGTTCAATTTCCGCCGCGCGGCTCGGCTCATGAGGTCGAAGAAGGCCTGACGCTGGCGCCGAAATTCGACGCCGACGGACTCGTCACCTGCGTCGCCACCGATGCGCAGTCGGGCGACGTGCTGATGGTCGCGCACATGAACGCCGAGGCGCTGGCCCGCACCATCGAAAGCGGCACCGCCTGGTACTACAGCCGCTCCCGCAAGCGCCTGTGGCAGAAGGGAGAGAGCTCCGGCCACACCCAGCGCGTCGTCGAAATGCGCATCGACTGCGACCAGGACGCCGTGTGGATCAAGGTCGAGCAGGCCGGGCCAGGCGCCTGCCACACCGGGCGGCGCTCGTGCTTCTATCGCGCCGTGCCGCTCGGCGCCGGCGAAGGCGCCATCACGCTTGAATTCCGCGACGGCGAGACGCTGTTCGACCCCGCGGCGGTCTACCCGGACAAGTGACGCGGACGGTCGTTTGCGTGGCGCTTAACGCGCGGGCCGCGGCAGAAGATGTCAGCCGATCCCGATACATGTTCCGAACGCTGAGCGCATCAGCGAGCCTCTCAGAATGGTTGTGCGGCCCCTGCTGCGGCTAGTGTCCCGGTTCCGACGTTCGTATCCCTTTGCGGCACCCCCTCATACGAACGTCGGAACCAAAGGGACACTAGCAACCATATGATTCTAGTGTGGCTTTGGATTTGACGTTCCTATGAAAGGAGTTGCCGCAAGGCTGATAGGAACGTCAAATCCGCCACACTAGGCGGGCCATGCCCTCGACGATGTAGGGCTCATGTCGCTTAGACACCGAAATCGCTACCCTGTGTCGTCCAGGACACGGTCCATTCGGCGCGAAACCGCCGTGTCGAGCGTGATACGCGGCGGAACCGGGTTTTCTTCGCAGATTCGCCCCGGGGTATCGCTCCAGCCGGCGATTTGTTACACTCGCGCGGCTCAAGGGGGTGGGTTTCATGTCAGCAGCGACCGCCGCGCCGGCCCGGAAGAAGCGTTTCTGCCTCGTCCTGGTGAAACCGACGCACTATTGCGACGACGGCTATCCCATCACCTGGCTGCGCTCGTCGGTCCCGTCGAACTCGCTCGCCTGCGTCTACGGCATCGCCCGGGATTTCGCCGACCAGGACGTGCTGGGCGAGGACGTCGAATTCGACATGCACGCCTTCGACGAGGCCAACACCACGATCCGTCCCGACCGCCTGATCGCGTTGGTCAAGGGCGCCGATGCCGGCATGGTCATGCTGATCGGGGTGCAGTCGAACCAGACGCCGCGCGCCCTCGACATCGCCCGTCCCCTGCGTGCCGCCGGCATCCAGGTCGCCATCGGCGGGTTCCACATGTCCGGTGTCATCTCGATGATCGACGGCGACGACCCCTGGCTGCGCGAAGCGCAGGCGCTGGGCCTGTCGGTGTTCGCCGGCGAGGCCGAGGGGCACCTCGACGAGGTGCTGCGCGACGCCTATGCGGGAGCGCTCAAGCCGCTGTACAATTTCATGAACGACATGCCCGGCCTCGATGGCGCGCCGATCCCCCTGCTCAACCGCGACCATGTCAAGCGCACCGGCGGGTCGGTCACCAGCTTCGATGCGGGGCGCGGCTGCCCGTACCAATGCTCGTTCTGCACCATCATCAACGTGCAGGGGCGCAAGTCGCGCCGGCGCACGCCCGACGACATCGAGAAGATCATTCGCGCCAACCTGGCGCAGGGCCTGTGCCGCTTCTTCATCACCGACGACAATTTCGCCCGCAACAAGGATTGGGAGGTCATCCTCGACCGCCTCATCCACCTGCGCGAGGTGGATAAGCTGGACTTCAGCTTCATCATCCAGGTCGACACGCTGTGCCACCGGCTGGCGAGCTTCATCCCCAAGTGCGCCCGCGCCGGGGTCAAGAAGGTCTATATCGGGCTCGAGAACATCAACCCGGCCAACCTCCTGGCGGCCAAGAAGAAGCAGAACAAGATCACCGAGTACCGCAAGATGCTGCTGACCTGGCAGCAGGCGGGCATCCTGGTCTATGCCGGCTACATCACCGGCTTCCCCGCCGACACGGGTGAGTCGATCCTGCAGGACCTCGAGGTGATCAAGCGGGAATTGCCGATCGACGTGCTGGAGATCCACTATCTCACGCCCCTGCCCGGCTCGGAGGATCACCAGAAGCTGTTCCGCGCCGGGGCGTGGCTCGATCCCGACCTCAACAAGTACGACCTCCACCACATCACGGCCGAGCACCCGCGGATGTCGCGCGAGGAATGGGAATACGCCTACCGCGAATCGTGGCGGCGCTACTTCTCGTTCGAGCACTGCGAAACGATCATGCGGCGGTCGGCGGCGCTGCGCAATTTCGGCAACACATTGTTCGCGGTGTTCTGGTTCAAGGGCTGCATGGAGTTCGAGAACGTCCACCCGGTGGAGGGCGGACTGTTGCGGATCAAGGCCCGGCGCAACCGCCGGCCGACCATGTCGATGGAGCCGGCGTGGCGGTTCTATCCGAGATATTGGACGGAAGTCGTGGTGAAGTCGGCGCGCTGGCTGTGGCTCTATGCGCAGCTGCGCCGCATCTACGTGCGCATCAAGCATGATCCCAAGCGCTGGGAGTACACCGACCTCGCGATCACGCCGGTGACCGACGACGAGGTCGAGACGCACGAGATGTTCCGCACCGCGGCGGCGCAGCAATACGTCAACCAGGAAAAGCGCCTCGAGACCATCCGGCACGGCCAAGCCGCCTGAGCCTTCCTTCGCCCGCACGCCTTCGTTATGGTGCCGCGCCAACGGACCAGGGGGTGCCTCGGGTGAAGTCACGGCGAAAGCAAGCGTTTCTGCCTCGTGCTGGTGAAGCCGTCGCACTACGACGACGACGGCTACGTCATCCAATGGCTGCGCTCCCCCATTCCGTCGAATTCGCTCGCCTCGCTCTACGGGCTCGCCAAGGACTGCGGCAAGCGGCGCGTGCTCGGGCCTGACGTCGAACTCGACATCCACGCGTTCGACGAGACCAACACGCGCGTCCACCCGCGCCGGCTGGCTGCGCTGGTCGAGGCGGCCGGCGCCGGCATGGTCATGCTGGTCGGCGTCCAGTCGAACCAGTTCCCGCGCGCGCTCGATCTCGCCCGGCCGCTGCGCGAGCGCGGCATCGCGGTGGCGGTCGGCGGGTTCCACGTGTCCGGAACGCTCAGCATGCTCGGCGGCGTCGATGCCGATCTCGATCGCGCGCGCGCCATGGGCGTCTCGCTGTTCGCCGGCGAGGCCGAAGGGCGCCTCGACGAGGTGCTGCGCGACGCCTACGCCGGCGCGCTCAAGCCGCTTGTACAATTACATGGACGACCTGCCCGGCATCGAAGGGACGCCGATCCCGCTGATGGCGGCCGAGCGGGTGCAGCGCACCGCCGGCGCCACCACCAGCTTCGACGCCGGCCGCGGCTGCCCTTACCAATGCTCGTTCTGCACCATCATCAACGTGCAGGGCCGCAAGTCGCGCCGCCGCTCGCCCGACGACATCGAGAAGATCGTGCGCGTCAACGACGCGCAAGGGCTGCGCAGCTTCTTCATCACCGACGACAATTTCGCCCGCAACAAGGACTGGGAGGCGATCCTCGACCGCCTCATCCATCTGCGCGAGGTGGAGAAGTTCAATTGCGGCTTCATCATCCAGGTGGACATGCTGTGCCACCGGCTGCCGAATTTCATCGAGAAATGCGCGCGCGCCGGCGTGCGGCGCGTGTTCATCGGGCTCGAGAACATCAATCCCGGCGAACCTCGCTCGGCGCCAAGAAGCGCCAGAACAAGATCACCGAGTACCGGAAGATGCTGCTCGCCTGGAAGGCGGCGCGGCGTGATCACCTATGCGGGCTACATCCTGGGATTCCCCAACGACACGACGGACTCGATCCTGCACGACATCGACGTGATCAAGCGCGAATTGCCGGTCGACCTGCTCGAGTTCTTCTATCTCACGCCGCTACCCGGCTCGGAGGATCACCTCAAGCTGCATCGCGCCGACGCGCCGCTCGATCCGGACATGAACAAGTACGACCTCAATCATGTCACCACCACGCATCCGCTCATGTCGGCTGCGGAGTGGGAGCGCGCCTACCGGCTGGCGTGGCAACGCTATTACACGACCGAGCACATCGAGACGGTGCTGCGCCGCGTCGCCTCGGTGGGGGCGAACGCCAGCAACGCGCTGTTCCTGATCACGTGGTTCAAGGGCAGCATCGATTTCGAGCACATCCACCCGCTCGAGTTCGGCTTCCTGCGGCTCAAGTTCCGCCGCGACCGCCGCCCCAGCTTCCCGCTCGAGCCGGCCTGGCGGTTCTATCCGCGCTACCTGGGCGAGACCGCGGTGAAGCTCGCGCGCTGGGGCCTGTTGTATCTGGCGGCTGCGCCGCATCTACCTCGGCATCAAGCACGACTCGAAGCGCTTCGCCTACACCGATGTCGCCATGACGCCGGTCGGCGACGACGAGGCCGAGACGCACGAGCTGTTCAACACCGCGGCGGCGCAGAGCTACCTGAGCCAGGAACGGCGCCTGGACAAGATCCGGCACGGTGCCGCGGCCTGAGGGCCCCCTCCGGCGAAGCTCCAGCCCTGCCTCGGCGAGCGACGGACAGCGCACGACCCCGATCGTCGGCGTACGCAGTATCCGCACCCCCAGACCGCCTCCGTGTAATAGCCCAGCATTGCCCGGGATGCTTCGTTAATTTTTGCCAAATACCAGGGCTCTGCCCGGTGCCTAATATAGATTTAACCTTAATGACCTGCGAATTATGGTGCAGATCAATGCCTTATTGATTTTAACTGGCTTTTATTGAATATTAACAGGGCGTAAAGGCGTGCGGAGGCCACAGTGCGTACCCAGGGGTTGTTGGGGGACGATGCAGTCGCATCGGTCTCTTTTTTTTCGCTACGTTCTTCCCACCCGGTTCTTGTGAATCCCAGCAGTCGTCACCCCTCTTCCGATTTACCCGCGCGAGCGGTCTCGAGCCTGCCCGAGGCGCGGCCGCGTCGCCGCCGCGACCCGGAGCAGCCGCCACCTTCAGTCAAGCGACTTCCCGCGGCGGAAAAAGTCCTGCAGTCGTTCAACACCTGGGCGTTCAAGCGGGAACAGCCGTCCGATCCGCAACTGATGCTGCAGATCATCGCCGATGCGATGGCGCGGCGCGAGCCGGTCGACTTCGTTCTCTACTGGGGCAAGGGCCCGCGCTGCGGCCTCGCCGCGCCTGACGTCCAGTGCCTCGATTACCTGGCGGCGCTCGGCAGCCGCGTGCGCGCCGTGTACGAGCCCGGGGCGACGTTCAATCTGGTCCTCACCGACACGCATGCCGAGCTCAACGGGCATGCGCGGGAAACGATCGACCGCTACTACGGCGCAGTCGACGCGGCAGCGCGCGAACGCGGTTTTGCGACCTGTTGGCTCAGCGCGCTTTCGCGCCGCACCGCGACCGCGCCGGTCGATTCTGCCGGCGAGGAGATGCCCGAGGACGTGCTGGCCAATCTGGCGACCAGCGCTCTGAAATGGTATCGCGGCGACGGCACCGCCGAGGACGGCGCGTTGCGCTACTTCCGCATGAACCTGATGGAGCGCTGCGCGGTCGAGATCGCCTTCCCGCGCTCGATCTTCATCACCTTCAACAGCAGCAAGCTGCGTGTCCTGTTCCCGCAGCATCTGCCGATCTTCTACATGTACTCGCTGCGCCGCGGCACCGGCGTGAAGCCGTGGTTCCTGCCGGACGATGCGGCAGCGTGCGATCGCAATGCGTGTCAGTGCGGTGCGTGAAGGCGAAGATGTCCCTGCTCCGCCAGATCCCGCGCGCGGGACCGGCCGAGGCAGGGAGAAAGCGTGCGTCACTCATGACCCCCTACAGGATCCTGCCGGCGGGAGATACCGCTCTCGTCGTCGAGTTCGGTGACGGTGTCGACCGGCGCGTGAACGCCCACGTGCTCGCGCTCGCGCGGCGACTCGACGAGATGCGCCTCGACGGGGTCGTCGAGACCGTTCCGACCTTCCGCTCGCTGATGGTGCATTTCGAGCCGATGGTGCTGCCTGCCGGCATCCTTGCGGCATGCATCAGCGATGCGATGCAGGCCCTCAACGTCACCACGCATGCCGGACGCGTGTGGCATCTGCCGGCCTGCTACGACCCGCAGGTCGCTCCCGATCTCGATGCGGTCGCGGCGCGCACCGGGCTCACCCCGGCGCAGGTGATCGAGCGGCACGCGGCCGTCATCTATCACGTCTACATGCTCGGGTTCCTGCCGGGCCAGGCCTATCTGGGCGACCTGCCGGGCGAGCTCGCGCTCCCCCGGCGCGAGGTTCCGCGCTCGCGCATCCCGGCCGGCTCGGTCGCGATCGCAACCGCGATGACCTGCATCTTTCCGATGGAGACGCCGTGCGGTTGGCACCTCATCGGGCGCTCGCCGGTGAGATTGTGGGACCGCGACGAGGGCGCCCTGCTCGCTCCCGGCGACGCGGTGAGCTTCACGCCGGTCTCGCTCGGCGAATACCAGGGGCTGGCGGCAAAAGCAGCCGACGGCACGCTCACCATCCTGCCGAGCGAGGCGACCATGGAGGCGGCAGCGTGAGCCCGGCCCTGCGCGTCCTGTCTCCCGGCCTGATGACGACGGTCCAGGATCTCGGGCGGCCGGGCTACCAACGCCTGGGCGTCCCGGTGAGCGGCGCGCTTGATCCGGTGAGCCTGCGCGCCGTCAACGTGCTGGCAGGGAATGCGCCCTCGGTGGGCGCCCTCGAGATCGCCTATGCGGGTCCGACGCTCGCGGTCGAAGCCGACGACGTGCGGCTCGCTTTGGTCGGCGCGTTTGCGGCGATCGACGTGTTCGCCGACGAGACCATGCGCAACGGGACGCGCATTGCGCCGATGCGCAGCATCCGCCTGCGGCGCGGCCAGGTGGTGCGGATCGGGTCGTTGTCCGGGGGCGCGCTGATCTACCTCGCGGTCGAGGGCGGCTTCGCGCTCACCCCGGTGCTCGACAGCGTCTCCACCTATCTGCGTGGCGGCTTCGGCGGGCTCGACGGGCGCGCGCTCAGGATCGGCGACCGCCTGCCGCTCGTGCGCGAACGGGCAAGCGAGACCGAAGACCAGCAGCTCGACGGGCTCGATCTTGCGGCCCCGCCTCGCGTCCGCATCATGGCCGGCCCCCAGCACGACCACTTTGCTGCAAGCGCGGTGGCGCGCTTGTGCGCGGGCGAATACACGGTCGGCATCGAATTGGATCGCATGGGCATGCGGCTCGCGGGCCCGCCGCTCGCACACACGAAGGGCTTCAACATCACCTCCGACGCGATCGCGCCGGGCTCGGTCCAGGTTCCGGGAAACGGCCAGCCCATCGTGCTCTTGGCCGATCGGCAGACGACGGGCGGCTACCCCAAGATCGCCACCGTCATTTCCGCCGATCTTCCGGCCCTCGGCCGCCTCCCGATCGGCGCGAAGATCGCGTTCGAGCTCGTCACCCAGGAGGCAGCGGCCGCGGCGCGGCGTTCCCTGCTCGCCGAGATCGAGGCCCTGCCCGGCCGGATCCGGCCGCTCGCGCGAGGCGGCCAGGACATCGCTGCGAGGCTGAGCGACTGCAACCTGATCAGCGGCGCCGTCGACGCGCTGAGCTTTGCGGCCTGACATCTTCCCGAGGGACGAGATCGCGTTGAGCGACGATCGCACCAGCCAGGACGCCAGGACCGCCGAGCCGGCGCGCAAGGACAACGTCCCGCGCGGCATCCTGTTCATGATCGGCTCGACCCTCCTGCTCGCTATTTCCAACGCGCTGGCGAAATGGCTGGTGGCGATCTATCCCGTCGGCGAGGTGATGTTCTTCCGCTCACTCTCCTCGCTGGTGGTGTGCGCCGCGTTCATCCTGCCGGCCACCGGGTTCGCCGTCTTCGCCACGCGGATACCGCGCGCCCACATCGCGCGCGGCCTGTCACAATCGATCTCGCAGACCTTCACGGTCATCGCGCTCATGCTGATGCCGCTGGCCGGCGTGACTGCGATCGGCTTCTCCGCGCCGCTGTGGGCCGCGCTCCTGTCGATCGTCTGGCTCAAGGAGCGTTCCGGCCCGGCACGCTGGTCGTTCCTCGTCCTCGGGCTGATCGGCGTGCTCATCGTCACCAACCCGGGCGCCGATTCGATCCAGATCGGCGCGCTGTTCGCGCTCGCCAATGCGGTGATGTACGGCAGCGTCACCGTGGCGGTCCGCGGGATGACCAAAACCGAGAACGCCAACACGCTGTTGATGTGGCAGATGGTCACGATTGCGTTTTTCCATACGACTCTGCTGGCGTTCGGTTTCGTCGTGCCCTCCCCGGTCGACGCCGCCATGCTGCTGGCGAGCGGCGTCGCCAACGCGGCCGCGCAGTATCTGTGGACGCGCGCGCTGCACCTGGCGCCGACCACCGCCGTCTCGCCGTTCTACTATTTCCTGCTCGTGTGGGCGCTGGTGATCGGCTACGCGGTGTGGGGCGACGTGCCGACGCTGGCGCTCATGGCCGGCTCCGGAATCGTCGTGGTATCCGGCCTGTGCCTGCTGTGGCACGAGGCGCATCGGCGCGCGAACGAGGCGACGGAAGCCAAGCCGGCGGAGCCTGCGGCAAATCCGGCACCGGGCGAATTGCCGGCCGCGCGGCCGGCGGCGTGACCTACGCGGCGATCGCCTTGTTGCGCCACTCGGCGAGGAACTCGGGCACCTTCTCGATCGGCACCGGCCGGCTGAAGAAATACCCCTGCGCCTCGTCGTAGCCGAGCGCCGCCAGGAACTCGTGCTGGCCAGCGGTTTCCACCCCTTCGGCGGTGGTCGTCATGCCGAGAGCGCGCGCGATCGAGATCACTGCCTGCACGATGGCGAGGTGCGCGACGCCCTTCTCGAGGTCCGAGATGAACGTGCGGTCGACCTTGATCTTGTCGAACGGGAAGCTGCGCAGATAGCTCAGCGAGGAATAGCCGGTGCCGAAATCGTCCATCGAGATGCGGATGCCGAGCCGCTGCAGACGGCGCAGCTTTTCCAGGGTGCTCTCGCTCTTCTCGACGAAGATCCGCTCGGTGATCTCGAGCTCGAGCCGATGCGGCGCCAAGCCGGTTTGCGTCAGCACCCGCTCGACGGTCTCGACCAGGTTGGGAGCCGTCAATTGCACCGGCGACAGGTTGACCGAGATGATCAAATGGTCCGGCCATTTGACCGCCTGGCTGCATGCTTCGCCGAGCGCCCATTCGCCGAGAGTGAGGATGAGACCGCTGTCTTCCGCCACCGGGATGAACGTCATCGGCGGCACCATGCCGCGCACCGGGTGGCGCCAGCGCGCCAGCGCTTCGAAGCCGACGATCGCGTTGCGACGCAGATTCACGATCGGCTGATAGTGCAGCTCCAGCTCGTTGCGCTCGATCGCGACGCGCAGGTCCATTTCGATCTGCCGCCGCTCATTGAGCTCGTGGTTCATCGACGCTTCGAAGAAGTGGTGGGTGCCGCGGTTGCCGGCCTTGACGGCGTAGAGGGCGAGATCGGCCGCCATGAGCAGCTCGTCGGCATTGCGGCCGTCATGCGGCCCGACCGCGATGCCGATGCTCACGCTGGAGCGGATCTGGTAGCCGTCGATCTCGTAAGCATGCGCCACGGTGGCGACCAGGGAATCCGCCAGCGCGGCAAGCGCCGCGCGCGACTCGACCGTGGGTACGATCACGGCGAACTCGTCGCCGCCGAGGCGAGACAGGATATTGGTCGCGGGCAGCCCTGCCTGCAACCTCTTCCCCACCTCCCGCAGCAGCAGATCGCCGACGCGGTGGCCGAGCGTGTCGTTGATGACCTTGAAGCGATCCAGATCGAGGAACAGAAGCGCGAAGTCGCCGATCGTCGCACTCCCCGGCGCGGAGCGATCCTGACACATCTGATCGAGCGTGGACCGGAACACGCGCCGATTGGGCAGGCCGGTCAGCGGATCTTCGGACGCGAGCCGATTGACGTGCGCCTCGGCCTCCCAGCGCTTGGTGATGTCGGTAAAGGTCTGGACGAAGCTTCCGTCCGGGAGGTGGCCGCTGCGAACCTCGATCACGCTTCCGCTCGGGGTCGCGTGCTCGCGCACCGTGAAGTAACCGGGGGCGGCGCTCGCCTCGTCCTGCTCGATCAGTTGGCTGCCCAACGACGGCGTCACGTCGCGCAACTTCCCGTGCTCGTTCTGATATGCGACGAGCTCGTCGAACCGCGGCGGCGTCTTGATGAACCCGGCGGGAAGATCCAGCAGCTCGCCACAGCGCCCGTTGATGATCGGGATCTCCCGATCCTTGGTCACCAGCATGATGCCCTGGCTCATGCTCTCCAGGGTCAGCCGCAGCTGATCGGACTTCTGCCTCGCCCTGGCCTCGGTCTGCAGGATCCTTTCCATGGCGGCCAGGATGATCAAGGTGAGCACGACGCCGACGATCACGTTGGTGGTGAGCGTGGTCCACGAATCCTTGAAGATCTCGTCTTTCTTGGCGCTGACGCTCACCCATAGCGGATGATCTTTGACCTTGCGGATCGTCAACAGGCGAGATTCTCCGTCCGCCGGCGCGACATCTTCGAAGGTGACGTTGCCGCCCGCCTGAATGCGGCCGAACAGCTTGGCGCCGGCGAGGTTCTCGCCCAGTCCGAAGCCGCCGGCATTGCCGCCGCTCGAGCGCACCACCCCGTCGCTGCCGATCAGCGAGATCGACACCGACGCGCCGAAATCGATCTTGTTGTAGAACTTGGTGAGATGATTCGGGTCGAGCGAGGCGACCACGACCCCGGCGAAGCTTCCGTCGCTGTTGGAAAAGCGGCGCGTGAACTGCACCGACCATTTCCCGCTCGCCCGCCCGACCAGCGGCTTGCTGATGAACAGCCGGTCTTCCCTGCTGTTGACGTGGGCGCGGTAATGCTCGCGGTCGCTCAGGTCCATGGTCGGCGCCGGCTGTGGACCGGCGTTTGACGCGCGCATCGTTCCCTCGGCGTCGATGATCGCGACCTGGACGATGATCTCGCTCAGCACGTCCGCCGTGTTGACGATGGTATGGAAATCGGTCGTGTCCTTGCGCGTCTCGATCGAGCGCCGCAGGTAGAGCAGCGCCTTGTCGATCTCGCCGATCGAACGCAGCACGTTCTCCTCGAATACCATCGCGAAGTTTTCGTTGGTCCGCTCGGCTGCGACCTGATCGGCGCGCACATCCTCGAAATATTTCACCGACACGAAGGCCCACAGCATGGCGATGATCGTCATGCCGAAGATCGCGGAGCTGCGGCGCTGAGCGATCAGGCGGGGCAGCCGGGAAATGTACAGATTCATCGAGTCAATACGCGCTTGGCTGCCAAGGGGGTCTTCGCCCTCTGCACATTGTGCTCTATGAACTTTCGCTTTCCTTAATCTGCGTAAGTCTACGAATGTCTGGATAAAATTGCCTTAATGCCATACCTTCGGCGCGCACCGGAGCATGGCCGAGATGGCAACCGGTTCGGCTTCATGCCTCCTCGAGCGCGAGTCGACGCGGTCTCTCCGTGAGCGCGAGGTGGAAAATCGCCGCCATGATGCCGCCCGCGATCGCGGCGAGCCAGGCAAGGTCGAACGAGCCGGTCCGCTCGTAGGCAAGACCCGCGCTCCAGGCGCCCGCGAACGCGCCGACCTGGTGCCCGACATAGACGACGGCGAACAGGAAGCCGAGATTGCGCCGGCCCCACAGGTCGGCCACCAGGCCGCTGGTGAGGGGCACCGAACCGGTCCACAACAGCCCGATGACGGCGCCGAACGCGATCGCCGAGAGGGTCGAAAGCGGGATCAGCAGAAAGCCGGCGATGGCGACCGCGCGAGCGAGATAGAGGGCGGCGAGAACCTCCTTCTTGCGCCAGCGGCCGCCCGCAACTCCGGCCAGGTACGTGCCGACGATGTTGAAGGCGCCGATTGTGGCGAGAACCGCAGCCCCGGTCGTCAGCGGAAGGCCGCGGTCGACGATGATGGTCGGCAGATAGGTGGCGATGAAGGCGAGCTGGAATCCGCACACCGCAAAGCCGAGGTTGATCAGCCAGTAGTCGCGATCGCCGCCAGCCGCCTGGATCGCCATCGATCCGGATGCGGTGCCGGGACTTGCGACCGCGGCCTCACGCTCGCGCCCCAGCGCCAGCCCAAGCGGGATCGTGGCGGCGAGAAGCGCCGCGAGGATCAGCATGGCGCTTCGCCAGGCGATGAGCTCGACCAGCGCTCCGCTCAGCGGGACGAGCACGAACATGCCGACCGAGCCCGCGGCCGAGCCGACGCCCAGCGCCATGCTGCGGCTCTCGTTCGGCGCGACGCGACCGATCACCGCCAGCACGACGGCGAACGCGGTGCCGCTCTGACCGAGCCCGCACAGCACGCCGAGCCCCAGCGTGAAGACAAGGCCGCTTGGCGCGAGCGCCGCGACCGCCATGCCGACGGCGTAGAGGATGCCGCCCACGATCACGACCGGGCGGGCGCCGTGACGGTCGGCGAGAAACCCGGCGACCGGCTGGGTCAGCCCCCACACCAGGTTCTGCAGCGCCACCGCCATGCCGAATGCGTCGCGCGACAGGCCGAGATCGGCGCCGACCGGCCCGAGGAACAGGCCGGAGACCTGGCGCACGCCCATCGACAGCGTCATCACCAGCGCCGCGCAGGCCACGATGAGAATCCAGGATGGGAGCTTCGCCGCCACGCGCGCCCTCAGGGGTTGATGGCCATCACACTTGCAGGGAAAACCGTATCGGTACATATGATATCGAAGGCGGATACATGATGGAGCGTTCAAAATGAAAGAGAATGGCAACGAAAACAATCGATCCAAAAATGCCGTCGCGGATCCGAAGAACCTCGAATTGCTGCGCGCGCTGCAGGCCGATCCGCGCCTGCCGCTATCCGTGCTGGCGCGGCAGATCGGGATGTCCGCGCCGGCGGTGCGCGAGCGGCTGCAGCGCCTCGAAGACCTCGGCGTGATCAGCGGCTATCGGCTCGACCTCGATCCCAAGGCGCTCGGCCTGCCGATCATGGCGATCGTTCGGGTGCGGCCGATGCCCGGGCAGCTGCAGCGCGTGATCGAGCTCGTGCGCGAGACCGCCAGCGTGAGCGAATGCCATCGCGTCACCGGCGAGGACTGCTTCATTCTCAAGCTTCATCTCGACGCGATCGAGAGCCTCGACCGCGCGCTCGATCGCTTTCTGATGCACGCGACGACCACCACGTCCATCGTGCAATCCTCGCCGGTGCCACCGCGCGCGCTGCCGTTGCCGGGCTGAAGAGCGGCGTCGACACCAGTTCGTAAGGTAAATATCAGGCTTTCGTTGCTGCGGCGCGCCGGCGCCGCTAGCGTGCCGGGCAAGAATGTCGGCGCCGTCTGCGCCGGCAACCGTCATCCTTTGGGGCATCCATGTCGCGTCTGGTCTTCTCTGCGCTTGCCGCATCCGTCGTCGCCGGCAGCACCGCCTTGCCGACCTCGGCGCTCGCCTACTGCAACGGCTGCTACACGCCGTGCACGACCTGCTATCGCCAGGTGGTCGCGCCGCCGCAGTATCGCACCGTCCACGACAACGTGATGGTCGCGCCCGAGCGCGTCTACGCGCAGCGCGTTCCGGCGCGCTATGCGACCGTGTATCAGACGGTGGTGGTGCCGCGCACCGTGATGGTCGAGCCCGAGCGCGTCTATGCGCAGCGGGTGCCGGCGCAGTACGCGACCGTCTCGCGGGTCGAGATGGTGGCTCCGCCGCGCGCCTACTGGGTGCCGTCGCGCCCGGCCTGCCCGACCTGCTACTGAGCCGGACGGCACGCGCCGCTCACGTCACGCCGTTGATCGCATACTCGAAGATGTCGTAGTTGCGCAGCGCGGCAGTCGGGCGTGCGGCATATTCCGCGTTGAGCGGACGGGACAGGATGAACGGCACCGTCTGCTCGGCGGTGCCGCCGTGCGAGCGCAGCCTTTCGCCGGCGAGCTGCGACAGATCGTGCTCCGCCGCGCGCGCACCGATCGCCACGCCCTTCTGCGCAACGACCGCAATGTCGCCCTCGCGATCGGGCGGAAGGTCGAACCGCCGGCAGGCCTCGTCCCGCGTGAGCGCCAGCGCGACGCCGTCCAGCGCGCGGACAAATCCGGCCACCTCGTCGGCATCCGCACCGCCTTGCAACAGATGCACGCGCACGAAGCCGCCGAGCGCGCCGTGGTGGCGCACGAACGGGTCGGTGATCGGGCAGATGACCCGCGTGACCCCGGCACCATAACGCGCGTCGAGACGATCGCCGAGGTAGAGCACGTTGGGCGCACCGGCCGCGTCGGCCATGTCGTTCATGCCGTGGTCGGCCGTCAGCGCGATCGTCGCGCCGCCGGCGAGCAGCGCGGCGATCCGTTGGTCGACTGCCTGCATGAAGGCGAGCGCCTCGGGCGCTTGCGGGGCGTGCTTGTGCTGCACGTAGTCCGACAGCGACAGGTACATGAGCTCGGGGCTCTCGCGGCCGAGCAGGCGCACGCCCGCGTCGAGCACGAACAGCGACAGCTCGGCCGAATACTGATCGGGAACGGGCGCGCCGACGAGATCGACCACCTCGGCGATGCCATGCTCGGCCCGCGAGCAGGTATCGGCCTTCTCGGCCGAAAACGCGATCCCGTCGAGGTCCTTGGCCAATGCCTTGCGCAGCTTGTCCTTGGCGGTGACCGCGACGACGCGTGCGCCGGCTTGCGAGAACACCGACAGGATGGTCGGCGCGCGCAACGGCGCTGCGTCGAGCATCATGATTTCCTTGCCGCTGGCGCGGTCGAGATAGTAGTTGCCGGAGACGCCGTGCACCGATGGCGGCGCGCCGCACACGATCGAGGCGTTGTTGGGGTTGGTGAAGGTCGGCATGGCGGCGGCCGCAGTTGCGGCGAAGCCTTCGCGCATCATGGTGCCGAGCGCCGGGATGACGCCGGCCGCCTGCGCTGCTTCGAGATAGGCTGGGTCGCCGCCGTCCAGACAGATGACCACGGTCGGACGCTTCGGCCATCGCAGCACGCGCCCGTTCACCTGCACCGAACCGTCGGGTGCGGATTGCGGCGATGGTGCTGGCGACGTCACACCGTCGCCTTCGCCCGCTCGAGCAACTGCCTGGCACGCACGAGGTGCGGCCGGTCGTACATCACCCCGTCGATGCCGACGACGCCGGCGCCCGGCTCGGCCGCGAAGGCCTTGACGATCGCCTGCGCCTTGGCGATCGCCGCCGCGGTCGGGGTGAACACCTCGTTGATGACGGGAACTTGAGCCGGATGGATCGCCATCTTGGCGGTGAAGCCGTCGCGGCGCGCCGCCTCGGTCTCCCGCCGCAGCCCGTCGGCGTTGCGGAAGTCGACGTAGACGGTGTCGATCGCCTGCACCTCGGCGGCGGCGGCGCCGGCGAGGCACAGGCTGCGCGCCAGCCGATAGGGATCGAGGAAGCGTCCCTCGGCGTCGCGGTTCGCCTCGGCGCCGAGCTCGGCCGAGAGGTCCTCGGCGCCCCAGGTGAGCCCGGTCAGACGCGCGCTCGCGCCGGCGAACGTGCCGGCGAGGAACAGCGCCTTCGCGGTCTCGGTCGCGAGCGCGATGATGCGCACGTGGCCGTCGGGCAGGTCGTGCACCGCCTCGCGCGCAGCAAGCTTGGCGTCGAGATGGATCACCGCGGGGCCGCCCTCGGCCTTCGGCAGCATGATCCCGTCGGGACGGCCCGCCACCACCGCGAGATCGTCGTCGGTGAGCCCGGTCGCCAATCCATTGACGCGCACGTATAGACGCGGCCCACCGTCGTGGCGCGGCGCTCCCTTGAGGAACGCGAGCGCGCCGTCGCGCGCGGCCGCCTTGCGCTCGGCCGAGATCGAATCCTCCAGGTCGAGGATCAGCGCATCGGCGCTGCTCGCGAGCCCCTTCTCGAGCTTGCTCTCGCTGTCGGCGGGGACGAACAGGAAGGAACGCATGGGCGTTTCGTGTCGCCTATTTGGAGCGCATGCGCATGAAGACCTGGCGGCGGCATTCGGCCACCAGCTTGTTGTCCTGGTTGTAGGCGCGGTGGTGGAACTCGACGATCCCGGCGCCCGGCCGCGAGTTCGATTCGCGCTTGCCGATCACCTCGGTGGTGCAGTGGACGGTGTCGCCCTCGAACAGCGGATGGGGAAACTTGACCTCGGTCATGCCGAGATTGGCAATCGTCGTGCCGACCGTCATGTGGCTCACCTGGATGCCGATCATCAGGCCGAGCGTGAACAGCGAGTTCATCAGCGGCTGGCCCCATTCGGTCTCCTGCTCGCAGAAGTGCCGGTCGATGTGCAGCGGCTGCGGATTGAGCGTCATGTTGGAGAACAACATGTTGTCCATCTGCGTGACCGTGCGCGTCAGCGGATGCTCGTAGAGCTCTCCGGCCACGAAATCGTCGAAGTAAAGCCCGCCGCGCGGGTGGCGGGTGGCGGTCGCCTGCTCCATGGCCCTTCTCCTCGATACGTCCCGGCCGGTCTAGTACGGCGGATTTGAATTTCCTATCACTTCGCAGCAACCTCTTGTAGGAAATTCAAATCCACAAGTCGCACTAGAAAGCATTGATATTGCTAGTGCTCCTTTGATTCCGAATTTCGCTCAGAGGATGCCGCGAAGTGATGCGAAATTCGGAATCGGAGCACTAGGGCGGGATCGGCTTGTTAACACCCTGTTTACCATAATCGCCACATAGTCGCCGCCGCGAGGCTGCGCCTTCCCGCTGCGAGGGCGGACTTCGCCTGAAGGGCGGCCATGCTGGTCGAGACTATCAACGCGATCGGATCGACGGTCGCCGGCGCGATCCAGAAAGCCGCCCAGGCCACGGGCACGGGCTTCTCCTATCTGTTGGCCACGGCCAAGATCGAATCCGGCTTCGACCCGCAGGTCAAGGCCAAGACCTCTTCGGCGACCGGGCTGTTCCAGTTCATCGAGCAGACCTGGTTGCAGACCATGAAGCAGTCGGGCGCCGAGTTCGGCTACGGTCAATATGCCGACGCGATCGAGCGGACCTCGTCGGGTCGCTACGTGGTGCGCGATCCGGCCAAGCGTGCCGAGATCCTCAACCTGCGCAAGGACCCGACCCCGAACGCCGCCATGGCGGGCGCGCTCACCCGCCAGAACGCCGCCCGCCTGAAGACGAAGCTCGGCCGCGATGCGACCGAGGGCGAGCTCTACATGGCGCATTTCCTCGGCGCCAGCGGTGCCAGCAAGCTGATCATCTCGGCCGCCGCCAACCCGAACGGCAAGGCCGCGAACCTCTTCCCGCGCGCGGCCGCCGCCAATCGGCCGATCTTCTACGACAAGCAGGGCGGGGCGCGCAGCGCCGCCGGCGTCTACAACCTGCTCAACACGAAGATCGCCCGCGCGATGCCGCTGCAGCCGGGCCAGCCGGCGGCGCCGGCGACCCCGGCGGCGCAGGCCGCCAAGACCGAGCCTGGGCCGGTTGCGGCGCCCGCCCAGCGCACCGCCTTCATACCGGCGCAACGCCGCGGGGCGGCGCCGGTTGCGGCCGTCGCGTCGGCACCCGCACAGCCTGCCACATTGATCCCAGCGGTCCGGCGTCCCGCGATGGCGGCGCCAGCGCAGGCCGCCGCAATGCCTGCCAAGGTCGCGGAGACCGATCCGGCAAGCTTCGCCAGCCGATGGGACCTGCTGTCGCCACAGCGGGTGACCAATGTCGCACCGCAGCTGCCGACCCCGCCGCTCGCCGCTTCGGTCGCACCGCTCCTGTTCGCCCAGTCGCAAGTGCAGTCGCAGGCTCCGGCAGCGGTCGCCGCGGCGACAACGCCACCCATCCCGACGACCGCCAACACGCAGGTGGCGAGCGGCCACCAGGTGTTCCACGACCTGTTCAGCACCAACGGGCGAGGCCCCATTTCGCGGGCGGTGGCCGAGCTGTGGGGCGTCCGCTCGGCGGCCGCCGCCGAGCTCAAGGCGCCCGCTGCGCCCGCCGCCGCCGGGCAGCCGGCCGACAACCGGAGCCAGGCGGTTGCGCCGGCCTCCGATCCCTATCCGGCGTCACGTCCGCGCAATTGATCGGGTAGCGAGGCCGCCGTACACCTCCTAGATTGCGGCATCGACCTCGCTCACCGTTCGATGCGACGATGCGTCATCGCGGCACCGTGTCCACCACCCCCCTCCCCGGCCGCAGCTGGCGCGCGATCCTGCGCGCGCCGCGGCTTGCCGCACGCGCCCTCGTGCAGGCCTATCGCTACACGCTGTCGCCGCTCGTCGGCTTCCATTGCCGTCACCTGCCGACCTGCTCCGAATATGCCGACGAGGCGCTCGCGCGTCACGGCCTGTGGGCGGGCGGCTGGATGACGCTCGCGCGCCTTTGCCGCTGTCATCCGCTCGGCACCTCCGGCCTCGATTTCGTCCCGCCGACGCCGCCGCCGCGCGCGCGCTGGTTCCTGCCCTGGCGCTACGCGAGGTGGCGCGGCACGAACGCCGAGATGCCGCGCGAGCCCTGAGCACATGCTCATATTCACGATGTCAGGCACCCGGTCCCGGCGCGCAGCATCCATGAACCGCTCTCATAAGTCTGTGCGAAGTCTGCCGTCTAATCGCCTGCCGGCGCCCGGCATATAACAATGCTCGTTCCCGGCAGTCCCGGAACGCGCCTTCCGCTCACGTTCGATCGGCTGAAGCGTGCGAACCAGGTTGGTTGGTGTGTGCTCAAGACACCGATAGGAGGTCGAAATGAAACGTCTTGCTGCGACGGTCGCGTCGCTCGTCGTGATTGCTTCGGCCGGTCAAGCGGAGGAGAGAAAGGCGATGCCCGCATCGCAATCGATGCTGACGCGTGAGGACGTCCGAACGGTTGCCCCAGCGCTCGACAAATACACGCAGGATCGTCTGCTCGGCGACGTGTGGAAACGCCCCGGTCTCAGCTCCCGCGATCGCAGCATCAGCACGCTCGCCGCGCTGATCGCGCGCAATCAGACGATCGAAATGCGATATCATTTCAATCTGGCGCTCGATAACGGCGTCAAGCCGTCCGAGATTTCCGGGATCATCACGCATCTGGCGTTCTATTCCGGCTGGGCGAATGCCATGTCGGCGGTCGCGGTCGTCAAAGATGTCTTTGTCGAGCGCACGATCGGGGCCGATCAGCTGCCGGCGGCCACGCCTCCCCTCCTCCCCCTCGACGAAGCCTCCGAAGCCGACCGCGCCACGCGCGTCGGACAGCAGTTCGGCGCGGTGTTTCCGGGAGTCGTGCAGTACACCACCGACGTTCTGTTCCGCGACCTTTGGCTTCGTCCGGACTTGGCGCCACGCGATCGCAGCCTGGTCACGGTCAGTGCGCTGATCGCCTCGGGCCAGGTCGCTCAGCTCGCCGGGCACCTCAACCGGGCGATGGACAACGGCCTGACGCAGCCGCAGGGCGCGGAGGTCATGACGCACCTCGCCTTCTACGTCGGCTGGCCCAACGTCTTCTCGGCGATGCCGGTGGCAAAGGACGTGTTCGAGAAGCGTCCGGGCTAGCTCCCGTCCCGGCGCGCTCACTGGTCGTCTGGTGTGGCAGATTTGACGTTCCTATCAGCATTTCGGCGACCCCTTCATAGGAACGTCAAATCCAAAGCCACACTAGAATCATATGGTTGCTAGTGTCCCTTTGGTTCCGACGTTCGTACGAGACGGCGCTGCAAAGGGATACGAACGTCGGAACCGGGACACTAGAGGGTTTCCCGGTCATGCTGCAGCATAGCCCGCATGCCTGAAGTAGTTGGCACATTCTTGAGCACTGAGGCGAGGCAAGAACGAGCGAATGGCCCTGTACAGACGGGGCACTGTTCGCTCGGCGGCCTTGCGCAGGAATGCCTTGAATTTGGCGAAGGGCATCTCGATGGGATTGAGGTCGGGCGAGTACTGCGGCAGGTAGCGCAGGGTCGCTCGCGCGTTCTCGATCGCCTCACGGATGGCTGCAGCTTTGTGAACATTGACGTTGTCGATGATGACGATATCGTCGCGCCTAAGCACGGGAAGCAAGCACTCCTCGACGTAGGTCAGGAACATCTGTGCGTTCAGGGCGCCCTCGACCACCATCGGGGCGACCATTTTGTTGTGACGCAAAGCGGCCACGAACGTAATGGTCTTCCAATATCCGCACGGGGCTCGCCCGACCAACTCAACGCCGCACGGACTGCGACCATAGAGCCGCACCATGTTGGTGGTGACCGCAGTCTCGTCGATAAACACCAGCCGGGCGGGATCAAGCATGCCTTGCTCCCGAATCCAGCATCAGCGCGCCCGGGCCACGTCGGCGCGGTGCTGTTCCTCCGCGCGCAGACTCTTTTTTTTGTAGGTGATCTTGTGTCGCTGGAAAAACCGCGAGACCGAACTGTGACTGGTTGGAATCCGCTGCTTCCGCAGTTTGGCGACGATCTCCTCCAACGTCAGGTCCGGTTGTTCAGCTACCAGAGCCAGGATCTGTTTCGCGTATGGTTCCAACGGCGATATGCTTCCTCCGTGAGGTTTCGGCTCGCAACGCCCGGTCTCGTTCCAGCGCTGCAGCCATCTCACTGCCGAACTCGGGTCGACCTCGAAACGTTCGGCCGCCTCCCGCCGCGATGCTCCTGCTTCTACCGCCTCAATCACGCGCTTCCGCAAGTCAACCGAATAGGACTTCGGCATCGCCCACTCCCTCAAAGGAGAATCAATGCACGAAGAATCGCCCATTGCTAACCCCTTGGGAATCCCGCCGATTCAAATCGGCCGGGAAACCCTCTAGCGCCGGTGGCCCAGGCCAACAGCAGATCGGCAATGGACCGCAAGCCCTCCGCGGGATGTGCGATGTATCGGCTCCATCACATCCGCTTCTGCGGGCGTCGTCACGACGCCCCAGCCTCCTGATGCAGCTCTCCGCCCCGCATCAAGCGCCGGGCGATATCGGCCGTCTGCAGCGCTGCGCGTTCGGTCGGCGAGTGGGCCGCCATATAGCGGGCAACCGCAATGAGGATGTGCCGGCCCTCGTCGGTGTCGCCCCATGCGGTGAACTGGCGGACCCCGGCCTCCAGCATCTGATAGACGTGGAAGCCTGCATCTTCGCGCAGCAACGCACGCGCGAGCGTGGCGATCAACGCCTGCGGCGAATGACCGAGCGTGAGATGCCGTGCCACCAGCCGCGCCGCGAGATCGACCTGTCGCTGCCGGTCGAAGGCGTCGAGCAGGGCGGCGCGGATCATCTCGGCATCCGCCGGCAGGTCGTCGAGTTCGCTCGCCGCCGTCGCCCGGGATGCGGGCCGGCGGCACATTGAGATAGCGCGCGAGGTAGAGTGCCATCGCGCCGTGCAGCACGCCGCGCATGGCCGTGGCGTGATCGTCGGGGTCGGCGGTCCCGATCCGCTCGAGCATCTGGTGGATCGCATTGGCGTAGGTGAAGACGTGGTGCGCGGTCTCCCAGTCGGCGTGCTCGTTGGCGTTGCCGAAGCGCGCCACGCGAAGCGCGGCCGCGTAGGCGAGCGACCGGCCAAGCTCGGCGGGTGCGGCACCGGCGCGAATCGCCGCCTTGAGCGCGTCAACGATCCGGGCCGGATCGTCACCGAGCAGCTCGCGGGCGAGCGCCGCGTGGTCCGACCAGCCATCCGGGCCGCAGCCGGCAGCGAACAGTTCCGGCAGCTGGCCGGCTGCTTCCTCGCACAGCGCAACAAGGTCGACCGGCTGGCGCCAGGCGGTCGATTCCTCGGCGCCGCGGGCCGCCGCCATCTGGCCGACGACGGTCGGCAGCACGGCCGCCGCGTGCTCCCAGCCGATCAGGTCGAGGCACTCGAACGCCTTGTTGATGAAGTCGAGCGAGTGTCCGGAATCGGCGAACGCCCGCTCGGTCTCGGCCGCGAGCAGGGCATCGGCGAGCACGGAAGGCGACGCGCCGGCCGCAATCGCCGTAAGCAGGGTGCGCTCGGCCGCCTCGCGATGGCGCACGTTTGTCCAGCGCCGCAGCCAGCGCTTGAGCGCGGCCGGATCCGGCCGGCTTGCAAGCGGCGCACGCTCCCGCCGCGGCGCCTCGCCGTCGCAGTCCGCCGCCACGCGGCGCGCGCCGTGGAACAGGGCGAGATAGGCTTCCTCCCCCGGCAGTGCGGGCAGGAGATTGGCGAGGGCCGTAAGGATCGTCAGACCCACTCCCCAGCCGTCGCGGTTCTGCGTCCCGAACAGCGCCGCCTGCCGCACGATGTCGGCCGGCGGTACGTCGGCCGCGAGCTGACCATGCACGGCCTTGGCAATGACGAGGCCGAGGTCGTGGGCGAGGCCGTCCGCGAGCCGCTGACGCCAGTGCGCGGCGGGATCGGCATGACCGAGCGTGGTCCTCACCCAGACCTCCCCGTCGCGCACCTCGACCGGGAAGATCGGTACGTCGTCCGCCCACAGGTCGAAGGTGCAGCCGCTTTCGAGATCGAAGCGGGCGTGGTGCCAATGACAAGTCAGGATGCCGTCCTCGACGCTGCCGCGCGCGAGCGGGAAGCCCATGTGCGGGCAGCGATTATCGAGGGCGAAGACGCGCGCGCGGTCGTAGATGACGAGGATCGGACGATGGCCACCGTGCACAACGAGCCGCCCCTGCGCCTTCAGCTCCTCGAGGCTCCCGGCGAGCGCGAATTCCTGGTTGGGCGCATCCATGAGCATACCTCCCGCAGTGATCCCTTTGGGGACGCGGTACGTAACCTCGCTCCACCGTCAACATAGGCATCTTGGCGCGCAAACGCTGCAGATTTCCGCCGGGATGCCGGCAACGACACCTGGGCGATGCTATGCGGTTTTGGTTCTCCTCTGCGCTGGGCTCATGTCAGCCCGGTACCGCAGTGCGTCGACCAATAGCGCAAAGGCCGGCGAGGACTGCCGCCGGCTCGGATAGTAGAGATGGTAACCCGGCCAGGGCGGGCACCAATCCTCGAGAACCCGCCTGAGACGACCTTTGGCGAGATAGGGTTGCGCCAGGTCCTCCGGCACGTAGGCGAGCCCGAAGCCAGCCAGCGCGGCGTCGAGGACCTGGAAGATGCCGTTGAAGACGAGCTGCCCCTCGACGCGCACCCTCAGCTCGCGGCCGGCCTTTTCGAACTCCCAAGCGTACACACCGCCATGGGTGGGCAGGCGCAGGTTGATGCATTGATGCTCGGTCAGATCCTGCGGCATCTTCGGCGGTGCGCGCGTCGCGAAACAGGACGTCGCACCGACCACCGCAAAGCGCATGTCGGGCCCGATGCGCACCGCGATCATATCCTTGGCAACCTGCTCACCGAGACGCACGCCCGCGTCATAACGCTGAGCGACGATGTCGATCAGCCCGTAGTCGAGGATGATCTCGACCTTGATGTCCGGATACTGCCGAAGCAATTTCGCGAGCTTCGGCCAGAGGATCGTGTTGACGGCATGATCGCCGGCCGTGATCCGAATGGTGCCGGCGGGCTTGTCCCGGAGCTCGCTCAAGGCCTCGAGCTCGGCATCGATCTCCTCGAAGCGCGGACCCACGGTGCGGAGCAGGCGTCCGCCTGCCTGGGTCGGCGAGACGCTGCGCGTGGTGCGGGTCAGAAGCCGGACTCCCAGCCGCTCTTCGAGCCCACGAATGGTGTGGCTGAGCGCCGACTGGGAAACGCCCAGCTTCGCCGCGGCCTTGGTGAAGCTGCGTTCTCGCCCTACGGCCAGGAAGGCCAGGAGATCATCCAGATGTCCGCGCGGCATTCATGATCTCCATTCATGAGCCCATGCACATTCTACTGTCTAATCGCCTGCGGCTGCGCGCGCTAGATCAACGCATGACACCAGGCAACCGTCGTGGGTGGAGAAATGGACATCAAGATCTGGCTTCTCGTCATGCTGATCGGTTTCTTGAGCGCGCTCTATCACGCCGGCAAGAAGCTCCCTGCCGAATGACAGCTGCGGAGGACGCGCCCTTGATGACACGCAGGAACATGCTCGCCGCCACCGGCGGGATTGCGACGCTGGCAGCAGCCGGAGCGGCCGCCGCACAGAATCCCAGTGTCACGCCACAAGGAAGGAATGGAACGATGCAGATCACACGAGGCGGCTCGCAGCCGTCCCGCAAGGGAGCGACAGACTATTTCACCGGCGCGGTCCGCATCGACCCGCTGTTCCAAGCGCCCGATCCGGCACGCGTCAGTGGCGGCAGCGTCACGTTCGAGCCGGGCGCCCGCACCGCCTGGCACACGCACCCCCTCGGACAGACTTTGATCATCACGTCGGGGCTCGGCTGGGTTCAGCGCGAGGGCGGCCCGATCGAGGAAATCCGGCCCGGCGATGTGGTCTGGTTTCCCCCCGGCTTGAAGCACTGGCATGGCGCAACGCCGACGACGGCGATGACGCACATCGCCGTTCAGGAATCGCTGAACGGCAAGAACGTCGACTGGATGGAAAAGGTCAGCGACGAACAATATCGGAAGTGATCCCGTCGCATCATGGCGGCGCAATCGAAGGAATGGTTCCGTGAATTTCTCGTTTGCAAATCAAGTCGCGCTGGTTACCGGAGCTGCCTCGGGCATGGGTCGGGCGACGGCCAAAGCCTTCGCGGAGGCGGGAGCCGCCGTTACGCTGGCGGATATCAACGAGGGTGCGGCCCGCGCCGCGGCAGAGGATCTGGTCGCCGCCGGACACAAGGCAATGGCCGTCCGCTGCAATGTCGCCGACGAGGCCGAGGTGGCCGCCATGGTCGAGCAGACCGTCTCCACCTTCGGACGGCTGGATGCGGCGTTCAACAATGCCGGCGTGCAGAGTCCCCTCGCGGAGACCGCTGATGCCAGTGCCGAGGACTTCGATCGCGTGAACGCGATCAACCTGCGCGGCGTGTGGACTTGCATGAAGCATGAGCTTCGGCGCATGCGCGAGCAGGGAAGCGGCGCCATCGTCAACTGCTCTTCGCTCGGCGGGCTCGTCGGCATCGCCGGACGGGCCGTGTATCACGCCTCCAAGCACGGCGTGCTGGGGCTGACCAAGAGTGCCGGGCTCGAATATGCCGCCAGGGGAATCCGGATCAATGCGGTATGCCCGGGAATCATCGATACGCCGATGGTCGCGGGCATGCTGGTCAGTCAACCCGAAGCCATGAAGGAATTGATGAAGGAGCAGCCGATTGGACGGCTCGGCCGTGCAGAGGAGATCGCCGCGGCGGTTCTCCCGGGCGCAAGCTTCGTGATCGGTCACGCACTCGCTGTGGATGGTGGCTACACCGCACGCTGAGCACGAAAGCCGCGGCAGCGAGCGCGTGCGGTAGCTCGGCATGCAGAATGGAGACGTGTCATGACGGTCAACACACTTTCACGCCAGGATCGGCCTGCTTTCTCTGGAGCGATCAAGACAGGAGCCATGATCAGCGCCGTACTCGCGGCAGGACTTGTCTTTATGGGTTTCGCCAGCCTCTGCACAGCGCGAACGGATCCGGCGGTCACCCCCGAGGTCGAAACGTCACGGCCCGTCGCGTCCGGAAGCAAGATCGAGCGCAGCGGCACGATGATCGCCCACGAGCTCCTGCTTTGAACGATGGAGGGCTATGGCTTGGTGGCAGTGGACGCCAATCCCGAGCAAGTGGCCGCGCTTCGCCTGGTTGCGCCCGATCTCATTCCCGCGACGCTTCTGGCCCGCGCCGACGAGGTGATCGAGTGAAGCGCCGTTAGATCACCGACGGGCGACCTCCAAAACCGATCCTCGAGACCGCCTAGGCGACGTCGCCGCGATCAAAGAAGGCTGCGAGACCAAGGGCTTATTGGGCGGAATACCGACCCGCGACCGGCGCGCGCCAAATAACGCAGGGGCGGCGTTTTTTCACCGTCGAAACCTCGTTGCATTTGCGCAACACACTTCGGAAAACGTGCTTGGAGCCAGTTTTCTTATCTTGCGCGAAGCGATTCCCCCCTGACAATGGCCCCTGTCATGTGCCGGCTGTAGGGCGTGCCTCAGGTGAAGCCCAGACAGGAGGCGAGTAGTGATGAGACCGCGGCAGTCTGTTGCGTTCGTGGCGTTGTGCGGAACGGTCGCTCTCGCCGGTTGGGGCGGTGCCAGGCTCGGTTCGTCCGGCATCGAGAATAGCGCGATCGGGGACCGCAGCGCGACAAGCAGCGCAACGCCTTTGAGCTGTGATGCCGGTCCGGTCGACGCGGCGTCGGCAGCCGCGATGGCCTCCGTGGCCGCGGCGGCGACGTCCCATTTCGCGCTCCCTTCCGTCGCGCTGGCGGCCGTCTCAGCTACCAATGTGCCGACCGCCGATCCCGCGCCACCCGCACTCGCCGTCGCGCCCGTGGCCATGCCCGTCGCCGAAGCGGCGATGCCCGTTGCCGAAGCGGCGATGCCCGTCGCCGAAGCGGCGATACCCGTCGTCGAAGCTGCGCCGGTCGCTGCGGACCCGCGCGCACCTGCCCTCCTCCTCGCGGACATTTCCGCCGCCGAGGTGAGCGTGGTCGAGGCGGCTTTGCCCGAGTCTCTTGCGCCACCGCCGCCGCCCGAGACCCGCGTGCGGCTTGCGTCCCTGTTCACGTCCGATCCGGCAATCGAGTACCCGAAAGTGGCCGTGCGCCCGGTCGAAACCCCCAACGAATGCCTCGTGGCCGAAATCTGCATCGACGAGTACCTCTGGTCGCTGTACGAACGGACGCCCAAAGTCGACACGAACAAGCTGACGGAGCGGGTCAAGACGACGGTCATGAAGAAGGGCAAGGCGCGCACCGTCGTCAAAACCGTTACGAAATACGTCGTCGGAGATTTCACCTGGAAGGATCCTATAGCGGCAAAAAGAGCCGGCATGCCGCTCATGGATTACGTGATCGGGGGCATGGATCTCAGCTTCAGGGTGAAGCTCTACCGCGCCCTTCGCGCGATGGACGATGCCGGCCTCATGCCGGGCATAACGAGCGCATTCCGCGACGATTACCGGCAATCGATCGCAGTCGGCAACAAGGCTGCGAGCGACAGCTCATACCATGGCGGAAGCCGCCGCGGCGGCTACGGCCGCGGGCTTGCCGTCGATCTCGTGAGCGTCAAGGGCGAGACCCGCATGCAGCGCTTCGCCGCGAGCGAAGAGCTGTGGAAGTGGATCGATGCGCACGAGAAGGAGCTTGGAGTCGGGCGCCCGTATCGCGATCGAGACCCGCCGCATGTCGGGCCGATCGATGGCAAGGAATATTCCGCTAAGCGCGGCCGGGCGAGCGTGCAAAAGGCAGGATTGCAGGCAAAGAAGGCGCAGGTAGCGAGATTGCAGGCAAAGAAAGAGCAAGGAACGAAATCGCAGACAACGAAGCCGCAAGAAACGAAATCGCAACCAAAGAACGCGCAAGCGACGAAACCGCCGGCAAAGAATGTGCAAGCGGCGAAACCGCCAGCAAATGCGCAAGCCGCGAAATTGCCAGCAAATGCGCAAGCGGCGAAACCGCCAGCAACGAACGCGCAAGCGGCGAAATTGGCGACAAAGAAGCCCCAGCTTGGCGCGCGCAACGATCCCGGCGCAACGATACGCGCAAAGCCGGCAAAATCGTCGAAGGTCAGCAGCCTGCAACCCCGGGCAAGCGTACAGCGCTGAACAGGCGGCCGCCAATTGCGCCTTCGCTCCGCGCGCTTCAGACGTTAACGGCGCGCACCGGTCTGATCGTGCGCGCAGCCAATCGGAGCCCCCTATGTCCGGGCCGCGAGCGCTGCCTTCACCCGCTCAGGCGTCAGCGGATATTGCCGCAGCCGCACGCCGGTCGCGTCGTAGAACGCGTTGGCGATCGCAGCTGTGGTCGCGCCCATGACCTCTTCGCCCGCGCCGGATGAGGGCTCGTCCAGGCGCTGCACCACGACCGGCACGACCTCCGGATGCTCGCCGAAGCGCAGCACCGGGTAGGACATCCAGTCGAGGCTGGTGACGCCTTCGTTGTCGAACAGCACCTCTTCCTTGAGCGTGCGGCTCGTCGCCTGGATCATCTGACCCATGATCTGCGCTTCGACCGCCGCCGGATTGACGATCTGGCCGGCGTCGAGCGCGCCGAACAGGCGCTTGGCGACGATCACGCCGGTTCGTTTGTTCACTTCGATCTCGGCGACCGCCGCCCCATAGGAGACGTGGTGGGTACCGAGCCCGATACCGCGTCCGGTCACGACCTCGCCGCTGCCGAGCGCCGAGCCGGAAGTCCTGGGCGTCCAGGCAGCCGCGTTCGCGGCTGCATTGAGCACGCCAAGCCAGCGCGCATCGCCGATGTTCTTCCGTCGGAATTCCAGCGGGTCCATCCCGGCGGCGGCCGCGAGCTCGTCGATGGTCTGCTCGGACGCAAACGCAAACGACAGGTCGAGCGGCGAGCGCAGCGGCGCGCCTTTGAGCAGGCCGACCATCGGCACCATGTGACTGACCACGCGGCGATCGGCGATCCGGTACATCGAGCCGGTGCTCATGCGATTGACCGGGATCGACATCGGACCGCTGGTGCGCTCCTTGGGCGGCGTATTGAGCACGAGCTCGTGGGTCGTCTCGTTGATCAGCCAGCCGTGCTGCCAGCCGTGGTATTCGTAAGCTACGATCCTGCCGTCGGCGTCGATGCCGGCGCGCACGTCGGCGAGATGCGCCGGCCCGTAGTCGTCCCAGCCGTGCTCGTCGGAGCGCATGAACTGCACGCGCACCGGCTTGCCGACCGCTTGCGACATCACGGCCGCCGCCTGCGCCGCGTCCTCGTAGCAGCTTCGGCCAAAGGTGCCCGAGCCTTCGACATATTGGACGCGCACCTTGTTGACCGGCAGGCGCAGCACCTCCGCCAGCATGTCGCGCGAGTTGTAGATGTCCTGCGTCGAGGACATCACCAACGCGCCGCCGGCGCCGACGTCGGCGATGGCGCAGTTCGGGCCGAACGGCGCATGCGACTGGTAGGGACAGTAATAAGTCGCTGTCGAAACGTGGGCAGCTTTCGCGAATGCCTTTTCGGCATCGCCCCAGTTCACGATGGTGACATCCGACGTCTTGGCGGCCCGCATCCGCGTGAACAGGTCGGCGTTGCCCGGCAGCGCCTTCGTCTCTTGCCAGGTCACCTTGAGTGCGCGCGCCGCCAGAATGGCGTCCCACTCGTTCTCCGCCACCACGCCCAAGAAGTCGCCCTTGCGCACGATGCGCGCCGGGATGTCCTTGAGCGAAGCCTCGTCGATCGCCAACGGCTTGGCGCCGGTCCCGTAGGCGCGCTGGCCGCGCGGCCGCACCACGCGACCGTGCAACATGCCGGGCAGGCGCACGTGCTGCATATGGGTGTATGTGCCCGCCGCCTTGTCGGGGATGTCGACGCGCGGCACGTTGGTGCCGACCACCTTGTAGCGCGTGATCGCCTTTTGCGGCGCCGTGCCGGTGAATTTCACATTGAACGGCTTGTCGCCGATGAGCGCGCCGTAGGAGACCGACTGGGTGGGATGACCGTTGATCGACACGACGCCCTTGTGGACCACGAGGCTGCCGACCTGCATGCCGAGCCGGGTCGAGGCGAGGGCCAAGAGCGCCCGCCGCGCCTCGGCTGCGGCGGCGCGGATCTGCGGGCCGCCGCGCTCGATCGACGAGCTCGAGGTGGTGGCGCCCTGGTTGGTCGTCACGTTGGTGTCGAGCTGGACCGAGCGCAGCTGGCTCATGTCGAGGTCGAGCTCTTCGGCCGCGATCTGCAGGAGGCCGGTGGTGTTGCCCTGGCCGAATTCGCCCTTGCCGATGTAGACGGTCGCCGTGTTGTCGGCATGGATCGCGATCCAGGTATCAATCGCGTTCATGTCGAAGGGACCCGCGACGTCGCCGCGCGCCGCGAGCGCAGCGTCCATCGCCACGCCGGCCATGCTGAAGCCGATGATCAGCGCGCCGCCGCCCTTGAGCAGGTCGCGACGCGAGAAATCGAGGTCTGCCTGATGCGCGTTCATCGGACCTCTCCCGCGATGCGAGAGGACGCGAGCTGGATCGCCTTCATGACTCGCGGATAGGTGCCGCAGCGGCAGAGATGGCCATCCATATGCGTGCGAATCTCGGCCTCCGTCGGCTTCGGGTTGTTCGCCAGAAGCTCGGCGCCCTTGACGGTCATTCCGTTGTAGCAGTAGCCGCACTGCGGTGCCTGCACGTCGATGAACGCCTGTTGCAACGGATGCATCGCGGGCGCCTGGGCGAGCCCCTTCTGTCGGGCGTAGAGCGCGGGCAGGCCTTCGAGCGTGGTCAGCGCCCTGCCCTGGACGTCGGCGACCGGCGTGACGCAGGAGCGGATCTCGACGCCATCCAGCAGCACCGAGCACGAGCCGCACTGCGCCAGCCCGCAGCCGAACCGCGGACCCTTCAGATTGAGCTCGTTCATCAACACGTAAAGCAGCGGCGTGTCCGGCCTGGCGCTGACCGTCCGGGTCGTTCCGTTCACGGTGATCTGGTAATCCATGGCAGCCTCCCTGGCGCATGTCCCGGAGAATGCCTGCCCCCGAGTGATCGGGGGTGGGGACCGGTTTTCCGACAACCCGCCTCCGCTGAGGCTTCGGCGGGCCGCCACAGAAAGCCCGTCGTAGCCCGGGGCGAAGACGGGGGACATGCGCAAAAAGAAAATCGCGAACGGCTTCGGAAACGTGCCGTCCACGTCGTTGCCGGCAAGGCTATCCAGACCGTTTTGCCGAAGCAATGGGGCGATGGCGGCGGGCCGGCCGCATCGACGACGCCGAGCCTCGAGACGAACAGGGCTCACCAGACGGAGTACGGACCCGCGACAGGCGAGCGCCAGAAAGGCTGGCGATCGAACAGGCGATCGTACCGTGCTACGGCCGGCGGAGCGCGCCGTCGGATCTTGAGGCTTCCCTGCGGCTCGCCGCTCAGGACGACAACGAACTCAGTGCCGTTGCCCGTCTCGGTGCTCAATGCCTCGTCCGAGATGATCAGGGACGAGCGCGGCGACGCCATGGTGCCAATACGATCCAAGACATCCTGCGGAATGACGATCCGGTCGAGCGCGGCCTTCGCGCTCTCCGTGTCGGTCGGCATCGGCGCGACGTCACGGCCTTGACCCGTGCGCGAGCGGCCGTGCGGCTCGACCACGCTCCCGAGCGAACGTCCGCCGTCCAACGAGACGACGCTCCAGCGCAGATCGGCGCCGCCGTTGGTCCGCTCCAGAGCGGTGAAGACATGCGTGCCGATCGGACTATCGGCATCCAGGATCGTGACCGGGCTTTCCAGGATCGGCTGAAACGCCCGCCTGACATAGAGGCGCTGGGTCTTGCGGCTGATGAACACCGATACCGGCTCGAGCTCGCGCGCCACCTCGCGCGCCGCCTCGGCTGCGGCGGCCCGCACAGCCTCGGCGGTGACGGCGGCTTCGCGCGCAGGCGCGACGGCATCGAGCTTCGGTTGCAGCTCGGCCTTGGCGGCGGCCCATTGCGCCTCCAGCTCGGCGATTCGCGCGACCGCCTTCGCCCTGGCGTCCTCGGCCCGTTCCCTCGCGGCGGCCGTGGTCGCGGCGCCGAGCGCAGTTTCGGCCGCGGCCAATTGCGCCTCCGCCCTGAGCTTCAGATTTTCGGCCATGCGCACCGGCATCATCGCCCGCGCGACTTCCCGCGAGGCCGCCACGGCGACAAGCCTCGCCTCATCCGCCTTCCTGGTCGCCTCCTCCGCGGCTGCAGCACGGGCGGCCGCCAAGGCGACGACCCCCGCCTGCGGCGGGAACAGGGCCGGGTGGGCGATATCGACGGGCGCCGCATCGCCCGGCGCCACGATCACCCGCATGCCCATGCGGGTCACGTCGAACAGGCGGGCGGCGAAGTCGAACGGCAGCCGAACGCAGCCGTGCGAGGCGGGATATCCCGGCAGCGGTCCGCCGTGCAGCGCGATGCCCGACCAGGTGATGCGCTGCATGTGCGGCATGTAGGCGTCGTCATAGAGGTTCGAGTAGTGCTCGGCGTTCTTCTGGATGACGCTGAAGATGCCGGCGGGCGTCTCCCGCCCCTTCTGGCCGCTCGACACCGGCGCCCGCAGGATCCAGCCCTTGGCATCGTAGACGGTGATCCGCTGGCTGCGCAGCGAAACGACGGCCAGGACCGGCTCGCCGGCGGCGCGCTGCTCGATGGCCTCGACCGCGCGCTCGCTGCGGCCGCCAGCGGCGCCCGCCGGACCGGCCGCCGCCATCAGCGCGGCCAAGCCCGCAACGGCGAGGCACGCGGGCCGCAGCCACGTCTGCTTGCGCTTCGGGCTCAGGAAACGAGACGTCATGCGCGTCCCATCCGATCGGGCAATGGCAGTCTGCACGTGCGAGAATGATAACGCCATTCGGTCAGACCTGCCAACTCGGAACTGGCCAGCGCGTTCCTTCCGGCCGACCGGCTTCCGCCTGGTCCAGCGGTGATGCTGTTAGGGATCCGGCGGGGCGCATTCGGCCCTCCGGCGCCAGCGGATACGTACTACGCGGGTCGCATCACGGTCATGCCTGAAGTTTTACCAGCAAGCCCGGTCCGGGTGCGCTACGCTCGCGCGCCGCAGGCACCGGCTATGACAACATCAGGGAGGGCGCCGACCATGGATCCGATCAGACGCACCATACTGACAACCGGTGCCGCGGCGACCGCGGTGGCCGCAGCGCCGCGCGTGTTCGCTCAGCAGACCGGGCAAGGAGGAGCTGCCATGTCCTTCTACGAGAAAGGCGCCGTTCGCATCCGCTACGAGGAGGCCGGTTCCGGCTTTCCGTTGCTGCTCATCGCCGGCGGAGGACTGAACTCGACGATCGCCGGCTTCACCCGCAGCTCGCCCTTCAACCCGATCGAGGAGTTCAAGGGAGAGTACCGGTGCATCGCGTCGGACCTGCGCAACGCCGAGGGCGGCCACTCCTCCGGCCCGCTCGAGATCGACCGGCCGTGGGATGCTTACACCGACGACCATCTCGGCGTGATGGATCACCTGGGCATCGACAGGTTCATGGTCCTGGGCTTCTGCATTGGCGGCCCCTTCATCTGGAACCTGCTGCGGCGGGCGCCCGATCGGATCGTCGCGGCCGTGCTGGCGCAGCCCAGCGGGTCGCGCCCGGAGATGCGCGACCTGTTCTATGACAACAACATGAAGTCCTGGGGCCCGGGGCTGACCGCCCGCCGGCCCGACATCACCATGGAGACGGTCGACAGGTTCCTGACCAGGATGTACCGCACCAACCCCGATTTCGTTTTCACGGTGACGCGCGATTTCGTGCGCAATTGCCAGACGCCCGTCCTGATCCTGCCGGACGACATCCCGGCGCATCCGTACGCGGTCGCCATGGAGGCGGCGATGCTCGCGCCGAAGGCCGAGGTGAGCATGTTCCCCTGGAAGGAGCCGAAGGAGCGGATTCCCCTCGCGGTGCGCCAGATACGCTCCTTCCTGCGGGCGCATCGGTCTGCGTCCGTCTAGACGGCAGCGTCTATCGGCGGTGGACACGGGCAACCACAAGGGTCGCCCACGACAGCCGGATCCAGCGGGGATGACGCAGGCTCAATTCGCGTTCGCCAGCCGCTCCAGCCGCCGCATCGCGTCGGGCGAGCCGTAGTCGCGCGCCTTCTCGTACCACGCGCGCGCCAGGGCAAGGTCGCCCGCGAAGCCGAAGCCGTAGACCTTGAGCTCGCGCAGGACGAGCGGGTCGTGGGTCGCGCCGAGCGCCAGCGCGGCGGCGGCGTCGTGTGATTCCGCGGCGCGCTGCAGCACGAGCCGCGCCGCCGCGATGTCGCCGGTACCGATGAGGTCCTGGCCGCGCTGGCGCAGGCTTGCGACCTCGTCCGGCTCGAGCACGCGCCGGACCGAGCCGTCGGTCTCGCGCGGCGCGCGTTGCGCCGCGCCGTCATCACCCTTGGCCGCCGGCACGGCGGCCCTCTCGCGCGCGGGCTGCACGATCAGCACCGCCTGCGCGGCGACACCCTCCGACGAGACGGAGGCAAGCTCGAAGCGTTGACCGCCGGACGCGGTGCGCTTCGCCTCGAACAACGGGTATTGTCCGACCGCAACGAGCGCCGCGAGGCCGGCGAGCGCGACGACCATCATCCATCGTCCGGCCACCGCCGCCGGCGAGCGGCGGCGCAGCCGCGGCGGCGGTTCCGGCATGGCGTCGGGCTCGAGCGACGGGCGCGCACGCGGTCGGCGAATGGCAGGCGCCGCTTCGCCGGTCTCATCACCGCCGATGCGCGCGGGCGGAGGCTTGTTTCGATTCGGGGGCTTGGGAACAAGGGTCGGCGTCTGTTGCGCCACGCGCGCGGCGTGCAGCCATCGGGCCGCTTCGAGCGACAGGTCTTTGGGATCATGCAGGCGATCAGTCGGAGCACTCATGGACGTCCCTCCCTCCCGGATCACATGGTCATCGATCGGCGTCGTCTCTCCCTGGTCGTCGTCGCTCGCGGGCGCCGTTCCATTGCAGGAGCTCGCGGAACCGCTGCTCGCGCTCTTCCGTCGTCGGGCCGCGCTCGGGGCTGCTGTGCTCGACGAGGAACTGCTTGAACTGGCCGCGTGCCGCGGCGTTGAGCCGGGCGCGATGGGTCTCGAGCCAGCGCTCGGCCGGCTCGAACCGGGTCCAGCCCGGCAGCACCGCGGCAAGGTTGGTCTCGCGCCATTTTGCGTGGCGCGGCGGCCGCTGGAACTCGGCGAGGCGGGGGAAGAAAGCCTCGACAAAGCGCGCGAGCCGCCGGTAACGCTCGCTGTCCTTCGGCCAGTTGTAGGCGATCAGCACGGCGCCGACCGCGATCGTGTCGACCGTCCGGCCGGGCTCGATCAGGCCGGGATAGTCCTCACTGGCAAGGCGCGCCGGCAGGTAGTCGTTGTGCAAGAGGCGCGCATAGGGGACCGGCAGCAGACGGAACCCATCCGCCTTGAGCTTCGCCATCGCGCCTGCGGGCTTGCCGGCGATCATCACGGTCGCCGCGATCTCGCCGTGCCTGAGCCTCTCGAGCGCGTCGGCCTGGCCCAGGTTGACCTCCTCGGCCTTGATGCCGAGGCGCTGGAAGACGTCGCGGGCCGTGAGCTGCGTGCCGCTGCCGACGTTGCTGAAATTCACCCGCTTGCCGGCGAGCTCTTCGATCGTCGCGACGCCGGAATCGGCCCGCACGACCACATGCATTTCCTCGTTGAACAGCTTGGCGATGTAGACGAACTTGTCGTCCACCGGGCCGATCTCGTTGGAGCGGCGGTAGACGTTGAGCAGGTTCGCCTGGGTGATGCCGAGATCGACGCCCCTGAGGAAGCGCACGTCGCGGATGTTCTGCCCGCCACCCTTGCCGATGATCGGCAGGATGCGCAGGTTGTCGTCGTCGTCGAGCACGGCGGAGAGATCGTAGGCGATCGAAAGATACGTGCCGTTGATGTTGCCGGAGACGACGCCGATGGTGTTCTGATTGCTCGCCTCGCCGAGGCGGGAGGCCAGGCCCGCCGCCGCGCTCGTCTCGCTGCGGCTGACCTTGCGCGCCTTGGCGGGCTCCGCCAGGGCGACGTCCACGATCATGCAAAGCAACAATGCGATACTGGCGCGCAGGGAAACACCCCGCGCGGACAACCGCACGCCGAACATGTCCACCCCTCACCGACGGCCGCGCCTACACACGAAATCAACGACGGCCGGTCCGTCCCTTGTCCGCAGGGCCAAAATTCAGCTTGTGTAGTATGGTTAATTAACAGTATTCGCGGGGAATATGTCGTCAATGTGGCTCACCTAAACTGCGGCAGCTTGATGTCAAAAAGGAGAAGATCCCAATTTTTCTGCAATTGACAGGTCGACCATAAGCAGCGGTGCCAAAACACCGCTCAATGGCCAAGCTGAATATTGAAGACTTACTTGAGCTCCCGCTCGCCACCTCACACGGCATCGAAAACCAGAGACGAAGGCTGCCAATTCAGGCTTGCCTCACTCGCCACATCGGATACATAGCGCGCGTCGCGCGAATGCGCGGCCCGAATCCGCTTACCTGCGTTCGTAGGCAGCGAGTGAGCAACAGGAGCTGAATGATGGTCACCCTGACCTTTCCCGACGGCGCGCGTCGGGAGTTTTCCCCAGGCACCACCGGCCTCGACATCGCCAAGGGCATCTCGCCCTCGCTGGCGAAGCGCACGGTCGCGATGGCGCTCGACGGCACCGTCATGGACCTCGCCGATCCGATTGCGCACGATGCAAGAATCGAGTTCCTGTCGCGCGAGGACCCGCGCGCGCTGGAGTTGATCCGGCACGACGCCGCGCATGTGCTGGCCGAAGCGGTGCAGACCTTGTGGCCGGGCACCCAGGTGACCATCGGGCCGGTGATCGAGAACGGCTTCTACTACGATTTCTTCCGCAACGAGCCGTTCACCCCGGAGGACTTTCCGGCGATCGAGAAGAAGATGCGCGAGATCATTGCGCGCGACCGGCCGTTCACCAAGTCGATGATGGCGCGCCAGGACGCCAAGCGCATGTTCGGCGACATGGGCGAGCAGTTCAAGGTGGAGCTCATCGACGCTATCCCCGAGGACCAGGAGATCAAGATCTATCGCCAGGGCGAGTGGCTTGATCTCTGCCGCGGCCCGCACATGACCTCCACGGGCAAGATCGGCAACGCCTTCAAGCTGATGAAGGTCGCGGGCGCCTATTGGCGCGGCAACTCCAACCGCGAGACGCTCTCGCGCATCTACGGCACCGCGTTCGCAAGGCAAGACGAGCTCGACGCCTACCTGCGGCAGATCGAGGAGGCGGAGAAGCGCGACCACCGCAAGCTCGGCCGCGAGATGAACCTGTTCCATTTCCAGGAGGAGGCGCCCGGCTCGGTGTTCTGGCACCCGAAGGGCTGGACCCTGTTCCAGGCGCTCGAGCACTACATCCGCCGCCGCCAGACCGATGCCGGCTACGTCGAGGTGAACTCGCCGCAGCTCATGGACAAGGAGCTGTGGGTAACGACCGGCCACATGCAGACCTATGGCGATCTGATGTTCCTCACCGAGACGCGCGAGGAGGACGAGCGCGTCTACGCGATCAAGCCGATGAACTGCCCGGGCCACGTGCAGATCTTCAAGAACGGCCTGAAGTCCTACCGCGACCTGCCGCTTAAGCTCGCCGAGTTCGGCAAGGTGCACCGGTTCGAGCCGTCGGGGGCGCTGCACGGGCTGATGCGCGTGCGCGCCTTCACCCAGGACGACGCGCACGTCTTCATCACCGAGCAGCAGATCGCCGCCGAATGCCTGGCGATGAACGACCTGATCCTTTCCATCTACGAGGACTTCGGCTTCGACGACGTGCGCATCAAGTTCTCCGATCGCCCCGACAAGCGCATCGGCGACGATGCGGTATGGGACAAGGCGGAGGCCGCCTTGATGCAGGCGCTCGAAGCCTCGGGCCGGCCATGGACGCTCAACAAGGGCGAAGGCGCGTTCTACGGGCCGAAGCTCGAATACGTGCTGCGCGACGCCATCGGCCGCGACTGGCAGTGCGGCACCGTGCAGGTCGACCTCAACCTGCCGGGCCGGCTCGGCGCCTTCTATATCGACGACCACTCGAACAAGGTGACACCGGTGATGCTGCACCGCGCGATGTTCGGCTCGCTCGAGCGCTTCACCGGCATCCTGATCGAGCACTATGCGGGCCATTTCCCGCTGTGGCTCGCGCCCCTGCAGGCGGTGGTCGCGACCATCACATCGGATGCCGACGACTACGCGCGCGACGCGCTCGCCGCGGCGAAGCGCCTGGGGCTGCGCGCGGAAGGCGACCTGCGCAACGAGAAGATCAACTACAAGGTTCGCGAGCACTCGCTCGCCAAGGTGCCGGTGCTGCTGGTGGTCGGCCGCAAGGAGGCGGCCGAGCGCACCGTGTCGATACGCCGGCTCGGCAGCGAGAAGCAGACGACGATGCCGCTCGATGCCGCGCTCGCCATGCTCGCCGACGAGGCGGTCGCGCCCGACGTGCGGCGGCTCAAGCAGGCGGCGTGATCCCGTCAGGGCGACCCGACGGTCGCCCTGATTCAATCGATGTGGTCGGATCCCGCGGGAAGATCCCGGCGCATATGCACCCGGTGGAAGCCGTCTTCCGTCGCACGGTGCGTCTCGACAAATCCCATCCGACCGTACCGTGCCAGGTTCTCCGTCATCGCCGCGTTGGTGTAGAGCCGTATGGCCGGCAGGTGATGGCGCCTGGCTTCGCGTGCTGCATGATCCATCAGCTGCCGCCCCAGCCCCTCGCCCTGCCGCGCCGGCTCGACCGCAATGTTGTCAATGAAGTACGCGTCCATTTCAGGCCAGGCGACCATATAGCCGACCACCGCGCCGCGCGCCTCGATCACGACCACATGACCCACGGCGATCGCTGCAGCAAAATCGGCTGACATCGGCGCCGGCTCGCGTCCGATCCGCGGCACGTATCCGGCATACGCGGCACGAGCGACCGCAGCGAGGCGCACGGCGTCATCGCCTGTGGCTTTGCGGATCAGCGCCATTGCCCTGCCCTACCCTGCCAGGCGCTTTTTTGCGCGCTGCTTCGCGCACGAGGAGCCGAGGGCGCACAACGGGAATATTCGCTCGGGTCCAGCACCGAAAGTTACATGCGAGGTGTCGATTTCGACACTGAGAGCCGCGTGTGGGTGCCCGCGAACGTGCCGCGAGCGAGGCGACACCAAGCGGGCGACCACAAGGGTCGCCCCCATAGGCGCTAGGATAAGCATGCGATCAGTTGATCCGATTGTTGTATGCGCTTGCGCGGTGGCTCACGTAAATAGCGGAAGACCAATGCGATCGCGCTGAGAACGTCGTGCCAGCGCAGTCTTCCGCGGATGCTGTCGCGGACTGCGGACAGGGCCATTTTGAGCAGGCGCCAGCGTGGCGGGCCTGGTGCGACATTGCCGCTTGATGCGGGATTCAGAGGGGGGAGGTTCGGGCACTTGCCCGGCATTGCGTTCTGCAACAAGGAAGGCAATCAGCCGGGCGTAGAGCCAGGATTGCGCGAGCTCGGGTTTCTTGGCGGCGAGATCATCAAGGCCGGCAATGCTCTTCATGCGCTTGAAGGTCAGTTCGATCTGCCAGCGAAAGCGGTAGATCGCCAGAACGTCTGATGCGGGGAACGTGTCAGCCGGCAGCGACGTCACCAGCATCACATACCTGGCGGCCTCGAGAGTGCGCGGATGGAGTTTCTTGCCGCGCTTTTTGGCGTTCTTGAGCAGTCGAGCCCGCTCGGTTCTCCACTGTTGGCGGCTCTTGCGCCAAACGACGAGGCGCAATTCGAAGGGCTCGGTTCCTTTGCGGTCCTCGTCAACCCGAACTTTGACCTCGCCAGTTTCCTTTTCTGAGCACGCAGCGTGGCAAAAAGGTTCAATTTACGGCCATCAACGTGCCTCAGGCTTAACGCGTTCCAGCCCATGCGCACAATGAAGTCGGCTCCGTCCTCCTTCACCAGCCGCAGATTACGGGCCCTGGCATAAATGCGATCCCCCAGCACGATCTCGCCGGCCCGGTAGGTCAGCCGCTGCAGGTTCTCGCCACCACGTCCATCGGTCAGCTCGACATGATCAACCTGTCCGTTCGCCAGATCGTAACCGACATGCAGGCGCCACGACGTGCGGTCGGCGCCGGGCCGGCAAATCGCCGTGGCGTCGAGCGCGCGCAAGCGATACCCGGCCCACCGCTTCGCCGGCAGCGTGGCCTGTCGCTGCGCCAGCAAGGCCGCCACAATATCCCCGAGCCATGGGGCAGCATTGCAAAGCCGCTCAAGCAGCGAGGGGTCCTTCAGCTCGGCTAAACCCACCGCCGCAGCCCACGCACAGGTCTCGCGCAGCGACATACCGCACCCGCCATAGGCCATCGCCAGCTGCAACAGCGTTGCGGCATTCTTGATCCCGCGCGCGCGCCTAAACGCGCCACGCGTGCGGGCCGTCTGTTCCAGGTCGAAACTGGGGGGCAATTGCGCTTGCAAGTGCTCCCGGAAACCGAAAATGTCAGGTCGAATCAGCATCCCAATCTTGAATCACATTGGGATTCCTGGCGTCTAGAACCTTATCCTAGCGCCTATGAGGGGTGCCCCTACGGGTCCAATGGTATTGCGGCGTTCAAGGCGACCGCGGCGGTCGCCTATCGGTATCGCACGATCTTCATCCGCGAGTTGCGCGTGACGTGCACGCGGCATTGCCACGGGAGCACGGTCGTCGGCTGGCGTGGCAACAGCAAGTTCTCGCCCGGCCGATCGATGAAGCGCTCGCGCTCGCGGCCGGGCAATTCGCTTGCAGGAATTTGCGGGGCCGCAACAGACGACGTCGTGCCGATCGCCAGAAGGCCTGCGAGGAAACAGAGCAGTCTCATCGCATGCCTAGATCCGAAAGCTAGCGCGTCAGCACTTCGATCTCGCGGTCGACGCCGGCCTCGACCTTGAACTCGCGATTGTAGACCCGGCCCTCGTTGCGGGCGATGGCGACGTAGTCGCCCTCGGCGAGGATCACGATGGGAAAGGCGCCGATCAATTCCTTGATCACGTCGCCGCCGGGCGTGAGCACCGACCAGGCGGTGTTGGCGAGCGCCTCGCCGCCCTTTTCGCCGACAAGCTTGAGCGTGATCTTGGCGGCCCGGTGCACGATGGTCGTGTCGATGAGCTTGCCCGACTGGATGCGCAGATCGGAGCGCATCACCGCATTGCCGTCGCCATAGTTCGACACCACGTGATAGAGGCCTTCCGGCAGGAGCACCACGTCGCTCGCGGCGACGTTCTCGGCGACCGGGCGTTTCTCCCCGGGCTCGAACTGGCTGCCCTTGAAGATGTCGAAATGGATCTGCCCGGGCGGGATGCGCGCATCGCCGACGCGACCCTCGAAGCGCGCGCCGCCGGCCGGGATCTCAAAGATTTCGCGCACCGCCTCGTTGCGCAGCTGCACGCGCTTGACCGCATTGGCGAGCCCGAACGTCACATGCACGATGTAGCCCCCGGGCGGCAGCGTAACGACCGGCGCGGCGTTCTTGTCCTCGCGCACCAGCTTGAACATCCCGTTGGGGTCGGGCCGCTCATTGTAGATCCGCCATAGGAGCCCGCCCGTGATGGAGGGCGGGTCGCGGCCGAACCGGGCCGTGAGGTTGAGGGCAACCTGTGTCGGCGCCGCCGGGGCCGCGGGTACGGTTATCGGCGGCGGCGTGACCGGGGGCGCGGCAGCCGGCGGGGGAGGCGGCGCGACGCCGCCGCCCGGCGCCGTAAGGCTCGCGCCCGGCGAAAGCTGCGTCGGACTGCCCGGTGCCGGCACGTTGGGGATGGCGGCCGGCGGAATGGGGGCGACTTCTCCGGGAAACAGCTGGGCCGAGGACCGATCGGGGGAGACGACCGCAAGAAAGCAGCACGCCGCCGCCAGGCGGCGCAACCAAACCCCGAACCATCCCGCTCCCTTCGCCATCGTGGTTCGTTTTCAATCGAAATCGCGGCGATTTCAAGCCGCGTTTGTCACCCCGCCCGCATCATGCTAGGCGCAGCTTGCCCCTGGGGAAGCTGACGCCATGCCCGACGCCCTCAACCTCCTGACGACCCGCCGCTCGGTGAAGCCGGTCGAGCTCGCCGGCCCCGCCCCCTCGGCGGCCGAGATCGACACCATCCTCACCGTCGCCTCGCGCGTGCCGGACCACGGCAAGCTCGTGCCCTGGCGCTTCATCGTGTTCGAAGGCGAGGCGCGGCTTGCGGCCGGCGAGACCATCGCCGCGGTGTTCCGCGCCGACCATCCCGAGGCGAAGCCGGAGCACGTCGAGATGGAGCGCACGCGGCTTGCCCGCGCCGCCCTGGTCATCGCGGTGATCAGCCGGGCCGGCCCGCACGTGAAAATTCCCGAATGGGAGCAGGTACTGTCCGCCGGCGCCGCCGCCATGAACGTGGTGCACGCCGCGCACGCGCTCGGCTACGCGGCCAACTGGATGACCGAGTGGTACGCCTACGACCGGCGCGTGCTCGACGCCCTCGGCCTCGGCCCCAACGAGCGGATCGCCGGCTTCGTCCATATCGGCCGTCCGGGCGAGCCGCCGACCGACCGGCCGCGCCCGCCGCTCGCCGAGATCGCGAGGCGGTTCGGTGCGTGAGACTCGCGCAGAGGGGTTACTGTCGGTCAGCCGATTGTCGACTTTCGGTCATAGTCCTTGGGCACGTTCATTCTTCACCATGATGTGGTGAAACCCTTGTCGCTCCGAGGAATTGACGCGAGCATCGGGGGCAAGGCGTGAGGAGTATCTGTGTTCGAATTCCTTCCCCGGCGCGGGCGCAACGGTACTGGCGCGCACCCGGCTATCGATGACGACGGATCTGCCGGCGCGGCCGTGACCGAGACCGTGGATCCGACGGGCGAAGCGCCGATCGGCGAGACCTCCATCAAGCAGGCACCGATCGGCGAGGCGCCGATCGTGCGGCCGGACGGGCCGACCCTCGGCCTGGCGCTCGGCGGCGGGGCGGCGCGCGGCTTCGCCCATCTCGGCGTGCTGCGCGCGTTGCTCGCCAAGGGGCTTCGGTTCGACGTCATTGCCGGGACCTCGATCGGCGCCGTGGTCGGCGGCACCTTCGCGGCCGGTCAGCTCGATTCGTTCGAGGGCTGGGCGCGCAGCCTCACGCGGCGACGCCTGTTCAGCTATCTGGATTTCAGCTTGGCCGGGTCCGGCCTGATCGGCGGCACCCGGCTCGCCGACCGGCTGCAGGAGACGCTCGGCAAAGCGACGATCGACGAGTTGCCGATGCGGTTCGCCGCGATCGCCACCGAGATCGGCACGGGCCACGAGATCTGGCTCACGCGCGGGCGTCTCGCCGATGCGCTGCGCGCCTCCTACGCGCTGCCGGGCGTGTTTTCGCCGGTGCGTGTCGGCGGCCGCTGGCTGATGGACGGTGCGCTGGTCAACCCGGTTCCCGTTTCCGCCTGCCGTGCGCTCGGGGCGCGCGTCGTCATCGCCGTCAACCTCAATGCCGACCTGATCGGCCGCGGCTCGACCATCGCCAGCCACGGCTCGGACGAGGCCGAGGAGACCATGCTGGAGCTCATGGGCCAGCACGGGGGCCTGCGCGCGATGTTCGGCGCCGAACGCGCGATCAAGCGGCAATTCCTCGGCACCGGCGGCCGGCCCGGCTTCTCCACCGTGATGATGGAAGCCTTCAGCATCATGCAGGATCGCATCACGCGGGCGCGCCTCGCCGGCGATCCGCCGGACGTGAGCATCAATCCGCGTCTCGGTGGCGTCGGCCTGATCGATTTCCATCGCGCCGCCGACGCGATCGCGATTGGCGCCGAGGCGACCGAGCGCGCGCTGGGCGACATCGGCGAAGTGATCGCGGCGCTCAAGTAATCGCGGTGCTCAATTGAGCGCGCGCGTCTGCGAAACAGCTCGGCGCACCGGTGAGGTCCGGCTCGCCCTTGAGGTACTGCGCCAACAGGCCGCGCGGCGCCGGCCCGTAATAATTCGGCAGCTGCACGATCGGCCGCGGATGCATGAAGATCGCGACGATGCGGTCAAGCAGAGCCTGTGCCGATACCGGCTTGACGAGGAACTCGTGGACCCCGAGCCGGTGGGCCTGGATGACGCGCCAGCGCTCACCGTGCATCGTCAGCATGATGATCGGCACGTCCGGGAACGGAAAGGTGCGCGGCGAGCGGACCATCTTCACCAGCTCGGCACCGGTCAGGATCGGCAGGTTCCAGTCGACGATGACGAGGTCGGGCTGGTTCTGGCGGATCGCTTCCAGCCCGGCCGCGCCGTCCGCCGCTTCGTGGATCGTCTTCACGCCGATATGACCGAGCAGCATGCGCTCGAGCTTCTGGGTGAACGAGTTGTCCTCGATGACGACGATGCTGAGCGATTGCACCAGCTTGATGATATCGGGTGACAGATTTGCATGCATGGGTGCAGCCCTCGGCGGATGCCGCCGATCACAGCGCGCCGTCGTTACCCGGTGGTAAACCACAGCCCCGGCAGCCGACCTTTTCCGCACGCGGTGTCCCGCCGACTAACGTGTCGTCTCGACATTTAAGAGAAGTCGCCAAGGAATGGCAGGTGCCTGTACACACGTTGGACCGGCCGCCGTGCCCTTCACCCGGCTGACGGCACCGTTGCGAATCAGCACGCGCCTGCATGGGCAATCAGGGTCGCGGCCACCTGCGCTTGCGCCAAGTCCGGCTCGCTCTTGAGGTGTTGCGCCAGGAGGCCGCGCGGCGCCGGCCCGTAGTAGTTCGGCAGGTGCACGATCGGCCGCGGGTGCATGAAGATCGCGACGATGCGGTCGAGGATCGCCTGCGCCGACACCGGCTTGACGAGAAATTCGTTGACCCCGAGCCGCTGCGCCTGGATGACGCGCCAGCGCTCGGAATGCACGGTGAGCATGATGATCGGGACGTCGGGCCAGGGAAACGTGCGCGGCGAGCGGACCATCCGCACCAGCTCGGCGCCGGTGAGCATCGGCAGGTTCCAGTCGAGGATCACGAGATCGGGCTCGTATTGGCGGATCGCCTCCAGCCCGGCCGCGCCGTCCGCAGCCTCGTGAATTGTCTTGACGCCGAGGTGGCCCAGCAGGCTGCGCTGGACCTTCTGGCTGAACGAATTGTCCTCCACGACGACGATGCTGAGCGATTGCACCAGCGTGACGACATCGTGCGACAAGTGCGCGTGCATGGGCTCTTTCCACAGGCTCACGCCATCACAGCGCGCGGCCGTTAGCGTGGGGTAAACCGGACGCACGAGCGCCAGCCGCTTCTTTGCATGCGGTATGTTTGTGCTTGCTCGATTCGTTAAAGTTGGCGGAGAAAGCGCTTGATCGCATGTGTGGGCGAGACCGAGCGCCGAGTGGCCCCGCCCAGGCTCGGGCAGAGCGCTTCCGGCCTCACCCTACGTTCACTCAGCGCGGGGCGGCCCCGACAGCGCGACGAGATTACGATGCACCGAGACCGCGTCGCTCACGGTGAGGACGGTGTCTTCGAATCTTTCTTCTCGATAAGGCATTGCAGTGGATGCCGGTGCTCGACGGCATGGGCGCGGACGGCGGCGGCTATGCTCTCCGCCTCCGCCCGGGGAAAGGATCCGCACTCCCCAATTCCCTTGCTGTGGATGTGCAGCATCCTTTGTTTCGCGGTTTCGTGATCCAGGATGAAGAAGCGCTGCAGCACGTCGACGACGAACTCCATCGGGGTGTATTCATCGTTCAAGAGGAACACGCTGTAGATCTCGCTCAATGTCTTCACGCCTGCTACGGGGCTTCGATGGTCGGCCCCACCTTCCGTCTTGCCGCGCGTGCACGAGCGCGCCCGGGGCTGCCGCGCACTCAGGGCACGCCTCGGGCGCGCCGGCACCGCCTTCTTCGGCTCAGGCCGTGAGGATATATTCGCGCAGCGCGTTCGACTCGCTCTCGATCTCGTGCAGGCGATATTTCACCACGTCGCCGATCGAGATGATGCCGACGAGTCGGCCCTGGTCGACGACCGGAACGTGACGGAATTTTCCCGCCGTCATCTGCTCCATGATCTGGGCGACCGTGTCGCTCTCGCTGCAGGTGAATACCTTGCGGGTCATCACCTGGTCGACGCGCTGCTCGAGCACGCCGGTGCCGCGCTCGTTCAGCGCGCGCACGATGTCGCGCTCCGACAGGATGCCGGCGACGCGTCCCTCGATGCCGAGAACGAGCACGGCGCCGATGCGGCGCTCGGCGAGCAGCTTGGCCGCCTCGGCGATCGTCGCAGTCGGCTCGATGGTGGTGACGTCGCTGCCCTTGCCGGACAGGATTGCCTTCACAGTCATGGCGCTTCCTCCTCGGCGTATGTCCGCCGATTTTGGTCGCCCCTGCGCCGCTTGGGCGGCGACCGCCGTGCGGCTGTCGCTTGCGGCGCCAAGGCGCCATGAGTCGGATGATCCGCCTCAAACGTGGCCGAGGCAAGATGCCGGGTCACATTGCCACAGCCGGCCCATTCAAACGGAATGCCGGTCCGGCTCGAAGCCGCGGCCCGGGCCCACCGGATCGAACCAGGGAAACAGCAGGAGCCCGGCGAGAAAGCCGCCGATATGCGCCTCCCAGGCAAGCTCCTGCTGGTCGCCGGTCAGCGACAGGGATCCGAGCCCGAGCAGCAGGTTGAGACCGAACCAGACGGCCAGAAAGGCGACGATACGCGGATCGGTCAGGGCGACCCGCAAGGGTGCAGCCGGCACATGGTAGGCATGCGTCTCGTGCGCGCGCCACGGGCCGAGCGGCCCCCCGTGCTGGAACGCAAAGCGCATTGCGGCCGCCATGAACCCGGAAATCGCCGCCGAGGCCCCGACCATGGGGACGCATTCGCCGAAATGCATCGCCAGGTGCGTCGCGGCGCCCGCGGCCGCGGTGGCGGCGGAGAACAGCACGAAGCGGGCGGCGCCGAACCGGCGCGCGACCGCGCTGCCGAAGGCGAGCAGCCAGATCGCATTGACGCCGAGATGGACGAGATCGCCATGGATCAACGCATAGGACACGAAGGTCCAGATCTTCGGCCCCAACGCGTCCGGCACCCCGCACTGCGCCGCCTGCTCGTAGCGCGCCGGCACGAACGAGAACTGCTTCAGGAGCTCCAGGTCGGCGCGCGGCGAGAGAAGCCAGGTTCGCCCAGCATGGACAAGCGCGAGCACCGCGAGCGTCGCCGTGACGACCGGCGGCACATTGAGCATCGGTTCGGAAGAGCGTCTCACGTCGCAAGAGTTCCCGCGCTGGTGGCCGGCCGGGTGATACCGGCGCGCTCGCCGGTGTCTTTCAGGCCGCATCGCCGGAAGGCCGTATCACAGGCGCGCGCGGAACGCGGCAAAAAAAGGGAGGGTCGAAACCCTCCCTTGAGCCGTTGTGAGGCCGTTTTTTTACTTGGCGCCGACAGGCGCCGGTCACGTCCTCTTGTCTCCCCGTGGCTCGAAGTCGTTGCTCAGATGCCTAAGCGCAGGTCAACGATTGGTCGAGCGGGACAGTAATCGAGAAGGCTCCGGCGGCCAACGTCAACCTTCCCTTAACCCTAACGATTCGTTGCACGAGGCGCCGCCGCGGCGGCGCCGCGCGCGGCATGCGCCCTGCTCAGTGGCGGTCGGCATCCTCCCCGGTCCGTCCGGGTGTCCCGATACAGGACATGCCGGGAGGGCGCCGGATCGAACCAGGGGCGTCCCCGTGAAGCATTCCTCGACCCGTTCGCTTTACGCCTATTGGAACGAGCGGCGCGGCACGCGCGCCGCTCCGGAGCGCGGCGAGATCGAGCCCGGCGCCATCCGCGCCGCGCTCGGCGACAGTTTCATCCTGTGCGCCGACCCGATCGTCGAGCACGCCTTCCGCCTCGCTGGAACGCGGGTGTGCAGCCTGTTCGGCCGTGAGCTGAAGGGCCAGTCCTTCGTCGCCCTGTGGGACGAGCGCGACCGGGATGCCGTCTCCGACCTCACCGCCATCGTCGCCAACGAGATCGCCGGCATCGTCGCGGGCGTCGCCGGCACCACCGCGGAGGGATATTCCGTCGATCTCGAGCTGGTGCTGCTGCCGCTGCGCCACCGCGGCTCGAGCCGCGAGCGCCAGATCGGCGTCCTTGCCCCGCTGGCGGTCCCGTTCTGGATCGGGGCCAGCGCGCTCACGCGGCTCAGCCTCAAATCGCACCGCCATGTCGGCCCGGCGCTCGAGACGGTCCCGACCACCCCGTTCGTGGCCGCCGCCGAGAGCGGACGGCTGCGCCGCGGGCTGCTCGTCTATGACGGCGGGCGGACGTGAGACCGTGTCTCCGACGCTTTATTGTACACCACTGCCGTGATTTCTCCGCCTTCGGCTAACGTGGCCTTAACTATGCGCGCCTAGGCTCTAGGCTGGCGTCGGTGAGAGGCCTGGCGTTTCATGGCCATGGTGCAGGAAGGACCGCGCGTTCTCGCCCTTAGCGAGGAGCGACGTCGGTTTCAGCGGGTTCGCGTCAATCTGCTCGGCCGCTACATGCTGGCGGACCGGCGCGAATTCCCATGCCAGGTCGTGGACATGTCTCCGGGCGGAATGGCGCTGATCGCGCCGGTCAACGGCAAGGCCGGCGAGCGGGTCATCGCCTATATCGACCACGTCGGCCGGCTGGAAGGTACGATCGTCCGCCAGTTCCAGAACGGCTTCGCCATGACGATCGCGGCGACGCCGCGCAAGCGCGACAAGCTCGCCTCTCAGCTCACCTGGCTCGCCAACCGGCACGTGCTCGGCCTGCCCGAGGATCGCCGCCATGGGCGCGTGGTGCCGCGCGACCCGGTGACCAACATGGTCCTGCCGGACGGCAAGGCCGTGACCTGCCGCCTGATCGACATGTCGTTGTCGGGCGCCGGCGTCACCACCGACGAGCGGCCGCCGATCGGCTCGCTCGTGACGCTGGGCAAGACCCAAGGGCGGGTGGTGCGCCACCTCGAGCACGGGTTTGCGGTCGAGTTCACCCGGCTCCAACACCCCGACTTTCTCGAAGAGAACGTTACCAACGGCTGAACGCCGCGAAGCGCCGTCAGCGCGCATTCGCTCGGCTTTCCGTCGTGGCGCGCCGCTGCTGCCGCGTGCGGCCGACCGCCCTTCCTGCCGCCGCCATCGTTAATCGCACCCCCATGCCGCGCTCGCAGCGCCAGCATCGGCGGGCTCTGCGCGGTTAATCGATAAAGTTTTACGTAAATTGGAATAGATAAAACTTTATTCAAATCTGGCGACAGATTGAACTGAATTGTCTGTGCATTTTACTAGTATTCTCCTCAAAACAACTTGGGCAACTTAGCGGCGGTTCAAAGCGTTTGTGCGAAAAGTGACCTCATGGTGTCGGGGAGGGGTCACAAATGCAGTCTTCTTGGGGAAGAATACTTGCCATTGCTTGGGTTGTTGCTGCCGCCACTGCGGCACCAGCCGGTGCCGGTGAAAATCTTCTGTTCGTCTCGGTCGGCGAGACGACCCGTGCGCCGATCGGCTGGGTGGAGTTCTGCTCCAAGCGGCAATGGGAGTGCAACGTGGCTCCGACTGCTCCGCGCGATGTGGTGCTCACGCCCAAGGCGTGGAAGGACCTGGTGCGGATCAACCGCCACGTCAACGAGCGGATCCGGCCGATGACCGATCTCGAGCATCACGGCGTGGTCGAGAAATGGTCCTATCCGGACGACGGCTACGGCGATTGCGAGGACTATGTGCTGCTCAAGCGGCGCATGCTGATGGAAGCCGGATGGCCGCGCGAGGCGCTGCTCATCACCGTGGTGCGCGACCGCAAGGGCGACGGCCACGCGATCCTGACCGTGAAGACCGACCAGGGCGAGTTCATCCTCGACAATCAGAACGAGGACATCGTGCTGTGGGCGGAGTCGGGCTACCGCTTCGTCAAGCGGCAATCGCAGTCCGATCCCAACACCTGGGTCGCGCTCGGCGACCCGCGCGCCGCCACCGCGACGGCGACGTCACGCTGAACCGAAAGCGAAGGAGTTTGCGACCCGGTCACGTCCCCACCCTCCCCGTCCCAGACCGGGTTCGCCGCGGCCGGCTCTCCCCCAAGAGCCGGCCGCACCTTTTTTAGGGATGGCGGTACGAACTTGTTTACCAACGCGATCATACCGTGGCGGGCTTGTTAACCTGCAGACAACCGTCATCCTACATACGTCTGTTAGCAACCGGACGATGCGTAATGTTGCGTACTCTCGTTTCGCTCGCTGCGGACGTCGTCCGCGGTCGGCTTTGCCGGGACACGGTCCGCCTCGACACGGCGGTCAACAACATGTCCCAGGGCCTGCTGATGTTCGACGCCCAGGCCCGCCTGGTCGTCTGCAACAGGCGCTATCTCGAGATGTACCGGCTCTCGCCGGAGGTGGTGAAGCCCGGCTGCACCCTTCGCCGCCTCATCGCGCATCGGATGGAAACCGGCAGCTTCTCGCAGGCCGATCCCGATCGCTATGTCGGCGAGCTCCAAGCGGCGATGGCGGCGGGGCAGACGGTCGAGAAGGTCGTCGAGCTGACCGACGGGCGCATCATTGCGGTCGCCAGCCGGCCGATGCCGACCGGTGGCTGGGTTGCCACCCATGAGGACATCACCGAGCGCAGACTGGCGGAAATGGAACTGGCCGCCACCCGCTCGCAGGCCGAACAGGCCGAGCGCGAGGCGCGCGCCAACCATCAGCGCCTGGTCGACGCGCTGGAAGTGGTGGCGGAAGGCATCGCGCTGTTCGACGCGGACGACCGCTACGTGCTGTGGAACCGCCGTTATGCCGAGGTCTATGCCGGACGTCACATCAGGATCGTTGCCGGCATGAAATTCGAGGAGGTGCTGCGGGCCGGACTCGCCCAGGGCATCTATCGCGACGCGCAGGGCGGCGAGGAGGAGTGGCTTGCCGAGCGGCTCGCCCGTCACGGCGAGCCGGAGAGCAGCCACGAGCAGCGGCTCGCCGGCGAGCGGTGGGTGCGCGTCCACGAGCGCCGCACCGCCGACGGCGGCAGCATCGGGGTGCGGGTCGACATCACCGAGATCAAGCGCCGCGAGGACTCGTTCCGTCTGCTGTTCGAAGGCAACCCGCTTCCCATGTGGGTGTGCGACCAGGAGACGCTGCGCTTCCTCGCCGTCAACGATGCGGCGATCGCGCACTACGGCTACAGCCGCGCGCAGTTCCTGGCGATGACCGCGCTCGACATAAGGCCGTCGGAGGATCACGCGAAATTTCGCACCATTGTGGCCACGCGGCGCGACGACGATCCCGCGGGCCGCACCTGGCGCCATCTCAAGGCGGACGGGACCGAGATCCACGTGGCGATGTTCTCGCGCCTGCTGACCTACGACGGGCGTCCGGCCTCATTCAGCGCGGTGGTTGACCTCACCGAGCGCAAACGCGCCGAGGACGAGGTTCGGCAGACACGCGAGTTCCTCGACGCGATCGTCGAGAACATCCCGGTGTCGCTCGTCGTCAAGGATGCGCGCGACCACCGTTACGTCCTCATCAACCGCACCGCCGAGGAATTCTTCGGCACGCCGCGCGCGCACATGATCGGCAAGACCGCGCACCAGGTCCACTCGCCCGAGCAGGCCCGCATCATCGCCAAGCGCGACAGCGAGGTGCTGCAGTCGAAGCAGCCGCTGGTCCTCGAGAACGTGCCGATCCAGACGATCCGCAAGGGCGTGCGGCTGGTGAACTCGCGGCGCCTCGCGCTCGCCGACCGCGAGGGCAGGCCGCAATACCTCGTCTCCGTGCTCGAGGACGTGACCGAGCAGCGGCGCGCCGAGGAGCGGATCGCCCACATGGCGCACCACGATGCCCTCACCGACTTGCCCAACCGGGCGGCGTTCAAGGAGCAGTTGGAATCGACGCATGAAAAGGCCGAGCGGATGCAGGAGAGCTTCGCCGTCCTGTGCATCGATCTCGACCGCTTCAAGGAAGTGAACGACATTTTCGGGCATTCGATCGGCGACGCGTTCTTGCGCGACATCTCGCGGCGGCTGCACGAGGCGGCCGACGGCGCCTTCCTGGCGCGGCTGGGCGGCGACGAATTCGTCGTCATCGCGACGCAAGGCCCTCACCCCGCGACGGCGGAAATCCTGGCCGAGCGGCTGCTCGCAACGCTCGCCGAGGACGTCGAGGTCGAAGGTCACCGGCTGCGCACCGGGCTGAGCATCGGCGTCGCCATCCATCCGACCGACGGAAGCGACGTCGCCACGCTGCTGTCGCACGCCGACGCCGCCCTCTATCGCGCCAAGGCCGACGGCCGCAACATGGTACAATTCTTCGAGCCCGACATGGACCGGCGGCTGCGCGAGCAGCGCGCGCTGCAGCACGACCTGCGCGCGGCGCTGGATCACCATGAGCTCAGCCTCTACTACCAGCCGCTGCTCAAGATCGGCGGCGAGATCGTCGGCTTCGAAGCGCTCGTGCGCTGGAACCATCCGCAGCGCGGGATGGTGCCGCCGAGCACGTTCATCCCGCTGGCCGAAGAGAGCGGCCTCATCATGGCGATCGGCGAATGGGTGCTGCGCGAGGCCTGCCGCGAGGCCGCATCATGGCCGCGCCACCTGCAGATCGCCATCAATCTCTCGCCTGTCCAGTTCCGCCATGGCGACCTCGCCGGGCTCGTGCATACGATCCTGTACGAGACCGGGTTGCGCGCCGAGCGCCTCCGGCTGGAGATCACCGAAGGCGTCTTGATCGACGATTTCTCCCGCGCGGTCGCGATCCTGCGCCGGCTCAAGGCGATGGGCGTGCGGATCGCCATGGACGATTTCGGCACCGGCTACTCGTCGCTGTCGTACCTGCAATCGTTCCCGTTCGACCTGATCAAGATCGACCGCGCGTTCATCTCGAACGTGGACAGCAACGCGCAGTCGGCGGCGATCGTGCGTGCAGTGATCGGGCTTGCCCGCGGGCTGAACGTGCCGGTGATCGCGGAAGGCGTCGAGACGAAGGGCGAGCTCGACTTCCTCGCCCAGGAAGCCTGCAGCGAGGCACAAGGCTACCTGATCGGCCGACCGGAACCGATCGACACCTATGCGGCCATCGTGGGGCGGGAACTCGTCGTCGCAACCGATACACGGAAGGCGGGCTGATCGGCCAATTCGATCAAATGCGGCCGGTTCGGTTCGCGACTTCTTAAACGGGGCGTGTGAGTGATTCGATCCTTACGGCAATGACGATGCCGACCATCGGTCCGTGGAGAACGACATGGACATCGCTTCGACGGCGCTGACCAACGCCTGGCTGCAGGCGGTCTGGCGGGTTCAGTTCGAGCGCGCGCAGCCGGCCAACCTCGCCGGCGGAGAGCGAACGATGACCGACGTCATCGAGCACGCGCTGCGGGCCGGCGGCCTCGACACGCAGGATCCGCAATGGGTGGACCCGACCCGACCCGGCCGCCTGGTCGACCGGCTGAGCTGATCTCCCGCGCCGATCACCCGATCCGCTTCAACGCCTTGGCATAGAGCTGGTGACGCCGCACGTAGATGTCGGCGCCGGCGGCAATCATCTTGGTGGCTGCCTCGTCGACCGTACGCACCGCGCGCGCCGGCGCCCCGACGATCAGCGAATTGTCGGGAAAGCTCTTGCCCTCGGTCACCAGTGCGCCTGCCCCGACCAGGCTGTTGGCGCCGATCTTCGCGCCGTTGAGCAGGATCGCCCCCATGCCGATCAGGCTGTTGTCGCCGATGATGCAGCCATGCAGGATGACGTTGTGGCCGATGACGCAGTCGGCGCCGATGACGAGGGGAAATCCCGGATCGGTGTGCATGGTGGCGTTGTCCTGCACCTGGCTGCGCTCGCCGATCTCGATCCATTCGTTGTCGCCGCGCAGCACCGCGCCGAACCACACGCTCGCATCGCGCTTGAGGCGCACGCGGCCGATGATCGAGGCGGTCTCGGCGATCCAGTAGCGGCCGTCCGCCGGCAGGTCCGGCGCCTGCCCGTCGAGCTCGTAGATCGGCATTCGGGCTCCTTGGGTTGGAGCGCGACCTTGCCACGCCTGCCGCGGATTGGCGAGCCAGCCTCGGTCAGACCAGCAGCTGGCCGACCGCCTGCAGCAGCATCACCACCAGCGTGCCGCACATCAGGCTCCAGAACCCGGCGATGACGGTGGAGAGCATGACGAGCTCGAACCGCCGGCCGATGATGCGTCGCGCCCGCAGGGTGTTGCGCATGATGATGAAGGGCGCCGCGAAGATCACAAGCGGCAGGGCCATGAGGGCGTGCAGGCGCGGGGCGCGGCTGATCAGGCGGAAGCTCGCCGGCCGCGCCGTGACGCATTGGTACCCGGTCGCCAGCAGTCCCGCGAACGCGAACCCGAGCGCAAGGACGATGAACGACTGCAGCTGGTCCGGCGACATGGCCCCCTCCCCGCCAGGCTTGGACGGGGGCAATCTTTCGTCCATGCGGCGCGGCGGCGCCAGAACATCCTTAAGAAAAGGTTAACCGTTGGGGGTTTTAGGAGCCGTTCGGGACCATCAACTAACGGCACAAATCCCTGATATTTCTTGACGTTAGTCGTTAAACGCTGTTAAGACCCCTCTGGTCCAATTAAGGGCCGATCGTTAGTGGGGGGTTAGTTCAAATGCCGCGACCACGCCGGGACGGGACGCCCGCCGCCGGCCCCAACAAACGCCGGCTCAACGACCTGTTCGTCAAGCGGCTGGCTCCGCAGGACCGCCCCTTCCTGGTCTGGGACAGCCACCAACGCGGTCTGGCCGTCAACGTGCAGCCGACCGGCCGCAAGAGCTGGAAAGTCGTCTATTCGCTCCGCGGCCGCCCGCGCTGGTACAGCCTCGGCTCGGCCGACGCCATCGGTCTGGCCGACGCCCGCCGGCTGGCCGGCCGGGTTATGTTTCAAGTCGCCGAGGGCAAGGACCCGGCCGCAGACCGCAAGGCCGCCCGCTCCAAAGGCACGTTCGAGGAATTGGCCGCCCGCTATGTCGAGGACTACGCCAAGCGCCACAACAAAAGTTGGAAGCAAGCCGAGACGCTGGTCCGCAAATATCTCGATTCCACGGTGGGGCAAGCTGCAAGCCGCCGACATTTCGCGGGCCGATGTCAAGGCAGCCATGGCGGCCATCGCAGCACCGGTGCTCGCCAACCAAGTCCTGGCGTCGGCATCGGCGGTGTTTTCCTGGGCGATGCGCGAAGAGCTGGTCAAGGATAACCCGGCGCGGCTGGTGACCCGGCACAAGACCACATCGCGCGAGCGCGTTCTGTCGGACGGCGAGGTGGCGGCATTCTGGACGGCGTTCGACGAAGTCGGGCTACTGCAAGGCACGGCGTTGAAGCTGGTCCTGCTCACCGGTCAACGTCCGGGCGAGGTGGCCTGTATGCGGCGCGAGCACATCGCGGACGGCTGGTGGACCTTGCCCGGTGCGCCGGTCGCTTCGCTGCGTTGGCCCGGCACCAAGAACGGCGAGACGCATCGCGTCTGGTTACCGGGTCCGGTGCCGACGTTGCTGGCCGAACTGGATGACGCCACCACGGGTCCGGTGTTTCGGCAAATCGGCAAGCTGGACGAGGCCATGCGGGCGATCTGCGTCAAGCTTGGTGTCACCGATAAGGTCACTCCGCACGACCTAAGACGGACCCACGGAACTGCGATCACCGCGCTGGGCTTCGGTCGCGACGCGATGAACAGAATCCAGAACCACAAGGAGGGCGGCATCGGTTCGGTGTACGACCGCCATGCGTACGCCGACGAAAACAAGCGCATCATGGAAGCGGTGGCCTCGCAAATCCTGTCGCTGGCCACGGGTGAAACCGGGACCGGCAACGTCACCCCGCTGCACAGGTCGCGGTGATGACGCTCCCCGATTGGAATGACGACGACGCACTGGCCGACTGGGTTGGCCCACTCATGCCCGAGCCGCCCCGCGACTATCTTTTTAGACCGTGGCCCGTGCTTCGCGATGCTCCGATGCAGGGAAAGTCCCGAGAGGAGATGGAGCGTGAAGCCATCGCGGCGGCGCAGCAGGGGAATTTCAAGTTACTCGGTTGGCTGATGGACCCCCCTAATCAGGACCTCCTCTCCCATCGGCCCCCACGCTTGAGCCAGGAAGCGGAGGCCCTGATTGCCGCCCGTCTTCAGGGAACATTCAAAGCCAGGAGGGGCAAACCGAAGCAGACCGTTGCGCGTCGTCGTGTCGACAATCCAATTCACGCCGCCGCCGATGAGGTGCCGGTAATCCAAAACATTTTACGGCAGCATTATCCCAGGCAGCGCGGCGTCCGCGACCGGGCCATCGGCATTGCCGCCTTGCGGGCCGGTATTGAGCACGAGAGGCTGGCTCATCACCTGCGTTCACCGCACCAACTCCGCGATGGGCGTACCTAAATCGGATTTAGGTACGGTAGCCCAACGACCCCGTATGCGGCCTATTGGCTCCCATCAAAGAGGAGCAGCCGCCGTGAACGAACCCAAACTAATTTCCAAGCCGGAAGTCATTGACAAGGTCGGCGTGAGTTATCCAACCCTCTGGGATTGGATGCGCAAGGGAAAATTCCCGCGCTCCCGCCAGCTGGGGGGCAAGGTCTGTGGCTGGAGTCCGAGGTCAACGAGTGGATTCTTAGTCGACCGGTCCAACCGTTGAAGGGCGACGCCGCGCCCGCTCGGGGGCACGAACCGAAGCAGGCCGCTCGCCGATGAAATTCATCCCCGTGCCGGAGCTAGGTAATAGCAATCGGGAGTCGGAGCAAGGCCGATGAAAATCTATATCGCGGCACTGTCCAACGTAATCAGCCAGATGAGTCCGCACGGGGCAATAATCCGTGCTGCCGAGCCAAAGTGGGTCCTGGAGTCATACCATTACATGAACAACTCGAAGGTCGAGGAGATACGGGAGACGAAACGCAAGGTCTTTCTGGATTCCGGCGCCTATTCCATGTTCACGCAGGGCGTCAAGATCGACTTGAAAACTTACGCCAAATTTATCCACCGGCATCACGACATCATCGACGTCGTCGCCAACCTCGACGCCATTGGGGCGGGACAGGAACAGGTCAACTATGACCGGCAAAAGGCGCTGGAATCCGAGGGCTGCATGGTCTTGCCGGTGCACCATGTCCGCGATGCCGACAAATGGTTGGAGCGGTACATCGACGAAGGTTACGGATACATCTGCCTGGGGGGCATGGTTCCGGAGACCACACCCTATTTGCGCGAGTGGCTGGATCACGTCTGGCACCGCTACTTGACCGACAAGGACGGGCGTCCGCGGGTCAAGGTCCACGGTTTCGGGCTCACCGCCACGTCGCTGATGTTCCGCTACCCGTGGTTTTCCGTGGATTCCACCGCCTGGGTTATGACATCCCAGTTTGGTGGCATCATGCTCGACATGCCGCACGGTGACTTCAAAATCGACTTCTCCGCCCGGTCGAAAAAGCAGATGGACATTGACTCGTGGCACTACCGGTCGCTGCCCAAGCCCTCCCAGAGGGCGGTGGACGGGCGCCTCGCCGAGCTGGAGGCCGCCCGGGTCAAGCTGCCGGAGCTGGAGGAGCAGCTGGAAAGCATCCTGGGATATAAACAAGGTTACTATCCCACGGCCTTGGCCGAGTCTTATGGCTGGCGCGCTCATTCTAACATCCACTATTTCGACCGCATCCAGGAGCGTCGCGTCGATACCTTTAAGCGCAAGCAGGAGACCTTGTTCACATGAAACAAGAAAAGCACTGGCTCAGGTCCACCGTGAAATGTGGCGACGCATGGGCCTGGCACACGATCTGTGCGGTGACATGGATGACCCCGCTCTGGTAGCGGGGGCCACAAAAGGTTGAGCCGCCCGCGCTCTGGTAGCAGGGGCGACTCGTTCAGATCCCGTAGAAGGGGAACTGAGCCCTGGTTGGCTCCAGAACCATACCCCTCCTTACAGGCTAAGTCTCGGGCTTCTGTCAACGTAGGGGACTCCCAGACCGCTGACGGCGTCGACGCGGACGCGGTGGGACTATAGCTATGGACAACAATTCGATCACGCCCCTCGACACGGCTCGACAGTATCTGCAACGCGGTTGGAAACCAATCCCAATCCCTGGGGGGATGAAGGGTCCTCGAAGCAACGACTGGCAGCTCATGCCGGTCACGCCGGAGAACGTCTCCGAGTACTTCAACGGCGCCGCGATGAACATCGGCGTGCAGATGGGACCGGTATCGTCGGGGCTGGCCGACGTCGACCTCGACTGCCTGGAATCCCTCCGTCTCGCCGACCATTTCCTGCCGCCGACCAACGCGGTGTTCGGACGGTTCAGCAAACCGTCAAGCCACCGGCTTTACTATGCCACCGATCCGGAACCCGAACCGGTCATCCAGCTGCGCGGGCTGAACCTGGAGATGCTGGTCGAACTCCGCTTGGGCTGTGGCAACAAGGGCGCGCAGACCATGTTTCCGGGGTCCATCCATCCCGACAGCGGCGAAGCCGTCGAGTGGGTGAGTGACGGAGAGCCGGCCATCGTACCGTGCACGACGCTGAAGAAAGCCGTCATTGGAATTGCAGTGGCTTCGCTTTTGGTTCGTCACTATCCAGCCGAGGGCGGTCGTCACCAATATGCCCAGTGCATCGGCGGATTCCTGGCCAGGACCGGCGGCACCAGTGCGGAGGAGATTGCACGCTTCGTCAGGATCGTGGCCCAGGCGGCCGGTGATAGTGAGGTTGCCGACCGGGCGCGGGCGGCACGAGACGCGGCCGACGCTTACGCCGAAGGTGACAACGCCTATGGCCTGACCAAGCTGCGGGAGATGCTGGGCGAACCGGTCGCCGATGCCATCGCCAAGATAATCGGGTATCGGGAAGGCACCGGTGTGGCGCCGGCGTTTTCCGAGGAGGCGCTGGCCCTGGAGTTTGCAACTCGTCACGCCGGTGATCTGCGGTACGTCGCGCAATGGGGTAAGTGGTACCGCTGGGATGGCACGCGGTGGACCGAGGACAAGACCCGGCAAATCTTCGATCTGGCCCGTCACGTTTGCCGCGAGGCCGCGATCAGAGCCAACCGGGCCGCCAAGACCATCGCCAGCGCCAAGACAAGGGCCGCCGTCGTCAGCCTCGGAAGCGAGGACCGTCGACTGGCGGCGACCATGGAGCAATGGGACACCAACCCCTGGCTGCTCAATACGCCGGGAGGGATCGTCGACTTACGCACCGGCGCCATGCGGCCGGCGCAGCCGGATGATTACATGACGATGATGACGGCAGCGACACCGGGCGGGTCCTGTCCGCTGTGGCACAAGTTCTTGCAGACCGTGACCGGTGGTGACACGAGCCTGCAAAAATATTTGCAGGTCGCCAGTGGCTACTCACTGACCGGCTCGACGCGGGAGCAAATTCTTCTGTTCCTCTACGGGACAGGGCAAAACGGCAAAACCGTGTTTATCCAGACGCTCTCCGACGTGCTCGGCGACTATCACACGACCGCGCCGATGGAGACGTTTGTCGACTCGGTCAACGAACGCCACCCGACCGACCTCGCCGGACTGCGGGGCGCGCGGCTGGTCACCGCCGCCGAGACCGAACAGGGTCGGCGGTGGGCGGAGTCCAAGATCAAGACTCTGACCGGTGGCGACAAAATCACGGCACGGTTCATGCGGCAGGACTTTTTTACTTACGTCCCGCAGTTCACCCTGATGGTGTACGGCAATCACAAACCGGGTTTGAAGTCGGTGGACGATGCCATCCGCCGACGCATCAAACTAATTCCGTTCGCGGTCAAAATTCCGGAGGCAGACCGCGATAAAGAATTGCCGGAAAAATTAAAGCTGGAATGGCCTGGCATCCTGGCGTGGATGATTGAGGGTTGCCTGATGTGGCAACGCCAGGGACTGGCAACACCTTCCGCGGTGGAGGTCGCCACGCAAAATTACATCGCCGCCGAGGATGCCATTGGCCGGTGGATTGACGAGTGTTGCACGCTGGACCCTGGGTATGAAGCCGTCGCCCGACTGTTCGGTTCCTGGTCGGCCTGGGCGACGCGCTACGGCGAGTTTGTCGGGTCGTCCAAGCGGTTTTCACAGATGCTGATGGACCGCGGCTTTGAGCCGAGAAGAGACCGTCACGGGAACGGGTTCGTTGGTCTGAAGGTGGCGGTGGTGGAGCCACCGCCGTTTTGATAATGTGTGGAGGATGTGGAAGGTCCTTTATTATAGACCGTATAGACTTTGGGGCCTCGACGTCTGAAACACTATACGGACTATAATAGGACATCCTCCACATCCTCCACACCGACCGTGTCCGGGTAGCCCAACCCCTTGGGCGGACGGGCCAGACTTGGCGGATTGTGCCTCCGCTATAGTAGCGGACGTTCTGGCCCATAACGGCTGTGAATCCCCTAAGCCCGCCCGGTATCCTTTTGATCCTGCCCCTGTTGGTGCCGCTAATTGTGGCGGGTACCCGACGGAGGGACGGCCAATCAGTCCTGGCAAAGCCCGTAGGCACGTCCGACCACCCGACCCTGCCACCCCCGACTCCGGTGCGGTTCCAGCGCACGGAGCCCCGTCCTCTGCGCGACGGTGACCCGTCCTGGGCGACCCGGCTGGGTGCCGATGGCGACGGCTGGTCTGAGCCGAAAGGCTCGCTTGTGAACTCTCATGACGACGGTGATTAGTCTCCGACAACGGAGCCACCAATGACCTTTTCTTTGTTGTTGACCGACGCGACCGTCTACACCCAGGACGACCTCAACCAGATCGTCCGCGAGCAGTTGGCCGACATGGAGTTTTCCCAGGCCGACAGTCTCCGCACCGCCGTCGAGTATAGCCCTTACGTCATGACCCCGGCCGAGTGGGTCAAAGCCTGTACCGCCAATGGCGTCCGGGAAAACACCGCCCGCAACCGCTACTCCGAGGTCCGTCGCATCCAGCGCCAGGCCGGTGAAATCTAATGGTCCGGCATCACGGCAAATTCGTTTCCTACCTTCGCGTCAGCACCAAGCGACAGGGCGAATCCGGCCTCGGGCTGGAGGCCCAGCGGGCAGCGGTCGAGGGCTTCCTGAACGGCGGGCGCTGGCGGCTGGTCGAGGAGCACGTCGAGGTCGAGTCCGGCAAGGACGACCGCAACCGTCCGGCACTGCACCGGGCGCTGGAAGCCTGCAAGGTCTACGGTGCGACGCTGGTCATTGCCAAGCTCGACCGTCTCTCCCGTGACGCCCACTTCCTCCTCGGGCTACAGAAGGCCAACGTCAAGTTCGTCGCGGCCGACATGCCGGAAGCCAACGAGATGGTGGTCGGGATGATGGCGCTGGTGGCCCAGGCCGAGCGGCGCATGATTTCCGAGCGCACCAAGGCCGCCTTGGCTGTGGCCAAGGCTCGCGGCAAACGTCTCGGGAAGCCGAAAGGGCACAAGATTCCGTCCGACCTGACGACGCGGGCGCGTGGCTCGGCGACCAACGCAGCCAATGCACAGGTCTTCGCCGAGCGTCTGCGTCCTGTGCTCGACGAGCTCGACGGACTGTCAGCCAATGCCGCCGCCCAGGAGCTTGACCGCCGTGGCTATGCGACCGCCCGCGGTGGCAAGTGGACCGCCCACTCGGTCATCAACGTCCGCGCCCGGCTGAAGGATTGAACGGGCAGATAGGCGTTTAGTTGGCACCCGATCACAAGCCTTTGGCAGGATCTGACGAGACGGCGCGTCGGACAGCGTGACATATACGACCCATCGGCATCCCAAACCCCACAGGCGCCACGACCATGACCGACGAAGTCGCCGCACTGCAGGCCGAACGCGACGCCCTCCGCGCCCTGCTTGCCAAGGCGCGCCACCATAAAAAGCCCTACGAGGAGATGACCACCGAGGAGTACCGCGGAGCCCTCGACAAACTCGGCCTTTCGATTGTCGGCTCGGCCGAACACCTCGGCCTGTCGCGCCGCCAGTCGCAACGCTACGCCAACGGAGCGACACCCGTCGCCGATCCGGTCGCGAAGCTTCTCCGTCTCGCCATCCGAATCGGCCTCACCGCCAACGATCTCAAGGCCATCTGATCTGACGCGCACCGGCGAGTGTGCGGTGTGTGCCCGTGGTCTCACCGACCCGGAGTCGGTCGCCCGCGGGATCGGACCGATCTGCGCCGCACGGTTCGGCTGGTAACCGCAACGGGGGAGGGGCGACCCTCCCCCACACCTGGAGAACGACAATGCGTGTAAATAAGGCTCTCGCCGTACAGCGGCTCACCAATGCCGGTTATCCGAATGTAGCGGAAACCCTGCATAATTTCCGCAACAAGATCGGTAATAACTGGGGCTGGGACGGTTGGTTCCGCGGTCAGTTTCCCCAGTTCGTTCACATAGTTTGGAGCTGACCGTGAACAAAATACTAATCGGCAAGGCAACTCGCGGGGATGCCCTCACTTGGCTTATTTGGGCGCCAATATGCTTGCCACTGGCCATCTTACTTATGATCGCAGACATACGCGGTTATCGACCGAAATCTGTGTTGACTCGCCGACCTGGAGAATGACCATGAAACGCAATACCGCGCTGACTCTCCTGGCCTGGGCCGTCACCTTGACGGTGGCCAATGGCAGCAACTCTATCAATTCCATTCTCTACCGCGTGGCCAGGGAGCTGGCCTTCGAGTATCGTCGCCCGGATGTATCCCTGACCTTGCAGGCAATTAATGACGTGGAGACCATCGCTTTTTGGCTGGTCTTTGCTTTCCTTACCGCCGTATCCATATTCCTCGGCAAGGTCTTCGTCGCCATCTGGGGGAGTAAGGCGGTGACGTCATGACTACCGTCGACCACGCCCCGGACCAAAAGCCCAGCCGTGCCCCGTGGTGGGTTTACGTCATCGGCTTTGTGGCCATGACCCCGTTGGCCCTGCCGACACTGGTCGCGTTCTGGCGCCGTCACCACCAGCGTTGGGCCATCCTTATCCTCAACACCGTTGGTGCCACTACCTTTAATTACGGCTTCGCCGACGAGGAAGATGTCTTAATGCTGATCGGATTCGGCATCTGCCTCGCAGCACTCGTCTGGAGTGCCACGGCTGTGAAGGGGCGCTGACAACGCCCTACCCTTTCAACCCTGACAACGGAGTAACGACAATGACCAAGACCATCCTTCTCGCCACCGCCGCCTTGCTCGTCATGGTGCCGGCCGCCAACGCCGCGTGCAACGTGCGGATGGCACAATACGAGGCCCTCAAAACGGGCATGACCATCGCCCAGGCCAACGCCGCCGTCGGCTGTGACGCCAAGGAAGTGAACCGCGCGGCAATCGGCTCCTTCGAGACGGTGGGCTACACCTGGGATGGACCGGAATTCAGCTCCCTCATCGCCACGTTCAACAATGGCCGGCTCGCCATGAAGATGCAAATGGGCCTGAAGAAGTAAGCCGCCCCCCCAACCCGAGGACCAAGACAATGACCAAGACTATCCTACTCGCCGCCACCTGCGGCCTTGTCCTGATGGGCTCCGCCCAGGCTGGCCCGGAGCTGTTCAACAAGAACACTACCACCAATCAAAAGGTGGCAGCCTACAACCAAGGTTATGCTACGGCGGCGGTTGACGATGTCTGCCACCACCACACCGGGCCGTTTTTGAAAGTTCTCGACGAGGCCGTTCGGCAGGGTATCAGCAACGACTACATCAATAACCCAAAGCTGGAAGCCCATTGGCAAAGGGGGCACGACGATGCCTATGCGCAAGGCATGGCGGCCCTTGATCGCGAGGATGGTCTGGCCATCGATGCCATTTGCTCAAAGGCTCAGAAGCTGCCGCTGATGAAGGGCCTGTTCAAGTGGCTGGATGACGCCCCGTTCCGTGGCTACGCCGAGATCTGCCGTAAGGACCCCATCTATTATATGTGTCCCCACTCGAGGCGGATGATCGAGCAGATTAAGCGCGATTTGAGATAGTTTTCACAAGGTGGCGGTGCCATGACCCCTTTCCATATCGATATAGACGCGCAGACCTTCTTTTTTGTCGCGGGTCTCTCGTATGTCATTGGTCTGTTTTTAGCCGGCACGTTGGCAGTGGCTGTCAATAGACCATTCTTTGGGTGGGTGGCGAAAGCTTTCGTGCTGTCGCCAATCGTGGTTCTAATCATGCTTCTTGTCATCGCGTGGGACGAGAGATAAAGCTCCAGCAGCGCAAGCCGCGTAAGAAGGCCAAGCGATGACACAGAAACGCAATTTCTATTGTGATTTTCAGGGCGATCAATGCGACGATCCGCGCTGCAAGAAAGGCCGGTGCTGGCCTCGGCTGGAGGCGCTTTTACCGGATGTCATCAAAACCGTGCTGGAAAAGGAGGGCCGGCATCCGACCAAGCAGGACATTGCGAAATTGTGCGACGATCAACAGTTCGTCGCCAGACTGCTGAAGAGCTTCATTGAAGGTGACAACCAATGAACCACATGCTGACCGTCGCCCTCGTCGTCGTCATCCTGGGAGCTGCCGCAACCGAGGCCGCCACCCGGTGCCGGACCACTCGCATGGGCTCCACGACGTACACGACGTGCGAGGGCGGCCCGGTCAAGACCGAGTGCCGGTCCCACCGGGTCGGCTCCACCACCTATACGACGTGCCGGTAAGGCCCCCCAAAAGCCCCCTCGAGTGATAACCCCCGTTCCGGTGTAACCTCCCCCATGTAACAGGCTCCCCCCGCCCGGTGCGGGGGTCTAACGAACGAGTGGTCGGACAAACTCCTGTAGCGCGTCCGACCACCACCGCACAGGGGACGCCCGATGCCGAAGCTCGACAAGGACACTATCAAAGTCGGCATGTTCATCGTCGGCGACGCCTACGCGGCGAGCCACGACCCGACTGCTGCACCAATCACCTACGGACAGCGACGGCCGAACCTCGCCGACATCAACGCCCGGCTGGACGCCGCCCGCCGCCGCCTGGAGGAGATCGCCGCCGCCGTACGTGAGGCCCGGCGACGATGACCGTCACCGCCAACGCCCTGGAGATGACGCTGCAGCTGCGCCGGTTGCAGCAAAGGCACAACATTCCGTCCGACATCTACGTGGCCCCCCAGGCGGCGGCCGTTCCGCATCCCATGGTCCTGGAGGGCTACGCCTCGACCTGCGACATCGACCTCACGCGCACCAAGTTCCGACCCTACGCCTTCGGCTACCCGCTGTTGTTCTGCCAGCCCATGCCGCGCCTGCTGTACCGGCACGACGAATCCCAGCCCGCCGGTCGGATCGACTCCCTCCAGTACGACCACAAGGGCAACCTGCTGATCCGGGCCACGGTCACGCACGAGCCCGCCAAGCGGTGCAACGCCTTCTCCATTGGCGCCCGGGTACACGCGTATACGATGCACGACGTCGACAGCCCGAGCTTTTACGCCCTGGTCACCAGCGCCGAGCTGACGAAAATCAGCCTCACCGACCAGCCGGCCAACATGGCGGCGCTGGTGACCCGTCGCTATCGCGCCAGCCCGACCGTGCAGCTGTACTCGTTGCTGGGCGAGAAGGTGTCCCGTCTCGCCAAGCTCACCAACATCATCAGGCAGGACGTCCGACCATGACCCTCAAGGAGGCCGTACGCAACCGCGCCCGCCATTTCCTCAACCCCGACGTCGCCGCCGTAGCCGACATGACCCTGGCCGAACTCCAGCAGTTCGTCGGTGGCACCTACACGCCATCCGCCGATCAACTGCAACGGCTGGCCCGTCGCATGGGCGTGGAGGACCAATGACCGACGCCACCGACGGACGGTTCAAGCCCGGCCATGCGGGCAGTGGGCGGCGGCGTGCCGGCACGCCCAACAAGATCACGAAGGATATCAAGACCGGGATAATTGACGCCGCCGTCAAGCACGGCTTCGACGGCAAGGGCAAGGATGGTCTGGTCGGCTACTGCCACTTCCTCGCCAGCCGCCATCCCAAGGCGTTTGCCTCCCTGCTGGGTCGGCTGCTGCCGTTGCAGGTGTCCGGTGACGTGAAGGTCGGCGTCACCGAGGTCAAGATCGTCTCCGTCCCGCCCGACCGCTACCTGTCGGCCGACGACATCAAGAAGCTGTACCCGTCGTTGGCCCTGGAGCCGCCGGACAGCGACGACGTGATCGAGCACGAGCCCGCCACCGGCGACTATCACAACGTTCGCCGACTTGACCGTAAAGGATAGCCAATGACCACCGGCACCGATGTTATTCGCGCGGCTTTGAACTCGCGCGCGCGGAAGATGAACGCCGCCACGCTGGCCCGCGACCTCGGCGTGCCGTCGGAGACGCTGGACGCCTTCGCCCGGGGTAGGACCGACCTCTCCCCCGACACGCTCAAGGCCCTGGCCCGCGACCTGTTCCACGGCCACGCCGAGTACGACGCCGACATTGACCGGCTACGCCCCGCCACCAAGACGGCGCCGACCCCGCTCGGCATCCATCCGCCGACCCTCGATCCCAGGACGCTGCCGGTCTACCGGGCCGGACCACCGCCGGCCGCCCCCAGCATGGTGACGAAGGCCGTGCCCAAGGTCAGTCGTCCCGGCTGGGTGGAGTAGGGCGCTTAATCGAGTCGTGCCCGCTGGTCGCTGGCTCCTGTGCCGCACGTGATCGCTAGGAAGCCAATTCCGGAAACGCGAGCAGAGCGGCATACGCACGACGCAGCACATCCTCGACGACCTTCTCCTCGTTCCCATAACCTATGACCCAAGGCGGTGTCGAAAGCGCAGTAGATGAGGGTATCAATCCCGTGGGAGTTGGTATCAGCTTTCGTACGTGTTTGAACGTGATGGCGCATAAATTCAGATCTTTCAGACTGCTATCCGAATTGCGTACCTCTTTGGCCTTGTCATCGAGGACACGCTTATCCACCTCGGCGTAATCGAGCTTGTGCAGGGCAATCCATTCCGCAACAGAGTTCATCGAAACGACGGCATTCCACAATAGCCGCAGGTCGTCCGGAGATTGCTTGAACATCGTATAGTTGACTTGTGCGACTTCGGTAAAGAACCGTCGGGCGTCCATGGTTTAGCTCGCGGAAGCGCGTTCACTGAGAACGCCGTTGGCCAATCCAATCAACTGTTCTCTTGCCTCCTCGGAAGAAGGATTCCGACCCGTGTGATCATAACCGATTAGCCAGAACTTCAACGGCCTCGGTCCTGAAACCCACCACTGAGTAAACGGCGTTCGGAACAATTTGCCCATCACGGGGGCGGCCGCCAATTCGACTGAGTCCAGTGGCCTTCCAAGAAATTTCTTCAGGAACCACGAACCCACCGCGAGATTAAACTGTTCCTGCTGCCACTGTGGGTCTCGTTGAGGATTCTTCTCTAGTGCGTGACCAACATCATGAACAAAGGACCCCATGCAATCTTGGATTTCTCTCGACAATCGTGAACCACCGCCGCAGTGCTTAATAACAACCTCGCCGAGCTGCATTTGATTTGGAGGTTTAGCTAGATCGAGGCTGACGAGTCCAATCCCCACGCCCGCTGCGGTCGCAAAGAATTCCCAGTCCCGATGGCTTGGTTTTTCTTTCAGCAAAAATGGAAAATGAGCAATAGCACATTGACTAACCACCGCCCAGGTTTGAGCCGCCAAGACAAGATGCTCGGCTTCCCATTCGAGCGGATCAGATGTCTTCTTTTTGAAGAAACTAAACATCGGGTACCCCCAGTCGCCTAGAGACTGGGCACAGGCTAGCACAACCTCGGGCGGGGACAACCGCGCAGCACCATACTATGAGCGACCGAAGCGACGGGAGTTGGAAGCACGCAACCGTGCTGCCAACGCTGCATAGCGCAGGGGTATTGTCCCCCTGGTGCTGCCGCCGGCACGGTGGTGCGTCTCAAGGGTGTCGCTCGTTGGCGCCGCCACTGGCGACGCTAAGCTGACCTGCCGTCTGACCGGGGAGAAGACTTATCGCCGCGAGGTAGGTTACTGCACCACGGCCAACGGCACCGACATCAACCAAGCCATCATCGCCCAGGGTGCCGCCCTGGCCCGGAATAACCCTGACGCGGTATCAGGCGCCGGAATACTTCGGTCGAGGTCGAAATCTGCTATAGAGATAGCATGCCTTGGGAACGATGGGATATCGGCGTCTTCGACACGATCGAAGAAGCGCGAGCCTTCATCAAGAGCGAACTTGAGCGCGGCACAATCTTGCCCGAGCCCGAGCCCGCGATCGCCGAATTGCCGCATGGCCGGTTTGTCGTAATGGCAACGGCTTGGATGGAAGATTTCGTTCCACCCGGGCCAGCCGAGCCGCCTGGGTAATCCACGGTCGCCACCGCAGAGGGCTGCTGCTTTACCCGGATGGAGGACACCGCAAATGCCTACCTTCATGACGCGAGCAACGTTTGATATATTGACGAGCGTCTGGCGCGATCTCGCTGAAGAATTTAGCAAAGAGGAGGTGGGCCCCTCGTATATCTTCGTACCCTGGTCAGGGGAGCAGGTTGCGGCCACGGGACGAGGCATTTACTACGTCGGCATAGCGACGGATGCGGAAATTGCTGGGGGAGAGCCAGATTTTGAGGCTGGCCTGCGGGGGACAGAGAGGTTCTGTCTTCATCCGACGCGAGGACACGCACCATTCTGGCGCTTTCTTGATAGCTTGACTCGTGAACTCCTTGTTGGTCCCTACGACCAAACGTATCATCGCTGGGGATGGTCGAACCTCTTGAAGGTGGCCGGATCCAAAGGCTCGCCCGGCCACTGGCCTCCGCGCTTGATTGAGCGGCAGCGCGCAGCCTGTGTCGCCGCGCTCCAGGAGGAACTGTCAAGACTTCAAAACAGCCTCATCGTAGTTGCATCTGGGGACGAATTCGGGATTCTGCACAAAGCGGTTGCTCAGCAAGATCAGTGGGACACCGCGCCAAGGGACAGCCAAATCTACGTGTTCCGGGATGTAGTTCGTATCGCGCGCGAGACCCTGCCGCCATTCTAATACATTTGCGCGGATAACGCTCACCAATCAGCTAATAGCGTGCCCGCGCTACGATCCTCGCTACGTGCCTTTCGAGCGTCCGGCCGCATTGGCCGTCCAGCCACGGTCGTCCTATTGCGTGAAGCCCAGATTCTAGCGATGGTCCAAGGACTGGTGTAGAATAACACCCAGTACGACCGGGCTCTGGCAGCCCGAGGCAATGCACCCAAGAAGCAGAAAGCCCTTCCTGGCAGAAGGGCTTCCGCAACAAGCCCGGTGGGCGGGGTAAAAGGACCGCGTCCCCCTTATACCGCGACCTATCGCAGCTCGTCCACTGGGTCCGCCCGGCTCAAAAAAGTCGGGGCGATCAAACCTCCAACGCGCGCGGCCTCGGCCGTCGCAAAGGAGCGACTCATGGACGCCTTCCGCTACGAGACCGGCACCGTCATCCAGCTCGGCCGGTCAGCGCCGCCAGTGGCGACACCGACGGTGGCCGACCTGCGCGTCCAGTTCGAGCCCATGATGCTTTGCCCCAACGGCTTTGCCGAGACCGGAGCGGAATGCGCCTCCTTCTGGGACCCGTTGATGACCAGACCCGACGCCGCCACAGCCCTGGCCCGCGAGGTCGCCAGCGCCATGACGTGGCTTTCCCTGTGCAACCGGACCCGGACCGTCAACCAACGGGTCTCCAGCTACGGCTTGAAGCACGAGGCGGAGCGGTGGTGCCGGACACAGGGCCACGACGACGGCGGCTACATCAGTAACGGCGCTTTGCTGATGGCGGCCTACCGGCTGGGCTTCCACGTCCGGCGGTGCTCCGGCCGCTCCCCCAATGCCTTCATCAACATTGGCCGACGGCGGCCACAGGGAACCGGCGAGGCGTGGTGAGAAGGATACGCCGAAAGGCTGTCAATCAAGGAGCCGGCGAGGCGAGGGGTTTCCCTTTTTCAACGACATAAACCGCGTTCAGTTTGACGGACTTATCAGTCGCGCCTTCATTGTGAATGGCGCGGTCGGGAAATGCTACAGACTCCCCCACGTGCAAAACTCGTTCCGGCTGGCCGTCCACGTGCAGCCAGAAGTCACCTTCTACGACATGTCCGATTACCACGCCGGGGTGGTTATGGCGTCCGGCCTTGAAGCCCGCGGCGATCTCCACCGTGGCGTAGATGACTTCCAAATTCGTTCCGGGCACATCGGCCCGCTGAAGAATCGTGCGCTTGATCGGCGACGGTTGCACGGGTGACGGCTGCTGCTGCGCATCGAGCGACGCGGTCATTGCAAATGCGGCGAGTGCCGTGCCAAGCACGAATTGTCTGAACATGATGCCCTCCCTGGCTATCGGCGCATTGTAGTCGCGCGCTGCAATGATTCAATTGCATTCAGCTACGCCCAATTCGTTTCACCTCGTCGGCGTGCGGGGCAACTAACGTCTGCTCCGGGTCAGACTCGGACGTAGCGGCATGTCCGCGACAGGTCCGCTTCACCCCCCAATAGCAGACATGCGTCAGATGGGTTGGCACAGCCGCTTCGTGCCACAAGCGGACCAAGTGCGGTGCCGCAAAAGCATCATGCGGGATTAGCTCGTCGGGATCGGTACGCGATAATCAGCATCTTTCCTACCCGTGGATTGTTTCGCCACGCTCGAGCATGGCTACGAATTCCGCAATCTTGCGCGCCCTCGTCTCGGCTTTTTTGACGTTGCCGATTCGGTACAGGATTGCGTAGCGATTTCGACTGTTCAATGTTGCAAAGAATGCGGACGCCTTCGGGTTGTTGTCCAGGGCCTTCTGAAGGTCGATGGGTACTTCGGCCCGACTCGCCGGGGCGTAGGCGCCCTCCCACCGACCATCTGCCTTAGCGGCTTCGATTTGCGCGAAGCCCGCAGGTCTCATGCGGCCCACCTTGATGAGCGTCAGCGCTCTGTTGCGGTTCAGCGCCGACCACTTGCTGCGCGATTTCCGTGGCGTGAAGCGAACAAGCCAGTGTTGGTTGTCATACTTTTCCAGCTTTCCATCGATCCATCCGTGACAGAGCGCAGCGTCAATCGCTTCTGCTTTCGTCAGTTTCGCTCTTGTCGCCGCCTTCTTGGCGAACTTAATCCAAACGCCAACCGCATCAACTGGTTGAGCCGCGAGCCATCTTTCGAACGACCTTTGATCCGCGAAGCCAAGAACCGGCAAGCCTGATCGCTTTTCCGTCATAAAGAGCCCTGCTTCTCTATCGACCGGGACCGATACTGCCCGAATCCGTGCTGAGGTCCACACGCGCAATCGTCGTCTCCGCCGCTAAACGGTTCCATGACCGCTTTGGGTCATAACCAGCGAACCCGATCGACCGGGACCCCGAGCCTATGTCCGCAACGCCCCCGAGAGCTACGGTCAATTTCGGGAGCTAAGCAATCCGGCGCTCGCCATGGTCCCGCCCACCATGGTCCCCTTCGCAACCAAGGAGGATGACCATGGAGCATCATTGCAACTCGACCCCGCCCACATTCAATCGCACCCCGTGGAACAAGGGGAAGCTGATCGGAGCCAAGCCGCCACTGTTGGCAAGACACGTCTGGTCCATTCGGACCAGGTTGCAAATCGAGGGGCGAACCCGCGACTTGGCGATGTTCAATCTTGCCATCGACAGCAAGCTGCGGGGGTGCGATCTAGTGGGCATGAAGGTGGAAGACGTTGCCCCGAATGGGTATGGGCTCGCACGGGCGACTATACGGCAGAGAAAGACCGGGCATCCGGTTCGGTTCGAGATGACGGAGCAGACCCGCCAAGCCGTTGACACGTACCTCAACGAGGCGGGCAAGCAGCCCGGCGAATTTCTGTTCACAAGCCGGCGGCGCCCCGGCGCGGCCATGACCACACGACAGTATGCCCGGCTCGTCGTGGATTGGATCGCAGGCATCGGGCTGGACCCGCAACTCTTCGGCACTCACTCCCTGCGCCGCACGAAGGCGACGCTGATCTATCGCCGCACTGGCAACCTGCGTGCGGTCCAGCTATTGCTGGGCCATACCAAGATGGAGAGCACGGTCCGGTATCTCGGAATCGAGGTCGATGACGCGCTCGCCATCGCCGAGCAAGTCGAGGTCTGAATTATCCGGGCAGAGCGGACATGGCTCTGCCCGACTGTTACCGCCCCTTTGTGCCAAGAGCGGCTGTGAGCAGATGCAGCAAGACATCCTATTCGATCACCTCGTCGGCGATTGCGAGAAGGCCTAGCGGGAAGCTGACGCCGAATGCCTTTGCGGTGTTGAGGTTGATCACGAACTCGAATTCAGTTGTGCGGACGTCGCGGTACTTCGCATGAGTGCCAGGATCAGCGAGCTGAAACCCTGCGAGGAAAACCTGCCAACCGTGATATCGGCCTTCGGCACGCCCGAGCGTACCGCAACGCCCCATGTCGATCAAAACAAGGTGCCAAACAATTTGCTCGTCAACGAACCATCGTTGTAGACCCAGGGGATCGGTGAGCAGTTCCGGCAGGTGAGTGCATACGGCAGCACTTTCGAAAACGTCACTCTGCCCGGAAACCGTGCGAGGAAAACCTTATTCATTCCGCCGTCCAGTCCGTTGTAGATTGGGGCGGCTGGTACGTTGTCTTCGAGCAATTGCGCGTATTCGAGCTCGTCGGTGCGTTGTTTCTCCAGCGCCCGCCGCGCGATTTTCGGATTCACGACAAAGGCCGGGCATTTGTTGGTGGGATTGAACACAAGAGGATTCGGCGAATTCGGGGGAGGTTGCGCATCGAATACATAGAGGCGATTGCACACATCCACCTTGGGTTCGAGATGCGTCGTCTCGAAGTGATCGTTGCCGATCTTGAGCATCTTCCAGAAAGCCAAGTTCGGATTATTTCGATGCCGCGCCAGATTCGCCGGCGTCAAGCGGAACGGATAGGCCTGGACCTGGAATGACGGCCGGCCGCCGAGGAATGAGTTCGCGCGCCAGCGAATAGATCTCGCTTATCTGTTCGTCGGTCATGGCATAGCAACCGGTCGACCAGCAGTCGCCGTGGATCATGAGCAAGCTGCCGTGGCGGTTGTTCGCTTTGTCGAAGCTGTTGGGGTAGCCGATGTTGATCGCAAGATAGAAGTTGGAGTTGGGATGCATCAACGTGGGCGTAACTGCATAGAACCCCTCTGGAGCCTGACCGTCGCCCTCCTGCAACTTCGGCCCAAGATCGCCCGACCACCGACAGATCGGATAGATCTTGAGTATCTGGAAACGGCCGGTGGTGTCCTGTTTCCAGACTTCGAGCTCCGCCTCTTCCTTGAAAAGGCGCACAAGGATCGGTGAATGTTTTGGCATCTTCTTTTGTCGGAGCAGCGAGAGCAGCTCGGGCGGTAGCTCCTTTGTTGCCTTGGTCGGCAACCGATTGCTGTTTTCGCCAAGGCACGTGACCGGCGTCAACGCCGCGGCAAGAGCCGCCGTCAGCACAAGCGCACGGAGTACCGTGGCGCGGATCATTGCTGTACCCCGACGTGGAACCCTTCCTATCTGAATGCGTGTAGTCGGTGGCTTTCGTAGGGCAACTCAGCGCAGGTCCCCAAATGATGCCCGGATACGCTGACAAACGGAGTGCAGCGGCACGATGACTCGTAGCGCATCGGTCACTCAGGTCAGGGCCGTGCATCGCAGCAATAGGGCCCCACTCATGTCCGAGATGGGTCAGACTCGGACGTTCGGCGATGTCGGCTCAATGTCCGGTTTACCGGAAAGCGGACACGGCGAGGCGTGGTGATACTACGATGGTCGCAAATCAAAATGGTCGACAAAGAAAAAATCCAGGTTGAAATAATTGTGGCCACAATCAAGACGTGCGGTCCCATCAACCAACCTGGAGAGACCCAATGCGACTGGACCAACTGTCGGACGACGAATTGGCGACGGTGCGGATGTGCCTGGAGGAGACGCTGGAGGCGGCGGAGGACCACCTGCAATGGCTGGACACCGAGGAAGGGCGATTGGAGGACAACCGGCCGGCCCAGCAGGCCTCCACCGAGCACCGCATCGGAATCCTCAAGAAGGTGCTGGGCGACTAGCGGCACGGCGTTGGGTGCGTCGACCCACGACGTACCCGACCAGTCGACGAGGTCGTGCCGGGCCACGGATGACACGTTAGTCGGTCGTTAGTGCAGTCCCAATTTCAATCAAGAAAACTTGAATTATAACAATGCATTAGTCCTAAACACTGGGATAATAAAAAGTTAACAACGCCGCGCATGTTTGCGGCCGGTATGCGGCGCCCGCCGTGCGATACTCGACCCGTGATTCGCGGCGACCTGCCATGAGATCAATCGGCCATATGGTCGGGCTGACCGGCCGGGGGACGCGGCGCGGCGCGACCCGCATCTCGGCCGGCCTCGTCGCCGGCATCGTTTTCGCTGCAGCAATCGCCCTGCTCGGCCTCGTCTATGTTGGTTTCGTGCTGTGGCCGCGGCATCTGAGCGCCGTGCCGCCCGACACGCCCTCGGTTCCGATCACGGTTGCGGGCGTCGTCTTCAACGTGCCGCCGGCGGCGATCCGCCAGCAGGTGCAGCGCCGGTCCGGCGCGCAGGAGCGGATCGACCTCGTGTTCCTGTGGCCGTCGCTCGACCCTCCGGACCCCGTGAAACATGCCGAGAAGCAGGCTCCGCCCGACGAGTTGCAGCCGATCGACCGCCTGTTCGTCACCATTGCGGGCAACAGCGGCACCCTCGCGCCGGCCGAGCGCATGAAGAGCATCTACCCGCGTTACGTCGCCCAGGACTTGCAGACGGAAGCCGGTGGGCTGGTGGCGCGCCGCTTCACCGAGACAAGCCCCTACCGGGGCGAGGACCTGGTGTTCGATGCAGCGGCACCGGAGCGCTTCGTCGCCCGCTGCAGCCGCAGCGGCGCGACACCCGCCATGTGCCTGCTCGAGCGCCGCATCGGCGCCGCCGACATCACCTTCCGCTTTCCGCGCGACTGGCTCGCCGAATGGCGCGAGCTGGCGGCGAAGATCGATTACCTGATCGCGACGCTGCGGCCGCCGGTGCGGTGAGCCTACTCCAGATCCGTCCCCAGGATGGCCATCTGAAAATTGTAGGAGCGCTCGTCGTCCTCGTCATCGACGAACAGGACGCCGACGAACTCCTCGCCGATGTAGATCTCGGCGGAATCCTCCTTCTTCGGCCGCGGCACCACCCGGATATGGGCGTTGCCGAACAGCTTGCGCATGTAGTTCTCGATCTTCCTGATTTCCTGGACGTCCACGCTGTTCTCCCGGCCGCGAAGCAGTAAGCCGTCCATCTATCACGGGCCGGCATCATAAAACAGCTGGTCCATGGAGCGGGCCGGCTCGGGACAGCCCGCCTCCCCCACCACGCGCGCCGGCACGCCGGCGACTGTCGTGTTGTGCGGCACCGACTTGAGCACGACCGAGCCGGCGGCGATGCGGGCACAGTGGCCGACTTCCACATTGCCCAGCACTTTCGCGCCGGCGCCGATCAGCACGCCGCGCCGGATCTTGGGATGGCGGTCGCCGGCCTCCTTGCCGGTCCCGCCCAGCGTGACGCTGTGCAGCATCGACACGTCGTCCTCGATCACCGCGGTTTCGCCCACCACCAGCCCGGTGGCGTGATCGACGAAGATGCCGCGGCCGATGCGCGCCGCCGGGTTGATGTCGCACTGGAACACCGACGAGGAGCGGCTCTGCAGGTAGAGGGCGAAATCCTTGCGGCCCTTGTGCCACAGCCAATGCGCCAGGCGGTGCGTCTGGATCGCATGGAAGCCCTTGTAGTAGAGCACCGGCTCGATGCAGCGGTGGGTCGCCGGATCGCGGTCGACGGTCGCGATGATGTCGGCGCGGAACGCTTCGCCGATGGCGGGCTCGGCCTGCAACGCATCGACATAGGCCTGGCGGATCAGCTCGGCCGAGACCTCGGCGTGGTCGAGGCGCTCGGCCACCCGATGCACCACGGCCTCCTCGAGCGTGTCGAGGTGCAGAATCGTCTCGTAGATGAAGCTCGCGATCTCCGGCTCGCACCGCACGATCTCCTCCGCCTCGTGGCGGATGCGCGACCAAACCGGATCGACGGTTTCGAGTACGGCGCGCTTGGACCGATGTTGGGCCATGACCTCGCTCCCGGCTTCTGACAGTCGCCTATATATAGCACGCCGGGGCAGTGCCGCGATCCCGCTTACCCGAGCTTGCCGAGGAAACCGAGGATCGCGGTCGAGAAGCGGTCGTTGCGGTCGCCCGCCACCATGTGCCGCGCCCCGGCCACGTCCATATACTCGGCGTGCGGGACGAGGTCCAGGAACTCGCGCACATGCGCCTCGCTCACCAGCTCGGACGAGGTGCCGCGCACCAGCATCGCCGGCACCGTGATCCGCCGCGCGGCATCGACCAGCGCGGTCTCGGTCTCCACGCGCGCCGCCCCGACCGGGCGCGGGCCGTCGAGAAACCGCGGGTCCCAATGCCAGCGCCAGCGCCCGTCGGGATCGAGGCGCAGATTCTTCTTCAAGCCTTCGTGCGAACGCGGGCGCGGCCGGTGCGGCAGATAGGCGGCGACCGCGTCGGCCGCCTCGCCGATCGAGCCGAACCCTTCCGCCGCATGCGCCCGCATGAATCCCTGGATCTTCGACACACCGTCTGCGTCGACGCGCGGCGTGATGTCGACCAGGACGAGGGCGGAGAACAGCGGGGTGCGTCCGGCCCGCGCCGCGGCGCCGGCTGCCAGCAGCGCGGCGATGCCGCCGAGCGAGGCTCCGACCACCACGGGCGGCGCTGCCGCGCGGCTTGCCAGCGCGTCGGCCACGGCGGCCGCATCGTCGGCGAAATCGGAGAACGCGTAGCTCCCGTCGGCGATCCAGTCGGAATCCCCGTGGCCGCGCTGGTCGAGCGCATACGCGACCGAGCCGGATGCGACGATGTGCTCGGCGGTGGCGCGCCACGAGTGGCGGGTCTGGCCGCCGCCGTGCAGCAGCAAGACCGGGGCGCCCTCTTCCCCGAACACATCGGCGACGAGGCGGTTGCCTGCCGCTCCGGTGAACACCGCGGTTGCCGGCTCCGATTTTCGCATCATGCACGTCGTTCGAGAAATTGCAGGACGCCGGCCTTGAACACCTTGTCGCCGACCGCCTGCATGTGGTCGCGCCGCGGGATGTCGAGCACCTGCCCGTTCGGTATGAGAGCCATGAGCGCATGGGCGGAACCGGCGACCTTGTCCTCGGTGCCGACGGCGATGAGCACCGGCGTGCCGATCGCAGCGGCCTCGTCGCGCGTGAGAGTCTGGCGCGACCCGCGGATGCAGGCAGCGAGCGCCTTGAGGTCGCTGCGGGTCTGCTCGGCGAACCCCCGGAAGGTGCGGCCGACCGGATCGGCGACGGCTGCGGGCGAGGGCGCTTCCAGCGCGTCGGCGATGCTCGTGGGCAGACCCACGCCGTCGACCAGGTGGATGCCGAGGCCGCCCAGCACGGCGGAGCGTACGCCAGAAGGGTGCTTGCTTGCCAGGAACGCGGCGATGCGCGCGCCCATCGAATAGCCCATGACGTCGGCGCGCGCGAGCCCCAGGTGGTCCATCAGCGCCGCCACATCCTCGGCCATCGTCACGGTGTGATAGGCCGCCGGATCGTACAGCTTCGACGACTCGCCGTGGCCGCGATTGTCGAGCGCAACGACGCGGCGGCCGGCGGCGGTCAGCGTCGCGATCCAACCCGGGTGAAGCCAGTTCACCTCCTTGGTGGAGGCAAACCCGTGCACCAGGATGATCGGATCGCCTTCCCCCTCATCCAGAAAGGCGATCTCTACCGACCCGTGCTGGAAACGTGGCATGCGTCACCCGGCGAACGTAGCGCGTCAACCGGCCGGTGCCGCCGCCAAAGGCCGCGCGCGCAGAGCGCGGGCCTTGCGCGCGTGGATCGCGCGCAACGTCATGCGTTCGGCGGCGCGCTTGATCGCGGCGCAGAAGAAAACCAGGTTGACGATGGCCCAGAAGATCCATGTGGCGAGGTTGAACGTCGCCGCGCTCAACAGGATGGCCCCGCGTCCGAGCAGCTTGATGATCGCGCGCGTCTTCAGGCCTTTGCCTTCCGCCAGCCGGGCGAGCCGCGCAACGTCGCGCGGGTGTCCGGCGAGCTTCACCGCGTCGAGCGCGGCGCGCGTGCCGGCGCTTCCTTGCACGCGCCCGACGTCGCGCACCAGATGGAGCAGACCGCCCGCCTTGTCGACCTTGACGGCCTCGCGCGCGGCGCGCACCGCAAGCGCCGGCCGCAGCAGGGCGGCCCGAGTGAAGGCGCCTTTGAGTGCGGCGGCGTCGACGCTGTCCCGCACCGCCCGCACCACCGCGCCGGAAAGCTCCGCGCCGATCCGGCCGGTCTTGCGCGCCGCCTTGATGACGCTCAAGCCTACGCGCGCCGGGGCGCCGACGCCGAGGCTCGCATAGGTTCCGGCGGTGACCGCAAGCCCGACGCAGGCGAGGCCGAGGATCAGCTCGTCCGCCTGTTCGCCGCGGGCCAGCCGCACCCCTTCCCGCACCGCGTCGCGCGCATCGCCGTACACGAACAGATCGCCTGCCGCCGTTCCGGCAAGGCTCATGAGATCATCCGGCTCGCCGACCACGAACCCGCGCACGAATTGCCCGACGCTGCGGGCCGTCGTGGCCGACGCCGTCGTGCCGGCCTCGATGCGGGTCACGAGCGAAGCATCGACTGCAACGCTCCGCTCGCGGGCCAAGGCGAGGAAGCTCTCGGCGAGCTCGACGTCGCCCGCCGCCAGCGCCGCCTCGATCTCGCGCGCGGCGATTTGCGAATTGAAGCGCCTCTCCAGAGTCAGGTCGGAGAGCCGCACCGGATCATCCTCGACGGCCAGCAACCGGGCCGAATCGAAGCCGCGCGGCACCGTGAACAACAGCGCCACCGCCAGGAGCGAGGCGGCAAGAAGCGATAGGCGAGTGGACAAGGTCGAGCTCAACGGCCGGCACCGATCCCAGGTTGCTGTGCGCCGATCCGCAATCGTATCGGGCGCAATTGATGTGGCACAGGCACGCGACCGCCGCAAGTCAGGGCTTTTCCGCGCCGGCCACGGTGGTGCCTTGTTGCCCAACGCGCCGATATCCTATGAATTTGCCTGGCGCGGGAGGGTCGCCGGCACATCGTGAGCAAGCCGCAATTGAAGCATCGGATCGCATCCGCGGGCGCGGTCGTCCTCGCCTGCGTCGCGGCCGTGGAGCTTGCGGGCGTCGCCTACTTCTATTGGGCCACCGGCGGGTTGATCTATCTGGGCCGGGCGCCGGCTGCGGTGATCGAGCAGGCAGCGCCGGTTCCGGACAAACGCATTCGCCACCGGCTGCACCCGTATTTCGGATTTGCCGGCCCGTACGAGCAGCAGGTCGGGTCGCTCCATACCAACAGTCTCGGTTTCCTGCAGCGCGAGCCGGTGACGATCCCGTTCACGCCGGGCGCGAACGACGTCGTGGTGGTGGTATTCGGAGGCTCGGTGGCGGAGAAGCTCGTCATCGCCGATGCCGGCGGCCTCCCGTTGCGCGAGGCCTTGCAAGCGCGTCCGTCCCTGACCGGCAAGAACATCGTTCTCCTCAGCCTCGCCCAAGGGGCCGCTAAGCAGCCGCAACAATTGTTGAGCCTGGCCTATCTCCTCGGCATCGGGCAGCACATCGATCTCGTCATCAACATCGACGGATTCAACGAATTCACGATGGCCTACGAGAATCATCGCCTCGGCCTTGATCCGGTCCTGCCGGCCGCCCAGATGATGATACCGCTCACGATGGAGATTGCCGACGCTCCCTCCTCGGCACGGTATTACGAGCTGGTCGGCCGCTGGCTCTCCACCCGCGAGGCCGTCGGCCGATCATCCGAGTCGCTGCGCCGCGTGCGGACCGGGGTTGGACTGGTAATCGCCTATGTGCGGGCGATGTGGAACCGCAAGGCCTTTGCGAATGCGACGCGCGACTATTCGGCGTTGATGACGAATTCCCGCAACTGGTTGGCGTTGCGCGAACGGCTCGGGCTCGACCTGCCGGTTCGCATCAGCGACGCGCAGGTCTTTCCCGCGCTGTTCGATCTGTGGCTTCGCTCCTCGCAGCAGATGCGGGTGCTGACGGAGGGGCAGCAGATCCGTTATCTCCATGTCGTTCAACCCAACCAATATTACTCGAAGCATCCGTTCACGCCGCGCGAGCGCGAGATCGCGTTGGCGAAGGAAGAGACGATGGGATATCGCCAGGGCGTCGAGCTCGGCTATGCGCTTCTGACGGCGCGCAGCGCGGTCCTCCAGGAGAACCGCATCGTTTCGGCCATCGGGCTGTTCGACAAGGTTTCGGATGAAGTCTATTCCGACAATTGCTGCCACTACACCGCCACGGGGGAAACGCTGTTTACCCAGTTCATCGCGATCGAAGCCGAGCAGCGGCTTGCGGCCAAACAGTAAGGTCTAGGAATTGGCGGACGAGCCCATTATCGTGCGGTCGAGCAGCAAGCAGCACGGAACACTGTCATGGCCGACTACGTCGTTCCCCATTTCCACAACGAGCCGGGCGTTCCGGTGATCGAGGTCGGCGCGAAGGAATTCAAGTGCGTCGGCGCCCTGCCGCCGTTCGACCATCCGCACATCTTTCTCGACATGGGCGACGAGCGAGAGATCATCTGTTCCTACTGCTCGACCCTGTTCCGTCTCGATCCCGCGCTCGCGCCGAATGCCGCCCGGCCGGCCGAATGCGCGCTGCGGGCCGAGCCCGTCTGATCAGGTCGTGGCGCGCTCGCGGACGGTCATTGTCAGCGGCGCCGGAATTGGCGGGCTGACCGCGGCGCTGGCGCTCGCGGCAAAGGGCTTTCGCGTCGTCGTGGTGGAGCAGGCCGCGCGCCTGGAGGAGACCGGCGCGGGCATCCAGCTCTCGCCCAACGCCACCCGCATCCTTGTGGCGCTCGGGCTCGGCGACCGGCTCGCCCCCGTGGTGGTGGCGCCGGAGGCGGTACGGGTGCGATCGTACCGTGGCCGCGAGCTCGTGCGCGTGCCGCTCGGAGCCGCCGCCGAGCGTCGCTATGGATCGCCCTATTGGGTCGTCCATCGCGGCGACCTGCAGGCGGCCCTGCTCGGCGCGGTGCGCGCCAACTCGGACATCGCGCTGCGGCTCGGCGCGCGCGCGGAGGATTTCGCCGTTCACGCCAAGGGCGTCACGGTCCAGACCCGCACGGCGGCGGGTGCCCAGGACGAGCACGGCATCGCCCTGATCGGCGCCGACGGCCTGTGGTCGCCCTTGCGCATGCGGCTCGGCGACGCACGGCCGCCGCGCTTCGCCCATCGCACCGCTTGGCGCGCCGTGCTGCCGGCGAGGCCGCTGATCCCCGAGTTCCGCGAGAAGGTCGTGTCGCTGTGGCTCGGTCCCGACGCCCACCTGGTGCTCTATCCGGTCAACGCCGGCGAGGCGGTCAACGTCGTGGCAATCGTGCACGACGAGTGGCACGAGCCGGGCTGGAGCGCACCCGGCAGGCCTGAGGAGCTGCTCGTGCATTATGAGCAATGGCCGCGCGTCGTGCGCAACCTGCTCGCCCTGCCGGATCGCTGGCTGAAATGGGCGCTGTACGACCGGCCGCGGCTGCGCCGCTGGAGCCACGGACCGGTCACGCTCCTGGGAGATGCCGCCCATCCGATGCTGCCGTTCCTGGCGCAGGGCGCCGCGATGGCGATCGAGGACGCCTATGTGCTCGCCGAGCGCCTCGGACAGTCGCCCGATCGGCCGAAGGGCGCCTTTCGCCGCTACGAACGCCAGCGGCGCCGCCGCACCGCGCGCGTGCAGCGCTCCGCCCGCTTCAACAGCCGCGTCTATCACCTCGCGGGCCTTGCCGCCTGGCTGCGCAATCGCGTCCTGCGTGGGCGCGGCGGCCAAGGCCTGCTGCGGCGCTATGATTGGCTCTATGCTTGGCGGCCGTGAAAACGGCGAAACGCCAGGGAGGATCACATGTTCCCGACCACCGTCGCCGGCAGCCTGCCCAAGCCGTCCTGGCTCGCCGAGCCCAACAAGCTGTGGGCGCCGTGGCGGCTTGCCGGCGAGGAGCTCGCGGCCGCCAAGCTCGATGCCACGCTGATCGCCGTCAAGCTGCAGGAGGACGCCGGCATCGACATCGTCGTCGACGGCGAGCAGTCGCGCCAGCATTTCGTCCACGGGTTTCTCGAGTTCGTCGACGGCATCGACTTTTCCCACAAGGTCGAGATGGGCATCCGCGCCGACCGCTACAAAGCGATGGTGCCGCAGGTGGTCGGCGAATTGCGGCTCAAGGGGCGGGTGCACGGCGCCGAAGCGCGGCTCGCGCGGGCGCACACGCGGCGCAAGCTGAAGATCACCCTGCCCGGGCCGATGACGATCGTCGATACCATCGCCGACGCCCATTACGGCGACCGCGTCCGCATGGCGATGGCGTTCGCTGCGCTTCTCAACGAGGAGGCGCGTGCGCTCGAGGCCGACGGCGTCGACGTCATCCAGTTCGACGAGCCCGCCTTCAACGTCTACATGGAGGCGGTGAGCGAGTGGGGTATCGCGGCGCTGCACCGAGCCATCGACGGGCTCCGTTGCACCACCGCCGTGCATATCTGCTACGGCTACGGCATCAAGGCCAACATCGACTGGAAGGCGACGCTCGGCAGCGAGTGGCGTCAGTACGAGGCGATCTTCCCGGCGCTGGCGGCGAGCCGCATCGACCAGGTCTCGGTCGAATGCCGCAACTCCCGGGTGCCGATGCGGCTTCTGTCGCTGCTGAAAGGCAAGGACGTGCTGGTCGGCGCGATCGACGTCGCGACCGATCAGGTGGAGACCGCGGAGGACGTGGCCGCGGTGATCGGCGAGGCGATGCAGCATGTGCCGAAGGAGCGCATCGTCGCCTGCACCAACTGCGGCATGGCGCCGATGCGCCGCGACGTCGCGCTCGCCAAGCTCACGGCGCTCGGCCGGGGCGCGGAACTGGCGAGGCAGCGGTTTGGGTGACAACCCTCCCCTGCTTGCCAAAGGCAGGGATGCCGCGGATCAGTAGCCCTCGATGTGACCCGGCGTACCCCAAGCCTCCCAGACCATGCGGATCCCGTTGCCGTTGGTGCCGGGCATCGCCGGGCCGAGACCGTCTCCCGCCTCATTCTTCCCATAGTAAGCCACGCTCACAAATCCGACCGAGAAGCTGAGTGCCCCGGAGACGGCATGAACCTCATCGGACGTCAGCGCGCGCAATTGCTCGATAGTGCCAGTGGTGGTCTTCGTCATGATCATTCCTCCTCGTTGGTGTTGGCCCCTGATGACGGATCGTTGTCATCTCCGCGACCACAGCGGTTCGTGTCGCGGGCGGCATCAGTCATTGCATGTGTGATTCATGTCACGCGCCGGCCATCGCCTGGCACGTGGCAGCGTGATCACGCTCCGAGACAGGTCCGCCGGACCTCCGGATGTCGGGATGACGGCGGATCCGCACGACCCCGCATCGTCAACACCTTCCAGGGCCGCGAGGCAGCGGTTCGGATGAACACGCCGTCCCGACCTCGCCGATTGCGGTGCAGTGCCTCAGGCGGCCTTGACCTCGGCCAAGAATTGCCGGACCTCGGCCGTGAGATTGCTCGAGTGGCGGGCCAGCACCTTGGCTGCTCCCAACACCTGGGTCGCCGCACTGCCGGTTTCACCGGCGCCGCGCTTGACCTCGGTGATGTTCGTGGCAACCTCCTCGACGCCGTGAGCGGCCTCGTGGACATTGCGCGAAATCTCCTGCGTCGCCCTGCCCTGTTCCTCCATGGCGGCTGCGATGTCGAGGGAGATCTTCGCCATCTCGGAAATCGTCGTACCGATCTCGTGAATGGCGCTCACCGTCTGGCTTGTCTCGGCCTGGATCTGGGTGATCTGGCCGCCGATCTCCTCCGTCGCCTTTGCGGTTTGGCCGGCCAGGGCCTTCACTTCGCTGGCGACGACCGCAAAGCCACGGCCGGACTCGCCGGCCCGTGCCGCCTCGATCGTGGCGTTGAGCGCCAGCAGATTGGTTTGCGCCGCCAGGTCGTTGATCAGGGTGACGATGTGTCCGATCTTCTCCGCCCCTGCGGCCAGCGTCTGAACCGTTGCGTTGGTCTTGCGGGCGCCCTCGACCGCCTGCGCCGCAATGGTGGATGAATGTGAGACCCGACGGGCGATGTCCTGGATCGAAGCCGACATCTCTTCGGTTGCGGACGCCACGGTCTGGACGCTTGCCGAGGTCTGCTCGACTGCGCCCGCGACCACAACGGAGTTGCGGTTGGTCTGCTCGGCCGTGCTCGACATCGATTGAGCGGTCGCCTCCAGTTCGACCGCCGCTCCGCCCAGCGAGCCCGTGAGCGCAGAGACGTTCTGATCGAAGCGGCGCGTGAGCTGTTCAAGCGTGCTGGCACGTTCGAGCGACACCCTGTCCCGTTCGGCCTGTTCCATCGACAAGCGGCGGTTCTCGATCAGTTTCAGCCGGAAGATCTCGACCGCATTGGCGAGAAGGCCGATTTCATCCCCACGGTCGAGGCCGGGCACGCGGATTTCGGTTTTTCCCTCGGCGAGCGACGACGTCGTGTCGGTCATCTGTCTCAAGGGCACGGCAATTCGCCGGGACACCACCCAGAAGGACAACAGAGCGGCAACGAAGCCCAGAACCAGCACGCCTCCCGCAACCATCATCGCCCGGGTGCGTTGCGCCGCCGTCTCGGCCGCCAGCTGCGCCGTGACCCGGCCGGCCGCCTCGCTCAATCGCAGCACCACCTCGATCGCCCTGGTGGAGACCGCGATCCATTCGGCGCCGTCGATCGGATAGGCGGCACCCGAAGTGCCGGCCCGGTAGACACGCTCACGTGTGGCCTGGAACTCGACGAACATGGCACGGCGCACCGCTTCCACGCCCGCCTTCACCTCGTCCGCGGCACCTGCCTTGTCGGCGTAGGCTTGCACCACGCTCCAGGCCAGCTCCAGCCGTCCGCGAAAAGCAACGAGCTGCTGCAGGTCATCGGATGTGATCGCCCGCCCGGCCGTGACGATCCCGCCGAGGGCGGCACGCTCACGTCCGGCGAACTCACTGATGACCCAAATGGAGTGTTTGACCCGCTGAAGATCGGCGAGCCGTGCTTCCGCCGCATCGGCTTCGTAGTCGGCGGCAAGTCGCAATTGCTGCGTGACCTCGATCAGCTTGGTAATCGTCGGTACCCAGGTGGTCACGGTCGTCTGATCTCTCGATGCGCGCGGCTGCGCGAGCGCGGTGTCGGCCGCGCGCCGCAGGTCGCGGATACGCGCGTACGCAGCTTCGACTTCACCCACAAGCGCCTTGACGGCGGCCTCCGTGCGAAGCGTCGCAATGGCGGTATCGAGGGCGTCATCGCCCGCCTTGCGTCGCTGCTGAATGGCAGCCTGGCGCTCCTGGTTGACCGCCTGAGGGGCATTGAGCGCCGCATTGGTCAGGCCCCGTTCGGCCGCAAGGTGGCCGGCCGCGAGCAGGAGCATGTCGGATATTTCATTGGCGCTGGCGATCGCGCGGGCAACCTGGCGTTCGGAGAATGCGGTGACCACATTGAACGCCGTGACACCCATCAGCAGCACGGCCAGCACGCCGACGATCGAGCCCAGGATCAATCGCAGTGAAAGTTTGCGACCCATGGCGTATCCCCCGTCCCCTACCCCTCTAGGGTGCATCAATCTGGCCAACACTCGTTAACAATTCTCCGGCCGCGACGACAATGCGTGATTGCATGAAAGCATGCATCAGCGATTCGCTAGCGCGAACATGCAACCGAAGATATAGGCTTTGAGATAGTCTTTTCCGTCACTTAGGCGGAACGACGCCCTTGCCGGGCATCCGGTATTCCCCGTAGTGGCACAACTTTATATCGATACGTTGTAATACTTAGAGAGCGCAGCCGGCTTCGCGGTCCCACCGCTCGGTTTCAAGTCGGCGACGGACCGGCGGCACGTCACCGGCTGGCGCGGCCCAGCACCTCGATCAGCTCGGCGACCTTCGCGCGCTGGTCGGCCTTGTTGCCCGACGCGATCGCGTGCTCGACGCAATGCGCCACGTGGTCCTTGAGGACCTCCTCCTCGACCGAGCGCAGGGCGGCACGCACGGCCGCGATCTGCGTGATCACGTCGATGCAGTAGCGGTCGTCCTCGACCATGCGGGACAGCCCGCGCACCTGCCCCTCGATGCGGCCGAGCCGCTTGAGGACGGAACTCTTGACATCGCTTCGCATGCCGCCCTATATACCCCTACCGGGTATAGGTGTCAAGGCAGTACCGACGAGGCGGTCTCATGAGCGAAGCCCATAAGACGCATGGCGACGCACGCGACCATTCGCTTCAGCGCGGCCACGGAGCCGAGGCCGAGCACGCCGTCATCGATCCGGTCTGCGGGATGACGGTCGATCCGCACACGACGCCGCATCGTCACGCCTTCCAGGGGCACACCTACTATTTCTGCGCCGCAGGCTGCCGCACGAAATTCGCCGCCGACCCGGCGAAATATCTCGGCGATGCCGCACCGGCGGAGCCGATGCCGGAAGGCACGATCTACACCTGCCCGATGCATCCCGAGATCCGCCAGGTCGGGCCCGGCTCGTGCCCGATCTGCGGGATGGCGCTGGAGCCGGAGATCGCGACCGCCGAGAGCGCGCCCAACCCCGAGCTCGCCGACATGACGCGCCGGTTCTGGATCGGCCTTGCGCTGTCCGTTCCGGTGGTCGTGCTCGAGATGGGGGCGCATCTCGTCGGCGCGCACCGGTGGATCGAGCAGACCCCGTCGAACTGGATTCAGCTCGCGTTCGCCACGCCGGTGGTTCTGTGGGCCGGCTGGCCCTTCTTCGTGCGCGGCTGGCAGTCGGTCGTGACGCGCAACCTCAACATGTTCACGCTGATCGCGATGGGGACGGGCGTCGCCTATGTCTACAGCGTGGTCGCGACCCTCGTGCCCGGCCTGTTTCCGCCGGCCTTCCGCACGCATGGCGGCGCCGTGGCGGTCTATTTCGAGGCGGCCGCGGTGATTACCGTGCTGGTGTTGCTCGGCCAGGTGCTCGAGCTGCGCGCGCGCGAGCGCACGTCGGGCGCAATCCGCGCGCTGCTCGGGCTGCAGCCGAAGATGGCGCGCCACCTGAACGACGACGGGAGCGAAGAAGAGGTTTCGCTCGACGCGGTCGCCGTGGGCGATCGCCTGCGCGTGCGGCCGGGCGAAAAAGTGCCAGTCGACGGCGAGGTCGTCGAAGGCCGCTCGACTGTCGATGAATCCATGGTGACCGGCGAATCGATCCCGGTCGACAAGGAGCCCGGAGCCCGCGTCATCGCCGGCACGGTGAACATGACCGGCAGCTTCATCATGCGTGCCGACAAGGTCGGTCGCGAGACCCTGCTGGCGCAGATCGTGCAGATGGTGGCGGCCGCGCAACGCTCGCGCGCTCCGATCCAGCGTCTCGCCGACCAGGTCGCCGGCTGGTTCGTCCCCGCCGTCATCGCTGTCGCGGTCGCGGCCTTCCTGGCCTGGTCCCTGTTCGGCCCCGAGCCGCGCTTCGCCTACGGACTGGTGGCGGCGGTCACCGTGCTGATCATCGCCTGCCCGTGCGCGCTCGGCCTCGCCACGCCGATGTCGGTCATGGTGGGTGTCGGCCGTGGCGCCGAGCTCGGCGTGCTGATCAAGAACGCCGAAGCGCTCGAGCGCATGGAGAAAATCGACACGCTGGTGGTGGACAAGACGGGCACGCTGACCGAGGGCAAGCCGAAGGTCGTCGCCATCGTCGCGGCCAAGGGGTTCGACGAGACGACGGTGCTGAAATTCGCCGCCGGCGTCGAGCGCGCGAGCGAGCATCCGCTCGCGCTGGCAATCGTGCAGGCCGCCGCCGAGCGCGCGATCGCCCTCCCTCCGGTGCGCGGCTTCGACGCGCCGACCGGCAAGGGCGCGATCGGCATGGTCGAGCGCAAGCGCGTGGTGCTCGGCAATGCGCGTTTCCTCGCCGAGCTCAACATCCCGACGGCGCCGCTGGAGGCGGAGGCCGAGCGGCTGCGCCAGGACGGCGCCACCGTCATCGTCGTGGCGATCGACGGCAAGCCCGCCGGGATCGTCGCCATCGCCGACCCGATCAGGCCGAGCACGCCGCAGGCGCTGCAGGCGCTCGCCGCGCAGCGAATCCGTATCGTCATGCTGACCGGCGACAACCGCACCACCGCCATGGCGGTGGCGCGCCGGCTCGGCATCGCGGACGTCGAAGCAGAGGTGCTGCCCGAGCAGAAGAGCGCCGTGGTGGAGCGATTGCGCCGCGAGGGACGCGTCGTCGCCATGGCGGGCGACGGCGTCAACGACGCGCCGGCGCTCGCCGCCGCCGACGTCGGCATCGCCATGGGGACCGGCGCCGACGTCGCCATCGAGAGCGCCGGAGTCACGCTGCTCAGGGGCGACCTCACCGGCATCCTGCGCGCGCGCCGCCTCTCCGCCGCCACCATGCGCAACATCCGGCAGAACCTGTTCTTCGCGTTCGTCTACAACGCGGCCGGCGTTCCCATCGCGGCGGGCGCGCTCTATCCGGTATCCGGCCTCCTGCTCTCGCCGGTGATCGCGGCGGCCGCCATGGCGCTGTCGTCGGTCAGCGTGGTGGCGAACGCGCTGCGGCTGCGGCGGGTGAGGCTCTAGCCGCTCAGAACACGGCGAGGTACTTGAGCAGCGAGACGATGCCGATGATGATGACAATCACGCGGGCGATCTGCTTGGCGCGGCCGTCGAGCGGCAGCATATTGATCAGGTAGAGGACGAGGATGACGACCAGGAACGTGATCAGAATGCTGATAATGATGGACACTGCCCCGCTCCTTGGTTGAAAAGACTGTGCGGTAGCGCGGCCGTTGGCCTTCCATGGGTCGGGCACTGCGCGCACCAGTAACAATCTGGTCGGTGCAAAGTTCCATTCTGTGGCAGATTTGCCGCCCGGTCGGGAGGACTTCATGAGTTCCTATGCGCTCGCGCTCGCCCTCGCCTTGATCGCAGCCGCGCTTGGCGCGGCCGACGCCTCGGCCAACGACCTCGCCCCCACCGGCACCTTGCGGGCGACCTTCATCGCCACAAACCCGGTGCAGGCGGTTACCGACCGGGAGACCGGCGAGGTGCGCGGCCCGGCGGCGGAGCTCACCCGCGAGCTCGCGCGCCGGCTCGGCCTGCCGTTCCGCATCGCCGGTGCCCCGGGGGCTGCCGGCGTCCTCGACAGCGTCAAGAAGGGCGAGGCGGACATCGGCTTCCTCGCCTTCGATCCGGAACGCGCGCGCGAGGTCGATTTCTCCCAGGTCTATTCACTGGCCCAGAACACCTATGTGGTGCTCGAGGGCTCCGCGTTGCGCGCGGTCGCCGACATGGACCGGCCAGGCGTTCGCATCGGGGTCGCCACCCGCGACGCGGGCGACCTGTTCCTCACCCGCAATCTCAAGAACGCCGAGCTCAAGCGCAATGCCGGCGGCAATCTCGACGTCGCCGTGAAGCAGTTGCGGGACGGCGAGATCGACGCCTATGCGGCGAATCGCCAGCGCCTGTCGGAGCTTCTTGCACGGGTTCCAGGCCTGCGGCTCCTGCCCGACAATTTCTACGGCGTCGAGCAGGCGATCATCGTGCCGAAAGGAAATCCCGGCCTCCCGGCGATCAATCGCATGCTCGACGAGGCGCGCGCCTCCGGGCTGATCGCCGCGGCGATCGCACGCGCCGGTCTGGTCGGCGTCGACGTCGCGCCGCCGCGATGACTCAAGACTGGCCCCGCCCGTTCGCGACCGGGCCTTCTGGCGGAGAGAGCGTCTCGTCGGGCCTGCGGCCGGTCAGCGCCTTGTAGATGTAGCTCGCGATCGCCGCCATCAGCGCCGTGTAGGCGATCATGACGACGAGGTCGAGCAGCGCGCGCACGAACAACCAGCTTTGTGCGCGTCTGACGGCGCCGGCCGCCGTCGTCGCCGGCGGCAGGCGCTCCCGCACGCTGGTGATCGCGTCCATCAGGCTGTCGAACGACGGCCAGATCGAAATCGATCACCATGACCAGGATGCCGAGCGGGATTGCGCCGACGAGGCCGAGCGCGAGCAGCGACCAGAACCGACCTCGCGTCAGCTGCCAGGCGCCCGCGACGTCGAGGCGCGGCTCGACCACGATCATCGGCAGGATCGGCCACAGCCGGACCGAGAGATACATCGCGACCACGAAGGCGAGCGCCGCCGCGAACGGGGCAAGCCCCGCGGTCGGCCGGCCGACCGGCGATAGGACGACGGTGGCGAACAGCACGCTGACCGCGCCGAAGGCGAGCCCGAGCAGCGCGAACAGGGCTTCGCGCCGGCCGAACGCGAAGGGAACGTATTGGCCGTCGCGCCGCGCCCCGAACAGGACCAGCTGATGGATGGCCACGGCGACCACGCCCGTTCCGACCATCTCGATCGCGGTCTTGAGGCCAAGCCAGGTGGGATGGCGCCCGACGGCGGCGGCGGCGACGACGTCGCCGCGCGCCAAGAGCGCACCCATCTCGGCGAACACCGTGCGGGCAATGAGCGTCTGCACCAGGATCACGACGACGAGCGTCGCCCAGGACAGGCGGACGATCGTGGGAAGCTCGCGCCACATGAAGCGGTAGGCTTCGCCTGCGGTTGCGAGCACGGGCAGGTCGGGCATCGATCTCTCCGGCGCGATCCGGCTCGCCCTGCGGCAGCCGGCGGTCAGACGACGATTTCCAATTCAGGCGGCATATTCAATGAGGGAATTGCCCTGGCGCAGGACGCGCGGCCCGCAGGGTGGGCAAAATCGCGAGGCACGTCGTATCCGCGTGGGCGAGCCGCTTAAGGCGGCGAGGGAACGGCGCCGAGCGATTTTGCCCACGCGTCAGCTCAGAGAATTGCGCGTTGCCAACCCTACGTCTTCCACAGCCTCGCCAGCGGGCCCCTGGCCCCGTAGACCGGATCCTTGTCGGGCAGTGGCGTCTCGGGGATCGTGCGCAGCGCGCGCTCATAGTCCTGCGCGCTCCCGCGGCATTCGTCGTATTCGCCGCCCGGCGGATAGGCGCCCACCACGAGGAAATCGGAGCTGGCCATGAGGCACCGGTGGCCGGTGCCGGCCGGGAGGATGGCGACGTCGCCGGCCACGAGATCGAGCTCGTCGCCCTTCGGGCCGCCGAATTGCACGCGCGCACGCCCCCGCGCGATCCCCAGCACCTCATGGACGTTCGCGTGATAGTGCACGTAGTCGTAGATGCCGTTGCGCCATAAATCGCCCCACCCGTTGGCCTCGAACAGCTGCTCGAAAATGGCCGCCGGGTCGGCGACGCGAACGAGCCGCACGGCGCGCCGATAGTACACGAAGGGCAGTGTCGCGTTGTTGGGTATCGCCCCGTCGTCGCGGAACCAGAACGTCTTCGCGCGGCGGCCGACCACGCGTTGGCGGGCTTGGCGTGGGCTCGGTCTACCGCGGCCGGTGGCCTGCTCGAACGAGCGCCGGAGGGTCTCCATGATGAACATGCGCGTCACCCAGGCTCGGCGGATCACCCTTTGATCCAACGACACCGCACCCGTTAGGTTCCGCTGGGATTGCAACCTGCCGATTGCGCAGGCGCCGTGGGCGATTTCACGTCAGCCGGAATGCTCAATGCACGGTTGTCGTGCCGCAAGCGAGACAGAAAGTCCTCGCCTTGGCGAACAGCCGGATGCAAGATCGCCAGCCAAGAAAGCTCGTCCGCATCATTCCCGCAAGCCACACAGCCGTTACGGCGAGACGAGTCCCGGGATCGCAAGGGAGAGGAAACGCCATGAAGGTCGCACGACGAACCTTGTTCAAGGGGATGCTCGCCAGCGGGCTGGTCGGCCTCGAGGCGCCGGCCGTGCTCGGCCAGGCGAGCGTGCTCAAGGTCGGGCTCTTGACCGTCAAGTCCGGGCCGCTCGCCCAGGGCGGGATCCAGATGGAGCAGGGCATCGCCACGTTCCTCAAGGAGAAGAACAATACCTTGCGCGGCCGCAGGATCGAGTTGATTTCCGCCGACACCGGCGGCAATCCCGCCGGCGCCAAGACGAAAGCGCTGGAGCTCGTCGAGAAGGACCGCGTCGACGTCATGCTCGGTCCCCTCGCCGCCTTCGAGCTGCTGGCGATGACCGACTACATTCGCGAACGGCAGGTCCCGCTGATCACCCTCGCGGCGGCCGAGGACGTCACCCAGCGCGCGGTCAACCCGTGGGTCGTCCGGCCCTCCGCGAGCTCGGCGCAGACGCCGCACGCGATGGCCGACTATTGCGCCAAGGAGCTCAAGCTCAAGCGCATGGCGACGCTCGCCAACGATTTCGCCTTCGGGCACGAGCAGTGCTCGGGTTTCCAGCGCGTGTTCGAGGACGCCGGCGGCAAGATCGTCAAGAAGCTGTGGCCGCCCCTGGTCACCCCCGACTACACGCCGTACATCGCGCAGATCCGCGACATCGACGGCGTGTTCAGCGGCCTCGGCGGGTCGAACCCCATCAAGTTCCTGCGCACCATGGCGGATTTCGGGCTCAGCCAGAAGATGACCATGACCGGCGGCTGGACCCTCATGGACGACACGCTGCTCAAGGGCATGGGCGACGAGGTCGTCGGCATCTACTCGGCGCACTGGTACACGCCCGACTACCAATCCGAGAGCAACAAACGGTTCGTCGCGGGGCTGCAGCAGAACTATGGCGAGCTGACGGGCGGATACGCGGCCGGAATGTACGTCGCCGGTCAGGTGCTCGAGGCCGCGCTGGACAAGACCGGCGGGGCGACCGACGACAAGCAGGCGTTCATGAAGATCGTGCGCGGCCTGTCGTTGAGCGACACGCCGCGCGGCCCCTTCCGCTTCGACGCCTATGGCAACGCCGTCGGCCCGGTCTTCATCCGCAAGTGCGAGCGCAAGGGCGGCAAGCTCGTCAACACGACGCTCAAGACCTACCCGGACGTGAGCCAGTTCTGGACCTATGACGAGAAGGATTTCCTGGCAAAGCCGGTGTACACGCGCAACTCCCCGCCGGCGAAGAATCTGGAGCAATAGGCTGCAGGCCTCAAGTCCCGCGCAGTCCAGCGATGAGCCCCGCCACGTCGTCGCGTATCTTCGGACCGTGCGTGCGCATCTCGGCGAATTCCGCTTCGCCGATGAGATCGCACAGCCCCGACTTGAAGCTCGGCCACTCGCGCGCCCGCGCCCACCAGGCCTGCACGCGCGGCCTCGTGCCGATCCACAGGTCGATGAGGCCGAGATAGTCGAGGCGCGCCGCATAGGGCATCAGGTTGATGTCGGCGAGGCTCGGATCGGCTCCGACCATCCACGGCCCGCCGTCCGCCAGCGCCTGCTCCATGAGGCCGAACGCGCGCTCGTAGGCAGCGATGCCGTGCAGCACGAACGGCGAGCGCACGCCCAGCTCGTAGGTCGACTTGAAGCGGTCGCGCCGGCGCGGGTCGCCGATGTTGTGGAAGCGCGCCTCCCGCAGCTCCGCCGGCATCGTCATCATGCGCTCGCGGAACATCGCCGAGAAGCTAAGCTCGGTGACCCCCTCGTGCAGCCCCTCGTCGACCATCTTGCTCCACCACCGCATGCGCGATCTGCGCCACGGGTCGGCCGGCGTGAGCGGCGGTTCGGGGAACGTCTCGTCGAGATACTCGCAGATCAGTGTGGATTCGATCACCGGCCGGCCGTCGTGCACCAGGGTCGGCACCACGCCTTTCGGATTGAGCTTCAGATAGGCCGGGTCATATTGCTCGCTGCGGAACAGGTCGACCCGCACCGCCTCCCAGGCGAGCCTCTTCGCCTTGAGCGTGATGCGCACCTTCTGGCAGCACACCGAGTTGCCGAAATCGTACAGCGTGAGCATGGCGGGCCTCACGTCATGAGCTGCCGGAGGCTCTGGGGAATCGGTCGGCATCCGCATTCCGCCTGATGCTCGGCGTGCCATTTGATCCGCTGCGCGACGGTCGGATTCTTCGGCATCCTGTTCTTCTCGTGCCAGGCCTTGTTGATCTTGGCCGCCGTGCGTCGCCCGGCGTAGCCGGGCCAGCACACCGGGCACGGACCGCTGCCTTCATACGCGTGTCCTCGGCTGCAAGTCTTCAAGCTCATCTCCCGTGTAACGGTTTCGCCGCAGGCATCTTCGGGCGTACGCCGATTTTCCGCAACCGTCGCAAGATCGCCACGTTGGATCGGCATTGCGATCACCGGATCGACGCATTGTCTCGTCTCGTCGCACGTGCCGAGGATCGCCCATGAGCACGACCCGCATCAGCGTCCACCTGAAGGCGCCCCGTGCGCACGTCTATCGCGCGCTTCTCGACGCCGGCGCAGTGGCGACCTGGAAGGTGCCGACCGGCATGACCAGCCACGTACATGTATTCGAACCCCGCGAGGGCGGCTCGTTCCGGGTCTCGCTCACCTACGAAGCCGCCACCGGCACCGGCAAGACGACCGCGCACACCGATACGTATCACGGTCGTTTCCTTAAGCTCGTGCCCAACGAGCTGGTTGTCGAGGCAATCGAGTTCGAGACGACCAATCCCGCACTGCAGGGCGAGATGACGATCACGACCACGCTCACTGATGCCGACGGCGGCACCGATCTTACCGCCGTGCACGAGGGCCTTCCGCCCGGCGTGCGCGCGGAAGACAACGAGGCCGGCTGGCGCTCGTCGCTCGCCAAGCTCGCGGCGCTGGTGGAAGGGGCCTGAGCGCGACGATGCCCGCTCGCATTCGTCGTCTCGCTCAAATCTGTGACAAAACTCACGAACCTTTCGAGGTGGCGAGTTACCCCTGGTCGGACGCAGGCATGGTGCCCGGTCCCAACCAGAGGTACATCCATGCATACGTTGACTAGCGACGAAATCAGAGACCTGAAAGCGGACGATCTCGACACTGTTTCCGGCGGCAGAAATGCCCTGATCGAAGCCCTCGTCGAGGCCTACCTGGCCATAAAGAGCGTCAACCGGACCCTGCAGGACGACCCTGAGCCAACCCCGTATGTGCCGATGACACTGTAAGGTCGGCACCAACAGCTTGGGGCGCGCGATCCGCACGGGTCGCGTGCCTCCTGACAGCCTGGCCGAAAATGCCGCGCTTGGGACTAGTTCGCAAACCATTTCGCATGCAGCTTCCGATAGGTTCCGTCTTCGCGAAAAAGCTTCAACGTATCATTCACTTGCTTACGCAATGGGCTGCTCTGCGGAAATACGATGCCGTAGTCCTCTTTCTGCAATAACGGCCCGATCACCTGGACACGCCCCCTGCCCGCATGAGCGGCGTAGTGGAGAAGGACGGGCGCATCATAGACGATCGCATCCACGTTGTTGTCCCGCAGAGCAAAAGCCGCAAATTTGATGGTCGTAAACTCGTGGATCTGTGCGTCGATTGTGCGAAGAAAGGCACCTGCGGTACTGCCGGGCGCGGTGCCGATCCGCTTGCCGGGGAGGTCTTCCGGGCCCTTGATTCCATCAGACCCGCTGCGCACCATGATTTGCAGTCCGGCTTGCAATATCGGCTCCGAGAACTCGAACTCCTTCTCGCGTTCCGCGGTTATGGAAACTGCCGCAATACCTGCATCGGCCTTGCCCGCTCGCACTTCATCCAGAAGAGCAACCACGTCCGGGGCCACGTGGTATCTTGTCCGTGTCTTCATGCGCCGGGCGATGGCGTTCCATAGATCGATACTGAACCCGCTCAATTGACCCTGGGTCGTGACGACAAAAGGCGGCGCCATGCGCGTCACGACCCGCAATTCCTGCGTCTTCCCCTGGGCCCGGGCGGCATATGTGAACGCCGACGCCAGCACCGCTGACAGAATGACCCGGGCTATGAGCGTGAACATGGGAACGCCTTCAGGCTCAGCACTGCCCGACAATGTTCAGTCGACAGTCGTTCGGTCCGTCACGCGCCGCCAGGCTCCCGGTCCATCTAATCCTGCATTGGCGCGTCGGTCTTGCCGGGCTCATGCGTCGCGCACCTTGACGTACGAGCCGGGAGCATCCTCGATTGCCGCGAGCTTGCCGCTGCCGGGCTGGCGCGCCGACACTTGCCCGCCCCCAAATCGGGAAATCCACTTGGTCCAGTCCGTCCACCAGGAACCCGAATGATATTCGGCCCGTTCCAGCCAGCCTGCCGGATCGACCGGCAGCGCCCCGCCGGTCCAATAGCCGTACTTGGTGGCCGACGGCGGATTGATCACGCCGGCGATGTGCCCGGAAGCACCGAGCACGAACCGAACCGGTCCGGAGACCAGCTGTGTGCCCGCATACGTCGATCGCCACGGGGCGATGTGGTCGTCGCGAGTCGACAGGAAGTATAGCGGGACCTCGATCTTGTTCAGGTTGATGGGCACATCGGCAAGGCTGATCCCGCCCGGATCCTTCAGGACGTTGCGGTGATACATGTTGCGCAGATAGAAACTGTGCATACGCGCCGGCATGCGCGTCGAATCCGAATTCCAATACAGAAGGTCGAACGCGGCGGGCTCGCGACCCATCAGATAATTGTTCACGAAAAAGAACCAGATCAGATCGTTTTCGCGCAGGAGATTGAAGGCCTCCGACATGTGGCGGCCTTCAAGATAGCCCAGGCGCTCCATGTGCTCGTCAGCCAGCTGGAGCTGGGTATCGTCAAGAAATACCGAGATGTCCCCAACATCGGCAAAGTCGAGCAGGGTCGTGAACAATGTGGCGGAGGCCACACGTTCGTCCCTTGTCGCCTTCATATAGGCGAGCGCGCTGGCGGTCAGGGTACCGCCGATGCAATAGCCGACGACGTTGGCCTCGGCTTCCCCGGTCGCCTGCCTGATCGCATCGAGAGCCGCCACAGGCCCTTCCAGCAGATAGTCGCCAAATCCTTTGTCGGCGAGCTCGGCGCCGGGATTGACCCAGGAAATCACGAACACGGTGTGGCCCTGGTCGGTGCACCATTTGATGAACGAGTTCTTGGGCTTGAGGTCGAGGATATAGAACTTGTTGATCCAGGGCGGCACGATCAGCAACGGCCGGCGATGCACCGTCGGGGTCGATGGCGCATACTGGATGAGTTGCATGAGATCATTCTGGAAAACGACCTTGCCGGGTGAAATCGCGATGTTTTCGCCGAACCGGAAGGCCGACGGGTCGCTCATCTGCAGGCTCAGCCGGCCGCCGCCGCGCTCGAGGTCCGCGGTCAGGTTCCTGAGCCCTTTGACCAGGTTTTCGCCGCGAGAGTCCGCCGTGGCCTTCATCACCACCGGATTGGTCGCGGCAAAATTGGTCGGCGCCAGTGCGCTGAGGAACTGGCGGGTATAGAATTTCTGTTTGTGGTGGATGTGCGGCTCGACTCCTTTGACGCTGTCCACCGACGCTTCAAAACAGCGGGACATCAGAAGATAGAATTGCTTGATGTAGTCGCACGAAGGATTGTCGACCCAAAGCTCGCTCCTGAACCGCTTGTCCTGCGGCTTCGGCGCGATGACCGGCTCGGCCGGAGCATTGAGCAGAATGCGGGCGGCCGTTCGCTGCCAGAGCAGTGCCATATCCGACCAGAGCCTGATCTGCTCCTCGACGAGCCGTGCAGTATCAGCCTTGGCGGTCTGGGTGAATTCCTGAAACGTGGCGGCGACCGTTCGCGGGTCGATGACCTGATAGCCGTCGTTCGTCGTGAGCTTTTCGGCGCCGAGGCGGGCAAGCCGATCGGTTCGTTTGGCGATGTCCGCGAGCGCGTCGATGGTGCCCGGGCTCAACATTCCCGAGGCCGCGGCGGCGGGCTTGCGTGCCGGTTTCGCCGCGCGGGCGTCGACCTGTGCGGCTTTCGCACGGACCGGGGCGTCGCGTGCGGCTTTCGCCGGGGTGCGGCTGCTCTGTTCCGCTTTGGCAGATCGTCGATCCGACGACTTCCGCCGGGTCACCAGGTTGCTGTCATTGCTCATGGACGTCGTCTTGTTCACTGTTTCAGCCTGCTTTCCTGCCCTCCAGCTCGCGCAGGTGGGTGCTTGCCTCCTCGGCGCTTTCGTAGATGTGCGGCGCCACGGCGCGCTGCTTCAGCGCATTGCCCAGCTTGGTGCGCAGGAAGCCGCTGGTCGTGTAGCGCGTGACGCCGGAGTAGAATCGATCGACGAGATCGCGCACCATGGCGGAGTATTCATCGATCACGTCGGGGAAGATCTCGAAATTGTCGTAGTTCACGATGACATAAACCTTGTGCCCCAGGGGCGACAATATGGCTTCGACGGCGCGGCAAATCCGTTCCACGTCCTCGCGGTTGCGGACCACGTGACCTTCAAAGTTGACGAAGAACAGGTCTTCCTGCGGGTGATAGGTGAAGCGGCGCTCGAGCGGGATACGCAGCAGGTCGTCGCGCAGTCCCATCGGCCCGTCCGAGAATATGCGACGGTCCATGATCGCGGGATCGCGGCGGATGATCGGCCGAAAGTCCATCCTGGCCAGAATCTCCCGTTCGATGTCGATGCCGGGTGCGACCTCGACCAGCTCCAGGCCCTCCCGGGTGAGCGCGAACACGCAGCGCTCCGTGACGTACAGCACGGGTTGCCCGCGCTGCACCGAATAGCCGCCGGAAAAGGTCCGATGCTCGACCTCGCGAACGAATTTCTTCACAGGCCCATCTTGGGCGATGCGCAGTTGCCCGCCCTCGACCGCCACGCGGAGGCGACCGGCCGTGAAGGTGCCGACGAACACCACCTTCTTGGCATTCTGGCTGATGTTGATGAAGCCGCCGGCGCCCGCGAGCCGCGGTCCGAACTTGCTCACGTTCAGATTGCCCTGCTGGTCCGCCTGGGCAAGGCCGAGAAAGGCTGCATCGAGGCCGCCGCCGTCATAGAAGTCGAACTGATAGGGCTGGTCGATGACGGTTTGCGCGTTGGTCGCGGCACCGAAATTGAGCCCTCCCGCCGGCACCCCGCCAATGACCCCCGGCTCGGCCGTCAGCGTCATCAGATCGGCGATCTTTTCCTCGTTTGCGACGCTCGCAACGCCTTCGGGCATGCCGATGCCCAGATTGACGACGCTGTTGGCCTTGAGCTCGAGGGCCGCCCTCCTGGCGATGATCTTTCGTTCGTTCATGTCCATCGGCAGGATCGATCCCGTGCGCGCCCGAATCTCGCCGCTGAACGCCGGGTCGTACTGGACCGAAAATGTCTGCCAATGATGCTCCGGCTTGGCCACCACCACGCAGTCGACGAGGATGCCTGGTATCTTGACCTGCCTCGGGTTGAGCGAGCCGCGCTCAGCGATGCGTTCGACCTGCACGATGACCAGACCGCCCGAGTTGCGTACCGCCATGGCGATCGCCAGCAATTCGAGGGTGAGCGCCTCCTTTTCCATGGTGATGTTGCCGTCGGAATCGGCGGTCGTGCCCCGGATGATGCCCACATTGATCGGGAAGGCGCGATAGAAGAGGAATTCCTCGCCAGCGATCTCGATCAGCTGGACCAGGTCCTCTTTGGTGCATTCGTTGATCTTGCCGCCGCCGCGACGCGGGTCGACGAATGTTCCGAGCCCCACGCGCGTGAGGTGGCCGGGACGATTGGCTGCAATGTCCCGGAACAGGTGGGAGATGACGCCCTGGGGAAAATTGTAGGCCTCGATCTGGTTGGCGATTGCGAGACTTTGCAGCTTCGGCACCAGCCCCCAGTGTCCGCCGATGACGCGCCGCACCAGACCTTCGTGGCCCAGATGGTTGAGCCCGCGCTCTTTGCCGTCTCCCTGGCCCGCTGCGTAGACCAACGTCAAATTGCGCGGCTTGTCGATCGCCGGGACGTGTTGCACTTTCTCCGCCAGGTGGAGCGTCTCCAGCGCCACCGCAATCCCTTCGGCGAAACCGATGCCGACGAAGCCGCCTGTCGCGATCGTGTCGCCGTCGCGTATCAGGCGAACCGCCTCCTCCGCGCTGACGATCTTCCCGCTTTCCCGCAGTTGCAGGTGGCCGAACGTCGGTTGTGTGACACCGCCCTGCATCAGTAGATCCCCGTCAGATAGAACACCCCGATGACGACGAACACCGCGGCGGTCTTGATCAACGTGATGACGAAGATGTCCTTGTACGCCTGCTTGTGCGTCAGGCCGGTCACTGCAAGCAGCGTGATGACGGCGCCGTTGTGAGGAAGCGTATCCATGCCGCCGCTCGCCATGGCGGCGACGCGATGCAGGACCTCGAGCGGGATTTTCGCCGCTTCGGCAGCGGCAATGAAGGTATCCGACATCGCGGCAAGTGCGATGCTCATGCCGCCTGAAGCCGATCCGGTGATGCCGGCGAGCACGGTCACGCTGATGGCTTCGTTGATGAGCGGATTGGGAATGGCTCTGAGCATGTCGGCGATCAGCGTGAACCCGGGCAGCAGGGCAATCACGCCGCCGAATCCATACTCCGATGCGGTGTTGAGCGACGCCAACAGGGCGCCGGCGACCGCCGCCTTGCTGCCGTCGGCGAATCTTGCCAGCACCGGCCGCCAGGCGAACGCGAACACGGTCAGGATGCCGAGCAGAAGCGCTCCCTCGACCGCCCAGATGGCCGCCACGCTGCTGATCTGGGTGACGATCGGCTTGGCGCCGAGCGTGATGGAGTGCTGCGGCCCGTATGCGCGCGGGATCACTTGCGTGAGCACGAAGTTCGCAACGCCCACGACGACCAGCGGCGAAAGGGCGATCCAGGGATTCGGCAATTTCTCCGCTTCGAACGGCTCCGGCTCGTTCAGGAGCTCGGTGCCGTAGCCCTCTCCGGCCGCCTGTGCGGCACGGCGACGGTTCTCGATATAGGCGAGGCCGCCGCCGAGAACGAACAGGCTGCCGATCAGGCCGAGCCATGGCGCGGCCCATGTCGTCGTCCTGAAGAACGTCGTTGGAATGATGTTCTGGATTTGCGGCGTGCCCGGCATGGCATCCATGGTGAAGCTGAATGCGCCGAGCGCGACCGTGCAGGGAATGAGCCGCTTGGGAATCCCGCTTTGGCGGAACATCTCGGCGGCGAACGGATAGACCGCAAACACCACGACGAACAACGACACTCCGCCGTAGGTCAGGATCGCGCAGACCACGACGATCGACAGCACGGCCCGCTCTCGGCCGAGCACGCCGATCACCGCCGCAACGATCGATTTGGAGAATCCGGAAAGCTCGATGACCTTGCCGAAGACTGCACCGAGCATGAACACCGGAAAATAGCTTTTTACGAAGCCGACCATCTTGTCCATGAACACGCTGGAGAACATGGGCGCGACCAGCGACGGATCGGTCAGCAGCACGGCGCCAAGCGCCGCAACCGGCGCAAACAGGATCACGCTGTAGCCGCGATAGGCCACCAGCATGAGAAAGGCCAATGCACCCAGCACGATCAGCAGATTCATGGCCAACCCGCCCTGTTCAAACAAGTGTGTCGGCACGCTTCCGCAGCGCGGGCCTCATGCCGTCGATACAAAGATCTCCAGCCGCTCGCGTTCGAGTTCGTCGATGATCTTGGCATGGTGCGCCACCGCCTCGCCCAGCAAGTCCCGGATCGAGACCACGGCGACGGTCCTGCGCCCCTGGAGAACCGGCAGATGGCGAATGCCGTGCTGGTGCATCAGCCGCAGGCAGTCCGCAAATGTCTGAGCAAGATCGACGGTGATGACGTCGCGGACCATGATGTCCGCGACCGGAGTTGCCTCCGGGAATTTCCCGGCCAGTATGACCCGCCGCGCGCAATCGCGCTCCGACAGGACGCCGACCATCGCCCCCTGGTCCAGGATCACGAGAAACCCGATGTCCTTCTCGGCCATGATCTGTAGCGCGGTCAGCACGGTATCGGTCGGGCCGACGGTCCACAGCACCTTGGGCTTGGATGCGAGGATCTGCTGCAGCGAGCGAAAAGCCAGGATTTCTTCAGGACGTCTCATGGGATGATCCATAACGATCAAACCTCGAATGCAGCATGCACGCGCCCGCATTGCGAGCAGTTCCCATTCTCCTGATAAGCCAGGATGTCCGCACCTATTTGATGCAGATCAAAATCAGGGACGAGTTGACTGGTCAATGGCTGCGAGACACCTGAAGGGCCATCGGCGGCCGCGTCAGAACATCGCCGTCCGATGGGTGGCGAGCACCCGCGCGACGAGCGCGAGCAGGCAGCGGCTGCAATCTCGCGCGGCGCCGCCGCCACGGCCTCACCGCTTGCGGTGATGCATCATGATCTTCGACGCAGGCGCACGCGATGGCGCTGCATTTCCTTTATCATGATTTCGTCCGGATCCTGGCCGCGCTGCTGTTCGCTGCTGGCGTCCGCATGATAGCGGCTTAGGGGCCGCCACAATCAAACTGGCCCACTACGGGATGGTCGCAGCTGAGCCGCTTTTTGATGGTGCGGGCGGGGGGACTCGAACCCCCACGGGGTTTCCCCCAACGGATTTTAAGTCCGTTGCGTCTACCGTTCCGCCACGCCCGCGTGGCGGAGGCATCTATACGGGTCGTGCGTTCGGGCGCCAAGGGCTCGCGCACGCGTTCGCCGTTGGCCCGCATTTCTCACACGTGATGTGGCCTGCGCCGGCGAGGAGAACCCCGGCTTCGCAACGGACCGTTCGTGATCCTCGCCCGGTATCAGCAACCGCACCATCGATCATAACCCTGCACATAGCGGTGTTGGACCGTATGGACCGGGTAGTAGATGTGACGAGCGTGATAATGGTGCCGATGCCGGACCTCACGGCGGTGCAGCGTGTTGAAGCGGTGGAGCACGGTCAGCTTGTGCACCACGCGATGCTTGTGCACCGTCAGGTGGCGGTGATGGACGGTGTGCCGGTGCAGGACCAGGCGGTTGTGGTTCACCACGCGCGTTCGCGGAATGACCCTGGTGTGATGCACGACCCGCTTATGGGAGACCCCACTGGCACTTTTGACGATCTTGCTCGGTGGCAGACTGCACGCCCCGGTGCTGCATCTGCTCCGGGGGTCCCCCGCGTCGGCTGTGGATGGAGAAGCAATGAACACGAGCGCGAGCGCGCTCAGCAACGCAAATCTCACGAACATCAGGTCTACCTCGCGATCGCCGCTCAAAGCGGCATCGTGAGAAGCCCGCCGCAACCTCCCGTAACGCCTCCCGCATGTCTAGGAACGTCAAAAGTGCAACTTTGTCAATGCCGCTGCGCCGTTGAGGATGCACGGCAGGCGCCCGCCGCCGCTCACTCTCTACTTCGCGTGGCCCCACAGCTTCTGCCAGTCCTCGCCGGTCGGGTCGGTGACGCGCCCGTCCTTCTCGAAGAACTTGTTGGGCACCTGGAAGATCGCCAGCATCAGGCCGCCCTCGGGGCACCAGGCGACGTGGCGGCTGCCCGCCTCGCGCCAGACGAACTCGCCCGGACCGACCTCCAGCCCGGCGGCCGGCCCCTCGCGGTCGACCAGCTTGCCCTCGAGCACGTAGGTCTGCTCGATCTTGACGTGCTCGTGGTCAGGCAGCACGGCGCCCGGCGCGAACCGCATGAGCGCGGTCACCAGCCCGGTTGCACGGTCGAACAGCAGGGTCTTGGCCTCGCAGCCGGGGAAGCGGGTCTTCTGCCACTCCATCCCGGCCGGCCGCACCACGTGCGAGTGCTGATCGGCCGCCTGGGCCTTCGGCGTAATGGCGTCCATCGCGATGTCTCCGTGTCTCAGGTTGCCTCGTCCCCATCATAGCCGATCGCCGGCCCGTTCGTCTCATGCCAGTACCGCTCAGCCGCCCTGCTCGTCCCTTTCGGCTTCCGCGATGGCGTCCTTGGCATGGGCAATGAATTCGTCCGCGCTCTTCTTCGCGCCGTGAAGCATCTCTTCAAGCTCGCGTCGCATCCGATCGAGCTCCAGCTTGAGCCCGGAAGCCGACGGCTTTTTGACCGACACGGCATAGTCGGTCATCCGCCACTTGACCGCGGCGTCGAGCAGGAGGAGCGAAACCGCGCCCTGGAGCAGATCATGCTCGTCGGCGAACGCCTGGAGATGATCATGCAGCGCCTGGCTCATTTCATCGAAGTCGTCGCGGTCCGCGCTGCCGGCTTCATCATCGAACGGGGGTTCTTTCGGATTTGCCATCGGTTCGTTCTCTCGCCGCGAGGGGCGCTCACAACCCGCCTTCGCGGATCGGCGGCTGGAACGCGAGCCCGGTGTCCCACGGGAAGAAGATCCAGGTGTCCTGCGACACCTCGGTGATGAACGTGTCGACCAGCGGCCGGCCCATCGGCTTGGCGTAGACCGTGGCAAAATGCGCGGCCGGCAGCATGTCGCGCACGATCTTCGCGGTCCTTCCGGTGTCCACCAGGTCGTCGACGATCAGCACGCCCCTGCCGTCGCCGCCGCCGAGCGCCGCCACCTGCGCGGCGACGCCCTTGAGCACCTGCAGCGGCCCCTGCCGCGTATGGTCGTAGCTCGCCACGCATACGGTCTCGATCACCCGGATGCCGAGCTCGCGCGCCACGATCGCGGCCGGCACCAGCCCACCGCGCGTGACGCACACGATGCCCTCGAACGGCGCCACGCCGTGCAGGCGCCACGCGAGCGCGCGCGAGTCGCGATGGAACTGGTCCCACGAAACGGGAAACGCCTTCTCCGGCTGCACCGGCTCCGCCATTGTGGCTCACCCTCCCCCGGCCCTTCACGGCGGCGCGCAGACTGCGCGCCGCGAAGCGGCCACGCGAGGTTCTAGCGCATGTCGAGGACGAAATCGAAGCGCCCGGCGAGGCTTCCTTCCGCCTTCGCCACCTTCATCAACAGCTCCCGGCGGAACAGGCCATCGGTGCGGTTCTTCACCTCGCCCGGGAAGTACAGCTGCGTGGTCAGCACGCGTCCGCCCGGCGGCTGGATCTTCAGGTGATAATGACGCGTGCGGCCCTCGTACGAGGCCGGCACGATGGTGAGAAAGCGATAGCGGCCCTGCGCGTCGGTGAACTGGTGGCCGCGCAGGCGGAAGCCCGCATTGTCGTACGCACCCTCGGCGTCCGCATGCCAGATGTCCACCAGCGCCCGCTCGAGCGGGCGGCAGCCGCGCGTGAGCACGAAGCCAGTCAGCTCGATCGGCTGGCCCTTGAGCCCCGGCTCGCGCAGATCGGTCCGCTCGGGCGAGCTTGGCTTGAAGAACGGCCCCTCGGTCTGCCTGACGGTCGGCTGATCGCCGTCGTCGCACGCCGGCGTCGGCGCGAGCTCGCGCTGCCCGAACGCACGATCGACGATCCCGGCGTTCAGTCCTCCGGCGGTTGCGGCAAGCGTGCCGGCGAGCAGCAACCGGCGGCGTGTCGGGTAAGCGGACATGGCTGGTCCTCCACTTCTCTTGGCCTGCGCTCGACCGCTGGTAGGACGGGACGAACATGTCTTCAAGCGATCGGAAACCACAGTAAAAATGAGTTGATTGGACGCGCTTGACCTTACGTAAGCTGGGGAGGATTCTGGCGGCGGGGAGGGCGTGAATCGAGCGGTGGCGTGCTACCGCCCAACGAGCGTCACCCAGGTGGGCCCTTGAACCGGCAATTCGACCAGCCAGCGGGCGCCGAGGTCGTCACAAGCGTGGCCGATACGGGCGCGAGCAAAACCGATAGGCCGCGCACGCATTCCCTCGCCGAACGCATCATCGAGACGTCGCTCGATCTGATCCTGGTGGTGGATCCCTTCGGCAACCTGCTGCGCGTCAGTCCGAGCTCCGTACCGATTCTGGGTTATCGGCCGGATGAAATGATCGGCCGCAGCGCCGCCGACTTTCTGTATGCCGCCGACCTCGAGGACACCCGCAACGAGATGCGGCTCGCCCGGCGCGGCCGCTCCACCCGCAATTTCGAATGCCGCTACGTCCACCGGGATGGCCACGTGGTTTCGCTCATGTGGACTGGCGTCTGGTCGGAGCCGGACCGCGAGTACTTCTTCATCGGCCGCGACATGACCGAGCGCATCCGCCTGGAGGCGCAGCTGCGCCAGGCGCAGAAGATGGAGGCGATCGGACAGCTGACCGGCGGCATCGCCCATGACTTCAACAACATCCTGACGACGATCATCTCCACCGCGGAATTGCTCGGCGACGAGGTCGCCGGCACACCCAGGCTGGCGGAGCTGGTCCAGTGCATTGACGAGGCCGGAGAACGCGGTGCGCAGCTTACGCATCGCCTGCTCGCCATCGCGCGCAAGCACCCGCTCGAAGTGCGCACGCTCGATCTCAACAACATCGTCGGCCGGATGGTCGCCGTCCTGCAGCGCACCCTGGGCGAGGACATCACCGTCAAGACGGCGCCGGCCGCGGGCCTGTGGCCGACGCTCGCCGATTCGTCGCAGCTCGAGGACACGATCCTCAACCTCGCCGTCAACGCGCGCGATGCCATGCCGCAGGGCGGCCAGCTGGTGATCGAAACCGCCAACGCGCACCTGGACGACGCGTATGCGGCGCAGAACGTCGACGTTCCGCCGGGGGATTATGTGGCCCTGATCGTCACCAATTCCGGCATCGGCATGCCGCCCGAGGTGATCGAGCGGGCCTTCGAGCCGTTCTTCACCACCAAGAGCGCCGGCCAGGGTACCGGGCTCGGCTTGAGCATGGTCTATGGCTTTGCCAAGCAGATGGGGGGGCACGTCAAGATCTACAGCGAGCTCGGTCACGGAACGAGCATCCGGCTGTACCTGCCCAAGGCGGCCGGCGTGTCGGCGACGGTCGAGGTGCAGGCCGCAGTCCCGCACGTCGGGGGCGGCGAAACGATCCTCCTCGTCGAGGACGACGCAGCCGTGCGCGTCGTCGCCGTCAACATCCTCGAGAGCCTGGGCTATCGGGTGTGGCAGGCGGAAGACGGGCTCAGCGCGGTCGATATTCTCAAATCATCCAAGCCGGTCGATCTGTTGTTCACCGATCTCATCATGCCGAACGGTATGAACGGCCAGGATCTCCTGCGCGAGGCGCGCCTGCACCGGCCCGATCTCAAGGTGCTGTTCACCTCGGGCTATTCCGCAAGCTTCATCGCGGCGCGCGGCCAGTCCGACGAGACCGTGCCGCTGCTCGGCAAGCCCTATCGCAAGCAGAAGCTGGCCGAAGCGATCCGCACCGTGCTGGACGGCGGCGAGCTCGAGACCACTTGAGGCACGACGGACGCTGCCGTTCGTGCAGGAGCACCCCTGTGGGTGCCCGACCACAGGCGCACGAAGCGTGCGCCGAGCGCCTCAGGATGCCGAGGGTCGGGGCGGCGGCACCGCCGCGCGCCACCGACATCCTGCTGATTCACGATGTCATACAGCCCAACGCTTCGCCCGTCCCGGCGGTCGCTCGGCAGTTTGCCGCGCGACCGTCTTGAGCCGGGCTTTGCGTCCTTCGCGGCTCGACCGCTGCGCGCTCGAGCACCTCAGGATAACGCCCTCAGGATAATCCTGAGGGAGCGGAGCGCCGCGAGGGCGCTGGTGCGGAACGCCGCACCCGTGGCGTGTTTGTCCCCTCCCCGTTTGCGAGGCGGGAAAGGACACGCCGGAACACCTTGCGAGGGTGTCCCCGCGCCCCAGTGACGTAGGGGCGCGCGCCCTCGCGGCGCTCCACCGCGGCGGCCACGACCTCTCCGGATCCGATCAGGGTCGTGGCTGCCGCTCCCCGCTCCGCCTTCGTGTGTCTTCCGGAAGACGCCCTCGGTGAGCCGGGATGGCTGGGAGTAAAGAACTAGTCTGGGAATATTGTCAATAGGGCTGGCAAACTATTTTTCCGATTTTCAGGAATTCCGGGATCGCGCCGGATCCCTCGCTGGTTGCCGCGCGGCTATGCGCTTTCATGGGGTTCGAGCACGAGGATCGCGCGGAAATCTTGACGTTGGTCAGGGTCGGACCGGTGATCACCTGATCGCCGAGCGCCTCGAAGAAACCGTGGGCGTCGTTATCCGCCAGGTATTCCTTGGCATTGATGCCACGCTCCGCCGCGCCCCTCAGCGTGTCGGGCGCCACGATGACGCCAGCGATCTCCTCGGCCCCATCCACCCCATTCTTCGGGTTGCCGGCACGCGTTAGTCGTTGGCGCTCCGTAACGCCACGCACACCGCGTCGGTGACCTGCTTCGTCGTTGCCTTGCCGCCGAGGTCTGGTGTGTGCAGTGATGTGTCGGCGGTCACGCGCTCGACGGCTTTCATCAAGCGGCCTGCGGCCGGCTTCTCTCCCAGGTGATCGAGCATCATCGCTGCTGTCCAGAACGTCGCGACCGGGTTGGCGATGCCCTTCCCTGTAATGTCGAAGGCCGAGCCGTAAATCGGCTCGAACATCGACGGCGTCTTCCGTTCCGGATTCAGGTTTGCGGTCGGCGCGATGCCGAGCGAGCCGGCGAGCGCGGCCGCGAGATCAGAGAGAATATCCGCGTGCAGATTGGTGGCGACGATCGTGTCGATCGTCTGCGGCCGCATGACCATGCGCATCGTCATCGCATCGACCAGCATCTTGTCCCAGGTCACATCCGGGAACTCTTCCGCCACCTCGGCCGCAATCTCGTCCCACATGACCATGGCATGACGCTGCGCGTTGCTCTTGGTGACGACAGTCAGCAGCTTGCGCGGTCGCGATTGCGCGAGCTTGAACGCAAAGCGGATGATCCGAACCACCCCGGCGCGCGTCATGATCGAGACGTCGGTGGCGACCTCTTCAGGCAGCCCCTTGTGCACGCGCCCGCCAACTCCGGAGTATTCACCCTCCGAGTTCTCGCGCACGATCACCCAATCGAGCTCCGGACCGGAGACGTTGCGCAGAGGACTCGTGATGCCCGGCAGTATGCGGGTCGGGCGCACGTTCGCGTATTGATCGAGCGGCTGGCAGATCGCCAGTCGCAGCCCCCACAGCGTTATGTGATCCGGAATGTCCGGCGCACCCACCGCGCCGAACAGGATGGCGTCGAAAGCGCGAAGCTGATCCGCCCCGCCTTCCGGCATCATGACGCCATGAGTCCTGTAATAGTTCGAACCCCAGTCGAAATCCGTGAAGTCCATCTTAAATCCGCCGTCGCGCTCGGCGCAGACCTTCAGCACCTGCACGCCGGCTTTCACGACTTCGGGGCCAATTCCGTCGCCGCCCATCGCGGCAATCTTGTAGGTTTTCATGCTGGATCTCCGGGTTGCGGGGCAATGACTCTCAAGAGTGGGCAACAGGGTGAGCGGCGGCAGCCGATGTCGCGGGACGCTGCAGAGAGCGCGCGAGCACCAGGGTCAGGATTGCCGAGAACAGCGGCAGGGCGGCGACGAAGTAGAGTCCGCCGACGAAGCTGCCTGTTCCTTCCTTGATCCAGCCGATCATGGCCGCACCAGAGCAGCGGCTGTCGACCGCGCGCGAGCTGGAGGCCGTCAACACGGCGATGGAAAAAGCTTTGCGGACGGACGATCTCACAGCTTGGGCGAAGGCTGATGAATTGTTCCACAAGCTGCTCATCGAGCACAGCGGCAACAAGCGTCTGTTACGCATGTACCACACGATCATGGATCAGTCTCATCGGGCGCGCATGATCACCCTCCGGATACGCCCGAGGCCCGAGGGATCAGTCCTGGAGCATCGATCCATTGTTGATGCGATCAAGCGGGGCAGCCCGTCGGAAGCACGCGAGCTCGCCAAGCAACACCGCGTCCGCGCCAGAGACCAGCTGATCCCGCTGTTGGAGCAGGTCGGGTTGCGACATCTTTGATGGGTGCAAGTCGTGATTTGAGCGTGCGCGACGTGCCTGCAGGCGCTCGACATCATGATCCCCTCCCACGATCCGCGTGAGCGCCGATCGCTGCACCTCGCGTGAGAGGCCCCTATTTCGCCGCCTTTCCTCCGGGGATCACGAATTCGACGACGACGCTTCGATCCAGGGGCTGATGGTTTGCGTTCACGAGCGTAATCTCGACCTTGTGCGGTCCCGCCGGAAGACCAGCGATGATGAGAGGCCCGCCGCTGGTTTCGGCCCAGATCCACGGCGCACCATCAACCGCGACATGGAGATGCCCGATGCGCGGCGACACATCGAGCGCCTTCGGACCGAACACCGGGACGATCTGCAGATTTTCGGTGCGGTACTGGATGAACACGACTCCGCGGCTCAACGGTTCGGCCAAAGGCGGATCGACCACGATTTTCGCCGCAGGCTGCGGCTCAGCAGTCTGAGCGACGGCGTTGGACGCCCACAGAACGGCTATCGCTACGATAAAGCCGATGAAGGTCCTGGTCATGTCTGTTTCTCTTGATTAGGGCTCACCCGCACCGACGAGGTGATCGGGTAAGTCAAGTTGCCAAGCCCGCCGACATCCCAGTCGAGCAACCGACGCACTCCAGGCTCGTCGTCAGCCGCAAAATCCCCGCCAAGGCGCTTGGGTCGACAATCTCCGAGTCATTTCTGCTGGGCGCGGAGGTAACGATCGAATGATAGCATACTGCGGTGCAGGAGTCCGCAATTGACCCGTAGCGGACATGGACACTCCGCTGATTCAGAAGAATTCAGGACGTGCCCCAAGGACCTGCTGGTGAATCCGGACCATACTGGTTGCCCTCAGTCGGATCAGGGGAGTGCGAGCAGCACCTCGATTCAGAACAATTCAGGCCTGCCCAAGGATTCCACTGAACCTCCATGGTAGGCTAAACGTGGCGCAAAATGGACTTCTCGGCCGCGCACACGCACGAGGCGATCGAATGAACCGGCGGATTTTTCTGGCCTCCCTCCTCGCCACGGCGGCCGTGCCCCGAACCGTAGCCGCGCAAGACGCGGCGAAGGTTGTCCGCATCGGTTGGCTCACCGCACAGCAGGCGTCGAGCCTGACGCCTTACGTCGGCGCGATGCGCACCGCCCTTGCTGATCTCGGCTATGTCGAGGGCCGCAACCTCGTGATCGAGTTCCGCTACGGTGACGACGTGATCGAGCGCGTGCCAGAACTGGCCGTGGAGTTGATGCGGTTGCCCGTTGATCTCATCGTGGCGCAGGGCGCGGCCGCTTTCGAGATCCGTCGACTCGGCCTGCCGGTTCCCGTCGTGTTCAGCATGAGCGCGGATCCCGTTTCGGCAGGGTTCGCCGACAGCCTTGCCCGACCGCTCGGCAACATGACGGGAGTGACGCTCATGGCGGTAGAGTTCAACGGCAAGCGCCTGGAGCTGCTGCAAGAGATCGTTCCGGAGCTGCGCCGGGTCGCCATCGTCGGCAATCCGGAGCATCCTGGTGCGCATCTCGAGCGTGCCTTCTCGGAAGAGACGGCGCGGCGGCTGGACCTGACCATCGAGTATCTACCGACACGCACGCGCGATGAACTCACGAGTGTCTTGACCGCGATGACTGCGAACCCGCCGCAGGCGATCTCCCTGCTTGCGGATGGCTTCGCAATCCAGAATCGGCAGACCATCATTGATTTCGCTATGGGCCACCGTGCGCCCCTCATTTCTGGTTGGCCGATCTTCGCTCGGAGCGGCGCGATTTGCACCTATGGGCCACGCCTCACTGAATCGTACCGGCGGTTGGCATACTATATCGACCGCATTCTCAAAGGCGCGAAGCCCGCCGAGCTTCCGATTGAGCGGCCGACGAAATTCGAGTTTGTGATCAACTTGCGCACAGCAAAAGCGTTGGGTCTGGGGATTCCGCCGTCGCTGTTCGTGCGTGCCGACGAGGTGATCGAATGAGTGCGCCAGGCAAGCTGGTGCGTTCCAGCCGGTGGAAGACGGCGCGGGATGAAACGCAGCAGGGCAACGGGTTCGGGCTTGCCACCTGTCACTCGGCCGGTTGTCCGAGTTGGGTCCACAGCGGAGCTTCATCGGTGAGCTTTTCGCGCCGCGAAGGAATGGTCCCGCTGGTCGGCTGATTCAGAACAATTCAGGTCCGGCCCAAGGACTTGCCGGGGCGTTCTGCAGCAAACTCGCTACTCTGATCAGTAAGGACTACGCTTGAACCGTACCGCCTGCCGGGCGCCCTGTGCGCCTTGGAGGGGAAAGAGCATAGGCTCGATGAGGCGGCGCTCGTTCATCGGCATCCTTGGCGGCACGGCGGTTTGGCCGCTGGCCGCGCGCGAGCAGCAGCCGAAGCTGCCGACGATCGGCTTCTTGGGCGGTGCGACGCCTTCGCCGACCCTGCTCGCGCTCGCCGACGAGGTGATCGAGTGAACCGGCGCCAACCAAATCGGCGCGAATTTGTCACACTGCTCGGCGGCGCTGCGGCGGTCTGGCCGCTGGCGGCACGGGCGCAGCAGCCGGCGATGCGACGCATCGGCGTGCTCACGGGCACGGGTGTGGACGCCGACGATGCCGACATGCAGGCCCGTTTCGCGGCGTTTGCGCAGGCGCTGCAGAAATTGGGCTGGACCGACGGCCGCAACGTGCGGATCGACTATCGCTTCGGGTCGGGCGATGCCGACAGCATTCGCATGCATGCGGCCGAACTGGCCGCACTCGCGCCGGATGTCATCCTGGCGTCCGGTGCCGCGACCGTCGCGCCGGTGTTGCAGGCAACCCGCAGCATCCCGATCGTGTTCGTGAGTGTCGTTGATCCGGTCGGCGCCGGCTTCGTCGACAGCATGGCGCGGCCGGGCGGCAACGCCACCGGCTTTGTCATGCTGGAATACAGCACGACCGCAAAATACCTTGAGCTGCTCAAGGAGATCGCGCCGTCCGTGACGCGAGTGGCCGTCCTGCGCGACCCCGCCATATCCGCCGGCATGGGTCAGTTCGGCGCGATACAGTCCGCGGCGGCGTCGCTCAGGCTGGACGTGACCCCGGTCAACGTGCGCGACGCGGCTGTGATCGAGCGCTCCATTGCAGCCTTCGCGCAGGCCTCGAACGGCGGTTTGATCGCGACCGCGAGCGCGTTGACGGTGGTTCATCGCGATCTGATCATCGGCCTCGCGGCCCAATACAAATTTCCCGCCGTCTACCACCGCCGCCTGTTCGTCGCCTCCGGCGGCCTGATGTCCTATGGGGCTGATGTTATCGACCAGTTCCGCCGCGCGGCCGCCTACGTCGACCGCATCCTCAAGGGCGAGAAGCCAGCCGACCTGCCGGTGCAGGCGCCGACCCGGCACGAACTGGTCATCAACCTCAAGACCGCCAAGGCGCTCGGCCTCGAAATCCCACCAACCCTGCTCGCCCGCGCCGACGAGGTGATTGAATGAAAAGGCGCGAGTTTATCGGCATCCTTGGCGGCGCGGCAGCGTGGCCGCTCCGGGCGCACGCGCAGCAGGGCGAGAGTATTCGGCGCATTGGCGTGCTGATGCACCTGGACGCCGGTGATCGAGAAGGACAGGACCGCATCTCGGCGTTCCAGGAAGAGCTGCAGCAATTGGGCTGGATTGACGGCCGCAACATGAAAATTGAAACCCGATGGGGTGGTAACGCTGCCGACCGTCGCCGATACGCCGCAGAATTAGTTGCGCTTGCGCCGCACGTCATTCTGGCCTCGACCACGCTTGCCATGGTGGCGCTGCAGGAAACGATCAGCACTGTGCCCATCGTGTTCGCGAACGTCACCGATCCGGTCGGCGCGGGTTTTGTCGGCAGTCTGGCGCAGCCGGGTGGCAATGTAACGGGCTTCATGACATTCGAATACAGCATAAGCGCCAAATGGCTCGAACTACTGAGGGAGATCGCGCCGCACGTAACTCGGGTCGTTGTTGTTCGCGACCCGATGATTGCCAGCGCGATCAGCCAGTTCGCCGTCATCCAATCCGCCGCGCACACATCCGGGTTGGAGGTGAGCCCCGTGGGCGCTCGCGATCCAGCTGAAATTGAGCGTACCGTTGCAAGCTTCGTGCGGCCCCCGAACGGCGGATTGATCGTGACCGGGAGCGCGTTCGGATCGGCCCAGCGCGACATGATCGTCATGATCGCAACTCGGCACCGTCTGCCTGCGGTGTATCCCTTCGAGTACTTCGTCAGCGGCGGCGGCCTTATCTCCTTTGGTCCCGACAGCATCCATCAGTATCGGCAAGCTGCCGCCTATGTCGATCGCATCCTAAAAGGCGCGAAGCCGGGCGATCTTCCGGTACAGGCGCCGAGCAGATACAAACTGGCGATCAACCTCAAGACCGCCAAGGCGCTCGGCCTCGATGTGCCGTCGACCTTGCTCGCCCGCGCCAACGAGGTGCTCGAGTGAAGAGGCGCTCGTTCATCGGGATGCTCGGTGGTGCGGTCTCGTGGCCGCTGGCGGCGCGCGCGCAGCAGGCCGAGCGGATGCGGCGTGTGGGTGTGCTGATGCTGTATGCGGAAAATGACCCGGAAGGACAGGTCCGCGCCTCGGCCTTCCAGCGTGGGCTCGAGAAGGGGGGATGGAGGATCGGCCGCAATATTCAGATCGACTACCGTTGGGGCGTGGGCGACACCGGCTGGATTCGATCCGCGTTCGCGGAACTGCTGATACCGATGCCGGACGTGATCCTCGCCAATGGCGGTCCGGCGGCGCGGGCGGCGCAGCAGGCGACCAACACGGTTCCTATTGTATTCATCGGGGGCGCCGATCCGGTTGCCGATGGCTTCGTGCAAAGTCTGGCACGCCCGGGTGGCAACATCACCGGTTTCACGACCTTGGAGACAAGCGTCGGCGCGAAGCTGTTAGAGCTGCTCAAGGAGGTTGCGCCGGGGGTCACGCGCGTCGCGGTCTTGTTGAACGCGGCCAATCCCGGTTCCCCGCGTCTCGCCGAAATCGGCGGCAGCCGCCGCACGAGAGTTTGCCGTGGACGTGGTCGCCGTTCCAATTCGCGAACCTGCGGAGATCGAAGCGGCGGTCGTGCGGTTGGGTGGCGAGCCGGGTTTCGGACTCGTCGTACCCCCGGACCCCTCTACGAACACGCACCGCAAGTTGATTGTCGAACTGGCGGCGCGCTACCGCGTGCCGGCGATCCATACATTGCGTGCAGCTGCTGCCGACGGCGCCTTGATGTCCTATGGCGTCGATGTCCCGGACCTGCATCAGCGCGCGGCAGCGTATGTCGATCGCATCCTGAAGGGCGAGAATCCTGCTGACTTGCCGGTTCAGCTGCCGACCAAGTTCGAGCTCGTGATCAACCTCAAGACCGCAAAGGCGCTTGGGCTGACCGTGCCGGACAAGCTGCTCGTGTCTGCCGACGAGGTCATTGAATGACCCGCGCGGGCACTCCCGATCACCGCCGTCATGTGAGACGGCGCGAATTCATCAGGCTGCTCGGCGGTGCGGCAGCCACGTTGCCGCTCGCGGCGTATGCGCAGCAGCCGGCAAGGCCGGTGATCGGGTTTCTCGGCAGCACGTCGCCGGAACTGTACGCACACGTTGTGCATGCGTTCCGCCAAGGCCTGAGCCAAGCGGGCTATGTCGAGGGCCGCGACGTGGCGATCGAATTCCGCTGGGGCGGACAGCCAATACGATCGATTGCCGGCAATGGCCGCCGAACTGGTGCGCCGTCAGGTCGCCGTGATCACCGCGGGCGCGTTCCCGGCAGCACTCGCGGCCAAGACGGCCACCACGACGATACCGATCGTCTTTTCGATAGGGGTCGATCCGGTCGCGTTCGGCCTCGTTACGAGCCTCAACCGGCCGGGGGGCAATATCACGGGTGTGACCAACCTGAACCTGGACCTCGGGCCGAAGCAGCTGGAGGTGCTGCACCAGCTGGTGCCGACAGCGACGGTCATGGCCGCGCTCATCAACCCGACCAACCCCAATGCCGAGATGCATGCAAGCGACCTGCAGACGGCGGCCGGCGCTCTCGGGGTGCAGCTCCGCGTCCTGCACGCCAGCACCGAACGCGACTTCGATACGGTCTTTGCGGCTATGGTCCAGCTACGGGCGGGCGGGCTCGTGATTGGCACCGATGCATTCCTTCTCAGCCGGGGCGCACAGCTCGGCGCGCTGAGCGTCCGCCACGCAGTGCCCGCGATCTATCAGTTTCGCGAGTTTGCCGCAGCTGGCGGCCTCCTGAGCTACGGAAGCAGCATTACGGACGCGTACCATAAGGTCGGCGTCTACACCGGCCGGGTTCTCAAGGGTGAGAAGCCGGCCGATTTGCCGGTCCAGCAGTCCTCGAAAGTCGAGCTGATCATCAATCTCAAGACTGCCAAGGGGCTCGGGCTTATCGTGCCGCTGCCTCTTCTCGGCCGCGCCGACGAGGTGATCGAATGAGCGGCGGGATTGCAAATGGCTGCGTTCCAGTCGGCCTCATGCTGAGGAGCATCGCAGCGCGCCTTTGCACATGCAACGCCCCAACCATGGGACGCGCTGCGATGCGTCTCGAAGCAGGAGGCCGTTGTGAGTGCGGTGGCCGACCCCATCCTTCGAGACGCGCGCGCATGCGTGCGAGTTACGCGGCATGACGGCGTTGCGCGCGCTCCTCAGGATGAGGTCGGAATGAAAGCCGGCCGCGCCGACGAGGTGATCGAGTGAGAAGACGCGAGTTCATCACACTGCTCGGCGGCGCGGCAGCGGCGTGGCCGCGCGCCGCGCGCGCGCAGCAGGGCGACCGGATACGGCGCATCGGCGTGCTCATGTCCCAGCTCACGAGCGATCCAGAAGGGCAGGCCCGTGTCGCGGCACTGCTGCAGACGCTGCAGGAACTGGGTTGGACCGACGGGCGCAACGCGCGGATCGACTATCGTTGGAGCGGGGGCGATTTCGACCGCATTCGCACGCACGCGGCGGAACTGCTCGCGCTCGCACCCGACGTCGTCCTGGCCAATGGCACGTCGGCCGTTGTGGCGTTGCAACAGGCGACCCGAACCGTGCCGATCGTTTTCGTACAGGTTACCGATCCGGTCGGCGCCGGCATTGTCGAAAGCCTGTCGCAGCCGGGCGGCAATGCCACGGGGTTTACGTTGTTCGAATACAGCACCAGCGGGAAATGGCTGGAACTGCTCAAGCAGATCGCGCCGGCCGTGACGCGAGCGGCGGTCCTTCGGGATCCCGCCATATCAACCGGACCCGGCCAATTCGCCGCGATCCAGTCGGCGGCGCCGTCGCTCGGGGTGGAATTGCGCCCGGTCGACATTCGCGATGCCGGCGAGATCGAGCGAGCCATCACGGCGTTTGCGCGGGCTCCGAACGGAAGCCTGGTCGTGACGTCGGGCGGGTTCACGTTCGTCCATCGTGAGTTGATCATCGCGCTCGCGGCCCGGCACCGGCTGCCTGCGGTCTACCCCTATCGCAGCCTGGTCACTTCCGGCGGCCTCATCTCCTATGGAACCGATTCGATCGACACCTACCGGCGTGCGGCCGCCTACGTCGATCGCATCCTCAAAGGCGAGAAGCCCGCCGACCTTCCGGTGCAGGCGCCGACCAAGTACGAGCTCGCGGTCAATCTCAAGACTGCGAAGGCACTCGGCCTCGACGTGCCGTCGACCGTCCTCGCCCGCGCCGACGAGGTGATCGAATGAACAGGCGGGAGTTCATCGCGCTCGTGGGCGGCGCAGTGGCATGGCCGCTCGCGGTGCGGGCACAGCCGTCGGGGGTGCCGGTGATCGGGTTCCTCAATCCCGCGTCGCCTGACGGGTTTGCGGCCCGTTTGCGCGGATTTCGCCAGGGTTTGAAGGACACCGGCTACGTCGAGGGCAAGAACGTGACGGTCGAGTACCGCTGGGCGGAGGGCCGGATCGAGCTCCTGCCCGTGCTGGCGGCTGATTTGGTTCGTCGTCAGGTAAACGTCATCGTCGCTGTCGGCGGTGATACGCCGGCACTCGCGGCCAAGTCGGCGACCACGACGATTCCCATTGTCTTCACGAACGGGAGTGATCCGGTCAAATCAGGTCTCGTCAGAAGCTTAAATCGGCCGGGAGGCAACGTCACCGGCATAAGCTTGCTGGCAGGAACGGTGAATACAAAGCGACTGGAACTGATCCACGAGCTGGTGCCGCAGGCTGCATCGGTCGCCGTGCTCGATAATCCACTCGTTACCGAAGGCGAGGCGCGACTGAGAGACCTCCGGGAGGCGGCGCGCACTCTGGGGCTACGCCTTCTTTTCCAGAGTGTCAGGAGTGAGCGCGAATTGGACGCCGCCTTCGCGACGATCGCGGACCAGAAAGCAGGCGCGCTGTTCGTCGATGGGAATCCGTTCTTCGTCAGCAGACGGGATCAACTCATCGGGCTCGCGGCACGCCAGGCGCTGCCTACGATGTACTTTGAACGCGAATTCGCCGCGGCCGGCGGCCTGATGAGCTACGGAACCAACTTCGCCGATGCTTATCGCCAGGCCGGCATTTACACCGGCCGGATTCTCCGGGATGCCAAGCCGGCCGACCTGCCGGTCATGCAGCCGACCAAGTTCGAGCTGGTGATCAACCTCAAGGCCGCAAAGGCGATCGGGCTGAAAATTCCGGAGTCGTTTCTATTGCGCGCCGACGAGGTGATCGAATGAAGCGACGTGCGCTTATTGCGCTGCTCGGCGCTGCGGCCGCGTGGCCGCTGGCGGCGCGCGCGCAGCAGGCAGCGATGCCCATCATCGGGTTCCTTGACTCCTCATCAGCCGACGAATACGCGCCCTTCCTGGCCGCGGTCCGCGAGGGCCTCAAGGAGGCCGGTTTCGTCGAGGGCCGCAACGTTGCAACCGAATATCGTTGGGCGGATGGTCGCTACGATCGCCTGCCGGCGCTTGCTGCGGAGTTGGTTCGCGTCCCGGTGACGGTTCTGGTCGCGACCGGAATCACCGCAGCGGTCGCGGCGAAGGCCGCGACCTCGACGGTTCCGATCGTCTTCAACACCGGCGGCGACCCGGTCAGATTTGGCCTTGTCGCCAGCCTCAACCGGCCAGCAGGAAATGTCACCGGTGTTGCCTCCTTGGGTAAGGTGCTCATAGTGAAGCGGCTTGAATTGCTGCGTGAGCTGGTTCCCAAAGTTGACGCGATCGCCTTTCTTGTAAACCCGAACAATGCGGTTGCAGAGCTTGACACGAGCGACGCGCAGGCTGCGGCGGCTGCGCTGGGGCAGCGGCTGATCGTTCTCAAAGCCGGCAGCGCAGGCGATATCGAGACGGCCTTCGCCACCATCGCGGACCAACGAGGGGGTGCGCTGCTGCAGCAGCTCGATCCGTTCCTGCAAAGCCGACGCGATCAACTCGTGGCGCTGGCGGCGCGCTACTCGCTTCCCGCGATTTATGAACGGCGCGATTTCGCCTCCGCCGGCGGCTTGATGAGCTACGGAACCAGTCTTAGCGACGCGCTCCGCCTGGTCGGCAACTATGCCGGCCGCCTTCTCAAGGGCGAGAAACCGGCCGACCTGCCGGTGCAGCAGCCGGTGAAATTCGAACTCGTCGTCAACCTCAAGACCGCCAAGGCGCTTGGCCTCGACGTGCCGCTGTCGCTGCTCGCCCGCGCCGATGAGGTTATCGAATGAGGAGGCGGGAGTTCATCACGCTCCTCGGTGGTGTGGCGTCGTGGCCGCTCGCCGCGCGCGCGCAGCAGCCGGCGATGCCGGTGATCGGGTTTCTCATCCCCACCTTGCCTGACGGATTTACCGCGCGTCTGAGCGGATTTCGCCAGGGCCTCAAGGACGCCGGCTATGTCGAGGGCGAGAATGTCACGATCGAATACCGCTGGGCCGAAAATCATCCTGATCGACTGCCAGGGCTGGCGGCCGATCTGGTCCGTCGGCAGGTCACTGTGATCGCCACGACCGGTCACGATCCGGCGTTCGCCGCCAAGGCAGCGACGGGCACGATTCCTATCGTCGCCCTCGTCGCCGAAGACCCGGTCAGGCTCGGTCTTGTCGTCAGCCTGGCGCGGCCGGGCGGAAACCTGACAGGCATCAATTTTTTCAATGCCGAGTTGGCCGCAAAGCGGCTGGAACTGTTGCGAGAGCTGGTGCCGACAGCCACTCGTGTGGCCGTGCTCGTCAATCCGACCAATGTTACGATGACAGAGGCCACGCTGAAAGACGTGGAACCGGCGGCTCGCGCCATGGGGCTGCAAATACGGGTCCTCAACGCCAGCAGCAGCCGCGACATCAATGTGGCCTTCGCATCGTTTGTGCGTGAGCGGCCCGATGCGGTCTTCGTCGGCCTCGATGCCTTCTTAGGCAGCCGCCGTGTCCAATTGGTCCACTTGGCGTCGCGCCACTCGGTCCCCACAACATATCCGCTGCGCGACTATGCCGAAGCCGGCGGGCTGATGAGCTACGGAGCCAACATTGCGGATGCTTTTCGTCAGGTCGGCGCCTATGTCGGCCGCATCCTTCGCGGCGCCAAGCCGGGGGACCTGCCGGTGGTGCAGGCGAGCAAGTTCGAGCTGGTTATCAACGCAGAGACCGCCAGGATGCTCGGCCTCACCGTGCCGCCAACGCTGCTGTCGACCGCCGACGAGGTGATCGAATGAAGCGACGGGCGTTCATCACGCTGCTCGGCGGAGTAGCGGCCGCATGGCCGCTGGCGGCGCGGGCGCAGCAGCCGAAGGTGCCAACGATCGGAGTCCTGCTCCTCGGCACTCCGGAGCCAGCACCGTTCTTGAATACGCTCCGCAAAGGGCTGGCGGACCTTGGCTACGCCGAGGGGCGGAACATTCGTTTCGAGATTCGCACGGCGGAAGGGAAGGCCAGCCTTCTCCCGGAACTCTCCGCGGAATTGGTCCGTCTCAAGGTCGACGTCATCGTCGCTTTCCAGACTCCGGCGTCGATGGCGGCGAAACAGGCGACGAGCGAGATTCCGATCGTGATGGCGCCGGCGGGCGATCCGGTCGGGTCCGGTCTCGTCGCCAACCTCGCCCGGCCGGGCGGAAACGTCACCGGTTTCTCGGCAGCGTCTGCGGAGGTGGCGGGCAAGAGCGTGGAGCTGATCCGCGAGTTCCTGCCGTCCGCGCGCCGCATCGCCGTGCTCGCCAGCGAGACCGATGCCTACACGGAGCCGTTCCTCATGGAGATTGGCCGCGCCGCCCGCAGCATCGGCATGGAGATGCATCCCGTCATGTCCGGGCCTCCGCAACCGCTTGACGCAGCGTTTGAGACCATGGTCGGCAAGCGGGTCGACGCCGTCATCATCCAGGGAATTTTCGCGCGCAAGGAGGTCATCGAGCTGGCGACGAAACACCGGTTGCCGTCGTTCGCGTCCAGTCAGTGGGTGACGGTAGCGGGAGGCCTGATGACCTACGCGGCGAACCAAAGCGACTTGCACCGGCGTGCGGGGGATTACATCGACCGCATTCTCAAGGGCGCGAAGCCGGCCGACCTGCCGGTCCAGCTGCCGACCAAGTTCGAGCTGGTCATCAACCTCAAGACCGCGAAAGCCCTCGGCATCACCGTGCCGGCGACCCTGCTCGCCCGCGCCGACGAGGTGATCGAATAAGCTGTTGCTGCGTCCCGCTGACGGGCAACAAGTCATGGCAGCTGTTCCTGCCGGCGCGCCAAGATGCTTACACGCGCTGACGAGGTGGTTGAATTGACCCAAGGCCGACATCGGGGTTGCCCTCACCGAGCTTGGGCAAAAGTGTAGCTGCTGCCGGATTCAGAAGATTTAAGAACTTTATCAGGGAGATCTCGGGGCCGGCCGGTGTAGGTTGATGGCTCAGGGATGACTGGCGTCACCATTCATTCCCTTCGTTTCGAAGGCCCGGCTACAGGAGGCCATCATGCGGGTGAAATGGGGGGCCGGTCTGATTGCTTGGTCGATACTCGTTGCGACGACTGTGGTGCCCTCTCAGGCTCAGCGACGCGTGCCGACTGTTGGTATTCTGAACTACGCCGGAGCTAACGATGTCCGTGTTATTCAATTTCTCACCGCGTTGCGTGAGCTCGGGCATATCGAGGGGCGAAATCTCGCCCTTGTTCAGCGACACGCAGATGGCGCGTTGGACCGGCTCCCCGGGCTGGCCGCCGAACTGGTGGCGGCTCAGGTCGACCTGATCATCGCGTTAGGGCCCGCGGTGTGGGCGGCAAGGCAAGCGACGGCGTCGATTCCGATCGTCATCGCATTCAGTGGCAACCCTGAGAGGCAGGGCGTGGTCGCAAGCCTCGCGCGCCCTGGCGGAAACCTCACCGGCTTCTCGTACATGTCTGCGGACCTGGCTGGCAAGCGGCTCGAGCTCCTGTGCGGCGCGTTTGCCAAATGCAGCCGCATCGGCATCCTGTACAACCCTCAGGAACCGGCGACAGAACCAGAACTCGAGGAGTCGGCGACCAGTGCCCGCAACCTCGGCGTCATCATGGCGCCCGTAGCAGCCCGGAGTGTCGATGAATTGGAGCGCGCATTCGCGGGGGCCGTGCGTGACCAAGTCCAGGGAATGGTCGTGTTGACTCACGGATTTGCCGTGCTGAACCGCGCGCGCATCATGGAGCTGGCTGCACTACACCGGCTGCCAATGCTGTATGGGTGGCGTGAATTTGTCGAGGAGGGCGGCCTCATGTCGTACGGCCCCGATATTCAGATCCTGGTTCGGCAGGCCGCAACCTATGTTGACCGCATACTGAAGGGTGAAAAGCCGAGCGACCTTCCCGTACAACAGCCCACACGGCTGGAGCTGATCATCAACCTGAAGACAGCCAAGGCGCTCGGGCTCGATTTGTCCTCCAGTCTGCTCGCCCGCGCCGACGAGGTGATCGAATAAGCGATGCTCGTTGCTGCACTGCATGAGTCGGCGATCGACCCACAGCGGTCATTGCGCCGGCAAAACGGCGCGGCCGCCCGATGTCCCTCTTCGTGCGCGACCAACTCGCATAGGCCAAGGCTGACGAGCGCCCTGAATGATGGGGTGCGGTGTCCGAGGCGTTCCGCCGGAAAATGACGTGCACTGGTGGGCGGGCAAGCGGGCCGGAATCAAGACTTCTGCGCAATTCGCACCGAAATATTCCTGGCCGCCGCCTGCCGGCCTGTTCTCACCCCGCAGGACGCACGCGACTCTGCGTCATTGAATCGCGCGAAGCATCTGTCAGCTCGGCAATGCGCTTGTCGGCGCGGCGGAGCCGCCGACAGAGCTCGCGGTTGATATTCTGCATCACCATCGCATACGCGTAGATGTCGGCCTTGTAGTACGTGTAGAGGTTTCGGGCCGTGAGCTCGTACAGCACGGTTGGGCTCTCCGCGACGACGGTGGCTGATCGGTTCTGCATTTCGATGAGCGTCATTTCGCCGAAAAAATCACCAGGCCCGAGACGCGTCATGCGAATCACGCACCCCAACTCACCAAACTTGCTCACCACGAGCTCGCCGGAGTGAACAATGTACATTGAGCGCCCCGGTTCTCCTTCCGCTACGACAGTGGCACCTACCTCGAAGCGGCGCTCGACCAGCACTGAGATCAGGAGATCGAGACTTGCGTCTGAGAGGCCACCGAAGAGCGGTGTAGCGACCAAGAACGCCTTCAGATCGGGCGAACTGACAGCCATCAGCCTACTCCGCTGCCGGAACTCGACCACACCGCATCTTCGTGGAACCGCCCGCCCGTCCGCAACATTTTTTTCACACACGCCGGCGCGCGTCACCGGCCGCTCCCTGCCATGTATGCTTTGCGGGCGTTCGCCGACGTGGGCGGCCCTTGGCGATCCTGGACGGGATGGGGCTTGCGTAGTGAGGGCAACCGGCCCAGAGGCTACGCGCTTCAAAGCTGGCGGTGCAGTCTTCGATGCCGGGGCAATTGGCAGACCGGGCATTCGAAGCGCCCGACGTCTCGGAGCAAGGTGCACTGTTGAATGAAGTTGCCAAGCAACCGCACAACCGCCCGCATGTTGGGCCTGACCGTGCCGCCGTCGCTGCTCGCCATCGCTGACGAGGTGATTGAATAAGGACTGCTTTGCTGCAATTGCTCATTGAGGCACTGAAGGGACCTGCCAGCCGCAGCGGCCAATGTCCGCAGTCTGGGGTAATGCGGACTGACGCGGACCGTGCCGTTTGGGCCGCCTGTGACCCCAGAGCGGACCTCTCATGGGCAAGCTGGTTCGGAGCCCGCCCGGCCGGGAATGGTGAGGCTTTCGCCGCCTTTCGGCTGTTTCAGGACAATTCAGGACTTCACACTGGCAATTATTAAATCTGCGAGCTACTCTCAACGCGCTGGCCAGAACCGCCCTAGAACAGGCGGCCCGTTAGGGGGACCGCATGCGGCGGAGGGCGTTCATCGCACTGGCTGGCGGCGCAGCGGCGTGGCCGCTCGCCGTACGCGCGCAGCAGCGCGAGCGCCTGCGGCGTGTTAGCGTGCTGATGGGATACCCCGAAGGCGATCCACAGGCGCAGGCCAATGTCACTGCGCTACGGCAAGGCCTCCACGACCTGGGCTGGGTCGAGGGGCAAAATGTCCAGATCGACTATCGTTGGGCTGGCGGCGACGCCGACAAGGCTCGCGCTTTCGCAAGAGAGCTGATCGGCAAGACGCCGGACGTGATCGTGCCCAGCACGAACCAGGTGACGCGGATCGTTCAGCAGGAAACGCGCACCATACCGGTTGTATTCGCGTTTGTCGGAGATCCGGTTGGCAGTGGCTTCGTCGCGAGCCTGGCGCGTCCCGGCAGGAACCTCACTGGATTCGCCAATTTTGAGAATTCAATCGGGGGTAAATGGCTTGAGCTATTCAAAGAGATTGCACCCCGCACCGGGCAGGTCGGATTCATCTTCAATCCGGACGCAGCCCCCAATGTCGGCTTCTTCCACGCGGCCGAAGCCGCCGCTCCGCCCCTCGCGATAAAGTTGACCGGTCTTCCTGTTCGTGAGGTGGCCGACTTCGAACAAGACGTCACCGCATTCGCGGCCGAACCCGACTGCGGTTTTGTTGTCGCGCCTCATGCCATGACGCTGGCAAATCGCAAATTCATCATCGAGCTGGCGGCACGCCGCCGGCTGCCGGCCGTCTACAGCGATCGTTACTTCGCGGAGAGCGGCGGTTTGCTATCCTTCGGCAACAATACGGCTGCCCTGTTCCGACGCGCAGCGTCATATATCGATCTCATCCTCAAGGGTGCGAAACCGGCGGACCTGCCGGTCCAGCTCCCGACCAAATTCGAGCTGGTCATCAACCTCAAGACCGCGAAGGCGCTGGGCCTCGACGTGCCGACAGCGTTGCTCGGCCGCGCCGATGAGGTGATCGAGTAAGGCATTGTAAACTTGTCATTTGCTGCGGTGCATGCGTGGCACTTCTGCGACATCACGAGGTGATCCGGCCATGTCTGCTCAGGAAGGCCAAACCGGACATGCGGCGGACATCGTGGTGATCGAGTGAAACGGCGGGAGGTCATCGGGCTGCTGGGAGGCGCGGCGATATGGCCGCTGGCGACGCACGCGCAGCAGCCGCGGCGATGCCGGCGGTCGGGTCCCTTCACGGCGCAACACTGGAGTCCTACGCGCCGATGATGGCCGCGTTCCGCCGCGGCCTGAGCGAAGCCGGACATGTCGAGGGAAGGAACATGAAGCGACGCCAGTTCATCGCGCTGTTTGGCGGCATGGCGGCAACGTGGACGCTCGCGGCGCAGGCGCAACAGCCCGAGCGGATGCGGCGCATTGGCGTCCTCATGAGTCTGGCGACGGACGATCCGGAAATGAAGGCGCGCCTCGCAGCGTTCCTGCAGGGGCTGCAGCATTTAGGCTGGACCGAGGACCGCAACGTGCGGATCGACACCCGCTCGACTGCCGGCGACGCCGAGCGCATTCGCAGATACGCGGCAGAATTAGTCGCGCTCGCCCCCGAAGTCATCCTGGCCTCGGGCGGCCAAGTCGTGGGTGGGCTGCTCCAGGCGACCCGCACCGTGCCGGTCGTGTTCACGCAGACCCCCGATCCGGTCGGCGCCGGCTTCGTCGCGAGCTTGGCGCAGCCGGGAGGCAACGCCACCGGTTTTACCCAATTCGAATATGGCGTCAGCGCGAAGTGGCTGGAGCTGCTCAAAGAGATCGCGCCAGGCGTGACGCGCGCGGCGGTTCTGCGCGATCCCACCATACCCGAAGGGATCGGTCAGTTCGCCATAATCCAGGCCGTGGCGCCGTCGCTTGGGGTGGAGTTGCGCCCGATCGATGTGCGCAACGCGCCCGAAATCGAGCAAGCCGTCACGGTATTCGCGCGCGGGGCGAATGGCGGCCTGATCGTGCCGGCGAGTGGGTTGGCGAACGTTCATCGCGAACTGATAATCACGCTGGCGGCGCGGCACCGACTGCCCGCGGTCTACCCGTTCCGCTTCTACGTCACTGGCGGCGGCCTGATCTCCTACGGTCCGGATTCGATCGACCCGCATCGGCGCGCGGCGGGCTACGTCGATCGCATCCTGAAGGGCGAGAAGCCCGCCGACCTTCCGGTGCAGGCGCCGACCAAGTTCGAAATGGTGATCAACCTCAAGACCGCGAAGACGCTCGGCATCCAGGTGCCGCCGACGCTGCTCGCGCGCGCCGATGAGGTGATCGAGTGAAACGGCGTGCATTCATCACTGGGCTACTCGGCGCAGTGGGGGCTTGGCCGCTGGTGGCACACGCGCAGCAGCCGGCGAAGCACTATCGAATTGGCATGCTGGAGACCATATCGCCGGCGCTCAACGTCGTGCACCTCGACGCCTTCCGCAACGGCTTGCGGGAACTCGGTTACGTCGAAGGACAGCGCTATACGATCGAATATCGCTCCGCCGATGGCCGCGGCGACCGGTTCCCGGACTTGGCTGCCGAGCTGGTCCGGCGCGGCGTCGACCTCATCGTGGCCAGGGGAACGCCGGCCGCGATGGCCGCTAAGAATGTGACCGAGACGATTCCCATTGTCATGGCGGCGGTAGGCGATCCGCTTCTGGTCGTCGACAGCCTTGCGCGCCCGGGCCGCAACGTGACGGGGCTGAGCGCCTTCGTCAACGAAATGACCAGCAAGCGTATGGAGCTGATCCGCGAGCTGGTTCCGGCCATGCGGCGAATTGCACTGTTTGCCAATATGAGCAACCCGGTTTCTCCTCCGCAATGGGAAGACACGAAAAGTGTGGCACGCACTTTGGGTATCCAGGCCGAGCTGCTGGATGTGCGAAGCGCAGACGACGTAAGCCGCGCATTCGAAACCGCGGTCGAAAAGCGCGTCGATGCTCTCTTGGTCGCGTTCGATGGCCTGTTCCAGGCCAATACCCGAATGATCGCCGAGTTGGCAGTGCGCAACCGGCTGCCGGCCATTTATGTCGGAAGGGAGTTTATCGAGGCCGGAGGCTTGATGACCTATGGGGTAAACTTCCCGCATCTCTATTTCCGCGCCGCGACTTACGCCGACAAGATTTTCAAGGGTGCGAAGCCCGCGGACCTGCCGATCGAGCAGCCAACCAAGTTCGAGCTGATCATCAACCTCAAGACCGCGAAAGCCCTCGGCATCACCGTGCCGGCGACCCTGCTCGCCCGCGCCGACGAGGTGATCGAATAGGCAACCGATGTCCGCGATTGTGAAGGTTTTCGGATGCCGGCCGGTCACACGCACGAACATTGCCCCACGCTCGGGCGGGCGACCATCCTTCGAGGCTCGGCGCGAAGAGTGCGCCGAGCGCCTCAGGATGACGAGGTCGCCCTGCATTCGCCGACCTCACCGGTGCTTGCCCTACCCGCGCTGCAGCGCCGCGCGCATGCGCTCGAGCATCTGCTCGACCGACCGGGCGGCGGCGGCGAGCTTGTCGGGATCGCGCGCGCGGATCACCACGTTGGTATTGGGGCCGCGCTTGTCGTCGAAGAACGGATAGCTGCCGATCACCACCTCGGGATGCGCCTTGGCGACGGCGCCGAGCTCGCTGCCGATGTCGCCCTCGCGCAGGTCGGCCCGCACCGTCTGCGACTGCATGCGCACGCTGGTCTTGAGCGTCGGCGCGACCTCGTCGAGCATCGCCTGCATGATCGCCGGCACGCCGGCGAACACGTGCACGTTGCCGATGCGGAACCCGGGCGCCGCCGACACCTTGTTGAGGATGAGATCGGCGCCGGACGGGATGCGGGCCATGCGCAGCCGCGCCTCATTGAGATCCTTCTCGGCGATGCGCGTCAGCAGCAGCGCGCGGGCGCGCGGATCGACGTCGATCGGGACGCCGAACGCCTTCGCCACCGAATCGGCGGTGATGTCGTCGTGGGTCGGCCCGATGCCGCCGGTGGTGAACACGTAGGTGTAGCGCTCGCGCAGCGCATTGAGCGCCGCGACGATCGCCTCCTCCTCGTCGGCGACGATGCGGACCTCGCGCAGATCGACCCCGATATTGGTCAGGTACTCGGCGATATAGCCGATGTTCTTGTCCTTGGTGCGCCCGGACAGGATCTCGTCGCCGATGACCAGAATGGCGGCGGTGACGATTTCCGACGGTGCGGCCTGTCCAGCATCCATGACGAGTTCCTCGGCGGTTGCGCCGAGCATAAAACAGGCGAAAGCCCCTTCCGGTCAAGGAAGCCGAGCAGCCCCAGCCGGGACGGCGCACCTGTTTCGGCGCCGGGGCCGCAGGCGGCCGCCGGCGGCGCTTCGCGAAAGTGAACAAGGCCGCCCGGCTCGCGCGTCGTCGTCCGGTTCCCTTGTTCTACTTTTGCCCGCGCGCGTCGATCGCGGCGCGCACTTTCGGCGGCGACATCGGCAATTCGGTCAGCCGCGTGCCGACAGCGCGCTCGATCGCGTTGGCGATGGCTGCCATCGGCGGGCAAATGTTGACTTCGGCGGCACCTTTGGCGCCGTACGCATGATCGGGATTCGGCACTTCGACCATGATCGGCTCGATCATCGGCAGGTCGGATGACACCGGAATCCGATAGTCGAGGAAGCCCGCATTTTCCATGAGCCCGCGCGAATTGTAGATGTACTCCTCGTTGAGCGCCCAGCCGATGCCTTGCGTTACGCCGCCCTGGATCTGCCCCTCGACATAGCTCGGGTGGATGGCGCGTCCGACGTCCTGCGCGGCGACGAACCGCAAGATCGTCACCTTGCCGGTCTCCGGATCGACCTCGATGTCGCAGAACTGGGTGGCGAAACCGGGCGCCACCACGGCGGGGTTCACCGACGCCGCAGCGACGATCGGCCCGCCGGTCTGCGCGCGCTTCGCGGCGATCTCCTTGAGCGACAGCGGCTTGAAGGTGCCGACGTTGCTGCTCGCCGGCTTGGCGTGACCGTCCTCCCAGACGACGCCCTCGGGGTCGACATTCCACATCTTGGCCGCGCGCACGCACAGCTCCTGGATGATCTTCTTGGTGGTGTCGACCACCGCCATGCCGGTCGCGAAGGTGACGCGCGAGCCGCCGGTGACATGCGTGTAGCCGACCGACGCGGTGTCGGCGATGATCGGGCGCACCTGGTCATAGTCGATCCCCAGCGTCTCGGCCGCCATGATCGCCATCGAGGCGCGCGAGCCGCCGATGTCGGGGCTGCCGGTCGCGACGACGACCGTGCCGTCCTCGTTGACGTGCACGGTGGCGCTCGATTCGCCGCCGCCGTTGAACCAATAGCCGGAGGCGACGCCGCGCGCCTGGTTCTTGCCGAGCGGCACCGTATACCCCGGATGATCGAGCAGCGCCTTGATCGTGTCGGCATAGCCGTCGTGCCCGAGCTTGCCGCCGGAGAGCATCTGGGTCCCCTTCTTGGCGGCGTTCTTGAGCCGCAGCTTCAGCGGGTCCATGCCGATCTTCTGCGCCAGGACATCGAGCACGCTCTCCACCGCGAAGGCCCCGATCGGCGAGCCCGGCGCGCGATAGGCCGCGACCTTCGGGCGATTGCTGACCACGTCGTAACCGATCGCGCGCGCATTCGGGATGTCGTAGGGAGCGAACGCGCACATGCACGTGCTCATGAACGGCGAGCCCGGAAATGCGCCGGCCTGCAGCTTGAAGAGCCCGTCGGCGGCGACGATCGTGCCGTCGCGCTTGACGCCGATCTTCACGGTCATCGACGCACCCGACGTCGGGCCGGTCGCCTTGAACACGTCCTCCCGGCTCATCACGAGCTTGACCGGATGGCCGGATTTGCGCGCGAGCATGACGGCCACCGGCTCGACGTAGACCACGGTCTTGCCGCCGAACGCGCCACCGATCTCCGCCGGATAGACGCGCAGGTCGCCGAGCTTCATTCCGAGCAGCTGCGCGGTGTAGGCGCGGACGACGAAATGCCCCTGGCTGGAGCTCCAGAGCTCGCCCTGCCCGTCGGCGTCGCAGCGGGCCACGCAACCTTGCGGTTCGATGTAGGCCTGATGCACGGGCGCGGTCCTGAACGACATCTCGACGATCTCGTCGGCCGCCGCGAAACCGGCCGCAAGGTCGCCCAGCTTGTATTCGACCCGCTTGGAAATATTGGAGGGATTCGGCGGCGGCTCGACCCCGCGGGTAATCAAGTCGGGAAACAGGAGCGGCGCATCCGGCTTCATCGCCTCATCGACGTCGATGACATGCGGCAGCACCTCGTAGTCGACCTCGATCAGCGACAGCGCCTGGTCGGCGATGGTCTTGCTGGCCGCCGCTACTGCGGCGACTGCATGGCCCTCGTAGAGAACCCTCTCGCGCGCCATGATGTTGCGCGTCATATGCCAGAAGTTCTGCGCGACGCGTTCCGGACCGACATACTCGAATTTCTGCTCTGGGAAGTCCGCGGAGGTCACCACGGCCTTGACGCCGGGCAGCGCGGCCGCCTTCGAGGTGTCGATCGAGCGAATGCGCGCATGGGCGTGGGGCGAGCGCAGCATGCCGCCGACCAACATGCCCGGCATCGCGAGGTCGGACCCGTACAGCGCGCGTCCCGTCACCTTCGGCACCCCGTCCGGACGAACCGGCCGGGTTCCGACCCATTTGAACGGGCTTGCGGTTGCCTTCGTGGGGACATCTTGCATGGCTGCCTCCCCGGGGCGCCCGATTGCGCCTGCCAAGCCTGACCGTCGCGCGGCAGGGGCGCAAATGCAAGCCACCGCACGCGGTGCGTCCTGCCAAAGCGCGTCGCAGACGCGCGTAAACGCGCTTTAGGCTCTATCCGGTCGATGCGTTCGGCCCGCCATGTTCCCGGTTTCCGTTTCGCCAGAACATGGGGTAGCGTCGCGCTCGGGTCATTTGGGAGGGCCGCACCCATGCTCGCCTACGCCGCCCCGACGACGGTCGAGGAGGCCGTCCGCGCGCTCGCCGGAGCCTCCGGCGTCGCGAAAGTCCTGTCCGGCGGGACCGATCTGCTCGTTCAGCTGCGGTCCGGCCGGGTCAGGCCGGACTTGATCGTCGATATCAAGAAGATCCCCGACATGTCGGGTGTTCGCGAGCGCGATGGCGCCTTCGTAATCGGTGCCGCAACCTCCGGTGCAGTAATCGGCGAGTGCGAAGCATTACGGCAGGCTTGGCCCGGTGTGGTCGAGTCTGCCAACCTGATTGGCTCGACGCAGATCCAGGGGCGGGCGACGCTTGCCGGCAATCTCTGCAACGCGTCGCCCGCGGCCGACAGCGTCCCTGCGCTGATCGCCGCGCGCGCGACTTGCGTGTTGGCAGGCGCAAACGGGCGGCGCGACGTTCCGGTGGAAAGCATCGTTACGGGTCCGGGGCGCACCTCGCTCGGCCGGGATGAATTCATCGTCGCGTTTCACCTGCCCAAGCGTCCACCCCGCTCAGCGGACGCCTATCTCCGCTTCATCCCCCGGACCGAGATGGATATTGCGGTGGTCGGCGCCGGGGTCAGTGTCACGCTCGATCCCGGCGGCACCTGCACCGACGCTCGGGTTGTGCTGGGTGCCGTGGCCCCGACCGCGCTCCTGGTTGCGGATGCCGCCGCCGCCCTGATCGGACGCGCTCTCGACGCCACAGCGCTCGACGAACTCGATCAGGCGGCGCGGCGCGCCTGCAAGCCGATCGACGACAAGCGCGGGACGATCGAATATCGGATCAAGGTAGCGGGCGTGATGGCACGTCGGGCGGCGACGATCGCCTACGAGCGCGCAAGAGAGCGTGGATAAGGGAGCGTCGATGAGCAAGTATCACGTATCGGCAACGATCAACGGCGAGCCCACGGAGTTCCTGTGCGAGGGCGAGCTCACACTGCTGGATGTGCTGCGCGACGAGCTCCATCTGACAGGCAGCAAGGAGGGATGCAGCTCAGGCGACTGTGGCGCCTGCAGCGTGACCGTCGATGGCCGCCTGGTCTGCTCGTGCCTGATGCTTGCAGTCGAGGCCGAAGGCCGCGCGATCGAGACCATCGAGGGCATGGCGCGCGGGCACGATCTGCATCCGCTGCAGCGAAAATTCCTGGAACATGCAGCGCTGCAGTGCGGCTTCTGCACGCCGGGCCTGCTGGTCGCCGCCAAGGCGCTGCTGGACCGCAATCCGAATCCGACGGAGACCGAGGCGCGCTACTGGCTCGCCGGCAACCTCTGCCGGTGCACCGGCTACGACAAGGTCATCCGTGCCGTCCTCGATGCCGCCGCCGAGCTGCGAGCCGAGTGAGTTCGCGACCGCAGCGGGCGCCGCGTATGGCAATTCCTTGGCGTTTCGCCGAGCATAAAACAGGCGAAAGCACCGTCCGGTCAAGCAAGCCGCGCGATCTCCCGGCGCTACCGCGGCGTCGGTGTCGCTGCCGGAGGAGCCGGCGGCGGCAGATCGTAGATTGGCACCGTCGGCTTGAAGTCCTTGTCGCGCAGCGCGAGCTGGCCCTGGCGTGCGTAGTTGACCAACTCGGCGAGAATGCGGGCCGCCTCCTGCGGCGCGTGGAACCCGGTTGAATTCTCCGCTTCGACGAAGTCGAGGTAGAACTGGGCGCGGCGCTGCAGATAGCGCGGCGTCGCAAGGTCGGCGTCGGACTTTCCGGCCTCCTTGGCCTGCTTGAGATCGGCGATCAGCCCCAACAGGCCGGTCATCGCAATCTGCCGCAGGTTCCAGTGACGATCCTGGATCTGCTCGACCCGGTTCTTGAGCTCCCGCTCGGTGATGCCGGAGTCGTGCTTCTGGTGGCACGTCATGCAGGCGGCCTTGAGATTGAGCACCGGGCTGCGCACCCAATGGTCGCTCAGCGTCGCGCCCTTGTATTGAACCTTCGGCATGTGGCAGTCGGCGCATTGCACGCCGGCGCGCGCGTGGATGCCCTGGCTCCACAGCTCGAACTCGGGGTGCTGCGCCTTCAGCGCCGCCGCGCCGGTGTCCTTGTGGGTCCAGTCGCGGAAGGCGATCTCGTCGTAATAGGCCTGGATCTCCTCGACCTTGAGGCCTTTGGCCCAGGGGAACACGAGCCGCTTCTCGGCGCCTTTGAAATAATATTCGACGTGGCACTGGCCGCACACATAGGCGCGCATCTCCTGCTGCGTCGCCTGCTTGTTCACGTCGTAGTCGGCGACCCCCTGCGACGCCTTGTAGGCGCGGATGCCCTCGATGAAGGCGGGACGGGTGACGCGCAGCGCCATGGTCTTGGCGTCGTGGCAGTCGATGCAGCTCACCGGATGCTTCACCAGCTTGGCGGCCTCCGCGTAGGGCATCGCGTTGATTTTTTCGAAGCCCTTGGTGATGTCGCCGTCGCCGGCCTTCTTGTAGGCCGGGTAGGTCGAGGCATGGCAGTTCATGCAGGCGCCCGGCTGCGCCACCACCTGCTGGCGCTGGGTAAAGGTCTGGTCCTCGAGCATGTAGGCGTGGCCGCGTTCCTCGCGGAAATCGGCCGCAAAGGCATATCCCTGCCACATGGTGCGCAGGCCGATGTCCTCCTCCACCTTGCTTCTCGAGACCATCGTGCGCGGATCGGTCTTGGTCGGCGTGCGCGGCACCGCTTCGCTGCCGCCGTACTTGGTGCGCTCCATGTCGGTGGTCTTGAGATAGAGCTCGTACCACAGCGGAAACACCTTCCCCCACACGGCCGGATCATCCTCGTCGTCGCTGATCGGCGACGGCTGGCTCGGCTGGGCGGATTTCGCCTTCGACGATTTCTTGCTCGCACCCTGCGCCCAGGCCTCGCCGGACGGCGGGCTCATGGGCAGCATTAGAAGGAATGCGGCGAGGGCTGCCGCCAGTGCGGTTGCCGCCAGGGCGAGTGAAAAGGAGCGAGGCTTCATGATGTTCGTCCTCCCGGTGGAGTCGGAGCGAGGAGAGGCTTGGAGACGCGGTACGGCCGATCGGGGGGTCGATACGTCGCGGGATTGAGCAACGGGGCCTTTGCTCCGTCAACCCTCAATCTGGTACCGAAGCCGGCAGGCGATTTTCACGCCGCCCATTCGGCACTACAGTACCCGCAGAACAACGAGCATCGCCGGATCGAGGAAGCCCATGAGTCTCTCCGCAACCGCCGTCGGACGCGAGGCCGCGACACCGCCGGTCCGGCCGATCGCTTATGGGACGCCCGACATCGCCTGCGAACGCGGGGCCGATGGAGTCATCCGGCTCACCTCGCGCACGCCTCTTTCGCCCTGCAATCCGAGCCTGGCGGGCCTGTTCCGGGCCGCCGTCGAGGCAGCGCCGACGCGCGTGTTCCTCGCCGAGCGCGCCGACGGCGGCGCCTGGCGCAGCCTGCGCTACGAGGAGGCGCGCCGGTCGGTCGATGCGATCGCCGCCGCGCTGATCGAGCGCGGACTGTCGGCCGCGCACCCCGTGATGATCCTGTCGGGCAATGCGATCGACCATGCGCTCCTGATGCTCGCCGGCTATACGGCCGGCATCCCGGTCGCACCGGTCTCGGCCGCCTACTCGCTGCAGAGCCAGGACCACCTCAAGCTCCGGCACATCGCCGAATTGCTCGAGCCTGGGCTCGTCTACGTCGCCGATACGGCGCCGTTCGCCAAGGCGCTCGCCGCCCTCGATCTTTCGCGTTGCGAGATCGTGGCGAGCCGCAACGGCGCCAATCTCGATCGCGTCACCCCGTTCGCGGCGCTCACGCAAACACAGGACGGCGTAGCCGTCGAGCGGGCGGCGGCCGCGATCGCGGCCGACACGGTGGCGAAGATCCTGTTCACCTCGGGCTCGACCGGCCTGCCCAAGGGCGTCATCAACACGCACGGCATGCTCACCGCCAACCAGCAGCAGATCCTGCAGGTGTGGCCGTTCGTGACCGAAGAGCCGCTCGTGCTGGTCGACTGGCTGCCGTGGAACCATACGTTCGGCGGCAACCACAATTTCAATCTGGTGCTGCGCCATGCCGGCACGCTCTACATCGACGCCGGCAAGCCGGTGCCGGGGCTGATCGAGCAGACGGTGCAAAATCTCGCCGACATCTCGCCGACGATCTTCTTCAACGTGCCGGCCGGCTTCGCCGCGCTGCTGCCGTTCCTCGAGCGCGATCCGGCGCTCGCCCGCGTGTTCTTCGCCCGGCTGCGCCTCGTCTTCTATGCCGGCGCCACGTTACCTCAGGACCTGTGGGAGCGGCTCGAGGCGGTGTCGGCGCGCGCGACCGGCGAGCGCATCCCGATGACCTCGTCCTGGGGCATGACCGAGACGGCGCCGATGGCCACCATGGCGCATTTCCTGATCGACCGCGCCGGCCCGATCGGCGTGCCGGCGCCCGGCGTGGAGATCAAGCTGGTGCCGAGCGCCGCCAAGCTGGAAGTGCGCGTGCGCGGCCCCAACGTGACGCCCGGCTACTGGAAGCGGCCCGACCTCACCGAAGCCGCCTTCGACGAGGAAGGCTTCTATCGACCGGGCGATGCGGTGCGCCTGTCCGATCCCGCCGACCCGACCCGGGGCATCGTGTTCGACGGCCGCCTGGCCGAGGATTTCAAGCTCACCACCGGCACCTGGGTGCACGTGGGGGCGCTCCGCGTCGGCGTGCTCGCCGCGACCACGCCGGCACTGCAGGATGCGATCGTGGCCGGCGAGAACCGCGACTGCATCGGCCTGCTCGCCTGGCTCAACGTCGCCGGCTGCCGCACGCTGATCGGCGAAGGCGCGCCGCAGGACCTCGCCCAGCTCGCGGGCCACCCGGCGGTGCGCGAGCATGTGCGCGCCGCGCTCGCGCGATGGAATGCGGCGCACGGCGGCGCCTCCCAGCAGGTCGCCCGCGTGCTCCTGCTCGCCGACCCGCCCTCGATCGACGCCAACGAGATCACCGACAAGGGCTATATCAACCAGCGCCTGGCGCTGGAGCGGCGCAGGGCCGCGGTGGAGCAGCTGTTCGCGAGCCCACCCGATCCCGCCGCGATCATGGTGTGACGACGACCCGCCGAGGGAGGAGTCCAATGTTGCAACGCTTGACGGCCATGGTCGCACTCGCCGCGTGCGCGGCGCTCGCCATGTCGGACACGCAGGCGCAGTCAAAACCGACGCTGGACTACGAATTCTTCAAGGCGCGCGTCGAGCCGGTCTTTCTCAAGAAACGCGCCGGACACACCCGCTGCGTCGTGTGCCACGGCGAAGAAGCCAACAATGCGTTTCGCCTGACCCGGCTGCCGCCGGGCGAGAAGGCCTGGAAAGAGGAACAGTCCCGTCGCAATTTCGAGACCGTCGCGAAGCTCGTCACGCCCGGCGACCCGGGCGCGAGCCGTCTCACCACGCAGCCGCTCGCCCCCGAAGCCGGCGGCAACGTGTACCATTCCGGCGGCCGGCAATTCGCTTCCCGGGAGGACCCCGACTACCGCAACCTGGTGCAGTGGATCAACGGAGCGACGCTCGCCGCCCGGGCGAGGAAGTAGCCGAGGGCTTGGCACCGCTCGGGATCACCATCGTGTTGATGCGCTTGGGCACCTCGCCCACCGGGATCTTGGCGATCAGCTTCATCGCCTTGGTGTCGATCGCCGAGACCGAGCGCAGCGCCGCCGTGGACACATACAGGGTCTTGCCGTCGGGCGTGAACGTGACCCAGTTGGGCACCGAGGCGATCGGTCCGTGGCCGGGCAACCGCAGGTCCGGCAGCGCGACCTGGCCGATGAGCCGCAGGTCGTCGAGCGCGTAGGCGAACACGGCGTTGTTGGGGATGCTGGTGACCCACAGGGTCTTGCCGTCGGGCGAGACGCCCATGCCGTGCGACGGCGAGGTGGCGCGCCCCGGGTCGGTCGCGAACGCGGTCGTGGTCTTCGGCAGCTCGATGCGGGCGACTTCCTTGCGCTCGGCGAAATCGACCACCGCGAAGCCGTTGAGATCGGACAGCTGCACGAAGATGCGGCGCGTCGCGCCGTCCGGCCCCGCCTCGATCGTCATGGGTCGGACACCCTTGTCGAGCACGAGCGCCCAGACCGGCTCCTCGGTCGCCAGGTCGATCACCGTGATCGTCTTGCTGCGGATCGAGCCGGTGATCACGTGCTTGCCATCCGGCGTCACATAGACGTTGTGCAGCCGCCCGTTGACCGGGATGCTCTTCTTGAGCGTCAGCGTCGCCGTATCGATGACGTCGAGCGCGCCGGGATCGCGCGCGATCCCCACCACCACGCGGCTGCCGTCCTTGGTCACCGCGATGTTGTTCGGATGGTTGCTCAGTGGCACCTTCTTGATCAGCCTGCCGCTCTTGCGGTCGAACACGTCGAGCGTCGAGTTGGCCTCGTTGCTGGCATAGACCTGCGAGCCGTCCGGGGCGAAGCCGACGCCGTGCGCGGCCTCGATGCCCTTGATCTCCTGCACGACCTTGTTGGTCGCCGGATCGATGACATGGATCGAATCGCCGGCGCTGTTGGTGACATAGATGCGCACCGTGTCGGCCGAGGCCGTCGAGGCGGCAAGCGCAAGCAGGATGGGCAGGAGTGCACGGCCGACCGTTGTCATGGCGTTGTCCTCCGTTGAATTGGACGAAGGCTACGCCTGGAGTCGTGGCGCATCAAGGTGGCAACCGGGGGATGCGCAATGGATGGAGCGGCCGCCGCGGCGACCGCGCGCCGTCCCGAATAAAGGCTGCTTGACCACGTGCACGACGGTGCAAAGATGGCGACAAGCACCGAAAAAGGGGGAACCGGATGACCAAGCATGCGACCATTACGATTGTTGCCCTCGCCGTCCTGACGGCCTCGGCGAACGCCCAGACCGACTATCCGAACCGCACCGTGCAGCTCATCGTCCCCTATGGAGCGGGCGGCATTGCCGACGCCGGCATGCGCATTCTCGCCGACAAGCTCGCCGGCCATCTCAAGCAGCCGGTCGTCGTCGACAACCGGCCGGGCGCCGGCGGCATTGTCGCCGCCAAGGCGGGCGCCGCGGCGGCGCCCGACGGCTACACCGTGATGATGACCGGCAACCACAACGCCATCGCGGTGTCGCTGTTCAAGTCCCTGCCCTACAATATCCTGACCGACTTCGCGCCGACCTCGACCACGTCCTTCTTCGACCTGCTGATCGTCACCCGGGCGGGCTCGCCGTTCAAATCCGTGCAGGACGTCGTGACGGCGGCACGGGCGAGCCCGGGAAAGCTCAACATCGCCACCATCAATCCCGGCAGCACGCAGAACCTCGCCGCCGAGCTGTTCCGCAGCACCGCGGGCATCGACGTGACGATCGTTCCGTTCCGCACCTCACCCGACATGGCGACCGCGGTCCTGCGCGGCGACGTCGACATCGCGTTCGAGTTCTATGCGGCCGTGCAAGGCGTGCTCGCCGACAACAAGATGATCGCGCTCGCCTCCACCGGCCCGAAGCGAACGAGCTACCTGCCGGCCCTGCCTACCGTGCAGGAGAGAGGCCTCAAGGATTTCGACGTGGTGAGCTGGAACGGCATCTCGGTGCCCGCCGCAACGCCGAAGCCGGTCGTCGAGATCCTCAGCCGGGCGATCAATGCGGTGCTGCCGAGCCCCGACGTGCAGGACAAGGCGACCAAGCTCGGCATGGAGATGCGCGGCAGCACCCCGGACGAGATGACCGCGCGCATGAAGGGCGACATCGCCAAATGGGCGGCGGTGATCGAGAAAGCCGGCATCCCCAAGCACGAGTGAGCGCGGTCATTCGAGCATCGCCGCCATCGCAGGGGTCATGGTCTCGTCGAATCCGGTCGCGCGTCGCACCACGAACCGCGCCGCAAGATTTAATCGCTCCGCAAGCCCGAAGCCGTCCTCGGGTCCCAGCACCAGCAAAGCGGTCGCCAGCGCGTCCGCCCACATGCAGCGCCGATGCAAGACAGTCACCGACGCCAGCCGATCGGACACGGGGCATCCTGTGCGTGGGTCGATCGTGTGCGACCAGCGCCGGCCGCCGGCGTCGAACCAGCGCTGGCCGTCGCCCGACGTCGCAACGGCCAGGCCATGCAGCGCCACCACCGTTCCGGGTATCGCCGCCCCATCTTCGAGCGCGACCCACCACGGCTGTCCGTCGGGCCTGATCCCCTGCCCGGCGAGCTCGCCGCCGATCTCCACCAGGCGGTCGGTGATGCCGCGGCTCGCCAGATAAGCCGATACCTTGTCGACCGCGAAACCCTTCGCAACCGACGACAGATCGAGCTGCACGCCGCCCGGCTGCAGGGCGCGCGATGCGCGGTCGAGCTTCACGCGCTGCCAGCCGCACGCTGCACGTGCGGCTGCAATCGCATCGGGATGCGGGACGACTCCCGGGCATCCACCGGGGCCAAATCCCCACAGATCGACCAGCGCGCCGATCGTCGGGTCGTAGGCGCCGCCGGACCGCTCGGCCACCGTGAGCGCGCACCGCAACACCGAAAGAAAATCGCGCGGCAGGACGCACCAGGTGCCCGCCGCGGCGCGATTGAAGCGGCTGATGTCGGAGCCCGCGACCCACGTGCTCATCTCGCCGATTACGCCGTCCAGCACGGCTTCGATGCCAGCGCGCAGCGGGTGCACGGAAAGCTGCGCCGGCGGCACCAGCTTGACCGACCAGGTTGTGCCCATGGTCTCGCCGCCGAGCGCCAGCACCTGCGCGGCGCGCGATGCGGGCAGCCGCACCGCCGGCGCCACGTCGAGCGGGACCAGCACGCGCCGCGTCGAGGGAGCGTCGGCGCCTGCGTGCACGCGCGCAACTCCAGCGGTTCAGGGCGGCAGCACCTCGAGCGTCGCCACGTAACTCGCGCGCCGCTGCTTGATGCCGGCAACTTGCGTCTTGTCGTCGCGCAGCACGGCTTCCATCCAGTACATGCCGGGCTCCGGCCAGGTGACGCTGAAAGCCCCATCCGGCCCGGTCGTCAGATTCATCTCGCCCAGCTTGTCGCGATAGCGACTGCCGCCTGGGACGACCGCAACCTTGAGATCGGGCGCCGGCTTGCCGTCGATCAGCAGCCGGAAGGTTGCGGCAGTGCCGGCGACGAGGTCGTTCGGGTGGGTCACGGGATCGAGCTCGAGGCCCTTGCCGGTGACCTTCAGGGTGTCGCGCGTCGGCTTTCCGGAGGTGATGAACACCTCCACCCGGCTGTGCGACAGCGTCGCCTGCAGGCCGTCCGCTTCGATCGGCACCTCCTTGGCGAATGCTTCCGCCGTGCCGCGCCAGCGCTTGGTCTCGCCCCCGACCTTCCAGTTGGCGAACACGCCGTCGTTGCGCACCGCGATCTTGTAGGTACCCTTCTGGGTGAGGTGGACGTCGAAGGTGCTGCGATAGCGGCCGATGCTGCCGTTCTTCGCCTCCACCTTCGCGCCGTCGGGCGCGGTGATGAAGAGCTCGGCCGGCCGCACGGCGCGGCCGCCGGGCATGTCGGCGGGCGGCGTGCCGATGCTGGCGATGCGCAGTGGAAAATGCTCGAAATAGAACAGGTCGTTCGATACCGCGGCGTCGATCGTCACCCACACGTCATCGCCCGACAGGACGGTGGCCGACGGCAGCATCCAGACCCGATGCGCCTGGGCGCCGAGCGGCACGCACAGGCACAACGCAAGCAGTGACCATAGCAAGGGTTTTCGCATGACCATCCTCCTATTCTACGGCTCGTCTTACGGCTTGAGATCGAGCGCGACGGCGCCGAGCTCGTGTTGTCCCGAGGCTTTGACGACCTGCTCCGCCTGGGGCGGCCACTGGAACGGGATGCGCACGAGCTCGCGCCCGCCGACTTCGCGCGCCGCCTCCACGACCAGCTGGTAGCCACCCGCGCCGAGCGCCGCGAACGGCTGCTTGTCGAGGTTGATGCGGAGCTGATGCTCGCCGGGCGGCCGCGTCGCGCTGGTGAGACCATCGACCGGCATCGTCAGCTCGCGGCCGCTGCGGCGCCACCATTGCCGCAGGTCCTTGAGCCACTTGGTGCCCTCGTTGTCCTTGAGCTTGAAGTCGTACCAGACCGCGACGTTGCCGATGAAGCTCTGGTCGGAGCGCTCGAGCCAGATCGCCACATAGGGCCGGTGATACTCGGCGACGTTGAGCCGTGGAATCTCGATCGACAGCCTCACGTCGGCCGCCGCCGCCGGCCACGCTGTCAGACCGCTCAACGTCATCGACATCAGAACGCGCATCGTCACCTCAATGAATGAAGAGGATCGCCACGATTAGCGGGACCATGAGCCCGGCGGCGACCAGCGGCCAAGTCGACCTGCGCTGGTCGGCCATGAGTTGCAGCAGCACCAGGCCGGTGACGCAGAACACCACGCAGGCAACCGCGAAGAGATCGAGAAACCACGACCAGGCGATGCCGGTGTGCCGCCCCTTGTGCAAGTCGTTGAGATACGCAATCCAGCCGCGATCGGTCTGCTCGTAGCGGGCTTCCCCGGTATCGAGGTCGATGGCGAGCCACGCGTCGCCGCCCGGACGCGGCAGCGACAGGTAGATCTCCTGCGACCATTCGGCCTCGCGATTGCCGACTGTGATGCCGAGTCGTTGCTCGACCCAGGTGCGCAAGCCCGGCGGGAGCGATTGCTTTGCGCTTTGCTGCGCGGCCTTGGCAGCGCGCAGCAAGTCATCCGGGAGCCGTGCGCTGCGCGCCGTCACCTGCGGCTTCGCCTCGATCTGCCCGGCGTGATTGAGGGTGATGCCGGTGAGCGCGAACGCCAGCATGCCGATCAGGCACACCGCCGCACTGATCCAATGCCACTGGCGCATCTGGCGTAGCCAGAAGGCGCGGCTCTTGAGCGGCAGCGACCCGTGCATCAGTGCAGCACCAGGGCAAGGTCGGGCGGAACGACGATCTCGTGCTCGGCGTCGCTCTCGACCGCCTCCGCTGCCGCATCGTCGGCGAAGCCGACCCGCATCGTCGCCGCCGTCACGTTGCGGCGCAGCTGGCGCAGCATCAGCTCGAACAGGTGGAACGCCTCGATCTTGAACTCGACGAGCGGATCGCGCCGCCCGTGCGCGCGCAACGGCGCGGCGCGGCGCAACTGCTCCAGACGGTCGACGTGGCGCAGCCACAGGTCATCGAGCAGCGCCATGACGATGCGTCGCTCGACGAGCCGCACCCGCTCCTCCCCCCAGCGCGTGCGCTTGGCCGCCATCCAGGCATCCGCCAGCCGCACGATGTGGTCGCGGACCTGCGCGGGCATGATGCTGTCGTCCCTCATCCACGACAGAATCGGGACATCGAGCGTGAGGACTCCCCTCACCTCCAGGTCGAGCATCACCCAGTTCCAGGTTGCCCGATCGGCCGCATCCGGGAGATGCTGCGCCACCAGGTCATCCACCAACCCGTGCCGCATCGCGGCGACCACCTCGGAGATCGCCGCCTCCTTCATCAAGTCGATGCGCTGCTCGAACACGACCTTGCGCTGGTCGTTCATCACGTTGTCGAATTTCAGGATGTTCTTGCGGATGTCGAAATTGCGCGCCTCGACCTTCTGCTGCGCCTTCTCCAGCGCCTTGCTGATCCACGGATGGATGATCGCCTCGTCCTCCTTGAATTCCCAGACGATCGAGCTTGGCCGGCCCGAAGATGCGCATCAGGTCGTCTTCGAGCGAGAGGAAGAATTTCGAGCGCCCGGGATCGCCCTGGCGTCCCGAGCGGCCGCGCAGCTGGTTGTCGATGCGCCTGCTCTCGTGCCGCTCGGTGCCGAGCACGAACAGCCCGCCCGCGGCAAGCGCCTTCTCCTTGAGCCGCGCCGCATCCCGGCCGGTGCCGCCGAGCTGGATGTCGGTGCCGCGGCCCGCCATGTTGGTGGCGATGGTGATCGCTCCCGGCACCCCGGCCTGCGAGACGATGTAGGCCTCCTGCTCGTGGTAGCGTGCGTTGAGCACCGCGAACACTTTGGTCTTGGCCGCCCCGTCGTCGCCGCTGTAGAGCGCCGCGAAGGCGTTGGGATCGCTGAAATCGTGCTGCTCCCAGCCCTGCTTGACCAGCATCTCGGCCAGGCTCTCCGACTTCTCGATCGAGGTGGTGCCCACCAGCACTGGCTGGCCGCGCGTCTTGCAGTCCTCCAAGAGCGTGATGATCGCCCGGTATTTCTCCCCCGCCGTGCGATAGACCTCGTCGTCCTGGTCGTCGCGGATCATCGGCATGTTGGTCGGCACCTCGACCACGTCGAGCCCGTAGATGTCGAGGAACTCGTCCGCCTCGGTGAGCGCCGTGCCGGTCATGCCGGCCAGCTTCTCGTACATGCGGAAATAGTTCTGGAACGTGATCGAGGCGAGCGTCTGGTTCTCCGGCTGGATCGGCTGGTGCTCCTTGGCCTCCAGCGCCTGGTGCAGCCCTTCAGAATAGCGCCGGCCCGGCATCATCCGCCCGGTGAACTCGTCGATGATCACCACCTCGCCGTTGCGCACGATGTAGTCCTTGTCGCGCTGGAACAGCTTGTGCGCCCGCAGCGCCTGGTTGACGTGGTGCACCGTCGACACGTTCTCCACGTCGTACAGCGTCTCCGCCTTGAGCAGCCCGTCGGCGCGCAGCCGCTGCTCCATCTTCTCCATCCCGGCCTCGGTCAGCGCCACCGTGCGCTGCTTCTCGTCCACCTCGTAGTCGCTCTTGTCGAGCCCCGGGATGTAGGCGTCGATCGTGTTGTAGAAATCCGACCGGTCGTCGAGCGGACCGGAGATGATCAACGGCGTGCGCGCCTCGTCGATCAGGATCGAGTCCACCTCGTCGACGATCGCGTAGATGTGCCCGCGCTGGACCATGTCCTCCAGCCGGTACTTCATGTTGTCGCGCAGGTAGTCGAACCCGAGCTCGTTGTTGGTGCCGTAGGTGACGTCGCAGTCGTACGCCTTCTTGCGCTCCTCGTCGTCGAGCCCGTGCACGATCACGCCCACCGAGAGCCCGAGGAAACCGTACACCTGCCCCATCCACTCCGCGTCGCGCCGCGCCAGGTAGTCGTTCACCGTCACCACGTGCACGCCGCGCCCGGCCAGCGCATTGAGGTACACCGGCAGCGTCGCCACCAGCGTCTTGCCCTCGCCGGTCTTCATCTCCGCGATCTTGCCCTCGTGCAGCACCATGCCGCCGATCATCTGCATGTCGAAATGGCGCTGCCCGAGCGTGCGCTTGGCCGCCTCGCGCACCGTGGCGAACGCCGGCACCAGGAGGTCGTCGAGCGACGTCCCGTCCGCCACCTGCTTGCGGAACGCCTCGGTGCGCGCCCGCAACGCCTCGTCGGAAAGACCCGTCAGCTCCTTCTCCAGCGCGTTGATGGCATCCACCCGCGGTTGGTACTTGCGCACCCGACGGTCGTTGGCGGACCCGAACAGCTTGCGGGTTAGCAGGCGGATCATTTGTTGCTGAACCGGACCGGGACCGTGAAGGTGAAGTCGTGACCGGCGACGTCGCCGGGCGGGCGCGGCAGCGGCTGGGCGCGGCGGATCAGCGCCAGCGTCTCCTCGTCGAGCAGCGCGTGCCCCGAGCCGCGCTGCAGGCTTGCCGACATCACGTGCCCGGTCCGGTCGACGGTGAACTGCAGCTCCGCGATGCCCTGCTGGCCCCGCGCGGCGGCTGCGGTCGGATAGCGCTTGTAGCGCTGCAGATGGGTGGCGATGCGGATCTTCCAGCTCGTCAGCGAGGCGCTGTGCACGGTCGCGGCGCTCGGCGCCGTCGTTTCCGGCGCGGTGGCGAGCGCCGGCGCCGGCTGCTCCGATTTCTCCTCTTCCTCCTTTTTCTCCTCGACGACCTGCGCGGGTGGCGGCGGCACGACGGTCGCGACCGTCACTTCGGCATCCGCGACGACGGGAAGCTCGCGGATCGGCACCGGATCTTCGGCCACCGGCTTCACCTCGGTCAGCTCGACCGGGCGCGCCTCGGCGAGGCGAACCGGCACCGACTCGCGCACCGGCTCCGCCTCGCGGATGGGATCGGGCTTGGCTTCTGCCGGCGGCGGCGCCGCTTCCGTCTGCACCTGCTCGATTCCCGGCGCGATGTCGCGCGGCGGCGCATCGACCATCGGCAGCGTGGCGAAATCCACCACCACGGCGGACGACGGCTCGGCTACCTCGCCGCGGTCCTGATGCGTGAGCAGCGCCAGCGCGCCGCCGCCATGCAGCATGACGACCAACAGAAACGAGAGGCTCCAGCGCGTGACATCGCGCCGTCCGGAAGCTTCCCAGATGTCCGCCGTCTCGCTCATCGCGCGGTTACCGAAACCGATTTCGAGCCCGACCAGCGCGATCTTGAGATAGCCGCCGGCACGCAGCAGGTTCATCACCTCCATCACCTCGCCGTAGGACACCGCCTTGTCGGCGCGCAGGAACAGGCGCTGCTGCTTGTCGCCGCCCGTGGTGCGGTCGATCGCCGCCGCAAGCGCGTCGCGCGGAATGTCCTCCTCGCCGAGCGCCAGCGTGCGATCCTGCTTGAGGGTGAGGAAGATCGGCTTCTTCGGGCGCGGCTCGCGCTGCGCGTTGGAGGCTGGAAGATCGACCGCGACATCCACGGTGGCGAGCGGTGCGGCGATCATGAAGATGATCAGCAGCACCAGGATGACGTCGATGAACGGCGTGACGTTGATGTCCGAGACCGGCGCTAGGTCGTCATCGTGGCTCTGCTTCAGGCTCACCCCCATCGCGCTACTCCGCGGCGGCGGCCAGTCGGTGATGGCCCGTACCGTCTGCCTGACTGGACAATGCGCGATCGAGGTCGCGGCTCACCAGCCGCATCACTTCCGCCGCACCGTCGCCAAGCAGGCCGCGATAGCCGGCGATCGACCGCGAGAAGACGTTGAAGATCACCACGGCCGGAATTGCGGCCGCGAGGCCGAGCGCGGTCGCGAGCAGTGCCTCGGCGATGCCGGGCGCGACCACGGCGAGATTGGTGGTCTGCGCCCGCGATATGCCGATGAAGCTGTTCATGATGCCCCACACGGTGCCGAACAGCCCGACGAACGGCCCGATCGCCCCGATCGTGGCGAGAACACCGGTGCCGCGGTTCATGCGCCGCGCAGCAGACGCCTCGATGCGCTCGATCCGCGAGGCGACCCGTTCCTTGACGCCGTCCTTCTCGAGTGAATCCGCCGACAAGCGCAGCTCCCATTCGGCGGCGCGCACGAAGGCCGCAACGGGGCCTGTGCTCCGGCGCAGTCGCTCGACGCCCTCGTGCAGCGTGCGGGCTTCGGCGAGCGTGCGCACCGCCCGCTGCGCCCGCCGCTTGGCGCCGATGAGCTCGAAGCTCTTGGCGAGCCATACGGTCCAGCTCAGGACCGAGGCGAGCGCGAGCACGATCATCACGGCTTGGACCAGATGGTCGGCCGCCATGAACATGCCCCACGGCGACAGGTCGCGCGGCAGCGTCGCGTCGGCGTCGACCTGCGGCATCTCTGCCGACGGGGCGTTCGATGGCGGCGGCGGCGGTAACGGCTGGTCGCTCGACGGCGTTGACTGCGCGGCCGGGGCTTGTCCCGGCGCGACCGTTTGCGCCTCTGCGACAAGCGACACCGGGGCGACTTGGGCGGCGCACACGAGCCAGAGCCCGAACGCCGCCCGGACAAGGCCTCGTGCGATCGCAGGAATGACGCGGGATACAGAGCAACGCATTGTTCTTCTTCACGTCCCGACTTGTTCTCGAAGGACCGTTCCTGACGACCGGAGGCTGGCGATGATGCGAGCGAAGTCCGAGCTTCGCCCTACATACGGCGCCCTGCACCGCAAAAAAATAGAAAAAATGACCCTGCAGATAGATAATAATTATTCTAAATCAATAAAACGATGCATCATCCTAGATGATAGTTATTCTAAACAAACGATGTTGTGTTTGTAACACTATGTCTCGGCAATAGTGATCCTCTCCCGTTGATGGCAATTGCTTGATATTTCCTGTCATGTTAAGCGAAATTCGGTGATAACAACAAAAACATTAGATCTATTCTCAAGTAGATCAAAGAAACCATATGACAGGAGCGAGAAATGGGGTCTATCGGGGCGGGCAGAACGAGCGGCGTTGCGGGTCAACGATCCAGCATTGTGGGGTGTAGCGAACCGGGAAAACTCGCCTGGGGCTCGACCGCGGTCAGCCTCGCCTCGCTGATGCTGCTCACCGATTTGGCCGATGCCCAGCCATCCTCCGGGGCGCTGCCCACCATCCAGGTAAACCCGCCGCCGCGCGCCCGAACGCCGGCGCGCCCGCGCCGCCAGGCCCGGCCGGCGCCGGCGCCGGCCGCTCCGGCTCCCGCCGCAACCGCCCAGGGAGAGGCGACCGGCCCGGGCACCGGCTATCAGGCGGCGAGCCCGGGCGTGTCGCGCATTCCGACTCCGCTGATCAATACGCCGCAGACCGTGAACGTGATCACCCAGCAGGTGATCCGCGAGCAGAACATCACCACGATGGAAGATGCGCTGCGCTACATCCCCGGCATCACGTTCTCGGCAGGCGAAGGCGGGCAGCAGGGCGACAGCCCGATCATCCGGGGTTTTGCGGCACGCGGCGACATTTTCCGCGACGGCATCCGCGATCCAGGTTGGTACGTGCGCGACACGTTCTCTGCCGACCGCATTGAAGTTTATAAAGGTCCGTCCGCCTTCGCGTTCGGCCGCGGCACCAGCGGCGGCGCCATCAATACGGTGTCGAAGCTGCCGACCGGCCAGACCTATCTCGAGACCTTGATGACGGTGGCGAGCCCGCTCGGCGCGCGCACGGAAGTCGACGCGGGCGGCAAGGCCGGCAATGTCGCGTGGCGGATCGCCGCCCTGGGACAGGACCTGAACACCGCTTCCCGCGACCACGTGGAGACCAAGCGCTGGGGCGTGGCGCCGTCGGTGGCCGTCGACGTCACCGACAAGACCAAGGTGACGCTCGCCTATATCTACCAGGGCGAGAACAGCGTTCCCGACTACGGCCACCCGTACCTGCCGCAACCGGTTTTCAGTCCGACCACCGGCGCGCTCACCCACCTGGGCTATTTCCCCGACGGGAGGCCCGTCACCCCGGTGCCGATCCCGCGCAGCAACTGGTTCGGGGTCGCCGGCGGGCCGCTGAAAGACGTGGTCAACACCGAGACCCACATCGCCACCGCCTGGATCGAGCATCGGCTCACCGACGACGTGAAGATCACCAACGCGACGCGCTATTTCGACAATGACCGGTTCGCGCGGCCGACTGCTCCGCGCAGCCTCGGCGACGCGAACAACGTGCCGTTCGCGACCGCCGGCAACCTCAATCCCAACCACCCCATGGTGCTCTACCCCATAGGCCTGATGACGCTCGGCCGCCAGCATTTCCAGACCGAAACCGACAACACGCTGGCGGTGAACCAGACCGAGCTGGCAGCGAAATTCGACACGTTCGGGTTCCGACACACGGCCATCGCCGGCATGGAGTTCGCCCGAGAGACGCGCTTCCAGCAGCGCGCCAACGGGATGGACGCCAACAATCTGTGCGCCCCGATCGACATCCGCTGCCGCACGAGCCTTGTGGCACCGCTCGACACCGGATTCGGCGGCTTTTTCGGCGGGTGGAATCCGGCGACCGAAACCGACTCGAAAAGCTATGCGGTCTATGCCAACGACCAGATCAAGCTGAACCAGTACTTCGAGGTGATGGGCGCCATCCGTTACGACCATTTCGCCACGGAATTCGACGATCCGGGCAACGCGACGCCGGCGAACCGGCATCTCGAGCGCACCGACCGGCTCACGAGCTGGCGCGTCGGCGCGGTGTTCCACCCCACGCCGAACTCGAGCCTCTATGCAGCCTACGGGATCTCGTTCAATCCGTCGGCCGAGTTCGGCACGCTGTCGGGCGCGGCGAACAACGCGGCAAGCGTGACGCTCGCGCCCGAGCGCAACACCTCGGTCGAGGTCGGCGCCAAGGTCGATCTGCTGGGCAACCGGCTCTCCCTTACCGGTGCTGCGTTCCGGATCGAAAAGACCAACCTGCGCGTCCCCAATGATCCGGCACTCCCGGCCGCACAGCAGGTTCTCGTGCTCGACGGCTTGGCGCGGGTGCAGGGCGTGGAGTTCGGCGTGGCCGGCCGGGTGACCGACCAGTGGCAGGTCTATGCCGGCTACAGCTACCTCGATTCGGAGATCTCCGAGACCACCAACCTGGCCGAGCTCGGACGCCAGCTGCCCCAAACGCCACCGCACAATTTCACGCTGTGGACGACCTACCAGATCACCCCGAGCTGGACGGTGGGCGGCGGCGCCATCTACCAGGCCGAGACCTTCGTCAATACGACCAACACGGCCTACGTGCCGAGCTTCTGGCGCTTCGACCTGATGACCAACTACAAGATCACGCCGACGACGCTGGTGCAGCTCAACATCTACAATCTCACCGATGAGCTCTACTACGGGCAATACTATCAGGGTCACGCCGTACCGGCTCCCGGTCGCTATGCGGCACTGTCGGTACGAACACGCTGGTGATAGGCGCAATCTGCCATGATGGTGCATATCCCGGATGTGCTGACCGCGGCAGAAGTCGCGCAATGCCGCGAGGTCATGCGGCGCGCCGACTGGGTCGACGGCCGCGTCACCGCCGGCCATCAGTCGGCCAAGGTCAAGCACAACCTGCAGCTTCCGGAGCGCTCGCCCGAGGCGCTCGATCTCGGCAACGTGGTGCGCGCCGCGCTCGGCCGCAACGCGATGTTCATTACGGCAGTGCTGCCCAGGCAGGTGTTCCCGCCGCTGTTCAATCGCTACGACGCCGACGGCGCGATGACGTTCGGGGCGCATGTGGACAACGCGATCCGCGCCATGCCGGGTGGCGGCGGCTACGTGCGCACCGACGTGTCATCCACGCTGTTCATCTCCGCGCCCGAGGACTACGACGGCGGCGAGTTGGTGGTCGCGGACACCTACGGCGAGCACGCCGTGAAACTGCCGGCCGGCCACATGATCGTCTATCCGGGCGACAGCGTGCACCACGTCAATCCGGTGACGCGCGGCTCGCGCATCGCCTCGTTCTTCTGGACGCAGAGCATGGTGCGCGACGTCACGCAGCGCCGCCTCCTGTTCGACCTCGACCTGTCGATCATGCGGCTTACCGCCGACCACCCCGAGCATCCCTCGCTGGTGACGCTGACGTCGCTGTATCACAACCTTCTGCGGCAGTGGGCCGAGCTCTAGCCCCTTTTCGATCTGCAGATCTGCAGGGGGCACGTTTCTTCTCCACGCCAATCGGATCATAATGGGCGCCTAGCGCCACCGATCGGAGATCATGATGCCGCTCGCCCGCCGCCGCTTCCTGGCCCTGGCAGCGACGGCTGCCGCCCTCCTCGGCCTGCCACATCCGGCGTCGGCACAGTCCTATCCGGCGCGCCCGGTGCGCCTAGTCACCGGCTACACGCCGGCGGGTGCGACCGACATCTTCGCGCGGCTGATCGCCCAATGGCTCACCGAGCGTCTCGGCCAGCCGTTCGTCGTCGATAACCGGCCGGGGGCGGCAAGCAACATCGCGGTCGAGGCGGTCGTCCGCTCGCCCGCCGATGGCTACACGTTGTTCCTGGTCGCGCCGGCGAACGCCATCAACGCGACGCTCTACGACCGGCTTCCGTTCAACTTTATCCGCGACATCGCGCCGGTTGCCGGCATCGCCCGCGTCGCCAACGTGATGAACATGAACCCGTCGGTTCTGGCCAGGACGGTCCCGGAGTTCATCGCCTACGCGAAGGCCAATCCGGGCAAGATCAATTTCGCCTCGGCCGGACCCGGCAGCCAGCAGCACGTCGCCGGCGAGCTGTTCAAGATGATGGCCGGCATCGACATGGTGCACGTCCCCTATCGCGGCGGCGGGCCGGCGATGACCGACCTGCTCGCCGGCCAAGTGCAGGTGTTCTTCGGCACCACCGCTTCGACCATCGGGCACATCCGGGCCGGCAAGCTGGTCGCGCTCGCGGTGACCACCGCGACGCGCTCGCAGGCGTTGCCGGAGGTGCCGACCATCGGCGAGTTCCTGCCCGGCTACGAGGCGAGCTCGTGGTACGGCATCGGCACGCCCATGGGCACGCCGGCCGAGATCATTGCGACGCTCAACCGCGAGATCAATGCGGCCCTCGCCGATCCGAAGCTCAAGGCGAAGTTCGCCGACATGGGCGCCGACGCGTTGACCGGCTCGCCGGCCGCGTTCGGCCAGCTCGTCGCCGAGGAAACCGAGAAATGGGCCAAGGTGGTGAAATTCTCCGGCGCCAAGCCGGAGTGATGGAGTCTAAGCCGGCCCCGCCGCCTGCAGGAAGCGGTGCTTGATCTCGTGCCCGTCGCGGCTGGTCAGGATGCGCGGGAGCTTCGAATCCTTCACCTTGGCCTGGACGAAGATCGGCCCCTGCCCGCCGTGCAGCAGGTCGCGCAACGCGGCGGCCTCGTCCAGCTCGGACACCAGCTCCGCCTTCGGGAAGCGGCAGGCGCGCGCCATCGCGACCAGGTCGATGCCGGCCTTGGTGTGGGTCGGCTGCATGCCGGTCGCCGCGTAGTGGCCATTGTCGAGCACGACGATGGCCAGGTTCTTCGGCTGCTGCACCCCGACGGTGGCGAGGCCGCCGATCCCCATCAGGGCTTCGCCGTCGCCGGTGATCACGGCGACGCGGCGCTCTGGGCGGGCGAGGGCAAGACCCAGTCCTACCATGGTGGCGCTGCCCATGGCGCCCCACAGATAGAAATTGAGCGGATGGTCGCCGCACGCCGCGACGTCGAAGGTGGGCGTGCCGAGCCCGGTGACCACCATGAGGTCGCCGCGCTCGCGCAGCAGGCGGGCCACGAATTCGCGCCGATCCATCAATGCCCTCCGCCGCCGCGTTCCACCAGGCGCTGCGCCAGCAGCACCGCCACGCGCAGGCTGCTGCCGTACGCCATGTCGCAGGCGGCGCCAACCAGCGCATCGACGTCGGCGGCCTGCTCGATCCGCTGGGTGAGAAACCCGCAGCCCTTGAGCGCCGGCTCGGTGAGCAGGCCCATCGGCACCTGCCACGGATTGAAGTCGGCGAACTCGCCGCGCATGGTCACCACCACGAGGCAGGGAAAGCCGCAGGTCTGCAGCATGGTGAATGTATTGATGCTGTTGCCGACACCGCTCGACTGCATCAGCAGCGCGGCGCGCTTGCCGCCGAGCGAGGCGCCGGCCACGAGGCCCGCCCCTTCCGCCTCGCTCGTCAGCACCACGTCGGTGATGTCGGGATCGGCCTGGCACAGCGCAATCAGCCGCGCGGCACCGGTATCCGGCACATAACCGACCTGGGAAACCCCGACGCGCCGGAAATGCGCGTGGACGCGATCCGGCCAGGCGCGCGGCGGATCGGACGGCGTGCTCACAGCCGCTGGATGCCGGCCTTGTTGACGATGTCGCGGAACATCGGCACCTCCTTTGCGAGGCGTTCCGCATGGCCCTTGCCGGGCTTGGCAGTCACCTCGAAGCCGGCTTCGGTGAGCCGCTTGCGCAGGTCGGGCTTGTGCAACTGATCGAGCGCCGCCTTTTCCAGCCAGGCGACGACGTCGGGCGGCGTCTTTGCCGGCGCCATCAGCGCCGTGTAGGTCTCGAACACGAAATCCGGATAACCCGCTTCCAGCATCGTGGGGATATCGGGCAGGTCGTGCCAGCGCTTCTCGCCGGTGACGGCGAGGCCCTTGATGGTGCCGGCCTTGATGTGCGGATGCGCCGGCGCGAGCACGCCGGAGGAGAGCTGCACGGTTCCCGACATCGCCGCCTTGAGCGCGTCGCCGCCGCCGGGGAACACGATAGTCGCCATGCGCGGCAGGCCTTCGCGCAGCTTGAGCACTTCGGCCTGGAGATGCGGCGTGGTGCCGATCGGCGGGGTGGAGACGTTGAACTTGTCCGGGTTCTGCTTGGCGAGCGCCACGAACTCTTTCATCGTGTTGACGCCGAGCTCCGGTTTGACGGCGAACACGTGCGGCGAGACGGCGAGCTCGCAGATCGCGGTAAAGTCCTTGAAGGGATCGTACGGGGGACTGTTGTAGAGTCCGGGGTTGACCGAGAAGGCGCTGGTCGAGAGCAGGATGGTGTAGCCGTCCGGGTCGGAGCGGGCGACCAGGCCCATGCCGATATTGCCGCCGCCGCCGCCCTTGTTCTCCACGATGAAGGAGCCGCCGTTCGCCTCCTGCAGCGCTGCCGCCATGATGCGAGCGATGATGTCGGAGGGCCCGCCCGGCGTGTTGGCGACCACGATTTTCACCGGGCGCTCCGGGTAGGCGGCGAGCGCCGAGCCGACCCGCAGGATGGCGGGCGCCGCGAGGGCGGCAGCGAGGGTGCTGCTGGTCTTGATGAAATGGCGTCGCGAAAGCGCCTTCGGTCGTCTGGTCATCGTTTCCCCCAAGTGGGCGTCGAGATTAGGCTGACTGTAGGAATTCATGACCGTCGGCGCAACTTGATTGCACCGCGGGCCGTGTGTTGAATGCCCTCCGAAGAGCAAGGCGTGCTGCCGCAGGGGGGTGAGCGCGCCAGAGGACCATCACCGTGACGATCGAGACCTGGCTTGCGTTTGCGGCGGCATCCGCCATCTTGCTGCTCATTCCTGGGCCCACCATCCTCCTGGTCGTCTCATACGCCCTGGGACAAGGCTGGCGGGCTGCCCTGCCGACCGCGCTCGGCGTGGCGCTCGGCGATTTCACCGCCATGACGTTGTCGGTGCTCGGCGTCGGTGCGCTGCTCGCGTCCTCGGCGACCCTGTTCACGGCGCTGAAGTGGATTGGAGCGGCCTATCTGGTCTGGCTCGGCATCAAGCTGTGGCGGGCGGGTGGCGCCCTCGAGGCGCGACCGCGGACCGACCCCGTCACCTCGCTCAGGATGCTGGCTCACGCGTGGATCGTGGCGGCACTCAATCCGAAAGGAATCACGTTCTTCATCGCTTTCCTGCCGCAGTTCGTGGACCCGTCGCAGGCATTCCTCCCGCAGGTGCTCATCCTCGAAGCGACCTTCCTTCTGCTCGCATTCGCGAATGCCTTCGGCTACGCGCTGGTCTCGGCGCGGGTGCGCGTCGCCTTCCGCAATCCGCGCGCGATCAGGAACCTCAACCGCATCGGCGGCACCTTGCTGGTCGGCGCGGGCGTGGCGGCGATCAGCGTTCGTGGCTCGCAGCCCTGACACCGGAGCGTTCAGCCCACGGCTTGCGCGCTCGCGACGCCTTCGCCTGGCATCGCCTCGAGCGCGCGCGCGAGGCGCTCGACGAACATCGCGGAGGGCACCGGCAGGTTGCGCCCGCGCAGCTGGCCGAGCACGAGGTCGGCGCGCGGCACGTCGCGGTCGTCGATCTCGCGGGCGACCAGGCCGAGCTTGTTGCCCTCGGCCAGCGTGCCGATGCGAATCTGGAACGAGATCAGCCCGGCATGCATCACCAGGCTGCGCAGGAGCTCGAACGAGTTCGAACTCGGCGGCGATCTGGAAATTCAGCCGGCTGCGCGCCATGACCTCGTCGAGCAGCTGGCGCCCGCCGATGGTGCGCTCCGGCAGCGCCACGGGATAGCGCGCACAGTCGCGCAACCGCACGGTCTTGCGGCCAGCCAACGGGTGATCGTCACGCATCACCGTCACCAGGCGCTGCTGCAGCGTCATCAGCGGGTGGAAACTGGCGAGGAACGGCGGGCGGAACACCAGCACGAGATCGACCTCGTAGGCGGCAAGCGCCGCCATCGCCTGCACGTGGTCGGCCACCTTGACCTCGAACGAGACCAGTGCGTGCCGCTCGCGGAACGCCGCGATCTCGCGCGGCAGGAAGTCGACCGCCAGCGCTTGGCTGCAGGCTATGCGCACCGTCCCGCGGCGAAGCCCTTTCAGGTCTTCGATCTGCGACTTCATGCGCTCGACGTCACCGCTCTGCTCGCGCAGATAATTGACGAAGACCTCCCCCGCCGCGGTGAGCCGGACGCCGCGCGGGCGGCGCTCGAACAGCGGCGCGCCGAGTTCGTCCTCCAGGTCCATGATGCGGCGGTTCACCGCCGAGGACGTTACGTTGAGCTGCTCGGCCGCCTTGCGGATCGAGCCCGTCCGCGCCACCTCGTCGACGTATCGCATGATCCGTAAGTGTTTCATATAACTTGCAAATCCGTCGAGTGATGCCGTTTCGACATCACTCTAGCAAGAAATCGTCGGCAGATGGAGTCACTGGCTTCCTTTATCGTGCACTCGCGGCACGACCATTGCCGAGACGCGGACTGCCGGATCCGCAACCTCGCATGAAACCGCGTGACGCATTGAAGGAGCGCCTATGTCCTCCCTTGCCAAAACCTGTCTCATCGCACTGGCCGCCGCCGTCGGCATCGGCGGCCTCACCTGCACGGCGCCGCCGGCGCTCGCGCAGACCAAGCTCAAGCTCGTCCTGAACTGGAAATATCAGGGCCCGCAGGGCTGGTTCTTCCTGGCCCAGGACCGCGGCTATTTCAAAGCCGAGGGACTCGACGTCACCATCGACCAGGGCAACGGCTCCGGCGCCGGCGTTCCGCTGGTCGCCAACGGCACCTACGACGTCGCCTTCGGCGACGTGAACGCGCTGATCGAGCTCGCCGCGAAACGCCCCGACGACGCGCCGATCGCCGTCTACGTCATGTACAACCGCCCGCCCTTCACCATCGCGGTGAAGGCGGGAAGCCCGATCAAGGCGCCCAAGGATTTCGAGGGCCGCACGCTGGGCGGGGCCGCCAACGACGGCGCGCTGAAGCTGTTCCCCGCCTTCTGCAAGATCACCAAGATCGACTGCAGCAAGGTCAACATCACCAACATGCAGCCGAACCTGCGCGAGCAGATGCTGATGCAGGGGCAGGTCGACGGCGTATTCGGCTACGTCAACACGATCCGCTTCTCCGCCAAGCTGATCGGCGTCAACGACGACCAGCTCCGCTACATCAACTACGGCGACTACGGCATGGACCTCTATTCCAACGCCATCATCGTCTCGCGCAAGCTGGTGAAGGACAACCCGGCCGCCGTGAAGGGCCTGGTGCGCGCCATCAACAGGGGCCTGATCGACGCGCTGAAGGAGCCCGACGCCGCCGTGGCGGCGGTGGTCAAGCGCGAGCCGCTGATCAAGGTCCCGGTCGAGCGCGAGCGCTTCGACGCCACGCTGGCCGATGAGATGAACCATCCGGAGATCGCCAGGATCGGGCTCGGCAATGTCGATCCGGAGCGGCTGAAAGCGTCGATCGACATCCTGGTGGAGGCCAACAATCTGCCGCGCACGCCGACGGTCGCCGAGATCTTCACGCCGGCGTTCCTGCCGCCGCAGGGCGACCTGCCGAAGAAGCTGTTTTGAATATCGGGAATCGCATCTTGTAGGGGCGACCCTTGTGGTCGCCCAAGGCACCCACAAGGGGTGCCCCTACAAGGCGGGGGCACCCGCCAAACAAGACCGGGAGCAACGCCGACGATGGACTTGGGCTTGCAAGGGCGGATCGCGATGCTCACCGGCCCCGCCAAGGGGATGGGGGCGGCGATCACCAGGGCGTTCGCGGCGGAAGGCGTGCGGCTCGCGCTGATCGGCCGCGACACGGCGGCGATCGAGCCGGTGGCGGGCGAGGTCTGCGCGACCGGTGCCGAGGCGATCATCATCCGGTGCGATCTCACCAGCGCGGGGGACTGCGACCAGGCGGCCGCGAAGACCAAGGCCGCCTATGGGCGCATCGACATCCTGGTGAACGTCGCCGGCGGCTCCGGACCGATCGGCAAGACCGGCGTCGAGACGACGCCGGAAGAGTTCGACGCGATCGTCACCCTCAACATGAACGGCTGCTTCCACACGATGCGCAGCGTGCTGCCGGAGATGATGGCGCAGCGCTACGGCAAGATCGTCAACGTGGGCGGCACCTTCGGAATGCGCGGCCGTGCCGGGCGCATGGCCTATTCGGCATCGAAATGGGGCCTGCGCGGCATCACCAAGAGCTTCGCCCTGGAGGTCGGCGCCTACAACATCAACGTCAACTGCGTCGCGCCCGGCATGGTCGACGGGCCGCGCTTCCGCGAGAAGGTGTGCGCCGACATGGCGCGCCGGCTCGGCATCTCGGTCGAGGAGGCGATGACGCGCCATGCGGCCGACTACGCGCTGAAACGGGTCTCGACCGACGTCGACGTCGCCAACGCCTGCCTGTTCCTGGCGAGCGACGCGTCGCGCCAGATCACCGGCGTCGACCTTCCGGTCGACGGGGGCTGGGCCATGCTGTGAGGACGCCATGAGCATCACGGCCGATCTCGTCATCCGCAACGGCAAGGTGGTCACGCCGGACAGCATCATCGACGCCGGCGTCGCAGTGAAGGACGGCGCGATCCTCTGTGTCGGCGACGATGCCGCCATGCCGGCGGCGCGCGAGACGCTCGACGCGTCCGGCCTGCACGTGCTGCCCGGCGCGATCGACGTGCACGTGCATTTTCGCGACCCCGGCTATCCGCACAAGGAGGACTGGGCGAGCGGCACCGCGGCCGCCGCGTTCGGCGGCGTGACCACCGTGTTCGACATGCCGAACACCATCCCGCCCACCGGCACAGCCGAGGTGCTTGCCGCCAAGCACGCGATCGCCGCCGAGAAAGCCCATGTGGACTATGGCCTCTACGGGCTCCTCGGCGAGGACACGATCGCCCACGTGCCGGCGCTCCTCGCCGGCGGCGTGATCGGCTTCAAGCTCTACATGGGCAACACGTTCGGCAAGATCCCCTCCCCGTCGACCGGCGCCATGCTCGAGGCGTTCGAGGTGGTCGCCGCGAGCGGCAAGCGCATCTCGCTCCACGCGGAGACCAACTCCATCATGGAGCGGCGCGAGACGCGGCTGCGCGAGGCCGGCCGCGTCGATCCGCTGGCGCATCTCGCCTCGCGGCCGGCGGTGGTCGCGGTCGAGGCGGTGAGCCGGGCGGCGATCCTCGCCGAATGGACCGGCGCCCGCATCCACATCCTGCACATCTCCTCGGCCGAGGAGCTCGAGCCCCTGCGCGCCGCCAAGGCGCGCGGGGTCGACATTACCGGCGAGACCTGCCCGCACTACCTGATGCTGTCGAGCGAGGACTATGCGCGCCTCGCCGGCGTGATCCGCGTCAATCCGCCCGTGCGCGAGGCGCGCAACCAGGCGCCGCTGTGGGCCGCGCTCGCCGACGGCGCAATCGACATCATCGCCACCGATCACGCCCCGCATGCGATCGAGGAGAAGACGCGCAACGACATCTGGACCGTCGACTGCGGCTTTCCCGGCGTCGAGCTGCAGATGCCGCTGATGCTCACCGAATGCAACGCCGGTCGCTTCTCGCTGTGCGACTACGTGCGCTGGAGCGCCGCCAGCCCGGCGAAGATTTTCGGGCTGTTCCCCCGCAAGGGCGTCATCCAACCCGGCGCGGATGCCGATCTCGCGCTGATCGACCTGCGCCGCGAATGGACCGTCGACGACGCGCGCCTGCAGTCGTGTGCCCGCATCACACCGTGGCACGGGTGGCGCGTGCAGGGCCTGCCGGTGCACACGCTGGTGCGCGGCAGCTTCGTGATGCGCGATCGCGCGCTGGTCTCGGGCAGCCGCGGCTGGGGCCGTTCCGTACATGCCATCCAGCGCATGCCCGAACCGGCGGTGCGCAATGCCGATCAGACCATCCAGGCGGTCGTCAGCGCCGTCGGGGGGGCCGCCTGATGCTCGCGCCGTCGCCGGAGATCACCGTGGAGGACCCTTTCGTCGCGCTCGAGCGCGTGACCGTGACCTACGGCCAGAGCGCCAGCCGCCAGGTCAAGGCGCTCGACGAGACCGACCTCAAGCTCGCCAAGGGCGACTTCATCGCCCTGGTCGGCCCCTCCGGCTGCGGCAAGTCGACCATCCTCAAGCTGGTCACGGGCCTCCTCACCGCATCGAGCGGCTACGTGTTCGTTGCCGGCCGCGAGGTCGGCGCCGAGCCGGTGCGGGTCGGCATGGCGTTCCAGAACCCGACCATGCTCCCCTGGCTCACCCTCCTCGACAACGTGATGCTGCCGCTCAAGATCGTGCCGCCGTTCCGCCAGGCGTATCGCGCCAAGCGCCGGACCGAGTATCGCGACCGCGTGCACGCGCTGCTGGCGCAGGTGGGCCTGGCCGGGTTCAGCGACAAGTACCCGTGGCAGCTCTCCGGGGGCATGCTGCAGCGCGCCTCGCTGTGCCGCGCGCTGGTACACGAGCCGCAGCTGCTCATGCTCGACGAGCCGTTCGGCGCGCTCGACCAGTTCACCCGCGAGGAGCTGTGGTCGGTCATGCAGGACCTGTGGATCAGCCGCCGCCCGACCGTGCTCCTGGTCACCCACGACCTGAAGGAAGCCGCCTACCTCGCCAACCGCATCTGCGTCATGCAGGCGCGGCCGGGCCGCATCATCGACGACCGCGCGGTGCCGTTCGCGCGGCCGCGCACCATCCAGATGACCTACCAGCCCGACTTCGTCGCGCTCACCCAGCGCCTGCGCGAGCTGATCGTCGTGGCGAGCCCGGCCCGGGAGGCCTCATGAACCCGCAACTGCGCCGCCGGCTCGCCTCCGCCGCGCTCATCATCGGCTTCTTCGTCGCCTGGGAGGTCCTGTGCCTCATGTTCGGCGTGAAGGACCTGGTGCTGCCGCGACCGACGCAGATCGTCACGACCCTGGTCGAGCGCATTCCCGCCATCTGGCCGCATGCGGCGCAGACGCTCTACACCACGCTGGTCGGCTTCGGGCTCGGCATCTTCTGGGGCGTCCTCATCGGCGTGCTGATCGGCTCGTCGCGCCTCGCCTATGATGTCGCCTATCCGCTGCTGGTCGGCTTCTCCAGCATCCCGAAGGTCGCCGTGGTGCCGATCTTCGTGCTGTGGTTCGGCGCGGGCACCGTCCCGGCGGTGCTCACTGCCATGATCCTGTGCATCTTTCCCATCGTCGTGAATGTCGCCACCGGTCTCGCCACCACCGAGCCCGAGCTCGAGGACGTCATGCGCGCGCTCAAGGCGAGCAAGCTCGACATCCTGGTCAACGTCGGGCTGCCGCGCGCCATGCCGTATTTCTTCGCCTCGCTGAAGGTCGCCATCACCCAGGCCTTCGTCGGCACCGTGATCGCCGAGACGGTCGCCTCCAATCGCGGCATCGGCAACCTGATGATGATCGCGAGCTCGAATTTCGACGTGCCGCTGGTGTTCGCCGGCCTCCTCATCCTCGCGGCGCTCGGCGTCATCCTCTACCTGGTGTTCTCGTTCATCGAGTCGCGGGTGACCGGGTGGACGCGCCGCCAGGACGAATTCGCGGTCGGGTGATCGTTCGTCATGCCGCTCGAAGCGCGCGTCCACCGCATTTCCGCCGCCGGCCCGGACGACGTGGGCGGCATCGAGGCCGCGATCGTCTCCGGCCGCCTCGACCCCGACGGCATCGTCGGCATCTTCGGCAAGACCGAGGGCAACGGCTGCGTCAACGATTTTTCCCGCGGCTTTGCGACCCAGTCGCTGTCCCTGATGCTGCGCCGGCACATGCCGGCCGACGCCGCCGACGCCGTCTGCCTGGTGATGTCGGGCGGCACCGAAGGCGCGATGGCTCCCCATTGGGTCGTGTTCGCCCGACAGGAGGGAAACGGCGGCGCCGGCCCGGCGCTGGCGATCGGTCGCGCGCATACGGCTCCGCTTCCGCCCGAGCAGCTCGGCCGCCTGGGGCAGGTGCACATGGTCGCCGCCGGCGTGCAGGCGGCGCTCGCCGATGCGCGGATCGACAATCCCGGCGATGTCCATTTCGTGCAGGTGAAGTGCCCACTCCTGACCTTGCAGCGGGTGATGCAGGCCGAGGGGCGCGGCGCCAACGTCGCGACCCGCGATACGCTCAAGTCCATGGGCCTGTCGCGCGCGGCGAGCGCGCTCGGCGTCGCGCTCGCGCTCGGCGAAGTCGATGCAGCGACCCTCGACGACGAGGCGATCGGCACGCGGCTCGACCTGTGGTCGGGACGCGCCAGCTGCTCGTCCGGCATCGAGCTTCTCGGCCACGAGATCATCGTGCTCGGCATGTCCGGCGCCTGGGCCGGCCGGCTCGCGATCGATCACGCGGTGATGCGCGATGCGCTCGACCTCGCGCCGGTCGGCGCCGCGCTTAAGCGCCTCGGGTTTGTGGCAGCGGGCCAACTCTCCGCCGCGCAGCAACAGCAGTTGATCGCCGTGCTCGCCAAGGCCGAGGCGAGCCACGACGGCCGGCTGCGGGGCCATCGTCACACGATGCTGGACGACTCCGACATCTCGGCGACGCGTCATGCCCGCGCCTTCGTGTGCGGCGCGCTCGCCGGCCTGATCGGCCACGCAGAGATCTACGTCTCCGGCGGCGCCGAGCACCAGGGCCCCGACGGCGGCGGCCCAGTGGCGGTGATTGCCGAGCGGCAGAACGCCTGAAGCATGCTGCACTGCCTCTCCACGGTAATCCTGAGGCGCGAAGCGCCCAAAGGGCGCGAGCCTCGAAGGGCTGAGGCGCTCGGCGCGTTCCCCTGCATAAACTCGACATCAGCACTGCACGCGCAGAGCCTCGAAGGATGTACGGCCCCCGGCCGTCGGCCTTCGAGGCGCTCCCCTCGAAGAGAGGGGAGCGCACCTCAGGCTGACGGTCGAGAGGCCTAGACGTCAGAATTCAGAACGTTTCAGGACGGGCTTAAGGACAGCCTCCCGCCCCCTTTGCTACGCTGGCGGCGCATCCGGAGACGAGCCATGCGGGGGCCTGAGCTCAGCACGCTTCTCGGTGCCGCGCCTCCTCGCGTGACGCGCCGCGCTTTCGTGACGCTTCTCGGCGGCGCCGCAGTTTGGCCGCTCCCGGCGCTGGCGCAGCAGAGCGCGTTGCCAGTGATCGGATTCCTCGGGGTCACAGCGCCTGACACGGTTGCGGACCGCCTGCGCGCATTCCGCCAGGGCCTGAAGGAGATCGGCTATCTCGACGGCGAGAACGTGGCGACCGCATATCGCTGGACCGAGGAGCCTGGCCGTTTGCCGGAGCTGGCGGTCGAATTCGTTCGCCAGCGCGTCGCCGTGATCGTCACGGTTGCGGGCGCGACGTTGGCGGCCAAAGCGGCGACCACGACAATTCCCATCGTCTTCATCGCCACTGAAGACCCGGTCAGGCTGGGTCTTGTCGCGAGCCTCGCGCGGCCGGGCGGCAACCTGACGGGCGTCAACATGTTCAGTGCGGAGGTCGTGGCCAAGCGGCTGGAACTCCTGCGAGAACTGGTGCCTGCATCCACGCGTGTCGCCTTGCTCGTCAACCCGGCTGGACCCACGGCTGAGACGACGGTGGGAGACATAGAGACGGCCGCCCGCGCCATGGGACTGAACGTCCAGGTTCTCAACGCCAGCACCAGCCGCGAGATCGATGCGGCATTCGCGACTGTTGCGCGCGCGCGGAGCGAGGCGCTGTTCGTCGGCGGCGATCCCTTCTTCAGCAGCCGGCGGGTGCAACTCGCCAACTTGGCCGCGCGTCATCTGGTTCCCATGACAACGGCCACACGCGAGATTGCCGACGTCGGCGGGCTGATGAGCTACGGAACCAACATTGCGGACGCGTGGCGTCAAGTCGGCGTCTATGTCGGCCGTATCCTCAAGGGCGTCAGGCCGGCGGACCTGCCGGTGATGCAGTCGAGCAAGTTCGAGCTGGTGATCAATGCGCAGACCGCGAGGATGCTCGGCCTCGAAGTGCCGCCTTCGCTGCTCGCCCGCGCCGACGAGGTGATCGAATGAGTAGTGTCGAGGGCGAGGCCGCCGCTGCGCATGGGGCCGCCTCGTCCCTCGAGACGCGTCCGCAACTGCGGACGCTCCTCGGGATGAGGGCGGAAGCGAGCGCCGAGCCTAGTTACGCCGCGATCGCCGTGGCGCGCGGGCTCGCCGCGTGCTCCTTGAGCACGGTGTCCGATGCGTCAACCTCGCGCAGCATGACGTCGTAGGTCCACAGGTCCGCGAGGTGTTGCAGCACATGCCTTGCGTCGGCCTCGTCGAGCAGGCCGCCGTTCAGCACCGTGTGGCGCAGCAGCAGGCGGCGGTCGCCGGCGAGGTCGACGTCCACCACCTCGACGTTCGGGTCGATCCAGCCGACATCGTACTGGCGCGACAGCTCGCGGCGGATGCGCCGATAGCCGCGCTCGTCGTGGATCGCCTCGACCCGGATGCCGGCGCTCTCGGCGGGGTCGTCGTGCACGTGGAACATGCGCATCTGCCGCATGAGACGCGGGCTGAGGAACTGGCTGACGAAGCTCTCGTCGCGATAGTTGGCCCAGATCTCGCGCAGCACCGCCATGACGTCGCCGCGGCCGGCGATGTCGGGAAACCACTCGCGATCTTCATCGTCGGGGCTGGCGACGATGCGCTCGATGTCCTGCATCATGGCGAAGCCGAGCGCATAGGGATTGAAGCCGGAGAAGCGCTTGTCGTCGAAAGGTGGCTGGAACACCACGTTGGTGTGCGACTGCAGGAACTCGAGGAAGTCGCCGTCGGAAATGCGCTCCTGCTCGTGCAGACGGTTGATGATGCGATAATGCACGTAGGTGGCGGCGCCCTCGTTCATCACCTTGGTCTGCCGCTGCGGATAGAAGTACTGTGCGATGCGGCGCACGATGCGCAACAGCTCGCGCTGCCACGGTTTCAGGCGCGGCGCCGACTTCTCGAGGAAATAGAGGATGTTCTCCTGCGGTAGACCGAGCAGGGCGCGACGCCGGTCGATGCTGAGCTCGGACGCGCTCTTGCCCGGCACACCCGGCACCGTGCGCCACAGGTCGTTGAACACGCGCTCCGCGTGGGCGCGGCGCTCGCGCTCGCGCTTCTCCTCCTGGCGCAGGTCGAGCTTCTTGCGGCCGGGGTAACGGTGCACGCCGTGCGACATGAGCGCGTGCGCCGCATCGAGCGTGCGCTCGACCGCAACGTGGCCGTGGCGCTCCTCGCACTGCGCGATATAGCTCTTGGCGAAGTTCAGGTAGTCAAGGATGCCCTCCGCGTCGGTCCACAGCTTGAACAGGTAGTTGTTCTTGAAGAAATGATTGTGGCCGAACGCCGCGTGCGCGATCACCAGCGTCTGCATGGTCGCGGTGTTTTCCTCCATCAGGTAGGAAATGCACGGCGACGAGTTGATCACGATCTCGTAGGCGAGGCCCTGGAGCCCCTTGCGATAGAACGTCTCCTGATGCGCGAAATGCTTGCCGAACGACCAATGCTTGTAGAACAGCGGCATGCCGATCGAGGCATAGGCGTCGAGCATCTGCTCGGCGGTGATGACCTCGATCTGGTTCGGATAGACGTCGAGGCCGAGCTCGCCGAGCGCGATCTCCTCGCACGCGTCGTGCACGCGCTGGAGCACGGAGAAATCCCAGTCTGCGCCCTGGTACAGACGCGAATGCGCGGTCGCGGTCATGGAGTGGCTTTCTCCGGTCCGCGGCGACGCTGGAACAGCTCGTGGAACACCGGAAAAATCTCGCTGCGGTTGCTCACCTTGCGCATGGAGAGCGGCGCCCCGGCGGCGCGCAGGCGCTCGTACAGGGTCCACAGCGGCGAATCCGGCATCGCACCGGATTGCCCGGACTCGCCGACCTCGAGATAGGCGAAATACTGGCTGACCGGCAGGATCGCGTGCTCGAGCAGCCGTCCGGTCGTTTCCCCGTCGGCATGGGAGTTGTCGCCGTCCGAGGCCTGCGCCGCATAGATGTTCCAGTCGGCCGGCCGATAGCGCGCGCGGACGATGTCGCGCATCACCTCGAGCGCGCTCGACACCAGCGTGCCGCCCGACGCCGGGCTGCGGAAGAACGTCTCCTCGTCGACCTCCTCGGCGCGGTCGGTATGGCGGATGAACACGATCTCGACGTGGCGATAGCGCCGCGTCAGGAACACGTAGAGCAGCATGTAGAAGCGCTTGGCGAGATCCTTCATGTGCTCCGACATGGAGCCGGATACGTCCATCAGGCAGAACATCACCGCCTGGGCCACCGGCTTCGGCTCGCTCTCGAAGCGGCGATAGCGGATGTCGACCGGATCGATATAGGGGATGCGCCGGATCCTCGCCTTGAGCACGTCGATCTCCGCCGTCAACGCTGCGCGGCGCTCGTCGTCGCACTCGTCGAGCTCGGCTTCGAGCGCCGCGATCGTCTCCGGCCGCGGTCGCCGCAACGCAATCCGCCGCGCCATGGCGAGCCGCATGGTGCGCCCGACCGAGATATTCGCGGGCGAGCCGGACACCGAGTAGCCGGCTCGCCGAATGGCCTCATGCTCGGCCTCGGCGAGCCGCCGCTTGGCGAGGTCGGGCAACTCGAGATCGTCGAGGAACACGTCGAGGAATTCCTCGCGCGTCAGGACGAAGCGGAACGCGTCCTCGCCCTCCCCCTCGCCGGCCTGCCGCGGCCTGCCGCCGGCCTCGCGCGAGCGGGGGATCATGTCGCCTTCGACGAATTTCTTGTTGCCGGGCAGCACCTGATTGCCGAGGCCGCCGCCGCCGCGATGCAACGACGGTTCGCCCAGCCCGTCGAGCGGAATGCTGACTTCTCCGCCCTCCATGACGTCGCGGATGTCGCGGCTCTGCGAGGAATGCTTCACCGCGCGCTGCACCAGCGCCTTGGCGCGGCGCAGGAAGCGCTGCCGGTTCTCGAGACTCTTGCTCCCCGGGTTCAGACGCCGATCGACGATGTGCATGGCCGTTTTCGCGAGCCGGCTCAGCCGGCCTGCTTCACCCGCATATACCATTCGACCAGGCGGCGGACCTGCCGCTCGGTATAGCCGCGGGCCACCATGCGCCGGACGAACTCTCCATGTTTCTTTTCGCTCTCCCCGTCCTTCTTCGAGCCGAAGGAAATGACCGGCAGCAGGTCCTCGACCTGGGAGAACATCCGCTTCTCGATCACCTCGCGGATCTTCTCGTAGCTGGTCCAGGACGGGTTTTTGCCGCTGTTGTGCGCCCGCGACCGCAGCGAGAACTTGACGATCTCGTTGCGGAAGTCCTTCGGATTGGCGATGCCCGCCGGCTTCTCGATCTTCGTGAGCTCCTGATTGAGCAGCTCGCGGTCGAGCAGCTGGCCGGTGTCCGGATCCTTGAAGTCCTGGTCTTCGATCCACGCGTCGGCATAGTCGACGTAGCGGTCGAACAGGTTCTGCCCGTAGTCCGCGTAGGATTCCAGGTAGGCCTTCTGGATCTCGTGGCCGATGAACTCCGCGTAGCGCGGGACGAGCTCGGCCTTGATGAACTCGAGATAGCGTTTCTCGGTCTCGTCGGCCAGCTGCTCGCGGCGAATGGCCTGCTCGAGCACGTACATGAGGTGGACCGGGTCAGCGCCGACCTCCGCGGTGTCATGGTTGAACGTGGCCGCGAGCACCTTGAACGCGAAGCGCGTCGAGGCGCCGTCCATGCCCTCGTCAACCCCGGCGGCGTCCTTGTATTCCTGGACGCTGCGCGCCTTGGGGTCGGATTCCTTCAGGCTTTCGCCGTCGTAGACCCGCATCTTGGCGAACTGGGTCGAGTTCTCGTGCTTGCGCAGACGCGACAGCACGGTGAAGCGGGCGAGCGTCTCGAGCGTCGCCGGAGCACACGGCGCCTTGGAAAGCTCGGAGCCCTGGATGAGCTTCTCGTAGATCTTCTGCTCCTCGGTCACCCGCAGGCAGTAGGGCACCTTGATGACGCAGATGCGGTCGATGAATGCCTCGTTGTTCTTGTTCGCCTTGAAGCTCTGCCATTCGGCTTCGTTGGAGTGCGCCAGGACGACGCCGGAGAACGGAATGGCGCCGATGTTCTCCGTCCCGATGTAGTTCATCTCCTGGGTCGCCGTCAGCAACGGGTGCAGCATCTTGATCGGCGCCTTGAACATCTCGACGAATTCGAGAATGCCCTGGTTGGCGCGGTTGAGGCCGCCCGAATAGCTGTAGGCATCGGGATCGTTCTGCGCGAACGTCTCGAGCTTGCGGATGTCGACCTTGCCGACCAGCGAGGAGATGTCCTGATTGTTCTCGTCGCCGGGCTCGGTCTTGGCGACGGCGATCTGCCGCAGGCGCGACGGCTGAATCTTGGCGACGCGGAAGCGCGAGATGTCGCCGCCGAACGCCTCGAGCCGCTTGAGGCACCAGGGACTCATCAGTCCGTTCAGGCGCCGGCGCGGGATGCCATATCGCTCCTCGAGCATCGGTCCCATCGTATCGGGATCGAACAGGCCGAGCGGGCTCTCGAACACCGGGCTCAGCTCATCGCCCGCCTTCAAGACGTAGATCGGGTGGACTTCCATCAGCGATTTGAGCCGCTCCGCCAGCGACGACTTGCCGCCGCCGACCGGCCCGAGCAGGTAGAGGATCTGCTTGCGCTCCTCCAGCCCCTGCGCGGCGTGACGGAAGAACGACACGATGCGCTCGATCGTCTCTTCCATGCCGTAGAAGCCGACGAACGCCGGATAGGACCGGATCGTGCGGTTCAAAAAAATTCGGCCAAGGCGAGGGTCCTTGGCCGTGTCGATCATCTGTGGCTCACCGATGGCGGCGAGAATCCGTTCGGTCGCGTTGGCGTATCGCATCGGATCGCCGCGACAGGCTTCCAGGTACTCGGCGATCGGCATGTCCGTTTCACGTCGCGCCTCGAACGAGCGGGCGAAGGCGTTGAACAGCGAATCGTTGTACATGACTCCTCTTTATTGTTCCGTTGGCCCCGTTGCCGGGACGTTGGTCACCCCCAACACGCAGTCACGGCCCCCCGGCCGCGAATCAATTGCAACATTTGTGCCGATTGGACACATATCGGTTCAATACGGCAATACAGGAAAACGGGGAATCCCCCGTTGATGTTCCTGCGTTGTAACGCAGCATTTGGCAAAAAGTATGCTCATCAGTTCTTAATTATTCTTCCCGATCGACTTCAGCAGCGGGTCGAGGCGCGCCATGTCGCGGCGGATATGCGCGTCGAAATCGCCAAGCCCGATGCCTTGCAGGCTGATTCCCTGCTGCTGCACCTTGGTCTGGAGCTCGCGGTCCTGGCCGGCCTCGAGGACCGCGTCATTCAGGGTCTGCAGCAAGGGTCGGGGCGTTTTCGCTGATGCCAGAAAGCCATACCAGGTGGCATTCCGGTAATCCACGTTCGCCGAGAGCGCGGTCGGTATGTGGACAGGCTCACGGATCGGCGCGTCGGCCGCCACCGCCAAGCCGAGCAGCCTGCCGTCCTGCAGTAGCGGCAATGTGAACGCGGCGGGCGCAAATGTCGCCTGGATGCGTCCGCCGAGCAGGTCGGCGATGATGGTCGAGCTCACCGTATAGGGGACATGCACGAGATCGGTACCTGTCTGCAGCGCAAAGTACGCGCCGGCGAGGTGAGTTGCCGTGCCGATCCCGGCCGAGCCGTAGTTGATGCTGCCCGGCTTCTGTCTCGCGAGGTCGACGAATTCCTTCAGACTGCGCGCGCCGAGCGAGGGCGCAACCGTCACCACCGACGGCGCATCGCCGACCAGCGTGATGCCGGCGAAGTCGCCGACCGGATCGAACGGCAGGCTCTTGTTCAACGTGCCGAGAATCGTGTGGCCGGAGTTGGCGAGCAGGATGGTGTACCCGTCCGCCGGCGCGGTGGCGACCGCCTGCGCCGCAATGAGGCCGCCTGCACCCGGACGATTGGCGACGATCACCTGCTGGCCGAGCCGCTTCGACAGGTTGTCGGCGAACAGTCGCGCCAGGATGTCGATCGTGGTTCCGGCCGTGAGCGGCACGACGATCGTGATCACACGCGACGGATAGCGCTCCTGCGCGGACGCGCTCGCGGCCGCACACAGAGAAAGCGCCAGAGCGCCCAGCTTGAAGGCTTTCATCATCGTCCTCCCCAGAGGCCTGAGCGCCGGGCGCAGGCACCTTCATTGGAAACGGCGAGCGGATTGCCGATCAGACGATGGCGACAGCGCGCACGGGCGAAGCTTCCGCCCCGATGATGTTGAGCGGCAGCCCGATCAGCGTGAAACGCTCCTTGCCGATGCGGTCGAGATTCTTGAGATACGGCATGGTGATGATGCCGTGCTCGCTGAGCGTGCGCGAATTGTGGAAGACGCGCGGCGCGCCGGGCTCGTCATTGCCGTGATAGAAGTCGTAGCCGACGATCACCACGCCCTTCTCGATGCACCACTTGGTCGCCCCGATGGTGAGATGGGGCGACTGCTTCATCCATGTCTCCGAGCCGCCGTCGTAGCGGTTGTTGAGATCCGTGCGCAGCAGCAGGCGGTCGCCTTTGCCGACTCTGGCGCCGACCGCTTTCTCCAGGTCGGCTTCCGTGATCGCCTTGCCGGGCACCTTGTCGCGCAGATCTGCGAGAATCGCCGCGCCGATGAACAGCTCGAGCGGCAGCTGGTGGATCTGCGTGCCGCCGCGCACGTTGTGCTCGGGCGCATCGACGTGGCTGCCGGCGTGCAGCCGCATGTGCACGCCGCGCACGATCTGCCCGGCGCCGCCCGGCGCGTCGTGCTCCTTGAGCACCTCCATGGCGAACTGCAGGTCCCTGGTGAAGCCTGCAGGCGTGCGCATGCCGAAATTCTTCGCATCGAGCTCGAGGCTGATGTCGACGATGGTACCGAGCGGAATGGACATGAGGCTCCTTTGCTTTGCTGGGCAGAAACGGCGACGTGCGCCGGCTATGTGCGGCTGCGTGGGGCGCTCACGCCGTTGCCCGACCTGATCTCCGCGCGCAGGCGGGCGATGATCCCGGCTGCCTCCTGCTCGCTGTCCAGCTCGCCGCACAGGATGACGCGCGTCGTCTCGGTGAAATGCGCGACCGTGTGCGCGATCGCCGCGTCCGCGTCGCGCGCCAGCGCCGCTTCCATGATCGCCTGGTGCTCGCGATCGAAGTCGCGGCCGCCCAGCCCGTGGCGGACCGACAGCCGGCGATAGCGGTCGCTCAGGTCGAACAGCTGGGCGCGGAACGCCATCATCTGCGGCGATCGGCAGGCGGCGACCAGGCAATCGTGGAACACCCGGTTCTCGCGGAACCATTCATCGCTCAGGCTCATCTCGTCGCTCTTGCGACAGCCTTTCAGCCGATGCGCGGCGGCGAGGATGTCGGCTTCCCACGCGCGGTCGCCCGCCGCGATGGCTGCGCGCAGCGCCGTGCTTTCGATCCATGCGCGCGTCCGGGTGATGTCGAGCAGGTTCTCGATCGACACCGGAGCGACCCGGAAGCCGCGCTGGCCTTCGGCCCGCACGAGGTCGAGCGAGCTCAGCCGGGACAGCGCCTCGCGCAACGGCGTTGCACCCAAGCCATAGGCCTCACGCAGCTCCTCGATCCGCATCTTGCGGCCCGGCTGAAGTTTCGCGCCCAGGATGTCGCGGTGGAGACGGTTGAACGCCTGCTCGGCAAGCGTAGTCGCCACGCTGCTGCCCGAAGCACTCGCGCCGAATTTCAACATATAATATATTATATGCTAGAATATCGATATTTCTGTCAAGCGTGATTACCAACCCAGCGCCTCACACAAGTCGCAGATCTCGGCAATTCTGCCCAATTGCTGTGCAGGAAGGCAGCATTGCCTGCCCTGAGATCACCGCTTTTGCTTGGCGCAGGCCTTGCAACTAGGTTGGCCAGACATGTCGGCAGCCGGGAGGGGAGATGGCGGTCGCCTTTGACGAGATGACGGGGCTCGAAGGGGGGATCCGGCCCGCCTATTCGGCCCTATCCGCATGGCTGCATGAAGTCCCCCCTGAGCTGCTCGAGCGACGGCGGCGCGAGGCGGAGCTCCTGTTCCGGCGCATCGGCATCACCTTCGCGGTCTATGGAGAAGCGGACGCCCAGGAGCGGCTGATCCCGTTCGACGTCATTCCGCGCGTGCTCGCCGCGGCCGAATGGGCGCGGCTCGAAAGTGGGCTGACCCAAAGGGTCAAGGCGATCAACCTCTACATCAACGACATCTATGGCAACCGCGACATCCTGCGCGCCGGGGTGGTGCCGGAGGAGCTCGTATTCCAGAACCCGGTGTTCCGGCCGGAGATGAACGGCCAGAAGGTGCCGCACGACATTTACGTGCACATCGCCGGCATCGACGTGGTGCGCGTCGAGCCGGACACCTTCTACGTGCTGGAGGACAACACGCGCACGCCGTCCGGCGTCTCGTACATGCTGGAGAACCGGGAGATCATGCTGCGGCTGTTTCCCGACCTGTTCGCGCGCCACCGCGTCGCGCCGGTCGAGAATTACCCGGATGAATTGCTGGCGACGCTGAAATCCGTCGCCCCCGCCACCGCTGCGGCGGACCCGACGGCCGTGCTGCTCACCCCCGGCGTCTACAACTCGGCCTACTACGAGCACTCCTTCCTCGCCGACAAGCTCGGCGTCGAGCTGGTCGAGGGTCGCGACCTCCTGGTGAAGGGCGAGATCGTCTACATGCGCACGACCGAAGGATTGAAGCGGGTGGACGTGATCTACCGGCGCATCGACGACGACTTCCTCGATCCCCTCGCCTTCCGGCCGGACTCGATCCTCGGCGTGCCCGGCCTCGTCTCGGCCTACCGGGCCGGCAATGTCACGCTCGCCAACGCCGTCGGCACCGGGGTCGCCGACGACAAGGCGGTGTACAGCTACATGCCGGATATCGTGCGATTTTATCTGAGCGAGGAGCCGATCCTCAAGAACGTCACCACGTGGCGCTGCCGCGAAGCGGAAGGGCTCGCCTATACGCTCGACCACCTGGAGGAGCTGGTGGTCAAGGAGGTGCACGGCTCGGGCGGCTACGGCATGCTGATCGGGCCGAAGGCGGACAAGACGACGATCGCGGCGTTTCGCGACAAGCTCAAGGCCGATCCGAAGAACTTCATCGCCCAGCCCACGCTGGCGCTGTCGACCGTGCCGACCTGCGTCGCCGCGGGAATAGCCCCACGCCATGTGGACCTGCGCCCGTTCGTGCTGACCGGGCGCGATCGCACGCGCATCGTGCCGGGCGGCCTTACCCGGGTGGCGCTGCAGGAAGGCTCGCTGGTGGTCAACTCCAGCCAGGGCGGCGGCACGAAGGATACGTGGGTGCTGGATCGATGAGCAAGGTCTGATGCTCTCCCGCACCGCCGACAGCATCTACTGGCTGGCGCGCTACGTGGAGCGCGCCGAGTACCTCGCCCGCATCCTCGAGGCGACGCAGCGGCTCACCGCATTGCCGCTCGCCTATACGGGCTCGAGCAACGAATGGGAGTCGGCGGTGGCGACGGCCGGCTGCACGAGCCCCTTCTACCAGGCCTATGCGGAAGCGGGCGAGGAGACCGTCACCGAGTTCCTCGCCTTTTCCGCCGCCAATCCGTCCTCGATCCGCAGCTGCTTCGAGACCGCGCGGGCGAATGCGCGCGCCGTGCGCACCGCGCTCACCGTCGAGATGTGGGACGCGATCAACGGCGCCTGGCTCGACCTCAAACGGTTCGGCGCCGGCCCGTTCACGCGCGACGAGCTCGCCCAGTTCCTGCGCTTCGTGCAGGAGGCCTCGCTGCGCTTCGACGGCTCGGCCTACCGCACCATGCTGCGCAACGACGCCTACTGGTTTTCCCGCCTGGGCATGTTCATCGAGCGCGCCGACAACACTGCGCGCATCCTCGACGTGAAGTACCACCTGCTGCTGCCGGACCAGCAGCACGTCGGCGGCCCGCTCGATTATTTCCAGTGGGCCGCGATCCTGCGTTCGGTCCAGGCGCTCACCTCCTATGCCTGGGTCTATCGGGAGAGCCTCAAGCCCTGGCTGGTCGCCGACCTGCTGATCCTCAACGACCAGATGCCGCGCTCGCTCGCCAGCTGCTACGAGAACCTGGTCCGTCACCTCGACCTGATCGCGCGCGCCTACGGCCGTCAGGGGCCGGCCCAGCGGCTCGCCCGCGCCATCCGTACGCGCATCGAAAACAGCCGCATGGACGAGATCTTCCAGACCGGCCTGCATGAGTTCATCGGCGAGTTCATCGCCGACAACAACCGGCTCGGGGCGGCCATCACCGATCAGTATCTTGTGTGAGGTCGCGCCACGTCTGTCGCCCACGCGGCAAAAACGCGCTAGACACTCCCACATGCGGATCCACATCTCCCACGCCACCCGTTATCGCTACGACAGCCCGCCGATCGGCGTGATCCAGACGCTCCGCCTCACGCCGCGCAACCATGACGGCCAGTTCGTCGTCACTTGGCGGATCGACATCTCGGAGGATTGCCGCCTCGACATGCACGAGGACGCGTTCGGCAATCTGGTCCATGCCTTCACCGCGGACGGGCCGTTCAGCGACCTCACCGTGACGGTCGACGGCGACGTGGATACCCAGGCGACCGACGGCATCGTCCGCGGCGCGGTCGAACGGTTTCCGCCGAGCCTCTATCTGCGCGAGACCGCGCTGACGAGGCCCGACGGCGCGATCGTCGATTTTGCCCGCGAGACCCGTGGCGCCGGGCCCACCGATGCGCTCGCTGTGCTGCACCGGTTGCTCAACCGCCTGCAGCAGGAGATCATCTTCGACACCGATCCGACCCACACCGGAACGACGGCGGCGGAAGCCTTCGCGCTGCGGCGCGGCGTATGCCAGGACCTCACCCACATCTTCATCGCCGCGGCCCGCAGCCTCGCCTTCCCGACCCGCTATGTCGGCGGCTATTTCCACCGCGCCGACGGCGTCACGCGCCAGGAGGCAGGCCACGCCTGGGCGGAGGTTTTCATCCCCGACCTCGGCTGGGTCGCGTTCGATCCCGCGAACGGGATATGCGCGACCGATGCCCATGTGCGGGTTGCCGTCGGGCTCGACTATCTCGGCGCCGCGCCGGTCCGCGGCACCCGCTATGGCGGCACCGGCGAGACCCTTGCGGTCGCAGTCCACGTCGAGCAGGCGGCCTGGCAGATGCAGAACTGATCCAGACCGGTTGTCCGGACCGCAGCGGGACCGCTATAACATCCGCCACCATGAGGAACGCCGAGTCGCCATGACCTATTGTTGCGGCATCCTGCTGCGCGACGGTCTCGTCATGGTCGCCGACACGCGGACCAATGCCGGCCTCGACAACATCTCCACTTTCCGCAAGCTGCACGTGTTCGAGGAACCCGGTCATAACGTGTTTGCGCTCGCGTCGTCGGGCAACCTGTCGCTCGCCCAGTCGGTCGTCAGCATCCTCAACGAGGGACTGGAGAACTCCGAGACCGGCCAGATCGAGACCTTGATGAATGCGCCGACCATGTTCCAGGCGGCGCAGCGCATCGGTCGCGTCATTCGTCACATCCGCCGCACGGAGGGGGCCGCGCTGGAGGAATCGGACGTGAATTTCGATGTCGGCTTCCTGTTTGGCGGGCAGATCAAGGGCGGCCCGATCCGGCTGTTCATGATCTATTCGGCCGGCAATTTCATCGAGTGCACGACGGACACGCCGTATTTGCAGATCGGCGAGCACAAGTACGGCAAGCCGATCCTCGATCGTGCCGTCCACTACGGCATCGATCTCTACGACGCGCTCAAGATCGCGCTCCTGTCGATGGATTCCACCATACGCTCGAATCTCGGTGTGGGCATGCCGATCGATATCATGATGGCGCGCCGCGACGCCTGCCGGGCCGAGCTCAACTACCGGATCAATCCGGGCGAGCCCTACTTCCATGACCTGAGCGAGCGCTGGTCGGCGGCGCTGCGCGCCGCCCACATGGCGATTCCCCGCCCGCCCTACGGCGGCGATTAGGCGGACGCACCGCCGTAAACCGTGCGTTAACCGACGGTCCCAAAAAAAGGCAGACGCCCGTCTTCTTCATGACGCGGCAAGCGTTTCACAATGAATGACCCCTATTTTCATACCGGCCCAGCTCAAAAGGCAGGGTGGGACGGGAGTTTGGGAGGAGCGGAATGCGGCTCGCAGCGATGCGAACGCGCGCCATGTGGGATCGAGCCCGCGTCAGCGCCCTGGTTCCGGTGGGCCTGGTCGTGGCCGGAGCGATTCTGTGCCTGGTGATCGCGGTCGTCACCTCGGCCCGGCGCGCCGACGAGGTCGCGCTCGCGCATGACGAAGAGCTGTTCCTCAACGCCATCGCCGATCGCCGCGAGCGGGTGCTGAGCGAGCTGGAAAGCCTCGCCACCACCGATCAGGCGCAAGCCGACATCCTGGGTCCGGCCGCCGCCGAATGGATCGACCGCAACCTGGCCCTGGTGCTGCGGCGCCACTTCCAACACGATTATGTCTTCGTCGTCGATGGCGCCGACCGGCTCATCTATCCGGCCCCCGGCGGGCGCGCGCCGGGGCCGGCCTGGCTCGCCATGATCCGGCGGGATCTCGATCCGCTCATCGATTTCGTCCGCAGCCGCGCGCCGGATGCCGGCCTCGCGGCAGATCAGGTTCTCGCCCCCAATCGGACGGTGCGGCGCGACCGCCGCGTGCACTCTTTCGCCGGGCGCCCGGCCATCCTTGCGGCGACCCTCGTTGCGTCGCCGGATCGGAGTTCCGCCGCACCGGCGGAGGCGGCACCACTTGCCCTGTCGGTGAAATTCATCGATGAGAGCGTTCTGGCGGAGATCGGCGCCCGCCTCGACCTGTCCAACCTGCACCGGGTCGATTCCAACGCGCTCTCGCCGAGCGACCACATCTTCGCGCTCACCGACACGGCCGGCCGCACCACGGCGCGGTTCGCCTGGACCCCGAAGCTCCGCTCGTCGGAGATCGTCAAGAGCGTCGTCCCCTTCATCGTGGTCGCGCTCGGCGGGCTTGCCTTCTTCGCCGGTTTCGCGCTGCGCCACATGCGCCATGCGGCGGCGCGCATCTCGGCCGGCGAGGACCAGCTCAGGCATCTCGCCCTGCACGACGCGCTGTCGGGCCTGCCCAACCGAGCCTATTTCGGCGAGCGCCTGGAGCAGGTGATCGCCGACGTGAAGCGGGGCGGCTCGCCCGCCGCCGTCTACTGCATCGACCTCGATCATTTCAAGGACGTCAACGACACGCTCGGCCACCATCTCGGCGACGAGCTGATCGCCGCTGTCACCAAGCGGCTGCGCGGCGTCGTGCGCGGCGAGGCCCTGGTGGCGCGCCTGGGCGGCGACGAGTTCGCGATCATCACGCCGGGCGCAACCGACCACAACACGCTGATGGCGATCGCCGACCGCATCCTCGCCTCCGTATGCCACCCCTACTCGATCATGGGCCATACCATCGTGATCGGCGCGAGCGTCGGCATCGCGGTGGTGGACCACCCGTCGCTGACCGCCGCCGACGCCATGCGCTATGCCGATATGGCGCTCTACCGCGCCAAGAACGAGGGGCGCCGGCGCGCCTGCATCTACGACGCGCAGATGAACGCCGACATCGTCGAGCGCAAGCAGCTGGAGAGCGACCTGCGCCGGGCGATCGATACCAATTCCCTGGAGCTCGCCTATCAGCCTGTATTCAGCGCCGACGGGGAGCGCGTGGTCGGCGCCGAGGCGCTCGCCCGCTGGCGCCACCCCGAGCGCGGGGTCATTCCGCCGAGCGAGTTCATACCTGTAGCCGAGCAGAGCGGGCTGATCATCGAGCTCGGCGAATGGGCTCTGCGTCGCGCCTGCGTCGACGCGGCGGCGTGGAGCGTCTCGATCGCCGTCAACGTCTCGCCGCTGCAGTTTCGCCGGCCCGACTTCGTCGACGTGGTCCAGCGCATCCTCGCCGAGACCGGCTTCGACCCGACCCGCCTCGAGCTCGAGGTCACCGAGTCCACCCTGCTCGGCAATGTCGACGGCGCGGAAAGCGCGATGCATCGCCTCAAGGCGCTCGGCGTGCGTCTCGCGCTCGACGATTTCGGCACCGGCTATTCGAGCCTGCTCTACCTGCGCCGCTTCCCGTTCAACAAGCTCAAGATCGACCGCAGCTTCATCCGCAACATCGAGAGCGCGGCGGAAGCCGCCCCGATCGTGCATGCGATCGTCAGCCTGGGCCGCGGCCTCGGCATGAAGGTCACCGCTGAGGGCGTGGAGACGGCGGAGCAGCACCTGTTCCTGCGCGCCGCCGGCGTCCATTTCATGCAGGGCTACCGCTTCGGCAAGCCGGAGACGGCGGCCGCGGTCGAGGACCGCCTTGCCGAGCAGGCCGCCCGCGGCGCCAAGCCGGCGAAGGTCGCTCGCGCCGGGTAGACGGCAAAGCCTGCGCCGGCGCGCCGCCTCGCGGGAAACTGCCAACAAGTTGGCGGCCGACCTAGGAACAATATTCACGTTTCGCCGGCAAACCTGCGGACAATTGTCTTGAGGTCAGGAAGATGCCGCAGCAGCTGCTCTTGCGCGACCAGGTCAATGGACAACCGGGTGACGATGAACTTGTCATGGAATGGCGGGACGGCGTTACGACCGAACTGTGGGCCAGCTCTTGCGCTACATGGGTTGGGTCGAAGCAAACATGGACACGCCGAAGCCTGTGCGAGGGATATCGTTGCGAATGAAAGCGCATCCCGGATGTCCAACTCATCGAATATGAAATCTCTTTCAAACTCCGTTCGGTGTAGGCCTCGACTTACCGCTGGATCGCGCGCCTCCTCATCGGCTCTTGGTGAAGCCGCCGGGTCTTGCCGCAGGAACGCGCCTACCAATTCGATAGACTGGCTGATCGGGGCTGGCGAGGAGAGCAGCACAGCTTGCAATTAGTCGAAGGCTCACTGCCACAAACCTATGTTCTTGATCGCGGTCGGCAGGGTTTTGGACTTGTTCTTCTTGCAGTAGGCTGTGATCTTTGCGGAATTGCTTTGAAAGCGGTCATAGTTCAAGACGTTGCTATCGGCCGCCGCATTGTAATAACCGCTCATCCAAAAGCGGACGAAATCCCGCACTTCCGGACCGTATCCCAGCCAGCGTCCACAACTGATCTGATTCATATCTACGCTGATCTGAGCCATACCTGGTTGCGAAGCGGCGAGCAGCAAAGTCGCTGCTACGAAAAAAACACTCCGTCTCATGGCTTTGCTCCGTGGGTCCAGAATGTCACTGCGGGCCAATCAAGCTCTGCAAGGCAGTCATCACGCTTGCTTGCGGACGGAATTGGCACCACGATTTCAGGCTCTCGATATTCTTCTGGTGCGCAAGCACATCCACAAATCTCCTGCGGGTCTGATAGCTATACCAGCCGCTCATCCATGCCGAGAAGTCACGCGACATTGACGGCGACATTGCTAGATATTGGTCGCATGTAAGCGCGCTCATATCGATGGTGACCTGCGCATTTGCAGTGACCGGAAGAAGCGAGATTGCAAATGCTGCACCAATCAATCGAAGCTTCATCTTGCTCGTCCCTTTAGCCGGGATTCCCCGGATGACTCCCGAACTGGAGCAAATATTGGCGCCTTTCCGGCCTTCCCGCAAGGCAGATACGAGGTGTGGACCGCCATCAGCGCCTCGGCCAGCCCGAATGGCGTTTGACGGCCTGATCTCGAGGAAAAGGACTGTTGGGGCTCTGCTGTTGCTGCGCGGAGGCCGGAATGCTCGCCACCATCACGGCGGGGAGCGATACCAGCATACCGAGCAAGACCTTTCTGATCATCGGCACCTCCAACCCGCCTCGGACGGGACATTAGCGGCGCAACTGATCGCCGGTACGACAGCCTGACATTTTATCTCGCATGCGATTGTCGCAGCCTATGAGGGAATCCCCCATTTCTGGTCAGGGATTTCCCTGAGCTCGCGCCTGTCGCCGCAAGGTCTGAAACGGGTCGATGCTGTGCAGCGCGAGCAGCTGCTCGCCCAGCTGCTCGCGCCTCTGCGGCTCCCAAGTAGAATTCGTCGAGGAACTCTCTGAGAAGCGGATCGAAGGGCGGGCCTTGCAGCGCGCGCTCAGCCACGATCATGCTCGCGGACGACCACAAGATCACCGATCCGACGATCCTGTCGCAGCTCGGGAAGTAACCGGACGGTCTCGTCGCCTCATGGGCTCCGCAGCTCCGTTGCCGAAGCCTCGGCATCGCGCGGCCGGGACAGCGCATTGGCGCTGACAAAAATCTGGCGTCGCCGGAAAGCGAGAGGACTCTCCACGAGGAGAACGGCCTTGAGGCTTTCCAGCCCGCCGGCGAAGAATGGCCGTTCCAGAAACCGTTCCGGGCCATGCACCCAGTCCGGCACGGGCAACTTGAAGCGCAATGCCAGGTGCTCGGCGACAGCAGCGAGATACGCGTCTTTCACCGCGGAGAGCCGATCGGGAACACGAGAAATCGACTGCGCTCTCGCCTCTGCGGTTCCCAGATAGAATTCATCGAGGAATTCTGTGAGAAGCGGATCGAACGCTTCACCTTGCAGCGCGCGCGCAGCCACATCGCACAACGACGCAGGGCGTTTGTCGGTCAAGGCCATGACTTCTGTCTCGCGTGAAACCTACTTTCTGTCCCATAAGCGAGTTTATCTTAACACACGCAGACAGGTACCGAACCATGCCGCCGCAGGATTTCATCGCCTGTCACCGGGACGCCCTCGAGCGCGACGAGGTGCGGCACAACGTGCTCCTGGCGATTCTCGACCGGCTCGCCACCGGGCATCCCCCCGAACCGCGCTGGTGGAGCCTCGACGGTCCCGGTGCATGCGCCGTGCAGGTGCCGGGGTATCCGGTCGTGTTGGGCGACGTGACCCAAGCGCAGTGTCACGCGCTGGCCGATACGACCCGCGATCTCGACTGTCCCGGCGTCGTCGGTCCCGAGCGGACGGCGCCATGGTTTGCCGAACGGGCGGTCGAGCTCGGCATGACATTCCTCGACCCCGTCCCGCAGCAAATTCACGCGTTGCGCGCCCCGCCGCGCTATCCGGGTGCGCCGGGACACGCACGGATCGTTGCGTCGTCCGACGCGGCGCTGTTTGCCGACTGGACGATCGCCTTCATGCGCGAGGCGGTCCCACACGATCCGTTGCCGAGCCGCGAGCGGGTCGAGCGCGCCGCCGGCGAAGGCCGTTATCAGTTCTGGATCGTCGACGGCGAGCCGGTCTCCATGGCGGGGATCCAACGCCGCACGCGTCATGCGGCGGCGATCGCCGGCGTTTATACGCCGCCGCCCTTGCGCGGGCGCGGCTATGCCGGATCGGTGACCGCGGCAGTCGTCGAGCGCATCTTCCAGGAAGGCCGGAGCGCCGCCTGCCTCTACACCGACCTGCGCAACCCCGCTTCCAACCGCTGCTACGCAAGAATTGGATTCACGCCGGTGTGCACATCCTGGCACTATCCGCGGGTCGTGTCGTCGACTACCGCGAGCGAGTGGCGGGGCTGAGCACCTGCGAGTAGCGCTCGGCGATGTCGGGCGGGGTCGCGGCGATCAGCGCCACGACCTTGTCGATCGCCTCGCCCGGCACCGGGGTCATCTCCAGGCGGCTGCGCTCGGCGTCGGCCATGAACTCCTTGTCGTGCGCCAGCGCCGCGAACGCAGCGCGCAGCGCGGCCACCCGATCGGCCGGCACGCCAGGCGGCGCCACCACCGGCCGTGCCGCGGTCTTCTGGGTGAAATTGAGCTCCATGACCTTGCGGTCGACCTCGTTGTGGACGAAGTCGAGCGCCGACGGCAGGTCGGCAAGCTCCGGCTCCTTGTGCAGACCGACCTGCATCAGCACCCGCGCGAGCTTGTCGCGCAGCCAGTCGGGGCGCACCGCCTTCACGCTCGACCACGACCAGTCGGCGATGCCCTGCACCTCGCCGCGCTCGATCGCCAGCGCGATCAGCGCCGTGGTGTTGTAGCCGGTGACGATCTTGAATTTCGTGCCGATCAGCGCGTTGAGCAGCCGCGGCGTGGTCTCCGGATCGACCCCGGTGATGCCGCCGACGATCAGCTCCTTGTCGAACAGATCCTTGGTTGTCCTGTGCTCCGTCGTGTGCCACGCCAGCACCACGCCGACTTCGCTGTTGAGGCTGCCGAGGAAGTTGAGCTTGCCGAGCTCGAACCGCACCCCCGACGGGTTGATCAGCCGGATCAACATCATGCCGCGCTGCAGCAGCGCCAGCGTGGTGCCGTCGGCCGGGGCCTGGTTGTAGATGTAGTTCGCCGCCTGCAGGCTTCCCGCTCCCGGCATGTTCTGCACCACGAAGCTTGGGTTGCCGGGAATGTGCTTGCCCAGGTGGCGCGCCATCGCCCGCGCCTGCAGGTCGTAGCCGCCGCCCGCACCGGCGCCGACGATGACCGTGACCTGCTTGCCGGCGTAGAAATCGTGCACGGAGGAGGTTTCGCCGCGCGCCGGGAGCACGCACGCGACCATGCCGAGCGCAACACATGCGGCGAGCATCCAACGCGCCGGCATGCTCACGTCTCCCGCATGGTGCGCCGCTCGATCTCCAGGAGGCGCGGCAGGCCGCTCACCGTCATGGCGGTCTTCATCTCCGTCGCGACGCCGCCCGGACCGAGCAACGGGTCCATCGTCCCGTTCGCCAGGCACTCATACGACTGCCGCACCGCCCGCACCATCGCCGCCAGCGCGCTTCCCGAGGAGGCCGCTAGGCGGTAGCCCAGGCCCGCGAGGTCGTGCGGCGCCAGCGGGAATTGCGCGAACCCGTCGGGCGGCGCGAACATCATCAGCGGCGGCGGCAGCCGCTCGCCGACGATGCGCAACTCCTCGGCGCTGCGCGTGTGCACGAACAGCAAGTCGGCGCCGGCCTTGTGAAACGCCTCGGCGCGGCGCAGCGCCTCGTCGAGATCGTGGACGCGGCGCGCATTGGTACGCGCGATGATGATGAAATCGGGGTTGGTCCGCGCCGCGCGCGCCTCCGCGATCTTCTTCAGCATGAGCTCGGTCGATACCAGGTGGTCGACCCCGTCATGGTGCTCGACCCGCCGCGGCAGCAGCTGATCCTCGATCTCGATGGCTGCCACGCCCGCCGCCTCGCACATGGCGACGGTGCGGTGCACGTGCACCGGGTCGCCGAAGCCGCCGCCGACGTCGAGCACCACCGGCAGCCTGCAGACGGTACGCATGTCGACCACGACCTCGACCATCTCGGACACCGAGAGGTTCGCCTCGGTGACGCACTTGAGCCAGCCGAGCGAGCCGCCGCTGAGATAGACCGCCCGGAACCCGGCATCCTCGGCGAGCCGCGCCATGAGCGGGTTGAGCGCCAATGGAGCAACCACCAGTTCGGTGCCACCTATCAGGCTTTTGAACGCCGCCACGCGAGCTCCCCCTGGATTGAAGCTTGTCCGGGCCTCACAATACGCCAGATGGCAGGAAGATACGCAACCCAAGCCAGGAGGGTCCGGTGGCGGAGCGAAGGACGTGCAAGTCATCGCGGCGACGGGCGCTCGGCTGGACGCTGGCGCTCATGCTCTCCTCTGTCCTGCCGGCGCCCGCCGCGGCGCAGACATCGGTCGACCTGCAGCTCGTGCTCGCCGTCGACACCTCCGGCAGCGTCAACCAGTACCGCTTCGACCTGCAGAAGCAGGGCTATGCGGCCGCCTTCCGCAACCCGCGCGTCCTCAAGGCGATCCGTTCCGGGATCGCCGGCGCGATCGCCATCACGGTGTTTCAGTGGACCGGGCCCGACCTGCAGATCCAGGTGATCGACTGGACCATCGTGCACGACGCCCCCTCGGCCGAGAAGTTCGCGGCGGCGATCGAGGATACGCCGCGCCAGCTGTTCAGCGGCGGCACCTCGGTCAGCGGCGCGATCGACTACGGCGCTTCGCTGCTGGCCAACAGCGCCGCACGCTTTCCCGGCGCGCGCCGGGTGATCGACGTGTCGGGGGACGGGTCCAACAATCGCGGCCGCCCGGCGGCGCTCGCCCGCGACGACGCGATCCGCGCCGGCATCACCGTCAACGGACTGCCGATCCTCGCGCTCGAACCGAATCTCGACCGCTACTACTGGGACAATGTGATCGGCGGTCCCGGCGCCTTCATGGTCACGGCACAGACGTTCGAGACGTTTGGCGAGGCCGTGCTCAAGAAGCTGATCACCGAGATCGCCGATGTGCGGTAGCCTTGCGGTCAGTTCCTGTCGCGGCGGCGCTGGGCGATATACAGCGCGAGCCAGTAGATCGCGCCGGCTCCGAAGAGGAGCGCGCCGCACAGGGATAGCGCATCAAACCGAGCGGACGTGAAGAGCGGCGGAAGCGCCGTGAGCGCGAACAGCGCGAGCGAGCTGAGGCCGAAGAACACGACGGACACGCGCGAGAGCACGGCGGCCTGGACCTGGAACATCGCGCCTCTCGTGATTCGTCGCGTGGTCGGGTGCAGGTCGGCGAGGATAGGATGGAGCCTCCGGCAGAGGTAGGCATTGAACGCCGATCCCAGGATCAGCCCGGCGAGCAACGCCGCCACGAGCCGGGTGAACGGACCGTAGTCCTGCGCAGGCATTGCCGTGGGCATCATCATGCCGATGACCACGATGATCCCCACGAAGAGAAAGCGCCACGCCCGGCAAAACTCTGCGGCGAGCGCGCGCTTCTGCTCCTCGTCGACGAGGAAATATCGCCTGGGACCGAGCAGCCAAGGGTTTGGCGCACAGTACAGCCAGCCGTCCGGCAGGCGCCTGAATGAGAACTCTGCCATTCGGTAGAACGGAGACCACCACCGGGTGCTCATATCGAACTCCTGGCGAAACCTGGAGCGCCGGAATCCGGGTCGCCCGCGCTCGCCTGTGCATGATTGGACCGATCACCCAGATCACGCGACAAGCCGCCGCCCGACTGTGATCGCGATCACAGACGTCTTGCCTGGATTCAGCGCGGATGCCGGCTCACATCGAGCCTGCCAGCCCCATGCTCTTGAGAACGGCGCCCCACTTGGCCGTCTCGGCCTTGATGTAGCGCTCGGTTTCCGCGATCGGCGGCGGATCGAGCGGGATCAGGCCTAGACCCGATATGCGTTGCCGCATCTCCGGCGTAGCCATGGTCTCCTTCATCGCGGCGCTCAGCCGGTCGACGATCGACCGCGGCGTGCCGGCGCGGGCGACCAGGATGTGCCACGCCACCACTTCGAAATCGGCGACGCCCGAGGCTTCCGCGAATGTCGGAATGTCGGAGAGCGCAGGCAGGCGCTGCCGCGACGATACGGCAAGGGCGCGCAGCTTGCCGTCCTGGATGAGCCCACGCGACGCCCCGGCCTCGGCAAAGGCGAAATCGATATGGCCGGCGGCGATGTCCTGGATCGACTGCGGACTGTTGCGGTAGGGGACGTGATTCAGCTGAAGCCCGAAGCGTTGCCTCATCAATTCGACGGCGTAGTGCGCGACCCCGCCGCCCGCTGGCGAGCTGTAGCTCAGCGGGGCCTGCCGTTTCGCGGCATACTCGAGGAATTCGCCCACGGACTTGACCGGCAGGGACGGGTTGACGACCAGAATGAATGGCGCCGTCAGGTAATGGGAGATCGGCAGTAGATCTCGCTCGGGCTCGTACGGCAGTTGCCGATAGAGCGTCTGATTGACGGACAGCGGGCCGGGCGTCGCCACCAGCAGGGTGTGGCCGTCGGCCGGCGCCCCGATCACCGACTGCACCGCCAGGATCATCCCGCCGCCGGGCTTGTTTTCGACAATGACCGGTCGGCCGAGGCTCGCCGCGAGCTTCTCGCCGTAGAGACGCGCGATCGTGTCGATGCCGGTGCCGGCGGCCAGCGGCACGACGATCGTCACGGTCTTGGACGGATAGTCCTGCGCCCAGGAAGGCGTCACAGCGAACGTGGCGAGTGCCAGCACCCGCCACGTGTGCGGCGCCAGGAGGCGCCAGATTGATCCGCCCGGCCGAGCGTCACGCCGGCCGGGCTTGCCCCGCCGGGTGCTATCGGCTCGCGGCACGGCGCTGCGGCGTCACCTGCATGATCCGGTTGGTGCTGCTCTGGTGGATCAGGATGTTGCCTTCCCGCGTCGCCCGCATGTGGCGGATGATGCCAGCATAGACACCGCCCGACGGGATAGCCCAGCTCTGGAACGTCTCGGTCTTGGGGTCGAAACGCACCAGCGGGTCCGGCCGCATGCCCAACTCGTTGTACCAGACGATGCCGTCGACGACGACTATGGCGTAAGGGTGAGACTTGGGACCGCTGGGCGAAGCCCACTCCTTGATCTCGCCGGTCTTCGGATTGTAGCGGCCGAGCTGGCCGCGCCCCGAGTTCACGTACCAGATCATGCCGTCCTCGGCGATGTCGAGACGCCGTACGGTCGTCCCCTCGAGCGGCAGCTTCACTTCCGTCAGTGCCATCGTGGCGGGATCGATCTTGTACAGGCAGGGACGGCCGTTGCAGGCGAACCACGGTGCGCCGTCGGCGTCGATCTTGATGCCGTAGGGTTTCGAGTTGGGCGTCGCCAGGGTCACCAGCTTGATATCGCCCGTTGCAGGGTCGAGCCGGCCCACCATGTTGCTGTTCTGCAGGGTGAACCACAGGATCCCCTTCTTGTCGAACACCGCGGTGTGTGGGTCCTTGGCGGCCGGATCGGGCATCTTGTACTCGGTGATCTTGCCGGTCGCCGGATCGACCTTGCCGATCGTTCCGTTCATGTTGCCCGTGTACCAGGCCATGCCCTTGTCATCGAGCCACACCGAGTGCGGCTTCGCCATGGGCGGCAGGGGGTATTCCCTCATCTCGCCGGTCGCCGGATTGAGCCGTCCGATCAGGTTGCCGAATTGCCCGGCCCACCAGATCGACCCGTCGTCCGCCTGAACCGGATCGCGCGAGCGCTGGCCCAGCGTCGGCGTCACCCATTCCTTGAACGTGATCTCGGTGCTGCCGGGGATCAGCTTGGGCGCGCGCTTGGTGTTGGGCGGGAAATTCGCCGCCAGGTATTGGTTGATCTCGTTGTGCTGCTCGGGCGTCGGCCGCAAATCGATCATCGTGCCGACGATCTCCTTCCAGCCGTCCAGCGTGTAGCCGGAGCTCTGGGTGATCATATTGGTCTGATGACATGCGGTGCACACCCCGCTGACCAGCTCCTTGCCCTTGCCTTCGGGCAAGGCAGCGGCCTGATTTTGCGCCTGGGCGGCGAACGGGACAGCGAGGAAAACGGCGGCAGCCATCGGGAGTGCAAAAGCTGATCTGGGCATTGTCCACCTTTCGGTCCGAAAATCACGGCAAGTATACGCAAGGCACACGGAGGGCGCTACTGGACGATTCGGAACTTCTGAATCCGCCGGCCCCAATCGGTTTCCGCCACGTAGATGCTGCCCTGGGAGTCGACCGCGATCGTGTGGCCGTGGGTGAAATTGCCGACCTGGTGTCCGGGCCGGCCAAAGCTCGACAGGATCTTGCCGCTCGCGTGGTCGACCGTGTGCACCTGCTCGGTGCCGCCGTCCATGACGTACATGAGCTTCTGCTCGCGGTCGGGCGAGAAGGCGACCCACCACGCCGTGCCCCGCTTGTCAGGCAGCTTTCCTGACCGGTTGGGGATCGCGATGTTGCGCACGAATGTGCCGTCCTTGCGGAACACCTGGACCCGGTTGCCCTGGCGGTCGCACACATAGATGAGACCTTCGTTGCTCATGGCGATGCAATGCACGACCTGGGCGAACACGCCGGGCACCGCATTCTGCGTTTCCTCGTCAGTCGCCTGCCGGCCCCACTGGCGCAGGAACTTGCCCTCCTTGTCGAACACCACCACGCGGCGGTTGCCGTAGCCGTCCGCCACGTAGATGTCGCCGTTGCCGGGATCGATGACGATCGCCGCCGGCATGTGGAGCTTGTCCTTGGCGGCGTTGAGACCGGCGCCGCGCCGGGTGCCGTCGGCCGAATCGAACTGGCCGCGCTGCCCGATCTGCAGCAGGAGCTTTGCGTCGGGGCCGTATTTCTGGATCATCGCGTCGCCGTTGCCCGCCACCCAGACGTTGCCGCCGCGATCGACGAAGCAGCCGTGGATCGACCCCGGCACCGTGGTCTGGTCGCCCCACGAGGCGATCACGTCGCCGGCTGCACTGAACTTGATGATCGACGGCGCCGACGTCGAGGTTTCCTTCTCCTCGTCGGTGATGTCGCGGCGGTTGACGACATAGACGTTGTCCTGCGCGGCATCCATGCACACGCCGCCGAGCCGGCCGGTGATCCAGTCTCCTGGCAGGTCCTTGGGCCAGGTGGCGTCGACCGCGAATTTCGGCGCCGGTGGCACCGGCGCCTGCTGGGCTGCCGCCGCCGACGCGACGAACGCCAGACCGAGCGCCACCGCCGGCCCGACGAGGTGAGCCAATCCCATGACGTTCCCTCCTATTCGAATTTCCGCCCGCCGAGATAGACGGCTTCCATTGTGCGCATGTTGGCGATGTCGTCGAGCGGGTTCTTCGCCACCACCAGGAGGTCCGCCGCCTTGCCTTTGGCGAGCGTGCCGAAATCCTTGTCGATCCCGAGCGCTTCGGCGTTGTTCTTCGAGAACGACTGGATGACCTGCATCGGCGTCAGCCCGGCGGCGATCATCAGCTCCATCTGGCGATGCTCGAAGAAGCCCTGGACGAAGAAGCGCTCGGACGCTCCCCCCGAGTCGGTGCCGAAGCCGAGGCGAACGCCGGCGTCGGACAAGCGCTTGACGTTCGCCTTGTCCTGCTCGAACGCCCGCGTCAGGCGGGCGCGCGCCGGATCGTTCGCGAGCGTCGCGAGCTTCTTGTCGAGGTCCGCCGTCTGGGCCGCGGTGAGCCCCTTGGTGAAGAACGGATTGTCGGTCGCCCCGCCGCCGGCGCGGAACATCCCCTCCTCGCGCGCGAGCGTGGAGATCACCGACACGTTGCGCGCCTTGAGCGTGGCGAGGAAATCCGCCGGGATGTCCTGGTCGCGCACGTTGTGCACCAGCAGGTTCACGCCCTCCTCGACCGCCATCCGGGCGTCGACCAGCTCCACGATGTGCGCCATGGTCGGCTTGCCGTGCCGGCGCGCCTGGTCGAACACGGCAGAGACGAACTCGCGCGTCAGCTTCGGGTGGCGGCCGCCCTGGGCGTCGATCCACACCTTGACGAAGTCTGCCCCATTGGCAGCGATCTCGTCGACCTTCTGTCGCGCCGCCTCCGGAGTCTTGTAGTCGGACCCGCCCGATTCGAGAGTCGTGAAGCGGTATTTCACGGTGAGGATGCGCGCGCCGCGCAAATCGCCCGCCTTCTGCCGCGCCTTGTAGTCGACGATGTCGTCCGGATCGGCCGCCATGCTGGTCGTCGTGGTCACGCCGTAGAGCGCATATTGGCGCAGCTGCCGGTCGCGCGGCGCCGGGCCCACATGGCCATGCCCGTTGATGATCCCGGGCACGACGAACTTTCCGGCGAGATCGACGACCGTGGCGCCCGCCGGCGCCGGAGTTGCGGATCCCGGGCCGAGGTCGCGAATCCGGCCATTCTCCATCACGATCGTGATGTTGCCCTGCGGCGCCGCCCCGCTCCCGTCGATCAGCGTGGCGTTAGTCAATGCGGTGACTTGCGCGGCGGCCTCACCGATCGACAGCAAAGTGACGGCAACGATCGCAAAGCCGGCGGCGCGCATCGGACCTCCCCAGAGTTTCTACCGCCATTAAAGCACACCCGGTCCTCAGTTGTTCAGCGCCTGCAGCGGGGCCGGGATGCGTCCGCCGCGCGCGACGAACCGCTGGCTGGAGCGCGGGTTCACCGGGATGATGCGGGCGTGCCCGAGCAGGCCGCCGAATTCCACCAGCTCGCCGGTGCTTTTTCCCGCGACCGGGATGACGCGCACCGCCGTGGTCTTGCGGTTGATCATGCCGATCGCCGCCTCGTCGGCGATGATCGCCGCGAGCGTCTCGGCTGGCGTGTCGCCCGGCAACGCCACCATGTCGAGGCCGACCGAGCACACCGCCGTCATCGCCTCGAGCTTGTCGAGCGAGAGCTCGCCCGCTTCGGCCGCCTCGATCATCCCCTCGTCCTCGGACACCGGGATGAAGGCGCCCGACAGGCCTCCCACGTGGCTCGACGCCATGGCGCCGCCCTTCTTCACCGCGTCGTTGAGGAGCGCCAGCGCCGCCGTCGAGCCGTGCGTGCCGACCCGCTCGAGTCCCATCGCCTCGATGATGCGGGCAACGCTGTCGCCGCTCGCCGGCGTCGGCGCGAGCGACAGGTCGACGATGCCGAACGGAACGCCGAGCCGCGCCGAGGCGGTGCGCCCGACCAGCTCGCCGGCGCGCGTGATCTTGAACGCCATGCGCTTGATGATCGAGGCGAGCGTGCCGAAATCGACATCGGCAGCGCTCTCGAGCGCGCGCAGTACGACGCCGGGGCCGCTGATGCCCACATTGAGCACGCAGTCCGGCTCGCCGGGTCCATGCGAGGCGCCGGCCATGAACGGGTTGTCCTGCACGGCGTTGCAGAACACGACCAGCTTGGCGCAGCCAATCGAGCCGGCGTCCGCCGTGAGCGCGGCGGTCTCCCGGATAGTGCGGCCCATCTGGGCGATCGCGTCCATGTTCAGGCCGGCGCGGGTCGAGCCGACATTGACCGACGCGCACACGCGCTTCGTTTCCGCCAGCGCCCGCGGCAGCGCCGCGATCAGGTTCGCGTCGCCCGCCGTCATGCCCTTCTCGACGTGGGCGGAGAAGCCGCCGATGAAATCGATCCCCACCGCCTCGGCTGCGGCATCGAGCGTGCGTGCGATCCGCACGAAGTCGTCCGCGCTCGCCGCCCCCGCGATCCAGGCGACCGACGTCACGGCGATGCGGTTGTTGATGATCGGCACGCCGAACTCCTGGCCGATCTCCCGGCTCACCCGCGTCAGGTCGGCCGCCTTGGTGGTGATCTTGCGGTAGAGGTTGTCGCACAGGCGGCCGACGTCCTCGCTCACGCAGTCGAACAGGCTGATGCCCATGGTGATGGTGCGGATGTCGAGGCGCTCGACCTGCACCATCTCGATGGTCTCGATGATCTCGTCGGCCGAAAAGTGCAGCGTGCGCATGCGGGACCGCCGTCCTGGCTCAGATGCGATGCATCGCCTTGAAGATGTCCTCGCGCTGGATCTCCACCTGCACGCCGAGCTCTGCGCCCTTCGCCTTCAGGCGCCCGCTCAGGTCCTCGAACGGCAGGCGCGATCCGGCGAGATCGACCATCATGATCATGGTGAAGAACTCGCGCATCACCGACTGCGTGATGTCGAGAATGTTGACGTTCGCCTCGGCCAGGACGTTGGCGATGCCGGCGATGATGCCGACGCGATCCGCCCCGATGATGGTCACGAGCGCGCGCCCGGAGGTGGGTGCCGATCGATCGGCGGTGCTGTCGGACGCGGTCATGGCTCGACCTGGTTGCTGTCGGGACGTTATCGGCATCGTGCGATAGCGAAGTCAATGCCGATCCAGCGGCCCGCTATCGATCTCAGCGCCTGCGCGGTCGCGCCACTCTCGCAAGGTCGCTGCCCATCCGTCGCGAATGCTCGGATACTTGGGCGCCCAGCCGGTCGTGGCGCGCAGCTTGTGGTTCGAGATGCGCTGTGAGCGCGCCAGCAGGGGGCCGACCGAGCTGATGAGATAGGCCATCCAGTGCGGCGGAATCCGCGGCGGCGGCACGTCGAGCACCTGGGCGAGCGCATCGAAATAGTCGCGCCGCCGCACCGGCTCGTTGTCGACGATGTTGTAGATGCCGGCCGGCGCCTGCAGGCACGCAACCACGGCCGTCGCCGCATCGTCATGGGATATGGAGGAGATATAGGCCCCGGGCCGGCTCGGGAGCGGTGCGAAGCCGCGGCGGATGGCCGAGACCAGATCGCCGAATTGCACGGCGTCCGGTCCGTAGAACGTGCCGAACCGCAGCACGATTCCGCTGCGGCCGTCCTCGGCAAAGTGTTCCACCGCGCGTTCCGCATCGACGATCGTGCGATTGTAGCGCGCCGGCGCGATGGGAACGGTCTCGTCGATCCATTGGTCGGCGCGATCCGGATAGGCCGGCGCGAAGCTCTCCTGCAGCAGTCGCTGCACGCCTGCGGCACGGGCCGCGTCGGCCAGATTGGCCGCCCCGGTACGCCGGATGCGGTCGTTCTCGCGCCACGCGCCGGGAAGCAACGCCCGGAGGCTCGACGACGGCATGTGGGTCGCAAGGTTGATCACCGCGTCGCATCCGGCGGCTGCGGCGCCCAAGGCGCGGCGATCGAACAGGTCCACGTTGATCGGAAGCGCGCCGAAATGGCCGATCAGCTTCGCGTTGTCGGCCGATCGGACCGCAGCCACAACCTCGTGCCCCGCTGCGACCAGCAGGGGCAGCGTCCGTCGCCCGATCACGCCCGTCGCCCCTGCGACGAAGATCTTCACCGGCAAATCCGTCTCGCGCTCGTCGAAGGGGAACGCGTGCGCTGCAGCGAGGTTCCGGCGACCGAGCGGCTCCCATTCGACGGGCGGCCGGCAGACGCGCCCGCCTTGTCGATCATGGGCTCACCACCGCTGCGCGCGGTTTATGTCCTGGTGGTACCTTGAGGCGCACGCTTGAACTCGATGATCTTGAATGCCGAATGTCCGCACCCCCGGCATTCGAACGAGTGGCGCTCGTAGGCCGGCGCGTCGATCGGGTAAGGTTCGATGCGGCTCAGCATCATGCGAGCACCACATCGCGGGCAATCCGGCCGCTCGAATGTAGGGTTGTCGGGCATCAGTCTCCCCGACCCATGTCACGCCCGTTCGGCCCCCAACTCAAGCCAGTTCCCGACAGAGCGGCGCAAGACGTTCATTGCCTCAATCCAGCTTGAGCCCGACCGCCTTGATCACCGGTGTCCAGCGCGCGATTTCCTCATCCACGGCGCGCCGGGCCGCTTCCGGGCTCGGATCCGCCTGCGGCTCGAAGCCGGACCTGACCAGGAGCTCGCGGAACGCCGGATCGGCCATCGTGGTGCGGGTCGCCTGGGAGAGCTGGGCGATGATCGGCTTGGGCGTGCCGGCGGGGACGAACAGGCCAAGGAAATTCTGCGAGATCATGCCGGCAACCCCGGCTTCCACGGCGGTCGGGACGTCCGGCAGCGCGATCATCCGCGCCGGTGTGGTGGCGGCGATCAGCCTCAACTTGTCCGTCTGGCCGAGCGCGACCACCTGGCCGGTGACGTTCAGGATCGCCAGTGGAATGTGTCCGCTGAGCACATCGGTGAGCGCCGGACCGCCTCCCCGATAAGGGACATGCACGATCTCGGGGATCCCGGTGAGCGATTTGAACAACTCCCAGGTGAGGTGATTGAACGAGCCGACTCCGGCCGACCCATAGGAGAGCTTGCCGGGATTGGCCTTCGCAAAGGCGATGAGCTCGCCAAGCGTCTTGGCCGGGAACGAGGGATGCGCCGCGAACACCAGCCCGGTCGCCGCGAGGACCGCGATCGGATCGAAATCCTTCAGCGGGTCGTAGAGCGGGCGGCTGGCCGCAACCGGGTTGATCACGTGCGTGCCGCCGCCGCCGAGGAGCAGCGTGTAGCCGTCGGGTGACGCGCGCGCCGCCATGGCGGCGCCGACCGAGCCGCCGGCACCGCCGACGTTTTCCGGCACCACCGTGCCGAGCCGGACTTCATGCGGTCGGCCCAGGGCCGGCCGACCGCGTCGTAGACGCCGCCGGGCGCGAACGGAATGATCAGCCGGATCGGCCGGTCGGGATAGCTCGTTTGCGCTTGGGCCGGACGTGGGCCAGTGAGCGCAGCCAAGCCGCTCGCGGCAAAGCCGCCAGCGGTCACGCCGCCTGCGGCCAAACCGCCCCTCAGAACGTCGCGCCGCTTGATCACTTCGTCTCTCCAGTCAAGCCATTGAGCCCGGCGTCCAACTCTTGCACCATGGCGGCGACCATAAGGGCGCGATCAAGGGAGGCCAAGATGGCTGCTGTGCAAAAGGTGGCGTTGGTCACGGGCGCGGGAACCGGAGTCGGCAAGGCCGTTGCGCTGGCGCTCATGCGCGAGGGCTACGCGGTCGTGCTGTCGGGACGGCGCAAGGACAAGCTCGATGAGACCGCCGCCGAGGGCGCGAAGACCGGCGGCAAGAGCCTCGCCGTGCCAAGCGACGTCAGCGATCCGGATTCGGTGAAGGCACTGTTCGCCAAGACCAAGGAGGCATTCGGGCGCCTGGACGTCCTGTTCAACAACGCCGGCATCGGCGCGCCGGCGGTGCCGCTCGAGGAGCTGCCGCTCGAGACCTGGCGCAAGGTGGTCGACACCAACCTCACCGGCATCTTCCTGTGCACCCAGGAAGCGATCCGGCTGATGAAGGCGCAGGACCCGCGCGGCGGCCGCATCATCAACAACGGCTCGATCTCGGCGCACACGCCGCGCCCGCGCTCGGCCGCCTACACGGCGACCAAGCACGCGGTGACCGGGCTCACCAAGCAGACCGCGCTCGACTGCCGCGGCCAGGACATCTGCTGCGGCCAGATCGACATCGGCAATGCCGCGACCCCGCTCACCGAGCGCATGGTCACTGGCCAGGGCGTGATGCAGCCGGACGGCCGCATGATGATCGAGGCGCGCATGGAGGCCGAGCACGTCGGCCGCGCCGTCGTCTACATGGCGGGCCTGCCGCTCGACACCAACGTGCTGTTCATGACCGTGATGGCCAACATGATGCCGTTCGCCGGCAGGGGGTGACAATCAATTCCCTCCGCTCGCCTCCAGGTACGCGACGATCTTGGCGCGCTCCTCGGCCGAGCCGAGGCCGCCATACGGCTTCATGTTGTGGCCGGAGACGACCTGGTCGGGATTGGCGATGAAGCGGTCGAGCGTCGTCTTGTCCCAGGTGAGGTCGGCGCCCTTCATGGCGCTCGAATAGCCGTAGTTGGGCAGCGACCCAGCCTTGCGGCCGATGATCTTGTGCAGGTTGGGCCCGAGACGGTTGTCGCCCTCTTTCAGCGTGTGGCAGGTGCGGCAGGCGTTGTTGAAGACGAGCTGCCCCTCGTCCGGGCCGGCGCCGCGGCCGACCGTCTCCTGGCCGAATGCATGTGCCGAGAGGGCGAGCACGGTCGCGAATGGCAGGATCAATGTCCGAATCATCATGCGGCTCTCCCATGCGAGAGATCGACGTATCTTGCTCAACCCACCACCCGCGGCGCGCGTTCCCGGGCGATCCCGGTCCTGTCCGCGGCCTTTTGCACCAGATTGGCTACGCGGCTACCGCGACGACCACCTGGGTTCCCGCCTTGATGCTGCGCAGCGTCTTCACGTCGGCGAGCGCGCGGGCGAACACGTTGCACGGGCTCGCGAGCCGCGTCTCGTCCCCTTGCGAGATCGGCGTTCGGCCGAAGCCGATGGCGATGCAGCGTCCGTCCGGCCAATAGGCGATCTCGCCCGGCGTGACGACGGCGCGCGCATCGGCCTCGCGCGCGACGACGACCGGGATCTCGAAATAGACCTCCTCGCCCCAGGTGAGCACCGATGCGGTGACCGGCAGCGCCGCCTCGACCGCCGTGGCGGTCGGCGTGTCGAGGAACTCGGCATCGAGGGTGAGCGAGCCGAAGTCGAAGCGGATGCGCATCGGCGCACTGTCCGCAATGCATTCGCTCAATTCAAGAGGGAGGCAGGCCGCCATGCTCGCGGTCGGGCCGTCTCGGCCCGACGACGACGGCCTCAGTTCAGGCGGAACTCGCCATTGATGGCCTTGAGCTCGGCCGGCTTGATCAGGCGCGAATGCGCGACCATGACCGAGTGCAACGGGCCTTCCAGGGAATTCTGCCAGAACGCGAGGAACTTCTGCAGCATCGGAAAATCCGGGAAGAGATCGTATTGCTGCCAGATATAGCTCTGCAGGAGCCAGCGATGGTCGGGACGATGATAGAAAATGTGCGCCGTGGTCAGGCCATATCCCTTGACCTGCTTGATGAAATCAGAGCTGGCTTTTCCATCACGGTCCGCGGTCATGGTGCCCTCCTCAAGGACACGAGTTTGCTGATTCCCATCCCGGCATGACAAGCCCAAAAAGTAAATAAAGTTCCTAATTTCAAGGCATTAGCAGCATTACGCAAGCTCTGCTGACAATGCCCTGTCGGGCCGGCGACGCCATCTTTCACCATTCCTTCGTCGCAGCCGCCGCAGGGCACGTTCACTGCTAGCAATCTCCTCCGAGGAGTGCTAAATATTTCCCGAGCTCCTCTTGCAAGCCCTGCGGGAGCCACTATGTCGCGCGACGGAGGGGCCCGGCGGCACGCTGCCGGGGCACCGCCGTCCTGGAATCTCACAAACGTTCAATATCTTAGGAGGACTGCGATGAAGTTTCGCCCGCTTCACGACCGCGTCGTCGTCAAGCGCATCGATGCCGAGGCAAAGACCGCCGGTGGCATCATCATTCCCGACACCGCCAAGGAGAAGCCGCAGACAGGCGAGGTCATCGCCGTAGGCCCGGGCGGCCGGGACGAGGCCGGCAAGCTGATCCCAATCGATCTCAAGGTCGGCGATCGGGTGCTGTTCGGCAAATGGTCCGGCACCGAGGTCAAGCTCGACGGCGTCGAGTACCTCATCATGAAGGAAAGCGACATCATGGGCGTGCTGGTCGAAGAAGCCGCCCGCCGGAAGGCCGCCTGAGCCTTTCACCCGCTCGCGCGCCCGGCCCCGGTCGGCCGCTGCGGGCAACCATGACCATCATCGGCCTGTAATGGCGTCGGGCGGCATCCGGGTTGCCCGCGCCGGGGACGGGTCTCATTACCAACAGGGACATCACAAATGGCTGCCAAGGAAGTCAAATTCGCGGTCGACGCGCGTGACAAGATGCTGCGCGGCGTCGAGATCCTCAATAACGCGGTACGCGTGACGCTCGGCCCCAAGGGCCGCAACGTCGTCCTCGACAAGAGCTTCGGCGCTCCGCGCATCACCAAGGACGGCGTCACCGTCGCCAAGGAGATCGAGCTCGAGGACAAGTTCGAGAACATGGGCGCCCAGATGGTGCGCGAGGTCGCATCGAAGACCTCCGACATTGCCGGCGACGGCACCACGACGGCGACCGTGCTCGCCGCCGCGATCGTCAAGGAGGGTGCCAAGGCGGTGGCCGCGGGCATGAACCCGATGGACCTCAAGCGCGGCATCGATCTCGCCGTCGAGCACATCGTCGAGGATCTGAAGAAGAACTCCAAGAAGGTCACCTCGAACGACGAGATCGCCCAGGTCGGCACCATCTCGGCCAACGGCGACGCCGAGATCGGCCGCTTCCTCGCCGACGCGATGAAGAAGGTCGGCAACGAGGGCGTGATCACGGTCGAGGAGGCGAAGTCGCTGGAGACCGAGCTCGAGATCGTCGAGGGCATGCAGTTCGACCGCGGCTACATCTCGCCGTACTTCATCACCAACGCCGACAAGATGCGGACCGAGCTCGACGACCCCTATCTGCTGGTCTACGAGAAGAAGCTGTCCGGCCTGCAGGAGCTGCTGCCCCTGCTCGAGGCGGTGGTGCAGACCGGCAAGCCGCTGCTCATCATCGCCGAGGACGTCGAGGGCGAGGCGCTGGCCACGCTGGTCGTCAACAAGCTGCGCGGCGGCCTCAAGGTCGCGGCCGTGAAGGCGCCGGGCTTCGGCGATCGCCGCAAGGCGATGCTGCAGGACATTGCGATCCTGACCGGCGGCCAGGCGATCAGCGAGGACCTCGGCATCAAGCTCGAGAACGTGACGCTGCAGATGCTCGGCCGCGCCAAGAAGGTGGTGATCGAGAAGGAGAACACCACGATCGTCAACGGCGCCGGCAAGAAGAGCGAGATCGAGGGCCGCATCAACCAGATCAAGGCGCAGATCGAGGAGACGACCTCCGACTACGACCGCGAGAAGCTGCAGGAGCGGCTCGCCAAGCTCGCCGGCGGCGTCGCGGTGATCCGCGTCGGCGGCGCGACCGAGGTCGAGGTGAAGGAGCGCAAGGACCGCGTCGACGACGCCATGCACGCCACCAAGGCCGCGGTCGAAGAGGGCATTCTGCCGGGCGGCGGCGTCGCGCTGCTGCGCGCGACCGAATCGCTCAAGCGCATCCGCACCCAGAACGACGACCAGAAGACCGGCATCGAAATCGTCCGCAAGGCGATTACCGCGCCGGCGCGCCAGATCGCCCTCAATGCGGGCGAGGACGGCTCGGTGGTCGTCGGCAAGATCCTGGAGAAGGACCAGTACAACTACGGCTTCGACGCGCAGAACGGCGAGTACGGCAACCTCGTGTCGAAGGGCATCATCGACCCGACCAAGGTGGTGCGTCAGGCGCTGCAGGGCGCATCCTCGGTTGCCGGCCTGCTGATCACGACCGAGGCCATGGTCGCCGAGCTGCCGAAGAAGAAGACGCCCGCCATGCCGGCCGGCCCGGGCGGCGGCATGGGCGACATGGACTTCTGATCGACCCGTTCCGGTCTCGATGCGAGGGCGCGGCGCAAGCCGCGCCCTTTTTTCATGGATCGATGAGCGCTACATTGATTGCTCCGGCTCTTGCTTCGATTAGAACCTCGTCATGGCCGGCCTTGTGCCGGCCATCCCGATTGGTGCTGCACGACCATGCCCTATCAATCGGGATCACCGGGACAACCCTCGCCGCCTATAGCGGCTCGCCCGGTTATGGCGAATGAGGATAGTGGTAAAATGCGAACGACCACGAACGAGAGCAGGTGCGCTTACATCCGGCGTCACCCACCCCGGCTCGCGGTCGTCAAGCGACGGAGCCTTGCGGCATCCACATCGCCAGTCTCATCAACGTAAGAACCGTAGCTGAGTTCCACAACAATTCGATGACGAGCAAAACCGGAAATATCTACGTCGGGATCGGCGGCTGGACCTACGCGCCATGGCGCGGGGTATTCTATCCGCCGGGTCTGCCGCACGCCAAGGAGCTGGAATACGCCGGCCAGCACCTCACCTCGATCGAGATCAACGGCACGTTCTACCGCACGCAGACGCCTGCGACGTTCCGCAAGTGGTCGCGCGAGGTGCCGGACGGCTTCGTGTTCTCGGTCAAGGGGCCGCGCTTCGCCACCAACCGCCGGGTGCTGGCCGAGGCCGGGGATTCGGTCGAGCATTTCCTCAAGTCCGGCGTGCTCGAGCTGGGCGACCGGCTCGGCCCCCTGTTGTGGCAGTTCGCGCCGACCAAGAAGTTCGACGCCGACGATTTCCGCGGTTTCCTCGAGCTCCTGCCGCACGAGCGCGACGGCCGCCGCATCCGCCATGTGGTGGAGGTCCGCCACGCGAGCTTCGTGTCGCCCGCCTTCGTCGCCTTGCTGCGCGAGTTCCAGATCCCCGTGGTGTTCGCCGAGCACGCGACCTATCCGGCGATCGCCGACGTGACCGCCGACTTCGTCTATGCCCGCCTGCAGAAGGGCGAAGACAAGATCGAAACCGCCTATCCGCCAAAGGCGCTCGACGAGTGGGCGCAGCGATTGTCCGAGTGGGCCGGCGGCGAGGAGCCGCGCGACCTTCCGCGCGCCGACCCCGATCACCGCCCCGCTTCCATGCCGCGCGACGTGTTCGCTTATGTGATCCACGAGGGAAAGCTGCGCGCGCCCGGCGGCGCCATGGCGCTGATCGAGCGGCTCAAGTAGCCGTAGGATTACTCGGCCGGCTGCACCACCGCGGCCGCACGGCGCCGGCGACCGACGCCACCAGGATGGTGATGGCGCTGACGCAGACGAAGGTGACCACCGTGAGCGCCACCGTGAGGCTGAGCACGAGGTCGAAGCCGCCACGGGCGTGCAGCAGCGCGATCACCGACACGGCGGCGCCCGCCGCCACGAAGGTGAGGAAATAGCGCACCGCGAACACGCGTCCGCGCCAGGCGTCGGCGGTATAGCGCGCCATCACCAGGTCGCCGACCGTCACCTGCGCGTAGATCGCCGCCATGCTGAGCGCCAGCGCAATCACCAGTGCCGGACCGCTGGCATGAATGGACCAGTAGATGCCGATGAGCTGCAATCCGACCACGAGCGAGAACAGTTGCGTCGGCGCAATGCGCTCGACCAGGCGGCCGACCACGATCTGCCCCAGGGCCCCGCAGAGAAACACCGCCGTGGCGAGCCCGCCGACGGCGAGCAGCGAAATGCTGGCGCCGAGGCGTTCGTCCACGATCTTCGGCAGCGCGATCGACAGCGTATTGAAGGTGAGGCCGCTGCAGATCGAGATCGCGATATAGATGATGAAGAACGCCACCGCGGCCTTTGCCGGCAAAGCCTCGTCGGCGGCCGTGTCGCGCTTTCCGGCCTTGTGGCGGTCATCGGGAACGAGGGCGAGATAAGCGATGCCGGTCACGATGCAGATCAGTCCCGGCACCAAGAAGGCCGCGCGCCAGCCGAGCCACCACGCCAGCGCCGCCGAGATGCCGGCGGCGAGCGCCGCGCCGACATTGCCGCACACGCCGTTGAAGGCGAGCGTGCGGCCGCGCACCTTCGCCGCCTCGATCAGCATCGCCATACCGACCGGATGATAGATCGAGGCGAATACGCCGAGCGCGAACAGCGCGGTCGCCAGCACGATCAGGTTGGGGGCGAGCGCCGCGGCGACGAGCGAGGCGCCGCAGCCGACGTAGAACGCCGCCATCATGTTGCGGCGGCTCCAGCGGTCGGCGAGCCAGCCGGCCGGCAGGGAGAATACCCCGAAAGCGACGAACGAGGCGGTGCCGAGCGCGATCAGCTCCGAATAGGGGCGGCCGTACACGACCTCGAGCCCGATCACGACGGTCGGGAAGATCAGGATGACGAAATGGTCGAGCGCGTGCGCCCAGTTGAGGAAGCTGATGGCGCGGAGGCGGGCCGTGTCGTCGGAAGGCTTCAAGGCGATATCGGACATTCGGGACTCGCGGGGTCGGGGCAGTCTTTATAGCGTATCAGGGCGGGCAAATCCCGCATAGCTGGCCTGCACCGTCCCTAATCCAGCGTCCGCCTGAACCGGGTCACCGCGATCGTCATGGCGACCAGCATCAGCCCGGTGAGCCACAGCGTGTCGACCTGCAGGTCGGCCAGCGTCGAGCCCTTGAGCATGATGGCGCGCACGATGCGGACGTAGTGGGTGAGCGGCAGCAGCTCGCCGAACCACTGCGCCCACAGTGGCATGCCGAGGAACGGAAAGGCGAAGCCGGAGAGCAGTAGGTTGGGCAGGAAGAACATCATGGCCATCTCGACCGCCTGGAGCTGGTTCTTGGCGATGGTCGAGAACGTGTAGCCGATCGACAGGTTGGTGGCGATGAACAGCGTGGTCAGCGCGGCGAGCAGCACCAGGTTGCCGATGATGGGCACGCTGAACAGGAGCACGCCGGCGCCGACGATGAGCGCCGCCTGGAGAAATCCGATCAGCACATAGGGCGCAATCTTGCCGAGCATGATCTCGAGCGGCGTGATCGGCATCGCCAGCAGGCTCTCCATGGTGCCGCGCTCGGCCTCGCGGGTGACCGACAGCGCGGTGAAGATCAACATGGTCAGGGTCAGGATCGTGCCCATCAGCCCCGGCACGATGTTGAGCGCGCTCACCGCCGCCGGGTTGTAGCGGGCGTGCTGGCGCACCTCGAACGCCGGCGTTACCGCCTCGCCGACCGCCCGGTCGTGCTGCAGCGCGGTGCGCACCACCTGCGACAGCGCGCCGAGCGCCGAGGTGGTCGCCACCGGGTCGGTCGCGTCGGCGGCGATCAGCAGCGCGGGCCGGTCGCCGCGGCGCAGCGCGCGCTCGAAATTGGCCGGGATCTCGACCGCGAACAGCACCGTGCCCGACGCCAGCAGATGATCCATCTCGGCGACGTCGCGGGCGCGGTGCGTCACCTTGAAATAGCGGGTGTTCTCCAGCGCCGCCACGATCGAGCGGCCGACGTCGCTCGTCTCCTGCATCAGCACCGCGGTCGGCAGGTTGCGCGGCGTGGTGTTGATGGCGTAGCCGAACAGGACGAGCTGCATCAGCGGGATCATGATCATGGTGGCGAACGTGATCCGGTCGCGCCGCAGCTGCAGGAATTCCTTGAGCAGCATGGCGCCTACGCGGCGCAGGAAGCCGCCGCGCCGATCGACGAGCGGAGGAGCGGCGATGTCGCTCATTGGAAATTGTCCCGCGCGCGGCTCATCAGGTCGATGAAGACGTCTTCGAGCGACGCTTCGGACTTGACCCAGGTGAGATGCGGGTCGTTGCGGTAGGGCGCAATCGCGGCTTCCAGCTCCGTCTTGTCGCGTGACGACACGTGCAGGCTGTTGCCGAACGGGGCCGCCATGACGTCGGGATGACGCTCGAGCTCCGCGCTCACCTTGGCGAGCGCGTCCGCCTCACCGCTCACCGTGAAGGTGACGAGACCAGCGCGCTCGATCACCTCCTGCACGGTCCCGTGCGCCAGGAGCTCGCCGTAGGCGATATAGGCGATCTCGTGGCAGCGCTCGGCCTCGTCCATGTAGTGGGTCGACACCAGCACGGTCAGTCCCTGCGCGGCGAGCGCGTGGATCTCGCTCCAGAACTCGCGCCGCGCCTTGGGGTCGACACCCGCGGTCGGCTCGTCGAGCAGCAGCAGCTGCGGATTGGGCAAGGTGCACGCGCCGAGCGCGAGCCGCTGCTTCCAGCCGCCCGACAAGGAGCCCGCGATCTGCTCCCCGCGGCCGTCCAGGCCCAGCCTCTCGATCATCGCCCGCGCGGCACCGCGCGCGTCGGGGATCCCGTAGATGCGGGCGACGAACTCGAGGTTCTCGCGCACCGACAGGTCCTGGTAGAGGCTGAACCGCTGGGTCATGTAGCCGACGCGCACCTTGATCTTGTCGGTCTCGGTGCGGATGTCGTAGCCGAGGCAGGTCCCCTCCCCCTCGTCGGGCGTGAGCAGCCCGCACAGCATCCGGATGGTCGTGGTCTTGCCCGAGCCGTTGGGGCCGAGGAAGCCGTAGATCGTACCGCGCTTCACCTGCATCGACAGGTCGCGCACCACCGCACGCCCGTCGAAGCGCTTGGTGAGGCCGTGCACGTCGATTGCAATCTCAGACGAGGCACTCATCGCTTCGCCTCCCCCGCCGCGCGCGCCTCCTGCGGGCCGAGCGCGACGCTGACCGGCTGACCGACGCGCAGCCGCTCCGCCTCGTCCGGCCGCGCCTCGATGAGGAAGACGAGCTTCGAGCGCTCTTCGGTGCTGTAGATCACCGGAGGCGTATACTCGGCGGTGGCCGAGATGAAGCTGACATGAGCGGTGACCTCGCCGACGCAGCCGTCGCAGCGCACATGCACGACGTCGCCGAGTTTGATCTGCGGCAGCTTCGCCTCGGGGACGAAGAAGCGCAGCTTGATGTTGCCGGGAGGAAGCAGGGACAGCGCCGGACGCCCGGCGGCGACGATCTCGCCCTGGCGGAAATAGATCTGCTGCACCGCTCCCGACACCGGGCTGAACACGCGGCGGCGCGCGAGCCGCGTCTGCGCCGAATTGAGCCGCGCCTCGGCGGTGCGCAGCGTCATCTCCGCGTCGTCATAGTTGCGCTGGGTGCCGGCGTTGGTCTTGAGCAGCGTCAGCGCGCGGTCGAGCTGCTGGCGCGCGTTGGTCACCTGCGCGGTCACCTGATTGACATCGGCCTGCTGCAGGTCGTCGTCGAGCGTGAACAGAAGCGTATAGGCTTCGACCTGGTCGCCCTCGCGTACCGTCATGTTCCGGATGCGTCCCGACTCGTCGGGGCTGACGAAGATGAAATTCGCCTCGACCCAGCCCTGGAAGACATCCGGGCCGATGTGATTCCACGACGGCAACACCACGACGGCGACGGCGGCGATGAGCGCGAGGATGGCACCGATGATCCTCATGGCGCCTTCTCCTTGCCGAACACGAGATCGAGATAGGCGTGCAGGAACGCCTTGACGTCGAGCGGCTCGAAGCGTTCGAACAGGCTGTGCCACAGGATGGCGACGACGGCCGGAGCACCCAGGAGCTGGGGAAAGCCGACGATGTCCTTCGGCACCTCGCCGCGCTCGGCGGCCCGCTGCAGGAGGACGCGGACGGCCGCGAGAATGCGGGAGAGCACCTCGCGATAGTAGAACTCGGCAAGGTTGGGGAAGCGCGCGCCTTCGCTGAGGATCAGCCGGATCACGTCCTTGCGCCGGGTCCCGTACACCTCGCGCACGAACATGTCGATGATCTGGTTGAAGACCACGCGCACTGGCACATCGGCCTTCAGCGTCAGCTCGAGCGTGCCGACGAATGGGCTCAAGACCGAGCGGATCAGCTCCTGGAACAGCGCCTCCTTGTCGCGGAAGTGCACGTAGATCGTGCCTTTGGCGACGCCCGCCCGCCGCGCCACGTCGTCGAGCCGCGCCGCCGCAAAACCCTGCGCCGAGAACTCGTCGAGCGCCGCTGCCAGGATCGCCTCGCGCCGTGCGGCGCTGCGCTGCAGGCGCGCACCGTTTCCACCGCGGGTGGCCTTGGGCTCCGCGCCGACTGCCTCTCGCCGTGCCATGCGGGTTCCAGCCATTGGCATAATCATTGACTGACTAGTCAGTCATATTATCAGCAAGGGGAATTTTTGCAAGTGGCGCCCTGTCACAGGCAGGTGATCGGCTTGCTTTCCCGCCCCGCGCGCGCGCTACAGTTGCGGATCAAACAGCGGCTTCACATCCCCATGCACAGCCTTCTTGCGGGCCTTGTCCTCGCCACCCTCCTCGGCATTGCCCCCGCGGGCGGGCAGACCTATCCATCCCGTCCGATCACGCTGATCGTGCCGTTTCCGGCCGGCGGCGCCCTCGACACCATCGCGCGCGCCTTGGCCGAGCGGATGCGCGTTGCGCTCGGGCAGCCGGTTGTCGTCGAGAATGTGCCAGGCGGCGCGGGCAACGTCGGCGTGGCCCGGCTGGCGCGGGCGGCACCCGACGGCTACACGGCCGACATCGGCGGCTGGGTCACGCACGTGGTCAACGGTGCGCTCTACACGCTCGGTTTCGACGTGCGCACCGATTTCGCGCCGGTGTCGCTGATCGCCACGCAGCCCATGCTGGTCGTCGGCAAGAAGGCACTTGTCCCCGAGAACCTGCGAGACCTGGTCGACTGGCTCAAACAGAACCCCGACCGGGCCTTGGTCGGCCATGCGGGCGTCGGCACGACCGGGCACATCTCCGGCCTGTTCTTTCAACAGCACTCCGGCACGCGCGTGCAGTTCGTACCCTATCGCGGGCTCGGTCTCGCCATGCAGGACCTGCTGGCCGGCCACATCGACCTGATCGTCGACCAGGCGGTGAATGCGCTTCCGCACGTGCGCAGCGGCGCCGTCAAGGCCTACGCGGTCGCTGCACCGAGCCGGCTCGCCGCAGCGCCCGACGTTCCGACGGTGGACGAAGCCGGCTTGCCGGGCCTCTACATCACGTCCTGGCAGTCGCTGTGGCTACCCAAGGGCACGCCGGCGAGCGTGGTCGCACGGCTCAACGCAGCCCTGGTGGAGACGCTGGCCGATCCGGCCGTGCGCCGGCGCCTGGGCGATCTCGGCCAGGAGATTTTTCCGGCGGAGCAGCAAACACCGGAAGCGCTCGCCGCCCATCACAAGGCCGAAATCGAGAGATGGTGGCCGCTCATCCGGGCGGCCAATATCAAGGCCAACTGACGCGGGCCGCAGCCCGTCAGGAAGGGATCATCACCACAGCGTCAGGGCTTGAACCAGGGCCATAAGACCCACGGGGGATAGACGACCGGCTCGGGCAACAGCGGGCCGCGCCGGCAGCGGAAGCCGATATAGTCGCCGTAGACCCGATGCACGCTGGTGATGTGCGCCGTCTTGGCATAGCGGGCGCAGTGCTCCGAGGCGATCGAGAACATTAGCGGCTCGATGCCGGGCGACCAGGGAATGATCCCGCCGGTGTCGTTGCCCACCAGGCCGACATAGCCGGCCTGCGCCGGCGCGCTCAGCAGGGCAACGGCGGCAACGGCGGCAAAGAGCGCGGATCGCATGAGAGCCCTCGGCAAGCGGATGCTGATTCACATCCTAGATTGCCGCCACGGCCAAGTGAAGCCGCCAAAATTCAGTATGTGACGGAGTGTCGTCGAAAAGCCTCACCCGCTGCCGTCGCACGCCCAGGCGCGCACCATGCAGTCGCGGCCGCCGTACTTGTAGCAGAAGCGCAGCGCAACGTTCTGCGCGCGTCCGAGCGTCGGCGCGCTGGCGTAGCCGTGCGCACCGCACTTGTTGCGCCCATCGATCGCGTAGGCGGCGCAACCGCGCCGCATGGTCGCCACGACCTTGCAGCGCCCGGTGCACTTCTGCAGCGCCGCCGTGCGGGCTCCCTGCTCTTCGCCATAGTCGTAGGCGTAACCGTAGGCCGCGCACGACCCGACCGCCAATGCCCCGGCCGCGTTCGCCGTCACTGTGCTGATCACCAGCATCATTCCGACCGCAGCCGCGCGCATGCAGCGCACAAAAGTGCCGCCCATCCGCCCCTCCCCCAAGGAACCGGCAGATGCTAGCGGTTAGGCGTTTCTACTTGGTGAATTGCTCGGCAGCAGCGCTTGCGTCCCGTTCGATCTCGGCCCTCAGCGCCGAGAGCGCCTCGGGCGTGTCGATATCGACCAGCGCCGCCGCATCGGCCGGCACTTCCACCACGGCCTCGCCGTAGCCGCCGATCAGGTGCCGCGCGCCGACGTCGCCTTCGAGCCCGGCCAGCTCGGGGAAGAAACGGCGCGACCACAGCACCGGATTGCCGCGCTTGCCCGCGATGACCGGTACGACAATCAGCGCCCCGCGCGCCGGATCAAACGCGCCGATCAGCCGGTCGATCATGTCGGCGCGCACTTGCGGCATGTCGCCGAGGCAAATGACGGCGCCATCGGCTTCGACCGGCACCGCCGCGAGCCCGGTCTTGAGCGAGGTCGAGAGGCCTTCCGCGAAATCGGGATTGTGCACGAGCCGCACCTTGAGGCCGGCGAGCGCCTGCTCGACCCGCTCGCGCTGGTGCCCGGTGACCACGATCACGCCATCGGCGCGCGACGCCAGGGCTTCCTCGGCGGCGATGCGAACCAGCGGTTTGCCCTTGATGTCGGCGATGAGCTTGTTGGGCCCGCCCATGCGGGTCGAGCGCCCCGCTGCGAGCACGATGGCCGCGACCCGGCGCCCGTCCTTCGGCGGGATTGCACGCGGCTGCGGCCGCGTGACGATCTCCATCAGCAGCCCGCCGACGCCGAAGCCGGTGATGTCTTCGCGGGTGACCGGGATTCCTGCCAGCAGCCGCGCCAGGATCCAGTCGAACCCGTTTTCCTTGGGCGAGCGGGCGCAGCCCGGCGCGCCGAGCACCGGGCGGCCGCCGATGTCGCCGACCAGCATGAGGTTGCCCGGATCGACCGGCATGCCGAAATGCTCGACGCGGCCGCCGACCGTTTCGATCGCCGCCGGGATCACGTCGCGCCGGTCGGCGATCGCGGAAGCGCCGAACACCAGGATCAGCTCGGCGCCGGACCGGTCCATCTCCCGCAGTGCCGCCGCGAGCGCCGCCGCGTCGTGCGGCACGCGCCGCTCGGCGACGATCTCGGCGCCCGCCGGCGCCAGGCGGTCGGCCGTCACCTTGAGCGTCTTGGCGATCACCTTGTCGGCAAGCCCCGGCAGCACCGTCGACACCACGCCCACCCGGCGGATGCGATAGGGAGCGACGCGCACCAGCGGCTGCACCGCCTTGGCGGCCGCAACGGCCGCATCGCGCGCCGCGGCCGTCACCGCGAACGGGATGATCTTCACCGTCGCGATCATCTCGCCCTCGACCACGGGTGCGTAGGCCTCGAGCGTCGCGAAGGTGATCGACTCGTCCACGCGGTTGAGGCGGTCGATCGCCGCCCGGTCCACCACCAGGACGCCGGGGCGCTCGGCGAACAGGTTGACGCGCCCGGTGAACGCGTCTTCGATCCGGACGCCCTCTCCCGCGACCGTCGCCGCAATCTCGGCGGCGGCCGTATCCTCGGAGACGTCGCCCGGCTCGAGCCGTGCCACCGTCACCTCGTCGATGCCGACTGCGCGCATGGCGGAGATCTCGGTCGGCCCGATGCGCGTGCCTTTCTTCAGCACGAACCCGTCCTTGCGGATCGAGTGCACTGCAACCGCGCCCTCAGCCGAGCCGACCGGGACCGCACCGAATTTCATCGCCGCGCCTCGTCGACCTGGCGCAACCGGGCGGTGATCTCGCCCATGATGGCGACCGCGATCTCGGGCGGCGAGATCGCGCCGATGTCGATCCCGATCGGCGCATGGATACGGGCGATCGCCGCCTCATCGAGGCCTGCGCCCTTCAGGCGATCGACCCGCCGGGCGTGCGTCTTCTTCGAGCCAAGCGCGCCGATATAGAAGCAGTCGCGCGCGAGCGCGTGGGTGAGCGCCGGATCGTCGATCTTCGGATCATGGGTGAGCGCGACGAACGCGGTGTAGCGGTCGATGTCGAGCGGCGGCAGCGCCGTGTCCGGCCATTCGGCGATCACCTTCACGTCGGGAAAGCGCTCGATGCTGGCGAACGCGGTGCGCGGATCGACGATGGTCACGTCGTAGCCGACGAGGCGCGCGATCGGCGCCAGCGCCTGGCTGATATGCACCGCACCGGTGATGACGAGGCGAGGGGGCGGCACGTGCACGGTGAGGAAAACGCGACCTTCCGCGGTATCGGCCATGCCGCTGCGGCCGGTGCGCAGCCGCTCCTTGAGCACGTCCCGCAGCGGATCGCGCTCGACGTCGGCGGCCTTGACCAGCCGCTCGACGCCGCTCTCCGGGTCGGTGACGACGATCGCGGCGCGCCGCGCCGCACGCTCGGCATTGAGCGCTGCGAGGATTTCGAGCTTCACTCCACCTTCTCCACGAGCACCCGGATGGTGCCGCCGCACGACAGGCCGACCTTCCAGGCGGTCTCGTCGGCAACGCCGAATTCCAGCATTTTTGGCTTTCCGCTCTCGATCACGTCGATTGCCTCGGTCACTACCGCGCCCTCGACGCAGCCGCCGGACACCGAGCCGAGGAAATTGCCCTGGTCGTCGATGACCAGGTTGGAGCCGACCGGCCGCGGCGCCGAGCCCCAGGTCTCGACCACGGTCGCGAGCGCGACCCCGCGCCCCTCGCGCCGCCACGCCTCGGCGGATTTCAGGATGTCGTCGTCGCCAGCCAGCATGTGACGCCTCCGTGCGGATGTCGGCAGGATGCAGATAAAGTAATGGCTACGCCACCGTCTTCAACCAGCCCCTCGGATCGGCACCGCGGCTCGCATGCGCCGACAGGGTGCGGACGAGCTCGCCCATCGAGTCGAGGTTGTGGATCGCCCGAAACTCGTCCACGTGCGGCAGGATCGTGCGGATGCCCTTGGCCTTGGCCTCGAACCGATCGAACCGCAGGAGCGGGTTGAGCCAGATCAGGCGCCGGCACGAGCGGTGCAGGCGGTCGATCTCGAAGGCGAGGGTGTCGTCGCCGTCGCGCTCGAGCCCATCGGTGATGAGCATCACGATCGCGCCCTCGCCCAGCACGCGCCTTCCCCACAGCTTGTTGAAGCCGTGCAGCGAGGTGGCGATGCGGGTACCGCCCGACCAGTCGGCAACGCTCGCCGAACAGGTCTCCAGGGCCTCGTCCGGATCGCGTGCTTTCAGCGCGCGCGTGACGTTGGTGAGCCTGGTGCCGAACAGGAACGTGTGGACGTGCTGGCGCGCCTCGGTGAGCGTGTGCAGGAAATGCAGGAACAGGCGGGTGTACTGGCTCATCGACCCGGAGATGTCGAGCAGCGCCACGATCGGCGGCGCCTTGGTCTTCGGCCCGAGATATTTCAGGTCGATGAAGGCGCCGCCGGCTTTCATGCTGGCGCGCAGCGTGCGCCTGATGTCGATGATATGCCCATGCGGATGCGGCCTGAGCCGGCGCGTGCGGCGCTCGTCGAGCGGCAGCACGAGCCGCTTGATCGCATCCTTGGCGGCCGCGATCTCCGCCGCGCTCATCTGGGCGAAGTCCTTCTTCTGCAGCACCTCGCGATCGGACACCGTGAGGCGCATGTCGACTTCCACCTCGGGCTTGGGCTGCTGGCGCTCGCCGACGCCGGAGAACAACGCCTCCTGGATGCGCTGCAGCGCCGGCTTCTGATCCTCCTTGGGCGGCGCCAGCACCTGCGGCATGCTCATGGCGAGCAGCCGCTCGAGATATCCGCGCCGGCGGAAGAAGATGCGAAACGCCTGGTCGAACAGCACCGTGTGCTCGTGCCGCTTCACGAACACGGCGTGCAGGGTCCAGTAGAAATCCTCGCGCGTGCCGACCTTGGCGGCGTCGACCGCGGCGAGCGCCTCGAGAACCGCGCCCGGCCCGACTGGGATCCCGGCGACGCGCAGCGCACGCGCAAAATAGAGGATGTTCTCGGCGAGCCGGCCGGCGCCGGCCGGTGGATCAGAGCCCATCGAAAATCCCGGTGATGGCGTCGACCACGCCGCCTGCGGCATCGGCGACCGCGCTCGCCGCATCGGCAACAGCCGTGGACGCGTCGGCTGCGCTCACGGCGGCATCAGCCACGGTCGTTGCAGCGTCCGGCGTTACGACGGGATTGCTGACCGCTGGAACGCTCGATCGCGGGCGGCTCGGGAGCGCGCCCAGGACGTCGATCCCCATTTCCACCGCATCGGTGCCATCGAACGCGCCTTCGCCGCGGCGCTTCTTCTGCTCGTCTTCGCCATCCTGGGGCACGCTCACGTCGTCGCTCATGCGTTGCTTCCCCTTGCGGGCCTCATTCGGCCGCGCGCAGCTCCGCCCGCACCTCGTCGAGCATCTCCTTGACCTTGCTGCCTTCCATACGGGCGATGTCGTCCTGGTATTTGAGCAGCACGCCGAGCGTGTCGGAGACGGTGGCCGGATCGAGCGCCACCACGTCGAGCTCGGTGAGCGCGGTCGCCCAGTCGAGCGTCTCGGCGACGCCCGGCGACTTGAACAGGTCCTCCTTGCGCAGCGCCTGTACGAATCCGCACCACCTGCTCGGACAGCTTTCCGGCGATGCCCGGCACCTTGGCCCGCACGATCGCCAGCTCGCGCTCGGCGCTCGGATAGCCGACCCAGTGGTAGAGGCAGCGGCGCTTGAGGGCGTCGTGAATCTCGCGCGTGCGGTTGGAGGTGATGACGACGATCGGCGGATGCGCGGCCTTCACGGTGCCGAGCTCGGGCACGGTGATCTGGAAATCCGCCAGCACCTCGAGCAGGTACGCCTCGAACGCCTCGTCGCTGCGATCGAGCTCGTCGATCAGCAGCACCGGCGCGCCGGCGGGATCGGACTCGAGCGCCTGCAGCAGCGGCCGCTTGATCAGGAACTGGTCGGAGAACACGTCGTGCGAGAGCCGGTCGCGGTCGCCCTCCCCTTGCGCCTCGGCGATGCGGATCGCGATCATCTGCGCGCCGTAGTTCCACTCGTACACCGCCGCCGACACGTCGAGGCCCTCGTAGCACTGCAGGCGGATCAGCCGCCGCCCGAGCATCGCGGAGAGGACCTTGGCGACCTCGGTCTTGCCGACCCCGGCCTCGCCCTCGAGGAACAGCGGCCGTCCCATCTTCAGGGCGAGGAACAGCACGGTCGCGAGCGAGCGGTCGGCGAGATAGTCGGCGCCGGCGAGGAGCTTCAGCGTTTCGTCGATGGAGGCGGGAACAGCGGGCACGATGTCTCTCGGTCTGGGCGGGTCGCACGCGGCGTGCTCGAAATTCAACGGAGTCTGCTTCTGCGTGTGACGCCAGAACGAAACGCGCCGCGGACGCCATCGAAAATGGCACTTGGAGTCGTCATACCCGACGCGCTCCATATAGACGAAAACGGATGCATTGCCAGAGTAGAACAAATGGTGCTCGTCGGCGCCCGCCTGGTGCCGACGGTTAACGTTGCGGCCCGGCTGCCGCCGCTACTTCCCGGTCGCCGCCGCGACCGCGCGCCGCGCCAGCACGCCGACCAGGTGCGCCCGGTATTCCGGCCCGGCATGGATGTCGTTGTTCATGCCGTCCTGCGGGATGGTCAGGCCTTCCAGCGACTTCGCGGCGAACCGCTTCTTGAGCGCCTCCTCGAAGCTCGTGACGCGGAACACGCCGCTCGAGCCGGCGCCCGTCACCGCCACGCGGATCTCGGAGCTGCGCTTCGACACGAACACGCCGACCAGCGCGAAGCCGGACGCCGGATGCTTGAACTTCTGGTAGGCCGCCTTCTGCACGATCGGGAACTGCACCTTGGTGATGATCTCGTCCGGCTCGAGCGCGGTCTCGAACAGGCCGGTGAAGAACTCGTCGGCGGTGATGCGGCGCTTGTTGGTGATGATGGTCGCGCCGAGGCCGAGACAGGCGGCCGGATAGTCGGCGTTCGGATCGTTGTTGGCGATCGAGCCGCCGATCGTTCCGACGTTGCGCACCTGCGGATCGCCGATCGCGCCGGGCACCGCGGCGAGCGCCGGCATCGTTTCCTGCAGGATCGGGGAATTCGCCACTTCGCCGTGCTTGGTCATGGCGCCGATCACGATCGAGCGGCCCTTGAGCTCGATCCCCGAAAGGCCTTCCACCCGAGACAGGTCGATGATGTGGGTCGGCTTCGCCAGGCGAAGCTTCATCACCGGGATCAGCGAGTGGCCGCCGGCGAGGAGCTTGGCTTCCTCGTTCTTGGCGAGCAGGCTCGCCGCCTGCCGGACCGTAGTGGGACGATGATAGGTGAAGCTGTACATCGACGTCTCCTTAAGCCGCCTTGCGTGAATTGGCTGATTTCTGCAGCGCCGCCCAGACGACTTCGGGCGTCGCCGGCATCGGCAGTTCCTCGCTGCCGATCGCATCCGTGATGGCATTGATCACCGCGGCCGGCGCCGCGATCGCGCCCGCCTCGCCGCAGCCCTTGATGCCCAGCGGGTTCGAGGGGCAGCGGGTCACCGTCATGTCGACCTTGAAGCTCGGGAAATTCTCCGCCCGCGGCATCGTGTAGTCCATGAACGAGCCGCTGACGAGCTGGCCGTTGCTGTCGTAGACCGTGTGCTCGAGCAGCGCCTGGCCCACGCCCTGGGCGATCCCGCCGTGCACCTGGCCCTCGACGATCATCGGGTTCACCACGATGCCGAAATCGTCCACCGCCGACCACGCGACGATCTCGGTATTGCCGGTGTCGGGATCGATCTCGACCTCGCAGATGTGGCAGCCGGCCGGGAAGGTGAAATTGGTCGGGTCGTAGAACGCGCCTTCCTTCAGGCCCGGCTCCAGGTCCTGGCCGGAGAACCTGTGCGCGATATAGGCGTTGAGCGTGACCTCGCCCCACGCGGCGGTCTTGTCGGTGCCGCTGACGGTGAATTTGCCGTCCTTGAACTCGATGTCGCCCTCGGCGGCTTCCAGCATGTGGGCGGCGACCTTCTTGGCCTTCGCCTCGATCTTGTCGAGCGCCTTGACGATGGCCGACATGCCGACCGCGCCGGAGCGCGAGCCGTAGGTGCCCATGCCGAACTGCACCTTGTCGGTGTCGCCGTGCACCACCGAGATATCGTCGATCGGGATGCCGAGCCGCTCGGACACAAGCTGGGCGAACGTCGTCTCGTGTCCCTGCCCGTGGCTGTGCGTGCCGGTCAGTACCTCGACCGAGCCGGTCGGGTTCACCCGCACCTCGGCGGATTCCCACAAGCCGACACCGCAGCCGAGCGAGCCGACCGCCTGCGACGGCGCGATGCCGCACGCCTCGATATAGTTGGAGAAACCGATGCCGCGCAGCTTGCCATTGCGCGCCGCTTCGCGCTTGCGCTTGCCGAACCCCTTGTAGTCGATGAGCTCCAGCGCCTTGGCCAGCGAGGCCTGATAGTCGCCCGCGTCGTAGGCCATGATGACCGGCGTCTGGTGCGGGAAGCTGTGGATGAAGTTACGCTTGCGCAGGTCGGCCGGGTCGACGCCCATCTGCCGGGCGCCGATCTCCACCAGCCGCTCCACCACGAAGGTCGCCTCCGGGCGGCCGGCGCCGCGATAGGCGTCCACCGGCACGGTGTTGGTGTAGACCGCATCGACCTCGCAATGGATGTGCGGGATGGCGTACTGGCCCGACAGCAGCGTCGCATACAGATAGGTCGGCACCGACGACGAGAACGTCGACATGTAGGCACCGAGATTGGCGATCGTGCGCGCGCGCAGCCCCGAGATCTTGCCGTGCTCGTCGAACGCCATTTCGGCGTGGGTGACGTGGTCGCGCCCGTGGGCGTCGGAGATGAAGGATTCGTGGCGTTGCGCCACCCATTTCACCGGCCGGCGGAGCCGCCGCGACGCCCACAGCGCCACCACCTCTTCCGGATAGATGAAGATCTTCGAGCCGAACCCGCCGCCGACGTCGGGCGCGATCACGCGCAGCTTGTGCTCGGGCGCCATGCCGACGAAGGCGGCGATGACGAGGCGCGCGACGTGCGGATTCTGCGTCGTGTTCCACAGGGTGAAGCTGTCGACACCGGCGTCATATTCGGCGATCGCGGCGCGCGGCTCGATCGCGTTCGGCACCAGCCGATTGTTGACCACGTCGAGCGTCGCGACGTGCTTGGCGGACGCGAATGCGGCATCGGTCGCCTGCTTGTCGCCGAGATGCCATTGGTAGATCGTGTTGCCGGGCGCGACCTCGTGGATCTGCGGCGCACCCGAGGCCTGCGCCTTGGCCGGGTCGACCATCGCGGGGAGCACCTCGTAGTCGATCTGCACATGCTCGGCGGCGTCCTTGGCGGCCTCAAGGCTGTCGGCGATCACGACCGCGACCGGGTCTCCCACGTGGCAGGCCTTGCCGTGAGCGAGCGCCGGATGCGGCGCCATCTTCATCGGCGAGCCGTCCTTGGAGTGGATCATCCAGCCGCAAATCAGGTTGCCGATCTTGTCGGCCGCAAGGTCGGCGCCGGTCAGCACCGCAACGCCCGGCCGGTCCCTCGCGGCGCCCGCATCGATCGACTTGATCTTCGCGTGCGCATGGGGCGAGCGGATGAAAAAGGCGTGCCCCTGCCCCGGACGATCGAAATCGTCGGTGTAGTGACCTTTGCCGGTGACGAAGCGAAGGTCCTCCTTGCGGCGCACTGCAGCGCCGATCCCGCTCGCGGTCATGGCGTCCTCCTTCCCCTCGCCCCGCATTTCCCTTCCCCGCTTGCGGAGAGGGTTCCGGAGAGGGGCGCTATTCGGCGGCTCGTTGCGCTGCGCCGGCGCCTTCGCCCATGGCGCGGGCGCCGGCCGCGATCGCCTTGACGATGTTGTGGTAGCCGGTGCAACGGCACAGGTTGCCGTCGAGCTCGTGGCGGATTGTCTTCTCGTCGAGCTCGTAGCCCTTGCGGCGGACCATATCGAGCGCCGACATGATCATGCCGGGCGTGCAGAAGCCGCACTGCAGGCCGTGATTGTCGCGGAACGCCTCCTGCATCGGGTGCAGCTTGTCGCCGTCGGCGACCGCCTCGATCGTCTTCACCTCGGCCCCGTCGAGCGACAGGGTGAGCAAGGTGCAAGATTTCATGGCGATACCGTTCACGTGCACGACGCAGGCGCCGCATTGCGAGGTGTCGCAGCCCACGTGAGTGCCGGTCAGGCGAAGGTTTTCGCGCAGGAACTGCACCAGCAGGGTGCGAGGATCGATGTCAGCGGTAACGGCTTTGCCGTTCACCGTCAGGGACACGGTGGGCATAGGCTTCTCCTCCAAAACATACGCTAAATCGCCTCGATTTCGCGCCGATCAGCGAAACTGAGGGGCATTAGGGGTGGATTCGAACCCATTTTGCCCCGATTTGATGGTTTCAAACAAGAACAACTCTGAACCCGCGGCACCGTCATGGTCAAGCCGCAAGACCATATTCCTGCTCAGGCGGCCGCCGGCGGGCCGCCGACCGCGGCGGCAAATTTCTGGAAGAACTGGTCGGCCATCTTCTTGGCCGCGCCGTTGATGAGCCGCTGGCCGAGCTGGGCCAGCTTGCCGCCGATCTGCGCCTCGACGTTGTAGACGAGCAGCGTGCCGCCGTCCTTCGGTTGCAGGTTGACGACGGCGCCGCCCTTGGCGAAGCCGGCCACGCCGCCGTCGCCTTCGCCGGAAATCTTGTAGCTGTTCGGCGGGTCGAGATCGGTGAGCCTGACCTTGCCTTTGAAACGTGCCTTGACCGGCCCGATCTTGTTGGTGGCAACCGCCTGGAATTCGTTCTCGCCCAGCATGTCCAGCGACTCGCATCCCGGAATGCAGGCCTTGAGGACTTCCGGATCGATCAGCTTGGCCCACACCGTGTCCTGCGCCGCCGGGAGCTGGACCTCGCCGGTCATCGTCATTGCCATTCTGGTGTCTCCTCACGAACCCGCCGCACTTGCCGCTATGGCTTAGCGCGGCCAGCACGGCTTGGGAAGCAAGCATCTTTTCACGGCGTGCATGGCTGGCAAGATTGCCTTGGGCGCCACAACGGATAAATTCGGCACCCACACCGAGGACCAAGTCTCATGCCCATGATCGATGCCGACGGCTGCCTGATCCATGTCCAGGTGGAAGGCCCGGAGCGCGCGCCCATTCTGATGCTGTCGAACTCGCTCGGCACCGATCTCACCATGTGGGACGAGCAGGTGAAACCGCTCACCCAGTATTTCCGTCTGGTGCGCTACGACCGGCGCGGCCACGGCCAGTCCGGCGCGCCCAAGGGCCCCTACACGATGGAGCGGCTCGGCCGCGACGTGCTCGCCGTGATCGACGGGCTGGCGATCAAGAAGGTCAACTGGTGCGGGCTCTCGATGGGCGGCATGGTCGGCATGTGGCTCGGCGCCAACGCGGCAGACCGCATCGACAAGCTGATCCTCTCCAACACGTCGGCGTGGTTCCCCGAGAAGGACGTGTGGACCGGCCGCGTGAAGCTCGCGCGCGAGAAGGGCCTCGAGACGCTGGTCGGCGCCACCATGGAGCGCTGGTTCACCAAGGATTTCCGCGAGCGCTCGCCCAAGGCGGTCGACCGCGTGTCCGAGATGTTCCTCAAGACTCCGCTCGAAGGCTATATCGGCTGCGCCGAAGCCGTCCGCGACATGGACCATCGCGAGATCGTCCGCGCCATCGCGGCGCCGACCCTGATCATCGCCGGCCGCTACGACCCCGCCACGACGGTGGAAGCGGCCGAGTTCATCCGCTCCCGCATTCCCGGCGCGGCGCTGACGATCCTCGATGCAGCCCATCTCTCCAACATCGAGCAGCCCCACGAATATGCCGACACGGTGCTCGGCTTCCTGCTGCAGAAATAGCCGCGCCCGAAGGCCGCAAGGCCGCTGGCGATGGCGCACAGCATCAGCTCGCCGATCAGGCGCTGCAGCGGCTCGCTTTCACCCATCACCGGCACGCCCGCAACAACGCTGGCGACTGCCGACAGGAACAGTCCGACGTCGAGCATCGCGTCGCCATCCTGACGCCTGCGCACCGCGTTCCAGATTGCTGTCGCGATCGCCGCCAGCAGGAAGGCGCCGAGCAGGAGGCGCACACCGACCAGCATGTGGGCGAGCTTCAAGGTCTGATGAGGGGAAAGCCAAAGACAGCTGGCGAAGCCGATGATCGCATCGCCGACACCCGCCTTGCCGAGATCGAACAGCGGCCGTCTGAGCGCCGCCAGCGCGCTCAACACCCACACCGCCGATAACAGCAGAGTGATCGCATAGGCGCCGACGAGCGACAGACGACGCAACCACTGCATGCGGGCCTCCGACGGCGCGTTCTGTTTCGTCGGGCAAGCCAACCATGCACCACCTGCGGCGGCAACCGCATGGTTGATTAACCGTTAACGCCGAAGCTCCTACCCGCCGCGGCCCTCGCGGAACTCCTGCGGCGTCATGCCGGTCTGCTGGCGGAAGAAGCGGGAGAAGTGGGACGAATCGAAGAACGCCAGATCGTAGGCGATCTCGTGGATCGGCAGCGCGGTGAATACGAGCTGGCGCTTGGCTTCGGTCAGCACGCGGTGGCGCACCAGGTGGCTCGCGGTCACGCCGGTCGCGCGCTTGACGTGGTCGTTGAGCCGGTCCGACGTCATCGCCAGCTTGTCGGCATAGAAGGCGAGCCGGCGCTCCTTGCGAAAATGCTCCTCGACTAGGCGGCGCAGCGCCTCGACGATGGCGTCGGCCGGCTTCAGCGTGACGATGCCGGAACGCACGCGGCTCCAGGCGAGCCGTGCCACCTCGATCGCGATCAGCGCGAGCAGCCCGCGCATCGCCAGGCGGAAACCTTCGCGCGCGAGGAACCGCTCCTCGTGCAACTCGCCACACAGGAAGGCGAGCCGCCTGATCTCGCTGCCATCGGCGAGCGGCACCACTGGATTCACGGCGAGCGCCTTGAGGCGGTTGAGCGCCTCCCCCGATCGGTCGCCGAGCGCGTCCGCCACGTCCTCAGTGAAGCTCACCACCCAGCCGTCGGTCGCCTCGGGCGTGAAGCGAAAGCCGTGCGCGGTGGTCGCCGGGACGAGAATGGCGGCGGGCGCCTGGAACGCGATGGTCGCCGCCTCGTAGGTCATCTCCCCGCCGCCGCGCTCGACCGCGAGGATCTGGAAGAGGTTGCGGTGACGGTGCGCGCGAATGGTCCAGTCGTGGATCGATGAGCGCGACGCGATCGTCTCTACATGGATGAAGTCGAACGCCTGGTCGTCCGGCGGATCGCCGTAGAGATGAAATAGCGGCAGGCCGGCCACGTGTGCCATGACCAGCCAGCATAACGGCTCCGCGGCCCGGCGGGAACCGCCGGGCCATCAGATATCCAAGGTTGTTTAGTCGGTCTTGTCCTTGTGCTCGCCTTCGCGCGGCATCTCGCCCATGTGGGAGAGCTCGGTGTCCTTGTCCCGCTGCTGGCGCGCCTCGTCCTGGCCGAAATTGCCCTGTTGCTGCTGCTTTTCCTTCCCGGGGTCGTGCTTCTGACCGGATTGCTGGCCGGAACGCGGGGGTTTCTGGCCCATCTGCTTGCCTGCCATCACTGCCTCCAAGCTGAGGCCCCTCGGCGAGGACAACGTTTCGGCGGCCGTTTCGTTCTCGGGGCCAGGCGGCCGGCGTTGCCTCACACCCGCTTGTAGGCCCGCTCGTGGTAGACGAGTGCCGGGCCGGGCGGGCCGAGGTGCACCGTCTCCACCACGCCGAAGATCACGTTGTGACTGCCGACCGCCTTGATCTCGCTCACGCGGCAGTCGAACGCCACGACGGCGGACGTCAGCACCGGCGCGCCCGTCGCCAAGGTGGTCCACTCGCCGGCGGCGAAGCGATCGGCCCGGTTGCCGCTGCGCCCGGCGAACACGTCGGCGATCGCCTCCTCGTCGGCCGCCAGCGTATTGACGCAGAACACCAGGTTATGGCTCAGGAGCGGCGCCGAGTTGCTGCGCCGGTTGAGGCAGACCAGGAGCGTCGGCGGCTCGTCGGACACCGACGCCACCGCGGTCGCGGTGAAGCCCGCGCTGCCGGCGACGCCTGCGGTTGTGACCACGTGCACGGCGGCGCCGAGGCGGCTCATGCCTTCGCGGAACAGCGTGGGCTCGACGCATTTCAGGATTTCCGGCGCGATCGCCTCGAACGCGCCCGCCATAGCGTCGTCCGGCCTCTGGTCGATCCAGCTCATCGGTCGCAACAACCTCTTCGGTCCACCCTAAGGAACTCGCATTCATGCGGACGCGTTCGTGGTCAGCCTACCCGAGTAGCGCTTGGGCGGTGGCCCACATATTGCATAGCACACTTGCAAGATTTGGGTACAAAGGGAGGCGGCGCCCATCGGCAACAGATGGGATAAGAGGACATGCTGACTGCCATTGTCTTGGTCTGCTCGCTGGCGATCACGCCCGAGCTTGCCTCCTGCGACCGCAACAACGCGGTGGACGTGATCCGGGTGCCTGCCCAATTCGGCAACCCCGCGACCTGCTTCCTGCACGCCCAGGCCTACCTCGCCGAGACCACGGTCGGGCGCGAGATCGGCGCCGATCAGCGGATCAAGGCGATCTGTTCCCACACGCCCTGACCCGACTCATTCGGCAGCGCGCTTCGCGCCCGGAGCGGTTTCGCCCGGGTTGATCCAGCTCGGGTCGGTCCAGCCGTCCTCGTCGTAGTCGGCCATGCACTGCTCGGCAAGCGCCGTCATGCGGTCGAGCGCGCCCGAGCCGCGCGCGTTCCACAGCGCCTGGATGCGTATGTCCTCGTGGTTACCGGCGTAGTTCATCTCGTAGAGCTCGTGGCGGCCGCCGAACTCGGTGCCGACCGCGTCCCACAGGAGCTTCATCACCTTGATGCGCTCCTTGTAGCCGATGCCGTGCGAGCCGCGCACGAAGCGGGCGAGGTATTTGTCGATCTCGGGATTCTTGAAATCCTTGGCGGATGACGGGAGGTAGATGAGCGCCGAGGCGATGATCTTGTCGACGATCTCCTTGACGCGCCCGTAGGCGTCGCCGGCGAACACGCGGTAGCTCGCGCCCGACTGCGCGTTCGGCAGCACCGTGTCGCCGACCCACGGCACCGGGTTCATCGCCATGGCGTCGGAGATCGCCCAGAACAGGTTGCGCCAGGCGATCACCTCGCCGAGCATCGCCTGGTTGCCGCGGAACTCGTCGGCGCCGGTCGCGCGCAGCGCCTTGACCAGCACGCCGACCAGGAAGTCGAGCTTGACGGCGAGCCGCGTGCAGCCCTGGAACTGGTAATTGTTGAGGAAGCCCGAGCGCTGATAGAAGATCTTGATCTTCTCGATGTCGCGGTGAAGCAGCACGTTCTCCCACGGGATGAACGCATTGTCGAACACGAAGATCGCGTCGTTCTCGTCGAAGCGCGATGAGAGCGGATAGTCGAACGGTGTGCCCATCTGGGTCGCCGCCATCTCATAGGAGTTGCGGCAGATAAGCTTCACGCCGGGCACGTTCATCGGCGTGATGAACATCACCGCGAGGTCGGTGTCGTTGATCGGCATCGCGGCATTCTGGCCGAGGAAATTGTAGTGGGTGATCGCCGAGGCGGTCGCCACCACCTTGGCGCCCGACACGTAGATGCCGGCGTCGGTCTCCTTCTGGATGGTGATGAACACGTCCTTCACCTGGTCGGGCGCCTTGGCGCGGTCGACCGGCGGGTTGACGATCGCGTGGTTCATGAACAGCACGTAGTTCTGCGCCCGCGTGTACCAGGCCTTCGCATTCGGCGCGAAGCGCTCGTAGAAGGCATCGTTCGCACCCAGCGCGTTCATCAGCGAGGCCTTGTAGTCGGGCGTGCGGCCCATCCAGCCGTAGGTCATGCGCGCCCAGTGCGCGATCGCCTCGCGCTGGCCGATCAGCTCCTCGCGCGAGCGCGCGACGCGAAAGAACTTGTGCGTGAAGCCGCCGGTTCCGGTGTCGGTCGGCGCGGTGAGCACGTCCTGCTGCGCCGGGTCGTGCAGCGCATCGTACAGCCGCGCGATCGAGCGGGCGGCGTTGCGGAACGCCAGATGCGTGGTGACGTCGTCGACCCGCTCGCCGTAGATCCACACCTCGCGGCCGTCGCGCAGACTCTCGAGGTACTCCGCGCCGGTGAACGGCCGCGGCGCACCGCCGATCACGTCCTCGCTTCGCACCACGCTCATGCTTCTCTCCCGGCCTACTGGCATCACGCTCCGTAGGCGTTAGCATAACGGCGAAGCAATCATTACCGGCGAACGCCCCATGGGAGCAAACCACAACCCCATCCTGATCGTCGGCGGCGGGCTCGGCGGGCTCTCCGCCGCGTTGGCGCTCGGCCAGAAGAGGTTCGCGGTTCGGGTGCTCGAGCAGGCGCCGGAGATCGAGCCGATCGGCTATGGCATCCAGCTGGGCCCCAACGTGTTCCCCATGCTGGAGCGGCTCGGCCTGATGGACGCCGTGCTCGCCCACTCGCACTTCCCGGGCGCCTGCGTGTGGCGCGACGCCGAGGACGGCCTGGAGATCGAACGCGTGCCGACCGGCCCCGAGCTGCTCCGCCGGTTCAAATATCCCTACGTCGTCATTCACCGGGTCGATCTGCACCGCGTCCTGCTCAACGCCTGCAGCGCGATGCCGAGCATCGAGCTCACACCCTCGACCACGGTGAGCGGGTTCGAGGACCTCGGCGATCGCGTGCGCGCCTTGACCGACCGCGGCCCGATCGAGGGCGCGGCGCTCATCGGCGCGGACGGACTGCGCTCGCGCATCCGCGCGAGCCTGTTCGCCGAAGGCGAACCGCACATGATCGGCTACGTGGCGCATCGCACCGTGCTGCCGATGGCGCAAGTGCCCGAGCACGTGCGCCATGACGACGTCCACCTGTGGGCCGGCCCCGGCTTCCACATCGTCCACTATCCGCTGCGCCGCGGCGAGTTGTTCAACATCGTCGCGGTGTTCCGCACGCCGACCTACGCCGAGAAGCTCGACCTCGCCGCCTATACGGCCGAGATCCGGCGCAATTACGCGACCGCGCACCCGGTGATGCAGACACTGCTCGGCCTGATGGATTTCGAGCGGCGCTGGATCATCTCCGACCGCGATCCGATCCGCACCTGGAGCAAAGGCCGCGTCACCCTGTTGGGCGATGCCGCTCACCCGGCCTTGCAGTCGCTCGCCCAGGGCGCCTGCATGGCGATCGAGGACGGCGTCTGCCTCGCCGCCTGCATCGCGCTCGCACAAGGCGACCATGCGGCGGCGTTCCGGCAATACCAGGCGGCGCGCGTCGTGCGCACCGCGCGGCTGCAGCTCGAGTGCCGCACCATCTGGGATCTCTACCACGCCGAAGGCATCGCCCGCGACGTGGTCCGGGCAACCTTCACGGCGCGCGACGACGAGGACGTCTACCGCTGCCTCGCTTGGCTCTACGATGGATTCGAATTGCCGACGCGATAGACGTAGGGGCCCCCTGTCGCCCCGAGGCGCTCGGCGCGTTCTTCCTGCGCCGAGCCTCCAAGGTGGCCCGGCTGCGGGCCTCATCCTATTCACGATGTCAAACAGCCCAACGCTCCGCCTGTCCCGGCGGTCGCTTGGCGACCGTTGTGGACCGGGCTTTGCGTTCATTCCTCCGTAGCCCGGATGAAATCCGGACGACGGCACCTCTTGCAAGGCCTTCCCGGATTTCGCTTCGCTCATCCGGGCTACGGCTTAGCTTTCCTCGCTCCCCGTGAGGGAGCGGAGCGCCGAGAGGCGCTGGCGCGGGTGCGAACCGCGCCGTTGGCGTGCCATGACGCGGCACGCCGGGGACGCTTGCGAGGCGTACCCCGCGCCCCAGTGACGTAGGGGCGCTCGCCTCTCGGCGCTCCACCGCGGCGTGTTACGACTCATCGGGCCCGACGCCTCACTCCTGAAGCATCCGCCCCGGTCCTGGTGCCGGGTGGCGGGATCCCGAGGTCGCCCGAGCGCGGGGTGGTAAGTCCCGCCCGCAGGCGCCGCTCCCCGCTCCGCCCTGGCATACCTTCCGGAAGGCGCCCTCACCGAGCCGGGATGTCGGCTATTAATCCTATCCGAGGATCGCTGTCAAGAAGAAAGTTCAGAAAATCGGAAGACCGTAGGACTGCCCGCCGCGAGGCTCGTCGAGGGCGATGTCGTGGGCGCCCACATCCCCCTTCATCCTGGTCACGGCGCTGCGCCGAACGTGTCGCAGCCTGCCACCGTTCCGTTCTCCACCCCGCGGGCGAACCAGCGCAGGCGCTGCTCCGACGAGCCACGGGTGACGCTATCGGGCACCGCGCCGCCATGCGCGGACATCCGCTCATCGCCCATGGCGGCCGCCGTCTGGCCGGCGGCGTCGATGTCGCGCTGCGCGATCCCGCGGCTCGCCCGCGCCGCATGGTGCAGCCAGACCCCGGCGAGACAGTCCGCCTGCAGCTCGATCCTGGTCTGCAACCCTCTCGCTTCGTCCGCCGCCAGCCCCTGCTGCCTCTGCTTCACGTCGCCCAAGGTGCCAAGCAGGTTCTGCACGTGCTGGCCGACCGCCCGCGCGATCACGAAGGCCGCCGAAGCCTGGCAGTCGGTCCCGGCGCAGGCGCCGAGACGGGTCTCCAGCTCGCGCAAGTATGCGGGATCGAGATAGATCTTCTGGTCGTCCGCACAATAGAATGCGCCCATTGCGGTGACGGCGGTTCCCCCGCACGGCTGTGCGGTCGTGCCGCGATAGAGGACGAGGCGGGGCGGACGATAGGCCTGCCCGCTTCTTGCGAAGATGTCCTTCCAGCGGTCCTCGGTATCGCCGAGGATTGCGGCGATGAATTGCCCGGTCGGATCGGTCGGTGTGCCGATTTTGGGTGGCTCGGCAGCAGGCAGCGGCGCGACGACCGCAAATGCGGCCGCGGCCAGCAGGGTGGCAAACATCGAGCGCCCAGGCGGCGCAGACATCGGCCGCTTCTCCTCATCGGGCGCCACGCGGAGACGGTGCGCGGCTGGCCGCTTCGTCATCGGTGCCACGGTAATCCGCCGTCTATTCCACGCGCATATCAGATCTGACGAACTTGATGATCACGCGGTTGTCAGCGGCGCGCAACCACGGCGTTGCTACGCTCACGGCAAATTGCCCGCCCAGGATTCCCCGTGATCACCGACAAGATGGAAGCGCAGATCGTCGCCCTGGAGGTGGCGGCGGCTTTGCTGGTCAACCATTTTGCCGATCTCGCGGCCGCCTTCGCCGGAACCGATGCCGGCGCCGCTGCGGTCACGATCCTCGCAATCGAGAACGAGATCAAGCTCGCGGTCGGTGCACTGCAGACCGAGTTTCCCCGCCAGCTCGGCGAGGGCCTGTGCGCCCAAGAGGTGTTGGATCGCGTCACGCGCGTGCTCGATGGAGCCCTGGCGCTCGCCCGGGAGCGGATGCAGGTCGGCGGGCCAAGGCCGATCAGGTCGTGAAGTCGGTTAGACTTTAGACGCAAGTTTCCCGGGATCTTACGCGCCGACGGCTTGATCTACCGCAAATCGGCGTCCGCCGCGATTGGCTATGCTCTTCGGGGCAAATTGCCTTCGTGGCAGTGGCCGATCGTCGGAGGCTCGAGCATGGTGGCGCCGACACACGATGATCTCGATTTCGCCTCGCACGGCGCCGTCCTGGGCGGTCTCAAACGTGACATGCTCGAACGCGTGATCGCATCCGCCAGCGTCAGGCGGTTTGCCAAGGGGCAAGCTCTGTTCCGGCAAGGCGATCCCGCAACCGCATTCTTCATCATCGTCCATGGCTGGGTGAAGCTCTATCGACTCACCGTGGCCGGAGACGAAGTCGTGATCGATGTCCTGACCGAAGGCGAGAGCCTTGCGGTGGCGGTTGCGTTTACCCGCAGGCGCCATCCCGTAGCAGCCGAAGCAATCAGCAACTCGCGCGTGCTCCAGATACCCGTCCGTCACGTGGTCCACTGCATAGGCGAGACTCCGGAAATTGCGCTCGCCGTGATGGCCGCGACGTCCCAGCGCTTCCATCGCCTCGTGCAACAAGTCGAGCAACTCAAGTCACAAAGCGGTTTGCAGCGGGTCGCGGAGTTTCTCGTGTCGCTGTGTCCGGTCGAGGCTGGTCCCTGCGTCGTCGCGCTGCCTTACGACAAGGAGTCGATCGCCGGCCGGCTGGGACTGCGGCCGGAATCCCTTTCGCGCGCATTCGCCAGGCTGAAATCCGTCGGGGTCGAAGTGGATGCCTCGCGCGTTGCGGTCCGCGAAGTCGACACGCTGCGCCGGTTGGCTACGGATGACCGAAGCATGTCCCCGTCGGGACGATCGCTGCGAGACGTTTCATCCCACCGAACGGTCGAGGCGACCTCGTTATCCTGAGACTCGGGTGCTCGGGGGCATTCTCAGTTTCATCCATGTTGCGCGCGCCGAACCTCCCTCGTCGAGACCTCAAGGGATGCAACCTCAACACCGCCGGGCGCCCAAGGGGCGCCCTCTGATGATGCCTTTCGGTTTCATCATCCGCGAAAGTGGATGATCCAGTAACGCCGGAGGTGACGTTTTGACACGACTTCGATGCTGCGGAGTACTGGATGGCTTTCGCGAGCCATGACAACAGTGAGGTTTCACCTACCTTAGCGCCTTTGGCTGAAGATCACGCGGTTGTCCAGCGGCGCGCAACGGCGGCGTTGCTACGCTCACGGCAAATTGCCCGCCCAGGATTCCCCGTGATCACCGACAAGATGGAAGCGCAGATCGTCGCCCTGGAGGTGGCGGCGTCCCTGCTGGTCAATCATTTCGCCGATCTCGCCGCAGCGTTCGCCGAGGCCGACGCCGGCGCCGCGGCGCTCACGATCCTCACGATCGAGAACGAGCTCAAGCTCGCGGTGGATGCGTTGCGGGCCGAATTTCCCCGCCAGCTCGGCGAGGGCCTGTGCGCCGAGGAGCTCCTGGGCCACATCACCCGCGTGCTCGACGGCGCCCTGGCGCTCGCCCGGGAGCGGATGCAGACCGGCGGCGCCGCACCCTAGTGTGGCGGATTTGACGTTCCTACCAGCATTGCGGCAACCCCCTTCGTAGGAACGTCAAATCCAAAGCCACACTAGAATCATATGCTTGCTAGTGTCCCTTTGGTTCCGACGTTCGTACGAGAGGATGCTGCAAAGGGATACGAACGTCGGAACCGGGACACTAGAGCGTGTCCCGATTCCAAGGTTCGCACACCCTCCTCGATTTCCCGCACGCTCTGGGGCGTGAGAGCGGCAGCGCGCTGTCCCGCCACAACCAAGCGTTGACACTCCGCGCGAATTAGCCGATCCTCGCCGCCCACATCGCCACCTCGGGAGAACCAAATGGGCAAGGCCGCACAACGGTCGGCGAGATCGCGTAGCAGAGGCAGCAGCCGCCGCGCGCAACAAGAGGTCCCACGAACCACGGCTGAGGCACGCTCGCAGCAGGCGCCTGGCGCAAGTCCGCTTCCTTCGGATTCCCTCGCCGTCCCGGACCGGGATATGAACAGGATTCAAGTGGGTAATCGGTCGCTTCCTGGCAAGCCGGCCAGTCTCGGGACACGGAAGCTCGACATCCTCCCGGACATGCCCGACATCCGCGACCGCATCTACACGCCGCATCTCCGCGCCCTGCAGCCCGCCATCTACCCGCGCATCGCATTCTCGATTCGGGATCAGGCGGCGGATTCGAGCTGCACCGGGTTCTCTCTGGCGCACGTCATCGATTTTCTCCGTTTCCGCGAAAGCGGTCCCGACCAGCCGCAGCGCGCAAGCGCCCGCATGCTGTACGAGATGGCCAAACGCAACGACGAGTGGACCGGCAGCGCCTATGAGGGATCGAGCATCCGCGGAGCGATCAAGGGATTTTTCGCAACGGCGTGTGCAGCGAGGCGGCGGCACCGGATCAGCCAGGAATCGCAGACTGGTCCCTGACCTATGACATGGCGAAGGAGGCGCGGGAAACGCGGTTGGGCGCATATCTTCGTCTTCAACCCGACATCAGCGACTATCACGCGGCGCTGAACGAGGTCGGCGTCATCTATGCATCCGCGCAAATTCATTCCAACTGGGATACGCCCGAGAGCGGCCGCATCCAGCCGAGCGGCAAGCCGGCCGGCGGCCATGCCTTCGCGATCGTCGGCTATGACGACAAGGGCTTTTGGGTCCTCAACTCGTGGGGCCCGACTTGGGGCCAAGGCGGCATTGCGCACTGGCATTACACCGACTGGGCGACGAGCGTCATGGACGCGTGGGTGTTGCAGCTCGGCGTTCGTGCGCCCGAGGCCTTCGGGGCGGTCCCGCGTGTCGGCCCGGCGACCACTGCGGGCCTGTTCGGTTTCGGCGATCCGAACCGCGGCGACATTATCGGACATTTCGTCAATATCGACGACGGACGTCTCGTTACCGACGGCAAGTACGGCTCGCCAACCCCGCCCGAAACGCAGGAGACCGTCAAGCGGCTGGCATCGCAGCAGGCGAACGGCGGAAAGGGATTCGAGCATCTCGTCATTTATGCTCATGGCGGCTTGAATTCCCTGCCCGACGAAGCCAAGCGCATTGCCACATGGAAGCGGAACGACATCTTCGGCCGTAACCAGCTGTACAACTTTCACCTGATGTGGGGCTCGGGGTTCATCGACGAAGTGTTCGGCCGGCTCTCCACGTCGTCGGTCGCCGGTCGCGCTGCCGGGCGATTTTCCGACTGGCTGTTCGAGGCAGGTCCGGGCAAAGAGGCCGGCTCCTATGCGTGGCGCAACATGAAGCAGGACGCTCGTGTCGCATTCGACGCAAGCAACGACTACGATGGCGGCTACAAAGGCCTGTTGCCGTTGCTCGGAGGTCTCGACAAGGCGCCGAAGCGACCGAAGCTGCACCTCGTCGGTCACAGCGCAGGGGCGATCGTGCTCGGCAACTTGTTGTCTGCGCTGAAGCGATTCAAGCTGGGAAAAATCGAGCTGGGCAGCATTCACCTGATGGCGCCCGCCTGCACGGTGGAGTTCTTCAAGCAACACTACGAGCCGTATCTCAAGGACAAGGGCGGCCTGAAGCTGCAGGACAAGCTCTATCTCTACAATCTCACGAACATGCTGGAGCTGGCGGACACCGTATCGGCAAACTTTCCCTTGTTGCCGTCCTACAGCCGCTCGCTGCTCTACCTGGTATCACGCGCCTACGAGGAGAAGCCCGAGACGCCGATCGCCGGAATGCAACTCTTCGCCAAGGGCATCCCTGCCGCCGCCAGGCTGAGCATCGACTACGCGGCGTCGGGCGGGAAGACGGCCTCGACCACCCATGGCGGCTTCGACAACGACGCACCGACGCTGACCACCATCATGTCGCGCATCCTGGGCAAGAAGGTGCCGGCACCACCGACGATCGACGAGCTGACCGGCTACTGACGCTTGCGCATGTCGGAGGCGCCGATCGCAACGTTGCAGCTGAGGCGCGACGGCTTCGGCTCAATCGATTTGGGCTTCCCGGATCAGGACAGGTCTGGCCGCCGCCGGGTTGTCCCGGCGGCGCCATGCGTGGCTATCGGCTGTGCCGATCAGGTGATGAAGTCGCTCGCCCCGATCGTTCCGGTTGCGCCGGTGATGTCGAGCAGCAGGTCGTTGTTGTCGAGGAACACTCCCAGACCGGCCTGATCGATCGCCAGGTAGGTGCGGCCGGCAAAAGTGAACTGTGCCGCGACGACGTTGGCGCCGCCGCCGGCCAGCGCATAGGCCGCCGCGACCGCGTTGTTGGCCGAGGCGTTCAGGTTCACCCCGGTGCCGGCGCCCATGTTGGCCGCGAAGGTCACCTGGTTGAAGGTGCGGAACCGGTCCTGGTCGAAATTCACGTCGGTGATGAACTCGACCGGCCCGCCGCCGTCGGCGTTGTTGCCGTCGTCGTTCTGGCTCTCGTAGGCGAATACATCGTTGCCGGTCCCGCCCGAGATCGTATCGATTCCGTTGCGGGCGAAAATCGTATCGTTGCCCTCGTTGCCCTGCAGCGTGTCCTGGTCGCTGCCGCTGCGGATGCTGTCGTTGCCGAGCCCGCCGAATACCGTGTTGTCGCCGGCACCGGCGTCAACCGTATCGTTGTCCTCGTTGGCGAACACCAGGTCGGCACTCCCGCCCGCGTCCATGGAGTCGCTGCCGAAGCCGCCGACCACGGTATCGGCGCCGCCGGCTGCATTCACGGTGTCGGCGCCGCCATTGCCGAACAGCCACTCGGCGGTGTTGTTGCCGCGCAGCGAGTCGGCGCCGTCGGCGGAGTCGTTACCGCCCACCAGCGTCGCGCTGGTACCGCCGATGTCGCGCAGGGTGTCGCTACCCTCGTTGCCGAACAGCAGCGAGCTTCCCCCGGCGAGCGCGTGCTCGATGACGTCGTTGCCGAGGCCGCCAAACACCGTGTCATTGCCCGGATCGACGACCACGCTGTCATTGCCTTCATTGCCGAACACCAGATCATTGCCGCCGATCGCGCCCGGATTCTGAATCGAATCGTTGCCGAAGCCGGCGATGACGGTGTTGGCGCCGGCGTCGCCCGGGTCGATCGTGTCGTTGCCCCCGTTGCCGAAGATGAGGTCGGCACTGTCGCAGGCCGCGATCGAGTCGGCGCCGTCGCTGGAATCCTGGCCGCCCACGATCGTCTGCGGTGCCAAGGACGCGACCGTGTCGATCGTGTCGGCCCCGGCGCTGCCCAGGAGCAGCATCGAACCGATCCCGCCGTCGGCAAGAATGGAATCATTCTCCGTCCCACCGTTGATGGTGCCGGTATTGCCGGTCTGCAGAACCACCGTGTCGTTTCCGGTGTCTCCCGTCACCGTCGCCAGGCCTGTGCCGGTGAAGATGCAGTCGTCGCCCGCAAGCCCGACGATGGTGCCGGGGCCGGCATTGCCCGACTGGTCCAGGACGTCATTTCCATTGGTACCCGTAACGAAATACGCCATTGCGCCATACTCCCCTGATCACTCAACGAGTCTTGCCGCGGCCCCCACGCGACAGGGCGATCAACGTAGCCCGACGAGGAAGGCGAGTGCAACCGAGCGAGAGCCCGACGATATTGCGGTAACGCGGTGTGCCGCAGCGATGCAGGCGCCGCGGTGAAATCGAATGCCGGCGGACCGTGAGAAGGAGAGCAATCCAGCTGCGTGCCAGCCGCTTTTCATGCGAACCCGAAAACGACCCCGTTGTGCCACCCCAACCGTTGCGCCAGGATGGGCTCGCGCTTGATCTCGCACACAGGTGGCTCGCCATGACGACCGCAATCCTGGACGCACGGACGCACGACTTCGACGTCGCCGACGTCGAGTACCTCCGTCATGGCAGCAAGCCGCTGCTCGCGCGCGTGTTCACGCCGCGCGGTGCGGGCCCGTTTCCGGCGCTGGTCGAATGCCACGGCGGCGCCTGGTGCCTGAGCGACCGTACGACCGAGCGGCTGCGCCATCAGGCGATGGCGGCGCAGGGCATCGTGTCGATCGCGCTCGACTTCCGTTCGGGCAACGAGGACCCCTACCCCGCCTCGGTGCAAGACATCAACTACGCGGTCCGGTGGGCGAAGGCGTCCGCGCACGACCTGAAGACGCGGGCCGACCTGATCGGCCTGTCCGGCCAGTCGAGCGGCGGGCATCTGGCGATGCTCGTCGCCATGCGGCCGCACGATCCGCGCTATGCGGCGCTCCCGCTGCCGGGCGGCGTCCAGCAGGACGCCGCGGCCCGCTGCGTGATCCTGTCGTGGCCGGTGATCAATCCGTTCAGCCGCTACCGCAACGCCAAGCGCGTGCTTGGGGGCGCCAATCCACCCGAGTGGCCGAAATCGATCATCGCGCGCCAGGACGCCTATTGGCGGGACGAAGCCGCGATGGCGGAGGGCAACCCGACGCTCGCGCTCGAGCGCGGCGAAAAGGTGCTGCTCATCTGGTTCCAGGGCCGCGGCGACATCCTGCATGACTACAAGGACCCGGAGTCGGATTTCCCCGGCAACGAGCCGCAGCGCTTCGTCGCCGCCTATCGCAAGGCCGGCGGCGACATCGCGCTCGAATACATCGAGATGGAGCGCCACGCCGGCCATTCGCCCGACCTGTCGCAGACCGGCGACATGTTCGCCAGGATGGCGGCGTTCGTGGGGAGGCACGTGAGGGTCGATCGGTGAGCGGGCTTCTTACTCGATCGCCCGGTCGGCACGGAGCAACGTCATCGCCGGCATGCTCAGTCCAAGCGTCCTCGCCGCCCTGAGATTGACGACGAGTGAGAATCTCGTTGGTTGCTCGACCGGGATGTCGCCCGGCCTGGCGCCATGCAGAACCTTGACGACGAGGGTCGTCACCTGCCGAAAAGCACCGAGAAGGGTTGGACCGTAGGCAATCAGCCCGCCCTCTTCCGCCGTTTCAGGCCATTGATACATTGCGGGCAAGCCGAGCTCGGCGGCGAGATTGATGATCCGTCCGCGCAGGGCGAAGAGCAAGGCCGACGAGAGCACATTCACGCCCGCCACCCCGCTCTCCCGTGCGTCTCGCAGCGCGCGCTCGATCTGGTCCGGCGTGCCGACGACGGATTCGCGCAGGGTGAGCCCCAGCGCCTCGGCGGTCGCGTTCAGCGCCGGTCTCGATTCGCGGTGCGTGGTCGGGTCTGCAAGGAGCAGCACGGTGCTGCGCGCGGGCAGCAGTTCGGCGAGGATTTCCAGCCGCTTGGCATCGAGCTCGGTGCCCATGATGCTGACGCCCGTGGTGTTGCCGGTCGGCCGGCGCATGTTCGTGACCAGCTTCGCCCGCACCAGGTCTTCAGACATGGAGACGATGGGAATCGTCGTGGTCGCCGCCTGCGCCGCGAGGCCGGTGGCATCGCCGAATGTCGCGATCACGGTTGGTCGCTGGGCGACGAGCTCGGCGGCGAGAGCCGGCAACCGGTCCACCTTGCCTTCGGCGAACCGGAAGTCGAAGACGATGTTGCGACCTTCCACATAGCCGAGCGCCTGCAGGTAGGCGCGAAGCGGGTCTGTAAAGGTCCTGCCGGCGTCGCGTGAGAAAACGAGCAGAATTCCGAACACCGGCAACGCTGGTTGCTGCGCGTGCCCGGCGAGCGGCCACGCCGCCGCGCCACCGAGCAGCGTCATGAACTCGCGGCGTCTCATGTCCGGCATGGGGGTGCCCTCCTGCCTCCGGGTCGGGATTTGCGCCGTGCATCGTGGCGCTCCGATCCCAGGCTGCCATGGGGCTGTGTACCAAGTCCTTGGGACAGACCTGAATTTATCTGAATGGACGGGGAGCGTCGTAGAATTCGGGATCACCGGGACTCGGCCCTATGGGCCGGCCCGGTGATGACGATGCAATATGAGGGGAAGGCCTCTAAGTGCTTGCCGTCAGCGAAACGGGAATCGAGGTTCGCCAACGCACACCCGTGGGCAGCAGCTCGAGCTTGGACTCCAGGCCGAACATGTCCCTGGCCATGCGCTCTATGACGGTCCGTCCGAAGCCGCGTCGCATGGATGGTTTCACCAGCGGGCCGTCATGCTCGCGCCACTCCAGCTGGATGCCGGGATCAGTGATCTCCCAGCGAATCCGGATTTTTCCTCCCGGCGCGGTCAGCGCGCCGTACTTCGAGGCGTTGGTGGCAAGCTCATGCAGGACGATGCCCAAGGCCTGGGCCGCTTCGGTTTTGAGAGCAACGGGAGGACCTTCCGTCTGGACCCGATCCTGGTCTTCCACGAACGGGGTCAGCTGAGCCAGGATCAGGTCCGACAGCAGCGCACCCTGCCAGTTCTGGCTCACCAGAAGATCGTGCGATTGCGCCAGCGCCTGAATCCGCCCGAGGAAGCTCTCTTCAAAGACCGCGTAGGTTCCGCAATGGCGCGCCGTCTGCGTCGCCATCGCCTGAACCACCGAGAGAATATTCTTGGTGCGGTGCGACAGCTCGTCCATGATGAAAAGCAGGGTGTCCTCTTGCTTCTTGCGCCCGGTGATGTCGACGTTCACGCCGATCACCCGGCGGCGCCCCTCGTGAACCACCACGCGCGATCGACGATCGATCCAGCACAGGCTCCCGTCCGGCCGGACCAGCCGTAGCGCGATCTGGAATTGGGTGCCCGCCTCTGCGGTTCTTTCCTGGTTGCGGATGGACTCGAGCCCGTCCTGGTCTCCGGGATGGACCCGGTCCCGAAATGCAGCGAGCGACGGCCTCAGATTCTCCGCGTCATAGCTGAGCTGCCGGAAGACCTCTCTTGGCCAGCGCACGTCGCCGCTTTCGGGGTCGTAATCCCACGTCCCCACCCCGCCCGCCTCCTGGGCCAGCTCAAGCCAGTGCTGGGTCTGCCGCAGCTCGCGTTCCGATCGTTTGCGTTCGGAAATGTCGCGATGAACGACGGAGATCCCGACCACGTTCCCTTTCACATCCCGGATCGGCCCGGAGCTGATCCCAACCTCCACCAGGGTTCCATCCTTGCGGCGGCGAAACTGCTCGAAATAGATCTGCTCACCGTGGAGCGCGCGACGAAACAAATCTCCCGGCGCGTAGCTCGCAGGGTCGGGCGCCAGCAATCGCAGCGGCTGGCCGATTGCCTCGTCGGCCGTATAGCCGTAGAGCCGTTCAGCCGCCTTGTTCCAGGTCTGAATCCGGGCGTTCGCATCGATGCTGAAGACCGCGTCCATGGACGACGCCACGACGGCGGCGAGAAGAGCATTCGTTTCGTCTCGTTGCTTTTTCTGAATCATCGACGCTCCACACGAACCAGTTTTGGTCCCAAATCGGACAATAATGTGAAGGAAGAGCGGCAAAGAGGCTCACGAAAGGTGCACCATGGTGACGGCTCCAGCCGCGGTCGGATCGCACGTATCCGAGGTCGACACGCCGGCGCTGCTGATCGACCTTGATGCGTTGGAGCGAAATATCCGGCGCATGCAGGAGCGCGCCGCGGGAACGAAGGTCCGGCTGCGGCCGCACTCCAAGACGCACAAGAGCACGGCCATCGCCAACCGGCAGATTGCAGCCGGCGCGGTCGGCATTTGCTGTCAGAAGGTCTCGGAAGCGGAGATCATGGTGGACGGCGGGATCGGCGACGTCCTCATCAGCAACGAGGTTGTGGGCAAAGGCAAGATCGAGCGCGTGGCGGCGCTGGCGCGCCGCGCAAAGCTCTCGATCTGCGTCGATGATGCTGACAATGTACAGGCGCTCGCGGCGGCAGCGGCCAAATTCGGCTCGATGGTCCATGTCCTGGTCGAGCTCAATGTCGGTGCAAACCGATGCGGCGTCGAGAGTGCCGAGGAACTCGCCCGCCTGGCGGACGTGATCTCAGGTCAGCCGTCGCTGCGCTTTGCCGGCATCCAGGCGTATCACGGAGCAGCTCAGCATCTGCGCGCGTTCGAGGAGCGGCAGAGCGCGATCGCAAGCGCCGTCGCGAAGGTGACCGAGGCGACCGCACTGCTGCGGCGCAATAGCTTGGAGTGCGACGTCATCACCGGCGCCGGCACCGGCACCTTCGAATTCGAGCTGGCGAGCGGCGTCTACAACGAGCTGCAGATCGGCTCCTATGTGTTCATGGATGTCGACTACGGGCGCAACCACGATCGCACCGGCAGGCCGATCTCCGACTTCGAGAACGCCCTGTTCATCCTGACGACGGTGATGAGCTATCCGGTTGCGAGCCGTGCCGTCGTCGATGCGGGCCTGAAGGCGCTCAGCGTCGATTCAGGGCTGCCGCGGGTGGTGGGACACGATGCGATCTCCTACGTCTCCGCGTCCGACGAGCATGGGCGGCTCGAGATCACGAGCGGCGACCGGCCGTTCCGGCTCGGGGACAAGATTCGGTTGGTCCCCGGGCACTGCGACCCGACTGTGAATCTTCACGACTGGTTCGTGTGCACCCGCAACGACCATGTGGAGAGCGTCTGGCCGGTGAGCGCCAGGGGCGCGGTGTTCTGAGATGTTGCGCGAGACTCGGGTGACCGCCGCGGCGTTACCGCATCGGCACCGTGAGCCTCAGCCCGGAGGCGGGCGGCGGCGTCTGCGGGTTGTTGACCGGCGCCGAGTTCGCCGAGGAACGGCGTCTGGGTGATCGTGCCGGACCCCACCTGCGCGTTGGGCGGCAGCGGAATGAAAGGAGGGATGAACGGCTTGGCGTCGAACGGCTTGTCCTGGGCGCCCTGCTGGGCCTGCGCCCCGACCGCACTCAGCAGCACCAGGCCCATTGCAAGCAGCAAATTTCTCGGCAGGCTCACGGCGGCTCTCCCCTGGGGCAGGATCGGGACGTCTCGGTCAAAAGATACAAACAATCCACGACTTGTGCCAGAGCCCGTCAAGCTCCAGCCGGATCCTTCAGCGCTCCCCGCTCTTGTCCAATGCCCGGCGTACCGCGTCGCGCGCACGACCCAGCTTGCGCGCCTCTCCGGCGATGCGGCGCTCCCAGCGCCGACGCTCGGCGCGCCGCCCGAGACGCCGGCCGAGCAGATAGGCCAGCACGATCGCCCCCAACAGCACGGCGCCGATGGCCACGCCGCCGCTGACGCCAACGGTGATCATGCAAGAGCGTAACGCGCCTGCGCCGCGCGGCCAAGCCGCCGCGCCGTCCGCAATCAATGGACCGCGCTTTCGCGGAGTTGCAGCCTTCTGATTTGTGCGAGGCGCCACTCGCGCAGGGCGCGGGAGCATGGCCACGGAATGCGAGCTGCTCTGTTCCCCAGGGAACACTTTTCACATCAAAACCTCCTGAACCGGACTTTGGACCAGACCACGAAGGGACGTGGCCGCGCGAAGGAAAAGCGGCCACACGCAAGCAGCAACCGTCATCGATGGAGGAGACGCATGTCGATGCAACAGGCGAACGAAATTCGCGCGCTGACCGGCGCCGAGCTGGACGCCGTATCCGGCGGCGTGTTCGATACATGAGACAGAAAGGACTTCATCATCTTCGGCGCCGCGATCGGAGCCGTCATCACAGGGGGGCTCAGCGCCCTGTGGGATTGGCTGACCGACTGACCCAGCCAAGGAAACCCGACATGACCCAAGTCCGAGACATCGCCACCCGAGAGCTGAAGGCCGAGGAGCTCGACTGCGTGGCGGGTGGAGCAGCCGGCGAGACGCCCGAGCAACAGGCTCGACGTCTATGGCTGGAAGACATGCCGCACAGGCTGCGCCCTGAGCATCTCTACCCGGTGCGCGTCCCGCCCAATCCGTGACCGCGGCCGCGGCGTGAGGTGAAACCTGGGCGCGCGCTTTCCAGGAAAGCTTGCAGCCGCGAGGCGCGCAATGAACAGCGAGGCGCGTCGCTACGGACGCGCCTCCGAGTGTCGGCCTCAAGGGATGCCGTCTCGGCTCCGCCTAGGCGAGGTGCAAAGCCCTCAGGATCATGCCGCAGACGGCCGAGCAGTACACGAAGGCGGCTCCGGAAATCCCGCCCGATACGTCATCGAGCTCGAAATTGGTCAACTCGCGGACGTTGGCGGTCTCCTGCGCGGCCTCAACCTCTTTCATCTTGCTCTCCTTTCGGGTTCGCGTCCGGTGTCGCGGCGGGAAGACCCGCGCCCGGACGCGCGCAAGGGTCGCGCCGGGGTGCCCATCGGACTGTGACCATGCTCACAGACGGTTTGGTTTGCCGCTACTCTCGCGACGGAACCCTGAACCCGCACTGCCGCTGGCGCCGCAGCACCGTCCGGCCGTCGGGCTGCCGCATATGCACCGCCACCCAACGGCACACGCGCGGGTCGGCGGGCTCCGGCCGGCCCCAGCGCTCCGAATAGGGATCGTAGCGGGGCCCAAGGTCGTCGCGCGGACCGAAGGTGAAGCCGCCCTGCGCCAGGGCCAGCGGCCGATCAGTCGCGAACGCCCCGGCCGGCGCGGAAGCGGCCAGCAGCACGGAGACGGCCAGTGAGGCGAGGACAGTCTTCATCCCTCCACAACGATTGCATGCCGATATGGTTCGCAAAGGCCGGGCGGCACGGACGGCACGGGCCGTGACCGACCGCCAGCCGGGATGAGATCCCGACGGGGGAGGCCACGAGCGCCCGAATACCGCGCATAACGGCGCCCTTGCCGTTGCTGCCCAATGGCCACGCCTGTTAAGACTTCTCGGCAATCAGGGGAAAGCGCGGTCACCGCCATGGAAGTCTTCGTCCAGCAGCTCATCAACGGCATCACGCTCGGCTCGATCTACGGCCTGATCGCCATCGGCTACACCATGGTGTTCGGCATCATCGGGATGGTGAATTTCGCCCATGGCGACGTGTTCATGGTGTCGACCTTCATCGCCATCATCGCGTTCCTCATCCTCACCGCCTGGCTCGGCATCGGCTCGGTGGCGCTGGCGCTCGCCATCGTGCTGGTCGTCGCCATGGTGCTGACCTCGCTGGTCAACTGGGCGATCGAGCGGCTCGCCTATCGGCCGTTGCGCGGCTCGTTCCGCCTGGCGCCGCTGATCTCGGCGATCGGCATGTCGATCTTCCTGATGAATTTCGTCCAGGTCACCCAGGGGCCGCGCAACAAGTCGATCCCGCCCCTGGTGCAGGGCGAGTTCGTGCTGATCGACAGTCCCAGCTATGCGGTCACCCTGAGCTACAAGCAGCTCACCATCTGGCTGATCACTGCGATCCTGCTGGCGGCGTTCTGGTACCTCGTCGCCAAGACCTCGCTCGGACGGGCGCAGCGCGCCTGCGAGCAGGACCAGAAGATGGCGGCGCTGGTCGGTATCGACGTCGACCGCACCATCTCCATCACCTTCGTCATTGGCGCGGCGCTCGCCGCCGTCGCCGGCACCATGTACCTGATGCACTATGGCGTGGTGAATTTCGCCGACGGGTTCGTGCCGGGCGTGAAGGCCTTCACCGCCGCCGTGCTCGGCGGCATCGGCTCGCTGCCGGGCGCGGTTCTCGGCGGCCTGCTGATCGGCCTGATCGAGACGCTGTGGTCGGCCTATTTCTCCATCGACTACAAGGACGTCGCCGCGTTCTCCATCCTCGCCATCACGCTGATCTTCCTGCCTCAGGGCATTCTGGGCCGGCCGGAAGTCGAGAAGGTGTGAGATGGCGGCGGAAGCGCCCTCTCCCCCACCCGGCGCCTTCGGCGCCACCCTCCCCCAAGAGGGGAGGGATGGAGCGAGTGGAAAGGCCACCATTGCCCGCGCGCTGCGCGATGCGGCGGTCGCCGGGGTGCTGGCGTTCGGCCTGTTCCTGCCGCTGATCGGCTTTCGCACCGTGCAGAACATGCGCAACGAGCTCGAGCTCGATACGCGCTGGCCGCTGCTGTTCACCTTCGTCGCCATCGTGGTCGGCGGGCGGCTCGCCTACGCGCTGGTGGTGGAGCCGTGGCGGGCCCGGCGTGCCGCCCGGCCGTACCGGCCGAGCGCGCGTGCGACGGCGGTCGCGGCCGCCGTCGCCAAGGGATTTACCCCGTTCGCGCTCGCCTTCGTGATCCTCTATCCGCCGATCGTGCTGGCGCTCGCCGGCTTCGCCGGCGCCGCCAAGTGGATCGACAATTTCGGCATCCAGATCCTCATCTACGTGATGCTCGGCTGGGGCCTCAACATCGTGGTGGGCTTGGCCGGGCTGCTCGACCTCGGCTACGTCGCGTTCTACGCGGTCGGCGCCTACTCGTACGCGCTGCTCGCCAAGACCTTCGGCTTTTCGTTCTGGCTGCTGCTGCCGCTCGCCGGCATCCTGGCGGCGTTCTGGGGCGTGCTGCTCGGCTTCCCGGTGCTGCGGCTGCGCGGCGACTACCTGGCGATCGTCACGCTCGCCTTCGGCGAGATCATCCGCATGGTGCTGGTGAACTGGGTTCCGGTGACCAACGGCTATGCGGGCATCAGCGGCATCCCGCGCCCGACCTTCTTCGGCATCCCGTTCAACGCCAACGACGACGGTTTCGCCGCGACCTTCGGCCTCGAGTTCACGCCCGTCTACCGCACGATCTTCCTTTACTACCTGATCCTCGGTCTGGCGTTGCTCACCGCCTACGTCACCGTGCGGCTGCGCCGTCTGCCGGTCGGGCGCGCCTGGGAGGCGCTGCGCGAGGACGAGATCGCCTGCCGGGCGCTCGGCATCAACACCACCAACGTGAAGCTCACCGCGTTCGCCATGGGCGGCATGTTCGCGGGCTTCGCCGGCTCGTTCTTCGCCGCCCGCCAGGGCTTCATCTCGCCGGAGTCCTTCACCTTCCTGGAGTCGGCGACCATCCTGTCGATCGTCGTGCTGGGCGGCATGGGCAGCCAGATCGGCGTCGCGGTCGCGGCGGTGGCGATGATCGGCGGCACCGAGATCATGCGCGAGCTCGATTTCCTGAAAGCAATATTCGGCGCCGACTTCGATCCGACCCAGTACCGCATGCTGCTGTTCGGCTTCGCCATGGTGCTGATCATGATCTGGAAGCCGCGCGGCCTGGTCGTCGACGCGCGAGCCCTCCGCGGCGTTCCGGGAACGCAAGACGATCTCCGCCGAGCTCGTCAAGGAAGGACGGGGATGAACGCGCCGCGCGGCGACCCGGTGCTCACGGTCGAGCACCTGACCATGCGGTTCGGCGGGCTGGTCGCCGTCCACGACCTGTCGTTCTCCGCCGCGCGCGGCGCGATCACAGCGCTGATCGGGCCGAACGGGGCCGGCAAGACCACCGTCTTCAACTGCATCACGGGCTTCTACAAGCCGACCGAAGGGCGCATGACGCTGCATCATGGCGCCCCGTCGGCATGGGACGACCTGGAAGCGATGACCGATGGCGGCGCACGTCACGTGCGCCGCGCCGACGGCGCGCTGTTCCTGCTCGAGCGCATGCCCGACTACCTCGTGGTGCAAGCAGGCGCGCGTCGCGCGCACGTTCCAGAACATCCGCCTGTTTCCCGGCATGACGGTGTTCGAGAATCTGCTGGTGGCGCAGCACAACCCGCTGATGATCGCGTCGGGCTTCACCTTCCTCGGCGTGTTCTGGCCGCAGGCCTATGGCCGCGCCGAAAAGGCGGCGGTCGCCAAGGCGACGCCTGTGGCTCGAGAAAATCGGCTTAATCGAACGCGCTGACGATCCCGCCGGCGACCTCCCCTACGGCGCGCAGCGCCGGCTCGAGATCGCGCGCGCCATGTGCACCGACCCGGTGCTGCTGTGCCTCGACGAGCCGGCGGCCGGGCTCAATCCGCGCGAGAGCGCCGAGCTCAATGCCCTGCTGCTCTCGATCCGCAACGATCACGCAACGTCGATCCTGCTGATCGAGCACGACATGACGGTGGTGATGGAGATCTCCGACCATGTCGTCGTGCTCGACTACGGCGTGAAGATCGCCGACGGCAGCCCGGAGCAGATCCGCAACGACGCGAGCGTGATTGCCGCCTATCTCGGCGTCGAGGACGAGGAGGTGGAGCAGGTCGAGGCGGAGGTGGGGCTGTGAGCCTGCAATTGATGCCGATTCTGCGTCCCTTCCGACCGCATCCTGAGGAGCGCCCGCTTTTCGCGGGCGCGTCTCGAAGGACGAGGGCGGCCACTGCGAACTCAACAATGGCCTCCTCCTTCGAGACGCGCGTACGCCGAAGAGGCGTACGCGCTCCTCAGGATGAGGCCATTCAAAGCCCCGCCATGACCGCCCCGCTTCTCTCCATCCGCGGGGTCGAGACCTACTACGGCCGCATCATTGCGTTGCGCGGCGTCGACCTCGACGTGCATGACGGGCGAGATCGTCACCCTGATCGGCGCCAACGGCGCCGGCAAGTCGACCCTGATGATGACGATCTTCGGCAATCCGCGCGCCCGTGCCGGGCGCGATCGTGTTCGACGGGCAGGACATCACCCGCATGCCGACGCACGACATCGCCCACCTGCGCATCGCGCAGGCGCCCGGAAGGCCGCCGCATCTTCTCGCGCATGACGGTGCTGGAGAACCTGCAGATGGGCGCCGTGGTGACGCCGGCGGCCGAATTCGAAGCCGACCTCAAGCGCGTGTGTGGGTTGTTTCCGCGCCTCAAGGAACGGCTGCGCCAGCGCGGCGGCACGCTCTCGGGCGGCGAGCAGCAGATGCTGGCGATCGCCCGCGCCCTGATGGGCCGGCCGCGGCTGCTCCTGCTCGACGAGCCGTCGCTCGGCCTGGCGCCCGCTCATGGTGCGCCAGATCTTCGAGGCGATCCGCACGCTCAATGCGCAGGAGAAGCTGACGATCTTCCTGGTCGAGCAGAACGCCTTCCACGCGCTCAAGCTCGCCCATCGCGGCTATGTGATGGTCAACGGGGCGATCACGCTCACCGGCAGCGGCCGCGAGCTGCTCGAGCGTCCCGAGGTCAAGGCGGCCTACCTGGAGGGGGGCCGGCATTGAGTCGCAGGATGGGCGACGGCACGATATTCTGCGCCGACGCGTGGGCAAAATCGCCGCGCGCCATTGCCTCGCCGCTGTGGCGGCTCGCCCATGCGTCGAGACGATGTTAGGCGATTTTGCCCACCCTACCGACCGAGCGAGTGGCGATGGACCTGTCGATCCCCCAATTGCTGTACGAGGAAGGCTCGTTCGGCGTCTTCCTGCTCATCACCGTGGCCATGGGGGGCGGCGCTGCCTGGATGTCGGGTCGGGCGATCGCCGCCACCTGGCGGCCGTGGTGGCACATCATCGCCTATATGCTGATCCTCGGCGTCAGCGTGCGCTTCTTTCATTTCGCCCTGTTCGACGGCACGTTCGTGTCGCCCTACTATTACGTGGTGGACAGCGCGGTCTGCCTGCTGTTCGGCTTTCTCGGCTTCCGCATCACCCGCACCGCCCAGATGACGCGCCAATACGGATTCCGCAACGAGCGGACCGGGCTCCTGACCTGGGCGCGGCGCTCCGCCGCAAGCACCGCGGGAGACGCCGATTCCAGGTGACTTTTTGCCGGACTGAGGCTTCAATCGACCCGATTCCGGGCCGGCGGCGGCCCGGTGTATGGGACTTCGTTCAACATCAAGGGGAAAGCCTATGAAGAGACTGATTGCGCTCGGTCTTGCGCTCGGCGCTGGTCTGGCCTTGGCGGGCACCGCGCAGGCCCAGGTCAAGTTCGGCGTCACCGGACCGTTCACCGGCGCGAATGCCGCGTTCGGCGCGCAGCTCAAGAACGGTGCCGATCAGGCGATCGAGGACATCAACGCCGCCGGCGGCATCCTCGGACAGAAGATCACCGTCACCTACGGCGACGACGTCTCCGATCCCAAGCAGGGCGTCTCCATCGCCAACAAGTTCGCCGGCGAGGGCGTCAAGTTCGTCATGGGGCCGTTCAATTCGGGCGTGACCATGCCGGCCTCCGAAACCTACCAGGAGAACGGCATCCTGCAGGTCACCCCGTCGGCCACCAACCCGAAGATCACCGAGCGCGGAATGTGGAACATTTTCCGCACCTGCGGCCGCGACGATCAGCAGGGCGCCGTCGCCGGCGACTACATCCTGAAGAATTTCAAGGGCAAGAAGGTCGCCGTGGTGCACGACAAGACGACCTACGGCCAGGGCCTCGCCGACGAGACCAAGAAGAAGATGAATGCCGGCGGCATGAAGGAAGTCCTCTACGAGGGCGTCAATCTCGGCGAGAAGGACTTCTCGGCGCTCGTCTCCAAGATCAAGGCGGCCGGCGCGGATCTCATCTACTGGGGCGGCCTGCACACCGAAGGCGGCCTGCTGGTGCGGCAGATGCGCGACCAAGGGGTCAAGGCCCCGCTGATGGGCGGCGACGGCATCACCTCGGACGAGTTCGCGAGCGTCGGCGGGCCCGGCGTGGAGGGAACATTGATGACCTACGGGCCGGACCCGCGTAATCGCCCCGACGCGAAGCCGGTGCTGGAGAAGTTCCGCGCCAAGAAATTCGAGCCGGAAGCCTACACGCTCTACAGCTACGCGGCGGTCCAGGTCGTCAAGCAGGCGGCGGAAGCCGCGAAATCGCTCGATCCCAAGAAGGTCTCGGCGCAGATCAAGTCGGGCCAGAAGTTCAAGACGGTTATCGGCGAGATCTCCTACGACAAGAAAGGCGACGTGACCCGCCTCGATTACGTGATGTACGTGTGGAAAAAGAACCCGGAAGGCAAGATCACCTACACGGAGATCAAGTAGGCGGGCCTCGCCGCTCGCTGATGCGCGCTCCCTCTCCCCGGCGGGGAGAGGGAGGCTGCGAGCCTCTCGATGGTGTGTTTCCCACAGATCTCAGGTCATCTCCAAGGCTCTTTCCTCTATTCGGGAGAAGGATTTCTGTAGCGTTTTCTCAGGTTGCGCTTGAACCTTCCGGTCCTTCCCCCGACCAAACGCCGTGCTACAATGGATTGCGGTGGCGTCGAGGGGATCCACCATGCTGTCCTGGCTTCGCGCCTTGATGATTGCGGCGGCGTTCGTCGTACCGGCATCCGAGGCATCGGCTGCGGGCGACAAGCGCATTGCGCTGGTCATCGGCAACTCCAACTACAAGACCGTCCGGACGCTCGCGAACCCGCAGAACGACGCGCGGGCGATCACCAAGGTTTTGAAATCACTGGATTTTCAAACCGTTGAGATGGTGCTCAACCAATCCGCCAGCGCGATGCGCGACACGGTCCGGCGCTTCGCCGGGCAAGCCGCCAATGCCGACATTGCGCTGGTCTACTATGCGGGGCACGCGGTCGAACTCGCCGGCCGCAACTACCTCGTCCCGATCGACGCACGGCTCAATACCGACCTCGACGTCGCGCTGGAGACGGTGGCGCTCGACGTGCTGCAGCAGGCGGTGGCAGAGGCGAAGAGCCTGCGCATCATCATCCTCGATGCGTGCCGCGACAATCCGTTTGCCAATCGCATGACGATCACGTCCGGGGCGAGCCGCAGCGTCGGGCGCGGCCTGGCGCCGATCGATGTTCCGAGACAGACACTGATCGCGTACGCCGCCAAGGCCGGCTCGACCGCGCAAGACGGAACGGGCGCCGCCAATAGCCCGTTTGCCAGCGCCCTGCTGAAGCACCTGCCGACCCCTGGCGTTGAGATACGCCTGATGCTCGGTCGTGTGCGCGACACGGTCATGGAACTGACGAGCGGTCAGCAGGAGCCCTGGATTGGCGGCTCGATGGGCGGCCGCGAGGTCTATCTGAAGGCCCCGCCCGGCGGTACGCCGTCCGGCAGCAGTGCCGGCGCGGCGCGACCGCAGGTCGCCGCCCCTGCTCCGCCGCCGGCACCGGCGCCTGACACGGCGAGCGAGCGGGCGCGCACGGAGACGCCCGGGCGCATCGCCACCGCCTCACCCACGGCGCCAGCGCCTTCCGCCGCGCCGGGGAATTTCCAGAAGTCGCTGTTCCCGTCGATCGGACGGGAGCCAATTCGCATCGCCGTGGCCGGGCCGATGAGCGGGCCCGATGCTTCGTTCGGGGCGCGGCTCAGGGCCGGGGTCGAGCAGGCGGTTGCCGACCTCAACGCGCGCGGGGGAATCCTCGGCCGGCAGATCGTGCTGTCGGTCGCCGACGATTTCTCCAATCCGCGCCTCGTCGCGTCGGTCGCCACCAAGCTCGCCGGCGACGGGGTCAAGGTCGTGATCGGCCATTTCAATGCGGCGCTGGCGGCACCTGCCGCGCAGGTCTACCAGGACAAGAACGTCCTGCAGATCACGCCGTCGGCCAGCCATCCGGAGCTCACCGAGCGCGGGATGTGGAACGTGTTCCGCACCTGCGGCCGCGACGATCAGCAGGGCGCCGTCGCCGGCGACTACATCGCGCAGCATTTCAAGAGCAAGAAGGTCGCGATCGTGCGCGACCGCTCGTCGTACGGCCATGCGCTCGCCGAGGACGTGCGCAAGGCGATCAACGCCAAGGCGATCAAGGAAGTGCTGTACGAGACCGTCAATGCCGGCGAGAAGGATTTTTCCACGCTCATCGGGCGCATCCGCGCGGCAAGCCCGGATCTCGTCTACTGGGGCGGCCTCTCCGCCGAAGGCGGGCTGCTGCTGCGCCAATTGCGCGACCAGGGCGTCAAGACGCCGGTCATGGGCGGCGACGGCATCGTGTCGGACGAGCTTGCATCGTCGGTCGGCCCCGGTGTCGAGGGCACGCTGATGACGTCCGGGCCGGATGCGCGCAAACGGCCGGAGGCAAAGGGATTGCTGCAAAAGTTGCGGGGCCGGAAAATCGAGCCCGATGCGCACGTCCTCAACAGCTATGCGGCGATCGAGGTGGTCAAGCAGGCAGCGGAAGCTGCCAAATCGTTCGACCCCAGGGCGCTCGCCGCCACCATGAAGTCGGGCCTGAAATTCAAGACCGTCATCGGCGAGATCGCGTTCGACCAGAAGGGGGACGTCGCGCGTCCGAGCTATACGGTGTTCGTGTGGAGGAAGGACGCGAGCGGCCGGATGACCTACACGGAGGCGCAGTAAGTCAGCCGATCCGGCCCAATATCGGGAACGTCTCGAGCAGCCAGAAGCTGGCGTCGGTGATCGTGCCGGTGAGGAACGCGATCCCGGTGAGCACGAGGAGCGCGCCCATCGTCTTCTCGACCATGCCGAGATAGGCCTTGAAGCGGGCCAGGAACGTGGCGAACGGCCCGACCGCCGCGGCCGCCAGCAGGAACGGAATCCCCAATCCGAGCGAGTAGACGGCGAGCATCCCGGCGCCCTTCGCGACCGTGGCCTCGGACGCTGCGACCGCCAGGATGGCCGCCAGGATCGGGCCGATGCAGGGCGTCCAACCGAACGCGAAGGCAAGCCCCATCGCATAGGCACCCCATAAGCCCACCGGCTTCGCCACCGTCAGGCGTTTCTCGCGGGCGAGCCAGGCGATCGGGGTGAGGCCGAGGAAGTGCAGCCCCATGATCATGATGGCGATGCCGGCGACGATCGAGAGGACATGCGCATGGCTGCGCAGGACGGCGCCGATCGCGCTCGCTCCCGCTCCCAGCGCCACGAACACGGTGGAGAAGCCGAGCACGAACAGAAGCGCCGCCAGGAGCGCATCGCGGCGCGCGGCGGGCTTCGCCTCGCCGCTCGCCAGCCGCTCGAGCGACGTGCCGGCGAGATAGACGAGATAGGGCGGCACCAGCGGCAGCACGCAGGGCGACAGGAAGCTCAACGCGCCGGCGACGAGCGCAGCAAATATGGTCACGTCGGCGGTCATGGGGGCTACATGCGACGACGGAAGGGGCGAAGCAAGCCTGGGTGAGGGCTATCGCCCGGAAGTGATGGATGGTGATAGCCTCGGGCCTCTCGCCACAGGAAGGCCGGGCTCGATGCTTCGCAAGCTGCCGATCGTCGCGGTGTTCGGACAGGGTACGCCGCTTGCGGGCGAGCGCGAGCGGCTCGCCGCCGCGGTCGGCGCCATGGTGGCGCGGCTCGGCGCGCATCTGCTCACCGGCGGCGGGTACGGCGTGATGGCCGCGGCCGCCGCGGAATTCGTCGCCGTCGCCGACCGCCCCGGCTCGTCGATCGGCATCGTGCCGTGCGGAGCCGATGGTCCGCTGGACCGGCCCAATCGCGACGTCGAGGGGCGTCCGTACCCGAATGCCGCGGTCGAGATCGCCATCATGACCCCGCTGCGGCCACGCGTGGGTGATTGGCACAACAATCCGGCGCGCAACCACATCAACGTGTTCACCGCCCACGCCATCGTCGCGCTGCCCGGCGGCCCGGGCACCCGCAACGAGCTCGACATGGCGGCCGCCTATCTGGGCGAAGCCGAGCGCGCGCGCGATGAGCGTCGCACCGTCCTGATCGGGCCGATCGACGAGTTCACGCCGCAGCACCGTGCGGGTTTCCTGCACGCCGATACGGCCGAAGCCGCCGAGCCGCATCTGCGCCGTATCCTTGGCGCGCGCGGCTTCGCGAAAACCGCATGAGGCGAGCGCACGTGCCGTCCCGCAACCTGATCACCGATGTTCCCGGCGTGCGGGTCGGTCACGCCGACGACGCCCACATCGGGTCCGGCGTCACCGCCATCCTGTTCGATGAGCCGGCCGTCGCGGCGATCGACGTACGCGGCGGCGGCCCCGGCACCCGCGAGGCGAACCTGCTCGATCCGGCGATGACGGTCGAGCGCATCGACGCGATCGCGCTGTCCGGCGGCTCCGCCTTCGGGCTCGATGCGGCCTCGGGCGTGCAGGCCTGGCTCGCCGCCCAGGGCCGCGGCTTCGCCATCCGCACGGCCCGGGTGCCGATCGTGCCGGCGGCGATCGTGTTCGATCTGCTCAACGGCGGGAACAAGAAATGGGGGCGCTATCCGCCGTACCGCGAGCTCGGTTACAAGGCGATCGCCGGCGCGGCCGAGACCTTCGCGCTGGGCAGCGTCGGGGCGGGGCTCGGCGCAACCACCGCGACGCTGAAGGGCGGGCTCGGCTCCGCCTCGGCGGTCGCGCCCGGCGGGCTTCGTGTCGGCGCGCTGGCGGCCGTCAATGCGGCGGGCAGCGCGGTGGTCGGCGAGGGACCGTGGTTCTGGGCGGCGCCGTTCGAGCGCGAGGCCGAGTTCGGCGACCGCGGGTTTCCTTCCCCGGTGCCGCGCGAGGCGCTGCGCTTCCGCACCAAGAGCGCTCCCGGCGAAAGCACCACGCTCGCGGTGGTCGCGACCGATGCACGCCTCACCAAGGTGCAGGCAACGCGGCTCGCCATCATGGCGCAGGACGGCCTGGCGCGCGCGATCCGCCCGGTGCACACGCCGCTCGACGGCGACGTGGTGTTCGCCGCCGCGACCGGCGCGCAGGCGCTCGCCGACCCGATCGTGAGCCTCGCCGAACTCGGCACCATCGCGGCCGACGTGGTGGCGCGCGCCATCGCCCGCGCCGTCTACGAAGCGGCGTCGCTCCCCTTCCCGGGCGCGCTGCCGAGCTGGCGCGAGCGGTTCGGATAGCGGCACGACCGCCTGCAGCGCTGACCGGAAGGCGATGGCATTCTGGCGCGAAAGTCCCTATACGGGGGCCTGATCCAAGAGGAGAATGGAATGGCACCGCGAGTGATCAAGCTGCGCGAACAGGAAAAACCGGCCGAAGAGCCTGAGCAGCAGGCGTTCTCGCAACGCAAGCGACCCGAGATCTGCCGCTATCTGCTCCAGGTCGATCGACAGACCAAGGGGTCGTATCCGACGATCGAAGCTGCGCAGGCCGCGGGGTTGGCGATCAAGAAGGGGCACCCGATCGTGCAGGTGTCCATCTATGACAGCGTCGACACCGTGAACACGTTCATTGAGCTTCCCGCCACCTGACTTCAAGCTTCTTGCGCTCGCGCTCGCCGCCGTCGCGGCGATCGCGTCGCATGCACGCGCCGAGGAGGCCCGGCTGCCGCCGGGCTTCGTCCGCCTCGCCGATGTCGCGCCGACGATACGTCAGGACATCCGCTATGCGGGCGCGTTCAATTTCACGGCCAAGCGCATCCCCGGCTACGAGGCGGCGCAATGCATCCTGTGGCGGCCGGCGGCCGAAGCGCTGGCGCGCGCCGAGGCGCGGCTCGCGCCGCAAGGCTTTCACCTCAAGGTCTACGACTGCTATCGGCCGGTGCGCGCGGTGCGCGCGATCGTCGCCTGGGCGCACGAGCCGCGCGCCGATCAGCTCAAGCCCGTGTTCTATCCGGACGTCGAGAAGAGCCATCTGTTCGCGCTCGGCTACATCGCGGCGCATTCGAAGCATTCGCGCGGCATCGCGGTCGATGTCGGCCTGATCGGCGCGGACGAGCCGAGTAGCGCACCCTCGCAGGCCGGCCGCTGCGACGGCCCGTTCGCGACGCGCGCGCGCGAATCGGACCTCGATCTCGGCACCGCGTTCGACTGCTTCTCGCCGGCGAGCGCTACCCGCCACCCGGGCGTCTCGGCGGCCGCGCGGCAAAATCGCGACCGCCTCAAGGCCGCGCTCGTCCGCGAAGGCTTCCAGAACTACTTCCGCGAGTGGTGGCATTTCGAATACCGCAGCCCGGCCGAGCCGACGCAGCACTACGATGTTCCGGTGCGCTGACCCTACCCGAACCGCTCCGCCGCGTAGGGCGCCGGGTCGCAGAACGGAACCTCGCCCAGGAGCATCTCGGCGATCAGCCGTCCGGTCACCGGGCCGAGGCTCAGGCCCACGTGTCCGTGGCCGTACGCGAGCCACAGGCCGGGATGGCCGTGCGCCGGGCCGATCACCGGCCGCGAATCGGCAAAGCACGGCCGGCTCCCCATCCACGGCGTCGCCTCCACCGGCTCGCCGAGCGGAAACAACGTCTTGGCGATCGGCAGCACGCGGCCGAGCTGCGCCGGGGTCGCGCGCGCATCGCGGTGGGTGAATTCGGCGCCGGTGGTCACGCGGATGCCCTGCTCCATCGGTGCCATCGCGTAGCCGTTCTCCACGTCGACCACCGGGCGCGTCAACATGGCGTTGCCGTGCGCGGCAAAGTGGCGGTGGTAGCCGCGCTTGACCGCGAGCGGCAGGCGGATACCGCGCGGGCCGAGCACGTCCGGCGTCCACGGCCCGAGCGCGACCACCGCGACGTCGGCATCGACCGGCTCTTCCGGCGTGGCAAGGCGCCAGCGGCCCGCGGCGCGATGCAGCGACCGCGCGTCGCCGGTGAGCAGGATCCCGCCGAGCGCCACCAAGCGCGCCGCATAAGCCTGGGTGACGGCGAGCGGATTGGTGAGGCTCGCGACGTCGAGCCAGTGCACAGCCGCCTGGAACACCGGCGCGAGGCTCGGCTCGAGCTCGCGCGCGTGCTCCACGTCATGGAACTTGATCCCGACGTCGAGCTCGACCGCGAGCGCCAGCTCCCTCCACAGGCTCGCGAGCGCACGGTCGCTGCGGTAGAGGGTGAGGAAGCCGTTCTTGCGCAGGTAGCGCATCGCGCCGGATTCGCCGAGCAGCAGCTCGTGCTCGGCGACCGCGCGAGACAAGAGGGGCCGCATCAGGTGCGCGGTTTCCTCCAGGCGGGCGTCGGTCGAGGCCGCCCGAAAGGCGAGGAGCCAGCGCAGCACGCGCGGCAGCGCGCGCAGGTGATAGTTCGCCTCGGGCGCCCGCTTGACGGCGATGCGGGCGAGCCGTGCCAGGCGGCGCGGGAACGCGGCCGGATACACGGTGCTGCCGATGACGCCGGTGTTGCCGTAGGAGGTCTCCTCGCCGACCCCGCGCCGGTCGACGAGCGCAACGCTCAAGCCCCGCCGGGCGAGATGCAGCGCAATCGAAGTGCCGACGATGCCGGCTCCCAGCACCATCGCGTCGGTCCGAGCCATGAGGCGCCTTGCTGGCAGTCTCTTCGCGGGGGCCCGGCTTTTTGCGAGTCGCCGGGCCGATTCCACGTAAGGCTGATACTGCCCGGCTGGCGCGCCGGCTACAACATGGGGTCCGTCGCGAGCTGCGTCGCGCTTGCCCCGAGGCTACCACATGGCCTGCGTCACAGACCGAGCCGCCGGGCGAGCCGCTCGAGGCGCGCGCGCAGGTTACGCTTCTCGGACGATCCGGACGTTGCGGCGCGAGTCTTGCTACCGCTCGCCAGCACATAGGTGGGCTTCGTAGCCGCGGCTCGCGTCGCCCCAGGCCGGTGCGCCCCGGCTCTCGCCTCCGCAGCCTTGGCTGCCGCAGCCTTGGCTGCCGCAGCGTGGGCCGGCATCGTCACACCCCGTTTGGCTACCGGCTTCGCCTGCGCCTTGGCGGCGGAGCCCACCGCGGGCTCCGCCACAACCGTTTGCGAAGTCTCGACATCCGCCTTCCATTCGGCTACCCGCTGGCGCGCTTCAGCGATCTGGTCCGCGTAGAGGTGAATCGCGACCTGGGCGAGCAGCCGGTCGGCCGAGTCGCGTATGTCCGGGTCGAGGCTGTTGGTGCGGGCGATCAGCGCCCAGCGATAGGCGAGGCTGTCGCTGCGCGGGACGCCGCGGCCGTTGCTCCAGATTTCGGCGAGCGTCAGTTGCGCCCGCGAGTTCCCCTGTGCGGCGGCCCGCATGAACCACTGGAAGGCGGTCGCGTCCGATCGCTCGACCTCGACCCCCTTGGCGTAGAGCTCGCCGAGCTTCGTCTGCGCGTCAGAATCCCCCTGCGCCGCCGATTTATAGAGGGCTCGCGCGGTCTCCGATTCGGGGGGCGCGCCAACCGCTCCCTGCGCGACCGCAAAGAATCCGAGCGTAAAGAAGCTCGCCGCAACGATTGCCTGAACCGACCTCTTCATGATGGCCTCTCCATCCGTTGAACCGGATTGCGAGCTAGGGTTTCGTTCAACTCTCCCGTGATCCGAAGGCGCGTTCTCCCGCCCTCGTGACCGATTGTGATCGCGGTCACACAGAAAGAATGTGAGGAAAGTCACAGATCGGACGGACGGGCTTGAACCGGCAGGGGGCGAATAGCGAGTAGGGGCGAAAGAGAAGTCCAAGCCCCTCGTCCTCCTCCCTATTCCCTATTCGCCACTCGCTATTCGCCCCTGATTCGCTACTCGCCATTGGCTATTCGCCCTGCTACCACTCGGCGAAACACACGCGGAGACCTCAATGCGGCCCCTGATCGTGGCGCCTTCGATTCTCGCCGCCGATTTCGCCCGGCTGGGCGAGGAAGTGCGCGCGGTGGATCAGGCCGGGGCCGATTGGATCCACGTCGACGTGATGGACGGCCATTTCGTTCCCAACATCAGCCTCGGCCCGGACGTGGTGAAGGCGTTGCGTCCGCATACAGCGAAGACGCTCGACGTGCACCTGATGATCGCGCCGTGCGATCCCTATCTCGACGCCTTCGCCAAGGCCGGCTCCGACATCATCACGGTGCACGTGGAGGCGGGACCGCATCTGCATCGCTCGTTGCAGGCGATCCGCGCGCTCGGCAAGAAGGTCGGTGTCACGCTCAATCCGGGTACGCCGGAGGCGACGATCGCGCCGGTGATCGATCTCGTCGACCTCATCCTCGTGATGTCGGTGAACCCGGGGTTCGGCGGTCAGTCGTTCATCCCCGCCGCGCTCGACAAGATCCGCAACCTGCGCGCCATGGCCGGCGGCCGGCCGATCGACATCGAGGTCGACGGCGGCGTGACGGCGCAGAATGCCGGCGAGATCACCGCCGCCGGCGCCAACGTGCTGGTGGCCGGCTCGGCGGTGTTCCGGGGCGGACGTCCCGACGCCTATCGTGCCAATATCGCGGCGATCCGCTCCGCCGCGGCGATGGCGCGCGGCGAAGCGGCGTGATCTATGTCAATCCCGTAAGCCGCTCGCTCTCGGCCCATAGGCGGCGCGCATCCTCGTTATTCTGCGCCGCGCGGCTCGGTGTCTCGGGTCGGCATTGCACGAAATACTGGCCGCTGATCGCGGCCGCCTCGGGCGCGCTCGCCAGGTACACGATCGTCTCGGCGCCGCGCTCGCCCGGCTCGGCGCGCAACCACATGGCGGCGCGCACCAGCATGGCGAGGAAGCGATTGTCGCGCTGACCGAGCCCGGTGGCCACGAATCCCGGATGCAGCGCGTTCGCCGTGACGCCAGTGCCGGCGAGCCGGCGCGCGAGCTCGCGCGTGAACAGAATGTTGCACAGCTTCGAGCGGCCATAGGCGATACGGAATCCGTAGCTCCTCGTCATCTGCAGGTCGGAGAAGTCGAGCTGCTCGCGCGCATGGGCATCGGAGGCGGTGTTGACGACGCGCGCCGGCGCCGCCGCGACCAGCCGGTCGCGCAGCGCGTGGGTCAGCACGAAATAGGCCAGATGGTTGGTAGCGAAGGTGCGCTCGAGCCCGTCCTCGGTGACTTCGCGGGTGGCGAACAGCGAGCCCGCATTGTTGATCAGCACGTCGACGCGCGGCTCCGCCGCGGCGATCTCGGCACCGACGCGCTTCATCTCGCTCAAGCGCGACAGGTCCGCATAGTGGACGGCGTGCGCCGCATCCGGGTTGCGCGCCGCGAGGCGCGCAAGCGTCGCTTTGCCGCGCCGGGTGTCGCGCGCCACGACCACGAGGCGCGCGCCTTTTGCCGCCAGTCGTTCGGCCGCGATCGCCCCGATCCCCGACGTGGCTCCGGTGATGACGACGGTCTTGTGGCGAATGGTGGCCTCCCGACCCGTAACCTTGGCACGACCATATTGCCGAAAACCCGCGCCCGCCCCAACCCCCGCGTGCGCTGGCCGGCGCATTGCTGCCCTTTCCGGCGTCTGATAGAGGCCAAACCCGGACACGCGACCGAGGTGCCAAATGATCCCACGCTATTCCCGGCCCGAGATGGCGGCGCTCTGGGATCCGCAAACCCGGTTCCGCATCTGGTTCGAGATCGAGGCGCACGCGGCCGACGCCATGGCGGAGCTCGGCATCATCCCACAGAGCGCTGCCCGCACGATCTGGGAGAAGGGCCGCAATGCGATCTTCGATGTCGAGCGCATCGACGCGATCGAGCGCGAGGTCAAGCACGACGTCATCGCCTTCCTCACCCACCTCGCCGAGATCGTCGGGCCCGACGCGCGCTTCGTGCATTCGGGCATGACCTCCTCCGACGTGCTCGACACGTGCCTCAACGTACAGCTCACTCGTGCGGCCGACCTGCTGATCGCCGACGTCGACAAGCTGCTCGCGCAGCTCAAGCGCCGCGCCTTCGAGCACAAGCTCACCCCGACGGTCGGGCGCTCGCATGGCATCCATGCCGAGCCGACCACGTTCGGCCTGAAGCTCGCCTATGCGTACGCGGAGTTCGCGCGCGGGCGCGCGCGCCTTGTGGCGGCCCGCCAGGAGGTGGCGACCTGCGCGATCTCCGGGGCGGTCGGCACCTTTGCGCAGGTCGACCCGCGGGTCGAGGCGCATGTCGCCCAGGCGATGGGGCTTACGGTCGAGCCGATCTCCACCCAGATCATCCCGCGCGACCGCCATGCCATGTATTTCGCCACGCTCGGGGTCGTCGCGTCCTCGGTCGAGCGGCTCGCCACCGAGATCCGCCACCTGCAGCGCACCGAAGTGCTGGAGGCCGAGGAGTTCTTTTCAGAGGGCCAGAAGGGCTCCTCGGCGATGCCGCACAAGCGCAATCCGGTATTGAGCGAGAACCTGACCGGGCTTGCCCGCATGGTGCGGGCCTATGTGACGCCGGCGCTGGAGAACGTGGCACTGTGGCATGAGCGCGACATCTCCCATTCCTCGGTCGAGCGCATGATCGGTCCGGACGCCACCGTGACGCTCGATTTCGCGCTCGCGCGCCTCGCCGGGGTGATCGACAAGCTCGTCGTCTATCCGGAAAACATGCGGGCTAATCTCGACCGCTCGGGCGGCCTCGTCCATTCGCAGCGCGTGCTCATCGCGCTGACGCAGAAAGGCGTCGCGCGCGAAGAGGCTTATCGCCTGGTGCAGAGAAACGCCATGAAGGCGTGGCGCGGCGAAGGCGATTTCCTCTCGCTGTTGAAGGCCGACCCGGATGTGACTCGCGCGATTCCGGAATCCGACCTCGCCGCCTGTTTCGACCTCGCCTATCACTTGAAGCACGTCGACACGATCTTCGCCCGCGTGTTCGGGCATAGTGGCGAATAGCGAAATGGCGAATGGCGAAATGGGGGTGCAAGCGTCACCCAATCGCTACTCGCCATTCGCTACTTCTTGCCGCCGCCGCCAATCGCGCCCCCGGCCGGCGCGGCGCCGACCGTGCCGCCGCCTCCGCGGCCACCGCCGCTGAAGCCGCCGCCCGCTCCGCCGCCGAAGCTGCCGCCCGCTCCGCCGCGGAACCCACCGACCGCTCCGCCACGAAAGCCGCCGGGTGCTCCGCCGGCGAAGCCGCCGGGTGCTCCGCCGGCGAAGCCGCCGGGTGCTCCGCCGGCGAAGCCGCCGGGTCGTCCGACCTGGCCGAACGCGCCCTTGGGCTTAATTCCAGGATTGACGCCCGGTGATTGCGGCGGGTTGCCAGCCCACCCGGGTCCGCGGGGCGGACGGCCGGCCCATCCCGGCCCGCCGGGCCGATGATGTCCGTGGCGCCAGTGACGGTGGCGCCATCCGGGCGACACGTACACGCCGACCCCTGGTCCATAGGCGTAGCCCGGATAGTAATCGTCGCCAAAGTAGGTCGGACCTTCATAGTAGTCTTCGACGTAGCCGGGGGCAGCAACCACCGCCGGCGGTGTTCCCGCCAGCCTCAGCACGGACCGCGCGACGTACCCCTGCTCGAACTCGGCACCATGCGCGCGCACAGCCTTGCACATCGACTACCGCGCCGCGCGGAAGCGTGGCAACAACCGGATATTTGGGGCCGGGGCCGGCGCGCACCTTGGCGCTGGACTTCACGGCCGCCGGTGCAGCCGCCACCAAGCCGGTCGAGAGCACCAGCAGCGCGGCCGCGCCGATCATTCTCGTCACAAACATTCGCAGTCCTTTCCTGATCGCGGCGTCACCCCCAGGATCCGATGGACAACGTGCCGTAGCGGAAATCGTTTCGAAGAGGCGAATGGCGAGTAGCGAACGGCGAATAGGGGCCCAAGCCTCTCGTTTCCCGCCCCATTCGCTACTCGCCATTCGCCATTCGCTCCTTTCCGCTGCTCACCATTCGCTAACCCTTCCTGGCCACAATTTGAGCGAATCGGGAGAGACAAATGGGCGCGGAGGGACTTGGCCGGGGGCCCGGCGGCTGGGGCGGCGTGCTCCTGCCGTTCGTCCTGTCTCCGAGCCTTGCTCCCGCCAGCGCGCCCCGCAATGGGCCCGCGCTTCTTGGCCCCGCGATCATGCCCCGTACGGTGTCCCATCCGACCATCCTGGTATTCGATTCCGGCCTCGGCGGACTAACGGTCTATCGCGAGGTCGCGCGGGCGCGGCCGGACGCGGTGCTCGTGTACGCGGCCGACGATGCCGGGTTCCCGTACGGAGGGCTGGATGAGGGCGTGCTCGTCAGTCGCGTCGTCGCGGTGATCGGCCGGCTCATTGCGGCGCACAAGCCGGACATCGTGGTGGTGGCCTGCAACACCGCCTCGACCATCGTGCTGCCGAAGCTGCGGACGCAGTTTCGCGGTCCCCTTCGTCGGGACGGTGCCGGCGATCAAGCCGGCCTGCGCCGCCTCGGCGACCAGGCTGGTCTCGGTGCTCGGCACCGAGGCCACGGTGACGCGCGAATATACCCGCAGCCTGATCCGCGAATTCGCCGGCGGCTGCGAGGTGACCCTGGTGGGCTCGCCCCAGCTCGCCACTTTTGCCGAGCGCCACCTGCGCGGCGAGCCCGTGTCCGACGCAGCGATCGCCGCCGAGATCGCGCCATGCTTCGTCGCCCGGGATGCGGTGCGCACCGACACGATCGTGCTTGCCTGCACCCATTATCCGCTGCTGCTCGACCGGTTGGAGCGTCTGGCACCCTGGCCGGTGCGGTTTCTCGACCCCGCGCCGGCAATCGCGCGTCGCGTGGTGGCTGATCGGCCCGCCCGCAGTCCGTGCCAGCGCCCGACCCGCGCGGGCGGTGCTCACCTCCGGACGCGCTCCCAAGCCGGGCCTTCGCGCCGCGCTGGCAGGGTTCGGGATCGGCGAGATCGTCGCCGATCGGTTTGACACTCCCTTCCTTTCCGCCTAGATACCCGCGGCTGCCGCCCGCCGTAAGGCGGGCGCGGCGTTTCGCGACCTGCGGTGATTCCTTCGCGCTTTCGAGGGATCGCCTGTCGGCCTCCTTCCCGGCACCGGGATGGGGCGCAGAGGAGGGCGCGTTTCCTCGCAACCAGAGACGACATTGAGGACGCGATGACCAAGCGCAACGAGGCGAAATACAAGATCGATCGCCGCATGGGCCAGAACATCTGGGGCCGCCCGAAGAGCCCGGTGAACCGCCGCGAATACGGCCCCGGCCAGCACGGCCAGCGCCGCAAGGGCAAGCTCTCCGACTACGGCGTCCAGCTGCGCGCCAAGCAGAAGCTCAAGGGCTATTACGGCAACATCTCGGAGAAGCAGTTCCGCGGCATCTACGAGGAGGCGATCCGGATGAAGGGCGACTCCGGCGCCCACCTGATCGGCCTGCTGGAGCGCCGGCTCGATGCGATCGTCTATCGTGCCAAGTTCGTGCCGACCGTGTTCGCCGCCCGCCAGTTCGTCAATCACGGCCACATCAAGGTCAACGGCCGGCGCGTGAACATTCCGAGTTACCGCTGCAAAGCCGGCGACGTGGTCGAGGTCAAGGACGCCTCCAAGCAGCTGGCGCTGGTGCTCGAGGCGACCGGTCTCGCCGAGCGCGACGTGCCCGACTACATCGAGGCTCGACCACCACAAGATGACCGCCAAGCTCGCCCGCATCCCGTTGCTCAACGAGATTCCCTACGCGGTGCAGATGGAGCCGCATCTGGTGGTCGAGTACTACTCGCGCTGAGCCAGTCCGGCGGTCGACGACGCCGTCGCTGATGCCTCGACGCACGTAGGGGCAACCCTTGTGGTTGCCCCCTGGCCTTCTCCGCGACAAGGCAGCACCACAAAGGGCGCCCCTACATTCGCATCGACGCTGTGGTCCCTTCAGGCGGTCGCCTGGTCCTTGACCGGCAGGCCCTTTTCCTTCATCAGGCCTTGCAGCTCACCGGCCTGGAACATCTCGCGGACGATGTCGCAGCCGCCGACGAATTCGCCCTTGACGTAGAGCTGCGGGATGGTCGGCCACTGCGCATAGGCCTTGATGCCCTCCCGCAGGTCGCCGGACTCGAGCACGTTGATGCCCTTGTAGGCAACGCCGAGGTAATCGAGGATCTGCACCACCTGGCTGGAGAACCCGCACTGCGGGAACTGCGGCGTGCCCTTCATGAACAGCACGACGTCGTTGCCCTTGACCTCGCCGTCGATCCACTGGTCGATGCTCATTTCTCGTCCTTTCGTGCGCGCGGGCGACTACCCCACGGTCCAACCCGTCGTCGGCCATATATGTAGCGCAGAAGCCCTGTACAGCCCAATAGGGGTAAGGCCTGAGGCGCCCTTATTTCCGCGCCGGGGCGTAGAACGTCCCCTCGACTTCGAAAATGTCGTCCTGATTCAAGCGGTGGACCTCGACGATGGTCCGAGGCGGATAGGGTCCCTGCCCCCACAATTCCTCCTGCACCTTGTTCACCAGCGGGCGGAACCGGAACATGTCGGTCACATACACCACGATCCGCACCGCGTCGCGCAGGCTCGCGCCTTCCAACTCGGCGATCAGCTTCATGTTCAGGAAGCCTTGCCTGATGCGGGCCTCGTCTCCCTGGACCAGCGTATTGGTCTTGGGGTCGATGCCGCGCATGCCGGCGACGTACACGAAGTCCCCCGCCCGCGTCCCCAGGCTCCAAGTACCCGTGGTCTTGATCGCGCCCTCGGGGGCAAGCGTCTTCACCCCATTGGGTGATGTGGATTGGGCCGCCACCATGCTCGTGCCCAGTGCCAAGACCAGTCCGCCGACCATCAACGTACGCATCTCGCCCCTCCTGTGACTCCGCCAGGATACGCAGGGGATTTGCGCTAATCAACGCGAAGAAATCAGGCTTCGGGCACGCCGGTCTGCAGGGCGAGCGCGTGCAGCGCTCCGCCCATCTGGCCGCGCAGCGCCTCGTACACGATCTGATGCTGCTGCACCCGCGACTTGCCGCGGAACGACTCGGCGATGACGGTTGCGGCGTAGTGATCGCCGTCGCCTGCGAGGTCGCGGATACTCACCTCGGCGTCGGGAATCCGGCTCTTGATCAGCCGCTCGATCTCGCTTGCATCCATCGGCATGGTGTCGCTCCCATCAGGTTCGGCTCGCCGCCATCTGCCGCGGCAGCCAACCTTCGAAACGCTCACGCAAATTTGCTACCAGAATGGGACGCTCACCGGGCAGCGTCAATGCATCGCCACCTGTCGTGCCGATCAGGGTCACCGCGACCTTTGCCTTGCGGGCCTGAAAGCCGACCGTCTCCACCTGGTCCTGGGGAAGCGTGACCACGTAGCGGGCCTGATCCTCGCCGAACCAATAGGCATGCGCAGGAGCCTCAGAGGAGTTGACATCGAGAACCGCACCCATGCCCGACGCCATCGCCATCTCAGCCAGCGCGACCAGAAGGCCGCCGTCCGAAACGTCGTGAACGGCAGACACATGACCGCGCCTGATGAGCCGGAGCACGAAGTAGCCGTTGGCACGCTCCCCATCCAAGTCGACCGGCGGGGGCGCCCCTTCCTCTCGCCCGCAAATGTCGCGCAGGTAGAGCGACTGGCCGAGCCAGCCCTTGGCATCACCGATCACCGCGATTGCCTCGCCCTCGCGCTTGAACGCGAGCGAGGCGGATTGGGTGAAATCCTCCAGCACGCCGACGCCGCCGATGGTCGGGGTGGGAAGGATGGCGCGGCCGTTGGTCTCGTTGTAGAGCGACACGTTGCCGGAGACGACCGGGAATTCGAGCGCCGTGCAGGCTTCCGCAATCCCGCGGATGCAGCCGACCAGCTGGCCCATGATCTCCGGCCGCTCGGGATTGCCGAAGTTGAGATTGTCGGTGACGGCTCTCGGCTGCGCGCCGACCGCGATGAGATTGCGAAACGCCTCGGCGACGGCCTGCTTGCCGCCCTCGAACGGATCGGCCTCGCAGTAGCGCGGCGTCACGTCGGCGGTGAGCGCCAGCGCTTTCGGCCCATCGTTCACGCGCACGACCGCGGCATCGCCGCCGGGCCGCTGCACCGTGTTGCCGAGAATGATGTGATCATACTGCTCCCATACCCATCGTCTGGAGCAGAGATCGGGCGAACCGATCAACGTCTCGAGGGCGTCGGCGAGCGGCATCGGCGGCGTGACGCCGGATGGCTCGATCACGGGCTGCTTCGGCGTCTCCACGAACGGCCGCTCGTATACCGGCGCCTCGTCGCCGAGCTCCTTGATCGGCAGGTCGGCCATGACCTCGCCGTGGTGACGCACGATGAAGCGCCGGCTCGGCGTCGTCTCGCCCACCACCGCGAAGTCGAGCCCCCACTTGCGGAAGATCGCCTCGGCTTCCTGTTCCTTCTCCGGTTTGAGCACCATGAGCATGCGCTCCTGGCTCTCCGACAGCATCATCTCGTAGGCGGTCATGCCGGTCTCGCGGCACGGCACCCGGTCGAGATCGAGGGTCACGCCGAGATCGCCCTTGGCGCCCATCTCCACCGCCGAGCAGGTGAGGCCGGCGGCACCCATGTCCTGGATGGCCACCACGCAGCCCTTGTCCATGATCTCCAGGCAGGCCTCGAGCAGCAGCTTCTCGGCGAACGGATCGCCGACCTGGACGGTCGGGCGTTTTTCCTCGGCATCCTGGCCGAACTCGGCCGATGCCATGGTGGCGCCATGGATGCCGTCACGGCCGGTCTTGGAGCCGAGATAAACGATCGGCATGCCGACGCCCGATGCCGCCGCGTAGAAGATCTTGTCGCTCTCGGCGAGGCCCACCGCCATGGCATTGACCAGGCAATTGCCGTCATAGCGCGTGTGGAACCGCACCTGCCCGCCGACCGTCGGCACGCCGAACGAGTTGCCGTAGCCGCCGATGCCGGCGACCACGCCGGCGACCAGATGACGCGTCTTCGGGTGGTTCGGGTCGCCGAAGCTCAGGGCATTGAGGCAGGCGACCGGCCGCGCCCCCATGGTGAAGACGTCGCGCAGGATGCCGCCGACCCCGGTCGCCGCCCCCTGGTAGGGCTCGATGTAGCTCGGGTGGTTGTGGCTCTCCATCTTGAACACGACCGCGAGCCCGTCGCCGATGTCGATCACACCGGCGTTCTCGCCCGGCCCCTGGATCACCCAAGCCGCCTGGGTCGGCAGCGTGCGCAGATGCACCTTGGACGACTTGTACGAGCAGTGCTCGTTCCACATCGCCGAGAAGATGCCGAGCTCGGTCAGGCTCGGCTCGCGGCCGATCAGCTCCAGGATGCGCTGGTATTCGTCCGGCTTGAGGCCATGCTCGGCAATCAGCTCGGAGGTGATCGGCGGCTGGTTGGGAATCATCGGATCCGGGTCGGTGCGCTCGGCCTCTGTTTAGGCGAGAACACGTCCGACCGAAAAGCCCAATCTGACCGCAGCGGCGAATTGTTCAGGCACGCAGCGCCTTTTGGGCGGTGGCCATCCACTCGGCCTCGACCTTGCGCACGTATTTGGGCGCGCGCGACAGCTGCGTCAGCACCTCCCCGAGGACAGACTTGGCGTCGCCCTCCCGACCCATTCGGCGCAGCAGCAGGCCCTGGCGCACCCGCGCCTCGGCGCCCGGATAGTATTGGGATAGGGCCTCGTACTCGGTGAGCGCCTCGATCAGGAGCCCGCCCTGCTCGAGCGCGCGGGCATAGAGGAGATGCCCCTCCGCCGACTGATAGTGCGGCCACGTTTCGCGCAGCCAGTCGAGCGTCGCGGCCGCGTCCAGGGGCAAGCCGAGCCCGAATTGGGCGCGCGCCTTGCCCAACGCATAGGCCGGCTCGTCGCCCATCGGCCGGTCCAGAACGGTGTCGAAATGCTGCCTCGCCTCCTCGAACCTGCCGAGCGCCAGGCACTCGTCGGCGAGCGCCACGCGGGCAGCGATCGTGTCGGCGATCGCCAGCTGATCCGACAGCTCGCGATAGCGCCTGTCCGGATTGAGCGACCTGGCGACGCGGGCGCGCGCCTGCTGTCCCTGGATCGAGCCCATCCATTCGGGGACGATTTCCATGACGATGTAGGCGAGCGCGCCGATGCCCGGGATCGCCAGGATGACGTAGGCCCACGGGCACAAGCGGCCGGTCTTCGCCGCATGGACGATCAGCATCGCATCGATGGCGACCAACATGAGGGCGAACGGCATCGCAGGCGCTCCGACCAGCCGGGGCGCGTGCCCCATGGCGATTTGTCGAAAAAGCGGCTGGGGAGGTTCAGATCACAGGTCTAGCTCTAAGACCTAAGACGTAAGAAGCATTAATGCGCCCCGAGGGCCGCCGCCTGACGTCCATGCGCCATCGTCAGATGGTCGAAAAGGCCCGCAAACAGCCCGCGGCCGTCGGTGCAGCCCATGGACGGCTCCACGTGATTCTCCGGGTGCGGCATCATCCCGAGCACATTGCGGCGCTCGTTGAGGATGCCGGCGATGGCGTTGATCGAGCCGTTGTGGTTCCAGTCGAGGTCGACGTTTCCGTCCGGATCGCTGTAGCGGAACAGCACCCTCCCCTCGCCTTCCAGGCGGGCGATCGTGTCGGCGTCGGCGATGTAGTTGCCTTCGCCGTGGGCAACCGGAACGCGGATCACCTGACCGGCATTGTAGCCGCGCGTGAACGGGCTGTCGGAGCGCTCGACCCGCAGGTAGACCTCGCGGCAGAGGAATTTCAGCTGCGAGTTGCGCATCAGCACGCCCGGCAGCAGCCCCGCCTCGCACAGGATCTGGAAGCCGTTGCACACGCCGAGCACCAGTCCACCGGCGGCGGCGAAGGCGCGCACCGCGTCCATGATCGGCGCGCGGGCCGCGATCGCCCCGCAGCGCAGGTAGTCGCCGTAGGAGAAACCGCCCGGCACCACCACCAGGTCGGTCCCTGCCGGCAGCTCCGGGTCGGTGTGCCAGACCATGGTCGGCGCCCGCCCGGACACGAGCTTGAGCGTGCGCGCCATGTCGCGCTCGCGGTTGATGCCGGGGAAGACGAGGACAGCGGCTTTCATGCGTCGAATCTCATCGCACGATCTCGATATGATAGTTCTCGATCACCGTGTTCGCCAGGAGCTTGTCGGCGGCGTCCTTCAGCGCCGCCTCGGCGCGCGCCTTGTCGGTTTCCTCGATCTCGATGTCGAACACCTTGCCCTGGCGCACGCCGGCAACGCCCGTAATGCCGAGCGATTTCAGAGCGCCCTCGATCGCCTTGCCCTGCGGATCGAGGATGCCGGATTTCAGCGTGACGGTGATGCGCGCTTTCATCGCCTTCAGGTCCCTGTGCGCAACTGGGATTCGGACGGGCCAGCCTGCTCGAACAGGCGCCCATAACCCGCAAGTTGTCCGCTCTCGCCGACGAGCCGCATCGCCGCCCAGAACGAGGCCGGCATGCTCGACACCACCGGGATGCCGTAGGTCTCCTCGATCGGCTCGCCGACGTCGAGCGTCTTCAACCCGCCGCACGAGATCAGGAGCCCTTCAGCGTCGGGCGCGCGCCCACAAACCTTGCTCGACAGCGCGATGATGTCGTCCTCGCTCTTGGCGCCGGGGTCGCCGAAGCCGAGGAGCCCGAAACCTTCGAGCGCCAGCACCTCGAAGCCGCTCGCCGTGAGGAACTCGCTCAAGCGGCGGTTCACCTCGTCCGCGTAGGCGGTCGCGACCGCAATGCGGCGGGCACCGACCGCACGCAGGCCGTCCACCACTGCCGCGCTCATGGTGCTGACAGGCAATCCGGTCGCGCTCCTGAGCTGCTCGAGCAGGCGCTCGTGCGCCTCATGGCCGCGGTAGAACGTGAGCGACGTCCCGATCACCATGACGGCGTCGACGCCGCGCTTGGCCAACGCCTCGGCGGCCGGGAGAATCCCGTTCCAGGCGCTATCGTAGCCTTCCGGCGTGAGCGCCCTGACACCGACCCCGCGGGGGATGAACGTGACGTCCGGGTACATCTGCGGGCCTTCGGAAGGGACGCGGTCCTCCGCGAACGGAACGACGAGACCGATGGTTATGGTGTCTTTCATGTCATCTCACTCAAATGTCTCAGACCCTCGACCTCGTCATCGCCGGCCTTGTGCCGGCCATCCCGCTTAGGAGGGCACTGCGTCCCTAAGCGGGATTGCCGGGACAACCCTCGCCGCTGTGGCGGCTCGCCCGGCGATGACGACTCATTCCACGCTCGCGCCGATCGTCCTCAGCAGCTTCGTCCAACGTTCCACTTCCGTACGGATATAGGCGCCGAGCTCGGGAGGCGTCGAGGTCACCGGCTGCCATCCGAGCTTGAGGAAATGGTCGCGCGTCTCAGGCGTCGCCATGATGTCGACGAGCGCCGCGTTGAGCTTGCCGACGGCCGCCGCCGGCAGGCCCGCCGGTCCAACCACGCATTGCCAGGAGTTCGCCTCGTATCCGGCGACCCCGGCTTCCTGCAGGGTCGGCACCTCGGGCATCGTCTCGAGCCGCCTGGCCGTCGTGACCCCGAGCGCGCGGACGCGGCCGTCGCGAATCAGCGCCAGCGCCTGCGCGGCGTCGGCGAACATGATCCGCACATGGCCGGCGGCGACGTCGGCGAGCGCCGGCCCACCGCCGCGATACGGCACGTTCTTCATGTCGATGCCGGTCATATGCATGAGGAGCTCCATGTAGATGTGATGGGGAGCACCCATGCCGCCGGACGCGTAGCCGAGCTCGCCGGGCTTGCGCCGCGCAAGCTCAAGGAGCGCCGTGACCGAGTCGACGCCGAGCGAGGGGTGCACGATCAGCACGAACGGCACCGTCGCGATGAGCGAGATCGGCGTGAAATCCTTGGCCGGATCGTAGGGGAGCTTCTTGTACAGGCCGGCCGCCATGGCGAGCGTCGAGCTCGTCGCCATCAGCAAGGTATAGCCGTCGGGCTCCGCGCGCGCGACCGCGGCGCCGCCCAGCGTGGTGCCGGACCCGCCGCGATTCTCGATGACGAACGGCGCCCCGAGGCGCTGCTCCAGGCCCTTGGCGAGGATGCGGGCGATGGCGTCGGTGCCGCCCCCGGCCGCATAAGGTACGACGATCCGCACCGGACGCGCCGGATAGTCCTGGGCCTGGGCGAAGCCGGCGCTGCCGGCAAGGGCGAAAGCCAGGATGGTCGCTTGCCAGGCCGACAATGCTGTCTCCGCGCCTGACGAGATCTCACCCCTTGACCAGGACCGGCCCCGTGCCGCGCGGCGGCTCGTTCTCACCCATGATGCCGAGCCGCTTGGCGACTTCCGTATACGCCTCGAGCAGGCCGCCGAGGTCGCGGCGGAAACGGTCCTTGTCGAGCTTCTCGTTCGACTTGATGTCCCACAGCCGGCAGGAGTCGGGCGAGATCTCGTCGGCCACGACGATCCGCATCATGTCGTTTTCCCACAGCCGGCCGCACTCCATCTTGAAGTCGACCAGGCGGATGCCGACGCCGAGGAACAGGCCGGACAGGAAGTCGTTGACGCGGATCGCCAACGCCATGATGTCGTCGATCTCCTGCGGGCTGGCCCAGCCGAAGGCGGTGATATGCTCCTCCGACACCATCGGATCGTTCAGTGCATCGTTCTTGTAGTAGAACTCGATGATCGAGCGCGGCAGCTGCGTGCCCTCCTCGATGCCGAGCCGCTGGCTGAGCGAGCCGGCCGCCACGTTGCGCACCACCACTTCGAGGGGAATGATCTCCACTTCGCGGATCAGTTGCTCGCGCATGTTGAGGCGGCGGATGAAATGGGTCGGCACCCCGATGTCGTTGAGGTGCTGGAACACGTACTCCGAGATGCGGTTGTTGAGGACGCCCTTGCCTTCGATCACCTGATGCTTCTTCGCATTGAAGGCGGTCGCATCGTCCTTGAAATGCTGAATCAGCGTCCCCGGCTCGGGCCCCTCATAGAGGACCTTCGCCTTGCCTTCGTAGATGCGGCGTCGGCGGCTCATCGGAATGTACCGTGGCTTGAGGAAATCCATCTAGGCCGTGGCTCTGGTTGATTTAACGGTCCGCGGCGCAAGCCGCAGCGGAACAACTCGTGGCCGAGCCGTCCTGCCCGCCCGCTCAGGCAACCTAGCCGATCGGGGTGGAGAGCACAATCGCGTCGACATACCGCCATCTTGTTCGCGCGGCGCCGTTGATTTGGGGATTTCCCCGCGATATGCAAGGTTGCGAAATGCAGGACGCGGTCGGGCAAAACGAACCCATTTGGTGAGGCGAACATGACAACCTTCGACAAGCGCGAGGAAGGCTTCGAGAAGAAATTCGCCCTCGACGAGGAGCAGAAGTTCAAGGCGATGGCTCGCCGGAACAAGCTGCTCGGGATGTGGGCTGCGGAAAAGCTCGGGTTCTCCGGCGACGAGGCGAACGCCTATGCCAAAGAGGTCGTGATGGCGGATTTCGAGGAAGCCGGCGACGACGACGTATTCCGCAAGATCCGCAAGGATTTCGACGCCAAGGGCGTCGCCCAGTCGGACCACCAGATCCGCCGCACCATGGAAGAGATGCTGATGACGGCGGTGGCGCAGGTGAAGGCCAGCGGATGAACGCAGCAGCCGCGCCGTTCTCGCTCGCCCGCCGGCTCAAGGCAGGCGAGACCGTGCATACCGGCTGGTGCGGGCTCGGCGTACCGATCGTCGCCGAATTGATCGCGCGCACCGGCTTTCCGGCGGTCAGCCTCGACCAGCAGCACGGCCTCTACAGCATGGACACGACCGCCGCCGGGATCGCGGCGGTACGCCTAGGGGGTGCCGCCCCGCTCGTTCGCGTTCCGCTCGGCGACTTCGCGGTGGTGAGCCGCGTCCTTGATTTCGGCGCCGAAGGCGTGATCGCGCCGATGATCAATACCCCGGAGGACGCGCGCGCGTTCGCCGCGGCAGCGAAATATCCTCCGCTCGGCGAGCGCAGCTCCGGGCCCCTGCGGGCGGTGCTGCTGAACAACATGGAGGTGGGCGACTACATCGCCCAGGCGAACGACAATGTCGTGACTTTCGCGATGATCGAGACGCGCACCGCCTTGACCAATCTCGATGCGATCCTCGCAACGCCCGGCATCGATGCGGTGTTCGTCGGTCCCTCCGACCTCTCGCTCGCGCTCACCAACGGCCGCACGCTCGACCCGCATTCCAAGGAGGTCGATGCGGCGGTCGAGACGATCGGCAAGGCGGCGCAGAAGGCGGGCAAGATAGCCGGCGCCTATACGGCGAACGCCGAGCGTGCCAACGAGCTTGCGGCGCGCGGCTTCCGCTTCCTCGCGGTGGCGAGCGACACCGCCTTCGTGCGCGCCGGCATCACGGCGACCTTCAAGGCGCTGAAGCGTTAGCGAATAGCCTCAACCAGCTGCTCCAGCACCGCCTGGGCGTCCTCCTCGACCTCCGCGGTCGTCACCACAATGACGCGATAACCCCGCTCGGCGAGCCAGGCGCGCTTATCGGCGCGCGACTTCGCCGCCGCCTCGCTCTCGGCGTCGGGCGTAAGGTCGATCACCACGCGCAGCGGGAACGACACCAGGTCGGTGATGTGCGCGCCGACCGGCACCTGGCGCTTGAAGCCCGCGCCGGCGAACCGGCGGTCGTTCACCATCGCGTCCCACAGGATGCGCTCGGCCTCGGTCGGGTTGCGCCGCAAGAGGCGCGCGAGCCCGCGCACCGGGCCGCGTTCGGCGGGCGTGCGGCCCTCGCCGTGCTCGGCGAGCAACTGGCGCAGCATCGCCGCCTCCTCGCCGTCGAGCACGCCGCCGCGCGCCGGCCCCTTGCGACCTTCGGCGATCGCCATGATCACCCCGTGCAAGGTCTGGATGTCCTGGCGCGTCGGCTGCATGCGATGGAAGATGTTGCGCAGGTTGATCAGCATGGTGTCGCGCTTCTCCGCCGGGCGGAAATACTCGACACGCTCGAGCTCGCGCTCGAGGGTGGCGAAGAAGGCGAGGAGTTGCTCGCGCGGGGCGGCGGCGGACTTCTGCGGCATACGGAAAGGAAGCGCCCCGCCGGAGACGAGCGTGGACCACTCGTAGGCGACCACCAGCACCGCCTGTGCGAGATTGAGGGACGCGAAGGCCGGATTGACCGGCAGCGTCACGATCGCGTCGGCGAGGCCGACTTCGGGATTCTCCAGGCCATAGCGCTCGCGCCCGAACAGCACGCCCACGGTCTCGCCCGCCGCGACGCGCGGCGCCATCTGGCGCGCCGCTTCATCGGGTCCGATCACCGGCTTCGCTTGATCGTGCGCCCGGGCCGTGGTTGCCAGCACATAGGTGCAGTCGCCGATCGCCGCCTCGACGCTGTCGAACAGCCGTGCCTCGTCGAGGATGCGGTCGGCGCCGGAGGCCGCGACCCAGGCGCGCGGATTGGGCCAGCCGTCGCGCGGCTTGACCAGGCGCAGGGTGGAAAGACCGAAATTCGCCATGGCGCGGGCGGTCGCGCCGATATTATCGCCGAGCTGCGGCTCGACCAGGATCACGATCGGGCCGCCCTCGATCCATTCCTTGGTGCTGTCGGTACCGGCTCCGGGCATGGCGGAAGGGTTGTGGAAGAGATTGCGGGCCAAAGGCAAGGGTTGACTTGCGGCGCCTGCGCCTCGCACAAAGGCGCCCGTTCCGCTTCCGTGCCGAAAGTACCTCTGCCCTACAGCGCTCGATGGCTCAACTCATCCTCGGCATTCATCCGGGCTCGCACGATGCGACCGCCGCGGTGTTCGACGGCTACGTGCTCAAAGCCGCCGTGCAGCTCGAGCGGCTGACCCGCCTCAAAGGCGACGGTCACGTGCATCCCGATCTGGCGATCGACGAGGTGCTCGGCATCGTCGGCGCGACGCGGCGCGACGTCGACGTCGTCGTCTACAGCCGGGCCATGTTTCCCACACGCTATTTCCGCCGGCTGTCCGGCCTTGCCTGGGTGAACGAGCAATTCCGCATGCACGCCCAGCACAAGATGCGGCGCATGATGGTGTGGGACTTCTCGCGCCTGCAGACCCTGCGGGTCGAAGACGTCTTCGACGTCGCCGCATTCCAGCGCGACCAGGGTTTTCGCGACGACGCCGTTACCGGCTTCTACAATCACCACGAGGCGCATGCGCTGCCGGCGCTGTTCTACAGCCCGTGGGATGATGCCCTCCTGGTGACCGCCGATGCCGGCGGCGACGGCGTCAACTACAGCCATCGCCATCTCCGTAACGGCGCGCTCACCACCATCTACGGCGCCGAAGAATGCATCCTCAAACCCCCGCCACAAGACAGCCTTGGGGTCATGTATAGCGGCGCCACCAAGGCGCTCGGCTTCCGCCCGGTGCGGCACGAAGGCAAGGTGACCGGGCTCGCCGCCATGGGCCAGCCGATCCTGGCCGACCGCATTGCCGCGCGTTTCTCGGTCGACGAAGCCGGCCGCGTGCATTCGGATTTTCGCACCGATCATCAGATCCGCGCGCTGATGCGCCGGCTCGCCAACGGCGTGCGGCGCGAGGACGTGGCGGCTTCGGTGCAGGAGGTGCTCGAGGACGTGATGCTGCTGTCGCTTACGCGCCTGCTGGCGCGCCATCCGAGCCGCAACCTCGGCGTCGCCGGCGGCATCTTCGCCAACGTCAAGCTCAACCGGCTCATCGCCGAGACGCTGCCGCTCGACGAGCTGTTCATCTTTCCCGCCATGGGCGACGAAGGTCTCGCGGTCGGCGGCGTGCTCGCCTGGCTGCTCCGCCGCGACGGCCTTGCGCCCTGGCTCGACAATCGCCAGCCGCTCGGCGACGTCTACCTCGGCCGCGATTATTCCGACGCCATCGATCGCGCCCTCCTAGACACGCCGGGCGTGCGTGCAACCGGCGAGCCGCCGGTCGACGGCGCGGTGCGCCGCCTCGTCGCCGGCGAGATCGGCGCGATCTACACCGGCCGCATGGAATACGGGCCGCGCGCCCTGGGCGCGCGCTCGATCCTCGCCAATCCGTCGCGCCGCGACACCCATGATCAGCTGAACCAGCGGCTCGACCGCTCCGAGTTCATGCCGTTCGCCCCGGTGATCACACAGGAGCGCGCCGCCGACGTGTTCGACGTCACCGCCGTGAATGCCCGTGCCTGCCGCTGCATGACGATCGCCTGCGACGTGCGGCCACAATGGCGCGCCCGCATCCCGGCCGTGGTGCATGTGGACGGCTCGGCGCGGCCCCAGGTCATCGCCCGCGCCGACAACCCGACCTACTACGACATCCTGGTCGCCTTCGAGCGCGCGAGCGGCCTGCCGGTGCTGGTCAATACCAGCTTCAACGTGCACGAGGAGCCGATCGTCAACGCCCCGGCCGAATGCATCAAGGCGCTCACCGACCAGCGCGTCGATTTCGTCGTCACCGACCAAGGCCTGTATACCCGAAGCGAGCCGAGCTGAGGCATGGCGCAACTCATTCTCGGCGTCCATCCGGGCCCGCACGATGCAACCGCGGCGGTGTTCGACGGCTACGTACTCAAAGCCGCCGTGCAGCTCGAGCGGCTGACGCGTTTCAAAGGCGACGGCAGCATCTTTCCCGGTCCGGCGATCGACGAGGTGCTGTCGCTCGCCGGCGCCACGCGGCGCGACGTCGATGTCGTCGTTTACAGCCGCAGCATGTTCCCGACCTGCTACTTCCGGGCGCTGACGGGCATGCGCTGGCTGCAGGAGCAGGTCCGCATTCACCTCAAGAAGCGGACGCGGCGGATGCTGGTGGACGACCTGGTGCACCAGCGCACCACCGCGGCGGCCGACGTCCTCGACATCGGCGCGTTCCAGCGAGAGCTCGGCTTCCGCGACGACGCCGTCACCGATTTCTACAATCACCACGAGGCGCACGCGCTCGCCCCCCTGTTCTACAGCCCGTGGAACGACGCCTTCCTCGCCACCGCCGATGCCGGCGGCGACATGGTCCACTACAGCTATCGTCACTTCGCCAACGGCGCGCTCACGACGCTGTTCGGTGGCGATGACTGCATTCTCAGTCCCCCGCCGGAAGACAGTCTGGGCAAGATGTACAGCGCCGCCACCAAGGCGCTCGGCTTCCGCCCGGTGCGGCACGAAGGCAAGGTGACCGGGCTTGCCGCCATGGGCCAGCCGGTCCTGGCGCGCCGCATCGCGGCGCGCTTCTCGGTCGACGAGGGCGGCCGGATCCATTCCGACTTCGCGAGCGACCGCCACATCCGGGTGTTCATCCGCCTGGTGGCGAAGGGCGTGCGGCGCGAGGACGTGGCGGCTTCGGTGCAGAAGGTGCTCGAGGACGTGATGCTGCTGTCGCTTACGCGCCTGCTGGCGCGCCATCCGAGCCGCAACCTCGGCGTCGCCGGCGGCATCTTCGCCAACGTCAAGCTCAACCGGCTCATCGCCGAGACGCTGCCGCTCGACGAGCTGTTCATCTTTCCCGCCATGGGCGACGAAGGTCTCGCGGTCGGCGGCGTGCTCGCCTGGCTGCTCCGCCGCGACGGCCTTGCGCGCTGGCTCGACAATCGCCAGCCGCTCGGCGACGTCTACCTCGGCCGCGATTATTCCGACGCCATCGATCGCGCCCTCCTAGACACGCCGGGCGTGCGTGCAACCGGCGAGCCGCCGGTCGACGGCGCGGTGCGCCGCCTCGTCGCCGGCGAGATCGGCGCGATCTACACCGGCCGCATGGAATACGGGCCGCGCGCCCTGGGCGCGCGCTCGATCCTCGCCAATCCGTCGCGCCGCGACACCCATGATCTGCTGAACCAGCGGCTCGACCGCTCCGAGTTCATGCCGTTCGCCCCGGTGATCACGCAGGAGCGCGCCGCCGACGTGTTCGACGTCACGGCCGTGAATGCCCGCGCCTGCCGCTACATGACGATCGCCTGCGACGTGCGGCCACAATGGCGGGCCCGCATCCCGGCGGTGGTGCATGTGGACGGCTCGGCGCGGCCCCAAGTCATCGCCCGCGACGACAACCCGACCTACTACGACATCCTGGTCGCCTTCGAGCGCGCAAGCGGCCTGCCGGTGCTGGTCAATACCAGCTTCAACGTGCACGAGGAGCCGATCGTCAATGCCCCAGCCGAATGCATCAAGGCGCTCACCGACCAGCGCGTCGATTTCGTCGTCACCGACCAAGGCCTGTACGTGCGCGACCAGGCCCGCTGAGCGGCGCGCGCCGCTCCGGGCACACCCTGCCACCGCAACGGTATGCGGCTGCACATCGAACAGGCACGCGCTTTCGTGCCGTTTCGATTATCATCAGGACGCCTTGCAGGAGCGGCGGCGGCGCGCCATAAGGTGCCGCGGCGCAGCCAGCCGGCGCGCGTTTCTCCCGCTTCCGAATGCACGAAAAAAGGCTTTGATTTCAATGGCAAAGATCAAGGTGGCCAACCCGGTCGTCGAGCTCGACGGCGACGAGATGACGCGGATCATCTGGCAGTACATCCGGGACAAGCTGATCCATCCCTACCTCGACATCAAGCTCCTCTATTTCGATCTCGGCATGGAGAAGCGCGACGAGACCGATGACCAGATCACCATCGATGCGGCCGAGGCGATCAAGCAGGTCGGCGTCGGCGTCAAATGCGCCACCATCACGCCCGACGAGGCCCGGGTGAAGGAATTCGGCCTCAAGAAGATGTATCGCTCGCCCAACGGCACGATCCGCAACATCATCGGCGGCGTGATCTTCCGCGAGCCGATCATCTGCAAGAACGTGCCGCGGCTGGTGCCCGGCTGGACCAAGCCGATCATCATCGGCCGCCACGCCTATGCGGACCAGTATCGCGCGACCGACATCAAGGTGCCGGCCGGTGCCAAGCTCTCGCTCTCCTACGTCGGCCCGGACGGAAAGAAAGTCGAGCAGGAGGTGTTCGAGTTCCCCGGCTCCGGCATCGCCATGACGATGTACAACCTCGACAATTCGATCCGCGACTTCGCCCACGCGTCGATGAACTACGCGTTGGCGCGCGGCTATCCGCTCTATCTCTCCACCAAGAACACGATCCTCAAGGTCTATGACGGCCGCTTCAAGGACATCTTCCAGGAGGTGTTCGACAGCGAGTTCAAAGCCGAGTTCGAGAAGAAGAAGCTCACCTACGAGCATCGGCTGATCGACGACATGGTGGCGGCGGCGCTCAAGTGGTCGGGCGGCTACGTGTGGGCGTGCAAGAACTACGACGGCGACGTGCAGTCGGACACGGTGGCACAGGGCTACGGCTCGCTCGGCCTGATGACGTCGGTGCTGATGACGCCGGACGGCAAGATCGTGGAGGCGGAGGCCGCGCACGGCACGGTGACGCGGCACTATCGCGAGCACCAGAAGGGCCGCGAGACGTCGACCAACTCGGTCGCCTCGATCTTCGCCTGGACGCGCGGCCTCGCCCACCGGGCGAAGCTCGACAACAACACGGCGCTGGGCGAGTTCGCCACTGCGCTCGAGCGGATCACCGTCGAGACGGTGGAGTCCGGCTTCATGACCAAGGACCTGGCGCTCCTGGTCGGCGCCGACCAGAAATGGCTCTCCACCACCGGCTTCCTCGACAAGATCGACGAGAACCTGAAGAAGGCCGTGAAGCTGTAAGCCTACGGCTCGTCACCCGATCGCCGCACGGCCTCACCGCGGATTGAGCCGTCCGAGCTCGCCTTCGCGTGCCGCTGCCAGCCGCTCGGCGACGACCTCTTCCGGCAGCCCGAGCTCTTCCAGCAGCCGGGCGCCGAGCTGCAGGCTGGCTTCCACCGCCTCTGGGATGACGCCGCGGGCGCCGAGCTTGGCGAGGCGCGCCGCGTGCTCAGGATCCTTGGCGCGGGCGAACACGCAGGCATCCGGCCGCAAGTGAAGGATTTCCTCGATCATGCGCTCGGCCGCGCCCGGCGCATCGAGCGTCACTACGAACGCGCGCGCGCGCGCGGCGCCCGCCCGCTCAAGCAGCTCGCGCCGGCTGGCGTCGCCGAAGAACACCAGGCGTCCCGCCTGGCGGTGCTCGCCGACCAGCGGCGCATTGGTGTCGAGCGCGACCGCCACGACGTTCTCCTCCTGCAGCAGGCGCCAAATCGTCTGGCCGACGCGGCCGAATCCGCCGATGATGACGTGGTCCTCGAGCGCCGCGGTGTCGTCGTCGGGACCGGCGTCCGCGTGGTCGAGATGGGTGAACCGCTCGCCCAGGCGACGACCGACCTGCGCAAGCATGGGCGTCGCCATCATGCTCAGGCCAACCACCGCGATCGCCGACGTGGCGAGCTCGGGCGGCAGTAGGTGGCTGCCGCGCGCGAGCCCGACGACCACGAAGGCGAACTCGCCCGCCTGCGCGAGCAGCAGCGCAACTTCGATCGCCGCCGAACGGGCAACGGCGAAAACGCGGGCGACGAGGAACAGAATCCCCGCCTTGACGGCGATGAGGCCGAGCACGGCGACGAAGATCCAGCCGAATTGCGCTGCGACGACGCCGAGGTCGACGCTGGTGCCCACGGTGACGAAGAAGATGCCGAGCAGCAGCCCCTTGAACGGCTCGAGGTCGACCTCGATGTGGTGCCGGTACTCGGTCTCGCTCAGGAGCAGCCCGGCGACGAAGGCGCCGAGCGCGATCGAGAGGCCCGCCGCGCCGGTCGCCGCGGAAATTCCGATGACGATCAGCAGGGTGATCGCCATGATGAGGTCACGGCTGCCGGTGCGCGCCGCCGAGTCCAGCAGCGGCCTCACGACATAGCGCCCCGCCACCATGATGATCGCGACGGCCGCGATCGCCTGGCCGAAGGTCGCGAGCAGATTGAGCAGCGGGGCGTCGGAGCCTCGGCCGAGAAAGCCGATGATGGACAGGATCGGCACGACCATGAGGTCCTGGAACAAGAGGACCGAGAGCGCGATGCGGCCGACCCGGGTCGCCGCGCGGTGCTGGTCGATCAGCACCTGCATGGCGATGGCCGTCGAGGACAGCGCCAGGCACAGGCCGAGCACGATGCCGGCCGGCCGCGGTGCGCCGAAGCCCGCGATGATCGCGACGATCACGGCGGTCGTGACCGTGACCTGCACGATTCCGACGCCGAGCACGTAGCGCCGCAGCTGCCACAGACGTTTCAACGAAAGCTCGAGCCCGAGCATGAACAGGAGGAAGATGATGCCGAGCTCGGCGAGCGGCACGCTGCGCTCCGGATCGTCGAACGTGACGTACCACAGCAACGGATACGTCTCGACGAGGCGACCGAGCCCATAGGGGCCGAGCGCGACCCCGGCCACCAGGAACCCGAGCACCGTGCCGAAGCGCGCGCGGTGGAACAGCGGCACGATGATGCCCGCCGTCACCAGGAAGATGAGGACACCCTTGAATCCGTCCGCGTGCAGCACGCCATGCCCCGACCGGCCGGTAGGTAGGGTTAGCGCGGCCGCTACGCTTAGACAAATTCCCAGGCGTTGCCGCCGCGCGTAACCCAACAACATCGGCACAGCATTGTTGTGTTACGCACGGACCGACGCCCTCGGACCGATTGCACCGCCACCGCCGTGCTAGCCAAACCTACGAGCTGACGAGCTCACCCCGCCAGCGCCGCCGCGATTGCCGCGAGCGCGGCGTCCGCCTTGGAGCCGTCCGGCCCGCCGGCCTGCGCCATGTCGGGGCGCCCGCCCCCGCCCTTGCCGCCGAGCGCCTCGGCCCCCTTGCGCACGAGGTCGACGGCGTTGAAGCGCCCGGTGAGATCGGCGGTCACGCCGACCACCAGGCCGGCCTTGCCTTCGCCGGTGACGCCGACGATGGCGACGACGCCCGAGCCGACCTGCTTCTTGCCCTCGTCGGCCAGGCTCTTGAGGTCCTTGATGTCGATTCCCTCGACGGCGCGCGCCATCAGGTTGACGTCGCCGACCTTGCGCACGCCGTCGCCTGCAGTGGCGGCGCCGGAGGCGCCGCCACCCATGGCGAGCTTCCTGCGCGCCTCGGCGAGCTCGCGCTCGAGGCGTTTGCGGTCATCGGCGAGCGCCGCGATGCGCGCCGGCATGTCCTCGAGCGGCGCCCGAAGCTCCGACGCCGCGGCCTTCGCCAGCCCGACGAGTGCATTCGCGTGCTTGCGCGCGTCGCGTCCGGTGAGCGCCTCGATGCGCCGCACGCCGGAGGCCACGGCGCCCTCGCCCACCACCGAGATCAGGCCGATGTCGCCGGTGCGGCGCACGTGGGTGCCGCCGCACAACTCGACCGACCAGCCCATGGTGTTGCCGCCGCCTGCCCCCATGGCGACCACCCGCACCTCGTCGCCGTATTTCTCGCCGAACAGCGCACGGGCGCCCGAGTCCTTCGCTTCGTCGACCGCCATCAGCCGCGTCGTCACTTCGGAATTCTGCAGCACCATGTCGTTCGCCAGGTCCTCGACCCGCTCGATCTCCTCGGGGCTTATCGGCTTCGGGTGGGCGAAATCGAAGCGCAGGCGGTCGGGCGCGACCAGCGATCCCCTCTGCGCCACGTGATCGCCGAGCACCTGGCGCAACGCCTCGTGCAGCAGGTGCGTCGCCGAGTGGTTCTGCCGGATGCTGCTGCGGCGCGCATGGTCGACGGCGAGCGCGAGCGCGAGGCCCGGCTTGAGCGTGCCGGCCTCGACGACGCCCGAATGGACGAACAGGTCGCCCACCCTCTTCTGCGTGTCAGTGACGCGGAACCGCACACCGTCCGCCGTCATCAGCCCGGTGTCCCCGACCTGTCCGCCCGACTCGCCGTAGAACGGCGTCTGGTTGACCACCACGGCGCCGGTCTCGCCGGCGTTGAGCGCATCGACCTCCTTGCCCTCGCGCACCAGCGCCGCCACCACGCCTTCGGCAGCTTCAGTCTCGTAGCCGAGGAACTCGGTCGCGCCGACGCGCTCGCGCAACGCGAACCACACCGCGTCGGTTGCAGCCTCGCCGGAGCCCGCCCACGCGGCGCGCGCCTTCTCACGCTGGCGCTCCATGGCGGCATTGAAGCCGTCGAGGTCGACGCCGATGCCGCGCGGGCGCAGGGCGTCCTGCGTAAGGTCGAGCGGGAAGCCGTAGGTGTCGTACAGCGTGAACGCGGTCTCGCCCTTGAGGTTGTCGCCACGCTCGAGCGCGCTCGTGTCCGCCTCCAGCATGGCGAGCCCGCGCTCCAGGGTCTTACGGAAGCGCCGCTCCTCGAGCCGCAGCGTCTCGGTGATCAGCGGCTCGGCGCGGACCAGTTCGGGGAACGCCTGGCCCATCTCGCGCACCAGCGTGGGGACGAGCCGGTACATCAGCGGCTCTTTGGCGCCGAGCAGCTCGGCATGGCGCATGGCGCGCCGCATGATGCGGCGGAGGACATAGCCACGCCCCTCGTTGGAGGGCAGCACGCCGTCGGCGATCAGGAACGAGGTCGCGCGCAGGTGGTCGGCGATGACCCGGTGCGAGGCCTTCTGCCCCCCGTCCGGGTCGACCCCGGTGAGGTCGGCGACGCCCTTGATGAGTCGCGCGAAACAGGTCGATGTCGTAGTTGCTGTGCACGCCCTGGAGGATTGCGGCGATGCGCTCGAGCCCCATGCCGGTGTCGATCGAGGGCCGGGGAAGATCGACGCGCGTATTGGCGTCGACCTGCTCGAACTGCATGAACACGAGATTCCAGAACTCGAGGTAGCGGTCGCCGTCCTCGTCCGGCGAGCCCGGCGGACCGCCCGGTGAGTGCCTCGCCCTGGTCGTAGAAGATTTCCGAGCAGTGGCCGCACGGACCGATGGGACCCATCGCCCACAGGTTCTCCGCATGGCCGACGATACGCTCGTCCGAAAGGCCGGCGATCTTCTTCCACAGGGTTCGGGCGGCCTCGTCGGTCGGATAGACGGTCACCCAGAGCCGCTCTTTCGGCAGCCCATACTCCTTGGTCACCAGGTTCCAGGCGAGCTCGATCGCGCGTTCCTTGAAATAGTCGCCGAACGAGAAATTGCCGAGCATCTCGAAGAACGTGTGGTGACGCGCCGTATAGCCGACGTTGTCGAGGTCGTTGTGCTTGCCGCCGGCGCGCACGCATTTCTGCGACGTGACGGCGCGCACGTAGGGGCGCTTCTCCAGCCCGGTGAAGACGTTCTTGAACTGCACCATGCCGGCATTGGTGAACATCAGGGTCGGGTCGTTGATCGGGACGAGCGGAGAGGACGGAACGACCTGGTGGCCGTTCCGCGCGAAATAATCGAGAAAAGCCGACCTGATTTCGTTGACGCCGCTCATTGGTCCCGTTTGCGCTCGAATTTCCGCGAATCAGCCGAAATCGCGGCCCTGATGGAGCTTCCGCGAGCTTTTATCGGGGCGCCCCAGCACTGTCCAGAAAGGACGGTGACCGGGGCATCCTGGATCGGCTAGAACCATCCGGAGCCCCTCCGTACCGAGTTGCAATTCATGGACCAAGCCGCGCCGCGTCCCCTCTCCCGCCTCGAGCAGCGGCTGCGGGCGGGGGCCTTCGTGATGACCGCCGAGATCGTGCCGCCGGTGTCGTGCGATCCCGAGCACCTCCTGCGCAAGGCTCGCCCGCTCGTGGGCCTGGCGGACGCCGTCAACGTGACCGACGGCGCCGGCGCCAACGTGCATCTCGCGGCCGGAACGGCCGCCGCACTGATCAAGGCGGAGGGGATCGAGCCGATTCTCCAGTTCACCTGCCGCGACCGCAACCGCATCGCCTTGCAGAGCGATTTGCTCGCTGCCGCCGCCCACGGCGTGCACAACCTGCTGCTCCTGACCGGCGACAAGCCCGACGCGGGCGACCAGCCCGACACCAAGCCGGTGTTCGACCTCGACAGCCTCACCCTGATGGAGACCGCGCGCGCGCTGCGTGACCGCGGCGAGTTGCCCACGGGGCGCAAGGTCGGCGGCCACGCGCGATTCTTCATCGGCGCCGCCGATCTGCCGATCGATCCGCCCGCCGGCTGGCGCCCCGACGGCCTCGTCCGCAAGATCGCGGCCGGCGCTCAGTTCGTGCAGACCCAGTTCTGCATGGATTCGGGCGTGGTCCGCCGCTATGCGGCGGGGCTCGCCAACGCGGGCCTGGGCGACATCTTCCTGCTGATCGGCGTTGCCCCCTTGCGCTCGGCGCGCTCGGCGCAATGGATGCGCCGGCATCTTTTCGGCACCATCATTCCCGATGCGACAGTCCATCGCCTCGAGCAGGCTGCGGATCCCGCCGCCGAGGGGCGACGCATCTGCCTCGAGCTGATGGAGGAACTGGTCGAGATTCCGGGCGTCGCGGGGGTGCACGTGATGGCGCCCAACAACGAAGCCGCAGTGCCGGAGGTGATCGCGGCGATGCGTGACAGGAAGCGATAGGGAGACGACGATGCGGAGATCGGCTGCGCTGCTCGTCGTGGTGCTCGCACTCGCAGGCAGCGAGGCGCAGGGGCAAGCGCCCTTTCCCAGCGCACCGTTCCGTCTGGTCGTGCCGTTCGCGGCGGGCGGCCCGACCGACGTGGTGGCGCGCATCCTGGCGGAGCTGCTCTCGGCGCGCTGGGGCGGGCACTCGGTGATCGTGGAGAACCGCCCAGGCGCCGGCACCATCGTGGCGACCGCAGCGGTCGCCAAGGCGCTGCCCGACGGCCACACGGTGCTGATCGGCACCAACTCGCTGCTGATCAATCCGGCGATCGACCAGAAGCTGCCCTACGATACGTTCCGCGAGCTCGCCGGCATCAGCATGATCGCCACGCAGCCGGTCGCCCTGGTGGCGAACAAGGCATTCCCGGCGAGCACCATTCCGGAGCTGGTCAACGAGGCGAAGGCGCGGCGCGAGCCGCTCAACTACGCCTCGCCCGGTCCGCGCGGCGTCGGGCATCTGGCCGGCGAGATGCTGAAGATCCGCGCCGGCATCGACATGACGCATATCAACTACAACGGCAGCGCGCCGGCGCTCACCGACGTGATCGCCTCCCGCGTGCCGATCATGTTCGACGTGTGGCATTCGGCGAGGCGCTACGTCGAGTCCGGCGAGCTCAAGCTCATTGCCGGGGCCGGCGCCGCCCGCCTTGCCGATCAGCCGAACGTGCCGACGATTGCCGAGACCTATGCGGGCTTCGACGTCATCGCCTTCAACGCGATGGTGGCGCCGGCGGCCACCCCGCCGCCCGTGAAGGAGAAGCTCGCGGCCGACATAAGGGCGATCGTGGAGTCGCCCGAGTTCGCCGCCAAGACGCGCCACCTCGGCATTTTCCCGAGAGGCAACACGCCGGCCGAGCTCGACGCCTGGATGCGCCGCGAAACCGGCCGCTGGGCGGAGATCGCCAAGGCGGCGAACATCAGGGCGGAGTGATGGACAAGCTCAGCGCCATCGATTGCGATGTGCACCCGACCGTGCCGGACCTCAAGGCGCTGATGCCCTATCTCGACGATCACTGGCGCGATTCGGTGGAGGAGCGCGGCATCCCGGGGCTCGAATCGATCAGCTATCCGCCCAACGCGCCGATCACCGCGCGGCCGGACTGGCGCCACAAGGGCGGGCTTGCGGGAACGAGCGTCGCCGACCTGCAGGCGACCGTGTTCGAGCGCCTGGGTGCCGACCGCGCGATCCTCAACTGCCTCTACGGCGTGCAGCTCGTGTTCAACGAGGACATGGCGCAGGCGTTCGCGCGCGCCGTCAACGACTGGATCGCGAAAGAATGGCTCGACCGCGATCCGCGTCTGCGCGCCTCCATCGTGGTCACGCCGCAGAACACCGAATATGCGGTCGACGAGATCGAGCGGCACGCCGGCGACCGGCGCTTCGTGCAGATTCTCCTCCTCGCCATGGGCGAGGTGCCGCTCGGGCGCCGCCAGTTCTGGCCGATCTACGCGGCCGCCGAGCGCCACGGTCTGCCGATCGGCATTCACGCCGGCAGCGCCTATCGCCACCCGGTCACCTCGCTCGGTTGGCCGAGCTACTACATCGAGGACTATGCGGCGCAGAGCCAAGGCTTCCAGACGCAGGTCGCGAGCCTGATCACCGAGGGCGTGTTCGCGAAGTTTCCCGCCCTGAAAGTGGTGCTGATCGAATCGGGCGTGACCTGGCTCCCCGGCTTCCTGTGGCGATTCTCGAAATTCTGGCGGGGCTTGCGCACCGAGGTGCCGTGGGTCGACCGCTCGCCGTCCGACATCGTGCGCGACCATTTCCGCCTCACCATCCAGCCGCTCGACGCTCCGCCCGATCCGGAGGCGGTGGAACGGGCGATCGAGCATCTGCGTTCAGACGACATGCTGCTCTATGCCTCCGATTTCCCCCACTGGCAGTTCGACGGCGACGACCCGCTGCCGCCCGGGATCCCGCAGGCGCTGAGGCACAAGGTCCTGGTGGAGAACCCGATTGCGACGTACAATCGCCTGACGTAGAACTTTGGCGCATGTCCTCGGCGGCGAACCGGTGCCCACTTCGCCGGGACATGCGTTGGGCGTTGTCGACTACGCCCCGGAGGACTCGCCATGAATGTCGAGCTCAAGCATCCCTTGCGCGCACAGACGCAACGCGTGCGGCCGGCGATCGTCGACTGCGACATCCATCCCAAGGCGTCGCTCGATGCGATGCGCCCCTATCTGTCGCAGCGCTGGCAGGATTATCTCGCGACCTACGGGGTGCGCTCGCGCCACGGCTTCGCCAAGGGCTACCCGTACCCGAAAGGCACCCCGCAAGCGGCGCGGCGCGACGCATGGCCGGAGGGCGGCGGGCTGCCGGGCAGCGATCTCGATCTGATGCGCGCGCAGCACCTCGATCACTACGGCATCACCCATGGCGTGATGAACCCGCTCTCGCCGTCCGGCCAGGGCGAGCAGAACCCGGAATTCAGCGCCGCCATGGCGGCCGCCATCAACCAGTGGCAGATCGACGCCATGGCGAGCCGCGAGCCGCGGCTGAAGGCTTCGATCGTCGTGCCCTACGAGGACGGCGAGGCCGCGCGCGCCGAGATTCACCGCTGTGCCGGCAATCCGGATTACGTGCAGGTGTTCCTGCTGAGCCGCACCGCCGAGGCGCTCGGGCGCCGGCGCTACTGGCCGATCTACGAGGCCGCGGTCGAGCATGGGCTTCCCGTCGGCATCCACGCGTTCGGCTACAGCGGCTGGGCGATGACCAACTCGGGCTGGCCCTCGTTCTATATGGAGGAGATGACCGAGCACGCGACCTGCGCGCAGGCGATGGTGACGAGCTTCATCATGGAGGGTGTGTTCGAACGCTACCCCACGCTCAAGGTCGTGCTGCTCGAATCGGGATTCGCGTGGTTGCCGTCGCTCGGCTGGCGGCTCGACAAGTTGTGGAAGCGCCTCAAGGACGAGGTGCCGCACCTGAAGCGCGCACCATCCGAATATCTGCGCGAGCATTTCTGGGTCTCGACCCAGCCGATGGAGGAGCCGGAGGAGCCCGATCATCTGATGGAGATGATGGCGTGGATCGGCTTCGACCGCATCATGTTCGCCAGCGACTACCCGCACTGGGATTTCGACGATCCATTCCTGGCGCTGCCGCCGAGCCTCGACGAGAGACAGCGCACGCAGATCTATTCCGCCAACGCGCACGCGGTGTATCGATTGGGGTGAGGCGTCGTCCCGGGGCGCCCCTGTGTCCCTGCAAGCAGGGACACGGCGAGCGAACCCGGGACCCATACGCCCTGTCTCTGGGAAAATGCGAGAACTGGGATTATGGATTCCGGCACGCGCCGCCAGGGCGGTTCCGCCGGAATGACGGAGAGTCCATGCCCAAGCACGTCGTCGCACCGGTCCGTGACATCCCGCCGGGCGGCCGCAAGGCGGTCGCCGTAAACGGGCGCGCGATCGTGGTGTTCAATCTCGGCGGCGAGTTCTTCGCGCTGACCGACCGCTGTCCGCACAAGGGCGGCACCTTGAGCAAGGGGCGCCTCACGGGGCTCCTCGAGTCGTCGGAGCCCGGCACCTACTGCTACACGCGCCGCGGCGAGATCATCCGCTGCCCGTGGCATTCGTGGGAATTCGACATCCGCACCGGCAAGTCGTGGTGCGATCCCGAGCGCGTGCGTGCGCGCCGCTACACCGTCAGCGTCGAGCCCGGCGCGCGGCTGGTGGAAGGTCCCTACCAGGCGGAGACCTTTACGGTCACGGTCGAGGACGACTACGTCGTGGTGGAGGCGTAAAGCGCACACCCGTCATCGCCGGCCTTGTGCCGGCGATGACGATTCGTGTGGCACGGCCGTGCCAACTCGACCGGGACGCGGGGTGAGCCTCACCCCTCCGCGGCATCCTCGTCGTCCTCGCTCGCGCTTTCGCCGGCCAGGATCTGTTCGGCGATGAGGCCTGAATTCTGGCGGATCGCCGCCTCGATCTTCTGCGCGATGTCGGGGTTGCCCTTGAGGAAGACCTTGGCGTTCTCGCGACCCTGGCCGATGCGCTGGCTGTCGTAGGAGAACCAGGCCCCCGACTTCTCCACCACGCCGGCCTTGACGCCGAGGTCGAGGATCTCGCCGCTCTTCGACACGCCCTCGCCGTACATGATGTCGAACTCGACCTGCTTGAACGGCGGGGCGAGCTTGTTCTTGACCACTTTGACGCGGGTCTGGTTGCCGACCACTTCGTCGCGGTCCTTGATGGCGCCGATGCGGCGGATGTCGAGGCGGACCGAGGCGTAGAATTTGAGCGCATTGCCGCCCGTGGTGGTCTCCGGCGAGCCGTACATGACGCCGATCTTCATGCGGATCTGGTTGATGAAGATCACCATCGTGTTGGAGCGGTTGATCGAGGCGGTGAGCTTGCGCAGCGCCTGCGACATCAGCCGCGCCTGCAGGCCGGGCTGGCTGTCGCCCATCTCGCCTTCGAGCTCGGCGCGCGGCACCAGGGCGGCGACCGAATCGATCACCAGCACGTCGATTGCGCCGGAGCGCACCAGCGTGTCGGCGATCTCCAGCGCCTGCTCGCCGGCGTCCGGCTGCGAGATCAAGAGGTCGTCGACCTGCACGCCGAGCTTGCGCGCATAGATCGGATCGAGCGCATGCTCGGCGTCGATGAAGGCGCAGATGCCGCCCTTCTTCTGCGCCTCGGCGATGCAGTGCAGCGCGAGCGTGGTCTTGCCGGACGATTCCGGCCCGTAGATCTCCACCACCCGCCCGCGCGGCAGCCCGCCGATGCCGAGCGCGATGTCGAGCCCGAGCGAGCCGGTCGAGACCGTCTCGATGTCCATCGACTTGTCGGTCTTGCCCAGCCGCATGATCGAGCCCTTGCCGAACGCCCGCTCGATCTGGGAGAGCGCGGCATCGAGCGCTTTCGACTTGTCCATGGATGATCCTTCGACGAGACGCAGGGCGGCCTGAACCATGATCACGCTCCTTATGGCGGGGTTTTGCCGACCCGGCAACGCGATCCCGCGCACCGGCCCGGACACGAATCTCCGGCTTCAAGGCAACCGTTGTACACTATTTGTTCTCTGTTCGCAATATGTTCTTTTCTGGGGGTGCGGGTACTGGTCTCTTTCCATCCCATTGGTCCGTTTTGACCCGACGTGGTGTCCGTTTCGCCGTCCTGACCTAGGTAACAATCCGATTGTCACGATCCCGCGACGGAGGGGGCGAGCAATGGCGCTCACTCCCAGGGAGAATGACAATGCAGGACATTCGTATACGGACCGACGAGGAGACCTTCATCGTGTCCGGCGCTATGCCGTTCTACGGCATGAACTGTAACCGTGCGTACATCTTGACCGCTTCGGGAAGCTCTATCCACATGATGCAGCTCGCTCTCGACGCCACCGATCAACGATCATAAACCATGCTATCGCAGCGCAGCAAATTTGGCACATCAAGTCTGGTGACCGCATTGTTTCGATCCCGTGACGGGACGTCCGGACATTGCTCCGGCAGAAATTCGGGCACTGAAACTCAAGCTGGCTCGGCAGCGCCGGCGGTATGACCGGCGCGTCCGTCCCTTCCCCGACACTTCGGCGGAACGCTTGCCTTTCCGGCACGTTAGTGCGGGCAAGGAGGCGCTGATGGGCCGAATCTTTCTCGTTGCGGGCTTGTGGTTCCTGTTCTGGATGAGCGTCGGCCTGTTCATCGCCGTCGCCGCCAAGGGGATCGACGGCCTCACGGCCGGGCTGATGAACGGCGCCTGGATCGCGACGCTGACGAGCTTCGCATGGCCGTGGATCATGCCGGAAAGCATCAACCGGTGGATGGACGGCTGACCCGCCCCGCCCCGACCTTTCTTGCCTTTGCCAGCGTGCGGTGCCTCACACAGAAGCCGACTGTATTTGAACGTCGGCGGCCCGTCACATAGCCCTACATCCGCACTGAGCATCGCGGATTGCATCGCAATTGGAGGGCATCCTGACCATGACCACCGGCAATAAGGACATCCGCGAATTGACCGCGGACGAGATCACCGCCGTCACCGGCGCCGCCAAGGACCTCATCACCGTCATCGGCTGCACCACGCCGTGGCCTCCCGGCGGCTATCCGCCCGGCACCATCCTGTGGAATCCGTGGCTCAGCCCGCGGCCCATCGTCGTGTGATTTGATCGAGCTCACATGCCGCCAGGCAGGCTGTCGCATCGGGCAGCCTGCTTTCATGCGTCGCCTTTTCACGTCGCCGCGTGGTGATTGCCGGCGGTGCGCGCATGGTGGTCGTGCAGGAATCGGGCGAGCCGCTGCCTGAGCTCCTCTTCGTTGGGCGCATGTCCGGCCAGCACCGCCTGCTCGAACAGCTTCTGCTGGACGTCCTGAGGCAGGCCGCTCCACACGTCGATCACCGCTTCCCCGAGCACGCGAGCCACGAACTGACGGTCCCCGTCACTGTGCATTGCGCCCTCCTATGCTCATGCGCCTGCAGCCGCCCTGCTTAATACCCGTAATCGGCCCAAGAGTTCCATGACAAACATCAAACGGCGCCTCGATTGACCTTACCGGCCCGGCATTCGAGACTTGCCGGAACGAGAACAGGACGGGAGGCTTCGCATGGATATGAGCGTGACGGCCGGCGGCGCCACGGCCACCGCCGATGGACGCAGCCGGGCCGAGGCGGCCCCGCGCGACCCCAACAGCAGCGATCTCGACGCCTGGCTGGAGAAGGTCGAGGCGCTGGGCGAGCTCAAGCGCATCACCGCCGAGATCGATCCCGACCTCGAGGCCGCCACCCTCACCTACCTGGTCGGCAGCGAGCGCAGCCCCGCCTTGTTGTTCGAGAACATCAAGGGCCACCCCGGCCACAAGGCGCTCTACAACATGATCGGCTGCAACCTGTCGCGCTTCTGCCTGATGATCGGCGAGAAGCCGGTCGATCATCCGCTCGAGGCCGTGCAGATCCTGCAGCAGAAGCTCGGGCGCAAGATGGCGCCGCAGGAGGTTCCCGCGACGAGCGCGATCTGCAACCAGAACATCGTCACCGGAGACGCGATCGACATACGACAGTTTCCGGCGCAACGCATGTGGCCACTCGACGGCGGAAAATACCTCGGCACCGGCGATGCGGTGATCACCCGCGATCCGGAGAGCGGCCGCATCAACGTCGGCACCTACCGGATGATGATCAAGGGACCGCGCGAGATCGGCGTCTACACCTCGCCCGGCAAGGACGCGACCATCGACCGGGAGAAATGGTGGAAACTCGGCAAGCCGATGCCGATCGCCGCCGCCTACGGCATCGATCCGCTGCTGTTCCTCGTCGCCGCCACCAGCCTGCCGAAGACCGAGAGCGAGTACGAGTACTATTCGGGCATCAATGGCGCGCCGATCGAGCTGTTCGTGAGCGACGTCACCGGCCTGCCGCTGCCGGCGCGCGCCGAGATCATCCTGGAAGGCTTCCTCTATCCCAACGAGACCTTCGCCGAGGGGCCGTTCGGCGAGTTCACCGGCTACTACGGGCGTCCGAGCGGCGCGACGCCGTTCATGCGGGTGGAGAAGGTGCGCTATCGCGACAACCCGACGCTCACCTGCGCCCTGATGGCGGATGGCGCCGCCAACGAGGCCGGCCTGTTCTGGGCGGCATTGCGCTCGGCCGGCATCTGGGCCGATCTGCAGAAGCTCGGCGTGCCCGGCATCCGGGGCGTGTGGTCGATCCCCGAGGCCGCCGGCTGGGGCATCACGGTGGTGTCGATCACCCAGATGTATGCCGGGCACGCCGCGCAGGTGATGGCGCTCGCCGCGCAGTGCACGGCCGGCGCCTATTTCGGCAAGTACGTCATCGTGGTCGACGACGACGTCGATCCCACCAACGTGCACCAGGTGCTGTGGGCGATGGCGACGCGCTCGCGCCCGGCCTTCTCGATCGACATCCTGCGCGAGACCTGGAGCACCTATCTGGATCCGAGCCTCAACCCGCCGGAGATCCGCCCGTGGGGCTCCAAGGCGCTGATCAACGCCTGCATGGACTACAAGTTCATCAAGACGTTCTCCAAGCGCACCAAGCTGTCCAAGGCGGCCTACGACAACGTGGTCGCGCGCTGGCACGAGTTCGGCTTTGCCGGGAAGCCGCCGGCGATTTCGGTGTTCGAGGACGAGGAGAAGAGCGAGTAGCGAAATGGCAAGTAGCGAATAGAGAAGGACGAGCGGCGGGAGGTTGTCCTATTCGCTATTCACCCCCTATCATCTCCAGCGCGGCGCGCCCGAGCAGGCCGTAAGGGCCGCCGAACGTCTCGAACATCTCGAAATGGTTGTAGCCCTCGCCGACGAGGAGCTGCGCCGGTTTGCCGGCCGCCTTGACGGCGGCGGCGAAGTCGCGCGCCTGGCGCTTGAACTCCGGCGTCTCCTCGGTTCCGTGCGCGACGACGAGCGGGCAGTTGATCCGGTCGATATGGCGCTGGCTGGACAGCGCCTCCACCATATCGTCGGTGAACTTCACGTATTGCGAGCGCTTCGACAGGCGCACCGGATGAAGGTCGTACATGCCGCAGCCCAGGAGCCCGCCCTTCACGACGTCCTTCGGCAGGCCGAACGCGTTCTCCCAATCGGTCGTCAGCACGACGCCCGCGAGATGCGCCCCGGACGAGTGGCCCGCCACATAGAGGCGACTCGGATCACCAGCGATGTGCTCGGCATTGCGGTGCACCCAGGCGACGGCGTTGCGCACCTGCTCGGCCATCGGCATCAGGCTGCCGCCCGCTTCCTCGACGCTGATGAAGTCGAGCACGATGTAGTGGACGCCGGCGGCGACCAGCATCTCGGCCGGTAACGCGAAATCCTTGGCCGGACGCTGGCGCCAGGCGCCGCCATGGATGAACACCATGATCGGCGCGCGCGGGCGCGTGGTGGCGTAGAGGTCGAGCGCCTCGATCGGCGAGGCCCCGTAGGCGAGCCTCGTCGGCGCGCCGAGGCGGGCGCGCGCCGCCTCGCTGTTGACTGCGTTGCGGCGCAGCACCTGGTCCCGGTTGGGCGCATAGATGAGCTGATCGTAGGCGTCGTCGAGTTCCTTCTGGTCCATGTCGAGCCAGATCCGCGGCCCCTTGGGGCGCGGCGCCGGCGCGCGCTCCGCCGTCAGCGGCTGGGTCGCGCCGTATACCGCTGCGGCACCGCCGCTCGTAAGGATCGTTTCGCCCGACATCAAGCTGTCCTTCGCCATCGCTGTATGGTCCGCCGCGTGGAGTATAGCATGCGCCGGCCCGCACCATGCTATGACGAGATCGTCCATCGTGGTCTCCTCGCCCGCCGGAGCCCGCCATCCGTTCGCTCTCCATCCTCGAGATCATCTACTGCTGCGTGGTGATCGTGACGTGCTACGCGGTGCGCGGCAGTACCGGGTTCGGCGCCGCCGCCGCGATGCCGCTGCTCGGCCTGGTGGTGCCGATCAAGATCCTGGTGCCGGTGTGGACGCTGCTCGGGTTGACCTCGTCGGCCGCCCTGGTCGCTCGTGAGTATCGCCATGTGGCGGTGCGCGAACTCCTGCGCACGCTGCCGACCGGCCTGATCGGGGTTGCTATCGGGCTCTTCGTATTCAAGCTCCTCGATGCGCGGGCGCTGGCGCAGGGGCTCGGCCTTCTGGTGATCGCCTATGGGGCCTACGTGGTGTGGGGCGCGGCGCGCCCGCCGGCGCGCTGGCAGCCGTCGGCGCGCCTCGTCGCGCCGCTCGCCGGCATCCTGGGCGGCGCCGTCGGCACCACCTTCGGCACCATGGCGAGCATCTTCTATGCGATCTATTTCGACGCCATCAGGCTCGCCAAGGAGCATTTTCGCGCCACCATGTCGGCGATGATCCTCGCGCTCAGCGTCGTGCGCGGGCTCGGCTATCTGGCGGTCGGTGAATTCGGCCTCGACGTGCTCGTCGTGTTCGTGGCCGCGTTTCCCCTGATGCTGGTCGGCATCTTCATCGGCGACCGCTTCCACACCGGCATGAGCGACATCGCCTTCAAGCGCCTGGTCGGCGTGGTGCTGATCGTCAGCGGCGTCGCCCTGCTGGTGAAGTAGGAGCGCCCTTTGTGGTAACTCGAACGTGCCACGGCGTCGCCAATTGTAGGGGCACCCGTTGTGAGTGCCCGCTTGCAGCGCTTCGATTGGGGCGATGTCGCGGGCGACCACAAGGGTCGCCCCTACGAAGGGCACCGCATTAGAAATGGCGCACCCTACGAAACGGGGCTGCTCAGTCTCACCCCAAATTCAGTTCCTTGAAGAAGTCGTTGCCCTTGTCGTCGATGACGATGAAGGCGGGAAAATTCTCGACCTCGATGCGCCAGATCGCCTCCATGCCGAGCTCGGGATATTCCACCGTCTCGACCTTCTTGATGCAGTGCTCGGCGAGGTTCGCGGCGGCGCCGCCGATCGAGGCGAGATAGAAGCCGCCATGCTTGTGGCACGCCTCGCGCACCGCCGCCGAGCGGTTGCCCTTGGCGACCGACACCAGCGTGCCGCCTGCGGCCTGGAACTGGTCGATGAAGGAATCCATCCGTCCCGCCGTGGTCGGGCCGAACGCGCCCGACGCGTAGCCGTCCGGCGTCTTCGCCGGGCCGGCGTAGTAGATGGGATGGTTCTTGAAATAGTCGGGCAGGCCCTGCCCCTTCTCCAGCCGCTCGCGCAGCTTGGCGTGCGCGAGATCGCGCGCGACGATCATCGGCCCCGACAGCGAGAGGCGCGTCTTGATCGGATGGCGGGTGAGCTGCGCCAGGATATCCGGCATCGGCTTGTTCAGGTCGATCTTCACCACGTCGCCGCCGAGATGCGTGGTGTCCACCTCGGGCAGATATTTCGCCGGATTGTGCTCGAGCTCCTCCAGGTACACGCCGTCGCGGGTGATCTTAGCCAGCGCCTGGCGGTCGGCCGAGCACGAGACGCCGAGCCCGATCGGCAGCGAGGCGCCGTGACGCGGCAGGCGGATCACCCGCACGTCGTGGCAGAAATATTTTCCGCCGAACTGCGCGCCGACGCCGAGCGACTGGGTGAGCCGGTGTACCTCCTGCTCCATGGCGAGGTCGCGGAACGCGTGGCCGTCCTCGGAGCCCTGCGTCGGCAGGTCGTCGAGATAGCGGCATGACGCGAGCTTCACCGTCTTCATCGTGAGCTCCGCCGAGGTGCCGCCGATGACGATCGCCAGGTGATAGGGCGGGCACGCGGCGGTACCGAGCGTAAGCACCTTTTCCTTGAGGAAGGCGACCAGGCGGTCGTGGGTGAGGATCGACGGCGTCGCCTGGAACAGGAACGACTTGTTGGCCGAGCCGCCGCCCTTGGCGATGAACAGGAGCTTGTAGGCGTCGTCACCCTCCGCATAGATCTCGACCTGCGCCGGCATGTTGGAGCGCGTGTTCTTCTCCTCGAACATCGAGATGGGGGCGAGCTGCGAGTAGCGCAGGTTGCGCTTGAGATACGCATCGCGCGCCCCCTCGGCGAGCGCCCCCTCGTCGTCCCCGTCGGTCCACACCAGGCGGCCCTTCTTGCCCATGATGATGGCGGTGCCGGTATCCTGGCACATGGGGAGCACGCCACCCGCCGCGATATTGGCGTTCTTGAGGAAGTCGTAGGCGACGAAGCGGTCGTTGTCGGAGGCCTCCGGATCCTCGACGATCGCCTTCAGGCTTGCCAGGTGCCCGGGCCGCAACAGGTGGTTGATGTCGACGAAGGCGGCTTCCGCGAGCGCGCGCAGCGCCTCGCGCCCGACCACCAGCACCTCGTGGCCCATCACGGGCTCGACGCGCACCCCCTCGGTGGTAAGCCTGCGGTAGGTCGTGCGGTCAGCGCCGAGCGGGAACAGCGGAGTATGGCGGTAGGGTGGAACCACTTGGGCGGGCGCGTTCATGGAGTTGTCTCTTGAGAATTGTTCCAGACCCTAGGTCATAGCGCTGTGCGGCATCAATGAAAAGGCAGCCACCTCCGTAACTTACCGGAGGCCCGCGGCAAATTTGTTTGCGCTGCCGCAAAGACCACATCGCGCGTCATCGGTAGGTTTCGGCCGAAATTCGAGAAGCCAGAAAGGTAGATGACATGCGACCCCCCAGCAACAGAAACGACCGCGTCCTGATGGCCACCGGCGCCGCCCTGCTCGGATTGGGGCTGATCGTCGGCATCGACGTGGTCCCGCTCGCAACCGGCGGTACGGCCGTCGCGACCGGCGTCAGCTCCGACGCCGTGCGCTCCCAGCCGGCACGCGGAACCGTGCCACACGCCCATACCTTGACCCGGATCGAGACGTCCGATGGTCCCGCCTCGGTGGTCCGCGATCCCAAGGATCTCCCGCGGCCGATCGGCAAGCGCGGCCCGCAGCGCCTCAAGGTCGACCTCGACACCGTCGAGATCACCGGCAAGCTCGCCGACGGCACGACCTACCGGTACTGGACCTTCAACCAGAAGATTCCCGGGCCGTTCATCCGCGTTCGCGTCGGCGACACCGTCGAGGTGCGGCTCAAGAACCACGACGACAGCGCGATGATGCACAATGTCGACTTCCACGCCGTGACCGGCCCGGGCGGCGGCGCCAAGGCCACCGACGCGGCGGCCGGCGAAACGCGCGGCTTCGAGTTCACCGCCATCAACCCCGGCATCTACGTCTATCACTGCGCGGTGCCGATGGCGGCGCAGCACATCGCCAACGGCATGTACGGACTGATCCTGGTCGAGCCGGAAGGCGGCCTGCCCAAGGTCGACCACGAGTACTACGTCATGCAGGGCGAGATCTACACCGAGCAGCCGTTCGGCAAGAAAGGCGAGGCGACCGAGAGCTACGACAAGCTGATGAACGAGCGTCCCGAGTATTTCGTGTTCAACGGCGCGGTCGGTGCGCTCAGCACCGAGAAGCCGCTCAAGGCGAAGGTCGGAGAGACGGTGCGCATCTATTTCGGCGTCGGCGGCCCGAACTACACCTCGTCCTTCCACGTGATCGGCGAGATTTTCGATCGCACCTACAACCTCGGCTCGCTGACCACGCAGCCGCTCACCAACGTCCAGACGATCTCGGTGCCGCCCGGCGGCGCCGCCGTGGTCGACTTCAAGGTCGAGGTGCCCGGCAAGTACATGCTGGTCGATCATGCGCTCACCCGCGTCGAGCGCGGCCTGGTCGGCATGCTCGAGGTGGAAGGGCCGGACAATCCCAACATCTTCAAGGATTACGACCCGGCCAAATCGGCCCACTCGACCTCGCATTGACGCGCGCAGCGCCGGACTGACCGCGGCCTCCCGGGAACTCCCGGGAGGCCGTTTGCATTGTGGGTTTCGCCGCCGGCTGGGGATTGCTATGACAAGCGCTCGCCCGCGGGAGGGCGAGACACCCCCGGTAATGACTGCGCACCTCGATCGATCGCTCGTTTCCGACCTGCCGCTGTTCGCCGCGATGGCGCCGGAAGCGCTCGACGACATCCTGGCCGAGGCGCGCACACGGCATTATGCCAAAAGCGAGGTCGTCTTTACCCAGGGCGAGGATGCGCATTCGTTCTTCGTGCTGCTGCACGGGCGGCTGCGCGTCACCCAGATCACCGCGACCGGCCAGCAGATCGTCGTGCGCTTCGTCGGCCCGGGCGATATTTTCGGCGTCGCCATGGCGCTGCAGCGCACGACCTATCCGGGCACCGCGACCGCGGTCGTCGACAGCTTGGCGCTCACCTGGCCGTCCGCCTCCTGGTGGGGGCTGATCACGCGCCATCCCGCGCTCGTCGCCAATGCGCTCACCACGATCGGCGGGCGGCTGCAGGACGCCCACACGCGCCTGCGCGAGATCCAGACCGAGGACGTCGAACGCCGCGTCGCCCATGCGCTGCTCCGCCTCGCCGGCGAGGCCGGAGCGAAGACCGCGGACGGCACACTGATCGATTTCCCGATCACGCGCCAGGACATCGCCGAGATGACCGGGAGCACGCTGCATACGGTGAGCCGGATCATGAGCGCCTGGGAGGCCTCGGGCCTCGTCGAGGGCGGCCGCCAGCGCGTGCTGGTGCGCGACCTTGTGCGGCTTTCCGCCTTGGCCGAAGGCGGGGGCGAGCCGCAGGGGTAGGCGTATTCCGCCCCGCGCGAATCGCCCAAGTCATGCGTGATGACCATCCGCGGTATTCGCCCGGCGGGGTGCTTGGAACCGGGGGCGCATGTTAGGCAGAGCTTTGCCCGCGAGAGACCCGCCCTTCCCCCGTGACCATCACCAGCAGCATCGACCAATCCGGCTCCGACCGCCCCGCGCGGCGCGAGCGCATTCCGCTCGGCATCGCCTACATGGTGGCGGCGACCGTGCTGTTCGCCGGCACCAGCGCGGCGTCCAAGTGGCTGGTGGACCTCTATCCGGTCGGCGAGGTGCTGTTTGTGCGCGCCTTCGCCTCCCTGGTCGGTTTCAGCGCAGTCATCCTGCCGCAGATGGGCCTCGCCGTGTTCCGGACGCGGAGGCTGCGCGATCACACCATGCGCGGGGTGTCGCAGGCGACCTCGCAGACGCTGCTGCTGATTGCGTTCAGCATGATGCCGCTGGCGAGCGCGACCGCGATCAATTTCTCCGCGCCGCTGTTCGCCACGCTGATGTCGATCCTGTTCCTCAAGGAGAGCGTAGGCTGGGCGCGCTGGACCGCCCTCACGGTCGGCTTCCTCGGCGTGCTGGTGGTCACCAATCCGGGCACCGAGACGTTTCAGCTCGGCTCCCTGTTCGCGCTCGGCAACGCGGTGCTGTTCGGCACCGTCACCGTCGCGGTGCGCGGCATGACGGCGACCGAATCGAGCGAGACGCTCACCATGTACCAGATGGTGGTCCTCGCCGCGGTGTTCCTGACGTTCCTGCCGTTCGGATTCGTCGTGCCGACCTGGGGGCACGCGACGCTCATGGTCGTCACCGGCCTGTTCAACGGCCTCGGCCAGTTTTGGTGGACGCGCGCGCTGCACCTCGCGCCGACGGCGGCGGTGACGCCGTTCAACTATCTGTCGCTGGTGTGGGCGATGGTGGTGGGCTTTCTCATCTGGGGCGACGTGCCGACGCTCGCGCTGCTGATCGGCTCGGCGATCGTGGTCGGCTCCGGCCTGTTCCTGCTGTGGCGGGAGACGCGGGCCCGCCCGGCACTGCCGGCGAGCGATTGAGCGGCGCGCCTGTCAGATCGCCGGCGCCAGCTCGCCCGCGATCTTGGTCACCGTCGGAGCGCGCCGGCCGATGACGCAGTTGCGGCCCGACGCCTTGGCCTCGTAGAGCCGCTTGTCGGCGATCTCGAACAGGGCGTCGTAGTCGCCGGCGTCCTCCCCGCACGAGGCGATGCCGATGCTGGCCGTGATCGTGGTCGGCGTCGAGGGCGGGCTGCTCGCGACCTCCCGCCGGATGCGCTCGCCCAGCGCGATCGCCTGCACGGCGTCGAGCCCGTCGGCGATCACCACGAATTCCTCGCCGCCGAAGCGGAAGAACAGGTCGCCGGCGCGGATCGTCGCCGCGATCAGACAGGCGATGCGCTTGAGCTCATGGTCGCCCGCGGCGTGGCCGAAGCGGTCGTTGAAGCTCTTGAAATGATCGACGTCGATGAGCAGGAGGCTGATCGGCCGGCCGGCGTAGACCGCATCCTCGATCGCGCCGCACCCCTGGCTCTGCAGCCGTCCCCGGTCGAGCGCGCCGGTAAGCGCGTCGCGGCCGCTGCGCGCCAGCAGGTCCTCGTAGCGCTCGCGGTAGGTGAGCATGTCGAACACGTCGGAGATGCGCGGCGCGCTCGTCACCTTGCGGCGCGGCTGTTCGAGCCAGCGCAGATAGATGCCGGCCAGGACGCTGTAGAGCGCGACCGCTCCCATCTTGGCGATCCAGCCGCCGACCAGCACCGCGACGCCGGCGCCGGTCAGCACATGCAGGCCGAGAAAGAAAGCGGCCTGATCGAACGAGAGCACCGCCGCTCCGCTCAACGCGAGCCGCGCCAGGACGCGATCGCCGAGCCAGGCGCGCGAGCGCTCGTACAAGAGGATGATCATGATGCAGTCGAAGAACAGCACCGCCGTGCCCCACAGCATCAGTGCGCCCATCTCGTCGAGGAAGCCGAAATCCGCGTCGCGGCCCGGCCCGAGCGGAACGATCTGATGGTGCCGCAGCACCAACGCCAGCCCGACGAGCAGCAGGTTGCCCACCAGGAGGCCGTAGATCGGCTGGCGCACCATGACCGCGTCCTCGCGGATATAGACCATGAGGAGCAGCATCAGCTTGCCGGTGAACAGTACGGTCGAGCCCGGCGAGGTGACGATGCCGGCCGGCAGGCGAAACGTAGAAGATGCTGGCCAGGTAGGTCTCGAGGAAATGCATCACCCCGAGCGCGCAGAAGAACGCCCCGAGGCCGAGCTTGGCGCGGGCACGGAACAGCGCGGCGAGCACGGCGAAATAGACGACCGCATCGCCTGCGAGCAGCAGCACGTTGTAGAATTCCGACATCCCCATCCCAACCGCACGTCCCGATGCGGGCGCCTCCCCGGCGGCCGGCGCACCGATGCGATTCCCGTGATTCTAAATCATGTCCCACCCGGTTGGAATCGGAACCTGGGCGCGGGGCTGCTGAAGGGTGAGGTAGATTGCGGCGCGGTCAAGAAACCGTAAACAACAGATAACTCCCGTCCTTTCCCTCAAAGGCCAGTGCAGCTGTGCGAGACGCTCGCCATTCCACCCGCCTGCTTGACCTTCATGACGTAGGACTTGTGCGCAGCCGTCCACTTGGATTTCGCTGCCAGTGTCAACACCGTACGGCCTGTGTTCGGCCCGAACGAGTTCACCACATAGGCGTTGACGGTGCATCGCGTACGCTTCTCGCAATGATTGGTGAGCGCGATCACGAATGCGGCGGCTTTGTCGACCTCCTTGAAGTCGGTATCGACCGTTATGCATTTCTTCTCTTCCGCCGGCTGCGCCTGGGCGGCCTTCGGTTCGGCGGGCGCCAGCTCGGGGCGCTGCGGCTCTGCCGGCAGGGGCTCGGCGGGAATCGCGACGGTGGGGACCCGCTTGACGGACGCGGCCGGGGCGATCCTCGTCTCGAGGGCCTCGCGCGCTACGGACAGCGTCTCGCGCCAAAACTGGGCGAGGCGCGAATTCGGGTCGAGGCGAAGCGCCTCGTCGAGATCGGCGGCGGCGCGCGCGTAGTCCTTCATCTCGACCAGCAGCGAGCCGCGCTCGATGTATAGGATCGCTGCGTGCGGCCCCGCCCTGATCGCCTGTCCCCAATCGTCGAGCGCCGCATCGAGATCGCCGCGCCGCTCATGCACCTTCGCCCGATTGAAATGCGCCATGGCGAGCGCGGGCCCGCTGAGCGCGCCCGACTCGATCGACCGCGTGCACGCCGCCTGCCGCTCCACGTCGTCGATCTGACGATCGCCGCAAACGGAAGCATTGTGGGCTTGGGCAGGACTGGCGATGGCGAGAAGGAAAAGCAGGAGGAGCGAGCAAATGCGCGGCATGGGCCGTCCAAATCATTGCGGCGTATGCGGATTAGTCGCGCCGCCGCACCGATCCGTTCAGCCATCCAGCTCCTTGAAGTAGCGATAGATGCCCCACTGGCTGAACGGGATGCGCCGCACGGAGGCGAGATAGGCGGCGATGCGCGGGCGCTTGCGGACCCGCTCGTGCAGCGCGACCACGCGCGGCACGCGCTTCTCGAACCGCCGCATGCGGCGGGGAAACGCGTAGCGCAGGCCTTCGACGATCTGGAACAGCGACAGGTCCGCATAGCTGAGCTTGCGGCCGGCGAGGTAATTGCCTCCGCTCTTCTCCAGGACGCGCTCGAAATAGCCTAAGAATTTCGGCACGCGGTAGCGCCAGAAATCGGCCGTGCGGCGCTTCGCGGCGGGCTTCTGCTCCTCGTAGTAGAGCCAGCCCGACACCGGGTGGTGGGTGTCGTGGATCTCCACCACGAGGTCGCTGATGGTGAGCTGCAGCTGGTGCACCCACAGCCGTCCGGCTTCGTCGCGCGGGCTCAAGCCCAGGCGCGGCCCGAGGTAGAGCAGGATGTTGGCGGTCTGCGCCACCATCGTATCGCCGGCCTTGAGGAACGGCGGCGCGTAGGGCGAACGCTTGATGCGCGGGCTGTCGATGAGCTTCTTCATCGCGGCGACGCCGCGCTTTCCCTTGCGCGCGACGTCGACATAGTCGGCGCCGGCTTCCTCCAGCGCCAGCCGGACGAATTCACCGCGCCCCTGGATGGTCGGCCAGTAGTAGAGCTCGTAGCGCATCGCGGCGGACCTCCGTTCACCGTTGCCGTCCCCGCACAAGCGGGGACCCGGTAATCCCTGTCGTGCAGTCGGTTCGCAGGCTGGGGATACTGGGTCGCCCGGTCAAGCCGGGCGACGACAACGTGGTGGTCAGGACCGGCCATACTGGGTCGCCCGGTCAAGCCCGGCGACGACAACGTGGTGGTCAGGACCGGCCGTAGTGGGTCGCCCGGTCAAGCCGGGCGACGACAACGTCGGAGCGCTCAGTTCGTCGCGAAGCAGTAGAACAGGCCGTCGCCGCCGGTGCTGCGCAGGTCGGCCTGGCTGCAACCGCCGTCCGGCCCACGCGAGGGATGCGACGAGTTCCACGACTTGGATGCATCGTCGTCGCGCAGCCCCTGGCGGTCGTGGTGCCCGACCATGGCGGCGCCGGCGCCGCTCCTGGCCCAGTTGCCGCAGGTCCTGTCCTCGCCGGCCGGGAACGCGCGCCCGTCGGGCTGCGCGCCGGTCAGCACGTCGTGGCGGTTGGGCGTGTCACCGCGGCCGCTGATCCCCTCCCCCTTCTCGTTGAGCGCGGTCTGCTTGGTGAGCTTGTTGTTGGCGCTGTGCAGGTCGTCGACGTTCTGCGCGATCACCGTGCCCTTGGCGTTCTGCCAGGGACCCCGCCCGATGCGGTCGCGCGCGTTCACCGCGCCGTCGCCCTGCGTGCTCAGGTACGCGCGCCAGGTCTTGCCGCCCGCACCGGCGGCCTGCGCCAACGTCTGGCAGTGCCGGTCGGCGCCCTCGAGCCCGCCCAGGTCGGCGCCCTTTCCGGGCCCTGCGCTGGTGACGAAGAACGACATGCCGGCCTGTTGCGCGAACAGGCTGGCGCTCGCTCCGAGCGCCAACAGCGTCCCGGCGGCAGCAATGCAAAGCGTCTTGTTCATGAGAGCTCTCCGTTGTGACCTCGTACGCGCCCCCCGCCTCGCGGCTTCGAACCCAAGCATAAACGCCGGCACCGGAGCGCCTATTCCCGCCGCGATTGCCGCCCGCTCGCCGTGCAGTCACCCGGAACTCGTGCCGGGATCGCCAGGTTGTCTCATCAGTTCGCCAACCCGGGTACCGCAATGCACCAATCGCCATCGTGGCTCGCACACAGCCTGTCTCAGGGCGCAGCGCTCGGCGTGCTGTTCGTCGCCCTGCTCGCCGCCGCGAGCCCCGCCGACGTCCGCGACCTGGTGCGCCGGCCCGACGCGCTGCTCGCCATGATGTGCCTGCTGCTCAACCTGGGCGGACTGTTTGCCTGCGCGGCTTTTGCCACTGCCACGGGCCAGCAAAACCGCTAACCTGTCGCCCATGATGGACGACAGCGATTCGGACCGCATCCCGATCCCCACGCTGGACGACTACGCGATGCAGCTCGAGGTCGCGCGCGCCTGGGATGCTGAGATCGCCAAGCCGCGCCACGCCGATCCCAAGCGGCTCCTGCGCTACGGCTTCAAGATCTACTCGCAGAACGACGAGGACGGGATCATCCAGGAGATCTTCCGCCGCATCGGCGTGGCCGCTCGCACCTTCGTCGAGTTCGGCGTCGCCACCGGCTCGGAATGCAATACGGTGAAGCTGTTGATCGAAGGCTGGCGGGGCTTGTGGATGGAGCCCGATCCGCTGCGCGCGAACAGCATTCGCCGCACCTTCGAACTGTTCTGCCAGGACGAGAAGCTCGTCGTGCTGGAGAAGAGCGTCACCGCCGAGAACATCGACGCGCTCCTGTCCGAACATGCGGCCGGGGCCGAGATCGATCTCATCAGCATCGACATCGACTACAACGATTATTGGGTCTGGAAGGCGATCACCACGGTGCGTCCGCGCGTCGTGGTGATCGAGTACAATGCGAGCTTGCGGCCGCCGCTCTCCCTCACCGTTCCCTACGATCCGCAGGGCAGCTGGGACGGGTCGAATTTCTACGGCGCGAGCCTTCAGGCGCTGGTGCGGCTCGGGGCCGAGAAGGGCTATCGCATCGTCGGCTGCTCGCTCGCCGGCGTGAATGCGTTCTTCGTGCGCGCCGACCTCACGGCCGACAAGTTTCTCGAGCCGGCGACCGCGGAGGAGCACTACGAGCCGCCACGTCACTATTTCCATCTGCTACCGTCGGGACACAAGCCGCGGCCCGGCCGGTTCGTGGCGGTGTGAGCGCCACCCAGTCATGGATCGGTGAGGCATCGCGGTTCTGCGCCCATGCCGGCGCAAAAAAAACCTCCCCCGCGTGGAGGGAGGTTCCGATCGTGAGGTGGAGAGGCACCCGTGTGGGTGCCCCTGGCGACGACGAGGGTCGCCCCTATTCAGCCTGTTGGATCGCCGAGAGCAGCCACTTGCCGCCGGGCGTGCGCACGAAGGTCCACAGCTCGGTCGCTTCCTGCGGCTGCTCGCTGCCTTCGACCAGTCGGCCGGTGGTGCGATCGACCGTCTTGTCGATCAGCTGGAAGCGCATGGCAACGGTCGCATACTCGGCATTGCCTTCGCTCCAGGCTTCCGCCAGGTCGCCCTGAAGGAGCTTCACGCCGGTGACCTGGTTGACGACGCCGCGGCTCGCATTGGCGGACAGATCCTCGGCGAAGTAGGACACCATCTCGGGCGTAGCGCGGCTCTTGAGCGCGGACATGTCTTCGTTGGTCCAAGCCGCCTGGATTTCCTCAAGCAGCTTCTCGAACGCTTCGAAGTCGCCCTGCTCGAGGCTGAGCTCGCGCGTGACCGGCGCCGCTGCGGCGGCACCGCCCGCGAGACCGCCGCCGAAGCTGCCGAGCCCGAAGGACGGACGCTGTTCGGGCTGCATGTCGCGCAGCTGCGGTCCGCCGGCCATTGCGGGTGCGGGCTGCGAGCGCCGCTGCCACCAGCGCCATGCCATGACGATGACGAGGGCGATCAGGCCGACCTGCACCAGGAGGCCGAACATGGAAGCGAGGCCCCCGAGGCCGCCCATGAAGCCGTGCCCCATGAGCATTCCCAGCAGGCCCGCGCCGAGGAAGCCGGCGGCGAGGCCGCCGAGCATGCCCATGCCCGGCCGATTGAACCAGCTGCCCGACTGAGCGGCCGGCGCCGCTGAACGATTGACGCCCGCGCCGGGCTGGCCCGGCTGGGTCATGGTGCGCTCCATCGGCGCGCCGGCCTTCGGCGCGGTGCTGGTGGACGGCGGCGCGCTGTAGGTGTTCGACCCGCGGCTGCCCGAGCTGCGGTTGCCGCCGACGCGCGCGTCGGCATCGCCGGCGATCATGGCGAGCGCCGCGACCGCCGCGGCGATCATGACAAGCGGACGGAGGCGAAAGCGAAGCTTCGTCATCTCAAATCCCTCTCTGGACCCGGTTCTTCCCGGCCTCCGGCGACTGGAGCGCCAGCATGCCATGTATATGGGTAATCCAAGACGAGGTTTTAAGGCGTGCCGCATGGTGTCGCAGGCTACCCTATGCGACCCCCCGTTCGCCTGTTATGTTGTTGGTATTATAACAAATTCTGTCGATTGGCGATCTCGGGAGGCGACCCCATGCAGACCCTCGCGTCGTGCATCATCGTTACGGCTTTCCTTCTTTCCTCGCCCGCCGCGGCGCAAAACCGCCCCGCGGAAGCGCCGCCGCAGTTCCAGGTCGACCCGTTCTGGCCCAAGCCGCTGCCCAACAACTGGATCCTCGGCCAAGTGTCCGGCATCGCCACCGATCGCCACGATCGCATCTGGCTGGTGCACCGGCCGACCTCGCTGACGCCGCGCGAGCGCGCCGCCGAGCAGAATCCGCCGGAAGCGAAATGCTGCGTGGCGGCCCCGCCGGTGCTCGTGTTCGATTCGTCGGGCAACCTGGTCCGCGCCTGGGGCGGCGCCGGCCCAGGCTATGAATGGCCCGAGAGCGAGCACGGCCTCTTCGTCGACGACAACGACTTCGTCTGGCTCGCCGGCAACGGCAAGAAGGACGGCCAGCTCCTGAAATTCACCATGGACGGCAAGTTCGTCCTGCAGATCGGCAAGCAGGGGCAAGGCAACGACTCGAGCGCCACGGATCGGCTCGGCTCGCCGGCCGACGTGGCGGTCGACATCGCCGCCAGGGAAGTGTTCGCCGCCGACGGCTACGCCAATCGCCGCGTGGTCGTGTTCGATTCGGAGACCGGCGCCTACAAGCGGCATTGGGGCGCCTACGGCAACAAGCCGAGCGACGAGAAGACGCCGCGCTACGACCCGGCGAAGCCGCCCTCGCAACAGTTCGGCAACCCGGTGCACTGCATCCGCCTTTCGCCTGACGGCCTCGTCTATGTCTGCGACCGCACCAACAACCGGCTGCAGATCTTCCGCAAGGACGGGACGTTCGTCTCCGAGCACGTGTACGAGAAGGCGACGCGCGGCAATGGAACGGTCTACGACCTCGTGTTCTCGCCCGACCGCGAGCACAAGTACGTTTACATGATCGACGGGATGAACGGCGAGGTGCGCATCGTCGACCGCGCCACCAAGGAGCCGCTCGCGCGCTTCGGCCGCCCCGGCCGCCAGGTCGGGCAGTTCACCGCGCTCCACAACATTGCGGTCGACCGGCAAGGCAACATCTACACGTCGGAAGTCAACACCGGTCAGCGCGTGCAGAAGTTTCGCCGCCTCGATCCGCAGGATTGACGGCGGTCAATTTTCCCAGGAACCAAGTCCGCCCCGTTGCCGTTGAGAGAGCAATCGCTACCGCGTGCATCCTGCAGGCGGCGCGCGGAGCTATCGTCCAACCACGGGGGCTGAACATGCTCAGTACCGTTCTGCTTATCGTCCTCATCCTGCTCCTGGTCGGCGCCATTCCGTCCTGGCCGTACAGCCGCGGCTGGGGCTATGGCCCTTCGGGAATCCTCGGCATCGTTCTGATCGTCGTGCTGATCCTGGCACTGACCGGACGGGTGTAGCGAGCGCGTCGGTGGGTGAAAATCGTTCTCGCGTCATTGCCGGGCGGCTAAGGCGCGCCGGACGATTTTACCCCCGAGGCTATGACGCTTTCTGTCGCCCGTCGTCCGCCGGATCGCCCTCCTCGATCGTTTCCTTCACCGCGGCGACCAGCTGCTTGAGCGTGAACGGCTTCGCCAGGAAGGCGAACTGGCCGCCCTCGGGCAGGTTCTTCTCGAACGCGTCCTCGGCGTAGCCGGAGACGAAAATGATCCTGAGCTCGGGGTTGCGGCGGCGCATCTCCTTGAGCAGCGTCGGCCCGTCCATCTCCGGCATGACCACGTCGGAGACGACGAGGTCGACGTGACCGCCTTCCTTCTCCAGCACCTCCAGCGCCTCGACCCCGTTGCCCGCCTCGAGCACGGTGTAGCCGCGCGAGGCGAGCCCGCGCGCGTTGAGGCCGCGCAGGCCCTCTTCGTCCTCCACCAAGAGGATGGTGCCGCGACCGGTGAGATCCACGGCGGGCTTGGCCTGCGGCACCGTGGTCACCGCTTCCGCTTCGATCGGCAGCTCATCCTCGCCCGGAACATGCCGCGGGAGGAAGATGCGGAACGTCGTGCCGCGCCCCACCTGCAACTCGAGGAAGATGAAGCCGCCGGTCTGCTTGACGATGCCGTACACGGTAGACAGCCCGAGCCCGGTTCCCTTGCCGGTCTCCTTGGTGGTGAAGAACGGCTCGAACACCTTGTCGACGATGTCTTCCGGGATGCCGGTGCCGGTGTCGACCAATTCGACCAGCACGTAGTCGGACGCCGGCATCGGCTCGTGCGCGAAGCGCGCGCAGTCGGCCGCGGCGACGTTGCCGGTGCGCACCGTGAGGCGGCCGCCGTCCGCCATGGCGTCGCGGGCGTTTACCGCGAGGTTCACGATCACCTGCTCGAACTGAGAGATGTCGACCTTGACCGGCCACAGGTCGCGGCCGTGCACCACTTCGAGCGCGACCTTTTCGCCGATCAGCCGGCGCAGCAGCATGGTGAGATCCGACAGCGCCTCGCCGAGGTCGAGCACCTGCGGGCGCAGCGTCTGGCGGCGCGAGAAGGCGAGCAGCTGGCGCACCAGGCTCGCCGCCCGGTTGGCGTTCTGCTTGACCTGCATGATGTCCTGGAACGACGGATCGGTCGGCCGATGCGCATTGAGCAGGAAGTCGGTCGCCATCATGATGGCGGAGAGCACGTTGTTGAAATCGTGCGCGATCCCGCCGGCGAGCTGGCCCACCGCCTGCATCTTCTGCGATTGGGCGAACTGCGCCTCGAGCGCCCGCTGCTCGGTCATCTCCACCGCATAGACGATCGCCACCTCGCTGTCGCGCTCGCCCTCCTCGACCGCCGACACGTAGAAGCGCGCCGAGCGGCTGCCGGGGCCGGCGAGCGCCGCATCGACCGGGGCGATGTCGCCTTGCCCGTCGGCCGCCTTGGCGATCGCGCCCTCGAGCCGGCCGCGGTCGCGCTCGGCAACGGCGGCGAAGATCGCGCGACCCTCGGCGGGAACCGCATCGCCCTTGAGCACGCCCTGGAACAGGCGGGCGAACGGCGCGTTGGTGCGCGCGATCCGCCCGGCCTTGTCGACCGTCGCGATCGCCATCGGCGCATTGTGGAAGAAGCGCACGAACCGCACTTCGGCGGCGCGCAGCGGGTCGGCGGTCTCCTCGCGCGCCCGGTTGAGCACGAGCGTGCGCGAAGCTCCGGCGATGCCGTCGGCCGCGAAGGCGACCTTGTGGTAGAGGCGGACCGGCACGGTCTTGCCGCCGCGCGTCTTGAGGTCGAGGTCGAATACCTCGGTCTTGACCTGCCCGGGCGCCCCGGCAAGCGTCATCAGGAGCGCCGCCCCGTCGCCGGTAACGATGTCGGCGAGCTCCAGCCCGCCCGACCCCACCTCTGCCAGGTCGTAGTCGAGCCAGCCCGCTATGGTGGCGTTGAGATAGACGACCTTGCCGGCCGTATCGACCGAGAAGAAGCCGGCCGGCGCATGATCGAGATAGTCGATCGCGTGCTGCAGCTCCTGGAACACGTTCTCCTGGCGCTCGCGGTCGCGCGTCACGTCGGCGATGGTCCACACCGTCGAGCGCGCCTCGCGCCCGCTGTCGCCGAGCCGCCGAACCCGTAGGCGCAGCCAGCGCGCCGGCTCCCCGCGCAGGCCGGGCATGCGCACTTCCTCCTGCAGCCGGCGCCCCTCGCGCGCCGCCTTGGAGAGCCGGTATACCGCCTCCGACACGTCCGGATCGCCGACGAACACGCGCTCGACCGGGCGCACGTCGTTCGCGTCCACCGCATTGACCAGATGCAGGTAGGTGGCATTGGCGTAGACCACCCGCCCGGCCTGATCGGTCACCACCAGCCCGTCATAGGCAGTGTCGGTGATCGCCTTGATCAGCGGGTCGACTTCCTCGCGACCCGGCATGCGCAGGATACCGGCGGCGACCGCGAACAGCGCGAACACGCCGATCACCGCCAGCATGGCGAGCAGCCCGAGGATGTACGGCTCGGCGCGGCCGCGGCCGAGAAACAGGAACGCCAGCGCCGTGCCCACGAGGGCGACGGCCACCAGCAGCACCATGCCGATCGAGCCGCCGCGCCGGCTGCGCTCCATCGACATTCGGGGGGTTTCGCTCACATCCTGGGTCGCCATGGGAGCCTATGCCGTGGGCCTGATCTGCGGCGGAACGATCCGTCTCGACGCCGACGCAACAACTCGGGGCACTCTGTGTGAGTGCACCAATGCCCGACAGCGCGCAAGGGGCGGCGTCGCACTATCGTCCTCCCCGCTGGCGCAGCCGCATCACGTAGCCGATCACCTCGGCGACCGCCCGGTAGTGCTCGGCGGGAATTTCCTGCTCGACCTCCACGGTCGCGTGCAGGGTGCGGGCGAGCGGCGGGTTTTCCACGATCGGGATGTTGTGCTTCGCCGCCACCTCGCGGATCTTGAGCGCGAGCGTGTCGATGCCCTTGGCAAGGCAGACCGGGGCGTTCATGCCGCGCTCGTATTGCAGGGCGACCGCGTAGTGGGTCGGGTTGGTGATCACGACCGAGGCCTTGGGTACCGCCGCCATCATGCGGCGACGCATGCGCTCCTGGCGGATCTGCTTGATCTTGCCCTTGATCTTCGGGTCGCCCTCGGTCTGCTTGAACTCCTCCTTGAGCTCGTGCAGCGACATCTTCTGGCGCTCGAACCACTGGCGGTACTGGAACAGGTAGTCGAGCGCGGCGATCACCGCGAGCACCGCCACGACGGCGGCGAGCAGCTTCACCGACAGCATCTCGGTCAGCGCCAGCACGCCCACCGTCTCGGTCACCACCAGCGCGTCGAGCCGATGGCGCTCCGGCCACAGCACCCACACCATCAGGCTGCCGACCAGGACGAGCTTGGCGAGGCCCTTGGCGAAATTGACCAGGGCGGTCTTGGAGAACATCCGCTTCGCGCCGGCCATCGGCGAGATCTTGGAAAGCTGCGGCTTGAGCTGCTGCGCCGACCACACCAGGCGGTGCTGGATCACGTTGCCGCCGATCGCTGCGAGCGCCAGCACCAGGATCGGCACCGCCAGCGCGGCGAGCACGTCGATGCCGATCGTCTGCATGAGCCGCATCAGCGCGCCCCCGTCCATCGGTATGCGATGGGCGCTCTCGATCAGCCCGCGCATCGTCGCATTGAGGCTGGAGGCGAGCGAGCCGGAGAAGGCGACCATCGCCAGGGTCGCGCCCGCGATCACGAACCAGGTGCTGACTTCCTGGCTCTTGGCGACATCGCCGCGCTGCAGCGCGTCGTCGAGCCGTTTGAGGGTCGGATCTTCTGTCTTGTCGGAATCGTCGCGTTCCTCGGCCATGCGCTTGCTCTACATCTGAGGCGCGAGCTCGCGCAGCACGCTCTCGAGATAGCCGAGGAACGTGCTCATCATCGCCCCCACCACCAGGAGGAGCGCGACGAAGCCGAGGAAGATCGACAGCGGCAACCCGACGAAGAACACCTGCATCTGCGGCATCAGCCGCGACAGCACGCCCAGGCCCAGGTTGAACAGGAGGCCGAACACCAGGAACGGCCCGGCGAGCTGGATGCCGATGCGGAAGGCGGCGGCGGTCGAGCGCGTGACCAGCGCCGCGACGTCGCCGGAGGCCGGGATCTCGCCCGGATGGAACAGCGCATAGCTCTCGTGCAGGGCCGCCAGCACGTAATGGTGCAGGTCGGTTGCGAAGATCAGGGTGACGCCGAGCAGGGTGAGGAAATTGGCGACGATCACGCCCTGCTGCCCTTGCGTCGGGTCGACCGCGGTGATGAAGCCGAGACCGAGCTGCTGGGCGACCACGGAGCCGGCGACCTGCAGGGCGGAGATGGTCAGGCGGGCGGTCAGCCCGAGCACGGCGCCGATGAACAGCTCCTGCCCCAGCAGGGTGAGGACCGGCCCGAACGATTTGAGGTCGAGGGTGAACGCCGCCCGGTGCAGCGGGAACAGCACCGCGGTGAGCACGAGCGCAAGGGTGAGACGCACCCGTGCCGGCACGGTGAGTTCGCCCAGGCCCGGCAGCAGCATCACCATGGTGCCGATGCGCGCGAACATCAGCATGAAGGTCGCGCCCAGCACCGGCAGGAACGAGACGTCGACGCGCATTCTACCCTTTCAGCCTCCGGCGATGCGCGCCATCAGGCGCGCCATGTGCGACTGCATGGCGTCGCCCATGAACGGCAGCGCCACCAGCATGGCGAAGAACATCGCGAGGATCTTCGGCACGAAGGTGAGCGTCATCTCCTGGATCTGGGTGAGCGCCTGGAACAGCGAGATGGCGACGCCGACCACGAGCCCGACCAGCATCAGCGGCGCCGACACGATCAACAGCGTGAGGATCGCGTCGCGCGCGATGTCGAGCACTTCCGGTCCGGTCATTGAGACTCCCATGTCCGCCTGGTGGTGCCTGTCCCTCCCGGCTTGCGGGGGAGGGAGCAGGCCGGTCGCTGCAACGCTCGCGATCAGCAACCGGGCCTAGATCGGCATGCGCATGATCTCTTCGTAAGCCTGGATGACCTTGTCGCGCACCGAGACGAGCGCCTCCACGGCGACCTCGGTCTCGGCGACCGCAGTCACCACGTCGACGATGTTGGCCTTGCCGCCGGCCAGCGCCTTCGACTGCGCGTCGGAGTTGCGTCCCGCCTCGACCACCGAACCGATCGCCTGCTTGAGCAGGTCGCCGAAATTTCCTTCGCCGCCCTCGGTACCCGCGGCCTTGCTCACCCCTGCGGTGGGGTTGGTGATCCGGGCGAGCGCCGCATAGGCATTGGCGGCAGTGGTCGGCGTTGCCATGATTGTTCCCTTTCAGGCGCGCTCGGCGCGCGCAGTTTCAGGCGCGCTCGGCGCGCAGGTTCAGGCGCGTCAGGCGCGCAAGATGTCGATCGTGCGCTGGAGCATGCGGCGGGTGGCGCCGATCACGTTGAGGTTCGCCTCGTACGAGCGCTGCGCCTCGCGCATGTCGGTCATCTCGACCATCGAATTGACGTTCGGAAACTTGACGTAGCCGTTGGCGTCGGCCGCCGGGTGGCCGGGCTCGTACTTGTTGCGGAACTCGCCCTGGTCGGGGCGCACGCGGCCGAGCGTCACCACCTTGGCGTCGAGCGCGCGGTCGACTTCGGAACGGAACGTCGGGATCTTGCGGCGGTAGGGGTCGCCGCCCGCTCGCGTCGCGGTCGAATCCGCGTTGGCGATGTTTTCCGACAGCACGCGCATGCGGCCCGCCTGGGCGCGCAATCCGGATGCGGCGATCGCGATCGATTTGAGGAAGTCCATCGTGTGTCTCCGTCCGCTCAGCGCTTGCCGATCGCGGTCTTGATGAGGCCGAGGCTGCGCGCGTAGAGCGAGGTGGCCGTCTGGTAGTCCATCTGGTTGGCGGCGACCTTCATCATTTCGTCTTCCAGGCTCACGGCGTTGCCGGCGGGGCGGATCTCGAACGTGCCGCGCCGATCCGTCGGGAAGGAGCCCGCCGCGGAGGAGCCGGTAGCGGCAATGTGTCCGGGCGCGGTGGTTACGAGCGAGAGGGCGGCCGGCCCCTGCGGCGCCGGGGCACGGCCGTCGAACTTCGGCGCGGCGAGATCGCGCGGGCGGAAACTCGGCGTGTCGGCGTTCGATACGTTTTCCGCAAGCACGCGCTGGCGCTCCTGGTGCCACTGCATCTTCGTGCGCAGCATGGAGAAGATCGGGATGGCGGAAATGGCCATGGGCGGCTCCGGCAGGGTCGGACGATCAGGGCGATTCTCACCCCTTCCGACCCGGCAAAGCTTGCCGGGCGTATGGTTAATGGCGCGTTAAATCCGTGCGATCGGCGCGAGTGTCCCACTTCCGAAGCTCGCAAACAATTTGCGGCATCCCCTCATGCGAGCTTCGGAAGCTAAGGGACACTCGTAAATCCATGATTCCAGTGCCCCTTTTGAACCCGAGCTCGCAATCGGACTTCGCGGCCAGGGTGTGCGAGCTTCGGGTTCGGGGCACTGGCTGCCTTGAATCTGCCGTTAACCATGAAAATGGTTGGGTTTCGCCGATGCACGCGATCGGGGACCCATCGGCGTTAACCATATCTTAGGGTTCGGCGCGGCAAATCTTGCCGCGCGGTGTTAACCGTACGACTCCGATCGCCTCGGCGATCCGGTCGGAAGGAGAGACCGATGTTCGACGTGTTCGGTACCGAATTGCCACTGCCGCTCAAGTTCATCCTGGCCTTCGCGGTGGTGCTCGTGCTCATTGTCGCGGCGACGTGGCTGATCCGCCGCTTCGGTGCAACGCGAATGGGCGGAACCTCCGCGCGCGGGCGCCAGCCGCGCCTTGCCGTGATCGACGCCGCGTCGGTCGATGGCCGTCGCCGGCTCGTCCTGATTCGCCGCGACAATGTCGAGCATCTGGTGCTGATCGGCGGGCCGTCCGACATCGTGGTCGAGCAGAACATCGTGCGAGCGGTGCCGGTCGCACCGCCGCGCGAGGCGCCCCAGCCACGCGCCGACATGGCGCCGCGTCAGCCCGCGCCCGAGGCCGCCTGGGCACCGCCGCCCGAACCGCCGGTCACGCGCCCCGTACGCGCCGCGGAGGCACAATGGGCCCAGCCGCCCGAACTCCCCGCCCGTCCTCCGCGCCAGGCCGAGCCGCAATGGGCGCCGCCGCCCGAGCCGGTCGGGCGGCCGCGTCAGCCCGAGCACCGTGCGGAACCTGCCCCGCGTGCGGAGCCCGCCACCCGCGCCGCGCCCCCGGTGGATTTGCCGTCCCGTCCCCTGCCCGAGCCGGTCACCGCCGCGCTCCGCGCCGCTCCGCCGCCGCCTCCTGAGCCCGCCCGGCCCGCCCCCCGGGCCGCGGCCCCGCGGCCGCCCGTGGTCGACCCCGAGCAGCCGGTGGAGATGCGCCAGTCGCCGCCCACCGCCGATGTCAGCCTCGCGGACATGGCGCAGCGGCTCGAAGCCGCGCTGCGGCGCCCCGGCCGCCCGGCCGAAGCCCGCGAGCCGGCCCCGCCCCGTCCGGAGCCGCGGCCTGCGCCCCAACCGCGCGCTGCGCCCGAATCGCGCTCGGCGCCCGAGCCGCGCCCGGCGCCCGAGCCGCGCCCGCGGCCGACACCCGAGATGCGGGCGCCGCTGCCGCCGGCCCCCGAGGCGGCCCGTCCGCAGCGACCCGCCACACCCCCCGCGCCTGAGCCTCCTCCGGAGCCGGCTCGCGCGGAGCCGCCGCGTGCGACCGCGCCCAGCGCGCCGGAGCCCAGCGCGCCGGAGCCCAGCGCCACTGCCCCCGAGCCGGCGCAGCCGGTCGAGCCGCCCGTCATGCCGAAGCCGACCAAGTCGGTGTTCGACAGTCTCGAGGAAGAGATGGCGAACCTGCTCGGCAAGCCACCGGGCAAGTCATAAAGGAAGAGGATGAGCGGACGCATATTCCGGCTGTCAGTCGCAACGCTCCTTCTGCTCGCGACCGCTCATTCTGCCGCAGCCCAGGACATCAGCATCAATTTCGGCCAGGGGGCGGGCCTCACCGAGCGCGTGATCCAGTTGATCGCGCTGGTCACGGTGCTCTCGCTCGCGCCGTCGATCCTGGTGATGGTGACGTCGTTCACCCGCATCGTCGTGGTGCTCTCGCTGTTGCGCACCGCACTCGGCACCGCGACGGCACCGCCCAACACGGTGATCGTGTCGCTCGCCCTGTTCCTCACCGTGTTCGTGATGGGGCCGGCGTTCCAGCGCGCCTATGACCTGGGCGTGAAGCCGCTCATGGCCAACGAGATCGGGCCCGAGCAGGCGTTCGAGCGCTCGTCCGAGCCGTTCCGCGGCTTCATGCTCAAGAACGTGCGCGAGAAGGATCTCAAGCTGTTCAACGACCTCTCGCGGCAGGCGCCGCCCGAGCGCGCCGAGGACCTGTCGCTGCGCATCCTGGTTCCGGCGTTCATGATCTCCGAGCTCAAGCGCGCGTTCGAGATCGGATTCCTGTTGTTCCTGCCGTTCCTCATCATCGATCTGGTCATCGCCTCGGTGCTGATGTCGATGGGCATGATGATGCTGCCGCCGGTCGTGGTGTCGCTGCCGTTCAAGCTGATCTTCTTCGTCCTGGTCGACGGCTGGTCGCTGGTGGCGGGCAGCCTGGTGCAGAGCTACGGCACCTAGGGATCCTTGAACAAATCGCCCTCTCGCGGCGTCTCATGGACGAGCACGCGAGAGAGCAACGATGCTTGCCAAGACGCACCGGTCCCTCATTGCACTATTCTTCCTTGCCATGGTTGCCGACTGCTCCAGCTCGGCGTTGGGTGAGGAAGGCCTCGACACCAGCCGCCTGCCGCGCGTGGCGGACAGCAAGGTCGTGTACGCCGCGGCGTCGACCACGAACTTCCTCACCCGCGATCCGGTCCCGCAGACCGCCGAAGCCGTCGCGAGCGCCTTGCGCGCCGCCGGCTGGCAGCGCCATGTTCCCATCTCCGTCCGCGATCCCGAGCTTCCCACCCTGCGCAGCATGACCTTCAAGAAAGGGTCGCTGGCGCTCTCGGTCTTGATCACGCCGGCGACCACGCAGGCGAGCGCCACCAGCGTGCACTACACGTCCGTCGCAGCCGCGGACGAGCTGCCGTCTCAAAAGGACCGATCGGACGTCTCCACGACGGCCGAAGCCGTCCCCGCACAGCCCGCCGCTTTCGCCGAGGCAAGCGGCCGCCCCGCCATCCCGAATGCCAGGGCCGAGAGGGTGAAGTCGATCGACGAGCTCGCCGAGCAGATCCTCAGCCAGATCCTGGCGCCGTCCGCCGCCGCGATCCGCGGGCGGCCCGGAGCCGACGAGCGCACCACCGGCCTGACGCCCACCACGGCCACATACTGACGCGCCACGCTCACCGCCGGCCGCAGGTCCATCAATCCTCGAACGGCAGCCCGACGTACTGCTCGGCGAGCGAGGCCTGGGCGTGCTCCGATGAAGCGAGGTAGTCGAGCTGGTTCTCCTTCATGCGCTCGTCGAACGGCGTCTCGTCGGGAAACCGATGCAGCAGGTTGGTGAGCCACCACGACAGTCGCTCGGCTCCCCACACCCGGCGCAACGCCATCTCGGAATAACCGTCGAGCCAGCGCGTGTCGCCGCGTTTCAACGCGGCCGTCAGGCCGCGCCACAGATAGAACACGTCCGACACCGCGAGATTGAGCCCCTTGGCCCCCGTCGGCGGCACGATGTGGGCGGCGTCGCCGGCGAGGAACAGGCGGCCGTGGCGCATCGGCTCGGCGACGAAGCTGCGCAGTGGCGCGATCGATTTCTCGATCGACGGACCGGTGACGATTGCCTGCGCCATCTCCGGCGGACAGCGCGCCTTGAACTCCTGCCAGAACCGCTCGTCCGGCCAGTCGTCGGGGTCGTCGTCGAGGCTGCACTGGATGTAGTAGCGGCTGAGCATCGGCGAGCGCATCGAGGCGAGCGCAAATCCCCTGCGGTGATGGCAGTAGCACAGGTCGGGGTACGGCGGCGTCTGCGACATGATGCCGAGCCAGCCGAACGGATAGGCTCGCTCGAACGTGCGCAGGATGGACGGCGGGATCGATGTCCGGCTCACGCCATGATAGCCGTCGCAGCCGGCCACGTAGTCGCAGTCGACGCGTTCCCTTCTCCCCTCCTTCGCATAGGTGACGAAGGGGTGCTCGGAGGTCAGCTCGTGCAGCGCAACGTCGACCGCCTCGTCGACGACCTGGCCGCCCGCCGCGTCGCGCGCCGCATAGAGATCCTCGGTGATCGCCGTCTGCCCATAGGCCATCATCCGCTTGCCGGTATGTTTCCTCGTGTCGATGAAGAAGCGGGCGCGCCCCGCCCAGGCGATGGCCGACCCGTCATGCGGGTGGCCTTCGCGGTCCATGCGCTCCCCCAGTCCCACCGCGCGCAGCAGCTCGACCGTGCCCGCCTCCAGCACGCCGGCGCGGATCCGCCGCAACACGTGCGCACGGCTCTGCCGCTCCAGCACGATCGAGTCGATCCCCTCGCGATCGAGCATGTGGGCGAGCAGCAGCCCGGCCGGCCCGCCGCCGATGATCGCCACCTGGGTGCGCATGACATTACCGCGCGTAGGGGCGACCCTTGTGGTCGCCCTCCTCGCGGCATTGTAGCGGGCGACCACGAGGGGCGACCATCCTTCGGGGCTCGGCGCACGAAGCGTGCGCCGAGCGCCTCAGGATGATGAGGGTCGCCCCTACCAATCGGCAACGTGGTTGCCAGCATGGTCCTGATTCACGATGTCATACAGCCAACGCTCCGCCTGTCCCGGCGGTCATTTTTGGTGACCGTTTCGAGCCGGGCTTCGCGTCAATCACGTTTGCCCCCGTGAGGGAGCGGAGCGCCGCGAGGGCGCTGGTGCGGAACGCCGCACCCGTGGCGTGTTTGTCCCCCTCCCGTTTGCGAGGCGGGAAGGGACACGCCGGAACACCTTGCGAGGGTGTCCCCGCGCCCCAGTGACGTAGGGGCGCGCGCCCTCGCGGCGCTCCACCGCGGCGGCCACGACCGATGATGAACCGATCGTCGCTGCCGCTCCCGCTCCGCCTTCGTGTGTCTTCCGGAAGACGCCCTGGGTGAGCCGGGATGGATGGGAGTAAAGAACTAGTCTGGGAATATTGTCAAGAGGGCTGGCAAACTATTTTTCCGATTTTCAGGAATGCCGGGATCGCGCCGGATCTCTCAATTCACTCGCTACAGCCGCGTCGCCTCCCGGCGCAGGGACTCGGGCACGGTCTTGCCACCACTTCAGGGCTGCGGAGAACTGGATGGCCCGCTGTCGCGGGCCATGACAACCGCGAGGTCTCGCTTAAGACTAGCGCCAATGAGGGGCGCCCCTACCTACTTTGTTGGCGGGAAGCGGCCGCTACTCCGTCACCGTCTTCACCACCGACGCCGTCGGCTTGGTGCTCGTCGTGGCCAGCGACTTCTGCGACTTGGCGAGCTCCGCCACGAGGGCCGCGTCATAGTCGGCGAGCGTCTTCACCGGGGCCTGGCCCCGCATGTGCACGACCTTGTAGCCGGCTGCGGCGAGCTCGTTGAGCAGCGCCGGCGCCGCGCCGGCGGTGACGTGCTGGAAGTCGTGCATGAGCACGATGCCCTTGCCGTGCTTCTTCAGCTTGGTCATGACCGCCTCGATCATCTTGTCGGCCTTGCGCAGGCGGAAATCGAACGAGTCGAGGTCGGTCGAGAAGATCGCGACGTTGCGCTCGCCCAGATAGGCGACGAGCTCCTGCGGGTGCGACAAGGTGGGGAAGCGGAAGAACGGCGCCGGCGACGCCTGCAGCGCCCAGCGGACCGCGCTGAATCCCTTCTCGATCTCGTCCTTGGCCTCTTGCACCGGCAGCTTCGCCAGGTTGGCATGCGACCAGGTATGCGAGCCGACCGAATGGCCCTGCGCCGCCACCTGCCGGAGGATGTCCGGATAGTACGTGGCATGCTTGCCGATCGCGAAGAAGGTGGCCTTGGTGCAATGCTGGGCGAGCGCGGCGAGAACCGCGGCCGTGTTGTTGAGCCAGGGGCCGTCGTCGAACGTCAGCACGACCTCGCCGGGCTGCAGGAAGTCGTGCATCTTGAAATGCTCGAAGCCGAATCCCGGCCCGCCGGTGGTATCGATCTCCACGATGCGGGCGGTGCCCAGCGCGTTCGGATTGCCCGGGCAGCCGCGCTGCGCGGCCGGCGCTGCGGCGCGTCCGATCGACCCGGTGGCCTCCATTTGCGGAGCGGGCGGCGCTTTCTGCGCGTTGGCCTCGGTTGCACCGAGGGTGGCGAGGAAAGCGGTTGCGACGGCGAGCGACAGACGCATGGTAAGCCCCCTGCTGGACAAAGCGGATGTTCACCAGAGGATTAACGGAGTCGGTAAAATTTGCCTTAAGAAGGAGGATCGGCGCAATTTTCGACGCGTTTTATGCTTATTTTCCTCGCCGCCGAAAGCGGAATCTAACGGGCGACGGGCTATTTTTGCGCCTGCGGACCCAGCGCATGTTCCGGGGAAGTGGGTACCGGTTCGCCGATAAGAGCATGCGCCACCGTTCGAATCGGCGGACCGAGCACATGAGCTACGAGACCCTGAGAGACAGCTGGATCAACTGGAACCTTCCCGCCTGGATCCAGCTCGATGGCTCCTCCTCCTTGCAATGCCGGGTGCGGCACCTGTCGGACGCGGCGGCGCGGCTGGAGACCGAGCGCGCCGCGCACCTTCCCGACCGGTTCGTGCTGCGCCTCACCGAATTCGGGTAGCCTGACGCTGCGTTGCAGCGTCGTGCGCCGCGAACGCAGCGTCGTCGAAGTGAGCTACCGGCTGCCCTGAAAACGGCCTGCGGTTTTCACGACGCCTCTCACCGTTGCGGCTGCCTGTAGAAGAACATGTGCCCGCGCCGCCACATGCCTTCGTAGAACGCGCGACCGATCTGCTCCCCCATCCGTACCGACGCCAGAAGCTCCGCGATGCTGTGCCGGCCGTCCGCCTGCTCGATCAGTGGCGCCATGTCGGGCGAGATCGTCACGTCGGCAAGCCCGCGCCGATAGACCGTGCCGGCGCCTTCGCCGGCACCCGGACGCAGCAGCGGATGCCGGACCGGTGCATATGCGCGCCAATCCGTGCCGGCGAAGGCCAGCGTGTAGCGCGCCGGGTCGGCATCCTGCCGACGTGCCAGGAACAGGTGGCGCCCGTTGTTGACGGTGAGCTTCTCGGTGATCGCCCATTGCTGTTCCGGCGGCAGCCGGTCCACCAGCGCTCGCAGCGGGTGATCCGGCACCAGCAGCTCGTCCGGATGGTACCGGTTGTTGTCGTGCCATCCCTGGAACCGCAAGTCGCTGCGGGCGACGAAGTCGAGCACGTCGGACACCCAGTAGGCCCGGTCGACGGGGTGCAGGAACGTGTCGGCGATCGCCCCGTCGTGCACGAGTTCCTTGTTGCCCCTGACATAGGCCTGCGCGTGATGATGCGGCGGCAGCGTCGCCAAGGTCGCGCGGACGAGCGCGACGGATCGCGCGTCCGGTTCGAGGCCGAGCGTTCGGAACACCTCCTGCAGCAGATAGACGCCGATGCGCGGCCCGTATCCGTACAGCATCAGCGCGGCGACACCGTGCGGCGCCAGCATGTGGGCGAGCGCTCGGGCGCCCTCGGCCGGATCGGCCAGGTGATGCAGGACGCCGCTGCATATGATCACGTCGAACGCGCCGCCGAGCCCGCCGGCGGCGCGCAGGTCCAGCCGGTGCAGCGACAGGTTTGCCAGGCCGTATTTCGCTTTCAGGACGTGCTCGTGCGCGAGGCTCGCCTCCGACAGGTCGATGCCGATCACCTCCAAGTCCGGGTTGGTGTAGGCAAGCGTGGCGGCCTGGTTGGTGCCGCAGCCGGCCGACAGGATGCGCAGGCGCTCGCGCGGCCGGCCTTCCGGCCACAACAGCGGCGCGAACCGGCTCGGATCGCCCGCCTCCAGGTGATCCAGCGCCAGCTCGGCTTCAATGTCCGCGATGGGCGCCGGATAGGGAAACGCCCGATAGAGGGCCGCGACGCTGTCGGTGGGATCGCCCATGACGGGACTACGCCTTCGCCTTCCCGGTGCGTCAAGATGGGAGATTGTTGGCTCTACCGTCGGTCCGCGCTACCGTCGCCGGATGCACAACGCGACCTTCACATTGCTGGCTCTTCTCGCCCTCCTGCCCGCGCAGTCGGTTCAGGCACAAACCTATCCGACGCGGCCGGTGCGCTTCATCGTACCGTTCCCCGCCGGCGGCGTTGCCGACGTGACGGCGCGCGTCATCGGCCAGAAGCTCGGCGAGGCGCTCGGCCAGCAGATCGTGATTGAGAACCGGGCCGGCGCCAGCGGCACGCTCGGCGCCGATGCGGCAGCGAAGGCGGCGCCCGACGGCTACACGCTGTTGCTCACGACCGGGGATTTCATCACGACGCCCACCCTGATGCCGGCGATGGCATTCGATCCGAGCCGTGACCTCGTGCCGATCACGATGGTCGCGGCGGCACCGCTGATCCTGGCGGTGAATGCGGCCTCACCGATCAGCTCGCTCGCCGATCTCGTCGCCGCCGCCAAGCAGAGTCCCGGCTCCATTGCGTTCTCGTCGCCGGGCAACGGCACCATCAACCATCTGGCGGTCGAGTGGCTGGCGATCGAGGCGGGCATCAAGCTGCTGCACGTGCCCTATCGCGGCGGCGTGCCGGCAGCGACCGCGGTGGCGGCGGGCGACGTGCCGATCGGCGCGCTGACGCCGTCTTCGGCGGCGCCCTACATCGAGGCCGGCAAGGTGAAGGTGCTGGGCCTGATGACGCGGCAGCGCCCGTCGTTTGCGCCCGACTGGCCGACGCTGGCGGAAAAAGGAATTGCCGTGGATGCAGCGCTGTGGGTCGGCCTGTTCGCGCCCGCCGGGACGCCGCCGGCGATCGTCGGCCGGCTCGACGGCGAGGTCGTTCGCATTCTGCAGGACGCCGAGGTGCGCAAGCGCCTCAACGCGGTCGGCACCGAGGCGAGCCCGGTCAGCCGCGACGCCTTCGTCGAGCGCATCCGCACCGATGCGGCGCGCTATTCCCGCGTCATTGCCGAGACCGGCGTTCGCATCGAGCGGTAGATCTCGGGCCGCGATCCCACTGGAACCAAGAGTCGCCCGACGGGTTATCGTGCGAAACCTGGATAGCGCTGGAGGCTGACATGGGACGCGGACTTCTGCTTTGGCTCATCGGTATTCCTCTGCCGATCATTCTGCTCATCTGGCTGTTCGGCGGCCTGCACTGAGCCGGGGGGCTCCGCGTCTTCGACGCTGGACGTTGCCAGGGGGAGCGGCGCCGAGAGGGCGCCGCTGGTATGCGAAGTGGCGATGCATGCAGCGGTGACGAACGAATGGGAGGTCAGCGCCGGCCTCCTGGTCTACCGTGGGCACGCGGAGCCGGAGATCCTGCTCGCCCATCCGGGCGGACCGTTCTGGTCGAAACGCAACGACCGGGGCTCGTGGTCGATCCCGAAGGGCGACGTAGAGGCAGACGACCTGCTCGCCTGCGCACGGCGCGAGTTCACCAACGAGACAGCGCTCGTCGCCGAGGGCTCCTTCGTCCCACTCGAGCCGGTCGCGTACAAGCCGGGCAAGCTCCTGCATGCGTTCGCGGTCGAGGCCGATCTCGATCTGAAACATTTCCGCAGCGGCGAGTTCTCGCTCGAGTGGCCGCCCGGATCCGGCCGGCGCGAGATGTTCCCGGAAATCGATCGGCTCGAGTACCTCGGCCTGCGCACCGCGCTGCGCAAGATCATTCCCTACCAGTGGCCGCTGCTGCTCGAGCTGTCGGAGCAGATGGGCTGGCGCATCCCGCGTACGGATCCGACATGAATTTCCTGTCCCAATCCACGCTTTACGCACGCCGCCTCGCCTGCTAAGGCACGCGCAACACCGCGGCTAGCGCGGGCCTCGCGCCCTTCGTTCTCCCGGAGATCAGCGTTACGTGCCCATGCGCCCCCGCGCATGGGTCGTGGGCGTCTTTCTTGAGGTGCAACCAGTTTTCTCCAGTTGTCCAAACGGGGCGGCTGGTCTTCCTTCCAGTACGCATCAACACCATCGACGCGCCGCGGCACGGACCGTCGACAAAAGCAAGAAGGGGTCAGAATGGCAACGCAGGTGAACGTCGGAACCGTCGGCACGCCGACCGCCGGACAGGCGCCGCAGCCCGGCAACGTGGCGCAGAACGTCTCGTTCATCGGCGGACAGGAACTCGGTCTTTGAAGCCGGCACTGCCGGCTCGGTCCACGTGGGCGTGCCGAGCATTGCCGCCGGTCCGATTGGAGCGGCAGGTACCACCGGCGGCAATGCCGGAACCTGGAGCGGCGTCACTGATCTGCTCGCCACCAACATCGACTCCTTCGTCGTCCACTGGACCGACCTGCAGGGCAACAACCCGCAGTCACGCAGCCTCGGCGCTTCGGACTTCGCCAACGTGAACAGTCTCGCCGATCTCATCGCCGTGGTCGATGCGATCGACGGGGCCGGGCCCTCACAGGGGGTCACCGCCACCCTGCGTTCGAATGGCGACATCCAGGTGACGACGCCCTTCCTCACGATCATCACCGGCCTCGAATTCGCCATGTCGACGCCGTTCCCCGGCGAGCCGAGCTCGGTCGGCATCGGCGGCGTCACCGATGCCGAGGCCGACTTCGTGCAGTCGTTCGCCATCACCATCAACGGCGTTCCGCTCGATACGTCGACCCTCGATCTCAGCGGCGTCGACGATCGCGCCGAGCTGGCCGCCGCGCTCGACGCCCTGCCGCAGATCGCTGTGACGGAATCGTCGGACAACGGCGGCCAGATCAACATCCTTGCGGAGCAGAACGGCGCCACCACGTTCAGCAACATCTCGCTCAGCGTCCGCATGCCGTGGGACCCGGCGCAGGCGAGCTTCTTCGCAGGGAATACGGCCGAGCTCGAGGGCTGGGCGGCCGCGGCGGATCGTTTCGAGCTGAGGCTGAACGGCAGCGAGCTCGATTTCTCCGGCCTCGATTTCTCCGCCATCACGACGCCGGCCGATCTCGTCCAGGCGCTGAACGCCGCCCCGAACGTTTCGGCGCAGTTGTCCGGCACCGCCATCATCATCCATTCGGATGTCGCCGGCACCGGCAACGCGTTCAGCGAGCTCGAGCTGATCGACAACGAAGCCGTGCCCGGCCAGAAGTCCGCGGTGCAGATCGCCGGCGTCGATACGCTCGCCGGCCAGGCAAGCGCCTTCACGCTGTCGATCGACGGGGTTGCGGTGGACGCGACGCCGGTCGATTTCGCCGCCGCGGTCGATGGCCCGACGCTCGCCACGCAGCTCGACCGCATCGCCGGCATCGACGTCGCCTACACGGCGGCGAACGGCGGCACCCTGACGATCACGGCGACGACGGCGGGAGCAGCCGTTTTTTCCAACGTCAGCCTCACGGCTCTGATCGCGGACGTCGTGCCAGTATCGCCTGACCCTTCCTCCGGGAGCGACGAGATTTTCGGCGTTGCCGGCGCGAACACGATCGCCGCGCAGGATGGCGACGACGTCGTGCACGGCGCGGATACCGGCGATCTCTTGTTCGGGAATGCAGGCTCCGACACGCTGCATGGCGGGGCGGGCAACGACACCGCCTACGGCGGGCACGACGACGATCTCCTCGGCGGAGGCGACGGCGATGACCTCCTGTTCGGCAACCAGGGCTCCGATACCGTCGAGGGCGGCGAGGGAAACAATACCATCGTCGGCGGCCAGGATTCGGCCGACGGCGCCGACTTCATTCGGGCGGGGGGTGGCCACGACCTGATCTGGGGCAACGGCGGCGCCGACACCATCGACGCCGGCGACGCAGCCGACAGCCTGATCGGCGGCTTTGGCTTGGATTCGCTCGCCGCCGGGGCGGGCGACGACGTCGTGTTCGCCAACCAGGACAACGATACCGTCGACGCCGGCGACGGCGCCGACCTCGTGTTCGGCGGGTTCGGCAACGACACGGTCGCGGGCGGTGCCGGCAACGACACGCTGTGGGGCAACGAGGGCGACGATACGCTCGCTGGCGGGGCGGGCGCCGACCTCTATACCTTCCTCACCGGCTCGGGGAGCGATCTGGTCGACGGCTTCCACTTCGACGATGGCGACCGCCTCGACCTTCAGGGTCAGACCTTCACGCTCGGCACCTCGGCCGATGGCGACGTGCTGCTGACGCTCTCTGGTGGGGGCACGATCGAGCTCAATGGGGTGACGCCGACGAACTTCTCGCCGGGGTTTGTCGTGTAACCTCAATCCACCTCGCGCCATAAGGCCGAAGAGCTTTTTTCCAGGCGCTGGGACGACACCGAACAGAGACGCTGTTGCGCGGTGCATGAGCACCGTAATGGCAGGTTTTGTCGTGTAACCTCAATCAATCTCGCGCCATAAGGCCGAAGAGCTTTCTTCCGGGAGCTGGGACGGCACCGAATAGAGACGCTGTTGCGCGGTGCATGAGCACCGTAATGGCAGATTTGCCAAAGTCGCGGTGCAACCCCTGCGGATCATAATAAACAACAATCGAACTGCGCGAAATCAAGGTTTTGCTTACGACCGATTTGAACTATTTTTTCGTGCTGGCTGGCTCAAATAGCTTGCAACAAAATATACCATTTAGCAGCTCGCCATCAGCGTTTGCCGCAGGTGCATTTCAGGGAATACCCCAGTTTCACACTCGGCACCCGTAGGTAATAATCTCGGATGAGGATGCGGTCGCGGAGCTATGGTTCCTACAGCGCTGAGCCCGGGCATCAAAACAGTTCGACAGAACATTGACTTGATAGCTCCAGAATCCGGCAACCTCATCGAAGGAAATGCGCCGATAGCGTTCCACTGAGCCGACATCTTGCAGGCCGGCCATCCCAGCGCACCGGGAGACCGCTCAACGTGTCAAAGCTCTTCAAGTTCCAGCGCGTGCCGCTCCCGCAAGACCCGGATCGTGCAGATCTTGTCGCGCAGAGCGACTCGGGCGCTGCGAGCGGCGATGGCAATGATCTGAACTCGAAAAAGATCCTGGCCCCGGCCCTCTCCCCCGGCGACATCGCGATTGTCGACTACAACAGCAGCGGCCCGGACGAGTTCACGTTCGTGGCGCTGCGCGACATCGAGGCCGGGACCACCATCAATTTCACCGACAACGGCTGGCTGGCTTCCGGCGGCTTCCTCCCCGGCGAAGGCACGGTCACGTATACGGCGTCGACCCTGATCGCGGCGGGAACCGCGGTCACGCTGACCGGCCTCGATCTCGATAGCGCGGGCGACCAGATCATCGCCTACCAGGGCGACGCGCTGAACCCGACCTTCCTCTACGCCATCGACTTGGCCGATGGCGATCAGGCCTTCGCCGGCGACGCGACCGGCACCACCACCTCGGCGATCCCCTGGGGTCTGACGCCGGGCGTCACCGCGGTCGCGGTCGCGTTCGACGATGCCGCCTACACCGGCCCCGGCTCGGGATCGCAATCCGAACTGCTGGCGGCGGTCAGCAACGCGGCCAACTGGACGAACACCCGTCTTCTTCGCGGCGTTTCGATAGACACTTTCACCACCTTCGGGCCGGCGATCGATCTCGATGCCAACAACTCAACCCACCTGGGCAATGACTTCTCGACGCAGTACGTACCGGGCGGTGCGCCGGTAAGGATAAGTGACACCGACGTCAACATTACCCACAGCTTCGGCTTCGCTCTCGTCTCGGCGACGATCACGGCCCCCGGGGGGGATTTCGGCGCCCAATTTTCGGTGAACGGCACGCTCCCCGCTGGGATCAGAGCGTCATTCGATTCCACGACCGAAATCATGACGCTCAGCGGGTTCGCGACGCTCGACGCCTACGAGACCGCGATCGGCCAGGTCGAATACAGCACCACCAGCGGGCTCATCGGGACCGAGCACCGGATCCAGGTCACGGTCTTCGACGGGTTCCAAACGAGTCCCGAAGCCATCTCATTCGTCCGGATCGTGCCTGGCTCGGTTCCGCCGCATCTCGACCTCGACGCCAACAACTCCAACGGCTTCGGAGCGGACTACACGGCGACCTTCACGGAAGGCGGCCCGGCAACGCCGATCGCCGATGTCGACGTTTCGATCACCGACCTGGACAGCCCAACGCTCGCCTCGGCAACCGTCAGGCTGGCAATCAACCGCACGCCCAGCGACCTGCTGTCGATCAACGGAACGCTGCCCACCGGCATCACGGCTTCGAGCTACGATCCCTTCACCGGCATCCTGAGTCTGACCGGCTCGGCCACGCGCGCGGACTATCAGACGGCGCTGCGCCAGGTGGTCTTCAGCAACAGCAGCTCGACCCCGTTCACCGGCGACCGCATCCTCGAGGTGACCGTCAACGACGGGACCGCCACCAGCAACATCGGCCGCACCTATCTGCACGTAGACGATGTCTTCAATGTCGCGCCGGCGCTCAATCTCGATGCCGACAGCTCGACCACGGGCGGCGTGGACTACCACACGACCTTCACGGGTGGAGGACCAGCCGTCGCCATCGTGGATACCGATGTCCTGATCCAGGACCCGGACGACACGATGATGGAGTCGGCGACGATCCGGCTGACGAACGCGCACGCCGGTGACACCCTGGGCTTCGACGGACCGTCGCCGACCGGCATCGCTGTTTCGGCTTACGATCCGAGCACGGGTATTATCATCCTCACGGGCAGCGCGTCTGAAGCCGCCTATCAGTCTGCACTGCGACAGATCACCTTCAGCACCACCGACACGAGCTCGACCGAAACCCGCATCATCAACGTCGTCGTGAACGACGGAATATTCGCCAGCAACACCGCACATGCCCTTGTCGAGATCGCGCAGGACTTCGCCGATCCGCCACTTCTCGATCTCGATCTGGACGACAATACCGCCCCGGGGAACAACTACCGCACCACGTTCGCCGAGAATGGCGCCCCGGTGCCGGTCGCCGACAGCGATGTGACTATCAGTGATCCCGACAGCCCGGACATGGTTTCGGCGACGTTCACGCTGACGAGCCCGGAGGCCGGTGATCTGCTGACGGTCAGCGGGGCATTGCCGTCAGCAATCAGCGCGTCCGCCTACGATCCGGTCACCGGCGTCCTCACCCTCACCGGCACCGCCTCGCTGGCCGACTACCAGACGGCGCTGGCACAGGTTCGCTTCAGTACCGAGGGCGATAATCCCGTCGCGGGCACGCGGATCGTCGATGTCGCCATCATCGGGGACGACGGGGCCGAGGACACCGGCACCGCGCAAGCCCTGATCGACGTGGCGGCGCTCAACGACGCCCCGATCCTCACGGTCGTGGCGTCCACCAGCTACGCCGAGAACGGGCCCCCGGTCGTTCTGTCGCCGCTCGCCGGCGTCGTCGATCCCGACGACAGCGAGCTCACGTTCGCCACGGTATCGATCACGGACGGGTCGGTCCCCGGTGACCTGCTCACCATCAACGGTGCGACTGGCGGCACCGTCGATGGCATCTTCTTCAATTGGGACCCCACGCTCAATGCCCTGGTGCTCAACGGCGTCGCGCCGGTGGCAACCTACCAGACCGTGCTGCAGCAGGTCGCGTTCAACTCGACCAGCGACAATCCCACGGACTTCAATGGGAGTTCGACACGCACGTTGCTGTGGAGCGTTTCCGACGGCGGCGCGACCGGGACGGCAACGACGACGATCAACTTGTTCGCCAGCAACGATGGGCCGCACATCGACGTGGCGGCGACCGCGTCCTATACCGAGAATGGCGAACGGACGACGATCTCGCCCGCCGCCACCGCTACCGACGTCGACAGCTTCAACCTGACCGCCGGGCAGGTCACGATCGACGTCGGCGCGCGGCCCGGCGACATTCTCACCGTCAGCGGCCTGCAGAACGGCACCTTCCACGGCATCGCCTTTTCCTATGATGCCGGCACGAGCAGCCTGTCCTTCAATCAAGCGGCGTCGGTTGCCGACTATCAGGCCTTCCTTCAGGCGGTGCAGTTCCATTCCACCAGCGACAACCCGACGGATTTCGGCACGAGCCCGACGCGCACGATCGCCTGGGCGCTGTTCGACGGTACGACCATCAGCAATATCGGAACGACGACGCTGAGCATCACGGATGCGAACGATGCGCCGGTCAACACCGTGCCGGCGGCCCAGAGCGTCGCCGAAGATACCATCCTGCCGATCGCCGGCGTCTCGGTGGACGACCCCGACACCAGCACAATCACCACCACGCTCAGCGTGTCGAGCGGAACCTTGACGGTGGCGACCGATGGCGTGGCAGCGATCGGCGGCGACGGCACCGGCAGCGTGACCGTCACCGGCACGGCGGCGGAGATCAATGCCGCCTTGGCCGGCCTCGCCTACCGCGGAAATCCCGATTTCAACGGCGCGGACACGCTCACCGTCGCCACTTTCGATGGAACGTTCACCGATACCGACACCATCGCCATCACCGTCGGCGCGGTGGCCGACATCGTCGACGACTCGGCAACGACTGACGAGGACACTCCGGTCAGCGTGTCGGTCCTGGCCAACGACACGTTCGAGGATCCTGCCCGTTCCATCACGGCCGTCGGTGCGGCCTCGCATGGCGTAGCGACGATCGACGGCACGGCCGTCATCTATACGCCCAACGCCGACTTCAACGGCACCGACAGCTTCACCTACACGGTAACCTCGGGCGGCATCACCGAGACCGCCACCGTGAACGTGACGGTCGGCGCCGTCGGCGACGCCGTTGACGATGCCGCGACCACCACCGAGGACACCTCCGTCAATGTGACGGTCCTGGCCAACGACACGTTCGAGGATCCTGCCCGTTCCATCACGGCCGTCGGTGTGGCCTCGCATGGCGTAGCGACGATCGACGGCACGGCCGTCGTCTATACGCCCAACGCCGACTTCAACGGCGCTGACAGCTTCACCTACACGGTCACTTCGGGCGGCATCACCGAGACCGCCACCGTGAACGTGACGGTCGGCGCCGTCGCCGACGCCGTCGACGATGCCGCGACCACCAACGAGGACACCCCGGTCAATGTGACGGTCCTGGCCAACGACACGTTCGAGGATCCTGCCCGTTCCATCACGGCCGTCGGTGCGGCCTCGCATGGCGTAGCGACGATCGACGGCACGGCCGTCGTCTATACGCCCAACGCCGACTTCAACGGCACCGACACCTTCACCTACACGGTCACCTCGGGCGGCATCACCGAGACCGCGACCGTCAGCGTCACGGTCGGCGCCGTCGCCGACGCCGTCGACGATGCCGCGACCACCACCGAGGATACGGCGGTCAACGTCCTGGTGCTGGACAACGACGACTTCCAAGGCACCCCGGCGATCACCGCGACCACCAACGGCACGCACGGCACCGTGGCTGTCAGCGACAACGGCACGGCCGCCGACACCGCCGACGACTTCGTCATCTACACACCCAATGCCGACTTCAACGGCACCGACACCTTCACCTACACGGTCACCTCGGGCGGCATCACCGAGACCGCGACGGTGAACGTGACGGTGAATGCGGCCGCCGACATCGTCGACGACGCGGCGACGACCAACGAAGACACTCCGGTCAACGTCCTGGTGCTGGACAACGACGACTTCCAAGGCACCCCGGCGATCACCGGAGCCACCAACGGCACGCACGGCAGCGTCGCTGTCAATAACAACGGCACAGCCGGCGACACCTCGGACGACTTCGTGGTGTACACCCCGGCCGCCGACTTCAACGGCACCGACACCTTCACCTACACGGTCACCTCGGGCGGCATCACCGAGACCGCGACGGTGAGCGTCACGGTCGGCGCCGTCGGCGACGCCGTCGACGACACGGCGACCACCACCGAGGACACCCCGGTCAATGTGACGGTCCTGGCCAACGACACGTTCGAGGATCCTGCCCGTTCCATCACGGCCGTCGGTGCGGCCTCGCATGGCGTAGCGACGATCGACGGCACGGCCGTCGTCTATACGCCCAACGCCGACTTCAACGGTACCGACACCTTCACCTACACGGTCACCCAGTAGCCGTACTCGCGACACCATCGCGCATTACCTCGCCAAGTGTCATAGCCGCAGATTCAGCCACAAGCCGGGCAACGGTTCCTCTACTTCCGGCGGCTCAGCGACGACCTTCAAACTGGCATGACGCACCATGCCAATGGCTACAGTTTTTTTCCGTAATGCTTGCGCGCGTGTAATTCCCCTTGAAACGAATTCGCAATGTGCAAGTCCCCACGCCATCCGGTTCTGTTCTTTGCCGTGAGAATGACGGCGCGGCCAACAATCTTGGCTGAGCCCTCGACATGCCCTTGGCACTTTCCGGGAACCACTACATCGACAACGGAACGTCCGCGCTTGAGATACAAATCGATGTCGCCATCTTTACCCGCTGCCGAAAAATGCGACGGCATCGGCGGCTGCGCTGCGCAATGCTCACCGCCAGAAAGATCGCCGTCGCCACATACACGCCGACCGACGCGCTCATCGGCCCTCCCGCACGCGCTGAATGAGGTTGGCAGGGACCGCCGCCAGCGTCCTGACGTGCGCCTCGATCGCCCGCCAGAAGCCTGCCCCGCGAAGGCGAGGGATGCGCTCAGGTCCCCACGCCGTCGCCGCGGGAGCCGGCCTCGCCCGAACGCGGGGCGGCGGCGACAACTCGGAGGCGGACGCCTCCAGCCGCAGCTTCATCCAGTAGCCGTGGCTGTCCTAATACAGGGTCGGCTGATCGGCCGGCACCCACTCCGGGTACCACATGGTCCTCTCCCCGATGAACCCGCGCGGGACGCATCTGTACGGCAGCGAAGACGGGTGGACTCCCACCGGGCAGTCAGGCTGGTCGCCCCAGCGATCCTTCCAGCTCCGCTCCGGCTCGATCTGCGCATCCAGTGCAGCGACCGCGAGCGGCCCATATTGAACGTGCACGGCCGGTTGCGCGCCTGCGCCTTCTGGCATTCCGGCGTGCCGTCATCGTAGCCGCACGTCCCGCCCGTGGCCTTCAACGCATCGCAGAACCCCAGGATCTGCGCCCAGTGCCCCGGATCGTTGATGTCGTCCGTCTCCGTATCGGGGATGCCGAAAAACATCGCAGCCTTCTGCGCCGCCGTCGGCTCCCAGGCCACTGCCGGCTTGCCGTCGTCCTCGTCGTCCTCTTCTACGGCTGCCGTCGCCTGGCCTCCATCCACCGGGCTTGTCCCCGCATCAGGGATGCCAAACAGCAGTCCAGCCGCAACCACCATCTCCACAACGAACGGCGCGCTCACGATCAGTCCTTTCCTGGGGTTGGCACCAGCCAGGCGGACTCCGGCGCGTCGATTTTTGTAATGAGGAAACCGGGCATGTCGCGCTGGGACGAGTGCGATGTGTCAAGTCCCGGCGCGTCGCTGGCAACGGCGCGTCGGGGCGCTCACTGTGCGCCTGCGTGGCCGGCCTGCGCAAGGGCGTCGCTACATGGCGCCACAAACCGCGTAGGAAGGCGGTGGATGCGTTCTGGGCTGTGGGCACTCCTGACAGCGGCCAGGCCATCGGACTCACCAGCGGCCTCCGCTGAGTCAGAGAAAGGCATCCCGCCGGCGCGCGGCCGGGGGCAAGGCAGCACGAGTACCGAGGACTACGCCACATGGCGGCTCGGCGTCGCAGCCGAGCTCCAGCGCCAGCACGGCATTGCCTTCGACATCATCCCCGAGGGAGGGTGGATGCGGCTGTATGTGAAGGGGCTGTCGCCGGAGCAAGCGGTCAGCGCCGACGAGATTCGGAAGTACTACGCGCGCGAGCCGGGCGAATGAGGCCGTCGCTGATCCTACGGCGCATCCAATCCTACTGGCCCGACTGGGGAAGCCCCGACGACTACACCGTCCATGTTGACGGAGGGGATCAGTCTGTCGGGAGAATTTTCTGGCGCTATGCCGCGCATCCTGAAGGCTTGCCTTGGATGTGGACGGTCGAGTTCCATCAGCGCAAGGGGCGCGCCGCACCGCATCAGGGGGACGCGCCCGATCTCGACACCGCGATGGCGGCATTCCGGCGATGCTGGGACAGCCGGGCTTCCTAGCTGGGCGCCGGCCCAGCCGCTCCTACAGTAGCAGCGTGCCTGCCATGCACGTTCCGCGCTTGCACAAGCGAGTAGACGGCGTCTAGAAATGCGTCCGGCGCCCCTGGCGCTTCAATCCCCTGACTGGCCCCTGCCGCCCTCCCATCGGTGGGGGCATTTTATTGAGGCCATATGCAAGACCCCGGAGCCGTTTGATGCCCAGCGCCGGGGTCTGACCGAGGCTGGGTGCAGATCGCCATAAGTGCACCAAGCCGCAGCATGGGCCATGATGCACCTGTGGCCGGCGGTTGTCTGTCCATTGGCCAACTCGTGCGCAATCCGTTCCTGAGCCGGGTTGCTGCCATGGAGACAGAGGAACCGACGCCGAAATTCCTTGGTATTGCTGCCCTTCCTGCCGGGCCATGGCCGCCTGGGTACAGCCGGGGTAGTTTTCCGAGCCGCGAAGGGGGCTGATCACCAGGGGTATCAACAGTAGCGATACCCCTCTTCAGATGGCCGAACAGACCGGGACGACTGGGTAGCCGACCCTCCCACAGCTAACCGCCCGTTAGCCAGGCCAATCGCAGAAATGCCCACGGCACCAGTTTCCGCGATGGCGGCGGGAGCCTCGCGCGCTCAATAAAAATGCCCCCACCAACTAGGAGAGCGGCGGGGGCCAGAGCGGAGAATGGGGCGCCAGAGGGGGCTCCGCCAGCGCCCCAGCGCACTTTAGATGCCGATTGGTCGCTTGCAAGCGCAGCCTGGGGCGTATCCACCGTTTCCTGCGCCGTGACCGGAGAGAAACGCGGTGAGGACGAGCCGCCGAAAGGGTTCAGCGCGGTGGTCGAAGCCTACATGATAAAGGGCTCGATCGGGGCGTGAATTAGGAAAGCTTTCAGGGCTTGTGGTCGAGCGCGCGAGCGCCGGGCGATCACCGGCGCGGTCGGCTCTGGTGATGCCGCTCCTGCGCGCGCGCCTGGTTGTCGGTCTCGGCGGCGGCCTTGGCTTCCTCGAGCGTCGACCGCGAATCCTCGACCTGGCGTATGCACCACTGGCCGTCGAGGTCGCGCGCCGCGTGATGGACGATCCACCCGCCGACCAGACGGTCGACGTGGTAGCGCCCGCCGACCTCGGGCGACGCCCGCGCTGAATGTCCCAAGATGGTCTTGCGCCAATCCACGGCCGGCAGCCTCAGAAGTCCCGACCCTCGGGCGAAAGCGTTATGATGGCGGAATGTTCCGGCCCCCTGCCCGCCGCACGCTCCCGCTCGCCTTCATCCCGCCCTGCATCCCGACGTGGTCGCGCCATGCTCCTGTGGGGCGCGACTGGGTGCACGAGATCAAGCACGACGGATACCGCCTGATGGTTCGCCGGCAGGGCACGCGGGTGCGCCTGTTCACCCGGCGCGGCTATGACTGGAGCCACCGTTTTCCGGCGATCGTCGAGGCCGCCGGCTCCCTGCGGGTCAGCTCGATCTCGATCGACGGCGAGGCGGTGGTCTGCGGTGACGACGGGGTGTCCGATTTCGACCGACTGCACTCGCAGGGCTGGGACAGCGCCGTGTTCCTGTACGCCTTCGACGTGCTCGAGATCGACGGCGACGACCTGCGGCAGGAACCGCTTGAGCGACGCAAGGCTCGTCTGCAGAAGGTGCTCGCCAAGGCGGGAGCCGGCATCCAGTTCAACGAGCACGCCGCCGACCTCGACGGCGCCACCGTGTTCGCGGCCGCCTGCAAGATGGGCCTCGAAGGCATCGTGTCGAAGCGGCGCGATTTCCCCTACCGCTCCGGCCGGTCCAAGGGCTGGATCAAGGTGAAGAACCCGGCGAGCCCGGCGATGCTGCGCGTCGGCGGCGCGTGGTAAAGTAGACAGGTCACAGCAGCAGTGGGGCAATGATGCCGGGCAAAGCAACCATCTATCGGCCGAGTCTTACCGAGGTCGTCAAAGAAGATGTCGCCACGGGCGCGGACGCGCTCGCATTGCTCGAACGTGAAATCGGGCCGGATCGCGACCGCGAGGAGATTCCCTTCTGGCGCAGCGACGAGGGCGGGGCACCGTGTCGAGCGTTCCGTCACAAGGAAGGCAAGCAACGAAGCATGCCCCCTAACAAGCTAGCGCAACTTGCGTGGGAGCAGGCACAAGTCGGCGACGAAGTCGAGCCGATGAATGATACGCTGGTCGGCACCGTCGTCGTCATCACCGGCGAACTGCTGAACGAAGTGTGATTGCGGCGCCAGACTTTCGCGCCGCGCGCGTCGTGCTGAGGCCCCTCAACAGTCCATTAGCACTACGGCGCTACGGTGCTACAGCACTGCGGTGCTTCAGCTCGGCCGACGTTACAACGATGACGGGATCACTATGGCACTTGGCTTTGTTGCCGAAAACTGGAAGCCTCTGATCGTCAACGGGAGAAGATCTTCTCAGGAATTCAAAAATGACGTCCTATCTGCATTGCCTCACCGGGGTGATCTTGACGACGATGGTTCTGCTTTGGTCGAATTTCGTGTATGGCGAGGCGAACGATGCTGCCCTTCGATCCTATGCGGTTAAGATCATGAATCTCAACGGCATATACTTGGGGAATGGCCTGGTTCTTACCGCAGCGCATGTAGCTAGCTCTGCCTCAAACCCTAATCCAAGTGTGCGTTTTGGTAACGGCCTTGAGCTGCCTGCAACTTTCATTAAAGAAGGAAAGGTCGAGGAGGTGGACCTGGCCGTTCTGTTAGTCGATATGCAGAAGCTGCCAGCAGACATTCGCAATCGACACCTGGCGCTCTGTAAGGATCCGCCGTGGCCGGCAGATGCAGTGGTAGTGGTGACTCGCGTTGGCACGAGCCGCTCCGTGATTATCGCTCCGCAGCAACTTTCTCCAATTTTTCGCCAAAAATTCCCAACCCTCATCAGGGATGTTCACACCAGTGGGAAATCGGGATCGGGAGTTTTCGATCACCGCAACAAATGCCTCCTAGGCATCCTAAGCGCCATCCTCAAGGTTCGCTCAGACATTAATCCGGAGCTCAGGGAAAAAGCTCTTGGCACATATTTTGTACCAGCATGGACGATTGAAAGCTTTATACCAAGTCCGTATCGCTTCTAACTGCGTCGGTTATTTCGGTCTTGACCCCCTGGCGGGCAAACGCCACCCTGAGGCCTCAGGGCTCACCCCCATCCCACCAGGGTCCGCCGCCGGTAAGGTGACATTGTGCTGGCACCCACAGAACCTGACCCGTCGGCAGGCCGACAGAGCCGGATCATGCTCACGCTCGTCTTCCTGGTCGCATTGGTCGTCGCCGGCTTCGTCGTTGGGCTCGTTTGGTGGCCTGAATTGATGCCTTGGGCTGCAGCTCGTAGGTCTTGATCACGCCTTCCTCCTTGAGAGGACATAACCCTCCCGCCGCCCTTGGCGGGGGCACCCTCGGGCGTCTGTAGGAGGCGCCCGCGTGGGCCCGCTGGTGAGTTATTTTTAGCTTTGGTGCCCCTCTCCGCCGCCGGAATCCACGGGCGCCCCCCGCCCGCGCTCGACGGCCCTTCACCGGCTCAACCGTAGCAACTGCTCCAACCGGTCGGCGAAGGCCTCCAAGGCGTCCTCGCGGCCCTCGACCGGGATGGCCGTTTCCGACAGCTGCTCCGCCGTATCGACGCTAGACATGTACGCGCCCTGGGCTACCGGGTGCGGGTACGGTGGCACGGGCCCGCACCGGGGATCCGACCAATTTTTCAGCGCTGAAACGCCCTTGACAGCTGCTGCATGGGCAGGATGGCTCTCCATCAGGATGGATCGTCAGCGGTGGTTGATTGACTGCGACCGGCGCGGGCGCCGGCGTTATGTCGGCTTGATAGCGGCGACGCACCCTGGGGCTCCTGGGTGCCCCTGCCCCAGGGGTCCTAAAGCAGATGGGGGCACCCCCCCTGCCACAAAGGGGTGCCCCCTAGAGGAGCGCAGAGTGGCCAGTACGGGCAGGGCTTGGGATGTCTGCCGCCGGGCCGGTGCAAATGGTGCCAGCATTCGCGGGGCCGCACAACGAAATGTCTCCGGCACGGTTTATCGGTGGTTAAATGGTTAGCGAAACCCTTCCATGTTGTTCCTTGGGTTACACTCAGCGCCTTGCGGTGCCTGGGTTTCTCAGGGCATTGGGTTCATGGGCTGCTGTGGCTGTGCTCTCCTTCACGGGGGGTCTTCTCCCGGCACCCGAGGTACTCGCGTGCCTTCATCAGGTCCGGCAGTCTGATGCCGACGTCGGCCATGAACTGGGCGACCTCAACCGCGCGCGCGTCTCTCGAAGCATTAAGTATCAAATTCAGCGGTAGCGCGAAGCGGACTGAGCCGATGCTTCCTCGACGCCCGCAAGCGTTGGTCGTGCTGCACCGACCCAACTGCGATACCAACTCGCAAGTGAATTTGCGGAGGTGGCGGGCGCGGATTGTGCGGGCCTGTTTTGTGAGTTCTTTGCGATCGCGCCGAGAGATTCGGCCAACCGTGTTAGGCATCCTTCCAAGTATTTGATGCAATCGGAATGTTGGCGGACGGATTCTGCCAAGCTGAGGCCGCTGCTATAAAGGCTCTGGATCTGTTCGTCTCGTTTTTCCGCCGTAATGGTCAGCCTGTTCAACTCGCTCGACAACTTTGTCCACTGGCGTTCGCGTTCATTAAAGCGATCTGCTAGACATTGCAAATCGCTATAGAGCTTTGCTAATTGGCCTTCCTGCGTGTCCGAACGTTCGAGCAGGTACGCAAGTGCCTCCGCGACTGTTTCATCCGATGCTGCTGCTTCTTCCGAATTCAGAGACGTCAGCATTTTGCAAACCTATTTGATCGTTATTCTGAACGATCCCGCATTTATAAACAGGATCGGTTACTAACTTGTTTCAGACGTTTCTGATCAGGCTCGACCTTCGCTTGGCTGTTGCGGCTCGCAAGCGTCGGCGCCCGGCTTTCGCTTGAAGCAGTCTGCGCACACTTAGTCTCTAAGCAGAAAGCGAGGAGTGAGGCACCAACTAAATTCAGCCGCCATAAAGTCAGGATTGCGGCCGTTCGCAAGTTCGGTGCGCGACAGCCCATTTTTGATCCCAGCCGTCGTGCCCTTGTTCACAAGCTGTTAACCATAGCATCCCTTTTTAGCTGCCGATGCTTGGCGACAGGCCGAGGAAGACATGGCGATGGTCATGATCAGATGCCCGGCATTCGAGGTTCAGGCATTCGCCGGTATCGACAAACTGCGCGTGGCACTACAGTTTTGGGTATTGGCCCCCAAACCCGGGATTCATCTTTTTTTATCTCAGTTTTGGAATTCTCCGGGTGCGCCCTTTCGAACCACGTGAGGAATTTCATGATCCGTTGGACCATTGCCCTTACTGCCTCCGTGATTGGCTGTGCCGTGCCGCCCGGTGCTGCCCTCGCACAGTACTATCCCTACCCAGCTAAGTCTCCGCCCTACCGAGCCGGGCCGATCGATATGACTAATGATGGTTCGCTGGCGGACGGGCGGCGCGAGTACCGTCGGCCAGTTGGTTTCGAGCCCCCGCGCCCGCCCGCCCGGATAGGGGAGTCAAGTCCGCCGACCGGCCCCAGCGACCCCCGTCTGCGATCGGACGATCAGCCATCTCGATGGATCGAAGACGGATTTGGGGCGCCGCGCCCGCCCGCCACGATTGGCGAGCCAAGTCCACTGACTGGTGGGGGCCACCCCCGATACGCGGCCCTTCCTCAAAACGATCAGCCGGAGGAAGGCGATCCGCAAGAGTTGGCGCCGCAGCTTCGGCGCCAGTTGGTCGACTATCGGACCAGCGAACCGGCCGGCACACTTATCGTGGATACGCCTAACACCTATCTGTATTTGGTGCTCGGCACCGGCAAGGCGCTCCGCTACGGCATTGGCGTGGGTCGGGAGGGGTTCACCTGGTCAGGCGAAGAGCGCGTTTCAAGAATGTCCCAGTGGCCTGACTGGCATCCGCCGGCGGATATGCTCGAACGCCAGCCATACCTGCCCCAATTCATGGCCGGGGGCCCGGGCAATCCGCTCGGCGCCCGAGCACTCTATCTCGGCAAGTCGATCTACCGCATTCACGGCACCAACCAGCCTTCAACCATCGGGAAATTCGTCTCCTCGGGCTGCATTCGCTTGCTCAATGAGGATATCGAGGATCTCTACAGGCGAGTCAATGTCGGCACGCGGGTGGTGGTACTCAACGGCGACAATAGCGCCAGCACCGGCGCGGCGCGCGCTGCCCTCATGAGGTAGCTGCAGACTACAAGAGCCAGTGAAGGGCCCCCGTTTTTGGGGACCAGTGGCTTAGTTGGAGCGTCGGCTGCTTCGATACCGTGCCATTGGCGAGAGGCCGCCGCTTGATCCTGCGGCGCATCCAATCCTACGATCCCGACTGGGGAAGCCCCGACGACTACACCGTCCAATGTTGATGGAGGGGATCAGTCTGTCGGGAGGTTTTTCCGGCGCTATGCCGCGCATCCTGAGGGCTAGCCTTGGATGTGGACGGTCGAGGGCGGCGGGCTATGCCGGCAGTGGCCCATGCGCCCGTACATCCGAGGTCACATGGGCCACCGGGCAACCCCTGGTGAAGGTCACACGGCGCTGGTTAAGCGGCGGTTAACGTGCCGGCGGCGCCGGGGTGTGCCACTTTGAACGCGCCTGAGCAGCGGGAAACCTTGATTTAAAATCAAATATTCAAGTTGGTAAAACGCCCGCGCCAGCCATCGTGTACAACCCGTCGGGGTGGGGCAAAAAAATCAAGTCAAGCACGGGTATCTTCCGAGGCGTCGAATGACCGCGCCGCCGTCTGTCCGAAAGCCGACAGCTCCACCCCGCTGCGACTTGCTCGGGTACCAATCAGGGCAAGCCCCACCTCTGGTGCTGGATCAAATGGAGGCGCTTATTTTGCCTCCCGCACGCGCTGAATGATTTCGACAATGATCGGGCTGTCGGCGGCGGGCGGCGGCATTCCCCAACATCATCCCCGCCAGCAGCAACGGAAACCACGCCAGAGGCACAAACTTCGGCGGTCTTGGCCCGGGCAGCGGCACAATGTCGGGCGGCACCAGCGGCTGAATGTCGGGCGGCATATCGGGCTTACGAAGCTCGTGCGGATTGGCAAGGACCGTGCGCACCGGCTTGAGCTCAGCCCGCTCTTGCAGCGCCTTCAACCTCTCGGCGGCTCGCTCCTGCAGCGTCTTCAACATCTCGGCGGACGGCGGCTCGATCACGGGCTCTGGTGGAGGTGAGGTGGGGGCCGTGGCAATCTTTATTTCTGATCTATGTCTTTCATCTAGTAAGGGCTGACCTTTAGATTCGATTGGAGTTGGTATGTGTTTTATTTCTTGACGCCTGCTTGACGTTACCTCTGGATCTACATACTCACTCTTCCATGAAAGTGTAGACTTAGGTGGCATTGATCCGACTTTCTTGAACCAGCATTTTCGACCTTCTACAAGTCTCCAGCTCCACCATCCTGGACCTCTGTCGTTATGATCCACAGAGCTTTTGCATTTTATGGCATAAGCAGAGGACGAACTCATCAAAAGAAGAGATATAACGATTATGGTACTCTTCATCTTGGTCCCCTATTCATATCGAGAAGGAACATATATCACAGGCCACCAGTGTCTTCGCATCCTCCACTTCCTGAAGCCTCAAACGCTTTGCAGCGCCGAGCCGCTCCCCAACGATATTGTCTTTGTAATCCTGAGGCTCAAGACGAAAGACCTCGTCGTCACCAACCTCCTTTTCTCGCTCGGTAGCTGACAGCGTAATCAAGGCGCAAACGCGGCACGATCTTCCGGTGTTCGTCGCATGCGTCAATTGCCACCTCGGCCGAAGCCCGGTTCGGCGCCAAGTAGACCTCGCGCAGATCCTTCTTCATGTTGACCTGCACCCAGAGCGCGACCTTTTCGCGCCGGAGGTCCTGAGATAGCCCTAGCCGCTGAAGGAGCGGAGCGCCGCGCAGGACGGCCGACGTCGCTGCTAACCACGTGCTCGTCTTCTCCGAGCCTTGGCGGCGTCCGATGTGCCAACTTCTACCCGGCATCTACGGCATGCGCTCGATCGCTGGCCGTTGGTGGATCGTCGCCCGTCCTGAGCATCCGCACCAGCGCGAGGTCCGCTGCCAGCCCGTGCCGCCTGCTACGCGTACCGACATGCCCGGCCAGCGGCAGAGCGTTGCTACGGTCCCTGCCGGAGTCGGCCGGCGAGCTGCACGCGGCTGAACCGCCCTGGTTTGGTGCTAAAAAACTACCCAGGCTGTACCCAGACGGCTGTATCCCGGCAGGGGATGCAGCATTATCAAGCGGTCACGGCAACGGTTCTTCTGTGACGCAGCAATCCGGCTGAGAGCACGGATCATGCACGAGTCGGCTTTCGGACAGACAGCGCCCCGGCACCAGCTGCACTATGGCCGGTGCCGAGGCTCGGGTCAGTCTCCCCAGGCATCACACCAGCCTCGGTCAGACCCCGGCATCGTGAGGAGCGCCGGGGTCCTGCTTATGGGCAACCCCTCTCCCTGACTCAGCGGGCCGCGCTGGTGAGTCCGATGGCCTTGAAGCAGCAGTTCGCGTCGCTCAACGGGCGACCGAGACCATACCAATCCTTGCGGTAACGGACGATATGGTTGGCGCAGGGCTCGTGCGCTCGCTGGCCCAACCCGGCAGCAACACGACCGGAGTTAGCATATTCGCGACAGAGCTTGATGGTAAGCGGCAGGATGTCGTGCTTGAGGCGGTGCCCCGAGTTCGGGTGTTAGCGGCACTGGCTGATATGAACACGACCACGCCGCAGCACCTGCAAAGTCTGCAAGAAGCGGCGCGCCGACGCGGGGTGGAACTCTTGGCCCAGCGGATAACCAAATCGGAAGAGGTGATACCTGCACTCGACGCCGCGCGAGCCTGGAATGTCGCGGCCATCAACGTGCTGGCGTCTCCGCTTCTCGTTGCCAACCGGCGGGCCATCATCGAGCGTACAGCCGTTCTTCGCCTACCTGCTATGTACCAATGGCCGGAAATTGCTGAGGAGGGCGGCTTTATCGCGTACGGCCCGCGTCTCATCGAGACATTTCGGGTGCTGGTAGCTCAGCAGCTCGTCAAGCTGTTTCGCGGCGCGAAGCCAAGCGACCTCCCAGTGGAGCAGCCGACGCGCTTCGAGCTGGCGATGAATGTCAAAAGACCGGCCTCAGCGATTGGCCACGAGGTGCCGCTTAGCCTTCTGCTCCGTGCCGACAAGGTGATTGAATGAGGCGCCGCGGCGTTCATCACGATGCTAGGCGGCGCGGCGGGGCGTGCCGGCCGCTTGTGGCGCGCGCGCAGCAGGGC
>CAVZSC010000036.1:0-142760 GCA_963777755.1 uncultured Alphaproteobacteria bacterium
TTCCTTCGCGATTACAAGTTCGACATCGCGCCGACCACCGACAACCGGCCGTACCTTCTTCGATTTCTTCGAATGGCGGGCGCTGCCGGAGCTGCTCGAGCGGCGCGCTCTCGGCGGTGCGGCGCTGCTCGATTGGGGCTACCTCGTGCTGGCGGCGACGCTCATCCAAGCGGCGGCGCTCGCTTTGCTCCTGATCCTTGCACCATTGCTGTGGTCGGCCGCGAGCGGCGGGAAGCCGCGGCCGCCGATCTCGCGCGATGGCGCGTCGCCCTCTACTTCCTGGCGATCGGCCTTGCGTTCCTGTTCATCGAGATCGCCTCCATTCAGCGCTTCGTGCTGTTCCTCGGTCATCCGGTTTACGCGATTTCGGTCGTGCTGTGCGGCTTTCTGTTCTTCGCCGGCCTTGGCAGTGGAATCGTACCGATATTGACGGCGCGTCTCGAAGCCTTGCGTGCGCGATCGCCTCAGCGCCCGTCGATTGGCGTAGCCGACCGGCTGTTGCGCTGCTTCCTCCACGTTCGCCACCCGGCGCTGGCGTTGGCCGTCGCCGGATCGGCACGCGGCGCTCATGCATCTCGTTCTCGCCCTGCCGCTCTTTCGCTGGCTGATGCCCCTGCCCGACGCGCTCAAGATCGCGGTGTCGTTGGCTCTGATTGCGCCGTTGGCGTTCTTCATGGGAATGCCGTTTCCCTTGGCGCTCGCCCGCGTTGCGGCGACGCGCGCGGCGCTCGTGCCCTGGGCGTGGGCATCAACGGCTGCGCCTCGGTATTGAGCGCGTTCCTGGCGATCCTGCTGGCGATGAGCCTCGGATACAGCGCGGTCGTCGTGATCGCGATCGCCCTGTACGTCGTCGCCGCGGCGTCGTTCGCTAGCAGCCTCGCGGACGCCTATCGCCGGGCCGGCATTCATACTGGGCGAGAATATCAAGGGCGCGAAGCCGTCCGAGCTGCCGGTCGATCAGGCGACCAAGTTCGAGTTTTGTCATCAACCTGCAAACAGCCAAGACGCTCGGCATTGAAATTCCAGCCACCTTGCTCGCGCGCGCCGACGAGGTGATCGAGGTCAACGGGGCTGTCTTTTGTTGCGGTTGCTCGCAGGCCGCTTGATGGCACGAAGCTGCAAGTCGCGGCGCTGCAACATTACGTCGGCTATTGGGGGGTACAGGCGGACTCAACGCGGACGTGGCCTTTGGGCCGCTCTTGACCCCATCTGAGACATCGGCGGCCAATTTTTGCTGTGACGCACAAACAGCTTCATCCGGATATGATAGAGGTTCGTCCTCAGCCTGGGGGAGGCGGACATGCGGCGGCGGGAGTTCATCGCGGTTCTCGGCGGCGCGGCGGCGTGGCCGCTGGCGGCGCGCGCGCAGCAGGCCGAGCGGATGCGGCGGATCGGTGTGCTCATGGCAATCCGTGATAACGAAGAAGGGCGCGCGCGCACCGCAGCATTTCGCGAGGAATTGCATCGGTTGGGGCGAGTCGAAGGGCGCAATATTCAGATCGAACTCGCTGGGCTGCCGGCGATGAGGCAAAGCTTCAGGATTTTGCAAAGGAGCTGGTAAGCCTGAAGCCGGATGTCATCCTCGCCAATACCACGGCGGCGGCGCGGGTGCTTCAACAGTACACCAGCGACATTCCTGTGGTGTTCGTGTTCGTGGCCGACCCTGTCGGCGATCGTCTGGTGACAAACTTGGCCAGGCCGGGCGGAAATCTCACGGGCATCACCAGCTTCGAGTTCTCTTTCGCCGGCAAGTGGCTGGAGATGTTGAAGGAGTGCATGCCTTCTGTGCAGCGGGTGGCGATGCTTTTCAACCCCTCGACGGCTCCCGGCGGCGGCTGGGCCTACGTGCAAGTCGCCGAGGGGGTGGCATCATCGTTTGCCGTTCAGATCGTCGGCACACCCGCTGCCGCTGGGGAAGAGATCGAGCGGGTTTTGGACCGGGTCGCACGGGAGCGGAATAGCGGCCTGATCGTCGTTCCCGATGCTTTCACCTCGGCTCATGCGGAGTTGATCGTCGCTCGGGCTGCTCACGGCCGGTTACCTGCACTCTATCCGCTTCGTCTATTTGCCACGGCAGGCGGTCTATTGTCGTATGGCATCAATTCGATTGGACCATTTCGGCAAGCTGGCAGCTATGTTGACCGCATTCTCAAGGGCGAAAAGCCGGCAGACCTCCCGGTGCAGACACCAACCAAATACGAGCTGGTCATCAACCTCAAGACCGCGCGAGCGCTCGGCCTGGAAATCCCCGCGACCCTGCTCGCCCGCGCCGACGAGGTGATCGAATGAACACGGCGCGCGTTCATCGGGGTGCTCGGCGGCGCGGCGGCGTGGCCGCTCGCGGCGCGCGCGCAGCAGCCGGCGATGCCGGTGGTCGGATTTCTCAGAAGCACCCCAGCTACCGGCTCGCATATACAGTCGTTTTTCGGCAGGGACTGAATGACGCGGATTCGTCGAGGGCAAAAATGTCGCCATCGAGGATCGCTGGGCGGGCAATCAGCAAGATCGTCTACCGGGACTGGCGGCCGAACTCGTGCGCAGGCAAGCCGACGCGATCAGGGCCGGTGTCCGGAGGCGCAGCAGCAAAGCCGCTACCGCGACGACGCCGATTGTATTCGCATCGGTGCCGATCCGGTCGGCGCCGGTCTGGTCGCAAGCATCGAGCGGCCGGGCGGCAATGTCACGGATTTCGCTCCGGTTGACTGTGGCCAAGTTGCTCGGGAGCGGCACGAATGGTTGGGAGCTGCTCAAGGACATAGCGCCGCACGTAACACGTGTGGCCATCGTTCGCGACCCCGCTATGTCCGGCCGGGCTCGGCCAATGGGGCGCGATCCAGGCGGTGGCGCCGTCGCTCGGGCTGGATGTGAGCCCGGTCAATTTGCGCGACGCCACCGAGATTGAACGTGCCGTGATGGCCTTCGTCGCGCGCGGCACGAACGGTGGCCTGATCGTGACGGCAGCGCGCTGGCTGCAGGTTCATCGCACACTGATCATCGGGCTGGCGGCCCGGCACAAGCTGCCCGCAGTCTACTTCAGAATTCTTCGCCGCCGAGGGCGGTCTGCTCGCATATGGCCCGGACATCATCAATCAAAACCGCCTTGCGGCCGGATATGTCGACCGCATCCTCAAGGGTGAGAAGCCCGCCGACCTGCCGGTGCAGGCACCGAACAAGTATCAACTCGTGATCAACCTCAAGACCGCCAAGGCGCTCGGCCTTACCGTCCCGCCGACCCTGCTCGCCCGCGCCGACGAGGTCATAGAATGAGGCGCCGCTAAGATCATCGCCAAGATGGAGGCGGACCGGCGCGACGCGGCCGGGTCCATCGCGCGCCTGCCGCGGCAGGCGGGGTAACGCGAGCATCCCGGTGCACCGGCCATGGCGAGTTCGCCGGTGCGCGAGCTTAGGGTTCGGGCACAGACGTTGCCGCCAGGCGGGAGACCAAATGGGAGGCTGCCGATGTCGAACACAAGATCGGGTCTTGCCTTCGCCGTGATCCCGGCGGTCGTTGCCGCCATCTTGGTCGTTTCGGCGACGGAGCCGGCTGGCGCGCAACGCAAGTCCATTCGCTGGGCGACTTCGAGCCCAAATTCCTACGGCTATCAGGTCGCCGCGGCGATGATGAAGGTCCTTTATGAGGCTTTCGGCGGCGAATACCTTCATCACGGTCAGTCCTTACTCGTCGACCATCAGCGCCATGAAGGCGGTTATGGATGGCAACGGCGACGTCGGCTACACCGCGGACGTCGGCATGGCCCAGCTCTATGCCGAGGAAGGTGCCGTTGCCGGAGGTCCATTGTTGGGTAGCAAAGCCATTTCGATCCCAATCTGTGCGTTGAGTTGCCCGTCTGAGGGGGTGACCATGCCCTTCTAACCGCACTGGCAGCGGCTGCGGAATTGGAGATAATTGGTGGTTTTCCCCGCCGGGTCGGGACGCGCCGCGGAAATGTCGCAATCCGGCAACATTGTTGTAGAAAAGCATCATTGGCTGTTAATTTGCGTTCACCTGCGTAGAGCTTTGTCGGGGGTTCATGACCAGCGTCGACGACGTCGCCACGGGAGTCGCTTCGGTCCCGGCCGCGCCCGCGCGCAAGCTCGCGAGCGGCCTCATTGGACCGGGAGCCGTCGTCATCGCATTGCTGTCGGCCCTGGCGACGTTCCTCATCCTGATGGGGCTGACGCCGATCGTGCCGACCCACCGGGTCGTCGTCAGCGTGCTCGCCGGCAATGCGGTGACCGTGCTGGTGCTGCTCGGCGTCATTGCGCGCGAGGTGTGGAAGGTCCTGCAGGCACGGCGTTCCGGCCAGGCGGGCGCGCGACTGCACGTGCGCATCGTCGGGCTGTTCTCGGTGATTGCCGCCGTCCCGGCGATCCTCATCGCGGTGGTCGCAAGCCTCACCATCGACCGCGCGCTCGACCGCTGGTTCTCAACCCGCACCCGCGCGGTGATCGAGAACTCATTGACCGTGGCCCAGGCCTATGTGCGGGAGCATGCCGAGACCGTGCGCGGCGACATCATGGCGATGTCGGTCGATCTCGCCCGCGCCAGGCCGATGTTCGACCAGGATCGCGAGCGCTTCCGCCAGTTCCTCAAGGCACAGGCCTCCATTCGCGGCCTGCCGGCCGCGCTGATGATCCGCGGCGATCTCGCCGTCATCGAGCGGGTGGACCTCGGATTCAGTCGCGATTTCCTCGGGCCTTCGCGGGAGGGATTGGCGGAGGTCGGCGATGCCGAGCCGCAGATCGCGCTCCTGCCCAACGCCGACTACGTGGCGGCGATCATCAAGCTGCGTGGCTACGACGATGCCTATCTCTACGTGGCGCGGCCGCTCAATCCAAAGGTGCTCGAGCAACTGCAGGCGACGCAAGCCGGCGTGCTCGAATATGCGAGCCTGGAGGCGCGGCGACTCGGCGTGCAGGTAGCCTTCGGGCTGATGTTCACCGTCATCGCCCTCATCTGCCTCTTGTCGGCGGTGTGGATCGGGTTGAATTTCGCCGCCAGCCTGGTCGCGCCCATCCGCCGGCTGATCGGCGCCGCCAACGAGGTGTCGTCCGGGAATCTCCATGTGCAGGTGCCGGTGCGCGAGCAGGAGGGCGATCTCGCCCAGCTCGGCGAGACCTTCAACAAGATGACGCAGGAGGTGCGCACGCAACGCGACGACCTCATCCGCGCGCACGACGTGATCGACAGCCGCCGCCGATTCACCGAAGCGGTGCTGGCGGGCGCGAGCGCCGGCGTGATCGGCGTCGATCCGGAGGGGCTGATCAGCATCCTCAATCGCTCCGCTGAAAAGCTGATCGGGCACAGCGAAGCCGAAACGCTGCGCCAGCCGCTGGCGGAGGTCGTCCCGGAGCTCGTCACGCTGCTCGACGAAGCCCGCACGGGCGCGCTGCGCCTGGTGCAGGGCCAGATCACCATCAACCGTGGCGGCCGCGAGCGTAACCTGTCGGTGCGCGTGACCACCGAGCGGTCCGGCGCGAGCGACCACGGCTACGTCATCACGCTCGACGACATCACCGACCTGGTGACCGCGCAGCGCTCGTCGGCCTGGGCCGACATCGCCCGCCGCATCGCGCACGAGATCAAGAACCCGCTCACCCCGATCCAGCTCTCGGCCGAACGGCTGCGGCGCAAGTACGGCCACGCCATCAAGGAAGACAAGGCGGTGTTCGAGCAGTGCACCGACACGATCGTGCGGCAGGTGGACGACATCAAGCGCATGGTCGACGAGTTCTCGCGTTTCGCCCGCATGCCGAAGCCGGTGATCGCCGCCGAGGACGTGGCCGAGACGGTGCGCCAGGTCGTGTTCATGATGCGGGTCGGCCATCCCGACGTCGACATGGACGTGGAGGCGGCGGACGAGGCGATACCGGCGCGTTTCGATCGCCGGTTGATCTCGCAGGCACTCACCAACATCGTGAAGAACGCCGCCGAAGCGATCGGTGCGGTGCCGGCGGCCGACCGCGGGCGCGGCCGGATCCTGGTGCGGGTCACTCGCGAGGCGGGCGACATCCTCATCGACGTGATCGACAACGGGACCGGGCTGCCGAAGGAGAACCGCAATCGCTTGCTCGAGCCCTATGTGACGACGCGCGAAAAGGGGACCGGCCTCGGCCTCGCGATCGTCGGCAAGATTCTCGAGGAGCACGGCGGCAAGCTGGAGCTGTTCGACGCACCGGACGTGGCCAAGGGGGGCCGCGGCGCCTGGATGCGGCTGAAATTCGCCGCTGCTGAAATCGGAGGCGGCGAGACTTCGAATTCAGAGGGGACGCAGAGCAATTCCAAGGCGGCAGGCGCGGGCGAGGCGGAGCCCAGGATGCGTCTGGTCGCGGGCGAGAGATAGTGTCATGGCGGCCGATATTCTCATCGTAGACGACGAAGCTGACATCCGCGAGCTGGTGGCGGGTATCCTGCAGGACGAGGGCTACGCGACACGCACGGCGCACGACAGCGACGATGCGCTCACCGCGGTGACGTCGCGCAAACCGAGCCTTGTGTTCCTCGACATCTGGCTGCAGGGCAGCCGCCTCGACGGGCTGCAATTGCTCGATGCGATCAAGACCGAGCATCAGGACCTGCCGATCGTGATGATCTCGGGGCACGGCAACATCGAAACCGCCGTGTCGGCGATCAAGCGCGGTGCCTACGACTTCATCGAGAAGCCGTTCAAGGCCGACCGGCTGGTCCTGGTCGCCGACCGGGCACTGGAGACCTCGCGGCTGAAGCGCGAGGTCAAGGAGCTCAAAGCCTGGTCGCCGCTGCCGTCGTCGCTGGTCGGGCACTCGTCCGCGATCGGTCAGCTGCGCCAGACCATCGACAAGGTCGCGCCGACCAACAGCCGCATCCTCATCGTCGGGCCGTCGGGCGCCGGCAAGGAGCTTGCTGCCCGCAGCATCCATTCCCTGTCTCACCGCGCCAACGGGCCGTTCGTGGTGATCAACGCGGCCGCGATCACGCCCGAGCGCATGGAGCCGGAGCTGTTTGGCGTCGAGGCCTCGAACGGCTCGCAGGCGCGCAAGCCGGGCGCGCTGGAGGAGGCGGACGGCGGCACCCTGTTCATCGACGAGATCGCCGACATGCCGCGCGAGACGCAGAACAGGATCCTGCGCGTGCTGGTCGACCAGATGTTCACCCGCGTGGGAGGCACGAAGAAAATCTCGGTCGATGTGCGGATCGTGTCGTCCACGGCGCGCAACCTGGAAGCCGAGATCGCCGCCGGCAAGTTCCGCGAGGACCTGTTCCACCGGCTCTCGGTGGTGCCCATCCGGGTTCCACCCTTGGCGGAACGCCGCGAGGACATCCCCGAGCTCATCGACTATTTCATGGACCAGATCTCCCACACCACCGGGCTGCCCAAGCGCAAGATCGGCACCGATGCGATCGCCGTGCTGCAATCGCACGACTGGCCGGGCAACGTGCGTCAGTTGCGCAACAACGTCGAGCGGCTGATGATCCTCGCCGGCGGCGACGCCGACGCGGTGATCAGCGCCAGCATGCTGCCGCAGGAAGTCGGTGCAATGGTGCCGGCGATGCCCAATGGCGGCGGTGGCGAGCAGCTCATGGGCCTGCCGCTGCGCGATGCGCGCGAAGTGTTCGAGCGCGAATACCTGCTGGCGCAGATCAGCCGATTCGGCGGCAACATCTCGCGCACCGCAGAGTTCGTCGGGATGGAGCGCTCGGCGCTCCATCGCAAGCTCAAGGCGCTGGGAATCAGTTGACAGCCGAGCGACGAGGGAGGACAGAGGAACGAGGATGATTCGACTGATCCCGTTCATCGCAAGCCAGCCGTCCCCTGCCGCCCGATGTCGCGCATCATCTACGTGAATGGACGCTACCTGCCGTATCGCGAGGCCACGGTGCATGTGGAGGATCGCGGCTACCAGTTCGCCGACGGCGTCTACGAAGTGTGCGAGGTGAGGGCAGGGCAGCTGGTCGACGAGCGGCGGCACATGCAGCGCCTGGTGCGCTCGCTCACCGAGTTGCGCATGGCCCTGCCGATGCCCCTCAACGCGCTCGGCGTTGTCCTGCGCGAGACGGTGCGCCGCAACCGGGTCCGCGACGGCCTCGTCTATCTGCAGGTGACGCGCGGTGTGGCGCGGCGCGATTTCCTGTTTCCCGCCGCGGGGACGGCGCCGAGCATCGTCGTGACGGCGCGCAGCCTGGATCCGGCCCGCTCGGAGAAGACCGCGGCCGACGGCATCGCGGTGCGCACCGTTCCCGACAATCGGTGGGAACGGGTCGACATCAAGTCGGTGTCGCTCCTGCCCAACGTGCTGGCCAAGGAGATGGCCCGCGATGCCGGCGCCAAGGAGGCCTGGTTCGTCGATGTGGACGGGTTCGTCACCGAAGGAGCCTCGAGCAACGCCTGGATCGTCACCCGCGACGGCACGCTGGTCACGCGCGCGGCGGATCACGGCATCCTGCGCGGGATCACCCGCACGGTGACGCTCGATGTCGTCGCCGGTCAGGGGCTCAAGTTCCAGGAGCGGAAATTCTCGGTGGAGGAGGCCTACGCGGCACGCGAAGCGTTCGTCACCTCGGCCAGCCAGATCGTCATGCCGGTCGTGTCGATCGACGGGCGGCCGGTGGGTAACGGGGCTCCCGGCCTGGTTGCAACGGCGCTACGCCGCGATTTCCATCGCTTTGCCGAGATCGGCTGAGCCGCGTCGCGATTGACCCTATGGGCATCACCATCCCCGGCCGCGAAGTTGGGCTTGCACTCACCGGGGACGTGCCATCTAATAGCGGTGCCAAAGTCCACGCAGGGGAATCCACATAGGGCGAATGGACTCTACAAGAATGTCTCGCGGACGGGGCAACGCCGCGGGCAAAATAACGGAACAACGGCAATGGCGGCCGACCGCTCGCAGAATCTTCAAGACACCTTCCTCAATCACGTACGCAAGAGCAAGACACCGCTCACCATCTTCCTGGTGAACGGCGTGAAACTTCAGGGCGTCGTCACCTGGTTCGATAATTTTTGTGTGCTGCTGCGGCGCGACGGCCACTCGCAGCTCGTGTACAAGCACGCTATATCCACGATCATGCCGGGTCACCCGATCCAGCTGTTCGAAGGGGCCGAGGAGAACTCGGCTGCGGAAAAGGTCTGATTGGAACCGCGTCGTCGCGACCGGCACAGCGATCGCCTGAGCTCGAATGAAGCGGGCAGGAGGGTCGCGCGTGCGATCGTGATCACGCCGTTCCGGCGCGGCCCGTCGGGCCGCGCGCCTGACGCGCGCCTCGACCCGGTTGCACGCGCGCCCGAGGCCCGCCTCGAGGAGGCGGTCAGGCTCGCCCGGGCTATCGACCTCGAGGTGGTGCACAGCGGGCTCGTTCCGCTCACGGACATCCGGCCCGCCACCTATCTGGGCAAGGGCAAGGTCGAGGAGATCGCCGGCCTCGCCAAGACCTTCGAAGCCGAGCTTGTCGTCATGGACTGCCCGGTATCCCCGGTGCAGCAGCGAAACCTGGAGAAGGCCTGGAACGTCAAGGTGCTCGACCGCACCGGGCTTATTCTTGAGATCTTCGGCCGGCGGGCGCGCACGCGCGAGGGCACGCTGCAGGTCGAGCTCGCCCACCTCAATTACCAAAAGAGCCGGCTGGTGCGGTCGTGGACCCATCTGGAGCGCCAGCGCGGCGGCTTCGGCTTCCTCGGCGGGCCGGGCGAGACCCAGCTCGAAGCCGACCGTCGGGTGATCGCCGAGCGCATCGCCCGGCTCGAGCGGGAGCTCGAAGGCGTCAAGCGCACCCGCAAGCTCCACCGCGAGAGCCGCAAGCGCGTACCGTACCCGATCGTGGCGCTGGTCGGTTACACCAATGCCGGCAAGTCGACCCTGTTCAACCGGCTCACCCGCGCTGAGGTCCTCTCCGCCGACATGCTGTTCGCGACGCTCGATCCGACCTTGCGGGCGGTCGACCTGCCGCACGGGACCAAGATCATCGTGTCCGACACGGTCGGCTTCATTTCCGACCTGCCCACCATGCTGGTCGCCGCCTTCCGCGCCACGCTCGAGGAGGTGATCGAGGCCGATGTGATCCTGCACGTGCGCGACATCTCCCACGATGACAGCGAGGCGCAGGCGCACGACGTCGGCGAGGTGCTGCGTCAGCTTGACATCGATCCGCAGGACGGCCAGCGCCTGATCGAAGTGTGCAACAAGCTCGACCTGGTCGAGCCGGACCGGCGCGTGCAGCTTGCGAACCGCGCCGAGCGGGCGCCGCTCGAGCAGCGACCGGTCCTGGTCTCGGCGACCACCGGGGAGGGGATCGACCGGCTCCAGGAGGCGATCGAGCTGCGGGTGGTGGCTGGGCGCTCCACCTTCGTCCTTAGCCTCGATCCGGCCGATGGTGCAGGCGCGAGCTGGCTCCACCGCCACACCGAGGTGCTCGCCAAGTCGGTCGAGGAGGATGGGCGGCTCGCCATGACGGTGCGCACGGACCCGTCCAAGGCGGAGCTGGTGCGACGGAAGTTCGGGCGCAACATCGGGAAGGTCATGCGCGGCACCGAGTTCGGGACCGTCGCCGGCCGGTAAGACTTTACGAACCCGCGGCGCCGGCCTTCTCCGCCGCTTTCGCGGCGTCCCACAGCGCGTCCATTTCCGCCAGGGTGGCCTCCTCGGGCGACGTGCCGCGCGCGGCGAGCGCCTGCTCGATGGCGGCGAAACGGCGCTCGAATTTCTGGTTGGTCGCCCGCAAGGCCGCCTCGGGATCGATGTCGAGGTGGCGGGCGAGGTTCACCACGGCGAACAGCAGGTCGCCCACCTCGCCGGCCGCCAGATGCCGGTCGCCGTCCCGGATCTCGGCCTCGATCTCGTCGGTCTCCTCGCGGATCTTGTGCAGGACGGCCGCGGGATCGTTCCAGTCGAAGCCGACCTTGCCGGCCTTCTGTTGCAGCTTAAGCGCACGCGTGAGCCCCGGTAGGGCGAGCGGAACCCCGGCCAGGGCGCCTTCAGGCTTCGCGTCGGCTGCGCCGTCCTGCTCGGCCTTCTCCTCGGCCTTGATCTGTTCCCATAGTTCCTTCACGGCGTCCGGCGAGAGCCCGCGCGCCGCGCCGAAGACATGGGGATGCCGCCGGACGAGCTTCGCGGTGATGGCCTGCACGACGTCGCCGAAATCGAAAGCACCGGCTTCCTCCGCCATGCGGGCATGGAACGCGACCTGCAGCAGGAGATCGCCCAGCTCGTCGCGCAGGTGGGCAAGATCGCCACGCGCGACCGCATCGGCGACCTCGTAGGCCTCCTCGATCGTGTAGGGGACAATCGTCGCAAAGCTCTGCTCGAGATCCCATGGGCAGCCCGAGCCGGGCGTGCGCAGGGCCGCCATGATCTCGAGGAGCCGGCCGATGTCGCGCGACGGTTTGGGGGGCAGGGGTCCGGGCACCGGCGGACGGTAGCAAAGTCCGGGCATTCCCGCGATGGCGCGGGAATGCCCTCCCACAGGGAAATGGCTCAGTGCCCGGTTCGGTCGGCTGAGCGGCTCGCCTCGAACAGGAACCAGACCCGCTTCTCGGCGGCGTCGATCATGGTCTCCAGGATGCTCGCGGTCGCCACATCCTCGTGCTCCTCGGCGATGCCGTGAGTCTCCCGCATGTGGCCGACGACGGTCTTGGTGTCGAGCATCAGCTCGCGCAGCATATCGAGCGGGGAAACGAACTCGGCGTCGTTGTCCTTGATCCGCTGCAGGCTGGCCAGATGTCCGATCGACCGCAGGGTCGTGCCGCCGATCCGGCGGACCCGTTCGGCCAGCTCGTCGGTGGTGCCGAGGATCTCCGCGGCCTGCTCATCGAGGAGGAGGTGGTAGTCGCGGAAGTGCGGTCCGCTGACGTGCCAATGGAAATTCTTGGTCTTCAGATAGAGCGCAAACGCGTCCGCCAAGAGCGCGTTCAGCGCGGCCGATATGGCGGCCACGCCCTCGGCGGGAAGATCGGTGGGGAGTCTCCAGGGATGACGGCGGCTTGCGCGGTTCGAGCGCTCGGACCTTGCTCATTGGTTGATTGACCTCGTTGAACGGATTTCGCGGGGCCGACTTGCGCAGCCCGCGGGAACACCGGCTTAACGATCCGCCTGGGTTGTCGTTCCCCGCGCCCCCGATTTCGCCGCTTGATTCGCATAAGAGATATTATGGAATATTTTAATACAGGGATTTCGTAGGTGCGAGCTAAAACGGTCCCCACAGTTTTCAACATGAGGATAACTCAGTAATATACTGAAATGGTTTCCTTATCAGTCCCGGTAATCCGCGCGGGTTCGTTCGGTGCTCAAGGCCATAATGTCAAGCACAGCAATGGTCTAAGTCGATTTTATCAGACGGAGAATTAACATTCGATCCGCATGCCGTCGTAGGCGGGCTCGACGTGCTGCGGCAGCTTCGCGCGCAGCGCCTCGTAGTCGAGATCGGTGTGCAGGTTGGTCAGGATCGCCCGCCGCGGACGGATGCGAGCGACCCAGGCGAGCGCCTCCTCGACGCTGATGTGGCTCGGATGCGGCGTGTAGCGCAGCGCGTCCAGGATCCACACCTCAATACCTTGGATCGCGGCGACGCTTTCGGGCGGGAAATCCTTAACGTCGCACGAGTAGGCCAGCGCGCCGAAGCGGAACCCGAGCGAGGTGGTCTCGCCGTGCTCCTGGCGATACGGCAGGACCTGGATTTTTCCTCCCGCGCCGACGATCTCGACCTCACGGCCCGGGACCAGCCGGTGCTCTGCTAAGATCGGCGGGTATTCGCTGCCCGGGGGCGTTGCGAAGCAGTAGCCGAAGCGGGCGCGCAGGACCCGCGAGGTTGCCTCGTCCATATAGACGTCGACCAGCCGACGCCGGCGAATCCAGAAGCCGCGCAGGTCGTCGATCCCATGGGTGTGGTCGGCGTGGTCGTGGGTGAACAGGACGCCGTCGAGCCAGTCGACGTCGGCATCGAGAACCTGTTCCCGCAGGTCGGGCGACGTGTCGACCAGGGCCCGGGTGACGCCCTCGCCGCCGCGCCGCTCGATCAGCAGCGAGGTGCGGCGCCGCCGGTTCTTCGGATCGTTCGGGTTGCAGGCGCCCCAGCCGAGCGCTGCGCGCGGCACCCCGCCGGACGAGCCACAGCCCAGGATGGTGAAGGCAAGCGTCATGCGGCCGGCGTCACGCGGCCACGGCCGCGTCGCGCGGCACCTTGGCGAACAGGCGGAAGAAGTTCTCGGTCGTCTGGCGGCTGATGTCGTCGAGCGAGACGCCGCGCACCTCGGCAAGCGTCCGGGCGGTCTCCACCACATAGGCGGGCTCGTTGCGCTTGCCGCGGTAGCGACCGGGCGCCAGATACGGCGCGTCGGTCTCGACCAGGATCCGGTCGGCCGGCAGCTCGGCGGCGATCGCGCGCAGCTCATTCGACGCCTTGAAGGTCAGGATGCCGGTGAAGGAGACATAGAGGCCGAGCGCGATGCCGGCTTGGGCGAGCGCACGGCCTCCGGTGAAGCAGTGGAGAACGGCCGGGAAGGGCCCCTGCCCCATCTCCTCCGTCAGGATCCGCGCGGTATCGTCGTCCGCTTCGCGGCTGTGGATCACCAGCGGCAGGCCGGTCGCGCGAGCAGCCGCGATGTGAGCGCGGAAGCCCTGCTCCTGCGCCGCCCGTGGGCTGAAATCGTAGTGATAGTCGAGCCCTGCTTCGCCGATCGCCACCACCTTGGGATGGCGTGACCACTCCACCAGGTCGTCTGCCGTGATGTCGAGCTCCTCGTGGGCGTGATGCGGATGGGTACCGACCGAGCAGAACACCTGGGGAAAGCGCTCGGCGATGCCGAGCACCTCGTGGTGGCGGCGCACCCGGGTTGAGATGGTGACGATGCGGCCGATGCCGGCCGCGGTGGCGCGTGCCAGCACGCCGTCCACGTCGGCCACGAGGTCGGGAAAATCGAGGTGGCAATGGCTGTCGACCAGCATCGGGATCAGCTCGCGGCGCTGGCTTCGGGCTCGACGTAGCGCGGGAAGACCGGCGACGGCGGCGGCAGCTTGGTGCCGGGGGCGATCCGTTCGGTCCCGCCGAGCTTGGCGAACGAGCGGGCTTCCACCGGGACGCCCAACTGGTCCAGCAGCTTTGCCGCCGACGCGGGGATGAACGGCTGCGCCAGGATGGCGACCTGCCGGATCACCTCGGCGGTGACGTAGAGGATCGTGCCCATCCGCGGCGGATCGGTCTTGGCGAAGCTCCACGGCGCTTCGCCGGCGAAATAGCGGTTGGCCTCGGCGACCACCGACCAGGCGAGCTGGAGGATCTGGTGCAGCTGCTGGGTCGCCATGGCGTCGCGCGCCTTGGCGATCATGCCGTCGGCGGAAGCGAGGATCGCCTGGTCGGCGGCGGTGAACACACCCGGCGCGGGTAAGGTGCCGCCGCAGTTGCGCGCCACCATCGACAGCGAGCGCTGCGCCAGGTTTCCGAGGTCGTTCGCCAGGTCGGCATTGATGCGCGCCACGATCGCGTCGTGGCTGTAGTTGCCGTCCTGTCCGAACGGCACCTCGCGCAGCAGGAAATAGCGCAGCTGGTCGACCCCGTAGGCATCGGAGAGCGCGAACGGGTCGATCACGTTGCCGACCGACTTCGACATTTTCTCGCCGCGATTGAACAGAAAGCCGTGGCTGAAGATGCGGCGCGGCACCTCGATGCCGGCCGACATCAGGAAGGCCGGCCAGTAGACCGCATGGAAGCGCACGATGTCCTTGCCGATCACGTGCAGGTCGGCCGGCCAGTAGCGACGGAATTCCTCCGCATCGATATCGGGGAAGCCGACCGCGGTGATGTAATTGGTCAGCGCATCCACCCACACGTACATGATATGCTTGGCATTGCCGGGCACGCGAACGCCCCAGTCGAAGGTGGTGCGCGAGATCGACAGGTCCTGCAGGCCGCCGCGCACGAAGCTCGCCACCTCGTTGAACCGCTCCTTGGGCAGCACGAAGTCCGGCACCCGGGCATAGAGGTCGAGCAGCCTGTCCTGGTAGGCCGAGAGCTTGAAGAAATAGCTCTCCTCCTCGACCCATTCGACCGGCGTGCCCTGCGGGCCGAGGCGGACACCGCTCTCGATCCGCGTCTCCTTCTCGTCGTAGTAGGCCTCGTCGCGCACCGAGTACCAGCCGGAATACTTGTCGAGGTAGATGTCGCCTGCCCGCTCCATCCGCTCCCAGATGGCGGCCGACGAATGATGGTGGCGCTCCTCGGTGGTGCGGATGAAGTCGTCGTTCGAGCAGTTCATCCGTTTGACCATGGCCTGGAAGCGCGGCACGTTGCGATCGAGCAGCTGGCGCGCCGTGAGTCCCTCGCGCGCCGCGGTCTGCTGCATCTTCATCCCGTGTTCGTCGGTGCCGGTCAGGAAGTACACGTCGTAGCCGTCGAGCCGCATGAAACGCGCGATCGCATCGGTCGCAATGGCTTCGTAGGCGTGCCCGATATGCGGCGCGCCGTTCGGATAGGCGATCGCGGTCGTCAGGTAATAGCGCTGGGCCATGCCGATTCACGTCTGTCGCGGGCAGAGCGTCGGGGTTTATCAACCGCGCGCAGACGGGGCAAGCAAAGGGACGCCCGTGGGGTCGGGCAGGTCAGCCGCGCGCGGCCTCGGCCAGCACGGAAAACGTGGAAAACACGAACGGCCGGCGGTCGAGATTGAAGACCTCCACGTCCTCCGCGGCCAGGTTCACCTTCTCCCAGGCCTCCGCCAGGCGAGCGAGAAGACGGGGCTCCGACGGCCCTCCCCTGAGTCTTGCGGAGAGCCAGTCGCGCACCGTGTCGACGAAGGCGGTGAGCGCATCGTCTCCGGCGCCCGCCAGCACGTCGCCGAGCGCATGCAGCGCCCTCGGATCGGTCGCCGGCAGCGCTTCCAGCATCTGCATCACGCGCTCGCGCAGCTTGAGCCCTTCGCCGCCCAACAAGGCGAGCGCGCGCGGCACGCTGCCGGCGGCGGCGGCAGCCGCCGCCTGGACCTCCGCCTCTTCGGCACCGCGGCCGCTGGCGGCCGCGGCGGCTCGCGCCAGCGCGTCCGCGCTGAGCGGGCGCAGGTCGATCCGGCAGCAACGCGAACGGATGGTCGGGAGGAGCCGCCCCGGCGAGTGGCTCACCAACAGGAACAGCGCGCGCCGCGGCGGCTCCTCGAGCATCTTCAGGAGAGCGTTCGAGGCCTGTGGATACTGCAATTCGTCGGCACTATCGACGATGCACACGCGCCAACCGCCGGCGCCCGCCGTCGAGCCGAAGAACGAGATCGTGCGCCGAACCTGGTCCACCGTGATGACGCTGCGCAGATTGCCGCTGTCGTTTTCGGTGCGCTCGAGCACCAGAAGGTCGGGATGGGCCTGGCCGGCGACCTGGCGCGCCACCGCGTGCGCGGAATCGACCGCGAGCGAACCCGCCTCGCGGACCGCTGGCGACGACGCCTCGCCGTGCGCCAGGACGAAGCGGGCCATGCGGAAGGCGAGCGTCGCCTTGCCGATGCCGACCGGGCCGCCGATGAGCCAGGCATGCGGGATGCGCCCGGTGCGATAGGCGTCGAGCAGCCTGCGCTCGGCGCTTTCGTGGCCGAAAAAGGCCGCCGTCGCGCGGGGCTCGGGATAAAGCGCCTCCGCGTCCGTCTCCTCGATGCTCATGGCCGTGCGGCCTCAATGACCGGCGCCGAGGCCGGATCGAGGCGGCCGTTCACCACCGCCCAGATCGCATCGGCGACATTCGTCGCATCGGTCTGCGCGTCGATCAGCACGCAGCGATCAGGCTCGCGCTCGGCGAGTTCGCGGTAGGCCTCGCGCAGCTTGGTGTGGAATTCTATCGTCTCGGCCTCGAAGCGGTCGACGGCTGTGCGGCCGCGCCGGCTCGCGGCGCGGGCAAGCCCGACCGCCGCAGGCACGTCGAGGACGAAGGTGATGTCGGGCCGCGTATCGCCGACGGCGACTCGCTCGAGGCTGCGGATCACGCGCGGGTCGACGTTGCCGAGCACTCCCTGGTAGACGCGGGTCGAATCGGCAAAGCGGTCGCAGATGACCCAATGGCCGGCCTCCAGCGCCGGGCGGATGAGCTGGCGTACATGGTCGTCGCGCGCGGCGGCAAACAGGATCGCCTCCGCATGCGACCCGAGGGGTTGCGCCGCGCCGGACAGCAGCACGTGGCGGATCGCCTCGGCGCCGGGCGAGCCGCCGGGCTCGCGCGTCATGATGACGCCAAGCCCATAGGTCTTCAGGCGATCGGCCAGGAATGCACCCTGGGTCGACTTGCCGGTCCCCTCACCGCCTTCGAAGGTGATGAAGCGTCCCCGCATGGGCAGCTCGGCGCGCCCGGCTCAGAGGCGCTCGGCGCCGGCGCGGAACAGCCCGACCACGAGCTCGCTGGCGGCATCGAATGCGCGCTGACTCAAGTTTCCACGCCCCACGTCTTCAGCCGCCTGCAGCGGCACTTCGAGGACGATGTTCTCGCCGCGCCAGACCTTCAGCACGCCGATCGGGCGACCTTTCTCCACCGGCGCCCGGACCGGGCCGGTGTAGACGATGCGGGCGACGATCTTCTCACTCGCGCCGCGCGGGACCAGGAGTTGGATCGGTCCGGCGCCGGTGAGCGCGACGCGCCCCTTGGCGCCGCCGAACAGCTTCGCTTCGCCGACGGGCTCGTTCTCGGGGAACAACGGCCGCGACTCGAAGGCGCGGAAGCCCCATTCCAGCAACTTGCGCCCTTCGTCGGCCCGGTCCTTCATGGTCTTGAGCCCGTTCATCGCAACGATCAGGCGCAGCCCATTCTGCACGGCGGAGCCGATGAGGCCGTAACCCGCTTCCTTGGTGAAGCCGGTCTTCAGCCCGTCGGCGCCGATGTTCATCGGCAGCAGCGGGTTGCGGTTCTGCTGGCGAATCTTGTTCCAGGTGAACTCGCGCTCGTTGTAGATCTTGTAGTGCTCCGGGTAGGTCTTGATGACGTGCTGGGCGAGCTTGGCAAGCTCGCGCATGGTGACCTGCAGGTCGGGATCGTGCAGGCCGGTCGAGTTGGCGAAATTGGATTTGGTCAGGCCGAGCTCGCGCGCCCGCTCGTTCATCATGCGGGCGAACGTCGCCTCGTTGCCGGCGATGCCTTCGGCAAGCGTGATGCTGGCGTCGTTGCCGGACTGCACGATCACCCCGTGCAGGAGGTCGATCACCTTCACCCGGCTGCGCAGCGGCGCGAACATGGCTGAACCGCCCGACGGCGCGCCGCCGCGCCGCCAGGCATTCTCGCTCACCACGAACTCGGTATTGGGATCGAGGTCCCCTTCCTTGATCTGGTGGAGAACGAGCTCCACGGTCATCAGCTTGGCAAGGCTCGCCGGGTAGGTGAGCTGGTCGGCCGCCTTCTCGTAGAGGACGCTCCCGCTGTCGGCGTCGATGAGAATCGCGTGCGGTGCCGAGGTTTGGTATCCCTCGCCCGCCTTCTGCGCCCGGGCGGCGCCTGGCAGCGCGCATGCGGCCGCCAGGGCGAGCGCGGACGCGAGCACGATCCGTGGTCCCAACGTCCGCGCCGCGCGGACGAACTGTGAGCGAGTTGTCATGGCCCGCCTGGTCCTGATGGCTTGTAGACCAGTACCAAGCGGCGTTGCGGCAAATCAATGGCGGCCGGCCGCGTCGCAAGATCGCGACCCGCAATGGCGCGCACCCGTCCCAGACCGATGGATTCGACGTCCTGAACGCTCAGTAGAGCCCGCGGCCGGTCGCCAGGGTGCTCGTGCCCATGGCAGGGGTGGGCGCGTACCCGAACGAGTAGCCCGGGCCCGCGGGTGCCCTGGTGACCACCGGCCCTTGCGGCGGGGTGGCTCGCAGGGTCGGCCGTGCTTCCGCGTAGGCGACCCCGGGCAGCGGAGCGGCGATTACCTGCCGGCTCTGCGCCGGGGCTGCGGCGACCCGCCCGTCCGCTCCAGAGTGTCCGAGATCGAACGGCCGCTCGGGTGGGACCGGCGTGTCACCGAGGCGTGGCAGGAACGGCCGTGCCGAGGCGACCATTACGGCCGACGGCGCCGGAGCGGGCTGCCCTTCTCGCAAGGTCGCGATCAGCTTGCGATCGTCGGAGCCTTCCAGCGGCGCCGGGGCGACATATTCGACCCGCACCCGGGCGACGCCTTTGCGGTGGAAATCGAGGAGCTGCGCGGCGCGGACCGACACGTCGATCTCGCGGTTGGCGTGATAGGGCCCGCGGTCGTTGACGCGCACGATGAGCGAGCGGCGGTTCGCCAGGTTGGTGACGCGGACATAGCTCGGCATGGGGAGCGTCGGATGGGCTGCAGAGATCGACTCCATGTCGTAGATCTCGCCATTGGCGGTGAGGCGACCGTGGAAATCCGCGCCGTACCAGGACGCCAAGCCTTCGCCGCGATAATTTCGGTTCTCTTCGGGCACGTACATGCGACCGGCGACCAGGTAGGGCTTGCCGACCCGGTAGGCCCCGCCCCCTTTGGGCACCGGCTGACCCGGCTCGATGACGCGGGGGCTGGCGGCGACACCGTATTTGGGATCGACCCGGCTGGTGAGCTTGTCGGAGGAGGCGCAGTTGGCGAGCAGCGCGCAACCGAACACGACCGCGCCGATCCTCAGCGCGCCCGAGACGCAGGCCCCCTCCTCACGCCATCGCATCAGCGCCCAATCCCCACGACCCCGAACTCTTCATCCCGCGCCGATGGTAGCAGACAAGGCTAAACAGAATCTCTGCACTGCCGTCCCCGCGCAATCGACGCCTATTCCGCCAAGCGGGTGAAATTAGCGCCGTTCACAAGAAAGTTAAACAGCGTGGTTAACGTTGGGTAAACATGCGATCTGCCAGGATCATGCGGTGGCTCGCGATTTTCCGCCCCGCTTCGCCCCCCGCCGATGGCAGCTTCGCAACCTCGGCATGGGTCGCATGACGATCGGCATCTTGTCTACGCGTCGCGACCGAGCGAAATGTTCGCCAACAAACAGCGCGCGCCGCGCCCGTACGGAGACCTTGCACACCGGCCAAGCATCCCATAGAGACACCGGTCTGGACCGCTTTTCGGCAGCCGATTCGGCTGTGGCCCGTGCCAGCGGGCTGCCCGCCGAGAGCCGGGCCGGGTTGGACACCAACCAAACCATCATGCCATCCGCAGCAAGCCCAGCATGCTCTGGGGGTTAGGGCGGCTTCTCAATACGAAGCTGGAGCAATCGGAGACCACGTTGAGCAACTACCGAGACCCAGAGTTTCACGAACGTCAGAACGCCGCCGCAGAGGCCAGGAAGGCCATGCTCGAGAAGTTCCGGACCAAGCCCGGGCCGGACGATCCCGAGTTCCAGAAACGGCAGGCCGAGCGAGCAGCGATCGAGGCTGCGCGCGCGGTCCGCGCGGCCGAGCGGGAAGCCGCCAGAAAGGCGCGGGAAGAGGAACTGGCCCGGCAGGCGGCCATCGAGGCTGAGAAACGCGCACAGGCCGAGCGCGAGGCCGCCGAGCTCGCGGTCCTCGTTTCCGCCGAGGAAGCCGAGCGACAGGCTGCCCTGGAGGCGGACCAGAAAGCCAAGCGCGACGCCCGCTACGCGGCGCGGAAGGCCGCCAAGAAGCGGCGCCGGCGGGGCCTGTGATCAGCGCCACATGCCGCGCAATCTCGCACCGACATCGATGCGGCGCGCTGTCGGCCCAGGCTTGGCCGAGCCGTCAGGGCGGGCCGCGGGCCAGGTCCGGCGCTCGAACAGCGCCCGCAAGGCGTCGGGGATGAAGCGCGTACGCGACGCATAGAGATGGCGGTCGCCGCGGCTTGACTGCTGGTGCACATAGAAGCGCTGCGGCACGATGAGCTGCAACTGGTCCCTGGCCCGCGTCATCGCAACGTAGAGAAGTCGCCGCTCCTCCTCGATCTCTTCCGTCTCGCCGGTTGCGAGATCGGACGGGATGCATCCGTCGACCGCGCTCAAAACGAACACCGCGTTCCACTCCTGCCCCTTGGCGGAGTGGATGGTCGAGAGGATCAGATAATCCTCGTCGAGCGCCGGCGCGCCGGCCTGGTCGCTCACCGCCTGCGGGGGATCGAGGGTCAACTCGGTCAGGAACCGCTCACGCGAGGCGTAGGTGAAGGCGATCTGCTCGAGCTGCAGCAGATCCTGAGCGCGCGCCGCCGCGTCGTCGTGAATCCGCTCCAGGTGCGGCTGATACCACGCACGCAGCGCTGCGATCTCGGCCGGCCAGCCGGGCTCGCCCCGCAACAGGCGGGTCATCAGCTCGACGAACGGGGCCCATTCGGCCGCCGCCCGGGGCGGCGGTGCAAGCTCGGCAAGCCCGGACGGACGTTCGGCGAGCTGATCAAGCACGCGGCCGGCAGTTCCCGGGCCGACACCCTGGAGGAGCTGAAGGACGCGGAAGCCGGCGACCCGGTCACGCGGATTCTCGGCAAACCGCAGGCAGGCCAGCACGTCCTTGACGTGGGCGGTGTCGAGGAACCGAAGACCGCCGAATTTCACGAACGGAATGTGACGGCTCCTGAGCTCGACCTCCAGCGCGGCACTGTGATGGGAAGCTCGGAACAGGACCGCCTGCGCCTTCAGGCGCAGTCCCGCTTCGCGATTAACGAGGATCTGTTCGGCCACGCAACGCGCCTGGGCGATCTCGTCCGGCACGGTCACGAGCTGCGGGCGCATCCCCGATGGGCGTTCCGACCAGAGGCTCTTGGTGAAGCCCTCGGCCGCGAGGCCGATGACGGCGTTTGCGGCGGTGAGGATCGGCTGGGTCGAGCGGTAATTGCGCTCCAGCGTGACGACACGCGCCGGCGGGCTGAACTGGCCGGGAAATTCGAGAATGTTGCGAACGGTGGCGGCGCGAAAGGAATAGATCGACTGCGCGTCGTCGCCGACCACCGTCAACCCGCGCCCATCGGGCTTCAACGCCTTGAGGATCGAGCCCTGCAGCCGGTTCGTATCCTGATATTCGTCGACCAGCACGTGATCGAAACGGGATGAGACGTCCGCGGCGATGACCGGATCGCTCATCATGTGCGACCAGTAGAGCAGCAGGTCGTCGAAATCGAGGATGTGCTGCGTCTGCTTTGCCTGCACATAGGCGGTAAAGAGGGTACGCAGGTTCTCCTCCCACGTGCAGCACCACGGGAAGGCCCGCGCCAGCACCGTTGCGAGCGGCTCCTCCGCGTTGACCGCGCGCGAGTAGATGGCGAGGCAGGTTCCCTTGGTCGGAAACCGCCGCTCGCTTTCCGACAGCCCGATCTCGTGCCGCACCAGGTTCATCAGGTCGGCGGAATCCTCTCGGTCGTAAATCGTGAAGGCCGGGTCGAGCCCGAGCTGAGGGGCGAACTGGCGCAGCAGCCGGGCGCCGATGCCGTGAAAGGTGCCCGACCAGGTCAGCGCCGCAGCCGCGAGCGCCGAATTCCCCGGCAGGGCAGCCAACAGGATGCGCTCGACGCGGCGGCCCATCTCGGCGGCCGCCCGCCGCGAGAACGTCAGCAGCAGAAGCCGGCCCGGATCGCAGCCGGTGAAGACGAGGTGGGCGACGCGATGGGCGAGCGTATTGGTCTTGCCGGTGCCGGCGCCGGCGATGACCAGGAGCGGCCCGCTCGCTTCCTGCGTCTGCGCGCCGATCCCGTACTCGACGGCACGGCGCTGATCCGGATTGAGCTTGTCGAGATGGGAGGCGGTCATAGGTGCAGACGAATCGACCGCGCGAGAAGATCATGTTCGATATTTGTTCGCAATGGATGCGAGGCCGGGCGCGTTGTTCAAGCTGCGCGGCCGGCTTGTGTGATCTTCATCACAGAGGAAGCCCGCGCCGTGCCGCATGGTTGTGACGGCTCACTGGCCACTGGCGGACGTCCACCGGAAATCGAGGGAGGCAGGAATGACCAAAATGCGAAGTGCCGTATTCGCGGCGATAGTTGCCACCGGCTTCGTCGGCGCAGGAGTGACGGCCGCCGGCGCGGAGTTTCAGCCGTCGACCGAGGATCGTGCGGCTTGTGACAAGGACGCGTTCAAGCTGTGCATGTCTTCCTTGCCGAGCAAGGAAGCGGTCATGCTGTGTCTGCGGGCGAAAAAGGCCGAGCTCAGCCCGCGCTGCCGCGCGCAGTTCGACAAGCGCGGCGGGTGACGAGCCGGGCATGAAAGAGATCCGCCCCGCGGTGCGGACAGCCGCGGGGCGGATCAGCCAAGACGGATGCTGCAGGGGGCTTGTCAATCCATCCAGGCCAAGTCGGTGAGGAACCCGGGCAGGCCGTCGATCTTGCCGACCATCGTCGCCTTGCCGGTCTTGAGATCGACCGAGTAGAGCGCGCCGCCCATGGACAGCCAGCCTTCGTTCTTGTCCGGGCCTGCGGCCACGATGTTGAAGGCGACATTGCCGTTGAGCTTGATGCCCAGCGAGCCGATCGTGTTGAGCGTGCCGTCATTCGGCGGGGCCTGCAACACCAGCGAGCCGGTGGTCGCATCGATGTTGTAGAGCGCGGTCGCCTGCGTGCCCTTCACCGAATTCGAGTAGGCACCGGCGATGATCTTCGGCGTCTTGCCGGCGTTGACATCGCCCTCCTTGAACTTGTGCGATCCGTCGACGACCGCTTTTCCGTCGTCCACGTTCACCCGCAGGCTGCTGCCGTCGGAGGTCATGACCCGCAACCGGTCGGCCACAGGGTTGAAATCGATCGTCACCGTCACGCCGGGCTTGAGCGTCTCGCTCAGCTTGCTCTTGGGCGTAGCCTGCAGCGATTTCACGTCGATCGTGACGATCGCGCCTTCGCTGGTGACGCCGTAGAGCATGCCGTCGGCCGGCCGCACGTCGATGCCGACCAGCTTCGGCGCGCCTTTGATGTCGCCTTTTGCCGTCACCTTGCGGGTGGCGGGGTCGATGGTGGCGATCCACTTTCCTTCGACCAGCCCGATGATCGAGCCGGCCTGTGCACTGGTTGCGACCGTGGCGGAAGCGGCAACCACGCCCAACAGGGCGAGCAGTTTCAGGTTCGCTTGCATGGGAATCTCCGTCTTTCCTTCAGGTGGCAAATGCCGGAAGGGCTCTCCCCCGGGGTTACGGGCAGAGCTACGAGCCACTTTTCGCCGGGTTGCAGAAATCCTCGCGCCACCGCGCGCACCGTGGGTCACGTTGCCGTGAGCACGACGTGTGCGGGGGCTGCTTTGCAAGGCCTGATAGTCAACCGCTATGCGGACGGGGTGGCGAATCCGGCAGGTAGGCAGTCGTCGAGGAACCCGATAGCATCGGATTCGAGCAAATCGGCGCGGCAGAAGGCGGGAGACGGGTCGGTGGAAAGCTCGGTCATCACAGTCGCAACGATGAAGGGCGGCAGCGGCAAGAGCACGGTGGCGAGCTGCCTTGCGGTCCATTGGCACCTGGGCGGCCGACGCCCTACCCTCATCGACGCCGATCCGCAGCGCTCGATCGCGCGGCTGGCGGCGCGCGAGCGGGCGCTCGGCGGCGTGCCGGTGATCGAAGACATGACCGTGGACGCGTGCAAGACGGCGCGCCGCCTCGCCGCGGGCGGCGGCCCCGTCATCATCGATACGCCGGGCTTCAACTCGGCGACGACGCTGGCGTGCCTCGCGGCGACCGATTTTCTCCTCGTGCCGGTCAAGCCCTCTCCGTTCGACGTCGACCGCATGCTGGATACGCTCGATGTCCTCGTCGGCCAGGGCAGCGGCCAACGGCCGGTGTTTCGCTGTCTCCTCACCCAGACGACACGCGATTCCGTCATCGCCAAGCATATCCGCGCCGAGCTCGGCGAGGCGGGGCTCAGGCTGCTGGAGAGCGAAATGACCAATCGCGTGATCTACCCGGAGGCTGCCTTGTGGGGCGCCACGCCGAGCCTGATCGACAGCGCGGGGCCCGCCGCGCGCGACATCGCCGCGATCGCCGATGAGGTCGATACGATCCTCGGAATCAGGCGCGCGGCGTGAGCATGAACAAGCGCAAGCTCCCCAAGGCGATCACGCGACCGACAGACGAACTGCGCCAGGCCGCGGCCGAGCGCCTGGCCGAAGCGGATCGCACGGCGCTGGCACCCGAGCTGGAGCAGGCGCCGCACCACGAGCTGGCGATGCCCGTTCGCGAGGGCGAGGTCATGGAGCCGACCGCGATGCCCTTGACGCCGTCCCGGCTGGAACGGCCGCTGCCGACCCGGCACGTGTCGCCACTCGATGTCAACGCCGTACGGCGAAGAACGCAGGCCTATGCGATCGTCGAGCGCCATGCCACCTACTCGGCCGCCGGCGGCATCATCCCGGTGCCGCTCGTGAATGTCGCCAGCGTCACCGCCATTATCGTGCGCATGGTGCGGCGGTTGAGCAGCCTTTACGGCGTGCCGTTCGAGCGTGACCGCGCCCGCGCCATCGTGGTCGCGCTGGCGGGAGGGACGATGCCCACCGGCCTCGCGGCGGTAACGACCTCAACCCTGTATTATTTCGTGCCGGGTAGCGCGATCATCGGGCTCGCCGTGGCGTCGGTCGCGGCGGTCGCCTGCACCCGGAACATCGGGCGTGTTTTCGTCGAGCATTTCGAGAGCGGCGCAACGCTGCAGGATATCTCGGTCCCAACGCGTTAATGCTTCGTCTTGGCGGCGGAGCGCGAGCGTCGGCCGCGCGTCTCAATCGGTTGGGCGGACGGGGCCTCTTCCTGCTGCTCCATGCGTCGGATCAGAACTCTTGGGCCGCATGTCGGTCCAATGCTCGTTGATGTAGGCGACGCAAGCCGCCCGGCTGTCGGAGCGAAGGACGATGGTCCAGCCTTGGGGGACTTCCTTGAAGCTCGGCCACAGCGAATGTTGTCCTTCGTCGTTCACCAGCACGTGGTAGCTGGCATTCTCGTCTTCGAATGGATTGGTCACGTCGTCCTCCTTGGCGTCGGCGGAGCCCCGCGCCGCTCGAGCTCGGTTGCCAGAACGCGACCGATCTTCGCGGCGGGCAGCGGCTCCATCATCGTATCGTGCGTACAGTCGATCGGGTGTACCTTGATCCGGCCGCTGACGTAGGGCCCCCAGACGTCGTGCGGCGGCTTTGTTTCGCCTCGGGTTGCGACGAACAGCAGGATATCGCCCTGGAAGCGGCGCGGCGAGAACCGCGTCATGAGGCGGATGTTGTTCGTATAGGCATCTTTGATGGCCTGATAGTGCTCCTCGTTGAGCGTGGACAGGGCATCTCCCTCGCGGCGCAGGATGTCAAGCATCGCGCGGATCGAGTCGTCGGCGACGCCGGCGAAGATGACCTCGTGCTCCTCATCGTCGTGGCCGCGCACCGCGCTCTCGCGGGCGGCCGGATAACTGTCGAGCAGGGCGAGGATGCTCACCTCCTCGCCCATCGCCTGCAACTGCGTCGCAATGGCGTGCGCCACGAGGCCGCCGAACGACCAGCCGAGCAGGCTGTAGGGTCCGGCCGGCTGGATCTCGCGAATACGGTGCAGATAGTCCGCGGCCACATCCTCCAGGCTCTCGGGCAGCGCGTCTCGCTCGAGCAGGCTGCGCGCCTGCAGCCCGTAGATCGGATGGTCCGACGGGACATGCGGGATGAGCCTGGCATAGGGCCAGCTGAAATCCTCCCGCATGGTGGATGCAGAACAGGGGCTGGCCGCTTCCGTGCGGCCGGATCGGCAGCAGGACCTCGAGATCGGACTCGGGCGAGCGGTCACTGCCGAGGCCTCTGGACAAGGCCTCGACGGTCGGCGCCTCGAACAGGCTGCGGATCGCGATCTTGACGTCGAGCACGGAATGGATGCGGCTGATCAGCCGCGTCGCCAGCAGCGAATGACCACCGAGGGCGAAGAAATCGTCGTCGATGCCGACCCGCTCGACGCCGAGCACCTCGGCAAACAGGCCGCACAGGATCTCCTCCTGCGGGGTGCGCGGCTCACGCCCCTCTCCCCGCACCTCCGGCGCCGGCAGCGCCGCGCGGTCGAGCTTGCCGTTCGGGGTCAGCGGCAGGCGATCCAGCGTGACGATCGTCGCCGGCACCATGTAGTCGGGAAGCAGCTGCCCGACATGCTCGCGCAGCAGCCAGGGGTCAGCGGTCTCACCTGCGGCCGCCACCACGTAAGCGACCAGCCGTTCCTCGCGCGCAACCACCACGGCCTGCGCCATGCTCGGGTGCCCGGCCAGCGCCGCCTCGATCTCGCCCGGCTCGATGCGGAAGCCGCGCAGCTTCACCTGATGATCCGTACGCCCGAGGAACTCCAGCACCCCGTCCGCTCGCCAGCGCGCCAGGTCGCCGGTGCGATACATCCGGCTGCCCGCCGGGCCGAACGGATCCGCCACGAACCGTTCGGCGGTGAGCCCCGCACGCCCCAGGTAGCCGCGCGCAAGCCCTGCGCCGGCGATGTAGAGCTCGCCCGCAATCCCGGCCGGCACGGGCTCCAATCCCGCATCCAGCACGTAAACCCGGTAGTTGGAGAGCGGACGGCCGATCGGGACGCGTGGACCGACGTCGCGCGAAACGGCACCGCCGACCGCATCGATTGTCGCTTCGGTCGGACCGTACAGATTGGTGATCCGCGTCGTCGGCAGCCGGCGTGCAATCTCCTGGCAAAGCTCCGGGGTGAACGGCTCGCCCCCGAGCGCCAGGTGCTGCAGCGCCAAGCCTTCCGGGGCCGCGTGAATGACGGACGCCACGTAGGACGGCACGCAGCTGAGGAAGGTCACGCGATGCCGCGCAACCTCGTGCCAGAACTGCGCGGGTTGCTCACGGACCGCATCGCTGAAGATGACAGCGGCCCCGCCGCCCACCAGCGGCAGCAATGTCTGCTCGATCGAGGCGTCGAACGCGCAGGAAATCAGGAGCGCGGAGCGGAAGGCGGGCGTCACGTCGAAGTCCTGGCCCAAGGCGACGATCTTCTCGGCGAGGCTCGCGTGCTCGATCATCACGCCCTTCGGCTGCCCGGTCGAGCCCGAGGTGTAGATGACATAGGCGGGATGGTGCGGATCGAGCGTGAGTGCGGGGGCCGTGGCGGGCTCGCGCGCGATCGCGTCCACATCGGCATCGAGGCAGACGACGCGCGCCTCGTGCGCCGGCAGCCGGTCGAGCAACGCCGCTTGCGTCACCAGCACCGGCGCGCCGGCATCGGCCAGCATGAACGCCAGCCGATCCGCCGGATACGCCGGATCGAGCGGCAGATACGCTCCCCCCGCCTTGAGGATGCCGATCAGCCCCACCACCATCTCGGGCGAGCGCTCCACGCACAGCCCGACCACCACCTCGGGCCCCACCCCCAGCCCGCGCAGATGATGCGCCAGCCGGTTGGCGCGCGCCTCGAGCGCGCCGTAGCTCAGCCGCTCGTCGCCGAACACCACCGCGGTGGCCGATGGAGTCTTGGCCGCCTGCGCGGCAAACAGCGTGGGCAGCGTGGCAGGTGCAACAAGGCGGGCAGTCTTATTCCACTCGTGCAGGATCAGATTCCGCTCCGCGGGCGCCAGGATGTCCAGATTGCCGATCGCCCGTTCGGGCTGGGCGACGACCGCTTCCAGGAAACGGACGAAGCGCTGCATCAGTGCCTCGATGCTCGTCCGATCGAACAGGTCGGTCGCATACTCGACCACGCCCGTGATGCCGGCCGGTCCGCCGTCCGCCCCGCGCTGCTCGCCCAGGCTCACCGACAGGTCGAACTTCGCGCTCGCCGTCGCGACCGGCTCGGGTCGTGCGGCCAGGCCCGCCAAATCAAGATCGATCGCGCCGGCGTTCTGCAGCGCCAGCATCACCTGGAACAGCGGATGGCGCGCCAGCGAGCGCGCCGGGTTGAGCACCTCCACCAGCCGCTCGAACGGAACATCCTGGTGACCGTAGGCGGCGAGATTGCCCGCCCGCACCCGACCCACCAGCTCGCGGAAGCTCGGGTTGCCCGACGTGTCGGTGCGCAGCACCAGCGTGTTGACGAAGAACCCGATCAGGTCGTCCAGCGCGCCGTCGGTGCGCCCGGCAATCGGGCTGCCGATCGGGATGTCGGTGCCCGCCCCGAGCCGCGTCAGCAGCGCCGCAAGCCCAGCCTGCAGCACCATGAACAGGCTCGCCCCGCTCTCGCGGGCCATACCGAGGAGCTTGCGGTGCAACTCCGCATTCAACGCGAGCGGAACCACATCGCCGCGATAGCTCGCCACCGAAGGCCGCGCACGGTCGTAGGGAAGATCGAGCTGCTCGGGCAGGTGGCGAAGGGTCTCCGTCCAGTAACCGAGCTGGCGCGCAATCGCGCTGGCGCGATCCTCCTCGGTGCCGAGAAGCTGATGTTGCCACAGCGTGTAGTCCGCATAGTGAACGTGCAGCGCGGGAAGCTCGGCCGAACCGCCATTGCGCCGCGCCGCATAGAGCCGGCCGAGGTCGCGCCCCAGCACCGACAGCGACCAGCCGTCGCCCGCAATGTGATGCAGCACCAGCAGCAGCACGTGCGCGTCGGGCGACAGCGCGAACACGTGCGCTCGCAGCGGCACCTCGCACGCAAGATCGAACGGACGCCGTGCTGCCGCCGATAGAGCGTCGTCTAGTTCCGTCTCGTCAACAGCCTTCACTTCAATCTGCAACGCACCGGCCGGCAAAATCTCCTGCCGCGGCACGCCCAGCCGCTCCGGGAACACCGTGCGCAGGCTCTCGTGCCGCGCCATCAGATCGCCCAGCGCTCCCTCCAGCGCCGCGACGTCGAGCGCGCCGCTCAGGCGCACCGCAAACGGGATCGTATAGGTCGCGCCGGGTCCTTCCAGCCGATCGAGGAACCACAGCCGCCGCTGCGCATAGGACAGCGGAATCTCATCGGGCCGTGCGACAGGCCGCAGCGCCGGCCGCGCCACCCCGCCCTCCTCCGCCAGCCGCCGCGCCAGCGCCGCCACCGTCGGCGCCTCGAACAGGCTGCGGATCGCAATCTCCACATCCAGCACCGAACGGATGCGGCTGATCAGCCGCGTCGCCAGCAGCGAGTGGCCGCCCAGCGCAAAGAAATCGTCGTCGATGCCGACCCGCTCGACGCCGAGCACCTCGGCGAACAGCCCGCACAAAATCTCTTCCTGCGGGGTGCGCGGCTCACGCCCCCCTCCCCGCACCTCCGGCGCCGGCAGCGCTGCGCGGTCGAGCTTGCCGCTCGGCGTGAGCGGCAGGCGCTCCAGCAGGACGATCGTCGCCGGCACCATGTAGTCGGGAAGCAGCTGCCCGACATGCTCGCGCAGCAGCCAGGGGTCAGCGGTCTCACCTGCGGCCGCCACCACGTAAGCGACCAGCCGTTCCTCGCGCGCAACCACCACCGCCTGCGCCATGCTCGGGTGCCCGGCCAGCGCCGCCTCGATCTCGCCCGGCTCGATGCGGAAGCCGCGCAGCTTCACCTGATGATCCGTACGCCCGAGGAACTCCAGCACCCCGTCCGCGCGCCAGCGCGCCAGGTCGCCGGTGCGATACATCCGGCTGCCCGCCGGGCCGAACGGGTCGGCCACGAACCGTTCCGCCGTGAGCCCCGCACGCCCCAGGTAGCCGCGCGCAAGCCCTGCGCCGGCGATGTAAAGCTCTCCCGCAACCCCGGCCGGCACAGGCTCGAGAGCCCCGTCCAGCACATAGGTCCGCGTGTTCCAGATCGGACGCCCGATCGGCGGCGCCGCGGCGTCCGCTGCATCGAGAACCATCAGGGCCGACCAGATCGTCGTCTCGGTCGGGCCATAGAGATTGGTCACCTCGCCCCCGAGTTCACGCAGAGCCACGGCGAGCGGTCCCGGCAGCGCCTCGCCGCCCACCAGCACCCGGATGTCCCGCAGGCCTTCGCCCTGGCCGGCGAGCGTCTGCCACAAGGTCGGCGTCGCCTGCACGACCGTGCTGGCGCTCGCACGAATCGCACGCACCAGCGCCGGCGGGTCTTGCACGGTCGCGCGCGCCGCCAGCGCAACCCCGGCCCCGCTGATCAGCGGCAGATACAGCTCGAGCGCCGCAATGTCGAAACCGATCGTCGTCACCGCCATCAGCCGGTCGTCCGGCGTAAGGCCGATCTGCTCCTGCATCGCGAGCAGGAAATTGCTCAATGCCCCGTGGGCGACCACCACGCCTTTCGGCTGCCCGGTCGAGCCCGACGTGTAGATGACATAAGCCGGATGGTGCGGATCAAGATTGAGTGGAGACGCCGTCGGAGGATGTTGCGCGATCGCGTCCACATCGGCGTCGAGACAGACGACGCGCGCCTCGTGCGCCGGCAGCCGGTCGAGCAGCGCCGCTTGCGTCACCAGCACCGGCGCCCCGGCATCGGCCAGCATGAACGCCAGCCGATCCGCCGGATAGGCCGGATCGAGCGGCAGATAGGCTCCGCCCGCCTTGAGGATGCCGATCAGCCCCACCACCATCTCGGGCGAGCGCTCCACGCACAGCCCGACCACCACCTCAGGCCCCACCCCCAGCCCGCGCAGATGATGCGCCAGCCGGTTGGCGCGCGCCTCGAGCGCGCCGTAGCTCAGCCGCTCGTCGCCGAACACCACCGCGGTGGCCGATGGAGTCTTGGCCGCCTGCGCGGCGAACAGCGCGGGCAAGGTGCCGGGCGCAACAACACTCGTCGTCTCGTTCCACCGGTGCAGAATGCGGTCGCGCTCGTCGGCCGCAAGGATGTCCAGATTGCCGATCGCGCGTTCGGGCCGGGCGACGACCACTTCCAGGAAGCGGACGAAGCGCTGCGTCAGCGCCTCGATGCTCGTCCGGTCGAACAGGTCGGTCGCATACTCGACCACGCCTGTGATCCCGGCCGGCGCGCCGTCCGCCCCGCGCTGCTCGCCCAGGCTCACCGAGAGATCGAACTTCGCGCTCGCCGTCGCGACCGGCTCCGGTTGTGCGGCCAGGCCCGCCAAATCAAGCTCGACCGATCCCGCGTTCTGCAGCGCCAGCATCACCTGGAACAGCGGATGGCGCGCCAGCGAGCGTGCCGGGTTGAGCACCTCCACCAGCCGCTCGAACGGGACATCCTGATGCCCATAGGCGGCGAGATTGCCCGCCCGTACCCGCCCCACCAGGTCGCGGAAGCTCGGATTGCCCGAGGTGTCGGTGCGCAGCACCAGCGTGTTGACGAAGAACCCGACCAGGTCGTCCAGCGCGCCATCGGTGCGCCCGGCGATCGGGCTGCCGATCGGGATGTCGGTCCCCGCCCCGAGCCGCGTCAGCAGCGCCGCAAGGGCCGCCTGCAGCACCATGAACAGGCTCGCCCCACTCTCGCGGGCCATACCGAGGAGCTTGCGGTGCAACTCCGCATTCAACGCGAGCGGAACCACATCGCCGCGATAGCTCGCCACCGAAGGCCGCGCACGGTCGTAGGGAAGATCGAGCTGCTCGGGCAGGTCGCGAAGGGTCTCCGTCCAGTAACCGAGCTGGCGCGCAATCGCGCTGGCGCGATCGTCCTCGGCACCCAGCAGCCCATGTTGCCACAGCGTATAGTCCGCATAGTGAACGTGCAGCGCAGGAAGCTCGGCCGAACCGCCATTGCGCCGCGCCGCATAGAGCCGGCCGAGGTCGCGCCCCAGCACCGACAGCGACCAGCCGTCGCCCGCGATATGATGCAGCACCAGCAGCAGCACGTGCGCGTCGGGCGAGAGCACGAACACGTGCGCCCGCAATGGCACCTCGCACGCAAGATCGAACGGACGCCGCGCTGCCGCAGACAGAGCCTCCTCCAGCTCCGTCTCGTCGACAGCCTTCACTTCAACGCGCAGTGCAGCTGACGGCAGGATCTCCTGCCGCGGCACTCCCGCAGTCTCCGGGAACACCGTGCGCAGGCTCTCGTGCCGCGCCATCAGATCGCCCAGCGCTCCCTCCAGCGCCGCGAGATCGAGCGCGCCGCTCAGGCGCACCGCAAACGGGATCGTATAGGTCGCGCCGGGTCCTTCCAGCCGATCGAGGAACCACAGCCGCCGCTGCGCATAGGACAGCGGAATCTCATCGGGCCGTGCGACAGGCCGCAGCGCCGGCCGCGCCACCCCGCCCTCCTCCGCCAGCCGCCGCGCCAGCGCCGCCACCGTCGGTGCTTCGAACAGGCTGCGGATCGCAACCTCCACATCGAGCACCGAGCGGATGCGGCTGATCAGCCGCGTCGCCAGCAGCGAGTGGCCCCCGAGCGCAAAGAAATCGTCGTCGATGCCGACCCGCTCGACCCCCAGCACCTCGGTGAACAGGCCGCACAAAATCTCCTCCTGCGGCGTGCGCGGCTCACGCCCCCCTCCCCGCACCTCCGGCGCCGGCAGCGCCGCACGGTCGAGCTTGCCGTTCGGGGTCAGCGGCAGGCGATCCAGCAGGACGATCGTCGCCGGCACCATGTAGTCGGGAAGCAGCCGCCCCACGTGCTCGCGCAGCAGCCAGGGGTCAGCGGTCTCACCTGCGGCCGCCACCACGTAGGCGACCAGCCGTTCCTCGCGCGCAACCACCACCGCCTGCGCCACGCTCGGGTGCCCGGCCAGCGCCGCCTCGATCTCGCCCGGCTCGATGCGGAAGCCGCGCAGCTTCACCTGATGATCCGTACGCCCGAGGAACTCCAGCACCCCGTCCGCGCGCCAGCGCGCCAGGTCGCCGGTGCGATACATCCGGCTGCCCGCCGGGCCGAACGGGTCGGCCACGAACCGTTCCGCCGTGAGCCCCGCACGCCCCAGGTAGCCGCGCGCAAGCCCTGCGCCGGCGATGTAAAGCTCTCCCGCAACCCCGGCCGGCACAGGCTCGAGAGCCCCGTCCAGCACATAGGTCCGCGTGTTCCAGATCGGACGCCCGATCGGCGGCGCCGCGGCGTCCGCTGCATCGAGAACCATCAGGGCCGACCAGATCGTCGTCTCGGTCGGGCCATAGAGATTGGTCACCTCGCCCCCGAGTTCACGCAGAGCCACGGCGAGCGGTCCCGGCAGCGCCTCGCCGCCCACCAGCACCCGGATGTCCCGCAGGCCTTCGCCCTGGCCGGCGAGCGTCTGCCACAAGGTCGGCGTCGCCTGCACGACCGTGCTGGCGCTCGCACGAATCGCACGCACCAGCGCCGGCGGGTCTTGCACGGTCGCGCGCGCCGCCAGCGCAACCCCGGCCCCGCTGATCAGCGGCAGATACAGCTCGAGCGCCGCAATGTCGAAACCGATCGTCGTCACCGCCATCAGCCGGTCGTCCGGCGTAAGGCCGATCTGCTCCTGCATCGCGAGCAGGAAATTGCTCAATGCCCCGTGGGCGACCACCACGCCTTTCGGCTGCCCGGTCGAGCCCGACGTGTAGATGACATAAGCCGGATGGTGCGGATCAAGATTGAGTGGAGACGCCGTCGGAGGATGTTGCGCGATCGCGTCCACATCGGCGTCGAGACAGACGACGCGCGCCTCGTGCGCCGGCAGCCGGTCGAGCAGCGCCGCTTGCGTCACCAGCACCGGCGCCCCGGCATCGGCCAGCATGAACGCCAGCCGATCCGCCGGATACGCCGGATCGAGCGGCAGATAGGCTCCGCCCGCCTTGAGGATGCCGATCAGCCCCACCACCATCTCGGGCGAGCGCTCGACGCACAGCCCGACCACCACCTCAGGCCCCACCCCCAGCCCGCGCAGATGATGCGCCAGCCGGTTGGCGCGCGCCTCGAGCGCGCCGTAGCTCAGCCGCTCGTCGCCGAACACCACCGCGGTGGCCGATGGAGTCTTGGCCGCCTGCGCGGCAAACAGCGCGGGCAGCGTGGCAGGCGCAACAAGGCGGGCAGTCTTATTCCACTCGTGCAGGATCAGATTCCGCTCGTCGGGCGCCAGGATGTCCAGATTGCCGATCGCCCGTTCGGGCTGGGCGACGACCGCTTCCAGGAAACGGACGAAGCGCTGCACCAGTGCCTCGATGCTCGTCCGATCGAACAGGTCGGTCGCATACTCGACCACGCCCGTGATGCCGGCCGGTCCGCCGTCCGCCCCGCGCTGCTCGCCCAGGCTCACCGACAGGTCGAACTTCGCGCTCGCCGTCGCGACCGGCTCGGGTCGTGCGGCCAGGCCCGCCAAATCAAGATCGATCGCGCCGGCGTTCTGCAGCGCCAGCATCACCTGGAACAGCGGATGGCGCGCCAGCGAGCGCGCCGGGTTGAGCACCTCCACCAGCCGCTCGAACGGAACATCCTGGTGACCGTAGGCGGCGAGATTGCCCGCCCGCACCCGACCCACCAGCTCGCGGAAGCTCGGGTTGCCCGACGTGTCGGTGCGCAGCACCAGCGTGTTGACGAAGAACCCGATCAGGTCGTCCAGCGCGCCGTCGGTGCGCCCGGCAATCGGGCTGCCGATCGGGATGTCGGTGCCCGCCCCGAGCCGCGTCAGCAGCGCCGCAAGCCCAGCCTGCAGCACCATGAACAGGCTCGCCCCGCTCTCGCGGGCCATACCGAGGAGCTTGCGGTGCAACTCCGCATTCAACGCGAGCGGAACCACATCGCCGCGATAGCTCGCCACCGAAGGCCGCGCACGGTCGTAGGGAAGATCGAGCTGCTCGGGCAGGTGGCGAAGGGTCTCCGTCCAGTAACCGAGCTGGCGCGCAATCGCGCTGGCGCGATCCTCCTCGGTGCCGAGAAGCTGATGTTGCCACAGCGTGTAGTCCGCATAGTGAACGTGCAGCGCGGGAAGCTCGGCCGAACCGCCATTGCGCCGCGCCGCATAGAGCCGGCCGAGGTCGCGCCCCAGCACCGACAGCGACCAGCCGTCGCCCGCAATGTGATGCAGCACCAGCAGCAGCACGTGCGCGTCGGGCGACAGCGCGAACACGTGCGCTCGCAGCGGCACCTCGCACGCAAGATCGAACGGACGCCGTGCTGCCGCCGATAGAGCGTCGTCTAGTTCCGTCTCGTCAACAGCCTTCACTTCAATCTGCAACGCACCGGCCGGCAAAATCTCCTGCCGCGGCACGCCCAGCCGCTCCGGGAACACCGTGCGCAGGCTCTCGTGCCGCGCCATCAGATCGCCCAGCGCTCCCTCCAGCACCGCGAGATCGAGCGCGCCGCTCAGGCGCACCGCAAACGGGATCGTATAGGTCGCGCCGGGTCCTTCCAGCCGATCGAGGAACCACAGCCGCCGTTGCGCATAGGACAGCGGAATCTCATCGGGCCGTGCGACAGGCCGCAGCGCCGGCCGCGCCACCCCGCCCTCCTCCGCCAGCCGCCGCGCCAGCGCCGCCACGCTCGGCGCCTCGAACAGGCTGCGGATCGCAACCTCCACATCGAGCACCGAGCGGATGCGGCTGATCAGCCGCGTCGCCAGCAGCGAATGACCCCCGAGCGCAAAGAAGTCGTCGTCGATGCCGACCCACTCGACGCCGAGCACCTCGGCGAACAGGCCGCACAAAATCTCCTCCTGCGGCGTGCGCGGCTCACGCCCCCCTCCCCGCGCCTCCGGCGCCGGCAGCGCCGCACGGTCGAGCTTGCCGTTCGGGGTCAGCGGCAGGCGATCCAGCAGGACGATCGTCGCCGGCACCATGTAGTCGGGAAGCAGCTGCCCGACATGCTCGCGCAGCAGCCAGGGGTCAGCGGTCTCACCTGCGGCCGCCACCACGTAGGCGACCAGCCGTTCCTCGCGCGCAACCACCACCGCCTGCGCCACGCTCGGGTGCCCGGTCAGTACCGCCTCGATCTCGCCCGGCTCGATGCGGAAGCCGCGCAGCTTCACCTGATGATCCGTACGCCCGAGGAACTCCAGCACCCCGTCCGCGCGCCAGCGCGCCAGGTCGCCGGTGCGATACATCCGGCTGCCCGCCGGGCCGAACGGGTCGGCCACGAACCGTTCCGCCGTGAGCCCCGCACGCCCCAGGTAGCCGCGCGCAAGCCCTGCACCGGCGATGTAGAGTTCGCCCGCAACCCCACCCGGCACAGGCTCGAGAGCCCCGTCCAGCACGTAGGCTCGCGTGTTCCAGATCGGACGCCCGATCGGCGCAACGGAGGGCCATTCCGACGGGTCTTCCGGCAAATCAAAGCTCGAGACGACATGCGTCTCGGTCGGGCCGTAGTGATTATGCAGCCGCGCCGATCCCCGGAGGCCAAAAGCCGTCCGCTTAGTAGCGTCCAGCGTCAGGGCTTCGCCGGCCTGTGCCACATGGATCAGAGTTGTCGGATCGTGGCCTCGGGTAACGATCGTCTCACACAGGCTGTCGATGACCAGATTGGGAGCGTACAGCTCGTTGATGGCGTGACCGGCAAGCCAGTCGAGGAGAGCCGCGGGATCGCGCCGCGTATCGTTCGGAAGGGCAAAGAGTGTCTTGCCAGCGATCAGCGCCGACAGAATCTCCTGGGCCGATACGTCGAAACTGATGGGGGCGAACTGGGCGACGCTCGTACCCGGTCTGCCCCCGATCGCGTCGTTGCTCCATGCCACGAGATTGGCCAAGGCTAGGTGCGCCATCGCGACACCCTTCGGCTGCCCGGTCGAGCCCGACGTGTAGATGACATAAGCCGGATGGTGCGGATCAAGATTGAGTGGAGACGCCGTCGGAGGATGTTGCGCGATCGCGTCCACATCGGCGTCGAGACAGACGACGCGCGCCTCGTGCGCCGGCAGCCGGTCGAGCAGCGCCGCTTGCGTCACCAGCACCGGCGCCCCGGCATCGGCCAGCATGAACGCCAGCCGATCCGCCGGATACGCCGGATCGAGCGGCAGATAGGCTCCGCCCGCCTTGAGGATGCCGATCAGCCCCACCACCATCTCGGGCGAGCGCTCGACGCACAGCCCGACCACCACCTCGGGCCCCACCCCCAGCCCGCGCAGATGATGCGCCAGCCGGTTGGCGCGCGCCTCGAGCGCGCCGTAGCTCAGCCGCTCGTCGCCGAACACCACCGCGGTGGCCGATGGAGTCTTGGCCGCCTGCGCGGCGAACAGCGCGGGCAAGGTGCCGGGCGCAACAACACTCGTCGTCTCGTTCCACCGGTGCAGAATGCGGTCGCGCTCGTCGGCCGCAAGGATGTCCAGATTGCCGATCGCGCGTTCGGGCCGGGCGACGACCACTTCCAGGAAGCGGACGAAGCGCTGCGTCAGCGCCTCGATGCTCGTCCGGTCGAACAGGTCGGTCGCATACTCGACCACGCCTGTGATCCCGGCCGGCGCGCCGTCCGCCCCGCGCTGCTCGCCCAGGCTCACCGAGAGATCGAACTTCGCGCTCGCCGTCGCGACCGGCTCCGGTTGTGCGGCCAGGCCCGCCAAATCAAGCTCGACCGATCCCGCGTTCTGCAGCGCCAGCATCACCTGGAACAGCGGATGGCGCGCCAGCGAGCGTGCCGGGTTGAGCACCTCCACCAGCCGCTCGAACGGGACATCCTGATGCCCATAGGCGGCGAGATTGCCCGCCCGTACCCGCCCCACCAGGTCGCGGAAGCTCGGGTTGCCCGACGTGTCGGTGCGCAGCACCAGCGTGTTGACGAAGAACCCGATCAGGTCGTCCAGCGCGCCGTCGGTGCGCCCGGCAATCGGGCTGCCGATCGGGATGTCGGTGCCCGCCCCGAGCCGCGTCAGCAGCGCCGCAAGCCCAGCCTGCAGCACCATGAACAGGCTCGCCCCGCTCTCGCGGGCCATACCGAGGAGCTTGCGGTGCAACTCCGCATTCAACGCGAGCGGAACCACATCGCCGCGATAGCTCGCCACCGAAGGCCGCGCACGGTCGTAGGGAAGATCGAGCTGCTCGGGCAGGTGGCGAAGGGTCTCCGTCCAGTAACCGAGCTGGCGCGCAATCGCGCTGGCGCGATCCTCCTCGGTGCCGAGAAGCTGATGTTGCCACAGCGTGTAGTCCGCATAGTGAACGTGCAGCGCGGGAAGCTCGGCCGAACCGCCATTGCGCCGCGCCGCATAGAGCCGGCCGAGGTCGCGCCCCAGCACCGACAGCGACCAGCCGTCGCCCGCAATGTGATGCAGCACCAGCAGCAGCACGTGCGCGTCGGGCGACAGCGCGAACACGTGCGCTCGCAGCGGCACCTCGCACGCAAGATCGAACGGACGCCGTGCTGCCGCCGATAGAGCGTCGTCTAGTTCCGTCTCGTCAACAGCCTTCACTTCAATCTGCAACGCACCGGCCGGCAAAATCTCCTGCCGCGGCACGCCCAGCCGCTCCGGGAACACCGTGCGCAGGCTCTCGTGCCGCGCCATCAGATCGCCCAGCGCTCCCTCCAGCGCCGCGACGTCGAGCGCGCCGCTCAGGCGCACCGCAAACGGGATCGTATAGGTCGCGCCGGGTCCTTCCAGCCGATCGAGGAACCACAGCCGCCGCTGCGCATAGGACAGCGGAATCTCATCGGGCCGTGCGACAGGCCGCAGCGCCGGCCGCGCCACCCCGCCCTCCTCCGCCAGCCGCCGCGCCAGCGCCGCCACGCTCGGCGCCTCGAACAGGCTGCGGATCGCAACCTCCACATCGAGCACCGAGCGGATGCGGCTGATCAGCCGCGTCGCCAGCAGCGAATGACCCCCGAGCGCAAAGAAGTCGTCGTCGATGCCGACCCACTCGACCCCCAGCACCTCGGCGAACAGGCCGCACAAAATCTCCTCCTGCGGCGTGCGCGGCTCACGCCCCCCTCCCCGCGCCTCCGGCGCCGGCAGCGCCGCACGGTCGAGCTTGCCGTTCGGGGTCAGCGGCAGGCGATCCAGCAGGACGATCGTCGCCGGCACCATGTAGTCGGGAAGCAGCTGCCCGACATGCTCGCGCAGCAGCCAGGGGTCAGCGGTCTCACCTGCGGCCGCCACCACGTAAGCGACCAGCCGTTCCTCGCGCGCAACCACCACGGCCTGCGCCATGCTCGGGTGCCCGGCCAGCGCCGCCTCGATCTCGCCCGGCTCGATGCGGAAGCCGCGCAGCTTCACCTGATGATCCGTACGCCCGAGGAACTCCAGCACCCCGTCCGCGCGCCAGCGCGCCAGGTCGCCGGTGCGATACATCCGGCTGCCCGCCGGGCCGAACGGGTCGGCCACGAACCGTTCCGCCGTGAGCCCCGCACGCCCCAGGTAGCCGCGCGCAAGCCCTGCGCCGGCGATGTAAAGCTCTCCCGCAACCCCGGCCGGCACAGGCTCGAGAGCCCCGTCCAGCACATAGGTCCGCGTGTTCCAGATCGGACGCCCGATCGGCGGTGCCGCGGCGTCCGCTGCATCGAGAACCATCAGGGCCGACCAGATCGTCGTCTCGGTCGGGCCATAGAGATTGGTCACCTCGCCCCCGAGTTCACGCAGAGCCACGGCGAGCGGTCCCGGCAGCGCCTCGCCGCCCACCAGCACCCGGATGTCCCGCAGGCCTTCGCCCTGGCCGGCGAGCGTCTGCCACAAGGTCGGCGTCGCCTGCACGACCGTGCTGGCGCTCGCACGAATCGCACGCACCAGCGCCGGCGGGTCTTGCACGGTCGCGCGCGCCGCCAGCGCAACCCCGGCCCCGCTGATCAGCGGCAGATACAGCTCGAGCGCCGCAATGTCGAAACCGATCGTCGTCACCGCCATCAGCCGGTCGTCCGGCGTAAGGCCGATCTGCTCCTGCATCGCGAGCAGGAAATTGCTCAATGCCCCGTGGGCGACCACCACGCCTTTCGGCTGCCCGGTCGAGCCCGACGTGTAGATGACATAAGCCGGATGGTGCGGATCAAGATTGAGTGGAGACGCCGTCGGAGGATGTTGCGCGATCGCGTCCACATCGGCGTCGAGACAGACGACGCGCGCCTCGTGCGCCGGCAGCCGGTCGAGCAGCGCCGCTTGCGTCACCAGCACCGGCGCCCCGGCATCGGCCAGCATGAACGCCAGCCGATCCGCCGGATAGGCCGGATCGAGCGGCAGATAGGCTCCGCCCGCCTTGAGGATGCCGATCAGCCCCACCACCATCTCGGGCGAGCGCTCCACGCACAGCCCGACCACCACCTCAGGCCCCACCCCCAGCCCGCGCAGATGATGCGCCAGCCGGTTGGCGCGCGCCTCGAGCGCGCCGTAGCTCAGCCGCTCGTCGCCGAACACCACCGCGGTGGCCGATGGAGTCTTGGCCGCCTGCGCGGCGAACAGCGCGGGCAGCGTGGCAGGTGCAACAAGGCGGGCAGTCTTATTCCACTCGTGCAGGATGCGATCCCGCTCGTCGGCCGCCAGGATGTCCAGATTGCCGATCGCCCGTTCGGGCGCTGCGACAACAGCCTCCAGCAGCCGAACCAGCCGCCCTGCCAATGCTTCGATGTTGGAGCGATCGAACAGGTCCGGTCGAAAATCGAGCCGCAGCTGCAGCCGGTCGCCCGGAACGACGAACAGAGTCAGTGGGTAGTGCGTTGCGTCGTGTCCGCTGACATTTGCCAGCCGGAGGCCGTCGATCTCCGCCGCAAGGGCGCCGTGGTCGACGGGAAAGTTTTCGAACACCACCAGCGTGTCGAACAGCTCGCCCCTTCCGGCCAGCTGCTGGATTTCCGACAACCCGAGGTGCTGGTGCGCGCTCAACCGCGACTGGCCGTCCTGCACCTCCTCGAGGAGGCGCAAAAACGGCTTGCCGGCCGACAGCCTGATCCGCAGCGGCAGGGTATTGATGAACAGCCCCACCATGCTCTCGACGCCGGGAATCTCCGGCGGCCTGCCTGCCACCGTGACGCCGAACACGACGTCGTCGCGGCCGGTCTGACGGCCTAGCAGAATGCCCCAGGCGACCTGCACGATGGTATTCAACGTCAGGCCGTGCCGGCCCGCCTCCCGTCTCAGCACCGAGGTCAGCGTCTCGTTCAAAGTCAGGGAAATGCGTTCAGGCGCAACGGGCAGTCTTCCGGCGTCAGGCGGCGTCAACCGACTGACCTCTTCGAGACCAGCCAAAGCCTCGCGCCAGGCCGCGACGGCAGCGGCACGATCCTGCGTCGCGATCCAGGCGAGATAGTCCCGATAGGGCGTGACCCGCGTCAGGCGGGCGGCATCCCCGTTGTGCGCATAGAGCGTGAGCAACTCCTGTACCAGCACGGGTGCCGACCAGCCGTCCAACAACAGATGATGGTTGGTGAGCACGAGGCGATGGCGGTCGGCCGCGAGCCGGATCAGCGTGAAGCGCACGAGTGGCGGTGCGGCGAGATCGAAGCGCTCGGCGCGCTCCGCCGCCTGAATACGCTCCAGGCGCTCCTCGCGCTCCTCCGTTTCGATTAACGACAGGTCGATCCGGCGCCAGGGCGGTGCTACGTCCGACACGATGATCTGCAGCGGACGGCTGAGGCCGTCGTGCAAGAAGCAGGCGCGCAGGCTCGCATGCCGCACCAACAGGGCGTGCGCCGCCGCCTCGAGCGCGTTATCGTCGAGCACGCCGTGCAGATCGAGGGTGAGCTGTACGGTGTAGAGATCCGGTGCCCGCGCGTCGTACAGCGCGTGGAACAACAGCCCCTCCTGCAGCGGCGACAGGGGCAGGATGTCCTCGAGTTGCGGGTAGCGACACTCCAGCCGGTCGACGTCGGCCGACGACAGCGCCACCAGGGGAAAGTCGCCGGCACTGCGGCCGCCGGCGCCGGGCCGAGCGGCGTGACGGACCAGCCCTTCCAACGCCTGGAACCAACCCTCGGCGAGATCGCGCACCGCTTCCTCGCCGATCACGGCGGAAGCCCATGTCCATGTCGCAGTCAGTCGCGTGCCATCGGAACGATCGATCGCCGCCGCATTGACGTCGATGCAATGGGCAAGCGGCATGGCGGGATGGCCGCTTGCGAGCCTCTCCGCGTCATCGGCGATGGCCCAGTCCGCGCCGCCCTGCGCCGAGACACGGCCGAGATAATTGAAGCCGATCTGCGGCGTCGCGCAGCCAGCAAGCTGCGGTGAGGTCTCTTCGTTGAGGTAGCGCAGCAGCCCATAGCCGAGCCCGTGGCTCGGTAGGGCGCGCAGCTGGTCCTTGACGGCCTTGAGGGCACGGCCGGCCGCCTCGCCGCCCACCAGGGCGTCGCCGAGGTCGAGCGTTCCGGGATCGAGCCGCACCGGGAACATGCTGGTGAACCAGCCGACCGTGCGCGAAAGATCGATATCCGCGAACAAGCCCTCGCGGCCGTGGCTTTCGAGATCGAGCAGCACCGCCGTGCCTAGGCCTCGTCCGTGCCGCCGGCACCAGTCGGCCACCGCAATGGTGAAGCCTGTCAGCAGCACGTCGTTGATGCCGGCGTGAAAGGTGGCCGGCACCCGGGTCAGCAGCGCGTCCGTGGTCGCAGTCGGCAAGGTGAGCGTGAGATCGCCTGCGCTGCCGGTGCGGTCTCGGGTCGGATCGAGCGCGTGGTCAGTCAACGAGAGCGCCGGCTCCCTGAGCATGCCGGTCCAGAACGGAAGCTCTTCGGTTGCGGCGGGCTTTTGCGCGTGCGCCGTCAATCGCTGCGCCCACTGTCGGAACGACGTCCCGCGCGACGGCAGCGTCGGCATGCGACCGGCGCCAATGGCCTCCCACGCAGCGGCAAGGTCAGGGACCAGGATGCGCCACGACACGCCGTCGATCGCCAGGTGATGGATCGTGAGCAGCAGCCGTCCGGGACGCGTCGGCCCGGCGTCGAACCACACCGCCTGCATCATGATGCCGGCCGCGGGAGCGAGCCTGGTCTCGGCCGCTTGCGCCTCGTCTGTGATGCAGGCACGCCGCGCGCCCTCATCGAGCGCGGACACGTCGATCCGACGGCTGCAGGCCGCGGCAAGGATCGCGCCGGGCGGCGCGACCTCCAGGCTCCATGTTTGCGTCCCCGCGGGCGCAACCAGGCGCAGCCGCAAGGCGTCGTGATGATCGATCACGGCCTGCAGAGCGGCCGTCAGGTGATCCTGTTGCATGCGTGGGGGCACCTGCAGCAGCGTCGCTTGGCTGAAGCGCTCGATCGGTCCGCCGTGCCCCTGCAACCAGCGCATGATTGGTGTCGGCGGCAACGGACCGGTGGCGGTGTCGGGCTCGCTGCTTGCCGTTCCTTCGACCGGGGCCGCAACGCCGGCCAGCGATGCAATGGTCTGACGCTGGAATACCGCACGGGGCGTGATGACGAGCCCGGCCTTGCGCGCCCGGCTCACCAGCTGGATCGAAACGATGCTGTCGCCGCCGAGGGCGAAGAAATTGTCGTCGATGCCCACCCGCGCGAGCCCGAGCAACTCGGCGAACAAGCCGCACAGGATTTCCTCTGTCGGCGTGCGCGGAGCGCGTGCTGACGGCTCTTCCCGCGTCTCTAGCGCCGGCAGCGCCGAGCGATCGAGCTTGCCGTTCGGGGTGAGCGGCAGGCGATCCAGCACGATTACCGCAGACGGCACCATGTAGTCGGGAAGCAACTGCCCGAGGTGCTCGCGGAGTGTCGAGAGCTCGGCGGTCTGACCGGCTGCTGCCACCACATAGGCCACGAGCCGCTTGTGGCCGGCGGCATCCTCGCGCACGACCACCGCCGCCTGCACTACGCTTGCATGTCGGGTCAGCGCGGCCTCGATCTCGCCCGGTTCGATGCGGAAGCCGCGCAGCTTCACCTGATGATCGGCGCGTCCGAGGAAATCCAACACGCCGTCCGCACGCCAGCGTGCCAGGTCGCCGGTGCGGTACATCCGGCTGCCTGGCGGGCCGAACGGGTCGGCGACGAAGCGCTCCGCGGTGAGCCCGACACGACCCAGATAACCGCGCGCCAGCCCTGACCCGGCGATGTAAAGCTCACCCGCTATCCCGGCCGGCACGGGCTCCAATCCGCCGTCCAACACGTACACGCGTGTGTTCTCGATCGGGCGACCAATCGGAAGGCTTGCCCGCAGATCATCAGCTTCCGTGGAGCGGTGCGCGGCGGACCAGACGCTGCATTCGGTCGGCCCATACTCGTTGACCAGCGGAGCTGCAGGGAACGCCGTCTTGTGCCTGATCGCCAGGTCCGCGCTGCACGCTTCACCGGCGATGATGACGGTCTTGATGTCCACGCCCGAAGCCTGCAGATCATCGATCAGGGCGCCGTACAGCGAGGGCACGGCGAGGAAGCAGCTCACCTGATTGCGGAGGATCGACGACAGCGCGGCGTCAGCCGACAAGTCGGCTGGCAGCACCAGCGTGCCGCCGTCGAGCAGGCTCCAGAACAGCCCCGCGATCGAGCTGTCGAACGCGATCGACGAGAGGAGCAGAAATCTCGGCTGTCGCAGCCCAGCATAGAATGACGAGCGCGCAGCATTCGACGCCACGATATGACGATGCGCGACGATGACGCCCTTCGGCTGCCCAGTGGATCCCGAGGTGTAGATGACATAGGCAGGGTGGTCGGGGTCGAGCATGAGCGGGGGCGCTGTCGCAGGATGTTGCGCGATCGCGTCCGCATCGGCGTCGAGACAGACGACGCGGGCCTCGTGCGCCGGCAGCCGGTCGAGCAGCGCCGCTTGCGTCACCAGCACCGGCGCCCCGGCATCGGCCAGCATGAACGCCAGCCGATCCGCCGGATAGGCCGGATCGAGCGGCAGATAGGCTCCGCCCGCCTTGAGGATGCCGATCAGCCCCACCACCATCTCGGGCGAGCGCTCGACGCACAGCCCGACCACCACCTCGGGCCCCACCCCCAGCCCGCGCAGATGATGCGCCAGCCGGTTGGCGCGCGCCTCGAGCGCGCCGTAGCTCAGCCGCTCGTCGCCGAACACCACCGCGGTCGCCGATGGAGTCTTGGCCGCCTGCGCGGCGAACAGCGCGGGCAAGGTGCCGAGCGCAACAACACTCGTCGTCTCATTCCACTGCCGCAGGATGCGGTCCCGCTCGTCGGCCGTCAGGATGTCCAGGCTGCTGATCGCCCGCTCGGGTTGGGCTGCGACCGCCTGCAGTAACCGGACGAAGCGCTGCGCGAGTGCTTCGATGCTCGTCCGGTCGAACAGGTCGGTCGCATACTCGACCACGCCCGTGATCCCGGCCGGTCCGCCGTCCGCCCCGCGCTGCTCGCCCAGGCTCACCGACAGGTCGAACTTCGCGCTCGCCGTCGCGACCGGCTCGGGTCGTGCGGCCAGGCCCGCCAAATCAAGATCGATCGCGCCGGCGTTCTGCAGCGCCAGCATCACCTGGAACAGCGGATGGCGCGCCAGCGAGCGCGCCGGGTTGAGCACCTCCACCAGCCGCTCGAACGGAACATCCTGGTGACCGTAGGCGGCGAGATTGCCCGCCCGCACCCGACCCACCAGCTCGCGGAAGCTCGGGTTGCCCGACGTGTCGGTGCGCAGCACCAGCGTGTTGACGAAGAACCCGATCAGGTCGTCCAGCGCGCCGTCGGTGCGCCCGGCAATCGGGCTGCCGATCGGGATGTCGGTGCCCGCCCCGAGCCGCGTCAGCAGCGCCGCAAGCCCAGCCTGCAGCACCATGAACAGGCTCGCCCCGCTCTCGCGGGCCATACCGAGGAGCTTGCGGTGCAACTCCGCATTCAACGCGAGCGGAACCACATCGCCGCGATAGCTCGCTACCGAAGGTCGCGCACGGTCGTAGGGAAGATCCAGCTGCTCGGGCAGTTCGCGAAGGGTCTCCGTCCAGTAACCGAGCTGGCGCGCAATCGCGCTGTCGCGATCCTCCTCGGTGCCGAGAAGCTGATGCTGCCACAGCGTGTAGTCGGCATAGTGAACCTGGAGCGCGGGAAGTTCGTGGGAAGTCCCGTTCAACCGCGCCGCATAGAACCGCCCGAGGTCGCGCCCCAGCACCGACAGCGACCAGCCGTCGCCCGCAATGTGATGCAGCACCATCAGCAGCACGTGCTCGTCGGGCGACAGCACGAACACGTGCGCCCGCAGCGGAACCTCGCACGCAAGATCGAACGGACGACGCGCTGCCGCAGACAGAGCCTCATCCAGCTCCGCTTCGCGCACGGTTGTTACTTCAAAGCGCAGCTGGGCCGCACCGACCGGCAAGATCTCCTGCCGCGGCACGCCCAGCCGCTCCGGGAACACCGTGCGCAGGCTCTCGTGCCGCGCCATCAGGTCGTTCAGCGCTCCCTCCAGCGCCGCGAGATCGAGCACCCCGCTCAGGCGCACCGCAAACGGGATCGTGTAGGTCGCACCGGGGCCCTCCAGCCGATCGAGGAACCACAGCCGCCGTTGCGCATAGGACAGGGGAATCTCATCGGGCCGCGCGACGGGTCGCAGCGCCGGCCGCGCCACCCCGCCCTCCTCCGCAAGCCGCCGCGCCAGCGCCGCCACGCTCGGCGCCTCGAACAGGCTGCGGATCGCAATCTCCACATCGAGCACCGAGCGGATGCGGCTGATCAGCCGCGTCGCCAGCAGCGAGTGGCCGCCCAGCGCAAAGAATTCGTCGTCGATCCAGACCCGCTCGACCCCCAGCACCTCGGCGAACAGCCCGCACAGGATCTCTTCCTGCGGCGTGCGCGGCTCACGCCCCTCTCCCCGCGCCTCCGGCGCCGGCAGCGCTGCGCGGTCGAGCTTGCCGTTCGGGGTCAGCGGCAGGCGATCCAGCGTGACGATCGCAGCCGGCACCATGTAGTCGGGAAGCAGCCGCCCCACGTGCTCGCGCAGGGCCGAGGCATCCGCAGTCCCATCGGGCGCCGCCACCACGTAGGCGACCAGCCGTTCCTCGCGCGCAACCACCACCGCCTGCGCCACGCTCGGGTGCCCGGTCAGCACCGCCTCGATCTCGCCCGGCTCGATGCGGAAGCCGCGCAGCTTCACCTGATGATCCGTACGCCCGAGGAATTCCAGCACCCCGTCGGCTCGCCAGCGCGCCACGTCGCCGGTACGGTACATCCGGCCCCCCGCGGGGCCGAACGGGTCGGCCACGAACCGTTCGGCGGTGAGCCCTGCACGTCCCAGGTAGCCGCGCGCCAGCCCCGCACCGGCGATGTAAAGCTCTCCCGCAACCCCGGCCGGCACGGGCTCAACAGCACCGTCCAGCACATAGGCCCGCGTGTTCCAGATCGGACGCCCGATCGGAATCGTCCCCCCCTCGAGATCGGATGAACCGACTTCGTGGACTGTGCAGCCGACTACGGTTTCGGTCGGGCCGTATTCATTGATGAGCCGTGTGTCCGGTGCATGCCGTCGCCACGGCGCAAGGGTCTCAGTGTTGAGAGCGTCGCCGCCGATCACCAGGCAGTGCGCCATCTCCGCGAGATACGCGATCGGCATCGACTGATTGAGAACATCGACATGCGCCGGGGTCAGCTTGAGCAGGCTGAACTTTTCCGCGTCGGCATGGCGCGTTGCCAACATGTCGAACTGCCGGTCTTCAGGCAGAAGCCGCACGGGCTTGCCCGACAGGAGCGGCAGAAAGAGGCTCGTGACGGTGGCGTCGAACGCCAACGGTGTGAGCACCGGCGCCCCTGCCCCGAGGTCCGGCCGGTACGCCTCGAGCGCCCATGTGAGGTAGTTGCGAAAGCCCCCATGGGTAACGCTGACCCCTTTCGGCTGCCCGGTCGATCCCGAGGTGTAGATGACATAGGCGGGATGGTGCGGATCAAGCGTAAGTGCGGGCGTGGTCGCAGGATGTTCCGCAATCGCCGGCGCATCGGCATTAAGGCAGACGACGCGGGCACTGTGCGCCGGCAGCCGGTCGAGCAGCGCCGCTTGCGTCACCAGCACCGGCGCGCCCGCATCGGCCAGCATGAACGCCAGCCGATCAGCCGGATACGCCGGATCGAGCGGCAGATACGCTCCCCCCGCCTTGAGGATGCCGAGCAGCCCAACCACCATGGCGGGCGAGCGCTCGACGCACAGCCCGACCACCACCTCGGGCCCAACCCCCAGCCCGCGCAGATGATGCGCCAGCCGGTTGGCGCGCGCCTCGAGCGCGCCGTAGCTCAGCCGCTCGTCGCCGAACACCACCGCGGTCGCCGATGGAGTCTTGGCCGCCTGCGCGGCGAACAGCGTGGGCAAGGTGCCGGGCGCAACAACACTCGTCGTCTCATTCCACTGCCGCAGGATGCGGTCCCGCTCGTCGGCCGCAAGGATGTCGAGATTGCCGATCGCCCGCTCGGGCCGGGCGACGACCGCCTGCAGTAACCGGACGAAGCGCTGCACCAGTGCCTCGATGCTCGTCCGATCGAACAGGTCGGTCGCATACTCGACCACGCCCGTGATCCCGGCCGGCGCGCCGTCCGGGGTACGCTCCTCGCCGAGGCTGACCGACAGATCGAACTTTGCGCTCGCCGTCGCGACCGGCTCCGGTTGTGCAGTCAGGCCGGCAAGATCGAGATCGATGGTCCCGGCGTTCTGCAGCGCCAGCATCACCTGGAACAGCGGATGGCGCGCCAGCGAGCGCGCCGGGTTGAGCACCTCCACCAGCCGCTCGAACGGAACATCCTGGTGCCCATAGGCGGCGAGATTGCCCGCCCGCACCCGCCCCACCAGGTCGCGGAAGCTCGGGTTGCCCGACGTGTCGGTGCGCAGCACCAGCGTGTTGACGAAGAACCCGATCAGGTCGTCGAGCGCGCCATCGGTGCGGCCCGCAATCGGGCTGCCGATCGGGATGTCGGTGCCCGCCCCGAGCCGCGTCAGCAGCGCCGCAAGGGCCGCCTGCAGCACCATGAACAGGCTCGCCCCACTCTCCCGCACCACGCCCAGCAGGCTGCGGTGCAGATCAGCACTCAGCGCGAGCGGAACCACATCGCCGCGATAGCTCGCCACCGAAGGCCGCGCACGGTCGTAGGGAAGATCGAGCTGCTCGGGCAGGTCCTCGAGCGTCTCGCTCCAATAGGCGAGTTGGCGCGCAATCGCGCTGGCGCGATCCTCCTCGGTGCCGAGAAGCTGATGTTGCCACAGCGTGTAGTCCGCATAGTGAACCGCAAGCGCGGGAAGCGCGGCTGCACCGCCATTGCGCCGCGCCGCATAGAGCCGTCCGAGGTCGCGCCCCAGCACCGACAGCGACCAGCCGTCGCCCGCGATATGATGCAGCACCAGCAGCAGCACGTGCGCGTCGGGCGAGAGCACGAACACGTGCGCCCGCAATGGCACCTCGCACGCAAGATCGAACGGACGCCGCGCTGCCGCAGACAGAGCCTCCTCCAGCTCCGTCTCGTCGACAGCCTTCACTTCAACGCGCAGTGCAGCTGACGGCAGGATCTCCTGCCGCGGCACTCCCGCAGTCTCCGGGAACACCGTGCGCAGGCTCTCGTGCCGCGCCATCAGATCGCCCAGCGCTCCCTCCAGCGCCGCGAGATCGAGCGCGCCGCTCAGGCGCACCGCAAACGGGATCGTATAGGTCGCGCCGGGTCCTTCCAGCCGATCGAGGAACCACAGCCGCCGCTGCGCATAGGACAGCGGAATCTCATCGGGCCGTGCGACAGGCCGCAGCGCCGGCCGCGCCACCCCGCCCTCCTCCGCCAGCCGCCGCGCCAGCGCCGCCACCGTCGGTGCTTCGAACAGGCTGCGGATCGCGATCTCCACATCCAGAACAGAACGGATGCGGCTGATCAGCCGCGTCGCCAGCAGCGAGTGGCCGCCCAGCGCAAAGAAATCGTCGTCGATGCCGACCCGCTCGACGCCGAGCACCTCGGCGAACAGCCCGCACAAAATCTCTTCCTGCGGGGTGCGCGGCTCACGCCCCCCTCCCCGCACCTCCGGCGCCGGCAGCGCCGCACGGTCGAGCTTGCCGTTCGGGGTCAGCGGCAGGCGATCCAGCAGGACGATCGTCGCCGGCACCATGTAGTCGGGAAGCAGCTGCCCGACATGCTCGCGCAGCAGCCAGGGGTCAGCGGTCTCACCTGCGGCCGCCACCACGTAAGCGACCAGCCGTTCCTCGCGCGCAACCACCACCGCCTGCGCCATGCTCGGGTGCCCGGCCAGCGCGGCCTCGATCTCGCCCGGTTCGATGCGGAAGCCGCGCAGCTTCACCTGATGATCCGTACGCCCGAGGAACTCCAGCACCCCGTCCGCGCGCCAGCGCGCCAGGTCGCCGGTGCGATACATCCGGCTCCCCGCCGGGCCGAACGGGTCGGCCACGAACCGTTCCGCCGTGAGCCCCGCACGCCCCAGGTAGCCGCGCGCAAGCCCTGCGCCGGCAATGTAGAACTCGCCCGCAATCCCAGCCGGCACGGGCTCCAATCCCGCGTCCAGCACGTAAACCCGGTAGTTGGAGAGCGGACGGCCGATCGGGACGCGTGGACCGACGTCGCGCGAAACGGCACCGCCGACCGCATCGATTGTCGCTTCGGTCGGACCGTACAGATTGGTGATCCGCGTCGTCGGCAGCCGGCGTGCAATCTCCTGGCAAAGCTCCGGGGTGAACGGCTCGCCCCCGAGCGCCAGGTGCTGCAGCGCCAAGCCTTCCGGGGCCGCGTGAATGACGGACGCCACGTAGGACGGCACGCAGCTGAGGAAGGTCACGCGATGCCGCGCCACCTCGAGCCAGAACTGCGCGGGTTGCTCGCGGACCGCATCGCTGATGACGACCGCGGCCCCGCCACCCACCAGCGGCAGCAATGTCTGCTCGATCGAGGCGTCGAACGCGCAGGAAATCAGGAGTGCCGAGCGGAAGGCGGGCGTCACGTCGAAGTCCTGGCCCAAGGCGACGATCTTGTCGGCGAGGCTCGCGTGCTCGACCACCACGCCCTTCGGCTGCCCGGTCGAGCCCGAGGTGTAGATGACATAGGCGGGATGGTGCGGATCGAGCGTGAGTGCGGGGGCCGTGGCGGGCTCGCGCGCGATCGCGTCCACATCGGCGTCGAGACAGACGACGCGCGCCTCGTGCGCCGGCAGCCGGTCGAGCAGCGCCGCTTGCGTCACCAGCACCGGCGCCCCGGCATCGGCCAGCATGAACGCCAGCCGATCCGCCGGATAGGCCGGATCGAGCGGCAGATAGGCTCCGCCCGCCTTGAGGATGCCGATCAGCCCCACCACCATCTCGGGCGAGCGCTCGACGCACAGCCCGACCACCACCTCGGGCCCCACCCCCAGCCCGCGCAGATGATGCGCCAGCCGGTTGGCGCGCGCCTCGAGCGCGCCGTAGCTCAGCCGCTCGTCGCCGAACACCACCGCGGTCGCCGATGGAGTCTTGGCCGCCTGCGCGGCAAACAGCGTGGGCAGCGTGGCAGGTGCAACAAGGCGGGCAGTCTTATTCCACTCGTGCAGGATCAGATTCCGCTCGTCGGGCGCCAGGATGTCCAGATTGCCGATCGCCCGTTCGGGCTGGGCGACGACCGCTTCCAGGAAACGGACGAAGCGCTGCGCCAGTGCCTCGATGCTCGTCCGATCGAACAGGTCGGTCGCATACTCGACCACGCCCGTGATGCCGGCCGGTCCGCCGTCCGCCCCGCGCTGCTCGCCCAGGCTCACCGACAGGTCGAACTTCGCGCTCGCCGTCGCGACCGGCTCGGGTCGTGCGGCCAGGCCCGCCAAATCAAGATCGATCGCGCCGGCGTTCTGCAGCGCCAGCATCACCTGGAACAGCGGATGGCGCGCCAGCGAGCGCGCCGGGTTGAGCACCTCCACCAGCCGCTCGAACGGAACATCCTGGTGACCGTAGGCGGCGAGATTGCCCGCCCGCACCCGACCCACCAGCTCGCGGAAGCTCGGGTTGCCCGACGTGTCGGTGCGCAGCACCAGCGTGTTGACGAAGAACCCGATCAGGTCGTCCAGCGCGCCGTCGGTGCGCCCGGCAATCGGGCTGCCGATCGGGATGTCGGTGCCCGCCCCGAGCCGCGTCAGCAGCGCCGCAAGCCCAGCCTGCAGCACCATGAACAGGCTCGCCCCGCTCTCGCGGGCCATACCGAGGAGCTTGCGGTGCAACTCCGCATTCAACGCGAGCGGAACCACATCGCCGCGATAGCTCGCTACCGAAGGTCGCGCACGGTCGTAGGGAAGATCCAGCTGCTCGGGCAGTTCGCGAAGGGTCTCCGTCCAGTAACCGAGCTGGCGCGCAATCGCGCTGTCGCGATCCTCCTCGGTGCCGAGAAGCTGATGCTGCCACAGCGTGTAGTCGGCATAGTGAACCTGGAGCGCGGGAAGTTCGTGGGAAGTCCCGTTCAACCGCGCCGCATAGAACCGCCCGAGGTCGCGCCCCAGCACCGACAGCGACCAGCCGTCGCCCGCAATGTGATGCAGCACCATCAGCAGCACGTGCTCGTCGGGCGACAGCACGAACACGTGCGCCCGCAGCGGAACCTCGCACGCAAGATCGAACGGACGACGCGCTGCCGCAGACAGAGCCTCATCCAGCTCCGCTTCGCGCACGGTTGTTACTTCAAAGCGCAGCTGGGCCGCACCGACCGGCAAGATCTCCTGCCGCGGCACGCCCAGCCGCTCCGGGAACACCGTGCGCAGGCTCTCGTGCCGCGCCATCAGGTCGTTCAGCGCTCCCTCCAGCGCCGCGAGATCGAGCACCCCGCTCAGGCGCACCGCAAACGGGATCGTGTAGGTCGCACCGGGGCCCTCCAGCCGATCGAGGAACCACAGCCGCCGTTGCGCATAGGACAGGGGAATCTCATCGGGCCGCGCGACGGGTCGCAGCGCCGGCCGCGCCACCCCGCCCTCCTCCGCAAGCCGCCGCGCCAGCGCCGCCACGCTCGGCGCCTCGAACAGGCTGCGGATCGCAATCTCCACATCGAGCACCGAGCGGATGCGGCTGATCAGCCGCGTCGCCAGCAGCGAGTGGCCGCCCAGCGCAAAGAATTCGTCGTCGATCCAGACCCGCTCGACCCCCAGCACCTCGGCGAACAGCCCGCACAGGATCTCTTCCTGCGGCGTGCGCGGCTCACGCCCCTCTCCCCGCGCCTCCGGCGCCGGCAGCGCTGCGCGGTCGAGCTTGCCGTTCGGGGTCAGCGGCAGGCGATCCAGCGTGACGATCGCAGCCGGCACCATGTAGTCGGGAAGCAGCCGCCCCACGTGCTCGCGCAGGGCCGAGGCATCCGCAGTCCCATCGGGCGCCGCCACCACGTAGGCGACCAGCCGTTCCTCGCGCGCAACCACCACCGCCTGCGCCACGCTCGGGTGCCCGGTCAGCACCGCCTCGATCTCGCCCGGCTCGATGCGGAAGCCGCGCAGCTTCACCTGATGATCCGTACGCCCGAGGAATTCCAGCACCCCGTCGGCTCGCCAGCGCGCCACGTCGCCGGTACGGTACATCCGGCCCCCCGCGGGGCCGAACGGGTCGGCCACGAACCGTTCGGCGGTGAGCCCTGCACGTCCCAGGTAGCCGCGCGCCAGCCCCGCACCGGCGATGTAAAGCTCTCCCGCAACCCCGGCCGGCACGGGCTCAACAGCACCGTCCAGCACATAGGCCCGCGTGTTCCAGATCGGACGCCCGATCGGCGGCGCCGACGTTCCGAACAACGTTTCGCTCATGGTCGCGCAGACGGTCGTCTCGGTCGGACCGTAGGCATTGATCATGCGGCGGCCCATCGACCAACGCGCGACTGCATCGCCCGGACAGGGCTCGCCGGCGACGGTCAGAGTCTGCAGCGGCAGATCGGCGGGCAGGTCGACAAGCAGCGCAGGCGGCAGAGTGGCATGCGTGACGTTCTGCCGGCGGATCAGTCCTGCCAAAGCAGCGCCGCTGCGTTCTTCCGCCGGCAGGACCAGGGTTGCACCCGATGCCAGTGCCATCGCGATTTCCGAGATCGCCGCGTCGAAGCTCGGCGAAGCGAACTGCAGAACGCGCGCCTCCGACGTGACTGCGAAGCGATCGATCTGCGCTGCCGCGAGATTGGGAATGCCACCGTGCGTAACGACCACCCCCTTCGGCCTGCCGGTGGAACCTGAGGTGTAGATGACATAGGCCGGGCTGAGCGGATCGAGCGCGAGCGCCGGTGCACTCGTTGGGGCACGCGAAATCGCCGGCGCATCGGTATCGAGGAGGACGATGCGGCCCCCGTGCGCCGGCAGCCGATCAACGAGCGGCGATTGCGTCACCACCACCGGCGAGCCCGCATCGGCCAGCATGAACGCCAGCCGCTCCGGCGGATAGGCCGGATCGAGCGGCAGGTACGCCCCGCCCGCCTTGAGGATGCCGAGCAGCCCCACCACCATGTCGGGCGAGCGCTCGACGCACAGGCCGACCACCACCTCGGGTCCGACCCCAAGCCCGCGCAGATGATGCGCCAGCCGGTTGGCGCGCCGCTCGAGCTCGCCGTAGCTCATCTGCTCGTCGCCGAATGCCAGTGCCGCCGCACCCGGGGTGTGGGCCGCCTGTGCGGCAATCAGCTCCGGCAACGGCTGGAACGACACTGTCCGGACGGTTTCGTTCCAGGCGCGCAGCATCCGCTCGCGCTCCTCAGGCGCCAGGAGATCGAGGCTGCCGATCGTCCGATCCGCGCCCGCAATGGCGCTCAGCAGTCGCAGAAACCTCCGCTGATGCTCGGAAAGATCGGCCGCCGTATGAACCGCCGGATTGGCATCGAAGTCGATCCGCAGAGGGCCGTCATCCAGGCGCTCGTAGACGGCGATCGACAGGTTCTCGACCGGGCCGAGCGAGAGATTGTGGGCGACCGCGCGATGGCCGGCAAAGCTGAGTCCGTAGTCGAACCGCATGTAATTGACGCTCGCGGCGAACAGGGTGCGCCCCTCGCCGGCGCCGAGATCGCGTCGCAGCTCGGCGATCTGATAGCGCTGGTGCTGCGACGCTCGGCGTATTCGTCGAGTCGTCTCGTCCACCACGTCCGACACCGTCATGGCCGGATCGACCGACAGGCGCAGCGGCAGTACGTTCGACGTCATGCCGGCAATGGTTCTGGCGACGCCATCGCGGACCGAGACCGGCAGCCCGACCACTACGTCCATCTCGCCCGTGAGACGATGCAGGAAAATCGCTGTCGCTGCGCTTACGACCTGCGGCAGGCGCGTACCCAGGAGGCCGGCGAGCGAGCGCAGCCCGACCAGTGTCGAATCCGGCACGCACCCGGTCGCGCGCAGAAAGCTGTCGGACGCGCCCGACGCTTGTCCGCCGAAGCCCGGGTCGGGTCGATCGGCCAGCTCGTCGCGCCAGAACCGCCGGTCCTGCGCGAGCTGCCCGGACGCCCGGTAGACGGCCTCCTGCTCCAGCAGAACCGCAAGGGGGCCGCATGCGCCTTCAGCGGCGGAGCGCCCGGCGCAGAGCGCGGTGTAAACCTCGGCCATGCGGCGGGCCACCACCCCCATGGCGAACCCGTCCATCGCGACGTGATGGTAACGCGCATACCAATAGAACCGATCGGCAGCGGCCTTGAACAAAGCAAAGGCGAACAGCGGTCCGCGCGTCGGATCGATCGGCCGCGCGAGGTCGGCCTTCATCAATGCCTCGGCGACGGTCCGCGCGTCGGTCTCGGCGCTCAGATCGACGAACGGCATCGCCCACGTGGGCGACGCATCGACCACTTGCCGCGGCTCGCCGGCGCGCGCGACAATTCGCACCCGCAAGGCATCGGTTTCGGCTACAACCTGTCGTAGGGCCTGCTCGAACAACGGCGGGTCGATCGCGCCGTGGATCTCGATGTATTCGCCTATATTGTAAGCTGGACTCGACGGAGCGATCTGCTGTGCGAACCAGATTCCCTGCTGCGCGCTCGACAGCGGAAACGCAGGACTATCGGTCGCGCCCGCCCAATCGATCGGCAGCGTGTTTCCGGAATTGCAATCGAACATGGAAGCCGAATCGATGATGCCGTTCACAGTATAATGATCCTGCTCCCAGTAATCGGGTGACGATGCGGCGAGAATGCTCGACCTACGCGCAAGCAGCATTCGACCAAACGGTCTTGATGGTCGCTCGAGCTAGTCATGTGTAGCGGATTGCATTACGCGTCTCTAGTCCAATACAAACACCTGGAACCGGCTGTGTCCATATGTTAGCATTGGACAATTCGAACGAATGAAGGCATTGCACGATCGATCAATTCTGCTCGACTGAATCTGATCGATCGCTTTGCTCGGTTGAGGGTCAGGAGAAAGGGTTCGCATATGGCAGAGGAAACGACGGGGGCCGCAACGGCGGCAACCGGCGCTGACGGTCTCGAAATGACCGATGAGCGTCGCGACGAGATGGCCTCGCAGATTGTCGACCGGTACTCGCTGTGGTCGGGGGCCGCGGGGCTGATCCCGGTGCCGATCGTCGACGTGGCCGCGGTCGGTGGCGTTCAGATCGTGATGCTGCGCCGCTTGTCGGAAATCTACGGCGTTCCCTTCGCCGAAAATCGCGGCAAAGCCATCCTCGCGAGCCTTGCCGGATCCGTCCTTCCGGCGAGCACCGCGACTACCAGCGCGATGACCGTAGGCAGCCTCATCAAGGGCCTGCCGGGAGTCGGTTGGGCGGTCGGCGCGCTGACGATGCCGGTGTTCTCTGCCGGGGCCACCTACATCATGGGCAAGGTGTTCATCCAGCATTTTGCCTCCGGCGGGACGCTCCTCGACTTCAACCCGCCGGACTATCGCGAGTTCATCAAGGCGCAGAAGGAAAAGCTGAGCAGGCGGTCGGCAAGCACACCGGGTACCGGACCGGCGGCCCCTTCGGCGTGAGAAGCGCTGCCGCGGCCACCGACGCGGGCCACCGCGCCGCTAAGGCGAGGGAACCATGACGTAATGAACTATTCGATCGCCCTGATCCTGTACGTCGTGTTCTCGATTCTGGTCGGCCTGTGCGGCAGCCAGCGTCGGATGGGCTTCATCGGCACATTCATCGTGTCCCTTCTGCTCACGCCCATTCTCGTCCTGATCGTGCTGCTGCTGACCGGACCGGCACAACGCGCCATCGTGCATCGCCGCCAGCCGAGCGAGTGAGCGCCGTTGCGCGCGACCCACAAGCGGTCTTCAGCGTTGCAGCATTGTTCCGCCAGAGGCCGCTCCGGGCCCGACCTCGGGCGGGGGGCGGTTCTGTGGGGAAATTGCCACCGAGTCTGGAGATTTGGCGCGGTTTCCGGTTCAATTCGTCCGAAAGGCGCCGTAGGGTTCGGCGCCCTGCGGGCGGCTTGAGCGGGCGGCGTCGCATTCATGTCTTTCCTCAAACTCGTTCGCCGCGAAATGCAGGGATCCCTGCGGCGGCTGATCATCATGTGCGCGCTGGGCGGCATCAGCACCGCCGCGATCCTGGCCGCCATCAATTCGGGCGCGCAGGCGGCGGACGGCGGCAAGCCCAGCCTCTATGCGGCGGTGCTTTTCGTCGGCTCGCTGTTCCTGTTCATGAAGACGCAGAACTACATCCTGATCACCACCACCGCGGAAATCGAGGCGATCATCCATAATCTGCGCCTGCGCCTGATGGACCACGTGCGGCGCTCCGAGCTCGTTCCCCTGGAATCGATCGGCCGGGCCACGATCATCGGCACCATCACCCGGGAGACGGCAGCGCTCACGCAAGCGAGCAACACGCTGGCGTTCACCGCCCAGGGGGCGGTCCTGATCTTCTTCGTCGCCGTCTACGTCGCCTATTTGTCGCTGCTGGCCTTCGCGCTGAGCGCGGCGATCGTCGTCGTGGCCGCCGTGCTGTTCCAGGCCAGGAGCCGGCAGCTCGCCGCCGCCTCGCGCGACGCGTTGGCATGGGAAAATCGACTGTTCGAGCGCCTGCTCGACCTCCTGGACGGCTTCAAGGAGGTGCGGCTCAACACCGCGCGCAGCGACGACCTGTTCGAGGACACTGTGGAAGTCTCGCGCGCGGCCGCCAACATCAAGATCCGGGCCCAGGCCGAAACGTTCAAGCGGATGGTTTTTCTCCAGAGTGCGCTCTATGCCCTGCTTGGTACCGTCGTGTTCGTCGTTCCTGCCTTGAGCGACACGCTGGCGGGAGCCTCGATCGCCAAGACCGTGACGGCCCTCGTCTTCATCGTCGGGGCCTGCTTCGGCCTGGTGCAGTCGATCCCCCTCCTGACGGCGGCGAACACCGCGGCAGAAAATATCGAGCTGCTTGAGAGCAAGCTGCAGGCGATGACGGCCGCACAGCCGCTCGAGGTGGTGCCGGCGAAACAGTTCCGGCAGATCGAGCTGCGCAAGGTCGAGTTCAGCTATATCGACAAGTGGTCGGAGGCGGTCTTCAAGTCGGGCCCCATCAATTTCATCCTCAACTCCGGCGATCTCGTCTTCATCACCGGCGGCAACGGATCGGGCAAATCGACCTTCTTCAAGCTGCTGGCAGGCTTCTACAAGCCCGATTCCGGCGAAATCCTGCTCGATGGGGTGCGCATCGACGACCACAATCGCCAGCAATACCGCGAGCTGATCGCCCACGTCTTCCCCGACTTTCACCTGTTCCAGAAGCTCTACGGGATTCGCGACCGGGACAGTGCCGAGATCGACCGGCTGTTGGCCGAATTCCGCCTGCTCGACAAGACCGGGGTCACGGACGGCGAGTTCCGCACCATCGACCTCTCCAGCGGCCAGAAAAAGCGCCTCGCGCTCATCGTCAGCCTCCTGGAGAAGCGCCCGATCCTGATGCTGGACGAATGGGCCGCCGATCAGGACCCGGAATTCCGACGCAAATTCTACTATGATCTGCTGCCGGCCTTGAACCGGGCCGGGGTGACGGTCGTAGCTATTTCGCACGACGACCGCTACCTCGACGAGTTGGATGTGCCCGCGCGCAGGCTTCAGATGGACGAAGGCCGCTTCGTCGGGCCGCAACCGGTGGAGAACGGGTCATGAAGGCGTACCTGTGGTCATTGGACGGACCGCCCCCGACGACCGCCCGGGAACGGTGGCGGCGTTTCGTCGATCGCCATTTGCCCAGCGTCGTGATCTACCTGATGGTCGCGACTCTCATCGTCGCGGTGCTGGTGCCGCACATGGTGGTGACGGTGCCCTCCGGCCAGGTCGGGGTCCTGTGGAAGCGGTTCGCCGGCGGCACCGTGCTCGATCCGCGCCAGCTGCGGGACGAGGGCATCCATCTGATCCTGCCGTGGGACAAGCTGTTCCTGTACGATCTTCGGGTGCAGTCCCTGACCGAGACGTACAACGCCATCTCCAGCGACGGCGTCAATCTGAACGCGACCCTCAACATCCGTTTCCGCCTGCAGCACGATTCGATTCCGACCCTGCACCAGGTGGTCGGGCCCAACTATCAGAAGCTGCTCGGCCCGCAGATCGCCAGCCAGATGCGCGAAGTCATCGCGCAATACACGGCCGAGCAGGTCTATTCGACCGGGCGCCAGGAGATCCAGGAGAAGATCCGTGAGCTTGCGCTGGAGAAGCTCAGCCACAAGATGATGGAGCGCGAGGGCGACCAGACGTCCTACAACGTCGCCATGCGCGACACGGTCATTCTGTACGATACGCTGCTCTACGGCATCGAGCTGCCGATGGCGGTCGTCCACGCCATCAACCGCAAGACCGAGCAGTACTACATCGCCGAGGAATACAAGTTCCGGGTGGAGCGCGAAAAGCGCGAGTCGGAGCGCAAGAAGATCGAGGCCGAAGGCATTCGCGAGTTCCAGACCATCGTCGCGCAGGGCATCTCGGACTCCTACTTGCGCTGGCGCGGCGTCGAGGCGACGTTGCAGCTCGCGCAGTCGAACAATTCGAAGGTGGTGATCATCGGCAGCGCCAAGGACGGCCTGCCGATCATTCTCGGCAATGTGGATTCGGCGCCCCCAACACAGGCGCTCAGGGAGCCGCCGCCGCACGGCGGTCCCGGCGCCCGGGAACGGGTGACAGCCGCCTCGCCGTCGGTCCCGCTGGAGGCGGTGCTACCCGGAGGGCTCGCCGTCCCGGCGGAGCGAATGCCGCCCCGCGAGCAGCCGCCCGGGCAGGCCAAAACGCCGGCGGCCGGCGCAGAGGCGCCGTCCACCGAGAAAACGGAGGGGCCGCGATCACTCATTCCGTTGAGCCTGTCCGATCTCGAGACTTTCCTGTCGCGCGCGCTGCGGCCGACGGAATCCCAGGTCGAGCCCGCGCCGAAAACACCCTCGGCACGGCCGCAATAGCCGCCGGCGGGCAGCTCTGCGTGCGCAACAGCGCCGGCACGTGACAGCAGCCTCGGGAGACTGTGCATGAGCACTCCGAGAGAGGTCCCGCCTGCGGAGCCGCGGCCGATCATTCCGGCCCTCGGTTCGTTCTATGCCTGGAGCCGAGACTTCTCCTATCTCATCATCCGCGTTACGGCGGGAGGGATGCTGCTCGTCCACGGCGTGGCGAAGCTGATGCACGGCTCTGTCGCGACGTTCGCCACGGTCGGCCTCGCGCGGCGCGGGATCGAGCCGGCGCTGCCTCTCGCCTACGTGGTGTGGACCATCGAAACGGTCGGTGCGGTCTGCATCATGCTCGGGCTGTTCACCCGCTTCTTCGCGGTCGCGGCCGGCATCCAGTTCACCGTCATCGTGTTCATCGCACACTGGCCGCAGGGTTTCTGGTTCAACCGGCCGGGAGGCGGATGGGAATATCCGTTGCTGTGGGGCCTCATGTTCGCCGCCATCGCGCTGCGCGGCGGTGGGCCCTATTCACTCGATCGCCGGATCGGGTGGGAACTCTAGCCATGGCACCCGTGGTCATGAAAATGTTGGCGGCGGTTCTCGCGGCCGCCGGCACGGCCGCCTGCGCCGAGAGCGACACGATCACCCTCGGGGCGACCCTGCAGCTGACCGGGAATCTCGCCGGTACCGGGCGTTACTACCGCGACGCCTACCAGTTCGCCGTCGACGGGATCAACGAGCAGGGCGGCGTCACGATCGGAGAGTTCAAATACAAGCTCGCGCTCAAGATCCGCGACAACGGGTCGGATGTGAACGTGGGCGTGCGCCAACAGGAGCAACTCATCACCCGGGACAGGGTAAATTTCCTGCTCGGGCCCTATTCCAGCAATCACGTGCTCGCCGGATCGGCGATCGCCGAGAAATACCAGGTGCCGATGGTCCAGGGCGGCGGCGCGTCGAGCCGGATTTTTGCCCGCGGCTACAAGTACGTGTTCGGGACCCTGCCGCCGTCGGAGGACTATTTCCGCAGCACCATCGCGATGCTGCAGCGGCTCACGCCGAAGCCGCGCACCGTCGGCATCGTGGTGGGCGACGACCCGTTCGACATCACGCTCGCCCAGGGCACGCAGGCGCTCCTCCGGGAGGCCGAACTCGAGATCATCCTGCAGCAGCAGTACTCCGAGCGGACGCCGAATTTCTACAACATCCTGACCCTGCTGGAGACCAGGGTGCCCGACGTGTTGCTGTGGAGCGGGCACGAGGCTGGCGCGATCAACTTCATTCGCCAGTCCAAGAGTCGCAACATCAACCCGAACCTCCTGGCATCGTTCACGGTGGCCATATCCACCCCCAGTTTCCGTGCGGCACTCGGCCGGGATGCCAACTATGCCTTTGGCATGACGCCCTGGCTCCCGTCCGAGCGCTTCAAGGACCGATGGTTCGGCGATGCGAGCACGTTCGCCAAGGCGTACGAGCAGAAGCTCGGCTACGCCCCCGACTATCACGTGGCTGCCGCCGTGGCAGCGGTCGAGGCTCTGGTCTATGCCATAGAAGCCGCGCGCACGATCGAGCCCGCCGACGTGCGCGACGCCATCGCCCGCCTCGATTTCCAAAGCATATATGGCCACATCCGCTTCGGCGACAGCGGCCAGACCGCGCTGCCGCAGACCGTGATCCAGGTCCAGGACGGCAACCTGGTCGAGATCTTCGCCGAGGACTTCATCAACCCGCCACTCTATCCGGTTCCCCCGTGGGACAAACGCTCGTAGGAGCGTGGACGCGGGAGCGCCCCCTACCCCGCCGCTTCTGCAACAAACGCCAGGCAGAGCAAATGCGTGGACAGCGCGAACCGCAACTCGACGACGCGACCGTTGCGCAGCATAGCCTTTCGCGCGGCGAGATCGATTTCGACGTCGTGATGCTCGAGGAACGTCTTGTCGAGCGGATAGACGGCCTTGTAGGTCGCCTCTTTGGCGACGAACAAAAGCCGCCCGCCATACGGATCGTCGGCCAGTTTCTCCCGCTCGCGCGGCGTCGCGACCAGGTCCAGCAGATCGGGGGGTAGGAGCTCGGCGGGCTCGATATCGATGCCGAGGGCTGCCACCGCGCGCGCGGGCGCAACTGCGGCGACCGCGTAGCGGGTGTCGTGCGCCAGCGAGCCGACGATGCCGGCCGGCCAGATCGGGGCTCCCGATGCAGCCTTCGCGAGCGCCCAGCCCGGCTGCCCGAGACGCGCCAGCAGCTCGCGGGCGACGATCCGTGCCGCACCGCTCGCTCGCCGCACCTTGACGACGCTCGCGGCGAAGGCGGGAGCTTCGGTGGGCAGGAGCGCGTCCTCGTCGCCAGCGGAGATCGCGCGGTGGCCGATCAAAACCCCCGGAACAGCGAGCGCCTGGATGGCTGTGTGCAATGCAGTATCGGGGGTGATGATCATCCTGGGCGAATGCGCCGCATCGACGGCATGCGAAACCTTTCGATCACCCGTCCGTTCTTTTGAAAGACTCCCATCGCTGCCGGCGGGCCGGCCAGCGCTGTCGTATCGCACCATGACTTGCCGCGGAGGTCTCGGCAACCAGTTGCCTGTGACAACGTAAAGCGGCAATGTGACCATTCTGGCTATTTGCGCAACTCGCCCGTTCACTGGCGTTTTTCCGGCCGTGGAGCCCACTGATGGACCGCTTCCAATCCCGCAAGATCGTCAGGCCTGCGCATACGGCCGCCGGGTCGAGCGGCAGCCTCTCGCGCCGCGATCTCCTGGGCGCATCCGCCGGCGTTCTCGCGGCTGCCTGCGTGCCCGGCGTCATCGCCCCGGCTCAGGCAACCGAGCACGAAAGCCACGGCATGTCGGCATTCGGCGACCTGAAATACCCGCCCGACTTCCGTCATTTCGACTACGTCAACCCGGCGGCGCCGAAGGGAGGGCTGTTCTCCCAGGTGGGCGTGACGCGGCAGTTCAATCAGAACTTCCTCACCTTCAATACGCTCAACAGCTACATTCTGAAGGGCGACGCGGCGCAAGGCATGGAGCTCACCTTCGCCACCCTGATGGCGCGGGCGACCGACGAGCCCGATGCGCTGTACGGCTTGGCGGCGCGCGCCGTGCGCATCTCGCCCGACAAGCGCACCTATCGTTTCCTGCTGCGGCCCGAGGCACACTTCCACGACGGCACCAAGCTCACCGCCCACGACGTCGCCTTCTCGCTCAACCTGCTGCGGGAAAAAGGCCATCCGGTCATTCTGCAGATGATGCGCGACGTCGCGGGCGTCGACGCCGTCGACGACACGACGGTCGTGGTGCGTTTCGCCGAAAAGCACGCGCGCGACGTGCCGTTGTTTGTCGGCATCATGCCGATCTTCGCGCGCGCCTACTATTCGACGCGCTCGTTCGAGGAGACGAGCCTCGACGTGCCGCTCGGCTCCGGCGCCTACAAGGTGGGACGCCTGTCCGCCGGCCGCTTCATCGAGTACGAGCGGGTGAAGGACTGGTGGGGCGCGGATCTGCCGGTCGCACGCGGCCAGAGCAATTTCGACGTGCTGCGCTTCGAGTACTACCGCGACCGCGACGTCGCGTTCGAGGGCTTCACCGGCAAGAGCTACCTGTTCCGCGAGGAGTTCACCTCCCGCACCTGGGCGACGCGCTACGACTTCCCGGCGATCCAGGACGGCCGGGTGAAGCGCGAGGTTCTGCCCAACGATACCCCGTCCGGCGCCCAGGGCTGGTTCATCAACACGCGGCGCGACAAGTTCAAGGACCGGAGCCTGCGCGAGGCGCTGATCCACGCGTTCGATTTCGAGTGGACCAACAAGAACCTGATGTACGGCTCGTACGAGCGCACCCATTCGGTGTTCCAGAACTCCGACCTGATGGCCAAGGGCAAGCCGAGCGCGGAGGAGGTCGCGTTGCTGGAGCCGTACCGCGGGAAGGTGCCGGACGAGGTGTTCGGCGAGCCGTTCGTGCCCCCGGCCTCCGACGGCTCGGGGCAGGACCGCCTGCTGCTGCGCAAGGCGACCCAGCTGCTCCAGGAGGCCGGCCTCGTCATCAAGGACGGCAAGCGGATGAACGCGCGCGGCGAGCCGTTCACCATCGAGTTCCTGCTCGACGAGCCGGCCGCGCAGCCGATCCACATGCCCTACATCAAGAACCTGGCAGCGCTGGGCATCGAGGCGACCGTGCGGCTCGTCGACCCGGTGCAGTACCGCTCCCGGGTCGAGGATTTCGATTTCGATCTCACGGTACAGCGCTTCGGCTTCTCGACGACGCCCGGCGATTCGCTGCGCACCTTCTTCTCCTCCCAGGCGGCGACCCTGAAAGGCTCGCAGAATCTCGCCGGCATCGCCGACCCGGCGATTGACGCCATGATCGGCCGTATCATCGCCGCCGACACGCGGCCGCATCTCGTCGTCGCCTGCCGCGCGCTCGACCGGCTGATCCGGGCTGGGCGCTACTGGGTGCCCCACTGGTACAAGGCCTCGCACTGGGTGGCCTATTGGGACGCGTTCAGCCGGCCGCCCGACAAGCCGCGGTACGCGCGCGGCGCCCCGGAAACCTGGTGGTACGACAAGGCCAAGGCGGCCAAGATCGAGCGGGCCGGGTAGCAGCCGTGAGGCCGGCGGGCCCGGGAGCGGGCCGCACGGCTTCGTGCCGGGAGCAACCGAAATACCAAGCTGCTGTTCTGCCGTGCTTTCTCAGGTTCGTTTCGCCAAAATGGGGGCGGCAGTTGAGGCCTTGGATGCGGCCGGTGACTCCCGTGGGCACGCGAGAGGCAGCGCCGAAGGAGCATTTGCCCGAACGCCCTCGATCCAATACCTACGCCCCGAACGCTCAGGAAGGGTGGCCGAGCGGCTTAAGGCAGCGGTCTTGAAAACCGCCAGGGGGCGCGAGTTCCCTCGTGGGTTCGAATCCCACCCCTTCCGCCAAGATCAGAAACAATAATCTTTATTATATTCAATTAATTGACAAACAATTCTCATCTTTTGCTTGCGCTGACTATTGCACGAATCCGGTCCCGCTGGATCGACATGCGCAGTCCTCATCCTATGGCCGCGCCAACGCCCCGCTGATGATCGCCTGCGCTTCCTCCTGGATGCGCCGCAGGTGGTCGCTGCCGCGAAAGCTCTCCGCGTAGAGCTTGTAGACGTCTTCCGTGCCTGACGGACGCGCCGCAAACCACCCCTGCGCGGTGACGACCTTCAGGCCGCCGATCGGCGCACCGTTGCCTGGCGCCGTCGTCAGGAGCGCTTCGATGGGGTAACCGGCAAGCTCGGTGACGCTGACGTCTTTCTCTGAGAGCGCGAGAAGAGCCGCCTTTTGTTCTCCCGTGGCGGGCGCGTCGATCCGTTCATAGACCGGCGCCCCCAGCTCACGGGTGAGCTCCGCGTACAGCTCGGACGGATCGCGGCCGGTGCGCGCCATGAGCTCCGCGGCCAGCAGGTCCATGATGATCCCGTCTTTGTCGGTCGCCCAGGCGGTGCCGTCATGCCGGAGAAAGGACGCGCCAGCGCTCTCTTCGCCACCGAAGCCGAGCGATCCGTCGAGCAGGCCCGGCACGAACCACTTGAATCCAACCGGCACCTCGACCAGCGCGCGCCCGATCTTGGCGGCGACGCGGTCGATGATGCTGCTGCTCACCACGGTCTTGCCGACCGCTGCCGCGGAACGCCAGTCCGGACGATGGGTGAAGAGATAGAAAATCGCCGCCGCGAGGTAGTGGTTGGGATTCATCAGGCCGGCGCTGCGCGTCACGATGCCGTGCCGGTCGGCGTCGGGGTCGTTGCCGAATGCGATGTCGAAACGGTCCTTGAGTTCGATCAGCTTCGCCATGGCGTAGGAGGACGAGCAGTCCATGCGGATCTTGCCGTCCCAGTCCACCGACATGAAGCGGAACGTCGGATCCACCGCGTCGTTCACGACCTCCACGTCGATCCCGAACCGGTCGGCGATCGGCCTCCAGAACGCGACGCTCGATCCGCCGAGCGGATCGACGCCGATCTTGAGCCGCGCGTTACGGATGACCTCCATGTCGACAATGGAAGCCAGGTCGGCCACATAGGTCGCGACATAGTCGTGCGCGTGGGTCGTGGCTGCGCGGCGGGCCTCGTCGTAGGCGATCCGGGCCACGCCTCCGACGCCGTTCGACAGCAGGCTGTTCGCTCTCTCCTCGATCCAGCGCGTCACGCCAGTGTCGGCGGGTCCGCCGCTCGGCGGGTTGTACTTGAAGCCGCCATCGGCCGGCGGATTGTGCGAGGGGGTGATGACGATGCCGTCCGCCAGACCTGTGGTGCGCCCGAGATTGTACTTGAGGATCGCGTGGGAGACCGCCGGCGTCGGCGTATAGCCGTCATCGCCATCGATCATGGTCTCTACGCCATTGGCCGCGAGCACCTCCAGGGCAGTCGTGAAAGCCGGCTCCGACAGAGCGTGCGTGTCTTTTCCGATGAACAGAGGGCCGGTGATGCCCTGGCTGCTGCGGCAATCGCAGATCGCCTGCGTGATCGCCAGGACGTGCGCCTCATTGAAGGAGCCGCGCAGCGAAGAGCCCCGATGACCGCTGGTGCCGAAGCCGACCCGTTGCGCGGGGTCCGTGAAGTCAGGCTTGCGCGCGTAATACTCCTGTCGGAGGTTGGCGACGTCGACGAGGAGATCCTCCGGAGGGGGCTTTGCGGCGAGCGGATGGATCGTCATTGCAATCACTCCAGTTCCGGACCGCTTCCCGTGGCCCCCTCGAGGGCCGGCGCGTCAGGCACCAGGGATCGCGGCTGCACCATATATGTCGGCTGCCCTGCGACTGGCGCGGATCGTGGCGCGCCAAACGCGTTCTAATCGATGATGTGATAGCCGCCGTCGATATACAGCGTCTCGCCGGTGATGAGCTTGGCCGCATCGTGCGCCAGGAAGGCGGTGTCGATGCCCACGTCGTCGATGCTGACCAGGCTGCGCGCCGGCGCCTTGGACTTCGCCTTGTCGAGCAGCGCGTCGAATTCGGGAATGCCGGAGGCGGCGCGCGTCGCCAGCGGGCCCGGCGAGATGGCGTGCACGCGGATTCCCTTCGGGCCGAGCTCGGCGGCCATGTAGCGCACCGCCGCTTCAAGCGCCGCCTTCGCGACCCCCATGATGTTGTAGTTCTTCACCACCATCCGGCTGCCGTAATAGGTCATCGTGAACAGCGTGCCACCCTTCTTCATCAGGGGTTCGGCGAGATGGGCCATGCGCATGAATGACCAGCACGACACGTCCATCGTGGTGAGAAATCCGTCCTGCGGGACGTCCACGACGCGTCCGCCCAGCGCCTCCTTGGGCGAGAAGGCGATCGAGTGGATGAGGAAATCGAGCCGTCCCCAGTCCTTCGTGATGCGTTCGAACACCGCCTCCATCTGCCCCGGCGTGCGAACGTCGAGGGGCATGAAGATCGGCGCTTGAACCGTGCGCGCCAGCGGCTCGACGAACTTCTTGGCCTTGTCGTTGAGATAGGTCACCGCCAGCTCGGCGCCGAGCACGCGAAACGCCTTGGCGCAGCCCCAGGCGATCGACTGGTCGTTGGCGATGCCGACGATGAGGCCGCGCTTGCCTTCGAGCAGCTTGGCTTTGACGACGGGAAGCGTGCGAGAGAGCTTCTTGCTCTCTGCCTGTTCCTGCAGGAAGCGCTCGGCGGCCTGCTCGAGCTTGCGAAAAGCGCCCTGTCGATCCTTGGCATCCTTGACCTGCCCGATCGGTCGACCATTGGCCTTCAAGTGGCCCTCGCCCCAGGGAGCGACGTCGATCTCGAGGATGTCATCCCCCACCGTCGCCACGAATTGTTGAACGGTCGAACCCTTGCCGACCGGAAATGTCTTGTTCGGTTCCCAGTTTGCTTTGCTCGGTGCCATGGCTGCTGCTGCCTTTGCTGGATCTTCGCGCGGTTGCTTCGCATCAAGAGCGAACGCCCCTTTGCGACGCAACAGAATTCTATATGTGTCGGCCGCCCTGCGACTGGCGCGGTCGCCCACGGGCTTATGTCATCGGGTTATGTCAGCGCAGTGTCGATAGAGCGCCGCCACGCCTGCCGGCGCTCGGGAGGGGCCGGCGGCGGCTCGATGGCGCCGAATGGCCGCCCGGAACCATTAGAAGACCACCACGCTCCGGATCGATTTGCCCGCATGCATGAGCTCGAAACCCTTGTTGATGTCGGCGAGCGGCATCGTGTGGGTGATCATCGGGTCGATCTCGATCTTTCCCTGCATGTACCAGTCGACGATTTTCGGCACGTCGGTGCGGCCGCGCGCACCGCCGAACGCGGTGCCTTTCCAGACCCGGCCGGTCACGAGCTGGAACGGACGGGTCGCGATCTCGGCACCGGCTGGAGCCACGCCGATAATGACGCTGACCCCCCAGCCGCGATGGCAGGCTTCGAGGGCCTGGCGCATGACCGTGACGTTGCCGGTGCAATCGAACGTGTAGTCCGCTCCCCCGATCTGGTCCGCAGGCGTCTTCGTCAGATTGACGAGGTAGGGGACGAGATCGCCCCCCACCTCTTTCGGATTGACGAAGTGCGTCATCCCGAAGCGCTCGCCCCATTCCTTCCGCGCGCTGTTGATGTCGACGCCGATGATCATGTCGGCGCGCGGCGAGCCGCAGGCCCTGTATGACGTTCAGGCCGATCCCGCCGAGCCCGAACACGATGCTTTTCGCACCGGGCTCGACCTTGGCGGTATTGAGCACGGCGCCGATCCCGGTGGTCACGCCACAACCGATGTAGCAGACCTTGTCGAACGGTGCGTCCTCGCGGATTTTTGCAACGGCGATCTCCGGGAGAACGGTGAAATTGGCGAAGGTCGAGCAGCCCATGTAATGGTGCAGCCGCTCGCCGCCCATGGAGAAACGCGAGGTGCCGTCCGGCATCAGCCCCTGTCCCTGGGTAGCCCGGATGGCCGTGCACAGGTTGGTCTTGCGCGACAGGCAGGACGGACATTGGCGGCATTCCGGCGTGTAGAGCGGAATGACGTGGTCTCCCTTCTTCACCGAGGAGACGCCGGGCCCGACATCGACCACCACGCCCGCCCCCTCATGACCGAGAATGACCGGGAACAAGCCTTCCGGGTCCGCGCCCGACAGCGTGAACTCGTCGGTGTGGCAAATTCCGGTAGCCCTGATCTCAATCAGGACCTCGCCCGCCTTGGGCCCCTCGAGTTGCACGTCGACGATCTCGAGCGACTTGCCGGCCTTGAACGCCACCGCGGCACGCACATCCATGTCTGCCTCCCAGTTCGTTAGTGGTAATTGCGCGAATCTTCCGGCCCACCGCAAGGCCTACGCCGGCGAGCTTCTCGCCGGGCTTCGTCGCATGACGTCCGATGCATCATCCGCAGGGCCGAACGGCTACTCGGTGGAGTAGACGGGCCAACCTGCCGCGCGGCGGCTTTCGCCGCTCACACCATCAGCGCAGGGGGGTTGCCATGCGCGCGCTGCAATGCAGCATGGCGCATGGTTACTGCATTGCAACATAAATCGTTAAGACTCTTCAAATAGGTATCGTTTTTGCAAGATAAACAAGGAGATAAGTGATGTTCCTGATGCATTTCATGCGCTCGGTGGCACAGTGGCGGCGCTTCAACGGCCTGCTCAACCACCTCAACCATATGAACGACCGCGAGCTTTCCGAACTCGGCATCAGCCGCTCCAACGTGATCCGGTTCGCCATGGATCATTCGGAACGGTGATCGGGAGGGGCCGGCACGGTCGGCAGCCTTGGTCGTCGGGCCGCCCTTGGCGGCTACGCCGTGCTGACCGGCGGCTTTCGCTCCAGCGGATAATCGGCGCTGTCGTAGAGGCGCCGGATCCCTTCCCCGTCGAACCGTTCCTCGTCCACTTCGAGCACCGCACCGAGCAGCAGCATCGGCGGCATCTCTTCAATTGCGAAGCGGATTGCCTCGGCGGCCGTGTCGAAGCGGCGATAGCCCGCCGGCCGGTTGCCCTTCTTGCTCCGGCTGGGAAAGAGCTCGGCGGGAACGCTGTAGTCGAAACGCGCCATCGCCTATCTAACCACGACCACGTGGCGAAAACCAGACGCACGCACCCGCACCAAGTGCAGGGACCCCTACTCTCGGGCCCAGTCCGCCCCATGTCGCGCGCGCTTTGCGTTGCCGCCGGCCACTGATAACGTCGGACAAAACCATCATGCTCGAGGGAGGAACGGGATGCGCCTGCGCCTGTTGGGGTCGCTGCTTGCACTGGTCGCGCTCATGGCGGCGCCGGCCGGCGCACAGCAGCCGGTGAAGATCCGCGCGGGCTGGATCACCACGCCGGCGTCCCTCATTCCGCTGATCTTCGCCAAGCCGGGTCTCGCCAGGCACAACGGCAAGTCCTACGTGTTCGAGCCGGTTTATTTCGCGGCCTCGCCGCTGCAGATCACCGCGCTCACCAGCAACGAGATCGACATCGCGGCGCTCGGCTATTCGAGCCTTCCGCTCGCCGTGCAGAATGCCGGGCTGACCGACCTGCGCATCCTCGCCGACGAAATCCAGGACGGCGTTCAGGGCCACTATTCGACGCCCTACTGGGTGCGCAAGGATTCCGGCATCGCCACGATCGAGCAGCTCAAGGGCAAGGTGCTGGCGACCAACGGGCTCGGCAGCGGCGTCGATCTGATCATGCGCTCGACCCTGCGCAAGCATGGCCTCGTCGACACCCGCGACTACACGGTGATCGAGGCGCCGTTCCCCACCCAGAAGGCGGTGCTGAAGGACCGTAAGGCCGATCTCATCGTAACCGCCCTGCCCTTCACCTACGATCCCGAACTGCGGGACATGGCCAACATGCTGTTCAACTCGCGCAGCGGCTTCGGCGAGGTCGCGCTGTCGTTCTGGACGGCACGCAAGGATTTCATCGACAAGAATCGAGCCGCGCTGGTCGACCTCCTGGAGGATTACGTCGCGGCGCTGCGTTGGTACATCGACCCGGCCAACCACAAGGAGGCGGGACAGATCGTGGCCGGCTTCCTCAAACGGCCGCCCGCCTCGTTCGAAGGCTGGCTGTTCACCAACCGGGATTTCCATCGCGACCGCAACGGCGAGCCCAACCTGAAGGCGCTGCAGGACAACGTCGACAAGATCCGCGATCTCGGCTTCATCAAGGCGCCGCTCGAGGTCGGAAAATTCGCCGACCTGAGCCTGGTCAAGGAGGCCGCGCAGCGGCTGCGGTGAGCGGCGCAAGCTTTTAGCCGCCGGATGGCCATTCGCGCACATTCTCGTACGGCGGCGCAATCGGGCGGCCACGAGGGCCGCCCCACGCAACCGGCGTCGTGCAGGTCAGATGAAGCTCGCCGTCGCGATCGTGCCGGTGACGCCGGTGATGTCGATCAGCAGGTCGTCGGTGTCGAGGAAGCTCCCGAGGACCGCCTGGTCGATCGCCAGGTAGGTGCGGCCCGCGAAGGTGAACTGCGCCGCCGCCACGGTGACGCCGCCGCCCCCGAGCGCGAACGCCGCCGCGATGGCGTTGTTGGCCGAGGCGTTGAGGTCGGCGCCGGTGCCGGCGCCGGTGTTGGTGGCGAAGGTCACGTTGACGTTGGTGTCGAAGCGGTCCGCCGACCAGTCCACATCGGTGACCTGCTCGAGCGGGCCGCCGCCGGCCGCGTTGTTGCCGTCGTCGCCCCCACCGGTGTAGGCGAACACGTCGTTGCCGTTGCCGCCGGCGATCGTATCGATGGTGATCCCGCCGGGCTGGTCGCCCTGGATCGTGTCGTTGCCGCCGCCGCCGAAGATGAGATCGAGGCTCGATCCGCCGCGGAGGGAGTCGGCGCCGTCGGCGCCGCCGCCCGCGGTCGAGTCGACGCCGCCGTAGATCGTTGTGCGCAGGTTGGGATTGCCGGCCGTTATCGTATCCGCTCCCTCGCCGCCGACGAACAGGTTGATCGGGTTTTGCGGGGTGAAAGCGATCGAATCGTTGCCCAGGCCGCCGAACACGGTGGTGGGCGGGCCCGAGTTGCCGAGGACGGTGTCGTTGCCCTCGTTGGCGAAGACGAGGCCGCCGTTGAGCATGAACACGCTGTCGTTTCCGAATCCCCCGATGGCCGTGTCCACGCCACCGTTCGCTGCGACGGTGTCGTTGCCGCCGTTGCCGAAGATCAGGTCATTGGAATTGCTGCCGCTGACGGAGTCGCCGCCGTCCGCCGAATCGTTGCCGCCGACGACCGTGGCGCCCGCCGGGGATGCGTTGACGCTGATGGTGTCTCCGCCCTGGTTGCCGAAAAACAGGCCGGCCCCGCTCGCGGTGATCGAATCGTTGCCGAAGCCGCTGTAGACCGTGTTGGCGCCGCCCGCCGCGGCGACCGTGTCGTTGCCGCCGTTGCCGAAGATGAGGTCGGCACCGCTGCCGGCCAGGATGGTGTCGTTGCCGTCGCTGGAGTTGTCGCCGCCGACGATCGTCTGCGCCGCGCTCGAGGCGCTCGTGTCGACCGTGTCGGCGCCCTCGTTGCCGGCGAGCTGCATCGCGCCGCTGTTGCCGGCGGCCTGGATGCTGTCGTTCTCGCTGCCGGCGAACACGCTTCCGGTGTTGCCGGCCTGCAGCACGACCGTGTCGTTGCCCGAGTTGCCGAAGATCTGGGCGCTGCCGGTCCCCTGGAAGATGCAGTCGTCGCCGGCCAGCCCGGCGATGGTGCCCGGACCGGTGTCGCTCGCCTGGTTCAGGACGTCATTACCCGCGGTCCCCGTGACGTTGTATGCCATGCGCCCCTCCTGGTCGCGGCGCTTCGCGCGGCGACGGTGTGCCTCAGTTGTGGAATGCCCCCGTCGGCTCTTGGCTGGCACGCCGAGGCTAGCCCGACCCGCCGTTGTGTGCAACCGGCCCGCGGGACGGCCTACGACGTTGCAACCGCGGTCGCCTGCGGCCCTTCTCGGGCGGCCACGTGGGCCGCCACGACGCGCCTACGCCGCGGTGTGGCAGCCCCGCCGCCGCAGACTGGCTCCGTCAACCGGCCGCCGCCGGAACGACATCCGCATCGGCTCCCACCGACGCATCGTGAGCAAAGATCCAGTCGCGGCTGAGCGGCGGCGGTGCCGGGCTCATGCGGTTGTTGAGAAACTGTTGGCGCGCCTGCAGCTGGACCTGGCGCGCCCGCGGCAGGCACTCGGCCTCGTAGGCCTGCAAGGCGCGCGCCGGATCATCGCGATGGCGTGCGAGATTGCGGGCGAGCGCGATCCCGTCCTCGAGCGCGATGCCGGCGCCGGCCGCGAGCGTCGGCATCATCGGATGCGCCGCATCGCCCAGGAGCGTGACGCGCCCGTCCGTCCACCGCGCCAGCGGATCGCGATCGCGGATGCCCCACTTGAAGCACTGCTCGACCTTGCCCAGCATGCCGAGCAGGTCCTCGTTCCAGCCGCGATAGCCGGCGAGCAGCTCGCCGAGGCTGCTGGGCACGACCCAGGATTCCTCCACCCAGTCCTGCGACACGTGCCCGGCGAAGATGTTGTAGAGCTCGCCGCCGCGGATCGGATAGCAGATCACGTGGCCGTCCGGCCCGATCCAGCCGACGTACTCGTCGCGCCCCACCGCAACGGCGCCGCCCGGGCCGACCCGGGTCGGCACGCACCCGATCGGCACGATGCAGCGCCATGCCATCTGCTGCGTGAAGCGGACCGGCTGCGCCCCGAACAGGCTCTCGCGCACGGCCGAGTTGATCCCGTCGGCGCCGACGATCACGTCGGCCTCCACCGCGCTCCCGTCGGCGAAGATGGCGACCGCGCCCGACCCGGTGGAGGACGCGCCGGTGCACTGGGCGCCGAGGCGGATCGCGTCGGCCGGGACCTGCTCGCACATCACCCGGTGCAGGTCGGCGCGGTGCGCCGACAGGTAGGGCGCGCCGAACCGGCTCGCGACGATGGCCTTGAGCGGCTCGCGGAAGCGCAAATGCGCGTCGTCCCAGGCGAGCGAGACGATGTTGGTCGGCTCGAACGCGAGCCTGCGCAGCTTATCCTCCAGCCCGAGCGCGCGCAGCACCTTGACGGCGTTCGGCCCGAGCTGCAGACCGGCGCCCACCTCGCCGAGCTCGGCGGCGCGCTCGCACACGACCACCTCGAAGCCCCGCTGGCGCAGCGCGCAGGCCGCCGCAAGCCCGCCGATCCCGGCTCCGATCACCGCCACCCGAAGGGTCCTCGCCACGTGACGTCCTCGCTCCAGCCGCTATGATCCTGATTGCCCGCCAAGGAGACGCAATGCGCAGCGCGTTTGCAAGACGATCCGGGTCCTGGCTGCTTGCCGCCGCCCTGGCCGCGCTTTGCGCGCTGCCGGCCCGGGCCGAGTTTCCCGACCGGACGGTCAAGATCGTCGTGCCGTTCGATGCCGGCGGCACGGTCGATGCGGTCGCCCGCGCGCTCGCCAACCGCCTCAACGGCAAGTGGGGCGTCCCGGTCATCGTGGAGAACCGGCCGGGCGCCGGCAATACGATCGGCGCGGCGGCGGTCGCCAAGGCGGAGCCCGACGGCCATACGCTGCTGTTCGCCAATACGAGCGTGTCGGTCAATCCCAGCCTGTTCAAGAGCCTCCCCTACGACACGCTGCGCGACCTCGCGCCGGTGCTTTACCTGTCGCCCTCGCCCAACGTGCTGCTGGCGCAGAAGAGCCTCGGCACCGCCACGCTCGCGGCGCTGATCGCGCTCGCGCAGTCGCGGCAGGGACATCCGCTGAGCTACGCCTCGGTGGGGCGCGGCAGCGCGCACCATTTCTGCATGGAGCTGCTGCGGAGCGAGGCCGGCATCGCGCTGCTGCACGTTCCCTATCGCGGCGTCGCGCCGGCGGTGCTGGCGGTGACGCGCGGCGAGGTCGATCTCTACTGCAGCGACATACCGGGCACGCTCGGCCTGCTGCGCGGCGACAAGGTTGTCCCGCTCGGGATCACCAGCCGGAAGCGTTCCCCTGCCCTGCCCGACGTTCCGCCGATCGCCGAGCAAGGCCTGCCCAACTACGCGGCGACCGGCTACGTCGGCATCATGGTCACCGGCGGCACGCCGCGTGAGGTGGTGGGCAAGCTCAACACGGCGATCAACGCGGTCGTGCGCGAGGCGGAGTTCGCCCGGCACTTCGCGGCGTTCGGCTACGAGATGGTGGGCGGGACGGTGGACGCCTTCGCGACGTTCCTGCGCGAGGACATCGAGCGCTATCGCAAGCTGACGCAGGCAGCCGGCATCGCACCGGAATAGACCGGGGAGATGCGATGGCCAGATCCGGTTCCTGTGGCCGCGCGCATCAGGCAGCTACGACCACAGGGGTACTGGGTCCTCCGCTGGAGTTTACCCCCGACTTGATCGGGGGCGGAGGACGACAGTGCAGCGTTCAGATGAAATTCGACGTTGCGATCGCGCCGGTGACGCCGGTGATGTCGAGGAGCAGGTCGCCGGTGTCGAGGAACGCGTTCAGCACCCCATCCTGGTTGATCGCCAGGTAGGTGCGGCCGGCGAAGGTGAACTGCGCCGCCGCCACCGTGGCGCCGCCGCCGCCGAGCGCGAACGCCGCGGCGATCGCGTTGTTGGCCGAGGCGTTGAGGTCGGCGCCGGTGCCGGCGCCGGTGTTGGTGGCGAACGTCACCTGGGTGGCGGTGTCGAAGCGGTCCACCGACCAGTCCACGTCGGTGACCTGCTCCAGCGGGCCGCCGCCGGCGGCGTTGTTGCCGTCGTCTCCCGCGGTCACGTACGCGAACACGTCGTTGCCGCTGCCGCCGGCGATCGTATCGATGCTGATCCCGATGCCATCGTCGCCCTGGATCGTGTCGTTGCCGCCGCCGCCGAAGATGAGGTCGAGGTTGCCGAATCGGCCGGCGATGGAGTCGGCGCCGTCGGCGCCGCCGCCCGCGGTCGAGTCGACGCCGCCGTAGATCGTTGCGCGCTCGCCGACATTGCCTTCCACTATCGTGTCCGCGCCCTCGCCGCCGACGAACAGGTTTTGCGAGTTGAACAGGCTGAATCGTATCGAATCGTTGCCCAGGCCGCCGAACACGGTGGTGGGCGGGTTCGCGTTGCCGATCACGCTGTCGTTGCCCTCGTTGCCGAAGAAAAGGCCGCCGCCCGGGAGGTTGGCGTCGTCGTTTCCGAATCCGCCGATGGCCGTGTCTGCTCCAAGGGCCGTATTGAGGGTGTCGTTGCCGCCGTTGCCGAAGACCAGGTCATTTTGAATGCTGCCGTCGACGAAGTCGCCGCCGTCCGCCGAATCGTTGCCGCCCACCACCGTGGCGCCCGCCGGGGATGGGTTGAGGTTGATGCGGTCTGCGCCCTGGTTGCCGAAATACAGGCCGGCCGCGCTCGCTCGGATCGAATCGTCGCCGAAGCCGCTGTAGACCGTGTTGGCGCCGCCCGCCGCCTCGATCGTGTCGTTGCCGCCGTTGCCGAACACGAGGTCGGCGCCGCCGCCGGCCAGGATGGTGTCGGCGCCGTCGCCGGAGTTGTCGCCGCCGACGATCGTCTGCGCGGCGCTCGAGGCGCTGGTGTTCACCGTGTCGGCGCCCTCGTTGCCGGCGAGCTGCATCGCGCCGCTATTGCCGGCGGCGAAGACGCTGTCGTTCTCCGTGCCGCCGTTCACGGTGCCGGTGTTGCCGGCCTGCAGCACGACCGTGTCGTTGCCCGAGTTGCCGAAGATCTGGGCGCTGCCGGTCCCCTGGAAGATGCAGTCGTCGCCGGCCAGCCCGACGATGGTGCCCGGGCCTGTGTCGCTCTGTTGATTCAGGACGTCATTACCCGCGGTCCCCGTGACGTTGTATGCCATGTGCCCCCTCCTGGTCCCCGCGCTCCGCGCGGGCGACCGTCCGTCTCAGGTTGTGGAATGCCCCCGTCGGCTGGCACGCCGAGGCTAGCGCCGCCACCCGTTGCGTGCAATCGGTCCTCTCTGGTTTCCGCCATTCAAGGTTGCCCCGACTTGATCGGGGACGGGCCAGGACATCCGTGAGGTCTCGCTTGAGCTGGCGCCAACAAGGCCGCCCTGACGCATTTGCCGGCGTCGTGCCGTTCAGATGAAATTCGACGCCGCGATCGTGCCGGTGACGCCGGTGATGTCGAGGAGCAGGTCGTCGGCGTCGGCGAACGTGCCGGTGTTCGCCTGGTCGATCGCCAGGTAGGTGCGGCCCGCGAAGGTGAACTGCGCCGCCACCACGTTGGCGCCGCCGCCCGCCAGCCCGAATGCCCCGACGATCGCATTGTTGGCGGAGGCGTTCAGGTCGACGCCGGTCCCGGCTCCCACGTTGATGGCGTAGGTGACCTGCGTCGCGGTGTCGACCTTGTCCTCCGCCCAGCTCACGTCGGTGATCTGCTCCAGCGGCCCGCCGCCGGCGGCATTGTTTCCGTCCTCGTTCGCCAGTCCATAGGTGAACACGTCGTTGCCGCTGCCGCCCGCGATCGTGTCGATTGCCGCGCCGCCGGAGATGCTGTCGCTGCCCTCGTTGCCCTGCAGCGACCCGCGCCCGCCGCCGCCCAGGACGCAATCGTTGCCCTGGCCGCCGAACACGGTCTCGCTGTTGGCGCCCAGGTTGAACGTATCGTTGCCCTCGTTGCCGAAGACGAGCTGAGTCGAAGCGCCGGCGCGGATGGAGTCGCCGCCCTGGCCGCCGATCGCCGTCAAAGACGTACTGCTGCCCACGTCGAGCGTGTCGGCGCCGCCGTTGCCGAACACCAGGAGCACGCCGTTCGTGCCGATGTCGAGGGAGTCGTTTCCGTCGGCCGCATCGTTCCCGCCGACGACGGTTGCATTGCCCGGGAGGCCGCCCGTGACCGTGTCCGCGCCCTCGTTGCCGAACAGCAGGGCGTCGCCGGTCGTCGAGACGGAGATGCTGTCATTGCCGAGCCCGGCAAACGCGGTCGGGCTGCCCGACGTGTTGAAACTGATCGTGTCGTTGCCCTGGTTGCCGAACACCAGGTCGCTTCCGAACACGTCCCTGACCGAGTCGTTGCCGAAGCCGCTCACATGGGTGTCGTTGCCGCCGGCGTCGGTGAGCGCGTCGTTGCCGCCGTTGCCGAACAGGATGTCGCCGCCGGTGCCGCCGCTGATCGAATCGGCGCCGTCGTTGGAGTCGTTGCCGCCGACGAGGACCTGCGCCGCGGATGCCGCCGGAACCCAGATGGTGTCCGCCCCGTCGCCGCCGAACAGTTGCATCGTGCCGATGGCCGTGCCGCCGTCGGAAATGCTGTCGTTCTCGCTGCCGCCGTTGACGGTGCCGGTATTGCCGGCACGCAGGACCACGCTGTCGTTGCCCGAGTCGCCGGTAACGGTGGCGAGGCCCGAGCCGGTGAGGATCTGGTCGTCGCCGGCCAGGCCGACGATGGTGCCGGGGCCGCTGTCGCCCGATTGGTTCAAGGTGTCATTGCCGGCCGTGCCCGTCGCCGAATATGCCATTCGCCATTCTCTCCCTGTGGTCATCACCGCACCGCGGGAATCTGCAGCCGGCACGCGACGCTATCCTGCGGAACGCAGCAACACAACGCCGGCCGCACCGCGGGCAAGTGCCCGCGAGAGCCTGCAATCCTGAGGCGCGCGCCCGACATTTCGCCCGCATTCGGCTATGAGACGGGCACGCTACGGTCGAGGTGTTCGCGCCCTTGCCTCGCGAGGATAGCGAGCGCTATGGCAAGCCGACGCCGGAAGCCGGCATCGGGCCGGAACAATCGAGGGAGGATACCGGATGAAACGATCGGGTCTTGGTTTCGCGGCGGCCGTCGCGGCGCTCCTCGCCGCTGCGCCGGCGTGGGCGCAGCTGCCGGAGATCCGCCTCGCCCGCCAATACTCGATGGGCTACCTGCAGTTCAACGTGATGGAGCACGAGAAGCTGATCGAGAAGCACGCGCGGGCGCTCGGCATCCCCGAGGTCAAGGTCTCCTGGCACCTGTTCAACGGGCCGGCGGCGATCAACGATGCGCTCTTGTCGGGCGGCATCGACATCGCCTCGGGCGGCACCCCGGGGCTGCTGATCCTGTGGGCGCGCACCAAGGGGACGCCGCAGGAGGTGCGCGGCATCAGCGCCATGAGCTCGCAGCCGTTCCTGATGAACACGCGCAATCCCGCCATCAAGACGGTCGCCGATCTCAAGGAGACCGACCGGATCGCGGTGCCGGCGGTCAAGGTGTCGATCCAGGCGATCATGCTGCAGATGGCGGCCGCAAAGGCGTTCGGCGCGGGTAATTTCGGCAAGCTCGACAGCCTGACCGTGTCGATGTCGCCGCCGGATGCGACCGCGGCGCTGCTCTCGGGCGGCGGGGAGATCAACACCGTGTTCAGCGTGCCGCCGTTCCAGCATCAGCAGCTGGAGAAGCAGGGCGTCGCCACGGTGCTCAATTCCTACGACGTGATGGAAGGCCCGCATACGTTCACGGTGGCGTGGACCTCGGCCCGGTTCCGCAACGCCAACCCGACGCTCTACAGGGCGCTCCACGCGGCGATGCAGGAGGCGACCGAGATCGTCAACAAGGACAAGCGGGCGGCGGCGAACCTGTGGATCACCGACTCGAAATCGAAGCTCGCCCTCGACTTCGTCGATCGCATCGTCTCAGGCCCCCAGGTAAGGTGGACCATGGCGCCGGAGAACACGATGAAATTCGCCCGCTTCATGGTGACGACCGGCATGCTGCGGGCGGCGCCGGAATCGTGGCGCGACTATTTCTTTCCGGAGATCCACCAAGCCGACGGGAGCTGATCAGGCGGCCGGCGACAGCGCGGCCGAGACCTCGCACGGCAGCGTCACCGGCTGCGCCAACTCGGCATTGCCGGGGCGCTCGTAACCGACGAGCCGCAACGTCCCTGCGGCCGGACACATCTCGGTGGCGAGGCGCGTGTACTTGTTGAGCACCGGTGGGGTGACCCAGGCGAAGCTGTCGGCGGCGAAGCTGCCGCGCCATTCGGAGATCGCGTGGCGGCGCGCGTGGCTGCGGTCGCCCGCCTCCGCGTAGGAGCAGGTCAGCGTGAGCTCGCCGCCGATGCGCGCCTCCCACGGGTCGGTGCGAACGAGCCAGTCGTTGGCGGCGCTGGTCGGCTCCTGGCGCGTGGAGTGCGTCTCCTCGGTGCGCTCGATCACGCAGCGCTCGCCGGGCCGGCACCCGACCAGGGTGTAGATCGCCGGCCGCGCCACCGGCACGGTCTCCAGGTGCTGCTTCGCCTCGGCGAAGGTGCGGCATTGCTCGAAGGCCTGGCGCAGCAGCTGATCGGGCGGCATGTGACGCACCGACCAGGTGCGCAGCGCGTTGCGGGCGACGTCATAGGGGCGCAGCCACGGATGCCGCGTGCGCCGCCACAGCGGCGCCTGGTTGAGGCAGGCGGCAAAGCGCTGCGGCGCCATGGCGGTGAGCACCCCGACAGCCCCCGGCCACGTCACGCTCCAGAAATCGCCCGCCGGGCCGGCCATGCGGGCAAGCTCCACATGGCGGCCGAGGCCGGGAAAGGGCCAATCCAGGGTGCGGGCGAGCCACGGCACGCCGCCTTCCTCGCAGCCGAGCGAGGTGCAGCCCCACACGTACGAGCCGTTGAGGAACCACACGCCGGGGAACTTCAGGTCTTCGGCAATCCGGGCGATCTCGCCGACATAGGGCGAGCATGAGCGGCGCAGCCAGCGCCGGGTGATGCGGTCCATCAGCGGCACCACCGGCCGGGCGATCCCAGGGAGCCAGCTGATGCAGGCGTCGCGCAAGGCTCGGGCGCGCGGCCGCGCCTCGGCGGCGTGGCGCGGTGGGCCGCCGTCGCGGACGTCGACGATCGGAACGGAGATCAGGCCGGGGTCCAGTACGGTCAATCGTGCCTCGTTGTGGTGACGCTGGGTCGGGCGGAACGTCCCGGTTGGTTATTAGTGGCCTCCGCCGAGGCCACCGTTCAAGCCCCGAGCCTGGCGGCGAGATCGACCAGGCTCGTCGAAGCAACGTCAACCGGGACGGTGGGTGCCGGCTCGCCCTTGCCGGGGCCGTGCTCGTTCGGCCGCGCCACGTGGCCGGTGCGCAGCCCCAATGCTGCAGCCGAGGCAAGATCGTGGCTGTGCGCCGCGACCATCATGCATTGTCCGGGCGCGAGGTCGAAGGCCGCGCAGGCGGTGAGATAGACGCGGGGCTTCGGCTTGTAGTCGCCGGCGACCTCGGAGCCGAGAATCGCATCCCACGGCAGATCGTTGCGGCGCGCCAGGTCGACCATCAGGGAGATGTTGCCGTTCGACACCGGCGCCAGCCAGAACCGGTGCTTGAGCTGCCGCAGGCCGGGCGGGACATCGCTCCAGGCATCGAGCCGGTGCCACGCGAGGTTGAGCTGCGCCATGGTCTCCTCGGGGAGCGGTGCGATGGCGAAGCGGGGCAGGATGCGCTCGAGGTTGCGTCGATGCAGCACGTCGAGCTTGCTGAACGGGATGGTGCCGTTACGCACCTCGTCCATGGCGGGCTGATACTCGCCGCGCCAGGCATCCGCGAAGGCGAGCCAATCGAGATCGTGGCCGAGCGGTTTGAGGATGGCCGCGCTCTCGCGCGCGATGCTGGCGCGCCAGTCGGTGAGCGTGCCGAACACGTCGAAGAACAGCGCCTTCACGCGCTGGGGTGAAAAAGGATCAGCCATGAGGGGCCTCGCGCGGCTCGTCGATCATGCTCACATGGGCGGCGACGATGCGCCAGCCGTCGGGAAAGCGGACCCAGGTCTGCATCTGCCGTCCGATCCTGCCGGCCGCCGAGGCGCGCCGGAACAGCGTCGAGGCGACCGCGCAATCGCGCCCGAAGGTGGTGATCACCGTCCGCTCCAGCGTGCGGGCGAGGCCGACCGGCGAGCGCGCGGCGCGGAATGCCTCGATCTCTGCGTAGCCGTAGAGGATCTCGGCCCCGCCGTAGCGGATTGTCCGGGGGTCGTCGCGGAACAGGGCGCCGAGCGTCGCCACGTCGTTCGTGACCAGCGCCTGCTCGTAGCGCCAGAATGCCTGCTCGACCTCGCGAACGACCTCGGGATCGTCGACCTGCATGGTGGCCCTCCTGCCTATCTTTGCGCCGGTCGGGCTCGATCAGCGGCGACACAGCCCCATGATCTCCGCCCGCGCCAGCGTATTGAAATGCAAATTGAAGCCGACGATCGCAGCCGATGTGTCGGCTTTCACGTCGAGCTTGTCGGTCTTCACGGCGAAGACCGTGAACAGATACCGGTGCGGATGGTCGCCCTCGGGCGGGCACGGGCCGCCATAGCCCGGCGTGCCGAAATCAGTCCGTGTCTGCAACGCACCCGGAGGCAGCTCGCCGCCCGCACTACCGGCGCCCTCGGCGAGCTCGTTCACATTCGCCGGGATGTTAACCACGAGCCAATGCCAGAAGCCCGAGCCCGTCGGCGCGTCGGGATCGTAGCAGGTCACGGCGAAGCTGTTCGTCCCCGCGGGCGCGCCCGACCATCCGAGATGCGGCGACTTGTTGCCCCCGGCGCAGCCGAAGCCGAAATCGGCCGACAGGATGAAATCGTTCGGCAGATAGTCGCCGTCCAGAAACCCCTTGCTAGTCACCTTGAACGCCATGGGTCCTCTCCCTTCGAGCCGCCGCGCTCGTGTCCCCGAGCATATCATCGCCCGCGCCAATTCCATCGACCGTGAAATTGGTCTAGCCTCATCGGAGCACGAAAGAAGCCGGACGGGCCATGCAAACGGGGGGAACCATGCGACCCAGCGGCTGGAGCATTGCGTTTGCGCTCCTGGCGAGCATCGGCGCCGCCTCCGCGCAATCGGGGGCGAGCCCGGAGGCGCGCGATTTCCCCAATCGCACGATGCGCATCGTGGTCCCCTTCCCGGCCGGCGGGCCGGCCGACATCGTGGCGCGCATCATCGGCCAGCGGATGAGCGAGGACTGGGGCCAGCCGGTGGTGGTGGAAAACCGGTCGGGCGCCAACACCGTGATCGGCGCGCAGGCGGTCGCGAAGGCCGCGCCCGACGGCTACACCATCCTCATGGCGATCGACTCGACGCTGACGATGAACCAGTTTCTCTATCGCACGCCGCCGTACGATCCGCTCACCGACTTTGCGCCGATCACGCTGACCGCCAAGAGCATGTCGCTGATGGCGGTGGCGGCGAGCGGACCAAGAACGGTCAACGAGCTGATCGCCAAGGCGAAGGCCGCTCCGGGCAAGCTCAACTATGGCGGCGGCACCATCACCACCCAGCTCATGGGCGTGCTGTTCAACAAGGCGGCCGGCCTCGACATCGTCTATGTGCCATTCAAGGGCACGCCGGAGACCGTGCATGGCCTGCTGACCGGCAGCGTCGACCTGATCTATGCGGCCTCGGCCATCGTGATGCCGCTCGCGCAGAGCGGCCAGGTTCGCCTGCTCGCCAAGATGGACAGCCGCGAGCACCCGTCGCTGCCCGACCTGCCGACGGTGGCGGCAGCCGCGGGCTTGAAGGATTTCGACGACCTCTCGGTGTGGCTCGGCCTGGTTGCGCCCAAGGGCACGCCGAAGCCGATCATCGACAAGCTGCAGCAGAAAGTGGCGCAGATCCTCGCCGATCCGGCCATCCGGGAGAAATCCGAGCGCACCGGCAACTACGCCATCAGCAGCACGCCGGACGAGTTCGCCGCGTTCATCCGCCGGGAGGCGGAGCGCTGGTCCACGGTGCTCAAGGAGGCGAACATCCGCTACGATTGAGCCTCCTGCCTGACGCGTTGACCTTATCGCTGCCGTTTAGGGAGACGACCGTGATGACCCGTCTTGGTCCGATGCTTGTTGCCGCGGCCGCGTTGCTGGCCGCGCCCGCGCCGGCGCAGGAGCGCAGCGAAGTCGAGACCTTTCCCAATCGGTCGATCCGCATCGTCGTCCCGTTCCCGGCCGGCGGGCCGTCCGACGTGCTGGCCCGCCTGATCGGCCAGAAGATGACCGAGAACTGGGGGCAGCCGGTGGTGGTCGAGAACCGGCCGGGCGCCAATACGGTGCTCGGCGCCCAGCAGGTCGTGAAGGCCGCGCCCGACGGCTACATGCTGCTGATGGCGATCGAATTCCACCCTGACGATGAACCAGTATCTCTACCGCACGCCGACCTATGATCCGTTCAACGATCTCGTCCCGATCACGCTGGTGGGGAAAACGCTGCAGATCCTGATGGTCAATGCGGCAAGCGAGGTGAAGTCGGTGAACGACCTCATCGCCAAGGCCAAGGCGGCGCCGGGCAAGCTCAACTACGGCGCCGGCACGATCACGACGCGGCTGACCGGCTACCTGTTCAACAAGGCGGCGGGGGTGGAGACCGTGCTGGTGCCGTACAACGGCAGCGCCGAGGTCACCCAGGGCCTGCTCACGCGCAGCGTCGATTTCACCTTCGACGGCACGTCGGCGGCCGCTTCGCTCATCCAGGGCGGCCAGTTCCGCGTGCTGGCCAAGTTCGACGAGCGTCCCTTCCCGCCCGTTCCCGACACCCCGACGATCCAGACCGTCCTCCCCAAGCTCGATCCGATCTCGGTGTGGCTCGGTTTGGTGGCGCCCAAGGGCACGCCGGCAGGAATCGTCGACAAGCTCGCCCGCGAGGTGGCGAAGGTGCTGGCCGATCCGGCCGTCAAGGCCAGAGCCGACGCGGCCGGCCTCTATCCGGCGACCACGAGCCCGGCGGAGTTCGCTGCGTTCATCCGCACCGAGGCGGAGCGCTGGTCGGTCGTCGTGAAGGAAACCGGCATGCGGTACGATTGAGTGAAGCCCCCACGCTACGCCAAACAGCCGGCAGAACGCCGAACCCGGCAGTGCACTTGGATCGCCGGACGTCGACCACGGGCGCAAGACGAGGATTCCCGCCGGCAAGGGATGCGGCGTGAGAGCGCACGGACGAGATCGCCCCGTGCAGCTAAATTCCACTCGTGAAATGGGCGGGACACATCGGTGGCGCCACGACCGGCTTGCCCGCGCCGCTCGGGCGGCCGTCGCTGCCGCGCGCCCTCTATGGCGGCGTGGCGGCGTGCGGCCTCGTCGCCGCCTATGTACTTCTGGAGTGGGTCAGCTCCATTCACGAGTACAAGGGCGTGCCGATCACGCCGTGGAACCCTGGTCTTGGCCTCGCGGTCGCCTGCATGGTGCTCGGCGGCGCGCGCTATGCCGTCGCCCTGTTCGTGGGCGCCGTCATATCCGAGGTCTTCGTCCTGCACAGCCAGCTTGCATGGCCAGTCATCTTCGGTATCGCCGCCATCATCGCGGCGGTCTACGGCTTGGTGGCGCAGCTCACGCGCGGCAATCTGCGGCTCGATGCCGGGCTCAACCGCTTGCGCGATATCGTGGCGTTGTTGCTGAGCGGCGCCGCCGGCGCCGTCCTGGTCGCGCTGCTCGTTTGCCTCCTGTTGCTGGCCGACGACGACCTCAATCTCGGCGACGTCCTCGTCGCAGCCAGTCCTCTGGTGATCGGCGACATCATCGGCATCGCGGTGATCACGCCGGTGACGTTGCGGCTCGCCCTGCGGCCGCCGCCCCTGCTCGATCACGTGTCGGTCCAAGCACTGGCGGAGCTCGCTCTGTTCGCAGCCGTCGTCACCGGAGCGTTGTGGCTGATCGTCGGGGTCGGAGGGCCGGGCAGCACGAAACTGTTCTACGTGCTGTTTCTCCCCGTGGTCGTCGCCGCCGTGCGCCATGGGGTCGACGGCGCCTGCATCGGCCTTGCGGTCACCCAGCTCGGCCTCATCGGCATGTTGCACGGCTACGGCTACGACGCTGATGCCTTCACCGAGTTCCAGCTGTTGATGCTGGTGCTGAGCGCGACCGGATTGATCGTGGGCGTGGTCGTGACCGAGCGCCAGCACGCCGACGCGACGGTGCGCGAAGTCGAGCTGCAGCTCAAGGCCAGGGAGGCGGAGGCCGCGCAGGCCGCCCGCCTCAACCTGGTGAGCGGCACGGCGGCCGCGCTGGCGCATGAGCTCAACCAGCCGATGACCGCCGCGCGGGCGTTGGCGCGCTCGGTGCAGCACATCCTGCGGACGCCCGCGGTCGACTTCGCCCGAGCCGACAAGAACCTCACCGAGCTGATTGCGCAGGTCGACCATGCCGGCGGCGTGGTCCGCCACATGCGCGACTTCATGCGCCGCGGCAGGCCGCACAACAGCACCATCGACGTCGGCAGCCTCCTGGCCGAGGCGCTTGCGCTCGCGGGGCCCGAGGCACGTGCCAATGGCATCGATGTGACGAGCGACACCGCCGCGGAGCTGCCGCCCATCCACGGCGATGCGGTGCAGCTCCAGCAGGTGATCCTCAATCTCGTGCGCAATGCGGCCGAGGCGATCGCCGGCGCGCGCCTATCGAACGGGCGCATCATCGTGTCGGCGCGCCGGAGCTCCGTCGCCGCGGCGATCGAGATATCCGTCGCGGACAACGGACCCGGCATCACAAGCGAGGTCGCCGCGCGCCTGTTCCATCCCCTGACGACCTCGAAAGCCGACGGACTCGGCCTCGGACTGTCGATCTCGGCTTCGATCGTGGAGGCGCATGGCGGGCGGATCTGGCTCGAGTCCGGCGCGCCGGGGGCAACCGAGTTGCTCTTCTCCCTGCCGCTGCAAACCGGATGAGGCGGCCTTGTCGGGACCGACCGTATTCGTGATCGACGACCAGAAGGCGGTCCGGAACGCACTCGGCGAGATGCTGAGCGTGTTCGGCTTCGAAGTGGAGACCTATGCGTCGGCCGACAGCTTCCTCGCCGCGTTGCACGAGCCGCCGATCGGCTGCGTCGTCGCCGACGTCCGCATGCCTGGCACCGACGGCATCGAGCTCGTGCGAGAGCTCGCCCGGCGTCGGATGAAGCTGCCCATCGTCCTCATTTCGGGACATGCCGACGTGCCGATGGCGGTCGCGGCGATCAAGGCGGGGGCTGAGGACTTCATCGAAAAGCCGGTGGACGACGCCCAGCTCGTCGCGGCGATCAACCGCGGGCTCGGCGGCCTGCTGGAGCGGCAAAGCCAGCAGGGCACCGGAGAGGCGCTGACGGCCCACTTTGCGCGCCTTACGCCGCGCCAGGTGGAGATCTTCGATCTCGTGGCGTCCGGCTTTACCAGCCAGGCAATCGCCGCCAAGTTGAAGATCAGCACGCGCACGGTCGAAAGCTACCGTGCGGAAATCATGGAGAAAATGCAGGCGCAAAGCGTCGCCGTGCTGGTGCGCCAGGCGATCCGCCTCGGCCGCGTGACCCCGTAGAAATACCATCCGATCGTTGCGGATACCGCGATTGCGGGATCGGCGTAACTTTGTGGTGCCGGAATGGTGTCTCCGGCCCCTGAACGTGTCGGCCGTCGGCCCCGGGACGGCGCGTCGCGCATCAACGGAGCGTCCGATGCTGGAGCGGAGGATGGTGCGGAATACGTTTCTTGGCGACTTGTTCGGCGTCGTCAGGCCGCACATCGCGCTGGCCGTGCTGCCGGTATTGGCAGCGGTTCCCATTGCCCTGTCGCTCGCGCTGGTTCCACGCGCCGCCGTGTTGCCGTGCATGAGCTTGTCTGCATTCGCCCTCGCGGCGATGACCGCTCTGGTCGCCTGGCTGGGCCAGGTGAGACGGCATGGCGACCGTATCACCTTGTGGGATGTCTCCGGTGCCCTTGCCTTCATCGGCTGCGCCGCCGCGATGCTCAGCCGCCCGGACGGCGTTCTGCACCTGTTTGGGATCGCCATGGTCCGGTGACCGCAACGTTTTCCAGGCCGGGCCCCTCTGGCAGCCGGACGGCTGCGATGTCGGACTGGACCCTTCGAGGAGTGGCCCGTTTGTCGCCGGATCGTTGCCGCGCCACGCGCTCACGCAATCGTCTCGCCGATGCGGCGCATGCCTTCCGCCGAGTGAAGCATCCCGTCAGCGGTCACTCACTTCCTTACCACACTCGCTTCCGATGGGCGCAGCTTGCGATCATCGAGCGACATGATAAAGGCGCCACCACGTGAATCTGCAGCACAGAGTCTCCGAACATGACGATAGGGCCGCGGTAGGCCAGTCGCTCCCGTCCCGTGGTCCCGATTCCACCAGTATCGTGGCTCATCGCGAGCCCGCCGAGGCGGTGGTGGCAGCGCTCGCATCCGACCCGAAGCACGGCCTGAGCAGCGCGGAGGCGCGACGGCGCCTCGAGCAATATGGACCGAACGAGCTCAAGAGCGCGCCGGAGACACCGTGGTGGAGGCGTCTGCTCGAGCAATTCCAGAACGTCCTGGTCGTCATCCTGCTGGTCGCCATCGTGATCTCGGTGATCGAATGGCTGCTGCAGGATCCGCGCGAATCCGCCCTGCCCTATGAAGCCATCGTGATCCTCGGCATCGTCGTGCTGAACGCGCTTCTCGGCTATTTCCAGGAAGCCCGCGCCGAGCGCTCGGTTCGTGCACTGACGGCGCTGGCCGCCCCGGAATCGACGGTCATCCGCGACGGCGACCGCCAACGCATCCCGGCCCGCGAGCTCGTACCGGGCGACGTCGTACTGATCGAGGCCGGAGACAAGAATCCCGCCGACTGTCGCCTGATCGAAGAGGCCAATCTTCACACCGACGAGGCGCCGCTGACCGGCGAAAGCATGCCGGTCGCCAAGGACGCGCATCCGATCGACGCCGATGTAGGCATCGGCGACCGTCGCAACATGCTTTTCTCCGCCACCGTCGCCACCTACGGCCGCGGCCGCGCCATCGTCGTGGCAACCGGGATGGCGACCGAAGTCGGCAAGATCGCCGACCTGCTCGAGCACGCGGAAAAGGAGCCGACCCCGCTGCAACAGGAGCTCGACCGTACCGGAAAGCGCCTTGCAGCCATCATGCTGGGGATTTGCGGGATCGTCTTCGCGGCCGGCCTGCTGACCACATCGACATTCAGCCTCAACATCCTTCTCAGCCTGTTCCTGTTCGCGGTGGCCCTCGCGGTCGCCGCCATCCCCGAGGCACTGCCGGCGATCGTGACGGTCGGGCTGAGCCTGGGGGTGAGGCGCATGGCTGCCGCCAACGCGATCGTGCGCAAGCTGCCGGCGATCGAGACCCTCGGGGCCGCGACGGTGATCTGTACGGACAAGACCGGTACGCTGACCCGCAACGAGATGACGGTGCGGGCGATCGCCACGGGCGGAATCCTGGTCGATGTCGGCGGCAGCGGATTCGTCCCGGAGGGCGACTTCACCACCGGCGGGCAGGTGCTTGCCGGGCATACTCGAGATGCGGTTGCCCGCACCTTGACGGCCGCCGCGCTTGCCAACGACGCCGCGTTGACGAACCGCGAAGGCCGCTGGTCGGTCCAGGGCGACCCGACCGAGGGCGCGCTGCTCGTGGCGGCGCGAAAGTTCGGCGTCGGCGACGATGCGCTCGCGCGGCTGCGGAGAATCGCCGAGATCCCCTTCACCTCCGAACGCAAGCGCCACACCACGGTTCACTACGGCGGCGAGGACTCGGAGAATCTGTCGGTCTTCGTCAAGGGGGCGCCGGAAATCCTCCTGGCAAATTGCCGGTATGTGCTGAATCAGGGCACGGTCATCCCGTTGACCGCGGAGGGACGCGCCGAGCTGTCGCGGCAAAACGACGGGTTGGCGGGCCAGGCCTTGCGCACGCTGGCGATCGCCACCCGTACCGTGCCGGCGGCGGACATCGGAGTCGACACGCGTGTCGTGGAGGCGGATCGTTCGCTCGACATCGAGCTGCCGGAGACCATCGAGGACGACCTGGTGTTCCTCGGCCTCGTCGGCATGATCGATCCGCCGCGGCCGGAGGTGAAGGCTGCAGTGGCAACGGCGCGGCTGGCGCATATCCGCACCGTGATGATCACCGGCGATCACCCGGCCACGGCCGCAGCGATCGCGCGCGAGCTGCACATCATCGAGCCCGGATCGCGGCTGGTGACCGGCACGGAGCTGCGCACCATGGACGACGCGGCGCTCGATGGGATCGTCGAGCATGTGCGCGTGTTCGCGCGGGTCGATCCCGATCACAAGCTGCGCATCGTCGAGTCATTGCAGCGTCATGGCCACATCGTCGCCATGACCGGCGACGGCATCAACGATGCTCCCGCACTGAAGACCGCCAATATCGGCGTCGCGATGGGCATCACCGGCACCGACGTGTCGAAGGAGGCCGCCGACATGGTGCTGACCGACGACAATTTCGCCAGCATCGTCAAAGCCATCGAGGAGGGCCGCGGCGTCTATGACAACATCCAGAAATACCTGATCTACCTGCTGTCAACCAATTCCGGCGAGCTGCTCACCATGTTCGCCGGGGTAATGTTCGCGGGCATGCTGGGCCTCATCTCCGCCGACGTCGGGCTGTTCCTGCCGCTGCTCGCCGCGCAGCTCCTGTGGATCAACCTGATCACGGACGGGCCGCCGGCGCTCGCGCTCGGTATCGACCCCAAGGATCCCAACGTCATGTATCGTCCGCCGCGACCGCGCGGCTCCGGGGTCCTGCTGACGGAGGACTGGGTGCGCCTGGCCGGCGTCGGCCTGCTGATGATGGTCGGAACGGTCGCCGTGCTCGACGCCTACTATCCGGGCGGACTATTCACGCTGTTCGCGAGCGGCAGCGGGCCGAATGCGGCCGACGAGGCGCACGCGCGCACGATGGCGTTCACGACGCTGATGATGTACCAGCTGTTCGCAGTCTTCACGTGCCGCTCGCGCCGCCGCAGCACCTTCAGCGGCGTGCTGGAAAACAAGTGGCTGTTGGTGGCGGTTGGCGTCTCTCTCGGCACCCACATCCTGGTCATCTATGTGCCGGCGTTGCAGACGGCGTTCCACACCGTGTCCCTGTCCACGACGGATTGGCTGATTGCCATCGCAGTCGCGTCGACGGTGTTGTTTGCAATGGAGATTGCCAAGGCGTGGCTGCGCGCGCGCGACGCGCGCCTCGACGAGGCGGCTTCGCCCGCGCAGGTCTCCTCGCAGGGTTCGCCGTCCCGCGCCTGAGCCCCGGGCGCGGGCGGCATGACGGCGCCGTCGACGGGAGGACGCTCGCGTCGACGCGCTGTCAGTCCTTCCAGGGAAGCGGGCGCAGCCTCACGCGCCCGGCCGATCCATGCCCTTTTCCTTGAGCACGGCGGCGGCGGCGGCGCCGGACAACACCTTGATCAGGGCCTTGGCGGCTTCGCTTTCCTTCGTTCCGGCGCTGACACTCGCCGCATAGGTCGTGTAGTTCTGGATCTCCGCCGGCAGCGGGCCGACCAGGGTCACTTCCTTGACCGGCACGATCTCGCTGATCTGGTGGATGCCGAGCTCCGCCTCGCCGCTCTTGATGAGATCGGCGACATAGCCGCCCTGCTTGAGCTTCGCCTTCGGCTTCACCTGGTCGGCGACGCCGAGCCGGTCGAGCAGGCCGGCGACGTAGATGCCGCTGGAGCCGCCGCTCGCCGGATCGATATAGGCGACTGATTTCGCATTGATCAGCGCACGCTTGAAGGCGTCCACCGTGCCGATGTCGGGTACCGGTGCGCCGGCCTTGACCATCACGCCAACGCCGACGCGGGCGAGCACCTGCTTGGTGCCGTCGGCGAGCTTGCCCTTCTTGGTCAGCTCGTCAACCGCCGCCGGCGTCAGCACCACGACGTCGAACTGCGCGCCGCCTTCGATTTTCTTCGTCAGTCCGCCGACCGTGTCGTTGTCGACGACGACCGTGTGGCCGGTCTGCTTCTCGAACTCCGGCACGACCGCCAGCACCACCTGCTTGAATGCGCCGGCGGTGAGCACCTTCACCTCCGCGGCCGAGCCGGTCTGCGCGCTCGCCATCAGTAGTCCCAGCCATACGCCCGCCATGGGGCTCAATCGGTGTTTCATGAGCGCCTCGCCTGAGGTTGTCGTGTTGCGCGCTGGTCGTCGATCCGTGCCGACGATCAGTCTTCCTTCAGCCACTGCTCGACCGTCATGACGTCGGGCAATTCTGCGTAGGCCCGAGTCCACATGTCAACGACCCACTCGGCGCCGCCCGGCCGCTCGGTCAGGACCGCGGTGTTGTGCGGCGTTTGTCCCAGAAAAAACTTACCGCGGAAACGCGGCTCGCCGACGACATGATGCCGCAGCAACCCCCAACTCTGCAGCACGAGCAGGAGGCTGGTCGTGTTGCGGGTCGTGTCGTAGCAATCGTAATTGTGCTTGTCGTCGAAATAACGGAAATCGGCCCGGGCGATGCGCTTGTTGGTGCCGATGATAGGGCCGACGCGGCGGTCGAACCAGACCACCGCCTGCTGCACCGCCTTGCGCTCGGCCTCGGGCGAGGCCTTGCCCTTGGCGAGGATGTCGGTCAGGGCCTTGCGGTCGGGCGGCGCGAAAAAGAACACTTCGCGGCGACGGCAGACGAAGCCGTAGCAGATGGTGAAGCGCTCCGCGGTGGGCGGAAAGATCGAGACGCTGGTGTAGAGTTCCATCTGGCCCGGGGTGAGGTCAAGGGCCACGGCCGGTACCGGGCTCAGGCCCAGCAAAGCCGCACCGATGATCACCGCAAATGCCCGACAACGCATGATGCCTCCCTGCCCACGCGCTTGTTGATGCTGCCAAATCGGCCTAACTATTGATCATGGCGGCAACCGGGATTCAAGTCGTCCACGTCATCGGTGGCGGACTCGCGGGGAGCGAGGCCGCGTGGCAGATCGCCGGCCGCGGGATCCGGGTGGTGCTGCACGAAATGCGCCCCGTCCGGACCACCGATGCCCACAAGACCGCCGGCCTGGCCGAGCTGGTGTGCTCCAACTCGTTCCGCTCCGACGACCACGAGAGCAACGCGGTTGGCCTGCTGCATGCCGAGATGCGCCGGCTCGGATCCTTGGTGATGCGTGCCGCCGACGCCCACCAGGTGCCGGCCGGCGGGGCGCTCGCGGTCGACCGCGACGGCTTCTCGGCCGCCGTCACGGCCAGCCTCGAGCACCATCCGCTGATCGAGATCCGCCGTGAGGAGATCGCGCTCCCGCCGCACGACTGGGACGAGACGATCATCGCCACCGGTCCGCTCACCTCGCCCGCGCTCGCCGAAGCGATCCGCACGCTGACCGGAGAGGAGCAACTCGCCTTCTTCGATGCGATCGCCCCGATCGTGCATCGCGAATCGATCGACCTGCGGGTCGCCTGGTTCCAGTCGCGCTACGACAAGGCGGGTCCGGGCGGAACCGGGGCGGACTACATCAACTGCCCGCTCACCCGCGAGGAGTACGAGAGCTTCGTCGCCGCGCTCAAGGCGGGCGACAAGGTCGCGTTCCACGAGTGGGAGGCGACGCCCTATTTCGACGGCTGCCTGCCGCTCGAGATCATGGCTGAGCGCGGGCCGGAAACGCTGCGGCACGGGCCGCTCAAGCCGTTCGGGCTCACCAACGCGCACAAGCCCGATCGCAAGCCCTATGCGGTCGTGCAGCTTCGCCAGGACAACCGCCTGGGCACGCTCTACAACATGGTCGGCTTCCAGACCAAGCTCCGGCACGGCGAGCAGACCCGCATCTTCCGCACCATTCCGGGCCTGGAACAGGCCGAGTTCGCCCGGCTCGGCGGGCTTCACCGCAACACCTTCCTGAATTCGCCAAAACTGCTCGACGAGACGCTGCGTCTGCGCGCCATGCCGCGACTGCGCTTCGCCGGCCAGATCACCGGCTGCGAAGGCTACGTGGAATCGGCGGCGATCGGGCTCATCGCCGGCCGCTTCGCCGCGGCCGCGCGGCTCGGCGAGCCGATCGTTCCGCCGCCGCCGACCACCGCGCACGGCGCGCTGCTCGGCCACGTCACCGGCGGGCACATCGAGACGATCGATGCCGGCCCCCGCTCGTTCCAGCCGATGAACGTCAATTTCGGCCTGTTCCCGCCGCTGTCGCGGGCCCCCAAGGCGGCGGACGGAAAACGGTTGCGCGGCACGGACAAGAATCTCGCCAAGAAGCGCGCACTGACCGCGCGCGCCCTTGCCGACCTCGAGATCTGGATCGCGGGCGACGCGCGGCCGGTCGCGGCCGCGTAGGCCTGGCCGGGCTCGAGACCCGGCCAGGGCAGAAACATAGCGGTCAAACGATCTGGAAGTCGTTTTCGCTCATCGTCGCGACGCCGGTAAGCGTCGCGAGCAGGAGCGCGGAGCCCGCACCGGTGCCGTCGTCATCCCACAGGACTTGGTGCGTCGTCGGATCGAATATCACGGTAGGGCTGGTTCCCGCCGCCGCGGAACCGAGCACGAAGGCAACGCCGTTCTCCGCCAGCGTGCCGGTGCCGGCGAGGCCGAGGCTCCCAAGGGAGATGGCAATCCGGTCGGTGCCGCTCACGAAGTCCGTGATGGTGTCGCTGCCGAGGATCGGTGAAGCAAGGCGAAACGTGTCGGCATCGCCGCCGCCGGTGAGCACCTCGGCGTATACCGTGGCGACCAGCGTGTCGTTCCCGGCGCCGCCGATCAGTGTGTCAAAACCCGCCCATGCGAACAGCAGGTCGTTGCCGGCAGCGCCATCCAGCCGGTTATCCTCGGAATTGCCATAGATGACATTGGAGAGATCGTTGCCGGTGCCGTTCGTGGCCGATCCTCCAACAGCCGTGTTGTAAAGAATGAGATTTTCGACATTCGCCGGGAGCGTGTAGTCGACGAGCGCAACGACGAGGTCAGTTCCCTCGTCGCTGTTCTCCACGACGACGTCCAATCCTTCCATCACCGCGCAGGTGTCGTTGCCGAGTCCTCCCATCAGCGTATCGGAGCGCGCATCCTGGCTGAAACCCGAGTTCGCATCCGGAAGCAACGCATCGTCGCCGCTCCCGCCAATCAACAGGTCGGCTCCCGTCAGACCCTCGAGGAAATCGTTGCCAGCCCCGCCCGACAAAGTGTTGTTGAATGTGTTGCCCCTGATGCGATTGTCCAGGCTGTTTCCGGTGCCATGAGTTGCCCCGGGACTGTCCAACAGGATCAGATAGTCGACGTCGACCGCGAGCTTATGGCTGACGCCGGCATAGACAGTGTCGAAGCCCCCGCCGGCACTCTCGTCGACCACATCGCCGGCATGATCGACATAATAGACGTCGTTACCGTGACCGCCGGCCATCGTGTCGGCGCCACGCCCGCCATCGAGCCTGTCGTCGCCGCTCCAGCCGATGAGGTTGTCACCGTCCTCTCCGCCGTCGAGCGTATCGGCCCCTTCTCGTCCATGGAGGACATCCATGCCGGCGCCGCCGTTCAGGAGATCCTCGTCGCCCCCACCGTCGAGCGTGTCGTTTCCCGCCTCGCCGTCGATGGTATCGTTGCCTCCGTATCCCATCAGGCTGTCATTGTGGAATTTGCTGCCTTTGATCCGGTCGTTGGATTCGAAGCGTCCAGGCCAGTTGATTTCACCAATAGTCGGCATGATTTGTCTCCTGCAATTGAGCGGTTAAAAGTTCGCACGCACGACACCCGTGGCCGGACAACCCGGTCACGATCACAATCCCGGCTCCTCGCCGGTCAAACGATGCGGAAGTCGCTGGCGGCCATCGTGGTGACGCCAGCGAGCGTGGCGAGCGCTTGCGCGGACCCAATGCCGGTGCCGTCGGCGTCCCACAGGACCTGATGTGTTGCGCTATCGAACATCAGGGTCGGACCTGCTCCGGTCGCGACGGACCCGAGCACGAAGGCAACACCGTTCGCGGCCAGCGTGCCGGTGCCGGCGATGCCGAAGCCGGTGTTGTCGATGGCGAAGCGATCCATCCCGGCGACGAAGTCCGTTATGAGGTCGACGCCCTCGGTCGACGCATCGAATTGGAAGGTGTCTCCGCTGGCGCCGCCGGTGAGCGTGTCGAGACCTGCTCCGCCGATCAGCGTGTCGGTGCTGTTGCCGCCATCGATCGTATCGTCGCCGATCCCGCCGTCGAGTGAATCGGAGCCGTTGCCGCCGAACAGCGTGTCGCTGCCGTCGGCCCCAGCGAGCGTGTCGCCGCCGCCGCTGCCGAACAGCGAGTTGTCGGCGGAGTTGCCGAACAACATGTTGCTGAGCGTATTGCCCGCCCCGTTGATGGAGCCGCCGTGCTCATGCAGCACCAGGTTTTCGACGTTGGCGGCCAGCGTGTGCGTGACCCGCATGAGCACGGTGTCCGTCCCCTCATCGACGTTCTCGACGATCGCGTTGCCGTCGTCGAGCAGGACATACATGTCGTCGCCGCTGCCGCCGACCATGCTGTCGGCACCCAGGCCGCCGTCGATCGTGTCGTTGTCGGTGCCGGAGAGAATCGTATCGGCGCCGCCTTCGCCGTCGAACACGTCATTGCCGGCGCCGCCGGAGAGGACGTTGTTCCCGTTGTTGCCGCCGATGAAATTGGCGAGATCGTTTCCGGTGCCATCGATCGCGGCGTCGCCGCGCAGATCGAGGTTCTCGAGGTTGGCGCCGAGCGTGTAGGTGACCCAGGAGTCGACGAAATCCGTGCCTTCACCGGCGTTCTCGGTCACCACGTCGCCCGCGTCGTCGACCACATAGCCGTCGTTGCCGGCACCGCCGACCATCACGTCGGCACTGCTCCCTCCATCGAGGTGATCGTTTTCATCCCCGCCCGACAGGACGTCGGCGCCCTCATGGCCGAACAGAAAATCCCGGCCGCCACGACCGGACAGGACATTGATGCCGTCGGTGCCGTATATGGTGTTGTTGAGGTCGTTGCCGGTCCCGTCGACGTCCATCGGGCTATAGGAATAAGAGGGACGCTGGAATGCCAGGATCTCGACATTGGCCGGAAGGACGTAGCTGCCGTCCGCGACGATGCGATCGATGCCGTCACCGGCATTCTCCGTCACCGTATCGTCAAGCCCGCTGAGATGGAACACGTCGTCGCCGGCTCCGCCACGCAGCGTGTCGGCACTGGCGCCCCACAATCGGTTACGCGCAATCAGCGTATCGTTTCCGGCCTGACCATCGAGAATGTTGTTGTTCTCGTTGCCGGTGATCATGTTGTCGAGCGCATTTCCGGTGCCGTTGACCGCTAGGGTGCCGAGCTGAAGAACGAGGTTCTCGACGTTGGCTCCGAGCGCGTGGTCGATCTCCGTGTAGACGAGGTCGGTGCCCTCGTTGGCGTTTTCCGTGACGACGTCGCCGGTATCGATCCAGTAGGTATCGTTGCCGCTTCCACCGACCATCGAGTCGGCGCCGCTCCCTCCGGTCAGGTTGTCGTGGCCGCGGCCGCCGAGCAGGGTGTCCCGCCCGTCCCCGCCGAACAGGCGGTCGTCGCCGTCGCCGCCCGAGAGCGTGTTGCTGCGCGTATTGCCGTAGATCCAATTGTCGAGGTCGTTGCCCGTGCCGCTGATTGCCGTGGCAGTGTCGCGCAGCCACAGGTCCTCGATATTCGCCGCCAACGTGTAGCTGATCGTCGAAAAGACGACGTCGCTGCCTTCGTCCTTGCCGTCGATCACCAGATCACCGGTGCTGTCCACCAGGTAGGTGTCGTTGCCGATGCCTCCCAGCATGGTGTCGAGGCCGCTTCCTCCGTCGATGGAGTCGTTGCCCTCCAAGCCGTGGAGCTGGTCGTTGCCGGCTAATCCGGTGATCGTGTCGTCGTATTTGGTGCCTTTGAGAGTGTCGGCCCCATTGGACCCAATGATCGTGGCCATGGAATTTCCCTTCAAAAAAACAACAAAAAAAGGCGGTCGAAAAGTCGCGCCGTCGACCGAGGCAACGAAATCCCGATGCCGCCGGTGTACGCGTTTGAGAGGCGACGGGTAGAAAGGTTCACGCGCCCGCACAGCCGGCGCGGCTGTTCCATGACGTGGATCACACTGGGGAAGTGCCGCCTACGTTCGGGGCCGCTACATGCGGCGCGCAGCGCGCCACAGCGCCCATTGCCGGCGCCACTGCGGCACCTCGGCGACCCGGAACGGCCGATTGCGCGCGCGCTCCAGCCGCCTCAGATAGAGGGGTACGAGAGCGACCGGCAGGAAGGCCGACGCCAGGCTCGCCGGCAGCGCCCCCGACGCCCGTAGGTATTCCTCATAGTGGCGGCGGGCGATCGCGCGCATGTCCGCAAGCGTGCCGGCGAGCTCCGCGGTCGGATGGCCGGCCAGCATATCCTTCGGCTTGGCGCCGTGCCGTTTCGCAATCTCGAGGGGGACGTAGACCTGGCCGCGCGAAGCATGGAGCGGAAAGGCGCGCAACAATCCGGTGACCGCAAAGGCGAGGCCGCCATGACGGGCGGCTGTGGTGGCGTCGCCCTGACGGCCGTCGAGAATGCGCGCCGCCAGGTCGATCAACGCCGCCGAGGTCTTCGCCGCGTAGCCTTCGAGCGCGGCGAGCGTCGGCATCGGGTCGTTGTAGAGATCGAAGCTCCGCGCCTCGATCATGTCCATCAACGGCTGGAGCGGAAGACGAAAACGAACGATGGTGTCGAGAAACGCCGCAGCGACCGGGTTCGCCCGCGCCTCGCCGGCGCCGGGCCGCTCGAGCGCGTCGCGCCACCATTGCAGCCTTATCTCGCCGGCCGGCGGGTTGTGCACGAGCTCGCGCACGCGCGCGACCTCGACGTTGAACGCATAGAGCGCGAACAGCCCACCGCGCCGTTGCGCCGGTGCGAACAAGGCGGCAAGATAACGGTCCTTGTCGGCCGCACGGACCAGCTGCTCGCAATGGCCAAACGCATCAGGCACTTCATGCCCCCCCGCCGGTTCACTCCACCGCGATGAGGCCGGCCGCGATACGCCGCCGCTCGCCCAGAAGGATATTGTAGGTCCTGACCGCGGCGCCGGTGGTCATCGCTTCCACCACAATGCCGCGCGCGCGAAACTCCTGCCGCAGCGCTTCGGGCATGATCCAGGATTCACCGCCCGTGCCGAGGATGAAATGAGAGAAATCGCGCGCCGCGGCGAAGGCCGCCGCGAGCGCCGCCTCGTCGATGTCAGCGGCGCGCACCGCCGACCAGGCCCAGATGCCACCCGGCAGGCACAGAATCGAGCCGCGGTGCGACATGCCGGCGAAGCGAAAGCCACCCTTGCCGTAGGCGTCGATCGGCGCGAGCTGCGGCAGGTGCGGAGCGTCGGCGCCGGGGCCCACCGGCGCCTCAGGCCCTGGCCTTGCTCCTGACCTCGGGCTCGGGCTCGGTCGCAAGGCGGCTGGTCCCGACGCCGAGATAGATCAGGATGGGCGCCGCGATGAAGACCGACGTGTAGGTGCCGACGAGCACCACGCCGAATATCATCGTGGCGGTGAAGCTGTGGATCGCCTGCCCGCCGAACACGAGCAGCGCGAGTAGCGCCAGCGTGACGGTCACATGCGTGATGATCGACCGCGACAGGGTCGAATTGACCGAGATGTTCAGCAGATCCGGCATCGACATCCGCTTGTAGCGCCGCAGCATCTCGCGGATGCGGTCGTAGATGACGACGGTATCGTTGAGCGAGTAGCCGAGAATCGTCAGCAGGGCGGCGATGCTGGTGAGGTCGAAATCGATCTGCGTCACCGACATGAACCCGATGGTGAGCACGATATCGTGCACGTTGGCGATCATGGCGCCGAGGGCGAACTGCCACTCGAACCGGAACCACAGATAGACCAGGATCGACAGAATCGCCGTCATCAGCCCGATCGTGCCGTAGGCGAGAAGCTCGTTCGATACGCGCGGGCCGACGACCTCCACGCGGCGATAGTCGACCTCGTCTCCCAGCGCGTCGCGGACCTTGCGGACGGCGGCCTGCTGCGCCTCCTCGCCGCCCGGTTGCTGGGCGATGCGAATGAGCACGTTGGAGGGGCCGCCGAACTGCTGCAGCTGCACGTCGCCCAGGGCGAGCCCGTTGAGCGTGGAGCGCATGCGCGCGAGGTCGGCATTGCCGGCCTTGGCCTGCACTTCCATCAGGGTTCCGCCGACGAAATCGATGCCGAAATTGAGACCGTGGTAGAAGTACAGAAGAATGGCGATGATCGACAGGCACGCCGAAATGGGGAAACTGATGCGCCGGAAGCGCATGAAATCGAACTTGGTGTCGTCCGGCACCAGCCGCAGGTGCGGGATGACGCCGACAACCACGAGGGCGCAGAGCACGGCGAGAACAGCCAGTCCGACGGCGATGATCAGATAAAGCACGGCCCGGCACTCCTAGACATTTGCGGCATTCCCCGGCCGAACACGATCGTTCGCCGCGGGAGATGCATCACGTCCGCTGCCAACGGAGCGCTATACGCGTCGGCGCTCAGATCGGCACGTAGCGCGGACGCCACAACCGCACCCACCAGGCGACGATCAGCCGCGTCAAGGTGAAGGCGGTGAAGACGGTGGTGATGATACCGATGCCGAGCGTGACGGCGAAGCCGCGCACCGGACCGGTGCCGATGAAGAACAGCACCGCCGCCGCGATGAACGTGGTTATGTTCGAATCCAGGATGGTGGCGAGCGCGCGCGTGAACCCGGCGTCGATGGCGGTGATCGGCGTGCGCCCGTGGCGCACCTCCTCGCGGATGCGCTCGTAGATCAGCACGTTGCTGTCGACTGCGATGCCGACGGTGAGCACGATGCCGGCGATGCCGGGCAGCGTCAGCGTCGCGTTGAGCAGCGACAGGATGCCGAAGATCATAGCGACGTTCACCGCTACGGCGACATTGGCGAACAGGCCGAACACGCCGTAGGTCACGAACATGAACACGACCACGAGCACGGCGCCCACATAGGATGCGAGCTTGCCCTTGGCGATCGAATCCTGGCCGAGGCCGGGTCCGACCGTGCGCTCTTCGATGATCGTCAGCGGCGCGGGCAGGGCGCCGGCGCGCAGCAGGATCGCCAGATCGTTCGCCCCCTCGACCGTGAAGCTGCCGGAGATCTGGCCCGAGCCGCCCAGGATCGGCTCGCGGATCACCGGCGCGGAGATGACCTCGTTGTCGAGCACGATGGCGAACGGCCGACCCACGTTCTCCTGCGTCGCCTGGGCGAAACGGCGGGCGCCGTTGGTGTAGAACTTGAACTGGACGATCGGCTCGCTGGTGCGCTGATCGAACCCGGGCTGCGCGTCGCTCAGGTCCTCCCCCGACACCAGGACCTGCTTCTTGATCAGGTAAGGATGGCGCCCTTCCTTGGCGGTGCCGTAGAGAACCTCGGCGTCGGGAGGCGGCCGGCCCTGCAGCCCTTCCTCGAGCGAGGCGGTGGTATCGACCATGCGGAAGGTGAGCTTGGCGGTCTTGCCGAGCAGCTCCTTGAGGCGGGTCGGGTCCTGCAGGCCCGGCACCTGGACCAGGACGCGGTCGATGCCCTGGCGCTGGATCGAGGGTTCGACCGTGCCCAATTCGTTGACGCGACGATCGACGATCTGGATCGATTGCTCGACCGCCTGGCGGATGCGCTCGGTGAGCGCCGCTTCGGTGTAGCGGAGCTGGACCAGTCCGCCCGCCCCCTCGGTGATCTCCAGCGTGCGCTGGCCGGTCGCGCTCAGCAGGCCGCCGAGCGGCTGCGACAGCTCGCGCAGCTTGGTCATCGCCAGCGGTTGATTGCCGCTGATGCGGACCTCGACCTGCTCGCCGCGGATGGCGAGGCCGGTATATTGGACGCGCGCCTCGCGCAGGGTGCGGCGCACGTCGTCGAGCAGGCTCTGCAGCTTCTCCTTCTTGACCGCGGCGGAATCGACCTCGAGCAGGATGTGCGAGCCACCCTGCAGGTCGAGCCCGAGCACGATCTGGCGCTGCGCCCACTTGGGCCAGCTCTGCACCGTCCGGTCGGAGAAGAAATTGGGAACCGCGAACAGGCAGACGATGAGCGCGGTCGCCAGGACCGCCGCCGCCTTCACGGGCGAGAAATACAGCATGAATGGAGCCCACTCAGGCCGGCGACCGGCCGGCCGATTCGTCCTTCACCGGCTCGCCTTTGGCGCGCACGTCGGACACCATTTGCCGCATCTGCACGGCGCGCACGCCGTCGGCGATCTCGATCTCGATCTTGTCGTCGTCGACCACCTTGGTGACCTTGCCGACCAGGCCTCCCGACGTGATCACCGTGTCGCCGCGCCGCACGTTCTTCACCATCTCCTGATGCTGCTTCACGCGCTTCTGCTGCGGACGCAAGATCAGGAAATACATGATGACGAAGATCAGCAGGAACGGCAGCAACGACATCAGCATGTCGCTGCTGCCCGCCCCCCCGATCTGGGCATATGCGGGCGAAATCAGCATCGATCCTCAAGCCTCCTCGGTTCGCCGCGGCCGCCGCAATGCGATCCGGGGTCGGCACCCAAAATTTGGCGCGGAATATAGCCCTCGCCGTCGCAATTGCAACGTTGCCGGCGGGTCCGTATGGGGAGCGCCGCCCGACCGCGCCGGGACCGGCTTGCGGGACCCCGAGCGCCCCGTTAAGGGAGCGCGGACGACCACGGGGAACCCGGGATGTCCGACCGCGCGTCCTTCGACGTCTCGATCCTCGCCGATACCCTCAAGCGCATTGCGGCGGCGCTCGAGCGGCTGGCGCCGCGTGCCCCGGCGAGCCCCGATTTCGCCGCGGCCGACGCCTTCGTCTGGCACCCTGAGGGGCAGCGCCTGACGCCGGTCGCCCGGGTCAACCGCGTCCACATGTCGCTGCTCAAGGGGATCGATCGGGTGCGCGACCTGCTGGTGGAGAATACCGAGCGGTTCGCGCGCGGCCTGCCCGCCAACAATGCGCTCCTGTGGGGCGCCCGCGGCATGGGCAAATCATCGCTGGTGAAGGCCGTGCATGCGGCGATCGCCGGCAAGCCGGGGCGAGCGACGGCCGGCGGCCTGAAGCTGGTGGAGATCCACCGGGAAGACATCGAGAGCCTGCCCGAGCTGATGGCCATCCTGCGCGGCGCGCCGCCGCGGTTCATCGTATTCTGCGACGACCTCTCGTTCGACGCCGACGACACCTCCTACAAGTCGCTCAAGGCGGTGCTGGAGGGCGGCATCGAAGGGCGGCCGGACAACGTGATCTTCTACGCCACCTCGAACCGGCGTCATCTGATGCCGCGGGAGATGATGGAAAACGAGCGGTCGACCGCCATCAACCCGGGCGAGGCGGTGGAGGAGCGCGTCTCGCTGTCCGACCGCTTCGGTTTATGGCTCGGCTTCCACCGCTGCAGCCAGGACGAATACTTGGCCATGGTCGAGGGCTACGCCGGCCACTATCGCATTCCGCTCGACGCCGAGACGATGCGCCGCGAGGCGCTGGAGTGGGCGACGACGCGCGGCGCGCGCTCGGGGCGCGTCGCCTGGCAATACGTCCAGGACGCCGCAGGGCGGCTCGGCGTTCCCCTGGAGGAGCCGGCCGCCCCGCGTTGATCAGCGCCTGGAGGTCGCCACGGTGCTGATCGAGCGAGTTCAGTGCTCCTTGAGATATTGCGTCGGGTCGACCGGGGTCGAGCCCTTGCGGACCTCGAAATGCAGTTGCGGCGAGGTCGCGGTGCCGGTCTGGCCGGCCCGCGCGATGATCTGGCCGCGCTTCACCTGGTCCCCGCGTTTCACCGAGACTTCGCTCGCATGCGCATAGGCGGTGACGAAACCGTTCGAATGCCGCACCAGGACGAGGTTGCCGTAGCCTTTAAGCTCGTTGCCCGCATAGGCGACGACGCCGTCTTCGGCCGCTTTCACCGAGGTCCCTTCCGGCACCGCGAGGTTGATGCCGTCGTTCGAGGCCCCGTTCACCTTCTGGCCAAAGCCCGCGATGACGCGTCCGCGCACCGGCCAGCGGAATGTCGGCACCGCGCCGGTCAGCTCGCTGGTTGCGGACGGCTTCGCCTCGGGGGGCGTCTCCGCCGCCGGCGTGGCAAGCCGCGCGGTCGCGGTGGGCGGCACGGCGGCCGCCCGTTGCTGGGCAGGCGCCGGCGCGGCGAGCGGTGCGGCCGCGATCGTTTGCGACGCGGGCTTGGCAGCAAGCTGTGGCACTGGTGCGCTCGGCTTGGTCTTGGCTTGGTGCACGCCGGGAATGACCAGCCGCTGTCCGACCCGCACGTTGGCATAGCCGTCGATATTGTTCGCCTTGGCGACTTCGGCGCGGGTCTTGCCGTACAGCCGGGCGACCGAGATCAGCGTCTCTCCGGGCGCAACGACGTGGACTCCGCCGGCCGGGCCGGCTTTTCCGCTGCTCGCCGCGGGAGCCGGCTTGATCGGCGCGCTGGCGCCGACGAGGCGGGTCGCCGGCGGGCTCGCCGGCGGCTGATAGGACGCCATACCGCCGCCACCGCTCACTCCGGTGGAGGAGACGTTGGCCGGACGGCTCGGCGCCGGCAACGGCTGGCTGTCGACGCGTCCGCTCGGCACGGAGCCGGTGACTTCGCCGCTTGGCGCGGAACGCGCCGCCATCGAACCGGAGAAGGGATTGTCGGTAAAGCGCCCGACATCGGTGGTGCAGCCGGGCGCTGCGGCTGCGATCAAGGCAATGACGGCCGCCCGCGCAAGGAGGTGCGACCGCGTTTCAGCGGGGGAACGCATGACTGGACTCACTCGGTACGCAACTTGGTCACGAGCGAGTTAATCGAAGTGATGTAAATAAGCCTTTAATTTTCGGCAACGACCGCTCAACCTTAATAAGTGTTGCCGCAACGCATCATAGCTCGCGCGCCTGCCCGGGCAGCAGCGGTACGAAGCGCACCCAGATCAGGTCTTCGCGGCTCACGCCGTTGGCGCCCTTGGTCAGCTTGACGATGCGCTGGGCGTCCCGGTGCGGCCCAAGTGGAAGGATTATCATGCCGCCGTCCGTCAACTGGTCAACAAGCGCTTCAGGGATTCGCTCCGCCGCCGCCGTCACGATGATGCGGTCGTAGGGCGCGTGTTGCGGCACGCCCGTAAGCCCGTCGCCGACCACGACTCGCACGTTGGCAAGCCCAAGCGTTTCGATTCGTTTGCACGCCGTCTCCGCCAGCGTGCGGTAGCGTTCCACGGTGACGACTTCGGCGGCGAGGCGCGCCAGTACCGCCGCCTGATAGCCCGATCCGGTCCCCACCTCGAGCACCCGGTGATTCGGCTTCAGGCCGAGCTGCTCGGTCATATAGGCGACGACGTAGGGCTGGCTGATGGTTTGACCGCAGGAGATCGGCAAGGCCTGGTCCGCATAGGCCGCCTCGGCATAATCCTGCTCGACGAACAGCTCGCGCGGCACCTCCTCCATGGCCCGCAACACGGCCGCATCGGCGATGCCCCGCCGCCGCAGGCTCAGCAGGAACTCCATGCGGCCGACATTGTCGTCAGCAGACGGAGGGTACGCCACGTTGTGCTCCTTCAAGCTATTCTAACATGAATGACCGCGATTATGGCATTCGCGAGCTGTCCTCCGCGGCGGCTTTCCTCCGAAAGTCTAAGGCCGCCCCCGGCGGGCATGGGGCCAAAGGCCGCGGCGCCGGTCATCGAAGCGCTCCATGAACTTGCCACCAAATGGGCGCATGACCTCCCCGTTGCGACGGCGGTGTCCGGTCGCAGCCGTTCCTGGTAACATGGGGTGGGTCGACGGGCGGCGGCCATGCTCTTGGGCATGCGCCGCACGAAGCTCGATTCCCAATGGAATCCTGCTGGTGTACATTCGGCCTGCCAATGGTGGAGACGAGATTGCAGACGATCAGTGAGCCAGCGACGGGTGGCGCCAAGCAGTGCCGCGTTTTCGTGGTCGAAGACGAGATAATGATCCGCATGCTGCTCGAAGACATGCTGGCGGATCTCGGTTACGCCATCGTCGCCTCGGCCGGCGGGCTCGAAGAAGCAGTCGCTCTTGCTCGCAATGCCGATTTCGACGTCGCCATCCTCGACGTCAATCTCAACGGCAGCGCGGTGTACCCGGTGGCGGAGATCCTCGCGGCGCGCGGCGTGCCGTTCGTCTTCTCCACCGGCTATGGGGAGCGCGGCATGCCGGAGTCCTACCGCGACCGGCCAACGCTGCAGAAGCCGTTCCAGCTGGAGAATCTCGACCGCGCGCTGGCGACCGTCGCGCCCAAGACCGTACCGTCAGCCTGAGCCCAACACCTCGGCAAGCTTCGTCATGAACGGCTCGTCGGTGAGATCGAGCTTGAGCGGCGTGACGGCGATACGGTTGTCGGCCAGAGCGGACAGGTCGGTGCCGTCGCGGAACGGGGTCCGCAGGCGCTCGAACGCGATCCAGTAGTAGGGATTGCCGCGCCCGTCGCGGCGCGCCTCGATGCGCAGCAGTTCCTGGTCGCGCTTGCCCTGGCTGGTCACCGCAATCCCCTTGACCTCGTCCGCCGTGCAATCGGGAAAGTTCACGTTGACCAGCAAGTCGCGCGGGATGCCGGTCTTGAGCACGCGACGAATGATGTCGGGACCATGCTGGATGGCGGTGTCATAGTGCGGGGCCTCGCGATTCGCCGCCGTGTAGGCCTGGGACAAGCGCGAATGACGGAATGCCGAGCACGGCCGCTTCCTTCGCGCCGGCGACGGTTCCCGAATAGAGCACATCCTCGGCGGCGTTGCGGCCGCGATTGACGCCGGAGAGGACGAGATCGGCGGCCTTGCCGTCGAGGATGTGGCGCACCCCCATGATGACGCAGTCGGTCGGCGTGCCCTTCACGGCGAAGCGTCGCTCGCCGATCTCGCGCAGCCTCAGCGGGTCGTTGAGCGAGAGCGAATGCGAGACCCCCGACTGGTCATACTCGGGCGCCACGATCCACACGTCGTCGGACAAGGCGCGGGCGATCTCCTCGCAGGCGTCGAGCCCCGCCGCGTTGATGCCGTCGTCATTGGTGATGAGGATGCGCATTCACTCGATCGCCTTGAGCCCGCCCATGTAGGGCTGCAGCACATCCGGCACGGCAATCGATCCGTTGCCCTGCTGATAGGTTTCCATCACGGCGATGAGGGCGCGGCCGACCGCGACGCCCGAGCCATTGAGCGTGTGCACCGGGCGGATGTGGCGGCCCTCCCGGGTGCGGTAGCGCGCCGCCATGCGGCGCGCCTGGAACTCGCCGCAGTTCGAGCAGGAGGAAATCTCCCGATAGGCCCCCTGCCCCGGCAGCCACACCTCGATGTCGTAGGTCTTCTGCGACGCAAAGCCCATGTCGCCGGTGCACAGGGTGACGACCCGGTAGTGCAGATCGAGCCGGCGCAGCACCTCCTCGGCGCAGGCGAGCATGCGCTCGTGCTCGTCGCGGCTCTGGTCCGCCGTCGTGACCGACACCAGCTCGACCTTGGCGAACTGGTGCTGACGGATCATGCCGCGCGTGTCCTTGCCGGCTGCGCCCGCCTCGGCGCGGAAGCAGGCGGTGCCCGCGGTGAGCCGCACCGGCAGCTCGGCCTCGTCGACGATCGAGTCGCGAACCAGGTTGGTCAGCGGCACCTCGGCGGTGGGGATGAGCCACATGCGATCGAGTGCCGGCGGCGCCGAGCCCTTCTCCTGCCATGACAAGCGTTCGTTCAGTTCCAACGTTCGCAGCGCCTGAAATTGGTCGTCCTCGAATTTCGGCAGTTGGGCGGTGCCGAACATCACGTGGTCGCGCACCAAGAGCGGCGGGCTCACCTCGGCGTAGCCGTGCTCGCTCGTGTGCAGGTCGAGCATGAACTGGGTGAGCGCGCGTTCCATTCTGGCGAGGCCCTTCTTGAGCACGACGAAACGCGAGCCCGAAAGTTTCGCCGCGGCCTCGAAATCCATCAGGCGCAGCGCTTCGCCGAGATCGAAATGCTGCTTGGTGGCAAACGCGTAGTCGCGCCTCGCCCCGAAACTTGTGGCGCTCGACATTGGCGGTCTCGTCGGCGCCGTCCGGGACGTCGTCGGCCGGCAGGTTGGGCAGTTGCGCGAGGGTATTGTCGAGTTCCGCCTCCAGGGCCTTGGTGGTCTTTTCGAGGTCGGGGATACTGTCCTTGAGCTGCGCAACCTCGCCCATCAGGGCCTGCGCGCGCGCTTCGTCCTTCTTGGCCTTGGCCTGCCCGATCTCCTTGGAGGCGGCGTTGCGACGAGCCTGTGCCTGCTCGAGCGCGGCGATCGCGCCGCGGCGGCGCTCGTCGAGGGACAGCACATTGTCGATCAGCGCACGGCCGGCATCATCAGGCATGCCGCGGCGCTTGAGCCCGCGGGCGAACTCCGGCGTGTTCTCGCGAATCCATCGGATGTCGTGCATTACGAAATACTCAAAGCAATCGGACCGGCACTATAGCAGGAGCGGAGACGTCAGCGGCCTACCGCCTCACTCGGCCGGGTTGGCATCGGGGGTGGCGCTGCTCGCCCCGCTCTTGGCCGCGGCGCTGGCCGCCGCCTTCTTCTCCACCAAGCGCACCGACCAGATCGAGCCCTCGTAGAGAAGCATCAGCGGCAGCGCAAGGGACATCTGGCTGATGACGTCGGGCGGAGTGAGCACCGCGGCGATGACGAACGCACCGACGATGAAATAACGCCGCTTCGACTTGAGCTGGTCCGACGTGATGATGCCCACGCGGCCGAGCAGCGTCAGGATCACGGGCAGCTGGAAGGCGATGCCGAACGCGAACACGAGCGACATCATCAGCGACAGGTATTCGCCGACCTTGGGCAGCAGGGCGATCTCGGCAGTACCCTCGCCCGGACCCTGCTGCATGCCGATCGAGAAGCGCACCAGCAGCGGCATCACGATGAAATAGACCACCATCGCACCGAGGAAGAAGAAGACCGGCGTGGCGACCAGATAGGGAAGAAACGCCTGGCGCTCGTGGCGGTAGAGCCCGGGCGCAACGAACATGTAGATCTGCGATGCGATGATCGGGAATGCGATGAAAGCCGCGCCGAACATCGCCAGCTTGAGCTGGGTGATGAAATATTCGAGCAGCGCCGTGTAGATGAATTTCGAGTGCTCGGTGCCCGCAATCCACACGAACGGCTTCACCAGGATGTTGTAGATGTCCTTGGCGAAGAAGAACGAGAACGCGAAGGCGACCGCGAAGGCGAGCAGGGCCTTGATCAGGCGCGAGCGGAGCTCGATCAGGTGCTCGATCAGCGGCGCCTTGGTGGCCTCGATCTCCTTCTCTTCCTCTTCGCTTCTCATGCCGGGCGTCCTCCGGCCGGCTCGGTGCGGACACTCTCCTGCGGCGCGTCGGCGTGCTTGTCAGCCGGCGGTTCGACCGGTGTGGGCGGCGCAGCCGGCGCCGTGGCCGGCGCGACAGCCGCATCGCCGGTCGGATCACCCGCGAGCGTCGTCTCGACCGGCAACGGCTCGACGTAGGCCGGCGTCGTATCCGGCGAGCCGGTGGCGGGCGTCGATGCGGCGGGCTTGTCCTCCACCGCGGTTTCGAACTCGCGGCGCGCCGACTCGACCGGGTCGAAGCCCGACGTCAGCGTGTCCACCTGCTTCTTGAGATCGGCCATCTCGGCTTCACGCATGGCCTCGTTGAACTGGTTCTGGAACTCGGACGCCATGCGGCGGACCTTGCCCATCCATTGCCCGAGCGTGCGCAACGCACCAGGCAATTCCTTCGGACCGATCGCGATGAGCGCGACGATGCCGATGATGACGAGCTCGCCCCATCCAATGTCGAACATACGCCTTCAACTCCAAGGGGCGCGGGCTGTGCGCCGGCGCCCCTTTGCAGGCTGAACGTCTCCGGCATTCGAGCGCAATAGCGCCGCGCCAAGCCCCCGGCGGGTCCCGGCGACCGCTAGACCGTTCCGCCTTCGTATTTCTTTTCCGTTCCGGCCCGATGCTGCAGGTCGGGCGCCGGCGTCCCGGCGCTGGTCGCGGGCGCAGGCTGATGGTCGATCGTCTTGACCGGCTCGGTCTTGGGAGGGTCCGCCTTGGCGGTCTCGTCCTCCTGCATGCCTTTCTTGAACGACTTGATGCCCTGGGCCACGTCGCCCATCAGCTCGGAGATCTTGCCGCGCCCGAACAGAAGCAGGACGACCGCAATCACTACGATCCAGTGCCAGATGCTCATAGAGCCCATGAGTTCCTCCACGCCGACGGTTGTGCGGCCGTCACATCCGCCCGCTTTCTTCCCGGAAACTAGGCGCCGGGCGCGGCAAAAACAAGGACTTCCGCCGGGTCGACGGCGACGCCGATTTCATCCCGGGCGGCAAAGGAAATCGTTTCCCGGGTCCGCCCCTTGAGCAGCCGGTCGAGCCCGTTCACCGCCACCTCGAACATGTCGACCACGCCGAGAAAGCGGCGCCCTTCGAGGCGGCCGGGAATTCCATATCCGGCTGGCCGCAGGCGGATGCCGGTCGGGCGGATCGCCACCACGGCGGGCGCTCCTTCGGCGAGGCCGGGCGCCGGGAACGCTCCGAGCGGCGTATCGACGCTCCCATCCCGCACGGTCCCGGCGATCTCGTTGAGCTCGCAGAAGAACCGCGCCACGAACAGGTCAGCCGGGCGGCGGTAGACCGCCTCCGGGACGTCGACCTGGACCAGGGTCCCGGCGCGCATGAGGGCGATGCGGTCGGCCATGCGCAGCGCCTCCTCCGGGTCGTGGGTGACGATGACGCACGTCACCCGGCTGTCGCGCAGGACCGCCAGGGTGTCCTCGCGCACCTCGTCGCGCAGGCTGCGGTCGAGCCCGGAGAACGGCTCGTCCATCAACAGCACGCTCGGGCGCGGCGCCACCGCGCGGGCGAGCGCCACGCGCTGCTGCTCGCCGCCCGACAGCATGTGCGGATAGGCGTCGGCGTAGTCGCCTAGGCCGACCCGATCGAGCGCGAGCCGGGCCTCGGCGACCGCATCGTCGCGCGGCATCCCCTTGAGGCCGAACATCACGTTCGCGAGGTTGGTCAGGTGCGGAAACAGCGCGTAATCCTGAAACATCAGGCCGACGCCGCGCCGCTCCGGCGGCAGGAACACGCCCGCACCGGCGACTTCCTGGTCGTTGATGAGAATGCGTCCGGTCAGCGGTATCTCGATGCCGGCCGCCAGGCGCAGCACCGTCGTCTTGCCGCATCCCGAGTGGCCGATCAGGACGACGATCTCGCCTGGAGCGATGTCGAGGCTGAAATCCGTGACGGCTTCCGTCGCACCGTAGCGGTGATGGACGTGCTCGTATGTCAGGCGCGCCGCGATGGTGGCAGGCGTGCGGCCTCTGGGGCCGCGCGATCGCAACCACCCTCCCGCGCCGCGATCAAGCAATACTCACTCCTGGTCGTTGTCGTCGGACGGCCGTGGCGCAAGCCCGAAATCGAGATCTCCCTCCTCCAGGGGATCCTCGTCCTCGCGCAGGGCGGCATCGTCGGACGGCGCCGGCACGGTGAAGCCTGCCGGCAGGCGCCCATCGAACAGGCCCGCCCCCTTCAGCTCGTCGAGGCCCGGCAGGTCGTTGAGCGACTCCAGGCTGAAATGCGCGAGGAATGCTTCGTTCGTGCCGAAGGTGAGCGGCCGGCCAGGGCTCTTGCGGCGGCCGCGCGGCCTGATCCATCCGGTCTCCAGCAGCACGTCGAGCGTCCCCTTCGAGGTCGTGACGCCGCGAATGTCCTCGATCTCCGCCCGCGTCACCGGCTGGTGATAGGCGATGATGGCGAGCGTTTCCAGCGCCGCGCGCGAGAGCTTGCGGGTCTCGGTGGCCTCGCGCGTCAACAGCCAGGCCAGGTCGTTTGCGGTGCGGAACGTCCATTTCCCTGCGACGCACACCAGTTGCACGCCGCGCGCGGCGTATTCCGCCTGCAGCTGCGCGAGCACGGTCTTGACGTCGACCTCCTCCGGCAGCCGCGCCGCCAGCGTACGCTCGTCGAGCGGCTCGGCGGAGGCAAACAGCAGCGCCTCCAGAAGTCGCAGGTGTTCCGGTCTGACCTCGCTCATGACCTCCGGCTGTTCCATGATCGCGTGACTTTTGGCAAGACGGGGCATTCTCAAAGTCCTTCACTGGGTGCAACCGGCGTGACCGTACCGTTCGCCGGGTTGTCGCGTTCGTTCGCCGTCTCGCGTTTGCGCAGGTAGAGCGGGGCAAATGCGGCGTGCTGATGAAGCTCCACCACGCCCTCGCGCACGAGCTCCAGCGTCGCGGCGAAGCTCGAGGCGATCGCGGTCGTACGCTGGGCCGGCTCGACCACGTAGGCGATGAGGTAGGCATCGAGCCGCGTCCACTCGACGGCGGTGCCGATCAGGCGCTCGAGCGCGTTGCGCGCCTCCGCCAGCGACCAGACGGTGCGGTGCGCAACCCGCACATGGGCGAGCGCATTCTTCTGGCGCTGGGCCGTATAGGCGGAGAGAAGGTCGTACAGCGTCGCGCTCCACTGCGGCCGCTTGACGTCGACGATCGGCTCGGGAGCGCCGCGCGCGAACACGTCGCGATCGAGCTGCGGGCGGCTCATCAGCTCCTGGGCGACGGCGCGGAACATCTCGAGCCGCTTGAGCCGCTGAGCGAGCGAGGCGGCCATGTCCTCCGCGCTTGGTCCCGCGGTGTCGCTGGTATCCGGAATCAACAGGCGCGATTTCAGGTAGGCGAGCCACGCCGCCATCACGAGATAGTCCGCGGCAAGCTCGAGCCGCAACCGGTGCGCCTGCTCGATGAACGTCAGATACTGGTCGGCGAGCGCCAGGATGGAGATCTTGGCGAGGTCCACCTTCTGATTTCGCGCGAGCGTCAGAAGGAGATCGAGCGGGCCCTCGAACCCCTCGACGTCGACGATCAGTGCCGGCTCGTCGGACGCGCGGTCGGCCGGCATCTCCGCAGTGAAGGGCTGCTCGGGCGTCATGATGTGGTCGCTCGCGCGTCGACGGCGTAGGGCGCCAGCGTGGCGGAGAGCTCCGCGCGCGCCGCGTGCGTATCGATGGCGCCGGGCGCGCGCCGCATGCGCAGCGCGGCTGCGGCACGGTCCGCTGCGGCGCCGGCGAGGCGCGGCGCCGCAGTCGCCACCGCGCGCATCTCCGCGAGCCGACCGTTGCAGTGGAGCACGAGATCGCACCCGGCGGCGATCGCCGCATGCGTGCGTTCCCCGATCGTCCCGGTCAGCGCCCCCATGGAAATGTCGTCGCTCATCAACGCACCGGCGAACCCGATCGAATCACGAATCACTTGGCGCATGATAGTCGCCGACGTGGTTGCCGGCGCGGTCGGATCGAGGCTTGTGAACACGACATGCGCCGTCATCCCCAGGGGCAGCTGCGCGAGGGGACGAAACGCCTGAAAGTCGGTCGCCTCGAGCAGCTCGCGTGGCGCCGTTACGACCGGAAGGTTGTGGTGGCTGTCGGCGTTCGCCCGGCCGTGCCCTGGCAGGTGCTTGAGTACAGGCAGCACGCCCCCGTCCATCAGGCCCTCGGCGATGGCCGTTGCGACGGCCGAGACCTTCTCTGGGCGTCTGCCCGTAGGCGCGGTCGCCGATCACAGGGTCGGAACCGTCGATCGGGACGTCGGCGAGCGGCAGGCAGTCGACGTCGATGCCGAGCGGCAGGAGGTCGGCCGCGATCAACCGCGCGCCCAGGCGGGCACCCGCAAGGGCCGCCGCCGGATCGACGTCGTAGAGGCGGCCATAGGCGGCTCCGGGCGGGTAGACGGGCCAGTGGGGCGGCCCGAGCCGCTGCACACGGCCGCCCTCCTGGTCAACCAGAACCGGCACCTCGTTGCGGCCGACGCTGGCACGGGCTTCGCCGACCAGCCGGATCACCTGCTCCGGGGTTTGGATATTACGCTTGAAGAGGATCAGGCCCCAGGGGGCGGCGTCGCGCAGAAAAGCCCGCTCTTCCGCCGACAGGGTCGCACCGGCCAGGCCGGTAATGAAGGCACCCGTCATGGGCGCGGCTTAGACCGCGCCCGCCGCAAGGGTCAAGCCGCCAGGGGGTAGTTCCGGCTTAGTTCCTGTGCACCACGCACTGGCCGCCGGCGCCCTTGAGGTTGTTGCACAGCTCGCTCGCCTGTTCGGACGAGTACGGACCCACGCGGACGCGGTAGCGTACTCCGACCTTGTCCCCCAGATCCGCGCGCTGGATCGCCATCGGCTGGCCGCCCAGCACGGAGGGGTATTTCTGCTGCAGGGCGCGGAACGAGGCCTGCGCGTCCGATTCGCTGAGCTGCGAGGAGACCTGCACCATATAGCTGCCGCCCTCGGTGGCTGCCGGGCGGGCCGGCGTGGCCTGGACCGGGACGGTCGTCACCCGCGTCGGCTGTGGCGCCGCGGCCGCAGGGGCGGACTGGGTGGCAGTCGGCGTCCGCGCTGCCGGGGTGGTCGGCGCGCCGCTCGGCTGATCGGGCCGGATGGCGACGGTCTTGACCTTCTTCGGCTCGGTCGCCGCCTGAGAGGGAGGCGCCGTGTTGGGCGCCGCAAGCGGCGGCAGGACCGAACCGGTCGATCCGGATACGCCCATGGTGCCGGGCGCCATCGATCGGGTCGCCGCGGTGCGGACATCGACCGGCTGCTCCTCGCGCGGAACGACCTTCTCGCCGCCCCGGTCGCCTACCCGGTCGTAGATCTGCTTGTTGAGTTGATTGTCGCTCGGAGCCGCCGGGACGACCTTGGTGGGCCCCTGCTCGGCCTTGATCACCGGCGGCTCGCCATCGGTTCCCGAAGGGCTCGTCCACGCCCTGTAGCCCAGAGCGCCGCCGGTCCCGACGATCGCCAGCGCCACCAGGGCCGCGACGGTCCGCAGGCCACCTCGCTTCTTCTCCGGGGGAGCCTCGTCGTAGGTTTCCTCGGGGGGCAGCTGCCCTTCCTCGTAGTAGGCGTTCTCGTCGTAATAGCCGGCGTTGTCCTGGCCGTCATGGGCATAGGCGCCCTGATGGCTGTCCTGGGGCGCCGCCTCATAGCGGGCGTCACGCTGGTAGTTGGTATCATCGTAGTGGGCCGGGTAGGCCGCGCCGTGGCTGGGCTGCTGGTCGTCGTAGGCCAGAGCGGGATCGGCCTGCCGCGCGGTGCGCGAGGGCGGCTGGGCCGCCGTTGGCTGAGCCACTGGCGGTTGCGCCGCTTGGCGCCCCCCCTGCCGGGCGAGGTCGGCAAAGGGATCGTTCTGTCCGATCAGCCGGGCGAGCTCGGCTAAAGGGTCGCTGCGCCCCGTGTTGGCGGGGCCCTGTTCATGCGAATAGGAGTCGTCGGAGCGCATGGATCGAAGATTGGTATCCTGTGCCATACTCATACTACCATTGGTTCAGGCGTTCCCCTACCATACCACAGTATGCCTGATCGCGCTGTGTTCGCGTCATGCGGCACGGAGCGGAATCACCTCATCTCCTCCGGCGCCTCAACTCCGAGCAAACCCAGCCCGGACGCGAGAACCGTCATTACGCCTTGCACAAGCCCAAGGCGCGCCACGGTTATTTGTGGATCATCAAAGATAATGAAGCGTAAATATGGCAGGTCTTTTCCGCGAGTCCATAGGGCATGGAACTCGCTGGCGAGTTCGTACAGATAGAAAGCGATCCGATGGGGCTCGTGCGCCTCGGCCGCGCCCTGGATGACCCGCGGCCAGGCGGCGATCTTCTTCATCAGGGTTATTTCGTCATCGTGCTCAAGCAGATCGAGGGGGGCCTGCATGAGATAGGTGGCCCGCTCGCGGTCGTCCTGCGGCAGGTCGGGGAGCATCTCCCGGGCGTTGCGGAAGATCGACTTGGCGCGCGCGTGCCCATACTGCACGTAGAACACGGGATTGTCGCGCGACTGCTCGATCACCTTGGCGAGGTCGAAATCGAGCACGGCGTCGTTCTTGCGATAGAGCATCATGAAGCGGACCGCGTCGCGGCCGACTTCGTCAACCACCTCGCGCAGGGTGACGAACTCGCCGGCCCGCTTCGACATCTTGACCGGCTCGCCGCCGCGCAGGAGCTTCACCAGCTGGATGATCTTGACGTCGAGATCGGCGGCGCCCCCGCTGACGGCCTGCACGGCCGCCTGCACCCGTTTGATGTAGCCGCCGTGGTCCGCGCCCCACACGTCGATCAGATGGCGGAAGCCGCGCTCGAATTTCGAACGGTGATAGGCGATGTCGGAGGCAAAATAGGTGTAGCTTCCGTCGGACTTGCGCAGCGGACGGTCGACGTCGTCGCCGAATTTGGTCGAGCGGAACAGCGTCTGCTCGCGGTCCTCCCAGTCCTCGACCGCCTGGCCCTTGGGCGGCGGCAGGCGTCCCTCGTACACGAGCCCCTTGTTGCGCAGCTCCTCGATGGTCGCCTCCACGGCGCCGCCATTGCCCACGCTGAGAGAGCGCTCGGAGAAGAACACATCATGGCGCACGTTGAGCGCCGCGAGGTCGGTGCGGATCGACGCCATCATCATGTCGATCGATTTCTCCCGCACGAGCGGCAGCCAGGCGGTCTCCGATTGCTCCCTGAGCGAGTCGCCGTACTCCGTGACAAGCGCCTGCCCGACCGGCTTCAGGTAGTCGCCCGGATAGAGTCCATCCGGAACGGGGCCGATGTTTTCACCCAGCGCCTCGAGATAACGGTGGAAGGCGGAGCGGGCGAGCACGTCGACCTGCGCGCCTGCGTCGTTGATGTAATATTCGCGCGTGACCGCGTAGCCGTCGAAGGCGAGCAGGTTCGCGAGCGCGTCGCCGAACACCGCCCCGCGGCAATGGCCGACGTGCATCGGGCCGGTCGGATTGGCGGACACGTATTCGACGTTGACCCTTTCGTCGCGCCCGGAGTTGCCGCGGCCGTAGTCGGGACCGGCCGCGATCGCCGCCGCAAGGGTCGCACGCCAAACGCTGCGATCGAGCGTCAGGTTGATGAAGCCGGGGCCTGCGACTTGCGTGCCCGTGACCTGCGGCAGTCTTTCCAGCTCGGCGGCGATCCGCTCGGCGAGCTCGCGCGGCTTTACGCCGGCATCCTTGGCAAGCACCATCGCGGCGTTGGTCGCGAGATCGCCGTGGGCCGCTTCGCGCGGCGGCTCGACCACGATGCGCGCAACATCGAGCGGCCGCGTGAAGCCCCCTGCCCGTTCCAGCGCCTCGACGGCAGCGCGAACGTGCTCGGTGAAATCGGCGAAGACATTCATGGCGCGCCGCTAGCTCAATTCCGGGGTCGAGTCAAAATGCCGGGCGTGCTCGATCAGCGCGTAGCGATCGGTCATGCCGGCGATGAAATCGCAGATCCGCCTGATGCGGCCGTCCGCGTCCGCGTCGTCGAGCCCGTGCGACCACTCGGCCGGGAGGTCGGCGGGCCGCGCCATGAAATGTCGGAACAGGTCGCGTACCACGTCCTGGGCGTCGCCCATGATGCGGACGATGCGCGGGTGCCGGTACATGCGGGGATAAAGAAACGCCTTGATGGCCGCATCGGCGTCAGCCATGGCGGGCGAGAAGGCGACGACGGGCGCCGCCGCGCCACGGATGTCGTCGATCGAGCACGGCGCGAGCGCGGCCACTCGCCGTGCCGATTCGGCGATCACGTCCTCGATCATGCGCGCGATCAGGCGGCGGATCAGTTCGTGCACCAGTCGCGACGGCTCCAGGTGCGGATGCCCTGCGCCGATCTCGCGCAGCGCCTCGTCGATCAGCGCGACCTGCGCCAGGTCGCCGAGATCGAACAGTTCGGCGCGCACCCCGTCGTCGATGTCATGCGCGTCGTAGGCGATGTCGTCGGCGATCGCCGCGAGCTGCGCCTCGCCGCCCGGCTGGGTCCAGATCTCGAGGTCCTGGTGCTGGGCGTAGAGCCTGACCGCCGCCGGCACCCCGCGCTCGGCGTAGCGGCCGATCGGGCGTCCGGCACGGTCGGTGATCGGCCCGTTGTGCTTGACGATGCCTTCGAGCGTCTCCCACGACAGGTTGAGGCCGTCGAAGTCGGCATAGCGCCGCTCGGTCACCGTGACGACGCGCAGGGCCTGCGCATTGTGGTCGAACCCGCCGTGATCGGCGAGGCACTGGTCGAGCGCGCGCTCGCCGGCGTGGCCGAACGGCGGATGCCCGAGGTCGTGGGCGAGCGCCAGCGCCTCGGCCAGGTCCTCGTCGAGCCCGAGCGCGCGGGCGAGCGAGCGGGCGATCTGCTGGACCTCAAGCGTATGGGTGAGGCGGGTGCGGAAATGGTCGCCCTCGTGGAAGACGAAGACCTGCGTCTTGTAGGCGAGCCGGCGGAAGGCGGTGGCATGAATGATGCGGTCGCAATCGCGCCGGAACGGGTTTCGGGTCGGGCTCGCCGGCTCCTGGTGGAGGCGCCCCCGGCTGCGTCCCGGGTCGGCCGCATGGGCGGCGCGGGCAGCGGCGGCCTCAATCGTCATGATCTCCGCCCATCGTTGACCCCAGCCTTTGTGGTACTTAACTATCCGGGACAAGCCCTGTCCACGGGCAGGCGACGAGGTACACGGACATGACGACGAACGTCACGGTGAGCGCGCGCGCGGCGCGGCAAATCGGGGAGATCCTCAAAGGCGAGGCCGCGGGCGCGATGCTGCGGGTGAGCGTCGAGGGCGGCGGCTGCTCGGGGTTTCAGTACAAGTTCGACATCGAGCGCAGCAAGGCCGACGACGACGTGCTGATCGCGCGCGACGGCGCGGCCGTGCTGATCGATCCGGTCTCGCTCGGCTTCATGGCCGGCGCCGAGATCGATTTCGTCGACGACCTGATCGGCGCGTCGTTCCGCATCAACAATCCGAAAGCGACCGCCTCCTGCGGCTGCGGGACGAGCTTCACGATCTAGATTCCGCCACGTCGCTTGTAGGGGCACCCGTTGTGGGTGCCCGCGGCCTTTCGGGCGACCGGAACCATCAGCAATGTTGTGCTGTGCGGCCTGCGGGCACCACAAGGGTCGCCCTACAATCGGCAATGCCTTGCAGCAAGAGGGCGACCATCCCCCACTTTCGCAGGCAAGCTTCGAGGCTCGGCGCACGAAGCGTGCGCCGAGCGCCTCAGGATGCCGAGGGTCGGGGTCGGGGCGGCGGCACCGCCGCGCGCCACCGACATCCTGCTGATTCACGATGTCATACAGCCCAACGCTTCGCCCCTCCCGGCGGTCACTTCGGCGGCTTTGCCGCCGGCGGCTTCGCCGCGTGACCGTTTCGAGCCGGGCTTTGCGTCCTTCGCGGCTCGACCGCTGCGCGCTCGAGCACCTCAGATAAGGCCCTCAGGATGACCTGAGGGAGCGGAGCGCCGCGAGGGCGCTGGTGCGGAACGCCGCACCCGTGGCGTGTTTCTCCCCTTCCCGTTTGCGAGGCGGGAAGGGACACGCCGGAACACCTTGCGAGGGTGTCCCCGCGCGCCAGTGACGTAGGCGCGCGCGCCCTCGCGGCGCTCCACCGCGGCGGCCACGACCTCTCCGGATCCGATCAGGGTCGTGACTGCCGCTCCCCGCTCCGCCTTCGTGTGTCTTCCGGAAGACGCCCTGGGTGAGCCGGGATGGATGGGAGTAAAGAACTAGTCTGGGAATATTGTCAATAGGCACCACCAACTTTTTTTCCGATTTTCAGGAATGCGGGATCGCGCCGGATCCCTCGATTCACCCGGCACAGCCGCGTCCTCTCCCGGAGCAGGGACCTGGGCACGGTCTTGCCACCACTCAAGGCTGCGGAGCACCGGATGGCCCGCCCCCCGCTTTCGCCGGGGACATGTTTCGCGGGCCATGACAGAGGTCTCGCTTAAGCCAGCGCCAATGAGGGGCGCCTCTACTCGGCGGCGATCTGGCGCGGCTCCTCGACGTGCGGCACCTCGTCGAGCTGCGGCTCGAGGCTGCGCTTCAGGCGCCGGTCGATGCGATCCAGGTAGAGATAGATCACCGGCGTGATGTAGAGGGTGAGGAGCTGGGAGAGCACCAGCCCGCCGACCACGGCGACGCCGAGCGGCTGGCGCAGCTCGGCGCCCGCGCCGGTGCCGAGCGCGATCGGCAAGGTGCCGAAGATCGCCGCGAACGTCGTCATCATGATCGGCCGGAAGCGGAGCAGCGCGGCATCGCGGATCGCCGCCTCCGCGCTCAAGCCGACGCGCCGCCGCTCGATCGCGAAATCCACCATCATGATGGCGTTCTTCTTGACGATGCCGACCAACATGACGATGCCGATCATGGCGATGACGGTCAGCTCCATGTTGAACGCCATGAGGGTGAGGATCGCCCCGATGCCCGCCGAAGGCAGGCCGGAGATGATGGTGATCGGGTGGATGAAGCTCTCGTACAGGATGCCGAGCACCACGTAGGCGGCGAAGATCGCCGCGAGGATCAGAATGCCCTGCCCTTTCAGCGAATCCTGGAACACCTGCGCGGTGCCCTGGAAGCCGGTCGTTACGGTCGGCGGCAGGCGCTCGTCGCGCTCGATCTTCTGGATGGCGTCGACCGCCTGACCGAGCGAATAGCCGGGCGCCAGGTTGAACGAGATCGTGACAGCCGGCTGCTGACCCTGATGGTTCACCTGCAGGGGACCGACGCTGGGAATGAGCCGCGTGACCGCGGTGAGCGGCACCACTGGCCCGGTCAGGGTTCCGACCCCGCTCACGCCGCCGCCGGGGGCGATGCCGCCCGCGTTGTTGACGTTGGCGTTGGTCTTGAGGAAAAGCTTCGACAATCCGGACGGATCGGCCTGGAACTCGGGCAGGCTTTCGAGGATGACCTGATAATCGTTCGACGGCGTGTAGATGGTCGCCACCTGCCGGGTGCCGAAGGCATTGAACAATTCCTGCCGGACCTGATCGACCGTGATGCCGTAGATCGCCGCCTTTTCGCGGTCGATCTCCACCGTCATCTGCGGATTCCGGATGTACAGATCGGTAGTGACGTCCTGCAGGCCTTCCAGCTTCGCGATCTTTTCGCGCATGTCGGGCGCCACGCGATAGAGCGTTTCGGTGTCGCTCGATTGCAGCGTGTACTGATACTGGCTCTTGGAGATGCGTCCGCCGATATTGATGTTCTGGATATTCTGGAAATACACCGCTATGCCAGGAACGACGTTGGTGGTCCGGCGCAGGCGCTGGATGATGGCGTTCGACGTCTCGTTGCGCTCCGCCTTCGGCTTGAGCGCAACGAACATGCGGCCGTAGTTGGTGGTCGCGTTGGGGCCGCCGACGCCGACCGTCGAGTTGACGTAGTCGACCGCCTTGTCGGCGCGTATGATCGCCGCGACCTTGGCCTGATGCTCGACCATGGCGTTGAATGAAATGTCGGTCGCACCCTCGGTCACCGCTATGACCAGGCCGGTATCCTCGATCGGGAAGAAGCCCTTCGGAACCGCGATATAGAGATAGATCGTCCCGCCGATGGTGGCGAACGTGACGAGAAGCATGACCAGCTTGTACTTGATGACGCGAATGAGGCTCCATTCGTAGGCGTGCAGCGAGCTGTTGAACACCGCTTCGAAGCCGCGCAGCAGCCACATCTGCTTCTTTTCGCCGGGCTGGTGCCCGCGCAGGACACGCGCGCACAGCATCGGCGTGAGCGTGAGCGAGACGAAGCCCGACACGATGATCGCGACCGCGATGGTCACGGCGAATTCGCGGAACACCCGGCCGACCACGCCGCCCATCAGCAGCACCGGGATGAACACGGCGATCAGCGAGAAGGTGATCGAGATGATGGTGAAGCCGATCTCGCGCGCCCCCTTGAGCGCCGCCTCGAACGGCCGCATACCGCCCTCGATGTGGCGCATGATGTTTTCCAGCATGACGATCGCATCGTCGACGACGAAGCCGACCGACAGCGTCAATGCCAGAAGCGTCATGTTGTTGATCGAGAATCCGAACGCATACATCGCCGCGCAGGTGCCGACGAGTGAGATCGGCACCGCCAACGCGGGAATGATCGTTGCGGCGGCCGAGCGCAGGAACAGGAAGATCACCATGACGACGAGCGCGATGGCGATGCCCAAGGTCTCCTGAACGTCGATCACCGATTGGCGGATCAGGACCGACCGGTCCATCAGGACTTGCATGTCGATCGATGCCGGGACCTGCGCGCGGAAGCTCGGCAGCTTGGCGCGCACCTGGTCGACGACCGCGACCGTATTGGCATCGGGCTGGCGCTGGATCGCCAGCACGATCGCGCGATTGCCGTTGAACCAGCTGGCGATCTTGTCGTTCTCCACGCTGTCGATGACGCGGGCGATATCCGATAACTTGATCGGCATGCCGTTGCGCCAGGCGACGACGACGTGGCGATAGTCGGCCGCCCGCTCCATTGCGGCGGTGGCCATGAGCGACACGTTCTGCTGGGGACCGGACAGCACACCGACCGGCACGTTGGAGTTGGTCTTGGCGACCGCGTTGCGCACGTCCTCGAGCGAGATGTTACGCGCGGCCGCCGCCACCGGATCGACCTGCACGCGCACGGCGAATTTCTGCGCGCCGTACACCAGCACCTGGGCGATGCCGGGCAGCTGCGAGACCTGCTGCGCGATCGTGTCGCCGTATTCATGGACAGTCGACAGCGGCAATGTCGGCGAAATGATCGCGACGAACATGACCGGGAATTCGCCCGGATTCACTTTCCGGAAACCCGGCGGCGTCGTCATTTCCGTCGGCAGGCGCCGCTGCGCGACGGTGAGGGCGGTCTGCACGTCGAGGGCCGCGCCGTCGATGTCGCGGTTGAGATCGAACTGGATGGTGATCGACGTGTTGCCGAGCGAGGACGACGACGTCATCGACGAAATGCCGGCGATGGTCGAGAGCTGGCGCTCGATCGGCGCCGCCACCGACGCCGCCATCGTCTCCGCTCCGGCGCCGGGCAACTGTGCCACGACCTGGATGGTCGGGAAATCGACCTTGGGCAACGCCGCTACCGGCAACAGGCGATACGCGAAGGCTCCGAAGACGATGATCGACGCCGTGATCAGCGTCGTCATCACCGGCCGGCGAATGCAGACTTCCGACAGCGTCATCGGTCAGCTTCCCGCCTTCCGCTCGCGCGCCGACACCTTGGCGCCGTTGGTGAGGAGAAGCTGCCCGTCCACCACGACGGTCTCGCCGTCTTCGAGGCCCTTGGCGATGACCGCCTCGCCCTCGAGTGTCCGCGCCACGGTCACGGGCCGCACCGTGGCCGTCGCGTCCTTCACCACATAGACGAAATTGCCCGACTGTCCGACCTGAACTGCGACGTTGGGGACAGTGACGGCCTGCTCCACGCGCAACGTCAATTGCGCGTTCACCAGGGTGCCGGGCCACAGGACTTCGTCCTTGTTTTCGATGGTCGCGCGCAATGTGACCATGCCGGTCGCCGTCTCCACCGTGTTCTCGATCATGGTCAACCGACCGGAGCCGCGCCGCTGCTCGCCCGGCACCAGGGCATCGACCGTCGCATTCCCTTCCATCATGGCGTCGCGCACTTCCGGCAGCAGTTTCTGCGCCAGCCCGAACGACACGTAGATTGGCGCGATCTGATGGATGGTCGCAAGCGCCATGACGTCGCTCGGCCGTACGAAGTTCCCGACCTTGACGGAGGCCGCGCTGATGCGCCCGCTGATCGGCGCACGGATCGTCGTGTAGCTCAGCTGCACCCTGTAGTTCTCGAGCGACGCCTCGTCAGCCGCGATATTCGCGCGCGCGGTGTCGGCCGCCGTCTTGGCGTTGTCGAGATTGGTCACCGGAGTGGCGTTCTTGGCGACCAGCTCGGTGTAGCGCCTGATGTCGCGCTCGGCCGCTTCCAGCGCCGCCTTGTCGCGCGCGAGCACCGCTTCGGCCTGACGGATCTGCGCCTGCAGCTGCCGATTGTCGAGGGTGAACAGAATGTCGCCGGCGCTGACCAGCGCGCCGTCGGCGAAATGCACGCCGACGATGTCGGTTTCCAGGCGCGATTTGATCGCCACGCTGGCGATCGGGGTTACGGTTCCCAAGGCCTCGACCCGGACCGGAACCGGCTTGCGCACGGCCTGGGCAAGCTCGACGGGGATCGCGCGGGGTCCGCCCTGGGCGCGCGGGGCCTGGGCCACGGCGCCGCCCGGAATCCACAACGTCTTCGCCGCCAACGCCATTCCCGCGAGGGCAGCAAGCGCCAAGCCCCCTACGACCCATGTTCGCTTTGTCATCGCGTTTTCAACGGCCCAGGCCGGGTCCTCCGTACGGAACTCCCCTGGCCGGCTCGGGGCCCCTTGATACTCCTCGGTCGATTCCTACCATAGAAGCCCTTGCCAGCGTATCACTTTTGCTCCAGGTGGCTAGAACCCCGCAGCTAATGTCCGCATTCCCCTTTCCCACTGTCCCGTGGTGGGGCATGGTGCCACCCCGCTCACCCTTGCAAGATCCATGCTGATCGCGACCTGGAACGTCAATTCCATCAAGCAGCGCATCGATAATCTTACCGCCTGGCTCGCCGCCCGGCAGCCGGACATCGTCTGCCTGCAGGAAACCAAGTGCGTCGATGAGGCCTTCCCGCGCGAGCCCCTGGAGGGCCTCGGCTACAACATAGCCGTGCACGGTCAAAAAACCTTCAACGGGGTGGCGATTCTGTCCAAGCTTCCGTTCGATGAAATCACCCCGCGCCTGCCCGGTGACGATGCCGACGATCACGCGCGCTTTCTCGAGGCGCTGGTTTCGACCAGGTCCGGGGTTCTACGCATCGCCTCGATCTACCTGCCCAACGGCAACCCGGCGAACACCGACAAATACGATTACAAGCTGCGCTGGATGGAGCGTCTCCGGCGCTACGCGGACCAACGGCTCCCGCTCGAGGAGCCGCTGGTGCTCGCCGGCGACTACAACGTCATCCCGACCGAGGCCGACGTGTACGACCCGCCCGCGTGGATCGACGATGCGCTGTTCCGGCCGCAGACGCGCGCGCAGTTTCGCGCGCTCACCAACCTCGGCTTCACCGACGCGGTACGCGCAACGAGCGATGCGGCAGGTCTGTACTCGTTTTGGGACTATCAGGCCGGCGCTTGGCAGCGCAACAAGGGGCTGCGCATCGACCACCTGCTGCTGTCGCCGCAGGCGGCCGACCGTCTCGTCTCGGCGTCGATCGACAAGCACGTGCGCGGCTGGGAGAAGCCGTCGGATCACGTGCCGGTGGTGGCGGAGCTCGATCTCGCGCTGCCATAGTTCGGGGCGGCACCCCTACCTCGATAGTGCGGGGCAGTGGTGCCGCTTAAAACGGCACTCCCGATTGCGCTTCGTTCCATCCGGGCTACAGCCGTTGGAGCACACGTATGGCCGCGAGTCCGGCCGCACCGAAAGACGGCAAGGCAGAAGAAAAATTTGCGCTGACGAGCTCGCGCCATTTCTCCGCCTGGCTTGACCGCGTGGGCGCGAGCCTCGCCTTCACCACCTACCAGGCCGGCAAGGTGTTCTTCATCGGCCGCAAGCGCGAATGCTCGAACGTACCTTCGCCCGCTGCATGGGACTCGGCGTCCGGCCTCATGGTCGTCGCCACGACCAGCGGTGACACCGTCGAATGGGCGCGGCTCGAAGGCGTGGTGCGCGAATTGTTCGACGTCGCGGTGCCGCCCGGCATCCGCAACCCGGCGGCGATCGGCTTCAAGACCGACGAGATCCAGCGGGTGATATCGATCGATGAAGGAGAGGCGGCGAGCGGCTACTAATCCCGCCGCCCGTTCACCCAGCGCTCGAGGTAGACCAGCGCCAGCGAGCGCTCGTCCGCGGTCGCCTGGCGGACGGCCGAGTCGTAGAGATCGGCGATCCAAGTGTCCTGCGGGCTGGCGCTGTCGCGCGCCAGCGTCAGCCACATCAGGCCGCGTGCCGCCTGGCGCGGCATCTGCTCGCCCTTGAACAGCATCCGGCCGAGCACCGCCTGCGCGTGGTGCTGGCCCTTGTTGGCGGCGAGGCTGAGCCAGCGGGCTGCCTGGCGGGGGTCGCGCGGCGCTCCCCTGCCCTCCAGGTACAGGCGGGCGAGGAAGTACTGGGCATCCGGATCGCCGAAATAAGACGCCGCATAGCCGAACAGCTCATGCGCGCGCCCCGGGTCGGCCTTGATGGTCGAATCAGGAATGCCGTCGAGATAGTAGTGGCCGAGCGCGACGAACGCATTGGCGACGAAGCGGGCCTGCGGCGTGCCCGGTCTGTCGTCCGCATAAGTGTTGGCAATGCGGTTGAAATATTCGAAGGCGCGCAGGTCGCTGCGCTCGACCCCGTCGCCCTCCGCGTACATGCGGCCGAGCTTCCAGGTAGCGAGCGCGTGTCCCTGCTCGGCGGCGTATTGCAGCGAGGTCAGGGCCTTTTCCTTCTCGCCGTCGCGCAAGGCCTGGGCGCCGGACCGGAACGCCTCGACCGGCGTCGGAGGGGCGACGCGTCCTGTGACCGACGGGACGGGAGCAGGAGGCCGCGGGATGTCGAGCGCGCGCGACGGCGCGGAGACCGCGGTGCTCGGCCGCACCGTTGCGGGCGCAGGTTGCCGCCGGTCGATCGGCGGGGCGACCGGGGTGACCACGCGATCGAGGCTCACCGGCGGCGGGCCGTCGCTCGGGGTTCCGTCGAGCGCGCGCGCCGGGGCAAGCCCGATCACGAGCCCCGCAACCACCAAGCCTGCCAACCCCTCAGAGATCCGCATAACACTGCTTTTCGACAGCCCCGCCCGGATGGGTCACGGCGCCTGCCACGGCCGGCCCCACCTGCTGGGCGTATTTCCACAAATAGCCGGAGGCGAACTCGCCTTCGCGCGGTTTCCACTGCGCCTTGCGGCGCGCAAATTCCTCGTCCGAAAGGCGGACCGCGAGCGTGCCGGCCACCGCATCGAGATCGATGACGTCGCCGTCGCGGATGTGCGCGATCGGGCCGCCGATCGCGGCTTCCGGCCCGACATGGCCGACGCAGAAGCCGCGGGTCGCCCCGGAGAAGCGCCCGTCGGTGATCAGCGCCACCTTGTCGCCCATGCCCTGGCCGTACAGCGCCGCCGTGGTCGCCAGCATCTCGCGCATGCCGGGACCACCGCGCGGCCCCTCGTAGCGGATGACCAGCACCTCGCCTTCCCGGTAGCTGCGTGTCTTCACCGCCTCGAAGGCGTCCTCCTCACGGTCGAAGCAGCGCGCCGGACCGGAGAACTGGAGCTTCTCCATGCCGGCGACCTTCACGATCGCGCCCTCGGGGGCGAGATTGCCTATGAGGCCCACGACGCCCCCGGTCGGCGACAGCGGCTTGTCGGCCGGGAGGATCACGTCCTGGTCGGCATTCCATTTCACGCTCTTGAGATTCTCCGCGATGGTGCGGCCGGTGACCGTCATGCAGTCGCCATGCAGGTGGCCGTGATCGAGGAGGGTTTTCATGAGGAGTGGCACGCCGCCAGCTTCGAACAAATCCTTGGCGACATAACGGCCGCCCGGTTTCAAATCTGCGACGTAAGGTGTCCGTTTGAAGACTTCGGCGACGTCGAACAGGTCGAACACCACTCCGCATTCGTGCGCAATCGCCGGTAGGTGCAGTGCCGCATTGGTCGAGCCGCCCGAGGCGGCCACCACCGCCGCCGCGTTCTCCAGCGCCTTGCGGGTAACGATGTCGCGCGGGCGGATCTGGCGGGCGACCAGCTCCATCACCTGCTCGCCGGCAAGCGAGCAGAACTTGTCGCGGAATTCGTACGGCGCCGGAGCGCCGGCCGAATAGGGCAGCGCCAAGCCGATCGCCTCGGAGACCGTCGCCATGGTGTTGGCGGTGAACTGGGCGCCGCAGGCGCCCGCCGACGGACAGGCGACCTGCTCGAGCTCGTCGAGGTCCTCCGACGACATCGCACCAACCGAGTGCTTGCCGACCGCCTCGAACACGTCCTGGACGGTGACCGGCCGGCCCTTGAAGGTGCCGGGCAGGATCGAGCCGCCGTAAATAAACACCGCCGGCACGTTGAGCCGGCACATCGCCATCATCATGCCGGGCAGCGACTTGTCGCATCCGGCCATGCCGACCAGCGCATCGTAGCCGTGGCCGCGTATGGTCAGCTCGACCGAATCGGCGATCACCTCGCGCGACGGCAAGCTCGACTTCATGCCCTGGTGACCCATCGCGATACCGTCGGTCACCGTGATGGTGCAGAACTCGCGCGGCGTACCGCCGGCCGCGGCGACGCCCTTCTTGACCGCCTGGGCCTGGCGCATGAGCGCGATGTTGCAGGGCGCCGCTTCGTTCCAGCAGGTCGCGACGCCGACGAACGGCTGATGGATCTGCTGCTGCGTCAGACCCATGGCGTAATAGTACGAGCGATGCGGAGCGCGTTCCGGACCTTCCGTCACGTGCCGGCTCGGCAGCTTGGCCTTGCTCGTCGTTCTTGCGTCCATGACTCGTTACAGTCCCCTCGACCCGCTCCCTGCAGATATCGAGCAATGCTCCCCCGCGCCCCCCGGCCGAATTCTTAGTCGGCTTGGGGTTGACGGGCGGACTTCCAGCACAGGATGATCGGAAGCTCCGGCCCCTGTTCGATCTCAAGAACTTATGACGGAATCACGGCGCTGAGACAGGAGCAGCGCGTGTCAATGGAAATGTTGTAAACATGTTGCGCACTGGCAACAGCTGACGCAGCCAGGACACAACGATTGGTTTACCACGCCCACACGCACCGCATGCGCCAGCCCGCTTCGATCCCTCGCGCGTTCTTTGCCCGCAGCGTGCACGCCGTCGCCCCCGATCTGATCGGCGCGACGCTCCTGTTCGACGGCATCGGCGGCGAGATCGTCGAAGTCGAGGCCTATCACCATACCGATCCCGCGGCGCACTGCTATGGCGGCCGGACCGAACGCAACGCAGTGATGTTCGGCCGGCCCGGATTCGCCTACGTCTATCGCTCCTACGGCATCCACTGGTGCGTCAACTTCGTGTGCGAACCGGAGGGAAGCGCGAGTGCGGTGCTGATCCGGGCGCTGCGGCCGACCGAGGGCCTGTACCGGATGCGCCGACGGCGGCGCACCACCGACGAGCGGCTGCTCTGCTCAGGGCCCGGACGCCTATGCCAGGCCCTCGGCATTACCAATGCGCACAACGGGCTGGCGCTCGACGCGCCGCCGTTCGAGGTGCGCGCACGTACCGCGACGCCCGAGATCGCCGTCGGCGTGCGCATCGGCATCACCAAGGCGACCGAGCAGCCGTGGCGCTACGGGCTCAAAGGATCGCGCTTTCTCAGCAAGCCGTTTCCGCGCGAATCGTGAGGTTACGTGGGCTGTCGGAATCCGGGATCGAACCCGAGCTCGCGGCGCGCCTTGTCGATCGCCACGGCACCGTCATCGTCGGCGATGTTGTAGGCGCCCGGCTGGCCGCGGGTGAGCGCGAGCAAAGCAGCGTGGGCGGCGGCATCGACGTGGACGAAACCCCGCCCCTCGGAAGCCGCATACCAGGTGCCGGGCCCGTACAGGTAAGCATAGCGCAACACGATTCCTTCGATGCCGGGCGTCCCGAGGGTGAGCGCCTCGAGCGTCGCGACGCCGCGCACCAGCACCGCCTTGTTCCCCTCCCCCGCATAGTCGAGCGGGTGGGTCTCGGCGAGCGGCGCCGGCCCCGGCGCGTAGGCGAAGGCGACGCTCTGAGTGATGAGGCGGCGCGCGCCGGCCGCGCGTGCCGCCACCACGAGGCTGGGCGTCGCCAGGATGCGCAGCCGCGCATTGGCAGCGAGCGCCGCCGGATACGTCGCTGGGTCACGCGTGCCGGGCAGGTCGGTGAGCTGGTGGATGACGACGTCGGGCCTGGCGGCAAGCGCCGCCGCGCGAACCGCATCGCCATCATAGGCATCGACGACTGCTGCAGCGGCGCCGACTGCCTCGATCTCCGCCGCCTTGGCGGCCGATCGCGTGGTGCCGGTCACCGTGTGTCCGGCCGCCACCAGGAGCCGCGTCAACGGCCGGCCGACGGCGCCGGTCGCGCCGGCAAGGAAAACGCGCATGGGTCTCACCTCGGTTCAATCGGAAAACAGCTTGGCAGCTCTTCGAAAGGCGGTGCAACCGACGCCCGCCCGCCATGCTATAAGGTCCAGCGGGGCGTGAGCGGACGCCAGTTCCGTGCCTTGAGGCTTGCAATCAAAGGGAGCGAACATGGTCAAGGTCAGCGTGCTCTATCCGAACTCCGCCGCCGCCAAGTTCGACATGAACTACTACCTCACCAGCCATATGCCGATGGTGAAGCAGAAGCTGGGCGCGGCCTGCAAAAGCATGGCGGTCGAGCAGGGCATCGCCGGCGGCGCGCCGGGCCAGCCCGCCGCCTACATCGCCATGGGGCATCTCTATTTCGACACGGTCGAGGCGTTCCAGGCGGCGTTCGGGCCGCACGCCCCGGCGATCATGGCGGATATTCCGAACTACACCAACACCCAGCCGACGGTGCAGATCAGCGACGTGAAGATGTAGGGGGATCCTCCTGCTTCACGGCGCGGCCGCCGCCGCGATGACACGCGCGGTGTCGTAGTATTCGTAGAATTCCACCGCCTTGCCGTTGCGGAAACGCCAGAAGTCCACCTTCGGGGTCTCCGCCGTGCGGCCCGTGCGCTTGTTGCGCCAGGCGGTCGAGCCGCGCATGAACACGGCGTCGCCCTGGGCGATGAACTCCTCCACCGTGTAGTGGATCATTTCCCAGTCCGACAGCAGCCCCTCGAAATAGCCGCGCAGGGCTTCCCGGTTGTCGTAGGTCCTGGCGAACAGCATCTCCGGCGCGCCGCGGGCGAGCGAGCCGAACTGGATGTCGTCGGACACCACGCTCATCCAGTGGTCGACGCTATCGCCCTTGCTGTCGTGCCAGCGCGCATATGCATCCTTGAGGATCTCCACGTTCTGCGACTCGCTGCTCATCGTTGTCCTCCAGCACCCGCTCGCCCGAAGATAGCACAATCGTGCGATACAACGAGAGCGTCGCGTTCGTCACGCCGCGCCCTGGAGCCGTTCCAGCGCCTCAAGAATCTTGGCGCGCCGGCCTTCCGCCGCCTCGCGCTTCTCGCGCTCGCCCTCGACCACCTCCTCGGGCGCGCGGGCGACGAAATCCGCGTTGCCGAGCTTGGCGTCGACACGGGCGATGTCGGCGTCGGCCTTGGCCATCTCCTTCTCCAGCCGCGTCCGCTCGGCCGCGATGTCGACGACGCCGGCGAGCGGCAGCGCCACCACGTCCCCGCGGATCAAGAGCTGCACCGAATGGGGCGGCGCGTCGGGCGGAAAATCGATCGCCGAAATCCTCGCGAGCCTCTTGATAAAGTCTCCCCAAGCCATTGCCTGCGATGACGTTTCCTTGCCGGCGTCCACCACCGCGAGGGGGATCAGCGCGCCCGCCGGAATGTTCATCTCGGCGCGCACCGAGCGCACCGCCGTGATCACGTCGACGACCCAGCCGATCTCGCCTTCGGCCGCCTCATCCTCAAGGCCGTCGAGCTGCGGCCAGGCAGCGAGCACGAGGAGCGGCTCGCCCGCCGCGGCCGCGCCCGTGACCTGCCACAGCTCCTCGGTGACGAACGGCATGAACGGATGCAGGAGCTTGAGGATCTGGTCGAGCGCCCAGGCGGTCATCGCGCGGGTCTCGTCCTTCTCCGCCCCGTCCGGCCCGGTCAGATAGGGCTTCGCCAGCTCCACATACCAGTCGCAGAACACGTTCCACACGAAGCGATAGACCACGCCGGCGGCCTCGTTGAAGCGGTACGTCTCCAGCGCGTCGCCAATCTCGCGCGCCGCCCGTGCGGTCTCATGCGCGATCCAGCGGTTCAGTGTCGTCTTCGCGGTGGCGGGCTGAAAGCCTGCCACCCGGGCGCAGCCGTTCACCTCGGCGAAGCGTGCCGCGTTCCACAGCTTGTTGGCGAAGTGCCGATAGCCCTCGACGCGCTGCTCGGACAGCTTGATGTCGCGTCCCTGCGCCGCCATGGCGGCGAGGGTAAAGCGCAACGCGTCGGCGCCGTGCGCCTCGATGAGCGCGAGCGGGTCGATGACGTTGCCCTTGGACTTGGACATTTTGGCCCCGCGCTCGTCGCGCACCAGGGCATGAATGTAGACGTCGGCGAACGGCACCTCGCGCATGAAGTGCAGGCCCGTCATCATCATCCGGGCCACCCAGAAGAAGATGATGTCGAACCCGGTGACCAGCACGGTGGTCGGATAGTAGCGGGCGAGCTCCGGCGTCTGGTCGGGCCAGCCGAGGGTCGAGAACGGCCATAGGGCGGAGGAGAACCAGGTGTCGAGAACGTCCTCGTCGCGCCGCAGGTACTCGCGCATGAACAGTGCCCGCCGTTCCGGATCGGCGGCGATGTCGTGGCCCTCGGATGGCGTGATCTCTTCCGTTCCCGTGTAGTGGGTCAGCGCCTCGGCGAGGACTTCGTCCTCGGTTTCCGCGACGAACACCTTGCCGTCGGGCCCGTACCAGGCGGGGATCTGGTGGCCCCACCACAGCTGGCGCGAGATGCACCAGGGCTGGATGTTCTCCATCCAGTCGAAATAGGTCCTTTCCCAGTTCTGCGGCACGAACCGGGTGCGGCCGCGGCGTATCGCGGCGATCGCCGGCTTCGCCAGCTCCTTGGCGTTGACGTACCACTGGTCGGTCAGGAAGGGCTCGATGACGGCACCCGAGCGATCGCCGTGCGGGACCATGTAGGTGTGCGGCTCGATCTTCTCGATCAGCCCCTGCGCCTCCAGCCGCTCGACGATCCGCTTGCGCACCGCGAATCGATCCTGCCCATGCAGCCGCAGCGTCTCATCGAGTTCGGCCGACGGCGTCAGGTGGGCGAGGAACTCCTCGTTGTCGACCAGGCTCAGGCGTGCCTCGACATCGAGGACGCTGATCTGGCGCAGGTCGTGGCGCTTGCCGACCTCGAAATCGTTGAAGTCGTGGCCGGGCGTCACCTTGACGGCGCCGGTCCCCTTCTCGGGATCGGAGTATTCGTCGGCGAGGATCGGGATGCGGCGGCCGACCAGCGGCAGCACGGCGCTCCGCCCGACCAGGTCGCGGTAGCGCGCGTCGTCCGGATGGACCGCCACGGCGGTGTCGCCGAGCATCGTCTCGGGCCGCGTCGTGGCGACCGTTATGTACGTATTGTCAAGGTCTTCGACCGGATATTTAATGTACCATAGATGGCCTTTCAGCTCGACCTGCTGGACCTCCAGGTCGGAGATGGCGGTGAGCAGCTCGGGGTCCCAATTGACCAGGCGCTTGTCCCTGTAGATGAGGCCGTCGCGATGGAGCGCGACGAACACCTTCAGGACCGCGCGCGAGAGGCCCTCGTCCATGGTGAAGCGCTCGCGCGACCAGTCGCACGAGGCGCCGAGCCGCTTGAGCTGGTTGATGATGACGCCGCCGGATTCCTCCTTCCACTGCCACACCCGGGCGATGAAGGCCTCGCGCCCCATGTCGCGGCGGCCCGGCTGCTGGCGCTCCGTGAGTTGGCGCTCGACCACCATCTGGGTGGCGATACCCGCATGATCGGTGCCGGGCTGCCACAGCACGTCCCTGCCGCGCATGCGCCAGAAGCGGGCCAGGATGTCCTGCAGCGTGTTGTTGAGCGCGTGCCCCATGTGCAGGGAGCCGGTGACGTTGGGCGGCGGGATGACGATCGAATAGGGCGCCGCTTCGCGGCGCTCCGGACGCCCGGCGGCGAACGCGTCGGCCGCCTCCCAGGCCGCATAGATGCGGCCCTCGACGTCGGCAGGCTGGTAGGTCTTTTCCATCGGCATCGGGATTCTCCAGCGCGGCGGCCAAGGCGGCGCCGTTACTGTCAACCGCAGCATAGAGTGTCAACGGCCGATAGCCGGCGTGACCGCCGCAAGTGTGGTCACATGTTCCATTGAGAGTAACAACACGATACCCGCGCGTGACGGCCCATTACGCCAGCCTCTGCGGGGAGATTACCCGGAAACCGGATCACTCCCGGCTCCAGCGGGCGGCACGTTTCTCGCGAAACGACGCCAACCCTTCCGCCGCCTCGGCCGACTGGCGTTTCGCCGCATGGCTCTCCACCAGGGCGCCGAACGTCGCCTCGTCGGGATCGCCCCAGGCCGAGGCGAGCGCGAGCGCCTTGGTCTCGGCGATCGCCTGCGGCGCGTTCTCGAGGAGGTGGCCGATCATCCTGTCGCCCGCCGCGGCGAGCTCGGCCAACGGCACGACCTCGTGCACGAGGCCGATGCGCTGCGCCTCGGCGGCGCCGAAGCGCTCGCCCGTCAGCCCATAGCGGCGCAGCTGGCGCGCCCCGATGGCGTCGGCAAGCTGCGGGATGATGATCGCGGCGGTAAGCCCCCATCTGGCTTCCGCGATCGAGAACATCGCGTTCTCGGCCGCGATGACGACGTCGCACGCGGCGATCAGGCCGGTGCCGCCGCCGAAGCAGCCGCCCTGGACCAGCGCGACGGTCGGCACCGGCACCGAATTGAGCTGCCGCACCGCCTCCCCGGTCGCGCGCGAGACGCGCACGTTTTCCTGCGGTGAAGACCGGCGCACCGCATCGATCCATTTGAGATCGGCGCCCGCCTGGAAATGCCTGCCCGCCCCGGTGATGACCACCGCGCGCAGGCCCGGCACGCTGCCGAGCCCTTGCAGCGCTGTGAGCAGGCCCTGGATCAGCGAGTCGTCATACGCATTGTTGACCTCGGGACGGTTGAGCACGACGCGCGCAACCGCGCGCTCGTCGATGCTCCACAGAACCGGGCCGGTCGGATTCGATGTGCCCATTGCGCGTCTCCTCTGGCGATCTGGCGCGAGCGGCGGCGGGTGCCGACATGTGCGCAGCGAATCGCCCATGATGGCCTTGCTCGCACGCCCGTCCATGTAGTCCATTGCCGGCCCGGAAACTGGCCTTGGCCGGCATCCCCTCCCGAACGTATGATCATTTCACCGCAGCAGGGCCGGCTCGCACGATCCGGACTGAACAGCCGGAGCCACGATGGCCGGATCGAATGGGCTTCACTACGCCTGGATCGTCGCGGCGGTGACTTTCCTGGCGCTGCTGGTGGCGGCCGGGATTCGCGCGAGCCCGGGCGTGCTCGTGGTGCCGCTCGAGACCGAGTTCGGCTGGTCGCGGGCGACCATCTCGTTCGCGGTCGGGGTCAACATCTTTCTCTACGGCCTGATCGGCCCGTTCGCGGCCGCCCTCATGGACACGATCGGCGTCCGCCGCACCATGCTCGGCGCACTCGCGCTGATCGCGCTCGGCGTCGCGGCCACGCCGCTGATGCAGCAATCGTGGCAGCTCATCCTGCTGTGGGGCATTGTCGTCGGCAGCGGCGCCGGCGCGATCGCCAACGTGCTCGCCGCCACGATCGCGATGCGCTGGTTCACCGCGCGCCGCGGCCTGGTGCTCGGATTGCTCGCCTCGGCCGCGGCGGCAGGACAGCTCGTGTTCCTTCCCCCGCTCGCCGCCATCGCGACGAGCTACGGCTGGCGGACGATGGCGCTGGTGGTGGCCGCCGTTGCGCTCCTGGTGCTTCCCGTCGTCGCCTTCCTGATGCGGGATCGCCCGGAGGACGTCGGTCTCGCCCCCTATGGCGCGCCGCCAGGGACGAAGACCGCGAGCGTCTCCACCGCCAATCCGGTGCACGCCGCGTTCCGTGTCCTCGGCATCGGAGCGCGGTCGCGCGACTTCTGGCTGATCGCGGGGAGCTTCTTCATCTGCGGGGCATCGACCAATGGGCTCATCGGCACCCATCTCATCCCGGCCTGCATCGACAACGGCATCGCCGAGGTCGCCGCCGCGAGTCTGCTGGCGTCGATGGCGATCTTCAACTTCATCGGCACGACCGGGTCGGGCTGGCTCAGCGATCGCTTCGACAACCGCGTGCTGCTCGCGGTCTATTACGGGCTGCGCGGCCTGTCACTGATCTACCTGCCGTTCTCGTTCGTCGACTTCTACGGCCTGTCGCTGTTTGTCGTCTTCTACGGCCTCGACTGGATCGCGACCGTACCGCCGACGGTCCGCCTCACGGCGAGCACGTTCGGCCGGGAGAACGCCGGGATCATGTTCGGGTGGGTGGCGGTCTTCCATCAAGTCGGCGGCGCGTTGGCGGCCTACCTCGGCGGCGTACTGCGGGTGGACCTCGGCACCTACCTGCAGGCCTTCGTGTTGTCGGGCCTCCTGTGCCTGATCGCCGCCCTGATGGTGCTGTTCATCGGCATCAAGCGCAAGGATGCGGGGCAGGTCGGCGCGTCGCCGGCGGGAGCCGGGTGACGGTCATGGGTCGTGCGGGGCGTAGCGGCGGATCAGTCGCCGCCGCCCCCTCCGCCACAACCGCCCCCGCCGCAGCCGCCACCACCGCCGTCGCCGCCGTCTGCCCCGCTACCGCTGGCATCGCTGCCGGCGCCCTCGCCGAAACCTGCGGTGCTGCCGTCGACGCTGCCGCTGGCGAAGTCTCCACCACAATAGACGGCCGTCGCGCCCTGACGTCGCACGCCTTGGCAATCGGCCTGATAGTGAAACCCGTTCGGGACGTTCAGCTTGGAGTCCAGCGCAAACAGCAGCGGAAGGCGCGACGGATTGCGCGGATCGATGTTCTCGTATTTGCACGTGTACCACCACACGCGGCGCAGCCCTTCATTGCTGGTCCTACGCGCCGGATCCAGCACGACGGCCGGCATGTGGTGGAGGAAGCCGCCGAAAGCGCGGCGGCAGAAGTCCTGGTATTCGCGCGTATAGAGGATGAACTCGTGCCACAGATCGTCGGCGATCTGCGACGGCATCGAGACGTATTTGTTGCCGCTCATGAGATAGGCGATGAAGAATTGCCGCAGGCCGCGCGAGACCAAGGCCGCGTCCTTCCGCGCAAGGCCCGCGTGTTTCTCCGCAAGCTTGTTGAGGAGACCGCGCGGCCACCGATAGGTACGGATCAGCTCGGCGCGCCTGAGATGACGCGCCTTTTTCCACACATGGTAGGCGACGGCGCAGGCCGCCACGGCGATCAGCAGAGTCAGCATTTCCGTCGGCATCGGTCACGCCCCCGGAAGACGATTGCCCCTTGTTCGGCCCGCCTGATTCATGTCGGCCATCACCAGATTTCCTCGACCCGCTCTCTGGGCTGGCGTCAGGCAGTCAAGCCGCCATCGCCGCGCCGCCCTGCGGATCGACCCGCACCGTCAGCGTATGCCCGCCGAGCGGCGCGAAAGTGCGCAGGCGGCAGGTCAGCACAATGATCTGCTGGTGCCGGCCGGCGCGGCTGAGCGCATCGAACATGCGTTGGATGCGGTCGTCGTCGCAATAGACCAGCGCGTCGTCGAGAATGATCGGCACGCTCGCGCCGCGCTCGGCCAGCATCGCGCCCATGGCGAGACGCACCAGGACGGCGATCTGCTCCTGCGTGCCGTCGGACAGGCGGGCGAACGCTTCCGCGCGGCCTCGCCTGATGCCGTCGATGGAAAATCCCTCGCCCAGCTCCAGCTCGGCGCCCGGGAACAGGTCGTTGAGAAACGGCCGCAGGTGGCGGCGGACCGGCTCGTGGTAGTGCCGGCGGCTCTCCATGAGGCATCCGGCCACCGTGTCGCGCAACAGCTGCAGCGTCGCGATGCGTTCCTCGATGCGGGCGAGCGCGCGCTCCGCCAGCTCGCGCTGCTCGCGCGCGGCGGCAAGCGATTCGCCGACGCCATCGCCCCCCGCCGCCTGGATCTGCCCGGTGAGCCGGCCGATGTCGCGCTCGAGCTGCATCAGCTCGGTCTTGCGGTTTTCCATCGCCTCGTCGAGCCGCCGGCAGCGCGCCTCGCGGCGCTCGATCTCGGCTCCGTCGGGCGCCGTCTGCCGCATGACGGCAAGCGTGGTCGCGGCGCTCTGATGCGCACCTTGCGCGGCCGCGAGCTCGGCGACCAGCGCCGCATCGCGGCCCGGCCGATCGGCATCGGCGCAGATCGCCGCGTCCTCCGCAATGCTCTTGCGCACGACCTCGAGCTTCGACTCGGTGCCGCTGCGCAAGGCCAGCGCGTTCTCGAGCGCACGCTGTTGCTGCGCTCGCGTCGCCTCCAGGTTGGTGCGCTCCCCTTCGAGGGCGGTACGCTCGCGGCCGAGCGAAACGCGTTCCTCCTCAATTTGCGCGCCGTCCGGAAGGCTTGCGCGCTGAGCTCCCGCCAAGGCCGCCGCGATCGCCGCCTCGGATTCGGCGAGGCCGCTCTTGAGCCTGGCGATCCCTGCTGCCGGGTCGCCGTCGACGCCGAGGCCTTTCAGCTGGGCGAGCAGCCCCTTGCGAACGGCTTCCAGCTCGCGCCGGCGCGACAGCTGCGCGTGCGCGTCGGCGACGCTCGCAACCGCGCAGGCCTGCAACAGCGAGGAACGCTCCTGCTCGCGGGAATCCCGCGCATCCCGACTCGAATTAGCCGCCGGCGTTACCGTAATAGCGGCGAGGTCGCCGATCAGGATGCGGGTCGGCGCCAGCACGGGGCTCGTGTGATCGCCATCCAGCCGCGTGTCGCCGATCCGGACCTTGCCGGCGCCCGCCGGCATGATCTCGACGGTCAGTTGGGCTGCCGTCGCTGAGAGCTGCGCATCGAGGGCCGCAATCTCGCGATCGAGCCGGTCGAGATCATCGACCGCTTTGGGCTTGATCTTGAGCTGCCCGAGCTGGGCATCGGTGTCCGTGAGCTCGCCGGCGAGCTCTTCGACCGTCTCGAGCCGGCGTGCCAGCTCGTCCTTTCGTTGGGCGCGTACGGCAGCCGCCGACAGCTTCTCGATCTGCTGCTCGCGGGCGGACAGCGCCTGCCGGCTGCGCTCGACCGCGGCGATCCGCTCCCCGCTCACCGCAAGGGCCGCCCTCGCCTCCCGTTCCCGCGCGCGCTGCTCGGCGAGATCCCGGGCGAGCAGTGTCTCGGCCTGCCGGCTCGCATCGATGCGGCCGCACAGAGCGCGATGCTGGCCGAGGCGCTGGGCGGCGCCGTCGAGGGCACGACGGGCGGCGCTTTCCTCGGCCTCGAAACGCCGCAGCTCCTGCGCCGCGGAGCGTGCTTCGGCGAGGCTGTTCTTGGCGCGCAACAGCTCCTGCGCCATCTCGGCGGTCGCGGCCGGATCGGTCAGCTCGCGGTGACGGCGCCGGCGTTGCATCAGCTCGGCAAGCTCGCGCTCCAGCGCGTCGAGCTTCGCCTGCCGTTCGGCTTCCGCCGCGCGCCAGTGCTCGAGGTCGCGCGTCGCCCGCCACAACGGGCCGTCGCTGCGCGGACGCCCGGTCTCCGTCAGGAAGCGACCGAGCTCGAGCTGGATCTCCGCCAGCACCTGCCGTGCCCGCTCGCCGCCGACCAGGGCGCCCACCTCCGACTCGATCGCGGCATTGAGCAGGGACGTTGCGGTCGCGCCCGGTGCCGGCGCCACGAAGGAAGCGCCCTGCCCGACCCACAGCAATCCGAAGGCGCCGTCGTCGAGACTGCGGCCACTGCCGGGCTCGATCCCGAGCAGATCCCAGATGGCCTCGTCGGCCTGCTTGGCGCGGGCAATCTCGCGCCCGTCCTTGGTGAGGATCGCGCCGGGGGAGCGGAGAAAGGATTTGCGAATGACGTAGGTGTGGCCGTCGCGCTCGAAGGTCAGCCGGATGGTGGCCGGCAGCTGACTGTCGTCCGTGGCGAGATCCCGGATCTCCTGGGCCTTGCTGTCGTGACGGGAAAACAAGCAGGTCCGGATGGAGCGAAACAGGGTCGATTTCCCGACCTCGTTCCCCGCGGCCAGGACGTTCACACCGGGCCCGAAACCTTCGATGTGCGCGGCGCTCGCGAAGCGTCCGATCCCCTCCACGCTGAGCGCCTGGATCAGCATCAGGCCGCCTCGCCCTTCTGGCCCGCACCGGCCCGCACATAGAGCTCGACCAGCGCCTCGGCCGCGCGGCGGCGCAGCTCCGGCGACTGCTCGGTCGCTTCGCTCAAGGTTTTCAGGCGGTCGGCGGAACGGCGCAGCACGCCATCGAAGTCGATGGTCTCGAGGTCCGCCTCGCTCGGCCGCGCCGAGAGCGCGGTGCGGTCGACCTCCAGGTGGAACACCGCCGCCTCCAGATCGAAGAGCAGCCGCTGCAGGGCCGCATGCGCCGACAGCGGCAAGGCCCCTTCCAGCTGCAGGCGCAGATTGAGCTGCGGCAGGTGGGGCTCGTTGCGCAGACGCTGCTCGAGATCGGCGAGATCGCTCTCGTTCTCGAGCCGCGCGGTCCGGGTAACCCAGCGGTACGTTCCGGTCGTGAGCGGAGTGACGGCAGCCGGCGCGCCCGGTGCCGCAATGTCCACCAGCAAGGCGGTGCCATGCTCCTGCCGGCCCGCGCGGTCCGGCTCAGGCGTCCCGGCGTACCAGCAGGCGGCGCCAACCTGCAGCGTCCGGTGCCAATCGCCCAGGGCGAGGTAATCCAGGCCCGCTCTCGCTGCGCGGGCGGGATCGATCGGATTGCTGGCTTCGCCCTCGCTGCCGAAGCTCGTCACCGAGCCATGGGCAAGACCGATGCGCAGCACGCCGGGCGGCGTCGCGGCCCCGTCGAACCAGGCGGTGACGTCGTCGAGCTCGCTCTTGCGATGGAGCGGCGCCGGCAAGAGGATCGCGTCGGCATCGAGTTCGACCGGCTCAGGAACGAGGTGCAGACAGACGTGCGCCGGCAGCTCCATCTGCCGCAACCTATCCCAGACCCCTTCCGGGCGGTGCGGGTCGTGGTTGCCGGGGAGCAGGTGCCAGCGCACGTCGGGGAACTGCTTCATGCGCTCGATCGGGGCGCGCAGCGTGACCGGGCTCGGCGCCTCGCTGTCGTAGACGTCGCCGGCCACCAGGACATGGCCGGCGCCATGGGCGCGGGCGAGCTCGCCCAGCCGCTCGATCGCGGCAAGCCGTGCCTGGCGCAGCGGCTCCTCCTTGACGCCGAAATGCTTGAAGACCTTGCCGATCTGCCAGTCTGCCGAGTGAACGAATTGCATGCCGCGAGGTTGCCACCGGCGGACTCGCCGATCCAGCTTGTAAAACCGCTATCCACGCTGCCGCTATCGGGTGGCCAAGGGGCGCCCTGCCCTATAAGACCTTCTGCCCAAGCCCTCCCCGCCGCTACAGGCGCACCACTTGTCCCCACCCGCTTCGTCCGCCTCTCCGGTCCGCGCCATCGCATTCCTGGCGGTTGCGGGGTTCGCCAGCCAGGCCATGGTGCGCTCGGCCAATTCGCTGCTGCCGCAGATCGCGACCGACCTCGGCGTCACCGTCGGCGCAGCCTCCATCGTCGTCTCCACCTACACGATCACGCACGGCTCGATGCAGCTGGTGACGGGCCCGGTGGGCGATCGGTTCCAGAAATACCGGCTGATCGCGATCGCGACCGCGCTGTGCGGCGTGTTCACCCTGTTGTGCGGCTTTGCCCCGAACCTCGTGCTGCTCACGCTGGCGCGCGTCGCCTCGGGGGTGTGCGCCGCGTGGATCATTCCGCTCGGCATGGCCTATATCGGCGACGTCACGCCTTATGAACGGCGCCAGCAGGTGCTGGGACGCTATCTTTCCGGGCAGATCACCGGCCAGCTGTTCGGCCAGGCGGCGGGCGGCATCATCGGCGACCTGCTCGGTTGGCGGGCGATGTTCTTCGTGCTGGCGGGCCTGTTCGCGGTCGCGGCGCTCGCGCTGTTCCGCGAGGTCGCGACCAATCCGATGACGCAGACCCCGAGCCATCCCGATGCGGCGCCGCGCGGGCTCATCGCCGGATACGCGATGGTGCTGTCGAGCGCGTGGGCGCGCATCGTCATTCTCGCCGTCGCGCTCGAGGCCGCCCTGATGTTCGGCGCGTTCGCCTATGTGGGGGCCGACCTGCATCTGCGCTTCGGCCTGAGCTTCACGCTGGTCGGCATCGTGGTGGGTACGTTCGGCGTCGGCGGGCTCATCTACGCCGCCAGCGTGACGCAGCTCGTCGGACGCCTGGGGCAGACCGGCCTCGCGCTCTATGGCAGCGTGCTCCTCGGGCTCGCCTATCTGATGCTCGCGCTCGCGCCGACGCCGTGGATCGCACCGATCGCCGTAACGGCGATCGGGCTCGGCTTCTACATGCTGCACAACACGCTGCAGACCAACGCGACGCAGATGAGTCCGGAAGCCCGCTCGACCGCAGTCGCGCTGTTTTCCGCCGCCGTCTATCTCGGGCAGACGCTCGGCGTCGCGCTGTTTGCGCCGGCGATCGACCATATCGGCGGGCCGCCCGTGTTCATCATCGTGGCGGTGCTCCTGCCGCTGCTCGGCTGGTGGTTCGCGACGCGCCTGCGCCGGCGGGCGCTCGAGGAGTGGCGGGAACGGACGAGCGAGTGACCCCCCGGCGAAGGCAGATCAACGGCCGCGCGAGACGCGCTCGATCTCGGCGCGCACGAGCCGCTCGACCATGTTGGGGAGATTGTCGTCGAGCCATGCCTTGAGCATCGGCCGCAGCATCTCCTTGACCAGGTCCTCGAGCGTGCGGGCATTCTGCACCAGCACGGTCTGCGCGAGCGCGTTGAACGCCGCATCGACTGCGGCTCCGGTTGCCGCCGACATCAGCGGCGCCGCCGACACGGCCGGGGGCGCGGAAGACGGCCGCGGCGGCGGCGGTGGTGGCTCGGGTTCGGGTTCCGGCTCCGGTGGCGGCGGCTCGGCGAACATCACGTCGGGCTCGCCGATGGTGCGGAACTGCGGCTCCGGTTCGGGTGCCGCCATCTCCTCGGTCAATTCGAGGACTTCGGGGTCCGGCTCAGGTTCGGGCTCCGGTTCAGGCTCCGGGGGCTGCGGCGTCGGCGCCGGCTCGTCGAAGCTCGCCAACATCGCATCGATATCGTCCTGGTTCATCGCCGCCGGCTCGGCCGGCGGCGGCGCCGGCGCTGCCGCCGCAGGCTTCGGCTCTGGCTTCGGCGGCTTTCCTCCCTCGTCGTCGGCGATGATCCGTCGAATGGAGGCGAGAATTTCCTCCATCGAGG
>CAVZSC010000037.1:0-22436 GCA_963777755.1 uncultured Alphaproteobacteria bacterium
CCGCGCGTGTTGATCACGCTGGCGCTCTGCCTGGCAGCCGCACGGTGAACACCGAACCCTTGCCCGGTTCGCTCGACACCGTGATGTCGCCGCCCATCATCTGGCAGAACCTCCTGCTAATCACGAGCCCAAGGCCCGTGCCGCCATGCTTGCTCGCTGTGGTCGAGGAGAACTTGTTGGCGTTGCTCATGAGGTTCAACAGCGCCTGACGCAGCCGCATCTGGTAGTGAGCGAAGCCGTTCGATGGCTGCGGTCAGTTGAACGTTCCAAGCCCGGCTGTCCTTGGCTAGGACGCCGGTACATCAGCAATTTCTGGCAGATCAAGTTTTAGTTCTGCAACTACTGTTGTGGCGCCGTCGTGCCGCGCCGCTCATGACGATCTCCAAACCCTCACGTAACGGACGTCAAGCGCGGCGGGCGATTGCTGAATTCTAGGCGAAAGGCTCAGATATCCCGCGCTCGCTCAGGTCGCGGGCGATCGAGATTCCGAGCGTGCGGCAATTCCATCAGCCGCTCGATCACCACGACACAAAGCTTGCCGTTGACGACGGCGCGCCCGAGCAGATAGCGGTCGGCATTCGACGGCTGCGGCGGAGGCTTGCGCCGTCCGTTGCGATGGCCGCCGGTGCCCTTCTTGGTGGTGCTCTGCATCGGTCCCTCGCGCGGTTGGCGACGCCCTCGCTCAGGACCTCGCTCACGACCCGTGCCGGGCGCACAGGGGAGGCTCTTGAATCTCGCGGACGAGTATAGCAGAGGCGAGGCTCGATATCAGCGCCCCACGCCCAGCGTCGAAGGGTTCGACGCTTTGTTCGGCAAGGACGGCAGGTCCTCAAGGCGGGTACGCCGCGTTCCCGCCTTTCCCGGTTCAGCCCGCACGCCTTTTGCTAACGGCATCGATCGGCTCGAATCAAACTTTCCCCGCAGGGAAATTTGATCGGGCGGTGTCGCCGGCGCGGCCAGCGGCTACGTCGGCTGGGCGCTTGGCCCGCGCTAGCTCGCGCTGCAGGTCGCCGACGGTGGCGCGCAGGCGGGCAAGCTCGGCCGCCCGGCGCTGGCGGTAAGCTCTCTGGCGCTCGGCGCCGTTGGGATATTGGCGGTAGCGACCCATGGGCGGACGTTACGATAATTCCCCGATGGCCGCCAGCGGGCGAGCCGCTCGCGCACCCTTGCGCATAACCTTTCCGATCAGCGCCACGGCGGCCGAACCCTTTACGTGACGTTATGATTACTTTTCACCAAAAACCCCGCGCCAAAAGTGACGTTACGATAACTTTCACTGCCAGGGCGAAACTCGCCGCCGCCGCGGCGAAGCTTCGTCAGATCGGTGTTGAATGCTCACTGAAACGCTGCTGCGGACCCTCAGCACCGCGCTGTCGCTGCCACGAGTAAGCATGTGTCGCAGCTATGCATCGTTAGCCAGAGCATGGTGAACAATGCAGGAAACCCTTATTCCATAAAGGTTTCTGTGACCGGCGGCATCTCGCCACCGGGTGTACCCAGACGCCGAGGTCGACCCCGAGTCCCTAGTTGATGCCATCGGGGTTTCTCTGCATGATCACAAGCACGAATAAGGGAATACGCCGGTGCTTATACGCTGCCGATGACGACGACGAGCTGCTGCCCCAGCATGCTGCTGCCGACGATCAGCTGCCGTGGGAGCGAACCACGTGCTCTGTTGCAGGAAAGCCTGGTAGCATGGGGCTTGACTGCATGCAGACCATGTCGGGGTAACGCTGCGGGTATCAATCCAGGGGTAAATGGCAGCCTAGCCGCCCCCGAGACTGTCCCACTTCTTCGTGAAAGTGTAACAGTCTCTGCGGCAAAACCCATGCAAGCCCAGCAATGGCAGGCCTCGGCGACGCGGCATCAGCGACAGTAATTGTAACAGTTCAAGGATCAGTCAAGCCGCCACGGCCATGGACATATAACAATCAATCACGTGCTCCACTGCAAGAATGCCTTGCGGCATAGGGACAACTGGCATCATGGCAATCTTCGGCAAGCATGGGGTAAGCACCTGGGGCTCGAGACCGGGGTCGAACCACCGGCGGCCTGGTCGGTCCCCTCGGCTCGAGCTCGAGGCTCGAGCAAAGGCCGGGCAGACGGCCTCAAGAAAGGCGCCCATGCGCTCGAGCGCGGAGAAGGCACCGGAGAGGGTCGGCCGGGACAACGCACCAGCGGGCTCCGCAGGAGTGCTGGGGTCGACGCCGCGTAGGGATGCCCTCAGGATGCGTAGGGAGCCAGGAACGATTTAAACGCCGCCTGCCCTCCAGCGTTCAGGACGCATCCACGCGCCGTATATGGCGTTTGCGGCGGGCAGGATTACGTTCTAGCGATGGACCGGCCGTTGCCCGCGATCTTCACCGTGCGCCAAGCCCCAGGCGGGAAGATCTGGGTGATTTCCCGTTCCGAAGATCCGGTCGCCCGCGAGCTTGCCTACCAGCCCGTGCCGGCAGCGATCCGGCGGCAAAGCGGCTTTCGCCGCCGCCTCCACCTCGGTATCGCTCGGGCGCGATCCGGCGACGGCAAGAGCGGCGATGACGGAGCGGAGGAATTGCGCCCGCGCCTCGGGGACGCTGAGGCGGCTGGCATGCAGAAACCAAGCTCAGCAGCTGCGGGCTGGAAAAACCGATGACATCAGGCGGTGACGTCATCGGCGCGGCCTCATGCAGCGTCGTCGGGCTCGGGCTCGAACTCTTCGGCCCGGCGTGATGGGAAGGTGACGATCGTTGCATCGTCGATCGTCGTGTTGACCGGTTCGCCCGGCGGCGCGGGCGGCTCGGGGTTGGCCAGGGCGAGCGGCGGCATCTTCCCGGCACGGAAATCGGCAATATCGGTTTCCGACAGATAGCTCCCCGCCATCACCGGCGTTATCGTCACGTTGACGAAAGAAGTTGGCCCCGGAATGAGCTCGAGCTGCGCATCTCTGGCCTCAACAGTGGAGCGGATTCGATCCAACATGTAAATTCTTTTACCCGCCTCATCCAGGCCGATTTTTCCATTAACTCCAAGCCTATAAACCCTTCCCATTTCGCCCAGCACCGCGCCCACGGAGTCCAGTTTTCGAACGTGACGCCCCGGAGGCAGCACCTGGATTTTTTGTTTCGGTGACAAGGGCCTAAATCCGATCAGTTCGGTCTATTGTGCGAAAGTATGCACGGTTTCGCCGCCCTGAGCCAGCCGTCGGGGCGCGCCACGCGCCCGTTCGGCCGCGACCAAGCGGCGGACCAGCGGGCCGGGGAGCTCGCCGCCAGCGGCCCCGGCGCCCAGATGGATGACGGCGCCGACGCCGCCAGCAGCGCATCGTACAGCGCCCCGCCGCTCCGAGTCGTGTTAACAACCACTGCCTGAAATACCGCCGCCGTTGTCATCGGCGTTGTGCCGAAAAACCTTGGCAACACAAGAGCTCGCAACCTCACGATGCCGCGGATTTCCAACTACACAAAACGCTGCGCCCGGCAAAACATTGTGGTCAGTAGCGGAGCTATCGCGGATGTCTCGGATTGTCGCGGATGCCGCTGCGGCATCCGCGACGGTCCAACCCTCCGGGAGACAACAATATATTGTTGTCTGTCGCGGATGTCGCGGATGTTTGGGGGTATGAACGCCCCCTCCCCGCGGAGGTGTCGCCGACCCGGATCTCACACCCTCTCCCCGGAGGCCCGTCCTTAGAGTCGTTTTTATCCGCGACATCCGCGACAAGGCCAAATTGCCATTGTACTTCAGATGGTTACTTGTCGCGGATGCTTCAAAACACCCCCGCGACAGGGGCGCGACAAACCGGGGTATGTCCGCGACGGCCCGCGCTATTTCGTCTCCGCCCACGACCGGCCGATTTTTACCGCGACCAGGTCGCGCAGCGGCGCGCCGGGGAAGGTCGCCGCGAAGGCTGAGGTCATCGCCTCCTTTAGGAGGACCGCGGCCCGCGCCGCATCGGCTTGCGGCACCTCCAGCACGATCTCGTCGTGCGGCGCCGCGACCGGGCCGCCCTCGATCCCCGCCTCGAACAGGGCCGCGTCGATCGTCGCCAGCGCCAACATAAAGGCGTCGGCGCAGGCGCCTTGGATTGGCAGGTTGAGGCACTGGGTGTAGCGGAAGCCGTCCGGATTCCAGTGAATCTCGTGCACACGCCCACCCTCGCGCCCGATCGGGATGCGGCCGCTGCGCCTGCAGGCGCGCGCGAAATATTTGCACCAGCGCGCATAACCGAAATAGGTTTCCTCGAAGGCCCGTATCCACTCCTTTGCCGTGGCCAGGTCGAGGATCACGCCGTACTGCGCCCAGGCCGACGCAACGAGGCCGCGCGCGCCCTGCCCGTAGAGCCGGCCGAAATTCACCGGCTTGGCGTGTTTTCGGTGCTGCTTGCGCTCCTCCTCGGGCAGGTCCAGCCAGCCGGCCTCGTCGAGCCCGCGCATGGTCCGTGCGGTGAGCGCGTGCAGGTCCTCGCCGCGCTCGAAGGCCCGCATCATGGTCTCGTCCGCCGCGACGTGCGCGGCCGCCCGCATCTCCATCGAGGACCAGTCGGCCGCAACGAAGCGGTAGCCCGTCCGCGCCACGAACAGCGTCCGGAAGCTCGGCAACCCTGTGACCGGCTGCATGTCGGGAGTGTTCTGCATGTTCGGCTTGCTGCAGGTGCTGCGGCCGGAGATCGCGCCGCCGACCCGGTAGGAGGCGTGAATGCGGCCGGTTACCGGCGAGATCTGCGCCGCCAGGCGCTCGCCATAGGTGCTGAGTTGTTTCTCGATTCGGCCGATGTCGACCAGAGCTTTGAGCAGCGGATAGGCGGCCGCGCTCGCGGCGAGGTCGGCCCGCCGGGTGCTGAGCTTGTCGCTCTTCGGCGTACGCGGCCAGTCCTGCTGCTCCTGCTCCGTCAGCAAGCTGGCGAGCAGTGCCTCGATCGCTGGCGTGTTGTCGGGCACGCCCGCTTGGCGCAGGTCACCCCGGTCGGCCGCCTCGCACGCCGCGGCGTAGACGTCGGTGAGCCGGGCGCGCTCAACTTTCAGTGCGCCGATCAGCGCCGCGTGCGCCGTGGCGTCCAGCAGGATGCCGCGCGCCTGCATGCGCATCACGGCCGGGGTGGCGCCAACCTGAATATCGTAGGCCGTGCGGCGCTCGCCGAGCAGCGGCAGGACCGTCTCGGCGAGCCACCAGGTTACGACCGCGTCGCCCGCCGCGTAGGCGATCTGTGCGAGGGACAGATGCTTCGCGCCCCAGTCGGAAGTCTGCAGGGTCTTGTCCAGCGCAAGGCCGAAATAGCTGGCGGCCGCGGTCTCCAGCGAGGTCGCGTGCGGCCCATTGAGTAGGCGTACGGCCTGCAAGGTGCAGTCGACGCCGACCGGCTCGATGCCGCGCTGGGCGAGGTAGCCGAGGTCGAACGCCGCGTTGTGCATGACGATCGGCCGCTCCCAGACCGGCGCGAGCACGGTCCAGTCGACCTTGTGTAGGTCGATCACCGCGACGCGCGCCCCGCCGCCATAGAGCGTACACAGCCGCGCCGTTGAACGGTGCGGATCGAGGCCGGCCCGCCCGGCGTGGTCCTCGGCGCTCTGCAACGCCGCAAGCTCCGCCTTGGCGATCGCAAGCTCCGCCGCCCCTCGGCGCGCCGCGGCACGGCGCTCGGCGCAGGCCTTCGCCCTCCCCTTCGCCTCGGCCACGCGGCGGGAGAGATCCCTGAGACGCTCCCGCTCGCGCGGCAGGGCCGTGGTCTCGAAGTCGACGGCGATGAGGCCTTCCCCCGCGTCGGCGACGATCGCGGCGACGAGGGCTGCCGCCGTCGCCGCGTCGGTGGCGTAGGACGGACGCACCTTGAAGTGCGCCAGGGCGGACGGGGGATGCGGGATCATGCCTCCCCGCGGTTCGGGTGGGTTCGCCGCCGGGCCGGGCCAGGTCCCTTGTTGCCGTGCGGCTGTCCTTTCGCCGCCGCGTTCTCGGTCGGCACCCCGGCTCCGTTCGTTGCGGATGCTGGGTCGTTCGGCCCATCCGTGGTGCCGGGCGCCTTGGCTGCCTCGGTCGGGGTCTCTCGGCCGAGGTAGCGCCACCAGGCTTCGCGCAGATGGTCCTCGGTGTAGCCCTTGAGGGCCGGGCCTTTCCCGTTTCGCCATTCGCGGGAGCACCGCAACTCCGCCGCCTCCTTGGGATTCGCGGGCCGCGGCAGGAACCCCTTGAGCTTTTCCCGCAGCCAGTAGCCATCGATCTCGCGGCCGTCGTTCGCCGCTTCCCATGGCGCTTCCTCGATTTTCTTCAGGGCGTCCAGCAGGACCTTCGTGTGCATGCGCACGACCTTCTTCTCGGCGAAGATCTGCCAGATGGCTTCCAGCAACTGCAGGGTGCGGTTGCTATCCTCCTCGCTGATCTCCTCCATCGCCGCCTGCTTGGCGCGCTCCGGCCATTCTCCTCCGGCCGCTTCCGCAATGCTGAACAGGCCGTGCCAGTTGTCGCCGGTTCGATTGAACAGCTCCGGCGGCAGGGTCACGCCCGGCAGCTCCGGCAGGTCCGCGGCCCAGCGGGCGAACCTGCGCCGGCATTCGATGAGGATCGGGCTGTAGCCGTTGGTCAGATGGTCCGGTTTTTCTTCTCGGGTTGCCTTGTACAGCGGGAGCCCAATAGTGCGGTCCTGCAGGGTCTCAGGGAGGGTTTCGAGCCCTGCGAAAGCAATGGCCGTGAAGGTGCTGAACTTGTGGGGCGCCCAGCCTCCATCATCTGTCGGGACAGACCGGATGACGAAGGCCGTCCGCCGCCGGTGGCCGCTGTTGAGGATGGCGAGAAGATCGGGGCTGCTGTTCTTGTTGACGATGTTGTCGGCCTCGTCGATGAGCAGGGTCGCGCGCGTCGCGTCGATGATGCGGAAGATCGACGAGGAAGTGATTGAACCGGCGAGGACCGGCCTCGGTGTGAGATTATCGACACATTCGAGCAGGGTTGATTTGCCGGAGCCTCGAACCTTGCTGCGGATGCCGAGACGCGGCGCGACGTCGATGCCAAGATCCGCGCGCGGCAGCAGGTGCGCATAGGCGCTCCAGAGCACCGCCGTCGCCAATCGGTGCGGCGGGGCGATGGCGTAGCGCGCGGTTTCCTTGAGGGCGGCGTCGAGCACCGGGCCGATATCCGTGACCGGTTCGGGCCAGGGCTGATCGTCGTCGGGGACCGGTGGAATTTCTGTGCTGCCCGGCGTCTCGGCCCAGAGCTTGCGGGTCGCGGCGCGCAGCTTGTCAAGAGTTTCGAGCTTGCTGAGGCCAAGCAGCTTTTTCGCCGTTTCGCGGGCGCGGTCATAGGCCAGATCATCGAGCCTGTAGACTTCCTTGAGAAAGGCGGCGTCGTCGAACTTACCGAGATCGCAGCGGGCTTCGGCCAGGAGCTTCTTGAGGGCGTCCGATCCGTCGCGCTTGAGAACATCGTTCGGATCGCAGCCGGGCGGCGGCGCCGTCATCCGCAGCCTCAGGCCTTGACCGAGATAGCGCACGACACCGCGGTGATAGGCTTGCGCGGCCGCCGGCTTGGTGGCCGGGTCGTCGCCGTCATGGGCAATCACGATCGTATCGACCGTGCGCGGCAGACGACACCGACCGTAGACGCCGACGGCGCCGACGGCGACGACGCGATCGGCGCCCGCAAGCGAGATGGCGAGGGCGTTCTCGAAGCCTTCGACGACAACCATCTCCGGCCCTGCGCCGAAGTCGAGGCGCAGCAGCGCGTGGCCGGTGGTGCGCCAGTCGGGCGGTCCCCGGCGCGTCTGGCGGGCCGGTTCATGCGGCGACTTCTCGCCGCTCGGCGTAACGAAGACGAAGTGCAGCCCCTGCAGGCCCCCGGCCTCGTCGCTGTAGGGAAACACGAGAGCGCCTTCCGCGCCGCGGTGGTTGGGGAGCCAGCCCATCCGCTCGACGATGTCGGGACGCAGCTGCGCCGGATCGATCCCGCGGCCGGTGAGGTAGGCGGCCGCGGGCGTGCCTGCGATCGGCGCCCGCGCGGCATAGACGCTCTCGATGTAGGCGCGCCGCTGCAGCGTGTCGGCGCTGTCCTCTCCCGCGCCGTCATCCTCGTCGGCGCCGCCGCACGGGCCGCGCTGGGGATGCTGGGCGAGCCAGCTCTGCGCCCAGGTGACCGCCTCCTCGGGCGTGCAGGTGCGGTAATGCGCGATGAAGGAGGCGGCGCCGAAGGCGCCTTGCTGCGCCTTGAAGTCGAACCAGCGGCCGTTCTTCGAGATCTTCGTGGAAGTGCCAACGCGCCAGCCATCGCCGTCCGGGGTGACGGGCCTGCCCCGAATGGCGCCGCCGATCTCCGGCAGCTGCGAGTCGAGTAAGGCGATCTCCGCCGCGGTGAGGCTACTCATTGCGGCCCCCGGACGCGCGCTCGATCGGGCGCGTATCGTCGTTCACCGACATGCCGGTGCCCTCGCTGCATTGATGCTGCGGATGCTGCGTCTGCTCGGGTCGCCGTTAGGGTCGCCGCGATCTATGAGCTTGTGCAGCAAGCGGCTGACGTGGCGGCGCATCTGCCGCGGCAGCCAATTGGGAGCGAGCGGTGAGTTGGACATGATGCGACCTCGTTGGTTTCGAGGCCGGCGGGGGCTTGGCGAGAGCTTGGTAGGGAGCTAAAAAGGGCGGGTCGGCCGTCCTTTCTAGCTCCCGGCCGGCGCTCCTCATCAAGGACGCCGGCTACTCCTCTAGAACGACATCCCTAGCGATAAGCTCGCTGCGTCCGATACGGGCGAGCCATGCGGTGATCTGCGGCTCCAGCACCGGAGGAATGCCCGTCCCGTACTTGTCGTCGTAGTCGCGGTCGAGATAGACGCGAACGAGGAACCGCGTGAACCACGGCGCCCACAATGTGCTTGCGCGCCTATCGAGGCCGTAGTTGCCGGTGGCCAAGTGCTGTGCCGACAGCGGATTGAACTCTTCAGCGTCGACCGGGGCGACCGCTTCCTCTTCGACGCGCATCAGATAGCCGAGATAAGCGCAGGCGAGATCAGGGTCGATGCGGGTGAACAGCTCGATTATGGTCGAGCTGAAAGCAAGCTCGAGCTGCGGGAACCGGCCATGCTTCTCATGGTGCCGGTGGAGCGCGGCGACGACGTCGAGGTCGTCGGGCAGTTCATCGCCGTGCGGCCATCCTGGTTCGCCCGTCGTTCCGTCCCACGTGCCACTCAGGACGCGTATCGCTGATGCGAGGTTGAGGAAGCGGGCAATCCACGTGCCCTTGTCCCGCCACCAGAGATACCATCTACCGGTGTCGGGCGACGGGACGAGGTCGAAATCGCGCGTCATGTTGCCGAGATCGTCGATCCAGGTGAATTTGATCGCGTCGTCGAGATTAACTTGCATCGGTTCCATTCCTTCTGTTGGGCGCGTTGATGTCGGGAGAAGCACAGCTGCCTCGAACTCGCTCTCGGACATTTCGTTGGTGGGCTTCTTGCTCATGCATTGTTCCTTTCCTGTTGGCGCCTCGCCGCCATGGTGCTCACGCTGTTGGGGTCGATGTGCTGGGTGAGCTTCAGCGCAGCTGCCGTCACGGCTCCGTCACGGCTGGGCGTTGTCACGGCTGTGTCACGGCTACGCCGGTGGGCGCGCTGCCGGCACGTATCGCCGCAGAAGCGCGAGTCCGATCGGCGCGCCGGATAGGGTTTGCCGCATTCAGCGCAAAGCATACCGTCCGCCCACGGCATGCGCGCAGTCGGTTGCTTAATTGATACCGGGATGATCTTGGCGGGGCCGTAGTAGTCCCGATCAAACACGTACCAGGCATTGGGGATCTCCCTTGTTACGATTGGTGGCGGCGTGCGGTGGCCGTGCCCGCCGGTTCCTCGATGAGCCACGCCCGCGCCAGCTCAAGGGTCGGCTGCGTGCCCACCGTCTCGCCGCCTCTCGTGATTGTGTAGGATCCGTCGGCGGCCTGCGTGAGTTCGTGGCCGAGCAGAAAGAAGTGCTTCGGGTCGTCGGCAGTGAGCGGACCGACTTCCTCGCACCCGGCGAGGAATTCAGGCCGCCCGGTGATGCTCTCGAGTTCGGCAAATACCGCCCGTATCGCATCAGCCACCGTGAAATTGCGGCGAAACTCGGCATAAAAGTGCGTCTCGCCGTCGCCGGGAAGCATGCGCTCGGGTGACAGGACGTCGACCTGGTAGCCGGCCTCGTGCAGCGCGGCGAGGAGGCCGGGCAGGTTAACCCTCTCGCCAGCCACAACCCCAGAAAACTTGAACGTGCACTCGGTTTTGGAAAGCTTCGTCATTGGGTATCTCCATCGTTCCACGACAATCATCGTCGTCTGCTTTTTGGCTGGTATCGTGACGACGGCGCCGACGAGCGGCGCCGTTGCTCGAGTTATCTGGCGGCGCGGCAAACATCCCCCTGGCAAAGGTGAACTGCGGTCGAGCTCACCGTGACGAAGGCCTTCGTCGCCCTCGCCATGTTGGTGTCCGCCATGTCGGTCACCGCTCCACGAGGCTCGTCGTGAGCGCGCCGACCAGCTCGTGCAGCAGCTTGAGTTCGGCCTTGAGTGCGGCGAGAGCCGCCCACGCTTCTTCACACCCCTCGTACCCGGCGAGGTCCTGCAGCTCGGCGATTTCAGCGAGGTAAGGCGCGCGCAGTTTCTCGAGCGACTGCATCATGTCGGTAATCATGTCGTTATCTGGATTCATGGCGATGTCTCCGTTGAAGTCGGGCTGGCGACGCCGACGAGCAGCGCCGCCTTGGAAGGCTTAAAGCGCGGGTACGACCGCGGTGGTGAACACCGTGTCGGCACCGACCGCCCGGCCGAACTCGACGCGGTCATCGACTGACGCGGCTCGGAAGCCGTCGATCAGCCGCGCCCGCCGGCGCACCTGGGCGGCGGCATGGATCAGGGGTGCGCGCCCGCGCAGCACGCGGTTCGCCAACTCGACGTCTTCGGCCTGCAGGATTGCGAGCGCCGCCGCTACCGAGGGCCGGGATACGTGGCAGGCGTGCACCGCAGGGGTTACCGTGCGGATCCCGTAGCGCTGCTCGCGCAGCAGGCTGGCGGCAACGAGGGCGCGCAAGGCGGGCATGGACCGGAGCGACCGACCCGCGCGATGGCGGGCCTGCTTGTTGACATAAGCCGAAATTGAACACATGTAGTTGGTCTCCTCTTCTGCCTCCTCCGAGGCGGTTTAGGCCCATGCACCGAGAGAACGAGCGCCCGCCGGTGGCCCACGCCGGCGGGCGTTTTCATGATCGAGCCTCCAGCTCCGTCCGCTTGAAATGCGCACAGGGGTGGGAACGAGAATGGTGTCGTCGAGAGTCCTGATCCTGATATTGGTCACGACGCGCCCTCGTTGCCGGCGGCGGCGAGCGCGTGGCGCAGCTTTGTGACGCGATCACTGAGAGCGATGATCAGGTCCCAATAGCGGGCGTCGTCAGAGAGCCACGCCTCGTCCTCAGGGAGATCGTCTGGGTCCAATAGTCTGTTCGCGAGATCGTCGAGATCGTTGACCGCTCTCTCGATCTCGCCAATGGCGGCCTCGACCCGATTGAGGCTGGCCTCGGCGTACTGCACCATGCGATGGGTGGTGGCCTTGATTTCGGCCGGTGTCGCAGTTAGGTTTCTCATCAGAAAGCTCCATTCATCCGGGCAAGGTGGGTGAGGCTCGATCAAGGAAGCGCCGCGCCGGGGAGCCTCGACAGGCCCGTGCGCGGCGTTTCACGTTTAGGTTTGCGGCTGCTGTTCGAGCTGCAGGGTGGGCTGTGCGGCGCGTCCGGCGTCGATGGTGCGCTGCTTGTCGGCCGCCTCGAGGATCTCGAGGTACCAGTATCGCCGGCCATTGATCACTTGACTGGGCGGCGGGATTACTCCTCTCGCCACCCAGCGGCTGACCGACCGCAAATGAATGCCGTACCGCTCCGCTACGGCGCGGGCCGAGACTAGGCGCCGCAGTTTCAATTCGTGGGGAGAAACCTGGTCAGTGGGGATTGAGGACACTTGGCGCTCCTTTGCCTCGGCTCGTGTGAGACCAAGGAGCATGCTGATTATTTTTCTTGAAAAATAGCGGCGTAGGGGCGTAACCCAGTTACGCCCCCTTTACGCCCCTACTTGGAACCCTTGTGGCATCGGCGTTTCTTGTCCTGACGAACCAGCGCGGGTGGTGGTCATTGAGCCAGCGCTCGATTGTGCGATTGTGCGGCACGGCCTTCTTCCGAGCCTTCAGTAAGCGCCGCACGGCTGTGCGCGCCTCACCGAGCGAGGGAAACGGTCCGTTGCTCTCGACCAGGGGATCAAAGTGGGGCTCGACGATCTCCGCCCAGATTGCGAGCGGCTTCTTGCCGCCTTTCGGCGTGTCGTCGGTTTCCGACCGTATGATCTTTCGGATCTCTTGATGGAACTTCTTCGTCTTCAGAATCACCCGATCATCTGGGTAGAACGGCCAGAGCGTCCCGTCTGGGTGATAGAAACTGCCAGTCGGGAGACTGACGATGCGGACCTCAAACCGGTCCGAACTCGACACGATTGTGTCGTTCGGAATCGGCGGGACTGGAGCCGGCGAGGCTTCAGCGGCAGGAGGCGGCGGGGCTTCGGCAGGCGGAGCCGGCGGCGCTTCGGCTTTCGGAGCCGGCGGGGTACCCTTGCGGCGTTTCATGGCTGGAGCCCCAGTACGTGCTCCGACCAGGTCGTCAGTGCCGCCTGCATCTCCTTGCGGTAGTCATAATGCTGATAGACCGAGACGACGCCGCGAAACGTGCCGCTGCGGTGGTTCAAAACCCGTTCGATCACAGCCAGCGGGGTTCCCAACCTCGCCATCCCGGACGCCGTCGAGCGGCGCAAATCGTGCTGCCGCCACGGCGCGAGGGGCATGCCGCCGTTCAAGGACGCGATCGTCCGGTCGAGCCGGCGCTTGTACAGGCTGAAACCGGCGACGGCGCGCGTGCCGTTGGTCGTGAAGACGAAGTCGGTGCCAAACCGCGGCAGGCCGGCGAGGATGTCCTGCACCGCGGGCACGATCGGAATCTCGTGTTGGATCCCGTTCTTGCTCCGCGCGCTCGGCAGCACCCACGTCGTGAGTTCGGGATCAAGCTCCGACCACCGCAGCTCCGCGACCTCGCGCAGACGGGCGCCAGTGAGCGCGAGCAACTGCACCAGCGTCCCGTACGGGTAGCCGAGCACGCCGGCTGCCTGGAAGATTAGCGCAAGCTCGCGGTCGCTGTGCACGCGGTCGCGTTTGGCCTCCGGCGCCACGTTGCGAACGCGGTCGCACGGCGAGGTCTCCAGCAGGCCGCGCTCGATCAGCCAATTGAACATGCGCCGCAGCACGCCGAGCACGCGGTTGGCGACGATCGGCGCCCGGTCGGCGATCGCGTCGAGCAGGGCCGCCACGTCTTGCCGGGTGATGCCGTCGATCGGCCGGTTGCCCCAGCGCGGGATCACGTCGTGCACGAGCAGGCGGGCGCTCTCGCCCCAGGAGCGATTGTGTGGCTTCAAATAGCGCTCGATGAACCGCCGCGCCGCCGGCTCGAACAACTCGGTGGTGACCGGCGCCGCCCGCTTCGCCAGCCGCGGGTCCACGCCCTGCGCGACCATACCGAGCTGGCGCCGCGCTTCCGCGCGCGCCTGGGCGAGCGTCATCAGCGCAGCGTTACCGATGGTGAGGTTGATCTGCTTGCCGGCCAGGTAGGGAAACGCCCGGTAGCTTTTCGCTCCGGTTGGGTGCACGATCAAATTGAGCGACGGGATCAGCCCGTCCGGCAGACTGTATCGCTTGGCGCTCGGCTTGACCGTATCAATGCGGCGCTGGGTGAGAACCTTGGGCATGCGCGAGCGGCTCCAATTGGATTGCGGGATAATCCCAGGATAACGCAATACGCTGTCTCGGTGTGTCCAGAGATTGTCCGAGACAATAGCAGACAAAGCGCCACAAACAACGTGGCCGCGGGCCCAACTCACAAAAAATATGTCGGGTTCTGCCCGCTTTTGCCCGGCACCATCCCCTGTTGGCGTCCCAGGCGATCGGCCAGCATGCCGAGCGGAATGGTGAACGCGAACATGCCGATCGTGTGGAACATGTGCGAGAACGCGATCGCCATCAGGGAGTGCCCGTGATGGGCGAGCACCAGGGAGGTGAGCACCATCACGATGGACATGTTCCCCTGCCCGGCCGCGTTCGACACGATGGCGAGCCGCGTGGGCGCGTAGCGCACCAGGCCGGCGACGCTGAACGGCGCGCTGTCGGCGGTCGATCGCGGCGGCGGCGGCACGTAACCCGGGTAGTACAGCTCCAGGCTCGTCCCGATCTGCTTCGGATCCGGACGCACGAAACCGATGAGGAGCATCCCGGCGACGATGAGGAGAGGCAGCAGCAGCCACGGAAGGCCGAGCGGGTCCTGGCCGACGTGGTGCGCGGCCGCCTCGCCGACGCCGATCACCAGCGGACTGATGATGAGGCCCAGCACCGACCCGAACGCCACGTAGCCGAGCGCCTGCGCGCGCAGATGCGGCGGAAACATGTCGGTTGCCGCCACCCGCAGCTGCTGGGCCGCGCTCATCCCCATGGCGAAGACCGTGAGGCCACCGACCAGCAGGATGGTGCTGCGCGCGCTCATCGATACGCCGAGCACGAGCGCGCCGATGAGCGCGAGCGCAAGCCCCAGGAGGATGCCGGGCTTGCGACCATAGGTGTCGGTGATCTTGCCCACCGGATAGGACACCAGGAAGCGGCTCAGCCCGATCAGGCCGACGGACAGCCCAGCCAGTTCCGCCGAGCCGGTGAGCGCCACCACCATGAGCGGACCCAGCCCGTAGGCGAACTGCATGCCGGCGCCGGTGAACGACTGCGACAGCGCGAACAACGTCGTGTTGCGCCGGATCAGCGGGGGAACCCGAAGGGCGGCGTGACGACCAAGCGGTTGATGCATAGAGGGGCCTTGGCGAGTCACGCTGCGCGCCGCGCGCGGGTGCAACCGGGATCAGCTGAGAGAAATCGTGCGAGGACAAGAGGCGGGCGACGGGTGGTGGAGCAATGGAGGTTCGCCTAGTCGCCCGATTTAGTCAGAATGAGGGGTACAGGTGTTTGAGTTTGATGCGTGCGTCTGGGGTGGTGAAGTGCCAGTTGGATTTGGTGTGGTTCGCATTGCGGTCGTTCACCCAGGCAGCGATTTCGTCGATGAGGGTTTGTTTATCGGGAATGCGGCGGTCGAGGCACTGGGACGATAGGATACCGAGTTCGGACTCCGCCAGGTCGAGCCAACTGCCGTGCTTTGGGGTGTAGTGCCATTCGAAGCGCTCGGCCAGTCGCCTGGCTTCGGGGGCAGGAAAGGCTTCGTAGAGCGACGCCTTGGCATGGATGTTGAGATTGTCCTGGACGAGGACGATGGTCTTGGCGTTTGCGAAGTGGACATCGGCCAGCTCTTTCAACACATGAGCATACTCCACGGCGGTGTGGCGATCCGTGACTTTGACATGGCGCCAGCCTTCGAGCGGAGCAAACATCATGAAGAGATTGGCGGTCCCGTTGCGCTCGTACTCGTAGTCGAAACGGGCCGGGCGTCCCGCTTTCATCGGGATCGGCACACGCGTTTCGGCAAGGAGTTGCTTTGAGGTCTCGTCCACACAAACCAGCGGACAATCGGGATCGTGTGGCCGCGTATAGACGGCCAGCACGTCTTCCATCGCCGCGACGAACGCGCTGTTGGCCTTCGGCGGGATCACCCATTGCTGTCGGCGATGCGGCTTGAGCGTGTTTTTTTTAGCACTCGCCCGATCGTGCTGTCGCTGGCACGATCGACGATATCGAGTTCCACGACCTTGGTCTCCAGCAATCGCAAGGTCCAGCGCGCACGTCCCTTGGGCGGCTTCGAACAAGCCAAGGCAATCAGTTTGGCTTCCTTCTCGCCGTCAAAAATCCGCGCAACCGCAGGCGTCGCCCGTTGCTTGCGGCTCAACACGGCCTCGAAGCCCTCTTCCACCAACTGCTTGCGCACCCGGCAAACCATGGATGCGCTGGTCTCCAAAGCCTCGATGATCCGGCCGTCACTCCACCCTTCACCAGCTTCCGAGACATCGGCCTTCAACAGTATCCGCGCCTTCAGCAGCCGCTGCGCCGGGTCTTTTCCCTTCCGGATCAGCGCTTCAAGATGTTCGCGTTCCTCGCCACTCAGCCGTACGACATATTTCTTTACCGAAATCTCCCGCGCAGACATGATGGCCTCCATCGCTATTCGTTGGGGCACAGCGAATCAGCCAATTCTGTTCAAATTGAGTGAAGCGGGCGACTAGCACAGCGCCGCGGGCGCGGCAAATCATGCCTGCCGCGCGAATCAAGCCGCAACGGCCGCCGAGGCGGTCGGGATGGCGCAAAGAACGACGACGAACGATCTGAACCGCGCGCCACATTTGCGCGACAACCTCCGTCGAGGATGTCTCCAGCCTGCCGGCACCCGATCCGTCCAGCACGGCACGCCGGAACCAACCGTAATGAACGCTCGTTTGGTGAGCACCGACGCGGGAGAACCCCTTCATGCGCATAGCCATCGTTGTTGCCGCCGTCGCAGCCCTGCTGCTGAGCGGCTGCAGCCAGCAGGAGCCCGCCGAGCGGACCACCGCCGGACAGGGTCCCGAGCCGTCGGAACCGGTCAGGGCCGGTCCGGCGGGACCGCCCGGGCCGCAAGGCCCGCAGGGCCCTGCCGGCCCGCCTGGGCCGGCCGGCCCCGCCGGCGCCAGTCTCCGCTTTGCCGATTTCACCTGCGAGGCGGCGCGCTGTCCGGTCGCGTGCAACACGGGCGAGCGGATCGTCAACGCCTTTGCCCAGGGCGAGGGCGGCAGCTTCGTCTACGACAGCGACAGCGAGGCGACCTATCGTCCACCCCGGCGCGGCCGCTCCGGCAAGATCGTGCTGGTGTGCGGGCGGGGGTAGAGGGCGCCAGTCTAGCTGGCTCATAAGATAATATCTTTACTATCTTTCCCTCCTCCGCTACAGTTGCGGCCGGAGGAACCCGCATGGGCGTCGAGGCGCCAAACGTCCAGCATACGGGGCGTCACTTTCTCGCCGGACGCAGCGGATCGCTGTCGGCGCAGATCGTCGCCGAGGTGCGCGATGCGCTGTTCGCCAAGCGGCTGAAGCCCGGTGAGTTCCTCGGCACCGAGAAGGATCTGGCGGCGCGGTTCGGCGTGAGCCGGATCGTCGCGCGCGACGCGCTGCGCACACTGGAGGCCCTCGGCATCGCCGAGATCCGCATGGGCAAGGGCGGCGGCGCCCGGGTGGCGCGCGGCAACCCGCGCCTGTTCGCCGAGGCGCTGGCGGTGCAGCTCGACCTTACCGGCGTCTCTGCCGCCGAGATCCTCGATGCGCAGCGCGCCGTGGAGTGCATGGCGGCGGAGCTCGCCGCCGAGCACGCGAGCGCTGCGGATCATGCGCGGCTCCGGCGTCTCCTGGTCGAGGCGGAGCAGATCATCGATCAGGTGGAAGCCTATACGCGCGCCTGCCGCGAGTTCCACCTCGCCGTCGCCGAGGCCTCGCACAACCGTGTCCTCGTCGTACAGTTCATCTCGCTGCAGCATGTCTCCTGGCCGTCGCACAATCCCACCCTGACGCCCAAGGTGGCGCGGCGCATCCTCGACGTGCACAAGGAGCTCGCCGCGCTGATCGAGATGCGCGATGGCGCCGGCGCCCGCCGCCTGATGGACGACCACGTGAAGATGATCCGCGCCCGCCGCGTCGCCGAGCACGATGCGCGCGGCCGCCCGACCGAGCACTGTTGCTGAATCACGAGCGAGAGGAAACCGCGGTCGCCAAAGCCGCATCACCCCCCAAGGAGGAGAGCATGAGCAAATTCGTCATCGAGCCGCACTTCCGCCTGCAGGAATGGGTCGCCGAGGAGAAGGGCTACTTCAAGGACGAGGGCCTCGACTACGAGTTCCGCGAGCTGGTCCAGTCGAGCGACGGCCAGCACCACTACAAGGGCGACAAGGTCGGCGCCTACCAGTCATTCGAGCGTGGGCGCGATTCCAACGTGAGCTGCGCCTGCCACTGGACGGTCGACGTCGCCGCCTCGAAGGGCAAGGGCCGGCTCTATGCCGACGTCTATTCGGTGTCGCCGGCCGGCGTGTTCGTGCCGTCCAATTCACCGATCCGCAATCCGGAGGATCTCGCCGGCGTCCCGATCTCCGTCGGCTACCAGTCGGGCAGCCACTACTCGACCATCCAGGCGCTCGAGCCCTACATGGCGGCCGACAAGATCAACCTGTCGTTCGCCGACGGCATGCTGTTCAAGCGCATGGAGCTCCTGCTCGACGGCAAGGCGCCGGCCTCCGCGTTGTTCAGCGGCCCGTACTATTTCGCCGAGCAGATGGGCTTCCGCAAGGTCATCGACACCACGTTCATGATCTCGACGATGATCACCGGCGACCCCGATCCAGAGGACCTGCGCAAGTTCTTCCGTGCGCTGCGGCGGGCGCAGCGCGACATCGACCTGCGCCCCGACCGCTATACGCACTACTACAAGAAGGAGTTCCCGGTGCGCTATCACGCGCAGATGGATACGCGCCGCTGGGGCCCGGGCGAGCGCCTGGTGTTCGAGCCCTACACCAAGGAGGTCTACGACGAGACCTTCCGGTGGATCTCCGACCGCGGCATTTTCGCCGACAGCGGCATGGGCTCGGGCGACTATGAGAAGCTGGTCATCCGGCTGAACCCGTAGGCTCAAGCATTCAGCGTCGTCATCACTGCGCTTGTCGCGGTGATCTCGATTCGTGGGGCACGTCCCTGCCAGTTCGATCGAGATGGCCGGGACAACCCTCGCCGCCTTAAGCGGCTCGCCCGGCCATGACGACTTTCCTCAATGCCGCAGCGGCGCCATCGCGCTCGCCGTCCTGGCGGCGCGGACGAGCCCGAGGAACTCGGCGCGGTAGCCGAACGGATCGTCATCGCGGGCAGCCGAGGCGATCTTGAGCACCTCGTCGTAGCCGAACCGTCCGGTGTGGCGTCCGCCGCGCAGGATCTCGCCGAACGCGGCGACGCCCGTCGCAAAGCGGGCGTCGGCCGGCGCGTCCTCGAAGCGCGGATGCTCGGCGGCGCGGTCGACCGGCGTCGTGATCAGCACGCTGGTCTCGGACCTGGGCAGCTTGTAGCGGATCTTCACGAAGGCGTACTCGCCCGCATTGGCGGCGGGCGCTGCGCGCCCGCTCCCCTCCTGCGCGCCGTAGCGAAGGTCGCCGAGCACGCGCGGGCCGCCGACCGGCACGACGTCGTAGAGGGCGGTCACCGTCTGGCCGGAGCCGACGTCGCCGGCATCGACCTTGTCGTTGGCGAAATCCTCGCGGTTGAGCAGGCGCGTCTCGTAGCCGACCAGCCGATATTCCGCGACGACCGCCGGGTTGAACTCGACCTGGATCTTCACGTCCTTGGCGATCGGGATGAGCGTCGAGGTCGCCTCCTCGACCAGCACCTTGCGCGCCTCGTTGATCGTGTCGATGTAGGCGGCGACGCCGTTGCCGTTCTGGGCGAGCGCCTGCATCAGCGCGTCGTTGTAGTTGCCCATGCCGAAGCCGAGCACGGAGAGGAAGATCCCCTTGTGGCGCTGGCGCTCGACGAAGCCCTTCAATTCCTCCCGGCTGGTGATGCCGACGTTGAAGTCGCCGTCGGTCGCCAGGATCACCCGGTTGACGCCGTCGGCGTCGAAATTCTGCTCGGCGAGCGCGTAGGCCTGGCGAATGCCTTCGCCTCCCGCCGTGCTGCCGCCCGCCTCCAGGCGCTCGAGCGCGCCGAGAATCTTCGTCTTGTCGGAGGCGGCGGTCGGCATGAGCACGGTCCCGGCGCGGCCCGCATAGGCGACGATCGCAACGCGATCGTTCGCATCGAGGCCACCGACCAGCATCGCCAGCGACTGCTTGACCAGCGGCAGCCGGTTGGGCGCATCCATTGAGCCCGACGTGTCGACCAGGAACACCAGGTTGGCGCGCGGACGCGTGGCCGCCTGCACCGCGTAGCCCTTGATGCCGATGCGGATGAGCTTGCGCCCCTCCGACCAGGGGTTGGGAAACACCGAGACCGACGTGCGGAACGGCTCGTCCGGCGTCGTCGGCGTCGCGTAGTCGTAGAGGAAGTAGTTGATCAGCTCTTCGGTGCGCACCGCCGCCGGCTGCGGCAGCACGTTGCGGTTCAGCGAGGCGCGCATGAACGAATACGACGCCGTGTCGACGTCGACCGAGAAGGTGGAGACCGGCGCCTCGCGCACGGCCTTGAAGGCATTCTCCGGGGTCGTCTCGAACCGATCGCGCCCGGTCGGCTCGGCCGGAGCACCCTGTTCCACCATGCGCGGCGGGGCATAAAACGGATCGCGCGGCTGATAGGACAGCGGTGCCGTGGTCGGCTTGCCGCCGGCGTAGTTCGCCAGCGGTGACGCCACGGTGGAGCGATCGCGGGCGATCGGCGGGACGGTCGGCGTCGGCTGGACGCCCGAGGATCCGGATGGTCCGTGCCGCCCGTCTCGTGAGACCTCAGAGAGATGCGGCAGTGGCGCGCCGTTCTGGTAGACCCAGGCACTCGCACCGGCGATCAGGACAGCAAGGCTGGCGGCGATGAGGTAGCGCCTACGCGGCATGACTTATCTCCTGCGACGGCGAGATGAATGAGGGGCCGTCTGGGGGCGTCAGACGGACGCAGCGCAGGAATTTTTTGGAAACGCATGTAAGTTGGGGTTCGCGGCGCACGGACCACGCTGACCAACCTACGCAGGACGAGCGGAACGAGATCTACTCCGCCTGCACCCCCGCCCGGCGGATGATCGGCACCCATTTGTCGATCTCCGCCTTGAGGTGCGCCCGCAGCGCCTCCGGCGTCGCCCGCTCCGCCGCGACCGTCTCGGCGCCGGCGCCGGCGAGGCGGTTTTTCACCTCCGGGTCCTTGAGCGCCTCGCGCAGGGCCGCGGCGAGCTTGTCGATCACCGGCTTCGGCGTGCCGCGCGGCGCATACATGGCGAACCACACGGTGATCTCGAAGCCGGGCAAGCCCGCCTCGCCCGCGGTCGGCAGCTCCGGCAGCACGGCGAGCCGCTCGCGCGTGGTGGCGGCGAAGGCCTTGAGCAGGCCGGCCTTGACCGGCTGGAACACGTTGAGCGTCTGGTCGCACATGAAGTCGAACTGACCGCCGACCAGGTCGTTGAGTGCCGGCGCCGTGCCCTTGTAGGGAACGGTCGTCACCGTCGTCTCGAGCGCGCTGAGGAACAACAGGCCGCACAGGTGCGAAGCCGAGCCGATGCCGGCATGCCCCTGCGTCACCTTCGCGCCTCCGGCCTTCACGTGCGCGATGAGCTGCTTGAAATCGGCGGCGGGAAAATCCTTCTTGGCGACGAACGCCATGGGCGACTCGGCGATCAGGCCGATCGGCTCGAAATCGCGGATCGCGTCATAGCGCAGGTTGGGATAGAGCGCGGTGTTGGCCGCATGGCCGAAGTGCATGACGAGCAGCGCGTGGCCGTCCGGCGGGGAGCCCGCCACCTTGGCGGTCCCGATCGTGCCGCCGGCGCCGGCGGTGTTCTCCACCATGAACTGGCGCCCGATCACCTTGCTCATGCCCTGGCCGATGACGCGGGTGATGGTATCGCCCGGTCCGCCCGCGGCGTAGGGCATCATCAAGGTGACCGGCCGCGATGGAAACTCCTGCGCCGCCGCGTGCGTCGCCGCACCGGCGCCGATGCAGACTAGCATGAGCGCGATTTGTTCATCGCCCGCCCCTCCCCTGGGTTCCAGCCATGCCCAGTATAGCCGCGATCGGCGGCGAGGCCAGAACGGCTCGGGGCGACAACGTTCCGGCTCGCTTCCCCTCTCCTCCCCGCCAGCAGGGGAATGATCGGGGGCAGCGAGCCGGAACGAGCGGATCGATGTCCGCGTAACGCTAGTGGACCAGGAGCGTCAGCGGAGCCGCCGGCTCGTCGAGCATCTCGTCGTCCGCGAATTGCCCCTCGAGCAGCTGATTGTCCGCGAGTTGCTCGATGCACTGCGACAGCAGGTCGGCGCAGCCGCTGTCGTTCAGGCTCTCGATCGCATCCGCCTGCGCATAGCGCAGCACGCGCAGCAGGGCCGGCAGCTCCGCCGATGCGTGCCGGTTCACGCCGCCGGACAGTTTTGCTCGCGACACGCCGTACCGCGTCGTCAGGTGACTGATGCACTGATCGAGAAGGTCGATGCAAACCTGGTCGGGATAGCGGCTCTTCACCGAACTCCTCGCCAGGAGGAGCAAGTTGGCGACGCCCATGATCTCATCGCGTGAAGGGGTGTCATCGGTCGGCGAACGAGTGACGGCCTTCCGTGTCGAGGTCTTTTGCATATTCCCATTTCCCCCTGGACTGGGCGGTGCTGTTGCGGCTCCATTTGATCCCAGGTCCTGCAAGGATGGATTGGCGCCGAACGCCGGAAAATCGACAACTAGGCGCTCGCCTAGGAACGAATAGTCTCGACGAATGCGTGAGCGGCGAAGCATGCGCGCATGAGGTAGCGTCATGCAG
>CAVZSC010000038.1:0-27270 GCA_963777755.1 uncultured Alphaproteobacteria bacterium
CGATCAGCCACAGCGCATGCGAGCCGAGCACCGCGTCGAGCACGACGAAGGCGTGCTCGCCGCCGAAGCGGCGGCAATACGTAGCCGCTTCGCCCGATGAAGAACAGCACTGAGGCCGACATGGTGATGGCAATTCCGATGGTGAGCAGAATGAAGCTCTGCTGCGACGCGTTGGACCGCATCATGTGGCGCGCGATCCCCACCTCGATCACGGTGCCGATGACGGCGCCCGACAGCGCTCCGCCGAGGATCGACAGCCAATCGGCGAGCTGTTCGCACTTCTTCATCAGCAGCACCGTGATGATGGCGACAGTAGCTGAATTCGCCCTGCATCACGTTGATGATGCGGATCCCTGAAGATCGCCGCAATGCCGATGCCGGCCCGGCCAGCGCGGAGTTCGTCGAGGCCATTGGTGAGTCCGGCGAGCAGCGCCTGGACGATGACCCCCGAGGACATCGGCAATCCGTGCTACGCGGGCTTGCAGCGCCAGGGCAATAGTGCAGGCGTCCTGGGCCACCGCGCCAGTGGTGCCGGCGGGTCGGCAGCCGGTGTCTTGGCCGTTGACCAGCTTGGAGAATTTGTAGCCCGAAAGCTTGATGCCGGTCATGTCGTCGGCCGAGAAATCATAATCCGTCGTCGCTGCCTGGTCAGGCCCGCGGATGGCGTCGCACAGCTTCTGATTGCCGGCGTCGGGGCCGACCTTCTCCAGCGCCGCGGCGATCACGTGCATGGCGTCCCACGCCACCAATTCCGGGTTCTTCGCCTTGGTCCCGGTCTCCTTCATGACGTGCTCGATGAACTGCTTCTGGTGCGGCAGCGGATCCTCGTAGACGACGAATTCCGGGTAGATGATGTCGTTGGCGGCGCTGCCCATGGCGTTGACGATCTCGTAGCTCGAGGCGCCGTTGAGCGCGATGATCGGCTGGCTCATCTGCAGCCCGCGGATGCTGCGGAACGGCGTCGCCGTCACCGCGATGACGAAGATGACGTCCGGATTGGCGGCCTTGATCTTGGCCGCCTGGGCGGTCGCGTCGGTCGCCGAGAGCTCGAACTTCTCCACCGCCGCGATCTGGATGTCGGGGTAGTTCTTCATCACGTTGTTGAGCTCGCGCATCACCACCGTGCCGTAGCCGCTGTCGTGCAGCACGCCGGCCCGCTTGGTGCCGAGCACGCGGGCATATTCGAACAGCGTGCGGGCGTTGAGCGCATGCGGCGTGAACATGTGGAACACGCATTTGCGCGACTTCTCCACCTCCGGCCCGAGGCCCGTGAAGGCGAATTGCGGCAGTTTCACCTTGTCGGTGATGCCGCCCATGGCGACGGTCGGCGCGATGTTGGTGCCGCCCAGCAGCGCCACCACCTTTTGATTGAAGATGAGGTCGTTGGCCTTGGTGACCGCGGTGTCGGGATTGGTCGTATCGTCCTCGACGATCAGCTTGATCGGCCGCCCCTTGATGCCGCCTTTGGCGTTGATCGCCTTCTCCGCCACCGGCGCCGTTGCGCTCGGGGACGCCGAGGCCGGCCGCCGCGCCGGTGACCGACAGCACCGCGCCGATCCGGATCGGCTCCTGCGCCTGCCCGCGCAGCGGCCTGGCGGCAACAAGCCCCGCAGCAAGAACGAGACCGACCGCCGTCGATCCATTGATACATCCCCTGGTATGCATGGCTCTCCCTCCCTGTCGCCACGGCCTCGAACGCGCCGTTTTCCGGGTCGACCGTACGGTCAGCTTAAGTGTCCGCCGGCCTTGTCAGAAGTGGTGGTTTTGCATCAGATTGATCGATACCATCGATCGTTCGCCGGCCAACGCGGCACGCCGACAGGGAGGTATCGTTCCATGGAGCTTCGTCACCTCCGCTATTTCGCTGCGCTCGCCGGCGAGCTGAGCTTCACCCGCGCAGCCGACAAGGTGCACATCACCCAGTCCACCCTGTCGCACCAGATCAAGCAGCTCGAAGAGGAGATCGGCCAGCGGCTGTTCGACCGCGTCGGCAAGCGCGTGGTCATGACGGAAGCGGGCGAGCTTCTGCTGACGCGCATCACCAAGGGCCTGCGCGAGATCGACGACGGCGTGCGCGCGGTGCGCGGCGCCGCGCATCCGCTGACCGGCTCGCTCCACATCGGCGCCACGCATACGTTCGTGATCAGCCTGCTGCCGACCTGCATCGCCCGTTTCCTCGCCGAGCAGCCGGCGGTGCGCGCCGAGATCCGCGAGCTTCCCGCCGCCGCGATCGAGCGCGGCCTTGCCCTCGATGAGCTCGACATCGGCATCGCGTACTATCCGGTGAACCCGCAGGAGCTGTTCTTCGAGCCGCTTTATATCGAGGACATGTTGCTGGTGGTCTCCGCCGAACACCCGTTGGCGTCGCGCAAGAGCATCCGTCTCGCCGAGCTGCATGCCCAGGAGCTGGTGCTCTCCTCGCGGGAATCCGCAACGCGGCAGATGCTCGAGCACCGCTTCCAGGCGATCGGTGCCGAGCCGGTGGTGGTCGCGGAAATGGATTCGACCGCCGGCATGCTCAGCCTCGTGCGCAAGGCCAAGGTCGGCGCCATCGTCTCGCAGCTTGCCGCGTCCGAGGTCGACGGCCTGCGGGCGATCCCGTTCGACAACCCGAAGCCGCTGCGCACGCCCGGCTTGTTGTGGAAGATCAAGCGGCCGCAGTCGGCGGCGACCCGCGCCTTCGCCATGATCGTGCGCCGGGTCGTCTCGGAGGCGAACGTGAAGCCGCCGCGGCGGGGGGAATTGACGCGCGGGGCAGGGCGGCGGCCGAACCGCGATGGCGACGCACTGCGGAGCGTTCAGCGTGCTCCGGCACGAACCGAGAACCGTCACCCTGAGGAGCGCTCCCCTCTCTTCGAGGGGAGCGCCTCGAAGGGCGACGGCCCGGGCCGCTCATCCTTCGAGGCTCGGCGCACCAAGGGTGCGCCGAGCGCCTCAGGATGACGGTGTACTTCCCCCTTCACCTCCCCGGAACGATCGGCAGCAGCACATGGGCCTGTCGCTGCGGGCCGCAGTGCAGGGTGACGTCGCGGTCGAAGATCGCCGGCGGTCGGTCGCTCGCTTCGTCGTGGCGGAACGGGCCGCAGCCGGTGTAGGCGCCGTGCATGCCGATCTGCGCCACCGGGTCGCCGGGATATTCGTAGTCCTTGCCGCGCACGGTGAACGCGATGCGGTAATCCTTCGGCAGCACCACGCAGGTCGGCCACACCTCGATGTCGAGCTCGTACACCTCGCCGGGAGTAAGCGTCTGAACCTCGTCGTGCAGATGGTAGGGACGGTAGGGCAGGGAGCGTGCAGGATCGAGCTTGCGGTGCGATGCCCGCAGCCATCCTTGGGCGATCGTCGTATGCGGCTCCGCATGGCCCTGGAACGTCACCTCCTTGAAATCGGGGGAGAACGCGCGCACGACGACGAACAGATCGGCGTCTTCCGTTTCGGAGGAAACGAAGAGCTTTGCGGCGATCGGCCCGGTGATCTCGGTCGCCTCGGTCAGCGGCTGGGTCAGGAATGAGACACCGGCCGAGAGCCCGCGGTAGGTGACCTGCCCGTCGCGCGCCGGCGGCTCGCGGGCAAGCCCGTAATTGTCCGGATGGAGGTAGAGCTTCGTCCATAGGGTGCGGGGGATCGGCCAAGCGTCCTCGTAGCGGTCGACGAATTCCTTTCCCGGCGCGCGCACTTTCATGCGCACACGCGGCTCCTTGTCCCACCCGTTCGCCTCGCCTTTGAGGAAATGGGCGAAGAACCGCTTCTGCAGGCCGACCCCATAGTCCGTGTAGTATTCGGTCCAGTGCTCCAGGCCGTGGAACTCGAGCCATTTCTGCGGCGAGGCGGCGCCCAGAAAGCCCTCCACGTTGCCGCGCAGATGCAGGCCCGGACCGCCCCAATTGGCGAGTGAGATTAACGGCACCTTGATTTTGCTGAGGTCCGGCAGGCGCGAGGTCCAGAAGTCGTCCGTCGCCAGGCCGAAGGCGAGGCAGTCCTGGTGCCATTCGCGCCGGTTGGCGCCGAGCTGCTCCTCGCTCAACGTCTCCGGACCGGCGACCCAGTCGCCCGCGAACGGGCTGCGCGGGCCACGCCGCCCGCGCCCGTGCTGCACGGAGAGGATGGCGGGCCCGTACAGCACCTTGCTGAACGTGCACAGGATGCCGCCATGGCGCACCATGTCGCGGTAGTAGTCGTAGGCGCCTTCGAACACGAACATGGCGGACAGGTGCGGCGGCTCGAGCGCCGCCACCTGCCACTGGTTCATCGCCAGGTACGAGATGCCGGAAAGCCCGATCTTGCCGCTGCTCCAGGCTTGCCCGCCGCCCATTCGATGCAGATCGCATAGTCCCGCGCCTCGCGCAGCGACCAGATGTCGAGGAAGCCGGGCGAGCGGCCCGCCCCACGGGTATCGATACGCACCACCGCGTAGCCTTCCGGCACGAACTTCTCCGGATCGCACATCTCGTAGACCTGGTAGCGGTTTGACGAGTCGCTCAACACCTCCGGGTGCTCGGCGCACAGGCGCGCGTACTGCACGGCGAATGCATCGAAATGCAGCCACTTGCCGTACGGGCCGGCCGTCATGATGACCGGATGGCGTCCCTCCGCGATCGGCCGGAACACGTCCGCGCGCAGAACGATGCCGTCGTCCATCTCGATCGGCACATCCCAATCGATACGCATGCCGTCGCGGACGACGCTTTCGTATTCGCTCATGGAGAATCCCGACTGTTGTCGATCGCGCGCCTGCGACGGCGGCCCTTCGATGCTAGGGCCGAGCCTTGCCGTGCTCACAATGGAAAATTTCGATCGAAAGCATCGATGCGGTCGATTGTATTTGCATGTTCTTGGTGTTGCGCCGGTCGGCGCGATACCGCACGATGCCCCCATGCAACATCAGTCCACCCTCTCTCGCATCGACGTCCATCACCATCATGCGCCTCCCGGCTTCGTCGCCGAGATCGTCGCGCGCAATACTGGCCAGCACGCGCTCGTCGAATGGTCGCCGGCGCGCTCGATCGAAGCGATGGACGAGGTGGGCGTGGCGACCGCGCTCACTTCGGTCGCGCCGCCGGGCGTGTGGTACGGCGACGATCGGAAAGCGCGTGCGCTCGCACGCGAATGCAATGACTTCGCCGCGCGGCTCAAATCCGATCATCCCGGACGCTTCGGTATCTTCGCCGCCCTGCCGCTCCCGGACGTCGACGGGAGCCTGCGCGAGATCGAATATGCGTTCGACGTGCTGAAGGCGGACGGCATCGGCCTGCTCACCAGCATCAATAGCAAGTGGCTCGGCGACAAGGCGTTTGCGCCGGTGATGGACGAGCTCAACCGGCGCAAGGCCGTGGTCTACACCCATCCGACCGTGTGCCCGGCCTGCCGCAATCTCATCGCCGAGGTGCCCGACCACCTGATCGAGTTTGCGACCGACACGACGCGCACCATCGCCAGCCTGCTGCTCACCGGCACCGCTGCCCGCCGTCCCGACATCCGCTTCATCTTCTCGCACGCGGGCGGCACCATGCCGTACCTGGTCGAGCGCATGACCTGGTGGGCCAACGTGCGGCCCGACCTCGTCGCGCAGATGCCGAAGGGTCCGCTGCACGAGCTGCAGCGGTTCTTCTACGATACGGCGTTCTCCGCCAACCGCCACGCGCTTTCCTCGCTGCTGCAGCTGGTGACGGTGAGCCATGTGCTTTACGGCACCGACTATCCTTTCCGCACGCCGGCGGAGAACGTCGCGGGTCTCATCGCGTACGGCTTCGGCCCCGCCGATCTGCAGGCGATCGGCCGCGACAACGCGCTGCGCCTGCTCCCGCACCTCGGAGCGTAGGATGGGCAAGGCGCCAGATTCGGCCAGCACGCGTGGGCAAAATCGCGCAAGCGCCTTGCCCACGCGTCGACTCGCTCCAGGCGATTTTGCCCACCCTGCAATTCTGTCGTCATAGATGCGGACCGAGCTCGTCACGATCGAGACCGAGACGACGCCGCTCGACGGGGCGTTCTATCTGCCGGACGACGGCCCGGTGATCGGCGGCGTCCTCTTGTTCCACGGCAACACGATGAATTTCTACGTCGGGGCGCCGCGTTTCCTGCCTCCGGTGCTCACGGCACTCGGCTTTGCCTGCCTCGCCTTCAACCGGCGCGGCCACGATATCCTCGGCATCCGGGATTGTTCGCCCCGGAAGGCGCTGCGTTCCAGCTCACCAGCGACGGCATCGCCGACAACAACGTCGCCGCCGCATGGATGAAATCGCGCGGGTTCCCCGCCTGCGTGGTGATCGGCCACTCGAACGGCGGCATGCTCGGTGTCAGGCATGCGTGCGATCACCCGGAGACGCCCGCGCTGGTTTTGCTGTCGGCGCATCGCGGCGGCGCGAGCGCGCACGAGTCCCAGCGCCGGCGTGGAATTCTCGCCGGCCCCACGGCCGACGCGGTGATGGAGAAGGCGCAGGCGCTGATCGCCGCTGGCCGTGGGCGCGAGCTCATGCTGGTGCCCGGCTGGTGGTTCGTCATCAGCGCCGAAAGCTACGTCGACCGCATGACGCAGATGCCCGACATCCTCGCGCTGGCGCCGTTCGTGCGCTGCCCGGTGCTGTTCATCCGCGGCGACAAGGAGCCACCGTCCCTGATCGTGGCGGAGGAGTTCAAGGCCTGCGCGCGCGCCGACTGCACCGTCGAGATCATTCCCGACTGCGATCACTTTTATGTCGGCCACGAGGACGCCGTCTGCCGCCTGGTTTCGTTCTGGCTGCGGCAGAAGATCGTGCCTTCGTAGCCACCAGCTCAGTCGCCCTTGCGCCCCTTCTCCCGCTCCGCCAGGAAGCCGACGATCAGGGCGGTACCGATGACGACCGGGATCCACTGGGCGTTATCGCACAGGCCCCAGGCGTTGATGCAGACCTGGTACGACCAGGTCCGGCCCGGGAACTGGGCGGCTGCATAGATCAGGCCGGAGACGCAAATCACCAACGGAATAAAGACTTGCATGCTCCCGGGATGCGCCCGGCAGGTTAAGAACTGCTTGCCGGGATGAGGGACGGGGGCAGCGCGATCGAATTACGCCAACCGCTTTCTCACCCGCTTCGGCGCAATTTGATCGCAAATCGCGCGATCGGCGCGACACCGACCGGCGGGATCCGTGGTCAAGCGGCCCGTACGGCTGAGACTTGTCGGCGGCGACGCTCAGCCCTGCTTCTCATTGCGTTCGATTGCGCCGAGCTGCGGCAGCCACGGCAGGGCCGAGCGGAACCAGTTCTGTCGGCGCGGCACGAACTCCTTGCGCTGGCGCAGGATGCCGACGCGCACCATGTAGGACGGCTGCTGCCCCTCGCCCGGCGTGGTCGAATAGATCGGCGAGCCGCAACGGGGGCAGAAGGCCTGCAGGCGCGGCTTGCCGCTGTCGGCCGTGGTCTTGAGGTAGGAGGTCGGCGCTCCCGACATCCGGAATGTTGCGCCGGGAATGGGAACCGAGACGCGGAACGCCGAGCCGGTGCCGGTCTGGCAATCGGTACAATGGCAGACCTGGGTCTTTTCCGGATCGGCCTCGCCCTCGATCGTGATGTAGCCGCAGTGGCACGCTCCCTCGACTTTCATCGCCTGTCTCCCGTTACCTCACCCGATTGATTGCGCATTGAAGCCCGATTTCCGCCACGTGGGAATACGCCGCGCCGGCACGTGCGCGCAGGCCGGCAGCGATCGGTCGGGAACTGCGCCGCGAAGGCGGGCGTTGTCCCTCGTCGCATCCGAACCAGGAGAACGGCAATGAACAGGCATATGCTTGGCGGACTGGTCGCAACGACGATGCTGTGGCCGGCCGTGGCGGCGGCGCAGACCACGGTGATCGAGACCACCGGCGCGGCGCCGCCGGACGAAGTGGTCACCTATGTGCAACGCGAACGGGTTCCCTCGGTGCGCGTGGAACGCGAAGTCACGGTGGGCTCGACCCTTCCCGACACGATCGAGCTGCGCACCATCCCGCGCCACGACACCTACGGTTACGCCGTGGTGAACGAGCGGCGCGTCATCGTGGAGCCGCGCACCCGCCGCGTGATCCGCATCGTCGAATAGGCGGTCGACAATCGAGGGGCATTTTCTTCCAGGAGGACAGCATGCGCATGAAGCTCTTGTCGCTCGCAGCCGCGGGCGGACTGATTCTCGCCCTCTCGCCCGCCGCGATGGCCGCCTCGGCGACCATGAGCCCGGGACAACGGATGCACCAGAAGGGATCGGTCAAAGGCCATCCTGGCGCCTCCGGCTACGCGCCCGGCCACATGATGCAGCAACGCGGCAGCGTACGCGGCCAGCCGGGTGCCTCTGGCTATGCGCCGGGGCATCGCAAGCCGTCGACCACGACGGGATCGGGAAGCTTCCGGTAGGCGCGGCGGAACTGCGAACCGCGTGCGCGATCGCGACGGTCTGATTGGCGGGCTCGAGTTTGCACCGGAGCCGCGAAGCGGCACGCCCGCTTCGCGGGCTGCGGCCAAATGGCGACCCCGGCAGGACTCGAACCTGCGACCTTCAGCTTAGAAGGCTGTTGCTCTATCCGCTGAGCTACGGGGCCGTGCGGGGAGAGGACGCACTTAGCACAGGCGCGGGGAGGGCGGTAGTTGCGCCAGGCGGGCTCGAGAAGGGCGCCCCAAGACCGATTTCCCGCCTTGAGCTTGTCCGCAGAATCCCGAAGGAGCAAGCGTCCCGAATCATGTTACGACGCCGGAGTGATGGGTCGCGCTGGGGATAGTCGATGGCTCAGAAATGGACTGCAGAAGAGCTTGAAGTGATCCGGGAGTTCGTGAACGACCCGGAAGTCGACGACATTACGCGAGAAATAAGGACGCTCATCAAGGGGCGCATACCGGAGCTCAACGACAACGAGCCGCCGAAGAAAGTGTTGAATTGAGACGGCGCCGTAAGGTTGCCTGTTTTCACCGCCCCTGCATCGCCTGTCGCGCCTGGTCGAGCACGTCCTTCGGCGTGGCGTAGAGCTCCGCAAGCAGCCGGTCGATCTCCGCACCTGCCGTGGGATTCACCTCCAGGCGGAGCCGCAGGGCTTCGGCGACGAATTCGGGGTCCCGCATGGTGGCGTCGAACGCCGCACGCAGGACGGTGCGACGCTCCTCGGGGATGCCGGGCGGTGCGACGAACGGCCGTCCCAGCTGCTGGCCGGCGAGATGCACCCGCAAGACCCGTCGCATCGTGTCGTCCGGCGCGAGCTCGCTGACCAGCGGGACGTCGGGGCCGATATCGGGCGCACGCTCGAGCGAGAACACCGCCAGCAGGTTGAGCTTGCGGTCGCGCAGCCAATCGGCACGCGTGCTTTTGATCGAGTCCCACGACCAACCGCAGCGCCCGTCGACCTCGCCGCGCTCCATGGCGAGGTTGACCTCGTTGCCGCCCGGGTAGCCGGAGACGAAGTCTCGCCTTGGCGCCGAACACGGTCTTGAGCAGGATCGCGAACGTGTCGGGATCGGACCCCGGCCCTTCGCCGCCGAGCGTGAATGGATGGACGAACACATCGGGCCAGCGCTTGACGACAGACGTGTGCCAGGTGGCGCAGACGCTGACGTTGGTGGCGATGCTGCCGAGCCAGATGAAGCTGCGGCCGTCGAACTGGGCGCTGCCGATCAGCGGCTCGACCGCGACGCTGCGGCCGAACGTGCCGATCACGCTGCCGTCCTTCGGCGCCACCGAATAGAGGTAGTTCGCGGCGCGCAGGCTGCCGGCGCCCGCCATGTTCTGCGGCACGATCGCCGGGTTGCCCGGGATGTGGCGGCCGATGTGGCGGGCGAGGACGCGCGCATAGAGGTCGTAGGCGCCGCCGGCGGTGTAGCCGATGATCATCGACAGGGTGCGGCCGCGGTAGAAATCCTCTGCGCGCGGCGACTGCGCGGCGGCGGCGCATGGCAGGGCCGCGACGGTCAGGCCGGTCAGGGCGCCGAGCAGAAAGGCACGGCGCTTCACCGCCGCGTCCCGGCCCGCGCGCAGCCATAAGAACCGTCGTTGCGGCATCGTGCGATTCCGTTCATCGCGGCGCTGGCGATCTGTGACCTTGATCACAGTTCCGGTCCGCCGCGCTGAACTAGCCTGTCCGCGTAATGGGGACCGGAGAACAACAATGCCGCATCATCAGGAGAAATTCGATCAGGAAGTGCTCGCCGCCCGCCAACGGCTGATCGAGCAATTGAACGCCCTGAGCAAGGCGTTCCAGCGCTGACGAGTACAGGACCCTGTCCGCACGCAGGGGTGCGTCGGGCTTGTCAACCCGGCGTCGTAGCCCGGATTGGATCCGGGCTACGACGTATTCCCCGCTCACGTCAGGCGGAATTCCAGGTCGCCCAGCTTCTCGATCGAGGTGACGAGCCGGTCGCCGGCCTTGAGCCACACCTGCTTGTCCTTCGGATAGCCGGAGATCACGCCCTCCGGCGTGCCGGTGAAGATGATGTCGCCCGGTTTCAGCGTCATGTATTTCGAGATGTAGCTCACCAGCTGCTTGCAGTTGAACACCATGTCGCTCGTGCTGGAGGACTGGCGCACTTCGCCGTTGACGCGGCATTCGATCTTGAGGTTGTCGCCGTCGGCGAGATCGGAGGTCACCAGCCAGGGGCCGATCGGGGCGGCGCCGTCGAGCGTCTTGCCGAGCATCCACTGGGTGGAGCGGCGCTGCAGGTCGCGCGCGGTGAAGTCGTTGCCGGTGGCGTAGCCGAAGATGTAGTTCGGGGCGTCGGCTTCGCTGACGCTGCGCGCCTGGCGCCCGATCACGATCACCAGCTCGGCCTCGTAGTCGAACGCCTTGGCGTCCTCCTCGGACACCGCGATGGTGCCGCCGTGGTAGTTCAGCGCCGTGTTGAACTTGTTGAACAGGATCGGCTCTTTCGGCACCGGGTTCCCGGTCTCCGCCGCATGCTTGCGATAGTTGAGGCCGATGCAGACGATCTTCTCCGGGCTGGTCACCGCCGGTCCGAACGACGCCTTGTCGATCGCTACGAAATAGCGGTCGGCCAAGGGGCTGGCGCTCGCCCTGTCGATCAGGCGCTTGAGGCCGCTGACGTCGCCCTGGCCCTTGAACACGGCGTCGATCGTCGTCGGTGCGTTCTCGCGGAATTCTGCCTCCGCCGTGGTCACGTCGAGAATGCCACGGTCGGTGCGCACGCCGAGGCCGTAGCCATCCGGCCGGCGCAGCGTCGCGAACACGAAGCCCTTCGGCATCTGCTGCGAGCCGGTGGTGGGGGCGGCCGTCCGCTGGGCGAGCGCCGGCGTGGCGAGCGCGCCCGCGCTTGCCGCTGCCGCGCCCGCGAGCGCGGTGGTCTTCAGGAATGTCCTGCGGTCCTGTCGCATCATCTTCCTCCTCGTTCGCGCCCGTGCTGTCGCGGCGCTTCGTGCCGACCTTAGCGCGTTTTGCGCTGCTTTTGCATGGGATGATTTGCAAGGCCGATACGGCGCTTGCGCCAGGACCGCAAGCCCACCGACGTGCAGATCGCCAAGGAGAATAAGCGATTAGCCGGACGTTCGGAATCGCTTCGCGAACGACCTAAATCGACATCTGAACGGCTTCACGCCATCTGCGAGCAACTTAACGTCAAACGCGCGCGCCCTTCGCCCGCTTGGCGGCCCGGAGCGCTCTGCGCTCGCAGATCCGCATGTTCCAGGCTCGTCTGCCGTCCTGGCAATAGACACCCTGCTTCATCTGCCAGCCGCGGCTCTGCGCCGAGGCGGTCGAAGGCGCCGCAACGAGGCCGAACAGGAACGCCGCAACTGCTGCCACCATGAGCGTCTTCATGAGACCCTCCGTCCGATAGAACGGTGGCATTCTACCGTATGCCGGACCGGAGCGCTACAGCTGAAACCCAGTCGCCTTGACGATCGCCGCCCACCGTCGTGCTTCGTCGGCGAACAGGGCGACGAGCTCGTCCGGCGAGAAGGCTTTCGCCTCGAAACCGACCCTGGCGATGCTCTCGCGGAAGTCGGCCGACTGCAGGATCTCGTTCACCTCCCGGTTCAGGCGGCCGACGACTTCGGCGGGCAGGCTGGCGCGCCCCAGGATGCCGTAGTAGGTCACCGAGGTCACGGCCGGATAGCCGCTCTCGCTCATGGTCGGAATATCCGCCATGTCGGGGCGGCGCGCCGTGCCGGTGTAGGCGATCATGCGCACCTTGCCGGCCCGGTGCAGCGGCAGCAGCGTCGCGGCGGTGCCGATGTTGATCTGGATGCGCCCGCCGAGGAGGTCGGTCACCGCCTGCGCGCCGCCCTTGTAGGGCACGTTGGCGATATCGAGGCCGGCCGCCGTCTTGAACAGCTCGCCGACCAGCTGCGGCAGTGTTCCCTGGCCGAAGCCGAAATTGAGCTTGCCCGGGTTGGCCTTGGCGTAGGCGACGAGCTCCCGGACATTCGTCGCCGGCACGTCGTTGCCGATCACGATGACGTTGGAGCTCACGCCCACGATCGCGAGCGGCACGAAGTCCCGGAGCGGATCGTAGGCGAGGTTGTGATTGACCAGCGGGGCGATCTGGTGGCTCGGGCTGTTGGAGAAGAGCAGCGTGTGGCCGTCGCCCTCCGCCGCCATCACGGCGCTCACGCCGATGGTGGTGCCGCCGCCCGGCCGGTTGTCGACCACCACACTCTGGCCGAGCCGCGCCGTGAGATGCGGCGCCACCAGCCGCGCCAGCACGTCGTTCGGCGAGCCCGCCGTATAGGGCAGGACCAGCCGGACCGGCCGCGTCGGATAGGATTGGGCGTGCCCGCGACCGGCGGCCGCCGCGCTCGCGCCCAGCGCGGCAGCGACCGCGAGCAACCGGCGCCGGCTCCAGACTTTCACGCTCGGCGCCTCGGCGGACGGCGACGTGCTGCTCTGGCTGTCGGGCGGCGGCGCGATCGAGCTCAATGGCGTGACACCGGCGGGCTTCTCGCCCTTGTTTGTCGTGTGAGGCTGCGCCGCTTGCTCCACCTCGATGTCCGACAATATCGTCAACGGGACCTCGCCAAGAAGTCGACGGCGTCCTCGACCAGGCGGTCTATGTCGCGCTCGCCTTGCGTTGCTCGGTTGATGATGCGTCTGGCAAGAGCGGTGCGCACCATCGTTTCATTCGAAAGCGCAGCATCTGTCGGCTTGACCTTTGACCAAGCCTGGTCGAAGGCCGTCGTCAGGATTGACGTCGTGTCGGCATCGAAGGCGGTCTGCTCCAGGAGCGAAGCAAGCGGCATATTCATTTCCCCTGATTTGTCGGTGCGCCGCTTATTTGTATTCATGACGATAGGCTTCAAGTGCCTGGACCATAAGAATTTTCTGAACAAGTAGACAGGTTGCGGAGCGCTCGCCGATGGAGACATCGGCGCCTGCGGGGTTGAGTTCTCATTCGGGTTCCACTGGGCCAAACGCGTTTCTCGGGCGCCAACCCCGCGGCGAGAGTCGGAACCGCGACACAGGCAGCAATGTTAGAGATGCAAGAGGGACAGAAAGGTTGAAACGTTCGATGGACAGGAAGAAGCCGGGGGCGGCTGCCCCCAGGGACTCTTCCGAGCAAGCCGGGAGCGAAGCGCAAGACTGGAGAAAGAGCTCCGTTCCGCCGCTTGATACGCCCGACATAAGGAAGCGGTTCGGGACGATCATCGGAGAGCAAGCGACAAGGACGTTGAAGGGTAGGAGCGATCCGGGCGGTCTCGTGAGCGTCGCCGGGGATACCGGCAACGACACGGTCGTCGTCAAAGCCGCCGATGCCGGGACGGTCAACGACGGCAGCGAAAAATGACGACATCACCGGGTCGATGCTGACCCGCCGCAGTGCCGGCGCCGGCCGCTACGAGCTGTCGCTGCGTTGGACGGGCCGGCCAACGGCCGCCGAGCAAGGGTTCAATCCTCATTCCTACGCCCAAGACTGGGGCGACCCTTGCCCTCTTGGTCTCGCCGCAGCTCCTACGATGGCTGCGCAGCGGGATGACCGTCGCGCAATGCGTATCGAGATGTCCGTTTTGATTGGCCGGGGGCCATCGCACCGAAATTTCTCGTCGTTGGTTGGTGGCATAAGGCCAAGTCCCACAGATGGCACAACACCATTGTGCGCGCGTGACATCCGCGCCAAGCTTACGGCTCGATCGCACCACGGCGGAGGAAACGACATGCGCCTTCTCTCCCTGGTCGCCGCAACCGTGCTGGTGCTTGCCGCCCCGGGCACCGCGGTTCGGTCCGCGGATGCGCAGGGCCTGAAGAAGGTGCGCGTCGGCAGCGTCGGCGCGTCGGCGGTGAACTGGCCAGTGTTCGCGGCGCAGCAGAAGGGGCTGTTCCGGGCCGCAGGGCTCGACGTGGAAGTCATCTATGTCGGCAACGTCGCCAATACGGTGCAGCAGCTGGTCGGTGGCGCGTTCGAGCTCGCCAACTCCACTTTCGACAGCGCAATCCGCGCCATCGCCAAGGGCAGCAACGTCGCCATCATCGGCGGCATGACGACGAAATATCCCTATTCCATCATGGTCGCGCCCGCGGTGCGGACGCTCGCCGACCTGAAGGGCAAGGCCGTGGTGTTGCCGTTCAAGAAGGATCTCTTGACCGTGGTGTGGGACCGCTGGGTGCGCGAGCAGGGCATGCAGCCGTCTGAGATCGATCAGATCTACAGCGGCGCCACTGCCAACCGCTTCAACGCGCTCATCACCGGCAACGTGCAGGCGGCGTTGTTGACCCAGCCGTTCGATTTCCGCGCCGCCGAGATGGGCTACCGCAAGCTGCTCGACATGGGCGCGTATGCCCGCGAATACGGCTTCCTGGCGATCCTCGGCGATACGAAATGGCTGCAGGCCGATCCGGACGGAGCGCGTGCCTACCTGCGCGCCATCGCCAAGGCGACCGACTGGCTGTACGACCCGAGCAACCGCGCCGAGGCGCTCGCGCTGCTGATCGAATACGCGAAGGTCAGCGAGCCGGTGGCGGCGCAGACCTACGACTACTACATCAACGACCTTCACCCGTTCAGCCGCAAGGCGGCCTTGCCGATGGAGATCCTGCAGCACACCCTGAAGACGCTGGTCGAGGTCGGCGACGTCAGCCCCGCGGAGGCGCAGAGCATGCAGGGCAGGATGGCGGACCTGCGTTATCTTCCGCAGTGACGCGCCCGCGTTCAGCCTCTCCGACGCGACAGGACGAACGGCACCGCGCCCGTCGCCAGGCATAGCAATGCGCTCGCGCTGGCGGTCAGGACCATCGGCCCTGGTGTGCCGTCGGCGATGAAACCGTAGAGCTGCGCGAAGGCCGCGCCGCAGAAGTTCTGCAGGAACACGCCGATCCCCGCCGCCGTGCCGGCGAGCCGCGGAACCGCCGCCATCGCTCCCGCCTGGCCGTAGGGAAGCGCAACCCCTTGCGACAGGGTCACCAGGAATCCGGGGGCGAAGATGGCGAGCGGTGTCACATGGCCGGACATCAGCAGGGACGCCTGGATGGCGACGGCCGCGACCAGCAGGAGCGATCCCGCAAGGACGACGGTCTCGGTCGAGGCGCGGTCGCCCAATCGGGTCGAGATGAAGCTTCCGCAGAAAAAGCCGACCGGGAACAACACGAACCAGGCGCCGAACTCGGTCGAGGAGCGCGCCAGCAATTCCTTCATCAGGGTCGACGATGCCGGCGCCATCGCCATGAAGGCGCCCGTGTTGAACCCGCTCTGCAGCACGAACGCGCTGAAACGCGCGTCTGAGAACAACTCCGCGTAGTTGCTGACGATGCCGCCCGTCTGCTGATGTTGCGCGGTCTCGGGACGGGTTTCATGGACGCCCGCATAGGCCGCGGCGGTCACTGCGGCGCCGGCCAGCAGCGCAAGGGCAAACACGCTGCGCCAGCCGAGCCAATCGACCAGCATGCCGCCGACGACCGGCGAGACCATCGGGCCCATGGTGTAGAACATCGTCAGGTAGGCGATCGCCTTCACCAGGTGCTGCGGCCCGTACGCATCGCGCGCGATCGTGCGCACCAGAGTGATGCTGCACCCGGCCCCGGCGGCCTGGATGAGCCGCCCCAGCACCAGGACGAAACCGCTGTCGGCCACTGCCGAAAGCGCGCTGCCGGCGAGAAACAGGGCGAGCCCCGATAGCAGGAGGGGACGACGGCCATAGCGGTCGGACAGGGAGCCGTAGGCGAGCGTGGAGAAGGCCATCCCGAACAGCGAGACGCTGATCGTGAGCTGGGCGAGCGCGTCGGTGAGACCGAGCGCCGCCTTGACGGCGGGAATGGCCGGAAGGAACAGGTGAATTGCGAGCGGTCCGATCAGCGTCACCGAGGCGAGCGAGACGGCAAACAAGGGCCTTGGCCCGCGAGGGTCGATTGTCATGTTGTCGTGGAGCGCGGAACCAGCCGGCAGGGGGGTTGCTAACCTGCAAGTGGCCGCTTCATGGCTGCATCCAAGGCTGCCGCCAATTCCGCCTGCGTGTACGGCTTCGGCAACCGGTGAAATTCGCGCGCCGATTGCGACGGCAACTCCGCGTACCCGGTTGCAAGTATCACGGGCAAGCCGGGATTGATCTGCTGAATTCTCACGGCGAGGTCGTGTCCGTTCATCCCCGGCATGGCATAGTCCGTCACCACCACATCGAACGGCGGTTCGGCCTCCAGCAGCTTCAGGGCATAAGCGCCCGAGTGCGCCTCCGTGACGCTGTGGCCGAGGTCCATGAGCATGTCCGCTGCCCCCATGCTTACGAGAATGTCGTCGTCGACGAGAAGAACCCTCAGGTTGATTTTGTCCGTCTGCGGATCGATGGCCGTTTCCGATGCGGCACGATTCGACGCCTCCGTCGCGGCTGTGCCGGGCAACCACAGCGTGACGACCGTTCCCTGCCCCAGCGTGCTATAGATGTGCATGGCACCGCCCGATTGAGCGGTAAATCCATGCACCATGGAGAGCCCCAATCCAGTGCCTCTCCCGACCCCCTTCGTGGTAAAAAAGGGCTCTCTGGCCTTCGCCAAAGTCTCTTCCGTCATGCCTTCGCCGGTATCGGCGATGCTGATGCGTACGTAGTTGCCGCCCGGGAGACCACTCTCATCACCGCCGTCGTCATCGCGACAGGTGATCGTCAGCGACCCGCCGTTCGGCATGGCGTCTCGCGCGTTCACCGCGAGATTCATGAGTGCAAGCTCGAGCTGGTTGGCGTCGACCTTCACGGGCTGCGTGTCCGGCGCGATATCGTGCCGGATCGAGATGTTTGGACCGACCGAGTGGCGCAGGAAATCCAGCATATCGGGAATGAGCTTCTGCAGCTCGACCGCCTCGACCTTCAGCTCCTGGCGACGTGCAAACGCGAGCAGCCGGGCGGTGAGCGTCGCTCCGCGTTCAGCACCCTGAATCGCGCGCTCGAGCAGCCGAGTGGCGCGCGCATCGTCACGGATCACCTTCTTCAACAGGGACAGACTGCCGAGGATGACCGAAAGCAAATTGTTGAAGTCGTGCGCCACGCCGCCGGTGAGCTGGCCGATGCTCTCCATCTTCTGCAATTCGTGCAGCTGACGGAGCGCTGTTTCCCGCTCGTGCGTGCGTTCCGCGACACGCGCCTCCAGCTCTTCATTGCTCCTGCGAAGGGCGTTGCGGGCTTCGACGAGATCCGTGATATCGGTGGCTGTTCCAAACCATCGGGTGATCGTCCCGTCGGGCGTTGCGACCGGTATCGCGCGCATCTTGAACCAGCAATACGCCCCGTCCGCCCGACGCAATCGCGCCTCGGCGTCGAATACGCCGCCTTTCGCGAGCGAGGCTCTCCACGCCGTTTCCAACACCTCCCGATCCAGGTCGTGAATGACGCGGAGCCATCCCCACCCGAGATGGTCGACGACCGCAGCACCGGTGTAGCCCTGCCACTGTGGATTGAAGTAGTCGCATCCGCCGTCGGGACCGCATGTCCACACCAGCTGCGGCACGGCCTCCAGCAGGGCACGGTGTCGGATTTCGCTTTCGCGGAGAGCAAATCGGCGGCGATCCGCTCGGTCACGTCGCGCCAGATCGTCGTTACGAAGATCCGCTCTTCCGCGTGCCAGAGACCGGATGACACCTCGAAACAGCGGGAGTCGCCATGCTTGCGGCGACCCCTGACCTGGACGGAGGCTCGTACATGGCGACCGTCGTCGCCGGAAAAAAGCGATGACAAGCCGTCGCCGCCTTCGAGCAGAATATCGATCGATCTCCCCCGCAGCTCGGACGCGGCGTAGCCGAAAACCTGTTCGGCCACGCTGTTCATCCACTGAATCGTCCGATCAAGGCTCGTCGTAATGATTGCGTCCGGAGCGGAATCGACGATCGCGTGGTAGCGCGCATTCTGACGCTCGCGCAGGACGCGCTCCCGCGTTACCGAAATCGTGACGTCATTGATCTGGAGGAGGCAATAGGTCGTCGCACCGGACGTGGTCGGCCGTACGATGATGTTGTGCAGCAGTTCCTCGCTGTGGTCGCCGCGCAACGGCAGCAGCCTGTTGAGGGAGTAGGTCAGGACGCTCGCGCTTCCGGCGTGGAAAGCATCCTCGACCACGGCGGGCAGTCGTGTATCCAGCAGTGCTGGAAACAGCTCAACCAACGTCCTGCCCAGAACGTCGGCTTTCGCGTATCCCGAGACCCGGGCAATCCACTCGTTCCAGCCGACGATGCATCGCTGCTGATCGAGCACAACGATGCCGATGTCGACCGCGTCGAAGGCCAACTCATATGCGAAGTCGGAAATCTTATCGAGCATTGCCGGCAGCTTGTCTTCCGATCTCATGGACGAAGTCGTGCACGATGGCCTTCAACGCCACGATCGATGGCAGGTCCATGACCAGGGCTATGAAACCGTGAATGTCGCGATCCTTGATGGCGAAGTCGATGTACAGGAACAGCACCAGATTTCCGCGCGGGATATCGGCCCCGACGCCGAACAGCATGTCGCCGTTGCCTCGAACGACGGCCGGGAGAGACATCCTCATGGTGCGATGCAGCACGTTCGCGATCGTCGCCAGGCACGCGTTCAAGATGACGTTTCCGGTTTCGGCGAGCGCCTCCTCCTCCAGATCGATGACATCCTCGAGGGAGTGTTCCTCGCCCACGATCGATCGCACGAGCTCCAGGCTGTGCGCCTCCGGAAAAATCAGAAGCGCCTTGCCGGCGAACGGCCCCTCGAACGATTGCTGCACGGCCACCAGTTTCGTTGCATGTCGTTCCACGAGCGTCGAGGCGGTCTTGCGCGAGACGATATTGACGGCCGGGACCGAGAGGAGAACCTGTTCCCCGACCATCTGGCGCAGGCTGTTGGCGGCGCGGCTGACGCCTATGTTGGCGATTTCCGCAAGGGCGTCATGCTCCATGCCCGTCAACTCGCCGACGTCAATGTTCATTGTTCGCTTTCTTGAGACGAAGCGCCGCGCCGGACAAGAACGCGCCGAGTGACTCATCGGTCAGAGGCTTAGGTACGAACCCGGCATTAAGTTCCCTGGCACGCGCGACAATTTCGTCCTGAAGGTTTGCCGATACGACGGCGACCGGCATGTCCGGACGGGTCTTGCAAATCCTGGCGATCAGCTCCAGTCCATCGGTTCCGGGCATATTGAAATCCACCAGCGCGATGTCCACCGCGCTGCCTGAAAGCGCGTCGAGCGCACCGTCGGCGCTGGTCGCTTCAACCAGCGTCCAGTCGGGTCGGATCCGCCGGAAGGCGCTCGCCATCACCATGCGGGCGAGCTTGCTGTCGTCCACGATTAGAACGTTGTACCGCATGTCGGTTGTTCTCTCAGTCCTCGTTTTTTGCGAACGTCCGCGCGGCTTCCCCGATGGCATGGGCGGCAGCCGGCGAGCGGACCCTGGTAGGATGTATAGGGCAACTGTCCGCGATATGCACCTGTGCAAGGGTTGGAAACGCCCAGCCTCAGGGGGGAGTTCCATCGCCTGAGTCACGGCAGATCGGCGCTATCCAACGCGCGACCCAGGTATCGCCGCAGTCCCCCAGAAGGGCAGGCTGGGTCGCGAGAACCACTTGCAGAACGGCCGTATGGAGGTGGTGGCATTGCGTCCAGTCGACGCGGGCCGTGGGAGTATCCTGCAGCATCTGCAACAGGGGCTCGGCGTCCTCGACCGGGCAAGAGCCGTCGAGGACGATCGTCCCGGTCTGGTCTCGGCGGATACTCACGGCACAAGCTCCTTCAGGTCCACCACCAGCAAGACCCGTCCGTCTCCGAGGAGGGTCGTGCCCAAATACCCCCGCGCCCCGGCGAGCAGGCCCTGCATCGGCTTCAGCACGACCTCCAGCCGGTCCCGAATGGCATCGATCTCGAGCGCGGCGATCTTCCCGCCCAGTTCGGCCACCACCAGGAGCTTTGCATCCGCTTCGGAGTTGGCGCCCGTGGGCAGATTCATCAGCTCCGCCAGCGAGCAGATCGGTACGATCCGGTCGCGCAGGACGAACCCGTTGTTGTTCTTTATCTGGCTGATGTGGTCGGGCGTCAGGCGCACGGTTTCGGTCACCGCGTCCATGGGTATACCGAACAGCTGGCCGCCGGTCTCCACCACCATGATGCGCGACATCGCAATATTCATCGGCAGATCAAGCCGCACCGTCGTCCCCACGCCCGGGCGGCTGGTGAGGGATATCCGGCCCCCGACGCGTTCGACGGTGGCCCGCACGACGTCCATTCCGACGCCGCGGCCGGAAATGTCCGAGACCTCGGCTGCGGTCGAAAAGCCCGCCGAAAAGATCAGGTCGATCGCCTGCTCATCCGAAAGAGCGGCCAGCTCATCGTCCGGCAGCAGTTTCCGTTCTCGTGCATTGCGCCTGACGATCGCCGGATCGATGCCCCGGCCATCGTCGACGACTTCCACGACGAAATGATCGCCTGCCCGCGAGGCCCGCATCGTGATCGTCGCCGTGTCATGCTTGCCGGCCGCCCGCCGCTGTTCCGCCGGTTCAATGCCGTGATCGAGTGCATTGCGGACCAGATGGAGCAGGGGCTCGAACAGGTGGTCGACGATGGTCTTGTCGGCCTCGGTCGTTTCTCCGCTGAGGACCAATGTCACGGTCTTGTTCAGCTCGCGCGCCGTGTCGCGCACGAGGCGCGGAAACGAGCGAAACACGCGGGCGACCGGCACCATTCGCAATTGCAGGATCGCCGCATGCATTTCGCCGGCCAGCCGCTCGATGGCTTCGTGTCCGCGCATGACCTCCCGACCGAGGTCGTGGCCTCCGAGCTCGTGCTCCACTCTCTTGGCGAGATGAGCCAGCGTATTCTTGGCGACGATCAACTCGCCCGCCAGATTGACGAGCGCGTCGATCCTGGACTCGTCCACCCGAAGCAGGCGGCCAGCGACGCCTTCGGAGCCCGAAGGCCCGGAGGGCGTCCATTGTGCATCGGGCGCGGTGCCGGTCGTGGATGCAGGCCGCCCCACGGATGCGAGCGCGTCGTCAAGCGCGGCAAGGAGCGGCGCTCCCTCTTGCCGGGAGAGAGCCGATGAACATGCGAATTCGACCCGCTGGGCCAGCTCTTCTTGCAGCCCGTGCCGTAAGGCGTTGGCCGCCACGCGGGCTGCCGCACCCAGGCGGCCGACCAGGTCTTCGCCGTGTTCCGACGCGCGGACAACGCGCATCTGCTCCTCGATGACGAGCCGAATGAGCGCGGTCGCATCGCCAGCGTTGTCTCCGGCGGTCGATCGAAGGGCGTCGGCGGCAATTTCGACGATTCGCACCTGATCGGGCACAAGACGAAACACGGATGCGATGTCGGCCCGGTCTGCGGCCGAAATCGCCAGCAGGCGCAGATTGCACGCGTACGGATCGATGTCGGCGACGGCCGGCCATGGCTCGCGCGCTTCGATGTGAAATGCCAACAGCGCAGGGACTTGCCGCATCAACCGAAGCGGGTCGTCGCCATGGAAGAAGCAGTCTGCGGACGGCTCGTAGCAGATTGCGCAAAGACCTGCCGCGCGATCCTGCGCCGCGCGGACAATTCGTGCGCGTTGCAATTCGACCAGCCGGGAAGCCCACTCCGGCAGCTCACGGTCGACGCCGGCGCCCCCTTGAGGGGACGCCGTTTCGGGTTTCGTCGCTTGCCCGGACAGAAAGCTCCTCAGCCGCGCGACGATGGCGCGGGCGTCGTCGGCGGCGGATGGTGCGAGAGCCTGGTGGGCTGCGAACTCATCCACCCACTGCGAAATCTTGTCCAGACATGCCAGTGCCTGGTCGATGATGGCAGGCGAAGTGACGAGCCGCCCACCTTGAATCGCGGCAAGCAGGTCTTCGGCGGCGTGAACCGTCATGGTCATCGCCGGCAGCTCGACAACGGCGGCGGCGCCTTTGAGCGTGTGAAAAGCGCGGAACACGCGATCGATCCGCTCGGGCGCGGATCCCTCGCGCTCCAACGCGACGAGGTCCGCGGTCGCCTGCTCGATCAGCTCGCGCGCTTCGGTGATGAACTGCTCGTGCAGGACGTTCACCGCGCCACTCCAGTCAATACCATGACGTGACGCAGCAGGTCCGCTTCGGAAACCGGCTTGACCCGATAGAAATTCGCGCCCGCCTTCCTGGCCTCGCCGATATCCTGCTCGCCGGCTTCCGTGGTAATCACCAGTACCGGAAGGATTGCGACGTCGGGTGCGCTCCGCCGCAGCGACCGCACGAACGAGATGCCGTCCATCATCGGCATGTTGATGTCGACGATCGCAAGGTCGAACGGCTGCATCAGCACCTTTTCCAGGGCTTCGACGCCGTTGATGGCCTGCTCGACCTCGAAGCCCGAGCGCTCCAGCATCTCGCGGTAATACAGGCGAACCAGGGAGGAGTCGTCGACGACGAGGATGCGCATTCGCGATCCCGGGTGAAGCGGTTCGGCTTCACTCATTATCCGCCTCCGGCTTCTGATAGACAATCGCGTCGGGAAAGCGGCAGACGCGGAACATCTGGGTGATCCGGCTCATCGTCTCCGAATGGCCGAGGCAGACGTATCCGCCGGGTCGGATGCAATCATAGAGGTTTTCCGCGGCGACACGGCGAGACGCATCATCGAAATAGATCAGGACATTGCGACAAAACACGATGTCGAACTGCCGGTAGCGCGTCATGTCCTGCACGTCGATCAGGTTGGCGCGGGTGAACTGGATCGAATTCCTCAGTCCCGGATCGATCTGATGCCTGTCATCGCCGATCGACTTGAAATAGCGACCGATCACGCTCGCGGAGAGCCGCATGAGGGCGCGGTCGCCGTAGACACCCTCCGCGGCGGCCTGCAGGGCGCGCGTGTCGATGTCCGAGCCGACGATCTCGATGTCATGGCTGTCGACCGCGCTCCAGTTTTCCATCAGCCAGATGGCGATCGAATAGGGCTCTTCTCCCGTCGAGCAGGGAATCGACCAGATGCGGATCGGTGCGCCCGCAGGCTTGCGGCGGACGACGTCCTCGAGCAGGTGGGACGTCAGGCAGCGCAGTTGATGGTCCTCGCGGTAGAAATAGGTCTCGTTCACCGTGAAGGCGTTGATGAGGTACTCGATCTCGGGGCCCGCGTCGGAGCGCACGAGCGCGAAATACGATTGGAATGAGCCCGATTGGGTTGCGGCGATACGTTCGGCGGACGCCGGTCGATGAAATATCGCTTGCTTTCCGCGAAGGACATCCCGGTCTTGCGATAGATGAATTCGCAGAAACGCTGAACCTCTTCCTGGGTGACGCGGACGGCGGGGGGCTCCTTTGCCTCTGGACGTGCCATCCTCGCCTAGCCCTTGGAGCCCGAGATCCGGCCGATTGCCACCGAGACCGCGAACGGCAGAAACGGGGTGGCGGAAAACCGCTCCGCGCACTTTTGCAGGGCTGGCAGGGCATCGTGCGTCCCGACTTCCGCCAGGACGTCCACGGCTGCCGCGCAGACGTTCGGATGCTCTTCGTGCTCGAGCAGCCCCGACAGCAGCCGGGTGGCTTCCGCGAGTGGCATGTTGCGGACCAGCTCGATGGCGAGGATGCGCACGTCCAAATCGCGGTCTTCGAGCAGCGTCGCCATGAACAGCGAAACCGCCTGCGGCAGCGCCTGCAGCGCATCGATCGCCGCCGACCGCTGTCCCGCGTCGTCGGAGCGAAGGTGCGGCAGCAGCGCCTGCACGCTTGCGTCGTTCCCGACGCGCATGAGCGCGGTTATCATGGCTTCGCGCACCCTGGGCGTATGCTCCACCGAGAGTGCAGCCGCCAGGGCGGGAACCGCCTCGGCTTGCCCCGCGAGGGCCCGCGCAGCGCGCCAGCGGTGCTCGGCATCGGGGCTATTCAGGCCGGCCAGGTGCGGGGCAGCATCCTTGGGGCTGTCGCCGGCGGCCGGCGGATCGGTCACCTCGCGCTTAACGAACGGCATGGGACTGCACCATGTCGATGATGGCCAGGACGATCTCCTCGAGGGGAAGCACGAGGTCGGCGCCGCCGTTCCGGACAAGCTCCCCAGGCATCCCCCAGACGACCGCCGTCGTCTCCGCCTCCGCGATCGTTCGTCCACCCTGTTCCCGCAAGCGCGTCATCGCCGCCGCTCCATCGTCGCCCATCCCGGTCATCAGCACCCCGATGAGCCGGCTCGCGTCGAACTGCTCGAGCGCGCTGGACACCATGCGCTCCACGCTGGGATGCCAGGGGTAGTCGCGTTGCGCCGGCACGGCGCGGGCGATCGGTCCCGCCGGCCGTGTCGCCACGGTCAGATCCGCGTCGCCTCTGCCGATATAGATCGTGCCTCGCCGCAACGGCATCGGACGGTCGACCTCGACGACCTGCAGGCTGCATTGCCGGTCGAGCCGTTTGGCAAATGGCCCGGTGAAGGTCGCGGGCATGTGTTGCGCCACCATCACGGGCCACGGGAAGTCGGCAGGCAGGAGCGGGAGAACGACGTCGAGCGCCGCCGGACCACCCGTCGAGGTTCCGATCAGCACCAGTCCCGGGGACGCATCGGACCTGGTCGAGACAGGGGCAATGCGCTGGGGATGCAGCGGTGCGGCCGGCATGGGACGCGAAAGAGCGCCGGTTCTCCGAAACTGATGACGGATGCGCTCCGCCAGCCGCAGCGTCGGCCGTATGCGAGCATTGGCGGCAGCACGGACCTTTTCGACCAGGATGGGACGCAGCCGGTCGATTTCCAGGGAAACGGTCCCGCTCGGCTTGGCGACAAAATCGATCGCCCCCAGCTCGATGGCTTCGAGCGTGGCTTCGGCTCCGGCTTCCGTCAGTGCCGAGATCATCACCACGGGACGCGGTGCCTCGATCATGATCCGACCCAGGCACGTCAGCCCGTCCAGGCCGGGCATCTGGACATCCAGGGTGACGACCTGCGGGTCGAAGGAGCGCACGAGATCCATCGCTTCTATGCCGTTCCTGGCCAGCCGGATGTCGAAATCGCCCTCGTCCAGGAAAATCCCCTCGAGCAGTTTCCGCATCAGGGCGGAGTCGTCGGCGATGAGGAGCTTGATCACGTAGCGGTCGGCACCTGCTCGAGGTCGGACGGATCGAACTTGGCCAGGATGTCGGCCTCGATCTGGTCCAGGAGAGGCGCCGGTTCGACCAGCAGGATCATTCGACCCTGCGCCTCCAGATTGGCCACCCTGCCGATCAGCCGCATTTGCTCTGACGACAGCTCGGGTGCCGGCGAGATTGCGGCAGCAGGGACCTTCATGACCTCCGAGACACCGTCGACCAGGAAACCGGTCTTCCTGCCGCTGATCACCAGCACGAGAATGCGCGGAGAGCCTCCCGGTTCCTTCGACGCGAGCCGGAGCCGCCGCCGCAGGTCGACGATCGGAACGACAGCGCCGCGAAGGTTGATCAACCCATCGATGAAGGCGGGAGCCTTGGGCAGCCGCGTGATCTGCTCGGGCGGCCGTGCGATCTCCTCGACTGCGCCGACCGGTATCCCGAATTCCTGGTCGCCGAGCCGGAAGATGATGAACTGCTCATCGGTCATGACGCGATCATCCCTCTGAGCCTCGGGGGCTTCGGTGTCCTCGTCCTGGTCGGCGAGGATGCGGCGGACCAGGTCGGAGCGAAACAGACGGTCGGGCGAGAGCAGCGCCACCAGGCGCCTCCCGTGATCGAGCCGACAGATCGACGTGATCTCCGCGTCTCCTTCCCCGCGCGTGAGAAGGGCTGGCCCGGATCGATCTGACTTGCGTCGATGCGGAGAATTTCGCGCGGGCGGTCCGCGACGACGCCGACCGCGCCGCTTCCCAACGACAGCACCACGACCTTGCCCCGCTGGTCGCGTTGAACGTCGACCGGCATTCCCAGCAGCGCCCGCAACGACACCAGGGGCAGCAAGCGGTCGCGCAACGTGACCACGCCGAGCACGGCCGTTTCGGACCGCGGAATCTCGGAGACATCGTCGGGCAAGGGAATGACCTCGAGCACACGCTCGAGCGGCAGCGCGTATTCCTGCCGTCCGAGGTCGAAGCTCAGCAAGGCCGCCTGGGTTTGCGAGTCTATCGCGGAAGGAGCGGCCGCTGCTGCCGGGATCGACACTCTCGTTTCGGCACGCGGAGCGACTCGCTCAGCCGGGCAAACTGATCGCGCAGCAGCCGCTCGGGATTGAGCACCTTGATCGTACTGGCGCCTTCGGCACCCTTGACGACGCCATCCAACAGATTCGGATCGACGTCGCCCGCTCCGGCAGCGTCCTCCTCGAGCCGACCCATCGGAAGGGTCGCCAGATGTCGGACCTCGTCCACGGCAAATCCCACCGCAGCCCCACCGGCCATCACGATCACGCGGGTCGCTTCGGTCGTTGGGGCATCTGCCAGACCCAGCGATTGTCCCCGGCTCACCACCGGCAGGATGCTGCCGCGAAGGTTGGCAACCCCCAGCAGGCTCCGCGGCGCCAGCGGCATGTGGGCGAGCGCGGGGACGCGGACGATCTCGCCGACACGGTCGAGCCGGAATCCGAATGAACCCTCCGCCACTCGAAAGATGATCAGATGGCTGTCCACCGCGCTGTCGGCGCTGCCGGCAGGCACGGCGGGCAGGTCGGAAGCCGGCGCGGTGCCGGACTTCGGCTTGGCGGCTCGTCGGCTAACCATTGCCGGCGGCAGGATGACTTTTGGCGAGCGACGCGATTTCTTCGACGGCCGCGGCAAGATCCTGGGGGCCGCGTGCCGTCTGCTGCGTGGCTGCTGCCGCCTCCGTCGCAGCACTGCCAGCCTCCTCGGCCACGGCAGCCACTTGTTTTGCCCCTTCGGCCGCCTCGTTCATCGATGCAGTAATTATTTTTTGCACCGGCGAGAATCTCTTCGTTTCCCGTTGCCATCTCGGCCATCTGGCTTTCGACCATTGCAAGGCTCGCCAGCACCGCGGCGTTCTTTTGATTTT
>CAVZSC010000039.1:0-625578 GCA_963777755.1 uncultured Alphaproteobacteria bacterium
TGATGCTAGGGTGCTTCAAAGTTGCTTGCCTATAGGGTTTGTACTACTCTTTTATTGGCTCAAGGGGAGGCTTCAATGGCTACGAAACCGACCAAACCGACCACGGAAAGCCTTTTTACCCCGTCGGCAATAAAACTGTTTGGTCGGGAATTCAAAGGATTGAGCGTCAACCAGCCTCTCGACGGCGAATTCCCTTTGGGAAAGCGAGCACGGATTCCGTCCCAACAGGTTCAGCAGCGGCTCGAGCGAGACCAAGGATACAAGCAGATTCCCGGCGACTTGAGCGATCGCTCAGGAAGGTTTCCGTGGATGATCCCGACGGGAAAAACCACGCCCGCTTCGCCCGGATTTACGGCTTTGCTTACGAGGGTCAGTATTACGAGTTGCCTCGGCCGACGCTGTTCCTGGTCTACGGACCCGGAGAAGATGCTGAGAACGATAGCTTCACCGTCCAGAATGTCGGACTCGCCGCCAAGGACTGGAAATTTGCGAGCGATATCAAGATGTGGCAGGTCGACGACAAGGACGTGTCGATGTGCATCGATATCGAGTCCGGACCGATGAAGGAAATCCTGTTGCAGCCCATCTTCGAGGTCGAGGAGGAGATTGCCCTGAGCGGGGCCGCCGCATCACGCGGCGCGGCCGCGGGGCGCGGTGCAGCGGCGTCCAGAGGCGCCGCCGCCGGACGCGGCGCGGCCGTCGCCCGAGGCGCGGCGATCACGCGGGATACTCACCGCAACAGATGAGCGTTGTGCCGGTTGTCACTGCTGCCAGGCCTGCGTTGATGGCACGATCGGCAAAGCCCAAATCAGAATGCGCGCCATCACCGGCCACGCAGCTATCGCGGCCGCCTGGCATGACAGGTTGAGCCGTTACGATGCCGCCTCCTGAACCTAGGAGCGGGCATGAGGCGGCGGGAATTTCTCGGTGCTCTCGGTAGCGCGGCGGCGTGGCCGCTCGCGGTGCGCGCGCAGCAGCCGACACTGCCGATTATTGGATACTTCAACAGCCAATCGCCTGAGACTTACGCGGATCGCCTGCGCGCATTTCAGCGCGGCCTGAAGGACGCCGGTTACGTCGAGGGCGAGAACGTGGCGATTGTATACCGCTGGGCCGAGAATCAAATCGACCGGTTGCCGACGATGGCGGCCGATTTGGTTCGTCGCCAAGTGGCCGTGATTGTCGCGAATGGCCCCGCGGCGCTCGCGGCGAAGGCAGCGACCGCGACAATCCAGATTGCGTTCTTCGGCGGCTACGACCCGGTGACGGTCGGGCTCGTTGCCAGCCTAAATCGACCGGGCGGCAATGTGACCGGCGTGAGCCTTCTGAACGTTGAGCTCGGACCAAAGCGGCTGGAACTCCTACGCGAACTCGTACCCGCAGCCACCGAGATGGCATTGCTCGTCAACCCAACCAATCCCAATGCCGCGTCGGTGACGAGAGACATGCAGGCAGCGGCCACAAGCTTGAAGCTCACGCTTCATCTCCTCCACGCCAGCACCGAACGTGAGGTCGATCATGCGTTCGAGAGCGCATCAAGGCTCAGGGCTGGCGCGCTGGTCATCGGCAGCGACCCGTTCTTCAATACTAGGAGCGAGCAATTCGGCGCGCTGACGCAACGCCACCGCGTGCCGACAATTTACCACTACCGCGACTTCACCGCCGCCGGCGGCCTGATGAGTTACGGCGGCGACAACGCCGACCTTTACAGTCAGGTCGGCCGCTACACCGGTCGGATTCTTAAAGGCGAGCAGCCCGCCGACCTGCCGGTGCAGGCTCCGATCAAGTACGAGCTGGTGATCAATCTCAAGGCCGCCAAGACGATCGGCCTCACCGTGCCGACAACACTGCTCGCGCGCGCCGACGACGTGATCGAATAGGGTCTCTATTTCTGCGAGGGGGCTACGGCCAAAAGCACGACGAGGAAGTTTCTCATCGGGAATTTCTCGCGGATGCGGGTGAAGGTCCGCGGCGCCGGCTCGCAGAGACACGATGCAGTTTGCTGGCCTGCCGTGCGCGCGCCGCGCGCGCCCATGCCACGCCGCGCCACTCAGAACCCCGAGAAACTCCCGCCGCCTCATACCCGCCCCATGCCCAGGATCAGGCATCGTAGCGGCTCAGCAGAACATTCCGGAAGGGGCACAAGTGGCTTCGGACACGGACTTTTCCCTAGGGCTCCGATACCCGGTAAATCCACCATTTTGTGACGTAGGTCACAGAAGCATTTCAAGGAACGTGGAATGGTGCCAATGAAGACAGGAGGTCGCCATGTTCTACACGCAAGGCAACACCCAGATTTACTCCCCCTTCGGATCATTGGTGGTCGAACAGCATGATGCCGGTTACCTCAGGCGCCATATCGAGGACCTGCCGCGCCCGGATTTGAAGTTGGGGAAAGATCACCCGCTGGCGCCGGCTTGCAGCGACGAGCGCCGCGCAGCCTAACAAACTATTTTGTAACTCCTCTTTCTTGCCTTCGAAGTAATCTGCCCCGGCGGTTGAAGCCGGGGCCTTTGTTCAATGGCCAAAAATGGTCAAACGATGATGCGCGCGACAATGCGCTTCCTGTTAAAATTAAAACCGCCGTTGTCGGTCTACCGAAGGCTGCAACGTCGCGTTCAATCTCGATCGGATCGCGCACATTGATCGGACTCGCTTCAATGGCGAGTGACGGGGCCACGGACTGAATTGCGCCAAACTGACCGGTTCCGGCAGCTAGATCAGCGTCACGGAGAATTGCAACCCTTTTTCCCGCGGCGCAATCTCCTTGAGCAGTTCCAACGATTTGGCGCTCAAGCCGTATTCAAACTGGATAAATCCGGTGGCGTTGCCACCCGGCCTCGCCAAACTTCCGACAAAGCCAGCGCCGACTGGATCAGCGGCAAAAGCAAACACGATCGGGACCGTGCGAGTTGCTTGCAGCAGGGGTGCCCGGGCGCCCGTCCGTGTGGACGGCGGATTGGGTCAAGCACCGCATGGTGGAAGCCTTCACCATCGAGCGCCGCATCCCCGGACAAGCGAGTTGGCCCGGCCATCGTCAAGGGCGCCTGGGCGAAGAGCCTGGCGCGCCGACCGGTTGATGAGACGAAGGTCAAAGGCGCTTATGTGAATTAGCTCACACACGCGGTCCCAAAATACTGCCAGACTGATTTGCGTCTGGGTCGAACGCGACTGGGGACGCGCGATGGCTGGCGAAGTCGACCCAAACATTTGTGCGTTCTGCAAAAAAGGGCATGTAATTGAGCGCATGGAGAAAATCGCGTTTCGGCAATGGAGCGACCTAGGATACATCCACTGCCGGGTCGCGATCTTGATAGGCACCTGCGATATTTGCGATGCAAAGTCACTCGATCCTGGGTCCGACAAGATTTTCAGCGATGCCTTTCAACAGGCGTACGACCGCCAAGCTAGGTTGAAAGACAAGAACTCGAACAGTTGACAACGGCGCAGCTCGCAACGCATCGCGGATCGTCTCAAAGCGAGCCGTGGCGGTGCGTTAGACCGTCGGCGAGCAGAACCACTGACCTACCCGACGAGCGACTTCATTGGCCGGACCGGTGCCGGCGCCTGGCGGGCCTCGGCCTCGGCGGCGACACGACCGCGCAGTTCGCCGCGCCGACCGGTTGCCGCAATGAAACGAAGATCAAAGGCGCCTAGGTGAAGTAGCTCACAGACTTCGTCTTAAACAATCGCCAGACTACTTGGCGTAAGGTTGAACGTGAGAGGAGGCGCCAATGGCTATCCAACAGAAGCCTCCAATTTGCACAGTCTGCAAAGAGGGACACGTTACCAAGCGCATAGAGGAAATCGCGTTTCGGCAATGGAGCGATCTGGGATTTATGTGCTGCCGGGTCGCGATCTTGATAGGCACCTGCGATATTTGCGATGCAAAGTCACTCGATCCTGGGTCCGACAAGATTTTCGGCGATGCCTTTCAACAGGCGTACGACCGCCAAGCTAGGTTGAAAGACAAGAACTCGATCGGCTCAGTTGACAACGGCGCAGCTCGCAACGCATCGCAGATCGCCTCAAAGCGAGCCGTGACGGTGCGCTAGGCGCGACGACCCTGCAGCGCCGCACGGACTAAACGTTGGACCTACGCCATCCTGCTGCGCGCGCTGCCGACTCCGAACAGAACCAGCGCTCGCCTCTGACCCAGTTAATTCGGGTGGCATAGTAATATTTTTGGCCAGGAGCGTGATAAATGCGCTCTCCTGTGCGCAGGCTGACGTTGCCTTTGATCGGGCAGCCCGCGAGCGGGGGACCAACCTGCGGCAGCGACGCCAAGCAAAAGCAATCCGAAAATTGTTGCGACGATTGGCTTGGTTTGGTTGGGGACGATCATCACAAGTACGCCTGTGACCAGGCTGTGATGTAGCGACGGACACCGGGCAAAGCCTTGCGATTTACCGCCATTTATTTGCGCTGATGCGCAAAGCGGCCTACGTCAGGCGTCCGCGAGCATCGCCGGGTGCGGGGACGTTCTCGACTTCGCCGCGCAACTTCACTGGAAGGTTTCGCCGCCGCGTTGCAGCCAGGTGTGCAGATCGGCACCCTAGTGGACTGACTCTAACGCTTGCTTCCCTCGTTTGACAGCGGCGAGCACGCGTTTGGGATCGGCGATCCAGACAAAGGGTCTTGGCTCGGAGTTTGTTTCTGCGATGAAGCGATCGATAGCCGCCTTGAGGTCGTCGACGGACTGGAACACGCCGCGCATCGGAAATTTGTTGAAGCTTTATTCCGTCGTCGCCAAGCAGGCTAACGTCGGCGTTTTCCATCGCTTCGCGGTGATGCGACACTGGCGCGAGGTCGCGAACATTCCGTTCAAGGTGTTCCTGTCGGAGGATGAGCTCCACATGAATGACTGGAGCTATGGCTGCATCGCCAAGCTCTTGGCTGGTGCGATCGTCGAGGCCGCGACCCGCGAAACTATTACCGCGAAAGCCACTGAATTGAGACGATATTCGCAGTGAATTATCCGCTACTGGCCATCAACAGTTTTCATTCAGCCGCCAAACGGCTGCAAGCGGGAGATTGGCTTCGCGCGGCCGTTCGTTGAACTGACGCGCTACTTTGTTTAGATGAGTTTGCGAGTACACCGTGAGATGTGTGAGGCCCGTCAGGCGCGAGGATTGCGCAGCACGACACAGTCGCCGCCACTCTTGTGAATGCGAGCGCAAAGCGCATTCGCGTCCGCACGCGTTTCAGCGCCGATCCTGACCTGATAACGCGGCAGCGGACCGCGGCTGCGCTCAAGCAGGATAGGTCTCGTCCGGCCAATACTGCGGCGTGACGCTGCTGAAGCTCCGCGTATTTGCTCAGCATGCGCGGGCGCGACATATCGGCACCGAGGATGACCCCCCACGGCTGCACCACGCCGGCGACGATGCGTTGCTCAAGCGCCGCAACGAACCGGCTGGGCGCGCGCCTGAGCAGCGCCATCAATTCGCCGCAGCCCAGTCCCTGCTCTTGCTTTCCGTCAGCGTCGGGACCGGCCTTGGACCACTGCTCGACGGGAGCGCCGGTAATGGCCAGCACATAGTTGCGCGTTTCCGATGGCATCGCCCCCGAGCCGTTCATCCACTCGCGAATGCGTCGTGGCCCGGCGTTATAGGCAGCGGCGGCAAGGCCAAGGTTGCCGAACTCTCTGCGCAATTCATGCAGGAACTCCGCGGACTTTGGCAGTGCCTGAATCGGATCGAGCGGATTGAGCAGGTTCCGCTCCGCGGCCGTGCCCGGCATGAACTGCGCGATGCCGAGCGCACGCTTGCCGCTGCGGGTGACCGGACCGACAGCGTCGGAGCGAAACCGGCTCTCCTGCCAGATCACGCGGGCAAAGAATTCCACCGGCAGGCCGTTGGCGCGCGCCGCCGACTCGAGCAGCAGGCACACCGATTTCTGTGCGTCACCGGGTTCGCTCGGCTTGTCCGGCCCGGCCACCGCCGGCGGTTCTTCGCGAGGCGCGTCCTGCGCGAAAGCGGGCACTGCCGACAGAACGCCCAGAATCAATCCGAGCGCCGGCCGGATGCGCATCAGTGCGCGGGTTTGCCTTCGCGGAGGAATCCGAGTTTCTCCATCCGGCTCGTCGCTGACGCGGAACAGCACCGCGCCATTGTCGCTGCGACGTCCCCAGGCTCAGGAGATGGCATCGTAACGGTTCAAATGAGCCCTTTGATAGGGGCAGAAACTGGCTTCTGTAACGGGCCGTGATTGGTCAATCCCTTTTATACGTTGTCCTTCCGCCGGGGTCTGGCTTCTGTCCGGGGTCGGCGCATGGCCGCCACCTGATGGGATTCGATGAGGACAGGTCGGCCAATCTTCGCTGCGTGGTCGTGATGCCACTAGTCCGGTTTTCCGGCCTAACCTGATCCATCGTCCCGGCGTCGGGACTTCGCTTCGGGATGGCTGGTGTCGCGGCCCGCCCGAAATCTCTTGTTCTCTCCTCGTTCAAGCCGTGGCGGCGAATTGAGTGTTGTTGATCCACATGCGGTGCAGGATCACGGCAAGTCGTCGCGCGAGCGCGACTTTGGCTTTCTTCATTCCGGCTCGCCTGGCGAGCTTGGCCGCCCAGCTCTTGAGGTGATGACCCTTGACCGGGCGGGTCAGGATGATGTGCGCGGCCTGGTAGAGCGCCGTGCGCACCAACCCGTCACCGAGCTTGCTGATTCTGCCGGTGATATCCTTCTCGCCAGATTGATGCTTCTTTGGCGTCAGCCCGAAATGCGCGCCAACCCCCTTCGAAGACTTGAATCGCGTCGGATCGTCGATTGCCGACACATAGGTGAGCGCGACGATCGCGCCGACGCCGGGGGCCGACATCAACAGGCGTGCCCGCGCATCGACACGTGCCATCGTCCGTACCCTTCTTTCGAAGCTTGCGAACTCGCGCAGCAGTACTGCATGCACGGCGAGCAACGCCGCGGCCACGACTTCCAACGTGGCATGGCCGCTGACAAGCTCCTTGATCCGCCCGGCAAAGCGGTTCGGCGTGGTCGGTCCGACCTTCAAGCCAAAGCCACGCAGAATGCCGCGCAGGCTCATCTCGATGTCGAACAGCTTCGATTGAACGAGCTTGCGCGCAGTGAGAAAAGCGCGCACCTCCTGAGCCACCAGCGACTTGCAATGAACCGGGCGGAACCAGCCGAGACGGATCAGTTGCGCAATGCCGCGAGCGTCGTTGCGATCGCTCTTCACCGGCATCGCCTTGAACGCATCCCGCACATGCCGGGTCTCCAACAATTCGACCGCAAGTCCTGCCTGCTGCATCGCCGCGTAAAGCCATTGCGACAACGGTCCGGCTTCGAGCCCGATCCGCACCAGGCCGAAGCCGAGTGAACCGAACCAGGCGATCAACGCCTCCGGTTCGCTCGCAACCTTTCCTTCCCGAACGATCTTGCCGCTCGCGTCGACAACGCACACGCTCGAGCATTCCAAAGACACGTCGATTCCGGCATAGTGTTCCATGGTCGTCCCTCGATGATGCTTGGAGCGGACACGTCCGACTCCGGTTAATTGACACCATCAATTTGAGGGACGACCACCGTAGCCGCTACGCTCGGCCGGCCCGTTACACCATCTTCGCTACTGCAACATGAGATGCGGGGCGATGCCCGCTAGAAAGTGCGTCATTTTGGAAACCACGTTTTTGTGATGGCCAACACAGACTGGCCGGTGTCGTTCAGCAGAGCATGTTCCACAGGACCCAACCGAGGGGCCCGTTCGATGTACCCTCGCAAACCAATGCAATACCCACGACGTTCGGATCAGTTGAGAGTAACGATGCCAATATTCTCGTTCTGTGCGGTCGTCGGCGTAGCTCTCCTGGGCCTGATCTATTTCGCCGAAGATATACTCGGGCCGCCCCGTCAGCTCGCCGTCAGCACCAATTTTGACGGACTGCCCAAGCCATTCAAGGCCGGCCACTCGGTTGAGGTCCTGACCGCGCGTCAGGCACCTGCGCCGCAGGCTTCGGCCGGTGAGCAGGCCCTCGCCCAAGCAGCTTCTGAGGTCGTGGCGCCGAAGAAGGTCGCGCTCACTAACAAGGGCAGGAAGACAAAGAAAGTCGTGCAAGCAGTGCGGACACGACCGCGCAGCGAGAGCCACGCACACGTGATTAACAACAATTTCCCTAGAATGTGGTGAGAATGTCGGGCGTATCCGCCTCCTCATTCGCGAAGAGTACGAACAACGCTGGCGGTGGGACGGGCGCTCACGTTGTTGCCGAACTCTTTCATGATCGCCTCGTCGTACTCAGGCAAAGTCTTCACCGCCTCCTTCGCCTTAACCTGCACGATCTTATAGCCGCCGGCCTTCAGCTGAACCAGAAGCTCTGGCAACGCCACAGCTGTGACGTGTTGGATGTCGTGCAGGAGGATGATGCCCTTACCCCGCTTCTCTAGCTTGGTCATCACGGAAGCGACGACCTGCTCGGGCTTGCGAATCTTAAAGTCGAACGAGTCCATGTCAGTCGAAAAGATGCCGATGTTTCGGGTTCCAAGATATGAGACCATCTCCGGTGGGTGCCGCAGCCCTGGAAAGCGAAAGAATGAAGCCCCCGGCGCTCCCAGCGCAGCGCGCACCGCACTGGCCCCCTTTTCGAACTCATCCTTGGCTTTGTCGATGGGTAGTTTTGACAAATCGGCATGAGACCAGGAATGCGAACCGATCGTGTGCTCCGCGGCGGCCACCTTCTTGAGGAGGTCCGGCTGCCACATGACGTGTTTGCCGACAGGAAAAAACATGGCTTTGGTGCATTGATCCGCCAATGCCTTCAAAATGGCCACGGTATTGCCCGGCCACGGTCCATCGTCGAATGTCAGCACCACCTCGTGCTCCCGCAGGAAATCGTGAGCCTTGAAATTCTCGAAGCCAAAACCGGGCCCATCAGCGGTGTCGATCTCAACCACACGGGACACGCTCAGCGCATCCGGGCGGTTACTGCACGACGAAGTCGACGTGCTGGTCGCGTTGGCAGTGCGGGGCGCCGGGAGTTCGGTTTGGTTCGTCGGGGGCGGAAGAACAGCCGGCGGCTGCTCAGGGATTGAGCCAGCGACACGACTCGAGGCAATCGAGCCGGTCACCAGGTCCGATTCGCCGCCCGGCTCCCAAATCATGACGGCCAAACCGAGTGTAAAGCTGATCAATACAACGGTGCACAAAACGGCACCTAATACCCTCTCCCTACTCATTTGCACTTCGTCTCCAACCGCTAAACAGCCCCACGTGGCTCACTGCTATGTTGGAGATGAAATGTTTACATTCGGTTTGTGACCAGTAAGCGGAGGACAGTGATGGCCCTAGAATAGCGCGGCGGCTTCGTTCTGGCCTGCATGGGCCGGATCGCGGCCGTCGCGTTCGGTCTGTGGATTATCATGCCGTAGGCGTGAGTGGCTCGCCCCGCGATGGATTCTGGCGCCACTTTGCACGGAACCAGCAAGGCCGTCCCGGAATCATCTGGATGGCGGCTCTGGCCACCTCAGCCCCCCAGGCGTAAGGGTCGGAGTTCGCTAAGGCCCCGTTGGGTTCCTCCTGGCGGGGCCTTTCCTTTGCCTGCGGTATGCCGATCGCAACGCAGCGGCTTCGTTCTCACAACATGGGGATGATCGCCGCCGTCGCGTTCGGCCTGTAGATTATCGTGCCGTAGCCTCCGCCGGTGCGACAGGTGATGCGCGAGAATGGCTGCTCGCGCCGCATCGCGTTGGACGCAAACTCGCAGCATTGAACCAAGAAGCGTTCGGGCGGATTCGAATGTTGCGCTCTCGCAACGCAACAAAGAGTTTTGCAACACACTTCCGGACTTCGTGCACCGCACGCCCTGTTCGATAATCTCGTCAGCGCGCAGCAGGATCGAGGTTGGTATCTCTCTGCCGATCGATTTGGCAGTCTTCAGATTGAGGATGAATTCGACATCTACTCGCAGCGAGTGTTTCCGGGTTTGCCCCCAATTCGGACGTCGGCTAGCGTCGTGGAATCTCAATCGGGCGCGTAACCGGTGCGGCTAGACTAGCTCCCCAGCGAGCTGCCGTTTGAGCGTTTTGCCCGCCTCAATTCCGATCGAGTGTCGCTCCTCAGCGAAACACTGGTCGTTTCAAATCGGTCCAGTTGATTTGCGAGCGTCGCCCAACTGCGTGCCATCGCCCTAAGCATGTCACGACGCTCATCAGACGAGGCTTCGGCGGCCAGCGTCATGCAATCAGCGGCCTTCTTACGGGCCGCGTCCCCACCCTTTACCATTCATCCTCCCCAAGGGTATCAAACTGTCTCGTGGTTGGTCGGCATTGCTCTGGTGCGGATTGTCCCGCCGTTGTGCCGCAGCAAATTCAGAAGAATTTGTAAACGTGCGGGTGTGGGTCCGACCGAGTGAATTGGATAATAGCGTTGAAGTCCTAGACCGATGGCGGCTTGCTCAACCGTCAGCACATTGTCGTCTTTCCGCTGGGGCAGATCAGGCACCTCAAACTTGGTCGGGGCAACTTGGGTGCTGCTTTGCCTTGCGAGGCACATGGCCGACCTCTCGGCTAAAATTCATGAGGGTATGTTCTGCCGAATAGACGCCAAGCGCTGTGTTGGCCGTCACAAAATGCAGGTTTTTGCTGGCTTCGCTGCATCTAATTCGCAGCGGCCACCACAACATCGGCTGCCTTGTGGAAGCTGTTAATGACGACGACCACAATGGCAATGGCGTAGAACGCCAACCAAGCCATTGCGCCACCAACAGCGCTCTTCTCCGCCTCCAAAAGATGGCGGTACTTTTCTTCAGCGTGGTGCTCCGCAACGTAACCGGTGCCGACGACATCGAAAAGTTGTGCGTTGGTTTCGAAGGACATCATGGCCTCCCCCGTGATGCTCAAACACTAAGGGGTGTTGGGCCAGCGCGATGTGATCGTCGTCACAAAAAAGCGGGTTGTTTGAGAAAGTTAGGGTCAGCGCTGCTGTCCTGTCGATGTTGCATTGAGGCTTGTCTGGTTTCGGGAGCACAGCGGGTGGAGTCGGGATGTGACGCGGTGGCTGTAGGTCCAACATATCTGTTGCCGCCTCTTTCGTCTGGCGGTGCCTCAATGGTTCGACCATGGCTCCGTTTCCACATCCCGCTCATCGAACCGGACATGCAGATCTCCCGCATCCGGCTCTCGGACAAGACCTCACGCCTTCGCCCACGGCGTGTCGTGCCCAAGCCGGCCCAGGCGTACGAGCCCGAAGTGCCCGTAGAGGTGCGAGAGTGGATAGGTTCCGCCCCTGCGTTGTCTGACCTTGTGCTTGATGCGCAACCACCGGCGCAACCGCACCGCGGTGTAGCTGTCGATCACCCGATACGCTTTGGTGACGGTGCCTACTTCGAAGTAGTTCGCCCATCCGCGTAGCGTGCGGTTCAACTTACCCACCAGCTTTGCGGTTTCTTGCGATGTCCCCGTTCGGTCTGTCAGTGCATGGATTTTCTCAACCATGCGCTTGATGCTCTTCTTCGATGGCCGATATCCCAGGCGCGCCTGGCCGGTTCTCGCAGAATGCATCTGTCCGAACGTGTAGCCCAGAAAGTCGAACTCTCCTTCCGGCACCTTGCAGATGCGTGTCTTCTCCTCGTTGAGCGTGAGCTTCAGCTTGCTCATGATCCTGCGCAGTTGCTGCAGCGCCTCATCGGCTTTGCCCTTCTTGCACAGGATCACAAGATCGTCGGCGTAGGTCACGAGGCGAGTGCCGAGGCTTCGCTCCAGCCCGAGCATCTTCCATCCCAACACGAACCGGCGCATGGAAAGATTCGCCAGCAGCGGTGAGATGGGTGACCCTTGCGGAATGCCGCGCCGCTTGTCCCGAACTTCGGTCGTGCGTGTCTTCCGTCCTCGATCATCGGTTTCCTCCACGGAGCATTCCAGCCACATCTTGATCAGATGCAGCACGCGTCGATCAACAATCCGGCGCGCTGCCGACTTCAAGAGTTCGGCATGAGGGATGCTCCCGAAGTAGTCCGCGAGGTCGGCGTCAACGACTTCCGGGTGGCCGCGGAACAGCAGCCCATCCACCTCGACCACCGCCTGTTGGGCGTTTCGCCCGGGACGGTAGGCGTACTGCTCTGGTGGAAGATCGGCTTCGAAGATCGGTTCCAGCACCAGCGTCGCTGCTGTCATGCAGACCCGATCCCGCACGGTTGAGATGCCCAGCGGCCTGAGTTTGCCGTTGGCCTTCGGTATGAACACTCTTCTGATGCGGTCCGGTCGGTAAGTCTCCTGCCTGAGCGCAAGCGCCAGTTCGCCGAGCCACCGCTGCACCCCATACGCGTCGATGTCCGCAAAATCCTGTCCGTCCATGCCAGGCGCGCCCTTGTTGGAGCGGCACTGGGCATAGGCGTGAGCCAGGATGTCCTCGCGGCTGATCTTGTCGTACAGGGTATAAAAGCGATAGCCAGCTTCCGCCTTAGCTTTCGCGTGCAACGCCTTCTGCAGTTTCTGGACAGATTTCGGAGTTGATAGGTTGCCCAATCTCCAGGTCCCTCACCACGTATTGCGTCTGTCTTGAACTGAGGCCCCTTCCCTCCACCGGCGTTACCCGGCTTCCGCGGTACTGCGAACCTCTCCGCCACCCCAGGGCATCCGGCCTGTCCCTCGCGGGCGTCCGGTTGGTCATCCCTGACCACACCTTGGGGCTTCCCGTGTTGCGTGCGTCTTCCTTGTGTACATGCCGCCGCCACTACCCCGGCGCAGCGTCTGGGCGTCTTGCTTCGCTCATTCACCCAGCCGTACCAGCCTTCCCCGAAAGGGTTGTCGGGTCGGCCTGCGCATCGTCCTTTTCGAGGCTTGCTCAGCGTTCACTCGCGTTGCGGCCTGCACACTCGCGCTGTCACCAATTCGTGACACGCTAATCGAAGGCTTCAGCCACTTCGTTACCTCCATGACTGCTCCGATTGCTTCCGGCTGGAGCGGTCGCCGAGTGGGGCTTGCACCCACTGGAAAACGCCGCCTTTCCACGGCGCACACCCGGAGCGGACATCGAGCAGCGTCTGATATTGCCGTGACGAAGCCGTCTCAGCCTCTATCAAAATACTTGTATGAGGCGCACGATGTCGTCTCTTGATCTGGGGGGGGCGGATATGAGACGGCGCGATTTCATCGCGGCTCTCGGTGGCGCGGTGGCGATGCCGCTGGCCGCGCAGGAGCGCGTGCGGCTCGTCGGAGTGCTGACTCACGCCACGTCCGATGAACCGGATATGCAGGCCCAGCTGGCGGCGTTTTTGCAAGGGCTGGAGAGGACGGGCTGGGAGGTCGGCCGAAACGTGCGGATCGAAACGCGCTGGAGGCGCGGGCGATGTCCCGCGCCTGCGCAAAAATGTAGCGGATCTGATCGCTCTCAATCCGGATGTCATCCTGGCGGGGAGCGGGCCGACCTTGCCGGCGCTGCTACGGGAAACCCGCAGCGTGCCCATCGTGTTCGCGCAGTCCATCGATCCGGTGGGCAGCGGCTCCATCAAAAGCTTGGCGCAGCCCGGCGGCAACGCCACCGGCTTTCTCCAATTCGAATTCGATCTGAGCGCAAAATGGCTTGAGCTGCTCAAAGAGGTCGCGCCGCAGATTACGCGCGTGGGCGTATTCCGAACTTTTGACACCAGCGGCTCTGCCGGACAATGGGCTGTCATCCAGGCCTTCTCGCGCGCAGCCGGGGTGGAGTTGAGTCTGCTTGACTCTGCCGACATCGAGCGCAGCACAACGGAATTTGCGCGCTTCCCAAACAGCGGCGTGATCGTTGCGGTGGGATCGCAGGTCATGATTCATCGCGGCCTGATCATCTCGTTGGCTGCACGGCACCGTTGGCCAACTGTTTATCCTTACCGCTCCTTCGTCACCGCCGGTGGCCTGATCTCCTATGGGCCCGAGCTGGTCGGCCAGTACCGGCTTGCGGCGGGATATGTCGATCGCATTTTGAGAGGCGAGAAGCCGGCCGACCTGCCGGTGCAGGCTCCGACCAAGTACGAACTGGCCGTCAACCTCAAGACTGCGAAAGCACTCGGCCTGACGGTGCCACCGTCCGTGCTCGCCCGCGCCGACGAGGTGATCGAATAGACTGCAATTTGCTGCGCTGCGTTATGTCCGCTTCTGACGGACATCGGCCGCATTCCATGTTGCAGAAGCGAAATCGCTTTTGACCCCTACCAATCTGCTCATTTGAACCGTTACGATGGGGGCCTCCTGAGCCTTTGGGGGCAGACATGAGGCGGCGGGAATTTCTCAGTATTCTGGGTGCTGCGGCCGCGACGTGGCCACTGGTCGCCCACGCGCAGCAACCGATGCCGGTGATTGGGTTCCTGCGCAGCTCGCCGCTCGAATCCAACCCTTCGTCAGCTGCCGGATTTCATCGAGGCTTGCGCGAGATCGGATATGTCGAGGGCCAAAACATCGCGGTCGAGTACCGCTACGCGGACAATCAATTTGATCGACTGCCAGCCTTAGCCGCCGATCTAGTGCGCCGGCAAGTTGCCGTGCTCTTTGCGGGCGGGCCTCCTGCGGCGCTGGCTGCCAAGGCCGCCACCGCGACAATTCCTGTGGTCTTCACGAGCGGGGATGATCCAGTCAAGGCTGGACTCGTTTCCAGCCTCGACAAGCCGGGCGGCAACGTGACCGGCGTCAACATTTTCCTCCAGGTGTTAGGAGGCAAGCGCCTGGGGCTTTTACGCGAGCTGATTCCCAACGCTGGCGTCATCGGCGTTCTGCTTAACCCGAATGCTCGGGATATCGAAACGCAGTTGAACGATATCCGCGCGGCGGCACAATCCATCGATCAGCGGATCCTCATCCTGAATGTCGCCACTGAACAGGACGTTCACGGAGCTTTCAGGACATTGGCGCAGGCGAGGGCCGCAGCGCTGCTGCTTGGCAGTCACCCATTTTTTACTGCCCGCAAAGAGCTGTTTATCACTCTGGCGGCTCACTATGCGCTTCCAGCGATCTACAACGTGCGTGAGGAAGCCGTGGCAGGCGGCTTGATGAGCTACGGCACCAGCCTGCCCGATGGCTATCGTCTCGCTGGCCTCTACACCGGCCGAATTCTCAAGGGCGAAAAGCCGTCCGAGCTACCGGTCATGCAGTCGACCAAGTTCGAGTTCGTGATCAATCTTAAGACCGCGAAGGCGCTCGGGCTTACGCTGCCGTCCGGCTTGCTCTCCATCGCCGACGAGGTGATTGAATGAGGAGGCGCGATTTCATCACGCTTCTGGGCGGGGCAGCAGCGGCGTGGCCGCTCGCTGCACACGCGCAGCAGGGCCAGCGCGTGCGCCGCGTCGGCGTGCTGTGGCCCGGCGCCTCTGCACCAGCGTCCCCCCGATTGGAGTTGTTTCGCGAAGGATTGCGTGAGGCGGGATATATCGAGGGCCAAAATCTAACCATCGAGCTGCGCTACTCTCGCCGCGGTTCCCAGCATCTCCCGGAGCTCGCCGCCGAGCTTGTACGTCTGAACGTGGAGGTGATTCAGGCTAGCGGAGATTATGCGCCCAAAATCGCTCAACAAGCGACCGGCACCATTCCCATCCTTGCCTTCACCGACGATGTCCTTGGAGCGGGACTTGTCGCCAGTTTGTCGCGACCCGGCGGTAACACCACGGGGTTGACGATACTCGCGCCGGAACTCAGTGCGAAGCGGCTGGAGATTTTGAGTGAGATTGTCCCAGGACTGTCGCGTGTCGCGGCCCTCTGGGACCCCACTAGCGGCATATCGCAAGTCTCAATGACTGAGAACGCTGCCCGGGCCAAGAACATACAACTGCAGGTCCTAAAAGTGCAGCATCGCGACGACCTTGCGGAAGCCTTTGCAACGGCGCGAAAGGGCGAGGCGCAAGCCGTCAACGTATTCGCTTCTCCGTTTCTTTCGTCGTTGTCCGGAGAGATTATTGGGATTGCCGCCGCACACCGCGTACCGACGATCTACCAGTGGAAAGAAAACGTTGAGAACGGGGGCCTGGTGTCTTACGGGCCAAGTCTAGTCCAGTTGTGGCGGCAGGCCGGCAACATCGCGGCCAAGCTGTTGAAAGGCGCCAAGCCGGCCGACATGCCGGTCGAGCAACCGACGAAATTCGAATTAGTGGTCAATACCAGAACCGCAAAAGCCATCGGGATTAATCTGCCACCGTCGCTACTCGTACGCGCAGACGAGGTGGTTGATTAGGTTTTGACTTGATGTCTGCTTCGGGCACTTAGCTTCATTTCGGACCATGCCTCGCTATTGGAGGCACAGCGGACATTGGTCGGCACCAGGTCGGTCGCGAATGTGTAGCAAACATGGCCGTTGTCGCCTATTCGCACGGGTACCCGCTCGAACTAAGCGGGCACTCCTGACGAAATGGGCCCATCATGTCGAGCAACTCGTGACACTCGAAGGTATGAGCCGATTGCGCTGACGAATGTAGCCCTCCCGACAAGCGCTCGCGTTCGGTGTTGCAGAAGCAGGACACCCGCGGGAACGCGGCGCTAACGGGTCGCACATGCGGTTTGACACTTCGCCGGTGCGCGCCTAGGGGGCCGCCCCAAAGAACGCGTGCTTACCGGGTCGCTCCGCGATCTAACCCCGGTTGGCGAAACTCCACCTGACCACGCGACCGCTTCTGACGCAGCACGATCGCGCCTCGATCATCGTGGCCAACGAGTGGAATGCATTCTTGCCGATGTCGATGCCGAGGACGGCAATGGCTGTTGGGACGGTCTGGGACATGGCGTGTTCCTTGTCGTCGTTGGCGCCCCTTGCCAGCTTTTTGTTGCTGGCGGGGCAGGAGCACAACCGGACCATCCCATTAGCGGAAGTGGAGCAATTCATTACTCGATCACCTCAGCGGCGCGCTGCTGCAGGAGGAATGGCACGTCGAGGCCGCGCGCCTTGGCGGTCTTGAGATTGATCACCAATTCGAATTTGACTGGAAACTGCACGGGAAGTTCGCTCGGATTCGCTCCCCTGAGGATGCGGTCGGCGTAGTTCGCCGCGCGCCGGAAATCATCGATCAGGTCATTTCCATAGGAGAGCAGGCCGCCGAGTTCAGTGAAGAAACGGAACGGATATCGGCCTCAAGCCGCGCCAGGCGGCGCTTGTTGAGGCGCCGCAGCACGCGATTGAGGTCACAAAGCCCCTTCCAAAGCGCTAGCTCCAATCGATACGATTGTTGCTGTCGAGCTTTGGGCAACATCGGCAGGGATTTGCTTGCCGTTGGACCAGTGCGCGCCCCTTAAGTGAGCCTTAGGTGAGACAGTGAGGTTCATCACTCTTGGGAGGTACCAATGGCAACTTGGCAACCTGATCCGAGTTTTTACCCTTCTCCGCGACAAGCAGCAAAGGCTCCGGCCGAAACGGTCGCATATGTGGCAGCGTTCGATCCGACCCGTCAGGCCCCCGACGCTATCGGCGTCGTCGACGTCGATCCAAAATCATCGTCTTATTCCAAAATCGTAGGGACGGTCTCGGCCACAAACACCGGCGACGAATTCCATCATTTCGGTTGGAATGCCTGCTCCTCGTGCCTGTGCCCCAATGCGCCGCACCCACATGTGGAGCGCCGCTATCTGGTGGTCCCCGGTCTGCGTTCCTCGCGCATCTACATTTTCGATACTAAGCCCGATCCGCGCTCGCCCAAACTCGTCAAGACCATCGAGCCAGACGAGATCGCCGAGAAGACCGGCTACACGCGGCCCCACACCGTTCATTGCGGGCCCGGCGGCATCTACGTCGCAGCGCTTGGCAACAAGGACGGCAAGGCGCCGGGCGGCGTATTCGTAATGGATCACGAAAGCTTTGAGCCGCTCGGTCGATGGGAGGTCGAGCGCGGACCGCAACAGCTCGCCTATGACGCCTGGTGGCATCTCGGCCACGACACTATGGTAACCAGCGAATGGGGCACGCCCGACACTTTCGAAAATGGGCTCGTACCCGAAGTTCTGCTTGGCGGCAAATACGGCCACCAATTGCACTTCTGGGATTTCACCAAACGCAAGCACTTGCAAACCGTAGACTTCGGCGCCGAACACCAGTTGGTATTCGAGCTGCGCCCGGCGCATGACCCAACCAAGGCTTACGGTTTCGTCAATTGCGTTGTCAGTCTCAAAGACCTCTCCTCGTCTATCTGGACTTGGTACCGCGACGGCAACAAATGGGCAGCCAAGAAAGTAATCACGATCCCGGCAGAGCCTGCCGATCCCGATCATCTACCCCCGGTGCTCAAGGGCTTCAAAGCCTGCCCGCCACTTGTCACCGATATTGATCTGTCGATGGACGACCGCTTCCTCTACGTCTCCTGCTGGGGCACTGGTGATCTACAACAGTACGATGTCTCCGACCCGCTCAATCCCAAACTTACCGGCAAGGTCAGGATCGGCGGCATTGTCGCGCGCGCGAGCCATCCTGGTGCCAAGAACGGCAAGCTCAGCGGTGGACCACAAATGGTCGAGATTAGCCGCGATGGAAAGCGCGTCTATTTCACCAATTCTCTCTACGGGGCCATCGATCCGCAGTTCTACGATGGCGGCTTCGACGGCTGGATGGTGAAGCTCGACGCCAAGCCCGACGGCGGCATTGCGTTCGACCCCAGCTTCTTCGTCGCTTGGCCGAAGGGGCATCTGCCGCATCAGGTAAGGCTGCAGGGTGGCGACTGCTCGTCGGATTCCTACTGCTATCCTTGAGGTCGACCGGCCGAGGCGGTGATTATCATGCCCGATATTCCTACCGACATCTGGCCGTGGATCGCGCTTGCTGGGATCGGTTTGTTTCACGGCGTTAACCCGGCGATGGGCTGGCTTTTTGCGGTAGCACTTGGGCTTCACCGCAACAGCCAGCGGGTTGTACTCCTGTCGCTTGTTCCGATTGCGATCGGGCATGCGACGGCCGTTGCAGCAGTGCTCATCGCCGCGCTCGTACTTGGTCTTGTTGTCGATCGGGTGGTGCTAACCCGCATCGCCGCCGCTGTGCTAATCGGCTGGGCGCTCTGGCACGCGCTCTACGGTCATCGCCAACGCATACGTGTCGGCATGCAGACCGGGGCGGCCGGCCTGGCATTGTGGTCCTTCCTCATGGCGAGTGCGCACGGGGCAGGTTTAATGCTCATCCCCGTGCTGTTACCGATTTGCGCCTTTGGGACTCCGGGAATTACCGGCAGCGGAGTGACGACCGCCGCTTTGGCCGCACTTGGTGTGCATACTGTCGCGACGCTGACGGCGATTACGGTCATCTCGATCACCGTCTATAACTGGACCGGGATCGCCTTCCTGCGCCGGGGGTGGATCAATCTCGACTTCGTCTGGATCGGTGCGCTCCTTACCTGCGGCATTGCACTGCTTGTCAGTTCTCCATGACTGACTTGGCTTTCGGAATCAAAACCCCGCCTACGCTACTCTCCCGCGTCGAGGAGCCGATCGACCGAGCGACTGAAACTGTCGCAATTGGCACTTTTCGGACATCCGGCGATGTCCGCTAAACGGTCGCTATCAGGGGGAAAGCGGACATGGCTCTGACAGGCCAAAATCGACGCGAATGACCCGACTGCGACATCGACTAGCATCTCATGTTGCAGTGGCGAACCCTGGCTCAGCCTGCTGTCAACGCGCTTGCCGATCCGATACGATGCCGTGATCGAAACTGGGAGCAGGCGGAGCGCGACGCGGCTTCGGACGTGGCGGCAGCGGACCTGAGGTCACTCCATGACGAACCAAGCGGCCTTTTCGACCGGGCTTGTAGTTCTCGCTGTCGGTGCAAGCCTGCTCGCCACGCCGGCGCAGGCGCAGAAGGCCGGAACGACCTATCGCCTCGGCTGGTTGGAGGTTTGCGGTCCGGGTCCGCAACGCCCGCATCTCGCTCTTTTCCGAGCTCGCCTTGCTGACCTGGGCTACGTCGAAGGAAAGAACCTCGTCATCGAGCAGCGATTTGCGGATTGCCATTACGAGCGCATGGCTCGGCTCGCTGCCGAGCTGGCGCAGCTTCCGGTCGACGTCCTGTTCACCATCGGGACGCGGGCGACGCGCATCGTCGCCGCAGCCGTGAAGTCCACGCCGGTCGTCACCTATTCGTGCGATCCCTTCGTACACGTTTCACGGCTTGTCCGGCCCGGTGGCAACGTGACGGGCGTGACGTGCATGACGTCGGAGCTGATGCCGAAGCGCCTCGAAATCCTCAAGGAACTGGTTCCGACAACCAAGCGGGTGACGTTTCTGCAGGACCCTGAAGCCTTGACCAACGCGTTCGAGCTGACGCAGGAGGCCGCCAAGCGCCTGGGTGTCCAGTTGCGGTCGGCTGAGGTGACGGCCGCTGAGGAGCTGGAGCCAGAGCTCGCGGCGATCGCGAAGGACCGCCCCGATGGCTTGTTGGTGTATCCCGACATGGTTCTCAGCTCTCATCCGCGGCCTCGGCAGCTCGGTGACTTTGCCATCAAGGCCGGAATACCCACGATGCACGCGTTCCGCTTCTACGTGGATGCCGGCGGTCTGATCTCCTACGGCGCGACCTCAACCGAGGTTTATACGAGCGCCGCCGAGCAGGTCGCGAAAATCCTGGGTGGGACCCAGCCGGGCGAGCTGCCGCTCCGGCAGGCGACGCGGTTCGAGATGGTCATCAATAACCAGACCGCCAAGGCGCTCGGCATCACGGTGCCGCCGTCCGTGCTCGCCCGCGCCGACGAGGTGATCGAATAGTCTCAGCGACTGCCCGCTAATGAAACGCAACCGATACTACGGACCTACGCCCTCGGTAGCTGAACCGAGGCGGCCTTTACTTCTTGGTGTCCTCTCCTTCGTGCGCGCAGTTCGTGACTGTCCTGGCGTTCTGGGCGTCGCCCTCTTGGGTTCGTTGACGACGACCAAGGCAATCCCAAAAGACGCTGATGTGCTCGTCACGATAGATGGCGGCATGGGCCTATCTCGCCTGGCGCGCGCTGGTCGGCAACTCCAAGGCCTTGCTCAAACCATGAACCTTGGCGCCGATATTTTCCTTGCCGATGAACTTGGGCGCTATATCGGCCGCATCTGCAATTATCGAGAGTGCTTTCCACGCGCAGCATGTCTTGCCCAAAATTGCGGCCGCCAGGCGCACCTCAACGACGATCTTCAAGTCGTCACACTCGCAAATGAGTTGATTGCTGCGCCGCCGGTCACCCTTTGGCCAAATGTTGTACGGCGCGTCACGTTGCCCCCTGATGTGGAAGAACTTCTGCTGACCGAGCTGGGGCGTATGGGATGAAGTGATCGAGCTAGGAATCGCCAACAGTGGCTATTGGCAGATTTTCCATTAAATCCCCCAGACTTTGTTGCAGTGCATATGGCAGCGATTGGGACATGAGAGCGTCCGTCGCATGTCTGCTTCTAAACCTGCCGACCTGCCGGTGCAGGCGCCAATAAAATTCGAAACCATAATTAACCTCAAGACTGCGAAGGCGCTTGGTCTCGACATGCCTACGTCGCTGCTCGCTCGTGCGGACGAGGTGATCGAATACAACATTTGCTCGGAGCGAGGATTTCCGGTTTTGGCCTGGACCTTGCCCCTGGTGAGATCTAATGGGACTAGAACGTCATAACCCCAGCGTGACCTCGGCCCAGCGCAGCACGGTACTGCTGTTCAGGAAATCGATCACACGTGGCTCGATCGTCGCCGGTCGATCGTGCGGCAGCACGACCGTGGCAACGACCATGTCGCAGCGGTCGTTGAAGGCGACTGACAGCGCGGTCTTACCTGGCGGATTGCGAGCCGTGAGTGTGTAGGCGCGACTGCGACCCTTCATCCAGGCAACTGTGATTGACTGGCCGGCGCCGAGGGGCGAAACCTCGCCGCCGACAAGATCGAAGTCGCTCATGCGATCGAGCTCCGCGTCGTCCGCCACACCAGTCGTGCAATTGCAGGAGCCGAGCTTGGCGCGAAGATAGATCTTCACCTCCGTGCCGCAGTCAGCCGGCTTGCACTGGAACGCCTTGCCTTTGCCCCACTGATCCATGGGGAAGGGCCACTGCACTTCGCCCCATACGGGGCGGGGCGGGCTTCCTGCCGCGCCGTCATCCCCCGTCCGGTTGCCCGCCAGCAATGTGAACGCGCCGACCAGTCCCCCGAGTCCGAAGGCGGCAGCCACGGAAATCGCGGTGGTTGTCCTCATTGCATCACCGGCAGTTCGGCGGATGGCGCGTCCTAGTTACTCGCCATGAACTTGCGGGCGGCGGCGACCTCCGGCCGATCGGAATCGGCGGCTGCGGCGAGCGCGATCAGCTTCTGGTAGTTTTCCTTTGCCTTGGCCTTGTCGCCGAGTTTTTCCGCGGCCTGCGCCGCGCCCGCGTAGCCCAGGAAACGGTTCGGCTCCTTGACCTTGGTCGCGTCGAAGGCGGCCAGCGCCTCTTTGGCCATGCCGCGATCGAGCAGCATGAATCCGTAAAGCTCGCGCGCCGGAGCCAGCGGGCCCGGCGTAACGGCGTGCTTCTCGGTCTTATCCTCGGCGTCCGCCGCGGCGCTCATGGCTTTGAGCGCCTCGTCGTGCTTACCTTCCGCGTATAGCACCCACGCGGACGCGACCTGTCGTTGGATGTCGACGATCTCCGACCAATAGGCGTCCTTGGCTTCGCGCAGCTTGTCGCGCAGCTCGGCGAGCTTGGAGATATCGGCACGGGCGGCGTCCGGCTTGCCGGAGCGCGCGGCGCCGAGCGCTCGGGCGAAATGCGACATCGCCATCACGTAGTTGAAGGTGCTCGGTCGCACCGACAATTGCGACGCGCCGTCCCAGTCGCCGCGTTCAACGGCGTAGCGCGCCGGCGAGGCCGCCAGCGCATAGTCCGCGCCCGAGACGGTCGCTTTGAAATCGGTCTCCCGCATCATCTCGTCCATGACCGCGCGCGCCCGCTTGTCCTGGCCGAGCTGGAGGTGGGCATAGACCATGTAGTCCTGGGCGTGTAGATAATTGCCGACCGATTTTTCCGCCTTCGCCGCTTTCACCGAGGCGATGTTGGATTCGATCAATTCCTTCCAGTAGCCGACGCGGGTGTAGATGTGCGACGGCATGTGTTGCGCATGCGGCGCCGCCGGCGCGATCTTGGCGTAGCGGTTGGCGGCATCGAGGCCTTTCTCGGCGGTCGCCGGATAGTCGTAGAGGTGGATCAGGTAGTGCGTCACGCCGGGATGCTGTGGCAGGCGGTTGGAGATAGGCTCCAGGATCGCGGCGCCCTTGGTCTGCTGGGCGTAGGTCTTGTCGGCGGGTGAGGCCGAGGTGTTGAGCGTGATGGCGTAGGCGATCTGCGCCTCGTCGTCGTCCGGATACTTGGCCGCAAGCTTCTCCTGCGCGTCGCGGAATGCACGGATGCGCTGGACATGGCTGAGCTTGTCATGGTCGGCGTACATCAGCATCAATGCGTCGACGTAATCGCGCTCACGTTCGGTCTTGGCACCCATCGCCTTGGCCTTCTGGATGGCGGCGAGGCCAGGGGCGAGATTCGGCCTCGGAATCGCGCTGTGCGGATTGTCGAGCAGCGTGAGCGCGATGCCCCAATGTGCCATGGCGCAGGTCGGGTCGGCCTTCAGCACCTCCTCGAAGACTTCCTTCGCTTGGAGGTACCAGTACGAGTGCTGATAACGCATGCCGCGGTCGAAGCGGCGCTGCGCGACCTCGTTGCACGATGTCTTGAAACGAACGCTGCCGAGCTGTTGGTCGACGTCGCCTTGCGCCCGGAGCGGTTGTGGCGATGAAAGTGCAACGGCCGCAATGCTGACGCTGGCGGCAAGCAATGATTTCCGCATGATTTCCTCCCGGCGCGCGTGGAACTTAATTTTATTTCCAGGCGTGACCTTAGCATAGGCTCCTTTTGACCTCGACGACAGGGTTCCGCACCACTCAACGTTCTCCGAGAACCGCCTCCATCGGTTCCGGAAGAGCGACGTCTTTCGCTACATCTTCGAGCGTTTCGTCGCCGTCTGCATGGCAGCCGGCCTGATCAAGGGCGAAGGGTTCGCCGTCGATGCCAGCGTGATGGAGGCCAATGCCAGCCGTTATCACGGTAAGGCACCCGAGGAGATCGTGTGGGCTGAGCCCGAACGCCAGACACGCGTGACCCGCTGCGGCAAAGACGGATTGAGCGTCCGGCTCGCACCATAAGCAACGAGAATGAGCGGGTCGCCACCCGCGTCGTGATGGCGCCTGAACACTTCCCACAACACGCCGCGTCGCGCGTGTGGACTAGAGGCCAGGATCAGCGGACCACCGGTCGGCGCCAAGCCGGGCTCAACAGCGTTCAAGATCTCGACGTCCGGGCTGGCGTAGGCCGCGTCGACACACCAGAAGGCTAGCGCGGCGGCCTGCCGGGTTGCCCAGGCCATCATGCACGGCAACATCGTTGAACTGGGCTCGCTGATATGCATCCACGAACGAGATCGGCACGCGGATGCTCCTTCCGTCCTTCAGCACACGGCATCGTCGAACGCGTCATCATCATCGTCGTCGTCAACATCATCAGCGCGCTTGCGTTTGTAGCTCGTGGATCATTGGCTTCCCTTCCTTTCATCATCGCCAGCGTAAAAGAGAATGCCGCAACAGAGGATGCCCCCAGCCGTTGCCGCCCATCGGCATCATCGGGGGTGCCGGATCGTCGGGGCCGCAGACCCAGTCGAGGGACTCGTATCCGCTGCTCGCATTCAGACCAGCGACACAGCCAGCAACGGCGTTAGCAATATCATCGTGCGCGCCAGGAGCATGATCAATAGAGTCACGTCCGCCGCGTGCTGTCCTGCGTTCGAGCGAGACCAACTGATTGACAAGACGCGAATGATCGAGCAAATCGACGCGCCGTGAATTGATGCTCGGCAGCAGATCGCGATAGAGATCGGACTTCGGCTTAGCGGCAGGCTCGTAGGTGATGCCGAGCTTCCTGAATTGCTCGCGCGGCCATTCGCCTGCGTAGCGGTCGCCCGTAATCTTGATGATGCGATATTTTCTCAGCGTCGTGACGAATTCATCGACCACATCCTCGGGACTGAACGGCGGCTTCACCTCGCGAATGGCGTCGACCACCACAACAGTATCCTCGCGATGACCAACGGCGAGCGTCATGCTATCGGCAGACCCGCCAGAAGGATCAACGAAGGCGCTATAGGTTACGTCGTAAACCGGTAACCGTTCGTGCACGCCCAGACTAACGCACGCTTCCACACACTCGCGGGTGATATAACTTTCAATGTCGCTGCGAAACTGCGCACCATATTCAGCCGCGGCAGAAAGCGGATCGCGCTCCATGGCCTCATCGATGATCGACTGCGGAACAGACGGGTTCATCGTGCGCGTATCGGCCTGCCAAACCAGTATCGGATCGCCGTCCTTGGCGAAGTGCTTGCGATGCGCATCCCACAGATGCCGCTGCGCGCGTAAGGCGATGACGCGCACAGCAGCACCGCGTTCGGGATCGTCGCCATGCCAGGACGCAACGCGCCGACGATCTCGCGGTCAGGCTCGGAACTGTCCTCGCTTGTCGGCCAGTAGGCGATCTCATCGCACAGCGCGCCGATCAGCGTGTAACCTCGGGTGCTGCGAAAGCTCGCGACGTGAACCTCGATGGTCACGAAATTGGTGAGATCGAAACTCTCTGCCGTCTCGCGCTCAATCATGCGCTTGAGCATCGGCACTTCGCTCAGCAGCGCACGGATGTAGCGCAGAACTGTGCGCGCCTGCCGTCGATCAACCGCAATCACCATCAGCGTTCCGCGCTCGCCGGGCGCAAGATATTGGCGATAGTCACGGAACACGGCGAGATACACCGCGCACAGAGCGAGCATGAACGATTTGCCAGCACGTCTGCCGCAACAGAGCCACGCCTCGCTGATAGGTCCTGTCGGCGGATTCGTGCGACCCGTACAGCCGCGATAAACTTCGAGCTGCTGAGGAGTTATCGGTAGCGCAAACAATGCGCTCAAGAACACAAACCACGACTGCCACGAAGCGCAATCACGAAACCACCGCGCAAACAGATGCTTATCGCGACATGCATCGATGATCGTCGTCATTCTGCGGCCTCTACTATTTCGACCGCGTCCTCCTGATCCTTCATCGCCAAATATTCTTGCAAGCTCGGCGTGATGTTGCGCATGCGCCGATCAATGCCGATGCGTTGTGCCAGCCGCGTCAGCGTGGAGCACAGCAGAGCATGGCGCTCGACGTTGATCTCCTGGCCATTGGCAAGAGCTGCCTCGAGCTGCTCGGCCAAGACGGCAGCGGCAGCAAACCGGCGAACCAGTTGCAGCCGAGCCTCGCTTAGCTGGTCCAGTCCGCCCTGATCGAGAGCGACTTGCGACGCGATGTCCCTAAACCGACGGTAGATGACCGTGCGGCCATCGACACCAGGCAGCAAATCTTTCTTGTTCGTGAGCCGAGACCGGCCCCGCGACTTGGCGTTCTGAGTTGGCCGACTATCTGGGGACTTGCCCGCAACTACAGTGGGTGCATTCATGGTATATCCTCATTGTGAGCATATCCCATTCTGCACCCTTGGGGAAATCTGAAAATCAACTCCGCAGTCGGCCATCGCCGCGGGATCGACGCCGTACGTGCGAGCTACGTCGGAGAAAGCCTCGCCGGCAGCAACACATTGCAGCGCTTCCTGGCGCTGGCGGGCCGATCAATCGTGCCAGAAGTTCTTGAACCGGGTCGGCGCCAGTTCGGTGTAGCGCACCGTGTGCTGGATGTTCTTGTGTCCCAGATAGGCCTGCAGCGAGCGGGTATCGACGCCGTCATTGGCGAGCTTGAAGCCGCAGGCGTGTCGCAACATATGCGGGTGCACTGGAAAACCGAATCCGGCTGCAACGCCAAGCCGCGCGATCATCTTACGAAAGCCCGCGGTCGTGAACGGCGCTCCGCGCTCGGACGTGAAAGATAAACGGCGACGCTGGGTCCTGATCGCGCTTGAGCCGGCGTAACGCCCGCAACTCGCGGCCGGACAACGGGTGGACCGACTCGGAGCCGCCCTTGGCACGACGGACATGCAGGCGGCCATGGGCGAAGTCGATCGCGTCCCACCGCAGCGTGACGAGTTCGGCCGCCCGCAGGCCGTGCCGATACGCGACCAGCACCGCGGTGGCGTCGCGGTGGCTATGGCGGTTCTCCCCGGCGGCAGTGATCAGGCGGGCGATCTCGCCATCGGTGAGGTACTCACGGGCGCGGACCTCGGCGTTGCGTTTGCGGCGCGGCGGGCTCCGGCGATCGGCAACTGTCCCAATAACGGTGGTCGGCGCCACCAGCGCCAGATGCGGATTTGTCATGATTTTTCAGGCTTTTCCTCGTGTTACTGTCCCATAAATAGGCCCTCATGGGACACTGCGCAAGGCGAGAAACGCCGATTTTATGGGCGCAACTGCGATTTCGGGCGCGGCGGCAGAACTGGTCGGCATGCGAGAGACGTTGAATTGGCGGGCGTTCTGTAGGTGGGCACAACCGACGCCACCGCCAGCAATGACCTGCAAAGGGCGGCAAAAGGAAGAAAAATATTGCAATGCACAACGGCGGGCTGCGACAACGGCGGCTGCGACTCACCGGCGATTTTTTTTAAGGCGCGAGGGTTTCAGCGGGGCCCCTTGGCCCTGAGTTTATGGCCGTTGAAACGGATTCCGTCGGATTTGAACGTTCCTGAAGAACTTACGGTCGGGTATCAGCGGGCATCCTTCCTACCACTGACGCAGTTATCGTATTGACACAGCTAGCAAAAGACTCTGGAGCGGACCGCTCCGTCAGTGAAATCAGTGTTCTCCCACAACATTTTAAAATGGATGAATTTATTGATTGGCCTATCGTTTCCAGAATCGCGCGCACGCGAGTCCAGTTGTTAAAACGCGATGTAAAAATCTTGTGGGAGAACCACTGACATCACTGCCACCACTGACGCGTCTTAGGCGGGCCCCGTCTTCCGTCGTGTCCTTCAGTCTCGCCGTCCTGCGGGTAGGCCGTCGTCACTGCTCGGCCGGCACCGTCTCCGCCGAGAACATTTCGGCGCGGAGGTCAAACCCAACGAGCTCCCGTCAGTCGCGGCGTCCGGAATGCGGTCGGTCCGTCAGTGCGGAGATACGCTCACGCGCCGCAGGCCGCTCGTTCCGCCGAAGACATAGGGCCGACCGGAATAGGCGCAGCAGGCGGCGATGTGCTCGAACCGTCCCGGGCGTAGTCGGAGACGACTGCCGATTGAGGCGGCATGTCTCCAAGCCGCGATCACCCGTTCGACCGTTGTGTTTCTCCTTGGCTGCCGTTTTTCGTGCTCGCGCCTTCCAGATACTTATCGACGGCCGTTTTGCGGTCCTCAGTGGAAAGCGTGGCTTTCACGTACACGGTTTGCCGAGCGCCTTTGATGCGCCATAAGCCATCCTTGGCTATTGTGTTGCGATGGGCTCTGTAACCGCAGCGATTAAGTCTGTGTGGCACAGCGCGTCGGTTTTTGGGCGCTAGGATGTCTTCGAGCAGTTCGTTCCCCTTCGCCCCCACCAGATCGAGCAACGTGAACACGTCCGGCCGACGTTGATCCGCTGTAGTTCCGGGCTCGATTTCACCCGGATGCAGTTGCCGACCGAAACGATCGATGGCGTCAGCGAGCTCGGCGTCTTCTGGGGCTTCACTGGTCGCAACGATTTCCCAGAATGCGGCGGTCTTCGGTGGCGGCGCTTTGGGATTAAAGCCGGAAATGTCGAGCGTATCGAGGAAGGCCGCGACATGCTTGTTGCCGCCGTTTTGGTACCAAGCGATGAGCGTGGTCCAGTATTCGTGGCCGAAGTCGATTTGCTTTCGCTCCGACCAAGCCACGTAGTGGCGTCGATCGTCGGCCGGCAAGTAGATGCCGTCAGTTCGGTGATTGGTGGTGAGGATCACGCCGCTGATGTTGAAGGCGTAATACTGTCGCAGATGTTTTTCATTGACTTGCAGCACCTCGGGCGGCGAGGCGGTGTAGATTTTCATCCGGTCATAGAAAGCGAAACGATTGGTGTCGCCAAGATCGCGCACCTCGTTCACCCGCAGAATGACTGACTTCACGAATGGATTGAAGGTGCCCAAGATATCGGTCGGTGAGATGTCGTGAAAATTCCATGGCCCTACTGCCTCTCGCACCGGCATCAGCAAGACGTCCTTGCCGATCCCGAAATCTTCGCTGCCTAATAGCAGTCCGTGATTGATTTTGACATCGGGTTTCTGCTTGCGTTGAGCAAGCCAGCGCAAGATGTGGTCGGCATCATCGTCCGAGAACAGATATTTTACGTGAGTGATCCAAGGGCCAGCCAAGCTAGCATCGCCGAGCTCGATCCGCGGCGGGCGATACATGTTCAGGCAGGTGACCTCCGGTCGCTCGATCCAGCCGCCGTCAACCAGCAAGCGATCATGGATGAGCGCGGGCTGTCCGGGAACCCACGCCATCTGTTCGACGCGCTGATGTTTCAGCAGCCAAGCTGACGCGGATTCGTTGACTAGCTCGCCTTTCTTGTTGCGCACCGGCTTGCCGTTCTTGTCGAACACTTGCTGGCGTCCGACCACGATATCGACGGCACGCGCCGTCCATGTCTCCCGGCACGGCATGAAGACGTAGGTACCGGACGGAGCATGGGCGCGAAAATCCTCTAGCGTGGCACTGCGTGAGCCATGAGCGACAGTAGCGGCGGTGACGGTGGCGCGAGCGGAAAAGCTCATAGCCGACCTCGCAGCACGATATCGTTAAAGTCGTCGCCAGGGTGATCGGGAATCAGCTGCACGACGGTACGCCCGGCACCGCGCCAGGTGCGTTCAAGACGTTCGGCCGCGGCTTGGCCTTCGCCATTGAGGTCGTGATCGACCAGAACGGTGAGCCGTTGCACGTCGGGCAGCACCGGCAGCACGGCCAGCTTGCCGCTTGATATCAGTGCCCAGGCCGGGACCAGCTGCGCTCCGCCGTAGGAAAGCCGGGTGCTGGCGGCGAGCACGGTTTCCAGTCCTTCCCCGACCACCAGCTGCCCGTTGGCGGGCCACAGTTTGACGGCGCCGAGACAGCCCAACGCCATGCGTTTGACCTTGACGATGCGGCCGTTGTCATGGGTCAGGGCGATGCGCTGGATGCCGACCGGGGTGTCGTCGATAGGGTCATGCATCAGCGCGAGCAGACAGGGCAAACGCTCCTGACCGAAGACGCAGTTGGGATGGAAGCGCAGAGTATTTGAGGCGTTCGCCGGTAATCGGCCAATATCGATACCGCGGGTCTCGCTCAGGTAGCGCTCGGCTAGGGTACCGGCGATCGGCACAGCTTTGTGCCAGTGCGAGAGCGCGTAATCGATCTTCTGTTCGCGGTCCGCCGCTGGGGCGCTGACTGCCATTCCCAGTCCAATTGGCGATAACGGTCAGCGCCTCGCTCTCGCTCAGCCCTTCGGCCCGCACTAGCCAGTCAACGCGGTTGCCGCGGGCACCACAACCAAAGCAGTAAAAGTGATCGGCGTAGAGTTGGCAGGACGGCGTCGGATCGTCGTGAAACGGGCACGATGTTTTGTGCTCGCCGGTCAGGGGAATAGTGGTGAGCTCCCACAGCGGCGCAACATCGGGTTCGAGCTCGCCTACGTAGCTCGCCGCATCGTCACGTTCGAGCTTTTCGATGGTGGCTTTGGGCAGGTCTACCGACGGCAGCCAATCGGCGAGATCATCCTCATAGGCCGCGTCGTCTTCGTCGTCAGGTTGGATATCGCTGATTGACGGTGGCGGACCGTCAGGCGGGGACAGATAGCAAGTGCCTGAGCTCACCTTGCCAGCGAGGGGAAGGTCTTTCGCCCAGGCTGGCGGGGTGAGCACCAGGGCCAGGAAGGCTTCTTCGGTGAGCGGGGAATCGAGCGGCACTTCGACGACGACTTCGTCGTGAACGCTCAGAACAACGGGGATGCCAAGGGTTTCGAGTCGGACGATGGCCGCGGCCAGGACATCGCGGGCGGCGCCCTGTACCACGTTCTCGACGAGGGTGCCGAACCATGCTCGCCGATCGGTCCAGGCGCCGCGGCTGTTGTCCTTGAACAGAATATCGGGCGGGGCGTCCTCGAACTTGCTCGGGATCAGGCGCGCCTGCGGATAGGCGATGGAGCGACCGCTCGGCAGTGTGAGATAGAGTGTTTCATTCCGGTAAGACGCCGTAATCGGGCCGGCTTTGTGTTCGCCGCCGGTGCGAACGGCCAAGCGTGCAGCTGACGACAGCGTGCGCCAGAACTGCGTCGTCTTCGGATGCGCCTGTCGCCATGCGTGGATGTCGGCTTTGATCTCGCCGTCGGAGCGGTCGTCTTTCGGTACCAGCCGGCGCCATGCTCCGACCGAGCCGCCGAAGCCGCCGGCGAGGTCTCCCCCTTTGCCGATCTGGCGTTCCGCCGGGGTGATCTCGGCGAACGGGTCGTTCTTGCGCAGCATCTTGCGGGCGACCACGCAGTATGGCTCCAACTGCTTGTCGCCGGTGCGGTCGAATTCGCGATAGGCCGCAAGCTTCCATGTCTCGCCCGCGAAGCCTGCCAGGATGCGCGACTCGATCGAGCTCAGGTCGCACTTCATCAAGCGGTGACCGGGGGCGGCGTCGAGCGTCGCCTTGCTGATGCTGCCGATGACTTCCAGCGGCGGGCCGTACTTGGCGAGTGCTTCCCGGTCACCGTCTAGGACGGCATCGATGGCGCTCAGCGGCACATTGAGGTCGTTGCGTTTGAGATTTTGCAGTTGCGGACCGCGACCGCTCCAGCGACCGGTGGCGCTGCCATAGAAGCGAATGGTGCCGCGCAGTCGGTCGTCGTCATTGGCCCAAGCCAGGATGCGGCGGAATTTGCGGGTCGAGGCTCGGGCACCGTCGCGGCGCAGTTCAAGGATCTTGCGGGTGGCTTCGTCCGGATTGGCTGCCAGTGCGGCGGCGATCGAGCGTCGATTGACGCTGGTCAGATTGTGGCCGTGTTTGTTGATGTACGCGAGCAGGCGTTGCACCTGATCGACGCTGGACACCGCACCGTCGGTCAACTCGCTCAGTTTGTTGTTGAGTGCGGTGCGCTCGCGCATGGACAGGTCACGCGCGTTCTCGACGAAGCGGCGGTTGAAGTGAACGCCGCGCCGGTTAATGGCGGCGTCGATGATCTGTAGCTGTCGCTCAGACGGAGTGAGATGGACAAGACGTGGATGGGTCCAGACGGCGCGACAGCAACGAGTGTCTTGGGCGCAGTAGGTGATTAGCCGCGCAAGCTTCTCGGCATCGAACACCCAATGGATTCCTTTCTCGCCTTTTCGGTTTTTGCGCGGACGCGCCATTTGGCGCATCAATAGGGCGCCTTCGCGGTCCTTCTGGTATTCGATTTCCAACGCGGAGCACAGCCGGGCCAATTCCGCTGGATAGGCGTTCGCCAGCGCCAGCGACATCGAGCAGTGCTGGATGTCGAGCGGCAAGGGCGGAAAGCCGTGACGCGCCACCAAAATGTGCTCGTAAATGGCGCGGTCGAACTCGATGCCATGGGCCACGACCTCCCAGCCGGTTGGATCGGCGGCGATCGCCGTGAACACATCCGGCGCCGGATCGCCCGGCGTCCATGATTGCACCTCGCGGTCATCGACAGCGAAGCAGGCGCACCAGACGCGAGTATCGGAACAGGCGGCGTAGGCCCAAGCTCCGTGTTCATGCAGCGAGCGCGGACTACCGGTCTCAATGTCGAAATAGAGCGTAGGCATGGCACGCACTCACGACTTGCAGGAGGGAGTTGGGGAGTGCGGAGATGAAGCCGCACTCCCGGTGTTAGCGGGGGCAAGAGAGCCGCAGTGCGGCCACTCACACTCCGGCACCCTCACTTAAAAGGCAGGTCGTCGTTGAGTTCTTCGCGAAGCGTCGGCGGTTTGACTTGGTCGAGGAATGCCAAGCCGTCCGTCGTTTTCTGCTCGCCCGACGGAGCGGGACGTGCAGGAGGCGGTGGAGGTGGAGCGGGCGGATTAGCCGAACGTGGCGGCGGAGGCGGAGCGTGAGGCGAAGTCGATGCACCCGGCATCGGGGCTGGTGCTGATGCCGGTGTCGATGTCTGCGCCGACGGTGCCGGCGGTGCCGATGATGCCGATGATGCCGGTGGCAGTTGCGGTGTTGGAGCAACCGGTCCAGCCAATCTGTCTCCGCCACCGCCTCCCGGCTTGCGCCATTCGAGGATCTTAAGATCGGGCCGGTACTTGATCCCCCACTTTGCGGTCCTGAACGGCCGGGTCGCGAGGTTGACCACCGCGATAACATCTGCACCGCGCAGATGCCGCATCACCTCCCACCTTTCGGCGAGTGATTCCCACAGCATCTTCATGCCGACGGTCGAATTCATCAGCGTGAAGAACTGACCGTCGTTGGGATCGAGCAGATAGACGGCAGTATTGATGCGAATACGGCGGACGCGGATGACCGTCGAGCCCGGGTTCCCATTCACTTTTCGGGATGGCACCGTTCAGTTGCTCCAGGTCCGGCAACGGCTTGTCGATGATTTCGTCAACGAGGGTCTGGTCTTTCCAGCGCTGGTAGCCTTCCTCCATGGCCCAGAGCAGGTAAGGGCCTTCCACTGGTTGCACGCCATCTCGATCGAGATAGCCGTCGACCTCGTTCCATTTCAGCAACGTGCCGCGGAGCAGACGTTGCCGTAGTCCACCGCCACCGTTTGGCGGCACTGAAATTGGGTTATTCATTGTAAGGTCCTTCTGTTTGTTTGACGTATCTAGCTACTTGTGGCCGGAGTGCCGTTCCGGTGGACGCCGCGTTGTGCGGAAAGCTTCAAGAGTCGGACTGAGAAGATCGACGACGGTGTCGAGATTGACCGCGCCTGCGCACTTGCGCTTTAGGATCTTCTCGATCGCCGCTCGGAGAATGGGCGGCCGCGAGGCGGACGTGACCAGGGTCACGATGGCCTCTACCGCTTCGGTACCGTCGAAGACGTGAGGCTCGAGTGTGCGGCGGATGTCGTCGTCAGACATACATCTGTCGGGAAGCCGCGCGCGGCTCATGGCGCGCCCCCACAGGCGATGTCGCAGCCAAGGAACCAGCGCTGCATCTCGGTGGCGACGTGCATCACGGTGAAGCCGCCGGCGGCCGGATCGATGTGAACAGCGTCGTGCTCAGCGCTGTGCTCGAATTGAGAGTTCGCAAGAGCGATGTCTTGCCGGCGCCGAAGGGACCAATGATCAGAATGTGGGCGCCGCGTTGTTCGGCAAGGCGTTCTTCTGGTGTGATGATCTGGGTCATGCGCGTCTCGCTTCTTCAAAGCCCACACCAGTCGAGTCGTTCGTACAAATCCACGATCGCTTCGTCGGCGCGCTTCAGGTCTTCTGCCCAGTCGTCGACCGTCGTTCATGACATGAATCTTTCAAGTTGACTTAGCTTTCGCTCTCACCGGCATGCGCTCCGGACAACGCCACAGACGTGGATAGTTTTGTCCGATCGCTCGGATCATCTGGAACACGTTCAATCGATCGCCCGGCAGGGGCGTCGTCGAACGAAACTATTCCGCTCCGCTCCCGCAGTCGGGCGATCGCGGTGTCAATCTCGTGCAAGGCGACGAAGCGGGTATCGGCGTCGACACGCAGCCATGGGGTTTGTGCAGCAAAGCGCGAGAATGATGCCGTGTTGCGTAAGCAGTGAAGCTCGAGGTCGAGGATCTCAGAATGGTGACGATCCGAGAGGCGTTTTCGCGACAATTTTATTGCTTTGCGAACTCTGGAAGTCGATCGTCAAGCATCGTGGCGGCACCGCCATTTCGGCGGGCGGCCTGGTTGCCGGTACCACCAACTGCCGTGTTGGAATCAGGGGCCCGGCTTGTCGCAGTAGGTCGGGCTTTTCCGTTTGTGGTTGGGTCGGCGGATCGCTTAGAAATGGCCCACCAGTACGCGCCACGGAATCCGGACCGTCCGATTATGTCGGTTCGATCGAGTAAAGCGCAGTTGCGGGAGGACATAGGCCACCTGAAAATTCGATTTCGGTGGCCCCTAATATTCACACTCCCCGAAACTCGTCACGGCAGCTAATTCGCTCAAATCGTCGAATTAACTGAACCGATTGAGTTCTCTTGTCTAATTACTCTGCGCCCGACCTCCAGGCAGCCGATCAGCTGATTTCGGTTGAGCCGGGAGAAGCCGTCGAATTTTCCTCGCGGCAATCCGCGCCGATCGAGGATCGCATTGCCGTAGTCGACGACAAGGTCCCGCATTTCGGAGCCAAACTCGAAGAGCGGCGTGTTCAAATGACCGCGACTATCGTCGCGCGGCGGCAACGCGAGGGTGTCGCCATGCTGATGAGCGGTTGCGACGACGAACTCAAAAAAGATCGTGCGCGCTTCCTCGTCGGGTCGGCCGCGCGGGACAACTTCCCGTATTGCTTCGATGTGTTCCTTGATAACGTCGCGCGGCGGCATCTTCGTTGCGCTGGCTTGATCTTGAATCGTCTGAATGACGAACTCCACGAACGAGTCACCTTTCGAGCGCGAGATTGTTCCGAGCGAATCACGTTTCAGGTCCTTGAGCAACGCAAGGAGCGTTCGTGGGCTGTACCATTTACGCACGGTCATAAGCGTCGTGCCAATGATCGTGCAATAGATTTCGTGCCGCAGCGTCTCGGTTAGCTCGATCCGCAGCACGCGGGCAATCTTCTCGAGGGTCGGCTCCGCAATGGGCTGGTCCCGCGCGTGCTCCTTTGTCAGGCTGGTGAAATAATCGCGCAAGCCGATCGGGCTCAATGTCAAGATTCTATCCGCGTCCGCCTCACGCGCGAGCGTGATCTGCACGAACGGCAGCGTCAGAACCCTGTCCAACCAATCTTGGCCGGACAACGTGGTGGTCGTTAGCAGCTGAATTTTTCCTAACGTTCATGTCCGTGCTGCGTTTTTTGTTCTGCTAGCAGCAGCTTGCCCACGTAGCGCCAGCGTCGGACGGTCCCGGTCAATCAAACGGAACAGCACCGCTGCCATGACGTGATCGCTCTTGATGGTCTTGAAACCCAACGTCTTGATGATGTTCAGCAGCGTAGTTTTCCCGCAGCCGCGGACGGGCGACTCAACCGCGAGCCGCAGAGTGATGGCAAAGCGATTGAATAGGAAAGCGTGCGCTATCCACAGCGTGACTGCAACGAACTGATGTGCAGTCAGGTGAACATAGCGCTGCAGAATATGTCGGATCAGATCGAGAGGCGCCGGATGTATTGGGCTCTCATCGACGCTACCGCCACCCCAAGTATCATCAGACTCGTCGTGCCAGCCGTGAGCGTTGCCGGTAGACAATAGCTCGGTCAGGTCGTTCCAGTTCTTTTGGTTCTTCGCCAGCAAGTCGTCGATCTTGCAACGGGCGACCTCGCGCTCGTCGGCAATGCTTGAGCCCATCATCGCAAACAGCTTCGTGAGCTTATCGCGCAGCTTCTCAGCAGCAGTGGCAGCCATGGGCTACTCCTGTCGCTGAGCCGTCACACCGGCACAGTTCGTTGATTTCAATGGGTTGGATGGAAGCCAACCGTCACGCGTGACTGCAATGCCGCGACGCCGCCTGCCGCCGGCTTGAAATGCGGGAACTGAGAAAGTAGCTTCGCGATAATCTCGGCTCGCCAGCAGAGATGATGGCGTGGGGAGGTTGCATCGGTGGCGGGCCCCCCCACACTTTTGAGCTCCGCATCTTACGTCCGCCGTCGCCGCTGCGGTTGCTGGCCGCGTCGCTGAAATCCGCCCGGCCAACCAACTTCTGCCTTCGTTCAGCGGCCGAAACTCAGACCGCGCACCATCACGTACGGCAAGCCCTCGCGCTCGAGCCGCCGCGCAGTGCGGCGCGTGGCGCCGTTGAGCACTTCGGTACAGAATTCGTCGTCGGGAACGAGAACGTCGCCAGGGATAGTCGATGTGCCCGGCGGCGGCCTTACTCTGGTCTTCGATGGACATGTGCTGCTCCAAATAGGAAATGAGCAGCACTTTATTATACAGACGCGCAAGAAAATCTGCGACAAAAAAAAATGCCGCGTCACTTTTTCCAGGCGGTGGTCAGGTCCTCCTCGATACTTCTGGTATGCAATCTCGGTCTCGTCGCGCGGCTTTGCTCGCGCCGGACGGCGCAGGGTGACCGACGGCGCCTGCCGTCGCGACCATTCCAGCACGGCGGCGACAGTTGTGCCGCCACCGCAAGTTGTACACGCCCATCACGTGGTTGATGGCCATCTGGGCCAGTATGCGTTTGACCTTCGGCGGCACCGTGTGCCGACGCTCGGTCGGTTGCTTGAGCCAGCCCTCGCCGTCGCGCGTCCGCACCCGTATCGGCAGGCCGCCCAGCCACGCCTCGACGTACACGTTGAGCTGGTGCCCGGCGAGGGCGGTCGGATTCCGCCACCAGCTTGTGCTGCCACGGCGGCGACCGCTGCGTCCCCTGACACCTGTCATGGTCAGCGCCCGTGCGGCCGCGGCTTGAGTGTCAGCGGCTCCTTGGGTGGCTGGCCGGCGGCGAGAATGGCCGCGCCTACGCGCTCGGTGGCCTCGCGCATCGGGTCGTGATGCAAATGCGCATACCGCTGCGTCGTGGTCGGGGTGGAATGCCCGAGCAGCGCGCCAATCAGAGGCAGGCTCGCGCCGCCGCTCACGAGCTGTGCAGGCATAGCTGTGACGGAGATCGTGGACGCGTAGGCCGATGATGCCCGCAGCCCGGCAGAGCGCCTCCAAGCCTTCTTGATCTCGACGATGTGGCCGCTGCCGCCGGTGCCGGGAAACACAAATTCGCCGAGCGCGTGCCGCTTGCCCGCCTGCCGCTCACGTATCTCGCCCAGCAGTTGTCGCGCCGGTGCCGACAGCGGCACCTCGTGCGCCTCCTTCTGCTTGGTCGAGCTGGCCGGTTTCGACCAGTTGCCTTCGCCAAGGTCGAGATCGGCCCAGCGCATGCTGCCAGCACTTCACCGCGCCGCGCGCCCGTCAGCAACAGCAGGCGCACGATGTCGGCCGCCTGCTGGTCCGCGTAGTCGGCCAGCGCCTTCACCAAGCGCGCCAGCTCGTCGCCCGACAAGTAGCGGCGGCGGCCGTACTCGGTGTTTTTCTCGACACCCTTGCACGGGTTGTCGGTCCGCATGTTCCAGCGGATTGCGAGGCTGAACATCTTGCTCAGCACCGCCACGAAGCGGTTGGCCGCGTAGGTGGCGCCGGTCTTGCTGATCTTCCGGTGGAGCGCTTCGATATCGCTGAAAACGACGTCCGCCACCTTGGTGTGCTGACCGAAGTGCGGCCGGATATGATTCTCCAGCATCTGCTTGTAGTCGTCCGCCGTGCGGAGGCGCTTGCGCGGCAGGTGCTCGGCCTCGAACCGGTCGCACAGGTCGTTCACCGTGGGCGCCGCGCGCTCGGCCTCAATATCGGCCAGCGGGTCGCCGCCCTCGTCGACCAGCCGCTTGAGCCGGCGCGCTTCCATGCGAGCGCGGTCGTGGCCCAATTCGGGAAGCGCCGATGGTATAGCGGCGCTCGCGGCCGCTGCTGCGGACCACGTAGTTGAAAATGAAGGAGCGGGCGCCGCCCGCTGTGACGCGGATGCCAAAGCCGGCGACGTCGGTGTCGTAAGTGATCTTGTTGCCCTTGGCGGGCGGCGGCAGCCGCCGGACGGCGGCGTCGGTGAGATGCTGGGCCATTTCCTCTGTGTCCGACAGGTGTCCGTTCCAGTGACGGCATATCGTGTCCAGCTTATGTAACACGATGTCCGGGCTTGTCCAGAGGAAAGCGCGATATTTCCGAGGCTTAAGAGGGCGGCTTTCAGGAAAGCGTGTCCGGCCAAGGGCTTGCGTAGCGCCCTCAGGCCAAACTCTTAATCAGCGGGTCCAAGGTTCGAAGTCCTTGTGCGCCCACCAATCCTCTCAATGACTTAGGTGTGCGGTTCGGGAACAAATCCTGCAGTTTGGGCCATGAGGCGCTGGGGCCTGATAGGCAGGCGGGTGATGGCTCCGCTCCGCTGCAACGCGTCTTCGACAGCATTTGCGATCGTTGCGCCGACGCCGTTGATGCCGCCTTCTCCCGCGCCCCTGAGGCCGAGCGGATTGACCGGCGACGGCATGTCTTCGCAAATGAGGACCTCGACGCCGGGCGCCTCGTGAACCGTCGGTATGAGGTAATCGGCGAGCGTTGCCGACAGTGGGTCACCGGTATCGGAATAGATGAACTCTTCGTAGAGTGCGCCGCCGATGCCTTGAAGGCAGCCGCCGACGACCTGGCCTTCCACGAGCATCGGGTTGACCGCCCGTCCGACCTCCTGGGCCACAACGTAGCGCTCAATGGACACCGCGCCGGTCCCGCGGTCGACGGCCACAGCTGCGATGTGCACGCCGTAGGCGAACGCCAGCTTGTCGGTGTGATACCACCCTTCCGCGGTCAGGCCCGGAGCACGGGCCCCGAGAAGCGGAGATCCGGGGGCCGCGCGGCGCGCGATCTCGGCGAGCGATATGGATGCGCCGAGCTTGCCGCGCGCCGTGACGAGGCCGTCCTTGATGCTCAGATTGGCCGCCGGCGTTTGCAGGAGCTCCGATGCGAACGAGAGTGCCTTCTCACGAAGCTTTTGCGCGGTAACATGCACGGCGTTGCCGGTCAGCACCGTGGCGCGCGATGCATGCGCGCCGATACCGTGCGCGATACGATCGGTCTGTCCGTGAATCACGCGCACATTCCTATAATCGACGCCAAGGGTCTCGGCGCAGATCTGCGCCATGATCGTTTCAAATCCCTGGCCGACCGACGCCCCACCGGTGACCAGCTCGACCTTTCCATCGGCATCGATGGTCGCGCGGGCGCCATCAGCCGGGCCCCTCCCGCTTTCGTCGAAGAAGACGCTCATCCCGACGCCGACGATCTCGCCGGCTTTGCGTCGACGGACTATGTCCTCTTTCAACGAATCGAGCTGAATGGCCTGCAGCGCTTTCTGCAGAAGGCCCGGATAATCACCGGAATCGAGAACCTGAGCCTCCACGCCCGGCTGGTCGTACGTGCGTCGGAACGGCATGTCCTGCGGCCGAACCAGGTTTCGACGACGGATTTCGGAAGCCTCGATGCCGAGTTTTCGCGCAGCCACATCGAGCAGGCGCTCCCGCACGAACGTGCTTTCATAGCCGCCAGGTGCGCGATAGGTTGCGGCCGGGGTCTTGTTGGTTAGCCTGAAGTGACCGATTCCCCGATAGGCGGGCACGTGGTAGGGACCCGGGATCGACCACAGCGTCCGGTCCATCACACGAGCGCCGTGCGTGCGAATATAGGCGCCCTGATCGTGAAAGAATTCGTCTTCGAGACCCAGAATGCCGCCTTCCGCATCGACGGCAAGACGCGCGCGATGGCGTTGCTGCCGTGAATGGTTGGTCGCGATCAAGTGCTCGCGCCGGTCCTCGATCCATTTGACTGGCCGGCCCAGCCGCATCGCCGCCACGCACACCAGCACGTCTTCCGGATAGAGCTCGCCGCGCACCCCGAAGCCTCCGCCGACATGAAGCTCATGCAGGTGCAGCGAGCTCGGGCTGCGTCCGAGCATTTTCGCCAGGGTGTCGCGATTGCGATGAGGCACTTTCGCCGCGCCATAGAGGCGCACCATGTCGAGACCAGGATCGTAGGTGCCGATTGCACCGCGCGTTTCCATCGGCACTGCCGAATGCCGACCCAACTCCAGGTCGAGCTCGACCACGGTATGCGCTTCGGCAAACGCCTGCTCCACATCGCCGTAGCCGTAGCGGAGCACTGTCGCCTCGGTGGTATGACCTTCGTCGAACTCGATCGGCTGCTCGGACGCGGACATCAGAATGGGGAGCGGGTCGATCTCGAGATGAACGGCATCCGCCGCGTCCTCCGCAGTGTAGGCATCGACGGCAAACACGGCAGCCACCGGTTCGCCGACATAACGCACACGCTCTCGCGCCAGCACGGGTTGGCGGTAAGGCAACAAGGCTTCGGCTGATGGGTCGCGGAAATCGACCGGCGGCACATCGGAGACGTCGTGGCTGGTCCAGACCACCACGACACCGGACATGGCCAGCGCTTCGGTGGCATCGATTCTCACAATTCGGCCGTGGGCAACCGGCGAACGCAGCAGACGCATATGCAATTGGAACGGCAGCGACATGTCGGCCACGAAGCGACCGGTCCCCGTTACAAGGGCCATGTCCTCGAGCCGCTTGACCGGCTGTCCAATCAGCATCTTGGCTCCCATGCCGTGACTGCTGTCATCGAACCTTCGCCAGATAACAGCGGCGGACTGCCGACCACAAGGGCACTTGCAATATTCGTGGAAACGTTTTTATCTGGCAAATAACGGCAAAACGAGGAGCGGAGCGATGACGTTCTCATCGAGAGCCGGCAGAGCGCTCATCGCAAAGCGCGCGCGTCGAATCGTCGACGCGCTCAGTTAGGAAGCGCCAACCGTCGAACGCCAATTCCTGCACACCTGATCGAAGAGGGCCTTTGATGACGACCGAGCTGGATGGTCTGCTGCGGGATCTCGTGACGGCCAATCACATCCTGGCACGCGAGGGTGTTACGGACTCGCTCGGGCACATCAGCGTGCGGCATCCCGATCGACCGGATCGGTTCTTCCTGTCGTGCTCGCGGAGCCCGGAGCTGGTGAAGATCGAAGACATCATGGAATTCGACCTCGACTGCAATCCGATCGATCAGCGGGGGCGGCCGATGTATTTCGAACGACCGATTCACGGTGCGATCTTCAAAGTGCGCCCCGACGTGCAATCGGTGGTGCACAATCACGCGTATGAGACCATACCGTTCGGCCTGACGAAAAAGCCTTTGCAGGCCTGCGTTCATCCGGCGTGCGGGATCGGGACACACGTACCCATTTGGGATATCCGCGAGTCATTCGGCGACACCGACATGCTCATTACCAACATGGAGCGCGGCGATGCCTTGGCCCGCGGTTTGGGCCAGGACAATTCGGTGTTGCTGCCGCGCCACGGCTGCGTCGTGGTCGGCAACAGCCTGAAGGTGGCGACGCTCAACGCCGTCTATTTCAAGATCAACGCCAGCCTGGTGCTGAGCTCGATGACGCTGGGCGGCGAGATTACCTATCTCAGCCCGGGTGAGATTGAGCTGACCAGGAAGCTCGTATACAGCGACAACTCCGTCCAAAGAATGTGGGACTACTGGTCGCGGCGCTGCGGCGATGCCAGGTAGTTCGACAATGCCGATCGCGCGAGCATGCGGCTGGCCGTCCCGGACCCGGCGGCACCGCGACATTGCGTCGGCGACGCATCGGAATGAAACGTTTCATTGACAGCGTCAGGGAGGTCCGAGTATCAAACGATGAGGGCAAACGACAAGAAAACGATCTGGGCGAACGACAAGAGATCGTACTCGGAGATTGCGATGAAGTCGCTGTGGGCGGTCGCGCTGTTGTGCCTTTCGAGCCTGACCTTTGCCGCACACGCTCAGACGTACCCCAATCGTCCAGTCAAGATCATCGTTCCCTATGCGGCCGGCGGCACGGCGGATGCGTTGGCGCGAAAAATCGGGCAGTACTTGAGCGGCTATCTGGAGCAGCCCGTCATCGTCGACAATCGCCCGGGCGCCGCGGGAATCATCGGTGCCGCCGCGCTCCAGCAATCGCCTCCGGACGGCTACACACTCGGCATGCTGGCGACGCCTCATGTCGCAACTCCAGTCGACGCGAGCAGTCACTTCGACCCTGGCCAGCTGAAGGCCGTTTCGCTCGTTGCGATCGTACCCAGCCTTGTTTGCGCCAATCCGTCGGTCCCGGCCAGTTCGGTGTCCGAAGTCATCGCGCTGGCGCGCGCCAGGCCGGGAAAACTGACCTACGGAAACCCGGGGACCTATTCTGCCGGTCATCTCGCGATGGAGATGTTCAAGCAAAAGGCCGGTGTGGACATCCAAGCCATTCCTTATAGAGGCGGCGCTCCGGCCTTCCAGGATCTGCTCGGCGGCCAGATCGATTTCGCCATCAGCGGTCCGTCCAATTGCCTGCCCTTCATCCAGACGGGCCAGCTACGACCGATCGCCACGACTGGGTTGAAGCGTTCGGCGGCCGCGCCCAATGTTCCGACCTTGGCCGAAAGCTTGCCGGGCTTCGAGCTCAACGAATGGTGGGGCCTTCTGGCGCCCAGCAACACGCCGCGCGACATCGTCGCGCGCCTCAACAAGGAAATTAATCGTGCTGTCCAGCAACCGGAGGTTCAGGATTTCTTCGTGAAGACGGGATCGGAGCCGCAGAATATTTCTGCGGAAGAATTCGACGCCTTTTTTGCGGACCAAACCAGGACGCTGAAGACTCTGGTCGGCTCGCTCGGGCTCAAACCGGCCAACTGAGAGCGTCCTCGCTGTCTAGTGCTCCGATTCCGAATTTCGCATCACTTCGCGGCGCCCCCTTGGCGAAATTCGGAATCAAAGGAGCACTAGTGCCCCCGCTTCCGAAGCTCGTTCCCCCTTGCGGCCCCCCCAACACGAGCTTCGGAAGCGAAAGGGGCACTAGCAACTCTATGATTCTAGTGCCGCTTTACGAGTTGAAGTTCCTAAATGAGATTGCGGCAAGTGGGTAGGAACTTCAACTCGGCGGCACTAGCAAGATCAATGCTTCTAGTGCGGCTTTGAATTTGAATTTCCTACAAGAGGTTGCGGCGAACTGATAGGAAATTCAAATTCGCCGCACTAGTACGGAGCTCCTTGTGAAGGTCGTCTTCGGCGAGCCGGATAAGATGTTTCGCCTGATTGCCCAGGCCCTCGCCCCGTCCACGGACGGCAAGACGTTTCTCCAGGAGTTCTATCTCACCGAATGTGACGACCCCCTCGGCATGTTGCGGGCATGGTCGGCTCGCCACCAGGTCCCTTCGGGCATCGCCATATCGCACTGTTCTCGGCCCGAGGATCTCAAGGAGATGCTGACGGATGCCGATGTCCTCGTCATCGAGAATGGGAAGGTGGGGATCGAAGAGCTCGCGACCGCATCGTCGCTCAGGCTCATCCACACCTTCGGGCTCATGGCGGACAATATCGATCACGATGCCTGCCGGGCGCGGGGGATAGACGTCCGAAAGCTCGATCGGCATTCCAATCGCCTGGTCGCTGAACACGTCGTGATGCTGATGCTCGCGCTGACCCGCAACCTCGATGGATCGCGCGAAGCCTTGCGTCGTGGGGCCTCGTTGCAACCGAGCGGATGGGCCTACAACTGGCCGGCCTGTCAGGGGGTCAATGGCCTGAAGGGGCGAATTGTCGGCCTCGTCGGGCTTGGACAGGTCGGCGCGCTGGTCGCCCGGTACCTGCAGCCGTTCGGTGTCGAGGTTCTTTACACGCGGCGAAGCCGCAATCGCGCGGTGGAGGACAATCTTGGAATCGTCTACGCAACCCTGGACGAGGTGGTGGCGAAGTCGGACATTCTCTCGCTTCACGTACCGGGGGATGCGCAAACGAACCAGATGATCAACACCGAGCTGCTGTCACGTGCGAAACCAGGCATGTTCATCGTCAACACGGCCAGGGGTTCGATCATCGACGAGGATGCGCTTGTGACCGCGTTGAAGGACGGCACAGTCGCCGGTGCCGCCCTCGATGTCTTCACAAGCGAGCCTTTGCGATCCGATCACCCGCTGCGTGGTCTGAAAAACGTGATCCTGACGCCGCACGTTGCCGCAGGCACCCGCGACGAGGCGTGGCTCGATCGCGAGATCGGGCCGCTTGTCGATGCCGTCGTGTCCGCGCTGAAGACACGCTAGGCGCCCGCAGTCGCATGACGTCGCGCGATTCATGCTCGCTGAACGAAGAGATCGCGGCCTGGGCCAGCTTCTATCGCGATGATGCCCTGCCCGGATCGGTCGTCGACAGCACAAAGCTCCGCCTTGTCGACATCGTCGGGTGCATGCTTGGCGCCGTCGGCCATCCCGATGTCGTCAAGACAAGGGCTGTTGCAGCCGAGGCATTTCCCGGCACGCAGACGCGCTCGATTCCATTTGCCGACGGGACATCCATGGCCGGCGCCGCGCTCATCAACGGGACAGCGGCGCTGGTACTCGAATTCGACGATTCTCACTTGGAATCCGCACTTCACTCCAGCAGTCCGGTCATCGCGGCGGCCCTTCCGGTCGCGCATGTGCAGCGATGCACGGGCCGCGCGTTCATCACCGCGGTGGCCATCGGCAACGAGATGACCTGCCGGCTCGGCCTCGCGGCTCCGGGCAAATTTCACCAGAATGGATTCCATCCGACGGGCATCTTCGGAACGTTCGGCGCCATATATGCCGTTGCCCGCTGCCTGAGCCTCGATGCGTCGAAGACGGCGGACGCGATCGGGATCGGCGGGAGTCTTTCCAGTGCGCTGATGGCGTCATGGGAAGACGGCAGCGCGGCGAAATCCCTGCACGCCGGCTTCTCGGCACTTGCTGCCGTCAATGCGGCCTTCTGCGCAAAGAATGGAGTGAGCGGACCACGGGGCGTGTTCGACGGGCGCCTCGGCTTTTTCAAGGCGCACGTCCAGGACGAGAGCTACCCGTTCGCCTTCGGCAGGGTCACGGACGGTCTGGGCGACGAATGGGAGGCGCTCAAGATCGCGCCAAAGGCCTATCCGTGCGGGCATTACATCCAGCCGCTGATCGACGCGGCGCTGGCTTTGCGCCGTCAACACGGCATCGTGCCGGAGCAGATCGATTCGATCTCCTGTTCGATACCCGCACATGTCGTTCCGCTGGTCGCAGAACCCGCGGCGGAGAAGCGCCGGCCGAAAACGTCATTCCATGCTCGGTTCAGCCTCCAGCATTGCATCGCGGAGGCGATGATCGACGGGACGCTGGACAGGAACAGTTTCGACGCCCGCAATCTGCAGGACCGCCGGTACAACGCGCTGGCCGACAAGGTCCACGCCGTCGTCGATCCCCTCGCGACCGACCGCAGCCAGCTCGGCGGGCGTGTCGAGATTGAGCTGCAGGACGGGCGCAAGGCGGTTTTCATAGTCGAGCATATGCGCGGGATGCCGCAGAATCCGATGACCACGGACGATATCGTGCGCAAGTTTCGTTGCAATGTCGGTGATCTCATGCCCGACAAGCAGAGCGACCGGATCGTCGACATGATCATGTCACTGGAGCGTTTGAACGATCTTCACCCGCTGATGACCGAGCTCGGTCGGCAGGACCGGCTCCCGGGCCTATAGCCGGCCGCCCTTCAACGGGTGGACACCGGAACGGCTTCACGCAACAGATCGAGTCTCACGCCCGCCGCCGCGTCGCGCCGTAGGCAAAGAGTCAAAATCTCTGACGCGGAGCTAGGTAAGGCTCGCGTCTGGCCGCCAGCGAAGGAAATGAGCTTCCGCTCGCTGGAGGATCGCATTGCTGAGATAGCCCAGGGCACCCAGCAGGAACACGCCGGCGAATATCTCGGCGCTCCGGAATCCGCGCGCCGCGAAGAGGATCATCTGACCAAGCCCGGGCCGCGAGGACAGCATCTCGGCCACGACCGTAATGATCAGGGCGATTGCGAGGCTTACGCGCATGCCGGCAAAGATCTCGGGCAGTGCGCTCGGAAGCGCGATGCTGCGGATGAAGTGCAGGCGCCCCATCCCCAATGCGCGGGACAGCTCTTTCAGTCGCGGCTCGACCGCGCGGAAGCCATGAATGGCGCCAAGCAGGATCGGCCAGATCGAACCGAAGACCACCACCGCAACAACCATGCCGTCGGTCAGGCCCAGAAGGAGGATCGCCGGCGGAATCACTGCCGAAGACGGCAGCGGGCGCAGGAACTCGATCGTCGGCTCGAACAACTTGCGCGTCAGGGCCGACGAGGCGATGGCGGCACCCAGCGCCACGCCGAGGATTGTTGCTCCGCCCCAGCCGAGAAGCATGCGCCAGACGGTACCCGCGAGCGGTTGCCACAGCTCGCCGCTTGACGCCCATTCGCCCAACACGGCGAATGCGCGGCTTGGCGCAGGAAAGAAGACCCGCGAGATTACGCTCTGATCGGCGAGAATTTGCCACAGTGCCACGAGGCCGGCGGCGAAAGCCAAGCTCGCTATGCGCCAGACCAGCGTCATTCCGCCCCCCGGCTTGACCAATACCAGTGCAGCACGTACCGCTCCGCCCTGGTCATGGCGAGGTTGATGAGCCACCCCAAAATGCCGGTCCAGAAAAGATAGGCATACATGACGTCGGTGCGCAGTGATTGCTGCGCCGTAATCATTGCATAGCCCAGCCCGCGGGGGTTGGCGACGATCTCGACCGTCACCGTCACCACGATTGCGATACCGAATGCGATGCGAAGGCCAACCGCGATCCCTGGCAATGCGGCCGGTAATGCAAAGCGCCACACGCGCGCGATCGCTCCGAAGCCAAGTGCGCGGCCCAGTTCGAGCAGCCGTGGTTCGATGCCGCGCGCAGCCGCGGCGGTGAGGATGAGGATCGGCCAGAGGCAGGCGAATGCCGCGACTGCGGCACCCATTTCAAGGCTGAAGCCAAAGATCAGCAGCGCTATCGGGATGAGGGCCGCCGATGGCACCGGTCGCAGCGCCTCGATCGTCACCGAGAGAAGGCGCTCGAGTTGCTGCACGAGCCCCAGCAGCAGCCCGAGCGGAATGCCGATCGCTGCCGCCATCGCCCAGCCCGTGGCGGCGGCGCTCAATGTTTCCCAAGTCCGCTGCCACATGGTGCCGTCGGCCAAGCCTTGGGCTGCCGCCGGCACGATGCGGCTGATACGGGAGAAGCCGTCGGCGGACAGCACGTCTGCCCGCCCGAGGATCTCCCACAGCGCGAGAACGAGGGCCGGAAAGAGCAGGCCGAGGATGGCGCCTCGTATTGCCATGCCTGACCTCATTTTCTTCCTTCGGTGAGTGGGGCCGACGCGACGCGTCGGCAGGCCGGACGGATCGTGTGCGGTACTCGTCGCCGAAGGCCGCATGATGCATGAACCAATAGAAGCATTTCCCTTCGCCTCTTGCGCCTATCCCGGCGAGTGAGGGGTCGTCGCGAGATGCCGGAACAGCCTGTGCCGGTATTCGAGGAATTGGGGATGTTCACGCGTGGTGAGCTGGTCGCGTGGGCGCGGCAGAGCGATGTCAACGATCTCGATGACGCGACCAGGGTTGGCCTTCAGCGCCACGACACGGTCGCCGAGATAGATCGCCTCCTCGAGATCATGTGTGACGAACAGCACTGTCTGACGCTCTATCCTGCAAAGACGGGCAATCTCGTCCTGCAACGCCTGACGCGTCATCGCATCGAGCGAGCCGAACGGCTCGTCCATCAGCAGCAGGCGCGGCCGCTGCGCCAGTGCTCGTGCAATCTGCACGCGCTGCTGCATGCCGCCCGAGAGCTGGAGCGGGAACTTCGTAGCGTGATCGGCGAGGCCGATAATGCCAAGGAGACGGTTCACCTCAGCCGGGCGCTCGCCACGGGGTGTGCCGCGCGCTTCGAGCGCGAGCGAGACGTTACCCGCCACCGTGCGCCAGGGCAGCAGCGCACGGCTGTAGTCCTGAAACACAATCGCGAGCTCGGGCGAGGGGCCCCCGATTGCGCGCCCCTCAAAGCGCGCTTCGCCTTCAGTCGGGCGGATCAGCCCCGCGGCCACCCGAAGCAGTGTGGTCTTGCCGCAGCCCGACGGTCCAACGAGGCAGACGAATTCCTCAGGCGCGATATCGAAGCCGACTTCGTCGAGAACCGCCGGTCCCGCGCCGAAGCGCACGCTGACGCCGGCGAGGGAGAAGATTGGCGCCCGGCGCGGTGCCGTTGCTCCGTCGCCGGCTACGCTCCGGACCTCCGGCATCCGCTATTTCGCGACCAGATCGTCGACCTTCATTGCGGTCTTGAGCATGCCAAACTCGCGACAGAGGTCGACCCAGAACGCGACTTGTGCCGGCTCGACCGTGGCTGTGTAGGTCGCGAGCGGCAAAGTCGCGACGACGGCCTCGGGCAGGCCGAGATAGGTGATCTGCGTCTTCTTCGCCTCGTCGGCGTTCGCCTTGACGAATACCAGCGCCTCCTCGAGTGCCTCGCGGAACGCTTTGATCGCGACGGTGTTGGCGATGGCCCACTTCTTCGACACGACGTAGAAGGATTCGAGGTAGGACTCGGACACCTCCACCGGATAGTGCGCGACGAGGTAACCGACCTGTGCCGAGACGATACGACCGACGAACGGCTCGACGGGAAGCGCCGCATCCATCTGACCGCCCTTCAGCATGTCACCCATCTGCGGAAATGGTGATTCGACAAACGTCACTGTCTTCCAGTCGACGTTTTTCTGCTGCAGCCATTTCTTGAAGAGAAGATCCTGCAGGCCGTTGACGCCAGGGGCGCCGACCTTCTTGCCTTTGAAATCCTCAGGCTTCTGAATGCCCGAACCTGCGCGCGCGACCACGCCGGCGGTGGGGTTCGATTTCGCTTGCAGGCTGGCACCGGCGATGGCGACAAGGTCAATGCCGTTCTCGTTGGCCTGCAGGAAAACCGGTGCGGTGAGTGTACCCACCTGCAAGCTGTTGGCGAGAAGCGCGCCCGGTATGCTGGGGCCGACGGGAATGCGCTGCAGCGTCACGTCGAGTCCGCGCTTGGCGAAGAAGCCCTGGTCCTTAGCCACGAACGCCGGCACGAACGTGTTGGCACCGGTGTAGCCGATCGTGATCTTCGTCTCGGCCTGCGCTGGCGCGTCCAGCGCGACCAGAACGGCTGCTGCTATCACGGTCCTTCCCCAGTTCGTCATGCAAACCTCCTTCGTTGAACTCTTGACCCTCCTAGTGCTCCGATTCCGAAGCGCGCATCAGTTCGCGGCACACTCGTAGTGCGCGCTTCGGAATCAAAGGAGCACTAGCAAGCATATGTTTCTAGTGCGGTTTTGAATTTGAAGCTCCTATCCGGAACTTGCGGCACGGTATGATAGGAGCTTCAAATTCACCGCACTAGCAGACGCTCATCTCACCAGGTTGGAACGAAGTACATAAATGCCGTGGTTCTTGTCGCTGACATATATGAAACCACGCGAATCAACCACGACATCCTCGGACTGGGGGACGAGCCGGCTCGGCTGCGGCCCGTGCCGCTCCACGGGGTCGGGCGGGACGAAATGGCCGACCTCACGCGGCAGCCGCGGATCGGAGATGTCGTAGATTCGCAGTCCGGCGTTGAAATAGGTGAGGAACACGAGGTCGTCGTCGCGCAGGAGCGCGCTCTGGAACTGGTGCTGGTGCTGGTTGTGCGGGCCGAAGCGTCCGCCGCGCTGGCAAAAGTTTCTGAAGGGCGCATCCGGCGGCGGTGCAGGCAGCGGAAAGAGAGAGACGAGGCGCGGCTTAGTTTCGTCGGCGATATCGACGAGCCCGGCGTACCCGAGCGGTTCGTCACAATTCTCCGCGATCGCCTCGGAGTTGACGACGACGAGTTTGCGTTCCGGAAGTGGCTGAGCTGTGTGCACCGCGATGAAGCTCTGGAATGGTGGCGAGAACGGAAGATCGCTGACCAGACGCGGGCGCTCCATGTCCGCAATGTCCAGGATCACGAATCCCCCTGCGCTATAGGGAAGATATGCGCGGTCCCCTACGACATAGGCGCCGCCATGCAGCATTGTGCCGAATGGCACCCCAGCCTCGCCCCCGGCCACCCATTGGCCTTTCCGCCACCAGCGCGCGATCTCGACCGGGTGCGCAGGATCGGTGATGTCGATGATCTGGTAGATGTGGCCGTCGAAGCCCTCGGGCAACGCAGTCGCGTGCACGTAGCGTCCCCCGGCGTAATAGTTGCGGTGCGTGCCGTTTCCGCCGGTGCGATAGTGGCCGAGCTGCCTCGGGTTCCCGGGATCGGCGAGGTCCCAGATGAGGAAACCTTCCTCGTTGCCCACAGCAGGATTTGGAGGCGGCAGCCATTCCTTCGGAATCTTCTCGAGTGCCGTGATCATGCGCCCATCGGCGATCTGGATCTGCAGGGTCCAAGTGTTGGGCGGACCGGGAATGAATCGCAGGTAACGCGGGTTCGCGGCGTCTGTTACGTCGACGATGCTCCAGCCCGGCTCCCAGAGATGCGCGACGTAGAAGAACCAACGCGCGCCGGCCTTGTGCAGGGCCATCTTGAACCCGGGCTTGCCGTCGAGGTCGAGGTAAGCAACAGGCTCGACGTTCAGCGTCCAATACTGGCCCGGCGGAAAACCCACGCGCTGCTCCCTCTCGCACAGCAGCTTAGCGAGCCTCGCATTGCCGGACAACGTTTCCGGATTCGCGGCCAATGCTCCCGGGTCGCGACGGCATCCGCCCGCCCCGCGATGGCGTCCCCTTGCAGTCATCACCGGGTTGTCCCGGTGATCCCAACTCAACCGGCAAGGCCGTGCCACGCTTGTCGAGATGGCCGGGACAACCCTCGCCGCCTTAAGCGGCTCGCCCGGCCATGACGAGCGTCGGTCAGTTTGACCGGGAAAGACTCTAGGCCGCATATGCGCGCCCGTCGTGTCGGGCCGCTCTCGTGCTGACGAGTGCTGGTGGTCCAGTCGTGTCAGGTGCCTCAGGTAAGATATGGGCGCAGGCATCGGTTTGCCTGTACGAAGGCGGCGGTCCACGCCATCCATGCCGAAGCCGTCGTGGTGCCCAGGAACCCGATGATGGGCACTCTTGCCGGCTGCGCCCGCACCACGAGCGGCCACGCGACCGCTCTCGAATGCTACCGCTCGTCCGAGTACGCCAAGGCGAAACGATGTTCGCAAGGGCTCGGAGCTGGCGGTCCGACGCGCAGGAAGCCGATGCGCCTTACCCTCCCGGCCTCCTGCGCCCGTGTCGCCAGCGGCCACGCCGCCGCGCCGCCGAGCAGCGTGATGAAGGCGCGCTTGTTCACTCAATCACCTCGTCGGCGCGGGCGAGCAGCGTCGGCGGGATGTCGAGGCCGAGCGCCTTGGCGGTCTTCAGGTTGATCACCAGCTCGTACTTGGTGGGCGCCTGCACCGGCAGGTCGGCAGGCTTTTCGCCCTTGAGAATGCGATCCACGTAGGCAGCTGCGCGGCGGTACTGGCCGACAATGTCGGACCCATAAGAGATCAGCCCCCCGGCGGTCGCGAAGGGGCGTTGAAAGTACACCGAGGGCAACTTGTGTCGGTTTGCCAGGGAGACGATCAATTCGCGATGGACGATTGCCGATGCGCTGGCGGTCACGATCAGACCTCCATTGCCGATGCGCGCCAAGGCCGTGATGCCGCGCTCGATTTCGCTCGTATCGCGTAGTCCGACAGGAGTTATCTCCATCCCGAGCGACGGTGCGACCGCCTGTATCGCCCCAAACTGTCCAGCGCCACCCGCAATATCGGCATCCCTGAGAATCCCCGCCCGCGTGAGACCCGGTGTCAACTCCTTGAGCAGTTCGAGCCATTTCGCCCCGATACCGTACTCGAACTGGAGAAATCCGGTGGCATTTGCGCCCGGCCGCGCCAGGCTCTCGACAAAACCCGCGCCCACCGGGTCCGATGCGACGGGGAACACGATTGGTACGGTGCGTGTCGCCTGCAGAAGCGGTCCCAACGTCGATCCACCGTCGGCCAGAATGACATCTGGCGCCGAAGCAGCAAATTCAGCGGCATACCTGCGAATGTTCTCAGGATTGCCGCCGGCGAAACGATATTCGATGTGGATGTTGCGCCCGACCGTCCACCCCAACTCGGACAGCACCGCTATGAACGCCCTGATGCGGGCTTGCGATTCCGGATCATCCGGCGCGAGCGGCACGAGCACACCGATGCGGTGCATCTTGCCTCCTTGCTGCGCGCGCGCCGCCAGCGGCCGCGCGATAACACCGCCAATCAGCCAAATGAGCTGGCGCCGATTCACTCGATCACCTCGTCGGCGCGCGCGAGCAGCGTCGGCGGGATGTCGAGGCCGAGCGCCTTGGCGGTCTTGAGATTGACGATCAGCTCCAGACGGGTCGGCTGCTCGACCGGCAAGTCGGCCGGGTTGGCCCCCTTCAAGATCTTGTCCACGAAGCCGGCCGTGTCGCGAAACTGCACGCGCAAACTCGCCCCATAGGCGATCAGCCCGCCGGCCTCGACGTTCTCGCGCCGGGAAAAGACGACGGGCAGCCGCGCCTTCTGCGCCAGCTCCGCCACCCGCACCTGTTCGCGGATCAGCAGCGGATCGGCGAGCGCGATGGCGCCCCTGGCTTTCTCGCGCACCATGCGCGCGAATGCGGCATCGAGCTCGTCGGCCGCCGCGATTTCGACCAGCACGATCTGCAGGCCCAACGCCCGGACGGCGACCTCGACCTCCCGCAACAGCAATACCGATGCCGGGTTATGAGGAACGCGCAGCACGAATACCTGATTGACGCCGGGCGAAATCTCCAGCAGCAGCTCGAGCAGTTTTCCCCCGAGATCCCGCGCCAGGTTCGTTGTCCCGGTGATGTTTCCACCGGGCCGGGAGAGGCTGTTGACGAAGCCGGCGCCGATCGGATCGGCAACACCCACCATGACGATTGGGACCTTCGCGGTCGCTCGACGCGCGGCTGTCACGGCCGGGGTCGCCCACGCCACGATGACATCGACGTTGAGTGCGACAAGCTCGGCTGCCGTCGTTTCCTCGGGCTGCTCGGCCCACCGGTATTCGATCTTGAGATTCTGACCCTCGGTGTACCCGCGCTCGCTCAGGGCGCTGCGGAACACCTGCAGCAGCTCCGGCGTCGCACTCGGCGGAAGGCTCGCCAGATATCCAATTCGCGCCACGCGTCCCTGCGCGACCGCAACCGGACCCAGCGCGGCGGCGAGCGAGCCGCCTCCCAGAAGCGTGATGAATGTCCGCCGCCTCATTCGATCACCTCGTTGGCGGTCGATTGCAGCGTGAGAGGAACGGTGAGGCCGAGCGCCTGTGCTGTCTTGAGGTTGATCACCAGCTCGAATTGGGTCGGCTGCAGGACAGGCATTTCTGCCGGATTCGCGCCTTTCAGGATTTGTGCAACGTATTCTCCGGCCTGGCGGTACATCCAGCTGATGCTTGGCCCATAGCTCAAGAGTCCACCCGCTGTTGCGAACTGGCGCACGAAACACACGGTCGGGATCTTGTGGCGGTTGGCGAACGAGACGATCTGCTCGCGTCGATCCAGGACAATCGGATCGGTTGCGGTGATAATTCCGTCGGCCTTGGCATCCAGCAACTGCTCGAATGCCGCGTCGATCTCGCGCGCGTTTCTGGCATTGAGCGTGACGGTCTCCAGGCCCAGTTTCCTTGCTCCGGCCTCTGCGTCCGCCCGTTCGATGTTGACATTGGGATTGGTGGGATTCATCAGCAGCGCAACGCGAGAAACGTTTGGGGCAATTTCCCGGAGGAGCTCGAACTCGCTTGGCGCCGAGTACATTCTGATTGAAAAGGATGCCGGTCACGTGCCCGCCGGGGCGATTTATGCTTTGGATCAATCCAAAGCGGACCGGGTCGCCGCCAATCGTGAAGACCACCGGCACCGTGCTGCTCGCACCCTTCGCGGCGCGTGCCGAAGCGACATCCCCGGTGGCCGCAATGGCAACCACACCCTTGGCGACGAGTTCGGCCGCAAGTGCCGGCAACGCCTCATAGTCCCCGCGGGCCCAGCGCTCCTCGATGCGGAGATTTCTGCCCTCGACGAAGCCGGCCCTCGCCAACCCCTCGCGAAACGAGTCGGCATTGAAGCGATAGGTGTCGGGCGAGGCGCTGTTCAGGAAACCCACGAGCGGCATGTTCGCCTGCTGCGCCATTCCGGCAAGCGGCCACGCCGCGGCCGCGCCGCCAAGAAGCGTGATGAACTCGCGTCGCCTCATGGCCGCCCCCCTTGCCGTCGGCCGTCCCACGCGCCTGGCCGGCGGGCGGCCCGCAACGTAACGCCGACCGTGCAGCGCTGCCAGTCTGCAACAGGGTGCCCCGGCGGGTCCTTGGGCGAAACCTGAAATCTTCTGAATCGGGCTGTCGCGGCCCGCTCTCACTGCTCGGCAGGGTTGTGAATGACCGGCTCGCGCTCACTCGCCTTTCGGCGCTGGCTCACTTGCGGCGGACGCAGCTTCTGCCCGAAACGCCGCAGGACGCCGCACGCTCACCAGCATGTTGGCGCGCACGCAGCTGATCACGACACGATCGGCAATGTTTCCCATCACGACCTCGATGCAGCTCGGCTGCCGTCGCAGCACGATGCCGGCGAGGGCGCTGCGCGTTGCGGTGTTCGGCTGGAACACGGCCACCATCCCGGGCGACATGCTCGATTCGGGCACCTCGTCATCCCATTGCCGCCAACTGGCGACGCGTGCCGAATCGCGAGGCGGCTGCGCCCCCGCCTGCTTCACCGCCCAGCCGAGGAACGCGCCGCTCCAGGGCCAGTCGGTCGAGCTGACATTCATGATTCCGGTCCAATAGGAGAGGACGCGGCGCTGCTCCCGTTCGCTGCCTTTTTCGAACACGCCGACTTCCGCCAGCGCGTTGGCCAGGATCGATCGCAGGACGGAATCCTGCACCGCTGCGAGGACGACGAAATCCTGTTCGGTGACCGACCACCGCGTCCCCGACAGGCGGGGCTCTTCCGCGCCCGGCGCCGGCGAGCTTCTTGAGCCGCTGCGCAGCTCGGTTGCATTCGCCCAGTTGCGCTCGCTCGAGTCCACCTGCCAGATCTGTCTGGACTTCTCGATCGACTGGGTGGCGACCAGCTCTTGCAGCACCTGCTCATGCTTGCGCTGCAGCCGCAGCTCATACGCTCCCGGCCCCGCCAACGCAGCAAACGACCGGTCGCTGATCTTGTTCACTTTGACGGGAATAGCGCCACCCGAGTCGAGCGCGGAGACACTGGGCCCCGCAGAGATGTCGACCGGGGTATTGAAGGTGACGATGAACCGGGGTGGATCAAAAAGATTCTCGATCCGCTGGGCAACCGATGGAATGATCCTGCTGGTGAATTGATCGATGATGCCCAGGGAAATGGTGGAAACGACCGAGATGATCGTGAGGCGAAGCCCGTGCTGCCTCAAGGTCGCAAGCACGTCCGAGGAGTTGAGCGACATGGCCGGCTCCGCCGCTGCTGTCTTCAATTCCTAGCATGGATGATCTGACCTCACAACCAACCTGAGAGTCGCGGCAATCGCCGCGCAGGAGCGGGATTGCGAAAGCGGACACACGGGGGGAGCGAGGCCGTTGGGCCCTGGCGCGTCGTAAACCGCGCCGGGATTCCCCGCAACGGGGCTCCGCCGCTCGACATGTCCGGCACCGCCCAGGCCCTGACGGGAAAGCGCGCGCCGCCTTACTCGACCACCTCGTCGGCACGGGCCAGCAGGGTCGGCGGAATCTCGAGGCCGAGAGCCTTGGCGGTTTTGAGGTTGATCACCAGCTCAAATTTCGTCGGCTGCTCGATCGGCAGGTCTCCCGGTTTGGCGCCCTTCACGATCTTGCCCGACAAGACGCCCAGTTGGCGATAGAGGTGCGGCAAGCTTGCCCCGTAACTCATCAGCCCGCCCGCGTGCGCCAGCTCGCGAACGTGATAAATCGCCGGCAATTGATATTTCGCTGCAAGCGCTACCAGCATGGACCGACTGCTCATGAAGAACGGGTCGGATAGGGCCAGCACGCCGTCTGTTTGCCGTTCCCGCATTCCTGCGAATGCGTCCTGGAGCTCGCGTTCCGTCTCGACAGCGAACAGAGCCGTCTTCAGTCCGATCGCGCTGGCGACGGTCTGAACCAGATTCGTATCGACCGTGAAACGAGGATTCCTACGGTTTGCGAGGATACCGATTTCGTCCAGCGCCGGCACGGTTTCCCGCAGCAATTCCATTCGTTTCAACTCGAGCGAGGCGGTAATCATTGTGACGCCGGTCGCATTCCCGCCTGGCCGACCCAGCCTTGAAGCTAGTCCGGTGGAGACGGGATCGCCCCCAATGATGAACGCGATGGGGATGGAGTTGGTCGCGTTCCTGGCGGCATAGGTCGCCAAATCGCCGCCGGCGGTTGCGATCACAGAGACATTGCGACGAACCAGGTCGGCTGCGAGCGAGGCCAGGCGTTCCGGATCATTCTCTGCCCATCGCGCTTCAATCACGACGTTCTGTCGTTCCACCAGCTCGGTCTCGCTCAGGCCTTGGCGAAAAGCGTTGAACATAGAGGCAAACGTTTGCTCGGTCTGCCCATGGAGAAATCCAACGATAGGGAGCGCAGCCTGCTGCGCCCGTGCCGCCAGCGGCCAAGCCGCCGCGCCGCCGAGTAGCCTGATGAAGTGGCGCCGTTTCATTCCGCCCCCGTGGCCAGACCTGGAGCTTGCCTTGGCGAACCACACAGAGCCTAACGCCGAAAGTGCAACGCTGCCAATCTGCACCGAGGGCGCCCAGCAGGTCCTTGGGCGAAACCTGAATTCTTCTGAATCAGGCGGACGAGGAGGCAGCCGGTCAATTGTGCTGCACGCCGCTCGCCCGCACCGGTTCGCGCCAGCGATTGATCTCCGAGGCGACGAACTGGGCCAGATAGGCGGGCGTCCGCCGCGCCGGCTCGGGGACTTCCAGGCCGATGCCTTCGAGCCGGGCCTTGAGCGTCGGATTGTCCAGCGCCTTGTTGATGGCGGCGTTGAGCTTCAGCGCCATCGCCGGCGGCGTGTTGCGCGGCATGAACACGGCGTTCCATGCCGAGATGTTGAGGCCCTTGAAGCCCTCTTCCTCGGCGGTCGGGACCTCCGGCAGGAGCGGCGTCCGCCGGTCGGTGAGTGCCGCGATCACCCGGGCGGTGCCGGCGCGGTGCGACGGCAGCGCCGTCGAGATGTAGCTGCAGATGTAATCGATGCGCCCGGCGAGCAGGTCCTGCAGCGCCGGGCCGCCGCCGCGATAGGGAATGTGGGTCACCTGGACGCCGATCACCTGATTCACCAGCACGCAGCCGATATGCGAGGAGGTGCCGGCGCCGCCCGAGCCGTGCTGCATCTTGGCGTGATTGGCCTTGGCATAGGCGGCGAACTCGCGAAGATTGCTGGCCGGCAGGTCCTTGCGCGCGAACAGCACCTGCGGCGCGTCGGCAACCAGGATCACCGGAACGAAATCGGTGCGCGCATCGTAGGGCGGCGTCGTGTGCATCGACTGGCTGATCGCGTGCGTGCCGATCGAGCCTAGAGTGAATATGTGGCTGTCGACGTCGGCGTTGGCGACGCGAAGCGAGCCGGTGGTCCCGCCGCCGCCCGCAACGTTCTCGATGATCACCTGCTGGCCCAGCGCCTCGCCGAGATAGGGCTGCAGGTTGCGCGCGAAGTCCGTCGAGCGGGCCGCCGGGCGCAAACGCGACCACCATCGTCACGGACCGGGTCGGCCAGTCCTGCGCCATCCCTTGGCCGGGAGCGAGCACGACTGCAGCCGCAAGCGTGAGAAGAACTTGGGAGGTGCGCATTTTGGCTCGAGCCTTGCGTTGGCGACGATGGTCGGTGGCCGCCATCATACCGCTTTCCATTGGCTCCAGCAGCCGCCCGCATGGGGGCCGGGATGACGGGCTAGAAGCATGATCCCGAAAAGTGGACACCGGTTTTCGGAAAAGATCATGCTCCAACGATAGGTTAGAGCGGGATGACGATTCGAAGAAAAGTCATCCCGCTCTAATGACCGCCGGCGCCGCCGCGCTGCGACACATGCCACGGAACGACGAGCCGTTCGACCAGGGCGATGAGATAGAACAGCGCGGTGCCGAGCACGCCGAGCAGCACGATGGCGGCGAACACGCGCGTCGTCTGCATCATGCCCTGCGCCGTGAGGATGACGTAGCCGAGCCCTACGTTGGAGGCGACGAATTCGCCTGCGATGGCGCCGACGAGTGCGAGCGAAACCGCGACCTTCATGCCGGCGAACATGGCGGGCAGGGCGGTGGGAAACCGGATCTTCCACAGCACCTGGAGCGGGGAGGCGCGCATCGATTTCGTCATGTCGAGCACGTCCGGGTCGACCGAGCGCAGGCCGAGCACGGTGTCGATCACGATCGCGAACAGGGCGATCAGCATCGAGATCGCGACCTTCGAGCTGAGATTGGTCCCCATCCAGATGATGAAGAGCGGGGCGAGCGCGATCTTCGGGATCGAGTTGAGCGACACCAGGAAGGTGTAGAGGGTGTTTTCCAGCACCTTCGAATAGACGATGCCGATGGCGGCGAGGATCCCGACGGCGAGCGCCATGAAGAAGCCGAGCAGGCACGCGCCGACCGTATAGGCAGAGTGTCGCGCATACCACAGCGGGTCCTGGACGATCTCGATGAAGATTGCCGAGGGGGCGGGAAGAAAATAGGTCGGGACTCCGGCGAGCCTCACCCAGGCCTCCCAGATCAGCAGAAAGCCGCCGAGCACGACGATGACGGATTGCGTGCGCGTCATGACCTGCCTTTCAGGACGCCGAGCTCCTCGAACAGTCCGCGGATGTGCTTGGCGTAGCGGCCGAACTCCGGCGTCTCGCGCGAGTCGAGCGTGCGCGGCCGGGGCAGGTCGATCGGGATGATCTCGATGATGCGGCCGGGATTTGCCGCCATCACCGCGACGCGATCGGACAGCAGCACCGCTTCGCCGATGCTGTGGGTGATGAACAGCACGGTTTTCTGCGTCGCCAGCCACAGCCGCTGCAGCTCGAGATTCAATTCGTCGCGCGTCAAGGCGTCGAGCGCGCCGAACGGCTCGTCCATCAGGAGCAATCGCGGGTCCTGGATGAGGGCGCGGCAGATGGCGACGCGCTGGCGCTGGCCCCCGGACAGTTCCCACGGGTGGCGATCCTCGTAGCCCGCAAGACCGATGAGCCGCAGCAGCTCGCTCGCCCTTGCGGTCCAATCCGTCTTGCGCTGGCGGTTGAACTCGATCGGCAGCAGGATGTTGTCCAGGACCGTTCGCCAGTCGAGCAGGATGTCGCGCTGGAACACGATCGCCATGCGATCGGGCGGCTCGGTAACCGCAGCGCCATCCACCTCGATGCGTCCGGCGCTGAGGTCGGTGATGCCGGCGATGCATTTCAGGAGCGTCGACTTCCCGCAGCCGCTCGGCCCGACGACGCCGATGAATTCGCCACGCTGAATTTCGAGATCGATCTGCCGCAGCGCGGTGACGGCATCGCCTTTCGGCAGCCGGTAGGTCTTTTCCAGGCCCGCGACGGCGACATGGATGGCGTTCCGTTCCGCCCCATGCGGGCCGGCCACGGCCTGCGGATCGGTCACATCGAGCCCGGCACGAACTTGTTGGTGTAGTAGTCGGACGTCTTGGTTCCCGCCGGTACGAGCTTGGTCTTTTCCAGGATTGCGAGCGTGCTCTTCCAGTCTTCCTCGGCCTGCCAGCCATAGGGCTTGCCTTTGGAGGCATCGGTCGTGAAGAAGGGTCTGTACTCGACGATCTGACCTTTCAGGATCTCGGGATCGAGCTTCTCGGCAGCGCGTTGCTTCATCATTGCGGCGACGGCCTCGTCCACATGGCCGTCATGGATGTACTCCCACGACCGGGCGACGACCGGAACCAGGCGCTTCAGCGCCTCCTCCTTCGACGCAAGGGTCCTTTCCGCCACGATCAGGCCGTAGCTCGGGATGTTGATCCCGACGTCGGACAACAGGAGACCGTTTGACGGCCGCTGGCGGTCGGCGGCGGGCTTGGCGAACGGATAAGTCGTGAGGGTGCAATCGGCCCCCTTCGACAGGTACACCGAGAGCAGCGCCGAGGAATCGACGCTCACGAGCTCGAGCTTGTCGCGCGAGGTCCCGCCCGCCTGGAGAAAGGCGTCGACCAACGAGCCCCAGCTCGTCGCCGCCGTGTAGACGACTTTCTTGCCCTCGAGATCCTTCACCGTCCTGATGTTCGAATCCTTCGGCACCAGACCGCCGAGATCGCCCTTGCGGGCGAAGCCCGCGATCGAGGTGATCGGTATGCCCTTGCCGCGTGCCGACGCCATCGCGCCGAGCTGCACCCAGCCGACTTCGACCTCGCCGGCCGCCACCTGCTGCATCACCAGGGTCGAGCCCTTGCCATCCGAAACGTCGACCTCGAGGCCGGCATCCCGGAACCAGCCCTTCTCGACCGCGAGATGCAGTCCCGCATGCATGCCCCAGGGAAGGAAGTCGACGCGGACGGTCAGCTTGTGCGGTGCCTGGGCGAGCGCCGGGCCAAGGGCGGCGAAGAGGCCGCTCGCAGCCGCACCCGAGGTGAATCGGCGTCGTGTCACCTTCATCGTCGTCGCTCCTGTGGTTCCGGCGCTCTCGACGTCGTTGCTTCGAAAGGTTCGTGATCGAACACTGGTGCGGCCGGCGTAGCGCCGAGAAAAATCAAGCCGATCCGTGCCCGCCCGATTTCGGTATTTCTTGACTGTCCGGTCAGTTAACAACCGGCTGAAATAGGTGTCAATTGGACGAGCTGGTCCGCTGAGAACCAGCGGTTGTCATGTTGGTCAGCGTTGGAGTTGGCGAGAGACGCGTCGCTGCCCCCGCCGGGGCGGGAATTCGGTTTTCTGATTTTCGGACATTTTCTTCTTGATTTCTTTCCTGCGATCGGAATTATAGCCGCCATCCCGGCTCACCGAGGGCGTTTCCGGAAACAGACCAGAGGCGGAGCGGGGAGCGGCAGCTGCGATCGTCGACGGCGCAGTCGCCGCGGTGGAGCGCCGCGAGGGCGCGCGCGCCTACGTCACTGGCGCGCGGGACACCTCGCAAGGTGTTCCGGTGCTCCCTCGTTTCCTCCTCGGGCATTCCGACGAAGTCGGCCGGGGAGGAAGCGGGGGAGCACCAGGGTGCGGCGTTCCGCACCAGCGCCCTCGCGGCGCTCCGCTCCCTCGTGCATGTGAGGGAGAGAACGAGAGTTTATCCTGAGGTGCTCGACCGCGGAGCGGTCGAGCCTCGAAGGACGAAGCCCGGATCGAAACGGCCGCAAGCGATGCGAGCGACCGCCGGGGCGGGCGGAGCGTTGGCTGTTTGAAATCGTGAATCAGAGGCACGGCGTGGCCGATTTCATCCTGAGGCGCTCGGCGCACGCTTCGTGCGCAGCGCCTCGAAGGATGGTCGGGCGCGTCGAGGCGGCTAAGCCGCGTCAGTAAGCGGCCGCGGCGACATCAGCAGGGTGTGCCCGCGCCCGAGATTGTTCATGATGATTTCCAGCGCGCCGATCTTGGTCGGCGTCGTAAAGGCGCCGTCGCGAAATCCGTACCAATGAAAGTCCGTATAGTGGTCGAGCGCGCCCGCCACCCGGGTGATCCGCGCCGCGCCGGTATCGTCCGGCGTGCCCAGCACGATGTTCTGCGGGTGCAGCGACGCCAGCACGATCGCGCCGTGCCGGCGACAGACGTCGTCGATGTGCGGCAGCAGGGCAAACTCTCCGCCTTCGACGTCCATCTTCACCAGCATGGGCCGGCCCGGCGATGCGAGCGTCTGCAGGTACGCCGCCAGGTCGACCTGCCGGGCGGCGATCCGCGTCGGGAACGGGCGCAGCTTGTCGCCGCGTTGCACTGCGCTGAAGCAACTGGTCTCGCTGTTGCCGGCGACGTCGGTGAACAAGTCGATCTGCCCGTCGCTCGTGCCGGCGGCCGCCGATATGATCGTCACCTTGGGCCGCAATGACGCATTCGCCTCGATATTGGCCTGCAGGGCCTTGAGCGCAACCGGGTCGGGCTCGAACGCGTGCACGTCCGCCCCGTGCAGTGCCGCCCAGATGGCGGTCGGCCCGATCCAGGCGCCGACGTCGATGAACAGCCACCCGGGGCCGACCAGCCTGCGGATGACGGCGAGCGTCTCGGGTTCCCACTCGGTTCCCATCCGCTGCCAGAAGCCGCTGAATTCTCTTCCCTCAATGCGGGGAATGACCTGGAATGTGTGTCCCTCGACGGTGACCGACAGCGCGCCCATGACCCGACCTCGACCGCAACCGCCGGAGATTAGACTGTCCACGACGACGGCGCTCCTGCTTTTCGCCACCGTGGTCCTGGTCTGGGGCCTCAACTGGACCGTCACCAAGATCATCGTCACGCACGTCACGCCGCTGTGGACCGCATCGATCCGCACCTGGATCGCGGTCCTCGGCCTGCTGGTGCTGCTGGCTGCGTGCCGGCAGCTGATCGTGCCGAAGCGCGGCGACATTCCGGTCGTGCTCGCCATCGGGCTGTTTCACATGGTCGCCTTCTCGGCGCTGATGACGGCCGGACTGAAATACGTGCCGGTGGGGCGTTCGATCGTGCTCGGCTACACGGTGCCGCTGTGGGTCGCGCCCGGCGCCTGGCTGTTCCTGCGCGAGCCCATGCCGGGGATGCGCATCCTCGGCATCGTGCTGGGCCTGAGCGGGCTCGCCGTGATGTTCAATCCCTTGGCGTTCGACTGGAACGATCCGCCGGCGGTGCTGGGCAATGTGCTGCTGCTGCTGTCGGCGCTCGCCTGGTCGGTCAGCATCCTCTACGTGCGGGCGCACAAGTGGATTTCCACGCCGTTCCAGCTCGTGTTCTGGGAAGCCTTGCTCGCCGCAGTCCTCCTCACCGCCATGGCCGCAGGTTTCGAAGGGCCGCCGCACGTCGTGTGGACAACGGAGCTTGCGATATCGTTTGCCTATAGCGGCCTCATCGCCACGGCGCTCGGTTTCTGGGCGATGGCGGTGGTCAACCGGAGCGTGCCGGCTGCGGTCACGTCGCTCGGCATCCTGGCCACGCCCGTCGTGGGCATTGCCAGCTCCATGCTGATGCTGGGCGAGACCGTCACACTGCCGCTCGTGCTGGCGACCGTGCTGATCCTGTGCGGCATCGCGATCGGCACGATGGCGGGAACGCCATTGAAGCGCTCGTCACGCTGAGCCGCTTCGTCCTCACCAACCGTGCTCAGGTCCCGTTTCGCGCAAGGTGAGCTGTTGTCCCGGCGAGGTGAACGCGTGGACATGAGCCAGGAGCTTGCGCATGCGCTCTTGGCGCCGCCTCGCCCGGTATTGCTTCTGGCGGGCATTGAAGGTGACCTTGCAGACGAAGCTGCAGAATCCCTTCTCGCTGGTCCGGCCGAGCTGATGGCCGCAATTGGGGCAGGCCCGCATGTGGCCCTCCGTTGCCGTCATGTCGCTACTCCCTTAGTCGCGGGCAGGAGGCCAAACGTTCGGAGGCCTTCGATCATTCACGGGCAGTAAAGAGAGCATGATTGCGTCGAACGATGATCAGACGAGCTCGGCATCCCATCTCCGTGGTGAGCGGGGCACATGCCGTCCTTCTCGGCGCACGCCGCAGAGCCCGGACGGCCTGGCAGCTACAGAGGCATGTCATGAAGATGCTCGTCGCTGCCGTGGGACTCGCCATGCTCGTCGGGTCCCCGGCCTTCGCCCAATCGTATAATCCAGGCCGGCTCGACCGGCCGATCCTCGGCGCGGACGGCGCTCTCCATATCAGCGCCGCGCGGGCCGCAGCGTTGCGCGAATGCAGCGCCATCGCCGCCCAGTACCCGGAGTACGAATGGGGCAACATGGAAATCCAGCAGTACCGCGCCTGCATGGCGAGGCACGGCCAGGTGGAGTGACGGGCGCGCCCGCACCAGGGGACAGCCGTCCCGTAGCCACCTGCATCAAGGCCGGTCGGCCGGCACAATGCTGAGCCCGTCGTACCAGATCGACCCGGAGACGAACTGCTCGGACGCGGAGCGCGCATCGAGCGCGAGCCGCAGGCCGCGCAATAGAGCCGCTCGCCTCAGGACGGGAGCAGCTCCCAGCGCCTGCTGCAATCGGTCAGCCAACGTATCTGCTCCCCATCGGGTAGACTGGTCCGTCGTAATGGCGCAGCAATGATAGAATCACGAACCGCTCCCGCGACGCGATACTAGCCGTTCATCGTCGAGGGCTTGCGCGCTCCATGAGCGAGCGCAGCTCGTCAGTGGACTCGGCTATGGCGCGATGCGCGGTGTCCAGCACGATGCGCGGCCGGTCCCAGGGCTGATAGTCGCCGTCGAGGATGTCCTGCCAGGTGAGCGGGAGCAGGGCACGTCGATCGCGCGCGTCTCGATGCGACGCCGGCGTTCCGCGGCGTCGGAGCAGATCACCTCGATCTCGATGAGATGCGCCGAGGTCGCTGCGGCGACCCTGCGCCACGCCTCGCGCGCGACGATGACGGGGTTCACCGCATCGGCAACGACCGTTTGCCCGAGGCGCAGGTTGCTTTCGGCCAGCGCGTTGGCCACCACATAGCCGGCTGGCCCGATGTCGCCTGTCAGGGCTCCGGAGCCGAGCAACGCCTGCTCGATCGTATCGATGCGCAGGTACAGAGCCTTCCACTCTTGCGCGATGGTGCGCGCGAGCGTCGTCTTGCCGGTGCCGGGGAGGCCGCCGAATACGATCAGCATGCGCGAATCCTATCACGTCGGCCCATTGCATCGCCCGCTCCCTGATTTGCCAACGAAACCGCGACATTCGCTCGTTCGTAGATGCTCCGGGAACATTTGACCCCGGTTCATTGTTCGGCCACGAAATCCGGCCAATCGAGAGGCCCATGAAAACCATCATCCTGATCGTCGCCGGCTTTGCGTCGCTGCCGCCGCTCGTGGTCGGCGCCCTGGTCGCCGCCACATGGGCGCCGGAACGCCCGCTGGCGGAGCTGCGCGAGCGCTGGGCGCCGTCGCCGTCGATGTTCCTCGACCTGCTTGGGTTGCAGGTGCACGTGCGCGACGAGGGGCCGCGCGACGATCCGCACCCCATCGTGCTGCTGCACGGCACCGGCGGGTCGCTGCACGCGTGGGAAGGCTGGGCGCAGGCGTTGCGCGACGAGCGGCGCGTCGTCCGCTTCGACCTGGCGGGCTTCGGCCTTACCGGGCCGACGCCGGACCGCATCTACAACCGGGACAACGACGTGCGACTGGTCGTCGCGGTTCTCGACCGGCTCGGCATCGCGCGCTGCGCGCTCGGCGGCAACTCGCTCGGCGGCACCGTGGCGCTGCGTACCGCGCTCGATCACCCGGACCGGGTCGAGAAGCTGATCCTGGTCGATTCCGGCGGCTATGGGTCGACTCCCGGCTCGGAGCCGATCGGCTTTCACCTCGCGCGGCTGCCCGGCGTCGCCTGGCTGATGCAGCATACGCTGCCGCGCTTCCTGGTCGAGCAGGGCTACCGCAATGTGTTCGGCGATCCCGACAAGGTGACGCCGGAGATGGTGGAGCGCTCGATGGCGATCACGCAGCGCGAAGGAAATCGCCGCGCCCTGCTCGACCGCTTCAGCCAGCGGCGGCCCGGCAACCTGGCCGACCGCATTCCGCAGCTCAAGCTGCCTACGCTCATCGTCTGGGGCGGACGCGACCGGCTGATTCCGCTCGCCGACGCCCATCGCTTCCATCGCGATATCGCCGGGAGCACGCTGGCGATCTTCGACGATCTCGGCCACACGCCCGAGGAAGAGGACCCGGCCCGCACCGTGGTCGCCGTGCGGCAGTTCCTGCAGCTGCCCGCCGCACGCCCGTGACCCGACGCTCGCCGCCAGACGCCGTACCTGGCGCTGTACGTGACGCTGTACGCGACGCTGTACCTGGGCCTCTCCATCGCTAAGATGGCGCAAGTTCCACATGAGGGCAGGCCCCCCATGGCCGACGAGGACGTGCGCGAGGACATCGGGCGCCTGGAGACGCGGCTCGAAGAGCTGGCCGACGGCGCCGAGCGATGTCGGAAAATCGCAGTGTTCGCCAAGGTGGTCATTGCGGCCGGCGCGCTGCTGCTGGCTGCCGTATTGGTCGGCATCGTCGGCTTCAATCCGACCGCGGCGATCAGCGGCACGGCGGCGGTGATCGGAGGCATCGTGCTCTTGGGGGCGAACGCCAGCACCTTGAACCAGACGCTGAGCGAGATGCGCGCCGCCGAGGCGCGGCGGGCTGACCTGATCGGCAGAATCGAGCTGCGTGCGGTGGATCGGCCGGGCTCTGGCGGTCTGCTCGATGCTCCCGCCGCGATGAACAGCTACACGACGCGACTGAGCATCGGCGAGTGAGCGGTCGACGCTTCAGTCACGTCTCGATCCATCATCCCGAAGAATGACTCGGCCTCGCGTCCTTCGCGTCATGCAATTGGATGACGTAGCGGTCAATTTTTTGCGACATCGTCCGCACCGGACACGGATTCGGCGAATTTGATCTCCGTTAGTGCACCGGCTGCCCCTTGCAAGGATGCGCGATGCAAATATTCGAGCGGCAGAACCGCGCAGCACTTGGCGATCAGCCAGGCCAGCTGGGATTGCCGGCGGGTGCCCGTCTTGTGGAAGGCGCGCTGCAAATGCGTGCGCGCCGTGGACTTGGCGATCCCCAGCTTGTGGGCAGCCGATTCGAGGCCATTGCCATGGGCTATTTCCATCACCACGGCGGCCTCGGCGAGCGTGAGACCGTAGAGCTGCCGCAGAAAATCGGGCGGGAGCGGCACCGAGCGTTCCGGGTCGTTGATGAAGACGATGGCCGCGGCGCCCGGCACGACCGTTCTGCGCGCCGGAACGACGACCAGCTCGAGCGAACGACGCATGGACGGCCGCGACACCGTCATCACGCCCGATGCTTCGGCGGCGCTTTCGGCTGCGGCGGCGATGAGACGTCGCAGTGTTGCGGCTTCCGAATTGCGAGCCGCACTCAGTCCGAACGGCTCGACGCTCAGTCCGTCGGCTTGCTCGAAGATTTCGTGGGCAACCCGGTTGCTCCATAGCGGCACGCTATGATGATCGGTCATCACCACGCCCTGATTGAGATAATCGAGCGCGTATGTCGGGCTCGCGTCGGCACGCGCCGGCTCTGTCGGCAGCACGGGAGCGCAGGTGGAGATACCCAGGCCCCCGGTACATTCGCGTTTGCTATCGACAAAGTGCATGCACGCCTCCGCCAAACGCATCAGCCGAAAGCGGCAAGACCGGACCGCGCCGCGATTTATTCCCGGCGTGGGAATAAAATATTGCAGGGCTCAGTCCTTTCAGTATGTTCGATGGTTCAATTCATTCTTCGGTTGCGGCGAGAAAATTCCGCGCCACGCAGACGCGCGCGCTTCTTGCCGGCCAGTGCGCCCGACGGGGCTCCGGCCGCCATGGCGGAGGCCGCGTGAGGGGTAACGACGACAAGCTGCGGTTCACCACCATGGTGCTGCCGCATCTGGGCGATGCCTATGCGCTCGCTCGCTCGCTCACCGGCAACCGCGTGGATGCGGAGGACGTGGTGCAGGAAGCGTGCCTGCGAGCGTTCCGCGCCATCGGCGACACCGCGGTCGGCAATGCGCGCGCCTGGGTGCTGACGATCGTGCACAACACAGCCAACACCTGGCTCAGCAAGAATCGCTCCGCCTCCTTCGTGGTGGTCGATGACCTGGAGGCGGTCGAGCGGACGCGGGCCGATCCGGCCCGGGCGGACGAGGACACGCCCGAATCCGAGCTGATCGCGCGGGCCGACGGCGCCCGCCTGGAGCGTGCGATCAGCGCATTGCCGGCGCCGTTCCGCGAAACCCTGGTGCTGCGCGACATCCAGGGGCTCAACTATCGCGAGATCGCCGAGGTGACGGGCGTTCCGATCGGCACGGTCATGTCGCGGCTGGCGCGCGCGCGCGCCAGGTTGGTGGAGACGGTCGGGAAGGGCGAGCCATGACCACCTCCGCGTCACGTCCGCCCACGCCGCCCGAGACGACCCTCCTGCTGCACGCCTACGTCGACGGCGAGCTCGATCCGGTCAATGCGCTGGCGATCGAGCAGCGCCTGGCTGCCGATCCCGCGCTTGCCGCCGAGCTGGCGCGCATCGAGATGTTGCGCCAGGCGCTGCGCGAGCGGCTGCCGTGCGAGGCACCGTCACCCGGTCTGCGAGCCCGAATCGAGTCTGCGCTGCGGCTCCGGCGTGCCGCGGTTGCACCGTCATGGCGCGCCCTTGCCGCCTCGGTCGCGCTCTCCCTGCTGGTGACTAGCAGTGCGACCTGGTTGCTGATCGGCCCCGACCGTTCCGCATCGACGGCCGACGCGGTCCTCGACGCGCACATCCGCGCGCTGATGGCGCCGCAGTCGACCGACGTCGTGTCGTCGGACCGCCATGCGGTGAAGCCCTGGTTCAGCGGGCGCATTGCGCAGGCGCCGCGGGTCGTCGATCTCGCCGATGCGGGCTTCCCGCTGGCCGGCGGGCGGATCGACGTGATCGGCCGCAGCCCGGCCGCGACCATCGTATATCGCCGCCACCAGCACGTCATCAGCGTGACTGCGACGGCCGCACCGGGCCGAGCCAAGACGGAGCCAGTGCGAACCAGCGCCGACGGCTACAGTCTCGTCACTTGGAGCGACAACGGCTTTGCCTATTGGGCCGTATCGGATCTCAATGGCGCGGAGCTCGAGCAGTTCGCGGAACTTTTTTGCGACGCGCCCGCAGACCAATAGGGCTGCCGTGGGTACGACGACTATTCGGCGGCTCTCGCCTGCGCGGGCGCGACCAGGGGCACGGTGCAGGCGTCGTAGCAATACAGCCAGTCGGGATTGGTGGGGCCGCGCAGCCACGTATTCGCCGCCGAGATCCGCTGCACCTTGTTGACGCGCGCCATGCGGTTGGCTTCGTACCAGGCGAAGCTTTCGGCGGGGTCGTCGGTGCCGAGATCGGACAGGCAGCGGGCGAGGACCGCCGCATCCTCGATCGCCATGGCGGCGCCGGCCGCCATGTAGGGCTTCATCGCATGGCAGGCGTCGCCGAGGAGAACGAGGCGGTCGCGATTCCAGCGATCCATCGGCTCGCGTTCGAACACCGGCCATTTGGTGACTTCGGGCGTGAGCTCCACGATCTCTCGCAGCTCCGGGTGGTAGCCGGCGAAGTCCGCGATGAACTCGTCGCGATCGCAATCGACGAAGGAGGCATCGGTGTCCCAGCTCTCCTGCGACAAGGCGCTGGTGACGTAGACCTCTTCGCGCGCCTGCGTCATGTAGTAGACGAGGATGTGACTGTCGGGTCCCCACCATTTCGTGCAGTCGCGGATCGCCCGGCCGCCGAGCAGGCTCGTGGGAAAGATCGCGCGATGGGCGATGCGGCCCGTGTAGCGCGCCTTTTCCGGCCCGAGCACGATGTCCCGCATCCGGGAGTGCACGCCGTCGGCGCCGATCACGATGTCGGCCTCGGTCGCGTCGCCGTCGGTGAAGTGGATGCGAATGGGCGACGCCTTCTCGTCGACATCGCGCAGCTTCTTGTTGAAGGCGATCGTGCCGGGCGCGAGCGACGACTCGAGGATTGCATGCAGGTCGCCGCGGTGCACGTTGATGTAGGGGGCGCCGAAATGCGCCTCGCTGGCGGGGTCGAACGGCAGCTCGAACAGGATCTCGCCGGTGTCCCACTGGCGGCTGACGAACGCGTCGGGATGCAGACCGCGGTCGGACAAGACCTGCTCGATGCCGAGCCGGCGCATCACGATCATGACGTTCGAAGTGAGATGGATCCCGGCGCCGATGCGCGAGAACGCCGGCGCCTGCTCGAAGATCCGGACACGGAAGCCGCTTCGCTGCAGCAGGCCGGCGACCGTCATGCCGCCGAGCCCCGCACCGATGACCGCAATGCTCGTCGTGCGCTTCATGCCTCGCCTTCGCCTCCGCCGATGCCAGCGGGAAATCTTCCCGCATCGGAACGGGCGAGACAACTACCTCAGGCGCGAGTCTCGGCGCCAATCCGTCATTCCGGCTGGATGCCGGCGGCCCTGACGATGTCGGCCCATTTCTTCGTCTCGGACACGACGTAGGCGCGCAATTCGTCCGGCGTGCTGCCGGCGGGCTCGATGCCGGCGGCGAGCAGGGCGTCGCGCGACGCCTTGTCGTTGAGCACATCGCCGATGGCGCCGTTGAGCCGGCGCACGATCGCGCCTTTCGTCTTCGCCGGAACGAACGCCGCAAACCAGGCGGTGAGCGCGTAGCCCGCGACGCCTTCCTCGACCATCGTCGGCAGGTCGGGCGCGAGCGGCGACCGGGTGGCGCTCGACACGCCGAAGCCCTTCACCTTGCCGGCGCGGATCTGCGGCAGCGTGGTGGAGACGTCGGCGAACACCAGCGAGATCTGCCCGCCGAGCAGGTCGCCGACCGCCAGCGGGTTGCTCTTGTAGGGCACGTGCAGCATGTCGAAGCCGGCGAGGGTCTTGAGCATCTCGCCGGCGATGCGCGACGAGCTCGAGCCGCTGCCGAACGTCAGCTTGCCGGGATTGGCCTTGCCGTAGGCGATCAGCTCGCGCGTATTGTTGGCCGGCACCGACGGGTGGACCGCGAGCGCCAGCGTGATGTCGCCGAGCTTGCCCACCGGCTCGAAATCGGCGACCGGGTCGTAGGGCAGCTTCTTGAACAGGCTTTGGTTGGCGGCGTGGGTGGTGTTGCTGGTGATGAACACCGTGTGGCCGTCCGGCGCGGCGCGCGCCACGTTCTGCGCCGCGAGGATTCCGCTGGCGCCTGCCAGGTTCTCGATCACGACGGTCCAGCCCTGCGCAGCCTGCAGCTTCTGCGCCAGCACGCGGGCGAGCGCATCGGTCGCGCTGCCGGCCGCGAACGGCACCACGAACCGGATCGGCTTCGCCGGATAGGTCTGCGCAAGCGCCGGATTCGGCGCAGCGAGAAGGCCGAAGCTGAAGGCCACGGCCAGCGACAGGATTCGCATCATCTGTTGTCCTCCCATTGAGTAATCATGATTGAATCGCCGTCTCGCCCGCCATGCTGCGCCAGCAGCGCGACCTCGATCTCGATCTCCATGCCGAGCAGGAAGAACGACAGCGCCTTGCCGTGGCCGTCGAGGCCGAGGCTCGCATTGACGCCGCCTTCGAGCACGTCATCGAGGACGAAATTGAAGGCGAACAGCTTCGGCAGCTCGTAGCGCACGACCCTGCTCGGGCGGCGGGCGGCGAAATGCGCGGCGACGCGTTCCGCCGTAACGTCCTGGGCGATCGGCGGGTAGAACGCGCGCGCGCGGCAGACGAGGGCGATATTGAGCCGGTTGCCCTTGTCGCCGCTGCGCGCATGGGCGAGCCGATGGAGCGGAACGATGACCCTGCTCATGCCGGACCGTCCACGAAGGTGACCGTGGGCGCGACGCGCTCCCGCTCGATGAGGCATGAGGCGCTGGCGAGGCGAGGCGTGATGGTTCGCCGCACGCCGGCGCCGCCGGCGGGGCCGGCGCAATAGAGCGCCTCGACCTCGTCGAGCAGAAGCTCGATCGGCTCGCGCCGCGCGTGCTGGGCGGCGAAGCGCAAGCGGATTTCCGGCGCGTCGGAGCGCTTTGCCGCCAGGTCCCCGAACACGCTGGAAAGCCCGACGGCGTCGACCCGCAGCGCAAGCTCCGGCGCCCGGCGCGCCATGCGCGCCCTGATGGTTTCTGCCGCGAGCTGCGCGCGCGCCGGCGCGTTCGGGCCTGCGTAGGAGATTTCCGCTTCGCCCAGGATGCCGCTCTCGACGAACGCGGTCGCCTTGAGCGTCTCGGGACGCGGTCTGCCGCGCGCGCCGGTGACGCGCACGCGATCCGGTGCGTCCTCGTCGACCTCGACCTCGGTCAGATCGAGCACGACGTCGGGGGTCAGGTAGGCATCCGGCTCATGGATCTCGTACAGGATCTGTTCGGTGACGGTGCGCCGGTCGACCAGGCCGCCCGTGCCCGCCGGCTTGGTGATCACGATCTCGCCCGATGCCGAAACCTCGGCGATGGGGTAGCCGAGCTCGGCAAAGCCCGGCACGTCCTTCACGCCCGGATCGGCGAAATATCCGCCCGTCACCTGTGCGCCGCACTCGAGCAGGTGCCCGGCGAGCGTGCCGGCCGCGAGCCGCCGCCAGTCCGCCCAGTCCCAGCCATGGGCATGCACCAGCGGGCCGAGGGTGAGCGAAGGGTCGGCGACGCGCCCGGTGACGACCACGTCGGCGCCTGCATCGAGCGCCTGGGCGATCGGGCCGGCTCCGAGGTAGGCGTTGGTGGCGACGATGTCGGGATCATGGGCGAGCAGCGTACCGCCGGTTTCGCGCGCCGCCAGCTCAGCGGCTGAGAACGTACGGCTGAGATCGTCGCCTTCGATCACCGCGACGCGGGTTGCCGCAAAGCCGGCGGTGCGCGCGAGCGCTGCAATCCGTGCGCCGGCGGCGCGCGGGTTCGCGCCGCCAAAATTCCCGACGATGCGGATGCCATGGGCGAGACAGGGCGCGAGCGCGCCGGGCAGCAGGCGCTCCAGCGCCGGGCTGTAGCCGCGGCCGGCATCGCGGCGCTTCTCCAGCTGGCACAGCGCCAGCGTGCGCTCCGCCAGGGTCTCGAAGATCAGGAAGCGCGGACCGCCGTGGCGCGACAGCTCGGCGATGATCGCCAGCGCGGCATCCGCCCGATCGCCGGCGAAGCCCGCCCCGCAGCCGATGCGGACAAGGTGTTGCATGCCCGGCATGATGGACGAGGCCAATTGATTAGTGAATGATCATAATTCGATATCTTGATTGGAATATTCAATGAATGTCGATCTCAAGCAGGTGCGCATCTTCGTCATGGTGGCGCGCCTCGGCAATTTCACCCGGGCGGCGGAACGGCTGCACCTGTCGCAACCGAGCCTCAGCCTGCACATCAGACGGCTGGAGCAGGCCCCTGCGGGTGCGCCTGTTCGATCGCTCGACGCGCGCCGTCCACCTGACCGGCGCCGGCCAGGATTTCCTCCCGGTGGCGGAGCGGCTGATCGAGGATTTCCAGTCCGCCGTCAGCTCGGTGGCCGATCTGGCGGCACGCCGACGCGGGCGGGTGAGCGTCGCGGTGCTGCCGTCGATCGCCGCGGAGCTCCTGCCGCGCGCCATTGCGGCGTTGCACGAGCTGCACCCGGAGATCGGCGTCTCGCTGCGCGACGACGTCGCCGGCCTGATCGCGGCGCGCGTGCGCAACGGCGAGGTCGATTTCGGCATCAGCGCGTGCGCCGGCCTCGAGGCCGACCTGGCCGCCGCTCCGCTGTTGAGCGACGAGCTTCTGGCGGTGTTCCCGCGGCCACACCCGTTGGGCCGGTCGCCGCGGGCGACGTGGCGCGCTCTCACCGCGTATCCGTTTATCGCGATGTCGCGCGACAGCAGCGTCCGGCAGATGACGGACCAGGCCTTTGCGCACAACGCCCTCGTCGCCGAGCCCGTATGCGAGGCAAAATACATGAGCACGGCGCTCGGACTGGTCGTCCACGGCGTGGGGGTCGGCGTGCTGCCGTCGTCGGCCCGCTCGATGATCGAGCAGGCGGGCCTCGCCTCGGCCAGGCTGTACGACCCGGTGATGAAGCGGGATATCGGCATCGTGACCAAGCGGGGGCGCTCGCTCGGGCCCGCGGCGCAGGCGCTGGTCGAGGCGCTCGGCGCCATCGTGCGCGGGGGGGCGGGGAAGATGCGGCAGCGCAAATAGCGGAGTGACCGGATCGCTTGCGGTCTACTCCGAATGAGTTGCGCCCGTGAGGTTTTCATGCATGCGGCGGAGGGCGCGCTTGACGATCGCCTGATCCTTGCCCGACAGACCGCGCGTCGCGGTCGCCTGCAGATTCTCGGCGATGGGAATCAGCTGCGCCACCATCGCCCGCCCGGCGGCGGTGAGCTCGACCACCACCTCGCGGCTGTTGCGCGAGTTGCGGGTGCGGCTCACCAGGCCCATGCGAATGAGCCGCGTCACCAGCCGCGACAGGGTGGAGACGTCGATGCTGGTGAATTCGGCGAGGTCGATCTGCCGCTGCCCGCCGTTGTTCGACAGCACCGCCAGCACGCGCCACATCACGATCGTCAACCCGCGAGGATCGAGCGCGTCGGCGGAGAAGCGCGCGACCAGCGCCGCCCCGACGCGGTTGATCAGGTAGGGAAAATAATCGGACAGATCGAGATGCGGATGACGGCGCAAACGGACGTCCTCATGCAGGGTCGGACCGCGGCGCAGCCATGATAATTGCATTTACAACAGTTGCAAATTCAATTATCGTCCCGCGCAACAACCGCTTTCGGGAGGACAGCATGGATTTCGGCTATTTCACCCTGAGCGACAATCACTACGAGAACAATCCGCGGGAGGCGAACCAGTTCGTCGCCGACATCACCGCCGAGGCGCTCTATGCCGACGAGATCGGCATGCACTCGGCCTGGATCGGCGAGCACCATTTCAATTCGCTGGGCGTGCTGTCCTGCCCCGATCTCGTGCTCTCCTACATCGCGGCGCGCACCAAGCGCATCCGCCTTGCGCCGGCGGTGACCGTGACGCCGCTGCATCATCCGATCCGGGTCGCCGAGCAGTGGGCGACGCTCGACCTGCTCAGCAACGGGCGCGTCGATTTCGCCGCCGGCCGCGGCTACGACAGCCGTGAGTACGCGCCGTTCAAGGTGTCGTTCGCGGATAACCAGGGCATCTTCGAGGAGGGCCTGGAGCTCGTGCGCACGCTGTGGGCGGCCGAGGGACGCATCTCCCATCACGGCAAGCACTACCAGTTCGACGACGTGCGGATCACGCCCAAGCCGGTACAGCGGCCGCTGCCGGTCTATGTCGGCTCGTTCTCCAAGCCGTCGATCGAGCTTGCCGCGCGGCTCGGCTGCGGCCTCATCGTCGCGCCGTTCGCCGCCGCCATGAGCTACGGGGGCCTGAAGCAGGTCGCCGACCTCTATCACGAGACCTGCGCGCGCCACGGCACCAAGCCGCAGCGTCTGATGTGCAGCTATTTCACCCATTTCGCCGACACGCCGGCCGAGGAGGCGGCGCAACGCGCGCGCCAGATCCGCTACTACAAGGAATGCGTGATCCCGGCGTTCCCCGGCGACCCGAAGACGGCGCCGCCGAGCTACCGCTACTTTGTCGAGATCGTCGAGCGGCTGCACAAGGTGAAGCCCGAGGACCTCACCGAGAACTCGGTGCTGCTCGGCACGCCGGCGCGCATCATCGAGACGCTCAAGAAGGTCGAGGCCGCCGGATTCGACGAGGTCATCCTCTATTTTAACGTCGGCCTCAAGCCGCACCAGCAGGTCAAGGAGGAGATGGACCGCTTCATGCGCGACGTGGCGCCGGCGTTTGCCGGGAAGCACAAGACGCAGGCGGCGTAAGACTACCCTCCGTCACCCTGAGGCGCGCTCCGCTCTCTTCGAGCGGAGCGCCTCGAAGGGCGACGGCCCGGGCTGTGCAGGCTTCCATCCTTCGAGGCTCGGCGCACGAAGTGTGCGCCGAGCGCCTCAGGATGACGCTCACATTCAGAAACTCGCGGCCTTCTTCGGCGTCAGGTCGGGAGCCGCAACGGGCGCGCCCTTCGGCAGCTCGAACATGTTGTCGGGCAGCTTGTCGAAGAACTCGATCACCTCCGAGGTCTTCACCACGTCGGCGTACTTGGCGTTCATGTCGCACAGGTTGATGGCGTGGCTCGCCTGGCTGCGGTCGAAGCAGCCCTCTTCGGCGAGCGCGATGCGGTAGTTGAGGCTGAAGGCATCGAGCACTGTGGCGCGCACGCAGCCCGACGTGGTGGTGCCGGTGACGATCAGGCTGTCGCAGCCGAGCAGCGTGAGGTAGCTCGCCATGTTGGTGCCGAAGAAGCCGGACGGCTTCTGCTTGAAGATCACGATGTCGCGCGGGCCCGGCGCGATCTCCGCCACGATCTCGTTGCCGTCGATGTTGGTGCCGGGGCGATTCGAGCGGTCCTCCTCGGAGCGGCCGTTCTTCCAGCTCCAGCTGCCGCTGTCCCAGTTGTCGGCGCGCCGCACGCCGGTCGTGTAGATGACCGGGATGCCCTTGGCGTGCGCCTTCTCGATCAGCGACTTGAGATAGGGCATCGCCACCCAGGCGTCCTCGCCGCAGGAATTGCGCCAGCGCTTGATCGATTCGAGGATCGGCATCGGGCGCTCGTCGCAGAACGCGTAGTTCACGTCGATGATGAGCAGCGCCGGGCGCGTGCCGAAGCCGCCGCGCGCGCCGTAGCCGGAGGTCGCGAACACCGCCTTGTCGCGCTCTGTGAGGAACTGGTTCCAGATCGGCTCGCTCATGTGCTCTCCTTGGTCGTATCCGGGTTCACTGCCGCAGCGCCGCGTTGACCGTCCTGACGAAGCGCATGTCGATGATCGCCGCGTAGGGCACGTCCTGCTTGAGGATGCCCGCCTCCATCACCACGGACTTGCCCGTGGCCCAGCTCTCCTCGGTGATCATGCCGTCGCGGCTCCACAGGTTGTCGGCGAACGAACGGTCGAGCGTCGCCTTCATGTCGTCGAGCTCCATGGTGGGAAACTCCTTGCGGGCGATCTCGGCCGCCTCGGCCGGGTTGTCGTAGGTGAATTTCAGGCCCTTGATCATCGCCCGCACGAAGGATTCCACCAGCTTCGGCTCCTTCTCGATCATATCCGCTTTTATGTTAAGTGTGGAATACGCATAGGGGCCGAGTTCCTTGGGAATGTTGATGAAGGGCTCGCTCCAGATTCCCTGGCGGATCGCCTTGGTCATGGCCGGCTCGGTGGTGACGCCGACCTGCGCCTGGCCGGCCTTGACGGCGGCCGGAACGCCGCTCGGCAGCATCTCCAGCAGCATCACGTCCTTGCGCGGATCGAGCTTCCACTTGGCGAGCAGATAGCGGGTGATCGAGTTCGGCGTGCCGCCGAAGGCGTTGACGGCGATCGCTTTGCCCTTGAAATAGGCCGGCCAGTCGCTGCCGGTCGGCTCGAGCCCCTTCTTCGCCACGTAGTAGACATTGCCGCGGTCGACGCAGTTCACGATGGCGCGCAGCTCGGCGCCCTTCGCCTTGGCGAAGGCGTTGTGCTCCGGTCCGCCGATGAAGGCGAAGGCCTGCCCAGTCAGCACCGCATTGGTGTGCGCCGAGCCGCCTTCGGTGGTGAGCACCTTGATGTCCAGGCCCTCGGTCGCGAAATAGCCCTTGTGGATCGCGATGTACATCGGCAGGTAGCCGATCCCGTGCAGCGGCTCGGCGACGGCGAGCACGCGCTTGTCCTGCGCCGATGCCGGAGCGGTGAGGAGGGCGAGAAGCGCGGCGCCCGCGAGCGCAGCCAGACGGCAGTGGTTAGGCATGATCGACCTCGCTTGCTTTATCGTGGGAGGGGAAATCAACGCACGACGCCCTTGAGCAGCCGCCGCTCGATCCATGACACCGTCACGTACATGATCATGGCGAGCGTCGAGAGGACGAAGACCGCGACCCACACGAGCGCGATCTCGTAGGTCTGCCCGGCATACAGGATGGTGCGGCCGAGGCCGTGCTGGGAGGAGATGAACTCGCCGACGATCGAGCCGGTCAGCGCGAGGCCGATGTTCACGCGCAGGCAGGAGATGATCCACGGCAGCGACGAGGGCATGACCAGCTTAGTGAACACCTGCCAGCGGCTCGCGCCGAGCGAATAGAACAGGCGCTCGCTGTCCGGATCGACCGCCTTGACGCCGCCGTAGGTGGTAAGCGTCGAGACCACGATGGTCAGCGCCGCCGCGACCGCGACCTTGGAGGCGAGCCCCATGCCGAGCACCAGCACGATGAGCGGGGCGAGCGCGAGCTTGGGCAGCGACTCGAGGCAGATGATGTAGGGCTGCACGATTGCCGCGTAGTTGCGCGACCACCAGAACGAGAGGCCGAGCAGCGAGCCGCCAATCGTGCCGACCAGGAAGCCCAGGATGGTCGAGCGGAAGGTGAACGCGATGTCGACGCCGGCGTTGCCGCTCGTGAAGAAGATCAGCAGCGTGTCCCAGATGGCGCTCGGCTGCGACCAGAAGAAGGCATCGATCCAGCCGAGCCGGGCGCCGGTTTCCCACAGGCCGACGATGGCGATGAGGATGCCGGCCTGGACGAGCACGATCGCCCATGCGGGCCAGTCGCGCTGCACCGGCAGACGGCGCACGACCGGTCGGCCGCGCTGCGCGGCGCCGGCAGGCCGCGCCGCGATCTGCGGCTCGGCGGCGGCGGGTACGGCGAGCGTGGTTGCGGGGATCGGCATCGCGGGTCTCCGGCCTCAGGCGGCTTCGGCGACGGCCTCGCTGCCGAGCAGGGCGAGGCAATGCCGCTTGATGCGGACGAAGGGCGGCGACGTGACGACCGCGCGGGCACGCGGACGCGGCAGATCGATCGGCAGGCTCTCGATGATGCGCCCGGGACGCGCCGCCATGACGTGGATCTCGTCGGAGAGGTAGATCGCCTCCTCCACGTCGTGGGTGACGAACACGACCGTCTTGCCGAAATCGGCCCAGATCTGCAGCAGCCATTCCTGCATCATCGTCCGCGTCTGCGCATCGAGCGCGGCGAATGGCTCGTCGAGCAGGATCACGTCGGCGTCGACCAGGAGCGTGCGCAACAGCGCGGCGCGCTGGCGCATGCCGCCCGAGAGCGCGCTCGGATAGCTGTGCTCGAAGCCGCCGAGGCCGTAGCGCTTGAGGTAGGCGAGCGCATGCTCGCGCGCGGTGCGCTTCGGCGTGCCGCGGATCTCCATCCCCAGGATCACGTTGTCGAGGACGGTGCGCCACGCCAGCAGCAGGTCCTTCTGCAGCATGTAGCTCACGCGGCCGATCGTGCCGGTCGCGTCCATCCCGTCGATCAGCACGCGGCCTTCGCTCGGCTGCAGCAGGCCGGCGATGATGTTGAAGGCCGTGCTCTTGCCGCAGCCGGAGGGCCCGACCAGGCTGACGAAGCGACCGGTGGCGATCGACAGGTCGAGAGAGGAGAGGGCGCGGAACTCGCCGCCCGGCATGGCGAAGGCCATGCCGATCCCGTCGAGGCGCAGTTTCACGGCCATGGCGGCGCTCCGTGGTGGCGTCACGGCCGCCGACCTGCATCAGCCGTGCCAAATCGAAGGCGTGCGATTTCAGCGGCTTGCTGCGCTCGGGCGGTGTGAAATTTCGCCCTGGGCCGCAATCATGGACAGGTGACGCGAAAAGCGGCAGGAAGCCTTCGCAAAAGAAGGGGTGTCCATGACCGAGCCGATCAGAGGTGCCGACATCGTTGCCCGTTCGCTCGAGCGGCTCGGCTGCCGGCACGTGTTCACGCTGTCCGGCAACCACATCATGGCGCTGTTCGACGCGGCGCTGGAGACCAGGCTCGACCTCGTGCACGTGCGCCACGAGGCGGCGGCCGTGCACATGGCGGACGCATGGGGGCGTCTCACCGGCGAGCCCGGCATCGCCATGGTCACCGGCGGGCCCGGCCACGCCAACGCGGTGGGCGCGCTGTTCACCGCGCTCGCCGCCGAGTCGCCGATGGTCCTGCTCTCGGGCCACGCGGCCACGTGGGAGATCGGCCGCGGCGGCTTCCAGGAGATCCGCCAGGCCGACATGGCGGCGCCGGTGACCAAGGCCTCGTGGACCGCGACCTCGGCCGCCGCGCTCGGCCGCGACGTCGGCGAGGCGATCCGCATCGCTACCGCGGGGCGGCCCGGCCCGGTTCACCTCAGCCTGCCGTCGGATCTCCTCGACGAGCGGGTCGATCCCGCGGCGGTCGCCTGGCCGGAGCAGAGAGATTCAAGCGGGCCTGCGCTGGCCGATGCGATCGCCGATACGGTGCTGGCGGCGATCGCCGGCGCCAAATGCCCGATCATCCTGGCTGGGCCGCATCTGTCGAGCGTGCGTGGACGCGCGCTGCTCGCCCGACTGGAGGCCGCGACCAAGGCGCCGTGCGTCGTGGTGGAGATCGCCCGCGGCATGGCCGACGCCACGCTCGGCGCCTTCGCCGACGTGGTGCGGCGCGCCGACCTCGTGGTGCTGCTCGGCAAGGCGCTGGACTTCACCATCCGCTGGGCGTCGGGTGAGGGCTTCGATCCCCGCCTCAAATTGATCGCGATCGAGCCGGACGGCGCCATCCTCGAGCGCGCCGCCAAGGAGGCGGGCGACCGGCTCATCCTCGGCGCGCTCGCCGATACATGGCGGGCGGCGGAGACGTTGCTGGCGCGCACAGAGGACGCGCCTGCGCGCGACGGTGGCTGGCTGAAGGAGGCGCGCGCGTTGCTCGATCATCGGCCGGCCGCGTGGGCGACGCTCGGCTCGCAGACGCCCGGACGGCTCCATCCCGCCCAGGTGTTCCGTGTGCTGCGGCCGTTCGTCGAACGGGATCCCGAGACGGTGCTGATCTGCGACGGCGGCGAGTTCGCCCAATGGGGGCAGAGCATGCTGCCGGTCCGCCGGCGCCTGGTGAACGGGGTGGCGGGCGCGATCGGTGCATCGCTGCCGTTCGCGCTCGCCGCCCGCCTGACCGAGACCAAGGCGCCGGCCTTCGCCGTGCTGGGCGACGGCACCGTCGGCTTTCATATCGCCGAATTCGAGACCGCGGTGCGGCGCGGCCTGCCGTTCGTGGCGATCGTCGGCAACGACGCCTGCTGGAACGCGGAAAGCCAGATCCAGCTGCGGGACTACGGACAGAACCGCATGCACGGCTGCGACCTGACCCCGGCGCGCTACGACCAGGTCGCCGCCGCGCTCGGCGGCCATGGCGAGCTGGTCGAACATGCGGATCAGCTCGAGGGCGCGATCGCGCGGGCGCTGGCGAGCGGGCGCCCCGCGTGCATCAACGTCATGACCGAGAGCATCGCGGCGCCGGTCATTCGCCGTTGAGGTGAGGGCTGGAGATGGTCCAGCGCCGCAGCAGATTGCTGGCCCGATCGAGCCGGGGTGCTGCCGACGCGAAACATCGATCCTTCCTGAGTGCCAGGGGGTGCCACGGCCACTGAGGCGCGAGCACCGCCGCTCGCCGCCCAGGACGAGAACAGGCAGATCGGTGTGGCGCTCGGACCGAGCCGGGCTTCTTCAGCACGTCCCACGAACGTTCGGGACGCACTGGTTCTCAAATGAGAACTGGTGTTTGAGGGAAGGGGGCAAGCGGACGGAGCCTGCGAGTGCCGGGGCTATCGCAGGCTGCATCGATGCCGGTAACCTTTTGGTCGTGACTGGTGACGATGCCAGCGGATTATCATTCCCTTCTCTCGACGATCGATAAGCTCTATGCGGCGGCGCTGGAGCCATCGGAATGGCACCGTTTTCTCGCCTCGGTCGCCGCGCTTTTCGATGCCGAGAACGCTTTCGTGTGCCAGGCGGAGAAGCGGCGCCGGCCGTTCGACTACATCGGGCTCAACCAACGCAACCGCGACGCCGTCCCGCTCGAGCGCTACGAGATGGACAAGGACCGGCGGATGCGCGCGTTCAACGCGAGTTGCGGGCGGCCGGTTCACTGCCGGATGGGCGTCTCCGACCATGAGCTGCACGCATCGCGCGTGTACCAGACCTATCTCAAGCCGCTGAACATCGAATACACGATGCTCGTCGCCTTGCCGACCCGGCCGGGCTACACCCATGATCTCGGCCTGATGCGCGGTCCATCGGGCAAGCCGTTCGAGAGCGACGACTGCGACCTGCTCAACGAGCTCGTGCCGCACCTGGCGCGGAGCTTCGCCGTCCGGCGCGCCATCGCGGAGGCCCGCAGCCCGGCGCCGGCCATCGCGGCTGCGCCGGCGCCACGAGAGCCCGATGCCGAGTCGTTGCGGCAACGCTTTGCGTTGTCGCCGACGCAGGCCCGCCTGGCCCTGTTGATCGCCCATGGCCGGACGGTGAAGGAAGCGTCCGCCCTGCTCGGCACCACGGAAGGCACGACGCGCCAGTACCTGCGGCGCATCTTCGACAAGACCGGCGTGCGGCGGCAATCGGACCTCGTGCGCATCGTCGGGCAGATGACCGGGGCGTAATGACCGATCCCCAGGCGCCGGCCTATCGGCGCCGCGTCATCATCGCCACATCGATCGGCAACGCGCTCGAATGGTTCGACTTCGTCGTCTACGGCTTTCTCGCCGTCACGATGGCGAGACTGTTCTTTCCCGCCTCCGACGGCGTCACGGCGCTGCTCCTGGTTTTCGCCACGTTCGGCATTCCGTTCCTGGCGCGGCCGCTCGGCGCCGTCGTGATCGGCGCCTATGCCGACCGCCGCGGCCGCAAGCCGGCGCTCACCTTGACCATCGGACTGATGCTGGCGGGCACCGCCATGATGGCGTTCGTGCCCTCGCACGCGTCGATCGGCATCGTGGCGCCGCTGATCGTGACCGCGGCGCGCGTGCTGCAGGGCCTGTCGGTCGGCGGCGAGTACGGCGCCGCGACCGCGTTCCTGATCGAGCAGGATGAGCGGCAGCGCGGTTACCTGGCGAGCTGGCAATACGCGAGCCAGTCGGTGACCACGGTTCTCGCCACCGGGTTCGGCGCTCTGCTCAACGCCGTCCTGACGCCCGCCGCGCTGGAGGCGTGGGGATGGCGCATTCCATTCTGGTTCGGCCTGCTGCTCGGGCCGGTCGGCTACTACATCCGCAAGCACTTGACCGAGACCGCGCCGTTCGCCGCGTCACCCCCGACTCACGCGCCGGCGCGCACCGTGATCGTCGAGCACTGGCGTTCGCTGTTCCTCTGTGTCGGCGTGATCGCGGTGTCGAGCATCAGTGTCTACATGTTCCTGTTCATGCCGACGTTCGCGATCCGGCAACTCGGCCTCGCGCCCGCCGCATCGTATCTCGGCGGATTGCTCGGCGGCAGCATTCAGATCGTTCTGATCCCCATCGTGGGCTGGCTGTCCGATCGCCACGGCCGGACGCTGATGCCGCTCGGCGCCTCGATCGCGATTCTGCTGCTCGCCTATCCGATGTTCGCGTTGCTGGTGGCGGTCCCGTCGCTGTGGACGCTGCTGGCCGTGCAAGCGGCGCTCGCCGTGCTCAACGCCGTCAATCTCGGGACGCTCGGCGGCCTCCTGTCGACGCTGTTTCCGACCCGCGTCCTGTCGTCCGGTCTGGCCATCGGCAATGCCTTGGCGACGATGATCTTCGGCGGATTTGCGCCCCTCATCAGCGTGTGGCTGATCGACGTCACGGGCAGCCCGCTGGCACCGAGCTGCTACCTGATGCTCGGCGCGGCGATCACCATCGCCGCCATCGGCGCGATCCGCCGCGGCGCTTCTCCCCGACTATCGTAAGACCCAGGAAACGTCAGGAGGGAGCCCCTCCGCCCCACCGTCTCAACGCCCGTCATCCGTCGTTGAGGTGGCAGGCCGAGTAGCGGCCCGGCGCGATCTCCTTCGGCGCCGGTTGCTCGTCCCGGCAGCGCTCGAACGCGAACGGGCAGCGCGGGTGGAAATGGCAGCCCGATGGCGGTGCGAGCGGCGAGGGGATCTCGCCCTTCACCGGATGGAAGCGGCGTTTTCCCGCGACCACCCGCGGCACGTTGGCGAGCAGAGCCTGCGTGTAGGGATGGTTCGGCTGACCGAACAGCTCCACCGTCGGCGCGATCTCCACCACGCGCCCGAGATACATGATGACGATGCGATCGGAGATGTGCTCGACCAAGCCGAGGTTGTGGCTGATGAACAGATACGTGAGCCCGAGGTCGCGGCGCAGATCCATGAACAGGTTGAGCACCTGCGCCTGAATGGAGACGTCGAGCGCGGCGACGGCTTCGTCGCACACGAGGAACTCCGGCTTGACCGCGAGCGCCCGCGCGATGCCGATGCGGGCGCGCTGGCCACCGGAGAACTGGTGCGGGTAGCGGCGCTTGAATTCCGGGTCGAGCCCGACGTGCTCCAGCATCGTGTCGACGTACTCGCCGATCTCGGCTGCCGGTACGAGCCCATGCACCACGGGCGCCTCGCCGACGATGTCGGCGACCCGCATGCGCGGGTTGAGCGCGGCCATGGCGTCCTGGAAGATCATCTGCACGGCGAGCGTGCCGCCCGCCGCCTGCGCGTCGATGGGTCGCCCGCGGAACCGCACCGTCCCGTTGCTCGGCGCCAGCAGGCCGGCCACGATGTGGCCGAGCGTGGACTTGCCGCAGCCCGACTCGCCGACGAGAGCGACCACCTCGCCGGCATGCACCGACAGGCGGATATCGTCGAGCGCCCGGACGATGGACGCGCGCAAGCCCGCGCCGAGCAGGTTTGCGAGCCGCGCCGCGAGGTCGAGCGGCTGCACGAACACCTTGTCGACGCGATCGATCTCGAGAATCGGCTCCCTCACGCAACGGTCTCCGCCACCTCGTGCGGATGCCAGCAGCGTACGGCCCGCGCCGCCGCACGGCCGACCATGGCGGGCTCGACCGTGCAGGCCGCATCGGCGCGCGCGCAGCGCGGCGCGAATGCGCAGCCGGGCGGCAGCGAGGCGGGCGAGGGCGGCATGCCGGGGATCTGCGTCAGCGGCTCGCCGCGCCGGTGGCGGCTCGGGATCGAGCCGATCAGCCCGGTCGTATACGGGTGCAGCGGCGCGGCAAGCACGTCATCGACCGGGCCCTCCTCGACGATACGCCCCGCATACATGACGGCGATGCGGTCGGCGAGGCCGGCGACCACCGCAAGGTCATGGGTGATCCAGATCAGCGCGGTGCGGCTCTCGGCGCACAGGCTCTGCACCTCGGCGAGGATCTGCGACTGGATCGTCACGTCGAGGGCGGTGGTCGGCTCGTCGGCGATGAGGAGCTGCGGCCGATGCAGCAGCGCGATCGCAATGGCGACTCGCTGGCGCATGCCGCCGGAGAACTGGTGCGGATAGGCGCGCAGGCGCTGCTCGGGGGAGGGGATGCCGACCCCGCCGAGCGCATCGCGCGCGCGCGCCCAGGCCGCCCGGTGCGAGACCGGCTCGTGCGCGGTGATCGCCTCGATCATCTGGGTATCGATGCGCAGCACCGGGTTGAGCGTCGACATCGGGTCCTGGAAGATCATGGCGATGCGGCGGCCGCGATAGCGGCGCAACTCCGGCTCGGACAGGCCGGCGAGCTCCTCGCCGGCGAGCTTGATCGAGCCTGCGACGATGCGCGCCGGCGGATCGACCAGGCCGAGGATGGAGAGGCCGGTGACCGTCTTGCCCGAGCCGGACTCGCCGACGAGACCGAGCACCTCGCCTTCCCCGACGCCGAAGCTCACGCCGTCGACCGCCTTCACCACGCCGGCGCGGGTGAAGATGTGGGTCTTGAGGCCTTCCACCGCGAGGAGCGGAGCCATGGCGCGCCGGATCAGTGCTGGAGCCGCGGGTTCATCACGTCGCGCAGCCGGTCGCCGACCAGGTTGATCGCCGCAATGACGACAAGCAGGGCAACACCCGGATAGAACGCGATCCAGGTGTTGCCGGACAGCATATAGCTGTAGCCGTTGGCGATCAGCAGGCCGAGCGAGGGCTCGGTGATCGGCACGCCGACGCCGAGGAACGAGAGCGTCGCCTCGAGCGCGATGGCGTGGGCGAACTGCACCGTCGCGACCACGATGATGGGGGCGAATGCATTGGGCAGAAGATGGCGGAACATGATGCGGGCGCGGGGCAGGGCGAGGCCGCGTGCGGCCGCGATATAATCGCGCCGGCGCTCGACCAGCGCGGAGCTGCGGATCGTGCGCGCGTAATAGGCCCACTGTACGGAGATGAGCGCGATCACCACCTTGTCGACTCCTTTGCCGAGCAACGCGACGAGGATGAGGGCGATCAGGATTGCCGGGAACGACAGCTGAACGTCGACGAGGCGCATCAGGGTCGTGTCGAGGCGCCCACCCACGTAGGCCGCCATGATCCCCACCGCGGTGCCGAGAGCGAGTGCGCAGGCGGTGGCGACGATCCCGACCGTGAGGCTCAGCCGCAGGCCGAACAGGATCGCCGACAGCATGTCGCGCCCCTGATCGTCGGTTCCGAGCGCATAGAGAGCCCCGGAAAATCCGTGCGACCCGGGCGGCAGTTTGTTGTCCATGATCGAGATCTGCGCCAGGTCGTAGGGGTTTTGCGGGGCGACCAGGGGCGCGAGCAACGCGAGCGCGGCGAGCACGACGACGAAACCGAGCGCGGCCAGCGCGGTGCGGCTCTCGGCGAATTCGCGCAAGATCCGGCCGAGCTGCGTTCCCGTCGTTTCGCTGACCGTGCCGTGAATTTGGGCGAGGGCATCCATGGTCAGGCCTCACGGGTGGCGATGCGCACGCGCGGATCGAGCAGCGTATAGATCACGTCGACCACGAAATTGATCATGACGAACATCGCCACCACCACCATGAGGTAGGCGACGATCACCGGCCGATCGAGCCGATTGATCGAGTTGATCAGGAGCTTGCCCATTCCGGGCCATGCGAACACCGTCTCAGTGACGACCGCGAAGGCGATCATCGAGCCGAGCTCCAGTCCGATGACGGTGACGACCGGAACCAGCACGTTCTTGAGCACGTGGACGCCGACGATGCGGCTTGGTGCGAGGCCCTTGGCGCGGGCGAAGCGCACGAAATCCTCGGTGAGCGTTTCCCGCGTGCCCGCATAGGCGAGGCGGGCGATCAGCGAGGCCTTGTAGATGCCGAGCGTGAGCGCGGGCAGGATCAGGTGGCGCAGACCGTCGAGGGTCAGGAGCGACCACTCGATGCCAAACACCGTGCGCGTCTCGCCGCGCCCGCCCGCCGGCATGAGCCCCAGCTCGACCGCAAACAGCAGGATCAGCATCAGTCCGAGCCAGAAATTCGGCACCGAGAAGCCGAGAATGGAGGTGGTCATGATGGCGCGCCCGGCAAGCGAGCGGGGCCGCAAACCCGCAAGCAGGCCGGCCGGAATGCCGACGAAGACCGAAAAGACCAGGGCCACGAAGGCGAGCTCGAGGGTTGCCGGCATGCGGGTGACGATCAGCTCCATTGCCGGCACGCCATGGACGAACGAGCGGCCGAAGTCGCCGGTGAGCGCCGACTTCACGAACAGTGCGAACTGCAGCCAGATCGGCCGGTCAAGCCCGAGGCGGGCGATCGCCTGCTCCCGTTCCAACTGATCGGCCTCCGGGCTGATCAGGATGTCGATCGGGTTGCCCAGTGCATAGACGCCGAGGAACACCAGGGTCGCCATCACGGCGACCACGAACAATCCCTGCCCGAGCCGCCGGAACAAAAAGGCGAGCATGACGGGGTGTCCTCCTTGATCGCGCCCGCTACCCGGAACGCATGCCGGGATGGTAGGCCTTGCGGTTGCGGACGTGCAATCCGGTGGATTGCAGTCGACTCCGGCCCGAGACCGCGCCCTATGGTGTCGGTGCGCCTCTCGCGCTATCGCATGCCTGATGCTGGAACATTTGAAGGCGAACAACCGGGCTTGGGCGGCGCGCAAGGTCGCGGCCGACGCCGGATTCTTCCAGCGGCTCGAGGGCCAGCAGGCGCCGCAGTACCTGTGGATCGGCTGTGCCGACAGCCGGGTGCCGGCGAACGAGATCGTCGGCCTCGACCCCGGCGAGCTGTTCGTGCATCGAAACGTGGCCAATCTGGCTCCGCCGCAGGACGCCAACTACCTGTCGGTGCTGCAATTCGCCGTGGATGTGCTGAAGGTGAAGCACATCATCGTGGTCGGACACTACGGATGCGGCGGCGTTGCCGCGGCCGTGGACGGGAAACGCAGAGGCCTCGTGGACCATTGGCTGCATCCGATCCGCGAGCTCTGGCACGAGCACCGGCGCGAGCTCGAAGCCATCCCGGATCAGCGGGCCCGCCTCGACCGCCTGTGCGAGCTCAACGTGATCCGCCAGGTGAGAAATGTGGCCTCCGACGTCTTCGTGCAGGAGGCCTGGGCGCGTGGCCAGAATTCTATGCGTCCATGGGTGGGTCTATACCCTCGCCGACGGCTTGGTGACCGATTTGAACGTGACGGTGGGCGGCCCCCAGGCGCGGGAGCCGTGCTGACGCAAACGCGCTGGCGACAGATCGAGCTTGAGCGGCTGCTCGGACAGTGCCTCTAGCCGCGTTCCGCTCATACTGCATCGTCATCACCGGCCATGACGAGCGTGGGTCATTTCGAGCGGGAAAAACTCTAGACCGGTCGCGACGGCACCATCGTCCGGCAGCAGACCCGGTGCAGCTCGTCTTCGTTGAACGGCTTGGCAAGCCGCGGCAGACCGCGGAACGCCGCCGGAAACAAGGTCTCATCGTCATAGCCCGAGGTGAGGACGATGGGAACGCCGAGATCCATCACCTCCGCCAGGACGTCGAATACCTGCTGGCCACGCAGGTTGACATCGAGCAATGCGCCGTCCGGCCGATGCTCGCGGATTGCCTCGACGATGTCGCGTACGCGCCAGATCGGCCCGATGACCTCCCACCCGAACTGCTCCAGGGTCATCTCCAGATTGAGCGCGATAAGGCTCTCGTCCTCGGCGACGAGAACCCGAAGATTCGACAAGGATGGATTGGCGCTCACCGGCAAGGCCCCGCAGATACCGCCCCGCAGTACAACGCTGGGATCGCGCGATGGTTCCAATGGTGGCGGCGATCGACGGAGGACAGCGGGATCGGCATCGTCCGGGGCTAGGTTCTTTGGCACCGAGATCGCCGGCGAGGCCGCTTTTCATGGACAGTGCGAACGCAACCGGATCGGCTGGTCGCCGCTGCGGCGCCGGGGGCGTCGGCTATGTCGGCCTACGTCGGGCGCGGGTTGTCGGCTCCCACCGCATCGACAATGCCGATGCCGTCGCGCTCCAGCAGGCGAACCAGCCCGCGCTTGATGTCCTTCACCAGTCCCGGTCCGCGGTAGACCAGGGCGGTCAGGATCTGCACCAGGGAGGCGCCGAGGCGGATGGCCTCGTAAGCATGCTCGGCCGAACCGATGCCGCCGACCCCGACGAGGACATGGCGGGAACGGTCGATGCGGCGATACCAGTCGCGGATGGCCGCGTTCGCCGAGGCGCGCAAGCGCGCCCCGGTCAAAGTTCCGCGCATGGCGTCGATCTCGCCCTGGGGCGTGCTCAGCCAGCCATAAGGTCTCGGCGCGTGGGTGTTGAGAATGAAGCCCTTGAGGAAGCCGAATGGATCGACTGCCGCCAGGATCTTCTCCGTCGCGGCGGGATCGGCCGGCGGCGTGATCTTCAGGAGCAGCGGCGGCAGCTGTCCAATGTCGGCGAACCGTTCGAGCAGGAGTGCAAGATTCTCCGGCCGGTCGAAATGACTGAAGCCGCCTGCAGTGTTCGGGCAGTTGAGATTGAGCACGACGTAGTCGGCGATCGCGATGAACGGGTGGGCGGCCCGGGCGAGCTCGGCGATGACCTCCTCCACGTCGGAATTGCGTCCGCGATTGGTCTCCACCAGGCTGATGCCCAGGGGGACCGGAGATGGCGCACGGGCGAGGCGCGCCGCCACGATCTCGGCGCCGTCGTTGGGCACGCCGTAGTTGACCATCAGGCCTTCGTCCGCCGGCACCCGGAATAGCCGCGGGCGCGCCCGATTGCCGGGCGAGGGATCGGCCGAGACCGAGCCGACCTCGATCGCGCCGAACCCGAGGCAGGGCAGCAAGGCGCTCGCGAGCCCGTTCTTGTCGAAGCCGGCCGGCAGACCGATCGGATTGGGAAACGTGAGACCGGCGATGGCGGTGGAGAGCCGCGAGTTCGTCGAGCTCGTACATGCTGCCGACGGCCAGCCGCGCAAGCCGCGAGCGCCCGAGCGCATGGCAGACCGTCTGCGTGGCCGCGTGCGTCCGCTCGGGATCGAAGCGGAACAGGACGGGCCGGATGCCGTGGCGATAGAGGCTCATGGGGCAGCACCCGCGCGTCTGTCCCGAAGGTCGCGGTCAATCCTGCGGCGGGATCTGCGCCTTCCGCACCACCTCGGCGAATTTTTCGATGTCCTTCTTCACCAGGGCGGCGAACGCGTCCGGCGGCGTCCCGACCGGTTCGATGCCCATCTTGGCGAGACGCTCGCGGATGTCCGGCGCGTCGAGGACCTTCCGGCTTTCCTCATAGAGGCGCTGCACGATCTCGCGCGGCGTCTGCGCCGGCACGAGGAATCCGTGCCAGCTCGACGAGTTCGAATCCCGCCAGGCCTTGCTCGGCGATCGTCGGCACGTTCGGTATCGCCGGATTGCGCTTCGCCCCGGTCACCCCGAGGGCGCGCAGATTGCCGGCCTCGATATGCGGCCGCGTGGTCGGAAGCGGACTGACGGCCATGTCGATCTCGCCGGCGGTCAGTGCGGTGAGCAGCGGCGCGTCGCCCCGATACGGAACCCCGATGACGTCGATGCCGGCCTGCAGCTTGAGCATCTCCATGGTGAGATGCAGCGGATTGCCCACGCCGGTCGAGCCATAGCTCAGGCTGCCGGGCTGTGTCTTGGCGGCGGCGATCATCTCGGCGAGCGACTGCGCGGGGAGCTTCTTGCCCGCGACCAGCACCAGGGTGGACGCATGCAGCTGCGTCACCGGCGCGAAGTCGCGGATCGGATCGTACGGGAGCTTGCGGTAGAGCGACGGGCTGATCGCATGCCCATTGGTGGTCAGGAGCAGCGTATAGCCGTCCGGTGCCGATTTCGCGACGGCGTCGGTGCCGACATTGCCGCCGGCGCCCGGCCGGTTCTCGATCACCACCGGCTGCTTGAGCGACTCCGAGAGCTTCTGGCCGATGAGGCGTGCCACTGTGTCGATGGCGCCGCCCGCCGCAAACGGAACGACGATGCGGACCGGGCCGGTCGGCCAAGTCTGCGCCCGGCTCTCAGCGGACAAGGTGGCGAGCGCCAAAAGCGCGAACACCAGCCGTAGGATGTGCTTCATGGGCAGTCCTCCCCTTCGCGGCCTTCTTGTTAGCCGAGAATCCCGGTCTGGGTCACGCCGGGGTGGCTGCTAGCGGCTTGGCACGTCCGCCGCCGGGCGCGGCGCCGTGGCCGATTGCTCCCGTTTGATCTTCTTGCGTTTGGTTGGGGCGGGCGGCTTGGAGTCGTTGCCCGACAGAATGTCCCACAGGCTCCGCGAGGGCTGCGGCGGCGGGGCAACCTTGGAGGATTTCTGCTTCGCCGGCGACCTTGCGGCGGGAGCCGCCGCGGCCGGAGCCGCCGCTGCGGGAGCCGTTGTGGCGGGAGCCGCTGCGGCGGCGGGAGCGGCCGCCCGGTCCGCCGCCTTGGATTTCTGCTTGCCGGGAGGCGGGGCGCTGTTCGCCGAGAGATAGGCCGCCAGTTCGTTCGCCGACTCCCGGCTCGAGGTGTAGTGCTCGCGCAGGAAGGAGACCAGGAACATCTGATTCTGCTTGGCCAGGCCGCGCGGCGTGCGATGGCAGGTTGCGCAGTTGGCGGCGAACAGCCGCTGGGCGGATTTGCCGGTGTCCAGGTCCTGGGCGTGCAGCGGGCCGGCCGCGAGCATCACCGCGCCCCCGAGCATCACCGCGCCCCCGAGCAGGATAAGGGCAAGTCGTCCAAGCACGGACATCAAGAGCACCCCTTGGGAAACCGCCGCCGCCCCGCCATCCACCGCAACCCGGCGGCAAGATTATGTCGTCTGCCCGTGCCGCCGGGAAGCCGTCGCCGGCCGCATTGACTCGGTTAGGCCATATAATAAAGTTACTTAACTATCTCGGAGGTGGCGATGACGGTGACCTCGCTCGGCCACGCTTCCCTCGCGAATGAGGGTCCGCTCGATGCGACGCTGCGCGGCTATCTCGACACCAACAGCGATATCGTCACGCGCATCGTGAAGCCGGTGCGCCTGGACGACATCGGCGCGCTGTCGGCGCAGAGCGACACGCCGATCCTGTTCGAGAACATCGTGGAGAAGCCGGGCTTCCGCCTGTGCGACATGCTGGTGAAGGAGCGCCGCACCCAGGCGCGCGCGCTCGGCGTCGCCCGGGATGATTTTCTCCGCACGCTGGCGTTCCGGCTGCGTTGCCCGCCGCGCGGCTTCAAGCCGGTGAAGAGCGGGCCGGTGAAGGAGGTGATCCGGACCGGCAGCGACGTGGACTGGACCGTGCTGCCGATCCCGCGCCACAAGGACAAGGACGCAGCGCCGTACGTGACCGCGATGAACATCATCCGCGATCCGGAGACCGGCTTTTACAATTCCTGCCACGCCGGCACCTATGCGGTCGGCCCAAGGCGCGGCCTGATCAGCTTCATCACCCCGCACTCCCACGTCATCATGAACAAGTACCGCGCGATGGGCGTCGACAAGATGCCGATCGCCTTCGTGTTCGGCGTGCCGCCCGCCTACGAGATCATGGCCAATTTCTCCGGCCTGCACATGGACATGTGGGGCGAGATGGAGATGGTCGGCACCGTCATGGACCGCGACATCGAGATGGTGCCGTGCGAGACGCTCGACCTCACCGTGCCGGCCCAGGCCGAGATCGTGGTCGAAGGCTACGTGCACCTCAGGGACAAATTCCCGGTCGGCGAGGTGACCTCGCCCTCGATGTACCATCTGCCGCATCGCGAGCAGGTGCCCGAGGTCGAGATCACCGCCATGACCATGCGGGCTGACCGGCCGATCTATCGCAACCACCAGACCACGCCCGACACCGATCACCAGACCTTGCCGCGCCTGTGCCACGAGGCGGTCCTCTACAACCGCCTGAGCGAGATCGGGCTGGCCGTGAAGGACGTGCGGTTCCCCACCTGGGGTGGCGCGCTGTCCTGCATCCTGCAGTTCGACTACCCGCGCGAAGGCTTCGTCAACGACGCACTGATGACCGCGATGGGAGCCCCGTGGCTCAATACCAAGCTGGTGATCGCGGTGAGCCCGGACACCGACATCGACGATGCGCGCCAAGTCTACCACGCAGTTGCGACGCGCGCGGACCCGGCGCGCGACGTCGTCATCGTGCCGAACACGCGCGGCTCGCCGTTCGATCCGTCCGGCAAGCCGATCGACGGTCAGCCGCCGTTCCGTACGGTCGGCAAGATGGGCATCGATGCCACGCGCAAGTCGCGCCACGACCCCGCCGACTTCGAGCGCGCGTGGCCGATCAACTGGGGCAAGGTTCGCCTGGAAGATTATTTGTGAAGGAGTACGCCATGACCGACGCTACGTTTGCACCTCCGCCTGCGCGCGTCCTGTTCGAGGCGGAGCCGTTCATCCCCTACGTGAAGGAGGAGGATTTCGCGCCCAACCTGCGGCCGGTGCTCGAGCCCTACAAGAAGCGCATGGGCTTCCTGCCCAACGCGCTCAAGCTCTATGCCTATCGGCCTGAGATCGCCGAGACGCTGTGGGCGCTCAACAGCAAGGTCATGCGCGATCCGAGCTCGACCTTGGATCAGTTCCTCAAGCGCCGGCTCGCCGCGGTCATCTGTGCGATCAATGGCTGCTGCTACTGCACGGCGCACAGCTGCGCGATGCTCAAGAAGCCGGGCGGGGCCGGCGCCGAAGGGTGGGGCGTGAGCGAGGAAGAGCTGCAGCAGATGATCGCCGGCGATCTCGCGCCCAAGAACGAGTTCGAGCGTGCCTGTTTCGACTATGCCCGGGCGGCGTCGGAAGACCCCACCGCGGTACCCGACGAGATCCTGCAGCGCCTCAAGCAGCACCTGACGCCGCCGCAGATCGTCGAGCTCGCCTGCGTCGTGGGCTTCTGGAAATTCTACAACACCGTGCACGACAGCCTGCACATCCCGGTGGAAAGCCAGCTGCTCAGTGACACCGGTTATGTCGACCTCCTCTGACGGACGTCGAGCGAAGGCGACGCGAAGGACGGCCACGGTCTCTGCGTTGCCGCGACCGGCAAGCGAAGCGGCGACGACGACCAGCTTGCCGCCGACGGTGTCGCGCGCGGCGCTGCTCGACGGCGGCTCGGACCGGCGCTTCCGCCAGTTGGTCTACGACCTGCTGACGATCGCGGTGCGCATGGGGGCGGTGCGCGACCACCATGCCGCCCGCATGGGCATCACGGCCGCGCAATACAGCATCATGATGGTGATCGCCCAGTTCCAGGGCCGCGCCGGCGTCGCCGTCGGCGCGCTGGCGAAGACGCTGCACGTGTCCAGCGCCTTCATCGCGAGCGAGACCGGCAAGCTCGCCCGCCTCGGCCTGGTGACGAAGAAACCGAATCCGAGCGACGGACGCGGCGTGCTGGTGAGCCTGACGCGCGTCGGCCGTCAGCGGATCGCGCGCGTCGGCCCGGACGTGCGCGCCCTCAACGATATGTTCTTCGCCGAGATCGACCGCGCCGCCTTCGAGGCGCTGTCGGCCGCGGCAGCGGGTCTCGTGCACGGATCGCGCAAGGCGGTGCAGTGGTTGCGCCTCATGGCCGACGAGGCGGCGGCGATGCGCGAGGCCGCCGAATAGCTACTTGGCATGGCTCGTGCAATGCGAAAGAGTGGAAGCGCGGACGCCGCGTGAGAAGAAGCGTCCGCTGACCGGCGAGGGGCGAGCTTGCTTGGCCAACAGATCGTCAACGGCGTGATGCTCGGCTCGATCTACGCCATGGTCGCCGTGGCGCTGACCTTGAGCATCGGGGTGCTGAACTTCCTCAACTTCAGCATCCCGGGCCTGTTCATGATCGCCGGCATGACCACCTGGGCCCTGATCCATGCGGGACTGCCGTGGCCGGCGGCCGCGGTCGGGGCGCTTGCGGTCACCGCGCTGGCTTCGCTCCTGGTCGAACGTCTCACCTGGCGCTGGCTGCGGGGCTCCGGGCCGTTCGTTCCGCTGGTCTCGTCGATGGCGTTCCTGCTCCTGTTCGAGCATCTCGCGATCCTCGCCTGGGGCTCCGACATGCGCATCGTGCCGACATTGTTCGGCGGCGGCGACTGGCGCGTCGGCGGGCTCATCATCGGCGCGCCGCAGCTCGTGGGGCTCGTCTGCTCGGTGGGGCTGATCTTCGGCCTCTCGCTCCTGCTCAAACGCACGCGCCTCGGGCGCGGATTGCGCACGATCGCCGAGGATCCGGACACCGCGCTCATGCTCGGCGTCGACATCAATCGGGTGGTGCCGTCGGTCTTCCTCATGGCCGGGCTGTTTGCGGCCTTCGCCGGCGTCGTGTTCGCTCTCAACTACCGCCAGGTCCACCCGTTCATGGGCGAGGTCGTCGGGCTGAAAGGCATCTCGGCGATGATCGTGGGCGGCATGGGCAATATCTGGGGATCGATCGCGGGCGGTCTCATCGTCGGCCTCACCGAGGTCGTCGCCATCGGCTATCTCGGCGCCGACGTCGTCGATATCGTCGTCTACGGTCTGCTGCTGGCCATTCTGTTCGTGCGCCCGACCGGCCTGTTCACCGGCATGCAGGCGGCACGGGGCGGCCTATGAGCGGCTACGCGGAAGGCATCCTGGTCCTGCTGGCGGTCAACGTCGTGTTCGCCTATGGCGCCTACTTGCCGCTCGCCGCCGGCCAGCTCAACATCGGTCTCGCCGGCTTCGCGGCGATCGGCGCCTACACGTCGGCCTATGTGAGCAACGCCTATGGGCTGGAGCCGGTCCTGGCGATTCCCGCCGGCGCCCTGGCAGCCGGCCTGGTCGCTCTGGCGGTGGCCGTGCCGGTGCTGCGCACCCGCGGAATCTATCTCGCGCTCGCCACCTTCGCGTTCGGCCAGATCGTCCAGGCCACCATCCTCAATCTGGAGGTCGTCGGCGGGGCGGCCGGCTACCCGGTGACCGCCTTCATCCGCCTGCCGATGATCGCGACCTGCGCAATCCTGGTGATGGCACTTGTCTGGCTCCTGTTCGGCACCCGCTTCGGCGTCGCGGTGACGGCCGTGCACGACGACGAGCGCGTGGCCGACCTCATGGGCATCGACGTGCGCGCGTTCCAGATCGCCGCCTTCGTCATCGGCTCGGCGATCGCGGGCGTCGGCGGCGCCCTCTATGCGCATCATTTCAGCTACATCGAGGCGCAGTATTTCAACGTCACCCTGAGCATCACCATCGTGCTCTACGTCCTGCTCGGCGGGACGCAGACGGTGATCGGCCCGCTCGTCGGCGCGGCAGTGTTCACGCTGTTGCCGGAGCTCCTGCGGGGCAGCCAGAACTGGCGCTACGTGGTGTTCGCCGCCGGGCTGATCGTTCTCATGGCGCTGCGCCCGGAGGGCCTGGTGACCGGTGCGCAGCTCCGCCGACTGTTCGGCTGGCAGCGCGCCGCGCCGGCCGAAGCCGGCGGCCTGCGGCGGGAGGGGGCGGCATGACGGCGCCCATCCTCCGGCTCGACGGGATCACCAAGCATTTCGGCGGCCTCACCGTCATCGAGGACCTGACCTTCGCGGTGCGGCGCGGCTCGCGCACCGGCCTGATCGGACCGAACGGCGCCGGCAAGACCACGGTGTTCAATCTCATCACCGGCGTGTTCCCGGTCGATCGCGGCCGCATCCATCTCGGCGAGGACGACATCACCGACCTGCCGTCGCGCCGCCGCATCGGCGCCGGCATCGCGCGCAGCTTCCAGAACGTCCGGCTGATGCCCCATCTCAGCGCCCTGGAGAACGTGCTGGTCGGGCAACACTGCCGCAACGGCGGCCTCGCCGGGGTGCTGCAGCCGGTCAGCCTTCTGCCGCGCAATCGCTGGCGCGAGGAGGCGCGCGCGGCGCTCGCCGCGGCCGGGCTCGCCGATTACGAGCGCGCCACCACCGGGAGCCTGCCGTACGGCGTGCAGAAGCGCATCGAGCTGACGCGGGCGCTGATGGCGCGGCCGCGCCTCCTGCTGCTCGACGAGCCGGCGGCTGGGCTCAACGCGGCGGAAACCGAGGCGTTGCAGATGCAGCTCGACGACATCTGCCGCCGCGGCGACATCACCCTCCTGGTGGTCGAGCATGACATGCAGTTCGTCGGTGCGCTGTGCGAAGAGGTGGTCGTGCTCAGCTTCGGCCGCCGGATCGCCGACGGCACGCCCGACGACATTCGCCACAACGCCCTCGTCCAGGAGGTCTATCTCGGCGCACCCACGAAGGCAGCGCAATGCGAAAGCGTTCCGCCGGAGGAACACGGCCGTGCTGCTCGACGTGCATGATCTCGAGGTGCGCTACGGCCGCGTGCGCGCGGTTCGCGGCATCTCGCTCAAGCTCGCCCGCGGCGAGATCGTCGCCGTGCTCGGCGCCAACGGCGCCGGCAAGTCGTCCCTGCTGCGCGCCCTGTTGGGCATCGAGCGTCCTGCCGCCGGCCGGGTGGAATTCGACGGCGCCGACGTCACCGCCTGGTCCGCCAGCCGGCGTGTGCGCCGCGGCCTGGTGCTGGTGCCGGAAGGCCGGCGCATCGTCATGACGCTCACGGTGCACGAGAACCTCTTGATGGGGGCGTTCAACCGGCGCGACCATGCGGCCGTGACGGCCGAGATCGATGACGTCTACCAGCGCTTTCCCAACCTCGCCGCCCGCCGTGAGCGGACGGCATCCGTCCTGTCGGGCGGCGAACAGCAGATGCTCGCGATCGGGCGCGCGCTCCTGGCGGCGCCGAAGCTGATGATGCTGGACGAGCCGTCGCTCGGCCTGAGCCCGCTCCTGTCGGACCAGGTGTTTGCCCATATCGCAATGCTTCGCCGCGAGCGGGGCCTCGGCATCCTCCTGGTCGAGCAGAACACGCAGCGGGCGCTCGAGCTCGCCGACCGCGCCTATGTGGTCGAGCTCGGGCGGATCGTCGCCGAAGGGCCGCCGCACCAGCTCACCGCCGATCGCACCCTGCTCGATGCCTATCTGGGCACGCGCGCAAAGGCGGCTGCTGTGCCGGCGCGGGCGAGCCCACCGCATTAAATGCGGATCATCACCTCCACCCAGGCTGAAAAGGAGCACCCCAGATGTACAGGACAGTGACAGCAGCGACGGCACTCGCGGCGCTCGCCGCGGCCGCGCCGGGATCGGCATGCGGACAGGAGCTTCTGCTGGGATACCTGCCCTCGGGCGGCGGCCCGTTCGCGACGTTCTCGCGCACCAACCACATCGCCGCGCAGATTGCCGTCGACGAGATCAACGCCGCCGGCGGCGTGAACGGCAAGAAGATCCGCATCGTCTCGTTCGATACCGCCGGTAAGCCGGATCAGGCGGTGGTGGGCCTGCGCAAGCTCGCCGAGGACGACAAGGTGCTGGCGATCATCGGGCCGTTCAGCTCGAGCGAATGCCGCGTGGCGTTTCCGGCCGGCGACCGCGCCGCCATCGCCACCATGTCCATGGCCTCGTCGGCGCCGAAGCTGGCGGAGCCGTTCAGCTACGCGTTCCGCAACACGTCGGACGAGGCCTACATGTTCGCGCGCGTGATGCGCGGCCTCAAGGAGAAGGGCATCCCGCACGCCGCCGCGGCCATCGCCTACGCGACCGACGACGTGATCTCGAAGACCATGGGCGAGCGCGTGCTGCCGGCAATCATGAAGCAGGCCGGAACGGACGTGAAGCTGAGCGTCACCTACCAGAGCCAGGCCTTCGACATGGCGGCGCAGGTCTCGCAGCTGATGAGCCAGCCGACCGACCTCGTCGGCGTCGGATCGGGACCGGAATCGGCGACGCGGCTCGCCCAGGAGATGCGCCGGCAGGGCCACAAGGGCCGGCTGGTCGCGGGCTCCACCATCGCCGATCCCGAGCTGCCGCGGCTGATGGGCAAGGCCGGAGACGGTACCGTCATCCCGACCACGTTCTATGCCAACCTCAACGACCGCACCAAGGCCTTCGAGGCCGAGTTCCTCAAACGCGCCAAGACGGCCGGCATCGATCGCACCGCCTCGGCGCAGTTCGACGCCTCGACCTACGACATCGTGCTGATCTACGCCGAGGCGATGAAGAACGCCAAGGTCACCGGCGATCCCGCGCAGGTCGTCGCCGAGCGCACCGCGATCCGCGACCAGCTCAAGGGCATGCGGGACTTCCCGGCGCTCGAGGGGGCGATCTCGTTCGGCAAGGACGGCGACGCCCTCAAGCCGGTCTACGTAATTGAAATGCAGGACAGCAAGTGGAACCTGATCGCCACCTATCCGGCCGACAAGTAGCCGACGAGGAGTGGTACTCGGCCTCGACACAGGGCATCATCCGGTATCGGGTGATGCGGGCGTGATCAGGGGCGCCGCGCCGTCGCCAGGCGCGCCCGCTTCGGGCTGTTCGCGGAACGTCGCGCGCGCGTTTTGAATGCATCGGGGGATGCCGACATGCTGCGTACCGGACAAGAACACCTGGAATCGCTGCGCGACGGACGGGTCGTCTATATCGCGGCCGAGCGGATCGACGACGTCACCAGCCATCCGGCGTTCCGCAACGCGGCGCGCACCGTCGCGGCGCTCTACGACATGAAGGCGGACCCAGCGAACCGCGAGGCGCTCACCTACGAGGAAGACGACGGCCGCCATTCGATCTATTTCCTGCGGGCGCGCTCGCGCGACGACCTGCAGCGCCGGATGATCGGGCACAAGCGGATCGCCGATTTCACCCACGGCATGTTCGGCCGCTCGCCCGATCACGTCGCCTCGTTCGTCACCGGCATGGCGATGAAACCCGACGAGCTCAAAGCCCCCCATGGCAATCCCGACAATCTCCTCGCCTACTATCGTTACGCCCGCGATCACGACCTCTACACGGCTTACGCCGTCGTGCCGCCGCAGGCCGCGCGCAACCCGGAATTCTATCAGCGGCAGAACCTGCCGATCCCGACCCTCGAGGTGGTGCGCGAAGACGATGACGGTGTGGTGATCTCGGGCATGAAGATGCTGGCGACCGGTGCGGTGTTCGCCAACGAGATCTGGATCGGCAACGTGATCCCGCTCGCCCCCGACCAGACCAGGCAGGCGATCACCTGCGCGGTGCCGTGCAATGCGCCCGGCCTGCAGCTGTGGTCGCGCCGGCCGATGCAGCGCGCCGGGGCGTCGGAGTTCGCTTCGCCGCTCGCCTGGCGCTACGACGAGACCGATTGCATGCTGCTGTGCGACCAGGTGAAGGTGCCGTGGGAGCGGGTGTTCGTGCACGGCGACGCGCTGCTGTCGCGCAACGTCTACGTCACGACGCCGAGCCACTGCTTCGGCAACCACCAATCGAACGTGCGCTACTGGTCGAAGATGTCGCTGCTGGTCGGCCTGTGCAGCAAGGTCGCGCACGCGACCGGAGCCGACCAGGTGCCCGCGGTCAAGGAGAAGCTCGGCATGATGGCCGCGCACGAGGCGATGATCGGCGGAATGGTCAACGGCCAGATCAACGCGTACGAGAGCTGGCCGGGCGGGCCCGACGGCTACGTCTGCTTCAACCGGCGCATGATGTACGGCGCGCTCGAATGGTGCACGCAGAATTTCAGCCTGTTCGTCGACGAGCTGCGCGAGCTGTGCGGCGGCGCCATATTCCAGATGCCGGCCGACATCTCGGTGCTCGACGATCCGGAGCTCGCGCACCAGTTCAAGACGTTCTGGCAGACGCCGCAATGCGACGCGGTCACGCGCATGAAGCTGTTCACGCTCGCCTGGGACATGGTGGGCTCGGAGTTCGCCGGCCGCCACCTGCAATATGAGAAGTTCTACGCCGGGGCTCCGTTCATCATCCGCAGCCATTCGTTCCGCGAGGCGAGCTGGGGCGCCTTCGACAAGCTCGTGGACGATGTCATGGCGGGCTACGACCATCCGGCGGCCGAGCGGCCGGGCAAGGGCGTCGCGGCCTGAGACGGCACGGTCACGGTGGCCCTGGGCGGGGATCATCGACACGCTGGCGCCGTTCCAGACCGTGGAGCTCGGCCGCCCCGCCTGATGGCCGGCTACGGGCATGCCGTCGCCGGGGGCGTCCAGGCAAAGGCGGGCTTGACCCCAAATATATTTGTATATACATATAAATTAAGACTACAGAGAGCGCGGCGATTGCGTTGGCGGAACAATGGCGACGGACATCGATATCCGGGAAATCGCCCAATGCACTTGTCTGCGGTTGCGACGAACGACGCGCCGCGTGACGCAGATCTATGACCGTCTGCTGGAACCCGTCGGCCTCACGGTCAATCAGTTCGGACTGCTGGCGCGCCTTTACGGGGCCAGCCTCCGACGCGAGATCCTTTCGATCGGCACGCTCGCGGAACGCGTGGGCATGGACCCGACGACGCTTAATCGAAGTTTAAAACCGCTTGAAGCGGCCAGACTCGTCGCCAATGCGACCGACCCGGCCGATCGGCGTGTGCGCGCCGTGCTGATCACCGAGGAGGGGATCGGCAGGCTGCGGGAGGCCGTGCCGTTCTGGCGTGACGCGCAGGCGCAGATCGACAAAGCGGTCGGGATCGATGCCGGTGTCGCGTTGAACGGGTTGCTGGAACTTTCCTACGTCAGGCTTGCAGGTTAGCTCGAGACGGATGAGCGGTGCGCCTGCAGGCCTCCCCGGCGCTCACACTTCGGTGACTGCGGTTGCCCCATCGATGCGCTGGTGCTATATCTGGTATTACAGATAATTTGCCGTTTCCCCGAGCGTTTCGCGCAACTGCTCTTCGCGGCCACCTGGGGCTACGAGCGCGCGAATTCGCACTGGATCGGCCGCGGCAAAGGACTCAGCCGATGCCTTCGTACGCCCTGTTCGGATTGAGTGTCGCCTTCGGCTTCCTCACCTGGTCTATCGTCGCCGCACAGTATCTGTGGCCGGCCCTGAGCAGCCAACCACGCGTCGAAGCGCTGCGGCCGCTGCTCCTCCTGCACAGCTTTCGCTTTATCGGGCTGGCATTCCTCGTGCCCGGCGTCGTCTCGCCGGACTTGGCGGTCGCCTTCGCGCGTCCGGCCGCTTACGGAGACCTCATCGCCGCGGTTCTCGCCTTGCTTGCACTCGCGGCTCTGCGACGCCGGTGGGGAATCGTTTTGGTGTGGGCGTTCAACGTGTGGGGCACTGCGGATCTTCTTTACGCCTTCTATCAAGGCAATCGCGTCGGGTTCTTACCGGGTCAGCTGGGCGCCGCCTATTTCATTCCGACCTTCATCGTACCGCTGCTGCTCGTGACGCACGGCCTGATGTTCCGGCTCCTGCTGCAGGGTGGCGGTTCGGCCGACGCGCGTGCCGGCGCAGGGCCGCCTGACCGCATTTGAAGCTGGCGCACCGGGCGCCAGCGTAGTCGCGTCTGGAGAGTCAAATGCTCGATTTCATCGGAATCATCGTGACCGCAGCTCTGATGACTGTCGCGGTCACCACGATCATCACGCATCTCGACGTTTCACAGAGCGCAAAACTGATCCTTGCCACGCTCGTCGGCCTATGGATCGGGCTCGCAGCGGCGGCTGCGTCCGCCGGGTGGCTGGCAGTCACGCAACCGTTCCCGCTCATTGGGCTGTTCGTGGCGGCGCCGCTCGCCGCGGCTGCGATTGTTGCAGCCGCGTGGCCGCGCGGGCGCGCCGCCATGCTGAGCCTGCCGATGCCGCTGATGATCGGGCTCAACGCGGGCCGGATTTTCGCGGTCTTGTTCTTCCTGCTGGCGGCAGAAGGGCGCCTCGCCGGACCCTTCCCGTTCTTCGCTGGTTGGGGTGACATCATCACCGGCGTGCTGGCCCTGCCGGTGGCGTGGCTCGCACGGGAGGGAGGAACGCGATTCGGCGGCGCGATCGCCGCATGGGATCTGTTCGGCGCGGCCGATCTCGTGCTCGCCATCACGCTGGGTGTAACGTCGGGGGAGGGCTCGCCGCTGCAGATCTTCACGGCGTCCCCGGGATCGGCGGCGATGCAGCAGCTGCCGTGGTCGTTCGTTCCGACCGTGCTAGTTCCCTTCTGGTTGATCGTGCATGCGATCATCTGGGCGCAGCTTCGCCGCCGGCGAGAAGCGCCAGCTCAGATCGTCTCCGCCGTGGCGTCATAGGCGTAGAGCCAGTCGAGCCGCTCCTCGACCCGCACCTTCTGCCAGTCGCGCACCACCGAAGCCGCGACCTCGCCCGCGTCGGCGAGCGCCGGGCTGAACGCCTGTCGGCGATTCTCGTGCGATCGGCGCACCACCGCGGCGGTGCGCTCGCGGCGGATCTCCTCGTAGCGGGCGAAGGCAATCTCCGGTTCACGGAAGTGCTTCGCCATGCATGCGGCCACCACGTAGGCGTCCTCGATCGCCATGACGCCGCCCTGTCCGAGAAACGGCAGGGTCGGATGGCAGGCGTCGCCCAGCAGGGTGACGCGGCCGCAGCTCCAGCGCTCCATCGGGCGCCGCACCATCAGGGCCCATTTGAACGGAGTGTCGATCGCCCGGATGATGGCGTGAACGTCCGGATGCCAGCCGCGGTAATCGTCGGCGAGCTCGCCTGTCGTTCCCTCGATCGTCCACGATTCCACTTGCCAGTCGTCGCGCTCGACGAAGCTGATGAAGTTCATCAGCTCGCCGCGGCGCACCGGATAGTGCAGCACGTGCCCACGCGGCCCGAGCCAGTTGGTGCCGACCGGGCGGGAGATGTGCGGCGGCAGCCCCGCCATCGGGACGATGCCGCGCCACGCCACCACGCCGGTGAACTCGGGAGCATCGGCACCGAACAGGCTCTGACGCACGTTTGAATGAATTCCGTCGGCGCCGAGCACGAACGCGGCGTGCACGGCTTCGCCGCTGGCGAACCGCGCCTCGACCCGCTCGTCCGACTGGGCGACCCCGACGCATCGTCGGCCGAGCCGGATTGCGTCCGGCTTGAGGCCCCGCACCGCCTCGGCCAAGATGCCCTGCAGGTCGCCGCGATGGAGCATGAGGTGCGGCGTGCCGTAGCGCCGGATCGAGGTCGCGCCGAGCGCAAACCAGTTCCAGGTCTCGCCGGTGCTCCAATGGCGGATCTCGCGGCCCGCCGGCGTGACCTGCACGCGTGCCAGCGCTGGCTCGAGCCCCCACGCGTAGAGCACGCGACTGCCGTTCGAGCTCACTTGGATGCCGGCGCCCACCTCCTTGAGCTCGGCCGACTGCTCGTAGACCTCGACGTCGATGCCGCGCCGCAGCAGCGCGAGCGCGGCGCTCAGTCCGCCGATGCCGCCGCCGATGACGACGACCTTGCCTGACGATGCGACCATGTTTCCCTGGTCAATCGGTCTTCACGCCGGACGATTTCACGATCTTCGCCCAGCGCGGGAGCTCCTCGGCGATGAAGGCGGCGAACTCGCGCGGCGAGCCGATCTTCGCTTCGAACCCGAGCTTGCCCATGCTGGCCTTCATCTCCGGCGAGCGCAGGCTGTCGTTGATCGCCGCGTTGAGCTTGTCGACGACATCGGCCGGCGTGCCGGCCGGCGCCAGCATCCCGGCCCAGAAGTCGAGCGTCAGCTCGTCCAGCCCGCATTCGATCATGGTTGGCACCTCCGGCAGATCCGGGCTGCGGCTCCGGCTGGTGATGGCGAGCGCGCGCATCTTGCCGTCGCGCACGAGGGGAAGCGAGGTGGCCGGTGTCGGCAGCAGCATCTGGATCCGCCCGCCGAGGAAATCCGGCAGTGCGGCCGCGCCGCCCTTGTAGGGAACGCTGACGATGTCGGTTCCGGTCAGCACCTTGAAGCGTTCGCCGACCAGCTGCGAGGCGGTCCCCTGCGCGAAGCCGAACGCCAGCTTGCCTGGGCTGGCCTTGGCATGCGCGACGAACTCCTCCAGCGATCGTGCCGGCAGGTCGGGCGCCACCGCCAGGATCCACGACGTTGTCGTGACGGTTGCGATCGGAGCGAAGTCCTTGAGCGGATCGTAGTCCGTCTTCCCGCTCAACGCCGGGTCGATCACCAGGCTCGAGCTGGAGAACAGGAGTGTGTAGCCGTCGGGTGCCGCCATCGCGACCGCCTTGGTGCCGATCGTGGTCCCGCCGCCCGGCCGGTTGTCGATCACGATCGGCTGCCCGAGGGTCGCCTGCAGATGTTGCGCCAGCAGGCGCGCCATCACGTCGTTGGGCGAGCCCGGCGTATAGGGGGCGATGATCCGGATCGGCCTCATCGGATAGGGCTGGGCAAGCGACAGGCCGCTCGTGCTCAGGCACATTGCCGCCGCGAGCACCGACGTCATGATCGTGCCCGGCACGCCGCGCGGTCGCCGCATTGCGGTCGCGATCGTCATTGACGTGCGCTCCTTGGTGCTCGACCGAAGCTATGGTGACAGGGGGCGGCTGTGCAATGGCCATGCATGCGAACAACGCTTCTTCGTTCTCACCGACGGTCCGGGGTCGGGCAAGACCACCTTGAGCGAAGCGCTGGCGCGCGCCGGCCATGGGCGCTCGCAGGAAGCCAGCCGCGGCGTCATCCAGGACCAGGTCGCGATCGGCGGTCATGCGCTCCCCTGGGCAGACCCGGCCGCGTTCGCCGAGCTGTTGCTATGCTGGGAGATGCCGAGGTGACGGCGATCCGCGAGTACCTCGAGGACCTGACCAAGGCGGTCGGCGTGAGACGCAGATTTAGGCGGCGGCCGTGCTCCGAAGGGCCGCAAACGCCAGAGCGGAAACACGGCGGTCGTATTCATCCGCCAAGGCATGCAGGGCGGCGGCGCCGTCGCCCGTAAAGGAGGGACCGTGCATGAGGGCGAGCGTGCGCGGTGCCAGCTTGACGAGGCTGCGGATCGTCGCGCCCATGCCCGGATTGAGGCACGAATACTTGAACAGATCCTCGGCGGCGATCGCCGGCCCGACGACATCGCCGTCGGTCAGCGCACGGTCGTTGCCGAGCTGCGTGAACAGGTCGCCGCACAACAGCGTGCGCGTCGACTCCTCGTACAGCACCCCCGCGTCCCACCCATGCGGGGTGTGCGGCGTGTCGATGAAACGGACACGCTTGCCGCCGCCGAGGTCGATCACTTCGCCGTCCGTCAACGCGCGCGGCGTGCGGTCCGCGAAGTCGTCGAGCGATACCATGCAGCCGGTCTGACCGTGCGCGGCCGTCGCCTGCGGCGCGACCGCGAGCCATTCGTTCATCGCGCCGCACTCGTCGGCCTCGAAATGCCCGAACGCGATCCAGCGCAGGCGCTCGGGCGGGATAATGCGCGCGAGCGCGTCGCGGTTGAGCGGAAACATCTTGCGCAGACCGGTGTGGAACATCAGCGGCTCCTCGCCGAGGACGAGAAACTGATTGAAGGTGAAGCCGGCGGGCGGGGCGATGTCCGGCACATAGGTCGAGAGCCGGTAGATGCCGTCGGCGATCTCGCTGATGGTCGTCTCCATGCATTCCTCCATGCGATCAATGGGTTGAGGATCCACCGCGACCCGGATGCAGCGGACCTTGGACTTCCGCCATTTTTCGTTGTACATATGCGTGTAATGAAAATTGACGGCCCTGTCAACATGGATGCACACATCTGTGCAGTTAAATAACATGACGCGGACCTACACCCTCCGCCGCCGAGCCGAACAGCAGGCGGAAACCCGGCGTCGCATCGTCGAAGCCGCGGTCGACCTGCACAGCAGCGTCGGCCCTGCGCTCACGACCTTCAGCATGGTCGCAGAGCGCGCCGGCGTTCAGCGCCATACGCTCTATGCGCATTTTCCCGATGAGCGCAGCCTCAACCTCGCCTGCTCGGGATTGACCATGGAACGCGATCCGCTGCCGGATGCCGATCCATGGCGTGCGATCGCGGATCAATGTGAGCGCCTGCGCGCCGGCTTGCGCGCGATCTACGGCTGGTATGAGCGCAACGCGTCTCTGGCCGCCTGCGTGCTGCGCGACGCCGAGTACCACGCGCTCACCAGGGAGATTGCCGGGATGCGGTTCGCCCCGCATATGGCGGCCTACGGGGAGGTGCTCGGCGCGAAGCTGAACGCGAGGCAGCGCACGGTGCTGCGGCTGGCGCTGAGCTTCTTCACCTGGCGGACGCTGGTGCGCGAAGGCGGGCTGAAACCGGGCGCCGCCGTGGAGGCAATGGTTCAAGCGGTCGATTGCGCAAGATGAGACTTGAACCGGAAATGCCGCTGCGGGCTGCACGACCGGCAGTTCCGCCGGCTTCTCACCGCTGAGGATGCGGCCGTAAGTCCTTGGGCGGGACCTGAATTGTTCTGAATCCGCCATGGCGATCCCTTCAGGTCAGCTCCGGCTGATCGGGGCCACGGCCCGGCTGCCCTGAGGCATTCGGCTGGCGCACGGCCTTCGCCGGGGTGTAGACTCACCCCCACAGCCACAATCGTTCGGGAGGACACCATGCGCCGACCGCTTCACACGCTCGCCGCCACTGCGCTTGCGCTCATCGCCTTGCCGACCGTCGCGGCCGCCGCCGAGGTGCGCGTGCTCAGCGTCGGCTCCACGCAGACCGCGGCGAAAGCGATCGCGGCCGAATTCGAGAAGCAGACCGGCCACAAGGTGGTGTTCACCATCCGGCCGCCATTCAGCATCGACAAGGAACTCGCGGAGAAGACGTTCGACGCCATCATCCTGTCGGTGCCGGCCATGGAGGCGCACGACCAGGCCGGAAACCTCGCGCCGGTGAGCCGCGCTGCGCTCGCCCGCGTCGGCGTTGGCGTGGTGGTGAAGGAGGGCACGCCGGTGCCCAACATCGCGACGCCTGAAGCGTTGAAGGCGGCGGTGCTTGCCGCGCGCTCGCTCACCCATGGCGATCCGGCGCTTCCCAACACCGCCGGCGCGATCGCGAGCGCGGCATTTTTGAAGCTCGGAATCCTCGACCAGGTCAAGGACAAGACCAGGCACGCAACGCTCCAGGTCGGCGGCGAGTTGGTGGCCAAGGGCGAGGCGGAGATGGGATTCTTCAATCTCTCGGAAATCCCCAAGGGCGTCACCGTGGCTGGTCCGCTGCCCCCTTCAGTGCAGGGATATACGGTGTATCAGGCCGCCGTGTTGGCGAAGGGCAGCCGGGACGACGCCGCCACGGGGTTCGTGCGATATCTCGCGAGCGAGGCGGCCTCCGTGCACTGGTCTGCCGCCAAGCTCGAGCCCGCCGGAAGCTACATGGCGCCGCGTGCGAGCCAGTAACCAGGCGAGCAGGCATGCGATCATTGTGGATTGCTGTCGCCGCCCCGGCGGCGATGGTCGTCGCCCTCGCGGCGATGGCGGACACGGCGGCCGCGCAGTCGCCGGCCTACCCGTCGCGGCCGATCACCATCCTCGTGCCGTTCCCAGCCGGCGGGCCGGTCGATACGCTCGCGCGAACCTTGAGCGAGCCGATGCGGGTGTCGCTCGGCCAGCCGGTCATCGTCGAAAACGTGAGCGGTGCAGGCGGCAGCATCGGCATCGGCCGCCTCGCGCGCGCCGCGCCCGACGGCTACACGCTCGGCCTCGGCAACTGGACGAGCTCGGTCGGCGCGCCGGCGATCTATCCGGTCGCCTACGACATCATTGGCGATTTCGAGCCGTTGTCGCTGCTCGCCATCTCCCAGCTGATGGTCGTCGGCCGAAAGACCTTGCCCGCCGACAACGTGCGAGACCTGATCGCGTGGCTTGTCGCCAATCCCGGCAAAGCCACGGCCGGCACCATCGGCGTCGGCAGCCCGAGCCAAGTCGGGGGCGTTCATTTCCAGACTCTCACCGGCACGCGTTTCCAGTTCGTGCCCTATCGTGGCGCCGCGCAGGCGCTGCAGGACCTGGTCGCCGGGCAGATCGACCTGCGCTTCGGCGCCGAAGCGTCGCAGACGCTGCCCTATCTGCGCGCCGGCACGCTCAAGGCCTTTGCGGTGATGGGCAAGGCGCGCTGGTCGGCGATGCCCGATATTCCAACCATCGAGGAGGCGGGCGTCCCCGGCCTGCACCTCTCCTACTGGCAGGCATTCTGGGCGCCCAAGGGCACGCCGAAAGCCATCCTCGGCAGGCTCAATGCCGCCGCCGTCGACGCCTTGAGCGATCCAGCCGTGCGCCAGCGCCTCGCCGATCTCGGCCAGGAGATCCCGCCGCGCGAGCAGCTCACGCCGGAGGCGCTCGACGCCTTCCACAAGGCCGAGATCGACAAGTGGTGGCCGGTCATCAAGTCGGCGGGAATCAAGGGGGAGTGAGGCATGCATGGGCGCTGGCGGCCTCGGGGGGAGGCCGCTCGCGCCCCATGGCTGCGGACTGCGTCGTCGTCGAATCGACGCGCCCGCCGTCGCTCCCGTCGGCCTCGTGCAGCCGTACGCGGTCGGTATCGCCGGCGAACATGATCGCCCTGACGTCGCTGCGCGTAAGCCCGATGTCCTCGAGGATACGATCATCCAGCATCGGCAGCACCACCACGGCGGCACGGCGCGCCTTGTATTGCCAATAGGCGCTCCACAGTTGCCGCAACCGGCTGCGCAGGTGCCGCGTACGCGTAGCGATTTCTCTTCGTCCAGCAGGACTGTTGTTCATCACGGCTCTCCCTCTCGGTTCGATGTTGGAAACCACGGCGGCCGGCGCGCGGCTCGCCGCAGTTCCGATCGTGCAGCCGTAGAGGAAAGTAAGGAGCGCGCGCTGTTACCAAGGGAACAGCCTGGATGCGCACTCTCGTTGCAATCGGAAGCCGAGCGTGTAGCAAATCCGAGTCGACAGGTCAGGCGCGTTTACCTGATCGCATTGATCGATGCCGTGAATGAATGAGCGTCCTCACGTTGTTGTGACGCGCTGCCGTGAACGCTGGTGCCGGGGGTCGCGACCTACCAAGTCTCGCGTGGCGGGTCGGGTGAGTTTGCCGAAAGGTCTGTCATGAGTCTGTCGTTCGAAGTGTTCGGCGATCCCCCCGCCGCGCGAGACTCCGATCCGACACGCGCCACGGCGCGCACGGGTGTTCGCCCGCGCATCGACTCGATCGATCTCCTGCGCGGCGCGATCATGATCGTGATGGCGCTCGATCACACCCGCGATTTCTTCTCCGTCGGCGGCATGAATCCGCGCGACGTTGCCGATCCGGCGCTGTTCCTCACGCGCTGGATCACCCATTACTGTGCGCCGCTGTTCATCTTTCTCGCCGGCACCTCGGCCTATCTCTACGGCACGCGCGACCGCAGCGTCGGCGAGGTGAGCCGCTTCCTCCTCACGCGCGGATTCTGGCTGATCCTCATCGAGTTCACCGTGGTATGCCTGGGCTGGTCGTTCAATCTCGTGCCCAGCTATCTCGTCGCCCAGGTGATCTTTGCGCTCGGCGCCTCGATGGTCGTGCTGGCCGCCCTCGTTCATCTGCCGCGCTGGGCGATCGCCACGATCGGCCTCGTCATGATCGGCGGGCACAACCTGCTCGACGGCGTGCGGGCCGAGCAGCTCGGCGCCGCCGGCTGGGTGTGGAATGTCCTCCATCAATCCGGGTTGCTGCGCCCTGGCTCGGGTCCCGCGCTGTTCGTGCTCTATCCGCTGGTGCCGTGGATCGGCGTCATGGCGACGGGCTATGCGCTCGGGCCGGTCTTCCGGATGGAACCCGGGGCGCGCGTGCGCCGGCTGGTCGCGCTCGGCGCGCTGACGACCGTGGGCTTCGTCCTGCTGCGTGCGACCAATCTCTACGGCGATCCGGCGGCGTGGACCGTGCACGAGGGCACGCTCGCCACCGTGTTGTCGTTCATCAACTGCGAAAAGTATCCGCCGTCGCTGCTCTATCTGGCGATGACACTCGGGCCCGGCCTGCTGCTGCTCGCCGCCTTCGAACGCGCGCGCGGCCGCCTCGCCGGCTGGATCACCACGTTCGGGCGCGTGCCGTTCCTCTACTACGTCGTCCACATCTACGTGATCCATGCGCTTGCCGTCGTCTTCGCCTGGCTCATGATGGGCGACGTGTCGTGGCTGTTCGGCGGCGTGCCCGGAGCCAAGCCCGCGGGCTACGGCCTCGGCCTGCCCGGCGTCTATGCGGTCTGGGCGATCGTGGTGCTCGCGCTCTATCCGCTCTGCCGCTGGTTCGCCGCGCTGAAACAGCGCCGGACGGAATGGTGGTGGAGCTATCTGTAGTCGACGCGCCGCGCGCCGCAGCACGCTGCCTTCCCGGGGGAAGGCAACGTGCCTCCGGCATCCCGTTCCTCACGGCCTTGCTTCGAGCACCATGTTGAAGGGCGTCTCGGCCGCGCGGCGGAAGCGGGAAAATCCGCCTTGACGGGCGACATCAGCGAGACGCCTCTCGCCAGCCTGGGCCCCCAGGGCGGCGCCGACTTCCTGACCGAGCGAGGCCGGCACGCACACGCTGGTCGAGAACGCGTAGTAGACCCGCCCGACCGGGTTGAGGTTGTCCGCCAGGCTGTCTCCCGCCATGGGCTCGACCAGCATCAGCGTGCCGTCGGGCTTCAGGGTGTTGCGCACATGCCCAACGGCTCCGACCGGGTCGCCCATGTCGTGCAGCGCGTCGAACATGGTCACCAGATCGAATCCGGATCCCGGATAGTCCTGCGCGCGCGCCGTCTGGAAGCGGACATTCGCCAGGCCGTTGGCGTGCGACCTCGCGTGCGCGACGGACGCTTCGTGGAAGTCGATGCCGACGAATTCGGTATTCGGAAAGGCCGCCGCCATGATCAGCGTCGAGGCGCCGTGTCCGCATCCGACGTCCGCCACCTTGGCGCCGCGCGTAAGCTTTTCGACCACGCCATCCAGGGCAGGCAGCCAGGCGGCGACGAGATTGGCGCGGTAGCCCGGGCGGAAGAACCGCTCCACGCCACAGAACAGGCAGTTGCAGTGCTCTCCCCAGCCCACACCTTGCCCGGTCCGGAATGCCTGCGTGAGCTTCGGCTCATCGGCGAAGACCGCGGCGAGGCTGTGGAAGCCTCCGGTCATATTGACCGTGCTCTCCTCGTCCGCGAACACCGCCGCCTGCTCCGGCGAAAGCGTGAAGCGCTCGGTGCCCGCGTCGAATGTCACGAAGCCGGAAGCGGCCTGCGCCGAGAGCCACTCGCGGATATAGCGTACGTGCGTGCCGGTCTTGGCCGCGAGCTCATGCGCCGTGAGCGGGGTTGCGCCGGCGAGGGCGCGGTACAGCCCCAGCTTGTCGCCGGTCAGCACCAGGGCGGCATTCGCGGCGGCCCCGAGCTCGTTCACCATGGTGGCGAGCAGGGGCTCGAGCTTCTTCATGTCGAGGTTCATTGCTGTTCTCTCTCAGTCGGGTGTGCGCTGTTGTCCCTGTCCGGGCGGACACATAGCGCTGGCAAGCCAATCGCGTGAGAGGCAAAATGGCCGCCCTGGAGCCACATGAGCCAGCCGATCGCGCACATGACCCTTAGGCGCATTCACGTCAGCCTGGTCGTCTTCCCGGAGTGCGACCCGTCGATCATCTACGGCGTGTTCGATACGCTGTGGGCCGCCGGCCGCCTGTGGAACGCGCTGAAGGGGCTCGCGCCCGGCGAGCCCATGTTCGAGCCTCGCCTCGTCGCCGCCGATCGGGGGCCACTGCAGCTCGCCACCGGCGTCAGCATCATTCCGCAGGACGTCATCGCCGACGTTGGACGCACCGACGTGGTGTTCGTTCCCAACGTGATGCTGGATGGCACCCATGGGCCGCATGCGCTCGACCGGCGCCTGCTGGACTGGATCAGGCGGATGTACGCGAACGGGGCTCAGCTCTATGCGGCCTGCGGCGGATCACTGGTGCTGGCCGAGGCGGGACTGCTCGACGGCCAGGAGGCCACCACGCACTGGGGTTACGTGCCGTTGTTCCGTGGCCATTTTCCCAATGTCACGCTGCATGAGGATCGCATCCTCGTGCAATCCGGTCCCGGGCACAGCATCGTCTGCTCCGGAGGTGCCTCGTCGTGGCAGGATCTCGCCCTCCTGCTCGTCGCCAAGCACGGGGGAACGGAGGAAGCCATCCGCCTGTCGAAGCTGTTCCTCTACCAATGGCATCGCGACGGGCAGCTTCCCTACGCCTCGATGATCGCCAATGTCGACCATGGCGACACCGTCATCGTGCGCTGCCAGGCCTGGCTGGCGCAGAACTACGAGCGACCCGACATCGTTGCCGAGGTGGTGCGCCAATCGGGCCTTCCCAAGCGCACGTTCGACCGCCGCTTCAAGACGGCGACCGGCTATTCGCCGCTCGCCTACGTCCAGGCGCTGCGCATCGAGGAGGCAAAGCAGCTCCTGGAGACGGGCTCTGCGCCGGTCGACGCGGTTGCGCGCGAGGTCGGATACGAGGACCTGGCCTCGTTCCGCCGGCTGTTCAGCCGATTGTCCGGGATGACGCCCGGCGCCTACCGGCGCAAGTTTCAGCTTCCGCGCTTCGTAGGCTCGACTGCGATGCCGCCGGCTGCGCCCGATCACATGTCCTCGAACATCCCGGTGCGATGCTCTTCGAAGGCGTCGCGTTCGGGTCCGTCATAAGGGATGTGCACCGCCATCGTTTCGTAGGCGCCGACGAACGCGGCGCCGTAGGGCGCGCCGCAATAGTGCGCGGGCCGCACGCGATCCCACAGGATATAGCCCTTCGGGTCGACGCAGTCGGCGTCGACCGACGCCGCGACCAGCCGGCCGCATACCATCAGGCGGCCGCCGGCCCATTCGCGGGTCCATTCCACCGTGCATTCGAAATGCCGCTTGCATTCGAGCACGCGCGGCGGCTTGACGACAACGGAGGGCAGCGCCGTGAAGCCCGCCTTGGCGAGCTCGCTCACGCCGGGTGCGAACGGCAGGCCGACCACCATCACCTGCTCGAGCGTGCGGCGCTCGAATGCCGGCAGGTTCGCCACGAACTCGCCGGTCTCCAGCACGTTCACCGCGGTGTCGTTGCCGAGCGTCGTGGTGAACGCAATGTAGACGGGATTGTGATGCACGCGCGTGCACGTTCCGAATGCGGCGGCGTTGATCTCTCCCTTGCGGTTCACCGTGGTGATCACCGCCAGGCAGGACGAGGGGGTGAACAGGCGGTCCCAGTATTTCTCCGGCTGGCTCTGCTTGGTGACGTGCTGCATGCCTTCTCAGCCCTGTACGCAGGCTCGATTACTCGACCCGGATCCCCGCTTTGCGGATGATCTCGCCCCAGCGCTTGTGCTCGGCGACCACGTAGGCGGAGAATTCCTCCGGCGTGCCGAGCGGCAAGGTCATGCCCTGGGCGAGGAAGCGCTCGCGCACGTCGGATGCCTCGAACGCCTTGCGCGTCTCGCGATTGAGCCAGTCGATGACGGAGCGCGGCGTTCCGGCCGGCGCCATCAGGCCGAACCAGGGCCCGCCTTCGAGCTCGGCCAGCCCGGCTTCCGCCATGGTCGGCACGTCGGGCACGGCGGGAAGCCGCTGTGGCGAGGCGATGCCGAGCGCCCGCACCTTGCCGGCGGCGAGCTGCGTGCGCGCCAGCGGCACGATGTCGAACATGATCGAGACGTGCCCGGCGACCAGGTCCTGGATGGCGGGCGCGGCGCCGCGGTAGGGCACGTGCACGAGATCGACGCCGACCACCTGCTTGAACTGCTCGCCCACGATGTGCCCGGAGCTGCCGTTGCCCTGCGACGCGTAGGTGAGCTTGCCGGGATTGGCCTTGGCGTGGGCGACGAGCTCGCGCACCGACTTGGCGGGCAGGTCGGGATGCACCACCAGGATGTTGGCCGAGCCGACGATGTTAGTGACCGGCGCGAAGTCCTTAATGCCGTCGAACGGCAGCTTGGCGGTGATGTGCGGCAGGATGGCGTTGGTCGAGTGCATGCCGATGAACAGCGTGTGGCCGTCGGGTGCCGCCTTGGCAACCGCATCCGCGGCGATTGCGCCGGCACCCCCGGTGCGGTTTTCCACCACGGCGGTCGTGCCGGATTCGCCGAGCTTCTGCGCCAGCGTGCGGGCTACGAGGTCGGCGATGCCGCCGGGCGCCGTCGCAACGATGATCTTGATCGGCTGGGTCGGAAAGGTCTGGGCCGCAGCCGGGCTCGCAATGACGGCGAGCAGGGCGATCAGCCGGAACACTGTACCGGTCGGTCTCATGGCATTCCCCCTCTTATTGTCGGTGACTTTGCCTCACCGCCCGACCAGTGTCGCCTGGGTGGTCTGGTCGACCCGCGGCGTATAGCTGAGCTCCTTGCGCATTGCCCAGGTGGTCATCTCGAAGTGCAGCGGCAGCACGCCATAGTCGGCCATGGCGATGCGGCTCGCCTCGGCGAGGATGGCGGCGCGACGCGTATCGTCGATCGTGCCGAGCGCCTGGTCGAGCAGTGCATCGACCTTCGGGTTAGAATAACCGCCCGGGTTGGTGGTGCCCCAGCCCTTGTCCTTGTTGGGGGTGGCGGCGAGCGGCTTGATCTGCGCCGACATCTCGCCGGTGTCGGAAATCCAGCCCGCCAGCCAGAAGCCGAATTCGCGCCGCGTCCGCTTGGCGAAGAACTGGCTCGCCGTCATGGCATCGACTGACACCTTGAGGCCGACGCGCGTGAGCATCTGCGCCACCGCTTGCGCGATCTGCGCGTCGTTCACGTAGCGGTCGTTGGGGGAGCCCAGTACGAGCGTGAAGCCGTTGGGGTAGCCCGCCTCGGCGAGCAGTTTCCTGGCGCGCTCGGGATCGGCCTTCGGCGCCTGCATGTCGCGATTGGCGCCGAACATCATCCCGGGAAGCAGCTCGCCCGCCGCGACCGCCGCTCCGCCCATGATGCGGGCAACGATCGCGTCGCGGTCGATCGCCTTGGAGATCGCCTCGCGAACCCGCGCGTCGCGGAACGGATTCTTCCCGTCCGTGCCGGAGACGCCGGGCGGCAGGTCGTCGACCTGGTTGAAATGCAGGTAGATGACGCGGGCCGAGAGCCCCTGCACGACCTTGTAATTGCCGTTCTGCTTGACCCGCTCGAGGTCCTGGATCGGCACGCTCTCGATCATGTCGACGTCGCCGGAGAGCAGCGCCGCCACGCGCGGCGCGGCGCTGGTGATCGGGCGGAAGATGACGCGCTGCCAGGCCGGCTTGGCGCCCCAATAGGCGTCGTTGCGCTCGAGGATGATGCGGTCGCCCTTGGTGAAGCGGGCGAGCTTGTAGGGGCCGGTGCCGATCGTCGCCTGCCCGGCATTGAACGCCTCGGTTTTCGGGTAGGTGCCGACGCCCTTGCACTCCTGGCGGTCGAACGTCACCGCGCCGGCACCGTTCGCTTTCGCCGACAATATCGCGATGGTCGAGACCTCGTTCGGGATCAGCGGGTAGGGGCCTGCGGTGGTGACGATCAGGGTCAACGGGTCGGGTGCCGTCATGCCGGTGATCGCGCGCGAATAGATCGCGAACGAGGAGGGCGAGTTCTCCACCCGCGGCGCGCGGCAGAACGAATAGATCGCGTCGTTGGCGGTGAACTCCGAGCCGTCGCTGAATTTCACGCCGGGCCGCAATTTGAATTCCCAGGTTTTGTCGTCGACGGCGCGCCACGACAGCGCAAGGTCCGGCCTGAGCCCCTGGTTCTCGTCCTGGTCGATGAGGCGGTCGAAGATGTGCCGCAGCAGCGAGTTGTTGGGGGTGAGATTGTGGAAATGCGGGTCCATGGCCGACGGCTCGGCCGAGAGGCCGACCTTCAGCTCCTGCGCCTGGGCCGCCCCGATCAGGCCGGCCGAGACGATGATTGTGACGAGTGCCTTCCAACCGCCCATCTGTCCGCTCCCGGTCTGCGCGCGCCAGCTTCCGTGCCGGGCACATCTGAGACCGGCGTCGGCTGCATTGCAAGCCTTGCGCCATGCCTGCCGATTGCCCTTGATCGCCGCCGGTCGCGGTGCATCATGCCTGGGCCGCGGTGCCGGACGGCGAACACTGATGCAATAGAGAGGCTGCCCGCATGGTGCCGGTGGACAAGACGAAAGAAATTCTCGCCGCCCTGGTCGGCTTCGACACGGTGAGCCGCAATTCCAACCTGCCGCTGATCGCCTGGATCGAGGACTACCTGGGGCGCCTCGGGGTCCCCTCGCGTCGCATCCCTGACGCGACGGGTGAGAAAGCCAACCTGTGGGCGACGATCGGCCCGGCCGGCGTGCCCGGCACGATCCTGTCCGGCCATACCGATGTGGTGCCGGTCGACGGACAGGCGTGGTCGAGCGACCCGTTTCGGCTCGCCGAGCGCGGCGGGCGCCTGTACGGCCGCGGCGCTACCGACATGAAGGGCTTCGATGCCTGTTGCCTCGCTGCCGTGCCGGCGATGCTGGCACAGCCGCTGGCGCGGCCGATCCATCTGGCGTTTTCCCACGATGAGGAGGTCGGCTGCGTCGGCGTGCGCAACCTGATCGCGGCGCTGCCGTTTGGCGGGTCGATGCCGGCCGCCTGCGTGGTCGGCGAGCCGACCGGCATGAACGTGGTGATCGGTCACAAGGGCAAGCGCTCGTTCCGCGTCACGGTCAGTGGGCGGACCTGCCATTCCTCGCTCGCGCCGCACGGAGTCAATGCGGTCGAATATGCGGCACGCCTGATCGTGAAGGTCCGCGAGATCGGTGAGCGCCTCAAGAACCACGGTCCCCGCGACTCGCTCTACGACGTCCCGTTTTCGACCGCCCACACGGGCGTGGTGCAGGGCGGCACCGCGCTCAACATCGTGCCCGACGCCTGCACGTTCGAGTTCGAGTTCCGCGCCGTCGCGGCCGACGACATCGATGCGCTCGGCGAAGAGGCGATGGCCTACGCGCGGGATGTGCTCGAGCCGGAGATGCGACGGGTCGCGCCGGAGGCGGCCATCGCGTTCGAGCTGAAATCCGGCTTTCCCGGCCTCGACACGCCGGCGGACGATCGCGTGATCGCGCTGGCGAAGACGCTGAGCGGCAAGGAGCGGCACGAGAAGGTGGCCTACGGCACCGAGGCGGGCCTGTTTGCCGCCGCCGGCATCCCCTCGGTGGTGATTGGGCCCGGCTCGATCGAGCAGGCGCACAAGGCCGACGAGTTCATCGCGATCCCCGAACTGGAGAAGTGCGGCGCGTTCCTGGGCCGGCTGATCGAGCACAGCCGCGGATGACGCGATGCGCCGTTGCCCACGCGCGAACGCTGAAGCGCGCGACGAGGAACGACAGATTCTCTTTTGTAAGTGAGGAAGACAGTGACCGAAGCGAAGAAGACAAAACGCCTTGCGACCAAGCTGGGAACGCCCATGTCGCAGATCGACCGCCTCGTGTTCCGCGGCAAGAACACGCTGCCCGACCTGGTCGGCAAGGCGACCTTCACCGAATGCGTGTTCCTGGCGGTCACCGGCAGGATGCCGACGCCGCAGCAGACCAGGATCCTCGATGCCTGCCTGGTCATCCTGATCGATCACGGCATCACGCCGAGCGCGCTGGTGGCGCGCCTCGTCGCCGATTCGGTGCCGACCGACGTGCAGGTGCCGATAGCCGCCGGCCTCTTGATGGTCGGCAACAAGTTCATGGGCACCATCGCCGGCGCAGGCGCACTTCTGACCGAAGGCGTGAAGAGCGGCCGTCCGGCCGAGCAGTGGGCGGCCGAGACGGTCGCCGACTACGTCAAGCACGGCCGCCGTCTTCCCGGATTCGGCCACCCTGCCTATTTCCCCGATGATCCGCGCACCGTGCGGCTGTTCGAATTCGCGCAGGAAGTCGGCCTTACCGGCGATTACATCCGTCGGATCAAGCTGCTCGAGGCGGAGATCGAAAAGCAGGGCAAGCGCCGCGTGCCGCTCAACGCCACCGGCGCGATCGGCGCGCTCCTGTGCGAGATCGGGTTCCCGGTTGCGGCCATGCGCGGCGTCGCGGTGATCTCGCGTTCGGCGGGCCTGCTCGCCCACGCGATCGAGGAGCTGGAGACCGAGACCACGCCCGCCGTGCTGTCGCTCGTCACGGAAGCCATCCCATACGAATCGGAATCCTGAAGCGAGGGATCATGCCGGGCACTCTCGATGGGATTCGCAGTCGTCGAGCTGACCACCATGATCACCGGCCCGCTCGCCGGGCAGCTGCTCGGCGATCTCGGCGCCGCAGTGATCAAGATCGAGAACCGCGAGAGCGGCGACCCGTTCCGCAACTATCACGGCGGCAACTACAGCGGCCATTTTCTCTCCTACAACCGCAACAAGCGCAGCCTCACGCTCGACCTGCGCGCCGCCCGCGGCAAGGAGATCTTGTGGGACCTGATCCGCCGTGCCGACGTGCTGATCGACAATTTCCGCCCCGGCGTGCTCGACCGGCTCGGCTTCACCGCCGACAAGCTCGTGGCCGAAAACCCGCGCCTGATCCATGCGTCGATCACCGGGTTCGGGCCGGACGGTCCCTATCGCGACCGCCCCTCCTATGACGCCGTGGCGCAGGCGCTGAGCGGCGTGCTCGCCCAGTTCGTCGACCCGGAGAAGCCGCAGCCCGCCGGCCCGACCTTGTCCGACAACATCAGCGGCTACTATCTCGCCTATGGCGTGCTCGCCGCGCTGTTCGAGCGCGAGCGCACCGGCAAGGCGCGCCGGGTCGAGACCAGCATGCTCGAAGCGACCATCGCGTTCGCGCCCGACGGCTTCATCAATCACAAACGGTTCGGCCTCGACATCGGCCCGCTATCGCGCGTGAGCACGTCGCAGTCCTACGCGTTCCGCTGCCAGGATGGAGGCATCGTCGCGATCCACCTGTCCAACCAGCCGAAATTCTGGGAAGGCCTGCTCAACGCGCTGGAGCGCCAGGACGTTGCGGCCGATCCGCGCTTCGCCGACCGCGGCGACCGTATCCGCCACTATACGGCCTTGCGCGACGAGCTCGCCAAGACCTTCCTGACGCGGCCGCGCGCCGAATGGGAGCGGCGCCTCGAGGCCGAGGACGTGCCCTACGCGCCGGTGCTCGGCCCGCCCGAGGTGTTCGACGACCCGCAGGTGCGCCACCTCGGCACCTTCTATGCGGTCGCGCACCCGACCGAAGGGGAGGTGTGCGGCGTCAACCCGCCGGTGTTCCTCGACGGCGCCCGCCCGGGCACGATCGCAGCCCCGCCGACGCTCGGCGAGCACACCGACGCAGTGCTGCAGGAGCTCGGGCTGAGCCCCGGGGAGATCGCGGAGCTGCGGGCCAGGAAGGTGGTGTGAGGAGGGCGGGGAAACCGAGGCTGCGGCGGCAGGGTTTGAACTCGCGGCCGTCAGGTTTGAGCCTCAGTCAGAACTCAAATTTCCCCTGAGAATTCATGGGTCCAAGGTTTTCATGTGACCAGGGCGTGTACTCATAAATTCCTTCTGCAAACCGATCGCTGATGTCCGCTTCGCTCCGAAAGCGACCGAATTGCTGCGACGCCGCGAAATGTCGCGAAGGGCTAATAGCGTACATCGCATTTTGTCGTGGCACTGGCTTGCTCCACGGAAGTTCACTTTGTAGAAGCAGACACCCTTGCACGTTTGTCGATCACACCTCTGAGTCGCGGAGCAGGCTCAATTTCTCCCGCCGCAATTTCGGATTCTACATGATCGCGCGACTGAGTAACGTCTGGCCTAGGCTGGTGATCGTCGAGGGGATCATGGGCTCCGGCAAGTCAACGACCACCCTCAACATCGCCAATCGGCTGGAAGTATCCGGCATCCCCGCAATTGGGATAACCGAAGGGGTCGACCCGCATCCGATCCGCTTCGACTGGGACGTGCCTTGGAGCGAAATGCCGCCAGCGGAACTTGCCAAGGCGGGCATCGCCAAGTGGCGGGCGTACGTCGACACCTCGCTGACTCAAGCACGCATCTCAATTGTTGACGGGCAGCTCTTCCATGGAGGCCTGACCGCGCTCCTTTTGCTCGAAGCCGATGCCGACATGATTGCCGCCTATTGTCGGGAGATTGTCGCGGTCATCAAGCCTTTGAGTCCGCTGCTCATCTATTTCCACCAAGGAGACATCGATAGCGCAATTCGGCTCGTCTCGACGCAGCGCGGCGAGACATGGGTGAACTATCAGGTCAAATGGAAACTGGAGTCGCCGTACGCCAAGAGGCGCGGCTTGGCTGGTCTCGACGGTCTCATTGCCCTTTATCGTGAATACCGTGGGCTTACCGACCGGCTGTTTGCAGATCTTGATATCCCGAAGATCAGCATTGAGAATTCGCGGCAGGAGTGGGCGGCCTATGACGACATCATTGATCGCGGGTTGATGAACGTGAACGCAATTTTGTAGATACCTGCCTCTGTTGTCCCGGAGGTTGCGACCCAGGAAGTAGGCCCTCATCCTCATGTCGTCTGTTTCAAGATCGGCGAAGCGTGATCCAGCTCCCGAACGTTCAGGGCGGCAGCAAAGAGCTCGAAGCGGACAGAAGTGCGCTGTCCTCGGAGACGACCGACGATGTCTCTTGTGGGTCATTTTCGACCGGGACGAAGCCAGCCGTAGCTTCCGCCATGTCGGCTGTGGCCCCGAAAGCGGAAGTAAAATTCGGGTATTGTCATCTGCCGCGATGGGCCTTTACAGGTTGATGGTATGGCCCGGCGCGTGATTCAAGCTCCCAAACCGGAGCCTCGAATCATGCGCTACGAACTAAACGATCACGAATGGGCTGCCATCAAGCCGATGTTGCCGAACAAACCGTGCGGTGTCCCGCGTGTGAACGACCGCCGTGTTCTGAATGGCATCTTCTGGGTTCTACGATCTGGGGCACCGTGGCGCGACCTGCCGGACAACTTCGGTCCGTACACGACTTGCTACAATCGCTTCGTTCGCTGGCGACGAGCGGGCGTCTGGGCCAAGATCATGAGCGCACTGGCCGGCCCTCATGACGCCGCCGTGCAGATGATCGACACGTCTATTGTCCGCATGCATCAGCACGGTGCCTGCATCACTCGGAATATTACACAGTCCATGGGACGGTCGCGGGGCGGGTTGACCAGCAAGATTCATGCGATGGTCGATGCCAGTGGCCTGCCGGTCCAGCTCGCACTGACGGCCGGCGAGGCGCACGACAATCGGCTCGCAGAAGACTCCTATCTCGCTTGAAGTCGGGAACAATGCTACTGGCCGACCGTGGCTATGACGCCGATTGGATCAGAGCTCTTGTTCGCCAGCACGGCGCCTGGGCGAATATCCCACCAAAAGAAATCGGACGGAGGCGCTATGCTTCAGTCCGTATCTTTACCGGGCTCGCAATTTGGTCGAGCGGTTCTTCAACAAGATCAAGCACTGCCGGCGTGTGGCAACGCGCTACGACAAGCTCGCGGCCAACTACCTTGCATTCGTCCAGCTTGCATCCATACGCCTATGGCTGCGCGTTAATGAGTCCACGTCCTAGGGAAGAAACGGTAGTAGGGGAGCCCGTTCACTTTACTGAGGAGGAGTGCGACGATGTTGACGGCCCACACGCTCAACGATCAAATTTGCGCCCATTCCAACAATGCTGCGCACGGCACGGAAGTTCCTCCCGACGCTAGGATCCTGTTCTGCAATGGACAGGTTGGTGCGCGCCTGGACGGTACGGTACCCCAGGACCCGCTGGAACAAATTGAGGTGATCTTCGAGCGCATCCGTATAATTCTTGCCGCGTCTAACATGACAGTCAAGGACGTTGTAAAATTCACCGTCTACGTCACAGACGAGTTTATCCTGGACGATTATTTCTGCATACGCGGGCGAGTCATGGGTGATCATAACCCGCCAGCCACGCTTCTAGTCGTCAAGAAGTTTCCCCGTTCGGGTGTCGAAGTCGAGATCGAAACCATCGCGGCGAAGGCTGACTAGCTGCGGAAGATCAATGCATGCGCCTTCCGTTTGGGTTGATCCTAGGATCGCACGGACGGCGGCAGGAAAGCGCTCTAGATTCGATGTTTGTCGCATTTCCTTTCGGAAAACCGGTGTCCGCCCCCGATCGTCGGGGGCAGGCGTTTTTCCGGAGCATGCTCTGAGCGCTATCTGTTGAGCTGCACCTTTCCGACCAGGGTCTTCCACTTGTCGATGTCGGACTCCACGCGCGCCCGGAATTCACCGCCGACCAGCCCGCCGACGTCGCTGCCCGTCGCACGCAGCCGCGCGCGCACCATCTCGTCGGCAAGGACCTGCCGCATGGTGTCGGACAGTATTTCGATCACGCTCTGCTCGGTCTTCACCGGCACCGCCAGGCCGAGCCACGACGACACGTCGAAGCCGGCGAGAGGGCCGGTCTCGCCGAGGGTTGGCACGTCCTTGGCGGCATCGATGCGGTCGCGCGAGGTGACGGCAATCGCCCGCACGCGGCCGGATGCGATCTGGGGGCCGGAAACCGATGGCGCCGCGATCAACAGGTCGAGCCGCCCTCCGAGCAGGTCGGGGAAGGCATTCTCGCGATAGGGTACGTGGACGAGGTTGATCCCCGCCGCGACCTTGAGCAATTCGCCCGCGAGATGCTGAGTGGTGCCGACGCCCGGCGTGCCGAACGTGAGGCCGTTCGCCCTGCGCTTTCCGGCATCCAGCAGGTCGCGCGTGGTCTTGAGCGGCGAGTCGCTGCTGACGACGACCATCAGCGAGGTGTGCACGGTCGTCGCGACGAAGGCATAGTCGCGCAGCAGATTGTAAGGAAGGTCATCGTAGAATGCGGCGGTCACGCCATCGCCGGCGGTCAGCATCATCATTGTGTAGCCATCGGGAGGCTGGGTGGCGACGTAGCCGGTGGCGATGCGGCCGGCCGCACCCGGCTTGGGTTCGACGACGACCGGTTGGCCGAGCCGGTTGGTTACCGCGGGGCCGATAATGCGAGAGATCACGTCGGGATTGGTGCCGCTGTTGTAGCCGTGGACGATACGGATCGCCCGGCTCGGATAGGCCTGGGCCGACCCGCGTTCCGGGCAGGCGATTCCCGCGAGCACGGCCCCGCCCAGTACGTGCCAGGCGGTACGCCTCGTCATCTCTGTCGTCATGGTTTCCTCCCCGCTCGTGCTTTCACAGCAGCCGCCAAGCCCGTACCTCTACGCGGCGCGCCTTGCGCTCCGCGCTCGCCACAGCGATCGTCCGGTTGAGCCATGCCAATCCCGAGGCGCCAGTCTCGAACCGCATCGTGGCGCGGAAGTAGTAGCTCGTCGCCTGCGAACCGTCGTCCTGAGGCGGCTGCGCGCGGTCCGCTCATTCGTCGAGAAACAAGCCGCGCGGCAGTCCATGATCCTTCATCCATTCCTCCCAGACGACGTCGGTCGGCAGGAAGGCCTCCTGCTCGATCGACCAGGACGCGCCGCTCCGCCGCAGCAGGACGATGACCAGGTCGCTGTCGAGGTCGGGATGGTAGCTTCTGGCGTAGCGCGTGCGGCGATAGTCGATGCGTTGTCCCGCTTCGGTGCGGGGATGCAGTCCCGCATACGCCCAGTTGCCGAACACGGTGAGTCGCTGGACCACGAAGATGACCTTGATGCCGAGCCTGCGCTCCACCGACGCGCGAACCACGTCCAGGATGGCCGTCCGTTCGGGCGAGCCTCTCTCGATGTAAACGACCCGCTGGGCATGGGCCGGTGTGCCCGGCCAGGCTGCCGCCGCGGCGCCGGACATGAGGATCAGGGATTTTCGTCGAGAGACCATGATCGGTCTTTCTGAAAGCAGCGCGCGAGAGACGATGGGAGATCCGCGACTGCCACATCGGTGCTGATCGTACAATGCAAGACAGCAGTGTGCTTTCGCGGCACGGGCTCGGCAACGGCCTCCTTGTCTGGTTCAGGCAACGACAGGGACCGAGCCCCCGAGCGGGGCAAATCCGGTTTCGCCCGCCGAACGGGCACCGGGCGCAGGCGCGACGTTCGACAGCGTGCAGATCCGAAATCCATTCATTCCCGAAAAATAGACCGCCGGTCGCAGGAATCATCCATAAGTTGGATAAATTGTATAATACAATCTGTTTTTCATTTTGGCAGAACGAACTGCTTTGTATCCAGTTCACGCGCGAGCCCCAGATGTAGTTGCGTTACGGGAGCTCGCGCGTCGTGTTCGGCTGGCGGGCCCCGCCGTTACTGCTTCGGCACGCCGGCGCGCTCGATCACCTTGGTCCACTTGACGATGTCGGCGCTGAGCCGTGCGCCGATCTCCTCGGGCGTGCTGGCCCTGGCTTCGATGCCCATCTCCAGCGCCCGCTGCTTCACATCTGGGTTGTCGACCGCCTCGTGCAGGCCCTTGTTGAGGACGTCGATCACCGCCTTCGGCGTGCCGGTACGGGCGAAGATGCCGTTCCAGGAGATCACGTCGAACTCGCCGATGCCGCTGTCCTGGGCGGGCGGCACGTTCGGCAGGATCGCCGACGGCCTGGTCGCCGAGGTTGCGATCGCCCGGATCTTGCTCTGGGTCAGCGGCGATTTCAGCGCCGCATAGGCATCGACAACGAGTTGGACGTCGTCGCGCAGCAGGCCGACCAGCACGTCGGCAGACGTGCGGTAGGGAACGAGCGTGACGTCGATGCGGGTGGTCGACTTGAGCAGTTCCGCCGTAAGGTTCTGGCTGCTGCCGATATTGATGGTGCCGATGTTGAGGCTGGCGGGCTTGTCGCGGGCGGCCTTGACGAAGTCAGCCATGGTCTTGAACGGCGAACTCGCGTTCACGCAGAAGAGGAAATCGAAATAGCCCATGCTGGAGATCGGCACGAAATCCTTGAGCGGATCGAACGGCAGGCTTTCGAACAGGCCCACGCTCACGGCCGTGCCGTTGCTGAACAGTGCCAGGGTGTAGCCGTCCGGACGCGCGGAGCGCACCGCATTCGCCGCGTTGATGCCACCGGCACCCGGCATGTTCTCGATGACGAAGCGCTGGCCGAGCTTGTCGCCGAGCTTCTCCGACACGATGCGCGCGGTCACGTCGCCGACACCGCCGGCGGCGAACGGCAGCACCAGCCGGGGCGGGCGGGCCGGATAGGCGGCCTGTGCCCGGGCGGACGGTGCCACGCCGAGAAGCGTGGCCGCCGAAACTGCGGCGAGGCCTCCGGTGAAGCTGCGGCGGTCGATGACGATCGGCGGACGGTTCGACATTGATCTCTCCTTTGGATGCAAACTCGTGGTTTTCTATTCCTTGCGCGCGGAGGCACTCAGCCGTGCTCCTGGAAAGCCTGCTCCCGGGTCTGGCGGACGGCAGGAAGGAGGAGCACCACGAGCACGCCGGCCGCGAGCACCAGCATGGCGGCACTGATGGGGCGGGTGAGCAGCACCAGCGGATCGCCCTTCGAGAGCAGCATGGCGCGCCGCAGGAACTCCTCCATCATCGGGCCGAGGATGAATCCGAGCAGCATGGGCGCCGGCTCGCAGTCGAGCTTCTTGAAGATGTAGCCGAGCAGCCCGAACGCGGTCATCAGGTAGGCGTCGAACTCCTGGTTGCTCAGGCTGAACACGCCGATGGCGCAAAACACCAGGATCATCGGGTAGAGCAGGTGATAGGGGATGGAGATCATCTTCACCCACAGACCGATGAGCGGCAGGTTGAGCAGCAGCAGGAACAGGTTGCCGATCCACATCGATACGACGACGCCCCAGAACAGCTCCGGCTGCTCGTTCATCATCGCCGGCCCGGGCTGGATCCCCTGGATGATCATGGCGCCGATCATCAAGGCCATGACCGGGTTCGACGGAATGCCGAGGGTGAGCATCGGAATGAACGAGGTCTGTGCGCCGGCATTGTTGGCGGATTCCGGTGCGGCCACGCCTTCGATGGCGCCCTTGCCAAATTCGGCGGAATTTTTCGATATCTTCTTCTCCACCGAGTAGGCGGCGAACGACGCCAGCGTCGCGCCGCCGCCCGGCAGGATTCCGAGCAGCGAGCCGAGCACGGTGCCGCGCAGGATCGGCGCGGCGATGCGCTTCAGGTCTTGGCGCGTCAGCATCAGGCCGGTGACGGTCTTGATCATCGCCTCGCGCGTCTTCTCGTTCTCCAGGTTGGCGATGATCTCGCCGACGCCGAATACGCCCATGGCGACGATCACGAAGCCGATGCCGTCGGCCAGCTGGGGAATGCCGAAGGTGTAGCGCGCGACGCCGGAGCTGATGTCGGTGCCGACCAGGCCCAGCAGCAGTCCCAGCATCACCATGCCGAGCGCGTGCAGGATGGAGCCGTGCGCCAGCACGATCGAAGCGACGAGCCCGAGCGTCATCAAGGAGAAATACTCGGCAGGCCCGAACTGGAGGGCGAGGTCGGCGAGCGGCGGGGCGAAAAAGACGATCAGGGCGGTCGCGCCGGTGCCGGCGACGAACGAGCCGATGGCGGCGGTGGCGAGCGCCCGCCCGGCCTGTCCGCGTCGCGCCATCTGGTGGCCGTCCACCGCGGTGATCACCGAGGACGCCTCTCCCGGCAGGTTGACCAGGATCGCCGTGGTGGAGCCGCCGTATTGCGCGCCGTAGAAGATGCCCGCCAGCATGATCAGGGCGGAGACGGCCGGCAGACCGAACGTGACCGGCAGCAGCATGGCGATGGTCGCCGCCGGGCCGAGGCCGGGCAGGACCCCGATCGCCGTGCCGAGGAACACCCCGATCAGGCAGTAGAGGAGGTTGGAGAAGGAGAGAGCGGTCTGCAGACCGAGCGCGATGTTTGCAAGCACGTCCATGGCGCCATCCTCACTCGAACCAGGACCCGATCAGGGGTGCCGGAACGCCCAAGCCCTTCACGAAGACGAGCGAGCAAAAGGCGATAAGCCCGACCAGCCCGAGCACCGCCCACCAGTCGAAGCGGAATTTCTCGCTCGCCGCGGCGCTCGGCAGCACGAGCGCGAGCAGGGCGATCACGAGGCCGCCGGTATTGATCAGTGCGCCGAACAGAGCCGTCCCCCCAAGGACGAGGGCCAGCGGCTTCCAGGCGAAACCGGTGATCGCCGGACCCGGCTGCACGAACGCGCGAACCAGCGAAACGGCGCCGATCGCGGCGAGGAGGACTGCGAGCGCCGTGGGAAAGAATCCCGGCCCCATGCGTCCGGCCGAGCCCAGCGCGTATTTCCTGCCGATCCACAGCGCGGCGACTGCGAATCCAAGATAAAGCAGGCCGGCGCCAAAATCCTTGTGATTGCGGATCAGGGCTTGCATAGGACTCAGTCTTTCCCTGCGGGCTCGCGAGCGGGTGTCGGAGCCAAGTTGGCATTGCCCTAACACGGAGCGAGGGCAGCCGATTTGATCGGGCTCAAAGGCGGCGCGGGCGCTACGCCCATCCGAGCCGTGTCAGTGTTACTACTCAGGCCGGCTCCAGCTCCCGGACGGCTTGGGCACGGCGCGGCGCCTGTACGTATCGCAGATCCCTCCCGGCACGACGCTCGCAAGCCGGGGCATTGCGGTCGCCGCCGCCGAGCGCTTCGGCATGCTCGGCCTCTACATCATCGCCGGCATCGGCTTCTGGATCCTGTTCTCGGCCGGGGATCTTGCGATCCCCGGCCGCCGCTTTGTCATGGTCCGGCAGAACGCCCTCTTCCCCTCGCATCGGTCCTTGTGCGGCGACGGCTTTTGCCCCTAACCTCCGACCGGCGATGGCCCATCGGGAGGGGACACGAGGCCGGCATGGCGGCGACGACCGACGAGCGGATCCGTGCGCTCACGCAGCGCATGCTGCGCAAGAAATTCTTCGCGGTGTTCTCCACGGCGGTCGCCGCACCCGAGGCGATCAAGGAAACACTGCCGCTGCATCTCGAATACATGATCGGCCTGGAGAAGCGGGGGCTCGTGTTTGCTTCCGGGCCGCTGACCGACGAAGGCGGCGAGCCGCGCGGCGAAGGGCTCACGATCCTGCGCGTCGCGAGCGCGGCCGACGCGCGCCGGATCGCCGAGGCTGATCCGTTCTTTGCCCGCGGGTTGCGCACGTTCCAGGTCAAGGAGTGGACCGTGATGGAGGGGTCGGTCGGCCTCACGGTGAATTTTTCCGACCAGTCGATCGAGGTTGCGTGACCGGTCTTCGCGTTTCGTAGAGAGGAGTGCATGGAAACCGTCGGGTTCGTGGGCGTGGGCAAGATCGGCATGCCGATCGCGCAGAATTTGATCAACAGCGGCTACCGGGTGCTCGGCTATCGCCGCTCCTCGCTCGCCGAGTTCGAGAAGATCGGCGGCATCGCGGCGCGCTCGCCGGCCGACGTCGGAACCCAAGCCGACATCGTATTCTCCTGCCTGCCCTCGTCGGAAGCGCTCGAGGAGGTCGTGCAGGGCCCCAAGGGGCTCGTGCACGCGGCGCGTCCAGGCCAGATCGTGGTCGAGCTCGGATCGCATCCGCTGCCGGTCAAGCAGGGTCAGGTCGCGCCGCTCGCCGCGAAGGGCGCAATTTTCCTCGACGGCGAAGTGAGCGGAACGCCCGGCATGGTGGCGCAGCGCAAGGGCGTGATCTATCTCGCGGGCGACGCCGAGGCGTGCCGGAAGGTCGAGCGCGTGGTCATCGGCTTTGCCAACTCCTGCCTCTATTTCGGGCCGTTCGGCGCCGCCAGCCGGGTCAAGCTGGTCAACAACCTCCTGGTCGCAATCCATATCGCGGCGACCGCCGAAGCGATGGCGCTCGGGCTCAAGGCCGGCGTCGACGTCGAGCTGATGATCAAGGCGATCGCGACGGGAAGCGGCGGATCGACCCAGTTTGGCATCCGCGCGCCGTGGATGGCGCAGCGACGCTTCTCGCCCGCCCAGGGGACGGTGCCGGGCCTGCAGCACTATTTCGAGATGATCGAGGAGTTCGCCGGCAGCGTCGGCGTCGCCACGCCGCTGCTCGACCGTGCCGCGGAGCTGTACGAGCGCTTCATGGAGATGGGCTTCGGCGAGCTCGACGGCGCCGCCATGGTCGACGTGATCGGCTCGCTCCCGCGCCGCAAGTCCTGACGAGATCAATCCAACGACAAGGAGACGAGCATGATCCGGGTCAAGAAGATCGCCCACGCCACCTACGAGATGCCCGACCTCGACAAGCAGGTGGAGTACTACACCGAGATCCTCGGGCTGACCTTGACCGAGCGGAGCAAGGACGCAGCGTATCTCGCCAGCACCGTCGATCACCACTCGGTGGTCCTGCGCCAGGGCGCGCAGGCGAAGTGCACGCGCATCGGCTTCCAGATCGGGCCGGACGACGACCTGTCGGCGTTCGAGCGCCAGGTGCAGGGCCAGGGCGTCAAGACCGAGCGCCGCCGGGATGCCGATCCGACCATCGCCGACATGGTGGTGTTCGAGGATCCCAAAGGCACCGTGATGGAAGTGTTCCGGCGGGGCGAGTTCTCCGGCCAGCGCTTTCCCACCAAGGGGATCGTGCCGCACAAGCTCGGCCACGTCGCCTTCCACGTCACCGACGTGAAGCACGTCACCAAGTTCTATTGCGACGTGCTCGGCTTTCGCGAATCCGACTGGATGGGGGATTTCTTCTCGTTCCTGCGCTGCGGCCCCGACCACCACACCATCAATCTCATGCAGACCGGAAGCAACCGCCATTTCCACACCGCGTTCGAGCTGCGCGACTGGGGCCACATGCAGACGGCATGCGACTATCTCAGCGTCAACGGCTACAAGCTCTTGTGGGGGCCGGGCCGGCACGGCATCGGCCATAATCTGTTCGCCTATCACCGGGCGCCGAACGGGCTGATCACCGAGCTGTTCGCCGAGCTCGACCGCATGAACGAGGAGCTCGGCTATTTCGAGCCGCGCCCCTGGCACCGCGACCGGCCGCAGCGCCCCAAGGTATGGGAGAAGGATCCCTCGGCCTCGAACCTGTGGGGCATCATGCCGACGGATGAGATGCACAAGTAAGCTGTGCTACGCTCATTCCAAACTGAATACGCTCGGGGAGGATGGCAATGGTTCGGATCGGCGGAATCCGCCTGCTTTGCGCGGCCGTGCTGGCGCTGGCCGTCGCGTTCTTGGCGCCGGCGCCCGCAACGGCGCAAGGCGGCAACCCGATCAAGGTCGGGTTCAGCATGGCGCTCACCGGCGCGGTGGCCGCCAATGGCAAGGTGGTGCTGGCGGCGCTCGAGATCTGGCGCGACGACGTCAACGCCAGGGGCGGCCTTCTCGGCCGCCCGGTCGAGCTCGTCTACTATGACGACCAGAGCAATCCCGCCAACGTTCCCGGCATCTACACCAAGCTGATGAGCGTCGACAAGGTCGACCTGCTGGTCGGCCCCTATGCGACCAACATGATCGCGCCCGCCATGCCGCTGATCATGCAGCAGAACAAGATGACCATCGGTCTCCTCGGCGTCGGCATCAATCGGCACTTCAAGTATCCCAGGTACTTCTCCATGCTGCCGCTCGGGCCGGACGGCGTGAACGAGTTCTCCGACGGCTTCTTCCAGATGGCCGCCGCGCAGTCGCCGAAGCCGCGGACGGTCGCGATCCTCGCCGCCGACGCCGAGTTCGCCCGTACCGTGGCGGACGGCGCGCGCGAGACCGCCAAGGCGCGCGGCTTCGAGGTCGTCTACGACAAAGGCTATCCGCCGAGCACGACCGATTACGCGCCCATCGTTCGCGCCGTCCAGGCGCTCAATCCCGATCTCGTGTTCGTCGCCGCCTACCCGCCCGACACGGTCGGCATCGTGCGGGCGGCGAACGAAGCCAATCTCGTGCCCAAGATGTTCGGCGGCGCGATGGTCGGGCTGTTCATCACGCCCATCAAGGTGCAGCTCGGGCCGGTGATGAACGGCATCATCCTTTCGGAAAGCTTCGTCATCGCGCCCACGTTCAATTTTCCCGGTCTTCCCGACGTGATGAAGAAATACCACGCCAAGGCGCCGAGCCTCGGCACCGATCCGCTGGGGCACGCCTATGTGCCGTTCGCCTATGCGGCGGGCCAGATCCTTGCCAGGGCGGTGGAGGAGACCAAGAGCCTCGACCACGACAAGCTCGCCGCCCATCTGCGCGCGAACACGTTTCAGACGGTCGCCGGCGACATCGCGTTCGGGGCGGACGGCGAATGGGTGAAGGCGCGCCAGGTGGTCACCCAGTTCCAGAACGTCGCCGCAAGCGACCTCGATCAGTTCCGCGACGGCGCAAAGCAGCCGATCCTGTGGCCGCCCGACTACAAGACCGGCAACCTCATCTACCCCTACGCGGACGCGCGAAAGAAATAGCGCCGGCACGCTGCGCTCGCGCATGTTTCGGCGGACGCTGCGCCCTGCCCGGGTTCCGGGGCCGGCCCGGTTTCAACGGAACAGGACATGCTCTAGCATCAACTAAACGCCAAAAGTCGGGGAGGAGATGACGATGGTGCGGGGTCCCGGAATTCGCAACCGAGCGACTGCTCTCTTCATCGTTCTTCTCGCCCTGCTGACGCCGGTCCTTTCGCCGGCCTTCGCCGCCGATCCGATCAGGGTGGGCTTCAGCATGGCGCTCACCGGCGGCGTCGCGCCCAACGGCAAGATGATCATGGCGGCGCTCGAGCTGTGGCGCGACGACGTCAATCAAAAGGGCGGGCTGCTGGGCCGTCCGATCGAGCTCGTCTACTACGACGACCAGAGCAGTCCGGCGAACGTGCCGGGCATCTACACCAAGCTGCTCACGGTCGACAAAGTCGATCTGCTGCTCGGTCCCTACGCGACCAACATGGTGGCGCCGGCCATGCCGGTGATCATCCAGCACAACAAGCTCACCATCAGCTTCACCGCCATCGGCATCAACCGCCATTTCAACTATCCGAAATATTTCTCGATGGTGCCGGTCGGGCCGGACGGGGTGAACTCGTTCTCGCGCGGCTTCTTCGAGCTGGCGGCGGTGCAGGCCCCGCGGCCGCAGACCGTCGCGATTCTTGCAGCCGATGCCGAATTTGCGCGCAGCGCCTCGGACGGCGCGCGCGACGAGGCGAAGAAGCAGGGTTTCCGCGTCATCTACGACCAGAGCTATCCGCCTCCGACCACCGATTTCGCGCCGGTGGTGCGTGCGGTCCAGGCCGCCAATGCGGACATCGTCTACATCGCGGCCTATCCGCCCGACACCGTCGGCATCGTGCGGGCGGCGAACGAAGCCAACCTGACGCCCAAGATGTTCGGCGGCGCAATGATCGGTCTCCTGGTCACTCCCATCAAGGTGCAGCTCGGGGCGCTCGCCAACGGCCTCGTGATCGGCGAAAGCTTCGTGCCTCCGCCGACGTTCAACTTTCCCGGCCTCGCCGACCTGCTCAAGCGCTACCAGGCGAAGGCGCCGGGCCTCGGCATCGATCCCCTCGGCTACGCCTTCGTGCCGTTCGGGTATGCGGCCGGACAGATGCTCGCGCAGGCGGTCGCCGAGACCCGGAGTCTCGACCACGACAAGCTCGCCGACTATCTGCGCAGCAAGAGTTTCTCGACCGTCGCCGGCGAGCTTGCGTTCGGGAAGGATGGCGAATGGGCCAAGTCACGCCAGCTGTGGACGCAGTTTCAGAACGTCGCTCCCAGCGATCTCGAGCAGTTCCGCCAGGGCCGCAACCAGCCGATCCTATGGCCGGCCGAGTACAAGAGCGGCACCATGATCTACCCCTATGCGGAAGCGAGAAAGAGATAGCCGCACCATGCGCCGGAGGACACCCATGATCGAACGAGCTCGCGTGCTGGCTGCCGTCGCTTGCCTGATGATCGGTGCGCCGGCGGCGCACGCGCAGGCCTACCCGACCAAGCCGATCACCATCATCGTGCCGGCGGCGCCGGGCGGGGTGACCGATGCGCTCGGGCGCATCCTGGCGCAGAAATTCACCGATGCCTGGGGCCAGCAGGCGATCGTCGAGAACAAGCCCGGCGCCAACAATCAGATCGCGGCCGAATACGTGGCGAAATCTGCGCCCGACGGGCACACCCTGTTCATCGGCCCCGAAGTGACCTTCGTGGTCAACCCGAGCCTGTATGGCAAGCTGTCCTACGATCCGGACAAGGATTTCACCCCGATCACCGGGCTGGTGCGGATCAATCACGCCTTCATCGTCAACCCGTCGCTGCCGGCGGAAACCGTCAGGGACGTGATCGAGCTCGGCAGGAAGAAGCCGGGCGAGCTCAACTACGGCACCTTCGGCATCGGCTCGAGCGGCCACCTCAACATGGAGCTGTTGCAGGCGCTGGCAGGGGTGAAGTTCCAGGCCGTCCATTACAAGGGCGCGACCCCCGCCCTCACCGACGTGGTGGCGGGCCACATCCAGATGATGTTCATCAGCGTCGGCAGCGCGGTCCCGCAGGTGAAGGGCGGCAAGGTGAAGCTGCTGGCGGTCGGCGCGGCGAAGCGCATGGAGTTGCTGCCCGAGGCGCCGACCGTGGCCGAGGGCGGCATTCCCGGCTACGAGGCCGGATCCTGGTTCGGCCTGTTCGCGCCGGCCGGCACGCCGCGCGACATCGTCGCCAAGGTCAATGACCAGGTGCGCCGCGTGTTCGCCGAGGCCGAGTTCCGCAAGAGCTTCCTCGACCGGCAGTATTTCGAATCGATCACGGGCACGCCGGAAGACCTTGCCGCCTACCTCAAGTCCGAGGAGCAGAAATGGGGCAGGGTGATCCGCGACGCCAAGGTCAAGGCGGAGTGATGGGGCTGCCGAAAATGGGGCGAGCTTCGATCACGCCTTCAGTTCTGGTCGGTCCCATCAGCCCCATTTCAGCGTAGGGCCGATGTCGCCCGGTACGCCGCCGGCAAAGTCGACCACCTCGACGCGGATCTTGTATCCGAGCGGGCGCAGGTGCCGATCCCAGAACTGATACATCTCCCTCGGCAAGCCGGTCAGCGTGTTCTCCCAGCCCGGCTCCAGGTCGTTGTTGATGGCGCGGCCGTGGTCGCTGCACAGCGCGTTGGAAAACCGGAGGACCTTCACCTGAGTGAGGCCATTATTCGACGCCCTCTGAATGATGGCAGCCGCCCGCTTCAGCGCCTCCTCGTCGGAAATGCCCGACGGCTTCGACAGCTGATTGAGCAGCGCCTTCTTCTCGGCATCCGCCTTCTCCTTCTGGCGCATCTGCTGGATGACGCAGCCGCGATTTAGCGGCTCCCGCCTCATTTCTAAGCGTTCGCTTAGGGCCACCAGCCAAAAGCGAATTCCGCACTACCAGTGCGCAATAGATTGCGGCGCCCCAAGTCACGATGATCAGGTCGTGTGATCCAGGCCAGACACCGCCCTCAACCCAATGTGGGCGCACTCGGTTGGCGTCCGATTTCAAGAGGGAGTGGATCAATAATGGACAAATTTATCCACCGGGAGAATTTGGCGCTGTTTCGGAGGCGCCTTGCCCAGCCGGACCTCACGGAGAATCAACGAAAAGTTCTCCAGAAGCTGTTGAAGGAGGCGCAGTGCACGCCGGCGACGGAGGTCACGAGCGCCGTGGCTCCTCGTCTCGGCGAGGGCGCCCGGCCTCATCGGTTCATTCGAGCGGAGGTCGAACGCGTCTTCCCGGAATTAGGGCAGCCCCCGGAAATGAACGAGCGGGCGGCACAACGGCCTGAACACCGCGAGATGTCCAGACACATGGGCGGCGAAACCGAGAGGCCTGCCGCAGTCGTCCTCGAACCCGGTCATTCGCAGGCGCGTGAGCTCGTCGAAGCGCGGCTACTCCTGATCGCCGATCTGGAGCAGCGGCGCCGCCTGCCGTGCGATGGCGAGCCTAGCCTACGTGAAGGAGCCTAGCTCGTGGCTTGCCGGCTGAATGTCCTCGCCAAGCATACAAGCCGCACTTAGATCGAAGGAGAGAGCGGATGTTGCGGAATATGCTTTTAACCCTCTCCGTGGGCGCGCGCGGTGCCATTCGGTCCGCCTCCTGGCCCTGGTCTCGGTGCGGTTTGCAACAGAAGCGTCTCGGTATTGCTGACAATGGTCGGGGAAGCGACAACAGTCATGGCCAGGCTCGGCCCCTGCTGCCGATCGTTATTTCCCTCATCGCTCTTCTTCTGTATGCGGCCACAGCCGCCGAGGCGGATACGCGTTATTGCGGCCGCGCTTCCGAGCTCCCGACCGCCCGCCTTCGTTGGGAGGCGGCGCGCCTAGGATCGGCCGATCCGGCGCTTCGCGAAAAGAACTGTCGGGCTTACGGGAGTCAATTTTACGAGGCGGCGACGGTCCGCCAGGCTGTATCAACATGCCGGGATGGCCTTGACCATCAACGCGATCTGGAGGTCCTTGATTCCGAGATTGACGCTTTCAATAAGCTCATCGCAACCCAGTGCGGTGAGTAGCCGACGGCAGAAGCATTCGCTCCCAGCGGCCGCATGTTTTCCACGCCCGTCTAGCGGGCACGCCCGACCGCCCGTTCATCCGCTGTAAGCCTTGGCTTAGCTTCGCCAACCACGGACGGGCGCGTTGATTGAGAGCCCGTCGTCATCACGAAAGCGCCGCTAGAAGTCCCGTACCGGTCAGCTTCGAGCGCAATGCGGGCTGGTGCCGGCTCACAGCCGATGGACAACGCCTCAGCAGGCCGGCCCCGCTTCTCCACGAACTGCGCTGAGCTCGCCGAAGCGGATCCTCCGCCTCGTCGTCGCTGGACGCGGGCCGAGGAGCATTCCGAGCGTGACGTGGGAGAGGGGGGCAAATTTGGGCGCCGATCGGCACATGTCATCGCCGCGCCGCGATTGACGATCGCGGTTCCCGCGCGATTTCGAAAATGCTAGGATTTTGCCGAACCAGCTGACGCGATGCCGGGGTCGGGGAATCATGCTCGGTTGCGCTCACACGTGCCGTTCCTGCCTGGATCTCGCAGGAGCCACCGCTCTGGCGATGTGGATGGCAGTAATGCCTGCCGGTCCTGCATGCGGGCAATCCGGCGAGCCGATCAAGATCGGCTACAGCATGTCGCTGACCGGAGGTCTCGCGGCAAACGGCAGGTCCGCGCTGCTCGCGCAGCAGATCTGGGAAGAGGACACAAACGCAAAAGGAGGAATGCTTGGTCGACCGGTGAAGCTCATCTATTACGATGACAGGAGCTCGCCGAGCGAAATTCCACCGATTTATACGAAGCTGCTGGATGTTGACAGGGTCGATCTCGTTATCGGCGCGTATGGTACTGCGCTGACCGCGCCTGCAATGCCGATAATCATTCAAAGAAAGAAGACGCTTATCGCCTTGTTGGCACTCGCAGTCAACTCAGAGTTCAATTACCCGAACTACTTCGCGATGATCCCGTCCGGGCCGGACGCCAAGGCCTCCTTCACCAAAGGCTTCTTTGATGCCGTTCTGCCGCAAAACCCAAAGCCGCAGACGGTGGCCATTGTGGCTGCCGACCAGGAATTCTCGCGGAATGCCGCGGTGGGTGCGCGCGAGAATATGAAACAGAGCGAATTGAGGCTCGTCTATGAGAGGACCTACCCGCCGGCAACGGTCGATTTTGCTCCGATCGTTCGCGCGATCGCGGCGGCCAGCCCTGACCTGGTGGTCGTCTGCTCATATCCGCCCGATTCGGTCGGAATGGTGCGCGCGGTGAACGAGCTCGGGTTCAAACCGAAAGCAATCGGCGGTGCCATGGTCGGGTTGCAGTCCACGGCCATCAAGACACAGCTTGGACCGTTGCTCAACGGTTTCATCAACTACGAGCTTTGGCTGCCGGTGCAGAAAATGCGATTCGCCGGCGTGGCCGATCTCATTTCGCGTTATCAAGCAAGGGCGGCGGCAGAAGGAGTCGATCCGTTGGGATACTACATGGCTCCTTGGGGCTACGCCCAGCTTCAGGTACTGCAACAGGCCGTGGAGGCGACCAAGGCGCTCGATGATACCAAGCTCGCGGATTATCTTCGCAATCACGCGTTTACGACGGTCGTGGGAGAGGTCAAGTTCGGCGCCAAAGGAGAATGGGCCCATTCGCGCGTTCTCCAGGTGCAGTATCAGAACATAAAAAGTCACGACGTCAGTCAATTCAAGGACATGTCCACTCAGGTCGTAGTTGCGCCTGCAGAATACGCATCGGGAGTACCGATTTATCCTTATGAAAGGGCAAAGTAGGTCACCTGCATGGAGCTCAAGCACCAGCGGAAAGTTCGATTACCGCCCATTGCCGTCCAGTTTCTGTTGGGTATCGCCGGCGTGGCTCTCATCACTTTCATCTGTTTCTTGGTTGGCTTTGGCGCCGGGCGGACGGCTCTTGCCTATGTGATTCTGATCGCGCTGGTTTCTCTGCTGGGCAGCTTTAGCACCTCGGTCGTTTTATCGATCATCGCCACAGCCTGCCTGAACTATTTCTTCCAGCCGCCATTGTTCGGATTCCGCGTTGATGATGCGGACGATATTGTAAGGATGGCAGTGTTCCTGACGACGTCCCTGGTCGTAACCGGGCTAACGACTAGGCTGCGCGCCAGCGAGGCGCGCTTCCGCACCTTCGTGGATCACGCGACCGACGCCTTCTTTTTGCTTGACGAGAATTGGACCGTTCTCGACGTCAACCGCCGAGCCTGCGATGGTCTGGGCTACAGCAGAGAAGAACTGATCGGTAAACATAAAAGCGATTTCGACGTCGATCTCGACGATGCGTCCATCCAACGCCTGAAGCAGCGCATGGTCGCCGGGGAAGCGATCAGTTTCGAGACCCGCCACCGCCGCAAGGACGGCAGCTCCTTCCCGGTGGAGGTACGCGTCAGCCAATTTGAGCAAAGCGGACGCCGGTTTTTGTGCCTGGCGCGCGACATCACCGAGCGCAAGCGGGTAGACGATGAGCTGCGCGCGAGCGAGGAGCGCTTTCGTACCTTCGTGGATCACGCGAGCGATGCCTTCTTTTTGCTTGACGAGGATTGGACCGTTCTCGACGTCAACCGCCAAGCCTGCGATGGTCTGGGCTACGGCAGAGAAGAGCTGATCGGCAGACATAAAAGCGATTTCGACGTCGGTCTCGACGATGCGTCCATCCAACGCCTGAAGCAGCGCATGGTCGCCGGGGAAGCGATCACTTTCGAGACCCGCCACCGGCGCAAGGACGGCACCTCTTTCCCGGTGGAGGTACGCGTCAGCCAATTTGAGCAAGGCGGACGCCGGTTTTTGTGCCTGGTGCGGGACATAAACGAGCGCAAGCGCGCGGACGAAGAGCTACGCAAGAACAGGGTCAGGTTGGAAGAGGCGCAACGGATCGCGCATGTCGGTTGGTGGGAACGCGACTTCAGCACCGGCCACGTGACCCTTTCGGACGAGGTCTGCCGTATCTTCGGGTTGCAGCCTGTCGACTTGCCGGAGTGGCACCAGCGCTGGTTGCAGCTGATTCATCCCGAGGATCGTGCGAGGGTAGGCGAGGCCGCGGCGGCTGCAGTGTCGCGCGGCGGTCCACGTTACGACGTCGAATACCGCGTGGTCCGTCGGGATGGCAGTGAGCGAGTAGTTCACAGTCAGGGAGACGTGACGTGGGACGCGTCGGGGCGACCGTTGAGTCAGTTCGGCGTATTGCAGGACACCACCGAGCTGAGGCGGGCGGAGGAAGAACTGCGGGACAGCGGGGAGCGCTTTCGCACCCTCGTCCAATTTTCATTCGACGTCTACTGGGAGACCGACGCGCAGCACCGCTTCATCCGCCAGGAGTTTGCTGAAGGGCTGGCTGACGCGCCAGCGCCCGGCTCCGAAATCGGCAAGAACTCGATGGGAAGTGCCTTACCTCGAACCCGACGCCGAGGCCTGGCGCAAGCATCGCGAGACGCTCGATGCCCACCTGCCATTCCGAGATTTTGAGCTCGCGCGACCTGCGCCCGACGGGGACAGGCGTCATGTGTCGGTCTCTGGGCTGCCGGTATTCGACAGGTCCGGACGCTTTGTCGGGTATCGCGGCGTAGGGCGGCACATCACCGCGCGAAAGCGGGCAGAAGAGGCGCTCCGACGTAGCGAAGCCTATTTGGCGGAAGCGCAGCGCCTCAGCCACACCGGCACCTTGGTCTTCAACGCGACCGCGCCTGTTTATTGGTCAGAGGAAAGCTACCGAATTTGGCAACTTGATCCGTTGCACGGCCTCCCGAACCGGGAAACTGTGTTGCAACGGATACATCCGGATGATCGCGACAGAGTGAATGTAGAGATCGATGAGGCCTTGCGTCAGAAAAGAGATTTCGTGCTCGAGTTCAGAATCGTACTTCCCGATGGAACGGTCAAATATATCGAATCGACCGGTCGTCCCTTGTTCTCCGCGGGTGGAGAACGTGTCGAAATAGTCGCTACGCACGCCGATGTGACGGAACGCAAACGCGCGCAACAGGAGCATGAGAGACTTCGCCAGCTCGAGACGGATCTCGCGCACCTGAATCGGCTGAGCATAATGGGAGAATTGACCGCCTCCCTCGCCCACGAAATTCTGCATCCTATCGCCACCGCGCGCAACAACGCTCGTGCGGCGACGCGCTTTTTGGACATGAGTCCCCAAACATGGCCGAAGTCAGGGAAGCGCTCGCCTGTATCGTCAGGGATGCCGACCGCGGCAAAGACATCGTCGACCGCATCCGTGCGCATATCAAGAAAGCACCTCCGCGGAATGAGCGCTTCGACATCAATCCGGCAATCGAGGAAGTGGTTGAAATGGTGCAGGCCCCCATCGACAAGAACAGGGTCTCGGTTCGCACCAGCCTCGCGGAGGGCTTGACTTCCGTTCAGGGCGATCGTGTTCAATTGCAGCAAGTCGTGCTCAATTTGGTCCTCAACGCGGTCGAAGCAATGGGTTCGGTTGAGGAGGGGGCGCGGACGTTGTCCATCACAACCGAGCAAAGGGGGGCCGCAGGCATCCTCGTCGCGGTTCACGATACGGGACCCGGCATCGATCCGGGGCACATCGAGCGCGTTTTCGACCCGTTTTACACGACAAAGGACAGTGGACTCGGAATGGGCTTGTCGATCTGCCGCTCCATCGTCGACGCTCGTGGCGGTCGGCTGTGGGTAGAAGCCGGGCAACCCAGGGGAACCGTCTTTCAGTTCACCGTGCCGCCGGCACAAGAACACTCATGAACTCTCTTCAGGCGGCCTAGCGGACTGGAGAGCACGACGAAGACAACGCTCAAGATGCTCGTCGTCGACAGGCTTGCGGAGGTAACAAACGACCCCGTCCTTCAACGCGCGGTTCCGGCCAACCTCGTCCGGGTATGCAGTAACGAGAATCGTCGGGATCGCGTGGCCCGCGTCTAGTAGATGTCTGTGGAGCTCGATGCCGGTCATTCCAGGCATCTGAACGTCGGCGACGAGGCAGGCGGTGTCCCCGACCAAAGGCGAGGCGAGAAAATTAGCTGCCGACGGGAACGCCTCGGCGATGTAGCCCAGCGACGTCAAGAGCTTTCGCATGGAGTCCCGAAAGGGCTCATCATCCTCGACGATCGAGATCAGTCGACGTTTCGCCATCGCGGCTTCCAGCCAGCCTCTCGGCCCCATCATGCCGGCGCGCACCGATGCGTCGCGTGGGCCTGCGCTTGGCTAATGTCGGCCAAGGTTCGCGACAACACAATGCCGGCGGCCCTAAACGATGGCTTATGCGCTCGGCTATTCGCTTAGGCAAACGGGGCTGTTCATGCCGACGGCCTGTGAGTAGAATGACGCCATCCAGCGGCAAGAAGGGCTCCCTTCGACGCAGGTCCCGGGGATGGATGACGCAAAACCCACTGTTTTGATCGTCGATGATGACCCCGAGTTTCGCGATTCGGTCGGGCGGCTGTTGAGGACCGTCGGGCTGCATACTCAGCAATTCTCGTCTGTTTCCGATTTTTTTGCGGCCGCTTCGCCGGACGGCCCGACTTGCCTGGTGCTCGACATCAGAATGCCGGGGCGAAGCGGCCTCGAGCTTCAGCGCGAGCTTGCCACGGCGAACCGGCAACTCCCGATCATCTTCATCACGGCGCACGGCGACATCCCGATGACCGTGCAAGCAATGAAGGGCGGTGCCATCGAGTTCCTCACGAAGCCGTTCCGCGACCAGGACCTCCTCGATGCCGTCGATGCTGGCCTCGCTCGCGACCGTGCCCGTCGGGAGAGTGAAAAAGCCTTGGTTGCGCTCCGGGAGCGTTTCGACACGCTCAGCCCCCGCGAGCGCGAAGTCATGATTCAGGCCACCGCGGGTCGCCTCAACAAGCAGATCGCCAACGATATCGGCATCGCCGAATCGACGGTGAAGGTGCATCGCGCCAACCTCATGAGAAAAATGAAGGCCCGTTCGCTTCCCGAGCTTAGCCGAATGGCGGACATCCTCGAGCTGGCACCAGAAAAGCCGCCGCGCTATTGACTGACTTGTCGTCGTTTCCGGCATTGGCTTAGCGCCGCCTGCCACAAGCGATTCGCCGCCCGGCCTGCGCGAGGGGGAGCACACTCCAAATCGCGATGTTCATGTTGTGCGGCACAGCCCGACCGCTGCGGGAGCTCGGGCGATGAGCGGAAAACCGGCGGCCTTGCGGATGCGAGGCGCGGTGACTTCCAACGCAAGGACGCGCTGTTTCCTCGGCGTCCGCCTCAGGCCCCCTAAACCAAAGCACTAGTCGTTTCGTGCGTTCGGCCAACCCGATTTCTCACACGTCCATATAAGGCGCAAACAGTGCGCAGCCGTATGAGTTTCATCGCCTTGATACTATCCGCTCTAAACCATGACTTAGGTGTATGGACGCCAAGCCAATAGCGCCGGCGTTTATCGCCGACTTAGTATGATCGTCAGAAATCGCCAAGCGGGGACATGGAGATCTCGCGATGTTCCACGACCAGATGATCAACTTCCTCGAAGCCGCTGTCGTGTTCCTGCTGCTGACGAATGCGGTCAGTGCCGCGGCAGCGACATGTGCCATGCGACTGCTGAACCAGTGCGCGGGCTTCACGCAGGGGCCCACGAGCATCGAACGCAAGCTCAACGCAATCCTCGGCCGCAGCGCGTAAGCGTACACAACGCATCGCTCCGTCGGTTTCGGTCAGCACCATAGGACGACGGAAATGACTGGCCTCACATCGGTTCATCCGCAAGCCTCGGCCGCAGCTTTGAACACGTCGGGCTGGCCTTCGAGCATCTTCCTGGTCGCGAAACTGTGGCGCGATCTGTTCAGGGATTTGCTGAGCTCGTATCGGCCTGAACTGCACTACATGCGCGGGCCCGGCCCCAGGTGGCGCGAACGGCACGGCGCCTTGGCACGTGAACGATCGATAGGGTTCTTTAGTCTCTCTCCCGGAGCCGGATTATGAATATGCAGCCCGCCATTCTCGAGGCCATGGTCGCCGCCATACCGAAGCTGAGACGATTTGCGGTTTCGCTGGCGGGGCGCCAGCAGGCGGATGATCTCGTTCAGCAGACATTGCTGCAGGCCTGCAGCAAGATCCGATTGTTCCATTCAAACGGCCCGCTTTTGCCGTGGCTGATCACCATCCTCCGCAACCGATTCTACAGCGAGTGCCGCAAGCGTGGGCGAGAGGTGGAAGATGTGGACGGAAGCTTTGCGAAAGCGCAGGTGACCGAGCCAAATCAGATCGCCCATGCGGAACTGAAGGATTTGGACACCGCCCTGCTGAAGTTGCCGGATGAGATGCGGCAAGTCTTGATCGCCGTTGCTTGGGAAGGTCTGTCCTATCGCGACGCGGCGCGAGCTTTCGACTGTCCGGTCGGAACCGTTCGCAGCCGAGTGCATCGCGCACGCGAATCGCTCGCCGCGCTGCTGGACGTCGAGAGTACACCTGCTCTGCCAGAGAGGGCTGCTTGATGATCCGGCGTTATGCAGGAGGAACACTTATGCTCCGGTTGACGACCCTCGCTGCCCTTACGACCCGCCCAGCCGCGCCGACGCGTCGCTTTCCCCTCTTCGGCGCGCTGCTCCTGGCTGTGCTGGTCGGCGCCTGCGATTCCCACAGCGCCAAGCAGCCGGCAGCCGATCAGGCGCCGGCCCAGCCGGTTCTGGTGAGCACCGTCGAGTACCAGAGCGTCACGCAACCGCGCCATTTCGCCGCCAACATCCGGCCGCGCATCGAAAGCGATCTCGGTTTCCGGGTGAATGGCAAAATCGCGCAGCGGCTCGTTCAGAACGGTGATGTCGTTCGCAAGGGACAGCCCCTCCTCATGCTCGACACCATCGACCTCAAGCTCCAACTCGAACAGTTCGAGGCCGAGATGCGGGCCGCGACCACGAGCTTGGCACAGGCCGAAGCCGATGAGGGGCGCCAAGTCACGCTCCAGAAGAGCGGATGGAGCACGCCGGCCACGCTCGACAAGGCTCGCGCCGCAGCCGGCGACGCACGTGGCCGGCTGACGCGGGCACAGCGCCAGGTCGAGCTCGCCCAGAACGCGCTCGGTTACGCGACGCTCGAAGCGGATGCCGGCGGGGTGATCACCGCCACCCTGGGCGAGCCCGGCCAAGTCGTTTCCGCCGGCCAGGCCGTCGTCCGGCTTGCACGTGCCGAAGAGCTCGAGGCGCTGGTCGCATTGCCGGAGACCTTCGTCGAGCGCGCCCGCAGCGCGCACGGCACCATGACGCTGTGGTCGGTGCCTGGCCGCCGCTACGACGTGAAGCTCCGTGAGTTGTCGGCCGCGGCCGATAGCGCGACCCGAACCTATGCGGCCCGATACACGATCGTGAACCCGGACGAGGCGGTCCGGCTCGGCATGAGCGCGACGTTGACCCTGACCGAAAACATCAACGAGCGCGCCGCGCGCCTGCCCCTCACCGTCCTGTTCGACCACGGGCGGGGCGCGAGCGTCTGGGTGGTGGACGATGCCGGCCGGCTCACGGCACGCAACGTCACGATTGCCCGGTACGAGGGCCAGAGCGTGCTGATCACCAGCGGCGTGAACGAGGGCGAGAACGTCGTCACGCTGGGCGTCGAGAAGCTCGATGAGGGTCTCGCCGTGCGGCCCACGCAGTCGCTGTCATTTTGAGACGGGAGAGCATCATGCGCGGCTTCAATCTTTCGGCCTGGGCCGTCTCCCACCAGACTCTGGTCCTGTTCCTGATCCTGCTGCTGGGCGGGGCCGGTGCGATGGCGTACGTCAATCTCGGCCGCGACGAGGATCCCTCGTTCACCGTCAAGACGGCGATCGTCTATGCCGCCTGGCCGGGCGCCACGGCCAAGGAGATGCAGTTCCAAGTCGCCGACCGGCTCGAGAAGAAGCTGCAGGAGCTGCCCTACTTCGACACGGTCAAGACCTTTTCCAAGCCGGGCGTCCTCCTGGCGCAGCTGGAATTCCGCGACAGCACGCCGCCGGGCCAGGTGCCCTGGCTCTTCTACCTGCTGCGGCGGAAGATGAACGACGTCAAGCCCGACCTGCCGGAGGGCGTCATCGGACCGCTCGTCAACGACGAATACGGAGACGTCGATTCGATCGTCTACACCATCCGGTCCGAGAGCGCCGATTACGCGCAGATGAAGCTGGTGGCCGAGTCCGCGCGCCAGCGGCTCCTCAAGGTGCCGAACGTGACGAAAGTCACGATCTACGGGACGCAGGAGGAGCGGATCTTCGTCGACATCGACCATGTGAAGCTGGCGAGCCTCGGCGTCGGCGCGCAAACGATCCTGGACAGTCTCGCCAAGCAGAACGCCGTGGTCCCGGCCGGCATCGTCCAGACCGAGGGGCCGCGTATCCCGCTGCGCGTTACCGGCGCGTTCGACGGCGTGGAGACCGTCAAGGACACCCCCGTGGCCTCGAGCAACGGGACAGTCTTCCGGCTGGGCGACATTGCCACGGTCAGCCGCGGATTCATCGATCCGCCCGAGCTCCTGATCCGGCAACGCGGCGTGCCTGCCGTGGCCTTCGGGATCGTCATGCAGAAGGGCGCCAACATCCTGCATCTCGGCGAGGAGATTGACGCCGCCATGGCGGAGATCATGCGGGCGACACCGGTCGGATTCACCTACGAGCGCATCGCCAACCAGCCGAAGATCGTCGAGGAGGCAGTGGGCGAGTTCATGCGCTCGTTCCTCGAGGCGCTGGCGATCGTGCTGGCGGTCAGCTTCCTGTCACTGGGGTGGCGGACCGGCATCGTGGTCGGGCTGTCGGTTCCCCTCGTCCTCGCCATCGTGTTCATCGTGATGCAGCTCACCGGTCTCAATCTGCACCGGATCACGCTGGGCGCGCTGATCATCGCACTTGGCCTGATGGTCGACGATGCCATCATTGCGGTCGAGATGATGCAGGTGAAGATGGAGCAGGGCGTCAACCGCGCCGAGGCGGCCGGTTGGGCCTGGACTTCGACGGCGTTTCCGCGATTGACCGGAGCCCTGGTGACAGCGGCGGGCTTCATGCCGGTCGGGTTGGCGGTCTCCAGCACCGGAGAATACGCCGGAGCCATCTTTTCCGTCGTCGGGCTGGCGCTGCTGGCGTCCTGGCTGGTGGCCGGGATGTTCACGCCCTATCTCGGCCTGAAGCTGCTGCCGGACGTGAAGGTTCATCACGACGCCGATCCGAACGCCATGTACCAGACACCGATGTACGAACGCCTGCGGGCGGCGGTCGGCTGGTGCGTGCGGCACCGCATCGGGGTCGTCGGCGCGACGGCCGGCGCATTCGCAGCCGCCCTCCTCGGTTTCACCTACGTGCCACAGCAGTTCTTTCCGACCTCCGAGCGAACCGAGCTGTTCGTCCAGTTCCGCATGCCGGAAGGCAGCACGCTTGGCGCTACAGCCGCGGCCGCGAAGAAAGTCGAAACGCTTCTTGCCGGCAACGACGACGCTGCGACCTTCACGACCTACATCGGCCAGGGACCGCCGCGGTTCTGGCTCGGGCTCAATCCGGCACTGCCGAATGAGGCCTATGCCGAAATGGTGGTTGTGGCGAAGGACATGCAGGCGCGCGAACGGTTGAAGGTGAAGGTCGATGCAGCGGTTGCCAAGGGAGCCGTCCCCGAAGCGCGGGTGCGCACGGATCGCTTCGCCTTCGGTCCGCCGGTCGGCTTCCCGATCCAGTTCCGAGTCATCGGCTCCGATCCGCAGACGGTCCGCGCCATCGCCTACCAGGTCCGCGACATCGCGCGCACCAATCGCGACATGATCGACCCGCAGCTCGACTGGGACGGACAGATGCCGTCCGTCAAGCTCGTGCTCGATCAGGACCGGGTCCGCGCTCTCGGCCTGGACCCGCAGACGGTGTCCCAGAGCCTGCAGGCTCTCGTCACCGGCTATCCGGTGACGACGGTCCGCGACCGGACAGAGAAGGTCGGTGTGGTGGCCCGCGCGATCGCGAGCCAGCGGGGCGAACTCGGCTCGATCGAGGACCTTACCATCATGGCGCCTAACGGCGTGCCGGTCCCCGTATCGCAAGTCGCGCGCATCGAGCGCGGCTTCGAGGACGCGATCTTGTGGCGCCGCGCCCGCGACCTGACGATGATCGTGCGCGGCGATCTCCGCGACGGCGTCCAGGCTCCGGACGTGTCCAAGCGCATCTGGGCCGACCTCGCAGACCTGCGGGCGAAGCTGCCGGTCGGCTATCGCCTGGAGTTGGGCGGCTCGATCGAGGAGTCCGCGAAAGCCAACACCGCCCTGTTCGCGATCGTCCCGGCGATGATCGTGGTGATGCTGCTCATCCTGATGATCCAGCTGCAGAGTTTCTCGCGGCTTGCGCTCACCCTCTTGACCGCGCCGCTCGGCCTCATCGGCACGACGGCGGCGCTGTTGGTGTCCGGGATGCCGTTCGGGTTCGTGACGCTGCTTGGACTATTGGCCCTTGCCGGCATGATCATCCGCAACACCGTCATCCTGGTGGATCAGATCGAGAATGACGTCGCCGCCGGCAGCACCCGCCGCGTGGCAATCATCGAGGCCACGGTGCGGCGGGCAAGACCCGTCGTCCTGACCGCGCTCGCCGCCATCCTCGCCATGATCCCGCTGTCGCACTCGGGGTTCTGGGGGTCGATGGCGGCTGCCATCATGGGCGGCCTGTTCGTTGCGACGATCCTGACGATCCTGTTCCTTCCGGCGCTCTATGCGCTCTGGTTCCGCCGCTCGCTCGATGCCGCCGCCGCCACAGCGCCTCCCGAGGAGGTACCAGCGGACGAACCCCCAATACCGGAGACCGAAGACCACGAGCCGGCCGAGCAAGGCGGTCTGCCGGCAGCGCTTCGTCGTTGGATCAAGAAGCCTCAACTCGCGGAGCAGCAAGTCTGATGACGGCCTCGAGGCTTGTGAGCACCGCTGTCGGGACAGGAATGCCCCCGAACAGGCATCCACGAAGAAAGGAAAAGGACCATGACAACAGAAGACATCGGCGACCCGGTCAAGGATCGGCTCTTGGTGCAACATCGTTCCGGCCGGCACGCGATGTTGCGGAAAGCACTGACCACACTGGCGATGACTGGGATGCTGAGCGTCGCTGCGATTGCGCCAAGCGCCACGGTCGCCCAGGCATTCGGTCCGCCTCCTCCTCCTCCCGTTGGCCTCGGAGGTCCTCCTCCTTTCGCCGGTCTCGGTGGCCTTCCTCCTCTCGCGGCACCCGGTTTTCGTCCTCCACTGCCTCACGCCGGCGGACTTTCTGGTCCATCTCGACTCGGTGCTCCTCCCGCGCTGCGGGATGTTCATCGCAGTTTGCCGGGCAATGTTCGGGGTCTGCAAGGTAACGCGGCACGCCAAGCCTACGGCCGCGCTGCTCGATCCGGATATGGCCGCTCTGCCCGATATGGCTACGGCCGCCATTTCCGATACGGCTATGGCCGCTACGGCTACGGCTATGGCTCTTACGCCTCTTCCAGCGACGGCTGCTACTACACCTACATCGAAACGCGAGGCAGGCGCGTTCTCGTTTGCGATGAAGACTGAGTGAGACCGGACGCGCGAGCGGAGCCCCAGCTGTGATGAGAGCCTCGAGTAATCTCGAAACTGCGCACTTGCTTGTCGCGACTCCAGAGTCGTCGGGACAAGCAGAAGCACCCCGAGGGACAGGGTTGGACGCGACGCGCTCGGACACCCCGGGCCGTATCGTCGCAACAGCCGAACGTCTGTATCGGCAATTCGGACACAAGAAGACCACGGTCGCAGATATTGCCCGGGCGCTTTTCATGTCACCGGCCAACATCTATCGCTTCTTCCCTTCGAAGGACGCCGTCAACGAAGCGGTGTGCCGCCGTTTGCTGGACGATCTGGTCTCGGCTGCGATCGAAGTCGCACACCGCAGGGCTACAGCGGAGGACCGCTTGCGCGCCCTGCTGCTCGGGCTCGTACAACGCAATCTCGAGCGAGCCAGGACCGACAAGCCGTTGCACCGGCTCCTCGCTGCAGCGGCCAGCGAGAATTGGCCCGTCGTAACGGAACATGCGGCACGAATCGAATCGACCCTCGCCGCGGTCGTCGCCGATGGAATGCGACGCGGCGAGTTTCGCCCGCAGGACCCACAGCGGGCGGGCCGCTGCGTCCATGCAGCCATGATCCGCTATCTGGATCCCAGCCTGATCCGGAAGCGCAGCGCCACAAGCCAACCGAGCCTCGATGAAATGCTGGACTTCTGCCTCGCGGCTCTGTGGTGAAGCCAGAGTCGCATAGGAGAGACAACCATGAACGCCAAGCGGAATGAACGTGCAGCTGCGGTTTCCACGCCGGCCCTCGGCCCATTCGCCCCCGCGATCGAGTACACGATCGATGCCGGCCAGCGCGCCGTCATGTTCTGGGACGTGATGCGGCAGCGCGGCAACCAATACCACGAGCATATGGCCCGGCTCGCGCCGCACGTGCTGAGCTATCAGGGCGAGATCGTGATCGATGGCCGCACGCTGGAGCGTCCGGTCAATTACGCGCTCGCGCGCATCATACCGCCCGAGGGCGTCGAGATCGATCCGAGGCGGCGTCCCTTTATCGTCGTCGATCCGCGCGCCGGGCACGGGCCCGGCATCGGCGGATTCAAGGCTGACAGCGAGATCGGCGTCGCCTTCAAGGCCGGCCATCCCTGCTATTTCGTCGGCTTCCTGCCCAATCCGGTGCCGGGCCAAACCCTCGAGGACATCGCCCGCGCCGAGGCCGTGTTCATCGAGAAGGTGATCGCGCTGCATCCCGAGGCGGAAGCCAAGCCCTGCGTCATCGGCAACTGTCAGGCCGGTTGGGCCGTCATGATGCTCGCGGCCATGCGTCCCGAGCTGTTCGGCCCGATCATCATCGCCGGGTCGCCGCTGTCCTATTGGGGCGGTGTGCACGGCAAGTATCCGATGCGCTACTCGGGCGGCCTGCTCGGCGGCAGCTGGCTCACCGCGCTCACCAGCGATCTCGGCCGCGGCAAGTTCGATGGCGCCTGGCTGGTGCAGAACTTCGAGAACCAGAATCCCGCCAATACGCTATGGACCAAGCAGTACAACCTGTACGCCGGTATCGACACCGAGGCGCCGCGCTATCTCGGCTTCGAGCGCTGGTGGGGCGGGCACGTCAACCTGAACGCTGACGAGATCCAGTCCATCGTCGACGAGCTGTTCATCGGCAACAAGCTCGCGGCCGGCATGATCAAAGCTTCGGACGGCACGATGATCGACCTGCGCAACATCCGCTCGCCAATCGTGGTGTTCTGCTCGAAGGGCGACAATGTCACGCCGCCGCAGCAGGCATTGGACTGGATCCTCGATCTCTACGATGACGTCGACGACATCCGACGGCACAACCAGACGATCGTCTACACCATTCACGAGTCCGCCGGTCATCTCGGCATCTTCGTGTCCACCGGCGTGGCGCGCAAGGAATACAGCGAGTTCTCCAACAACATCGACCTCATCGATCTGCTGCCGCCGGGCCTGTACGAGGCAGTGTTCGAGCCGAAGCGTGAGGACACGGCCAGCCCCGACCTCGTCACCGGCGATTGGATCATGCGCTGCGAGGCGCGCACCCTCGACGACATCCGCGCGCTCGGCGCCAACGATGCGGCCGACGAGCGGCGCTTCGCGACGGCGGCGCGGGTCTCGGAGATCAATCTCACCCTCTACCGCGCGTTCGCCCAACCGGCGGTGCGCGCCATGATATCGGAGCCTGCAGCCGGATGGCTCCGCCGTATGCATCCGCAGCGGCTGCAATACGACTTGTTGTCTGACCAGAATCCGTGGACGTCGCCCGTCGCCTCCATGGCGCAAGCGGTGCGCGAGAACCGGCAGCCCGCGGCAGGCGACAATCCGTTCATGGCGGTGCAGGAGACCGTCTCCGAGCAGATCGTCGCCGGCCTCGATGCCTGGCGGGACATGATCGAAGCGGTGGCGGAGCGCACGTTTCTCACGGTGTATGGCAATCCAGTTCTCCAGGCTGCCGTGGGGATAGATCCCGCCGACACACGGCCGCATCGCAAGGCGGCAAAGATGCCGCTGCATCGCGAGCTGGTGGAGGCGCGGATGGCCGAGCTGAAATCGCGCATCGCCGCAGGCGACGTGCGCCACGGCGCCATTCGCGCGCTCCTCTATGTCGGCATGCCGCGGGGGTCCGTCGACGAGCGCGGGTTCGAGGCCATTCGCCGGATGCGCGAGATCCGGGACGCGGCGCAGCGGTCGACGCTCGCCGAGTTCCGGGCGATGGTGCGCGACCAGGCCTTCATGCTGCTGCTCGACCCGCAGGCCGCCTTCGCGGCGCTTCCCGCTCTTATTCCCGACACCAAATCGCGGCGCCGGACGGTGGCCGCGGTGCGGCAGGTGCTGAGCGCCGGCGGCGAGATCACCGGCGAGGTGGCCGAGCGGTTGCAACGGATCGCGCGGCTCCTGGATGTGGACGACGTCGCCTCCGCGAGCGAGGCGGCCTAGCGAATGATCATGCCATGACACGGATGGAAACAATGAGCACGACTGCCGCCGAGTTATCGAATCCGCTGCCGTCCGCGAAGCAGGCGATGGAAAAGCTTGCCGTGGCCGAGGCCGCGAAGGCGTTGGAGGCGTTGCGCCAGAAGGAGAAGCGGATGCCGACAAGAAGGCCTTGGTCGAGAAGCTGTCGAAGCCCTCCGGCGTTTCCGAGGAGGAAGCGCTCAAGCGGGCGGCCGCCATTATTGACCGCGCGATCAAGAGCGGCTTGAGCCAGGTCGAGGTGTTCCGCTTTCCCAACGCCCTGTGCACCGACCACGGCCGCGCCATCAACAACGATCTGGAACAGGGCTGGGAGAACACGCTCACGGGCGTGCCGAAGGAAATGTACCGGCTCTGGGACAAGCACCTGCGACCGCTGGGGTACAAGGCCCGCTTCCAGGTGGTCGACTTCTCCGACGGGGTGCCGGGCGATATCGCCATTAGCCTGAAATGGGGCTGAACGGATCGGCGCACAAAGTCCGAGACGACGGTGAGTCATGCCGCGCGGTTTCTGATCTCGGGCCGCGCCGCTACTCAAACCGAAACGAGACGTACGATGCTTGCGAAAGACACTTGAATCAACGCTGACGCCGCGCGAGCGAGCGCAGCTGCGTCGAGAAATGACAACGCGCCTTCGTCCGGTCGGCGCCACGACAACAGGAGTTCTTCCCATGGCAATCTCCCGGGCCGGAGCGCCCGTACAGAGCCGCCCCAACTACGAAGGCTTGATCGCCCGCGCCAAGCAGGTGCCGCCGGGAAGGACCGTGGTGGTCCATCCGTGCGACGAGACATCGCTGCGGGGTGTTGCCGAGGCTGCCGCGTCGGGCATCATTGTCCCGATCCTTATCGGGCCGGCGGCGAAAATCACCGCTACGGCGCGCCAGCACGATGTGAACATCAGTCGGTTTGAAATCGTCGATACGACCCACAGCGATGATGCGGCGGCGCGCGGCGTCGAGCTGATCCATGAAGGCAAGGGTGAGCTGCTGATGAAAGGCAGCCTGCATACCGACGACCTCATGCGGGCGGTGACGGCGTCAGCGACCGGCCTGCGTACGGCGCGGCGCATCAGTCATGTCTTCATTATGGATGTGCCGACCTATCCGGAACCGCTGTTCATCACCGACGCGGCGATCAACATCTTCCCCGATCTCGACGCCAAGCGCGATATCATCCAGAACGCGATCGACCTGTTCACCCAGATCGGCCTCGGCACGCCGCGGGTGGCCATTCTCTCCGCGGTCGAGACGGTCACCTCCAAGATCCCGTCGACCATCGAGGCAGCGGCGCTCTGCAAGATGGCCGAGCGAGGCCAGATCACCGGCGGGATGCTGGACGGGCCGCTCGCGTTCGACAATGCGATCGATCCGGAGGCGGCGAAGATCAAGGGCATCCGCTCGCCAGTCGCTGGCCGAGCGCAGATCCTGGTCGTGCCCGACCTCGAAGCCGGGAACATGCTGGCCAAGAATCTCACCTTCCTGGCGCGGGCCGACGCGGCCGGACTGGTGCTCGGCGCTCGCGTGCCGGTCATTCTCACCTCGCGTGCCGATTCAGTGCGCACCCGGATCGCCTCCTGCGCGGTCGCGGTGCTGTATGCCGATGCCCGCCGGCGCGCCACCATCTTGCCGGCCGCGTGACTGGAGGTCCGTCATGATCCCCGCCGCCCCAGCCAAGCTGCTCGAAGGCAAGAAGGGCCTGATCGTAGGCATCGCCAACGATCACTCCATCGCCTGGGGCTGCGCCAAGGCGTTCCGCGCGCTCGGGTGCGAGCTGGCGGTGACCTATATCAACCAGAAGACCAAGACCTATGTGGAGCCGCTGGCGCGCGAGCTCGAAGCGCCGATCCTGATGCCGCTCGACGTGCGCGTGCCGGGGCAGATGGAGGCGGTGTTCGAGCGCATCGCCAAGCAGTGGGGCGGCCTCGATTTCGTGGTGCACTCGATCGCGTTCGCGCCCAAGGACGCCTTGCAAGGCCGCGTCACGGACGTGGAACGCGAGGGCTTCCTCACCACGATGGAAGTGTCGTGCTGGAGCTTCATCCGCATGGCGCATCTCGCCGAGCCGTTGATGAAGAACGGCGGGACCCTGTTCACCATGACCTATTACGGCAGCCAGATGGTGGTGAAGAACTACAACATCATGGGCGTCGCCAAGGCCGCCCTGGAGGCGGCGGTGCGTTACATGGCGGCGGAGCTCGGGCCGAAGGGCATTCGCGTGCACGCGATCTCGCCGGGACCGCTCGCGACGCGCGCCGCGTCCGGCATCCGCGAGTTCGACGCGCTGCTCGACAAGGCCAAGGCCAAGGCTCCGGCTCACAGTTTGGTGAGCATCGACGACGTCGGTGTCGCCACCGCCATCCTGGCGCACGATGCGGCCAAACTCATCACCGGCGAAACGGTTTTCGTCGATGGCGGATACCACATCATGGACTAGGCAGGTTTCGGAGCACGTGTCCGGTCGCGCTGCGATCGGGTTGGATCAGAACACACGCGCGTGGTGCTGGCGAGCACGCGAATGAGCGCGGGAATAGTCGTCGACCAGGAGGCGAAGCCATGCTTATACCTAAAACCGACAAACACCGCGATGAGCAATTCACGCACGCCCTCATCATCGTCTGGGTGCTCGCTACCGTGCTGCTAATTGGATCCGCGGTTTTGTGAAGCCGCGAATACGCTCGCGGCAGCGTCACGTCATTGCGTAGCTGATGCGTTCAGGAGGCCGTAGGCGGACCACGCGGCGATACACTCTCGCGGTGGGCCGCACTCGTCCAGGTAACTTTGAAATTGTGGAGCAGGATCGTGGATCCAGGTAATATCGCAGCAGTCTCCGCCTTGTTCGGTTCGGCCATAGGCGCGCTCGCATCGCTCGCAACCTCGTGGTCTACGCTTCACTATCAGGACGAACGACAGCGCAGTGTACGGGAGAATGTCCGGCGCGAGCGGATCTTCGTCGAATTCATCGATTCGGCTTCCAAGGCGTTCGTGGAAGCCTTGATGCAGACCGCGATCGAGGATCCGTCAAGGCTTATTCCGCTCTACGCGACCATCGGTAAATTGCGGCTGTTCGCCTCCGCGCGTACTGTTGAAGCGGCCGAGCAGGTGATGAACCAACTCGTCGCGACCTACTACGCCCCCAAGCTGGACTTTCACGCCAGACCGGAGGTCGATCACAGCATCGACATCCTTCGTGAGTTCGCCGAAAGTTGTCGCGCCGAGCTTCGTTGAAGTGTCGCACCGGGCTGCGATCAGGTCGTTGAAGGCCTCGATCTCCGAAACGATGAAGGCGAGCGCGCGTCGACGCTCGAGACCGTCCTCGCACCGCGAGGCCGCCTGGCGCGCTGTCGCCGTCTCGTGCTCCAGCCTTAGCTTCTGAACTTTGGCTTAGCGCGGCCAGCGATAAGCGTATGCCGGCGCTACCCGCGTGCAATTTATCACGCAGCGATTTCCTACCAAACTACGGTAATGAGCCGTCGCGGTCGTGCGACGAGGGGTTGGATTGACGATGTTGAGTTGGATCAAGCCGCCGACGGCGTTCGCGCCGAGCTTTGTTGAAGCGGTGTCGCTGCCGCCATCCACTCCGGTGGACAAGGATGCCGTGATGTTTGTCCGTAGGGTGCGCCGTAGGAGATCGGACACCTTCCCTCAACAGGAGCGAGTCATGACTGGAGCAAGAAGCATCATTGCCGCAGGTTTGCTGATCACGCTGGGCGCCGTGGTGGGGACCGGTGGATCGGCGTCTGCCGGGCCCGCATTTGACGGCATGTGGAGCGTGGTCGTCGCTGCCGAATCCGGCTCCTGCAGCGGCGCGTACCGGTATCCGGTGGCGATCGTCAATGGACGTGTGCGCCACGCCGACCCGGGCGACCAGGTTTTCAGCATCCGCGGGCGGGTCGCGACCGGCGGGCGCGTGAATGTCGAGGTGAGCCGCGGCGATCTGCGTGCGTACGGCATTGGTCGGCTGTCGGCGGCGGGCGGCGGCGGGACGTGGCACTCTCCGAACGGATGTGCCGGACGGTGGCAAGCCGCCCGGCGCCGGTGAGCAGCGCACGCGATCGCGGCCGGACTCCCGGCCGAGGCGCCGAGCGGCGCCGTCACGCCTCGGGTCAGACCGCCGGCGCAAGGCGATCGTCGGCGGTACGAAAAACCCTGAATTGGAGAGCCGCGCAAATCTGGATCGTTGCGCGACATTGCGCGCCAGCGTGATGGTTGAAGGGGATGATCGAGATGCATGGACGCGCGGTCAGCCCTCGCACCGGGCTGCGATCAGGTCGTTGAAGGCCTCGATCTCCGAAACGATGAAGGCGAGCGCGCGTGGACGCTCGAGACCGTCCCCGCACGACGAGACCGCCTGGCGCGCTGTCGCGGTCTCGCGCTCCAGCCTTGGCTTCTGAACTTTGGCTTAGCGCGGCCAGCGATAAGCGTATGCCGGCGCTACCCACGTGCAATTCATCACGCAGCGATTTCCTACCAAACTACGGTAATGAGCCGTCGCGCTTGTATGACGCGTGGTTGGATTGACGGTGTTGAGTTGGATCAAGGCGCCGACGGCGTTCCGGCCGCACAATGGCCGGCCAGAATTGGGAGAACACCATGGGCCGAATCGAGAAGGATTTCCTGGGCGGGAAGGAGATCAGCGACAGCGCCTATTACGGCGTGCAGACGCTCCGCGGCAAGGAGAACTTCCACATCACCGGCGTCCCGATGGCGCGGGAGCCGTACCTCGTCAAAGCCTTCGGCTACGTCAAGAAGGCCGCCGCCCTGGCGAACCGCGACCTCGGCGCGATCGATGCGCGCGTCGCCGATGCCATCGTCCAGGCGTGCGACCGGTTGATCGCCGGCGAGATGCTCGATGAGTTCATCACCGACTTCATCCAGGGCGGCGCCGGCACGTCCACCAACATGAACGCCAACGAGGTGATCGCCAACCTCGCGCTCGAATATCTCGGGCACCAGAAGGGCGAGTACCAGTACGTCAACCCGAACGATCACGTAAACTTCGGCCAGTCGACCAACGACGTCTATCCGACGGCGCTGCGGCTGGCGCTGATCATGCGGTTGGCAAGCTACGTCGAGGCGCTGCGCCGGCTGCAGGATGCGTTCTTCGCCAAGGGCAAGGAATTCGAGGGCGTGCTCAAGATGGGGCGCACGCATCTGCAGGACGCGGTCCCGATGTCCCTCGGCGCCGAGTTCCATGGCTGGGGCACGACCATCGGCGAGGAGGTGGAGCGCATCGCGGAGGTGCGGCAACTGCTGCACGAGATCAATCTGGGCGCAACCGCCATCGGCACCTCCGTCACGGCGGCGCCCGGCTACCCGAAGCTCGCGACGCAGTACTTGAGCGACCTCACCGGCATCAGGTTCATCCTGTCCGGGGACCTGGTCGAGGCGACCTCCGACACCGGCGCCTATGTGCAGCTCTCCGGCGTGCTCAAGCGCACCTCGAGCAAGCTCACCAAGATCTGCAACGACATCCGTCTGCTCGCCTCCGGCCCACGCTGCGGGTTCAACGAGATCAACCTGCCGCAGATGCAACCGGGCTCCTCGATCATGCCCGGCAAGGTCAATCCGGTCATGCCCGAAGTGGTGAACCAGACCGGCTTCCTGGTTATCGGCCTCGATCTCACGGTCACGCTCGCCGCCTCCGCCGGCCAGCTGCAGCTCAACGTGATGGAGCCGGTGATCTCGTTCTCGCTGTTCTTCTCCATCATGACCATGGAGAACGCCGTCAACGCGCTGCGCCAGCACTGCATCATGGGCATCACCGCCAACGCCGAACGTACCCGCGAGATGGTGATGAACTCGCTCGGCATCGTCACGCTGCTCAAGCCAGTGCTCGGCTACAAGCGATGCGCCGAGCTCGCGCGCGAGGGCTATCACGACAACAAGTCGCTGCACCAACTGGTGGTGCAGGAGAAGAAGCTGATCAGCCAGGAAAAATGGGACGAGATCTTCTCGTTCGAAAACCTGATCCATCCGGTCTTCATCAAGTAGGACGAGCCGCGCGGCGCGGAGCGGTTCGCAAGGAGCGGCACAATGACGATGTCCATCCTGTTGCAATTCGCAGTCGTGCTCGGCGCGATCTGGGTCGGCGCCCGCTATAGCGGCGTCGGCCTCGGCCTATGGGGCGCGGTCGGCCTGCTGGTGCTGGTCGTGGTATTCGGCGTCAACCCGACCTCGCCGCCGATCGACGTGATGCTGATCATCATCGCCGTCATCATGGCGGCCTCGGTGATGGATGCGGCGGGCGGGATCGACTTCCTGGTGCGCATCGCCGAGCGCATCATCCGCGCCAATCCCAAATACGTGACGATCGTCGCGCCGCTCACCACCTGGACCTTCACGTTCCTCGCCGGCACCGGCCACATCGTCTACCCGCTGCTGCCGGTGATCTACGAGGTGGCGCACCAGAACGGCATCCGCCCGGAGCGGCCGATGGCGGTCGCCACCATCGCGTCGCAGCAGGCGATCACCGCGAGCCCGGTCGCCGCGGCGACCGCCGCGATGATCGGGCTGTTCGCCGAGAAGGGCTTCACCGGCTGGGGCCTGCCGCAGATCCTCATGATCTGCGTGCCCTCCACGCTGATCGGCGTGCTGGCGGCCGCGGTTGTCTCCATGTTCCTCGGCAAGGAGCTCAAGGATGATGCCGAGTACCAGGCGCGCGTGAAGGCCGGTCTCATTCCGCCGCCGCAGGCGATCGCCGCGCGGCCCGCGCTGCCGCCGGAAGCCCGGCTGTCCGCCTTCATCTTCCTCGCCGGCGTTGCGCTGGTGGTGCTCGCCGGCTTCTTCCCCGTCCTGCGCACGCTACCCGGTGCCAAGGCCCCGATCGGCATGCCGATCGCGATCGAGATCGTCATGCTGGCGACCGCCGCCGTGATGCTCGCCGTGACCGGCGTGAAGGTCGACAAGGTGCCCGCCACCTCGACCTGCCGCGCCGGCATCGTCGCCGTGGTCGGCATCTTCGGGCTGGCTTGGCTCGGCGACAGCTTCATCGCGGCGAACAAGGATGTGATCGTGCCGGCGATCGGCGAGACCACCAAGGCGGCGCCGTGGACTTTCGCGTTCGGCCTGTTTTTCGCCTCCGTGCTGCTCTACAGTCAGGCCGCGACCACGCGCGCGCTGATGCCGCTCGGCATCGCGCTCGGCATCCCGCCGCAGTTCCTCATCGCCATGTTCCCGTCGGTGAACGGATATTTCTTCATTCCCACCTACGGGTCGCTGATCGCGGCGATCAATTTCGACCTGTCGGGCACGACCCGCATCGGCAAGTACGTGCTCAATCACTCCTTCATGATCCCAGGCGTCGTGGCGACGGCGGTCGCAGTGATCGCCGGCTTGGCATTGGCGCGCGTGATGATGTGACGACATACCAGGTGCCGACATTGCGGTCACCGGTCGCGCCGGTGAACCGCTCGTCGGGTGTCCTGCCATCCCGATTCTGAAGGTGGTCGAAGCGGCGATCCATCCACGTTGGCCGATGGCGCTGGCCGCAGCCAGGCGGATCGTCGGATGGGTCATCTTGTTGCTGACCGTGAGGCTGCTCGCCTCGCCGTTCCCCTTGAGCAACATCCTGTCCGCGGTCTGATCAGCCTCATTGCGCTTTCCGACCTCGAGGAGGACGGGCTGATGCTCGCGCTGGCCTTGGCGGCCGGGCTGATCGTTTTCGCCGTGGATGTGAAGCTGCTCCGTGAAGTCGTGCAGGAGATCACGAGACGAATGGCGATGGGTGGCAGCAGCTCCTGAGTCGGCGACCATGCCGTCGTTCGCCGGCATCTTCTGAACTTTGGCTTAGCGCGGCCAGCGATAAGCGTATGCCGGCGCCACCCGCGTGCAATTTATTACGCGTTCAAAATTACAGATATTCGTTCCGCCGGCAGATGATCTGGTCCATCGCTCACGGGAAGGTGGACGCGATTTGCCCTTGCTCAATGCGGCAGCCGCAAAGCTGGCGCTGACCTGAGGCCAAAGCGTCCGGCTACCTGTGAAAGGATATTGGGGAGTTCGCGATGCTTAAGGGCAAGGCCGCAATCGTAACGGGCTCAACGAGCGGCATTGGTCTCGGGATCGCGCGCGCCCTCGCCGGCGCCGGCTGCCACGTCATGTTGAACGGATTCGGCGAAGCGTCGGCGATCGAAGCCGAGCGCGCGCGAATTGCCGACGAATTTGGCGTGAGGACTGCCTTCAACGGGGCCGACATGGCCAAGCCGGCCGAGATCGAACGCATGGTTGAGGCAACGACCCGCGAGCTCGGACGGGTCGACATCCTGGTCAACAATGCCGGTATCCAGCACACCGCACCGGTGGAGCGCTTCCCAGTGGAGCGGTGGGACGCCGTCATCGCCATCAACCTGTCGGCGGCGTTTCATGCGATCCGTGCCGCGGTTCCGCAGATGCGGGAGCGCAATTGGGGCCGCATCATCAATATCGCTTCTGCACACGGGCTCGAGAAGGCCGCCTACGTGACGGCAAAACACGGTCTCGTCGGGCTCACCAAGGTGGTCGCGCTCGAGACTGCCACCACCGGGATCACCTGCAATGCCATTTGTCCCGGCTGGGTGCTGACGCCGCTGGTGGAGAAGCAGATCACGGACCGCGCGGCGCGCGAAGGGATCCCGATCGACCGGGCCAAGTCCGAGCTGTTGGGAGAAAAGCAGCCGTCCCACGAGTTCGCGACGCCGGAGCAGATCGGCGGATTGGCGGTGTTTCTCTGCTCGCCGGCTGCCGACCAGATACGCGGTGCAGCATTGCCCATCGATGGCGGATGGACCGCTCAATAGGCGAACAAAGGGGGTAAAACATGAAAACCATCTCGCTCGAAAGATCGGTCGCGCTGATCCCGGACGGCGCCAGCCTGATGATCGGCGGCTTCATGGCGGTGGGCACGCCCGAGCGCATCGTCGACGAAATCGTGCGGCAGAAGAAGCGCGACCTCACCGTCATCGCCAATGACACGGCGATGCCAGGCAAAGGCATCGGCAAGCTCGTCTCGGCGCGCCTTCTGCGCAAGGTGATCGCCAGCCATATCGGCCTCAACCCGGAAACACAGAAGCTGATGATGACCGGCGACCTGGAGGTGGAGCTGGTGCCGCAGGGAACACTGATCGAGCGCATCCGTGCCGGCGGCTTCGGGCTCGGCGGCGTCTTGACGCAAACCGGCCTCGGCACCCCCGTCGAAGAAGGCAAACAACGCGTCCAGGTCAACGGCAAGGACTACCTGGTCGAGACCGCGCTCCGCGCCGACTTCGCGCTCGTGCAGGCGTTCGTCGCCGACTATCTCGGCAATCTCGGCTACGCCCTCACCGCCCGAAACTTCAATCCGGTGATAGCCATGGCAGCCGATACGGTGATCGTGTGCGCCGAGAATATCGTTCCCATCGGCGTGATCTCGCCTGATCACGTCGTCACGCCAGCCCCGGTCGTCGACTATCTCATTGCAAACGGGTGAAGCCATGGAAGCACAGGAAATCATCGCCCGCCGCATCGCGCGAGAGCTCAAGCCGGGCATGCTCGTCAACCTGGGTATCGGCATTCCGACCCTGGTCGCAAACTACTTGCCGGGCGGATTGCACGTTTACTTCCAGTCCGAGAACGGGCTCATCGGCACTGGTTCGCCGCCGGAAGAAGGGATGGCGCATCCGCTGCTGACCGACGCCGGCGGTCGTCCCGTGACGGCCCTGCCGGGGGCCAGCACGTTCGACAGCGCGATGTCGTTCGGCCTCATCCGCGGCGGCCATCTGGACCTCACGGTCCTCGGTGGACTGCAGGTCGATCAAACCGGTCTGCTCGCCAACTGGACAATTCCGAAGAAGATGGTGCCGGGCATGGGCGGTGCAATGGACCTGGTCTCCGGCGCCAAGCGGGTGATCGTCGCGATGCAGCACACCGCCAAAGGCAACCCGAAGATCTTGAAGACGTGCACGCTGCCGCTCACCTCGCTGCGCCGGGTGGACCTGGTCGTGACGGATCTGGCGGTGATCGCGTTTCCCGAGGGTCGCGCCACCCTGCTGGAGACCGCCCCAGGCGTCACGGCGGCGCAGGTGGCGGCGGCGACCGAGGCCGAATTGGTGATTGGCGACGACGTGGGAGACATGAAGCTCTGAGGTTCGGACAGGCGTCGCTCGCAGTCGCCAGGCCACCGTATCGTTGATCCACACTGGACAGTCACGCAGGCTCACGATGGATAAGCCGCTCCGGCGCCCGGAAGAAATTCTTGCCTTTCGAACCTTGCGAGAGATTTTCGCGTCAAGGCCGCGGCAGGTGTGGAGCGTCGGTCCGACTGACAGCGTGCTGACCGCACTTCAGATCATGACCGAGAAGAATATCGGGTTCGTTCCGGTGTTCGAGTCCGACAGGCTGGTCGGCGTGCTCTCGGAGCGCGACTGTGCGCGCAATGCGGTGCGGAACAGGAAGCCGCTGGAGTCGATCCCGGTCGGGGAGATCATGGTGCGCGATGTCGTCACCGTCGATCTCGCACAGACGTTTGCCGACTGTCTGAGGCTGATGCATCGACACGGCGTTCGTCATCTGCCGGCAGTCGAGAGCGGCGAGGTGGTTGCCGTCGTCTCGATCCGCGACTTGCTGAGCGAGGCGGTCGCTCACCAAGCAAAGATCATCGCTGAGCTCGAGCGCGAGCGATTGACGATCTTCACATCAACCGCATGAGCGGCTTGGCGCTCACGAGGCGCCACCTCTGCCAGGTGAGGGGCAGGTCCGATGAATCTTCTGATCGTGCTGGCTGCGCTGGCATTCCTGATGCTCGTGGCGTATCGCGGCTACAGCGTCATCCTGTTTGCTCCGATCGCCGCGCTCGGTGCCGTCCTGCTCACCGACCCCTCGCTGGTGGCGCCGATGTTCTCCAGCGTCTTCATGGACAAGATGGTCGCCTTCGTGAGGAACTATTTTCCCGTGTTCATGCTCGGGGCGGTGTTCGGCAAGGTCATCGAGCTGTCGGGGTTCTCGAAATCGATCGTTTCTGCCGTGATCGCCCTGGTCGGCAAGGAACGGGCCGTCCTCTCCATCGTGATGGTCTGTGCGATCCTGACCTATGGCGGCGTCTCGCTGTTCGTCGTCGTCTTCGCGGTCTATCCCTTTGCCGCTGAGATGTTTCGCCAGAGCGGCATTCCCAAGCGGCTCATTCCCTGCACCATCGCGCTCGGTGCATTCAGCATCACGATGGATGCCATGCCGGGCACGCCGCAGATTCAGAACATCATTCCGACCACGTTCTTTCACACGACCGCCTGGGCTGCCCCCTGGCTTGGGCTGATCGGCAGCGTTTTCGTCCTGGCCGTCGGGGTGAGCTATATCGAAAGTCGCCGGCGCGCCGCGCAAGCAAAAGACGAAGGCTACGGCACCAAGCTGGTCAACGAGCCGGAGGCGTTCGCAGAAGAGAAGCTGCCGAACCCCTGGATCGCCTTGTCGCCGCTGATCATGGTGGGCGTGGCGAACCTGGTCCTGACCCAGGTGGTACCGCGAGGATATGGAGCCACGCACCAAATGACACTCGGCGGCAAGCCGATCGTCACCCAGATTGCCAGTGTGGCCGCCATCTGGGCAGTCGAGGGTGCGCTGCTGCTCGGGATCTGCATGGTGTTCCTGTTGGCGTGGGGGCCGGTGACGAAACGGTTTGCGGACGGTAGCAAAGCGGCCGTTGCCGGCGCGTTGCTGGCGTCGATGAATACAGCATCGGAATACGGCTTCGGCGGCGTGATCGCCCTGCTGCCCGGCTTCACGCTGGTCGCCGACGCGCTCAGGGCGATACCCAATCCTCTGGTCAACGAAGCCATCACAGTGACCGTCCTGGCCGGGATCACCGGTTCGGCGTCCGGCGGCATGAGCATCGCGCTTGCCACCATGGCCGACAGTTTCATTGCCAACGCCGAAGCGGCAGGAATCCCATTGGAGGTTCTGCACCGGGTCGCCGCCATGGCCAGCGGCGGCATGGACACGCTCCCGCATAATGGCGCTGTCATCACGCTGCTGGCCGTCACGGGGCTGACGCATAGGGAGGCCTACAAGGACATTTTCATGATCACGCTGACCAAGACGGCGGCAGTCTTCGTCGTGATCGGCGTCTATTACCTGACCGGGCTTTACTGAGCGGGGGGTGACCACGCGCGACGAGATCGCGCTCAAGATCCAGCTTGGACCGTGCCCAAGTGGCTGAAAAGAGACACGAGCCCGGCTGATCCTGGATTCAACCGAAGAGGAGCGTTTGATGGCAAAGACGATGAAAGCCGCCGTGGTGCGCGAGTTCCGCAAGCCGCTGACAATCGAGGAGGTCGAGGTGCCACGGCCCGGCGCCGGCCATATCCTCGTCAAGATCGAAGCCTGCGGCGTGTGTCATACCGACCTCCACGCCGTGCAAGGCGACTGGCCGGTGAAGCCGGTTCCACCGTTCATCCCCGGTCACGAGGGTGTTGGCCACGTGGTCGCCCTCGGAGCCGGCGTCGTGCATGTCAAGGAAGGCGATCGCGTCGGCATTCCATGGCTGTATTCGGCCTGCGGGCATTGCGAGCATTGTCTGGGCGGGTGGGAGACGCTGTGCGAGCAGCAGAAGAACACCGGCTACTCGATCAACGGCGGTTTCGCCGAATACGTGCTCGCCGATGCCGATTACGTCGGTCACCTGCCGAACAATGTGGGCTTCGTCGAAATCGCCCCAGTGCTTTGCGCCGGGGTCACGGTGTACAAGGGCCTGAAGGTCACAGACACCAAGCCCGGCAATTGGGTGGTGATCTCCGGCATCGGCGGCCTCGGCCACATGGCGGTGCAGTATGCGAGGGCCATGGGCTTGAACGTGGCCGCGGTGGACGTGGACGATGCCAAGCTCGAGTTGGCCAAGCGTCTGGGCGCCGCCGTGACGGTCAATGCCAAGACCACCGACCCGGTCGCCTGTCTCAAGAAAGAGATCGGCGGCGCCCACGGCGCGCTGGTCACCGCAGTGTCGCCCAGGGCGTTCGAGCAAGCCATCGGCATGGTGCGTCGTGGTGGCACGGTTTCGCTCAATGGCCTGCCGCCGGGGCAGTTCCCGCTCGACATCTTCGGGATGGTGCTCAACGGCATCACGGTGCGTGGCTCGATCGTGGGCACCCGCTTGGACCTGCAGGAATCGCTCGACTTTGCCGCGCGGGGAGAGGTGCACGCGACGGTGGCCACCGACAAGCTGGAGAACATCAACAACGTGTTCGCGCGCATGCACAAGGGCGACATCGAAGGCCGCGTGGTGCTTGATCTGGCCGCTTGAGGAGCAGAAGTGGGGCAAGGTGATCCGCGACGCCAAGGTCAAGGCGGAGTAGGTTGGTTGGTCCGGTCGATGCGCATCCGATGGTGCGGTGCGCCGTTCACTTGACTTGCGCGCGAGCGCGATCATCGATCTCGACGGTGGCGGTCATACCGGCCGAAAGGACGACGCCCGCCGGGACGTCGTCGATATGGATGCGGACCGGGATGCGCTGGGCCAGGCGTACCCAGGTGAAGATCGGGTTGACGGTAGCCACGCCCTGACTGTTGGGCTGCGCATTCGAGACGTTGATCGCGCGAGCGATGCTGTCGACGTGGCCGCGCACGATCTGACTGTGGCCCATCAGCTTGATTTGGGCCGGATTGCCCACCCGGATGGGAGCAATGTTCGTTTCTTCGAAATACCCGTCGACCCAGAATGAATCGGCGTCGACCAGTGAGATGGTATTTGTACCGACATTCACATAATCGCCGAGCTGCGCCAGCAGGTTCGTCACGTAGCCGTCGACCGGGGAGAGAATGCGCGTGCGCCCGAGATTCACCTGCGCCTGGCTAAGCTGCGCCTGGGCTTGCGCAAGAGTCGCCTCGGCGCTCATGCGCTGCGCCTTCAGCGACTCGAGTTGCCGCTGCGCCAGGTTGAGATTCTGCCGTGCAGTCTGCACCGCGGCCTCCTGCTGATGCAGCTGGGACGTGAACTGCTGGGCATTCTGAACGCTGCCCCAGCCGTCTTTCGCCAGGGTCTGGTAGCGCGATGCCTGCTGCTGTGCAAACACGAGCGTAGCCTGCGCCCCATCCAGCTGTGCCTGGCTTGAGGCAATCTGCGCCTGCTGGACACTCATCTGCGCGTCGATGCTCTGTACGCTCGCCTGGGCCTGCTGCACCGCCGCCTCGGATTGACTGACGGCGATCCTGTAGTTGGTCGGGTCGATCACCATCAGCAGGTCGCCCTTGCGCATGTATTTGTTGTCGGCGACATGCAGCTCGACGATGCGCCCTGCGACCTCCGGCGCCATCGTGACCACATAGGCGCGCACCGTGGCGTCGCGCGTCCACGGTGCCCCCATGTAGACGCCCCACATCGCCCAGGCGAGCAGACCGGCAAGCACGACGGTTGCCAGGGTGATCAAGAGCGGAACTATTCGCATGCGAGGCTTGGTGGGCTCGCGGGATGCGGGCTCGAGTGGCAGGGCGGCATCGCGATCATCGGCCGTCTTGTCGCGCTTCGCTGTGATTTCAGTAACGGTCATGACCACCCCGCGACGATCAGGATCCAGGACGAGAGAACGATGATGTACACGGCAAACACGAACAGAGCCGGATGCCAGACGTATTGCAGCAAGCCGGAGCGGCTGGCGACCCGGCGCAGTGCGATCGTGACGAGCCAGGCTGCGACCATCATCACCGAGATGGGCGCCACGTAGACACCGAACAGGTTGATCTCCGCGAACCTCATGCGGTCGCTCCTGCGTCGAAGTAGGAGCGATGCTCGGCGAACGCCTCGGAGATGGCCAGGATGTGAGCGCGTGCCCGGAGAGCAGTGGCTGCCTGCGGCCCGGCGCCGGTATCGGAGGCGAGGCGGCGGTCGAGTTGACGCAGCCACATGGTTGCGATCGCGCTTCTTCCGTGTGCGAAGGCCTCAAGCGCGGCGTCGAGCTGCGCGACCGCCCCAAGGCGCGGAGCCATGCGGCGAAGGTGGATGATCTCGCTGCCGACCGACAGCGCTGCCAGCAGTTGCGCGCGCTGCAACGGCTCGGCCTGGTCCGGCAGTGCCGCAAGGCGGCCGTACATGCGGCCCTCCCAATCCTCCGATCTCGCGAGCGGAAGGGCGATCGCAAGGCGGCGCAGATCGCGCAAGGCCGAGGCGAGCAGCCGACGCGTCCGCAGCGCCGGCGATAGCGGCGGCAACAGGCGAAATGCCAGTGGTGCGATGCCGCAGCCTGCCACGATCGACAGCGCGGAATTGTAGAACTGCGACGTGTCGTAGCTCATCTGGTTGGTGGGCGCGAGAAGAGGCATGACGTTGACGCTCACGGCGGAGAACACGGCGATCGCCGCAGGCTGCCGGCTCCAGGCCAAGGCAAAGCCGACCGGTACGAGGTAAAGCCCGATGGCGAAGCAGAACGCTGGGAACGTCTCGAATGCCGGCAGCACGGCGAACTTGATGATGGCAGCGACGACGATGCAGACGGCGATGCCGAGCGAGAACGCGACAGCGGCGCCGTAGGCCAGATCGCCGCGCGGCGAAAGCAACAGTAGCAGGATCGCACTGAACACGAAGGTTGAGGCCCCATTGGGCCACGCAGTGGCAACCCAGAACAGCTCGGCGGCAGCGATTATCATGAAGGCGCGTGCCGCATTGACGAGAGCGGGCAACCAGTCGGGTACGAATTCGCGCAATCCGCGGTCGGGGGAAGCAGCTGGGAGAGGAGCATCGACGAGCAGCGCCAGCCCGTCGAGCGCGCGCAGGATGCCGGCCAGCACCTGGGCGGTCTCATCGGCGAGAAGTCGCAGCGATGGCGTGCCGGTCGGGAGAGCGAGCAGCGTTCGCACCGCCTCCTGGCAAGAGCGGCGCAAGGCTGTTGGGTTGGCCATCCAGCGTGCCGGCGAGCCCGAGTCCTGCGCCGCTCGCAGCGCGACCGGAATGCAGCGCAGGATGGTTTCCGCACCCTGCCGATCCATGTCGTCCGGCGACCGGCTCAGGCGTGTCGCAACGCCACGCCAACCATCCAGCGCTCTGAACAGGCCGTGGACGGCTGCCTGCAATGTCGACGAGTGGTCGCGCACGTGACTGGATTCTCCGAGCGCTTGGTCGATCATCGGATCGAGCGCGATGACGCGGCGGACGAGCTCACGACGCTCGGTTTGCGTGTCCGGCAGTTGCGGGCCGGCCATGGCCAGCATGCGGGTAAATCGGCCGGCGATCTCGGTCGCGAGATTGGCGAACGATGCGGCCAGCCGCCGCTGGGCGCCGCCGAGATCCGTCCCGGCGAGCACGATGCCGGCGCACACGATCCCGATGCAGATTTCGCTGGCGCGAAAAACCGCCAGCATGAAGACGTCCGCACTCGCGCCTCCGGTCGCGCCAAGCGTGTTCGAGGCGATGATCGCCGCCGTGTAGCCGGCGAGCGCCGCCGCGTAGGACGCGAAGTTGTGCAGCACCGTGGCCACGAAAACGCAGACGGCGCACCACAGGGCGAGCAGCCCGAGAAAACCGATGCGGTCCTGCGGAAACCACGCGGTCAGCACCACGATCATCGCCGCGCCGACCACAGTGCCGATCATCCGGAACCAGCCCTTGCGCAGCGAAGCGCCGAGCTGCGGCTGGCACACGATGGCCGCGGAGGTGCCGGCCCAGTACGGGTTGTCGAGCTGGAGCCAGAACGCGACGAAGAGCGCGAGAGAGACGGAAGCCCAAAGCCGAATGGCAAAGAGCAGCGGCTCGCGCGCGGCGGCCAACGCATCCGTCACATTCCCGGTGAATCGAGGCGAGGCGGCGCTGGTGTGCATTCAACCGTGCTCCCAGGTCATCGCTCTGGCGGTGAGGTCGCTCAGTGCTGCCTATGCATGTTCATCAGCTCGGCCGGCGGCATCATGCTGTCGTTCAGATTGGCCATGATCCACAGCGAACCGGCGACGACGATGGTCACGATGAGGACGCCGAACGCCAGCGCCAGGACGTTGTTGGTGTTGTCCGGCCCGGTGGTGATGTGCAGGAAGAAGACCAGGTGAACTCCCATCTGGGCGATGGCGAGGACCGTAAGCCCGAGCGCGATTCCGGGCGCCCAGAGCAGCGATGTGTTGGCGGCCCAGAACGAGACGGCTGTGAGGATCGCTGCGAGCAGCAATCCGATCGTGTAGACGAGCGCGCCTGACGACGCCCCCTCTTCCAGATCTACGGTGTCGCCGGGTGCGCGATCGTAATGCGTGTCGGTCATGGACGAGCTCCCATCAGATAGACGACCGTGAACAGCCAGACCCAAATGATGTCGAGCGCGTGCCAGAAGAGGGAAAAGCACAGCAGGCGGCGCTCAACGTTGGCGCGAAAGCCCCTGACAGCGACCTGGGCCATCATCACCACCAGCCAGACCAGTCCGGCGGTGACGTGCAGCCCGTGGCAGCCGACCAGCGTGAAGAAGGCGGACAGGAACGCGCTGCGTTGCGGGCCCGCACCGCGGGCGATCATGTCGGCGAACTCACGGACCTCGAGAGCGAGAAACGCCGCCCCGAGCACGAACGTGACCACGGCGCCGAGATAGAAGGCGGCACGGCGCCGTGCCCCGACCGCGAGCGACATCAGTCCGCAGGTGTAGCTCGAGACGAGAAGACAGGCGGTTTCGATCGCGGCGGTACCTTGATTGAACAGCTGCGCGCCGGACGGGCCACCCGCGGTCGCGCGCATGAGCACCGCGTAGGCGGCAAACAGCGCCGCGAACATCACGATGTCGCTCAGCAGGAAGATCCAGAAGCCGTAGGCAACGACGATCCGCTTCGGCGCAGGACCGGCTTCGCTTGCGTTCGTCAGCGCGTCCTGAGGGACGTTATCGATGGTAACCGCGATGTTCATACCGCAACCTCCGTCGGGTGAGCTCGATCAAACCGGGCGATTCGCTCGGCCGGGATCTCGGTCTCTTCTTCATCGCGGAACGCGAACACGAGCAGCGTCACGAAGGCGCCGAGCACGCCGAGGCCGGCCATCCACCAGATGTGCCAGATCAGGGCGAAACCGGTAACCACGGCAAAGAATGCCGTGACGAAGCCAATCGCGCTGTTTTTCGGCATCTCGATCGGCTGGTACTCAGGCAAGTGCGCGGGCTGACCCCGCCCGGCGCGCGCCCGTTGCTTGCTGCTCCAGAATGCGTCGGTCTCGGCGACATGCGGCAGGACCGCGAAGTTCCAGGCCGGCGGCGGCGAGGCCGTGGACCATTCCAGGGTGCGGCCGTTCCACGGGTCCGCTGTGATGCGGAGCTGCTCCCGGTCGCGGATCGAGACGACGAGCTGTGCGACCTGGCAGGCGACGCCGGCGAGAATGATGACCGCACCGACCGCCGCGAGCTGCAGCCACGGCTGCCAGGAGACGACGTCGTAATGCTGCAGGCGCCGCGTCATGCCCATCAGGCCGAGCACATAGAGCGGCATGAAGGCGACATGGAAGCCGATGAACCAGCACCAGAACGCGCGCTTGCCCCAGCGTTCGTCGAGCGTGAAGCCGAATGCCTTGGGGAACCAATAGTTGTAGCCAGCGAAGGTGGCGAACACGACGCCGGGGATGATGACGTGATGGAAATGGGCGACCAGGAACAGGCTGTTGTGCATCTGCCAATCGACCGCAGGCAGAGCCAGCAGCACCCCGGTCAATCCGCCGAAGACGAACGTCACCATGAAGCCGATTGTCCACAGCACCGGCACGGTGAAACGAACGCGCCCGCCATACATCGTGAACAGCCAGTTGAAGATTTTGACGCCCGTCGGCACCGCGATGATCATGCTCATCATGCCGAAGAGGGCGTTGACGTCGGCACTGGCGCCCATGGTGAAGAAATGGTGCAGCCAGACCATGAACGAGAGAACGCAGATCACCATGGTGGCGGCCACCATCGAGCGGTAGCCGAACAGCGGCTTGCCGGAGAAGGTCGCGCTCACCTCGGAGTAGATGCCGAACGCCGGCAGGACCAGGATGTAGACCTCCGGGTGACCCCACACCCAGAACAGATTGACGTACATCATCGGGTTGCCGCCCGCGTCGACCGAAAAGAAGTGAAACCCGAGATAACGGTCAAGCAGCAGCATCGCGAAGGCGGCGGTCAGGACCGGAAAGGCCGCGACCATGAGCAGGTTCGAGGCCAACGCCGTCCAGCAGAACACCGGCATGCGCATGTAGCCCATGCCGGGTGCACGCGTTTTCAGGATCGTGGTGACGAAGTTTATTCCCGTCAGCAACGTGCCGATGCCGGAGATCTGCAGCGCCCACAGGTAGTAGTCGACGCCAACGCCCGGCGAGAACTGCAGCTCGCTGAGCGGCGGATAGGCGACCCAGCCGGTCTTGGCGAATTCGCCGACCGCCAGCGAGATATTCGTCAGGAGGACGCCCGATGCGGTCAGACCCAGAGACACGGAGTTCAATGTCGGAAACGCCATGTCGCGGACACCGAGCTGCAGCGGCACGACGAAATTCATCAATCCGATCACGAGCGGCATCGCCACGAAGAAAATCATGATGGTGCCGTGCGCCGAGAAAATCTGGTCGAAATGCTCGGGCGGCAGATAGCCCTGCGCGCCGCCCGCCGCGACCGCCTGCTGCGCGCGCATCATGATCGCATCGGAGAAGCCGCGCAGCAGCATGAGCATCGCCAGCACGATATACATGACGCCGATGCGCTTATGATCGACGGAGGTGATCCACTCGCGCCACAGGTAAGGCACGTAGCCCTTCAACGTGACCCACCCAAGGACGCACACTATGCCCAGGATCACGCCGCCCGAGGCGCCCATGATGATCGGCTGGTCGAATGGAATTGCGTCCCAGCTGAGCTTGCCAAGGAGATTCATTTTTCTGCCCTTTGTGATGCGGCACTGGTGAGCTGTGACGGGCCGTCCGCCTGCATCGTCGAGCTCAGGACGCTGGTGAACAGGTCGGTCGCGACGGCACGGTAGGTGAAAGGCGCAACCGCTTTGCTCGGCTTGGCCAGGTCGGCGTAAGCCTGAGCGTCGAGCACCGGACCGGCGCTGCGCGCCGCATCCACCCACTGCGCAAACGTCCCGGCCGGCACCGCATCAACGGCAAAGCGCATATCGGCAAAGCCCTCGCCGCTGTAGTTGGCCGACACACCGCGGTACGTTCCGGGATGATCGGCCTGCAGGTGAAGGCGCGTCGTCATCCCTGCCATGGTGTAGATCTGGCCGCCGAGCTGCGGCACCCAGAAGCTGTTCATCACGCCCGAGGACGTCAGCTCGAAGCTGACCGGCGTGCCGACCGGAATGGTGAGCTGGTTGACGGTCGCGATGCCCTGCTCGGGATAGATGAACAGCCATTTCCAATCGAGCGAGACGACCTGAACCCTGACCGGCTTCGCCGTGGAGGCAATCGGCTTGGGCGGGTCGAGGTCGTATGAGCTGACCCAGGCGAGGCCGCCCAGCAGGAACACCGTCATGGCGGGTATCGACCACACCAGCAGCTCGAGCCGGCCGGAATACTTGAAATCGGGCCGGTAGCTGGCGCCCTTGTTCGACGCGCGAAACCAATAGGCGACGCCAAGCGTGGCGAGGACCGTCGGGATCACGATCGCCAGCATGATGCCGACCGCGTTGAACAGAATGAGCCGTTCGGCGGCCGCAATGGGTCCTTTCGGGTCGAGGACGCCTTCAGAACAGCCGCCGAGCGTCGCGGCGCCGATCACCAGAAGGGCTAGGACAGCGTACCGCATGTTAGACCTCGTCTGCCCTGACAGTGGTGGACGTGCATGCGGTTCGGACTGCCGATCCGGCGGCCGGCCGAGCATCACGCGATGAGAGCATGGATGACCGCGGATCGCCGGTGCTGTCGGTCAAGAGAACCGCAAACAAGACGAACAGGTAGGAAATGGAAAACACGAACAAGCGGCGAGCGGCTTGCCGGTCGGTCTCACGGCTCCGGCGCAGTTGCAACGCGAGCGCAACGAAGATTGCCCCGCCAACAACGGCAACCGCGCCATAGGTCGTGCCGGCAAACCCGAGTGCCCACGGCAGCAGCGAAACGGGGAGCAGAACAACGCTATAGATCAGGATCTGCCGCGTTGTTTCCGCCCTTCCGGCAACGACGGGCAGCATGGGGACGCCCGCGCGCGCATACTCGTCGCTACGATTGAGCGCCAACGCCCAGAAATGGGGCGGCGTCCACAGGAAGATGATGAGGAACAAGACAAGCGGCTCCAGCCCGACATCTCCGCTTGCGGCAGCCCAGCCGATCACCGGCGGCAGCGCGCCGGCGGCGCCACCGATGACGATATTCTGTGGCGTCTGCCGCTTCAGCCATATCGTGTACACGACGACGTAGAAGAAGATCGCGAAGGCGAGCAGCGCCGCCGCCTTGACGTTGACCGCGAGAGCAAGAACGGCGACTGCAGTGCAGGCAAGGACAAGTCCGAATAGAAGCGCTTCGGCCCGGGACACTGTGCCGCGTGGGATTGGACGCATCACGGTGCGAGTCATCACGGCGTCGATATCCGCATCGCACCACATGTTGAGCACGCCTGCGGCACCGGCCCCGCAGGCGATGGCGAAAATCGCGATGGACCCGAACAGTGGACCGAGCTGACCCGGCGCGATCACCAGACCAACCAGCGCCGTGAAGACGGCAAGCAACATCACGCGGGGTTTCATCAGCGCCAGGAACTCAGGCAGGCGCGTGCGTTGCGTCACGAGGTCAGTGGCATGGCTGACGCTGTGATGTCCTTCGACAAGCGCTGACAGAGAAGTCATGAACCAACCCGAGTTGGCCAGGCGGCCCGGTCGCGAAATGATTTCCATCGCTCGTTCCCTTTGGTCGCAGCGCCATGCGCCCGCCAGTTCCCGCGCCGTGATGTCGTACGATCTCGCTCCGCGTGCGATCCCCCGAACGGGGGATCGCCTGGTGCGTCGAAGGGGGATGCGGAGGAACGGCGGGCAAATGGGCGAGCGGCCGGCAACCGACGACCGGATACGTGACGCGGTCCTGACGGTGCTGAGTGAGCCAGGCTGAGCCGAGCGACGTCAGGACGCCGATCGCTGACCCCGCCAACGCGGCGAGAGCGCGAAGGCAGGCGGAATTTCATGACGCAAGCGTCGGCTCAGCCGCCAGGCTCTTGGGTTCCGGCCCGCGGGAGCTCCGGGATCAATCGCGAGCTGCGCTGGCCGGTGAAATAGGACCAGAGCCACTGGCGCTGCACGCGCAGGCGGTTCTGCAGCTGCGGCAGGGAGAGGATGTGAACGAACGCCCATACCAGCCAGGTCAGGAAGCCGGCCGTGCGCAGCCAGCCTCGCTCCAGCACCGCATAATTCTTGCCGACGACGGCCATGCTGCCCTTGTCGAAATAGCGGAACGGACGTTTGACCTTCCGCGCCTTCAGCTCCTTCGCGATCAGCCGCCCGACATACCGCCCTCCCTGTATCGCCGCCTGCGCCACGCCGGGCACCGGATGTCCGTTTTGCATGACCGACGCCGCGTCGCCGACCACGAACACTCCGGGCGCATCCACGACCTTCAGGAACGGGTCAACGAGCGCCCGCCCCGCGCGGTCGGTTTTGGTACCGAGCATCTTTGGAATCGTCGATGCCGTGACCCCCGCGGTCCACAGCACCGTTGCGCTCGGGATCCTCATTCCGCCGGCGACAACGCCCTGCTCGTCGACGGTCTCGACCTTGACTCCGGTCAGGACCTTCACGCCGAGCTTCGTGAGCCGCCGGGTCACCCTGCGGGACAGCGGCTCGGCAAAAGTCGGCAGGACCCGGTTGCCTGCGTCGAGCAGAATGATGGCGCTCTTCGATGGATCGATGCGGCGGAAGTTTCCGCGCAAGGTGACCCTCACCATGTGCGCCAAGGACGCCGCGAGCTCCACGCCGGTGGGACCGGCGCCGACCAGCACGAACGTCATCTGTCGCGCGCGTTCGTCCTCGTCCTCGGTCGTTGCAGCCAGTTCGAACGCGCCCAGGATTTTGGCTCGGATCGTCTCGGCGTCGCTGAGGCTCTTGAGCCCCGGCGCATATCGCGCGAACTCGTCGTGCCCGAAGTAGCTCGGGCGCATGCCGGTCGCAACCACCAGATAATCAAACGCGATCTCGCGGACGCCCACGCCCGGGGAGGACGCCGCGATCGTGCGGGAAGCAACGTCGACGCCGGTTACCTCGGCCAGGAGCACACTGAGGTTTCGCTGCTTCACCTCGAGCTGACGGATCGGCGCCGCGATTTCGGCGGGAGAGAGGACCGCCGTCGCCACCTGATAGAGCAGCGGCTGGAAGATGTAGTGATTGCGACGGTCGATCAGGACGATGTCGGCGTCGGCTCGTTTCAACGCGCGAGCCGCGGCAATGCCGGCAAATCCGCCGCCGACGATCACGATGCGCTTCCGCCTCACACCAGGCGCACCCGTCGTCGGCACGGTTTCGCTTGCGGGCGGCCGGGCAACCTGCGCGGGGCGCGGCCGAATATCTTCCAACGTATCACTCATTGCTCGCCTTTGCTCCGGCTCATTGATTGCGGTGGTCATCCTGCTCAGGAACAGGAGCGGTTCTGCCGCTCCTGCGCCGAGAAGCATCACATGCGGTTGCGACGCATCTCCTCCCGCCATGTGGTAGGGAAGCGTCGCCAGGAACATCATGTTGCGCACGTAGGCGCGGACCATGAGCTCCTGGAACTCGCGAAGATCACGCAAGGTCATGCGGCCTCCTCGCGCGAGCCGTTCTTGTCATACTTGCGGCGCAACTCGAGCAGCCCGAGCAGAACCTCGTCGCGTTGCGCCTCCAGATCGGCAATCGAGCGCGAGCCTACTTCTGCGTGGAGGCCATCGATGAGCGTCTTTTGCACCTCCGGCGTCAACACCGGCGAGCCGAGGCTCTTCCACCAAGCCGTCATCGGGCCGGTGAACTGTTGGAAGAAGTGCTCGATGCCGCCGGGGCCGCCGCCGAGGTGGTTGAGCATCAAATTGCCCATGACCCCCCAGCGCAGGCCCGGGCCCCAGCACAAGGCCGTGTCAACATCGGCAGCGCTCACGACGCCATCGGCAACGAGGTAATAGACCTCGCGCGCCAATGCGGCCTGGAGGCGGTTGGCGACGTGGCCTGGCATTTCCTTGTTGAGGCGCACCGTCCGCTGCCCGATCGACGTATAAAATTCCGCCGCGCGCCGGATCGTCGCCTCCGAGGTCTTTGCCCCGCCGACAATCTCGACCAGCGGGATCAAGTGCGGCGGATTGAACGGATGGGCGATGACGCAGCGCTCGGGATGGGACGCGGCGCCCGACTGGATTTCGCTCATGGTGAGCCCCGACGAGCTCGACGCGATGATCACGTCGGGCGGCAGCAGCTCGTCCAGCTGTCCATAGAGCTTCTGCTTGAAATCGATCCGCTCGGGCCCGTTCTCCTGGACGAGGTCGGCGCCGGCGACCGCTTCCGCGAGCGCGGGGGTGAACGTCAGGTTCGACTGCGACGCGCCGGATGAGAGGCCCAATCGTTTGAGCGCCGGCCAGGCGGTCTCCACGAACTTCCTCAGCGCGGCTTCTGCGTTCGGCGCGATGTCCGTCGCCACGACCTGTAGTCCCTTGGCGAGAAACAGCGTGGTCCAGCTCGCGCCGATGACGCCCGTTCCGATGATGGCGATGCGGCGAATAGGCTTGTTGTTCGACATGGTTTGGTTCTCCTTTGATCGGATGTCAGATTTCCGTGTAGGCGATGCCGGTGAGATTGCCCTGCGCGTAGAGGAAATTGCGCTCGTTCTTTCCATCGAGATCGGCGGAATAGACCGAGCCGGCGAAGTCGGTGACGAACATCCGGTTGCCGGAAACGTCGAGGGCGATGCCAATTCCCTCCATCAGGTGCGTGATCAGGATCTCTGGCACGGCCTTTTTGTCGATCGACGCGCGATTGACGGTGTTGCCGCGTGGAGGATCGCCGCGGTCAGTCCAATAGAGGACGCGGTTCGCCAGATCGAGCTCGAGGTCGATGGGTTCCGGCAGCTGATCGAACAGCACCTCGATATCGGAGCGGTTCGTCGGGCTCTCGCCCTTCGGGACATCGATGTTGGCGCGGAAGATACGGCCCAGGCCAGCGTTGTCCGGGCCTTTTTGCGTCCAGTAGATTTTCCCAAGCTTCGGGTCGATGGTAATTCCGACGCACCACCTGGTCTGGTCGCGGCGATCCGCGTCGCCGCGGCCGGTCTCGACCAAAGTCTCAATGTGCGAGCCGTCGAGGTTCGCGCGCATCACGCGCATCCCTTCGCGGTCGCACCAGTAGAGCTTGCCGTCCTTCGTATCGAGCTGGATCTGCTTCGGCGTGAATGTGTCACCGGGCGGGACGATGATCCTTCGATTCTTTCCGCCAATGTCGGCGCGCTCGATGGAGCCATCGTTCGCGCTTGGACTGGAGCCCATGTTGGTCCAGTAGATATGGCCGGCGGCGACATCGATCGCGATGCCGTCCGGCAGATGACAATCGGTAACGATGACCTTCCGGTCGGACCCGTCCGGGCTCATCGAGTGAATGTGACCGCGACTCAGCTCGAGAACGAACAGTCGGCCAACCGCGGTCTTGCGGGCGGGTCTGGGCTTCGATTTCGAATTCGTCGCCAGAGCGTCAGTCATGGTATTCTCCTTTCACAACTATGGCTTCCCATGCTTTCGACCTGCATTGGCCAATCAACCGACGGCGCGCTTCTGACCAACCCAAAAGCGCTCGCGCAGGAGGCTCTTCAGGATCTTGCCGCTACCGCTCTTCGGCAGCTCGGTTTCCGAGAACTCGATGTGGCGAGGGATTTTGTAGTTGGCGAGGAATCGCCGGCAATGAGCAATCAGGTCATCGGTGCTGAGAGCTTTTCCGGGCTTGCGCACCACGCATGCCGCCACGAGCTCGCCCCATTGCGGGTCGGGTATTCCGAAGACCGCTGCTTCTAGAACCGCAGGATGCTCGTAAATGACGGCTTCGACTTCGCCGCTATAGACATTCTCCCCACCCGTGACGATCATGTCTTTCGCGCGGTCGAGGATGTAGAAATAGCCGTTCGCGTCGCGGTAGCCGACGTCGCCCGTTCGAAACATTCCGTCTCGAAACGCGAGCCCGGTCTCATCCGGATTGTTCCAGTAACCGTGCATGATATTGGCGCCGCGCGCCACCAGCTCACCACGGTGCCCCGGTCCGAGCTCCCTTCCGGCTTCGTCGATGACACGCAAGTCGACGCCGGGACACGGCCGGCCACAGGACGTGAGCCTGTCCTCCGTGTGCTCGTGATCCTGGAGGCCAGTGAGAAACCCCGTTTCGCTCAGCCCGTAGCCCTGGACGAGCTTGAGATGTGGCAGGACCTCTCTCGTTCGACGGAGCAATGCAGGGGACATCGGTGATCCGCCGTAGGCCAGGACCTGGAGGCTGGTCAGATCGAAGGCCGCGAGATCCGGGAACTGCGTCAAGATGTTGATCATCGTCGGCACCAGCACGGTTTGGCTGACGCGTTCCCGGGCAACCGTCTCGCAGAAGCTCGCTGCGCTGAACTTCGGGATCGTGATCTGGCACGTGCCGAAGGCCGGCGCCGCAAAGATGAAAGGAAAATCGAGAATGTGAAAAACCGGTGCTGCGTGGAGGTGCACACCACCTTCGCGGTAAGGCATCCAGTAATTGAGGTGGTCGATATTGGCCTGGATGTTTGCGTGGGTCACGTTCACGCCTTTGGGACGGCCGGTCGTGCCGCTCGTGTAGATGAGAGCGAGGATTGCGTCAGGGTCGTAGATCGGGTCCGGACAGGACGCGCTCGGAGCGTCCAGCGGCTCTTTGTCCAGCACCAGCTCCCATGGAGGGTGCACAGTCGGCGCCGGCAGCGACGAGTGCCGAATGAGGCCCCGCGGATTGGCGTCGGCGAGCACGCGATCGATCTCGGCCGCCGAGGACCGGGCGTTCACAGGCACCGCAATCACGCCCAGCCAGCTGCAGGCATATATCAGCTCGAGGTACTCGGGTTCGTTGGGGAGGAGCAGGGCGAGCCGGTCGCCCGCACGAAATCCATGTCGGCTGAGCCCCGCGACGACGGCGACCACACGATCGTGGAGCTCTCGAAAGGTCGAATGCTTGACTTCGGAGCCAAGAGCTGCCGGACGCTCCGGATAGTATCGAGCGGCTCGGCCGAGCGAGTGCACGTGCATCATCGCACGGCCTCCGCAGGCACGCGGCGCTTCTCCAGAAACGCCGCAAGTGCTTCTCTTGCTTCTTCGGAACGAACCCGCGCGCTGAACTCCTGGTTCTCGGCCTCCATTGCCGCCTTGATCTGCTCGCGAAACGGCTGCTTCATGAGCCGCTTGCTGGCTTGCAGCGCGTGGGCAGGCTTCGCCGCGAGCTTCCGCGCCGTTCCGGTCGCCGTCGCCAGCAGGTCCTGATCGGGCACGACCTGAGTAACGAACCCTAAGTCCGCAGCGCGCTTGGCGTCGAAAGGCAGTCCCAACAAGATCAGCTCCGCCGCACGGATGTGCCCGATCCGCGCCGGAACCGAGCAGCTCGAGCCGAACTCCGGCACCACGGCAAGATTGATGAAAGGCATCTGGAACTTCGCGCTCTCGCCCGCGTACACGAAGTCGCAGTGCGTCAGCATGGTGGTTCCACCGCCGATGGCGGCACCGTGCACGGCTGCGACCAGCGGCTTGTCGAAATCGAGCAGTGCTTTCATCAGCCGGGCCTGCGGAGACTCTCCTGGCCCCGGGGGATTCTTCAGAAAGTCTTCGACATCGTTGCCGGCGCTGAACGAATCCCCCGCGCCATGCCAGAGTACGACGCGCGTGCGTTCATCCTTGGCGGCTTCGTTGAAGACATCCGCGAGAGTCGTATACATGCCAGACGTCATCGCGTTCCTCTTGGTCGGACGATTCAACTCCACGCGTAGAATGCTGTCGGTACGAGCGGTAATGATATCGGTCATGGTCTGCCTCCTGCGTCCGCCTGAAGAATTCAGAGCTGGGTCTCGATGCCGTGCGCCCGCCAGGCGATTGTCTGGTCTGTGCTTCCGCCCTGCCGAAGGCTCAGGGCGTGCCCCATTTTTTCCTTTTTGGTCCGCAGATAGGCAAACGAGTGCGGATTCGGCTGAGCTTCGCAGCTGAGCTGCACGACCAGCTCGACGCCGCTCTTCGCCAAGGCGCTGGCCTTGCGCGGATTGTTCGAGAGCAGACGAACCCGCTTGATGCCGAGATCGCGCAGGATCGCGGCCGGCATACCGAAGTCTCGGCAATCGGCCTTGAACCCCAGGGCGTGATTGGCCTCTACGGTATCGAAGCCGGCATCCTGCAGTTCGTAGGCTTCCAACTTCGCCATCAAGCCGATGCCGCGGCCCTCCTGATACTCATAGATCACGAGCCCGCGACCTTCTTCGGCGATGGCCTGCATGGCCATTTCCAGCTGATCGTGGCAATCGCAGCGCAGCGATCCGAGCACTTCTCCCGTGAAGCACTGCGAGTGGATTCGCAGCAACGGGACTCCCTCGGTCGGATCGCCCATGACGAGGGCCAGGGCGGTTTCGACCCGCCGGGTGCCGTTCGACACATCGCGCTCGAACCCGATGGCATCGAACATTCCCCACTTGGTCGGCATGTGGGTGGACGCAATGCGCCAAAGCGGCCCGGTTTGCACAGCGCTCATTGTCGTTGCTCTCGTTCCATCCTGCGAAGATTTCCGACATGCTTACGCGGCATCTCGCCCTATCCGTGCGTTCCGAGGACGCTACGCCGCGCGCTCCCCTGCCTTCGGAGTGGCACCGCTCGCGCGCAAGCCGTCGATGTCGTTCGCGTTGAAGCCGAGCTGTTTGAGAATCTCTTCATTGTGCTCGCCAAGTTCTGGAGCGCGTCTCGCCGGCACTTTCGTGACGCCATGCACCTGAATCGGGCTGCTGATCGTCGAGGTCAGCTTACCGCCGGCGCCTTCGAGGGGAACGACGATGTCGTTTTCCCGTAGTTGCGGGTCATTGATGACTTCGCTTGGCGCCTTCACCTCGCCGAAGGTGATATGGGCGTGGTCGAAAACCTCGCGCCAGTGCGCCATCGGCTGGGAGGAAAACACCCCGTCCAGGATCGCCGTGAGCTGCGCCGCGTTCGCAACCAGCTTTGCCGGATCAGCGAACCGGGCGTCCGTCAGGAGCTCCGGCTGCCCGATGCCGGTCGCCAGCGCAGACACCTTGTCCGGCGTCACCAGCAGCAGGAACCATTGATTATCGCTACTCCGGTACACATTCATTGTCGGATTCGGGGGACTCTTGCGGTCGTGCAGCCCGTAGAACTTCGCCTCTGCCAAAGCAGCCTGAACGAAGACTCCCGCGGCCCATACGCCCTCGGCAAGAAGCGACGTCGTGACATACGAGCCCTTGCCCGTCCGCTCACGCCGGTACAGGGCAGTGACGATCGCCGAATAGAGACCGACCGCCGTGGCGTGATCGCCGCTGCCCGATAGCGGCCATGTGGGGGGCGCGCCGGCGTCGCGCGTCTGCGACAGCAAACCGCTGCGCGCCCAGTAGGCCGTGATATCGAACCCCGGAAGGTCGGCGTCAGGCCCCTTCTCGCCGAAGCCGGTGAGGTCGGCATAGATCAGGCGGGGATTCCATTGCACGACATCCTCGTACTCGAGGTGCAGCTTCTTGCGCGCCGGATGCGGCGTGTTGACGATGAGCACGTCCGCCCATCTGACCAGGCGCTCCATCACCGCCGCGGCACCCGGCGATTTGAGATCAAGCGCCAGGCCCCGCTTGTTCCGGTTGTTCAAATGCCAGGCGTAGGCGTCTTTGGCCATCGGCTGCGGCGGGATCTTGTGGGCGATCCGCCACAGCTCGCCTTTCGGCGGCTCGACCTTGATCACCTCGGCGCCGAAGTCCGAGAGGATCACGGCAGCGGCCGGACCGGCAATAAAGCTTGCCAGGTCCACGACCTTCAATCCCGAAAAGATATTGTCCGTTGTCATAAATGCCTCCGTGCTCGCGATTCAGCGCCCGCGGAACTGCGGCGCGCGCTTTTCGAGGAAGGCGGTCGTGCCTTCCTTCTTGTCCTCGGTTGCGGCGCACAGCCCGAAGTAGGATGCTTCGAGAAGCTGTCCTTCGCTTTGGCTCGTCTCCACCACCTTGTTCGCCGCCTCGAGCGCGAACTTGACGGCGATCGGAGCGTTGGATGCGATCTTGCTCAGGATGGCTTCGGCGCGCGTGATCAGGTCAGTGGCGGGAACCACTTCGTTGACGAGCCCGATGCGATAGGCCTCCTGCGCGCTGATCATCTCTCCCGACAGGATGAGCTGCAGGGCGCGGCCCTTGCCGACCAGCCGCGGCAGCCGTTGCGTTCCGCCGCCCCCCGGAACGAGTCCGAGTGTGACTTCCGGCTGGCCGAATTTCGCGGTGTCCACGGCGATCCTGATGGTGCAGGCCATGGCGGTTTCGCAGCCGCCGCCGAGGGCAAAGCCATTGACGGCCGCGACCACCGGCTTGCCGAGGTTCTCGATCAGATCGAGAACCCCTTGGCCGAAACGGCTGGACTGTTCAGCGTCGACCGCGGTTGCGTGCGCGAGCTCGCTGATGTCGGCGCCGGCGATGAACGCTTTGCCGGCTCCGGTCAAGATGACGCCGCGCACCGTGGCGTCGTTCTGCGCATCCTCGAAGGCTGTGCGCAGGTCCCTCCAGGTCGGCGTGTTCAGGGCGTTGAGCACCTTGGGGCGATTCACCGTCACATAGGCGATCGCGTCCTTCTTCTCGTACAGGACGTTCGCGAGCGTCAGCGCTGCCGCGGCCGGCGCGGCCGGCGCCATGGCGGGCGAAGGCGTGAGTGTTGCTGTTGGCGAAGCCATGATCATATCTCCTGCCTGGAGGGGGGGCGTGCCGGCGATGGAATGCCGGCGCTTGGGCTGTCACACGAAGGCGCCGATGCCGGTGATGGCCTTGCCGACGATCAGGTTCTGCATCTGATACGTGCCTTCGTAGGAGTAGAGCGCTTCGGCATCGGCGAAGAAGCGCGCGACGTTGTAGTCGGCGACGATGCCGTTGCCGCCCAGCAGCTCGCGGCCCCAGGCGACCGTCTCACGCGACTTCGCTGTGCAGAACGCCTTCGCCAGTGAGGCGTGATGGTCCTCGAGCTTGCCCTCGTCATCCATCTGCGCGAGCCGCACCATCAGGCACTGGCAGGCGGTCACGTTGGCGAGCATCTTGGCAAGGAGATCCTGCACCATCTGAAACGAAGCGATCGGCTTGCCGAACTGCAGCCGCTCCTGGGCATACTTGAGCGTGTGCTCGAACGCGCCCATCTGCACGCCGGTCGAGGCCCAACCCACCATGTAGCGTGTCATCCGCAGCACGCGCGCGGTGTCGCGGAAGGAGTTGCCGGCCTGCAGGCGGTTCGCTTCCGGCACCCGCACGTCCTTCAAGGTGATCTGGCCGTTCTGCACGACCTTGAGCGCGATCTTGTGCTCGATCTTCTCGACGCTGAAGCCGGGCGTGGTCTTGTTCTCGACGATGAAGCCCTTGACCTGATTGTCGGCGACATCGCGCGCCCAGATGATCGAGATGTCGCACCAGGTGGCGTTGCCGATCCAGCGTTTCTGACCATTGAGCACCCAGGTGTCGCCCTCGCGCTTCGCGGTTGTGGTCATCCCTCCGCTCGTTCCCGAACCCACCAGCGGCTCGGTGAGGCCGAAGCAGCCGATCTTTTCCCAGCGCGCCATCGGCGGCAGCCATTTCTGCTTCTGCTCCTCCGATCCGTCGAGATAGATCGAGCCCATCGCCAGGCCGCTGTGCACGCCGAAGAACGTGCCTATCGAAGCGTCGACCCGCGCCAGCTCCATCGCCACGAAGCCAAACAGCTTCTGGCTTCCGCCGGCGCAGCCATAGCCCTCGTAGCCGAGGCCGCCGACGCCCAACTCCTTGAATGACGGCAGCAACTCGAAAGGAAAGGCGTCGTCGGACCAGTACTTGTTGATGATCGGCTGGACCTTGGTCTCCATGTAGGTGCGCACTTTCTTGACGATCGCCCTTTCGTCGGCGGTCAAGACGTCCGCGAGCTGGTAGAAGTCGCTGTTCGGCGCGGGGAGCGGCTTCGGCGCTTTCTTTCCCGATGCCGCTGCCGTGGCGACCGCTGCCGCCGCTGTTGTTGCCGTTGCCATGTCACTGCTCCTTCGGTTCAGAGAGGGGCGGTTGCCGTCGTTTCGTCTTGAGCATGGATGTCGTACGATCTCGCCACTCACACGATCCCCCGAATGGGGGATCGCCAGATGGGTCGAAGGGGGATGCCGAAGGACGGCGAGTAAATGGGCGAGCGGCCGGCAACCGAGGCCCAAACGCCGGGAGATAGGCATCCGCTGACAATCGCGATCAACGTGTGCCGCCGCCGACGCGTGCAGTATCGAGCGCCCGAGCCTGATCGAGCTCTTCACTCGGATGCAGAAGGGGTGGCTACGGTCCTTAGCCGCTGCACCAAGTCGCGATGAGGTCGTTAATGGCTTCGATCTCCGCGTCGAGCAGCTTGAGGGCCTGTTGCCGGTCGACGTCGTCTCTGCAGAAGGAGGCAGCCTGGCGCGTGGTCACCGCGTCGATGAAATTCGAGCCATAGGAGCGGCAGCTCTCCTCGCTGTGACCCGGGTCGACACGGCTCTTGCGCACTGCTGCCCAGCGAAGGCGAGCCGCGGAGAGAGTGGGGAGTTGACTGCAACCCGACATCTCGGCCCCGGTCGTTATCGCTGGATCGATCAAAAGAGCGACGGCAAGAATGATGATGCGTAACATGGGCGTAGCTCTGGTAGCTTGTCACCGGACTGCGGTGTTGTGCTGAACAGAGGTCGGACGATCTCGCCCTTCACGCGATCCCCCGAACGGGGGATCGCGTCGTGCGTCAAAGGGGGATTCGAAGGGAGGGCGGACGAGGACAAGGTATCAGCCGTGCAGCTTGTTTGCGGTCTCCGCAATCTTGCGGCCCTGATAGCGAGCTCCTTGGAGTTCGTTCGCGGTCGGCCGACGCAAGCCATCGCGGCCGGCGATCGTCGTGGCGCCGTAAGGTGAGCCGCCGGTAATCTCGTCAATCGTCGTCTGCCCGACATGACCGTAATCGAGGCCGACAATCACCATGCCGAAGTGCAGGAGATTGGTGATGATCGAGAACAGCGTCGTTTCCTGCCCGCCATGTTGCGTGCCGGTCGACGTAAACGCACCACCGACCTTGCCGTGCAGTGCTCCGCGCGCCCAAAGCCCACCGGCCTGATCGAGGAAATTGGCCATTTGCGACGGCAGCCGGCCAAACCGGGTGCCGGCACCCACGATGATAGCGTCGTAGGCAGCGAGGTCCTCGACTTTCGCGATCGGTGCGACCTGATCGAGCTTGTAGTGGGACTTACGCGCGATCTCTTCGGGCACGAGCTCGGGCACGCGCTTGATGTCAACATGCGCACCGGCCTGCTGAGCCCCCTCGGCGACAGCGTTCGCCATGGCTTCGATATGGCCGTAGGAAGAGTAGTAAAGAACCAGAACCTTCGACATGATCTTCTCCTTGATGGTTTCGAGCGTGGCGCAGCCGAGCTGCCCTACGGCGCGTCCACCACGACGAGCCCGGAATCCCCGATTGCCGTGATCCTGACGACAGCGACATCTTATGGCGACGCCGTCGCGCGCATGGATGTCGTGCAGTCTCATGCCCCACACGATCCCCCGAACGGGGGATCGCGTGCGGTTTCGACGGCGATGCGAATGTTGCGGCGTCCGGTCGCGCAGCGACTGCCAACCAGGAGCACACGCGCCCCGCAGGCGAATGCGATCAGGCTGCTGTCATGCCGGCGCTTCGGTGCTTCGGCTTGAGCAAGATGTCAGTCGGGCGAGGCCGCTGCAGTCTTCCCGAGGTCAGCCGACAGAGTGAACTGGAACGTCATCCCCGGTCCTGCGTTGGGCGCGGCCCAAACGCGGCCACCATGCGCTTCAACGATCGAACGTGAGATCGATAACCCAATTCCCAAGCCGCTTGCCTTGGTCGTATAGAACGCATTGAACAGTCGGCCTAAGTTCTCTGGTTCAATGCCGACGCCGACATCCTCGACCGCAACAAGGATCTGGTCGTCGCCGTGCCGCTGGGTCCGGAGTATCAAGACGCGTGCGCGGTCGGCTACCGACGCCATGGCCTGGATCCCGTTCATCACTAGGTTGATCAGCACTTGCTGCAGCTGGATCTTGTCGCCCCGTATCCGTGGTAGCCCTGAGGCCAGCTCTGGCTGCACCACGACCTTGTGGCCGAACGCCTCACCGCGCACCAGCGCTGCGGTCTCCTCGACGAGGCCGTTGATGTCAATCTGTGACACCTCCGGTTCTGCCTTTCTCGATAGCTCGCGAATCCTGCGGATCACTTCGCCCGCTCGATTGCCGTCTTTGACGATCCATTCGATCGCATCACGCACCTCATCGAGGTCCGGGCTGCTGCTGCGGAGGAACCCGAGGCATGCCTGAGCATTCGTAATAATCGCGCTGAGCGGCTGATTTACATCGTGTGCAATCGACGCGCTCAACTCGCCGAGCGTCGCAACGCGGCTTGCGTGGGCAAGCTCTGATTGCGCGCGACGCAAGGCTTCCTCTGCCTGCTTCTGATCATCGATATCGTGGCCCGCTCCGTACCAATTGACGATCTTGCCGTTCTCGTCGCGCAGCGCTACTCGTCTGACGCGATGCCAGCGATACACACCATCGGCTCGCCGTAGCCGCACTTCATTTTCGTACGGCTCTCCCGAAGCAATATGTGCATTCCATTCGCGCAAATTCTGCGGGAGATCGTCCGGATGCATCGTCCTGCGCATCTCTTCGAGGCGCACACTCGCGCCGAAGAAATTGTGCAAGGTCTGGTTCATGAAGTCCGGCACGCCGTCCGGGCGGAATCGCGCCACGTAGGCCGGGATCGTATCGATGATGGTCTGCAGTGCTCGCTCGCTCCGGCGCAGCTCTGCCTCAGCCCGTCGCCTGTCGGCATTTTCGGTCTGCAGTGATGCATTGACTCGTTCCAGCTCGGAGAGGGCGGTCTGCAGGTCATCGTGCATGCGCCGCAACGACTGTGCCGCGCTTCGTTGCTTTGTGCTCAACGCCACGATGAACAGCGCCGCGAGCGCAAACAGACCCACTCGTAAAGCATCGTTGTATCGCAAGCCGAAGGAATAGAGCGGTGGCACGAAGAAATAGTCGAAAGCGAGCAAGCTCAATGCGACAGCCAGCAAGCCGGGCCCAAGCCCGCCGAACCAGGCTGCAAACATGACGCCACACAGCATGAGCGAGACGACAGGTGTGATGTCTAGCGATGCCTGCAGTAGCAAGCTTCCGATGACCGATGCCGCGACCGCCAGTACCGCCACGCCGTACTTGATGACCGGGCGAGGTTCGAGCTGCGCGATGGGCTTGGCCATTTTCCGCCTCCGCGGGAGCAGCGGGGCAGCGCCAAGCCCGGGAAATTGTATCGCTCCGCCCTTAAACAGATGATCGTCATGGTCATCGTTGGCGAAACGATCTGGACCAGCGAACGCAGCCGTCCCGATCACAACCTGACCAATCGATCGTAGCAGCTCCTGCTTGCGCCGTCCTGGTCCGGCTGGGGTAGGCAAGCTTCCGAATATCGCAATAGGCCAAGCGATCCAGCTCGAAATACGGCTTCGGTGCGCGTCCTGACGGAGAGCTTCGAGAAGATGCGTTTGACGTGCGATTTCACGGTCTCCGGCGAGATCTCGAGGGTCCGAGCGATTCGCTTGTTGGAGAAGCCTTGGCTGATCATGACAAGGACATCGCGCTCACGTGCTGTGAGCGGATCCCTGACGCGGCTGTTGGGCTGTGCGGAATGGCCATCGGCATCGCGGTCATCCCACCGTGAAAGCCGGCTTTCGTTAAAATTCAGAGCTTCGCGATCCGTTGACCCGGGAGTCTCTGTTTCCACAATCAAGGCGACACCTCTTGAAGCGGGGCTCATTGACCTGTTCCTCTCGGTGGATTGGGATCGGTCGCTCGCCGGCGATCACCCTGTAGGCACCGGCGCGTGTGCGACTTTCATCGTGTTCGGAGGCTGACTTAGTGCCGGAAAGGAGCACCCGTCCTACCGCGCCTGCTATTGTTTTGACCGTTCTTGCCGGCCTCGTGTTCCTCGGCAGACGCGACCGGGCAATCGCGCGGCATGGGTCCAGCATGCCGCGCCGGTCCGCAGGATCTTGATCGCTCGCTGTTGGGATGCGCTCGGCTGAGCAATGCTATCGCAATGTTCGCCGATACTCGGCTGGCGTCATGCCCGTCGCCCGTCGGAACGCGCGAGCAAAGCTCGATTGCGAGGAGAACCGGCAATGATCGGCAATCTGGCAGAGTGACGCGCGTCCCGTTGCGATCATTGCCTTCGCGCTCTCCAGCCGCCGTCGGCTGACATAGCGATGTGGAGGGTCGCCCATCGAGGCGGCGAATGCACGGGTGAAATGGAAGATGCTGAGGCACGCGACGTTCGCGAGGTCGGCGACAGTGATGTCTTGGCCGAGATGCTCTTCGATATGTGCGAGAACACGCCGCAGCCTTCCGTCATCCAGACCATGTCGCGACGGTGTCGGCAACCGGATGAGCTCCGTCTCCAGGTGCGCGTGCGCCAGCCGCGCCGCGAGCAGCAGCGACGACGTTTCCACGAGCATGCGGCCTGCGGCAGTCGGATGCAGCATTTCCTTCAGCACTGTCAGGCCGATCTGGTTGATGAGCTCGTCCTGCACCCCACAGGAATGACGGATGCAGCGTCCCGGTGCCGCCGGCAGATTGTAATCGTCCATCAGGCGCGCAAAGACGACGGTGGGCACGTATAAGTGTAAGACCTCCACGCGTTCCGAGCAGATACGTGCTTCGTCGAGCGTGCGTCCGATCGGCCTCAACCGGATCGAGCCGGTTGTCGGCCGCGCGGACTGCCAGCCTCCGTCGAATTTATACGCCAGGAGCCCTTCGTCGGAGCCGCGAACGATGATCCCAACTTCCGCTTCCGCCGGCGCGGCAGCCCCGGGCCCTTCGTAATGGCCGTGAGAGCGGAGATCGGCGACGAGGGTGGACCACCCCAAGTCATTGGACGACTTGAGCACGTGCGTCGATTTTGGATACTTCAGGTCTCTGTGCATCTGAGCTTGCATGAGGCTCATGGCCGTGCTCGCGACAGGTCGCACCTGTGTTGCGATCGAGTGAGCGTGAGAGAACACATTTGATGGCCCACCTTTGCGGCAGCTGGAAAGTAGCCACGTGCCGGGGAATCGGCTTGATCGGGATTGCTGCGGGTTGGTCCGGGCTTGCACGGTGGACGGTACCTGCGGTTTCCTGATTTTCGAACCTTTTGTTCTTGATTTGTTCCTGCGCTTGAGGCATCATCGGTGTCATCTCGGCTCATCCAAGGGCGTCATCCTTCAGAGACACCGATGGCGGGAGCCGAGAGCGGCAGCATTGCGACGAGACAAGGGCCCGCTCGTCGCAGCATGCCGCGGTGGAGCGCCGCGAGGGCGCGCGCGCCTACGTCACTGGCGCGCGGGACACCCTCGCAAGGTGTTCCGGTGCTCCCTCGCTTCCTCCTCGCGCTAAGGGGATGAAGCGGGGGAGCACCAGGGTGCGGCGATCCGCACCAGCGCCCTCGCGGCGCTCCGCTCCCTTCGGGGAGCAACGTGGAATGAAGGCGAAGCCCGGCTCGAAACGGCCGCGCGACGAAGTCGTCGAGCGGCCGCCGGGGAGGGCGGAGCGTTGGCTGTTTGACATCGTAAATAGGAACAGCAGCGCCGCATGGGAGCGTGCGGCGAGCGCAGCGGCATGTCCAATCTACCCCACCGCCTTCACGCCGGCCTGGGCGATCTGCTCGTCCTCGTGCGATTGCACGCCGGACACGCCGATCGCGCCGACGCATTCGTTCTGGTAGATGATCGGCAGGCCGCCCTGGATCAGCAGGCCGGCGGGAAAATTGGCGAACGCCGGCCGGTCCTTGACGCGGTCCTCGAAGAACTTGCTCGGCCGCCGGGTGAGCGCCGAGGTGCGCGCCTTGCCGAGCGACACCTCGGCGGAAATCGCCGCGACGCCGTCCATGCGATGGAACTCGAGCAGGTATCCGCCGTCGTCGACGATCGACACGGCGACGTTCCACTTGTTCTTCTCGGCCTCTGCGAGGCACGCCTCCATCATCGTCTTCGTATCGGCCGATGTGAGGCACGGTCTGTTGCGCATGTCTCCTCCCTCTCCCTATGGGCTGAATGCGAAATGGCGTGATAAGGTCCGGCAGGGTTCGCTGGGGGTATCATGAAACTCGTTCGCCTGTATATCCGGGTGTTGGGGCTGCTCGGGAAGGAGCGGAGGCTCGGCTGGCTCCTGGCCGTCGCCAATCTCGCGCTGGCGGTCGCGCAATTCGCCGAGCCGGTGCTGTTCGGCAAGGTCGTCGACACGCTCGCCGGCGCACAGGGGCGCGGACAGGCGCCGTTGTGGGAGGATCTGCTGCCGCTGCTCGGCGCATGGGCCGCGTTCGGCGTCTTCACCATCGTGTGCGGCACGCTGGTGGCGCTCCATGCCGACCGCCTGTCGCACCGGCGCCGCCTCGCCGTCCTTACCGACTATTTCGAGCATGTGCTGCAGCTGCCGCAGGCCTATCACGGCGTCACCCATTCGGGCCGGCTACTGAAGGTGATGCTTGCCGGCACCGACACGCTGTGGGCCTTGTGGCTTGCGTTCTTCCGCGATCATCTCGTCGGTTTCGTCTCGCTCATCATCCTGCTGCCGCTCTCGCTGTTCCTCAATTGGCGGCTCGCGTCGCTCCTCATCGTGCTCTGCCTCGTCTTCGCGGTGCTGATGGCGCTGGTGCTCAGAGCGGACCGAAAGCATGCAGAGCACGGTCGAGCAGCACTATACCGAGATGGCTGAACGCACCACCGATACGCTCGGCAACATCGCCCTGGTGCAGAGCTTCGCCCGCATCGAGGCGGAGGTCTCGGCGCTCAAGCACGTGGTCAACCAGCTGCTCGGCGCGCAGATGCCGGTCCTCACCTGGTGGGCGGCGCTCGACCGTGCTCACCCGCACCGCGACCACGGTCGCGATCCTCGCCATCATCATCCTGGGAACCTGGCTGCATCTGCAGGGCCTCGCCTCGATCGGCGAGATCGTCACCTTCATGGCGATCGCCACGATGGTCATCCAGCGGCTCGAGTTCGCGGTCGGGTTCGTCAACCGCGTGTTCGTCGACGCGCCGCGCCTTGCCGACTTCTTCGAAGTGCTCGACACGACCTCGGTGCTGCACGACCGGCCGAATGCGGCCGATCCCGGTCGGCTGTACGGCCTGGTCGAGTTCAAGGACGTCTCGTTCTCCTACGACGGCAAGCGGCCCGCGGTGGTCGATCTGAATTTCACCGCCCTGCCGGGACAGACCATCGCGCTGGTCGGTCCGACCGGCGCCGGCAAGTCGACCGCGCTTGCGCTGCTGCACCGGGCGTTCGACCCGCAGTCGGGCGTGATCAAGATCGACGGCATGGACATCCGCGACATCAAGCTTGCCTCGCTTCGCCGCAACATCGGCGTGGTGTTCCAGGAGGCGCTGCTGTTCAACCGCCCGATTGCGGAAAACCTGCGCGTGGGCAAGCCCGACGCCACCGACGACGAGATGCGGGATGCGGCCGAGCGGGCGCAGGCGCTCGATTTCATCGATCGCAGCCCGGAGGGCCTGCAGACGCGGGTGGGCGAGCGCGGGCGCTCACTCTCCGGCGGCGAGCGCCAGCGGGTCTCGATCGCGCGGGCGCTCCTGAAGAATCCGCCGATCCTGATCCTCGACGAGGCGACCAGCGCGCTCGATGCGGCGACCGAGGCGAAGCTGCAGGCCGCCCTCGACGAGGTGATGAAGAACCGCACCACCTTCGTCATCGCGCATCGCCTTGCAACCATTCGCCACGCGAGCCGTATCCTGGTTTTCGATGGGGGAAGGGTCATTGAAACCGGGACATTCGACGAGCTCGTCCGGGCCGGCGGCCGCTTCGCCGAGCTCGCAAGAGCGCAGTTCATGGTCCCCGACGCGGACGTGCCCACTGCCCCCGTGGACCTGCCGACCGAGAGCTGAGAGTTTGCCTCGCGTCCAACTTCACGTTCCTCCGTCGTGGTGAGCCAGTCCTTGTCCGTCGCACCTGCTGCCGCGTTGAACTGGGCGAAGCCGGCCGAATTCCCGTTGCCTGCGACAATCGTACTGTTTGCGCTCGCCTGCCTGGTGCTGGCGTGGCCGTGGCTGTCGGGCGCCGTGACCATCCCGTGGGACGCCAAGTCGCAGTTCCTGCCGCAGGTGCGGTTTCTCGCCGGCTCGCTGGCACGCGGCGAGTCGCCGTTCTGGACCCCGAACGTGTTTGCCGGCTGGCCGCAGATCGCCGACCCGCAATCGCTGATCTTCTCGCCGCTGCATGTTCTGCTGGCGGGGCTCGACCCCAATGCCGAGCTTCCGCGCGATCGACGGCGTGACCTTCGCGTATCTCTTCCTCGGCGGGCTCGGCATCATCCTCTATTTCCGCGACCGCGGCTGGCATGCGGCCGGCGCGCTGGTCGCGGCGATCGCGTTCGCGTTCGGCGGCTCGGCCAATGCGCGCTGCAGCACACCGGCCAGATCATCAGCCTCGCCTATCTGCCGCTCACGCTGTTGGTGCTGTCGCGCGCGCTCGAGCGCAAGTCGTGGCGGCTCGGCGCGCTCGCCGGCGTGCTCGGCGCCCTCATGGCGATCGGGCGCGACCAGGTCGCGCTGATCGGGCTCTACGTGCTCGCCGGCTACGTTGCATGGCACTGGGCCGACGGCGAGCGGCGGACGGCCCGCCTGCGCGCCAGCATCGCGCCGCTGGCGGCGGCCGCCGTGGCGGGGCTCCTCGTCGCGGCGGTGCCGATCGTGCTGTCGGCGCTGCTCGCCGCGGATTCGAACCGGCCGGAGTTCGGCTTCGTCTTCGCCGGGCGCGGGTCGCTGCATCCCGCGCATCTGCTGATGCTGGTGTTCCCGGACCTCTACGGCGCGTCCGACCCCAACGTCGATCATTGGGGGCCGCCGAGCCTCGACTGGAGCAACGCGTGGGGATGGCCCGGCCTCTACCTCGCGCAGAACATGGGGCAGGTCTATGCGGGCGCGCTGACGGCGGTCGCGATCTTCGCGTTCGGCATCGTGCGCGGGCTGTTGTGGGCGCGCGAGATCCGCTTCTTCACCGTCGCCACGCTCGTCGTCCTGCTCTACGCGCTCGGCTGGTACACGCCGGCGTTCCAGCTCGATGTACGACATCCTGCCCGGCGTGACGTTGTATCCGCCGTCCGGCCGACGCGACCTTCGTGCTCGGCGCCCTCATGGCGGTCCTCGCCGGCTACTTGGTGCATCGCTGGCTCACCGCCACGGTGCCGCCGCCGCGGCCGTGGCAGCGCGCGGCGGAGATTGCCGGCGGTGGACTGGCCGTCCTCCTGGCAGTCGGCATCGCGATCTCGGTCGGCAAGCTTGCCGTGGCGGTCAACCCGATCGTGACGGGCGTCGTCTTCATGGCCGGTGCGGTCGGCGCGCTGGCGCTGACCCGCATGCTGCACAATCGTCATGCGGCGGTCGCGATCGCGCTGCCGGCATTGATGATCGTCGATCTCGCGTGGAACAACGCGCCGAACGAATCGACCGGGCTGCCGCCCGGCAGATACGAGGCTTTGCAGCCGCACACGCGCAACGACACGGTCGCGCTGTTGACCGCGCGGCTCGCCACCATGAAGGCACCTGACCGGCGCGACCGCGTCGAGCTGACCGGCATCGCCTATCACTGGCCGAACCTCGCGCTGGCGCATGGGTTCGAGCACGTGTTCGGGCACAATCCGCTGCGGCTCAAGTGGTTCTACGAGGCGACACGGGTCGGCGACACGGTGGCCGGCCCCGAACAGCGGCGTTTCTCGCCGCTTTTTCCCTCCTACCGCTCGCCCATGGCCGACCTGCTCGGGTCTGCGCTTCATCGCGACCGGCGTGCCGGTGGAGCAGATCGACACTTCGCTGCGCCCAGGCGACCTGCGGCTCCTGGGGCGCACCCTCGAGGCCTACGTCTATGAAAATCCGCGCGCGCTGCCGCGCGTGATGATGTATTCCGAATGGCGTCTTGCCGACTTCGCCGCGCTGATCGACTCCGGCTGGCCGGGACGATCGACCCGCGCCGCACCGTGCTGCTCGAGAAGCCGCCCGCGCTGCCGTCCGGCTTCATCAGCGGCTCGGCTGTAGGATCCGCACGTATTGTGCGCTACGCCAACACGGAAATCGTGGTCGAGGTCGACTCGCCTGCGGCCGGCATTCTCGTCCTCAACGACGTGTGGCATCCGTGGTGGCGCGCCAGCGTCGACGACCGCAAGACCGAGATCCTCCGGGCCAACGTGCTGTTCCGCGCCGTCGCGGTGCCGGCCGGCCGGCACGTCGTGCGGTTTAGCGTTTCAGCCGCTGGCCGGCGCGTGGAAAGAACTCATGCAGAAAGTCCGCGTGCGGTAAGGATCGCGATCACTGCCCGCGGCGGAAATCGCGGAACACCATGTCGGGGGCGCTGAGATTGTGGCGCGACGGAATGGTGCGGCCGGCCCACAGCTCGACCGCGCTCGGCGCGCTTGAAAGCTCATGACCGGCTCCTGGCGCCAGGCCTGCGCGCCCTTCTCCCGCCAGCCGATGTGCGCGACGTCGTTGTTGACCTCGGTGACGAACATCGAGCGCAGCGCCGCGAACGGCTGCCCGGAGATCGGCCGCTCGAGCGCGACGTCGAGCACGATGCGCTCCTGGTCGAGCGCGTCGAGCCGCACCGTCGCGGCGCCGCCGCGCACGAAGCTCGAGGCGAAAGCTCCGCGTCGCCGGATCGAACGTGACCTCGCGGATGTCGACCACCGGCCGACCCGCCGATCTCGACCGGCCCGACCAGGAACGACGAGCCGTAGGCGCTCCAGCGCAGGTGCGCCGGCGGCAGCGGGCGCGCGCGCCAATAGCCGTCGGCCGGGTAGAGCACCAGCACTTCCTCGGCGCGCTCCTGGAACCGCGTCCACAGCTGCAGCAGGTGCAGGTTGGTCTCGACCCGGTCGCCGACGCGCACCGGCACGTTGTTGGGACGCCAGTAGGTCGGCGAACGTGTGGCCGACCAGCTGCCACTCGGCGGTCTCGTAGATCGTCACCCGCCGCGGCTCGAACTTGTAGGCCGGATCGCTCGCTCATGTCGCAGTTGCGGAAATCGGGCGCCCAGCGGTCGACCACGATGGTGCCCATGTAGGCCGGATGCACCGCCTCGATGGTGAAGCGGCGCACGTCGGATGAGGTAAGCTTGACGTAGACGTTGTCCTTCTCGGCGCAGAGCGTCGGCTCGCTCGCGTTGATGACGTCGACTGCGAGATCGTCGGCGGCGCGTGTGGTGCTTGAAGCGACCAGCATGATGAGCCAGCAATCGCAAGCCCCATGCCACCAATGCTCGGCGATGCTTCCCGAGCAAGTTCATGCATCATAGGCCAGCCGCGCATAGATGTCTCCGGAGTTCGCCTCGATCGGCAGCGCGGCGAGCCAGCGCGCCGATCGCTCTGCGCGTCCAGCCAGCTCGCGTGCGCCAGCTCCTGGCTCTCGCCGAGCGCCGCATTGTAGCGGACGTACCCGAGCGCCTGGCAACGCTCGAGGCAGGCGAGCGCGACGTCGCGTTGGATCGTGGTAAATTCGAACGACAGCGCCGGGATCGGCCTGCGTCAGGCCGTGCAGCACCTCGGCCTCGAAGCCCTCCACGTCGATCTTGGTGAAGGCCGGCGCGCCGTGGCGCGCGATCAGCGCGTCGAGCGTCGTCACCGCCACCTCGATGCTTCTGGTCCAGGCCTGGCCGTGCCAGCCGGGCGCGCCGTCGGCGGCGCTGCGATGAAGTCCTCGCGACGCGGTGGAGACCGTCGGATTGTCGAGGTTGAGCTGCAGCGCGACCGTGCCGCTCGCGCGCCCGACCGCGACCGCCTCGATGGTGACGGCCTGTGTCGCGCCCGTAGAGCAGCCGCAGCGTCTTCGCCAGCGCGGGCTGCGGCTCGACGGCGACGACGCGGGCGCCGAGCCGGCGGAACGCCGCGATGCGGTCGCCCACATGCGCGCCGACGTCGAACACGAGGTCGCCCGGTCTGCACGAACTCGCGCATAGAGGCGATCCATGGCGGCGCGGCGGCGCGCGGTCGCCGTAGTAGATGCGCAGCGAGCGCAGGACCCCGCGCAGCGTTCGCAACGCCTCGAGCATCGGCTTCAGGCCGCGCGCTGCGCCGCGCGCCTCGATGGCCGGGAGCGCAAGCGCGCGCAAGCGCGGCCGGCGGATCGGTTTCCTCCGGCAGCCGGCCGACGCCGATGCGCGCGAACAGCGCGGCCGAGCCAAGGCAACGCGGTCACGACGGCGAGCGGCACCGAGAGCGCGAGCCCGCCGGCGATGAACAGCGCGTAGGGGATCGCCGACGGATGCGTGACGCCAAGGATGCCGATGCACGCCAAGCCGAGCAGCGGTCTGCGGCCATAATTGGCTGCAACGCGACCGACCACGGGACCGCGTGATCGTCGCGGGTCTGGCCGATCCAGCCGATGGTGCGTCCGAACAGGAGCCCGGTGAGGAACACGGTGTGGCCGAACCACATGATCGGCGACAGCGTCAGGAAGAAGATCGTCTCGGTCGCCACGTTGGCGACGAAGCGCAAGCCGCCGCCGAAGGCGCGGCGCAGTTTCGGGCGCGTCAGCACGTCGAGCACGGTCGCGATCTTCGGCGCAAACCACATGACCAGCACGACCGCGAGCAGCGCCATGCCGGCATCCGGCGCGGATGAATGCGGCGGGGCTCTGCGCCAACGCGACCGCCAGCGTGCCGACCACCAGCAGCCCCATCCAGGCGGGCGAGCCGATGAACATCAGCACCGCGAAGGCGAGCTGATAGCGGCTGACCGGTGGAATGCCGGGCCAGAACAGGAAGTGCCAATACTGCAGCGTGCCCTGGCACCAGCGCAGGTCACGGCGGATGAACTCGATCAGGGTCGGCGGGTTCTCCTCCCAGCCGAGATCCTCCTCGGGCAGCACCCGCACCTCGTAGCCGGCGCGCCGCATCAGCACCGCCTCGACCTGGTCGTGGCTCAGCACATGGCCGCCGAGCGGGCCGCCGTACGGCAGCGGCGGAATGTGGCAGTGAGCAATGAACGGGGCGAGCCGCACCGCGGCGTTGTGGCCCCAGTAGGGGCCGCAGTCGCCCTGCCACCACGCGCCGCCGATCGTGTAGGAGCGCATGCCGAGCCGCATGCCGAACTGGAAGATGCGGGCGAACGCGCTGGTCGACGGCATGCCGACCACCAGCCCTTGCAGGATGCCGAGCCGCGGGTTCGCCTGCATGACGCGCACCAGCCGCAACACGGCTTCCGCCGTCATGAAGCTGTCGGCGTCGAGCGTGACGGCGATCTCGTGCCGGTCGCCCCAGCGCTCGCAGAAGTCGCGGACGTTGCCGGCCTTGAAGCCGGTGTTCACCTCGCGGCGGCGAAACGTGACGGGGAGGCGGTCCGCCCAGGCGTCGGCGAAGGCAGCGAATTGCGCGTCCTCGGCGAGCGCGATCTCGGGGTCGCTGGTGTCGCTCAGCACGTAGACGTGGAAGCGTTCGGCGACGCCCGCCGCCACGAGGCCGCTCATCAGCGGCTTGAGGTTGCGCAACACGCGGTCGGGCACCTCGTTGCGGATGCAGATCACGATCGCGGTCGAGACGCGGATCGGCTCGTCGCCGCGGATGTTGGCCGCGACCGGGCACACCACGGCGGTGGGATTGCGCGCGAAGCGCATGATCAGGAACCCGATGGTCGCGTTCCAGAAGCCGATCACCGACCACGGCAGCGTGACGGCGAACAGCGCCAGGAGCGCGATGTCGAAGCCGTCGAGGCCGCCGACCGACAGGGCGGTTGCGGCAAGCCAGAGCAGCCCCGCCATCATCGCCGCCACCAGCGTGAAGAACAGCGCCTGGCGTCCCGCCAGCGAGGCACTGGGGATAGCCGTTGCGGCGTCCCCGGAAGGGCGGTCGAGCCGGTCGAGCATCGGGTGACGGATTTCCTCTCGTGCTGGGGAAGGATATAGCGGGGGGCACGACGTCAAGTCCAATGGAGAAGCCGAGCGTGGCAGCGCCGCGACATGGTGAGGGCAGCGCCCTCTCGGAGGGCCGGGCCCTCTGGTATGTCGGCCCGCAGCAGGCCGAGATCCGGAGCGAATCCGTGCCCGCTCCCGGCGCCGACGAGGTCCGGGTGCGCGCCCTCTACGGGGCGCTGAGCCGCGGCACCGAGCGGCTGGTCTTCTTCGGCCGGGTGCCCGAGAGCGAATACGAGCGCATGCGCGCGCCGTTCATGGCCGGCGCGTTTCCGTTCCCGTCAAGTACGGCTACATCATGGTCGGCCGGGTGGAAGCGGGCCCGCGCGACCTCCTGGGGCGCCTGGTGTTCGTCGCTGCATCCGCACCAGAGCCTGTTCACCGTGCCGCTCGAGGCGGTGGTGCCGGTGCCCGAGGGCGTGCCGGCCATGCGGGCGGTGCTCGCCGCCAACATGGAGACCGCCGTCAATGCCATGTGGGACGCGGCGCCCGGGCCGGCCGACCGGATCGCCGTGGTGGGCGGCGGCGTGCTCGGCGCCCTGGTGGCGCGGCTGTGCGCCCGCATCCCCGGCACCGACGTCACCCTGGTCGACATCGATCCGGCGCGCGCCGAGCTTGCCCGCATGCTGGGCGTCGCGCTTCGCCGAGCCCGACCAGGCGCCGACCGATTGCGACATCGTCTTCCACGCCAGCGCCAGCGCGGCCGGTCTCGCCACCGCGCTGCGCTGCGGCGGCCTGGAGGCGACCGTCGCTCGAGCTGTCCTGGTACGGCACGGGGCGATATCCCGGTGCCCGCTCGGCGAGAGCTTCCACAGCCGCCGGCTGCGGCTGGTGTCGAGCCAGGTGGGCGAGCGTCGCGCCCTCGCATCGTCCGCGCTGGAGCCACCGCCGCCGCTGCGCGGCGGCGCTCGCCTTGCTGACCGACCCGGTGCTCGACGCGCTGCTCGCGCCCGCGATCGCCTTCGCCGATCTGCCGGCGCGGCTGGCCGACATCCTGGCGCCCGCCGGCGGCGTCTTGTGCCAGCTCATCCGCTATCCCGACAACCCATCGTAACGAGAGGTGCCTGACTTGTTCGCCGTCGAGGTTTCCGACCACATCATGATCGCCCATTCGTTCCGCGGCGCCGTCTTCGGGCCCGCGCAGGCGCTGCACGGCGCGACATTCGCGGTATCGGCTGCCTTCCTCGCCGACGCGCTCGACGCGAACGGCATCGTGGTCGACATCGGCCGCGCCTTCGAGGTGCTCAAGGCAGTTCTGGCGCCGCTGAACTACCGCAACCTCGACGATTTTCCGCAATTCAAGGGCGTCAACACGACCACGGAATTCCTCACCAAGCATGTCTTCGACGAGCTCGCGGCGGCGGTGCGGGCCGGCAAGCTCGGTCGCGATGGCCGCGCGATCGCGGCGATCCGTATCACCATCGCGGAGTCGCCGTCGGCGCGCGCCTGGTACGAGGCGTCGGTGTGGTGAGCCGGCAATTCGTTTTCGCGGTTCCCGGCGACCTCGCGACGCCGACCGGCGGCTACGCCTATGACCGGCGCATGGTCGCCGAACTCGAGCAGCTGGGCTGGCAGGTGGAGGTGCTCGACCTCGGCAGCGACTTCCCGCGCCCCGGCCCGGCCGCACGGGCGGCCGCGCAGGCGCGGCTCGAGGCGGTGCCGAAGGGCCGATGCATCGTGATCGATGGTCTGGCGCTCGGCGTGCTGCCCGAGGCGGCCGCCGCGCTTGCGTTCCGCCATCCGCTCGTTGCGCCTGGTGCATCACCCGCTCGCGCTCGAGAGCGGCCTTTCGCCGAATGAGGCGGACGCCATGCGGACGAGCGAGCGGGCGGCGCTCGCCGCGACCCGGCACGTCATCGTCAACAGCCCGGCGACCGCGCGGCTGCTTGGTCGACGACTACGCGGTGCCGGCGGAAAAGATCACGGTCGCGAGGCCGGGCACGGACCGGGCTGCCCGGCTGCCAAGCCGCCGCGATCGGCACGATATCGCTTCTGTCGGTCGGCTCCCTGGTGCCGCGCAAGGGCTACGACGTGCTGCTGGCGGCGCTCGCGCGCATCGCCGATCTGCCGTGGCAGCCTCACCATCGTGGGCGACCGCTCCCGCGATCGGGCGACCGCGGCCGAGGTCGAGGCAAGCATTGCGGCTCCCGGGCTCGCGTCGCGCGTGACGCTCGCCGGAGCCGTGTCGGCGGAGCGGCTCGCCGCATTCTATGCGCAAGCCGACCTGTTCGTGCTGGCCTCGCGGTTCGAAGGCTACGGCATGGCCTTCACCGAGGCGATCGCCCACGGCGTGCCGGTGGTCGGCACCACCGCCGGCGCCATACCCGAAACGGTTCCGGCGGATGCCGGCGTTCTGGTGCCGCCGGACGATGTGGCCGCCCTGGCGCTTGCCTTGCGCCGCCTGATCGGCGAGCCAGAGGCGCGTCGCCGCCTGACCGACGGTGCGCGCGCGGCTGCGGCGCGGCTTTCCGACCTGGGCCCACTCGGCGCAGCTGTTCTCGCGCGCTCTCGAGGGCGTGCAATGACCTTCTCGGCCCAGTGGCTGGCCCTGCGCGAGCCTTACGACGGGCGCGCGCGCAACCGCGACGTGCTCGCGGCCGTTGCGGCCGCCTTCGCCGGTCACTCTGCAGTCTCGGTGGTCGATCTTGCCTGCGGCACCGGCTCGACCGTGCGGGCGATCGCCCCGCACCTTCCGGTCCGCCAGAACTGGCGGCTCGCCGACAACGACCTCGGCCTGCTCCTGCGGGCCGCCGGCACGGAACGACCGGCCGGGGTGAGCGTCACCACCACGCCGATCGACCTTGCCCGCGACCTGGAAGCGGCGCTCGACGGCCCGGTCGATCTCGTCACCACGTCGGCGCTGCTCGATCTGGTCTCGGACGATTGGCTCGAGCGGTTCGTCGTCGAGACGGCGGCCCGCCGGCTGCCGGTCTACGCGGCGCTCACCTATGACGGGCGGGCGTCGCTCGAGCCCGCCGACCGGCTCGATGAAGCCGTGATCGGCGCCGTCAACCGCCACCAGCGCCGCGACAAGGGCTTTGGCCCGGCGCTCGGGCCGGCGGCCGCCAGCGCCGTCATCGCCCGCTTCGGAGCGGTCGGCTACGCGGTGGTGCAGGGCGAGTCGGACTGGGCGTTCGGCCCGGACGACCGCGAGATCCAGCGCGAGGTGCTCGCCGGCTGGGCCGGCGCGGCGCGCGAGCTCGGAGATCTGCCGCTCGACGATCTGACCGATTGGCTGACGCGGCGTCGCGCGTTCGTCGCCGACCGGCCGCGCCCGCATGCGCGTCGGTCACATCGGACGTCTTCGCCCGGCCGACCGGCACGCGCTGAGCGGCGAGATCGCAGTCGAACAGGATCTCGTCGCCGAAGCGATGGATCCGGGTCGGTGGGTGCAGCGCATCGTCGACCCGCTGCACCGGGACGAGATCGAACGCCAGCGGCCCGGCGCCGAGGATCAACGGAGCCACGATGACGTGCACCCGGTCGAGGCAGCCGGCGCGCAGGAACCGCGATACCGTCTGCGCGCCGCCTTCGATCATGATGCGGCGAAAGCCGCGCTGCGGCCAGCGCAGTCAGGATGGCCGCCGGCGCGATGTGGCCGTCGCGGCAGGGAAGCGCGATCGTTTCCACCCCCGCCGGTAATCGCAGCTCGATGCCTTCGCTGGTCAGGACTAGCCGCTCGGCACCGTCGTCCGTCAGCAGGCGAGCGCCCGGCGGCAGGCGCCCGCGCGGATCGATGACGACGCGTGCCGGGACTGGGCCCAGCGACCCGGCGCACGGTCAACTGCGGATTGTCCTGTAGCGCGGTGCGCGATCCCGATCACCACGGCGTCCACCATGCGCGCGCAGGCGATGCAGGTGGTCGAGGCCGTCAGCCCCGTTGATGTAATGGGAATGTCCACTGACGGTCGCGATGCGGCCGTCGAGCGACTGGCCGATCTGGCCGATCACCACTAGTTCGTCCACCATTCCGCGGCGCAGCGGCCCGAACAACTCCTCCCATGGCTCGGGCAAGCGGCGGCCGGCGCGGAACGCTTCGGGAACGCTCGACCAGGAATCCTGCGCGGCTGCGATCGAATTTGCGAATTGCACGCGTGCGGCTTTTAGGGGTAAAACTGCCGTCATGTCGGCGCGGACCCCCCCGCCATCCTTATCCTCTTGATTCCGGGTCATCTTCTGTTCTGAAATACGACTGCTTGGAAGCGACGTGGGTAGACCGCGAGTGGAATACCAACGTCACGATTGGGGTTTGATCCTGGCATAAAAGCCGGCACAGAACATCTGGGAATGAAAAACGGACAGGGGTCTATCAGTCCTCGCATCTTTGGGGATGCGAGCGATGTCGGCGTACAGCGCGGCCTGGGCGAGCTGCGCGCCGGCCGGCCGGTGCTCATCCGGGCGGACACCGGTGCGATAATCGCCTTGCCGATCGATGGCATTCGCGATGATCGCGTCGCCGCATTCAAGGCGTTGTGCCATCCACGATCGCCGCAGCTCGTCATCACCGCGCAGCGCGCACGCGCGCTTGGCCTCGACACCGCGCATCCCGTGCTGCTGGAGATCGATCCGGGCGACGATGCGGACGCGATCTTCGCGCTCGCATCCGATGCCGACATGGAGCTGAGCGTTGCGGCCGTTCCGGCCGGGCCGGCCGCCATGGCGGCGCTCGAGCTGGCCAAGCTGGTGCAGCAGTTGCCGGCGCTTCTGGTCGCCAATGCGGATGCCATCCCGGCCGAGACGTTCGATCCGCCGCTGGTGACCGTCGCGGCGAGCGCGGTGGTCAAATTTCGCGGCCAAGTGGTCCGCTCGCTCTCGATCGGTGGGGAGGCCGACGTACCGTTGACCAACGGCATCAATACTCGTTTCATCGTGTTTCAGGACGTGATCGGCAGCTCGCCGGTCGCCATCATCGTCGGCGAGCCGGATTTGTCGCGGCCGGTCCCGGTGCGCGTGCATTCGGCTTGTCTCACCGGCGACGTCTTCGGCTCCCGCCGCTGCGACTGCGGCGATCAACTCAAGCTCGCCTGCACCTCCCTGCACGAGGGCGGCGGCGGCATCATCCTCTACCTGCCGCAGGAGGGCAGGGGGCTCGGCCTCGCCAACAAGATGCGCGCCTACGAGCTGCAGGACACCGGGCTCGACACGGTCGACGCCAACAACACCCTCGGCTTCGACGACGACGAGCGGGACTACGGCGTGGCGGCGCGCATGCTGGAGCTGATCGGCTGCAGCCGCGTCATCCTGTTGACGAACAATCCGAGCAAGCTCGACGGTCTGGCCGAGGCCGGCATCGAGATCTCCGGCCGGTTGCCGCTCAACACGCCGATCAACGCCCACAACCGGCGCTATCTCGTGGCGCTCGCCCATCGCGCCGGGCACATGCTCGACGGCCTCCTGGCGCCGGACGGCGAGGGCGACAAGAAGCCGCCGACGCAGCTGCGATCGGGACCACCGGCAGGTTGACGGAAGCTCATGGTCGACAGTCGCCTCCAGACCTCTGCGGCGGCGCCGGCCTACACGGTGACCGCGCGGGTGCTGCACTGGGTGACGGCGGCATTGGTGCTGGTGCAGATCCCGCTCGGCGTGGTGATCGCCAATGCGCCGATGGGATCGTGGGCGGATCCGCTCTACAACCTGCACAAATCGATCGGCGCGATCCTCATTCCGATCGTGCTGATCCGCCTGATCTACCGGCTGACGCACGAGCCGGCGCCGTTGCCGCCCGACATCTCCCCGCTGCAGCGCCTCGCGGCCGAGACCGTGCACTGGTCTCTCTATGCTTTGCTGGTGGTGCAGGGGCTCATCGGCTGGATCGCGACCTCGGCCTACCCGGCGCCGATCCCGGTATTCGGGCTGTTCGAGATGCCGCACATCTGGCGGGAGGATCGCGCCCTGTCGGATCAGCTGTTCGTCGTGCATCGCGCCCTCGGCATCGCGCTGGCGTTCCTGCTGGTCGGCCATATCGGCGCCGCCTTGCACCATCATTTTCTTCGCCGCGACCGCGTGCTGATGCGCATGGTCACGGGATAGCTGGGACAACGAGGACGCGATGGAAGCACGAGCAAGTACTGGCCAGGGCCAGCAGGTTCGCGAGCCGCTGCTGATCCGCGAGGTGCAGGCGATTCCGGTGGCGCTGCCGCTGAAGAAGCCGATGAAGATGGCGGGCGTGTCGATCTCCCACGCGTACAACCTGCTCGTGCGCATCGAGGCGCAGGACGGCACGGTCGGCTGGGGCGAGGCCGCCTCCGCACCGACCATGACCGGCGACACGCTGGGCGGCCTGGTGGCGGCGGTGCGCGACCATCTCGCCCCGGTGCTGATCGGCGCCGACGCGTGGATGCGCCCGAAGCTGCTCCGCGCCATGCACGGTGCGCTGATCGGCAATACCGGCGCGCATGCGGCGGTCGAGACCGCGCTGATCGACCTGGCCGGCCAGGCGGCCGGCGTGCCGGCGATCGATCTGGTCGGCGGAGCGCGGCGCAGCGCGGTCGCGCCCATGTGGCTCCTCGGCAATGCGACCGCCGAGCAGGACATCGCGGAGGCGCGCGAACGGGGGCGCGAGGGCTTCCGGTTCTTCAAGCTCAAGGTCGGCGTGAAGGCGCTCGAAGCGGAGATTGCCGGCACGCTCGCCGTGCGGCAGGCGCTCGGTCCCGACGCGCCGCTCTGCGCCGATGCGAACTGCGGCCTCACGCTTGCCTCGGCGCGTCGCTACGTCGAGGCGACGCGGGACGCCAACCTGTTGTTTTTCGAGCAGCCGCTCGGCTACACCGACCTCAAGGGTTTTGCGACGCTGACGCGCGTCGCTCCGATCCCCATCGGGGTGGACGAGGGTATCCACGGCATTCCCGACATCGAGGCGCATGCGCGCGCCGGCGCCGGCGGGGTGTCGCTCAAGCTGATCAAGCTCGGCGGCATCGGCCCGGCGCTCGAGGCGGCGATCCTGTGCGAGCGGCTCGGGCTTTCCGTCAACATTGCCGCCAAGATGGCCGAATCGAGCATCGGCATAGCGGCCGCGGTGCATCTCGCTTGCGCGGTCCCGGCTGCCGATTGGGGCGTCAGCCTCACCCATTTCTATCTCGCCGAGGATCTGGTGCAGCGCCCGCTCGGCTTGCGCGACGGCGCCGTGGCGCTGCCCAGCGGTCCGGGGCTCGGCGTCACGGTCGACGAGGATGCGGTGAAGCGGTTCCGCGTCGACGGGTGATCGGTAATCAGTATCCGTGCGTGGAGGGTGGGTCCGCGTCCTCGCCGGCTTCCAGCCGAGCCAACCAAGCGTCAGCCTCATCTCCTGTAACGTGCTGACCGGTCGCCTCATACTCGGACCAGGCGGCGAGGGCGTCCTTGCTCCCGGCGTTCCTCGCGCTCGATGTATTGCTCTATTGCTAGAATCATCCCTTTTCCCATGGACCAGGCGTGCTCATCGTCTTGCGCAGCCGAGCGTTGGGCCGTGGTTTGGCGTCGAGCCGCCTGACGAATTCATCGTAAGCCTTGGGGCTCACCGTCATCAGCGCGCGGTCGAGCAGCGCCGCCTGAGCCGCTCGGCGCGCCACCTCATGCAGGTAAGCCTGCAGATCGTCTACGCTGTCGAACTCCTTGAACTCACCTCGATCGAGAGCAAGGAAGCCGGCACGCGCCGCCTTCCGAAGAATCTTGAGCTTTGTCCTATCCTCGGCTTCGCGCTGCTCTACCAAACGCAGGCCCTCGCGCAGGATCTCGCTTGCATTTTGGTATCGGCCGGACTCCACCAAATTCTCAATGAGCCTTTCTTGGTGTTCCGTCAGCACGACGTTTCGGGTTGGCATTTCGACACCTGCGGCACGGTTCGATATGCCACGCCTCAACGCATGGCATATTATGCCATAACTTGCCTGCCAGTGGTTCGCAACCCTTATCCGTCGTTCACGCCGCCGCTTCATGCCGCCTCTCGGGTGCCGGAGCCGCGAGCCGTGTCACCAACGCCGCGAACCGGTCGACGAAGGCCTTCAAGAATGTGCGTGTGCCGTCATCGGTGACCCGGTCGGCGTCGTCGATCAGTCCGGGCTTGAAGGTGATGAAGACCTCGCCGCCCATCGCCAGCACGCCCTGCGCGGCGAGGATCTGCCGCAGGTGCTGCTGCGCGATGGCGGTGCCGATCGCCCCGGGCGATGTTCCGGCGATCGCCGCCGGCTTGTCGGTCCAGCTGTTGTGACCCCAGGGGCGGGCACCCCAGTCGATGGCATTCTTGAGGACGGCTGGAATGGAGCGGCTGTGCTCGGGGGTGACGAACAGGAGCCCGTCGGCGGCGGAAATCTCGCGCTTGAAGCGGACCACGCTCGCGGGCAGGTCGCCCTCGTGGTCCTGATTGTACAGCGGGAGATCGTCGATTTGGACCAAGTTGCAGGCAAGCTGTGCGGGCGCCAGGCGGGCGAGCGCCTGGGCGAGCTTGCGATTGACGGACTCGCGGCGATTGCTGCCGACGATGACCGCGATGTTGATCTTTGCCATCGGGATGCCTACCTTGGTTACGGTTTGATACCAAGGCTACATAGATGACCGACCGGCGCCCGCAAGACGGCACATCCGTGATACCGAGTAACCTGCATGTGGCCGAGGATTGCCGCGCCGTGAGCGAAGTCCTGGCGCGGGTGGGCGACAAGTGGACCGTGCTGGTCGTCACCGTGCTGGGCGACGGACCCAAGCGGTTCAACGAGATCCGCCGCGCGCTGGGCAGCATCTCGCAGCGGATGCTGACCATGACGCTGCGCGGCCTGGAGCGGGACGGTCTCGTCACCCGCACGGTGTTCCCCACCATCCCGCCGCGCGTCGATTATGAGCTGACCAGTCTCGGGCATTCGCTGCTCGAGCCGGTGAGCGGCCTCGGCCTGTGGGCGCGGCACAACCGGCGGGCGATCGAGGAGGCGCGGCGGCGGTTCGATTCCGCCGGCAAGCCACCTTGAACCACGCCGGCGGCTCGCGCGACCAACCCCTGGAGGCTCCGCCGCGCCGCGGATCGGGGCTTGGGGAGACCATCATGATCAAGCTTGCAGCCACCATCGGCGCCGCTTTGCTGTGCGCCGGCGTTCTGACCGTGCTGCCGACCCCGGAAGTGGCGGCCGGCACGCCCACCGCCCAATCCACAGCCGTCCGCGGGGAAAGCATGACCGAGCAATCGGCCGGCAAGGCTGACCGCCTCGACATGCGCACCCCGAACAGCTGCTCCCAGCGCGCCTGGCCCTATTACGAGGCGGATTGCCTGGTCGATTTCGACGCCCGCTGGCGCGGCGAGCCGCGCAAGGTGCGGCTGGTCACCACCGATCGGGTCAATTGAAGCCCCACGCGTCTGTTGCCCTCAGTCCACACCGGCAGGCAACCTGCCCCCGGCACCGCCAATTCAATTGACTCGACGCGGCGCCGGCGCCTTAACTCCCGGCAGCATCACAGTTTTCGGGGGGCCATCATGAGGCTGCGCCTGTGCCGGCTGGCGGCGGCACTGGCCCTGTTCGGCACCCCCGTGGTTGCCGTCGCGCAAGTCATTCCGCCGCGCGACCTCCCAGGACGCGAGCGCGAGCGCTTCATCGAGCCGCAGGCTCCACGCGCGCAGCCACGCGGCACCGCCATCAGCCTCCCCAGCACCGTGGCGCCGCCGGGTGCCGAGAGCATCCGCCTCGTCGTCAGCGCGGTGCGTATCACCGGCATGACCGTCTATTCGGAGGCCGACGTCGCGTCGCTCTACGCCGACATGGTCGGGCGGGAAGTCTCGCTCCAGTCGATCTATGACCTCGCCCAGCGCATCACCGCCAAGTACGGCCAGGATGGCTACGTGCTGTCGCGCGCGATCGTGCCGCCGCAGAACCTCAATCCGGGCGGCGCCGTGGTCCGCATCCAGGTGCTGGAAGGCTACGTCGACAAGGTCATCTGGCCGGAGAAGCTCGCGCGCTACCGCGATTTCTTTACCGAATACGAGGCGAAGATCGTGGCCGAGCGGCCGATCAACGTGCGCACCCTCGAGCGCTATCTGCTGCTGCTCGGCGACCTGCCCGGCTTCAAGGTCTCGACCACGCTCAAGCCCTCGACCACCCAGCTCGCCGCCTCCACCCTGGTGGTGGATGTCACCGAGAAGCCGCTCGACCTGATCGGCCGGGCCGATAACTTCGGCAGCCGGCCGCGCGGACCCGAGCAGTTCCTTGGTTCCGCCACAGTGAACAATATCCTGGGCGTGCATGAGGCTTTCAATGTGACCTACGCTGGCGCGTTCCAACTGCGCGAGCTGCAATATGCTGCGGCGAGCTATCGGCAGGTGCTGAACAGCGAAGGCTTCACGGTCTTCGCCAACGCGAGCTATAGCTGGGGCAAGCCGGGCACGCCCGAGCTTGAGCTGTTGAACTACAAGACGCGCACCACCTACGCGGAGGCCGGCTGGTATTATCCCCTGGTGCGATCGCGCGAGAAAAACCTGACGATCACCGGCCTCGGCTTCATCACCAACAGCGACGGCGTGATTTTTGACGATCCGGACACCCCGCCGAGCACGCGCGACCGGCTGCGCGGCTTCCGCCTCAAGGCCGATGCCGACTACGCCGATCCGCTGCGCGGCATCAATCAGTTCAACGTGACGCTCAGCCAGGGCATCGACGGGTTCGACAGCACCAACAACGGCAACCCGCTCGCCTCGCGCGCCAACGGCCGGGTCGATTTCACCAAGCTCGAGTTCACCTATGCGCGGCTGCAGCCGCTGTTCTGGAACCTGTCGGCCTACGGCTCGCTCTACGGACAATACGCGTTCGACCCGCTGCTCTCGCCCGAGCTCTGCAGCTATGGCGGCCGCTTCTACGGCCGCGCCTACGACGCCTCGGCGCTGGTAGGCGACAGATGCTGGTTGGCGCTCGGCGAGCTGCGCCTCGACCTGCCGGTGCCCCTGCTGTCACTGGCGCAACTCTACGGTTTCATCGATCACGGGCACCTTTCCAATATCCGCCCGCAAGCCGGCACGCCCGACAGCATCGATGCCGGCTCGGCTGGCGCCGGCATACGGCTCGGCTGGAACAACCAGTTCTTCGCCGACCTGGCTGTCGCCAAAGCCATCGACGGACCGATTGACGAAACGCGCTTCCGTTTCGCCGTATCGGCGCGGAATTAGGATCATCGCCATGGCCTGCCGCTTCCACCATCTCCTGCTCCTGACCTCGGCGCTGCTGCCGCTCGCGGCCGCGCCTGCGCTCGCCGGCCCGGACGGCGCCAACGTGGTCGGCGGCGCCGCGACCATTCAGGGGCAGGGAACCGCCAACGTCACCATCAACCAGATCTCCGACCGCGCCGTCATCAACTGGAACCAGTTCAACATCGGCGCCGGCGAGCGCACCCAGTTCGTGCAGCCGGGCTCCTCGTCGGTCGCGCTCAACCGCGTCACCGGCGGATTGGGGCCGACCGAGATCCTCGGCACGCTCAGCGCCAACGGCCGCGTCTTCGTCATCAACCGCGACGGCATCCTGTTCGGGCCGAACGCCAAGGTGGATACGGCCGGCTTCCTTGCCACCACGAGCGACATCAAGAATTCCGACTTCATGGCGGGCCGGTACAATTTCAACATACCGGGACGTCCCGACGCCTCGATCATCAATCAGGGAACGATCACCGCGCACAACGCCGGATTTGCCGCGCTGGTCGCGCCCGGCGTGCGCAACAGCGGCACCATCACGGCGACGCTCGGCACCGTCGGGCTTGCCGCCGGCAACAGCTTCACCCTCGACTTCTATGGCGACAAGCTGATCTCGCTCGCGGTCGGCGACCAGATCGGCGCCACGGTGCGCGACGTGCAGACCGGCCGCCCGCTCACTTCGCTGGTCGAGAATACCGGCCGGATCAGCGCCAACGGCGGCCGCGTCGAGCTCACCGCGGCGGCCGCCCGCCACGTGGTCAACTCGGTCATCAACAATCGCGGCGTCATCGAGGCGAATACGATCGGCCGCCGCAACGGCATGATCGTGCTCGGCGCCGCCACCGCCGGCTCGCGGCCGGCCGACGCGCCGCGTCAGACCGTGCGGGTCTCGGGCACGCTCTCTGCCTCCGCCACCGCGGGCCGGCGACACGCCAGCGGTGCGCCGGACCGGCGGCAAGGCGGACGCGTCGTCATCACCGGCGAGAACATCGAAGTCAGCGGCGCGCGCATCGACGTGTCGGCGCCGGCGGGCGGCGGCACCGTGCTGATCGGCGGCGACTGGGCGGGCGGCAACCCCGATACCACGCTGTTCTCACATCCGCGCGCGCAGCTCGAGAACCGCGCGATCGCCACCGCCACGACGGTCACGATCGACCAGGCGACCGTCATCGACGCCTCGGCGCGCGAGCGTGGCACCGGCGGCAAGGTGATCGTGTGGTCCGACGGCACGACCAGTTTCGGCGGATCGATCGTCGCGACCGGCGGCGCCCAGGGCGGCGACGGCGGCTTCGTCGAAGTGTCGGGCCGCCAGCATCTGGACTACGCCGGCACGGTCGACCTGCGCGCGCCTGCCGGCACGGTCGGCACGCTGCTGCTCGACCCGACCAACATGTACATCAACGCCACCGGAACGCCGCCCGTAAACGATCCGGGCGCGTCGGCGGTGTCGGCGACGCAGATCCAGAACCAGCTCGCCACCGCCAACGTGGTGATCACCACCGGGTCGACCGGCACCCAGGCCGGCGACATCAACGTGCAGGCGAGCATCAGCTGGGGCACCAACAGCGGACTGACGCTGAGCGCCTTCCACGACATCATCGTGGCGGCCGGCGTGACCATCGCCAACACCAACCAGGCGAGCGGCACGCTCGTGCTGCGCGCCGACAATACCGCCACCGGCAGCGGCACGGTGAAATTCCTCGAGCCGTTCAATCCCGGGCCGGAGCCCAATCCGCCGCGGCCGATCCAGGGCGATGGGCCGCTTACCAATTGCGTAGGAGGGTGCGGCCCCCTGCCGTCTGGCCCCAACGAGCCCCGCGGTGGAGGCAACGGCTTCCACGTCGCCGCCGCCACCGCGCCGGCGATTGATTTCTCGCAGAGCCAGGGCCACGTCGCGATCTTCTACAATCCGACGAGCTACACCAGCCCCAACGATTATTCCGCCAACGTCGCGGGCCAGCTCACCTCGTTCATGCTGGTCAACAACGCGACCAATCTCGCCAACATCGCCACCAACCCGGGCGGCACCTATGCGCTCGGCGGCAACATCAATGCGAGCACGTTCACCGGCATGCCGGCCGGCACGGTGTTCACCGGCGTGCTCGACGGCAACGGCGGGCTCGGCGTCAACTCGACCATCAGCAATCTCGGCGCTCCGCTGTTCCCGACCATCGCCGCGGGAACGTCGGTCCGCAACATGACGCTGACCAACGTCAACATCTCGGCGACAGGCGACAACCAGATCATCGGCGCTCTGGCGCGCGAGAATTTCGGCAACGTCGAAAACTCCAGCGCGAGCGGCGTGATCAACGGCGGCAGCTTCACCGGCCTCGTGATCGGCGGGCTGATCGGACAGAATGTCGGATCGATCTCGCACTCCTCCGCGTCGGTCAACGTCAACGTCGGCAACACGACGGCCGGCCAGTTCAATTTCGCCGGCGGCCTCGTCGGCAACAACATCGGCAGCATCGGCGACAGCTCGGCGTCCGGCCGCGTCGCCGGGGGCGCGTCGGCGGCGGATTCCGATTTCAACGTGCTGGGCGGGCTCGTCGCCAACAATTTCGGCACCATCGACAACTCGCAGGCCTCCGGCCAGGTAACGCTCGGTGCGTTCGGCATCGTCGGCGGCTTCGTCGGCATCAACGGCGGCACGATTACGAAATCGAGTGCGAGCGGCGAGACGACCGGCGGCGACCAGGCGTTCGCCGGCGGCTTCGCCGGGTGGAATTTCGGCACCATCGGTCAGAGCGCGGCGACCGGCGCCGTGAATGCCGGATCGTCCAGCTTCGCCGGCGGCTTTGCCGGGCTCAACGTGGTCGGCTCGATCACCCTGAGCTCCGCCGCCGGCGCGGTGACCGCCGGCGCCGAAAGTGTCGCGGGCGGCCTCGTCGGCGTGAACATGGGTTTCGTCGGCCAGAGTTTTGCGACCGGTGCGGTCACGGCCGGCGCCGACTCCCACGTGGGCGGCCTGGTCGGCATCAATCTCGGGCTGCCGGCGGATATTGCGCAGGCCTTCCCGTCGATCCCCATCGGCACGATCTCGCAGGCCTTTGCGACCGGCGCCGTGACCGGCGGCGCCAACAGCAACGTGGGCGGCCTCGTCGGCAATAACGGCGGCACGATCGATCAGACCTATGCGACCGGGCTCGTCACCGGCGGCGCCGACGCCCGGCTCGGCGGCCTGGTGGCGTCCAATGACGCGGCCTTCACGCTGCCGGGCGATCTGCCGATCTCCGGTGGGCCGCAGCAGGGCAGCGGCACCGTCACCAATTCATATTGGGACCGCCAGACGACGCAACAGAACGCCAGCGCCGGCGGCACGGGCCTGACCACGGCGCAGCTGACGGCCGGCTTGCCGGCCGGTTTCGACGCCAGCGTGTGGGGCATCAACGTCGGCCAGAGCTATCCGTTCTTCCAGCCCGGCGGTCCCGTGGTTCCGACCCCGCCGCTCAATCCGCCGCCGTTGCCGCCCGACGTCACGCCGCCCGACGTCACACCGCCCACACCGCCGGACGTCATCCCGCCGCTGCCGCCGCTGAATGTACCGTTCATTCCGACGACGACGGTCGTCCAGCAGGTGATGGATCTCGTCCGCACGGTCGATTGGAATCCGACCCTGCCGCCGCCGGTGTTCACCCAGGCGCAGATCGCGCAGATCATGCAGCAGGGGCAACTGCGATCCACCACCCAGCAGCGCCAGTCGAACCTGCAGCCCGGCGGCAATCAACCGCTGCGGCCGGACGGCAGGCCGAGCAACGTTCCGCCGCCGGGGGAGACGCGCTTCATTTCCGACCGCGTCGTCGTGCAGCTTAGCGTCTCGCCGGACACGTTGACGGACCTCTTTCAGCGTCTCGGCCTGGTCGTGATCAGCTCCCAGCGCAACGATCTCCTCGGCACGCAAATGATCGAGTTCCAGATCACCAGCGGCCTCTCGGTGCGCGAGGTGATCATCGAACTGGAGAAGAATCGCCTGGTCGATGCCGCGCCGGACTATCTGTTCGAGCTCGCCCAGGCGGCTCCCGCTCCCGCCGGCGCGGCCGCTCCCGCCGGCGCCGGCGATCCGGCGCAATACATGGTGAGCAAGCTGCGCCTCGCCGAGGCGCATCAGCTCGCCAAGGGCGACAATGTCCTGGTCGCGGTGATCGATTCCGAGATCGACGCGAAGCACCCCGATCTCGAAGGCGCGATCCAGGCCCGCTACGAGGGCGCCGGACCGGCCGACAAGGCGCACCCGCACGGCACCGGCATGGCGGGCGCGATCGCGTCGCACCGCAAGCTGATGGGGGTCGCACCCGGCGCGCGCCTCCTCGCGATCCGCGCCTTCGGTGGCCCGGGCGGCGGCGCGCAGGGCACCACCGTGCAGATCGCGCAGGGGTTGGACTGGGCGGTCAGCCAGGGCGCCCGCATCGTCAACATGAGCTTCGCCGGTCCGAAGGACCCCACCTTGCAGAAGGCGTTCAAGGCCGCGTTCGACAAGGGCGTCGTGCTGATCGCCGCCGCCGGCAATGCCGGCCCGAAGTCGCCGCCGCTCTATCCGGGCGCCGATTCGAACGTGATCGCGGTGTCGGCCACCGACGAGGACAACAAGGTCTACACCAACGCCAACCGCGGCAAGTACGTCGCGGTCGCCGCGCCGGGCGTCGACATCCTGGTTCCCGCTCCCGACGGCAATTACGAGTTCACCACCGGCACCTCCGTCGCCGCCGCGCATGTGAGCGGCGTCGTGGCCCTGATGCTCCAGCGCAACCCCAAGCTCGACCCGACCGACGTGCGCGAGATCCTCACCTCGAGCGCCAACAATTTCGGCGCGCGGAGCCGCACCGACGAACTGGGCTGGGGACTGGTCGATCCCTATCGGGCGCTGCAACTCGCCGCCGCGAAGTCGGCAAGCGCGCCAGCGCCTGCGGCCGGACGCGTCACAACGGCGCGCCGCAATTAGTAGGGACGCCCCAAGGGTCGCTCCTACGCAATGAACGCCGGCGAGAAGCTCGCCGGGTTCAGGCCGTTGAACTCGATCGTGCCGCCGCCCGACAGCGTGAGCATGAGGTCGCCGTCGCCCGCCGCGCCCTGCGTGAAGGTCTGGCCCTGCAGGTCGACGCGGTCGCCCTCGGCGAGACTGAACCCGCTGATCTGATCGAAGCCGGATCCCGCCGCGAACATGTAGCGGTCCGCCCCGGCCCCGCCGGCCAGCAGGTCGTTGCCTTCGTTGCCCCAGATCGTGTCCGTACCGGCGCCGGCCAGGACGCGGTCGTCGCCGAGCCCGGCGAATACCAGGTTCGCGCCGTCGCCGGCGTCGATCGTGTCGTTGTTCTCGTTTCCGAAGACGATGTCGTCGCCCGCGCCCGTCGTCAGCGTGTCATTGCCGAAGCCGCCGATCACCGTGTTCGCGCCGGCGCTCGCGCCGATCGTATCGGCGCCGCCGTTTCCCCAGATCAGGTCGCTCCCGATACCCGACGCGATGAGATCGCCGCCGTCGATCGAACCATTGCCGCCCACGATCGTGTTGTTGCCGTTTGTGGAGGAGAGCGTATCGGCACCCTCGTTTCCCCACAGGAAATTATTGCCGGCTTGTCCGCTGATGAAATCGTTGTCCTGACCGGCCCAGACCGTATTATCGCCGGCGCCGGCATCGACCAAGTCGCTGCCCTGGTTGCCGTACAGGAAGTCGTTTCCGTCGCGGCCGATGACCGTATCGTTGCCGGCCAGCGCGACGATCGTGTCGGGCCCGTCGGTGCCGTTGAGAGAATCCGCACCGGACGTGGCGCCGCCTGACGTTGCTGCACTGCTGATCGTGACCCGGTAGGTCCCGCTATGCTGATCGTTGTAGGCTGCGGCGGCGACGTAGTACGTGCCCGAGCTCGATGGCGTCAGCGTCAGCTGGGAGCTGAGATTCCCTCCCGAATCGTCGTCGAGCGCCAGGAAGCTGCCGGCACCGTCGTAGAGGCGGACGAACGGGTCGAGCAGGGACCCGGCGCCTTCGCGGGAGCCCTGCAGCGTGATCGTATAGGTCGCGCCGGCGGTCAGCTCGACACGGTACCAGTCGCGGTCGCCCGGAAGCTCGAGATTGCCGGTTGCCGAGCCGTTGATGCCGAGCGCACCGAACGGCAGGCCGGCATCTGCGAAAGCGTCGGCGTAATCGTCGCTCGACGGTGGAAGCGTGAACGGGTCGGCTGCGCCATAGTTCACCGTGTAGCCGAGGTCCTCCATGGAGGCGATCGTCAGGCGGGTGAGCGGCATGCCGATGCCGGGTGCTTCGGCGAAGCCCGTCATCAGCTCGTTCGTGAACAGGTCCTCCGACCAGTGCTTCCCTGCCGTGCCGGAGCCACCGCTCATCTCGAGGGGAACCACGGTCGCCACCGCAATCCCCGTCAGGGCCCGGTATTCGGCGACGGCGTGCTGGCCGGTGAAGCCAAAATTTGTGCGCAGGTCGAGCTCACCCCAGATCGTGCCGAACCCGAGCACGTGACCCATCTCATGCAGGATGACCGAGATGAGCGTGCCGTTCGCAGCCATCTGCGCGATGTCGGCGGAGTCGAACTGCATCTCTCCATGGGCCGGCAACGAGGAGTCATCGCGCAGCTCGTCGGGACCTGCCCGTCCGAGCACCAATCCCGCGCCGTCGATGAACGTCACGCTGGCTTCGATCAGCAGATCGTCTATGAGGCCGTAGGTCGGGCTGGTGAAGTCCGGGATGTCCGCGGTGATGATCTGTTCCCAGCGCGTCGCCGCGGCATCGAACGCGGCCTGATAGGCCGGATCGCCGCTGTAATTTATGACAATGTCGAAAGCCGCCATGGTCCGATCATAGCCGGAATGGTCCACGATTCGACAATCGAAAGTGCGGCGCGGCAATCATACGGAAAGCGCCTGTCAGTCCGAATGGAGCAAAGTATCGGTAATGGGAGGCGTACGCTGTCGTCAGGCGCCCGCAGCGGGGCCTTGGAGCAAGCGTGGCGGCGTTCAGGCGATGAAGCCTGGTGAGAACGTTTCCGGGTTGACGCCGTTGAATTCGATGGCGCCGCCGCTGGACAGCGTGAGCAGGAGGTCGCCGTCGCCCGATGTGCCTTGCGCGAAAGTCTGGCCCTGCAGGTCGATGCGGTCGCCTTCGAAGACGGTGAAGCCGTTGATCTGGTCGAAACCGGATCCCGCCGCGAACACGTAGCGGTCGGCGCCGGTGCCGCCGGTCATGACGTCGTTGCCCTCGTTGCCGTAGAGCGTATCGTTGCCGGATCCCGAGACGATGCGGTCGTCGCCGAGCCCGGCGAGGATGATGTTGGCGCCGTCGCCGGCATCGATCGTGTCGTTGTCCTGGTTGCCGAAGATGAAGTCGTTGCCCGCACCGGCCGTCAGCGTGTCGCTGCCGAAGCCGCCGATGACGGTGTTGGCGCCGTCGCCCGCGGCGACCGTATCGTTGCCGCCGTTGCCCCAGATCAGGTCGCTGCCGACGCCGGCCGCGATGAGGTCGCCGCCGTCGACGGCGCCGCTGCCGCCGACGATCGTGTTGTAGCCATGCTCGCCGAACAGCGTATCGGCGCCTTCGCCGCCCCACAGGAAGTCGCTGCCGTCCTGCGCGCTGACGTAGTCGTCGCCCTGGCCGGCCCAGACGGTGTTGTCGCCGCTGCCGGCACTGACCGCATCGTTGTCCTGGTTGCCGTAGAGGAAATCGTTGCCGCCGAAACCGCTGACTGTGTCGTTCCCGGCCAGGCCGACGAGCGTATCGGATCCCTCGGTGCCGTTAAGAACATCGGACCCGGCGCTCCCGCCGCCGGGCGGAGGTCCGGCGATCGCCAGCGTATAGGCGCCCGTGTACGTGTTCCCGTAGCCGGCTGCATCGAGGTAAAAGGTGCCGCTGCTGCCAACCGTGACCACGAGGCGCGAGTTCAGGCTTCCGTCGGAATCGTCGTCGAACGCGATCAGGTTGCTGCCGCCGTCGTAGAGGCGCAGGTAGGGATCGTGCAGCACCTCTGCACCGCTAGAGCCCCGGAGCGTGATCGTATACGAGACCCCTGCGGTCAGCTCGACACGGAACCAGTCGTGGTCGCCGCGGGTCTCGAGATAGCCCGACGCCGAGCCGTTGATCGTGAGCGCCCCGAACGGCGCGCTGCCGTCGCCGAGGCTGTCGGCGTAGTCGTCGACCGTGGGCGGCAGCGAAAACGGATCCGCGGCGCCGTAGTTCACCGAATAGCCGAGGTCCTCCAGCGCGCCGATCGTCAGGCGGCTGATCGGCATGAACGTGCCGGCCGACTCGACGTAGCCGGTCATCAGCTCGGCATTGAAAACCGCTTCCGACCAATGGCTGCCTGCCGTGCCGGAGCCGCCGTTCGTCTCGAGGGGGATCGACGTGGCGTTCGGATTGCCGGTCAGCGCGCGGTACTCGGCGAGCGCGTGCGCGCCGGTGTAATTGTACCCGTTGCGCAGGCCCAGGTTCTGCCAAAGCGTGCCGAGACCCAGCACGTGACCCATCTCGTGCATGATGACGGCGGTCAGCGTGCCGTTCGCGGCCATCTGCGCCACGTCGGCGGAGTCGAAGCGCATGATTCCGTGGTCGGGCAGCGACGAGCCGCTGCGGAAATCATCGGGTCCGGCCTGCGCCAGGATCTGTCCCGCGCCGTCGATGGCGACCACGCTGGCGTCGATCAAGAGATCGTCGATGAAGCCCCAAGGCGAACTCGCGACGTCCGGGATATCGGCGGTGATGATCTGTTCCCAGCGCGCGGCTGCCGCGTCGAAGGCGGCCTGATACGCAGGATCACCGCCATAACTGATGACGATGTCGAACGTTGTTCCTAACGACGCAGACGCCACAGGACTACCCGATCAAGCAACACAAACTTTGTCGGGCACTCGTCTTCGACGCCTGCGCGCGACGGGTTTTGCGGAAGAACGCGGGCGTTCCGCCGCATGACCCGACACGATAGGTCGCAGATGCCGGTTACTTTCCCATTAAAGGACTGCGCCGCCGCGCAGCGGCCTCCGCCGGCTAAAGCCCGGGCATTACTGTAAAATTAATGATGGTCGGGTGGTCGTGGCACTCGCGGCAAGCGCGAGGCGGGCCTTCAGATTGGGACTATCGTCCGATATGGCAACCGAAGCCTAATCGATTGTGGTGAATGAATTCGATCCTGCAGGATCGCGATGCATCGCGGTATCAGGGGCAGAGAGCGCGGTTGAAGACCTCGCATTCGTTGTTGCCGAAGCAAAAGGGGGCCGGCTTGCGCCGGCCCCCTTGCCGTCTGCTTCTGTTCGCGCGTCAGACCAGGTGCGTCTCCATGTGGATTTCCGCGATGAGTTCGACGCCCGGCATGGTGATGCGGAAATAGTCGTCGAACTCCGCGCCGGGCGTCAGCGACGCGGCGGTGACAATGCCGAACAGCCGGTTGAAGCTGTTAATCGTTGTGTCCGTGTCGCCGCCGTCATCTTGGGGACCGAGCGAGTTGTCGTCGAGCCGCCATACGACGCCGGAGTCCGAGTTCGGGTTGCTGGGCTCGAAGGTGGCGTGCAAGCGAACCAATGTCTCTCCCGCCCCCGGATTCGAGTCGTAGAAGCGCTCGATGACCGCGCCGCTGTTCAACAGGTCCGCCAGGGTCGCGTTGCCGAAACCCGGATCGTCGTTGGTGGCGGCCCGATTGACGTTGTTGCCGTTGCTGCCGTTCGCCGTGCTTTGCGTGCCGGCCGCCACGTTGTAGACGAGGTCCAGCGTCGTGCCGTCGAACGACGACGAAACGGGGATGATCGGCTGCGCCACCGTCCGGTAGCGCTGGGTCCAGAACAAGACCGGATCCTCCCCGTTGAACACCAAGGCGTCGTTGGTGGTGATCCGGATGCCGTTGAAGCCGTTCGGCGGCGTCGTGCCGTCGCCGTATTGCAGGTTTCCACCGCCGCTGCGGTGCTCGGCCGGCAGCGCCGTGTAGAAGAATGCCTCGTTGCTGAAGTCCGGCGTGGCGGCTGCCGGAATGAACGAAGCGAACGAGTGCTCCACGCCGCCCCACACCAGTTGCTCCACGTCGTTGTAGACCGTGTCGGAGCCCCCGCCGTGCGTCACGATCACGGCGCCGAGGACCGCGTCGTAGACGCCCGTTGCCGTCCCGGCCCAGGCTGCATGGTCGATGCCGCTGCCGCCATGGATGGCGTTGTTGCCTTCGCCGCCGATCAGGAGATCGTCGCCCGCATCGCCATTGACGGAATCGTTGCCCTTGCCGCCGAACACCGTGTCGGTGCCGCCGCCGGCATTGACCAGGTCGTTGTCTTCGTTGCCGAGCAGCGTCTCGTTGCCCGACGTCCCGAATAGAATATCGTCGCCGAAGCCGCCGACGAGGACGTTCGCATCCGTTTCGCCATCTTCCGCAACCAGGCCACCGTACAGCGTGTCGTTGTCCTGGTTGCCAAACATGGTGTCGGCGCCCGCGGCGCCGAATTCCAGGTCGGCTCCGGCATTCCCGACGGTGGCGTCGTTGTCCTTGCCGCCGTCGATGCAATCGTTTCCGGCATCGCCGAGGAGCGAGTCGTTCCCGTCGTTGCCGAAGAGCGCATCCAACTCGGCACTGCCGAGGATGCTGTCATTGCCTTCCAAGCCGGAGATATTGCCCGACCCGATGATCGTGTCCGCACCTGTTGTTGACGCAACGTTTTGTGGCATACAGATCCCCTTGCCCACAGTTGAACGCACAATGACACGATAGGTTGTCCGATAGTCAACCTATCGTTGAACCGAACTCAAATTGAATGGACGCGTGGTGTTGCCCCAGGCCCATTCCCCGAGCCGCCGCCTCCCAAGAAGTTAACAAATACCTAAAGACACCCGTCAAAACAACCCAGAATTTTGTCCGGCAAAACACTTAGTTAATCGAGATATAGATGCGCGAGCTTACCGCTTTCAATATTTTGTGCCGAGCTCCGGGTGAAAAGTTCTACACGATGGAGGGCCCACAACCGCCGGCACCCGCGGAATCACATTCCGTCGCGCGAGTATTCAAATAGTCCCAAGCGCTGTCCGTTCGGGAGCAAGCGGTAGCGGTGCGGAGGGATGCAGCCTGCGGTCACACGATGAAGCTCGGCGAGAAGCTCGCCGGGTTGATGCCGTTGAATTCGATCACGCCGTCAGGTCGCCGTCGCCCGATTTGCCCTGCGCAAAACTCTGGCCCTGCAGTCGACGCGGTCGCCTCGGTCCGGCCAGCGCCAGTACCCGCCCGGGACCATCGATGGCGACGACGCTGGCGTCGATCAGGAGATCGTCGACGAGTCCGTAGCTCCCGCTGCTCACTGTCCGGGAGCTCGCCGGTGATGATCTGCTCCCAGCGCGCGGCGGCAAGATGACGGCGGTGAGCGTGCCGTTGGCCGCCATCTTCCACCCGATAAAGCGATGCAGCGGACACGTTAAGGCAGGATCGCCAGTCTTGCCGGACGAGCGGGGGACCGTTTGCGGCGAGCGAGGCGTTGGAGTTGGCCGAGCAGGGCTTCGAACGAAATTCAAAGCCTGGTTGGCATGTCGCTGCGCCGGCTGGAGCCGAATGATTGCACGGGAATCGGACCCCGAAAGGTCACGATGCATCATGGCCTTCAAGAGCAGAAAGCGGGGTTGACCCCCGCTTTCGCCAGCCTCGGATCGAGCCTTGATCAGCCGAAGTGGTTTTCGAACGTCACGCGTCCGAGCATGTCATCGCTGGCTCCGTCGTGGTCCAGGTCCGCAAAGATGGTGACGCGATCCGTGAAGATGGATCCCACGGAGTGATTGGCGATGCTGTTGCCAGGCGTGAACGCTGCCGGGTTCCAGGAGTTGGCGCCGGTGTCCGTGTCGCGCTGACTGTCGGTCACGAACGACGCATGCGTCGATGGATCGACCAGGTGTAACTGACCACCGACGATCTCGGTCTGCATCCGGAAGAAGTCGGTGCCCGCGGTCGGATCGCGATCGTATTCGAACAGAACGACCACGTCCCCGGTGGCGCCCGCACCGGTCAGGACCTGCTCCAAGGTCTGACCATTGTCGGTTCCGACCGCCCAGTGCAGGTTGTGCGCGCCACGGTTTGGGTTGGCAACCGACGAATTCGGCGTCGCCTGTGCACCCGCGGCGATGTCCGTGACGACGGTCGCCTCGATGCCGTCGAAGGCGATCGACCGGGGCCGAATCGAGTCGGGATTGGTCCGGTACGACTGCTCCAGATCGACGTGGACGCTGCGATTGTTGCTTTGCAGGACGAACAGATGATTGGCAGGATTCCCTGACGTCGTGCCGTCGCCGAACATCCAGTTCCCATTTGCGTTGCGGTCGCTCGCAGGAAGCGCGCCGAAGATCAGGTCGGCGTCGACGACTGCGGCTCCTGGAACGAAGGAATCGAACGAGTGCTCCACCCCGCCCCAGACCAGCTGCTCCACGTCGTTGTAGACGGTATCGACGCCTCCGTCGTGTGTCACGATCACGGCGCCCATCGCCGCGTCATACACACCCGAGGCGGAACCCGCCCAGACCGCATGATCGACGCCGCTGCCGCCATGGATGGCGTTGCTGCCTTCGCCGCCGATCAGGAGATCGTCGCCCGCATCGCCGTTGACGGTATCGTTGCCCTTGCCTCCGTACACCGTGTCGATGCCGCCGCCGGCATGGATCACGTCATCGTCTTGGTTGCCGAACAGCACCTCGTCGCCGGCCGTCGCGAACAGAAGATCGTTGCCGAAGCCGCCGACGAGAACGTTCGAGCTGGTTTCGAAATCGTCAGCAACCAGGCCGCCGTAGAGCGTGTCGTTGTCCTGGTTGCCGAACAAGGTATCGGCGCCTGCGCCACCGATCTCCAGATCGGCGCCCGCGTTTCCGACGGTGGCGTCGTTGTCCTTGCCGCCGTCGAGGCTGTCGTTGCCGGCATCACCGAGCAGCGAGTCGTTTCCCTCGTTGCCGAACAGGGCATCCAGTTCGGCGCTGCCGAGGATGCAGTCATTCCCTTCCAAGCCGAATACATTACCCAAGCCGACGATCGTGTCGGCGCCCGAAGTCGACGCAACATTCTGTGACATAGCTATTCCTCATCCGGTGTTACATTCAAAAGTTGTATGGGCGGACCTCGAACGGCAAGAGGCGCTCGGCCGCTGCACAGTTTCCGTGGGCGCGTGATTTCTTCCGGACCGTCCAGGCCGGAAGTTGCTGCCTTCTACGCCCGCAACGCTTCCTGCGTCTTGCTGTCCGGTGCCAATCGGTTGTCCGCCAAGACCGAATCGGAGCGTTGAACACCCATGCGGCTGTCGGACGAATATCGTGGGTCGCACGCGGTGCGACCTAAGCGGCGGGACGAGAAGGCAAACTAGGCGTGCTGAAAAACCGACGTTCAGACTTCTCGAGCAACGACGGCGCCTGTCCGGCCGGGAAACGCGAGGGATATTCCATTTTAGAATATGTCGATTGCGATTTCGGCGGGTCGAAATGCGACTGCAAGCCGCGCGCTCGGCTTTCCCTGCATGCTGCACGCGGGCGAAAAATAGTGGCCTGCACCCACCCAAACAGTGCTAATCTACGTATTAGTACAGACGTGGCGTTGCGCCGGCCCAACGGTGCGCCATGACAAGAAAGGGAGCGACAATGTCTCGTGAGGACAGGCAAGGACAAGTCGATCGACGCAAGTTCCTCGCCGGCGTTGCGGTCGCCGGTGCTGCAGGCGCCGTGACGCCGCCCGGCGTCGCCAATGCCGCCACATCCGCCACCGCACCAAGCGCACCTGCGCCCAGGCCGTCGGCGCTGCCCCCATCCGCGGTGGTCGCGGCGGCCGAGACCGGAACCCCCAAGGAGCTCGCCAAGGCCACGCGCCCGGACGGCTCGGACTTCATGGTCGACGTCATCAAGTCCCTCGATATCGAATACCTGCCGTCCAACCCGGCCTCGAGCTTCCGCGGCCTGCACGAGTCGCTGATCAACTACGGCGGCAACAAGAAGCCCGAGTTCCTCACCTGCACCCACGAGGAATGCGCGGTGGCGATGGCGCACGGCTATTTCAAGGTGGCCGGCAAGCCGATGATGACCCTGTGCCACGGCACCGTCGGCCTGCAGCATGCCTCGATGGCGATCTACAACGCGTGGTGCGACCGCGTGCCGGTGATCGTGGTCGGCGGCAACGACCTCGACGCTTCCAAGCGGCCGCCGGGCGTGCCGACGTTCCACTCGGCGCAGGACATCAACGCGCTGGTGCGCGACTTCACCAAGTGGGACGACACGCCGGTGTCGCTGCAGCATTTCGCGCAGTCGTTCGTGCGCGCGTACAAGATCGCGATGACGCCGCCGCACGCGCCGGTCGCGATCTCACTCGACGCCGGGCTGCAGCAGGAGCCGATCCACGGCAACGGCGAGAGCCTGTCGATCCCGCGCTACGTGCCGACCTCGCCGCCGGCCGGCGATCCGAATGCGGTGAAGGAAGCGGCGCGCCTGCTCGCCAACGCGGAGCGCCCGGTGATCGTCGCCGACCGCGCGGCGCGCACGCCGAACGGCATGAAGCTCCTGGTCGAGCTCGCCGAGGCGCTGCAGGCCGCGGTGGTCAGCCAGGACGGGCGGATGAATTTCCCCCGCACGCACCATCTCGCCCGCGCCCCCGCGGTGATCGGCCAGGCCGACGTGATCATCGGCCTGGAGCTCTCCGACTACTGGGCGACGGTGAACCAGTGGGTCGACAACGGCGAGCACGGCCACGGCATCCAGGAGTCCCGCATCAAGCCGGGCACGAAGCTCATCAGCATCAGCGCGGTCGATCTCCTGACCAAGTCGAACTACCAGGACTTCCAGCGCTTCCAGGTGGTCGACGTGCACATGGCGGCGGATGCTGAATCCACGTTGCCGATGCTGATCGAGGCCGTGAAGGCCGCGATCCCGGCCGATCGCCGGGCGGCGATCGAGAAGCGCGGCGAGGCGCACCGCAAGGCCAAGCAGGAGGCGCGCCAGCGCATGCTGGAGGCGGCGGCCGTCGCCTGGGATACGAGCCCGATCAGCACCGCGCGCCTGTCGGCGGAGATCTGGCCGCTGATCAAGGACATGGATTGGTCGATGGTCGGCTCCGATCGCCAGATGAGCAGCTGGCCGTCGCGGATGTGGGCGATGGAAAAGCATTACCATCATCTCGGCAACTCGGGCGGCTACGGCCTCGGCTACAATCTCTCGGCCGCGGTCGGTGCGGCGCTCGCCAATCGGGCGCATGGGCGCTTCTCCGTGAACCTGCAGCCCGACGGCGACTTCATGTACACGCCGGGCGTGCTGTGGACGGCCGCGCATCACCAGATCCCGATGCTCACCGTGATGCACAACAATCGCGGCTACCATCAGGAGGTCATGCACGTGCAGCGTCTGTCCAACCGGCGCAACCGCGTTGCCGCCCTGGGCAAGACCATGGGTCCGATCGGCACCTCGATCGAGGCGCCGGATATCGACTACGCCAAGATGGCCTCGTCCATGGGCTGGTGGTCGGCCGGCCCGATCAAGGATCCGAGCGAGCTCGCCCCGACGCTCAAGCGCGCGATCGAGGTGGTGAAGTCCGGCCAGCCGGCACTGGTCGACGTCTGGACGCAGCCGCGCTGAAGGTAAGCACCATGCGCAGCATTCGCGTCACGGCAGGACTGGCGGCGCTCGCCGCCAGCCTCGCCTTCGGTTCGGCCGTCGCGATCGCGGCGTCCGCCGAAAAGGGCAAGCAGGCCTATATGCGGGTCGGCTGCTGGGGCTGCCACGGCATGCTGGGCCAGGGCGGCGTCACGGGCCCCAAGCTCGCGCCCGATCCGATGCCGGAGGAGGCGTTCAACGCGTTCGTGCGCACCACCAATCGGACGATGCCGCCCTATCGCGAGCCGGTCCTGCCCAACGAGGACCTCGCCGACATCTATGCCTACCTCAAGTCGATCCCCCAGGCGCGCGATCCCAAGAGCATTCCGCTGTTGAGCCAATAGACCGGAGCGCCGCCGAGCGACCGAATGCGCCCCGCCTTGCGCGGGGCGTTTTCTTTTCAAGGCGCCGCCCGACCCAGCCGCTCGATCTCCTCGATCACCGCCTGCGGAACGTCGAGCCCGCGTTCCTGCGCGGTGCGCCGCGCATGCAGCCGCCGCGCGCCCGGCAGCCGTGCGCCCGGCTCCGCCTCGATCGCGGCGGCGAGCGAGCTGAGCCGTTCGCCTACTGCCGCGCCGCCGAGCGCTTCCGGCGAGAGCGCGATGATGAGCTGGCCGGTCTCGGGTGCCGGCCCTTCGGCGTCGAAGAACGAGCTTGCCTCGTAGGCGAAATGCGCGCCGATCAGGCCGGCGGCGAGCATCTCGACCATCAGGGCGAGCGCGGTGCCCTTGGCGTCGCCCATGGGCACCATGGTGCCCTTGATGGCTGCATCGGGATCGGTGGTCGGCTTGCCGTCGCGGTCGAGCGCCCAGCCTTCGGGAATGGGCTCGCCCTTCTGCTTGGCGAGGAGGAGCGAGCCGCGCGCAACCTTCGACAGCGACAGGTCGACGACCACGGGATCCCGGCCGGCGAGCGGTGCCGCAAAGGCGATCGGATTGGTGCCGAACAGGCCGCGGCGGCCGCCCCACGGCGCAATGCCTTGCGGCGTGTTGGCGAAGAACAGCGCCGCAACGTCGGCGCGCGCGAGCCGCTCAACGTGCAGGCCGGCAGCGCCGCAGTGATGCGAGCGGCGGATGGCGGCGACCGCAACGCCCTGGGTGCGGCACACGGCGGGCAGCCGCGCGATTGCGAGATCGATCGCCGGAAACGCAAAGCCGCGCGCTGCGTCGACGATCAGCACCGAAGGTGCTGACGAGGAAAGGGTCGGTGTTGCAAAGCCGTCGACCTTACCGCTGCGCGATTGCCCCGCATAGGAGGCGACGCGCGAGAGCCCGTGTCCCTTGATGCCGTCGGCCTCGGCCGCGACCAGCGCGTCGGCGACGCTGCGTGCATTGTCGTCGCGCGTGCGATTGGCCGCGAGGGCCGCGGCGACGAGATCGCGAGTCGTTTCGAGTGATATTGTCTTGTTCATGGTGGCGAATAGCCAATGGCGAATGGCGAATAGGGAAGGGGGCTCAGGGTTTCGCTCACTATTCGCTATTCGCCTCTGCTCACGCGCTGCGATCCAGCTTCGTCATCACCAACAAGCCCGGCCATGACTTTCTTTGCCTCGCGGGATATTGATCTTGCTCGATTTTTCGATGTCCGTTAAGTGCCAAAGGCAGACATTTCCTGCGATTGCATTTCCGGCATGTCCGCGTCTTGCCGATGTCTACCTCCCTTTTGCCAGCGGCTTCGCGAGGGCCCGCAATTCCTTGATGAAGAGCGTCGCAATCGGATTCGGTGTGCGGTTTTTGACGGTAATGATGTCCACCGGCCGTGTCTTCGTCTGCGTCGGCAAGATTTTCAACCGCCGGCCCGTCGCGCCGAAACGCAGCATCGACGGCATCACCATGGTGAGGAAGCGGCCGGTTTCGGCCAGACCAATGCGCACCGCCATCGAGTTGGAGATCACTTGCGGCTTAGGCGTCGTCACGCCGGCGGAGCGGAAGATCTCGTCGATCCAGAGCCACGCCACGCTGTTCGTTTCGGGCAGCACCCAAGCCTCGCCGGCAAGATCGGCGAGGTTGATCCGGCGTCGGCGCGCCCAGCGACTGTCCAGACCAGCCACGACCGACATGTGGTCCTCGTAGAGCGGTTCCGAACTGAGGTCGCCGGCCACCGGGCTCCCGAGGCGGGTGATCGCAACATCGAGCTTGCGCTCGCGCAGCATGCGGCAGCAGACCGGCCCGTCGCCCTCGGCAACATACCATTCGATGCGCGGATAACGCGCGGCCAGGCGGGCGACCGCGGCGGTGACGAAATCGACGAAAGGCGGGCCGGCGCCGATCCGGACCTCCCCGGCCGCGGGATCGGCGAGGAACTCGATGTCCTGCACGCCGCGGCGCATTTCGTCGAACACGGCCGTGCCGCAGCGGATGAAGGAGCGGCCATAGGCGGTCGGCTCGACGCCCCGCGAGGTGCGGTCCAGGAGGCGCACGCCGAGCGCATGCTCGAGGTCGGCGATGGTCTTCGACACCACCGGCTGCGAGATGGCGAGCCGCTCCGCCGCCTTGGCCATGCTTCGCGTCTCGGCGACGGCAAGGAGAACATGCAGGTCGCGCAGCTTGACGCGCCGGCCAATCCGATCGCTCCAGGGCATGATCGCTCCCAATAGCCGAAAGGCTATAGCGATATCGATAATTCGAACTGGCGTCTATCGCCCGCAGGCATAACGTAACCGCGTCTCCGCGCCTGCGGAATCCTCATTCCGGCGCGACGGGTCACTGGCGGAGCCATCATCCTGCTGAGCCTCGCTGCCTGGAAAGTAGACCCTGAATAACGGCGCGACCAAACCGGAGACGGATCATGAATTTTCAGCGACGAGAATTGTTGCGCCTCGCTGCTGGTGTCGCTGTGTTTCCCGCGGCACCACGCCTCGCTTGGGCACAAGCCTACCCAACGCGTCCGGTCCGCATCATCGTAGCCTTTGCGGCCGGCGGCCCGGGCGAGATCGCAGCGCGGCTGGCGGGTCACTGGTTGTCGGAGCGACTCGGCCAGCCATTCATTGTTGAGTTCCGGCCAGGCGCCGGCAGCAATATTGGCACTGAGGCTGTCGTGCGCGCAGCACCGGATGGATACACACTTCTCCTGGCCGTTCCTTCAAATGTGATCAACGTTACCCTCTACGAAAAGCTCAGCTTCAATTTCCTGCGCGACATGGTGCCCGTGGCAGGGATCCTTCGCGAGCCTCTGGTCATCGTGGTGAGTCCGTCGGTTCCGGTCACGACGGTCCCCGAGTTCATCGCCTATGCCAAGGCCAATCGGAGCAAGCTCAGCATGGCCACGAGCGGTATCGGAGTCGCCTCTCATGTCTCCGGGGAATTGTTCAAGATGATGGCGGGCGTTGACATGGTCAACGTTCCTTACCGGAGCACGGGGCCCGCACTGACCGACATCATCGGTGGCCAGGTGCAGGTGATGTTCGCCCCGCTGTCCCCCGCGATCCAGCACATCAAGGCCGGCACGTTGCGCGCGCTCGCGGTCACCACGGCGGCTCGTTCGGATGTCTTCCCGGACGTTCCAGCGGTGAGCGAGTTCGTGCAAGGCTATGAGGCGAGCAGCTGGTACGGCATCTGCGCACCCCGGGGGACACCCGCCGACATCATCGAACGGCTCAACAGCCAGATGAATGCTGGTCTCGCTGAACCTGGGACAAAGGCGCGGCTTGCCAATCAAGGCGGCACAATGCTCTTGGGCTCACCTGCGGATTTCGGAAATCTGCTGGCCAGCGAAACCGAAAAATGGGCCAAGGTGATCAAGTTTGCGGGCATCAAGGCGGAGTGATCCTCGCGATCCCGCCAGATATTCCGTAGCGCCCGTTCGGCGAAATCCGAACGCCCAAGCCGTGATGGGTCTTTTGGATCTCTGCCTTATGCCATGAACGGACATGGCGGAATTATTCGATCCTCGGTGGCGCGGGCGAGAAGCGTCGGCGGCAAGGCGAGCGCCAAGACGCCAAGATGCGAGCTGCACCACGCTATTAGTAGGAGTTTTTCCCGGTCAAAAAGACCCGCGCTCGCCCGGTGATGACGATGCAATATGAGTGGACAGGTCTTCTAGGGGGACGCATGACGGACGTGAAAGTCGTCTTCAATGATGGAGAAGGCGACGCTGCGTGCATTGTCGTCGCGCGTGCGATTGGCCGCGAGGGCCGCGACGACGAGGTCGCGGGCGTCGGAGAGAGATATCGTCGGGTTCTTCACGCGCTGCGATAGAGCTTTGTCATCACGAACTCGCGGTGACCGAGCGCTTCGGCTGCGGTGAGCCTTCCGTTGGCGGTGCGCACGATCATGTCGATCAGCGCGTCGCCTGCCTCGTCGAGCGTCATCTCGCGGCGCAGGATGCCCGACACGTCGAGATCGACGTGCTCCGACATGGTGCGCACCGTGCGCGGATTGCCGCTGATCTTGATCACCGGCAGGATCGGGTTGCCGATCACGTTGCCCTGGCCGGTCGGGAACGTGTGCACCACGTAGCCGGCCGCCGCCATCAGCGTGACGCATTCGGCCGCCGCCGAGGACGTGTCCATGTAGTAGAGCCCGGGACCTTTCGCCGGCGCCTCGGCGGGCGCCAGCACGTCGATGTAACGGCATTCCCGGCCGATCTTCTCCAGGTTGCCGAATGCCTTCTCCTCGATCGTGGTCAGCCCGCCGGCGATGTTGCCTTTGGTGGGCTGGGAATCCGACAAGTCGTCGGTCTTGTGCGCCTGGATGACCTCGTCCTCGTAGGCTTGCCAGACCTTGATCCATTTCTCGCCGATCGCCGGCGTCGCTGCGCGCGCCTTGGCGACATGCTCGGCCCCGGTGATCTCCGAGGTCTCGCCGAACACGCCATAGATCCCCTGCGGGATCAGCTTGTCGTACATGTTGCCGACCGTCGGGCAGGAGGCGAGCCCGGTCGTGGTGTCGGACTCCCCGCACTTGGTGGAGATCCACAGGTCGGTCAGCGGGCACGCCTCGCGCGGCAGTTCGGATGCCCATTGCAGGTAGTCCTTGGCGACGCGCGCCGCCTTGGCGACGGTGCCGAGATCGCCGGTGCCCTCGATGCCGAAGCCGGTGACCGGCTTGCCGGTCGCCGCGATGCCGTCGACCACCCGCTTGGTCCACCCGTCCTCGATGCCGATCACCACCACGGCGGCGACGTTGGGATTGGAGCCGGTGCCGATCAGGGTGCGGAAATGCAGATCGAGATCCTCGCCGAACTGCAGGCGCCCATAGGAATGGGGCAGCGCCATGGTGCCCTTGATGTTGTTGGCGACCGCCTCGCAGGCGGCGTTGGAGAGATCATCGAGCGGGAGAATGATCACATGATTGCGCACGCCGACGCGGCCGTTCTCGCGCCGCCAGCCCGTGATGGTGCCGTTGGTTTTTCGCATTGCTTTGGTCCTACCAGCGCTTGGTCTTGAGATTGTGCACGTGCACGTGCTCGCCCTTCTTGACGCTCTGCACGAAGCGTCCGACGTCCTGGCCGTACTTGATGGCGGTATCGCCCTCCCGGAAGTCGGTCAGCGCGACCTTGTGGCCGATCGGGATATCGTGCTTCACCGCCACGCGGAACGAGGCGTTATTCTCGGTGATGACGCCGAACGCCTCGGTGCCCGCCTTCAGGTCCTCCACCACCACGACGGCCACGTTGTCCTTCGGGCTGTGCGCCAGCACGTGCGGAATTTGGCTTACCTGGCTCATCGGTCGAACGCCTTCCCCTTGAACTTCCGTAGGCTCCACTTGGCGGATATCGGGTCGCCCGGTCAAGCCACCTATTCGGCCGCCTCGCGGAGCAGGCTTTCGCCCGGGCGGACGCGGGTGAATGCGACAGCCTGAGTATCGACCGCAATGCGTTCGCCGTCGAGATGCGCCATGGTGTAGCGCGAGGCCGCAAGCTCCGACGTCTCCGGAAAATCCTCGCGAAAATGCGCGCCGCGGCTGTCATGGCGGGCATCCGCCGCTGCGCAGATCGCGCGGCTCACCAGAACGAGATTCTCCAGGTTCAGCCGATCCATCCAGGTGAGGTTGTAGCGCGGCTCGCCGTGGGGAACGCCGGCTGCGGCGATCTCGGCCGCGAGCGCATCGAGTGCGGCGCGCCCCCGTGCCAGGCTGGCCGCGGTGCGCAGGATGCCGACGTCGTCCCACATCGTATCGTACAGCGCGCGGCGCATCGCCTCGAGATCGCCCCCGCGCCGCCCGAGCGACGCCAGCGCGCGCTCGCGCGCGGCCTCGACGGAATGGCGATCGACGTCGGGCAGAGCGCCCGCCGTCTGCGTCTGCGCCGCCATGGCATCGCCCGCAATGCCGCCGAACACGGTGGAATTGGCGACGCCGTTGCCGCCGAGCCGGTTGGCGCCGTGCACGCCGCCAGTATCCTCGCCGGCCGCGTAGAGGCGCGGCATCGCCGTGGTGCAGTCGGGCGCGAATGCGACGCCGCCCATCATGTAGTGCGCGGTCGGAATCACCTCGACCTTGCCGGCGGCGAGATCGAACCCGCAGTCGGCGCATCGCTCCACCATGCCCTTGAACTCGCGCCGCACGCGCTCAGGGCCGAGATGCCCCATCTGGATGAACACGCCGCCGTTCGGGCTCGCGTGGCCGAGGCGAATGCGGTCCATGATGACGCGGCTGACGATATCGCGCGTCGCGCGCTCGCCGCGCGGGTCGTAGGCGAGCATGAAGCGCTCGCCGGTCGCGTCGGTGAGCCAGCCGCCGGAGCCACGCAGGCCCTCCTCCAGCACCGTGCCGGTCATGCGCGTGCCGGCGCCGGCGAGCAGGCCGGTCGGATGGAACTGCACCATCTCCATGTCGCGCAGGGCGAGGCCGGCGCGCAGCGCCATCGCCATGCCGTCGCACGACTTGTCGCCCGAGGGCGTGTGATAGCGGTACATGGTCGGCCCGCCGCCGGTCGCGAGCAGCGTTGCGCGCGCGCGCACCATGAGCGGCTCGCCCGAGCGCATGTCGAGCATGAGCACGCCGGCGAGCCCGGAGCCGTCGGCGGCGGGAATGAGATCGAGCGCGCGATGGTCCTCGAGCCGCCGCACGTCGCGCCGCCACACCTGCTCGGCCAGGCGATTGACGATCTCGATGCCGGTGAGATCGCCCTTGTGGACGGTGCGGTCGAAGGTCTGCCCGGCGAACGCCTTCTGGTGGACGGTGCCGTCGGGATTGCGGTCGAAGAAGCAGCCGACCTCATTCTCCAGCTCGCGGATGCGCACCGGCGCCTGCGACACCAGCAGCCAGGCGAGCTCCTGGTCGTTGAGCCAGGCGCCGCCCTCGATCGTGTCCATGAAATGGCGCTCGACCGAGTCGCCGGGCGCGAGCGCCACGTTGTAGCCGCCCTGCACCATGCGGGTGCAGCCGCATTTTCCCAACAGGCCCTTCACCGCGATGGTGACGTCGAGCTCCGGGTTCCCTTGTTTGGCATGCAGCGCCGCCAACAGGCCAGCGCCGCCGGCGCCGAGGATCAGGATATCGGTCGCGACCGTCTGCATGGCCTAGCTTTCGTTGCGCATGTTCTAGTCGGCGAACCGATGCCCACTTCGCCGGATAATGCGCTAGCGGGCGCGCGTGAGCGCGAGCCACGCACCGCCGCCGATCAGGCACAGGCCGCCGATCCGGTTCACCAACCGGACGCGGCTGTGCGTCAGCAGCGCGCTCGCGCGTCCGGTCACGATCGCATAGGCGCCGTCCGAAGCCGCCGCGACCGCCATGGCGGTGAAGCCGAGCAGGAACACCTGGCCCACATAGTCGCCCTTGGGATCGATGAACTGCGGGATGAAGGCGCCGAACCACAACAGCGCCTTGGGATTGCCCATCAACACGAGAAAGCCCTGCAGCACGAAGCCGCCGCGCGGCGTCGGCGCGCTGCCGGGCTTGTCGAGCGAGCCGGACGAGCGCAGCAGCTTCCAGCCGAGCCAGATCAGATAGGCGGCGCCGGCGAGCCGCAGCCAGTCGAACCACCAGCCCATGACCTCGATCACCGAGGCAAGGCCAACCACGAGCACGATGAGCATGAGGGCGAGGCCGAGCTGCGTGCCGGCGACGTTCAAGAGGCCCGCGCGCGCGCCGTGCGCGAGGCTGTTGGCGACGATCAGCGTCACGGTCGGGCCGGGCACGATGGTGATCACGATGCAGGCGAGCACATAGGCGAGGTACAGCTCAACGGACATCGGGCATGCTCCTGAACGAAACTCTCGCGTCTCTCACTCGGATGCGCCGATCGTGGCAAGGATCGCGGCGCGGCGGGCGGCGGCATTGTCCTGGACGCGCGAGTAGAGCGAGCCACCGTGCGCATCCATGCCGACCAGAAGCGGCCCGAACCCGTGGATGCGGAAGCGCCACAGGCTTTCGGGATGCAGGTCGTCGAGATCGACGTCCTCGATCGCTTCGATCCAGGTGGTTTCCAGCGCCGCCGCGCCGCCCACCACCGCCAGATAGGCGCCGCCGAGCTCCTGAAAGGCGCGCAGCGTTTCCGCCCCCATGCCGCCCTTGCCGACGATGACGCGCGCGCCGCAGCGCTCCATCAGCGGACGGGTGAAGCGCTCCATGCGCTGCGATGTGGTCGTGCCGATACATAATGGCGCGTAGCCGACCGGGTGATCGGCCGAGCGCTCGACCTTGCGCACGTTGGGCGCCGTGTGCAGGAGCGCGTGGCCCACAAGGTCGAGCCGCGTGGTGCGGCCGCGGTCGAACATGGCGATCAGGGTCGCGTCGCGGATACCGTACAGCGTGCGTTCGAGCGTGACCGTGTCGCCGGCCTGCAGCGCGCGCACCTGCGGCTCCGTGACGGGCATGTCGAGGACATGATGGGTCATCGGAACGCGATCCCGCCGGGCGTGATGACGGCATTGGCGCGCCGTGCCGAGTGACACTGGATGTTCACGGCGACCGGGTTCATGGTGATGTGGGTCGCCGCGACCTCCACATGCACGCGAAACGAGGTGGAGCGCCCGCCGAGGCCCTGCGGCCCAATGCCGAGCGCGTTGACGGCTTCGCTCAATTCGGCCTCGATCTTCGCCCCTTCGGGATCGGCGCAGGTGGTGCGCAGCGGACGCGTCGCCGCCAGCTTGGCGAGATGCATGCACAGGTCCGACGTTCCGCCGATGCCGACGCCGACGATGGTCGGCGGGCAGACCCGGCCGCCGAGCTCGATCACCTTGTCGATGACGAAGCGCTTGATCGCCTTCACGCCGTCGGCCGGGATCAGCATCTGCAGGAACGAGCCGTTCTCCGAGCCGGAGCCCTTGGGGATCATCTCGACCTCGACGGTCTCGTCGCGCGTATCGAAATCGACGTTGATGATCGGGATGCGGACGCCGCACGAGGTCTGCTCGTTACGGCGGGTGATCGGATGCACCACCGAGGAGCGCAGCGGATGCTCGCGGGTCGCCCGCTCGCAGCCGCGGCGGATCGCCTCCTGCATGGCGACGCCGTCGAATTCGACGTTGCGGCCGATGGTGACGTTGTAGATCGGGATGCCGGTGTCCTGGCACAACAGATTGTTGGTGCGCTCGGCGACCGCGATGTTCTCCACCATGGTGGCGAGAATGGTCTTCCCCGTCGCGTCGTCCTCGCGCCGCTGCAGCTCCGCAAATCCCGCCTTGATGTCGGGCGGCAACAGCTTGAGCGCGCGGATGTACAGCGTCTTGCTGAGCTCTTCGATCTCTTGGGTGTCGAGCTGCATGGCTTTGGGCTCCTTGCACCCCAGGATAGCGCTTGCAGCGACCGGAAGCGAGGTCAGGAACGCAGGTTGAGGAGAAAGATGAGCCCGATGCCGAGGGCTGCACCCAGGCACAGTGAGACCATTGCGGCCGTGCGTTCGCGGATTGGCAGGAACTCAATCGCGAGGACGCGCAGACCGAGCGTCAGATGAAGCGCGAGCGCCGCGACGATGGCGAGCTCGGCAAACTTGATCGCCGGGTGGCTGGTGACGGCCAGGAAGCTGTCGAGCGCGTCGGCGCCGCGCAGCGCGGTGGCCAGGGCGACAAAGTGGACGGGCAGGAAGATCGCGAGCGCGAGGCCGGACAGGCGGTGCAGCAGCGCCGCGACGAACCCCGGCTGCCGGTGCGAGGCGCGGATCATGGGCGGTACAGGGCCAGCACGGCGGTCAGGCCGAGCAGCAGGAGCAGCATCGCGAAGGCCGCAAGGACGACATCGAGGGAGCGCCCGCGCCACGCCGTCCATTCGCGCGCGACGTTGCGCAACCCGATCGGCGCATGGATCGCAACGGCCAGCACGAACACGGCGTAGAGCGCGAGAAACCAGCCATTGTGGCGGGTGCGGCCGAGCACCTCCGCGGCGGTGAGCCCGCCGCGCACCGCGTAGATGATGGTGGCGAGATGGATCGTCACGGCGAACGCCAGCACCGCGGCGCTGGCGCGCTGGGCGAGAAAAAGAACGGCGGTCACGCGCTGCCCCGCAAGGCGCGCCGGACCATCGCGCGCTTCAGGCCGGCGATCGCGTAGGTCGGCGCGAGAGCCTTAGGGCAGAAGCTGGTGCAGCTCATGTGCGTGTGGCAGGCGTGGCAGCCGCCGCCGCCAGATATCGCGGCGAGGCGCACATCATTGTCCGTATCGCGCACGTCGTTGACCAGGGTCCAGGCGCGATTGAGTGCCGCCGGGCCGAGATAGGCGTGCTCCCAACCAACCACGTCGCAGGCTGCGTAGCACACGCCGCAGCCGATGCATTCGATGCCGGCGTCGGCGGCCTGTCGCGCCGGTGTCGCCGGCGGAACCACCGCGAAGTCGTCGCGCCGCGTGCGCCCGGCGACGAAAGCGCCGCCGGCGTCGCGCCACTTGTCGAAGAACTCCGTCATCTCCACCGCGAGGTCCTTGACCACGGTGAAATTGCGCAGCGGCTCCAGCCGCAGGTGATTCTCTGCGGCCACCTGCGAAACGCGCGTGCGACAGGTCCAGCGCGGCCGCCCGTTCACCACCATGGCGCAGGAGCCGCACATGCCGACCCGGCAGGCGAAGCGGTAGGCGAGCGTCGCATCCTGCTCGCGCTGGATCTCGGTCACCACGTCGAGCACGGTCTGATGCTCGCGCCGCGGCACCGCAAAGGTCTGGAAGCGCCCGGTGTCGGTGCCGCGCCACACCTCGACTTCGAGCATCAGCTTCCCGGCTGGCCATGGGTATCGGGGAAAAAGACCTCCTGCCAGTTGGCAGGCTTGGTGGCGAGTACGCCGACCCGGTTCATGAACTCCGCGTAGGACATGATCTTCTTCGGCACCATCGTCCACTCGTTCTCGGGCAGGCGGATGAGCTTCTCCACATAGGCGGGCGCGAGCCTGGAATTCTCCGCCTTCACCCAAACCGCGGCGGCGTCGGCCGGATCGGCGGCGATCTGCTTCATCGCGTCCTCGAGCGCGGCGAGGAACGCTTTGATCACCTTCGGATTGTCGTTGTAGAACTTCGACGACGTCCACACCACGTTGAACGTGTGCGGCCCGCCGAGCACCTCGTAGCTGTCGAGCACCTTGCGCACGCGGCTGTCGTCCAGCTCCTGGTACATGAACGGCGCCGAGGTGAAATGCGCGCTGATCTCCGACCTGCCGCCCATCATGGCAGCCATGCCGTCGGGATGGCCGAGCGTGACGGTGAGCGGGTCGAGCTTCCCGTGCTGACCTTGGCCGAACGCCTTCTCGGCCGCCATCTGCAGGGTGATCGCCTGGATCGACACCTTCACGGCCGGCAGCGCGATGCGGTCCTTGTCGGTGAAATCCTTGATCGTCTTCACGCTCGGATTGATGGTGTTGAGATAGAGCGGCATCGAGTTGATCGCAGCGACGCCCTTCACCGCGATATTGCCGCGCGTGCGGCCCCAGATGGTCAGCAACGGGCCGACGCCGCCCGAGGCGAAATCGAGGCTGCCGGACAGCAGGGCTTCGTTCATCGGCGGGCCGCCGGTGAACTGGACCCACTCGGTCTTGATATCGATGCCGGCGCGCCGGGCGTGCTCTTCCAGGAGCTTCTTCTGCTCCATGATGGTGAGCGGCAGATAGGAAACGCCGAACTGCTTGGCGAGGCGGACGGTCGTCTGCGCTTCGGCCTCACCGGCAACGACGGCGAACGCGACCGCGGCGGCCAGCCCCACGAGCAGTTGCGTGCCCCGAATGCGCTGCTCCATGAAGTCTCCCTCTGTTCTGACGTTGCCGCCAGTTTGCAACCGCGAAAGCGCGAACGCAATGCATCATTGCTGTGGGGCAAAGAAGGCCCTGAGCTCCTCGCGCATCGCGAAGCCGACGTCCAGGTTCCAGCAATTGACGACGGCCAACCGGAAGCCGCCCGGCGGCATGGCGTGCCGGCTCGGGGCGCGGCCCTCGATGAACGTGATCTGCACGCTGGAGACGTCCGGGCGGCGCAGCAGCTCTTGCACCACCTCATCGGGCGGATGGCGGTAGCGCGGCCCCTTGCGTCCGAACAGCGCCACGCTGTAGCCGTCACGCCGGTGATGATCGTCGAACCGCCAGGTTCGATCCCGATAGAGCCGCACCAGCGCATCGACCCAGCCGGTGCCGTAGAGGTCGGGCCACTGGTCGCTGAGCCGCAGGTGCAGCTCGATGATCGTTCCGCCGATCAATTCGATGTTGAGCATGCCGGTGTAGCCGGCGAGATGCCGCGCGATCCACGCGCCGCACCGCTGCTCGACGTCGTCATGCCCTGCCGCGTGCACGACCCAGTAGTCGAACATGCCGCCGCGGCCGGGCGTGCCGGTCGCGTGCCGCCACCAGCGCGGCGTACCGTTCACCACCGCGACGTCGGAGCTGACATGGGCTCCTTCGAGCAGCGTCATCCACATGTGGCCGGCGCGGTAGTGGCGATCATAGTCGGCGGCCGAGCGCATGACGCGGCTGCCGATGCCCATTCCCTTGAGGTTGGTGATCGGCTTGGAAAACACCGGAAAGGCCGGCGGCGTGGTGCCGTGCGGACCGGCCGCCAGGCCCTGGCTGTGGGCGATGGCGATCTTGTCGTAGACCCAGCGCTCGCGCGGATACCAGACCCAGGCATCGAAATCCTCGGTCGGGATGTTCAGATCGGCCGGGCAATCGGCATCGCGGAAATATTGCTGCCGCCACGGATCGGCTTCGCAGATCGGCATTGGTCGCTTACCAAGCGACCGTCATCCTGAGGCGCTCGGCGCACCCTTCGTGCGCCGAGCCTCGAAGGATGAACGGCCCGGGCCGTCGCCCTTCGAGGCGCTCCCCTCGAAGGGAGGGGAGCGCACCTCAGGGTGACGGATGTGTGTCACAGGAGTCTGCTACGCCGCAATACCCAGCGCAAGCACCGCAAAATATTTCTGCGCGTCGGTCCACACCGCGCGCACGGTCCAGCCGGATCCGCGCGCCAGCGCCTGGAACGAGCTCAGCGAGTACTTGTAGCTGTTCTCGGTGTGGATCGTCTCGCCGGCGCGAAACTCGATCGTCTCGCCCAGGAGCCGCACCTTCTGGCGCCGGGTGCTGGCGAGATGCATCTCGATGCGCGAGCGCTCGCGGTTGTAGAAGGCGTGATGCTCGAAGCTGTGCAGGTCGAAATTGGCCCCGAGCTCGCGATTGATGCGCGCCAGCAGGTTGAGATTGAATTCGGCAGTCACGCGCTGCGCGTCGTTGTAGGCGGCATTGAGCACGGCGCGATCCTTGACGAGGTCGACGCCGACGATGAACACCGCGCCCGCGCCGAGGATGGGGCGGGCGTTGCGCAGGAAGGTCGAGGCCTCGTGCGGCTCGAAATTGCCGATCGTCGAGCCCGGGAAGAAGCCGGCGCGCGGCAGCTGCGCGATCTCGGCCGGCAGCGCGAACGGACGGCAGAAATCGGCGTCGACCGGCAGCACCTCGAGCGCGGGGAAGTCGCGGCGCAGTGCCTCAGCTTCGTCGCGCAGCATGTCGGTGGAGATGTCGACCGGCACATAGGCGGCGAGATGCGGGGCCGCGCGCAGCAGGATCGAGGCCTTGGTGCTCGCGCCGCTGCCGAATTCCACCATCGCGCCGCCGAGCGGCAAAAGCTTCGCGATGTCGGCCGCGCGCGCCTCGAGGATGCCGAGTTCGGTGCGGGTCGGATAGTATTCGGGCAGCCGGGTGATGCGATCGAACAGCCGCGAGCCGGCGCTGTCGTAGAAATACTTGGCGGGCAGGTGCTTACGTGCGGCGGTGAGCCCGGCGATCGCGTCGGCGGCGAACCCCGACGTCGACTCCACAGGCTCGGCAAGACGAATGGCTCGTGCAGTAGCAGGCATTGCGACACCTATGCGTCGTAATCGGCAAGGCGCAGGCCGGTGAACTGCCAGCGGTGCGGCGGATAGAAGAAATTGCGATAGGTGACACGCGAATGACCGGCAGGCGTTGCAAGCGAGCTGCCGCGCAGCACCATCTGGCTGACCATGAACTTGCCATTGTACTCGCCGAGCGCATCGGCGGCGGCGCGATAGCCCGGATAGGGCGCATAGGCGCTGCGCGTCCACTGCCACACGAGGCCGAACGCATCATCGAGCGTTCCGGCGCGCGCCGCAACCTCCCATTCGGCTTCGGTCGGCAGGTGCCTGCCGCTCCAGCGGGCGAAGGCATCGGCTTCGTAATAGCTGACGTGGCAGACCGGCGCCGACGGGTCGACCGGGCGCAAGCCCCCGAGCGTCATCGCGAACCATGCGCCGTCGATCTGTTCCCAATATCCCGGTGCGGTCCAGCCTTCCGTCGCAACCGTGTTCCAGCCGTCGGACAGCCACAACGCCGCCGTCGCGTAGCCGCCGTCGGCCATGAACTCGAGCCACTCTGCGTTGGTGACGAGCCTGCGCGCGATCCGCACCGGCTGCAGCAGCACCTCGTGCGCGGGCCCCTCGTTGTCGAAGCGGAAGCCGGACCCGTCGGCGCCGATCCGGTGGATGCCGCCTGCGATGCGGACAAAGGCGTCTGCGGGGTTGTCCGCATCGCCCGGCGCACTCGGCCAGGTCCAGTCGATGTCGTAGGCCGGCGCCGTCGGGTTTTGCGCGAAGGCGTGGAGAATGTCGGTCAGGAGCAGCTCCTGGTGCTGCTGCTCGTGATTGAGGCCGATCTCGAGAACCGGCTTGACGGCGGCGAAGGTCGCCTCGTCCGCGGTTGCGATCAAGCGCGCGACGGCGTCATCCACATGGGCGCGATAGTCGGCGACCTCGCGCGCAGCGGGACGCGTGATGAGGCCGCGCTTCGGCCGCGCATGGCGCGGGCCGGCGGCGACGTAATAGGAATTGAACAGAAACGCGAAGCGCGCGTCGAACGTCGTGTAGCCGGCAAGGCTCGGCACCAGCAGGAACTGCTCGAAGAACCACGTGGTGTGCGCGCGGTGCCACTTGGTCGGGCTCGCGTCGGGCATCGACTGGATGGCCTGATCCTCGGGCGTGAGCGGCGTCGCCCGCCGCTCGGTCTCGGCGCGCACCGCCTGGTAGGCATCGCGCCAGGCGGCGCGAGACGCGTCCGCGTCGGGCGCAATCGCGGCGCCCTTGCGCTCCCGCGCGCGGGGCACCGGTACCTGCTGCGATCGGTCGGGAGCCCGCGCGGTCGGGGCGCGGGCGTCGGTCGTTTCCAGCGTCACGGCAGGCCCCTTGTCACCCGGCCCGAAATGCCCCGCGCAGATTTATGCAGCGCCCCCCGGCAGCACCAGGGTGGGACATTCACAAAATTGTTGGTGGCCTGCGGATCAGAATCAGCGGGCGAGGTCGTGATCGCCTTCCGCCCACGACGCCTCCTGGCTGCTGGCGGGGCTTCGCAGCAGTCGCAGGATTTCTTCTGCGGGGACCGACGGTTGCGGCAAATTTGCCAATTCGGCCACGTTGCGAGCGGATGGGCCGCCCGGATCCAGCGGGATCGTTTCAGATGCAACAAAACTGGTCCCGGCGGGGGCGTGCTGGCTGTCGGTGTCGGCAAGATGGGGCCCACGATTGACGAAATAGAGCCTGGTGAACGTCGACATGCCGCCCTCCCCAAGGGATGACACGACAACAATGGAGATCGGTAATCGTTCCGTTAACGGCGTACCTCGGGCCGGGGCCGTGGATTTACGGATCGTGGTCCGTTCGTTGTGGCTCGCGCCACGCCGCATGGCGAAACGACCCCGGTGGGGGCCGGGGTCGTTACGCCGTTTTGCCTCAGGTCCGCCGCGTTCCTTCCCGTCGTCGTGCACCAATGCGCTGCGGTGGATTTTGGTTCCAATCCCGCGTGCCGCGGTTCAGGTGTTGTCGCCGCGCCGGGCGCGCACCTCGACGCCCGCCCACTGCTCGATGCATTTGATCACCGTGGTGAAGTCCGCCTCCGGCCCGAGCTGCGCGTTGGTGAGCTGATACATCTGCTTCACCGCGTTGCCGATCCACATCGGCACGCCGAGCGCCTCGGCCTCCTCCATGCACAGGCGCAGGTCCTTGTACATGAGGCCGGCGGCGAAGCCGAAGTCGAAGGTGCCGGGCAGCACCGCCTTGGGGAACTTGGCTTCGCTCGCGGTGTTGCGGCCGCTGCCGGAGTTGATCACGTCCACCATCACGGCCGGATCGATGCCGGCCTTCACGCCCATCACCATCGCCTCGGAGGTCGCCGCCATGGCGGTGGCGGAGAGCATGTTGTTGGCGAGCTTCATGGTCTGGCCCATGCCGGCCTTCTCGCCGATGAAGAACGGCTTGCCGATCACGCTCATGACCGGCATCAGGCGGTCGCATTCGGCGCGCGGGCCGGACATCATGACGGCGAGCGTGCCCTTCTCGGCGCCGCCGACGCCGCCGCTGACGGGTAAGTCGATCTGCACGATGTTGCGCGCCTTCAGCGCATCGTGCACGCGCACCGCCATGCGCGAGCCGGTAGTGGAGAGGTCGACGAAGCAGCGCACCGCCTTGCCGTGGATGACGCCGTCGTCGCCGGTCGCGACCTTGAGCACGATGTCGGGCGTCGGCAGGCTCGCCATCACGGTCTCCATCTGGTCGGCGACCGCGCGCGGCGAGGCGGCCGCCTCGGCGCCGCGCCGCACCAGCGCATCGACCGCCTCCGGCCGCGTGTCGTAGACGATCAGCCGATGCCCCGCCTCGACCAGCCGCCGCGCCATGTGGAAGCCCATCCGGCCGACGCCGATGAAACCGATGTCCATGCGTTTCCTCCTGGTGTCGAGGGAATTGGTAGCATCGGCAGGGCAGGGTGATCCAGTGAGGGCAGGTGGGCACCGGGATTCATTCCGCCCTCCCCCTGAGGAGCGTCGCACGTGCGACGCGTCTCGAAGGGGCGAGGGCGGCCGACCAGGCGTCCTCAGATTCACGATGTCAAACAGCCAACGCTTCGCCGTCCCGGCGGTCGCTCGGCGGCTTCGCCGCGCGGCCGTTTCGATCCGGGCTTCGTCCTTCGAGGCTCGACCGCTGCGCGGTCGAGCACCTCAGGATAAACTCTCGTTCTTCTCCCTCACATGCCTGAGGGAGCGGAGCGCCGCGAGGGCGCTGGTGCGGAACGCCGCACCCGTGGCGTGTTTGTCCCCCTCCCGTTTGCGAGGCGGGAAAGGACACGCCGGAACACCTTGCGAGGGTGTCCCCGCGCGCCAGTGACGTAGGCGCGCGCGCCCTCGCGGCGCTCCACCGCGACCGCTACGGCCTCGACGATCAACACGATGCCGCGGTCGGAACGGTCGCTCCCGGCTCCGCCTCGTGGTCTCCGGAGACGCCTCGGTGAGCCGGGATGGCAGGATTAAACCACGACCGGAAGAACAAAACAAGAACAAATAGTCTGAAAATCAGAAAATCAGCAACCGACCCTCGCATAGGGGCGATTTTGGTGGTCGCCGCTACTCTGACTCAGCTGCGTCGTCGTCCCCCAGCGCCCGCGCGGCGCGCGCGAGCAGCGTCGCATCGGGCTCCTGGCCGGCCGCGGCGCTCGCCCGCCGCAGGCTGTCGCGGACGGCGCGCGCGGTCTCGCCGAAAACATCAGGGTAGCGCTCGACGAACGGCACCAGGAGGGTGAGAGCCTCGCTCGCCGCCTGAGCCGCCTCGGCGGGGCGGGAGAGGGCGACCAGCACGTCGGACATCGCGCCGAGGCTGGCGGCCAGGGGAGGAAGCATGGCATCGGGCTCTGCTTGCGCGAGCCGGCGGCGGATGCCGACCGCCTCCTGGGCTGCGGCCAGCGCCTCGTTGCTTCGTCCGAGGCCGAACCGGCGGAGGCCGAGATTGTGCAGGCTCGAGGCGAGATCGGGGAGGACGGCTTCGGGCTGTGCCTGCGCGAGGCGTCGCTGGATGGCGACCGCCTCCTCGGTTGCGGCCAGCGATTCCTCATGGCGCCCGAGCTCGGAGAGCTGGACGCCGAGCCCGTTCAGGCAGATCGCGAGCTCGACCAGAAAGGCCTCGGGTTGCGTCTGCGCAACCCGCCGATAGATGGCGACGGCGCCTTGCGCTGCGGTCAGCGCCTCGTCGTTGTGCCCGAAGTCGAACAGGCGGCTCGCGAGGCTGTTCAAGGTCATCGCGAGCTGGGGGAGAAACACATCGGGATTCGTCTGGGCGAGGCGCCCGTAGATATCGGCCGCCTCCTGGCTGGCGGTCAGCGCCTCCTCGCGGCGTCCGAACGCAGAGAGGCGGATGCCGAGGCTGTGCAGGCTCGTCGCCAGATCGGGCAGGATCGCGGACCGCGTCTCGGCGAGACGCCGCCGGATCGCGACCGCTTCCTGGCTCGCCGCCAGCGCCTCCGCGTGGCGACCGACGCTGGCGAGATCGATGGTGACGCAGTGCAGGCTCATGGCGAGATCGGGGAGGAACGCGTCGGGCTCGGCGCGCGCAAGCTGGCGCCTTATGTCCAGCGCCTCCTGGGTCGCGGCCAACGCCTCCTCGCGGCGCCCCTCGTCGGAGAGGCGCATGCCGCGATCGTTCAGGCTCGCGGCGCGCCGGCCGAGCGCCTCGTTGGACGAGACGCTGCGCCAGCCGAGCTTTGCGAACAGGTTGTCGAGCAAGCCAACCCCGCGTCACCGGTGTTGAGACTCGACGCCGAGTCGATGCGCAGATTGCGCCCGTGTCAATGGACCCCGGCGGAGAAAATCTCTCGAGGCGGGAGCACCGCTATCCGGCCTCCGGCCGCTGCCTGCCGGCACGCGGCCGTTTCGCCGTGGCACGCTGGGCGTCGCTGCGCTTCATTCGCTCCGCCACCGCGTGCGTCCATTTGTCGAGCAGCCGGTGCAGCTCGGCGATCTCGCGCGCGGTCAGCAGCTCCTCCAGCGCGTCCTGCTGCGCGCGGCGCAGCGGAATGATGGAGTCGTGCAGGCGCTCGCCGCGCGGCGTGATCGTAAGCTGTGCGCTGCGGCGGTCGTTTTCATCGGCGCGACGGCTCGCCAGCCCGCGCGCCATGAGCCCGGCGCAGGCGCGGCTGATCTCCGCCTTGTCGGCGTGGATGCGCAGGCAGAGCTGGCGCGCGGTGATCGGCGACCACGCATAGAGGTGAGTGAGCACGCGCCATTCGGCGACGGTGAGGCCGGACTGGTCGGTGAGCGCGGGGCCGGAGTAGCGGTCGAGCAGCCGGCGCAGGATCCCGACCTTGTAGATGAGGAACCGATGCGCCGGCGACTCGCGGACCATTGCGGCCTTGCCGTTCGGGCGCGCGCGCGTCATGCGGTGGCGGCGCGCGGGCCTCATGCGCTGGCGGCGCGCGGCCGGGCGCGGGCGGCCTGCCCGTGCCGGCTCTCCGGGCGCGCGAGCCCGAGGTGCTCGCGCAACGTCGTGCCCTCGTATTCGGTGCGGAACAGGCCGCGCCGCTGCAGCTCGGGGATCACCAGCGCGACGAAATCGTCGAGCGCGCCCGGCAGGTAGGGCGGCATCACGTTGAAGCCGTCGCACGCCTCGTTGCGGAACCAGTCCTCCATCACGTCGGCGATGTGCTCCGGCGTGCCCTGCACACAGAACTTGCCGCGGGCGCCGGCCACCACCTGGGCGGTCTGCCGCAGGGTGAGATTGCCGCGCCGGGCGATGTCCATGACGTGCAGGAAGATGCTCTGGCTCGCGATCCTGCTCGGCGTGAGCTGCGGCATCGGGTCATCCATCGCGTAGCCCGACAGGTCTATGCCGCCGAGCACGGTCGCCAGGATCTCGCGCGCCACGATCGGGTGGGTGAGCGCGTCCAGGTAATCCTGCTTCTCTTTCGCCTCCGCCGCGGTGCGGCCGACCACGCAGCTGAAGCCCGGCATGATCTTCATCGCGTCGGGCACGCGGCCGTGCCGCGCCATGCGCCCCTTGAGCTCGGTGTAGAAGGTGCGGCTCTGGTCGCGGGTGAGCGGCGCGCAGAAGATCACCTCGGCGAATTCCGCCGCCACCTGGATCATGTCCTCCGAGCCGCCCGCCTGCACGATCACCGGCCGGCCCTGCGGGGTGCGCGGGACGTTAAGCGGCCCACGCACCTTGAACCACTCGCCGCGATGGTTGAGCGGATGCACCTTGGCGGGATCGAGGAAGATGCCGCTCTCCTTGTCGCGGATGAAGGCGTCGTCGTCCCAGCTGTCCCACAGCCCGACGACCACCTGGGCGAACTCGCGCGCCCGGTCGTAGCGGATGCCGTGCTCGTAGTGCTCGTCGCGGGAGAAATTGTAGGCGTCGGCGGCCTGCCCGGAGGTGACCAGGTTCCAGCCGACGCGGCCCTGGCTGATGTGATCGAGCGAGGCGAACTTGCGCGCCACGTGGTAGGGCTCGTTGTAGCTGGTCGACGCGGTGGCGACGAGGCCGATCCGGCTGGTCACCGCGGCAAGCGCGGAGAGCAGCGTGATCGGCTCCATGTTGGCGATGTACTGCGCCGAGCGGGCGAGCGCCTCGGGGCTCGCCTCGCGCACCGAGATGTTGTCGGCGAGGAACACCAGGTCCATCTTGGCGCGCTCGGCGGTGCGGGCGATCTCGGCGTAGTGCTGGAAATTGATCCCCGCATTGGCCTGGGAGTCGGGGTGGCGCCACGAGGCGACGTGATGGCCGGTCGGATTGAAGAAGGCGCCGAGCCTGAGCTGTCCTCCCGCTCTTCGCATGGCGACGATCCCTGTTGCGAGCCGAAACGGGCCAAGCTTTGGGCCAAAATGGTTGAGTTGTCAACCAATGCGGCAGGTCGACCGGGGCGCGCGGGCGCGATAGCACGACAATCCGTCATGTCCCATGATGATCTTTCGCTCTTCGCCTAACGAGGTTCACGAATTGGCGAACCACCGCTGAAGTCTCGCCGCGACGCGAAACGAGGGTCAGCGGGACCTTGAGGTGCGTGCTGCTCGTCAGGCGACGATAGACCACGCCCCGAATATTCATGCGTTGCAGAGAGGCCGGAACGATGGCAATGCCGATCCCGGCGGCCACGAGGGGAAGCATCGATATCACGTGAGGCGCTTCCTGTCCGACGCGGGGGCTGAAGCCTGCTACGGACGCCAGCTTTCCCGAAATGCCGCCATCGCCTCCACCAAGGTGGCCACGTGCCCCTGATGCGGCCCCGGCCGGCCGTTCGTGGTGCGTGTACTCATAAATTGCCCAGCCGTGTCCGCTTTCCGGCAAACCGGACATTGAACCGACATCGCCGAACGTCCGAGTTTGACCCATCTGAGACATTGGCAGCCGAACTTGCTGTGATGCACAACGCGGCATTCTTGCCTACGACGATGTGGTAAGATGTGATCCTCGGCTGAGGGAGCCCATGAGGCGACGCGCGTTCATCACCCTGCTCGGCGGCGCGGCGGCGTGGCCGCTGGCGGCGCGCGCGCAGCAGCCGACGATGCCGGTGATTGGATTTCTCGACCCCAGATCGCACCACACTTTGGCGGACCAACTGCGCGCATTTCGCCAAGGCCTGAAAGACACCGGCTATGTCGAGGGCGAGAACGTGGCGATCGAATACCGCTGGGCAGAGGATCAATACGATCGGCTGCCGGCGCTGGCGGCCGAACTGGTTCGCCGACGGGTCGCCGTGATCGTAACGAACGGAGGTTCCGCTTCGGCGTTTGCGGCCAAGGCGGCAACCACGACGATCCCCATCGTCTTCAGCGTCGGTGAAGACCCGGTTAGGCTTGGTCTTGTCGCCAGCCTCGCCCGGCCGGGCGGCAATCTGACAGGTATTAATTTAGTCATTAGCGAGTTGACGACAAAGCGGCTCGGACTCCTGCGGGAGCTTGTACCCGGAGCCGCCCGCGTTGCCGTGCTTGTCAATCCGGCCAACACTGCGAATGCAGGGACCACGTTGAGAGACGTGGAACCGGCTGCTCGCGCCATGGGACTGCAAATCCAGATTCTCCAAGCCAGCACCAGCCGGGAGATCGAAGCGGCCTTCGCAACTTTCGTGCGCGAGCGGCCCGACGCCCTGTTCGTTGGGCTTGACCTCGTCAGCCGGCGTGTCCAGTTGGTTCACCTCGCGACGCGCCATGCTATTCCCGCGACATATCCGCTGCGTGACTTTGCCGAAGTCGGCGGGCTGATGAGCTACGGAGTCAATATTACGGACGCGCTTCGTCAGGTTGGCGTCTATACCGGCCGCATCCTCAAGGACGCCAAGCCGGCGGACCTGCCGGTCGTACAGTCGAGCAAGTTCGAGCTTGTCATCAACGCCGTGACTGCCAGGATGCTCGGCCTCACCGTGCCGCCATCGCTGCTCTCAGTCGCCGACGAGGTGATCGAGTAGAAAGCTATTTTGCTGCGGTGCATGAGTCCGTTCCTGGCGTGCGCCGTGACAAGGCGGCGCTTTCCAGTGGGTGCAAGCCCCACCCGGCAACCGCTCCAGCCGGAAGCAACCGGAGCAGTCATGGAGGTAACGAAGTGGCTGAAGCCTTCGGATAGCGTGTCACGATATACGGTGACAGCGCGAGTGTGCAGGCCGTAACGCGAGTGAACGCCGAGCAAGCCTCGAAAAGGACAATGCGCAGGCCGACCCGACTGCCATTTCGGGGAAGGCTGATACGGCTGGGTGAGTGAGCAAGAATACGCCCAGCCGCTGCGCCGGGGTATTGGCGACAGCATGTACACAAGGAAAGCGCACGCAACACGGGAAGCCCCGAGGCGTGGTCAGCGATGACCAACTGGAAGCCCGTGAGGGACAGGCCGGGCGCCCTGGGGTGGCGGAGAGGTTCGTAGTACTGTGGAAGCCGGGTAATGCCGGTGGAGGGAAGGGACCTCAGTTCAAGACAGACGCAATACGTGGTGAGGGACCAGGAGATTGGGCAACCTATCAACTCCGCAAGTGTTCAAAAACTGCAGAAGGCGTTACACGCGAGAGCAAAGGCGTGAAGTCTTGTCCGAGAGCCGGATGCGGGAAATCTGCACGTCCGGTTCGATGAGCGGGATGTGGAAACGGAGTCATGGCTGAACCACTAAGGCACCGCCAGACGAAAGAGGCGGCAACAGATATGTTCAGCCTACAGCCACCGCGCCACATCTCGACTCTACACTTTTGCGACGTCCACGGATGTCCGCTACACGGCCGCTTTCGGAGGTACTCCGGACATTGAGCCGACATCGCCCGGGTGTGCCGTGTGGTTTAATCAGGCCTCGGGCGTCAGCGTTAACGTGAACCATGGATACCCCGCTGCTCTGGCACATCCCGCTCTCGCACTACAGCGAAAAAGTGCGCTGGGCGCTCGACTACAAGGGCATCGCGCACCGGCGCCGCGTGCTCGGCCCCGACTATCTGATCCGCGTCTGGCGCGCGACGGGCCAGGGTAAGCTGCCCGTTCTGTGGCTCGATGGCCGGGCCATCGCCAATTCCACGCGCATCATCGCCGCGCTTGAGGAGCATTACCCCGAGCCGCCGCTTTATCCGCGTGACACCGCCACGCGACAGCGCGCGCTCGCGCTGGAGGAGGATCTCGACGACACGCTTGGCCCGGCGCTGCGCGCGGCTATCGTGACGCCGCTGTTCCGGCACGATCCAGACATTGCGCTGCGCGTGCTGACGACGGGCATGGGCAGCAAGGCCTACCGCACGCTGCGGCCGCTGCTCCGGATTTTTCCATCGTTCTACCGATTCCGCCATAGTATTAGCGAAAGCAATTTGGAGAGAGATCGAGCCATCGTCGCAGCGGCCCTCGATCGAATCGAGCACGAGCGGCAAGGCCGCGCGTATCTCGTCGGCGAGGCTTTCACCGTCGCAGACCTCACGGCTGCCGCGCTGCTGGGGGCGCTCCTGCAGCCTCCCGAGATTCAGTACCCACTACAGGTGGAGCTGCCGCTGTATCTGAAGGACTACCGCGCCGCGCTGCTGCAGCATCCAGCCGCGCAATGGGCGGCCGGCATCTATCGCCTGCATCGCGGATACTCCGCGGAAGTCGCCAAGCGCACGGCTGCGCCGTAGCATTGGGAAAAGTGGCCGCCGGTCTTTTCGGTTTTTCGATTTCCTCTCTTGGAGCGCGCAGAGCGCTAACGAGGTGATCGAATAAGGCGCCATGTCGGCTTGTGGCACGAAGCGGCTGTGCCAACCCATCTGACGCATGTCTGCTATTGGGGGGTGAAGCGGACCTGTCGCGGACATGCCGCTACGGCCGAGTCTGACCCATCTGAGACATTGCCGGCCAAATTTGCTGTGACGCACAACGCGGCATTTTTCTGCACCGATATGGTAGGGTCCGATCCTTATTGATCAGTGCGGCAGCTTTGGCTGAATGCCAGTTCGCGGCAAAACGGCTGACAGCAGCGAGTGGCCCATCTCGCTGAATGGGGCAAGGTGCCCCATTTCACTATTTTCCTCGAGGGGCTTTAGCTCCAAGGAAACGATATGACACAGCCCGAAGCATACGAGGACAGTCGCAACTCCGCCTCACTGACCAGCCGATTGCGGCATGTCTATTGGATCGGCGGCGCCAGCGGCTCGGGGAAGTCCACGATCGCGCGCCGCCTGGCAGACAGGCACGGCCTGCGGCTCTATTCGACGGACGAGGCTATGGGCGACCATGCGCATCGATGGTTGCCCGAGGACTGTCCGAACCTGGCCGAGTTCGTGAAGATGAGCATGGACCAGAGGTGGGTCGATCGCTCGCCGCAGACCATGCTTGAAACCTTTCACTGGTTCCGGGGCGAGGGCTTCGACTTGATCATCGAGGACCTGCTTGCGCTCCCGCCGGATCAAGGTGTCATCGCCGAGGGCTTCAGGTTACTGCCACACCTCGTGAAGCCGCTGCTGCATGATCCGAGCCATTGCGTCTGGCTCATCCCGACGCCCGAGTTCCGCCTGGCCGCATTCGAAAGCCGCGGCACCATGTGGAGCATCCCCAACAAGACCAGCAACCCGAAACGCGCCCTGAGTAACCTGCTGGAACGCGATCAGCTCTTCACTGAGCGTCTCCAGGGCATGGTCGAGACGACCGGTCTGCCCGCCGTCACGGTCGACGGCCGCCTGACGGAGGACGCGCTTGAGAGCTGCATCGCCGGGAAATTTGGCCTCGATGGACGAGGCTCCGGGTCCGGGCCGTAAAAGCCTGACCAGTGAGGCGTCCTGTGACGATCGAGCACGAGCGAAGAGGCCCGTCACCCGCTCGTCTCGATCAACTCGGAATGGCCGCACTGATCGCACTCGAAGGTACGTCGTTCTTGCGTCGGGCGATCAATCGGATAGGGCTCAACGCGGCTCAGCATCATCAGTGCGCCGCATTTCGGACAGTCCGGTAACTCGGCTTGTTCCATTACCGGCATCGTGAACTTATTGCATCCTCTTGGTCAAGCCAGCCCACGGGCATACCAGCAGAGCGCTCGGCTTTGTGCTATGCACACACGCGCTCTAATATTCCTGGCCGTCGTGTTCAGTCCTGAGGGACGTGTCCACGCGATCCGGCCACTCCCGACTGAGGCCGGGGCGCCACGCGTTCCTCCAAGCCCTTCATGCGGGATGCCATCTCCTCAGTCGTACGTGCGTCCATCCGGTCCCGCAGCTCGTCATAGATGTTCTGATGTAGCTCCTCTTCGATCTCGGCTTGGGCTATTCCAACCTTCCTGGCATCCTCGATGCAGAGCTCGGTCAGACGCGAAGCTTCGGCGGTGTGCTCCCGGAATTGAACCGGATTCACATGCTCCAGCACCCATGCCTCGAGAAACTCAATTGCGCGCTTGCTCATTTTCCTTCCTCAGGTCGAGGCGCCTCGCCCACGTCGACGACTTATAGGCACGCAGCCTGACCGCAGATCGTCAGCCCCGCGAACTCTGGCACAGCGCCTCTGCCTTGGCGTTTCAGTAGCTGTTTCCTCCGGCGGGACCAGTACCAAATGAGCTTCCCGATAAATCCATGCCGTCGTCGCTCCTCATCCTCCTCCTGAAGCACCATGCCGCGCGCCGTGAATGCAGCCTCCTCCTTCCGCCCTTCCGGCGTGCTCAAACGCTCCCGGCGCTCAACCGCGCGCTCCTGAGCTGTCTTCCAATTCATATTTCTCTCCGAACGCGGTCTAGCGCGAGGATACCCCCATAACCGCGGTTTTCGCTATCGATCCGGCCGCACGAAGAGCCGATCAAGGTGAAAATCCGAAGGGCGCTACGATGCTGCGGATGCAGAATGGTGCCTGGCGCAGCGTGTCGAGCGAGATAGGCAAACGCATCCTTGCTAAGACGCTCGGTATCGCGTTCACCGCGTTGCGCCATGTCGATGATGCGCTTGGCGATCGTTTCGCGCGCCCGGTCTGGTGGGAACTGTGAACTGAAATTGCTGCCTGATGCTTCCAGCTCATGCCAAGCGCTGTCGAACGCCGCGCCCATGGCGCTGGTAGCCTCAGGATTGAAACATTTTTCTAAATGGCCCATCGCTCTCCCCTGCGACCTGTCGGCGTCCTCTGGCTCTTATCGTTTCGCCTGTTCATGAGTGACCGCGCTCCCAGCTCGCCTCCGCTACATCGCAAAAGTTCTGGAGGCGCTGGAGCAATTGGGTTGGGTGCATGGCCGCAACGTGCAGATCGATTATCGTGGACGTCACCCGGATCGCACTCATGTCCAATCCAGCGACGTCCCCGCAAGCGAGAGGCTATGTGCCCTCGATTGAGACCGCTGCCCGGTCACTCGGATTGCAGTCCTTAGCTTGCCCACTGATGGTAAGCGGAAATCGCAACTTGCCGCTGGTTGATGTGCCCCAAGCAATCTTCACGGTTTGCGAACGGGCCGCTACCAAGTTTGCCGTTTCCGTGTACCTCGTACCAGCCGTTCTTTACGCCTCGCGTATCGGACTTGTCGTCATCGATGTAAAGGGTGGTGGGCATATCCATCGTCGTATTTCGATCACTTATTGCGCGATGAACTGCAGCATCGGCGTGAGGAATGGAAAATGTCGGCCGAAAACACGAGCTTCGGTTCCGACGTGCCGTTCTGAAGCGTTACTGCTTCGTTGCGGCGGTCAGCAGATTGGCGCACGCCTGCGCAACTCCTCGCTCTGGCGAGATCATGCCGGGGAATGTTGCCCAGCCGCCCTTCTCGATGAAGGTGTCTTGCTGCCAAGAATTGACCTTTTTCAGTTCGACCGTATTCGCCGGAGCATCGGCTGCGTGCTGGAACTTGTCGACGCATATAGGTGCAAGAGCTGCCACGACAGCGCTACTGCTGCTTTTCTGCGCCATCTCCCTAGCGGTACTGCCGAGCGTCCATCCGCCCCAGTTGAAGCCGATGACGATGGTCGTGACGGCGCCAACGGCGGCGCCCTGCAGCAGGCGCTTTAGCGATTCACCTTGCAGAATCGAAGGAACTTGCATGACTGTCGCCTTTCCGATGAGAGGGGACGCGCGCCGCGTGCAGCGCGCGAACGTTACGCCAGCGGGTGGCGCTAGCCCCACGGTACACATCTCGATTTTGGAGTGTTATTGTGCCTGCCGACGGCACCAGCGCTGCCACCTCAAGGAGCGGAGACTTCGGTACGTCCCCGCTTTATATGGGCAGCTCTCGGACAAGCTACTGCTCGCCTTATATCTACATAGGACGCCGTACGTAAAGCGCAATAGGATGGTGAGCGTTTAAACGCGCCGCAGCACAGCCCTTGGCGTGTAGCTCACTGAGCAGGCTCAGCAGGTCGCTGTTTTCTTGCTCGGCTTCCTCGTCATGCGGCTGATGTAGCGATCCGCGGCCTCGAATCCGAGTCATTTTTCGCGCATTGCCCCGGTAATCTTTTATTCAACTACTCGATCACCTTGTCGGCGCGGGCGAGCAGGGTCGCCGGGATTTCGAGGCCGAGCGCCTTGAGCACCAATTTAACAGCCTTGCGACCGTCCATTGTCGTCGCTGAGTCGTCAGGTTGCTCTGCGCACGTCGCCCATTCCCCACCACGCTTGCAAGATTGCGAGAGGGAAGGTCGGCCAGAAGAGGAGCGACATGGTCTGGTCAAGCGGCGTTGCCACAGGCCTCAGTGGTGTCGCAGCGGTTGCGGCCGACCTGCGTTCCACCGCGCCGCTTCGCTTGCGATGCTGCTTAGCCGACAGCGCGGCACGGCGAGTAGGTCTCTTGGCCAAGCGAGCTGTTGGATTCTTCGGGCTAGGGCCTGTTGACATTCAGACCAAGTCACGCAGCCAGACCATAACTGCGGCGAGGCTGACCATCGAGAGAAAGTTGCGCGCGGTCTTTTCGTAGCGAGTTGCGACCCTGCGGTAGTGTTTGATTTTGTTGATGAAGCACTCGATCCGGTAGCGCAAGCCATAGGCGTTCTTGTCGTAGGCGATTTCGGCCGTACGCGAACTCAGCGGCGGGATCACGACATCGACTTCGGCCGCCGCGAGTTCGCTGCGGAAGGCGTCGTTGTCGTATCCCTTGTCGGCGATGAGGCTGATGAGCGTGAGGCCCTCGATGAGGATGCTGGCCTGAGTGGCCTCGTGTACTTGGCCTGCGGTGAGGGTCATCCGCATCGGATGACCAAGCGCATCGACGGCAATGTGGATCTTGGTACTCAAGCCGCCGCGCGAGCGCCCGATCGCCTGATTTTGAGTCCCCCTTTTGCGCCGGCCGAATGCTGGTGTGCCCGGACGATGGTGGCATCGAGCATGATCTGCTCGAAATTTGGATCGGCTGCCAAGGCCTTGAAAACACGATCCCAAACGCCCTTGCGGGACCACCGATTAAAGCGTTGGAACACACTGTTCCAGTGTCCAAATGACGGATGGAGATCGCGCCATGGCGCGCCCGTCCGTAACACCCAAAGCACCGCATCAACAAACAGACGATTGTCCTCGCCGTGGCGACCTTTGTCCCCATCCTTGCCCGGGACCAGATTCTCAATGAGTCTCCACTGTGCATTGGTCAGTTCGCGTCGAATCAAGATCGCCTCCCTTGGTTGCGATCTTGAATCACATTGCGGAGTCCCCGAGAATCCCCTGCCTAATGTCAACAGGTCCTAGCGCGCTTCGGGCTCGACTTCGTCTTATGTGCTTTTTTCATTCGAATCACCTCTGCCCGACAACACAGTGCGGTGCGGTAGGTTCCGCCGCGATGCACGCTCTTGCGATAATGCGACATAATGGCGGCGACGCCGAAGAGTCGAATCCGGAACTACTTGCACCGCCGTGGCGCACGGCGGTCGCCAGCTCCGGCGCGCCGAACAGGAAGCCGCCGTCGCCGCTGATGCTGACGACCGGCGTCTCGGGCCGCGCGACCTTGACGCCGAGGTGCGGTTTCGGGGCGAAGCGGACATGAACCGGCAGGCAAAACTGGCTGAGTCGGTCGAAAATGCCCCCTTCCGGACATCGGCAGTGCCCGGCGGTTACGTCACGGGAGGTTGACAATGTACCCTCGGAAGACCACCTTTTTGCGAGGTTGATACGACCTGCCGCTTGCGCCCTTCGGGGTACGGTGAACGTATCGCAGCTTTTCATAGCCTTTGCCCGAACGACGGGTCAGCAACGCAAGCCCTGGCACCCCTGTTTCGTTCAAGCAAAGGATCAAGATATGCGCGACTTCCGCGATGCCAAAGCTATGGCAGGTACACTGCGTGCGGCGCTCGCCGCCAAGGGTCTCAAGATCACCGTCAGCGAAAGCCTCGAACTGATCGCCAAGGCGTTTGGCGTTGCCGATTGGAACACGCTGAGCGCCGCGGTTCGCGCGAAGGCGCCTGCTCCGCGCAATGAATTCTCCCCGTCGCCGCCTCCAGCCGCCGAAAGAGTTCTAGGACCAGGGCCGCACTTTTCGCGCGAGCTTGAGTCGACGCTGCACCGCGCTCTCGCCGGCGCCAATCACCGAGAGCACGATTACGCGACGCTGGAGCATCTCCTGCTCGCCCTGATAGACGACCAGGACGCTTCGGCAGTGATGAAGGCCTGCAACGTCGATCTTGGCGCGCTAAAAAGAATCTCGCCAACTACTTCGACAACGAGCTTACGGGACTGGCGAAATCCGACGGCAACGACGCCAGACCGACCTCTGCTTTTCAGCGCGTCGTTCAGCGTGCCGTGACCCACATCCAGTGGTCCGGCCGCGAGGAGGTTACCGGAGCCAATGTGCTGCTGGCCATATTCGCCGAGACAGAAAGCCCCGCCGTAAGGCTCCTTGGCGAGCAGGACATGACCCGTCAAGACGCGGTGAACTTCATCGTCCACGGCACCGGCAAGGCGAGCTGAGACGCCGTAGCCCGCCGACCTCGCCAGCGGCGTTCTCTCGCTGGGTGCCCGCACTTTCGACTTTCGTGTGCAGCCGGCATGAGACTGACCGCTATGCTGATCAGCCCCGCACCTTGCCCAGGTGCACGAATTTCCACGGATCGGGCATCGGGCCGACCGGCACATGGATGAGGCGCGGCTCGTCGGACTCGAGCGCTTCGACGATCGCGTAGGTCAGCTCGTCGGGCGCGCGCACGCGCGCCGCCGTGATGCCGAAGCTCTCCGCCAGCCGCACGAAGTCGGGATTGGCGAGGTCCCAGGCGATCAGGCGATTGCCGTAGCGCAGCTCCTGACTGCGCTTGACGTTGCCGTAGGCGCCGTCGTCGAACACGACCGCCGTCACCGCGATCCCGTGGCGCATGGCGGTCGCCAGCTCCGGCGCGCCGAACAGGAAGCCGCCGTCGCCGCTGATGCTGACGACCGGCGCCTCGGGGCGCGCGACCTTGACGCCGAGCGCGGTCGCATAGCCCCAGCCGAGCGTTCCCTGGTAGCCCGGCGTGATGAAGGTGCGCGGCCGGTAGACTGGATAACCGAACCGCGCCGCGTGTCCGAGCTGGGTGATCTCGTCGACGAAGATCCCGTCCTCGGGCAGGGCCTTGCGGATCGCGGCGAGCCAGTCGAGCTGGGGGCGGAGCACGGCGAGCTCCGCGGCGAAGGCCGCGCGTGCCGCCGCAACTGCCTCGACGCGCGCGTTGTGCGGCTGCGGCCGCGTGCGCAGCGCCGCGTTGAGCGCCGCGAGCACCGCCTTGGAGTCGCCGACGATGCCGACCGCCGGCGCGGCGTGGCGGTCGATCGCCGCCGGATTGGCATCGACCCGGATCAACTTCAGACGCTCGTCGAGGCCCCAGTTCATTTGCTGGGTGATGAGCCGCGTGCCGACCGCGAGCACGACGTCGACGTCGCGCCACAGCCGATGCGCGACCTGCAGGTTGACGCTGAGCGGATGGCGCGCGTCCAGAATGCCGAAACCCATCTGGCCGGCGGCGACCGGCGCCTGCAGCCATTCGGTCAGGGCCGCGACCTCGTCGGCCGCGTGCTGCGCGCCGCCCCCGACGATGACCATCGGCCGCTCGGCGGCGGCGAGCAGGCCGGCGGCTGTCTCGATCGCTTCGCCGTCGAGCAGCGCGGCGTCCACGACGATCCACTGCGCCTCCGCCACTTCGCCCTGGCGGGGCCAGACGTCGAGCGCGCATTCGAGGCCGACCGGCTGCGGCTGCCCGGTGCGGAGCTGGCGGAACGCCTCTTCCATTAGGCGCGGCGCCTCCTGCGGCCCCTGGATGCGCGCAGCCCACTTGGTGAGCGAGCGCATGACGCCGAGCTGGTCCGGGATCTCGTGCAGGAAGCCGTGCCCGCGTCCGATCTGCTGCTGCGGCACCTGGCCGGTCAGCGCGATCACCGGAGCGGAGCATGCAAACGCCGTCGACAGGGCCGCGGTCGTGTTGAGGAAGCCCGGCCCCGGCACCACCGCATAGGCGGACGGCTTGCCGGTCGCCAGGGCGGCGCCGAGCGCCATGTAGGCTGCCCCCTGCTCGTGCCGTGTGTGGACGATGCGCATCGTCTCGCGCGCATCGTACAGGGCATCGAACAGGACGTCGTTCTGCACGCCGGGGAGGCAGAACAGCGTGTCGACGCCGTTGGCGACGAGCGAGGCCACCACGGCCTGGGCGGTATTCATGCGCGGCATGGGGTGGCCCCAGGTGGTATGGCGTCGTCATGGCCGGCCTTGTGCCGGCCATGACGACACTGGCTACCGCTGCTCCGGCTTGTATTCGGTGGGCGGTGTGTTGGCGAGCCGGAACAGGTTCGCCGCGTGCACCCGGTCCTCGCGCACGAAGGCGGCGAACGCCTCCGGCGTGGTGGGGGCGGCGACCACCGCCTGCTTGTCGAGGAAGGCGACGAAGGCCGGGTCGTTGAACAGCCGCACGAACTCGGCGTTGAGCCGGTCGACGATCGCCTTGGGCGTGCCGCTCGGCGTCGCCAATCCCCACCAGCCCCGCTGCTTGTAGGCGTCGAGCCCGGACTCGTCGAACGTCTTCACGTCGGGCACGAGCGGGGAGCGGCGCGGCGCCGACACGGCGATCACGTCCACCTTGCCGCCCTGGGCGAGGCCGAGGAAGTTGCCGAGCCCGACGCCGCCCACCTGGATCTCGCCCGCCGCGAGAGCCTGCGCCATCGGGCCGCCGCCGCGATACGGAATGCCGACGATGTCGGTGCCCCACTGGTTGTTGATCCAGCGCAGGAACAATTCGGGCGCCGAGCCGGCGCCGAGCGTGCCCCAGTTGAGCGCCTTCTTCGATTGCGCCAGCGCCTTGAGCTCCGCCACCGACTTGACGCCGAGCGACGGGTGCACCGCCAGCGACTCGATGAGGAAGAACAGCCGGGTGACGAGCTGCAGGTCCTTGTCGACGTCGTAGGGCAGGTTGGTGAACATCACCGGGTTGAAGGAAAGCTGGTTGTGGAACACGACGCACACGGTGTAGCCGTCGCCGGTTGCCTGCGCGCAGGCCTGCGCGCCCGGGATGCCGGCGGCGCCGCCGCGGTTGTCGATGACGATCGGCTGCCCGAGCCGCGGGCCGAGCTCGTTCGCCGCCGCCCGCATGATGACGTCGGTGAGGCTGCCGGCGGCGATCGAGACGATCATGCGGATCGGCTTCGATGGATATTGTTGTGCGCTCGCCGGGGTCGCGCACGCTGCGGCGAGCGCCAACGCGGCGACCGCAGCGTGACGGCGGATGGAAAGGAAACTCATGGCGTTTGCTCCCTGTGTGTCTGTTGGCTGCGAGCGAGGTCGCTCGCGCGAATGCGTCAACCGATCGCCGCGGCGGGGACCCGATACTCGGCGATGCCGGCGATGGATTTGGTCGCCGGGCGCTTCGGCGTTTCCTCGGTCCCATTGGTGTAGACGTATTTGGCGGCCGGACGCGCCATGGCCCGGTCCCACCAGTCGTTCAGGCGCGGGAACACCGAGCGATCGATGCGATCCGGATAAAGCTCGGTGATGCGGTGCACGATGGCGAGCATGTTGATGTCGCCGAGCGAGAAGGTGGCGCCGGCGAGCCACGGCCCGCGCTGCGTCAGCTCCTCCTCCATGCGGCCGAACATGAAGAGCACGTTGTCGAGCGCCGTCTGCAGCTGGTCGTCGGAATAGCCGCCCTTGGCCAGAAGGTCCCAGCGCGCGCGCTTCTCCGGGACCGGCGTGTGCGCCAGCATGACCTTGAGGTCCGCCGCGCTCAGCTCGCGCACCTGCGCCTGCAGCATGCGGGCATGGGTGAGGCGGGCGAGCGACAGGTGGGTCTCGTCGGCGGTCCACGCCCAGTAGCGCATGCGCGCGCGCTCGACGAGATCGGCGGGACGCAGCGACGGCTCGGGGAAGGCGTCCTCGATGTACTCGTTGATGCAGAACGAATTGATGATCGGCACGCCGTCGTGGACCAGCGTGGGCACCACGCCGTTGGGATTGAGCCGCAGATAGTCGGAGCTCAGATTCTCGTAGCGCCACAGCTCGACGTAGCGGCTCTGGTAGACGAGCCCTTTCTCGCGCAGGCAGTGGCGCACCTGCTTGGAGCAGGTGGTCAGTCCGCTGTGGTAGAGCTCGAGCATCGTTGTTCCTCCCCGGCGGCCCCGCCGCTCACCGGCTTCGCGTGCCTATCGCCGTCGCAGCATCCCGGCACGACCGAGCATTGACAACCGGCCGGGCGGGCGCCAGTTTGTAAGTGAGCATGCTCATTTTTGAGCGGGGTCGGCCTGGTGTCAACCGCGAAAGCCGAGAGCCCGAGGACATCATGCCAGCTGGCCTGAACGCGCAGTACGCCGGCAGCAACATCACCGGCGACCAGGGCCTGATCGCGATCGACAAGGTCGGCAACAAGGTCCGCTTCTATGATCCGCGTGACCTTCGCGAGATCAAGGCGCTCGACGCGCCGGAAAAGACCGTGCACGAGCTCACCTTCTCGGCCGACCGCAAGCACGCGTTCGCGCCGCTTTACGGCGACGGCATCTACGGGAGCAACAAGGAGCCGAACAACAAAGTCCTGATCATCGACCTCGAGCGTCAGGCGCTGGGCGACATGATCGACCTCGGCGCGTGCCTCGCGCCACACGGCATGGTCGGCACGCGCGACGGCAGGCTGTGGGTCGTGTCCGACCTGGTCAACAAGCTCCTGCTGGTCGATCCGGCGGAGAAGAGAATCGAGGCGACCTGGGACATTCCCGGCAAGGGCTCGCATTTCTGCGTGCTGCTGCCGGACGAGTCGAAGCTCTACGTCTCCAACAAGGAGGCGGACGTGGCGGTGTTCGACGTGCGCCGCCGCGCCTTCCTGCCGGGCATCCCGCTCGGCCGTGCGGGAGTCGCCAAGGGCAACGGTAGCGGCAGCGAAGGGCTCACCCCGACGCCGGACGGCAAGCGGCTCCTGGTGATCGACAACGACCGCTCCGACATCCGGGTGATCGATACGGCGAGCGACCGCGAGGTCGACCGCGTTCCCCTCGTCATGCACCCACCGACCAACGTCAAGCGCTCGCGCCTGTGCAAGCTGATGTTCGCGCCCGACGGGCAGACGCTCGTCGTCGTCAGCTATGCCACCGGCCTCGCCTGGGTGATCGACGCGGCGGATTATCGCCGGCAGACACCGGTCGCGGTGGCGAAGGGGCCGTTCGGCATCGCGTTTTCGCCCGACAGCCGCACCGCGCTCGTCGCCTGCCACGACAGCGGGCTGATCACCCGGATCGACCTTGCCTCGAGGGCCGCGACCGAGGCCTACGACGGCGGCAACGGCATCGAATGCCTAGCGTTTTACTGAGGGGATGCGGATGACTGCAGGCGGAACGCGACGCGCGAGGCAGACATGAGCCGCGCCGATTACCGGCCGTTCGTGCCGCCGCCGGGGCAGTCGCCGATCGCCGGCGCGACGCCGCGCGCCCATGCCGAGGCGCGCCTGCAGCGGCCGCGCGCCAAGGAGCTGTTCGGAACCTGGGCGAAGCTCGCCAAATCGCCGTTCACCGGCATCACCACGGACGGGAACGCCAGGCCCGGCCTGTTTTTGCTCGCGCCCGAGGATGCGCCGACGGCGGCCATGGCCGCGGCGGCCGGGGCGCTGCTGCGGCTGCTCTCGCCTTCGCAGCGCGCCGCCATGCAGTTTCCCGTCGAGTCCGAGGTGTGGCGGGCGTGGCAGAATACCGAGCTCTATGTGGAGAATTACGGGCTCCGCCTCGACGAGGTCGCCGATGAAGTGCGCGAGGCGGTCATGGCGGTGCTGCGCGTGAGCCTGAGCGCGCGCGGCTACGAAACCTCGCGGGCGGTGATGCGGCTCAACCGCTTCCTCGGCGACCTGGTGGGCTGTCCGGCCGTGCTCGGCGAGTGGAGCTACATCTTCTGCCTGTTCGGCACGCCGTCCGGCGCGGAGCCGTGGGGCTGGCAGCTGTTCGGCCATCATCTGAGCCTCAACTGCCTGGTGATCGGCTCGCAGATGGTGTTCACGCCGTGCTTCCTCGGCGCGGAGCCCGCCTATGCCGACGTCGGCCCGTTCGCCGGCATCAGCCTGTTCGAGGACGAGGAGCGCGCAGGCCTCGCGCTCATGCGCTCGCTCGAGCCGGCGCATCAGCGCCGCGCGATCGTGGCGCATTCCATGGTGGGCGGCGACCTGCCGCCGGGGCGCCGGCATTTCGCCGACAACCTGCATCTCGGCGGCGCGCACCAGGACAACCGCATCGTCCCGTTCGAGGGCTTGCCCGCCGCGGAGCTCTCGGCGACGCAACAGCGCAACCTCGTCGACCTCGTTGCCGCCTACGTTGCGCCGCTGCCGCCCGGGCCGCTCGCCGCGCGGCTCGCCGAGGTCGAGCGCCATCTCGACGAGACGCATTTCTGCTGGATCGGCGGCTTCGCGGAGGAGAGCGCGTTCTACTACCGGATTCAGAGCCCGGTCATCTTCATCGAATTCGATCACCACGGCGGCGTGTTCCTCACCAACGCCGAGCCGGCCAAGTTCCACGTGCACACCATCGTGCGCACGCCGAACGGCAACGACTACGGCATCGACCTGTTGCGGCTGCACTACGCCCACGCGCATCGCTGACGACGAGCCGGCGAGGGGACATGCCAGAGGACATCGCGCCGCGCCGGACCAGAGCCTCGGCGGCCGAGCCGTCCGGAGGTTCATCGGTCGGGCTGCGCGAGAAGAACAAGCTCGACAAGCTGCGCCGGATCGAGAACGCCGCGCGCGAGCTGTTCCTGTCCAAGGGCTACGACGAGACGACCACGCGCGAGATCGCCGCGCGCGCCGGCGTCGGCATGGGAACCGTCTTCACCTACGCCGACAGCAAGCGCGATCTGTTGTTCCTGATCGCCAACGAGGACCTCGAGGCCACCACCCGCAAGGCCGAGGCCGACATATCGCCGGGCGCGTCGCTGATCGCCAATCTCCTGTCCGCGTTCGGCGATCACTACGAGTATTTCGCCCGCCAGCCGGAGCTGTCGCGCCTGATGCTGCGCGAGATGGTGTTCTACAACTCGGGGCAGCAGGCGAAGCGTTTCCAGGCCACGCGCGAGCGCATCATCGCGCTCACGGGCGAGATCGTCCGGCTCGCGCTCGCGCGCAAGGAGATCTCATCGCCGGAGGATCCCCGCCTGATCGGCTGGGTGATCTTCTGCATCTACCAGGTGGAGCTGCGCCGCTGGCTCGCCGACGGCGAGCTCGACGTGAAGGCGGGTCTCGCCAGCCTCGCGCGCGCGCTGCGCCTGTTCATGGTCGGCCTGTCGCCGAAGGGCGAGGCGCTGAGCGGCGCGACGCCGAAGGGGGCTCCGCGGCGTCGGTGACGCGCGGAGGTGCTGCTGGCTTCACCCTCGGGTCAAGCCCCCGACTTGATCGGGGGTCGAATGGAGCTACGAGTTAGTGCGAGGCCCATTTTGGCCGCGGGGGCGCGACCGTTTCGTTGCCGGGATGCGACCGTTTCGTTCGTCTGATTTCAGAACAATTCAGGTCTAGCCCAAGGACATGCCGGCCCGTCTCGGCACAGACTCGCGATGCTCAGGGTCGCGCGCTAGGCTCGGCCTTCTGGGGGTACACCATGAGACGGCGGGAGTTCATCGGGCTGGTTGGCGGCGGTGCGGCGGCGTGGCCGCTCGCTGTGCGCGCGCAGCAGGCGATGCCGGTGGTCGGGTTCCTCAACCTCCGATCCGCTGCCGACAGCGTGGGACTCGCGACCGCCTTCCAGCAAGGGCTCAACGAGGCGGGCTTCGTCGAGGGCCGCAACGTGGCGATCACGTATCGCTGGGCCAACGGTCGAAACGATCAATTAGCGGGATTGGCGGCCGATTTGGCGCGACAACAGGTGGCGGTGATCGCGGCGACAGGCGGCTCCCCAAGCGTGTTGGCAGCCAAAGCAGCCACGAACAGCATCCCTATCGTATTCACGATGGGTGGCGATCCCGTGCAGTTTGGGCTGGTGGCCAGCCTTAACAAGCCGGGTGGCAATGTCACCGGCGTCGCCTCCATGTTTGTCGAGATGGGGGCGAAGAGGCTCGAACTCCTCCGCCAGATCGTGCCGAGCGCGACCAAGATCGCAATGCTCATCAATCCAAGCTTTCCTCTGCCCTCGCCCGAAACGCGCGAGGTGAACGAAGCCGCACGCTCCCTCGGGGTGGAAATAATCGCCCTCAAGGCAAGCGTCGAAAGTGAGATCGATGATGCCTTCGTGAACGTGGCCCAGCAAAAGATCGACGCGCTGATCGTCGGTGCCGATCCGTTTCAGAACGCGCGCCGCGATCGATTGGTGCGGTTGGCAGCGCAGTACGCGGTCCCTGCGATGTATTGGTCGCGCGAATTCATCGACCAGGGAGGTCTGATAAGCTACGGCGCCAATCAGCCGAGCGCATATCGGCAGGCAGGCATGTCCGCCGCGCGGATACTCAAGGGTGAAAAGCCATCCGACCTGCCGGTCATACGCCCGACTAGAATTCGAGCTCGTCATCAATCTCAAGACCGCCAAGGCGCTCGGGATCGAAATCCCGCCGACCCTGCTGGCCCGCGCCGACGAGGTGATCGAATGAAACGACGCGTGTTCCTGACTATGGTGGGCGGCGCGACGGTATGGCCGCTCGCGGCGCGCGCGCAGCAGCCAGCGATGCCGATGGTGGGGTCTCTCCGCACTGGATCGCTCACTGACGAGCCGGCCCGCGTGGCTGCGTTCCACCAGGGCCTGAAGGAAGCAGGCTTCGTCGAAGGCCAGAACGTCGCGATCGAGTACCGCTCGGACGAGGGTCAAACTGACAGGTTGCCGCTTCTGGTGGCGGACCTGCTTCGCCGGCAAGTAGCCCTGATCGTCAGCTTTAATACCCCTGCGGCGCTCGCGGCCAAGACTGCAACCACGACAGTGCCGATCGTCTTTGTGACCGGGGTCGACCCCGTCCAGCTTGGCCTCGTCGCCAGCCTCAACCGGCCGGGTGGCAACGTCACCGGCGTCAGCTTCATCACGGGGGAACTTGGGGCGAAGCGGCTTGGGCTCTTGCGTGAATTGCGGCCGGGAGCCACGCGCATTGCCGTGCTCGTCGATGCCAAATGGCCGCTTACGGAACGCTTTGTCTCAGAGGTACGAGCTGCGGCTTCGGCCTCTGGGCAGCACATTGAAGTCCTCTCCGTTGGCAGCGACCGCGAAATCGACACCGCCTTTACAACGCTCGTCCAACGTGGGGCTGGCGCGCTGCTCAGCGGTATTGGCGGGTTTTTGCTCTCCCAACGGGAACAGATTGTCGCGCTGGCGGCCCGACACAGAATTCCGGCGATCTACGGCACGCGCGATTATGTCGCCGCGGGCGGTCTGATGAGCTACGCGCCCAGCGTTCTCGATACATACCGTCGAGCCGGCATTTATGCCGGACGCATCCTCAAAGGCGAGAAGCCGGGTGATCTCCCGGTTGTGCTGACTACAAAGTTCGAGTTGGCGATCAACGTCAAGACGGCTAAGGCGCTCGGCCTCGAAATTCCCGACAAGTTGCTCGCGCTCGCCGACGAGGTGATCGAGTGACGCGCCGCGAGGCTCAACGGCGACGCTGAGCTTGCCGGCTTGTCAGGCAGGGTATTTGTTCAACTGGCTTTGCTCAGCAGTTTTCCGGGAACGCGGCACTAGCGTTTGCGGTTTAATGGCGAGAGGGCGAAGCACTCAACCATTGATGCACCCGGGCGTGCCGCGCAGCCATCCAGACCGTGAGATTGTGGACGATACCAGGAACGCAGAATTGCGTGGGCATGAAGCTGACATAGGTAAGTGCCCGGGTGCCGATGCACCACGCGCCGAAATGGGGCGGGAGGTCCGCTCCGGAAAGCTCCCAAGAATTCAGCTCATTCGCTATCCGACTGGTGGCCGGGTCATCGGGTGCGAACGGGAGTTCCAGTGTGCTGCGGACCCCCTTTCCGTATAGGGGGTGCTCTCCGACGAGGACCTGAAGCAGACTTGTCTTTCCTGCCATGCGGGCGAGTTGCTCTTCTGAAAGACCTTGCGATCGGCGCAGCCTATTTTGTATCTCCTCCTGCCGCACCAGTTGCGTCACGGCCCCACCTTCCCATGGAAACTCGACAGTGAAATGCCGATCGCCGAGTGAACCAAAGTAGCCGGCTCGATCGGTGATTGCTTTGATCGCTGCAAAATCTGCGTTGTCGAAAGGCGGGTCCTGGCTTGTCATCTGGAGCGGCGATAACTTGGGGTCCCGTCGAAATTGGTCTTGGACGATGTGGGCAGCATGCCAGCCGCTGACCGCGGCCTCCGTGCACAGCAGAGGCGCGTACACGCGCTCTGCGGCCTCTCGATCGGTGCTGAATATCCCAACTTTGCTGACGAGCCGCGTCGACTTGGAATCGTCGGCGGGTACGAGGGAGCCAATCGTCGCCATGGAATTGAGATAGGCAATCCTCTCGGGAGACAGATTGGCGAAGGCGGGCGATGTGTGCGTAAGAGTCACCATCTCGCTTACCAGGAGCCCGTCGAATGTCCGTTCATCGATCTCCTTTACGGAGAGCTCGCTGATGCCCTCTCCCGATGCCCAGCGGAGGGTACCGCCGCACCGTACCAGCGACTGAGCAAACCTTCGCAGATAGCTCTCCGCATCGGCTATCGGGAACAGACGTTCGTTCACGTCTTCCTCTAACGGGTTATAGATTTACCGAAGCCCATCTGAGCTAGCATGAACTGCTCGTCTAGCTCAGGGGGCACCAGCGGCAAGTGGAGACGCTACTTCGTCCAGCCCTGCTTCCAGGCGGGCGGCTCCTTCGCGTCGATCAGGATGAAGGCGATGCGGCACGGCTTGGTGCCGTTGTTGACCCAGGCGTGGTTGGTCCCCTGCTGCACCAGGACGTCGCCCGCCTTCACGTGCACCTCGGTATCGTCCATCAGCATGTCGATCTCGCCTTCCAGCACGAGGGCGTAGTCGATGCTGCGGGTGCGGTGGGTGAAGGCATGGCGGCCGTAGCCCTGGGTGGCCGGATCGATCCCCATGTCCTGGAGCATCTTGTGATGATCGACCGCGTGTCCGCCGGCCTGCGCCGGCGGAAAGTCGACGATGCGGAATATCGTTCCATTGGCCGGCGGCGGCACGCCGACCTTGGTCTCCGCACGATCCGCGGATGCGGACATGTCGACCGGGGCTTCGCCCGTGACCCATAGCAGGGTGGAGGCATTGCCGCCCGGGGTGCGCTGGATCGATGCCTTCGGGCTGTCGTAAAGCGCGACCGCCTTGCCCTGCGTGTCGTGGCCGGTGACGATGCGCCGCGTGGTCCTGTTGATCTCCATGTCGCTTCAACCTCGCTGGTGTCTGATCAGTCGTTCGGGATGACCGGCAGCAGAAGATGCGATGGCCGGTTGGCATCGTGATAGATCTTGTGCAGGACGGTGCGACTGCTGCAGATGTGATACGGCACGTACTCCGCGTTGGTGGCGCCGGCGACGCCCGTGGGCAGGTCGGCGCTCATGATCTCCAGGCCGATGCGGTGCCCGCGGCGGAACAGGTTGGCCGTCGCCATGATCTCGATGCAATACTCCGTGATCTCGCCCGGCACCACCGGCGCCCGCGTCTCGCGGGTGAGCTTGTGCCAGGGCTTCCACGGCTTGGAGCGCGCCGGGTCGAGCGCGCGGTTGGAGGCCTTGAGCCAGCCGCGCGTGACCTCGCGTTCGGGCAGGTCGTCCGGCAACTCGCGCTCGCCCTCGCGCACCGTCATCACCGACGGGTCCGGGCCGATGTCCTTGAGGGCGACGAACCAGTTGGTGTCGTCCTGGTCGATCGCGGCGTACAGGGTGAGCGCGACCGGGCCGGCGACCATCAGGTCGTCGGTGAGCGGCTCGCTGACGTAGCGCAGCTTCTGCACGGTCTTGGTCTGGCTCGGCGGCATCTGCACGAACGCGTCGGGCGGCGTGAAATGGTCGACGCTTGCCGGCACGAACGGCTCGGCCGACAGCCGCTCCCAGTTGCGCAGATAGAGCCTCGTCCAGCGCGTCTCGGGCAGCGGCCAGTCGCTCGCCTCGCGCCATTTGTTCTCGCCCATGACCCAGAACTTCACCGGCTTCTCGCGCATCACGCCGGTGTCGATGCCCTTGAGCCAGTGGTCGTACCATTTCAGGATCTCGTGGTGGAACGAGCGGAACGGCCGCTCCAGGTGGGCCGGGCCGGTGAGCATCAGCTTCTTCGGCGCGTCGGCTGCGGCGAAATAGTTCTGCGCCCCGTTGAGATGGGTCTTGTACGTGTAACCGTACCAGCCGGTGCCGGTGTAGAACGGCACCTTGATGCGGGCGAGATCGGCCTCCGCCTTGGCGAGCCGGTCCGCGTGATCGTACGGGTCGATCAGCAGATCGAAGATCGGCGGCATGTGCTGGCCCTTCTGTGCCAGCAGGTTGAGGATGTTCGGGTACATCCGATAGTCCGGATTGGCCATCGCGTCGCGCCAATAGGTTTCCCGCGGCTCGGGCAGCGTGCCGGGAGCGCCGCGGTGCTGGTGCATCGCCGAGAAGTGGCCGACCAGGTAGCGGAACAGGTGCAGCACGCCGCCCGGATATTCCTCGCGAAAGCTGCCGAGCACGCCATAGGCGCCGCGCGGGTCGAACGGGAAGATCGCCTTGAGATGCGGCGGCTGTTGCTTGGCGACGTGGAACTGCTCGGCACCGAAGCCGGAAATGCCGACCATGCCCACGTTGCCGTCGCACCAGGGTTGCGCCGCGATCCACTCGATCAGGTCGTAGCTGTCGAACTCGCGCGAGCCGCCGCCTTCCGACTTGCCGACGCCGCGCGGGCCGCCGATCACGTGCACGTAGCCGCGCGACACGAGGAAATGGGTGTCGCCCGCCTCCAGTGGCCCGGTCCACAGCGGCGTCCACGCCGGCTGCGGCGGCAGCTCCCTGGCGACGTCCGGGCCCTGGAAATCCTTGTTGTAGATCGCGAAGGCGAGCAGCGCGGGAAGCTTCTCGGTCGTGTCGGGCCGATAGATGTCGATGCACAGCTTCACGCCGTCGCGCATCGCCACATAGACGTCCTTGTCGGCGATCATCCTTTCGTAGGTCGGCGCGCGGTCGTAGTCGCTCGGCGGCGACTCGGACGAGCTCAGCACAGCGGAGAGCGAGTCGGAGGCTTTGGTCATGAATTTCTCTCAGGAGGATGTTTTCGCGGCGCGGATGGCGCTCCAGATGCGCGACGGCGTGAGCGGCATGTCGATGTGCGCGACCCCGAGCGGACGCAATGCGTCGAGCACGGCGTTCACGATGGTCGGCGGCGCCCCGATGGTGCCGGACTCGCCGATGCCCTTGATGCCGAGCGGGTTGGTCTTGGCCGGGATCTCGATCAGCTCCGAGACCATGTCGGGCATGTCGTCGGCGCGCGGCATGGCGTAGTCGGAGAAGCTCGCGGTCAGCAGCTGGCCGGTTCCCGCTTCGTAGCAGACGCTCTCGCACAGCGCCTGCCCCAGACCTTGCGCGATGCCGCCGTGGATCTGCCCTTCGCAGATCAGCGGATTGATGATCATGCCGAGATCGTCGACCGCCGCCAGCCGGTCGATGGTCACGGCGCCGGTGTCGGGATCGACCTCGACCTCGCACACCTGGCAGCCGTTGGGATAGTTGGGCGCGCCGCCGGGCACGCCGCTGTAGGAGCCGGCCGCCTCCAGGCCGAGGCCGAACTTGAGCACCGGTCCGGCCGGCGCATAGAAGGCCTTTGCCACCTCGGTCATCGGGATCGCCTTGTCGGTGCCGACGACGGCGAACCGGCCGTCCTTGAACTCGATGTCGCCCGCGTGCGCCTCCATCAACACGGCCGCCATGTCTCTGGCGCGGGCGATGATGGCGTCGGCGGCGACGCGCAGCGCGACGCCGCCCACCATGGAGCTGCGCGCCGCGAACGTGCCGCGCCCGAACGCCACCTGGGCGGTATCGCCCTGGATGTAGCGGATGTCCTCGAACGGCACGCCGAGCCATTCGGCGACGAGCTGCGCGAACGCGGTCTCATGCCCCTGGCCGTGCGAGTGGGTGCCGGCGATGATCGACACGCGGCCGCCCGGATCGAAGCGCAGCTCCATGCGGTCGTTGAACACGCCGCCGAGCTCGATATAGGGCGTGACCGAGCGTCCGCGCAGCTTGCCGGCCTCGGCGCTCGCCTTCTGCCGGTCGGCGAAGCCTTCCCAGTCGGCGAGCTTAAGGCACTGTTCCATCATGCGCTCGAATTCGCCGCTGTCGTAGTTGTGGTGCGTCGGCGTGTGATAGGGGAGCGCCGACGGTGCGATGAGGTTGCGGCGGCGGATCTCGACGCGGTCGATCTTCAGGTCGTGGGCGGCGCGGTCGAGCAGGCGCTCGATCAGGTAGATCGCCTCGGGGCGGCCGGCGCCGCGATAGACCGAGGTCGCCGCCGTGTTGGTGAACACCGCGTTGGTGGAGAGATCGACCGTCTGAACGTCGTATACGCTCGGAATCATCATGATGGAGAAGAACAAGGGTGCCGTGATGGCGGCCCACCAGTAGGCGCCGAGCGCCTGGTAGGCGCGCGCCCGGACCGCGAGGATCTTGCCCGTCGCATCGAGCGCCAGCTCGCCGTACACGACCTGGTCGCGCGCATGGGTGTCGAACAGCAGGCTCTCGGTGCGGGTCGCGGTCCATTTGACCGGCCGGCCGACGCGCCGCGACGCCCACAGGGCGAGCACGTCGTCGGGGTAGATGTTGGACTTCATGCCGAAGCCGCCGCCGACGTCGGGGGAGATCACATGGATGCGGGTCTCCGGCACGCCGAACGCGGAGGTGGCGAGCGCGGTGCGTAGCGCGTGCGGGCTCTGCGACGTCGTGTAGAGGGTGTACTTGCCGTCCGCGCCATAAGAGCCGAGCGCGCAGCGCGGCTCGAGCGCATTGGCGGCGATGCGGTTGTTCTCGAGCCGCAGCGATACGACGTGCGCAGCCATGGCGAACGCGGCATCGGTCGCCGCCTTGTCGCCGAACGCGATTGTTGCGGCGATGTTGTGGTTCGGGCAGTCCTCCCAGATACGCGGTGCATCGGGGCGGATCGCGTCCTCCAGGGTGGTCACGGCGGGCAGCGGCTCGTAGTCGACCTCAACCAGCTCGGCCGCGTCGCGCGCCTGCGCCTCGGTCTCGGCGACCACGTAGGCGACGCGGTCGCCGACGCAGCGGACGCGATCGGCGAGCAGCACCGGCCGGAGGGTCGCGTAGGCGTCGGGGCCGCCCCACGCCTTGGGCATGAAGTAGGGCGGGATGCCGCCGATCTTGTCGGCCGCCGCATCAGCGCCGGTGAGCACGGCGAGCACGCCGGGGGCGTCACGTGCCGCCGCGGTGTCGATGCGCCTGATCTTCGCGTGCGCGTGCGGCGACAGGACGGGCGCGCCGTAGCACTGGCGCGGCATGATCATGTCGCCGACGAAGGCGCCGGTGCCGGTGAGGAAGCGGCGGTCCTCGGTGCGCCGCACCGCCTGGCCGATGCCGAACCTGCTCATGAGCCATCCTCCCCGTGAGCCCGCCCGTCGCATGTGCGCGGCGGGCCGTTGCCGCCAACGGCCATTATTATGATCGTGCTCATAATTGAGCTTGCTCATTATCAAGTCAAGCCGGGAGTCGGCCGTGCGGTGCGCGCGGCCGCATCCCCAGCCGGTTTGTCGGGGGTCTCAGGGCTTGCGCTGATAGAAGCCCGTGAAGGTCACCATGACTCCGCCGCAGCCGCCGTTGTCCTCCACGACCAGGAACTTGCCGACGCGCTGCATGCGCACCTGGCACTCCGCGTCCTTGGCCTGGTCGAACGGGGTCTTGCCGTCGTCCGCGAAGGCCAGCAGGTCGCCGGTCGGTGTCACTTCGGCGCCGAGCACGCCGGTCTGCACGTTCTGGGCCCCCTTGTAGGCCTGGATGCCTTCGATCATCAGCTTGCCGCTCCCGCCTTCTTCGATGGTGATCTCGCCCATTGGGTGCTTCCACGTGCCGGTCCAGTCGGCGAGGCGGCGTACGCGAGAAGGGGCGACCGGCGCGAGGCTGTCGGAGCGAATCCAGCCGTTCGTCCAGTTCGCCCGTTTCCCCTTGGTCGAACTCGTAGGCAATGCAGGCAAATGGCCCGTTGGTGCGGCCGGTGAGCACCAGGTCGCCCGGCACCAGGTAGGCCTTGCGTTGGCACGTCGCGGTGTCGGCCGGGCAGGCGGCGTCTTCCCAGGCGCTCTTCACGTAGAAGGCCTTCGGCTTGGCGACGATTCTGGAGACGACGATGGGCCGTTCGCGATCGAAGTCGATGCCGGTGCAGTCGCCCGGCGCTGGCTCCGCGAGCACCGAGCTGCCGAAGAGGATGAGCGCGGCCGCGCCGGCGAGGATGCGTGAGGCGAGGCGAAAACCCATGAGAAAGCCCAGTGCAGTCGATACGCCGTATTAGTCGAGGCGCCAAGCGGGGGCGTTCACGGCGGTGACGCGCTCGCTCTTCTGACTCGAGATGACGTATCGCCTATCGCAGGGTGACGGCGACGCTGCGGAATGAGGGGTTTGATTTCTTGCAGTCGTCTCCGTCGTCGCTGAACAGATGAAGCTTCTTGCCCGTCGCGTCGACGACCATCGCCTCCGGCTGAAATGTCTTCAGCTTCTTCTTCTTCTTCGCCAGAGTCGACGCGAAGCCCCGCACCGCCGTCGGCGGTGCATCCTCCGCGGCGGGCCAGCGAAAGAGCTCGAAGCTTCCTTTTCCTCCCCCGGCCGGTCCGGCGACGATGAAATAGGCTTTGGCGCGTTCCGAATATTCGATGCTGCGCACGCCTCGTCCTCCCAGGCTCACCTCGATCGGCCGTCCGAGAATCGGCTCCTCGCCTTTCTCCACGACCGCTTCCGGGTTTTGCAGCGGAAGAAGCACGGCGTTGCCGCCGAACAGCGGGCTGCGCAGCCCAATCAGCATCGACTTGCCATCGGCGCGGACGGTCAGGCCTTCGATATTGAAGCCGCCGTTGTCGGGCGCGAGCTCGTCGACATCCGGACGGGTGAGCTCGATCGTCGCCTGCAGACGAGGGTCGAGTGCCGAGATGGCCGTCAACAGGTTCGTCGAGGGCTTTCCGTGCGGGGCGACGAGCAACGACGTCCCGGACTCGATGCGTAGCTCGGTGGCAAACAATTGCCACCGGGGCTTGCGCAATTTTCCCCCGCCGCTTCGACTGTGGGAGCCGATCCAGTAGGCCCTGCCGTTGAGCCAGGTCGCTCCTTCCAGGTCGGCTTTCTGGTCCTCGTCGGCCGGGTCGAGTTGCAGGAATTCGTTGAGGTCGCCCTTTCGCAGCGCCACTGGCTTTCCGCCGGCGGCGCGAAAGGCCCTCAGAATGTTGTCCTCGTCGTTCGCGACGATGAAGGTCTGATCGATGGTACCAGCGGGCAACGCGACGACGCCCGATGGCTCGCAGATTCCCCGGTGAGTCACAACCTCGCCGAATTTGGCTTTGTCAGCCGCGAGGCACGGCGCGGTGCCGAGCACGAGCACCATCGATATCGCGTGAGCAGCTGCGCGCATGGGATAGGCCTCCGTCGGTCGTACGAGAGCGGCATGCCGACCTTACTATAAGTTGATCTGTCGATCCACACAAGCAACAGGAGGGGCCGCCGCTTCGTTGCTCCCCGGTTGGCGGCGAGGCTGTCGCGAGACGGTCGCAACCGCATTGGACAAACGCTCGGGCTTGGGCTTTTCTTTGCGCCCCGCCCTGAACCCGAGAGCCGACGCTCAACGCCGGCACCATGCAGGAGACGTCCTTTGCCACAGTCGCTCGACGAAATCCGCTATGAGCTCGCGCTCGCCAACCGCATGATGGCCAATGAAGGCATCATCGACGCGTTCGGACACGTCAGCGCGCGCCACCCCCAGGATCCCAACCGCTACCTGCTGTCGCGTTCGCGCTCGCCTGAGCTGGTGGAGCCCGGCGACCTCCTGGAATTCGATCTCGACTTCGCAACCGTTGGTGCCGCCGACCGTGCGCCTCTATTCGGAGCGCGTGATCCACGGTGAGATCTACAAGGCGCGACCCGACGTGACTGCGGTGTGCCATCACCATTGCCCGTCGATCCTGCCCTTCTGCATCACCGGCAAGAAGCTGGTGCCGATCTATCACCTGGGCGCGGTGATCGGCGACGAGGCGCCGTTCTGGGATCAGCGCGACGACTTCGGCGACACCAACCTCTTGGTGGTCAAGGCGGAGGAGGGCGCATCGCTCGCCCGCGCGCTCGGCCGCCACTGGGTCGTGCTGATGCGCCGCCACGGCGCGACGGTCGCCGGCACCACACTGCATGATTGCGTGTTCCGCACGATCTATTCCTGCCGCAACGGCGAATACCAGCTGCAGGCGGAGGACCTCGGCGCGATCAGCCCGTTGAGCGCCGGCGAAGTCGAGGGAGGCGGGCGCGATCCATCACCAGCCCGGGCCGCTCAACCGTGCCTGGGAATACTGGGCGCGCCGGGTGGAGCAGGCGGGCTTGGCGCCGCCGCGTCCCGGCGCTGCGGCGCGGGGCACCGCAACGCGGGGCTCTGCGGCGCGCAAGGCTGCGGCACGGCGCGGCGGCACTTCCGCCAAGCGGGCCAAGGTGACAAGAGGGGCGAAGAAGAAGGCAGCGAAAGGGAGGAGATGATGAAGCGGCTCGGGTTCATTGCGGTTGCGGTCGCGACGCTGGCGGCGACAGGTGCGGCGTCGGCGCAGGATACGCTGAAGCTCGCGATCGGCCAGATCAACAACTGGGAGAACCAGGCGCCGACGCTCGGCCAGGACGCCGGCATCTTCAAGAAGCGCAACCTGGTGCTGGAGAATTTCGGCACCCAGGGCGCGGGCGAGACGATCCAGGCGGTCATCTCCGGCAGCGCCGACATCGGCGCCGGCGTCGGCGTCGCCGGCGCCATGCGGGCGTTCTCGCGCGGCGCGCCGGTCCGCCTGCTGTTGCCCGCGTTCACCGGGACCGGCGACCTCTACTGGTACGTCAAGGCGGATTCGCCGATCAAGAGCCTCAAGGACACGACCGCGAGCCACACCCTCGCGTACTCGACCAGCGGCTCGAGCTCGAACAATATCGTCGTGGCGTTCGTCGAGGAGCTGGGCGCCAAGGCGAAGCCGACGGCGACCGGCGGACCGCCCGGCACGCTGACGTCGGTGATGACCGGCCAGATCGATATCGGCTGGGCCGCGCCGCCATTCGGCTTGAAGGAGATCCAGGAGGGCAAGATCCGCATCGTGGCGCGCGGCAGCGACGTGCCCTCGCTGCGCAACCAGACGGTCCGCTCGCTGATCGTGAACGCCGATGCGCTCAAGTCCAAGAAGGACGCGATCATGCGTTTCGTCGAGGGCTACCGCGAGGCGGTCGACTGGCTGTACGCGGACCCGCAGGCGGTGAAGATGTATGCCGAGAAGATCAAGGGCAGCGAAGACCTGATCAAGGCGTCGATCAAGGATTTCCAGCCCAAGGAGACCATGCAGACGGACGAGATGAAGGACATGGAGGGAATCCAGCGCGACGCGGTGAAGCTGAAATTCTTGGACAAGCCGCTGACCAAGGAGCAGATCGCCGAGTTTTTGCAGATCCCGTCGCGCAAGAAATAACCGCTTTCGTCATGGCCGGGCTTGTCCCGGCCATCCCGATAGGCGGGGTGCTGCTGTGCCCGCGGAATCGAGATCGCCCGGCGATGACGAGGCCCGTATCGGTCAACACTTGCCCGCCGCCTTGCTCACTGCCTCGAGCGCGGTCGCGTGATCCTGATTCATCGCCGCGCGCACGTCGTCGCGCTTGCCGAGCTCGCCCATCTGGCGCTGGCGGCCGACCGTGGCGGTCGCCATCAGGGGCTCGAGCCCGAGCTCGCGCAGGGTCTCGGCCACCTCCTCCATCTCGGCGGCGCGACGGATGCCGTGGCTCGCCATGCGCTCGAGGTTGTAGGCGATGGTCTTCGGCCAATCGAGGCCGGGATAGCTCTTCGCCAGCGAGGCGATCACCGCCTCCCCGACGCCGGCGCGCTCCGCGGCGAGGAAGCACTCGCAGGTGAGCGCCTCCAGGCCCTTCACCATGACGCTGCGCACCATCTTGATCGCCGCGGCGGCGCCGACTGCGGGACCGGCCACCGATACTTTCATGGAAAGATCGCGGAGAATCGGCTCGACCGCGCCGGCGTGCGGTCCGGCGAGCAGACACGGCGTCTGGTGGCGCGCGGGATGCACCGGGGCCATGACGGCGACGTCGACGTAGCGCGCCGCCCCGTCGAGATGCTCGGCCGTCGCCTGCTTGCGGCCGGGCGAGACCGAGTTGATGTCGAGATAGAGCTGGCCGTGGAGGTGGGGCTTGACCGACTGCGCCGCCTCGAGGCTCGAGGCCGCGGTCACGGCGGAGATTACGATATCGCTTCCGCGCGCCGCATCGGCGGCCGAGTCCGCGAGCCGCACGCCGATCCGTTCACCGGCCTCGCGAAGCTTCCGGCCGCCGTCTACGGGAAAGAGGATGTCCCATGCGGCGATGGTCTCGACCCCGGTCTCGCGCAAGCCCGCGGCGAGCGCCTGGCCGGCCTCGCCGAAGCCGATGAAGCAGAGGCGGGGCGTGTTGCGAAGCGTCATGTCTCATCCTTTCAGCTTGCGCTGGACCCGCTGGTCGAAGCGTTCCACGTTCACGACGACGCGGCGGTGGGTACCGTCGCCGACGCGCTCGTGCTCGTCATGCGCCTCGACGCGGAACTCGATTGTTCGTCCGTCGATTTTCGTCACTTCGGCGACGGCGCGCAACCGCATGCCGACCGGCGTCGCCGCGTAGTGGCCGACGTCGAGGTGGATGCCGAGGCTCTGGTGGCCGGGCGGCAGCAGGTGCTCGACCGCGGCGAGGGCCGCAGCCTCCATGAGGTTGATCATGACCGGCGTGGCGAGCACGTGCACGCGGCCGCTGCCGACCCGCGGCGCCGTGTGCTCCTCGCCCACCAGGATTTCCGCCATTCCCTCGGCTCCGATCGCAAGCCCGGACAGGTCGACCATGCTGACTCCTCCGCCGGGCCGCCGATCGGCCCGGTATAGCCGAATTGCTCATTAACGATTTTAAACGCGCTGGTTTTCCCTTGGCTCCAATCCCAGCTATAGAAGGTGATCATGGCCACCCGCCAAGGCGAGGGGTCAGAGGCCTAGGAGAGGAAACCCATATGAAGCTTTGGATTCTGGCGGGAGCAGCCGCGCTTACCCTCGCGGGGCCGGCCTACGCCCAGCAGCCGATCGTGCTCAAGTTCAGCCACGTGGTGGCGCAGGACACGCCGAAGGGCAAGGGTGCGCTCAAGTTCCAGGAGCTGGCCGAGAAATACACCAACGGCAAGGTCAAGGTGGAAGTCTACGCGAACTCCACGCTCTACAAGGACAAGGAAGAGCTCGAGGCGCTGCAGCTCGGGGCCGTGCAGATGCTGGCGCCGTCGAACTCGAAATTCGGCCCGATCGGGGTGAAGGAATTCGAAGTGTTCGACCTTCCCTTCCTGCTGCACGACAAGGTGGCGCTGCGCCGCGTGACCGACGGGCCGCTCGGCAAGCGGCTGCTCAAGCTGCTCGAGCCCAAGGGGATGGTGGGGCTCGCCTATTGGGACAACGGCTTCAAGCTGATGAGCGCGAACAAGCCGCTGCGCGAGCCGGAGGATTTCAAGGGCCTGAAGTTCCGCATCCAGTCCTCCAAGGTGCTGGAGGCGCAGATGCGCGCGCTCGGCTCGATCCCGCAGATCATGGCGTTCTCGGAAGTCTACCAGGCGCTGCAGACCGGCGTGGTCGACGGCCAGGAGAACACGCCGTCCAACATGTATACCCAGAAGATGCACGAAGTGCAGAAGTACACGACGCTGTCCGACCACGGCTATATCGGCTACGTCGTGGTGGTGAACAAGAAGTTCTGGGACGGACTGCCCGGCGACGTGCGCGGCAGCCTCGAGCGCGCCATGGCGGAGGCGACCAAGTACTCCAACGAGATCTCGCAGACCGAGAACGACGAGGCGCTGGACGAGATGAAGAAGTCCGGCCGCACGCAGTTCGTCACGCTGACCGGCGAGCAGAAGGCGCGGTGGAAGAAGGCGCTCACGCCGCTCTACACCGACATGGCCTCGCGCGTCGGCAAGGGCCTGATCGAGGAAGTCGAGCAGGCCGTCAAGGCGACCGGCACGAACTGAGGACTAAGTGAACCGTCACCCTGAGGTGCTCGACGCACTCTTCGTGCGTCGAGCCTCGAAGGGCGGGCCGTTCATCCTTCGAGGCTCGGCGCGCGCAGTGCCGATCTTGGGCCACGCCTGGAGATGCGCCGAGCGCCTCAGGATGACGGTGTAGAGTCATGCGCTCCCCCCGTAGTACAAGGTCGTCTGATGCCTAACCCCACTTCGCGCGATCGCCTCGAGCAGGCGCTCTCCATGATTGCGGACCCGAGCGGGGAGGGCGCGCGTGCCTGCCTCACGGTCTATGCGGACGCGGCGCGCGCCGCCGCGGATGCGGCCGACGCACGCGCACGGGCCGGCATCAGCCTCGGGCCGATCGACGGCGCGATCGTCAGCCTCAAGGACCTGTTCGACGTCGCCGGCGAGGTCACGCGGGCGGGCTCGAAGGTGGTCGCCGAGGAGGGAAAGCCCGCGGCCGCCGATGCGCCGGTGGTACGGCGCCTGCGCGCCGCCGGCGCGGTGATCGTCGCCAAGACCAACATGACCGAGTTCGCCTTCTCGGGCATCGGCATCAATCCGCACTACGGCACCCCGGGCAATGCCGCCGACCGCGCGCGCGTGCCGGGCGGCTCGAGCTCGGGCGGCGCAGTCGCGGCGGCCGATCGCATGTGCGACATCGCGATCGGCAGCGATACCGGTGGCTCGACCCGCATCCCGGCGGCGCTCAACGGGATCGTCGGCTACAAGCCGAGCAAGCAACGCATTCCGACCGACGGCGCCTTTCCGCTCTCCTACACGCTCGATTCGATCGGGCCGATGGCGCGCACCGTCCGGGACTGTGCGGTGGCGGACGCCGTGATGGCCGGGGAGGACTTCGCGCTCGAGCCGGCTCCGCTCGCCGGGCTCCGCCTGGGGGTGGCGCAGGGAATGCCGCTCGGCGATCTCGACCAGACCGTGACGGCACGGTTCGACGCGGCGCTGGCCCGTCTCGCCAGGGCGGGCGTGGGGCTGTCGGACGAGACGGTGGCGCTGCTCGACGGGATGGTGCAGGCCAACAAGACGGGCGGCTTCGCCCCGGCCGAAGCCTTCGAGATCCACCGCGAGCGCCTCGGCCGGCGCGGCGACGACGTCGATCAGAACGTGCGCGCCCGCATCGAGCGCGCCCGCACCATGCCGGCCGCCGACTATGTGGCGCTGATGCAGGACCGTGCCCGCCTGGTGACGGCGATGGATGCGAGGCTGTGCAACCTCGACGCGCTGATCATGCCGACCACCGCGATCGTGGCGCCGAAGATCAGCGAGGTCGGGACGCCCGAGACCTTTGCGCCGAAGAATTTCCTGGTGCTGCGCAACACCGCGATCGTCAATTTCTTCGATCTCTGCGCCATCTCGGTGCCGCTGCCGCGCGAGGGCGGCTTGCCCGTGGGGCTGATGATCGTCGCCCGCAACGGCCACGACCGCCGCCTGTTCTGTATCGCGGCGGCGGTGGAGCAGCTGTTCGCCGGGTGAGGGCGAGCAAGGCGCGGCCCATTCTCCTGGCTGCGAGACAAGTCCTCGTCTTGACGGGGGCCTGCTGATAGCCGAATAGTTGTCCTGAACAACAATAGCCACGTGCAACGATCCATCTGTTTCGCGTTCTTTTCGAACGTGGCCGGGAAAGGGGAGCGACATGCCTCGCAGGGCTTCCGCGGTTGCGTTTGCGCGGCGTGACGCTGCGGCCGCCGCGGTCCGTGGACCGGCTCCCGCTGGGCGAATGAAACCATCCGCCCGGCCGGTCCGTAGAGCGATCGAGCTGGGAAGCCTGAACGATCGGGTTGGATATTTCGTGCGGCGACTGCAGGTGTGGATTTTCCAGGACTTCATCCGCACGCTCAAGGGCGCACAGGTGCGGCCGGCCGAGTATTCGGTGCTGGTGCTGATCGGCGCCAACCCGGCGCTGTCGCAGACCGACCTCGCCGAGGCGCTGGGGATCGAGCGCGCGCGCCTGGTTCGCCTGCTCGACGGGCTCGACCGGCGCGGCTGGACGGTGCGCCAGCCGTCGAGCTTGGACCGGCGGTCGCACGCGCTGTTCCTCACCGCCGAGGGCTGCCGGATGCTGCAGCGCGTCGAGCAGCTGGTCGCACAGCACGAGGCACACGTCGCCGCGCGGCTCGGCGCCGGACGCAGGGAGAAAATGCTGAAGCTGTTGAGGGATTTTGGCTGACCGCGGCCGGTGAGGCTTGCACACCGGCCAACACCGCTCCTACCATCAACGCAACATCCAGGGAGGACACGAAATGACCCGTACGAGCCATCTCACGCTGAGCCGCCGGCGCCTGCTGGCGGGCGCCGCCGCGACTTCCGCCCTCATTGCCGCGCCGGCGATCGTGCGCGGGCAAGGCGCCGCGCTCAAGGTAGGGGTGCTGTTGCCCCGCTCGGGCGCGCAGGCCGGCATCGGGCAGGACTGCCAGCGCGGCGTCGAGATCGCGCCGGCGATCTTCAAGGACCTCGGCCTGCCCGATCTCGCCATCATGAACGCTGACACCGAGACCAACGTCGAGGTCGCCCGCGCCCGCGCCGAGAAGCTGATCAGCGACGGCGCCCAGCTCCTAGTCGGCGCCTTCGATTCCGGACAGAGCACCGCCATCGCCCAGGTGGCCGAGCAGAAGGGCATTCCCTTCGTCATCAACATCGCCGCCGCCCCGCCCATCACCGAGCAGGGCTACAAGTTCGTGTTCCGCAATTTCCCGACCGCGCCGATGATCCTGGGCGATGCCTTCGCCAATCAGAAGGAGATCTTCGAGGCGACCGGCAAGGCGCCGAAGTCGGTCGTCTTCATGCACGTGAACGACACGTTCGGCACCTCGATGCGCAACGGCATCGGCGCCGTGTTCCCCAAGTTCAACATGCCGTACCAGATCGTCGAGAACATCGCCTATGACCCGACCGCGCGCGACCTCTCGGTCGAGGTGGCGAAGGCGAAGGCGACCGGTGCCGAAGCGCTGCTCATGGTCAGTCGCCTCAACGATGCGATCCTGTTGACCCGCGAGTTGGTCAAGCAACGCTGGTCGCCCATGGCCGTGCTCAGCATGGGGCCGGGCTGGTACGAGGACCAGTATCTCAAGACCCTCGCCAAGCTGTCGGACGGGCCGATGAGCTTCGTGCCCTGGTACGACCCGAACAAGAAGCTGTCGCAGCAGCTGGAAGCGGCGCTCGCCAAAGCGCACCCGGGGATCAACCTCAACACCAACCACATCTACACGTTCGAAGCGCTGCTGGTCGCCGCCGATGCCTACAAGCGCGCCGCCTCCACCGATCCCAAGGCGCTTGCCGACGCCATCCGGGCGACCAACATCGCCAACAACGTCAGCATCGGCCCCGGCATCCAGTTCGACGCCAAGGGCCAGAACGACAAGCTCAAGAACGCCGCCATCCAGAATCGCGGCGGCAAGCTGGTGACGGTCGCGCCGAAGGCCGCCTCCAACGCGCCCCCTGAATTCCCGATGACGGCGTACGACAAGCGCTGATCCGGTGCGCCTGATCCGCCCCGGCCGCATAGCGGCCGGGCGCTAGCCCGACAGGTCCACCGGTGCCCGCAGAGATCTATCTGAACGTCGCCGTGAGCGGCCTGCTGACGGGCCTCGTGTACGGATTGATGGCGCTCGGTCTGTCCGTCATCTTCGGCGTCGTGCGCGTGGTCAATTTCGCCCACGGCGAGATGATGACCATCGCGATGTATCTCGCGGTATTCCTGTTCGCCGCCTTCGGGCTCGATCCGCTGGCGATGATGGTGCCGATCGCCGGCGTCCTGTTCTGTCTCGGCTACGCGATGCAGGCCGGGCTGATCAATCCGTTCATCCACCGGCCCGAGCACAGCCAGTTCATGCTGCTGGTGGCGGTCGCCATCATCATGGTGAACGTCCTCTTGATCGTGTTCGGCCCCGACGCCCGCAACGTGCAGGCGTCCTACGCATTCGACAGTTTCCTCGTGGGGCCGCTCATCGTCGACGCCACCAAGGCCTATGCGGGCGGTGCGGCAATCGTGGTGGCAGGCGTGCTGTTCTGTTTCTTCCGCTTCGCGCGCGTGGGCAAGGCGATGCGCGCCTGCGCCGACAATTATACCGGCGCTCTGGTGGTCGGCCTCGACGTCAAGCGCCTCTATGCGTTGACGTTCGGACTGGGCGCCGCCTGCGTCGGCGCCGCCGGCTCGATGATGGTGCTCATCATCGACGTGACGCCGCCGCTCGGCCCGGCCTACACGCTGCTCGCCTTCGTCATCGTCATCACCGGGGGTTTGGGCTCGATGCCTGGCGCCTTGCTCGGCGGCGTGCTGATCGGGATGACGGAGGCGCTCGCCGGCCTCCTGTTCACGCCGTCGGCCAAGAGCATGTTCGCGTTCGCCATCCTGGTGCTGGTGCTGCTGTTCCGGCCGCAGGGCATCCTCGGGAAGCGCCTCGCATGATCGCGCGTCTCTTTCCAGGCATCCCTCGGCGCGCCATCGTGCTCGCCGCAGTGTTCATCGCGCTGCTCCTGATCGCGCCACGCTTTGCCGGCGACTATCTGCTCACCGTGCTCATCGTCATCCTGTATTTCGCCTATGTGGGGCAGGCGTGGAACATCATGATGGGCTTTGCCGGCCAGCTCTCGCTCGGGCACGCGATCTATGTCGGGCTCGGCGCCTACACGACGGCGGCGCTCTATGTGCATCTCGGCGTCGCGCCGTGGCTCGGCTCGCTGGCGGCGATCCCGGTCGCCATGGCGTGCGGCGCGGTCATCGGTTTTCTCGCCTTCCGCTTCCGTGTCGCCGGCGTCTATTTCGCCATCCTCACCATCGCGTTCGCCGAGTTCGCCCGCATCGGCTTCGATCATTTCACCTGGGTCGGCGGCTCGGCCGGGTTCTTCCTGCCCGTCGCCCAGTACACGAGCAACGATTTGTGGAACCTGCGCGGCAGCCCGGCGATGTTCTACTACGTCATCCTGGCGTTGACGGTCGCCGGCTTCCTTCTCGGCCACGTCCTGCTGCAGAGCCGCATGGGCTATTTCTGGCTGGCGATCCGGGAGGACGAGGAGGCGGCGCGGGCACTGGGCATCGATACGTTCCGCTACAAGATGGCCGCCGTCGTCATCTCGGCCGGGATGACCTCGCTCGCCGGCGTGTTCTTCGCCTTCTACTACAACAACCTGTTTCCCGAGCAGGTCTTCCACATCTCGCGCTCGATCGAGCTGATCCTGGCGCCGATCATCGGCGGCATCGGCACGCGGTTCGGCCCGATCCTCGGCGCCTTCCTGCTGACCGGCCTGTCCGAGAGCATGACGGCGCTGATGGCCGCCTTCGGCTTCGACGTACCGGGCGCCAAGCAGGTGTTCTACGGGATCTGCCTCCTGGTGGTGATCACGGCGCTGCCGGACGGCGTGTGGCCCTGGCTTGCCCGTCGCTTGCGGGTTACGGAGAAACGGTCGTGACCGCGCTGCTCTCGGTCAACGGCGTCACCAAGCGCTTTCGCGGGCTGGTCGCGGTCGATCGCGTGAGCTTCACGGTGCCGGAAGGGGCGATCTTCGCGGTGATCGGCCCGAACGGCGCCGGCAAGACGACGCTGTTCAACATGATCGCCGGCCTCTCCGCGCCCAATGAAGGTACCATCCATTTCGGCGGGGCGCGCATCGACGGCGTCACGCCGGACGAGGCCTGCCGGCGCGGCATCGGCCGCACCTTCCAGATCGTACGTCCGTTCCCGGCGCTCACCGTGGAGGATAACGTGGTGGTCGGCGCGCTGCTGCGCGCTGCCGACGTCGCTCAAGCCCGGCTCGCCGCCGGCGAGGTGCTGCGCCGCCTCGACCTCCACGGCAAACGGCATCAGCCCGCCTCCGCGCTCACGCTGCCCGACCGCAAGCGGCTCGAGGTCGCGCGCGCGCTCGCCACCCGGCCGAGGCTGCTCTTGCTCGACGAGACCATGGCGGGCCTGCGCCCGACCGAGACCGACCGGATGGTCGCGATCCTCACCGAGATCAATCGCGAGAGTGGGCTGACGATCCTGCTGATCGAGCACGTCATGCGTGCCGTCATGGCGCTCGCCTCCCGCATCCTGGTGCTGCACCACGGCGCCGCGATCGCCGAGGGCGCGCCGGCGGAGGTGGTGCGCCATCCGGCGGTGCTCTCCTCCTATCTCGGGGCGGAGGCGCTGTAGGCATGCTCGCGGTCGAAAACCTCGACGTGTTCCACGGCGATGCCCAGGCGCTCGACGGCGTCTCGCTCGCCGTCGACGAAGGCGCGATCGTCGCCATCGTGGGGGCGAACGGCGCCGGCAAGACGTCGCTGATCCGCACGATCGCCGGCATGCATCGCCCGGCGCGCGGATCGATCCGCTTTCGCGGCACCGATATCGCCGGCTGGCCGAGCCATCGCGTGTGCGACCTCGGCATCGGCCAGGTCGCCGAGGGCCGCCAGATCTTTCCCTCCCTGACGGTCGAGGAGAACCTGGAGATGGGGGCGATGGTGCCGCGCGCGCATGCCGGGCGTCAGCGCAACCGCGAGCGCGTCCTGACGCTGTTTCCGCTGCTCGCCGAGCGTGCCCGCCAGGCGGCCGGGACGCTGTCCGGCGGCGAGCAGCAGATGCTCGCCATCGGCCGCTGCCTGATGGGGGCGCCGGAGCTCGTCATGTTCGACGAGCCCTCGCTCGGCTTGGCGCCGACCATCGTGCACGACATGCTGCAGGCGATCCGCGCGCTCAACCGCGAAGGGCTCACCTGCGTGCTGGTGGAACAGAACGTGGCGGTGTCGCTCAAGCTCGCGCGCAACGCCTACGTGCTGGAAAACGGCCGCATCACGCTCAGCGGCACCGGCGAGGCCCTGCTCGCCGACGACCGGGTGCGACAGGCCTATCTGGGCCTGTAGGGCGTGGGGCTGTAGGGCCTGGGACTATGAGGAGCGCCGCATGAGGGCGGCGAGCGCGGCGACCCGGGCGGTGAGCGGGGCGCGCGGGAAGGTGCGGCGCAGGACCGACAGCGCCTGGGCGTCACTGTCCGGGTCCCTGGCCAGCAGGTGCTCGGCCATCGACCGGGCGAGTTCCGCCTGCGACCGGCCGGTCGCCTCGGGCGGCGCCAGCACGACGTCGCCGAGCGGGATCGGGTCACTGACGCGGATGGTGGAGCGGTCAAGCGAAATCGTCATCACAATGTCCCCGGAGTCAAATTGATCATTCGCGGGCATTCACCTAACTCATGAGGCGCTGCCGGAGTTCCAACAGCGTCCCGGAATCCCGCGAATCCATGTGCCCGCCACGATGCGAGCCGCCCCTAACCGACCGTTAACCGCGCCCTATCGGCGGGCGAAGCCTTTGCAACAACAGGAGGAATCCCATCATGAAGCTCTATTTCGCCCCCGGTGCCTGCTCGCTCTCTCCGCACATCGTGCTGCGCGAAGCCGGCCTCAATTTCGATCTCGAGCAGGTCAACAACCAGGAAAAGAAGACCAAGACCGGCAAGGACTACTGGACCATCAATCCCAAGGGCCAGGTGCCGGTGCTCGAGCTCGACAGCGGCGATCGCCTCACCGAGGGCCCGGTGATCGTGCAGTACCTGGCCGACCAGCGGCCGAGCGCCGGGCTGATCCCGCCCAACGGCACGATGGAGCGGGTGCGGGTGCAGGAGTGGCTCAATTTCACCACCTCCGAGCTGCACAAGACCTACGGGCCGATCTTCCGCCCCACCACGCCGGACGAATACAAGAAGATCAGCAAGGAGAACCTGGGCAAGCGCTTCGATTGGCTCGACCAACAGCTCGCCGGCCGCCAGTACCTGATGGGCGACCGGTTCACGGTCGCCGACGCCTACCTGTTCACGGTGCTGCGCTGGTCGCCGCGCATCGAGGTCGACCTCGCCAGGTGGCCGAACCTCAAGGCCTATGTCGATCGCGTCGCGGCGCGGCCGAAGGTGCGCGAGGCGATGCAGGCGGAGGGCTTGATCCAGGCGTCGGCGGCGTGAGCTGAGCTTTATCCCTCCCCTGAAAGGTCCCTGAAAGGGGAGGGATGGAGCAAGCCGCGGGCGTGCGGAATTGATTGCCGGCCTACTTCGCCGGCGGTCCCATCGTTACCGTCAGCGTGCCGACGCCGGCGATCTCGCATTCGAGCTTGTCGCCCGCGACGGTGGCGTTAACCCCGGAGGGCGTGCCGGTCATGATGATGTCGCCGGCCGCCAGCTCGACCATCTCGGACAGCTTGCTGATCACCTCGGGCGTGTTCCAGATCATCTGATCGAGGTCGCCGTCCTGGCGGATCTCTCCGTTGCACTTGAGCATGATACGGCCCTTGGCGGGATGGCCGATCTCGCTCGCCGGACGCAGCGCGCCGCACGGGGCGGAGGCGTCGAACGCCTTGCCGACCTCCCAGGGCCGCTTGAGGTTGCGCGAGGCGATCTGCAGGTCGCGCCGGGTGAGGTCGATGCCGACGCCGTAACCGTAGATGCAGTCGTTCGCCCGCTTCACGTCGATGTTGCGTCCGCCGCTCTTCAGGGCGACCACCAGCTCGACCTCGTGGTGCAGGTCCTTGGTCAGCGGCGGATAGGGAATCGTCGCACCGTCGGGCACGACCGCATCGGCCGGCTTGGCAAAGAAGAACGGCGGCTCGCGCTCGTCCTGCCCCATCTCGCGGATGTGCTCGAGGTAGTTGCGCCCGACGCACCAGATCCGGCGCACCGGAAACTGCGTGCCGGTGCCGGCAACCGCGATCGCCGGCTGCAGCGCAGGCGTGATGACGTAACGATCCGTGGACATTGATCATCCCTTGTGGGTGAAGGTGGGAGGCTGGTGGCGGCAGGAGTGCAGGAGAAGACGGCGGTCGTCAACACTCGAGATGAGGTTGCCGCCATTCCCCGCCGGCCGGGCCCGCAATCGGCGGTCAGCGGGACGCGACGGCCGCGTGCTGGAGGATGACGCCGTACCAGCCGAGCCCGCGATAGGTCTCGTAGCCGGGCGTGTGGTGGAACGCCACCACGGTGCCGTTCGGGTCGCGGTACCAGCCGCTGGTGCGTCCGCGCACGTCGAGCGCGATCTTGTCGGTGAGCAGGCCTTTGCCGTCGGAGGCGGCGATGACCCGCCGGTTGGCGTCGATCAGCAACGCCCGGGTGCGCTCGCGATCCTGCGGCGACACGCGCACGCCCTTCACGATTGCCTGCGCCTGCGGTGCCCAGTCGAAATGGATGGCGATCACGCCGAGCGGACGGCCCTGCGCCCGACCGCCCTCGCGCACGCTCGCGCAATAGGTCGCGACCTGCGCGCCGCCCAAGACTTCCCTGGCAGGCGACGTCGGCGGCGACGTAGTCGTCGCCGGAGGCGAGGGTGCGCGCCTTGTCGAACCAGGGCTCGCGGGCGACGTTGTGCCCACGCACCGCATATTTGTCGGGCCGCCCGTTGGCGAGCACGGTGCCGTCGAGCGCGCACAGCCACAGATCGAGGTAGACCGTGTAGGCGCCGAGGATGACGCCCAGCCGCTCGGCCGCGTAGGTCACGCGCGCATCGGTCGGATCGGTGGCGCAATCGACCACGGCCGCGTCGGTCGCCCACCAGCGCACGTCGCAGGTCCGCTCATAGAGGTTGCGGTCGATCAGCTCGATGGCGTTGAGCGCAAGATCGACCAGGCGCTCGCCTTGCGCCTGCTCGGCCATCTGCTCGACCGAGGTCTGCAGCTCGGTGATCCGGCCCGAGAGGTGGGCCTCGAGCTCCTTGGCCACCTTGTCGACTTCGCTGCCGATCGCCCGTACCTCCTCGGCGACGACCGAAAAGCCGCGCCCATGCTCGCCGGCGCGCGTCGCCTCGATCAGGGCGTTGAGCGCAAGGATCTTCATCTGCCCGGTGATCTGCTGGATGCGGCGCGTCTTCTCGCCGGCGACCCGGTCGACTTCGGCCGTCAGGCTTGCGATCGCCGACAGCGACGCCTCGGCGCGGTCCGAAGAGCTGGGCACGGTGGCGACGGTTGGGGCCATGGTCGGGGGGCTTGCCTGGAAAACCGTCGCGATTAAGTCTCTGCGTAGTTAAAATTACGTATCCGCGCTCGCCGCAAAGTTGCGCAAAATTTGTGCAAATGTGGCGAGTCGGCCAACGCGGTGGCGTCGCGGCCGCGCCACGCGATCCACGTCCCTGCTTGGTCCGGGCGGATGTGCCATGTCGCCAAGCTCCGATTTTCACATGCCATTTCGTCTTGCCCGGAGCCTTGTCAGGCCGCGCGCCTGGGGTCTTAAACTCTTGTTCAGCCTGACTTTAGGCCATCCTTCCGGCGTCCGCGAAAATCAGGCGAAATTCACCCGTCCCCTGCATGCTCCCGGCAAAACGAGAGGGCGAGGCCCGTCACCGACGGGTCCATCGCCGCACGTTGCGATGGGGGCGGAGATGGCTTGCGACGACTATCTCGCGGGACTCTATCAGGATTATCGCCGGCAAAAGCACCGCGCGGGCCTTGCGTTCCTGCGCGATGAGATCCCGATCGCGCGGGCGGGCGAGATCTATGCCGGACTGGCGGATGACGCCTTGCGGTATTTGGTCGGCCGTTGCGAGGCGGATTTCGTCGCGCTCCACGGCGATGTGCGCGGCGGGCGCCACGCGCTCGTCGCGCTCGGCAAGCTCGGCAGCCGCGAGCTGACCGCGGCCTCCGACCTCGACCTCATGCTGCTGTACGATTTCGATGCGCGCGCGCCGGCATCGAACGGAGCTCAGCCGCTCACCGGCTGCCAATACTACGGCCGGCTGGCGCACCGGCTGATCGCGGCGCTGACCTGCAACTACGGCGAGGGCCCGCTGTTCGAGGTCGACTTCCGCCTGCGTCCATGGGGTTCGAAGGGGCCGATCGCCACACACGTCGAGACTTTGCGCGGCTATTTCGCGACCGAGGCGTGGACCTTCGAGGCGATGGCGTTGACGCGCGCCCGCGTCGTTGCCGGCTCGCCGGGTTTCGCCGCCGAGGTGGAGGCCGCGATCCGCCAGGCGATGCGGAAGGCCGCGGCGCGGCACAACGTGCGCGCCGATGTTGCGGCGATGCGCAAGCTGGTGCAGCGCGAGAAGGCGAGCCGTCGCGTGTGGGACATCAAGTGCGTTGCCGGCGGCCTCATGGACGTCGACTTCATCGTGCACGGCCTCGCGCTCGAGCACGTGCATGCGTTCGCCGGCCGGCCGATGAACGACACCGCGGGGGCGATCGCAATGCTCGCGGGCCTCGGCGCGCTCAGCCCGGAGGACGCGCGTACTCTCAGTGAGGTGCTCGCCCTCTACCAGGCGGCGTCGCACGTCCTGCGCATTGCGGCGGTGCCCGACCCGAGGCGAATGCCGCCCGAGCTTATGCCGATCCTCGCGCGCGCGACCGGAACAAGCGACATCGTTGCGCTGGAAGGGCGCTTGCGTGAGGCGCAGCGCGAGGTACGGCGCATCTTCGAGGCGGCGATCTGCGTCAGCACGGCTCGCCTGTGCGCAAGGCGGCGCGCCGCGTAGGCGGCACGCTCTACGCCGACGAGGCGACGGCGACCGGCCCGCGCGTGCTCTCCTCGCGCAGCTGCAGGCGATGGAACGAGGCATATCGGCCGTTCCGTCGCAGCAGGTCGTCGTGACGGCCCGATTCCACGACCACGCCGCCCTCGATCACCAGGATGCGGTCGGCATGCACGATCGTCTGCAGGCGGTGCGCGACGACCAGCGTCGTGCGGCCCCGGCACAGGCGTGCGATCGCATCCTGCACCAGCTGCTCGGATTCCGAATCGAGCGACGCCGTCGGCTCGTCGAGCAGCACGATCGGCGCGTCCTTGACCAGCGCGCGGGCGACCGCGATGCGTTGGCGCTGTCCGCCCGAGAGCTGCAGCCCGTGCTCGCCGACCGGCGTGTCGTAGCCGAGCGGCGAGGCCATGATGAAGTCATGGGCGTGCGCCGCCTGGGCGGCCGCCACGATCTCGTCCTCGCTCGCTCCCGGCCGTCCGAAGGCGATGTTCTCGCGCACGGTCCCGCGGAACAGGAACACGTCCTGGCCGACATAGCCGATCTGCTGGCGCAGCGACCGGCGCGACACCGCAGAGATGTTGTGCCCGTCGATTGTGATCGTGCCGCGCTCGATCTCGTAGAAGCGCAGAATCAGGTTCAGCACCGTCGACTTGCCGCTCCCGGATGAGCCCACCAGCGCGGTGACGCGGCCGGGCTCGGCGGTGAACGACATGCCGTCGATCACCGGCTCGCCCGGTCGGTAGGCGAAGTGCACGTCGCGAAACTCGATACGGGCGGTGGACAGCACGAGCGGCGGTTTCAAGTTCTCGCTCGGCTCGCTCGCCGGGCTGTCGACCAGCTCGTAGTAGAGGCGTACGCCGAGCAGCGCCTGGCTGAGCTCGATGTTGAGGCGCGCCAGCCGCTTGGCCGGCTCGTATGCGAGCAGGAATGCCGCCATGAAGGAGACGAAAGAGCCGGGCTTGGCCCCGGTGCCGATCACCCGATAGCCGCCGTACAGGACCGCGAGCGCGATCGCGATGCCGGCCAGCACCTCCATGATCGGGCTCGAGCGGTGGGCGACCCTCGCCATCTTGTTGGCGGCGGCCTGCACCTCGGAAATGCTGTGCTGCACGCGGGCGCGCATCGTGTCTTCCAGGGTGAAGGCCTTGACGATGCGGATGCCTTGAACGGCCTCCTGCAGGGTTTCCAGGGTGGCGACGCCGCTCGTGTATTTCTTGAAGATGACGGTGTGGGCGCGACGCACGAGCTTGAGCATGAGCAGGATGATCGCCGGCGCAATCACGAAGGTCACCAGCGACATGAGCGGATCCTTCACCACCATGACGGTGAGCAGGAAGACCAGCGAGAGCACGTCGCGGCCCACCGCGGTGATGAGGAGGTTGAGCGTCTGGCTGGCGGCGCTCGCGGCCGTCGTCATCCGGGCGACGAATTCCGCCGAATGCCGTGTGGCGAAGAAGCCGAGGCCCTCGTTGAGGAACCGATCGAACATCGAGCGTTCGCGATCGGCGGTGATCTGGTTGGCGATGCGCGCCATTTGCACGGCGCTGCCATAGGTTGACATGCCCTTGATGGCGGACGCGACCACGATCAGCAGGCACAGGCTGACGAGGTCGCTGAAGTTCTTGCGCAGATAGGCCTGATTGACGACGTCGCCGAACAGGATGGCGGTGAGCGCAGTCACCGCGGCCGCAATCAGCATCAGCAGGAAGGAAACCGCATAGCGGCGCCAGTTGGCCGGGGCATGCTCGATGAGCAGCCGACGAATCAGGACCGGCGACCCGTAGGGGTCGGCGAACAGGGACTGGGAAATCGATCGCATGCGTTCTAGTCCTTTGCCCCGCCGGGTCGGTTTTTTCAAGCGATATCAGGTTCCTGCCGCAATTGCGAAAAGGCCTGACGGCCGGCCAGCGGTATCCGGGAGCGCGGACGACTCGAAGCGTCAGTCGTTGCGCTGGCGCAGCTTGCGTTCCCAGGCGAGCGCGTGGGCGACGATGGTGGGCAGATCGTCCAGCTGCGGCTGCCAGCCGAGCGCGGCGCGGGCACGGTCCGACCCCGCGACTATGCGTGCCGGATCGCCCGGTCGCGGGGCGCTGAGCTCGACGCGGAAATCGGTGCCGGAAACCTTTTTCACGGTCTCGATCACCTCGATCACCGAGAACCCGTGTCCGTAGCCGCAATTGAGCGTCGTCGGCACGCCGCCCTGGCGCAGGTAGCGCAGCGCATCGGAGTGCGCGCGGATCAGGTCGGTCACGTGGATGTAGTCGCGGATGCAGGTGCCGTCGGGGGTTGGATAATCGGTGCCGAACACCTGCATCTTCGGCCGGATGCCGAGCGCGGTCTCGACCGCGACCTTGATCAGGTGGGTGGCGCCGCGGGTCGATTGGCCGGTACGCTGCTGCGGATCGGCGCCGGCGACGTTGAAATAGCGCAGGATCACGTGCTGCAGCCCGTGTGCGGCGGTCGTGTCGCGCAGGATGATCTCGGTCATCAGCTTCGACGATCCGTAGGGCGACATGGGTGCGAGCGTCGCATCCTCCGGCACGGGAACAACCGTGGGATTTCCGTAGACCGCGGCGGTGGAGGAAAAGATGAAATGGCGCACGCCGGCCCTGACGGCGCATTCGATCAGCGTGCGCGAGTTCGCGGTGTTGTTGCGATAGTAGCCGAGCGGGTCGCTCACCGAGTTGGGCACGACGATCGAGGCGGCGAAGTGGATGATCGATTCGACGCCGTGCTGCTGCAGCACCGCGTCGATGGCGTCGGCGTCGCCGGTGTCGGCTTCCACCAGCGGCACGTCGGCGGGGATCGCCCAGCGGAAGCCGGTCGACAGATTGTCGACGACCACGACCCGCTCGCCCTGATCGACGAGCGCGTGGACCATGTGGCTGCCGATATAGCCGGCCCCGCCGGTAACCAGGATTGTCATCTCGCCTGTCCGCCCGAATCGCTGCGCTTCGGTTCTACACGATCGTCGGCAGGAATGCCCGGTTCGGCGAAGGCATGCACGATCAGGCGTCCGCGTTGCGGCGTGTTGGTGGCGAGCGCCGCGAGCTTCTTCGCCCAGCGAAACGACGGCCGGTAGATCACTTCGGTGCGGGCGAACCCAACGGCGCGCAAGGCGTCGAGCAGCCATTGGCGGGTCGGATAGCCGCCGTGGTGCCACTTGAAGCGCGGCGCATCCTCGTCGCCGGGAAAGAAGGTGATGAGCGGCACCCACTCGTGGAAGGCGGGCAGGAGCGAGTGGGTTTCCAGGATGAGCTGATCGCCGGTCACGCTGCGGATGCGCTCGAGGCCGAGCAGCGGGTTGCGCATGTGATAGAGCACGCCGGCGCAGAATACGAGATCGAAGGTTCCGACCTGCCCCGGGCTGAGCTCGTGCACGTCCATCCGGCGGAACTCGACCTTGCTGGCGAGCCGCTCGCGCGCGAACAGGAAGCAGTCGAGCGCGCCGTGGTCCCACGAATGCGTATCGATGGCCAGCACCCGCGCGGCGCCGCGCCGCTCGAACTCGAAGGAGAAGAAACCGTCCCAGGCCCCGATGTCGAGCACCGTCTTGCCCGACAAGTCCTCCGGGATGCCTAGCAGGCGCAGCCGGCGCTGAAAGCGCGTGAAGACGCGTCGCGGCCGGGTGACCAGGCCATCGCCGAAATCGAACGGTGAGTGGAATTTTCCCTTGAGCGCGTGAAAGCGGGTCGCGAGGTCAGCCTGGTCCGACATTCGCCGCCACGCATACATCCGAACGTTCGGTGGGCGCAAGCGCCGCGGTGCGGGCGATCACGGCCGGCGGCGACCCGGGCGAAAACGTCTGCGACCGTGTATGAGGATAGTCGGGACGGACGTGGTGGCGGTGGCAGGCGATGGATGAGCCGATGGGGGAGGCGCACGACACGGTCGAGCTCATCATCCCCAACCTGAACTGGCGCTATTCCGGCGTCACGGCGACCAACCGCGCCGTCGCTCCGCTGCTGGCGCGGCGCTGCCCGGCCGCCTGGCTCGGCCCGCACCGGCCGCAGGGAATCGGTGCGCTCAGCCTCGGTGGGCTGCTCATGCTGCGTCGGCGGCCCCCGCGCCGCCAGGCGCTGCGCATCTGGCACGCCCGGCGCAACGTGGAGATGATCGTCGGCCTCGTCCTCAAACGGCTCGGCTGGCGCCTCGCGCTCGTCTTCACCTCGGCGGCGCAGCGCCATCACACCTGGATCACGCGGTGGCTGATCGCCCGCATGGATGCCGTCATCGCCACCACAGAAGCCGCCGCATCGTATCTGCGGCGCAGCGCGGTGGTCATCCATCACGGCGTCGATACGAACCTCTATTGCCCGCCGGCCGATCGCCGTGCGGCGTTCGCGGTGAGCGGCTTCCCCGGCCGCTACGGGGTCGGCGCCTTCGGGCGCGTGCGGCCGCAGAAGGGCACCGACGTGTTCGTTGCCGCCATGTGCCGGCTGCTGCCGCGCCATCCCGACTTCACCGCGGTGGTGATCGGGCGTGTAACGGCCGAGCACCAGGGCTTCGTCGCCGAGTTGCAACGGATGGTGCAGGAGGCGGGGCTTGTCGATCGCGTGCGGTTTCTCGGCGAGCTGCCGATCGAGGAGGTGCCGCGCTGGTACGGGCGCATCGCGCTCTATGTGTTCGCCTCGCGCGAGGAAGGGTTCGGGCTCACCCTGCTCGAAGCCATGGCGGCCGGCGCTGCGGTGGTGGCGGCGCGCGCCGGTGCCGCCGAGACCGTGATCGCCGACCAGGAGACGGGTGTGCTGGTTCCGCCCGGCGACGTTGACCGACTGGTCGAAGCGCTCGAGCCGTTGATGCGCGAGCCGGAGCACGCGATCGATATGGGCAGGCGTGCGCGCGCTCACGTCGTCGCCGGATTTGGCCTCGACAGCGAGGCGGAGCGCATCGCCGCGGTCTATCGTCAGGTGTGGGACCGGCTGGATGCCTGAGCGGCCGCGAGGCAGGTTTCGACGAAGTCAGCGAGATTTCCACCGGGGAAAAGATATCCGGGAATACCGGCGGCGCGCGCGGCGGCGAGGTCGGTGTCGCGGTCCCCGATCAGGAGGCTGCGGCCCAGGTCGACCGGCCATGACCGCATCAGGTCGAAGATCATGCCGGCCGCGGGCTTGCGCCAGTCGGACTCGCGGCAATAGGCCGGGACGCTGCCGTCCGGGTGATAGGGGCAGAAGCGCACGTCGTCGATGCGCGCGCCGTGCCGCGCAAGCTCCTCGTGCATGAAGGCGTGCAGGCAATCGACCTCGTCCTCGGTGAACAATCCGCGTGCCACGCCCGACTGGTTGGAGATGAGGAACACCAGGTAGCCCGCTTGGTTGAGGCGCTGGATGGCCGCGGCGGCGCCGTCGATCCAGCGCAGCCGGTCGGGCCGTATGACGAAGCCGTCGTCGTGGTTCACCACGCCGTCGCGATCGAGAAAGACCGCCGGCTTGAGCGGCCCGGCTTCGGCTACGGACTGCGCCATCGCGTCAGGCTCCGGCCGGCTCCGCGAGATCGCGCTCGACCGCCGCGCAGATCGCATGGGCCGCGGTCATGTAGACCTGCTGGATCACGGCGGTCTCGCCGGACGGCGCCATCAGGCAGAGGTCGCACAGATCCTGCATGGCGGCGCCTTGCGTGCCGGTGAAGCCGACGGTGACGAGGCCGGCCTTGCGTGCCGCCACGAGCGCGCTGAGCACGTTGACGGAGCGGCCCGAGGTGGAGATCGCGAGGAACACGTCGCCCGGCCGCCCGAGGCCGCCGACCTGCCGCTCGAACACGCGCTCGTAGCCGTAATCGTTGCCGATCGCGGTGAGCACTGCCGGATCGGTGAGCGCGACCGCCGGCAGCGGCCGCCGCTCGCTGACGAAGCGAGACAAGAGCTCCGCCGAAATATGCTGTGCGTCGGCCGCGCTGCCGCCGTTGCCGGCAATGAGGATCTTGCCGCCGGCACGCAGCGCCTTGCTCAGTGCGTCGGCGATCGCCTGGGTGGCGGCGACGAACGCCGAATCGGCGGCGGCGCGTTGCAGCGCATCGACCGAGCGGCCCAGATAGGCGGCGACGGAATCCTCGCGTTCGCTCACGGGCGGCTCCCCCTTGTGGCGTTGAGGATGGCGCGGACCGCGTCGAGAACCGGCTCGACCGGAACGTCGTCGGTGCGCCGGTGGTCGAGCCGTCGGCAGTCCGCCTGGCCGCAGGTTGCGCATACGGCGAGGCGCGGCTCGATCGCCGCCGCAAGCGGGTTGAGCGGTCCATGGGTGACCGGTCCGGTCGGGCCGAAAATCCCCACCACTCGTGCGCCGACCGCCGCCGCCACGTGCAGGAGGCCGGAGTCGTTTGCGACCGCCGCGTCGACGGCCCTGAGCGCCAGGATGGCGTCGCGCAGATCGGGCCCGGTCAGGTCGCGCACGGCGACGCCGCCGGCGAGCGCGATCTTCATCGCCAGCGGGCGATCGTCCGGGCCGCCCAGCACCCAGATACGGGCACCGTCCCCTGCCAGCTCCCGCGCGAGCTCGGCATACCGAGCGACCGGCCAGCTGCGCCCGGGCCCGACCGTGGCGGGACAGAGCGCGACGACCGGCCGGTCGTCGCCCAACTCTCGGTGCGTGCGCCAGGCCGCCGCCGCATCGGCGGACACCGCGAGGCTCGGCAGCGGATAGGTCGCCGGCAGCGGGGCCCCGGGGGCTTGCGTGAGCGCCACCATGCGGTCGATCATGCGAGTGAGCTTGCGCTCGTCCCGGCGCAGGTCGTTGAGGAGGACAAAGCGTCCCTCGCCGAAGAACCCGGTACGCTCGGGGATGCCGGCGAGGTAGGGCGCGAGCGCGGCCTTGAGGGTGCGCGGCATCACGATCGCCGATCCGTAGCCTTCCCCCCGCAGGCGCCTGGCGACCTCGCGGCGCGCGCCGAGCGCCAGCGCGCCGTGCGGGAAGTCGCACAGAATCGCCTGGCGCAGGCCGCTCATGTAGTCAGCGAGCGGGGCGGTCAGCGCGGTGGTGAGCATGTCGACCGGCCGGCCGGGAAAGCGGGCTTTGAGGAGCTTCACCCCGGTGTGGACGCGCACGTAGTCACCGATCCAGAAATACGGGACGATCAGGATCGGCCGCGTGTCGGCGGCGTCGCTCGCCGCGCCGAACGGGCGCGCGGCGTCGGTCATTGCGTCCATGTCCCTCTCGGCAGGCTGACCATCGCTGGGCGTGCCGGTACCGTCTCCGTCACGGCTTGTCCAGGGTAAGGGTATTGCCGTGCTGGACCTATCACGCCGGTTGCGCGGGGGCCTGGACTGAGGCAAAGGAATCCAGGCGAGGCCGCAGAGGGGTCATGTTCGATTTTGCCAGGCGCCTGTCCGAGCTCAACGGCGCGAGCGTGCTGTGCGTCGGCGATCTCATGCTCGACGGCTACGTCTATGGCGAGGTCGAGCGCATCTCGCCCGAGGCGCCGGCCCCGGTGCTGGCCGTCAAGCGCGAGGAGCTCATCATCGGCGGCGCCGGCAACGTGGCGCGCAACATCGCCACCCTCGGCGCATCGTGCGCCTTCGTGGGCGTCATCGGGGATGATCCCGAAGGGCAGATCCTCCGGTCCGAGTTCGCGCAGCATGCCGACCTGATCGATGCGCACCTCGTGGTCGATCCGACGCGGCCGACGACGCGCAAGCTGCGGTTCGTGTCCGAGCACCATTCGACCCACCTGCTGCGCGCCGACTGGGAGCTGGTCCAGCCGCTGACGGCCGCCGCCGAAGCCGACGTGATTGCCGCGGTCCTCGCCGCGCTGCCGCGCGCGGGCGCAGTCGTGCTGTCCGACTACGGCAAGGGGGTCCTGTCCGGCACCGTGGTGCGCGCCGTCATCGAGGCGGCGCGCCGGCTCGGCAAGCCGATGATCGTCGATCCGAAATACGGCGACTACCGCGTCTACCGCGGCACCACCTTGATCACGCCCAACCGCAAGGAGCTGGCCGAGGCGACGCGCATGCCGGCCGGCTCCGACGCCGAGCTCGCCGCCGCCGCCGAGGCGCTGCGGCAGATGGTCGACGGCGAGGCCGTGCTGGTGACGCTGAGCGAGCACGGCATGACCCTGCTGGAGCGCGGCCGCACGGCGGTGCACGTGCCGGCCTATGCGGTCAAGGTGCTCGACGTGTCGGGCGCCGGCGACACGGTGGTCGCCGCCATGGCGGCGTTCCTTGTGGCCGGCGCGGGCTTCGAGGAGGCGATGCGCGCTGCCAACGCGGCCGCCTCGGTGGTCGTTGGGAAACGCGGGACCGCCACCGCCTCGGGCGCGGAGCTGCGCGCGCGCATCCTCCCCGAGGCCTCGCTTGCGCCCGAGCAGAAGATCGTCGTCGACTGGGCGGCGCTCGACCAGCGGCTCGACGGGTGGCGCATGGAGGGGCTGCGCATCGGCTTCACCAACGGCTGCTTCGACCTGCTGCATCCCGGGCACGTGAAGTTGCTGGCGCAGGCGCGCGCGGCGAGCGACCGCCTGGTGGTCGGGCTGAACACCGACGCGTCGGTGCGGCGGCTCAAGGGCGACGGTCGGCCGGTGCAAAATCAGGCGGCGCGCGCCGAAGTGCTGGCGGCGCTCGCCGCCGTCGACGTCGTGGTGCTGTTCGACGAGGACACGCCGCTCGAGCTGATCCGCCGCGTGCGGCCCACGGTGCTGGTGAAGGGAGCGGACTATCGCCGCGAGCAGGTGGTGGGACGCGAGGTAGTGGAGGCGGACGGCGGCGAGGTGATCCTGGTTGACCTCGTGCCCGGCTACAGCACGAGCGAGATCGTCGCCCGCTCGCGGGCGCGCGCCAAGGCGTGACGCGGCGTCCCCTGAGTCAGGCCAGCTGGAAAATGACGTTCTGGCGTCCGCGCGTGAGCTCGGCATAGCCGCGCCCGCGCAGCAGCGCATAGACGTCGATCGTCCAGTCGTTGCGGTCCTCGATCAGCACCATGCGCGGCAGCAGCGCGGACGGCGCCTCGCGCAGGAACGGCGCCAGCGCCAGCCCCTCGGCGCCCTCGATGTCGATCTTGAGCGCATCGATCACGAAGATGCCGGCATCGGCCAGGACGGCCGACAGCGGCCGGCAACGCACGCGGACGGCCCCGGAGTTCGCGCTCGCGTCGGCGCGCTGCTCGAGATGACTGCCGCCGAGATCGCGCTCGGAGATCACCAGGCTCATCTCGCCGTCGCGGTCGCTCACCGCCTGCTGAACGATCGAAAGGTCGAATTGAGGGTTTGCCGCAGCGTTGAAGCGCAGGCGATCGACCACGACGGGCTGCGGCTCGATGGCGAGAACCTGTGCGCGCGGGGCGCCGCGCGCGGCGACGAACAGGGAATAGAGACCGACGTTGGCGCCGACGTCGACGAACACGAAGGTCTTGCCTTCGGCAACGCGGCGATCGATCGCGGCCGCCAGCACGTCGCGCTCGAGCGCATCGATGATCTGTGGGGTGAACAGCGCGTTCTTCTCGCATCCGTTGCGGCTCGGGTAGAGCCGCATGTGGGCGCCCCAGATCACCGTGTCGACCGGCGTCTCGCCCAGCCAATTGATGGCGAGACGGCGAAACGGCGTGGAGAGACGCAGGCCCAGCCCGTTCGCCGGCAGGCTGCGGGTGAGCGCCAGCACGGCCCGCACGACGCGGTCGGGCGCGCGGCTTCCGAACGGTGCCGCATCGATGGGCTCGTTCATCGGGCTTTCACATGCATGGAGCGAGGGGGCCGATCGGGCGGCGCCCGCCGTCGAGCTTGAACGCGTAATAGGTGCGCGAGGACGTGGGGCCGGTGCGCGCCACGATCTCGCCGAGCGGCTCGACGCTGGTGAACTGGGCGGCGAGACGCCGCGGGGCACCGCATCGGCTGACGAACAGGAGCGGCAACGGCGGGCTAACCGGCAGGGCGCGGGTCAATTCGAAATGATGGGTCGGCGTGGAGCCTCCCGGCCAGGCGAAAACCGTCTCCGGCTGATCGCGCCAGTAGTAGAGGAGCGAGGCGACGTCGTCGCGCTTGTCGGTGGCGATCGCACGCGCGCCCACCCGGTGCGCCAGGCTGCCCACCTGCTCGCCCAGGCTGCGCCAGCCAAGGGTGCGGCGGTACACGTCGCCGATGCGTGGCGCTTCGATGCGGGTCGCGCGCGCATCGCCGGCCAGCATGATCGCTTGCGCGACGGTGCCGATGGCGAGGCTCGCGGCAAGCCACCTCCACGCCCCAAGTCGGATCAGAATGGCGACTGCCACGATCAGCCCGGAGATGTGCGCGGTCGCCGCCCAGTTGGCGAAAGCGCGGCTCATGACCGCCGTGAGCGTGACCAGCAGGAGAGGCGGTATGGCGAAGGCGAGCATCAGCCGGTCGGCGCGCAGCAAGGCGGGCGAGGCGATGCGCGCGAGCGCGCCGAGCAGCACGGCGAACAGGACCGGGCCGAGCACGGCGAACTGCGAGGCGATGAACTCGAGCGGCCGCAGCGCATTGAGCTTGAAGCCGCCGCCCTGGATGTTCTCGCCCGTGTGGCGGAACGTGGCGAGACCGTTGGCCAGGTTCCACTGGATGTTGGGCGAGACGACCAGCGCCGCAACGGCAAGCGCGAGCCAGAGATCCGGCTTTGCCAGCAGGCGGCGCGCGTCCCGGTCGAGCCAGGCGGCGAGGCCGACCCCGAGAAGGAAATAGAGCATCGCGTATTTGGCGAGGATGCCGAACCCGACCGCAAGGCCAAGCACGATGCTCCAGCGGCGGTCGGCGCCGCCCAACAGCTTCACGTAGGCGAGCAGCGCCAGCGCCCAGAAGAACAGGAGCGGCACGTCGGTCGAGATGATCCGCGCCGAGAACGCAAGGCCTGGCGACAGGCTGGTCGAGAGCGCCGCCCAGAATGCGATGCCGTCGTCGTAGAGCTGACGGGCGACCGCATAGACCAGGAGACTGGTGCCGAAATAGAGGATCGGCGCCGGCGCGCGAACGCACGGCTCCGAGCTGCCGCACAGCCATTCCGCGCCGCCGATGACCCAGGCGAGGAGGGGCGGCTTGGTGAAATATCCGAACGCCGGCTCGCGCGACCACGCCCAGTATTGCGCCTCGTCGAAAAACAGGTCCACCACCGAAAGCTGCAAGCCGATCAACCGGACCACGGTGAGCGCGGCAAGGATCGCCACGGCCAGGGGGAAGCTCGGCACGGCCAGCGGTCGGCCGGAGAGGTGGGATACGGACGTCATGGGCGGCGGAACATGCTTCAGCCGTCTCGCCGACACAAGGGCGAAGGGGCGCATGGCGGTCGCGACCGCGGCGTACGGGGAGACGCCACAATACCTCCGGGTTCAGCCGATAAACTCCTGATTCGCCAAGATGTTCAACCTTCGGGGCGAGGCCGGGTCGCCAGCCGTGCGCAGCCGTGCTAGGGGTTGTGGCAGCCGCGCCGAAGCAGGGGGTTTGGGTCTCGACATGGTGCAATCCGTCAAGGACAGGCCGGACAAGGTGCTGCGCGTGGGCGTGGTGGGTGTCGGTGTCATGGGCAGCAATCACGCGCGTGTTCTAGCCACCCTTCCGGGCGTCCGGCTCACCGGCATCGCCGATCCGGATCGACAGCAGGCGCAGTTCGTCGCCAACGCGCTCGAGACCACGGCGGTCGACGACGTCGAGGCGCTGCTGCCGCTCGGCGTCGACGCGGTGACGATTGCCGCGCCCACCCATTTCCACCACGATATCGCGCTCGCCTGCATCCGCCGCGGCATCCATGTCCTGGTGGAGAAGCCGATCGCCAGTAATCCCGACGAGGGCCGCAGCATCGTCGCGGCGGCACGCCGCGCCGGCGTCACCCTGATGATCGGTCACGTCGAGCGGTTCAACCCGGCGGTCGAGACCATCAAGGAGGCGATCCGCGGCGAGCAGATCCTCTCGATCGCCATCACCCGGGTCGGGCCGTTCCCTCCGCGCATGTCGAACGTGGGCGTGGTCATCGATCTCGCCGTGCACGACATCGACCTGATCCGCTGGTTCACCGATTCGGAGATTGCCGACGTGCAGCCGCTCACCGCCAGCGCGGTGGCCGAACGCGAGGACATTGCGCTCCTGCAGTTCCGCACCACCTCCGGTGTGCTGGCGCAGATCAACACCAATTGGCTGACCCCGTTCAAGGCACGCACGGTGCACGTCGCCACCCGCGAGAAGTACATCATCGGCGATCTGCTCGCCCGGACGGTGACCGAGTGCTTCGGCTTCCAGCCCGACGGCAGCTACTCGATGCGGCATCTGTCGGTCGGCTACACCGAGCCGCTGCGCTCCGAGCTGGTCTCCTTCTTCACCGCGATCCGCCAGGGGAGCACGCCGGTAGTGAGCGGCGAGGAAGGGGTGGCGAGCCTGGAGATCGCCATGCGCTGCCTCGAGGAGCGGCCGGCGCGCAGCGCGCCGCAACGCAAGCCGCCGCGCCGGGCGACCGGCTGAAGGCGCCGCTGACGCCTCGCCGCCGGGGCGGCCATGATCGATCGCATCCTCACCGTCGGTGGCCTCACCCTCCTCTCCCGTCTCACCGGATTCGCGCGCGACATCGTCATGGCGGCGATGCTGGGAGCCGGACCGGTCGCCGACGCGTTCTTCGTGGCGCTGCGGCTGCCCAATCATTTTCGCGCAATCTTCGCCGAGGGCGCCTTCAACGCGGCTTTCGTGCCGGCCTATGCGCGCATCCGCGAGCAGCAGGGCGGGGATTCGGTGCGCCTGTTCGCCGATCGCGTCTTCACCCTGATGGTCGGGAGCCAGGTGGCGCTCCTGATCCTCGCGCTCGTGTTCATGCCCTATGTGGTTGCGGCGCTGGCGCCGGGATTTGCCGCGGATCCGGGCCGCTTCGATCTCGCCGTGGCATTCACGCGCATCACGTTTCCCTACCTGATGCTGATGGCCCTGGTGACGCTCTACAGCGGCATCCTCAATGCGCACGAGCGGTTCTGGGCGGCCGCCGCGGCGCCGATCCTGCTCAATGTCACGATGGTCGCCGCGCTCGCCTGCGCCTGGCTGTTTCCCACCGCCGGGCACGCAGCGGCCTGGGGCGTGTTGCTCGCCGGATGCCTCGAGCTGGTGCTGGTCACCGGCGATGCCTCCCGCATCGGCGCAACGACGAGGTTCCGCGTTCCGCGCTGGGACGCGGACATCAAGCGGTTCTTCAGCGCGCTCGGCCCGGCCGTGCTCGGCTCGTCCGGTCTTCAGCTCGCGCTCCTCGCCGATACGATCATCGCGAGCTTCCTGACCGCCGGCGCGCTGTCGGCGCTCTACTACGCCGATCGGCTCAACCAGCTGCCGATCGGCGTCATCGGCATCGCCGCCGGCACGGTGGTGTTGCCGGAAATGGCGCGGCGGATCGCGGCCGGCGACGAAGCGGGCGCGCGCAATGCGCAAAACCGCGCGATCGAGCTCACTCTCCTGTTGTCGGTGCCTTGCGTCGCCGCCTTCCTGCTGGTTCCCGACCTGATCATGCGGGCGCTGTTCGCCCGCGGCGCGTTCACCGCCGCCGATGCGGCGGCGGCCGGCGCAACGCTCGCCGCCTACACCGTCGGCCTCGTGCCGTTCGTGCTCATCCGCAGCATGACGGCGACGTTTCTCGCCCGTGCCGATACCTGGACTCCGGTGAAGGCCGCGCTCGCCGGCGCCATGGTCAACATCGCCTGTAAGATCATTCTGATGGGCCCGCTGGCGCAAGTCGGCCTGGCGCTGGCGACGGCGATCGGCGCGTGGATCAATTTCGGGCTTGTCGCCTGGTTTGCATGGCGGGCCGGCCTGTTCCGTGTCGACGAGCGTCTCAAGGCTTCGCTCGTGAAGCTCGCGGCCGCCGGGCTCCCCCTTACGGCGGCGCTGTGGATCGGACAGCGGCTGGTGACGGATCTCGCCCGTAACGCGCCGGCGCTGCGCGACGAGATCGCGCTCGCCGTCCTGGCGGCGATCGGGGGCATCGTCTACGGCGGCCTCGTCCTGGCGCTGTTCGGCCGGCGGGGGCTCGCCGCGCTGGGACGACGCGCCAAGCCCCCGTCTGCCTGACCGGCGGACGCGCGAGCGATATGTTATTGAGATGTTACTCTTGCGATATGGTGCGTCGGTGCAGCCGGCATGATCGCCGTCGCGGCAGGCCGCCGATGCGAACGCGATCGTCGGCTGTCCGGTCGCCGCGACGGACGGCGTCGCGCAGCGCGGCGGTGCGCTGGGTGAGATCGGCGGCCACGCGCCGCAGCTCGGCATTTTCCGCCTCGAGCACCGTCAGCCGCTTGGTCTCGTCGTGCCGCAGGCCGTCCAGCTCCTCTCGCCAGTGACGATAGGTCGCCAATCTCACGCCGATCGTTCTGAGCGCCTCCATGATCGTCAGGCCTTGAACGACCAGCATGTCGACCTCGCACAGCTTCGCGACCATCTCTTCAGGCCTCGGTGTGCGATGCACATTTGTTCCTGCCATGCCCTTAACCCCGCCATCGACGCTGCGACCGGTCCAGTCGCGCGCCTTTTGTTGCCGCCGGCAAGGCGTCGTTAATCAGCCCTTTTTGAACAATTGACGGCAAAGGTTTGACCGTTGCGAGCCAATCGCTCTTCGCCGCGAATACTGTTGCAGGCCATGGTTTGTCGCATGCCCGACATTTCATTGCGCCCGCGATGCGGTTTTCCCAACGCTGATATGCCGGTGAGGCCGGCTGTTCACAGCCAGCCTGAGGATATTGATACCGCATTGACCGGTGTGGCCGAATCCCAAATGTTATCCCGTCCGGAAATGGGCAGGCGCAGTGCGCCCAAATTTTCAATAATATCAATCACGACCAGACGGTCTTCTTGCGGTGCGGTATCCTTGGTGACTTCGTAACGTGATTTACTGCTATTATCGAGTTCCCCACATCTAGACTTGCCGTTGTTTTGACGCGGAATGATTTTCCGTGTAAACAATGTGACGCCTGCTTGCGCGGGCCTCCGAGGGGAGATGATCGATTTCAGACCCGGCATATCTGCCATGCATCCGGATGGTGTGCCGCCCATTGCGAACTGGTTCGATCAAACCATTGTTCTATCGGGGAGGAGCCGGGCGACCGGCTCAAGGAGGAGGATGAAAAAGAAACGTCATTCCCAACGGGAGATCGACGCCAAGCTTCGCCAGGCCGAGAGCATGGCTGCCGAGGGGAAACGTCAGAGCGAGATCGTCCGTGCCTTGCGCATCAGCGCGATGACGTATCATCGGTGGCGCAAGGCCAGGAAAGCGCCCGCGCGCGCCGCGCGGCCGGCGGCCGGTGCGGCGGGCCGCGACGCCCCGGTCGCAACCGAGGGCCGGCCGACGCGGGCAAACGAGCTTGAGCTCGAAAATCAACAGCTGCGGCGGCTCGTGACCGATCTCCTGCTGGAGAAGCTCCGGCTCGAAGAGGCGCTGCAGGCGCGCCGACCGGCGCTGGAATCGGTCCGCGAATAGGCGCCGCCTCGTCGTTCATCTCACAGCGGCCTTAACGGCGCGGCGTAAGCCGACGCCGTTAGGGGCGCGGGGCGCGCCGTTCCGGGAGCGGCGGTTTGCCGCGCCTGCGCGCGTACCCGCTCATCCTGCGGCCGCTGTTCCCGGAGGTCGGCAGGCGCCGCGCCGCAAACCTGAGGCTCCGCGCAAGCGCAAGACCCGAGGCGCGCCGATTTTCAACTCGGGTGTCAACGAACCCGTCCAGCGCTCCCCGCCTGCTCAATGATCCGGTCGCGTCGCAGATCGCCGTACGGCGGATTGCGCGGCGCCTGGAACATGCAAAGAGCGGCAGGACGTGAGCTGCGGCGCGCGATCGAGATCGGTCGGCGGGCCATCCGCTGCAAAAATTTTCAGCGTGCGAGGGATCCAATTTGATCGCTCGTTGGTTTGCGTCGCAACATAATGTTATCGTAATGTTACTAACATAAATATCTTCGTACGGGCGTGGCGGAGCAGGGAAGGTGCAGCATGGCGGACAGCGTCAAGCTCGACGGACCGGTTGACCATCTCACTCTCAGGGACCGCCGCTTTCGCCTATCCTACGATGCCGCGGAGCCGCTGGTGGCTGCGGGGGAGATCTTCATCATCATTCTCGCCAGCGTGGCGGCGGGCGGCGCCTATCACGCCTTTGCGTACGACCGGCCCGGCAACGTCGACGTGTTTGCCGGCATCGGAATCATCGCCGCGTTGCTCTACGTCTCGATCGCCAAGCTGTGGGGATCCTACCAGCTGGCTGCGCTGGTTGCAGCGGATCGCTGCGGCCGACGCCTCGTGTCGATGTGGCTCGTCGTCATGCTGAGTCTCGCGCTGATCCTGTTCCTGCTGAAGATCGGCTCCGATTTCTCGCGCGGAACGATGATCGCATTCGCAGTTTTCGGCCTCGCGTCGCTGCTGACCTTTCGCGGCGCGGTCGCCCATTATCTGCGCGCCGCGCTGGCCAGCCAGACGCTGGCGGGGCGGCGGGCGATCGTCATCGGCGAGCGCAAGGAGCTGGCCTTCTTGCGGTCCGACGATCTCCTGAACCATTTCGGCATCGAGGAAGTCGGGCGCGTGCTGCTGTCCGACCTGCCGAAGGACAATCTGTCGCTCGAGCGCGGTGATCTCGCCGCCGTGGACGTGGCGATCGGGCTGGCGCGGCGCGAGGAGGCGGAGGAGATGGTGCTGGCGCTGCCCTGGAGCAACGTGCGGCGCCTCGACCTGGTCCGCGACCGCCTGCATGCCTCGCCGCTGCCCGTGCGGCTCCTGCCGGATCACAACGTCAACGCCATTCTGCGGCAGCCGGTCGTGTCGACCGGGACCTCGCTGTCGGTCGAGTTGCAGCGCGGGCCGCTCACGGTCGCGGCGCAGATCCGGAAGCGGCTTCTCGATGTCGTCGCGGCGACGGCCGGAATTGCGGTGCTGTCGCCGCTCCTGCTCATTGCGGTGGCGGCGATCAAGCTCGAATCGCCCGGGCCGATGATCTTCCGGCAGCGGCGCAACGGCTTCAACGGCCGACGCTTCACGATCTACAAGTTCAGGACCATGGCGGTCCTGGAAGACGGCGCCGAGGTGCGGCAGGCGATCCGCAACGACCCGCGGGTGACGCGTGTGGGGCGCGTGCTGCGCCGCACCAGCATCGACGAGCTGCCGCAGCTGTTCAACGTGCTCAAGGGCGACATGTCGCTGGTCGGGCCGCGGCCGCACGCGCTCGTCCACGACGACCAATACTCGTCCCTGATCGCGACCTATGCGTTCCGCCATCACGTCAAGCCCGGCATCACCGGCTGGGCGCAGGTCAATGGCTGTCGCGGCGAGACCCCGCAGGTCGAGCAGATGCAGCGGCGCGTCGAGCTCGATCTCTGGTACATCAACAACTGCAGCCTGTGGCTCGACCTGCGCATCCTGGCGCGCACCTGCGTCGCGTTGTTCAGGACGTCCGCCGCGTATTAGTGGGCGCGCAAGGCGGCGACGCGATGCGAAAGCCGACGTCATCGGAATTGATCATGAGGCATGCGCTTGAGTATAACATAGGTATGTTATATAACATATGTGGGATGGGTGGCGCTCCGGCGCGCGCCGCTGGCGGCTTCGGCGATCTGCGTCAATCGAACGGAAAACCGAGGGAATGCGATGCGAACGGAACATGATGGGCGTCTTCGGTTGCTTGCGGTCGCGTCCGGAGGGGGGCACTGGATCCAGCTGTTGCGGCTGATGCCGGCGTTCGCCGACTACGACGTCGCGTTCGTCAGCACGCTGGACCCCAACTCGCGCATCGCCGGCCGACGCTATCGGCGCGTGCACGACGGCAACCGGTGGGACAAGATCGGGGTCCTGCGGATGGCGCTGTCGCTGGCGCTGCTGATCCTGCGGGAGCGCCCGCATGTGATCATTTCGACCGGCGCTGCGCCCGGCTACGTGGCGGTGCGTCTCGGGCGGCTGATCGGCGCTCGGACGATCTGGGTCGACAGCGTGGCCAATGTCGACGAGCTGTCGATGTCCGGCCGGATGGCCGGCCGGCATGCGGACCTGTGGCTCACGCAGTGGCCGCATCTGGCGCGGCCGGAGGGACCGCGTTTCGCGGGCACGGTGGTATGATTTTCGTCACGGTCGGAGTTCAGCTGCCGTTCGACCGCCTGGTGCGTGCGGTCGACGCCTGGGCGGGCGAGCGAATGCGCGCCGACGTGTTCGCCCAGATCGGCCCGTCGCAGTATCGGCCGCAGCACATCGAGTTCCGCGCCTTCGTCGAGCCGCCGGAATTCCGCCGACTTGTGGAAGGCGCCGATGCCGTCGTGGCGCACGCCGGCATGGGATCTATCATCACCGCGCTCGAGCTGGCGAAGCCGCTGATCGTGATGCCGCGCCGCGCCGAGCTCGGCGAGCACCGGAACGACCATCAGCTCTCGACCGCGCGCCACATGCTGACGCAGAACGTCATCAGCGTCGCCAAGGACGAGATCGAGCTCACGCACCAGCTTGACCAGATCGAGGAGGTCGGCGCGGCGAGGCCGATCTCCGCCTATGCGAGTGAGGAGCTCATCGAAACGATCTCGTCGTTCCTCGCCGCCTGCGGCAAGCGCTGACTCGCGTTTTCGCCGGCAAGCGCCGTCAATTGACAATCGGGGCGAAACCCGTAGACGCGAGCTCGCTAAATCGCATCGCGACGATTAACGGATTCTTGGTACCTGGCGTTGTTACTGACCGGGCAGAGTCGATGCAGAGAACGTCGAGTGAGACAATAATGATGCACGGCAATGATATTTCCGTGACATCGCTATCCGCTCACGCGCGAAGTATCAGAGGTGGTGTGCGGGTGAGCTCCCGCATCTTCCTCATATCGGCCCTCAAGAAGACATCAACAACAGGGGAAGCCGGTCAATGCCGAATACCTACTACGTGGACAGCGTCAACGGCGCGGACAGCAACTCCGGTCTGAGCGAAGGCGGCGCGTTCCGCTCGCTCAACCGCATCGAGAGCATCAGGCTGCAGCCCGGCGACCAGGTGCTGTTCGCCCGCGGCAGCGTCTTTCACGACCAGCTCGATATCCGCTATTCGGGCACGACCGACAACCCGATCGTGTTCGGCGCGTACGGGTCGGGCGCCGCGCCGACCTTCGACGGGCCCGGCAAGGGCGTGTCCGGCGCGAACACCAGCCATATCGTAGTCCAGGACATCCGCATCGCGCACACTGGGGACGTGGCCTTCTACGGCGCCAACACCACCGATTGGACCATCCGCAACGTCATCATCGAGGATACCAGCCGATCCAGCGGCTACGGCGGCATTTCCTGGAAGAACAGCTTCGGCCTGACGATCGCCGACAGCACGTTCATCGGCGTGCATGGCGATGGCATCTTCGTCACCGGCATGAACGGGCTGAACGTGACCGGCAGCACGTTTTCCGGGCTGCAGGGAGCGAACGCCGACGGCATCCAGGCGGCCGATTCGAACAATGTCACGATTACCGGCAACTCGATCGACATGCAAAGCAGCCCGGACAGCAACCGCGGGGGCATTGCGGTCAATCGCGGCGGCACCGTGTTGATTGCCGATAACGAGCTCACCGGCGGAAGCTACGGCGCGGCGGTCACCTCGCACGACGTCACCATCCGGGACAACGATATCTCGGGACAGACGCGTTATTCGTGGTCCGCGGGCATCCTGGTGAGCGAGAATTCCGACGCGGTGAACTATGTGATCGAGGGGAACACGATAAGCGACGGCAACTACGCCGTTGCGATCACGTCGAGCAGTCCCACGATCACGCCGCTGCGCCAGAACATCGAGATCGCCGGCAACACATTCGATAACATGAACGGCGCGGCGGTGAAGGTCGACCGCCCGACTACGGGGTCATATCACGATAACATCGTAACTGGCACCATCACCGAGACCTATTTCGGCCCATCGGGGCCGGGCGCATTCGAGGTCGACACCGACGGGCCTCGCACCTATTACGTGGACAGCGTCCACGGGTCGGATGACAACGCGGGCCTGAGCCCGGGCGGCGCATTTCGTTCGCTGGACCGGCTCGAGCTGGTGGATCTGCAGCCCGGCGACCGGGTGCTGTTCGCCCGCGGCAGCGTCTTCGACGATCAGCTCGACATTCGCGCTTCCGGGACGGCCGACGCGCCGATCGTGTTCGGCGCCTACGGGTCGGGTGACTTGCCGACGTTCAGCGGCCCGGAGAAGGGGATCCATGGCGGCGATACGAGCAATATCGTGGTGGAGAACGTCCGCATCGCGCATACCGGCGACGTGGCCTTCTACGGCGACGGCGCGAGCGACTGGACGATCCGCAACGTCGTCATCGAGGATTCCAGCGCAACGACCGCGCACGGCGGCATCTTCTGGGTGAACGGATCCGGCCTGACGGTCGCGAACAGCACGATCAACGGGGTACACGGCGACGGAATTTACGTTGCGAACTTCGACGAACTCGACCTGAACGGCAACAGCATCTTCGGCCTGGAGGGGGCAAGCGCCGACGGCATCCAGACAACCGGGGCGAGCCATGTGTCGATCACCGGCAACTACGTCGACATGCAAAGCAGCCCGAACAGCACCAAGGGCGGCATCATGGTCAGCCGGGGCGACACCATCCTGGTCGCCGACAACGAAGTGATCGGCGGCAGCTACGGGGTCGGCGTCACCTCGCAGAATGTTACGATCCGCGGCAACGATATCTCCGGCCAGACCCAGTACTCGTGGTCCGCGGGCATCCTGGTTGGTGAGAACTATGCTGCGGTCAACTACCTCATCGAAGGCAACACCGTCGCCGACGGCATCTACGGCGTTGCGCTCACGTCCAGCGGAGACGCCAGGCCGCTGCGCCAGAGCATCGAGATCACCGGCAACACGTTCGACCGCATGAGCGGCGCCGGCGTGAAGGTCGACCGCCCGGCGAGCGGATCGTTTCACGACAATACAGTGCTGAATTCCACCCGCGAGGCTTACCTCGGCGGCAGGTTCGGCTACGGCACGTTCTCGGTGACGTCGAGCGCGGCGGCGGTTGCGGCATTGACCGCCGAACAGGCCGACGGTCTCCTGTCCGGCACCACGGATGCCGACGCGCTGGGTGGGGGCGACGGCAACGATACGCTCGACGGCGCCGCCGCCGCCGATCGGCTGGCGGGCGGCCGCGGCAACGATCAGATCCGCGGCGGCGACGGTGACGATCAGGCGTTCGGCGATGCCGGCGACGATCTTCTCCAGGGAGGCGCGGGCCACGACATGGTGCGTGGCGGTGCCGGCGGCGATTCGCTCGACGGCGGCGCGGGCAATGACACGCTGGATGGGGGCAGCGCCTTCGACGTCCTGTTCGGAGGGGAGGGGGCCGACCGGTTCGTCCTGGCGCGACCGGGCGACGGCGTCGACCTCGTGCGCGACTTCGTCAGCGGGGTCGATTCGATCGCCGTCAGCACGGCCGGCTTTGGCCTCACCGCGTCAGGCGCGCTCGCCCCCTCGTCGTTCGCATCGGGCAGCGGCCTTCCGGCCGGCTTCCAGTCGAACGGAGCCGTGTTCTACCTGGAGACCGGCCGACGCGAGCTGTGGTTCGATCCGACCGGCGGCGCGGCGAACGACGCCCAACTCGTCGCCAGGTTCGAAACGCAGGCGCCGGCGGCAGTGGATTTCATCGTGGTGTGACCGGGAGCTCACATGGCTCATGCGGCTGTCGCCCGCAGGTGGTCACGCGGCGACGCGTGACTGCCGCACCGCCACCAGGGACTTGGTCAGCGCGAAGACCCTCTCCTGCCGGATCTGGGAGTCCGGGAACAGGCCGCGGTACATCTTTCGATCGAGCAGCACGGACCATTGCACCCGCTCCATCGCGGCATCAAGATCCGGAGCCTTTGGCCAGAACCCCAGCGGTCGCGACATGACCAGGCGCAGCCGCCACGATTCGGGCATCCAGTGGAAGAACGGCGTCCGGCAGTGCGGCTCGATCGGAAACCAGAAATACGGCGTCTGGATGAAATGTGCCGGCGCGACCCGCCGCACTTCCCGTGCCATGGCCGCCATGTCGACCCAGCGCCCGACGTGCTCGATGACGGAATTGGAATGCACGACGTCGAAACTGTCATCGGCGAACTGCGAGAGATCGCGCGCATCCCCGGTGACCGAGCGGAAGCGCGGATCATTGCCTACCGGCATCTCCGCCTTGTTCAACAGCGTGACCTGCAGGTCGAGCCCGTCGAGCCGGGAGAGCCTCGCGGTCCAATAGGGCATCGTGCCGCCCACATCGAGAATCCGCAGCGCACCGTTGCGCCGGTTGACCTGCGTCAAAAGGTCAAGGAACCACGCGAACCGCTTCTCGCGAAACCGGTTGGCAGGGCTGTTGGGGTTGAAGTCCAGCACCATCGGGCACCTCGAGCCGCATGCAGCGTCCATTCTCGCTCCGCTCACAAGCCAAGGAAACGTAGCGGCTTGGCGGGAGCGGCTAATATCCCGCTTGGAGCGCCTGCGGCGATCGGAGTCGAAAACCACCAAGGATCATATCATGGTAGAGCCATGGCATGAAGCCTGATCGACGAGATATCATTATGCATATCGCATTGCCTGGCGCGGGAACCGTCCGCCACGTCGGCAGTTCAACAATGGAAGATTTGCCATTCGCGCCGGCGATGTTCCGGAGGCAGAGCAGGAATCGACGCGATCGGGGCCACGGGCGCCATGGAGCCAACTCTTGGCCATCATATCGCCATCATGGCGATAAAATCGATATCAATCACATGATCGTGCGATCGAATGCTGCCGACCGAACCGCCTTTTTGATATTCGAATGATATACCGGCGTAACAAAGTATCAAAACGACCGGTCGACGCCTGATCGCTCAGAGCAGGACGGGCCGGCCAGGACAGACGGAGGAGCGGCCGGGGTGAGGCTTCCCTCGAGGGAGGAATGGAAGCATCGCATGTTGCATGCCGTGAGCTCGCCCTTCCCGCGATCGGCAGGCATGACGGAGATCCCCCTCGTCGAGGAGAGGGGCTCCGCCGACGAGATCGACTTGGCGCGCCTGGTCGAGGCGGCGCGCCGGCAAGTGTTGCTGGTCGCCCTATGCGGCGGCATCGGCTTCGTGCTGAGCGTCGTCTACATCCTCGCGGCGACGCCGTTCTACACCGGAACCGCGAACATCATCATCGACAGCCGGCAGCTGCGCGCCATCAAGGATGTCTCGACGCTCACCGAGCAGCCCAACAACCCCGACCTCGGAATCATGGACAGCGTGGTCGAGGTATTGAAGTCGGAGAAGACAGCGCGCGGCGTGATCGATCGGCTGAAACTGCTGGACGACCCGAATTTCATCATCCGCGATACGCCGACGCCGATGAAGATCCGGTGGACACTGCAGGGCTGGATGGATGTCACCCGATGGTTCTCCGACGGCGGCGGCGGCGGCGACAGCGCGCAGGCCCGCTATCGGCAGGAGCGCAAGACCGTCGACACGGTTCTGCGCAATCTCGACGTCACGCGCAAGACCAAGACGTGGGTCGTGGAAATCGTCTATTCGTCGTCGAACGCGGCACGGGCGGCCGACGGGGCCAACGCCTTCGCGGAATCCTATCTCGACGAGCAGACGAGCTCGGCGTTCGAGGCGACCCGCCGGGCGGGCGCATGGCTGGAGCGGCGCCTCGACGACCTGCGGCGCCAATCGTCCACCGCCGACCTGGCGGCCGAGAAGTTCCGCGAGCAGAACCGGCTGGTCGCCACCAACGGAAACATGGTGCTCGATCAGCAGCTCGCGGAGCTGAGCACCCAGCTTACCGAGGCGCGGGCGGCGAGCGCGGAGGCGGAGGCGCGCTATCGTCATCTGCGCAGCGTGCTCGACACGCGGCAGGCCGACGTCTCGGTGGCGGAGTCGCTGACCAATATGGTGGTCACCGACCTGCGCAAGAAATGGACCGAGCTGTCGCGCCAGCTCGCCGACCTGACCGCGCGGCGGTATGGTCCCGAGCATCAGCAGGTCGTGAACATCAAGAACGAAATGACGGAATACAGCCGGCTCATCCGGGAGGAGCTCGGCCGGATCGCGGCGAGTTACGAGAGCACTTGGCAGGTCAACAAGAATCGCGAGGCCGCGCTCGAGCAGAAGGTCGCGGACCTGGAGCGCGCCGTCGGCCAGGCCAACGTGGCGCGCGTGCAGCTGCGGCAGCTCGAGCAGCAGTCCGACGCCTATCGCAACCTCTACAACATCTTTCTCTCGCGCTATCAGGAGGCGGTCCAGCAGGAGTCGTTCCCGCTGACCGAAGCGCGCGTGATCACGCCGGCAACCCGCGGCCTGGAGCCGACCTATCCGCGCAAGCCGATCGTCCTGGGGATCGGTCTCGTCCTCGGGCTTGCGTTCGGCGTCGGCATCGCGGGCCTGCGCGAGGCGCTCGATCGGAGCTTCCGCACCGGCGATCAGGTGCGCGACAAGCTCGACGTCCCGTTCCTCGGATACCTGCCGCTCGTGGGCGACCAGGCGGCGAGCGCCTGGTCGCCGCGCCGCCTGATCGCCGGAAACGTCCGGTACGAGCACAAGGTCATGAACCACTCGATCGACTTTCCGTTGTCGATGTTTTCCGAGAACCTGCGCCGGATCAAGGTCGCGACCGATCTCGGGAACGTCGGTGCGGGCTCGAAGGTGATCGCCGTGACGTCGACGTTTCAGCGCGAGGGCAAGTCCACCGTCGCGATCAATCTCGCCCGGCTGCTGGCGAAGCAGGGCGCCAACACGCTGCTGATCGACGCCGATCTGCGGACCTCGCGGATGACGCGGGCGATGTGCCCGGACTGCAAGATCGGGCTCCTGGAAGTGGTGTTCGAGGGCCTGTCGACCAGCGACGTGATCGTGCGCGACAGCGACACGGGCTTGAAATTCCTTCCCGCCGGCGGACGATGCAACGTCGCCAACACCAGCGAGATCCTGTCGTCGGACCGAATGCGCGCCCTGCTCAACGCGGCCAAGCGGTTGTTCACCTACGTGGTGATCGATCTGCCGCCGGCCGGCTCGTTCGCCGACGTCCACGCCATGGCGCCCATGGTCGATACCTACATCTTCATCGTCGAGTGGGGGCGGACCTCGTTCGACGTGGCGCGCAACGTGCTCGATGGGCAGTTCGGGTTTCGGGACAAGCTCGGCGGCGTCGTCCTCAACAAGGTCGTGATGAGCCGCCTGCGCATGTATGGCGAGCAGACCGGCGGCTAGTGCGGCGGATTTGAATTTCCTATCAGTTCGCGGCAATCTCTTGTAGGAAATTCAAATCCATAAGCCGCACTAGAAAGCATTGATTTTGCTAGTGCTCCTTATGATTTCGAATTTCGCCAGGAGGGCGCCGCGAAGTGATGCGAAATTCGGAATCGGAGCACTAGCCAGGCTTTGTTCCGGCCGGCGGGCGCAGCGCCAGGCGCGGCATGAGGTAGATCGGCCGCGTGCCCGGGCGGCCGGCCCCGCGGGCGGGCGCGCTGCCGAGCGGCTCGATCGGGCCGAGGCAGCTGAGCAGCAGCAGCCAATTCATGGTCGGCGCGAGCAGGTAACCGGCCTGCGTCATGCTGCCGAGCAGGACCAGCAGGATGGTGACCGACTGGCGGACCAGGACCTCGCCGTGGCTCGAGGCGGCGTGCAAGCGCACAATGCGCGGCAGCAACTCGCGGACAATGGCGAGCACCACCAGCGCGGTGGCCGGATATCCGATGTTGAGCGCAAGCTCCAGGTAGGTGTTGTGGGTCGACCGCGCCGCCCAGCCGAATTCGGTCCAGTAGAGCGACATCGTTTCGGGCTGGCGGAACATGGCAAAGCCGTGCCCGAGCCATGGCGTCTCCAGCGAGACGCGGTACAGCACGTGCCAAAGTCCGGTGCGGCCCGTCAGCGTCGCATCGCGTCCGAGTCCGGTGAGGATCAGCTCCAGGAAATAGACCAGCGTCACATAGACGAAGGCTGCACCGATCCCACCAAGGACGCAGGTCACGTACAGGCGAATGCCGGCGCCGCGCAGGCGGCTGATGAAGCGCACGCAGACGAATCCGAGGCAGCCCATGACGGCGAGCACGACCGCCGAGGCCGACCGGGCGGCCACCAGCAGGCCGAGGCCGACGACGGTGGCGGCGGCGCGATGGAGCTGCACCCAGGTCAGGCGCATCGAGCGCGGGACGGTGGCGATGAGGACGAGGCATACCGCCATGAACTGGGCGAAGTCGTTCTTGTGGATGAACATGCCGCGAACGGACCCCGCGAGGACGCCGCTCATGATCGCGGAACTCGGCAATGCAACAGTGTAGGCGGCATTGATGTAGATCGCCGCGATGCAGAAGTATACGACCATGCGATACGTCTGGGCGGCGCCATAACGCAGCATGTGCAGGATCACCGGCGCCGAAATGGTCGAGACCGCCATGAAGCCCATGAAGGAAGCGCGCTTGTCCATCGAGATCGCAATCGAGCTGACCAGGAGGATCAGGATCACGACGTGGATGGGGCGTATTCGCCGGATGGCAAGAAGCACGAAGCGATAGTCGATCAGGACATAGAGGCCGACCATCGGCAACAGCGAGTAGAGCATCAGCTGTTGCGGCAGAGGATTGATCGACGCCAGATCGGACTGCGAGCTCGGGTAGCCGAACCACATCGACGTGCTGCGAAACAACGCGAGGAAGAGCGCAACGCGAAGCAGCAGATGCCGTATGGCGATACGCTGCGTTCTGCCGACGGGCCTGGTCGGCACGAGACGGGGCTGGGCAAGGATTGTGTCGGTCACTGGCTATCCTCGTCGTCCCGCCGGATCATGATCATAACATTATTTTCCATCATTCTATGATATATCATGACGAGTACGGAAGGAGAAGCAGACGGTGCACAAGGTGCTGGTCTATCGGCGCAGCCTCCTGCCGCTGTCGGAAACGTTCATCAAGGAGCAGGTGCTGGCCTACGGCCGTTGGCGCGGGGTCCTTGTGGGGATGCGGCGCGCCCGGGGCGGCCTGAACCTCGACGAACTGGATCATGTTCTACTGCGGCCGGACCCTCCGGGCGTCCTCGATCGGTTCTCCTGGAAGGTCAACGGGACCCTCGGATCGGTGCCCCCGCAAGTGCGCCGGCGGCTGAGCGGGGAGCGCGCCGCGCTGCTGCACGCACATTTCGGAACCGATGCGCCGGATGCCTGGCGGCTCGCCCGTGCCATCGGCGTACCGATGCTGGTGACCTTGCACGGATACGATATCAACGTTCGCCGCGAGTGGTGGGAGGCGGGGCACGGCGGGGACGGCATGCGGGATTATCCCGACCGTCTTGTTCGGCTGGCGCGCGAGCCCGCCGTCCGCTTCATCGCCGTGTCCGAGGTCATTCGGCGGCGCGCGGTCGACTACGGCATCCCGGCGGACAAAGTCGAGGTCCGCCATATCGGCGTTGACCCGACGAGGTTCGCGCCGGCCGGGCGGCCGGTGGCGGAGCGCGGTCCTCGCGTACTGTTCGTCGGCCGGCTGGTCGAGAAGAAAGGCTGCGAGTATCTCATCCGGGCATTCGCACGGGTGCAGAGACAGATGCCCGATGCGATGCTCATCATCGCGGGCCAAGGCGACCGGGGAGACGATCTGCGGCGGCTCGCGGGGCAGTTCGGCATAAGGGTCGAGTTTCGCGGCGCGCTGTCAGGCGGCGAGGTCCGGCGGGAATTACACCTGGCCCGGGCGTTCTGCCTGCCCAGCGTCACCGCGGCCAACGGTGATGCCGAGGGACTCCCGATCGTCCTCCTGGAAGCGCAGGCCGCTGGCGTCCCGGTCGTCACCTCGGCCAGAGCGAGTGAAGCGGTGCGGGAGGGGGTCACGGGGTTCACGATCGGCGAGGGCGACGTTGATGACCTGGAGGGGAGAATTACCACCATCCTCAGCAATAGTGAGCTCGCAGGCGCGATGTCGGCCGCCGGTCCAGGCTTCATTGCCGAGACCTTCGACATTCGCCGTTGCACTGAGGCGTTGGAGCGTTCCTATGACGACACGATCGAGCACGCCGAGTACCGTCGGGCCGGCTGAGGCGTCAACTACGCCGGAGCAGGTTAAAGCCTACTATGATGCGTTCTCACGGGATCGCATGCTGAACTATCGCATTCGACCCAATCCGCGCATCGAGCGGGCGATTCAATTCTTCTGCGCATCGATTCGTCCCGACGACGTCGTGCTCGACGTCGGCTGCGGTATCGGCATCGCGACCGAGGCGATGGCCCGACGGGGGAAGAGCGCCATTGGCATCGACATCAGTGAGCAAAACATTTGGTATGCCGAGCGCACCATCCGGCTGCCGAACATAAAATTCCGTCGCATGGACATCGTTCATGAAGCCGATGCATTGCAATTGGTGCTGCCCGCCGCCCCGACCGTGGTAACGATGTGCGACGTGATCGAGCATATCCCGGCCGATGCGCGTCCGGCACTTTTTCAACGCATCCGGCAGTTGAGCGCCGACCGGGCAAAGTTACTCCTCACGTTCCCCAGCGAGTTCTACCAGCACTACATGGCCGCGGAGGCGCGGCACGAACTGCAGATCATCGACAATGTGATCACACCGGACGTGCTCGTAGCGGAAGCCGGACCGGCGGGCTTTTCCATGACTTATTTTCAGCTCGTCGACATCTGGAAACAAGTGCAATACGCCCACTGCAGGCTGGACAGCAGCGCCGACCTGAGCCGCCGTGTTCGGGAGCGACCGGCATCGTCGTCCCGACGCACGGCGTGGCGCCGGCTGAAGGACATGGTCGACCGGTCGCTGATCGAGAGACGCCGCCGCAAGCGCTACATCGACGACGTCTTTCGCGAGCCTAGTGCATGAGCGTCTTCTTGGCGATTGCGATATAGGCGAGCGGAAAGCGGGCGCGCGTACGCTGGGAGATCCGGCGGACGAATCCGCGCCGCAGAAGCCATCGCGCCATTACGACGAAGCCCGCCGCGAGGCGCGGACGGGGCGCCAGCGTCTTGCTCATGATGTCGGCGAGCACTTCGGGGGTTCCGCCGATCTCCGTCAGCGCGACAACGTCCAGCCCTTCGTTCTCGAGCATTCGGGTCAGCTGATAGCGCGTATAGCGATTGAAGTCGTGCGGCACCTCGTGCAGCCAGTAGAGGAATGGCACGCCGATCACGATGCGGCCTTCGGGGCGAAGGATGCGGGCGATTTCGGCAAGCAGGTCCTCGGGATTGGGAATGTGCTCGAGGACGTCCGAGAGCAACACCGTATCGAACGAAGAGTCGCGCAGCGGCAGCGGACGCGACAGATCGGCAAACACGTCGATGTGTTGCTTCTCATGCAGCGACGCCGGCCAGTCGACGCAGAGAACTTCGTCCGCCAGGGCCCGATAGGTTTCGAACAAGGGGACGGTGCCGCAGCCGAGATCGAGCAACCGGCCGCGCGCATGCGCCTGCAATGCGGCGGAATAGTGCGGGGCCAGCAGATCGGCGGCGATGCGCGAGCCGACGAAGACGTGAGCGCCGGTCGGATCGGCGCGCAGGCGCCCGTCGATCATGATGAACTTGGTCGGACGCCATTGTTCCTGATAACGCATTCGATCCTCCAAAGCACACGGATTACGCCCTCGCCCAGGACGGCAGCATGCCGACGAACGCGCGGGCGTTCCGGCCCAGAACCAGCCGCTTGGACGGGAAGGCCAGCAGCACGAGGCCGTAGATCGCATAGCTCGTCAGCGCGAGCCCGAGACACGTAGAGGGCCCGCGCGTCGGCACCACGAGGCTGAGCCCGAGCAGGACGAGAGCGCTCGCGATCGTTGCGACGACGTGCGGAAACGTCGTCGTCACGAGATGGCGGCCACTGACCGGGCCGCGTCGTCCCGCGCTCCACCACGTCGCCGGAAGGCGCACCAGATAGTCGGTGATGGTGTAAGCCACGGCGACGCCGGTCGCCCCCCAGGGCAGGCCGGCCACGAAGGAGGCGACGGTGGTGATCGCATTGAACAGCCCGTTCCGGAACAGGTCACCGCCGCGCCCTTGGCTGAGGTACAGCCAGCCGACCGTCGAGGTCATGACCTGGTGCAGCCCGCACACGCCGAGCCAGCGGAAGATCGGAGCGGCGGGAAGCCAATGAGGCCCGAGCAGGAGTCCGAACACGTCTTCGGCGAAGACGACCACGAACACGAGTCCGGGCTGCGCGGCGAAGAGCATGAGGGCGACGCACTCGGTATAGGCCCTGCGGTAGCGCTCGGGATCCGACTGCAGGCGCGACAGCAAGGGCAGCATCACGCGTCCCAGCGGAGCCTGGATCTGCTGCAGGGGAAACAGCAGCAGCCGGTAGGCGCGATCGTAGAGGCCGAGCGGACCGGCTCCGTAAAAGTGACCGATCAGCAGCTTGTCGGCATTGCGGGCGAAATAGTTGACGAGGTTGAAGCCCGACACGCCGGAGCCGAACCGCATGATGTCGCGAAAGTCGCTCTCGAACGAGGGCCGGCCGGGCCGGAAGCTGCACGCGATCCACAGGCCGACGAGGCCGACCAGGGCCGACGCCATGCTCGCGGCGAACAACGACCAGTAGCTTGCGGTGAGCCATGCGGCGGTAACGCCCACCACCGCCCCGATCGTGGTTTTCAGCGCGTCGATTGCTGCCAGCGCCTTGAACTTGAGATCGCGGTTGAGCAGCGCATAGTGCTGCGACTGGCATCCGCTGATGAACACGAGGACCGAGAACGCCGTCGTCAGCGCGACCAGCCGGGCGTCGCCGAAAAAGGCGGCGACGAGAGGCGCGCCGGCGGCAAGCACGAGCGCAAGTGCCAGGCTGAGCGCCGCCAACAGCCAGAACAGGGCGCTCGATTGGGCGCGGCTGATGCGCTCGCGCTGGATCGTCGCCTGGTTCAGGCCGAGGTCCTGGATCAACGTGATGAAAGCCATGCACGACAACACCATCGCCACCAGGCCGAAATCATCCGGCGAGAGCAGTCGCGCCATGAGGATGCCGGACAGGAAGCTCAGCGCGACGTGATAGGCTTGAGCGATTCCGGTCAGCACCGCGCCGTTCGCCGCCTGCGACCGCGTGACTGGTTGCTGCATTTTGGCCTGGCCTCCGCGCTGCTACGATGGCCGGTCGAGCGCCATCGCGCCCGGCGCGTATTCCTCGAGGCGATGGCCTATGAGTCCGATCAGCATGCCCAATCCCCTGAGCATGTGGGTCACGCCGCGCATTCCGTAGTAGGGGGACACGACCAGCATCGGCAGCATGAGGAGGCCGCCGCCCACTCGCGCAAATCCGACCAGCGAACGGCGGATCAGCAGGTGCGGTTTTCCGAGAATGCGTTCGCTCACCGCGAATGTATTGCCGAGACGATATTGCCGCCGCAGGATCCACGACCAGCGCATCCGGCTGTGCGGGATCGAGTCGTAGACGAGAGCCTGCTCGGCCCAGCGGATCGTCAACCCCAGGGCAACGGCCTGACGGAAGAACAGGTAGTCAGAACCCCCGGTGAAGCGCATGCGCTCGTCGAAGCGGAGCTTGGTCCGGCGCAGAAAGGCCGTCGAGATCATCACGTTGTTTGAAGCCGCGATGGACAGCCGTGCGCCGTCGGCGTGCCGGTGCCGTTCGAATATGCGGCTCCTGACGAACCATCGCGGGGCCTCTTCGGGATAGACCGGCTCGACGGGCCCATAGAGGCAGTCGGCGCCGGTGGTCGACGCGAGCGCAAGGAACGCGTCGAGCCATCGTTCGCACGGCCATTCGTCGTCGTCGATGAAGCAGAGGAAGTCGGTATCGTCCGGGGCGGCTGCGAGCGCCACGTTGCGCGCGATCGGAATTCCCTGCCGCGCTTCGTGCAAGTAGACGACGCTGTATTCGGGCGTGGCGGGAAATGCCGCAGCCGTGGTCTCCGCCGAGCGTTGCGCGTCGTTGTCGACGACGACCGCGGTGAGCCGGAACGGCCGTTCGGCCGAGCGCTCCTGGCTCTGCAGCGAGGACAAGAGATGCCGCAGCCCGTCGGGCCGTCGGAACGTGATGATCGCAACGGCGATGTGGACAGGGTCGGCCGGCGCCGGCGCGCCGCGTGAGCCGGGGCGCTCAGTCATGGGCGTCGATCCCCGCCGGCGCGGCGGCGCCCACTCCCGCGCGCGCCCGCGCGCTGCGCCGGGAGGTTGCCTCCTTGAGGCGCTTGGAGGCGCACAAGGCGAGGATCCGCACCGCGCCGCCCGCACCGAAGACGCGTTTGACGCGCCGCGCCGCGGCGCTGCTCCACACCATGCCAGGCGCGAAGCGGGCGGCTGCCAGGCCGCCGGCCACGAGATGCATCCCGATCCGCCGCAATCCGGGAAACGCGGTGGCGAGAGCGAGGCCGGTTTCCAGCATGATTGCGGCGCGCTTTGCCTCCCGCGCCTGCGCTGCCGTGTAGCGGTTGCCGGGATGCAGCCGCTGGAACGTCAGGCACTGCTCGATCGTCACGCCCGGCGCCAGATAGGCGGCGGCGAACTTGAGGTAGTTGTCGCTCAACGTGATGTCGGTGGCGGTGGGCATCGGCAGGATCCGCGCCAGAAGGTCGCGGCGAAAGGAGAGCCCGCTCGTGGGCGCGGGCAGGGGAGGGAAGGTCCCCTGCCGCATGGCAGCGCGCCCGTCGACCGAGATCGTGACCAAGGGGCCGTGCGACGGCGGGGCGACGGCGTGGCTCGCATGGTCGAAGCACCAGCCGATGTCGTGGCGACCATAGAGATCGATCACCTGCGAGACCTTGCCCGGCAGGAACATGTCGTCGGCGTCGAGGAGAAAGATGACGTCGCCGCCGGCTGCCGCAAATCCGGCGTTGAAGCAGGAGGCTTGGCCGCCGTTCGCCTTGCAGATCGGCACGATGCGGTCGCCGAACGAAGCCATGACCGCGCGCGAGCCGTCGGTCGAGCCGTCGTCGACCACGATCACCTCGACGTCGCGATGATCCTGTGCGAGCGCGCTGTCGATGCACGCCCCGAGATATTGCGCATAATTGAAATTGTTGATGAGAATCGAGGCTTTCATTCGTTTCCCGCGCCCAGCCTTGTTCCGTCTGCGCAGCGAGCGGGGCTTCGGCGGAGCCGATACCATCGCCCGATGGTGGTCGAAATACGGCAGTTGTGGTATTATCAAAAAAGTATCATTTCGACAATGTTCGACGACCTCGCTATTATGGTAGCGTCGCTGCCCGGCGCTTCGTTCCGGCGGAAACGGAACATGCTCCGCCGAGCGGGCCGGCAGGCAGCCGATGCGTCGGCGTCGACTCCGAAGCAGGAACCGGGATCACGTGCAGGAAATTACCCCCCACAGCGATCCGCATCGGCCCGGCGAAACCACGCCCGTCGAGCGTGGCGGTTCCGGGAGGGCCGTCCGAGCGACAATTTCCGGCAACATGAGTGTGGCAACCGGTCTGGCGGTCAAGATGGCAAGCGCACGGGATCTGATGACAAGCGCGCAGGATCTCATCGACGGGACGGCCATGACGGTGCTGCTGGCGGCGTTTGCCGTACGCCACCGTGGCCACGGCCACGCGCAACTGCTGGCCAAGCAGACGCTGTTTCGGGCGCGATCGAGCCAGGAGAAATCGGCGATCGCCGACATCGAGTCGATCCGGCGCGAGATGCTCGATTCCGACAAGGAAGTGGCGATCGTCGACCACGGGGCCGGATCGCGCCACCATGCGGTCCTGCGCCTGCCCGTGTCGACCCTATGCCGGCGCAGCAAGAGCCCGCTGCACGCCCGCTTCCTGCTCGATCTCATTCGCGTGCTCAAGCCGCGCAACGGCATCGAGCTCGGCACCAATCTGGGCATCTCCGCCGCCTACATCGCCACCGCGATGCGGCTCAACGGCTTCGGCACGCTCGCCACCATCGAGGGAGACCCGACCCTGTCGGGCATCGCCGCCAGCAATTTCCGCCGGCTCGGTCTCGACAACTGCTCGCTGGTGACCGGCCGGTTCGAAGAGAGCCTGACGCAGACCCTGGCGCAACTCAGCTCCGTGGATTTCGCATTCATCGACGGCCATCACGACGAAGTCGCGACGGTCGCCTATTTCGACGAGATCCGCCGGCGCGCGAGCGCGCAGGCGGTCGTGCTGCTGGACGACATCCGCTGGTCGGCGGGCATGCTCAAGGCGTGGTCGCACATCTCGCACGGCCGCGACTATATCGACCTCGGCAAGATGGGCCTGGTGTTCCTCGACCTGCGGTGAGCCGAACCGCGCCGTTGCGCTTTGCATGGCGCGCCCACGTGAACAGGCCGTCGACGGCGATTCTGCCCAACCTACGCGACTTCCGCAGATGGTCTTGCCGCTGCTACAGCGTGCTCAGGCGCTGGATCGTCGTTGCGATGTCGACGCCCGGCGAGGTCATGCCCTTCAGAATGTTGAGGAACTTCGTCAGGTCGGTGGTCGGCGCCTCGGACACGAAGATGATGTCGCGGTGCTGCATGTAGAAATTGTTGGCCAGGAAGAAGCCGTCCGGGGTGCGCAGGTCGACCAGGAAGACGGTGGGAACGAGCGGTTCAAGATAGCGGCTCACGTCGATGCCTATGCGCTTGAGCAGCTCCCGTCGCTCCAGGCGGAACAGGAAGACCGACTGCGGGTCGGCGCGGGCGCTTTCCAGCCCGCCGGCCTTGGCCACGCCTTCCGCCAGGGAGAGGTTCTCGTCCTCGAAGATGAAGCGACGGTTGTTCTGCCCGCCGATCGACCCGGGCGGCGGGGTTGCGCCGAACGCAAGGAAGATGCGCGGCTCGCGCGAAACGTAGACCACATCGCCGGACAGGAGACTGATGTTCTGCTTGGGATCGGCAACGATGGTGGTCAGCAGCGCCTGGTCCCTGATGCGCCCGCGCTTCACCGTGACTACCGACTCGAACGCCGGGTAACGCCCTCCGCCGGCACGCGCGATGGCATCGAGCACCCGGATGCCGCTCGGGTCCATGGAGAACTTGTTGGGCGTGTAGACTTCCCCGAGCACGCTGACCTGGCTCGACTTGCGCTCGTTGATGGTGACCACCACCTGCGGGTCGACCGCTTGGTTCTTGAGGCGCTCCTGGATCTCCTCGCCGATCTGGCGGGCGTTTCGCCCGACCACCGGGACCTCGCCGGCGAACGGGATCGAGATCGTGCCTCGCTGGTCGACTTGCTGGACCGGAATCTGAACGAAATTTCCCGCCCTGGCGGTCTCCTGCGAGGGAACAAACAGCCCTCCGCCGCGCGCCTCGAAGATCGTCACCGCAATGGTGTCGTTGATGCCGACGCGCACCGGCGCCCCCGCCATGCCATTGAACAGGCGGCTGAAGCCGGGCGCGATATACGATCTGCCCGCCCGCTCGACGACCTGCGGCCCGAGCTTCACCAGGGCAAACGACAGGCCGCCCGTATCCTGGACCTGGACCTCGGCGCTGTCGCGCACATCGGCGCCGGGCGGGCCATCGCGCGGCAACAACGTGCAGCCGACGAGGAGCGAAGTCGAAATCACCGCGATCGGGGCCCCCGACACGACCGCACGGCAAGCCGCCCGCCATGGCGGCCGGGCCTGTGGCTGCGCCGGCGGGTGACGGGTGCGCCCGGCGCGCGAGCGGGACCAACCGGTCAAGAAAACCACGGAGAAATACCGCAACACGATCTCCACGTGCTTCCCCACCGCTCGGGCGCTAGCGCCCGACCAGGCTGGGATAGGGACCTGGCCCGACGGCGCGCATGGCGCGCGAGGACGCAATGAGGGCGGCATCGACCGCAGGGTCGGCGGGTATGGCGAAGGCGCATCCGAGCAGGACGGCGTAAGGCGTCTCGCGGCACGCCGGCATCAGCACGGGCGCCCGGCGAACCGATCGGTAGCTTCCGCGGTTCGCCTCGGCTCCGAGTTCGGCGGCCGTCGCGAGGTCGAATGTCATGACCAGCAGCGAAGCGAGCGCCGCCAGACCCCACGCTGCCGGTCTCGTGCTCCGAGCCAGAAACGGGCACCCTCGTGGCACGCGGCGGGCTGTGAGCTTCGGAATCGGGATACTGGCCGCCTCGAGGGGAAATTTCCAACGGGATGCAACGATATTAATCACGCGAAACTCCAGCCCCTAGTCCGCGTATCACATCAATGCCGTGTTACCGGCAGATGACTGCGGTAATCCGGCGAATCTTTGTCAACAGGCGAATGTTGACCGTCGTCTTCCCGACACTGAGTACGAACGGCCCTTACAACGCCGAAGCCCCCCGATTGGTTCCATTGCCCGCCGTGAAAAAGTTTTCGCCTGGATGCCGCCGGCGGCGGCGCATGGGGATCGCCCCGCCGCTGCTTCGCCGCCCGATGGGTGGGATGATCGCCGGCAGCGGCGCCTTCCATTCCGCCGAGGCGCCTGGCGCGGCATCGAAATGACATCATGTCGATATAGCGTTATCGTTGAGTTATCGTTACGATATGTCGATAACATAAGTTCTGTGCCGGACGAGCCCGAACGGCTTCGTTCCGCGTTGTTATTGGTGCGGATGGCCTGTGTGCCCGGGGCGGCGGGGGCGGCGACAGCGTTGAGGTCCACGGATGCAAGCCATGTCCGCGATGCGCCATTCGATTCCGAATGCGGCGAATGCCGCCCGGTACGCCGCCACGGCCGTTCTCCTGGGTGCGGGCATCGCCGCGACGCCGTGCGTCGCCGGCGAGCTTTCGGCATCCGATCTCGTCCACGAATGCGCGCAGAACACGGTCGACGGCGATCTCATGTCGGGAGAGACGACGTTCACGCTGCGCGCGGAGGATCGCGAACGGCGCCGCTGTGAGATCGCCGTGCACCATCACCTGCGGGCGGACCACACGGCCGTCATCACGTTTCAGTTCCGCCTCGCCCCCAACTGGCCGCGGCACGACGACCGCTGGGCCGCGATCTTCCAGATCCACTCTTTTGTCGACAAGGGCGAAGGCGCGAAATGCCCAATCATGGCGCTGGAGGTGATCGGCTCCCGCGCGCGCGCGTTCAATCGATGGGACGCAAGCCCGATCTCGGATACTGCGCAGGGGCCCTGTGCCGACAAGTCCGCCACCATCAAGAGCCGCACGCTGTTCCAGGGCGTGCCGCTCGACCCGGGCACATGGACCGACATGAAGATCGTCTATCGGCCGTCGCTCACCGAGGACGGGCGCATCGCGGTTTCGCTCGCCCGACGTCAGGTGGCGGATGCGAAAGGTCCCAACATGTACAACGACCAGCGCGGTCCCTACTTCAAGTTCGGCGTGTACAAGCCGACGGGGTGGAACCAGGGCGGTCCCTACACGGTGTCCTATCGCAACATCTCGGTCGTCACGGGTGAGGATTGAGCGGCCGCGAACTGGCAAGATGTCCAACCGCATCCTCATTTTCCTCGAGAACTTTCTCCCCGCCAGCCAGGCTTTCGTCACCCAGCAGGCGCGCGCGATCCGCAATCGCGAGATCGCGTTCCTCGTCTCGCGCCGGATTCCCTCGCCGCTCGAAGGCCTCGACCGCTTCACCGTGCACGAGATGCGGGCGAGCCTGAAGGGGCAGACGGCCGAGCTGCTGCTCAAAGGCCCGCGCCTGGCCTGGCCTTCGCTCCTGCCCGTGGTCGCCGACAGCCGGCTCATCCATGCGCATTTCGGCAAGAACGGCTTCGTCATCGCGCCCATGGCGATCGCGGCCGGGCGGCCGCTGCTCATCACGTTCCACGGCTATGACGCCACCTATGTCGGCAACCCGCGCTCCTCCGGCGGGTTCAACCAGGTCCGTTTCTTCCGCCACGGGCGCGCCGACCTCGCCCGCGACAGCCGCATCTGGGCGATCGCGGTCTCCGATTTCATCCGCCGGCGCCTGCTTGCTCTCGGTTTCCATCCCGACCGGGTGGTGCGCCACTACATCGGCGTCGACACGGCGTTCTTCTCCACGTCCCCGGAGGTCAAGCGCGTTCCCGGCCGCGTCGTGTGTGTGTCGCGGTTCGTCGAGTACAAGGGACATCGCTACCTCATCGCCGCGCTGGAGAAGGTCGCGCGCGCGGGCATTCCGGTCGAGTTGGTGATGATCGGAGACGGGCCGCTGCGCCACGAGGTCGAGCGCATGGCGCGAAAGGCGCTGCCGGCGGTGACGGTGCTGCAGAACCAGAGCCAGACCGCGGTGCGCGACATGCTGCTCTCGGCGCAAGCCTACGTGCACGGAAGCGTCACCCTCGACAACGGTCACGCTGAGGCGATGGGGATCTCCAATCTGGAGGCCCAGGCGGTGGGCACGCCGGCCGTGGTGTTCGATTCCGGCGGCGTCGGCGAGGCGATCGTGCACGGCAAGACCGGCTTCAAGACGACCGAGCGCGACGTCATCGCCATGGCCGATGCCATTGCCCGGCTTCTCACCAATTCCGGATTGTGGGCGGAGTTCAGCCGCAACGCTGTCGAGTTCGTGCGCAGAGAGTTCGATCTCGTCCGGCAATCCGCCGAGCTCGAGATGATCTACGACCGCGTGATCGACGACCACTGCAGGCGAAGCCGCCGCGACGAGCCCGCGCACGGCCCGCTCAAAGAGCGTGCCCTGCTTTAATCTTGCATGATGATACGTGAGTGGGGACGCGCATGCCGGAACGACAGATCACGATCCTGTTTGCCACCTACAACGGCGCCAACTCCCTGCCGCTCATGCTGGAGGCGCTGCTGCGGGTGAGATTCCCCAGGGCGCCTGGAACATCATCGCGGTCGACAACAACAGCTGTGACGCGACCGCCGCCATCCTGTTGCGCTATGCGGACCGGCTGCCGTTGACCGTGCTGTCCGAAAGGCGCCAGGGGAAGTCCTATGCTCTCAACAGCGGGATCACGCACGTCGACGGCGCGCTCGTCGTCGTTACCGACGACGACGTCATCCCCGAACCGTCGTGGCTGGAACGGTTGTGGGAGGGAGCGGAGCGGCATCCCGAGTACGACGTGTTCAGCGGGACCATCCGGCCTGCCTGGGCGCACGCGCCACCGCGGTGGTTGACCGAATGGGTGGCGCTCGGATCGACCTTCGCGGTCAACGAGGGCATGCCCGAGGGGGAGATTCCCAGCGGCAAGGTGTGGGGGCCAAACTCGGCGTTCCGCCGCAGGGTGTTCGAACGGGGCCTGCGCTTCCCCGAGGGGATCGGTCCACAGGGAAGCGGCCCCTATCCGATGGGCAACGACACCGTTTTCGCCCGTCTGGTCTGCACGGCGGGTTTCAGGGCCTATCATCTGCCGGACGCCGTCGTGCAGCACATCATTCCGGCCGAGTTCATGAACGAGGCGTGGATTCTCCGGCGCGCGGAGCGCCTTGGACTGGGAGTTCCGCAGGTCGGCCCGGAGCGGATCGCCGGCGGACCGCGGCTGCGCAACATTCCTGTGGTCACGCTCGCGCGCTACGCGCTGTGGACCGCGCTGCGGCCAGTGGTCGAGCGAATGCCGGCGTCAAAATTCCGTTTCTGGGCGATCTGGCGGTGCTACTATCTGCGCGGCCTGATCACTGCTCTGATGCGCCAACAGTCAGACGCTCTGCGCTCATGACCGGCGCCGCGGCCGCTCCTCCGGGACCAGCCTGAACGTGCGGCGTCGGCCGAGCCGGATCGCCTCCACGTCGACCGGGCGGCCGATCCGTTCGGCGGTGAGCAGGCGGATGAGGTCGTCGGCCCCGGTCACCGGCTCGCCGTCGAGGGCGACGATGATGTCTCCGGTCATCAGCTCGGCGCGGCTCGCCGGGCTGCCTTGCTCGATCGTCATGATCATCGTGCCGATGCTCTGCGACAGGCCGGCGGCGAGCTGCAGGCGGCGCGGGATCGAGGTCTGCTGCGCCGAAACGCCGATATGGGCGCGCCGCACGCGGCCGTGCCGCACCAGCTCGCCGAGCACGAAGCTCGCCGTGTTGGAGGCGACCGCGAAGCAGATGCCCTGGGCGCCGGCGATCACCGCGGTGTTGATGCCGACCACCTCGCCGCGCGAGGACACCAGCGGCCCGCCGGAATTGCCGGGATTGAGCGCGGCGTCGGTCTGGATCAGGTCCTCGATCGGTCGTCCGCTCTGCCCGCGCAGCGAGCGGCCGAGCGCCGACACCACGCCGGTGGTGACGGTCGAACTCGAAGCCGAGCGGATTGCCGATGGCGATGACGAGCTGACCGCGCTTAAGCCGCTTCGAATCGCCGAGCGGCGCGGCGGGCAGCGTCACCGCGGCATCGACGCGAACCAGTGCCAGGTCGGAATCGGGATCGTCCCCGACCACGCGCGCGTCGAGGCTGCGGCCGTCGATGGTGGTGAGCGCGATGCGGCTTGCGCCGCCCACCACATGGCTGTTGGTCAGCACCAGGCCGTCCGGCGCGACGATCACCCCGGAACCGGAGCCGGCGCGCCTGTCGTCGTCGCGCGCACGCACGTCGATGCGCACCACGGCCGGTCCGAGGCGATCGACCACGTCGATCACCGCCCCCGAATATGCGTCGAGGAGCTCGCGATCTTCCGCGTCCGGCGCGGTCGGCGGCAGGGGCGATTCCATCGCCGGTGAATCATCAAGGATTGGAATGATGCTATGCTCGAACATGGTCGTTATTCTGAGTGGACATGCGCCCCGGCGCTAGATATGGGGAGCCCCCGGGGCGACGAAAAGGGCGATGCCGGCGTTGTGCGGTCCGCGCAGGCGATATCGGCATTGCCAGCGCGGCGGATCAGGCCCATATGCGGTATCCGCCTCCAATGGAGAATCCATGCCCACGTCCGCTCGGGCGCTGCATGTAGGCCTGCTTGCATTTGCGCTCGCCGGGTGTGGGCAAGCGCAGCAGCCGGCGCAGGCGCCGCCCCCGCCGCCGACCGTGACCGTCGCCAACCCGATCAAGCGGACGATCACCGACTATGACGAATATGTGGGCCGCTTCGTCGCAGTGAATTCGGTGGAAGTGCGTGCTCGCGTCTCCGGCTACCTCGAGAGCGTGCATTTCACCGACGGCCAGACGGTCAAGCAGGGCGATCTCCTGTTCACCATCGACCGGCGGCCGTTCCAGAACACGCTCGAGCAGGTGCGCGCCAATCTCACCCAGGCGAAATCGAACTTGATCTATGCGGAGAGCGACCTCGCCCGCGGGCAGCAGCTGGTGCGCGAACGCACCATCGCCGAGCAGGTGTTCGAGCAGCGCGCCCAGGCCAAGCGCAATGCCGAAGCCGCCGTGCTGGCAAACGAGGCCGCCGTACGCCAGGCCGAGCTCGATCTCCAGTTCACCGAGCTGCGGGCCCCGGTGACCGGCCGCATCGGCGACCGCAAGGTCTCGCCCGGCAACCTGGTGAGCGGCGGCACGGCGGCCGGCACGGCAACAACCACGATGCTGGCGACGATCATGTCGACCGATCCGATCCGCTTCGAGTTCACCTTCGATGAGGCGTCGCTCTTGCGCTACGAGCGCCTGACCAAGGACACCCAGGGCGCTGAAGCCTGGGGATCCGCCACGCCGGTCATGCTGCGGCTGATCGACGAGAAGGCGTTCTCGCATCAAGGCAAGATGGATTTCATCGACAACACGATCGACCGCATGTCCGGCACCATCCGCGCGCGTGCGGTGTTCACCAACGCGGCGGGCCTGTTCACCCCCGGCATGTTCGGCCGCGTTCGCGTCCCGGCCTCGCAACCCTACGAGGCGCTGCTGGTGCCCGACGCAGCGATCGGCACTGAGCAGGCGCGCAAGTACCTGCTGGCGGTCGCAGCCGACAACACCGTGTCGCAGCACTACGTCACGCTCGGCGACGTCATCGACGATCTGCGGGTGATCAAGACCGGCGTGTCGGGCGAGGATCGCATCATCGTCAACGGCATGGTGCGGGCGCGGCCGGGCGGCAAGGTCGTGCCGCAGGTCCAGGGCGCCGCCGGGCCGCAGGCGAAGTCCGACGAGGCCAAGCCGCGATGAAGATCTCGCATTTCTTCATCGACCGGCCGATCTTCGCCTCGGTTGTCTCCATCGTGTTCGTCATCCTCGGGCTGGTGTCGTTCTCCCGCCTGCCGGTCGCGCAATATCCCGAGATCGCGCCGCCGATCATCAACGTGGCGGGCCAGTATCCGGGCGCCAGCGCCGACACGGTGGCCTCCACCGTGGTGGCGCCGATCGAGGAGCAGATCAACGGCGTCGAGAACATGCTCTACATGTCGTCGAACTCGACCGCCGACGGCCGCTTCACCATCGCGGTCACCTTCGACCTCGGCACCAATCTCGACATCGCCCAGGTGCAGGTGCAGAACCGGGTCGCCATCGCCCAGCCGCGCCTGCCGCAGGACGTGCGCCAGATCGGCGTCACGGTGCAGAAATCCTCGCCCGACCTGATGATGGTCGTGCATCTCTACTCGCCCGACAAGTCGCGCGACCAGCTGTTCATCTCCAACTACATCCTGCTGGAGATCAAGGATGCGGTCACCCGCGTCGACGGCGTCGGCTCGATCACGGTGTTCGGCAGCCGCGACTATTCGATGCGCATCTGGCTCGATCCCGACCGCCTGCAGTCGCTCGGGCTGACCGCCAACGACGTCGTGCTGGCGCTGCAGGGCCAGAACATCCAGGTGGCCTCAGGCGTGCTCAATCAGCCACCGGTCGAGAAGCAGCGCGCGTTCCAGATCGCGGTACAGACGCGCGGGCGCCTCGCCGATCCGCAGGAGTTCGCCAATATCGTGGTGAAGACGAGCCCGACGGCGGTCGTCCGCCTCAAGGACGTGGCGCAGATCCAGCTTGCCGCCCAGGACTACGGCTCGAACTCCTATCTCGACCGCGACCAGGCGGTCGCGCTCGCGGTGTTCCAGCGTCCGGGCTCCAATGCGCTCAGCACGGCGCAGGGCATGATCCGGACGATGAACGAGCTGTCGAAGCGGTTCCCGCCCGGCATCAAGCACGCCATCATCTACAATCCGACCGAGTTCATCCAGGAGTCCGTCAACGCCGTCCAGGAGACGATCTTCGAGGCCGTCGCGCTCGTCGTCCTGGTCATCGTCCTGTTCCTGCAGACCTGGCGCGCCGCCATCATTCCGCTGGTCGCCATCCCGGTGTCGCTCATCGGCACGTTCTTTTTCATGGCGACGTTCGGGTTCACGCTGAACAACCTGTCGCTGTTCGGGCTGGTTCTGGCGATCGGCATCGTGGTGGACGATGCGATCGTCGTGGTCGAGAACGTCGAGCGCAACATCGCAGCGGGGCTGTCGCCCCGCGATGCCGCCATCCGCAGCATGGACGAGGTCGGTTCGGCGCTCGTCGCGATCGCCCTGGTGCTCTCCGCGGTGTTCATTCCGTCCGCCTTCATCACCGGCATATCCGGGCAGTTCTATCGCCAGTTCGCCCTCACCATCGCCGGCGCCACCATCATCTCGCTGATCGTCTCGCTGACTCTGTCGCCGGCCCTGTGTGCGCTCCTGCTCAAGCCGCACGATCACCGCCCGCCGCATTTCTGGGAACGGCCGATCCGCGGCTTCTTTCGCGTCTTCAACTGGGGTTTCGACGCCCTGGTGAGCGGCTACGGGTGGCTCGCCGCCCGCGTCGTGCGCTTCGCCCTGCTGATGCTCCTCGTCTACGCCGGGGTGCTGGCGTTCGGCCTCAATGAGTTCCGTAAGACCCCGGTCGGCTTCATTCCGCAGGTCGATCGTGGCTTCCTCATTGTCGCGGCGCAGCTTCCGCCCGGCGCTGCGCTCGCGCGCACCGACGAGGTGATGCGGCGCGTGGCGGACATTGCATTGAGCACGCCGGGGGTCGCGCACGGCATCACCATCGTCGGCTTCTCCGGTGCGACGTTCACCCAGGCGCCGAATTCGGGTGCCCTGTTCGCCGTGCTCGACCCGTTCACCACGCGCGGCCGCGATCCGGCCCGATCGGTCGGCGCCATCCAGGGCGAGTTGATGAAGCGGCTCGCCTCCATTCAGGAGGCATTCGTCGTCGTGGTCCAGCCGCCGGCCGTGCAGGGAATCGGCAATGCGGGCGGATTCCGCATGATGGTCGAGGATCGTGCCGGTCGGGGGTCGAACGCGCTGCAGACTGCACTGAACGGGATGATGGGGCGCGCCGCGCAGACGCCGGGCGTGACCCAGGTGTTCTCGCTGTTCGAGAACGCGACGCCGCAGCTTTTCCTCGACGTCGACCGCACCAAGGCGCAGCTCCTCGGTATCAACATCACCGACGTGTTCGCCGCGCTGCAGATCTATCTCGGCTCGGCCTATGTCAACGACTTCAACCTGTTCGGCCGCACCTTCCGGGTGATCGCGCAGGCGGAGAGCGGCGAGCGCCTCGACCCCAAGGACGTGCTCAAGATCCGCGTGCGCAATTCGAGCGGCGAGACAGTGCCGCTCGGCTCCTTCACCACCATCCGCGACCAGGCGGGGCCGTACCGGGTGCCGCGTTACAATCTCTACCCGGCGGCCGAGCTCGACGGGGCGGCCGCGCCCGGTTACAGCCAGGGGCAGGCGATCGAGATCATGCAGCGGCTCGCCGCCGAGAACCTGCCCGACGGGTTCGGCTACGAGTGGACCACGCTCGCGTTCCAGCAGCTGCGCGCCGGCAGCACGGCGATATTCGCCTTCGTACTCGCGGTCGTGTTCGTGTTCCTGGTGCTGGCGGCGCAGTTCGAGAGCCTCACCCTGCCGCTCGCCGTGATCATGATCGTGCCGATGTGCCTGGTGGCGGCGATCAGCGGCGTGGTGCTGCGCGGGCAGGACAACAACATCCTCACCCAGGTCGGCTTCGTGGTGCTGATCGGGCTCGCCGCCAAGAACGCGATCCTGATCGTCGAGTTCGCGACCCAGCTCGAGGAGGGCGGGCGCGACCGCTGGGCGGCTGCGGTCGAGGCGGCCCGCCTGCGGCTGCGCCCGATCCTGATGACGTCGCTCGCCTTCATCTTCGGCGTGTCGCCGATGGTGTGGGCGATCGGCGCAGGCGCCGAGCTGCGCCAGACGTTGGGCACCGCGGTGTTCTTCGGCATGATCGGGGTGACGATCTTCGGCCTGGTCTTCACCCCGGCGTTCTACGTGGTGGCGCGCTGGTTCGCGGTGCGCGGGCGGAGGCGCCCGGCCGCCGCCGCGGCACCGGCCACGCCGCCGCATCCCGCGGAGTAGGGGCGGCGGCCGCACTGTCCGTAGCGCGTGAAGATGTCCGCTGTTTGTAGCAGGTTATTTGTCCGCTTCTTTTGCTGCTGTTGGGCCTGTGGGGTTGTGGGCAACGCTGTTGCGTTGTCCACAAATCCACAGGCCGGGCGCGCCGAGCGGAGTTAAGCGGCCCGAGGCGAGACATCGATTATTCGTCCTTCTCGATCGTAGCTGGCGAGACGGCGCGGACCGTCGAAGACAGCGAGACTGCCGTCGGGATATTCGTGCACTCGCACGGTGGCCTTGACGTAGTGGTGGCGATGCACCTGGGGCGGAATCTGCATCGAAAGCCTTCGCCATGCCACACAGTTGTCGCGGCCGACCTGGCGATCGTCCTGAACGCACAGGATCTCGCTGAGCGGCCGGCCCACGTAGGGCACGAAGGCTGTGCCGGGTTCTGCCGCCGCAACCGCGAAACGGGCATTGTAGTCCGGCACGAAGCGCTCTCTGAGATAGCGATTGGCTGCCGCGATGGTCTTGATCCCGGCCACGCGCAGCTCCGGCGGCAGGCGGTTCTGCAACGTCCCGAACACCCTCTCGATGCGCCCACGTGCCTCAGGCGAATAGGAGGGAATATGGGTGATTCCGAGCTGGGCGAGCGCTCGCCCGACCTGGGTCGGCTGGCTTTTGTCCACTTTGGACCCGCCCTTCGGGGTGTGGAAATAGTGCCCGCCCCGATCGGTATAGAGCGCCCCGAACAGGCCGTGGCGGGCGATCGTCTCGCTCAGCCCGAGAAAGCTCGACATCGTTCCCTCCTCGGCAACGAGGATCGCCGAATAGATCGTCCCGGTCGCATCATCGAGGGTCACGATCAGGTCGAGCTTGCGATCCAGGGCCGGAATCCAGCGGTGGGTCGAGCCATCCTGGAACACCAGCATGCCGGGTAGCGGCCGCCGCACCCGCTTCTTGCGGTGCGCGCCCCGCCGCTTGGCCTTCTGCACCAGCCCCACCGTCTGCAGCGAAAGCCGCGTCACCGTGTAGCTCAGCTTGTAGCCGTGTCGGCGCTGCAGCTGCTCATGGAAGTGCTTCACCGTGAAGTCACTGTAGCGCTCACGGTAAAGCTCATGCATCCGGGCAAGCTCGCGTTCCGCTGCACGATGCGGCGAGATCTTGCCGATCCGCCGATCGCGCAGCCCAGCAACCCCGTCCTCCTCGTAGCGAACGCTCAGCCGGCGGAAGTTCCGACCCGACATCCCCAGCAGTTCTCCCGCTTCGTCCGCCGTCAATCGCCGGCGCTTGTACTGCTCAAACGCTTCTCCAAACCGAGACAAAAATGCCTCCCATAACACTGCCGTCCGCCGCATCACCGCCTCCAGAACAAGCGGCGAACATGGCGGACAACTCACGTGCTACAAAAGGCGGACAACTGACCCGCTACCAACAGGGGCGGCGGCCGCACTGTCGGGCGGCAGCAAAACGCGCTAAGCTCGCGCACGACCGTCGATGGAGCAACCCATGCCCGAGCCGATCAATCCGCATCCCGCTTCCCCCATGCCCGAGGATCAGGCGATCCGAGAACGGGTCAAGGGGTTGACGAGCCAGGTCCTGAAAGAGGGTCGGATCGACTCCGAGGCAGTCAGCGATATCGTCCGCACCGTGATGGGTGGAGGGTCGGGCAACGCGGCTGTCAGCAGTGCCGAGGCGCGAGAGCAGTTCGCCGCTGCCATACGCGACCTCGACGTGGTGCTTGTGGAGTCCGCGAGAGCGACGCACGAGGCCTTGCAGCAGCTCGCGTCGCGCGGGAAGGATTTCACCGAAAACGATCTGAAGGAGGCGCTGGCCAGTCTCAGGCAACTGGAGCAGGACTATGCGGCTGTCGCCGGCCGCATCGCCGAGGCGATGACCGGCAATCTCCGGCGCGAAGTGATGGAGCTTGCGGCCCGCGCCCAGAACGTCGGCGTGGAGGCAAGCGCCCGTGTCGCCAGCATGATGGGAGACTTTGCCGGCGGCATGGGCGCCGCACCGGGAATGGCGACGATCCGCGATGCAGGCGTCCGCGTGGCGTTGCTGGCGAGCGGCGTGCTGGCCGGCGTCGCGGACGCCTTGCGCGAGCAATCCGAGGTCAAGGACGGCAAATAGGCTCCGCGATGGTCTCCGGGGTGTTCGGTGTGGCGCGCGAGTTGCCACGTCTCCGCGAGATCAGCTCGGTCCTCATTCGCCATGGTCTCGGCGACGTCGTGCGTGGCGCCGGCGTCTCGACGCTGCTCGAGCGCGCGGGCCAGATCCTGCAGTGGGGGCAGGCCAGCGAGATCGCGCATCTCGACCTGCCGCAGCGCGTAAGGCTCGCGTTGGAGGAGCTCGGGCCGACCTTCGTCAAGCTCGGTCAGATGCTCTCGACCCGAGAGGACCTTCTGCCCGCGGCGTGGGTCAACGAGCTCAGCCGGTTGCACAGCCGCGTGGCCCCGGTGCCGTTCGACGAGCTGCTGCCGCAGGTCGAGCAGGCGCTCGGCCGGTCTCCGTTCGATGTGTTCGTCGACCTCGATCGCGAGCCTTACGCCGCCGCCTCCATTGCGCAGGTCCACCGGGCCAGGCTCGCCAACGGCGCGCCCGTCATCCTGAAGATTCGCCGTCCCGGAATCGTCGCGAAGATCGAGGCCGATCTGAGAATCCTCGAGCATCTTGCTTTTCTCGTCGAGCAGGAACGACCCGAGTTGCGGCGCTACCGCCCGACCGAGGTGGTCGGTCAGTTGCGCCGCTCGCTCGAGCGCGAGCTCGATCTCGCCGTGGAGGCCCGCAACACGGAACGCTTCGCCCGCAACTTTGCCGACGATCTCGGCGTACTCATCCCCGGCGTCTACTGGGAGTGGACCAGCAGCGTGATGAATGTGCAGGAGCACATCGAGGGCATCCGCGGCGACGATCTGCGAGCCATCGATGCTGCGGGGCTTGACCGCAAGGCTCTCGCTGCGCGCGGCGTCGATGCCATGCTCAAGATGATCCTGGTGGACGGCTTCTTTCAGGCCGATCCGCATCCCGGCAACGTCATGTTTCTACCGGGCAATCGTCTCGCCCTGATCGATTTCGGCATGGTGGGTCGGCTGTCGCCGTCGCGTCGCAGTCAGATCGTCGACCTGCTCGCAGGCTTCGTGCGCCACGACGAGGAGGCGATGCTGGATGTCTTCCTCGACTGGCGCGGCAATGAGGTCGTGGACGAGGCGCGGCTCGCCGGCGAGCTCGGCGAGCTCGCCGTCGACTTCTCCGACGCGCAGCTCAAGGATCTGAAGGTCGGGACGCTGCTGCACAGAATATCGGAGATCCTGCGCGAGCACGGAATCGTGCTGCCGGCCGATCTGGCTCTCCTGTTCAAGGCGCTCATCAGTCTCGAGGGATTCGGCCGCCAGTACGATCCGGAGTTCCGCCTGGTCGAGCGCGCGGAGCCGTTTCTCAACCGCGCCATCTCCGAGCGCTACCAGCCGGTCGATGCGTTGCGGCGTGGGCAAGCGACGCTCACCGACTTCTTGGGGCTCGTCGCCTCCATGCCGCGCGACCTCGCGCGGCTGCTCAAGGACGCCCGCCAGGGCCGCCTGCGAACTCGACCTTCATCTCCATCTCCTCGACATCGTGGCTGCTCGCGTCCACAGCGCGATCGATCGCGCCGCCGTCGGCATCATGACGGCATCAATTGTGATCGGCTCCTCGATTGTGATGACGGTCGAGGGAGGCCCGACCGTGTTCGGCGTGTCCCTGCTCACCCTTTGCGGGCTGGCCGGGTACCTCATGGCATTCGCGAACAGCCTGTGGGTTATCTTTTCGATCTGGCGATCCGGGCGGCGGTGAGAGCACGAAAGCGGCTTCGGCATGGCTTTCTGTAGAGTGCCGTCCGACGAGGACTGAATTGCATCCGTCACCCTGATGCGCTCGGCGCAGGCAGTGCCGATATGAGGTCACGGCGAGAATTGCGCCGAGCCCCTCACGATGACGGAAGAAGACCCTTACCGCGTGAGCTCCTTCGGCAGGTACTGATGATACTCGGCCGGGATGTTCTGCTTGATCTTGTCCTTGTGTTCCTGGCTGATGTTGATGTTCTTCGTCTTCGCGCCGACCCGCCGCGCTGCCTTTCGCCCCTGCCGCTTCGCCCGCTCGATCTGCTCCGGCGTCTGCACCCGCACGATGTCGGTCTCGACCGCCCGCGTGAGGGCCGCGCCGGCGCCGAACGCGTTCGCCTCAGTGGTGCCGAACCCGAGAACGAGGGCGAGTGCGCCCGCCGCCGCCAGACCGCATGACATCGTCTTGATCATTTCGTCCCTCATGCCAGAATTCGGCGCGCTGGCGCCCCTTGGTTGCCTTGAAAGTACCACTTGGTAGCCTGTAATCCATTCAGCGTTCAACATCACGTTGGAAATAGGCTGCTGCTATCGGACCGGAGCCCCCATGCCCCCCACCAGGTTCGGCGTCGGACAGGCCGTCACCCGCAAGGAGGATGACCCGATCCTGCGCGGGGCGGGCCGCTATGTCGCCGATTTCGCGCCGGCGCGGATGCTGCACGCCGTCGTCCTGCGCTCGCCGCAGGCCAGCGCGCGCTTCCGTATCGCCGATGTGGCGACCGCGCGCGCCATGCCGGGCGTGCGGCTGATCCTCACGGCCGCCGACATCGCGGACCTCGGCCCGCTTCCGTGCGAGGCGGCGCCGCCGGACGTGAATCTCGTGGTCCCGCCGTATCCGATCCTGGCCCGCGACCGCGTTCGCCATGTCGGCGATGCGGTCGCCTTCATCGTCGCCGACACGGTCGAACAGGCGCGCGATGCCGCCGAGGCGATCGTGATCGAATGGGAGCCGCTGGCGCACGTGACCGATCCGCTCGCCGCGCTCGAGCGCGGCGCCGCGCCGGTATGGCCGGAACGGCCGGCGAATGTCGCCTTCGAAACCACGATCGGCGACGAGGCGACGACGCGCAAGGCGTTCGCGGCCGCCGCCTGCACGGTGTCGCTCAGCCTCGTCAACCAGCGGCTGGTCACCAACTACCTCGATACGCGCGGCGTCATTGCCGAGTACGACGCCGGGCATGATCGCACGACGCTCACCCTGTCGAGCCAGGGCAGCCACGCGGTGCGCGACATATTGTGCAGAAGCGTCCTCAAGATCGCGCCCGAGAAGCTGCGGGTTGTGACGCCGGACGTCGGCGGCGGGTTCGGCACCAAGCTGTTTCCTTATCGGGAATATGCGCTCGCGGCCGTGGCGGCGAAGCTGGTGCGGGCGCCGGTGCGGTGGATCGGCGAGCGCAGCGAGCATTTTCTTTCCGATGCGCAGGGGCGCGCCAACGTGACAACGGCAAAGCTTGCGCTCGACGAGGGCCACCGCTTTCTCGCCCTCGACGTCGACCTCATCGCCGACATGGGCGCGTATCTGTCCTGCTATGCGCCGTTCATTCCGTTCATCGGCGCCGTGATGTCGCCCGGCCTGTACGACATCCCGGCCTGCCATATCCGCATCCGCGGCGCCTACACGAACACCGTGCCGGTCGACGCCTATCGCGGCGCCGGGCGGCCGGAGGCGGCCTACGTGATCGAGCGTCTGGTGGACGTCGCGGCGCGCGAGGTCGGCATTGCTCCCGACGCGCTGCGACGGAAGAACTTCATCCGGCCGGCGGCGATGCCCTACGTTACGGCGACCGGCAAGGCCTACGATTCCGGCGCGTTCGCGGCGCACATGGCGCGGGCGCAGGACATCGCCGGATGGTCCGGTTTCAGCCAGCGCGCCCGGGCTTCGCGTCGGGCGGGAAAGCTGCGCGGGATCGGGCTTGCCACCTATATCGAGGCGTGCGGCAACAACGGCCCGGATACTGCCGTGGTGAAGCTCGAACGCGACGGCGCGATCACCGTGCTCGCCGGATCGCAGTCGACCGGGCAGGGTCACCACACCGCCTATGCGCAGCTGATCGCCGAGCATCTTGGCCTGCCGCCCGAGCAGGTGCGGGTGCTCCAGGGCGACACCGATGTGATCGCAACCGGCATGGGCACCGGCGGCTCGAGCTCGATCCCGTGCGCCGGCGCTTCGGTTGCGGGCGCCGCCCGCAAGCTCGGCGGCAGTCTGAAGGCCCTCGCCGCCGAGGCGTTGGAAGCGAGCGCCGGCGACCTCGAGCTCGCCGACGGCCACGTGCGCGTTGCCGGCACCGATCGCACCATATCGTTCGCCGCGCTGGCGGGGCGCGCGGAGGGGCAACCCGACCGGCTGCAAGCCTCCGACGCCTTCGTGCCGACCGAAGCGACCTATCCGAACGGCACGCATGTATGCGAGGTCGAGATCGATCCGGCAACCGGCTCCCTCGAGATCGCCGGCTACGTGGTGGTCGACGACTTCGGCGTGACGCTCAATCCGCTGCTGCTCGCCGGACAGGTGCATGGCGGCGCCGTGCAGGGAATCGGACAGGCCCTGATGGAACGCACGGTTTACGATCGCGACTCGGGGCAGTTGGTCACCGCATCGCTGATGGACTATGCGCTGCCACGCGCCGCAGATACGCCGTCGTTCGCGTTCGAGACCCGTAACGTGCCGTGCAAGACCAATGTGCTCGGCGTGAAGGGTGCGGGCGAGGCGGGCGCGATCGGCTCGTGCCCGGCGGTGATGAATGCGGTCGTCGACGCCTTGTGGCGCGCCTTTCGGGTTCGTCACGTGGACATGCCCGCAACCCCCGAGCGCATCTGGCAGGCGATCGAGGAGGGGCGGCGCGTGCATACGCTCTGATGCCTTTGACTTTTGTCCTGCTTGCAAGACCGGTTGACACCCCTGAGCAACGCGAGGACGAGGCTCCCGCTCACGGATTCGTGAAGGCGGCCCTTCTCGCGGACGTCATGCATTTTCAGGAATAAAGGGTTTGGGACGGGGGTTCGTCCCATGCGGTCAGGACCGGATCCGCGGATCGCGCCGCGGAACGGGGGGCCTGAACGAAGCCTAACCAAGAGGGAGACCACATGATCATCCGCACCGTGCTCGCGGTTGCCGCTGTTGCGCTCGGCGTGACCACCGTCACCGCCCAGCAGGATCCCATAGCCGCCCGCAAGGCCATCATGAAGGCGAACGGCGAGCAGGCCGGAATCGGCGCCAAGATGAACCGCGGGGAGGAGCCGTTCGACCTGGCAAAGGCGAAGAAGATTTTCGTCACCTATCAGGAGGTCGCCAAGACGCATGCGCTCTGGCCCGACAGCTCGAAGACGGGCGACACGGCCGCGTTGCCGGCGGTCTGGGAGAACAAGGCCGATTTCGAGGCCAAGCTGACGAAGCTCGTCAACGACGCCAAGGCGGCCGAGGCGGCCGTGAAGGATGTGGACACCTTCAAGGCGCAATTCACCGAGGTGCAGAAGAACTGCGGCGGGTGCCACCAGACCTACCGCAAGCGCCAGACCTGATCTCCTCCTGCAAGCGATGCAGGTGACTCGTCATCACCGGGCTTGTCCCGGTGATCTCGAATTCATCGGGCATTGCTGTGCCATGCTCGTCGGGATGGCCGGGTCAACCCTCGCCGCTTATGGCGGCTCGCCCGGCCATGACGATTCAGAATCGGAGGCCGACGCATGCTGCGCAAGCTGATCATCGCCGCGCTGATCCTCGCCGTCCTCGGCCTGGCGGTGTTCTGGATCGTCACCATTCCGGCAACCGTGCCGGCAAGCGCGCTGCAGGCCTACAGCCCGAACACGGGCAACGGCCGGACCATGTTCCATGCCGGCGGCTGCGCCTCATGCCACGCGACGCCGCAACAGGAGGACAAGACGCGGCTCGGCGGCGGGCTCGCGCTGAAATCGCCGTTCGGCACGTTCTACGTCCCCAACATCTCGTCCGATCCGAAGGACGGCATCGGCGGCTGGAGCGAGGCGCAGTTCGTGACCGCCATGACCAAGGGCACATCGCCCGACGGCCGCCACTACTATCCGGCGTTCCCCTACACCTCGTATCAGCGCATGCGCGTGGCGGACGTGCGCGACCTGTTCGCCTTCCTCAAGGCCCTGCCGGCGGTGCAGGGGAAGGTACGCGACCACGACCTGCCGTTTCCGCTCACCATCCGCCGCACGCTCGGCGGCTGGAAGCTGTTCTTCCTCGACGGCAAGCAATTCGCGCCGGATAAGGCCAAGCCGGATGTGTGGAATCGCGGCGCCTATCTGGCGAACGGCCCCGGCCATTGCGCCGAATGCCACAGCCCGCGCAACCTGCTTGGCGGTATCATCGCGAGCCAGCGCTTCGCCGGCGGCCCCAATCCGGAAGGCGAGGGGTGGATCCCGAACATCACCCAGAAGGCGCTGGCCGACTATTCGGAGAAGGACCTCGCCTACCTGCTCGAGACCGGCGATACGCCGAGCGGCAACTCGGTCGGCGGCCAGATGACGTCGGTCGTGCGCAACACCGCGCAGCTTTCCCCCGACGACCGCAATGCGCTCGCGCACTATGTCAAGTCGCTGCCGCCGATCGAGGGGCCGAAGCCGCCACCGAAGAAATAGCGCGCGACTGTCACGCGAGCGCGATCGATGCGGAGGCTCAGCCCGACTTCGGGCCGAAGTAACGCGATCCCCACAGCACGAGGATCCAGATCCCTGCCAGGAACGCGAAGCCGATCAGGACTTCCACGGTATCCTCCCTCGATCGCTTTTCTTGAATTTCGACGTTGCCTTGCTAGTGCTCCGATTCCGAATTTCGCATCACTTCGCGGCGTCCTCTGGGGCGAAATTCGGAATCAAAGGAGCACTAGCAATATCAATGCTTTCTAGTGCGGCTTATGGATTTGCAGTTCCTACACGAGATTGCCGCGAACTGATAGGAACTGCAAATCCGCCGCACTTGCCGTCTTCTGGCGCGGCTCATCGCGGCTTGGTCGAAGCTTAGGCGACGGCAGGAGCGGACTCAATGGCTGCAGTCAGCTACCGTTTCCGGCACTCGCTGCCCCCTCGGTGCGGTGCACGCGCCTTCCGCAATCACCGCCAACGTGCTCAATAGGGCCCTCGAATCAACTCCCTCCCTCCCTCGGGCGCTGCGCGCCTGACCCCCGATCGCGATGAACATCCTCAAAGGTATCCTGCTCAAGCTGGTCTCGGCGCTGATGTTCGCCGTGATGCAGGCGCTGGTGCGCCTGCTCGGCGAGAACGTGCCGCTCGGGCAGGTGGTGTTCTTCCGCGCCGCCTTCGCGGTCGTGCCGGTGGTGGTGATCTATGCGCTGCGCAACGAGCTCAGGACCGCCGCTCATACCAAGCGGCCGTTCGGCCAGATCGGGCGCGGCCTCGTCGGCGCGGCGGGGATGTTCTGCAATTTCGGCGCGCTGGCGCGATTGCCGCTCGCCGAGGTCACCGCAATCTCGTTCGCCTCGCCGCTGGCCACCGTGGCGCTCGCCGCGCTGCTCCTCAAGGAGCGCGTGCGGTTCTACCGCTGGTCGGCGGTGGGCGTCGGGTTTCTCGGCGTCATCGTCATGCTGGCGCCGCACCTCGATCCCGCCCAGATCGCCAGCCACACCTCGACCCAGCTGATCGGCGCTGCCTTCGCGCTCACCGGCGCCTTCACCAACGCGGCGGCGGTGATCCAGACGCGGCGGCTGACCGATACCGAGACGACATCCTCGATCGTGCTCTACTTCTCACTGGTGTGCTCGGCGGCGGGCCTCGCCACGCTGCCGTTCGGCTGGATCATGCCGTCGCCCTTCGAGCTCGCCGTGCTCGTCAGCATCGGGCTCCTCGGCGGCATCGCGCACCTGATCCTGACCGCGAGCTATCGGCTGGCCCCGGCCTCGGTGGTCGCGCCGTTCGACTACTCGGCGATCATCTTCGCCTTCCTGCTCGGCTATGCGATGTTCGGCGAGGTGCCGACCGGCGTGGTGGTGATCGGCGCCATCATCGTGGTGGCGGCCGGCCTGTTCGTGCTGTGGCGCGAGCGCCAGCTTGGCCTCAAGCGGGCGCGCGATGCGGAAGGGCCGCCGAGCGGCGCGTGAGACCAGAGCGAGCAAGGGGAGGAAGGGCACATGCTGAATCGATACATCGGGCCGGCGGCGCTTGCAGCGGCGCTCGCCGCTTCGACGCAGGCGGGTGCCCAGGGCCTCGTGATGGTGCGCGACGTGTCGTACGAGATGGCCCTGACGATCGCCCAGACCGCGCTCGAGCATTGCCGCAAGGACAATTACAAGGTCGGCGTCAGCGTGGTGGACCGCGGCGGCCACGTGCTGGTCACGCTGCGCGACCATGCGGCCGCCCATCACACCGTGGAGCTTGCCCAGCGCAAGGCCTACACGTCGCGCATCTTCCGCCAGACCTCGAAGGAGTTTTCCCAGCGGCTGCGCGACAATCCGATTTCCGCCGGCCTCGGCACCACCAGCGGCGTGCTCGCCTCGGTCGGCGGCATCCCGATCAAGGTGGGCGAGGAGACGATCGGCGGAGTCGGGGTGAGCGGCGCCCCCGGCGGGGAGCGCGACGAAGCCTGCGCGCTCGCCGGCATCGCCAAGGTGGCCGATCAGCTGAAGTGACTCGAACGCCGCCTGCGGCAGCAGAGCGCTATCTCAGATCCTTTCCGAAGATCATATCGGGGACGAACAGCACGACTTCGGGGACGAAGATCAGGAGCAGCGTCACCACGCTGACGGCGATGAGGAACGGGACCGATTCGCGCGTGTAGTCGCCGATCGGGCAGCGCAGGATCTGGCAGGTCACGAACATCGCTCCGCCCACCGGCGGGGTATAATTGCCGATCGTCGCCGCGATGATGAACACCAGCCCGAAATGGACCGGATCGATGTCGTATTTCGTGATCAGCGGCAGAAAGATCGGTGTCAGCATGATGATGAGCACCGAGCCTTCCATGAAGCTGCCGGCCAGAAGGATGAGCAGGACGATCAGCACCATGACCAGATCGGCATTGTCGGTGATGCCGAGCATCCAGTTCGAAACGACTTCGGGAATCCGCTCGAACACGATGCCGTAGCCGAAGATGCCCGACAGCGCGAGCAGGAACATGACGCCGCCGACGTCGATCAGGCTGCCTTCCAGGGCCTCGCGGAAGCCCGCAAAAGTGAGCACGCGGTAGACGAACAGGCCGATGACGACGGCGTAGACCACCGCGAACGCCCCGATCTCCGACGGCGTGAAGATGCCGAAGCGAAGCCCGAGCAGCAGGATGACCGGAAACAGGATCGCCCATATGCCGCCCCAGAGCGCCAGCGCGATCTCCCTTGCGGTCGGGCGGGTGTCGCGCTCCGGTGCATAGCCGCGGCGCCGCGCCGTGATGGAGATCGCGATCGCCAGCGCCGCCCACAGCATCAGCCCAGGGATGATGCCGGCGGCGAACAGGCGGCCGATCGAGACCTGGCCCACGGTTCCATACAGGATGAAGCCGATGCCGGGCGGAATGATCGGCGCCATCAGCGAGCCGTAGGAGATCACCCCGGCCGTATAGCCCTTGGAGAACCCGCGCTTGAGCATCTGCAGGCCGAGGATGCGGGCGTTCATGGCCGCATCGGCGATGGAGGAGCCGGTGACGCCGCTCATCAGGGTCGACAGCGCGATCGACGTCTGGGCAAGCCCCCCTTGCATCCGCCCGGTCAATACGGACGCGAGCCTGAGCAGGTTGTGGGTGATACCGGAATTGTTGAGGAAGTTGCCGGCGAGGATGAACAACGGCACCGCGAGCAGCGCGAAATTCTGCGTCTCGGTGACCGTGAGCTGGATCGGAATGGTCGCCGGCAGCTCCGGGTGCTGGAGAAAGAACAGCGCGCCGGAAATGCCGATCGCGAAGGCGACCGGCATGCCGATCAGCAGCAGCACGGTGAAAGCGGCGAGAACGATCAGCATCGGCGACCGCGCGCGATGCTCACAGGACGTCGACGGCTTGGCTGTCCGCGTGCTCCCCACGCAACTCGGACCGCACCTTCAACATCGTGGTGACGAGCAGCAGGAGGGCGCCGACCGGCAGGCTCATGGTCACCCACGAGTAGCTGACCCCCGGGATCCCCTGGAAGCTGCGGATGCGGCTGATCCAGGACAGGTAGATGCCCATCGTGACGAGATAGACGAGGAAGGCCGCAATGAGGGCGTAGCTCAGCATGCGGCAGGCCGTTTGAAGAGTTGCCGGCAGCCGGCTCGTCACGACCTCGATGGACATCAGGCTGTTGTTGCGCCAGGCGATGTCGGCACAGAAAAAGCAGGCCCACGCGAACAGGCAGGTGGCGGCATCGCTCGACCAGTTGATCGGGTGCCCTAGCATCCGCATGACGCCGCCGAGAAAGATCAGCACGACCATCAGCACGAGGAACAGGCCGGCGACCACGGCCTCCGCCTTGCACAAGCGATCGTACAGCCGCTTCATTGCATCGGACCGCCGCTTCAGTTCTTGCCGATCTCCTTGTGCACGGCGGTCTTGGCCTCCTGGATCTTCAGGACTTCATAGGCTTTCTCGCCGGCCTTGCGGAAGGCCGCGAGATCGGCGTCCTTTACGATCGTCATGCCTCTGCCCTTGAGCTGCTGCTCGATCTCGGCCTCGAGCTTGAAAATCTGCCGCGAGGTTTCCTCGCCCGCCTTGTCGCACTCTTCCATCAGGGCGTCCTGGTACTCTTTCGGCAGGCCATCGAACCATTTGGCGCTGACGACCTCGAAATTGATCAGCATGATGTGCTTCGTCTCGTTCGCGACCTTCAGCACCTCATAGAAGCGACCCCCCGGGATGTTGTTGTAGACGAGCTCCACGCCGTCGATCGCGCGCTGCTGCAGGCCCGGGTACATCTCGCCGAACGCCATCGCGACCGGCACCGCGCCGAGCGAGCGGATCGACTCCTGCCAGATCGGGGCCGGGGGCGTGCGGATGCGAAGCCCTTTCAGATCGTCGGGCGTCTTGACCGGCTTGTTGGTGAAGAAATGTCGATAGCCCTGCACCCAATTGAACGACAGCACCTTGAGGCCGAACTTGCTCGCCAGCTCTTCCTGCCAGCGCCTGATGGTCGGCGCGGCGCGCAGCTTCGCCACCTCCTCCAGCGTCTCGGCGAAATAGGGGCCGTTCATGATGGCGATGCCGGGAACGTAGTTTCCCATGCGGGCCGAATCGGTGTTCTGGCCGATATTCGCGCCCTGGCGGATCTGCTCGATGATGTCCTCTTCGACGCCGAGCTGGGCGGAGTGGAACACGTCGATCTTCAGGCCGCCCTTGGTTCGCTCCTCCACCCGCTTCGCCCAGTTCGTGAAGCCCTGATGATAGGGCTCGCGCGGGCCCAGCACGTGATTGAACTTGAGCGTGAAGGTCTTGCCCGTCTGCGCCGGCGCGACGGACGTGTCGATGGCCAGGAGGGCCAGGGCCGTCAAGAGCGTCAACAGCGTTCCTGTCATGCTCGGCATGATTCATGTCCTCCCTTGTACGTCACGGGGTCGAAAACCCATTCCGCCCTTGACAGGCGTCGCGGCCACCATAGTCTGGACTGTGAGACAACGAAGTCAATCCATTCTCATATGTTGAAACAAGAGGCGGCACGCTCGACCCACCAGTCGCTCGAGCGCGGCTTGCGCATCCTCGAGACCGTGGCGGCAAGCGGCGGGAGCGTCACGCTCGCCGAGACGGTGCGGCGTACCGCGCTGCATCGCAGCACCGCCTATCATCTGCTGCAGACGCTGGTCGGCTTCGGCTATCTGCGCCAGGATCCGCAGACGCGCGGCTACGAGCTGACCGCCAAGCTGTTCCGGCTCACGGCCCGGACCTTCACGCCCGAGCAGATCGGCCGCCTGGCCGAGCCGGTGACCGCCGAGTTCACCGCGCTGATGGGCGAGGGCACCAGCGTTGCCGCCTATTGCGACGGTGCCGTGACGATCGTCGCCAAGTGCGATCCCAGCAATCCCTTCCGCGTCGTGCAGGACATCGGGGCGGTCCGCCCGGTCCATGCGACGGCGGTCGGCAAGGCGATCGTCGCGTTCCTGCCGCCGGCGGATCGCGCCGCGATCGTCGCGCAGCTGCAGTTCGAGCGCTACACGCCGCGCACGCTCACGACGCGCGCGGTTTTCGAGGGCGAGCTCCGTCGCATCCGCTCGGCCGGCTACGCCATCGACGACGAGGAGCACCACGAGGGGATCCGTTGCATCGCCGCCCCGATCTTCGCCCATACGGGCTGCCCCGTGGCGTCCCTGTGCGTCGTCGGTCCCAGGATCCGGATGACGCGTCAACGCCTGCGCGATCTGCGCGCCCCGCTGCTCGCCCGCGCCAAGCTGCTGTCGACCATGCTCGACTGGACGGACGACCCGACCGTCGCGCCGCGCCCGGCTTGAGGCCTGCCGATGGAGCTTGTCGTCGTCGGCGAGTCCGTGTTGCGCGAACGGGTGCTCGGGGCGCTCACGGCGGCGGGTGCCGATGACGCCTCGGCCCAGGCCTGCACGCGCGCCCTGATGCATGCCTCGCGGGTCGGCTGCGACAGCCACGGGGTGCGCCTCACCGCGCACTACGCCGCGATGATGCGATCCGGCCGGGTCAACCCGCGCCCAAGGCGGCAGGTGCGCCGCACCGGCGTCGCCGCCGCGATGCTGGATGCCGACCACGGCCTTGGCCATGCATCGGCCTACGCCGCCATGGAGCTTGCCTGCGAGCTTGCGCAGAGCGCCGGAACCGGCGCCGTCGGGGTGATCCGTTCGTCGCATTTCGGCGCCGCCGGCGCCTATGCGGTCGCCGGCGCCGCCGCCGGCTGCATCGCGCTGGCGACCACCAATGCCGACAGCCTGGTCACCCCGCACGGCGGCGCACGGGCCTTTCACGGGACCAATCCGCTGGCGGTGGCGGCGCCGGTGCCGGGGCAGAAGCCCTGGCTGATGGATTTCGCCACGTCCTCAGTGTCGTTCAACCGGGTCGCGCTGGCACGCGCCCTGGGGACGACGCTGCCCGACGGCGTGGCGGCCGATGCCGAAGGCGCCCCTACCGCCGATCCGGACGCGACCGCGATGCTGCTGCCCCTGGGCGGTCCCGACTTCGGCTACAAGGGCGCGGGCCTCGCGGGCCTCGCCACGCTCCTGTCTGCGGTGCTGACCGGCGCAACGCTCGACCATGCGATGCTGGCGATGTTCCGCACCGATGATTTCCATTCGCCGCGCAACCTCGGACATTTCTGCCTCGCCCTCGACCCGGCTCGCTTCGTCGGCCGGGCCGCCTACGACGACGCCGTCGTGCGCTACCTCGCGGCGCTGCGCGCCGTGCCGACGCGTCCGGGCGAGCGCGTGCTGGCGCCGGGCGACAAGGAATGGGAGACCGAGGCGGCACGCCTGCGCTCGGGCATCCCGATCGACGCCGAGACGGCCGCGTTCCTTGGTTTGTCGCCGGCGTGAGCTTTCGCGTTGATCATTCGTTCGCGGCCACTACGATGGCATTTTGCAGACATGCACAGGCTGTCGTGACATGGCTGGATTCGACTGGGACGACCTTCGCTATATCCTGGCCGTCGCCAACGCAAAGTCCCTGGCCGGAGCGGCGCGCGCCCTCGGCGTGAATCATACGACGGTACTCAGGCGCGTGACGGCGTTCGAACAACGCCTCGGCCTCCGCCTGTTCGAGCGCCTGGCGAGCGGGTACGTGTTGACCGCCGGCGGCGAGGAGCTGATCGCCGCAGCCCGTCACGTCGAGGACACGTTGACCGCGCTGGAGCGAAAGCTCGCCGGTCAGGATCTGCGCCTGTCCGGGGTCATTCGCGTCACGACCACAGACACATTGATGGGCTCGATCTTGCCGGAGATCCTGGCCGAGTTCCGCGACGCCCATCCGGGGATTGGGATCGAGGTCGCTGTTTCGAACGCGATGTTCAATCTGAGCAAGCGGGACGCGGACGTGGCGATCCGGCCCGCCAAAGTTGCGCCGGAGACGCTCGTCGGCCGGCGCGTCGCAAAGGTCGCGTTCGCGGTCTATGCGAGCCGGGATTACGTGGCAAGGCGCGGGAAGATCGCAGACCTCCGCAACGAGCGATGGATTGCGCCCGATGACAGCCTTGCCGAAACCTCGGTGACGCACTGGATGCGTTCGCAGCTGCCGGGAAGCGATATCACCCTTCGCGCCGATTCACTCGTCGCCATGCGGCAAGCTGCCCTTGCGGGCCTCGGGCTGGCGGCTCTCCCTTGCTACCTCGGAGATACGTCGCCCGGCCTCGTCTGCGTGCATCCGCCGGTCGAGGCGATGGAGACCGCGCTGTGGATCCTGACCCACGAGGACTTGCGGCACACCGCCCGGATTTGCGCCTTCACCGAGTTCGCCGCCGGTGCCTTCGTGCGCCGCCGTCCGTTGCTGGAAGGCGCCCAGGCCCGACCGCGTGGCCGGACGGCATAGGGCTGTGCGCTCGCGCAGCTAACCGCACAGCCGCGGCTGTGCATTTGTGCAGCTTCGGAGCGCAAAAGCACAGATCGCCGTGCGGGTGAACGCGGACTATCTCGGTTGCGAAAGACGCCGGACGCCGGCTCAACGACGAGGCCGCGTCGCGGACAATTCACCGACAACCGAACGATGGAGATCGCGTCATGGAAGCTCTGTTCGTACCGCTGTCCTTGCTCGCCGGCGGGTTGCTCGCCGTGCAGGCGGGGGCGAACACGCAGCTCTCGAAGGCGACCGGCAGCCCATTTGCCGCCACGACGATTTAAGTCGTCATCGCCGGAACGCTCCTGCTCATCGTAGCCGCGGCGACCGGAACTGCCGTTGCGTTCGGCAGCCTGCCCGGGGTTCCCTGGTGGCACGCGATCGGCGGCATCGCGACGGCCATCTATGTCGCCTCGACCATCCTTCTTTTCCCGCGTCTCGGCGCCGTGGTGACGGTCGGGCTCTTCATCGCCGGCCAGATGCTCGCCTCGCTCGGCCTCGATACGTTCGGCGTGCTCGGCGTGCCGCGGCAGGCGCCGGAGATCGCCACGATGATCGGTACGCTCGCGGTGCTCGTGGGCGCGGCCGCCATCGTGTTCGGGCAGAAGGGCGCGACGAGCGAGTTGTCCGCCGCGAAGCTCGGATGGATCCTGCTGGCGCTGCTCGCCGGCGCCGTCCTGCCGATCCAGGGCGCCATCAATGGGCTGCTGCGCGGCGACATCGGCGCGCCCTTCGTCGTGGGCACGATCAGCTTCGCGGTGGCCACGCTGTCGATGGTCGCGGCGCTGCTGATCACGCTCATCCTGAGCGATGCGCCGAAGCCGCGACTCGGCGGGCTCGCGAACATGCCGTGGTGGGGCTGGCTCGGGGCCTTCTGCGGCGCGACCTATGTGACGACCGTCTTCACGGCCATTCCGGTGATCGGCACTGCGGCCGCGGTCGGCCTCACGGTTGCGGGTCAGCAGATCGCATCACTCTTCGTCGACCGCTACGGCTGGTTCCGCCTGCCCAGGCGCGAGATCTCCAACCTGCGGTACGCGGGCGTGGCGTTCCTGCTGATGGGCGTTGTACTTATCCAAGCCTTCTGACGAGGGTCGATCCGCGAAGCGGCGGCCTGTCGCAGGCTGCCGCTCCGCTCGACGGAGCGCGACACCGGTTACTCCAAACAGATTTTGGTCTACTCAAGTCTGGAAGGAGTGGTCGACGTGGAGTCATTGCAAGACAGGGATGGATTGCGCGGCCGGGTGGCCGTCGTCGCAGGGGCGACGCGAGGGGCGGGTCGTGGAATCGCTGCTGCCTTGGGCGAGGCAGGCGCAACCGTGATCTGCACGGGTCGGAGCACCGCAAGGCCCGGCGCCTTGACCCGATCCGACTACGACAGGCCTGAGACGATCGAGGAAACGGCCGAGATCGTCACGCGTCTCGGCGGCATCGGGATCGCCGCAGCGGTCGATCATCTCGATCCGACGCAAGTGCGCACGCTTGCAGAGCAGATCCGGGTGGATCATGGGCATATCGACGTGCTCGCGAACGACATCTGGGGTGGCGAGCTGCTCAAGGGAGGACCGGCACAATGGAATACGCCCATATGGAAGCTGGACCTTGAGAAAGGTCTCCGCATCCTGAGACTGGGCATTGAGACCCACCTCATCACGTCCCACTACCTTCTTCCGCTCTTGATCGAGCGGCCGGGCGGCTTGTTGGTGGAAGTGACCGACGGCACCGCCGACTACAATGCATCGAACTATCGGATTTCGGTGTTCTATGATCTGGTCAAGACCGCTGTGACCCGACTGGCCTTTTCACAGGGGCATGAGCTTGCTGCGCATGAGGCGACGGCGGTTGCCCTCACGCCGGGATGGCTGCGTTCGGAAATGATGCTGGAGAATTTCGGCGTGACGGAGAAAAACCGGCGTGACGCCATCGACAAGGCCGGCGATGGGCCGCGCGCCCCCGCCGACTTTGCCCTTTCCGAGTCGCCACGATACGTGGGGCGTGCTGTCGTTGCGGTGGCAAAGGATCAGGCCCGAAGCATGTGGAACAAGAAAACTGTCAGCTCGGGTGAGCTCGCCCGTCACTACGGATTCACCGACATCGACGGCTCACGGCCAGATATCTGGCGCTACCTCGAGGAGGTTCGCGAGGGCGGCGTTCAGGCGGATATGAATGAATACCGATAGGGCAGGGGCTGATCGAACAGGCGAGCCGCGCGAGATCGGCGAACCGGATTGTTGGTACCTGGTCCGGACGGCGCGGTCGAAGGGAGCGAGCGATGGCGGCCAACCTGGATTTCTTCTTCTACTACGGCAGCATCCACTCCTACCTGTCGGTGATGCGGGTCCCCAGACTCGCATCCGCGGCAGGCGTCGACATCAGCTGGCGCCCGTTCAATCTGCGCGAGATCCTGATCGAGCAGAACAATACGGCTTTCACCAGGAACGACGTGAAGATGAACTATTTCTGGCACGACGTGGAACGGCGCGCCGCCCGCCACAAGATTGCCTTTGCCGGCCGCGCGCCCTATCCGGCGGACCCCGATCTCCTGGCGCTGCGCGTGGGCCTGATCGCCGCGCAGGAAAACTGGTGCGAGGCCTACTCGCAGACGACGTTCCACGACTGGTTCATCGGGCGGCGGGCGCCGGGCGTGGCCGATCACGTCGAGCGGGTCCTTGCGTCGCTCGACCGGGCGCCGGCATCGATCATCGCCCGCGCGAACGGCGCCGAGGGCGATCGCCTCGTCCAGGAGGCGACGGATGATGCCCGCCGGCTCGGCATTTTCGGCGCACCGACATTCGCCGTCGGGCCGGAAATCTTCTGGGGCGACGATCGGCTCGAGGAGGCGCTGAGCTTCGCGGTGCGGCGCTGAAGCCGTTCGTGCCGGTGCGGCGGGTCGGCTCTTGGCAGCCGCGGCAAGAATGCGCATTCTACCGCACGCCACCGCCGTTTCGTTGCGGCGCCAAGGAGTGCCCATGATCAACGTCAAGCGGATCAGCCATGCGACCTTCGAGACGCCGGATGTCGACCGGCAGATCGACTATTTCACCGGGATTGCCGGCCTGCAGCTGGCGGAGCGGGCAAACGGGCGCGCCTGGCTGGCGACCAAGCTGGGCGATCTCGCGGTCCTGCTGGAGAAGGGCGAGCACGCGCGCCTCAAGCGCCTCGCGTTCCAGGCGGCACCCGACGCCGAGCTCGACGAGCTGCGGCGCGGCATCGAGACGGACGGCCTGCGCTGCGAGGTGCGCAATGATCCGAGCCCCGGCATCCCGCGGATGCTGGCGTTCGAGGATCCCAAGGGGACGGTGTGCGAGGTGTTCACCGCGCAGACGCCGATCGCCGCCAACCGGCCGGTTGCCGGCATCGGGCCGATCAAGCTCGGCCACCTGGCGTTCGTCGTTCCCGAGCCGAAGGAGTATGCCGATTTCTACTGCCGCGTCCTCGGCTTCCGCGTGTCGGACTGGATCGACGACTGGTTCGTGTTCCTGCGCTGCGGCCCCGATCACCACACGGTGAATTTCGTGCGCGGCAAGCGCACGCAGATGCACCACATCGCCTTCGAGCTCAAGGACTGGGCGCAGGTGCAGTCGGCGTGCGACTTCCTCGGCAGCAAACAGATTCCCATCATCTGGGGGCCGGGACGGCACGGGCCCGGCCACAACGTCTATACCTATCACCGCAATCCGGACGACCAGATCATCGAGATGTTCACCGAGCTCGACAAGATGCTCGATGAATTGCTCGGCTATTTCGATCCGCGGCCGTGGCATCGCGATCGCCCGCAGAAGCCCAAGGTCTGGTCGATGCCGACCGATATCTGGGGGCCGCCGCCGACGCCGGACTACGTGCGGCAGCGGCAGTGAGAGAATAGCGAAATAGCGAGTGGCGAATAGCGAATAGAAAAGATCCGCGCCTTCTTCCCTATTCGCTACTCGCCATTCGCTATTCGCCCATGGAGGAAATGAATGACCAACAGAACCCTCGCCGCCCTCGCCGCCCTTCTCGCTCTCGCCGGCACCGCCGCCGCGCAGGACTATCCCAATCGCGCGATCAAGTTCATGCACGGCTTCCCGCCGGGCGGCAACGTCGACATCATCGCCCGGCTGCTCGGCAACGAGATGGGAAAAGGGCTCGGTCAGACCATCGTCATCGAGGCCAAGCCCGGCGTCGCCGGCAGCCTCGCCGCCGAGGCGGTCGCGCGCAGCGACCCGGACGGCTACACGCTCCTGGTCCTTCCCAGCGCGCACCCGGCCCATGGCGCCCTGGCGAAGACCGTGAAGTACAAGGTGGTCGAGGATTTCGAATGGATCTCGGTCGCGAGCTTCTATCCGTTCCTCATCTGTGTGCGCAAGGACTCGCGCCTCCAGTCGCTCAAGGACCTGATCGACGAGGCGCGCAAGGCACCCGGCAGCCTGAAATACGGCTCGGCCGGCGTCGGCTCGATCCTGCACACGACCGTCGAGCTGATGGGAACCGAGACCAGGACCAAGTACCTGCACGTTCCCTATCGCGGCGAGGCTCCCGCCATCACCGGCCTCCTGCAGGGCGATATCGATTTCATCGCCGCGACCTCGGGGCCGATCAGCCAGCGCATCCGCTCGGGTGAGTTCCGCGCGCTCGCCGTCACCGGCAAGACGCGCTGGCGCGACTTCCCCGAGGTGCCCACGGTCGCCGAGCAGGGCATTCCCGGCTTCGAAGTGATCTCGTGGAGCGGGCTCGCCGGTCCCGCGAACCTGCCCAAGCCCATCGTGGAGAAGCTCAACGCCGAGCTCCGCCGCGCCATCGCGGTTCCCGAGGTGAAGGAGAAGCTCGAAGCCATGGGAGGCGATCCGCGCGCCACCACGCCCGACGAGATGCGCGCCCTGGTGGCGAGCCAGCTCGCCACCTGGACCAGGCTCGCCAAGGAGGCGAGCATCTCGATCGATTAGCCGAGCAGGGGCTCGACTACTTCCGCCCGGTGAGCGCGAACATGGCGCCCTGCGGGTCGGTCGCCTGGACGATCCAGCTGCCGCCCGGCACCTCCATCGGGCCGTTGATGATCGTTCCGCCGCCCGCCTTCACGCGCCCGACCGCCGCGTCGAAGTCGTCGACGGTGAAATAATAGAGCCAGAAGCAGGCCGGGACCGCCGGCGGCTTGTTGAACATGCCGCCGACCTCCTGCCCGCCCACGGAGAACAGCTGGTAGGTCCCCATGGGGCCGAGGTCGACCGCCTCGCCCTTCTGCCAGCCCAGCAGCGCGCTGTAGAACGCGAACGCCTTCTCCCAATCGGCGGCCATCAGCTCATGCCATCCGGTGTGGCCCGGCGTTCCTGGCTCGGCATCCTGGCCCGGACTGGGGTCGGCCCACCGGAACAGCCCGAGCGCCGCGCCTTGCGGATCGGCAAGCACCGCGAACCGTCCGACGTCAGGGATATCCATCGGCGGCATGTGCACGCTGCCGCCGAGGCGCTTGGCCTGCTCGGTCGTCGCATCCACGTCGTCGACCGCCACATAGCCGAGCCAGGCCGGAGGCGCGCCCATCTCGCGCGCCTGCTGCATGAGTTCCATCAGGCCGGCGACCCGCGTCTCGCCGGCGGTGAGCAGCGTGTAGGTCATGCCGGGCATCGGCATGTCCTGCGTGCCCCAGCCCACCACGCTGCTGTAGAATTTTTTGGCGGCTGCCGTATCGGTCGTCATCAGCTCGTACCAGGTGAAGCGGCCGTGCGAAGCGGACATGTCGGGCCTCCGGTTGTGCGCGGGCGATGAGTGGGGCGGGGTGGGCCATATCATACTCGTCATTGCGGCGATATGACGGTCATGCCGATGACGTTGCGGCTCAGCTCCCGGCGGCGTCGCTGACGGCGCGCAGCAGCGTGAGCAGCGCGCGGTTGAGCGGCGTCGGGACGGACAGGCGCTCGCCCGCCGCCACGATGGCGCCGATGAGCGGATCGACCTCCAGCGTGCGGCCGGCCAGCCGGTCGAAATACATCGACGTCCCGGCTTCCGGCGGATAGGTGAGGAGCGCCGCCATCGTGCGCGTCGCCTCGTCGGGGGCGAGATGCGCGCCATCTCGGCGCGCCACCGCCACCGCTTCGTCGAGGATCGCCAGGCACAGGGCATGCACGTCGGCGCGGCGGAGCACCGCCTGCCGCTGCAGCGTGAGCGCGGTGATCGGGTTGGCGGCAACATTGATCAGGAGCTTCCGCCACGCCAGCGTCGCAAAGTCGCCGCTCAGCAGCACCTGCAACGACGTGCCGTCGAACAGCTGCGCCAGGGCCAGCCCGTCCGCACCGTCCGCCACGGCGAGGTCGTGCTCGGCAACGCGGCGGAGCCGGACGCGATTGGGCCCGAGCCGTTCGCCGTTGAAATAGACGAGCGCCGGAACCGCCGTCGCGCCGGCGATGAACGGCGCCACGCGAGCCGCATGGCCGATGCCGTTCTGCATGACGGCCACCCGGGTGGAGGGACCGCACAGCCGGGCGAGCCAGGGCGCGACCGAGGGCGTCTGGTGCCCCTTGGTGCACAGCAGCACCCAGTCGACCGGCTCCGCCTCTGCCGGATCGGTGAGGGCGCGCAGCGGAACCTGAACGGTCCCGTCCGGTCGCTCGAGAACGAGGTCTTGGACAGGAGTCCGTACACAAGCGACGACGTCATGCCGGTCGGCATCGCGCAGACAGCCGGTCACGATGCCGCCGACGCTGCCGAGACCGACCACGGCGACGGTCGAGCGCCCGCGGTGGGACGAGGGCTGAGCCATGATTCGCGCTCCCTGGCGCAACAGGATGCTCGAGCAGCTTATGCCGTCTTGATCCCGACGTCGTGGTGCGGATCCGCCGTTGTGGCGTGATCGTGGTCAGGGGCGCCTAGTGTCCCGGTTCCGACGTTCGTATCCCTTTGCAGCACCCCCTCGTACGAACGTCGGAACCAAAGGGACACTAGCAAGCCTATGATCTCGTGTGGCTTTGGATTTGACGTTCCTATGAGGGAGTCGCCGCAATGCTGATAGGAACGTCAAATCCGCCACACGGCGTATTCCATGTAGAACTTGAACTCGTCCTCGGAGGTGATCACGAAGCCTTGGCGCTTGTACAGCTCCACGGCCGGATTGATCTTCACCACCCCCAGCCGGACCGGCTTGCCGGTCCGCCGCGCGCGCTCCACGAGGTCGGCGATCAGTCGCGAGCCGATGCCTCGGCGTTGCCAGCGAGGCTGTAGAAATATCTGCTTGAGGAATATCTCGTCGTCGGATTCTCCGACCTGCAGCCAGCCGACGTCTTCATTGTCGCTGACGATGATGCGTACCTCGTCGAGGATGAATCGCTCCGCGAATTGCGCGATGTGCCGCGCCTCGCCCCAATCGGGCAGCCGATCGGTGATATAGCGCATGGTCCCCAGGTAGATGTCCCGCGCGAAGGGCAAGTCATCGATCGTGGCTGCTCGCAAGGACGGCATACGTGCCTTCGAGCCGGCGAACCGGCGTCGCTCAGTGGCAGACCAGAACCGGAATGTCCGTGTGCGTCAGCACCTTGGTGGTCACGCTGCCGAGCAGGATGGCGGAGATCCCGCTGCGGCCGTGCGAGGCCATGACGATGAGATCGCAGCCCTTGTCCTTCGCGGTCGCGATGATCGCCTCGTATGGGTGGTAGTGCTCCGTCTGGACGAGGTCGCACGCGACCCCGGATGCCTTGGCGACCTCGGCGACGTGGTTCAGCACCCTGGTGGCGTGTTCCTTGACGTGCCCGGCGTACTGCGCGAACGCGGCAGGCATCTCGCGAATCTTCGATTCGGGCACGGAATACACGTTGAACGGCGCTTCCACGATGATGGTCGTCACCTTGGCGCCGACCGCTTTCACCAAGGACAATCCATGCGTGACGGCCCTTTCGGCGAGTGCCGAGCCGTCGGTCGGAATCAGAATATGTTGGTACATGCGGCGCTCCTGACTGGGATGGTCAATGCAATTGCCAGTCGCCCGCCTTCAATGTGCTCCTTTGCCGGTTCCCGGGCAACGAGGACGTGGTGGCGGCGCACGCCGGACGAGGTCCGTCGGCCGCCGGGCGGCCCCGCCGGCGGGACGATCACGACCCGGGACGGCCGCCTCAGAACGCCTTGAAGGTGATGATCGTGTAGGTGTCCTGGATGCCCGGGATGGTCTGCACCTGCTCATTGACGAAATGGCCGATGTCGATCCCGTCCTCGACGTAGAATTTCACCATCAGGTCGTAGTTGCCGGCGGTCGAATAGATCTCGGACGCGATCTCGGCGTCGGCGAGGCTGTTGGCGACCTGGTAGGACTTGCCGAGCTGGCACTTGATCTGGACGAAGAAGGGAACCATGCGCGCCTCCGGGCTGCCGCCGGTCGGGCAGCCCCCGCAATCCAGCAAAAACGAGCCCCATTGACAAGGCGCACGGCGCGGTTGCGCAATGGCCCTCACAAAACGCCCAACCAGGGGAGCAGCGCCATGGAGACGCTCGTTCGGCTCGCGCTCGGCGCGATCGTCGCTGTCGCACTGCCGGCAGGCGCCGGGGCGGCCGAGCCGTATCCGGCCAAGCCGATCCGCATCATCGTGACCTTCCCGCCCGGCGGCCAGACCGACGTGGTGGCACGCGCGATCCAGCCCGCCCTGGAGGCACGGCTCGGCCAGCCGGTCTTCGTCGACAACCGGCCGGGCGCCGGCGGCACCATCGGGGTCGACGCGGTCGCCAAGGCGCCGCCGGACGGCTACGTGCTCGGCGTCGGCCCGATGGGCGCGCTCACGGTCAACATGAGCCTCACCGACAAGATGCCCTACGACACGCTCAAGGACCTCGCGCCGGTGAGCCTGCTGACCACGACCCCGTTCGTGCTGGCGGCGCCGCCGGCGTTCAAGGCCAATAACGCCGCCGAGGTCATCGCGCTCTTCAAGGGCAAGACGCAGAACCTGTCGATCGGCTACGGCGGCAACGGGTCGGCCATGCATCTCACCGCGCTTCTGTTCAACCACCTGGGCGGGGTCGACATCCCCCTGGTGCCGTATCGCGGCTCGGCGCTGGTCATGAACGACGTCGTCGCCGGCCACATCCCGCTCGGCGTCTCCGACATCACGGCGGCCCTGGCGATGATCCGCTCGGGCCACGCCAAGGCGATCGGGGTGTCCTCCGCCAAGCGCGACCCCAACCTGCCGGAGGTTCCGAGCTTCGCCGAGGCGGGCCTCACCGGCTACGAGGCCATGGGGTGGTTTGGCGTGGTGGCGCCGGCCGCGACCCCGCCCGAGGTCATCGCCAAATTGAACGAGGCGGTTGTCGGCGCGCTCAAGGACCCGGTGGTGATCGGACGCATGCGCGCGATCGGCGCCGAGCCCTATCCCACCACGCCGGAGGAGTTCGCCCGCTTCATCCGCGCCGAGATCGAGAAGTGGGGCAGGGTGGTGGCGCAAGCGGGGCTGAAGGGGAATTGAGGCTGGCTGTCTTTCCGGGCGAGCCTCATCCGTCCTCATCCCGAGGAGCGTCCGCACGCGTGCGGACGCGTCTCGAGGGACGAGGGCGGCCACTGGGACGCCTCGGCGAAGCCTCACTGAGTGCGCTCATTGCTATCGGACCCGAGGAGGCCCAACTCCACCGCGCGTTCGGATGGAAGGCGGACGGTTAGGGGGAGAATCGCTCCTCGATCCAGTCGCGGTGTCGTCTCATGATTGTCTTCACATCGCGCGTTGGAAAGACCTCGCACTTGTTGCAGATCGCTTGCGTGATGTTCTGTGCGTCGCGGCGGTCTAGGCCTCGGGACCGGCCCATGGACTGCACCCTATTCTGGGTGATGCAGGCACCATGCTGATGAACGCTGGGTGGAGAAAACGGTTGGGCTACCTATCTCGGTAGCGAGCGGATGGGAACCAAGGCGTGAATTTGGCTTCAAAGCGAAAGGACACCCAATGGCAAAGAACACGATCTGCCTCTGGTACGACAAGGACGCCGAGGCTGCGGCCCGCTTCTACGCCGAGACCTTTCCCGACAGTGCGGTGGGTGCCGTCCTCCGTGCACCCAGTGACTACCCATCCGGCAAGGAGGGCGACGTGCTGACGGTCGAATTCACAGTTGCCGGCATCCCGTGTTTCGGCCTCAACGGCGGTCCCGCGTTCAAGCATAACGAAGCCTTCTCGTTCCAGATCGCCACCGACGATCAGCAGGAGACCGACCGCTACTGGAACGCCATCGTCGGCAATGGCGGCCAGGAGAGCCAGTGCGGCTGGTGCAAGGACAAGTGGGGCGTCTCCTGGCAAATCACGCCGCGCGTGCTGACCGAGGCGCTGGCGGCCGGGGGCGATGAAGCAAAGCGCGCGTTTGATGCGATGATGGGCATGAAGAAGATCGATGTCGCTGCGATCAAAGCGGCCCGGCGCGGCTGACGTTCCTATGTTGACCCATCAGGGATGTCTCCGAACACCCGTCAGGAATGTCCCCGGTACAAACACTTGACCCGCGCATCCCGATTGGTTTGACACTGCCGTGCCTTCCTTATCGAGATGGCCGGGACAACCCTCGCCGCCTTAAGCGGCTCGCTCGGCCATGACGACTCTGGATCACTTTCATCGGGACATGCTCTAGCGCCAGAATGCCTTGACCTTGGCCAAGGCCGCATAGGCGTCGGTTGCCGTTGCAAGCACTGTGTCGAGCCGCGCGTCCTCGCGACCGGTCAGCAACCCGGCCGCGAAGGCGCGTTTGGAGCTTCCGCGTCGGCGCCGACCGTGCGGCATCTCTCTCGCCACGGTCGCGATCAGGTCTTCGTGGACAGCGATATCGTTAAGGTCGCCCAGGCAATCCTGCACCTCCTCCAGCGTCGCAAGGAGTTTTTCCCGCCGCCTTGTCGCCCGCTTGCCCGGGAAGACCCCGGCGAAGAACTCCGACGCATAGCGGACCTTCTTGGCTTGGATCCGCAGCTTGTGCCGGCTTGCCGGATCAAGCTCGGTGAGTCGCTTGCCCTTCTTGCGGATCTTGCGCAAGCGCCGGTCCAGTTCCGTGACTGCGTAGGCATCGATTGGGACATCACCGCGCTCGCGCAGGAGGTCGTCCGCCGGCTCCTTCCATTGCCCAGCCTCGAGCCATGCCGCGACATCGAGAGTGAGTGCCCGAAACCGCGGCGACCGGACCGTGTCCTGGGCCCGCCTGAGTGCGGCAGCGCGTCGTTCGGCAAGGTCGTGCGACAGGCTCGCAACGCCGTCCGACCTCGAGTGCCGCCGCCGCACCGGAGCCAGCACCTGCGTGATCACGACGTGGAGCTCGCGCGCCGGCGCGAGCTCTCCTGCCAGCCACTTGAGCTCCTTCTTGATCTCAGCCGTTTCCGGATCGCGCAAGAGATCGGAGAACAACGAGATCGCGGCGCGCAGCCGGCGCAGGCCCACCCGCATCTGATGCACGCCTTCCGCGTCTCCGCCCAGCAGCGCGGGCTCGTTGCCGATCACCTGCGCGAGGCAGGCGCGGCCGATCACGCGGAAGCCATCGCGCGTGGTCGCACCGGGGCCAAGTACGACCGGCGCGGCCTTGACGGCCTCTACACCTTTACCCTCGAGTAATTCGTAGCCGCGCTCGGCCTTGCTCTTGATCGCAAGCTGGGCCGGAACCGCATGCGTAAGCTTGCGCGCCACCTCGAACAGGGCGGCCTTATCGCCGTCGCGAAGCTCGAGCTCGATCTCGCACAGAGGCTCGGATCGCGCGCCCGTGTCGATCCTGCCCTTGTCCACCGTCAACGCAATGCCCTGCTTGCCGTCGGCGAGCGGATAGGTGGTGCGCCGCACGCGTGTTTCGAACATCGGCCTCAGCTTGCGGCGCAGCTTCCGGGTCAACAATCGCTGGAGCGCCGTGCCGCGCGCGAGGCGCAGATCTGGCTTGTGGTCCGCGATCTCGCTTTCCCACTCGCCGCGCTCGAACGGTCCGGCATCGCCGATCGCCTTGATGGTCTGCAGGTAGCGGCGGCCGGCCTTCCGCACTCGTAACGTCAGTCCTTTCCGGCGCAGCTTGTAGCTTTCGGTGTCGAAATAGACGGACACCTGGGTCTCGCTCTTTTCGCCCTTCCTTGGCGCGCCGAGCAGAGGCGTGTTCTTCAGACGTGGCAGGCTCGCTGGCGGCAGCGCCAACTTGAGTTCCACTTCCTTCGGCGTGGTCATGACGGCACGCGATCGGCACGAAACGTGGGCTACTCGATATCAACGATGAGGGACGCCCGAAGGTTTCGACAAAATCCGAGGCCACGTTGCGGGACTGTCTATCCCGGTCGATTTCGCCTGCGCGATCTGTATGTTGGAAGGAACCGCGTTAGGAATTGTGTGAGACCGCTTGTGGCACTGAAGGGACATTCCCGCCCCGACGATCAATGTCCGCAGCTCGAGGCAGAGCGGACCCATCGCGGACGGTCCGCTTTGGGCCCTGTTGACCCGCAGCAATCATACGGCTCGATCCTCGATCTCATATTTCTTGCGCAGCGCCTTGGCCTCCTCGGCGCGGCCGAGCGCGGCGAGCGCATCGACGGTGACGGCTGCGGAATCCTTGGTCCAAGGGTGGTTCGGACCATTGGCACGCTCGTGCGCCGCCAGCGCAGCCCGGGCGAACTGCAACGCTTCTGCCGGGCGATCCGTCATCAGCAACAGCCGCGCATAATGGATCTGGTATCGCCGCGTGTCGCGGATGCTCGGCACCGAGTGCCTTGTCGCCCACGGCGATGGCGCGAAGGAAGAGCGGCTCGGCCTTGTCAGGCTGACCAAGGTCCCGGAACAGGCATCCGAGGTTGTTGAGGCTCTCCGCCGTGTCCGAATGCTCGGCGCCAAGCACCTTCTCCTGGATCGCCAGCGCGCGCTCATGGAGCGGCCGCGCCCCCGCGAGGTCGCCCTGGGCCCGCAGCAGTTCGGCGAGGTTGCTGAGGCTCGTCGCCGTGTTCGGATGCTCGGCGCCAAGCATCTTCTCGTGGATCGCCAGTGCGCGCTCATAGAGCGGCCGCGCCCCCGCGAGGTCGCCCTGGGCCTGCAGCAGGTGGGCGAGGTTGCTGAGGCTCGTCGCCGTGTCCGGATGCTCGGCGCCAAGCACCTTCTCGCGGATCGCCAGCGCGCGCTCATTGAGCGGCCGCGCCCCCGCGAGGTCGCCCTGGGCCCGCAGCAGTTCGGCGAGGTTGCTGAGGCTCGTCGCCGTGTTCGGATGCTCGGCGCCAAGCATTTTCTCGTAGATCGCCAGCGCGCGCTCATAGAGCGGCCGCGCCCCCGCGAGGTCGCCCTGGGCCTGCAACAGATGGGCGAGGTTGTTGAGGCTCTCCGCGGTGTCCGGATGCTCGGCGCCAAGCACCTTCTCGCGGATCGCCAGCGCGCGCTCGAAGAGCGGCCGCGCCCCCGCGAGGTCGCCCTGGTCATGCAGCAGGTGGGCGAGGTTGTTGAGGCTCTCCGCGGTGTCCGGATGCTCGGCGCCAAGCACCTTCTCGCGGATCGCCAGCGCGCGCTCATGGAGCGGCCGCGCCTCAACGTAGGTTGCAAGCGCGTGGTGCCTGTACTGACCGGCGAAACCGAGCAGGTCAGCCGTCCGTTGTTCAACCCCTTTCGGAACCGTCGCTTCGTCTCCCACGAGAGCGAGTGCGAGGGAATCGAGCCGCCGGCACAGGGGCCAAGTGTGCGGATCGCGCCAGATGTTCTCCGGATAGACGGCAACCAGCGCCTCCGCCAGTACGCGCTGCGCACCCTCCCGTGCCTCACCCTCGCATCGTGCTGCCGCCACCTGACGTACTAGCCGGTGCAAACGGATGCAGTCGGTGATGATCGTGGGGTCGCGCTCGTCGGCAATTGTCTCTCGGTCGATCAGCGCGAACGTGCGCAGCGCCGCTACCGCTTCATCAAGGCCGTCGCCTTCGAGCGCGGAGGCGAGCGGCTCGCCGAATTTCTCGCGGCCCTGCGAGAACAGAAACAGCGGGATCGGCTCCGGCGCGAGCAACGCGGCGTGCACGATCAGCGGCTCGGCGGCGGGGTGGAGCTTCGCGGCTTCGTCGATGGCGAGCGCGAACGTCTTCGCCACCGTGAGGCCGTCGTGGTACTCGGCCGGGGCGTGGCGGGCATCGTCGAGGAATTTGGCGGGGGCTGCGGTGAAGCGTTTCGCGTATTCGGCAAGCGGCAGATCGAGCCGCTCGCAATAGGCCGCCGCCTGCTCGTGCGCGAGCGGCAGCCCGCCGAGCGCCTCCGACAGAGCCAGCGCGGCGGCGCGCTCGGCTGTGCGGCCAGTGCGGGCGATGAGATAATCGGCGCCAATTTCCTTCGGCCACAGCCTGATCTCGACCGGCGCCGCCACGCCGCGCCAGGCATGCGCGTTCGAGGTGACCAGCACGCGCGCCGCGCCGCCGCGCGGCAAATAGGGCCTGAGCGCGTCAGCATCGACGGCGTTGTCGTGGATCAGCAGAATGCCCTCGCCCTCGTGCACAAGCCGCTCCATTACGGTCTTGAGCGCCGGCTCCTCCTTCTCGTCGGGCGCCACCCAGTTGAGCCGCACGCCCAGCGCCACGAGATCGGCGCGCATGCCGTCAGGGGTCTGCGCCCTGATCCACCAGGTGGCGCGGTAGTTGCCGCGGTGGCGCTCCGCATAGGCCGCCGCGAGTGTGGTCTTGCCCACGCCGCGCAGCCCGTGCAGCGCGGTGATGGCGACGCGGCCATTGTAACGGGCGAGCGCGCTATCGATGGCCGCCAGCGCGTCGTCGCGGCCGAGGAAATGTTCGGGTACGCGGATCGGGATGTTGGAGACGGCGAACACCTTGCCGGGAAAGGCGGCGGCCGCGGGCGCCTCGCGCTTCGCCATGAATTCGCGAAAACGGATGCGGGCCGCATCCTCCGGCACGCCGTAGAGCTCGCACCGGCGGATGTGATCTGAAAGCGTCGGCAGCTTGCAGGGCTTCACCACGACGAACAGCGCGAAGCGCGGGCGCTTGGAAGCCGCCTGCCAGAGCGCGGCGTTGCGTTCGAGCGAGGAATACGGCGCCTTCAGGTAGTCGTCCGACACGACGCAAAGCACATGGTTGGCAGTGTCGTGGCGCTGCTCCATCCAGGCATAGATGTCGCCGCCGCACTCGATCTCCCATTCGTGAACGTGCGGGATATGCCCGAGCGCTTCGAGCTCCTTGGCGATCCAGAACGCCCAGTCGCGGTCGGCGGAAGTATAGCTGATGAAAATATCGGCCATCGCCTTTGCGCCAATTCGAATTGATCGCGGGCGGGGCATCATGGTTGCCGGGCAGGCAGCGCGCAACCACCATGTACAAACCACTCCTGTCGAATGTCGCCTTATGGCACATCAGCGACACGCCGGCCGTGGCGATCAATGTCCGGAGTTCGGGGTAATGCGGACCCGACGCCGACGATGCATTTTAGGCCGTTCATGGCACATGGCAGTCATTGGTTGAACGGGAGCAGGACTACTGGAGTCCGATATGAAGCTGACCTGACACCAGACCCATTCCGCCGATTTCAGAAGATTTCAGGTCTCGCCCAAGGACTATACGTCAGACACGCCCTCTTGGTTGGCTGCGGTTGGTCGGCGGGCTCAGTCGGCCCCCTGCGCGCTCGCCCCTCGAACGCGGGCCCAAAGGGCTGCAGCCAGCCGCGACCTGCACCAAGGTACAGGTTTCGGAAGCAGTACTCGTGGGCTATGCTGAGCGCGTTGGCGATCCCGCAAGAGCGAGAAGGCTTGCTTCCATGACAGATTTCAACCGCGGCTATGCGCCCACCCCCCCTGTCGCGACCGACCGCGCGGCGATCGACGCGGGCCTACGGGCCCACATGATCCGGGTTTACAACTACATGGCCGTCGGTGTGGCGCTGACCGGCCTGGTCGCCTGGATGACGTCGCAGATCGTCGGGCCCGCGTTGCTGAACAGCCCGCTGATGTGGGTATTCATGTTGGCTCCGCTGGCGCTCGTCTTCTTCATCAGCTTCCGCATCGACAGCCTGTCGGCCGGCACCGCGCTGACACTGTTCTTCGTCTATGCGGCTTCCCTCGGCCTGTCATTGGCGACCATATTCTTCGTCTACACCGAGACGTCGATCACGCGCGTGTTCTTCATCGCGGCAGGGGCCTTTGGGGCTCTGAGCCTGTGGGGCTACACCACCCGACGCAATCTCACCGGCTTCGGCTCGTTCCTGGTGATGGGTCTCATCGGTGTCGTCATCGCCAGCCTCGTCAACATCTTTCTGAAGTCGAGCGGGCTCGACTGGATCATCTCGGTGGTCGGGGTCATCGTGTTCGCAGGCCTCACAGCCTGGGATACGCAGAAGATCAAGGAAATGTACGATCCCATGGACGACGGAACGGTCGCCGGCCGTAAGGCCGTGCGGGGCGCGCTGTCGCTCTATCTCGACTTCATCAACCTGTTCATGCTGCTGCTGCGCCTGTTCGGCAGCCGGCGCTGACCGCAAATCGTCGACCACGCCACTCTTTGTATCCGACTCTCGGCGGAGCGCGCGGTACGACCTGCCCCTGCATGTGGCAATATTCCAATTGCGGCGGCCGCGCGAAGCCGGTGCGCCGCGCGGCCGCTCAAGATCCTGCCTAGCACATCGCGGCTTTTTCAATCGCATCGCCCGCCGCCACCAGTGGCAGGTCGGTGACGGCGGGCGAGTGGCGTCAGGCGGCGACCGCCGCGCGAGCTGGTGCGAGCCTGACGGCGAGTATCGCGAGCGGGCTGGCGTGCGGGCGGCGCAGCACCTCCTGGCCGCCGCGCCAGTCAGGGCAGCCTCGTCAGGACCTGCGCACTGTTTTTGAAGCACGACTGCTTCGCAGCCACTCGGCAATGGCGCGGATCGCCTTTTCTTCTGCATTGGCGCGTGGACCCGTAATTTCGCCTCTCTTGGTCGCACCGCCGGGCAAGTGGACGGTCCACGTCCATTGATTTGGGCCTGGCCTCGCTTTGACCGTGTACTCTATGCCTCCATGACGCATGTAAAGCTCCGCACCACGCGTATCAGTCGTGGATCATCATAGGCGTTGGCTTAGGCAGGCTGTTCACGTGTGATCCTGTTCGTTACTCTCTTTTGCCAAAGCCCGCCATTTCCTTGCGAGTTCAACAAATCTGTGTCGGGCTTCAGGGTCTTTCACCCGGAGCGCCATCAGCTCGCAATGCTCGGCACGATCGGCGTAGCTTTGGACCTTCGGCTCTGACATCATTTTCTCATTCGATCACCTCGTCGGCGCGGGCAAGCAGGGGCGCAGGAAGATTGAGCCCGAGCGCTTTCGCCGTGGTCAGATTAATAACGAGGTCGAATTTCGTCGGCTGCTCCACCGGAATTTCGGCCGGCTTCATTCCGCGAAGCACTTTGTCGGCATACTCTGCCGCGCGCCGAAACAGGTGTGTCACATCCGCACCAAGCGACATCAGCCCTCCCGTCTCTACATACGGGCGGAACCCGTAGATGGTCGGCAGACGCGCTCTGAGTGCGAGATCATTGACACGGGCCCGGTTGACGAAGACGAGCGAGTCCGTGCACACATAAAGCGCCTGGCTGGTATTGAGCGCCTGGAATGCCAAGGCGACATCGTCAGACTGCCTGATTTCCGCTTTGACGACGTCGAGGCCGAGAGTTTGCGCCGTGGATGCGACGGTCTCCATCTCGAGGGTGGTGCTGGGAACGGCGGCGTTGGCCATCACTGCTAACCGGCGGAAGCCGGGGATTACCTCCAACAACAAATGAAGACGCTTTAAGATGAGATCGTGTGACTGGTTGGAGAGACCGGTTACATTGCCACCCGGCCGAGTCATATTAGCGACGAGCCCACTGGCGACCGGATCTGCCGACAGTGCAAACACGATTGGGATCCGTCTCGTCGCCCGTTTGGCGGCTAGCGCGGCCGGTGTTCCAGACGTGACGATCACATCAACTTTGAGCCGCGCAAACTCGGCCGCGAACCTCGTGAATTGCTCGGCGCGACCTTCCGCCCAGCGATATTCAATCTGCACGTTGCGGCCTTCCGTCCAGCCAAGTTCCCCAAGCCTCTCCAGAAAAGCGGCGGTCCAGCGCGTCTGGACTGAAGCTGTGTTCACACCAAGGAAGCCGATGACCGCTGTCTTCGGTTGCCCGGCGTGCACGACGAGCGGCCACGCCGCCGCGCCGCCCAGCAGTGTGATGAACGCGCGTCGGTTCACTCGATGACCTCGTCGGCGCGGGCGAGCAGCGATGATGGCACGGTAAGGCCGAGCATGTGGGCGGTCTGGGCGTTGATTACGAGCTCAAACTTGCTCGACTGTACGACCGGCAGGTCGGAGGGCTTCGCACCGTTCAGGATGCGGCCAGCGTAGACGCCGACTTGTCGATAGGCCTCCGTGAGGCTTGCTCCGTAGCTCATCAGGCCGCCGACTTCCACGTTCTGGCGCCCGGCATAGACGGCTGGAATTCGGTGGTACGTGGCGAGCTGAACCAGTTGGACACGCCTCCCGTTGAAGGGAGGGCCGGCGCCGACGATGAGTGCATCGTCGCGCTGTCGCGCAAGAGTTTCGAACGCAGCGTTGATCTCGCCGGTATTGCTTGCGTTCAGGATCCGGATCTGCAGATCCGTCTGGCGAGAAGCCGCCTCAACGTCCCTGAGCGTGGAGTCCGCCTCGGCATTGGCGGGATTGAGCAGGACGGCGATTCGTCTGGCCGCGGGAAGGAGTTCGCGCAGGAGCTCCAGTCGCTTGGCTGTCAGCTCGGCACCGAAGAAATTCACTCCGGTCAGATTGCCGCCCGGTCGCGCGAGGCTGCCGACCAGGCCGAGCTTGACCGGATCGTCGCCGGCGATGAAGAGGATGGGAATCGTGGTGGTCGCTGCCTTCGCCGCCAACGACGAGGGAACGCCGCCAGTGGCGGCAATCACCGCAACCCGGCGGCGGACCAGATCGGCCGCCAAGGCCGGTAGCCGATCGTTCTGATTTTCGGCCCATCGGTATTCGATCGCCACGGTCTCGCCTTCGACAAAGCCCGCCTCCTTCAGCCCGCGGCGAAATCCGCGCAACGATTCGGCGACCACGTCAGGTGCTTGAGTGTGGAGAAACCCGATGACCGGCATCCCCACCTGCTGCGCCCGAGCCGCCAGCGGCCACGCCGCCGCGCCGCCGAGCAGCGTGATGAACTGGCGCCGTCTCACTCGATCACCTCGTCGGCGCGGGCAAGCAGCGAAGGCGGCACCTCGATCCCGAGCGCCTTGGCGGTCTTCAGATTGACAATGAACTCGAACTTCGATGCCTGTTCGACCGGCAGCTCGACCGGTTTCACGCCCTTGAGAATCTTGTCCAGATATGACCCAGCACGCCGGTACAGCTCCGAGTAGCTCGGGCCGACCGCCACGAAACCCCCTATTTCCACGAATTCCCGAAATCCGTAAGCGCCCGGAATGCGATATCTGGTCGCCAATTCGACGAGCTTCTCCCGGTGGGAGGTGAACATGGCGTCATCGATCTGGATCAGCGCGCCAACGCCCTGCACGCGGCGGAACGCCGGTTCGAAATCGTCAGGGCTGTTCACCGCCATGACCTCCAGCTCGACGCGCAAGAGTTCGCGCTGCCATCAGCGCCTGCTCGACATATTGAAAATGGCCCGGATTGGCCGGACGCGAGAGTAGCGCAACGCGCGTGAGCGAGGGCAGTATCTCCTTGAGCAGCTCGAGCCGCTTACCGGTCAAGTCGGAAAAGACCGCAGTCAATCCGGTGACGTTTCCGCCCGGCCGCGCGAGACTCGTGACGATCCCGGTCGCGACCGGATCCAAGGCGGCGATGAAAACGACGGGAATTGTCGTTGTGGCGTTGCGCGCCGGAATGACCGCCGGAGTGCCCGAGGCCACGAGCACGTCGACCTGGCGGCGGACGAGATCGGCCGCAAGGTTGGGTAGCTCCGCCACACTCTTCGCCAAGCCGTACTCGAAGGTATAATTCCTGCCCTCCACATAGCCGAGATCCTTCAGCGCCGTCTGCAACGGTACGATGAAGCTCGGCGGCGGAGCTCCGACGCGCAGGATGCCGATCCGATGGACCTTGCCGGCCGGCTGCCCACGCGCCGCAAGCGGCCACACCGCTGCGCCTCCGAGCAGCGTGATGAACTCGCGACGCTTCATTCAATCACCTCGTCGGCGAGCGCGAGCAGCGAGGGCGGGACGCTGAGGCCGAGTATTCTGGCGGTCTGGGCGTTGATGACGAGTTCGAATTTACTCGCCTGCAGCACGGGCAGGTCAGTCGGTTTGGTGCCCTTGAGGATGCGGCCTGCATAGACGCCGGCCTGATGAAAGGCATTGGTGGTGTTGGTCCCATAGCTCATCAGCCCGCCGATCTCGGAAAACTCGCGTCCTGAATAGAGAGCGGGCAGCCTATGGTGCGCTGCCTGTTGAACGAATTGGGCTCGTCGGCTGTTGAGAAAGCCGTCGGCGCTAATAAAGAGGGCATCGGGCGGTTCGCGTGCAAATGTTGAAAACGCCGCATCGATCTCCCGGCTTGTGCCGACGCGGAGCATCTGGATTTGCAGCCCCATGGCGCGGGCAGCCGGTTGCGCGTCTCTCTCCGTGGCCTGGATAGTCGGAGCGTTGGCCGGATTGACGAATACAGCGACGCGGACGGCTCGGGGTACCATCTCATGCAAGATCGCCAGTTGCTTCGGCACCAGCTCAGTATTGAAAAAATTGATACCCGTCAGGTTGCCGCCCGGCCGGGCGAGGCTCGCGACAAGACCGAGCCTGACAGGGTCTTGCGGGACGACAAAGATGATCGGGATCGTCGCGGTTGCCGCCTTTGCGGACGATACGACGGCAGTACTTCCACCCGCGTAGATCAGGGCGACCTGCCGGCGAACCAGCTCCGCCATCAGTTCTTGCGCTCGCTCGACCTTATTTTCTCCCCAGCGGTAGAGGATCGTTACGTTGTCGCCTTCCACATAGCCGGTTTCTTTCAGGCCCTGGCGAAACCCGCCCAGACGGTCCGCCATCGCGTGGGGTGACCGTAGATCGAGGAACCCGATCACCGGCAGGGCCGGCTGCTGCGCGCGCGCCAGCAGGGGCCAAGCCGCCGCGCCGGCCAGCGAGGTGATGAACATGCGCCGTTTCACTCGATCACCTCGTCGGCGCGGGCGAGCAGGGTCGGCGGCACCTCAAGGCCGAGCGCCCTGGCGGTCTTCAGGTTGATGACGAGCTCGAATTGCGTCGGCTGCTGAACCGGAAGTTCAGACACCTTGGCTCCCTTCAATATTCGGTCGACGTAGGCGGCTGCACTCCGATGAAGAACGGGAGCCTTTACGTCGTATGCGGTCAGGCCGCCGGCATCGGTAACCGGCAACAGGAAGGGATATACGGCCGGCAACTTGTACCGGGCCGCGAGTTCGGTCACTCGGGCGCGATGAACGATGAATATGCTCTCGGTCGTCACGAGAAGCCCTTCGGCGCCCTCTCGGGCTCCAGCCTGGAACGCGGCCGGAATGTCGTCGGCGGTCCGAATGTCATGGACCTGCAGCACCACGCCCAGCGAACGAGCCGCTCCCTCCATCGCTTTCACCTGCAGCGGTCCGATCGGGTCGGAGAGGAACGACAGCACAAGCACCCGCGCAATCCCGGGCACGAGCTCCTTGAGCAGCTCGAGCCGCTTGACCGCGAGCTCGGGTACCATCAGCGACATCCCGGTGATGTTTTCCGAGGGTCGTGCAAGGCTCTCGACGACCCCGGTCCCGAGAGGGTCGCCGAGGGCGACCATGACGATCGGAATCGTCCGGGTCGCTTTCTTCAAAAGATGAGCGGCGGGGGTGGTCGTTACTGCGATGACGTCCGGCGTGAGACCGAGGCATTCGTCAATCAGGCTGGGAAACCGGTCGCCGTTGTTGTCGGCGGACAGATAGCTGATGTTGATGGTGCGGCCATCCACATATCCGAGGTCCCGGAGGCCACTGAAAAAACCGTCGAATCGCGGCGACCGCGTCTGCAATGTACCCGGATCGAACGTCAGGAAGCAGAGCCGCGGGATCTTCCTTGGCTGCTGACTCTCGGCCGCACATGGTGTGGAGTAGCCCAGCGGCCACGCGAGCGCCGCGCCGCCCAGAAGCCTGATGACCTCGCGCCGTCTCATGCCGTGCCTCCCCTGAAGCGCACAGACAGCGTTTGGAGATGTTGTTCTTTTTCGCTGGCCGACGAGCCTACCGCACAACTGGCATGGCAACCAGCATGGTCCAGGATCGTCGGCAGGTCCTTGGGCGAGACCTGAATTGTTCTGAATCCGCCAGGGCCGGGCACAGGTCCCATCAGGGCCCCCGCGCCGACCACATGCCTCGCGCTGACTAAGCGGAGTCCCCTGGTGCGTTTTGCCCTGTCGCCGCCACCCCGCCAGCAGCCGACAGCTCTGGACGAATCCATGGTCTTCTCTGAAATCATGGCAAGCCCTTCGGAGAGACCTGCTGGTGCGGCAAGGCTCACGAGCCCCTACTCGATCACCTCGTCGGCACGGGCGAGGAGCGTCGGTGGAATGTCGGGGCCGAGAGCCTTGGCGGTCTTGAGGTTGACGACCAGATCGAATTTGGTCGGCTGCTCGACCGGGAGGTCGGCCGGCTTCACCCCACGTAGGTATTGGGCAAAGTCGAGTGCCGCTGCCCAGACAATGACAGCGGCGAGCGTCGCCGCTTGGCTTGGCTTACCTTGTGCGCATGAAAATAATTAGACTGTCGCCCGCCCCATCCACGAACTTAAGCAGCCGCCCCTTGATACGGAATGAGCGCGTAGTGCCGAGAGCTGCAGCGTACTTTCCCTCCAGCTCCATCAGCGGCGGGGGGCAGGCCTTCCTCGTCGAGGCAAGCTGACCGACGGTCAACCGATCGCCATCGATCGTCGCTCTGCCAACCATGCGATTGCAACCGACCGTAGTGCTGACCTTGCCGTCCTCTGAAATCAACAGTTCAGACCGGAACTTGTCGAACGTGCTCACACCTCTGATAGAGTTGACAAGCCACTTCTGGCCGAAGAGATCGGCGGCGGCGTGGGCAGTGCTCGACAGCGGCCACGCAGCCGCGCCGCCCAGCAGCGTGATGAACGCGCGCCGGTTCACTCGATCACCTCGTCGGCGCGCAGCAGGATAGATGGTGGTATGACGAGGCCGAGCGTCCTGGCAGTTCTGAGATTTATCGCCAGCTCGAACTTTGTCGGCTGTTCGACAGGCAAGTCGATGGGTTTGGCACCCCGGAGGACTTTGGCCACAATCATCGCAGTCTGCCGCCATAGTGCCACAAGGCCGGGTCCGTACGAGACGAGGCCCCCGGCTTCCGCATGTTCCTTCCATTGGTAGATTGCCGGGAGACGGTGTTCGGCCGCCAGATCGATGATTTCTCGGTACAAGGAGGCGAGGAACGGAGAGGAGAACACGTTGAGGGCCTGGGCACTGTCTGCTTTTGCTGTGAGGAAGGCATCAGCAAGGTCGCCGCGACGCCGCAACTCCAAAACCTTCAGGCGGATTTGCAACGATTGGGCCGCACTCTCCGTCAACGCCACCTGTGACGCGCCGGTCGTGGGGTCCCAAAGGGAGGCCACGCGCGACAGCTCCGGAATGACATCTCGCAGGACCTCCAGTCGCTTCGCGCTCAATTCCGGAGACAAGATTGTCAGGCCGGTTGTGGTGCCACCCGGCCGCGACAGAGAGGTGACGAGCCCGGCGCCAAGAATGTCATCACTAAATGCAACGATTGGAATCGTGCCAGTCGCTCGCTGGGCTGCGCGGGGCGCCAGATCGCCAGATGCTTGAATGACATCGACCTTCAGGCGGACCAGCTCGGCAGCGAGCTCGGGAAGGTGCTCCAGCCCTCCCTGAGCATAGCGAAGCTCAATTTCAACATCGCGGCCTTCAACTAGGCCCGAGTTCGCGCAATCCCTGCCGAAACGCTTCCATGCGAGGCGAGGCGGGCGGAGAAGCGCCGGGCCACAGGACACCGATCCTGGGTATGTGGCCGGCCTGCTGTGAGCGCGCCGCGCTAGGCCACGCCACCGCGCCGCCTATTAGCGCAATGAATTCACGGCGTCTCATTCGATCACCTCGTCGGCGCGGGCGAGCAGGATCGGCGGCACGTCAAGGCCGAGCATGTTTGCGGTTTTGAGGTTGATTACGAACTCAAACTTGGTCGGCTGCTCGATGGGCAGATCGGCCGGCCTAGCGCCCTTGAAAATCCGGTCGACGTAAATGGCGGCGCGACGGAATAAATCATGGAGGTCGGGTCCGTAAGACATGAGGGCGCCTGCCTCGGGAAACCGCTTCAATTCGTGGATGGTTGGTAGCTGGGCCGTCGATGCCAGCTGCAAAAGCGTCGTTCGATGGGAAAAGAAGATGGGGTCCTCAACGACGTACAGCGCCTGGGCCTGCACTCGGCTGACATCCGAGAAGGCTGGACCAAATTGATCGGGAGTTCGCACCGCCACAGAGCTCAGTTCCATCGACAAGGAAGGCGCAATCAGCTTGAGGTCTTCGAGCACCTGGGCGTGGAACGGGTGGTCTGGGTTCCAGAGGACTGCGGCTCGGTTAAGTCGGGGAACAACCTCCTTGAGCAGTTGTAGCCGTTTGGAGTTGAGCTCTGTCGTCATCATCGACAGCCCGGTGACGTTTGCGCCAGGACGAGCAAGGCTATTGACTAGGCCTGATCCGACCGGATCGACGACGAGGGCCATGACGATAGGGATAGTGGACGTAGAGGCCTTGGCCACCTGGGTGGCTACAGTGCTGTCCAGGACGATGACATCAACTCTGCGCTGGATCAGGTCCGCGACCAACTCCGGTACCCGATCATAATCGCCTTGGGCTGATCGCCATTCGATCACCACATCCCGTCCCTCGGAGTATCCAGCGTCTCGTAACCCCTGCCGGAAATGCAGCGCCTGCTTGCTTTCAGGTGACAATCCTACAAGCAGGACCCCAATACGCCGCGGCGCTGTCGGCTGCTGCGCCCGCGCCACAAGCGGCCACGCCGCCGCGCCGCCTGTTAGCGCAATGAATTCACGGCGTTTCATTCGATGACCTCGTCGGCGCGGGCGAGCAGGGTCGGCGGGATTTCGAGGCCGAGCGTCTTGGCGGTCTTCAGGTTGATCGCCAGCTCGTACTTGGTCGGCGCCTGCACCGGCAGGTCGGCCGGTTTCTCGCCCTTGAGGATGCGATCGACGTAAGCCGCCGTACGTCGGTAGCCCTCGGTCAGGTTGGGCCCATACGACATCAGGCCGCCGGCCTCGACGAAGAAGCGATAGGGGTAGACGACCGGTATCCGGTGTTGCGCGGCGAGCGCGACGATCCGATCGCGGTGGATCGTTGCGAACGTGCCCACCACCACAATGATGCCGTCAGTTGGCTCCCGCGCGAATTCCGACAATGTCCCTTCGGGATCGCCCAGGCTCAGATCGATCGGGCGGAGCTCGACGCCCAACGGCGCCGCGGCGGCGCCGATCACCGCCCACTGGGCGACGCCCACCTGACCGATCGCCTCCCGGGCGACACCGACACGAGCAGCTTGCGGCGCAACCTCCTTGAGCAGCTCGAACCATTTGGCGGCCAGGCTGAACTCGAACTGTGTGAAGCCCGTGATGTTGCCGCGCGGCCGCGCCATGCTCTTGATGAAGCCGGAGCCGACCGGATCCACGCCCTGGGCCATCACGATCGGCAAAGTGCGGGTCAATTGCTGCAAGGTGGCCGTGGTCGGGCCGACGCCGGCGACCAGCACGTCGCAACCGAGAGTGACCAGTTGCGCGGCATCTGCTCGCAGGCGCGCGATGTCGCCGCTGCTCCAGCGCGTATCGATCCGGAGGTTGCGCCCGACGCTCCAGCCCGCTTCCTGCAGCCCCTGTGCGAGTGCCGCGATGCGGGCTTGGGATTCAGGCTCGTCCGGGGTCGTGAACATCAGGACACCGACGCGCCGCATGCGCTCGCCCTGCTGCGCGCGCGCCGCCAGCGGCCACGCCGCCGCGCCGCCGAGTAACCCGATGAACTCCCGGCGTCTCATGCTGTGCCCCTGGACGACCGAGCCTAGCGCACGGCCTCGCGCATCGCGAGTCTGCCCCGAGACGGCCGACACGTCCTTGGGCCAGACCTGAATCATTCTGAAGGGCTGCGGGGCTACTCGATTACCTCGTCGGCGCGGGCGAGCAGGGTCGGTGGGATTTCCAGGCCGAGCGTCCGAGCGGTCTGATGATTGATGACCAGATCGAGCTTGACCGCCTGCACGACCGGCAGGTCCGCGGGCTTCGCGCCCTTGAGGATGCGGCCGACATAGACGCCGGCCTGGCGCGTCGCGTCCGCCACGTTCGCCCCGTAGCTGATCAGCCCGCCGACCTCGGTGAATTGACGGGAGCCGTGGATCGCCGGGATGCCGTGGCGCGTCTCCAGATGGACCAGCTGGACGCGCCGGCTGGTCAGGAACGACCCGCTGCTGACGAACAGGGCGTCGGGGCGCTGGCGCGCCAGCGCCGCGAAGGCGGCGTCGATCTCCCGGCTCGTGCTGGCGTGCAGCACCTGGATCTGCAGACCCATGGCGCGGGCGGCTGCCTCGACGTCGCGCAGGTTGGCGGCGGCGGCGGTGGGATCGGCGGGATTGATGAGCACGGCTACGCGGGCCGCCGAGGGCACGAGCTCGCGCAGGATCTCCAGCCGCTTCGCCGCCACTTCGGCCGCGAAGAAATTCACGCCGGTGGCATTGCCGCCGGGCCGCGCCAGGCTGACGACCAGCCCGAGCCGGACCGGATCCTCGGGGACGGTGAACACGATCGGGACCGTTGATGTGGTCTTGGCGGCGGCAACCGAGGCCGGCGCCCCGGCCGACATCAGCACGGTGGCCCCGCGGCGCACCAGGTCGGCCGCGAGCACCGGCAGGCGATCCGGCTGGTTCTCCGCAAAACGGTATTCGACCGCGACGTTTTCGCCCTCGACATAGCCCATGTCCTTGATGCCTTGGCGAAACGCACGCAGCAGCTCCCCATAGTCCTCAGGCGTCGACGAGCTCAGATAGCCGATCATCGGCAGCGCCGGCTGCTGCGCGCGCGCCGCGAGCGGCCATGCCGCCAGCGGCCACGCTGCCGCGCCGCCGAGCATCGTGAGGAACGTGCGCCGTCTCATTCGATCACCTCGTCGGCGATAGCGAGCAACTTCGGAGAAAGGTCAATGCCAAGTGCTTTCGCAGTCTTGAGATTGAGCACCAACTCGAACTTGGTCGGCTGCTGCACAGGAAGGTCGGCCGGCTGCGCCCCCTTGAGCACTCTGCCCGTCAGGACGCCGGCCTGTCGAGTGACCTCTGGAATGCTGGCGCCGTAGCTCATAAGACCACCTTCCAACGCGAACTGGCGTAGCGGGCCAATCACTGGTACGGCCGCCTGCGACGCAAGGGTCGCCATTCGCTGCATCTGCGAGTAATAGAATGTGTCGACTGCAATGATGAGCAGGCTGATCTTGCGCTGCTTGAGCGTAGCGAACGCCTTATCGATCTCGGCTTGATCGGTCGCCATCAGCACTTCCAGCCGGTGTCCAACGGCGCGAGCGGCGGCTTCGGCATCTTGGCGTTCCGCTTCGTTGAGGGGGTTACTCGGATTGATCAGAAGCGCAATTGCCGCATCGTCGCGCAGAAACTCACGCGCCAGGTCGAGGCGCTTGGGTGTTACCGAACCAGCGATACTGGTTACGCCGGTCATGTTGCCGCCGGGCCGATCGAGGCTCTCGACAAATCCATCACTGACCGGATCGCTCCCCATCACGAACACGACCGGAATGGCAGGAACGGATTTGGTTGACATGCTCTTGGCGGCGCGCACTGCGGGAGTGCCCAACGCCGCGATCAGATCGACCGACAGTCCGACAAGTTCGGCGGCCAAACTCGGCAACCGCTCGTACACGCCCATCGCCCGCCGATATTCGATCAAGACGTTCTGGCCTTCGATGAAGCCCGTCTCTCGCAAACCCTGCTGGAAAGCGCCTTCCTCTGCCCCCGATGCACTATGTAGAATTCCGATCCGATGCATCTTTGAGGACTGTGCGCGCAGGGCTAAAGGCCACGCCGCCGCGCCGCCGAGCAGCGTGATGAACTCGCGCCGTCTCATGCTGTGCCTCCCCTGAAGCGCACAGACAGCGTTTGATGGTGTTGTTCTTTTTCGCTGGCCGACGAGCCTACCGCACAACTGGCATGGCAACCAGCATCGTCTAGAGTCCTCGGCACGTCCTTGGGAAAAAGCTGAAATGTTCTGAATCCGCCAGACCCTGTGAACTTGCTCACACCTGCCGCGCTAGGGCGACGAGTTAGATTACACCATCGAATCACGGGGCAACGGAGGGTCTCATGGGAACGGGCGCAAATGTTGACCGCCGGACCGGCAAACGTTCGGTCATCGGCTCGGTTCTCGGTTCGCTCCTCTTGGCGGCACTTGTCGCCGTGGCTCTCGAGCTTGCTGCCATGGCATTTGGGGCACCCAGTTCAGCGCACCAGGCGCTGGCCCGTGGCAGCGAAGGTCTCGTCGCTCTTGAACGACACGTTCAACGGGGCGGCACTATGCTGGGGTATCAAATCCAATACTGAGTTTTCCAGACGGCGAGTGTCCTCTCCTCCCTTCAACCGCCGTCCACTGGGCCGCTGAAAGGCGGCCTTTTTTCGTGCGGACTAGGGCTACTAAGTCAACCCGAGCTCCTGCCGCAGGCTTGGTCCAACCCGCTGGTTAAAGTTCGGCTCCAGGTAGCCTCAGCCCGTCAATGACCTGATTACCACCGAGCGCGGACCTCCCTGGGCCACGATTGCAGGTCTCAGATGTGCCATTTCCGGAAGCGGCCGGCACTGGGTGATCAGTCTGACGATTGCCGGAGCAACCGGCGTCACGCCGCCTGTGGGACGTGCTAGGCTGTCGCTCCAGGGGATCGCTCAAGGACGAGCAGGCGACGGGTTGCACCGAGGGGGTGATCTTGTCTCGCAAGGGGGCGGAAAGCGGACCGCCGAGTCGTATTCGTTCGGCGGGAACGAAGGCGAGAACGCGTCCCACCCTGGCTCGGACCTTGGTCGCCAAGCTAAAAGGGCAGCTCGCAGCGCGTGACCGCGAGCTCGCCGAAGCTCGCAGGGACCTTGCCGAGGCGCTGGAGCAGCAGACCGCGACCTCGGAGGTTCTCCAGGTCATCAGCAGATCGCCGGGCGAGCTGGAGCCGGTGTTCCAGGCCATGCTGGCGAACGCGACTCGTATTTGCGACGCGAGCTACGGCGCGATGTGGCTCAGCGAAGGAGATGCCTTCCGCAGTGCGGCGTTTCACGGCGAGCTGCCGGAGGCGTACACGGGCCCGTTTAGAGGTGGGACGGTCTTTCGCCTCGACCCGGAAGTCCCCCTGGCGCGAGTTGCCCAAGCCCGAAAGCCGCTCCTCATTTCCGATGTTCGCGAGGATCGGAGCTATCTCGCAGGCCATGCGCTGACGGTGGCGGGAGTCGATGTCGGCGGCATCCGCACGATGCTCATCGTGCCCATGCTCAAGGACGAGGCGTTCGTCGGCGCCATCGCGATCTATCGCAAGGAAGTCCGGCCGTTCACCGAGAAGCAGGTCGAACTGGTCGGCAATTTTGCCAAGCAGGCGGTCATCGCCATCGAGAACACGCGCCTGCTCAACGAACTGCGCCAGCGCACCGACGACCTGAGCGAATCGCTGCAGCAGCAGACCGCCACCGCGCAAGTGCTGCAGGTCATCTCCAGCTCGCCGGGAGAGCTAAAGCCGGTGTTCCAGGCCATGCTGGAGAACGCGACGCGGCTCTGCGGTGCGAAATTCGGAGAATTGCTGCTGTTCGATGAGGATGCGTTCCGATCTGTGGCCACGTTTGGTGTGCCCGCGCAATACGCAGAGAAACGGAAACGTGCGCAGGTCGTCCGTCCGCGCCCTGATCTGCCCCTCGGGCGCCTCGCCCGCAGTAGACGACTTGTTCACGTAATCGACATCAGAGCTGAGCCGGGCTACGCCGACGGCTATGGTCCGTTCGTTGCGCTCGCCGATGCGGGAGGCGCCCGCACCCTGCTCGTGGCGCCGATGCTAAAGGACAACGAGCTGATCGGCGCAGTCGCCATCTACCGCCAGGAGGTGCGTCCGTTCACCGAGAGGCAGATCGAGTTAGTGACGAATTTCGCCAGCCAGGCCGTCATCGCCATCGAGAACACGCGCCTACTCAATGAGCTGCGCGAGTCGCTCCAGCAGCAGACCGCGACCGCCGACGTGCTGCAGGTCATTTCAAGTTCGCCAAACGAACTGAGGCCGGTGTTCGAAACCATCCTTGAAAAGGCCGTCACGATCTGCGGCGCCAAGTTTGCGACCTTGTACCTTTGCGAGGGTGACGGGTTTCGCGCCGCGGCACTGCACAACGCGCCGCCCGAACTGGCCAAGCTGCTGCAGAATGCGCTGGTTCATCCGGGTCCGCACCTGCCGCTCGGTCGTGTGGCCGCGACCAGGAGAACGGCCCACATTGCCGACATGCTGAACGAGCGATGCTACATCGAGCGCGATCCGTTGGCTGTGATGGGTGTCGAGCTGGGTGGCTATCGCACCGTTATGGCGGTGCCGATGCTCAGGGACGAGGCGCTGGTCGGCGCGATCGCCATCTACCGCCAGGACATCCGGCTGTTCAGCGACAAGGAGATCGCGTTGGTCGCGAATTTCGCGAGCCAGGCCGTCATTGCGATCGAGAACGTACGGTTGCTCAATGAGCTGCGCCAACGCACCGACGATCTCTCCGAGGCGCTGGAGCAGCAGACAGCGACCTCGGAGGTCCTCCAGATCATTAGCAGTTCGCCCGGCGAACTGGAGCCGGTGTTCCAGGCCATGCTGGACAACGCCGCGCGCATCTGCGGTGCAAAGTTCGGGGTGTTGTGGCTCTCTGAGTGCGAGGGTTTTCGGTCGGTTGCAATGCACGGCCTACCGCCAGCCCATGTCGAGGAGCGGCAACGTGAACCGGTGATCCGTCCCAACCCCGAAGACCCGCTAAGCCGTCTTTCGCGCACGAAACAGGTCGTGCACATCGCCGACCTGAGGGAGGAAGAGGCATACATCAAGGGCTATCCACCGCTCAGGGCGGTGGTGGATGACGGCGGCGGCCGCACACTGCTGGTGGTGCCGATGCTCAAGGACAACGCTCTTGTCGGCGCCATTGCGATCTACACCCAGGAGGTTCGCCCCTTCACTGATAAGCAGATCGAACTGGTTCAGAACTTCGCCGCCCAGGCGGTCATCGCCATCGAGAACACGCGCCTGCTCAACGAACTGCGTAAATCGCTACAGCAGCAGACCGCCACTGCCGATGTGCTCAAGGTCATCAGCCGCTCGACCTTCGACCTGCAGACGGTATTGGACGCGCTGACCGAATCGGCGGCCCACCTGTGCGAAGCTGATATGGCCGTCATCGCGCGTCAGAAAGGCGAGGCCTACCATTTGACGACCGCCTACGGCTATCCGTTGGGAGCCGAGGAGCATCTCAAGACCGTTCCGCACAGGGGGCGGGGGAGCATCGTCGGGCGAACGGTTTTGGAAGGAAAGACCGTTCATGTCCCCGACGTGCTGGCTGACCCGGAGTACACGAACTCCGAAATACAACAAAGGTACAGCTTGCGCACCGTGCTTGGGGTACCGCTGCTGCGTGAAGGAAAACCGATTGGGGTGATCTCGCTGGCACGGAACAAGGTACAACCGTTCACGGAGAAACAGATCGAGCTGGTCACAACCTTCGCCGACCAGGCAGTGATCGCGATCGAGAACGTGCGGCTGTTCGACGAGGTGCAGGCGCGCACGCGCGAACTCTCCGAGGCGCTGGAACAGCAGACGGCGACCTCCGAGGTTCTGAGCGTCATCAGCAGCTCGCCGGGCGAGCTGGAGCCGGTGTTCCAGACCATGCTGGAGAACGCGACGAGCATCTGTGAGGCCAAGTTCGGCATCTTGTGGCTGTGCGAGGGCGATGGCTTCCGCTCCGTCGCGCTTCACAACGCGCCAGCTGCTTATGCCGAGCAGCGGCAGCGCGAGCCTGTGATCCGTCCCGGCCCCGGAACGGGCCTCGCTCGTGTTGTAAAGACCAAACAAGTAATCCACGTTGCCGACGTCCGGGCGGAAGAGGCCTACATCGAACGCGATCCGCTGCGCGTCTCCACCGTTGAGCTCGGCGGCTATCGGACCGTTCTCGATGTCCCGATGCTCAAGGACCATGAACTAGTTGGAATCATCACCATCTATCGTCAGGAGGTTCGTCCCTTCACCGAAAAACAGATCGAGCTGGTGCAGAATTTCGCCACACAAGCCGTAATCGCCATCGAGAACACTCGCCTCCTCAACGAGCTGCGCGAGTCACTGCAGCAACAGACGGCCACCGCCGACGTGCTAAAGGTGATCAGCCGCTCGACGTTCGATCTGCAGACGGTGCTCGATACGTTGGTCGTGTCGGCCGCCCAGCTTTGCGATGCCGATAGCACACTCATATATCGTCGTGGCGGCGAGAAATTTCATCTGGCTGCTAGCCATGGATTTTCCGAGCAGTTTCGGCAGCTGATGATCGACAATCCGATCGGACCCGGACGTGGCACCCTGATCGGGCGTACTGTTCTCGAGGGCGAGACGGTCCACATTCCCGATGTGCTGGCAGATCCGGAGTACACCTGGACCCGAGCCATTAATTTTGGCGGATTCCGCACCATGCTCGGTGTCCCGTTGCTGCGCGAGGGAACGCCCATCGGCATCATGTCAAATTTCCGTTCTACCGTGCGGCCATTCAGCAACAGGCAGATCGAGCTGCTTACCACCTTCGCCGACCAGGCGGTCATCGCGATTGAGAACGTGCGGCTGTTTGATGAAATCCAGGAGAAGAGCCGCCAGCTCGCGCTCGCGAGCGAGCACAAGTCGCAGTTCCTCGCCAGCATGAGCCACGAGCTGCGCACGCCGCTCAATGCCATCATCGGCCTCACCGAGATGCTGGTCGCCAATGCGGGGAAGTTCGGCACGGAAAAGGCAGCGGAGCCACTACGCCGCGTGAATGCAGCCGGCACCCACCTGCTCGGCCTCATCAACGAAGTGCTCGACCTCTCGAAGATCGAGGCCGGCAAGCTCGAGCTGAACCTCGAGCCTGTGAACCTGGCTCGCCTGGTCGACGAGGTGATCGGCACTGCCGGACAGCTCGCCGAGAAGAACAAGAACCGCCTCGTGGTGGACAGCGGGGCGAACGTCGGGCCGCTCAACGCCGATCCCATGCGGCTTAAGCAGATCCTGCTCAATCTGCTGAGCAACGCCTGCAAGTTCACCAAGGAGGGCGAGGTGGCGCTGCGGGTGCGGAAGGTCGCGGACGGCCGCGACTGGATCGAGCTGGCGGTGGCGGACACTGGCATCGGCCTCACCGCCGAGCAGCAGGCGAAGCTGTTCCAGGATTTCACCCAGGCCAACTCCTTGACCGCGCGGCGCTACGGCGGCACCGGGCTCGGCCTTGCCCTCTCGCGCAAGCTCGCGCGGATGATGGGGGGTGATGTGACGGTGGCGAGCGAACCGGGCAAGGGCTCGGTCTTCACCGTGCGCCTGCCGGGGAATGCGGTTCATTGAAGCTCGCCGTGACCGACACCGGTCCCGCGAGCTCGAGCTGGCTCACGAACACCCCGATCCTGTTGCCGCCCGGCCGCGACAAGCTCGTCACGTAGCTCGTCCGACCCCGACCTGCCCCCTCGCTCCTATGGTCGCCCGCCCATGGTCGCCGGCATGGCGAAGACGTTCGAGCTGCACGTGATGGAGCAAGCGCCGTCAGCGATCACCGTCGAAGGCCGCACGGACGAGTGCGATTCGACGCATCGGGCGTGACCTATGGCGTCAGGCGCTTTGCCACATCTGCAGCTTGCCGCGTTTGATTGCCAAACATTAATTCGGCCGTCACCTCGCAGTAAGGCCGGCGCCTTCATTTAGCTGCCCAGCACGGCGCCCGCAGCGCCATTCCGGGGAGTGAAATGCTCAAGGGCGCCGCGAAGACCGCCTACATGCGTGAGTACATGCGGCGCAGGCGCGCCGCAGGGCAAGCCGCGGCCGCCATGATCGACGCGCTGCGGAGGGAGCTGGCGGCGGCCAAGGCGCGCATCCAGGAGCTTGAGGTGCGGGGAAAGCAGCTGGAAGCCGGTGCGGTCGCGGAAGATGAGATCGCCGCGCTCAGGCGCCGCATTACGGAAGTGGAGCAGGAGCGCGACACCGCCGAGCTGGTCGCCCTGTGCTCCCTGATGAGCCTGGTCGATCGCCACATGGCCGACCGCGCCACGCGAGAAGGGACGCTCGCGGAGGCAGTAGCCTGAGCGACCCGCCGCTAACCAAGACTTACGAGCTGCCGCCGGGCGTCGGCAGGGACCCGGTGGCGTTCATGGAGCCAAGGCAATAACGACAACGGCTGAGCCGATAATAGCGGCCGATATTGCAAATCCCGTCAGACACATCTTGATGAACTCAACTATGGACACCCATCGCCTCCTGTATCGTCTGGCGATCTCATCCTTGCGGGGCAAACTCAGTTTGTCACTCAGGTGAAACCCTGAAAATTTGGGTACCGGCTGCCGCCGGGCGTTGGCACACAGCTCTTCGCCGAGATGGCACAGAGGCTCGGGCTGCAGGTGGTCGAACTCGGGGCGACCGCGATCACGGTCGAAGGCCACGAGGACGACCTGCGCGAACTAATCCGGGCGCGCACCGGCGAGGGCCGCAAGGGTGCGATGGCCAAGGGCGTAAATTTCGGCCGCCCACGCAAGCTCAATCCTCACTAGCGCCAGGAAGCCCTGAAGCGCATCGCGGACGGCGAGACCTACATCGCCCGCAGTTACGCTGTTAATCCGAACACAATCAGCCGCTTGGACCGAGCTAGCGCCTGATCCCTGCGGGGGTCGGCCTTCGGACAGACAGCGCCTCGGCACAAGTGCACTATGGCCATTGCCGAGGTCACCGGTTGCTCCATCTGCCCTTGACCCTAGACCCGTCAAAAAACAGTGTCACGATGCATGCTCTGTGCTTTGCCGTTTTTTAGCGCCGTCGCAAGCTATCGAGTGCACACTGAGAAGCATTGCCGACCTTCCTTTTACGCGCGCGAACCGCACGCGATGCACATTTTCACCTAACACCTTTGCGAACCTGCCGTTCGGTTGTGACGCGAAGATCTCCGTCACGCATCCCCCTGTTCCGCACCAGCCGCTCAGACGGTCGCCGCACTGGAATTTGCCGTAGTCCAGAATGTAGTCCTTAATTCCATCCCCATTCCGTGTCACTCAAGAAACCTGATCACCGGCAGCGGCGCCCGCGCCGCCACGGTCGGCGTGCCCTGGCTTGGTTCCCTACGGAACAGCGCAGCGGTTTCGAACATGGCATTGTCCGCATCGAACGGGTGCGGTGGTCGTACTCGGTTCATAAGGAGAATGCGATGTCTATTAATAACAACGAACGCCGAGAGTTGACCGCAGCCGAACTCGACATGGTCGGGGGCGGGGTTGGCGGTGACGGGCTCCCCATAGAGTCAATAAGTTTTAACTACTGGGAGGGTTCTAACCCGACCGCCTTCGCTAAATGTTGCAGTGGTCAGCATTAGCCGAGCTTACCCTGCCCATGTAGACATAAGGCAAAACAGGACGGTGTGATCTGGCGTGACGGCAGCCACCGAACCCAAGGAGCGGACTGATGAGCAAGATCGAGAATGCCAAGACTGACCGCGTGTTGCGGGACGACGAATTGGACTTGGTGAGCGGTGGCGGCGGCTACTATTTGGAAAATGCATGGCCGATCAAGACTGACGGGCCGGCTTTCGTTCCGAGAGCCAGCGGCTTTTACGACCTGCTTATTACCACCTACTAGCATCGGCGAACCTGCTGGAAAGTGTTCTGGCCCTGCCCTTGATCAGGCGGGGCTTTTTTCGGGGCAATGTCACAGGAGCACGACCATGAACACGAGTGAGACGGGAAGGCTGGACGTTGGCCACGACATTCGGGCCTTGCAAGACGACGAACTGGATGCCGTGTCTGGCGGCCTCAACGATGTCGAGGGCATCCACTTCCTCAACGTAATTGGACGGTACGAAGGCGCACGCCGTTCCTTCCTTGAGACGATGTCAGAGGATAGTTGTAACATTTGAGGCACGCGCCATCTGCGGCACTGCCACGATACCGGCGTCGCCGGGGTACGGGTTTCAGCGACGCCGCGATCCCCGCCGGACGGCTCTTCTCGAAATATGTGTCGACCCTACCGTGCCCGGTTCATGACAGTCCGCAATAGAAGGCTCAAATGACGAGGCCGCCAACTGAGGCGGCCTCATTCCTCAAGTGCATGGCTACGCTTGAACCGAGTCCGGGGTTGAAGACACAGTTCCACAGGAGGCACATAGACCTCTCCTACAACTATCAGAGGAGGAGCAAAATGACCGCACTCAACACTGAAATGTCAGAGCACGGCGTCACTAATAACAACGAACGCCGAGAGTTGAGCGCAGCCGAACTCGACCTCGTCGCGGGAGGCTTGGAACTGGAAAATACCATGATTAGTGGCTGGGCCCCGGAATATGTAACCTGCGCGCGGTTTAGTAGCTGGAGTTTGGGCGCGTCGAACCCGACGTAAGGCAAACCAGGACGGTGTGATCTGGTGCAACGGCGCGGCAGGCAATGATGAGGGGTCGGCAGCGGCCCCTTTTTCATTTCAGCGCCCCGCGTGAGCAGGTAGGCGGCCGGGCCTAGCCACAAAATGCACCGGCGGGCCGCGCTGAGTCGGGGAGAGGCATTGCCCACCGACACAGGTCAGAAAGGCGTCCTGCGGTCCTCGGCCCCGTCCTGATCATCACCCGTGCAAGGACGCCCACCGACGCAAGGACGCTGAACGCAACTGCCCCCGCACTACTGAGGCACTTTCATCAGCATGAAAGGTGGCGCCGAATTCGTTATGCCTAAAGAGGAGAGCCGTCGTCATGAGCTATGTTGAGCGCGTTTTGCAACCCGGTGAGCAAGTCCGGCACATCTCGTCAATTCATTGGATAGTGTATTGGCCCGGCATTGCGGTTGCGCTCCTAGCGGTGGCCGCTTTCTGGTTCAGCGAAAAGCGGCTCCTGACGGGAGTCTGGCTGTATACGGTATACGCGCTCGCGCTCGGTGCGGTCGTTCTTCTGGTCCAGGAATGGTTCCAGTCGTGGATCACTGAGATCGTCGTCACCAACCGGCGCGTAATCTACAAGAAAGGTCTTATCCGGCTGCAGACCAACGAAATGAACACGGACAAGGTCGAGAGCGTCCGGGTCGATCAATCGTTTCTCGGGCGCATGTTCGACTATGGCAACATGAAGATCCTCGGCACCGGCGAAGGCTTCGAGACACTACGGACCATCGCGAGCCCGCTCAAGCTGCGAAATAGCATCACCGGCGCCTGAGTTTACAAACGGCTCTTACGTCCGCAACGCCCTGAAACTCAACCGCAGCGACGAGCGGATAGCTCATCGTTACTGCGCCAGGTCCGGCATCGCGTCTGCGATCGTGACGCAGGGAGGTCCGCTCTCGGTGGTAATCCGGTCGTTGACGAGACATCGCCTGAAGGGCCGAGTTTGTACCCCCGCATATGGAAGGGCGGTGGGGCTTTGATCCGTCTAACCGCCTCCCGTGTGCGGTCGGATTGAAATGACGAGCGCTGAAGACACCGAAGCGCTACGTGGTGTGTCGGATTTGCAACAGGCGGCGGAAATCCAAGCGACCTCACGGATGGAGCTTGAAACTGTCGCGGTTATAGATCGTCATTCACTGGAAGTGAGGCTTTGGGACCAACCATGCAACATGGCTGCAAGTTGCGATGGCGTTCGCCAGCGACCATGATGGCGCTCGCGACCGAAATCATCGTCGCACTGCTCTGGCAGCCCGCTATAGCAGATGAACTAGTGGCCCCCAGGTGGTCGGGACAACTGCGTGATCCCCATCGATACGAGCTTCGCTTTGGCGGTTTCGCGCACGGCGTGGGCAGCATTGAGAGCGGACAAATCGATATCAACGGCGAGTTCGTGTTTCCCCGGTTGCCCTTTGGACGTGGGGAGTGGTGGGATTTCTTGGTCCCGCGGCCACATCTAGGGGTCATGGCCAACCTGTCCGGCGGAACGAGCTACGCGTATGCTGGGGGACTCTGGACCATTCCACTACTCAGCCAATTCTTCGCGGAGTTTTTTTTCGGCGGGGCGCTTGCCAACGGGACGACGGCCGGCGACGCGACGCACGTAGCTTTGGGCTGCAATCCACTGTTTCATGTCGGCGGTTCGCTCGGCTACAGCCTCACCCAGAACTGGCACGTCATCGCTACCTTCGATCACATATCCAACGGAAACGGTGTTTTCGGAACTAATTGCGATCGCAACCAAGGCCTCAATAACTACGGCGCCCGTATCGGCTACTCATTTTGAGCATTATCAGCGCACGCAGTTCGCCGGTGCCGAAACATCCGCCTATGCCGAAGAAGCTTCAATGATGTTCCCACGAATTTGTGGACGGGGTTAAACTGCTTTTTGCTCCATCTCGATTGGGCTGATGTAGCCGATGGCTGAATGAAGCCTGGTCCGATTATAGAAGCCCTCGATGAAGGCGAAGATGTCACGCGGGGCGTCGGCCCGCGTCGCGTATTGACGGCGATGGATGAGCTCGGTTTTGAGCGTGTGGAAAAAGCTCTCCATCGGGGCATTGTCGAAGCAGTCGGCCTTGCGGCTCATCGATGCGGTCATGCCGGCGGCATTGAGGGCGGCACGATAGTCGCGCAATGCGTGTTGCACCCCGCGATCAGAATGATGGATCAGCCCCGCGGCCGGCCGCTGTCGCCGGACCGCCATCATGAGCGCGGTTGCCCGTGCGCAGATGATCGCGCATCGCCCAGCCGACGATCCTGCGGCTGAAGAGGTCCATGACGGTGGCGAGATACAGCCCGCCGACGATCTTGCGGCTGAAGAGGTCCGTGACGGTGGCGAGATACAGCCCGCCGACACCTCCTGGCTCCGCGAGCCCACTACAGGTGTCCACTCATTCGGAGGAGGGTCATCAATTCACCAGCCGGTTCAGTTCCCGGTCAAGCTCTCCCAATTGCTGTCGTATTCCGGTGATGAAGTTTCCGCACTCGCCGCGGCGCCTGACTGATGATCTCGTGCCCGCGGTTGCTCTCTCGCAACAGCATCGTGACCGAACTTGGACCAAGGTGTTCGGGAAGATCGTCGTGACTTTTTTTGGGTCTGCGACGCCATGGCACGCACGCGAAATTCAGCTCTGGTGCTGCGGTCACTCAAGTACCGCCTCCTTGGCGGGGTCACGGTCGGGGGGTTCTGGATTCTGCGCCGCATCGATCGCAAGCGCATGGCAAATGTTTTGGGCTGGCTTATGCGGGTCGTGGGGCCGTGGCTCCCCGAGCATCGCGTCGGGCGCGCTAATCTTGCGGCGGCATTTCCCGATAAATCGCCGGCCGAGATCGCTACAATCCTTACGGGTGTGTGGGACAATCTCGGACGGGTCGCGGCCGAGTACGCGCACCTCGACCGCATCACGGTCCATGACCCGGAGAAGCTGCAACCGGCTGACGAAAGCGACGTCGTCCTGGATCAAGCCAGCTATGTGCGCTTGAAGCGGCTCTGCGATGGCGAGAAGCCGAGCCTGATATTCGCCACGCATCTGGCGAATTGGGAGGTTCCCGGACTGGCGGCGCGGACGTTGGGCTTGACCATGTCGAATTCTCTATCGTCGCCCGAATATCGGAGCGGTAAGCGATTTGATCGCGGCTCACCGCGAGCGATGCATGGGAAACATGGTTGCGGCCGGTCGCGACGCGCCATTGAGGCTGTTGCGTGCGCTGGAGGGCGGCGAGCATGTCGCGATGTTGGTGGACCAGCACACAACACCGGGCGTGGACGTGGTGTTCTTCGGTCGTCGGGCGAAGGCTAATTCCCTGCTAGCGCAACTAGCGCAGCTCGCACAGCTTACCGACCTCGCCATTCACGGCGTGCGTGTCGTGCGCCAGCCGGACGGACATCATTTCTGGGTCGAAATCACCGAAGAGATCTCACCGACGCGCGACGCGGAAGGCCGGATCGACATTCAGGGAACGATGCAGACAGTTACCACCATTGTCGAGGGCTGGGTGCGCGAGCACCCGGAACAATGGTTGTGGCTACATCGCAGGTGGCGGTGAGCTGCTGGGTGCAAAGTGAGTACACGTCAACATCAAGTAGGCAACCTGATCATCAGGATTGAACGCTGCGGGGAGAGGGCCGCGAGATGTCGAGAGAATGCGCGGCAGGTCCAAAACCTTGTTGTTCGGAGCAGCTATCTTCGAGCCGCTACTCGATGGACCAAAATTGCTGAGGCCGCGGCTGAGGAGCTTCGGCGTCTTGGGCCAAGCTGATCATTCTTCGGGCCGCACAGCATACCGTTCCCCAGCCAAATGCTGGGTAAGCAGCCTTCTGATCCCACATTTCGCGTTTGTTCTTCGGCGGCAGCGCGTTGGTCGGCTCCTGAGGTAATCATGAGCGTATGGACTCTGCTGAAAGCCTTCTTCAGTCGTGCCCCGATCGGCCCAGCTCCGGGGCGACGGCTCGATGGCAGTAGCGAGGTCGCACTTGCAGCGTCAATAAAGTGGCTTCCAGTCGGAGTGCAGGGATGGATTACGATGGAGGAAGCACGAATATCTTCTCGCGGATGTCCGATCAATACGCGTTTGGCGAGCTGGACAAGCGCGGAAAGCTCAAACTTTCTGCCTTCGCAGAGAACGCCGATCGTTGCTGCCACGTCGACATTATGCTTGGCGAGGGCCGCATTTATTTCACTCGACAAGTGTACTAGAAAACCCCTTCGAGGAGGCGAGCGCTGGCGCAACGAGACCGACGTGATCTGCCCAAGGCCAAGCCTAGCGTGCGACCTTGAGCATCGCGAGTCTGTGCCGAAGACGGCCGGCAGGTCCTTGGGCCAGACCTGAAATCGTTCTGAAACCGGCGGGGCCTGGCAGGGGCGGACCATCGAGGCCCGGGGTGAGTATGCCGACGCGGGCGATTTCGGCCTGCTGTGCGGCGCGATAATCATCGGGCGTCTCAACGTCGCGGCCCCGCTCGTGATGGGAAGCAAGCCGTCGCGTTCGGCGATCGCTGCGCCACAACGCCGACGTCAGGCCACGATACCGGCCGCCGCGCTCATCGGCCTCACCAAATCTGATGACGCGCCTGCATTGGGAGGCGTCCTATTGGTGCAGCAACAGGCGCACGGCAGCCGGTTTTCTCCATGGGTCCGCAGGCTCAACGACCTGCAGGTCGCGCCCCGACCCCGCTGACGCCGTCGCGCGATCCGCGCCGAGCCGCCGCACGATTTGACGACTCCGCCTTGGAGGAGTCGAGAAGAGATATCGCGTCCAGCTGCCGCCGCGCGACGAAATGCGGCGCGGCGGTATTGAAAGCGCGGGACGGCGCCCCCGCGGGCGATCCTCATGCGGCGAAATAATCCTCGTCCACCTCCTTCATCGTCACAGTCCGCCCCTTCCTTATGCCGACCCCGCGCTCCACCATCAGCCGCGTCAGCTCGGCGCCGTCGATCAGGGTGATCGGCCGGTGGATGCCGCGGACGAAGTCCCGGGCGCCGCGGGTGAAGCCGGAGGTGGTGAGGAGGACGCCGCGCGCGGTCTTCTTGTCCTCGAGAGTGCCGGCGAACTCGCGCATCTCGACCACGTCGACCGGGTTGTCTTCGCTGTAGCACTTGGCCTGGACGTAGAGGCGGTCGAGGCCGAGCGGGTCGAGCAGGATCACCGCATCGACGCCGCCGTCGTGGTTGCCGCCAAGCCGGATCGCGGCCTCGCGGCGCCCGCCGCCGTAGCCCATGGCGAGGAGGAGGTCGATCGCCAGGTCCTCGAAGAAGGCGCCCCGCTGTTGCTTGTCGCCCACGCCCAGGATGCGGCGGAGCAGGTTGCGGTGGAGCGCGGCGTCGAGCTCGGTTGCGGCGGCGGCGATGCGGTCGGCGGGCGATAGTGGAGCTGTCTGCGGTGGCGAGCAGGTATCGGAGCGAGGGACAATCGCACCGCGCTGTACACGCGGTGAGGCCGCGGGCGATTTTCCCTCGCCGCTGTGGCGGCTCGTAAACCCTGCCAGCATCGCATCATCAATGCGGTTGGGTCGGGCGGCGAGCAGCTCGCGACCGCACGCGGTCGCGCGGAACACGTTGTGGCGCGGCCGCTCGATGAGGCGGGCACCGGCAAGGGAACGCTCCGCCCGATGGACGCGGTGGTGGATCAGCGGATAGCGGCCGCCGCGCACGGTCTGCGCGCGCTGCTCGCGGGTCAGGGCGAAATGGCGCGCGAGCCGCTTCGCCGCCTGCGGGATGGTGGTCTCGGCCACGGCGGCGAGCCGCAACAGCGGCAGCAGCAATTGCTGGTGATCGGGAAAGTCCGGCGTGACACTCATCCAACATCCTTTCATCGCGGTCATCGAACGTCGGGTTATCTGGATGGCGCAGGTTCGTTCGCCAGCCCGCGGGCGGCGGAATTCCTGAAAATCAGAAACGCAGCTGGGGATAACTCTTGCCCGCGTGACGGTTCTGTTTCCGCCTTTTGCGCCGGCGATGTTAAGCGTCGGTCATCCCCGCTCGGTGAGGGCGCCTTCCGGAAGACAACCCAGAAGCGGAGCGGGGAGCGGCGCCTGCGGGCGGGCCTTATCACCCCGCGCTCGGGCGACCTCGGGATCCGCCACTCGGCACTAGGACCGATGGGGGTGCCTGCTCCGGCAGGCTTCGGCCCGATGAGTCGGAGACGCCGCGGTGGAGCGCCGAGAGGCGAGCGCCCCTACGTCACTGGGGCGCGGGGACGCCTCGCAAGCGTCCCGGTGCCCCGCGTCATGGGGCACCAACGGTGCGGCACGCAACCGCACCAGCGCCTGTCGGCGGTCCGCTCCCTCACGCTTTCCTTCATGCAGGTGAGGGAAGACGGATCGCTGTTTGACATCGTGAATCCGAATGTCGACCACGCCGGCGATCGTCGCGCGTGGCCGCCCGGCCGAGCGCCTCTCGGTTGTCATCCCGGCCGAGCGCAGCGGCCGGGATGACAGCCTTGGCGGCCGGCATGGGCTTGAACCCGCCTTGGCCCGGCGTTACCTATCTGTCGCAATCTCATGGGGTGTCCGGCGGCAGGTCCGGGCTGAGAGGCTTTTTGCCAACCCATCGAACCTGATCCGGGTCATGCCGGCGGAGGGAGCTGAGATGCACGCGCCGCAGAGCGAACTTGCCTCCCTCACCGCCGACATCCTCGCGCGCGTGCGCGCGCGCAGTCCGCGCGTGCATTGCATCACCAACGCGGTGGCGCAGGCATTCACCGCCAACCTGCTGCTGGCGGTCGGCGCCGTGCCGTCGATGACCATTGCCACAGAGGAGATCGCCGCCTTCACGGCCGGCGCCGATGCGCTGCTGGTCAATCTCGGCACGTTCGACCGCGAGCGCCGCGCGGCGTCCGAAACCGCGATCGAGGTGGCGACCGGGAAGGGCGTTCCCTGGGTGCTCGACCCGGTGCTGATCGATCGCTCGCCCCAACGCGCTGCCTATGCGAAATCGCTGGTTGTCCGCACGCCGGCGGCGCTGCGGCTCAACCGCGCCGAGTTTTCCGCGCTCGCCGGCAGCGAGCCGGACGGCGAGGCGTTGACGCGCTTTGCGCGCGATCATCGCACCGTGCTCGGCCTGACCGGCGAGATCGACCGCGTCACCGACGGCGCGCGCCTCGTCAGCATCGAGAACGGCCACCCGCTGATGGGGCGCGTCACCGCCATGGGCTGCGCAGTCTCGTCGCTCGCCGCCGCCTGCCTCGCGGTCGAACGCGATGCACTCGTGGCGATCGCCGCCGCGCTGCTCGCGGTCGGCGTCGCCGGCGAAGCGGCCGCCGCGGTCGCCAAGGGGCCGGGCACGTTCGTGGCGGAGATTCTCGATGCCCTGTACGGGCTCGACCGCGCTACCCTCATCTCACGCGCACGGGTGCCATGATGGTCGATCTGCGTCTCTATGCCCTGGTGGATCCCGACACGTCCGGCGGGTTCGCGCTCGACGACCTGGCGCGCCGCGTGGTGGCCGGCGGTGCGACCCTGGTGCAGCTGCGCGACAAGCACGGCAGCACGCGCCGCCTCGTCGAGGAGGCGCGCGCGATCCGCGCGGCGCTGCGCCCCTCGGGCGTGCCGCTCCTGATCAACGACCGGGTCGATGTTGCGCTCGCGAGCGAAGCCGACGGCGTCCATATCGGCCAGGACGACATGGCGGCCGAGGACGCGCGCCGCCTGCTCGGGCCACGCGCGATCATCGGCCTCTCCATCAAGACCGTGGCGCAGGCTGAGGCCGCGCCGCTCGCGGCCCTCGACTATGTGGCGATCGGCGGCGTGTATGCGACCACCTCCAAGGACAATACCGCCACGCCGGTCGGCACAAACGGCCTGCGCACCATCGCAGGCGTCATCCGCGCGCGCGCACCCGGCTTCCCGGTCGGCGCGATCGCCGGCATCGATGCCACGAATGCGGCCGACGTGATCGCCGCCGGCGCCGACGGCATCGCCGTCATCTCGGCGCTGTCGAAGCGCCCCGATCCGGCGGCCGCCGCGCGCGAGTTGCGGGCGATCGTCGACCACGCCCTGGCGCAGCGAGGCCGCCCATGACCGCCATCGCCGTCACTATCGCGGGCTCCAATTCGAGCGGCGGCGCCGGCATCCAGGCCGACCTGAAGACGTTCTCGGCGCTCGGCGTCTACGGCGCTTCGGTGATCACCGCGCTCACCGCGCAGAACACGCGCGGCGTCACGGCGATCCACGACGTGCCGCCGACGTTCGTGGCGGCGCAGATGGATGCGGTGTTCTCCGACCTTACGGTCGGCGCGGTGAAGATCGGCATGCTGTCGCAGCCGCCGGTGATCGACGCGGTGGCGGCGGGCCTCGATCGGCACGGGCAGAAGGCCGTGGTGCTCGATCCGGTGATGATCGCCGCCTCGGGCGACCGGCTGCTGGTGCCGCAGGCGGTCGAGACCATACGACGCGCGCTGTTTCCGCGCGGCTTGATCGTCACGCCCAACCTGCCGGAAGCCGCCGCCCTGCTCGATGGGCCGCTGGCCCGCAGCGAGACCGAGATGCGCGAGCAGGGGGAGCGCCTGCTCGCGCTCGGGTGCGGCGCGGTGCTGATGAAGGGCGGCCACGCGGACGGGCCTGAGAGCGTCGACCTCCTGGTCGAGCCGAACGCGGTCGCGCGCCTCGCCGCCATCCGTGTGGCGACGCGCAATACCCATGGGACCGGCTGCACCCTGTCGTCGGCGATCGCCGCCGGCCTCGCCAAGGGTCTCGACCTTGCGAGCGCGGTGCGCGGCGCCAAGGACTACGTGACGGCGGCCATCGCCGCCGCCGATCGGCTGCAGGTCGGCTCCGGCCACGGGCCGACGCACCATTTCCATGCCTGGTGGTGAACCCGGAGAGACCCGATGCCGCGCCTGACCCGTCGAAAGCTCCTTGCCGCGCAGGCCGCGGGCGCCGTCGCGGCGCTCGCAGCGCCGCGCGTCGCCACCGCGCAGACGCAGCGCTGGCGCATGGTGACGTCGTGGCCGCGCCGGCTGCCGGGGCCCGGTATGTCGGCCGAGCGCGTCGCCGAGCGGATCGCCGCCCTGTCGGGCGGGCACCTGCAGATCCAGGTGCATGCCGCCGGCGAGGTGGTGCCGGCGCTCGAAGTGCTCGATGCGGTCGGGCAGAACGTGGCGGAGATCGGCCACACGGCGGCATTCTACTGGCAGGGCAAGCAGCCGGCGGCTGCGTTCTACACGACGGTGCCGTTCGGGCTCACGCCGAACGAGCACGTCGCCTGGGTCGAGGCGGGGGGCGGGCAGGCGCTGTGGGACGAGCTGTACGCGCCGTTCGGGGTCAAGCCCTTCATGGGCGGCAATACCGGCGTCTGCATGGGCGGCTGGTTCCGCCGCGAGCTGAAGGGTATCGACGACGTGAAGGGCATGAAGATCCGCGCGCTCGGCCTCGGCGGCGAATTGTTCCGCCGGCTCGGCGCGACCCCGCAGACGACGTCGCCGGGAGAGATCCTCACCAGCCTGCAGTCGGGCGTGCTCGACGCCGCCGAGTTCGTCGGCCCGGGGTCGGACATCGCGCTCGGGTTCTACCGGGTGGCGCCGTTCTACTATGGGCCGGGCTTCAACAAGCCCAACGGCACCGGCGAGTGCATCGTCTCGCTCAAGGCCTGGAACGCGCTCGGAAGCGACCTCAAGGCGGTGGTGGCGCACGCCTGCGCGGCGGAAGCGACGTTCGCGCTGGCCGAGATGGAGCGCCTCAACGCGGACGCGCTCGCCGCGCTGACGAGCCGCCATAACGTGCAGCTGCGCACCTTTCCGGGCGAGCTGGTCGCGGCGGCGCGCCGGCAGGCCGCCGAGGTGCTCGGCGAGCTCGCCGGGCGCAGCGACATCGCCCGCCGGGTGCACGAATCCTACGTGGCGTTCCGCGAGCGCACCGCGCCGTGGTCGCGCATCTCGCTGCGCGCGGTGCTGGAGGCAAGGGAGGGGTGAGGCTCTGAGTCGTCATCGCCGCGCTTGTCGCGGCGATCCCGATTTATTAGGCAAGGCCGTGCCTTTCGTGTCGAGATGGCCGGCACAAGGCCGGCCATGACGATGCTGGAGCCAAGCTCACATCTTGAACTTCACCACCTTCTGCTGCTGCTCGCCGAGCCCGTCGATGCCGAGGCGCACGACGTCGCCGGCCTTGAGGAACTGCGGCGGCTTCATGCCGAGGCCGACCCCCGGCGGCGTGCCGGTGATGATCACGTCGCCCGGCTCCAGCACGAACATCTGCGAGCAGTACCAGACGAGGTGGGCGACGCCGAACACCATGGTCTTGGTGGTGCCCTTCTGGCGGGTCTCGCCGTTCACGCTGAGCCACATGTTCAGCCGCTGCGGGTTCGGCACTTCGTCCGCGGTGACGAGCCAGGGGCCGAGCGGCCCGAAGGTCTCTGAGCTCTTGCCCTTGGTCCACTGGCCGGCGCGCTCGATCTGGAACACCCGCTCGGACACGTCGTTGGCGACGCAATAGCCGGCGACGGCGTCCATGGCGCCGCGCTTGGAGAGGTAGCGGGCGCGCTGGCCGATGATGATGCCGAGCTCGACTTCCCAATCGAGCTTGGAGGAGTCCTTGGGGATCATCGTGTCGTCGTTCGGCCCGCAGATGCAGGTCGTCACCTTGTTGAAGATGACCGGCTCCTTGGGCAGCGGCAGGCCGGCCTCGGCGGCGTGGTCGGCGTAATTGAGGCCGATGGCGATGAAGTTCCCGACCTTGCCGACGCAGGCGCCGAGCCGCGCGCCCTTGCGCACGACCGGCAGCTTGTCGATCTTGGCCTTGCGGATCTTGGCGAGACCGGACGGGCTCAGCACCTCGCCCGCGATGTCCGGCACGACGCCGGACAAATCTCGGATCTGCCCCTGCGAATCGATGATCCCGGGCTTTTCGCGGCCGGCCGGGCCATGGCGGACGAGCTTCATTCGGTTTCCCTTCCCCCAACTGAATGGATGGCAATGACGAGAGGGCCGGGATCATGCGTCCGCGGCGGCACGGCGGCAAGCTCCCACCGCGGCATTTTGCGCGGGTGCTTTGCTGCAATTGCGAACGCCTGTGGCGCCGATGCAACGCCTGGAGAAATTGTGCCCCTGGACTCATTCCAACCGCGCGATGTGAGCGGACAACGCGGGCCCACGGCGCTACCTTAACGCGAGTGCATCGTCGATCAGGGCGATGCGTGATGCGGGAGGGGGCAATGGCGGGGCGGCTCTCCACGAGGACGGCGCTGATCGCGAGCGCGTCCATTCTGGCGATCATCGGCGGAAGCAGCGAGGCGCGGGCAGGCGGTTTCTACGTCCACGAGCAGAGCGCGTATTTCCAGGGTATGTCGTTCGCCGGCGTGGCCGCAGGCGGACCGGCTCTGTCGGCGATGTTCTGGAACCCGGCGACCGTCACCCAGCACGGCCCCGGCCTGACGGCCGAGCTGAACGGCAGCTACATCATCCCGCACTCGGAAATTCACCCCTCGGTCGCCACCGCCTCGACCGGCGCCAGCCTGCTCGGGGTAGGCCCGAGCCGCGACCTCGGCAGCAATGCGCTCGCCCCGTCCACCTATGTCACCTACGGCCTCACCGACCGCCTCTCGATCGGGCTGGGCTTCAACTCGCCGTTCGGGCTCACCACCAAGCCGGGCCAGACGTGGGCCGGGATGTTCTATTCGCGCGAGTCGCACGTCTTCTCGCTCAATGCGAATCCCACGATCGGCTACAGGGTCGCCGACTGGTTGAGCGTCGGGGTGGGTGCCCAGGTGCAGTACTTCAAGGTCAAGCTGGAAAACGCCTTCCCGGGGAGCGGCACGTTTCCGCCGTTTGGTGCGTTGCTTCCGGACAACCTCTTGCTCAAGGCCCAGTCGTGGGATCTCGGCTTCACCGCCGGCGTGACGATCACGCCCGGCCCGTGGACGACGATCGGCCTCGGCTATCGCTCGGGCATCGATCAATCGCTCAAGGGCGGCCTCCTCCGCCCGGCTTTCGTTATCCCGCCGCCGCCCGCATTCACCTTGGTGCCCTTGGCGTTCTCCGGCGTCACGGCCGACGTGCCGCTGCCCGACATCGCGACGGCGAGCATCCGCCAGCGGGTCACTGAAGCGTTTACCGTGATGGGCACCGTCGAGTGGACCAACTGGTCGCGCGTGAAGACGATCCCGCTCAACGTTGCGACGCTTGCTCCGTTCGTCCCGACCGCGCTGCCGTTCGAATGGCGCGACGGCTGGCTGTTCTCGGTGGGCGGCGAATACCAGCTCTCGCCGAAGATGGCGCTGCGCGCCGGCGTCGCCTTCGAAAGTTCGCCGGTCACCGACGATGTGCGCGGCACGCGGCTGCCCGACAGCGATCGTCTGTGGCTCAGCGTCGGCGCGACCTACAATTGGAACGAGCGACTGGCGCTCGAGCTCGCCTACTCGCACATCTTCGTGGACGATGCGCCGATCGCCCTCGTCCCCGGCAACCCGACCTTTAATGCGTCGCTCGGGACCTTCATCGGCACCGCGAACGCCCAGGTCGACATCATCAGCTTCGCGCTGCGCTACAAGTTCGGCCCGACCGCGGCCCCGCCGCCGCCGCTGATCACCAAGGGGTGAGTTGAAGACGCACCGGGTGCCGCGAAGGGGGCGACCACAAGGGTCGCCCCACCAAGGCCAATCGCGCGAACGCGCCTAGATGAAGCTGCTGGTCGCGATCGCGCCGGTGACGCCGGTGATGTCGACGAGCAGGTCGTCGGTGTCGGCGAACGCACCGAAGTTCGCCTGGTCGATCGCCACATAGGTGCGCCCCGCGAAGGTGAACTGCGCCGCCGCCACCGTGGCGCCGCCGCCACCGAGCGCGAACGCCGCGGCGATCGCGTTGTTGGCCGACGCGTTGAGCGTGGCGCCGGTGCCGGCTCCCATGTTGGCGGCAAACGTCACGTTCGGCGTGGTGTCGAACCTGTCCACCGACCAGTCGACGTCGGTGATGAACTCGACCGGGCCGCCGCCCGCCGCGTTGTTGCCGTCCTCGCTGGCGGCCGTGTAGAGGAACACGTCGTTGCCGGTGCCGCCCGATATGGTGTCGATGCCGTCGCGCGCATGCACCGTGTCGTTGCCCTCGTTGCCCTGGATGGTGTCGCGCCCGGCGAGGTTGAGGCTGGTGTCGATGCTGTCATTGCCGAGCCCGCCGAACACCGTTGCGGTGACGCCGCCGGTGTCGAGGATGGTGTCATTGCCCTCGTTGCCAAAGCTCAGGTCCACCCCGATGTTGGTCTGCACCGAATCGTCGCCGAAGCCGCCGATTTCGGTGTCCTGACCGCCCAGGCCGAGGATCGTATCATTGCCGCCGTTGCCGAAGATGAGGTCGGAATTGAAGGTGCCCCAGATCGAGTCGGCGCCGTCGGCAGAGTCCTGACCGCCGACAATCGTCGCACTGCTCGCGGTGTTACCGCCGGTCACTGGGAGCAGCGTGTCGTTGCCCTCGTTGCCGAAAAAGACCTCGAAGCTCCCGGGGAGTCCACCTGTGACCACGTCGTTGCCCAGCCCGCCGAACACCGTGTCGTTGCCGGGCGACGCATCGATAACGTCGTTGCCCTGGTTGCCGAACACGAGGTCGTTGCCCTCGAAGGAGAACAGCTGGTCGTTGCCGAAGCCGCCGATGATCGTGTTCGCGCCGCCCCCGGCGTTGACATAATCGTTCCCGCCGTTGCCGTAGACGAGATCGTTGCCGCCACCGCCGCCGACGCCGCCGCTGGTGATGATACAGTCGGCGCCATCGCTCGAATCATTGCCGCCGACCACGGTCTGGTTCGCGCTGCCGCCGAGGCCGTACGTGTCGGCGCCGTCGCTGCCGAACAGCAGCATCGCGCCGGGATTGCCGGAGACGCTGTCGTTTTCCGTGCCGCCGTTCACCGTACCGGTGTTGCCGGCCTGGAGGACAACCGTGTCGTTGCCGGAGTTGCCGAATGCCTGCACGACTCCGGTCCCGGCGGAGATGCAGTCGTCGCCGGCGAGCCCGACGATGGTGCCGGGACCGCTGTCGCTCGCCTGGTTGAGGGTGTCATTTCCCGCGCCGCCCGTGACGTTGTACGCCATGGCCTCGTCTCCCGTGCGTCTGCTCTTTTGCTGCGCCCGTCAGCCCCGCGCTGCGCAGGGCACCGGGAGAGCGAAGGCCCCGGCCGCGGCCGGCGACAGGCCGCCGCCAACCTCCCGCCAACCTGCCGCAACGGACCCGTCAGGTCCTTGGGAAGGATCTGAATCCTTATAAATCCTTCTGAATCGACGCAACTTGCGGGGGAGGGATGGGGAGGGGGCTCAAAACGTCCCCGGGTAGGTCCCGCCGTCGATCAGCAGGCTCTGCCCGGTGATGTAGCCTGCCTGCGCCGAGCACAGGAACGCGCAGGCGTCGCCGAACTCCGTCGGGTCGCCAATGCGTTTGGCCGGCACCATCGCCATGCGCTCCGCCTTGGCTTGCTCGACGCTGATGCCCTTCTTCTTCGCCGCGACCTCGAAATTCGTCCGCAGCCGGTCGGTCTCGAACACGCCGGGCAGCAGGAAGTTGATGGTGACGTTCGACGCCACGACCGAGCGGGCGATGCCGGCCAGAAACGCGGTGAGCCCGGCGCGCGCCCCCGACGACAGGTCGAGCCCGTACAGCGGCATCTTCACCGAGCCCGAGGTGATGTTGACGATGCGGCCGAAGCGCCGCGCGATCATCGGCTCGATCGCCTTCTGGGTGAGCTCGATCGCCACCACCATGTTGGCGATCACGCCTTCGATCATCTGCTCCCGCGAAAGCTCGCGGAAATCGCGGAACGGCGGCCCGGCATTGTTGTTGACCAGGATGTCGGGCTCGGGGCAGGCGGCGAACAGCGCCTTCTGGCCTTCGGCGGTCGCGACGTCCGCCAGGACGGCGTGCACGGTCGCTCCGGTGGCCTTGCGGATCTCCGCCGCCGTCGCCTCGGTCTTCTCGGCGTTGCGGCCGTTCACCACGACCTCGCAGCCGGCCTCGGCGAGCGAGAACGCGCAGGCGCGGCCGAGCCCGCGGCTCGAGGCGCAGACGATGGCCTTGCGGCCGGCAATGCCGAGATCCATGGCGAAATCCTTCTTGTGGGACACGAATTGGCGGGTTCCAGGATTACCCGATTGCCGGCGCAGAGGAAATGCGTAGTCCTTGCCCAAAAGCGATGCTTGCCGCTGTGCGGTCCAAGGCCTACCTTCCCGGCCATGGCCAGCACCGACGAGAAGCCGGTTCTCCCCACTGCGGCCGACGTCGACGCGGCGGCGCTGCGGCTTGCCGGTGTCGCCTTGCGCACCCCGCTCGTCTCCTCGCCGGTTCTCGATGCGCTCACCGGCGGGCGCGTGTTCCTCAAGTGCGAAACCCTGCAGCGCACCGGCTCGTTCAAGTTCCGCGGCGCCTACAACCGCGTCTCGTGCATCCCGGCCGAGCATCGTGCCGGCGGCGTGGTGGCGTTCTCCTCCGGCAACCACGCGCAGGGGGTGGCGGCGGCGGCGAAGCTCTGCGCCATGCCGGCGGTCATCGTGATGCCGACCGATGCGCCGCGGCCGAAGCGCGAGCGCACCGCGGCGCTCGGCGCCGAGGTCGTCCTGTACGACCGGGAGCGCGAGGACCGCGAGGCGATCGCCCGGAAGATTGCCGATGAGCGCGGCGCCACCCTGGTTCCGCCCTATGACGATCCCCTGGTAATCGCCGGGCAGGGCACCGCCGGGCGCGAGATCATCGAGGACCTGGCGGCGGTCGGCTTGAGCCCCGACATCGTGATCGTCAACGCCTCGGGCGGCGGGCTCACCGCCGGCATCGCGCTCGCCGTCAAGGCGCGCGCGCCGGACGCGCGCCTGTTCACCGCCGAGCCGCAGGGGTTCGACGATCACGCCCGCTCGTTCCGCAGCGGCAAGCGCGAGGTGAACAACGCCTTCTCTGGCTCGATCTGCGACGCTCTGATGTCGCCCAGCCCGGGCCGCATCACTTTCGAGATCAACCGGGCGCTGGTCGGGGAGGGGCTGGCGGCGAGCGACGAGGAGGTCGCCAAGGCGGTCGCCTTCGCGTTCCGCGAGCTCAAGCTGGTGGTCGAGCCGGGCGGCGCCGTCGGCCTCGCGGCGTTGCTCACTGGCAAGCTCGACGTGCGCGACAAGATCGCGGTCGCGGTGCTCTCCGGCGGCAACGTCGATCCGGAGCTGTTCCACCGCCTGGTGGCTTGACGGCCTCTACGCCGGCGCGAACGCGTTGAAATTCGTCGCCGAGGGCGCCCGCGGGATGCGCACGCCGCGCTCCCGCATGTCGCGGAGCATCACATACATTTCGGCGGCGCCGAGCGCGTCGTTCATCGCATCGTGCGGCGGCAGCACCGGCAGGCCGAGATCGGCCAGGATCGACTGGTAGCGCAGGTCAAGCGTCGTGCCCGGCGGCGCGTTGCCGTACTTGCGCTCGTAGTAGAGCTCGGAGACGTCGATCTGCGGATTGGGCAAGTGGATGTTGAGCATCTCGATCAGATACTTGTTGAGCATGCTGACGTCGAAGGCGATCCAGTAGCCGACGACCGGCCGGCTGCCGATGAAATGCAGGAGCTCGGGCAGCACCTCGCCGATCGGCCGTCCCTCCGCCACGTCCTGCGCCCGCAGCTGGTGCACCTTGACGGCGCTGGCCCGCATGGTGGCCTCCGGGCGCACCACGGCGCGGAACGCCGAGCTCGCCAGGATGCGTCCGCCGCTGATGCGGATCGCCGCGATGCTGACGATGTCGTCCACCCACGGATCGAACCCGGTGGTCTCGCAGTCGAGCGAGACCGCTTCGCCGCTGTCGTCCTCGCGGAACAGGAAGCGGTACTGCCGATCGCGCATCACGATGCGATCGAGCGTGCGCTGGAACCAGCGGAACATCAGAACAGGCCGAGGTTGTAGCGGTTGCGGATCAGCTCGCGGTAGCGCTTCACCACGCGCAGCGCGTCGCGCAGGAGGTCGCGGTCGCGGGTGGACAATTCGCCGAGGCGCACGATCGCCTCCTTCTCGCGCTGGCCGGTCTTCATCGCGCGCAGCTGCGAGCGCAGCCGGATCTCCATGAAATAGGATAGCGCCCCCTTGAGGTCGCGCGACGTCTCGCTGCCGAGGATGCCCTCGGCGGCGAGCGCATCGATCCGTCGCGCGGTCGGCGTCTCCTTGATGCCGCGCTCGATCGCCAGCGTGCGGATGCCGTGCACGATCGGGAAAGTGCCGGATTTCTTCACGTCGATCTCGCCCGAGGCGACGCCGACCGAGGCCATGAGGGAGGCGAACATGCCGGCGCTCGCGCCTTCGAACTGATCGATCGCGCGGGCGAAATGGGACAGGTAGGCGCTCTCGCCGCGCATCATCTCAATCATCGCGCCGCGCGCGCGCTCCACCAGCTCGGCGCGGCCGGCGACCGCGACCGCATCGAAGAAGATGCCGAGGTTCATGGCGCTGTCCTCGGCCGGCGTCATCACCCAGCCCTTGATCTGGCGGATGAAGTCGTCGATCGGCTGCGACCACTGCGGGTTCTTCACCATCACGTTGCCGGGGCAGGGGGGAAAGCCGAAGCGCTCGAGCGCGTCGGAGAAATCCGCGCGAAAGCGCTGCAGCTCGCCCGCGTCGATCGGGTGCGCCAGCAGGAGCCCATTGTCCTGGTCGGTGCGCACGGTCTGCTCGCCGCGCCCCTCCGATCCCATCACCATGAGGCAGCCGGCCTCGCGCACGGACGGCGGGGCGATCAGCTCGAACAGCCGGGCGAACAGGCGCCGGTTGAGGTCGGAGGTGATCTCGGCGATCGCCTCGACCCTGAGGCCCTGCCGCTCCAGCCGCTCCACCTGGTTCTGGATGTCGGCGGCCGCCGCGGCGAGCTCGTCGACGCGGTGCGCCCGGTCGATGCGGCCGGGAATGAGCTGCGAGTTGCCGGCGACCAGGCCGAGGATGTCGATGTCCTCGAGGATGCCGACATACGCGCCGTTCTGCTTGATGGCGAGGCGCCGCTTGTTGTGGCGCGTCATGGTGAGCAGCGCCGCGAAGATGAAGTCGTCAGCCTCGACCGCGACCACGTCGAAATGGCAGATGTCGCGCAGCGGCGTGTCGAGCGGCAGCCGCCGCAGCACCGCCGCCTTCGACAGGTTCATGCCGGTGACCACGCCGATGCGCTCGCCGTCGCGCACCAGGAGCGTGTTGTTGTCGCGCTCCTGCATGAGGTGGCCGGCCTCGGCGATGGTCGCCGCGGCATCGATGAACACGGCGGAGCGATGGCGCGCGTCGCGCACGCGTGCGCGCAGCACCTGGTCCACGCCCTCGATCTCCTGGCGGCGGACGAAGCTCACCAGCTTGTGGGAGATCTCCGAGTAGAAGAACGCCGCGAAGCCGGTATTGCGGCGAATGAGATCGAGCACCAGCGGCTTCGGCGCGAGGTAGCACAGGGTCTCCTCGGTGGCGACGAAGCGGCTGCCGGCCACGCCGTGCACCAGCGAGCGCGCATCGAAGGTGTCGTCCGGCCCGAGCACCCCCTCGATCTCGTCGTCCTCGCCGCGCGCGCGTTCCTCGACCGCACCCTTGATGACGACGTGCAGGTGCTCGGACGACGTCCCGTGCTCGATGATGGTCTCGCCGGGACGGAAATAGCCGATGTCGAGCGCCGCCTTGAGCTCGCCCAGCTCCTGGTGGGTGAGCCGGTCGAACGGCGGGTTATGGGCGTCGAACGCTTGCATCGTTGTCATGGCCGGGCTTGTCCCGGCCATCCCGATAGGTGCGGCACGGCTGTGCCTTTTAAATCGGGATCACCGGGACAAGCCCGGTGATGACAATTCTGTCAATGCGCGACCGCCCCCGCCGCGCCGATACCGGTCTCGGAGCGCAGGTACTGCGCCTCGAAAGCATCCTGGTCGCTCCGCGCCCGCTGGCTGGCGTCGAGCTTGGAGAACAGCCAGATGCCGCCGAAGGCGATCGCCATCGAGAACAGCGCCGGGTTGTCGTAGGGGAACAGCGCCGCTTTGAAGCCGAACGTCTTGACCCACACGGCCGGGCTGAGCACCACCATGGCGATCGCGCTGGCGAGGCCGAGGAAGCCGCCCGCCAGCACGCCGCGCGTGGTCGTCCCCTTCCAGAACACCGACATCAGCAGGACCGGGAAGTTGCAGCTCGCCGCCACCGCGAACGCGAGCCCCACCATGAAGGCGACGTTCTGGTTCTCGAAGATGTAACCGAGCACGATCGCCACGATGCCGATCGCGATTGCGGCCATCTTGGAGATGCGCACCTCCTTGTCCTCCGACACCCGGCCCTTGGCGATCACCGACGCGTAGAGGTCGTGGCTCACCGCCGAGGCTCCGGCGAGCGTCAGCCCCGCCACGACCGCGAGGATGGTGGCGAAGGCGACCGCCGAGATGAAGCCGAGGAACAGCGCGCCGCCGACGGCCTGGCCGAGATGGATCGCCGCCATGTTGGTGCCGCCGAGCAGGTCGGTGATCTTGTTGTAGGCGCCGCTCGCCGCGACCTTGAAATAGGTCGGGTCGTTCATCAACAGCGTGATCGCGCCGAAGCCGATGATGAAGGTGAGGATGTAGAAATAGCCGATGAAGCCGGTGGCGTAGAACACCGACTTGCGCGCCGCCTTGGCGTCGGCGACGGTGAAGAACCGCATCAGGATGTGCGGCAGTCCGGCGGTGCCGAACATCAGCGCCAGTCCGAGCGAGACCGCCGAGACCGGATCGGTGACGAGGTTGCCCGGCGCCATGATCGACAGGTGCTTGGGATGCGTGTCGACCGCGGCCTTGAACAAGGCTTCGGGCGAGAAGCCGAAGTGCCACAGCACCGCCAGCGCCATGAAGGTCGCGCCGCCGAGCAGCAGGCAGGCCTTGATGATCTGCACCCAGGTGGTCGCCACCATGCCGCCGAACGCGACGTAGACGATCATCAGGGCCCCCACCAGGATGACGGCGTAGAGGTAGGGCAGGCCGAACAGGAGCTCGATCAGCTTGCCGGCGCCCACCATCTGGGCGATCAGGTAGAAGGCGACGACCGAGAGCGTGCCGATCGCCGACAGGATGCGGACCGGCGTCTGCTCCAAGCGAAACGAGACGACGTCGGCGAATGTGTACTTGCCGAGATTGCGCAGGCGCTCGGCGATCAGGAACAGGACGATCGGCCAGCCGACCAGCCAGCCCACCGAATAGATCAGCCCGTCGAATCCGGACGCGAAGACGAGGCCCGAGATGCCGAGGAACGAGGCCGCCGACATGTAGTCGCCGGCGATCGCGAGCCCGTTCTGGAAGCCGGTGATGCCGCCGCCGGCGGCGTAGAAATCGGCCGCCGAGCGCGTGCGCCGCGCCGCCCAATAGGTGATGCCGAGCGTGGCCGCCACGAAGAGGAAGAACATCACGATGGCGGCGACGTTGAGCCCCTGGCGGCTCCCGCCCTCGACCGCGCCGGCGGCCTGTGCGGCATCGAGGCCGAAGCCGGTCGCCAGAACGGCGGCGATGATGCCGAGAGTTCCATGCAGGGTGCGCATCACTTTGCCCTCTCGATGATCTGCTGCGTGATCGTGTCGAACTCGGAATTGGCGCGGTACACGTAGATGCCGGTGAGCACGAACGCCGCGACGATGACGAACAGGCCGACCGGGATGCCGACCGTGGTGACGGAGCCGGCGGCGAGCGGCACGCCGAGCACCTTCGGGGCGAACGCGATGATGAAGATGAAGCCGAAATAGATGGCGAGCATCGCCGCCGACAGGGTCCAGGCGAAGCGCGAGCGCTTCGCCACGAGCTCCTGGAACTGCGGGTCGAGCTTCACGCGCGAGACATAGTCGGAGGTCATGAGCGTCTCCCGGTTCGAGTTGATGGTTGGCGGCGCCCGCTCGGCAAGCTTCGTCGTGCGCGCGCTTGTCCTGCAGCATCGCGGGGTTTCGCCCGTGACGACATGATCCAGGTCAAATCCGAGCGCTCGATCGCGCCGTTCTTCACGGCGCGACCCGATGCTGGTGATCGCTTGCAAGAAGGTTGGTCGCCGCCCTCGAGCCGGCATTCCGGGCCGGCCCGCCGTGGCGAATCTGTTCCGCCTCGGTGTGCGCTGCATACCCGATTGCTGCACTGCAATGAAGCTGGCAATTGGTCGTGCAACTTTTGAATTAGACCTTTGCCGCTCGTGTTATCGCAAACACACCTGGTCCATACTACGACGTAAGTCAGTATGCTCGCGGAAGGACATCGATATGAAGCGCATAACGGTGCTGACCGTGGCCGGCATCGCCGCTGCTCTCGCGGCGTGGCTGCCCGCCGACCTTGCGGCGCAAAAATTTCCCAGCCGCCCCATCACCTACGTGGTGCCGCTTGCTGCCGGCTCGACCACCGACGTCGCGGCGCGGCGGATCGCCCAGCGCGTGAGCCAAACCACGGGGATCAGCATCGTCGTCGAGAACAAGCCCGGCGCCAGCACCATGCTGGGCAGCGCCGCGGTCGCCAAGGCGGAGCCGGACGGCCACACGCTGCTGATGGGGGCGAGCTCGCTCACCGTCAATCAGAACCTGTTCCGGACGGTGCCGTTCGACACCGAGAAGGATCTGGTGGCGATCTCGCTCCTGGTCACCGCGCCGGTCGTGCTGGTCGTCAACCCCAGCCTCGGCGTCGGCACACTCGGCGACTTGCTGGCGCGCTTCAAGCCGCCGGCGAGCGTCACCTTCGCGACACCCGGTCCCGGCACCATGCTGGGGCTCGCCACCGAGGTGTTCAAGATCAGGAGCGGCCTCGACGCCAAGCCCGTCGTCTACCGCGGCGGTGGCCCGGCCCTGACCGACGTCATCGCCGGCCACGTGCAGGCGATGTTCGGTACGCCGGTGATCAAACAGAATGTCGACAAGGGCGACGTGCGCGCGCTCGCGGTGAGCGGAGGGAAGCGCCTCGACCTGCTGCCCGACGTGCCCACCTTCACCGAAGCCGGCTTGCCGCTGCCGGAGGTGAACGCCGGCGCCTGGTTCGGCCTGCTGGCACCGGCCGGCACCCCGCCCGACACCATCGCCTTCCTCAACCGCGCCTTCAACGCCGCGCTCGAGGATGCCGAGCTGCGCTCAGCCCTGACCACCATGGGGCTCGAGCCGCGCGGCACCACGCCGGAGGAGTTCGCCGCCTTCATCCGCGAGGAGATCGTCCGCTGGCCGCCGATCTTCCGCGCGGCGGGGATTACGCCGCAGTAGCCTGCAGAAATCCATCGCAAATCAGCTCACGACGCCTGCGGCAAGCGGCGCACGCTGGTGATCTCGCCGCCGATGGCGCGGATGCGGGAGATCCCCGGCGCGATGGCCTCCAAGGCGACCGCCATGGAGCCGGCGTTGGCATGCACCAGCGTCGTTTCGTCCCGCACGATGGCGACATGGCCCTTCCAGAACACAAGATCGCCGCGCCGCCACTGCCCGGGCTCGTGCGGGGGCGCGAGCGCGCTGCCGAGCGCCCGCTCCTGCATGTCGGTGTCGCGCGGACAAAGGGTGCCGCAGGCGGTGAGCGCGAGCTGCACCAGGCCGGAGCAATCCATGCCGAGGCTGGTCTTTCCTCCCCACAGGTAGGGTGTTCCCAGGAACCGCTCGGCGACCGCGACGAAATCGGTTTCCATCCTCTCCACCGGTGCGAGATGGACCATGGGGACATGGCCGCCGGACGCGGTGATCGCGAACGGCTCCTCCATGCGCGCAACGACGAGCCGGCAGCCGAACGACAGCGTTTCCGTCGGCGGAAGCTTGATCGACCGGCTGGGATAGACGAGCGTGCGCGGCGCCGTCACCTTGTGGGTCGCGGCAGGCCCGGGCGCGGCAAGCGCGCCTGCCGGCACATAGCCCACATAGCCGTCGCCGGCGAGCTGTCCCCACGCCCAGCCGTCCGGGCTGATGTCGTAGATCGTGATTCCCTCGCCCTTCAGCGCTTCGGTCTCGAGCTCCGCCTCGGGCGCGGGCGCGCGGCGCACGGGCGCTTGCGCGGCGCCGATCTCGTAGGCTTTTCCCTCGACGAAGCGCTCCGCCTGGACGACGCCGTCGAGGTGCTTGGCGGCGAGATCGCGGCGCGCCGGCGTGAGCCGCCGGTCCAACGTCCTGCTGCCCGGTTCGGCCGGCTGCTGTGCGCGCGCCGCCAACGGCCAGGCGGCCGCGCCGCCCAGGAGCGAAAGGAGCTCGCGCCGTCTCAATCGATCGAAGCGCATCCTGACGCTAAGCCCGCGGCGGCCGGCGCCGTTCGTGGAACCACTTGCGGTACTCCGACATCTTCGCGCGCTGGGCAGGCGGGGCCTGCCGCCGGCAGGTCGACGCCTCGTCGCTCTTGTCCGGCGCGCCCCACCGCAGCTCGACGCAGTCGTTCACGTTGTACGCCATCTCGAGATCGGTCGCCCGGTCGAGCACGTCCTTGAGCGTGAGCGTCCAGGCGGAGCCGTCGCTGCGTGGATAGGTGAACTTGCGCGCCGCGACCTCCGATGCGAGCACGCCCTCCAGCTCGGCCTTCACCTGCGCGACGCTCTTGCCCGTCGGCATCGCATAGCGCTCGGGCCGCCGCGCGACGCGCTCCGGAAAGGTGCGCACCACGTCCAGCGCGATCAACAGGCGCAGGTCGCGCGAGGGCGTGGCAAAGTCCTCCCATGCGCCGGTGGTCTCGAAGATCGCCGCCCCGCTCGGCATGGAGGCCTCGCCGCGCCCGCTGTTCTGGTACTTGCGCCCGTTCTCCACCGAGGTCACGCGCGTCTTCACCTGCTCCTCGAGCGACGTGATCGCCTCGGTCATGGCGCGCAGCGGGTCGAGCGGCGCCGGCGACATCACGTCGTCCATGCGGTCGTAGAATTCCTCGACCCCGAGCCGCGACTGGTCGAGCGAGAAATCGCCGTACTGCGGATGTCTGGCGATCTCCTGGTTGGTCAGCCGCCGCAGGCCGCCGTTCTCGCGCACGATCGGCCGGAAGCGCTTGAACCCGGGGCCCCCAAGCACGGGGTTTTGCGCGAACAGGAAATTGCCGCGCCAGAAGCGCTTGCGCGCGACCGTGCCGTCGGGCTGCCCGTCCACGGCGAGGAAGACGCCGGCCGCTCCGTCCGCCTGCGACACGCGCCGCACCAGCACCAGGAGGTGCCCGTATGGATCGGCGTACAGCGTCCCCGGGCGCAGGTTCTCCTGCGTCAGCGGCACCGGGTAGTAATCGGTCTTGTCGTCGGTCGCGGCGGTTCGGCCGGATCCCGAATGGACGCCGCCGGCGACGGCCGAGCCGATATAGTGGCCGAACCCGGCCGCGAGGCCGAGCTGCCGCGGCGGCTGCGGCGCTGCCGGGGGCGGCGCCACAGGTCCGGGCGGTGCCGCCGCAAACCACCCCGCAAATCCCTGCGGCGGCGGCGGTGCCGGCTGCGCCGTCGCATACCCCCGCGGCCCACGCCCGGCGTTCGGCTGGCCGGGCATCCCTGCTGGGCTACCGGCGGCGATCGCCGGATCGGGCGGCGGCGGCGGGGGAGGCTCGAGATTCTGGATGTTCCACCACTCGGGGCACCGCGGCGGCCCGCTGGCGCTGCCGCGCGTGCACTTCGCGTAGCCGAACGGCAGGCCCATCTTGAAGGCGAAATAGGCGCGCAGGAAGTACGGAAGATCGGCGCAGTCGGGGCGGATGACCATCCGCATCTCGTCCTCGCCGAGGGCCAGGTGGTTGAACAGGAGGTTGCGCGACTTGTCGCGCAGCACCTCATGCAGCGCCGCCCACGACGGCGCCGCGTCGAGCGGCGCGTCGAACAGCTTCTCGATCCAGGCGGAATAGAGGTTCTCGTTCGCCCGGGTCCAGGCGTTGCGGATCGGCCAGACGCTTCCCGCCGTCGCCTGCAGCCGCGGCGGTTTCTGGTCGTGCACCGCGATGTCGCGCGTGATCGTGCTGCACGGCCCGGTCGCGCCGTCGCGCGCGAGCCGCGCGAGCCACTTGCCGGCAGCCGGTGTCGCGACCTCGGCGAACCAGAAATACGGCGGCCCGCCGTGCCGCTCACGCGATTTGGCGGCGACGCTCCCGTTGGGGGCGACCAGCGACAGCTCGCCCTCGAACGGCTTCTCCGCGGCGACGATGACGCGCAGCGGCGCCCCCTTCCACGGCGCCAGCGGCGAGGGCAGCACCGCGACCTCGGCGGTCTCTTCGCAGTTGGTGGCGGACGGAGCCGGGGCGGCCGCCTGGCGCTGAGCCGGGGCGCGGGCAGCAGGGACCTGGGCCTGGGCGGCGGCGACGGAGACGAGGGCGCCGAGCCATGCGCCCGCGACCAGCAACGATGCCGTCCCGGCGGCAGCAAACTTGCTTGCAGAAGCCAATGGGTCCCCCGTCCTCCTGTGCGTGCAATCAACACTAGAGCATTGGCTGAATCATGGCAAAAGAACGGATCGCCGGGCGAGGGCGGTGGGGTTGGCCCTGGTCCTCCATCGGTATTGGGCAACTCTCGGTCCGAGTTCGCCTTGCTGCCGCACCAAAGCCCCCAGCCGGTTGGCTATCGATCGAGGCGGTCGCGCGTGGGCTGAACGACCACGGCTTTCCGAACGGGACCGCTGACAGGTCGTCCCATCAATTCGCCGCTGCCATTCGACTCACGTCCTCTTGCACCATGCGCAGATGGATCCTGAGTCGCTGCAGATCGACTTCGAATGGGCGCGCGACCTTGAGCGACCGCACAGCGGATTCGATTTCGGCGAGTCGCGTCTGATACTCGACGAACCGGGACCCGTCAGCGCTGTGGTCGAACTCGCGCGCGAGGTTTCCCAGAGTGCGGTGCAATTGTTCGATACGACGAACGTGCAGCCACCTGTAAAGGCGAGGCGCGAAGCCGATGAGGGGAATCAGCATTGCGACGACCGGAATGACGAAGAACACAATTCGGTTGAGGAGTGAGGTAAGCCAGAAGGACGTGTACCGCTGCCAGAAGGTCGCGCCCGAGCGGTAAAACGCCGCCGCCGTTGGCGAGAGGGTCAAATCATTGGGTTGCTCGGCGGGGAATTCACCGAGACGATTGAAAGGGCCCGGTCCCCAGTGGACTTCGCGCATGGCTTCCAGCAGCAAGTACTGCAGCGCAGGGTGAAGATCCTTTCGTACGAGCAATCTGTTGCGGGAGGCAAGCAGGTCAACGTCCGAACCGGGAATGTCGCGGCTCAGGTCGATGAGACCTCGCCACAACACCACATGCTTCAGCCCAGGGACCGTTTTGGCGATGGCTTCAGCCTGCGCGACGCTCATCAATCGGATCCCGGGGGCACCAAGCGCACGCTGCAAGGGGCTGCCATCCAGTTGCGGGACGATCGCCACATCGATTTCGCCGGCCGTCAAAGCGTCGATTGACTGGGTGTAATCCAGGTCCAGGAGATGGGTGGAGGCATCCAATCCGTCAGTGGCTTTTAGAACGTCCAGCATAAGCAATCGCAGAGCGCTTCCCGGCATGCCGATGGAAAGGCGCTTGCCGCGGAATTGCGCAAAAAGCGTAATAGGCTCCGCGTTCCTGTAAAAAATGAATATCGCCGCATCGAATATTCCACCCAGTGAATAGAGGATGTCGGCATCGGCGGATTGCGTGACGCCGAAGGTCGTGAGGGCCGCCTGCACCCCGGAGGCGGGATCACGCAGCCGGTCAAGATTTCTCCACTGCGCCAGCAGAGGAGCGGATCTCCAGCTCGACACCATGGCGGGCAAGGATGCGAGCATATTGCCTCGCAAAGTTGTCGTACCCGGATCCTGCCGCCCCGGCCGCGATTGCGAGGCGATGTGGCGGCAGCGGATCGATCAGGCGATAGGCGACGTATGACACCGCAAGGACAATGGCCGCCGAGGCGAGCACGACGACCAAAGGCTTCGACAACCTGCGCTGCATCTCCGCGAACAGCGTCCCGAGCTTGCCACCCATCAATCCCGAACCAGGAATGCCAACTCGCATGATGCTCTCGCCCTGGAACGATATTGCGCCGGAGGATTGTACAGCCGCGGGCGCGTTGTCGGCTTGCCCGATGGGCGGATGGTGCTGGGCCGTCGCGCCGCCGACGCCGAGCGCGAGCACGACAAGGAGCGAAACGGTAAGCCACGCGGCTCTTCTCGTATGTCTTCCCGCTCGGTTTGACGGACCGATCGACCGATCGCTGATCGGCTCTGCGTCACCGGCATCCCGGACGCGGAGCAAGCCATGGTGCGTCGGGCGCGCCGTGCCTTCGCTTCGCTACGGGCGCGGCTGAGCGGCGCGGATTCCCGAGACCTGGACGACGTCCTGGCTGACCAACTTGCCGAACACGGCGTCCGACGTGAAGCCGGCGATGAAACCGATGCCGACCGCCCAGGGAATCGTCCGTCGCGCGTAGTCCGCGGCGTTCGCGCCAGTGGCCAGTGCCGGGTCGGCGGTCAATTGCGCCGTCACGAACAGAACGGTGGCAATTCCCCCCGCCACCAGACCGATGATGAGGCTGACGTGCAGCGGTGAAACGGGCTGCGTGCGAAACACGATCTGGCGCATCGGTGCGCCGGCGGCGCCGGCGAGCAGCGGCGCCAGGAACAGCATCCACACCTTGAAGTCATTGCCGCCCCATACCAGGGGCAGCAGCGCCAGCGCGGCCGCGAACAGACCGGCGATGACGAGCATGGTCGTCGTCGACGGTGCGGCGGTAACGGAGGCGCGACGGGCCTGTTGCGCAAGCAGCGCGTCGACGCAGGCCCGTGCGCTGTCGTCGCCCCAGGGCTTGGCCATGACTTCGATTTCGCTACGGTTGGGCAGGTCTTCACCGGCCGACAGCGTCGTCCATACTTTGCTTGCGGCGCCGCCGAAGGTCGGCAGCGCCAGGATCGGCATGCGCGTGCCGATCGCCACCTGGCCCGCGATCATCGTGGCGTTGCCGCCGCCCATCAGAATAAGCGCGTCGGCGCGGGTGATCGACCGATAGAACGCAATCTCCCAGTCCTTGCCCCTTTCGACGCGCTGGTCGAACAGGTTGGGGTGCGTCTTCTGCTCGGCGAATGGCGGCGGCACATACTCCTGCGAGTACCACATCACGATGCTTCGGTCGTCCTTGGGTTCACCCGCCACGAACCCGCGCACGACGTCGGTTTCCAGATATGGGCCGCCGTAGACCAACAGCCGCGCGCCGCGTCGCGCGAGCTCCGTACCCAGCGCCACGGCGGCCTCCCTTGCGGCGGCCGCGTCCCGCATAGGCGGATCGAGCTGGCGTCCCGGACTTAAATCACCCACGACGGCGACGAGCGGACCCATCGTTCCCCTCCCCACGAATGCCCGAAGCGCCCACGCTAGTCGCTCGCTTCAAGCTATTTGCGAGGATCTGGATATTGTGATTCTCTCGCCACGCGGCACGTTTGATGGAGGCGAGCATGGCTGGAAAGGATGTGGCGGTAAAGAAATATGTGGTCAGACTGAGCACAGACGAGCGCGCCGAGCTGGAGGCGCTGATCCGGAAGGGAAAGAGCCCGGCACAACGGCTGTTGAAGGCGCGCATCTTGTTGAAGGCGGATGTCTCGGATGCCGGCGAGGGCTGGAGCGACAACCGGATTATCAGGGCGCTGGAGACCAGTGCCTCCATGGTTTACCGGGTGCGCAAGCAACTGGTGGAGGAAGGTTTTGCGGCGGTGCTGAGCCGCAAGCAGCGGGCGATGCCGGCGGTGCCGCCGATTTTCGACGGCGAGAGGGAAGCCAAGCTTGTCGCCCTGGCCTGTTCCAAGCCGCCCAAGGGGCGTGCGCGCTGGACTTTACGGCTCTTGGAGAAGAGGGTCGTGGAGCTCGCCATCGTCGATCGCGCCAGCGACAGCACAATCCATCGCGTTTTAAAAAAACTCTCTCAAGCCCCATCGCCGGCAGCAATGGGTTATCCCGCCGAAGGCCAACAGCGCTTTCGTCGCAGCGATGGAAGACGTGCTCGCCGTCTACACGCGGCCACGCGATCCTGATCGCCCGCTGGTGTGTCTGGACGAGACCTCCAAGCAACTGATCGCCGAGACGCGTGTGCCGATCCCGATGAAGCGGGGGCGGCCGGCCCGCATCGACTACGAGTACGAACGCAACGGCACCGCCAACCTGTTCATGCTGTTCGCCCCGCTCGAAGGCTGGCGCCACGTCGAGGTCACCGATCACCGCGGCGCCGTCGATTATGCTCACGTCTTGAAGGAGTTGGCCGACACCCGTTTCTCGCACGCCAAGACGATTGTCCTGGTCCAGGACAACCTCAACATCCATGCCAAGGCATCGCTCTATGAGGCGTTTCCAGCGGCCGAAGCAAGGCGGCTGGCCGAACGCTTCGAATGGCACTACACCCCGAAACACGGCAGTTGGCTCGATTTGGCCGAGTCCGAACTGGCGGTGCTCACTTCACAGTGCCTCGATCGCCGTATTGCCGACAAGCAAACCCTCATCGACGAAGTCGGCGCCTGGGAGCATGACCGCAATGCCAACCACACCAAGTCAGACTGGCACTTCACCACCGCGGATGCTCGAATTAAACTCAAGCATCTATACCCTTCAATCTGACTGAATCAGGCGACTAGCAGGGATCGACCGCGTTTACAACCGAAGGTAGCTTCATGTTCATCGATTACGGGCGCTGTGGAGGGGAGGCGTGAGCCTGGCGGGAGGGTCGCGCATCGTGCCTTGAAATGCTGAGCGATCCGTGGAAGGAGACTTGCGGCATGACCGAGATTGCGCTGGATCGTTGCTGCCGTACCATGCGCTGGCGGAAAAGGCTCCGCAAACAAGCGAGCGAACCGCCAGGCCGGCGCCATCGCTGCCACAATCAAACTGGCCCACGACCGAGCGGTATCAGCCTGACAGGATGCGCTGCAGCGCGACCTGCAATTCCTTGACGGTGAACGGCTTCAGCAGCGCAGGAATCTCGTGGAACGTCCCCTCGGGGCTCTCGCTGTCGCCGGTCATGAACGCGAAAGGAATACGCCGGTCGGCGAGGATCTGTGCCACCGGAAGCGCGCTCTCGTCGCCGAGCGCAACGTCGACGAGGGCGCAATCCATGGCCGATGTGGACGCGATGGCGACCGCGTCCGCCAAGTTGCCGGCGGGCCCGATCACCACGAAACCGAATTCGTTGAGATCCTCGGTCAGCAGCGAGGCAATCATGCTGTCGTCTTCGACGACGAGCACGCGCCGGTGCGGCGGCCCCTGGGCGAACCGCGTTGCTCCATTGTCCGTGCAGGCTGACGCGAACGCAGGCACCATGCACCCCCGTGCAGGACGCGCATACCATCAGTCAAACATGTCAATCTGATGCTCGTCAAGGAAACGGCGGGCACGTGCAGGGCAATCGGGTGAAGAAGTACGTGACAATGGGATGAAGTGCTGAATCTGTCGTGATCCTCTGATTCGGTGGCGGAGGATGCGATGGAGCGGGGGCCAGAGGACTTTGCGGCGCTGGACGAAAGCGTTGTTTTCCTTGCGTATTTCAAGGATCTTCCGGATCCTCGGCAGCGTGGCAAGATCACGTATCCGCTCGCCGAGGTGTTGTTGCTGTGTCTGCTTGCGGTGTTGGCGGGAGCGGACACGTTCGTTGATATCGCGCGGTTCGGTGTGAAGAAGATCGAGCTCTTGCGGCGGTTCCGGCCGTTTGCCGATGGGACGCCTTCGCACGATCACCTCGGCGATATCTTTGCGACGCTCGATGCCGAGCAATTCCAGCGATGCTTCGTCTCATGGGTGGCGGCGTTGACCGGCACCGCGGCGGAAGTGGTCGCCATCGACGGCAAGACGCTGCGCCGGGCCCAGAAGAAAGACGCCAAGACGGCGATCCATATGGTGTCTGCTTTCGCAGCGCGTCAGCGCCTGGTGCTCGGGCAGGTCAAAGTGGCGGAAAAATCCAACGAAATTGTCGCCATCCCCAAGCTCCTCGCCATGATGGCAATCGAGGGCGCGATCGTGACCATCGATGCGATCGGCTGTCAGCGCAGCATTGCCCAGCAGATCCTGGATCAGAAGGCAGACTACGTCCTCGCCCTGAAGGGCAATCAGACCACGCTGCGCGAGGATGTCGAGCTTTTCGCCGCCGAGCAGAAGGCGAACGGTTTCAAGAACACCACGGTCAGCCGCCATGAGACCATCGACGGCGATCACGGCCGCATCGAAACCAGAACCTACACGGCGATCCATGACGTCGCTTGGCTACAGGAGCGTCACAACTGGCCGGGGCTCAAAGGCGTCGTCATGGTCGAGAGCAAGCGCGAAATCGGCGATAAAATCGAGCGCGAGACGCGCTTCTACATCACCTCCTTGGTGTGGCTTGCCAGCCAACTGGCACCCGTCGTCCGTAGCCATTGGGCAATCGAGAACAGCCTACACTGGGTCATGGACATGGTCTTCCGCGACGACGAGTGCCGCATCCGAACCGACCACGCCCCCGCCAACTTCACCACCATCAAGCACATCGCCCTCAATTTGATCCGAAAAGCCCCAGGCAAAGACAGCTTCCGCCTCAAACGCAAGGTCGCCGCATGGGACGACGATTTCCTCGCAAGTCTCATCGCCGCATGATTTTTTCACCCAATTCCCCTGGGGGGCACGCGTCGGCAGGTTCTTACCCGGCCACGCCTGCCGGCCTGCGCTCGAAAACCGAGCGTAATCGTCACGTGAACAACGCGATCTTCTCTTCGTAGCTCAGCGCGTTGAGGGCGGCGAGCGGGTCGCTCTGGCGGGCGGACATCTCCGGCGCGCGCTCGGGCGCGGGCGCGAGCGGCGGCGCGACGGTGGTCGGCTGCGCGACCGGTGTGGGTTGCGGCGGCGCCGGTGCGGGCCGTGCCGCAGGAGCGGGCTTCGGCGGCGCTGCCGGTGTTGCTGCAGACGGTACCATTGGCGCCGCCGGCACAGCCTTCGCCGGTTCCTCCACCCGCGCCGGCTTCGCCGGTGCCGCCGGCTGGGGTGGCTTTGCGACCGGCGCCTTCGCCACCGGCGCCACGTCCACATGCTCGGCCGGCCGCATCACCACGTCGACGTCCGACTGGTCGAGGCCGTGGCCGGGGCGGGCCGGCCCGTTGAGCAGCGCCGCCTCGCCGGCGCGCGCGCGCGCGGCCTCGTCGGCTTCGGCCGCCATCGCGCCCTCGAGCCCCCAGATGCTGATCATCGCGTTGATGCGGCTTTCCAGGTAGTGCAGGACCTTGATCACCTTCTCGGTGCGCTGGCCGGTGAGATCCTGGAACGCGCACGCCGTGTAGACATCGGTCGCCTTGCTGTCGAGCAGGTCGCAGACCTCCGCCTCCATGCCCTGCTCGCGCAGGGTCCAGGCGACCTCCTGGATCTGCTCGGCCGCCGCGAGGATGTCGCTGGTCGCCGCCTCGGTCGCCAGCACGATCGAGTCGAGCTCCTCCTCCGCCTCGCCGAACTTGCCCTGGTGCGCGGCGTCCGGCTTGATGGCGGCGATCTCCGCCTTGGTGCGGGCGATCGCCTTGGCCATCTCGACGATGTCGAAACGGATGCGATCCACCGTCTCGACGCTGCCCTCGCCCCTGAGCGACGCCTCGATGCGGTCGAGCGCCGCGAGCAGCATCTTGGTGTCGGCATGCCGGTTGCGCCGGGCGTACTCGGCCAGGAACCAGCGGCCGCGCAGCGTCTCCACGACGGCCGACTCGATCGCCTCGTAGTCCGCCTCGCTGAGCGGGGGCGGGGTGGTCGACATTTCCGGGATCCCCCCTGAAAGTCAGGTCGGAACGCAGCCGCGAATCACAGGCGAGCAGGTTAATGGCACCGGTTCCATCGGCAAAGACGGGTGACGGCTTCGCGCCGCGGCTCTCTGCATTCTACGCGGGCCATTTCACCGCGCTCGGTATTCATATGCCGTTCCTGCCGGTATGGCTCGCCGCCAAGGGCCTCGATGCCGACGCCATCGGCCTCGTGCTGGCGGCGCCGTTCGTGCTGCGCATCGTCATCGTTCCGCTGACGTCCGCCATGGCGGATCGCCACAACGCCTTGCGCGCGGTGCTCAGGGTCACGGCGCTCGCGGCCTTCCTCGCCTATGGCGTGGTGGCGCTCGCGCATGGCTTCGTGGCGATCCTCATCACGGTGGCGATCGCGTCGGCGCTGTTCACCTCCATCTTCCCATTGTCCGACGCCTACGCGCTCAAGGGACTGACCGCGCGCGGCCGCGCCTACGGGCCGGTGCGGCTGTGGGGCTCGGCGGCCTTCATCGTCGGCAGCACCGGCGCCGGGCTGATCGCCGACCGCATCGCCGCGGTCGACCTGATCTGGCTGATCGTCGCGGCGATCGGTTTCATGGCCGTCACCGCGCTGGCCCTGCGCCCGCTGCCGCCGCCGACGGCTGTGCCGGCCGGGCCGCGCGCCAGCTTCGCCGTCCTGCTGTCGCCCCTGTTCGTCCTGGTCACCGCCGCCGCCAGCCTGATCCAGGCGAGCCACGCGCTGCTCTACGGCTTCGCCACGCTGGCGTGGTCGGCGGCCGGCCTCGACGGCGGCGTGATCGGCGCCCTGTGGGCGCTCAGCGTCGTCGCCGAGATCATCGCGTTCGCGGTGTCCGGACGGCTGCTGCAGCCGCTCGGCGGCACCGTGCTGTTGATGCTGGGTGCCGCCGGCGCCGTCCTGCGCTGGAGCATCATGGCGCTCGATCCGCCGCCCCTGGTGCTGCCGCTGGTGCAATGCCTGCACGGCCTTTCGTTCGGCGCGACGCATCTCGGCTCGATGCTGTTCCTCGCCCGCACCGCGCCCGGCGGCCTCGGCGCGACGACGCAGGGCTATTTCACGCTCGCCATGGGTCTGGTGATGGCCGGCGCCATGTCGCTGTCCGGCACGCTGTACCAGGCGTTCGGGATCCGCGCCTATGCGGCGATGGCAGCGGCGGCGTTCATCGGCGGCGCGCTGGCGTTCGGGGCGCATCGGCTGCGTGAGCGTGGGTGATCAGTCATCAGAGTGTTGTGTCCCTCAATCGATCCTCGCCCCCACGAGCCGCACGATCTCCGCCCATTTCGCCATCTCGTGCGCCAGGAAGCGATTCGGGAAATGATGAAAATCGCGGAAAATTGCGGTGGAAACTCGCTCTTTCAGGATTCACGGTCCGCTCGGCAGGCGCACGGTGAACACCGAACCCTTGCCCGCCTCGCTCGTCACCGTCACGTCGCCGCCCATCATGCGCGCGAGCTTGCGCGAAAGTGCAAGGCCGAGCCCGGTGCCGCCGTACCGGCGCGCGGTCAAGGAGTCGGCCTGGGTGAAATCCTGAAACAGCTTCGCCTGCTGCTCGGCGGTGAGGCCGATGCCGGTGTCCGCGACTGCAAAATCGATCCAGTCCCTTCCGTCCGCCACCCGGCGCACCCGCAGCGCGATCTCGCCGTCGTTGGTGAACTTGCAGGCATTGCTCAGCAGGTTCAGGAGGATTTGCTTGAGCCGCATCGGGTCCGCCGTGAGCGGGCCGACGTTCGCCCCGCTGTCCACCACGAGGCGGTTCTTGTTCTTCTCCGCAAGCTGTCCGGCGGTGCCGATCACCTCGTCGATCAGGCGAGCCAGGTTCACCGGCTCGGGGTTGAGGTCGAGCTTCCCGGCCTCGATCTTGGAGAGATCGAGCACCTCATTGATGAGGCCAAGCAGGTGGGTGCCAGCGCCATTCACCCGGCGCAGCGGCTCCTGTGCCTTCTCGGTGCCGAACCTCGGCGCGTTGGCGACCATCATCTCGGTCAGGCCGATGATGGCGTTGAGTGGTGTGCGCAGTTCGTGGCTCATGCTGGCGAGGAACTGCGACTTGTGCTGGCTCGCTTCCGCCAGCTGGCGGCCCTTCTCCTCGATCTCGCTGAACAGCCGGGCGTTCTGGATCGCCAACACCGACTGCACCGCAAAGGTCTGCAGGAGCTCGATCGTGTTTTTCGGGAACTCGCCGGGCGCCCTGCGGCGGACCACCAGGGCTCCAACGATCCGATCGGCTGCGAGCAAGGGTACTACCAGCCGGGCGCGATAGCCCAGGCGCATGATCAGCTCGTTCGCTCGGGAGGACGGTTGCAGATCGGCCACCTGGTCCGGCTGACGCCGCTGCGTTGCGTCGCGAACTGCTTCGGAAAAATCCGCATGATGGTCGTTGATCACGGCGATCATCTCGGCAGTCATGCCGTAGGTCGCGCACAGCCGAAACTGCCGATCGCCCTCGTCGAACACGTACATGACTCCGGCATCGGTGCCGGAGAGCTGGGTCGCCTTGGCGATGATGGTGTCCAACACGGTCTGCAGGTCGAGGGTAGAGTTGACTGCCTGACTGACGTCGCCTAACGCGCGCAGCTCCTCGACCGATTGCGTGAGTTCGCCCGTGCGCGCCTGCACCTCATCGAAAAGTCGCACGTTCTCGATCGCGATCACCGCCTGGTCGGCGAAGGTTGTGACCAACTCGATCTGCTTATCGGTGAAAGGACGAACCTCCTGGCGGTCGATCGTCGATGACGCCGATCGAATCCCCTCCCTGCAGCAGCGGAACGCTAAGCATGCTGCGTACGCCGGCGAGCTTGAACGTTCGGCGCCTGCATCGGATTGTCAATAGTCCGGCATCGTCTGCACGTCGGCTATTTGAACCATCTGCTCCGTCTCCAGTACGCGACCAAGGCCGGTATCGGCGGCAGGCTCGAATGATGGCGCGCGCCATATAGCCTCAATGTATTCGGCCGTCGAGCCGTGCAAGGCCACGGTCGAGACGCATCTCCTTCGCGGAGCGGAATGATGCCGAACTCGGCGCCGCACAGATGTCGGCGACTTGCAGCAAGGAGTCGAACACAGTCTGCAGATCGAACGTCGAACGGGTGATCACCTTGAGCACGTCGGCGGTGGCGGTCTGCTGCTCCAGCGATTCGCGCAGCTCGTTGAGCAGCCGTGCGTTCTCGATAGCGATCACGGCCTGGGCGGCGAAGTTCTTGACCAGCTCAATCTGCTTGTCGGTGAACGGCCGCACCTCCTGGCGGTAGATGCCGATGAGCGCCGATCAGCTCGTCTTCCTTGACCATTGGCACGCCGACGAGGGATCGCGCGCCACCAAGCTTGACGCTGATCGGCGTCGCACGGAGCTCAGGGCGCGCCTGCCACGTCGGCAATGTGGCTCATCTGCCTTGTCGAGCAACGCGATCGAGAGCAGGTCCCTGGCTTGCGGCTTGAACCACGGATCGCGCTGCCGATATTCGACAAGGTCCAACAGGCGAACCCGTGCGGCGCTACGCGATAGAAGACGCCGTCGACGCGGGAATAGCATGGTGCCGAACTCGGCCTCGCAGATGCGGCGTCGGCGCTCTCGAGCATGGCCTGGAACACCGGCTCCAGTTCGCCGGCGAGCTGGGAGATGACCCCCAGGACCTCGGCGGTGGCGGTCTGCTGCTCCAGCGACTCGGCAAATCGTCGGTGCGCTGGCGCAGCTCGTTGAGCAGCCGGGTGTTCTCGATGGCGATCACGGCCTGGTCGGCGAAGATTCCTGACCAGCTCGATCTGCTTATCGGTGAACGGACGGGCTCGCGGCGCGCGATCATGAGATACGCCGAGCACCTGCCTTCGCGCAGCATCGGTACGCTGAGGGCGGCGCGAAATTCGCCAGAGTCTGCGGGCACCGGCGCAGGATCATGTTCCGGATCGGCCAGCACATCGGGAATGTGAACGGTCCGGCCTTCGAGCAAGGTCCGCCCGATGCATGGGTCCGGCGTTCGGGCGGGTCAGAAGGGTAGGTTGCCATGCCTATGTTCGATCCGGACTGCGGCGGCAGCCGGAGCTGGCCACCTGATATGCGCCATCCCGGTGGGCCCGCGCCGATCACCGGCACCATTCGGCACCGCACAGATGGGTTCGGCGAATCGACCAGCGTCTCCAGCACCGACTTGCAGATCGAAAGTCGAGCGGCTGATCACGCTGAGCACATCGGCGGTGGCCGTTTGCTGCTCCAGCGACTCGTAGTGCGGTGCCGCAGCTCGTTCAGGAGCCGGGTATTCTCGATGGCGATGACGGCCTGGTGCGGCGAAGTTTTGTACCAGCTCGACTTGCTTGTCGGTGAAGGGCCGCACCTCCTGGCGATAGATGGCGATCGAGCCAAGCAGCGCACCTTCCTTGAGCATCGGCACGCCGACGGTTGTACGAGCGCCGCCGAGGTCGGCTAAGGCGACTAGCCTCGGATCACCTTCGAGATATGGCGGCATCGCTCGGATGTCGTCGATGCGCACCACCTGCTTGGTCCTGCAAATCTCGGCCTGGCCGCTTTTGGGATGAATGCGGAATGGCACGTTCTGGGTCGCGGCGAGTGCCGGCGGTACGTTGTAGACCGCGGCGATGCGGGATACGTCTCCATCGTCCAGGTTCAATATGCCGAACTCGGCACCGCAGAGCCGGGTTGCATTCGCCAGCATGATCTCGAACACTCGCTGCAGCTCGCCCTCGGACGAGCTGATGACGCGGAGCACCTCCGAGGTCGCCGTCTGCTGCTCCAGCGCCTCGGCAAGGTGCTTGCGTGCCTCGGCGAGCTCGCGGTCACGCGCTTCGAGCTGCCGTTTCAGCTCGGCCAAGGAGGTCCGCCCCGGGCTGGTGCGTGTTCTCGCCTTCGTTCCGGACGAACGAATACGGCTTGGCCGTTGGCTTTCTGCTTCCTTGCGAGACAAGATCCCCCCCCGCGGCGCGACCAGTCGTCTGCTCGTCCTTGAGCGATCTCCTGGGGCAACAGCCTAGCACGTCCACTGGCAGCGTGATGTCGCTTCCTGCGGAATTCGCCGGACTGATCACCCAAGGCGCTTGGCCTCGAAATCCCTCCCACCCTGCTCGCCCGCGCCGACGAGGTGATCGAATGAGGGAGGCGCCAGGCAAAGCTGGCGCGATCAGCCGGTGCAAGTCCGGCCCAGGTAGGGCCTAGCAAGCCGCCTGGAAGCGAGTGTTGCGTGAGGCGGCGGTGACGCCGAACACGAAGCGTACACAGCTGTTGCGTGGGGTGTGGGAGTGAGCCACGAAATGATCTACTCGCGGGAGCGGAGACTGTCTTCATGGTCGAACGCAACATGAGCAATGCCGTCATGCGAGGCATTGTCGTCCCGCCGGGGTCGAGGGCCACATCACGCGCACAAGGATCGCGTCGGAACCTGGGAGATCCCGCGTCTGACCACCGGCCATGTGCCGACCTGGTCCGCATCGGGAAGGCGAGGAGCCGGAGCCGATGATGCACGGACGCGGGAAGTCGGACTCCGCCATAGTAGCCGTGAAGCCGACGAACAAGGCGGAGCGATCCGCTGCGGAGCCGGTGGAGCCAAGGGCGGAGACCAAGGGGAATGCGGAACAGCAAAGCACGTGCCGGGCGCAGAACCGGATAAGCGTGTCACAGGCGCTGGACTGCATGCGGCAAGCACTTGCCGTTTGGACCCGAGGTAGGAGCCGTATGCGGGAAAGCTGCACGTACGGATCTGTGCGGGGGGCGCTCAGTAATGAGCGTCCCTACCGCGACCGACGGGATTTGCTAACATCGATTGCAGCGGTGGCGGTTACAGCTCCTCACCTAAGCCAGGCTCAGCAATCCTTTCAGACGATCGGATACGTCAGCAGCCGGTCAGCTCAATCAGACGCCCATCTCGTAGCCGCGTTTCGTTCAGGCTTGAGAGGGAGCGCGCATCAGCAAGTGGCGAGCCCGTGCGTCAATTCCGGTGAAAGGCGCTCCCGGTATTCCCTCAATCAATCTTCGCGCCGGCGAGCCGCACGATCTCCGCCCATTTCGCCATCTCGTGGGCGAGGAACGCGGCGAAATCCTGCGGCGTGCCGACCTTGGCGATGGCGCTGAACTTCGCCAGGCTGGCCTTGGTCTCGTTTCCCTGCAGGCCCTCGTTGATGGCGGCGTTGAGCTTCGCGATCACCTGCGGCGGCGTGCCGGCAGGCGCGACGACCCCGGTCCATGCGTCGATGACGAAGTCGGGAAACCCGCTCTCGGCGAGCGTCGGCACGTCGGGCAGCTCCGCCCAGCGCGCCGGCCGCGCCACCGCCAGCGGCCGCACCTTGCCGTCGCGGATCAGCGGGTAGAGGCCGGTGAGCCCGTCGATGGTCATGTGGGTCTGGCCGCCGAGCAGGTCGGTGATGGAGGCGGCCGAGCCCTTGTAGGGAACGTAGACCAGGTCGAGGCCCGCCTTGACCTTGAACAGCGTGCTGAGCAGGTGCGGCGGCGTGCCGAGGCCGGCCCCGTAGTTCAGCTTGCCGGGATTGGCCTTGGCATAGGCGATGAACTCGGCAACCGTCCTGGCGGGCACCGCCGGCGCCACCACGAGCACATGCGGCAGCAGCGCCACCGTCGCGACGGTGACGAACGCCTTGCGCGGGTCGACGTCGAAATTGCTGTAGAGCGCGGGCGCGACGGCGAGCGAGCCGGACGAGCCGAACAGCAGCGTGTAGCCGTCCGGATCGGCGATCGCGACCGACTTGGTGCCGATGGTCGAGCCGGCGCCCGGCCGGTTCTCCACCACCACCTGCTGGCCGAGGCTCTGCGACAGGTTGTGCGCGACCAGCCGGCCCATCGTGTCGATCGGCCCGCCCGGCGGGAACGGCACGACCAGCTTGACCGGCTTGTCGGGCCAGGACTGCGCCAACGCGGCCGTCGCCTGCACGAGGCCGAGCGCGCACGCTGTCGCAAGCACAAACCGTCGGATCATCGCTTCACTCCATCAACCTGTAGATCGAAAACGTACATCACGAACGGCTCCGCCGTCACGCCGCGGGATTCGTAGAGGTGGCGCGCGGCATCATTGTCCGGCTCGGTGCCGACCCACGCCTCCTCGCAACCAGCGTCACGAACGCGGGGTCTCAGATGAACCAATTCTGAACTCACGACCGCAGCAGCTCGTCTGTTCGATCACCTCGTCGGCGCGGCTAGCAGGGACGGAGGCACTTCGAGCCCGAGGGCCTCGGCCGTCTGAGGCTGATCACCAAGTCGTACTTCACCGGCTTCCCGACGTCGCGTACACTTTTCCTTGCTCGACGAGCCATTGCGGCAAGCTATTGCGCATTGGCAGGCGGCAGGGGCGCCATATGCCACAGGATGCCGGTAGTACGGCCGTGGAAGCCGAGCTTGCGCATGCACGGCGCGAGCTGAGTGAGGCGTTGGAGCGGCAGGCCGCAACCGACGAAGTGCTGCGGGTCATCGCCAGCTCGCCGGCCGAGCTCGCGGCGGTGTTCGATACATCCTGGCGAAAGCCACGCAGATGTGCAACGCGCAGTTCGGGTACCTGTTCCGTTTTCGGGAGGGTTTGCTGCACCCGGCCGCGTTGCACGGCGTGCCACCGGCACTCTCCGAATACATGCGGAGCGCGGAGCATTCAGCCGCTCAGCGGAAGCATTCCCGCGATCGCCTGCGGCGATGCAAGGCGACGGTCCATGTCGGCGACCTCGCCGTCAAAGAGGTGAAGATTGCCTCGGCCAGACTTGCAGGTGCCCGGTCATACCTTGCCGTTCCGATGCTCAAGGAGAGCGAGCTGGTCGGTACGATGATGATCTATCGGACCGAGGTTCGGCCATTCAACGACAAGCAGATCGAACTTGTCCGAGCTTCGCGAGCCAAGCCGTCATCGCCATCGAGAACACTCGGCTGCTCAACGAGCTGCGCAAATCGCTCCAGCAGCAGACCGCCACCGCCGACGTGCTCAAGGTCATCAGCCGCTCGACGTTCGACCTGCAAGCCGTGCTCGATACGCTGGTCGAATCGGCGGCGCGGCTGTGCAACGCTGATCGGGCGAGCATCCGGGTACCAAGGATGGCCTCTACCAGAATGTGGCAAGCTGCGGCTACACGCCGACCAAATCGAGTGGCTGAAGCGAAACCCGTTCAAGCCGGATCGCAGCTCTGTTGTCGGTCGCGTCATGCTCGACGGAAAAGCGGTTCATGTGGCGGACACGCTGGCAGATCCGACCATGACCAGCAGGGCCGAAGTGTTGAAGGTGCGAACCGTGCTCGGCGTGCCGCTGTTGCGTGAGGGCGCGGCAATCGGCACGCTGATCCTCATGCGTGGCGTTGCGCAGCCATTCACGGATCAGCAGATCGCGCTGGTTACCACCTTCGCCGACCAGGCAGTGATCGCGATCGAGAACGTGCGGTTGTTCGAGGCCGAGCAACAGCGCACGCGTGAGCTGACCGAGGCGCTGGAACAGCAGACCGCGACGTCCGAGGTGCTCAGCGTCATTTAGAGCTCGCCCGGCGACTAGAGCCGGTGTTCAGACGATGCTGGAGAACGCCACCGAATTTGCGCTGCCAAATTTGGCAGCATGGTCTTGTTTGAGGGGGATGCGTACCGGCGGGTTGCCCTGCACAACGCGCCGGCGGCATTTGTCGAAGCGCAATCGCAAAACCCGGTGGTTCCGCTCACGGCATCACCCACGCTTAGTCGCGTGGCCGCACCAAGCAGGTCGATTCAAGTCGTCGACATCCTCGCGGAACGAGCCGGAAGAGGCAATTGCGAAGCTCGGAGGCGCGCGGACCGTTTTATGTGTTCCTCATGCTGAAGGACGGTGGCGCGGTTGGCGTGATCTCCATCTATCGGCAGGAGGTGCGGCCGTTCACGGACAAGCAGGTCGAACTGGTGAGGAATTTCGCCGCTCAGGCAGTCATCGCGATCGAGAACACACGCCTGCTCAACGAACTGCGCTAGCGCACCGACGATCTCCGAATCCCTGCAGCAGCAGACCGCCACCGCCGACGTGCTCAAGGTCATCAGCCGCTCGACTTCGATCTGCAGGCGGTACTGGATACGCTCGTCGAGTCGGCGGCGCGGCTCTGCGAAGCGGACATGGCGGCGATCAGTCGGCAGCGGGGGTCGAGTTATCAAGACCTTGCTTCCTACAACTACCCGCCGGCTTTCAAGGAACACATGCAAGCCAGTCCGATCGAGCTGAGCCGCGGCACGACCATCGGACGAACGTTGCTCGAAGGCAGAGACAGTTCACATCGACGACGTGTTGGCGGATCCGGACTATACGTTCCTCGAGTCTCAAAAGATCGGCGGCTATCGCACCACGCTCGGGGTGCCGCTGCTGCGGGAAGGCACTCCGATCGGCGTCATCGTGTTGAGCCGGTCGACCGTGCGGCCATTCACCGAAAAGCAGATCGAGCTTGTGACCACCTTCGCCGACCAGGCGGTGATCGCGATCGAGAACGTGCGGCTGTTCGACGAGGTGCAGGCGCAAAAGCGGGAGCTCTCCGAAGCGCTGGCCCATCAGACGCCACCAGCGAAGTGCTGAGCGTATTAGCCGGTCGCCAACTGATGCCAAGCCAGTGTTCGAGGCGATCACGCAAGCGCCGCGCGTCTATGCGAGGCCGTATTCAGCGTCGTCTGGCTCTACGACGGCGATCTTATGCGCGTTGCTGCGACCAGAAATTTTACCGCTGAAGTCCTGGGCAAGCTGCCCGGGAGTATCCGAAGCGGCCGGATCGCTCGGTGCTTGCCGGTCGGGCCGTATTGGACGGCAGGATCACCCATGTTTCCGATCTTCTGGCGGACCCGGACTATTCGCACGACCTGGCGCTGGCCGGAAACTCGGTCGCGCTTCGCTGGCGGTGCCGATGGCGCGATGGCATGCGATCGGCGGCGCATTGTCGTCGCCGCAAGGCGAATCCTTGCCGTTTTCCGAGCGACAAATCCAATTGCTCACCACGTTCGCCGACCAGGCGGTGATCGCGATCGAGAACGTGCGGCTGTTCGATGAAATCCAGGAAAAGAGCCGGCAGCTCGCGGAAGCGAGCGAGCACAAGTCGCAGTTCCTCGCCAGCATGAGCCACGAGCTGCGCACGCCGCTCAATGCCATCATCGGCCTGACCGAGATGCTGGTCGCCAACGCGCCGAGGTTCGGCACCGAGAAGGCACAGGAACCTCTGCGCCGGGTCAACGCCGCCGGCACCCATCTGCTCGGCCTGATCAACGAGGTGCTCGACCTCTCGAAGATCGAGGCCGGCAAGCTCGAACTCGCCTCCGAGCCGGTCAATTTGGCCTGTCTGATCGACGAAGTGATCGGCACCGCAGGTCAACTTGCTGAGAAAAACAAGAACCGGCTGGTGGTGGACAGCGCGGACGATCTCGGGCCGCTCACGGCGGACCCCATGCGGCTCAAGCAAATCCTGCTCAACCTGTTGAGCAATGCCTGCAAGTTCACCAAGGAGGGCGAGGTCGCGCTGCGGGCGCGCCGGGTGGTGGACGGCCGCGGCTGGGTCGAGCTTGCGGTGGCGGACACGGGCATCGGCCTCACCGCGAGCAGCAGGCGAAGCTGTTCCAGGACTTCACCAGGCCAATTCGTTGACGGCTCGGCGCTACGGCGGAACTGGTCTTGGCCTTGCGCTCTCGCGCAATCTGGCGCGCATGATGGGGGGCGACGTGACTGTGTCGAGCCAACCGGGAAAGGGTTCGGTGTTCACCGTGCGCCTGCCGGCCGGCGCTGCATACTGAGCAAGAGTACGAACCCGCAGTTACGATGCCGCCGCGTTCACGTTCGCTCAGCAGTCAACTGCGACATGACGCTCTGATCCGGCGCACATGTTCGGCGCGACGCATCTCGGCTCGATGCTGTTCCTCGCCCGCGCGGCGCCGGGCGGGCTCGGCGTGACCGTGCAGGGCTATTTCACCTTGGCCATGGGCCTGGTGATGGCGGGCGCCATGTCGTTGTCGGGGGTGATGTACGAGGCGTTCGGGATCCGCACCTACGCCGCCGGCGGCGCGACGATCATCAGGTGGCGCGCTGGCGCTGATGGCGCACCGGTTGCGGGAGTGTGGGTGACCAATCGCGCGTTCTGCTCAAGTTGATGCACGGCGGTGCCGCTTGCTCCACCTCTCCCCGCTTGCGGGGAGAGGTCGGCGCGCTCTTGCGCGCCGGGTGAGGGGGCCTTTTCCACAGGCGCCACTGCAGCAATGCCCTCACCGACCCTCTCCCCGCAAGCGGGGAGAGGGAGCGCGCATCAGCAAGTGGCGAGCCCGTGCGTCAATTCCGGCGAAAGGCGCTCCCAGTAACCCTCAATCGATCTTCGCGCCGGCGAGCTTCACGATGTCGGCCCATTTCGCCATCTCGTGGGCGAGAAAACCGGCGAACTCCTGCGGCGTGCCGACCTTGGCGATGGCGCTGAACTTCGCCAGGCTGGCCTTGGTTCGCCTGCCTGCAGGCGTGTTGATGGCGGCATTGGGCTCGGCGATAGGCGGCGGCGAGGCGGCGGGGCGATCGACCGGTTCGGTCGAAGACGAAGTCGGGAAATCCGCTCTGAGCAAGCGTCGGCATCGTCGGGCAGCTCGATTAATTAGCCCTGCGGGACCCGGCTCATGGGTTTTGCTCAACCGTGCTGGTGACCGAAGCGCCGTCGCGGTTCGTTGATGTGGCGTATCCCAAGTCTGTCCGGATGAGGCCCAGGATGTTGTGGGCCGGGACAGGGCGCTGGAAACCCTTCAAGACGAGGTCTCCGACCGGCTCGATTTCGATGTGCGCCTCTACCTTCGGACAGAACTCTCGGCGCAATGAGAATTTGCTTGTCCTTTGCCTCGCCGCAAAGGCGGGCGGCCAGATTGCACGCTGGACCTATGGCGCCGTAATCGAGCCGTTGCTCGAAGCCGATCGTGCCGATCGTGACGTAACCGCCGGCGATGCCCGCTCCAAAGCCGAGGCTCGTGACCACGCTTGCGCCAGCTCGATGACAACGCGGTCAGCGATTCGCGCATGGCGAGCGCCATGCGGATCGCCTGCAGCTCGTGGTTCTCCACCGGCAAGGGAGCGTTGAACAAGCACCATCAATCCATCGCCGGCGATGTGTTCGATCGTTCCATCGTACTCGATGACGAGGCGACCAAGCTCGGCGTGGTATTGACGCAATACGCTCATGACCTCCTCGGGCTCCGCCGTTTCGGTGAAGCCGGTGAAGCCGCGCAGATCGACGTACACCACCGTAATCTCGGCGCGACGCGTCTTGAGCGGGTCATCCGCCTCGCCGGACATGATCAAGTCGCTGATCTTCGGAGAGAGAAATCGCGTAAGCCTTGGAATACCGCCCGATCTGCGATACCTGCTCGGCGACCCGCGATTCGAGGGTTGCATTCCATTCGGCCAGTTGTGCCGCTTGTTCCTCCACTTGTCGGTTCTTGTCCTGGATCTCGCGCATAGAGGTCTTCGAGCACTCGATTCTTTTCGATCACCAGCTTGTTCGCTTCCTCGGTTCGCTGCTTTGCCTCGACGAAGCTCTCGTTCGGCCTGCTTTTGCTCGGTGATGTCCGTCATCACCGTGACGGTGCCGCCGCCGCGGCCCGACGGCGGCGAATGCGGAGCCATCGCCCGTCGGGCGTGTGGTCCTCAAAGCTCCTGCCCGACGGATTGCGCAGACTCTCGACGCGTTCGGCGACCAGGGCATCCACGTCACCGCGCCGTAATAGCCGTTGACAGCCAGATATCGCAGGAAATCGGGATAGAAACGGCCGGGCTGAAGCAACTCCCGCGGCGCCCCGTACATGTCTTTGAAGCGTTCGTTGCAGACGACGATGTTGAGATCCTCATCCGTGTAGACGAGCGCGCCCGGCATGTTGTCGAGCGCCACATGGAGATGAGCCTCTTTCTCCGCCAAACTCTGTTCAGCCTGCTTTTGCTCGGTGATGTCCGTCATCACCGTGACGGTGCCACCGCCGCCGCCCGACGGCGGCGAATGCGATAGCCATCGCCCGTCGGGCGTGTGGTCCTCAAAGCTCCTGCCCGACGGATTGCGCAGACTCTCGACGCGTTCGGCGACCAGGGCGTCGACATCGCCCTCGCCGTAGTAGCCGTTCACGGCGAGATAGCGCAGGAAATCGGGATAAGGACGGCCCGGCTGAAGCAAATCCCGCGGCGCGTCGTACATCTCTTTGAAACGGTCGTTGCAGAAGACGATGTTGAGATCTTCGTCCGTGTAGACGAGCGCGCCCGGCATGTTGTCGAGCGCCACGCGGAGCTGGGCCTCCTTCTTCGCCAGATCCTGTTCAGCCTGCTTTTGATCGGTGATGTCAGTCATCACCGTGACCGTGCCGTCGCCCGCGGCGCGACGACGGACGATGCGATACCACCGACCATCCGGAGCATGGTCCTCAAAGCTCCTGCCGGACGGGTTCCGCAAACTGTCGACGCGCTGGGCGACCAAGGCGTCGACATCGCCCTCGCCATAGTAGCCGTGTTCGGCTAGATGGCGCAGAAAGTTAGGATAGGGGCGGCCAGATTGAAGCAGCTCCTCCGGCACCCGGTACATCTCTTTGAAGCGATCATTGCAGATGACGATATTGAGATTTTCATCCGTATAGACGAGCGCACCGGGCATATTATCGAGCGCCACCTGGAGCTGAACATCGGCCCCGTAGGGACTGATGATCCGCCAGGGCTACGTCTTGTAGCCGCGCCATGAAGGACCTCATGGAAGATGATCAGGGCGATTACACCGTACCGGCCGAGAGACTACAACATCGCGACGCCCGCCAGTTCGGCGGATTTGGCGTTCCTTATCAGCGTTGCGCGCCAGTGTGCGTCCGGACAGCTGCTTGCGGGGCGACGGCCACCTAATCCACCTTGATGTTGGCGGCTTTCGCCACCGCGAGCCACTTCTGGTGCTCGCGCGCGATGAAGGCGGCGAAGTCGTCCGCCGAGCCGGGCCTCATGCCGACGCCGAGCTTGTCGAACGCGTCGGTCAGTTCGGGCGATCGCAGGCCCGCGTTGATGACCGCATTGACGCGCTCGACGATCTCGCGCGGGGTGCCGGCCGGCGCCGCCACGCCGGTGAACGACATCGACACGAAATCAGGAAGCCCGCTCTCGATCATGGTCGGCAGCTGCGGCACCTGCGGGTTGCGCGCTTCGCCGGTCACCGCCAGACCCTTGAGCTTGCCCGCCTGCACCAGCGGAATGGTGACGGACGGGTTCTCGAACGTCAGCTCGACCTGGCCCGACATGATGTCGGTCAGCGCCGCCGCCGTGCCCTTGTACGGCACGTGCACGATGTCGATTGAGGCGCGCAGGCGGAACATCTCCCCCACCATGTGCGGCGGCGTGCCGTGACCCGGCGAGGCGAAATTGATCTTGCCGGGATGCGCGCGCGCATGCGCGATCAGCTCGGCCACCGAGTTGGGCGTGAGCGCGGGATTGACCACCAGCACGTTGTGGGTGGTCGAGACCAGCGCGATCGGCGCGAATTGCCGGATCGGGTCGTAGCCGATGTTGGCGTAGACCGCGGGCCCGACCGCGAACGTCGCGGTGTTGCCGAACATCAGCGTGTAGCCGTCGGGCTCGGCGCCGACCACGACCTTGGCGCCGATGGTGCCGCCGGCGCCCGGCCGGTTGTCGATCACCACGGTCTGTCCGATGCCGACGGAGAGGCGCTGCGCGGTGAGCCGAGCCAGGGTGTCGGCCGGACCCCCGGCCGCGAACGGCACCACCAGCTTGATCGGACGGCTCGGATAGGATTGCGCCGATGCCTCGGTCGCGAAGCCGAGGCACAGCGCTGCAACTGCAGTCGCAGCAGCCCCACCGCGCGCGAAGAGCGCGCGGGGGGAGGGTAGGTGCAAGCGGCACCGCAGCATTTCCCGCTCCTCACTCCGCCTTGATGTTGGCGGCCTTGATGATGCCGCCCCATTTCTCCGCCTCGGCGGCGATGAAGGCGGCGAATTCCCGCGGGGGCGTGATGTTTGCCTCGACGTTGAACCTCGCGAGGCTCGCCACGATGGATGGCGACTTGAGGCTGTCGCCGATGACGCCGTTGAGCTTCGTCACGATATCGGCCGGCGTGCCCGCGGGGGCCACGACGCCGGTCCAGAACGACAGAACGTCAGGCGCGTGATCTCGATCTGCATGCGAAGCGCCGCTTTCGTTGACCGCCCGACTCAATCCACCTTGATGTTGGCGGCTTTCGCCACCGCGAGCCACTTCTGGTGCTCGCGCGCGATGAAGGCGGCGAACTCGTCGGCCGAGCCAGGCCTCGCGTGAATGCAGCGTCACGGTTGTGATAGCGCCTTATTCGATGACCTCGTTGGCGCGCACGAGGATCGACTGTGGAATGATCAGCCCCAGCGCCCTGGCGGTCTTCAAGTTGACGCCGAGCTCGAATTTGGTCGGCTGCTGTACTGGAAGATCGGCGGGCTTTGCTCCCTTGACGATCCTGTCGACGTAACCAGCGGTGCGCCGAAGCATGTCGGGGGTGTTCGCGCCGTAGGCCAACAGCGCGCCAGCCGTGGCAAGTCCGAACGGCGGCGCCGCGAACACGGCTGGCAGCTTGTGCTTGGCAGCAGCCTCGATGATCCGGACTCGGTTCTGGAAATAAAAGCCCTCGATCGTGGATACCAACAGTGCATCGGCACGGTTCTCGCTCGCCTGCACGACGGCAGCTTCGAGCTCGTTGGGCTGTCGTGCCTCAATGGGGTGAACAGTGATACCCAAGGCCTGAGCCGCCGTCCTCGCCTCCTTAAACACGAGTGCTGCGTCTGGAACCGTCGGATTGGCCAGCACGGCAAGCCGAGACAGGCCGGGAAGAGCCTCCCTGCAAAGCTCGATGTTCTTGCCAACCTGCTCGACCGTCAGGTTGGAAAAACCAGTGATATTTCCGCCGGGCTGGTGAAGGCTTGCGACAAATCCAAAGCCGACGGGATCGGACACGTTTGCCATTACGATGGGGAGCTCCGTAGTTGCCTGCTTCAAGGCGCGCACGCTCGGCGTGGCCGGTGCAACGACCACGTCCACCTTGAGGCGCACCAGCTCTTCGGCGAGAGCGGGCAAAAGCTCGATCTTCCCGTCCGCGAAACGGGCCTCGATGGCGATCGTCTGACCTTCCACATAGTTCAGCTCGCGCAACCCTTGGCGGAACGCCGCATGGAACGGCGCCACCACCGCGTGGGGAGCGATCCAGAGAATGCCAACGCGTGGCGTGTTCCGCACTTGCTGGGCGCTGAGCGGCAGCGGCCACACGACACTGGCGCCGCCGAGCAGCCTCAGGAATTCGCGTCGTCCCATCATGAGGAGGCCCTTAGATGCGCCAATTTCAACAACCTGCCGAGCTAGCTCACAAAGTCACTTTGCTCAGGACGCTGTCCGATCAACGTGATGACGTTATCGGGATTGGGGTCGGTCGATACATGGACAAGCGTACCCGTCCACCATTCCAGCTATAATTTTTATCCTAACATCTACCTTGTGCCGCGCAAAGAAATGCCCGCGTTGTTGACCGCGAGCATAAGAAAAAGTGCCATAGCGAATGGCTATGAAGGCCCTGTCGCGGCAACGGACAGAGCATTCCCGCGGCGTGCCGCGAGGCCGCCAAGGCGATAGGCCCTCGACGCGCCACAGACCCTGCTCGCCACGCCGAGGAGGTGATCGACCTTAGCCAGGGCATGGCATCGCTTAAGGAGGATTCAGATCGCTTCAGCCTGTCTTAAGGACATGACGGGCAGAGCTGGTCATGCTCCTTGCGAGCTCGCGCTCGGCGGGACCCGCTGATGCACGACTCGCAGCAGGGATGGGGCCGCCTGCCTCAAAACGGTCCCTTCCGGGAGAGCGAGATGACGACTGTCAATCGGACTGACATTACCACCCATCTCGATGGCGAGAATGCGCTGACCGCCGAGCCAGGGGATCGGATCATCAACTTCGCACAGCTGACGACGACCGGCGACGTCGCCGCCGGCGTCTTCGCGACTGCGGACGGCGTTACCGTCCTCAACCATGGAGAGATCGAGACCAGCGGGATCGGCTCCGGCGGCGTTTTCATCGAAGGGGACGATGCACGCATCGAGAATCACGGTTCGGTGACGACGCATGGCGGATTTACCGAAGATTTCTTCTTCTCGGATGCCCTGTCGGCCTACGGCGATCGGTTTCGCATTGCGAACTTCGGCACCATACGCATCGAGGGCGACGGCTCCTCGGCAATGGTCGGACTCGGAAATGACAGCTCCCTGGTGAATACCGGTCGCGTGATCGCCCTTTCCACGGGCGCGATCATCATGGGCATCATCGGCGACGGGGCGGAGGTCATCAATCGCGGAGAGATCACCGTCAGCGGCGCCGACAGCGCCGCGCTGCTTACGCGCGGGGAGAATGCGTCGGTCGGCAATTGGGGCGACGTGCGCGTGACCGCCGAAGCATCATCCGGGATCGAGCTGCAGCGCGCGTATTCCCACGCGAGCAACTTCGGCGAGATCGAGGTCGATACCGAAAGCAGCTTTGGAATCGTCGCGCGGGGTGAGTGGCACTCCGTCAACAATTCGGGCCAGATCGACGTGGACGGTGCCAACTCGATTGGCGTGGTCGCCACCGGAGGCCGGGTCATTCCCGGAGATCCACTCCTGGTCATTCCGGTCGGGGCAGGACTCGAGATCATCAATACTGGCCACGTCTCGACCAGCGGCACGGCCGCCTTCGCCGTGGCGCTCGGGCTCGACCTCCCGAACCCTTTCGACGTGCACCTGGGGGCGGTGAGCGGACGCATCGACAACAGAGGTGAAATCGAGAACTCATGGGGACGGCGCCGCCGGCATCGTCATGGTCGGGGATGATCACACGCTGACCAACAGCGGGCGAATCACCACCCATGGGGGAGAAGGCGAGGGCGACTTCCTGGGTCTGGCACGCGCGGCAGGCGTGCTCGTCTCCGGCGACGACGCGCTGGTGGAGAACACCCGTACGGGCGTCATCGAGAGCACCAATGCCGACTCGGCTGCGGTCGAGCTGAACGTCCTGGAGCGAGACGACTTCCAGGCAGCGGACACGTCCTCGCAGCTGCGCAATTTCGGGCTCATCCGCGGGGCCGGGGTCGCGGTCGTCGGCGGTGACGGCGACGAGACGGTGGCCAACTACGGGCGCATCGAGGGTGATGTCGATCTGGGCGACGGCGCCGATTCGATCGTCTTCGGCAGAGGCGGCACCATCACCGGCGACGTTCTGCTCGGCGGCGGCGACGACGTCGTTCGCGTGGAGGACGGGTCCGGGACGACGCGCATCGCGGACTTCCTGGCCGGCGATGTCATCGACGTCGCGGCGTTCTTCTCGAGCTTCGCCGAACTGTCGGCCCACAGCCAGCAGCAAGGCAGCACCGTGGTAATCGCCCTCGATCACAACGACAGGTTGGTTCTCGAGAACATCAATGGCTTGCTGAACGAAGACGACTTCCTGTTCGCGTGATGTAAGCCCCAAGGCCTGGAGTTGGATTTGCGGCGCGCATGTGTGAAACTGGTGCCCTAAGCCCGTTCGGGTGCGCCGATCCAGGGGGGAGTCCGATGAGCCGCCGCGCCTTCATCGTGCTGCTCGCATGCGCGGCGGCTTGGCCCTGCGCCGCGCGCGCGCAGCAAGCCTCGACGGCACGCGTCGGGCTCCTTGCTTTCGGCCAGGAGCTCACCAGCCCGTTGTTCGTCGCGTTCAGGAACGAAATGCGTAAGCTGGGGCACATCGAGGGACGGACCCATGCGCTCGAATTCCGTTCAGCGCACGGGGATCCTGATCGGCTCAGGAGTGCCGCCGCGGAGCTCGCGCAAATCCCCGTCAATGTGATCGTGACCGACAGCGGAGCAGCGTCGATTGCCGCCAAGAAGGCGACGGACAGCGTGCCTATCGTGATGGGGGTAACCAGCGATCCGGTCGGCCTCGGCCTGGTTGCAAGCCTAGCGCGGCCGGGCGGAAACATTACGGGCTTCTCGATCATCTCACCCCAGCTCGGCTCCAAGCGACTCGCGCTACTCACGGAGGCGGTGCCGGGCGCCAAGCGGGTCGGCGTCCTGACGAACCCGGCGAGCCCGGTTACCGGCGCGCAGCAGCTGGCGTCCATCCGGGAGGCGGCGGCTGCCGCCGGTGTGGAGCTCGTGGTCGAGGAGGCACGTAGCCCCGATACCATTCGAACCGCGATCGATCGAATGGTCGCAGACCGGGCCGCGGCGCTGATGGTGGTTGGCGATGCTGTGTTCTTCAATCAGCGCAAGCTCATTGTCGAGCACGCGGCGGCACTCCGGCTGCCCGGCATCTATCCCGAGCGGGAATATGCCGAAGCGGGTGGACTCATCGCCTACGGTCCGAGCGTTCCCGACAATTTTCGCCGGGCCGCCGGCTACGTCGATCGCATCCTCAGAGGCGAGAAGCCCGGCGATCTGCCCGTCGAGCAGCCCGCAAAATTCGAACTGGTGATCAACCTCAAGACCGCCAAGGCGGTCGGAATCCTCATTCCACCCGCGCTTCCGCTGCTGGCCGACGAGGTGATCGAGTAGAGCCATGGCGGTTCGTGGACGTCGGTTTGCTGCGGTGCATGATTGTTCAGGGTGTTTTTCGGCCTCGGTCGAGGGGGCTGCCGCCGCCGAAGCGGCAGTACGTGCGCACCACCCGCATCGCCGCGAAAATTTCGCACGCTGCCTGGTCATCCTCACTCCGCCTTGATGTTGGCGGCCTTGATGATCCCGTCCCATTTCTCCGCCTCGGTGGCAATGAAGCCGGCGAATTCCGGCGGCGTCTGGATGGTGGCCTCGACGTTGAATTTCGCCAGGTGCCCCTGGATGGACGGCGACCGGAGGCTCTCGCCGATCGCCGCGTTGAGCCTGGCGACGATGTCGGCGGGCGTGCCGGCGGGCGCCACGATCCCGGTCCAGAACGACAGCACGTAATCGGGATATCCGCTTTCGACCATAGTGGGCAGGTTGGGGAAGTCCGGGCTGCGCGTCTTGCCGGTCACCGCAAGCGCGCGGATCTTGCCGTCCTGGATGTGCGGCAGCAGCGGCCCGGTGCCGTCGATCATCATCTGGATCTGCCCGGCGAGGAGATCGTTCATGGCGGGCGACATGCCGCGATAGGGAATGAACTGGATGTCGGTGCCGGTCACCGCGGTGAACAGGCCCCAGGCGATGTGCGGCGGGGCGGCGACGCCGGCGCCGTAGTTGAGCTTGCCGGGATTGGCCTTGGCATGGGCGACGAGCTCGCCCACGGTCCTGGCGGGCACGCTCGGATGCACCACCACCACCATCGGGCCGACCGAGACGCCGGCGACCGGAGCGAAGCTCTTCACCGGGTCGTAATCGACGGCCCGGAACAGCGCCGGCGCAATCGACAGCGAGGTCGTGCTGGCGAACAGGAGCGTGTAGCCGTCGGCTTCGGCGGCCGCGACCGAGCGCGTGCCGATGGTCGCGCCGGCGCCCGGCCGGTTCTCCACCACCACGGTCTGGCCGAGCCGCGGCCCGATCGAATCGGCGAGCACGCGCGCGATCACGTCGGGCGGCCCGCCCGCCGGAAACGGCACGATCAGCTTGATGGGACGGGCCGGGTAGGGCTGGGCGGTGGCCGGATCGACGGGCGAGATACCGATGCCCAGCATCGCCAGGGTACCAAACAGCATGTGTCGGCAGATCATGTTTTCCTCCCGGGGGGCATCGCGCTGATGATCATGGTACCCGCGTTGTCATGCCCCGCGAAAGCGGGATCACCCCCACAAGGCCGGCGTCGGCGGATGCACGAGGCTGTCCTCGTAGAGAAGGCCGTTCGGCCGATCCCGCGCCAGCAGCAGCGGGCCGTCGAGGTCGACCACCTGCGCGCCCTGCGCGACCAGCATGGCGGGCGCCATGGCGAGCGAGGTCGCCACCATGCAGCCGACCATGCGGTCGAACCCGAGCCGCTCGGCTTGTGCCGCGAGCGCCAGCGCCTCGGTGAGCCCGCCGGTCTTGTCGAGCTTGATGTTGACGGCATCGTAGCGGCCGCGCAGGCTTTCGAGCGAGGCGCGGTCGTGCACGCTCTCGTCGGCGCACACTTTCACCGGCCGCTCGATTGCGGCGAGCGCTGCGTCGTCGCCGGCCGGCAGCGGCTGCTCGACCAGCGCCACGCCGGCGGCCGCGCAGGCGGCGAGGTTTTCGCCAAGCTCGCTCGCGGCCCAGCCTTCGTTGGCATCGACGATCAGGGCGGCGTCGGGCGCCGCACGGCGCACCGCCGCCAGCCGCTCCGCGTCCCCCGGCGCACCGAGCTTCAGCTTGAGCACGCGCCGTGCGGCCCCCCGGGCGGCCGCCGCCATGTCGTCGGGCGTGCCGAGCGAGATCGTATAGGCGGTGACGAGCGGCCGCGGCGCCGGCAGCCCGGCGATCACGTGGGCCGGACAGCCGGCGCGCTTGGCCTCGAGGTCGAAGAACGCACAGTCGAGCGCGTTGCGCGCCGCGCCGGCCGGCAGCTCGCCTTGCAGGTCGAGGCGGTCGAGCCCGTGGGCGATGCGCTCGCGCATCGCCTCGATTGTCCCAACCACGCTCTCGACGGTCTCGCCGTAGCGCGCATAGGGCACGCACTCGCTTCGTCCGGTCACGGCGCAATCGGTCAGCTCCGCCACCACCACCACGGCCTCGGTCTTGGCGCCGCGGGAGATGGCGAAGCGGCCGGCGATCGGCCAGCGCTCGATGCGGACCCTCAGGGAGATGGGCATTATGCTAGAAGAATGCTCGAAAACGGATTCTGGCACATAAGATGATGCCGCGATGAGCGCAACGACGTCTGCGATCCGGCCGGTTGCCGCCGCGCCGACCCTGACGGCGGCCGTGGCGGGCGAACGTCTCACGCTCGCCGCCGCCGGCGCCTGGACGGTCGAGCACGCGGGAACGCTCGAGTGGCTGGTCGAGGCGGCGGGCCGCGAGCGCCGCAAGGTGCCACGCGTGGCGATCGATCTCGCCGGGGTCGAGCAGCTGGACACGTTCGGCGCCTGGCTGATCGAGCGGCTGGCGCGGGCGTTGCGCAGCGCCGGGCTCGAAGCCGGCATCGTCGGGCACCCCGACAATTACCGCGGCCTGCTCGGCGAGGTGAGCGCGGTCAACCGCGCGCCGCCACCCCGGTCGGCCCGATCGAGCCGGATCGTCTATTTCCTCGAGAATATCGGCCGCGCGGTCGGCGACACCGCGCATGACCTCGTCCGGATCCTGCACATGCTGGGCGAGACCGCGATATCGATGCTGCGCGTCGCCGTGCGCCCGACCACGTTCCGCTTCACCTCGGTGGTGCACCACCTCGACCGGGTCGGGCTGCAGGCGGTGCCGATCGTCCTTTTGATCACCTTCCTGCTCGGCGCCATCCTGGCACAGCAGGGCATCTTCCATTTTCGCCGGTTCGGCGCCGAGCTCTACGTCGTCGACATGATCGGCATCCTGGTGCTGCGCGAAGTCGGCGTCATCATGGTGTGCATCATGGTGGCCGGCCGCTCGGGCAGCGCCTACACGGCCGAGCTCGGGGCGATGAAGATGCGCGAGGAGATCGACGCGCTGCGCACCATGGGCTTCGCCCCGATCGAGGTGCTGGTGCTGCCGCGGCTGATCGCGCTCGTGATCGCGCTGCCGATCCTCACCTTCCTGGGCTCGATGGCGGCGCTCTACGGCGGCGGCCTGGTGTGCTGGCTGTACGGCGGGGTGAGCCCGGAGGTCTTCATCGCGCGCCTGCGCGACGCCATCTCGGTCGACCATTTCGCCATCGGCATGATCAAGGCCCCGTTCATGGCGCTGATGATCGGGCTCGTCGCCTGCACCGAAGGCCTGGAGGTGCGCGGCAGCGCCGAGTCGCTCGGGCGGCATACCACCGCCTCGGTGGTGAAATCGGTGTTCCTCGTCATCGTGATGGACGGCTTCTTCGCCATGTTCTTCGCCGCGATCGGGAAGTGAGCCATGGCGGGGAGCCGGGCTGGGGAGGCGGTGATCCGGGTGCGCGACCTCGTCGTCGGCTTCGACGATGTCACCGTGCTCGACCGCCTCTCCCTCGACGTGCGGCGCGGCGAGATCCTGGGCTTCGTCGGCGGCTCGGGGGCCGGCAAGTCGGTGCTCATGCGCACCATCATCGGCCTGGTGCCGAAGCGGGCCGGCAGTATCGAGGTGTTCGGGACCGACCTCGGGGCGGGAGGCGAGCGGGAGCGCCGGGCGACCGAGCGGCGCTGGGGCGTCCTGTTCCAGCAGGGGGCGCTGTTCTCCTCGCTGACGGTCCGCCAGAACGTCCAGTTCCCGATGCGCGAGTACCTCGACCTCTCCCGTCGCCTGATCGACGAGATTGCCATGGCCAAGCTGGAAATGGTCGGGCTCACCCCCGATGTCGGGGACAAATTCCCGTCGGAATTGTCAGGTGGAATGACCAAACGGGTGGCGCTGGCACGGGCGCTCGCCCTCGATCCTGAGATTGTTTTCCTGGACGAGCCGACCTCGGGGCTCGATCCGATCGGCGCGGGCGCCTTCGACGACCTGATCCGGACCCTGCAGCGTACTTTGGGATTAACTGTTTTCATGGTAACCCATGATCTCGACAGCCTGCACACCGTGTGCGACCGGATTGCGGTCCTGGCGGAGGGGCGGGTCGTGGTCGACGGGCCGATCGCCACGATGCTCGGCTCCGACCACCCGTGGGTGAAAGAGTATTTCCGCGGCAAGCGCGCCCGCGCCGCCGCCGGATAGGGGTTGAGGGGAACCCAGGCCGACGATGGAAACCAGAGCCAATTATGTGGTGATTGGCCTCTTCACGCTCGCAGTAGTTGCGGGCGGGTTCGGCTTCGTCTACTGGTTCTCGCGCGCCGGCGACGGCAACGAGCGCGCGACCTATCGGGTCGTGTTCGACGGCGCCGTGTCGGGGCTGCGCGTCGGCGGCTGGGTCCTGTTCAACGGCATCAAGGTCGGCGAGGTGTCCGACCTCAAGCTCAACCCGGCCAATCCGCGCCAGGTGCTGGCGATCGTGACGGTCGAGAAGGCCGTCCCGATTCGCGCCGACACGCGGGTCGGGCTCGACTTCTCCGGGCTCACCGGCACCGCCTCGATCGCCATCCGGGGGGGCTCGCCGGACGCGCCGGCGCTCGCCGCCGAAGGCGGCCAGCCCGGAACCCTGATCGCCGACAGCGCCGCCAGCCAGGACGTGACCGCCACCATCCGCGACGTCGCCGCCAATGCCGGTGCCCTGGTGCGCCGGGTCGACGACATGCTGTCGGAGAACCGGGATACCCTGAAGACCACCCTGGGGAATCTCGAGTCGTTCTCGGCCGCGCTCGCGCGCAACTCCGACCGGCTCGACCGCATCATGTCGGGCGTGGAGACCTTCACCACGGGCGAGGTGAAGGACGAGCTGATGGAGACGGCGCGCTCGATGCGCGCGCTGACCGACAACCTGGACAAGCGCACCGCCGACATCTCGGTCGGGCTCACCCGCTTCTCCAACAACGGGCTCAAGGAATACGAGGCGCTCGCGGTCGACGCCCGCCGCACCCTGGCCGAACTCGGCAAGGCGATCCGCAATTTCGACCGTAATCCGCAGCGGGTGATCTTCGGGCCGAGCTCATCGGAGGCCCAGGCGACCGAGCCCGCGGCGGCGGCGCGCAACGCGACCCCGCGCCCGACTGCGGCGCCGCGCGCCGCCCAGCGCCCGGCGCAGAGCCAGCGCCAAAGCGGCGCCACCGGCTCGACCGCCTCCACCGGGGCGGCGACCCGCTGAGGCCTGCGATCAAGAGAACGTTGCGCCTTACCACTTCAGGTCCGTCATCGTGAGGTGCTCGGCGCGTTTCGTGCTCCGATCCAACGACGTGCACTGAGCGCGCCGAGCCTCGTCCTTCGAGAACCTCAGTAGATGATCGGCCCGGGCCGTCGTCCTTCGAGGCTCGGCGCGCCAAGCGCGCGCCGAGCGCCTCAGGATGACGGATCACAAGCTCAGTCGAAGCGACCGGCGGCGTGGGCCAGCATGGTGTAGACCTTGCCGGTCTCCGAGGTCAGGTAGGTGCGCGCCACCACCTGCCCGCGGTCGTCGCGCGAGACCTCCTCGAGCAGGCGCTCGAACTCGCTGATATAGCGGTCGACCGTCTGCCGGAACTCGCGGTCGCCGCGGTAGCGCTTGCGGATCTCGTCGAACGTCTGCTGGCCCTGGATGGTGTAGAGCCGGCGCGTGAAGACGTTGCGCTCGCCGCGTTTGTAGCGATCCCACAGCTCGGTCGCGGCGTCGTGATCGATCATGCGGGCGATGTCGACCGAGATCGAGTTCGAGCGATTCGATGGTGTGGCGGGCAGGCCGCTCCTCGCGTGCGGGGGGCGCCTCCTCCTCGCGCGAGGCGCGGGTGAGCAGGTCCGACAGCCAGCCGGAGCGGCCGTCGCCGGTTTGCGCCGGGGCAGGGGCGGGCCTCGGCTCGCTCTGCCGCGGAGCGGGGGCGGACGCCCGGCTCTCCGGCGCGATCTGGCGCACCACGCTGCCGCGGCCGCTCGCACTGGCGGCGACCGGCTCCTCGCGCACGGCGCGACGCGTGCTGTCGGCTGCATCGATGCCGCGGCCGTGCCGCGCCACGATGCGGTTCAATTCGGCGAGCGCCTCGATCTGGTCGACGATGACGCGCCGCATCTGCGCCGCGCTGTCGGCGGTCTCCTGCGGCAGCTCGAGGATGCCCTTGCGCAGTTGCTCGCGCGTCGCCCTCGAGCTCGCGCTGCATCTCGCCGGTCATCGACTTGAGATCGCGCACGATCTCGGCGAACTGCTCGGCCGTCTGCTTGAACAGCGAGGAGGTGTCGCCGGTCGCCTGCTCGTAGATCCCGCGCAGGGCCTCGCCCGTGCGCCGGCTCTCCTCCTCGGAGGTCGAGCGGACGAGCTCGTACTGGCCGGTGATCGCGCGCGCCCCCTCGGTGGTCGCTTCCGCGATCACCCGTGCGATGTCGCGCGCGCGCGCCTCCGAGGTCTCGAACGATTCGGTGAGCAGGACGCCGAACCGCTTGAGACGCTGCTCGAGCGCGTCGGTGCGGGCGCCGAACTCGGTCATCACGGCCTCGGTGCGCGAGCCCAACACCTCGTGCAGCCGCTCGGTATTGCCGGAGAGCGCGGCACTGAGCTCGTCGGTCTTGGAGTTGATCGCCTTCGAGAGCTCTTCGGTCTTGGTGTTGATGGCGGTGCTGAGCTGCTCGGTCCGCTCGGTGAGGTCGCGCACCAGCCCGTCGACCGACTCGCGGCTGCCGCCGAGCGTCGTCGCGATCTGGGTATTGCTCTTGTCGACCAGACGTGGCGGCGGCCGCGAGCGCGCGCCCGTGCACGTCGAACTGCTCGGCGAGAGCCGTGATCTCACGCAGCACGTTGCCCGACATGGCCTGGAACGACTTGATGTGCTCGTCGACCTGGATGCCCGCGGCGTTGCCGCGCTCGCCGACGTCGTTCATCGCCACGACGAACTCGGCGACCCGCGTCGACAGCGAGCCCTCGATCGAGGCGAGGTTCTCGGTCGCGCCGCCCAGCACGTCCTGCAGCAGCGTGTTGGCCTCGCGCAGCCGCTCGAACAGCGCGTTCACGTCGGTGCGCAGCATGTTGTGCGTTTCGTGCATCTCGGACACCGCGGCGCTGGAGGTGCGCTGCGACTGGTCGACGGCGGACCGCGTCTGCTCCTGCAGCTCGCGCATCTGCCGCGTCAGCGTGGCCGAAGCGTTGTTGGTCGAGTCGTTGATCAGCCGGGAGATCTCCTCGCTGTTCGACACGAGCGCCCGGGCGGTCGCGACGCCGCGGCTCTCGATCGCGCTCACCGTGGCGTCGGTGATGCGGCTTACTTCGCTGACCAGCGTGCGGCTCTTGCTCTCGATCGCAGACAGGAGGCCGCTGCTCTTGTCGTCGAGCAGCCGGGTGATCTCGCCGGCCTTGTTGCCGACCGAGGTGGTCATCTCGTCGGCCTTGGCGGTGAACGTGCGCACCACCTCGGCGCCGACGCCGAGCAGCGTGCGCTCGACCTCGCTGGCGTTCTGCTTGAGCACGGTGGTGACGCCGGAGGACAGCGACGTGAGCGTGCGCTCCGCGTCCTGGGCGCTCCCGCGGATCGCCTCCGACGTCGAGGAGGCGAGCGTGTTGAGCGTGTGCTCGATTTCCGCGGCGTCCTGCTTGATCGTGCCGCCGATCGCGGACGACAAGCCGGTCAGGGTGCGTTCGGCGTCGAGGGCACCGGCGCGGATCCGCTCCGACGTCGAGGAAGCCAGATTGCCCAGTAGGCTTTCGACTTCCGCCGAGTCCTTCTTGACGTTGCCCAAGACGGTCGCGGACAGGCCGGTCAGGGTGCGCTCGGCATCGAGCGCGCCGGTGCGGATCGCGCCCGAGGTCGAGGTCGCCAGGCCGTTCAGCCGGCTCTCGATTTCGGCCGAGTCCTGTTTGAGGATGTTGAGCACGCCGGTGGACATCCCGGTGAGGGTGTGTTCGGCATCCTGGGCGCCGGCGCGGATCTTCTCGGCCGTCGAGGTCGCGAGGGTTCCCAACCGAGATTCGATCTCGCCGGAAGACGCGGTCAGAGCCTGTTGGGCATCCTGGGCGCCGGTGCGGATCTTCTCCGTGGTCGAGGTCGCGAGAGTTACCAACCGGGTTTCGACCTCGCCGGACTCCGCCTTGATCCTGTCGAGGGCCGCGGTCGTCGAGAAGGTGAGAACGCGTTCCGCCTCCTGCGCCCCCATGCGAATCTTGTCGGTGGCCGACGAGGCGAGGATCCCCAACCGTCCCTCAATCTCGGCGGAGTCCTTCTTCACCGCATCGAGGACGGTCGCCGAACAGGCGGTGAGAGTGCGCTCGGCGTCCTGCGCGCCGGCGCGGATCTTGTCCGTCGTCACCGCCGCGAGCGTTCCCAGCGTCGCCTGCAGCTCGCCGGTGTTCTGCTTCAGCGTATCGACCACCGCGCTCGACAACCCGGTCAGGCTCGCCTGGATGTCGGCCGCACTGTGCTTGAGCGTGTCGGCGACGGTGGCGGAGAGCCCCGTCAGGGAACCCTCCATCTCGACGCTGTTCTGCTTGAGCAGGCTGAGGGTATTGGACGAGGCGTTGGTCAGGCTCCGCTCGGCATCGAGGGCTCCGGCGCGGATCTTGTCGGCGGTCGCGGTCGACAGCGCGCCGAGCGAACTTTCGATGTCGGTCGCATGCTGACGCAAGGTGCCGATGACGCCGCTCGATACGCCGGCCAGCGAACGTTCCAGCTCGCTGGAATTCTGCTTCATCGTGGTGACGAGCCCGCTCGACACGCCGGTGAGGGAGCGTTCCACTTCGCTGGCGTTCTGCCGCAGCGTGGTGACCACGCCGCTCGCCAGGCCGCTGAGCGAGCGTTCGATCTCCCCGGCGTTCTGCTTCAGCGCGCTGACGACGGTGCTCGAGGTGCCGCTGAGCGAGCGCTCGGCCTCCTGCGCGCCGGTCCGGATCTTGTCGACGGTCGAGCTCGCCAGCGCCGCGAGGCTGCCCTCGACTTCGCCGGCATTCTGCTTGAGAGCATTGACGAGGCCGACCGAGGCGCCCGACAGGGTGCGCTCCGCATCCTGTGCTCCCGCACGGATTCGGTCCGACGTGGAGGCCGCCAGCGCGGTGATCGCCTGCTCGATTTCGCCGGCGTTCTGCTTGAGTGCGTTCGCCACGCCCGAGGAGAGCACGGTGAGCGAGCGTTCGGCGTCCTGCGCGCTGGTGCGGATCGTGCCGGCGGTCGAGGAGGCGAGCGTGCCGATCCTCTGCTCGGCTTCGGTGCTCGCCGTCTTCACGGTCTCGTTGAGGTGATCGATCATGGTCGAGACGGCGTTCGCCGCCGAGGCGCCGCGCGCCTCGATCTGGTTCATGGACGTCTCGACGCGCCCGACCAGGAGCTCCTCGAACCGGCCGATGCTGATATCGACCGTATCGGCGATCTCCTTGGCGCGATTGCCGAGCACGGCATCGATCTCGTCGGCCTTGCCGGACAGGGTCTCGGCCAGCTTGGTGCCGCGCGCGCTGATCGCCCCGGTGACTTCGTTGATGCGCTTGTCGAGCGCGCCGACGACTTCCTTGCCGCCCTCTGCCAGCGTCTTGGCGATCTCCATGACGCGGCTGCCCAGCATGTCGCTCAGACTCTGGGTGCGGTTGTCGAGCGCCTGCTCGATGCGCAGGATGCGCTGGTCGAGCGCGGTCGCCGCCTCGTTGGTCTTGCTGGTGACGCGGCTGTCGAAATTCTCGACGTGGGTGCGCATCGATTCGGTGACTTCGTTGGTGCGCGCCCCGAGCCGCTCGACCAGCTCGCCGCCGTAGACCTTCACGGTGCGGTCGAACTCGGCGAGGTTGCGGGTGATCAGGCTGCCGAGCGAGGTGCTGTCGCGCGCGATCTTCTCGGCGAGCTCCGATCCGCCGAGCATGAACACTTCCTCGAACGCCTGCAGGCGGGTCGACAGCATCTCCTTGACCGCGTCGCCCTTGGAATTGATGGTCGCGGCGAGCGAATCCGCGGTCTCGCGGAACGTCTCCGTCACCTTGGTGCCGCGGGTGACGATGGTGTCGCTGATCCGGGTACCGATCTCTTCCAGCTTGGAGACGACTTCGCCGCCGCGCAGGGTGAGGTCGAGCACGACCGACTCGCCGGTCGACTTGAGCGACGAGTTGACGTCGTCGGCGCGGGTGACGATGGTTTCGGCGAGCTGGCTGCCGGTCTCCAGCATCGTCTCGATGATCTCGTTCGAGCGGCCGGTGAGCGACGTCGTGATGTCGCGCGTCTGGCTGGTGAGCGCCTCGGTGAGCGTCTGCGAGTGGCTGGTCCAGTGGTCGGTGAGCTCGCGCGACTGCCGGGTGAGCGAGTCGGTGAGCGCCTGCGAGTGGCTCGTCCAGTCGTCGATGAAGCGGGTCGAGTGGTCGGACAGCGTCTCCGTCAGCGATTGGGAGTGCGTGGTCCACGAATTCGGAGATCTGCCGCGACTGCGTGCTCAAGGCGTGGCTGATGTCGCGCGACTGGTCCTCCAGCGACCGGGTGATGGCGGTCGACTGCTCGGCCAGCGATTCGGAGAGCTCGCGCGCGTGACTGGACAGGCCGACCGTGGCGGTCGTCGTGATGTTGGTCAGTCCCGAGCCGATCTCCTCGGTCCGCTGCGCCAGCATGTCGGCGAGCGCGGTGGTCTTGTTGCCGAGGTCGTCGGCGATGCGGTCGAGCCGCGACGACAGCGTCTCCGACAGATCCCCGGCGATGTCGACGATCTTGTCGGTGAGCTCGTCGGTCTTGAAGTTCAGCGCCGAGATCAGCCGCGTGTTGGCGGCGTCGAGCGTGCGGCTCACTTCCTCGCCGGTACGCGAGAGCTGCTCGAGCAGGTCGCCGCCGCGATCGCCGATCGCGTCGATCATGGAATCGCCGGCGCGCCCGAGCGCGAGCGTGATGTGCTCGCCCTTCTCGGCGAGCGAGCGGGTGATGCGCTGGGCGGCATCATTGACGCTGGTCGAGACCAGCTCGCTCACCGATGTGATGTCCTGGGTGAGGCCAAAATGCACGTTGCTCAGCGCATTGCGCACCTGCTCGGCCTGGTTGACCAGCGCCTCGCGCTGGCTCGCCAGGTCTTCGATCAGGCCGCGGATCCTGAGCTCGTTGTCGTTATAGGAGCGCTCGAGCGCCGCCACTTCGCTGTGCACCAGGCCTTCGAGCTCGGCCGCGCGGGCGAGCGCCCGCTCGACGCCGTCGCCCATGGCGGCGACTTCGCGCCGGATCGCCTGGCCGACGGACACCACCGACTCGCCGGCGATCGTGTCCGGCTCGCCGAGCCGCATCGCCACCTGGATCATCGAACGGGCGATCAGGCGCAGCTCCTGCGCCCGCACCACCACATAGGCGATCACCATGAAGAACATGATCGGCAGCGCCACCACCATGGCGAGGCCGAACAGCGGGATGCCCCCTTGCGCCAGCAGGGTGCGCGGATCCGACTCGAAGAAGGTCCAGGCCGCCGCCACCGTGACGATGGTCCAGCCGACCGAGAGCAGGAGCGCGATCAGGTAGGGGGTGCGCGAGGGACGCTGCTGCAGCGCCTGCAGGATCTGGCCGACCGACTGGCGGTCGTCATTGGCGGCCCGCCGCTGCGCGGGGTCTTCGACCCCGGGAAGCGGGAGCTGGCTCTCACGGAGCTGGCTCTCGCGCTGATCGCGGAGCTGGCTCTCGCGCTGGTGCTGGTCGCGGAACAGCTCCTCGTCCATGGCCGGGGCGCGGGTCGCCCGCGGGGCAAAGTCGAGGTCGGTCGGCGTCGGCGGCTCGGCGATCGGCGCCTCGTCGCGATGGCTTCCGGATTGGGGCGGGGGTTCCCGCAGGTTGAGGGCGTCTTGAATCGCCGACAGAGCCGCCTCGGTCGGATCCTTCATCTTTCTCGGGTTGTTCGCCATGGCCGCTTCGCGTCCCCCATCACTCTACATGCGGACCGCCCGAGCGTGTCCTTCGCTTGGCGGCCGCGGGCGCGTAATCGGTTCCTCCACTCGGCACGCCGGGCACCAAGGGCCGGCACGGAGTGCCGCAAGGACTTCTGACCGCCGCTCGGTTATCCTATCGGTCTCACCTGCCGAAAGAAACCGGATTGGTAACCTCTTTTTAATCATCGTTAACGGCGCGGTCACGAACTTAATGGGGGTCGGAACGTGAAGGAAATCCCAGACGACGCGGCGAGCGTCCCGGCCGGGCCGCGGCCGAGCGAGGCGCAGCGGCGCTATCTCGAGCGCGGACTGGACGAGCCGGCGGGAAAACTGCCGCTGTTCGACCGCGACGGACGGGAGATCCCTCACAAGACGATCGAGACCTGCGTCGCCCACGGCTGGGCCGAGCCCTGGTTCGCCAATCCGCTCAAGCCCGGCTGGCTGGTGTGCAAGCTGACGCCCGCCGGCTACCGGGCCCTGGGTCGTGCGCCGCCCACGGCGATCGAGCCGCCGCCGCACCCGGATGGGACCGGATACGGCGGAACTTAGGCTCTCGTTAACCATACGCATGGTTGGCTGCCCAATAGATCGGCAGGAAACGTCACGTATTTACCGGCTTTTGGGCAGCCCCGAGACATGATTCCGGGGTACTACGGGTGCGGACGTATTTGTCCGTTGGAGTGTTCCGGATGAACGACCTCTCGGCAGCCGCCGTCAAGCCGCCCGAACCGTCGTCCTCCGGCGCAATCGAGCGCCCGATCGACCTCGTCCATCTGGCCCGCGTGACGTTCGCAGAGCGGTCGCTCGAGCGCGAGGTTCTCCAATTGTTCGACCGCCAGGCGGCGACCCTGATGGAGCGGATCCAGGCAGCCCCGGCGGAAGACATCCCGGCGCTCGCCCACACGCTGAAGGGCTCCGCCCGCGCCATCGGGGCGGTCGTCGTCGCGCGCGCGGCCGAAACGGTCGAGTTCATGCATCCCGCTACCGAGCCGGATCTCCGCCGCGCCATCGCCGCCCTGGGCGCGCGCACCGAAGAAACCCGCGCCTTCATCGCCGACCTGTTACGGGCGCATTAGCACCGCGCCGTTCATTGCGTCGGGGTACCCCTTGTGGGTGCCCGGGCGACCACAAGGGTCGCTTGGCGACCCCAAAGGGTCGCCCGACAAATCGACGGGATTTGCGCGCCGCAGCACGAGCCGTTATAGAGCGGCCCCGGCTCCCGACCTTCGGCGCCGTCCGGCGGGGAGAGACGGGGCTACCTTTTCCCTTGTTCGTCCCTCGTCATGGTCAAGATCACCTATATAGAGAGCGATGGTCCCGCCCGGACGGTCGAGGGCGAGGCCGGCTCGACCGTCATGGAGACGGCGATCCGCAACAATGTCCCCGGAATCGAAGCCGAATGCGGGGGAGCCTGTGCGTGCGCGACCTGCCACGTCTATGTCGACGAGGCCTGGCGGGACAAGACCGGCGAGCCGTCGCCGATGGAAGAGGACATGCTCGATTTCGCCTTCGACGTTAAGCCGACCTCGCGGCTTTCGTGCCAGATCAAGGTGACGGACGACCTCGACGGCCTCGTCGTCACGGTCCCGCCGCGGCAGGCCTGACGGATCGGTCGTGCCGCCGCGGCAATCGCCTACATAGGGCAACAAAGCGCTTGCGCGCGCCGCCTGGAACCTGAAATTCCGCGACCGATGCCGACCATTACCTTCATCGAGCACGACGGCCAGGCGCATACCGTCGACGCGGAGATCGGTGCCACCGTGATGGAAACCGCGCTCAAGAACGGGGTCACCGGCATCGTGGCGGAGTGCGGCGGCTCGTGCACCTGCGCCACCTGCCACGTCTATGTCGATGAACCTTGGTTCGACAAGCTCGACCCACGCTCGGCCGACGAAGAATACCAGCTCGACTCGGCGTTCGACGTGCGGGAGAACTCGCGGCTGTCGTGCCAGATCGTCGTGAGCGATGAATTGGACGGCCTCGTCGTCCGCACCCCCAGCTACCAGGGACGGTGAAGATGAACACCATCGAGAAGTTCAACCCGCAGCCGATCGAGACCGACGCCCTCATCATCGGGGCCGGCCCGGTCGGCCTGTTCGCCGTGTTCGAGCTCGGACTGCTCGACATGAAGGCGCACCTGATCGACATCCTCGACAAGGTCGGCGGCCAGTGCGCCGAGCTCTATCCGGAGAAGCCGATCTACGACATTCCCGGCATCCCCTACATCACCGGGCAGGGCCTGACCGAAGCCTTGATGGAGCAGATCAAGCCGTTCGGGCCGACCTTCCATCTGGGCGAGATGGTGGAATCGATCGAGCGCATCGGCGATCCGTTGTTCCGCATCACCACCGACCGCGGCAAGGTGTTCGAGGCCAAGGTGATCGTGGTCGCGGCCGGCGGCGGCTCATTCCAGCCCAAGCGCCCGCCGATCAACGGCATCGAGCCGTACGAGGGAACCTCGGTGTTCTATGCGGTGCGCCGCATGGAGCAGTTCCGCGACCAGCGGCTCCTGGTGGTGGGCGGCGGCGACTCGGCGCTCGACTGGACGCTCAACCTGCAGCCGCTTGCCAAGCGCCTCACCCTGATCCACCGGCGCGACGATTTCCGCGCCGCGCCCGACAGCGTCAACAAGATGCGGGCGCTGGTGGCGGACGGCGCGATGGATCTGGCGATCGGCCAGGTCACGGCGCTCGAGGGCGATGCGGGGCAGCTCACCGCGGCGCACGTGAAGGGCAACGATGGGAAAACCGTGAAGGTCGAGTGCGACACCATGCTGCCGTTCTTCGGGCTGACGATGAAGCTCGGCCCGGTCGCCAATTGGGGCCTGAAGCTCGAAGGGGATCTGCTTCCGGTCGACACGGAGAAATTCGAGACGAACCTGCCCGGCATCTTCGCGGTCGGCGACATCAACACCTATCCGGGCAAGCTCAAGCTGATCCTGTCGGGCTTCCATGAGGTCGCGCTGATGGCGCAGCAGGCCTACCACTACGTGTATCCGGGCAAGCGGCTGGTGTTCCAGTACACGACCTCCTCCACCAGCCTGCAGAAGAAGCTCGGCGTCGCGTAGTGGCGTAGGTCGGGTCACCGCGGCCGCTGCGGCTGTTGGTTCAGACCAGGGCTTCTTCCCCGCGTGACCCAACAACTCCGATTCAGCGCGATGTTGGGTTGCGCGCGCGGACAAGGCCTCGCCTCAATTGAGGCTCGGGTACCGCGCGCAACCCAACCTACTAGTTCAGCGATCGTGTGAACCCGCGGATCAGGCTGACGAGCTTCGCCTGGCTGCGCACGCCGGTCTTGTCGAAGATGCGGTTGAGGTGAAACGCGGCGGTGCCGCGGCCGATGGCGAGCGTGCCGGAGATCTCGGTCAGGTCCAGGCCGCTTGCCATGAGCGCCGCGATCTCGCTCTCGCGCGCCGTCAGGCGGAACGCCTCCGCGACGGCTTCGGCGTCGACGAAGGCGGGCAGGTCCGGCTCCGTGATGAAGATCGCGACCCGCGGCACGGCAACGCCCGGGAGGGCCATGCCGAGGCGCCAGACCGGCAGCAACGTCAACAGCAAGGGTAGGCGTCGCGACGGGCGCTCCAGGCGCAGCTGCCGGCGGTGGCTTCCGCCATCCGCCCCGACGCCTGCGATCGCCGCACGCAGCCGCTGCGTATGCCGCGGGGTCGGGCCGGAGAGGCCGGTGGGGCCGAGAAGCAGCCCGTCCGACTGCGCGGTAATATCGAGCGCGCGGTGGTTGACGAAGACCGGGTGGGCCGACGCGTCCGTGACGATCACGCCGCTGTCCAGCTGATCGAACACCTGCGCCAGCGCCAGGCGCTGACGGTTGGCGGCCTGCAAGCGTGCGTGCAGATCGAGAACCGTCTCCACGTGCGGCGCGAGCTGCTGCAGGAGGCTGGCCTCCTCCACATCGAAATCGCCTGAGCGCCAGGGCCGGCACACGCTGAAGATGAACGGCACGCGCGGATCGACCTGGCGGATGGAAATTGAATGAAATCCGTTCAGGGGCCTGATGCACTCGTTATAGAAGGCGGTTCGGGCGAATTCCTGATCCGGCATGATCTCTGCCCGGCTCCAGGCCCGTCCAACCGGAGCCAGACTGAAGGACAGCCGCCCGAGATCGTAGCCGGCGGAAGCCGCCACGCACCGGACCAGATCTCGCTCGTCGACGCGGGCGGTGATGCAAAGAGGCTGCCCGGCCGCATTCGCGTCGGCATGGACGACCGCGTGGTCCCCACGCAGCAGATCCGTGATGGTCTCCAGCGCCGGCCGCCACACATCAGGCTGCGCGGCGGCCGCATAGAGCTGGTTTATCGCCCGCAGAATATGGGCCTGGCTGGCCATGTAAGCCTATCAAACAAGAGAAGCCCATTCATCATCGCAAGAATAACCTCCTCTTCCCGCGAGCGCCATACCTGACCTGCCGGGCAACCACGGCCGGCGCCGGTGTGGCTCGAGGAGGCTTAAGTCATGGCGTACAACGTCACCGGAACTGCCGGGAATGACACCCTCAACCAGTCCACCGACATCGGGCCCGGCACCATCGCCGGGCTGGCCGGAAACGACTTCATCGTCACCGGCTCCGGCCCTGTCACGGTCAGCGGGGATTCCGGCAACGACACCGTCCTGCTCGCGCCCGGCAATACCGGAACCGTGAACGGCGGGACCGAGAACGACATCGTGCTGAACAATTTTCCATCCGCGGCGGCGATGCAAGTGTTCGGCGGCGATGGCGCCGATACGCTCAACATGAATGGCTCGAACGAGCCGCAGACGCTCATCGGCGGCAACGACTCGTCCGATGGCTCCGACTCCCTGTTCGCGGGCAACGGCAATGACCTGCTGTTTGGAAATGGTGGCGCCGACAGTCTCGTCCTGAGCTTCGGTAACAATACGGCCATCGGCGGGTTCGGCGACGATCGCATCAATCCGAGCTTCAGTTTTGTCGCCGCCAACGATCTGGCCTTCGGCAACCAGGGCAATGATACGATTCTCGTCGCAAACGCCAGCACGCTCTATGGCGGCGAGGGCAATGACTCGCTGTTCGAGAATGGCGGCGCCGGCGATCCCCTGATTTTCGGCAACGAGGGCGGCGATACCGTCCGCAACCTTGCGACCGGCAATGCAACCATCGTCGGCGGCACGGATTCCGCCGATGGCTCCGATTGCATCACCGGCAGCAGCGGCGCGGAATTCGTCTTCGGCAATGGCGGCAACGACATCATCGCCGCCGACGCCGGGGCCAATTCGGTCGTCGGCGGGTTCGGCAACGACACGATCACGGCTCTCGGCGGCGCCGACCTCGTCTTCGCCAACGAGGACAATGACACCGTCCGCGCCGGCAACGGCGACAACACGGTGTTCGGCGGCCTTGGCGACGACATAATCCTTGGCGGCACCGGGCGGGAAACGATCCAGGGCAACGAAGGGAACGACACGATCCGTGGATTCGGCGGCATCGATACGGTCGTCGGCGGCGCCGGCAACGACGTGTTCCAGTTCCTCGCCTCCGACGATGGCGACAATGCCACCGGCGGCGGGCCGGTCGAGCTCATCACCGACGTGGATTTTGCGGGCGACAGGTTCGACACCGCGGTCAACGTGACGTTCGCCGCCAACATGGGTGCCGGCACCGGCGCCGACCTCAACGCCTCGGCCAACAATGCCATCGCGGCGGCGTTTGCGCTGGCGGGCGGCGGCGGCACCACGGTGGTCGCGGCGCAGTTCACCTTCGCGGGCCATACCTACCTGGCGATTGCGGGGAGCGCCGGCAGCAACACGTTCAACGACGTCACCGATCTCCTGCTCGACATCACCGGCGCCACCGGTGCGGTCGGCGCGAGCAACTTCATCTAATTGAATCGTTCGGGCGCATTGACCCGCTGCGTCTGATAACACGGTATTCAACTACGCAAAGGCTGTTTGAATCGCCAGCGTTGGGGCGACGTGTCACATAGCCGCCGCAAATGCGATCAAACATCCTGGGGCGGCCGTTGGCCAGCGGCAGACTGGATCGCACTCGGATGCGCAGTCTTTGCTGTCGCCCACGCGCAACGCGCGAGATGGATGTGTGCGAATTGCTCAACTCGAGGGCAACCCAGCCATCGCGTACGATGTGACCGGTACGACAGGCAATAATGACAGTCCGGCGATCGTTCGTCGGGGACCAAAAAGGTCGAGACTGCCTGTTCGGCACGTGTCGGACGGGCCGGGACACAGCGTGAACAATTCGTATCGGGAGGAAGGGCCATGGCGTATAATGTTACCGGCACGAACGGCAATGACACATTGAACCAGGCCGGCGATACCGGTCCGGGCACCATCGTCGGCCTCGCCGGCAACGACCAGATCACTGTCGGCACCGGGCTTGCGACCGTGACCGGGGACTCGGGCAATGACGTCATCGTCCTGCAGGCGGGAAACACCGGTACGGTGAACGGGGGTACCGAAAACGACAACATCTTTTCCGCCGCCAATATCGGGCCCATGGTGCTGTTCGGGGGCGACGGAAACGACATCATCACCGTGCCCGGCACCAGCGCAAACCAAACCATCGTGGGAGGCAACGATTCGAATGACGCGGCCGACAATCTAATCGGCGGCACGGGAGCCGACTTGATTTACGGCAACGGCGGCGGCGATTTCCTCACTCCCAACCTTGGCAACGACACGGTGATCGGGGGCTTCGGCATCGACGTTATAACGGACGCCGACGGCAGCAATCTCTTTTTCGGCAACCAAGACGATGACGTTATTACGCTGTTCGGGGTCGGAGCCGGCACCAGCACGGTCTTCGGCGGTCTCGGTAATGACATCATCACCATCTTCCCTCCCAACGGCGGACAGTATTTCGGCAACGAAGGGGCCGACACAATCAATGCCGGTCTTGTGACCACCGCGGTGACGATCGTCGGCGGCCAGGACTCCGCCGATGCCGCTGACTCCATCGTGACCGGGACCGGCGCCGATTTGGTGTTCGGCAACGGTGGGGCGGATACGCTCAATATCGGCACCGGGGCCAATACCGCGACGGCTGGCTTCGGCAACGATTCGATCTTCGCGCCCGGCGGTTCCGGCAACGATCTGGTATTCGGCAACGAGGGCAACGACACGATCAACACATATCCGGGCAACGACACTGTCTTCGGTGGTCAGGGCAATGACACCGTCCTCGGTGGCGGGGGAAGAGACAGCTTCCAGGGCAATGAGGGTAACGACACGCTGCGTGGCGATGACGCGACCATCAGCATCGACACCATTTCGGGCGGCAGCGGCAACGACGTGTTCGCCTACACGAATGGTGGCGAGGATGGAAACAACGCCACTGGCGGCGGCCCGGTCGAGCAGATCACCGATCTCGACTGGTCGGTGGATCGCTTCGATACCACTCCGAACCTTACGTTTGCCTTCAACGCGGGCGCCGGCACGGGCGTCGATCTCGCCACGTCGGCCACCAACGCCATCAATGCCGCGGCGGCGCTCGGCGGCACGCAGGCGGTGGCGGCGCAGTTCACCTTCGGCGGCCGTACCTACTTAGCGATGAATACCGACCTCGCCGCCAACTTCGTCGATGCTGGCGACCTACTCGTCGACATCACCGGGGCGACCGGCGCGATCGCAACGAGCAACTTCATCTGATGCTGGAAGATACCCGCGTGGGGTGGGCGGAGCAAACCGCCCTCCCCCGGGGAATGCAGGCAAGGACGGCGGATGCGCGCGGGAGCCGGTTGCGAATAGGCGATATCGGGGCCTTGGGGGTTGTAGGATGGTCGCGTTGCGTGGAGTGCCACAATGTTACAGAGAACCGATACCGCCCGGCTCAAGGCCTATATAGCAAGAAAACGGCAGTTCGACCGGCGCCGGCGCACGTTGCGCCTGGATTTTGATGCGCTTTATGCTTTTTTCTCCTCCGCCGAGAGCGGTGCCCAGATAGCGAGGCGCGCGCGCGTCTCGAAGGAACGCGTCAACTTCATTTACAACAAGTACTTCAGTGATCTGTTCGGGATGACGGGCTTGGAGCGCCAGCGAAACATTGAACGAAAGCTGCGGGAAGGGGCGGAGCAACTGCGCGCCCGGGATATCGGCAGGGATCGGGTCCTTGTGGCGGTGCGAAGCTCTGCCGAGAAGGCCAGACCCAAGCGGGAGATCCAGCCGGTCTTTCGCGAGAAGCACGCGATCGGAGAAGTGCTTCACAAAGCCTTGCTGGTTGATCAAAGGAAGATCTGAATCAGTCCATCACATTCGAGTCGTGAGGTTTTCCCGGCGCGGCACCATCGCTTACGGCTCGACGACGTTGTACCGGACAAGGCTGGAAGCGTGTAAGCGAACCATATTCGTGATCGACGTGCCGCATTATCCACGCCGCGTCATTCGATCCAGAAGCGATCATCTGCTCAAGAGCCTTTTTTCTGCCGGCCAACAACGGGTATCCGTCTACATTCCGCTCGAACGATGGTTAGCAAACCCGCGCTACGATTTTCTTGCGGACGAAGACGAGTGGACTTGACGTCCCCTGGAGCATGATCTTTTTCGAAAAGCCGGTGCCCACACCGATCCAGGTCGGGCGCGGGTTTTTTCGGGATCATGCTAATCTAATCCGACCTGAACCGCCTACGACACCGCGCCGTGCTCGTGGTCGAGGAAGCCGCAGGCGTCGTCCAGCGGGGCGGGCTTCAAATGGAGTACGGCTGCGCCGTCACGATCCCTGGTGCTCGCGGAAGGTGCCTTCCAACCTCGCGATCGATGCCCTCGGCGACCGACGAGGCGTCGAACCTTGCTATTGCCGCTTGGTGAGAAGCGCTCTGATCTTGACCAGCAGCCGCTCAAACTCCACGGGCTTGGTGTCGAAGTCCTCACATCCCGCAGCAAGTGCCTTTTCACGTTCGCCAGCCAGTGCATGCGCCGACAGCCCGATCACCGGAATATCGCGCGTTTCTGGTTTACTCTTGAGACGCCGCGTGGCCTCCCAGCCATCGATGACCGGCATCTCCAAATCCATGAGAATCAGATCCGGCTTCTCAGATGCGGCCATCGCGCATCCCTTCTCGCCATCCTCCGCGACCAGGACTTCGAATTCGTCCGTGAGCTCAAGCCGCAGCTTGAGCATGTAGACGTTGTCCTCGTTATCCTCGACATAGAGTATTCGAATCATGGCCCGGCTCGCGCGGGTAACTCGCTCGACTCAGAGGCATGAACAAGCCGGCCAATGCGCGTGACCGACTCAGTCGGGGCCGTTCCTCCGTTAGACATGCTAGGCCGTGACGTCCATTGGCTGCCTCTCGCGGTCGACCGGCTTGCTCAAGCACCCGACCGCCGCTCGGGCCATCGCGCCTGCTCGTCGGCGAGTCCCGCTCATGATGACCGCAAGCTCAAGATTGAACCGCCTCTCTATAACGGCAAACTTGCTTGTGTCTTGCTATCCTGTGCCAAGCACTTGTCCGAGGCTGCCAGCGCCGATGCAACCATCGGCATCGATGCAGCCGTCGCAGGCGAACAACGTGTGTGGCGACGCAAGCGGGGAGACAACAGGGCAAAGCTGGCCGACGATGACTCGGTGCAAACAGAGGAAGCGGCCTGGCTGTGCAGGGGCCTCATGAGACCATCCGGAAAGGCGGGATCAGGATGCGGCGCACACCGCAGGTAATACGGTCCTCCCGATCTCCCGGCCTTGGTTTGCAGAAGACGTGTCTTCGAGGGCCGCTGGGGCGCTCGACTGGAACTCAACCTGCAGCCGCTCGCCAAGCGTCTCAAAGACCCAGGTCAAGTCTATGTTTCTGGACCCATTTTGAAGCGCATTCGCGATCGCGTCCGCCAACAACGCCATCGCTGCGACCTCTGCCCTGGCGGGGGGCGGCGGCACCACGGTGGTCGCGGCGCAGTTCACCTTCGGGGGTCATATCTACCTGGCGATCGCAGCGAGCGCCGGCAGCAATTCGTTCAATGACGCCGGCAATCTCCTCGACATCACCGGTGTCACCGGCTACGCGGCCTTCGACACCGCGCGGCGTTCGCGGTCGAGGAAGGCGCAGATGTCGTCGAGCGGCAGCGGCCGGCAATAGAGGTAGCCCTGCGCCGTCGCGATCCCCTCGCGCTCGAGGAACGCGGCTTCCGCTTCGCGCTCGATGCCCTCGGCGACCAGCTCGACGCCCAGCGCCTTGGAGAGGCTGCAGATCGCGCGCACGATCGCCGCCGTCTGCTCGAACTCCGGGAGCTCGCGCACGAAGGAGCGATCGAGCTTGATGCGGTCGATGGGAAAGCGCCGCAGATAGGCGAGCGATGAGTAGCCGGTGCCGAAATCGTCGAGCGCGATGGTGATACCCAGCCGGCGCAACGCGGACAGGATGTTCTCGGCATTGTGCGGATCGCGGATCAGCGCGACCTCGGTGATTTCCACCTCGAGCGCGCTCGCCGGGACTGCCAATCTCGCCATGTTGTCTTCGAGCTGCCGCACCAGGCTGTGATCGACGAGCTGCGCGCCTGCGAGATTGACCGCGACGCGGACGTCGGCGTGGCCGCGCTCGGCGAGCCGCCGCGCGGCGCCACATGCCGCCTCGACCACCCAGGCGCCCAGCTGAGCGGAGAGGCCGAGCTCGTCGACCAGCGGCAGGAACTCGCCGGGGCTCATGAGCCCGTCGACCGGATGCTGCCAGCGCACGAGCGCTTCGACCGCGACCGACCGCGCCGTATCGAGCCGGACCTGGGGCTGGAAGAACAGCACGAATTGACGCTCGTCGAGCGCGCGGCGGATATCGGCCTCCATGCGCCGGCGCCGGTCATGCTCGTCGCGCGCCGCGCGCGTGAGGAACGAGATGGTGCCGCGGTTTTCCCGCTTGGCCTGGTAGAGCGCGATATCGGCGAGCGAGAGCAGGCGAACGACCTCCGCGGGGCCGCCCTCCATCAGGGCGACGCCGATCGAGGCGACGGTGCGGATGGTGCTGCCGTTGAGATCGCACGGCTGTCCGACCGCCTCCATCAGGCGCTCGGCGAAACGGCGCGCGTTGGTTTCATCGCTCGCGCCGGTCTGCAGCACGACGAACTCGTCGCCGCCGAAACGCGCCGCGAAGCCGGTATCTCCGATGCACGCGCGCAACCGCTCGCCGATGTGGCGCAGCAGGCGATCGCCGGCGGCGTGGCCGAGCGTGTCGTTGATGCCCTTGAAATCGTCGAGATCGATGAAATGCACGGCGAGAGCGTCGGCGCCGTGCGCCGCATTCGCCGCGAGCCGCAGCCGCTCCTCGAACGAGCGGCGGTTCGGCAGGCCGGTCAGCTCGTCGTGCAAGGCGAGGAAATCGAGGCGCCGGTTGGCCGCATGCAGCGCGTGCTCGCTGCGGTCGGCGGCATCCTGCATGGCATTGAACGCCTTGGCGACGGCGCCGAATTCGTCGTCGCTCGACCACTCGACCTTGTGGCGCTTGCCGTCCGCGCGGCTGCGCTCGATCGCCGTCGCAATGAGGGTGAGCGGGCGGCCGATGTATTTCTGCGTCGCAATGAAGATGCCGACGGTGATCGCCACGGTCGCCAGCAGGGCGATCACGATTGCATGCGCCAGGCTCTGCCAGAACGCCGCGACGATGGCGCCGCGGGTGACCTCGACTTCGAGACGCCCGGCCGGCGCCAGAATGTTGCCGTCGCGATAGGCGATCGGATGCGAGCGCACGATGGTCGGGCCGCTTTCCTCCCCGCCGTTGGCGGTCGCGACCACGGCGCCCAGGTCGTCGTAGGCGGACGCGGAAACGATCGCCTCGTTGCCGACGAGCTCCTTGAGCACCGCGGTCACGTGCTCGTACTGCATCCTCCACAGCGGCGCGGCGACCAGCTGGGCGCGCGAATCCAGGATGGTCGCGAGGCGCTCGTCGAGCTGGTGCTCCGCCGACTTCCAGGCAGCGCCGGCGATCACCAGCGCGCCGGCGAGCTGGACCGTGAACACCGCCGCCACCGCCACGAACAACAGGCGAAACAGCACCGACCGGGAGGGGCGCTCCGGCCACACGCGGCGCATCGCGGTCTCGACCCAAGCCCTCGGGTCCGATCGAGCGGGCGCCGGCACCGTCGGCGTCTGTGATGTCATGTCGTGTTCTCGTTCTCGGGGACGGTCCGATGCGGTCAGTTGGCCGCCATGCGGCGCGATGCCTGCAACAGCGCGTTCAACGAAAAGTCATACTGTCCGCACCGGCCGTGCCGCGAGGCGAGAAAGCTCTGGAAGCGGATGCGGTCGAACTGGTGACCCTTGATCAGCTCCGCCAGATCGGCCACGCTCGTGCGGTCGATCGACGCGAGAGGAACGTCCTGCACCGCGTTGTGACGGGCGAAGTCGCAGCCGTCGGCATGGTCGCGCAGCATCACCATCGACCAGCCGCCCTCGAAGAAATGCCCTCCGTCGGTGAGGATCATGCGGCCGTCGCGAACGGCATCGAGCGCCTCGGGCGACCAGTTGAGACCGACCACGCCGAGATCGCGGCCCGGCGCGAGGCCGTTCTTCTCCATCGCCTTGATGGCGCCGAGCGCGATCGGATCGTTGGCGGCCCACACGCCCGCCGGGCGAATGCCCGCGCGTTTGGCCCATTGGAAATAGCGGTCGGCCAGCGTCTCCGCCTCGATCGCGTTCCAGTTGGCGAACAGCAGACGGTCCACGACCACGTCGGGCCGGCCTTCCGTGACCGAGGTGAAACCGGCGGTCCGGGTGATCGAGTTCGGGGTCTTCTCGTCGCCCGCAAGGGCGAGCAGATGCATCTTCCCGTCGGCGCTGATCCAGCGATTGCGCGTTGCGGATTCGACGAGCGCCTTGGCCATGCGGGCGCCGGCCGCATGCGTGTCGGGCACGAGGCTGCCGATCCAGTTGCGCAGGACCGTGCGCGGGGCGCCATAGCGTTGGGCTTCTGCACCGGTGAAGGCATTCGACAACAGGAGTGTCTTGATGCCCGCACCATTGGCCGCTTCCACGATCGGCGTGGCGGCCGATTCCTCGTTGACGATGATCAGATAGTCGGGCGGCGCAGCGCGTCCGACGACCGCCATGCCGTGCTCGCGCAGCATGCGGTGATTGCGCTCGGCGTAGAGAATCTCGACGTCGATGTTGAGCTGCCGGGCGGCCGCCCGCATGGTCTGCGAGACGAGATCCCAGAACACCTCGCCGGTCTTGCCGGGATTGACGAAGGCCACGCGCAGCCGCTCATTGGCCGCTGCGGCGCCATCCTGAGCGATCAAGAACAGCGTCAAAAAGAGTAGGCAAATGACTTTCTTCATCGGCCAGGTCCCCACCTTCGCTGGCACGTCGCGTCATGTACTGCTACTCGGCGAATATCTCCAAAGCGTGCACGGACTGGGTTAAATCTTGCTTGCTCTTGCCATGCACGGGAGCACGCGGGACTGCACGCCACAATGGCGGTCACGCCAGCTTCGACATTACGGCTTTGCGGCCGCTTCCCGCGCGGTCGCCGCCGCGATTCGCCCAGCCGGCGCGATTTGCGCTCATTTGCGGTAAAATTGCAAGGGTGCAACTTTAAGGAATGCTCGGATCGGGCCGGCGAAGGGCGCCCGACGCCGAGAGTCCGCGCGATCGGGGCCGTGGGCGGCCGCCCCGAATTCCGCTGCAGCGAGATACAAGAAACCGCTGCCGGACCGGGGCCGTGCCGATTCGTCGGCTTTCAGCAAGGATGTATCGGGGCGCCCGGGGAGCGCGTAGGCTGAGCAAGGCGCCATAGCCGGCAGCAATGGAGGGAGCAATGCAAAGGAGGATGTCGAGGCGCGATGTGCTGAAAGCCTCGGTGGTCATCCCGGCGAGCCTTTACGCCGCACCGCTCCGTGCCGCCGCCCCGGAGGCGAGCGCGGTCACGCCGCAGCTGATCGAAGCCGCGCAGAAGGAAGGCAAGATCGTCTACTACACGTCGATCGACCTCCCGGTGGCGGAGAAAATCGCGAAAGCCTTCGAGGCCAAGTATCCCGGCATAGCGGTGCGGGTCGAGCGCTCCGGGGCCGAGCGCGTGTTCCAGCGCATCGCGCAGGAATATGCCAGCGGCATTCGCGCCGTCGACGTCGCGAATTCGTCCGACGCGGCCCATTTCGTCGCCTGGAAGCGCGACGGGCTGCTGGCGCCCTATGTGCCGGAGGATGTCGCGAAGCACTATCCGCCCGAGCACAAGGACCCGGACGGCATGTTCGCGAGCTTCCGCATCTATCTCTGCACCATCGGCTACAACACCAGCCTGGTGACGGCGGAGGAAGCGCCGAAGAGCTATGCGGATCTGCTCGATCCCAAATGGAAGGGCAAAATCGTCAAATCCCACCCGAGCTACAGCGGCGGCACACTGACGTCGACCTTCCAGGTCGCGCGCGACGTCGGCTGGGACTATTTCGAGAAGCTCGCCCGGCAGAACGTCATGCAGGTGCAATCGGCGGCCGATCCGCCCAAGAAGCTGGCGCTCGGCGAGCGCGCCGTCATGGTCGACGGCTCGGACTACGTCCTGACCCTGCTCAAGGATGGCGGCCGCCCGGTCGAGCTCGTCTATCCTACGGAGGGGACGCCACTCGTGGTCGGGCCCAACGGCGTGTTCAAGGGGGCGCCCAACCCGAATGCCGCACGGCTGTTCAACGCCTATTGCTTCTCGCTCGCGGCGCAGCAATTCATCGTCGACGTCGGCGCCCTGCGGTCGGTACACCCGCACGCCAGGGAACGCGCGGGGCGCAAGCCGCTCTCCGCGATCAAGACCATGAAGGACGACGCCGTCGCGGTGGAGAAGACCGCCGACGAGATCAAGGCGCGTTACGCGAAGATCTTCCGGGTGTAGGGGCTAGCCCGCATCGCGTGTGAGAAGTGCGGGCTACGCAAATCGACGCGGCCGAGCGGGACGTCAGCGGCCCCACAGATCCTGGCTCGCCAGCCGCGCGCCTTCGACCAGGCTTTCGAGCTTCGCCCACATGACCTGGGGGTGGACGCGCTGAATGTCGGCCGCCTGGGCAAAGCCGCAATCGGTTCCGGCGATCACGTTCTCTCGTCCGACCAGCCTGGCGAAGGTCACGATACGGTCCGCCACGAGACGCGGGTGCTCGACCGTGGTGGTGTGATGGGTGACGACGCCCGGGATCAGGATCTTGCCGGCCGGCAGCTTGATCTTCTGCCACACGCGCCACTCGTGCTCGTGACGCGCATTGGCGGCTTCGATCGAATAGGCGCCGGCCCGCACGCCGAGGATCAGATCGACGATGCTTTCGAGCTCGGCGTCGGCGACATGCGGCACGTGCCAGCTTCCGAAGCAGATATGATAGCGGATGCGATCCTCGGGGATGCCCGCGAGCGCATGATTGAGCGCCTCGATGCGCAGCTCCGCCCACGCGCGGTAGGTTTTCGGGCTCTGCGCGACCAGGTGGTCGTACATGTTGGCGAGCACCGCATCGTCGACCTGCAGCACGAAACCGGCCTGATGGATCGCGCGATACTCCTCGCGCATCGCCTCGGCGATGGCGAACACGTAGTCGCGCTCGCTGCCATAGTGCTCGTCGGCTGCGTCGTAGCCGACGCTGGCCGGCGCGACCGCGGTGAAGAATAACTCCTCCACATCGACGGCGGCGGCAGCGGCCCTGAGGTTGTCGAGATCGCGGCGGACGCTCGCGTGGCCGTGGTAAGTGATCGGGCCGATGCAGGCATGGCCGGGGGTGCCCACCGTGCCGCGTGGGAATTCCGCCGCCATGAAATCGGCAAAGCGCTCGCGGTCGCGGCCGAGCCACACCGCCGGATAGAGCTTGTCGGGCCGCGGCTCGAAGCCGGCGAGCCGCTCCAGGCTGTAATTGGCCCAGCCGGATTTGCCAAATTCCCCGTCGTTGACCACGTCGATGCCGACTGCCGCCTGACGCGACACAACCTCGGCCACCGCACGGGCGAGCTCCGGCTCGTTCGTGCCGCGCCGCGCCGGATCCTTGGCGGCATCCACGAGTGCCTTGGGGCGGATCAGGCTGCCCACATGGGTCGTGAGGATGCGCTGCTCGCTGCGTTTCATGGTCAATAGGCGGATTTGTGCTCGGCCACCGTCCGGCGCAGATCGTCGAAGATCGCTTTCGGGTCCTCGTTCGCCTTGCGCACCGAGGCTTCCCAGTTGGCGACGACCGGCTCCGCCGACTTGCGCCAGGCATTAAGCTCAGCGCTGCTCAGCGGATAGACCTCGTGGCCCGGCATCGCCTTGATCGCGGCGCGACCGCCGGACTCGAAATCGGCCCACGGGCCCGCGATCCTTGCGGTCCATTCGCCGCTGCAATGCTGGTCCATCACGGTCTTCTGTGCGGGCGAGAGGGCCTGGTATTTGGCCTTGTTCACCACCCACACCTGCTCCGAAACGTAGAACGCCGCATCGATGTGATATCTGGTGACCTTGTCGATGCCGAACAGCATCATCGAGCCCCAGGGCGAGCCCGCCGCCTCGGCCACGCCTTTCTCCAGCACGTCCCTGATCTCCGGCGCCGCAGCCTGGATATTGGCCGCACCGAGCGTAGTCATCCAGTTGCCGATCACCGCATTGGGCGGCCGCACCTTGAGGCCCGCCATGTCGGTGGGCGTCACCACCCTTTTCCGGCTGAAATGAAACGAGCCCGGATCGTGCGCGAAGGCGAGGCAGTAGTGGATGTCCTTCATCTCGCGCGCGGCGTAACGCCGGTACCAGGCGTCGAGCGCGACGCTGCCCTCCTTGCCGTTGGCAAAGATGAACGGCAGCTCCACAGCGCCGATGATCGGAAAGCGTCCCGGCTCGTAGCCCGGATTGACGTGCGCGATGTCGGCAATGCCGTCGCGAGCCATATTGTAGTGATCGAACGCGCGGCCGAGCTGTTGGCCGGGAAAGAGCGCAATCTTGATCGAACCGTTCGAGGCCCGGTCGATCGATTCCGCCCACGCGACCGCCGCCGCGTGCATGGCATGGGTCGGCGGAACCCAGTGCGAGAACCGAAGCTGCACCGGCTTGTCCTGTGCGCACGCCGGCGATGCGACCGTGAACGCGATGGCGAGCGCGGCGATCGCACTGCCTGCGGCGAGCCTCATGGGCATCCTCCCCCGCGATGAATGGGTTGCCCGCATCTGATCACGTCGGCGGGCCACCTTTCAACCTGTGCGCCGCTTCCGTGCTCGGGCCGACGTGAGCACCAGGTGTGACAGGCCGCCGTGCCCTACTGCGACTGGGTCGGCGCCAGCGGCAGAGGCTGGACCACCACCGCGGCGTTCGCCTTCGCAAGGCCGAGGACTTGCCGCACCGAGGCGAGCGCCGCGTCGGCCATGACCGCGTGGCCTTCGGCGGTCGGGTGGATGGCCCCGCCATAGACCGCGCTGACGACGCCCCAGGTGGCGTCGTGGATGTCGGACGGCTGCGCGGCGCCCAGGCCTTCCGGGTAGGTCATGGCGGTAAAATAGCTGTCGTTGGCGGTGCGGATCCAGCGCGCCCGCGACGCATAGGGGCGGAACTCGCGCACGCTGCGGCCGCAGCGCAACGGCTGTGCGGCGCCTTCCACCGGGCTCTTGTGGAAGCTCTGGCCGTCCGCCGCAAAGCAGTCCTGGTCGAAGGCGGGATCGCTCGGCGCGCGTGCGCACACGCCGTGGTCGGCGAAGGCTCCCTGGTGGGCGTCCACGAAGGTCATGCGCTCGCCGTCGCGGCAGTTCGCGCCGCCCTGGCATAGCGCCAGCGCCTTGACGCGGGGGAGGAACTCGCGCTCGACGAACTCGGCGGCGCGCTGCACCTGCCGGGCGTCGAGGGCGAAGGCCGGATGGATGTCGAAGCCGTCGCGGCCGCCCGGGCAGGGCGCGCCGCCCGGCTGCAGCGCCGGATTGGTGTAGGAGACGTAGACGACGCGGCTGAGGTCGCCGCCGATGACCGTCTTGAGCGCGCCGCGCAGCCGGGCAAAGCTGCCGGGCAGGTCAGACACGAGCGCCCGCTGCGCCTCCTCGACCGAGGCGAGCATCCCGCTGCGCTTGAAGATGGTGCGTTCGGCCAACTCGTCGAGCAGCGCATTGGCGACGAGCTCGGAGAAATGGATGTCGTTGGCGCCGACGGTGAGCAGCACCAGGTCGAGCGCGCGGTCCCGCTGGTGGCGGCGGGCGAGAGCGAGCGCGTCGCGCAGCTGGATCAGCTGGGCGGGAACCGTCTTCGGGCAGGTGCCGCGACCGACGCAGACGATTTCGCTCGCGATCTGCTGGTCGAGCACGCCCTTGCCGATCTGCGCGCCGGTGCAGGCGAGCGGAATGAAGGTGACGGCGAGGTGCGGGTTCTCCACCGCGAGCGCGAGCGCGGTCCGCACCTGGTAGCCGTAGAGCGAGCGGTGGCAGGCCGCGCTCATCCAGCGCGCACGCTGCTGCGTCCACTCGCCATCGGCACCGGCCGGCCCGGCGCCGCCTTCGCACGAGCGATTGCCGCGATAGCCGACGCGGCCCGGGCGGTAGTAGTCGCTGCGCGAGGTGCCGAGGAAGCGGCGGAAGCAGAAGCCCTCGTCGGTGAGCGCGATCTGGCGATCCGGGTTGCCTTCGCCCGCGGCGATCGAGTCGCCCAAGCCCGCGATCAGGAGGTCGCGTACCAGGATCTCGGCCGTCGCGCGCCGGATCGAGCCGTCGGGCAGGGGGATGTCGGCGGTCGCCACCATCGGCCGCCCGTAGCGCACACGGAGGCGCACCTCCTCGGTGCACGGCACCGTCACCGCCTGCGGAACATCCTCGCCGTTCTCGAACGTCCAGGCGCAGCTCGCCCCGGGCGGTGCATTGGGCACCAGCACGCCGACCTTGTGGTCGGTCGGCGACAGGTAGATCTCCTTCTCGCCGTCGCGCTCGCAGATCTCCACGAGCTTGCCCGATGCGTCGACGCACAGCCCGTTGAGCATGGTGCGCGCCCAGCCGTGGCCGTCGGTCGTCCGCGCGAGCCGCTGCTCGGCGGCCAGGATGCCGTCGCCGCGCTCGGCATCGACGTGCTTGAGGAAGTCGCTCTCGTAGCGGAACAGGCGGAAGCGGTTCTTCACCTCCCAGGACACGATGAGATCCGCGGTGAAACCGACTTGGGCGAGGGCGGGACCGAGGGGGAGTGTGGTCGACAGGGCCGTAACGGCGGCGGCCAGAACGATGCGGCGCATGAAACCTCCGGGAAGCCCCCCGGTCTTATCGGCCGGACAAGACCAAATCAGGGCAACGGTGCCGCGGCGGCCGGCCGCACGGGATAGGCGCGCAGGCGCAGGGCAGCGACCATGGTGGCGAACGGCGCGAGCCAGGCGAGCCGGTTCTGGTAGCGGTCATTGGGATTGGCCAGCACACCGCAGATCGCCGCGTTGGCGATCAGGGCCAGGAGCACGGTGAAGGCGAGCGCCTTGATCGATCGCGGCATCAGCCGGCGCGGGAGCGGGATGATGAGCGCTAGCAGGACCGTGCACGCGAGGGCGAGCGGCACCTGGATGGTGTTGAGGGCCGTGAAGCCGAACGCGTCGTGCTGCTGCCAGGAGGCGGCGAAGCGCGGCACCACGTTCGGCGCCAGGCGCTCGAACACGCCGAGCGCATGATGATTGTCGCGCGAGCGGATGCCGTCACCGGCCTTCAGGGTGACGAATTGCTCCGCGGTGGCTTTCAACGCGGTGACGAGATGCATGCCGGGATAGGCGATGAGGCTTTCGCGGATGATGCGCCGCGCCTCCGGGTCGAATTTCGCCCAGCCGCCGAGCTTGTGCACGCCGCCATCGTAGCTCCACAGCCATTCGTCGGCCGTTGGGGGTAGCACGTGGCGCACCGCGCACAGCCGCAGGGTCGGGTCGGGGCAGCGGTCGTCGAGGTAGCGCGCGACAATTCCATCCTGCAGCAGCCGCCCGAACGCGAAGCTCGGGCCGCCCGGCGTGAAGGCGAATGTCCCGGCGATGAGGAGATTGGAGAGCGGAGCGACGAGGAACCCGACCGCGAGCGCGAGCGACGGCAGGCGCAAGTGAGGACGCCGCAATCCCAGGCGGGACGCCGGCAGCTGCAGCGCCAGGAAGGCGAGCACGATGAGGCACGCAAGGCCGAGCGTGGCCATATGGCTGGCGATGCCCGCCACGATGATCGCGATCAGAATCGCCCGTTCCGCGGGGCGCAACGATTGATGGCGGAAAGCGAGGAGGTGCAGTCCGAGCACGGTCAGGCTCATCAGGATATCCGGCATCAGCTGGCCCACATACCAGGGCAGGCCGGTGAGCGCCGCGACCGCGATCACGATGGACAACGCCAGGGCCGGCCGATCGCCGAGGCCATGGGTGCGCAGCGTGAGCAGCAGGACGAATATCGTGAGCGCCGCCTGCACGAGCACATTGGGCCAGAAGTCAAACGGGATGCCGGGCACCAGGAACGCGCCATAGAAGGCCGACCGGCCGAGCTCGAGCGTCCCGGTGAACGGTCGCTCGAGGTAGCCGCCGGTATCCGCATAGACGAAAGGAAAGCCGTTGAGGATCGCCGGCGCCAGCAGGATGATCATCATCGCGACGACGGCGGCGATCGATTGCCAACACGGTGTCGTCCCCGCGCAAGCGGGGAGCCGGTAATCCCAGGGGTTGTTTACCGATTCAGCGTTCATTAGGCTGCTCGCCCGGACGACGACGCGCGCTTCAACACGACCCACCTTAACGCCTTGACCCGCCGCCGGTTCACGCCAATTCTCCCCCATGTTCGTGACCTTCTTCCATGAGCTCAAGGCCGCCGGCGTGCCGGTGACGTTGCGCGAGTATCTCACCCTGATGGAGGCGATGGATGCCGATCTGGCGGGGCGCCGGGTGGAGGATTTCTATTACCTGTCGCGCGCCGTGCTGGTGAAGGACGAGCGCAACCTGGACAAGTTCGACCGCGTGTTCGGTCACGTGTTCAAGGGCCTCGACCTGGTGCAGGAGGCGCTCGCCGCCGAGATCCCGATCGAGTGGCTCAAGAAGCTCGCGGAGAAATACCTCACCGAGGAGGAGAAGCGGCAGATCGAGGCGATGGGCGGGCTCGACAAGCTGTTGGAGACGCTCGCCAAGCGGCTCGCCGAGCAGCAGGGGCGCCACCAGGGCGGCAACAAGTGGATCGGGACGGCCGGCACCTCGCCCTACGGCGCCTACGGCTACAACCCGGAAGGGGTGCGGATCGGGCAGGACAAAAACCGCCATTTCCGCGCCGTGAAGGTGTGGGACAAGCGCGAGTTCAAGGATCTCGACGACGAGGTCGAGCTCGGCACCCGCAACATCAAGATCGCGCTGCGCCGCCTACGAAAGTTCGCGCGCACGGGCGCGCCCGAGGAGCTCGACCTCGACGGCACCATCAAGGGCACGGCGCACAAGGGCTATCTCGACATCCTGATGCGGCCGGAGCGGCACAATGCCGTGAAAGTCCTGTGCTTCTTCGACATCGGCGGCTCGATGGACTGGCACGTGCGGGTGACCGAGGAGCTGTTCTCCGCCGCGCGTGCCGAGTTCAAGCACATGGACCATTTCTACTTCCACAACTGCCTGTACGAGCGGGTGTGGAAGGAGAACCGCCGCCGCCACCAGCAGACGACGCCGACCTGGGACGTGCTGCACAAGTACCCGCACGACTACAAGGTCATCTTCGTCGGCGACGCCTCCATGTCACCTTACGAGATCACCTCGCCGGGCGGGTCGGTGGAGCATTTCAACGAGGAGGCGGGGCAGGCCTGGCTCGAGCGCATCACCCGCACCTATCCGGCCTGCGTGTGGCTCAACCCGGTGCCCGATCATCAGTGGGAGTACACCATGTCGATCCGCATGGTGCGCCAGCTGTTCGGCAACCGCATGTACCCGCTCACCCTCGAGGGGCTCGACCGCGCCATGCGGGAGCTGGTGCGGTAGGACGTACGGATTTCCGCCGCGGTTCGATCATGACTGTGGCGCAGATGTGCTCCGCTTGTGCCAGCGCCGCAGCGCGACGCCGGCCCACACCGCCTCCACCACGCCGAACGGCCACGCGCCTTGCAGGAAGCCGTACACCGAGGCGAGCGCGCAGGCGGCGGCGAACGCCGCAATGAACCAGGGGCTGCGGTCCTCCAGCGCGTAGAAGATCAGCATGGCGGTGACGGCAACCAGCCCGAACGCAGTCAGCGCGTCGATGGTCAAAGCAATGTTCCCAGTCTCCGGACGCAGCAACAATTCTTAACGGAACGGACATTCTTCCGACAAGGCGGGCGCGCACCGTCGCGGCATGATCGACGGCTCGCCGCGCAGCGCGTCACGCTTTCATCGCGTTCCGCGCGTTCGCGAGAAATGGTCGGGCCGGCAGACAGCCGAGCACCCTCCACCGCGCTTCGCACGGATGCCTCGCCCTGCCTTCGGCGAGGCGTGGACTTGGCTCGTGGTGGTGATCCTGGTCGGCGCGTGGGTCGTGGTGATGGCCGCGCTGGCGAGCCTGGCTCCGACATGCAGGCCGGGCAGTCCTGTGGGTCCGACCATTGGCGGCGTGGTCAAGATTGCCGGATGCTGAGCGGCGCGCACACGGCTATGATCCGCTGGCACGAACAACGAGCCGAGCGGAGGAAACCATGTCGTCGATGCGCCTTGCACTCGCCGCAATCGTCGTCTGCGCCGCGATGGCACCGGCCCTGGCGCAGAGCCCGGGCGTCGAGCGGCTCTATGTGATGGAATGCGGACAGGGCCGCGCGCCCAATCAGGGGCGCTGGTCGCCGGGGGTGAACGAGGGCAAGCCGTTCGACATGGTGACCAACTGCTATCTGATCCGTCACGCCCAAGGGTACATGATGTGGGAGACCGGCGTCGGTGACACCTTCGCGTCGCTGCAGGAGGGCCGCGTCGGCCAGGACGGTGCGCCGAACTGGAAGCTCGCGGTCACGCTCGCCGAGCAGCTCGATGGAATCGGCGTCAAGCCGTCCGAGGTCAAGTTCGTCGCCGTCTCGCATACCCACGGCGATCACATCGGCAATGTCGAGATGTTCCCGAAATCCATGCTGCTGGTGCAGAAGGCCGAGTACGACTGGCCGACCCCGTTCGGCGTCGGACGCTTCAAGCCGAGCCATCCCGTCACCAAGCTCGAGGGCGATCACGACGTGTTCGGCGACGGCAGCGTGACGCTGATCGCGACGCCCGGCCACACGCCCGGGCATCAGTCCATCCTGGTGAAGCTGCCGCGCACGGGCGCCGTGCTGATCACCGGCGACGCCGCCCATTTCAAGGACAACTGGGACAATCGGCGCGTGCCGGTGTTCAACGTCGACAAGGACAAGTCGGCAGCGTCGATGCAGCGCCTCGCCGACCTGATGGCCCAGCACAAGGCGACGCTGTGGATCCACCACGACAAGGCGCAGAGCGACGCGCAGAAGAAGGCGCCGCAGTTCTACGACTGAGCCGCAAGGCGGGCCTCGCGACGGGAATCGCGTTCGACGTCGGCCGGAGACGATCCGGTCGATTGCGACGGGCTGTTCGGCGTCCCGCGAATCGTGGCGTCGGGGAGGCACGCGGCCTCACCAAAACTCACCAATCCTTCACGTTTTGTTGCGTTGCACAATCGCCTGCCGGGACCCACGTCATGGGGCGTAGCTGGGCGGGTTGAATCGACAAGAAAAGGAGAGTGCCATGACAAGAATTCTTTTGGCTGCAGCGACAGTTGCGACCCTGTTCGCCTCGCCGGCGCTGGCCCAGAACCCGGACAGCGGGTCCCGCACGATCGTCGAGACGCCCTATGTGCAGGCGGCGGCCCATCAGCGGGCGGCCCGGCGGGCCAAGCCCTCGGATGCGTTTGCGCAATCCCCGGGCAGCATCAACGGACAGCGTTGGCCCGGCGCGCACTACGACGCCAACGGCTACTACATCGACCCGAACTCGCCCGGCCGCTGGTAAGGCGGTCGGCCGCGTGACTTGTGAAGCTCAAGCAGAAAAATGGAGACTAAGATGAGACAGATCGTATTGGCAGCAGCGACGGTTGCGACCCTGTTCGCCTCGCCGGCGCTGGCCCAGAGCTTTGATCCCAGCATCGGCTCCGGCAACATCGCCGGCACGGCGGCCGCGGTTAACCCGACGGTCGCAGGCCCGGCACGCGGCGTTGCGGTGAGTGCCCCGCGCGCGACCGACGCGTTCGCCCAGAGCAACTATCATTGGCCCCGTTATGACGGGCAGGGGCGCGATCACGCCGGCTGGTAATCCGCCGACTGCACTCCTCGATAAGACAAAGCCCCGGGTCACGGCCCGGGGCTTTTTTTCATGCGCACGGATCGCGAGCCTGGCCGCGCAACCCGCCGAGTTGCCGGTCGTTCAGTCGACGAAGTTCGAACTCGTCATCAACTTGCAGGCGGCCTCGGCAATCGGGCTCGAAATCCCGCCGTCCCTGCTCGCGCGCGCCGACGAGGTGATTGAATAGAACGGTCCCATGTCGGTTGTTGGCACGAAGCGGCCGCGCCAACCTGACGCATGTCTGTTATTGGGGAGGAAAGCGGCTTGTCTCGGACATGCCGCTACGGCCGAATTTGACCCGATTCGGACATTGGCGGGTCCTCGCCAGACGCTAGCAGGTTGTAAAATCGTTCCGCTACTACTGGCTGGTCTTGACCGATACGGTATTTTCCTGCAATTCGGCCCTGGCTGGTGGGGACCCAATGCAATGACATGGTGCGAGTTCATCACGCTGTTCGGCGGCGTGGCGGCTGCGTTCGCAATGGCTTGGCCACTCGGCAGGGTTGCGCAGCAATGAAGTCACCCCGCAGCAAGACGACGAAGATCAAGCGCCCCAAGAAGCGGACGCCCGCGCGCCGTCGCATTTCCTCGGTGGCCGACCTCCAAAGGCTACTCGACCAACGGACCCGTGAACTCGCCGAGGCGCTGGAGCAGCAGAAGGCGACGTCGCAGGTGCTGCAGGTCATCGCGAGCTCGCCCGCCGAATTGGAACCGGTGTTCGAGGCCATGCTGGCGAATGCGACGCGCATCTGCGAGGCCAACTTCGGTTTCATGTATCTCTATCAAGGAGGGGCATTCTTCCCGGCCGCAGCGCACAACACGCCGGCAGCACTTGCCGAGCACCGTCCATGAGAATGAGATCAGGCTGCTCCGACGTCGCCATGGCAACGCCCTGCGTCCCATCGGTCGCAACGATGACAGTGAAGCCGGCGCGCCTGAGCCGGTTTGTCAGCATGTAAACGTTGTCGTCATTGTCCTCAACGTAGAGAATCCTCATGCAACCCTCGTGGTCCGCAATTTGACGCACTTGGCTATCTCGCGACTGAGCTGGCGCAGCATCTCGTCGCGATCGCTCTTTTGAATGATGTGCTCGACGCCGCCATTGAGCCGGTCGCGGTCCTCGTTCGTGAGGTCTTTTGCGGTTATGACCACGACCGGGATGTCCTGCCAGGCGGGCCGTCCGCGCAGCTCGTCAAGGAACTGAAACCCGTCCATCTTCGGCATCATCAGGTCGAGAATGATCACGTCGGGCCGCGCGGCGGTGAGCGCTTCGACCGCTGCCTGGCCGTTTTCCGCCTCGGCCACCTTCCACCCAATGGGCTCCAGCGCCTGGCATACATTCCGGCGAACTGTCTCGTCATCGTCGACGAGAAGGGCGCGTCCTGCGGTCGAGCCGCAGATGCCGGTCAGCGTCGCAACGAGCTTGCTGCGGTCGACGGGCTTCACCAGATAGTCCGCGGCCCCCAGCGCGTAGCCTCGGTTCTTCTCGTCCACGATCGACATCAAGACCACGGGAATGGAGGCAAGCGCAGGGTCGCCATCGAGCTCAACGGGGTGGCACCCGCGGCATTCTCGCCGGGATTCGTGGTGTGATGCGCTCATGCTCGAGTCGCAACCGCGCTTGACGATTTTTCTGCCCCGACCCTAAGAGCCGAGGCTGCTGTCCGGCACGGCATCGCCTCCGCGTCAGCAACGACGGGTGCTCCGGCAGGCTCACTCCCGGTCCGCTTCTGGCGTGCGCCGTGACAAGGCGGCGCTTTCCAGTGGGTGCAAGCCCCACCCGGCAACCGCTCCAGCCGGAAGCAACCGGAGCAGTCATGGAGGTAACGAAGTGGCTGAAGCCTTCGGATAGCGTGTCACGATATACGGTGACAGCGCGAGTGTGCAGGCCGTAACGCGAGTGAACGCCGAGCAAGCCTCGAAAAGGACAATGCGCAGGCCGACCCGACTGCCATTTCGGGGAAGGCTGATACGGCTGGGTGAGTGAGCAAGAATACGCCCAGCCGCTGCGCCGGGGTATTGGCGACAGCATGTACACAAGGAAAGCGCACGCAACACGGGAAGCCCCGAGGCGTGGTCAGCGAGGACCAACTGGAAGCCCGTGAGGGACAGGCCGGGCGCCCTGGGGTGGCGGAGAGGTTCGTAGTACTGCGGAAGCCGGGTAATGCCGGTGGAGGGAAGGGACCTCAGTTCAAGACAGACGCAATACGTGGTGAGGGACCAGGAGATTGGGCAACCTATCAACTCCGCAAGTGTTCAAAAACTGCAGAAGGCGTTACACGCGAGAGCAAAGGCGTGAAGTCTTGTCCGAGAGCCGGATGCGGGAAATCTGCACGTCCGGTTCGATGAGCGGGATGTGGAAACGAAGTCATGGCTGAACCACTAAGGCACCGCCAGACGAAAGAGGCGGCAACAGATATGTTCAGCCTACAGCCACCGCGCCACATCTCGACTCTACACAAGCGCATGGCGCGGCGCGCTCGGCAGGTGGGACCAGCTGCGCGCGCGCCTGATCGGCGAGGGCAGCCGCCGCGGGATCTACGTGTTCTCCACCTGCGCCGAGACGATCCGCACGCTGCTGGCGCCGACGCGCTCGCCACTGCAGCACGATGCCGGCCGCCCCGAGGACGTCCCGCGACGGCGAGGACCACGCGGCCGATGAGGTGCTGCTCAAGCCTGCATAAGTCGCCCGTGGTTGCCGCGGCGCGTGGTGCCGAAGCGGCCCGACCGGCTGGTGTACGAGGCGCAGCTGGACGGACGAGCCGCATAGGCGGCGAGGGGGGTGGTGGCAAACATGACAATACGCGAGGCTGTGGAGATAAGGTGGAGAAGGAGGTATTAAGGAGCCCTTCGATATTGGCCCCGCCGCGGCCTCATTGAGGGGGAGGCGGACACGAGCGGGCCGCCCTGATGGCGGCCGCGCCCTCAGCTTCGCCCGCCATCCGGAACGCCGGGCGGCGGGTCCGACTGGGCCGGCAGATGGGTCGCAACCTGTGGCCGTCTCAGGCGGCCGTTAGCCGCCATCTCTCCCGCGTTCTCGACGATCACTTTCGGTCTCGTAGAACAAGATTTCCGGTTGCGGACGCGTTGCGGTCGCAGGACGATACGCGAAGCGCCGTTTCGTAGACGACCATCACACGACCATCACGTGTCCGTCGGGAACCAGTGGGCACTCGTCCTGATCGAAGGTGACGACGAGCTGATGCGTGAGAACCATGCCGCCGATGATCTGCGCCGCTTCCTCCGGCTGCATATCGGGTGTTGCGTAATTGACATCCTGGGCGATCACGAAATATCGCCACAGCCCCGCCGAGGACTGCGAGAAATGCAGCCGACCGGTATAGATGCCATCGCTCGGCTTTTCATCGGGCAGCGCTCCATCGTCCTGGAGCACCAGCTTTCGCGGTTGGCCTTGCGGGCCGACCAAAAAGCATTGCACGAGGAGCTGACTCCCTCTGAACAGGTTGCCATCCTTGTCGCGGAACTGCGCCTTTATGATCCACTCGCCATCCTTCTTGTATGAGGCGACTATCTCGGGAGCATCGATTTCGTAGCTCGAAGCGATGTGGATGTTCTCGTTCTGATCGTTCCCGGAGGTTTCATAGATCTGGGCGGTCGTGATGCGCTGATAATCCCATTTGGCGCCGACAGCGAATGGTCGGCCCAACGCGACGTCGTCCGGGTAGCGGAACTCCGCCCTGAGCAGCTCTTTCAAGGTCGTTTCTCCGGCACCAGGCGGCGTCGCGTCCTGGCCGCGACGAATAGGATCCCGAATGTCACTGAGCGCCGCCGCCGTCGCAGCGGCGGCGGCCGCGGCCACAAGGCCTGCAGCGATAGGGCTGGTCCCGCCACCTCCTGCGCGGACGCCGCAGCAATCTCCGACCGGGCTTCCCGTATCTCCACTGCCGCCCCCGACGGTGACGCTTCCCGTTCCATCGACAGCCTCGGCAATGGCTGCGGCGATGAGCAGGATCACCGCCAGAATGCACAACAGAACCTTCCACCATGGGTCTTGAAAGGGCAGATCCGAATATTGTCCGGGATACGGCGGTGTGGGCGTCCAGACCATCTCCATGACATGCGGGAGGTATCCCGGGGGACAAAACTCGAAATTTGCGCCCAGGCGCTCGAACAGCTCGGTGAGGTTCTTGATGGCGAGCGCGTTTTTGTTGACCCCACGCAACTTCCGATCCGTCGTATCGTCCGACCTCTGATCCGGGGAACGTGGATCAACCCTTTCGATGGATTTGCAGCAGCAATCCGGAGGCTGGGACGTCTTGCAACCTCCCCGCTGCTTGACCAGGTCCAGGAAGTTGACCGACAGAACACCTTCCGGCGTGGTTGCCTGAAACGTATGGCTCGAGGCATCGAACGTCACGCCGAGCACGAATACTTTCTTGATGGCCCGTGTCTTGTTGCCCGCGTTGTCCTCGATGATGAAGCTGATGAAATGCATGCCGCTGGGACAATTGGTGAAGTCGGCCTGCCATTGTTCGACGCGCACGGCGTTCGCGGGCAGATCGGGCAAGAACCGCGTACCCGCCAGATACGCGATGCCAGGGTTCGAGACGCTCTCGATGTAGAGCTTGGGGCTCGCTATGCCTCCCGGGCCGCGATTCTCGATCTGCACATTGATGAATTGCTTCCCCAATATCGTAACGAAGATTCCATCCGGGAGCATGAGGCCGGTGATCAAATCCGTTGCGAACGGGCGATTGGGCACAGTAACCGCCATGGCAAACCTCCTTGGTTTGGCGCCGCCGGCCGGCGACGACCCGTGCACCTTGCCGCTGGTGCCCCGCTTCCGAAGTTCGTGCTACATCGCAGCACTCTCTCACACGAACTTCGGAAGCAAAGGGGCACCAGCAGGTCTATGTTTCCAGTGCCGCTTTCGATTTGAAGCTCCCGGAACGAGCTTGCCGCAGATGGTGCAGGAGCTTCAAAGCGGCGGCACTAGGAACGCTGCTTTTCGTTCACGACCAGGACGCTGAGGCCTCCTACCAATTTGTCGTCCCGGTGCTGGCCGACGTGAACGAGCACGCTCCCCCCTTCAATCCGACCGATCAGAGTTGCGGATCTGCTGCGGTTGCCGGCGATCGACAGCTCGAGCCTTTCGTGTGCCGCCTTGTCCAGCGCGTTTTCGCTCGGGCACCGTTGGTCGACGAACGCGGTCCGCACGAGCTTGCCCTCTTTTTGCGGGAACCCGGCCTTGAAGCGCTTCTGCAGCGGCTTCAGTTCGCGCAGGCGTCCTTGATGAGCCTCGACCTGAAATCGTTTTTCGATTCTCAAGGTATTGTGGATCACCAGCGGCAGCGCGAAGAACCCGCGAGCGGCCAGCGCAACGCTGAGGTTTCTTTGTGCGACGTGGCGGTCCGTCGGGACGTTGAAGTCGGGCGATGCCGGGAGTGGGTCCAGCGAGAGATGAAATGCCTCGGCCAACACGCATTCGTGTCCGTCGTTGACGAATTCCGGGATCCACGGCGTAAGGCAAAGCACGTCGCTCAACTCGCCGGCCAATAAATTCACGTTGGAAGTACCGATAGGATTTGCGGTGTTGCGGTCGAACCCGACCGATGGGTTCGCCCAATAGAAGCGGACGACTGCGTTCTGCACGCTGCTCGAGCCGGTATTGCTGACCCTGGCCCAGAGAAAGCAGGTCGAGCCCACTATGGGGATGCCGGCCGGTCCTTCGGGGTCGCTGCCGGGCACCGTCCAGATGTCCGCGCTGAGCCACCACGGATTTCCATCTTGAATCTCCAGCTCGACGGCCATCGTGCGTTCCTTTCATTCTTCAGCTGACACTTGGAGTTCGTGCCCGATGCCCAAGCGGGTGTCGGGGCGCTCGCGCAGAGCGGCACGGCCGCGTATTCGGCTGGTGAAGGGGAACGAGCATAATACGCCCCCCGCGCAAACGCGGCTCTCATCCGCAGATTGCGTTCGCATAGGAACTGGTGCGAAACGTCGCCTAGAACGCTGCGCTCGCGAGGTGCGAGGGCACTCGTTCTGATGTCAGCGTGTCAGAGGGGTGTGATGTCATTGGGAGACCACACGCGTCCGTGCACGCTGCAGTGTCTCCTATCCTGGATGCAACTTACCACTGTTGCCTGCGAAGATCAAGTCACGATGTTGCGAAAATCGCCCGAGGGTGTCCGACCCGGCAGGAATTGGCATCTGGACACTTTTGAATCAATGACGCGGATTCGTGCTTGCTCTCGAATCAACGTTGCTCGCTGGAATGCTCAAAATGGTCTTGCAACGGTCGGGCCCGATGTTGCCGAGAGCGGCAGATCGATCCAGGTAAGCGTGTATACGTTTTCGTTATTGGGCGTCAGGAGCAGCAGGGTTTCGACCGTGTGATCGATGCAAATGAAGCTGCGCGCCAGATCAAAGGTTGGAGCCGTGCAAAGAAGGAGGCATTGATTAGAGGAGATTGGAATCTGCTGCAGAAACTTTCGAAGCGCCGCGGCGGTCGTCCGCCTGCTCCACGTTCACCGTCACCCTGAGGCGCGCTCCGCTCTCTTCGAGCGGAGCGCCTCGAAGGGCGACGGCCCGGGCCGTTCATCGTTCGAGGCTCGGCGCATGCAGTGCAGATGTGGGGCATTGCCGTGCATGCGCCGAGCACCTCACGATGACGGGCGAGAGGCTTACCGCCTAACCTCACGAGCGGCCGCATGAGCATCTGAGACAAATCCGGCTGGGGCAACCCGGATGCCTAGGGCTGTTCGCTGCCCGCATGAGTCCGCAGTTGGCATAAAGCGGACGTACGATCTCTTGTGACCGGGCCCGGGTCGTCGGCCAATTCGCCGTAATTCAGTCCGTCGCCCCGTCACTCGGGGTGGAATTGGCGGCCAGGGCAGATGACGCCCCATCTTCCTCACGCACCGTCAACTCTGCTGAGGTGGTGTGTTCCGCCGCCCTGCCCAATTCAGAAGATTTCAGATCTTTCTCAAGGAACGGCGAAGCCGCAAGGTGTACACTTGTGCCTCATCGTCCATCGCACCGTTCAAGACTGCTCGCCTGCAACACTCCTGGAGAGGTGCAGAAAGGGGGCCAGATGAACCGGCGGGATTTACTCGGGCTGATCGGCGGGGCGGCGGCATGGCCGCTTGCCGTGCAGGCCAACCAGCCGCCGCGCATGCGCCGCATCGGCATATTGCGTTTCAGCAGCCAGGATCAGATCGTCATCAATGCGCTGCTGCGCGGGCTGCAAGCGCTCGACTACGTCGACGGGAAGACCGTTTTCATCGATTACCGCGATGCGGAGGGCAACTACGACCGGCTTCCAGGGGCGGTGAATGAGCTCGTCAGCCTTAATCCCGATGTGATCTTCTCGTTTGGCGGCGAGCAGGCCCCAGTCGTCAAGGCGGCAACTTCGACGATTCCAATTGTCGTCGTCGTGAGCAATGATCCGGTCGGCAGCGGGCTTGTGGCGAGCCTGGCTCGGCCCGGTGGCAACATCACGGGCGTCACCTATGTCCATGATGCGCTGGCTGGAAAGTCGGTTGAGCTCCTCAAAGACGTAGCGCCTTGGGTCTCGCGCGTTGCCATTCTGTGGAACCCGCGTCATGTCGATCCCGAGTTTCGCGAGACGGAACGCGCCGCACGCGCGTTGGAGGTGCAACTCCAATCCCTCGAGGTGCGGGCGCCCGGCGACTTCGAGGGCGCGTTCCAGGCCGCGGTACGCGATAGGGCCGAGGCTCTCATCGTCATCGGATCGCGCGTCATGTTTGCGAACCGCGCGCGGATTGGGGAATTCGCCGCAACAAATCGGCTCATCCTGGTCGGCGTGCCGCGCTGGCTGATGGACGTCGGGGCGCTGTTGACCTACGGCCCCAATGTTGCCGAGCTGCACCAGCGCGCCGCATCCTATGTGCACAAGATTTCTCAAAGGTGCAAAACCAGCCGACTTGCCGATGCAGCAGCCGACGACGTTTGAACTGACTGTCAGTACGACGATCGCCACGAAGCTTGGTCTCCTCGTGCCGTCGACTGTGATCGCACGCGCCGACCACGTGATCGAATAATTTCGCCAAGGTTCCGCTCCTGGCACATCAGCGACATGCCGACCTGCTCATGGATGTCCGCAGTTCGAGTGTACTGCGGACACAATCCCGAACTGTCGCCTTGGGCCGCCATTGACCCGAAGCGGACCAAACCAGCTGCTTCAGAAGAATTCAGAATTCCCAAGGACTTGCCAGCGCGCCTTGGTCCAAGCTGGTACCGTTGCAGATTGAGCGTTACGCTTGATCAAGCGACCAGAGTGGGACTTAAGCCCCTGGACAGGATGATCGTCATGAGGCGCCGGGAGTTCATCGGGCTGCTCGGCTGCGCGACGGCATGGCCGCTTGCCGCGCGCGCGCAGCAGCCGGCGATGCCGGTGATCGGGTTTCTGCACGGCGGGCTCGAACGGGGAGCCTTCGTGGCCGCATTCCACCAGGGCCTCCGCGAAATTGGATTCGTCGTCGGCCAGACTGTTGCGATCGAATACCGGTGGGCGGAGTCTCAATACGATCGGCTGCCGGCGCTTGCGGACGACTTGGTTCGCCGCAAGGTGGCTGTGATATTCGCAGGCTCTATTCCGGCGATCGTCGCGGCCAGGACAGCGACGACGACGATTCCGATTGTCTTCACCGTGGGTGGTGATCCGGTCAAGGAGGGTCTCGTCGCCAGTCTCAACCGGCCGGGGGGAATGTCACCGGGGTCAGTCTGTTCTTCGGAGAGCTCGTGGCGAAACGGCTGGAACTGCTGCGCGAGCTCGTACCCAAAGTCAGCGTGATCGCCGTCCTCCTCAATCCCAACAATCCGAACGCCGCGGCGCGGTCGGACGAGGTGCAAGCGGCGGCTCGCGCCGCCGGGCAGCGGATTCATGTCTTCAACGCCGGCATCGAAAGTGAAATCGACAGCTCCTTCGCCACCTTTGCTCAAGTGGGAGCTGGTGCGCTCCTCGTCCTCGACGATCCCCTCTTCGAGAGCCAGCGGGATTACATCGTCGCACTGGCGGCCCGCCATGCGGTCACGGCGATCTACAACGCCCGCCAGTACACTGCGGCCGGCGGGCTGATGAGCTACGGAGCCAGCTTTGCAGACGCCTATCGCCAGGCCGGCATCTACGCCGGTCGGATTCTCCGGGGTGAGAAGCCGGCCGATCTGCCTGTCATTCAGCCGACCACGCTCGAGCTCGTCATCAATCTCAAGACGGCAAAGACGCTCGGCCTGGAAGTTCCGCCGACCCTGCTCGCCCGCGCGGACGAGGTGATCGAGTAAGCTTCGGAAGTCTGCTTGTGGCACTTCTCGGACCTGCCGGTGCGTGCCGGGTAATGTCCGCTCCCGGGTGTGATCGGCGAAAATGCCAGCATCGGAATTTTGCGCGCTGCGGCGGAAGGGCCCGGCGCGTTTTTGTTTGGGTCCGATCAATCCCATCGAATTCGGCATATGGAGGAGTTTGCATGCTGGTCATCTACGCGTTGGAATGTGTCAAGAATGGTTTCGCCTATGTGGCTACAGCGCCGATCACAGACGGCGATTGCAGGAGCATCGCCGTCTGCTGCGCAGAGGGATTCACAGCGCACCAAAGATGGTCGCCGACTGGCAGACGTACGGATCGACTGCCTTTCATCTACGGGTGCTCGAGGTGTTGCCCGACGCGGTCGATCCGCATCACGCCAGAGAGGCGGAAACCCGCTGGCAGCGTCACTTCCTGGAGTTCGGTCGGCTCTACAATGAGCTGAAGTGCCAGATGTGCCGACAGGCATTGCCATTCGAGGTCGCGAGGGGTCGTTACCTCGATCGCGTACCCGTCTGCGGCGAACAGCCAGCCGTCGATCGACCGGGAGGCGACCGGCGCGGCGAACTGCAAATTCGCCGCACTACATAGGAATGCTGACAACAACTTGGGAGGGAATGCATATGTCCGAGGTTGGAGGTGCATTGAAGGGCATCCGGATCCTGGACCTCAGCCGCGTCCTGGCCGGCCCGTCCTGCACTCAGCTCCTGGGCGACCTCGGGGCGGACGTTCTCAAGGTCGAGCGTCCGGGTGTGGGCGACGAAACCCGCACCTGGGGGCCGCCTTACTTGAAGGACGCCTCAGGCCGCGACACGACAGAGAGCGCCTATTACCTGTGCTGCAACCGCAACAAGCGTTCCGTCACCATCGACATGGGCCAACCGGAGGGCGCAGCGCTCATCAGGCGGCTCGCCGCAAAGTGCGACGTCCTGATCGAGAACTTCAAAGTCGGCGGGCTAGCCAAGTTCGGGCTCGGCTATGACGATCTGAAGGCCGATCTACCAGGGCTGGTCTATTGCTCGATCACTGGTTTCGGACAAACCGGCCCCTACGCACACCGCCCCGGCTACGATCTCGTTGCTCAAGGCATGGGCGGGCTTATCAGCATGACCGGAGAAACTGATGGTCCGCCTGTCAAGGTTCCGATCGCGGTCAACGATGTCATGACCGGGCTCAACGCCGCCATCGCTATCCTTGCGGCGATCAGACATCGGGACCGGACAGGCACGGGCCAGCATATTGATCTGGCGCTCCTCGATGTGCAGGTCGGATGGCTGTTCAACCAGGGCACCAATTTTCTCGTGGGCGGTGTGGTGCCCAAGCAACTCGGCACGGCGCATCCCAATACCGTTCCGTATCAGGCCTTCGAAACATTGGACGGGTGGGTGGTCTGCGGCGCCAACAACGACGAGCAGTTCAAGCGCTTCGCGGCGATTATCGGGAGGCCAGAGCTTGGCGCCGACTCCCGCTTTCTTACCAACACGGCGCGTCTCGAGAATCGCGCAGCGCTGGTGGCGATCGTGGCGGATGCCCTGAAAGCCGGGTCGAGCGGCCATTGGGTCGACGCCTTCGAGAAAGCCAGCCTGCCCTGCTGCCCCGTCAATACGCTGGATCAAGTGTTTGCTGACCCCCACGTCGAACAGCGCGCCATGCGCATCTCGATGTCCCATCCTCTGGCAGAGGACGGGCGTGTCGATCTGATCGGTAGTGCAATCAAGCTTTCGGAGACGCCCGTCGCCTACCGACGCCCGCCGCCCACCTTGGGTCAGCAGACCGACGAAGTGCTGGAGGAGGTCTTGGGCCTCAGTGCAGGCGATCTGGCATCCCTGCGCGAGGCGCGCATCATTTGAGGCTCGATGACCGGAGGCAACCATGTCCGTAACGATCACGTTTGTCGGCAGCGGCGACTCTTTCGGTTCGGGAGGGCGCTTCAATACATGCTTTCTTGTCGATGCGCCCGGCTACCGCTTTTGCATCGATTTTGGCGCCACCAGCCTTGTCGCCCTCAACAAGCTCGATATTGAACACAACTCGATCGATGCAATTGTTCTGACGCATCTCCATGGCGATCATTGTGGCGGCGTACCGTTCCTGTTGATGGATGCCATGCTTGGCGCAAAGCGACAAAGCCCGCTTCTCATTGCCGGCCCTAAAGATACGAGGGCGAGAATGGTGGAGGTTGCGGCAGCGCTCATGCCGGGCATGCACGTCATGCGTCCGAAGTTCGAGGTCGCCTATGCGGATATGGAGTGCTTCGTGGAGCACCGGTTCGGGCCGCTCAAGGTCACGACCTATCCCGCCGTCCACACGAAGGAGACCAACCCCACGTCGGTCCGCGTCGAGGTGGCAAGCAAGATCATTGCTTACACCGGCGATGGCGAATGGACGGAGCACATGCCGAGCCTGGCGCGGGGCGCCGATTTGCTGATCGCCGAGTGCTACTTTTACCGCAAGCCGGTGCGATTTCATCTCAACTATCCGGATATCCAGGCGCACAAGGCTGAGCTCCGCGCAAGGCGCCTCGTGCTCACTCATATGGGTCGCGAGATGCTCGAGCACAGGGGCGAAGTGGCCGAGGAATGTGCCTATGACGGACTGCGTATCGAGCTGTAGCCCGTGATGAACCTACGGGTTCACGGTGGCGACGCGGATCAGCGCGGTGGCACGTCCCGTTCGTTCAGGCCGTCAATGCCGTGCGCGAGGGCCAAGCCGTCACGACTGAGTTGAGCCCCAATGCGAAGGCATTGGGCGGGGATCCGCCGGGATCGTGGCGATCTCGCGGCGGGGTGATGCACGCGCGGCGCGGTGCAGCGAAATTCGGAATCAAAGGAGCACTAGCAAGATCAATGCGTTCCAGTGCGGCTTGTGGATTTGAGTTTCCTAAAGAGATTGCGGCGAAGTGAAAGGAAACTCAAATCCGCCGCACTAGTCTAGTCGCGTACTCACGCGCGTTCCCACGCGCCCTCGCATTACATCAGCGCGGTCGAATTGAACCCGCACTCAGTTGTCGGACACCACACGTATGGCGTGCGTGAGCATCGCCCCGTTCGACCGGTCGCGGCGGCCGGCGATGGCGGCGGCAATAGAATAACAGGGAGGCCAGCGTGGCAACCATATTCGGCAAGTTGATCTACATCGGCGGCTACTTTTACGATAATTACAACGATACACTAATCGGTACGAGTGCCGATGACACCGTCTACGCTCTCGGCGGCAACGATGCCGTCTGGGGCAACACCGGGGATGACCTGGTCTACGGCGGCCTCGGCAACGATACCATCAGGCCGGGGACCCCCGACTCCGACACGACGACGGCGAACTGGGGCAACGATGTCGTGTATGGCGGCGGCGGCGATGACGACATCGATTTCACTCACAACCTAGACCCGGTCTACCTCTACGGCGAGGGCGGCAACGACCAGATCTTCGGCGGCAGCAACTCCGACTACATCGGAGGCGGCGACGGCTTCGACCAGCTTTACGGCCAGCGCGGGAACGACCTCATCAGCGGCGACGATGGCAACGACTGGATCCTGGGCGGCAGCGGCAACGACAATCTGTTCGGCGGGGATGACCCCGACCAGCTCTATGGCGATTCCGGTAATGACTCCATCTATGGCGAAGGCACCGGGAATGACGATCTGCATGGCGGATCCGGTAATGACCTTCTCAATGGTGGCGCCGGCGGAGACTTTTTGGCCGGCGACAGCGGAAACGATACGTTCAAGTTCTTCGACTCCTACGAGAGTTCGGCGAACAGTCCGGATCAGATCATGGACTTCAATGCCCAGGAGGACGTGATCGACATGCCGGTGGCGGGCACCGCCGCCAACTACATCGAGTTCTCGATCGGCAATGGCAGCGGCTACAATACGGCCAGGACTGTCGCAGAGTTCTTCCTCAACGGCGGTGGCGATGTCTTCGCGTTCGTGACCGACCAGGTCGACGGCTACCTGTTTGCCGATCTCGACGGCAACGGAACGATCGATACCGGCGTCATATTGGAAGGGCTGACCAGCCTGTCCGACTTCAACCACCTCGACATCGTGTGATGGTGGCGCCCGCGCGGGCGGCGGTCATTCCGTCCGCCCGCGGTGGGCCGAACAATCAAATGCCGTCAGATCAGATGCCCTGATCCCAAGCCCTCACCCGTCCACCAAACCGGGGCAGTTCCAGAGCGCGAGCGTAAAGTTGGCCTTCGCGGCGGCAGCTTGGCCCAGAGTTGCCTCCGACGCTGCGCGCTGCCGACGCCTTCGCCCAGAGCAACTAACATTGGCCCCGTTATGATCAGCAGGGCCGTGATCTCGGCGGCTGGTGATCGACTGATTGCATTCCGCGACAAGACAACAGCCCGGGCCTTGGCCCGGGGTCTTTTTTTGCTCGCGAAGAATCATCGCAACCGTCGGCCGGCCGCTTTATTCCCATCAAGAATCCGTCACGCATTGTCACCAAACGCTCACATCCAGTTGCGTTGCTGCGACCCGTGCGGGGCTGCAGACAAGTCGAGGGGGCGAGTAGCTTCGCAACGGAGAATGACGATGACCAGGACGCTACTTGCTGTCGTGGGAGTAGCCGCAATCGCTGCCGGAGCCAGTGCGGCTCAGGCGGCACCCAGGGCGAACGCTCAGGCGGCGTCGACGCCTGCCGTCGCAACGGGAGCGGCATCCGCCTATGTGGTCTATGACGAATATGGCCGCTATGCGGGCGCCGATCCGGATCCGAACATCCGCTTCCAGTTGCGGCGCGAGGCTGAAGCGCTTCAGGGCTACTGAGGCCGCATTCCACGAGGGGAACGTTGATGGCGTCCCCCCGGCCCTCGCGGCCGGGGTTTCGTTTCCCGCATAGGTGCTACACGCCGGGACAGCGTTCTACACGCCGGGATAGCGCTTGGCCTTGCCGCGATAGTATTTGCGCTTCTTGGCCTTGACGGTGCCCGACAGGCCGCCCGACGATGGCGCGATGACCTGGGTCTGGGCGCCGGTGCTGGGCGCCGCCCGTCCGGCGCGACCCGGCGCCAGGCGCGTGTTGCCCGGGCCCAGCCGTTCGATATCGACGTCGCGCGCGGCCGCGCCGGGCGCCACCTTCACGCCGCCCGGGCCGATGCCGCCGGGCGTGAAATCGCGCGGCTGCGACGCGCCCGGGGCCATCGGCACGCCGCCCGGCCCGATCGTCTGGCCGGGCGCGATCTGCGCCTCGGCCATCGTCGCGCCGCTCACGAGCAACAGGGCAATCGCCGGCAATGCCATCCGCATCGGAAGCCTCGCATGATTCGCGGGCTCAAGCCGGTCGCGCGATGAACAAGGCTTCGCGCAGCCAGAACGTGAGCTCCTTGCCGTCTCCACTCGCCTGGAAGAATGCTTTCACCGCCGGGGTGGTTTCCTCGAGCATGGCGCGCAGGTACGCCTGCATGTTGGCGTCGTGGCGGCCCGCCCAATAGGCGAAATTCATCGCCTTGGACAGCACCTCCTCGTGCGCGATGGCGAATCGGTGATGTTGCAGCGCCTCGCGCCATTCCTCGATGGTCCAGGCGCGCAGGTGGCTCGGATCGCGGAAGCGCTCGAACGCATTCACGAAATCGCCGACGCTGCCTGCCGGCACCACGTTCTCGACCAGCGCAAAGGTGCCCTGCGGCTTGAGCACGCGGCGGGTCTCGTCGAGAAAGCCGGCGATGCTGTCGAAATGGTGCGGCGCGATCCGGCAGGTGACGAGATCGAAGGTGGCGTCCTCGAACGGCAGCGCCTCGGCCTTGGCGTGGGCGACGCGCACGTTGGCGAGCTTGCGCTTGGCGACCTCGCCGCGCACCAGGTCGAGCATCTCGTCGGTGATGTCGGTCGCCCAGGCGCGCGCCACATGGGGGGCGAACGCATAGGCGGTGTGGCCAGCGCCGGTCGCGACGTCGAGCACGTGCCAGTCGGGGCGGGGTCTTGCGAGCGCGACCAGCCGTTCCAGGCTCTGGCCCTGCGCATGCGGCCGGCTGGTGAGGTATTCGGCGGCGTTCTTGCCGAAGTGCGATTGCGAGAGCGACTTGTTCATCGGCGTGAGGATCCGGCGAAAATCAAATCCGGCGGGCGGACCATAGTGGGTTTGCGCCAGCGGTGCGAGCCATTACAGCGTTGTCGTCCCGGGCGAGCAGCCTAAAGCTGCGAGGGGAGCCGCCTTGCGCGGCGAGACCCGGGACCCAGTAACCCCTGTAGAACAAGCATGAATGCTGAATCTGTCCGGCCGACGCCGGGCGTACTGGGTCCCCCGGTCAAGCCGGGCGACGACAAGCCGAGATTCACCCGTGGAAAATGATTGGGCCGCAGCCCCGGCAGGCTGCGGCCCAAAAAAACTGGTTGCCTAATGGCGTCGGCTTACGAGCGGCGCTCGGCCTGCCAGGTGCCGGAGCACTCGCCACCCGACCAGGAGCCCTCGCCGTAATCGCCCGACAGCCGGCCCGAGCCGCTCGCCGACCTGTCGCCGCGGCTCACCTTCACGGTGACGGCGCCATTCGGGTTCACGCGGCCGGAGACGTTGAACGAGGCCTGGCCGGCATAGCCGACGGTGCCGTCGGTGATGCGGACCGGGTAGCGGTACGAGCGGTCGCAGGTGCCCTTCTCGGTGATGATCACCACGCTCCAGTTGCCGTCATAGGCGGCAGCGGTTGCGACCTTTTGGGGCGAAGTGACGGCAGCGACCTTGGTGGGGGCGGGGCTCGCCGCGTAAGCGGGAGCAAAGGCGGTTGCGGCCAACAGCGTCGACAGCGTCAGCGCGCGGATCACGGTTCGGGTCTGGATGAGAGTGGTCATGGCAGCCTCCAACGTTCCTTCAAGATAAGCGCGACGCTCGTCGCCGGTTCCTGTTAGCTATCGCGGGCTTGTTTCCGCCTGATTTCGCGTATTGTTTCGTGGGCCGTCGCGGAATATTTCGTCGCCCCCCGGCGGCCCATTTGTTGGTCGCCCGAGCCGAACAGCCGGTTCAAGAACGCGTGGATGCATCGATTGGTTCGGGGCAGGTGCGGACGGCCGCCAACCTAGGCGACAGGCGTTTTCTTTCCGTATATGTGCCCGCCTGCGGCCTGGATTGAGCCGCATTCCGGTCAAATGGGCTTCCAACCGGCAAAGGCGGGAGGTGAGGATTGCGCCGGCGCGGTCACCGCCGATTAACTGCCCGTTGCCAGGCGCCGGCCTTGAACCGGTCTCATTTCTGTTGCGGCACGGTGCCCTTGCAGGCGTCGAGGCCGGACGGCGGGCCGAACGCGAAGAACCAGTTGCCGCACTTGTCGCAGCCGGCGACCAGCAGGGTCAGCGCGATCGCGGTCAGGATGCGGGTTGTCGCGCGCAACGCTTGCACTCCGGCTCGGGAAACAGGACTTTGCCGCAAGCTGGCGGCGGGGCATAGTCCGTTCGCGCTGGGTCATCGCACATTCGGCTCGGTCTGAAAAGGAGGAGCGGCATGGGGGGCGGCGGGCGAGGAGTGGGTTGGCGATGGGGACCGATGCTCGCGCTCGCCGCGCTCGTGGTCCTGAGCCCGGGCGCCCAGGCCCAGGATTACCCCACGCGTCCGGTCAAGATCATCGTGCCGTTCCCCGCCGGCGGCACGGCCGATGCGATGCCGCGCGTGTTCGCCGACTGGCTGTCGCGCAAGTGGGGGCAGCCGGTGGTGATCGAGAATCGGACCGGTGCGGCCGGCAATATCGGCGCGGAGGCCGTGTTCAAGGCCGACCCCGACGGCTACACCCTGCTGTCCGCGCCGCCGCCCCCGCTCGTCATCAATCACAACCTCTATCCCAAGCTCGCGTTCGACCCGACCGCCTTCGCCCCGATGGTGATCATGGGCCGCGTGCCCAATGCGCTGGTGGTCAATCCGAAGATCAAGGCGAACACCGTCGCCGAGTTCATCGCCGACGCGCAGGCGCGGCCGGGCGCCATCACGGTGGCGACGCAAGGCAACGGCAGCACGTCGCATCTCACCTCCGAGCTGTTCCAGCTCGACGCCAAGGTGAAGTTCCAGCACGTGCCCTATCGCGGCTCGGCGCCGGCGCTCAACGACCTGGTGGCCGGCAGCGTCGACATCATGTTCGACAATCTCGGCGTGTCGCTCGCGCTGGTGAAGGGCGGCAAGCTCAAGCTGATCGCGGTCGCGACGCCGAAGCGCATGGCCTCGCTTGCCGACGTGCCGACCATCGCCGAGACGCTGCCGGGGTTCGAATCGGCGGCCTGGTACGCAATTGTCGGACCGCCCAGGACGCCGCAGGCGATCGTCGACAAGATCAACGCCGACGTGAACGAAGCCCTGCGGGATCCCGATATCGGCCAGCGCCTGGTGCAGTTCTCGGCCGAGCCGATCGGCGGCGACGCCAAAGCGACCGCCGCCTACATGCGCGAGGAGATCGAGCGCTGGCACAAGGTGATCAAGGCCGCGGGCGTGAAGCTGGATTGAGGCGAATGGCGAATGGCGAATAGGGAGTAGAGTCTGATCTTCCCCTATTCGCCATTCGCTATTCGCTATTCGCCCAGGAGGAGCTCAATGCATCGATCGCTTATCGGCACCGTTCTCGCCGGCCTGCTGCTCGCCGCCGCGCCAGCGCAGGCGCAGGCGCCGTTCCCGAGCCGCGCCATCACCATGGTGGTGCCGCTGCCGGCGGGCGGCACGGCGGACATCCTGGCGCGCATCGCCGCCGAGCAGATGCGCGAAGTGCTGGGCCAGAACGTCGTGGTGGAGAATCGCCCGGGCGGTGCCGGCGGGCTGGTCGGCACCGAATCGGTATTCCGCGCCAACCCCGACGGCTACACCATCCTGTGCGCGCCGCAGCTCACCTTCAGCATCGCCACCAAGCTCAATCCGCGGATGACGTTCGATCCCGGCACGATGGAGCCGGTCAGCATCCTGGCGACCTATCCGTCGATCCTGCTGGTGCGGCCGGACCTTCCCGTCAACAGCACGGCGGAGCTCGTCGCCCATGCCAAGGCCAGTCCCGGCAAGCTCAACTACGGCTCGCAGGGCACCGGGCAGATCGGCCACCTGGCGCTCGAGCAGCTCAAGCACATGGCGAAGGTCGATCTCGTGCATGTCCCGTTCCGCGGCAGCGCCCCGGCGATCACCGCGCTGCTCGGCGGCCAGATCGACGTGCTGCCCGACCTGCTGCCGCCCACCAAGGTGCACATCGAGGCGGGGAAGATGAAGCTGATCGGCGTCGCCAGCCGCGAGCGCATGAAGGCATTCCCCAATGTGCCGGCGATCGCCGAGACGCTGCCGGGGTTCGAAGCCGATACCTGGATGGGCGTGGTGGCGCCGCCCGGCACGCCGAAGGACGTCGTCAAGAAACTCTCCGATGCGATCGGCCAGGGCTTCCGCAAGGCGGAGGTGCATGAGCGCATCGCGCGCCTCGACGTCGAGCCGCGCGGCACCACCCCGGAGGAGATGCGGGACCTGATCCGCAAGAGCGCCGATCGATGGGGCCCGCTCGTTCAGGCGGCGAAGATCGCGATCGAGTGAGGACCGGCCTACGACTCGCGGCGATGCTCGATCGTTTCGCCGCTCGCCCGCTCGTCGTAGCCGCGGCGGCTGGAGAAGAACATCAGCGCCATCAGGCCGCAGCCGATCGCCAGGGAAAACACGATGCCGAGCCACATGGCAACGTAGCCCGTCGCGGGCATCGGCGGGCCTTCGACCGACGTCCATAAGCCGACGGCCCACCAGATGGCGGCGCCCAGGATCACGAACAGCGGTACGAAGAGAAAAGCGGTGCGCATGTGGGGACAGATATCCACTGCAGCAGGTATTTGTAGGGGCAACCCTTGTGGTTGCCTGCGGCGGGCGCCCACAAGGGTGCCCCTAGACTGATGCCGTGCGGTGGTCGGGCACCCGCTTGTGGTCGCCCCACATCGCAGCGCTGTGGGGTGGGCAAAATCGCGAGCCCATGCCAATTCAGCCGCGTTCACAAAATTGCCACGTGCGTATCGAATTCAGGGTGGCGGGAACGGGGTGCCGATGAAATTTCCCCATATCGCAAGCGCGCTGCTCGCCGCGGCGGTGGCCGGCTGCGGTACGCTTTCGGTTCCAGGCACACCGGAAACCGCGACCTCGCTCAACGGCTTTCGCGCATCGCACGGGGCTCAGTCAGCTGCGCACCGACGGTACCCTCGCCGCGCTCGCCAGCAAGCACGTTGCCGACATGGCGCGGCGCGACAGCCTCGACCACGACGGCTTCATGACTCACCGCGGCCCGCGCGGCGCACGCGCCGAGAACGTCGCCTATGGCTGCAAGGAATCCGCCTGCGTCATCCAGCAGTGGGTCAACTCGTCCGGCCATCGCAAGAACATGCTGATTCCAAGCCTCACCCGCTACGGCCTCGCCTCGGCCACTTCGCCGTCGGGCAAGAAATACTGGGCGCTGCTGGTGGGCGAGTAGCGGCGCCGTCAAACCCTTGTTCGCGCCGCTTCGACACGATGCCCTGGAGCCCCATCTTGCAGGCGTGCTCGAACACGGTGGCGCCGTCCAGGTCGGCGGCATGCTCGTTGCGGGCACCCACAAGGGGTGCTCCTACAAAATTTCCTGCATCGCCTACGACTTCCCGCCCTTCACCACCCGCAGCCGCATGGCGGGCAGGTCGGGTGGCCGGCGCGGCGGCTCGAGATCGCGAAAGCGCGCCTGGCAGCGAAACCGATAGGGATGCGAATGGCCCCAATGCTTGCAGTCGCCGGCCAGATAGGCGAGCAGGGCATCGAGCTCGATGTCGGCGCCGTATTTCTCGGCGAGCCGCGCCAGGCGGTAGCGGCCGGATCGGCTGCAGGCATCGCAGCCGATGCGCACGATGACATACGGATAGGTGAGGAGCGTGTCCGGCGGCGGCATGCCGCCGATAAGAACAAACCAGGAACAGAATGGCAAGACGAACGGGATCCCCGTTGGGGGATCCCGCGTCGGCCAGTCTCAGGCTGGCTCCGCGTGCACCGGCTCGGCGGCGGTGAACGGGGCCGCATGATAGAGGGCGGGCATCTCCGGCAGGGGGGCCGGCGGGGCGGCGAGACGCGCCAGCTCCTGGACCACCTGGGTATTGCGGGCAATGTCCTGCAGATGCGGGCGAATCACCCGACCGAGCTCGGTCGGCTCGACCCGCGGCTTGCGGTGGAACAGCGTCCCTTTCAGCTCCCGCTCCAGCGCCCGGATGGCGTTCGTCAGCGAGGGCTGGGTCACGCCGCAGCGCCGCGCCGCGCGGGTGAAGCTCCGCTCTTCGCACAGCGCCAAGAAATATCGGATCTGATGCATTTCCATGGGTCTGGCCTTGCCTTCTTGGACCTCGACTGGGGGCCGTCGGACGGGACGGGTTGAGGTCTTCGATCGGCGCGCAGCATGCTGTGATGCGTCATAGCCGTCCTCATTCGATCGGATGAGGCGGAAAAAATCGGCAAATTGCCGGAAACTATCGGAATCCACAGCGGATTTTGGTTTGAGCGCGGGCCGCGGCGCGCTAAAAAGCGACAAGAAAATGGGCACCCGATCCCCTTGCCCGACCCGTTTCCCCGCCGAATCGATGTCCGCACCCGCCGAATCCGTCCTGGCCGCCTCGCCGCGCCTGAGCGAGCATCGCGCGTTTGCGCTCTATTGGTGCGCGCGCACAGCGACGGCCGGGGCCTACCAGATGCAGGCCGTCGCCATCGGGTGGCAGATCTACGAGCTCACCGGCAGCGCGTTCGACCTCGGGCTGGTCGGGCTGGTGCAGTTCGTCCCGATCATCGCGCTGTCGCCGCTGATCGGCCAGGCGGCCGACCATTTCGACCGGCGCGCGCTCGCCCGCACCTGCCAGGTCGTCAAGGCGCTGGTCGCGGCGGCGCTGGCGTTCGCGAGCTTCACCGGCCTGATCGGCCGGGAGGGGATTCTCGCGCTGTTGCTCGTCACCGGCACGGCGCGCGCCTTCGAGATGCCGACACTGCACGCGCTGCTGCCCGCCCTGGTGCCGGCGCCGCTGCTGCCGCGCGCCATCGCCGCCGCGGCGACCGCCAACCAGACCGCGATCATCTGCGGCCCGGCGCTGGGCGGCCTGCTCTACGCGTTCGGCGCAACCGCGGTCTATGCGGTCTGTACGGCGGTCTTCCTCGCCGCCAGCATTCTGGTGAGCCTGCTGCCGCGACCGCCGCGCCAGACCGGCGAGCGGCAACCGGTGAGCTTCGCGACGGTGTTCGCGGGGTTTGCCTATATCCGAGAGAAGCCGGTGCTGCTCGGGGCGATCTCGCTCGACCTGTTCGCCGTCCTGCTCGGCGGCGTGACTGCACTGCTGCCGATCTTTGCGCGCGACATCCTTGAGACGGGGCCATGGGGGCTCGGGCTGTTGCGCTCGGCGCCCGCCGTCGGCGCGCTCGCCATCGCGGTGGTGCTCGCACGGCATGGGTTCGAACGGCGCATCGGTGCCGTGCTGTTCGGCTCGGTCGCGCTGTTCGGCGCCGCCGCGGTCGTGTTCGCGCTGTCGACCTCGCTCGTGCTCTCGCTCGTCGCGCTCGCCGTCTACGGCGCGGCCGATGCGACCAGCGTCGTGATCCGCCATTCGCTGGTGCAGACACGCACGCCGAACGACATGCTCGGCCGCGTCATGGCGGTGAACTCGATGTGCACCGGCACGTCGGGAACGCTGGGCGAGTTCCGCGCCGGCGCGGTGGCGGCGTGGCTCGGCGTCGTCCCCGCGGTCCTCATCGGCGGCGCCGGCGTGATCGCGGTGACGCTCCTGTGGATGCGGCTGTTCCCCGCGCTCACGCGCATCCGCACCCTGCAGGAACGCGAGGCGTAAGAACTCGGCCGGAAATGCTGCGCTTGGGTTCCCCTCCCCCCGCGCTTGCGCGGTGGGGAGGGGTTAGGGGTGGGGGTCTTTGGCTTTGCACTGACTTGCGGAAAAGACACCGTCGCTTCGGCGTTGTCGCAGTCGGCCGAATCGTGATTGGATTGCCAGCGCGAGTGGCGCCGCCGTGCCCCCCCACCCCCAACCCCTCCCCACCCCGCGCAAGAGCGCGCGGGGGGAGGGGAGTCGAAACGCAGCATTCAGACAGACTAAGCCCCCTACCGCCCGGCAGGCCGTGTCGGCGTGCCCGTCGTCGATCCCGAGGTCGTGCCGGTCGTCCCCGTGGTGCCCGTCCCCGTGGTGCCGGTCCCCGTCGTGCTCCCGGTCTGGCTCGGAATGCCCGGCTGCGCCGGATCCCGCATGATGTTCGGCGTGCTGCCGGCGCCGAGGAGATCGCCGGAGCCGGTGCGCGAGCCGGAGGCCGAGCCCGGCGCGGTGCTGGGGACGGCCGTTCCGCTGACGTCGCCGGCAGGCCCCGGCGCGATTGCGGTCCCGCCGGGTCCGATCCGTTGGGTCGGAATGTTGCCGGTCGAGGGGCCGGGTGCCAGCGGCACGCCGCCGGGGCCGATCGCGCCGCTGTTGATGGTCGATCCGGCCGCTCCCGATCCCGGGCTTATTCCCGGTGCGACGGCGCTCGGTGCGACCCCGCCGGGCGTTCCCGGGCTCGCGGTGCCGGGCGCGGCCGTGCCGATGCCGCCGGATGGCGCGGTGCCCGCGCCGCCAACTCCGCCAACCCCTCCGCCAACGCCACCAACTCCGCCGCCCACGCCACCGGCGCCGCCCGTTCCTCCCCCGCCCACGCCGCCGGTCTGCGCGGCTGCCAGGATGGTCGTTGCAGTGAGAATGCCCGCCGCCAATGCGGCTACGATCGTGCGGTTACCAGCCATCGGCTCCTCCTTGAAAACGCAGCAGCTTCAAGGAGGTCAACGCCGGCTCGGGAAGACGGTTTCCGTCGAATCAGTGCAAGTCGCGCGGCGCGGGCGCCGCAGGCGTTACCGGCCGCGGCTCATCCGCGACGGGCTCGGCGCCGCTGTCCTTTTTCGGCTCAGTATGATCGGCAAGCTTGATGCGCCCGCCATGCTGCTGCATGGCCATGGGTGCCGCGGTCTGCCATCGCATCGGCATGGCGGATTCCCCTCGGCTATTTGCGCTGGACCAGTGCTACAATCATGCGACCCCGGGATTGGTTCCCCCCTGATGAAAAATTTTTTGCTCCGTCTCAAGCGAGGCCGCCGGGCGTGATCGCGGATCCGGACACCGGCGCGCCGGCTGAGGTCACCTATGCCTACAAGCCGTCGCTCATGGGCGCGCCGTTCGAGTTCCGCCTGACCGAGAGCGCGCTCGAATGGCGCAAGGGGAACTATGCGGACCGTGTCCCCTACGACCGCATCCGCCGCGTGCGCCTGTCGTTTCGCCCGGTGACGATGCAGACCCACCGGTTCCAGGCCGAGATCTGGCCGGCCGCGGGACCGAAGCTCATCGTCGCATCGAGCTCGTGGCGCAGCATGGTCGAGCAGGAGCGCCACGACGCGACCTACGGCCCCTTCCTCGCTGCGCTGCACCAACGCATCGCGGCGCACGGCGGCCGAACGTCGTTCGAGTCGGGCATGCCCGTGCTGATGTTCTGGGTCGCGCTTCTGGTGTTCGGGGCGGCCTGCTTTGCCCTTGCGGGTCTGACGGTGCGCGCGCTGCAGATCGGCGAACTGCCCGGCGCCGCCATCGTCGGCGGCTTCCTGGCGCTGTTCCTGTGGCAGGTCGGCACGTTCCTTCGGCGCAACCGGCCGATGACCTATCGGCCGGACGCGCTGCCGCCGCAGGTGCTCCCGTGAGGGCGAATGGCGAGTAGCGAATAGCGAATAGGGACTGACGCAGCAGTGCCTCGCTCTCCCTATTCGCTATTCGCTACTCGCTATTCGCTACTCGCTATTTCCCGCGGACAGGAAGGCGCAAATTTCGTCGATGTAGCGTGGCCAGACAGGTTCATGCGGCATCGGGATGTGATTGCGGCTGTCGATCTCGAGAAACCGTGCAGCGGGAATTTCGCGCGCCAATAGCAATCCCATCTCGCGCGGAATGGAGCCATCGTCGCGCGAATGGATGACGAGCGTCGGTGCCGCGAGCTGCGGCAGCAGGCCGACCACGTCGAGGTCCGCCGTCACCAGCTGGATGCGGACCGCGCTTTCCGGGGTTGCCGCGCAGCGCTGCAGCTCGTCGAACGCCGCCATCTGCTCGGCCGTCAGATCGGGCCACATGCGCGTGTTGAAGATGCGGCGGAAAGCCGGATTGTCCTGATCCCATCCGTGCCGGATCAGCGTCACCATCGCTTCCCGGGTTGCGATCTCGGCCGGGTTTCCGCGCTTTCGCCACCCGAGCGGAAAGCCGCCCGACATGACGATGCGCTCGATGCGTCCCGGGTGCCGGGCTGCGAACGCCGCGCCGACCGCGGCGCCCTGCGAGAAGCACACGAGCGAGAAGCGCTCGAGCCGGCAGCTGTCGACGACGGACTCGAGGTCGCGGACAAAGCCCTCGAACGAGATCTCCGCCGCATTGAGCTCGGACAGGCCGCACCCGCGCGGATCGTAGTGGATCAGGCGGAACTGTTGGGCGAGGCGGGCGTACAACGGCCCCCAGACGGGCGTGCGCCAGTCAAGCTCGACATGGGTGAGCCAGGTCCCGACCTTCACCACGGGTGGGCCGTCGCCGCAGCTGCTGACCGCGAGGCTCACGCCGTCGCAAGCCCTGCAGAAGGTGATCTCCTGCGTCGGCGCGGCCGGCTTATCTTCCGGCTTCGCAGCCGCCTGAACATCCCCGACGAACCGGAAGCCCTTGCGCAGGATGGTGCGGATCAGCCGTTGCTCGTTGCCGCTGTCGCTCAGCGCGCGGCGCGCGGCGTTGATGCGGGTCGTCAGCGTCGATTCCGACACGACACGCCCGTTCCAGATGGCGTCGAGCAGCTCGTCCTTGGTGACGACACGCTCGCGCTCGCGGACGAGGTGGCAGATGAGGTCGAACACCTGCGGCTCGACCGCGATGACCGAGCCCCCGCGACGCAATTCGCGGCGAGCCGGATCGAGCGCGAAATCCTCGAAATTAAATGTCACAACGCCTCCGCAGCCACACACGCAACCAATCGCTTGGAAATCGCGAGAATCAACGTCAGCTCAAGCCGAAATCAAGACGGCCTTAAGGCCAAGCGATTCGTTTCGATCCATCTTCCTCCCGTGAACAGGCTGGTCCCATAGGAGGACACTATGACCACCGAGCTGATCGTCCGTCGTCACCCTAACGGCTCGATCGACTACGATTTTTATCGTGCCAAGGCGGCCGACGAGCGGCGACGCGCCCGCGCGGACGCGATGCTGTGGCTGGTGGCGGCCAGCGCCGGCATGCTGACGCGCCGTCCTGGCGCGAGATTGGCCGTGCGGCATGTGGCGATCGCAACGCTCGTCATGGGCATCGGAGCGCTCGCCGCGACCTTCGCGCTCGGCCAGCACAGCGAGGCGCACCGCGTGGTCATGCCGGGCGAGCTGAAATGGGTCGATGTGCCCTCGCTGCCCCCCGGCGCCAAGCTGGCGGTGATCGAAGGCCCGATGAACGAGGCCGTGCCGTTCACCGTCCGCCTCAAGTTTCCGAAGGGCTACGCGATCCCGGCGCACTCGCATCCTGCGATCGAGCGCGTCACGGTGCTCTCGGGCACGTTCTACATGGGCGTCGGCGACCACCTCGACAGGCAGAAGACCCACGCGCTCCCGGCCGGCGCGATCGGCATCATGCAGCCGGGTGCGGCCCACTACGCCTGGACCGAGGACGAGGCGATCGTTCAGCTCAACGGGACGGGGCCGTGGGGCATCAACTACGTCGATCCGAAGGACGACCCGCGCAAAAGCAAGTGAGCCGGGAGCTGACGAGAGAGCGAATAGCGAGTAGCGAAAGGCTGGAGCCTGAACCCTATTCGCTATTCGCCACTCGCTATTCGCTCTTCTACAGCCGCAGCACCAGCACCGAGCATTTCGCGTAGCGCACCACGTGGCCGGCGTTGGAGCCGAGGAAATAGGTCTTCATCGCCGGCCGGTGCGAGCTCATCACGATGAGGTCGGCGTGGATGTTTTTCCCCTCCTCGAGGATCTCGTGATAGATCCCGCCCTGGCGCACCACGCTCGTCACCCGGCCCGGCTCCATCCCGCATTCGCCGGCGATGATCGCCAGCGCCTCCTCGGACGCGGTCTTCTGCTGCGCCTCGAAATCGGGCGGCACGTACTCGGCCAGCATGACCGGCGTCATCGGCATCACGTTGAGCAGCCGCACCGTGCCGCCGGATGCGCTCGCCATCGAGCACGCGGTTGCGATCGCGGACTTGGCGAGCTGCGTCTCCGCCAGGTCGACGGGTACGAGAATCGTCTTGAACATGGCACATCCTCCCAGGGGCAGGATACCAGAGCGGGTCGAAATGGCGAATAGCGAATGGCAGATTGATGCACGGCCGCGCCGTGCGCCAACCGCAACGGAATGCGTCCTAATCGGCGGGCGTCGCCCTGGGCTCCGCCTCATCCCGCTTCGCCCGGCTCAGCAGGTCGCCCGCGAGATCGGCGATCGTCGGCTTGGGCAGCGCCGCGAAGGGCAGGGGACGCGACACCTCGATCGCCGCCAGCCCGATGCGGGCGGTGAGGAGCCCGTTGAGCACCCCTTCGCCGAGCCGGGCCGACAGCTTGGCGGCGACGCCATGGCCGAGCATCTGCTGGATCAGGCTGTCGGTTGCCGCGATCCCGCCGGTGAACGCCAGGTGCGCGATGGTCAGCCGGAGGAGCCGCATGAGCGCGAGCGCGCCGGGCCGCGCGCCATAGAGGTCGGCGAGACGGCGCACCAGGGCGACCACCGTCACCAGGACGAACACCATGTCGACGGCGGCGCGCGGGCTCACTGCGGTGACCACCGAGACGCGCTTCGCCGCGGCGGAGACGAGCCGCCGTGCATCCTCGTCGAGCGGCGCCATCAGCTCGCGCTCGGCGAGCCGCACCAGGTCCGCCCCGTCGATGATCTCCGTCATGTGTGCCGTCAACGCGGTGCGCGCGCGGGCGAGCCGCGGCTCGACCCGCTCCACCGCCACCAGGTCGCGCACCACGGCGCGCGCCGCCTCGCGGTCGTCGGTGGCGATCGCCTCCTCGGCCCGCCCGCGCAGGGCTTCGACGGCGTTCAGCCGGACCAGGCCGGCGACTTCCCGTCCGACGATTGCGACGAGCGCGAGCGCCGCCAGCACGGCAAGCACGAACGCCACATAGCCGAGCGCTTGCGAGCGCGCGAACAGGTCCTCGATCAGCCGGGTGACGGCGAGCCCGAGGCCGAGCGAGACGAGGCCGCCGAGCGCCGACCACAGCAGCGTGCCCCACGGCAGCCGGCGTCGCCGCGGCGTCGGCCGTGGCGCGAGCGCCACCGGCAGCGCCTCGCTGTCCGGCTCGGGCGTGACCAGGACGGTGCCGCGCGCGCGCCGCCGCGTCGGCTCGTCGGGGTCCGCCACGACGACGCGCGGATCGTCGATGCGAAACGCCGCCGGCTTGCGCTGCTCGTGCACGGTCATGCGTCGGCACTCATGCGAGATAGTCTCCCAAGAGGAATTGCAGCGTACGGTCGAGGCGGATGTGGGGCAGGGCGGGCGCTCCGCCGGCGCCGGCGATCGTCGCGCCGGGACGGAAGCGCAGGAACCGGTAGCTGGCGGCACCGCCGCGCCCGGTGAAGATCGCGCCGTCGGCGGCGAACGGCGCTTCCGGGTCTTCCGGCAGGTCGCCGGGAAACATCGCCGCCTCGGTCATGCCGTCGAACGTCTCGACGTCCGCCGTTTCGCCTGCGACTGTCTCGCCGGCGACAGGATAGCCGACGATCGACGGCAGGACGTCGCGGCTGCGCGACACCATGGCCTCGCGCGTCGAGCGCACCGCCGCCAGCGCCACCACGTCGACCGTGGCGCCGGCGAACTCGGCGCGCGCGATCGCCTTCCCGACCATGCGCTCGAGGATGCGCTCGAGCCGGTCGTGGTTGATGTGGTGCAGGTGATCGGCCTTGGTGGCGGCGAACAGGATGCGGTCGATGCGCGGGCGAAAGATGCTGCTGACGAACGAGCGGCGCCCGGCGCGGAAGCAGTCGAGGATCGCGGTGAGCGCATCCTCCAGGTCGCGCAGCGCCGCCGGTCCGGCATTGAGCGCGGCGAGCGCATCGACCAGGACGATCTGGCGGTCGAGCCGGGCGAAATGGTCGCGGAAGAACGGGCGCACCACGATGTTGCGGTAGGACTTCGTAGCGGCGCTCCATCATGGCCCACAGCGAGCCCGCCGGCGCGCTCCCCTCAGCCGGCAGCTCGAGCGGCGCGAAGGTGAGCGCCGGCGAGCCGGCGAGATCGCCCGGCATCAGGAAGCGGCCGGGCGGCAGCAGGCTCAGGCCGTGCGGCTCGGCGCGTCCCGCCCGCAGGTAGTCGGTGAACAGCCGCGCCGCCGCGAGCGCCGCCTGCTCGCCCTCGGGATCCTCCGGCCGCAGGCTCGCGAGATGCACGTGCCAGGCGCCGGCGAGGTCGCGGCGTGGCGGCCGCCGCGACAGCGCCAAGGTCTCGGCCGACCATTCGGCGTAGCTCTTCGTCAGCAGCGGCAGGTCGAGCAGCCACTCGCCCGGATAGTCGACGATGTCGAGGGTGAGCGTGCGCGCTCGCTCGCTCCCCGACTGGTATTCGATGACGATGCGCAGCTCGCTGATGCGGAGCGTCGACTCCGGCCAGTCGCGCGCCTCGATCAGCGCGCGCGCATGCGTCTCGTAGTCGAACCGCGGCACTGCGTCGTCGGGCTGCGGCTCGAGCCGCGCGCGCGCGATGCGTCCCGACGCCATCGCCTCGAATACCGGCAGCCGTCCGCCGTGCAGTAGGTTGTGGATGAGCGCGGTGAGGAACACGGTCTTGCCCGAGCGCGTGAGCCCGGTGACCCCGAGCCGCACCGTCGGATGCAGGAAGCCGCCCGCATACTCGAGCAGCGACTGCGCGGCGAGGCGGGCGTCTTCGACGATGTCGGTGAAGGTGGGAGGCATCAGTGACGCTCGGGCCCTGCAGCGAATTCATTTCACGCTGATGCCGGCAGCCGGTCGCGGGCATCGGACGCTTTCCCTACTAGAACCGCACCGGGACGGCGACCAATATCGCCACGGAGGCAGTGGTGCGTTTGCCTCCGGACGGCTACACCTTGCTGACGTCCTCCCCGCGTAACACGGCAATACACGTCAGTATGATAGCCCGGCTATCCTGCCACAAGCTTCCGCCGCGGCAACTCATCCGTTTACGCGCTCGACTCCCCCTATGCGGCGGCGCATGCTCCCGGTCCCATTTGTCTGATCGCGCCCAGCGATGGCGAGGCCGGAGCGTCCCGTGGACCGCGCGACGTATTGCAGCCCGGAGACCTGGCACGGGTCGGCCTTCGACCTCGGCCTCGAGTATCGCCCGACGGCCGAGGACCAGCTGTTCCTGCGAGCGGTCGAGACGCTCTGGCGACATCCCGCGCTCACCGGCCCATGGCCACGCCGCGAGGAGTATGGAAACTCGATCCAGATCACGCCCGACATGCTGCCGCGCGACAGCACGCTCTCGCTGTACGGCGTCCTGAGGCTCCCGGACGGCCGGGAAGCCGCGTGTTCCTCCTTCGTCGTTCGTCCGAACGACGAGCCGGACTCGCTGTCGTTCGGTTTGCCCAGCGGGATGCTCGAACGATTATTTCCGGTCTCACACAACCCCATGGGAGTGAAAGGGAATCCGTGGCTCCGGGAGATCGAAGACATGCTCGCCGACATCGCCGCGTGGGTGTACGGCGTGGCGCCGTTCGAGCTGGCCGTGCTCGGCGAGGAAGCAGCGGCGATCGGACCCGACGCTGCGAAGCTGACACATGAGATACTGTCGTACGGCGGCTTCATCTTGCCCGATGAGCTCTGGCGTCGTCTCAGCCCTGCGGTCGAAGCGCGGCCGCTGGCGCACGGCCTGCGTCACGTACCGCTGAACTACTGATGGGTCTCGCTTCGATCGCCCACAGCAGACTTCAGGCCGCTGAAGGGGACACGATCGCGCACTGGCGGCGCGAGCTCCGGAGGAAGACGCAAGCGATTATGCTGTTTCCTCGTAGGTAGAGAGGTCCAGCGGCACCGTCGGGCCGCCTATGGCATGCCAAGCCGTGATCCCGCCGACGAGCGCCCTGGCGTCGTAGCCCCGATGTCGCAGCTCGGTCACGGCCCTGCCACTGACCTGAAATCCGCAAATGCAATAGACCGCGATGGGCCGGTCTCGCGGCAGCTCCTCGATCCAGCGCGGCAGCGCGGCAGGAGCGTGCATGGAGGCACCCGCCAGCATATCGGTGCGTCGGGGCAGGTCCCTGGGCAAGCAGACATCCAGGAGCACCGGCCGCCGATCATCGTCATTCTCCAGCGTGGCCTTCAGCTCCTCGGCTGAAATCCGCGCCTCTTCTTGCGCCGGCGAGCCGAAGGGGAGGAAGAGCTCGTCTTCTCCCGCTCCTTCGCCGATTGCCAGGCGATACCGCGCGCCGATGCGTTCCCAATTCAAATTTGTCATCACCTGATCGACATAGGCCGCTGCCTTCGCGCCAAAATCGAGATGATAGGCATGCTCGTACATGTCGAGCGCAAGGATCGGAGTAGCCCACGCGAGGCCGTGAGCATGGTCTGCCGCCCACTGGTTGACCAGCCGGCCCAAGCGCTCGGACCACGCGAGGATCGCCCAGCCTGAGCATCCTGCCATAGCCTTTGCCATCGCGGTAAACTCGTTGCGCCAGGCCATGACGCTGCCGAAATCGCGCTCCAGCGCCTGTGCGAGCCCGGCAGGCGGCTCGGTAAGGCCGGCGGGCGGATTGTCGCCGTGTCCGCCGAGCGATTCGAAATAGACCTCGTGCAGGATCACAGAGCCCGCAGCAGTCAGCTCTTCACGCTTGAGGCCGTTGATCTCGAACACCGGCGTGCGCTCCCAGTCGACGGCCGCGAGGTGCGCTCTGATGGCGTTCAACTGCCGGAGCGCGCCGCCGTAGTTGTTCACGTAGTGGCTCACGAGCAGTCGCTCGGAAAGCCCGTTCATCCATTGTGGCTTGAGCAGGAGCGGCCGAACCATCACGGTTCCGGGCGCGGCGAATTGCCGAGAGGATATCGCAGCCCTTTGTGCGTCCATGGCGCATTCCTCGCATAGCGAGTTGCGCAGAGCTTGGACGCGTCTCGTCTAATGGGGTGTCTGCATGACCCCAACGTCGCTAATCTACCCAATCACGATAAACCGTCAACCTGGCGCGACAGACATCCGGCGGGACAGATCGTCGGAATGCGCTACAGTCGGATGTCCGCGTCTGGCACGCCTCGGGCCTCGGGAGATTCCGACTTGGGTCCGCAAAGTGCGGGACCCGGGACTCCGTGTGGGTGCGCTGCCCTTCTGATTTTCGATACCGGGATGACAGCAGACGGGGTGTCGCGACGCTCTCACCATGGGACCCTAGCGGTCGGTGATCACGCCCCTGCTGGTCCCGACCTGCCAGCGCCCGCCACGCCGGGAGATCGATTCCACCCGGCCCACGCCCGGCACGATGTCTCCGTTGACAACCCCGATGATCCCGCTGGGCCCCGCCAGGATGGCCATGCCGTCCACGACCTCCCTTACCGCCCAGTTCTCGACCCGCTTGGGCTGCGGCGGCGGGGTGACGGGCTTTGGTGTCCCGGTGGCTGCGGGCGGCGCCGAGCCTTGGGACGGCGGTGGCGCATTCCTGGGGGCCGGGGGTTGCTCCGCGGGCTGAGCCTGCCCGCTGGTGGACGCAGTCGAAAGCTGACGCTCGAGCCGTTCCACCCGGTCCTGCAGCTGATCGAGCTTCGCCAGCATTTCTCGCTGGCCGCGCTCGACCGATCCATTGAGCTGTTCAAATCCCCTGCCGAGCTCGCTGATGACGGTCGCCGAGGAGACGCGAAGCAGGTCCATCTTGATGCCCAGCGCGTCCACCGTGCGCTCGATGATCTCGGTGGTGGCGATCTCATCCGGGATTCGGCCAGGGCTGCTCGGCTCGGGCGAAGCGGATGGACTCGCGAGCGCTGCGATGCCGACGACGATACTCTTGCCCTGGGTTTCGAGATACGATTGCAGGACGGCCGCGGTTTCCTGGAACCAGACGGATGCGCCTGGGGTATCCTGAAACCAAGTGGGCATCCGGTCGTGTGTTTTCAGACCGGCTCCCCAGCCGATGCCGAGAACGGCGAGCAGCCCGGCAACGACGACGGCGACACGCAGCGTCCGGCCGCGGCGAGGGACCTCGGAAGCGGCCGGGGATACCTCCCGCCGGTCGAGCTCGCATCGCACGTCGAGTTTGGGAGCGATGTCGGCGCTGGACGCGCCGTTTCCGTTCAGCGTCGACATGGAACTGTCCCTTCTGGCGTACCGATTTTGGGTGCCGTCATGATGCCTCCTGGCGCGGCATCGACGCTGCAGAGCAACGCTCTGCCGATTTCCGCCTCCGCGACCATGTCTCGGCCGGAGTTCGAAGTGGCGCAATTTCATGCGCAAGCAGCGGATCGAGATGTCCAGGAGTTTTGCCGCGCGGGTGCGATTGCCATGGCAGCAGGCGAGCGTCTCGAGAATATGCTCGCGTTCCACGTCCGCCAGCGTAAAGCCGAACCTGTTCAACGCCACCACGCCACCTCTGAACGAACGCAAAGGCAGCCCCGGGTTCGATGCTCGGCCCAGATCGTTAAAATAAGGTTAGAATCTGCCGCGCCGCCGCTTTTCCATCCGATGCTTCGGCTTGGCCTTGACCACCACGTCCACGGCGTGCTCGAACCGCGACCAGGCGTCGGGCTCCAGCTCCATTTCCTCTGTCTCAGGTTTTCGCCATGGCCAAAACCCCAGACCCAGCCGATGAAATCTACACCGCTCTTGGCCGCGCTCTCTCCACTTGGAGCATGGTGGAGGAACAATTTTGTCGGACGTATCTGTTCTTGATCCTGCCCGACCGCAAGGCCGAGACGGGACTCGCGACAGCCACATTCTGGGCCATCGAGTCATTTTGGGCCAGGCTCAACATGGTCGACGCAGCCATGAAGTTGCGGTTCCGCCACGATGAAAAAATGATGTCGCGCTGGGAGCTCGTTTACAATGCGGCGCGCAGAAAGAACAATTTTCGCGATGCCCTGGCACACGGAACAGTCATGGACCTCAGCTATCGCCCAAACAAGAACGCGCCCTCTCCCGTCTCGGAGACTTGCTTCGTCCCGTCCAAAGGCAAAACGATGAATTTGAAGATGATCAAGAAGATCACTTCTGGACCACCGTTCGAACTCGATCCAAGGCCCGAAAATCGACTAAACGCCAAGCAGATCAGGGATCGGACACAATCATTCAACCTGTTCAGAGGACGAGTTCGAGCTCTTCAACAAGTTGCTGTTCCAAGAACTTTATCCCGGCCACCAAGGGCGTGTACTCATAAAGGCGCAGATGTCGGCTTCGAGGGGTTAAGCGTAAATCGTATGCTCGATCAGAGCATTACCGGTTTTGCAACGGCCGTGGTGCAGCACGCCGCGAGGGAACGGAGGGCATCGTGAGCAAATGGTCGATCAATGTCCTACTCGGATCCGTTCTTGTTCTGGCCTCAGCGAGCGCGGTGCAAGCCGCTGAACTTCAGGTCATAGCGGGGGGCGGCATCGCCGGCTCATTGAACGAGATCGCCACCCTGTTCGAGCGCGCGTCCGGCCATAAGCTCGTCATTCGCTATGGCACGACGCCGGAACTGATCAAGATGGCCACCAGCGGTGTTGCATTCGATCTTGGTGTCGTACCCCAGGATGTTTGGAAAGACGCTGCCGCGCGTGCGCAGGTCGCGCCCGGGCCGACGCCTGACGTTGCCCGGGTGGGCCTCGGCGTCGCGGTCCGCTCCGGCGCACCTAAACCCGACATCAGCACGGCGGCGGCGCTCAAGCAGACGCTGCTCAAGGCGCAGTCCATCGCCTCGATACCGGCGAGCGCCACCGGCACTCAGCTTGCTGGCATATACGAGCGGCTCGGCATCACCGACGAGATGAAGGCCAAGACCAAGGCGCAGCCCGCGCCCAAGCAGATCGTTGAGGCGGTCGCCAACGGCGACGCTGAGCTCGCCGTCTTTGTCCTCAACGTGCTGATCGATCCCCGCTTGGACGTTGTGGGGCCGTTCCCCGCGGAGGTGCAGCGCGAAGTGGTCTACGCCGCGGGCGTCGCCGTCAGGAGCAAGGAACCGGAGGCGGCCAAGGCGTTCGTCGCCTATCTGATGAGCCCGCCGGCCATCGCCGTGATCAAGGCCAAAGGGATGAATCCCGGTTGAGACCACGAAGGCGAGGAGGTGGGCGACGGGCCTTTGCGGCCGGGTTACTAACAGGGCGCGAGGACGCACGAGCCGACATGGCGTTCGAGGCCGCGGTCCGTTCCTGGCCCAAAGTGGCAACGATCGTGCCGTACTGGTGACTGCACCATCCCGCGAGAAGACAGCTCGCCCTACTGCGTGTCGGGCTCCGGGTCATTCGCGTCTTGAGCACGCGTAAACCGGTGATACCAGGGGGCGAACTTACCGTCCGCTGGCGGCCCAAGACCTGAACTGCACGAAGCGGTTTGCGGGAGGGGAAGCGCCCCCCTCCAAGACGATCGCGGTAACTTCGCCAACTGGTAGCCCGGATTGAAGCCGGCTCCATCAGGGAACGCCACGACGTCGAACTTGCCGACATCGACGAGGTTCGCGACCCAGGCAGGTCCGGTTTGGGTCAAACTCGGCCGTAGCGGCCTATCCGCGTCAGAGTCCGCTCTATTCCCGATAGCCGCTGTTATGTTGCAGCGTCGCGAAGTCAGCTTCGTGACAATAGCTGACATCATTGCTTCGCCAACAACAGGCCGGCCGGCGCGGCCATTCACGGTGCCGCGCAGGCGCTGGGATCTCGCGGGTGTCATCGCATGAGATACCACGTCACGCTGCAAAAATGCCCGCAGATTGCGAGAAGTGCCAATTTTATGGGATATTTCGTCGCACCGTCCCTGCCGGGTTTTGAGCTGGGGACGGCCCGGGGACGGAAATTGAGCGGTTGCCCCCCCTCGCCTGAGGCCAAGTTGGCGGCCGGTTGGAGACTTCGTCGAACTGGATACCCCAGATGAGATTGGCGGTCAGGTTCCAGCCGTCCCTATTGTAGGTGAAGGCAAACCGCTGATTGAGCGAGGCGAGCTCCAGGCGAATTGGCTGTGAATGTCAAAATACGCGCCCAGGAGGTAGCTGAAATTGAACCCGTTCCCCAGGTCCCACGCCAGTTGGCCCGCGAAACTCGCGTGTTCCGTGGTCATCGCGGCTCCTCGGCAAACCGACGTGCCCAACACAATCGCATGCAATCCGCAGCAAGATTGGCTCAAGCGGCGCGACCGACGGCGTAGGCCGCCTCGGCCATCAGTAGAGCTTCCAGTCATCCGGCACGGCAGAGCGAAATGGAGCGTATCCCACGTCTGGCACGCTCCTCGTGCGTGCCACGGGCACCCGCACGAACGGCCGAGACATGCAAGCGTAGCGCCACTCGTCACCTGCGTGATCCTCGGACTCGGTGTTTACGTCCTCGGGCCGGGCAGGATCGTGTTGGAGGGCTGGGATCGTTCTAATGCTCGCGACGTGCGTCGCGAAGCAGTAGATCATAGGGCGTCCGTCCTGGCCGACCAGGCGGGACCGCACCTGATCCCAGCCCCCCATCGATCCCCGCTGAGGGACGCGGGAATTGTCGGCAGCGTGGAAGGGCCGCAGACGAGCCGCAATAAGCTCCTTGTTGATCCGCTCCGCGATCGAGGGCCCGCCGTCCTCGCGGAAACACGCCGGATCGAGCACCCCGTACCGCAGATTGGGATCGCGCGACTCTCTCTGGGCGATCCCCGCGCCCACCGCCTCGGCGGTCATCTTGAGTCCTAGATTGGGGCTCAACGCGCCGTACCACTCCCGGTACCGCACCAGCGCGCCGCGGGGTATCACCCTATTCGAGCCGCCTTGGGCGGGCAGGCAGTGATCGTCTCCCACTATTGCCCACCATCCCACCGAGAAGGGCTTGGCCGAGCCCCAGTCCATCGAGCGGAACCGCCCCCAATGGGCGGGCACCGCGAACGGCTCCACCACGTGCAGATCGTAGCGCCAACAATCGAAGTAGGCGCCTTCGATGACCGTCCAGTCTCCTTCGAGCCACGCCCGCACCAGCGTGTCGCTGCCGACCATCTGCAGGTTCGCAACGTACTCTGGCCCGAGAAATTTGTTGTCTTGCAGCTTGCTCGGAATGAAGACGCGATCCTGCTCGATCGTCTCGCGCGTCCACGGATTCTCATACGTGAACTTTCGGATTTCCCATCCGGCAGGATTGGGGTCGATATAGCGCGCCTTGACCCATTGGTGTCCAGGCCCGCCAGGGTTGCCTGTTGCCCGAAAACCGCAGGGTACACCCGCGCCAGAGCGCAACGTTGCCATCAGCCGCAGAACCGGCGACGCGCTCGGGAACGTGCCCAGCTCCTCGACATACACCCGCGTGTAGCTGTGGCCCTGGTAAGCGTCCGCGTCCGCGTCGCGCTCGAGATAAGCAAAGCGAAGTCGAGCTCCGTTCGGCCAGCGCCACATCTTGTCCTGATCGTTGTATCTCGCCCCGAGTGGCCCATAGATCTGCCGGCTTCGCTCGATCGTCTCGAGAAGCTGCACCCGCTCGCGACGGATCATCAACCCGACAGCGTTCTTTCCGTGCAGAGCAGCATGGGAAGCCCATTCGCCGAGCATCCCGTCCGTCTTGCCGCCGCCGCGGGCGCCGCCGAAGAAAACCTCGAACACCGGGCACGCCAGCAGGGCCGTTTGCGGGCCCTTTTGAGCCTCCCACCCGATCGTGTACTCAGGGGCGGCTGTCTCGCCATCCGCCATCAGTGCTTCTCGTTTGCACCCGGCACGTATTCCGCCTGCCACGCGGCGGGGGTTGCCGAAACAGCGGGAGCGCGAATGACCGTCGGCCGCGCGATCTCACCCGAATGCTCAACCGCCGAAAGGCGCGAATGGCAGAAGGGAGCGGCGGCCTTGGCCATCTCGTCACGTCGGCTGACCGGCTGGCTCGGATCGCGCATGATCCGCAGCATGTAGGCGAGCGGCAGCTCACCGGTTACGGCTGCTTCCTGCCGCACCTGCTCGTTTGCACGGCTGGCCGCTCCCGTGGGGCGACCAGCGCCCGGCCGTTTTCCACCGTGTGCGTTCATCATAGTATCGCGCGGCTGATACGAAAACCGCGGGCCGGTATGTTCGGTCTCCGATTAGGATGTACGACAATACGGTACAGCAAGCAACGTCCGCCGCGCCGCTCGAATTCGCGTCAGCTCGGATCGCAGTCGCAATGTGCTTATGGAGACTCGATGGATTGGGAGCCGGAGAACTTGAATATTTGATTTTAAATCGGTCTTGCTCATCCGTCGCCGTGCGATTTCAGGAGCTTTCGCCTTGTCGCTCGCTGTGTGGCCCTATACGGCGACGCCCGTGCTCCACCACGAACACATTGCTATAGAGATTGGCGATCCATTGCCGACCTTCCACCGTCAGCTCCAGATAGCCGAGCGCGTCGCCGATGAAGGGCTCGACCCTGCTCCAGAAGAAGCTCGGGTATTGGTCGGCGACGTCGGCCGGGCTGGCATAACCGAATTGCGCGTTGCATCCGATTTCCTCGAATTCGTAAAACAGGGCGTTGAGCTTTCGTTGGTAGAACGGATCGGCGAGCTGGCCGATGAGATCCGCGGCTCGCAGCAGACCTGCCTCGGTGTCGGTCTCCGCGTAGTCCTCGTCCGCGGGCACCGGAAATCGAGTCAGCTCGATCGCACCACAGATACGATCCGAGTCGATGAAAGGGTGGCCTCCGAAACGTTCGCGAACCGCGATTTTCGAGCGTTCGACATGCCAAGGCGCGAGGAAGGCGTCGGAGGCGCCGCGTGGCGGCGAAACGGTCTTGCCCGTGGCGTCGATCACATAGGCATCCCGACGATCTCCCCGGCAGATACCCCGTACGTAACCGACATCGTGCATCAGGGTTGCCAGGGTGAAATGCAACCAGTCCTCCGCGGTAACGTCGCGGCGGAGACGCTCGCCGCGCAGGATGTCCTGACCGACAAGCGCGACCATGGCGGTATGCTCGGCAGAGTGATAGAGCGCATCGCTGGATCCGATGCGCTCCAGAATAAGTTTGGCTGCCTCGGCAATGACCTCGGTGTAGCGTGGCTCTCGGGCGCTGAAAGCGCGTGTGTAGGCGGCAGCCAGTTGCTTGCCCAAGGCGTCGGCCAGCAATTCAGTTGGATTAAGCATGACCTCCCCTTCTTGATGTAGCGCAGTTTACTGCTGGCTCGCGTCGCACTTTACCGCATGAGCCGTACACGCGATCGGTCGACTATATAGTCTTCCTGCTAAGGAAGGGCCACGCCTGTTACCGGCGCAGGGACATAGTCGGTCGCTACGCCTCGCGACGTCAGCTCTACTTCCCGTCGTTCCAGATATCGACGGCGAGCTTCCACTCACTTCCGACCTTCTCCCACACGACCATATATTTGCCGCTGATCTCCTTGGGTGTTGGGTCTTTCGTCTTCATGACATAGGTCCCGATTTCTCTTGCTGCTGATGGACCCAGCTGTTTGACGTCCAGAGCTGTCACCTTCGGATCGGTGACCTGCTCCGCCATCTCCTTCCACATAGCCTCGATCGCCGCCCTTCCCTTCACTATGGGTTTGCCAGGAGGCAATGCGACCGCGTCTTCCATATAAAGAGACCCGATTCCGGCGAAATCACCTTTGTTAAATAGCTCCATCCACCTCGCGTTTGCAGCGTCGATCTCGGCCTTCTGCGCGAATGTTGGCGCAATCGCAGCGACAAAAAAGCCGATGGCGAACAAGAACTGGCGCATGATCAACTCCTCAGGTTGCTGAAGTTCGCGCGTCCTGCATCCCCGGGCAAGCCCGAAGGCGAATTTCTGCTAAATACTCTTGGCCCCTGCAATGTCTGGCCTTTCGTGGCTCAATCCCACATCCCATGCAATTGCTGTGTACGCTTCGCGACCGCTTTCGCCAGCGGTCACGCAACACTCGCTACCAAGCGGGCGCCGCCCCTTACTTGGACCGGCCTTCCACCGGCTGGACACCAGCTTGCCTGGCGCCGGATCATTCGATCACCTCGTCGGCGCGGGCGAGCAGGGTCGGCGGAATGTCGAGCCCAAGCGCCTTGGCGGTCTTGAGATTGATGATTAGCTCGAATTTGGTCGGCACCTGGACCGGAAGCTCGCTCGGCTTCGCTCGGTGCAGAATGCGATCGACATACGCCGCCGCACGCCGGAAAATGTCGACCGCGTCAGGCCCGTAGGACAGCAAGACTCCGTCCTCCCTGCCCCAGAGACTGGATGCTCCGGTCAGTGGCAGCTTGTTGCGGAGTGCGGCTGCGATGATCGCTCTACGATGGACCAGCATGGAGCCATCCGTCATCGTCACGAGGCCGCCGCCAGGCTCGCGAGCGAGCAAATCGATGGCGCGCTCGATCTGCGCGGCGTCGCCAACTGGCGCCACGATCGGGGTCACCGCGAGCGAGCGCGCCGCAGTCTCGAAGGCCGGCAGGAAATAGGCTCCGCCGCCGGGAGCGGTCGCGGGGTTGAACAGAATGGCCGCGCGCTTGACGCCGGGCGCAACCTCCTTGAGCAGCTCCAGCCATTTGCCGCCCATCCCGGCTTCGACATTGATGAAGCCGGTGATATTGCCGCCCGGCCGTGGCAGGCTTTGGACAAGACCGGCACCGACCGGATCGGAGACGATCACGAAGACGATCGGAATTGTGCGGGTTTCCTGCGCCAGCGCAGCAGTTATCGGCGTCGTGTTGGCGAGGATCGTGTCGGGGCGGAGCTGGGCCAGCTCTTTAGCCGAGCTCCGCATCCGATCCACGTCTCCGACTGCCCATCGAAAATCGATCCGCAGGTTGCGCCCTTCGGTCCACCCCAAGCTCGCAAGCCCTTGCACGAACGCCGCGGCGTAGGTCCGCGCAGCCGGATCGCTCTCGGCATACCCCATCAGCACACCGATCCGCCGCATCCGCTCGGCCTGCTCCGCCCGCGCCCCGAGCGGCCACGCTGCCGCACCGCAGATCACAGTGATGAACTCGCGTCGCCTCATGGGCCACCCTTAAGCTGCGGCCGCACATTACCATACGTTGTAGGAGAACGCTGTTGTGCGTCACAGCAAAATGGATTGCCGAATGACCGAGATCGGTCATTCGCGTCGTGGCCGGCCAGAGCCGCCCATAGTCGAACGTCCGCAGTTCCCCCGAAAGCAGACGTAAATTCAGCGCCTTGGCCTCGGTCGCGATGTGCCAAGAAGAGACATCCACACCAGTTCGCAGCCCATCGGCCGAGGTCAATGCGGGGGCATGGCGTCGAATTTGGGGATCGAGTTGAGGTCGTTGACCCATGCCTGCTGCGAGCGAACAAATATCTGCCGGCGTGGTACCAATTCATTTCGTTGGCGCAGCGATCCAATCCGCACGTTGTAGGCTTTTTGCTCATCGCCAACCGATGTCGCATAGAGCGCCGTGCCGCAATGAGGGCAGAAACCTTGCAGGCGGACGTTCCCGCTATCGGCGGTCTTTCGATATTCTGTCGGTTTGCCGGAGAGGAGCACGAACGTGCCTGGACGAGTGATAATGACCGCTCGCAACGGAGCACCGCTCATTGCTTGGCAGTCTGTGCAGTTGCAAATGGTCGTCGCTTCTGGATCGGCTTCGGCCTCGAACGTCACGTAACTGCAGTGACGGCGTCCATCGATTTTCATGCTCGTCTCCCGCCACAAAAGGGGGAGATCGTAGCTGTTCTACGAGCGGGCTCATAGACCTCCGGGGAATTCTGAACAACGACCGGTTCACCCCCGGGAGCGGACATTACCCGGCACGCACCGGCAGGTCCGAGAAGTGCCAGAAGGAGAGCTGAGCAGGAGCAGCAACGGGGGTGCAGAAAGTGAGATTATTCGATTACCTCGTTGGCCGTCCGGCGCCAGGAGTCGAGGATCGACGCCGGGTGACGTTAAAGCCCGAGTCGCTTCAGGCGACGCCGCATGTCAATCACCGTCCGGGCGTCCCAGCGCCCCGAGCGCGCCGTCGCAACGCCGCGCTCGTTCAGCAGCCTCGCCATTGCGTTCGCCGACGAAATCCCCTCGCGCTCCAGCGCCGCGAGCGTGCCGGCCATGCTGCGCGCAAAGGCGTCGGCCTGCGCCTGATTGGTCGCAATACCTCGCAGGCGATCTTCCATCGTAAACGGCTTGCGCATAATCAGCCCGCCCGCCGCCAGGGCTGGGGTGCGGCACGGATAGTTGAGACACCCGGCTGAGGTAAAATTGAACCTCAACCGGAGTGTCAGACATGACGAATGATGAAGGGCGCAAGCCCGAAGGGGCGCCGGAGCGCTCCCCCAAAGCTGGCGAAGGCGCCCCTTCGGGCGTCGATGGGAACGGCCCGAAGCGTTTTTTGACCGGCGCTGGATCCGCGAGCCGGCATTCCATCGGCACTGGCGTGATCGGCGGCATGCTGGCCGCGACCTTCCTCGCCATCCTCTTTTTGCCGATGTTGTTCAAGTTGGTGACGCGTGAACGAAATGCAGGCGTCCCAGCAATGTCGCCGGAGACTTCACGGACCGGTTAAAGGCCCACTCCTCTAGGATTAGGCCAAGCTAGACCGGCAGGGCACCGCACATAAACCACTACTCACTTCCGCGCATATCAGCACACGCCCTGGCATCATTCGATTGCCTAAAAAGTGCCTGCAAAAATCCAAGTCCTTTGCCCTCCGGACGGCGTGCAAGCGTCTCGGCCTACGGCACATCCGCACCAAGGCCTATACGCCCAAAACCAAGGGCAAGGTGGAGCGGTTCATCCAGACGAGCTTGCGTGAATGGGCCGACGCCCAGGCATACGAAGCCTCTCGTCATCGAAAACAGCAGCTACCGACCCTGGCTCCATCAATACAACTGGCGTCGCCCACACGCCGGCATCGGTGATAGAACACAGACTTGGTCTGACCGAGAACAACGTCCTGAGGTTCCACACACCTAGCGCGTCCTGGGGTCAGGGGAAGTCGTCATCAGCGAGACTGACGACTGTGCCCACGAGGATCAGGACCGCGATCACGGGACCCAGTTGCAGGACCCAGAGGCCCAGATCCAGCAGCGGCGAGAGTGTATCGGCCACCTCAGCCCTCCAGCGCCCTATCGGCCGCCCCGGCGCGCGATGCCCCCCAACGGGGCGGGACAGTCAGAAATGAGGGAATGCAAAGAATGCGCTCGGACCATGGGCCGAGGCCCTCGCATCCCAGTCCGAAAACGTGGCACCACGATGTCGCTCTTGCTCATGAGAAGCCCGCCGGCTTATGGGGGGCGGGCTCAGTCAATCCTGTTCTAGTCTAACCGGTACGACGGGCATCATGGTCTCGGCTGTCTAGCTCGGCTCGGGCGTACTTAGTACTGCGCCCGGCCGGAACTATGGAGCCGATACTGAGCCGCTATGGTTGGGGATTTCTTACTGCGCCGAGCCGGTGCGGCGCAATCGCAGGAGCAGCGGCGGGCCTCTTGGTTTTACGCGGTAGCGCGCACCCCGTCATGGCGACATCAGCGGCGTTGGCCCAGGCGCCCCGGAGCGCTGCTCGCTGGTGAGTCCTAGGCTGTGGCGTGAGACGGCGGTCGCGGCCCAGTCTGCGGAGGCCCAGCGTGGAGGCCAACAACAATCGGCCACCATCTCGACAACAGCGCTCATTTGCTCCTCAGCAGCTCGGCTGCAAACGTCCTGACGCCCGCCTCGATCGCCGCCAGGATGTTCTCGGCCTCGACGGCGCGAAGGCTGGTTGCCAGCCTATATGGCGGGCAAGGCGCCCTTCACCCGGAACTGTTTTCGGGTCCGTTCGTCGTGATCGACGGTTTGGATGCCGTGCGCTCAAGCAGTGCGTCGAGCCGGTACCTGATGGCCCACAGCCCCTCGTAGAGGAAAAAGAACGCAAGGGCCACGTAAAAGGCCGCCAAGTCGCCCAAGTACATCGCAAACGGCATGAAGATGATGAACGTGGCGGCCTCGATTATCCGATGGGTTCGCATAGTTAGCACCCCGTCCGCAGCAGCGTTGACCTCAGCCTACACCAACTCGACCGCATGCTGTCGGGGAGGCACAGGGTGCGCGAGACGGCACCCGACTGGTCGCACCGCTTCCTGCATCCGAGGAATACGAGCGCATCAAGTGCGCTGTGGGATTGATACGCCGCGCCGCCGCGAGGTCGGCCAGCGGTCGATTAGGCCAATAACCACTCACGGTCCGTCGCCTCTTGTTCGTATCAATCTGGCTTAACCCCACTTGCAACGATGACCTTGCGCCAACGCTCGGTCTCTTCCTTCAGGAATGCCGCAGCTTCAGCGGGCGAGCTTCCGACCGGCGTGATGGACAGATCGCGGAATCGCTTGGCGACATCGGGTAGCCGAAGCGTTTCCGCGACGGCCTGCGAGATTTTCGTGGCGATGTCGGGTGGGGTCTTCGGCGGCGCCACGATTGCAAACCAAGTCATCGCACGGAATCCGGGAAACACTTCCGCGATTGCGGGGACGTCCGGCAATTCCGCGACTTCGCGCCTCGCTGCCTACGCCAAGCGCTTTCAGCTTGCCTTCCCGAACGCGTGGCAACGCGTTGCCGAGGTTGTCGACCAGCATGTCCACGTGACCCGCCAGCAGATCGGTCATGGCGGGACCGAGGCCGGTGTATGGCACGTGGACGGTGCGCATGGCGCCCGCAAGGTTTAGCATCTCGCCGGTCAGATGCGGTGCGCTGCCGGGGCCGCTCGATGCAAAGTTGATCTTGTTCGGGTTTGCCTTGGCGTAAGCGATCAATTCCTGCAGCGTCGAAACTGGAATCTTCTGATTGACAACGAGCACGTACGGCAGTGAGGCGAAAATCGAGACCGGGACGAAGGCGCTGGGATCGAAGGCGAGCTTCGGAAAGAAGCTCTGATTGATCGCAAGCGGGTTTGGCGGGGTAGCGAGCAGCGTGTACCCATCTGGCACCGCTTTCGCGACCGCCTCCGCGCCGAGATTCAGCGACGCACCTGGCCGATTTTCGATGATGATTGGCTGGCCCCAACGAGCCGAGAGCTTTTCCGCAAGCATGCGTGGCAGCACATCGGCAACCGGACCTGGCGGAAGCGGCACCACGATCTTTATGGTCCGGGTGGGATACGCCGCTTGCCCAAAGGAGGCCGCGGGCGCAACCAAAAAAGTTGCGGTAGCAATAGCAATGATGCGTATGAGGCTCATTCTAGAAGTACGCATGAGCGACCTCCCTGGATTGCTTCGAGCAATCGATCAGCAGATTGAGCCGTGTTCTTCTCCCGCCGGGCATCGGGCGGTCGGGCGCTCAAGTAGGCTATCGCCGGCTGCTGCGCGCGCGCCGCCAGCGGCCACAGAACCGCTGGCGGCACGAGCTGCGCATTCAACGCCTGCTCTTGGTTGACGCTGCCGGCCTCTCCCTATTTCTTGCGCCGCTCGCATTCCCTGAATGCCTTTTCGCATGCAATTCGATTTCGCGTGTAGCCGGATTCAATTTTCTTGAGACATTGCTGGTATTGCGCCTCACAAGCCTTCTGGTCGGAAGCGGCGGCAATGAGGGTGGACGGAGCCACTTGGGTTCGACGTGGAGAGGATTGCTCAAGAGGCGCGGAGAGCACATCGACGACAGGCAGACAGAAGAGACAGGCGACGCCGATACTCTTCATCCACGACCAGAAAGCCGATTTGCAGCCTGAAGGCCTAGGCACGTTCTGCCTCCATGGGTCCACTCGATTAACAAGGGCGCCGTCCAGGACCGCTATCGGGGTCCCCATCGCGAGCATGACGAGGCTTGTCCCGCCATGGCCGTTTGTAACCGCGATTGACCGGTCTCAGCAAGCAAGCCGGGATTAGCGCTGCGCGGGTGGCAGATCATGAAGGCCAAGGCGGTCGCCTTGGTGCTGCGGCAGGCCATCTGGAGGCGCCTCCGCTCGATGCCGTAGGGGGCCGCCCCTTGACCAGTCGCCGGCGATGCGGTCTTCCGGTTTACGGACAGCGCTCGCAACTCCTTCCCGCCCAGTGGATGCACACTCGGCCATGCCGCCCTTGGCGCGACGGACGTGCAGCTTGCCGGTGGTGAAGTCGACATCGTCCCAACGCAGCGCCACCAGCTCACTCGCCCGCAGGCCGTGGCGGTAGGCGATCAGGATGGCAGTTGCGTCCCGACGGCCCCAGCGATTTTTCCCGGCCGCTTCGATCAGCCGCTCGATCTCGCGCTCGGTGAGATACTTCCCGAGGCCGGGAGGATCGGACTGTTACAATTTGTGCCGCTGAAGCCTCGATCCCGACGTGCGCATTTGCCATGTGGGCCTTGGACCTCTGTACCGGCGCGGCTCTTTAGCCTGGTGATAAACCTCCAGACTGCCTCGATCCTTGGCCTCCCCGTTCCGCCGTCGCTCCTGGCCACTGCCGACGAGGTGATCGACTAGAGAAGCCTCTTTGCTGCGATTGCTCACAGCCGCTTTTGGCACATCGCGACCATTCGCGGCACTGCAACATTACGTCGGCTATTGGGGGTACAGCGGAACTCAACGCGGACGTGGCCTTTGGGCCGCTCAGACCCAACTGAGACATGGGTGGCTTAGGACTTTTGCAGCGCAAAAGCATTGTTCGTTCCTTCGCAAAAGCGTGATATCATCCCCTCTGGCATGCACACGACCTCCGGCGGGAGGGGTCGCATGGCAATCCACTTCCGACGGCGAGAATTCCTATTCACACTGGGCGGCGCGGCGGCGTGGCCGCTCGCGGCGCGGGCACAGCAGGGCGAGCGGATGCGCCGCGTCGGCGTGCTGGTGGGGTTCGCCGAAAGCGACCCGGAGTTGCCGGCGCGCCTCGCCGCATTCCGGCACGGCCTCGAGCGGATGGGTTGGAAAGAGGGCCACAGTATTCGCATCGAATATCGCTGGGGAGCCGGCGATCCGACCCGCATGCGGGCGCATGCCAAGGAGCTAATGGGTACAAGCCCGGACGTTCTGGTCACGGAAAGCACGCCAGCGACCGCGGCTCTCCAATCTGAGACCCGGACCACACCCATCGTTTTTCTGCAGGCCGGCAACCCCGTCGGCAGCGGCTTTGTCACCAGCTTTGCGCGACCGGGCGGAAATCTCACCGGCTTCACCAATTATGCTCCGACCATGGGCGGCAAGTGGCTTGAGCTTCTGAAGGAAGTGGTGCCCCGCCTAGTGCGAGCCGCCGCCCTGTTCAACCCGAAGACCCACACGGGGCAGTATTGGGCTGTGCTTGAGGCCGCGGCGCAGACCGTGAACGTGCAGTTCGCCAAGGAGGCGGTTGCCGATGCCGCTGACATCGAGCGGGCGGTGGAAGGCATGAGCGGCGAGCCGAGCGGCGGCCTGTTGGTCATGCCGGACTCCTTCACCATGAGCCATCAGGAGACGATCGTGGCATTGGCCGCGCGGCACCGCGTGCCGGCGATCTATGCCTTTCGCGCGTTCCCCGCGAGCGGCGGGCTGATGTCCTACGGCATGGACATGATCTCGGTGTATGGGGACGCGGCGGCGTATGTCGACCGCATCCTGCGAGGAGAAAAGCCGGCCGAACTGCCTGTGCAGGGGCCGACCAAGTTCGAACTCGTCATCAATCTCAAGGCCGCTAAGGCGCTCGGCCTCGAAGTGCCGCCGACTTTGCTCGCCCGCGCCGACGAGGTCATTGAATGAACCGTCGCACAGTCATTACGCTTGTCGGCGGCGCGGCGGCGTGGCCCCTTGTGGCGGGGGCGCAGCAGGCCGAGCGGATGCGGCGCGTTGGCGTGCTGATGAGTGTGGCCGCAGAGGGGCCGGAAGGGCAGGCTCGTCTGACAGCGTTCCTGAGCGGCCTGCAGCAATTGGGCTGGACCGATGGCCACAGCGTGCGGATCGAACCCCGCTGGGGTGCAGGCGATGCTGTGCGAACTCGCGAATACGCGGCTGAGTTAGTCGCGCTCGGCCCGGACGTCATCCTGGCCAGTGGAGATACCGTCGTGGCGCTGCAGCAGGTCACCCGCACCGTGCCGATCGTGTTCACGATTATTGCTGATCCGGTTGGCACCGGTGTTGTCGAAAGCTTGGCGCACCCTGGTGGCAACGCTACCGGCTTCACGTCATATGAATACGGGTTCGGCGCGAAATGGCTGGAACTGCTCAAGGAGATCGCGCCGAGCGTGAAACGAGCGGCAGTCCTTCGCAATGCCGACGAGAGCGCCGGGATTGCCCAGTTTGCCGGTATTCAAGGGGCGGCGCCGGCGCTCGACGTGGAACTGAGGCCCATCGGCATGCGTGACGCCGGCGAGATCGAGCGCGCCGTCGCAGCTTTTGCGCGCTCCCCGCATGGCGGCATGATCGTGACGGGGAGCGCGCCCGCGGCAATTCACCGTGACCTGATCATCACGCTTGCGGCCCGGCACAGACTGCCGGCGGTCTACCCCGTCCGCTTCTTCGTCACCGCCGGCGGGTTGATCTCCTACGGCCCCGATCTAGTCGATCAGCACCGGCGCGCATCTGTCTACGTTGACCGCATCCTCAAGGGCGAGAAGCCCGCCGACCTCCCCGTCATGCAGCCGACCAAGTTCGAGCTGGTGATCAACCTTAAAACCGCCAAGGCGCTCGGCCTGGAAATCCCGCCGACCCTGCTCGCCCGTGCTGATGAGGTGATCGAGTGAACAGGCGAGCAGCCATTACACTGCTCGGCGGCGCCGCGGCGTGGCCGCTCGCTGCACGTGCGCAGCAGCCCGAACGGATGCGGCGGATCGGTGTGCTCATTGGTTCGGCCGGAGACGCGGACGATACGGACGTCCAGGTACGCCTCGGAGCGTTCCGGACGGCATTGCAGCAATTGGGTTGGATCGAAGGCGTTAACGTGCGGATCGAGCTTCGCCCGGGCGCAGGCGACGCCGACCGCATTCGCAGGCTTGCAACGGAATTGGTCGCGCTCGCACCAGATGTCATCCTCGCCAGCGGTACCGCGACGGTGGGCGCGTTGCACCAGGCGACCCGCAGCCTGCCGATCGTGCTCGTGAATGTGACCGATCCGGTCGGCGCAGGTTTTGTCGATAGCCTGGCGCGGCCGGGCGGAAACATTACCGGTTTTCTCACTTTCGAATACAGCCTGGCAGGGAAATGGCTGGAGCTGCTCAAGCAAATCGCGCCGGGGGTGACGCGAGTGGCCGTCATTCGAGACGCCGGGATTTCCGCCGGAACCGGCCAATTCGGCGCGCTGCAGACCGTCGCGCCGTCGCTCGGCGTTGAACTGACCCCCATAAACGTGCGAGACGCCGGCGAGATCGAGCGCGCCGTCGCAGCTTTTGGGCGCTCCCCGCATGGCGGCATGATCGTGACCGGGAGCGCGTTGGCGGTATTCCACCGCGATCTGATCATCTCGCTTGCCGCCCGGTACAAGTTACCCGCGGTCTACTTCCGACGGCTCCTGGTTACCAGCGGCGGCTTAATGTCCTATGGGGCCGACCTCGTTGACCCTCACCGGCGCGCGGCCGGTTACGTCGACCGCATCCTCAACGGCGAGAAGCCGGCCGACCTGCCGGTGCAGGCGCCCACCAAGTACGAGCTGGTAGTCAACCTCAAGACTGCCAGAACCCTCGGCATCGAAATCCCTTCGACGGTGCTCGCCCGCGCCGACGAGGTGATCGAATGACGACACGGCGCGCGTTCATTGGGGTGCTCGGCAGCGCGACTGCGTGGCCGCTGGCGGCGCGGGCGCAGCAGGGCGAGCGCATGCGGCGTCTCGCGATCCTCATGAACTTGGCCGAAACCGATGAGGAGGGGCGCGCCCGAGTTGACGCATTAGTACTAGGTATGAAGCAATTGGGCTGGGAGGTCGCCAGCAATTTGTACATCGACTATCGGTGGGGTGCAGGTGATCCCGAGCGTTATCGCAGGTTCGCGGCGGAATTGGTTGCGCTAGGACCTGATGTCATCGTGACTGGCGGCGTGGCGGTAGCCGCAGCACAACAGGCAACCCGCTCAATCCCAATAGTGTTCGTGAACGTCACCGATCCCGTTGGCGCAGGGTTCGTCGCAACGCTGGCTCGTCCCGGTGGCAACACTACGGGGTTTAGCTTGTTCGAGTACAGCATAAGCGGAAAATGGCTGGAATTGCTCAAGCAGGTCGCCCCCAACATGACGCGGGCAGCGGTCCTCCGGGATACAGTCGCAACGGCCGGCATCGGACAATTTGCAGCAATCCAGGCTGTCGCGCCTTCGTTCGGCGTTGAGTTAACCCCGCTAGTGGTGCGTGACGCGGCCGACATCGAGCGGGCTATTGTTGGCTTCGCGCGTGGATCACGGGAGGGCCTTATTTTGACGACGGGGTCGGTTGCCCAGATCCATCGAGAATTCATTGTCGACCTCGCGCGTCGACATCGCTTGCCGGCGATCTATCCGTTCCGCCACTACGTGACTGATGGCGGGCTCATGTCCTATGGGCCTGATACAGTCGATCCATTCCGGCGGGCGGCGGTCTATGTCGACCGCATTCTCAGGGGGGAGAAGCCGGCCGACTTGCCGGTGCAAGCGCCAACCAAATACTCGATGGCGATCAACCTCACGACCGCCCGCGCGCTCGGCCTGGAAATTCCGCCCACCCTAATTGCCCGCGCCGACGAGGTGATCGAGTGAGTGGCACTTGCTGTTGACGAAGTGGAGCAGCGCGTAGCCCGGCCCAGGGGATAGGACCCAGGGCCGGGTATCTGGCGATGAAGCATGGGAGGTAATCATGCTCAACTGCCCGCCGCGTCAGGGGTGTAACAGGAGAAGAGGCCCCCGACCGCGGGCTCTCGGCTGTTGCTTGCGGTCCACCTGCCGAGTGGAAAGCGGCCCGCTTATTCGATCACCTCGTCGGCGCGGGCGATCAGGGTGGGCGGGATTTCGATGCCGAGCGCCTTGGCAGTGGTCATATTGATGACGAGTTCGAATTTGGTCGGCTGCTCGACCGGCAGGTCGCCTGGCTTCGTACCGCGCAATATTTTGTCGACATATTCAGCGGCGCGGCGCCAAGCTGTCGGGAAATCTGCTCCATATGACATGAGGCCACCCGTTTCCACGTAGCCACGAAGACCGTGCATGGTCGGAAGCCGAGTTCCTAACGCCAACTTGTTGATATGCAGGCGGCTCGCGTTTACGAGGGGATCGACAGCGACATAAAGTGCATCCGCACTTGCGCCGAATGCATCGAATGCAGCCGGAATATCCGTGGCTGTCCGGATTTCCCACCTGGAAACATCGAGGCCGAGGGTCCGTGCCGCGGATTGAACCTCGTCCAGCTCCAGCGCTGAGCCGGGATTGCCAACATTGGCCAGGATCGCCAGCCTACGGAGACGGGGAAAAACCTCCCGCATGATTTCGAGCCGTTTGCCGGCAAGCTCGGATGACTGTATCGATAAGCCCGTCACGTTGCCGCCCGGCCGCGCCAGGCTCGCGACCAGGCCGGCGCCGACTGGATCGATGACGGCCGCGAACACGATCGGAATGACGGTGGTCGCTTGCTTCGCCGCAAGGGCCGCTGGGGTTCCTCCTGTTGTTATAATAACGTCGACCTTCAGCTGAACGAACTCGGCCGCGATCTCGGCGTAACGCTCGCTGCGGCCTTCCGCCCAGCGATAATCGATAGCGACAGTGCGGCCTTCGATCCAGCCAAGTTCACGCAGGCGCTCCACAAAAGCGGCGGACCAATCACTCCAGGCCGAAGCCGTGCTCGCGCCAAGGAACCCGATTGTCGGCAGCTTCGGCTGCTGCGCAAGCGCCGCGAGCGGCCACGCGACCGTCGCGCCAAGTGTCGCGATGAACTGCCGCCTCGTCATTCGATCACCTCGTCGGCGCGGATGAGCAAGGCCGGCGAAACATCAAGCCGGAGCATGCGGGCGGTCCCCATATTGATTACAAGGTCGACTTTCACGGCCTGCTGGACCGGCAGATCGGCCGGCTTCTCGCCCTTGAGGATGCGCCCGGCATAGACGCCGAGTGCGCGATGTGCCTCCAAGATATTGGCTCCATAGCTCATCAAGCCGCCGACTGCGGCGAACTCGCGAAACCCGAAGATCGTGGGTACTGCACGGCGCAACGCTATTGCAGCCAGTTCTTGGGTGCGGGTGAAGAAAAACGAATCCGAGCTGATGATGAGCCCGCCTGCTCGCAGCTCCGTCACCTTCGCAAAGACCTCATCGAAGTCACGGTCACTGGCGGCGTGGAGCAAGTAAATCTGCAGCCCGAGGGTCCTGGCCGCCGCCTGCAGGTCTCTCGCCTGAGCTTCCGCAAGGGCCGGACTGGTCGGATTGAGCATGATGGCGAAGCCGGTCGCTGCCGGGACCATTTCATGCAGGAGCTGGAGCCACTTGGTTCCTACCTCCAACGTCAAGGTGGTCGTGCCCGTCAGGTTGCCGCCGGGCCGGTTCAGGCTAGCCACAAGCCCAAGCGCAACCGGATCGCCGGCTATGAAGAAGAGAATCGGAATCGTCGCGGTGGCCGCCTTAAGCGCCAGCGTAGAAGGGGTCGTCGATGTAATGATGGCGGCAGGCCGACGACGAACTAGGTCTTCCGCCAGCTCCGGCAGCCGATCGTTGCGGCCTTGCGCCCATTGGTATTCAATCGAAAGATTCTGGCCTTCGGCATGACCGGTTTCCTTCAGGCCCTCACGGAACGCACGCAGACGGTCTGCATACAATTCCGGCGAATTGCTGCCGAGAAATCCGACCACCGGCATCGCCGGTTGCTGCGCGTGCGCCACGAGCGGCCATGCCGCCGCAGCGCCGCCAAGCAGCGTGATGAACTCGCGCCGTCTCATGCTGTGCCTCCCCTGAAGCGCACAGCCAGCGTTTGGAGATGTTGTTCTTTTTCGCTGGCCGACGAGCCTACCGCAGAACTGGCATGGCAACCAGTATGATTCGACGTGGCCGGCAGGTCCTTGGCTAGATCTGAATTGTTATGAATCAGGAGAGCCCTGCACGTGCTCAGCAGCCGATGACCACGATATGGATGACTTGCTGGGGTTCGTCGTTGCGCATTGCCGCAAGCGTGTCTCGCCAGGGTATGGCTGACCAGTGCATTGGTGTGAGATTATCCTCGCTTTTGCTCGAGAAGCTTTTTGATCTTACCAAGGAGCCGGTCAAACTCTACCGGTTTAGTGTCAAAATCTTCACACCCCGCAGCAAGTGCCTTGTCACGTTCACCAGCAAGAGCGTGTGCAGACAGACCGATGACGGGAATGTCGCGCGTTTCGGCTTTGCTTTTGAGGCGCCGCGTGGCTTCCCATCCGTCGATGACCGGCATCTCCAGATCCATCAAGATCAGATCCGGCCCTTCAGAGGCCGCCATCGCGCATCCTTTCTCGCCATCCTCCGCCACCAAAACCTCGAACTCATCAGTGAGTTCGAGCCGCATCTTGAGCATGTAAACATTGTCCTCATTGTCTTCGACATACAGAATTCGAATCACGACACGGCTCTCGTTTGTACCTTGGAGCGCTCAGAAGAATGAACAAGCCGGCGAATGCGCATGACCAGCTCAGCGGGATCGAAACTGTTCTTCACCAGTACCGATTCGATTCCTGAAGCGAGGCGCGCGCGATCCCCTTCCGTAAGATCCATTGCGGTGACCACGATAACCGGAATCTCGCGCCACAGGGGTTCTTTTTGCAGTGCGGCGACCAGTTGAAAACCATCCATCTCCGGCATCATGAGGTCGAGCAGGATCAGGTCGGCCTTCTCCTTGCCCAGGCAGATCAGCGCCTCGTTGCCGTTCGCCGCCTCCGTGATCAGCCATTGCTGCGGCTCCAGCCAGGTGCGCACGCGCTCGCATTGCATGGGATCGTCATCGACCACCAGGACGCGTGTCTGCCGCGCCGGCGCACGAAACCGCTGGACCAGCGTGGTGAGCCGCTCGCGATCGATTGGCTTGGTCAGGTAGCCGGCAGCGCCGAGCGCAATGCCACGGCGGTGCTCGTCTACAATCGTTACCATGATCACCGGGATCTCGGCCAGTTTCGGCTCCTGGCGCAGCGCCGCCAGCACCGACCAGCCGTCGAGGTCCGGCATCATGACGTCGAGCGTGATCGCCATGGGCTGCAATTCCTTTGCCCGCTTGAGGCCTTCCAGCCCGCCGGCAGCGGTAACGACGGAGAATCCTTCCGCCTGCAGCTGATGGCTAATCAGCTCGCGGGCGGTCAGATCGTCGTCGATCACCAGAATGCAGTCGGAGCACTGTTGATCTGCCGCCGCCAACGCTGTGGCGCCTCCGGTCTGCGGTTCAGCAGAACCCGGCAGTCGCACTGTGAAGGTTGAGCCCTTTCCGGGTTCGCTGGTTACCGTCACGTCGCCGCCCATCATGCGGGCGAGCTTGCGGGTGATGGCAAGGCCGAGCCCAGTGCCGCCGAAGCGTCGCGCGGTCGACGAATCGGCCTGGGTAAATTCCTCGAACAGCTTGGCCTGCTGCTCCGGTGTCATGCCGATGCCAGTATCGCTGACTGCAAGCTCGATCCAGCCGCGCCCATCCATCACCTTGCGCACGCGCAGCGTGACTTGGCCTTCCTTGGTAAACTTGCAAGCATTGCTGAGGAGGTTGAGCAGGATCTGCCGCAGACGCATCGGGTCGATCATGATGGGCGGAAGCTTGTCCTCGACCTGCATGACCAGGCGGTTCTTGTTCTGGTCGGCGAGCTGGCGTGCGGTGCCGATAACTTCATCGACCAATTGGCCGAGGTTCGTCAATTCGGGGCTGAGCTCGAGCTTGCCTGCCTCGATCTTCGACAGGTCGAGCACCTGGTTGATGAGCCCGAGCAGGTGGGTGCCGGCGCGGTGGACGCGGCGGAGCGGCTCGGCTGCCTTCTCGGTGCCGAAGCGCACCGCGTTGTTGACCATCATTTCGGTGAGCCCGATGATGGCGTTGAGCGGCGTGCGCAGCTCATGGCTCATGTTGGCGAGGAACTGCGACTTGTGTTGGCTCGCGAGCTCGAGCTGCTTTCCCTTTTCCTCCACCTCGGCGAACAGGTGGGCGTTCTGAATCGCCAACACCGACTGCGCCCCGAACGTCTGCAACAGGTCGACCGTCGCCTTCGTGAAGTTGCCAGGTTCTTTGCGGCGCACGATCAACGCGCCGACCACCTCGTCGGGTCCGAGCAGGGGCATCACCAGCAAGGCGCGATAGCCGGCGCGTAGCAAGAGCTCCCGCACCGGCGTGATCGGCTCGTTGCGTAGATCGGCGATCTGCAGTGGGGCACGCGTTCCCGCTGCCTGGACGATGGTCGGGTCGGCACCGATGCTATGGTGCTTGAGCTCCTCGATCAGTTCCTCGCTCATGCCGTCGGTGGCGCGCAGCTGGAACGTGCCGGTGTCCGGATCGGTGACGTAGATGGCGCCCGCCGCCGTGCTCGACAATTGCACCGCCTTGGCGACGATGGTGGCGAGGACGGTTTCCAGATCGAGGGTGGAATTCACCGCCTGGCTCACCTCGCCGAGCGCGCGCAGCTCGCGTACCGACTGATCGAGCTCCCCGGTGCGCATCTGCAATTCGCTGGTGCGCTCCTCGACCTTGCGCTCCAGCCCGGCATAGGATTCCTGCAGGCGGCCGGCCATCTCGTTGAACTGGCCCGCAAGTCCTTCCAGCTCGTCGCCCGTCCTAATGGTGATGCGCTGGCCCAGATCGCCGCTGCCGATGAGCGCGGCGCCGGTGCTCAGCGCCCGGATCGGCCCGACCATGCGGCGTGCCAGGAACATGCCAGCAAGCACCGCAAACACCAGGGCTGTCAGCAGAATCAGCGACAAGCGCTTGAGCGAGGCCCAGAGCGGCGCGTAGGCCTCCTCGATCGGCAGCTCGACGAACATCAGCCAGCCGAGAGGCGCCACCGCTGCATGGGCAGTCAGCACCGGCTTTCCTTGGATATTCTCGGCCTCTTGCACCTGTTCGGTTGTCTGACCCGCCGCGCCGCGCGCGGCCCGAACCTGGGGCAGGCGCGACATATCGGTGTTGCGCAGGACCAGGCTGATGTCCGGATGCGCGATCAGCCGGCCCTGCGCGTCGACCACGTAGGCATGGCCGCGCTCGCCGACCTTGATCTGCGAAACCACGTCCCAGATCAGCTTGAGGTTCACCTCGGCGACGCTGACGCCCGGCGTCGCGCCGCGTTCCGGCGATCGCCAGCGTCATGTAGGGCTCCGACTCGCGGCGGAAATAGACCGGGCCGTAGTAGACCTTGTTGGCCACCGCCTCGGTGAACTTCGGGTCCTTCGAAAGGTCGGTCCCGCTGCCGACCACGTCCATGGCGAGGCGCGAGACCCGCAGGCGCTCCTTGCCGGTGGCGTCGAGCTGGGCGAGCTCGGTGATCGCCGGCACCTGGCGCAACAGGCGCAGCGCATCGAACCGCCGCTGGTCGATCGAGCCGGCCGACCACGGCAGCTGGGTCGTCCAGCCGAGCTGGCTCTCGATCTCCTTGACGAACTGGCCGATCTTCGCCGCCGCCGCCTCGGCCTGCTCGCGCTGGATGCGGATGAGGGAGACCTTGTGCTCGTTGTAATAGAAATAGACGTCGAACGCGCCGCTCGCCGACAGCGCCAGGAGCACCACGGCGACGAACAAGGCGACGTACTTGATGAACAGCCGCTTTCGCACCCGCGCCGCTGGCCCGCTCGCCTGAGCGGTCTGGATCGGCGTGCGCTTGCCCGACATCAGTTCGACGGGCTGGGCTGGCAAAGCGGTCATAGACGCTCGGTTCCCAACTGTGCGCGCCCGGCGAGCGGCCACACTGCAGCAACGCCAGCAAGTGATATGAACTCCCCGTTTTTCACTCTATCACCTCGTCCACCCGCAGCAGAAACGATTCCGGAATACTGAGCCCGAACGTCTTGGCGGTCTTCAGGTTGACGACAAGCTCGAATTTCGCCGGCTGTTCGACAGGCAAGTCGGCAGGTTTGGTCCCTTGCAAAATCTTGTGCGCGTACAACGCGCCGCGCCGGAACAAGTCCGGGAGGTTCGCTCCGTACGACATGAAACCGCCAGCAGCCACATACTCGCGGGCCTGAAAAAGGCCGGGCAACCGTTTCTGTGCCAGAAATTCCAGGATCATCTGAATGTGCATTTGGTGAAAGGGATCGTTCGTCATCAAAAACGCATCCGGTAGCTCCCTCGTGATAACAGCAAAAGCATTGTCAAAATCCGTGACGTTGTGCGCCTCGACGGAAATGAGCGTGATCCCCGAGGCCGCTGCAGCTCCCCGCAATTCTTCGAGGATGCTCACGTTCGAGGCATTATCGCGATTCCAAAGGAAGGCCAGGCGCGACACCGAGGGAATAACCTCCTTGAGAAGCTGCAGGCGTTTGGACGTCAGGTCCGGACTGAGGATGGTATTCCCGGTGATATTTGCCCCCGGCTTGGCAAGGCTCGTTACGAGCTGTGCCCCGAGCGGATCTCCGATCCCAATCATGACAATCGGGATCGTCGCGGTCGCCTCCTTGGCCGCGCGGGTCGGCGGCGTACCAAATGTAGCGAGGAGGTCCACGGGGCGGCGGACCAGTTCCGCTGCAACCTCCGCCAGCCGCTCGGGCGCTCCATGGGCATAGCCGTACTCATAGGCGATGTTCTGGCCTTCAAAGTACCCAAGGTCGCGCAGACCACTCCGAAACGGATTCCACAGGGGCGAGTCGTCGATGATGCCGATGCGTGGGATTTTCGTCACCAGCTGCTGCGCACGTGCCGCCAACGGCCACGCTGCCGCACCGCCGAGGAGGGTGATGAACTCCCGCCGGTTCACTCGAGCACCTCGTCGGCGCGGGCGAGCAGAGTGGGCGGGACGGAGAGCCCGAGCGACTTCGCGGTGTGCAGGTTGATCACCAGCTCGTACTTGGCCGGCGCCTGAATCGGAAGTTGGCCCGGATTGGTGCCTTTGAGGATGCGGTCGACATAGGAGGCCGCGCGCCGAAAAACATCGGCCACGTCGGTGCCGTATGATAATAGGCCGCCGCTCGCCGCAAAGTAACGAAACGGGTAAACCGCCGGCAGGTGGTGCCGTGCCGCCAGCGCAATGATCAGGCCGCGATGGTTGGTCGTGCTGACGTCGGGTAGCACCACGAGACCGCCATTCGGCTCGCGCGCGAATGCGGCCGCCATACGCTCGAGCTCGTCGGTGTTGCGCACGCCGGCCGAGATCGGCGCGACCGCGAAGGACGGGGCAGCGGCCTCGAGCGGCCGCCAAAATAAGTCGGCGAATGGCGCCGTCTCCGGGTTGAAGATGACCGCGACGCGCTTCACTCGCGGCGCGATCTCCTTGAGCGCCTCCAGCCACTTGGTCCCAATCGAGAACTCGAAACTGGTGAATCCGGTAACATTGCCGCCCGGATGCGCCAGGTTCGACACGAATCCTTGGCCGATCGGATCCGTCACCTGCACGAACACGATCGGCAGGGTGCGGGTCTGCGCCTTGAGGGCGGCCATCACCGGAGTGCTGTTGGCCAAAATCAAGTCCGGCGCCATGCTTGCCAGCTCCGTCGCGTGGGCTTGTAAGGCGTTGGCGTTGTCGGCCCAACGGTACTCGGTCCGGAGATTGCGCCCCTCCACCCATCCCAGGTCCCGTAGCCCTCTTTCGAACGCAGCAATGCGCAGCTGCGATTCCGGGTCGCCGGGAGCAAAACTCATCACCACGCCGATGCGCCGCATCCGCTCGCCCGGCTGGGCGCGCGTCGCGAGCGGCCACGCCGCCGCGCCGCCAAGCATCGTGATGAACTCGCGGCGCTTCATTCAATGACCTCATCGGCGCGGGCGAGCAGTGCGCTTGGCGGATTTCGAGACCGAGCGCGTTGGCCGTTTGAACTAACGAACTCGAACTTGCTCGCACGCAGAACCGGCATGTCAGCCGGATGCTCGCCATCGACGTTCCAACTCATGGCATGGACGCCGGTCATATTGCGACCAACCCGAGCTCGACCGGATCCGCGCTGACACGAAAGACGATCGGGATTGTGGTCGTGGCGGCTTTCGTTGCGAGGGCGGCGACTGGCGCGCTGGCGAAGATGACTGCTACGCGAACCACATTGCGGCCTTCGATATAGCCGGCTTCGCTCAACCCGTCACGGAACGCTGACATGAGATGCGCGCTGGTTTTGGGAGCACCAGTGTAGAAGTATCCGATCACCGCAACTGACGACCCTCGCGCGTGCGCTGCGACACGCCACGCTGCCGCCGTGTTGAGCAGCCCGATCAACTGCCGCCCGTTCACTCGATCACCTCGTCGGCGATGGCGAGCAGCTTCGAAGGAAGCTCGAGCTCCATCGCCTTTGCTGTCTTGAGGTTGATGACCAATTCGAATTTGCTGGCGCGTTCGATCGGCAGGTCAGCCGGACTTGCGCCCTTCAAAATCTTGTCCACGAAGATGGCCAATTGCCTGTAGGTGTGGGGTAAACTCGTCGCGTAGGAGATCAAGCCGCCGGCGAGGGCGAACTCGCGAAAACCGTAGACCGCAGGTAAGCGTGCCCTTAACGCCATCGCGGCGATCTCGCTGCGGTGGCTGTTGAACAACGGAGATTGGCTGATGTGCAGCGCCTGCAGGCGTTCGCGCCCTGCAGCGGCGAAAGCCATCTGGAGCTCTGCCGCTGTTCGCACTTCGAGGACACGAACGCCGAGACTCAAGCCATGGGAGACCGCTGGAAGCGAGCTGAGCGCGTTGACATCGGCCGTGTCCTCAGGATTGACGATAAACCCGATCTCGGAGACGCTCGGCACTGCGTCCTTGAGCAGTTCGAGGCGCTTGCCGATCAGCCCTTCATCCCCCTCGCTCCAGAAGCCGGTGACGTTGCCCCCTGGGCGCGCCATGCTGTGGACAAGCCCCAAGGCCATCGGATCCTGGTTTTGCGTGAAGAGGACAGGAATCGTGCGTGTCGCGTTCCCTGCAGCCAAGGCGCCGGGTGCTGATCCGGCGATGATCACGGCGGGTCTGAGCCTGACCAACTCGGCAGCGAGATCGGGCAGGCGTCCGGGCATCCCATCGGCGAAACGGAATTCGATGACGATGTTGCGGCCTTCCTCATAACCGCGACCGCGCAGTCCCTCGCGCAGGGCTTCGACATTGCGCGCCGCTGCAGCCCCAGAAACCGGAGACAGGACGCCGATGAGCGAAACGCTCGGCGGTTGCTGTGCGCTCGCCGCCAGCGGCCACGCCGCTGCACCGCCGAGCAGGGTGAGGAACGCGCGCCGATGCATGGGCATCTCCTCCGCACGCGGCTGACAGTAGCAGAACGGACTGGCGGCGTCCTGAGGCGCTCCTGAATTGTCCTGAAGCGCGCCTGGAACGCCCTGCAGCCGTGGCCGCCCTTTCGCGCCGCCCGGTGCGTCCGACCGATCGCAATGCGGTTCAGTGCTCGCTCGCCAGGCTGATCGCAAGCGATAGAATGCCCACCAAGACGAGACTGAAGGCCCAGGTCGCATCCAAATGGTGGAACTCGTCCCCCTTGTTGGGCATCGTCACCGTGTGGACGATCTGGCTAAATGTGGGCGAGCCGGGCTTCACGTCGATCACCGCGAGCGCGTCGGGCTTCGAGAAGTCCGGGCTGAGCAGCAAGGTGTAGGCGAAATCTCCGGCGGAGCTTCCATCGCAAGCTTTGGCGATGCGTGGAAGGTCGGATCAGGCCTCATCGTCATTGAAAGTCTCCCCAGGTTGCGAAGCGCGTGACTACCTTCTTGTCGGGCGGGCTCATGTGCGCTTTCTGAGCAGCCCGAGATGGACGTCCGCCGAACAGAGGGCGATAGCGGTTTCTTCCGATCCGCCGCACCCGCTCGCCAGCTGCCCTCGCGCCGCGAGCGGCCACGCCGCTGCTGCGCCGCCGAGCAGAGCGATGAACGTGCGCCGCCTCATGCTGTACCTTCAATGAAGCACACAGACAGCGTGCTTTTTCGCTGGCCGACGAGCCTACCCCACAACTGGCATGGCAACCAGCATGGTCTAGAGTTGCTGTCCTTGGGCTAGACCTGAAATTTTCTGAATCCGGTGCACCCATCCGCGCTCCTGCAAAATCCACAGGGCCACGACCGCTGGGCTCTATGCGGTGACCTTCGAGGTGCTCGCCGTCGTAACCGCCGCGGTCACGGTCGGGGTGATGGTCATGAGCGGCCCAAAAGCCCCGTCCGCGTTGAGTCCGCTGTACCCCCCAATAGCCGACGTAATGTTGCAGCGTCGCGAACGGCAGCTTCGTGCTTCGTGCCCAGAAGCAGACATTCCATCCGCCTGGCAAACGTGCCAAGCAGTGCCGTGAGTGAACAAGCTGTTGGTGGACGGCAGAGTTGCCAGCCACCAGGTTAATGCGCGAGCAAGACGGGCAAGGTCGCATTTGCCAATACGTGTTGGGTTGCCCCACCGAATATCATTTGTCTCAACCGGCTCTGCGTGTAGGCACCCTTAACGAGAAGGTCGCAGCCCAATGATTCCGCTGTCGCGAGAATCGCTTCGCCGGTGGTTCTGCCGTCAAGTTCGACGCTCATTGGCGCGGCCGCAATCCCATTGCGTTGCAGGTATTGGATCAATTGCGCAGCGGACGGGCCCGGCACTCCAGTTCCACGAACCACTGTCAGGACTGTGACGCGATCGGCCAGGCGAAGAAGCGGCATCGCAAACGCAGTGGCCCGTGCCTGCTCCGTGCTGCAGTTCCACGCAACCAGGACGTTGGTGGCGATCTGCCGCGACGGCAACGGCGGGGATAGCAATATCGGCCGACCACTTTCAAACACGCCGGACTCAATTGCTCTGTTGTGCAGGGGAGTCGAGGTCGCAGTAGGCCTGCGCATGACGATCACGTCGAAAACACGCCCGTAGCTGCCGACGAAGCTTTCACCCTCTGGTGCATCATCTAGCCACCCAAAGGACAGCGCCGCTGTCGTGCGAGTTGCGCGCGGCACATCATGCTCCCGCATGAAGGACTCAAAAAGCTGACATGCTTGCTTTGCCTCCTTTGAGATGTCTTGCTCATATATTCCTATCGGGACACCATCGAATGCAACAAACGTGCTGATGTCCCAGCGCAGCGCAAATCCTTCGATGTAAGCATCGCACCGGCGTGCCAGCTGCAGCGCGGTTTCCAGCGCTGACCGCATCGCGTCATGGTTTTCGGTCGGAACCAAGATCGTCTTCATGCCCATGGTCACCTCCCTAACTTCGGGTCTGAGCACGTAGATTGTGTAACAGTATAGCCGTGTGGTACGGGTTCATCGATGAGCGGGTGGACTCCCGGTACCCCGCCTGCCGCTTCTTACTCGGTCACCTCGTCGGCGCGGGCGAGCAGCGTCGGCGGCACGGTAAGGCCGAGCGCCTTGGCAGTGATCAGGTTGATGACAAGGTCGAACTTGGTGGGCTGCTCGACGGGGAGGTCGGCGGGCTTCGTACCGCGCAATATCTTGTCCACGTAGTCGGCTGCGCGACGGTTCAGGTCCGGGTAGTTCGGCCCATAGGACATCAAACCACCCGCTTCGACATATTCGCGCTGAACGTACATCGTTGGCAGTCGTGCGGCGAGCGCGAACGTATTGATGCGCATCCGTTGGGAGTTCGCCAGCGGATCGCCGATAACATAGAGCGCTTCTGCGCGCCCTTTGAGAGCATCGAAGACAGGCGCAATGTCTTCGGCGCGGCGGAACTCCAGTGGGACAATGTCGATACTGAGCGTGCGCGCTGCCGCTTGTATCTCGCTCAATTCCAGTACGCCAGCCGAATAGACAGGATTGGCCATGATCGCTAGGCGGTTGAGGCGCGGAAAAACTTCGCGCAGTATTTCCAGTCGTTTGGCAGCGAGATCGACCGCAAGGTTTGACAGGCCGGTGACGTTGCCGCCGGGTCGCACCAGACTTGCGACGAGCCCGGTACCGATGGGGTCGCCTGTCACTGGAAATACGATAGGGACAACCGATGTCGCTTGCTTGGCGGCGAGCGCTGCCTCGGTTCCGACCGCGTAAATAAGATCGACATTGAGCCGGACGAACTCGGCCGCGATCTCGGCGAGGCTGTCGCTGCGCCCCTCCGCCCAGCGATACTCGATCGATACTGTCCGGCCCTCGGTCCAGCCGAGTTCGCGCAGCCGCCGAACAAATGCTTCCACCCAAGTTCGTTGGCTCGTCGGCGCACCGCCGCCGAGAAACCCGATGGTGGGCAGTCTTCCCGGCTGCTGCGCCCGCGCCACGAGCGGCCATGCCGCCGCGCCGGCGAGCAGTGTAATGGCTGCTCGTCTGTTCATTCTATCACCTCGTCGGCTCGGGCGAGCAAGGTTGGCGGGATTTCGAGGCCGAGCGCCTTCGCTGTCTTGAGGTTGATCACCAGTTCGTATTTGGTGGGCGCCTGCACCGCCAGGTCGGCCGGCTTCTCGCCCTTGAGGATGCGATCGACGTATCCTGCGGCTCGCCGGCACTGGTCGACGAAATTCGGCCCGTAGGATATCAACCCGCCGGCAGCCGCATAGTTGCGCTCCTGATATACCGCGGGCAGCTTGTGCCGGGCTGCAAGTGTGATGATCAGATCACGATGGACCGCCGACAAGGCGCTTGCCGTCAGGATCATGCCGCCATTCGCGGACTGCGCAAAGGCCACAAGCTCGCGCTCGACCTCCGCGGCGTCGCTCAGGTTGACCGGAATCACGTCCACGCCGACCGACCCCGCTACGGACTGGATGACGGCGAACTGGCCGATGGCGGCGGTTATAGCGGGATCGCGAAGGACCGCCGCCCGCGTCACGCGCGGCGCGATCTCTTTGAGCAGCTCCAGCCATTTGCCGCACAAACTGTATTCGAACATCATGAAGCCGGTCGCGTTGCCGCCCGGCCGCGACAGGCTCTTGACGAAGCCGGAACCGACCGGATCGGGAAGGACCGCGAATACGATCGGCACGGTACGCGTTGCCTCAAGCATCGGTCCCATGCTCGCGCCGCCGATAGCGAAGAGGACATCGGGCGCAAGCGCGACTAATTCCGCAGCGTATCTACGTATCTCGGCGGCATTGCCTGCAGACCAGCGGGCGTCAATGTGCACATTGCGGCCCTCCGTCCAGCCCAATTGTTGCAGTCCTTGAATGAATGCCGCGTGGCGCGCTTGGGCAACCTGATCGTTGACGGGGGAAATCATGCCGATACGTCGTGTGCGCTCACCCGGCTGCTGCGCCCGCGCCGCGAGCGGCCACGCCGCCGCGCCGCCGATGAGCGTGATGAAATCCCGCCGTCTCATGCCGTGCCTCCCCTGAAGCGCACAGACAGCGTTTGGAGATGTTGTTCTTTTTCGCTGGCCGACGAGCCTACCGCAGAACCGCGATGGCAACCAGCATGGTCTAGAGTCGTCGGCTGGTCCTTGGGCTAGACCTGAATCGTTCTGAATCCGGAAAACCCACCCGAACTCGTGCCGCAGGCTTGGTCCAACCCGCCGGTTAGGGTCGGCTCCGGGTCAGACCCGGCCCTTCAGGCGATGTCCCGTCAACGACCGGATTACCACCGAGCGCGGACCTCCCTGCGTCACGAACGCGGGTCTCAGATGAACCAATTCTGAACTTACCACCGCAGCAGAAAAAGCTCGTCTGCTCGATCACCTCGTCTGCGCGGCCTAGCAGGGACGGAGGCACTTCGAGCCCGAGAGCCTCGGCCGTCTGCAGGCTGATCATCAAGTCGCACTTCACCGGCTTCCCGGCGTCGCGTACACTTTTCCTTGCTCGACCAGCCATTGCGGCAAGCTATTACGCATTGGCAGGCGGCAGGGGCGCCATATGCCACAGGATGCCGGTAGTACGGCCGTGGAAGCCCAGCTTGCGCATGCACGGCGCGAGCTGAGTGAGGCGTTGGAGCGGCAGGCCGCAACCGACGAGGTGCTGCAGGTTATCGCGAGCTCACCTGGCTCTCTTGAGCCCGTTTTCGACGCGATGCTGACAAAAGCTGTCCGGATTTGCGAGGCTCAATTTGGTAATTTCTTGCTATACGAAAATGGCGGCTTCCGACACGTGAGATTACATGGTGCCCCATCCGCGTTTGCCGAAGCCATGCGACGGGAGCCGGTCGTTTACCCTCCCGCCGGGCATGATCTCGATCGCCTCGCGAAGACCAAGCGGTTGGTTCACATTCCAGATGTCATGGCTCAGCCGCCCGCCACCCGCGGGCGTCTAGGCCCTCTCGCGGGTGCCCGGACACTTCTTGTTATTCCGATACTCAAGGACGACGAGTTGATCGGCGCGATCGGCATATATCGCCAGGAAGTCCGCCCCTTCACCGAAAAGCAGATCGAGCTGGTGCAGAATTTCGCCAACCAAGCCGTCATTGCGATCGAGAACACACGCCTGCTCAACGAGCTGCGAGAGGCGCTGGAGCAGCAGACGGCGACCTCGGAGGTCCTCCAGATCATTAGCAGTTCGCCCGGCGAGCTTGAGCCGGTCTTTGAGGCCATGCTGGAAAACGCGGTACGCATCTGCGAGGCCAAATACGGTACCTTATATTTGCACGAAGGAGACACCTTCCGGCTGGCGGCGACGAACGGCGTGCCGCTGGCGCTTGCCGAGGACCTGCGGCGGGCCGGACCACGGCGTCCGGGGCCGAATACGACGCTTGGCCGCGTCGCCCGGACGAGGCAAACAGCTTACATCCCCGATGTTCTGAGTGAGCCAGGTTTTTTCAACGTTCCGCCGGGCTTCACCGAACCGTCGCTCACCAAGCTAGCCGGCGCGCGGACGTTGGTTGCCGTGCCGATGCTCAAGGGAGGTGAGCTGGTGGGCGCGATTGCCATCTATCGTGAGGAGCCTCAGCCATTTTCCGACAAACAGATCGAGCTAGTCGGGAATTTTGCGAAGCAGGCTGTCATCGCCATCGAGAACACCCAGCTGCTGGGCGAGCTGCGCGAGTCGCTGCAGCAGCAGAGTGCTACCGCCGATGTGCTCAAGGTCATCAACCGGTCCACCTTCGACCTGCAGGTCGTGCTCGACACGCTTACCGAATCGGCCGCGCGGCTGTGCGAAGCGGATATGGCCACCATCGCCCGCCAAAAGGGTACGGCCTACTATTACGCCACAACCTACAACTTCCCTCCGGGGCTTGAAGACTATCTTAGGACCATCCCACACGAGCCAGGGCGTGGAAGCGTCATCGGACGAACGCTGGCGGACGGTACCACCAATCATATCCCCGATGTGCTGGCCGACCCTGAATACAAGAGGCTCGAAGTCCAGCAGAAGGCGGGCTTTCGTACGGTGCTCGGAGTGCCGCTGCTTCGTGAAGGAAGTCCGATTGGTGTCATCAACCTGCTCCGTCGGCGGGTTCAGCCTTTTACGGAGAAGCAGATTGAGCTGGTGACCACATTCGCCGACCAGGCAGTTATCGCGATCGAGAACGTGCGCCTATTTGAGGCCGAGCAGCAGCGTACGCGTGAGCTGAGCGAAGCGCTGGAGCAGCAGACCGCGACCTCCGAGGTGCTCAATGTCATCTCTAGCTCGCCGGGCGAGCTGGAGCCGGTGTTCGACGCGATGCTCGCGAATGCGACAAAGCTTTGCGAGGCCAGCTACGGCGCGATGTGGCTGCGTGAAGGAGATGCCTTCCGCAACGCTGCGTTTCACGGCGCGCTGCCGGCGGCCTACGTAAAGCAGTGGCGGAGCGCCACGGTCCGGCCCAGCCCGGACTCCCCGCTGGTCCTTGTTGCCCAATCCCATAAGCCGGCTCAGGTGGCCGACCTGCGAGAGACCGAGGCATATCTCGGCGGTCATCCGTTGACGGTCACTGCCGCCGACGACGCCGGTATCCGCACGTTGGTTGCCGTCCCAATGTTCAAGGAGGACGAGTTCGTCGGCGCCCTCGCCATCTATCGCAAGGAAGTTCGGCCATTCACCGACAAGCAGATTGAGCTGGTGAGCAATTTCGCTAAACAGGCCGTCATTGCGATCGAGAACACGCGGCTGCTTAACGAGCTGCGCGAGTCCCTGCAGCAGCAGACGGCCACGGCCGATGTGCTGAAGGTGATCAGTCGTTCGACCTTCGACCTGCGCCTGGTGCTCGATACGTTGGTCGGGTCTGCGGCCCGGCTTTGCGAGTCGGACACTGCCTTCATCTTTCGTCGCGAGGGCAAGAGCTATCACCTCGCGTCGAACTATGGCTACCCGCGCGAGTATGAAGAATACATGAAACGTCAGTCGATTGAGCCTGGGCGAGGGAGTCTGATCGCACGAACCGCGCTAGAGTGCAAAACAGTTCACATCCCCGACGTCCTAGCCGATCCAGAATATGATGCGTGGGAATCTCAACAGCGCGGTGGCTTTCGCACCCTGCTCGGCCTTCCACTTATGCGAGAGGGAGTTCCAATCGGGGTGCTAGCGTTGGGGCGCTTTACGGTGCGCCCCTTCACCAACAAGCAAATCGAGCTTGTCACCACCTTTGCCGACCAGGCGGTGATCGCGATCGAGAACGTGCGGTTGTTCGACGAGGTCCAGGCACGAACGCGCGAACTCACACAATCGGTCGATGAATTGCGGGCGCTTGGCGAGGTCACCCAAGCGGTCAATTCGACCGTCGATCTGCAAACGGTCTTGACCACCATCGTCGCCAAGGCGACCCAGCTTTCCAACACCGACGCCGGTGCAATTTACGTGTTTGACGAGACCAGCCAAGATTTCCAGCTACGCGCGACGTACGGAATGGACGACACGATCATCGCCGCGATCAAGGATAGTCGCATCCGCATCGGTGAGACAGCGATCGGTAGGGCAGCAGAGGGCCGCATTCCTATCCAGATTACAGACATTCAGAGCGATCCGTCGTCGCTCGTTCTCGACGTCATCGTCCGCGCTGGCTTCCGCGCCTTCCTGGTCGTACCGCTTCTCGGTGCCGACCGGATCGTTGGCGCGCTGGTGGTCCGGCGCAGGCAGCCGGGTGAATTCCCTAACGACACCGTCGATCTCCTGCAGACCTTCGCGACCCAGTCGGTGCTGGCGATCAAGAACGCGCGGCTGTTCAGCGAGATCGAGGAGAAGAGCCGGCAGCTCTCGGAAGCAAGCGAGCACAAGTCTCAGTTTCTTGCCAGCATGAGCCACGAGCTGCGCACGCCGCTCAACGCAATCATCGGCTTGTCGGAGATGATAGTGACGAACGCACCGAAGTTCGGTGCGGAAAAGGTGCTGGAGCCGCTGCGCCGGGTCAACGCCGCCGGCACACACCTCCTTGGCCTCATCAACGAAGTGCTCGACCTCTCCAAGATCGAGGCCGGTAAGCTCGACCTCAATCCCGAGCCGGTGAACTTGGCCCGGCTGATCGACGAAGTGATCGGCACCACAGGTCAGCTGGCCGAGAAGAACAAGAACCGCCTCGTGCTGGAAGCCCAAGAGAACCTTGACCAGCTGACCGCAGACCCCATGCGGCTTAAGCAAATCCTGCTCAACCTGTTGAGCAACGCCTGCAAGTTCACGAAGGATGGCGAGGTTGCGCTGCAGGTTCGCCACGTGGTGGACGGCCGCGACTGGATCGAGCTTGCCGTCGCCGACACCGGCATCGGCCTAACTGAGGAGCAGCAGGCGAAGCTGTTCCAGGATTTCACCCAGGCCGACTCCTTGACCGCGCGGCGCTACGGCGGCACCGGGCTCGGCCTTGCCCTCTCGCGCAAGCTCGCGCGCATGATGGGGGGTGACGTGACGGTGACGAGCGAGCCAGGCAAGGGCTCGGTCTTCACCGTGCGTTTGCCGAGCGGGCCGCGAATTGACACCAGCTAGTGGGTTGGTCCGCCCCAACCTCGGCCACTTCGTTTCACGCCTACGTTTCCTTTTTGCAAGCGGCGCGAAAGTGTTCGAGCACGAACACGCGCAGCGCCGACGACAGATTGCCCTCGACCCGCTTACTTGCAATGGAGTTGAGGAGCGCCGCCGTGGTGATCCCGCGCTCGGTCGCGATCTCCCGCAGTGCCTGCCAGAACGGTTCCTCCAGGCTGATGCTGGTCTTGTGCCCGGACAGCACCACGGATCGTTTCAGGACGGGACTGGGCATCATGTTGCGCAATGTGGCGCTCCTTCGCGGTCAAGACCGTCCGCCCGAAAGACACGACCGACGTTCCGCTCGCCAGTGCCAGGGCGTACCTCGCAAAACGCGGCACAGGGCTGCGCGCGGCAGCGGACATCAGCCAGCGACCGCCAAACATCGCGATTTATGAGTACACGCCCTAATCTAACCAAGGCTGGAGGAGGGGTCTCGCCAGCTTTAACTGTCTCAAAATGCCTTCGCGCGGCACCCCTCTTTCCTGTAGGCAATCCTGAATCTGCTGCTCCACATCCTTCCAAGACATGCCCTGATTGTAACAGCACTCCAGGTACTTTAACGTGCGCTCGCGATTCAATTCAGGTACTGCGAGCGGCGCTCGATCATCCAAAAAGCAAGCTACAACCAAATCTTCGCACGTCATGAGGAGCCTCTGAACGCGTCGCACTCGGGAGACGGAGTATGTCCCTCCCACGCGCTGAGCGCCAGTTGCTGACAAGCGGTCTGTAATAGAACATGTTGTCCGCCTTAGGTAGAGCGGCCACACCGCGGGGCGCCAAGCAGGGTGATGAACTCCCGCGCGGGCGAGGAGGGTCGGTGGGATTTCGAGGCCGAGCGTCTGGGTTTACGCCACGTCGCACGACTTCGGTCGAATTCCGCCGCGGCTCCCGGACCATGTGCCGGAGCCGCATGCGATCGCTGTTCTACTTAGACGACTTCTTCAGCCGGTACCCCTGCTCCCTCATGCAGGCCGCGCCTCGGGTATAGCGCCCCGCGCTCGTCGTCGAGTCAGTCCCGAGGACGGACGTGACCTGCTGCTTGCAAAAGGCCCAAGCTTGTTCGTAGGTCAGCTTTTTGGCCGCCTGCTGTGCCGATGTCATATTGGTCGCCGCGAACAGCATGCCGACGGACAACGCGGTGATGGTGACGATCGGTAAGCCGAGCTTGCGCATTTCGTTTCTCCCTATTGTGGGCTCCCTCTCGACCTTATTGCCGAAGAAGGGGGCGAATTCTCGCGTTCAAGGCTACTGCTGACGATAACATGACATTTGCTCAGATTAATCAGGCATTCTTGTTCGTTTGTGCCAATGTTTTGCTGGAACCTGCCACCCCGCCTGGCGCCTCCGGTCCTGAATGGTGAGATCAAGCGCCGCGCCGATGTGGTTGGCATCTTTCCCAACGAGAACGCTATTGTCCGCCTGGTCGGCGCAATCCTGCTCGAGCAGAACGACGAATGGGCAGTCCAGCGGGCTCGCTACATGACGCTGGAAACCATCGTCCCGTTGAGCGATGATCCGATCGTCAACCTGCCCGCTCTGGCAGATGATCAATCCGGCCTACGCGGTGATCGCCGTTGCCCACGGCGAGCTACACCACTCCCAGGGACACGATCCGGTCCTGGGCGGAGGCTAACCGATTGGTTGCATCGAGCCCGCTTCACAAATTCGTAGTTTGTTCGGGTTGATTGCCGTGCGCGGCACTCTGTCCGTTCAAAATCTTTGCTTGATTTTTTTGCCCCCACCCACACACAACGAACTGTCCGTCCGTTCAAAATCTTTGCTTGATTTTTTTGCCCCCACCCACACACAACGAATGGCTGATGGCGTTTTACAAAAACTTGAATATTTGATTTTAAATCAATGACGGCTCTAAGGACTTATTGCGCCTAGCTGTCCGTTCAAAATCTTTGCTTGATTTTTTTGCCCCCACCCACACACAACGAACTGTCCGTCCGTTCAAAATCTTTGCTTGATTTTTTTGCCCCCACCCACACACAACGAATGGCTGATGGCGTTTTACAAAAACTTGAATATTTGATTTTAAATCAATGACGGCTCTAAGGACTTATTGCGCCTATCGCGACGGCTTTCTTTAGGGTCACGATGCGCCCGGTGGGCCGCGAGGTCACTCGTGAACTTTGCCAGCAAACTCCGAGAGGGCACGACGCAGGGGCGAGCGTCATCCCGTTCGACTGTGCGCAACGATGATCGAGGCACTGCGCGGAAGTAGGCCGCCTCATTAGCCGACCGAGGACGTCAACATCCCGAGCGCGAACATCGCCGCCAAGGCGAACCATATCCATTTCAGGTCTAAGTCTAAATTCATGTCCAGCGCCTCGGGTGGCGACGATCGTCACCGATTTGGCGGTCGCTCATCCAAATCAGCCCACAATAGGCCGCCAACGAACCAGATCACCGCGATCCCCAGCGAGCCATAGGCGATGATCAGCTCAGGATCATCCATGAGCACTTAGTCCAAAGGTGTCGCATGACAGCAAAACTGTGCCAAATTCTCAGCCAGCCGTCAGTCAACGAGCCGACACTCGATAAGAAAAATAAACTCGACCCTCGGTTGTCTCTATTTACCGATCACGGTGTCTCCCAAGCCACGCCGTTCTCCGGCGGAACCGCGTGGCCCCTTTCTTGCTTCCGGACACGGGCCGACAACGCAGCCCACAAGCCGCCTGAACATGACGCCGCAAGCCCGCTCGCTCCTGATCTGCGCCATCATGATTGTTGCCGCGTTCGCGACGGGGATCGCATTGTGGCTCGCCCGATGACCATCGATCATGCCGACAAGCTATGCGGAGAATGTATCAGTGCGCGCGAGCCATGCGCACACGGAAGGGCGAAAATTGCGCGTTGTGCCGAGAGGGGGTGCTTCCGGCGCGAGGGCCGAGCTTCACGCCCGACCTCGCCGATTTTAGAAATTAGCTACCGCGCGCCAACACAGCGCCGACCCGCCTGCTGAATTTCACGGATCACTGGCAGCACGTTCGCCGCGAATTGGTCCGCTGCGGCTTTCAGAGAGGCAACGGCGCGCTTGCGCGCCTTGGCCAGCTTGTGATTACCCAAGCGCGTGCCGCGCGCCTTGGCCACCGCCAGCGCCACCTTCGTGCGAGTACCTGCTTTGGCCTACCGGGGGTCTATTCCTGGCGGTCATATCTGAGGCGCAAACTACGGCACCTACATGCAGTCGTGTGTTTGCCTCCTTCTCAGCGGCTGGCCGGTCGGTGCCGGTGACCGGGGTAGATGGTTCTTCGCTGAGCCAGCGGTACGCATAGACGCCGATCGCCCCGCCAATCAGTGGCGCCACCCAGAACAGCCAGAGTTGCGCCAGCGCCCAGCCGCCGACGAACAGGGCAGGCCCGGTGCTGCGCGCAGGGTACAAGAGTCACCGCACCATGGCGGTGCATGACTCACAGAAGCCCGTGGATGCGTTCAGCGCGGCGCCTAAGGGCGGCACGGCCACAAAACACACAGGCGGGCTCCGTAGAGTCAGGCAGAGGCATCCTGGCAGCGCGCTGCCGGTGGCAAGGCAAGCAAGGCCGTGAAGCGAACAGCGAGCACGACGAGTACCGAGGACTACGCCACATGGCGACTAGGCGTCGCGGCCGAGCTCCAGCGCCAGCACGGCATTGCCTTCGACATCATCCCCGAGGAAGGGTGGATGCGGCTGTATGTGAAGGGGCTGTCGCCGGAGCAAGCGGCCAACGCCGACGAGATTCGGAAGTACTACGCGCGTGAGCCGGGCGAGCGGTTACGCAAGTAGCCGCGCCTGCACTCGACCATGGCCAGAGCCCCTACGAAGCCCACTCATTCGTCTCCGTGGCCGACCGGGGCCTACGCGGCGCGCTGGCCTTCGACCTGTGACCCAGGCGCGCCTTGAGCGAAGGAGCCGGAGGCTTCTTCTCCAGCATCCGGATCAGCCGCTCGCGCGGTGTTTGTTTCGGCGTCGGTCGTTTCATGGCCAGAAGCATACGTCATCGGGCAGAGGCTGCCCATAAGCAAGACCCCGGAGCCGTTTGATGCCCAGTCACGATGTTCTCGACAGGCTTCTCGCACAGCTGAGCGCGGTAACCAGTTGTTAACTATAAGCCGGCCATAGTGTTCAGGAAGAGGATTGGAGAATGGCGTGCCTGATACGGTTCCATCGCTCCGCTCGATGCGCATTTGCGGACGCTCCTACATCGCCTACGTGCTCACGCCCGAGGTGCCAGTCTTCGATTTTTTGTCCAATCTCGACATCTGGACGCGCCGCTCGGCTGGCTTCTTTGCAGGCAAGCCCGTTGTGCTTGACCTGTCAGCCCTCGTGCTGAGCAAGAATGCAGTTGCCCACCTCGTCACCGAGCTGCAAACGCGCGGCATCCGTATCATGGGGATCGAAGGCGTCAGCCAGGCCGATATAGGACCTGAACTGCCGCCAGTGCTTAAAGGCGGCCGGACGACCACGGTCGTTGAACCAGTGGCTCCTCAGACACAAACGCAGGAAATGCCTGCCCGCCCGGTGCCGTCACAGGAACCGGCCTCACTGTTGCTGGAGAGCCCGGTGCGCTCGGGTCAGTCCGTTGTGTTCGCCGGTGGTGATGTCACGGTCCTGGGCGCGGTCGCATCTGGAGCGGAAATCATCGCGGGTGGCTCGATCCATGTGTACGGCGCGCTGCGTGGCCGAGCGCTGGCAGGATCGAATGGCAACCCCCGTGCGCGAATCTTCTGCAACAAGCTGGAAGCCGAGTTGCTGGCAATCGACGGCTTCTATCGTGGCGCCGAGGAAATGGAACCGGACCTACGGGGTCGACCGACTCAGGCGTGGCTGCAAGACGAAATGCTCTTTGTCGCACAAGTTAGTTGAAGCGCTGTGGCAAACAGGCGAGGCGGACTTATGGCCACCAAGACCTCCGCGACCCCTGGCGAAATACGTCATCTTCTCCAGCGCCCAGCAAGAGCACTCCGCGACAACTTGGGGAGCGTGCTGATCAATCTCGACGAACAGACGCACAAGCCGGCCAAGCGCAAACGTGACAAGGATTCCGGTCTGGAGCCGACAGAAATCGCGGAGTTGCGGGCGGACGTGGCATCTCTGAAAGCCGAGAACGAGCGGCTGGCGGAGAGATTTGCCGATGAGTTGGGCCTGGTTGCTGATCGCCTTGCAGAATTGGAAGTCCGAGCACGCCGTCCGTCGTGGTGGCGGCGAATGTTCGGTCCTTCCCGAGACGCGGTCGAACCGGCCGGACGAGCGCGCAGGGAGGCTGTAACACGGCTACGGGCACTGAAGTCGGCCCCACCCCTAAGACCGGAAGCGGTTTCTTAGTTGCAATCGCGACCGCTCCGACTACGAGTAGGGTCAGCACAAAGGAAAAGAGAGTTGTCCATGCCGAACGCTCACGTCTTGGTCGTAACATCTGGAAAGGGCGGCGTTGGAAAGACCACGTCCACCGCCGCACTTGGTACTGCGCTCGCGCAGTTAGGTCAGACCGTAGCCGTAGTGGATTTTGATGTCGGCTTACGCAATCTTGATCTTGTTATGGGGGCGGAACGGCGGGTTGTGTTCGATCTCATCAACGTCATCCAAGGCACTGCAAAACTTTCCCAGGCCCTGATCCGCGACAAGCGTCTGGATACGCTGTGTCTGCTTCCTGCCTCCCAGACCCGCGACAAGGATGCGCTGACCACCAAGGGCGTTGGCGGCGTTATAGCGGAGCTGCGCCAGAAGTTCGATTGGGTGATCTGCGACAGCCCGGCCGGGATCGAGCGCGGTGCGACACTGGCTATGCAGTACGCCAACTCCGCGATCGTCATCACGAACCCAGAGGTCTCCTCGGTGCGCGATTCTGACCGAATCATCGGGCTGCTCGATGCTAAGACCGAAAAGGCAGAAAGAGGAGAGAAGATAGAGAAGCACTTGCTCATTACGCGCTATGATGCCGCACGGGCGGCCCGGGGCGAGATGTTGAAGGTAGAGGATGTGCTGGAGATTCTCTCCATTCCTCTGCTCGGTGTAGTCCCCGAAAGCGAGGAAGTGCTGCGCGCCTCAAATCTGGGTTCGCCCATAACTCATTGCAATGCTGAGAGTCCGGCGGCCCGCGCCTACTACGAGGCCGCGAGACGACTACGGGGCGAGAGCCTGCCGATCACGCTCCCGAGTGAACGAAAAAGCTTGTTAAGCCAACTATTCAGACGGAGAGCAGCGTGATCTTCCGCTGGGCAAGGCATCCCGGCAGCGCTCCAATCGCACGCGACCGACTTAAAATTCTGCTCACCCATGAGATAGACATTGAGGTTCCAGGCTCGACGACGGTCCCCACCTCAGGCGAGGGAATAAAAGGGTTCGCGCGAATTGCCCGTAGGCCCGTAGCAGGAGATGACCCAAGGTTTTGATTGTTTTTCAAATATTCAAGTTTTGTAAAACGCCAGCGCCAGCCATAGGTATGCAACCCCCGGGGGGGGCAAAAAAACGCTCTTCGTGAAGTCGGGGGTTTTAGACGTACGCATAGGCCGACGGCTTATCGATCAGGCTGCAGGCGCTGGAACGCGCCCGGCAGGATCGGTTTGGTCCTGGGCATGTAGTGCTCCAGGCACACGATCTTTGGATCGAGATAATGCCGGAAGCCTTCACCATCCCACGACTTATTGGTGAACCTATACCGGTGCTCTTCCGGGAAGATTGCTTCCGTCAGTCGTTCCAATTCGTACCGGGAATATCGAGGGATCAGCTTGGTCATGTTCACTTCAAGCCTAGGGACTTGAATAAAGCTCCTCATGATGGTTACCATTACCAGGATGGTTACCATCTATTAGAAGAGAGTAGATATATAGAGAAGCGGAATTTTCTGGGAAAACGCGAGTTGTGCCTGCGGCTGTGGGACAACTTGGGCAGCAAGAAGTAGTCTACTGTTTCACCAGTGAAACAGTAGACGGGTCTACTGTTTCACTGGTGAAACAGTGGCCTACTCGGGGGTCGTGATCAGCGGCAGCTGGGGCGGGTTTCGTGTGACCGAGATCAGGCCGCTCGCCTCCAGTTGGCTCAGGGCCCGATGCAAGGTCGTTCGGCTCAGGCCCTTCACGGCGGCGAGCGTGTCGGTCGGTAAGGGAAACGTCTTCCGGCCTGCGCGCACTCTCTCAAGCAACAGGATCGCGAACACGGGCCAGCACACGTGCTCAAGCTCGAACAGCCTATTGGCCTGGGGCGCGGTCACCCGAGCGAACCAATCATCTGTCCGTTCTATCCGCTTCTTTGCCGGTGCGCGTTCGGCTTGTTCGGCCTTCGCCTGCTCCAGCCGGTCCAGCTCCTCGGCGGTTCGCTCGACGAACTTGCCGCCCACGAACTTGTAGCTCTTGGTCTTGTCCAGCATGTTCACAGCTCCATGGCCTGTGGGAGCGCGCCGATCTCCCGCAGCACGTCCATCACGACCTTCCACATGTGCTTCGCCACTGGGCGCTTGTCCCGGTAGCGCTCGCCGCCGATCAGCTTCTGATCGACGTCCACGCCGATCTCCAGGCCGCCGCAGACTTCCGCGCCGGCAATCCGCATGATCTCGATCGCGTGCTGAACCTGTTCCTCGTTATCCAGCTCGAACACGATGCCGTCGTGCACCAGCATGGACGGCACGAGATCGGCCTCGCACAGCCGGTTGGCTGCCAACCGCAGCATCTCGGCGCCGCCGGACTGCATGGGGAAATTGTACAACGTGCGCTCATTCGGTGACGTGCTGATGTGCAGCGGCCAGCCATCGAACGGGGATACAATCACGCGTTCCAGCAGCGCGCGGTGGACCATATCCGCACGCCACTCCCAGAACCGCGGATACCGGCGCTGATGTCGAATGATTACTTCGCTGCCAACACACAGGTGCCGACCGAGGCCACGGGACAGCGAGTGAACGCCCATTCCGTAATTGATACCGAGCTGTAGTGCCTTCATTCGCTGGCGTTGGTCGGGATGGTCGTTCTTCCAGCGCTTGATGTTGGTGTCGTTGGTCAGCCCGCACATGACGGCGAGCGCGTGATAGACGTCTCCCGACAGGTAATCCGCCGCCAACGTTGCATCGCCACTGCGCGCCGCACCAACCACGATCTCTTGTGTTCGCCAGTCGAGGTAGAGCCCGATTTTGGCCGCCGAGAACAACATGAACGAGCGCATGCTGGCGTGGGCGTTGAATAAACTCTTGGCCTGCGCGTTGCGGCTGGTTGCGGTGGCGAACGGAAACAGGCTCGGCCGGTTGCGGCCGTCGCGGCCGATCGGAATTCGTGCACGCACGATGACACCGATCACGTCGCGTAGTGCGTGCAGACCCTCGATCGTCGGGTGCGCACCATACATCATACGGAATGCATCGTTATCCAGCTTGAGCGCGCCCGAGTCCAGCCGCTGCCATTCCGTGACGTTGACCGATACCAGCCAATGCACGAATCTCGCACTGCCCCATTCACCATCTGGCGAGTAAATCGGGTATTCACTGCCGTAGCTCGGATCAAACCGCCGGATCAGCGCGCTGATGACCGCCAGCTGGTTCTCCTGCACGAGATTCCACAACAGCATGTCGATCGGCATCCCGCGGGCCTGGATTCGGGCGACGGTCTTGGCGCTGTAGATGCTCCAGTGCATGACGAGCCCGGGAGTGACCGGAGCGCGCGTGCCGTGACCGGTGAGCTGCCGGCGCAACAGCTCCGCCGAATTCCTGACGTCCTCCTCGCAATATTGCACCACCGCTTCGCGGCCATAGATGTGCCAGCGACCTTCGCCGATCGCCTTGGCCAGTTCCGGCTTGTCTATGTTCTCCCAACCCTCGATGCCGTAGGCGCGACACGCATCCGACAGGCGCTTGCGCGGCTTCTTGCGGACCTCGTCGGGCTCGTACGGCAACAGGATATTGGTGGTCGCCAGATAGGCGGTATGGAGATCGTATACGTGCACCGGGAAGCGCCAGCCGAGTACCAGGAAGCACGTCATCTCGGCCCACAGGCTGTAGCCGACGACCAGGGTATCGGGGCCGGTGTCGAATGGTGGTGTCGCACCGAACTCGCCGCGCCAGCGTCTGATGATGCTTACGAGCCGGAGGTACGCATCCAGCAGGTAGACCACCAGGCACAGCACGCGCGGCAAATCGCCGTCATCGATCTCGTACTCGAAATCGATGACGGCGATGGTGCGAAACCAGCGGCTTCCGCGCGGGATCACGTCAGGTCCGGCTTTGCGCCGATCAGGCGGAGGAGGCCGGGATGTTTGTCGTGGTCGATATTGGCGGCGCGGAACGTGACTTCGACCACCTCATCGAGCGTGCGGTTTGGCCATCCTGGGGGCGGGAAAGCCTCTGCATCCCGTGCCAGGTCGATCTTGTACTCTTCGACGCCTTCGGCTTTGCGCGATGACACCTTCACCCACGATGTTTTGGCCCGCTCGCAAGCTTCCAGCGCGCTTGCATTCCACGAGTTGTCCAGGTTCCGCGTGGGTATGCTGCAAAGGAAGAAAACATCGTGCGGCTTCGATGCCAGCGCTAGCCGCCGACGTATGATCTGGCCGTCGGGTAGGTACTTCACGGCGAGCTCTTCATCGATCAGGTGCAGCACCTCCTTCTTGACGCCTTTGACCGGGACGCTCACGAAGCACAGTTCCGGCGTCCAGTAGTTGTCTTCATCCGGATGGAGCCGGAAGAAATCTTTCACATCGCCCAGGCGCAGGATCGGCAACGGGGATAGTAGCGTCTCGACGCCGGCGATGGTTGGTGGCCGTTTGGACCGGAATTTCTCCATGAACCCGGTCGGCTTCGCGACCTTGAGTGGGGTCACGCGACTTGTGGTATCAGTCATGCGTAGTTTCTCCTCTGTGATTCCGGCAAAGCAAGGGGAAGCGCGATACCGGCCGGGTCGGCATGCGCGCCGCGTCGGTCAGCTGGTGGGGATTGCGCCCGACCATGGCCGCCCTCCCGCCGTCAGAATCCGCGTTCGGATCACGAACGATCGGGCTTGATGATTGGCACGGCCGCGCCGGTATCGAATGTGGCCGACGCTACAAAGGCGACGGCAGACGACGCGGGAGCGCCGGCTATTGCGGGCGGTAGCCCGATTGCGGTATGTAGTCATTGCATTGTTTACCCTTGATTGGCTGGCGGGCCGCTCGACACGGTGCGCCAGCCATTTTCTTGGCCGTCGCCCCACCAGCGTTGTTGAGTTGGCAGATGCGCATTTTCAGGCCCCGGCCTGAACTGGATTGAGCTTGGGAAGCGAAGCGCGCCACGCCAGCTCGTCGTCGTCGAAAATGATGGTTCGGGATCCGACCTTGTGAGCGACGAGGCGGCCGGCGCCGATCTCGGCGTAGACTTTCGTCAAGCCGAGATTGTTCCGGGCAGCAAAGTCCTTGACGGATGATCCGGTTCTGGCTGCGGCTTGGGCAGCTCGCCTGTCGTGGCGGTTACCACCGATTGCAGCGAGCTGCGTCGCCGGACCGGCCCGGGCCTGCACGGCAGGATCGTTAAAGTCCTTGACGGATGATCCGGTTCTGGCTGCGGCTTGGGCAGCTCGCCTGTCGTGGCGGTTACCACCGATTGCAGCGAGCTGCGTCGCCGGACCGGCCCGGGCCTGCACGGCAGGATCGTTAAAGTCCTTGACGGATGATCCGGTTCTGGCTGCGGCTTTGGCAGCTCGCCTGTCGTGGCGGTTACCACCGATTGCAGCGAGCGGCGGCGCCCGGCCCGGCCGGGGCCTGCAAAAGGCAGGATCGTTCATGTTTGCCTCTTTCGCGTTGTCCGGTGCCGACGATTGCCGGCGACCACACGCGAAAAGGTAAGGCAATGTACGCTCGGCCCGCTATGCTTTGCGGAATTTGCGGAATTTGCGGAATTTGCAGCGTGATCTATGTTCGCCAGCCAATGGCTCGCAGGACACTATCCTCGCCCACGACATAGCCGAGCTTTTTGTTGACCTGAACGGTAATCTTCGCACCGCTTAGGTTTTGCGGGATGCCCCGCGGCCATAACTGCTTACTGGCAAGCCATATCGGGACGCGCTTTTCTTGTGTCGGCTTTTCTTCCGAAATCGGGCGCAACAAATGGGCCGCGAGCGAACCATCTACCAACGTCGCGCTCGGCGGGTCCAGATCGTTGCTCGGCGAGATTTCCTCGGGCTCTTGCATCCCATGCCGGGCGGCTACGTCATCTTGAGCCCTTTCCTCGCGCGTTTCTTCCCACGACAATCCCCGAGCCTTCCGTCGATGATTCATCCAAGCGTCGCAGGCGTCGAGCTGGTAGAACACGGGGCGCAGCTTGCCGTGAATTTCAGTGTACGGACCGGGGTCGAATGGATCGTCCGGAAATACAAAATTGTCATGTATTCCATCAGGCTTGAATGAGCCCTTACGCAACCAATCCGAGCGGGGGGTAGGCTCAAGTCTGTCGCCTGTTTTTGGATCACGGATTAGCGGTGTCAACTCGCCCGCATATAACGCGGCTCGAAACGAGATTTCCGCCTCCCCTAAGAGCCGGTTCCATCCGTTCGCCAACCTTAAATACTCACCATGAGCTTTTTCCATCAACAATGACCGCGCGATGGCCGAGCTCGGCGTTACAAGTCTGTAATATCTCATGAAGGCATCGCTATGGGTGATGCACCGCTCGGGGATTGGGTCGTTTGCCTTGGGAAACCGCATTGTCTTAGCTCCTGGCGAGTTGTCGTGCCTTACCGATCGGCACAACGGTCGCCGGCCGATCGCTCAGGATGCCGGCAAGCGCCGCGTCCCATTGCAGCAAGGCGCGTCGCTTCTCGGCGAAATAGTCGTGTGCGTTGTAGTGCCGCCCCTCGATCGAGGCCGGCGTATGGTTCAAGAGCCGGTCGCGTATCTCTTGCGGCACGCCGAGCGCGGCCATGCGGCTATTGAACGTGCGCCGCAAATCATGCGCGCTCGGCCGCTCGGCCCGCCATGAACGCTCGGCCTCGTCGTCACCCTCAATCGCGTCGCCGAACCGCAACATTGCACTCGACAGTGTCGTTCCATCGAGCGGCTTGTCAGTGCGAAACCGCGAAGGGAACAGGTAGCGGTCGCCCCCGCCGTTCTGGCCCAATAACTCCAGAACGATCTCCCGAGCCCTCGGAGCAAGGGGGATGATGTGCTGGCGCCCGTTCTTGGTTCTGGCGCCGGGAAGCGTCCATAACGCCCGCTCGGCGTCCTCTACGTGCTCCAGCTCGGCCCGACATAGACCGGCGATCTCGCCAACGCGGGCGCCGGTCAAGATGGCGAGCTGTAAGGCAAGCCCTGTGTGGCGAGATCGTGCGACAATTCCGGGCCAGAAAAGCCGGATTTCGCCGTCGCTCAATACACGCTTGCGGGCGCGCTCGACACCGCGGCGCTTCAGCCGATAGCACGGGCTCGCCGTCAGCAATCCCGCATCGATTGCGAACGAGAATATCTTGGAAACCAACGCCTGCACTCTGTTGCAGAGCACCGGCTTGCCAGCCGTGATTAGTCGCTCGAGCAACTCGACTATGTCGGCCCGCGAGATCGTGGCGTAGGCGCGGGATTTCCACCGCGGCAAGACGTGTAGCCGCAGATTGCGCGCGTCGGCAACGTGGGATTTCTTGTGTCGTTGGGCGTGCTCTTGCATGTACCGATCGGCGAGGTAGGCAAACGTCGCCGTCTCGGCGCCGGCCCGGGCCTTCCGCCGCTCGGCAATCGGGTTCTCGCCGCGAGCGACGGCCGCGCGGTGTACATCCGCCAGCTCGCGCGCCTTGCCTAGTCCAACGTCAGGATAGGCGCCGATCGTCAATCGCGCGTCGCGTCGCGTGTCAGGATCGGTGAACCGGAAGCACCATGACCGGGCGCCGTTCGCCGTGACCCTGAAAGCGAGACCGCCGCATTTTGTGTCCCCGATCTCGACCCGGCCCGACGCTGGCGGGGCAAGGCTTCGAAGGTAGACGTCAGTCAATAGTTTCTGCATCAAAATCCCCTGGGGACGGCCCGGGGACGGAAATTCATCCGAATGCCCCCGAAAGCGGGCGAACGCTGGCGACGCAAATCAGCACGATAAACCCCTGATTTCTGGCTTCAAGTGATTTCGTGTGCGTTCGCGGGTTTTCGCCAGCTTTTGCCGCGGGTGTCATCGCATGAGATACCACGTCACGATGCTCGTCAGCATGCTGTACGGCGGCCTGAGCGCCCCCGTCATGTTCCAACGCCCTTGCTCGAAGACGCCCTTTGCGTGGCTGAGCGACCGGAAGCCCTCGACACCGTGATAGGCACCCATGCCGCTCGGGCCGACACCGCCGAACGGCAGATCGTCTTGAGCGTAGTGCAGCAAAGTGTCGTTGATCGTCACGTTACCGGACGTCGTGCGCTCGAGCACCTTGCGGCGATCCTCGCCGTTGCCGCCGAAATAGTAGAGGGCAAGCGGCCGCGGTCCAGCGTTGATGTGCGCGATCGCGTCCTCGATGTTCCGGTAGGGCACGACCGGCAGCACCGGTCCGAAGATCTCCTCATTCAGGAGGCCCATGTCGCCCGTCGCACCGAGGACCACGGTCGGCGCCAGCGTGTGCGGACGCTTCCACGCGGTTTCCGGGTTGGCGCCGACCTCGATCACGCGCGCACCCTTGGCACGGGCCTCGTCGAGGAGCGCGCTGAGCCGGCCGTAGTGCCGCTCGTTGATGACGGACGTAAAATCGGCGCTCGCGGGGCCCTCGGGAAAGAGCGACCGTACCGCCTTATCGTAGGCCGCTACGAACCGTTCGACGTCATTCTCGGGCACGAGAACGTAGTCGGGCGCGACACAGATCTGTCCGCCGTTTGCGAGCTTCCCGAAGGCGAGGCTCGCAGCGGCACGTGCAAGAGAGAAGCCCTTCTCGATGACGACCGGGGACTTGCCGCCGAGCTCGAGCGTGACAGGAACGAGGTTGGCGCTGGCGGCCTTCATCACGGCCTTGCCGACCGGCGTGCTTCCGGTGAAGACGATGTGGTCGAAAGGCAGGTTGGAGAAGGCGATGCCGACCTCGGGGCCACCCGTCACGACGGCGACCTGCTCCTCGGGGAAGATCTCGCGCAGCGTCCGGCCCAGAAGATCGCTCGTTGCCGGCGTGAGCTCGGACGGCTTGATCATCGCGCGGTTGCCCGCCGCGATCGCCGTAGCGAGCGGCATGAGCGAGAGTCCGACGGGAAAGTTCCAGGGCGACATGATGCCGACGACGCCCAGCGGCTGGTAGACGACGCGCGCGCGCCCCGGGAGGAAGTGCATCGCCACGTGCCGCTTCTGCGGACGCATCCAGCGCCTCAAGTTCTTACGCAGGTAGTTGATGCCCTGGACGAGGGCCACGCCTTCCAGGATCGCCGTCTCTTTCGCGGAGCGCCCCTGAAAGTCGGCATGGAGCGTTTTCTCGAACTCCGGCAGGCGCGCCCGCAGCGCATTTTTCAGCTTGAGCAGGTCGGCCTTGCGGGCGGCCAGTGTCGGCGGGCCGTCGCGCAAGAAAGCCGCGCGCTGCCGAGAGAGGATGTTGGCCAGGTGACCGGGGATGACATTGGCATCGGCGACACGGGCAGTGGCGACATTGATGTTGGTGACGTGGGCGTTCATGGTTGATCTCTCATGTTGACAGTGACAACTTACGGGGCCTATATAGGTCCCAGTGTAGACGCTGTCAACATATGTTTTCATTGTAAACATAAGGACCGGAAAATGCAGGAAAAAAGCGCTCGCCCCTACCACCATGGCGATTTGAGGCGCGTCGTCATCGAAACGGCGCAGGACATGCTGCGTGAGGAAAAGGGCTGGCAGTTCACGCTGCGGGAGGTGGCGCGCCGCGCAGGCGTCAGCCATGCCGCGCCCTATAAGCATTTTCCCGACAAGGGGGCGCTGCTGGCCGAGCTGGCGACGCTCGGCTTCAATCAGCTTCGCGCGCAGCTCTCAGACGCGATTGGCCGCCCCTCACGCTCGGTGCGCGCTCAATTCATTGCCGCCGCCAAGGCCTACATCCACTTCGGTACCGCCAATCCCTCGCTCTACAGGCTGATGTTCAGTGCCGACGTGGACAAGACGGCGTTTCCGAAGCTACACGAGGCCGGCGCGACTGCGTTCGCGGAGCTGCTCGGCATCCTTGAGCGCGGCCGGCAGAGCGGCGCATTCAAGAAGCAGCCGGTGCTGAGCCAGGCCGCGGCCGCATGGGCGCTCGTGCACGGCTTCACGATGCTGGCGATCGACGGGCAACTGCTGCCGGAGAAGGTCGGCGCGAAGCCGGTCGACGGCGTGCTCGCATCCCTGCTTGTAGGCTTAGAAACCTGACGGGCGAGGAGAGCCGAGGTCTGCTCTGGGTCCAAGCCGCCTGCCTACCCCACGGATTGGCATGGCGATGATGCGCAGCTCGCGCCTGCGCGGCGCGCGCGCCATGGATCAGCCGGGCGGCGGATGGCCGGTCAACGCACCGGTGGAGCGCGATCCCGGAAAGCATTTGGGCGAAAGCATCTCGGCCAGGGCCGTCCTGAGCTCATCAATACCGACCGGCTTCAGCAGGATCGGCACGGCGGCGTAACGGGCGCTCGGCGCGCGCGAATAGCCGCTCACGAACACGAAGGGAATCCCGTGCGCTGCGAGGGCGTCGGCGACCTCGCCCGCAAACTCCTCCTGCAGCTTCATGTCCAACAGGGCGGCGTCGATGTCGACGGTCCCGATCAGGCGCAAGGCATCCGCGACGCTGGTGGCCACCCCGGCGATTTCGAGATCGAGCTCCGTCACCTGATCCTCGATCAGGGTCGAAATCAGCCAGTCGTCCTCGACGATCAGCAGCCGGCATGGGAGCTCGAGCGATTCGCGCTTGGGCATGCGGTCCTCCGGTCGTGTCCCGCAATAACGCTTTCAGGCCGATCTGGATCCATACGGCGCGTGCGGGTCAATCCGCCGCCTCCTCGAGCGAGCCCGGCGTGACCATCCGGTCGAGCCGTCCGGAGCGTGGGTGCACGCGATCCCAGGCGTCGACCGGGAAGTCGATCACCGCCAGGCCGGCGGTGGGGAATTTCTCCCGCAGGTGGCGACGCGCGTCGCCGTGGCCGCTTGCGCTCAACAGGTCCGCCAGCACCTGGAAGCTCGGATTGTGGCCGATCAGCATGAGCACGTGCACGTCGGCCTTGGTGCGTTTGACCAGATCGAGCAGGACGTCCGGGTTGTTGGAGTAGATGCGCTCCTCATGGACCACCGGCGGCGGCTGGTCGAAGGCCGGCGCCACGAGCTCCCAGGTCTCCCGGGTGCGCGCAGCCGTCGAGCACAGCACCAGATCCGGCCGCAGGCCGTGGCTCGCCATGTAGGCGCCCATGCGCGGCGCCGCCTCGCGCCCGCGCTTGGCCAGCACCCGGTCGTGATCGCGCTCGCCGGGCCGCGACCAGTCGGACTTGGCGTGACGCAGCAGGATCAGGCGGCGCATGGGCGCGGGTTCCTTTCTGTGCGGCAATGCTTATAAACGGCGAATAGCGAGTAGCGAATAGGGGTCTTGTAGGGGCGCCCTCTACAAGTTCGCTATTCATCATTCGCGGCTGGCAAAACGATGACCGAAACCACCCCCGATCCCGGCTGGTACGCCGCAACCGCGATGGCGGCGCCCGAGCGCGACCGCCTCACCTACGACGTCGACGTCGACGTTTGCGTCGTTGGCGGCGGGCTGGCGGGGCTGACCACCGCGCGCGAGCTGGCGCGGCGGGGGTGGTCGGTGGCCGTGCTGGAGGGCAAGCGCTGCGCCTGGAGCGCGTCCGGCTGGAACGCGGGCGTGGTCGCGCCGGGTTTCGCCGAGAGCCTGGACCGCATCGTCGAGCGGATCGGGTTTCAGCGCATGCGGGCGCTGTGGGTGCTCTCGGCCGGCGGCGTCGACTACGTGCGTAGCGCCATCCGCGAGGCCCGGATGCCGGGCGTGCACCCGGTCGACGGGTACCTGGCGGTGCAGCGGGTCAACAATCCCGACAAGGTGTTCGCCCAGGCCGAGCTGATCGCCACCAAGCTCGGGACCGAGGTCGAGGCGTGGACCACCGACCAGGTGCGCGACGTGCTCAGGAGCTCGGCGTATTTCCAGGGCCTGCATCTGCCCGGCGGGTTTCACATTCACGCGCTCAACTATGCGATCGGGCTCGCCGCCGCGGCGGAAGAAGCGGGCGCCCGCATCTTCGAAGAGACGCCGACGCTTGCGGTCGATCCAAGCGGCGTGCGCAAGCGGGTGGATACGCCGAGCGGGCGTGTTCGCGCCGGCCACGTGGTGCTCGCCGGCAGCGCGCATCTCGCGCCGCTGTTGCCGATGGTGTCCGCCACCGTGCTGCCGGTCACGGGGCATGTGGCGATCACCGCGCCGCTCGGCGAGCGCCTCGGCGAGGCGGTCGCCTATGCGGGGGCTGTGGCCGATACGCGGCGCATCGGCGACCGCTACCGCATCGTCGACGGCGACCGGCTGATGTGGGGCGGGCGCGTCGGCTTCCGGCTCGCCTCGCCGCGCCGGCTCGCCTCGCGCGTGCGCCGCGACATCGGCCGGATCTATCCGCAGCTCGGCGAGGTGGAGATCGCGCACGCCTGGTCGGGGATCATGGGTTACGCCGTGCACATGATGCCGCAGATCGGCGAGATTTCTCCCGGCCTGTGGATTGCATCGGCGTTCGGCGGTCACGGGCTCAACACCAGCGCCATGGCGGGCGAGCTGATCGCAGCGGCGATCGCCGGCGGGGACGATCGCTGGCGCCTGTTCGGCTCCTACGATCTGGTCTATGCGGGCGGACGTTTCGGCCGCTCGGCGGTGCAAGTCATCGCCTGGTTCGCGCGTGCGCGCGACGGGCTTGACGAGCAGATCGCCTGGCGGCGCGACGTCACGCGGGCCCGCCAGGAGGCGCTGGCCGCGCGCGTTGCCGAGGAGGCGAGGCAGAAGGCGGCCGCCGAAGCCGAGCGCCTCGCCGCGGAGGAGGCCGAGCGGCGCGCCGAAGGCGAGGTCGAACGGCTCGCCACCCTGCGGGCGGTGCGGCACGCGGCCGACGAGGCGGCGTACCTGGCGAGCCAGGAGGCGCAGCTGCGCGTCGCCGACGAGTTGGCGCACAAGGCCGCCATGCTCGCCGCCGAGGAAGCGAGCCGGCAGGAGGAGGCCGCGGCGCATCGGATGCACGGGGCGCAGCAGGCCGGCAACGACCGCGTGGCGAACGCACGACGCGCTTTCGAGGAGGCGGCGCAGGAGGCGGAGCGCCTGGCCGCCGAGGAGGCCGCTCGGCAAGCGGAGCGCCAGGCCCTCGAGCGCCGCATGTCGGAGGAGACCGCGCAACGCGCACTCGAGGACGCCACGCGCGAAGCGGCCGAGCAGTCGGCCCATATCGCGGCCGAGGAAGCCGCGCACCGCATCCGCCAGGAGACGGCGCGGCTGGCCGCGGAGGCGGAGCGCCTGGCGGGGGACGATGGCGCGGGCGCGACAGTCGATGCGACGGGTGAGGGCGACGCACCGACCGACGACACGCCGAGCTCGGGACAACGCACGCGCCGGCGGCGAAACGTGAAGGCGCCATAGCGCACGTCGATAGCGCACGCCAGGGTCACCCCGCTTTGCGCACCGGCAGCATGAGCTCGCGCTCGTCGTCGCGGTATTCCAGGATGTCGCCGGGCTGGCAATCGAGCACCGCGCAGATGCGCGCGAGCGTATCGAAGCGCATGCCCTTCACCTTGCCCGACTTGAGCAGCGATACGTTCTGCTCGGTGATGCCGATGCGCTCGGCGAGCTCCTTGGAGCGCATCTTGCGGCGCGCCAGCATGACGTCGAGATTGACCACGATCGGCATGGGGGCTCACACGAAGGCTGCGTTCTCGTCGGCGAGCTTCGCCGCCTCGCGCATGACGGTCGCGACCGCGAACAGCACGCCGCCGACGATCAGCGCGAAATAATCGTTGGTCGAAACCGCGATGTGCACGGCATGCTCGCCGTTGGCGTAGGCGAGCGCGGCCGACAGCGCGGCCGCGGTGAGGGGCCCGAGCGGCGCCTGCGCCAGCACCGTGACGGCGAAGGTCTGCAGCTTGAGCGCGGCGCGCCCGGTGAACACGTGGCCCTGGGCGAAGTCGCGGAACAGGGCGCGCACGGCGACGAGCCCGTACAGCAGCACGCCGACCGGCACCGTCATGACGAGCGCGACGACGAGCCGCCCCGCCGGCGACAGCGGCAAGGTGGTGCCATACAGGCCGAGCTTGGCGAGCACGATGTTGCGCGTCCAGTCGGGGATGAGGAAGGCGGCGAGCATGGCGCCGGCGATGAACGCCATGCCGACGACGGTCACGATCTCCATGGTGCGGGAGAGACGGGCGAGGCGGTCCAGGCTGGCAACGGATTCGGCTTGCATCGTTGTCTCATTCATTTGACTCGCGATGAAATTAATGTATTACGATAATTTATATCTGTCAAACGAGTTGTTCGGATGTGCGCAAAAAGGGCGCTGGCCGCGCTGATCGCTCTCGTCGCGTGGATCCTGGCCGGCTGTGGCCACATGCCGGTAACCAGCATGGTGAAGCTCGCGCGGGTGGACTTCGCCGCCACCGAGCCGGCCGCGCTGCGCGCGGCGGTCAAGCTGCCGCGCGCCATCAGGCCGCGCCCGCAAGGGGTGACGTTGCGGATCGGCGTGCGGCTCGCCTCGGGGCACGAAGCGTTTCAGGATTTCCTGCTGCGCGAAGCGTCCGACGCGGGCGAGATGGCCGCGCTGAAGGATGAATTCGACGCCGACACGCACGTCTTCGCGTTCCGGCTCGACCCCGCGGAGACGCAGCGCCTCGCAGCGTTCCGCGACGGTCTCAAGGCGAAGCAGGCGGAAAGCCGCAGAAGCGGCGGCGCGCTCTCGATCGCGGTGCGCCCGGATGCCTGCCGCACCGGCGAGCTGCCGGCCGGCCCCGTCCACTTCACCACCTACCTGCGCACGGCCGAGACCGGCGGCTACCTGCCGCTCGCGCGCGACCTCGACCTGCGCACGGTCGTGACGGGCCGCGACGTGGCGGCGGAGCTTCCGCTGTGCGGATAGCGCAACAGAGCAAGCGATGGCGGCAACGCGCTGTTCCGCCCTGTATTGCCGCACTGCGAAGTCCTGCGCTATGTAGGCGAGCCGCGATTGCAGGATCGGCCACTGCGCGGCTCCCTTCCGGCGACAAATGCCTCGGCGCATGCATGACACAATCTCCTGCCGACTCGCAGCTCGACACCACCATCCGCAGTCGTCGCGACAAGGCGGATCAACTGCGGCAGCGGGGGATCGATCCCTATCCGGCGCGCGCGCCGCGCACGCACAGGAATGCCGATCTGCAAAAACAGCTCGTCGATTTGCCGGCGGGCACCGAGTCCGGCGTGGCGGTCCAGGTAGCCGGCCGGGTGATGGCGATTCGCAACAACGGCATGTTCATCGATCTCCAGGACGGCACGGGGCCGATGCAGCTGTACTTCAACCTGAAGGGACTGGATGACGCGCTGCGAGGCGTCCTCGATGCGTTGGACCTGGGAGATTTCCTCGGCGCGGCGGGAAACGTCCGGCGAACGAAACGCGGCGAGCTGACGGTGGACGTGACGGAAGCCCGCATGCTGGCCAAGGCGCTGCGCCCGCCGCCGGAAAAATATCACGGGCTCACCGATATCGAGACGCGATACCGGAAGCGCTACCTCGACCTGATCGCCAACGAGAGCACGCGCAACCGCCTGCTCGCGCGCGCCCGGATCGTCGCCGCGATCCGCCGCTATTTCGAGGCAAACGGATATGTCGAAGTCGAGACCCCGATGCTGCAACCCATCTACGGGGGGGCGTTGGCGCGACCGTTCACGACGCATCACAACGCGTTGGATCTCGATCTCTATCTCCGCATCGCGCCCGAGCTCTATTTGAAGCGGCTGCTGGTCGGCGGGCTGTACGACCGGATCTTCGAGGTGAACCGCAACTTCCGCAACGAAGGCATTTCCACCCGGCATAACCCCGAGTTCACGATGCTGGAGGCCTACGAGGCCTATGCGGACCATACCCGCATGATGGCGCTGTTCGAAGGGCTGGTCGAAGCCTGCTGCCGGGAGCTCGCCGCATCCACGGTCGTGACGGTCGACGGGACGAGCGTGGACCTCACGCCACCGTTCGCGCGCCTGAGCATGGTGGATTCCGCAAGCGAAGCGCTGGGTGAAGACTTGCGCGCCGCCAGCGACGAACAGGCGGTCCGTCTGGCATCACGCCGTCTGGATCGCCAGTTGGAGCCGCAGTCCGGCTGGGGCGATGCGGTCGAGCAGGTCTTCACCGAGCTGGTCGAGAGCAGCATCGTCAACCCCACGCATGTGGTCGACTTTCCGGCTTCCATTTCACCGCTGGCAAAGCGCAGTCCGGACGATCCGCGCCTTGCCGAGCGCTTCGAGACGTTCTGCCTGGGGATGGAGATCGCCAACGCGTTTTCCGAGATGAATGACCCGGTTGCGCAGCGCGCGATCCTCGAGGCTCAGGTGAAGCTCGCGCGCGAGCGCGGCGAGCTCGACATCGTTGTCGATGCCGATTTCCTCGAGGCGCTCGAGCACGGCATGCCGCCGGCCGGCGGTTTGGGGGTGGGCATCGACCGCCTGGCCATGCTGCTGACCGACACGACGTCGATCCGCGAGGTCATCGCCTTCCCGACCCTGCGTCCGCGCGCAGGCTGAGAGCCGTCACCGTCCCTCGCGGCGGGCCATGAAGGCGAGGCGCTCGAACAGGTGCACGTCCTGCTCGTTCTTCAGGAGCGCGCCGTGCAGCGGCGGGATCAGCTTCTTGGGGTCGCGCTCGCGCAGGGTCTCGGCGGTGATGTCCTCGACCAGGAGCAGCTTGAGCCAGTCGAGCAGCTCCGAGGTCGACGGCTTCTTCTTCAGGCCCGGCACGTCGCGCACCTCGTAGAAGATCTTCAGCGCCTCGCCCACCAGCCGCTGCTTGATGCCGGGAAAGTGCACCTCGATGATGGCGCGCATGGTGTCGGGATCCGGGAAGCGGATGTAGTGGAAGAAGCAGCGGCGCAGGAAGGCATCGGGCAGCTCCTTCTCGTTGTTGGAGGTGATGATCACCATCGGCCGGCGCCGCGCCTTCACGGTCTCGCCGGTCTCGTAGACGTAGAACTCCATGCGGTCGAGCTCGAGCAGGAGGTCATTGGGGAACTCGATGTCGGCCTTGTCGATCTCGTCGATCAGCAGCACCGGGCGCGCCTCGGCGATGAACGCATCCCACAGCTTGCCGCGCTTGATGTAGTTGCGGATGTCGCGGACGCGCTCGTCGCCGAGCTGGCTGTCGCGCAGGCGCGAGACCGCGTCGTACTCGTAGAGGCCCTGCAGCGCCTTGGTGGTCGACTTGACGTGCCACTCGATCAGCGGCGCGCCGACCGCCTTGGCGATCTCCAGCGCCAGCACGGTCTTGCCGGTACCCGGCTCGCCCTTGACCAGGAGCGGGCGCTCCAGCGTGATCGACGCGTTGACCGCGACCTTCAGGTCGTCGGTCGCGACATAGCCGCTGGTTCCTTCGAAACGCATGTCGTCTCCCGTGGCGGCCGAATGCCCGATGCCGGTTTGCCTCTCCCTGTTTAGGCTTCCTGGGCGGGATTCCGCAATGCAGCGTGCAACTGGCAGACACGCACCGTTCGCGCGAACGTGAGAGGACTTGAGGAGCTTCCGGCTGCGGCTTGGGCTATGTCTGAAGCGACCCAGATGCGTGCATGGAGCGGGCCAGATGCGCCTCGATCGACGAAACGGCATCATCATCCGGCGAACGATGACGGGCCTTCTCCTTGTTCTTTGTGCGGTCGCAACCGCCTGGGGACAGGGATCGGTGCCGCAGTCGCCGACGGAGAAGCGCGCCACGGCGACCTTCGCGGGCGGCTGCTTCTGGTGCGTGGAGGCCGATTTCGACAAGGTCGAGGGCGTGCTCAGCACCACCTCCGGCTACACCGCCGGGCACCTCGCCAACCCGACCTACAGCCAGGTCTCAGCCGGCGGCACCGGCCATACCGAGGTCGTGCAGATCGTCTACGACCCGGCGAAGGTGACCTACCAGAAACTGCTCGACGTGTTCTGGCGCAACCACGATCCGCTGACCAGGAACCGGCAGTTCTGCGACGGCGGCGACCAGTACCGCGCCGGCATCTTCTATCACGATGCGGAGCAGAAGCGCCTGGCCGAGGCTTCGAAAGCCGCCGCGCAAGGGCGCCTGAAGCAGCCCGTCGTCACCGAGATCACCGCGGCCGCGACCTTCTATCCGGCCGAGGACTATCACCAGGACTACTATCTGAAGAACCCGGTGCGCTACAAATTCTACCGCTTCAATTGCGGCCGCGACAAACGCCTCGAGGAAATATGGGGCAAGGCCGGGATCACCAGCCGATGATCGACCGCCGCATGCTCCTGCTCGGTGCGGGCGGCGTCGCCGCCCTCGCCGGCCTGAGCTGGATGGTCGGCGATCAGGGCAGGGCGGCCGGGCGGTTCGAGGTTGCAAAGAGCGACGACGAATGGCGGCGCCTGCTGGAGCCCGCGCAATACCGGGTGCTGCGCCAGCATGCGACCGAGCGGCCGTATTCGAGCCCGCTCAACGGCGAGAAGCGCAAGGGCACGTTCGCCTGCGCCGGCTGCGCGCTTGCCTTGTTCTCCTCGGAGACGAAATTCGAGAGCGGCACCGGCTGGCCGAGCTTTTTTCGTCCGCTGCCCCATGCGGTCGCCACCGCGCCGGATCGCTCGCTCCTGATCCCGCGCACCGAGGTGCACTGCCGCCGCTGCGGTGGCCATCTCGGCCACGTCTTCAAAGACGGCCCGCCGCCCACCGGCCTGCGCTACTGCATGAACGGCGTCGCGCTTGTCTTCCGGCCGGCCGCGGAGGGGACGGGATGACAGCCGAGGGTTAGCCTTGCGTCGCGGGGCCGGCAAATCCTGCCGGGGTAGGCAGATCTGGCGCGGCGCGGGCCGGTCAGCGGGCCCGAATTGGGTAAGAGGGGCAAAAGTCGTGGCGGTATGATTGTAAGATTCCCAGGAGGGCGCGAGTTAGATTTATTCTGGGAATGCCGCCTGCCGATCTTGATCACCTTTCGCACGCCGATCTGAAGAGCTTGGTGTTGAAGCTGTTGGAAGAGATGGCGCAGTTGCGGCGGACGGTTGCGGCCCAACGCGACGAGATCGCCCGGCTTAAAGGCGGGTCGGGGCGCCCGAATATCAAACCCAGTGGTATGGACCAAGCGACCGAACCGAAGCCACCGGGCGGTTCGGGGGACCAACGGCGAGGGAGAGGCAGCACGCGCTCGAAGCTGTCGATCCATGAGGAGCAGATCGTCAAAGTCGTAGCCCCGCCGCAAGGCTCTCGCTTCAAAGGCCATACGAATTTTGTGGTGCAGGACCTGATGATCCGCCCGCATGTCGTGAATTTTCGCTGCGAGCGTTGGCAGACGCCGGCCGGCAACACGATGATCGCGCCGCTGCCGGCTGGCATCAGCGGGCATTTTGGGCCGGAACTGCGCCGCTTCGTGCTCGCCCAATACCATCAGGGCCAAGTGACGGTGCCCCGGTTGCTGGCGCTGTTGCGGGCGCTCGGCATCCTCATCTCCAAGCGGCAGCTCGTCCGCCTGCTGATCGCCGGCCAGGACGGCTTCCTCGCTGAGAGCCGGGCGGTGCTGCGCGCCGGGCTTTCGAGCGCTCCCTGGATCACCGTGGATGACACCGGCGCGCGCCACAAGGCGGCGAACGGCTTCTGCACGCAAATCGGCAACGCCCACTTCGCCTGGTTCGGCACCACCGATTCGAAGAGCCGCCTCAATTTCCTCGCGTTGCTGCGTGCCGGCCACGGCGATTACGTCATCAATGCCGAGGCGCTGGCCTATATGCGCCATCGCTCGCTCGCCGCACCGGTGATCGCCCGCTTGGCCGAACATCCGCATCGGCTCTTCGCCGATCAGTCGGACTGGAGTGGGCATCTCGACCGGCTCGGCATCTCCGCCCTCAAGGTCACTCCCGATCCGATCATGGTCGCCACCGAGGGGGCGCTGTGGGGCAGCGTCAAGGCACACGGCTTTCTGCCCAACACCGTGATCGTCAGTGACGATGCGGGCCAGTTCAATGTCGGCCAACATGGCCTGTGCTGGGTCCATGCCGAGCGCCTGATCCACAAGCTCGACACCTTTACCGACCAGCAGCGTGACGCTCAGAGCAGCACCCGCGAACTGATCTGGCGGTTCTACCGCGATCTCAAGGCCTATCGCCTTCAGCCGACCAAGCGGGGCAAGGCCGCTCTGCGAGCGCGCTTCGATCGTATCTTCACGCGCCGCACCGGCTTCGTCACCCTCGACCGTCTGCTCGCTCGGCTCCATGCCAACAAGCGCGAACTGCTCATGGTGCTCGATCGGCCCGAAATCCCGCTGCACACCAACGGCTCGGAAAACGACGTCCGCTGCCAAGTCACCAAACGCAAGATCAGCGGCGGCACAAGAAGCGACACCGGGCGCGACTGCCGCGACGCCTTCCTTGGCCTCAGCAAGACTTGCGCAAAGCTCGGCATCGCCTTCTGGGATTATCTCGGATCACGCCTCGCCGTGCCAAACCATCACGACATCCCAGACTTACCCACCCTCGTCAGGCACCGCTGCGCATCCGCCTGACAGCCATGAGTTTTGCCCCTATTACCGAATTGTCACATAACCCATTGAAATGATTGAGGGCGCGCCCTGGCACAGGGCTTGCGACGGTGGGCCCGGAAGGCGGCGCTCACTTTTGTATCGGTCCGGCGGCCGCCCGGACCGCAAGCGGAGAATTCCATGGGTATCTTCGGTGCTCTCACGGTCGCGGTGACCGGCATGCGCGCGCAGTCGTTCGCGCTCGAGAATATTTCCGGCAACATCGCCAACTCGCAGACCACCGCCTACAAGCGGCTCGATACCAGCTTCGAGGACATGGTCACGAGCTCGATCCCGGGCACGCAGACGGCCGGCACCGTGGTCGCCCGGTCGCGCGCCACCAACAACGCGCAGGGCGATATCCAGAACGCTTCCAACAGCACCTTCATGGCGGTCAATGGCGACGGCTATTTCGTCGTCGCCAAGCCGACGGGCTTCGTCGACGGACGCCCCGTGCTCGGCGTCGAGACGTATACGCGGCGCGGCGACTTCCAGACCGACCAGAACGGCTACCTGGTGAACGGCTCCGGCTACTACCTGTTGGGAATCCCGACCGACCCGACCACCGGCAACCCGATCGGCAGCGTGCCGGAAGTGCTGCAGTTCAATCGCAACCTGTCGCCGGCGACGGCGACCAGCACGATCCGCTATGCCGCCAACCTGCCGAGCCAGCCGGTCACCCCGACGAGCGATCCGAACGTGCCGGGTTCCGAACTGCTCGACGGGACCCTGTTCAACTCGGACCCGACCATCCTGACCGGCAGCACCGGCATCGTGGAAGCCGACGACGTCGCTCTGTTCCTCGATCAGTCGGTCGCCGGCGGCGCGCTCACGGTCTACAATTCGCTCGGCGTCGCGGAGAACATGCAGTTCCGCTGGGCCAAGGTCGCCAGGGCCGACCCCGCCGCCGCCCCGCCGGTGCAGGACACGTGGGAGCTGTTCTACCAGACCGATGCGAACCCGGCGAACCCCACGGATCCGGCGTGGATCAATGTCGGACAGGAATTCCTCTTCGACTCGAACGGCGCATTGGATGCGACCGTGCCGATCAACATGACGCTCACCGGCGTCACCCTCAACGGCCACACGATCGGCGACATCTCGCTTGCCTTCGGCAAGGGTGGGCTCACCCAGTACGCCGACGTCAGCGGCACCGTGAAGGTCAACACGCTGCAGCAGAACGGCTCGGCGGCCGGTACACTCAATTCGATCTCGGTCAACGACCAGAACCGCATCGTCGGCACCTTCACCAACGGCCTGACCGTCACGCTCGCGGAGGTCACGCTGGCGCATTTCAACGCGGAAAACCGCTTGGCTGCGCTCGACGGCGGCGCGTTCGCAGCGACCGCCGAATCGGGTTCGGCGCTCTACAACGCGACCGGATCGATCGTCGGCTCCGCGCTCGAAGGCTCCAACACCGACATCGCCGACGAGTTCACCAAGCTGATCGTCACCCAGCAGGCCTATTCGGCCAATACGAGGATCATCACCACCGGCAACGAGATGGTGCAGGATCTGTTGAACATGATCCGCTAGTGAGGCGTGCGGCGCGAGGATAGGCAGCGTACATGAGTCTCAGTCAAACCCTCAGCGCCTCCCTTTCGGGCCTGAAGGCAAGCCAGGCCGCCATGGCGCTGGTGGCCACCAACGTGGCCAACGCGGATACGCCCGGCTACATCCGCAAGACGCTCGACTACACGACGACGCCGGCCGGCCAGACCGCGCTCGGCGTCCGCGTCAAGAGCGTCAACCGCGAGCTCGACGTCTATCTGCAGCGGCGATTGCGCACCGAGCTGTCGGGCAGCGGATACACCGACGTGAAGGCGCAATTCTACGACCGCCTGCAGCTGGTCTACGGCGAGCCCGGCTCCGACAGCACGATCGAGAACATCTACAACAGCTTCACCGCTGCGCTGCAGGCGCTGCAGGCGTCGCCCGACTCGCAGCCGGCGCGTGCGGCGGTCCTGAGCACGGCGCAACAGCTGGCGCGGCACCTCAACGGCACCAGCGACGACATCCAGGGCCTGCGCGCCGAGGCCGAGCTCGGCCTCGCCGATTCGGTCCGTTCCGCCAACGAGGCGATGCAGAACATCGCCCGGCTGAACCTGAAGCTCAACAACGCGGGCTCGAGCGACGCCGCAAGCGCGGTGCTGCGCGACGAGCGCGACGCCTACATCGACCGCCTGTCGCAACTGATGGATATCAAGGTCCTCCGCGACAACAACGACCAGGTCACGGTCTTTACCAATTCGGGCATCCAGCTCGTGGGCCTGCAGGCCTCCGAGCTCTCGTTCGACGCCGCGCCGAGCATGACGCCGGGGTCGAAATGGGATCCCGATCCGAACGAGCGGACGGTCGGAACCGTCTCGCTGAAGCTGCCGAACGGCACCTCGCTCGACCTCGTCGCCGACAAGGCGATCCGCTCGGGCAAGATCGCCGCCTTGCTGGAGATGCGCGATACCCTGCTGCCGCAGGCGCAGGCGCAGCTCGACCAGATCGCCGCCGGACTGTCGACCGCGCTGTCCGACAAGACCACGCCGGGCGCCACGGTGACCGGGCCGCCGGACGGCTTCGACCTCGACCTCGGCGGAGTGCTGCCCGGCAACCGCATCCAGATCGCCTACACCGACAACGTGACCGGTACGCCGCACAAGCTGACGATCGTGCGCGTCGACGATCCGGCGGCGCTGCCGCTGCCGCCGAGCGCGACGACCGATCCGAACGACATCGTGCTGGGCATCGACTTCTCCGGCGGCATGGCCTCCGTCGTGACCCAGCTCAACACGGCGCTCGGCGCGACCAACATGGTGTTTTCCAATCCGGCGGGGAATACCCTGCGGGTGGTCGACGACGGCGCGCCCGACCTGGTCGACGTCGATGCGGCTTCCGTCACCACGACGGTGTCGACGCTCACCGGCGGCAGCGCCGAGCTTCCGTTCTTCGCCGACGGCAACGATCTCTATACCGGCGAGATCACCGCTTCCGGCATGCAGAGCACCGGATTTTCCGGCCGCATCCAGGTCAACGGCGCGCTCCTCGCCAATCCCTCCCGGCTGGTGGTCTACCAGACCGCGCCGCTGACGCCGGCGGGCGATCAGACCCGCCCGGACTTCATCTACGATCGCCTCACCAGCGCGGTGCTGCAATTCTCGCCCGAGGGCGGAATCGGCACGCTGGCGGCGCCGTTCAACGGCTCGCTGCCCGCCTACATGCGCCAGATGATCAGCCAGCAGGGCGATGACGCCGCCTCGGCGCAGAGCCTGAAGGCGGGCCAGGACATCGTGGTGAGCTCGCTGCAACAGCGCTTTAACGACGCCTCGGGCGTCAACATCGACGCCGAGATGGCGACGCTGCTCAAGCTGCAGACCGCCTACAGTGCCAACGCGCGTGTCGTGTCGGCGGTGCGCGAGATGTTCGACCTGTTGATGAGAATCTAGGCCATGAGCGTATCGGCAGTCGGGTCGTCGGTCGGAATGACCATACGGTCGCTGGTCGGGATGCGAAAGCAGCTCGACGACCTGCAGCGTCAGCTCGGGACCGGCAAGAAATCCGCCGACTACGCGGGGGTCGGCGTCGATCGCGGCGTGGCGGTGGGATTGCGGTCGCGCCTGTCCGCCCTGGACGGCTACGGCAGCACGATAACCGGCGTCAGGGTGCGCACCGACCTGGCGAAAACCGCGCTCGAGCGCATGATCACCATCAACAGCGACACGCAGACGACGATCAGGCGCTCGGCCTACCAGATCGACTTCACCGGGCAGACGGCGGACCAGCAGAACGCGCGCTTCGCGCTCGACGAGCAGCTCGGGCTGCTCATGACCCAGTCGGGCGACCGCTACCTGTTCTCCGGCCGTGCTGGCGATCAGCCTCCCGTGGAGACGATGGCGCACATCCTCGACGGCGACGGCGTCCGTGCCGGCCTCAAGCAGATCATCGCCGAGCGTTACCAGGCGGATTTCGGCGTGGCAGCCCGCCCCGGGCGGCTGGACATCCCGGCCGCGGCCGGCGACGTCGTCTCGATCTCGGAAGAAGTTCCCAATACGGTGTTCGGCATGAAGCTCGGCACCGTTGCGTCGAACCTGACCAATGCGGTGGTGACCGGTCCGGCCGGCGCGCCCGTGCAGATCGACGTCGACTTCACCGCCGGCAACCCGAACGCGGGCGAAACCATTCGCTTCTCGCTCACGCTTCCCGACGGATCGACCCAGGACGTGACGCTGACCGCAGGAAATACCGGACCGAACCCCTTCACGATCGGGCCCACGATCGGCGATACGGCGATCAATCTGCAGGCGGCGCTGGCGAGCGCGGTCGGCAAGGTGGCCCGCACCACGCTCGCAGGCGCGTCGGCGGTCGCGGCCGGCAACGACTTCTTCAACATCGACGACGCCAACCCGCCGCAGCGGGTCGACGGTCCGCCGTTCGACACGGCAACTCAGCTGATCGACGCAACGCCGGCGAACACCGTGACCTGGTACACCGGCGAGGGCGGCAGCGATCCGGCGCGCGGGACCGCCGTGGCCCGCGTCGACCAGTCGATCAGCGTCCAGTACGGGTTGCGAGCCAACGAGCAGGCGACGCGGCTCGCGGTGCAGAACATCGCCGTGTTCGCCGCGACCTCCTATTCGTCGACCGATGCCGATGCCCAGGACAAGTTCCTGGCGCTCACGGATCGGCTCGACACGTCGATGGGCGACGTGCCCGGCCAGCAGCGGCTGTTCGACATCATGGCGGATCTCGCCACCGCCGATGCCACGATGGGCGCGGCGGCGGATCGCCATGCCCAGACCAGGAGCGTGCTGACCGGCCTGTTGGACAGCATCGAAGGCGTGCCGATCAACGAGGTCGCGGCGCAGGTGCTGGCGCTCAACACGCGCCTGCAGGCGTCGCTGCAGACCACCTCGATGCTGGCGCAGATCAGCCTGGTGAATTATCTCTAGGGCGCGATCGGCTGTCATCCCCGCCGCGCGCTTGCGCGCGAGCCGGGACCCATGAATCCCAGTCTTCGAAGCAATTTCGTTGAGTGGCCGGGTGCGACAATTTCCGCCCCGGAGCCCTGGGGTCCCGGCTCGGCGCGGCGCTGGCGCGCGTCGCCGCTTGGCCGGGATGACAACTCGGAGTGAACTACTTCTGAGGCCGCTCGGTCTTGATGAAGACGTGCCCCTGGCGCCACATGGTCTTGAAGAACGCGCGGGCACTTTCCTTGCGCGCCTGCTTGGGGCGCGAGGCGAGAACGGGGTGGTTGACGATCTGGCGTATGGTCTGCGTCCCGTCCGCCTGCGAAAACAGAAATGCCGCCATCTTGTTCAGCACCACGTGCTTGACGTTGGCGCGACTGAACACGTACGTGTCGCCCTCCTGGACGATGCGATACACAGGGTAGCGCACGGGTGCATAGTCCAAGAATGCATTGCCGTCGAATGTCATGGGCGTCGTCTGGCGCTTGCGCACGACGAACATGTGCGCCCCCGCCCGAAGGGCGAGGTTTTCCATGATCGCCCACTGTTCGCGGTCCGGCAATCGCTCAATGGCCCTGCGCACCGGGTCGTCTTCGGCAAAATACAGGTCTGGATAATAGACGCTGTTGTCGAACCAGCCGTGAAAGAACAAGCCCGCGCGCTCGACGAAATCCAGCAACTCGGGGACCGAGTACGCCCGGTCCTGCGGATGCAGGAATGTATCGACGATGCCGTCGTCGCTCGCGAGATCGGATGCGCCTGCCGCGTATGTTCGGGCCGGATGATCGTCTTTGAGATGGTCGAGCGTGCGCCTGACAAAAGCGGCTCCTTCTCTCGACTGCTGTATGTTCATGCGACGAAAGGCATCCTGCAGGAGATAGACCCCCGTCCGATTGGCTCGGCCATAGAGCATGAGAGACATGATGCCATCCGGAGCGAGCACGCTTGCGAGGGCGCGAAGCCCTTCGTCGGGGTCCGCCAGATGATGCAGGACCCCGGAGCAGACGATGTAGTCGAAGACTTGCCCGCGCTCCGCGACGGACCGCAGGTCGCCTTGTTGGAGCGACAGGTTGGTCAGTCCATGCCGCTCCTGCAGCTGTCGTTCATGGCGAAGGCTGGTCTCCGACAGGTCGATGCCGGTGACCTGGCAAAACGGATTGGTGAAGGCGAGGCAGGCGGCCTGATAGGTTCCGCATCCGGCCGACAAGATGCTCAGCTGATCCCGCGGCCGACCTTCGGGCCACAGCAGCGTGGGAAACAGGCTGGGGTCGCAGGCCGTGAACTTCCCCGAGTCGCGCCATTCCGCGATATCGAAAATTGGCGCCGGGTAGGCGAACTCGGTGTACTGCTTAGCGACGAGCGCCGATGTATCCATGACTGTCTCCGCTGGGACGGAAGGACGGCACGCACGCAAACTCAGGCACGACACCCGGCTTGCGCGACATCAGCGCTTCGCCATCGACTCCTTTGAACAGCAAAACTAAAACGAAACGTGTTGCCGGCTCACGCCGAAGCGGGCATCGGCGCCGGTGCGCCTTTGGCCGGCGCTCGCTCGCGCAGACCGGTCGCGATCTCGCGGTTGATGGAGATGAGCGCGCGCAGCTTCTCCGGCGCGGGCGACTTCTCGATCTCGAACTGCCGGTTGAAGATGAACACTGCCAGGTTGGCTATGTTGGACTTCAGCGTGGTCGGCAGCGGATAGTCGGGCCGTGTGGCGGAGGTGGCGAACACGGTCCAGAGCTTGCGGTTGAACACGAGCGCCGGGTCGAGATCGGCCGAGGTGATCGGCCAGCCGTCGTGAACGGCGCTCAATTTGGCGGCGGCACGCAACAGCAGCTGGGCTTCCAGATCACGTCCCGAGAGCGTCGTCTTGGCGGTCCGGGCATACGCTGCTGCGCTCTCGTGCATGACTTAGAAGTCCTTCTTCGTAGGAAATCAGCTTCCTGGCGTGCTTCAATGCCTTATAAAGAGAGCCGGTTAATATGAGATTGTTGATTTCTTCAATATAAGGGCGGGTCGACGGCGCGGCTTCAAGAACATCGCGAACAAGCTGTAAGTACAAAACCTGATGTTTGACCGGATCACCGGCCAAGTACATCAACTGGACCGTCATGTAGATCTTCTTGCACGGCGTGTCGGCCTCGCGCGCGGCGAGAATGTCGCGCTCGCGCAGGATCGGCTCGTCGCCCTCGATGGTCAGGCGCGTGCGCTGGTCGTCGTTGGTGATGAGCGCGTTGCCGATGATGACGCGCTCGCCCGGCTTGAGCTCGACCTTGAGTGCCACGGCGGTTTTCCTTTTGCTGAGCCGTAGGATGGGTTGGGCGTCAGCGAAACCCATCAACCCGCGGCGATTCAGACGGTGGGTTTCGCAAGAGCTCAACCCACCCTACGGAAGCTCCCGGCGCAGTCTTCGCCCGCCAAGGTTAACCGTCCGTAAACAAAAAAACGGCGAGGCCGAAGCCCCGCCGCCGGTCGCTTGCTCCTGCGAAGAGGAGATCAGAAGAGCCGCAGCACGCCCTGGTCGGCCTGCGAGGCGAGCGAGAGGGCCGTGGAGGCCAACTGCTGGCGGGTCTGCAGGGCGAGCATGTTCGCCGCTTCCTCGTTGGAGTTGGCGAGCACCAGGTTGTCGGCGCCGGTCTGCAGCGTGTTGATCATCGCCTTGGTGAAGTCCTGGCAATTCTGCACGCTGGTCAGGCTGGTGCCGTACTGGCTGGCCTGGGTGCGCAGGGTCGACAGGGCGCCGCCCAGGGCGGTGGCCAGGGTGTCGAGATCGGTGTCGTCGCTGAAGTCGTACGTGGCATTGATCCCGAGGCTCTCCGACGAGACTGCACCGAAGTCGGTGCCGTCCGCCTGCTTGCCGTAGACCTCGATCGAGCTGGTTCCCGTCTCGTTGAAGTTCAGCTTGAGATGATCGCCCGCCAGCAGGTTGATGCCGTTGAAGCTCGCATCCGTCGCCAGCTTGTCGAGCTGGGTCTTGAGGTCGGCGAACTGGTTCGCCAGGGACTGACGCACGTTGCTGGTGCCGGTGCTCGATCCGGCGGCCAGGTCGCTTTCGTCCGTGGCGTCGCCGCTGATGTCGGCGCCGTCGTAACCGGTCACGGTGATCGCCGAGGTCGTCAGGTTTTCGAGCTTGATGGTGCCGGCGCCGGTGCCGAGGGATGCCCTCACTTTCCCCGACAACGCGCTGCTCGAATTGATCGCGGTCACCAAGTCGGCAGCCGCGACCTCCTGGCTCACGGCGGGTGAGCCGTCGGTCGAGACCTGTCCGTCCGTGAAGCCGAGCGTCGCGGCCGTGGTGCCGGCGCCTTCGTTCACGGTGATCTGCTCGCCGCTGGAGTTCACCAGCTTGATGGCGCCAGCGGATACTTCGGCCCGAACCGTCGAGCCGCCGGCCGTGAGGTCGGCATTGATGTCGGCGACCTTCGCGTTGATGTCGAGCGAGCCAGCCTGCAGCGTGATCGAAACCGCAGGGCCGCCGCTGCCGTCATCGATGTCGAAGCCGTTGGCCGACAGGTTGGTGCTGTAGGTGCCGACGGTGCTGGTCGTCGTGCTGACGGTCGCGTTGGTCGAGGTCCAGGTATCGATCGACACCGACACGCCGCTGCCGAGATCGAAGCTGATCTTGTTGTTGGTGACGGTGGAGTTGTTGTCGACGTTGTCGATCGAGCTCGGGGTAACGCTCGTCGACTTGTCCTGACGGGCCTGGCGGACCGTGGACTGCATCGACTCGACCGTCCTGGTGATGGCGGAGATGCCGTTGTCCGCCGCCTCCAGGGTCTTGATGCCGTTCGACATCGAGTCGAGGAGGTTGCCGAGGTCGCTGGCGCGCGCCTGCAACGACTGCGAGGTGAAGAAGTTGGTCGGGTTGTCGAGAGCGGAGTTAACCTTCTTGCCGGTGGCGAGACGGTTCTGGGTCGTCGCCATCAGGCCGGCGGTCTTCTGCAGCGAGAGCAGGTTCTGCCGAACACCGGCCGACAGGGTGATGTTGGAAGCCATAGTTCGAACCTTTCTGGTCGTTGCCGTACGGCCCAGCGGCTGTACCGGCCGTTTACCACAAGTCGATCTTCCAGACCGACGACGGCAAATTCGCACGGCAACCCTAATGGAAGGTTACGACCGTCCAGGCCCGAGAAATTCCATGATTTGAATTGGATACGGGGCCCCCCGCTAGCGTCCTAGTATTCCAAAAAAACGGCGGGGCCGAAGCCCCGCCGCCGATCGCTTGTTCCTCGGACGAGGAGAATCAGAACAGACGCAGCACCTGCTGGTCGGCCTGCGAGGCGAGCGAGAGGGCCGTGGAGGCCAACTGCTGGCGGGTCTGCAGGGCGAGCATGTTCGCCGCTTCCTCGTTGGAGTCGGCGAGCACCAGGTTGTCGGCGCCGGTCTGCAGCGTGTTGATCATCGCCTTGGTGAAGTCCTGGCGATTCTGCACGCTGGTCAGGCTGGTGCCGTACTGGCTGGCCTGGGTGCGCAGGGTCGACAGGGCGCCGCTCAGCGCGGTGGCCAGGGTGTCGAGATCGGTGTCGTCGCTGAAGTCGTACGTGGCATTGATCCCGAGGCTCTCCGACGAGACTGCACCGAAGTCGGTGCCGTCCGCCTGCTTGCCGTAGACCTCGATCGAGCTGGTTCCCGTCTCGTTGAAGTTCAGCTTGAGATGATCGCCCGCCAGCAGGTTGATGCCGTTGAAGCTCGCATCCGTCGCCAGCTTGTCGAGCTGGGTCTTGAGGTCGGCGAACTGGTTCGCCAGGGACTGGCGCACGTTGCTGGTGCCGGTGCTCGATCCGGCGGCCAGGTCGCTTTCGTCCGTGGCGTCGCCGCTGATGTCGGCGCCGTCGTAACCGGTCACGGTGATCGCCGAGGTCGTCAGGTTTTCGAGCTTGATGGTGCCGGCGCCGGTGCCGAGGGATGCCCTCACTTTCCCCGACAACGCGCTGCTCGAATTGATCGCGGTCACCAAGTCGGCAGCCGCGACCTCCTGGCTCACGGCGGGTGAGCCGTCGGTCGAGACCTGTCCGTCCGTGAAGCCGAGCGTCGCGGCCGTGGTGCCGGCGCCTTCGTTCACGGTGATCTGCTCGCCGCTGGAGTTCACCAGCTTGATGGCGCCAGCGGATACTTCGGCCCGAACCGTCGAGCCGCCGGCCGTGAGGTCGGCATTGATGTCGGCGACCTTCGCGTTGATGTCGAGCGAGCCAGCCTGCAGCGTGATCGAAACCGCAGGGCCGCCGCTGCCGTCATCGATGTCGAAGCCGTTGGCCGACAGGTTGGTGCTGTAGGTGCCGACGGTGCTGGTCGTCGTGCTGACGGTCGCGTTGGTCGAGGTCCAGGTATCGATCGACACCGACACGCCGCTGCCGAGATCGAAGCTGATCTTGTTGTTGGTGACGGTGGAGTTGTTGTCGACGTTGTCGATCGAGCTCGGGGTAACGCTCGTCGACTTGTCCTGACGGGCCTGGCGGACCGTGGACTGCATCGACTCGACCGTCCTTGGTGATGGCGGAGATGCCGTTGTCCGCCGCCTCGAGGGTCTTGATGCCGTTCGACATCGCGTCGAGGAGGTTGCTGAGGTCGCCGGCGCGCGCCTGCAACGACTGCGAGGTGAAGAAGTTGGTCGGATTGTCGAGAGCGGAGTTAACCTTCTTGCCGGTGGCGAGACGGTTCTGGGTCGTCGCCATCAGGTCGGCGGTCTTCTGCAGCGAGAGCAGGTTCTGCCGGACGCCTGCCGACAGCGTGATATTCGAAGCCATGGTATCAACCTTTCTGGTCGTTGCCCTCTCGGCCGGGGAGGCCGTACGGGCGTTGCGTGAGCCGATCATCCGGATCGGTGTCGCGAAAGTCACAGAGAGATGGTAATCGCGCGTAAAGTTTCGTGGTTGATCGAACCTGAATCACTTGCGAGCAATGCGGCCGAAAGTTCGGACTCTCCTGTGTTTTCGCGCTTTCGGTGATCGCCGGGAGCGCGGCCATTAACGAATGCGTATGCATGTTCGGAAGTATCGCACCCGGCAACGTCGAACCTGCTGGCTGCGATAGGCGAGCGGTGCGGTGCGCGCTACGCATGCGAGCGCGTCCGGTTCATGCGCGCGTACGCTGATCGAGGAATTCGGTTCTGGCGCAGTCAGGCGCGTCGCGCAGCGGCGACGATCACGCCTCGGTGTCGGTGTTGCCGTCGCCCTCGGGCGGCTGCTCGCCGTTCGCCAGGGTGCGGTTGTAGGCGCGCAGCCGGAGTAGGGCGGCGTCGGGCAGCTGGTGGTCGACCTCGCCGGTGCGCTCGTCGATCACCCGGAAGATCACCGCGCGGGTCTGCGAATCGAAGATAATCTCGCGCGTGAGCTGCTGCTGCGTCTTGTGCTGCTGGCGGCCGTTGCGGGCCGCGTCGTGCCCGGTCGAGCGGGTGGAATCGTTCGCCGCCGTCACGCTGCGCGACGGGGTGAGCGTCGTCGCAACCGCGCTCCGCACGGGGGCCGCCTCAGGCCGCACCAGAGCAATCTCGGCAACAGCCGTCGTCGGCCTTATGGCAAGGCCAGCATCCATCATTCGCCTCCTGCGGCTTTAAACGACCGCTTCAATACCCTTTACGGGTTTTACCGGATGTTAGCGCGCAGGTCTGAATCTTCGGTTAGGGAACGTGGTTAACCCGCCGCATGACGAATGGGCGGTTATCGCTGTTTGCAAGGCATTGAGGTTGTCATCCCGGCTCTCGCGCCTGAAGGCACTCGGCCGGGATGACAGCCGAGAGTCTTGTGCCTTTGCTGTTCGGGCTACAGCGTGCGGCTCACGCTCACCGGGTGTGCGGCGCTCGGCGTCGGCGCGGTCGCGCGTCCCGACACGCCATAGGTCTGCGGCGCCGCCTTGCGGGTGAGCTCGCCGGCGACCCCGCGGATGATCCCTTCCGACACCGCGTGCGCGGTCGCCAGCACCGTGAGATTGATCTTGAGCAGCGCCTGGAACATCTCGTGGCGGCGCTTGAGCTCGGCGATCTCCTTGGGCCACTGCGCCGAGAGGGTCTTGCTGTGCGTCTTGAGCTTCTCGCAGGCGGCCAGGTAGCGGCTCGCGAGGGTCGACTTGTGCGGCTCGAGCGCCGCCGCCTGATCGACATGGCCGTTTCGCACCAGCGCGGTCTCCTCCTCGACGATCACCAGGAGCGCGTCCATGGTCTCGGCGAGATCATGCATCAGCTGCCGACCATCGGCGGCCGACGGGACCGTAACGGGGCGGGACGGAACGGGATTGCGCGGATTGGCCACCCTACTTGATCTCCTGTTGAGCGATGAGCGAGCGATAGACGTCGTCGGCGATGCCGATGCCGCCGGCGCGCGCGAACGTCTTGGCGTATTCGTCGGTGAGGAACGAGCGCCACACCCCGACGCCGGGACCGTCGCCGAGCGGGCCTTCCTTGCCGATCGCGGTGAACATGTGGCTGAACATCGCGTTGAGGTACACCGCTTCGAAATCCTGCGCGGTCGCGCGCGCCTTCGCATGCGAGGTCGGCGCGCCCTTGCGGGTAAGGCCGGTGAACGCGGCCGTATTCAAGACGGAAAGATCCGCGGCGAGCGGCGCGGCCATCACATCACCTCGATCTCGGCCTGGATGGCGCCGGCCGCCTTGATCGCCTGCAGGATCGAGATCATGTCGCGCGGGCCGATACCGAGCGCGTTGAGCCCGTCGACCAGCTGCTGCAGCGACATGCCTTCGCGCACGACGGCGAGCTTCTTGCCGTCCTCCTGCACGCCGACCTCCGAGCGCGGCACGACCGTGGTCCGGCCGCGCGAGAATGGCGCGGGCTGGCTCACCTGCGGCGCCTCGGAGATGGTGACGGTGAGATTCCCCTGGGCGACCGCCACCGTGGAGACGCGCACGTCGCGTCCCATCACGATGACCCCGGAGCGCTCGTCGATGACGATCCTGCCGGCGAGGTCGGGCTCGACCTGCAGCTGCTCGATCTCGGTCAGCAGCGCCACCACGTTGCCGGGATATTTCGCCGGCACCGAGATCTGCACGGTCGCGGGATCGAGCGGCTCGGCGATCGCGCCGCCGAGGAAATCGTTGATCGCCGCGGCGATCCGCTTGGCGGTGGTGAAGTCGGGATTGCGCAGCGCAAGCCGCACGTGGCTCATGCGGTTGAGGGCGAACTCGATCTCGCGCTCGATGATGGCGCCGTTGGCGATCCGTCCGTTGGTCGGCACGCCGCGGGTGATCTTGGCGGCGTCGCCTTCGGCCTGGAAGCCGCTGATGGTGAGCGAGCCTTGCGCCACCGCGTAGACATTGCCGTCGGCGCCGAGCAGCGGGGTGACCAGCAAGGTGCCGCCCTGCAGGCTCTTGGCGTCGCCCATCGCCGACACGCTCACGTCCACCCGGGTGCCCTGGGTGCCGAACGCCGGCAGGTTGGCGGTGACCATGACGGCCGCGACGTTGCCGGTGCGCAGCGCCTGGCCGCGGATGTTCACGCCGAGCCGCTCCAGCATCGCCTGCAGGGACTGCTTGGTGAAGGGGATGTTGTTGAGCGTGTCGCCGGTCCCGTTGAGGCCGACCACCAGCCCGTAGCCGATGAGCTGGTTCTGCCGCACGCCCTCGACGTTCGCGAGGTCCTTGACCCGCGACGCGGAGGCGGCCGGCTCGCCGGCGCACACCCAGGCCATCGTGGCCGCGACAACGGCCAGCGCGAAATTCAGCGTCCTCATCGTCCTCTGCTCCCCGCTGAGGTGGGACGGGAGAAGCAATGCCAATCCCGTGCCACCCGGGCGGATTTCATAAGATGTTGATTATGCAAGGAAAAATTCGCAAGTGCGGCGCGGAGGCGGTCCTCCGCGGCGGCAGCCGATGCCGCCCCCGGCAGAATTTGCCGGGCGTATTAATCCGCCGTTAACCATCCGCGGCGAGGCTACCGGACGGCGGGGCGGGTCTGCGGGATAAGAGAATCATGCGCATCACGGGGCCGAGCGGGACAGGCGTGACGGCGAATACGCGCGAGACCCGGCGCTCGACCTCCGGCTCCTTCACCCTCGACTCCCCTGACCCCACGCCCGCCGCCAAGGCCCCGGCGGCGCCCAATAGCCTCGGCGGGATCGATGCCCTGATCGCGCTGCAGGGGGTGGAGGAGCCGACCGAGCGGCGCAAGCGGGCGATCAAGCGCGGCCGTCACGCCCTCGATGCGCTCGACGCCCTCAAGCTCGGATTGCTGTCGGGAACCATCGATACCGCCGCCCTGGTGCGGCTGAAGTCGGTCGTCGCCGATCTCAAGGACAGGTCCGGCGACAGCGCGCTCGATGCCGTGCTGGCCGAGATCAGCCTGCGGGTCGAGGTCGAGGTGGCCAAGTTCGGCCCGCCGGACGGACGAAACGACCGCACCAAATAGCCGATTCGGCGGGGCTTGCGATGGCTCCGGTCGCCGGCGTCTGCGCGAGCCGGCCGGCGAGCGAGTTCGATATTGTCTGCCCTCGGCTCCCCCGATATAAGCTCGCCTCGTCAAGGGGAGACTCGAGGGTCAAGTCTCAGTATCGGGGTTGCGGTGCATGGCTGGAATCAAGGAAAAAATCTATCGACCAACCGACAGGGAACCCTTCATGAACGAGCGCCAGCGGGACTATTTCCGCCAACGATTGCTCGCCTGGAGGGAGGACATTCTCAGGGAAGCACGGGAGACGTTGCAGCATCTGCAGGACGAGAATCAGAACCATCCCGACCTCGCCGATCGTGCCTCGTCGGAAACCGATCGCGCCATCGAGCTGCGCGCGCGCGACCGCCAGCGCAAGCTGATCGCCAAGATCGACGCCGCGCTGGAGCGGATCGAGGATGGCACCTACGGCTACTGCGAGGAGACCGGCGAGCCGATCTCGCTCCGGCGGCTGGAGGCGCGTCCCATCGCCACACTGTCGATCGAGGCGCAGGAGCGCCACGAACGGCGCGAGCGGGTGTTCCGGGACGAGTAAGGGACGAGTAGGTTGGGTTAGCGCGGCCCGTACGGCTACGTGATCGGCAAGGCGTTGCTTCCGCGCGTAACCCAATATCGCCCATGCGCCGGCAATTCGTTGGGTTGCGCGCGGAATAAGCGTGGTATCCGAATTGCGGCCACAGGGGCCGCGCGAACCCAACTACGGCAGCCGGAACGACAACGCTGCTGACTTTTCGCGACGCGGCCGCGCTGTTAGCGTCGCGCGATGCCTGCGGCAGCACGCCTGTTGCTCCTGCTGCTCGCGCTCCTCGGCGCGCTCGCGAGCGCACGGGCGGAGCTGTGGCCGGTGAAGCCCATCCGGGTGATCTTGCCGGTCGCGCCGGGCACCGGCGTCGACACGATCTCGCGCCTGATCTTCCATCAGCTTTCGCTCCAGCTCGGCCAGCAGATCGTGGTGGAAAACCGCGGCGGGGCGGGCGGTACCCTCGGCGCTGCCGCCGTCGCCAAGGCCGACCCTGACGGCTACACGCTGCTCGCCCATTCCTCCTCGCACACCATCGCGCCGGCGATCTATCCAAGCCTGCCCTACGACACGGCACGCGACTTCGCCGCGGTCGCGGCGTTCGGCAAGATGCCGACCGCGCTCGTGCTCGCGCCGGCGAAGGGTTTTCGCACGGTGCAGGAGTTCGTGACCGTCGCCCGGACGAAGCCCGGCTCGTTCACCTACGCGTCCGCCGGGGTCGGATCGACCACCCACCTGACGGCCGAGCGGTTTCGCCTGAGCGCCGGCTTCGAGGCGATCCACGTTCCGTTCCGGGGCGGCGGGTTCCGGCCCGAGGTGGCGTCGGGCCGCGTCGACTTCGCGTTCTCGCCGATCGCGGTGGCGCTGCCCGACATCCGCGAGGGCCGGCTGATGGCGCTCGCGGTGTCGAGCCGGGAGCGCGCGTCCGCTCTGCCGGACGTGCCGACCACGGTGGAGGCCGGCTACCCCGATTCCGATTACACGCTATGGGCCGGCGTGCTGGTGCCGGCGAAGACGCCGCGCGACATCATCGATCGGTTGCACCAGGAGACCATGACGGCGCTGCAGACGCCGGCGCTGCGCGAGAAGCTCGCCGGGTTCGACGTGGAGCCGATGACGATGAGCCCGGCCGCGTTCGATGCGTTCATCCGCGGCGACATTCTCGCCAACGCGGCGCTCGCCAGGGCCGCGGGATTGAAGGCGAACTGAAACGAAACGAACGCGGCCTCCGGCGGGGAGCTGCCGGAGGCCGCGTCGTGACACCGTTCCGCTCGCGCGTTGCGGAACGGCGGGGAGCTCGTATTCCACCGCTCGTCAGAACGGCAGGATCACGTCGAGCACCTGCTGGCCGTAGCGCGGCTGCTGCACGTCGGTGATCTGGCCGCGGCCGCCATAGGCGATGCGGGCCTGGGCGATCTTGGTGGAATCGATGGTGTTGTCGCTCTCGATGTCCTCCGGCCGCACGATGCCGGCGACGATCAATTCGCGCACTTCGAAATTGACGCGGATCTCCTGGCGGCCTTCGATCACCAGGTTGCCGTTGGGCAGCACCTGGGTGACCACGGTCGCGACGTTGGTGAGCAGCTCCTCCTTGCGGTCGACCGAGCCCTTGCCGTCGCTCGAGGCGCTCGAATCGGCGGTGAGGATACGGCCGGGCAGGATCGCCTTGGCGGGATTGTTGATCAGCTTGCTGCCGATGAAGTCGTCGACGCCGGAATTCTCCTTGTTGGTGCGGCTGCGCTGAGTCTCGTTCTCGTATTTCGCCTTGTCGGTGATCTTCACCTTCACCGTCATGATGTCGCCGACCTGATGCGCGCGCTGGTCCTTGAAGAAGGCGCGCGATCCGTTGCGCCACAGCGAGTTCGGGTTGTACGACACCGGCTGCGGCGCCGGCATCGGCATCTGCACCGGCTTGTAGCCCGGCTGCGCCACCGGGTTCTCGATCGCGGTCAGCGCCGGGGGCTCGCCGACCGATCTGAGGCGATCAAACGCCGAGCATCCGCCGAGCAGCGCAAGGGCTGCGGTGACGGCGATGGGACGCAGGAAACCAGACTCGTTGGACATGACACTCACTCGCTGCGGGGCTCGACGCCCTGCGGTTGGGGCACACTGACGGATTCGCCTGGAGCCGACGGGGGTACGATGGTTGCCGCAAGGGTGACGCGGCCGGGCCCGGAAACGATGCCGTGCACGGTCCGCTTCGAGTGCATGTTGAGGACGCTGACGGCGTCGCCTTCGGCGCCGGACTCCAACGCCTTGCCGCGCATCGTCAGGAACAGGCCCGGCACCTGGTAGACCAGGGTCACGGTCTCGTTGCGCTGCACGACCTCCGGCTTCATCAGGTCGCCGGCCCGCAGCGCCTCGCCGGCGCGCAGCGGACGGCGCGCGGCGCGCCCGACCGCCTCGCCGATCGTGGCCACAGCCTCGCCGCGGATTTCCGCCTTGGGGCGCCGCTCGATCGCAACGTCGGATGTCTTCACGACGTCGCCGCGGCCGAGCGAGCGCATCAGCATCACCGCCTCAACCGTCTCGACCGCGGTGCCGACATAGCGCAGGGCCGGGCGGCGCGCGGCGGCGTTGGCGCCGGCGATCTCGAACGTCACGTCGAAACGGGTGGAGCGCGGATCGTAGAAGATGCGCGTGGGATAGAGCTCGCCTGTGTCCGACGGGTCGAGCTGGAGCGGCCGCGCGTCGCGCTCGATGGTCACGACGATGTTCTTCGCCTCGCCCACCCCCGACTGGCCGGCGAGCGCGCCGGCGATGCGCTGCTCGAGCTCCTTGACGGTGACGAGGCGGCTCGCCCGCGTCACCGCGACTTCGGCGAGGCCGCGGGTCTCGACAATCGGGAAGCCATGGGCGCGTATCGCCTCGACCACCCGGGCGACTGAGACGGCACCGGTCTGCCCGAGGTCCGGGGCGCGGAAGATCGCCACGCGCGCGCTTGCGCCGGCGTTGTCGATCAGGTCGCCGATGCGCACGAGATCGCTCGACACCGTGACGGCCGCCTTGAGCGCCGGCGGGGTCGACGCCCGCGTCGCGGCTTCGGGCGGCAGCGAGCCGGTGACCTGGGCGAGCGCCGGGCCGGACAGCGCCAGATAGACGAGAGCGAGGGCGAGGCGGAGCATCGCAGCTAATCCTCAGCGGGTCAGGTTGGCGGTCGCCTGCAGCATCTGGTCGGCGGCGGTGATGACCTTGGCGTTCATCTCGTAGGCGCGCTGCGCCGCGATCAGGTCGGCGATCTCCTTCACCGGCTCGACGTTCGCCTGCTCCAGGTTGCCCTGCTGCAGGTCGCCGTAGCCGTCGGTGTTGGGCGTTCCGGTCTGCGGGGTGCCCGACGCCGGCGTCTCCAGGTACAAGTTGTCGCCGATCGATTGCAGGCCCGCCTTGTTGACGAAATTCGCGAGCTCGAACTGGCCGACCTGGGTCGGCAGCGTGTCGGTGCCGATGATTGCCGACACCTGGCCCTGCATGTTGATGGTGATGTTGCGGGCGTTCTGCGGAATGGTCATGCCCGGCTGCACCACGTAGCCCTGGGCGGTGACGATGCGCCCCTGCTGGTCCATCTCGAACGACCCGTCGCGCGTATAGGCGGTGCGGCCGTCGGGCAGCAGGATGCGGAAGAAGCCTTCGCCGCGGATCGCGACGTCGAGCTCCTTGGCGGTCGGCAGCAGGTTGCCCTGCGTCATGATGCGCGGCGTGCCGACGGTCTTGACGCCGGCGCCGATCTCGATGCCGGCCGGGAGCGTATTCCCCTGGTCCGAGGTCTGCGTGCCGACGCGGCGCACCTGCTCGTACAGAAGATCCTGGAACTCGGCGCGCTGGCGCTTGTAGCGCGGTGGTACGCATGTTGGCGATGTTGTTGGAGATGACCTGGACGTTGAGCTCCTGGGCCATCATTCCGGTCGCGGCAGTGTGAACGGCACGCATCGCGTGATCTCCTTGATTTCAAGCTCCGCCTTCGTCAGGCCGGGCACCTCGGCCAACCGCTCGATCGCGGTGCGGCGCAGATCGCCTTGCTGCTGCAGCAGCGAGGCGACGTTGGTGTAGGTTCGGGTGACTTCGATCATGCGCGTCATCTCGACCACGGCGCGCACGTTCGACTTCTCGATCGCGCCCTGGATGACGCTCGCGGTCGGTTCGGGCTGAGGCGCGAGGCCGGCCGGCGCCGCGAACAGGCTGGAGCCATCCTTGCGCAGCCGACCGGGCTGCGTGAAGCCGACGATCCTCAGCTTGCCGCGCTGCGATTCGATGACATTCGTGCCCTCGCGCACCGAGATCGTGCCTTCGCGGTTGATGGCAATCTCGCGGTCGCCCGGCTGGAAGGTGATCGGGCCGTTGTCGCCCTGCACCCGATAGCCTTCGGCGGTGACGAGCTCGCCGCGGGCATTGACCTGCAGCGCGCCGTTGCGGGTGTAGCGCTCGCCCTGCGGCGTCTGCACCACGAGGAACGCTTTGCCGTCGATCGCGACGTCGAGCGGGTTGCCGGTCTGCTGCACCGACCCGCTCGACAGGTCGTGCCAGTTCGCGCGGTCGAGCACGAAGCTCGGGCGACGATCGGGCGGGCCGAACTGTTCGGTGCGGGCGACCGCGCCGATGAATTCCTCGAACTTGTTGCCGTCGGCCTTGAAGCCGGTCGTGTTGACGTTGGCGATGTTGTTGGCGATGACGTCGAGCTCTCGCTGCAGCGCCATCTGCCGCGAGAGACCGATGAGAAGGTTGTTCTCCACCGGACCAGCTCCCCTATCCGCCAAGGCGGCGCGGCGTCTCCCAACGCTTGCTGCTTTGGCCGTCCCGAGCCGCCGGCTCTCCCAAGCCGCGGCTCGCCGGCTTCATTGCAGGCGCCGTGCCAAGGGAGAAAGATAAGCTTTTTCAAAGGTGTGGGTCGGGGAGGGGGCGCGGAAGGGTGGGTAATTTGCGCCTGCTTAACCACGCGCCCGGCAAATTTTTCCCAGCGGGCGGGCTGGCGAAAGATTTCATTAACCATACCGGCCCTAGCTTCCGGTCCATGTGGGGCGAACTGCGTCGCGGCGAGACGCGCGGCGCTCTGGTTCGATATTCTGTTCGGGGATCGGATGGCAGCGAAAGCGAACGTGGCGGCCGCGGCGACGGAAGTCGAAGCCGACGAGGAAGCCCCGGCCGGGAAGAAGAAGCTGCCGCTCAAGCTCATCATCATTGCGGCAGCCGGACTGCTGGTCGTCGCCGGGGGCGGCGGCGGCGCCTATTTCCTCCTGTCCGGCAAGAAGGAGCAGGCGCACGACGCGAAAGCGCCGGGCGCGGTCAGGCAGGTCGCCTTCCTGGATCTGCCCGAAGTTCTGGTCAACCTTTCGGGCTCGGGCGGCGACCGCACCCAATACCTGAAGATGAAGATCGTCCTCGAGGTTCCCGACCAGACGCTGATCGCGCAGATCCAGCCGGTGATGCCACGCGTCATGGATGCCTTCCAGACGTATCTGCGGGAACTGCGGCCGACCGACCTCGAAGGCTCGGCCGGCCTCTATCGGCTCAAGGAAGAGCTGACCCGCCGCGTCAACGCGGCGATCGAGCCCGCACGCATCAACGCGGTGCTGTTCAAAGAGCTGCTCGTGCAGTGAAGGAGCGGCACGATGGCGGCCAAGACGGACATCGATCAGGACGCGCTGGCGGCCGAATGGGGCCTGGCGCTCGAGGCTGAGTCGGGCGGCGGATCGGCCGAGATGCCGATGAAGCCGGTCGTCGCGGCGGCGGCGCCGGGCGACGGCAACGACGAGATGGCGGCCCAATGGGCTGCCATGATCGACGACGGCAGCCAGTTCGTGCAGGCCGCCAAGGGCGGTGCCGAGCGCATCCTGAACCAGGAGGGGTCGCAGACAGCAAAATCAATGACTTGGATGAAAATTCCGCCGCGGGGCAACGGCGGGGGCAACAGATTGAGGGCGGCTACGCCACGCCGAGCGCCTACCCGGCGATCAGACCGGCTCTATAAGGCGCGACCCGCAGGGCACAAGTCCACCGCTTCTCAGCTGCCTTCACCCACGCACCCACCCACGTTGCAATAGCCGACGGCTAGAAGGTCATCCCCGCCGGCGCCGCTGCCGGCGGGCGATTACTTACGAACTGGCGTTGCTGCTACCGTTTGCGGGTTGGTCGACGACGTGCTCGACCAGCTTCGGCTCGTCGCGGTCCGAGTAGCGGCGGCGGTGCACGATCTCGACGACGATCTGTTCGCTCGTGTCGCGGCCCGGCCCCGCCTTCAGGGCTTCTCGGGAATGTCGTCCTGCAGCGTCAGCGGCGTTAGGGGCGCTTCGGTTCGCTCGGGCTCGGGAAACTTGAACTCGGTGAGGCTTTTGAGGTCTTCGGTCGCGGGCGGGGCCTGAGGCCTCGGCGGCGGCCGCAGGTCCGGCTTCGGCCGTAGCGGTGTCGGAGGCGCTTCGGTTCGGTCGGGCTCGGGAGACTTGAGCTCTGCGACGTTTCGCAGGTCTTCGGTGCCGCTGCCGGCCGGCGGCCGCAGGTCGTGCCTTGGCCGCAGCAATGTCGGAGCCGGCTCGGTTCGCTCGGGCCCGGGAAACTTGAATTCGGCGATGCTGCTCGCATCGTCAGTCCCGGTTCTGGCCGCTGCCCTGGCCGGCGGCCACAGGTCCGGCCTCGGCCGTTCGTCGAGCTTTCGCGCGAGTTGCGCCATCTCGACGGGTGGCCATCGCGGCTCCGGCTCGGATACCGGCGGCGGCGCCGGTTCAGGCGGCGATCGAAACGCCTCCTCGCGTCCGCGGAAGACCGTCGCCTGGATCCGCGCCGCGTAGACGCTGGGCGGCGAGAAGAACATCTTCGCCACGACCGGCACGATCTCCAGGAAGATCACCAAAAACTTCGTCATCCAGGAGAACAGCGTGATGGTCGCGCCGTCCTTCGGGTCGCTCTTGAGCTCCTGGTAGGCGGTCATGCGGGAGAGCGGGTCGTCCTTGAGCTTCTGGAAGTCGGACGCGGCAAGCGCCTGGCTCCTGAACTCGGCGACCTTGGCGAGCCGCGCGGCCTCGAGCGCGGCGAGCTCGCGCCGCGCGACGTCGACCTGCGCCTCGAGCGCGCCGCGCTGGCTCGCCACCGCCTCGCGCGCCTGGTTGCGGCGCGCCGCGGCATCCGCCGCGATGCGGCCTTGCGTGGAGCGCAGCTCCTCGCGTCTCGCCGCAAGCTCTCGCAGCTCGCGCTCGCGCTCCGCGCGTTGCGCCGTGTAGACGTCCCGTTGCTGCTTCGCGAACGTATAGCGGGGGCCGGCTCCCGCCCGTCCGCTGCTGCTCGGATTGAGCTTGCGGCCGACCTCCTCGGCGTTCATCTCCTCGGCATAGCCGGTGATCTTCCCCTGCAGCTGGCGCAGCTCGCCGCGCAGCTCCTGCTCCTGCGCATCGAGGCCCTTGATCTGCTGCTCGAGCTCGTCGAGCTGGGCGGGCGGCGCGGCCTCCGGCGGCTGCGCGGTGCCGAGCTCGCGGCGGTAGAGCGCCTCGGCCGCGACCAGCTGTTGCCGGCGCTGCTCGATCTCGCGATCGAGCTGTGTCTCGTAGCCTTCGATCTTCTGGAAGATCGGCTGATTGCCGGCGAGGTGGTCGCGCTTGACCTTCTCGCTGATGGTATCCGAGAAGATCGCGAGCTCGAGGAAAACCGCGATGATCCACGCCAGCGCGAACGAGATCGTCAGCCTGATCGTGATGCGGAAGAAGCGCCGCAGGGGCCGCCAGCGGTCCGGGCGGTCGTCGGGGCTGGCCGGGTCGAAGCCGCGCTGGAGAATGCCCTGGTAGAACCAGTCCGACTGGTAGAGCGCGCGGTCGAACATGAACACCGTGAGCGCGACCACGGTCGCCGCCAAGAGCCGCACCCACGGGTCGGCGATCACGTAGCCGGTGGCGTGGAACGAGATCCCGAGCACAACGATGAACGAGAGCACGAGCGAGAAGCCGAGGTGCGCGGCCCAAACCTTGTCGGTCACCGGGCAGGTGGCAAGCGTTGCGCGGTCGACACCCGCGATATGCCAGAGCAGACGTTGGATCATGGGCCTCAAGCGCAAAGGCGCGTGGGGACTCTACCACACGCGACCTTAAGCCAACTTGGCGTCGCCAGAGGAATTGCGACGCGCTGCCGTGTGTTGGTAGCATTGGCCCCCGTGCGGGTCTTGTTCCTTTGTGCCAAAGATTTGTTCGGCGCTGCCAGCGCCCTGCCATGCGCCCGGAACGTGCCACAGCCACGCCCGAGAGCTTGAACAACCGCACGGCATTAAGCCCGCTCAGACGCTTGTTGTTTCTGACGCTCACCGCGTCTGGGCTCAGCTCCAGCCTGCCTCTCTGCCGCCTCCCCCCGGGGAGCGGCGTGGCTGGGACCGCGCGCCGCAGGCCCTCGCCGGCGAGGGATGCCCTCCCGGTGATGCGGAAAAAAAATAGCAATAGAGCCTACCGCGGCGCTTTTCGTGCTCGTTTCTCACGTTCCCGAGCAAGGGCCAGGCGCCGTAGGCGCTTCACTCTTTTCACGACCTCCTCAGGGCTGGGTGCGTTGTCAGCATCTTCTTTGCCGAGCAACGCTCTCTCGTTCTGATCCTCGCGAACAATCTGGGGCAGGATTTTCGCGTAGTGCGGCCCCGCCCGTTCCAGGGCCATCATCAGGAGCTTGAGATCGTTCGGGTCTTTGCGCCCGGACCCAAGAGGCCGCCCGCGGTCACGCTTGGTTTTGAGTGGCCGCGGATTTTTCCACCCTATGAGCACACCCCACGCCAAGATAACGATCAGCTCGTATATTCGGGGCCGAGGATCAGTTAGCCCCTGATAACCCAGGGTCTGCTCAACCAATCGCAGCGCGTCCTGAAATTCCTCGCCGGCAAGTATCTCGGAGATTGTCGCGATTGTCATCTTGCATGGCCCTGCACCAGGGCGCACCGGAGGAACGCGAGGAAGCCGATGGTGCAATCTGCTTGTCGGGTGCCGCCCTATCCTTGCGCCGAAGAATTATGTGGCGGGGCCGCAGCGCCGTCCAGCCGGCCCGCCGATCGTTAACGCTGCCCTAACCCTGTCGTGTCCTGATGACAGGCGGGGGTGATCATGGGCAAGCAAGCGATAGAAGCTAGCCGGCGAGGTGTTGCAATCAGGCAAGCGCAGGCCGATGCCTTCGCGCGCAGCATGGCCGGCACGATCGCGGCGCTGGAGCGCGAAGGCATCAAACGCTAACTCACGGGCGCTTGCTGGTGAACGGCTGCCCGCATTGTTGGCGGCAATGGCGGTAATCATAGTAGGCGGTCGCGGCGCAATGCCCCTCGTGCTTAGGTTGTTTTGAGTTCGATCCTTTTCGCTGTCGCGCGCCTGAACTCAACATGCCAGCGCCTCGTCTATTACCACCAGGCTGTCACCCGACGCTCTGTAGAGCGTGGCGCAAACATCCCTCCGTGTCACGTCACAGGAATGTTTGATCACAAGCAACGTCCGCCCCCTTCGCCGAACCGTGTACCAGCCACCACGAATTTCGAAACTCGCCGACGTCGACGCTAACCCAGCGGCCGGGGGTTGGGTTCAAGAAGACGGAGAACGCGCACGTGCCTGAACCTGACGCACCACAGTAGCCGCAGCGATGGGGGGCTTTTCGCATATCGACGACATAATCTCGAGTTCTGGGACCGGACAGAGAGACCTGGTACACGATCTCATCCAACCGGTACTCCGGCCGCTGCTTTTCGCCGATGCAATACTCCTCGGCCGACCGTATGACATCCGCTATTTCTTGCGGAAATTGCGAAAGCGTCTGAGATGGCTAAGCTCGGCGAGATCAACCGCACAATCCAGGACCCGCTCGCGCGCTACGATGCGGTCATGGGCATCGGTGACCTGTTCGCCGTCGAGCCGCTGACCAAGTAACTCCGGTCAAGCGACCTCTCTATCTTCGCGTTAATTGAGTACACGCCGTTAGTCGTCCTCGTCCTCTTTCTCGCCCCGCAACGCCGCCTCGACCAGCGCTTCGGGCGTGTTGTCGCGGGCCATGCGGATAGCCGCCTCGATGGCTTCCTTCGGCACAGCGCCCCCTCGCTTTTCTTCTGGCGGGCGGCGCGGAAATGCTCGAGCACGGTCAGGCCGAGTGTTGTGCGCGGACGCGCTTTATCGTCTCGTTGATCTGCGATTCAGCCCGGCAACGCTGAACGACCGATGTCGGCTGCATGGCGGAATGTCCCGGGAAAACTAAATCGGGTGTCCGTTCGATCTGGAACTCGCTACCCAGCGCGGTACCGTCCGCCGCGCAACTACCGGCGCGCACAGCGGTGTAGTTGTCGATGTCGATCGCCAGGTACGCCTTTCGTGACGATGCCTACTTCGAAGTCGTTCGCCCATCAGCGCCCAACCACGACCGTAAAAGTCCTGCACCCAGCAATCGGACCCGAACCAAGCAGCTTAATTTTTGTTAAGGAAAAACTATTGTCCATTAAATTTTAAGCAGGAACAGCGTTAAGCGGCGGACTGAACAACGTTAAGCAAGCGGCGACGAAGAAGCCAAGATGAGCCGCTCGCGGGAAAGTCGGCGCAGACAGAGGGGGCGTACCGGTACTCGGTACTCGGTACTCGGTACTCGGCCGGAACCGAGACACCATTGATGCGGTGGGCTATCAAGACCTGCCCGACGTGGTCGCCGAACCGCCGTTTTCAATTCAGCCCCGCCGCCATGCTGTCCGTGATGTAGATCCCGTTGGAATTCACAATTCGCGAACCTGGACCGCCGTCGCGAACAAACACGCGCGTGGCAAGTCCCGCCACGTAAAAGAAGAAGAACGGCTAAAATTAATTGATCGGGACATAAACTCTGGTTTAGAGTTTCCCCGTGCAACTGGCAAAGGCCGGGAGCAGCCCATGGAAAAATATCAACGTGTCCGTACGCGCCGGCAACTGCTTAGGGCAACTGCTGTAAGTGCCGCGAGCATTCCCTTCCTTGCATTAGCTAAAAAGACCGCATCGGCACAAAACAACAACAACAACAACAACAACAACAACAACAACAACAACAGCAACAACAACTTTTTGAACAATAACAACAACCGCAACAACTTCGTCATGGATTGCAGAGCTTTCGCAGCATTAGGCGGATGGATGCGAGTTTCAAGAACGCGAGGGCGCTGCGGTTGAGATTTTCCCAGTCCTTGGCGAGGCGGCGGCAGCGGTTGAGCCAGGCGATCGTGCGTTCGACGATCCAACGCTTGGGCAACTGCACGAAGCCTTTTGCCTGATCGGGTCGTTTGACGATTTCGGTTTCGAGGCAAGGCAGGATTTTGGCGAGCGCGTTGCCGAAGATCGGCCCTTGATAGGCGCTGTCGGCAAACAGCTTCGCAAGGAATGGAAACTGACCGAACAACGTTGCCAGCAACACGATGCCGCCATCGCGATCCTGGATGCCGGCGGAATGAACGATGGCGTGCAGCAACAGACCCAGCGTATCGACGAGAATATGCCGCTTCTTGCCCTTGATCAGCTTGCCGGCATCGAAGCCGTGCGGATCGATGCGGCCCCCCCTTTTTCGGCGCTCTTGACGCTTTGACTATCGATGATGCAAGCGGTGGGGCTTCCTTCTCGTTCCGCCTGCTCGCGGCATTCGATGTAGAGCGCGTGATGAATGCGATCGAGCACGCCGTCGCAGTGCCACCAAATGAAGTAGTTGTGGACCGTGCTGCGCGGCGGAAAATCCTTCGGAAGGTAGCGCCATTGGCAGCCGGTGCTCAGGATGTACATCACTCCGTTCATCACCGCGCGCATGTCTTGCTTGCGCTTGCCGCCGCCAGGCTTCGGCGGCGGAATGAACGGTTCGACAAGCGCCCACTCGTCATCCGTCAGGTCGCTCGGGTAGCGCAGATGATCACGATTGTATTTCGCGCGGTTCTCGTTCGTCCACATCGGCGGTGGCCTCCCCTCGAATCAGGACCACCTCCCTTAAATCACAACCGATTCAAGTAATTCAACAAGTTTTGAGACGGACACTAAGATTTCGACTCCTTCGGGAGATCGTCTAGTGCAGGAGCTGCAAATTGGAGATGAAGTCCAGACGCTTGCCGGCCGTAAAACAATTAAGTGGATTGGCTACAACAAGTTCACAAAGGAAGAAGGTAGGGCTTGGCAGGATAGCGTAATGCCGATCCACGTGGCGCGCTTTGCTATCGATGACCATACACCTTACCGCGATCTCTATCTCTCGCCGGGACATTGCGTCTTCTTCAACGAGGCGCTGATTCCAGTGAAGTATCTGGTCAATGAGACCAGCATCGCACAGGGCACGCCTTCAGAGATGTCTGCACTTGAGTACTATCACGTGGAGCTTGATACGCATGAAGTGATCTACGCGGAAGGAGCATTGGTCGAAAGTTACGATGGTTGGAACCGCGACAATTTCTCAAATTTCATGCAATACGAGCGACTTTATGGGGCCGAGCGTCAATCCGAGATGACACCGTTCGCACCGATTCTCAGATACCATGGTCGCCGCCAGGAGTTGAACGGCCTTGTAAGGTCTCTAATTTCCAACGTCGTCGACGTCCGCGATCCGATCCAAATTGCCTACGACCAGCTTGCCCAGCGGGCGGAAGCGATGCTGGTGTAACAGTCGTCCCCGCCAGACGAACCGCAAGAAGGCCGATCAGGCGGCCTCCTGTCATTGCGCAACAACTCATTTCGGCGCTCAATGAGGCGGCGCACGACAGCAACACGACGAAGATGCGAAAGCTGGTGGACAAGCTGATTGCCAAGGCAATCGACGGCGACGTCCAGGCGATCAAGAAAATTCTCGATCGCGTTGACGGCAGGCGATAGCGGCGACGGTGACGAAAGGGACCGTATGTTCCAGTGCGGGCCACGAGGTCGCGGACGTGCGCGCGTTCGTGAGATGGCACGCTAGTTGCACGAAAGGAACCAGATAGCGTCGTGCTGACGCGAGAGTACCGTGGGGGCTGTGATGAATGATTGCACTATATGAATGGTTTGCGCAGGACTGCACGCAGGCCGCTGGGCAAACCGAGGATCCGAAGAAGCGTGAAATGTTGCTCAAGTTGGCGGAGCGGTGGTTGCTCGACGCACGACGGAGCGCCGCCGAAGGATCGGCGATGTCACCGACGACGCGGAGCACGGCTTTCGGCATCCGTTCGAGGGCGTGACTGGACGGGCACACGGTTCAGCCGGTCGTTTAGATTCGGAATGAGCTTCTCGGTGTTGGCGCCGTCGTGAATTTTCCGAGCTTCCGATCCGAGAGTGGCTACAGCCTTAACGTATGCGGTAACCTCATCGTCGTCGCGCACCGCCTGAGGATAGTCGGTTGCGAATAGGATTTGCGAGGACGGCAGCTCCGTTAGGCCGATACGCAACCATTCGGCGCCTCGCTTGGCGGCATAGTCGGGGCCTGACCAGCCAGCACAATCGTAAAACAGTCGATGCTTCAGATAGTGATCAAACGGTTCTCGTGGCGTTCGGGAATGACGCGGAATTTTCGCCGTGCCACTTTTCTCGCAATTCTGGAGACCGCGTATGCGCGGGAGGTAACGAGCGATGCCGCCGCCGAAATGTGCGATGTGAATTTTTAATGAGGGAAGCTCATCGAGAAGACCGCTATTAATCAGCCGCACTGTCGCCACCATCAGGGAAAATTCCCAGCCGAGCATGCGCCACAGGTCATCCGCATCCATGTACGCCCAGCCTGTCAGTCGAGGCGGAGGGTGGATGAAAACATAGAGCCCGAGGTCCGCGGCCGTCCTCCAAAACGGGCGTAAGGTTGGTGCATCGAGTGGCTGCCCTTGAACCTCAGAGGCTATGACGATTCCGGGGAAACCTAGCTCGATGGCGCAACGCTTGAGCTCGGCCCTAGCCTCTCGCGAATTGAGCGCCGGGACGTGTGCGAGTCCAATGAATCGGCCGGGATGATCCCGTTCAGCCTGGTGCATGCGGTCGTTGATCAGGCGGCAGGTAGCAAGGTTTGGCTGATCGAAGCCCGAGCCGCATGAGAGCACCGCAACGTCGATGCCCGCTTTGTCCATCATTCGAACATGCGCAGATAGATCGGCGAGCAGTGGATTGAACCGGTAATTTGGATTTCCGGCTTCGTCGAGGAGAAGGGTTCCGTCGTTCTTGCCGGTCTCCATCAACTCGGGCGGTGTATAATGATGATGGAAATCGACAACCATCTTAAACGGCTCCATTTATAGCAGATCGCTTCCGACGGCTGTTCGAAGGCTAGTCAAAAACAGGGGCATTGGATGCAGCACAAAACGCAACGCTATGCTGCGCCAGTGCAGCATCGGGAGCCCGACGCGGTCGATACGTCGTGGGACGACCTGCAGGCGTTTCTCGTGTGCGCGGACCAGCGCAGCTTCCGCCGGGCGGCCGATGTGCTGGGTCTCACCAACACGACGATGATGCGGCGGCTCGACCGGCTGGAAGCCGAATTGGGATTTTCACTGTTCGTCCGCCACCAGTCCGGCCTGCAGCTCACCGACGAAGGGCTAGGCTAGGATGACGGTTTTTGAAGAATGGTTCGCATGGCATACACGCCGAACCCCGTCATCTCCATGTCGAAGGGGGCCTGAGGCTGTCTGGAGGCCACGACGAAGGTACCAAGGGGCTTGCCATCGAAGCTGAAAACAGGGGCGGATTGCACCGAGTGGATGCCAAGTCCGAGGTACAGACCCCGCCAGCCCGCATCGAAACGGGTTTCAGTCGCAACATCCGGGCATGTGATGATTTTTCGTTCACTCACGGCCTGTGCGCAGGTGCCGACGTAGGGCTGCGAAATCGGGCTGTGGCGGAGCGTGCTGACAAGCGAGGCTGGCAGGCTGGGAAACACCACCCTGTCGAAAATAGCTGAGCGCCTGTCAATAATGCTGCCGCCCACTGTGGCGCCGGGCTGGAATTGTTCGGCCAAAACGCACAGTAGGCCAATCGCCTCATCGGGAGGCATATTCAGATCATGCAGGTCCACGAGGAATTGGAGCGCCTGCACGCGAAGATCATCTGTTCTATCCGAACGGATTGCTATAGGCATCACGCTGCTCCCTAGGCCGGTATATCCAGCCCGAAATTCAGGACGCGCACGCGGCATGCGCTTGCTGCTTCACCGGGCAAAAAACTGCTGGTGTAGGAGATACTGAGCCTGCCGATGGCATTATTGCTGCCCATTCGCCCTGACAAGACTTCGGCAAGTCCCATCCTACTAGGCAGCTGGAGAGGCAAGCTCAATGACCTGCCTCATGCCAGCATGCTAGTTCGCTTGGCGGGAAGCGTCAAAGGAAGAATGCAGCTTGATTATAGACTGGGGCTATATGATGCCGAGCTTGACAACCAGCGTACCGCAAACGAACCGCCCACAGCTGACCCGAATTTCACTCGCCACGCTCGCGGTTGACAGAACAGCCCGGGTTTGGGGGTTGCGGTTGCCGGAGGCCCCGAGACTGCGCTGATCGACCCAACTGAGGAATTTACGATGCTTGGGGCCGGGCGCTAGATGGCCATTTTCCTCAATGAAACCGCGCCCCACCTCACTAAACTGGGGAACAAAGGTCGTTTCCACAGCAGAACGGCGCGGTGGGCTACGTCAGGCAAGCAGCCGCAGCAGCTGCTCCAATCGGTCGCCAAAGATCTCCCGATCGCTACCCTCCTTTTGGGGGAAGAACGCGCGGCGGCGGCCGTTGCGCCCGTCCCGCCTTGCCCGGCCGGCGGGCGAGCCGTCCGTCCTCCTTCCAGGCCTCCGCGATGACGGCGAGCAGCTGATCGCCGTCGACCACATGTCCTTTTTCGTCGAGGACGCGATCGGCGTCGCCGTCCAGCGCGTTGGAGGCCACTCCCATCGCTCCCGGGCCGGCCGAACCCCACGGACCCAGGAATGCGGCGGACCTGAGCACTCCGTAGGGTTCGAACCGGACGTGCCGGTCTCTCCGGCTCTTCTGCACTACCAGCGAGCTCGACGTCTTGTTCGTTCGTGCCACTGTGTTGATGGCGGCTGCCGGCCGAACTGGCCGATCTGTTCAGGCAGTTGCGGGGACCGATACGGCGCGCCCTGGGCGTGCGCCCCTTTTGAAAACGTCACAACTGGCAGATCTCAGCAAAACATTGGCGCGAAGGGACAAGACTTCGAGTTGGATGCAGCGCAAGAACCCGCTGCGTGCGGCCTTGGTGGCAGACCACGGATACGGCTCGCGTTGTGCAGAAATGGAGAATTTATGTCATCCGGAAACGCAATGCTGGACGGCATCCTGTGGGGCGGCTGGCACTGGCCGTCGTCGAACATCACCTACTATTTCGCCCATGCAGACGAATTCAGCAGCTTCGATATGCAACTGGACCAGCATCGAGCAGAACGCTATCGGGCGGCGCTGCAGTCGTGGGCTAACGTCGCCAACCTCACGTTCACCGAAGTGTCGAGCTCCGGCAGCGCGACATTCATCGAACATCGTGGTGTCTGGCGGCTTCTTCGGCAACGACGGCACTGTCGGTTCGCATGATACCCCCGATAACCCCGCGCCGGCGGATGGCTATTACAACTATGACGGTCGCGGATGGGACTATAACAACCCGAACGGCGGCTTGCGGGTCGGCGGCCTATTCCTTCCTCACGCTTGTGCACGAGCTCGGCCACGGGCTCGGCCTCGCGCACCCGCACGACGACGGCGGCGGCTCGACAATCTGGCCGGGCGTGACTGGCCCCTTCAACTCCTACGGCACCAACAACCTCAACCAGGGCATCTTCACCGTCATGTCGTACAATTCCGGTTGGGACCAGGTGCAGAATCCGCTCGGCAACGGCCTGACCACGTACGGATACGTCGCCGGCCCGATGGCGTTCGACATCGCGGCGATCCAATATCTCTACGGCGCCAACACGTCCTATCACACGGGCGACGACACCTACACGCTGCCCGACGCCAATGCGCCGGGCACCTACTGGACCTGCATCTGGGATGCCGGCGGCATCGATCAGATCGTCTATGGCGGCACCCGTAACGTCACCATCGACCTGCGCGCCGCGACCATCGACAACTCGCCGACCGGCGGCGGCATCCCCTCGTACGCCAACGAGATCTACGGCGGCTTCACCATCGCACGGACGTCGTCATCGAGAACGCCAGCGGCGGCAGCGGCAACGACATCCTCTCCGGCAACAACGTCGCCAATTTCCTGTCCGGCAACGACGGTGCCGATGTGATCATGGGGGCTTTCGGCAATGATTCCCTGGTGGGCGCATTCGGGGCTGACACGCTCCTCGGGAATCAGGACAACGACGTGCTCCTCGGCAATCAGGACGACGACATCGTCGTCGGTGGGCAGGGCAGCGACACCGTCGTCGGCGGCCAAGGCTTCGACTTCGTGTTTGGGAACGAGGCCAACGACTTCGTCTTCGGCAACGAGGCCAATGACACGATCATTGCCGGACAGGGCGCAGACACCGTCTTTGCGGGTCAAGGGGACGACAGCATCCTTGGAAGCGAAGGCAACGACTCGATGTTCGGCAACGAGGGCGCGGACCGCTTCGCTTTTGCGACCGGCTCCGGAGCCGACATCATCGGCGACTTCAACGGTGCGGCGGGGGACCGCCTGACGCTGTTCGGACAAGACCTATGTTCAAGGGACATCGGGCGACGGCGACGTCCTGTTACGCTGTCCGGCGGCGGCACGATCGAGCTCAACGGCATCGCGCCGGCGGGGTTCCAGCCGGGCTTTCTGGTATAGGGCCGCGGAACGCTCAGCGAACTCATCCCCGGTGCGCGGGGCGAGCTGTTCCTGCCGGCTCGCGTAACCTGGTTTTTAACAACGAGGACGCTGATGTACCTTGGCTATCAACCGCCGCGTTCCTTTGTCGTGCAGCTTTCGCACCCCGAACGGCTCCGCTTCACCATTGGCGACCTTGAGGCCGTGCTGGCCGATTTCGGATACGGCGATACACCCGCCGAGCGCCAGCTCCGCCTGCGCCTCGCCGATGCTCGCCACCGCCAGCGAAATGCAGTAACGACAAGGCGTGGCCGCTGGTGCGTTTCTCTGGGGTGGGGGCGCCGGCATAAGGCCCCGGCATAGAGGCACGATCGGGCGCATGGGCGGTCGCAACGGACGCGGAGGGAAGGCCGCTACGGGGCCCGAACCGTACCGCTGGCACGGTTCGCGCGCCATGGGGGTCAGTGTTTTCCCCATCCGGGGAACTCCACATCTTCCAAAGCCTGGGCAACCCATGTTCTGTTGGCTCCGGCGCGCGGCGGGACGTGCACGTCCGTACAGGTCAGCCTGATCCTGTGCCGCTTGGAGCCCGCATTGCGTTTGAACCAGCATGTTTGCTGGTTCGACTAATCAATGGGACAGATTGTAAGGCTCAAGCGAAAATCGCAACGCGCGCGCAGTACTGCGCAACATCGGCGGTAACCCCCATGCCAACTCTGGCTAAACTTAAACTGTATGAATATCATGCGGAGGACTGCATCCGCTCTGCTGCGAACACGGACGATCCCAAGCGGCGGGATATGCTGCTCAAGCTCGCAAGTGCGTGGCGAGAGGATGCGGAAGCATTGAGACGAGGCGAGGAACGTGCGCCTCCCCCACGTAACAAGCGTTGAATTGGGTACAGTCAGACGTCCGTCGAATTGTATGAGCCGCAGGAGACGCAATGGACCAGGAGAGGGTAGGCCTTACCTTCCTCCCCACGCATCAGGACGGCACCACAATTTCCGCATTTGCATTCGACCGTAGGATTAGGCACTTCGAGCACGGGGCGCTGGGGTGCGGCACGGATAGTTGAGACACCCGGCTGAGGTAAAATTGAACCTCAACCGGAGTGTCAGACATGACGAATGATGAAGGGCGCAAGCCCGAAGGGGCGCCGGAGCGCTCCCCCAAAGCTGGCGAAGGCGCCCCTTCGGGCGTCGATGGGAACGGCCCGAAGCGTTTTTCGGTTCAGCGCAAGATGGCGATCGTCGCGCGACTGTTGCGCGGCGAGCCGCTGGATCTGGTGGCCCGACAAACGAATGTCTCCGTCGCCAGGCTCACCGAGTGGCGCGATCGCGCGCTTGCAGGCGCGGCTACGGCCTTGAAAGAACGCGAACGCGATGACCGCGACGACGAAATCGCCCGGCTGAAATCCAAGGTGGGTGAGATCACCATGGACAACGAACTGCTGTACGCCAAGATCGCGGCGCTGGAGGGCAAACGCCCTTTGGCCCACAGGAGGTCGAGACGATGAGCCAGACACTCTCGTCCTCCTTTGCTCGCTGTTATGGTCTGGCGCGCGTCGCGCGTGTGTGGAAGATCTCGCGCGCCAGCGTCTATCGCTCTCGCAAAGAGACGCCGCCGGATATGATCGCCCGTCGCCCTGGTCCGATCGGCGCATGTTCGGACGCGGAACTGGCGGACCATATCCGCCGGCACATCGCCGCCTCCCGCCTTCACGGCGAGGGCTACCGCAAGTTATGGGCGCGGTTGCGCTTTGCTGGCGTTCGCGCGAGCCCCCGCCGTGTGCGACGGGTGATGCGCGAGAATGGCTTGCTCGCGCCGCATCGCATTGGACGCACCGAGGCCAAGTCGCACGATGGGACAATCATCACTGACAAGGTCAATGAAATGTGGGGAACAGACATGACGCAGACGATCACCATCGGGGAAGGCCGGGCCTATGTCTTCGTCGCGGTGGAACACGCCAATTCGGAAGTCGTCGGCATTCATGCCGCGCGCTCAGCCAATCGCTTCGAGGCGCTGGAGCCGGTGCGCCAGGGGGTGCATCGGTGCTTCGGAGCCATCGCGCCCGGCGTGGCGCGTGGATTGAAGCTGCGTCACGATCATGGCTCCAACTACATGTCCGGCGATTTCCAGGACGAGATCGAATGCCTGGGGATCGAAGCTTCGCCCTCCTTCGTGCGAGAACCCGAGGGCAACGGCGTCGCAGAGCGCTTCATCCGAACCTTGAAGGAGAACCTGCTGTGGGTGAGAACCTTCGATACCATCGAAGAGCTGCGAGCCGCGCTCGTCGAGTTTGCCAGGCACTACAACGAAACCTGGCTCGTCGCCCGGCATGGCTATCGTACCCCAGCCCAGGTGCGAGCCGATCAATGCCGGCTTGATCAGAACGCAACGGTCGGCCTAAAGTTGGCCGCCTGAATAGGCACAGCCGGATGTCTCAAAACCGGGCCGCAGTACAGAGCACTGGCGGCGCCGTGGGCACCCCTTCAATGAGCGGTGCCGGAACGACCTTGAGGGTCTTCTGTAGAAGGGCCGACATTTGCTGCTACGCTGGGGCTTCCACCACAGAGTCGCTAAAGGAGGGGCCAGCGCGAGAGAACGTGCGCCACCCCGTCGCTGCTCAACTCGATCGGATCGCGAATGCCGCACTGGGCCTGCGCGAGAATCCGACGGGCAAGCCGCTCCCGCGCTGCCGACGCCTCGGGTCCGAGGGTGGCCTTGCACCCGGCTGTATACAGGTCGTTCCAGGCGGCATCGAAGGCCTCGACGAGGATCGGCGTGGTCTCGGGATCGAGAGAGGTCATCGCGATCAGTCTGCGCTGTGTGTCGGATGATCAAGCTGCGCAGACTGTGTTGGTTACACAATTAAATTAAAGCGCGCACCTACCCTCCCTTTGGGGGAATAACGCATCAGCGGCCTTCCTACGCGGGCGGTTTTCGCCCCCTGATGGCCTCTCCGCGGGCTCCCAGGCCTCCAAAAATGGCCGTTGATCCCATTGCGGTTTTCCCCGCGTCCGCACAGGGGTTTTCGGAACAGCCCCGTTGACGGCCAACGCCACCAGCGGCATCGTCCCGTTCCAGCCATGAACGACAGCGACCCCGCCGTCCGCAGACGCTACCGCGCGATCTACAACGAGATCGAGCGCGCCGGCGGCCTCGATGTCGAGCCTCGCCATCCACCTCGAGCAGCACCGCCACGCCCGCATCGAGCGCGCCGAGCTCGTCGCCCTGGTCGCCGTGCTGGCCTGGTCGACCGCCACCTGGCGGAAAGAGCCGCGCGGGAAGGGACGCTCGCCGAGGCGTTAGCCTGAGGTCGTAGGGTCGAACGTCGCCAGCAAGCCAGCCAGCAGTGCCGCAGCATCCTCGGCCGCGACGCCCTTCTCCCGCATGCACCGGGCCAGGATGGCCTTAATCGAGTGCACAAACGACACCGGATGCCAGCCGGTGCCCTGGTCGTTGTGCCGGCGCAGGATCCACTGGATGCCGTCGCTCGCCACCGACCACCGGCCGGCCGTCGCCAATACTTGATCGCTCATCAGCACGCTCCAGGACGCGGTAGGAGCCGCTACGAGCGCGGTTTCCCCGCCAGGACAAATAAGCCAGACGGCCGAAGGGCGGGACAACCCGTCACTGCGTCGAAAGGCGTCCCGCCGCCCGCCTCCGACCGCGCGGGAAGGCCTCTCTTTGGGCCGAACCTGAAATGTTCTGAATCTATGGGCGGTTCGACCGCGATGTCTTTAATCATGAACTTCGTGAAAGTGCTGGAGAAAAACAGTATTGCGTAACAGAGAGATGGTGTGATGGAGAAAAACGGTATTGCGTAGGAGAGAAGTGGTGGATGGCGAAGAATATAACCGCTGCGCGGGCGCGGAGCGAAGCGACCGAAAAACGGGGTACGCAGCCTGATCCGCTTGATGACGCAATCAGATGGAGCGCTGACGATCGCGCGGAGGGAAATGCACTGACGACACCATCAAGATACTGCGCGCCTGGCTATGACCCGCCCTGGCCTCCTGGAGGGTAGCTATGGATGTTCCAGCTAAATTTCAGGGTTTCCCCTGAGTGACAGACAGAGTTTGCCCCGCAAGGATGAGATCGCCAGGCGATACAGGAGGCGAGGGGTGTCCCCAGTCGAGTTCATCAAGATGTGTCTGACGGGACTTGCAATATCGGCCGCTATTATCGGCTCAGCCGTTGTCGTTATTGCCTTGGCTCCATGAGCGCCACCGGGCTCCTCACCGGCACAGCCGGGAGAGCTGCTCGAGGCGGTCGGCGAAGGCGGCGAGGTCGTCCTCGTGGCCCTCGACGGTGATCACCCACGTTCTGATCTTGATGACGCGCAGTTCGTGCGCGTGCGCCATGCCGGTGATGATCTGCGGGTCGATGTTCGCCGGCAGCGGGTGGGTCTGGACGAATGGCGCGTCGTCCGCGGCGGTGTCATCGTTTGTCATACAGCTAGCCACTCAGCCTACCGCTGCGGCCGGGCACGATGCCGCCAGCCGGTCGCGTTGGCAAGGGCGGTGCAGGCGGCCGGCGTCGGCTCACGCGCTAATCTACTTGGACGTTGCTTACCCTCAAGCCTGCAGGGGAGGACTAGCAGCCTTTGAGGCGACCTGGGTGCTCAAGCCGCGGATAGCGCCATGCGACCGATGCCGCCAACCGCCGCCACGACCACCGCGGCCCGCCACCGCCGCCGCCGCTGTAACGGCGTCACTCGATGAGCTTGTTGCGCAAGGCGATCGCCACCGCGTGCGTGCGGTTGCGCGCTTTCAGCGTCTTGATGGCTGACTCTATCCGACCCTCGACCGAGCGCTCGCTGATGCCGAGAGGCTGAGCCATCTGCTTGGCTGTCACGCCGTCGGCGGCGAGGCGCAAGACTTCGCGCTCGGCTTCAGTGAGATCGTGGCGCCGACGAGCCATCACAGGCGGCTGATCGTGCTTGTGCGACACGCCGTAGGTACTCGCCCGCCTCGCACGGCCCTTGGTGGTCGAGGCCCTGGTCATCGGTCCAGCATTGACTGGATCGAAGCCGCCGCGAAGGGTCGGCCGTGCTCGTTGACGATGCCTTGCGCCGCCAGCTCGGCGGAGATCGCGCGCAATGATCGTTGCCTGCCCTTGGGGCGCGACCGCCGCAGCCGCCGCACCATGGCGACCAGCTCGGGGCGCAGCTCGGCATGGCTCTTGCGGCCTTCGCACTTGCCGGTCTCACGGCGCTTGCGCTCGCGGGCGCCGCGCAGCTTGGCGACCGTCATAGCCTTGTCGAACTCGCTGATCGCGCCGAGCACCTGACGTACCAGCTTAGCCGTGGGCGTGTCGTCGATGAACGAGCCCGGATTGTCGGCGGCGATCAGATCGATGCCGCGGCCGCGCAACATGGCGTGCCCGACCTCCTGCACCATCAGATCGCGGGCGAACCGGCTGGCCGTCTCGACGATGATGGTTCGCACACCGTTGCCCTCGATCCGCTTGAGCATCTCGGCAAAGCCGGGGCGGATGTCGATGGGGTCGGCGCCGGAGACTGCGGCATCATAGAACACGTCCACGAGCATGTAGCCGGTGCGGGTGGCGAAGGCTGCGATTGCATCGCGCTGGCGTTGGTCACTGTCTTTGTCGGCGCCGACATTGGCCGCAGAGCTGGTGCGGAGGTAGGCAATCGCCGGGATTTTCGCCTTGCTGGCCATAGCGTTGCTCCACTCTTTCGTTATGTATTCTTGAGAATACCATACAGTTGAGCAAGGCTCAATGGGGAGATCGGCCGCCAGCGGTGTCCACTGAAAATTACGAGGCCCGCGGAACAACTAGCAAAGAAACGATGGTTGGGGCCGGGCGTTGTTCCCCAGCAGCACGACGCTCACGTCAGCCAGAAAATGCGGGAATTCCATGAGCGCGGGGCTAATCAAGACATATGAATTGCCGCCGGGCGACGGCACACAGTTCTTCGCCGAGATGGCTGCGACCCACGGCCTGCACGTGGTGAAGCTGCTGCCGACGCACATCACGGTCCAGGGCCACAAGGACGACTTGGCGGTCTTTGCCGACCGGCTGGCCAGCCTGACGCGGTTGTGCCGGCCTGACGGCCACCCGCCGCGCGCTTGAACAGCCAGCCCGGCATCCCCGCCGGGGCTGGTTCGATGGTCGGGACGGCCGACCTCGCCGTGGTAGAATGCGGCATGGCGTCGCCGACACGGGCAGCGTGTCATGTCCCTGAAAATACAGACGGGATACAAGGCAATGGCAACCGGAGCGCACCGATTTCAACCAGGAGAGAGTGGCAACGCGGCCGGTCGACCGAAAGGCGCGCGCAACAAGACCACGCTGGCCGTCGAGGCGCTGATCGACGGCGCCGCCGAGGATATCGCCACCACGGCGATCGCGCTGGCCAAGGCCGGCGACACCACCCTGCTCCGGGCGCTGCTTGACCGAATCGCTCCGCCCCGCCGCGACCGATATATTCCGTTTGAACTTCCCCCGATGCACAGAGCGGCCGATGCGGTACATGCCGCGGCGGTCATCGTCCAGGCGGTGGCGGATGGCGAGCTGACGCCGAGCGAAGCTGCTGAGCTTTCGCACTTGGTGGCGAACTGCGCAAAGGCGATCGAGGTCTCTGACCTTGAGGCGCGCATGCAGCGGCTTGAGGCCATAACACGGCAATGAGCAGAGAGAACGCCAGCCGGAGGGAGGGAGGCAGTCGTGCGGTTGATGAGCAGGCTGATCAAACTGGAAACGGCGCACCGCCGACGGGACGGCGTTTTCGTTGTGTCGGGATATTCGGATGACGAGTATCAGCGGCAGATCGACGAGTTGATCGCGTGCGGGAAAGCCACGCCGGACAGCTTGTTCGTCTGTCTCCGGACACCTCTCCGCAATCGCTCGGACCGCAAGCCTGATGGCCGCTAACGATTAATCGGACCGCGCCGAACCGATCCGCCTAGGCACGAGGCCGGGCGAGCTGGCGAACCCGCCAGGCCTCACTCGTTTCATCTTAGGTCATCATTTCCCGCGCACGCGCGATATTTCAACCAACTCGCCGCGCGATGCCCGGTAGGTGTCACGGCAAATGGGATATTTATACGGGCCACATCCGTGGCGGATCACGAGCAGGGTGCGCCCACCCCGGCGGATCGTGCGCCAGCTAAACACTCCTTCTTGCGGCTCTTTGGCTCTGACCCACTTGCCGGGGCGCGGATTTAAAACTACCGTGAGCAAACAGCCGCCTGATCCGCAAACACCTTGAACGTTTTTATAGTCGATGATGTAGTCGTGTGCCCGAGGCCCGGACAGGGAGCGCCGGTACACGGCCGGCTCAACGCATTCACCCTCCCTTGTGCGTCGTATTTCGTCAGCCACGACTTGCGGGAACTGTGAAGGCCTCAGCCGAAACCGCACGGCAGCACGCCGCTTCCTGATGTTGTCGGCATCCTTGACCATCGCAACGTCGTAGCCCATTCCGACCATACCGCTCGCCTCGCGCGCTTCGATGCGATCGCGAGCGGCCGCAATCTGTTCCTCAGTCGGCTCACAGAAGGCATGCGCCGGGCAGCTCCACAGGGCGAGAGCAATTGCCGCCAGCACAAGGGTTACGCAGATGTTCATTTGGTTGATACATGGTTCGCCACCAGGAGCGCCAGGCGCTGCGGTCGCATCCTTTGACCCCATTGTTGCTCCAACCGCCGCCGCGTTGCAGGCATGAACTGAAACCTGCCTTGCGCGCCACTGTCGGGGTTCGTGTATCCAGGCCGAAAATCGCTTTCCAGTCGCGCTACGTTAAGCAATATTTGAACCGGCACATTGTACCGGGCAGCAGCATCCGCAATGATCTGCCAATAGGCATCATTGCGGGCATTCCGGTTTTCCCCACCAATCGGCGGGTTACTCATTCTGCTTTCCCTTCGGCCACCTTCGGTGCTCCGCCTTGCTGCCGTAATATTTATCGTTCAATCGCACGCAGGCCATCCGATCCTTCCAATTGCGTAGTTTACAATAACGCATCATATTAATATCATCCCGTGTCCCCGGTCGCGGACCTATGCCGTAATATTTACGAAGCAATCGCCCGCAATACGCCTGATCCGTTAAATTGCGCGACGTGCAATAATGCGTCATATCAATGTCGTCTTGCGTTTCTGGCTGTGGCCCTTTCCTTTCACTGCCCAGGGCTGATCCAGTCAAAAACAACATCATGACGGCCGTTATTATCAAGACACTCATTGTGAATCCCCATCCAATAGCTTGCCCCGCGGCCGGCGGCCTTCGGCCCCAATTGGTGGCGAGGTCGAGCCGCTCTCCCCGCCCGGTCCGATGTCACCAGCAAGACGGCGGCCTCGCACCCCTGGAGGAGCACTGCGCCGCCGCGCGCGTGCGCAGTCTGGTGCTCGCGCGCTTGCCGAGGTAGCACTCAACCAATTCGGGCTCAATCAGTGGCTAACGCGCACGTCGATGATCGTCCGGCTTCATGACAGCCCCTCCAGCCTGCGCTGAACCCTGATCACCGTCGTAGAATACCAAGGTCCGCCGCTCGGTGTCGGGATTCCACGCCGGTTAAGCTCGGCCGCATTGGCGCGCGCAGACTGACCGGCCAGCTCGGCCAGGATCGGCCGCAGCGCCTCGGCCCGCGCCTTGGCCTCATCGCGCGCTTTGATGACTCCGACGTTGAGGCCGCCGAGCTTCACCCCTTGGGCCTTGCGCACGGCGAGCGCGTCCTTGGTGCGCTGAGAGATCAGCCGACGCTCTTTCTCGGCCAGCGCCGCATACAGATGCAGCATGAACGGATCGGCATCAGCGCCCAACTCCGCCACGATGAAGGGGGTCTGATGGGTCATCAGCCCGCTGATGAAATGGACGTCACGCGACAAGCGATCGAGCTTGGCGACGATGATCGGGGCCTTGTGCTGCCTGCGCCGCCTTGAGCGCAGCCGCGAGCTGCGGCCGGCGATCGAGCGCATCCGCGCCCTTGCCGGTCTCGACCTCCTCGAAGGTCTCGATCAGGTGATAGCCCTCAGCCTCGGCGAACCGGGCGAGCGCCGCCTGCTGGGCCTCAAGGCCAAGGCCCGACTTGCCTTGCTGAGCGGTCGACACCCTGGTGTAGGCAACGGCGGTCTTCATAGGACTTATTTCTCTCGGCGTGAGACAAGTCAAGGATGCTATGTTTCAGGGGAGGCGTATTCACGAGCTGAGCGTGATCGTCACTCACCGACGTCTGGTCTGCCTGGCCACCGCCCTCGTCACCTTGATCTGCTTCGATGCAGCCTCGACCACGATTTCAAAATGATCCGCCTGGACCACATCGAGCACGTTGCGCGGACGGTGCGCCACGACGTTCACGCCGCCCGCATGGCGCACGCTGTCGTAGATAAGCCCGGCGCCCTGCACCGCCCGGATCGCCTCACCCAGCGCCTGAGAAGCGACATAGCTCTCGGGGTCGTAGACCGCGGCGCGGATGGCCTGCTGGCCCCTGATATCGAGATAGGAGCCGACGAGCCTGCAGGCATAGCCGCGATAGGTGCGCGCAAGCGTTGGTTTCCCGCGCGCCACCGCCTCGCGGCGCAGATGGTGCGCGACCTCGACCGCAGCCGTCGGCAGCGCCGCGGCGGCGTACCACGCGCCAAGATCGCCGCTGTTGAACCGCAGGCCGCCTGGCGCGCCATGGAGGAAGGCCGCCATGACGATGCTGGCGTTTGAGCGCCCGTAAACCCACTCCTCTTGCGGCAGCCGCGCGAGGCGATGAGCAACCAGGCGATCGTTCGTCCAGCCAGCGAGCTCCATCACCGCTTCCAGGTCGGCCGCCGTCGCGACCGTATCGAAGAGCCCGATGGGCGGGAAATTGGTCGGGATCAGTCGATGGGCTGGGTCCGGAGGCTCGGCGTAGACGTCGCTCACGAGAAGACGATGTCGGCGTCGCTATAGGGGGTGAAGCTCCGGTCCACCGCGTTGGGCGCCATGTAAAGCCCGCCCCGGGCAGCGTCGAGGAACCGCCGGACGGTCAACAGCGCGTCCTGCGAGCCGCTGGTGATGAGTTCAAGCGGGGGCCGGCCGCCAAACACCGGTGCCCCGTGCGGCCCGCGCAGCCAAGCTATTCCCTCCGCCTCGCCGCTGTGCAGGACCCCGAGCGCCTGATGGATCCCGAGCACCGCCGAAATTCGCGTGAGCACGTCGACGCTCAAGGTGATGTCATGGTGCGCGCGCACCTGCTTGACCCAGCTGTGATAGGTCGAGCGCGGCGGATATCCCAGTACCCGACGGCGGTGCTCCTCATTCAGGCCCCACAGGTCGGCAATCGCCAAAAAGGTGCGAAGCCCAGGACCGCTGAGCCTTCGCCGATTCGCCGCCTCGAACGCGCTCGGGTCCACGCGCTGCGGACCAACCTCAATCGAAGTGCTCGCCGGCTGCCGCATCCTGTACTCCTGTTCAATGCTGAACATAGTCCAGATGTGGACAAAACGCAAAGGACCGGGGAGCTCGGACAGGCGGGCCGATCCGAGGAGATCCCCGCCCGCGAGCTAGCAGCGCCTCAGCCCAGGACAGGTGGATCGGGCGGCACACTGTATTCCGCGGCGACAGCGCGGGGAAAGTAATACGTCGGCCCGCAAGACGGCCGAAATGGCCGTAAAGCATTGAACTGCCATGAGGTTTGGCACTGAGCCGCAGCCCAGACCGACGTACTCTCACGTGGCGAAATACTCATCACGCGGACAAAAATACTCCGCAGGATTTCCAGGCCGGCAGCCCAGCCTCTCTTCACCAGCTCTCAGGCCCAGCCGGCTGGGGTGGGCCAGCCCCATTCCCCGAATAATTTCCAGCCCGGCAGTGGGGGCCGTCCAACTACCGTCGTCCAATTCGCTTCACGTGGCCGAATAATACTAATTTCCAGCCTCAGGAATGCCCTCCATCTTCCAACTGCTTCCAACTGCCTTCCAACCGCGCAACCCCGTTGGAAGACGTCGGGCTCCCAGCCCGACCCTTCCATCTTCCAACCGAGGGGGGGTAGGGGGGGAGTGTGTGACAGCAGGCCATTGCGGCCAGTTGGAAGACCGAGTTCCCTAATAAAACCAGCGATCGTTGGAAGCGGTTGGAAAGTAATTGGAAGACGGTTGGAAGGTGGGGCATGGGGTCACCCGTTGTCTGTGCCGAGAGCCAGTGACGAGCGCTGTCGTGATGGCGGTCCGGTTTTCTCGATGCGGACCCTGCCGGCGTCTATGAGCCGCTGCATTGCGCGATCGAACTCGGCGCTTGTAATGCCCTTGGCATCCTCACAGTGTGCGAACTTGGCTGGCGCATATGTCGGTCCCTTGTTGTGGCTGACGTTCTGATGCTGATCGAGGAAGCGGCCGAGTAGGCGCAGGAATTGCTCCTCGACCAGCGTGTCGCGCGCGAGCTTGTCGAGCGGAGAGGCGCCGCCTTCGACGACGAACACGCCGGCCTGCCACCGCAGTTTGATGGTTTCACCCTGCGGCCCGTAGTTGGCCTTCATCACCTTGAGAGTTCGCAGATCGCGATCGGGCTCGGCATCGGCGCTCGCCCTGACGGTCGCGAGATACATCCGTGACCGGCACGAGTTGTTCCACGCCGTCGACCCGGACGTGCCACTGCCGGTCGCCATGCCCGCTTGGCTCGGGTGCTGCAGCAGCACCACGGCCGTGTGGTGGCGAATCGCGAGCTGGCCGCGCAACAGGGCGATGAAGGCGCGCACCTGCGGGCGCTTATTCTCGTCGCCGGCAAACACGTCGCTCGCCGCCTCGATGCAGACCAGCGTCGGTCTGATGTCGGCGACGGCCTCCTGCAGTCGGTGAAAGACCGGCGTAGGTCGGATGATGCCGTTGCAATCGGCAAAGGCGAGGATCGGATCGTCGGCCGGACGGCAATGCGGATAGAACTTCTTTGCAACTTCGGAATAAGTGAGGCCGTGATGGGCGAGGATCCCCGCGAGGCGGCGGTGTATTTCGTCGTCGCTTTCCTCGGCGCTAAAGAACAGGGCCTTGCCTTCCTTTTCCATGACGCCGCCGAGCCAGTCGGAGCTCGCGCATGGAGTAGCGACGCAGAGCTGCAGCGCGATCGTCGTCTTGCCGGTGGCGCCGTCACCGCCGAGCAGCGTGACGTTTTTGTGCGGGATACGGTCGCGTACGAGCCATTCCTGCGGCGGCACGGGCTTACCCTGCCATGCGCCAACATCAATAAAGGATAGCGGCGGCACGCCAATGTCGGGCGCCTCGCCACCGGTGAACCGCTGCGCGCCATCAAGAAACTCGCGCACTGCATCCGGTCCGGCCTCGCGCAGCGTGTCGTTGATGTCGCGCGGCTTCGCTTTCATGGCGCGCCTTCCAGGGTGCGGACTTCAAACTGCGGCCGGCCGTCGCCGAGACGGAGCGCGAGCGCGGTGAACGCCGCGGCTGCCGCCTGCGCGTTGCGCCGGCCGGCCTGATTGGGATCGGTGATGATGGTGATGCACTCAGGCCCGGCGGCGCCGAGCCGCTCGATCGCGGGCACGAGCTTCGGTATGAATTCGGCGCCACCCGCCGCCCAGGCGCTAGGGACCGGAATACGAAACACAGACTTTTAGCCTCGTCCCCGACAGTGTCACGACGACCCTCGATGACGGGCAGCGCGCTCAGGATTTGCTCCAGCCGGTCGTACAGCGGGTCGTGCAGGTCGGCCGTCAATGCCCGGCCTCGCGGAGCACCACCACGTTCTCCGGCGGCGGCTCGACAATGTCCCGCAGCCGCGCGGCCCATAGCTCGAAGCCGGACCGCTGCTCGTCTTGATACGAAAAACGGTCGTAAACGGGCGCGGATGCCGCGTTGAGCGTGGCCGATCATCAGCTCGGCGACGACGCCGCTGATCGGCAGTGCCGAAAGGTGCGTTCGCATGGTCCTGCGCAAATCATGCAAGGTCCAGTTCGGCACTGACACGATGGCCGCCAGACGACGGTCGAAGCGGAGCTTGAACTTCGAAAATCCTTGGATGGGCCGCGCGCCGCCGTCGGCACTGAAGACAAGCGGGCCGGGAAATGACCGGCAGCACAGCGAGGATTGCGACCGCCTGCCGCGACAGCGGAATTGTGCGCGGCAACTCGTTCTTGGTCCGCCCGCCGGGCAAATGCCAAAGGCCGGCGGCGAGGTCGAGTTCGTCGCGCCGCATGCCGGCCAGCTCGCCGCGGCGGCAGCCCAGCAGAAGCAGCAGCCGCACGAACGGATCGAATGGGAATTCGCTGGCGGCGCTTATCTGCCAGAGGGCGCGCAGCTCGTCGGCGTCCAGCACCCGCTCGCGCGGCTTGGGCGAGCCGATCAGATCGGCGACGCGGATGCGCTCGCACGGCGAGGCCGTCAGTCCGTAGACATCGCGGCTGAGCGCCCAGCCAAACAACCGCCTCGTATACACCCATGTCCGCCGCGCCACAGAAGGGCTGCGGTCGCCAATGGCCTCGATCATGCCTATCACGTCGGCGCGGTTGATGTCGGTAATGGGCCGGTCCCCCCACCGGCTGACCAGTTCGCCGCGGAGCAGTTGCCCGACGCCATGGCCGGTGCGCTTCCTGGACAGGTGTCGGGAAGCGAATTCCTCGACCACATGGCCGACGGTGACCGCCTTGCGTTGCGCCTCGGCGGTCTGCAGGGCGCGGGCGCGCTCGCGCGGATGAATGCCAGCGGCAAGGTCTCCCAGTGCAGCACCGGCCTGCTTGCGGGCCGCCGCCAAGCTCAATGACGGATACTTGCCGAGCACCACGCGGACGGGGTGTGGCTTGCCCGGTAGCCGGCGCATGACGTGAAACGAGATTGCCCCGCGGTCGGTGACCCTGAGCCCGAACCCGCTCAGGCCGGCATCCCACATGGTAATGCGCTTGCCCGCCGGTGCAGGCTTGAGCGCGCGCAGCGCCCGCTCGGTCAGGAGAGTTTTCAAGTCAATGCGCCCCGGTGAAACAGCCTCGGGGCAACGATGGGGCAACGGTTATGGGGTGTCAACAGTCGTTAGCGGCTGTAACCAGACATAGACGCTTTTCGGCCTAACCTACTGCGCTGCCCTGCAATATCTCCGGCAAACCGTAAGTGGTCGTTACCGGCTGTCAGCGGCCGCCTTCTCCTGAACCAGGAGGAGATCGACAGCCTCCTCGGCTTCAGCCTGGCCGACATCACGCTCAACGACAATTCCGGCATCCGGGCGATCATCGATTCGGCGATGGTCTCCTACGAGCGTCTGCCGATGCTCGAAATCGTCTTCGACCGGCTGGTCCGGTTGATGACGACATCGTTGCGCAATTTCACCTCCGACAACGTCGAAGTCGTCGCTCGACCGCATCACCTCGGTGCGGTTCGGGGATTACCTCAACTCCATCCCGCTGCCCGCCATCCTGGCGGTGTTCAAGGCGGAGGAGTGGGACAATTTCGGGCTGTTCACCGTTGATTTCGAGCCTGATCTACTCGATCATCGACGTGCTGCTCGGCGGGCGGCGCGGGCAGACCGCGATCCGCATCGAGGGCCGGCCCTACACGACGATCGAGACCACACTGGTCAAGCGCATGATCGAAGTGGTGCTGGCGGACGCCGAGCTCGCGTTCCGCCCGCTCTCGCCGGTCAAGTTCAACATCGACCGGCTCGAGACCAATCCGCGCTTCGCCGCCATCTCGCGGCCCGCCAATGCGGCGATCCTGGTGCGCCTGCGCATCGACATGGAGGATCGCGGCGGCAACATCGAGCTGCTCCTGCCCTACGCGACGATCGAGCCCATCCGCGACGTGCTGTTGCAGATGTTCATGGGCGAGAAATTCGGCCGCGATCCGATCTGGGAAGGACATCTGGCGACCGAGATCGGCCAGGCCGAGATCGCCGTCGAGGCGGTGCTGTACGAGGCCGACCTGCCGTTGCGTAAGGTGATGAAGCTCGCCGTCGGCGACACGCTGATGCTGGAGATCAGGCCGGACGCCTTCGTCACCGTGCGCTGCGGCGACGTGGCGCTGACCGAGGGGCGCATGGGACGGGTCGGCGATCGCGTCGCCGTGCGCGTCGTCAAGCCGCTGCGCAAGCCGAGGACCACCTTCGCCATGTTCGAGAACCAGAACGAGACGTCGAAACGCGTGGAGGCCGCATGAGCAACGGATTCGCCCTGATGATCGAGAGCCTGGTGGCGCTGCTGCTCCTGCTCACCATAGGCTACAGCGTGGTGCTGAACCGCCGGCTCAAGCGGCTAAAAGCCGACGAGATGGCGTTGAAGGCGACCATCTCCGAATTGATCACTGCGACCGAGATCGCCGAGCGCGCGATCGGCGGCCTCAAGCACACGGTGCGCGAGTGCGACCAGGGCCTGGGCGAGCGGCTGCGCACCGCCGAGCGCTACTCGGCCGACCTCGCACGCCAGACCGAGGCCGCCTGCGACGTGCTCAACCGTCTCCACCAGATCGTTGCCGCCGGACGGTCCGGCGCCGTCGTGGCGGCGAGCGCCGCCGCCGCCCAGGCGCCGATCGCGCCGCCCACACCGGTGATCGCGCCGGATGCTCAGGCGACGGTGAGGGCCGCGCAGGCGTTCGCGGCGCGCGCCCGCAACAGGACCCAGGGCGTCGCCGCATGAACCGCTTCATGCGCGAGCTCCGGCTTGTCCCGCTCGTGCTGTTTGCGACGGCGAGCCTGCTGGCGCTCAAGATCGGCGGGCTGGCGACCTCGGGCGGCTACATGCTGGCGAGCCCGCGCCAGGCCCAGGCCAACGACCTGCATCAGCGGCTGGGCGCCGGCCAGCGCTCCTGGGCGCAGGAGCTGTTCGGCTACCCGGACGTCACCGGCAGCGTCGACAAGCCCACCGATGGAAACGGCGCCGCCAAGAACGGCGAGGCCAAGCCGGGTGCGCCGGGCACCGCTCCGCCGCCGCCCAAGCCGGACCCGATTCCGGGTGCGGCCGACAGCAACCGCCTGCCGTCGGCGGCCGAGCGCGCGGTGCTCGAGCGGTTGCAGGAGCGCCGGCACGAGCTCGACCAGCGCGCGCGCGAGCTCGACGTGCGCGAGGGCCTGGTGAACGCGGCCGAGAAGCGGCTCGAGGCCAAGGTGTTCGAGCTCAAGGAGATCGAGGCCCGCATCACCGCCGCCGCCGTCAAGAAGGACGAGGAAGCCGCGGCCCGCGTCAAGAGCCTCGTCGTGATGTACGAAAACATGAAGGCGAAGGACGCGGCGAAGATCTTCGACCGCCTCGACATGCGGATTCTCCTGGAGGTGGCCAAGGAGGTCAATCCGCGCCGCATGTCCGACATCCTGGCGCAGATGACGCCCGAGGCGGCCGAGCGCCTGACCGTCGAGCTCGCCACCCGGTCGCAACAGGAGAAGGCACCCGCGCCCTCCGAGCTGCCCAAGATCGAGGGGCGGCCGGGCGGGTAGTTGGTTAAGCCGGCATTAAACGTGGCCGCCTAGGTTGGGGCGACACCGGTCGGGAAACGTCGGAGGCCGGCTCACCAGGATGGTGCGGCAGCTTGCGATGACGACCACGTCAACCACGGTCAAGGCGATGCGCGAGAGCGCCGCGGCACGCGTTCCGCCGCGCCTGGCGCTGCTGGCGGCCGTGCTGCAGGCGCTCCTCGTCATCGCCTTCGTGCTGCTGTTTCCCGCCGCCGCCCGCGCCGCGCCGCTCATCAAGGGCGACGTCAGTGTAAATACCAATGGCGGCTACGCGCGCCTTGTCTTCAGCTTCACCGACGACAACGATGCCGAGGCGCGTCTCGCCAACGGCATTCTCATCATTCGCTTCAAGAAGCCGGTCGAGGTCGCGACCGACCGCATCGTCGCCGCTGCCCCGGGCTATGTCGGCGTCGCCCGGCGCGATCCGGACGGGACTGCGGTGCGCCTGGCGCTTGTACGCAAGGTGACGGTCAACACGATGGCGGCCGGCGAAAAGCTGTTCGTCGACCTGCTGCCGGACAACTGGGTGGGGCTGCCGCCCGGCCTGCCGCAGGAGGTGGTCAACGAGCTCACCCGGCGCGCGCGCGAGGCGGAGACGAAGGCGCGCCAGTCGCTGCTGCTGGCGCGCCAACGCCGGTTGCCGGCCATCAAGGTCAGGGTCGGCACCCACCCCACGTTCACGCGCTACGTGTTCGAGCTGCCGGAGCCGATCCAGGTCGCGGTCGAGCGCCACAAGGAGAAGCTCTCGCTCTTGTTCGACGCGCCGCTGCGGTTCGACCTGATCGACGCCAAGGCGGCACTGCCGCCGATGGTCGAGCGCATCGACGCGGAGCCCGGCACCGACACCGTGGAGATCCGCTTCCGCTTGAAGGACAAGATCGACGTCCGCAGCTTCCGCGAGGACAACAATTTCGTGCTCGACATCGGGGCGAGCGCCGGGGCGACGACGCCGGTGCCGACGGTGAGCGTGCGGCCGGGCGAGCTGCCGGGCTTGTCCCTGACGCCGCCCGACGACAAGGGAGCGCCGCCCGCCTCGCCTTCGCCGGCGCGATCCCAGGCTCCCGCCGCCCCGCCGCCGGCTCCGCTCGCCCAGACGCCCGCCCCGGCAGCGAGGCCCGCGGTTGCGCCCGCGCCGGTGCCGCAGCCCGCGCCACCCGTTGCCGTCGCCGAGGCGCGCCCACCGCCGCCAGCGGCCGGGCCGCCCGCGATCGCCACGCCCGCGGCCGCGCCGGCGAAGCCCGAGCCGGTTGCCTTGCCGCCCGCGCCGAAGCCCGCCGCCCCCGCGGCGGGCGCGGCGGGCGCCGTCGCTGCGAACGCCGAGCCACCCGGGATTTCCCGCCGGTGCAGGACCTCGACGCGCGGCCGCCCAAGGCCGATGTCGCCGCACCGGCGAGGGGTCCAGCCGAGAAGGGCGAACGAGCGGTGGTTGCCGCGCTCAAACGCGACGGCGACTCGGTGCGGCTCGCGTTCCCGTTTGCGAAGCCGACCGCGGCGGCGGCGTTCCGCCGCTACGACATGCTGTGGCTGGTGTTCGACAGCACGGCGCCGATTGACGTCGCCTCCCTGACGGCGGATCCCGGCCGGCTGATCCGCAGCGCCGAGGTGTCGCGCTCGAAGAACGGGCAGGTGGTGCGCCTGCGGCTCGACCGGCCGCGCCTCGCGAGCGCCTCCACGCAGGGGCCGGCGTGGACCATCGCGCTCGGCGACCTGGTGCTCGACCGCACCCAGCAGGTGTCGATTTCGCGCGCCACCATCGGACCAAACCGGGCGGCCGGCGTCGTGGCGTTCGAGAAGCCGCACGAAGTGCACCGCATCAGCGATCCCGAGGTCGGCGATACGCTGCTGGTCGTCACCGGGCTCGCGCCGGCGCGCGGCATCCTGCGGGCGCAGGAGTTCGTCGAATTCCGCGCGCTCGCCTCGACCCACGGGGTGGTGATCCAGCCGCTCGCCGACGACGTCGGCGTCGAGCTGGTACCCGACAAGATCATCATCGCCCGCCCGGCCGGGCTCACCCTTTCGGCGGTCGGCGGCGCGCTCGTCGAGGGAGCCGCCTTGGTCAATCACAACGGCGCCCTGTTCGATCCGCAGCAGTGGGGGGCCGACCGCCGCGCGCCGTTCAACGAACGGCGCACCGAGTTGTTGCAGGCCGCCGCCGGCGTGCCGGAGGGCCAGCGCAAGCCGGCGCGCCTCGAACTCGCCCGCTTCTATCTCGGCCGCGAGCTGTTTCCCGAAGCCAAGGCGGTGCTCGACGTCGCCGTCGCCGAGGACCGCGCCAGCAGCGAGGATCCGTCCGGCCTGATGCTGCGCGCCGTCGCCAAGCTGATGATGGACCGCAACGCCGAGGCGCTCGCCGATCTCTCCAGCCCGGCGATCGGCAACCAGAAGGACGCGGTGCTGTGGCGCTCGCTCGCGCTGGCGCGCCAGGGCAAGTGGGTCGAGGCGCGGGAGGGTTTCAAGAGCGCCGAGGCCTCGATCCCGATGCTGCCGATCGAGCTGCAGCGCATCATCCTGATCGAGCAGCTGCGCGCCGCCGTGGAGGTGCGCGACTATGCGGACGCCGTCCAGGCGATCAACGAGCTCGACACGATCGGCGTGCCGGGCGAGCTCGCGCCGACCGTCGCGGTGCTGGCCGGCCGTCTCGCCGAGGCGACCGGGCGGATCAGCGACGCACTCAAGGCCTACGGCACTGCGGCGACCTCGGCGGACGGCCCGGCGGCCGCGCAGGGCAGGATGCGCGACGTCGCCCTGCGCTATTCTCTGAAGCGGCTGGAGCGCGCGCAGGCGATCGCCGAGCTCGAGACGCTGACCACGATGTGGCGCGGCGACGAGACCGAGATCGAGGCGCTGTCCGTGCTCGAGCGGCTCTATCTCGAGGAGAAGCGCTATCGCGACGCGTTCTACGTGATGCGCACCGCCATCAAGGTGTTTCCCAATTCGCCGTTCACGCGGCGCATCCAGGACGAGGCGGCGGCGAGCTTCGAATCGCTGTTCCTCGGCAACGCCGGCGAGGACAGTTCGCCGATCGAGGCGTTGGCGCTGTTCTATGATTTCCGCGAGCTCACGCCGCCGGGCCGGCGCGGCGACGAGATCATCCGCCGCCTCGCCGATCGCCTGGTGGCGATCGATCTCCTCACCCAGGCGGGCGAGCTCCTGCAGCACCAGGTCGACAACCGCCTGCAGGGGGCGGCGCGCTCGCAGGTCGCCGCCCGCCTCGCCGTCGTCTACCTGATGAACCACAAGCCCGACCGCGCGCTCAGCGTCCTGCGCACGACGCGGGCGGCGGACCAGAGCACCGAGCTGCGCAACCAGCGCCTGCTGCTCGAGGCGCGGGCGCTGTCCGATACCGGGCGCCACGAGCTCGCGCTCGAAGTGGTCGCCAACCTCGCCGGCCACGAGGTCGAGCGGCTGCGCGCCGACATCCTGTGGGCGGCCAAGCGCTGGCGCGACGCGGGCGAGCAGATCGAGAAGCTCTACGGCGAGCGCTGGCGCGAGCTCATGCCGTTGAGCGAGGTCGAGCGGCCCGACATTCTGCGCGCAGCAATCGCCTTCGCCGTGGCCGAGGACCAGCTCGCCACCGACCGGCTGCGCGAGAAATACGGGGCGAAGATGGCGGAAGGCCCGCTGCGGCGCGCGTTCGAGATCGTGACGACGCCGTTCGCCGTCAACGGGGCGGAGTTCCGCGACATCGCCAAGCAGGCGGCCGCGGGCGACACGCTCGAGCAGTTCTTGCGCGACGTGCGGGCGCGCTATCCCGAGCCGCCATCGCCGGACGCCCTGGCGCCGGTACGCGACGCACCTGTACGGGGCGACGCGCCGGCGGGGCGCCCGTCCGAACTCGCAGTCGCGCACGCCCGTGGGCAGCCCGCGCGCAACCTCGGGCGCCGCCGCGGCGGCGAACGCGGCGCGGACCGCGCTGCGCAACGCGCCGTAGGGGGCGCGGAGGAGTCAGCGGAGAGCCTCATGCGAGTTTCTGGTGAACGATCGCTGGGGCTGCATGGCAGAGCGCAGCCAGACGAGCCGCTCGGACCAGACTGGTGCGGCTACCGAACGCAAACTGCGCGCCGTCAAGCCCAGTTGTCTTCGTCGGCAAGGAAATCGTAACGAGGGTTTTCTAACGGTTGTTCGAGCGGAATGTACACGGCTACTCTTTCCTGGCCTGCAGAAAAGAGCCTTTTCAAGAGCCTGCCGCTTCTGCATCGAATTATGCGACGCGGGTAATTTGGTATGTCAACAACGAATATGGTGCATTTCGACGTTTCCAACGTCGTTCGATAGAGTGTTGTCGAGCCGTAAGCAATCGTGCCGCGCCGAGAAAATCGCCGCGTCCTGATGTGATGCACGGATTCGATATGTGTGCCGTCCACCAGCACGGCTTTATGACGAAACCAAGTAAACCCGCGCTTACTGCGTATGACCGGCTCAATCGTTCGCGCGGGCTCGGCTCTCTCGGCAGATTTTCGGATCGCAGCCAGTACGCGATCTTTTCGTGTTGCATCAGCCAGCCGCTGTTTCGCCTCGTCCCGGAGTGTTTGTTCAATGTGCCGCTGGCGCTCCCTCGCGGTCATTCCAAAGAGGTCACTGAAATACTTGTTGTAGACGAAGTTGACGCGTTCTTTTGAAACACGTGCACGCCGCGCGATGCGGGCTCCGCTCTCCGCAGAAGAGAAAAAACCGTAGAGGAGATCAAAATTCAGACGCAACGCCCGGCGACGCCGGTCGAACGCGCGCTTCCTTGCGATATAGGTCCGGAGGCGGGATGTGTCAGCTCGCTGCAACATTGCGCTACTCCATGCAACGCGAAGACCGTGGTCCCCCCAGACCCGAGTGTGTTCCCTATGCGCGACCGGTTCTTGCGCGCATCCGCACCTTTCCTGGCATTCCCCCAGGGAGGGAGGGGGTCGGCCCCCCTCCCTGTCTTCCTGTGCTCTCAGATGAAGTTGCTCGTTGCGATCGCGCCGGTGACCCCGGTGATGTCGATCAGCAGGTCGGTCGCGTCGGTGAACGTGTTGTTGGCGTCCAGGCTCATGGCGACGTAGGTGCGGCCGCCGAAGGTGAACTGGGCCGCCACGTTGACCGCGGCACCGCCGTTGAGCGCAAAGGAGGCGGCGATCGCGTTGTTGGCCGACGCGTTCAGGTCGACGCCGGTGCCGGCGCCGGTGTTGGTCGCGAAGAGCACCGGTCCAGTGGTCTGGAACCTGTCCACCGACCAGTCGAGATCGGTGATCTGCTCGACCGGTCCGCCGCCGGCGGCGTTGTTGCCGTCCTGGCCGCCGGCCCCTGCCCCGACATAGGCGAACACGTCGTTGCCGGCACCACCCGAGATGGTGTCGATGCTGATACCGACGGCGGGGGCATCACCCTGGATGGTGTCGTTGCCTTCGTTGCCCTGCAGCGTATCGCGCCCCTGAGCGGCAAGGACCGAATCGTTCCCCTGGCCGCCAAAGACGGTCGCCGCGCCGGTCAACCCACTGAAGGCCTCAATCGTATCGTTGCCCTGGTTTCCAAACAGCAGATTGCGCTCGGCGCCGTTCCCGAAGAAATGCGAATCGTTACCGAACCCGCCGACCTCGGTCACGCCGCCGGTGCTCCCGATGTTGAACGAGTCATTGCCGCCGTTACCCAGGACAAACGCAGTGACGGTTCCCGTCCCGAGGAGCAAATCATTTCCATCGGCAGAGTCGTTGCCTCCGACCAGCGTCGGATTCCCCCCGTTGCTGCGCAGCGTATCGCCACCTTCGTTGCCGAACATCACCGGAGATCCCCCGCCCGTCCAAACAAGCAAATCGTTACCCAGGCCACCAAAGCCCGTGTCAGCGCCGCCTGCGAGGTCGACCGTGTCGTTTCCCTGGTTGCCAAAAAACAGGTCGTTTCCAGCGTCACCAGCGACCGAGTCGTTGCCGAAGCCGCTGACAAGCGTGTCGTTTCCGGTGGACGCATTGATCGTGTCGTTGCCGCCATTGCCGAAGATGAAGTCGGCACCGCCGGCGGTGATGATCGTGTCGGCGCCGTCATTGGAGTCGTTTCCGCCGACGACGGTCTGGCCCCCGGTCGACTGGACGTCGACGGTATCCGCCCCTTCGTTGCCAAACAGTTGCATGGAGCCGGTGCCGGCCGGCCCGAAGATGCTGTCATTTTCCGATCCGCCATTCACGGTGCCGGTGTTGCCGGTCTGGAGCAGCACGCTGTCATTGCCGGAATTGCCAAATACCTGTGCGGAACCCGATCCGAGTGAGATCGTGTCGTCGCCGGCCAGGCCGACGATCGTCCCGGGACCGGCGTCGCCCGCCTGGTTCAATGTGTCATTGCCGTTCGTGCCGGTAACATTGTAGGGCATCGCTGTCCTCCCTGGTTCAGTTGTCTTCGATTTTGTCCCGCCGAGGAGCCGCATGCTGCACGGGCGATATTTCAGGCTCTCCTATATTTGGGGCAAAACTCTGTCCTGCCCGGCCTCGATTGTCGGCAAACCCTGTCCTGTCAGACCCGCCCGCCGGCGGTTTTCCGCCGGTGCCGGCGATCGCGTCACAGCACGAACGTCGGCGAGAAGTTCGCAACCGTAATCCCGTTGAGCTCGATCGTGCCGCCGCCCGATAGCAGAACCAGAACGTCGCCGTCCGCCGAGGTGCCGGTCGTGAAGGTCTGTCCCTGCAGGTCGAGGCGGTCGCCGTCGTCGCCGTTGAAACCGTCGATCCGATCGCTTCCCGAGCCGGGGAGGAAGGCATAGCGGTCCGCGCCCGCGCCGCCGGCGAGCGTGTCGTTGTCCTCGTTGCCCCAGATCGTATCGTTGCCGGCGCCGGTGAGGACCGAGTCGCTCCCGAAGCCGCCGTGCACGTCGTTGTCCCCATCGCCCGCATTGATCGTGTCGTTGTTTTCGTTGCTGGTGATGATGTCATTCGCCGCGCCGGTCGAGATGCTGTCGTTGCCGACGCCGCCGGTTACCGTGTTGACGCCGTCGTTGGCGACGATCGTATCGTCTCCGCCGTTTCCCCAAATGATGTCGTTGCCGGAGCCGGCCGTGATCGAACCGGGCCCGTCGTTCAAATCCTCGCCGCCGACGATGGTATTGTCGCCTTCGCCGCCGCTGATCGTGTCGGCGCCCTCGTTGCCGAACAGCATGTCATTGCCTTCGCTCCCGTCGATCAGGTCGTTCTCGAGCCCGCCGTAGACGGTATCGTTGCCGAGGCTGGCGAGCACCGTATCGTTGCACTCGTTGCCGTACAGCAGATCGTCGAACTCGAGCCCGCGCACCGTGTCCTCGCCCGCCAACGCTGCGATCGTGTCGGGGCCGTTCGTGCCCGTGATGTCGTCGTTACCGGGTGTCGGCGTGGTGGAGGGCGGCCCTGGCGAATGCGGACCGCACGGCACGACGACGTTCACGGTCGCAGTTTCCGTGGTGCCGGCCGCGGTCACCACGTAAGTGAACGTGTCCGGTCCCATGTAGCCCGGCGCCGGCGTATAGACGACGAAATCATCCGCCGTATCGTCGGGCGTGCCGTTGTCGTCGATCGTCGCTACGCCATGCGAGGCCGCACCGACGGCCGTGATGGAACCGGCAGGATCCTCGAACGTGTCGTTGGCCAGGAGATCGAGGTTGTTCGGTCCCAAATCCTGGGCGACGGTCACGTTGTCGTCGACGATGTCGGCCACCGCGCTGACGGTCACGTTCACCGTCGCGGTCTCGGTGATGCCGCCCGAGGTCACCGCGTAGGTGAAGCTGTCGGTGCCGTTGAAGTCGGCGTTGGGCGTATAGACGACGGCCGTGCCGGCGATCGTCGCTACGCCATGCGAGGCCGCACCGACGGCCGTGATGGAACCGGCAGGATCCTCGAACGTGTCGTTGGCCAGGACCGGGACGTTGACCGACGTATCCTCGTTGGTGGTCGCCGTGTCGTCGGCGATGTCGGCGACTGCATTGACCGTCACGCTCACCGTCGCGGTCTCGGTGATGCCGCCCGAGGTCACCGCGTAGGTGAAGCTGTCGGTGCCGTTGAAGTCGGCGTTGGGCGTATAGACGACGGCCGTGCCGGCGATCGTCGCTACGCCATGCGAGGCCGCACCGACGGCCGTGATGGAACCGGCAGGATCCTCGAACGTGTCGTTGGCCAGGACCGGGACGTTGACCGACGTATCCTCGTTGGTGGTCGCCGTGTCGTCGGCGATGTCGGCGACTGCATTGACCGTCACGCTCACCGTCGCGGTCTCGGTGATGCCGCCCGAGGTCACCGTGTAGGTGAAGCTGTCGGTGCCGTTGAAGTCGGCGTTGGGCGTATAGACGACGGCCGTGCCGGCGATCGTCGCTACGCCATGCGAGGCCGCACCGACGGCCGTGATGGAACCGGCAGGATCCTCGAACGTGTCGTTGGCCAGGACCGGGACGTTGACCGGCGTATCCTCGTTGGTGGTCGCCGTGTCGTCGGCGATGTCGGCGACTGCATTGACCGTCACGCTCACCGTCGCGGTCTCGGTGATGCCGCCCGAGGTCACCGTGTAGGTGAAGCTGTCGGTGCCGTTGAAGTCGGCGTTGGGCGTATAGACGACGGCCGTGCCGGCGATCGTCGCTACGCCATGCGAGGCCGCACCGACGGCCGTGATGGAACCGGCAGGATCCTCGAACGTGTCGTTGGCCAGGACCGGGACGTTGACCGACGTGTCCTCGTTGGTGGTCGCCGTGTCGTCGGCGATGTCGGCGACGGCGTTGACCGTCACGCTCACCGTCGCGGTCTCGGTGATGCCGCCCGAGGTCACCGTGTAGGTGAAGCTGTCGGTGCCGTTGAAGTCGGCGGCGGGCGTATAGATCACGAAGTCGTCGCCGGCGATCGCCGGCTGTCGCCATTGTCGTTGAGGTGACGGCGCCGTGCGCGCCGTTGGTGGTGGCGGTGATCGCCGGTGATCCTCGAACGTGTCGTTGGCCAGCACCGGGACGTTGACCGCCGTGTCCTCGTTGGTCGTCGCCGTGTCGTCGACGATGTCGGCGGCCGCATTCACCGTCACGCTCACCGTCGCGGTCTCGGTGATGCCGCCCGAGGTGACCGTGTAGGTGAAGCTGTCGGTGCCGTTGAAGTCGGCCGCCGGCGTATAGTCACGAAGTCGTCGGCGAAATCGCCGGCTGTGCCGTTGTCGTTGAGGGTGACGGTGCCGTGCGCGCCGTTGGTGGTCGCGGTGATCGCCGGAATGCCCTCGAAGAGTCGTTCGCCAGCACCAGGACATTGACGGCGCTGTCTTCGGTCGTGGTGGCGGTGTCGTCGACGATGTCGGCCACGGCGCCGACCGTGACGCTGACGGTCGCGGTCTCGGTGATGCCGCCCGAGGTGACCGTGTAGGTGAAGGTGTCGGTGCCGTTGAAGTCGGCCGCCGGGGTGTAGACCACGAAGTCGTCCGAGGTGTCGCCGGCTGTGCCGTTGTTGTTGATGGCGACGCTGCCGTGCGTGCCGTTGGTGGTCCGGTGATCGCCGGGGTGCCTTGGAAGTCGTCGTTGTCCAGCACCAGGACGTTGACCGGAGTGTCTTCGTTGGTCGTCGCCGCGTCGTCGACGATGTCGGCGACCGCGTCGACCGTCACGTTCACCGTCGCGGTCTCGGTGATGCCGCCCGAGGTGACCGTGTAGGTGAAGGTGTCGGTGCCGTTGAAGTCGGCGTTGGGCGTGTAGATGACGAAGTCGTCGGCGGTGTCGGCGGCCGTGCCGTTGTCGTTGACGGCCACGGTGCCGTGCGTGCCGTTGGTGGTCGCGGTGATCGCCGGGGTGCCTTCGAAGTGTCGTTGTCCAGCACCAGGACGTTGACCGCCGTGTCCTCGGTGGTGGTCGCGGCATCGTCGACGGCGTCGGCGACGGCGCCGACCGTGACGCTCACGGTCGCGGTCTCGGTGATGCCGCCCGAGGTGACCGTGTAGGTGAAGGTGTCGGT
>CAVZSC010000040.1:0-31567 GCA_963777755.1 uncultured Alphaproteobacteria bacterium
CCCTGAAAGGGGAGGGTGGCTGCGCGCTTCTGGCGCGCAGCCGGGTGGGGTCCCCCGCAGCAGTGCCGTTTCCCCCACCCGGCGCCTTCGGCGCCACCCTCCCCCGCAAGCGGGGGAGGGTGGAGCAAGCCGCACCACCGTGCACCACTTTCAGCGCGAACTGCTCTCTAGCGCGCCGCGTTGGCGGCATACGCGCAGGCGATGTCGAACAGCGTGTCGTACTTGATCCTGAGCCCGGTGGCGGCAATGCACAGCCCGTCGGCGCCAAGCCTGGCGTTGACGGCGCGCGACCAGCGCGCGATCGCGGTGAGGATCAGTGTGCGCTCGACCGCCGGATCGACGGCCAGCACCATGATCTTCTGTCGCTGATACTCCCATGTTGAGATGCGCCTGACCGCGCTCCAGGGAATGAGCTCTGCGGCGAGGCGCCGGTCGCGAATGCCGGCGGGCGTTATGGTGACCACCGGACCGCCCGCCGTGATGAGCCGCCACGCGGCGATGATCGTGCACAGGCCGAAGAACGGCACCCCCACATACCCGGCGAGCTTGTGGAAGTCGGTCGCCCGGGCGGCCATCCCGGGAATGAGGTCGAACGCGATTGCCGCCGAGAGCGCGGTCAGCACCACGCCGGCCGCGACAAGGCCGAGGTGCTTCCACGGCGACGCGGCGATCTCGACGGTTTGCGTCGTATCGATGGCGGCCTCGGTCATGCGGCGGACCGACCCCTGAGCTATGCCCTGATCTCGCACAGCAGCCGATAGAGGCCGACCGCCGCCTGCGGAAACCTGTTGGCCAGCGCCGCCGCGATGGTCTCGGCATCCGATACCCGCAGCGTTTCGACCAGCAGGCACGCTTCGATCTTGCGGTCGCCTCCGCGCAGGCGCTCTTCCTCCGACGCCCGGGAACTGGCGCAATTCCGCGGCCAGCCAGATTTCGCCGCACGCCACCGCCTTGTCCTGCATCAGCGTCTCGAGCGTCGTCTTCAACCCACGTTCGTCCGGCCGCTCGCCGAACCACGCTCACCGCCACCGCGCCGCGCATGGTGCCAACCTGGTAGGCTCGATGACAGACCGTCCGGACCATGTCCTTGAAGATTTCCGACATGACGGTGCGCCGTCAGCGGGGTCGGATGGTCGAGCCGGGTCAGATAGGCCGCCGACCTGAGAACGTCCGTCGATTGCGTGACATAGAAGTTGAAGAAGCGCGGCTGTCCGGACACCGCCTCATGCCGCCGCCCGAGCAGGAAACCCGGCACGCCGAGCCGCTCCGCCAGGTGCTGGTGCTGGACAACCATTCCTCGAACTCGGCCTCGCGGCCGGGCGCGACATTGTTGAAAATCGCAGAATGCCCGGGAAACTTGTCGGTCACGCGCTTCCTCTCAGGCAATCGCAAGGACGGCTACGCGACTGATGCTCCTGAACGGACCGAACTCAACCCCGCCGGCGTGCGCAGGCCGTCGAGCAGCGGCTGCATTCATCGATCGGAAGGGCCTGTTGCTGGATAACCCTTGGGTTGTAGATTGACGACCGAAGAAGCGACGGGAAACGCCTGTTCCAGGCAGCAGGAGGAACAACGTGGCGGTTGAACAAATTCAGTATCGGGCCGGAACCATGATGGGGGACGGGGCGCTGGTCTGGAACGACCGGGTCAGCGGCAGACGACCGCTGCTCCTCGTCATGCCGAACTGGCTTCAGCGTCGCCGAGACGGCGATCAGGCGCGCCGAAAAGGTCGCGGGCGACAAGTACATCGCTTTCGTCGCCGACATGTATGGCGGAGGGAGGACGAGCAGCGGCCCGCCCAAATCGCAGGAGCTGATGATGGCGGTCCGCGCCGATCGGACGAGAGCCGCAAGCGCGTGGTCGCCGCGCTCGAGACGCTTGCCGCCGAGAGCGAGAAGCGCGGCATCGGCGACACGAGCCGAAAAGCCGCGATCGGCTTCTGCTTCGGGGGCGGCAACGTGCTCGAGCTCGCGCGCTCGGGCGCCGACGTGAAAGCCGTCGTATGCCTCCATGGCGATCTCGCAACCACGATGCCGGCGACGAAGGGGGGCATCAAGGCGGCCGTGTTCGTGATCCACGGGTCCAAGGATCCGGTCGCCCCCAAGGCCGATCGCGACGCGCTTGAAGCCGAACTGGACGCCGCTGAGGCCAACTGGCAGACGCTCGATTTCGGCGGACGCCTGCATTCGTTCGCCGAGGAAGAGACCAAAATGCCGGGCGTGGCGGAGTATCACGCCGGCGCCGCGCATCAGACCTACCGCATGCTCGACGATTTCATCCAGGACGCCTTCGCCGGGAGACTCTGATCTCCAGGCCGAATCCGAAATGCGCGACCGGAGCCAGCGCCGCATGCCGTCGCGTTCCTTGATTCGCCTCGTGCAAGCGCCGCAATGGCGCTGCCCGCCGGCTAGTGCTCCGATTCCGAATTTCGCATCACTTCGCGGCGTCCTCCTGGCGAAATTCGAAATCATAAGGAGCGCTAGCAAAAATCATGGTTTACAGTGCGGCTTATGGATTTGAATTTCCTACAAGAGATTGCCGCGAACTGATAGGAAATTCAAATCCGCCGCACTGGTGAAAGGGTATTGCATGTCCCTCGTCTCTTCACGTGAGATGGCCCCGACCACACCTCGCAGCTCTGCCGACGAGCCGCTCGCAAGCGCGCCCGCGCAGGGCGCAGGTGCGGGCCGCCCGCCGGCGCAGGTGGAGCGGCCGCAAAAAGCGGTTCCGCGCGGCATGCAGCGCTACCTGGCGCTCGACGATTTCGAGCCGGTCGCCCGCCGGCGCCTGCCGAAGATGCTGTACGGCTTCATCTCCGGCGGCACCGAGACCGACGGGTCGCTGCGCGACAACCGCCAGGCGTTCGCCGAGCTCGGCCTCGTTCCGCGGATGCTGAACGACGTGTCAAGTCGCCATCAGACGACGACGCTGTTCGGCAAGACCTACGCGGCGCCGTTCGGGATCCCGCCGTTCGGGTCCGCCGCACTGTCCGCCTACCGCGGCGACATCGTGCTGGCGCGCGCGGCCGCGGCGATGAACGTGCCGATGATCCTCAGTGCGGCGTCGCTGATCAGCCTGGAGGACGTGAGAAGCGCATATCCGGGGGCCTGGTATCAGGCCTATCTGGCCGGCGATCCGTCGCGCATCGAGCCCCTGGTCGATCGCGTCGCCGCTGCCGGCTACGACACGTTCGTGGTGACCGCCGACGTGCCGGTCTCCGCCAACCGCGAGAACAATATCCGCAACGGCTTCCAGGTCCCGCTCGTCCTTACGCCGCGCGTCGCGTGGGATGTGGCGACCCATCCCCGCTGGCTGTTCGGCACCTGGATGCGCACGCTGATGAGCCACGGCATGCCGCATTTCGAGAACATGGACGCGACCCGCGGGCCGCCCGTCCTCTCGCAAAACCTCATGCGCAACATCGGCGACCGCGACCAGCTCGCCTGGAAGCATGTCGAGCTGATCCGCCGCCGCTGGAAGGGCAAGCTGGTCGTGAAGGGCCTGCTGGCGCCGCAGGACGCGCGCATCGCCCGCGAGTGCGGCATGGACGGCGTCATGGTGTCGAACCACGGCGGCCGCCAGCTCGACTATGCGGTCTCTCCCTGCGCACGCTGCCCGAGATCGCCGCCCAGGCGAACGGCATGACCGTGATGCTCGACAGCGGCGTGCGGCGCGGCACCGACGTCATCAAGGCGCTCGCGCTCGGCGCGCAGTTCGTCTTCGTCGGCCGGCCGTTCCTCTACGCCGCGGTGGTGGCCGGCGAGCCGGGCGTGTGCCGCGCGATCGGCCTGCTGAAGGAAGAGGTCCACCGCGACATGGCCCTGCTCGGGGTGCGCAGCATCGCCGAGATCACGCCGGAGCTGGTGTGCCGGCTGGGGGCGGAGACGAGCCGGCCGTTGAACTCCCGATAGACGTCCGGCTGCCGCTCGGACGCGGGGCGACCGCTGCGAACGCGGTCCTCTCAATTCTTGCTCTTGAATTTCGAAGTCGCGTCCGTGCGCCGGCAAGCGCTGTTCGGTCGCCCCTTGGCCATGAGCGGCAATGAATTTCGATAACGCGGCAAGAATCGAAGTTTGCGCCTTGTTCGCCCGGACTACGTCTGGCGCAGGTCATCGGCTGCGGCCGCTGACTTTCAACACCAGACAAGGAAGGGTAAGCCGAATGAGCACGAACGACAACAAGGCCATCGTCGGTCGGTGGTTCACCGAATTCTGGGGCAAGACCTGCAATCTCAGCGTCGTGGACGAGATCGCGGCGCCCGACATGCTCCTGCAGTACTCGCTGCACGAGCCGCGCCGCGGTCGCGACGACATCAAGGCGTTCATGACAGATTTCCGCAAAGCGTTCCCCGATCTCACTTCTGGGGCACGGCCGACCTGATCGCCGAAGGCGACCATGTGGTCGGCCAGTGGGAAGGGGGCGGCACGCACACCGGTCCGGCCTTCAGCGACTTCCTGGTGGGCTCGCTGCCCGCCTCGACCGGCCGCAAGATGCATTTCACCGGCACTACGGTGCTGCGCATCCGGAACGGCAGGATCACGCAGGAGATCGGTCTCGACGATGGTGTGACGGCGCTGACCCAGCTCGGCCTCATCCGGGCCGCGTAAGGCGGACGTCAAGCTCGGATCCAAGAGGCTCGTACGCCCCTCGTGCGGGCCTCTGCCTTTTCAACTCGTGGACAGTCCTCCTGACGCTCGCCTTGCGGCGCTTCGCCTCCCGCTCATCTTTGATCTCGGCATCGCACAGCGCATGCGGAACCGGGGGGCGCGGCCGCTGTGGGGAGGCTGGACGCCGCGAGCCACCCGCCCGGAGGTGAGGCAGCCGTCGAAAGCCAGGGCTGCCCCGGCAGCCCAATCACCGCTGGTGCAGGTCGGACTCGAACAGCAGCTTGCGTCGAATTCGGCGGGATGTAGATTTCCTGGAAATAGACAACCTCGCCTTCTGCCGTGTAGGCCGTGGCCTCCAACACGAGATGGGCCGGAGGCAGCAGCCCGGCGGCGCGCCAAGCCTGCGCGTCCGGCGTTGCGATGGTCTGCATGATGCGTGAGATCGGCACGCCGAGCTCGCGCAGGATGACGGCCTTGAAATTGGCGGTCTCGACGTTCTTGCGCGGCAGGACGAGCAAGGGCTTGGCGATGCCCCGGGGAACAAAGAAGCGGCTGATCACGTCGAACTCGTCATTGATCGAGATCGCCCGGTCGATCCGCACGATGCGCGCGCGCGGCCCGAACAGCTCGACCCATCGCCGCTCGCGGGCTGCCACCGCGTGGCCCAGGAGGCGCGGATAGATCGGCAGCACCGTGCCGTCGTCGCCAAGGAAACGACAATGCCACGGTTCGGCCATCTGGCGATGAAGCGGCGCGACGAAGCTGCCACGCCCGCGGGTGCGCACGATGAGCCCGTCGCGCACGAGCAGGGCGTACGCCTTCTGCACGGTACCGAGGCTGTAGGGGACGGTCTTTGCCAGCTCGGCCTCGGTCGGCAGCTGCATGCCGGCGACCCATTTCCCGGTGGAAATGGCCTCGACGATGGCGTTGCGAAGCACCCGGTATTTCGGCCCGGCCGCAGGCTGCGCGGCGGCCACGTGCTCCAGGATCGTCTCGATCATCGGCGGATCATTTCACCTTGAGACCGGCAAGCTCGGCGATCCTGGCATATTTCTCCGCCTCGGCGCGGATGAAGCCGCGGAACTCGTCCGGCGTGTTGCCCACCGGCTCGGCCGCCTGGGTCACCAGGATCTCGCGCACCCTGGGATCCTTCAACGCTTCCGCCGACGCCTTGTGCAGCTTCTCCACCAGCGCCGCCGCGGTGCCCGACGGAACCAAGAGGCCGAACCAGTTGGTAAAATCGACCTCCCGGAAGCCTTCCGTCTCCGCCAGCGCCGGAATGTTGGGGAACAGCGGCGAGCGCTGCCGGCTCGCCACCGCGAGGGCCTTGAGCGTGCCCGCCTGCAGGAACGGCACGACCGGCGGCATGCCGGACACCGTGAGCTTGACCTGGCCCGCCACCGCATCAGTGATGGCGGGCGCGGCGCCGCGGTAAGGCACGTGCACGAGCTTCGTGCCTTGCAGCTTGTTGATGTACTCGCCGGTGAGGTGATGCGAGCTGCCGATCCCGGGCGACGAGTAGTCGACTTGCTGGGCGCGCGCGAGCCGGAGGAGCTCTGCGGGAGTGGACGCCGCGAAGCTCGGGTGCGCCGCGAGCACCAGCGGCGTCCACGCCAGCAGGGTGACGGGCGTGAGATCCCGCAGGGGATCGTAAGTCATGTCCTTGAACAGGTTCTGGTTCAGCGCGATCTCCGCCGGCGATCCGACCAGCAGCGTGTAGCCATCGGCATCGGCCTTGGCGACTGCCGCCGCGCCCAACATGCCGCTCGCGCCGGTACGGTTCTCGACGATGAAGCGCTGGCCGAAAACGTCGCCCAGCCTCTGTGCGACCGTGCGTGCGACGGTGTCGGTGCCGCCGCCGGCCGGATAGGGAACGATCATGCGGACCGGCCGGTCGGGCCAGGTCTGAGCCGACGCCGTGGCGGCGCCGAGCGTGAGCCACAGGCCCGCGAACAGGATTCGCAGCATCGTCGTCCTCCCCGCCTGCAGCCCGGGGCCATCCCGAGCGCCCCATGGTACGGCTGAAATTCCAGCTTTACTATAGAGTATCATACTATAGAGTATTGCGGTCGTGAAATCGGGGAGCCCGCCTAGCGGCGGGACACGGCCGGGACCAGAATGAAGGCGCAGAACCTGCTCATCATCATGTCGGACCAGCATAGCCGCGCGCCGATGGGCTGCTATGGCCATCCGCTGGTGAGGACGCCCAATCTCGACCGTCTCGCCGCGCGCGGCACCCGCTTCACCGCGTGCTGGACCCCGTCGCCGGTGTGCATCCCGGCACGTGCCTCGTTCGCGACCGGCAAGTACATCCATCAGATCGGGTTCTGGGACAACGCCGACCCCTACGACGGCTCGATCCCGAGCTGGCATCATCATCTGCGCGACGCCGGCCATCACGTCGTGTCGATCGGCAAGCTGCATTTCCGCTCCGACGAGGACGACTGCGGCTTTTCCGAATCGATCGTTCCCATGCACGTGATCGAGGGCAAGGGGGATCTGATGGGGCTGATCCGCGACGACCTGCCGGTGCGCGGCGCGGCCTACAAGATGGCGCGTATGGCCGGCCCGGGCGAATCGCCCTACACGCAGTACGATCGCGAGATCGCCGCCCGCGCGCAGATCTGGCTGCACGAGGAAGCGCCGAAATATCGCGACAAGCCGTGGGTCCTGTTCGTCTCGTTCGTCGCCCCGCATTACCCGCTGACCGCACCGCCCGAGCATTTCTACCGCTACTACGACGATCCCAGCCTGCCCCAGCCCAAGCTCTACGAGCGCAGCCAGCGCCCGGACCATCCGTTCGTGCGCGACTACGCGGCCGCGTTCAATTTCGACGACTATTTCGAGACCGAGAATGACATCAGGCGGGCGGTCTCCGGCTACTATGGCCTGTGCAGCTTCATGGACGAGCAGGCCGGCAAGGTGCTCGACGCGCTGTCGGCCTTTGGCCTGTCCGGGAACACGCGCGTCATCTACACCAGCGACCACGGCGACGCGCTCGGCCAGCGCGGCCTGTGGGGAAAGTCGACGCTGTACGAGGAGACGTGCGGCGTGCCGCTGGTCGTCGCCGGGGACGGCATTCCGCAGGGCCGGGTGATCGACACGCCGGCCAACCTGGTCGACATCTATCCCTTCATCATCAACTCCATCGGGGCGAGCGGGGCCGGCATGGTCGAGCCCGATCATCCGGGCGTGTCGATCGCCCGGCTCGCCCATGGCGAGAGGCCGGAACGCACCGTGCTCAGCGAATATCACGGCATGGGCTCGACCACCGGCGCCTTTGCAATCCGTCACGGGCGCTACAAGTACGTCCACTACGTGGCGTACCGGCCGCAGCTGTTCGATCTCGAGGCTGATCCGGACGAGGCCGAGGATCTGTCCGCAGATCCGCGACATTCCGGAGCGATGGAGGTGTGCGAGGCGACGCTGCGCGCACTGCTGTCCCCCGAGTTGGTCGACGCGCGCGCGAAGAGACGGCAGGCCGAGCAGCTCGATCGCCACGGCGGCCGCGAGGCGGTGATCGCGCGCGGCGACCTCGGCTTCTCGCCGCCACCCGGATTCAGAGCGGAGTTCCACTAATCGAGAGCAGAACGTTCCAGGGACGAATCAATGCTGGCATTGAGCAGGCTGCGTACGTTGTTCGGCATGGCGGTCAGACGCGTCACGACGCTCGCATCGCCGCACTATCGGCCCGAGCTGCACTACATGCGCGGCCCGGGGCCGGCCAGCGCGCATGCAAGCAGGACAGAAACGGCGTGCAAGGCAGCAAAGCCCCCTCAATCCGACGAAAGGCGCGCTAAGTCCCGGTCGCCTTCAACGACGAGCTGATCGGCAACGGCCCGCTAGCCGACAACGTGAACTCATAGGCGTCGGGACTGACCGTGAAATAGGTGACTTCGCGCGGCACGCCGGCGGTGTCGAACGAGGTGCGCACCAGCAGCAGAGCCGCGGCGCTCGCCGGGATCGCCAGTGTCTTGCCGAGCGTCTTGCCGGCAATGCGGGCGCGGATCGTCATGTCGGCGCGCGCGATCCGAAAACCGAGCAACTTCTGCAGAATCGCGTAGGTCGGGTGAGCTTCGACCTCGCTCCACGACACCCCGCTTGCCTCCGGTGTCAGCCAGGCCTCCGCGAGCCCGACCGGCTTGCCGTCGAGCACATACAGGCGTCGGAACCGCATCGGTCGCACGCCCGGTTTCAGCTTGAGAGCGGCCGCGATCTCGGCCGGGGGATTCTCCGCCGCGAACGAGAGAAGCCGCGTCTCGGGGCGGCGGCCCTGGGACAGGAAGACGTCGAAGAAGCCCCGCAGATCGTGCAGGTCGTGACGAATGGAGGGCCCGGCGACGAACGTCCCCTTCCCCTGCTTGCGCACCACGAGCCCCTTGTGCACGAGCTCATCGATCGCCTGTCGCACCGTGATGCGACTCACGCCGAACCGGCGCATCAGCTCGTGCTCCGATTCGAGCTGCTGCGTGGCGCGATATCGTCGGTCGGCGATGTCGCTCTCGAGGCGGCCGGCAATCTGCCGATAGAGCGCAACATGGCTCGCGCGCGCGAGCGCTGCGTCGTTCGCCCCGAGCGCGGCGGATCGTCGGCGCTTAGCCCGCATTTCTCACACTCCATGCGGCCTGCGTTGCGCTTTCGGCGAGGCAGCAGATACGGCGTCGGGCGGCGACAAGCGTATCCGGACATACGGTTGAGCCGCCCGACGCCGGAGATGCCCGCTTGGCAACCCGAAGGGTTGCCGGAAACGCAACCCGAAGGGCCGGTTGAAGAACCGGCGCAGGCCACATCGAGTGTGAGAAATGCGGGCTGGGCGTCACTTGGATTTCAGCTCCGGATTGGACACCAGCAGGATCGCGCCCCAGTCGAGCTCGCCGTGTCCGGCCTCCTCGCCGCGCTCATACCAGTCGAGCACGCTCGTGCTGATCCCGGCCGGCGTGCCGAGGGCCTTTGCCATGTCGAGGATCAGGCGCATGTCCTTGTTCGCCAGCTTGAGCTTGAACATGGGGCTGAAATCGTTCTTGAGGATCTTGCCGTTGAGCGTGTTGCGCAGCTGCCAGGAATCGGCAGAGGTCGTCGGCATGACTTCGGTGAGCACCTCCATTTTTGCCCCGCCCGCCTTGGCAAGCGCATAGGCTTCCGCCAGCACCGCCATGTTGCCGCAGGACACGAGATTGTTCGCAAGCTTGACGACCTGGCCCGCCCCGAGAGGCCCGCAGTGATAGAGCTTGCTCCCCACCATCCCGAGGACCCATTCGGCCTCGCGGCATGTCGCCTCGTCGCCGCCCATCAGGATGGTGAGGTCGCCCTTCTCGGCCGCCCAGGGTCCCTTGCCGACGGGCGCGTCCATGACCCTGACGCCCTTGGGGCGCAGCCTCTGCTCCGCCTCCTGGATGACCGCCGTGCCGTTGGTCGACATGTCGATGAGGATGGCGGACGCCTTCAGGCCGTCGGCGAGCCCGTCGTCGCCGAACAGGACGTCGCGGAATACGTCCGGATGCGGAAGCATCGTGATGACGATATCCGATGCCTGCCCTACGGCCTTGGGCGAAGCCGCAGCGGTGGCGCCGCCGGCAGTGAGGCCCTGAACGGCCGCGGGATCGACGTCGAATACGGTCACCTGCCCGTGCTTCTGCAGGATCTGGCGCGCCATCGGCGCTCCCATGGCGCCGAGGCCGATGAGGCCTATTCGCTTGTTCTTGTTGTCCATCGCATGCTCCCTTGCCAAAATCTCCTGCGCACCATGCCGCCGGCTCACGCCTCGACCCGCCGCCCGTCCTCGCGCTCGAACAGGTGCAGCCGATCGGGATCGAAGCGCACCCCGACCTGCTCGCCGTCCCGCAATGCGCTCTTTCCGTTCACCCGCATCTTGGCGAGGGTGCCGGCGATCTTGAGGTTGACGATCGTGGTCTCGCCCAGCGGCTCGCTCACATAGACCTCGGCGGCGAGACCTTGTCCGTCGGCCGCGATATCGCCCGGCCGCACGCCGACCACGATTTCGCGCGGCGGCCCGGGAACGCGCGCATTGATCGGAATAGCCATCTCGCCGACCCGGAGGGCCGCACCGTCGAAGCGGGCCGGTATCAGATTCATGGCCGGGGAGCCGATGAAGCCGGCGACCGCCAGCGTAGCCGGGCGCTCGAACACCTCGGCCGGGGAGCCCATCTGCACGATCTCGCCCTCCATGAAGATCGCCATGCGGTCGGCCAGCGTCATGGCCTCTTCCTGGTCGTGGGTGACGTAGATCGCCGTGACATTGAGGTTGCGCTGCAGCGACTTCAGCTCCACACGGGTTTCCACGCGAAGCTTCGCGTCGAGATTGGACAGCGGCTCGTCGAGCAGGAACAGGCGCGGCTTGCGGACGATAGCGCGCGCCAATGCGCAGCGCTGCTGCTGTCCGCCCGACAGCTGGCCGGGACGGCGATCGAGCAGGTGATCGATGCGCACGCGCGTCGCCGCCTCGCGCACGAGCCTGGCGATCTCGCTCCGGGGAACGCCGCTCATGCGCAGCGGAAAAGCGATGTTCTCGGCCACCGTCATGTGCGGATAGAGCGCATAGCTCTGGAACACCATGGCGATATCCCGCTCGCCGGGCCCGGCATCGGTGACATCCTGGCCGTCGAACAGGATGCGCCCGGCGCTCGGCGCCTCGAGGCCGGCGATCAGGCGCAGCGTCGTCGTCTTGCCCGAGCCGGAGGGGCCGAGCAGCGCGAAAAACTCGTTCGGCCGGATCTCAAGATCGGTCGCCTTGAGCGCGGCGACCGACCCGTAGTGTTTTTCTACACCGTCCAGGCGCACGCGGCCGAGACTGCTCATCGTCGGCCTCCACCCTTCACGGCGCCGACCGTGAGCCCCTTCACGATGTGCCGCTGCGCGGCGAATCCGATGGCGATCACCGGGATCATGGCGATCAGCGCCGCGGCGCTCAGCTTGCCCCACAACGTCTGCTCGACCGAGACGAAATTGTACATTGCCACCGTCACCGGCCGCACGCGATTGCCGCTGAGCTGCACGGCGAACAGAAACTCGTTCCAACAGTTGAGAAAGACGAATACCACGGTGACGGCGATCCCGCCGCGCACCTGGGGAAGGATGACGTACCACAGCGCCTTCAGCCGGCTCGCACGGTCGATTGCGGCCGCCTCCTCCATCTCGCGCGGGATGTCCTCCATGAACGAGACCATCAGCCAGATGGCGAACGGCAGCGAGAACGTGAGGTAGACGAGGATCATGCCCTGATAGGTATCGAGCCAGCCCACCCGGTTGAGAACCAGGAAGTACGGGATCACCAGCCCGACCGGCGGCAGCATCTGAGTGGCCAGCACATAGAAGCCGAGCGGGCCGCGACCTGGCAGGCGCAGGCGAGCGAAGGCGTAAGCAGCCGGCACGGCGAGGACGATGGTCAGCGCGGTTGCGACCGACGAGATGACGAGGCTCGTCCACATTTCCGGCAGGATGGAAAACCGGCCGACCAGCGCATCGGCAAAATTGTCGAGCGTCGGTGTGAAGACGATTGCCGGCGGAAACGCCAGGACTTCGGATTCGCTCTTCAGCGCGACCACGACCGCCCACGCGATCGGGAACACCCACAGCGCAAGAAGCGCCCCCGCGAACGCGATGAAGAGCCCCTGGGCGAGCCGACGCCGCACCGTTCGCATCATGCGGAGCCTCCGCGCCGGCGCAACCGGAACAGGAGCGCCGAGACGGCGAGCGTCACCACCAGCAGCGCGACCGCGAGCGCCGACCCATAGCCGAAATCGAGAACAACGAACGAGGTCTGGTAGGCATAGAGATTGAGGATCTGCGTCGCGGTCCCGGGACCGCCGCCGGTCGCCGCATAGATCGCCGCGAAGGCCGACAGCGCGATCATGGCGCGCATGATGACGACGATGACGATCGCCGGGCGGATGAGCGGCAGCGTGATATGGCGGAAGCGGGCGATCGCACCCGCACGGTCGATGCGCGCGGCCTCGTAGAGGTCGGGCGGAATCGACGCCAGACTGGCGAGCAGCACCAGGAACGCGAACGGCGTCCACTGCCACGTATGGATGAGGATGACCGATGCGAGCGCGAGCGTCGGATCGCCCAGCCAGTTGTAGGACCGGCCGAGCGCCTGGCTGGTGAATACATCAAACAGGCCGAAGCTCGGCGACAGGATCAGGGTCCGCCAGTAGAGCCCGACGACCACCGGCGCGAGCACGATCGGCAGGATCGCGACGAGCCGGAACAGCCACTGGCTCGCCGGGATGCGCAGCACCATCAGCGCGAGCCCGAGCCCGATCACGATCTGCAGCACGACAGTGGTGATCGTATAGATCGCGGTGAGGCGCAGCGATTCCCAGAACCGACCATCGGCAAGCATGTGGCCGTAGTGCTCGAGCCCCACGAACCCGGTGATCCAGGGCATCGACAGATTGACCTCATGCAGCGAGGTCCACACCAGGTAGATGAGCGGGCCGGTCGTGGTGGCAAGCAGCACGACCACCCCGGGCGCAACCAGGGCGGCGGCGAAGACGCGCTCGTCCTTCGTCAGCCCTGCGATCTTTTGGCGCGGCACGACCGTCGCCACCGCGCGCCCTCAGCTGCGCACCGCCTGCTCGATCTTGCGCTGCGCCTCGGCGAGCGCGTCCTTCGGGGTCGCCTGGCCGACCAGTGCCGCCTGCACCGCCGTCGCCATGATCTCGCCCACCGCCGGCCACTGCGCGATGCGCGGCCGCCAGTCCACGTCGATGTCCTCGCGGAAGGACGCCGTCGTCGCGTCGACCAGGTTGTCGCCGAAGCTCTCCATCAGCTTGCGATACTGCGGGTCCTGCCATAGCGACGTGCGATTGGCGCCGGTGCGCTTATAGGCGCCGCCGAAGCCGTAGCTGGTGGCGATCTGGGTCTCCTTCGAGGTCGCCCACTGGATGAACAGCCACGTCGCCTTCTTCCTGCGCTCCGGCAGCGCCGCGTTGATCGGGAACCCCCAGTTCCAGATGGAGGTGACGCGCTTGCCCGCGGGCCCCTTGGGCCAGCGCGCGTAGGCGATCTTGCCGATGACTTTCGACTTCTGCGCATCGTTTATCACGCCGGCCGAGCTGTGCGCATCGATGTAGACCGCGACCGTGCCCTGGCCGAACGCATCGGCGATATCGGGCCAGTTCCAGTTCTCGACACCGGGCGGCGCATAGCTGCGCAACAGGCTGGCGTACCATTCCAGCGCCTTGACGGCCGGCTCGGTCGTCACCACCAGCTTCCTGTTGGCATCGAACCACTCGCCGCCGAACGCACGGAAGATCGACGGATAGATGTACATGTTCTGTCCGGCGCCGCGGAAGCCGCGCAGCGCGGCGCCCCACAGCCGGTTCGCCGGGTCGTGCGCCTTGGCGGCATTGGCGGCGAACTGCTCGAGCGTCTCCGCCGGCTTGATGCCCGCCTTTTCGTAAACGTCCTTGCGATAGACCTGCACGGTGGCTTCGCCGTCAAAGGGGACGCCGTAGGGCTTGCCGTCGACCGAGCAGGCGCCGCGCCAGCCTTCCAGGATGTCGTTGTAGTCGAACCAGGCCGGGTCGCTGATCTTGGGATCGTTGAGATACGTATCGAGCGGCTCGACCCATTTGTTGGCCGCATACAGCGGATAGTACATCGGATCGGCGGCGTGCGTCGCATAGGTGCCGGTCTTGCTCGACAGATCGAGCACCACCTTCTGGCGGATCTGGCCAGGCGGAATTTTCTCGAACCGCACCTTCACGCCCGAGAGCTCCTCGAAGGCGGCGGCGACATCGACCAGATTGTTGAAATAACCGGCCGGAATGACCGCGACGGTGATCTCCTCGCCCTTGAACTGCTGCCAATCGAGCTTGGCCTTGGCGAAAGCCGAGGCCGGCAGGCTTTGCGCAGCCGTCGGCCGCGCGCCCGTCAGAATCGCCGGCGCCGCCAGCGCGGCTCCCGCCAACACCGAGTGCGCGAGCAGATGCCGCCGGGTGAATTCCGATCGTGATCCGTTGCTTGACATGTTCTCTTCCTCCCTGTCGCGCGAGCCCGCCGTTACGGCGGATGAGCGGCTTGGCGCCGCATGATCGTCACGGTGCCGGCGGCGGGATCGACCCGCACGACGTCGCCGCTGCGAATGGTTGACACCGGATCGGGGGTAAGCCGATGCATGATCGGAATGCCGGCCAGGACAGCGCCCTGCACCATCACCGGGTTGCTCTCCCGACAGATGAGGGCAAGCGGCATGATACCGCGCTGCGCGATGTCGTAGAACGCCCAACCGGCGGCGACGCCGCCCTTGGGGGTCGGAATCACCAGCACCTTGCCGGCGATGCTCCTTCCCACGATCGCATGATTGCGCCGCGAGATGGTGCCGGTGGCGCGGTCGAGATCGTAGCGGGGGCTGAAGGCGTCGGTGGAGACCAGGGCCTCGCCTTCGACCACGGGACCGAAGCCCGCCGGGCCATGCAGGGTGATCGTCGCGACCGTGGGCGACACGACGCTCATGCGAGCCGCCCTTTGATCGCCGCCTCGACGCAGGTTGCGGTGCGGCGAAAGATCGGATGGTAGCGATAGCCGCCGATGATGTTGGCGAGCTTGGCCGAGTTGGTGAGGATGTTCGACCAGCCGAAGCGCTCGCGCATCTCGCCGGCCGCCATCAGGTAGAAGCACACGCCGACCAGCACCAGTCCGCCGGCCCCCTCGATCGCGTCGATATAACCGAGGGCACGCGCCGCGTCGCGATTCTGCCGGTTGGTGGTGACGATGAGCCGCGTATTGTCATGCACCTTGCGGCCATCGATGAGCTCGCTGACGAGCTTGAGCTCGAACAACGACAGCTGCGGCCCGGTCAGCACCACGAGATCGATGTCGTCGCGATCGGCCGGGTAGGAGGCGTACACCGCCTCGATCGCGGCATCGTCGACGCGTAGCGTCCGCGCCGGACGGCGGCCGCCGAAGGCCTGCTCGCGTGTTCGCGCCTCGGGCGTGACGCCGATCATGTGATACATAGCGAGCGAGCCGTAGCTGGCGAGGCTGGCGCCGAGATGCTTGAGCCGGTCGGGCGTGACCGGCAGTCTCTGGGCGCCGTCGATCACCGGAACCTGCCAGTAGTCGTTGCACCAGCGGCCAACGGCGGCGCCGAGCGCGCCCCAATCGGCGAGGTCGTCGAGGGTGGCGGTCAATTCCACCAGCACCGTGCCGCGGCGGTTCTCGTCGAGGTGGAAGCCATAGGCCGGCGTGCGGCCGGTGATCCCGGCGGCAAACGCGGCGGGGCCGCTCTCGAAATTCGAGCGCGCGCCGAGCACCGAGTTGGCATAGATGACCGTGCCGGTGTCGCCCCAGGCGACATGCTCGCCAAAATGCGGCTGATAGACGGTCTGATAGTTGATGCAGGTGTCGGTCTGGGTGACGCCGATCCGCTTGAGGAGCTCGATCAGCGTGTGCTCCTTGGCGACCATCGTCGGCGGTTGCAGCAGGCGCTCGGCGGCATCGAAGTCCACGCATCGCGCGTTGGTCGTCACCGGCACGCGGAACTTTGCGCCCCTGCCTTCGAGATCGTGCAGCAGCGCGAGGCCGGGATCGCCCATCACCTCGATGTCGCCCATCATGTGCGCGCAGGTGACCGGAACCATTCGCTCGGCGCCGAAGAAGCGCGCCACCTCCACCTGCATGGCGATTGCCCACCGCACGATCTCACCGTGCTCGCCAGCATGCATCGCGCGCTCGACGCTGCTCAACCGCAGCTCCGGACTGGCCGCCGCCACGCTTCCGTCTCCCCGAGGCTTGGTCGTGCTTGAACTTGAACTATGACATCATAGGATGACCTAGTGCAAGAGGGAGGGTTGTCCCGGAGTCGCCTGCGACCTGCGGCGATGGCGGTCGGACGGCTCCAATCAACAACGGCCGCCGCTCTGCGATGCAGCCTCGCGCTTCGCGCGCCGCCCGTGATCGCTCCGTTGCGGTTGCGCATCAGCCGGAATGTGCGAAGCTGTCGAAGATACGCGAGCAGGCATGAGAAACCGAGGCACGGGGAAGTGGCCGACTGCACCACGATCCTGAACGACACGACGGTGGTCACGGTCGACCGCAGCGACAGCGTGCATTACGACGCCGCCGTTGCGGTGCAGGACGGCCGGATCGCCGCCGTCGGTCCGTCGCGAGAGATCGTCGCGCGCTTCCCCGGCGCCGAGGTCGTGGACGGCGCCGGCAAGGTGGTGATGCCCGGGTTTGCCAACATCCACACCCATTTCACGCTGATCATCGCCAAGGGCATCTACGAGGACCTGTCGCCGCCGCACAAGCCGCCCTTCACCAGCGGGCTGGCGCCGCTTCCCGTACCCGAGCTGTCCAAGGAAGAGATGAACGCCATGGTGCGGCTGGCCGCGCTGGAGGCGATCCGCAGCGGCACCACGGCGGTCCTGGAAGACGGCAGCAACATCGAGAACTATGCGCAGGCCATCGCCGATACCGGGCTTCGCCTGCTGCTGTGCGAGAAGGCGTGGGACAAGGCCAAGGGCAGCATCGGCGATCCCGGACCGTTCGACGTGGACGAAGACCTCGGCGAGCGCTGCATCGCCCGGATCGAGGCGCTGCACGCCAAGTGGCACGGCGCGCGCAAAGGCCGCATCACCGTCGGCGTTGCAGCCTGGGCGCCCGACATGTGCTCGCCCGATCTCTTGCGCCGGCTGCGCGCCCTGCAGGAGAAGCTCGACACGGTCGCGACCATCCACCTCAACCAGATCTGGGGCGAGGTCTCCGCGGTCGAAAAGCTGCGCAACCGCAAGCCGACCGAATACCTCGCCGACATCGGGTTCCTCAACGATCGCCTGATCTGTGCCCACTGCCGCTGCATGGTGCGGGAGGAGGAAAGGCTCCTCGGCGAGGCGCGCACGCACGTCGCCTTCAATGCCTGCATCGCGGCGCGCCGGGGTTTGAGCCCGCGCATTCACGACCTCGAGGGGTTCGGCTGCAACATCGCCATGGGCAGCGACAACATGTCCGAGGACATGGTGGAGGTGATGCGGACCGGCCTGTTCATGGAGCGCGTCCGCCGCGAGGACGGCCGCCAGCCGACGCCCGAGGAGGCGATGCGCTGGGCGACCGCGAACGGCTACCGGGCCATGGGGATTCCGAACGGCGGCTCGATCGAAGAGGGCAACAAGGCCGACCTCATCATGATCGACTTCCGCCGCGCCCACCTGGTGCCGCGGCTGCGCGTGGTGTCGACCTTCGTGCACCAGGGCCAGGGACGCGACGTGACCGACGTCATGGTCGACGGCGCGTGGCTGATGCGCGACGGCACCGTCCTGACGATGGACGAGGACGCGACCGTCGCCGAGGCGCAGCGGGTGTCCGAGAGGGCGTGGGCGCGGCTGTTCGCCCAGCGGCCCGATCTGAGGCCGATCGCCGGCTGGCAGCCGATGCAGGCGGCGGCATGCTGATGGCATGGTCATTGCTGGCAAATTCCGGCGCGGCCCGCATCCGGTTCCGCGGGCGCACAAGACGGGGAGAGAAGACATGAAATGCGTGAGGCTGCTCGGTCTTGCGGCATGGGCCGCGCTGTTTGCCATCGGGTTGGGCGATGCCGCGCTGGCGCAGAAGAAGACCGTGATCCGCTCCGTTCCGATCGGCAATCTGCGTACGCTCGATCCGATCTGGACCACGGCCTACATCACCCGCAACCACGCCTACATGATCTGGGACACGCTGTTCGCGCTCGATGCGGACAACAAGCCCCAGCCGCAGATGGTGGACAAGTGGTCGGTGAGCGACGACAAGCTCACCTATACGTTCACGCTGCGCGACGGCCTCAAATGGCACGATGGCCCGCCGGTGACCGCGGCGGATTGCGTTGCCTCGCTGCGGCGCTGGGGCGCCAAGGACGGCATGGGCCAGGCGCTGTTGAGCTACACGGCCGCGCTCGAGGCGGTCGACGCCAAGACCTTCCGGCTGGTGCTCAAGCAGCCCATCGGCTTCGTCATCGACGCGCTGGCGAAGATCGACAGCAACGTGCCGTTCATGATGCCGGAACGCATCGCCAAGACCGATCCGAATACGGCCATCACCGAGATGATCGGCTCCGGGCCGTTCCGCTTCATCGCGTCGGAATGGGTGCCGGGCAGCAAGGTCGTGTACGAGAAGTTCGCCGACTACGTGCCGCGCAAGGAGCCGGCGAGCCAGGCAGCGGGCGGCAAGGTGGTCTACGTCGATCGGGTCGAGTTCGATCTACATGCCGGATCATGGGGTCGCCATGGCGGCGCTGGCGAGCGGCGAGCTCGACCTGCACGAGTCGCCGGCGACCGATCTCCTGGCGATGGTGGAGAACCATCCGGACGTCGTCACCATACCCAACGACAAGCTCGGCTGGCAGCTCTTCATGTCGCTCAACCACCTGCACCCGCCGTTCGACAACAAGGCGGTGCGGCAGGCGGTGCTGTGGGGCATGAAGCAGGAGGAATTCCTGGTCGCCATGGCGGGCGACGCCAAGCGCTATCAGGTGTGCGCGGCGATCTATGCCTGCGGCCTGCCCAACGAGTCGAAGGTGGGGACCGAGCCGCTGCTCAACGCCAGCCCCGACAAGGCCAAGAGCATGCTGCAGGCGGCGGGCGCGCTGGGCGCGCGCGTCGCCCTCATGGACCAGACCGACAACACGGTGCATCGCGCCGTGCTCGTCGCCGCGCAGGCGCTGCGCCGCATGGGCTTCACGGTCGACGTCGTGGCGATGGACTGGTCGACGCTGATCCAGCGCCGCGCCTCCAAGGCGCCGCCCGCACAGGGCGGATGGAACATCTTCCTCACCAACGCGACCGCGACCGGCGTGGAAAATCCGCTCGTCAACAATTTCGTGAAGAACTGCGCCGAAGCCTGGTATCACTGGGCATGCGATCAGCGCATCGTCGACCTCAACCGCCAGTGGGCGCTGGAGGCCGATCCGTCGAAGCGCAGGCAGATCACCGACGAGCTGCAGCGTGTGCATCTGGAGAACGTGACACTGGTGCCGCTCGGCATGTATCGGCCGACCATCATCTACCGCAAGGAGCTCACCGACATCATACCCGCGCCGGCTATCTTCTACTGGAACATCAAGAAGAAAAGCGGCGTATGATCGCGGGCGTCGCGGCTCGCGCCGCGACCCTGTGCTCGAGTGCCTGAACGCTCATGTGGGCCTATGTCGTCCGTCGCATCCTGGCGACCATCCCGGTGCTGGCCATCGTCGCGCTGGTGGTGTTCTCCATCCTGCACATCGCGCCCGGGCGATCCGGCCGGGGTGATCGCGGGCGACCAGGCGACCGAGGAGCAGATCCAGGCGATCCGCGCCAAGCTCCGTCTCGACCTGCCGTTTCATGAGCAGTTCATGCTGTGGCTCATGAATGCCGCTGCAGGGCGATCTCGGCATCTCGATCTTCAGCAACCGCCCGGTGATGGCGCTGTTCCTGCAGCGCATCGAGCCGACCGTCGCGCTGGCGGTGCTCACCACGATCATCACGGTCACGCTCGCAGTGCCGATCGGCGTGCTCGCCGCTTGGCGGGCCGGCACGGCGGTCGACCGCGGCGTGATGAGCTTTGCGGTGCTGGGCTTCTCGTTCCCGGTGTTCGTGATCGGATACGTGCTCATCTACATCTTCGCCATCAAGCTGAAGCTGTTGCCGATCCAGGGCTACCGCCCGCTCGCCGACGGCTTCTGGCCGTTCCTGCGCCACCTCATCCTGCCGAGCGTCGCGCTGGGCCTGAGCTTCATGGCGTTGATCGCCCGGATCACGCGCGCGAGCGTGCTCGAGGTGCTGAGCCAGGATCACATCAGGACGGCGCGCGCCAAGGGGCTCAACGCCTGGCGGCTGCTCTTCCAACACGCCCTGCCGAACGCGGCCGTTCCGATCGTGACGATTATCGGCGTCGGCGTCGCGCTCCTGCTCGGCGGCGTCGTGGTCACCGAGAGCGTCTTCGCCATTCCGGGCGTCGGCCGGCTCGTCGTCGACGCCATCCTGCAGCGCGACTATCCGGTGATCCAGGGCGTGCTGCTGATCTTCTCCCTGACCTACGTCGTCGTGAACCTGATCATCGATCTCCTCTACGTGGCGATCGACCCGCGCATCCGCTACTGAGCCGCCGCATGGCCCATCTGGCTGCCGAAACCGCAACGGATCTCGAGGCCCCCGCCAGAAAGCGGCGCAGCCTCGCCTGGCATGCGCGGCGCCATCCGACCGTCGCGCTCGGCGCCGCCATCTTGGGCGTCGTGATCGTCGCGACGTTGCTCGCCCCCTGGCTGACCGGCCACGATCCGCTTCTCCTCGATCCCGCTCCGGCGCCTGCGGCCGCCGTCGTGGGAGCATCTCTCGGGCACCGACGGCATCGGCCGCGACGTGTGGAGCCGCACCATTCACGGCGGCCGCGTTTCCCTCGTGGTCGGCCTGGTGGTGGCCGTCCTGTCGACCGCCATCGGGCTCACGATCGGCCTCGTCAGCGGCTACAGCCGCATCGCCGACGCCATCCTGATGCGCTTCATGGACGGCCTGATGTCGATCCCGGCGATCCTTCTCGCCATCGCGTTGATGGCGGTGGTCAAGGCCAGCATCACGACCGTCATCATCGCCATCACCATCGTCGAGGTGCCGCGCGTGGTGCGCCTCGTGCGCAGCGTCGTGCTGACGATCCGTGAGCAGCCGTACGTCGAGGCCGCCGTCATCGTCGGCAGCCGTGCGACCAAGATCCTGTTCCGCCACATCCTGCCCAACACGCTCGCGCCGCTCACCGTGCAGGCGACCTACATCTGCGCGGCCGCGATCCTGATCGAGTCGCTGCTGTCGTTCCTGGGAGCGGGCACGCCGCCGGAGGTGCCGAGCTGGGGCAACATCATGGCCGAGGGGCGCTCCTACTTTCTCCTCGCGCCCTGGATCATCCTGACGCCCGGCCTGGTCCTCGCGACCACGGTGCTCGCCATCAACCTGATGGGCGACGGCCTGCGCGACATGCTCGACCCGCGCTTCGCGCGGCGGCTGTGAGCCACGATGTCGGCCCTCGCCTCTCCTGTCGATCCGGCGGCTTTGGCCTCCACTGAGCCGGTGCTCGCGATCGAGCGCCTGCGGACCTCATTCCACACGCCCGACGGCGTCGTGCGTGCCGTCGACGACGTCAGCTGGACCCTGGGGCGCGGCGAGATCCTCGGCGTGGTCGGCGAATCCGGCTGCGGCAAGAGCGTCACCGCGCTCTCCGTCATGGGCCTCATCCCCGAGCCGCCCGGGCGGGTCGAAGGCAGCGTGCGGCTCAACGGCCGCGAGCTCGTCGGCCTGCCCGAGCCGGTCATGCGCCACATCCGCGGCAACGCCATCTCGATGGTGTTCCAGGAGCCGATGACCTCGCTCGATCCGGTCATGCGGATCGGCAGGCAGATCGCCGAGCCGCTCGTCCTGCATCAGGGTCTCGGACGCAGCGCGGCGCGGGCGCGCGCGATCGACCTGCTGCGCCGCGTGCGCATTCCGGAGGCCGAGCGGCGCGCCGACGAATACCCGCACCAGCTCTCCGGCGGAATGCGCCAGCGCGTGATGATCGCGATGGCGCTCGCCTGCCGGCCGGCCGTGCTGCTCGCCGACGAGCCGACGACCGCCCTCGACGTGACGATCCAGGCGCAGATCCTGCGGCTGACCTTGGAGCTCCGCCGCGAGCTCGGCACCGCGATCGTGCTCATCACCCACGACCTCGGGGTGATCGCCGAGACGGCCGACCGCGTGGTGGTCATGTACGCGGGCCGCAAGGTGGAGGAGGCGCCGGTCGCGCGCCTGTTCGCCGAGCCGCAGCATCCCTATACGGTCGGCCTGCTCGGCTCGGTCCCGAAAGTCGATCGCGCCGGGTCGCAGCGGCGCAAGCGCCTCGTCGAGATCGCCGGCACGGTGCCGGCGCTCGACCGCGAGATCGTCGGCTGTCGCTTTGCGCCGCGCTGCCGGCTCGCCACCGACCTGTGCCGCCGCGAGGACCCCCCGCTCGAAGAGAAGCGGCCAGGCCACGTCGCCGCCTGCTGGCATGCGGCGCATGCCAGGGAGGCCGTCGATGCCTGATGCGCCCGCGCGCGGAGCTCAGGCAGAGAGCGCACCGCTGCTCGCGGTCGAGAGCCTGGTGAAGCATTTCCCGGTGCGCGGCGGACTGTTCGGGCGGACGATTGCGCACGTGCACGCGGTGGACGGCGTTTCGTTCACGCTGCGCGAGCGGGAGACGCTGGGGATCGTCGGCGAGTTCGGGCTGCGGAAAATCGACGCTCGCCCGCATGATCGTGCGGCTGATCGAGCCCACCGGCGGCGTCATCCGTCTGCGCGGCGAGGACATCTCCCGCCTCTCGCCGGGCGCCATGCGGCGCTTCCGGCGCAACATCCAGTTCGTCTTTCAGGACCCGTATGCGTCGCTCAATCCGCGGCTGCGCGCCGGTGCGATCGTGGGCGAGGCGATCGAGAATTTCGAGGCTGCGGGCCGCAAGGAGATCAATCGGCGCGTGGCGTCCTTGTTCGCCCGCGTGGGCTTGCGGCCGGCGCAGATACGCAACTATCCGCACGAATTCTCCGGCGGTCAGCGCCAGCGGCTCGGCATCGCCCGGGCGCTCGCGCTGAACCCGAACATCATCGTCGCCGACGAGCCGGTGTCGGCGCTCGACGTGTCGGTGCAGGCCCAGGTGATCAACCTGATGATCGACCTGCAGGAGGAGTTCGGTATTTCCTACCTGTTCATCGCGCACGATCTCGCGGTGGTGCAGCACATCAGCCATCGCGTCGCCGTGATGTATCTCGGCCGCATCGTCGAGCTGGCGCCGCGCGACGCGCTGTTCGCCGCGCCGCTGCATCCCTACACGGAAGCGCTGCTCGATTCCGTCCCGATCCCCGATCCCGCCTTGCGGCGCGACAAGGACGTGCTCGCCGGCGAGGTTCCGAGCCCGATGCGCCCGCCGCCCGGCTGCCGCTTTCATCCACGCTGCCCGCTGGCGCAGCCGCGATGCCGGGTGGAATCACCCCGGATGGTCGAAGCGCGGCCGGGCCATTTCGTCGCTTGTCACGTGCGCGCGCCGGAGGAAACCACATGAGTACGACCCTGATCAGGAATGCGGACTGGGCGATCGCCTGGGACGCGAGCCAGAAGTGCCACGTCTACCGCAAGGGTATCGACGTCGCGTTCGACGAGACCGGCATCGCGCATGTCGGGCCCGGCTTTGCGGGAACGGCCGACACGACCGTCGACGGGCGCGGCCTGATGGTGATGCCGGGCCTCGTCAACATCCATTCGCATCTCGGCCACGAGCCGGCCTATCGCGGCATCCGCGAGGAGCACGGCGTCGCCAACATGTACATGTCGAGCCTGTACGAGCGCAGCCAGGCCTTCGACGTGTCCGATCCCGAGCTGCGCCGTGCCTGCCTGGAAGTCGCCCTGTGCGAAGTGCTCAAGAGCGGCGTCACCACCGTGTGCGACATCTCGCCGATCTATGAGGGCTGGACCGACATCGTGGCCAGGAGCGGCATTCGCGGCTACATGGCGCCGGGCTTCGCCACGGCGCGCTGGAAGCTCGCCGACGATCATTCGCTCGGTTTCGACTGGGACGAGGCGCGCGGCCGCAAGGGTTTTGAGGCGGCGCTCGCCCTCGTCGACGGACTGGCGAAGCACCCGATGCTGTCCGGACTGATCTCGCCGATGCAGATCGAGAACTGCTCGGACGACCTGCTGCGCGACGCCCTCGACGCCGCCAAGGACCGCAGGATCCCCTTCACGCTGCACGTCGCGCAAGGCGTGCTCGAGCACCTGGAGATGGTGAGGCGGCACGGCACGACGCCGATCCGCCATGCCCACGACATCGGCATCCTCGGGCCCACCACGGTCATCGGCCACGCCATCCTGCCCGACACGCATTCCTGGATCCGCTGGCACACACGGGACGACATCCGCCTGCTCGCGGACAGCGGATGCTCGGTCGCCCATTGCCCGACGCCGTTCGCGCGCTACGGCATCGTGATGGAGAGCTTCGGCGATTATGTGCGCGCCGGTATCAACATGGGGCTCGGCACCGACACCACGCCGCACAACATGCTGGAGGAGATCCGCAAGGCCGGCACGTTCGCCCGCATCGCCACCCGCCACATCAACGACGTGTCGACCGGCATGCTGTTCCATGCGGCGACGGTGGCGGGCGCCAAGGCGCTGTTGCGCGACGACCTCGGCAAGCTTGCACCGGGCGCCCAGGCCGACGTGGTGCTGGTCGACCTGCATCATCCCGACATGATGCCGGCGCGCGATCCGCTGCGCTCGCTGGTGTTCCACGCCGCCGACCGCGCCGTGAAGGACGTCTATGTCGCCGGCCGCAAGGTCGTGGCCGACGGACGGGTCACGACGCTCGATCACGCCGACGCGGGCGAGCGTCTCGTCGGCCTGCAGGACAAGATGATGCAGCTCACGCCCGGCCGCGATTATCGCGGGCGGTCGGTGGACGAGATCGCGCCGTTGACGCTGCCGGTGGTGTGACGGCGGGGCGCGAGGCGTGCGCTTCAGAACTTTTCAGGTCCCGCCCAAGGACCGGCGACGGGGAGCTGTGGCACGCTGGCGGCGCTGCACGGTCAGCGATACGCTGCGAACCGTGCCTCCAAGACCAGGCGACGGGATGAAGCGGCGCGAGTTCATCACGCTTCTCGGCGGCGCGGCGGCGTGGCCGCTGTCGTTGAGCGCGCAGCAGCCCGACCGTGTTCGCCGCATCGGCGTGCTCGTCGGCCTGTCCGAGAACGACCCGGGGATGAAGCCGCGCCTCGTCGCTTTGCGCCAGGAGCTCGACCGGCTCGGATGGACCGAAGGCCAGAACGTTCGCATCGATTACCGCTATGCGCCGGCTGGCGCTCGGGCGGAGGAGATGGCGAAGGAGCTGACTGCGCTCCAGCCGGACGTGATCGTCGCCCATACGGTGGCGGTGGTGGCCGCACTGCAGCGCGAAACGCGGACGACACCCATCGTGTTCGTGAGCGTCGGGGATCCGTTCGGAGCCGGCTTCATCACCAGCCTGGCGCGCCCGGTCGCCGGAAAATGGGTGGCGATGCTCCGGGAGGTGGTGCCGCGACTGGAACGCGCGCTGTTCGTGGGCAACACCAAAGTGGGGACCTACGCCTACTACCTTCGTGGCGCCGAGGCTGCGGCGACCGCACTTGGCCTGGAGCTCGTGGCCGCCCGTGTCGAGAGCACCTCCGACATCGAGCGTTCCATCACGGAGTTCGCCCGCGGGGCGAACGGCGCCCTGGTGGTGCCGCCCGACCTGACGACCGCGGCGCATCACGACCTTTTCGTCGCGCTCGCGGTGCAGCACCGCCTGCCGGCGGTCTACGCGTTCAGCTACATCGTCGCGGCCGGGGGGCTCATGTCGTACGGCACCGATCGCGTCGCCGAGATGCGCCAGGCGGCCTCCTACGTGGACCGTATCCTGCGCGGCGCCGCTCCCGGCGACCTCCCGGTGCAGACACCGACCACGTTCGAGACAGCGGTCAACCTGAAAACCGCGAAGGCGCTCGGCCTCGACGTCCCGCCTACGCTGCTCGCCCGCGCCGACGAGGTGATAGAATGAGCAACTGTCATCTTGTCGCAGCGAGATCGCTGATCGATTTGGCCGCGTCAAGGCTGGCGCTTCGCGCCCCCGCGCTACGCGCGGCTACGGCCCTGACGCGGCCAAATCGATCAGCGCAGAGGCTACCGCGCGGTCGGCACGGAGTGCCGACCGCGGTGACGGTCGGCCCACGCGAAGTCATCGCGAACCATTGCGTTGAGCATGGTAAGCATCTTGCGCATCACCGCCACGATCACGACCTTCGGGAGCTTGCCGGTGGCGGCGAGACGATGGTGGAACACCTTGAGCACGGGATTCCAATTGCAGGCGCTCAATGCCGCCATATAGAGCACGTGACGGACGGGCGCCCGACCACCCCAGATACAGCGCTTTCCCTTAAGCTTGCCGCTCTCGAAGGCATAGGGCGCAACGCCGACCATCGCAGCAACCTGTTTGCGGCTCATGCGTCCGAGCTCGGGCAAGAGCGCAATCAGCGTGCAGGCCAGCACCGGTCCGACGCCCGGCATGGAGGTCAGCAGCCGGTATCGATGCGCGAGCGCCGGATCGGCACCGATGCTCTCGACCAGGTGCTCATCGAGCATGTTGATGTCGGCGGCGAGCCGAGCGATATGACGGCGCGAAAGGCGCTTCAGCACCGCATTTTCCAGCATTCCAGCAGCATTCTCGGCGGCGACCTTCGCATTGCTGAGCTGGCGCCGAACCCTAAGAACCTCGGCAAGCCGCTCGACCACTGGCGCCGGTCGCTGCACAGGCCGGGTCGGGATGATGGCGACGAACGCGGCGATCATCCGCGCATCGAGCCGATCGTTTTTGGCCAGAACGCCGCTAGCGTTGGCAAACTGCCGCAGCCTGAACGGATTAATCTGACGCACCGGCATGCCGGCTGCGAGCAGCGCTCGCATCACGCCGCGCTCGTAGCCGCCGCTCGCCTCGAGCCCGATCGCCGAGATCGAGAAGCCGCGCAGCTGCTCAATCAGCTCGGCCCAGCCAGCTGGGTCATTGCTCGCCGACGAGCGTTGCTGCTCCGGCAGCACCATCACGTCCAAGCGATCCTTCGACACGTCGATTCCACAGACAGAGAGCATCGTCATCTTCGTATCCCTTGTTTGCTGATGCGGGCTCGTGCCCAGGCAACTGTTCGGGTAAGGAAGAAACGACTGGAGCTCCAAGCTCATTCGCGGTCTGAGGACCGAACCGCCTGCGGGCTTCCAGTCGCGACGGGGGCGGAGTCGTGAACCGGCCCCCATCACTCCTCACTATGCCCCTTTCGCGTCATACAAACCGCCGGGAGCTCGTCCTGGCTCTCGGCGCTGCCGCGGCGGCGTGGCCGCTTCGGCTGCAGGCGCAGCAGCCCTCAGGCATCCCGCGGATCGGGTTCCTGCGATTTGGTCCCGCCGCCGCCAACGCCGGGCGGGTGGAGGCACTGCGGGCAGGGTTGCGCCAGCTCGGTTATGTCGAGGGCAAGACCATCGTCATCGAGTTCGGTTGGGCCGAGACGGTCGACCAGCTGCCGGAGCTGGCGGCTGCCCTGGTCCGCATGCATGTCGACGTCATCTTCGCGATGTCTTCGACCGAGGCGGAGGCCGCCCGACAGGTCACCAGGACGATCCCCATCGTGTTCGGCACCCATGCCGACCCCATCGGGGTCGGGCATGTGGCAAGCCTGCCGCAGCCGGGCGGCAACATCACCGGGCTGACGGTCATCCTCACCGATCTCGTCGCCAAGCAGCTGGAAATATTGAAGGAGACCGTGCCGCAGGCCACGCGGATCGGCGTGCTGTTCAGCCCCACTGCGCCCTCCCACCGCCCTGCCGCGCAGGCGCTGGAGACTGGCGCCAAGGCGCTCGGCGTGCAGCTCGTCATGGTGCCGGCGCGCACGGCAGAGGACTTCGAGCCGGGATTCTCGACGATGCTGCGGGAACGCGTCGGCGGCTTTGTCGCCGTATCGGCGCCGCTCCTCAACATCACGTACCGCGAGCAGCTCGCACAGCTCGCGCTGAAGCACCGGCTGCCCGCGATGTTCGCCAGCAAGGAGAACGTGGAAGCCGGCGGCCTCATGGGTTATGGCCCGCACCTGAACGACCTGGTTCAGCGCGCAGCCGTCTACATCGACAAGATCCTCAAGGGCGCCAAGCCAGCCGACCTGCCGGTGGAGCAGGCGTCCAGATACGAGTTGGTCATCAACCTGAAGACCGCCCGCGCGCTCGGCCTCGACATTCCCCCGACCGTGCTCGCCCGCACCGACGAGGTGATCGAATGAGCGGGCGCACACGATCAGTTTTCGCTGCAGCGAGCCCGGGAAGACCAGGAGGTGTCGGATGATCGATGTCGACCGGAGCGTGGCCGTCAACAGAGATCGCGAACCCGGGGATCCCGTTCTCTCTGCGGCTGACATCTGGCGCGGGCTCGTGATGAAGGCCGAAGACCCTGTCCCGTTCGTCAAGCCGATCACGGCCTGCAAGATCCTCGAGCGGACCGAGAACGGGCTCCTGCGCGAGATCGTGCACAACGGCGAGACCATGCGCGAACGCATCACCTACGACGCCGGTCGATCGATGACGTTCGTGCGCGAGACCGGAACGGAGCGCGGCACAATCACCAACGAGATCGTCGATGATCCGACGGACGGCCTCGTGCTTCGCTTTGCGTTCAGGCTCGAGGTCGAGGGGATCAAGCCCGGCAGCCGCGAGGAAAAAGCCTTCGCCGCGGACATGGAGAACAAGTACCTGACGGGGGTGAAGACGACGGTCATGCAAATCCGCAAGCTGGTGCGCGAGGGCTCGCTCAAGCCGCAGACCGCAGTGCCGGATTGGGTCCAGGCCCACTACCGCGACGTCGATTCGCTCGATGCCGAGAAAGTTGCAGCGTGGTTCACCGACGACGGAACGGTGGTGTTCGCGAACCATCCTCCGGCAGTGGGCCGGAGCGCGATCCAAGCGGCGGTCGGCCGGTTCATGTCATCGATTCGGGGGATGCGACATGAATTCGGCAATGTCTGGGAGGTCGGAGCCACCACGGTGTTCGAAGCGAGCGTAACGTACACCCGCAAGGACGGCGCCACCATTGCGATTCCCGCCGCCACATTCCTCGAGCGGCGCGGCGACAAGATTACGAGCTGCCGGATTTATGTCGACCACGCACCCTTGCGCGTCTGACGGATAGCGAAATCCGCACGCCTCAATACCGCGCGTTCCCGGGCGTACGCGGGAAGGGAATCGCGTCGCGCACATTGGCGAGGCCGGTGACGTACACCATGGTGCGCTCGAAGCCGAGGCCGAACCCTGCGTGCGGCACCGTACCGTAGCGGCGCAGATCGCGGTACCAGGCGTAGTGCTCCTTGTCGATCCCGCGCTCGGTCATGCGGGCGTCCAGCACATCGAGCCGCTCCTCGCGCTGGCTGCCGCCGATGATCTCGCCGATCCCCGGTGCGAGCACGTCCATCGCGGCGACGGTGCGGCCGTCGTCGTTCACCCGCATGTAGAACGCCTTGATGTCCTTCGGGTAGTTCATCACGATCACCGGCTTCTTCGCGTGCTTCTCGGTGAGATAGCGCTCGTGCTCCGACTGCAGGTCCACGCCCCATTTCACCGGGAACTCGAACTTCTCCTTCGCCCGCTCGAGCACCGCGATCGCCTCGCCATAGTCCATGCGCACGAACTCGGACGCGACGATCCCTTCGAGCTTCGCCACCAGCCCCTTCTCGATCCGCTCATCGAAGAAAGCGAGATCCTCCTGCCGTTCCTTCAGCAGCGTCTCCAAGGCAAACTTCAGCAGCCGTTCCGCCAAGGTCGCATTGTCCGACAGGTCGGCGAACGCGATCTCCGGCTCGATCATCCAGAACTCGGCGAGGTGGCGGCTGGTGTTCGAGTTCTCTGCCCGGAAGGTCGGCCCGAACGTGTAGACCTTGGTGAGCGCCAGGCAGTACGCCTCGATGTTGAGTTGTCCCGACACCGTCAGGTACGCCTCGCGCCCGAAGAAATCCTGGGCGAAATCGATTCCGCCCTGCGGCGTGCGCGGCAGGTTGGCGAGATCGAGCGTCGACACCCGGAACAGCGCCCCCGCCCCCTCCGCGTCGGACGCGGTGATGATCGGCGTGTTGACCCAGAAGAAGCCGTTCTCGTCGAAGAACCGGTGGATCGCCTGCGCCAGCGTATGCCGCACCCGCGTCGCCGCCCCGATCACGTTGGTGCGCGGCCGCAGGTGCGCCACCTCGCGCAGGAACTCCAGGGTGTGCGGCTTCGGCTGGATCGGGTAGGTGTCCGGATCGTCCACCCAGCCGATCACCCGGATCTCGCTCGCCTGCATCTCGAACGGCTGCCCCTTCGCCGGCGACGGCACGATCTTTCCCGTCGCCTCGACGGCGCAACCGGCCGTGAGCTTGAGCACCTCGTCGGCGTAGTTGGGCAGCGTGTTCGGCGCAACTACCTGCACCGGATGGAACGACGACCCGTCCGACAGGTGCACGAACGAGATGCCCGCCTTCGAGTCCCGCCGGGTGCGGACCCAACCTTTGACCGTGACCGGCGCGTCGGGCGGCGCGAGGCCCGCCAGGATACCGCGCACGCTGTGCTCTTTGTTGTCCATGGGGGGAGGATTATTCAGGCCGGGGCGACGTTGTCTATCGCTGATTTTGCCGGCGCCCGGCCGCGCTCCGGTGCCGCGAATCCGGCCCACGGAGCGTCCGCCAGAGGAGGTGGCCGGCCAATGCCACGCGGCTCGTGCGAGCAGGCCGTTGCCCCGCACCGAGCCAACAGGTCCGGCGAAGCCCGCCCGCGATGGACGGCCCTATTGCGTGGGCAACAACGCGACTGCCCTACAGCGATATTGGCGCTGATTTGCAAATCGGGTGCGCTGACGCACGCCCGTCAAGCGACAAATTGATCTGCATCAAGAAGTGCACCACGAACCGGCGCCTAATGGCTCGTCTCTTGATGTAGGGTCAAAGCAGACCAAAGTGGCTGCAAGTACGCGATGTTCAGTCTGCCGATGCTTTTTCCTGCGTCAATGCGCAGACGTTCCAAGAACCATTTGATGAAGGGAGGCCAAGATGAAGCTCTCGATCGCGTTGGCTGCGCTGCTGGTAGCCGGCTTCGTATCCGCAAGCACTGAGCCGGCCAGTGCCGTGGTGTATTGTCAATACGTGGACTATCCCGTTGGTTGTGTCGCAAGGGCCGGCGTCGTGCTGCGGCCGCGGCCCGTGGGGCGCGCGGTTGCGCGCGAAGCAGTACGGCCTGGAACGCCAGGGAATCGTGGCGGTCCGGTCGATCGCGCCGGCAGGCGCTGACGTAGACTTTGCCCGTGCCGACGCGGTGATCAACGCGGCCCTGTAGGCACAACAGCTTGAGGGAAATCGGATTTGGGGTGGCGCTCCCGAGCGGGCGCTTTACACCCCAACAATTTCAATGCGTTAGAAGAAAGT
>CAVZSC010000041.1:0-59747 GCA_963777755.1 uncultured Alphaproteobacteria bacterium
AGAAGCATTCCGGGGCCTTGATGTCCTCCAGGTTGATGCCGCCGAAGGTCGGCTCCAGGCTGGCGACGATCTCCACCAGCTTGTCCGGATCGCTTTCATCCACCTCGATGTCGAACACGTCGATGCCGGCGAATTTCTTGAACAGGCAGCCCTTGCCTTCCATCACCGGCTTGCCGGCGAGCGCCCCGATATTGCCGAGGCCGAGCACCGCGGAGCCGTTGGTGATCACCGCCACCAGGTTGGCGCGCGACGTCAGTGTGGCGGCCTCCTTCGGATCGTCCTTGATGGCGAGGCACGCATAGGCGACGCCGGGCGAATAGGCGAGCGCGAGGTCGCGCTGGTTCACCAGGCTCTTGGTCGGCGTGACGGAGATTTTTCCGAACGTCGGAACGCCGATGATATTCCAGCGCGTCGCGGCGCAACTGCTCTTCCATCACGTCCTCCCGTTATCGTTCGACGTCGCGCAGCCGCGCGACTGCTTGGCGCATGATCTTTTCCGAAAACCGGTATCCACTTTTCGGATCTTAGCTTCTTCTGGCGGGCGGCAGGTCGGTGCACACGCCCTCGAACACTTCCGCCGTCATCCCGATCGATTCGCACAGGGTCGGATGCGGATGGATGGTCTTGCCGATATCGACGGGATCGCAGCCCATCTCGACCGCGAGGCAGACCTCGCCGATCAGGTCGCCCGCATGGGTGCCGACGATGCCGCCGCCGAGCACGCGGTGATTGGCCTCGTCGAACAGGAGCTTGGTGAAGCCCTCGTCGCGGCCATTGGCGATCGCGCGGCCGGATGCCGCCCAGGGAAACACCGCCTTGCCGTACTTGATGCCTTGCGCCTTGCACTGCTCCTCGGTGAGGCCCGCCCACGCGACCTCCGGATCGGTATAGGCGACCGACGGGATCTGCCGCGCCTCGAACACGCTGTTCTTGCCGGCCGCCGTCTCCGCCGCGACATGCGCCTCGTGCACCGCCTTGTGCGCCAGCATCGGCTGGCCGACGATGTCGCCGATGGCGAAGATGTGCGGCATGTTGGTGCGCATCTGCTGGTCGACCGGGATGAAGCCGCGGTCGCTCACCGCGATGCCGGCCTTCTCGGCATCGATCCTCTTGCCGTTCGGGCTGCGGCCGACCGCGACCAGCACCATGTCGTAGAGCTGGGGCTCGGCCGGCGCCTTCTCGCCCTCGAAGCCGACCTTGATGCCGGCCGGCGTCGCCTCTGCGGACACCGTCTTGGTCTTCAGCATGACCTTGTCGAAGCGGCCCGCGTTCTTCTTCTCCCACACCTTGACCAGATCGCGATCGGCGCCGGTCATCAGCCCGTCGAGCATCTCGACCACGTCGATGCGCGTGCCGAGCGTCGAGTAGACGGTCGCCATTTCGAGCCCGATGATGCCGCCGCCGATCACCAGCATCGATTTCGGGATCTGTCGCAGCTCCAGCGCGCCGGTCGAATCCACCACGCGGGGATCATCCGGGATGAACGGCAGCTTGATCGCCTGCGAGCCGGCCGCGATGATCGCCTTGTCGAACTTCACGACCTTGCGCCCGGCGCCGTTGTTGGCGGCGACTTCGAGGTGATAGGGGTCGAGAAATTGTCCGACGCCCTGCAGCACCGAGACCTTTCGCGCCTTCGCCATGCCGGCGAGGCCGCCGGTGAATTTGCCGACCACCTTCTCCTTGTGGGCGCGCAGCTTGGCGATGTCGATCTGCGGCTCCGCAGAAGGCGATGCCGTGCGCCGCCATCGCCTTCACCTCGTCCATGACGGCGGCGGTGTGCAGCAGCGCCTTCGACGGGATGCAGCCGACATTGAGGCAGACGCCGCCGAGCGTCGGGTAGCGCTCTACCAGCACCGTGGTCATGCCGAGATCGGCGGAGCGGAACGCCGCCGAGTAGCCGCCCGGCCCGGCGCCGATAACCAGCATGTCGCACTCGACATCGGCGTCGCCCGCATGCCTCGCCGCCAGCGGCACCGGCGCGGCCGGCGCGGCCGCGGGCCCGCGTGCCGCCGCCGGCGCTGCGGGAGCAGCACCCGCGACCCCGGTCTCCAACGTCAGGATCAGGCTTCCGGCGCTGACCTTGTCGCCGATGCCGACCTTCAGGTCCTTCACGGTGCCGGCCGCCGGCGACGGCACTTCCATCGACGCCTTGTCGGACTCGAGCGTGATCAGCGGGTCTTCGGGCTTGACCTTGTCTCCGCCCTTCACGGCGATCTCGATGATCGGCACGTCCTTGAAATCGCCGATGTCGGGCACCCGCACCTCGACCACCTCGTACACGCCGGAGGCCGCGCCGTAGTCGGCAACCGGGGCGCCTTCGCCGGTCGCCGTGCCGCCGCCCGTGACCTTCTCCTTGGGCGCGACGCCGGCCGGCGCCGCCTCCGCTTCCGCCAGGAGGATGAGGGTCCCTTCCGATACCTTGTCGCCGACCTTGACCTTGATCTCCGTCACCACGCCGTCGACCGGGGACGGCACCTCCATCGAAGCCTTGTCGGATTCGAGCGTGATCAGCGATTGCTCGGCCTTGATCCGATCGCCCGGCTGCACCAGCACTTCGATGATCGGCACGTCGTTGAAATCGCCGATGTCGGGGACCTTGACGTCGATGAGGCTGGCCATCGTTTCATTCCCCTATACGAGGGCACGGCGCATGTCGGTGAGCAGGCTGCCGAAATGCGCGTTGAACCGCGCCGCCGCTGCGCCGTCGATCACCCGGTGGTCCCACGACAGCGACAGCGGCTGGAACAGACGCGGCACGAACTGCTTGTTGTCCCACACCGGCTTGTGGAACGAGCGGCAGGCCCCCATGATTGCGACCTCGGGCGCATTGATGATCGGCGTAAAATAGGTGCCGCCGATGCCGCCGAGGCTGGAGATCGTAAAGGTGCCGCCCTGCATCTGGTCGGGCTTGAGCTTGCCGTCGCGCGCGAGCTTGGCGAGGTCGCCCATCTCCTTGGCAATCGCGGCGACGCCCTTCTGGTCTGCGTCGCGGATGACCGGCACCACCAGCCCCTGCGGCGTGTCGGCCGCGAACCCGATGTGGTAGTATTTCTTGAGGATCAGGTTGTCGCCGTCGAGCGAGGCGTTGAACTCGGGAAATTTCTTCAGCGAGCCCACCGCCGCCTTGATCATGAAGGCCAGCATGCTGATCCGCACGCCGGATTTCTCGTTCTCCTTGTTGAGCCGGTTGCGGAACTCCTCGAGCTCGGTGATGTCGCATTCATCGTGATTGGTGACGTGCGGGATCATCACCCAGTTGCGGTGCAGGTTGGCGCCGGAAATCTTCTTGATGCGCGCGAGCGGCTTGGCCTCGACCGGCCCGAACTTGGCGAAGTCGATCTTCGGCCATGGCAGCAGGCCGAGCCCCGCTCCGTCCGCGGCGGCGGCGCCTGCGGGTGCCGCAGCGGCTGCCGCCGGGGGCGCTTTGGCGAAATTGGCGACGTCCTCCGGGAGGATGCGGCCGCGCCGTCCGCTCCCCTTCACCTGACGCAAGTCGACGCCGCGCTCGCGCGCAAGTTTTCGGACCGACGGCCCCGCATACGGAATGTCAAACACAGCCTCAGGCTGGCTTGGCGCCGGCGCGGATGGCGCAGCCGCCGGTGCGGCGGGCTTCGCCGCCGCGGTGGCCGGGGTTGCGGGCGAAGCCGGGGCCGCGGGGCGCGCTTGCGCCGCCGCCGCATCGGTGACCAAGGTCAGGATGACGGCGCCTTCGCTCACCCGATCGCCGACCTTCGCCTTGAGGTCCTGCACCACGCCACCGAGCGGAGACGGCACCTCCATCGAGGCCTTGTCGGATTCGAGCGTGACCAGCGCCTGCTCCGGCTTGATCGTGTCGCCCGCCTTGACCATGACCTCGATGATCGGCACGTCCTTGAAGTCGCCGATGTCCGGCACCCGAACCTCGGCGATCCCCGCCGGTGCGCTGATCGGCGCCGGCGGCGCCGAGACGGCGGGTTTCTTTTCGGCTCCCGCCGCCGCACCGGCGCCGTCGAGCTCGAGCGTGAGGATCGGCACGCCCTGGCTGACCCGGTCGCCGAGCTTCACCGCAATAGCCTTCACCACGCCGGCCGACGGCGACGGGACCTCCATCGCGGCCTTGTCGAACTCCAGCGTGATCAGCGGCGTCTCCGCGGCGATGCGATCGCCCGGCTTCACCTGGATTTCGATGATCGGGACATCCTTGAAGTCGCCGATATCGGGAACGAGGACCTGCCTGGTTTCACCCATCTGATGCCCCACGGGGTGGCGTGCTGTTGCGAAACGCGGCGCGGCATCCTTGTCCGCGCCACGGGTGTCTCCATCACACGGTCCACGGCGGTGGCCGCTCCGGATCGATCCCGTAGGCGGCGATCGCCTCGGCAACCTTCTGTTTCGGCACCGCCCCTTCGTCGGCCAGCGCCTTGAGGGCCGCGACCGCCACGTAGTGGCGGTTGACCTCGAAGAATTTCCGCAGCGCAACGCGGTAGTCGCTGCGGCCGAAACCGTCGGTGCCGAGGCACAGGTAGCGCTGCGGCACGAACGGCCGGATCTGCTCGGCGAAGGCGCGCATGTAGTCGGTCGACGCGATGACCGGCCCCGGGCGACCGCCAAGGCACTCCTCCACGTAGCTCTTGCGCGGCGTCTGCGACGGATGAAGCAGGTTCCAGCGCTCCGCTGCGAGGCCGTCGCGGCGCAGCTCGTTGAAGCTCGGGCAGCTCCAGATGTCGGCGGCGACGCCGAAGTCGGCTTCCAGCATCTCCGCCGCCGCGATGACTTCGCGCAGGATGGTACCGCACCCGAGCAGCTGGACGCGCGGCGCCTTCTTCTTTCCCGTTCCTTCGCGCAGCAGGTACATGCCGCGGCGAATGCCCGGCTCGGCGCCCTGCGGCATCGCCGGATGCGGATAATTCTCGTTCATCAGGGTGATGTAGTAGTAGACGTCCTCCTGCTCCTTGATCATGCGGCGCAGGCCGTCCTGGATGATGACAGCGAGCTCGTAGGCGAAGGTCGGATCGTAGGCGACGCAGTTCGGGATGGTGGCGGCGAGCAGGTGGCTGTGGCCGTCCTCGTGCTGCAGGCCTTCGCCGTTGAGCGTGGTGCGCCCGGCGGTGCCGCCGAGCAGGAAACCGCGGGCGCGCATGTCGCCCGCCGCCCAGGCGAGGTCGCCCACGCGCTGCAGGCCGAACATCGAGTAGTAGATGTAGAATGGGATCATCGGCACGTTGCTCGTGCTGTACGAGGTGGCGGCCGCGATCCACGACGACATGGCGCCGGCTTCGTTGATGCCCTCCTGGAGCATCTGGCCGGACTTGTCCTCGCGATAGTACATGAGCTGGTCGGCGTCCTGCGGCTTATAGAGCTGCCCCACCTGCGAGAAGATGCCAAGCTGGCGGAACATGCCCTCCATGCCGAACGTCCGTGACTCGTCCGGCACGATCGGCACGATGAACTTGCCGATCGCCTTGTCGCGCAGCAGCGTGTTGAGCATGCGCACGAACGCCATCGTGGTGGAGATTTCGCGCTGCTCGGTGCTAGCGAGCTGCGCGCTGAAGGCGGACAGCTCCGGCACCTCGAGCGAAGCCGACTTGCGCCGGCGCTGCGGCAGGCTGCCGCCGAGCTGACGGCGGCGCTCCTGCAGGTATTTCTCCTCGGGGCTGCCGTCCGCCAGCTTCAGGAACGGGATTTCCTCGAGCTTGGCGTCGGTGACGGGAATCGCGAAGCGGTCGCGGAACTTGCGCAACGCGTCGTGACCCATCTTCTTCTGCTGATGGGTGATCATCTGGCCTTCGCCCGCCTCGCCCATGCCGTAGCCCTTCACGGTCTTGGCGAGGATCACGGTCGGCTGGCCGGCATGCTTCATGGCCGCCGCATAGGCGGCATAGACCTTGATCGGGTCGCTGCCGCCGCGGCGCAGCGCCCAGATGTCGTCGTCGCTCATGTCCTGCACGAGCGCTGCGGTTTCCGGATACTTGCCGAAGAACTGCTGGCGCACATAGGCGCCGTTCTTCGACTTGAAGTCCTGGTATTCGCCGTCGACGCATTCCTGCATCCGCTGGCGCAGCATCCCGGACGCATCCTTGGCGAGCAGCGGGTCCCAGCTCGAGCCCCACAGCACCTTGATGACGTTCCAGCCGGCGCCGCGGAACATGCCTTCGAGCTCCTGCACGATCTTGCCGTTGCCGCGCACCGGGCCGTCGAGCCGCTGCAGGTTGCAATTGATGACGAAGATTAGGTTGTCGAGCTTCTCGCGGCCACCGAGCGAAATGGCGCCCAGCGATTCCGGTTCGTCCATCTCGCCGTCGCCCATGAAGGCCCACACCTTGCGCGCCGCCGTATCGGCGATGCCGCGCCCGTGCAGGTATTTCAGGAACCGCGCCTGGTAGATCGCCATCAACGGGCCAAGCCCCATCGACACGGTGGGGAACTGCCAGAAATCCGGCATCAGCCAGGGATGCGGATAGGACGAGAGACCCTTCCCGCCGGCCTCCTGACGGAAACCCAGCAGCGCCTGCTCGCTGAGCCGTCCCTCCACGAAGGCACGCGCATAGATGCCCGGGGCCGAGTGCCCCTGCATGTAGATGAGATCGCCCCCGTGCGTGGCCGACGGCGCGTGCCAGAAATGCCCGAAGCCGATGTCGTACAGGGTCGCGGCCGACTGGAAGCTCGCGATGTGGCCGCCCAGCTCGGACGATTCCTTGTTGGCCCGCAGGATGATGGCGACCGCATTCCAGCGGATGATCGAGCGGATGCGATGCTCGATGGCGCGATCCCAGTCGGCGCGTTCCTCCCGCTCCGGCGGGATCGTGTTCACGTACGGGGTATTGAGCGCCGAGGGTTGGGCGATGCCGGCGTGCCCGGCCTCCTCGGACAGCCGCGCGAGTAGGTAGCTGGCGCGGTCCGCGCCTTGATGGTGGAGAACGGCCCGCAGCGAGTCGACCCATTCGCCGGTCTCGACGGGGTCAAGATCCTGCACGCGTTCCATGGAGGCCTCCCGTTGACGCGTCCTCGATCATTATTGATTGCACCCGGTCTGGCATGATCCGTGCCAAGCAGCGCCTGCATCTTCGAAGACGCCCAACGCCTTGCTTATGCGAGCATTCTCTCCTGCGCGGCGGGTTGCCGATCAGGCGTCCGTGCGGAAATCCGGAATGGCGGCGCGCGCGATGTCGGGAAATCGAAATCGCCGAGCGGCCGCAAAGGTTCCGGCGGCGGCTGGACTACCAGACAACGCGCGCCCGCCTTTTCCGATAAATCGCACGCACCGCAGGCTTTCGCTTGGCACGAGACGAGATTCCCTCGAAGATTCAGAAGCGCCCGGCGTGCGCCCGAGGCCCGCCCACATGGCCCCGTTCTTGCTGGCGTTTCGATTCGAATCCATTGCCGGCGCTTCCCGATGCTGCCGCGTGCAGCAGCGCATCGGCAGGCGAGAAGATCTTGGGAGTGAGACGCATCGGGCGATAAGCCCGCGATCTGCCCGACGTCGGAGCACCAACCGGCGTCGAACCGCATGGAGGGAGGCCCATGGAGACGGCACGTTCGACGACGGCCGACATTCCGCACAAGCCGTTCTACACGCATCTCTACGCGCAGGTGCTCACCGCGATCGTGATCGGCGTCCTGCTGGGGCATTTCTATCCGCACCTGGGCGAGGCGATGAAGCCGCTCGGCGACGGGTTCATCAAGCTGATCAAGATGCTCATTGCGCCGATCATCTTCTGCACCGTCGTGCACGGCATCGCCAGCATGGAGGACATGAAGAAGGTCGGCCGCGTCGGGCTGAAGGCCCTGATCTATTTCGAGTTCGTCACCACGCTTGCCCTGATCGTCGGCCTGATCGTGGTCAACATCCTGCAGCCCGGAGTCGGCATGAACACCGACACCCGGACGATCGATACCAAGTCGATCCAGGTCTACACAGCGAAGGCCGGGCAGCAGAGCACGGTCGAGTTCCTGATGCACATCATTCCCAATACCGTGGTCGGCGCCTTCGCGGAGGGCGAGATCCTGCAGGTCCTGTTCTTCGCGGTCCTATTCGCGTTCGGCCTGTTCATGCTGGGCGAGCGCGGGCGGCCGGTTCTGGCGATCATCGACATCGTCTCGCATGCCTTCTTCGGGATCGTCGCCATCATCATGAAGGCGGCGCCGATCGGCGCCTTCGGCGCGATGGCCTTCACCATCGGCAAGTACGGCGTGGGCACGCTTCTGTCCCTCGCGCAGCTGATGATTGCCTTCTACATCACCTGCCTGATCTTCGTGATCTTCGTGCTGGGCGCGATCGCGTGGCTCTGCGGGTTCAACATCCTGAAATTCATCAAATACATCAAGGAAGAGTTGCTGATCGTGCTCGGAACCTCGTCGTCCGAGTCGGTCCTGCCGCGCATGATCGCCAAACTGGAGAATCTCGGCTGCAAGCAGTCGGTCGTCGGCCTGGTGATCCCGACCGGCTACTCCTTCAATCTGGACGGCACTTGCATCTACCTGACCATGGCGGCCATCTTCCTGGCGCAGGCGACCAATACCGAGCTGACGCTGTGGCAACAGCTCGGCATCATCGGCGTGCTGCTGCTCACCTCGAAGGGCGCCGCCGGCGTGACCGGATCGGGGTTCATCGTGCTGGCCGCGACGCTCGCGTCGGTCGGCACCATTCCGGTTGCCAGCATTGCGCTGATCCTCGGGGTGGACCGCTTCATGTCCGAGGCGCGCGCGCTGACCAACCTGGTCGGCAACGGCGTCGCCACCGTCGTCATCGCCAAATGGGAGAACGCGCTCGACGAAGAGCGCATGCGACGGGTGCTCGATCACGAGACGGAGGCCGAAGCGTCCGAGCCCGAGGTCGCCATGGGGCCGCCCGATCCGCTGCTGCCGCAGGCAACCCGCACCGCATCCTGAGGCGAATACCGGAGGGGACCATGCGCATGCATGCGCTCGCCTGCACCGCCATCGTGGCCGCCACGGTCGCCGTCGCGTGGCCGATTCGGGCGGCCGAGCCGCACTGGCCCGAGACCCTGACGATCGGGGCGGCCTCGCCCGGCGGCACCTATTACATCTACGGCGCCGGCCTTGCCCGCATCCTGTCGCGCGACCTCGACCTTCCGGTCGTCATGCGGCCGACCGAGGGGCCGGCCGAGAACATCGCGCTCTTGGAAGCCGGCGAGGCCAGGCTCGGCTTCGTCACCGTCGGCGTTGCGCTGCAGGCGTGGAACGCGACCGGCGTGTGGGCCGGCAAGGCCCCGGCGCGCGCGTTGCGCGCCATCTTCCCGATGTACGACACGCCCTTCCAGCTCCTGGCCCTGCAGGACGCCAACATCCGCTCGGTCGCCGACATGGCCGGCAAGCGCATCGGCGTCGGCCCGCGCGGCGGCACCTCGGCCACCTATTTTCCCGAGATCTTCAACGCCCTGAAGGTGTCGGCAAGCTTCGTCCATGGCGACTGGGCCGACCTGTCCGCGCAGATGCACGCGCGGTCGGTCGACGTCCTGGCGGTCGCGGCCGGCGTGCCGTTTCCCTCCTTCATCGAGCTCGAGTTCAAGGACAAGGTCCGCTACATCCCGCTCGCCCCGGAACAGATCGCCGCGCTGCGGCTGACCATGCCGGAGCTCACCCCGTCGCGCGTGCCCGCCGGCACCTATCCATCCCTGCTGCGCCACTACCAGACGGTCGGTCTTTTCAATTTCGCCGTCGCGCATGCCGACCTGCCTAACGACCTCGTCTACAACATCGTGCGGATCGTGTTCGAGCGGCACGAGGAGATGATGGAGGTGCATGCGGCGGCGGCCGCGACCGTCCCGGCCAACCTGGAGCGCAACACGTTCCTGCCGCTTCATCCCGGAGCCATTCGCTACTACCGCCAGATCGGACGGGCCGGACAAACCGATTAGCGCCCGATCACACTTTCAGTCGCGGGAAGCCGCCATGACGGCAGCGGAACAGAGCATCGACCTGGATCGGGCGGCCCGCGAGCCGCGCGGCTCCCTGTCCATTCGCACACTCGCGATGCCCGCCGACACCAATCAATACGGGGATATTTTCGGCGGCTGGCTGCTGGGGCAGATGGACATCGCGGGAGGCATTTTCGCCGCCGCGATCACGCGCGGACGGACCGCCACGGTTGCGGTGGACGCCATGACGTTCCGCAAGCCGGTGTTCGTCGGAGACGTGATGTGCATCTACACCGATCTGATCCGGATCGGCAGAACGTCGATCACCGTGCACGTCGAGGCGTGGGTGATCCGGCGCAACGAGGCCGAGCGCGTCCTCGTCACCGACGGCAATTTCACCTACGTGGCGCTGGACGATGAACGACGGCCGCGCACGATCGAACGCTAGCAAGGTCACGCACCATGCCCAATCGAATGTCCTGATCGAAGGTCGACAACGCCTGGGAGGAGCATGTGCCAGGCAGACGGAAAGTAACCGAGATCCTCTTCGGCGCGCCGCTCGACCCGTTCAGCAAGGAGACGCGGCGGCATGTGGTGCTGGTGGCGTTTCTGGCCTGGATCGGCCTCGGCGCGGACGGGCTGTCCTCCTCCTGCTACGGACCCGAGGAGGCATTCCTCGCGCTCGGCGAGCACCGTCACCTCGGCCTGTACCTGGCGGTCGCAACCGGCATCACGGTTTTCGTCATCGCGATCGCCTACAACCAGGTGATCGAATTGTTCCCGTCAGGAGGCGGCGGCTACAAGGTCGCCACCAACCTCCTCGGTCCCCATGCGGGCCTGGTTTCCGGCGCCGCCCTGATCGTCGACTACATGCTGACGATCGCGATCTCGGTGGCGAGCGGCGTCGACGCGGTCTTCAGCCTGTTTCCCCGCGACGCGCAATTCCTGAAGCTCGGCGTCGCGATCGCCATGGTGGCGCTGCTGCTGGTGCTGAACCTGCGCGGCATGCGCGAGTCGATCAAGGTGCTGCTGCCGATCTTTCTCGGCTTCTTTTTCAGCCATGCGGTCCTGATCGTGCTGGGCATCGGCCTGCACGCCGATCGGATTCCGGAGCTTGTGCCGAATACGATCAGCCAGACCGGCGGTCTGACCAAGCAGTTGGGCCTGATTTTCGTCGTTTCGCTGTTCCTGCGCGCATACTCGCTCGGCGGCGGCACCTATACGGGGATCGAGGCGGTCTCCAACAACGTCCAGTCGCTGGCGGAGCCGCGCGTGCTCACCGGCAAGTGGACCATGTTCTACATGGCGGTGTCGCTCAGCTTCACGGCGGGCGGGATCATCCTTCTCTATCTCCTGTGGGACGTGCGGCCGGCCGAAGGCGAGACGCTCAACGCCGTCACGTTCCGCGCCATCCTGGCCGATGCCATCCACAGCCCGGCCCTCGAAAAGCCGACGCTCTGGGTGATTTTGGCGCTCGAAGGCGGGCTCCTGTTGGTCGCGGCCAACACCGGATACCTCGGCGGCCCGGCCGTGCTCGCCAACATGGCGAACGACTCCTGGGTGCCGCATCAGTACCGCTACCTGTCGAGCCGGCTCGTCACCCAGCGTGGCATCGTGCTGATGGGCGCCGCCGCGGTCGGCATCCTGCTGGTGACCAAGGGCAGCGTGGCCCTGCTCGTCGTCCTCTACAGCATCAACGTGTTCCTGACCTTCTCGCTGTCGCTGCTCGGCCTCTGCCTCTACTGGTGGAGCGTGCGGCGCACCGATCGCCGCTGGCTCCGGCGCATCGTCCTGTCCGGGTTCGGCCTCGCCGTCACGGCCAGCATTCTGGCGATCACGACCTTCGAGAAATTCACCGAGGGCGGCTTCATGACAGTGCTGATCACCGGCGTCGTGGTCGGATTCTGTCTCCTCAACCGCGCCCATTACGACCAGATCAGGCGTAAGCTGCGCCAGGCCGACGAGGCGCTGCCGGCCGAGTATCCCACTTCGAGGTCGCCTCCCGCGCTGGAGCCCAACGAACCGACCGCCGTTTTCGTCGTCGGCTCGAACCGGTGGGGCGGCGTCTATGCGCTCGACTGGGTGAGGCGCGAATTCTCCGGGCATTTCCGCAATTTCGTCTTCATGAGCGGGCGCGTCGTCGACGCCAAGTGCTACAGCGGTTCCGACGAGCTCGAGCAGGAGCGCGAGAAGGCGGAACGGACGCTGGGTTTCTTCGTCACCTACTGCAACAACCGCGGCCTGGCGGCGAAAGCCTATGTGTCGTTCGGCACCGACCCGGTCGAAGAGCTGACCAGCCTGGCGGAGAAAATCCGGGCTGATTTCCCGCACAGCATGTTCTTCACCAGCAAGCTGATCTTCGATTACGACAACTGGTACATCCGGCAGCTGCACAGCGAAGCGGCCCTCACCATGCTGCGCCGCCTGCACCTGCTCAACATGCCGATGGTCGTGCTGCCGATGAAACTGTAGGCGCCGATCGAGAGTTGTAGGTCGCATGCAACGGACAATGACGAGCGCGACGTGCCGGCCGGCGGCGGCGGCGGCGATCGCGCTCCAACATCAGGAGGAAGGCCATGTCGGACCACACGCTTGCAAGCTCCCCGATGTCCAATCGCGCCCTCTCCTGGGTGGTGTGGGCGGCCATAGCAGCGCTCGGCGCCTTCGCGTTCGCCGGCATTGCGCTCAACCGCAATGAGCCGGTGAGCGCCGCCTGGCTGGTGACGGCCGCGATCTGCGTCTATTTCATCGCCTACCGGTTCTACAGCAAGTTCATCGCCGATCGGGTCCTACAACTGGACGATACGCGGCTCACGCCGGCCGAACGCCACAACGACGGCCTCGACTACGTGCCCACCAACAAATACGTCGTGTTCGGGCACCATTTCGCCGCCATCGCGGGCGCCGGTCCGCTGGTCGGGCCGGTGCTGGCCGCGCAGATGGGGTACCTGCCGGGAACGCTGTGGATTCTCGTCGGCGTGGTGTTCGCCGGCGCGGTGCAGGATTTCATCATCCTGTTCTGCTCGATCCGGCGCGACGGCCGCTCGCTCGGCGAAATGGTGAAGATGGAGATGGGCCCGGTCGCCGGCGGCGTCGCGCTGGTCGGCACGCTCGCCATCATGATCATCATCCTGGCGGCGCTCGGCCTGGTAGTGGTGAAGGCGCTGGGCGAAAGCCCGTGGGGAACGTTCACGGTCGCTATCACGATTCCCACCGCCATGATCATGGGCGTCTACATGCGCAGCATCCGGCCCGGCAAGGTCGGGGAGGCCTCGGCGTTCGGCGTGGTCGTGCTGCTGCTCGCCATCTGGTACGGCCAGTACGTCGCCAAGGACGCCACGCTCGGGCCCGCCTTCACCTACAGCGCGCCCGCGCTGGCATGGGCCATCATCATCTACGGCGCCATCGCCTCCATGCTGCCGGTGTGGCTGCTACTCGCGCCGCGCGACTACCTGAGCACGTTCCTCAAGATCGGCGTCGTCGTCGCGCTGGCGATCGGCATCTACCTGGTGCAGCCCGACCTGAGGATGCAGGCAGTCACACGATTTGCCGACGGCACCGGACCGGTCTTCTCCGGACCGCTGTTCCCGTTCCTGTTCATCACCATCGCGTGCGGCGCGGTGTCGGGCTTCCATTCGCTGATCTCGTCCGGCACCACGCCGAAGATGATCGAACGGGAGAGCCACGCCCGCTTCGTAGGCTATGGCGGCATGCTGATGGAGTCGTTCGTCGCCATGATGGCGCTGTCGGCGGCCTGCGTGCTCGATCCGGGCATCTACTTCGCCATGAACAGCCCCGCCGCGGTGATCGGCAACACGCCGCAGCGGGCCGCCGAGGTGATCAGCAGCTGGGGCTGGGTGATCACGCCGGAAACCATCATACAGACCGCCGCCGACGTGGGCGAGCACACCATCCTCAACCGCGCCGGCGGCGCCCCGACGCTCGCGGTGGGCATGGCGCAGATCATGGCGCAGGCGTTCGGCGGCAAGGCGCTGGAGGCGTTCTGGTACCATTTCGCCATCCTGTTCGAGGCGCTGTTCATCCTCACCGCGGTGGATGCCGGCACCCGGGCGGGCCGCTTCATGATCCAGGACCTGCTCGGCCACATCTACGCGCCGCTCGGCCACACCGAGTCGGTACTCTCCAACGTCGTCGCCACAGTGCTGTGCGTCGCCGGCTGGGGCTGGTTCGTCTATCAGGGCACCGTGGATCCGCTCGGCGGCGTGAACACGATCTGGCCGCTGTTCGGCATCTCCAACCAGATGCTGGCGGGAATCGCGCTGCTGCTGGCGACCACCATCCTGATCAAGCTCAAGCGGGAGCGCTACTGCTGGGTGACGCTCGCGCCCACCGCCTGGCTCCTGATCTGCACCCTGACGGCCGGCTGGATGAAGGCGTTCTCGGCCGACCCGCGCATCGGCTTCTTCGCGCTGGCCAACCGGTACAGCGACGCGGCGTCGGCCGGAACCATTCTGGCTCCCGCCAAGAGCATCGCCGAGATGCAGCGCGTGGCGTTCAACAACTACATCTGCGGCACCCTGACGGTGATGTTCGTGATCCTGGTCGTCATCATGGCGTTCTTTACCGTCAGGATGTCGCTGCAGGCGCTGCGCAGCGCGTTGCCGAGCGCCGCCGAGACCCCGCCCACCGTGCGCGAAGGAGGGATGGCCGGTGCTGCTGCGTGATGTCCTCAAACCCGCCCTGTCCTGCACGGACGCGACCGGCCTGAGCGTGGACGAGTGCGTCGCCTGCGCGCGCTCGGCCGCCTCACAGATCCGTGGCGGCTGGCTGCGGATCCTCGGTGCGCCCGACTACCGGGCATACCTTGCCCACCATGCCGCCACCCACGCCGGTGCCCCTCCCCTGAGCGAACGAGAATTTGTGGCAATCTGGATCGAGCGGCGATACGGCGCGCGACGAGCTTGGTGCTGCTAGCCCTCGTTGCCGCTCGCCCTGCCGATGGCGATTGAGGTCGCAGGAATTGGTGGGCTGCCTGTGTTCAGCCCCGTGCGCTATATGTAGCCAGTGGGTCGCGGACTACGGAGCGTTGGCCTCAGTCGACAGGAGCCGCTGTTGATCTATCAGCAGTTCGTGTCAATGAAACAAGTCAGACATTTCATGAAAATCAACGGTTAGTGTGCCTCACGGTCGCGTTCCTTCGCAGGAAACCCGAAGGAGGGAAGACTATGGGAAGCGGAAGTCGACGCGATGGCAATCGGCGAGCCATACAGAAGTCCTCCGACCGTCAGACCGCGATGAACTCCTTCACCGGGCAGTAGCTGCGGCCGCCGATGCGCCCCAGCATGCGGCAGGCAGCTGCGTCCACGCGGTAGTTGTCGACTAGGCCGTGGCGCGCGTGCATCAGAACGATGCGCCCGACCACCAGCGAATTGGGAGCATTGCCGAACTCGACGATCTGCTCCAGCCTACACTCGAACTGGATAAGGGTTTCGGCCACCCGCGGCGGCGCCACTTTCTCGGACGGAACGGTCGTCAGGCCAGCGAGGTCGAGCTCGTTCTCGCCCCGCACCTCGTTGTCGGCGCAGATCTGCACCGCTACCGCAAGCTCCTCGGGCACCGTGTTGATGACAAACTCGCCGATACGCCGCACGTTCACCAGCGTGTCCTTGGCCAAGCGCGCCGGTCCGGGCCCGATCGAGAAGCCGAGCAGGCCCGGATCGGCCGCGATGATGATGAACTGACTGAACGGGGCGGCGTTGATCCCGCCATCCGCGTTGAGCGTGGTCACGAAGGCGATCGGCCGCGGGATGACGCTGCCGGTGAGCAGCTTGTAGCGCTCCTGCCGGGTCAGGCCGTCCAGCTCCAGGCGGTCGTGGCCCGACGGGTCGTTGCTCGCAGGCGACGACATCACGCGGGCACGCGCTTCATCACGTCGGCGGCGAACCATTCGATCTGGTCGGTCAGCTCCGCCATGGAATTCGCCGGGATCATCAGGGCGCAGCAGTGGTCCACGCCGATCGACCTGAGATAGCCGATCTTCTCCAGGATGACGTCGGGCGAGCCGACCAGATTGGCGACGACCTGCTGGCTGAGGTCGCGTCCGGTATAGGCGAGCGATTTGCGGTGCGCGACGAGGCCGCTCTCCATGTAGATGCGCTCCGCCTCCTCCATGGTCTTGGCGACGGTGAAGGAGAACTGCGGCGCCACTTCGATGGACTTCGGGTCGCGGCCGTGCTCCGCCGCGCGCCGATGCAGCAGCTCGATGCGCTCCTTCATTTCCGACAGCGGCCGCCAGCCCGGCAACCAGCCCTGACCGATGCGCGCCGCGCGCTGCACGCTCTCGACGTGGTGGCCTCCGATAAAAAGCGGGAACGGAGTTTGCTTCGCCTTGGGGAACAGCTCTATATCCTCGAAGGCGTAGAACTGGCCCTCGTGGCTCGCGCTCTTGTCGTAGAGAAGCTTCAGCAGCACCTCCAACCCCTCGTCCAGCATGTCGCCCCGGCGCGCCTTGGCGAGGCGGGAATTCCAGGCCGTGAACTCCTCGCGATAGGCGCCCAGACCCACGCCGAGGATGAAGCGCCCGTTGGAGAGCTGGTCGAGGCTGGTGACCTGTTTGGCCAGATAGACCGGGTCGCGCATGGGGAGCACGAGCAGCGCCGTCCCCAGACGCAACGTGGTGGTGGCAGCGCCGATCGCCATCAGCGTGATCAGCGGCTCGTAGAAGGCGGGCGGCTTGCCGGGAAACAACTCGCGCACGTAGTGCTGAGTGGTGATGTGGTCGTTGCCCCACACAGAATTGTAGCCGAGCCGTTCGCAGAGCTGGCCCAGTCGGACGAAATCCTCCGGCTGCACGAACGGGATCGGATACATGACGCCCTCGAACCCGGTCGGAAGACCGATGCTGAATTTCATGACGAACCTCCCGCCGGCAGGCCGGCCGCTGCAATGATGAGTTCCAACTGTTCCGGATCGGCGACGCCGCTGATGACGATCTCGTCGAGCCCCGCGGACCGATAGGCGCGCAGGCGCTGCGCCACCTGCGTCGGCGTGCCGCTCGCCGCGTGGGTCTGGACGATCCGATCGGAAATGAGCGCGGCCGCGGAGGTCCAGTCCTCGGCGGCAACGGCTGCCCGCAACCCGTCCTGGTCGAGCGTGTTCCCCGCCAGCTGCAGGTTCTGGGCGTGATGCGGTCCGCGCAGCGTGATCGAGAGGATGCGCCGCAGCCGCGCATGAGCCCGGCCGGGGTCCTCGTCCACCGAGGCATAGACCAGCCCGACCCGGCGCACCGACCGCCGGCCCGCGCCGCGCGCGACGTGGTCGAGCGACCAGCGCACGAACTCCACCGAGGTGCCGGCCGAAATGAGCACCGCGTCCGCCTCGGCGCCGGCCATTTCCAGCATCTTCGGTCCCGATGCCGCGATGGCCAGCGGCACCGAGCGCGGGTCCGTCACAAGTCGGCGGCCTCTCACCTGCCAGCGCTCGCCGGCGTAGCTCACCGGCTCGCCGGCGAGCAGCGCCCGCACCAGGCGGACCGCTTCGCGGATGATGCCGAGGGGCTTCGAATTGTCGACGCCGACGGAGGTGAGATCGGCCGGAGCGCCGGAGCCGATGCAGAGCGTGAGGCGGCCGGGATGGAGCTCGTCCAGTGTGGCCGCGGCCATGGCGAGCTGCACCGGATGCACGGTGTAAGGCGTCATCGCCATCAGCGCCGCGCCCAGGCGGTAGCTGTTGGCGAGTGCCGTCGCACCGAGCGAGACCGGATCGCGCAGGAAGAGGTGATTGGCCACCCAGATGCGGGCACAGCCGGTCTGGTCCCCGATGGCGACCTTGCGGAGGAAGGCCGCCGGCGGGTCGCGGCCGTCGCTCGCGATGCTGAGGTCAGACAAGGCTCTTCACCGCTTCCAGGATCTTGATGTAGCCGGTGCAGCGGCAGATATTGCCACGCAGGAAGTGCCTGATCTCCTCCTCGCTCGGCGCCGCATTGAGGCTGAGCAGTGCCTTCACCGCGAGCACGAAGCCGGGCGTGCAGAAGCCGCACTGCAACGCGCCGTGCTCCACGAAGGCGCGCTGCACCGGGTCGAGTTCGCCGTCGCTGGCAACCCCTTCGATGGTGAGCACGTCGCGCCCGTCGGCATCGGTGGCGAGCGTCGAGCAGCTGCTGGCCGGAAGCCCGTCCAGGAGGACGGTGCAGGCGCCGCAGACCTGGACGTCGCAGGAGCGCTTTGTTCCCTTCAGCCCGAAACGATCGCGCAGCACGTCGATCAGGAGCTCGCGCGGCTCGATCTCCACGTCGCGGCGCTCGCCGTTGACGGTGAACGCGATCGACACGCGCGGGATGTCGGGCGTCACAGCTGCCCTCCTCCGCGGGTCGCGGCCGCCACGGCCGCGGCGGCGGCGCGGGTCAGCAGCACGCCGGCCAGATGCCGCTTGTAGTCGGCGCTGCCATGGATGTCGTCGGTTGCCTCGATGCCGCCGATTTCGTCGGCCGCCCGCCGGCGCAGCTCGTGCGCCACGGCATCGAGTGGCAACCCGCCAAGCGCTGCCTCCGTGGCAGGCAGGCGGATCGGAACCGACCCGATCGCCCCCAGCCGCAGACGCGCGTTCGCGCAGGTGCCGGCATCAGCGACCAGAACGACGGCGGCGCCGACCGCCGGGCGCTCGAGGTGGCCGAAATTCCGATAGGCCGCGCCGGATCGTGCGGCGGAGCGCGGCAGCACCACGGCCGTCACCACCTCGTCCGGGCGGCGTGCGGTCTCGAACGCACCCTGGAAGAAATCGTCGACGGCGCATTCGCGAACGCCGTCCCGTGCCTGCAGCCGGATGCGTGCGCCCAGCGCCGCGAGCAAGGCCGGCGGATCGGCATGCGGCTCGGCAAAGCACAGATTGCCGCCGATGGTGCCGGCGCAGCGGACGCGGATATTGGCGATGTCCCCGCTCAGCAGAGCGTAGGCCGGCGCAGACTGCGCCACCAGCGGATCGGTCGCGATCCGGTGATGGGTCGCGAGCGCGCCGATCACGAGAGCGTCGTCCTCCAGCCGAATCTCCTTCAGCTCGGTCACACCCTTGAGATCGATCAGGTGGAGATACTGAAGAATCCGCGCTTTCATCGCGACCATGAGCTCGGTCCCGCCGGCATAGAGGGAAGCGTCCTCGCCGTGACGGTCCACGAGCGCGAACACCTCGTCGAGCGAGCGCGGCCGATGCAGTTCGAAGCGACGCGGCAGCATCAGGCGACGATCTCGGCGTTGAGTTGCTGGTTGAACTCGGCAAAATTCTCTTCCGCCCGCTTGCGAATGATCGCATAGCCGAGCGAGGCGAGCCGTCCTGCCACCGTCAGCTCGGCGCCGACCGAGAGTGTCGAACGGCCGCCATCGGCGGCGGCGAGGTCGACCGCGAGAGTGACGGAGAAGCTCGTGCCCGTATACTTGTCGCGTCCGGTCGCCCGGGCCCGGACGCGCTCGGGCGCGGTCAATTCCTCCACGAAGATCTCGGCCGGCACTTCCACCCGGAAGGGTCCGATCTTCTGTTTCATCAGCGCCTTGTAGTGGGCGAGCGGCGCGAGCTCCTCGACCTGCTCGCAACCCGGGATGCACGCGGCGATGCGGCGCACGTCGAGCAGGACCGGCCAGATTTTCTCGGGCGCGCTGGGGATCTCGGTGGCGAGGTCAAACTGCATCAGCCGCTCCGTCGCGCATCGCGCAGCGCACGCCAGACGCGCTCCGGCGTCATCGGAAGCTCGGTGATGCGGGCGCCGCAGCGGCTCTGCAGCGCATTGGCAATCGCCGGGGCCATGGGCAGGATGGCGCCCTCGCCCATGCCGCGGGCCCCGCCAGGACCCGGGCCGTCGCGGCTCTCGATCAGCACCGTCCGGAACTCCTCCGGCACCTCGTCGATCGTCGGCACGTGGTAGTCGAACAGGTTCGCATTGACCGGCTGGCCATCGGCATAGAGCAACTCCTCGAACAGTCCGTGGCCGAGCCCCTGCACGGCGGCCCCTTCGTCCTGTCCCTCGGCTGCGCTGCGGTTCATGACCCGGCCCACGTCCGCCACGCTGACATAGCGGCGCACGCGGATCTCTCCGGTCTCCTCGTCCAGATCGATTTCGCAGCCGCCGCCGGCGGTCTCCCAGAACAGCGGCTGGCGGGCGAAATCGCCGTCGCGATAGCGCGGTGTCACCATGGCCTGGCCGACCACCTCGCCGCTGTCGACGCCGAAATACTGATGCATGAGGTCGCGGAAGCTCACGTGCCGCCCGGCGGCCGAAACTCCGCCCGCTGCAAGAGCGAACTGGTCGCGCGGCATGCCGAGCGCCTCCGCAGCCATGTCGAACACGCGCGCGCGAGCGTCCGCGCAGGCGTCCTCGACGGCCAATCCCATGATCACTGTGGAGCGGCTCGCGCCCGTGCCCCAGTCGAATGGCGTGGTGAGGGTGTCCGGCTGCGCCACATGGATATGGTCGAGCGGCTGGCCCAGCGCGTCCGCGGCGACCTGTGCCAGCACTGCTCGTACGCCCTGGCCGATCTCGACGCTGTTGGCGAGCACGAGCACCGAGCCGTCGACTTGGATCCGCACGGTGGCAGACGCCATCGCCATGATGCCGGGATCGCTCACGCCGAGCGCCACCCCGCGCCCGCGCTCGCCGCCGGGGGGCCCGCGTCCGAGCGATTGCGAGACGAGGCCGAGCGCTTCCGCCATGTCGACGTCGATCGGGCGCAGGTCGGCGCGCACGGCCTCGCCGCGGGAGAGCAGGTTGCGATGGCGTAACTCAATGGGATCGATGCCCAGGGCCTGGGCGATGCGGTCCATTTGGGATTCGGTCGCCCACACCGCCTGCGGGCCGCCGATGGAACGGAAGGCGGCACCGGGCACCGTGTTGGTGTAGGCGGCCTGGCTCGTCAGGCTCAGATTGGGAATGCGGTAGGGCCCGATCGCGCGGTTGGCCGCCTTGATCGCGACCGCCGGACCGGTGTCGGCATAGGCGCCGCCGTTCATCAGCACTCGCACCGACTTGGCGAGGATCGTGCCGTCCGACCGCACTCCGGTCTTGACGTTGATGGTCGCGCTCAGCCGGCGGGCCGTGAGCATGGATTCCGAGATCGACAGGCAGAGCCGTACCGGCCGCCGCACCTTCCACGCCAAAGCCGCCGCCAGCGGATCGAGCTTCACCGAGGCCTTGCCGCCGAAACCGCCGCCGACGAAGGGCACGATGATCCGCACCCGCGCCTGCGGCACGCCGAAGACCTGGGACACCACCTTCTGCACCGCGCCCGGGGACTGCGCGCAGCTCCAGAGCGTAAAACTGTGCCCGTCCCAGGACGCGACCACGCAGTGCGGCTCGAGTGCATAGTGGAACACCATGGGAAAGCGGAACGTGTCCTCGAACACATGATCCGCGGCTGTGAAGGCTGCCTCCACGTCGCCCTGCGAATAGGCATAGTTCTGATAGATGTTGGTACCCGCGACCGGCCGCGCTTCGCCGCGGAAGTAGAAGTCCTTGATCGTCTCGTGCCGGTCATGGACTAGCGGCGCGTCCGGCGCGACGGCGTCCTCGGCCTCGGTGACGAAGGGCAGTTCCTCGTAGTCGACCGCGACCGCGTCGAGGGCCTCCTCGGCCGCGTATTCGTCCTCCGCGATCACCGCGGCCACGGGATCGCCGACGTAGCGCGCCTTGTCGACGGCGATCAGCGGGCGGTCGCGCAGGAAAAGGCCCCATCGATAATTCAGCCCCGCGATGTCCGCGCCGGTGAGCACGTCGACCACGCCGGGCATTGCGAGCGCAGCCGATGGGTCGACGGCGCGGATACGCGCATGCGGATGCGGGCTGCGCAGCAGCCGGGCGTGCAGCATGCCGGGCAGCGCGACGTCGGAGACGAACTCCGCCACCCCCGTGACCTTGTCCAGGCTGTCCGGGCGAAGCGAACCCTGTTCGGCGCCATGGGTCATCGGGAAGGCGTGTCCGTCATGCCTCAGAGCACCCGCAGCTCGCTGCCAGTGCTCATCAGCGACTCGAATCCGCCGGCGGTGACGCGGATCATGTCCTCGACCTGCAGCCCGCCGAACCCGAGTTCGTAGTACGGAGTCTCCAGGCACACGACCATGCCTTCCTCCAGCACTTCCTTGCTGGACGGACTGAAGTCGGGCGCGTCGTAGCCGTCGAGCCCGATGCCGTGACCGACATGGTTTCGCTTGTAGTGCGAGATGCCCTCGCGCCGCACCGTCTTCACCGCCTGCTCGAAGATGTCCGCCGCACGCACCCCGGGCTTCACCATCTCGATCGCGCGCATGAGCCCGGCGCGGATGGCGCCGTGATAGGAGGCGAGCTTGTTCGAGGGCTCGCCCAGCACCGCGTTGCGCGCGATGTCGGCACGGTAATGGTTGTAGCGGCCGCCCACGTCGAAGCGGATAATGTCACCTCGCCGGATCTTGCGCAGCGAGGGCTGCACGTTGGCGAAGGCGGTGTGCGGACCGGCGGCCAGGCAGCCCAGGACCGGCACGCCCTGCTCACGCACGGTCGTGCCGTGGAAGGCGAGCGACATGTCGATCTCGGTCGCGCCTTCCTTCGCCACGGCCAGCGCCGCGTCGATGGAGTGCTCGGCGATATGCGCGGCCCGGCGCAACCGCTCGACCTCGTCCCGGGTCTTCACGGCGCGGGCATGGCGGAACACATCGTTGGCGCGCACGATCTTAGCCTGGGGAAGCGCCTCGCGCAGGCGATCCCAGTAGACGGGCAGGATGCCCAGGTCGTCGACCCCGATGGTAGCGCGTTCGAGACCGCGCTCCTTGATGGCGCCGACGAGCGCGGCGATGGCGTCGCCATGGTCGCGATCCGCCAACATGGCGCCGAGCCGCTGCTCGACCGGATCGAGCGTCGCCGACGTGTCCGTCTCCACCGCGAACATGCCGTAGCGGCGCACGTCGGTGATGGCGACGTCGACGTCGAAGACGCGGTCGGCGATCAGGTCGATCAGTCCCGTGCTGGCGACGATGCAGGGCTCGCCGCCGCCCTCGCCCGGGACCAGCACGTAGTTCTGCGGGCCGCGCCGGATCCACTGGCTCATGGGCCAGAAACCGCTCGCATAGGTGACGTTCTCAGGCGAGGTGGCGACCACCGCATCCATCCCGTCGCGCTTCATGCGCGCGAACAGACGCTGCACATTCATCAGCATGTGGAAATCCCGGCTTTGCTCTCGATTGTGAACCATCGGCTAGGGCGGCGCGGACCGGAGCCGGTCATTTCGCGGCCAGGCTCCCGATCAGGCGCTTGGCTTTCTCGATTTCTGACGCCACGATCTCGCGCACTTGCGGGCCCGGATGATCGCCAATCTCCATCTGCAGCTTCGCCATGGTTTCGCGAAAGCCGGTGTCCTGCAGTGCCTTGCGGAATGCCGTCTCGAGCTTCAGGCGGATGTCCTCCGGAATGCCGGCCGGTCCGATGATGGCCTGCACAGAACGCAGATATTCGAAGCCGAGCTCGGCATAGGTCGGAACATTCGGGTACGCTGCCGCCCGCTTGGGCGTGTTGAGGATGAGGAGCCGCGCCTCTCCGCTCTCGACGTATGGCGCCCAGACCGAGACCTCCGAGATGAAGTCCACGTGGTTCCCGAGCAGCGCCGGGACCGAGCCGGCGGAGCCGCGCTGCGGCACGTGGACGAACTGGGCGCCGGTGCGCCTCGACAGCGCCTCGATCATCAGGTGCTGCGTGGTGTTTACGCCCCCGGTGCCGTAGTTGAGCTTGCCGGGACTGCGCTTGCCCTCGTCGACCAGCTCCTGGAGCGTCTTCCAGGGCTTGTCCTTGAGCACCGCGATGCCGATCAGGTTGTCGCCGTAGTAGGAGATGAAGCTGAAGTCCTTCATCACGTCGTAGCCGGGCGCCTGGCCGGTCAGTCCCGTCAGGTAGCTCGAGCTCGACAGGGTGCCGATCGTGTATCCATCCGGCTTGGCCTGGGCAATGTCGCGCATCCCCAGGATGGTCGACGCACCGGGCTTGTTGATAATGATGATGGGCTGGCCGAGCTCCTTTTCGGCGGCCTTGGCGAGCACGCGCGCGGTCAGGTCGGTGCTGCCGCCCGGTGCCCAGGGCACGATCAGGTTGACAGCGCGCTCGGGAAAGGCGCGCACAGGAACGGCGGCAAGCACGGTCAGGCCGAAGAAGGCCGCAACAGCCGCACATAGAGTCCGTCGCAGGTCGATCATCGTTCGCTTGCCCTCGCTGATTGCGGATCGCTCAACCGTCGTACATTTATTCCGTAGGCCTGCTCGATCACGTCGAGCACCCGATCGAGATCGGGCGGAACGGTCGGAATCGGCACATTGGCGCGCTCAGCCGTTGCTGGATCCTTCATCCCGCCGGCGGTGATCAGGCATACGACCTCGTCGCCGGCACGGATCGTGCCCTGGCTGCGCAACAGCTCCACCGCGCCGAGCGCTGTTGCCGAGGACGGCTCCACGAACAGCCCCTCCTGCCGCGCAAGCTCGCGATGCCAGGACAGCAACACGTCGTCCGGCACGCAAATGACCGCGCCGCCCGTATCGCGCACGGCGCTCAGCGCCTGGAACGTGCTCTGCGACGCGCCGATCGAGACGGCGACGGTATCGTAGCTGCGCGGAATCGAGGGCGGATCGTCCCGGCCATGCCGAGCCGCTTCCGACAACGACCCGTAGATTTCGGCCGCGATCAGCCGCGGGACGCGATCGATCCAACCGAGCTGCTTCAGCTCGGCAAAGCCGCGCGCCATGCCCACCAGCGCGTCGCCGTAGCAGACCGGCAGCGCGACCCAGTCGGGCACGCGCCAGCCGAGCTGCTCGGCGACCTCGTAGGCGAGCGACTTGTATCCCTCGATCCCGTACGGATTGCTGCCGACCACCGGGCCGAAGAACGGCGAGGTCGGAAACCAGCCGAACCGCCGCACGCCCGATTCCAGCAGGGTCCAGCGATGGGCCTTGTCCGCCACGCCAACCACAATGGCGCCGTAGGCCTGCATCTGCGTCATCATCGGCCCGGCGGCGCCAAGGAAGGTGAAGACGATGCAGGGCAGGCCGGCCCGGGCCGCATAAGCCGCCGCGGCCGCCCCCGCATTGCCCGATGAGCTCGAGGCGATGACGCGCGCACCGAACAGCGCGCGTCCGACGGACACCGCGACCGAGGCCAGCCGGTCCTTGAACGAGCCGGTCGGATTCGCGAACTCGCATTTCGCATGCAGTCCGCCCAGGCCGAGCTTTTGACCGAGCCGCGGCATGGACACGAGCGGCGTCAGGCCTTCGCCGAGGGAAATCCCCTCCTCCGCCGGCACGGGCAGGCTGTGGGCGTAGCGCCAGATCGATCGCGGCCCGGCGGAGATCGTCTCCCGGCTCACCTTGGCGAGCGTGTCGCCCGCATAATCCACGACGAGGTTCGACGGCGCGGTCTTCCGGCAGGCGGGACAATCGCCGACGAAGTGGTTGGGCGGATAGAGCGTGTCGCAGCGGAGGCAGCGCAGGCCCGCGACGCGGTCGCGCCTGGTCGCCGCCACGGCTTCCAGCGTGTCATTCATGCGGCCGCTCCCATCCGCCGTGAGATCTGGGCCGCGACCTCGCGCACCTGCTTGCACATCACCGTGCGCGCCGCCGCGTCCGCCATTGCAGCCGAACAGGCGATGCTGACGGCGGCGGTTACGTTGCCGAACGAATCGCGCAGCGGTGCGCCGACCGAAAAGATACCGGGCAGGTTCTCCTCGTCGGACACGGCCACGCCGCTCGCCCGCGTCCGCGCGAGATCATCGAGCAGCGCCGGCAGCGTCGTAATGGAGCGTGGAGTTCGGGCGGGCAGCGGGCCGGGCCCGATCAGATCCGCGACCGCCGCGGGGTCCATCTCGGTCAGCAGCGCCTTGCCCATCGCGGTCGTGTGCAGCAGCGTGCGATCGCCGGGCGTGGCGCGCACCGCGATCGGACCGCGGCTTTGCAGGACGAGCAGGTAGAGCGCGGATCGGTCCCGGATCTCCCCGACATAGGCATTGAGATCGGTTGCATCGACCAGCGCGCGCAGCACCGACATGGCGGCATCCACCACGCTGCTTCCGGCCACGTAGCTGCGACCGACGACGAAGGCGCGGTGGCCGATGGCGTATCTGCGCGTCTTCGGATTCTGCTCGACGAAGCCATACGCCACCAGAGTGTTGAGCAGCCGCTGCACCATGGGGGGACCCAGCGCCATGGTACGCGCGAGCTCTCGTACCCCCATGTCGCCGCGCGCTTCGGCAAGGCGCTGCAGCACATCAAGGCCGCGGGCCAGGGTCTGGGTAGCGTTCCGATTATCGGAACAGTGTTGCAATCTCATCCGCAGACTAAACGGCGTTGCCCAGGTCACGTCAAGGCGCAGCGTGATACGTTTCGCTGGCGTTGCGTTGAGCGGCGTTCGATATGAACCGTCAGCTTGTTTGCGTGCGGGTTATCGACGGGGACAAATCCTCGCGTGCTTCCCCTAAAGCCACCGGAGGGCGCCTAATTTGCCGCCCGCCTTGGCACTCGCCTGGCACTCCCGCCGAGCCTAGGAGATTTATGCAGCTCGTCAGGGACGCTTAATACTCAACCCGCCCCGATCGATCATCTGCTTTGCCCCTTCTTCCGCTTCGTCAGCGGTCTGGAAATCCCAGTGTAGCGTCTCGTACTCCTTGTCTAGGTGCGTGATGCGGCTCCCGTCTATGCTGCGCACCTCCGCTCGCCAGCCCCCGGTCTGGAGTTCGAAAATTTGGATCACAAAATCCTTATGGCGCACTGTTCTTGCCATCGTTCAATCCCTCTGTATGAGGCTCAGCACCATGCCGGCCTTCGGCACATTGCGGCGGTATCAGGGATGCACGCGAAGGAACAAGTATTGCATCGCGAAGCGGAATTGTGCCTATCCCCAAGCAATGATTCGCCATCGGCACACAGTGCGCGCGCCCGCAAGCTGATCGAGGCTACTTGCCAGCTCGCCGGGTTGTCCACGGTGCCGGTTGCCTGATCTGGAGCACTCGGCGGGACTGTTGCCGCCGTATCGCCGAGATCGCGGGAGAGAGCCCCTTTAGTCGGGCCTCTTTCCTTTTTGGTCCCAGCTCTCCCGAAATGCTGCCATCGCCTCGACCAAGGTGGCCACGCTTCCCTGATGCGGGCCCGGCCGGCTCTTGCGCTCGTGGTGCTCGACCGTCCACATCCACGGCCGCCCTTCCGCGACCGTGCCCTGTTGCTGCTTGGTTTCGCTGGCGCGTTGAGTTTCGGTGCCGCAGCTCAGTGATAGAGCATTGGTAATGAAGAGGTCGTCAGTTCAATACCTGGCCGGCAGCACCATGCCTCTGAAGCCGACCTATGGTCCCCTTGCGCCGACAAGCAGTCGGATCTTGGCCAGCAGCCGATCCAACTCCACAGGCTTGGTATCGAAGTCTTCACATCCCGCAGCAAGCGCCTTTTCGCGCTCGGCGTCGACCGCATGCGCGGACAAACCGATGATGGGGATATGCCTCGTTTCCAAATTGCTTTTCAGTCGCCGGGTGGCTTCCCAGCCGTCGACAACGGGCATCTCCAGGTCCATCAGGATCACATCCGGCCGCTCGGTGGCGGCCGCCGCGCAACCTTTCTCGCCGTTCTCCGTGACCAATACCTCGAACTCGTCGGTGAGCTCGAGGCGCATCTTGAGCATGTAGACATCGTCTTCATTGTCTTCGACATAGAGGATTCGGATCACGAGCTGTATTCCGTTCTATGAGTGCGAGGATTGAGCAGGGAGGACAAGTCGGCGAATGCGCGCGACCAGTTCGCTCGGCTGAAACGCGTTCTTCACCAGCACCGATTGGATGCCCGAATTGAGCCGTTCGCAATCCTTCGCACCGAGATCGAGCGCGGTGATGACGATGACGGGAATGTCCCGCCAGGCGGTGTCGCCTTTCTCAGACAAAGCGGGACCGTTCAGGACCGCGCGCGCGGTCGCCCTGATCTCCTCGAGCAGGCTGTTCTTGAGCCAGGCGAGTAGCTTCTGTGTCGAGTAGCGCACCGGTGCAGCGGCCGAGGGTGGCGCCGCGATCCAGAAGCTCACTCGGTGACCGTGCTTGGGTTTTTCTGATCGGCGACCATGAACACGATGATCTTCGTGCGCTTGTCCGTGCTTGGGTTTCGAGAAACCGAGTGGACTGCGGTCGTCGGTTCATAGAATGTATCGCCCGCGTTCAGTATGCGACTGGGCTGGCCGTCGATGGCGAATTCGTAGGTGCCCTCGACCACGTAGCCGAATGTGTGATGCCCAGGATGCCGGTGCGGAGGGCTGCTGCTCCCCGGCGCGCGATCTAGCAGCGTGATTCGAACCTCGCGGCCCGGCAGATCGGCGAGCGGTTGGACGAGGAGCGGCCTAGCGGCGGCCGTCGAGGGCTGGGCCGATGACGGGCTGACGAATTTCGTCACCGCCCAGGTGCCGAAGCTAGACAGAAGGCCGACACCGATGGCCATGCCCGCATAATGGTGGACAAACTTCCTGCTTGCCTTCCTCATGAATCCCTCCCGGTGAAATGACCGCAACGCCCTCGGCTTTTTTTTCGGTGCGCCCGGACGCCCGACTTGACGATTTCGATGGCCACCGCTTCCCCCATCAGCTGCGCGCGTCGGTTTCCTTGATGTCGACGATCCGTACGATGCTGGTAACCAGGGTCGGATCGCCTTTCTGGTCGAACTTGAACGGCCCGCGAACGCTTTGGTGGTCGGTCTGGCGCAGCGCGTTGCGGACAGCCGTGCGGTCCACGCTCTTGGCGCGCTCGATCGCCGCAATGGCGATATTGAAGGCGTCGAACGCCTGCGCATGTACGAAGTCGGGCGGCTTGTTGTAAGTCTTGCGCACCAGCGCAATGAAATCCTGCGCGGCCGGCAGCTTGGACGCGGTCGCCGGGCTGAAAGGGGTCGGATAGATCACGCCGTTGGCCGCCTCCTTGGCGAGTTCAAGGAAGGCGGGCGCCCCGATGCCGTCCGAGCCGAAGCGCGGAATATCCCAGCCCATCTGCCTGATCTGGCGATGGATCAGTGCGCCCTCGGTGTAGCGCGACCATTCGACCAGCGCGTCCGGATTGCTGGCGCGCAGACGTGTCAGCTGCCCGGTGAAATCGAGGTCGCCGCGCGAGTAGCGCTCCTCGGTGGTGATGCTCATGCCGTGCTTCTTGCCCGCCTCGCCAAAGGCATCGAACCCGCCCTTACCAAAATCGTCGTTCACGTAGAGGAAGCCGAAGCGCTTGAGCTTGGGCATCTTCTCATTAATGAAATCGGCCAGATCGGAGACGAGCTTGCGGTCGGGCACGGCCGAACGGAACACCCACTCGTTGCCCTGGGTGGTGATGCGCTGGGCGGTGCCGCTGACCACGATTTGGGGCACCTCCTCTTCGCGGAACACCTGCGCGGCGGCGAGGCTCGCCGGGCTGCTCACGCTGCCGATGGCGAGCACCACCTGGTCGCGGGTGGCGAAACGGCGCGCCACCACGGCCGCCTCTTCGGGCTTGCCGGCATCGTCCCCGATCACCATCTCGATCGGCCGGCCGAGCAGGCCGCCGGCCGCATTCTTGAGGTTCGCGGCCATTTCCACCGACTCGCGGACGCTGGCGCCTTGCGCGGCCGCATTGCCCGAGATCGGCCCGAATGCGCCGATCTTGATCGGCCCGCGCGACTGCGCCCAACCCGAGGAGCCGGTGGCGACGAGCGCGGTAGCGGAAATCCCGTTAGTGATGAACCCCCGACGATTGATCATCGTGGCATCTCCGTGCTGAGGTGACATGCCCGCGGTCAGGTTACACGACAAATCAGGCGCGCGCACCACACGCCTAGATTACCAGACGGGCGGAGCCTATTTGCATTTCGCCCAGTTACCGCGGCATGCTCGCGCCGGGCGATTTCGCTTTGGCGCCCAGGTAGCTGGTTCGCACATGCTCATCGGCCAGGAGTTCCTCCCCGCTGCCGGTCATGACGATGCGTCCCGTTTCCATCACGTAGGCGCGGTCGGCCAAGCGCAAGGCGAGGTTGGCATTCTGTTCGATCAGCAACACTGTGACGCCCGACTCGCGGAACATACGGATCGAGCGCATGACTTCCTCCACCATGAGCGGCGCCAGGCCCAACGATGGCTCGTCGAGCATGAGGAGCTTGGGACCGCTCATCATGGCGCGGCCGAAGGCCAGCATCTGCTGCTCGCCGCCCGACAGCGTGCCGGCGAATTGGGTGCGCCGTTCCCCCAGTTGGGGAAAGCGCCGGTATACTTCGGTCAGCCGCTCGCGCACTTTCGCCCGGTCACGCACCAGGTAGGCACCGGCCCGCAGATTGTCCTCGACCGAAAGCTCGGGAAACACTCGACGGCCTTCGGGAACCTGCACCAGGCCGGCGGCCACGATGCTGTCCGGCATGCGCCCGGTGATGTCGCGTCCGTCGAACGCAATTCTCCCGGCGCGCGGCGCCAGCAGCCCTGAAACCGTCTTCAGGGTCGTGCTCTTGCCGGCCCCATTGGCGCCGATCAAGGTAACGATCTCGCCGCGGCGCACCTCCAGGGACACGGCGGAGAGGCATACGACGTCGTCGTAGGCGGCGACCACGCCCTCAAGCACGAGCACGGTCGTGCTCCATGGAGCGGCCGAGATAGGCCTCGACCACGGCCGGGTTGTCCTGGATCTCGGCCGGCGTACCGCGGGCGAGCTTGCGGCCATAGTTGAGGACGGTGATCTCGTCGCACACGCTCATCACCACGTCCATGTGGTGCTCGACCAGAATGATGGTGGTGCCGCGATCGCGCAGACGGCCGATCAGTTCGATCACATGCGCCGACTCGGTTGCGTTGAGCCCCGCTGCCGGTTCGTCGAGCAGCAACAGCTGCGGCGCGGCGACGGTGGCCCGGGCGATCTCCAGCAAGCGGCGATGTCCATAGGCGAGCGATGAGGCCCGCACATGAGCAGCGCCGGCCAGGCCGACGAACAGCAGCGCCTCCATCGATCGCTCAGCGACGCCGCGCTCCTCCCGGCGCTGGCGCGGGGTCCGCAGCACTGCATCGGCGAAGCCGCAGCGCGTCTCGGCGTGGAGGCCGATCGCGACGTTTTCCAGCGCCGTCATCTCGAGGAACAGCTTGAGGTTCTGGAAGGTCCTGCGAATGCCGCGTCGGGCACGGTCTGCGGTCGAATGCCGGGTGATGTCGTGCGCGCCGAATTGCAGCGTTCCCGCCGAGAGCGGGAACACGCCGGCGATCAGATTGAGCAACGTGGTCTTGCCGGCGCCGTTGGGTCCGATCAGGCCGTGCACGCTGCCGTGCCGCACGCTCAGGTCGACGCCGTCGACTGCCCTCACCCCGCCGAACAATCGCGTCACGCCCGCGGCGTGCAGCAGCGCGACGGGCGTCGCAGTGCTCACCGCAGCGTCTCCTTGCGGGTGGGCAAAGTTTGCTTCACCTCACCCTCCGCTGTCTGCGCCGCACCGCTCCCTTCGCTCCTGAATAGATTTTGTGAAACGCGTGTCTATATATAGCGCCGATGCACCGCCCCAAGGCGGCGAACAGCGCCGCAAGCCCGCCTTCGCCGAACAGCATGGTGGCTATCAGGATGGCGCCGAAGACGAGCATGCGATAGTCGCCGATCTCGCGCAGAATCTCGGGCAAGCCCACTACGACAGCGGCGCCGAGGATCGCGCCCGGCAAACTGCCGACCCCGCCGATCACCACCATGATCAGGATCTCAATCGACTTCCAGAAGGTGAAATCATTGGGCGCCAAGTAACGTACTTCGTGCGCATAGAGCGATCCGGCTAATCCTGCCACGAAGGCCGCGATCACGAAGCACTGGCTTTTCAACGCGGTGACGCCCAAGCCGCTGGCCGCCGCGGCCTCCGCGTCCTGCCGGACCGCATTGATGGCGCGGCCAAAGCGTGTTCCCTCGATGCGCGCGAAGACCAGATAAACGAGCGACGCCACGCCAACGCACAGATAATAGCTGTACATCGGATCGCGCAGCACGAAGCCGAACAAAGCGGCGCGCGGAATCCCGATGAAGCCATACGACCCGCCGGTCAACCATTCTTCGTTCTGGATTATCAGGGAGCCCAGGATGGAAAAACCCAGGGTGGCGACCGCCAGATAGGGACCGGTCAGCCGCGTGATCGGCACCATGAGCAAGCTGGCGACCGCCGCTGCCGCGCCGGCGCCGATCAGCGCGAATGGAAATGCCAGGCCGAGCTTGGTCGTGAGCAGCGCCGACGTATAGGCGCCGATGCCGTAGAATGCCGCTTGCCCGATCGACAATTGCCCGGAGCCGCCGAGTAGAAGCTGCAGGCCCATTGCCACGATCGAGGCGATCGCGATGAGGCTCAGTACGTGCAGCACGAACTTGTCGGCTTCGATCCACGGCACGAGCACGAGCGCAGCGAGCGTGACCCAGGTGACCCGGCGAACCGTCCGGCCGGGTCGGGCCTCCGGGGCACGAGAATAGCCTACGAGCGATTCTGCCATAGTCCGACCAGCCCCGACGGCAGGACCAACAGGATGGCGATCAGCAGAATCATGCCGATGCCGTCCTTGTAGGCGGACGACAAGAACACCGCGCTGAATGTTTCGATCAGCCCGAACAGGATGCCGCCGAGCATCGCTCCGGCGATGCTGCCCAGCCCGCCGAGGGTCGCGGCGATGAATCCTTTCACCCCGGTGATGAAGCCCATTTCGAAGAACGCGAAGAACATCGATCCGAGCATTACCCCGGCCGCGCCCGCCATCATTCCGGAAATCGCGAACGTGTATGCCGTGATCCGGGTCAGGTTCGCACCCATCAGCTGTGCGGTCTCCGGGTCCTGGGCGGCCGCCTGCATGGCAATGCCGGTGCGGGTGTGCTTGAGGAATAGCTGCAGCGCCCCCATGATGGCGAGGCCCATGACCATGATCCAGAACAATTGGGGCGAGATGCGCACCCCGGCGAACACGTAGGCATCGGTGGCGAACAGCTCCGGGAAGCGTAGCGGCTCCGAGCCCCAGATGATGCGTGAGGCGTTGATGCACAGGATCGACATGCCGACGGTGGCGGTGATCACGTTCATGATCGGCACGCGCCTGCGCCGCAGCGTGCGATAGACGGCGAGCTCCATGGCCACCGCAATCAGTCCTGAGGAGGCCATGCCGACGGCGAGCACCAACGGCAGCGGCAGGGTCGGAAGCATCCACAATGCGGTGAGGCCACACATGCACCCCAGCATCATCACTTCGCCCTGGGCGAAGTGAATGATGCTGGTAGCCCGCATGATCATGGCAAAGCCAAGCGCGACCAAGCTGTACACGCAGCCGATCGCGAGACCGCCGACGACCAGGTCAATCAGTTGAGCAAGGCCAATGCCGGCCATGCCGTCAGGTTATGACGGAAATATTTCGCTGTCTCCGACAATTCCGTCGACGCCCGCCGTCTGTCGCCCAGCAGCACGTCGCGGATCGCGTCGGGTTCCGGTGGACGCCCGCCGCCGCACCGCCCACTTACCCATCGTCTTGGGCGTGGTGTTGAACCGTGTGCGCGGTCGCTTGGGTCAGCCCGCCTCGACTACAGCTCGGACCATCTGCTCTCGACCTTTTGGGGTGAGGCGGGCATTCGTCGGCGTGGAACGCGCCTGGGTGCGTCTTGCCGGGCAGCTCGGGAACAACAGCCACCTCGATCTAGTCGACGAGACGCCGCCTTGACCGCCGCCGGTGGAGGGCGCCCAGCCTCAGGGTCAACGGATGCTCATGCGAAGTCATACGCGGCCATGGCGCGTCGAACTCGAAGCGACGCTTTACCGTTCCTTGCTTTCGGCAATGTCACTGTATAGTTCACCCCTCCTCCAACGGATTCAGGGATTTCACATGACATTGGTCATGACCGGCGGCCGAATCGTTTCTGCCAATTCGCCCCGGGGCGAAGAGCGCGATATTGTTATCGAAGGCGATACGATCGTCGACTTGGTGGCGCCGGGCTCGGTGCATGACGGCAACGCCGAACGGCTCGACGCGGCCCGACGTCTGATCATCCCCGGCCTGATCAATGCCCACACGCACAGCCACGGCGGACTGTCGAAGGGAATCGGCGACCGTTGGAACCTGGAAATTCTGCAGACGGCCAATCCATGGATGGGCGGTCATCGCGGAATCGAGGACAAGTATTTGTCCGCGCTGATCACGGCCATCGATCAAGTGGAGAAGGGCACCACTGCCTGCTACGACCTGTTCTTCGAGTTTCCGGCACCCTCGATCGACGGCATGGAGGCAGTCGCGAGCGCCTACAATGCGGTCGGCCTGCGCGCCGTGATCGCCCCCATGGTGGCGGACCTAACGTTCTATCAATCGCTCCCAGGCTTCAGCGATGCACTGGCGAAGGTCGACGGCGGCAAGGCCGGCGCCATTCGCATGGGACGGACCGAGGACATCGTCGAGGCGCTGCGGCGGCTTGCTGCGCAATGGCCCCATCCAGGCGATCGGTTGCGGCTCGGCATCGCCCCCACAATCCCCCATCATTGCACGAGGGAATTCATGATCGGCTGCCGGGACGTGGCGCGCGAGCACGATCTCGTCATGCAAACCCATGTGGGGGAAGCAAAGTACCAGGCCGCCTCCAGCTTCCCGGTCTTCGGCATGTCGATGACCAGGACGATGGATTCGGTTGGCATCGTCGGGCCGTGGTTCTCGGCGGCCCATGCGGTCTGGCTCGACGACGACGACATGCGGCTGCTCGCGGAGCGCGGCGCGCAGGTGGCGCACAATCCCGGCGCCAATCTGCGGCTGGGATCGGGGATCGGCCCCACGCGCGATTATCTGCGCCACGGTGTCACGGTCGGCATCGGCACCGATGGATGTCATTGCTCGGATAATCAGAACATGTTCGAGGCGATGCGGGCCGCGAGCTTCGTGTCGCGCGTGCGTGGGCTTCCGCCGCAGGAATGGCTGTCGACCCATGAAGCCCTTCGTCTGGCGACCGAAGGCAGCGCTCGGGTGCTGGGCTTCCAGGACCTGATCGGAAAGATCGCGAAGGGCTACAAGGCCGATCTGGTGCTGCTCGACCTCGATCATGTGAACTTCATACCGTTCAACAATGCGGTCAATCAGATCGTGCACGCCGAGGACGGATGCGGTGTCGACAAGGTCCTGATCGGCGGACGGATGGTCGTGTCCGGCGGACGTGTGATCGGCATCGACAAGGCGACACTCGCAGCTAAGGCGGATGCGGCGGTCGAGCGGCTACATGCGCTCAATGCGGAGGCGCGGCGATTTGCCGAGCTGATCGAGCCGGTGGTCGTCAATTTCTGCCATGGATTGTCCGACAGCACGGCCCTCTCCGGCCTGCATCGCGTGCTGCCCCGCCATTGACGGCCGCCATCCGACCGGCAGCTGCCGCCCTCGCCTCCCTGCTCCCTACGTGCGGCGCACCGCATCCAGGACCGCGGCGGCGTTGTCGTGAAAGATCTTCTCACTGGTGCCCGGCGACAGGCCCTCGAGGGCCGGAAGCGCCCGCCTTCCCTCGGCATCGCCAATCTCGAATGGATAGTCCGTTCCGAACATGACCCGATCGGGCCCCGCAATCCTGATCGTGAACTCGACCGACTCGGGCGATAGCGAGCAGGTGTCGAAATAGAGCTGGCTGAAATAGTCGCCCGGCGGCTTCGAGATCCTGTCCGTGAAATAGGGATCGCCTTCGGCACCGCGCGCCTCGTAAGCCGAATTAAGGCGCCCCTTCAGGAACAGAAGTCCGCCGCCGCCATGGGCGAGCAAGATCTTCAACTGCGGAAAGCGCTCGAAGAAGCCGCCAAAGATCATGCGTGCAACGGCGAATGAAGTCTCTGCCGGCCATTGCACGACGAGTTGCAGCGCGTAGATCGGAAAGCGCGATGGCGGCTCTGCCGAGACTGGATGCAGAAACAGCAATATCCCGCGTTTTTCTGCCAGGGCAAACATGTCGTCGAAAATTCCGGTATCGAGCGGCTGTCCTCCGGCCGTCGCCGGCAGCAAGGCCGAACGGGCGCCATAGAGGTCGAGTGCCCGCTCGAGCTCATAGGCGCAGCTCTCGGGCTCTCCGAGCGGCAGAGTGACCATGAGCTCAAGGCGGCCCTGCCCCTGGGCAACGACCCGCGAGCCATGCTCATTGAGCGTGCGCGCGTAGTCGACGCCGGCGGCGCCTTCCGGCCAGGACGCAAAGCCCGGCGGCGGCCCGATCAGCTGCAGACCGACATTCCGGCGAATGAGGCTCTCGATCCGCCGCGGAATGTTGCTCAGCTCGTCGTCGAGCGAGACCGGCGCGCCGTCGCCGCGTCGCACGCAGAAACGTCCCGCGGTGTCGCGATCCGCGGAAAGCCCGAATCGTGGAACGCGGCAAAGGCCCTGAAGAAATGCCTCGTCGAGCGCATGCGCGTGGGTGTCTATGATCATTCGCTTACCCCAGGAGGTTCATTTCGCATCGCCTTTCTCAAGGCAGGAGCTGAACGCAAGCATACATCTGACATCAGCCATCACGCCGCTGCACTTTCTAACCGGCTGGCTGAACAGAGCCGGCCAACAAATCGAGAAGGCTCGTGAGCTCTGCCATCTGCTTGTCGCTCAGTCCTGCGGCGAGTTCGGCTTCGAGCCGGATGAGCTTGGGAAGAATCCTGTCGACCAGTCGCAGACCTTTCGGCGTCAGGCGAGCCTTCAGACCACGTCCGTCACGCGGATCCGGGAGCCGGACAATGAGCTTGTCCACTTCCAGCCGATGGAGCCTGCTGGTCAGGCCTGCGCCACTGAGAAGCAGTGAACGGGCGATTTGCCTGGGCGCGAGCGTGTGCGGCTTACCGACTCGTCGCAGGGTCGTGAGCACGTCGAAAATGCCGCGGGTGATGCCGTGGTCCGCCATCAGCTTTTCGATGCGCGGCGCAGTCAGCCAATAGACGTGCGCGAGCGCAACGAACATTCCAAGCGGTCCAAGATCGAGCCCGCGCCGTTGCCTTGACCATTGCGCCAACACGGTTGCGATGGAATCCGGCCGCGTTTTCCCCCCGACCGCGACCGGTCTTGCATTCCCGTTCGAGATGCCGTGGCGAGCGTTGGTCATTCTCTGCGCAGTTGCATGCTTCATAAGCGGCTTTCCACGGCGCGGCACGATAGTTCGCTATCGAATTATCTGTCTTGAAAACGCCAATTCCTCGTGCAACATTACCAAGTGCCGGTTACTCGTCCAGACGGAGGAGATGCGGTGAAGACGAAATTCATTCTTAAATCATGCTGCTTCGGCATTTTTCTGGGGATGGTCGCATCAAGCGGTGCGGCGTTCGGTCAGCAACTGGACAAGGTCAAGATAGCGCGGCTTGCGTTCCCCGCGATGGGCTCTCTGATGCTCGACGTGCTTACTGAGCGCGGCATCGACAAAAAACACGGGATCGAAGTGGAGACGGTGTCGCAGAGCGCCATTCCAGTCTACTACGCCTCGGTCGCCAACGGCGACGCCGAGCTGATCGTCGGCGGCCCGCATGTGTTCCAGAAGATGATTCTGGAAGGAGTGCCGATCAAGATCATCGCCACTTGGGCGCCGCTCGACGTTCTTTCCGTCATCACGGCCGACCCCGCGATCAAGTCCATCGCTGACTTGAAGGGCAAATCGATCGCCGCCGCCGTGGGATCGTCCGAATACCAGGTCACCGCGATCTACGGCCGCAAGCTGGGCCTCACGTTCGGTACCGATGTGACGGTCGTTTCGGCAGCGCCGCCGCTCGCGCGCGCCCAGCTCGAAGCCAAGCGCGTGGACGCCGCCATGTTGTGGGAGCCCACGACGACTCTTGCGTTGCGCGAGAATCCGCAGTTTCGCGTGATCATGTCGGGCGACACCGCCTGGAAAGCGATCGCCAATGTGCGCGGCTGGGATCTCGTCGTTGCGGCGCGGGATGATTTCCTCAAGCGCAATGCTCGGCTGGTGCCGCGCCTGATCGCCATGCTCCAGGAAGCCCAGAAATACATGAAAGAGAATATCGACGACGCCGACGCGATCGTGTCGAATTCGCTCAAGTTGCCAAGCGGCGTCTTCAAGGCCGGAGTGCAGTCCGGGCGTCTTCAATTCGATGTGCTGCCGGCCGCTGGCGCCGAACGCGACGTGATCTGGGGCATGTTCAAGGTTGCGGTCGATACCGGATACCTTCCCAAGCTCCCGGGCGAGGACTCGATCTACCAGCCGCAATAACGGCACGCATGCTTGCGCGACGGGCAGGCGAATGCGCCCGCGATCCATCTTGCCGCGCGCCGCGAACTGCCGGTCGCCCGGATCGGGCTGCCAAGCGGTTGCAGTCTGCCGCCCATCGCGGTGCCTGCGCAATCGCCTTCCCAGACGTGACCTGGCTACGGGATGAGATGCCATGGACAAGAACACGACCATGACCAGTGAGGCGGTGGGCGCACTCGATGCGCGCATGCCGTTTCGGTTTCCGCGCGAAATGGTCGTCGTCCTCGCGGTCATCGCGGTGCTTTGGGAAATCGTATCGTGGCTGGTCCCCCCTTTTGTGGTTCCGGGCTGGGGCCGGATTGTCCAGAGCCTCTTCTCGCTGCGCCTCGACTTCATGCTCATCACGCTCGCTCGCGTCGTCGCCGCCCTGGCGATCTCGTTCGTTCTCGGCATCGCGTTGGCGGTGGCGATGTATCAGTGGACGCCCTTCGAGCGCTACTTCAAGCCCGTCGTCCGGTTGTTCATGGCAGTGCCGGTCGTGTGCTGGATCCTGTTCTCGGTGCTCTGGTTCAAGTGGGTGGAGCTGCGCATTTCCTTTGTGCTCATCGTCGTATGCGCGCCCGTATTCATCGTCGATTTCCTCGATGGCATGAAGGGTGTGCAGCACGAGCTGCGTGACATGTTGCGTTCCTTCCGCCCGAGCCGCGTGCAGTTCTTCACCAAGCTGCTGCTGCCGGCGACCGTGCCGGTTATCCTCACAAGCTGGAAGATCAACCTCAGCCTCGCCATCCGCGTGGTGACGATGGCCGAGCTGGTCGGCGCCATTTCGGGCATCGGTTACGGCCTGGTCCTGGCCCAGGAGCTGTTTTCCGTCGCCGACGTGTTTGCCTGGACACTTGTCCTGGTCATCATTCTGTTTCTCGCCGAGGCCGCCCTCACGGTGGTCGAGAACCGCATGCTGCGATGGCGGACATGAAGACGGACGCCGCCGATATTCAGGTGAGCGGACTGCGCAAACTGTTTCAGCAAACCGCCACTGGCGACCAGGTGGTGGCCATCGAGCGCCTCGACTGCCTCATCCGCAGCGGGGAGATCGTAGCCGTCGTAGGTCAGACCGGGTGCGGCAAGTCGACCTTCCTCAACCTGGTCATCGGCCTCGACCGGCCGTCAGAGGGCCGCATCACCATCGGCGGCCGCGCACCGTACGAAGATTTCGATCATTTCCGCGGCATCCTCGCGACCGTATTCCAGCAGGACCGCCTGCTGCCGTGGCGGAGCGCGATGGACAATGTGCGACTGCCGCTTGAGCTGCTCCGCCTGCCTCGGCACGAGCAGACCGAACGAGCAACCATCTGGCTCGATCGACTCGGCTTGAAGGGATTCGAGGGTGCCTACCCCCACGAGCTTTCCGGAGGCATGCGCCAGCGCGTTGCGCTGGCGCGTGCTTTCGTCGTCGAGCCGATGCTGCTCCTGGCCGACGAGGCTTTCGGTCACCTCGACGAGGTGACATCGGCCGCGCTGCGCAAGACCTTCGTCGAGCTGGCACGCACCCAGGGAAATACCGCCATCGTCGTCACCCACCAGCTCGAAGAGGCGATCGAGCTTGGCGGACGCATCCTGGTGTTCGGCAAACCCGGACACATCCTCGCTGACATCGATCTTGCCACATATCCCGCCGGGCGGTTTCCGAGCCTGCGGGTCGACATCCAGCAGATGCTGCAGTCCAACGCTCCCAACCCCGAGATCACAAACCTGACCCCAAGGGCCCGACAATGACGATTGATCCGAAAGCCGTTCTCGACCGCATCGACGCCGACGAGCTCGTCAAGGTGACCCTCGATCTCGCGAATCTCGACAGCCCCACCGGCAGCGAGGGTCCGGTGGCCGACTATGTGCACGACTGGCTCGTGCGTCAGGGTTTCGACGCGCGCAAGGTCGGTCTCTACCCTAACCGCCCCAATGTCATTGCGACCCTTTCGGGAACCAGTGGCGGCCGTAGCCTGTGCTTCAATAGCCATATGGACACGACCATCCACAAGGACGAGTGGTGGACGACTCGTCATGCCGCCGACCCGATCTTCCACACCGGTTGGCGCGAGGGCGACGTGCTCATCGGCAATGGCGTATGCAACTGCAAAGGCCCGATGGCGACTTGGCTGCTGGCCGCTAAGGCGATCAAGGATTCGGGCATCAAGCTGAAGGGTGACCTGGTCCTCATGGCGGTGGTCGGTGAGATCGGGCTCGAGCCGGTCGACGAGTTCCAGCCACCGGAATACCTCGCCAAGGAAGCCGGCACCCGTTACGCAATCACGCATGGCGGCGTTGCCGACTACGCACTAGTCTCCGAAGGCACCGATTTCGGCATCGTCGGGGTCGAGGCGGGCAAGGCCTTCTTCAAGATTACCGTGTTTGGCGACGACCTTCCGATCTATACGCCCTACATCCATCGGCCAGTACCGCTCGTCAAGAACCCGAGCGCCATCAGCCGCATGTCGAAAATGATCCAGGCGGTCGAGGATTGGGCGGTCGAGTACGAAAAAAGGAACCGCTACGAATGTGCCGGCGGCATCGTGGTCCCGAAGGTCAACATCGGTGCCATCCGCGGCGGCGTGCCGTGGAAGATCACCAAGACCGTGCAGCAGTGCACGATCTATGTCGACGTGCGCATCACACCGGTCCAAGAGCCGCTTGATGTGCGCGAGGAGTTGCGGGAGCTCATGGACGAGGCCGGCCTTACCGGTGAGGTGGAGCTCTATGTTTTCCGTCCCGCATTCGAGGCCGACGAGAAGAAGGCGGCGCCGCTACGCCAAGCCATTACTCGCGCCCATCGTACGGTCGTCGGCGGCGAGCCGAAACAAGCGCCGGTTCCCACTTCGAGCATGTGGCGCGATCTCAACTGCTTTAACGAGATGCGCATCCCGTCGCTGACCTATGGGCCGGGTGTGAGCGTCGGCGGCGGCATTTTTCGCATGCCTATCGAGACCCTGATTGCCGGCAGCAAGCTCTACGTCGCGACCGCTCTGGACCTGTGCAGCCAGGATCGCGACAGGAGACGGGGAACATGAGCGGCGCGCCACCAAGCCGGAGTCTACCACGAATGCCCCGAGGACCACACGGCGTGAACGCCCACGCCGTCATGGCCGCCAAGATCGCGACGGGCGAGATCGAGGACGAATTGGGCAGGACGCCGAAGCGCGCTAAGCGCGGCAAGGCTCGCGCGAAAGCTCTAACGGAGCAGGAGCGATCAGACATCCAGCTTGGCTTCCCATGTTCTTCCCGGGCGACGTTTTCCCTTACGAGCAAAGTCGAAAACTGCGGTGCTTCCAGAATTTCCGCGCATCAGGCTCCCTGATTGGGTAAAAGAGGCTCCCTTCTTGGGCTGTTCGTGCGCCAATGACTCTCCTTTGTGGCTGATCGGTTCGGTTTGGTCGATGATGGCGCTGCCGCTTGGCCGTCAATCGGTGTCCCGGAGCTGCCAAAAGTGGCGATGTCACGCCGACCGATGCCCGTCGCGTAAATCACAGTCCCCTTCAGCAAATATATAACGGCAAGCTGCATTAAACGGCTGTCAAGCCGCCATCGATCAGGAGATCCGTCCCCGTCATGAAGGACAACTCTTCGCTAGCGAGAAAGACCGCGCCGGCGGCGACCTCGTCTGGCTGGCCGAGACGGTCGAGCAGGGTGTTGCTGGTGGCGCGCGCACGTTCCACGCTCGGGTGGTTGCGCAGGTAGCGCCTGGTTTCGATCGGTCCCGGCGACAGACTGTTGGCACGAATGCCCTGGTGCGCGTGGTCGACGGCGATGGCCTTGGCGAGTTGCACCAGGGCGGCCTTCTGCGCGCAGTACCAGGGCCGCCCTGCCTTGGCGACGCGGGCAAGCTCCGAGGCGATCAGGATGATGCTGCCGCCGCCGGCGTCCGCCATCGCCGGGATCGCATGCTTTGCGAGCAGGAAGGCGCTGTCGAGGTTGACCGCCGTGGTGCGCCGCCAGTCGGCGAGGGAGATGCCAGTGACGGGTCCGGCCGGCAGGTCATAGACGGCGTTGCTTACCAGGACGTCGAGCCGTCCGTATTCGCCCAACACCAGGGCGACGGCCGCTGCGGCGGTCGCCTCCTCGGCAACGTCGGCCGTCAGCGCGACCGCCTGCCCTCCCCCGGCGCGCACGTCGGCGACCGTGCGCGCGACGCCCTCGTGGTCAATGTCGACGCACACCACCGCCGCCGCCTCGCGTGCGAACCGCCGGCAGATGGCGCCGCCGATCCCGCCGCCGGCGCCGGTCACGATCGCCGTCTTGCCCTGCAGGCGGGCCACGTCACTCTCCCTCCCGGTCAGGGAATGATCTTGCGAGGGATGCGCTTCGGCTGGTCGGCCATGAAGGTGATGCCGCTCGCGGTGAGCCCGAGATTGATCAGCATCTTCGCGTGCTCGATTGCGGCCGTATAGCCCTCCAGCACCGGCACGTCCCAGCCGCGTGCCTCCAACCCCCGCTGGATGAAGGGCTGCAGCCAGAACACGCCGGAGCACCCGAGCGTGATGACTTCGGCGCCGTCCTCCAGGATCGCTGCTTCCGCCTCCGCAACCGCATTCTCCAGCGCAATCGACGGCTCGCCGCGGTGCGCCTTGTCGCGCTCGATATTCATCTGCAGCGCATCCTCGAGACCGGGGCGAGGCAGCCGCAGCCCGATATTGCGGATCGAGCCGCAGAAGTCGCGCAGGCCGTAGCGGTAGATCAGGTCGCGGTAATAGACGTTGTGCACGCCCGCGATGTCGATGACCGAGAACCGCGCGCCGAGCATGGTGGCGATCGACATCTGCGAGTGCCCGTTGGTGGTGCAGACGATGCCGTAGTTGCGGCAGATCTCGCGCGCCTCGAGATAGCCCGGGTCGCCACCACCCAGGAGCACGATCGCGTTGTAGCGTCCGGATTCACAAGCCGCCTTCACGCTGTCGAGCCGCGCCGCGCCCGCGTAGGCGAACTCGGCACGGGTCTCCACCGGCCACAGGCCATAGGGCGGCTCCGTACCCTCGTGGATGTCCCAGTCGACGTCGGCCAGGTGGGGGGCCACCATGTCGTAGTTCCGCAGCGCCTTTTCCTTCGGCAGATCCTGCGCCGCGTGCAAGCCCGGGTCGCGCCATTTCGTCTGCGTCGGCAAACGGAACGGCAGCATCAGGAGGAAGTGGTACCTGGTGTCTTGCGCTTGCTGCGTACGCGCGCTGATGTTCGGGGACTTCATTCATGACCTAATCCTCCGACGCCATCGCTTCGATCTGGACGTGCGCGTCTGGCACCGGGCCCGGCCCGTGCACAGCGACAAATTCCACCGCATGCTGCGGGCCATGGCCGAAGACGCTCTCGCGGATCTCCTCGCAGATCCAGATGTCGGCCGTGCTGCGCAGATAGAGCGTGGTCTTGGCGAGCTTGCCGAGCGGAACACCCGCATCGTGGCACACGGCGCGCAGGAGCGACCACGCCTGCCAGCATTGCGCCGTCAGGCCCGGGTGCTGCTCGAAGCGCGCGAGGTCGCCGGCGACGCGACGGCCGACGGGATCGTCCAGGTCCTGCGCGCTCTGCACCAGCGTGCCATCCTGTTTGAGGCCGGGCATCCCGGCGAAGAACCACAACGGGCCGGTCTTGACCGCCGCCGGCCCGGCGAACGGGGCCGTGACCGGCCAGCCGACCGAACGCGACGCGAGCGCGGAGCCCGGCTCCAGCGCGGTCGGCTCGATCTCGATCTGCATCGACCGGTGGCCGACCTCGTTGAAGCCGGTCACCACCAGCGCCGGGCCGCCCTCCGGGAAGAAGTGGCGATGCACGCGATGGAAGGTGCCGAAGTCGCGCAGGTCCTGGAGGAAGATGTTGACGTGCACCATGTCGCGCATCGCCAGGCCCTGGCTCGCAAGCGTCGCGCGGATGTTGTCGTAGCAATACCAGGTCTGGGCGGCGATCGGCCCCTGGCGGCTGTCGGGATGGCTGCGGCCGGTGGCGAGAAAGCGGCCCGCCTCGGGGATGTCGTCGAAGCCGCGGATGACCGGCTTGCCCGGCTTGGTGGTCTCGACCGGGATATGTCCCGCGAGAAAGACCAGAGGCCCGCAGCGAACCGCCTGCGAGTAGAAGGAGGCCGCCGGCAGCTCCTTGTTGTCGAAGGCGCGCACTGTCGCGCGCCCGGGCAGCTGCGGGTTCATGCCGGGCACCACGGCGAGCGCGTCCATGCCGATCCAGCGCGAGAACCGGCCGACCACCTCGGCGACGCCGAGCCCGCTGCTCGGCGCCGGCACTTTTTGCCATTCCATGCGGATGCGCTCGTAGATCGGGAAGAAGCGCTTGTCGCGCTGCCAGATGTGCTGGCGCAGGACCTGCGAGGCGTCTGCGCCGGCGGCCGCCAGTACGCGATCGAGGTTGTCATGGGCGGCCCATGCGTCCGCCGCCACCTCGCCCTCGAGTCCATCCGCCAGGGTGAATCCGTTGCCCGTCTGCCGCACCCCGTCGGGCAGGTCGTCGAAGGCGGCAACGCCGTCGAGGCGTCCGCCGCGCACGCCGCTGACGAACACGATGCCGTTCGAGATCACGGCCGCCGGGTATCCCCTGGCGACCGGCGTGATGCCTTCGACATTCAGAATGCGACGTTCCATGATGGCTCCTCAACCGGCTTGCACGGGTCCGTCGCGCCATGCCCGCCACTGCTGCAGCAGCAGGCCGGCGAGCACGATGGCGGTCAGGGCGATGAATACGGCGGCGATCGGCCGTTCCACAAAGATCAACAGCGTTCCGTCGCCCTGGATCAGGCTGCGGCGGAATGAATCCTCGATCAGGCGCGACAGGATGAAGGCCAGCACCAGCGGCGGCACCGGAATGTCGAGCTTGCGCATCGCATAGCCGAGGAAGCCGAACGCCAGCATGATGCCGACGTCGAACAGGCTCGAGCTCACCGCATAGGTGCCGGCGACGCACAGGATCGCCACCGAGGTGAACAAGATCGGCCGCGGCACCGACAGGATCCTGCCGGCGAACCGGATAGCGATGAGCCCGAACAGCGCCAGCATGAGCATCGACACGAACATGTTGGCGAACAGGCTGTAGAACACCGCCGGGTTCTCCTGGATAAGGTTCGGGCCCGGCTGCAGCCCTTGTCCGATCAGGGCCCCCATCATGATGGCGGTGACGATGTCACCGGGAATGCCGAAGATCAGCATCGGCACCATGGCGGCGCCGCACACGGCATTGGCGGCGACCTCGGGCGCGATCACGCCGTCGATGTTGCCGCGGCCGAACGTCTCCGGCTCCTTCGAGGCGCGCTTGGCCATGCCGTAGGCCACCCAGTTCGAGGTCTCGGCGCCGATGCCCGGCAGCGCGCCGATGAGCGTGCCGGTCAGTGCGCTGCGGATCACCGTGCGGATGTGACGGCGGATGTCGGCGGCGACCTTGCGGATGTCGAAGCCCACCGTATGGGCGAGCTTGTCCGCCGTCGGCGCATAGGATTCGAGCTGGATCAGCACCTCGGCAAAGCCGAACAGGCCGATGGCCAGCGCGATCACGCCGATGCCGGCGGTGAGATCAGGAATGCCGAAAGTGAGGCGCGGCGATCCGCCGATCGGATCGGTACCGATCAGCGCCAGGGCGAAACCGATGCCCGCGGCCAGCAGCCCCTTGGCCAGGGAGCGTCCGGACACGTAACACACCATGGTCACGGCGAAGACCGTGAGCGCGAAGAACTCAGGGCTGCCGAACCGCAAGGCGATGCTCGCCAGCAACGGAGCGCCGACCACGAGGCAGACCGATCCCACGAAGTCACCGATGACGGCGCCCATCAGCGAGCAGCCGAGCGCGTGGCCGGCCTCGCCGCGCTTCGCCATCGCATAGCCGTCCAGCATGGTGGCGGCATTCGAGGCGGTTCCGGGCGTTCCGATCAGGACCGCCGAGATGGTGCCGCCGAAGGTGCCGCCCTTGTAGAGCCCGATCAGCATGGAGATGCCGACCACCGGGTTCATGAAGAACGTGAACGGCGCCAATAGCGCCATCCCCATGGTCGCCGTCAGTCCGGGCAGTGCGCCGATAATGATGCCGATGATCGTGCCCACCGCGGTGGCGAACAGCACCTGGGGCTGAAGGACGTGGAGGATCGCGCCGCCGATCGCCTCGAGCATCACCGGAACCAAGCCATGTGGTTCACGAGCTCCCCGCTCGGAAGCGCGACCTTGAGCCCGTACCAGAACACGAGGGAGACGGCCGGCGGCAACAGGAGCGCGGTCGCTACCAGCGGGACGGGTCGGCGATAGCCGACCAGCAGGGGCAGCCCCAGCATGAGGGCGATCGACGACAGCACGAACCCGAACGGGCGCATGCTCGCTAGGTAGGCCGCGCTGATCACGAGCAGCGCGGCGATGCGCAGCCAGTTGCCGCGCGTCATGGCGAGCAGCGGCAGCGGGTCGGTGCGCATGGAGACGGTGAGCGCGACCAGAATGCCGAAGGCCGCCGTCATCGCCAGCGCGACGCGCGGGAAGAATGTCGGCGCCATTGCGCCGTCGGTCGTTCCAGGAATGACGAACGCCCAACCCGAGACCAGGTTGGGAACCGCGATGAACCCAGCCACCGCCAGCGCCGCAACGACGAGAGCGGCACTCGCCTCCACGATGGCAGCGGGGTTTCGCTGCGCCATCGTCGTCAGCGCTTCATCACCGCCCGTAGGAGCTCAGGCGCGTCGGCCCAGGTCTTTTTCCAGGTCGCGGCGTACGCATCGCCAGCGATGAACGTGCTCAGGTCCTGGCCGAGCCGGTTGTAGATCGTATGGAACTCAGGGTCGGCTTTGATCTTCATCACGCTGGCGCGCAGCTTGTCGACCACCCCCTGCGGCGTTCCGGCGGGCGCGAAGAGCGAGATCGAGAGTCCGTCCACGACGTCGAGGCCGAGTTCACGGAAGGTCGGCACGTCGGGCAGCTCCTTCAGCCGCGCCGGTGCCGCCGCGGCGAGCGGGCGCATGATGCCGTTCTTCATCGGCTCCATAATCAACGACGGCAGCAGCATGTCGAGCTGGCTCTCGCCCGCCAGCATGGCGCGAACCTTTGGCGCGCCGCCGCCGTAGGGAATCCAGCGGAAGCCCTGCGGGCCGAGCCCGCTGGCGCGCGCGAACAACAACCAAGTGTAGTGATCGGCCGAAGCAATGTCGGCGATCGAGGCCTTCAATTGACCCGGCGCCTTCTTGGCAGCATCAATCACGTCCTGTACCGTCTTGTACGGTGTTGAGGCGTGGACGGTGAAAACCCATGGCACGTCCGTCACCTGGGCGATCGGAATGACGTCGTCGGGCTTGAAGGCGATGTTCTGGGCGATCGGTCCGAACAGCGATCCGCCGGTATCGCAGAACACCAGCGTATGCCCGTCCTTTGGCGCCGCCTTGATCTCCTGCATCGCGAGGGTACCGCCGGCGCCAGCGCGGTACTGCACGATGAACGACTGGCCGAGGTGGCGCTCGGCAAACGGCACGAGGGTCTGCAGGTTGCGATCGGTGCCGCCGCCGGCCGGCTGACAGACGTTGACGGTGATCGGCTTGTCGGGGAATGCGGCGACCGGGGATGTCGCCAGGAACACCACCAACACGCCGCCCATGACGACGCGAACATCGGACATCGCATTCTCCTAGACTGCGCTGGAGGAAGCAGGATCAGGTGCACGACTTCAGAGCGCGTTCTCCAGGCTAAGAAGGGCCCGTCCCGCTGTCAATTTGGGGCAGGCAAGGCTTCATCACGAGCTTGGCACGATCCGGCAGCATTCTCACGGCCTGCGGCAGAATGCTGCGCCGTCGTGCACAAGCCGCTCCATTACGGTCTTGAGCGCCGGCTCCTCCTTCTCGTCGGGCGCCACCCAGTTGAGCCGCACGCCCAGCGCCACGAGATCGGCGCGCATGCCGTCAGGGGTCTGCGCCCTGATCCACCAGATGGCGCGGTAATCGGCGCGGTGGCGGTCCGCATAGGCCGCCGCGAGCGTGGTTTTGCCCACGCCGCGCATGACTGAACAGGCGGACCACGCCGCCTGTTTCAGAACAACCGAAACCGGTTGCGGCAATTCAAGTGTGCCGTGGAATATGGCACGGCGCTTCTCCGCGGCATGTCCGCTTCTCCCTCATACTGCGGACATTTGTCGGCGTGGCTATCAGGTCCGTTCAGTGCCAATTGCGGACATCGGTCGGCGGTTAGCAAGCCGGGCTGCTCATCCATTGGCGCGGCTTGCATAGTGGAACTTAATCGTCTCGCATGACTTTCCCGTTTATGCCAAAAGAGCCCACGACCGTCCCGCGCCTCCAGCCGGCCGAACCAGAAAACCCGCCGGTAAAAGATCCGCAGCCTTACAAAGATCCGGTCGAACCACCACCGGCCGATCCGCAGGAAGACCGGCCGATGCGCGATCCGGTGCAGCCGGATTCGGACCGGCCACGTTCCTGAGCCGCCAGTCGCTCCTCACCGCTTCCCTTTCACTTCCTTATCGCCCGGGGCCGATCAATATGGCCTAAAATAATATCGGTTCCTTGCCGGTGGGCGAACACCCCCTGAAGGCGGACACGGGCCGATCAAAACCGCCATCAGTCATCCGATTACGGCTCTGCAATCGTCACTATCTGGGTGCGGTCGCACACCGGGCACTTGAACTGACGAACTTCGCTGAGCGGGCCGGTTGCGACGCGAGACTGCAGCCACATAGCGGTGCCGCAGTTCGTGCAAAATGGACGGGCAGCCTCATCCCGCATGTCGTTCTCGTCCCTGTCCATTGCCTTACCTCGAACGGTAGGCAACGACACTCGGTTACGCTGAGCGTGTTGCCGAGGTCCTGGTCGGGCGGTGCACGAAATTGACACAGTAGTTCCATGTTCCGCCAACATACCTTCCCTCGTATAGGTAGTCGGATGCCCAGATAAGGCGGTTCATGAACTGAGTACTGTCATACTCCGCTTACCTTCAACTAATATTACTAATAATTAAGGACGCACAGTGCTGCCATTATTTAGGCCGCGTGGACAAAAACTGTGGCGACCACGGCGCGGCGCCGGAGATACTTGGGACGACGATCACCGACCCGAGGCCGGTAAGCGTGATGAACTCTCTACAGTTCATCCCCTTGCCCCCTCAGGCAGGCCGCCGGCTGTACCCCCCGACAGTCTGGAGCAGGCGCCCCGGCGTATCCTTCGCCCCGACCTGAAATCTTCTCCGTGTGGACGGCGAAGGAAGGTTGCCTCATCACTGGCAGCGATCTATGGGCGCCGGTCAGAGATAGGCGCACGCACCGCGTGGGATCAGGGAAAACCCCTATGAGCGACCGTCGTGGGCGCGCGCCTCCTGCCTGTTACATCTGCCCATGTCACACATGCTACGGCCGATCCCGAGCCGCACGCAGGAATTCGCCGACTTGTCCTCCCTGCTCAATCCTCGCACTCATAGAACGGAATACAGCTCGTGATCCGAATCCTCTATGTCGAAGACAATGAAGACGATGTCTACATGCTCAAGATGCGCCTCGAGCTCACCGACGAGTTCGAGGTATTGGTCGCGGAGAACGGCGAGAAAGGTTGCGCGGCGGCCGCCACCGAGCGGCCGGATGTGATCCTGATGGACCTTGAGATGCCCGTTGTCGACGGCTGGGAAGCCACCCGGCGACTGAAAAGCAATTTGGAAACGAGGCATATCCCCATCATCGGTTTGTCCGCGCATGCGCTCGACGCCGAGCGCGAAAAGGCTCTTGCTGCGGGATGTGAAGACTTCGATACCAAGCCTGTGGAGTTAGATCGGCTGCTGGCCAAGATCCGACTGCTTGTCGGCGCACGGGGACCATAGGTCGGCTTCAGAGGCATGGTGCTGCCGGCCAGGTATTGAATTGACGACTCTGCACGGCTACGACTGCGGGGGCAGCGAAGCCAAGCGGCTGATCGTGTTCGGATCAACAGCATAGCTGCGTTCGATTGCGGTGTAGGTCTCACCGGCCTCGATGCGCTTCAGGGCTTCCTGGCGCTGGTGCGGGTTGAGCGCGCGTGGCCGCCCGAACTTGACGCCGTTTGCCTGGGCGCGGCGGCGACCCAGCGGCGCGCGCGCTGCGCAGAGCCGTTGCCCGCTTCCCATGATCTTCCCAGATTGAACAATCGCGCCGGTGTTGATGCCAAAATCAAGCGGTTGGCCGACGTTTGCACTATCGGGAACCGCTGAATGGATGAAAGCGGTTAGGCTCCGGGACCGCACGCCTTGTCGCCCACTGCGATGCCGTGGGCTACGTCACACTCGGCCCTACGATGCCCGCCCGACACGTCGACCGCCGGCGGGGTCTGATCGAGCGTGAGGTCGCGGCCGGCAGCGGAGCGGCGGTAGCGGTCTTTCGACACTTCGCGGCCGCGGCCTTGCACTGAGCTTCGAGTAGTTCGCCTTCATGCAGGAGGTGATCTTGTGAATATTCGGGATCTCCGATCTGCAGAATTTGAAGGCGTCGCCCACGCAGGGACACCCGCGTGATCGAGGACACCACATTATCGACCGCTATTTCGAGCCGAGCTTCAAGCCGACTGAGGAGATCATCGCCGACAATGCCGCAAGGTTCGCCGCGCTTGCCGACGTCCATGCCATCCATGTCCTCGGTCACCCGCTCTCGGACATCGACCTGCCTTACCTGGAGAAGATCGTCACCAGCGTAAGGCCATGGCGCAATGGCGGATCAGCTGCCGCGGCGCACCCACAGCCCTTGAGGCGCAGTTCGCGAAGTTCGCGTCGCCGGCGAACGCAACATTCTGGCCGCTGCCCGAAGTCTAATCTAGGACTCCCAGTCGAGGCGCTCAGCGTTCTCATCATGCCGACGAGCCTCCCATTCGTAGCTGTCGGCGAGGGTATCGAGCGCCTTGGCGGTGTGAGGGTAAACGTAAGCGATCGCCTTCGCCCACTTCCGATACTTCGCCGCTTCCCGGCGTTCGAGCTCGCCTCCATCGCGCGGCATCCGGGTGGTGACGCCACGTCGGTTGCTCTTCCCGACCCGGAACCCCTCAACCATCGGCTTGCTGCGGAAGAGGTCGATCACCTCGCGTACCGGTTCGGCCGGCCAGTTGCCATCTGAGCCCATTGGTGAAGCTGACAGGACGTTTCCGATCCGGCTGTCGGCGATGTCCTCTCGACCGGCCGCCTTGGCCAGGGTTCGGGCCTCCTTGATCCACGCCTCAAGCGCCTCGCCGTCGATGGTGCCGTCGTCGCGCGTGCCTGGAATCCGGTTCCACAGCTCCAGCAGCCGGTAAGCTTGCGTGGCGACCACTCGCGCGTGCTCAGGGTTGTCGGGTTCGGGATCAACAACGCCACTTTCCTCGCTGGCTTTGAAGACCGCGCGCAGCATCTCGATGAAGAGCGAGGGCTGTTCCGAGAGCGCCCTCAGCAGCACCTTCGCTGGCCGGCGGGAATGCTCCAAGACCCGTAGATAGTTCCACTCGAGGGTGACGAGGGCGTTCCGGTCGACATCACTGCGTTCGTCGAGAAGCTGCAGAATTTCAGCGACGTAATGCTGGAACATGGTCGCTTCGTTGCTGTCGCCGTCGCTTTCGAACGGCTGACGAGCGGCCTCCTGCAGTACTTCGACGAGGAGGTCGGAAGGCAGATGAACCTTGTTGCCGCGCCCAGCGAGCGGCAGAGCGTGCCGGGCGCGGCCAACGCTGATCAGCATGCGGATGGCGAAGGCGACGTCTTCGCTATCGTCGCTCATCCAGAACACCGGCGCACGGCGCCAGTAAGTCTTTTCAATCTCTCCGCCGATCTGAGCGACCTGATCCCATGTCCAACGCTCAATAGGAAACGCGCGAAGGATCGTCAGTAGGGCGGTGTCCCCCCAGGTCTCGGCCCTAGCCTTAGCGATCAATGCCGCCGCCCAAGGCTCCTTCCGATCGCGAAAAGCGGAGATGATTAGGCCGTGAGCGACATCTCGCTCATGAGCGTCGTCGCTCCGAACGGCTGCTTCAAGCAGAGCGTCGACCTCGGACGCCGAGAGTCCGCTATCATGGAGTGCCTTGCCGATGTAGCCGGCGGTGTCGGTCAGCCGGGCGAGCGAAAGCATGGCCGATAGGCCGCCTTCGGCGTAGAGCGCTTGTGCTGCCTGTTGTCGAGCGGCATCGACCTCCCGCTGTTCCGCTTCCCAGCCTGCCGCAGAAGGCTTTGGCAGCGGCACGGATTCTTGGAAAAGCCAAGCCGTTCGCTCAAGCCGATCGGTAGGCTCAAAACGATGATAGACGGCTTCCAGCCGATCCAGCACCGCATCCGGCAGAGACCACTCGGCGTCCGGGAATTCGCGATGATGGTGGAGCACGCGCCGCAGTTTGTCCCAGAACACCGCCCGATCGGCCTTGTCCGTGATCCTCGGCTCGGCGGCCTCAAGCGCCAGGAGACCCGCTTCCGGGTCCGGCGCGAGGTCGCCAATGTGATCGAGCAGTAGCGACCACCGCGCTGGGCTCACGCCCGCATCAACGACCAGGCGTTCGCTGATCGCGGCGGCGCCCCGCCTGATTAGGCCCCAAGTCACATCCTCGACCTTTTCGACGGTGAAGTCGCGCCAGCGCGGCATCGGTGACGGAGTTGAGACGTCATGGCCCTTTGGCAAGATGCCCAGCATCAGCTTCCAGGCGGCGTTCGTTTCCCACTTCCGAACAAGGTCCAGTGCGCGAAGCCGCTGGTCGAGGGTCGCGAAGGTCTGGGGTACCCAGAGAAGATGGATCTCGCGAAGGCTGTTGGCCGGTCCGTTCACGTAGCGCCGAGGTTTGGTGTCGATTGCGTCGAGACGCGCTAGGATGTGGGTCACCCGCGGCAGAAGGTCGGGCGACCACGCCAGGGATTCCAGCGCCCACATCAGGTCGGACAGGTGCTCTGTTCCGAACACGCCCCCGTCGTCGTGGCCGAAGAGGACACCAATGGGCGGATCGTTCTGATTGAGGCTGTCTTCGATGGCGGTCAGGAAGGCGTCCGGCGACGCCTCCGCCAGCAGCCGGAATTCGCCAGAGAGCGACCACCATCGCTGCGGATCGGCGTTCCGTAGCAGCTTGTCGACGATGGCGTCGGCGCGGCGCGCGGCGTTGGGAACCGTGCGGGCCCGATCGCCCCAAAGAGCGAGCAGAATGAGAACCTGACCAATCCCGTGGCGCAGCAGCCCGGAGTAGTCGCGGTGAATCCCACGGACTCCAGCCGTCCAGCGCTGGTCAGGGTCCATGTCGAAGCGCGGGTCCGCCGACCCCAGCACGGCGTGCGCCACCGCCTCGAAGCGCGTGATGTCGTCGCTCGTCAGGTTGTGCGCGAGCAGGAACCAGGCGTCCGACGGAGACGCGATCCGCCAGGTCGACGCGATTTTTTGCAGCGGGCTGTCGAACTCGCCAGCATAAGGAGCCAGGGCGGCAATGACTACTTCATAAGGTTGATCCGCGATGTCCGCGAGCCTAGCCCGATCGGCCTCGGCGTCCTCATTCCAGCCCCCTGCGAGGAGCGCCGCCAGCAGAGCACGGCGCGGCGGCTCTTGAGCCCATTTCGGGAGGCGTCCAGGTGCTCCAGGGATCAGGCGGCGCAGGACGGCCAAGTTGCGGGCGCTGTCGCGGGCGAGCGCCTCAGCGCGCGGCTCGGCAATGCCGGCCGCGGTCAGGGCGCTGGCGATCCCTTCGCGCGATGGTCGCGCGAGCGTGCGCACCTCGCCGCGCGAGACCGGCCGCTCATCGTAGGCCTGCAGAACATAGTGACCGCGCTCCACGAGCCGGCGGGCGAGACCAGGCTCTGGATCCGCTAGCAGCAGGATCAAAGGCGCGGGCGCGTTCGCGAGAGCCCGGGCTGCAGCGGCAGTCGTCGCCACGAGGCAGCGGGCGCGGTAGGCAGCCGCCAGCTCGTCAGGCAGCTCGCTAAGCGTGGCGTGGAAGAACGCCACCACCTCATCCGTGGTCGTCGCCTGAAGCGAAAGAACGGACGGTTCACCACGAAGCCAGCGTAGGACTTCGGCGGCGTCATGATCGCGGTCGCTGAGAACAAGGTCTTCCGTCAGGGGCCATTGGGTGGCGAGCGACCACTCTTCCCAGACCTCTTCCAATTCCCGCGTTCCCGGCGGACGCTTGTCCAGGCGGGCCGCTAGCCAGAGGCCGACAGCCGGCGTCTGCTCGATCCAGTGGACGAGGTCGTCGGCATCGTAGGCGCGGACCTCCCGCCAGGGACCTTCGTCCTGGCGGGCCCTGGCCCATTCTTCCTTCTTCGGACAGTGTCGAGGGGTGACGAAAACAAAGGCAGCGCTGGCAGGATCGAGCGGCGCGGGCTCCGCCGTTCGCTTCCGGTAATCGTCGCTCGCCTTCTGGATGATGTTGCTGCGCTGGGTGCCGATTTCCCAACCCGCGTCGCCCCGGGGAACGTAGGCGCTGCCGCTGTCGGTCGTGGTGAGCCCATCCCAGCCCGAATGGCGAACCCCCTCGTCAGCGGGAAAGCGAAGTCGGATGGCCGGGCCATGGTTGGCTCGAATGAGGTGGGCGAGGAGCGTCGGCAGACTGACGGCGCCGTCGGTACGGTTCGCCCATTCCGAAAGATCCTCAGCACTGACCCATCGGACCGGTGCGCCAGGGCGATCGGACGCGGTGATGAGTGGAACGGCCGGCCCAATAACCGCGCCAGTCGGCAGGAACATGATACCGGCGCCCTCAAGGGCCCCGCGAATGGCTTGGGCGTTATTGGCCACGGGGGTCCGCCGGCCGCGCTCGAAGTCGGCGACGGTCGAGGTCGCCACGCCAGCCGCCTTGGCCAGGTCCTGTTGCGACCACGCCAGGAGGGCCCGGGCCGCCCGCACATGCTTGGGCGTGAGTTCGGAAGATGGACTTGACGAAGCCATTGTCATAGCAAATATATGACATCAGTTTAGAACTCTCAACCATTTCTTTTTCGTCGACAAATTGGAATTTTTGTCGACAATAGATAACATCATGGCCGAACGTCATATGCCTTATCGCCAGCGCGCCCTCAGCCTCACGCAACCCCGAGGGATCGTGCGCACGCGACTTCACGGCCGCAGGCATCCCCTGGTCTACCTGAGGCGCGTAACCGACGCCGGCGAACTGGTCGCCTCGGCCCGCGGCCACTACCAAGACCCCGAACGCGCCAGGAAGGCATCGCCCCTGGCGAAGCTGCGCGCCCTCGTCCCGAATGGCATAGTGTCGACAAATTGGAATTTTTGTCGACAATAGATAACATCATGGCCGAAAATCATATGACTTATCGCGAGCGCGCCCTCAGCCTCATCCGAGCCCGAGGGATCGTGCGCGCACGCGACTTCAGGGCCGCAGGCATCCCACTGGTCTACCTGAAGCGCCTGACCGACGCCGGCGAACTCGTTCGCCTCGGCCGCGGCCTCTACCAAGACCCCGAACGCGTGGGGGAAGACGTCGCCCACGATCTGGCGGAAGCCGCGCGCCTCGTCCCGAACGGCGTCGTCAGCCTGGTCAGCGCCCTTCGCCACCATGAGCTGACCACCCAGCTGCCGCATGCCGTGTGGATGACCATCCCCCACAAAGCCAGGACGCCGAACGTGCAGGGCCTTCGGCTCGAGATTGTCCGCGCTACCGGCGACGTCCTGACGGCAGGTGTCCAGCACATCCGCGTGGAGGGTGTCGACGTGCCGATCTACGGCGTTGCGAAGACGGTAGCCGACTGCTTCAAGCATCGCCGCCATATCGGAGAAGACGTCGCCATCGAGGCGCTTCGAGACGCCCTGCGGCAAAGGAAGACCACCGCAAGCGAGCTCATGAAATACGCTGCCATCGACCGGGTCGCCGAACGAATCGAGCCCTATATCAAGGCGATGCAATGACGGCCAAGGTTCTCAAGAATCCCGCGGCGTCGGTCAGGGCGCGGCTGTTCAACCACGCCAAGCAACATGGCGAGGACTACCAGCGGACCCTCACGCGCTATGCGATCGAGCGCCTGCTCTTCCGTCTCAGCCAGACGGAAGCGGCCGAGCGTTACGTGCTCAAGGGCGCCATGTTGTTCGTGACTTGGCCCGAGCACGTCTTCCGGCCCACCGGCGACCTCGATCTGCTCGGCCAGGGCGACTCTGACACCGCCGCAATCGCGGAGCTCTTCACCCGCATCTGCAACGTCGAAGTTCCCGGCGACGGCATCGTCTTCGACCCGGCCACATTGAAAGTCGAGGCAGTCCGCGAAGCCGACAAGTACCAGGGCGTCCAGCTGAGCCTGAAAAGCCAACTGGCTGGGGCGGTCATCCTCGTGCAGGTGGACATCGGCTTCGGCGACCATGTCTACCCCCCGCCGACGCGCCAGACGTTCCCGAGTTTGCTGCCGGATCTGCCGGCGGCGAACATCCTAATGTACCCGCCCGAAACCGTAGTCGCCGAGAAGTTCGAGACGATGATCCGCTTCGGAGAGACGAACGGACGGATCAAGGATTTTCACGACATGTGGGTCACGACCCGCACGTTTCCATTCGACCTGTCCCGCCTGGTCGAGGCGGTCGCCGGAACACTCCGGCGGCGTGAGACCGCGATCCCGACCGAGATGCCACTCGGCCTGACCGAGCCGTTCGCGAAAATTGCCGCGGAGCGCGGCCTCTGGAGCGGCTTCCTGCGCCGAAATCCGCCGACCCTTGAGCCGCCGCCTTTCGCGGACCTTCAGGAGGAACTGCGGCGCTTCTTTGGCCCTGTCATCGCCAGCCTCGCCGTACCGGAAGGCGCTAAGGGTCGTTGGGACCCGGACGGCGGAGCTTGGCGCTAAGATCAGGTCACAGCGCCTCAACAGCGAACCTGTACGAAGTGGCCCGGAAAAGCAGACGTTCCCAATTTCGTAGAAGGGTCATCAACGGCCCAAAGGCGACAGCGACGACGTCATGGATGGCGGCGCTCAGAACAATCTCCTGATCCGCGGAACCGCCGTGGTCGACTGATGGGCGGCAGCGGGAACGACACTTTCCGCTTCGACGATGGCGGCAGCCCGCAACGTCGTAAAACAACGCCGTGCAGGATCCCGACGTCATCAACGACTTCGTCCGCGGCTTCGATCGATCTAAGCGCTGGAGCACCCCGGTGGCAAGAGCCTTCGTCGCGAGCATCGGCTTCCCGCCCGAGTTCGCATCCGCATCCGAAACTAGGCGTGACGCCGAAGACACCATCAGTGGCCCGATCGAGCTTCCTTCCCTACACGACCTTCCAGGTTCGTTGCGCGCCAAGATTGACCCAGACTTATCGGAAGGCCTGCACTGCATGCTCGCAAGAGTTCATCGGCCTGCGCCACCCAAACGATGTTTCGATTGTCGCCCTCGTTGCGAGCACGAGCCGAACGGAAGCCTCGACCGTCACCCGTGTCTTGCCGCCACCGGTGGGTAGACTCACGACGGCGCGGCGGCGCTTCCTGCGACTGGCGAGCAACGCCTGAAGGCCTTGCATTACCTCCTCCTAGCGTCGTCGGCCCGAACTGCGCGAGCGTTAGCTCGGCGAGCTCAAGTGGCGCGCACTCCTGGATGAAGGCGATGTCCTTCAGCGCCCAGCGCCTCAAGCAGTGGATCACGGCGGTTTCCTACCCGCACAACAGCCGCTCCGACAGCGTGGTATGTTGAGCGACTTCGGCGCGGCAACGCATCAACTCGGTCGTCACCCAGCCGCTGCAAGGCCACTTCGGGGCTGCAAGTGAGCCAACCGGCAGAGGCAACCTCGTTGATCCAGCCGCAGCCTCCGGATGATTTGTGCACGCCAAACGTCGGCCGCGGCAGAGACGACCATCGCGGATGTAATTGCGCGGTAAAAACTCTTGGACGTGGCGTTTTCGCCCACTTGTTGGCGCTCGTGCCTCAAGGGAAGGTACTCGGTGGCGTTGTTCGTCGTGTGCTGGGGCGATCTCGGCTTCCCATGGTCGTCCCACCGGCTACTTGAACACAAGAAAATACCAACCGCCTTGAGTATTTCCGGCAGTTCTGTAGGACCCGGCCCGCTGATAGACCAAAAGCGGCGCATCGTTACCGCCGAACATGAAGATGCTGTCGTTGCCCCACCGCGTGCGTTACTGCAGGGCCAGCCCGCCGTGACTTCGACCGTGACTTTTCGCCCTGAAACCGTGACCTGACCGTGACCTGACCGTGACCCGACCGTGACCCGACCGTGACTTCCACGGTCGCGAGTTTCACGGTACGCCGGCTCGAACGACGCTACGGCAAGGAAGCAGTTCGGGTTGCATACGAGCGATCCCTCGAAACCGAATCCCCGCGTGAGGGCGCCGGACCATGGCTGGAAGCGGCAGCCCCACACGGCGGAAGTTCAGCCGCAACCAACTGGCCTTCATCGACGTCTTCTGTGGGCGAACGGCACCACGATGTAGCTAATCTTCGTCGGGGCCAGGAGCGGGCATCCGACGCACGACTGGTCGCCCTCGCATGACTGCGCGGATTCGCGGCCGCCGCGATCACGATCGATCGCGGCAAATGCGTTTGATCGCTTACAGACTTCCTAGCACCATGGCTCCAGGGCACGATCTCGGTCCGCAGCGCAGCGGATGGGCCAAGCCCTCGCCGATCAGGGTCTCGCCGACATCGCGGCCGTGCACCATCAACACACCGCAGAGCCGCCCGTGATTGCATGCCGGCGTTCCTTCGGCCCCCCGCCGGCACGAGCAAGCCACGGGGTTGAGCTCGATGCCGCCGCCGGCGATCAGCGCCTTGAGCCGAGCCGTCGCCTTCGCCCCGAGTTCACGTTCGGACACGCAGTGCGCGCGTCGGCCGACCTCCGGCGTGTCGTAGCCGACAAGGCGATAGGTGATGCCGGCCACCGCGATGGTGTCGCCGTCGATCACGCGGATCGCCGCGCGATCAATAGGCTCGGCGGGCGCCGCCGAGACCAGCATCAGCGCAAGAGCGAAGATCAATCCGACTCGCCTCATCCGCCGAGATTCGCTGAAATGAATCCGTTTGGGGAGGACGCGATGGTCGAAATTTCAGTCATCGGCAGGCCCCCTCCTGGGGTCAAACGTGTCATTTTGCCGTTAACCGTGAGCATCCGGGTCGTGGCGTCGCTGGCGGCGATTTTCAATCAGCCCACATAGGCGGCGAGAGGACGTGGTGCGCCTGACTGATGCGCTCCGGCGGTTCACCGATCGCGGTGGCGCAGTCGACCAGCAGACCGTCGTCGGTCATGACGTAGTCGAGGACGCCGGCGAGGAAGGTCGGATCGGTTGCAGTATCGCGGACGAGTTCGGGTTGCAGGCCAGTGATCGCGACGAACCGGCCGAGCCGGTCAGGATCGGCGGCGAGCGCGGCCAGCACGGCCACCGCAACGCCCTCGGCGGCTTCGGTACGCATCGCCGCGCTCACACCGAGAGCTGCTCAAGGAGGCAGTCCGGCACGCGGCCGCGATGCAGCACGAGTTTTGGCTCGGCGTAGAAATCGGCAGCCGTGTCGGCCTCCTGCTCGAGAACGATGACGCCTTCGGCCTTCAATGCGAGCACCTCGGCCACCCGAATGGCCCGATCGCGGTCCTTGAGGGTCTGCGGGATACCGGGAGTGAGCTTGCCGCGCGCGGCGGTGGAAAACGGGACGATGATGAAGCTGGTGACCATGGACAAGCCTCCTGCTGGGATGAGAACGTAACAGGAACCTCCCCTGGGTAAAAGGGGTCGCCATGCCCTGTCCACTGCTGCGATGAGAAGCTCCGATGCCGCTCCATCTCCTGCGCGCCTCCACCCACCGCCGCGGCCGGTGGGACAACCCGGACGACTACGACGTCTTTGACGGGGACCGGGACGTCGGGCGCATTTTCAAATCCGGAGCGGGCCGGCCCGATGACAGGCCG
>CAVZSC010000042.1:0-54907 GCA_963777755.1 uncultured Alphaproteobacteria bacterium
AAAGGGGCATAGTGAGGAGTGATGGGGGCCGGTTCACGACTCCGCCCGTCGCGACTGGAAGCCCGCAGGCGGTTCGGTCCTCAGACCGCGAATGAGCTTGGAGCTCCAGTCGTTTCTTCCTTACCCGAACAGTTGCCTGGGCACGAGCCCGCATCAGCAAACAAGGGATACGAAGATGACGATGCTCTCTGTCTGTGGAATCGACGTGTCGAAGGATCGCTTGGACGTGATGGTGCTGCCGGAGCAGCAACGCTCGTCGGCGAGCAATGACCCAGCTGGCTGGGCCGAGCTGATTGAGCAGCTGCGCGGCTTCTCGATCTCGGCGATCGGGCTCGAGGCGAGCGGCGGCTACGAGCGCGGCGTGATGCGAGCGCTGCTCGCAGCCGGCATGCCGGTGCGTCAGATTAATCCGTTCAGGCTGCGGCAGTTTGCCAACGCTAGCGGCGTTCTGGCCGAAAACGATCGGCTCGATGCGCGGATGATCGCCGCGTTCGTCGCCATCATCCCGACCCCGGCCTGTGCAGCGACCGGCGCCAGTGGTCGAGCGGCTTGCCGAGGTTCTTAGGGTTCGGCGCCAGCTCAGCAATGCGAAGGTCGCCGCCGAGAATGCTGCTGGAATGCTGGAAAATGCGGTGCTGAAGCGCCCTTTCGCGCCGTCATATCGCTCGGCTCGCCGCCGACATCAACATGCTCGATGAGCACCTGGTCGAGAGCATCGGTGCCGATCCGGCGCTCGCGCATCGATACCGGCTGCTGACCTCCATGCCGGGCGTCGGACCGGTGCTGGCCTGCACGCTGATTGCGCTCTTGCCCGAGCTCGGACGCATGAGCCGCAAACAGGTTGCTGCGATGGTCGGCGTTGCGCCCTATGCCTTCGAGAGCGGCAAGCTTAAGGGAAAGCGCTGTATCTGGGGTGGTCGGGCGCCCGTCCGTCACGTGCTCTATATGGCGGCATTGAGCGCCTGCAATTGGAATCCGTGCTCAAGGTGTTCCACCATCGTCTCGCCGCCACCGGCAAGCTCCCGAAGGTCGTGATCGTGGCGGTGATGCGCAAGATGCTTACCATGCTCAACGCAATGGTTCGCGATGACTTCGCGTGGGCCGACCGTCACCGCGGTCGGCACTCCGTGCCGACCGCGCGGTAGCCTCTGCGCTGATCGATTTGGCCGCGTCAGGGCCGTAGCCGCGCGTAGCGCGGGGGCGCGAAGCGCCAGCCTTGACGCGGCCAAATCGATCAGCGATCTCGCTGCGACAAGATGACAGTTGCTCATTCGATCACCTCGTCGGCGATCGCGAGCAGATTGGCCGGTATCGTCAGGTCGAGAGACTTGGCGGCTTTGAGGTTGATGACGAGCTCGAATTTCGTCGGCTGCTCGACCGGCAGGTCCGCCGGCTTTGCACCTTTCAGGATCCTGTCCACGTACTCCGCGGCGCGACGGCTCTGTTGTCGCCGGTCCACCGCGTACGACATCAATCCTCCCGCCTCGGCGAAGTCCCTATTCCCATAGACCGTCGGCAGCCGGACCTTGGCGGTGAGATCGGCGATCTGCCGGCGGAGGCCAAGAAGCAATGGGTCTTCCAACGTGATCAGACCGGCGGCGCCGGCCTTGGCAGCGGCTTCGATGCCGGTCGCAACCTGGTCGGCGGTTGTCGCTTCGAAGACTTCGAGACGTTGCAGCCGTGGCGCGGCGGCTGCCCTCAGTTCCTGCAAGGCCAGCACCGAAAACGGTGCATTCGGGTTCAACAGCGCAGCAACCATTTTTCTGCCAGGGACGAGCTCGTTCAGGATCTGCAACCGCTTGCCGCCAATCTCGCTCGCCTGGCTGGACTGGCCGGTGACATTTCCGCTGGGCCGGCTCAGGCTCGCGACCACACCGGCGCCAAGGGGGTCGCCGACGCTGGTGAAGACGACAGGGATGGTCGAGGTCGCGGCCTTCGACGCCTGAGCCGTCAGCGTGCCGAATCCTGCAATCAAAACGTCCGGCTTGAGCGACACGAATTCTGCGGCCAGTTGGGGCAGACGTTCCGCTCGTCCTTCGGCGGAGCGGTACTCGAACATCAGGTTTGTGCCCACGGCGTAGCCGAGCTCTTGAAGCCGTTGCAGGAGCGGCTTCACCAACACCGCGTCCTCGCCCGGAAGCAGAGCGAGGTAGCCGATCTGGTACGATTTCGTCGCTTGCTGCGCTCGCGCCACGAGCGGCCACGCCAACGCGCCGGCAAGCGACGCAATGAACTCGCGCCGGTTCACTCGATCACCTCGTCGGCGAGCGCAATCAGCGCCGGCGGGATTTCGACACCGAGCGCTTTGGCGACCTTGAGTTTGAGCACCATCTCGATCTTGGTCGGTTCGCGGCGCTTCATCGGTTCCCCCTGCCACCCGGTTCCACTGCACGTCCTGACGGCGCCCGCAGGCTATATCGCCGAACGTGCTATGCGACCAGTGTGCAACAGGGCCCCGTCAGGGTCCTTGGGCGAGACCTGAATTCTTCTGAATCGGGAACTGCTCACCGTCAGCCTGAGGCGCTCGACGCACCTTCATCCTGAGGCGCTCGGCGCACTCTTCGTGCGCCGAGCCTCGAAGGCCGGTAGACGGCCGAGGCCGGGCGCTTGATACGCCCTACCCGGTCGTCCTGACCACCTGGATATCCAGGTCGCGGATCTTCTTGCGCAGGGTGTTGCGGTTGACGCCGAGCAGGTCGGCGGCGCGGATCTGGTTTCCGCGCGTGGCGGCCAGCGCCGCAGAGAGCAGCGGGAACTCGATCTCGCGCAGGATGCGGTGGTAGAGGCCGGGCGGCGGGATGCCGTCGTCGAAGCCGGCGAAATAGCGCGCGAGGTGGCGCTCCACCGCGGCACTCAGGCTTTCCTCGGCGCGTGCTTCTTCGCCGCCGGTTGCGAGCGTCGGCTGCGCCAGCTCCGTCTCGATCACCGCACCGGTGATCGTATCCTGCGGATAGAGCGCGGCGAGGCGGCGGGCGAGGTTCTCCAATTCGCGCACGTTGCCGGGCCAGCGGTAGCGCTTGAGCCGCTCGACCGCCGCGACGTCGATCTGCTTGGGCGGCAGCCCTTCGCGCTCGGCCTGGGCGAAGAAATGACGGATCAGGTCGGGCACGTCCTCGGTGCGCTCGCGCAACGGCGGCAGGCGCAGCGGCACCACGTTGAGGCGGAAATAGAGGTCCTCGCGGAACAGGCCCTGTTGGATCAGCTGCCGCAGGTCCTTGTTGGTGGCGGCGATGATGCGCACGTCGGTCTTGATCGCCGTGCGGCCACCGACCGTGGTGTACTCGCCCTGCTGCAGCACGCGCAGGAGCCGCGTCTGTGCCTCCATCGGCATGTCGCCGATCTCGTCGAGGAACAGCGTGCCGCCCTCGGCCTGCTCGAACCGGCCCGCGCTGCGCGTATTGGCGCCGGTGAAGGCCCCCTTCTCGTGGCCGAACAGCTCCGATTCGATGAGGTCGCGCGGGATCGCAGCCATGTTGATGGCGACGAAGGGACCGCTGCGCCGCTTGCCATAGTCGTGCAGGGCGCGCGCGACCAGCTCCTTGCCGGTGCCCGATTCGCCCGAGATCATCACGGTGAGGTCGGTCTGCATCAGTCGCGCCAGCAGCCGATAGATCTCCTGCATGGCGGGCGAACGGCCGACCAGCGGGATCGACTCGATGTCCTCGCTCGCCGAATAGGGCCGCACTCGCTCCTTCGGCTCGGCCAGCGCCCGCCCGACGATCGCGGTCAGCTCCTTGAGGTCGAACGGCTTGGGCAGGTACTCGTAGGCGCCGCGCTCCGAGGCGCGGATCGCCGTCATGAACGTGTTCTGCGCGCTCATGACGATGATCGGCAGGTCGGGGCGGATCTTCTTGATGCGCGGCAGCAGGTCGAAGGCGTTCTCGTCCGGCATCACCACGTCGGTGATGACCAGGTCGCCGTCACCCTGGCTGACCCAGCGCCACAGGGTGGCGGCATTCCCGGTGGTGCGCACCTCGTAGCCTGCGCGCGACAGCGCCTGGTTGAGAACGGTGCGGATCGCTGCGTCGTCGTCGGCGACCAGGATGTTTCCCGCGGGCATCACGGACCTCTCGTCGGGGCTCCGGTCGGCGCCAAGCCGTCCCCGGAATATTTCGGCATCAGCACGCGAAAAATCGTTCGTCGGGGCTGTGATTCGCATTCGATTACACCGCCATGATCGCCGATGATCTTGGCAACCAATGCAAGACCCAGGCCGCTCCCGCTCGGCTTCGTGGTGACGAACGGGTCGAACAGGTGCGGCATGAGGTCGTCCGGTACCCCCGGACCGTTGTCGCGGACGCAGAATTCGAGCGGCAGCGACACGCGCGTCTTCGAGCCCGGCAGCGTCAGGCGCACGCCGGGACGAAATGCGGTGGTGAGCAGGATCTCACCGTCGGGCGCGTCCCCGATTGCTTCCGCCGCGTTCTTGATCAGGTTGAGGAACACCTGGATCAGCTGGTCGCGATTGGCGAGCACCGGCGGCAGCGACGGGTCGTAGTCCTCGACGAAGCGGATATGGCGGGCGAAGCCCGAATAGGCGAGCTTCTTCACGTGCTCGAGCACCACGTGGATGTTGACCGGCTCGCGCTCGACCGGGCGCTCGTCGGCGAACACCTCCATGCGGTCGACGAGCTTCACGATCCGGTCGGCCTCGTCGCAGATCAGCCGCGTCAGCGGGCGGTCTTCGTCGCTCGCCGCCTGCTCCAGCAGCTGCGCGGCGCCGCGAATACCCGACAACGGGTTCTTGATCTCGTGCGCCAGCATGGCGGCGAGCGCGATCACCGAGCGCGCCGCCCCGCGGTGGGTCAGCTGCCGGTCCATCTTGTCGGCGATGGTGCGCTCCTGCAGCATCACCACCACGTGCCCTTCGCGCTCGGGCAGCGGCGCCACATAGAGGTCGACCAGGCGATCGCCCGGGATGCGCGGCGTTCCGAGATCGACCTTGTACTCGTTCATCGCCGCGCCGCGCACGCGCACCTGCTCGACCAGCGACAGCACCGGGCTGCCGAACGGCACCAGGTCGGTCAGGCGGTAGCGGCGCAGCAGCGGCGCCGAGACCTCGAAGAAATTTTCCGCAGCGACATTGGCATCGGCGATCTTGCCGTCGCCAGCGACGATGACGACCGGCAGCGGCAGCGCGTTGAGAACGGCGTCACCGGCGCCGCTCAGCATGGCGGGGGCGAGCATGACCCGGTTCATGCGGCGGTCCTCCACGCGATACCGTCATAGGCCTCGGCCAGCCGTCGCGTCGCCTCCGCCGGATGCTCGGCGGTCAGGACGCGCTCGCGCAGGCCTTTCACGCTCTCGCTTGTTGCGCCCGCATTCGCCGCCGCGACGTCGAGGCCCCAGGCGAGGTGCTTGCGCGCATGGCGCACGCCGACCTCCCTTCCGTGATGCTGCAGCATCTCCTCATAGAGCGCGGCGAGAAGATCGCGTTGCACGGCGAGCGGCGGCGCCCCTTCCCGCTCGCCGCCTTGCAGATATCGCGCGAGCTGCCCCGGGAACCACGGGCGACCCTGGGCGCCGCGGCCGACCATGAGCGCGTCCGCACCGGATTGCGCGAGCGCATCCGTTGCTGCGTCGAAGCTGGTAATGTCACCGTTGACGACCACCGGAATCGTGACCGCCTCCTTGACCCGACGGACCTCGGCCCAATTCGCTTTGCCGGCGTAGAACTGACAGCGCGTGCGCCCATGCACCGTCACCAGCTTGACGCCGGCCGCTTCCGCGCGGCGCGCGAGCGCCGGCGCGTTGTGCAAGCGATCGTCCCAGCCGAGCCGCATCTTCAGCGTGACCGGCACCGATACGGCGTCGACCACCGCCTCGATCAGGGTGAGGGCATGATCGAGGTCGCGCATCAGCGCCGAGCCCGAATATCCGTTGGTCACCCGCCGGCACGGGCATCCCATGTTGATGTCGATGATCTGGGCGCCCGAGCCTTCCGCGATGCGCGCACCCTCGCCCATCCAGCGAGCCTCGCAGCCGGCGAGCTGAACGACATGGATGCCGGTTCCGTGCGTCACGGCGCGCAGAAGCGCTTCCCGCTGTCCCTCGATCAGCGCCTGACTTGCGGTCATTTCGGAAATCACCAGGCCGGCCCCGAGGCGAGAGGCGAGCCGGCGGAACGGCGGATCGGTGATCCCCGACATCGGCGCGAGCAGCACCTCGTTGGGCAGCTCAAGCGGCCCGATCTTCAGTACCCGACGCGGCTCCCGCGAGCCCGTCTCAGTCATCGCGGCACGATCTGCACATAATTTAGGCGAATAAGGCATTGCATAGAGTTTAGACAATTCCAATCCGGGCGCAAGTGCTGCACTGCAAAAAACTTTGGGATGACGAATTCGTTTCCTCCTGCTCCCACCAAGCAGTAAATGGCTGATGCGAGCGCAAACCGCTGATGCGAGGGGCGTTGTTGCGCGCCGAGGACGGAAAATCAATATGGCGGTGGTTGCAGCGATCGTGGTTGCGGCTGGGCGGGGACTCCGCGCCGGGGGCGAAATCCCCAAGCAATACAGGCAGATCGGAGAAGTTCCGGTGATCCGGCCGAGTCTTGCCTTGTTTGCCCTGCATGCGGAAGTTGCTGCAGTGCAACCAGTCATCCATCCCGATGACGCGGATTTGTTCAATCAAGGGGCAGTCGGCCTCAATATTCTGCCGTGGGTCGCGGGCGGAGCGACCCGCCAGGCCTCGGTGCGCGCCGGCCTTGATTCGCTCCGCTCCCGCAGCCCGGACATCATCCTGATCCACGATGCCGCCCGCCCGTTCGCCTCGGCCGGCCTGGTATCGCGCGCGATCGCCGCGGCGGTCGAGCGAACGGCGGCGATTCCCGCCCTGCCCGTCGTCGATACGGTGAAGACGATCGAGCCGGGCGGCACCATCGTCGAGACGCTGGACCGCTCCCGCCTCGTCACGGTGCAGACGCCGCAGGCGTTTTCTTACCCGCTCCTGGTGGAGGCGCACCGACGCGCCGCGCAAGCGGGCCGCGAGGATTTCACCGACGACGCGGCGCTGGCCGAATGGGCCGGCATTGCCGTTTCCGTGTTCGATGGGGAGCAGGCCAACGTGAAACTCACCACCGCCGACGATTTCACCCGCGCCGAGGCTGTGCGCAGCGCCGCGCTGAGCGATGTCCGCACCGGCAGCGGCTACGACGTGCACACCTTCGGCGACGGCGACCACGTGATGCTCGGCGGCGTACGCATTCCGCACACGCACGGCGTCGTCGGCCATTCCGACGCCGACGTGGCGCTGCATGCGCTCACCGATGCGATCCTCGGCGCGCTCGCCGACGGCGACATCGGCCAGCATTTTCCGCCCAGCGATCCGCAATGGCGCGGCGCCTCGTCGGATCGCTTCCTCGCCTTCGCCTGCGAGAGGGTGCGCGCGCGCGGCGGCCTGATCGCCAACCTCGATACGACGATCGTGTGCGAGGCGCCACGCGTCGGCCCGCATCGCGACGCCATGCGCGCGCGCATCGCCGCCATTTCCGGCATTGGCGCCGACCGCGTCGGCGTCAAGGCGACCACCAGCGAGCAGCTCGGCTTCACCGGACGCCGCGAAGGCATCGTCGCGATGGCGACCGCGACCATCCGCCTCCCGTGGAGCGCGCCATGATCGACGCCGAGGTGCAGGCTGCGGCCGAGCGTGTGCTCGATTTCTGCCGCGCGCGTTCGCTCAAGGTGACGACGGCGGAATCGTGCACCGGCGGGCTGGTGGCGGGCGCGCTCACCGACATCGCCGGCTCGTCCGACGTCGTGGACTCCGGTTTCGTTACCTATTCCAACCAGGCGAAGGAGAGCATGGTCGGCGTTCCGCCAACGATCCTTGCGGCGCACGGCGCGGTGAGCCGCGAAACCGCCGAGGCGATGGCGCGAGGGGCGCTCGGGCGCACTGGCGCCGACCTTTCGGTGGCGATCACCGGGATCGCCGGTCCGGGCGGCGGATCGGCGGAGAAACCCGTCGGGCTCGTGCATTTTGCAGCCGCGCGCGGCGGCAAGGTATTGCACCGGGAGAAGCGCTTCGGCAATCTCGGTCGTGGCGAAGTGCGTCGCCGCTCGGTGCTGGTTGCGCTCGACCTGCTCGCCGAGATCGCCGAATAATTATCGGCCGAGCTTCTTGCGCGCGATCGCACCGAGAAGGTTGGAGTAGTCGTCGGTCCATGCAGCGACGGCGGGATTCGGCGCGACAATGCGATGCCATCCTGGCCTGCCCGCCAGCTCCGCCACGTCACGCGCGTCGCGTGCCAGCACGGCGACCAGCGAGTTCGCATGGAATTCCTGCAGCGGGTCGGTCACGCTCTCATCCTGCTTGAGGAACGTCGCAAGCCCGTTGGCGGCGCCGACGGCGGCCACCACGTCGCCGAGCTCCATGTGCCGGTTGGAAATGTGCGCCACGATCGCGCCGTGCGGTGCAAGGCGCGTGAGGTAACCGGCGAATGCTTCGCGCGTGAGCAGGTGAACGGGAATCGAATCGGACGAGAATGCGTCGAGCACGATGAGATCGTACTGTTGCGGCGAGGCCGCGAGCGTGATGCGCGCGTCCCCGAGCACGATCGGCAGGTCGGGGGCGCACGCCGAGACGAGCCGGAACAGTCTTGGATCGCGCGCGATGCGCACCACCTCGGGATCGATCTCGAAGAAGGTCCAGTGCTCTCCCTCGCGCCGGTGGCAGGCGAGGCTGCCGGTGCCGAGGCCGACCGCGGCAACCTGCCTGAGGCCGCCCTGCCCCGCGCGCGCCGCCGCGATACCCTCGGAAATCGGTCCGCCGAAATAGTAGTAGGTGCGCGGCTGCGGGCGACCGGTTACAGGGGTGCCGTCGGCGTTGCGGATGCGCTCCGCGCCATGGATGGTCGTGCCGTGGTAGAGCAGGCGGAACTGGCGATCGGCGCTTTCGACGATCTGGTGCACGCCGAAGAAGCTGCGCGCCGTCTCGATCCTGGTGAGGCCCGAGCGCCAGCACTCGTTCACCGTGAAGGCGAGCAGCGCAAGTGCGGCGATCTCGATCGGCCGGTCGCGCCGCAGCAGCATCAGCGTGCCGATGGCGAGGAGGCCGACCTGGATGGGGAGATCGAGGCTGCCGCTCGCTCGCGGATCGAATCCGAGCCGCGCCATCAGCAGCACCGCAAGTGCCGCCATGGTCGCCCCGGCAGCGCGAAGAATGTCGCGCCGCTCCGCCGCGAAGGTGCCGGGCAGCCCGAGCAGCGCCGCGACGATCAGGACCGGATACTCGTAGGTCGAGTTGAAGATGTGAGGCGCAACGAGGCCCGCGAACACGCCGCCGATGACGCCGCCGAGCGAAGTCCACAGGTAGAACTCGGTCAGGCGGGCCGGTTGCGGGCGGCGGCGATAGAGCTCGCCATGACAGGCGAGCGCCAGCAGGAAGAACGCGCCCAGGTGGAGCAGGATCGCGGCGAGCCACAGCGTGCGCGACCCGGCGAGGATGCCGATCGCGAGCGGCGCCACGGCGAACGGCGTGAGCCTGGCGACCAGCGCGCTGCCGATCCATGGACGGTCGCGGAACAGCGCCACGAAGGTGAGGAGGTAGAGTGCGAGCGGCAGCACCCACAGGAACGGCGCGGCGGCCACGTCGGTCGTGATGTGCGCGGTGACTGCGATGACGAGTTCCGAGGGCACTGCGGCAAGCGCGATCCAGGCGAGCCGTTGTGCCGCAGTCGGAGCAGCCGCCGCCTCGCCGTCCGCGGCATGCGCGACCTTCCCTCCCGGTGCGGCGAACAGCGAGGTCGCGGCGATCAGGAGCACAAGCCCCGCATAGCCCAGCGTCCACGCCCATGCCTGCAGGCGCAGCGTCATCAGCGGCTCGATCACGAACGGGTACGCGATGAGCGCGGCGAACGAGCCGATGTTGGAGGCGGCGTACAGCACATAGGGGTTGCCCGCCTGGGGATGGCCGCTCGCCGCGAACCAGCTCTGCAGCAGCGGTGCGCTCGCCGACAGGGCGACGAACGGAAGCCCGATGGAAGCCAGGATCAGCGCCATCAGCCATGGCACTAGGCCGTTTTCGGGCGGCACGTCGAAGCCGTGGGCGAGGCCGATCGGCAGGGCCGTGGCGGCGGTCGCCAGAAACGCCAGATGCACGAGCGCCGCCCAGGCGGGCCGCAGCGTGCGGGCCAGCAGGTGCGCATAGGCATAGCCCACCAGCAGCGCCGCCTGGAACACCACCACCGCCACCGACCACACGGCCGGCGCACCGCCGAGCCGCGGCAGCAGCATCTTGGTGAACATCGGCTGGACGGCGAACAAGAGCAGCGCCGAGGTGAACAGCGTGAGCGCGTACAGCGCCGGCGCGAGCCGCGCCGGCGCACGCCGCGCGAGCGACTGCCGGGACGGCCCTGCGGCCTCTGCGAGCGTGCTCATCCGGTCCGGGTGGTGGCGATGTCTCGCCGCCACCCTACGGGCAAGGCCTTAAGCTTCGCTTACCTGGAGCATTTTCCGGAAAAGTGGGAACCGGTTTTCCGAAGAAAATGCGACCAAACATGAACCGCATTCCGGTTCAAGAACCGGTATGCGGCTTGCCGTAAACCTGGTCGGCACGCCGCTCGAATGCGGTGGTGTACTTGCGGAAGGCGGTGTCGAACACCGAGAGCACCAGGAGGCCGAGCGCGCGGCTCTTGAACTCGTAGGAAATGTAGAACTCCACGTCGCAGTTCGGCGCCTCGACCGGGCGGAATTTCCACGTGTTCTCCAGATGGCTGAACGGACCGCTGAGGTACTCGACCAGGATCGAGATGTTGGGCCGGTCGAGGGTCACGCGGGTGGTGAAGGTCTCGTGGATCATGCGGTAGCCGACGCTCATTTTGGCGACCAGCACGTCGACGCCCTCTTCTTTGGTTTCCCGCCGCAGCACCTTCATGCCGGTGCAAAGCGGCAGGAACTGCGGGTATTTCTCGACGTCGGCGACGAGCGAGAACATGTTCTCGGCGGAGTGGTGGACCCGCCGCGTGGTGCGGAATTGCGGCATCCTGCGCCGGTCCGGATCGCGTCAGCTTGTCTGCGCCAGGCGCGCCGCCTTGAGCCGTGCGAAGTCGTCGCCGGCGTGGTGCGAGGAGCGCGTGAGCGGGGCGGCGGAGACCATCAGGAAGCCCTTGGCATAGGCGATCGTCGCATAGGCCTTGAACTCGTCCGGGGTGACGAAGCGGGCGACCGGATGGTGCTTGCGGGTCGGCTGCAGGTACTGCCCGATGGTGAGGAAATCGACGTCCGCGGCGCGCAGGTCGTCCATCACCTGCAGCACTTCGTTGCGCTCCTCGCCGAGGCCGACCATCATGCCCGACTTGGTGAACATGGTGGCGTCGAGCTCCTTCACGTGCTGCAACAGGCGCAGCGAGGCGAAATAGCGCGCGCCCGGGCGGACCGCGAGATAGCGCGACGGCACCGTCTCCAGGTTGTGATTGAACACGTCCGGCCGCGCCGCGACGACGGTCTCGACCGCGCCGTCCTTGCGCAGGAAGTCGGGAGTGAGGACCTCGATCGTGGTCGCCGGCGTGCGCGCGCGGACCGCCCGGATGACGTCGGCGAAGTGCTGGGCGCCGCCGTCGGCGAGGTCGTCGCGGTCGACCGAGGTGACCACGACGTGCTTGAGCCCGAGCGTCGCCACCGCATCGGCGACGCGCGCGGGCTCGTCGCCGTCGAGCGGCCCCGGCAGGCCGGTCCTGACGTTGCAGAACGCGCAGGCGCGCGTGCAGGTGTCGCCCATGATCATGAAAGTCGCGTGGCGCTGCTCCCAGCACTCGCCGATGTTGGGACAGCCCGCTTCGACGCACACGGTGTTGAGCCCATGCTCGCGCACGATGCGGCTCGTCTCCGCATAGCCGGCCGAGGTCGGTGCCTTGACCCGGATCCACTCCGGCTTGCGCAGCACGGGGCTGTCCGGCCGGTTCGCCTTCTCGGGATGGCGGGGACGGGCGGTGTCGAGGACGACGACCATGGTGGCTCCGGCCGGGCGTGAGCGCCCTTGCCCGTTACTTACGGACCCGCCGTCGGCGCCGCAAGTCGCCCGATCAGTCTTCCGGACGGCCGTGGCGAAAGCCGTAGTAGCGCTCCGGGAAGCCCATGGCGTCGAGTGTCACCGGCACGCGGCTCGATCCGTTGTGGAGCGCCCCGGCAAAAATGACGTCATAGGACTGTGCATCCTTGCGGCGTACCTCCTGGGGAACCGGAGAGCCCACGCTGTGCAGCAAAGGCACCGCGGCCCAGTCGTTGGGGCGCAGCAGAAAGACGACGTACATGGCCCGACTGTCGGGCCCGCAGAAATGCTGCGTAATGCGGTATCGCTCGCCCTCCAGCGGCCCCTCGGACCTGATGCCGGTGGAGCAGTCGGCGAAATAGGGGCGGCCGAGCATGAACGAGATCGTCTGCAGCACCGGCTGGTACAGGTAGGTCACCATGAGGGCGAACACAGCCAGCCCCGCAACGCACGCGACGACCCACCAGATGCGATGCGACGTTGCGATGGTCATGGCGCTTTCGGGCTGCGGGTGATTGTCCCTGTTTAGTCGCGCCGCGGCCAAAGACGTTCAAGAAAAGCCGACGGGGTGAGCGGGCGGCGGCCTCGCCATCCTCACCCGGCCTCGCCCTGCACGGCGCGCAGCGCCGCCGGGAAGCTCGGCCCCTCCCCCTTCGGCCAGGCGTAATCCATCAGCCCGTTCACCGACGTCCACGTCGGGTGGTAGCGCTTGTAGATGTCCTGGTCGTGGGCGTCGCCCCAACTGCCGTCCGGGTTCTGCACCGACAGCAGGAACTCGGTGCCGGTGCGGATCAGCGGATGGTCGAGGGTGAGCCCGAACGACATCAGCGTGTCGAGGAACTCGCCCATGGTCTCGGCGTCGTTGGTGGCGATGTTCTGCTTCAGGTGCTCGAGCAGGAACTCGTATTCCTGCGGCAGCCATTCCGGCCGCAGGCGCGAATGGGTGTAGTCGTTGAGCCCGTACACGATGTGCGTCACCGCATAGGCGACCGACTCGTACTGGTCGCGCGTCGCCTGCTCGAACTTCGGGTACGGGCGCATGCGCGGCACCCACTTGAGCACGTCGGCGAGCCGTCCGCCGAGCAGCACGCCGTAGCGCTCCCCCGTGTAGGTCGCGATCACCGCGTCGGTCAGCACGTCGTAGGGATCCATCTTCGGACCCGGCTCGGACATGCATTTCTTGCAGCGGACGCTCGAGGTCGCGTTGTTGTTGGCGCACCAGTTGCACGCCTCCGGCACGGTGGTCGGGATCGGCTCGGTCGCCGGATCGAATTTGATGAAATCTTTGGGCGAGAATTGCCGCGCAGCGCGGGCGAGCTCGCGCTTCATCGTCTCGCTGCGCAGGCCGAGATTGTCGGCGGCGAGCGCGCCGAACACGAGGTCGGCGACGTCCTCGGCGTCGGCATTCTTCGGCACGCCGGGATGGATGCGGCGCCACTCGCGCCCACGCTCGAGCGCCATCCGGGTGGCGCGCGCCTTCAGCTCGGGATCGGACGTGCTCGATGCGATGGTGGCGAAGCACCACAGATAGTCGCTGCCGTACTCGGCGAAATTCTTTTTATTCTTGGCGGTGCGATAGACGAAATCGAGGCCGCGCCGCACCGCGTTCGCCTTGTCGGCGTGGGTGTAGCGCGCGCCTTCCCACAGCGGCGTGCCCGGGCTTGGCTTGGCAGCGGCCGGACGCGGCCAGACGAGCGCCGGCGCCAGCATGGGCGCCAGCATGAAGGCGCGACGTGAAAGTTTCATTCCCCCTCCCCGGTTTGCACAATTCTAACCGAGGAACGGCAGCCGGACGAACAGGAGGAATCCGTTGATCATCAGCAGGGCGCCGATCACCCCCAACGCGCCCCCGAGATAGGAAAGCCAAACCTGCTCGGCCACGATGGCGACGGAAATGAGCACGATTGCGATCTGCAGCAAGGCCTCGGCGTAGTCGAAATAAGGATCCTGGCTGAGCGCATGGTCGCGCTTCTTCTCCGCCTCTTTCGCCTTCGCCATCAGCTCCTTCTTGCCTTCGCCGGTCTCCGGCTCGGACTCGTAGCGGGTGACCGTCTTGCGGTAGTCATCGACCTTGCGCCGCAGCGCTGTTTTCGCCTCCGCCGACAGCTGGGCATCGTTCGTCCATGCCAGCTCGAGCTCGTCGGCGGCGATCGCGTAGGCCGTCTGGCGCATGTTCTTGGCCTGAAAGAAGTTGAACAGGTTGGACGCCTCGATGTTGCTGTTGACCGCGTCCTTGGTGGCGTTCTGTCCGCCCAGCCCGGTGATCGCGAGCAGCATCGCGAAGACGGCGATGACGACCGCGGCGCGGCGCTTGAAATGATCCTGCTCCTTCTCCTTGTCCATCAGGTCGGCGGCTTCATCGGCTTTCATGGCGGGCCCCCTCGGGAATCACGATGCGGCAGTCTACCAACGCGGCAGCTGCAGCACAGCGGCACGAACTCTTGCGGCGAAAGCGCTCAGTCGTCGCCGTCTTCCATGGTGAAGCCGACCTTGAGCACGGCCTGATAGAAATGCACTTTGCCGTTCTCGATCTGGCCGCGCGCCTGCACCACCTCGAACCAGCGCAGATTGCGCACGGTCTGCGCGGCACGGGCAATCGCATTGTTGATGGCGTCCTCGATGCTGGTCTCCGACGAGCCGACGAGATCGATGACCTTGTAGACGTGGTCGTGCATGGTGGCCTCCGGAAAGTGCACGAATAGCGAATGACGAAATCGCGAATAGGGTTCCCTGCCGCCGAGCTTTTTCCCTACTCGCTACTCGCCATTCGCGCCTCACATGTTCAGCACCCGACCATAGGCATCGAGCACCGCTTCCTTCATGGTCTCCGACAGGGTCGGGTGCGGGAACACTGTGTGCATCAGCTCTTCTTCGGTCGTCTCCAGGTTCATCGCCACGACGAAACCCTGGATCAGCTCGGTGACTTCGGCGCCGACCATATGGGCGCCGAGGAGCTGGCCGGTCTTCTTGTCGAAAATCACCTTGGTGAGACCCTGATCCTCGCCCAGCGCGATCGCCTTGCCGTTGCCGACGAACGGGAACCGCCCGACCCTGATGTCGAGCTTCTTCTCCTTGGCGGCCTGCTCGGTGAGCCCGACCGAGGCGATCTGCGGCGAGCAATAGGTGCACCCCGGGATCAGGTCCTTGTCCAAGGGATGGACCTTGAGTCCCTTGATCGCCTCGACGCAGATCACGCCCTCGTGCTCGGCCTTGTGCGCCAGCATGGGGGGCCCGGCGACGTCGCCGATCGCGTAGATGCCGGGCACGTTGGTGCGGCCGAACCCGTCGATGACGATCGTGCCGCGCTCGGTCTTCACGCCGAGCTTGTCGAGGCCGAGGCCCTCGACGTTGCCGACCACGCCGACCGCCGAGATGACCCGCTCGAACTCCGCCGTCTGCGTCTTACCCTTGCCGTCGTCATAGGTCGCGACGACCGAGTCGCTCTTCTTCTCCAGTTTCGTCACCTTGGCGCCGGTGAAGATCCTGATCCCCTGCTTCTCGAACTGCTTGCGCGCGAACGCGGCGATCTCCGCGTCCTCGACCGGGAGCACCTGCGGCAGCACTTCGACCACCGTCACGTCCGCGCCGAGCGTGCGGAAGAACGAGGCGAACTCGATGCCGATCGCGCCCGAGCCGATGACGAGCAGCGATTTCGGCACGCGCTCTGGCACCATGGCTTCGAAATAGGTCCAGATCAGCGTCTTGTCGGGCTCCAGCCCGGGCAGCACGCGCGGCCGTGCCCCGGTCGCCACGATGATGTGCTTGGCCTGATACGAGCCGGGCCCGAGCGCGTCCTTCGGTGCGGTGCCTTTGCCCGGCTTGACGGTGACCTTGCCGGGCGCCTCGATGGCGGCCTCGCCCCAGATCACCTGCACCTTGTTCTTCCGCATCAGGAAGGCGACGCCGTTGCCCATGCGCTGCGCCACCTTGCGCGAGCGCTCGACCACCCCTTTGGGGTCGTAGCCGACCTTCTCGGCGGAGAGCCCGTAATCCTTGGCGTGCTGCATGTAGTGGAAGATCTCGGCGGACCGCAGCAGCGCCTTGGTCGGAATGCAGCCCCAGTTGAGGCAGATGCCGCCCAGGTACTCGCGCTCGACCATCGCGGTCTTGAAGCCGAGCTGTGCCGCCCGGATGGCGGTGACATAGCCGCCGGGGCCCGAGCCGATGATGATGATGTCGAAGGAGGTGTCAGCCACAATAGGGTCCTGCCATGCCAGTCGTCCCGGCTCGCAATCGCCGGACGTTCAACGTTACGGTCGATCGTTGCGTTCCGCGGCTTCGCCGCCCCGCGGCCTCACCGCCTGTCACTGCACCACCAGCTTCAGCTCTTCGACGGTGGGCCGGACCTTGGCGACCTGGTCGCGCAGCATGTCCCGCATCTCGGCCGAGGTGGAGCCGGACGGCTCGGCGCCGACGTCCTCCATGCGCTTGCGCACGTCCGGATGCCGCGCCGCCGCCGCGATCTCCTCCTGCAGGCGGGCCAGAACCGGCTCCGGGGTGCCCTTGGGCGCGAGGAATCCATTCCAGCCCTGCAGCTCCAGGTTCGGGAAGCCGAGCTCGCGCACCGTCGGGACGTTCGGCAGCGCAACCGACTTGGTGGCGACCGCCAGCGCCTTCAGCTGCCCGGTACGCACGCGCTCGAGCGAGCTCGACAGCTGGTCGCCGCCGAACTGGATGCGGCCGGAGAGGAGCTCGGTGACGAGCGGTGCGGCGCCGCGGAACGGCACGTGATCCATCTTGATGGCGGCATCGCGTTTGAGCACTTCGCCCATCAGATGCAGGATGCTGCCCGGCCCGGTCGAGCCGTAGAACAGGGGCGTCTCCGCGCGCTTGGCGTAGGCGACGAACTCCTTGAGGTCGTTCGCCGGGACCGCGGGGTGCGCCAGCAGGAGAAGCGGCACGTAGGCGCCGACCGAGACCGCCGCGAAATCGTCGAACGTGTGCGGCGCGCGACCGGCGTATAGCAGCGAGGACGTCGTGGTGCTGAATGTGATGTTGCCGAACAGCAGCGTGTAGCCGTCGGGCGCGGCCTTCGCCACCCGGTCGGCACCGATCGAGCCGCCGCCGCCGCCGACATTCTCGACGACGATGCTCTGCCCGGTCGTCTCGGTCATGCGCTGCGCGAACAGCCGCGCCAGCATGTCGGTGGTGGCGCCCGCCGGAAACGGCACGATGATCCGGATGGTGCGGCTGGGGAAACGCTCCTGCGCTGCGATACCGCCCGGGGCGAGCGCCGCAATGCCGGCGGCTCCCGCGGCCAGCACCTGTCGTCGATTGAGCCCGCGCGAGCGATCGTGGCTGGTCATGTCGCCTCCCCCCTTGGCAGTTTTCATACCACCATCATCACCGGATTTTCGATCAGGCGCCGGAACGCCGCCATCAGCTCGGCGCCCAGCGCGCCGTCGACCGCGCGGTGGTCCGTCGACAGCGTCACCGTCATCAGGGTGGCGACCTCGATCTTGCCGTTGCGCACGACGGGGCGCTCCTCGCCGGCGCCGACCGCGAGGATCGTCGCGTGCGGCGGGTTGATCACCGCGGCGAAGTCCTTGATCCCGTACATGCCGAGGTTCGACACGGCGGTCGATCCGCCCTGGTACTCCTCGGGCTTGAGCTTGCGCGCGCGCGCCCGCGCGGCGAGGTCCTTCATCTCATTCGAAATCGCTGAAAGCGATTTTGCCTCCGCGTGGCGCACCACCGGGGTGATCAGCCCGCCCGGAATGGCGACCGCCACCGCAACGTCGGAGCGCTTGTGCTTGAGCATGGCGCTCTCGGTCCAGGTGACGTTCGCCTCCGGCACCTTCTGCAACGCCAACGCCAGTGCCTTGATGACGAAATCGTTGACCGAGAGCTTGTAGGCGGGCTTGCCGTCCCGGTCCTTCGGCGCCGCCGCGTTGATCTCCTCGCGCGCCGCGCTGAGCCGGCCGATGTCGCAGTCGATGGTGAGGTAGAAATGCGGGATCGTCTGCTTCGCCAGCTGCAGGCGCTGCGCAATGATCTTGCGGATGTTGTCGTGCGGCGCGACGTCATAGGAGCCCGGCTCGAACAGCGCGCGCACCTTGTCGTCGGACGGCGCCAGGACGGGCGGCGGCGCAGCGGCAGCCGCCGGGGCGGCCCCCGGAGCCGCGGCGGGCGCCAGTCCCCGGCCCTCGCGGGCGGCCGCGATGTCGCGCGCGATCACCCGGCCATGCGGCCCGGAGCCCTGCACGCGGGTGAGCTCGATGCCGGCCTCGCGCGCGAGCCGCCGCGCCAGCGGCGATGCGAAGATGCGGCCGCGGCCGTTGGTTCGTCCCCCCTCACCCGGCACCTGCGGCGCGGAAGGACTTTGTCGTGCGGCTTGCGCAGGCGGGTCTCCCTCTCCCCGCTGGGGAGAGGGTTGGGGGGCAGTGGCCTGCGAGGGGGCACTGGACGTGGACTTCGCGCCGGTCTCCCCGCCGCTCTGGTCGGGCGCCCGCTTCGCCATCCGCCCGCCGTTCCCCGCCGCTGCCGCCGCCGCCTGTGGATCCTCGCCCTCGCCCGCGAGGACGGCGATCAGCTGGTTCACCGGCACGTCGGCGGTGCCTTCCGGCACCACGATCTTCGCCAGCACGCCTTCGTCGACCGCCTCCACCTCCATGGTTGCCTTGTCGGTCTCGATCTCGGCAATGACGTCGCCGGGCGCGACCTTCTCGCCCTCTTTCTTGAGCCATTTGGCGAGGTTGCCCTTCTCCATCGTCGGCGACAGCGCGGGCATCAGGATGTTGATCGGCATGGGGCGTGACTCAGCTGATCGCGCTGGTGGTGCCGGGATCGCTCGGCGCGTCCATCTCGGCCTCGAAGATCGCCCGCAGGCGCGCCAGCGTCTGCTCCTCCGACATCTGCGACTCGGTGGCGTAGACGCGGGCGATGTGGCGCGCCACATCGGCGATCAGCATGCCCCAGGCCTCGGGATCCTCGAACGCGCGGCGCAGCGAGACGTGCAGGCCGCCGTCGATGATGACGGCACGCAGCACCTCGACCCCGCCCTGCTCCAGCGCCGCCGGCGGGATATGCAGCGCATCGAACACCGGCGCTGCCTTTTCCGGATCGAAGCTCATCGGTAGCTCACCGCTTTCGCCGCGTTGATCACGTCGGCGACCGAGGGAAGCGCGAGCTTCTCCAGGTTGGCCGCGTAGGGCATCGGAACGTCCTTGCCCGTCACCCGCGCGACCGGCGCGTCGAGATAGTCGAACGCCTGCTCCGTCACGGCGAGCGCGACGTGCGAGCTCACGCCCGATTGCGGCCACCCTTCTTCCACGGTGACGAGGCGGCCGGTCTTCTTCACCGACTCCACGATGGTGCCGACGTCCATCGGCCGGATCGTCCGCAGATCGATCACTTCGGCATCGATCCCCTCCTTCGCCAGCTCCTCTGCGGCCTTGAGCGCATGGGTCATGCCGATCGACCACGACACGATGGTGACGTGGTCGCCGGCGCGCGCGATTCTCGCCTTGCCAATCGGCAGCACGTAGTCGTCGAGCTTCGGCACCGGGAACGAGTGGCCGTACAGGATTTCGTTTTCCAGGAAGATGATCGGGTTCGGGTCGCGGATCGCGGCCTTGAGCAACCCCTTGGCGTCGGCCGCCGTGTAGGGCGCGATCACCTTGAGGCCTGGGATGTGGCTGTACCAGGAGGCAAAATCCTGGCTGTGCTGGGCGGCGACGCGGGCGGCGGCCCCGTTCGGCCCGCGGAACACGATCGCGCAGGTCATCTGCCCGCCCGACATGTAGCGCGTCTTCGCCGCCGAGTTGATCAGCTGGTCCATCGCCTGCATGGCGAAGTTGAACGTCATGAATTCGACGATCGGCTTGAGCCCGGCCATCGCCGCGCCGACGCCGAGGCCGGCGAAGCCGTGCTCGGTGATCGGGGTGTCGATCACGCGGCGGGCGCCGAACTCCTGCAGCAGCCCCTGGGTCACCTTGTAGGCGCCCTGATATTCGGCGACCTCTTCCCCCATCACGAACACGTCGCCGTCGCGCCGCATCTCCTCCGCCATGGCGTCGCGCAAGGCTTCGCGCACCGTCATGGTCACCATCTCGGTGCCTTCCGGCACGTCGGGCTCGGGGACCGCCTTCGGCTGGGGCGGCTCCGCGACGGCCGATTTCGCCTGCGCCGGCGCCCGCGCGCCTTCGGCCGCGGGCTGCGCTGCCGCGGGCGCCGACTCGGCCCCCTTCTGCTGCTCCGCAGGCTGCTGCTGCGCAGGCTGCTGCCGCGCAGGTGCCTTACCGCCGTCGGTGATCTGCGCGGCGTCCTCGCCCTCGGCGAGGATCATGGCGATCGGCGTATTCACCGCGACGTCCTGCGCGCCCTCCGGCACCAGGATCTTGCCGAGCGTTCCCTCGTCGACCGCCTCCACCTCCATGGTCGCCTTGTCGGTCTCGATCTCGGCGATGACGTCGCCGGCTTTCACCGCGTCGCCCTCCTTCTTCATCCACTTGGCGAGGTTGCCCTTCTCCATCGTGGGCGACAGCGCGGGCATCAGGACTTGAATGGGCATCGTTCGGTCCGCTTCATCTCGCGAGGCGATGGAGGTTGGCGGCGACCGACCAGGCGGCCGCGGCGACCATCAGGCAGGCAATAAACGCAACCAGCGCCTTGTTCACCTTGTCGGCTTGCTCGGCCGCCGCACCGCCGAGGCGCTTGCGCACGAGTGGCCAGGCGACCATGGCGAGTAATCTCGTTCCGCCGTCGCTCGCCTGAAGCGTGCGGATGAAGAACACCGCGCCGGCAATCCAGCTCAACAGCGCGCCCGCAAGCGCGATCCACGTCAATACCGCCGCAGCACTCGCCATCATGCTGGTCACCCGGCGTAGACGTCGGTCCACAGCTCGGAAGGATCGGGCTCCGGATCGTTGGTGGCGAATTCCGCCGACTCGTTGACAATGTCGCGCACCTCGGCGTCGATCTTCTTGAACGCGTCTTCGCTCACCAGCTTCTTCTCCAGCAGGCGGTTGCGCACCTGCTCGATCGGATCCTGCTCGCTGCGCACCTTCTGCACTTCCTCGCGCGTGCGGTATTTCGCCGGATCGGACATGGAGTGGCCGCGATAGCGGTAGGTGAGCATCTCCAGGATATAGGGACCCTTGCCGTCGCGCGCCCACTGCACCGCGTTCTCGCCGGCCGCCTTGACGGCGCGCACGTCCATGCCGTCGACCTGCTCGCCCGGGATGTTGAACGAGGCCCCGCGCTTCGACAGGTCGACGGTCGCCGACGAGCGGTTGATTGCCGTCCCCATCGCATAGCGATTGTTCTCGATGATATAGACCACCGGCAGCTTCCACAGCTCCGCCATGTTGAAGCTCTCGTAGACCTGCCCCTGGTTGGCGGCGCCGTCGCCGAAATAGGTCAGCGAGACGTTGTCGTTGCCGCGGTAGCGGTTGGCGAAGGCAAGCCCGGTGCCGAGCGGCACCTGGGCGCCGACGATGCCGTGGCCGCCAAAAAATCCCTTCTCGATCGAAAACATGTGCATCGAGCCGCCCTTGCCCTTGGAATAGCCGTGCTGGCGGCCGGTGAGCTCGGCCATGACGCCCTTGGGGTCCATGCCGCAGGCGAGCATATGGCCATGGTCGCGGTAGCCGGTGATCACCTCGTCGCCGGGCTTGAGCGTCATCTGCATGCCCACCACCACGGCCTCCTGGCCGATGTACAGGTGGCAGAAGCCGCCGATCAGCCCCATGCCGTACATCTGCCCCGCCTTCTCCTCGAAGCGGCGGATCAGCAGCATGTCGCGGTAGGCGGAAAGCTCCTGCTCCTTGCTGAAATTTGCGATCCGCGCGCCGTTCGTGCGGTTCTCGGGTTCGGCGCGGGGAGCAGCTTGCTTCTTCTTGGCGTCGGCCATGATCTCCTCGCGCGAACGCGGTTGGCACCGATCACCCAATAGCCCAATTCGGTGTGCGGCGGAAGCGGCCAGCCGACATTGCGTCGATCGGCGCAAAGCGCTGGCGAATAAAATGAATTCGGCTTTGCCGGCGTTCCGCCAGCGCCCTGCCGGGGAGCGCTCAGTGGCGCCGGAGCATCAAGGTGAGATCGCGCGGGTGCATGTAGTCGAGCCGGGCGCGCGCGCGCTCTTCCAGAAGGTCGGGGTCGACCGCATTCGGCCGCAGCAGCTCGACACGGTGCTCCCAGGCGGCGCGCTCGCCCTTGAGCTCGTCGAGCTCGCGCGTGAGGTCGGCGGCCTGCGCCACCAGGTCGTGCTTGGCCTTGAGGCCATGCTCCCCGGAATGCGCGTGCGCCCAGAAATAGCCGATCGCAAGGGCTGCCCCGACGTAGAGGCCGAGCGTTCCCAGGATCGAGCGGATGCGCGTGCGGCTGACCATGGACGCACCATGGAACGGATGGCGTTAACGTGGCATTAAGCCCAATATGAAGAGTTTAACTCAAAAGATACCAGGCTCACCTTGCGCCCAATAGAACAGCCATAGATGTCGCAGCGCATCAATGTGAGTAATTCTCCTGACCTCGCCGATCGCGCCACAATTACGTCAAAGAATCTCCCCGCTGAGGCTGCATTATGTGAAGAATATCATGCTTGGTGCGGTTGTCTAACGGCAACGTTATCTTAATTAAAGAGCTTGTAAGACGCTGCCCCTTTCGCTATTGGGGCGGCGATCCAAAACAAAAACGGAGCGGACATGTGGAAGGCGTTGCTGCCCGGGGTCATTGCGCTGGTTACGCTCGGGCTCTCCCTCGTCTCCGGCGAGGTCATCAAGCGCGACACGGAACACAAGCTGGCGCTTGCGGTGAGCTCCTCGGCTTCGACTGAAGGGTCGGCCGCGAGCCCGGCTTCGACGGGGTCCATCGAGCAATCTGCCGTCGCGCAACCGGCGCCGCCGCCCACGTCGGCCCGCCCCGTGGCGCTGGTGATCGGCAACGCCGCCTATCCGGATACGGGGCTGCCGCTCGCCCAGCCGCTCAACAACGCGCGTGCCGTCGCCGCCTCGCTTAGGGCCAAGGGCTTCGACGTCGATTACCGCGAGAACCTCGGCAAGCCGGCCATGGAAGCCGCGCTCGAGGCGTTGAAGGCGAAGATCCAGCCGGGTGCGGCGGCGCTGATCTATTTCAGCGGGTTCGGCATCCAGGCGCACCGCCAGACCTACCTGATCCCGGTCAGCGCGCACATCTGGACCGAAGCCGACGTGCGTCGCATGGGAGTCAACCTCGAGCCGGTACTGGGCGAGATCGACGCCAAGGGCGCGGGCGCCAAGCTGATCGTGCTCGACGCCTCGCGGCGCAATCCGTTCGAGCGCCGCTTCCGCGGCGCCTCCGCCGGGCTCGCCGCGATCCAGGCGCCGGACGAGACCCTGATGATGTACTCGGCGGCGCCCGGCAAGGTCGTGGCCGATGGCGAGGACGAGTTGAGCCCCCTCACCCGCGAGCTCGTCGCGCAGCTCGGCGCCCGCACGGCGTCAGCCGACGACGTCTTCCACCAGACCCAGCTCGCGGTCTCGCGCGCCTCGCACCGCAAACAGGTGCCTTGGGTCTCCTCGTCGCTGGCGCAGGACTTCGTGTTCGGCGCACCCGACAGCGGCCAGCACGCCCGCTACAGCGCACGGTGAACGCACGGCTGCCGCGGCAGAGCGCGCGCTCTGCCGCAGCCAACATTGGCGCTCACCGCCGCACCCGCCTCGTCTTCCTGCGTGCGGTCTTCCTCACCGCCGTCTTCCTGGTCGCGTCCTTCACGGCCTTGCCCGTGGCATCCGCCGGCGTCGGCGGCGCGACCGTGCGGTCGGGGTGGGGAAACGTCAGGATCAGGCCGAACGATGCGAGCGTGCCGGAGTCCTGCACCGCCGCATCCTGGATCTGCAGGGTCCAGGTGCCCTTGCAGCTCTTGCCGGAAAAGCGCGCGAGCGCCGGCGTGTTGGCCGCATCGTAGCGCCTCTTCAGGTCCTTGGCGGAGCCGCCGGCGCGCCGATGCAGCACCACCGCGCCGGCCCCGGTCGCGGCCGGCGGCTGCAGCGTGATGACCAGGTCGCCGATGAACGTGTGCTTGAGGTCGATCTCGACCGCGAGCGCCTCGACCGGCGCGTTCTCCGCCACCGCGAGCGTGAACGTCACCGTCTGCAGGTCCGGGATCGGCGCATCGAAGGTACGCCGCACCACCACCCCGCTCTGCGGCTGCGGCTTCGCCAGCTCCACGGCGGCGCGCGCGTTGAGCCGCCCGAAGCCGTATTTCGGGCTGCGGCCGGTCGCGTCGTACTGCCCGCCGCCGGGATCGATCTTGTCGCAGGCGCGGCGAAGGATATCGCGCACCTCCGTCACCTTGAGCTCCGGATTGACCGACAAGACCAGCGCCGCCACGCCGGCCGCCCCCGGGCAGGCGCTGGAGGTGCCGCCGAAATCGTTGGTGTAGTCGCCGGCGGCGTCGCCCATCGCGACTTGGCCGCGGTTGTAGCCGTTCGAGCCCGCCCGGTCCGTGGTCCAGATTCCGGTCGTGAGCGGCTCCGGCTGGCTGAACGGCGGATGCCCGATGTCGTTGCTCGGAAAGGCGCACCACACGGCCTTGCCGAAATCGCTGTAGACGCTGCGCTTGCCGCGGTCGTTGCAGGCCGCGACGGCGATCACGTTGGGGTGGCTCGCATAGCCGTCGTTGTCGACCAACTCGTTGCCGTTGCCGGCGGCGAACAGTACGACGCACCCCTTCCCGCCGCGCCCGTTGGTGACGGCAAAGTCGATCGCCATGCGGGTGCTGGCGGGCAGCCGGACGACCTGATTGTGCCGACGGTCGGTCGGATCGAACCAGCGGCCGTCGGGAGGACCCCAGCTGCACGAGATCACGTCCGCACCGTGATCCGCCGCCCACTTGAACGCCTCCGCCTCGCGCTGCGAGCCGAGGTCGGAGGACAGCCGGATGGGTATCAGCTTCGCCTTGGGAGCGACGCCCGAAGCCCCGCTCACGCCGTTGCCGCATGCAACGCCGGCGCACGCCGTCCCGTGATTGTCGCCGAACTCGGGCCCGGTGCCGAATGAGTCCTTCGGCCGCGGGTCGTTCGACTGCTCGGTGATGTCGCGGGGCGCCACCACCTTGCCCGAGCCTCCGAACTCGACGTGGTCGATGTCGACGCCGTCGTCGATGATCGCGATGGTGATTCCCTCCCCTTGCGCGATCTCGTGCGCGGACGCGACGTTGGCATGGGCGTCGACCACCACCCCATTGATGGTCGTCTTGTCGAGATGCCACTGCTGGGGAAAGACGCGCTTGCGTGCACGCGGCCGGATCAGCTCCGGATGGCAATACTCCACGTCGGGGCGCCGGAGCAGCTTGGCGGCGATGTCGAAGACGACTTGCCCGCTGCCCTCCGGCACGGACGCGAAATACGCGTTGGTCGCGTAGGACAGCTCCTGCTTGATGGTCAACCCGGCCTCGCGCAGCACCGCCTGGCACTGTTCCGGATCGAGCCGGTCGACGAACTTGATGATCAGGTTCTCGGTGTAGATCACCGGCTCCTCGGTGACCGGGTCCATCAACACGCTGCCGGCAAAGCGCACGTCGGGAGACGTGCGCAACGCACGCTTGCGCTGGTCCACCGAGCGGCCGCCGCGCCCGACCGGCACGCGATAAACCTCGACGCCGGCATCCGGATAGGCGGCAACCAGGACGCCGTCCTCCAGCTCGGCGCTGAGTGGCATCGGCACCGTTCCGGCCGATCGCATCATCGAGCGTCGGCTGCGCGTGCGCACCGCGATCATGTCGTTGCTTTCCTTCAGCTCGAAGCCGGGCTCGTTCTTGGTGCCGAAATAGACCGTAGGCATGGGCAATCCTCCTCGATGGCCGGGGCACGATGTCGAATTGAAAAGCAGGTTTGCGGCGGCGTTCAGGCCCGAGCGACAGGCGGCCGAGCGCGCCGATCAGCAGTTCTACTCCGCGCCGGAAGTCGAAACAACTGACAATTGAACCAATAGATCGCCGCTATGGAGAGGCGGCGTGCGGACGCGCCGGCGCCGCAGGCACGCGATTGCGGGTCATGGCGCAGGCCTCGCTTTGCTGCCGCGGGCCGCTTACGCCCAATGGGCGGCGCCGCCGTCGACCGGCATCGTCACCAGGTAGTGGTGCAGCAGCGTGAGGCGATCGTTGCCGAAGAACGAGCGGTTGCCGACGATAAAATACGGCACGCCGAACACGCCGCGCGTCTTCGCCTGCTCGGCGATGACGAGCCGCTCGGCTTCGAGCGACGGGTCGGCCAGCGCCTTGCGGAACTTGAAGCGGTCGAGGCCGACCATCTGGGCGAAGTCGGCGACGTCGGCGAGGTCGATGCGCGTGCGCTCGTCGACGAACACCGCCTGGAACATGCGTGTCATCAGCGCGCAGCGCGCCTCACCGGCGGCGAGGGCGGCGCGCACCATGAGCGCCGGGTCGAACGACAGCCGCCCGGTCGGCTCGCGGAACGGCACCACGTAGTACTCGGCCCATGCCCGTGCATCGGCCTCGCGGTAGCGCGCCTCGTATTGCGGCGAGATCGGCGCCCCTTCGAACGGATTGCGGCCGGGCTTGAACAGGTCGACGCTGACCACAGGAATCCAGTTGAACGTCACGCCGGCGTCGGTCGCGATGCGGTCGAGCTGGGTCGAGGCGAGGTAGGAATAGCGGCTGCCGAGGCCGAGATAGGCATCGACCACCGGCTTGTTGGGCAGGTCGTCAGCCATGGACCTTGAGGATCCCGCGGCCGGCAAATCTCGCCTGCGCCCCCAGGTCCTCCTCGATGCGCAGGAGCTGGTTGTACTTGGCGGTGCGGTCGGAGCGCGCGAGCGAGCCGGTCTTGATCTGCCCGCAATTGGTGGCGACCGCGAGGTCGGCGATGGTCGCATCCTCGGTCTCTCCCGAGCGATGCGACATCACCGTGGTGTAGCTCGCCTTGTGGGCCATCTCGACCGCCGCCAGGGTCTCGGTGAGCGTGCCGATCTGGTTCACCTTGATGAGGATCGAGTTGGCGAGGCCGCCCTTGATGCCGTCGGCCAGCCGGTTGACGTTGGTGACGAACAGGTCGTCGCCCACCAGCTGGCAGCGCTGGCCGATCAGGTCGGTGAGCGCCTTCCAGCCGGCGAAATCGTCCTCCGCCATGCCGTCCTCGACCGACACGATGGGAAAGCGCGACACGAGGTCGGCGAGGTAGCGCGCCTGTTCCTCACCGGAGCGCTTTTTCCCTTCGCCTTCATAGTTATACGTGCCGTTCTTAAAGAACTCTGTCGCGGCGCAGTCGAGCGCCAGCACGACGTCTGCACCGGGCTTGTAGCCGGCCCCCTCGATCGCCTTCATGACGAAACCGAGCGCCGCATCGGCCGACGGCAGGTTGGGGGCGAAGCCGCCCTCGTCGCCCACGTTGGTATTGTGCCTGGCGTCCTTGAGCGCCTGCCGCAGGGTCTGGAACACCTCGACTCCCATGCGCAGCGCCTCGGCGAAGCTCGGTGCGCCGACCGGCATGATCATGAATTCCTGGAAGTCGATCGGGTTGTCGGCGTGCACCCCGCCGTTGACGATGTTCATCATCGGCACCGGCAGCTGCCGCGCCGCAACGCCCCCGACGTAGCGATAGAGCGGCAACCCGTTCGCTGCCGCCGCAGCCTTCGCCACCGCCAGCGAGACCCCGAGGATGGCATTGGCTCCGAGCCGGCCCTTGTTCGGCGTGCCGTCGAGGGCGATCAGTGTCTCGTCGATCCTGGCCTGCCCTTCGGCCTCCATGCCGCCGAGCGCATCGAAGATCTCGCCGTTGACCGCGTCGACCGCCTTGCGTACGCCCTTGCCGAGGTAGCGCCCCTTGTCGCCGTCGCGCAGCTCGACCGCCTCGTGGGCGCCGGTCGAGGCGCCCGACGGCACGGCGGCGCGGCCCTGCGCGCCGTCCTCGAGCACCACATCGACCTCGACGGTCGGGTTTCCCCGGCTGTCGAGGATCTCACGGCCGATGATGTCGACGATCGCGGTCATGGCACGTCCATCGGTTGGGAGAATCTGGCGCTGCTTCTACAGGATGGCCCCGTGCGAAGAAAGACCGGACAAGACCACGCCGGGGACGATAGAATCGCGCGCGTCGGTGCGGTAACCTGACGGGGGAGGCTCCGGGAATGATGAGCTACGTCGATCGCGTCCTGCAGCCGGGAGAGGAGGTCCGCTACCGCGCCTCCCTCCACTGGATTGCCTATGTCCCGGGCCTCGCTCTCCATCTGTTGGCGGGACTCCTTTGGATTGCGGCTCCCGACACCGGGCCGTGGAGATCGATCCTCCTGGTGCTCGCCGGTCTGTCCGCTGCGGCCGCGCTCATCCTGATCGCGCAAGCCTGGTTCCAGTGGTGGATCACCGAAATCGCCGTCACCAACCGGCGCATCATCCACAAGACCGGCTTCATTCGCCGGAAGACCAACGAGATGCACATGGACAAGGTGGAGAGCGTCAAAGTGGATCAGTCGATTCTCGGCCGCCTGTTCGACTACGGCGACGTCACCATCCTCGGCACGGGCGAAGGCTTCGAGCCGTTGCAGAAGGTCGACGCGCCGCTCGAGCTGCGCAACCACATCACCGGCGTTTGACAGCCTGCCGGCAGTGCGGCGGATTTGAATTTCCTGTCGGTTCGCGGCAATCTCATGTAGGAAATTCAAATCCACAAGCCGCACTAGCAAGCATTGATATTGCTAGTGCTCCTTCGATTCCGAATTTTGCTCAGAGGATGCCGCGAAGTGATGCGAAATTCGGAATCGGAGCACTGGGCTGCCACAGCTGAACGATGACAACCTCCCCGCGCGTGCTCGGCAAGCCGAGCCGGGTCCCCGCCTCGCCCGACCAGGCGAAGCTCGACCGCGTGCCCAATCCGCATCCCGACACCGACTACGTCGCCCGCTTCACCATGCCGGAGTTCACCGTGATGTGCCCGGTCACCGGGCAGCCGGATTTCGCCATCGTGGTCATTGACTACGTGCCGCGGCGCTGGCTCGTCGAATCGAAATCGCTGAAGCTTTATCTCAACAGCTTCCGCAATCACGGCGCCTTCCATGAGGAGTGCACGGTCCGCATCGGCAAGACCCTTACGGCACTGTTGAAGCCGCGCTGGCTGCGCATCGGCGGCTATTTCTTTCCGCGCGGCGGCATGCCGATCGACGTGTTCTGGCAGGCCGGCAAGTGTCCCGCCGGCGTCTGGGTTCCCGACCAGGGCGTTCCGCCCTATCGGGCACGGGGGTGACGCATGGGCGAGCAACTCATCGTGACCAACGGCGACGAGGCGGTCGCTCGCATGCGCGAGGCCGGCCTCGACGCCGCGTTTCTACCGTGGCGTGACGTGCTGCATGATGGCCCCGTGCCGAGCGGCGGGTCGTGGGAAGCGCTGTCGGACACACGCGCGCGTTATCTCGCCGAGGTCACCGGTCTCGGCTTCGACCGCATCAGCCGCGGATTTGCCGACCGCGACGCGCTCATGCGCGATCAGGATCGCTTTTCGCCGATCGAGCTGTGGTTCGAGCACGACCTTTTCGATCAGCTGCAGCTCATTCAAGTCGTTGCGATTCTGTCTTCGCTTGGTCGCACCCGCGAGGTCGCCCTGGTGCAGGCCCGCGATTACCTCGGGCCGATGTCCGCCGCGGCGATCAAGGCGCTCGACGGCACTGGACGACCTCTTACGGCGGAGCAATTCTCCGCCGCGAATGCCGTGTGGGACGCCTTCACCTCATCGAGGCCCGAGCGCCTCGCTGCGATCGCAGGCGTCGATACCTCGCCCCTGCCCTGTCTGCCGGCAGCCTTGCGGCGCCTGCTCGCCGAGCTGCCGGCCGTCGGTTCCGGTCTCGGCCTGACGGAGGAGCGCGCGTTGTCCGCGCTGGCGGAGAAGCCGCGCACGGTCGCCGCACTATTCAAGATGACACAGGATCAGGAGGAGGCCCGCTTCCTCGGCGACACGGGGTTCTTCGCTCGCCTCGATGGGCTCGCGTTCTGCCCGACGCCGCTGATCGATGGATTGCCCTCGCGGGCGCGCGATTGTGCGGACGGCCCGGGTCAACCCAATTATCGCGCCTTCGCCACGGCCACCATCGCATTGACGGATGCCGGAAGGGCAGCGCTCGCCGGCAGCTTCGATCATGCGGCGGCGAACGGCATCGATCGCTGGCTGGGCGGAACACATGTGACCCGCGACAACCTGTGGCGCCGCGATGCAGCCGGGGGCGTCGTTCCTCCACCGCACTGATCAGAACGGCCCCGGCCGCAGCGCCGCCACCAGCTCCCTCACGACGCGGCAGGGATCGTCGGCGCGCATGACGCCGCCCATCACGGCCACTCCGACCGCGCCGCCGACATGCATCTCGGGGACGGCCCCCGCCGTGATCCCGCCGATGGCGATGATCGGCACCTTGGTTGCGTCGACGATCTTCTGGATGCCGACCATGCCGAGGATCGGCCCGTGCGGCGGCTTGCTCGGCGTGGCGTAGGCCGGCCCGGCGATCGCATAGTCGACGATGTGCGGGTCGAGCTTCGCCGCCTCCTTCACTTTGTGGATCGAGATGCCGATGAGCGCATGGCGCCCGAGCATCTGCCGGGCGGCGGCCGCGTCGGCTCCCGCCGAGAGATGCACGCCGTCGAGATCGGCGTCGCGCGCAAGCATCGGACTGCCGTGCAGCGTCAATCGCACGCCCCAATCGCGTGCCAGCGGGAGCAGGAGCCGGGCGAGCACGATCTGCTCTTCGCCCGGCAGATCCTTCTCGCGCACGCTCGCCCAGCGGCAGCCGGCCGCGAAAGCCCCATCCAGGATGTGCTCGAGCGGCCGTTTTGCCTGCTGGCGGTCGGTCACGATGAGGAGCGGCGGGTTGGGAAGCCTCACGTGCCCACCAGGCCGAATTGCGGGCTCGACGGCTCCGCGTAGGCGCGCTTCGGGATGCGGCCGGCGAGACGGGCGAGCCGTCCCGCCGCGACCGCGCCGCCCATGGCGCGCGCCATCGCGACCGGGTCGTTGGCCTTGGATACGGCCGTATTGAGCAGCACCGCCGAGCACCCGAGCTCCATGGCGAGCGCCGCGTCGGACGCGGTGCCGATCCCCGCATCGAGCACCACCGGCACCGGCGAGCGGGCACAGATGAGCTCGATCAGGTGCGGATTGCAGATGCCGAGGCCGGAGCCAATCGGCGCGCCCAGCGGCATCACGGCGGCGGCGCCGACGTCGGCGAGCTTGCGACAGCTCACCGGATCCTCGTTGCAATAGGGCAGCACGATGAAGCCCTTGGCGACGAGCGCCTCGGTCGCCCGCACGAGCTCCTCGACGTCGGGATAGAGCAGCTCGCGATCGCCGATGACCTCGACCTTGATCCAGTTGGTCTCCAACGCCTCGCGCGCGAGCTCCGCGGTCAGGATCGCGTCCTTGGCGGTCTGGCAGCCGGCCGTGTTGGGCAGGAAATGCACGCGCCCGGCAAGCAGGTCGGTCAGGCTCTCGTCGTCGCCGGCAAGGCTGATGCGCCGGATCGAGGCGGTGACCATCTCGGTCCCGCTCGCCGCGATCGCGTCGAGCATCACCTGGCGGTTGGGATAGCCGGCGCTGCCGAGGAACAGGCGCGAGCGGAACTCGCGGCCCGCGATGGCCAGCACATCCTGCACATCCGGCTCAGCCCGCATTTCTCACACTCCATGCGGCCTGCGTTGACCTTTCGGCGAGGCAGATACGGCGTCGGGCGGCGAAAAGCGTATCGGGACATACGGTTGAGCCGCCCGACGCCCGAAGATGCCCGCCGAAAGGCAACCCGAAGGGCCGGTTGAAGAAGCCGACAGGGTGCGTCGCCGCGCTTGCCCGATGCGCCCACATCGCGCTGCGCGCGGCTCCTACCCTGTCGGCTTCTTGAACCGGCGCAGGCCACATCGAGTGTGAGAAATGCGGGCTTACCATCGATCAACCTCCCTGGCGCGCGCGCACGATCTCGACGTCGTCGCCCGCTTTCAACCGCGTATCGCCCCAGGCCTGGCGCGGCACCACCGCGCCGTTGAGCGCGACCGCAACCCCGCGCGCATCGGCGTCGATCTCTCTGGCCTCGAGCAGCGCCGCGATGGTCGTGGCGCCGAGTGGCTCGCTCTCGCCGTTGATGCGGATTGTGCCGCTTTGTGTGTTGTCCATGTGACGAGGTCCATGTCACTCGGCCGCCTGAGGGAGCGCGAACCGCTCGAGGCCGAACGGCCGTATGGCGGCGTCGATCGCCCCGTCGGCGACGAGACGCGCGATCGCATTGGCCGTCACCGGCGTGAGCAGGATGCCGTTGCGGTGATGGCCGGTCGCATAGACGAGCCCGTCGAGCGCCGCCGGCCCGAGGATCGGCGCGTCGTCGCGGCTGCCCGGCCGATGGCCGACCCACATCTCGTCGATCGGCAGGTCCTCGATCGCCGGCAGCACCCGCCAGGCGGCTTCCAGCAGCGCGAGCACGCCGCCGGCGGTCAGCGTCATGTCGAAGCCTTTCTCCTCGACGGTCGCGCCCAGGAGGAGGCGCCCGTCGCTGCGCGGCACCATGTAGATGTTCGGCGCCCACACCACGTGGCTGATGAGCGGTGCCGCCGCATCCATCCGCAGCGCCAGCATCTGCCCCTTCACCGGCCGCACAGGCGGCCGCAGCGCCTGCGGCACGCCGTCGATCGCGCGCGACCACGCGCCGGCGGCGATCACCACGGTGCTTGCCGCCACCTCGGTTCCATCAGCGAGCTCGACGCCGCTTGCGCGTGCGCCCGTCGTCGAAATGCGTACGACGTCCGTGTGCTCGCGGATGATGGCGCCCGCGCCCGCTGCGGCAATTTTCAGCGCAGCCGCCAGTCTGCGGTTGTCGATCTGGTGGTCCTCGGGGCTGAACACGGCGCCGGCGATGGCGCCGAGGTGCGGCTCGCGCCGGCGCGCCTCCGCTGGCGTGATCCAGTCGAGCGGCAGCGCCAGGCGCTTCTGGAACTCGAGCTGATGACGCAGGCGTCCATGATCGTCGGCGTTGAGCGCCAGCACCAGCGTTCCTTCCCGGCGCAGGTCGACCGACAGGCCGGTTGCGGCTTCGAGTTCGGCGGCGAACACCGGCCACAGCGCCTGGCTCAAGCGTCCGAGCGCGACCAGCGCCTCCTCGCCGGGCTCGGCCTCGGCGCAGGCCGCCAGCATGCCGGCCGCCGCATGGCTCGCACCGCCGCCGGCCCGCCCGCGCTCGAGCACCGTGACGGCAGCGCCGCGCTGCGCCAGCCGCCAGGCGACGGAAAGCCCGATCACGCCGGCCCCGACGATGACGACGTCCGGACGTTGGGCGGAAGAAGAAGTGGAGGCTGCCATTGCGGCTCCCTACGCCGGCATGATCCGGATCAGGTTCGAGGGTGTGATCTCAGCCGCGTCTGCCGCGGCACCCCTGGCCGACCCCTATAATCGGCATCCCGGAGGGCGAGTGCAAGGCCTTCTCTGCGGTCAAAATCGACAGTCGGATCTGATATCCTTTGAAAATGAGCAAGACCGTGACGATCTCGGACGATCTGGCTGCCCTGGTTGAGGCCCGGCAACGCGCTGCCGGACATCCCACGATCGATGCCGATCTGAGCGACGCTACACCGACCTTGCTGAGCAGAACCCGAGAGCAGCGGATCACCTGCTGGACGAGGTGGAAGATCTCATCGCCTTGAATCAAAAAGTCTCAAGCCACCCCCCACCCCCGGAAAGTCAGGTACTTAGCCTGAACCCGACACCGGGCTGCCTCTCCGCACCGGCCGGCCTCATGCGTTATTTACGGGGACGTGCCGTTCACCTGATTCAGAAGAATTCAGGTCTTGCCCAAGGACCTGCCGTCTGATTCCGGGCCAAACTCGCTACCCTGATCATTAAGGACTACGCTTGACCCGTACCGCCTGCCAGGCGCCCTGCGCGCCTTGGAGGGGAAAGAGCATAGGCTCGATGAGGCGGCGCTCGTTCATTGGCATCCTTGGCGGCGCAGCGGTATGGCCGCTGGCGGCGCGTGCGCAGCAAGCGATGCCGGTGATCGGCTTCCTTAACAGCGCGTCACCCGAACCGTACGCGCACTTGGTGGCCGTGTTCCGCCAGGGCCTGAACGAGGCTGGTTTTGTCGAGGGTCGGAACGTTGCGATCGAATACCGCTGGGCGGAAGGTCACAATGATCGGTTGCCAGTGTTAGCGGACGATCTGGTTCGCCGCCAAGTTACCGTGATTGCCGTGCCTGGCTCCACCCCGGGCGCGCTGGCGGCCAAAGCCGCGACCACGACGATTCCAATAGTGTTCGCGATGGCGTCCGACCCCGTCAGGCTTGGCCTTGTCACCAGCCTCAACCGGCCAGGCGGTAACGTCACGGGCGTGACGCTATTAGGCGCCGAGCTTGCGCCGAAACAGCTGGAACTGCTGCACGACTTGGTGCCTACAGCCACCATCATGGCCCTGCTTGTCAATCCGACCAGTCCCGCTCTTGCTGAGAGCCAGTCACAAGACCTGCAGCTGGCGGCCACTAAACTCGGGCTGCAGTTCCATGTCCTGCTTGCCAGCTCTGATAGCGATTTCGATAGGGTCTTCGCAACCTTGACTGAACTGCGAGCCGGTGGACTTGTGATCGGCGCCGATGCTTTCTTCACCAGCCGAGCCCGACAGCTCGCTGAGTTGGCAGCGACCCATTCACTCCCGGCGATTTACTGGCAGCGCGAGTACGCCAAAGCCGGCGGACTGATGAGCTACGGCACCAGCTATTCGGACTTGTATCGCCAAGCTGGCGTCTGCACCGGCTCCATTCTCAATGGCGACAAGCCCGCAGACTTGCCGGTCCGGCAGGCCACCAAGGTCGAACTGGTGATCAACCTGAAGACCGCCAAGGCGCTCGGCCTCGAAGTGCCTCCGACGCTGCTCGCCCGTGCCGACGAAGTGATCGAGTGAGCCGGCGCGAGTTCATCATGCGTGTCAACCCGCCGGCCTCGGCAAACGCCCAGCGGTATTCGATCACGACGTTCTGGCCCTCGACATAGCCCGCCTCTTCCAAGCCCTGCCGGAATGCGGCTGCGAAATGCGCTTGCGCCTTGGGCGATGTGCTGGCGAGCCAGCCGATCATCGGCATTGCCGGCTGCTGCGCATGTGTCGTGACTGGCCACGCCGCCGTGCCACCGGGCAAGGTGATGAACTCCCGCCTCTTCATTCGATCACCTCATCGGCGCGGGCGAGCAGTGACTGCGGCACCTCGATGCCGAGCGCCTTGGCGGTCTTGAGATTGATCATCAGCTCGTACTTGGTCGGCGCCTGTACCGGCAGATCGGCCGGCTTCTCGCCGTTGAGGATACGATCCACGTAATTCGCCGCACGCCGATACTGCTCAAGTTGGTCGGGGCCGTAGGCAATCAAGCCACCACGTTCGACGTGGAAGCGAAAGCCATAGACAGCCGGCACCCGGTGCTGCGCCGCAAGGGCAATGATCAGCTCGCGATGAATGTTTGCCATCGGAGTGGCCGTCACGATCAAGCCGCCATTCGGCTCGCGTGCGAAGGCCGCGACCGCGCGCTCGATCTCGCCGCGGTCTGAACTCCCATCGATCGGTCGCAACTCCACCCTCAGCGCCGATGCCACCGACTGAATCGCGACAAATTGGCCAATTCCGCCGGGATTGGTTGCCTCGCGAAGCACGGCCGCGCGTGTCACGCCCGGCGCGATCTCTTTCAGCAACTCCAGCCATTTCGCGCCGATGGTGTACTCAAATGCGGTAAATCCCGTGGCGTTGCTGCCCGGCCTCGCCAGACTTTCGACGAAGCCGGCGCCGACCGGATCAGCGACGAGCGCGAAAACGATTGGTACCGTACGGGTCGCCTTTCGCAACGCCACCACAGGAGGGCTGCCGGTCGCCATGATGATCTCCGGCGCCAGCGCAACCAATTCCGCCGCAGAACGGCTCAACTCATCATCGCTGCCGACAGTCCAGCGATACTCGATGCGCAGATTGCCGCCTTCGGTCCAGCCCAATTGCTGTAGCCGCTGCTTGAATGCTCCGATGCGTGCCCGCGCGACCGCGTCGTCTGCCTGCAGATTCATGAGCACGCCGATGCTACGCATTGCATCGCGCTGCGCGCGCGCGCGGCGAGCGGCATCGCCGCCAGCGGCCACGCTCCAGCGGCGCCGACCAGCCTGATAAACTCCCTTCGGTCGCGGTAGGGACGCTCATTACTGAGCGCCCCCCGCACAGATCCGTACGTGCAGCTTTCCCGCATACGGCTCCTACCTCGGGTCCAAACGGCAAGTGCTTGCCGCATGCAGTCCAGCGCCTGTGACACGCTTATCCGGTTCTGCGCCCGGCACGTGCTTTGCTGTTCCGCATTCCCCTTGGTCTCCGCCCTTGGCTCCACCGGCTCCGCAGCGGATCGCTCCGCATTGTTCGTCGGCTTCACGGCTACTATGGCGGAGTCCGACTTCCCGCGTCCGTGCATCATCGGCTACGGCTCCTCGCCTTCCCGATGCGGACCAGGTCGGCACATGGCCGGTGGTCAGACGCGGGATCTCCCAGGTTCCGACGCGATCCTTGTGCGCGTGATGTGGCCCTCGACCCCGGCGGGACGACAATGCCTCGCATGACGGCATTGCTCATGTTGCGTTCGACCATGAAGACAGTCTCCGCTCCCGCGAGTAGATCATTTCGTGGCTCACTCCCACACCCCACGCACCCGCTGTGTACGCTTCGTGTTCGGCGTCACCGCCGCCTCACGCAACACTCGCTTCCAGGCGGCTTGCTAGGCCTTACCTGGGCCGGACTTGCACCGGCTGATCGCGCCAGCTTTGCCTGGCGCCTTCCTTCATTCGATCACCTCGTCGGCGCGGGCAAGCAGCGTTGCCGGAATGTCGATGCCGAGCGTTTTGGCCGTTTGCAGGTTGACGACGAGCTCGAACTTGGTCGGCAGCTGAACCGGGATGTCGGCCGGCTTTTCTCCCTTGAGAATGCGGCCGGCATAGATGCCGTTCTGGCGAAACTGCTCCGTAAGGCTCGACCCGTAGCTCATCAAGCCGCCGGCTTCGGCAAATTCGCGCCGAAAGTACATTGCGGGCACCGCGTGGCGCGCCGCCAGCGTCAGGAGCTGCACGCGACGGGTGAGGAACAACGCATCGGTGCTGACCAGGAACGCGTCGCTTCGGTTATTCACAATCGTCGCAAAGGCCGTATCGATGTCGCTCCTTGGTACTGGCGGTGACCACTTCGATTTGCCGCCCGATAGCAGAAGCCGCGGCTGCACTCTCTGTGACGAAAGGCTCGGTAATAGACGGATTGGTGGGATTGACGAGCACGGCAAAGCGCGCGGCTCCCGGCAACAATTCATGCAAGAGGCCAACCCGCTTGGCCCCCAGCTCCACGCCAATGTCGCTGATCCCGGTGACGTTGCCGCCTGGCCGGCTGAGGCTGGATACCAGACCAATTTTCACCGGGTCGGCGGCGCTCGTGAAGACGATCGGAATGATCGAAGTCGCGGCCTTGGCGGCGAGCGCCGCAGGGTGGAGCCCGGCGCGACGATAACAGCCACATGCCGGCGAACGAGCTCCGCCGCCAGCGCCGGCAGGCGCTCGTTATTTCCCTCGCCCCAGCGATACTCGATAGACGACATTCTGACCCTCGACGTAACCGGCTTCACTCAGCCCGCTGCGGAATGCCTTCACGTGATCTGCATAGGCCGCAGCCGACCCGCTGTGAAGAAACCCGATGACCGGCATCGCCGGCTGCTGCGCGCGCGCGCCAGCGGCCATGCCGCCGCGCCGCCGAGCAGCCGATGAACGAGCGCCGGTCGCGGTAGGGACGCTCATTACTGAGCGCCCCCCGCACAGATCCGTACGTGCAGCTTTCCCGCATACGGCTCCTACCTCGGGTCCAAACGGCAAGTGCTTGCCGCATGCAGTCCAGCGCCTGTGACACGCTTATCCGGTTCTGCGCCCGGTACGTGCTTTGCTGGTCCGCATTCCCCTTGGTCTCCGCCCTTGGCTCCACCGGCTCCGCAGCGGATCGCTCCGCCTTGTTCGTCGGCTTCACGGCTACTATGGCGGAGTCCGACTTCCCGCGTCCGTGCATCATCGGCTACGGCTCCTCGCCTTCCCGATGCGGACCAGGTCGGCACATGGCCGGTGGTCAGACGCGGGATCTCCCAGCTTCCGACGCGATCCTTGTGCGCGTGATGTGGCCCTCGACCCCGGCGGGACGACAATGCCTCGCATGACGGCATTGCTCATGTTGCGTTCGACCATGAAGACAGTCTCCGCTCCCGCGAGTAGATCATTTCGTGGCTCACTCCCACACCCCACGCAACAGCTGTGTACGCTTCGTGTTCGGCGTCACCGCCGCCTCACGCAACACTCGCTTCCAGGCGGCTTGCTAGGCCTTACCTGGGCCGGACTTGCACCGGCTGATCGCGCCAGCTTTGCCTGGCGCCTTCCCTCACTCGATCACCTCATCGGCGCAGAGGGCGAGTTCCTGGACAAGGCCAGACAATGCGGCAGGGACACTCCAACAAAAATGCAGGTTAGGCCTGATTTTTGTGATTAACTGTGGGTCATTCCGGAACATTTCTGGACACACCTAGACAGGTCAGCTACGTTCCCCCCACGTTACCCGCAACGGGTATCCGCGAATGGGGGTAACAATGGCGAAGCTCACCGCGAAGTCAGTTCAGACTGTCCGGCCGGGGCCGGATCGGCGCGAGATCCCGGACGGCCTCCTGCGTGGCTTGTACTTGGTCGTGCAGCCGTCAGGCGCGAAATCATGGGCGGTACGCTATCGTCATACCGGGCGGACGCGCAAGCACACGCTCGGCAGCTGGCCAGCCATCGACTTGAGCGCTGCGCGCCGCTTGGCCGGCAAGGCGCTGACCAAGGCAGCCGAAGGCATCGATCCGGCCATCGAAAAGGCGATGGCGCGCGCCGACAGCATCGAGGCGGTGAGCGAGCTGTTCCTGGCGCGCCACGTGCGGCTGCACTGCCGGCCGCGCACGATCGCCGAGGCCGAGCGCGTGCTGAAACGACTGCAAGCCGCTTGGCGCGCGCGGCCCATCGCCAGTACCACCCGGCGCGACGTGATCGCGTTTCTCGACCACGTTGCGGACACAAGTGGCCCCGCTGCGGCCAACCGCACCAAGGCGGTCGTCGGCAAGCTGTTCTCGTGGGCGCTGAGCCGTGACATCATTGCCACCAGTCCGGTTGCGGGGCTGCCCCGTCCGGCGCCGCAGGTCATGCGGGAGCGGGTGCTCAACGATCAGGAACTGGCAGCGATCTGGCGAGCCGCCGAGCAGCTCGGCTACCCCGGCGGATCCTTCGTGCAGCTACTGATCCTGACCGCCGCACGACGCACCGAAGTCAGCGCATTACAGTGGTCGGAAATTGATTTGGAGGCTCGCCTGTGGCGATTGCCGCGCGAGCGCGCCAAGAACAACGTGCCGCACGAAATTCCGCTCAGCAAGGCCGCCATTGGGATCCTGACGGCATGCCCGCGCATCGGCGGTCGGTTCGTCTACACGGCGAACGGCGTGGCGTCGATCAGCCACTTTTCCAAGGTCAAGCGTGAAATCGACAACGCCTCCGGGGTGGGGGGCTGGACGTTTCATGACCTGCGAAGAAGCGCCGCGACCGTCATGGCTGACAAACTTGGCATCGCGCCACACGTCGTCTCGGCGGTGCTCGGCCATGTGCAAGGCGATCGCATTGCGAGGACATACAACAAAGCGAGGTATATCCATGAGAAGCGCGCGGCGCTCGACCGCTGGGCCGCTCACGTACTGGCGCTGGCCGAGGAGCACGGGAGCAACGTCGTCCCGTCGAAGATGCCAGCGAGCGCGTGATATCTATCGGCGCGGCGAGATCGACGAAGAATACCGGGATCGCATCAGGTAACCGCATCTTCCATCTGACGCCCGTTTCTCCTTGCTACAACGCCATTTCTATCCGACATTTCCCGACAGCGGGCGACACCGGCAGTGGGCCTATTTCGTTACTCGCCGAAGCCGGAACGGGCGGGCAATTTCCTCGATCTGCGAGCCTGAGCTGTGGCACGCCGACCTTCGCTCCCCCCGAGCTTAAGCAGGCTTCCCAGCGCCACACCGGGGTGCATTCTGAGCCCGTCCTGTGGGTTGGGAAATTGCATCGATTGCCCAGGCGTGTTGTTGGCTGAGTGCTCGGCGGCGGGAAAGCTGCGCCAGCTCGAACAGGCCATTCGTGAACTGCCTCTCAAAAAAAGGGTGGGGAAGGTCAAGATCAAGACCGCGGCACGGTCGCTGCTCATGGCCGCTTGGGAGGTCGGGGCAGCACGTTGGATGACGAGGAAGCGCCTGCGCAAATCAGGAGCGAAAGGCAAGAAGGGCCGGCCGCGAGAAAAGATCGGGGACTACGTCGGGATCGAGGCGGCACTGACCTATGAAAAGCTGACCGGCACTCGTGTCTCTCGCAGGATCGTTAGCGAGGCTTGGAAGCACCACCCTCCTGCGTTGCCTAACAAGCCATACGGAGGCTGGCACGACTTTCTGGAGAAAGTTCTTTCAATTTTGGGCATCGACGCGAGGGCCGATGGTGTCAATCAGCGCCTCCGGGCAGATTTGAAGGCGATACAGGCCAAATTGGACAAAAACTCCTAAGCGGCAAGGTCTACAAGCAGCATTAGATATCATTATCCCGGCACCCCCAAGCATGGTCCACTGCGCGACGCTTCTTGACAAGCCAAGTCGCGGAGATCGCCGCCATGTCGCCCGAGCTTTCCGAAGATGAAACCCGCCCAGCGCTGCCCTCCAGGCAGCCGGGATGGGTGAATCGCATATTCGACATCGAGGCCAACACCAAGGAAGGCCACGGCGTCGACGGGCTGACGTCGGTGCAGGAGCTGGAGGCCAAACACGGCAGGCTGCCGGATACGTTAATGGCCGAGAGCCCGTCAGGGTCGATCCACCGCATCTATCGCCATCCTGGTCGCGGCATCAGGATCAAGTCCTCGTCCAGCGAGCTGGCGCCCGGTGTCGACATCAAGGGCGACGGCAGCATGTTCGTGGCACCGCCGAGCGTGCGGGCAGACGGCGAGTATCGCTGGCTCAACAATCTGCCGATCGCCGAGGCGCCGCCGTGGCTCATCGATCTTGTTAGCGAGCCGGTCGAGGAACCGCACGAGGAACCGGTCGAGGAACCTGGCGAAGAACCGCACGAGGAACCGCGTAAAAACCCATTCGGGTGCAGAGAGGAGGCGTGGGCGGAGGCGGCGCTGCGCAACGTCGCCGGCGAGCTGCGCGACACGCCCGTGGGCAAGCGCAATCGCAAACTCTACAATTGCGCCTTCCGCCTGGGCACCATGGTGGCGCGCGGCTGGATCAAGCGCACAGACGTCGAGCGCGAGCTGGAGGCCGCCGCCAAGGACTGCGGGCTGGTCGACGATACCAAAGGCGGCGGCCGCCGTGGCGTGCGCGCGACCATCAAGAGCGGCCTCGACGACGGACTGGAGAAGCCGCACGAGGACCTGGAGACGGACCCGCCCGACACAGCGGTACCACCCAGCGGCAAGAAACTGCCGATGGCCGTCACCTCGCTTGAGCCGGCGGCCAGTGTTGCACAACGGCTCGGCCGCTCCGTGCGCACCATTGAGAGGTGGGTCAAAGCCGGAATTTTACCGCCCCCAATGCAGGTCAATGGCCGAAACCTTCACCGCGCTGGGGTGATGCCGAAGCCTGACGACGCCTAAGCAAAACGCCGCCCAGCCATCACAGGGCGGCGCTTCGCATTTTGACCTTAGGGCAATCCCGGTTGGCGACCGGGCAAACGAGAACAGCCGTGGCAATATCTGATCGAATCCCGAATAGCAAGGCGACCGTCGGCGCGACGCGGCGCATTTCCGCCATCACCATCGGCGTCCGCACCCGCCGCGATCTCGGCGACATCGCCGGGCTCGCTACGAGCATCGTCAAGATCCGCCTGCTGCATCCGATCACCGTCGACGAGAACGGACGCCTGCTGGCTGGCGCTCGAAGGCTCGCCGCGTGCAAGTGTAGGCAGCGGCGATCATCGACGTGGCCGTCGAGCTTGCCCAGTCAGCGGCAAGCCATCGCCGACCGGGAGTCCCCTGATCATGCATGAGCCTCTGCCCTACCGCGCTACTGCCGCGACCGACGCCAATCCTCCCAAACAACATGTAATCTACCGCGACTACGAAACGCGCAGCGTGGTCTCGCTCAAGGCCGCGGGCCTACACCGCTATGCGGCCAATCCTCACACGGAGGTTGTCTGTGCTGCGATCGCCGTAGACGATGCGCCGGTACAGATTTGGCTTCCCGGCGACCCGACGCCGACGGAGGTCATCGAAGCCGCCGGTAACGCGAGCTGGCGCGCTTGCGCCCATAACGATGCGTTCGAAACCGAGATCGAGAGGCACATTTTAGCGCCGCGATTTGGCTGGCCGGAGATTCCGCTCGAACGCCACAGCTGCACCCAGGCACGCTGTCTCGCGGCGGGATTGCCGGCCCGGCTGAGTGATGTAGCGGACGCATTAGAGCTCGCGAATCGCAAGGACAAAGCGGGCGAACGGCTCATGCAGCAGATGAGCAAACCTCGTCGGCCGCGCAAAGGCGAAGACCCGACCAAAATTTATTGGTTCGACGATCCGGAGCGGCTGCAGCGACTGGGCGTCTACAACGCTCAAGATGTCGAGACGGAGCGCGAACTCGATCTCCGCGTGCCGCAACTGCCGCCGTCGGAACAGTCCCTATGGGTCTTGAATTGTAAAATTAATGCGCGCGGCTTTTGTGTCGATCGCGCATTTGCCGAGGCTGCGCGGCGAATTGCACAGGCCGCGGCGCCGGAGATCGACGCGGAACTGGCGGACCTAACCGGCGGTGCCGTTACCGGCATCAATCAAGTCGCACGGCTCCTCGAATGGCTGCAGCCGCGTGGCTACGACGGCAAGAGTTTAGACCGGAAGGCGCTTGAGCGGCAGCTTGAGAAAGAGGAGCTGGACCTGGCGGTGCGGCGGGTGCTCGAGCTCCGACTCGGCGGAGCCCAGGCGGCGGTCAAGAAAATAAATGCCCTGCTCGCCCGTGTAGACGACGACAATCGCGTTCGTGGAGCGTTTCGCTATCACGGGGCCGGCACCGGGCGCTTCGCCGGGGTTGGATATCAGCCGCAAAATCTGAAGCGGCCGGTTGTCGAGGATATCGATGCGGCCATCGCCGCAGTCAAAACGGGCAATTATGCACACGTCCAGAAGCTCTATCCAAAGCCGCTGTCGGTCGTCGGCGATTGCAGCCGCGCAACGATTGTTGCAGCGTCGAGTCACCTGCTGATTGGCGCCGACTTCAGTTCGATCGAGAGCCGCGTGCTGGCATGGGTTGCCAGGGAGGAGTGGAAGCTGGATGCGTATCGGCGCTTCGACGCCACGCATGATCCGCGGGACGAGCCTTACTGCATTACGGCCTGCAAGATTTTTCGTGTGCCACACGGCACGTTTAATAAAAGCTCTCCGCAGCGCAGCGTTGGCAAAACGTGCGACCTCGCTTTCGGTTATCAGGGCGGCCTCAACGCCTGGCGGAAGTTCGAGCCGGGCCGGTTTTCGGACGGGGAAGTCGAGCAGTTCAAACGCGAGTGGCGCGCAGCTCACCCGAAGATCAAAAAGTTTTGGTATGACGTCGACCGGGCTGCCTGGGCGGCGGTGCGCGAGCGCCATCGTGTTGTTCGCTGCGGCCCAGTTGCGTTCAAATGTGCCGACGCCGCTCTACTCCTGAAGCTGCCGAGCGGCCGGAAGATTTGCTACCCGTATCCACGCATCGTCGGCGACGATCGCGAGCAGCGCGTTCTCTTCTGCGACAATTCCGGCGGCCGGTTCTGCGACTGTCGGAACGGCCAGGGCGCCTACGCAGGTATCTGGGTTGAAAACATCGTCAGCGGCATCGCGCGCGACATTCTCGCCGAAGCCATGTTGCGAATTGAAGCTGCCGGTTTTCCGATCGTTCTCCATGTGCACGACGAGATCGTTGCTGAGGTGCCAGAGGGTTTTGGCAGCCTCAAGGAGTTCACCTGCCTCATGACACGCAAACCGGCGTGGGCGCTCGATCTTCCGATCGCAGCGAGTGCCTGGTCGGGGCCGCGCTACACAAAGGGGTGACCACGTCTGCACCGGCTGACGCCCGGGCCTTCACCGCATCTGCAACCGCAAAAACAGGAGGACCTTATGGTCTTGCTTGCATCGGACTTCGACAAGTCTAGATACCTCAAGGCCGCTGATATCGAACGCGAACGCAAGTTCCGGATCAAGAGCGTCACGGCCGAAGAGGTTGGCACTGGAGCCGATAAGGAAAAGAAGCTCGTCGTGTGGTTCACAAACGACGAATGCGGACTTGTCCTCAATAAGACAAATAACCGGGTGCTGCGTAGTGCCTTCGGTGACGACGTCGCCGGCTGGGCCGGTAAGATGATCGTCGTCTTCTCAACGATGGCCGATAACCGGGGCCGGATGGTGCCGGCTCTGAGGGTGCGCATTCCGCCGCCTAAGCAGGCTTCTGGAAACGGCCACGCCGCAGCAGCGTCGGTGAAAGCGAAGCCGTCGGCCGATCCCGAGCTCGACGACGAACCGCCGGCTAAACCTGCTGTGAAGCAGCAGGTCGCCGACGACGAATTAGATGATGAAATCGGCTTCTAATGGTGACTTGTAACTGCGGCGAGCCGCTGCATACGGCTCGCCGTCTTCGTCTGGAGGGAGTGTCGTGGGCGACACTCAAGGTAAACCTACCACATACATAGGAAACCTGGCAAATCCGCCGCGCGCCTTGGCGCCGCTGGTGGAGCGGCGCCAGTGGGCAGTCTTCCGCTGGATGCGCCAGAGGGATCGCTGGCAAAAACCGCCATTCATGGCGGCGCAGCCGGACCGGCATGCGAGCACGAAAGATCCTGCTACATGGAGCGACCATGCGAGCGCGCTGGCCGCTGTACAGGCAGGCAAGGCCGACGGCCTCACCTACATCCTGACGGAGGACGACCCGTTCGGTGCCGTCGATATCGATTATTGCCGCGACCTTGTCACCTGCTCGATTGACATATGGGCGCAGAATTTTCTGGACGTCGGCCGGCACACCTATTCTGAAGTGACTCCATCTGGGACCGGCTGCCGCATCTGGGGATTGGCGGACGGCGAACCTTTACACAAAAGATACAGCTTGGTGATTGACGGCAAGCCGGTTGGCGTCGAGCTCTTCCGGCGCACCCGTAAAGCGCTGACAATTACCGGCTACCGGCTGGATTCAATCCAACAGCTGACGAGCATCGATCGACTGTTTGACTGGGCCATTGTGTGGGCGGAGCGGCGCCAGGCAGCCGCGGCTGTATCGGCCGCGCCGACCCTCAACGGCTACAACGGAAATGGGTCGACCTACACCGTCGAGCAGATCGATGAGATCGTTCGCGAAGGAGCTCCGGCCGGAACCAACCGCTCCGATGTGTTTCATACAGTGGTTGGCCACTATCTCGGCTGCGGGTGGAGCGTCGAGCAGATCCAGCAATATCTGCAGCAGTTCCCCGATGGGATCGGCAGCCGCTACTTGGCGGAGGAGCGGCTGCACAAGGAAATCGCCAGGAGTGCCGGCAAGTTCTCCGCTGGTCTGCTGCCGCAGTTCGATGGCAATGGCGGCTGGGTGAACGGATGGGAGGCGAAGCAGCCAGAGCCGTCGCAACAGTCGGAGATCGAGAAAGAGGAGCCGGCGCCGGAGCTGGAAGAGGAATCGGATTCGTCGGAGTTGGAGGAGGAGCCGGATCCGCCGGAGCCTGAAAAGGATTTTGAGCTCGACGAGGATCTCCAGGACGAGCAAGCGCCGGCTCGGGATCCGAAGCTCCCGGACGAGCAAGCCCCGGCTCGGGATCCGAAGCTGCCGCCGCTGTATGCACATGGTGATCCGGACCCGCGGCCGCGGAAAGGCTGGCTGGTGAAGCACGTGGTGCCGGTAGTGGGGCACGGACTCCTGAGCGGCCAGTGGGCTACGGGTAAGACGTTCGTTGCGTTTGATCTGGCGGCCGCGCTCGGGACCGGGCAGCCTTGGCTCGGCCACGCCGTGAAACGGCAGTGCGGCGTGTTGCTGATTGTGGCTGAAGGTGCTGACGAAGTTCGGTTGCGTCTCGATGCCGTCGTCGCGGCGAAGTGCGGCGGCATGCAGCGAGCGCCGGTACGTTGGTACGAGACAGCGCCGCTGCTTCTACACAAGGGAGCCGTCGAGCTGCTGATCGCGATGGCGCGGCAGGCGGAAGCTTCCCTAGCCGAGGAGTTCGGGTTCCCGCTGGGACTGATCGTAATCGACACGATCGCGGCCTGTGCCGGCTACGCCAGGGCTGGCGACGAAAACGATGCGGCTGCCGGCCAAGCGATCATGAACGCGCTGAAGGCGGTCGCACAGGCGATCGGCTGTTTCGTGCTCGGTGTCGATCACTTCGGTAAGAACCTGATAGCCGGCACGCGTGGCGCCTCGAGCAAAGAGGCGTCGGCAGACCTGGTGCTGGCCTGCCTTGGTGAGAGAGACATCAGCGGCAGCGTCCTCAACACAAGGCTGGCGATCCGCAAAAACCGCGGTGGCCAGCAGGGGCGCGAATTTCCCTTCGCGCTGCGCAAGGTCGAAGTGTCCGAGCCGGACGAGGATGGGGAGCGCGAATCCACGATGGTCGTTGACTGGCAGCCGGCCGCTCCCGGTGGCACAGCTGCTGAGACAGATCCCTGGGCCCAGTCCCGGCGGCAGGATCAGCGGACTGCGGTGCTACGGCTGAAGCGGGTGCTGCTGGAGGCGTTGGCGACGTATGGACTCGAGCTGCCAGTCCCGCCGAACGGCCCGACCGTGCAGATGGTTGAACAGGAGATCGTGCGGCAGGAGTACTACGCACGTACCCCGGCAGACGGATCGCCTGAGCAGAAACGAAAGACCCGACACATGCAGTTTGGCCGAGCTCTCGCCTGGGCTGAGGACAAGCAGCTGATCGGGATGGGGGAGATCGAGGACATCGCCTACCTCTGGCTCACCCGGCTGGATCCTGAAGCTGATGATGATCCGGTCTGACCATCTAACTCCCACGTCCACACTTCACGTCCACACTTCGCGTCCCCCTAGGTGGTTGAAGTGTGGACGCCAAGTGTGGACGTCAAAAACGTCAATAAATCATGCGCTTACCACTACCGTCCACACTTCGACCTGTACGGGGAAATCGAAGTGTGGACGCCAAGTGTGGACGCGTGTGAACAGACGGGTTGACCTAACCGCCAGTTGCACATGTGCACTCGTCCAAATCAGGAATTGCGCTTCGTCGGCCAATGGTGGGATCGCTTCGGCACGACCGAGGTCGGCACGAGCAGCCTCACTAGACTAGGAGCTTGCGATCAATTGTGAGCCACCGGTACCCCTCGGCCCCGGTGGCGACCGTTGGCAAAAACGTTCCCCACGTTCGTCACGTTCCCCAGCGCGACACTCTCGCAAGCTTGCTTGATTTTTTTTGCCCCCCACCCCCAAGGGTTGCATACACGATGGCTGGCGCGGGCGTTTTTACAAACTTGAATATTTGATTTTAAATCAAATATTGGGCCATCGTGCTGGTTCGAGATCCGGACAGAAACATCAATAACAACGGGCATTTCCTGCCATCTCGATCAACCGCAGAAAATCCCTCTGCAATGTTGGACGACGGTTCTGCAAGGTCGGGTTGATCGTCCACAACGAAAGAGCGCATCAAGGTGCCCTCCCTCACTGATTGCAGGTCCGCTAGGTGACGGCGTCAGTTCTCTCCCTCTTCCACACCATCCGGCGGCGTTAGTGCGACCGCGAGTTCACGTGCCAGCTTGGTTCCTGTGAATGTGAGCCGTTGAACCCCGTCTTTGGTCAACAACTTCACTTTTGCAATCGCTGGATCTTCGTCGTCGGCATCGGACCAGACGACGGAGTAGTGGAGCACTTCGCCGTCTGGAAGGAATGACGTAATCCCCTCGAGCAGGTCGTCGTATTGGTGGCCAACGACGTTCTTCACCGCATTCAGGCGCTGGTTGAACTTGTCGATCGTAGCTTGGTCCATGGGCGGCTCTGGCTCGGGTGCAAGCGGTCGCCGATCCGGAACGAGCTGGTCGAGGCGCAAGCCGAGTTGCCGCTCGAAGCGTAGTGCAGGCTTCAAATCGAGCGTGAAGCGTGCGGCGCTGCCGTCCTCGTCTAGGAAGTTGAGCTCGACATAGCAGTTGAACCCGTTCTCCCCGGGTCCGACGTCAACAATGAAATGCTCCACCGGTATCGGTTTGCATTCGTTCGTCTTCGCCGTGATGAGGGCAAAGACCTCATCCCTGAGGTCACGAAGCTCGTCGAGTTCTAGATGCGCAAGTTGTTGGTACGCATCGCATCCTCCTATTGCGCCCAATCCGGGCGCGTGTTTCGACGTTCGCACGCGCTCAAATGGTTTGGGCGCGCACGTGCTATTTGCAGTTTGGAGAATTGGATCGCGCCGATTGGAGCCTGCATGGCTCCCGGTGGGGTGCTCGCAATCAGGACGAACGTTGTTAACCGTCGCCCCGCTCCGGCACGGTAACCCGAGCACCGGAGCTAAATCATACTACCAAACCATCGTCTTAGTCGACCGTTTCAACAGCGAAAGGTCGACAAAATAGAGATTGGAGAGTGGCGTCAGCGCTGATAATGTCCTGCATGGAAAGACCCCGCTCCGGTGCGAGGAGCGGGGTCCAGTAACAGTCTCGGTGGTGCACGACAGTGGGTAACCGTCGAGATCAAAACGGGGATGAACCGTGTTGACGAAAGCGAATGTATCGGAGTCGGCAGGCTGTTTCAATCCTCAAGGCGTAGTCGTCGCTGCTTACAAATATTTCGACACAGTGCGACTTTGGTCGAAGGAACCGCTACCCAAGAATACCCTCAAAGCATTGGAGCAGGGCTGCGGTCCGGGTGGCCTGCGCGTCACGAATGGCCCGCATTCTTCGACCCGCACTATGTGCAACACCTCGAACTCCACCAACCAACAACTGAAGCACTGCACCTGCTGGATCACCTCGACGACGACGGGGTTCTCATCAACTATGTCGAAGTCTCGATCGATCTGATTTTCGTCGACGACTGTACCCCGTGGCAGTGGGATGAACGGTTCAAGAAAGGCTTCCTGCAACCATGGCACGGCAAGATGCAGGTCCGTTCATATCCGGAAGGATACACGACCCGGAGGCCACCGGAGGCAGGTGAACGCCATACCGGTCACTGGTACGATTGGTACGGTGATAGACCATGCAAATTGACCGGGGAGACAGCGTGCTTTCATTTCGAAGGTCGACACGAAGGAACTCAATTCGTGCGTCGCATTGGTCTGCATCAGCCACGCGACCTGATCAGCTTCGACTTCGATGCCTATTCAGCAGATGGTTTCGTTTGTTCGATCTCGATCTGGAACGTTTGGGAAGGTTCCACCAGAACAAGTTGTCAGGAGGGAAGCGGAAGCGTGGTCGCATCGAACATTACGGACGACTGACATACAACCGTGACCATCGCATCGGTGGCACCCTGTACCATCACTATTCCCTGCATGCGGATCAGGACGATCGTTCCCTGCAACGGTTTATCGATCAGTACGGGCGTGGACCGTACCTGACCCCATACATTATATATGAACATATCAACAAACCCCTCACATCGTCACAAACCCGTATCACTACGGAACATCTTTCAATTTCAGGGGTCACTTCCAACGTTCCCGCACATGGACCTCGAACACCACCTTCATCTCCATCCCATGACGATGTTCAACCACACATCTCCACCACATGATGACATTCATTGTTAAACAGAATCGGAAACATGTCCAGGTCAACCCTCATCTCGATCCTTTGCAATGGATCACATGACACGTGTGTGTCTTCGTTGGTTCATTCCATCCTTTCACTTCATCCGGATCAGAACATCTTCGTTGCAGGATGATGTGTTGATGCATTTGCAGTCTGGAAAGGATCATCGTTCACTGTTGTTCCTTCTTCATACACGTGTGTGTTCTTTGGTTGTTCCGGAAAGTTCCTTCTCTCTATCCTTTCGCTTTGCAGGTGACACAGCATGGTTAACGAATGCGCTACTACACTTCCGTCCAGAATGAGATTTCACGGTTGATTTTTTGCAGACCCCTCTATCACCACGACTGAACTGGTGTTGCAGTTGCGTAAGCAGGGCTTTCTCACGACCAGGTTTGCTATCGCGACCATCCGTGCTTCATTTCGCAAGGATCTGCGTTTGATGATCGCCGACGGTTGCATTCCTCCCTCTGTTCTGGAGGATCAACCAACACCGGAGCAGGATGCGGAGCGTCGGATCAACTACGTGAGGAACGTCGGTTTGAGCGGGAAAGACGTGAATTCCAACGCACCCGCCGTCGTAAACCATTCAAGAATTGGCGGTTCAAAGGATAAATGTTAGCGATTGGTTTACGGGTAACCCTTACGGGTGCCCTTCACCAGCATATTGTCCTTGCAATTTGAATGAAGATTGCTATACTTTCCCTTGTTGAGGCCGTGCTCCAAACCGGCGTGATTACCCGCACCACGTAGAAAACAGCGGGCGACGGTAGTTTGGAGGAAATACATGCTCACGGTCAAAGACCACAAGACCCGCGACGTGCCTGTGCAACGTCGTGGTTATGCGCAGGCAAAATCCATTCCGCAGTTATTGTGTTCACGACGGCAATCGGCGGATGCCATCGGGTGCAGCGTCAGTTCGGTCATTAGATTGGAAAAGGATGGGATGCTGACACCGGTGCGGTTGTCGCGCAAACCAACGGTGCCGTTTACTATGCCTATGAGGAGCTGGTCGCCCTCACCCAGCGAACGCCGTGATGGCGCGCGAGCTGTTCATACCACATCGCTTCAACCAGCGATCGCGGGCGACACTCGACCAGGCGAACGCGATCATCGAGGAGTATCAGGAGCAGGGCTTCGAATTGACCCTGCGCCAACTGTTCTACCAGTTCGTCGCCCGTGACCTGCTTGCGAACACGCGCAAGAACTATGGACACGTCTGCCGGGTGATCGGGGATGGACGCGACGCGGGTGAGGTCGATTGGGATGCGATCGAGGACCGCGCCCGCGTCGAACACGGACCGTCGGTGTGGCATGACCCTGCGGAACGGATAAGATTCGCCGCGCGGTTCTATGACGAGGACCCGTGGATCAATCAGCCATATCGATCGTTCGTGTGGATCGAGAAGGACGCGTTGATCGGCGTCATCGAGGGTGTGTGCGACGAAATACCTCGTGCCGTATCTGGCGACAAGGGCAGCAACTCCACGAGCGCGATGTATCTGGCCGGCAAGCGCTGCGCGGACATTCTCGACCTAGGTCAGATTCCACTCGTGCTGCTGCTGACCGATCATGATCCGACCGGGATGCACATGCAGGTGGATACGCGTGAGCGGCTCGCTCGCTACGCCCAACAGGGAGTCGAGGTCCGCCGCTTGGCATTGACGATGCAGCAGGCGCGTCGGCTGCCAACGAACCCGATCAAGGAAACAGACCCGCGTACGCCCTGGTACCGACGGACGTTCAAGACCGACAAGTGCTGGGAACTGGATGCATTGGCGCCAAACGTCATTGCCGATCTGATCCGCACCGAGCTAGATCGACTCATTGACCGCAAGAAATGGGATCGGCACGGGCGAAGGCGGAACGCAATCGGGCGGTGATGCAGCGTGTCGCCGACAATTGGTCCAAGGTCGAGAAATTGGTGCGGTAAGGGATATCGCCGGTATGTTCTCCTGTGGAACAGTAAAAACCCCACAGGAGACTACCAATGTGGTTCATGTCTGAGGCTGCCATGGCGGCAAAACTTAGATGGGAGAGGGCAAGGTTAGATAATAAACCAAAGTCCTCCATCAAGGACGAGAAGGAATTTCGCGCCAGGGATCTTGCCCAGCGTTGGTTGGAACAGGCGGAACAGCGACGTTTAGAGTGGGAGCAGAGATGTCAGCGGATACGACAGCGAAGAGAGAACAAACGGCTCAGAGGGAAACGAAACAAGGGAGCAGGCGAAAGACCTCCATGGGAATGAAGGCACACAACACAGGAGCAGGTATGAAAGCGTTTCAGCATGACGAACTCATATACGATGTTCGGCGCATCGACTACGATATTCGGCGCATCGAATACGACTTCGTGACCAAAACCGGTCGCCTGTTCATGGACAAGGACGACGATTGCGACGACCCCAATGGTTGCATCGCTCTGTTCCAACGCATCGACAACAGGGTACGCGTGGTCGAGACTTACGATGGTGAAGTCTGCAACACGGTGTAAAAATTCGATCTAAATCGCGCCGACGGACTGGAAATGACCTTAAGACAAGGACTGCGAGTGAGGGACCCTAACTTGAATGAAAGACTGCTTGTAAATCCATATACACACAGGAGCAGGCATGAGCGCGTTCCATCACGACAAACTCAAGTGCAGTATTCGTCGCATCGAATACGACTTCAGGAGCAGGGCAGGTCAACTGTTCATGGAAAAGGACAACTGTTGCGACGCCTATGGTTGTGTCGCCCTGTTCCAACGCATCGACAAGCGCGTACGCCTGATCGAGACCTACGCCGGTGAACTCCCCGACATGGTATTCTCCCGGATCGATGGACAGTGGGAAAGTTTGGATCGTCGACGCGTTGCGTACCGAGAGAACCGTGATAGCAGAGCGAGTGGTGCAAGAGAGAGGGGGGTGAAAAACGTTGCGCAACCAACACATGCCTCCCAGGACGGCACAGATCGACGGACGTACGTGTGCTGGAGGGGGTATGTTCGATAGCTCCCCCTGCATCACAACGAACGTACGCACGACACAGCGCGTTTGAAACAGGGGTGCTACCCCGATGTGTCGTGAAATCCGTGATTTCAGGGATTGTGTGATCCTGATAAGACCGCTAAGACTGCTTTAAACCGCCTGTGAAAGTCGTGTTAAATCCATGCTCAAATCTATGATGTGATTTAGCGATTTAACTATTGCCTGATTAACTATCAGGCGGTTTAGGGTAGGAAATCCTGCCATACACGGCACCGCCTTGATTTGCTGCAACGTATGCTGCAATGTTGGGTCCGTTCAACCCCTGCTGGTGCAACGCGTTTCGACGGTTGATGGATGTCACGGCGTAATCGCCTTGTGGTGACCCAAGCTAAACTCCGGGCAGCGCTGTCGAATGGTCACGCCATCATCGAGGGTAGCGACCATCGTACCACATGGATGCGACGCCTCAGGGACATTGCCGCGATGCACATCGCCGATCTCGGAGGTGAGGACGCGATTTCCTATTCCGAACTGAATTCGGGTCCGGAGGGCAGCGATGTTGACCCTGCAGCTTGAACTGATGGAGAGCCGTTGGGCGAGGTTCAAGAACGGGGAAGCAGGTCCGACACAACTCGACGACTATCAACGATGCTCCAACACATTGAGACGTTTGCTCGAGACGGTCGGACTACAACGTCGACCCAAGGAGGTGCCTGACCTGTCCACGTGTACCTGCGGTCGAAGCGACGTGGTGTAGACGAGGAGGCAGGAGGAATGAGGAGACATCCGTTGAGCCTGACTTACTCGCAGTTGATCCCTCGTCATGAATGCTGCTTCGGTCGTACCGGTCGATTACCGTGACAGGTTCCTGCAAGGAATTGCCGATCAATTAACCGCGATCGGTCCGTTCACCGACGATGATGTTGCCTCGTGCCGTCTCCAATACCATTTCCAGAATAGGACAGGCAGCATGATAGCACGGTTTATCCCTGACCAAGAGAGTGACGCGGGAACTCCTGGGCAAGTTACCCCGTACCCGCTTCGCTAAATCAAAACCAACGATTTCTATCTTGGACGCGGTTGATGATGACCATCTATTCAAACCGTTCTTCCAAGACAAAGACAGTTGGGCCGCCTGGCGCGTGTTCCTGAAGGTGCTGTTCGGAGCACCATTGGATAACGATCAACTAGAACTGTTCAAACAATGCACCGGAACGTGCTTACCTTTAACCGCAGGTCACAATGAGGCGTGGTTGGTATGCGGGAGACGCGGTGGCAAGAGTTTCACCCTCGCATTGATTGCGGTTTATCTCGCTTGTTTCAAGGACTGGAAGCCATATTTTGGGACCAGGTGAACGTGCCACCTTGATGGTTGTCGCTGCTGATAGGAAACAGGCACGCACCATCTTGAGGTACTGCAAGGGACTGGGCTGGTTTGGTCCCGATGCTGTCAAAGCTCCATCCTAGTCTGAAACCTCTCGAAACCATATCCCTGCGTTCAAGCGGGTCACCATCGAAGTCCACACCGCGTCTTTCAGGACCACGCGTGGTTATAGCGTCGTCGCTGCCCTGTTGGACGAACTCGCATTTCTGGGGAACCGATGATGCCGCCGAACCGGATCACGAGGTGATCAACGCATTGAGACCAGGGATGGCAACGATTTCCCAACGCGATGTTGTTTGTGCGCCAGTTCTCCCTACGCCCGTCGTGGTGAACTGTGGAATGCGCACCGCAAGCATTTCGGTAAAGAAAACGATCCGGTCCTGAAGTCTGGCAGGCACCAACCCAGGACGATGGATCCGAGTGTACCGGAAGAGCTTCATCAATCGAAGCAATGGAGCGTGACCCTGCATCGGCGTCCGCTGAGTACGGTGCGTTATTCAGGACCGACATCGAATCCTTCGTTAACCGCGAAGCGGTGGAGGCCTGCATCGTTCGTGGCATTTACGAACGCGCACCACAGACAGGTACGAGGTACTTTCGCTTTCGTCGATCCGTCAGGTGGATCTGCCGACTCCATGACCCTGTGCTATCGGTCACAAGGACAAGGGACGTTTGCGTCATCGATTGCGTACGCGAACGTAAACCACCATTCAGTCCTGAAGCGGTCGTCATCGAGTTCAGTCACCTTACTCAGGTCCTACCGGATCAACAGATTGACCGGTGACAGGTACGGTGGCGAGTTCGTGGCGCGAACCATTCAAGAAATTCGACATCAACTATGA
>CAVZSC010000043.1:0-120797 GCA_963777755.1 uncultured Alphaproteobacteria bacterium
TTTCAGGGGAGGGATGGAGCAAGCCGCGTTCCAGTGCATCACATTTCGGGACGCGCTTTAGCCTTTCTTCGGCGACCAGCCATAAGCCTTGGCGCAGGCGCCGCCCATGAGCATGGCTCGCTCGGTGTCGGTCAGTCGGCCGGTCTGACGGAAGGGCTCGACGGCCTGCTCGTAGTTGACGACGGCGGACGCGCGCGTCCAGTCCGTGCCCCACAGGCAACGATCGAAACCCCAGGCATCGAACACGCGGGCCAGTGGGTCCCAGATGTCGGGGAAAGGATACGGCTCCCGGGACAGCGTGCAGGCGCCGCTGACCTTGATCGCCGCGTTCGGGCGCTTGGCGAGCTCCAGCACCTTCGGGAGGTCGGCCCAGGGCTGCGGCGGAGCGGGCGGCATGCGCGGCTGCAGGATGCCCAGATGGTCGATGATGAATTGCGCGTCGGGGTGGCGATCGATCAGCGCAGTGCCCGCCTCCAGGTTGCCCCAGCACAGGATGTTGACCGGAAAATCGAGGCGAACGGCGGCGCGCACGATCCGGTCGAGGCCCGGGTCGTCCGGCTCGCGCTTCGCCTCCTTCGTCAGGATGATGCGGATTCCGACCGTGCCCGGCGTATTCCTCCAGTCGGCGACGACGTCGGCCACGGCCGGATCGTCCGGGTCGACCGGTTTGACGATGGCGAACCGGCCGGGATGGGCCCGTTGCACGTCCACCGCATAGCTGGCGTCGTAGCGGTACATGGAAAAGGCGGAGATGAAGATCGCGCCGTCGACGCCGACCTTGTCCATCGCCGTCACCATCTCGTCACCCGTGACGTGAAGGGGCCAGTTCGGCACAGTGTGCCAGGGTCGCTTCGGCGTGTTCGCCTCATAGGCATGGACCTGGGAATTGATGACAGTCATCGTGGAAACTCCTCTGTGCTCGTGCGGCGAATTTGAATTTCCTATCCGTTCGCCGCAACCTCTTGTAGGAAATTCAAATTCAAAAGCCGCACGAGAGCCTTGATATTGCTAGTGCTCCTTTGATTCCGAATTTCGCCGAGAGCCAGCCGCGAAGTGATGCGAAATTCGGAATCGGAGCACTAGCCGAGTTTGGTCATCGCAGCGGGCTCGTGTCCAGAGGGCCCAGGTTCATCGAGGCCTTCCGTGCTACAAGCAGCGGTGATCCTTGTCAGAACGCGCCTCCTGCGCGAACGAGTCAGCCGACCTGACCATGGGCGAAAAACCCGAATACCGCTCTCGCATCGTCACCGAGGGTCTCGACCGCACACCGCACCGCGCCTTCCTGCGGGCGTGCGGCCTCGACGACGATGATGTCGACAAGCCGCAGATCGGGATCGTCAGCACGCAAGGCGAGAACACGCCGTGTTCGATGTCGCTCGCGCCCCAGGCGGACGCCGCCCGGCTCGGCGTTGCGGCCGGCGGCGGACGGCCCGTGCCGTTCACCACCATCTCGGTGTCCGACGGCGTATCGATGAACCACAAGGGCATGCGGCTGAGCCTGGTGTCGCGCGAGATCATTGCCGACTCGATCGAGGCGGTGATGCGCGGCCACGCCTACGACGGGCTCGTCGGCTTCGCCGGCTGCGACAAGACGCTGCCCGGCATCATGATGGCGATGGTGCGGCTCAATGCGCCGAGCGTGTTCGTCTACGGCGGGGCCATGCTGCCCGGCCGCTGGCGCGGACGCGACGCCACCGTGCTCACGGCCTACGAGGGCGTCGGCGCGGTGCTGGCGGGCGCCATGAGCGAACAGGACCTTGCCGGTCTCGAGCGGGCGTGTGCGCCGACGGTCGGCTCCTGTCCCGGACAGTTCACCGCCAACACCATGGCGATGGTGTCGGAGGCGCTCGGGCTCGCGCCGCCGGGATCGGCGATGCTGCCGGCGGTCTATTCCGAGCGGCTGGCGCTGGCGCGGCGCGCGGGCCAGCGCGTCACCGAGATCCTCAACCATGGCGGCCCGCTGCCGCGCGACCTCGTCACCCGCAAATCGTTGGAGAACGCGGCCGCCGTCGTGGCGGCAACCGGCGGCTCGACCAATGCCGGCCTGCACCTGCCGGCGATCGCGCACGAAGCCGGCCTGCGTTTCACGCTGGACGACGTCGCCGAGGTGTTCGCCCGCACGCCGCTCCTGGCCGACCTGCAGCCCGGCGGGCGCTATCTTGCCGTCGACGTGCACGGTGTCGGCGGCACCGACGCCGTGCTCAAGGCGCTGCTCGACGGCGGCCACCTGCACGGCGACACGCTGACGCTGTCGGGCCGGACTCTCGCCGAGCACCTGGCCCACCACGGCGGGCCAGACGGCGAAGTGGTGAGAGCCGCGTCGCAGCCCTTCAGTCCCACGGGCGGCCTTATCGTGCTGCGCGGCAGCCTGGCGCCCGACGGTGCGCTAATCAAGGTAGCCGGCCTCGAGACGCTCACGTTCGAGGGCCGCGCCCGGGTGTTCGACGGCGAGGAGGCCTGCACGACGGCGGTGCAGGAGCGCCAATACCAGGCCGGCGATGTCCTGATCATTCGCAATGAAGGACCGAAGGGCGGGCCGGGCATGCGCGAGATGCTGGGCATCACCGCGCTCATCTACGGCCAGGGCATGGGCGAAAAAGTGGCCCTCGTCACCGACGGGCGTTTCTCCGGCGCAACCCGGGGCATGATGATCGGCTATGTCGGCCCGGAGGCCGCGGCGGGCGGCCCGATCGCCCTGGTGCGCGACGGCGATCCGATCCGCATCGACTGCGCGGCGCGCGCCATCGACCTGTTGATCCCTGAAGCGGAACTGGCCGCTCGCCGCGCCGCCCATGTGCCGCGCGCGCCCGAGCGTCTTGCCGGGGTACTGGAGAAATACGCCAAGCTGGTCGGCCCCGCCCGTGAAGGCGCCGTCACCCATGCGGGCGCGGCCACTTGGCCGCGGGAGTGACGGGCGCATGGCCTGGGCAGCATCGCGCAGCCTGACCAACGGACCGGGCGAAGTGGATCGCCAATTCGGTTTCAATAGCCCTGAGGCCCCGAACACCGTGATGTCGAGGCGGGCCATTTTCATGACACTTGGCATTTCGTCGGAGACGTAGGCCGTCTGTTCGCGAAGCGGTGTGCTCACCGATCGGCCTTCGATGTCGACGCGCTGGTGCCGCAGGTGGCGGGCCAGATCGTGAGTGCATCGGTGCGCGCGGTGAAGCCGAGCGCAGCCTGATCCGACAGGGCGGCGGCGCGCGCTGCCTTACGATTCGACGGATTGTTTCGGTTGTGGGCCTCCTCCCGTTCCGCGGGCATACCCCTTGACGCTCTCTTGTGGTTGTGACCTGATGCTCGTATGACGATGGGCTCGACAATGATGAAAATGCAGCGCGTCGTGAAGCACGACGGCGCGAGGCAGCAGTACTGGTCAAGCGCCGTCAACCTGATCTGTGCATCTTCGAACGCAACCGCCTCCTCGAGGCCGACGACGGCAATTCGTCTCTGCGCCGCTCTATTCCTCGTTCCATCCTGCGAGACCCCGGGAACGGCGTAACAGGAACGTTCGACACGAGCGGGGGCTTTGTCCTTGATTTGAAAGGGACGATGCAGATGACCCCGGCTGGAGATATTGCGATCGAGTTGTTCGAGACCGGCCGGGCCATCGCTGTAAAGCAATGGAAGAGCAGTCGACACGGAGCGATGATCTTACAGCCCGACCGTCCGCTTCACGCATCGGCGGGGACGCTCGCGAAATTCGTTCCATGCCAGGGCGGAGCACGACCAACGGGCCGCAACCAGACTGCAATGTTGCAATCCGAGGACTGAAGCATGACCGAGAGAGAGCTCACGCGCCGTGAACTGGCAACAGGCGCCGGCGCCGTCATCCTGGCCACGCAGCTGCCGCTTAAGCCTGCGCGGGCGGCAGCCAAATACACGCGTTACAACGCCACGAGCTCAAACGGCCAGAAGATGCTCGCGAGCTACGCGAAGGGCGTCGAGGCCATGCTGAAGCTGCCGGCGGACGATCCACGCAATTGGTTCCGCAATGCCTTCATCCACCTGATGGACTGCCCCCACGGCAATTGGTGGTTCTATGTCTGGCATCGGGGCTATCTCGGTTATTTCGAGCAGACCATTCGCGAATTGAGCGGCGATGGCAGCTTCGCGCTTCCGTATTGGGACTGGACGCAGCTGCCGCAGATTCCCGAGACGATGTTCGACGGCGCGTTGACGCCGACCGACCGGGCGTTCGCGCCTTTTACGACCAACCTCGCGCTGTTCACCTCGTTCATCAAGCCGACGCTTTCCAAATATTTCGACTCGCTCTCCTCGGCGCAGAAGGCCCAGCTCAACATCAGGGGCTACACGGCGTTCGACAAGCTCTGGAACGATGTCACCGGCTTCAGTCCGGATGTCATTCCGGGCGGTGCCGGCATTTCGGGAAACATGGCCTACGCGCTCACCTGCGGGTCGCGCTATCTCTCCCGCGACAACCCGAAATTCGACAAAGCGACCGCTTACAACGTCTCCGAGTTCGTCGTCTATTCGGGGCTGCTACCGACGGAGTTCAACAACCCGGTCGGCGCTCTGAGCTTCACCAGCTCGAAGACTGCGTCGCACAATTCCCCGCCCGGAACGTTCTCGACGCTCGAAGGCATGCCGCACAACCAGGTGCACAATTACATCGGCGGTGTCGGACCGTTCGATCCCGGCCCGTATGGCAACATGACCAACTTTCTCTCTCCGGTCGATCCGATCTTCTTCTTGCATCACTCCAACATGGACCGGCTATGGGACGTATGGACGCGCAAACAGAAGGCGCTCAATCTGCCCTATCTGCCGCCGCAGCCGGACCTGAAGACGCTTTCGGACGAGCCCCTCCTGTTCTACGTCGACGGCAAGGGCAACTACGTCACGGACGGAAAGGCGGGCAACTACCTCAGCACCGACGTGTTCGAGTACGATTACGAGCCGGGCTTCGGCGAAAAAGTGATCTCAACGCCGGCTCAGGTTGCGTCGACGAAGGCCGCGCCTCTCGCCAGGGGCACTGCAAAGGGCAATACCGCGTCGGTCGCGGTCCCGAGGGCGGCGATCGAGGCCCACCTGAGCGACTCGATACCGCGTCCGCTCATGGCGCAAGTGACGCTGCCGCATCCGGGCCCAGCGTCGAGCGGGCGCTCCTTCGACGTCCTGGTCGGTGCGCCGGGCCAGGTCACGGAGGCCGCCGCCGACAGCCCCTTCTTTGCCGGCACGATCGCGTTCTTCGGTGCGATGACCCGGATGAAGATGAGCCACGACGTCACGTTCGTCGTGCCGCTGCCGAAGCAGCCGCAGATGTTCGCGGCGCCGGCGCCGACGGCCGGCGCAAGGAAGGGCCCGGCAAACGCCACGACGTTGACCATCCGGGTGGTGCCCTCGCGCGGGCAGGCCGGGCCGGCCCCCGCCATCAAGTCGGTCACGGTCGGGCCGGTCTGAACCGCCATGCGCCGTACCGCCGCAGCGCTTGCGCTGCTGGCGCTGGTGGCGCCGCACGGGACTGCGGCCGAGGTGCAACGGGCAGAACGCGAGATCGTGCTGACTTTCCCGCGACCGATCGGGGCAGGCGAGACCGCGTTCATCGAGATGCAGGTCGGCGCGGTTCGCAGCGGCCAAACGATCGAGATCGCCACCGCCGCAGGCCGCTCCCTCGGGGTCATTTCGCCGTTCGGTGCGCGCATCGGACAGGATGCCGGAACCTATACGGTGCCCGTCTCGGCGGATGCGATCCGAGACGGACGCATCGCGATCCGCCTGACGATCAGGCAAGGCGATGCGACGCGCGCGCCGACGACGGAGGAAGTGCGCGGGATGAAGCTGAGTATCGTCGGGACCGGACGCTGAGAATGGACATGCGAGCAAACGGCGATCCGCATCGACTGCATCGCGCGCTCCATTGATCTCCTGATCCCCGAGGCGGAACTGGCCGCTCGCCGCGCTGCCCATGTGCCGCGCACGCCCGAGCGCCTCGCCGGCGTGCTCGAGAAATACGCGAGGCTGGTGGGCTTGTCCGCGAAGGCGCCGTCACCCATGCGGGTGCAGCCACCTGGCCGCGGGAGTGACGAACGGATGGCCTAGGCAGCATCGCGCAGCGTGACCAACGGTGTTACCGCGGGCCATTGTCCACACCCCGCGAAACTGGACACTAGACCCTCAATCAGGTGGTCGGGTTTTTGACCCGCAGCGGACAACGCCATCACGTCCGCAAGATCTGCTCGGCCGTGTACCGATGAACCGCGCGCTCAGGCTGGCGTTTTTGCTAGAGTATCGTTGCACCGGAGGACCGCCATGCCGCAGGACAGTGTCGCAATCGTTGAAAACTTCTGGCGCGAGGTATGGAAGCAGCCACAGAACCCCGACGCCATCGATCGCCTGGTGCACCAGGATTTCGTCATCACATCCGGCGGTCGGGACATCGTGGGCCGCGAGGGGTTTAAGGCCTGGGTGAAGGACTTCCAGGCAAGGGTCCGGCACTTCGAGTTCCATGTTGTCGAGACGTTCCAGAACCAGGACGGCAGCCGCGTGGCCTCGCGCTGGCGGGTGACCGGTCTTAACAACGGCCTCATGGGCACTGAGCCGAACGGCGCGCCCTTCGAGATGTGCGGGACGGCGGTCTGGGAAGTGGGCGCGGATGGCCTCCTGCGCCACAACTGGGTGGAGCGGAATGCGTTCGAAGTCTACGGCGCTATCACACGGTCGGACGGCCGGGACAACGTATTCTGAGACAGTTCGGACGTGCTCACCGACGACAAGGTGGTGGGCCGCATCTTCCTGTCTGCGGCCGCGCCGGAGGGCGGGCAGTGGATTTGGACGCATGCCTGCGGCCACCAACGAAGACCGCAGGCCGACCCACGGCTACGAGCCCACGCGCGAGGCCGCGACGGCGGCGTTCGCCAAGAGCTGGCGGAAGGAATAAGCGACGCTGACCGAAATCCTGCGCCAACCTGCTTGAGCCACGGGGACGGCACATGAACGGTTGGGCCCGGCCCCAAGTTTTTGGCCAACGGGGTGTGCGAATAGGCCTTGACGCTCACCACCCGCAAATGCCCCGATAGGGCCAACGCATATAGGGGAGGATGACGCCAATGCCTCGTCTCGTCTGCACGGTGCTCGTGGGAGCCTCGGTCCTGGGTGGTGTCGCGTTCGCGGTCATGCCGCAACCGGCTGCCGCACAGACGACGCTGACCATGTCGAGCTGGGTGTCGCCCAGCCATCTCTTGACCAAGGACGTGCTCGCGGTCTGGGGGCAGCAGGTGGAGAAGGCCACCAACGGCCGCGTCAAGCTGCAGATGCTGCCCAAGCATCCATCGGCACCGCCCGGCACGTTCGACGCCGTCAGGGACGAGCTCGTCGACGTCTCTTATGTCACGGCGAGCTACACGCCCGCCCGCCACGTGCTGCCGCTCCTGGCCGAGCTGCCGGGCAGTGGCGCCACCTCGGTGATCAACTCGGTGGCCTACTCGCGCATCCATTGGAAATATCTGCAGCAGGTCGGCGAGTACAAGGGCGTCAAGCTGCTCGGCGTCTTCACGCACGGACCGGGCCAGATGTTCAACACCAAGCGGCCGATCACCAAGGTCGAGGACCTGGCCGGCATGAAGATCCGCACCGGCGGCGGCATCGCCGAGGAGATGGCGCGCGCGCTCGGGGCCTCGGCGTTCGTCAAGCCGGCGCCCGAATCCTACGAGCTGCTCAGCTCCGGCGTCGCCGACGGTACGTTCTTTCCCGCCGAGTTCGATCATCTCCTTCAAGCTCGGCTCGGTGGTCAAATACGCCACGCTGTTTCCCGGCGGGTTCTACAGCTCCTCGTTCGGCTTCTTCATGAACGAAGCCAAGTGGAACAAGCTGTCCAAGCAGGACCAGGACGCCATCATGTCGGTGTCGGGCGAGCCGCTGGCGGTCCTCGCAGGCAAGGCCTGGGACGCCACCGATGCCGCCGCGCTGGAAGAGATGAAGCGGGTCGGAATCCCGGCCACCGCGGCATCGCCCGAGCTGGTCAAAGGCGTACAGGAGCGGTCGAAGGGGATCATCGACAAGTGGGTCAAGGACGCCACCGCCAAGGGCGTCGACGGCGCCAAGGTGCTGGCCGAGTTCCGGGAGGAGCTCAAGCGCGTCGCTGCCGGCCAGTAGCGGATCGGCAGCAATGCCGTCGCAGCCGTCCGAGGCGGGCGCCTGGCTCGACCGTGCGCTGGGGGCTGCGGCGGCCGTGCTGCTGTTCGGCCTGATGGCGTTGACGGCGGCCGACGTCGTTAGCCGCTACGTCTTCAACTGGCCGCTGCGCGGCGCCTTCGAGGTGACCGAGCTGCTGCTGCTGGCGTTGATCTTCGCCGGGCTGCCGCTCGCCTCGCGGGCCGACGAGCACGTCACGCTCGACTTCATCGACATGGCGCTCCGCGCCCGGGGCCGTCTGCTCCTGCGCCGGCTGGTCGATCTCGTCTGCGGCCTACTGATCCTGGGGCTCGCCTGGCGGGTGTGGATCAAGGCCGGGAAGATCGCCGGCTATGGCGACACCACCGAGGTCCTGCGCCTGCCGGTCGGCCCGTTCGTCTACTTCATGGCCATCATGGTGGCGGTCACCGGGATCGTGCATCTCGCCAAGGTGGCCTTCCCGGCCGCGCCGCGCACCGGGGTGCAGTTCGACCCCGACAAGACGACCACCACATGACGGAAGCTCTGGTCGGCCTGGGTCTGATGATGGCCCTGGCGCTGCTGCGCATCCCGATCGCCATCTCGATGGGCGTCGTCGGTTTTCTCGGCGTCGCCTATCTGCGCGACTGGAACTTCGCCCCGGCGCTGGCGATGGTGGAGACCAAGGTCTACGAGACGGGCCGCAACTATACGCTGTCGGTGGTGCCCCTGTTCATACTCATGGGCAACTTCGTCACGCGCGCCGGCATGTCGCAGGAGCTGTTCCGCGCAGCCTACACCTGCATCGGCCATTTGCGCGGCGGCCTTGCCATGGCGACGGTCTGTGCCTGCGCCGGCTTCGGCGCCATCTGCGGCTCCTCGATCGCGACCGCCGCCACCATGACCAAGGTCGCCTATCCGGCGATGAAAAACCTCGGCTACTCGGACCGCTTGTCGACCGGGGCAATCGCCGGCGGCGGCACGCTCGGAATTCTCATTCCGCCCTCGACCATCATGGTGATCTACGGCGTGCTCACCGAGACCAATATCGGCAAGCTGTTCGCCGCCGGCATCATGCCGGGCATCCTGGCCACCGTTCTCTTGTGCCTCGCGGTGCAATGGATCGTCTGGACCGATCCGGCCTCGGGGCCGCGCGGCAAGCGCTCCACCTGGGGCGAGCGGCTCAACGCGCTCCGGGGCGTGTGGGCGGTGGCGATGCTGTTCATCGTCGTCATGGGCGGCATCTATGGCGGCGTGTTCACGGCGACGGAAGGCGCGGGAATCGGTGCCTTCGGCGCGCTCTGCTTCGCGCTGGCGCGCCGCGCGCTCACCTGGCACAGGCTGCTCGACGCCCTGGTCGAGTCCGCGCGCACGACGGCAATGCTGTTCGCCATCCTGACCGGCGCGCTGATGTTCGCCGAGTTCGTCAACTACACGTCGATGCCGAACGACCTCAAGAACCTCGTCACGTCGTACAACCTGTCTCCGCTCCTGGTGGTGACGGCGATCTGCGCGATCTACGTCATCCTCGGCACCGCCATGGAGGAGCTGTCGATGATCCTGCTGACGGTGCCGGTGTTCTTTCCGCTCATCGTGCACCTCGGCCTCGACCCCATCTGGTTCGGCATCCTGATCGTCGTGGTGGTGGAGATCGGCTTGATCAGTCCGCCGGTCGGCATGAACCTGTTCGTCATCAACGCGCTGCTGCCGCAGGTCCCCACGCGCACGGTGTTTCACGGCGTGCTGCCGTTCATGGTCGCAGACGTAGTGCGGCTCGCCATCCTGATCGCGTTTCCCGCCATCTCGCTGTGGCTGCCCAGCCTGATGCGGTGATTCGGCGCGCGCGCGCCCGAGGCCTTCGCGAGGTTCACGGGGTCGAAGGCAATGCCCGCGATGAAGGGGGAACACCGCAAACCCCGACGATCGTTCCGGGTGGTGCTGCTCGACCAATGGCGCGGCAGCTGGCTTGAGGGACTTCGAGCCGCCGCGCTATAATACGCCACCGGGAGGCCGCCATGCCGCACCGCGTCGCTCTCGCCCTCGCATTTCTTGCCTGCGCCTGCGCGCTGCCCCTCGACGCCCACGGGCAGGACCGCGTCGCGCTCGTCATCGGCAATGGCAGGTACGTGCATGCCCCCGCCTTGTCCAACCCGGTCAACGACGCACAGGCGGTAACGGGTGCGCTGCGCCGCATCGGGTTCGTGGTGGTCTCCGGCGCTGATCTCGACCGCAGCGGAATGGAGCGGACGCTGTTCGAGTTCCTCGACCAGGCGCGCGCGGCGCGAGTTGTGTTACTCTTTTATGCCGGTCACGGGCTCCAGGTCGAGGGACGCAACTACCTGGTACCGATCGACGCACGGCTCGATTCGGCACGCGATCTCAATTTCGGCATGATCGAGCTCGACAAGGTGCTTGCCAGCCTCGACGAGCCCAACCGTGCCAACATCGTCATCCTCGACGCCTGCCGCGACAATCCGCTGGCGAGGAGCTTCGCCACGAAGGTTCGCTCCGGCGCGGTCGGTGCCGGCCTCGCCGCCTACACGTCGCTCGGCACCGGCACGCTGATCGCGTTCGCGACTGCCCCAGACAAGGTGGCGCTCGATGGGATGGGGCCAAACAGCCCCTTCACCGAAAGCTTCGTCAAGCACGTGGGCACGCCGGGGCTCGAGGTGCGCCAGATGCTGACCAAGGTGCGTGCCGATGTTGCGCGCGCCACGGGAGACCGCCAGGTCCCGTGGGACAATTCCTCCTTGCGCGGCGACGTGTATCTCGCCGGCCTGTCGCCGGCGCCGGAACTGCCGCGCGCACAACCGCAGCAATCGAGCGAGGCCGAGCGCATCTGGGCGCTGACGCGGGATACGACCAGCACGGCACTGCTGGAGACCTTCATCGCGCGCTTTCCCGGTACGATCTTCGCCGACCTGGCACGCGCGCGCCTCGACGAAATCAAGCGCAGCCTGAGCGTCGTGCCGACAATTCCTCAACCGCCGCCGGGGACCTCGGCGCCGGCAACGCAAGCCGTCGAGACGCCCCCTGGCCCGGTTGCGGCGCTGCCGCCGCGCCCGCCGCCGGATTTGGCCCCAGTGCAGGTTCCGCGGGCGAATTATCCGATGCGCACCGTCACGCTCATCGTGCCGTTTGCGCCAGGTGGCGCGGTCGACGTGATCGCGCGCACCGTGGCTCCCAAGCTGACCGAGTCGCTCGGCCAGCCGGTCATTGTCGAGAACAGACCGGGCGCCGGCGGGGGAGTTGGAGCGAGAAGTGTCGCTTCAGCAGCGGCCGACGGTCACACCCTTCTTGTCGCCAATTCCGTGTTGCTGAGCGTATTACCCGGCCTGATGTCGAAACCTCCGTTCAATCCGCATCGCGACTTCTCCGCCGCCGGGTTGATTGCTGCCAGTCCGCAGGTCCTGGTGGTACCGGCATCATCGGCAGCCCGGTCGGTCGCCGATCTGATCGCCCAGGCGAAGAGCAGGCCGGGAAGCGTCACCTACGCCTCGTCGGGCGTGGGAACGCTCTCTCACCTTGCCGGCGCCCAGTTCGCAGCCGTCAGCCGAGCGAGCCTCGTCCACGCGCCGTATGCGGGAACGGGGCCGGCGCTCGCCGGCGTCAGCGGCGGCCAGGCCCAGATGATGTTCGCCGACGCGGTGACTGTCCTGACGCAAATCAAGACTGGGCAGTTGCGGGCGCTCGCGGTGGCGGGCGACCGGCGGCAGAGCGGGCTGCCCAGCATCCCGACCATGACCGAGGCCGGCCTCGGAGGCTTTGAAGCCGTGACGCGCTATGGCCTGGTTGCGCCGAAGAAAACCTCGGCGCAGGTCATCGCCAAGCTCAACGCCAGCCTGCGCAATGCGATCATCGATCGGGACATCGGCGGGCGGCTGAGCAATATGGGCCTCGAGGTGACACCGGGTCCGGCGGGCGAACATGCGCGAGCGATCGCGCAGGAGACGGCGCGGTGGTCCAAGGTGATCCGCGACGCCGGCATCAAGCCGAACTGAGCCGCCAAGCCGCTGTGGGATTCCGCACGCCGTCGCCCGAGGTTTCCGTTGTGGGTTTTCCCACAGCGTCCAGGCCGCCGTCCATCTAGCGTCCCCTCCGGTCGCAACATTGCGCAGGGAGAAGGGCGTGGGCCGGCGGCAAACCCTGTTTCGTTCCGAGACGGCCGCGTTTCGGCGGCTGCAGCAATCGGGCGAAGCCGTTCTGCTTCAGCCGGGCCCCGGCCCACGCCCGCCGCTCCGGTCGCCTGTGGCATGACGCCCGCCGACATCACCCTTGCAGCGTTCACGCTGTGCAACAGCCTGCGCGTGCTCGCCTACCTGCCGCAGATCGCCAGGGCGGCCAGGGACCCGGGCGGCGCGCAGGCCATCTCGTTTGCGACCTGGGGCCTGTTCCTGCTGTCGAACGTGTCGGCGGTCGCCTATGCGCTGGTGAACAAGGACGACTGGACGATGGCGGTGGTGTTCCTCGCCAACGGGCTCGGCTGCACGGCGATCCTCTCGATCGGCGCCTGGAAGCGAGCCGAATATCGCCGACGCATGCGGACGCAGGCGCCTGTTCGGGTAAGACTCAGTGTGGCCACGGGACCGGGCGGCCGCAGCACGCTCAACCAGGGTCCGGCACCGCGCCGGGCGATGGCCGCATTATTCCCGGCCAACCGTCCCCGCCGTTCACGCAGGCCGTTTCGCCGCTGGTGAATGGCGTGCAGAATGCCGGTCACGAACTCGACGCGGATGCGTGGCAGCAGGGGACTGAAGGCCGCGACAACGGACAGGACCATGGCGACGCAGGACGGTCGATCGTCTGCCGGCGAAAGCGGGGTCGCGCGACGGCTCGCGCGCGATTTCGACATCAAGCGGCTCGATGCGTCCTTCCTCGACGATCCGTTTCCGACCTATCGGGCGCTGCGCGAACATGACCCGATCCATCGCATGCCGGACGGATCGTACTTCCTCAGCCGGTACGACGATTGCGCCGCCGTGTATCGCGATCCGGACACCTGGAGCTCCGACAAGAGAATCGACTTCCGCCCCAATCTCGGCGACAGCTCGCTCTACGAGCATCACACGACCAGCCTGGTGTTCAACGATCCGCCCTATCACACCCGGGTCCGCAAGCTTCTGGCACCGGCCTTCACGCCGCGGGCGCTGACGGCGTTGCAGCCGCGCATCGAGGCGCTGGTCGACCGCCTGCTCGATCGCGCCGCCGCCCGCGGCAGCATCGATCTGATCTCGGACTTCGCGGCGGCAATCCCGCTGCAGCTCATCGGCGACATGCTGGGCGTACCGGACGACGAGCGCGGCTCCCTGCGCGCCTGGTCGCTCGCGATCCTCGGCGCGCTCGAGCCGGTCCTGACGCCCGAGCAGTTCCGGCGCGGCACCAAGGCGGTGGACGATTTCAAGCTCTATCTGCGCGACCTGGTGGCGCGCCGTGCGCGCGAGCAGCACCTGGACGAGGGCGAGATCCTGTCCAAGCTGATCGCCGCCAGCGAGCTGGCGCCCGGCGCCGGCGAAGCGGCGCGGGGCGGCGGGGCAGGGGAGCGCATGAGCGACCTTGAGCTCCTGCACAATTGCATCTTCATCCTCAATGCCGGGCACGAGACGACCACCAACCTGATCGGCAACGGCGTCGACCTCCTGCTCCGCAACCCGGATGCCCTGGGCGACCTGCGTGCGCATCCCGAACTCATCGAGACCGCGGTCGAGGAGTTCCTGCGCCTGGAAAGCTCCAACCAGCTCGGCAATCGCCGCGCCGCCCGGGACACCACGCTCGGGGGCATCGCAATGCCGCAGGGCACCTACATTCACATCGGCATCGGGGCCGCGAATCGCGATCCGGCCCAATTTCCCGATCCCGACCGCCTCGACATCAGGCGCCATCCCAACCGGCATCTCGCCTTCGCCACCGGCATCCACGCCTGCGCCGGCATGTCGCTCGCCCGCATGGAAGCGCAGGTCGCGATCGGCCGCCTGGTGCGGCGCTTCGCGCGGATCGAGCGCGCCGGATCCTTCGTCCGCGGCGGCCGCGCCCGCTTCCGCGGGTTCCTGCAGTATCCGGTGCGGGTGGCTTAGAGCGCCAGTCCCTTGGTCTTGTAGATCGCGGTCGCCTCCGGCGCGGCGAGGTGGCGAATGAACGCCCGCGCGGACTCCGGCTGTTTGGCGCCGGCGGTGATGCCGGCCGAATAGGTGGTGATCTGCTGCAACTCGGCGGGCAGCATGCCGATCACCTCGACGTCCGGGTTCGTCATCAGCTCGGACACCTGCTGCAGCCCGATCTCGGCCTCGCCGCTCGACACCAGCACGCTGACGCGGCCGTTGGGCCCGCCGGCCGCGAGCTTGACCTTGGGCGTCACCTCGGCGGCGATGCCGAGCCGCTCGAACAGCTTCATCACGTGGGCCGCCGTGATGCCGCCGCCGGCGGGCGCGGTGTGGCCAATGGACTTCGCCGCGAGGAGCGCGCGCCGAAGCGCGTCGGCGGACGACACGTCGGGCCTGGGCGCGCCCTTGGCGACCGCGATGCCGATGGCGGTGCGCGCGACGTCGGTGCGGCCGGGGAGAACCTTGGCTTGCCCGATCAGCTCGTCGAGCGCGCCGCTGTCGATCACGATCAGGTCGGCCGGCTCGCCGCCGAGGAACCGCCGCGAAATGCCGCCGGACGGGCCATAGCTCACGCGAACCGTGTGCCCGGTCTGGCGCTCGAACGGCGGCACGACCTCTTCGATCGCCGCCTTCATGGCGGTGGTGATCAGCGCATCGATGTCCGCCGCGCCCGCCGCGTTCATTGCGCCGATCAGCACGGCGGCGGCGAGAATCGCGAGCTTGCGCATGAAAGTCCTCCCATCATGCCGGATCCAACCCCTTGGCCTTCCAGATCGGCGCAGCGGCCGGCGCGATCAGGGCCTTGATCAGCGCCTGCGCGGCTTCGCCTTCCCGGGCGCTCGCCGTAACGCCGGCGGAATAGATGGTCGTCAGCTGCAGCTCGGCGGGCAGCATGCCGATCACCTCGACGGCGGGATTCGACAACAGCTCGGACACCTGCTGCAAGCCGATCTCGGCCTCGCCGCTCGACACCAGCACGCTCACGCGGCCCTGGGGGCCGCCGGCCGCGAGCTTGACCTTGGGCGTGATCTCGGCGGCGATCCCGAGCGTCTCGAACATCCGCATGATGTGCCCCGCCGTGATGCTGCCGCCGGCGGGTGACGCGTGGCCGATGGCCCGCGCCGCGAGCAGCGCGCGCCGCAGCGCTTCGGGCGTCGACACGTCGGGCCTCGGCGCGCCCTTGCGCACCGCGATGCCGATGCCGGTGCGGGCGAGATCGATGCGGCCGGCCACGATCTTGCCCTGCCGGATAAGGGCGTCGATCGCCGTGCTGTCGGTGAGGAAGACGTCGACCGGCTCGCCGCGCTCGAACCGGGGAACAAGCGCGCCCGAGGGGGCGTAGCTCGCCCGGATGGAGTGGCCGTTCTGCCGCTCGAACGGCGGCATGAGCTCGTCCGTCACCGTCTTGATGGCGGTCGAGATGAAGGCGTTGATCTCGGCGGCCGGGGCCGCTCCGGCGGTGGCGAGCAGCACGATGACGATGGCGAACGTGCGCATCGGATCCCTCCCATCGCGGGCCGAGGGCCCACAGGCTACCTGACTTCGCGCGCTTGCGTCAGGGGCGGGCCAACTCGTCGATCGCCGCGATCTCGTTCGCGGCTGGAGCACGATCAAGGGAGCGACCGAGCGCATGGCCTTCGGGTTGCCGAGCAAGATCGCCGACGCCTTGCCGAGTTTGACGGACGCTGACAATGCACGCATCCGGCAGCTCGTCGCGGACGGCGTCGAGGACTGCGACTTGTCGCGCGGCTTCCACGTTGGCGGCGCGATCGCCGACGACGACGCGGGTTGCTGCTGAGACTAGAAAAAGGGGCCGCTGCCGACCCCTCATCATTGCCTGCCGTGCCGTCGCACCAGATCACGCCGTCCTGTTTTGCCTTACGTCGTACATCGCGCCGGGCGGGGTATTCCCTGTCTGCGACTGGGACCAACTCCCTGTCTGCGAACTCGGACCAACTGAAACTGGCGTAGTTATTAATCAAACTATTTTCCAGGACAAAACCTCCCGTGACGAGGTCGAGTTCGGCTGCGGTCAACTCTCGGTGTTCGTTGTTATTATTTGACATCACACATCTCCTTATGAACCGAGCGCGACCATTCGCACTCGGTCGATGCTGGAATTTTCGATTTTCTCTTAGAAGCCGACGCTGCCCGCGGAGGGATCGTAAGGCCGCTGGGACCGCAGGAAGTGGATGTCCTGAACACTAACTTTACCACCGCTCACCAAGTCCAATTCGTCGTCCCGCAACACGCGGTCAGTCTTGGCATTCTCGATCTTGCTCATTGGTCCGCTCCTTGGGTTCGGTGGCCTCTCAAGCGGGCCACCAAGCTGAACCGAATGCGACCATTCGCACCCGTTCGATGCTGGGAGAATGGCACGACCGAAACCGCTGCGCTGTTCCCTGGGGGATAGGCTCAGCAGTTTTCTGCCGTCTTCGCGGCGCTGAAAACCCAGCAATTTCAATGGAGCCGGATGAGACGCAAGCTCCCCGCAAACATCCCGCCCAATGATGCCCTCTAGAGATCGCGCGACGCCCGAAGCCTCCAAAGTTTTTGGAGCCTTGAACCAAGCACCGTGACCGCGAAGCCGAGCGCAGGCGTCGCGATGCGGCCAGGGCGGCGCGCGCAATTGATCGGCCTGTCGCCCTGCTGGCGAAGGCAACCTCGACGATGGCGAGCGAGACCGCCGCCGAGATCGATCACTTGCACAAGCTGGTTGCCAAGCTTGCGAAGCGCCTCGAAAAGATCGAGCGCAAGCCGGTCGCCGACCTTGCATCGATGCAGAACACGGTCGCCCGGCTCGATGCCACCTGCTCTCAACTGCAAAACACCATGATGAAATATTTCGAAGCGAGCAGCCGCGCGGGCAGCGGCGGTGGCGAGATCATCGATCTTCCGGCTCGGCGCAACTGAAACCGTGACGCCGCAGGACGAAGCGCGCTTCAAAACCTTCATCAAAAATTTCGTTGACGACTGCGGATTCGACCCGCCGTTTCACCTGATCGTCGTCGGCACCAACGGATCGGTCAGCGTGCAGCGTCATACGCGCTCCGGTGCCAAGCAGGTTTGCAAAAGCATTGTCGCGTCCGGCTTCGTCGCGCCGCTCGTGCTGACCATCATCGCACCGAACGGCACTGCGCGAACGGCTCGCGTCGAGATCGAAGCCGCGCGCGCGATGCAAGAAGTCCCGTTAGGATTTCGGCCAGCACCGCGACCACCATGCCGGTGACCGCTTGAGGTATGCTGACGCCCGACGCGGCTAGGTCCGATCAACCGAAAATCGAGTCCGCATAGTCTGAGCCAAACAGAGCGATGCTGTGGCCGTAATCAGCGTCGGCATTCAGGCTTATCTGTTCACTCGCTCCTTTGAGGTCCCCTACTTGCTCCATGGGGCGGTCAGAGCCACCGCTCACCAAGTCCAATTCGTCGTCCCGCAACACGCGGTCAGTCTTGGCATTCTCGATCTTGCTCATTGGTCCGCTCCTTGGGTTCGGTGGCCTCTCAAGCTGGCCACCTAGCTGAAAACGATCGCGACCATTCGCACCCGTTCGATGCTGGGAGAATGGCACGACCGAAACCGCTGCGCTGTTTCCTGGGGGACAAGCTCGGCAGCCGCGCCGTCGCATTGCGCGGGCCGCCGGTGAGTTTCCCGCGCCGGCCGGTCTCCGAAGACCGGGGCGGGTGCCCGAACGCATCGGCGGCCCTCTAATGCGGTCGCGTGGACGACGCGACAAAGTCGACCGTGAGCGTTGCGGCTGATCTCGCCATGCTTCGCGCTTCATGCAGTGCGAAAAATCTGGAAGTACTTGAAACTGTTGCACTCTCGCTCCATGTGTCATCCGGAGGAATGCAAGTTGTGCCGATAACACGGGCACTTCTTCGGACATTTCTGTAAGCGCCGCTTGCGCTATATTGACGGCGGTAAAAACAGGCGTACCCTCTACGTGAATGTACACGTCCGCCACCGTCACCGCCGCGCTCGGCCTCAAGCCCGATCCGATCGGAAATTTGCGCATGGGCGGCTTCTGGCGCGCCGGCACCAAGATCGGCCACGCCTTCTACTATGACGCCACCGAGGCGCTGTTGCTCGCGCTGGCGCTGCGGCTGGCGAAGCTGATCGGCCAGGGCGCTGCCTTCGGCCTCGTGTTCGATGACGACAGCTTCTCCGACGAGTTGCGCGCTGCGCTCGACAGCAACGTGCCGCTCACCTTGGTGCACTCGCGTCCGCCGCGGGTCGTCTTCGCCCCTGCCGGAGATCTCGCGATGGGGAGCGACGATCCGCTGACCCAGTTTTCGCTCGCCCCGTGGGCACGCGCGCTGCTCATCGCGCTTGAGGAATGCCGGCGCGCCGAGGCGGCGAGGACGAAGCCACCGCACGAGCGGATCGAGCGGCACGAGTTGCGCGAGCGGCGCGACATGGCGGCGCGGTGGCGCGAGCACGAGACGGCTCCCTTGGCGACGGCGATGCCGATGGCGGTGCGCGCGACGTCGGTGCGGCCGGGGAGAACCTTGGCTTGCCCGATCATCTCGTCGAGGGCGCCGCTGTCGATCACGATCAGGTCGGCCGGCTCGCCGCCGAGGAACCGCCGCGAAATGCCGCCGGACGGGCCATAGCTCACGCGAACCGTGTGCCCGGTCTGGCGCTCGAACGGCGGCACGACCTCTTCGATCGCCGCCTTCATGGCGGTGGTGATCAGCGCATCGATGTCCGCCGCGCCCGCCGCGTTCATTGTGCCGATCAGCACGGCGGCGGGAGAATCGCCAGCTTGCGCATGAAAGTCCTCCCATCATGCCGGATCCAACCCCTTGGCCTTCCAGATCGGCGCCGCGGACGGCGCGGTCAGGGCCTTGATCAGCGCCTGCGCGGCTTCGCCCTCCCGGGCGCTCGCCGTGACGCCGGCGGAATAGGTCGTGGTCAATTGGAGCTCCGGAGGCAGCATGCCGATCACTTCGACGTCCGGATTCGACAACAGCTCGGAGACCTGCTGCAAGCCGATCTCGGCCTCGCCGCTCGACACCAGCACGCTCACGCGGCCCTGGGGGCCGCCGGCCGCGAGCTTGACCTTGGGCGTGATCTCGGCGGCGATCCCGAGCGCCTCGAACATCCGCAGGATGTGCCCCGCCGTGATGCTGCCGCCGGCGGGCGACGCGTGGCCGATGGCCCGCGCCGCGAGCAGCGCGCGCCGCAGCGCTTCGGGCGTCGACACGTCGGGCCTCGGCGCGCCCTTGCGCACCGCGATGCCGATGCCGGTGCGGGCGAGATCGATGCGGCCGGCCACGATCTTGCCCTGCCGGATAAGGGCGTCGATCGCCGTGCTGTCGGTGAGGAAGACGTCGACCGGCTCGCCGCGCTCGAAGCGTGGAACCAGCGCGCCCGAGGGGGCGTAGCTCGCCCGGATGGAGTGGCCGTTCTGCCGCTCGAACGGCGGCATGAGCTCGTCCGTCACCGTCTTGATGGCGGTCGAGATGAAGGCGTTGATCTCGGCGGCCGGGGCCGCTCCGGCCGTCGCGAGCAGCACGATGACGATGGCGAACGTGCGCATCGGATGCCTCCCCTCGCGGGCCGAAAACCCACGCGCCCATAGGGTACCTGACCTTGCGCGCCGGCGTCAGTCCCGCCCGGCCAGCTCGATCGCAATCTTCAGGTTCGACAGGTCGGGCTTGAGCTCACCGGCGTGGATGCGCCGGGTCACCGCGACGATCGCCTCGTTCGCCGGCGTCGCGATGCCGCGCTTGCGGCCTTCCTCGACGACCAGGCCGTTGATCACGTCGATCTCGCTCAGCCGCCCCTTCATGTGATCCTGCAGGGTCGTGTTGGCACCGCGGCCGGGACCGATATCGTGATTGAGCTTGTCGACGAGCTTCATCAGGAGATTGTTCGAGCCCTCGACTTCCTGCTTGCTCAGGCCGAATATCGGCACGACAGGATGGCCGAGCGCCGCTCCGACCGACAGTGCTTCGGTGCCGAGCCGCATCATCAGCTCGCGCATGCCGTCCGGCTGGGCGTCGGCGAGGTCGCCGCCGATCATTGCCATGGTGCCGAGCGTCATCGAATTGACGACGAGCTTCATGAATTTCGCCGCGAGCACGTCGTCGACGAGATCGACCTTGCCGGCATGGCGCAGAACCGCGGCGACCTCCTCCTCGCGTCCTTTCGTGCTGTCGTGGAAGCTGCCGAGCCCGAACCACGTCTTCTGCGGCGCAGTGTTGCGTTTGATCTCGCCGGGAACGAAACAATAGGACGAAAGCTCGACCACGCAGCCGATCGTACGCGAAGGTCCGACGACATCGGCGATGATCTCGGCCGTCATGCCGTTCTGCACGCCGATCAGGAAGCCGTCATCCGCAAGGTAGGGCTTGATCAGCTCGGCGTGCCAGCGGGTGTCGTAGGCCTTCACGACGAGGAGCACGAGATCGAAAACCTGATGCATCGCCGCGAGATCGCAGAGGTGATGGGCCCGCACCTGCACGCGCATCTCGCCCTGGCGCAGCGTCACATGCAGCCCGTTCGCCCGCATCGCTTCCACATGAGCGGGCCACTGGTCGATCAGCACGACGTCGAGCCCGGCATGGGTGAGATCGGCGGCAATGCAGCTGCCATTGGCGCCGGTGCCGAGCACGGCAATTTTCTTGTTCACGCGTGGTCGCTCCCCGTTCACCGCCAGCCGCCGCCGCCGTTGGCGAAGACGGTGTCGCCGGTCATGAACGGACAGCCGTCGGAGCACATGAACAGCACCAGTTCGCCGATCTCCTCCGGCTCGCCGAAGCGGCCCATGGGCACGTCGGCGAGAAAGCGTTGCATGATCTCGGGCGAGGTGGCGGCCGCCTCCTGGAACGGCGTGCGGATCGGCCCCGGGGAGACAGACAGGCAGCGGATGCCGGAGGCGGCGTATTCGCGGGCGACGCCGAGCGTCATCGACACGACCGCGCCCTTGGCGGCCGCATAGTGCACCGAGGTATGCGGGCCGCCGCGCCGCGCCGCCATGCTCGCCATGTTGACGATCACGCCGGCGCGGTTCCCCAGCATGTGCGGCAGCACCGCCTGCATGCAGTAGAACACGCCCTTGGTGTTGAGCGCGAAGGTGCGGTCGAACAGGTCGTCGTCGATCTCCAGGAACTTGGCGCGCCGCAACGCCGCGCCGGCCGAGTTGAACTGGAACTGGACGCTGCCGAACGCGTCGATCGCGCGCCGCACCATGTCGTCGACCTGGGGCCGCGAGGTGACGTCGACCGCGACGCTGAGCGCCTGCGCGCCCTTGGCGTTGACCGCGCTCGCGGTGTCCTGCGCGCCGTCGGCATTGATGTCGGCGCACACGACGTTCGCCCCTTCGCGGGCAAAGATCAGCGCAGTCGCCCGCCCGATGCCGCTCGCGGCGCCGGTGATGACGATGGTCTTGCCGGCGAAATAGTCCGGGGTCTTCGGCATGGGGTTCCCTCCTGTGTCAGGCGGCCCGGGGCCTGATCGCCTTCAATTGTTGGCCGATCTTGCGCTTGCGTTCCAGCAGCTCGTAGTCGGTCTGCAAGCCGAGGAAGAAGCCTTCTGACATCCCGAAGTAGCGCGCGAGCCTGAGGTCGGTGTCGGCAGTGATGGCGCGCTTGGCCAGGACGATCTCATTGATGCGCCGCGGCGGCACACCGATCGCGCGTGCCAGAGCCGTCTGCGACAGGTCCATCGGTTTCAGGAATTCCTCCGCCAGGATCTCCCCGGGATGAGGGTCGGGGAGAAGGTCAGTGGTAATCGACGATTTCGACTTCATAGACATGGCCTTCGTTCCATTTGAAACATATTCACGGCATTCCGTCTTGCTTTGGCGGGCGGGAATCGCTATGTAGTTAATGTAACTACTTTTGGGTAGCGGCCATGGATGAAGCCATTTCAGCAGCGGACGCGAACCGCAAGTTCTCTCTCCTCCTGCGGGGTGTGCGCGAGGGGCGAAGCTACGTCGTAACAAGTCATGGACGGCCGGTCGCGCGCATCATCCCGGCTGCAACACACGAGGGCGTTGCAGCCGGCTCGCGCGCGGTGCTGCTCGCCCGGCTCGAGAAGCAGCCGATCGTCAAAGCCGAGACGTGGGCGCGCGACGACCTTTACGAGGACGATCAGTGAAGGTGGCGCTCGACACCAATGTGCTCGCCTATGCGGAAGGCCTGAACGACGAGGGGAAGCGCGATGCCGCGCTCGATCTCGTGCGCCGGCTTCCCCGCGAAACGGTCGTGCTGCCGGTTCAGGTCCTCGGTGAGCTGTTCAATGTGCTGACGCGGAAGGCCGGCCGCTCGCGTGGTGATGCTCGCAGCGCTCTCCTGGCCTGGCACGACACGTTTCCTGTGGTCGAAACGTCGCGCGAAGTCATGCTGACAGCCGCTGATCTGGCAACGGATCATCGTCTGGGTGTGTGGGACGCCGTGATCCTGTCCGCTGCCGCGAAAGCCGACTGCCGGCTGCTCCTGTCCGAAGATCTTCAGGATGGCTTCACGTGGGCTGGCGTGACCGTGGTGAACCCGTTTGCCGGGACGCGACACCCATTGCTCGAGGCATTGCTGAGCGACGATCGCGCTTGATGTTGGACGTCCTTCAAGCAAACCGCTCCTTCAAATATCCCAGGTGGTAGTCCGCAGCCTCGCGCTTCTCCGGCATCTCGTACTTCGCCCAGCACCAGACCGCGACGCACAAGCCGCGCAGATCGCCGAGGACGGCAAGGAGATCGCGGTCGATGGGTTTGAACGGGGTCAGGTCAATGTCGGGCAGAAAGCCGATATCCCATTCGCGCGGGCCGAGGCTGACGTCGGAGAAATCGGCATACAACGCTTCGGCCGCGGTAATGAACACGTTGTGTGCGCCCGCGTCGCCATGGATCGGAACGGCCTCGAGCGGGAAGGCATCGAGCGCCGCCGTGACGCGGCCGTGCACCGCGAGCAGGAAGGCGCGATCTGCGCCGGGCAGGGCGGTCAGTGCCGAGCGGTCCTGCAGCAGGGCGCGGCACTTGTCGATCTTGGTCCGAAACGGCGGTAGCGCGCCGGGAAAATCCGCGAGCGCGTCGTGGATGCGACGCAGCGCGCGGGCTGCGCTCTCCATATCGGTTCGATTCTCCGAATCGGCGGCCACGTGCTCGACGAACTGCCACAAGGTGATCCCGAGACCGTCCTGAAAATGAGGCCCGGCCGGAAGCGCGGTGCTCGGACCGACGACGGGCGCAGCCTTGCGGACGAGGTGCCGCGCGACCGCGACCTCGCGGCGCAGCTCCTGGTCGACGGCTGGCTGATCGACCACGCGCACGCGCGCAACGACGTCGAGAGGAGAGAGGCGAATGCTGACGTGCTCGGACGCGTGCAGGATCGTCGCGGCAACGCCATCGGCACCGAGCCGACGCGCCACGGCAATCGCGGCCTGCATCGCCCGGGTTGAAACGTCGTCCTGTGGCATCGTCGTCAGGTCTCCGTCGACGGAGACCGATTCTCCAATCCTGTGTTCTTTCGAGAAAACCACTCCCGATCCAGAATGCCCATCATCACGTCGTCGTACCAAGTCCCATCGACCAGCGCAGCCTCGCGCTCGCGCCCCTCGATCGCAAAGCCGCATTTCACGTATGCGCCGATCGCCCGGCCGCACCTGCAGATCCGACGGACGTGCAGGGATCGCAACGGGCGCACGAGCGGCCACCCAAAGAAAGCGGGCGTCCTCGTCGTCCTGACTCATTTCTTCTGCACGCTCGATCGTGAACCCCGCTTCGCGCAGCAGCGCCAGGTTCGTCGCGGCGTCGTAGTGGCTGAAGAACATCTTGGTCCCGAGCCACTCACCCTGCCAATTCGGCAGCGAGTGCGCGCCGAGTGTGGCGACAAGCGCGCCGCCAGGCGTGAGCCAGCCGGCAATGCGGCGCAGCAGAGGACCATGCTCCGCGCGCGGCAGGTGGGTGATGGAATAGAAGGCTGTCACGGCGTCGAACGAGCCGGCCGCGAAATCTGCCATGGACATGTCCGCCTGCAGGAACTCGCCGTTCGGGACATTGGCACGGGCGAGCGAGATCTGCCGCGCCGACCCATCCACCCCGACGACCTGATGGCCGGCCGCCACGAGTGCGCGCGCGACGGGTATGCCGGCGCCGCACCCGAGATCGAGCACGCGTGCTGTTTTTCCTTCCAGCAGCGCCAAGACAAGGGAGAGCCATTTTGCTCGTACGGCCGAAGCACCGCATCGCTGGAGATATTCGTCCGCGATTCGGTCATACCCGTTTGACACAAGGCGTTTGTGATCGGCTGCGAGCCCGCGGGTCATTGCGATGGTCTTCCGGCAACGTCCCTCGCGATTGGCGTATCCTCCGCCCGCAACCACCGTTTCATGAGACCGCTCGCGAGCCACACGCCGCCGGCGAGGATGAGCAGCGCCATCAGCCCCCGCATGGCGCTCGCCAGGAAGGCGGCATCGAGGGTGGGGACGGGGAACTTGGCGAGGTCACTGCCGCGGTCGAGCATCCAGTGCCAGGCGGTGTGGGCCATGAGGGCGGAGAGGATGATGATGCCGAGCCGCTCGGGCAGCACGTAGCGGAACAGGAGACCGAGCGCCGGGATCAGCACCAGCAGCACGGCGAGCTGTCCGATCTCGACGCCGACATTGAAGGCGAGCAGCGCGGTGACGAGGTGGTCGCCGGCGAACTGGAACGATTCGCGCAGCGCGAACGAGAAGCCGAAGCCGTGCACCAGGCCGAAACAGAAGGCCATGACCCAGCGCCGGGATATTTCGCGTGCCGCGGCTTCGGCGGACAGCGGCGCGTTCGCCGACCGCGCCCCGCGAAAATACGGCAGCGCGGCGAACACGATGTTCTCCAGCGCCATGTAGACGATGGTGACGGCGATCAGGGTCTCGATCAGCGGCGGGAACCAGAGCGCATCGGGCACGAAGCCGAAGGCCGAAGCGATCAGCGACACCGAATGGGCGACGGTGAACGAGGTGACGATGACGACGAGCGGCCTGAAGCGTCGAAACGGGACCACCAGGCAGGCGAGGAACAACAGATGGTCGGTGCCCGCGAGGATGTGCCAGAAGCCCGAACTCGACGAAACGGAGCGCCGCCTGGTGCCAGCGCGGGTCGAGGCGCACCAGCCCGGGATCGCCGTGCAGCTCGAATGCCCGCGTCGCGCCCGTGGGAGGCAGGAAGCGGAGCGCTGTGGAGACGCGCAGCGCCAGCCGGTCGAAGCGGGGATGGACGGCGAATTCGGAAACGTCGGACCGGATCGGATACTCCAGCAGCACGTCCATCATCTGCTGGTTCCAGTAGAGGTCGAGGTCGTCGGCGAGGCGCGGGCCGTTGAGGTGCGCGAGCGCCTGCTCGTAGGAGGAAAACGAGCGGTCGGACGGCAGCGAGATGCGCGCCTGCGCGATCCGCGGGGCTGGGAGGCGCACGCCGTTCTCGAAGACCGCGAGATTGTCGACCAGCCAGAGCCGCGTGGCGTTGCGCAGCGCCTCGTCGGCGCGCGAAACCTCGAGATAGCCTGGACCACGCCGCGGGAAATCCACCTCCTGCATGGCCGAGAGCGGTATGCGGATGAGTAGCCGGAGCGTGTCTCCTGCCGGTCGGACGAAGACGTTGATCTTGATGTCCGTCGGGATCTCATGCCCGGCGGCGGGCAGGAGGGCGCACGCGAAAAACAGGCCGATCAGGGCGATGCGGCGCCGCACGGGTGCGAGCACGCCGCGGGAATGCACCGCCATTTCCTTCCTGCATGCCACCTGTGCGGTCCCTTTTGTCGCGATGACAAGGGTTATACAGCGCGCCTATGATGGCCCACACAAGCCCGGGAACGCGAGCCTCGCGAATTTCGGCAACTGGTCGGCCGTGCGGGGCAACACGAGCGCTCATTGGGGCCGCAGGGAGGCGACGACATGACGGCATTCACGCACAAGCGGCAGTGGATCTACGGCTTCACCCTGGTCGGGGCGATCGCGGCGCTCGGGGTGGGCCAGGCGGTGCTGCAGAACAAGGCCGAGGCGCAACGCTCGACCGTCCAGGGCCCGGTCTTCGAGGTCGATCCGTTCTGGCCGAAGCCGTTCAGCGGTCTGCTCGGCATGGCGATCGGCGTCTGGGCCGACGAGCAGGATCATATCTGGATCATCCATCGCAGCTCCGCCACGCTGCACAACAACGAGAAGGGCGCCGAGCTCAATCCGCCGATCGCCGAGTGCTGCAAGGGGGCACCGCCGGTGCTGGCATTCGACCCCGACGGCAATCTGGTGCGCCAATGGGGCGGCCCGGGGCCGGGCTACGAATGGCCGCAGTCGAACCACGGCATCCACGTCGACCACAAGGGCAACGTCTGGATCGGCGGCAACGGCGAGAAGGACGCCCATATCCTGAAGTTCAGCAAGGACGGCAAGTTCCTGCTGCAGGTCGGCCACCTCGGCAAGGCCGCCGGCAGCAACGATGAGGAGAATTTCGGGCGCGTCGCCAAGATCTGGGTCGACCCGAAGACCAACGAAGCCTACGTGGCGGACGGCTACACCAACAAGCGAGTGGCGGTGCTCGATGCCGACACCGGCAAGATGAAGCGCTACTGGGGCGCCTACGGCAACAAGCCGGACGACACCAAGCTCGGCAACTACGATCCCAAGGCGCCGCCGGCGCAGCAGTTCCGCAACCCGGTGCACTGCGTGGAGCGTTCGAACGACGGGCTCCTCTACGTGTGCGACCGCGCCAACGATCGCCTGCAGGTATTCCAGCCGGACGGCAAGTTCGTGAAGGAGGCGTTCTTCGCCAAGGAGACGCTGGCCTCAGGCTCGGCCTGGGACCTCGCGTTCTCGCGCGACCCCGAGCAGCGCTTCATCTACATGGCGGACGGGCAGAACAACCGCGTGCGCATCATCGTGCGCGAGAGCCTGCAGGAGATCACCGCGTTCGGCGACGGCGGCCGCCAGCCGGGCCAGTTCTACGGCGTGCACTCGATCGCGACCAACTCCAAGGGCAACATCTACACGACCGAGACCTGGGAAGGAAAACGCCTGCAGAAGTTCGTCTACAAGGGCATGGGCAGCGTCGTCGCCGGCTACCAGGGCGTGCCCTGGCCGAAGCGGTGAGCGCTGCCGTCGCCTGCCGAGGCGCTCGAAGGTCATGAATCGCTCGACGCACGACGAGGTGCGTCGAGCCCGTCAGGTGATGGCGCTACGAGGTGCCGGGCGAGATCAGTCGCACACCTTGACGCGGCTCGGCACCCAGCGATAGCCGTTCCACACCGGCTCGCCGCGCGTCCAGTAGCACTCCGGCGCCGCATAGGCGGGGGCGGGCGCGACGTAGACCGGGGCGGGGGCATAGTACGGGCGAGGCGCAATGGCGGATCCGATGATCGCGCCGGCGGCAAAGCCCCCGAGCAGGCCCGCGGCAACTCTTCCTCCGTCCGCATAGGACTGGGTGGGGATGGTCAGGGCGCACGCGAGGGTGGCGCAGGCGATGAAGGATCGGCTTGACGACATGGATCGGGCTCCGATGGACCGTGACGATGGTTGGCCCGAAAATAGTTAACCTCCATTGCTAAAATCTTAACGATCGGGCTGCTCCGCGAGCTTTTGCGGGTCGGAAACGCGTGTTGCTTTTTGCCTTGGCTTCTGCGGGCGATTGCTCGGGTAAGAGCAAATTTTACGCGTATTCAGGTGCCATTCAGTCGGCCGTGGTAGAGATGGCACATGAAACGGATGTTGGCGCAGCCGGTGTCCCGCATGCGGGGCATGCTTGCTGTGCTCGTGGCTACAGGCGTGTTTGCCTGGGCCGGTCCGGTTGAGGCGCAAGGTCCGCCGGCCGAGAACCGCATTGCCCTGGTGATCGGCAATGCCGGGTATCAGGCCGGAACCCTCAACACCCCGGCCAACGACGCCGGCCTGATCGCGCAAACCCTCGAGGCCGCCGGGTTCGACGTCGTCGGCGCGCGCGATCTCGACCAGGATGCGCTGCGCCGGGCGTGGCGCGACTTTCTCGACAAGGCGCAAGCCTCAGGGCCGAACACCGTCGCTGTCGTGTATCTCGCCGGCTACGGGGTTCAGCTCGAAGGCGAGAACTATTTCGTGCCAGTCGACGCGCGCATCGCGCGCGACTCCGCGGTGGCGGCGGAAGCGATCAGGATCTCCGACTATGCGAGGCCGCTGGCGGCGCTGCGGCTGAAGGCGAGCATTATCGTGCTCGACGCGGCGCGCGCCGATCCGTTTGCGCGCACCGGTCCGCCGCTCGCCGGCGGCCTAGCGCTGGTCGAGCCCGAGCCCGGCACGCTCATCGCCTTCAACGCCATGCCCGGGACGGTCGCGCCGGAGGGCCAGGGCGCTTATGGGCCGTACGCCCAGGCGCTGGCCGAGATGATGCGGGAAGGCGGCCTGCCGCTCACGGCCGTGTTCGAGCGCACCCGCCTGCGCGTCAACGACACGACCAGGGGCGCGCAAGTCCCTTGGCATGCTTCGAACGTGCCGGCGCCGTTCTTTTTTTTCGAGCGCGCGCCCGACGCGCCGCAGCCGGCCGTCTCACCCGAATACACCGCCGTTCGCGCGCGTCCAATTCGCCAGCTGGGCGTGCAAGAGGCCTATGTGGCGGCGCTCGAGCAGGACACGCTGCCCGTCTACGAGGAGTTCCTCGCCGTCTATCCGGGCGACCCGATGGCGGCGCGGATCCGGGCGATCGTGGCGGCGCGGCGCGAGGCGATCACCTGGCGGCGCACCCGCGCGGTCGACACGCCGGCGGCTTACTGGTCGTACCTGCGACGCTATCCGCGCGGCGCCCACGCACCGGACGCCCGCCGCCGCCTCGCGTTTCTGTCCGCCGAGCTGGAGCCCCCGCGTACGTTTGTGGTGATCGACTATGACGTTCCGCCGCCGCCGCCGGACGAGATCCTCTATGTCGAACGGCCGGTCCTCATGTTCGACGATCCGGCCTATGCGTTCGCGCCGCCTCCGCCGCCGCCGGTGTTCTTCCTGCCGCCGCCGCCGGCGGAATTCATCGTCCTGCCGCCGCCGCCGCCACCGATGGTGGCCTATGCCCTGCCGGTCCCGGTGTATCGCCCCGTGCCGTTGTGGGTCAGGCCGCCTGCCTACGTCGTGCCGCCACCGCCCAACAACATCATCTACCGCAACGTCCACGACACGGTGGTGATCCACACCAACAACAGCGTCACGATCACCAAGCGCGGCGGCCAGACCACGACGCTTCCGCCGCCCGCAAGGCCTGCGCCCCCTCCAGGCGCGGCGCAGCAGGCGCCTGCCGCTTTGGTCGCTCCGGCCGTCGGTCCCGCGCTGCCGCCTTCGGTCGTCAGAAGGACCGGCGGCGCTCCGGTGCCTCCCGCTCCTCCCGCGCCCGCCGGTGTTCGGCCGGGTTCTCCACCTGCTCCCGGACAGCCGCAGCCGGGCCAGCCATTGCCCGGAGCCGGCGGTCGTCCGTTGCCGCCTGGTGCCCCCGGTACGCCGCCACGCGGTGCGCCGCCTCCGGGCGCCGCGCCGCCCGGCGCGCCACCGCCCCCTGCGCCTGCAGCCGGGGCGCCGCCGGCACAGCGATTGACGCCGCAGCAGCTGCGCCAGCAGCAACTCCAGCAGCAACAGCTGCATCGTCAGCAGCAACTGCAACAGCAGCGCCAACCCGCGGCCCCACCGCCGCCTCCGCAGCAGCGTGCGGCCCCACCACCGGCGCCTCCACAGCAGCGCGCCGCGCCACCGCCTCCACCTCCGCAACAACGTGCGGCGCCGCCACCGCCGCCTCCACAGCAGCGCGCGGCACCGCCACCACCGCCTCCACAGCAGCGTGCGGCACCGCCACCGCCGCCTCCACAGCAGCGTGCGGCGCCACCACCGCCGCCTCCACAACAGCGTGCGGCGCCACCGCCGCCACCACCGCAGCAACGTGCGGCACCGCCACCACCGCCGCCTCCACAGCAGCGCGCCGCACCTCCGCCACCGCCGCCACAGCAGCGTGCGGCACCGCCACCACCTCCGCCGCCACAGCAGCGCGCCGCACCTCCGCCTCCACCGCCGCAGCAACGTGCGGCGCCACCGCCGCCGCCTCAGCAGCAGCGCCCGCCACCGGGCCGTCCGCCGTGCGGTGGACCGGGGCAGCCCGCCTGTCCACGATGATCGGGTGACATCGCAATTACGCGGCTTGTGCTCCGATCAGATCCGCCGCGCTTGCCACAGCAGTGCCGCCAATGTGTCACGTTGATAAACAATGCATCACTGCGGCGTTCAAAGCGGGTTCAGCCCGTGCGAGCGATACTGGTCTTCACATCGGTACGCTTCCCCCACGAGGCGGCGACCGAGGCAAGGAGATCAGACATGCGCAAGATGCTTGCTGTGATCGCTACCGCGACGGCCATCGCGGCTGCGGGATCCGTTATTCCCACCCGTGCGAATGCCACCCACCTCGGCATCGGCGTGCGCGGCTTGCTCGAAGACGTCGACGTCGCGACGCCGGTCCACTACGGATGCCGACGCGTGTGGCGGTGCACGCCGTACGGCTGCGGTTTCCGCAGCGTGTGCTGGGCTCCGCCCGCCTACGCGTACGGCGCCTACAACTCCTATCGCCCCTGGCCGTATCGCCATTGGCATTGGCGCCACCGCGGGGGCTGGTGATCGCGGGCAGCGCGCCGGCGGCTCAGTCGAGCTTCATTCCTCCGGCTGCTCCCGCTTGTGCGCCGCCAATGCGGCGAGCCGCCCGTCGCGCCAGCGCATGCGCGCCGCGACCTCCTCGGGCGCCGGCGAGGAGCCCCACTCGGCGAGAATGCGCCCGAGATTCTCGCCCTGATAGATGTCGGGGTCGGCTCCGCTCAGGCGGCTGAGGCTCGCGCCGTAGCGGGCACAGTAATCGGGAATGCCGCCCGGCGCGTTGAGCTCGATGGTCGCGAACGGCCCCATGAACGACCAGCGCAAGCCCAGCCCGTCGGCCAGCGTCTTGTCCAGGTCCTGCGGCGACACGTAGCCCTCGCCGACCAGGCGAAAGGCCTCCGACAGCAGCACCGCCTGCAGGCGGTTGAGGATGAAACCGTCGATCTCGCGCCGCACCACGATCGGCACCTGCCGGACCTGCTGGTAGATCGCCTTGGCACGCGCGATGACGTCGGGCGCGGTCCACGGCGCGCCGACGAGCTCGACCAGCGGCACGAGATGCGGCGGGTTGACCGGGTGCGCGACCAGGCAGCGGTGGCGCCCGGCCAGGTGCTCGGTGAAGCGGCTCGCCACGATGGTCGAGGTCGAGGAGGCGAGGATCGTGTCCGCGGCGGCGAGGCGATCGAGCTCGGCGAAGACCTCGCGTTTGACCTCCACGCGCTCGGGCGAGTTTTCCTGCACCAGCGCCGCCCCGGCGAGCGCATCGGCGAGCGATGCGGCGACGCGCACGCGGCTCGCATCGCTCACGTTGTCGGCGACGAACGCGCGCGCCGCGTCCGCGACGCCCGGCACGGCATCGTAGAGCGCAACGTCATGGCCGCTGCGGGCGAACACCACCGCCCAGGCGCGGCCGATCAACCCGGATCCGACAATGGCGATGCGCATGGTTGTTGCTCCTTGTCTTTCACAGCCACAGCACCTTCTGCCTCAGCGCGAGGTCGTCGCGCAGGGTCTGCGACGCGCCGGTCCAGGTCACGGTGCCGCGCTCCAGCACCACGGTGCGGTCGGCGAGCGCGAGCGCAAGGTCGAGGTGGTGGTCGACGATGATCAGCGCGATGGCGTTGCGCAGCCGGTCGAACGCCTCGAACAGCTCCTCGGTCACGGCGGGCGAGAGCCCCTCGAACGGCTCGTCGAGCATGAGCACGCGAACGTTGCCGGCGAGCGCCCGGGCGACCGCGACCATCTGCTGCTCGCCGCCGGACAGATAGTCCGCCGGCGTGCGCCAGCGCTCGCGCAGGCGCGGGAAGAACTGCATCACCTGCTCGTCGTCCCAGTGGATGCCGTCGCCACCGCGTCGCTTCAACCGGCCGAGCGCCAGGTTGTCGGCAACGCTCATCCCGGTGAACAGCCCGCGCCCCTGCGGCACATAGCCCAGGCCGCGCCGGGCGATCTCGGCCGAGGACAGCGCGTGCGTGCTTGCGCCGGCGAGCGTGATCGCGCCGCTTTCCGGCCGCGCGATGCCGATCAGGGTCTTGAGCAACGTCGACTTGCCGGCGCCGTTGCGGCCGAGCAGGGCGACGATCTCGTGCTCGCGTACGTCGAGCGAAACGGCGTTGAGGATGTGGCTCTTGCCGTAGAACGTGTCGACCTTGTCGACCGTGAGCAGCGGCGTCATCAGCGCGGCTGACGCGCGCGGCTTGGCGGCGATCTCGGCTGCGCCCGAGCCGATATAGACTTCGCGCACCTTCGGATGGCGGCGTGCGTCCTCGGCGCTGCCGTCGACGAGCACCTCGCCCTCATTCATCACCGTGACGCGGTCGGCGATCTGGAATACCCGGTCGATGTCGTGCTCGACGAACAGGATCGGAATCTCCGCCGAGACCGTCTTGATCAGGCCGGCGACGCGCGCCCGCTCGGCGGCGGCGAGGCCGGCGAGCGGCTCGTCGAGCAGCAGGATGTGCGGGCGGGTGGCGAGCGCGAGCCCCATGTCGAGCAGGCGCTGGCCGCCGTAGGAGAGCGATCCCGCCTCGGCGCGATCGATGCCGGCGAGACCGAGGAAGGCGAGGAGGTCCGCCGTCTCGCGATTGATGTCGGCGAGCGTTGCGGTCGCCGGCCAGACGGCGAACCGCTTCGCGTGGCGCGCCTGGACGGCAAGGCGGATGTTCTCTTCGACGGTGAGGCCGGAGAACAGATTGGTGATCTGGAACGAGCGCCCGACCCCCGCCGCCGTGATGTCTTCGGGCTTCAGGCCGGCGATCGAGCGCCCCTCGAGCACGATCGTGCCGTCATCGGGCGGGAACAGGCCGGATACCAGGTTGAAGGCGGTGGTCTTGCCGGCGCCGTTCGGGCCGATCAGCCCGTGCAGGGTGCAGTCGCGCACCTCGAGGTCCATGTGGCGCACCGCGCGGATACCGCCGAAGCTCTTGGTCAGGGTGTGGGCGGTGAGGACCGGTCCGTCGCCGTGGCGCGCCCGCCGCAGCGACGGCGGCAGCGGCATCGCTTCGGCCGCCTGGCGGCCCGCCATGGCCGCGGCCTCGACGACGCGGGCGCGGAACGGCGCAATGAGGCGCTCGGCGACGCCGACCAGGCCGGTCGGCGAGAACACGATGAAGCCGACGAACAACAGGCCGAACCAGAACAGCCAGTGCGGCGTCCAGATCGACAGGAACTCGCGGAACAGGATGAAGAACAAGGCACCGAGCGCGGGGCCGAGGAAGCTGCGCATTCCGCCGATCACCACCATGGCGATGAGCTCGCCGGAAAACGCCACCGCCAGCGGCTCGGCCGATGCGAAACGGTGGTTGAACACGGACAGCGTCCCGGCGACGGCAACGATTGCGGCGGACAGGGTGAAGCCCATCAGCTTGTAGCGATTGGACGGGTAGCCGATGAAGCGCGCCCGCTGCTCGTTCTCGCGGATCGCCACCAGCACGCTGCCGACCGGGGAGCGGTGGAACCGCCACAGCAGGAAGCAGACGCCCATGCCGATCGCGGCGACCACCCCGTAGTAGGTCCAGTCCGCCTCGAGATCGAGCCCGAGGACGGTCGCGCGGGTCACGCCGCCGAGCCCGCTTTCGCCGCCGGTGAACTCGGTCCAGCGATAGGCGATGGCGAACAGGAGCGCCGTCAGGGCAAGCGTGAGCAGGGAGAAATAGACCCCGCGCCGCCGCAGGATCAATGCGCCCGAGAGCCAGGCGGCAATCGTGACAAAGACGATCGCGCACAGGGCGGGGAGCACGACGGCGCCGGGAAACCAGTGCCGCTGGGTCAGCGCCGCCGCGTAGGCGCCGAGCCCGAACCAGGCGCCGTGCCCGAACGAGACGAGGCCGGTATGGCCGACCAGGATGTTCAGCCCCATGCAGGCGATCGCGTAGAGGACGACGTCGATCGACGTGCGCAGCGGCAGGCCGATGCGGTCGAGCGCGAACGGCAGGATCGCCAGGGCGAGCGCGGCGACGAGGAGCGGGGCGTGGTCCTTGCGCATCGCCTACTCGAATTTCTCGATGCGCTCGCCGAACAGGCCGCGCGGGCGCAGGAGCAGCACCAGCGCCATCAGCAGGTACATCGAGGCTTCGCCCCAGGACGGGTTGAAATAGATGGTGATGCCGCGCACCACGCCGACCAGCAGGGCGGCGGCGATCACGCCCCAGAACGAGCCGAGGCCGCCGATCACCACCACCACGAAGGCGGCGGTGAGGATTTCCGCCCCCATGGCGGGATGCACGCCGGAGATCGGCGCCAGCAGCGCGCCGGCGAGCCCGGCGAGCCCGACCCCGAGCGCGGCGATCGCCGTCATGTAGGGCGCAAGCGAGATGCCGAGCGACCCGACCACGTCGGGGTTCTGCACGCCGGCGCGCACGACGCGTCCGAACGCCGTGCGGTAGACGATCAACCAGGTCGCCGTCACGGCAGCGATGGCGATGGCGAGGATGGTCAGCCGATAGCGCGAGTAGATGAAATCGCCGACCAGGATCTGGCCGCGCAGCTCCGGCGGGATCGAGAAGGGGAGCGGCGCCGCGCCGAACGCCATGCGCAGCCCCTGCTCGATCACCAGGGCGAGCCCGAAGGTGAGCAGCAGGCTGAGGATCGGGTCGGAGCGGTAGAAGCGGCGGAACAATGTGCGTTCGACCAGGATGCCGATCAGCCCGACCAGGACCGGGGCGGCGACGAACGCGCCCGCGTACCCGATCCGGCTGGTCAGCACGACCGCCAGGTAGGCGCCGAGCGCGTAGAACCCGCCATGCGCCAGGTTGACGATGCCGCCCAGCGCGAAGATGAGCGACAGGCCGAGCGCGATCAGCAGGTAGTAGGCGCCGACCAGGACGCCGTTGAGAATCTGCTCGAGGACGAAGACGAGCTGCACGCGTTTGCGACTTTACATGCGGATCAATTTGAGTGATGCGATGCCGCTCGCTCCACCTCTCCCCGCTTGCGGGGAGAGGTCGACTTGCGAGCGCACTTGCGCGAAGCAAGTCGGGTGAGGGGGCGCGGCCGCGATTTAGTGCCTGTCGGGAGTCCCCCTCACCCGGCGCGGAAGGGCGCGCCGACCTCTCCCCGCGAGCGGGGAGAGGTGGAGCAAGCCGCTGGCTATGAGATCTTGCACGTCCCGTCCTTGGGCGGTGCCAGGACCTCCAGCTCCTCGGTCGCGGCCGGCACGGTCCCGAGTGGATCGTAGATGTCCCACTGATCCTTCATCTTGCCCGGATCCTTGGCGCGGATGGCGTACATCTCCATGACCATCTGATTGTCGTACGGGCGGAACCAGGCTTCGCGCCTCTTCATCACGTCGAACTTCGCGCCCTTGCGCAAGTGCTCGGCGAGCTTCTGCGGGTCGGCCGACTTGGTCTCGCTCATCGACTGGGCGACGATCCTGAGCGAGTTGTAGTCGCCCCACGACTGGTTATCGGGCGGCTTGCCGTATTTCTTCTGGAACGCCTCGACGTATTTCTTCGAGCTCGGGGTGTCGACCAGGTGGTGCCACACCAGCGGCCAGATGCCGGAGAAATTGCCCTTGCCGGCGCCCCATGCCACCACGGTGTCGAAGCCGAAGCCGACCACCGGGAAGGGCAGGCCGTATTCGGAATACTGCTTGATGAAATTGGTGATCTGGTTGCCGGCGAGGTTGGAGACGACGAGGTCGGGACGCGCCTGACGGATCTTCAGGAGATACGGGCTGAAATCGGTCGCGTCGGTGGGCACCAGCTCATCGGCCGCGAACTGGCCGCCGTTTCCTTCCATGAATTTCTTTGCCACCCGCAGGAGGTCGTGGCCGAAGGCGTAGTCCGCCGTCAGCGAGTACCATTTCTTGCCGTTCACCAGGTTCTGATGGAGCAGGTAGCGGCCGGTCGCCTGCACGTACATCGAGTTCGCCGCCTCGATGTGGAACATGTACGGATTGCAGCTCGCCCCGCGCAGGGCGTCGGAATTGCAGCCGGTGTTGATGAACACGGCCTTGAGCCGGTTCGCCACCTGGCCGATGGCGAGGCCGGAGGCGGACGAGATCTCGCCGATGATCATCACCACCTTGTCGCGCTCGATGAGGCGCTCGGCCTTGGCGGAGGCGGTCTGCGGGTTGACCGAATCTTCCATCACCAGCTCGATCTTGCGACCCAGGACGCCTCCGGCATTGTTGATCTCCTCCGCGGCGAGCTTCACGCCCATGACGGCGTACTCGCCGAGCGGGCCGAGGAAGCCGGTCAGCGGTGTCAGGTGACCGATGCGGATCGCGTCGGCTTGTGCCCGCACGAGTGCGGGCGCCCCGATCCCGGCGAGCAGCGCGGAGCCCGCGGCGCTCTTGATCAACGTGCGGCGTGAGAGCCTTTGCGGCATGACCATGTCCTCCCGTGTGGTTCCGGCGCCGGGCGTGCAGCGGACCAATGCCCACGCCGCTTGCCGTGATGTTGTCAGGCACGTACGGTCGCCCGACATGGGCGTGTAGTCCAGCAAATTTTTCGGGAGGAAAGACGTGGAGCTCGGGATCAAGGGATTGCGCGTGCTGGTGACGGCGGGCGCGAACGGCATCGGCCGCGAGGTGGCGCGCGCGTTCGCGGGCGAGGGTGCCAAGGTGCACGTGTGCGACATCGATCCCGGCGCGCTGCGTCGGCTCGCTCGCAGCGATCCGAAGATCACCCGTACACGCGCCGACGTCGCCGACCGCAAGGACGTCGAACGGCTGTTCCGCGATGCGCTCAAGGTGCTCGGACGGCTCGACGTGCTGGTCAACAACGCCGGCATCGCCGGGCCGACCGGGCGGGTCGAGGAGATCGCGCCCAGGGACTGGGACCGCTGCCTTGCGATCAACATCACCGGGCAATTCAACTGCGCACGGCTCGCCGTACCCTATCTGCGCAAGAGCAAGAATCCCTCGATCGTGAACCTGTCGTCGGCAGCCGGGCGGTTGGGCTTCTCCATGCGCACGCCCTATTCGGCGTCGAAATGGGCGGTGGTCGGGTTCACCAAGTCGCTGGCGAAGGAGCTGGGTGAGGACGGCATCCGCGTCAACGCGATCCAGCCGGGCATCGTCGAAGGCGAGCGCATCAATCGCGTGTTCGAGGCCAAAGCCAAGGCGCGCGGCATCTCGTTCGAGGAGATGCGCGACGAGGCGCTGTCGTTCACCTCGATGCGGACCTCGGTGACGCCGCAGCAGATCGCCGACGCGATCCTGTTCATCTGCTCGGCCCGTGGCCGCACCATCTCGGGCCAGGCGATCTCGATCTGCGGCGATACGCAGATGCTGAGCTGAGCCAGCCGTAGCCCGGATTGCATCCCGGCTACAAGGCTCAATACCGCGGGTCGTACATGTGGCTCGCGACATGGACGAGCAGGTCGGCCGGCGCCGCTCCGGCCGCGAGCCCGCGCTGGTAGGCGATCTTCGCCACCTCCGCCGCGATGTGGGCGGAGACCTCGCGAATGCGCGGCAACGCCGGGTAGAGGCTGCCCTGCGCGAGGTCGGAATCGCTCACCAGGTTGGCGAGCGTCCGCGCCGCGCTCATGAACATCTCGTCGGTGACGCGCCGTGCGCCGCTGGCGATCACCCCGAGGCCGACGCCGGGGAAGATGTAGGAGTTGTTCCCCTGGCGCGGCACGAAGGTCTTGCCGTCGTGCTGCACCGGATCGTATGGGCTTCCGCACGCGAACAGGGCGCGTCCATCGGTGTGACGGTAGGCCTCCTCGGCCGAGCATTCCGCCTTGGACGTCGGATTGGACAGCGCGAACACGATCGGCCGCGTGTTGAGCTCCGCCATGGTCCGCAGCACCGTGGGCGTGAAGGTGCCCCCGACCGCCGCCACACCGATGATCGTGGTCGGCTTGAGCATCTGGATCGCCGTGACGAATTCCTCGATCGGCGCGTGCTCGTGCGCATAGGGGAGTTTGTGCTCGACCAGATCATTGCGTCCTTTCACCACCAGGCCGCGCGAGTCGAACAGCCAGTTGCGCCGCTTGGCGTCCGCCTCCGATACCCCTTGCGCCACCATCGCCGAGACGATGAGGTCGGCGATGCCGGTCGCCGCCTCGCCGGCGCCGAGGAACAGAACCGTCTGGTCGGCGAGCTTGCCGCCGGTCGTGCGCAGCGCCGAGAATACGCCGGCGAGCGCCACGGCCGCCGTGCCCTGGATGTCGTCGTTGAAGACGCAGGCGTGGTCGCGATAATGGTGCAGCAGGCGGAACGCCGCGTGGTTGGCGAAGTCCTCGAACTGGATCAGCACCCCCGGAAACACCTCGCGCGCCGCGCCGACGAATTCGTCGATGAGCGCGTCATAGGCATCGCCGCGCAGCCGGTGCTGGCGCAAGCCGACATAGTAGGGATCGCGCAGCAGCTCCTCGTTGTTGGTGCCGACGTCCAGCATCACCGGCAGGCAGAGCTCGGGGTGCACGCCCGCGCACGCCGAATAGAGCGAAAGCTTGCCGACCGGGATGCCCATGCCGTTGGCGCCGAGGTCGCCGAGGCCGAGGATGCGCTCGCCGTCCGTCACCACGATGAGCTTCGCCGGGTGCGGCCAATTCTTCAGGATCTCGCCGATCCGTCCGCGATCATTGGCGCCGATGAACAGGCCGCGCGGCCGCTGGAAGATGTGGCCGAACCGCTGGCACGCGAGGCCGACCGTGGGCGTGTAGATGAGCGGCTGAATCTCGTCGATGTGGTCGCATACCACGCGGAAGAACAGCGCCTCGTTGCGATCGTGCAGCGCATTCAGCGCCACGTACTTGTCGAGATCGTCGGGCAGTCGGCGCAGGTTCCCCATCATCCGGGTGGCCTGCTCCTGCATCGACAGGACATGGGCCGGCAGAAGGCCGCGCAACCCGAGCGCGTCGCGCTCCCCCTCCGTGAACGCCGTGCCCTTGTTGAGCAACGGGTCGCGCAGCAGCGCCAGGCCACGCGGTGAATCGGACGCCGTGGCCGCCGCGACGGGCACGTTCATGGGGATTTCCTCCGCCTGTGCAATTGCGCAGCACTAAGCACAGGCGGAGGAAATTGGAATTGATTGAGATCAAACGAATCTCAATTGAGCATTTCCGACAGGACCCGCCCCTCGCAGCCGTTGGGCGGCCGCACGTTGAGGATGAAGGCAATCGTGCGGGCGAGATCGACGACTTCCGAGTCGCCATACTTGCCCGGCTTCACCCAGCTCGGTCCATACATCGCCAGCGGCACGTTGGTGTCGTAGGCCCAGGGCGAGCCGTGGGTGGAGGCGTAGGTGTTGGGCTTGGCGAACAGATACCAGTTCGGCTTGTTCATGACGACGATGTCACCACTGATCTGCTGGTGCCACGCGAGCGAAACCTGCTTGGCCAGCTTGGTGTTGGGCAACTGCCCGTTTTCCAGCTGGGTGCGGGTGAACACCGCCTCGACGCCCGGGTAGGCGCGCAGGACCGCCTGGGCGGCATTCTCGACCTCCACGCGGCTGAGCCTGCGGGCATCGACCAGCGCATAGTCGACGTACAGGTTCGGGTTCCACCATGCGGTGACGTACTTGCCTTCGCCGAACCGCGCCGACAGCGCCGCATTGACGGCTTCGATCATCTTGTCGGGGTCGATGCGGCCGGCGTCGAGGCGGCGGCTGGCGCTGTACTCGGGAATGTTCATGAAGCCGTGATCGGCCGAAAGCGTGATCAGCACGTTCTGCAGACCGATGCGGCGGTCGAGGAGCTCGAACAGCTCGGCAAAGGTGCGGTCGAGGCGCACCGTCTGGTCGTGCGACTGCCGGCTCTCCGGGCCGAACAGATGGTTCACGTAGTCGTGGCTGGTCCAGCTGATGGCGAGAATGTCCGGCACGCCCGCCGGGTTGCTGCCGAGATTCTCCCCCTCGATCGCCGCCTTGACGAAGTCGAAGGTCAGGAGATCGCCCGACGGCGTCCACATCATGGCATCGTAATAGGCCTTGTCGGGCTTGGCGGCGCCGCCGCTGGTCGCATGGGGGAAGCGCGTTCCCAGGCCCTTGTACTTGGTGGTCCACGGCCGGTCGTCGAACGTCGAGCGGGCGTAGGCCTCCTCGGGCAACAGCAGCGACCAGGTCTGGCCGTAGTACTTGTCCTGCGGCTTGCCGGCGTAGAACGCCTTCCACCAGGCCGGGTAGTCGGCCATGTAGTAGTCGGAGGTGATGAAGCGGCCGGTCACCGTGCTGTGCATGTAGGCGGTGCCGTTCTGACCGGCCAGCCCGATGGCCGAGCGATCCTTGCCGGAAATGGTGATCACCTTCGACTTTCCGTTGGCGTAGATCAGCTCGTCCCCGACCGTCGTGACCTTCATGTTGAAGGGCGAGGTGCCGGCGTGCTGCGGCGTCTCCTCGTCGAGATACTTGTGCCGCGCGTCCTCGGTCGAATAGAGGCGCTTGCCGGTCGCCTTGTCGATCCAGTCGTTGCCGACCACGCCGTGCTTGTAGGGATGCGCGCACGACAGCAGCGTCGCGTGACCGACGCCGGTGTAGGTGGTCGCGTGGCTGTAGTGGTTGTTGCCGTACCAGCCCCCCTTGTCGAGGAACAGCTTGAGGCCACGCTCGCCATATTGATCGTAGTACTTGACCAGCTGCTCCTGCGGGAAGCCGTCGATCACCATGAACAGGACGAGCTTCGGGACCGGCTTTCCGCCGGGGGCCGCACCGCTTTGCGCAAGAGCGGGAGACGACAAGGCAAGCCCGGCGCACGCAAACAGGCTCAGACGCCACGATGTGGTCCGCATGCTTCCCTCCCCGAGAATTACCGTCGTCCTTGTTAGGCGTTGCGAGTGTGAACCCCGGCGAGAGCTTGTCAATCAATCAGCAGTGGTCAGGTATGCCACCAATGCGTCCCGCCGGGCTTGTCGGCTCGCCCGGAACGGCGCAACCTGACGGCGATTACCCAGCACCATCCGGGGACCATGCAGTCCGCCGGAGCCAGGGAGGCGACCATGCAGGACCAGGGTCTTGGGCGGCGAGATTTTCTCAAGGGCGCCGTCGTCGGCGGCGCTGCAGCCGCGACCACCACCACCGTTTTGGATCTGCCGCAGCGTGCCGAAGCCCAGCCGGCGGCGGCCGCCGCAACGGCCGGTGCCGCGCCCGCCGCTGACGGCTATGCGTTCCTCAACCTCGAGGAGGCGGCGTTCGTCGAGGCGCTGGTCGATCACATGGTGCCGGCCGACGCGCTCACGCCGAAGGGCACCGACATCGGCATCAACGTCTATATCGACCGCGCGCTGGGCGGCGCGTGGGGCAGGGGCGATCGCCTCTATATGCAGGGACCGTGGAAGCAGGGCACGCCCAACCAGGGCTACCAGCTGCCGCTCACCCCCGCCCAGCTCTATCGCGCCGGCATCGCGGCGACCAACGCCCATTGCCGCAAGGCGTACGGCAAGAGCTTCGACCGGCTCGACGAGGCCCAGCGCGAGGAAGTCCTGCTCGGACTGTCGGGCAACAAAATCACCTTCGACGACGGCCCGCCGGTGCGGGTGTTCTGGAGCACGCTGTATCAGACCGTGATGGAGGGAATGTTCTCCGACCCGATTCACGGCGGCAACCGCAATAAGGCCGGCTGGAAGCTGATCGGCTTTCCCGGCGCGATCGCGGTGCATCGGGAGAACATTGAGAAGTATCGCGACAAGAAATTTCCGGCCAATCCGGTCGGCATCGCCGATATGAGCTGAGGGAGGGCACCATGGCCACGAAGCTCAAGGAAGCCGATGTCGTGATCGTCGGGCTCGGCTGGACCGGCGGCATCCTGGGGAAGGAATTGGCCGAGGCCGGGCTGAAAGTGGTGGCGCTCGAGCGCGGCGCCATGCGGACCTCGGAGAAAGACTACGCGGTGCCCAATATCCGCGACGAGCTGCGATATGTCATACGCCACGACCTGATGCAGAACACCGCGCGCGACACGCTGACGGTGCGCAACAATACGACGCAGGAGGCGCTGCCGATGCGCCGCCTCGGCTCGTTCCTGCCGGGCGAGGTGGTGGGCGGCTCGGGCGTGCACTGGAGCGGGCACACCTGGCGCTGGACCGACATGGAGTTCAAGGTGCGCTCGCTGTATGAGGAGCGCTACGGCAAGAGCTTCATTCCTGCCGACATGACGATCCAGGACTGGGGCATCACCTACGACGAGCTCGAGCCCTATTACGACCGGTTCGAGTATACGGCGGCGGTTTCCGGCAAGGCGGGCAACATCCGCGGCCAGATCCAGCCGGGCGGCAACCCGTTCGAGGCTTCGCGGGCGCGCGAATACGCGTTGCCGGCGCTGACGCCCATCCTGGCAAGCGAGATGTTCTCGGCGGCGGCGCGCAACGCCGGCTACCACCCGTTTCCGCGGCCATCCGCCAATGCGTCGCGCGCCTATACCAACCCGGACGGGTCGAAGTACGGCGCCTGCCAGTATTGCGGCTACTGCCAGCGCTTCGGCTGCGAAGCGAACGCCAAGGGCAGCCCGCACATGACGGTGATCCCGATCGCGCTCGCCAATCCCAATTTCGAGCTCCGCCAGCACGCCTGGGTGACCAAGGTGCTCAAGGATTCCGACGGCAAGCGCGTGACCGGCGTGACCTACACGAGCCTCCTCACCGGCGAGGAGTTCGAGCAGCCGGCCGGCATGGTGCTGCTGTGCGCCTACGCGATCAACAATGTGCACCTGATGCTGCTGTCGGAGATCGGGCAGCCGTATGACCCGGCGGCGCAGACCGGCGTGGTGGGCAAGAACTACTGCTACCAGACCGGCGTCGGCACGACCCTGTTCTTCGAGGGCCGCCACTTCAACCCGTTCATGAGCGCGGGCGGATCGAACGCCACCATCGACGACTTCAACATCAACTGGGGCTTCGACCGCGGGCCGCACGGGTTCGTCGGCGCCTACAACGTCGGTGGCGGATTCAACACGGCGCTGCCGATCGGCTACCGGCCGGTGCCGCGCGGCACGCCGCAATGGGGCAAGGCATGGAAAGCGGCGACCGCCAAATGGTACCAGACCGCCATGAACATCAACGCGAGCGGCAGCGTGATGGCGAACCGCTACAATTACTACGATCTCGATCCGACCTATCGCAATGCGTTCGGCCAGCCGCTCATGCGCATGACGTTCGATTACAAGGAGAACGAGCACAAGCTCGGCCGGCATGCCGCCGAGACGGTCAACGCGATCGCCCGATCGATGAACCCGACCACGGCCAACCCGGCCTCGGTGCGCCAGAGCTGGACGGTCGTGCCCTACCAGAGTACGCACAACACCGGCGGCACCATCATGGGCACCAATCCGCGCGACAGCGTGGTGAACAAGTATCTGCAGAGCTGGGACTGTCACAACCTGTTCACGGTCGGCGCCAACGTGTTCGTGCACAACGCCTCGTACAACCCGACCGGGCCGGTGGGCGCGCTCGCCTATTGGTTGGCCGACGCGATCAAGACCCGCTACGTCAAAAACCCCGGGCCGCTGGTGCCGGCATGATGGAATGGGGGAGAACTGTTGCGCGGCTGATCGGGGCGTTGGCGCTCACAGCCGCGACCGGCGCCGCGTATGCCGAAGGCGATGCCGCGCGGGGCGAGCAGAAATACGAGGACTGCGTCGCCTGTCATCTCAAGGACCGCAATTCCAACGGGCTCGGGCCGAGCCTCTATGGCGTGCTCGGGCGCAAGGCCGGCGAGCGCGAGGATTTCCGCTACTCGCCGGCCATGCGGCGCAGCGGCATCACCTGGACGCCGCAGTCGCTCGACACGTTCGTCGCCGATCCGCAGGCCGCGGTCCCCGCCAATCGCATGCCGTACGGCGGCATGCCGGACGCGGGGGACCGGGCGGATTTGATTGCGTACCTGCAGAAGACGTTTCAATGATAAAGCTGCTTTGACCATGCACTGAAAATTGGACCGTCATCCTTGTAAGTCACGGGCCAGGGCGGCGATCTTGCCGACGTTCTTGAGGACGTGGGCGCGCACGATCTGCTCGAGGTTGTCGGGGTCGCCGCGGCGTACCGCCGTGATGATCTTGCGATGCTCGAGCCCGACAATCTCGAGCTCGCCGCTGTTGGCATAGTACGCGCGGTAATACGGGCGCAGCATCACCCGCATGCGCTCGGTCTGCCGCATCAGCAGCGGGCGATTGCTGGTCGCGGTGAGATAGTTGTGAAAGTCGTCGTGATAGAACATCCATGCGACCAGGTCGCTGAATGAGCGCTCCATGCGGTGCATCAGCTCGCCGAGCTCGTAGAGGCCGTCGTCGTCGAAATTGGGCAGCGCCAGCCGCGCCGCCAGCCCTTCCAGCGCGGCGCGCATCTCGATGAGCTGCACCACCTCGTCCCGGCTGTATTCGGCGACCGATGCGCCGCGGTTGGTGAAGATCGTCACCGCGCCGTCGCCCTCGAGCCGGCGCAATGCGTCGCGCACCGGCATGCGGCTCACCCCCAAGGCTTCCGCGACCGCTTCCGCCGGGACCCGCATGCCAGGCGTGAGCTCCCCGGCCATGATCCGCTGCAGGATGTAGTTGTAGGCCTGCTCGACCGGCGACTGGGTCTTGTCGAAGGCGTGTCCCAGCCGGCTTGCAGCGACCACCCGCGAGCGCAGGCGAGGGGACACGGCGACGGGCTTTTCGCGCACGTTCAGGCGTTGGGTCCGAGACACTGGTCGATGATCCCATGATAGACGTGAGCCATGGCGACGAGATCGTCGACGAGGACCTGTTCCTCGTCGGAATGGAACTGGTCGACCTCGCCCGGTCCGAGCATGACGGCTTCGATTCCCTTGCGGCCGAAATAGCCTGCATCCAGCGCGAAATTACAGTGGAACGGGTCGGGCGCCCCGCGGCCGGCGCGCGCGAAGGCGCCGCGCAGGCGGCTGAACAAGGGCCCGTCGAGGCGGATTTCGTTGGGATACATGACGGGGCCGCGCGTCCACTCGGCCGTCCACGGCGGCTCCACGACGACGGCGCGGCGGATCGCATGGTAGGCGGCCTCCGGGTCTTCGCCGGGCAGGAGACGCCGGTCGAAGGTGAGCCGCACCCGGTCGGGCACGGTGTGGGTCGCCCTCGGCGCGCTCTCGATCGCCGTCGCCGTGAGCGTCGCCGGGCCGAAAGCCGGGTGGCTCGCCACCTTCAAGTCCAGGCCGTCCAGCTGGTCGAGGACGCGCCGCGCTCCGTCGATCGCGTTGATGCCGTTCCACGGCGCGGAGCTGTGCGCAGCCTTGCCCTTGACCACTATGTCAAAGTCGATCCGCCCCTTGTTGCCGACGGCGACCCGGTTGCCGGTGCCGATACAGACGATCACGAAGTCCGGATCGGCCTTGACCGCGCGCATGATGCTGTCGACCGCGTCGTGGCGTCCGGTTTCTCCGGCCGTGGTGAGGGCGAAGATCAACCGTCCGGTCAGCCTGTGGCTGCTCGCGCGCGCGGCCCCCAGCGCGCCGAGCGCAGCGGCCAGCGCGGTCTTCTGCTCGGCCACCCCGCGCCCGCGCACCGTCTTGCCGCGCGGCGTATCGATCACCGCGGCCGAGAAGGGATCCGTCATGCGGGCGGCCGGATGGGTCATCGCGTAGGTGACAAACAGGAGCGACTGCCCGCTCGCTTTCGGCCCCAGCTCGGCGATCAGGTTGCCCATCGGGTCGTAACGAAAAGGGACGGACATCTCGGCCAGGATCGGCGCGACGCTGTCGCGGATGAACGCCACAACCTGCGGGTCTTGTTCCTGCAATTCGGTCTGCTGGCTCGGGTGGCGGACGAAGCGCTGCAGCCAGCCGGTCAACGTGTCTTCGGCCAGGTAGCCGGCCGTCATTGCATCCATCTGTGGACCTGCCGCGACGTTGGGCGCGCACTGCGCTAATTTTCCGCTTGCGCCGATAATTGGATACAATGATGCTCTGATGCAGATCAACCAGGCTGTCGCAGACAGGGGAGACATCGCATCATGAGCGCTGGACAACATCTTTTGCAGCTTGCGGCCGCCCTGCTGCTGGTCGCGAGCCTCGGCGCGCCGGCCGCCGCGCAGTCGCCGACCAAGGTGCGGTTTCTGCTCGACTGGGCGTTCCAGGGTCAGCAGGCCGCATTCACGCTTCCGGCCGACGACGGAACGTTCGAGAAGGCCGGGCTCGCCGTCACCGTCGATCGCGGGGTCGGCTCGGGAGATACGGTGGTCAAGGTGGCGGGCGGCGCCTACGACATCGGCTACGCCGATCTCAATGCCATGATCCGTTTCAACGATCAGAATCCCGGCCAGCGGCTGATCGCCGTGTTCGTCGCCAACGACCGGGCACCAGGCGGCATCGCGACCAAGGTCGACGGCGGCATCAAGACGCCGGCGGACCTCAACGGCAAGACGCTTGCTTCGCCTCAGGGCGACGCCAGCCGCCAGCTGTTTCCGTTCTTCGCCAAGATCAACAAGATCGACGAAAGCTCGATCAAGTGGATCAATGTGTCGCCCGAGCTGCGCGAGACCATGCTGGTCCGGGGCCAGGCGGACGCCATCAGCGGCGACGGCCCGACCGTCCTGCTGAACATGCGCGCGCTCAACGTCCCGGAGTCCGCCATCCGCATGATGCTCTTTGTCGACCACGGCATGGAGCTCTACGGCAAGGCGCTGATCGTCAAGCCCGAGTTTGCCGAAAAGAATCCCGAGGTGATCCGCAATTTCATCCGCGGCGTTGCGCACGGCATGCGCACCATGATGAGGGATCCGGATGGCGCCGTCGCGACGGTGAAGAAGCGGGACGGCCTGATCAACACGGAGATCGAAAAGGCACGGATCAAGGTGACGGCGGACTATGCGATCGTGACCGACAATGTGCGTGCCAACGGTTTCAGCCATGTCGATCCGGCGCGGCTCGAGCGAAGCCTCAAGCAGGTGGCCGAAGGCGTCCAGCTCAAGGTCGTGCCCGCCGCGGCGGACGTCTATACGGATCGCTATCTGCCGCCGCGCGGCGAGCTGAAGATGCAGTGAAAGTTTCTTGGGAAGGCGCATGAGGCTTGAACGGATCCTGTTCGAAACGAGCCCGTGGCTCGCTGCCGCCTCGTTCTTCCTCGCCTGGGAGCTCGGATGCCGGCTGTTCGCGGTACCGGTGTTCATTCTCCCGGCGCCCAGCGAGGCGATCGCGGCGTTGATCGAGTTCTGGCCGGCGATCTGGCCCAATGCCAGTCACACGCTGTTCACCACGCTGCTCGGCTTCGCCATCGCGGTCGGCTTCGGGGTCGTGCTCGGCGTCGTGGTCGGCGCCTCGCCGCTCGCCTACCGGGCGCTCAATCCGCTCCTCATCGGGATCAACTCGATCCCCAAGGTGGCGATCGTTCCCATCCTGGTGCTTTGGTTCGGGATCGGGACGGTGCCGGCGGTGATCACCGCCTTCCTCACCGCCTTCTTCCCGATCTCGGTCAACGTCGCTACCGGCATCGCGACGACCGAGCCGGAGCTGCGGGACGTCCTGCGCGCGCTCGGCGCGAGCCGGTTCGATGTCCTCTACAAGGTCGGGCTGCCGCGCTCGATGCCGTATTTCTTCGCCTCGCTCAAGGTCGCCATCACGTTCGCGTTCATCGGCGCCGTCATCTCCGAGACCATCGCCTCCAACATCGGCATCGGCTACCTGATGCTCTCGGCGAGCTCCACGTTCCGGGTTCCGCTCGTGTTCGCCGGGCTCCTCGTCGTGGCGGCGATGGGGGTTGTCATGTATGCGGTCGCGGCCGTGTTCGAGCGGCGCTACACCGGCTGGGCGGTGCGGGCCGTGATGTAGTCACATCAGCTTGTACGCCCGATAGAAGTCCACGATCGCGCGCCACAGGTTGCAGCGGCGCAGGTAGAGCGCGCCGCGACTGACGTAGAGGTCCGGGTAGGCCGGCTTGAGCGCGATCGCGCGGCCATAGTCGGCGAGGGCGGCGGTGACACCGCCGTAGCGCTCGTGCGCCTGGGCGCGGTGCACGTAAAGGCTCGCGTCCTGCGCGTCGAGCGTGATGGCCATGCCGTAGTCGGCAACCGCCCGCCCGACCTCGCCCTTCAGTAGCCACACGTGGCCACGGTTGCGGTAGGCCAGCGCATGCTGGGCGGCGGGCGCCTCGTGCGCGACCGCCTGTGTGAAGTCGGCGATCGCGCGCTCGTAGTCGTCCCGGCGGTAGTAGATGAGGCCGCGGTTGAGGTAGGCGATGGCGCAGGCGGGATCGAGGGCGATCGCCTTGTCGTAATCGAGGAGCGCGCGATCCTCGTCGCCCTTGAGCTTGTAAGCGAAGCCGCGATTGTTATGGGCGGCGGCGTTGCCCGGATCGATCGCGATGCTGGTGTCGTAGTCGGCGATGGCGCGATCGTAGTCCTTCGCGAGCTCGTAGGTGATGCCGCGATTGTTGTAGGCCGCGCCATTCCGCGGATCGATCGCGATCGCCTTGCTGTATTCCGCGATGGCGCGATCTGGATCCCGCTTTTCCCGATAGACGTTCGCGCGCCCGTAATGGGCCGCAGCCGATTGCGGATCGATGTCCAGCGCCTTGGCATAGTCCGCCAGCGCGAGCTCGTGGGCATGCCTGAGCTCGTGCACGCCGCCGCGGCTCAGGTAGGCATGGCCGTGGTCCGGCTCGAGCTCGATCACCGTGCTGAAATCGGCGATCGCGAGCTCGTGCTCGCCCGCCGCCTCGCGCGCGTGCCCGCGCAGGTAGCGCGCGTGCACCCGGTCCGGCTCGAGCGCGATGACCTTGGAGAGGTCGGCCGCGGCGAGCGCAAACTGTCCTGTCGCCAGATGGAGATAGCCGCGACTGTACAAGGCATCGACATGGGCGGGGTCGAGCGCGATGACCTTGCCGTAGTCGCGCATCGCGCGGTCGAGCTTGCCGGCCTTCTCGTAGATTTCGCCACGCACGAAATAGGCATCGGCATCGGCCGGGTTCGCCTCGATGGCGTAGTTGCACGGCGCGAGCACGCAAGCCCAGTCGGCACCGGCATCAATGACAGGAGATGGACTGGACATGCTGATGCGGATTCAAGGTGGCGCGGCCGGACCATCATTGGTCGCGTGGCCGCTCCGCCCGGTTCACGAACGCGGCGTGCTCAGTGCCTGGCCGAGCCGGCGCGGGTCCAGCCGATCGAGGTCTCGCGCCATGGCGATGATCTCGGTGCAGACCGTATCGGGCACGCGCCGCGACAGCTCCTCGGTGAAGCGCGCTTCGAGCTCAGTGCCTGTGAACGGGTTGCCAGCACTGCCCTTCGGAGCGGGGATGAAACGGGAGAGCTCGCGGCCGTCGAGCAACAGCACCGTGACCCGGGCGGCCGTCGAGAGCGCGCCGCTCGCTGCCTCGACTTCGTCGTCGAGATCGATCGCGGTGCGGTCCTCGAGCGCGAACAGGCGGCGGTCGGCAAGCCCCTGCTGGTAGTCGGCGACTGCCAAGGTCGCCGGCTGGTCCGGCGCGAGCGGGATTCCTGCCGCGAGCGCGACACTGAACGGCAGGCACATCTGCGCCGCCTGCAGGTCGACCGGATGCGGGTTGGTCAGGCGGCCCTGGATGACGCGGGGGATGCCGAGCCGCATGGCGGCAATATCGTCGAGCGCGAAGCTGTGCTCGGCTCGCAGCGCCAGCATGGCGTCGATGCCGGCGGCGACGCGCGCCGCCGCGGCATGCGACTTCACCAGCACGTCCATCAGGTGGAAGTGCTGGCCGAGCCCGTCCGTGATGATTTCCGGGTTCCATCCGTCGGCGTAGGCGCGCGCGAAGCCGCCGGCGCCTTCGATCATGTCGGCCGGCCCGGCGAAACCCTGCTGGGTCAGAAGGGCGGCGGCGACCCCGCACTGGGCTGCATGCGCGGCCTGGATGCGCTTGCCCGACGCGCCGGAATAGTAGAACTGGGCGACGCCGCTCGAATAGGAGCCGGCGAGGCCGATCGCATCCTGGATGCGCCGGTCGGCCTCGTGGCTGCCGAACAGCAGGCGCCCGGCGGCGGCCGCCGTGCCGAACACGTTGCAGGTGCCGGTGCTCTGGAACCCACGCCCGAAGTGGCTCGGCTGCAGGGCAAGGCCGATGCGGATGGTGGTCTCGTAGCCGGCCGCGACGGCGGCGACGACCTCGCGGCCGGCGGCGCCGACGTGCTCGGCGGTCGCGAGCGCTGCCGACCAGGCGGCGACGCCGGGGTGCAGCATCGCGCCAACGTGGGTGTCGTCGGCATCGAAGCTGGAGCCGAAGGTGACGTTGAGGAAGGTCGCATGCTGGGGGTTGAGCCGTTCCGCGGCGAACAGGACGTGCGACGTCCCCGCCTTGCCGACTGCGTCGACGTAGGAGCGCGCCCAGCCGCTCCACGGCAGCCGCGCGCCGATGGAGCAGACCCGCAGATGGTCGAGCAGCAGGTACCCAAGCTTCCGCCGAACCGCGTCGGGCAAAGTATCTGAATCCAGGTTGGCAGCAAACGCCGACAAGGCGTTGGTTGGATTTAGTTTTGTCACTTCTGACCCTTGAACAGGTCGGCCAGCTTGCCGTATTTCGCGTAGTCGGCCTCGATGATCTGGCGGAATGCGTCCGGCCGGCTCACCACGATCTCCGAGCCGCTGTTCGTGAGGTTGTCGACGATCGCGCGCTCCTGCATGGCGGCGCTCACCGCGGTCCACAGCTTGTCGATCGTCGGCTGCGGCGTGCCGGCGGGCGCGAGCAGGCCGATCCAGGAGGACGCCTCGTAGCCCGGCACGGATTCGGCCACCGTCGGCACCTCGGGTAGCGCCGGTGAGCGCTCCTTGCCGCCGACCGCCAGGGCTTTCAGCGTCCCCTCGCGGATGTGTGAGATCAGCCCGGCCGCAAACCCCCACATGGCGCCGACCTGATTGGCGATGACCGCCGGGATCGCCGCCCCGGTGCCGGGAAACGGCACGTGCACGATGTCGACGCCCGCCATGCGGTTGAAGATTTCCCCCGCCAGGTGGTTCGGCCCGCCGACGCCTGAAGATGCATAGAACAGCTGCCCGGGCTTGGCGCGCGCGAGCGCGATGTACTCCTTGAGGGAATTCACCGGCAGCGACGGGTGCACCACCAGGATCACCGTGTTGCGCGTCAGCAGCGAGATCGGCGCGAAGTCCCGTAGCGGGTCGTAGCCGATCGCCTGGCCGATATGCGGCGCGATGACGAGCGAGGATTCGGTCGTCGTCAGCAGCGTATGGCCGTCGGCTTCCGCTTTCGCCACCACGCCGGCGCCGATCCGCCCGGCGGCTCCCGCGCGGTTTTCGACGAAGAACGATTGCCCGAGCGACCGCTGCAGCTGCGGGGAGAGCAGGCGCGAGACGATATCGGCGCCGCCGCCGGGCGCGAAGGGCACGAGGATGCGCACCGGCCGGTTGGGGTAGGTGACCTGGGCGAGCACCCGCCCCGGGGCGAGCAGCGCCAATCCCACTGCGCGCAGGAGCGCCCGGCGCGTCGCACGATTGCTCATGAGTTCGCCTCGATGAAGGTGAGCGCATGTTGCGCGCACAGGTCCGGCTCGACCGCCGCGATATGATAGCTGTCGCCGGGCAGCACGGTCACGCGCGCATTGGGAAACCGCCGCGCGTACTGCTCGACGGCCGCGACCGATTGCAGGCCGCTCTCCTGCGTGGTGACGATCAGGGTGGGAGCGGTGATACGCGACAACAGCGGCTCGAGCTCCATGTCGATGCGGGAGGCGGAGGCAGAGAGCGCGGCGCGCGCGCTCGCCTTGCCCATGAGCTCGTCGGTCCACCACCGGATCTGCGCCGTGGACGCCGCGCTGCCGAGCCGTGCCCGCATGGTCTCGGCAGCCCATTGGCGAACCCCCTTGTGGCGGATCAGGTCGGCGTTGCCGGTGCCGCTGCCGCGCACCGGCGAGCCGAACAGGCACAGCGATCGCAGCCGCTGCGGATGCTCGGCCGCGTACAGCATCGCGACCGAGCCGCCGTACTTGGCGCCGATCAGGTGACACTGCTCGATGCCCAGGGCATCGAGAAACAGCCGAAGATCGCCGGCGAGCTCGCCCGCGCTCCAACCGTAGCCTTCGGGCTCCGGGGAGGCGCCGAAGCCCGGAAGGTCGGGGCGCACCACGCGGTAGCGGCCGGCGAGATGCGGAACCCATTGGCTCCAGGCGCGCGAGGATTCCGAGTTGCCGTGGACCATCACCACGGTCTGCGGCGTGGTCCATGGCGGGCCGAACCAATGGTCCGCGTAGGCCATCGACACGCCCGGCCTGACCTCCGCCCTATGCATCGCCGATGCTCACTGCAGCACCAGGTTGGCGCTCTTGATCACGTCGGCCCACAGTGCGCTCTCAGTCTTGATCTGCTCGGCGAGCCGCTCCGGCGTCGAACCCACCGCCTCGGCGCCGAGCGTCTTCATGTGCGCGATGCCTTCGGGAGAGTGCAGGTAGTCGGCCATCGCCCGGTTGAGCTTCTCGATGATGCCTTTGGGTGTCGCGGCGGGCACCAGGATGCCGTGCCACGAGAACACGCCGCCGAAGCTCGGGATCAATTCGTTCACCGCCGGCAGGTCAGGCATCTCGGGATAGCGCTCGGCCGTCATCACCGCGATCGGGCGCACGCTGGCGGTCTGGATGTAGGGCAGGGCGGCGGTGATGCCGAACACGGCGGCCTCGACGTGCCCGCCGATCAGCGCGGTCGCCTGGTCGCCGCTGCTTTTGTAGGGCACATGGGTCATCCGCGTGCCGGTCTTCAGCATGAGCAGCTCCATCTCCAGATGGTTGAGCTGTCCGGCGCCCGACGAGGCGTAATTGTATTTGCCCGGATTGTCTTTCAGGAGCTGGATGAACTCCGGCAATGTCTTCACCGGCACCTTCGCCGGGTTCACCAGCAGCAGGTGCGGCTGCATCGACACCATGCCGACCGGCGCCAGGTCGCGCTCGACCACATAGGGGGCCTTGCGCACGTGCGGCACGATGCCGAGCGGGGCGATCGCGGCGATCAGCAGCGTGTGGCCGTCGGGCGGCGCCTTGGCGACAGCCGCGGTGCCGATCAGGCTCGCGGCCCCCGCAATGTTGTCGAGGACGAAGGGCTGGCCAAGGCGCTTCGCCAGGGCCTCGCCCATCAGCCGCGCCATGGCGTCCGCCACGCCGCCCGGGGAGGCCGGCACGACGATGCGCACCGGCTTCGATGGCCAGTTGGCGGCCGGGTCCTGCGCGAGAGCGTGAATGCACAGGGTGCCGGTCGCCGCGATGGCGATCAGCAGCCGGCTGGCGAACGTGCCGCGCATGTCGTCCTCCCTTGCGTTGGCGCGCTCAGGCCGGCACGGGCGGCCAGATCCGCCCGGCCAGCACGGGAGACCGCGGCGCATGGGTCAGCGCCGGAATGAACTGCTTGGTCCAGGCAATCCCGTCGGGAAAATGCTCCTCGACCGCGGCCTGCACCCGCTCGCGCGAGTCGCGCGAGAGGAACTCGTACATGATCACGTGCTTCACCCAGCCGGCGGTCGCCACCAGCTTGCGCGCGCCGATGAACTCGCGGACGCTCTGCACCGCCGGCAGGCGGAAGTCCGCATACCAGGCGAGCAGTTGGTCCTCGGATTCGCGCGGACAATTGAAGCTGCCGAGCTGGATGTAGGGCCCGGGCGGCATGTTATCGCCGGCCGGCCCGCGATCCGGCCCATGCACGCGGATCTCCTCCGTGAGCACGCATTGACGCTCGCCCTGCCGCTTCGCCAGCATCTGCTTGTCGGGATCGGTGAGGTTGCTCTCGAGCCGGCTCGGCGCGCCCTTGCGGAAATGGTCGACGCCCTTGGTGAAGGCCGCGGTGTTCTCTGCCGCGAAGATCAGGATGTAGTCGCTGCCGTTCGGCACCGTCGGGTCCTTGGTGCGGATCATGTGGTCGCCCGGTGCCGTCACCACGGTCTTGTAGTGCGCGCCCCACAGGATGCCGGGCTCCTCGAGCATCTTCGGGATGTAGGTGTCGTGCAGCCAGGCGAGATACCCGCCGGCGTCGTCCCGGAGATCGTACCAGGAAATCCAGAAAGCCCTGTCCCGCGCCATCCCGTTTCCCCCTGTTCGTTCGCTCGCTTCACGTCGCGATGACGACGGCACAATAGCAGGTCGGCGGAATTCACGCCGATGCGCACTCCGCATATCAGATCAGCACCGCGGTTGCCGGACAACCTCGCCGCCGAGCATGATACGCTCACCGCAAACGCGCGGAGGAGACAGCCGTGGTGAAGGGACTAACGCGCCAGTACGTCATGGCCGCGGTCGGATCGCTGCTGCTGACGGCGCCCGCTTTGGCCTATCCGGACCGGCCGGTGAAATTGGTCGTTGCGCTTGCGCCGGGCGGCCCGGCCGATACAGCGGCGCGCGTCTTTGCACCTTACCTTGGGGCCGCGCTCGGCCACAACGTGGTGATCGAGAACCGTACCGGCGCCTCGAGCGTGATCGGCACCGAGTTGGTCGTTCGCGCGACGGCGGACGGCTATACGCTGCTGTTCGGCTCGAGCTCGAGCTTCGCAGTCAATCCGGCGGTCATGCGCAACCTGCGCTTCGACGTGCACAAGGAGCTCAAGCTCATCGGCCTCGTCTCCTACACGCCGCATGTCCTGGTCGTCCGCTCCTCGCTGCCGGCCGAAACGATCGGCGACCTGGTGCGCCTGGCCAAGGGGCAGCCCGGCAAGCTCAGCTATGCGTCGTCCGGGGCGGGCGGGGCCATCCACCTGGCGAGCGAGCTGTTCAAGCGCGAAGCGGGCGTCGATCTCATCCATGTGCCGTATCGCGGCGGCGGTCCGGCCGTGCTCGGTTTGTTGAGCGGCGATGTCGATGTGTTCATCAACGACGTCAGCACCACGGTGGAGAATATCCGCGCCGGAAAGCTCAAGGCGCTGGCCATGGCCTGGCCGGCGCGCTCGCCGTTGCTGCCCGAGGTGCCGACGTTCGCGGAGGCGGGACTTCCTGGCGTCGTGTCGTCCTCGTGGTTCGGCCTGGCGGCGCCGGTGCAGACGCCGGCGGGCATCGTCGAGCGGCTGGCCGACGCGATGCGCAAGGCATTCGCCTCCGATGCCTACCAGGCCGGCCTTCGCAAGCTCGGGCTCGAGCAATTCATGCTCGACGCCGCACAGTCGGATGCGTTCATCAAGGGCGAGATCGACAAGTGGGCGGCGGTGGCGAGATCTGCCGGCATCCAGGTGGATTGATCCTGGCATGCGATTTTCGACGGCGTGAAATCGTATACGCCGGTCAAGGCGCCCGATATGGTCGGCTGAACGACACGCAATCGCCAGGGAGGGCACATGAGCGATCGGGCGGCACGCGGCAAGAAGATTCGCGACGAGGCGTTCGGCAAGGACGGCCTGAAATCATGGGACGAGCTCAACGCGATCTGTCCGACCCACGCGCAGGCGATCCACGAATACTGCTTCGGCACCGTCTGGGACCGGCCGCATCTCGACTTCAAGATGCGCGAGCTGATCATCATTGCGGTGGCGACCGCGTCCGACTGTCCGAACGAAGTCGGCCTGCACGCGCGCGGTGCGCTCAACCGCGGGGCGACGCGTGACGAGATCATCGAGACCATCCTGCAATGCGCCCCCTATGTGGGCTTCCCCAAGACCAACCACGCGCTCAAGGCGGCGAAGGACGTGTTCGACCGCTGGGAGGCCAAGAAGGACGACTGGAAGCCGCTGTGATGCGATCCGCTGCCGCGATCCTGCTCGGTCTCGCCCTGCTGACGCAGGCGGCGGCAGCCGAGACCTGGCCGGACCGCCCCATCCGGCTGGTCTCGCCCAATCCGGCCGGCGGCGCCAACGACACGATCGTGCGTATCATCGCCGCCAGGATGTCGATCATCCTCGGCGCGTCGATCGTCGTGGACAATCGCGGCGGCGCCGGCGGCAAGATCGGGGCCGAGGCGGTCGCGCGCGCTGCGCCCGACGGTTACACGCTGCTCGCCGGCTCGGTCTCGACCCATTCGTTCGCGCCGATCACCCCGCCCAAGCCCAACTACGACCCCGTCAAGGATTTCACACCGATCTCGCCGTTCGCGCTGGTGCAGAACCTGCTGGTGGTGAGCCCGGCGCTGCCGGCCGCCAATATCCGCGAGCTCGTCGCGCTGGCGAAGGCGCAGCCGGGCAAATTAAACTACGCGTCCGGCGGACCTGGCTCCACCAGCCATTTCGCCGTGGCGATGTTCGTAGCGCTGGCCGGAATCGCCAACGAGACCGTGCACGTGCCCTACAAAGGGGGCGCGCCCGCGCTGGTCGCCACCATGGCAAACGAGGTGCAGTTCTATTTCGGGCCGATCGCCGGCATGGTGCCCTACGCGGAATCCGGGCGCGTGCGTGCGCTCGCGATCAGCGGCGAGGCGCGCTCGCCGGCGTTGCCCGATGTGCCGACGATGGCTGAAGCAGGTCTTGCGCGCTACAAGGCGGTCGGGTGGTTCGGCCTGCTGGCGCCGGCCGGAACGCCGGCGACCATCGTCGCCAAGCTCAACGATGCGGTCGCCGAAGCCGCCAGGAGCAACGAGGTGGTCACCGGCTTGCGCGCGCAAGGGATCGAGCCGGCGCACAGCCGGCCGGAGCAATTCGCCGTCTTCGTCCGGGAGCAGCTCGACCTGCACCGCAAGCTGGCGGAAGAAGTCGATCTCAGGCTCGCACAGTGAATCAATCGGGAGACAGCGAATGAAGCGAAGCGGCCTGGGCGTCGCGATCGTCGGCGCCGGACGCATCGGCACGCTGCGGGCACGGCTCGCTGCCAAGCATCCGGCGGTCGGCTACCTGGCGATCTCCGATATCGACCCAAAGCGGGCGCAGGCGCTCGCGGAGGCGGCTGGTGCGGACGTCCATACGACGAGCAACGACGAGATCATCAACGATCCGCGGGTCACCAGCGTCATCGTTTCGACCCCCGAGGGCGAGCATGCCGATCCAGTGTGCGCTGCGTTGCGGCTCGGCAAACCCGTGCTGGTGGAGAAGCCGATCGCGCTGTCGCTCGCCGATGCCGACCGCATCCTCGCCACCTTGCGCGAGACCAGGGGCGAGCTCCGCATCGGCTATAGCCGTCGCTACAAGGACTGCTTCCTGCGCGCCAAGGAGCAGATGCTCCATGGCCGCCTGGGCAAGGTCGTGGGCGGCACCGCGCGCGTCTACAACTCGCGTGCCCAGGCGTTCGCCATCCTCAAGCGCGATCCGCACGCGACGCCGGTGCTCGACGTGCTCACCTACTATGTCGACCTGATGTGCTGGTTCCTCGAAGGCAACCGGCCGGTCGAGGTGGTGGCGCGCGGCCAGCACGGCATCTTTCGCGACGCCGGCTATTCGGCGCACGATGTCACCTGGGCGATCGTGACGTTCGCCGACGGCGCGGTGATCAATCTCGGGGTGAGCTACGCGCTGCCAACCCGCTATCCGACGCTCGGCCAGTCCGACCGGGTGGAGCTCCTCGGCACCGAGGGCACCATGATCGTCGACGACGACCACATGGACCACGTGCTGTTCTCCGAGCGCGGCGTTCCCCATGCCTACGTGCCCGACCACCAGGTCGAGATGGCGTTTCTCGGCAGCAACACGGCGGGCGACTGGGCGGTCGGCGATTTCTGGGGCCCGCTCGGCAACGAGACGCGCGCCTGGTTCGATCATCTGGCGACCGGTGCGCCGACCGTGCACACGACGCCCGAGCAGGCGCGCATCAACCTGGAAACCACCATCGCGATCGAGCGCGCCGCCGCAACCGGACAGAGCGTGCGGTTGCCGTTGCAGCTGGAGGATTGATCGGACCGGTCGGGGCGGCGGCACCGCCGCCCGCCACCGACATCCTGCTGATTCACGATGTCATACAGCCAACGCTTCGCCCTTCCCGGCGGTCACCTTGGCGGCTTTGCCGCCGGCGGCTTCGCCGCGTGACCGTTTCGAGCCGGGCTTTGCGTCCTTCGCGGCTCGACCGCTGCGCGCTCGAGCACCTCAGGATAACGCCCTCAGGATGACCTGAGGGAGCGGAGCGCCGCGAGGGCGCTGGTGCGGAACGCCGCACCCGTGGCGTGTTTCTCCCCTTCCCGTTTGCGAGGCGGGAAGGGACACGCCGGAACACCTTGCGAGGGTGTTCCCGCGCCCCAGTGACGTAGGGGCGCGCGCCCTCGCGGCGCTCCACCGCGGCGGCTGTGACCGATGATGAACCGATCGTCGCTGCCGCTCCCCGCTCCGCCTCTGTGTCTCTCCGGAGTACGCCCTCGGTGAGCCGGGATGGATGGGAGTAAAGAACTAGTTTGGGACTATTGTCAAGAGCGTTGGCGAACTATTTTTCCGATTTTCAGGAATTCCTGGATCGCGCCGGATCCCTCAATTCACCGGCACAGCAGCGTCCCCTCCCGGAGCAGAGACTTGGGCACGGTCTTGCCACCACTCGGGGCTGCGGAATACTGGATGGCCCGCTCCGCTTTCGCTGGGGACATTGTTTCGCGGGCCATGACAGAGGTCTCGCTTAAGCTAGCGCCAATGAGGGTTGCCCCACTGGGTACTGGCGGGGTACGTTCACCGTCTCTGGCTGGGGTCGGGGGCGGGGACAATCAATAGCCCGATCAACTCATGCGCGCGTGCCTGCCCTGGCGCGACCGGAGGAGGAGCAATCTATGGCCTACGTAGTCACCGGCACTGCCGGGAACGATACCCTGAACCAGGCGACCGACACCGGTCCTGGTACCATCGTCGGGCTGGCCGGCGACGACACCATTTCGACCGGCTCGGGCCTTGCCACCGTCACCGGCGACAGCGGCAACGACAGCGTCCTGCTGCAGGCTGGCAACACCGGCACGGTGAACGGCGGCACCGAGAACGACAGCATTTTCAGCCCCTCCGGGCTGGGCTCGATGCAGTTGTTCGGCAGCGACGGCGCCGACACGGTCGACACCAGCTTAGCGAGTGGCGCCCAGACCGTGGTCGGCGGCAACGATTCGAGCGACGGCTTCGAACTCGATCTTCACCGGCGGCGGCAACGATTTCATCTTCGGCAACGGCGGCAATGACATTATCCGTCCCGGCCAGGGCAACAACACGGTCGTCGGCGGCGTCGGCAATGACTCCGTGGTGACGCCAGCGGGCTCCGGGGCCGACCTCATCTTCGGCAACGAGGGCAATGACTCGATCAACGCATACCCCGGCGCCGATACGTTCTTCGGGGGCCTGGGCAACGATTCCGCCGTCGTGGCGGTCGGCGGGAGTGGCCTGTATTTCTTCAACGAGGGATCCGATACGCTGGACGGCACCAACGCAAGCGGAGGAATGACGGTCGTCGGCGGCAACAATTCGGCCGATGGCAATGACTGCCTGATCGGCAGCGCAAGCGCCGACTTCGTCTTCGGCAACGGCGGTGCCGACACGATCAACTCCGGCAACGGCGCCAACACGGTGGTGGCCGGCTTCGGCAACGACAGCCTCGGCACCGGTTCCGGCAACGACCTCGTCTTCCTCAACGAGAGCAACGACGTGGTGATCGATATCGGCGGCAACAACACCATCTTCGGCGGGCTCGGCAACGACTGCATCTTCGACGTGAGCACCGGAGCGAGCACGATCCAGGGCAACGAAGGCAACGACACGATCCGCGCCCGGCAGGGCATCGACACCCTCTCGGGCGGCGCCGGCAACGACGTGTTCGACTATTTCGGCACCGATGACGACGGCAACAATGCCGCCGGCGGCGGGCCGGTCGAGCTCATCACCGACGTGAACTTCGCCGACGACCGGTTCCGGTTTGCCAACCAGCAGATCACGTTCGCCGCCAACATGGGGGCGGGCACCGGCGTCGACTTGAACACGTCCGCGAACAACGCGATCGCCGCCGCCTTCGCGCTCTCCGGCGGCGGTGCCAACTGGGTGGCGGCGCAGTTCACCTTCGGCGGCCGCACCTACCTGGCCGTCGATCAGGGGGGCGTGCAGGGCACCTTCACCGACGCCAACGACTTCCTGCTCGACATCACCGGGGCGACCGGCACGATCAGCGCGGGGAATTTCACGCTGTAACTGGCGAGCAGCCGCGAATGAGACAAAGGGGCGGCCTCGGCCGCCCCTTTTCCGTGCCGAAGGCGGCTCGCGGAGCCGCAACCGGCCCATCTTAACCGACGCGACAGGTTTTCCGTGCCGCGTCCGCATCGGGCGCATAGATTAGGTCTATGACCATCGTGAGATGTTGCCGCACCGGCACGTATTGAGCTTGCCCCGGCATGAATTTAGTGGGTAAAACCGTAACGACTGCAGGGTGTGGGGAGTATTCAGTAGTCCAGTCACCGACCGTTCATCCACAGCATCGCGAGCATCAATTGCGGCGAGACCACTCGCCGCCACGGGAGGCGTGAACAATGGCGTACAGTATTACGGGAACCAACAGCGCTGATAATCTCGACCAGACCACCGAACCGGGCCCCGGCACCATCGACGGGCTCGGCGGCGATGATCACATCTTTTCGGGAACCGGCGAAGTCACCGTCAACGGCGGCTCCGGCAACGTCACGATCGTTCTGCAGATCGGCAACACGGCGTCGGTGTTCGGCGCCTCGGAGAACGACAGCATCGTCTTCACGCCGTTCGAGGGCGGGAGCGGGACCGACACAAGTCCAGAGCCTGCCTTATCCCCCGGTCAGATTCTGCTGTTCGGCAACGAGGGCGCCGACACGATCGATGCCTCGGAAGTCGATTTCGGCGTCACCATCGTGGGCGGCAACAACTCCTCCGACGGAAACGACACGCTGGTCGGCAGCTTCGGCGACGACATCGTGTTCGGCAACGGCGGCAACGACACGATGACGGCGCACATCGGCGACGACACCTATGTGGGCGGGGCCGGTGGCGACCTGATCGGCGATTTCCCGTTCTGGGAGTTCGAGGAAAGCAAGATCCCGGAGGGATTCTCGGCGGCCGTCGCGGTATTCGCTGCGGACGGGAACGATCTCGTCTTTGGCAACGAGGGCAACGACACGATCGACGTGTCGCCCGGCAACGACACGGTATTCGGCGGCCAGGGCAACGACCTCATCTCGGCGTTCGGCGGTTCCTTCGGGTTCCTCGAGTCGGCAACCGCTCTCGCCGATATTGGGGGCAGCCTGTTCTTCGGCAACGAGGGCAACGATACGATCGACGCCTTCGGTGCCGAAACGCCAGTGACCATCGTCGGCGGCAACGATTGCGCCGACGGCGCCGATTTGCTGTTCGGCAGCTTCTTCGGCGACATCATCTTCGGCAACGGCGGCAACAACTCAATCGATGCCGACGAAGGCGATGATACGGTTGTTGGCGGTACCGGCAACGACACCATGTTCATCTGCGACGGCAACAACCTGGCCTTCGGCAACGAAGGCAACGACACGATCGAGGCGGAAGGCGACTTCGCCGACACGGTGTTCGCCGGGCAGGGAAACGATGTTGTGTTCGCTGCGTTCGGCCGCGATACCGTGCAGGGCAACGAGGGCAACGACTCGCTTGTCGGCGGTTTTGGGATCGACACGCTGTCCGGTGGCAGCGGCAATGACGCGTTCACCTACAACAACGCCGGCGAAAGACGGCGACAATGCCGGCGGCGGCGGGCCGGTCGAGCGCATCATCGACGTCAATTTCGACGAGGACCGCTTCCTCACGCCCGAGCAGGTGACGTTCGCGGCCAACACCGGCGCCGGCACCGGCGGCACGCTCGCGGCGTCCGCCAACAACGCGCTGGCTTCGGTGCTCGCGCTCGCCGGCGGCACCGGCGTGGTGGCGGCGCAGTTCACATTCGCGGGTCGCACCTATCTGGCGATCGACGAGCAGGGTACCAGCGGCACCGCCGGCACCTTCGACGACGGGACCGACCTCCTGCTCGACATCACCGGGGCGACCGGGACGATCGGCGCCGGCGACTTCGGCGTGAGCCCGTTCATCGTCTAGGGCCCCGCTGCAATACGGGGGAGCGGCGCGAGAAATCGCCGCTCCCCCGCCCGCAAAGCGGGAGCGGGCGGCGCCGCACGGACGTCTGGCAAGCTCCTTGCACGAGCGGACGCTCAGGGTCCCAACTCTGCGGGGAGAATTGACCATGACCAGTTGTGCCGTCGGCGCCTCGGGGGGCGCTCAAGTCGCTGTTTGCGAAGCGGATCCGCGCCGAACCTTCCAGGCGCTCGACCGCGATGGCAACGGCGTCCTGTCGTTCGAGGAGTTCCTCGGCGATGGGCAGGATTTGCCGGCCGGCAACAACGGCGCTCCCAATTCCGCCGCCTCGACGACCCTGCCGACCCCACCGACAACCGGCACGACGGTGGCCACCACGCCCGGCGACACCGCGACGCAAGCCGGCACGCCGGATTCCATGGCGGAGCTCGATGCCAATCTGCTGCAGATGCAGGAGATGTTCGCCGCCCTCGATGCCGCGATCGCCGGCATCAACGCCTACATGACCAACCCGTCGGCCGGCAGCCCGCCGGACGATTTCTTCAACTACACGCCCCGCACCGCGTAGCCTCCTGTGGTAGCCTGCAGGGTGGGCAAAATCGCTTGATGTAGAGTTGGCGCGTGGGGCAACGGCGCCTCGGCGACTTTGCCCACGCGTCGCCGCTGAGATTGCGCCGTTGCCCACCCTACAGGTCCCAAGGAGGAGCCTATGGCGGGCAGGACGGTGCTGCATGTCGGCTGCGGCTTCAAACGCCTGGAGGATCTGCCGCCGGCGTTTCGCGACGGGTCGTGGACCGAGGTCCGCCTGGATATCGACGTCGACGTCGCCCCCGACATGGTCGGGACGATCACCGACATGGCGGCGGTCGAGACGGGGTCGGTGGACGCGGTGTTCTCCTCGCACAATATCGAGCACGTCTACTGGCACGAGGTGCCGGCTGTCATCGCCGAGTTCCGGCGGGTCCTGAAACCCACCGGCTTCGCTCTCATCACCTGCCCGGACCTGCAGAGCCTCGGCCAGAAGCTCGCCGGCGGCGACCTCCTCGAGACCCTGTATAAATCGTCGGTCGGGCCGGTGAGGCCGCTCGACGTGCTGTACGGCCATTCCGCCTCGATCGCCGCCGGCCAGCACTACATGGCGCACAAGTGCGGCTTCACCGGGAAGACCCTGACCGATCTCCTGGACGGTGCGCATTTCAGCCGGGTCGTGGTGGTTCGCCACGGGGGCGACCTGTGGGCGCTGGCCTCGCGCAAGAGCATGTCGCTCCCCGAATTCAAGGCGCTGTTCACCAAGTACATTCCGGTGCAGATCGCCGGATAGAACAAGCCGGCTGTCGGCTGCTGCGGCTGCGTCGGCCGGCCCCCGATTGTCGCCCCGTCCCATTCGCATTTGAGATCGCACCCGGCGAAGGGGAACCGCAAACCGCAAAAATCTTCCTTCGGGGTGTGAGCAAAGCAACACCCGCGAAAACCAATCACTGCCAAGATCTCATTGCGGGCCCCCCAATCGGGGCAAGCCGCGCGAGGCTCTGCTGTCTCAACCCAATCGGGGAGACGTGCTGGCTACGAAGATCATTCAGCAGCGCCGGCCAGACGGGCAAGTCGTACCAATTTTCGGAGGACGTCATGAACTGATCGGCTGGTTCAACCGACCAATCAATGTGGAAATCCCGGTCGCGCGGGCGCCCCTCCGGCGCAACGGCGGCTTGTCTTCGAGGCGTTCAGGGAGACACCTCATGACGATCAGCGTAGCCAGCGCAGCCCGCAACCACAACCTCGACGAAGCGGACGGCACAGACCCAGGCGCGATTTTCGAGGTCGGCGGCACATTTTCCGGTTGCACTCGGATCGTTGCTCGCTCAGCGGCAACAGCTGTAAGACTATCATCAGCCTCGTGAACCACCCGACTTTTCGCACAGACCCGCCGCCGCGGAGCGGACGGGCGTCTTGACGGCCGGACGGGACCACCCGTCCCTCAATTGGGCTTTGAACACAACCGAGGGAGATACGCCATGGCATACACCGCCACCGGAACTGCAGGAAATGATACGCTCAATCAGTCCACCGATACCGGCCCCGGCACGATCGTTGGGCTCGCCGGCAACGACGAGATGCGCACCGGCACCGGGGCGGCCACCGTCGACGGCGGCTCGGGCGAGGACACCACCATTCTCCAGGCCGGCAATACCGGCCAAGTCACCAGCGGGACCGAGAACGACAGCATCTGGACGGGGACCGATATCGGCTCGATGGTGCTGTTCGGCAACGAAGGCGGCGACACGATCAACGTCGTCGCTTCCACCAACCCACAGACCATCCTGGGCGGCAACGACTCCAACGACGGGGCCGACTGCATCATCGGCGGCACCGCCAGTGACATCATCTTCAGCAATGGCGGGGACGACATCATCCTCGGCTTCACAGGGAACGACACCTATATCGCCGGCTTCGGCAACGACCTGATGTTCGAGGCCGCCGTCGGCAGCGGCAATGACCTGGTGTTCGCCAATGAGGGTAATGACACCGTCTTCACCGCGGACGGCAACGACACGGTCTTTGCCGGCCTGGGCAACAACTCGGTCGCGAACGGCGGCACCAGCAACCCAGGCGGCCTCTACTTCCTCAACGAAGGCAACGACACCTTCGGGGGCGCTGCCGCCACCGGGGCAGTAACGGTCGGGGGCGGAAACAACTCGGCCGACGGGTCCAACTCGCTGTTTACCGGCGGCGGCAATGACATCGTGTTCGGCAATGGCGGCAACGACACGATCAGTTCCGGCACCGGCAACGACACGTTGATCGGCGGGTTCGGCGCCGACACGATCCTCGCCAGCGTCGGTACCGATTTCATCTTCGGCAACGAAAGCAACGACACCATCAACGGCGGCGGCGGCGCCGGCGCCGACACCGTGTTCGCCGGCCTGGGCGACGACACCGTGCTCGCCGGGGCTGGACGCGACACGCTGCTCGGCAACGAAGGCAACGACACCATCCGTGCCGGCGACGGTATCGACACCGTCAGCGGCGGTGGCGGTGCTGACGTGTTCGCCTATTCGTCTTCCGGTGGCAATGGAGGAAGCGCCGACGGCGACAATGCCAACGCCGGCGGCCCGGTCGAGCTCATCACCGACCTCAATTGGGCCGAGGACCGGTTCCAGACATTCGTGGCGGTCGTCGCTGCGAACGCGACCGGCCCCGGTGCGGCACTCAACCTGGAGGACGCCGCCGATAATGCTGTGGCGGCATCGCTCGCGCTTGCCGGCGGCGGTGCGCAGCGGGTCGCGGCGACCTTCGCCTTCAACGGCCGCTCCTACGTGGCGATCGACCAGGGCGGAGCATTCGGTGCATTCACCGACTCCTTCGACCTCCTGATCGACATCACCGGCGTGACCGGCACCGTCGGCCTGGCGAACTTCACCACCTGAGCCTGCGCTCCGCGCAAGCGACGCGAATCGGAAGGGGCGGCTTCGGCCGCCCCTGTCGTTTCGCCGGCATCGGAGCGGCATCAGCGCACCGTGAGACGCTCGCAGAACGACGCGTTACGCTTTGTTCACCCTCGGAACGTCCAGGGGGATGGAGCGGCCGAGATTTCTTTTCCCCCATGAACCAAACGCGGGGGTTGTGCGACAAATCATTGTGGAATTGCCGATCGTGCGGGCGTAGTATCCGGGGAGCCGCGCGGCCTTCTTGCGTTTGGCGACAACCAACCACGCGTTCGGCACGAGCCAATCAGGGAGACGAAGATGGCATATACCGCAACCGGCACAGCCGGTAACGATACCCTCAATCAATCCGCAGATACCGGCCCCGGCACGATCGTCGGGCTTGGCGGCAACGACGTGATGTCCACCGGCAGCGGCGCGGCCACCGTCGACGGCGGCTCGGGCGACGACGTCACCATCCTCCAGGCCGGCAACACCGGACAGGTCACCAGCGGCACCGAGAACGACAGCATCTATGCGGCGACGGACATCGGCTCGATGCTGCTGTTCGGCAATGAAGGCGGCGACACCATCACCACCTCCGGCTCCACCAATCCGCAAAGCATTCTCGGCGGCAACGATTCCGCCGACGCAGCCGACAGCCTGCAGGGCGGCGTGTCGAACGACATCATCTTCGGCAACGGCGGCAACGATACGCTCGACGCCTGGCAGGGCAACGATACGCTGATCGCCGGCGTCGGCAACGACACCGTCTGGCATTCGTTCTTCGTGCCCGCCAGCGATCTCGTTTTCGCCAACGAGGGCAACGACACCGTGTGGGTCTCGGGCGGCGGCGGCGCCGACACCGTGTTCGCCGGCCAGGGCAACGACTCGATCTACCACAACTCCGCCGGCACGGCGAATTTCTTCGGCAACGAGGGCAACGACACGATCAACGCCTTCGGGGCGACAGCGGTGAGCATCGTCGGCGGCAACGATTCGGCCGACGGTGCCGAACTCGCTCACCGGCAGCGCCGGCGGCGACATCATCTTCGGCAACGGCGGGGCCGACAGCATCGTCGGCAACGGCGGTCCCGACACGATCATCGGCGGCTTCACGGCCGACACGATCGTCTCCGGCACGGCGGCCGACTTCATCTTCGGCAACGAGGGCAACGACACCATCAATACCGGCGGCGGCGCCGGTCTCGATACGGTGTTCGCCGGCCAGGGTGACGACTCGGTGGTGGCGGCCGACGGCGCCGACACCCTGCTCGGCAACGAGGGCAACGATACGATCCGCGCCGGCAACGGCATCGACACCGTCTCGGGCGGTGGCGGCGCCGACCTGTTCGCCTATTCGGATGCGGACGACGACGGCAACAACGCCAACGCCGGCGGGCCGGTGGAGTTCGTCAACGACGTCAACTGGGCCGAGGACCGGTTCCAGGTCTTTGTCCCGGTCGTCTTTGCAGCAGCGACCGGTCCCGGTGCGGCGGCGAATCTGGAGGATGCCGCCGATAACGCGATCGCAGCGTCGCTCGCGCTTGCCGGCGGCGGTGCGCAACGGGTCGCGGCGACCTTCGCCTTCAACGGCCGCTCCTACGTGGCGATCGACCAGGCCGGTGCATTCGGTGCCTTCACCGATACGCTCGATCTGCTGATCGACATCACCGGCGTGACCGGGACGGTCGCCACCGGGAGCTTCACGACCTAGGCGGCGCCGCTTCGCACGGACACGGTACGGAAGGGGCGGCTTCGGCCGCCCCTTCCATGTGCGTCCCGCAGTGGGGGCCAGGGGGAGGGTGGGAGTAAGAATACGTTCCCGCGCGCTGAACCGAACAGCCTTTTGCAACGACTGACCTTCGCCGAAATGCCTGTCGTGCGGGCTTCCACTGGTCAGCCGCGCGAGACTGCACCTCGCAATACGAACCAACCAGGCGGGTCGGCATCAACTCACTAGGGAGACATACGATGGCGTATACCGCAACCGGCACAGCCGGTAACGATACCCTCAATCAATCCGCAGATACCGGCCCCGGCACGATCGTCGGGCTCGCCGGCAACGACGTGATGTCCACCGGCAGCGGCGCGGCCACGGTCGACGGCGGCTCGGGCGACGACGTCACCATCCTCCAGGCCGGCAATACCGGCCAGGTCACCAGCGGCACCGAGAACGACAGCATCTATGCGGCGACCGACATCGGCTCGATGCTGCTGTTCGGCAATGAAGGCGGCGACACCATCACCACCTCCGGCTCGACCAATCCGCAAAGCATTCTCGGCGGCAACGATTTCGCGGACGCCGCCGACAGCCTGCAGGGCGGCGTGTCGAACGACATCATCTTCGGCAACGGCGGCAACGACACCCTCGACGGCTGGCAGGGCGCCGACACCATGATCGCCGGGGTCGGCAACGACACCGTCTGGCATGCCTTCTTCGTCCCCACCAGCGACCTGGTGTTTGCCAACGAGGGCAACGACACCGTGTGGGTGTCGGGCGGCGGCGGCGCCGACACCGTGTTCGCCGGCCAGGGCAGCGACTCGGTCTACCACAACTCCGCCGGCACGGCGAATTTCTTCGGCAACGAAGGCAACGACACGATCAACGCCTTCGGCGCGACCGCGGTGAGCATCGTCGGCGGCAACAACTCGGCGGACGGTGCCGAACTCGCTCACCGGCAGCGCCGGCGGCGACATCATCTTCGGCAACGGCGGGGCCGACAGCATCGTCGGCAACGGCGGTCCCGACACGATCATCGGCGGCTTCACTGCCGACACGATCGTCTCCGGCACGGCGGCCGACTTCATCTTCGGCAACGAGGGCAACGACACCATCAATACCGGCGGCGGCGCCGGTCTCGACACGGTGTTCGCCGGCCAGGGTGACAACTCGGTGGTGGCGGCCGACGGCGCCGACACGCTGCTCGGCAACGAGGGCAACGACACGATCCGCGCCGGCAATGGCATCGACACCGTCTCGGGTGGCGGCGGCGCCGACCTGTTCGCCTATTCGGATGCGGACGACGACGGCAACAACGCCAATGCGGGCGGACCGGTGGAGTTCGTCAACGACGTCAACTGGGCCGAGGACCGGTTCCAGGTCTTTGTCCCGGTCGTCTTTGCAGCGGCGACCGGTCCCGGTGCGGCGATCAACCTGGAGGATGCCGCCGATAACGCGCTCGCAGCGTCGCTCGCGCTTGCCGGCGGCGGCGCCCAACGGGTCGCGGCGACCTTCGCCTTCAACGGCCGATCCTATGTGGCGATCGACCAGGCCGGTGCGTTCGGTGCCTTCACCGATACGCTCGATCTGCTGATCGACATCACCGGCGTGACCGGAACGGTTGGCCTGGCGAACTTCACCACGTAAGCCTGCGCTTCGCGCCTTGTGCGAAACGGAAGGGGCGGCCTCGGCCGCCCCTTTGGCTTTTCGCGCGATGCCGGTCTGAACCGGCCGAGCGGCCGAACCGACTAAACAAGGAGCGCCGACGCCCGGCGCCGCGGGCTGCTGTCCCATTGTTGCAGCTTTCCGAACCTGGCGGCATCGCATGCCGCTCCGCGTGCGCGAGCACCGAGCAAGCGGCCGCGATCCAGGTTGACAAGCACAAACGAGTCTTCCCGCACTGTGCAGCGGCCGCTCGACGCCGCGGCGCACTTGTTGCAGTGGCAATTGTGCCAATGATTGCTGCGTTTCCACGACGAAATTTTGCCGTAACACGAAATCCTCCGCTTCGCTTGAACGAACATTTCGCCGGCACTGTCCAATGAATGCGCAAGACGAAGCGTGCGGCCCGAGGACAACGTAAGCCGCGCGACGGAGTCACCTTCCACAAACCACACGGAGACTGCACCATGGCCTACACTGTAACCGGAACGGCGGGTAATGACACGCTCAACCAGACCGGCGACGCCGGCCCCGGCACGATCGTCGGGCTCGGCGGCGGCGACGAGATCCACACCGGCACCGGCGCCGTGACCGTCGACGGCGGCAGCGGCGAAGACACCACCATCCTCCAGGCCGGCAACACCGGCCAGGTGACCGGCGGCACCGAGAACGACAGCGTCTTCGACAACAACGTCGACGTCGGCTCGATGGTGCTGTTCGGCAACGAGGGTGCCGACACGATCAACGTCGACAACTCCACCCACGCGCAGACCATCCTGGGCGGCAACAACTCCGCCGATGCCGGCGACAGCATCCGCGGCAGCACGGCTGGCGACATCATCTTCGGTAACGGCGGCGACGACCGGATATCCGCCGGCGCCGGCAACGACACCGCGATCGGAGGCGTCGGCAACGATTTTCTGTTCGATCCGTTCAACGGCGGCAGCGATCTCGTGTTCGCCAACGAGGGCAACGACACGATGAACGTGTGGGGCGGCAACGACACGGTGTTCGCCGGGCAGGGCAACGACTCGGCCATCGTCGGCGGCTCGGACCATCCGGTCTATTACCTCAACGAAGGCAACGACAGCCTCGATGGCGACACCGCGACCGCGGCGATGACCGTCGTCGGCGGCAACGACGCCTTCGACGGCAACAACTCGATCCGCACCGGCACTGGCGACGACCTCGTCTTCGGCAACGGCGGCAGCGACACGCTCCGTATATCGGGACCGGCTCCAACACCGCCATCGGCGGTGCGGGCAACGACTCGATCTGCGCGCCGGGCGGCATCGGGCGCCGACCTGATGTTCGCCAACGAAGGCAACGACACAATCGATGCCTGTCCCGGGAGCGACACCGGTTTGCCGGCCAGGGCAATGACAGCGTCGTCGGCGGCGCCGGAACCGGCGGCAGCTACCTCGGCGGCGAAGGCAACGATACGCTCCGCGGCGGCGACGACATCGATACGATCTCGGGCGGCAGCCGGGGCCGACGTGTTCCGGTACATCATGACGCAAACGACGACGGCGACAATGCCAATGCCGGCGGGCCGCTCGAGCAGGTCACCGACGTCAACTGGGCCGAAGACCGGTTTGGGCTCGCCTGGCATGTCGACTTCGCCGCCACGACCAGCGCGGGTGCCGCGGCCAATCTCGAAGACGCGGCCTAGAACGCGCTCGCGGCGGCGTGGGCCCTCGGCGGCGGCGTCGCGGCGCAGACCGCGGCCCAGTTCGACTTCAACGGCCGCGACCTACCTCGTGATCGACCAGGGTGGGTCGGCATTCTTCAGCGACCGTTCGACCTCTTGTCGACATCACCGGGGCGACCGGCACGATCGGCGCGAACGACTTCCTCGTCTGAGAGATCGTACACAGGCCGGGAGCAGCAGAGGAAGGGGCGGCTTCGGCCGCCCCTTCTTCTTTGGGCGCCGCCACAGCGGCGGCGGATGGGGCGGCATCGCTCGCGCGAGGATGCGCCCCGGTTCAGGCGCACGATCAGCGGATCAGAAGTTGTGACCTGCCTCACACCGGACGCCGCGCTCCGCTCGCGCCGATGAACAATGCGGGAAGCCGTCACTGTCCAATGAACAGCGCACACGAAAATCGCGCGGCTCCGGGGAAAATGCACGGTGCAAGCATCACACACTCATCAACAATCAGGGAGACTGAACCATGTCGTACACTGTCACAGGCACTGGTGGTAGCGATAACCTCAACCAGTCGGCCGATACCGGTCCGGGCTCGATCTTCGGGCTCGACGGCAACGACATGATCCGCACCGGCACCGGCGCCGTGACCGTCGAGGGCGGCTCGGGCGAAGACACCGTCATCCTCCGCGCCGGCAACACCGGCCAGGTGACCGCTGGCACCGAGAACGACAGCATCTGGGATCAGAACCAGGATATCGGTTCGATGATCCTGTTCGGCAACGAAGGCGCCGACACCATCAACGTGAACAACAGCACGAACGCGCAGACCATCCTGGGCGGAAACGATCAGGCCGACGCGGCTGACCGCATCCGAGCGGCAGCGGCGCGGACCTCATCTTCGGCAACGGCGGCGACGACACGATCACGGCGGCAACGGCAACGACACGATGATCGGCGGCTTCGGCAACGACACGATCCACGATCCCGCGACCGGTGGCAATGATCTCGTCTTCGCCAACGAAGGCAACGACACGATCGACATCTACGGCGGCAATGACACCGTCTACGCCGGCCAGGGCAACGACACCGCCGTCGCGCAGAGCGGCGCTTCCGTCTTCTACATGGGCGAAGGCAACGACACGTTCGAGGGATCCGCGAACACCTCGAATCTCACGGTGGTCGGCGGCAACGACGCCTTCGACGGGGCTGACTCGATCCGCACCGGAAGCGGTGCCGATCTGGTGTTCGGGAACGGCGGCAACGACACGATCCGCTCCAACGAGGGCGGGGACACGGTGATCGGCGGCGTCGGCAACGACAGCCTGCAGGCCACCGGCAACGCCACCGACCTCATCTTCGCCAACGAGGGTGACGACACGGTGCAGGCGGCGTCCGGCGACGACACGGTGTACGGCGGCCAGGGCAACGACAAGGTCACCGGCGGTGCCACCAGCGGCCAGCTGCTCATGGGTGGCGAGGGCAACGACACGGTCACCGGGCTCCTCGGCATCGATACCCTGATCGGCGGCGCCGGGGCCGACGTGTTCTACTACTTCAACGAGCCCGATGAAGACGGCGACAATGCCGTTGCCGGCGGGCCGATTGAGCAGATCACCGACGTCAATTTCGACGAGGACCGGTTCCGGGTGTTCAACGCGGTTTCATTCGCGGCCAATGTCGGGGCCGTCAACGGAGCAAACCTGGAAGCGTCTGCGGAGATTGCGATCCAGGCTTCGCTGGCCCTCGGGGGCGGCGGCGCCGCTCAGCACGTCGCGGCCCAGTTCAGCTTCAATGGCCGCGAGTACCTCGCGATCGACCAGGGTGGGCTCAATAACTTGTTCACCGATGACTTCGACCTGCTTGTCGACATCACCGGCGCGACCGGCACGATCGGCGCGAACGACTTCTTCGTCTGAGCGCTGGGGCTCAGGCCGGAGGCTTCGCGACGGGAAGGGGCGGCGGCCTACGCCGCCCCTTCTTCTCTCTGCGATCTGTTGAATTCGCCTTAGTATCCGCCGCCGACACCCGGTTCGACTGGGCGAGCGGCGAACCGGCGTTCTGTGACAATGATCACACGGCCGGCCGCGGCGCATGCCGCCACCTGAACTGACTTACCCCCTCGGGTTCACAAACTCGTGTGCGAACAACAGCGCGCGACCTGACGGCAGGTCGACCGCCGCACAGGACTTTAACCCAGCTTCGAGTTCAGGGAGACGACAGATGGCTTACAGCGTCACAGGTACCGCGGGCAACAATACCCTCAACCAGTCGGGGGACGTCGGCCCGGGCGAGATCTTCGGCCTCGGCGGCAGCGACGAGATCCGGTCCGGCACCGGAGCGGTCACGGTCGACGGCGGGTCGGGCGACGACACCGTCATCCTCCAGTTCGGCAACACCGGCCAGGTGACCGGCGGGACCGAGAACGACAGCATCTATGGCCTCAGCATCGGGTCGATGGTCCTCTACGGCAACGAGGGCGCCGACACGATCTGGAGTGCGAACGCGACCGCGCCGCAGACGGTGCTCGGCGGCAACGACTCCGCCGACGGCAGCGACTTCATCTACACGGGCGTGGGCGCCGACCTCGTGTTCGGCAACGGCGGCAACGATACGATCCGCACGACCGGCGGCGCCGACACCATGATCGGGGGCGTCGGCAACGACTCGTTCTACGACAACGGCACGACCAGCAGCCAGCTGGCGTGGGGGAACGAGGGCAACGACATCTTCAACATCTATGGCGGCAGCGACACCATCTTTGCCGGCCAGGGCAATGAACTCGGTGTGGGCGACCGGCGGCACCGGCCTGTATTACATGGGCGAGAACAACGACACGTTCTACGGTGCCGGCAACGCCAGCGGCGTCACCGTCGCCGGCGGCAACGACTTCGGCGACGGCGCGGACTTCGATCGTGACCGGCACCGGCGCCGACTTCGTGCTCGGCAACGGCGGCAACGATACCATCGTGGCCGATGACGGGGCCAACACCCTGGTCGGCGGCTTCGGCGCCGACACGATCCGGGGCGGCGTCAATGCCGACCTGATCTGGGGCAACGAGAGCAACGACACCGTCTACAGCGGCAGCAACGGTCCCGACACGGTGTGGGCCGGCCAGGGCGAAGATAGCGTCTATGCGAGCTTCGGCCGCGACCTCGTGTATGGCAACGAGGGCAACGATACGCTGCGCGGCAGCAACGGCATCGACACGGTCTCAGGCGGCGCGGGTGCCGACGTGTTCCGCTACACCGGGTCCGACGACGACGGCGACAATGCCAATGCCGGCGGCCCGATCGAGCAGATCACCGACGTGAACTTCGACGAGGACCGGTTCCAGGTGTTCTCCGCCATCTCCTTCGCGGCGGCGACCAGCGCCGGCGCGGCGATCAACCTGGAGGACGCGGCCGACGCGGCGGTAGGCGCAGCCTACGCGCTTGCGGGCGGTGGCGCCCAGCGCGTGGCGGCCACCTTCGACTTCAATGGCCGGTCCTACCTGGCGATCGACCAAGGTGGTGCGTTCGGTGCCTTTACCGACGTCGGCTTCGACCTCCTGCTCGACATCACCGGCGCGACCGGCACGATCGGCGCAGCGGACTTCCTCACCTGATCGTCCAGGACGGAAGCGCGACGTTCAAAGGGGCGGCTTCGGCCGCCCCTTTTTTCTGCCAATGCGGCTGTTAATCGCGGTAATATGGTAAGGCCATCGCCTTGAAACGTCTCGGTGTTTGCCGTTCATCGGCAAATTCTCCGCTCAGGAGCGTCATCCGGCAAAACCCTCAATTGACGCGGCGGCGGCGCGGCCGTTAGAAGGGCCCGCGAATCTCGCGGCGCGCGATCCGTGGGCGGGGGGACTTTTCTGCGCGCTCATTCCAATCCAGCCCAATCGACCGGGCGTAAGCGGAACGTCCGATCCGTCACCTTTGGAGGTCACTGATGGCTTACAGCGCCACCGGCACAGCCGGAAATGACACGTTGAACCAGTCGGGCGATAACGGTCCCGGCACCATCGTCGGGCTCGCCGGCGACGACAGCATCCTGCAGGGGACGGGATCTGCCACCGTCACGGGCGACAGCGGCAACGACACCGTGGTGCTGCAGGTTGGCAATACCGGCACCGTCGATGGCGGCACCGAAAATGACAGCGTCTTCGCCAGCGGCAACAGCGGCTCCATGCTGCTGTTCTTGCAGGCCGGGCTCGACACGGTCGACATGTCGCTCTCCACGTCGGGGCAGACGATCGTCGGCGGCGCCGATTTGACCGACGGCGCCGACAGCATCCGGGCCGGGCAGGGCGCCGACATCGCCTTCGGCAACGGCGGCAACGACACCCTGGATGGCTGGCAGGGCACCGACACCCTGGTTGGCGGGTGCCGGCAACGACTTGGTATTCAAGCAGTTTCTCACCACCGATGCCGATTTTGTATTTGGCAACGAAGGCAACGACACGGTCTACGTGTCGGGGGGCAACGACACGGTCTTCGCCGGCCGCGGGCAACGACTTCGTTCGCCACGACTCGGCGGGCAGTCCTCAACTGTTCGGCAATGAAGGCAACGATACCATCTACGGCCAGTCGGCGGGACCTCGGGCGACGATCGTCGGCGGCAACGACTCCGCCGACGGCAGCGACAGCCTCGTGGGTACCATACGGGGAGCCGACATCGTGTTCGGCAACGGCGGCGCCGACACGATCGACGGCAACGGCGGCGCCGATACGGTGATCGGCGGCTTTGGCACCGACTGATCCTGACAGGTACGGCGGCCGACTTCATCTTCGCCAACGAGAGCAACGACACTGTACAGCGCCGGCAAGCGGCAACAACACGATCTTTGCCGGCCTCGGCAACGACACGATCCTCACCGGAGCGGGACGTGACACCCATCCTGGGCAACGAGGACAACGACACGATCCGCGGCGATGCCCTGGGCGACATCAGCATCGACACAATCTCGGGCGGCAGCGGCAACGACGTGTTCGCGACTCCGGACGGTGGGGGCAGACGGCGACAATGCCGCCGGCGGCGGCCCGGTCGAGCTCATCACCGACGTGAACTTCGATCAGGACAGGTTCCAGACTAGCGATCGCGGTCGTCTTTGCCAATGACACGGGTGCCGGCACCGGGGCCAATCTCAACGACGCCGCCAACAATGCCCTCAACGCCTCGGCGGCGCTGTCGGGCAATGCCGCCAACATCACGGCGACGACGTTCACGTTCGGCGGCCGCACCTTCCTGGCGATCAACCAGATCGGCGGCCGGCTTCCAGGACGCGACCGACCTGCTGCTCGACGTGACCGGCGCGACCGGCACGATCGGCGCCAGCGACTTCATCATCTGAGCGCGACGTTCGGCTCCGACGAACCAAAGGGGCGGCTTCGGCCGCCCCTTTTTTCTTGAGTTTGCCACGGACCAACTGTCCAAAATATTCGACCTGGCTTCCGGTATCGCAATACAATCGCGCCGTCGCCTCATTAATGCCCCATTGGGGGGCGCAGTGGGGCATGCGGCGATGAGGGGCGTCGAGCGGCTTTGCGCTGCCCCTTCTCCGGATACCGGTTGCCAGCGGGCGAGCCTCGCCCAAGCCACCTTTCCACACTCACGGAGGCCAACAATGGCTTACAGTGCTACCGGCACGGCCGGCAACGACACGTTGAATCAATCGGGCGATACCGGTCCCGGCACCATCGTCGGCCTCGCCGGCGACGACAGCATCCTGCAGGGGACGGGTTCCGCCACCATCACGGGCGACTTCGGGCAACGACATCGTCGTGCTCCAGGCCGGCAATACCGGTACCGTCGACGGGGGCACCGAGAACGACAGCATCTTCTCGGCGGGCAACAACGGCGCCATGCTGCTGTTCCTGGGTGCGGGGGCCGACACGGTCAACACCCTCGCCTCGAGCGGGGCCCTGACCATTGTCGGCGGCAACGACTCCAGCGATGGCGCCGATTTCATCGTCACCGGCACCGGCGGCGCCGACCTGATCTTGAGCAATGGTGGCAACGACACGATCCGCTCGGAAACGGGAGCGGATACGCTGGTCGCTGGCTTCGGCAACGATTTAGTGTTCGAAAACGCCGTTCCCAATGGAAACCAGCTGATCTTCGGCAACGAAGGCAACGACTTGGTGTTCGTGTCTCCCGGGGCCGACACCGTGTTCGCCGGGCTGGGCAACGACTTCATCTTCCAGGGCGGGGGCGGCGGCTCGCCCGTCTGGTTCGGCAACGAGGGTGCCGACACAATGGACGGCGCCGGGGTCGATTTCGGCAACGCTGGTCGGCGGCAACGACTCGGCCGATGGTGCCGACTTGCTCGTCACCGGCACCGGTGCCGACTTCGTCTTCGGCAACGGCGGCGGCGACACCATCACGGCCGGTGCAGGTGCCAATACGGTGGTCGGAGGCTTCGGTAGCGATTTGATCGTCACGCTGGCGGCGGCCGACCTGATCTTCGCCAACGAGACAGGCGATACGGTCAGTGCCGGCGACGGCGCCAACACGGTGTTCGGCGGGCTCGGCAACGACTCGATCCTCGGTGGCGCCGGGCGCGAGACGATCCAGGGCAACGAGGAGAACGACACGATCCGCGGCGATGCCGCGCTCGGCATCAGCATCGATACCATCGCCGGCGGCACCGGCAACGACGTGTTCGCCTACTCGGATGGCGGCGCGGACGGCGACAATGCCGCCGGGGGCGGCCCGGTCGAGCTCATCACTGACGTGAACTTCGATCAGGACAGGTTCCAGGCGCCGATTGCGGTCGTGTTCGCCAACGACACGGGAGCGGGCACCGGCGCCAACCTCAACGAGGCCGCCAACAACGCGCTCAACGCCTCGGCGGCGCTGTCGGGCAATGCCGCCAACATCACGGCGACGACGTTCACGTTCGGCGGCCGCACCTTCCTGGCGATCAACCAGGTGGGCGCTGGCTTCCAGGACGCGACCGACCTGCTGCTCGACGTGACCGGCGCGACCGGCACGATCGGCGGCAGCGACTTCATCACCTGAGCGCGACGTTCGTCTCCGACGAACCGAAGGGGCGGCTGGTGCCGCCCCTTCTGCTTTGACAGAGGCCCGCCTGCAAAGGCCCGTCCGCTTACAATGGTAGTGCTGGCGTAAGTGCCGCAGGGGTACGCGCGATCGTGCCCGTGCGACTGCCTCACTATTGCCCCAATGGAGAGCGCTCTGAGCAGTGCGACGGCACAATGGACGTCAAGCGCCGAGTTCGGTCGCCTCCAACAAGATCCCGCCGCCAGCGGGCAAGCCTTGCCCAAGCCTCCTCTTCATGATCACCAGGGAGGCCAGCGATGGCGTACAATGTTACCGGCACAGGCGGAAATGATACCCTCAATCAGGCGGGCGACACGGGTCCCGGCACGATCGTTGGGCTCGCGGGCGACGATACCATTACGGTGGGGACGGGGCTTGCAACCGTCACCGGCGACAGCGGCAACGACAGCGTCCTGCTCCAGGCCGGCAACACCGGAACGGTGAATGGCGGCACCGAGAATGACAGCTTCTTTGCCCCGGCCGGGACCGGCTCGATGGTGCTGTTCGGGAGTGACGGTCTCGATACCATTTCCACGGCTGGGTCGAGCGCCGGGCAGACGATCGTCGGCGGCAACGATTCCAGCGATGCCGCCGATACCCTCCAGGGGGGCACCGGAACCGACATTGTCTTCGGCAATGGCGGTGCGGATACCCTGGACGGCGTCCAGGGCAGCGACACGCTGGTTCTCGGCTTCGGCAACGACACGGTGTGGAAGAGCGTCAACGCCGCCGGCAACGACCTGGTGTTCGGCAACGAAGGCAATGACAGCGCCTGGGTGTCGGGCGGAAGCTCGAACGACACCGTATTCGGCGGTCTCGGCAACGACTCGACCTACCACGACACAGCCGGCAGGCCGCTGTACTTCGGCAATGAAGGCAACGACACGATCAATACGTTCGGTGCGACCGCGGCGACCATCGTCGGCGGCAACGATTTGGCGGACGGCACCGACAGCCTGACCGGCGGCACCGGAGCAGACATCATCTTCGGCAACGGAGGGGCCGATACGGTGGTCGGCAACGGCGGCGCTGACACGATGGTCGGCGGCTTCGGCGCCGATACCATCACGACCACCACCGCGGCCGATCTGATCTTCGCCAACGAGAACAACGACACGGTGGCCGCCGGCGACGGCAACAACATCGTGTTCGGCGGCCTCGGCAACGACTTGATCCTGGGCGGCGCCGGTCGCGAGACCATCCAGGGCAACGAGGAGAACGACACGATCCGCGGCGACGCCCTCGGCGGCATCAGCATCGATACGATCTCGGGCGGCGCCGGCGCCGACGTGTTCGCCTACTCGGACGGCGGCGGCGACGGCAACAACGCGGTCGGCGGCGGGCCGGTCGAACAGATCACCGATCTCGACTGGTCGGTGGACAAGTTCCAGACCCCCGGACCGGTCGCCTTTGCGACCAACACCGGCGCCGGCACCGGCGTCGACCTCAACGCGTCGGCCAACAATGCGATCGCCGCCGCCTTCGCGCTCAACGGCGGCGCGGCGGTCAACGTGGCGGCGCAGTTCACCTTCGCCGGCCGCACCTACGTCGCCATGAGCCTGGACGCCAACAACACGTTCACCGACACGGCCGATCTGCTGATCGACATCACCGGCGTAACCGGGGCGATCGCGACCAGCAACTTCGTCTGAGCCCAACGCGCTTCGGCTCAAGACTTCACAACCGGAAAGGGGCGGCTTTGGCCGCCCCTTTTTCGTTGCGTGAAGCGCGGCGAAGCGGCGCAACCGTTCATTAACCATAACGGCCTATGCCGGGTGAGAGGCCCGGTGGGAGCCTCGGCGGCGGTTTGTGCGCCGTGGTGGGGCCTTTCCGGATTTCATCCGGGCGACGTGGCGCGCCGGCGCCGCCACAGGGACTCCAATCATGGCTTACAACATAACCGGGACCGCAGGGCACGACACCATCACCCAGGCGTCGGTTGCGGGGCCCGGGACGATCGCCGGGCTTTCCGGCGACTACTTCCTGCTGACCGGAACGGGCGCCGTCCTGGTCACCGGCGATGCCGGACACGATACGGTCGTCCTGGTCGCCGGCAATACCGGCGCGATGTATGGCGGCAGCGAGAACGACAGCATTTTTGCCGCCGGCGTGGTCGGCGCGATCCTGCTCAGCGGCGGCGCCGGCTCCGACACGTTCAGCGCCAACGCGGCCACGGTCTCCATCACCATCGTCGGCGGCGACGATTTCAGCGACGGCCCCGACAGCCTCGTCGCCGGCAACGGCGCCGACCTCGTGTTCGGCAACGGCGGCAACGACACGATCAGCGGCGGCACCGGCAACGACACCCATGTGGGCGGCGTCGGCGACGACTTGATCTTCGACCCGGCCGGCGGCGGCAACGACTACGTGTTCGCCAACGAGGGCAACGACACGATCGCCGTTTCGGGCGGCAACGAGACGGTGTTCGCCGGTAAGGGCAACGATTTCATCCTGCATTCCGGCAGTGCGGCTCCGATCTATCGGCTCAACGAGGGCGCCGACACGCTGGGCGGAACGGCAGGAACCGGGGCGGTCACCATCATGGGCGGCAACGATTCCGCCGACGGCGACGATTTCGATCCTGACCGGCAGCGGGCCCGATTGGGTTTTCGGCAACGGCGGCAACGACACGCTCGGCGCGGCGGGCGGCGCCAACACGATCGTCGGCGGCTTCGGCACCGACTCGATCCTCACGGGCATCGCCAACGACTTGATCTTCGCCAACGAGTTCAACGACACGGTGGTGGCCGGCGACGGGGGCAACACGGTGTTCGGCGGCCTCGGCAACGACACGATCCTCGGCGGCGCGGGACGGGACTCGCTGCTGGGCAATGAAGACAACGACACGATCCGCGCCGGCGCCGGCATCGATACCATCACCGGTGGGGCCGGCAACGACGTGTTCGCCTACACGGCCGCCATCGATGACGCGCCGGCCGAGCTCATCACCGACGTCAATTTCGACCAGGACCGGTTCCAGGTCGTCACCGCGGTGACCTTTGCGGCCGACGTCGGCGCGATGACCGGGGCCGATCTCACCGCCGCCGCCAGCGCCGCCATCGCGTCGGCGTTTACCCAAGCCGCCAACGCCAACGTCGCGGCCGCCTTCACTTATGGCGGCCACACGTACCTGGCGATCAACCAGGACGGCACCCGGAACGCGTTCGTCGACAGCGGCGACCTGCTGGTCGACATCACCGGCGCCGCCGGCACGATCGGGGCGGCCGACTTCATCGTGTGAGCCGTAGCCCGGATCTCATTCGGACCGCCTCGTCTTGCCAAGGTCAGGCAAAGCCGATATTGCTGCGCCGCTTACGTGACACGTGGCATGTTCTTGGCGGCGCAACGGTTTTTTGCCCCGATCGGAGCATTCCCGGCGATCCATGAACGCCGCGAGCGTATCCCGCGACCAACGAAAAGGGACATGCTGTCGCCCAGAGCAGCCGTCGTCGCAGCATGCCATGGGCCAGGCCAAGGGGTGATTTCGCTTTGACCGCTCTCCATACCCAATCGACAGAAGCAAGCCCGGCCGTCCCCGGTCAGGCCAGCGTGAAGGACTGTCTGGCGGCCGCGAAGCAGGCGCAAGCACGCGGAGCAAAATCCGACGCCGCGGCGCACCTCGCCCAGGCGATCGAGCTCAACGAGCGGACCAAGGAGGCGATCCCGCGCGGGACCTGGTTCGAGCTCGGCGTCATCCTCTACGACCTGCGCCGTTTCGCCGACGCCGAGGCCTTGCTGCGCAAGGCGGTGGTGCGCCAGCCGAAGGATTTCGCCCTCAACAACCTGCTCGGCGTCGTGCTGAAGAACCTCGGCAAGTACCCGGACGCGATCCGCTTTCTCGACGCCGCGCAGAAGGCCGACGGCAAGAACCTGTCGCCGCTGATCAACAAGGGCAACGTGTACCTCGCCCAGCGCGACGGCCCCAAGGCGGTCGAGACCTATTCGCTGATCGTGCGGCGCGAGCCCCGCAACGCCGAATACCAGCGGCTGCTCGGCAACGCCTTCCGCCATATGGGCGAGCATCAGAAGGCACTGCGGCAATACGAGATTTCACGCACGCTCGACCCGAAGGACACCAATTCCTGGCTCGACGCCGCAGGCCTGCTCGCGCTCACCGCCAAGAACGACGAGGCGGTGCAGGTGCTCGACACCGGCATGGGCGCCGCCAAGGACCGCAAGCGGCTGGCCGAGGCCAAGGTCGCGATCCTGCGCCGCTCCGGCCGCGTCGACGAGGCGGTCGCCTTCCTGGAAGCCGAGCTTGCGCGCGATCCCAACCAGGCGTGGGTGCAGTCGCAGCTCGCTCACTGCTTCATGTCGACCGATCGCCGCAAGGCCAACGAGTATTTCCGCGCTGCGCTTGCGCTCGAGCCGGAGAACCCGCAATTCCTGCTCGAGCTCGCCGAGAGCCTCGACCGCACGCGCGGGCCGGATGAAGGCCCGAACATCGAGGAAGGCTATCGGTTCGCCAAGCGGCGCCTGGAGCTCGGCCCGTCGACGATCAACGAGGCGCGCACGCTGCGCAACGTTCTCCACCGCAGTTGCGATTTCGAGACCGAGGACGGTCTCGGCGCATTCACCCAGCTCGGCGACTATTGGGCGTCCGCCGGCGACATCCATGCGATCCACTCGCTGATGTCGCACGTGAAGACCCTCGAGCACCGCCGCCTGATCGTCGAATACCACCGCCGCTGCGGCCAGTTGATCGACATGATCGCCCGCTCGGCGCCGATCGCGAAGCCGGCCGTGCAGACGCGGCGCAACAAGATCCGCATCGGCTTCATGTCGTCCGACCTGCGCGACCATCCGGTGAGCTATTTCGCCCTGCCGATCTTCGAGCAGTACGACCGCGAGCAATACGAAGTCTATTGCTACTCGTTCTACACCGGCCAGGAAGACGGGGTGCAGAAATACATCCGCGGCAAGGTCGACGGCTTCCACCTCAAGCCGGGGATCTCCGACCAGGACGCCGCCCAGCTGATCGCCAACGACGAGCTCGACATCCTGTTCGAGCTCGGCGGCACCACCGACATGAACAAGCTCAACGTCATGGCGTGGCGTCCCGCGCGCCTGCAGGCGAGCTGGCTCGGCTATCCCCATTCGGCCGGTCTCGAAACCATCGACTACATCCTGGTGGATCCGTTCATCAATCCGCCGCAACCCGGCCTGCTGATCGAGAAGCCGTTCGAGATGGCGCGCTCGTGGGTGGTGTTGAGCCCGCTGCGCTTCCGCGACAACATCCCGATCGAGCCCACGTCGCCGCAGGACCGCAAGGGTCACGTGACCTTTGGCACCATGAACAACCCCGTGAAATACAATCGGGAAATGCTCGGCGTGTGGGCGGAGACGGTGCGCCAGGTGGAGGATTCCCGCTTCCTGTTCGTGCGCCCGGAAGGGGCGACCGAGCCGTTCCGCGACAACGTGCGCAAGGTGTTCGCCGAGCACGGCGTGAGCGGCGACCGCGTCGAGTTCACCGCGGTGCGCGGCGCGCACCTGCAGCACTACAACCAGATCGACATTGCGCTCGAACTCGTTCCCGCAGACCGGCGGCACCACCACCTGCGAGTCGCTGTGGATGGGCGTGCCGACCGTCACCTACGTGGGCGACGCGTTCTTTGAGCGCCTGAGCTACTCGAACCTGTCCAACGCCGGCCTGGGCGACCTCTGCACCTTCTCGCACGAAGACTTCATCAAGGTCTCGGTGGCGCTCGCCGCCGACCGGGAGCGCCGCAGCGGGCTCAGGCGCACGCTGCGCGACGACATCCGGAGCAACCCCCTCGGCCGCACCGACTGGTTCGTCGAGGATTTCCTCACCACCACGCGGCGCGTCGTCGAAGCGAGCCGCTGACGTAACGCCGCGATGAGCGCGCCGTCCCGCCACATCGACGCCTGCCGCTTCTGCGGCGGCGCCCTCTCGATTCCGTTCTGCGACCTCGGCAAGAGTCCGCTCGCCAACTCATACGTGGAGCAGGCGCGGGCCTCGGAGCCGGACCCGCACTTCCCGCTCAACGCCGTCGTGTGCGAGCGCTGCTTCCTGGTGCAGCTCGACGAGATCGTCGACCCGACCGGGATCTTCGTCGATTACGCGTACTTCTCCTCCTACTCGTCGAGCTGGCTCGAGCACGCCGCCGCCTACGCCCGCGCCGTGACGAGCCGGTTCGGCCTCGACCGCAACAGCCTGGTGGCGGAGATCGCCTCCAACGACGGGTATCTCTTGAAGAATTTCGTCGCCGCCGGAATCCCGTGCCTCGGCGTCGAGCCCGCCGCCAACGTGGCGGCCGCGGCGCAGGCGGCCGGGGTGCCCACCCGGGTCGCGTTCTTCGGCGTGAAGGTGGCGGACGAGATCGTCGCCGAGCGCGGTCACGCCTCCCTCGTCGCCGCCAACAACGTGCTGGCGCATGTTCCCGACATCAACGATTTCGTCGCCGGCCTTTCGCGGCTGGCCGGGCCGGCCGGCGTGGTGTCGATCGAAGCGCCGCATCTGATGGCGATGATCGAGCACGTGCAGTTCGACCAGATCTATCACGAGCACTATGCCTACTGGTCGCTCCACGCCATGAGCGAGGTCCTCGCGGCGCACGGGCTCAAGGTATTCGACGTCGAGGTGCTGCCGACCCATGGCACCAGCCTGCGTGTCTTTGCGGCGCAGGGGAGGGCACCGGTGACGGGCTCCGCCCTCGACACGGTGCGCGCCCTGGAAGCCAAGGCGGGGATCACCAACCCCGCGCTTTATGCCCAGTTCCGCAAGCGCGCCGGCGAAGTGATCGAGGGGTTCCATGCCTGGTTGGCACAGGCGCGAGCGCAGCGCCGCCGGGTCGCCGCCTACGGCGCCGCCGCCAAGGGCAACACTTTCCTCAATGCCGCCAAGGTGACGGTGGCCGATATCGAAGCGGTTGGCGATCTCAGCGCTGCCAAGCAGGGCCGCCTGCTGCCGGGCAGCCGCATCCCGATCGTGTCGCCGCAGGAGTTGCTGGCGCGCCGGCCGGACGACGTGGTCGTCCTGCCCTGGAACCTGGCGGACGAAATCGCGCGCGACCTCGCCGCGGTGAAGACCTGGGGCGGACGCCTCCTCGTCGCGGTGCCGGCCATCCGCGAGATCTGAGAGCGCCGATGATCTTCGAGGCGACCCCGCTCGAAGGCCTTCTTCTCGTCAAGCCGGAGAAGCGGCACGACGAGCGCGGGTTTTTCAGCCGCCTGTGGTGCGACCAGGAGTTCCCATCGGCGGCCGGCGTAGCCTTCGCGCCGCGCCAGATCAGCGCCTCATACAACGCGGCGGTCGGCACGTTGCGCGGCATGCACTGGCAGGCGGAGCCCCATGCGGAGGCGAAGCTGGTGCGCGCGACGCGCGGCGCGATCTTCGACGTCGCGGTCGACCTGCGGGCGGATTCCGTGACTCGATTCAAGTGGTTCGGCGCGATCCTTGACGCGGAGAATCAATTCGCCCTGTTCATCCCGGCGGGCTTCGCGCACGGATTCATCACCCTCGCCGAAGCGTCTGAAGTCCTTTACCTCATCGATACGCCGTTCCAGCCCGAGGCCTCACGCGGCGCGCGCTACGACGACCCGGCGTTCGGCATCGCGTGGCCGCGCGCCCCGGCGGTGATCTCGGCGCGGGACCTCGCGTTCCCGCCGGCGACCGGAGCCGCGAGCTAGATGTCGGGGCGGGTCCTCGTCACCGGGGCGAGCGGGTTCATCGGCGCGCGCACGCTCGAGTCCTTACGCGGCGCCGGTTTTGCGGTACACACTTTCGGGCGTTCCACGCCGCGCGAGGCGACGACGCACCATCCGGGCGATTTTCTCGACCGCGCGCAGGCCCGCGCGGTGCTCGAGCGCGTCGCCCCAACCCACATCCTGCATTGCGCCTGGGAAGTGACGCACGGCACCTTCTGGCACGATGCGCGCAACCTCGACTGGGTTGCGGCCACGCTCGATTTTGCCCGCGCGGCCGCGAGCCGCGGGGTCACCCGGTTCGTTGGCATCGGCACCTGTGCCGAGTACGACTGGTCGGATGGCGGTCCGGCGCCGCGCCGGGAAGAAGACCCAGTCGCGCCGCGCGAGCTCTACGGCGTCGCCAAGGACTGTACGCGCCGCCTGCTCGCAGCCCTGTTCGCGCCGACCGGGTGCAGCTTCGCCTGGGCGCGCATGTTCCATCTGTTCGGGGCCGGCGAGCATCCGGCCCGCTTCGTCCCCTCGGTTGCGCTCGCGCTGAGAGAGGGGCGCGAGGCGCGCTGCCGCCACGGCCAGCTGACGCGCGACTTCATCGCCGTGGAGGATGCGGGCGCCGCGCTTGCGGCGATCGTGGCGGCAGAGGCGAGGGGGGCGGTCAACGTCGCCTCCGGGCTGCGGCTCACGCTGGCGGAGCTCGCAGGCGAGATTGCCGGCCGCATGAACGGGGCCCACCTGCTGCGCATCGAGCAAAATCCCACCAAGGACCCGCTCGGCATGACCGCCGATCTCACCCGCCTGCGCGACGAGATCGGGTTCGTCCCCGCGCTCGATCCGCGCGAGCGCCTCGCGCGCTACGTCGACACGTTCCTGTAACCCGCACCCCAGGCGCCGTCGTCCCCGCGAAAGCGGGGACCCAGTATCCCCAGTGGAACAAGCATGAATGCTGAAGCGAGCGGCCGGGGCTACTGGGCCGCCCGGTCAAGCCTGCCCCCGACTTGATCGGGGGACGGGCGGCGACAAGCCGAATGCAATGGGCTACGAACCAAACATCGCCACCATTGCGTCGCGCACGCGACCCACCACCGGGTCCCACGTCTCCCCCGCGCGGCGGCGAAACAGCCGCGCCGTCGGGTACCAGGGGCTGTCGTCGCGGCCGAGCAGCCAGCGCCAATCGGGCACGCTCGGCAACAGGACGAAGACGCGCTTGCCAAGAGCGCCGGCGAGATGCGCAATTACCGTGTCGACCGTGACCACGAGGTCGAGGTTTGCCACCACGGCGGCGGTCTCGATAAAGTCTGCCGTGTCCTCCAGGAGGCGCACGATGTCGCTGCAATCCGCCAGGGTCACCTGATCGGTTTCGCGCACGTCCAGTTGCAGGCTCACGAACCGGACTCCGCGTAGCGACAGCAGCGGGCGAAGATCGGCGAGCGGGACCGAGCGCTTCCAGTCGCCTCTGTTCTCCGGGTTGCCCGACCAGGCGAGCCCGACCAGCGGGCCGTCGGGCAGGCGTTGTCGCCACGCAGCGATCCGTTCGGGCGAGACCGACAGGTAAGGGGCCTCGGCCGGGATCGTGTCGAGCGTCGTCCCGAACGCCAGCGGAAGACTGAGCAGGGGACAATGACAGTCGAATGGCGGCAACTCGGCTCCCTGCGGGAGCAGTCGGGTAACGGTGGACAAGCTCGACAGCAGTGGCACGAGTGCAGGCTGCACCTGCAGGACGATCCGCGCACCGCGTGCCGCAACGAGAGGGACGTAGCGGAGAAACTGGATCGTATCGCCGAGCCCCTGCTCGGCATGCAGCAGGATCGTCTGCCCCTCGAGCGAGGACTTGCCGTCCCACAGCGGCTGCCGGAACGAAGGCGCAAACGGGGCGATTTCCGCGCGCTTCCACCGCCATTCGTACTCGCCAAAGCCTTCCGCCAATTCGCCCTGCACGAGCCTGATCAGGCTGCGGTTCCAGTGGGCCTGCGCATAATCGGGGCGTAGCGCAATGGCCGAATCGCAGCTCGCCACCGCCTCGTCGAAGCGCCCGAACTCGAGGAGACTGTTGCCGCGGTTCGACAGCGCCTCCGGGAACCCTGGCCGGGCCGCGAGCGCGCGATCGTAGGCGGCCACCGCCTCGTCGTCGCGATGCAGCGCGCTCAGCGCGTTGCCGCGGTTGAGCAGGGCTTCCGCATAGGCCGGCTTGATCGCGAGCGCCGCCTCGAAGCTCGCGAGCGCCCCCTCGAACTGTTTGAGCGCGACGAGCGTGTTGCCGAGGCACCAATGGAGCAGGGCTGATGCCGGCTGCCGCGCCAGCAGCTCACGGTAGGTGCTCGCCGCCTCCTCGTGGCGCTCGAGGGAGAACAGCGAATGCGCGCGGCGAGTTCAGGATGTCTGCCGCATCCGCGTGGCCCGCCAGCGCCCGGTCGAAGCTCTCGATCGCTTCCGCGTGGCGTCCCATCGCCTGCAGCACGAGGCCGCGGTTGCCGTGCGCCGTGGCGAATCCGGGATTTGCCGCCAGCGCGCGATCGAGCATTGCCAGCGCCTCCGGATAGCGCTTGAGGCTCTGCAGAACGACGGCGGCGTTGGACAGCACGGGCGCCGCCTCGGGAGTGATCCTCAGGGCCGCCTCGATGAGCCGCAGGGCCTCGGCGTCGTCGCCTTTCTGGTGGCGCAGCAGCCCGAGCTGATGCAGCGCAGCCGCATGCGCGGGGTCGCCGCGCAGGATTTCCGCATAGTCGGTCGCGGCCTCGTCCAGCCGCCCGGCCCGATGCGCAGCGGTGGCCCGCGACCAGACATCCGGATCGGCGGCCACCGTCGCGCTCAAAGCTGGTGGCTGAACGCGGTCGTGAGCACCACCGCGTCGCCGCGCTCCACTGTGTAATGGGCCGTATAGGTGCCGGGCGGCCAGCCGGCTGGCGGGCGCCTGCGGCCGATCAGCAGGAACTGCTCGGCCTTGTCGCTCTCGAGCGGCTTCACCGTCTCAGCTGCCAGCGTCTCGCCGTTCGGGCCGGTGAGCGACATCGTCTGCACGTCGTCCTTCTTCAGCCCGATCGCGCGCACGTAGGCGGCGAGCAAGGGCGGATCCGCGTCGGGCGCGGGCGCGCCCGCCTCGACGTCGGCCCGCGTGACGGCGCGCGGCGCGAAGCCGGAATTCAGGATCTCGCTCGCCCGGTAGGCGAGCGCACCTTGCGCTCGCGCGGACCACAACGGCTTGCCTTCGCCGCAGCTATTCTCGGCGAGGTCCTGGGCAAACGGATCGACGACCTTGCCGGCGTCGCGCACGGTGAAATGCAGGTGCGGATACTCGGTCAGTCCCGACAAGCCGACCCGGCCCAGCACCTGCCCGGCGGCGACCGGCTCGCCCGGGCGCACCGACAGGCTCCCCTTCTCCATGTGGCAGTACTGGGTCTCCCAGCCGTCGCCATGCGCAATGGCGATGCCGTTGCCGCACTTGCGGTCCTTGACCGCTTCCGGCGATATCTCGCGCACCGAGACGTCGGGGACGCCGTCGCGCAGCCGCGCTACGGTTCCCGCCGCCGCCGCCAGCACGTTCACGCCGCGCCGCTGCGCCGCCATGTCGGGAACGCGGAAATCCGTGCCGTTGTGCGCGTCGTAGGTGCGCGAGCCGCACGTGTGGTCGCGCGATCCGGTGGGCGTCTTGTGCTCCACGTAGTTCTGGATGAAGCAGGTGCGGCCGAGCTCGCAGGCGATCGGCACCTCGAGCTCGGGCGGAGCCGCAAAACCCGAACCTGCGGAATAGGCGAAGACCGTAGCGGCGAGAAGGAGGGTGTTGCGATCCATGCAGAGTTCCGTTCGCTGGCCCCTCGAGCCAGCCTTGAGCACGCTCGTCATCCTCGGTCAACCCTCGCCGCCGTGGCATCTCGCCCGGCCGTGACGGGGCCTCATTCCTTCGCCGGCGCTGCGGAAGCCAGGCTCGAGGGCGGCGCAACCTCGCGGCGTGCCGGGGGCCTTCGGCGGACCAGCACGCGCGTCAGATATCGCGTCGTCGGTCGCTCGAAGACCACGTGGGTGAGGACGGAGACGCCGAGCATGAGGGCGAAGACGACCGTGGCATAGATCCACGCCGCCATGACGTCGCTCCACGGCGCCGGCGCAATGAGCTGCGCCGCCCCCTGCACGGGAGGCCAGGCAAAGCGCGCCAGGATGAAGACCATGGGATGGAGAAGATAGATCGCGTAGGACGCATCGCCGAGCTTTTCCAGTCTGATCGCGAGCGGATTGTTGAGGGGGCGCGGCTCCTGCAGCGCATACCCGCCGACGATCAGCAGCGCCGGGACGCCGAGCCCGACGAAGCGGGGCGGCCAGATCGGCGCGATCAGCAGCGGCAGATAGCCGACCGCGTATTGGACGGCGAGGATGGCGATCGCGCCGGCGATCATGAGCCGCCCGACCAGGCGGGAGACGCGGATCCCCTCGACGAATGCCAAGCCGAGGAGCGCGCCGAAGACGAACTCGAGCACGATCGAGTGGGACAGGAACCGCATCGGCGCCGGCAGGTCGACCAGGGCGCCGAGGCTGACCCAGGCCACGAAGGCGGCAGCCAGGATCGCGACCGCAGCGCGCCGCGGCCAGATAAGTATCACCGCGAATACCGCATAGAAAAACATCTCGTAATTGAGGGTCCAGCCGATGCTGTAGACCGGAAACGTCTCGTTGCCGCCCGGGTAGGGAACGAACAGGTAGGAGGCGAGCGCCCAGCCGAATCCAGGCAGCGACCCGCGCGCCAGCGCCCACAGGACGATCGCGATGTAGAGCGTGGTGGCGGCCCAGTAGAGCGGCGCGATCCGGCAGATCCGCCGCAGCAGGAAAACGCGCGGCCCACCGGCCGCGCCGAACATCGGCGCCGACACGTAGACCATGATGAAACCGGAGATCACGAAGAAGATGTCGACGCCCACGCCGCCGACCGAAAAGACCGGCATCAGGCTCACGCCCATGTGGTATTTGAGGTCACCGTGGATGTGCGCCAGCGCGACCGCGCAGGCGGCGATCGCCCGGAGAATCTGAATGGAAAACAACGTATTCATGCAGGAGATGAACGTTCGGACGGTTCCGCAGCACTAACCGATGGAGAGCCTTTTCCGGGTGCCCATGGGGCGGCGCATCCGGTCCCGTCCAATCGTTGAGTTTCGGCCCCGCTGCCGTGCTTCGATGCTGAATTCTATCAGTAAAGCGCTGGCCGGACTACTGTCGGTGACCGGTCAACGGGGAGGAGAGTTCTTGTCGAGCGAACCAATATTTGCCTTAATTCCGGGAGATACGGAGCGCGCCCGGGCGTCCATGCTTCCACCTCCCCAGCGGCTGTGGTACTGTCGCCCGCGCGGGAGTTGCCGCGCGGCGGCATGTGCATCAACCCCAAAGCAAATCTGATCGACCATGAACGCCCCAGGCCCGGCGAATCCCGGTACTTCGCAAGTCAGCCCGCTGCCCGATTCCGGGCAGGATTCGGGCCTCCATTCGCTGGCGCTGGTCGCCGCGGTCCATCACGTCACCTGCGAGCCGGCGCAGCTGCGCCATGAGCTCGGGCTCGGCTCGCGCCCTGCCGTCTACGGGGACATCGTCCGCGCCGCCCGCGAGCTCAAGCTCAAGGCTCGCGCGCTGACCCACCAGAAGGTCGCCCGCCTGCAGAAGGTGCCGCTGCCGGCGATCATCGGCCTGTCCGACGGGAAATTCGTGATCTGCGGCCGCCGCCTCGACGACGGCCGCTATCGCATGGTCGACGCCATCACCCGCGCCGCCGAGCACCTGACCCCCGAGCAGGTGGCGGAGCGCTGGGATGGTACTATAATACTGATTACCCGGCGCTTCAGCCTTGAGGAGACGATCAAAGGCGCGTTCGGGCTCGGTTGGTTCATTCCGGCGGTCCTGCGCTACAAGCGCCCGCTGGCAAGCGTTCTGGTCGCCTCCCTGTTCATCCAGATCTGCGGCCTGATCACCCCGATCTTCTTCCAGATCATCATCGACAAGGTCCTGGTCCACAAAGGCTACTCCACCCTGGTGCTGGTCCTGGTCGGCCTCCTCGCGATCGGCTTCTTCCACGTCGTCCTGCAGTACCTGCGCTCCTACGTGCTCTCGCACACGGCGAGCCGCATCGACGTCGAGCTCGGCGCCCGGCTGTTCGATCACATGCTGCGGCTGCCGCTCGCCTATTTCGAGACCCGCGCGGCCGGCCAGACCGTGGCCCGCGTGCGCGAGCTGGAGACGGTGCGCTCCTTCCTCACCGGCCAGGGCCTGACCTCCGCCCTCGATCTGTTGTTCACCGTCATCCTGATCGTCGTGCTGTTCGTGTACTCGCAACTCCTGGCGATCATCGTCTGCCTGTCGATCCCGTGCTACCTCATCGTCGCGGCGCTGCTGCGCCCGATCCTGCGGGAAAAGACCAAGGAGCGCTTCAATCGCGGCGCGATCAGCAACCAGTTCCTGGTCGAATCGGTGGTCGGCATCCAGACCATCAAGTCGCTCGCGGTCGAGCCGTCGCTGCGCACCCAGTGGGAAGAGCGCCTCGCCGGCTATGTGAAGACGTCGTTCTCGACCGTCGTCATCGCCAGCATGGGCCAGAACGCCATCCAGTACATCAACAAGGTGACGATGGCGCTGGTGCTCTATTTCGGCGCGCTGGCGGTGATCAACAACGAGATGACGGTCGGCGCGCTCGTCGCCTTCAACATGATCATGGGCCAGGTGACGGCGCCGATCCTGCGCCTGTCGCAGCTGTGGCAGGATTTCCAGCAGGTGCGCATCTCGGTCGACCGGCTCGGCGACATCCTCAACTTCCCGACCGAGAGCCGCTCGCTGGCGCAGGCCCATCTGCCGCCGGCCAAGGGCGAGATCAGCGTCCGCAACGTGACCTTCCGCTATCACCCGCAGACGCCGGAAGTGCTGCACGACGTGTCGATCAGTATTCAGTCGGGCCAGGTCATCGGCATCGTCGGGCCGTCCGGCTCCGGCAAATCGACCTTCACCAAGCTGCTGCAGCGGCTCTATCTCCCGGAGCGCGGGCAGATCATGATCGACGGGATCGACATCGCCCATGTGGACCCCGCCTGGCTGCGCCGGCAGATCGGCGTGGTCCTGCAGGAGAACATGCTGTTCAACCGGACGGTGCACGACAATATCGCGCTGGCCAACCCGGGCATGCCGCGGCGCGCCGTGATGGCGGTGGCGCGGCTCGCCGGCGCCGACGAGTTTGTCGCCCGCATGCCGCTCGGCTACGACACGATCATCGAGGAACGCGGCGCCAACTTGTCGGGCGGCCAGCGCCAGCGGCTGGCGATCGCCCGCGCGCTCGCCACCAATCCGCGCATCCTGATCTTCGACGAGGCCACCAGCGCGCTCGACTACGAAAGCGAGCGGGTGATCCAGGACAACATGCAACATATCTGCCGCGGTCGCACGGTGATCGTCATCGCGCACCGGTTGGCGGCGGTGCGCCGGTCGGACCGCATCATCACCATCCAGGAGGGGCGGATCGTCGAGGACGGATCGCACGTCGAGCTGTTGGCCAGGCCGGACAGCGTGTACGGCCGGCTCTGGCGGTTGCAGGCAGGTGAGGAAGCTGCGGCATGAGCGCAAAAGTGGAAACCCTTCCGGCGAAGCTGCCGGCGCAGACGCCGAGCGTGTTCGGCCGGCTGAAAGGCGGCCTCAAGCGGCTCACGTTCGATCGTGACGAGCGGGAGTTCCTTCCCGCCCATATCGAGATCCTGCAGACGCCGACCTCGCCAATGGCGGTCACCATCCTGTGGGCCATCTGCCTCATGTTCACCGCCGCCCTGGTGTGGAGCATCCTGGCCAAGCTGGACATCCATGCGGTGGCGCAAGGGCGCGTGCAGCCCAACGGGCGCTCCAAGCTGGTCCAGCCGTTCGACCCCGGCACCGTCAGGGCCATCAACGTGCAGAACGGCCAGAGCGTGAAGGCGGGCGACGTCCTGATCGTGCTCGACCCGACCGAGGCGCGCGCGGTCGCCGACGCGGCGATACGCGATCTGGAGGCCATCGACGCCGAGATCACCCGCCGTCAGGCGGCGGTCGTCGCGGTGCGCGCCGGCCAGGAGACGATCGCGATCCCCTTCACCCGGCAGATCTCGCCCACCGTGCGCAAGCGCGAGGAGACGGCGCTCGCCGCCGATCTCGGCCAGTATTTCTCCACCCTCGCGAGCCTGCAGGCGCAACTCGCCGAAAAGCGCGCCCAGAAGGTGCGCTTCAGCGGCAGCACCGAGGCGCGCGAAAAGCTGATGGCCATCCTCAAGCAGCGCGTCGACATGCGCGAGACGCTGGTGGCGCGCGAGGCCGGCACCAAGGCCGCCGTGCTCGATGCACTCCAGCTCTACCAGGACCAGGCGACCAGCCTCGCCTATGAGCAGGGCCAGCTCCTGGAAGCGGACGCCGGCATCGTCAGCCTCAATCGCAAGGTCGAGCAGACGACCATGGAGTTCGTCGCCCAGCAGACGCAGAAGATCACCGAGGCGGAACAGAAGAGCGATCGCCTGCGGCAGGACGTGATCCGCGCCGAAGTGAAGGAGACCCGCACGCGCCTGACCGCGTCGATCGACGGCACCGTGCAGCAGCTTGCCGTCACCACGGTCGGCCAGGTGGTGACCTCCGGGCAGCCCTTGATGATCATCGTCCCCTCGGAAGGTCGCATCGAGGTCGAGGCCATGGTGCTCAACCGCGACGTCGGCTTCATCGAGATCGGCCAGGAGGCGGTGGTCAAGCTCGAGGCCTTCCCGTTCACCAAGTATGGAACGATCGTTGGCAAGGTTGTCCGCATCTCGCGCGACGCGGTCGACGACCGCGACGCGCAGTCCGCCGGCGATCCGACCACGGCGGGCCGCTCGGTGGCGCCCGCGTCGGGCGCCAACAAGACCCAGAACCTGGTGTTTCCGGTGACGATCGAGCTGTCCCGTCTGACGATCGTGACCGACAACCGCGAGGTCGCGCTCACCCCGGGCATGATGGCGACGGTCGAGATCCTCACCGGAGAGCGGCGGGTCATCGACTACCTGCTGTCGCCGCTGCGCGAGGTGGCCTCGACCGCCGGCCGCGAGCGCTGAGGCCGCGTAGGGTGGGCGAGCCGCTCAAGGCGGCGAGGGAAAATCGCCGCCTCATGACGATCGGCGTGGGCAAAGGGCGCATAGGCGATTTGCCCACGCGGCAGCCCGTGCATGGCGCCTTTGCCCACCTACAGAGCACACATCCATCATGTCCGAGCAGACGGCGACCATCAAGCTTGGCACGCAGGAGCGGCAGTTCCTGTTCCGCCCCGGATCGAGCGACGAGCATTCGCTGCGCCAGATCTTTCGCGAGCAGCACTACCGCCTCAGCCGGCTGCGCCGCGCGGGCGAGCTTGCGGGCTACGTGCGGCGGCAGGAAGCGCGCGGTCTTGCTCCGCTCATCGTCGATGCTGGCGCCTATATCGGTGGCTCGGTGGTCTATTTCCTGGCGCAGCTGGCGCACGCCCACGTGGTCGCGATCGAGCCGGATCGCGGGAACTTTGAGCTCCTGAGCAAGAACGTCGCCGGCCTCGAGGTCGAGCTGATGCACGCAGCGGTCGCCTCGGCCCCGGGACACGCACGTGTCACCGATCCAGGGGAGGGGCATTGGGGATTGCGCACCGAGGCCACGCCAGGCGAGGATCGAATGGAGGGCATCGTCCCGGCGGTGACCATCAACCAGATCTACGAGAGCCACGCGGCGCGGTGCTTCCCCTTCATCGTCAAACTCGACGTCGAGGGCGCCGAAAAGGACGTGTTCTCGGGCAATACCGAATGGGTCGCCAGGACGCCGCTCATTATCGTCGAGCTGCACGATTGGCTCATGCCGCGGCAGGGGGGCGCGACGCCCTTTCTGCGCTGCATCTCCGCGCTCGACCGCGACTTCGTCTTCATCGGAGAGAATGTCTTTTCGATCGCCAATGATCTTGAGGCGCTCGGCGGCTGATCAGCCGCGAAAGCCCTGGACGAGCCCCTTGATATGAGCGACCAGAAGCTGACCCTTCCTCAAGTTCTCGGCCTGGCGACCTCCCATCATGCGGCGGGGCGCCTTGCCGAGGCCGAGCGCCTCTATCGCCTCATTCTCGCGGCGAGCCCCAATCAGTTCAATGCCCTGCATCTCCTGGGCGTTGTCGAGCTGCAGCGGGGAAATGATGCCGAGGCGTTGAAACTCGTCGAGCGGGCGGTTGCGGTCAATGCGAACGACGCCGGCGCCTTCAACAACCGCGGTGCCATACTCGAGCGCCTCGGCCGGTTGGAAGAAGCGACCGCAAGCTATGACCAGGCACTGGCGATCAAACCGGACTATGCCGAGGTCCATTACAATCGTGCTCTCGTCCTGGAGAAGCTCGATCGTCCTGGCGACGCGCTGGCGAGCCTCGACAAGGCGATCGCGATTCGGCCTGCATATGCCGAGGCCCTGCTGGCGCGAGGCAAAGTCCTGACCGCGCTGGGCCGGTTCGACCACGCGCTGGCGAGCTATGACCAGCTGATCGTTGTGGCGCCGGACAATGCCGAGGCGATGTGCGCGCGCGGCGGCGTGCTGATCCGGCTGGCGCGCTACGAGGAGGCGCTGGCATCGTTCGTCGACAGCGGCAGGGCGCGGTGCGTTTTCGTCGGAAGCGCTATTCGGCGCAGGCATTGCGCTGTCCGAGCTCGAGCGGTTCGCCGAGGCGGTCGAGCGCTTCGACCAGGCCATCATCAAGCGGCCGGACTACATCGAGGCTTACTTTCATCGCGGCAATGCTCTGATCAAGCAGATGCGGCTCGATGAGGCGCTGTCCAGCTTCGACAAGGTTCTGGAGCTGGATCCAGGCTTCACCGATGCTTTGGGCAATCGCAGCGTCTGCGAGCAGCTGAAGGCGCGACATGAAGCGGCAGTCGCCGGATTCGATCGGGCGCTGGAGAAGGATCCCTTGTCGGCGAATGCGCTATACGGTCGGGGCCTGTCACTGGAGAGCCTCAACCGGTGGGAGGAGGCGCTCGAGAGCTACGCCAAGGCGCTCCAGGTCGATGCGAGCAAGTCTGCCGCCAAGCTGGCCCTGGTCGTCGCGCAACTTCCCATCTTCTACCGAGATGAGATCGAGCTGAATGAACGGCGCGCTGCGTTTGCGGCTGCGCTGCAGGCATGGTGCGAGGAGGTCGATCGGACCAGCGATCTGGCGCCGCTGGCGGGCGTGATCGGATCGCGGCAGCCTTTCTATCTTCCCTACCAGGGAAAGAACGATCGCGATCTCCTGGCCCAGTATGGTGCTCGCGTCTGTCGCCTCATGGCCGCTCGGTATCCGCCGGTGCCGTTGAGCGGCCCGCCGTTGCCCGGCGAACCGATCCGCATCGGGATCGTCAGCGGCTTCTTCTACCGGCATTCCAATTGGAAGGCGCCGATCAGCGGTTGGCTCGGTCAATTGGATCGCGGCAAGTTCCGCGTGTTCGGCTACCATGTCGGCCCGGACCGCGATTCCGCTACGCAGCGCGCGGCCGGCTTGTGCGATCGTTTCGTGCAGGGGCCGCTCCCGGCCGGTGTCTGGCGCCGGTTGATCTCCGCCGATGCACCGCATGTCCTCATCTATCCGGAGATCGGGATGTATCCGGACACGGTCCAGCTCGCGGCGCAGCGCTTGGCGCCGATCCAGTGCAACGCGTGGGGACACCCGGAAACCAGCGGGTTGCCGACGCTCGACTATTTTCTCAGCAGCGAATTGATGGAGCCTCCGGACGGCGAGGACCACTATACCGAGCAGCTGGTTCGATTGCCCAACTTGTCGATCTACTACGAGCTGCCCGACATTTTGGCCCCTTCTTCATCAACCCCGCTTCCCGGTATTCGTCCGGGCGCGACCGTCTATTGGAGCGGCCAGTCGTTGTACAAATACCTGCCGCAGTTCGATGACGTGTTCTGCCGGATCGCGCGGGAGGTGGGTGACTGCCAGTTCGTCTTTCTCGAGTACCAGCACGGCTCGTTGGTCACGGCTCAATTCAAGCAGCGCCTCGAGAGGGCGTTTTCCGCTGTTGGCCTGAAGGCCGACGATCACTGCGTCGTCCTTCCGCGCCTGGACCAGCAGCAGTACATCGCCGCGATCGGGCGGTGCGATGCGGCGCTCGACACGATCGGCTGGTCGGGATGCAATTCGACGCTCGAATCCCTGACGCACGGCCTTCCGGTCGTCACCACGCCCGGGGCATTGATGCGCGCTCGCCACAGCGCCGCGATTCTTCGGATGATGGGTGTCACTGAAACGATCGGCGAGACGGTCGACGACTATGTACGAATTGCAGTGAGGCTCGCGAAGGACGACGCGTTTCGCTTGCATGTCCGAGAAAAGATGTCGCTCAACAAGCATCGCGTGTTCCGCGACACCGTGTGCATTGCGGGGCTGGAAGAGTTCCTGACGCGCGCGGTGGCGCAGTTGCCCGGTCGACCCGCGGGTGGCCGGTGTGATGCCCTCACCATGATGGACGCTGTAAGCAAGAGGTTGGGATGGCCGGCGAACGACTGACTCTGCCGCAAGTGCTCGAGCGCGCGGTCGCGTGCCAGAACGCGGGAAACCTCGCCGAAGCCGAGCGACTGTGCAAGCTCATCCTGGACGCCCGGCCGGACCATGCGGAAGCGTGGCTCACGCGCGCGACCGTGCTCTGCGGGCTCAAGCGCTACGAGGAGGCGCTCGCCGGCTTTGCCCGCGTGCGGAAGCACGGGACGGTTTCGGCGCGGCTCCTCTATCTCGAAGGCCTCGCGCTGTACGAGCTCGAGCGCCCGGCGGAAGCGCTCGAGCGCTTCGACGAGGTCCTCAAGGGCAACCCGGTCCATCCCGAATCGCACTTCTTCCGCGGCAACGCCTTGTTCCGGCTGGGACGGTTCGGCGAGGCGCGCCAGAGCTTCGAGCAGGCGCTTGCGCACAAGCCGGATTTCGCCGACGCGGCGCTCAACCGCGGCCTCTCGGCGCAACGGCTCAACCGCCACGCTGAGGCGATTGCGGATCTCGACAAGGCGCTCGCGCTTGCCGCGCCGACGGCTGATGCACTGTACGGCCGCGGCCTGTCGCTGGAGAACCTGAACCGCTGGGAAGAGGCACTGGAGACTTACCGCCGGGCGCTCGTGCTCGAGCCGGGTCACGCCAAGGCCCAGCTCGCGCGCGTCATGGCCCAGGTGCCGATCGTCTACCGGGACGCGGCAGAGATTGCCGAGCGCCGCGCGGCCTATGCGGGCGCGCTCCAGGCCTGGTGCGACACGGTCGACGGCATGGCGAACGCCGGCGAGATCGCCCCCGCGGTCGGCTCGCGCCAGCCGTTCTATCTCGCCTATCAGGGGGAGAACGATCGCGACCTGCAGGCGCCCTATGGCGCCCGCATCTGCCGCATCATGGCGGAGCGCTACGCGCCGGTCGCGCTCGCCCAGCCGCCGCGCGCCGACGAGCCGATCCGCGTCGGCTTCGTCAGCGGATATTTCTCCTTTCATTCCAACTGGCGGGCGCCGATCAGCGGCTGGCTCGAGCGCCTCGACCGGCGCAAGTTCCGGCTGTTCGGCTATTCCACCGGGAGCGCGCGCGACGCCATGACCGAACGCGCCGCCAGGCGGTGCGAGCGTTTCGTCGAGGGCCCGCGCTCCATCGAGGCGTGGCGCGAGGCGATCGCGGCCGATTCACCCCACGTGCTGATCTACCCGGAAGTGGGCATGGACGCGGTCGCGTGCCAGCTCGCCGCCCAGCGCCTCGCGCCGGTCCAGTGCAATGCCTGGGGCCACCCGGACACGAGCGGCTTTGCGACGCTCGATTACTATCTCTCGAGCGACCTGATGGAGCCGCCGGACGCGGACGCCCATTACACCGAGCGCCTCGTGCGGCTTCCCAACCTGTCGGTCTACTACGAGCCGCCGGTCGACGTGCCGGACTCCGCCTCGCGCCAAAGCCTCGGCCTCAGGCCGGGGGCCACCATCTACTGGAGCGGCCAGTCGCTGTTCAAATACCTGCCGCAGCATGACGAAGCCTTCTGCCGGATCGCCCGCGAGGTTTCCGACTGCCAGTTCGTCTTCGTCGGCCACCAGCAGGGAGAAACGGTGACGGATCAGGTGCGCGCCCGGCTCGCGCAGGCGTTCTCCGCGCACGGGCTGGATGCCGCGCGCCACTGCGTGTTCCTGCCGCGTCTCAACCAGCAGGAGCTGACCGCCGCGATCGGCTCATGCGACGTGATCCTCGACACCATCCACTGGTCCGGTTTCAACTCCATCCTGGATACGCTGGTGCACAACCTGCCGATCGTCACCATGTCCGGACCGATGATGCGCGGGCGCCACGCGACCGCGATCCTGCGCATGATGGAGGTGACGGAGACGATTGCGGCGAGCGTGGACGACTACGTCGCCATCGCGGTGCGCCTCGCCAGGGACGAGCCGTTCCGGCGCACGGTCCGGCAGACGATTTCGCTCCACAAGCATCGCGTGTTCCGCGACGAGGCCTGCATCGCCGGCCTGGAGGCGTTCCTCATCCGCGCCGTGCGCGTGCGCTGAGGCGAGGCTTGCAACCCCACCCGGCTGCGCGCCAAAGCGCGCAGCCACCCTCCCCTGAAAGGGGAGGGATGGAGCAAGCCTCGCCTCACCGACATGCGAAGCCGCCGGGGCGGGCTCCGGCGGCACCTCAGACGAAGTTGCCGCTGCCGATCGTGCCGGTTACGCCGGTGATGTCGATCAGCAGGTCCTGCGCGTCATCGAACGAATTGTTGGCGACGTTCTGGTTGATGGCCAGGTAGGTGCGGCCGCCGAAAGTGAACTGGGCGGCGACGTTCACCGCGGCGCCGCCGTTGAGGGCGAAGGCGGCCGCAATGGCGTTGTTGGCCGAGCTGTTCAGGTCGATCCCCGTGCCGGCCCCCGTGTTGGCCGCGAACGCTACCGCCGAGGGCGTGGTGAACCGGTCCTCCGCCCAGTTCACGTCGGTCACCCAGTCGAGCGGGCCGCCGCCCGCGGCATTGCCCCCGTCGTCGTTCGCGCCGCTGTAGCGGAACAGGTCGTTGCCGGCGCCGCCGACGATGGTGTCGATGCCGTCGCCGCCCCACATCGTGTCGTTGCCCTCGTTGCCCTGGAGCGAGTCGCGGCCGGTGAGGCGACCGCCGAACACCGAATTGTTGCCGAGGCCGCCGAACGCCGTGTCGTTGCCGGCGTCGCCGTCCACCGTGTCGTTGTTCTCGTTGGCGAAGATGAGATCGTTGGCGGTGCCGGTGAGGATCGTGTCGCTGCCCTGGCCGCCGACCACGGTGTTGGCGCCGTTGCCGGCGCTGATCGTGTCGGCGCCGCCGTTGCCGAACACGAGGTCGGCGCCGCTGCCGGTGAAGATCGAATTGGCGCCGTCCGCCGAAGTTGTTGCCGCCGACGACCGTCCGCGCCGTCGTCGCGGTGGCGCCGTCGACCGTGTCATTGCCCTCGTTGCCGAACCACAGGGCATTGCCCACGCCGCTGCCGTCGACGATGTAGTCGTTGCCCAGGCCGCCGATGGCGGTATCGGCACCGTCAAAGGTACTGATGATGTCGTTGCCCTGGTTGCCGAACACCAGGTCGGAACTACCGTTCGCGGCCTCTGCCAGGTTGTCGTTGCCGAACCCGCCCACATAGGTGTCATTGCCCGCTCCGGCACCGATGACGTCGTTGCCGCCGTTGCCGTAGATCAGATCAGCGCCACTTCCCGTGCTAATCATATCCCCGGCGTCGCTCAGTTGTTGCCGCCAACCACCGTTTGCACGCTGCTACCACCCAACGATATGTGGTCGGCGCCGTCGCTGCCGAACGTCTGCATCGACCCGGGAACGCCGAAGACGCTGTCATTCTCGGTGCCGCCGTTCACCGTGCCGGTATTCCCAGCGTCCAGGAAGATCGTGTCGTTGCCCGAGTTGCCAAACCCCTGGACAAGGCCGCTTCCGCTCAAAATGCAGTCGTCGCCGGCCAGGCCGACGATGGTGCCCGGACCGGTGTCGCCGGTCTGGTCCAGAACGTCATTTCCGGCGGTGCCGGTGGCCGCGTAAGCCATGTGCTGCCTCCATGGTCGCGGCGCGACGCGCGCGACGTGTTACATGCTCGGGTTCTTCAGTTGTCCCGCCTCGGCCCCCAGGCCGGAAGGCCGCCAACCTAGCCCAGGTACGGCTTTCCCTGCAACCGCCGGACGATTAGCCGGGGGATCGTCGATCGTGAAGCCACGAGGGTGCCTCGGGGTTCGGCCGCATGAAAAGACGCCGCCGGGGAGGGACCCCGGCGGCGTTGTCGATGAAGTGCGACGTAATGCGGCTAGATGAAGTTGCTGCCGCTGATCGCGCCGGTCGCCCCGGTGATGTCGAGCAGCAGGTCGTCGGCGTCGAGGAAGCCGTTGTTGGCCAGGTTGATCGCCAGGTAGGTGTGGCCACCGAAGGTGAATTGTGCCGCCACCGTATTGAGGCCGCCGTTGAGGGCGGTGGCAGCGTCGATGGCGTTTGTGGCGGAAGCCACCAGGGTTCCGCCGGTGCCCGCGCCCAGGTTGGCCGCGAACGTGATGTTGGGCGTCGTGTCGAAACGGTCCACGGAGAAGTCGACGTCCGTGATGAGCTCGACCGGCCCGCCGCCCGTGGCATTTTCGCCGTCTTCGGTGGCGGGGGTGGCACCGATGTAGGCGAACACGTCGTTGCCGGCGCCGCCAGAGATCGTATCGATGCTGACGGTGCCGTTGTCACCGCGGATGGTGTCGTTGCCTTCGTTGCCCTGGAGGGTATCGCGTCCGACACCGGCAAGGATGCTGTCGTTGCCCACTCCGCCGAACGCCGTGTTGTTGCCGGCGTCGCTCTCGATCGTGTCGTTGCCTTGGTTGCCGAACATCAGGTCGGCGCCGGTTCCGGCGAAGAGCTGGTCGTTGCCGAAGCCGCCGACCACCGTGTTGTTGCCGTTGCCGGCGCCAACCGTATCGTTGCCGCCGTTGCCCAGCACCAGATCGGCGCCGGTCCCGAGGATGATCGAATTGTTGCCGTCCGCCGAGTTGTTGCCGCCGACAACGGTCCGCGCCAACGTCGTGGTGCCGCCGTCGACCGTGTCATTGCCCTCGTTGCCGAACCACAGGGGACTGCCGACGGTCCCTCCGAAGCCGCCATCGAAGATGTAGTCGTTGCCCAGGCCGCCGAAGGCGGTATCGGCACCGTCCCAGGTATTGATGGTGTCGTTGCCCTGGTTGCCGAACACCAGGTCGGTGCTGCCGATCGCCTCGAACACGCTGTCGTTGCCGAACCCGCCGATATAGGTGTCATTGCCCGTTCCGGCATTGATGGTGTCGTTGCCGCCATTGCCGAAGGCGATGTCAGCCCCGCTGCCGGTACGGATGGTGTCGTTGCCGTCGCTCGAATCGTTGCCGCCGACAACGGTCTGCGCGGAACTGCCGCCGAGATCGATCGTGTCGGCGCCGTCGCTGCCGAACGTCTGCATCGCGCCGGGATTGCCGATGACGCAGTCATTCTCGGAGCCGCCATTCACCGTTCCGGTATTCCCGGTCTGCACGATGACGGTGTCGTTCCCCGAGTTGCCGAAGACCTGAGCGCTCCCGGTCCCCAGCGCGATGCTGTCGTCGCCGGCCAGGCCGATGATGGTGCCCGGACCGGTGTCGCTGGACTGGTTCAGGACGTCATTACCGGCAGTGCCGGTGGCTTGGTAAGCCATGTGGTTGCTCCTGTTCTGGGCGCGCCAAAGCGTGCGCGACGCGCAAAAATGGTTGGGATTTTGCGGTCCCCTGCCAAGATGGCTTGCCTAATCCAAATGGGGTTCGCACGGCAACCATCGGCATTTGGCGGAAACCGCCAATCTCTTGCTCGATTGCGCCACGGACGGGGCGGCGAGGGGAGGGCGGAGGCGCCAGCGGCGGATGCCAGGTTTGCGTATGGCGTGCGCTAAAGCGGTTCCCGCTCGAGTTGACTTGTCATCACCGGGCTTGTCCCGGTGATCCCAATTCAAATGGCAGCGCCGTGCCACTCTTATCGGGATGGCCGGGACAACCCTCGCCGCCTTAAGCGGCGCGCCCGGCCATGACGACGCTGGGTCATCTTCATCGGGGAACCCTCTAGATGAAGTTGCTCGTAGCGATCGTGCCGGCCACCCCGGTGATGTCGATCAGCAGGTCCGTGGTGTCGTCGAACGCCGCCGTTCCGGCCGCCGTCTGCTCGATCACCACGTAGGTGCGGCCGCCGAAGGTGAACTGCGCCGCGCTGACCTGGGCAGCACCGCTGCCGCCGAGCGCGAATGCTGCCGCGAGCGCGTTGTTGGCCGACGCGTTGAGGTCGCCCCCGATGCCGGCGCCCATGTTGGCGGCGAACGTCACCGCCAAGCTCGTGTCGAACTTGTCCGCCGACCAGGGCGCGACAAAGTGAATCTTCATTCAGTCGGGATCAGCGAGCGTCGATAGAAGACGCCGCCGGGGGAGGGCCCCCGGCGGCGTTGTCGGTGTAGCGCGTTTTTCGCGCGCCTAGATGAAGTTGCTGTTGCCGATCGAGCCGGTCACGCCGGTGATGTCGACCAGCAGGTCGGTCGCGTCGACGAAGTTCGCCGCCCCGTCGATGTTCATCGCCAGGTAGGTGCGCCCGGTGAAGGTGAACTGCGCCGACACAAATTGCGTGCCGCCGAGCGCCGCCGCCGCGTTGATGGCGTTGGTCGCCGAGGTGGCGAGATCGACCCCGGTCCCGGCCCCCGCGTTGAAGGCGAAGGTGAGGTTGGGCGTGGTGTCGAACTTGTCCGCCAACCAGTCGAGATCGGTGATCTGCTCGACCGGGCCGCCGCCGACCGCGTTGTCGCCGTCGTCCTGAGCCAAGGTGTAGACGAACACGTCGTTGCCGGTGCCGCCCGAGATCGTATCGATGGCGTCGTTTCCGGCGATCGTGTCATTCCCTTCGTTGCCTTGGATTGAATCCCGATTGGTGGCCAGAAGGTCCGCGCTCATCCGAATGGTGTCGTCGCCCAGACCGCCGAATATGGTGTTGGTACCGTCGGCGCCGGTGAAGAACACCGTATCGTTTCCCTGATTGCCGAACACCAGGTTGTTGCCTGCGACTGCGGCCTTGACCACCCTGTCGCCTCCGAAACCGGCCACCACCGTGTCGTTGCCGCCGCCCATTTCGATCGTGTCGTTGCCGCCGTTGCCGAAGATGAGATCGGCCCCGATGCCGGAGAGGATGGAGTTCGCGCCGTCCGCCGAGTCGTTGCCGCCGACCAGGGTCACCGCGTCGGAAGCGGACGCGTTCATGGTGTCGTTGCCCTCGTTGCCGAACCACGTGGGCGAGCCGCCGCCGCCGCCCTGCCAGAACGAGTTGTTGCCGAGCCCGCCGAACACGGTATCGTTCCCGGGCGACACGAAGATGGTGTCGTTGCCCTGGTTGCCGAAGACCAGCTGGTTGCCGTTCGGGATGTTGTTCTCGAAGAGCGAGTCGTTGCCGAAACCGCCGACGATCGTGTCCGCCCCTGCTAGCGAGTGAATTGTATCGTTGCCGCCATTGCCGAAGATCAGATCCGCGCCCGTGCCGGTGAAGAGCGAGTTGGCGGCGTCACTGGAGTCGTTGCCGCCCACGACCGTCTGCGCGGCGCTCGAGGTTCGCACATCCACCGTATCGGCGCCGTCGCTGCCGAACAGCTGCATCGCGCCGGGGTTGCCGAAGACGCTGTCATTCTCGCTACCACCGTTCACCGTGCCGGTATTGCCGGCCTGCAGGGTGATGCTGTCGTTGCCCGAGTTGCCGAACCCCTGGACAGGGCCGGTTCCGCTGAAAATGCAGTCGTCGCCGGCGAGGCCGACGATGGTGCCTGGACCGGTGTCGGTGCCCTGATTGAGGACATCATTCCCGGCGGTTCCGGTGGCTTGGTAAGCCATGTGACTACTCCTCCTCTGGTCGCGCCAAAGCTCGCGGCCCGCGATGAATTGTTCGGGTTCTGATTTGCCCCCGCTCGGCCCCCGCCGAGGGAAGTTAACGTAGCCCGCCGGGCTCTTCGGGGCAACTACTCCGGCGGCCGCAGAGCGGTTTTTCGGATGCGGGCACGCGCACCACGGGGCGCGGCAAAGTGAATATTCATTCAGTCGGGATCAGTGCGCGCCGATAGAAAACGCCGCCGGGGAGGGCCCCGGCGGCGTTGTCGTCGATAGCGCTTGGCGTGCGCCTAGATGAAGCTGCTCGTTGCGATCGCGCCGGTGACCCCGGTGATGTCGATCAAAAGGTCGTCGGTGTCGAGGAAGGTCCCGAAGACCGCCTGGTCGATCGCCACATAGGTGCGGCCGCCGAAGGTGAACTGCGCCGCCGCCACGGTGCCGCCGCCGCCGTTCAGCGCAAAGGCTGCGGCGATGGCATTGTTGGCGGAGGCGTTCAGGTCCGCCCCGGTGCCGGCGCCGGTGTTGGTGGCGAACGTCACGTTGGTCGCGGTATCGAACTTGTCCTCTGCCCAGTTCACGTCGGTGACGAGCTCGACCGGGCCGCCGCCGGCGGCGTTGTTGCCGTCCTGGTCGGCCGCCGCATAGCGGAACACGTCGTTGCCGGTGCCGCCCGAGATCGTGTCGATGGCCTCTTGGCCGAGCAGCGTGTCGTTGCCCTCGTTGCCCTGAAGGGTGTCGCGTCCGGTGAACCCGGTGACGCTGTCGTTGCCCACTCCGCCGAACGCCGTGTTGTTGCCGGCGTCGCTCTCGATCGTGTCGTTGCCTTGGTTGCCGAACATCAGGTCGGCGCCGGTTCCGGCGAAGAGCTGGTCGTTGCCGAAGCCGCCGACCACCGTGTTGTTGCCGTTGCCGGCGCCAACCGTATCGTTGCCGCCATTGCCCAGCACCAGATCGGCGCCGATGTTGAGGAAGATCGAGTTGTTGCCGTCGGCCGAGTTGTTGCCGCCGACGACGGTCATCCCTGCGCCGGTATTGCCGGTGGCGGCGACCGTATCGTTGCCCTCGTTGCCGAAGTAGAGCGACCGGCCGTCACCGCTATCGACGACGCTGTCGTTGCCGAGGCCGCCGAACGTCGTGTCGTTACCCGAATAGACGTTGAAGCTGTCGTTGCCCTGGTTGCCGAAGAACAGGCCGCTGTGGGTACCGCCGGTCTGGTACAGCGAATCGTTGCCGAAACCGCCGATGACGGTGTCGCTGCCGGTTCCGCTGTGAACGGTGTCGTTGCCGCCATTGCCGAAGACGATGTCGGCCCCAGTGCCCGTGAAGAGGCTGTCCGCGGCGTCGCTCGAGTTGTTGCCGCCGACCACCGTCTGCGCGCTGCTGCCGCCCAGCGAAACCGTATCGGCGCCGTCGCTGCCGAACGTCTGCATCGATCCGGGGTTGCCGGAGACGCTGTCATTCTCCGTCCCACCGTTCACCGTGCCGGTATTGCCGGCCTGCAGGGTGATGGTGTCGTTGCCCGAGTTGCCGAAGCCCTGGACAGGGCCGGTTCCGCTGAAAATGCAGTCGTCGCCGGCGAGGCCGACGATGGTGCCGGGACCGGTGTCGGTGCCCTGATTGAGGACGTCATTTCCGGCAGTGCCGGTGGCTTGGTAAGCCATGTGGTTATCCCTCCTGGGTCGCGCCAATGCACGCGCGAGCCGCGATGAATTGTTCGGGTTCTGGATTTGCCCCCGCCCGGCCCCCGCCGAGAAAGGTTAACGTAGCCCGGCGGGCCATTCAGGGCAACTATTCCGGCGGCGTGCGCCCGGTTTTTTCGCGTGTGGGGGCGCGCGGGCGATCGGGCCCGCGGCCGGATGAACATCCATTCATCGACCCGCTGCGGGCAGGGGCGGACGGGCGGTCGGGCGGCGGCAACGGCGCTGCACAATCGACGCGGAACCAACGAAACCGCCGCCGGGCAGGGGCCCGGCGGCGGCGCTGTCGTTGATCGGGGTAGGGGCCTGCAGCCTCGCTCAGATGAAGTTGCTGGTCGCGATCGCGCCGGTCGCCCCGGTGATGTCGATCAGCAGGTCCGTGGTGTCGTCGAACACCGCCGTTCCGGCCGCTGTCTGCTCGATCACCAGGTAGGTGCGGCCGCCGAAGGTGAACTCCGCCGCGCTGACCTGCGCGCCGCCGCCGCCGCCGAGCGCGAACGCTGCCGCGAGCGCGTTGTTGGCCGACGCGTTGAGGTCGGCTCCGGTGCCGGCCCCCATGTTGGCGGCGAACGTCACCGCCAAGGTCGTGTCGAACTTGTCCGCCGACCAGTCGACATCGGTGACGAGCTCGACCGGGCCGCCGCCGACCGCATTGTTGCCGTCTTCGCCACCGCTCAGGTACGCGAACACGTCCTTGCCGGTGCCGCCCGAGACGGTGTCGATGCTGATCGAGCCTCCGAGGTCGGCTTGGATGGTGTCGTTGCCCTCGTTGCCCTGCAGCGTGTCGCGCCCGCCTACGGCGGCGATGCTGTCGTTGCCCTGGCCTCCGAACACCGTGTTGTTGCCAGCACCTGCGTCGACCGTGTCGTTGGCCTCGTTGGCGAACATCAGGTCTGCAACGGCTCCGCCGAACAGGCAATCGCCGCCCTGGCCGCCGACCACCGTGTCGGCCCCATTCCCGGCAGTGACGGTGTCGGCGCCGCCGTTGCCGAAAATGATGTCTCCGACGTCGCTGCCGAGGAGAGTGTCCGCACCGTCCGCCGAGTTGTTGCCGCCGACGATCGTCACGGGGGTGCTGCCACTGCCGTCGACAGTATCATTTCCTTCGTTGCCGAAGGCGATTGCACCGCTTCCGCCGGCGCCAATCGAAATGTAGTCGTTGCCCAGACCGCCGAACGCAGTATCTGCGCCGGACCAAACGAAAAGCGAATCGTTGCCCTGATTTCCGAAGACGAGGTCGGCACCGGTGAATCCAAGGCCGGACCAAACGAGCGAATCGTTGCCGAAGCCGCCTATGACCGTATTGTTTCCGCCCTGCGCGTTGACGGTGTCGTTGCCGCCATTGCCAAAGACCAGGTCGTTGCCGGAACCGGTGCGAATGGTGTCGGCCCCGTCGCTGGAATTGTTGCCTCCGACGACCGTGAGGGCCGAGCTCGACGTGCCGTCGACCGTATCGGCGCCGTCGCTGCCGAACAACTGGATCGTTCCGCTGTTGCCGATGATGCAGTCGTTCTCGGTGCCACCGTTCACCGTGCCGGTGTTGCCGGCCTGGAGAATGACCGTGTCGTTCCCCGAGTTCCCGAAGACCTGTGCGCTCCCGGTCCCCAGCGCGATGCTGTCGTCGCCGGCCAGGCCGACGATGGTGCCGGGACCCGTGTCGGTCGATTGGTTCAGGACATCATTCCCGGCGGTGCCGGTGGCCACGTAAGCCATGTGCTACTTCTCCTCTGGTCGCGCCAATGCACGCGCGAACCGCGACGAATTGTTCGGGTTTTGATTTGCCCCCCGTCCGGCCCCCGCCAAGAGACGTTAACCTAGCCCGGCGGGCCATTCAGGGCAACTCTTCCGGCGGCCTGCGCCCCCGTTTTTCGTGCAATCGCCGGCGGCCGAATGAAGCTCCATTCATCCGCGGCTTTGCGGGAAGCCAACCATATCGGCGGTGGAATGAGCATGCCGTCATCCGGATCGCGCATCGCAGACGAAAAACGCCGCCGGGGCAGGGCCCGGCGGCGTTTTCGTCAAGGAAACGAGGGCAGACGCGCCCTAGATGAAATTGCTGGTCGCGATCGTGCCGGTGACCCCGGTGATGTCGATCAGCAGGTCGGCCGTGGTGTCGAAGAACGCCGCCGTTCCGGCCGTCGTCTGCTCGATCACCAGGTAGGTGCGGCCGCCGAAGGTGAACTGCGCCGCGGTGACCTGGGCAGCACCGCTGCCGCCGAGGGCGAATGCTGCCGCGAGCGCGTTGCTGGCCGACTCGTTGAGGTCGCCTCCGGTGCCGGCCCCCATGTTGGCGGCAAAGGTGACGGCGAGGGCATCGGTGCGGAACCGGTCGACCGACCAGTCCACGTCGGTGACGAACTCGACCGGCCCGCCGCCGACCGCGTTGTTGCCGTCCTGGCTGCCGTCCGTATAGGCGAACACGTCGTTGCCGGCGCCGCCCGAGATGGTGTCGATGGAGGCATCGCCACGGATGGTGTCGTTGCCCTCGTTGCCCTGGAGCGTCTCGCGCCCGGCGCCGCCCAGGATCGTATCGTTGCCCTGGCCGCCGAACACCGTGTTGTTGCCGGCGCCGGCGCTCACCGTGTCGTTGGCCTCGTTGGCGAAGATCAGGTCGGCACCGACGCCGGTCAGGAGCGAGTCGCCGCCCTGGCCGCCGATCACCGTGTTGGCGCCGTCGCCGGCGCTCACCGTGTCGGCCCCGCCGTTGCCGAACATCCACTCGTTGCTCGTGTTGCCCGCCAGCGAGGTCGCTGCCGTCGGCCGAGTCGTTGCCGCCGACCAGCGTCGCGCTGGTCGCGCCCGGGAACCCAATCGATGTCAGCGTGTCGTTGCCTTCGTTGCCGAAGAAAAGCGGGCTTCCGCCTTCGGCGACGGCCTGGATACAGTCGTTGCCTTGACCGCCCCAGATCGTGTCGTTGCCGGGGGATACGATCATCGTGTCGTTGCCCTGATTGCCGAACACGAGGTCGTTGGCTGACGCCCCGACGCCGGGGTTGAGGACGCTGTCGTTGCCGACGCCGCCGCCGACCGTGTTGGCCCCGGGCCCATCGCCGGGATTGATCGTGTCGTTGCCGCCGTTGCCGAACAGCAGGTCGGCGCCGGTGCCCACGGAAATGAAGTCCGCCGCGTCGCTCGAAGTTGTTGCCCCCGACGACGGTCTGCGCGCTGCTGCCGCCGAGAATGACGGTATCGGCGCCGTCGCCGCCGAACGACTGCAGGGCGCCGGGCGAGCCGGAGATGCTGTCGTTCTCGGTGCCACCGTTCACCGTTCCGGTATTGCCGGGCTGGGTAATGATGGTGTCGTTGCCGCTGTCGCCGGTGACGGTCGCGGAACCGGTTCCCAGCGCGATGCTGTCGTCGCCGGCCAAGCCGACGATGGTGCCCGGGCCGGTGTCGGTCGATTGGTTCAGGACATCATTGCCGGCAGTGCCGGTGGCCACGTAAGCCATATGCTACTCCTCCTCTGGTCGCGCCAAGGCATGCGCGAGCCGCGATGAATTGTTCGGGTTGTTGCTGGTCGCCCCCCGCTCCGGCCCCCGCCGAGAGACGTCAAGGTAGCCCGGTGTGCCATTCGGGGCAACCTATCCGGCGGCTTGCGCCCCTGTTTTTCGTGCAATTGCCGGCGGCCGAATGAACATCCATTCATCCGGCGGAGAAGCCAACCATATCGGCGCCGGAATGAACATGCCCTCGTCCGGATCGCGCCTCGCAGACGAAAAAACGCCGCCGGGGCAGGGGCCCGGCGGCGTTGTCGTCGAGGAAAGGAGGGCAGACGCGCCCTAGATGAAGTTGCTCGTTGCGATCGCGCCGGTCGCCCCGGTGATGTCGATCAGGAGGTCGGCGGTGTCGTCGAACACCCCCGTCCCGGCCGTCTGTTCGATCACCAGATAGGTCCGTCCGCTGAAGGTGAACTGCGCCGCCGTGACCTGCGCGGCGCCGCTGCCGCCGAGCGCGAAGGCGGCCGCCACCGCGTTGTTGGCCGAGGCGTTGAGATCGCCGCCGGTGCCGGCGCCCATGTTGGCGGCGAAGGTGACGTTGACCTGGGTGTCGAACTTGTCGGCCGACCAATCGAGATCGGTGATCTGCTCGACCGGCCCGCCGCCGGCGGCGTTGTTGCCGTCCTGGCCACCGGTCCCTGCTCCGAGATAGGAGAACACGTCGTTGCCGGAACCACCCGAGATGGTGTCGATGCTGATACCGCCGATGAGGCCGGAATCACCCTGGATGGTGTCGTTGCCTTCGTTGCCCTGGATCGTGTCGCGCCCCAGAGCGGTAATGATCGTATCGTTCCCCTGGCCGCCAAAGACGGTGGTTGCGCCGGTCAACCCACTGAAGGCCCCAATAACATCATTGCCCTCGTTGCCAAACAGCAGACTGCGCTCGGCGCCGTTCCCGAAGAACATGCAATCGTTACCGAACCCGCCGACCTCGGTCACGCCGCCGCTGCTCCCGATGTTGAACGAGTCATTGCCGCCGTTACCCAGGACAAACGCGGTGACCACGCCCCCGCCGAAGGAGTTGTTTCCATCGGCAGAGTTGTTGCCTCCGACCAGCGTCGGTGTCCCCCCAGCGGCGTCCATCGTATCGCCACCTTCGTTGCCGAACAGCACCGGAGACCCCGCGCCGGCCCAGATAAGCGAATTGTTACCCAGGCCACCAAAGCCCGTGTCGGCGCCGGCGGCGAGATCGACCGTGTCGTTTCCCTGGTTGCCAAAAAACAGCTCGTTGCCGGCGGCGCCAACGACCGAGTTGTTCCCGAAGCCGCTGACAAGGGTGTCGTTTCCGCCAGCCGCATTGATCGTGTCGTTGCCGCCATTGCCGAAGATGAAGTCGGCACCGCCGCCGGTGATGATCGTGTCGGCGCCGTCACTCGAGTTGTTTCCGCCGACGACGGTCTGGCCCCCGGTCGACTGGACGTCGACCGTATCCGCCCCGTCGCTGCCAAACAGCTGCATGGAGCCGGTGCCGGCCGGCCCGAAGATGCTGTCATTTTCCGTTCCGCCATTCACCGTTCCGGTGTTGCCGGTCTGGAGCAGCACGCTGTCATTGCCGGAATTGCCAAATACCTGTGCGGGACCCGATCCGAGAGAGATCGTGTCGTCGCCGGCGAGGCCAACGATGGTGCCGGGGCCGGTGTCGGTCGATTGGTTCAACGTATCATTGCCGGCGGTGCCGGTGGCCACGTAAGCCATGATGTTACTCCCTCCTGGGTCGCGCCAAGGCACGCGCGACGCGATGAATTGTTCGGGTTTTGATTTGCCCCCGCCCGGCCCCCTGCCAAGAGTTGGTTAACCTAGCCCGCCGGGCCATTCAGGGCAACTATTCCGGCGGCTTGCGCCCCTGTTTTTCGTGCAATTGCCGGCGGCCGAATGAACACCCATTCATCCGGCGGTCTTACGGGAAGCCGACCATATCGGCGCTGGAATGAACATGCCTCATCCGGATCGCGCCTCGCAGACGAAAAAACGCCGCCGGGGCAGGGCCCGGCGGCGTTTTCGCCGATGAAACGAGGGCAGACGCGCCCTAGATGAAGTTGCTGCCGCTGATCGCGCCGGTAGCGCCGGTGATGTCGAGCAGCAGGTCGTCGGCGTCGAGGAAGCCGTTGTTGGCCAAGTTGATCGCCAGGTAGGTGCGGCCACCGAAGGTGAATTGTGCCGCCACCGTATTGACGCCGCCGTTGAGGGCGGTGGCAGCGTCGATGGCGTTTGTGGCGGAAGCCACCAGGGTTCCGCCGGTGCCCGCGCCCAGGTTGGACGCGAACGTGATGTTGGGCGTCGTGTCGAAACGGTCCACGGAGAAGTCGACGTCCGTGATGAACTCGACCGGCCCGCCGCCCGTGGCATTTTCGCCGTCTTCGGTGGCGGGGGTGGCACCGATGTAGGCGAACACGTCGTTGCCGGCGCCGCCAGAGATCGTATCGATGCTGACGGTGCCGTTGTCACCGCGGATCGTGTCGTTGCCTTCGTTGCCCTGGAGCGTGTCGCGCCCGACACCGGCAAGGATGCTATCGTTGCCCTGGCCGCCGAACACCGTGTTGGCGCCGTCGCCGGCGCTCACCGTGTCGTTGGCCTCGTTGGCGAAGATCAGGTCGGCACCGGCTAAGGTGAGGAGCGAGTTGCCGCCCTGGCCGCCGATCACGGTGTTGTTGCCGGCCCCCCCGTCCACCGTGTCCGCCCCGCCGTTGCCGAACATCCACTCGTTGCTCGTGTTGCCGAGCAGCGAGTTGGCGCCGTCGGCCGAGTTGTTGCCGCCGACCAAGGTCGCGCTGGTCGCGCCGGGCGAGGACGATGCCAGCGTGTCGTTTCCTTCGTTGCCGAACAGGAGCGGACTGCCGCCTGCGGCGATGGCGAGGATACAGTCGTTGCCTTGACCGCCCCAGCTCGTGTCGCTGCCGGGCGATACGATGAGCGTATCGTTGCCCTGGTTACCGAACACCAGGTCGTTGGCACCCGGGCCGCCCGGGCTGAACACGCAATCGTTGCCGAAGCCGCCGATGGCCGTGTTGGCGCCGGGCCCATCGTTCGGATTGATCGTGTCGTTGCCGCCGTTGCCGAACAGCAGGTCCGCCCCGGTGCCCACGGAAATGAAGTCCGCCGCGTCGCTCGAGTTGTTGCCGCCGACGACGGTCTGCGCGCTGCTGCCGCCGAGCACGACAGTATCGGCGCCGTCGCTGCCGAACGACTGCATCGCGCCGGGAGAGCCGGAAATGCTGTCGTTCTCGCTACCACCGTTCACTGTGCCGGTATTGCCGGCCTGCAGGGCGATGGTGTCGTTGCCGGAGTTGCCGAACCCCTGGACAGGGCCGGTTCCGCTGAAAATGCAGTCGTCGCCGGCGAGGCCGACGATGGTGCCGGGACCGGTATCGGTCGATTGGTTCAGGACATCATTGCCGGCGGTGCCGGTGGCCACGTAAGCCATGTGGTTACTCCTGTTCTGGGCGCGCCAAAGCGTGCGCGACGCGCCATGAGCTGTTTTGGTTGCTGAATTGCCCCACTCCGGCCCCCTGCCGAGAGGTTGTAAGACTATCGCGAAAACCGAATTGGCGCCAACTATTTCCCGCGGGTCGGTTGTGGTTGTCCGCTACCAGTCGGGGAGCCGGGGCGACCTGGTGCAAAACACCGCCGACGGCGCGTTCGCGCCCCTAGGAGCGGTTCCCGCTCGTGTTGACTTGTCATCACCGGGCGAGCCGCTCAAGGCGGCGAGGGTTGTCCCGGTGATCCCGATTCAAATGGCAGGGCCGTGCCACACTTATCGAGATGGCCGGGACAAGCCCGGCCATGACGACGCTGGGTCATCTTCATCGGGAATCGCTCTAGATGAAGTTGCTCGTCGCGATCGTACCGGTGACCCCGGTGATGTCGAGGAGCAGGTCCTCGGTGTCGTCGAAGGCGCCGCCATTGGCCTGGTCGATCGCCAGGTAGGTGCGGCCGCCGAAGGTGAACTGCGCCGCCACGATGTCGCCCGCCGCGCCGCCGTTGAGCGCATCGGCCGCGGCCAGCGCATTGTTGGCCGACGCCGCCAGCGTGCCGCCGGTGCCCGCTCCCATGTTGGCCGCGAACACCACCTGGATCTCGATCCCGCCGAACGCGAATTGGTCGTCGCCGCCGTTGCCGAACACGAGGTTCTGGTTGATACCGCCGAGCATGTCGTTCCCGTCGGCGGAGTTGTCGCCGCCGACCACGGTGGCGCCAGCGCCGACGATGATATTGTCACCCCCTTCATTGCCGAAAAGCAGGCTCGGCCCCCCGGCGGCAGCGATCAGGTCGTCGCCGAGGCCGCCGTATCCCGTGTTGGCGCTGGTCCCGCCAAACTGGATGAGGTCATTGCCCTGGTTGCCGAACGCGAAATTGCTGCCGCCCGCGTCGGAAATATTGTCGATCCCGAACCCGCCGACCGTCGTGTCGTTGCCGGTGCCCGGCAGGAGAATGTCATCGCCGCCGTTGCCGAAGACCAGGTCGGCGCCGCTGCCGCTGGACAGGTTGTCCGCGCCGTCGTTCGAATTGTTTCCGCCGACGATGGTCTGGTTCGCCGTGGTCAAGCCCACGCTGATGACGTCGCCGCCGTCGCCGCCGAACAGCTGCATAGATCCGATGTTGAAGGCGCTGCCGATGACGTCATTCTCGGTGCCGCTGTTCACCGTCCCGGTGTTACCGGTCTGCAGGGCGATATTGTCGTTCCCGGAGTTGCCGGTTACGCTTGCAGGGCCGGTGCCGACCGTGATCTGGTCGTCGCCGGCGAGTCCGACGATGGTGCCGGGACCCGTGTCGCTCGACTGGTTCAGCGTATCGTTACCGGCAGTGCCGGTGGCTTGGTAGGCCATGTGCAACTCCTCCTCCGGTCGCGCAACGCATGCGCGCGCCGCCACGATTGTTCAGGCTCTTGATTGCCCCGCCCCGGCCCTGCCGAGAGATCGTCAACCTAGCCCAGGCCGCACGTTGCGGCAAACTCGCCCATGGGCGGTTGGCAGGGGCGACCCCTTATCCTGAGGCGCTCCGCGCACCGTCACCCTGAGGCGCTCCGCGCAACGTCACCCTGAGGCGCTCCGCGCACTCTTCGTGCGCGGAGCCTCGAAGGGCGTGCGCCGAGCCTCGAAGGGGTGGTCGCCCCCGCGGCCTTGGTCAGATGAGTTTGCCGGTCGCGATCGTGCCGGTGAACCCGGTGATGTCGACCAGCAGGTCGCTCAGATCGGTGAACGTCGTGAAGGCGCCGTCCTGGTTGATCGCCAGGTAGGTGCGTCCGCCGAACGTGAACTGCGCCGCCACGTTGACGGCGCCACCGCCCGCCAGCGCATTGGCCGCCGCGATGGCGTTGGTGGCCGACGTCGCGAGGTCGGCGCCGGTGCCGGCGCCCATGTTGGCGGCGAAGCCGACGGGCCCGGCGGTCTGGAACCGGTCCTCCGCCCAGTTCACGTCGGTGTAGAGCTCCACCGGACCGCCGCCGCCGGCATTGTTGCCGTCCTCGGCGCTGCTCAGCAGCTGGAACACGTCGTTGCCCGAACCGCCGGATATGGTGTCGATGCCATTGAAGCCGCTGATGGTATCGTTTCCCTCGTTCCCCTGCAGCGTATCGCGAACATTCGAGGCGACGACGGAGTTGCTGCCCTGGCCGCCGAAGATGGTGTCCGCGCCGGCTCCGCCCGCGTCCGAGTTGACCGTGTCGTTGCCCTCGTTGGCGAAGATGAGGTCGGCGCCGATGCCGGTCCTGAGGCTGTCACCGCCCTGGCCGCCGACCACCGTGTTGGCGCCGGCGCCCGCGCTGACCGTGTCGGCCCCGCCGTTGCCGAAGATGAAATCGGCGCCCGTGTTGCCGGTCAGCGAGTTGGTGCCGTCGGCCGAATCATTGCCGCCGACGATCGTCGCGTTGCCGGTACCGAATTCCGAAACGGTGTCGTTACCTTCGTTGCCGAACAACAGAAGGCTGCCCGTGCCGTTGGCGCTGGTGATGAAGTCGTTGCCCAGGCCGCCGAACGCGGTGCTGGGACCGTTCTGGTTCAGGAAGAGATTGTCGTTGCCCTGGTTGCCGAAGATCAGGTTGGTGCCGCCCGCCGCGGCGATGAAGTCGAGGCCGAAGCCGCCGATGACCGTGTCGTTGCCCGGACTGGGCGGCACCGCGTCGTCGCCGACATTGCCGAGGATGCGATCGTCGCCGCCGTTGCCGAAGATGAGGTCGCTGCCGGTGCCGCTGGTGATGTTGTCGGGCCCGTCATTGGAGTTGTTGCCGCCGACGATGGTCTGGGCGCTGGTCGATGCCGCCACGCGGATGCTGTCCGCGCCGTCGCCGCCGAGCAGCTGCATCGAGCCGATCGCCGTGCCGTTGTCCGAGATCGTATCGTTCTCGGTGCCGCCGCTCACCGTCCCGGTATTGCCGGTACGCAGCACGACGGAGTTGTTGCCCGAGTCCCCGGTCACGGTGGCCGAGCCTGATCCGGTGAACAGGAAATCGTCCCCCGCAAGCCCGACGATGGTGCCTGGGCCGGTATCGGCGGACTGGTTCAGGGTATCATTACCCGCAGTGCCGGTCGCGCTGTAAGCCATGGTCTTCTCCCTATGTCGTGGCAGGATGCGAGGAGCCCGAATTTTCGGCTTGTCAGCCGTCCCCGCCCAGCCTCTGCCCAGAGCGTTCAACCTACCCCACGCGGGCCGTTCGCTGCAACTCTGAGACGACCGCGGCGGGGAGGCGGGCTATGTGAGCGATGTCGTGCCTCTTGTAGACCCTCATGCGCGCTCGGTTAGGGTGTAGCGCGCCGTAGGGTGGGCACAATCGCCCGCGTTCCAGTACTCCTCAGCCTTGAGTGGTGGCAAGACCGTGCCCAGGTCCCTGCGCCGGGAGAGGACGTGGCTGTGCCGGTGAATTGAGGGATTTCGCGCGATCCCGGCATTCCTGAAAATCGGAAAAATAGTTTGCCAGCCCTCTTGACAATATTCCCAGACTAGTTCTTTACTCCCATCCATCCCGGCTCACCCAGGGCGTCTTCCGGAAGACACACGAAGGCGGAGCGGGAGCGGCAGCGACGATCGGTTCATCATCGGTCGTGGCCGCCGCGGTGGAGCGCCGCGAGGGCGCGCGCCCCTACGTCACTGGCGCGCGGGACACCCTCGCAAGGTGTTCCGGCGTGTCCCTTCCCGCCTCGCAGGGTGCGGCGTTCCGCACCAGCGCCCTCGCGGCGCTCCGCTCCCTCACGGGGGCAACGTGAATGACGCAAAGCCCGGCTCGAAACGGTCGCGCGGCAAACTGCCGAACGTCCGCCGGGAGAGGCGGAGCGTTGGGCTGTATGACATCGTGAATGAGCAGGATGTCGGTGGCGCGCGGCGGTGCCGCCGCCCCGACCCCGACCGTCGTCATCCTGAGGGACTCGGCGCATGCTTCGTGCGCCGAGCCTCGAAGGGGGCGACCCTTGGTGGCCGCGCCGGCTTGCACCCCTACAGCCCCAGCACCCGCCGCATCTGGGCGAGCGTCAGCGCCCGCATGTCGGCGCCGGCGGCGAGACCGCGATACCATTCGACGGTGAGCTCGAGCGCGTCATCGAGATCGATCAGCGGCCGCCAGCCGAGGCGCGCGGCGGCCTTGGCGCAGTCGAGCTTGAGGTAGGCGGCCTCGTGCGGGTGCTCGCCCGCATCCTGCTCCCAGCGCGCGCCGTCGCCCCAGCGCGCCACCAGGGTCTCGACGATGCGCGAGACCGGGACTTCGCTCGCCGCCGAAGGGCCGAGTTTCCAGCTCTCGGCGAACGGGCGGCCGTGCTCGGCGAGGCGCTGCGCGAGCAGCAGATAGGCCACGACGGGATCGAGCACGTGCTGCCACGGGCGCACGGCGGCCGGGTTGCGGATGCGCAGCGGAGCATTGGCCATGAACGCCCGCATCGCGTCCGGCACCAGGCGGTCGCGCGCCCAGTCGCCGCCGCCGATCACGTTGCCGGCGCGTGCCGAGGCGACCTGGCAACTCGCCGTGGGGCCGAAAAAGCTCGAGCGGTAGGCGTCGGTGACGAGCTCCGTGCAGGCCTTGCTGTTGCTGTAGGGGTCGTGGCCGCCGAGCCGGTCGTTCTCGCGATAGCCCCACACCCAATTGACGTTCTCGTAGCTCTTGTCGCTCGTCACCACGACGATCGCGCGTACGCCGGGTGTATGCCGCGCGGCATCGAGCACGTGCACCGTGCCCATCACGTTGGTCGCGTAGGTGCCGATCGGGTCCTCGTAGGAGGGGCGCACCAGCGACTGCGCCGCCATGTGGATGACGATCTCCGGGCTCGCCGCGCCGATCGCCTGGGCGATCGGGTCCGCTATGCGGATGTCGGCGAGGATGTGCGTGTCGACCGCGCCCTTGCCGTCGGCGACCGCGAACAGGTCCTTGGGATCGAGCGGGGGGAGCGCGAAGCCGGTGACGTGGGCACCGAGATGGCGCAGCAGCAGCACCATCCAGGCGCCCTTGAAGCCGGTGTGGCCGGTCAGGAGCACCCGGCGGCCGGCCCAGAATTTCGGATCGATCACCAGATTTTCCATTTCGCCTGGCCGCTCGCCCATTCGGTCTCGAGCGTGTTGCGGTCGCGCAGCGGATCGAGGCGGCCGCCGGTCTATAGTCCGAACGGTCCGCTCGCCGCAACGATTTTTCGGTTGCGCGGGCTGTCCGGATCCCCGCGCGGCGGCGGCGCAAAGGGGCAAGGGATTGCTGCCGCCGCGTCACGGCCGGCCGCACGCGGCTCGCGTCAGATGAATTTGCCGTTGCCGATCGTTCCGGTGACCCCGCTGATGTCGAGCAACAGGTCGTCCACGTCGACGAAGGCCCCAGGGCCGTCCTGGTCGATCGCCAGGTAGGTGCGGCCGCCGAAGGTGAATTGGGCCGCCACCACGTTGGCGCCGCCGCCGGCAAGCGCGTACGCCGCCGCGATCGCGTTGTTGGCCGAGGCCACCAGGGTCAAACCCGTGCCGGCCCCCATGTTGGCGGCGAACGTCACCGCCGTGATGGTGTCGAACTTGTCCTCCGCCCAGTTCACGTCGGTGAGGAGCTCGAGCGGCCCGCCGCCGTTGGCGTTTTCGCCGTCTTCCTGGGCGCCGCCGTAGACGAACACGTCATTGCCACTGCCGCCTGAGATCGTGTCGCGGCCAAACGAACCCTGCACGGAGTTGTTGCCCTCGTTGCCCTGGATCGTGTCGCGGCCGTTGGTGGTAAAGAGGGTGTCATTGCCCAGGCCGCCGAAGACGGTGTGGTTGCCGTTCTCCAGGAGGCCGAGCGTGTCATTGCCCTCGTGAGGAAGAAGAGCCCGCTCCCCAAGTCACCGGAAACGGGTTGTTGCCCTGGCCGGCCACCGCCGTGTCATTCCCGCTGCTGCCGGAACCTACGACGATGATATCGGCGCCGCCGTTGCCGAAAATCCAATCGGTCGCGGTGCCGGCGCGAATGGAGTTGGCCCCGTCGGCCGAGTCGTTGCCGCCGACGATGGTCGCCGCGTTGGTGGAGTTGAAGGTGTCGACGGTGTCGGCGCCCTCGTTGCCGAACACCAGATCGGATCCGGGCGCGATGTTGCCGGTCGCAAAAAAGTCGTTGCCCAGCCCGCCGTAGAAGGTGTTGTTGCCGAACTGGCTGACGACGAGTTGGTCGTTGCCCTGATTGCCGAAGGCAAGGTTGTCGCCGCCGCCTGGGTCACTGATGACATCATTGCCGAAGCCTCCGACGAAAGTGTCGTTTCCGGCGGCCAGGTCGTTGAGGCCGTCGTTGCCGCCGTTGCCGAACACGAGATCGTTGCCCGCACCGGAAAAAACGAAATCGGCCGCATCGCTCGAATCGTTGCCGCCGACGATGGTCTGGTTGGCGGTGCTGAAGAGCAAGTTAACCTGGTCGGTGCCGTCGCCCCCGAACACTTGCATGGCGCCGACATTGCCGGGCGCGAAGATGCTGTCATTCTCGGTGCCACCGTTCACGGTCCCGGTATTGCCGGTCTGCAGGACCACGGTGTCGTTGCCGGAATTGCCGCTGACGGACGCAACACCGGTGCCGGTGAAGACGCAGTCGTCGCCGGCCAGGCCGGCGATCGTGCCGGGGCCGCTGTCGCTGGACTGGTTCAAGGTATCATTACCGGATGTACCGGTCACATTATAGGCCATGTTGCTCTCCCTGCAGGGTTCTCGCGAAGGTCATTTGCCGGCGTGGTTCCGAGTGGCCGCCGCGGTGCGCCTCAAGCGAGTACAGGATTAGACGGCGCGAGCGCCTGTTCTGTTCAAACCGCGCTTTGCGGCGGCCGCCGCATATCCGCCCGAGGGTGAGGCGGCGCATGTCGGGGCCAGGATCGGCGGCCGCTGCAGGACCAGGATCGATCACCAGACTTTCCATTTCGCCTTGCCGCTCGCCCATTCGGTCTCGAGCGTGTTGCGGTCGCGCAGCGTGTCCATCGGGTGCCAGTAGCCCTCGTGCACGAAGGCGTTGAGGTCGCCGGACGCCGCCAGCGCCTCCATCGGTTCCCGCTCCCACACCGTGTCGTCGCCCGCAATCAGGTCGCCGACGCTCGGCGAGAGGAGGAAGAAGCCGCCGTTGATCCAGCCGCCGTCCCCTTCAGGCTTCTCGATGAAGCGGGTCACCCGCTTGCCCGCCAGTTGGACCGAGCCGAACCGGCCGGCGGGCCGCACGATCGCCACG
>CAVZSC010000044.1:0-289039 GCA_963777755.1 uncultured Alphaproteobacteria bacterium
TGAACGATCCGGCGCTGCTGAAGAAACTCAACTCGGCCATTCCGCTGGGCCGCATGGCCCGCCCGGAGGAAATCGCGAGCGTCGTGGCGTTCCTCGCGAGCGATGGCGCGAGCTACCTGACGGCCACCACGATCTTCGCTGACGGCGGCATCATGCAGAGCAGTCCTGGACTGTGACGGGGGCTGCTCCCGGGGAATTCCAAGGCCTCCCCGCGGCTGCCAGCCGCAGCATGCGGCGGCTCAGGCTCGCCGGGCAGTGCAGTCGACGTCTGCGGCGCTATGTGATGATGATGTCGTAGGATTGGGCCATCGTATCGCTCCTTCGCTAAATTGCCGCCGCACGTCGCGTGGTTTACTCCTGCGACGATTGAATTTGACAGATTTGTTTATCCGGGCGGTCCTTCGATCAGAACCACACTCGACCGCGCCCCGCTCAGGTAGTGCGACTGATAGGCCGGCAGTGGTCTCGGCGGTTCGCACAAATCGTCCGGCGATGCCAGACTCGTATCGACAAAGCGTCGCCAGACCCGGCCAGCTTCGACCGCAGGCAGCTCGAATGAGAGCGGCTCCCAATAACCGTTGAGAATCACGTGCAAATGTTCGCGATTGTGCGGATCAGATAGTTCGAAGGCCAGGGCATGCGACGAGTCGTCCCACTGCGGCTCGTGCAAACGGACGCCGTTCCAGGTGATGTCCACGCCGCCGGGCTTGCTCCAGAACTTGGGGTCACAAAAAATCGGCGAATGCTGATGGAAGTGGATCAGCCCGCGCGTAAACCGAAGAATGTCCGAGTGCTTATGCACACCATCCCAATCGAACCAGGTAATCGGGGAGTCGATGCAGTAGCCGTTGTTGTTGCCAAGTTGCGTGCGGCGCACCTCGTCGCCCATCAGCAGCATCGGCCGGCCTTCGCTCGCCAGCAGGATCGTCAGGAAGTTCTTGATTTGCTTCTGACGTAGCGACTCGATGGCCGGGTCGTTGGTCGGGCCCTCGACGCCGCAGTTCCAGCTATTGTTGTCGTCGGCGCCATCGCGATTGCCGGCGCCGTTGGCTTCGTTGTGTTTGCGGTCGTACGAGACCAGATCGTTGAGAGTAAAGCCGTCGTGCGCCGTGATGAAATTCACGCTGCGGTACGCACTGCGGTCGGGCTGATGAAACAGGTTGGCGCTACCGACGATGTTGTCGGCCAACGCGCCGACCGCGCCGGCGTCGCTTTTGACGAACCGCCGCACGTGGTCGCGGTACTGACCGTTCCAGACGGCCCAGCGGTCGATGCCAAAGCTGGCCACCTGATACAAGCCGGCGGCGTCCCAGGCCTCGGCGATGATTTTGACGCCGGCCAGGACCGGGTCGGCTTCGATGTCGAGCAAGATGGGTGGTCTGGCCAGCGGCACGCCGTCTTCGCCGCGCGACAGGCTGGCAGCCAGGTCGAAGCGGAAACCGTCGACGTGCATCTCCTCGACCCAGTAGCGCAGGCAGTCAATGATCATCCGCCGGACGATCGTCTCGTTGCCGTTGATCGTATGGCCACAACCGGTATCGTCGATGTACTTGGCTGGGTTCTTGGCGTCGAGAATGTAATACGTTGGGTTATCCAAGCCGCGCAGCGAGAGAGTCGATCCATGCTCGTCATCTTCGGCCGTGTGGTTGAAGACGACGTCGAGAATCACGTCGATACCGGCCCGATGCAAGGCCTTGACCATGTCGCGGAACTCATCGACGGCCGCCACAACGCAGCGCTGTGAACTGTACTGGCGATGCGGCGCGAACCAGGCTACCGGCTGGTAGCCCCAGTAGTTCACGCCGTTGGGTGCGGCCTGCTCGTCGAACTGCTGCACCGGCATGAGTTCGACCGTCAGGATGCCCAGCTCCTTTAGATACGGAATCTTGGCAATTAGGCCGGCATAGGTGCCACGCAGGTGGACCGGCAGGCCAGAATTTGGATTGCGCGTGAACCCGGCCACGTGCATCTCGTAGATCACGGCGTCGGGAAATGGCCGCTCGAGCGGCGCGTCTCCCTCCCAATCATATTGCCGCGTGTCGATGACGACACACTTAAGAGCCTGCGCTGCGTTGTCACCCGGCCGCAGCGCCGCTGCCCGCTGGTAGTTCTCGGTGTTGACGACGGCCAGCGCGTAAGGATCGACGAGCAATTTGTCGCCATCGAACCGCAGCCCCTTGCCTGGATCGTTCGGTCCATGAACCCGATAGCCGTAAATCTGACCCGCGCCGATGCCGTGAACCGTGACGTGCCAGTAGTGCCAGGTGCGGTTTTGCGCGGCGTCGAGGCGGATGATGTGGGCCGGGTGGGCATCGGTTTCATGGTCGAACAGCACGAGCTCGACCGAGGTGGCATGTTTCGAATAGACGCAGAAGTGAACACCCTCGGCGCAAATCGTAGCGCCAATCGGGTACGATCGCCCGGGGGTGGTGCTAAGCATCGGCCATTTGCCCCCCGTACTCGTACAGCAGCGACACGATTAGCGCGGTCCAGCCGGTCTGATGGCTGGCGCCGAGCCCCGCGCCGTTGTCGCCGTTGAAGTATTCGTGAAACGGTATGTGGTCGCGCCAATGCGGATCGTTCTGGAAGTAATCGTTGCCGTCGAACACCGCGCGGCGGTTGCCACGTGCCGGGTCGCGCAAAAAGATCCGGCTCAAGCGACGCGTGAGCTCTTCGCCCACTTCGTTCAAGTTGCACATCTTGCCCGATCCGGTGGGGCATTCGACTTTCAGTGTGTCGCCGTAATAGCACCAGAACTCGTGGAGCGAGCGGACGAGCATATAGTTGACCGGGAACCAGATTGGCCCGCGCCAGTTCGAGTTGCCGCCGAACAGGCGGTTGTCCGATTCGGCCGGCAGGTACTTGACTAAGACGTTCTGGTCACCGGCGTTGAAGACATACGGATGCTCGAGGTGGTAGCGCGACAAAGCGCGCACGCCGTAGTCGGAGAGGAACTCTTCGGAGTCGAGCATCCGCCGCAACACGGCTACCAGGCGATCCCGCGACAAGATAGCCAATAAGTGCAAGTTGTCTTTGCCCGGCGTTCCGACCGGGGCGACGTTTTGCAGCAAGTCGGGGCGATGTTGCAAGAACCACTTGGCCTGTTCGGCAAAACTGAGCTTGTCGCTTTTGGGCGAAGGCGCGGCCAGCACGGCGAACAGCGGCACCAGCCCGACCATCGAATGCAACTTGAGGGGAATGTTCTGCCCATTGGTCAAATGGATCACATCGTAGAAGAATTCGTCCTCGGCGTCCCACAGGTCGACCCCTTCGCCGTCCATGTTGGTCATGGCATGCGCGATGTAGAGAAAGTGCTCGAAGTACTTGATCGCCATGTTCTGATAGAACGGATCGTGGCGGGCCAATTCGACGGCGATCGAGAGCATGGTGATGCAAAACAGCGCCATCCAACTCGTGCCGTCGCTTTGTTCGAGCAGCGCGCCGTTGGGCAGAGTCTTGTCGCGGTCGAAACAGCCAATGTTGTCCATGCCCAAGAAGCCGCCGCCAAACAGGTCGCGACCGCTCGCGTCCTTGCGATTGACCCAGAAGCTGAAGCTGAGCATCTCGTTCTGGAACATTTCCTTGAGGAAGTTCACGTCGCCCCGGCCGGTTTGCTCCATTTCGATTTGATAGACGCGCCACGCCGCCCAGCCGATCACGGGTGGGTTGACGTCGTCAAAGTCCCACTCGTAGGCCGGATATTGACCGCTAGCATGCTGGTACCATTCGCGACCCATGCTCAGCAGTTGCCGCTTGGCAAATGCCGGGTCGATCCACGCGATCGCCACGCAGTGAAACGAGAGATCCCAGGCGGCATACCAGGGATACTCCCAGGTGTCGGGCATCAGGATCACGTCGGCGTTGTGCAGTTCCTTCCAGCGCGAGTTGCGTCCGTGCCAGCGCTCTTTAGGGGGCGTGGGCTGCGCGGGATCGCCCATGAGCCAGCGGTACACGTCGTAGTGGTAGTACTGTTTTGACCATAGCAGGCCGGCAAAGGCTTGCCGCACGACATTCGATTCATCTTCGGTCAAGCGTGGCGGGTTGACCGCTGCATAAAAAGCGTCGGCTTCGCCGATGCGGCTGGAAAACGTGGCGTCGAAACCGGCGAACGGATCATTCAGTGATTTTGGGGCAAACCGCACCTTGATGGTCAGCGTGCCGCCGGCCGGCACGATCGCGTGAGCATGGCCGGCCAGTTTGCTGCCTCGCTGGTGATTCACGCACTCGGGCTGGCCGCCGACCACACAGTCGTTGATACCGTCTTTGACATACTGGGTGCGGTTGGGCACCTTGTAGAGCCGCAAGTAATTGGTGTCGTTGTCGGTAAAGAGCAGTTCGATGCTCTGCTTGTCGCTGACTTGGGCGTACCACCAGCGGTCGCCGCTCAGCGGATGCGTGGTCCGCGCCGCCCCGGGGCCGGTGGCTTCGATCACGGCCCGCGGCTGGCCGTCTTCCCACGACCACGTGTTGCGATACCAGACATGGGGGAGCACGTGAAGCGGCGCGGCGTCTGGCCCGCGATTGGTCGCCGTGATACGGCACAGCAGGTCTTCGCTGCCGGCCTTTGCGTACTCGATCTCGATATCGAAGTACCTGTTGGCCAGAAACGCGTCGCGCAGCGCGTCGAATAGTTCATATTCGGGCTCCGACTGATTGCGGCGGCCATTGACTCTCAGCAGGTCGTCGTAGGGATACTCCACTTGAGGATACTTGTAGAGCATCTTCATGTAGGAGTGCGTGGGCGTGCCGCCGAGGAAAAAGTAATACTCTTTGACGTCCTCGCCGTGGTTGCCCTGTGGATTGCTCAGGCCGAACATCCGCTCTTTGAGAATCGGATCTTTTTCGTTCCACAGCGCAACCGCCAGGCAGATATGCTGCTTGTCGTCGCAAAAGCCGCCGATGCCGTCTTCGTTCCAACGATAGGCTTGGCTGCGGGCGTTATCGTGGGGAAAGAAATCCCACGAGTCGCCATTGGCGCTGTAGTCTTCGCGGACGGTGCCCCAGGCCCGCTCGCTGACGTATGGCCCCCAACGCTTCCAATCCACTTGGCCGGCGTTGTGCTCGACCAGTCGAGCTTGCTCGGGATTGGTTGCCATTGGTCGGATGCTCCGCTAGTGTTCGCTGCCGCCCTTCATCGTCGCAACCGTGATGACCGAGGTCCTCGCTGGTCAGCTGCACCGGCCCGATCGGCCCGCGTGATTTCATAAACGAATGCGAGAATTATTGCGCCCTATTTTTGGCATTCTAGATTTGTTGCTGGAGGTGCTGTTCTTCCGCAGCCTTTCGAGAATTTCATCATCGCTCGTCTCCATCAAATGCGGGGCGTAAGCTTGGATCAGGCGCTCCTGCATCGCGCCGTATCCCGCGCCGGTGCCATACAGCAGTGCCGCAAAAGTCTAAACTCAGGACTGGGCTCGCAGTCTATTGTCCTTTGGCAGCCACGCGGCAAGCCGCGCGGACGCAGAGAGCGGCCATTCAGCCGTACTACCCACCAGCGAGATGAAATTCGTGCTGCCTCACATGCCGATTGACACATTATTGATCATTCATTGCAACACGCGGGTAACCGGTGGCAGCTGGCCACCATCCGTGCTCGTTCCGGTGATGACCACCACCGAGGCCGTGGTGCCGGCGCGCAGTTTGATGTTGTCTGGAACCTTCTCCATGCGCACCATTACCGGTATGACGCTGCGCGAGTCGGATCCTCTCGAAGGTCGGCTTGACGGAGGGCAACTGCTCGAAGCCTGTGCTGCCGTTTTGCTGGGTAATGCCCCCAGCCGATGCTGTCGACGCTGCCCTGCAAGGGAGTGTCGGGATAACTCATCAGCGTGACAACGGCCGATCGCCGTTTTGTAAATTCCCCACGAAGGTTTCCCGGAAGAATGCTTGGACGTAGAAACTGTTGGCATCGATCACGGCCAGCATCGGTTGATTGGCAACCGCGGAATCCCCGACGCCCAATTGCAAATTGGTGACGTATCCATCCGTGGGGGCCCATACCTTCGTGAAGTCCAGGTTCAATTGAGCGCGTTCCAGGTCCGCCGTGGCCCGGCGCAGCCGAGGGTTATCCGGTCCGGGCGTGCCGAGATCGGCTAACCCGCGCGCCAGACAACGGTGACCATTTTGCTTCGGCTGACCGACGACGCGCAGGCCCGCGATCTCGGCGACGATCTTGTTGCCGTCTTCGCGAAGCGCAAGGCGGAAGCCGACGCGTTCTATGCGACGCGCATTCCTGCCGATCTGTCGGACGACCGCCGGGCAATCATGCGCCAGGCCTTTGCCGGCATGCTGTGGTCGAAGCAGTTCTTCCACTACGTGATCGAGGACTGGATCGCCGGCGACGAGGTCCCGCCGCCGCCTGAGCGCCTGGCTGGCCGCAACAAGGACTGGCGGCATTTCTATGCCGAAGACATCCTGTCGATGCCCGACAAATGGGAGTATCCCTGGTTCGCGAGCTGGGACCTCTGCTTCCACACCGTGGTGCTGGCGCGCGTCGATCTCGACTTCGCCAAGGAGCAGATCCTTCTGCTCAGCCGCGAATGGTACATGAGCCCGCACGGCCAGATCCCGGCCTATGAGTGGGCTTTCGACGACGTCAACCCGCCGCTGCAGGCCTGGGCGGCGATCCAGATCGCCGAATACGAGTGGAAGACCTTTGGCCGCCGCGACTACGACTTCCTGCGCCGCGTCTTCCATCACGGGCTGCTGTATTTCACCTGGTGGGTCAACCGCAAGGATGCCGACGGCAACAATCTGTTCCAGGGCGGCTTCCTCGGCCTCGACAATATTTCCGTCTTCGACCGCTCGTCGGGCTATCTGCCGGGCGGCGGCCGCCTCTACCAGTCCGACGGGACCTCGTGGGTCGCCTTCTTCGCGCTGCAGATGATGGAGCTGGCCTCGGAGCTGTCCAAGGACCGCCCCGCCTACATGGATTTCGCCGCAAAGTTCTTCCAGCACTTCGTCTTCATCGCCGATGCGCTCAACCACGTCGGGCGGGCATCGTCGGGTTCCGCCTCGCTGTGGAGCGAGGAGGAGGGCCTCTATTTCGACGTGCTGCGGGTCGGCGACCGGTTCTACCCGCTCAAGGCGCGTTCGCTGGTCAGTCTCGTTCCGATCATCGCGGTGTCCAGCGTCGACATCGCGGCGCTGGAAGGTTCCGACAACGACACCTTCTGCGACCGCCTGAAGTGGTTCGAGCGCCAGCGGCCGGACCTGTTCGAGCAGGCGACCGAGCGCGACGGCGCGGCCTCGCACGCGCTGCTGCTGTCGTTTCTGAGCCGCGATAACCTGACGCGCCTCCTGCGCCCGCTGCTCGACGAGGCCGAGTTCCTCTCGCCCTATGGCATCCGCTCGCTGTCGCGGCGGCATCTCGAAGAACCGTTTTCCATCAGCCTGGACGGCCAGACCTATTCGGCCTGCTATCAGCCGGCTGAATCCGCCTCCGGCATGTTCGGCGGCAACTCCAACTGGCGCGGACCGATCTGGATGCCGGCGAACTATCTGCTCATCGATGCACTGCGCCGGTACCACCAGCACTATGGCGATACGTTCACGGTCGAGTGCCCGACCGGCTCCGGCCAGCGGATGACGCTCGACGCCGTCGCCGACGAGCTCGCCCGGCGGCTGGTGAAGATCTTCGAGCGGACGCCCCAGGGCACGCGGCCCGTGTATGGCGGCAATGCGCGTTTCCAGACCGATCCGCATTGGCGCGACAACATCCTGTTCTACGAATATTTCCACGGCGACATCGGCGCCGGTGTCGGGGCCTCGCACCAGACCGGCTGGTCGGGGCTGGTCGCCGTCCTCATGGAGAGCCATGCGGCGGCGCCGGTGCTGGCCGCCGGCGCTCCCACCGCGGCGCCCGAGCACGAGCCGCTCGGCTACCGCCCCCGCGACGCTTCACCGCCGCGCCGCCAGCCGGCGGCCCCGCTCGTTCCCGAACCGCAGAGCTGAGGGCGGGGGATTCGACGAGCGCAGCGCATTGTTTTCGCCGCGACGCCGTCTCATCGCGCGACGCGCAATCATCGAATAGGGCGCGCGATTGGCCGTCGACGTCGTCAGAAGGATGGGTCCGCCGCGCATTGAAGCAGACTAAAATGACAGACATGGAAAAGACCCAGATCTACTTCCGCAAAGAAGAACTCGACGCGCTGCGCAAGGTGGCGGCGCGCTCGGGACGCAGCGTCGCGGACGTCGTCCGGGAGGCCGTCCGCAAGCACGTGCTCAAGCTGCCGGTGGCCGATCCGGTCGCCATCTGGGATGGTGAGCCGAAACGCACGTCGATCGAGCACGACAGCGTTCACGACGAGCCCTGATGCGGCAAGGCGAAGCGGTTTTCGTCGACAGCGGCGCGTGGATCGCGCTCGCCCTGTCGCGCGATGCGCTGCATGCGCGCACCTTGGAGCAATGGGAGCTTCTGCACGGGTAGGGCGCCAAGGTTCGCACTTCGGTTCGGCTAGCGGCCGCTTGCCGGGATGAAGGACTTGGCTCCCCCGGGCCGGATTCGAACCCGCGTCCAACCGCGCCGCGTAAAGAGCCCGCCACCGATCTCGCCGGCGAGATCGGCGCGTGAGCGCACAAGCCGGCGTGAACCGGCCTGCGTGGCGGGCGTCTGGAAGGACTAGGCGGCCACCCTACCGCGCAGCGTCCTTCTCGATGACAAGTGTGCGGTGATCTGTTCGTTACGGCTTCTTCTCCACCTCGAGCTTCACCTTGGTGATGCCGCGGTCGACCATGCCGAGCGCCTCGGCGGCCGAATGCGAGACATCGACCACGCGGCCCGGGATGAAGGGACCGCGGTCGTTGACCCTGACGGTGACGGTCTGCCCGTTGGCGACGTTGGTGACGCGCAGGCGGGTTCCGAATGGCAGCGTGCGATGCGCCGCCGTCAGCTCGCTGGGGTTGAACTGCTCGCCGCTCGCGGTCTTCGAGTCGATATTTGTAGAAGCTCGCGAGCCCGACCGCAGCGTCCGGCGGCGCCGGCTGTTTGGGGATGAATGGCGTCTGCTTCTTCGGCGCGGCGGCCACGCGCCGGTGGTGGGCGACCGACGCCCGGCGCCGCGGGGCCGGGGACGCCTCTGCCGGGGACGCCTGCGGGCTGACGCCCAGCGAGGCCGATCGCTCGGTGCCCGTGTGCTGGACGCAACCCGCAAGCGTCGCCCCCGCCAGCGCGAGCGCAAACAATGGAACGGCTTGTCTGATCGGCATTTGACACCCCCGTGTCGTCTTTCCGCCCATGGGGGTGCCCAACCGTGGCCTGACGTGGCCTGATCACGGGCAAAATCAAGGCAGGCGGCAAATTCGGTTCCGTGTGGTTTTCGCGCCACAGCGGCCGCCGGGATCATCATCCGCGCGTGGATGTGTCACGCCCCCATGCCTGGCCGATTTCTCAGCCCGGCCGCTCCTGGCGCAGGTTGCCGATGATGGTCTCGACGATGTCGAACAGCCGCGCGACCTCCGCCTTGGAGATGCCGCGCCGCGCGAGCGCGTTGACGGCGGCGGCGCGCTCGGTCAGCGGCCGCTGCAGGGCACGGCCAGCGGGAGTGAGCGTGACGTTGATGCGTCGCCGGTCGGCGGCATCGCGCGCGCGCGCGATCAGGCCGCGCTTCTCCAGCTGGTCGATCGCCGCGGTGGAGGAGGCGGTCTCGATCCCGATACGGCGCGACAGCTCCACCTGGGCGAGACCGTCGCTCTGCCACAGCTGCCACAGGTGCTGGAACTGGCTGAACGTGATGTCGTGGCGCGCCAGCTCCTCGCGCAGCGCGCGGTTGAACGCCAGGTCGGCGTTGCGCAGCAACGCCCCGAGGCCGACGCGCGGCACCGGACGCCGGCGCGCGGCCGAGCGCTTGCACGCCGCCGTCATGCGCAGCGGGACGATCGTCACGGCTTCCCCCGGTGGGACCGCATAGGCCTCACGCACTCCCGTTTGACCAGATCATATGGCTTCTTATAATAAGAGGTCTTATCATTTGGAAGAGAGGATCGCCATGCCCGAAGTGCTGGTGTGCCGCAAGGGCGAGATCGCCGACGGCGACACGCGCCTGATCACGGTGGGCCATCTCGAGATCGGGGTGATCTGCCATCAGGGCAAGCACTACGCCTACCGCAACCTGTGCCCGCACCAGGGCGGCCCGGCGTGCGAGGGCGTCAAGCTGCCCCAGGTGGTGGAGAAGATCGGCGAGAACGGCATCCACCTCGGCATGGACTTCGACGAGACCGACATGCACATCGTGTGCCCGTGGCACGGCTGGGAGTTCCACCTTGCGGACGGCACCCACGTGATCGACCCCAAGCACCGCCTCAAGAAATACGAGGTGGTGGAGCGCGGCGGAGAGATCTATGTCAGCGTCTGAGCGCAACGCCGCCTTCGCGGCGCTGGCGAGCGACATCGCCGCCGCTATCGCCGACGCGATCGAGAAGGAGCGACTCGACGACATCCCGGACGACTCGCTCGGCCAGGCGTTCGGGGCGATCGTGCGTCTCTATGCCGCCAAGGCACAGCTCGGCGATGCGCCGCGGCCGTTCGGCCGCAACAGCGGTGTCACCGTGACCGACGTGGCGATCGGCTGCACAGCGCTCCTCGAGAGCGTCGGGCTCGAAGTGTTCGAGCTCGGCGCCTGGCAGGCGATGTCCGGCATCGGCCGCCTCACCCCCCATTCACGCGACCACGGCTAAGGAGCGCACTTGCCATGCTCGACCAGGTGCAAAACTTCCGCGACCTCGCCAACCAGGAATTCGATACCCGCACGCTGTTGAAGAATGCCGCCCACCAGGCGGAGGTGAGGCACTATGAGGATTTCCTCATCGTCGATGTCGATTCCCATCACTACGAGACCGAGGCATTCCGGGAGATCTCCGACTACGTCGACGATCCGGTGCTGCGCCACGAGTTCCGCTACCAGGGCATGTCGCGCGGCGGCGTCGGGTCGGAGAGTGGCTCGTACCAGGAGATCGGCGGCCGCATCACGCGCTATCCGCTGCGCCGGACCGAGAAGGTGCCAGCAACCCCGCACCGCGACCTCACCCTGATGGAGCGGTGGATGGATGCGCTCGGCGTCGACATGGCGATCATGTTTCCGACGCCGATGCTCAACCTCTCCAACTGCCCGCGCATCCAGGTCGAAGTCGCGATGGCGCGCGCCTATAACCGCTGGCTGTGCGACAAGATCCTGTCGCAGAACCCGCGGCTGAAATCGATGCTCTACCTACCGTTCCACGATCCCGAAGCCACCTACGATCTGGTCAAGGAGTTCGCCGATCGTCCGGGCGTGATCGGCTTCATGGTGACCTCGACCCACTACCGGGCGAACTACGACAACGCCTACATGAAGACCTACGCGATGCTGCAGGAGCGCAACCTGCCGCTCGGCTTCCATGCGGCCTTCACCTGGACCGACCAGAGCCTGCAGCTGTGCAACCGCTTCATCGGCGTGCACGCGCTGGGCTTCACCTGGTGCAACATGCTGCACATGACCAACTGGATCACCAACGGGATGCCGGAGCGTTTCCCCAGGCTCAAGACCATCTGGATCGAGAGCGGGCTCGCCTGGATCCCGTTCCTGATGCAGCGGCTCGACAACGAGTTCATGATGCGCACGTCCGACTGCGGGCTGCTCAAGCGCAAACCGAGCGAGTACATGCGCGAGATGTACTACACCTCGCAGCCGATGGAGATGGTCGACAACCGCGCGGCGCTCGAGCTCACCTTCGACATGATGAAGGCCGACACCCAGCTCCTCTATTCGTCCGACTATCCGCACTGGGACATGGACCTGCCGAGCACGATCTACGATCTGCCGTTCCTGTCCGCCGAGGCCAAGCGCAACATCCTGGGCGGCAACGCCCAGCGTTTGTTCGGCCTCGAGCCGGTCTGGTCGCCCGTCAAGCTCGCCCGGCGGGCGGAACGGAAGGCGGGCGCCAAGATGGAGCCCGCGCTGTAGGGGCGACCCTTGTGGTCGCCAAGCGACCCTAGTGCCCGCCCTCTGACCGCGTGCCCGTGGCGATGCCCTGGGCGCCCACAAGGGGCGCCCCTGCATGTGACACCGCTGTGCCAAGGAATCGCTGCGCTTAATCCCCCTTGATGCTCGCGTTCCGGATCACCGGCCCCCACTTGGCGAGCTCATCGGCGATGAACTTGCTGAACTCGGCGGGGCCCCGTTTCTCCACCACGAAGCTGCGCGCCTCGAGCGCCTTCATCACCTGCGGGCGCGAGAGGACCTCGGCCACGTCGGCGCGGATCTTCTCGCGGATCTCGGCCGGCATGCCGGCCGGCCCGAACAGGCCGAAGGCGCCCTGCGAGCTGTAGCCCGGCACGCCCGCCTCCTGCATGGTGGGAATGTCGGGCGCAAGCGACGAGCGCTCCGGCGTCGAGATGGCGAGGGCCTTGAGCTTCCCGCCGCCGATGTGCGGCGCCACATTCGACACCCCGTTGATCGTCATGTCGATCTCGCCGGCGAGGACCGCGGTCATCGTCTCGGGCGCGCCGCGGTAGGCGACGTGCACCAGCTTGACGCCGGCGATCTGGGCGAAATACTCGGTGACGATGCGCTGGATGCTGCCCGGGCCGGTGGTCCCGTACATCAGCGTGTCCGGCTTCGATTTGGCGAGCGCGATCAGCTCCTTCACGTTCGATACCGGCACCTTGTTGGCGACCGCCAGCATGTGCGGGATCGACGCCATCAGGATGATCGGATCGAGCTCCTTCATCGAATAGGGCAGGCTCGCATAGAGCAGCGGATTGAGCACGAAGGTCTGGTCGGCGGCGCACAGAAGCGTGTAGCCGTCAGGCTCCGACTTGGCGGCCGCCACCGTGGCGATCAGCGTATTCCCGCCTGCCCGGTTTTCGACGACGACCCCCTGCCCCCATTTCTCCGCCAGCGCCTGGGTGACCATGCGCAGGAGCACGTCGGGCGCGCCGCCCGGCGTATAGGGAATGATGACGCGCACCGTGCGGGTCGGATAGTCGAGCGCACGCGCCTGGGAGGCGGGCAGCGCTGCCGTGGCGAGCAAGGCGAGAAGCGAGAGCAGGACGCGCATGGCGTGTTTTCCGGATTTGGACGAAGGGAATTGATAGGAGGCGCGGCCGCGGAGTGTCAACGCGAACTGGGGCGAGCCAATGCCGTGCTGGGGGATCGACAGCCGCCCGATTTGCGCGGGGCCGCGGCAAGATCGACGCTCATCGGCACCACAGTCGTTCGATGTATGAGAAAAACCCGTGGCGCCGAAAGAACGCACGCGCGCCTTCGTTGAAGGACCAGACATCGAGGGTCAGCAGCGCAATCCCCAATTCAAGCGCCGCGGCGCGCACCGCGCCCAGCAGGGCGCCTCCAACGGCTTGTCGGCGATAGTTGGACGACACGCCGAGATGGTGAATGTGGACCTGCTCATAGGCATACGTCAGTGGGGTCTCCGGTCGACGGACGACCTCCGCATAGGCGTAGCCTGCCGGGTCGCCATCGACGAGGGCGAGGAATATGAGGTTCTCCGGCTTCGCCATCAGGGCGGACACGTCCGCCTCGGCGAATGTTCCCGGCGGCTTGAACCGCCACGGCAACGCTGCCGCGTGCAGAGCCTGCACCTCGGCATTGAGCGCCGAGACCCATTCGGCATCCGCCTCGGTCGCGCGTCGAACCGTGATTCTCATGGCGTCCTCCCGCATCGGCCACAGCGCTGCCGCGCACTCTCTTCAGGCCATGTAGCCGCCGTCGACCGCGAGCACGGTGCCAACCGCAAACGATGCGGCGGCCGAACAGAGCCACAGGACGGCGGCGGCGATCTCCTCCGGGCGGCCGATCGTTCCGCGCGGCGTCTGCCGGATGACGGCTTTGGCCACGTCCTTGTCGCGCTTCATCCAGTTCGCCACCGGCGGCGTGTCGATCCAGCCGGGGCAGACCGCGCAGATGCGCGGGCCCTGCGCGGCGTGCTCGAGCGCGGCGCTGTGGGTGAGGCCGATCACCCCATGCTTCGCCGCCGCGTAGGCGGCGCCGCCCGGGAACGGATAGCCGCGCAGGCCGTCGACCGAAGCGTTGTTGACGATCACGCTCGCGCTCTCCTGTTTCATCGCAGGAATCTCGGCGTTCATGCACAGGAATACGGAGGTCAGATAGCCGTCGATGGTCTTGCGCCAGGCGGCCTCTGGCATGCTGGCGACCGGAGCCGGCCGCCCGCCGCTGCCGCCGTTGTTGAAGGCATAGTCGAGAGTGCCGTGCAGCTTGACAACGGCGTCGATCAGGCGCGCGACCGATTTGCCGTCGGCGGCGTCGACCGGTCGCCACTGCACGTCGCCCTCCGCCGCAAGCGCCTTGAGCGCCGACTTGGCGGCAGATTCGCCGCGACTGGCGATCACCACCCGCGCGCCCTGGCGCGCGAAGGCGCCCGCCGTCGCCAGCCCGATGCCGCTGGTGCCGCCGGTCACCAGCGCGACCTTGTGGCGCATGTCCGGATAGGTCGGGGTGCCGGCGTTTCCACTGCGTTCTGTTTTCATCGGACGCTCCCCTGCTTCACGTTCACCGCCGGATCGCCCCGCAGCTGCTCGGCGGCAAAATCGATGAAGGCGCGCACGCGTGCGGCGGCGCGGCGGCCTTCGCGATGCACCAGATGGATCGGCAGCGGCGGATGCTCGTACGCGGCGAGCACGATCGCAAGCTGGCCGGCCTTAAGCGCCGGCGCGATCTGGTAGGAGAGAACCCGCGTCAGGCCGCGCCCCGCGATGGCGGCCGCGATGGCGACATCGGCGGAATTGACGATGAGCCGGGTCGCGGGGCGCATGCTGACGACACCCGCCGCGGAGGTGAACGACCATTCGGGAGGCGCGTCGCTGCCCGACGTCGCGACGGCGGTGAACCGCGCAAGATCCGCCGGGGTCTGCGGCGTGCCATGCGCCCGAAGATACGCCGGCGACGCGCACACCACCCGCCGCACCGCGCCGACCCTGAGCGCCGTGAGCGACGAATCCGGCAGATGCGCAATGCGGACCGCGACGTCGAACCCCTCCTCCATCAGGTCGGCGATACGGTCGAGCAGCACCAGGCGAACGTCTACATGCGGATGGCGCTTTAGAAACTCGAACACGATCGGCGCGACGTGCATGCGCCCGAACATCACCGGCGCGGTCAGCGCAAGCTGCCCGCGCGGCGCCGCGTGCGCGCCCGCCGCCGACGCCTCCGCCTCCTCGAGCTCGCCGAGGATCCGCTTGGCATCGGCGAGGAAGCGCTGGCCCGCCTCAGTCAGCCGCACGATACGCGTCGTGCGATGCAGGAGCCGCGCGCCGATCCGCTCCTCCAGCGCCGAGACCGCCCGCGTCACCGCCGGCGGCGACTGGGTGAGCCGGCGCGCCGCCGCGGCGAAGCTCTGCGCCTCGGCGACCGCCACGAACACCCGCATGGCCTCAAGCCGGTCCATGGGCATTATTCCATAATATGGAATAGTCCCTTGTCAACAACGGTCGTTCTGTTCGGCTGCAGGAATGAGCATCTTCGAGTCAGTCAGACGAGGACAGACATCATGACTGCCGACGACCTCTCACCCGAGCCTTCGCCCTTCCATCCCGGCGAGCAGGCCTTGCAGGAACGCGCCGGCGTGCGCAGCCGGCTCGCGCAGGTGGGGCGCAAGGTCATCCGCGACTTCATGCCCGACCAGCATCGTGAATTCTTCGCCCAGCTGCCCTTCCTCATCGTCGGCAGCCTCGACGCGGAGCGCCGGCCCTGGGCCTCGATCCTGGTCGGATATCCGGGCTTCGTCAGCTCGGGAGACCCGCGCACGCTGGAGATCGACGCGCGCGCAGGCTTTGGCGATCCGCTCGGCGCGAACATCACGCCCGGCGCGCCGGTCGGCCTCCTCGGCATCGAGCTCCCCACGCGCCGACGCAACCGCATGAACGGGACGATCGTCGCCGCCGACGGAGGAAGCTTCACGGTCCACGTGCGGCAGAGCTTCGGCAACTGCCCGCAATATATCCAGGCGCGGATCCCTGCCTTCGTGGCCGACCCCGCGACCGTCGTGGCGCCGCGCCGGGTGCAGGCCGAAAGTGCGATCCTGTCGACCGAGGCGACAGCGCTGGTGCGCGGCGCCGACACGTTCTTCATCGCGACCTTCTCGCTGGCCGCGGGCGGCGGCCACGCCGGCGACGACGTGGACGTCTCGCATCGCGGCGGCCGGCGAGGCTTCGTGCGTGTGACCGAGCAAGACGGTCGGACTGTCCTCACCGCGCCCGACTTCCGCGGCAATTTCTATTTCATGACCCTGGGCAACATCACGCTCGAGCCGCGCGCCGGGCTCCTCTTCGTCGACTTCGCAACGGGCAACGTGCTGTCGCTCACCGGCGAGGCGGAGGTCGTGTGGGATGGGCCGGAGGTGGACTCTTTCGCGGGCGCGCAGCGGCTGTTGCGATTCCGCGTCGGCTCCGGCGTATTCATCGAAAATGCCGCGCCGCTGCGCTGGTCGGTGGCCGAGCCGGCGCCGCAGCTCGCCGCCACCGGCACGTGGCAGGAGGCGGAAGGCGCGGCTTGCACCTGACCGCCGTCGTGGCATTGTGGCGGCCCGAAAGACGGCCACAGTGCCAGGGAGGCGACGATGCGCGCACTTGGGGCAGCCCTGACGTTCGCCACTCTGCTCATGGGGAGCGCGCACTTGACCAGCCTCGCCGATGCGGCCGAGCTCAAGGTCCTGAGCGGCAACGGCGCCCGCGCAGCGGTGCGCGAGCTCATCACCCAGTTCGAGCGGGCGAGCGGGCACAAGGTCTCGCTGCGGTTCGAGGTGAACGCCGAGCTCGAGCGCAAGATCAAGGCGGGTGAGACGTTCGACGTTGCGATCCTCAATCCGCCGGTGATCGACGAACTGGTCAAGCACGGCAAGATCGTTGCCGGCACCCGCGCCGACATTGGCCACGCCGGCCTCGGCGTCGCGGTGCGCGCCGGCGCGCCGAAACCCGACATCGCCTCGGTCGACGCGTTCCGGCGCGTGCTCCTGGCGGTCAAGGCCGTGGCCTTCCCGGGCGAGGGCGCAAGCGGGCGCTATTTCGTCAGCGTGGTCGAGCGGCTGGGCATTGCGGCGGAGATGAAGGACAAGCTCAAGCCCATGGCGGCGGAGGACACGGTCGAGGTCGTGGCGCGCGGCGATGCCGACATGGTGGTGGTGGTCGCCTCGCGCATCTACGACGTCGAAGGGGTCGATCCGGTCGGCCCGATCCCGGCGGAGTTGCAGACGCGCATCGGCTTTGCGGCGGGCCTGGGGGCAGCCGCCAAGGACGTGGCGGCGGCGAATGCGCTGATCCGTTTCCTCACAGCCCCGGAGGCGAAGCCCACGCTGCGTGCGAAGGGCGTCGAGCCGAGCTGAAATCCGATATCAGGCACCCTCCCCGCGTCGACGTGTGCGCCATTGCTGGAACACGGGAAGCAGCAGGACGAGCGCCGTGAACGTCATCACCGCGCCCGAGATCGGGCGGGTGAAGAATATGGTCCAGTCGTTCTGGAAGCTGATCATCGAATTCATGAAGGCTTCCTCCGCCAGCGGCCCGAGGATGACGCCGAGCACCAGCGGGGCGACCGGAAAGCGCAGGCGCTCGAACAAATAGCCGAGCACCCCGAAGCCGATCATCAGCCACAAGTCGGTGACGTTGTTGCGGATCGACATGGCGCCGATGAAGCACAGCACCAGCACCCCGGCGGAGACCACGGCTTCGGGAAAGTCGAGAATCTTCGTGAGCGGCCGGATGGCGAAATAACCGATGAGGCACATGAGCGCGAGGCCGAGGAACAGCGAGGCGAACACCGTGTAGATCAAGCTCGCGGACGTGGCGAAGACCTGCGGCCCGGGCTGGACCCCGTGCAGCATGAACGCGCCGAGGATCACCGCAGTGGCGCCACTTCCCGGAATGCCAAGCGCGAGCAGCGGGACGAGCGCGCCGCCGACCGATGCGGTCGCCGCCGCCTGCGGCGCCACGATGCCTTCGGGGATGCCGGTGCCCATCTCGCTCCGGCGCTTGCCGAATTGCGCCTCGAGCCCGTAGCTCACGAAGGACGCGATGGTCGCCCCTGCACCGGGCACGATGCCGATGACGTTGCCGAGGAGGCTCGCACGCACGAATACGGTCTTCAGGGCGAGGATCTCGCGCCAGGACGGCAGCTCGGTGCGCGCCTGCGCGATCTTCTCGATGGGCTTGCCGGAGAAGCCGGTCTCCAGCCGCGACAGCACTTCGCCGACGCCGTAGGCGCCGACCATCACGACCAGGAACTCGATGCCGTCGGCGAGGATCGGCATGCCGAACGTGAAGCGATAGGCGCCGTAGATCGGATCGGTGCCGACCGAGCCGACCAGCAGGCCGGCCGACAGGCTGATCAGGGCGCTGCCGAGCGAGCCGTGCCCGAGCGCGACCACGCTCGACAAGCCGAACACCAGGAGTGCGAAATACTCGGGCGAAGAGAAGCGCAGCGCCAGCCGGGCGAGCGGCTGCGTCAGCCCCACCATGATGGCGGCAGAGATGAGGCCGCCACCCAGCGCGGCGGCGAGCGTCCAGCCGAGCGCCTTGGCGGGCCGGCCGCGTCGCCCCATGGTGTAGCCGTCCCACAGCATCGGCACGTCGATCGGCTCGCCCGGGATGCGAAACAGGATCGCCGTGAAGGCGCCCCCATAGGTGCCGGACACGTACATCGCGGTGAGCAGCACAATCGAGGCGGTGACGTCCATCCGGTAGGTGAACGGCAGCGCGAGCGCGACGCCCATCACCAAGGTGAGGCCCGGCAGCACGCCGATCAGGAGCCCGATCACGATGCCGACCAGCAGCATCGCGAGATGCAGCGGGGTGAGGCAGTTCACGAAGCCGAGACCGAGCTGCCAGAGGATATCGCTCATGCTTGCACGCGTTCCTGCACTCAGCCGCCCACCATGATGCGGATCCAGTCGGTGAAGCGATCGAACGGCGGCACGCCGCGCGGCAGCGAGACGTAGGCGAAGCGCAGGAACAGGAACGCGATCAGCGCCGTGGCGAGCACGCTGATGGCGGCGATCGCGATGTAGTTGCGATAGCGCCCGAGCGCCATGAACAGCGCCATGAACACGAGCGTCGCCAGCAGGAAGCCGAGGACCGGCATGAGGACGGCGTAGGCGCCGATCAGCACGATGCCGCCGACCAGCAGTGCGATGTGGGGCGGCGCGCTCGCTTCGTCCTCCTGAGTGAGCAGCTCGGCGACGGCGCGCGTCGCGCCGGCACCGGCGAGCGCCCGCGCGACCTCGACGAGACAGACGATCGCCATCAGGCCGATCGCGGCCTTGGGCCACAGGTCGGGCCCGAGTTCGCTTCCCCGCGGCGTGTAGGCGATGTGATCCGCCGCATAGTACAGGGCGGCCGCGACCACGAGTCCGACGAGGTAGGGCAACGCCGAGCGAAGGCGCGCCGCGCTCATGACAGGCCGACCAGGGCGGGACTCAATTCGTTGCCACCGCCTTCTTCATCTCCTCGAGCTGATCGCGCACGAATGCCGGCGCCTTGGAAGCATCGATGAAGCTGTCCGGCGCTGCGAATTGCGCTTCGAGGAACTGGGCGTAGTCCGGCGACCTGGCGATCTTCGCGAAAGCGTCGGACAGGAACTTCAGCCGGTCGGGCGGCGTGCCGGCGCGCACGACGATCGCGCGGAACTGTGGAAGCGCGATGTTGAAGCCGAGCTCGTGCGAGCTCGGAACGTCCTGGAAGGCGGTCGAGCGCTTCTCGCCGAACATCATGATCGGGCGCATCTGCTTGCCGTGAATGAAGGAGGCGACGTCGCCCGCCTGCTCGTACAGCGCATCGGCATGACCGCCCAGGATCGACACGTAGCGCTCGCTCGGCTTGGAGAACGGCACCTGCACGATCTTGATGCCGCTGCCGGCGATGGTGCGGAGGGAAAAATCGTCGACGCTCCCGAACCCGAGCGTGGCGACCTTGAGCTTGCCGGGATTCGCCCGCGCCTCCTTCTCGAAATCGCCCCAGGCCTTGAATCGGCTCTCCTGCGCGACGAAGATGAAGGACGGCGCCTGGATCATCACGGCGACCGGGACGATGTCGTTCATGCTCCAGCGCGCGTCCTTGCCGGCGAGCAGCGCGTGGCTGTCGGCGATGTAGACGGCCATCGAGTAGCCATCGGCGGGAGCGGCGAGCAGCTTGGCCATGCCGGTCGCGCCCGTGGCACCGGCGACGTTCACCACCGGAACGCCGCGGCCGACCGCCGGCTCCATCAGCTTGCTCACCAGCCGCGCGAGCTGATCGGCGCCGCCGCCCGGGCCCCAGGGCACGATGAGCTCGATCGGCCTCTCCGGATAGTCGGCCGCCCGCGCGATCGTGCCCTGCGCCGCAGCGCCTGCCGCAACGGCCAGGACCCAGCTCAGCGTCCAGATGATGGATCGCATTCTATCTTCCTCGTCGATCTTGAACGAATTTGCTCTTTCCAGCCGCTGGGCCGGAAAGGCATGTTCGGTCTGATTGCGAGCGCCGTCGGTGCGCAGTAGATTGACGCGAAGCGCGCTCGTGCGGTCGATATGAGAGCGACGATTTCAACGTAGCATAAAGCATCGCCCGCGCAACGTCGGAGGAGAGACATGTCGGTGACCGTGACGCCACTCACGCCGGCCGTCGGGGCCGAGATTGGCAACGTCGATCTCGTGTCGTTGAGCGATGCGGACTTTGCCCAAATCGAGCAGGCCTGGCATCGCTATTGCGTCTTGCTTTTCCGCGGGCAGAAACTCAGCGACGACGATCTCCTGGCATTCAGCCGCCGCTTCGGCGACCTCGATCCGCCGCCCAACCAGGAGCGCGGGCGGCAAAGCCCTCCCGGCTATCCCGATGTCTACGTCGTGTCCAACGTGCTCGATGAGAAGGGCGACCCGATCGGCGCGCTCGGAGCGGGCGAAGCGGTGTGGCATACCGACATGAGCTATGCCGACCTGCCGCCGGATGCATCGATGCTGTACGGGTTGGAAATTCCGCCGAGCGGCGGAAACACGCATTTCCTCGGGATGCAGGCCGCCTGGGCGGCATTGCCGGCGGCCATGAAGGCGCGCATCGAGGGACGCCGCATCAAGCACGACGGCACCTACAACAGCGGCGGCTATGTCCGCCAGGGCGTCACCCCGACCGACGATCCGCACAAGGCGCCCGGCGCCTGGCATCCGGCCGTTTGCCGCCACCCGGTCACCGGCGTGCCGGCGCTCTATCTGGGACGGCGGCGCAATTCGTACGTGGAAGGCCTGTCACCGGCGGACTCGAATGCGCTGCTCGACCAGCTGTGGGAGCTCGCCACACGGCCCGAGTTCACCTACGAGCACCGCTGGCGGGTCGGCGACCTGGTGATGTGGGACAACCGCTGCACCATGCATCGGCGCGACCCGTTCGACTCGAGCACGCGGCGCGTCATGCATCGCACCCAGATCAAGGGCAAATGGCCGCCGCGGCCGTTCGTGGCGGCGGCGTAAGGCTCCGGGAGGCGCGCATCAGGGCGGAATCGGCGTCTCCCCTTGTGGTGTCCGGGTCATTGGCAGCGCCCCGCTATCGTGACAAGCTTCCGCTCCCCAACCTGCGGGAGGGAATACCCATGGCAAAGAAGAGTGCGAAGGGCGAAGGCGTCTACAGGATCGTCGACGTCGTCGGCGTGAGCGAGACCTCTTGGGAAGACGCCGGTCGGCGCGCCGTCGCAACGGCAGCCGCGTCGCTGCGCGACCTGCGCATTGCCGAGGTGGTGAAGATGGACATGAAGGTGGAAAACGGGAAGGTGGCGGCGTTCCGCACGCGCGTCGCGCTTTCGTTCAAGTACGAAGGATGACGGCGGCTCGCCCTCGCCGGCGAGCAACCATCATCCGCTCCCCGATCACGGCAGGATCGGCTTCTCCGGCAAGTATCCGGGTGCATAGATCTGCTCGGGCGTGAGCTTCTCGCCCGGCACCTCGATGTTGTTGTTGATGAAGTCGACCGTGTTCTTCATCCGCGCGAGCGAGATGAAACCGTAGCCGTTCTTCTGCACGTCGTCGGAGATCGCGATGCGCTTGAGGATGTTGACCTCCTCGACGATGATCTGCGGGTCGAGGGCCTTGACATGCTGGACCTGTAGCCGGCTCGCCTCTTCCGGATTGGCGAGCGCGTCCTTCCAGCCGCGCAGCGCGGCGCGCACGAATTTCTTCACCACGTCGGGGTTCTTGGCCAGATACTCCTCCGAGGTGCCGATCGAGTTGGCATAGATCTCGAGCCCGTAGTCGCCGGCGAACAGGCAGACCGGCTTGGCGTCGGGCACGGCGCGGCGGATCGCCGGCTCGCTCATCAGGAACTGGTCGACCGATTGCACCTTGCGCGCCGCCAGCATCGGCACGCGCGCGGCCGCGTCGATGTTCACCACCTTCAGGGTCTTGCTGTCGACCTTGTTCATTTCCATGAAGGCGGCCCAGATCTTCGGCACGAACGAGGCGGTGCTGGAGCCGAGCTCGAGGCCGGCCATCTGCTTCGGCTCGGTAACGTTGGCGCCGGGATTGAGGGTGAAGATGCAGTAGGGCGGCTTCTGATAATTGGCGGCGACGATCCGGATGCCCTTGCCGCCGCTGCCCGAGGCGACCAGGCTCGGCACGTCGATGAAGCCGATCTCGGCGACGCCGGTGACGACCGAGCGGATCGCGTCCGCCGTGCCCTTCGACGGCAGGATGGTGACGTTGAGCCCCTCCTCCTTGTAGTAGCCCTTGGCGAGCGCGACATACCACGGCGCATGGCGCCCGAGGCTGATGAAGTCGAGCACGAACTTGACGTCGCGCTCCTGCGCCTGAGCGGTCGTCGAGAGCAGACAAGCCGTCCCGACCGCGATCGCCATCACACGCTTCAGCATCCGCCCCTCCTGCACCGGCCAGCCGATTGACCACAGAGATATCATCAGATATTTCACGTGATACACAAGGGGCCGTCAAGCCCATTTCATCGGCATTCAGAATTCATGCCATTCGGCGCGATCGAGCACGTCCGCAAAGTGTTTCCCGTCGCGGAGTTGCTGGGCCGCGCGACCGAGCCGGTGGTTGCGCTCGACGACGCGAGCTTCGTGTTCGAGGCGGGCGAGCTGGTCGCGCTGCTCGGCCCGAGCGGCTGCGGCAAGACCACGCTGTTGCGCATCGTCGCCGGGCTGATCCCGAAGACCGCCGGCTCGGTCACGATCGGCGGGCGCGAGGTGCACGAGCCGCTCGGCGATTACGGCTTCGTGTTCCAGGCCCCGAGCCTGATGCCGTGGCGCACCGTGCTCGGCAACGTGCTGTTCCCGATGGAGATCCTCCGGCGCAACGACAAGGCGGCGCGCCGGCGGGCGCTCGAGCTCATCGAGCTCGTCGGCCTGTCGGGCTTCCTGCACGCGCGTCCGCACCAGCTCTCGGGCGGCATGCAGCAGCGCGTCGCGCTGTGCCGCGCGCTGATCCACCAGCCGAAGCTCCTCTTGATGGACGAGCCGTTCGGCGCGCTCGACGAGCTCACCCGGCTGGAGATGAACGACCTCCTGCTGCGCATCCGACGCGAGACCGGCGCCTCGGTCCTGTTCGTCACCCACTCGATCTCGGAGGCCGTATATCTTTCCGACAAAGTGATCGTGTTCAGCCGCCGCCCGGCGCGCGTGGTCACCGAGATCGCCGTCACGCTGCCTGAGCCGCGCAGCCAGAAGGTGCGCTTCACCCGCGCCTTCACCCATGCGGAACGGATCGCCAGCGAAGCGCTGGGCGTCGTCCCGCCGGGAACGGACGAGGAGGAGGCGCCATGACGCGGCGGCTCGTCACCCAGCTCGGCTATCCGCTGTTGGGGATCGTGCTCATCGTGGCTGCCTGGGCTCTGCTGTGCTGGGCCCTCAACGTGCCGACGGCCGTGCTCCCCACACCCGATCGCGTCTGGCGCGCCTTTGTGGCGCGCAGCGACCTGCTCGTCAGCGAGGGATGGGTGACGCTCAAGGAAACCCTGTACGGCTTCGCGCTGGCGCTCGGCATCGGCCTGCCGCTGGCGGTCGCGGTCGCCAACTCGCGGCCCGTCAACCTGATGTTCTATCCGCTGCTGATCGCACTGCAGTCGGTGCCGAAGGTCGCGCTCGCCCCGATCATCCTGGTGTGGCTCGGCACCGGGCTGGAGTCGAAGCTCGCGATCGTCTGGCTGGTGGCGTTCTTCCCGATCATCGTCGACACCGTGGCGGGCTTACGCGCGACGCCGCGGGAATTGCTCGAGCTGGCGCACAGCCTGCGCGCAACGCGCCTGCAGATCTTCCTGAAAGTCCAGTTTCCCGCCGCACTGCCGTTCGTGATTACCGGCGCCAAGGTCGCGATCACGCTCGCGGTCATCGGCGCGGTGATCGGCGAGTTCGTCGGCTCGAGCGAGGGCCTCGGCTATCTGTTGCTGAGCGCGACGTCGCAGCTCGACACCCCGCTGGCGTTCGCGGCGCTGTTCGCGCTGTCGTTCCTCGGCGTGTTCGTCTACCTGCTGGTGGAGCTCGCCGAGCGGCTGATCGCACCGTGGCTTCCTCCCGCGCCGGAGCGGCACTGATGGCGGCGCGCAAGCCCAAAGCGCGAGCGCTCGCGGCTACCGCGAAGCCGGCCCACAACGGCTCGCTTGCCGCCCGCGCCTATGACGAGATCAAGGAGCGCGTCCTGTCGCTCTATTTCCTGCCGGGGCAGTACCTCAACGAGGGTGCGATCTGCGCCCTGCTCGGCGTCGGGCGCACGCCGGTGCACCAGGCGCTACACCGGCTCGCGGCCGAAGGGCTGGTCGAGATCATGCCGCGCAAGGGCGTGATCGTGCTGCCCGACAGCATCGGCGAGATCATCAAGATCCTCGACTCGCGCGCGACCGTGGAGGCCGAGCTTGCGCGCAACTCCGCCGAGCATGCCACGGCCGCAGAGGCCGAGGAGCTGCAAGGCCTGGCGCACGCCTTCGACCCCGACGGGCCCCCTCCGGCGATCGACGCCTTCATCGCCGCCGACCGCGCCTTTCACCGGCGCCTCGCCGAGCTTTCGGGCAACCCGGTGCTGGCGGACTTTGCCCGCAAGCTGCACGAGCGCTCGAGCCGGTTCTGGACCCTGCACCTGTGGCAGACCATGGACGTGCGCGCCAACGACCGTCAGCACGGCGCCATCGCCGACGCGGTCAAGCGGCGTGACGGCAACGCCGCGGCCGATGCCATGCGCCGCCACATCGCCGCCCTCAAGACCCGCCTGATGAACATCCAGAGCCGGACCCAACCGCCCTCGCCCGAACCGACAAGGAGAACCAAATGAGCGAAGCGCCCGCGGCCCCCAAGACCGCACCCGGAATGCCGAGCCTCGACGAGATCCTGATCCAGAGCCGCGACATACCGTGGCGCGAAAAGTCGCTCAAGGGCATATCGGAGAAGATGCTGTGGCGGGACGAGCAGACCGGCGCCTCGATCGCGCTCATCCGGTTCGAGAAGGGGTCCGGCATCCCGCAGCCGCACATGCATGCGGCGAACCAGTTCATGTACTGCCTGGAGGGCCGCTACGAGTACACCTCGAGCGGTGTGGTGCTCACCCCCGGCTGCTTCTACTGCAACCCGAAGGGCAACGTACACGGCCCGGCGATCGCCCACGAGGATACGGTGGTGGTCGAAATCTACGACGGCCCGCACTATCCGCAGCGGCCACCCTGGTACGACAACGACGAGGATGCGCGCTGATGGCGGCGGCGCCCGCCCAGACGCTGACGTTCGAGCCGGAGCGCCTGACCGACGCGGTCGCTCGCATCTTCAGGGCGCTCGGCGTTGCGGCCGATGACGCCGCGATGGTGGCCGGCGACCTGGTCGCCGCCGATCGCGAAGGCATCGCATCGCACGGGGTGATGCTCGTTCCCATGTATGTGGATCGCATGCTGGCCGGCTCGGTGTCGTCGCGCCGCGCAGGCGACGTGGTAAGCGAGCGCGGGGCTGCGGTCGTGATCGATGCCGGTCATGCGCTCGGACAGCTCACGGCGCACCAAGCCGTTCGGCTCGCCGTCGCGCGCGCCCGCGAGCACGGGCTGGCGGCGGTCGCGGTGCGCAATGCCTTCCATTTCGGCACGGCAGGCCGCTATGCGCGCCTGATGGCGGAGCAAGGCTGCGTCGGCATCGTGATGTCGAACACGCGCCCGCTGATGCCGCCGCCCGGCGGCGCGGAGGCGATGGTCGGCAACAACCCGATCGCCGTCGCGGTGCCAAGCGTGGGTGCGCATCCGGTCGAGGTCGACATGGCGCTGAGCGCGACCGCCATGGGCAAGATCCGGCTTGCCGCCGCGGCCGGCGAAAAAATCCCATCGGACTGGGCGGTCGATGCGGACGGGCAGCCCACCACCGATCCGGCAGCCGCCATCAAGGGGATGCTGCTGCCAGCGGCCGGCCCGAAGGGTTTCGGGCTCGCCTTCGTCATCGACCTCTTGTGCGGCGGCCTGTCCGACGGCGCGGTCGGCGCGGACGTGCGTCCGCTGTATGGTGACCCGGCCGACCCCTATCGCTGCAGCCATTTCTTTCTCGCGATCGACGCGAGCTTTTTCCCGGCAACGCGCGCGCTCGCCGAGCGCGCCCGCGACCAGGCCCTGCGCGTCAGCGGTGCCAGGCGCGCAGCGGGTACGCAGCGCATCTACGCGCCGGGCGAGCTCACTTTTGCGACCGCCCAGGCACACGCCAGCGCGTGCCCGTTGAGCCCGCAGACCCTGAACGAGCTGATCGCCGCCGGCCGCCGCGTCGGCATCGACCTCACGGACATCAAACCCAAGGAGAACCCATGAAACAGCAGATCACGTCGAGCAAGCTGCGCCAGCCGAGCGGACATTTCTCTCAAGCCATCGTCACCGAGGCGCGCGGGCGCCTGGTGTTTCTCTCCGGCATGACGTCGCGCCGCGCCGACGGCTCGATCGCCGGCATCGGCGACATCGAGGCGCAGACCCGGCAGGTGTGCGAGAACCTCAAGGCCGCGGTCGAGGAGGCCGGCGGCACACTTGATGATATTGTCCGTGTCGACGTCTACGTGCGCAACATGGAGCATTTCGACGCCATCCACAAAGTGCGCCGCGAATATTTCAAGGCGCCGGCGCCAGCCAGCACCATGGTCGAGATCTGCAAGATGACCTCGCCCGAGTACCTGATCGAGATCAACGCGATCGCGGTGCTGGAGTAACCGTGCGCGCGCAGTTCACCGCCGACGGCGACGTGATCGTCGTCACCGGGGGCGCCAACGGCATCGGCCGGGCGCTGGCGCTGGCCGCGGCCGATGCCGGCGCACGGGTGGTCGTCTGCGACGTCGACGCGGCCGCGATGGCGGAGCTCACCTCGCAGAATGCACGGATCACGGCGATGCGCCTCGACGTGTCCGATCGCACCGCCGTGTTCGCGACGTTTCGCGAGATCGAACAGCAGTTCGGCCGCATCGATGGCCTGGTGTGCGCCGCCGCCATCCAGCCGCGCACTATGGTGCACGCCATGGACCCGGCAGAATGGCGCGGTGTCATGCAGACCAACCTCGACGGCGTGGTCTGGTGCTACCAGGCCGCCGTCGGCGGCATGATCACACGACGGCGCGGCAGCATCGTCGCCTTCACGTCGGGCCTCGCGCACCAGGGCTGGCCGGAGGCTTCCGCCTATGCGGCCTCCAAGGCGGCGCTGATCGCTTTCGCCAAGAGCGCCGCCAAGGAAGTGGCGCCGCACCGCGTGCGCTTCAACCTGATCGCGCCGGGCGTGATCGACACACCACAGTATCGCGCCGCCAACGCAGGGGACGACGACGAGCGCTGGCGCGCCTCGGTCGGCGTGGGAAAGCCGGAGGATGTGGTCGGGCCGCTGATGTTCCTGATCTCCGACGCTGCCACCATGACGGCGTCGATCTTGAGCAGAGATTTTGCATACGCGGCGGATGACGGCGATCAGTCGTAGGGGCACCCCTTGTGGGTGCCCCGGGCGGCCACAAAGGGCCGCCCCTACGGATGATGGCCGAAGCGTTATGCCGAGGGAGAAAGCAATCATGCCCACAGCACACCCCGACCACCCGCACGCTCGGGCCGATCGGCGACAAGATCCTGTTCGAGAACGAGCACCTGCGGGTATGGAGCGTCAAGCTCGACCCGGGGCAAAAGCAGCCCTGGCACCAGCATCTCCTGCCCTACCTGATCGTGCCGCTCACGGCGGGCAAGAACGTCATGACGTTCGACGACGGCCGCGTGCGCGAGACCAACGAGGAGCCGGGCGTGGTGATCTGGCGCGAGCCCGGCATCCCGCACGAGCTGGAGAACGTCAGCGACTGGCAGTACCGCAACGTGCTGGTGGAGATCAAAATCGCAAAACAGTGACAACCGCGCGTCGCTTGAAAATCCGCCTCCGGCATGCTGCCATGCGTTTGGACGCAGCGCTTGCCTGTGGGCGCGAGCCCAGCGTCCGTAAACCGGCTCGAGCCGGATTGTCGAACAAGGGGAGGTCACCATGGCGGTCGCGGCCAAGGTCGAGAGCATCAAGCCCGGCATTAGTGCGGAGGAGTGGAAGGTCCGCGTCGACCTCGCGGCCGCATTCCGCCTTGCCGCTCTGCAGGGGTGGGACGAGCTCCTGTTCGCGCATCTCTCGGCGCGCGTTCCCGGCGAGCCCAATCACCTGCTGATGCATCCGGCACAGATGCTGTTCGAGGAGGTGACGGCCTCGAAATTCCACAAGCTCGACGAGAACTGCAACCACGTGATCCCGAGCGACGAGATCCCGCACAAGTTCGCGCACCCGTTCCACAAGGGCGTCTACGACGCCTTTCCGCAGGCCAATGCGGTGTTCCACATGCACACCAAGGCGGGCACCGCGGTGGCGATGCAGGAGCAGGGCCTGATCCCCGGCAACCAGTACGCCCTCTGGCTCGGCCCGATCGGCTACCACGATTACGAAGGCCTGGTGTCGACGCCGGAGGAAGGCGAGCGCCTCGCCAAGAACTTCCGCAACGGCCAAGTCGTGCTGCAGAAGGGGCACGGCTTCGTGCTATGGGGGCACTCGATCCACGAAGCCTACATGCTGGCGTTCCTGCTCAACCGCGCCTGCGAGGTGCAGATCGCCTCGCTGTCGGGCGGCGTGAAGCCCTACGTGCCGCCGCAGAGCGTGCTCGACATCACGCTGCAGCAGGCTGGCATCATCACCAACGGCGAGGCACCCTTCAACAAGGTCACCTGGCAGGCGCTTCTGCGCAAGCTCGACCGCGAGTGCCCCGAATACAAGACGTGACGGCGCCGCGCCCAAGATCCAAGCGCCCGCCTCGAGGCGACAAGGAATTCCATGAGATGAACGTCGTCGACACGCCCGTATCTTCGCTGCCGATCTATCACCACTCGGTCGACTGGAGCGCGTTCTATCGGCGCTATCCGCCGCCCGACGTGTTCGAGGCCACGCGCTGGCGCTGGTCGGCCGACGAGACGCGCGCATTCCAGAACGAGCAGTTCCTCGACCTGATGAAGACCGGCTGGCAGAACGAGTTCTACCGCCGCCGCTGGAGCGCCGCCGGGCTCGAGCCGGGCGACATCAAGAGCATCGACGACATCACCAAGCTGCCCACCTTCGACTCCGACGACATCAAGAAGGACCAGCAGGAGAACCCGCCGTTCGGCCTCATCCACGGCAACGTGCGCGAGCGGCTCAAGCGCGAGCCGCTCAAGGTGCAGACCAGCGGCGGCACCACCGGCAAGCCGCGCCCGACCATCTACGGCCCGATCGAGTGGGAGATGAACGGGCTCACCATGGCGCGCGTGCTCTACATCTGCGGCATGCGGCCGGGCGACATCATCCAGATCCCGCACACCTGCTCGCTGGGGAACGCCGGCTGGTGCTGCTACAAGGCGGCGCACGACTATCTCGGGGCACTGCCGCTCACTACCGGCACGGGCGTGGTGACGAGCTCGCGGCGGCAGATCGAGATCGCCTTCGAGTGGGGCACCAACGTCTGGTACGTGCGGCCCGAGTATTCGACCCAGCTCGCCAAGGTCGCGCGCGACGAGCTGAAGTTGGACCTGCGCGACCTGAAGACCAAGTTCCTCGGCTGCGGCCTCGGCCCCGACACCGACAACGCGTTCCGCAACCAGATCGAGGAGCTGTGGGGCTGCCCGGTCTACGACATGTACGGCACCCACGAGATGGGCATGGGCTCGTTCGAGTGCCAGGCGAAGAACGGCATGCACTTCATGGAGGACTGCACGTTCTTCGAGATCGTCGACGTGGAGACCAACGCGCCGGTGCCCGACGGCACCATCGGCAACATGGTGTGCACCATCCTGCACCGCCGGCTGCCGCCAATGATCCGCTTCAACCTGCGCGACCTCACCCGCATCGTGGCGACCGATCGCTGCTCGTGCGGCAGCTGCTTCCGCCGCATGCAGAAGATGCTTGGGAGGAGCGACACCATGGTGCGCATCCGCGGCGTGAGCATCTGGCCGCAGGCGTGTTTGCCGGCGATCAAGAGCGATCCGCGCACCACCGGCGAGTGGCTGTGCATCGCCGAGCGCAACGTGCGCGAGGGCGTGGTGCGCGACGAGATGACCGTGCGGGTGGAGGTGCGCAACGACGCGCCCGGCTGGGACGGCCTGCAGGATCATATCGAGAAGCGGCTCCATTCCGACCTCGGGCTCAGGCTCGCAGTCGAGCTGGTCCCGGAAGATGCCTTGATGGAATGGTCGAACCGCGGGCGTGAAGGCAAGCCTAGGCGCATCCTCGATCATCGCTTCGAGAAGAAATGATGCGCTATTTCGACTGCCATTCGCACTTCTCCACCCAGGCGGGGCTGCATCATCGCACCCAGGAAGAGTACGAGAACGCGCAGCGCGTGTTCCGGCGCAAGCGCACGTTCGAGACCGAGGAGCAGATGGCGGAGACGTTCCGCTCGCGGAATGTCCGCACCATCCTGGACATCTACCGCACCTGGCGCATGACCGACCCGGACGAGATCCGCGCCTCCAACGATTACGCGGCAGGATTTGCCAGGGCACATCCCGACATCGTCTACGGCAACTGGCTCGCCATCAACCCGACGATGCGGGATTTCTGGATCGCCGAGTCCAAGCGCCTCAACGACGGCAAGTCGGGCTTCTTCGGCTTCTGCCAGAGCCAGAACAGCCTCGGCTTTCCGCCGAGCGATCCGGTGTGGGAGCCGTTCTACAAGCTCTCCATCGAGGCGAACGTGCCGGTGCTGCTGATGTGCGGGCTGACCGGCATCGGCCAGGGCATGCCCGGAGGCATGGGCGTGGTGCTCGACGACGGCCATCCGCGCCATGTGGATCGCGTGGCGGCGCGCTATCCGGAGCTGAAGATCCTCGCAGGTCGTCCCGCCTGGCCGTGGCAGGACGACATGATCGCGGTGCTTCTGCACAAGCGCAACATCCAGTACGAGCTGCACGGCTGGTCGCCGAAATATTTCACACCGGCGCTGAAGAAGGAGATCGGCGGCCGCCTGCAGGATCGCGTCATGTTCGGCTGGGACTGGCCGACCTTGACGCTGGAGCGCCTCACCGACGACTGGCGGGGCTTAGGCTATACGGACGAGGTGTACGAGAAGATCTTTCACCGCAACGCCGAGGCATTTTTTCCAAATGCGGCACCGCGTGAGACATAATGTAGGGGCGACCCTTGTGGTCGCCCTCTTCGTTGGCGGGCGCCCACAAGGAGCGCCCCTACGCAACTGAGAGGCCGATGTCCAATCCGAACGCCGCCGCCCTGGTGCAAAAGCTGCGTGACATCGCGGCGCGCAACCGCCTGCCGGCGGAAGAGTTCATCGCGCTGCTCGATGCGACGTTCCGCCATTGCGGCCTGTCGGCCGGCGATGCGGCGGTTGCCGCCGACGTCGTCGCCTACGGCACCTTGCACGGCTCCGACGCGCACGGCGCCGTGCAGATGCCGCTGTGGGTCACCGGGCTGCTCGACGGCACCATCAAGAGCGCGCCGGACATCAAGGTCACGAGCAGCCTTCCCTGCTGCGCCGTCATGGATGCCGACAATGGGCTCGGCCTGGTGATGGGCACCCGCGCGATCGACAAGGCCGTCGACCTCGCCAAGAAGCACGGCATGGGCGCGGTGGCGGTGCGCAACAGCAGCCATTTCGGCGGCGCCGGCTATTTTGCCGAGCGCGCGGCGCGGCAGGGGCTGATCGGCTTTGCCTTCACCAATGCGTCGCCGGCGATCGCGCCGACTGGCTCGAAGGAGGCGCTGCTCGGCACCAACCCGATCGGAGCGGCGTTTCCGCTACCCGAGCCAGATCCGATCGTCCTCGACATGGCGACCAGCATGGCGGCGCGCTCGCGCATCCGCTACATGCTGGCGCTCGGCCAGAAGACGATTCCCGAGGGCTGGGCGCTCGATCCCGACGGCAGGCCGACCAACGATCCCGGGCTTGCGGTCAAGGGCTCGGTGCTGCCGATCGGCGGCCCCAAGGGCTACGGCCTCGCCCTCATGGTGGAGCTTCTGTGCAGCGCGCTGTCCGACGGCGAGCCCGGGTTCCAGGTGACCTACGAGAACGTGGTCAAGCGGCCGAGCACGATCAGCCAGTTCTTCTTCGCCATGAACCCGGAAGGCTTCGTCGGACTCGACGCCTACGGCCGGCGCGCCGCCCACATCGCCGACAAGGTGCGCGCCGCCAAGCCGATCGACGGCGAAGCGGCGCCGCGGCTCCCCGGCGCGCGCGGCCAGGCGTTCGATCGCAGAAGCCGCGCCGAGGGCCTCGCCATGTTCGACAACCTGCGGCACGCGCTCAAGCTCGTCGCCGAAACCATCGAGAAACGCAGCAACGCATTTCCCGGCGAAGTGTGAAGCGGTTCGCCACAAGAAATGCGATAAAGATAGGACTCTATGAAGGCCTATGAGGTTCGCGAGACCATCGGCATCGACGGGCTCGTGCTCAATCGCGAGCGACCCGACCCGCAGCCGGGGCACGGCCAGATCCTGGTGCGCATGCGCGCGACCTCGCTCAATTACCGCGACCAGGGCGTCGTGAAGGGCGCCTACGGGTATACGCGCCTGCCTGTGATCCCGTTGTGCGACGGCGCTGGCGAGGTCGCGGCGGTCGGGCCGGGCGTGACCGAATTCAAGGTCGGCGATCGGGCGGCAAGCACCTTCTTCCAGACCTGGTCGAGCGGCCGCATCCCGGCGGACGCCTCGAAGAACTCGCTCGGGGGCCAGCTCGACGGCGTGCTGGCGCAATACGTCGTGCTGCCCGAGCAGGGCGCGATCCGCATTCCCGACTACCTGAGCTTCGAGGAGGCAGCCACCCTGCCCTGCGCGGCGCTTACGGCATGGCACGCGCTGATCGAGGCGGGACACCTCAAGGCGGGCGAGACCGTGGCGGTGCTGGGCACCGGCGGCGTCTCCTGCTTCGGCCTGCAGATCGCCCGGCTGCATGGCGCCCGCGTGTTCGCGACCTCGGGCAGCGACGCCAAGCTCGAGCGCGCCGAGGCGCTCGGCGCCGATGCGTGCATCAACTACCGGACGATGCCCAAATGGGATCAGGAGATCCTGAAATTGACCGACGGTCAGGGCGTCGATCACGTGCTGGAGGTCGGCGGGCCCGGCACGCTCGAGCGCTCGATGAACGCGGTGCGTCCAGGCGGCACAATCTCAGTCATCGGCGCGCTGGGCGGCGCCGGCGCGATCAATCCGCGCATGATCAATCGCAAATCGATCACACTGCGCGGCATCCATGTGGGCTCGCGCGAGATGTTCGCCGCGATGAACCGGGCGCTGGCGCTGGCGAAGCTGCGCCCGGCGATCGATCGCGTGTTTTCCTTCGCCGACGCCAAGGCGGCCTACGCGCACCAGGCGAGCGGCGGCCATTTCGGCAAGATCGTGATTACTGTGGAGTAGTTCACCGTCACCCTGAGGCGGCCGAGCGTAGCGAGGCCCTCGAAGGGCGACGGCCCGGGCCGCGCATCGCTCGAGGCTCGGCGCATGCAGTGTGGATGAGAAGTCCAAGCCGCATTTGCGTCGAGCACCTCAGGATGACGGCGGACGTTCATCATGAGTTAATCACCGGCACCAGCAGGTGCGAGTCGTATGAACCGCCCGCGTGGATCGTGTGGCGGCCGCGGTTGATGGTCTGGTCGTGGCCGGTACAGATGCGCCCGTGCTTTACCGGCAGCGGGTTCGCGGCCGTGTAGGCGAAGCTGCCGCCCTGCACGATGAGTTCGAGCGTCTCGCCCGCACGGTACAACGTGCTCGACGGCCAGATCTCGATCTCCGCTGGGACGATCTCGCCCGGCGCGAGCTTGAGCGCGCGCTCATGCTTGAGCCACGGCTGCCAGGGCGTCGAGCGCTCAACGTCGAGCTCGCGGTGCGAGGCGCGCAGCCAGCCGCGCGCCACCATGCCGTGCTCGATATGGTTGAAGTCGGGAAACGCGAGCTCCCGGCCGCGGCGGTCGCGCTTGCGGATGCCGACGAACAGGTCGAGGTCGTCGCCGGCATCGGTCGAGACCCACAGCTTGAGCTTCATGTAGCCGGTGAGCTCGGTGTCGCGCTCGAAGCGATGGACGAAGATCGCACGGCCGCCATCGGTGTTGGGGGCCGTGGAGTTGTAGGTTACGGAGCCTTCCGGCTGGGCCGCCGCTGACGCCAGCGTGCGGCTTACGGCTTTGAGATGGAGCGGCACGTAGCGCGTGTCCGGCAGCGGCCAGGCGTCGGCTGATTTCTCCTGCCCCTCGTAGAAGCGCTCGCGCGCCTCGTAGCGCACGCGCGGCGTTTCCGGCCAGTCGTTGTCGATGCCTTTGAGGAAATGGTCGCAGAAGCGCAGCTGCCGCTCCAGCGCCTCGCGGCCGAAATAGGTCTCCCATTCCTTGCGGCCGTGCACCATCAGCCACTTGTGCGGCGACGAGGCCTGGCGGAATCCCTCGATCGTGCCGCGATTGTGCAGACCCTGGGTCGACCAGCTGGCGCAGACGAGGAGCGGCACCTTGATGTCGCCGAGGTCGCCGTGCCGCGCGCGCCAATAATCGTCGAGGAAGGGATGCGCGTCGCGCCCTTTGGTGAGCTCGTCGACCTCGCGGTCGGGCCAGCGCCGCTTGAGGCTGGCGTCGAGGAATGGGCAGAAGCTGGTCTCCGGAATGCCGCCGTGGAACGCCCATTCGCGGTAGAGGTCGCTCACGCCTTCCCACGGGATCATCGCGGCGAGGTGCGGCGGGTTGAGCTGGCCGACCCGCCACTGGGCCATGCACAAATACGACACGCCGTTGGTGACGACCTTGCCGCTGCTCCAGGGCTGCGTGCCGCACCATTCGATGACGTCGTGGAAGTCCTCTGCCTCCATCTGCGACATCGGCGAGATGAGGCCTTCGGCACCATCCGTCCCGCGTGCAGACGCCTTGACCACCACGTAGTCGTTGGGCACCCAGAAGCCCGGGTCCGGCGCCTCCCACGCGGCGTAGACCGAGGCGTTGTACTGGCCGAGCGTGTAGGGCCCACCCGCCGGCATGCCCGACGCCATGTGGATCGAATCCTTGCCGTAGACGTCGAACGACACCACGACCGGGAAGCGGCCCTCGTGCGGGGGGCGGAACACGTTGCAATAGAGCACGGTGCCGTCGCGCACCGTGATCGCCACGTCCTTCTCGAAGATCATCCGCTTGTGGCCGTAGTGCATCGTGGCCACCACGACGTCGTTGCGGCCTTTCTTCGCTTCGCTCGGATGATTGGCGGGAGCGAGGTTGGGATCGTCGCTCATACGATCGATGCTCCGTGTCACAGCAGGTATTTCAGGATCCACAAGGAAATTGACGGAAAGTAGGTCACCAGCATCAGGGCGATGATCGCCAGCGCGATGAACGGCACCAGGCCCGGATAGAGCGTGCGCGACGGCACCTTGAACAGTGCCTGGCAGACGAAGATGTTGAGGCCGAACGGCGGCGTGAACGTTCCGATGGTGAGGTTCATCACTACGATGACGCCGAAATGGACCGGATTGACGCCGATCTGGCGCGCGATCGGCGCAAGCAGCGGGGTGAGCACCAGGAGCGCGGTCGGCGTGTCGAGGAAGCAGCCGACGAACAGGAGGAGCAGATTGATCATCAGCAACACCGCCCACGGCGGCACGTCGAGCTCCGCGATCGTGCTCGACACGGTGGCGGCGACGCCGCTGATGGTCAGCAGCCACGCATAGAGCGAGGCGACCGCCACGATGGTGAAGATCAGCGCCGTGAGATAGACGGTGCGGGCTGAGATGGCGAAGATCTCCGCCAAGGTCGCGCCCTTGTAGATGAACAGCGTGACCAGGATCGCGTAGACGCAGGCGATGCCGGCCGCCTCGGTCGGCGAGAACACGCCCGAGTAGATCCCGCCGAGGATCACCACGATGGCGCCGAGCGCCCATACGCCGTCGCGGCTGGCGGCGATGAACTCAGGGAACGAGAATTTCTCGGTCTCGCGCAGGTCGAGCCGCGCCGCGTACCAGTAGATGTAGATGCCGAACAGCAGCGCGAGCAGCAGGCCCGGCCCGATGCCGGCCGCGAACAACGCGATGATCGAGGTGTCCGAGGCGATGCCGTAGATGATCATCCCGATCGACGGCGGGATGAGGTTGTCGATCGCGCCTTCGGCGGTTATCAGCGCGGAGGCGAAGCGCTCGCTGTAGCCCGCCTGGCGCATGCGCGGATAGGTGAGCGAGCCGACGGCGGCGACGCTCGCGGTGGTCGCCCCCGAGATGGCGCCGAACACCGCGGCAAAGCCGAGCGAGGTGAGCGGCAGGCTGCCGCGCACGCTGCCGATCATCGACGACACCCAGCGCAGCAGGCGTTGCGACAGTCCTCCGCGGGTCATCAGGTCGCCGGCGAAGATGAAGAACGGCACCGCCAGCAGCGCGAACTTGTTGAGGCTGTCGAACATGATCTGGTGCACTGCCGTGAGCGGCACGCTCATGAAGAACAACAGCACCGTCAGCGAGGTCGACAGCAGAATAAGAATGATCGGGAAGCCCAGCACCAACATGGTGATCGGCATCAGCACCATGACCCACCCCATCCGGTGCCTCCCTGTTTCCCCGGCGAATGGCGAGTAGCGAATGGCGAAAGGAGTAGCGAGCTATGGCCCTAAACCCTATTCGCTACTCGCCATTCGCTATTCGCTTCTGAAGTCCCCGGTGACGTACGCCCGAAGGCGCACCAGCAGCGCCAGGATCATCAGCGCGAACCCGACCAGGATGGCGGCGTGCGGCACCACCATCGGAACGCCCGCCGCGACGCTCACCCCGCCGCCGTTGAGGTAGAGCGACACGACCTTGTACGATTGGACGACGACGAGCGAGGCGCAGATGACGAACAGAACCACGATGGCGATGTTCACGATGCGCTTCAGCCGGCCCTTCATCGCAGCGTAGAACAAATCCATGTTGAGGTGCTCGCCGCGGTACATGATCGTCGCGGAGGCCAGGAAGATCGCCCAGATGATGATGAAGACGAGCACTTCCTCCGCCCAGAAGATCGGCTGCGCGAACACGTAGCGGCCGATGACGTTGGCGACGTTGATCAGGATGCAGGCGAGGAACAGCGTGCCGGTCACCACGTAGGGGAGCCGGACGAAGCACAGCTCGGCGAGCGGGCGGCGGCGGGGCGGTGGTTCGTTATCCGCCACGCGAGCCTCCGGACGAGCCACTCCTGCTTCCACGCGACCTGCTGACCTTCCTTCTGACTAGAATGATGCCTCTCGACTCCCCTCCCCCCGATCGCTCTTCGCGAGCGGCGGGGAGGGGCTTGGCGCGCATAGCGCGCCGGGGGTGGGGGGCGCTGACTTTCATCGAGCAACGCAGTTGGAATTGAGATTTTGATCGGAACTCTGAGCGAGTGGAGAGCAAGCGCCCCCCACCCCTAGCCCCTCCCCGCCGCGCGCAAGCGCGCGTGGGGGGAGGGGAACCTCAGCTCATCATGCTGGTCAAAGAATCAGCTCATCACTCACGTCAATACTTCGCGGCCGTGGCCAGCACTTTGTCGTAGAACGCCTTCAGCGCCGGATCGGATTTGGTGATCTCCGCGCCGATCGGCTTGAGGCGCTTCTGCAGCTCAACCATGTCCTCGGGCGGCAGGGTGACGATCTCGCCGCCGCGCTCGATCCACTTCTGCCGCAGCGCGACCTTCTCGTCGTCCGACTGCTTGATCGCCCAGGCCTGCAGGCCGCGCGCCTGCTCCACGACCGCCTTGCGCAGGTCCTCGGGCAGCGTGTTGAGCCAGCTCTTGCTCAGCGCGCCGAACGAGACCAGGAGCGTGTCGTTGGTCTCGGTGATCGTCTTGCTGACGGTCTGCAGGTTGAAGTTCACGTAGATCGAGATGCCGCTCATGGTGCCGTCGATCACGCCGCTCTGCAACGAGGTGATCATCTCGGCGAGCCCCATCGGCACCGCGGTCGCGCCGAATGCCGCCATGCGGGCGCGCTCCGCCGGCGTCGCGTTCACCCGCAGCTTCTTTCCGTTGAAATCGGCCAGGCGGCGGATCGGGTTCTTGGCGAAATAGTGCGACTCCGCCTGCCCCGCGATATTGAAGCCGATCACACCTTTCTCCTCGGCCATGTTGAGGATGTAGGCGCGCAGCTCCGGATCGGCGAGCGTGCGGTTGGCGTGGTCGCGATCCTTGAACAGATACGGAATGCTGAACGTGCCGAAGCGCGCGTCGACGCCGGCGAAAAAATCCGCCGGGTTCGAATAGCCCTCGATCGTGCCGAGGCGGACGCCCTCGATATGCGCCTGCGGCGTGCCGAGCTGACCGCCCGGGAAGACCTTCACCTCGACGCGGCCGTTGGTCGCCTTCTCGACGACCTCCTTGAGCCGCAGCCCGAGCAGGTGCTGCATGTCGCCCTGCGTCACCACGCCGTATTTCAGGGTGAAATCGGCCGCGTGGCTCGGCGTCGCCGCGAGCCCCGGAACGGTCAGCAGCGCCGCCGCGAGGCACGCCTTGATGACAGAAAGATCTCGCCCTTGCATTTGCTCCTCCCCGAATATTGCTGCGCCGAGCGCTTGTTTGCCGACCGTGCGGCAATGCCTTTATATGCTCGACTATCCGGGACGGCCGCATGCACTGTCAATTGCTATCGTGGGCGCGTTCGCAGTCGACGCACGAAATGTGCTCGCGTGCAGATTGTCGGCCCGCGCGCCTCACACGCATGGCCGCCGGATCGCGCTTGCGCCGGCATGGTGAAGTGTGGGCAACTGTCGTGCAGCGTTGGAGTTGGGCAGGGATCGAATGGGCCGCTTTCCTCTGATCGACGTGCACCAGCACGTCATTCCTGACGTCTACCGCGCCGCGCTCGCCGAGATCGGCGTCATGGGCAGCGGCGAGAACCCGTGGCCGCAGTGGACGCTGTCGCGCAGCCTCGAGCTCATGGACGAGAACGACATCGCTGCGCTGGTGATCTCGATCGCCTCTCCGGGCGCCTATTTCGGCGACGTGGCGTTCACCCGGCGGCTGGTGCGCGACTGCAACGAGGCACTCGCCCGCATGGTCGCCGATCGCCCGACCAAGTTCGCCGCCATGGGGTTCGTTCCCCTGCCCGACGTCGCCGCGGCGGTGCGCGAGACGGAATACGCGCTCGACGTGCTCGGGCTCGACGGCATCAATCTGCTCACCCACGCCGGCCATCGCTACCTCGGGCATCCGGAGGAGAACGAGCTCTACGCCGAGCTCGATCGCCGGCGCGCCGTGGTGTTCGTCCATCCGGTCCGCCCGCCGCTCAGCGGGCTGCCGGAGTTCAGTTTCGCGGCCGGCTACACCGAGCTCGTATTCGACACGACCCGGGCGATCACCAACCTGCTCTACAACGGAACGCTGGCGAAATATCCCAACATCCGGTTCCTCATGTCGCATATGGGCGGGGTCACGCCGTTCCTGCTGTTTCGCCTGAGCGGCCTCGACGACGACCCGAAGGTGCGCGAGCGCATCCCCGACGGGGTCGCGGCCCATCTCAACCGCCTCTACTACGACGTCGCCCAGTCGGCCGCGCCGCTCTCGCTGCGCGCGCTCCTCGACATCGCCGACCCGTCGCGCATCTTCTTCGGCACCGACTACCCGTTCGCCCGCAAGGCCGAGAAGGTGCTCAAGGACACGATCGCCGGCGTCGAGGGCTTCGACGGCTTCGCCGACGAGGCGTTGTGGCGCAAGGTGTCGTACGAGAACGCGCAGGCGTTGTTTCCTCGTTTCGCGGGCCTCCAATTGACGGGAGCCCGGACAACGGCCAATCAATAGACGGTCAACCCGCGGGGAGGATCTCACCATGAACATCGGGCTGGTAGGGCTTGGCCGGATGGGCAGCGCGATCGCGCAGCGCCTGACCGATCAGGGCTTCGAGGTCGTGGCCTGGGACCACGCGGCGACCGCGACCAAGGCGGCTGCGGAGCGCGGCGTGCGCATCGCGGCGAATGCCCGTGCGGTCGCCGCGGAGGCCGAGACCGTGATCTCGATCATCACCGAGGACAAGGGCGTACGGCGCATCTTCACCGGGCCGAACGGTTTTCTCGCCGGCACCGTGGAGGGCAAGCTGTTCATCGAGATGAGCACGCTGCAGCCGATGACCGGCCGCGAGCTTGCGCCGCTGGTCGCCGCCAAGGGCGCGCGGTTGATCGAATCGCCGGTGCTCGGCACCATCCCGAGCGTGCGCGAGGGCAAGCTCCTGTCGCTTGCGGGCGGGGCGCCCGAGGACGTCGAGCGCGCCCGCGCGGTGCTCGACAAGCTCGCGCGCCGCATCGTCCACATGGGGCCGAACGGCGCCGGCTACGCGATGAAGCTCGCCGTCAACCTCGGACTCGGCGGTTACATCCAGGCGCTCTCGGAATCGCTCGCGCTCGGCGTCGCCCAGGGGCTTACCCTGGAGCAGATGCTCGACGTGCTCAAGGAGGCGCCGACCGCGACCGGCTGGCTCGCCGCCAAGATCCCGGTGCTCCTCGGCGGCAAGGCGGACGTGACCCTCGACATCCGCACGCTGCGCAAGGACATCATGTCGGCGGTTGCGACCGGCGCGTTGTCGGGCGTGCCGATGCCGCTCTCCGCCGGCACGCTCGCCTCCCTGTCGGCGGCGGTCGCCGGCGGCGCCGGCAGCGGCGATCTCGCCGATCTCGCAAAATTCGTCCGCGAGCACCTGGTGCAGGCTTACGAATAGCGGGAGGCATCCATGGACCCGGTCGTCGTCGTCACCATCCCGCATCGCCACGGCAAGACCGAGGCGCTCCGCCGCGTCAAGGCGGGCCTCGAAGACGCGCGCAAGCGCTACACGGCGCAGCTCAAGGTGGCGGAGGAGAGCTGGGAAGGCGACCGGCTGCGCTTCCGCGTCGCCGTGCTCGGCCAGTCGCTGACCGGCTCAATCGACGTCGCCGACGACAGCGTGCGCACGCAAGTGACGCTGACCTGGCTGATGGGCCACCAGGTCAAGGCCGCCGAGGCGCTGATCGAGAAGGAAGGCGGCGCCATGCTGGAGGCGCAGTAGGGGCGACCCTTGTGGTCGCCGACTACAGCACGGCATCAGTCGGGCGCCCGCCCCTGCAATGGCCGCCTGCGCCTTCCTACCGTCCAATCACGGCGTTGAAGTCGATGCCCTCGACATCGTTGAGGTGGGCGGCGCCTAAGCCGTCGCCGGCGAATGAGGTGGCCGGGCTTTGCGTGAATGCGGTGGTCGTCGTGTACCGTCCAATCACGCCTTCGATATGCATGTAGATTGCCCCCCCGACGAGGTCGAGTTCGGCTGCGGTTAACTCTCGGCGTTCGTTATTATTATTATTATTATTATTATTATTATTATTATTATTAGGCATCGCACTCTTCTTATGAACCGAGCGCGACCATCGCACCCGTTCGTTGCTGGGAGAAATGGCATGATCGAAACCGCTGCGCTGTTCCCTAGGCAACAGGCGCCCAGGGGACCGTCGCACCAGATCACACCGTCCTGTTTTGCCGTACGTCGTACATCGCAGAGCCGCCGCTGTTCCCTGTACCTGCCGAGCCGCTGAGGAGAGTGAAATAAGGGGCCTCCTTGTTCGAGGCGTCCATCAGATTACTAACTAAAGTATTTTCCAAAGAGCCTCCCTCGACGAGGTCGATTTCGGCTGCGGTCAACTCTCGGCGTTCCGTGTTGGTCATCGCACCTCTCCTTCGCTGAACCGAGTGCGACCATCGCACCCGTTCGATGCTGGGAGAAATGGCATGATCGAAACCGCTGCGCTGTTCCTTGGGGGACAAGCTCGGCAGCCGCGCCGTCGCATTGCGCGGGCCGCCGGTGAGTTTCCCGCGCCGGCCGTCTTCCGACCGGGGCGGGTGCCGACGCGGCTCTACGGGCTCCGCTCGCGGCCAACGTTAAATTTAGAACCCGTCGAGGTCGACGGCGATCCTGCACGCCCGCCCCTGCAATCAGTTCGCCCGGATCCCTGCCCTCTCCGCGACCTGCGTGTTGACCGCGATCTCCTCGCGCACCAGCTTGTCGAACGCCGACGAAGTCATGGTCATCGGATCGATTCCCAGTTTCGCGAGCCGCTGCGTCACCGCGGGCGCCTCCAGCGCCTTGCGGGTTTCCTCGTAGAGCCGATCGAGAATGGCCGGCGGCGTTTTCGCCGGCGCGAACATCCCGATCCAGAAATTATAGGAAGAGTTCGCATATCCGGCTTCCACGGTGGTCGGGACGTCGGGAAGAGCGGCCGCGCGCTGCGAGCCGCTCAGGGCGAGCGCCTGGACCTTGCCGTCCTGCAACAGCGGCAGCGCCAGGATCAGCGGAGAGATGAAGAAATCGACACGGCCCGCCACCAGCTCGGTCAGCGCCTCGGGCGCGCCCTTGCTCGGCACGTGGAGAGCTTCGAATCCGGCTGCGCCGCGCAGCACTTCGGTGGCGAAATGCGAGAAGTTGCCGACGCCCGCGGTCGCGTAGTTCATCGCCCCAGGCTTGGCCTTGGCCGCCCCGACCAGGTCGGACAGCGACTTGTAGCCCTTCGACGGCGATACCAGCACGACCGACGGCATGTTCCCCAGCGGCGCGATCGGCGTAAGGTCGCGCAAGGTATCGAACGGCAGGCTGCGATAGGTCGCCGGCACGGTCGTGTGCGACGACGAATTGATCAGGATCGAATACCCGTCGGGCTCGGCGCGCGCGACCGCCGCCATGCCGATCGTGTTGCCGGCGCCGGGCCGGTTCTCCACGATGATCGGCTGACCAAGTTGGCTCGAGACCTGGTCGAGCACGCTGCGCGCGATCGTATCGGTGGCGCTGCCGGCGGTCAGCGGCACGACCGCGCGGATCGCCCTGGTGGGCCATTGCTGCGCGAGGGGGCTGTCCCATGCGAGAACGACGAGAACGACTGTCGCGCACAGGCGGCACAACGTCTGCTTCAACAATTCCTCCCCGGCTTCTCTTGTCGGAAGCCAGCCTAACGAACTTAAACACTTGTGTAAAATCGGGATCAGGCCTTGACGGCTGGCGCATGGAACGCGCGCGTCAGGAACGGCACGAGCTCCCTGATCACCGCCTCGGTGTCCGCGGGATCGCATTTGCCGTGCGAGAAGGCATGGATCCGATGCGGCCCGGCCGCGGTGTAGTAGATCGCGCCCAGCATGAAATGAAAGCGCCAGCAGATGTCCGTCCGCGACAAATGCGGCAGGGATTCGCACAGCGCGTCGATGAAGGCGGAGCTCGACTGGTCGAAATTCTCCGCCACGAGCTTTTCCAGGAGCTCGGAGTTCTCCCCCGACAGCACTGCGCGCAGGCGGATGAAGGTGGTGCCCTCCTCGACTTCGACCTGGCGCAGGGCCGGCCGGATGAACGCCTCGATGATCGCGGCGACGCGCCCTTTTCCGCGCAACCGCAACGCCCCATCCAGCCCGCGCAGCCGTTCCTCGATCATCGGCTCGCAATGGCGACGATAGACCTCGGACAACAGGCCTTCCTTGCTGCCGAAATGGTAGCCGATCAGCGCGAGGTTGACCCCTGCGGCCGCGGCGAGCTCGCGCACCGAGACGCCGTAGAACCCCTGCTCGGCGAACAGCTGCTCGGCGGTGCGCAGGATCCGGTCGCGGGTGCGCTCCTCCTCGTCGGCCCGATGCGGCTTCGCCGCCGGAACAGCCACGCGTCGTGACATCGCCTTCGCCATCGCGCCCTCGACCGCGCCCGCTCGCGCACAGACCCTTTAGCCGCATGCCTTGCCGACAAAGTCAATCTGGCAGCGCGCGATCTTGACTCGCCGACGGGGTCGATTTAAACGTTTGTTTAACTCCACGCCGAGGATAGTCTGCCGTCAACTCCGTCGGTTCAAGACGGACGCGATCCGGAGGAGAGCCCACATGACCGCCAGCGGAAAGAAGACGCTCGTCGTTCGCAACGGCAACCTGATCGACGGCTCGGGAGCCCCGACGGCGCGCAACGATGCGATCGTCATCGAAGGCAATCGCATCAAGAGCGTGGGCGCGCTGCCGCCCGACATCCAGCTCGAGGACCGCAAGACCGTGGAGGTGATCGACGCCGCGGGCCAGTGGATCATGCCCGGCCTGATCGACGCGCACTGTCACATGTCGTACGGCTATCCGCTGATCAAGGGCGAAGGCAAAGGCAAGGGGACGACCCGGCCGGAATTCTCCACCCTGAAATCGGCCCGCAGCGCGCAGAAGGTGCTGCGCTCCGGCGTAACCAGCATCTCGGTGCCGGGGGGCACATGGTTCACCGACGTCGGCGTGCGCGACGCCATCCGGCTCGGCCTGATGGAAGGGCCGCGCATGTTCGTCGCCGGGCGCATGATCGTCACCTACGGGTGCATCGAGGACGACGAGCCGTCGTGGGAAGGCACGCCGGACCATTCGATCGGCAAGCTGTGCAACACCGCCGACGAGATGGTCACCGAGGTGCGCCGCCAGGGCAAGCATGGCGTCAATTTCATCAAGATGGCGGACAGCCGGTCGGGCGAGTCGCAGATGCTGGCGAAGGACGAGATCGCCGCCGTTGTGGGCGAGGCGCATCGGCGCAATCTCCGCGTCGCCATCCATTCGCGCGGCGCCGGCTCGACCCGCGCCGCCGCCGAAGCCGGCGTCGACTGGATCGTGCATGCGGACCTCGCGACCGACCGCGATCTCGACGCCGTCGCCAAGGCCGGCATGCCGATCCTGCCGACCGCCACGTTCCTGGCAACGGTCGTCGAGCTCGGCAAGAAGATCGGCGCCGAGCAGGTGCAGCTCGACATCAACCGCATGCAGCGCCATTTCGACCTGCTCGGCGAGCTGATGCACAAGGCGCGCAAGCTCGGCATCAGGCTCCTGGTGGGGACCGACACCGGCAACAACGCGTTCACCCCGCACGGCGAGTTGCATGCCAAGGAGCTGGAGATCTTCGTCAAGCACGGCGGCTACTCGCCGATGGAGGCAATCGTCGCGGCGACCCGCGATAATGCGCTTGCCGTCGGGCTCGACGGGCAGGTCGGCCGCATCGCCGCCGGCCAATTCGCCGATGTCATCATCCTCGACAAGGACCCGATCGCCGACATCACGGTCCTGCAGGGCGGCAAGCACCTCGCCTGGGTCATCAAGGACGGCCGGGCCGTCGACCTCGATCCGCGCGACGAGATGTTGCAGTTCCGAGAGGCGGCGGAATAGGTCCGAGCCGCCCTGTGGCGCGGCCGGATCATGGGTCGTCACGATGGTCGATGTCGCCCGCCTGAGAGTGGAAATCGACGAGGTCGAGCCGCGCGTGGTCCGCCGCGTCGAGGTGCCGCTCTCCATTCGTCTCGACGACCTCCACTTCGTGCTGCAGATCGCGATCGGCTGGCAGAACTGCCATCCGTTCGAGTTTCGCATCGGTGACGAGGCCTGGGGCCTGGTCGACCGCGACACGCCGGAGACCAATCCGCTTCCCGCCGAGCGGGCGACGCTGGCGGACCTCGCGGTCCGCGCGTCCGCCTTCAAGTACAACTACACTTTCGGCGACGATTGGGAGCACAGCATCGTCATCGAGGCGATCGAGTCGTCCGCGACCGACGGCAGGATTCCGAAACTGCTCAGCGCCGAGGGCCGCTGTCCGCCCGCCGACGTCGGCGGTCCGTCCGGGTACGAGCACTACCTGCGGGCGCTCGCCGATCCCCGCGAGGCCCATCACGAAGCGATGCTGGAATGGGGCGACGCGGATTTCGATCCGCATACGGCCGATATCGCGACCCTTCGCGGCAACCTGGCGAATCTCGCGAAGTACCTGGGACGGCGCAAGGCGGAGTAGCGGTCAGGACATCATCGCCAAACGGGAGCAACGCGTGCACAAGACCCTCGCATTTGCCGCGGTCGCGACGGGCTCACTGCTCGTGGCGGCGCCGGCGTCCGGCCAGGACAGCGCAGCGGCCTACCCGGACAGGCCGGTGCGGATCGTCGTCAACGTCGCCGCCGGCGGCGGCGTCGACACGGCGACCCGGATCATCGGACAAAGGTTGCACGCCCGCTTCGGTCAGCCGTTCGTCATCGAGAACCGTCCCGGCGCAGGCGGCAATATCGGCGCGGAGCTGGTGTTCCAGGCGGATGCGAACGGCTACACGCTGCTCTCCTCCTCGCCCTCCCCGCTCGCGATCAACGGCTCGCTCTATCGCAAGCTCAATTTCGATCCGGCGGGATTCGAGCCGATCGCCGTCCTCTCGCGCATCCCCAACGTGCTCGTGGTGCACAAGGACTTTCCGGCCAGGACCGTGCAGGAATTCATCGCGCACGCCAAGAGCCGCCCCGACAAGCTGAACTACGGTTCGCAGGGGATCGGCACGGCCTCGCACCTGACCGCCGAGCTGTTCATGACGGTGACCGGAACGAAGCTCGTGCACGTGCCCTACAAGGGCGGGACCGCCGGGGTGCTCACCGACCTCGTCGCCGGCCACCTCGACCTGAGCTTCATCCAGTTCTCCTCGGTGCACCAGCTGCATCAAAAGGGCGACGTACGGGTCCTGGCGGTTGCGGCCGACCAGCGGCTCGACGTGCTCCCCGACGTGCCCACCATGGCGCAGGCGGGCCTGCCCGACGTCGTCTCGGAGACGTGGAACGCCATCAGCGCGCCGCCGAAGACGCCGGCCGCGATCGTCCAAAAGCTCAACGAGGCGATCAATGCGGCCCTCGGGGAGGCGGAAATCACGGCGCGGTTCCGCGACCTGCAGGCGATCATCGCCGGCGGGAGCCTTGCCGAGACGCGAAAGTTCATCGAAAAGGAACGGGAGCTCTGGGGCAAGGTGATCCGCACCGCGGGCGTGCCGCAGCAGTAGGTCGGGTCAGCGCGGCCATGGCGCCGCAGTCGATTCCAGAATGTTCGATCCGCGCGCAACCCGACATGGGCGCGCCAAGAAGGAGCAGGATCCCATGGCAGACAAGACCTATGACCGTGCCACCCAGGACACGGGCAACATCGTCGACATCGGCCATGTGAACGTCTGCATCACCGACCAGCACCTGGCGACCCACTATTACGTCACCGGGCTCGGCCTCACGCGCGATCCCTTCCTCAACACCGGCGCCCGCCTCATGTGGATCAACGCGGGCAGGAGCCAGTTCCACCTGCCGACCGGCGAGCCCGACGTCGTGCGCGGGGCGACCGGCCTGGTGGTTCCCGATCGCGCCGCCCTGCTCGACCGCCTCACCCAGGTGCGCAAGCACCTCGCCGACACGAAGTTCACCTTTCGCGAAAGCAACGACTGCGTCGAGACGGTGTGCCCGTGGGGCAACCGCATCAACATTCATGCGCCGGACGAGAGCCGCTTCGGCCGCATCGTCCTCGGCATGCCATACGTGGAGTTCGACGTGCGCCCGGGTACGGCCGAGGGCATCTCGCGATTCTATCGCGAGGTGCTGGGCGCACCGACCGAGGTGATCGCCAACGGCAATGGTCCGACCGCGCGCGTCACCATCGGGACCAGGCAGTATTTCCAATTCCGCGAGACCGATGCGCCGGAGCAGCCGTACGACCGGCACCACGTGCAGATCCACATCGCGAATTTCTCCGGTCCCTACCGGAAGCTGCAGGAGCTCGGGCTCATCTCGATGGAGATGAACGAGTACGAATATCGCTTCAAGGACATCGTCGACCTCGACACCAAGCAGGTGTTGTTCACGGTGGAGCACGAGGTGCGCAGCCAGACCCACCCGATGTACGCCCGCCCGCTGGTCAACCGCAATCCGGCCCTGTCCAACCGCGACTACAAGCCCGGCCACGAGACCATCTCCTGGGCCATGGCGTAGACGCGGGTCGCGAAATCCGGCCCATGGCTCGTCAGCGCGTCCTGGTGATCGGCGGCTCGCTCGGCGGCCTGCTGACCGCGCACCTCATGCGCAGCGTCGGCTGGGACGCCGTCGTGTTCGAGCGCAACGACACGGACCTGGTCAGCCGCGGGGCGGGTCTCGGCACCCATCCGTCGCTGATCGACATCCTGCGGCGCATCGGCATCTCCTTCGACGCCACCATGGGCGTCAAGCTCGACACCGTCATCTGCCTCGACCGCCACGGCCGGGTAATCACGGAACGGCCGACGGTGCGCAACATGAGCGCCTGGGGCCGGCTCCATCGCTCGCTGCGCGCCCCCCTGCCCGACGGCTGTTACCGCCTCGGCATGACGCTGGGGCGCATCGAGCCGGACGCCACCGGGGTGACCGCGGTGTTCGCGGACGGCTCGCGCGAGCGCGGCGACCTGCTGGTCGGCGCGGACGGCATCCGCTCGACGGTGCGCGAGCAGGTCCTGCCGGACGTGCAGCCGACCTATGCGGGATATGTCGCCTGGCGCGTGATCATCGACGAGCGCGACGTGCCGCCCGCCATCCGCGACGAGATGTTCACGACGTATGCGTTCTGCCTGCCGGACGGGGAGCTGTTGCTCGGCTATCCGGTACCCGGCCGCAACGGCGAGGCGCGCGTGGGCGAGCGCGCCTACAACATCGTCTGGTACCGGCCGGTCGACCCGGACACGGCGCTGGTCGATCTCTGCACCGATGCGCAGGACCGCCATCATGCCGCCGGCATTCCGCCCCCGTTGATCCGCCCCGACGTCATCGCCGGCATCCAGGCCGCGGCGCGGGCGCTGGTGGCGCCGCAGATCGCCGAGATCATCGCCCGCTCACGCCCGTTCTTCCAGCCGATCTACGACCTCGAATCGCCGCGCATCGCATTCGGGAGGGTGGCGCTCATGGGCGATGCCGCGTTCGTCGCGCGTCCGCACCTCGGAGCCGGCGTGACCAAGGCCGCGCTCGACGCCGCGAGCCTCGCCGACGCCATCCAGGCCGCCGGCAACGACGTCGAGACGGCGCTCGCGCGCTACGACCGCCAGCAGCGCCCGTTCGGGTGCGCCATGGTTGCGCTCGGCCGGCAGGAGGGCGCCTATCTCAGCGCCCAGCTCAAGCCGCCAGGCGAGCGAGCGGCATCCGAGTGCCACCGCGACGTCGACAGCGTCATCGACAGCCACAACGCGCGGCGCGACAGCGTCGGCAGGCTCGTCGCCGCGCGCAGCATGGTCGCATCGGCCTGACTCCGGGTTGTGGCGACTGCACAACCGCGACGCGCGCACTGCCGCGCAGCCATGCGAGCATGACGTGCCGGGGGTGCAGGCGGGCGCCTTGATTTCGCGTGCCATGCAGACTCAAACTGCGTTGTCGGACGACAAACGGAAGGCGGCGCTCAAGCCGGCTCCGCGACGAAACCGGGAGGATGCCGTGCGACCCATCACGATCCTGCTCGCGCTCATAGCGGTCGTGCTCGCCGCACAGGATGCGCCGGCACAGGAGAAATTCCCCGCCAAGCCGATCAAGGTGCTGATTCCGTTCGGGCCCGGCGGCGCGCCCGACATCGTCGCGCGCGTGATCGGCGACCAGGTGCGCGGCATCCTCGGCCAGCCCTTCGTGATCGAGAACAAGCCCGGGGCCTTCGGCATCCTGGCGACCGAGGAGATGGCGCGCTCACGGCCGGACGGCCACACCCTGATGCTCGGCAATGTGGCGACCAACGCGATGACGCCGATCATTCATCGCAAAAAGATGACGATCGACTACGACGCCGCCGTCGTGCCGGTCGCGCGGCTGACACGGATCCCCTCGTTCCTCGCGATCACGCCCAAGATCGAGCCCAAAACGGTCGCCGAGTTCGTCGCCTATGCCAAGGCACGTCCGGGGCAGATCCGCTACAACACCGCCGGCGCCGGCAGCTTCGTGCATGTCGACAACGTCGCCTTTGCGCGCAAGGCCGGGCTCGACATGGTGCACATCCCGGTCAAGTCCGGCGCCGTGCAGATGATGAACGACATCATGCTGGGCGACGTGCATGTGAGCTTCCTCAACGTCGCGACCAGCGCCGGCCAGGTCCGTTCGGGCGGCGTGCGGGCGCTGGCGGTGACGGCGGACCAGAGGCTGCCCGATTTTCCCGACGTGCCGACCATGGCCGAAGTGGGCTTTGCCGGCATCGGGACCGCGCAATGGCAGGCGCTGTTCGCCCCGGCTGGGACGCCGGCAGCCGCGCTCGAGACGCTGCAGCGGACGATGCTCGAGGCGCTGCAGGCCCCGGCGGCGCGCGAGACCCTCGGCAAATCCTACATCGTCATCGATCCGACGCGCTCGCTGGAGGAGGCGCGGGCCTGGCTGCGCCAGGAGATGACCGCGTGGGCGGGCGCGCTCGCCGAGATCAAGCTCGACATTGACGAGTGAGCGCGTTGCCGGTGAACAAGGCCATCATCGATGTCTGACCGCGTTCGCGAAAACCCGGACGAGATGACGGCGATCGACGCCGTATTCCGCCCGAAACGCGTGGCGGTCCTCGGCGCCTCGGCCGATCCGACCAAGTTCGGGCACCATCTGGTGCGGAATCTGAAAGTCTTCGAGTTTCCCGGCGACGTCTATCCGATCAGCCGATCAGCCGCGGAGATCTGCGGCTGCCGAACGTTTCCCTCGCTGCACGACCTTCCCGGCCCGGTCGATCTCGTGCTGGTCAGCATCCCGGTGCAGCACGTGGCGGCCGGCATTGCCGACGCGGCTTCGGTGTCCGCCAAGGCCGCCGTCGTGTTCACCGCCGGATTCCAGGAGGTCGGCGCCGAGGGCCGCAAGCTGCAGCAGGACGTGGTGGCGAGCGCGGCGGGCCGCATCCGCTTGATCGGCCCCAACTGCCTCGGTATCCGCAACTTCCATCTGCCGATGAATGCTTCGCCCATGCCGCACGCGGAGCTGGCACCGGGGCCGATCGCCTTCATCTCCCAGAGCGGGGCCTTCGGCAACGCCGCCATCGCGGCGCTGCGCAACCTGCGCATCGGCCTCTCCAAGCTCGCCAGCATCGGCAACATGGCCGACCTCACACACGCGCACCTGTTCCGCTATTTCGCCGAGGACGAGGAGACGAGCGTCATCACCGCCTTCGTCGAGGGCGTCCCCGACGTGCCGTTCTTCCTCGACACCATCGCCGAGGTCAGCCGGGTCAAGCCGATCGTCATCCTCAAGGGCGGCCGTTCGCACAGCGGGCAGCGCGCCGCGCTCTCCCATACCGGCTCGCTCGCCGGCGACGGACGCGTGTGGGAGAACCTGATGCGCGAAGCCGGCGCGACCTTCGTGGAGAGCAGCGAGGAGCTGTTCGACGTCGCTGCCGCGCTTGCGCGCTGCCGGCGGCTGCCGCAGGGCCGGCGCGCGGCGATCTTCTCGCTCGCCGGCGGCCCCGGCGTGGTCGCCGCCGACCATTGCGAGGCGCGCGGCATCGCGCTGCCGCCGCTCGAGGAGCAATTGCAATCGCTGCGCCCGATCGTGCCGCCGTTCGCGGCGCTCGGCAATCCGGTTGAAGTGACCGGGCAGACCCGGCGCGAGCACCTCGGCACCTGCGCGCAGGCGATCGTGACGCAGCCGAACATCGACGCCATGGTCGGCATCGCCATCGGGCTCGACTTCCCGGAGTTCGCCCAGTCGATCGTCGGCGCGCGCGAGGTCAAGCCGGTCGTCACCTGCGTCGTCGCCCCGAACAGCGAGGCGATCTTTGCCGACGCGGGCGTGCCGAACTATCCTTCCGTCGACCGGGCGGTGCGCGCGCTCGGGCACCTGATGGAGCGCGGCGAGGCTCTGAGCAGAAGCCCGGCCGAGAAGGCGGGCATGGTCGCGGCGCGCCCGCTTCGCCCCGGCGTGCATTCTGAGGCCGAGTCGAAAGCCTACCTCGCCGCCTACGCGCTGCCCGTCACTCCCGAGGAGGTGGTCGACGGGCCGGAGGCCGCGGTCGCCGCGGCCGACCGCATCGGCTATCCGGTGGCGATCAAGGTCTCGTCCGCCGAGATCGCGCACAAGTCGGACGCCGGCGGCGTTCTGCTCGGCCTCTCGGATGCGGCCGCGGTCGCCACGGCCGCCCGCACCATGGCGGCGCGGTTTCCCGGCGCCGCCCTGCTGGTGCAGGCGATGGTGACGGGCGGCGTGGAACTGATCGTCGGGGCGCAGCGGACGCGCGCGACCGGGCCGGTGATCATGCTGGGCATCGGCGGCATCTTCGCCGAAGTGCTCGACGACGTGGTGTTCTGCCGGGCGCCCGCTTCGCCCCAGGCGGTCCGTGCCGCGCTCGGCCGCCTGCGCGCGCAACGCCTGCTCGACGGCTACCGCGGCATGCCCGCGGTGAATCGCGATGCGGTCGCCACGATCGCCGCCCGCCTGTCGGAGGTCGTGGCGGCGAACCCGTCGATCGTCGAGGTCGATCTCAACCCGGTCATCGCCGACACCGACGGTGCGGTCATCGTCGACGCCCTGATCCGCGTCGCGGCACCGGCGGACGAGGAAACCAAGGCATGAGTGCAGTCATCATCGGCACCGGCGAGGCGGGCTACACGCGCCACCCGGAACCGGGGCAGAACACCCACACGTTCCTGCGCGATGCCGTCGCGATGGCGATCCGGGATGCGAACCTCACGCTATCCGACGTCGACGGCCTGGCGATTTCCTCGTTCTCCATGGAGCCCGACAAGGCGATCGACATGGCCTGGCGCTTCGGCATGTCGCTCCGCTGGCTGCTGCAGGACACCAACGGCGGCGCCGGTGGCATCAACATGCTGGGCCACGCCATCCGCGGCGTCGAGGCGGGCGCCGCCTCGGCGATCGTCGTGGTCGGCGGCGACGCCATGGGCCTCGAAGGCTTCGCCAAACTCGCCGCCAACTACAACCGCGCGATCCGCGATCACGTGGCACCCCTCGGCCACGGCGGGCCCAACTCGCTGTTCGCCATGCTGACCCAGCGGCAGATGCGTGCGTTCGGCCTCACGCGTCGGGACTACGGCCACATGGTGATCGCTCAGCGCGGCTGGGCCGCCGGCAATCCCAACGCGGTTTACCGCAAGCCGCTGACCATGGACGAGTACCTCGCGGCCGGAATGGTGGCCGATCCGCTCAGCCGCTACGACTGCGTGCCGCCGGTCGCCGGCGCCTCCGCGATCGTCGTCTCGACCGCCGACCGCTGTCCCTCTCATCATGCACCGGTGCGGGTGCGCGCGCTCAAGCAGAGCTTCAACTACGACCACCAGGAGGGCGAAGGCCTGCGCACGGGCCTGACCCGCGTCGCCGCGGACCTGTGGGCGACCGCCGGCGTCGACCCGAAGGACGTCGATCTCGCGGCGATCTACGACGACTACCCGGCGATGGTGCTGGCGCAGCTCAATGACCTCGGGCTCATTCCCGGCAACGACCTTGTCCGCTTCGCCCGCGCCGACATCGGCGAGCGCCGCTTTCCCGTCAACACCTCGGGCGGGCTGCTGTCGGCCGGCCAGGCGGGCGCGGCGGGCGGCATGAACGGCACGGTCGAGACGGTGCGGCAGCTGCAGCATCGCGCCGGCGAGCGTCAGGTGCCTGGCGCACGCCTCGCGGTCGTCAGCGGCTACGGCATGGTACTCTATCGCTATGGCGCCTGCGTCGGCGCGGCGGTCATGGAGCGCGTGCAATGAAGCCAGGGATTCCGCTCACCCGCTGCACCCAGTGCGGCACCGGCTTCTTTCCGGCGCGGCTGATCTGTCCGCGCTGCGGCAACGCCGCCTGGCGCGCGGACGAGGTGCACGAGGGCACGATCGAGCAGACGACCATCGTGCACCACGCGGCGGGCCGCGCCGAATGGCAGCCGCGCCACATCGCCAGCATCCGCACGGCCGACGGACAAATGATCGTCGCCGGGTTGGAGGAGCAACTGCCCGAAGCGACGAAGGTCAGACTATTCGACAATGATGGTGCGCCGATCGCGCGAAGAATGACGGAGATGTGAGTCGCGTGCGGACAACGCTGATGCGGGAGGACGCGATGACGCGAAGAATAGGAGCCCTTCTTGTTGCGTTCGTCGTTTCGATTGTGGCCATCGTCCAGGCGGCGGCCGAAGGCGCGCCGTTTCCGAGCCGGCCGATCTCGCTGATCGTGCCGTTTCCGCCGGGCGCGTCCACCGACCTGATCGCCCGCTATCTCGCGCCGAAGCTCAAGGAGTCGCTCGGCCAGCCGGTGATCGTGGAAAACCGTCCCGGCGCGGCCGGCACGCTCGGCGCCGCGTATGTCGCCCGCGCTGCGCCCGACGGACACACGCTGCTGGTCGCCAGCAGCACCGTCACCAAGGGCCCGTTGCTGCAGAAGAACCCCGCCTTCGACGTCGACCAGGACTTGGCACCGGTCGCCATGACATTCCACCAGCCGTTCGTGGTCGCCGCCAGCACCACCCTGCCGGTGAACACGATCGGCGAGCTGGTCGCGCATGCGAAGGCCAACCCCGGCAAGCTCAACATGTCGACGCTCGGCGGCTTCAGCGACCTGATGAGCGAGATGTTCAAGCGCGCGGCGGGGCTCGACATGCTGATCGTGCCCTATCGGGGCGCGGCGGAAGCCATCGTGGGCCTGGTGCGCGGCGACGCGCACGTGACGCTGAACGCCTACCTGGCCCTGGAGCCGCAGGTCGTGGCAGGCCAGGTCCGCGTGCTCGCCGTGACCAGCCCGCAGCGAAGCACCGCGATGCCCGAGGTGCCGACGCTCCACGAATCCGGCTTCCCCGGCTTCGACGTCATCAACGTCATCGGCATCCTGGCTCCCGGCGCCACGCCGAAGCCGATCGTCTACCGGCTGACCACCGAGATCGCCCGCATCATGAGCACGCCGGAAAGCCGCGAGTTCGTGACCAGCCGCCGCAACGACGCGGTCTACGACTTCTCGGCCGAATACTACGCCGCCTACCTGCGCAAGGATAACCAGAAGTTCGCCAGGATCATCGAGGAGCTCGGTTTCCCGAAGCAGTGACGGAATGGACGTGAAACATATGGCAGCGACTTCCAGACGCGCTCGCGCGGCCCGCATGTTCGCATCAGTCGCGCTGGCGCTCTGCGCCCTCGGGCTCGCGCCTGGAACGGCGAACGCGCAGGAGCCTGCCTTCCCGGCGCGCCCCATCCGGTTCGTCGTCGGCTTCGCGGCCGGCGGCGGGGTCGACGTGGTGGCCCGGCTGTTCGCCGAAAAGATGACCTCCTTGATCGGCCAGCCGGTCGTGGTGGAGAACCGCGGCGGTGCTGCCGGCACGATCGCGGCGCGCCAGGTCATCGCCGCCGAGCCCGACGGCTACACCGTCCTGGTCAATTCCAATCCGATGCTCATCAACCAGGTGATGAACCCGGGGCTCGGTCTCGACATCGAACGCGATCTGCGTCCGATCGCCAGCGTCGCACCACAATCGGTGATCATCGTCGCGGCGCCCGACCTGCCGGTCGCCTCGCTCGATCAACTCATCGCGCTCGCGCGCAGTCGCAAGCTCAACTACGGGACTCCCGGCGCCGGATCGGTATCTCACCTCGTCGTCGAATACCTGTTCACATCGCTCTCCGGCGCGCGCATGGAGCACATTCCATTCACCGGGGCGGCGCCGGCGCTGACCGCCGCGATGGCGAGCCAGGTGGAGGTCGCCTCCACCACGATGCCGCCCGCGGTGGCACTGGTGAATTCCGGCAAGCTCAAAGGCATCGCCGTCACCAGCGCCGCCCGCTCGGCGGTGCTGCCGCAGGTTCCGACCGTCTCCGAGGCGGGCCTCAAGGGGATTCCGGTGACCGCCTGGACCGGCCTGTTCGTTCCGGCGCGGACACCGGAGGCAGCGGTCAACCGCCTGACCGAGGCCGCGCTGCGCGCCGCCGAGATGCCCGAGATCAAGGCCAGGCTCGCGCAGCTCGGGTTCGAGCCGACGAGCATTCCGGGCGACCAGTTCCGCCGCGACTTGTCAGCCGAGCTGAAGATGTGGGCCGAGGTGGTGGAGAAGGCGCAGATCAAGCTGCCGTGAGGAGTGTGCGCACAGGCGGCGGATCGGCGACTCGAGACCCCCTCTGCCTGAGGACCGAGGCGGGATCAGCTCTCGCCGTCCGGAGCCTGGCCGGCGCGGTGCAGCCGCAGCCACGGATGGCGTCGCTCGAGCTCCTCCATCAGGCGGGCCTTGTTTTCACGCACGTCGGTCTGCCGGTGCCGCATCGATTGGTCGTGCGCGCGGTATTTTGCCAGGACCTCCGGAAACCGCTCGCCCCACAGCCCGCACTCCACGAATTTGCACCAGAAGTCGTAGTCTTCCCATCCGAACGGGATGTGATCATATCCGCCGACCGCCGCCCAAGCCGACTTGCGGATCAGCGCCAGCGCGTCGATGTAATTGCCGGAAACGAACTTGAGCGGGTCGAAATCGAAACAGCCGATGATGTCGTTGCGCAATCCGAATTCCTGAATGTGCGGGAAGACGAAGGCAGCGTTCGAGTGCTCGATCGTTTCGAGGCATTGGGCAGCGCAAGCCGGCAGCAGACAATTGTCTGCGTCCAGCGGAAGCACAAAAGGCGTTTCGGCATTGGCGAATGCGGCATTGCGCGTGAGCGACAGACCCGCATTGGTCTCGTTGTGAAGGAGCAGAACGCGGTTGAATCGCTCGGCCCATTTGTCGATCCACGCCGCGGCGAGCGATAGCGAATCGTCGGTCGAGCAGTCGTCGACGACGACGAGGTCTACGTCGGCCAAGGCCTGGGCGCGCACGGAGTCCAGCGCTTCCGTGAGGTAGTTGGCATAGTTGTAGACCGGAATGATGACCGTGACTTTCAATTCCTTCAGATTGTCTCGTGTGAACACGCTGCGATATTGCGGAATCTGCGGCAAGGAGAAGGAGGGCGACGCGCGTTGCGCAAACGCCGTGCCGAACGACCGGACACCGCGCGAGCCGCGATACCAGGTCTGGTCGATCATCGAGGACACGAGCTGCACCCGCCGCTCCGGCCCGTAGCGCCACAAGACGTCGTGATATGCGGCACGGCCCATGCGCGCGCGGAGCGCCGCATCGTCGAGAAGCCGCATCATGGCGTCGACCCACTCGAACTCCTGCGAGGCGAGCAATCCCGTCTCGCCGTCTCGAATGGCCTGACGAAACGGTTCCGTCGGCGTCGCGATGGTCGGAACCTCCACGAGCGCAGCGTCGAAATATTTGAGCTCGCTTTTGGCTTCACAAAATGGATTGCCGAGCTCGAGAGGCGCGAGATTGATGGAAAAGCGGGCCATTTCCGCCGGCAGCTCGGCCGGCGTCACGGCCTCGCGCCATTCGATCCGCTCCTTGAATTCCTTGAGCTGGGCGAATTCGTCGGGCATGACGATGGGATCGCCTTCCTCCTGGAACAGGACGAGACGCGCCTGCGGACGCATCCGCAATACGGCGGCGACGGCGCCCGCGACTTCACCGAAATCACGCTGATGCGTCCGCGTGCCGGCCGCATAGCCGATGCGCTCCACGCCGTCCGCCGGCCGGATGCTGCGGGCCCGCACCGCCGCCCGGGCCGCGGCAAGGGTCCGGTTGTCGAATCCGTTGGGAAGGGTGAAAACCGGCTTCTGGTACGCACGCATGCGGTGCGCGAGAAAATCCGTGGGCGCCACGCCGAAGTCGCTGTTTGCGAATGCGGTGAGGATGTTGCTGTAGGACTCGGCGGTCTCGCGCTCGTCCAGACCGAGGCTCCGGATTCCGTCGATGATGCTCTCCTTGGCGAGCCCCGGGTCGAACAGGAGGTCGTCGATATCGTAGATGACCGTTCGGCGCTCCGCATGCGCCTCCTCGACGACCCGTGCCAGCAGATCGTGCCACTGTGTCCGCCATATGAAGATGATGTGGGCGGCCTGCACGGTGTGCAAATGAGCATCGAGCTCGTCGACGCGCACGATGACCGTCTCCGCACCGGCGGCCGCAGCGGCGGCCGCACATCGTTCGATGCGGAACAGATGACCGGGCGTCCCGGGATCGCCCGAGAGGAACACGATGCGGATGCGCGGCTCGGCCGCTTCGAGGAGGGGCCGCCAAATGCCGGTTGTCGCCTTGTCCGCCCCGATCGTGGAGTCGCGGCGGGCGAGGGCATTGATCGGGGAAACCGCGCCCCCCGTCCCGGCGGCGGTCGGCCGAGATGCGAATGACGCCCGCATCGCGCGATAGATCGACTGCACGGCCTGCGAGCGCAGGGGCGCCGTGATGCGCCAACACGTGCTGTTGTGGGTCAGCTCGAGCTGGTGCTGGAGCTGCTGCGACTGCAGCTTGTGCTGAGAGAGCTGCTGATAGACGTTGTTGAGCGCACGGGAATTCTTGGCGAGGTCAAGGTTGGCTTCGTCCAGAGCCTCGCGCAGCTGCGGTATTTCGGCGAGCTTCTTCTGCAGGATCGAAATCGTTCGATCCTGGTCGGCGAGCAGGACCTGTTGCTCTCGCACGGCGTCAGTCCGCTCCGCCAGCGCCTGCTCCAGCTCGCCGACGCGCGTCCTCGAATCCGCAATGCGGCGCTGCGCCAGGAGGCGCTCGCGCACGGCGCCGCCGAGCCGCGCGTAGGCGGCGCGGGTGACCTCCGTTTCGACCTCCGCGTCCGTCATCGCGCACAGGCGGCGGACGCGCTCCGGACAGCGCGGCCCGACCGCGAGCACGCCGAGGCCGTGCCCGTGGATGAACTCGAACGACGGATGTCCGCTCTGCAGCTCGTCCCACAGCCGGAATACGCCAAAGCCGCGCTCGCGCACATTCGTGCCGTGGAACACGACGACGGCGCGGTCGGACAGCTTGGTTCGCCAGACCTCGAAGTCCCTCCGCACGTCCTCGTAGCGGTGGCTCCCGTCGAGATGCAGGAGGTCGACCGAGCCGTCCTCGAAATAGCTCGCGGCATCCTGGAAGGTCGTCCGCAGGAGCTGGGAGAAGGTCGCATAGCGCTCGTCATGATAGGCGCGGAGCTCCCCGAACACCGCCGCTCCCGAGACCCCCGCATTCTGGTCTTCGGCCCACGTATCGACCGCATAACAACGCGTACCGACGCCGAGCCGGTCGATCGCCTGGCAGAACGCCGCGTAGGAGAAGCCGCCATGGGTCCCAAGCTCGACCAGCACGCGCGGCCGCGTCGCGTCGATCAGCCAGAACGCGAACGGCGCGTGCTCGATCCAGGCGGAACTCCACCAGCCGGTCCGGGAACCAGAACGAGGCCGGCGACAGGAAGGCCGTCAACAGGCCGTCATCGCTTGCAGTCGGAGAAAGCATCCAGCGTTACCAGCGTCCGTTAATGCGACATTTGTCTGCAACAGATCGGGTCTTGAGTTCTACCGCGGGTTCTCGCGCCGGCCCGGCGAGACGCAGCGGCACCATATCACTTTGAAATCGCGGTTCAATTTCCTCGTCCGAAGCTGGCAAGACGCCCGCCCCCGCACGGTCGGGCAAAGGTGACGGCTCAGCCGTTTCGGTTAATGATGGCCGCCGGCATTTGGTGCAGCGCAACCTAGCGCGATGGTCGTGATCGTGGAGGACACGATCGATCCGTGCCAGCACCGTCTCGGTAAGGACTCGTGGACGCTGATGGTTGACGAGTGCACCGATCTTGAGGAGCTTGCGGCCGGTAGTACTGCAGCGGCATCGGTCGAATCGACTGCAAAAGGCGGTGCAGCCACAGCGGATCGTATTCAATTGGGCTCCAATATTTTTCAACCGCCACGATTGAGCCTGGATGCAAGGTCCCTTTGAATAATCACAGCTTTTTGGCTTCGTTTTGCTTGTTCTACAGCCTGTGATTGATATTCCTCGTTTCAACGACATAACATTGCAAAAGCGCGGAGCGCGCATCGTCGGTGCCATAAGGCGCGTCTTTCATAGCGGTCAATTGCAAGAAGCTGCTTTATTAAATGCGACAGATTTGATGTCAGCGTCTGAGGTTCCATTCTTTCAGATGACGCCAGCCATTTCGATGAAAAATCGGCGGAGCTAAATGTGCGTCCCACTGCCGTTGTCATCGGCGTGTCTGCTCGCGGCAGATCGTTGAAGCTTTGAGCCAGAAGTCGGTGCCGCACATGGCGCACGCGGGCCAATTCGATCTGCGTTTCGGCGACACGGCGAGCGAGATCCTCAATTTCGGTGTTCGGGCTGCCTTTAACAAGTTCTCGCGCCAGTGTTTCGACGTCGTCAAAAACAGCCGCATCAAGTTTGAGGGGCACATTCAAGCCATGACGAAGCGCGTTTCGCGCTGACTTGGCACGGCCCCAGGGAGATTTTGGGCCCGTGCTAGCATGCGAGTTAGCGCGATTGGCGCTTCTTTTACGCTCGCTGGTCAAGCCGCTGTTTTTCCTTCGCTATGAATTACCTCAAACTCCGCGTCCTGAGCTTCAACGCTTCGTCGGAGTTGGTTACCAAGCCTCGACCATCGCCGGTCTATTTCATGCAACGCGGTGTTGCGTCGGTTCTCAGCGCTCGTGATCAAGTGGTCAATCCGCTGCAGGTCCTCGACTTTACGCATTATGGGATCGACGGTCACCTCGTGCACTGTCAAGCCGCGAGCGGCTAGAAGCTGTTCCACCTGCTTAATATCATCGGTTTCGCGTCGCGCGCACGATCGCGCGAGAGCTTCTAGCTTATCATCCTTTAGCGATTTGTACACGCCATAACAGCTTTGTCCCGCAGGCTCGAGGATTTGATCAATCAGATTCTTGGCACCTGGTTCGTCGTCGTGATACTTGCGCATTAACTCTTGAACAAACCCTTCATCTTTGTCATCGGACACGTTTGCTTTCAACTCTTCTGCTACTCTTTGCTCAAACTCTTCTTCAATCAGGTCGTACTCCACCAGGGAATAAAGCGCACTTTTCAGCGCTTCGTACACAGTCACCGCAATCAAAGCTGATTTCAAGCGGCGCAGCTCCAGGATTTCCCATTGCAACAGTACGACATCGGCTACGAACATTTCCTCGATAACATTGACGGGCTTCACTGCTGCGCACACGCTCTCGAGGAGCTCACTATAGGAACGATCGTCCTCTGCTTCGAACAGGAACGGGTAAGCCAGACTTGCAAAGCGCTGCAGGCGAGCTGGGGCGGGAAACGCTGCGTTTAACTGGTTTTTCTGGACATTTCGACCTGTTTCTGCCATGGCAAGCTCTTCTTTGATCATTTTGGTGGGGGTTGCTCAGACGCCAGCAGAGTGGCTTCTCAAAAAAAGTATCCGGTTGCTTGATCAGACTACGAGTTTGGCCAACGCCGGAATCCAGCTCCCTATGACATCGACCCGCTTTATACCGCAAGTCGTGGACCGAAGCATTGATTCAGATCAAAGCGAAGGTGATCCAGTTACTTGCACATCCGAACTGCGATCTCTTGGTCCATTCTTGCGCGGCTCGGAACAAGTTCACTGATCAGACTTGGAAATGATGTCGATCGGGTCACGCGATTGGGCTCACGGGTCTGATCAATGATGTCCGGCTCGAACGCGCCGAACTGGTCGCGCTCACCGCCGTGCTGGGACTCATCAACCGCAACGTGGCAGAGCGGACCGCGAGAGAGGAAGGGCTCGCGGAGGCGGTAGCCTGAGCGCCCGGCTAACCAAGACCTTCGAGCTGCCGCAGGGCGTCGGCACGCCCCCCTTCGCCCGGATGGCCGCAGCCCACGACATGCGCGTGGTGGAACTGTCGGAGACGACGATCACGGTCAAGGGCCGCGAAGACGACCTGACGGCCTTTGCCGACCGGCTGGCGCAGCTGCGGCGGCTGTGCCGGTGAGGGGCCCGGTGGCGCTCATGGAGCCAAGGCAATAACGGCAACGGCTGAGCCGATAATAGCGGCCGATATTGCAAATCCCGTCAGACACATCTTGATGAACTCAACTATGGACACCCATCGCCTCCTGTACCGTCTGGCGATCTCATCCTTGCGGGGCAAACTCTGTTTGTCACTCAGGTGAAACCCTGAAAATTTGGGTACCAGCTGCCGCCCGGCGGCACACAGCCCTTCGCCAGGATGGCCGCAGCCCACGACCTGCACGTGGTCGAGCTGGCGGAGTTGGTGATCACGGTCAAGGGCCACGAGGACGACCTGCGCGAACTGACCCTTGAGGGGGCCATTCCTGAATGTGACCGCGATCACAGTATCGGAAAGAGCTGTGCGCCAAAGCCTTCACGACGGTGGCGGAACGGTCCGCTCTAGAACGATGGAGACTGAAATGCGCAACGCAGAGAATCCCTTCGAGGTCCGCCCCCTCGAGGTTCTCCCCCTTGAGGTCCGCCCCTTACAGACGCCGAGCTTAATGACGTTAGCGGCGGCTGTTATGTACCGATGCCTCGCCAGGTGTATGTGGGGCGATTGTCATCGACGCTCGACAGAATATGAATTGCGCCCCCAAGGCGATCAGGTCGTAAGCGGAGAGGTAGTTTCAGCCGCAAGGCGCTGGCTGGCAAAAGAATTAGCGGCGAGCCGAAACTCGGGCTGGTCTGCTTTCAGGCGAACGGCGGCGGTGGGTTAGACCCCGGCAGGGCGTCAGCCCCTCGCATAGCGGTGCCGCACATGTTGCCTTCGAGCGAATGAAAACTCTCGGCCCCTGCGATGTCTGACCTTTCGAGGCTCAATCCCACACCCGATGCAATCGCTGTGTACGCTTCGTGACCACCGTCGCCAGGGATCACACAACACTCGCTACCAAGCGGGCGCTGCCCCTTACTTGGACCGGTTTTCCACTGGCTGGATCGCACCAGCTTGCCTGGCGCACCTATTCGATCACCTCGTCGGCGAGGGCGAGCACCCCTGGCGGAATATCGAGGCCCAGCGCCTTGGCGGTCTTAAGGTTGATCACCAGCTCGAACTTGGTCGGCTGCAACACCGCGAGGCCGACAGCTCGGCGCGATCACAGAAAATGTATATGTACCGACGGGCTTCCGTGGCCCGGGCGGTTTCTTGCTCAAGCCGTGTTAGGCGGGTTTCAGCAGATCGCGCCATCTGCGGCCGTTCGCCAGCGAACGCACATGATCGAACTCTCCCGGATGCTCGGCCTCAAGGCGCGCGATCTCGGCCGACGTCTGGGCGTCGTCATCGGCCCACACGATATGGACGGGGCCGCACCGTGCTTGCTCCAGTCGCCGCAACCGGGCGTCATTGGCACGGCTCGGCATACTCGACCCTTTCTGAGCCCCGCCGCTCAATCCCGATGCCGGTATCGATCGGCTCGTCGGCGGCGGATGGCGGCTTCACACCACCAGACGAAAATTTCGAGACGCGGCGGTCGGGATGACGTCAAAGCCGCCACCCCCCCCTCTCACAGGCGGGGGCCGCCCCCCACCGGGTCCCCTTTGGGCAGGGTATCCCCGGAGATGGGGGTGCCTACCGACGACTGGCGCTTCATGCTGCGTTCAGGCCTGCTGCGCTATCAATCGCTTCTGCTGCTCGGGGTCGGTGGCTCGGCCCATGGACCGGGTGGCGGACACACGGGAGATCGATTGATCTCTCTCCAGGGCCGAGCCCAGTTCATCCTAGCGCACGTTTGATTGAGCCAAACGGCGCGCTGATATTAACGTAAATGCGCGAGTTCGGCGCCGAGCTGAAGCCGTCCAGCAATGCTGGTCCACTCCGCCCGTTATCAGTCCGTGAAGCTGCGCTGTTTACGTTACCGGCAACGAACGCTTGCACGGTTGACCGCTCGCGAGCATTAACCTCTAAGAGCATGTATTGCGGTCGTCACGAATGAGCATAGAAGCGTTGGACGCTGGCGCATTTAGGCGAGTAGCGGAAGACCGCAACTATACGCTTTCCAATGCACTCCGCCTTCGCGCAGACTTGGTCATACCGGGCGGGGCGCATACGTATGCGAAGGGCGATGATCAATATCCGGTGCTGGCACCGGGATTCATTGATGAAGGCTTCGGTTGCCGCGTCTGGGATGCCGATGGCAACGAATTTATCGAATACGGAATGGGATTGCGAGCTGTCGCGCTTGGCCATGCTTTTCCGTCGGTGATTGCCGCCGCCTCCCGGCAGATGCGGCAGGGTACAAACTTCACGCGACCTTCGCCACTGGAGGTTGAGTGCGCCGAGCATCTGCTTGAGGTGGTGCCTGGTGCGGAGATGGCAAAGTTTACAAAAGACGGTTCGACCGCCACCACTGCCGCCGTTCGCCTCGCCCGCGCATACACCGGCCGCGACATGATCGCGCTGTGCGCAGACCACCCATTCTATTCCTATGATGACTGGGCAATCTGCACATCGCCATTGGAGGCCGGCATCCCGCAGGAAGTGAAGCGCCTGACATTGACTTTTCGCTACAACGACCTCGCCGGCGTAGCAGCGCTGTTCTCAGCGCATCGCGAACGCATTGCAGCGGTAATCCTCGAGGCTGCCAAAGATGTCGAGCCTGCGCCTGGATATTTGGCCGGGCTGCGCGAGTTGTGTCATCGCAATGGTGCGATGCTCATCATCGACGAGATGATCACTGGCTTTCGGTGGCCGCAGCGCACTGCCCAGGGCCATTATGGCGTCGAAGCGGACCTCTCGACATTTGGTAAAGCGCTTGGCAACGGTTTTGCGGTCTCGGCGCTGGTTGGTAAACGCGACATCATGCGACTCGGTGGCCTCGACCATGATCGGGATCGCGTGTTTTTGCTGTCGACGACGCATGGCGCTGAAACTCATGCGCTCGCCGCTGCAATGGCCGTGATGGAGATTTATCGCAACGAGCCAGTGGTCGAGACACTGGAGCGGCAAGGCCAGCGACTGAAGGCCGGGGTTGAATTGGCAGCAGCGCGCCACGGTCTGAGCGGCCATTTCAGGGTCGTCGGTCGACCTGCCAACCTCGTCTATGCTTGCCGTGACGGCGAGGGGGCACCATCGCAGGTGTTCCGCACGCTCTTCCTCCAGGAGACCATTCGCCGCGGCGTGCTTGCTCCCTCATTGGTCGTTAGCTATTCGCACTCGGACGTCGACATAGATCAAACCATAGAGGCGATCGACGGCGCACTCGGCGTTTATCGCGAGGCGCTCGAAGACGGACCCGAGACTTACCTCGTGGGCAGGCCAGTGCAGCCCGTATTTCGTCGACGCGCGAGGTCCTAACCCACGGGCAAGACGACCTGCCGCAAACCGCGTAGGAAGCCCGCTGATGCGTCCTGCGCTGCGCCCGCCACCTGGCAGCGGCAAGGGCACAAGTCGCATGAGCCGGCCGCGCGAGCCCGGCTGGCGCGCGGTGCAATCAGCCTCCGCGTGAGAGCAAAGCCTCCTGCGCTTGCCGCGGCTTCGGCGCCGAGCGCAGGGCGTCCTCGATCGCGATCTTGCGCGCCAGCAGCGTGATCAGCTCCATCTGCGAGCGCAGCTTGAGGTGCAGGTTGAGCAGCATGATCAGGCTGATCACCACCCAGGTGTAGAGGACGAGATCGACGCCGCGGCCGATGCCGACCAGCGCCGCCAGCCGGCTCGCATGTTCCGGCACCCACACGAAATAGAGCGCCAGGAACACCGCCAGGACGACGAGGAAGCCGATGATCGGCGCCTCCCGATAGGTCATCGAGGCATACAGCAGGATGGCGAACAGCATGGCAGTGAGGAGGAACTGGGCGATCATCGGTGCAGCCTCCTGGCGAACAAGGTCGAGGACGATGAGGGCGAGAGGCATTGCCCATAAGCAAGACCCCGACAACGGTGGGATGCCGGGGTCTGGCCGAGGCTAGTTGCAGAATGGGCCACGCGCGCACCAGTGGCCTCGGCAATGGCCATAGTGCACCTGGTGCTGAAGCGCTGTCTGTCCGAAGGCCGACACTCGTGTAACCGCTAGGAGGCTCGCTGGCCCCTGGCATACGTCAGCAACAAATTGGCACGAAGCAACATGGCCTTCGGGTTGGATGCAGCCCAGGAACTGGCTGCGTTCGGCGTTCGCTGCGGCGTCGCCAGCGCGCTCTCGCGGACGCGCACGAATGTGCGTATCGGAAGGAGCCTCAATGGCTTTGCTCGGGCGACCACGCCTCGGGAGCACACGGTCGCGAAGGGGAGGAGCGCATGACGCCTGCGCATTATCGTGAAGCGCTGGAACGGATCGGGCTGTCGCAGCAGCGGGCCGGTTTATTTCTGGGCGTGTCGAAGCGCACCGGCCAGCGTTACGCGACAGGCGAGGCGGAAATTCCGGAAGGCTTCGCGCGCCTGCTGCGCCTCATGGTGCGTCTCGGTCTGCGCGCGAACTCGGAAGAGGTCCACTGATGACGCGACCTGGCTCTGCCACGTCATGAGCTGCGCTCAGGTGCGCCTGTAGCAGACAGGCATCGAGTTGCTGGCAATACCGAGACGCAAGTGCGTCATCGGCGCTCGCGCTATCGAGCGCACATCAATCGTCGCCCGCCGAGCCGTCGTCAGTGTGAGGAAGAATGTGCGCCGCTGGAGCGGTAGGGACGTGCGTTTCATCGCACGCCCCCCGCACAGAACCGTACGTGCGGCTTTCCCGCAAACGGCTCCCACCTCGGGTGTGTGACGGCGAAGCGATCGCTCGGCCAAGGATGAAGGATGCTCGGTTTCGGGAGCCAGTCGTCCATCCGCTGGGTCATCCGTGCCCACGTCACCCGATCCTTTTGGCTGCGTCGCCGTAGCGTGCGCCGCCACAGGTCGGTGACATGGTGCCGGAACACGTGCAGCGTTCGGCCATTGGTCGGCACGGCATGGTAGTTGAAGTAGCCTTGGACGACATACCACAGCCACTTTCCCTGAGCGGGAATCGGCTGGTGCATGCGCTTCCACATCTCCTCGTTGATCATCTCGAGCTTTGCCCGCATGCGGTCCCGCCGGGTTTTCCGTCTAATCTGGAACCTGCCCGCGCGGGTCTTGCCGCAGATGAAGGTGAAGCCCAGGAAGTTGAAGGTCTCAGGCTTGCCAAGCCCGCGCCGCTGGCGGCGTTCCGCCGCATAGCGCCCGAACTCGATCAGCCGGGTCTTCTCGGGGTGCAGTGTCAGCGCAAACTTTCCTAGCCGCTCGCGCATCTCATCCAGAAAGCGCCGGGCGTCACTCTCGTGCTGAAAGCCGATGATGAAGTCGTCGGCGTAGCGCACGATGATCATGTCGCCCGTGGCCTTGCGCCGTCGCCAGCGCTCGGCCCACAGATCGAGCACGTAGTGCAGGTAGATGTTGGCAAGCAGCGGCGAGATCACCGCTCCCTGCCCCGTCCCCTTGTCACTGACCGTCACAACCTCGTCTTCCAGGACGCCCGCCTTGAGCCATTTACGGATGAGGCGGATGATGCGCCGGTCGCCGATCCGATGCTCCACTAACCGGATGAGCCAGTCTTGGCTCACCATGTCGAAGAACGACCGGATGTCGGCGTCCAGTATGAAGCTCACCTTCTTGCTGTGGATCCCGACACAGAGCGCATCCATCGCATCATGCGCGCCGCGCCCCGGCCGGAACCCATACGAGAACCCGAGGTACTCCTCCTCGTAGATCACGTTCAGCAGCGCGAGTGCCGCCCGTTGGACGATCTTGTCCTCCAGTGCGCATAGCGGTGCCGCACATGTTGCCTTCGAGCGAGTGAAAGCCCTCGGCCCCTGCGATGTATGACCTTTCGTGGCTCAATCCCACACCCCATGCAATCGCTGTGTACGCTTCGCAGCCAACGTCGCCATTGGCTACGCAACACTCGCTACCAAGCGGACGCTACTCCTTACTTGGGCCGGACTTCCACCGGCTGGATCGCACCAGTTCGCCTGGCGCACTCACTCGATCACCTCGTCTGCGCGGGCGAGCAGCGTCGCTGGGATTTCGAGGCCGAGTGCACGGGCGGTCGGCAAGTTGATCACGAGTTCGAACTTGGTCGATCGCACTACACGTCCACCCCTCCCAGTGTGCCTGCATTTCCGGATGCGGCGCGGCTGTCGGCCAGGCGGTAAGTACGCGCAACGTTCGTCGGTGTGGGAAATACCACAGCAACAGGTTCGCTATGGTGAAAAGGTGAACGCGCCCGGGCAAGCGTTCACCTGCCTCAAGTCTCCGGGCGAGGCGACTTCCTGCCGCTCGCGAAACGGCGGCAACATCACGGAGACGAAGATGAGTAAGCTGTTACAACTCGTTCAGGCCACTGGTCCCGACCGCAATCCCAACAACACTGAAGTTAAATCAATCTCCGCCCTTACTGAGGCCGAGCTCGACCAAGTCGCAGGCGGTCGCTGCATCGATTGGATGGTTGACGGAGAATGGATCAAGATTTGTCCCAAGCCGCAGTAACGATCGTGTGAATTGGCTGGATGCGACCAGGTGACAGGTTGTCAGGAGCCTGGGTGCCCCAACCCCTAGGCCCCTGCCGGCGGAGCTTTTTCATCAGCAGGGAAAAGTGGCGCCCGCCCGAGGGGAGCCAAGGGGCGGGCCCTAGCCTGACGGGCATGCGCCCGTCACCCACCCTACCACGTCCCATTCGGAACCCGCAGCATCGCCGAGCCCTTTGAGTTCGTCGGCACCTTGCGGCTCATGCCGTCGCCGCCGCACCGCCCAGCATCGTGATGAACTGCCGTCTCTGTAGCGGTAGGGACGCGTGTTTCATCACGCGCCCCCCGCCCAGAACCGTACGTGCGGCTTTCCCGCATACGGCTCCCACCTCGGGTCCAAACGGGAAGCAATCGCCGTATGCGGGCCAGCGCCTGTGACACGCGAGCCTGGCGCTGAGTCCAGTGCGTGCTTTGCCAGTGCGCATTCCCCTTGGTCCCCGCCCTTCGCTCCACCGACTCCGCTGCGGCTGGTTCCGCCGCGGATTGCTCCGCAGCAGAGCGCCACTTTGTTCGCCGGCTTCACAGCTACTATGACGGAGTCCGACTTCTCGGGTCCGTGCATCATCGGCTTCGGCTCCTCGCCTTCCCGATGCGGACCATCGTACTCAGCACTCACTCGACAGCGATGGTCAGACCCGAGACCTCCCAGGTTCCGATGCGATCCTTTTGCACGTGATGTGGCCTTAGACCCCGGCAGGGCGTCAGCACCTCGCGTAGCGGTGCCGCACATGTTGCCTTCGGGCGAATGAAAACTTTCGGCCCCTGCGATGTATGACCTTTCGTGGCTCAATCCCACACCCCATGCAATCGCTGTGTACGCTTCGCAACCCCCGTCGCCGGTGGCCACGCAACACTCGCTACCAAGCGGACGCTACTCCTTACTTGGGCCGGACTTCCACCGGCTGGATCGCACCAGCTTTGCCTGGCGCACTCATTCGATCAACTCGTCGGCGAGCGCGAGTATCGTGGCCGGCACTTCGGCCGAGCGCCTTGGCGGTGACCAGGTTGATCACCAACTCGAACTTGGCCGGCAGTTGTACCGGCAAGTCCGGTGGCTTCTCCCCTCTCAGGATGCGGTCGATGTAAGCCGCTGCTTGCCGGTAGTGCGTGGCCAAGTCGGAGCCCTCCTTCCTTCGGGAAAAGACGGTATGGATACATCACCGGCAAACGGTGCCGGGCCGCGAAGCCAATGATCGTCGCGCGTCGCCGGAGGACGCTCGTCGTCGGCACCACAATGGCGGCGCTGTTCGGCTCAGTTGCGAAGCTAGCGAGCCGCGCTCGATGTCCGTGTCGCTTTGCACAGCTAAAGGCATCAGCTGCCGAATCTGACGAGTTCGCGTTGACTGGCATCGAGCACTCGGAACTTGCCCTCGGAGACACGCAATGGGTGTCATCGTCGATGCACATCAGCACTTCTGGACGTACGGCACTTATCAAACATCCTGGATGGAGGCGCCGCCTTACGTCGGCGATCCCGCGTTCCAACCGCTGCGGCGTTCGTTCCAGCCGGACGACCTGGTGCCCGAGCTCATAGCGGCTGGGGTCCACCGTACCGTGACGATTGAAGCGGCGGACGGCCCGGCGGAAAACGAGGCGCTGCTCGCGAATGCCCGCACTCATGATTGGATTTCAGGTGTGGTCGGCTGGGTGCCGCTTGCACAGCCGGGCGATGTTGACCGGGCGCTCGATGCACGCGCAGGCGAGCCGAAACTAGTCGGCGTCCGCCATCTGGTCAATGTCGAGCCCGATCCCGATTGGATCATCCGCCCAGACGTGTTGCAGGGGCTGCAGATTCTGGCGGCCCGCGGCCTGACGTTCGACTACGTGGGCATACTGCCCCGTCATTTGGAGCATGTTCCTTTGGTCGCGCAACGCGTGCCTGACCTGCGAATCGTGATCGATCACCTCGGCAAGCCGCCGATTACTGCACGCGAATTCGAGCCTTGGAGTTCGCTGCTTGCCCGCGCCGCCCGGCTGCCCAATGTTTTCGCCAAGGTGTCGGGTCTCGATGCCGGCCCCGCCGACCACTGGAGCGCGGCGGACATTGCGCCGTACATTGACCGTGCGCTCGAGTTGTTTGGGTCTGAGCGGCTGATGTTCGGCAGCGATTGGCCGGTGGCCGCCCTGCGCGGCGGCTACAGCAAGGTGTGGCGCGAGACCGGCCGCGCGCTTGCTCGCCTTTCACGCAACGAACGCGATCTTATCCTGGGCGGCACCGCGATCGCATTCTATCGCCTGCCAGTCACGGCTCCTCCGTTGCAGCGATGACATCGCCCCTCTGTCGCCGCGAGGGTCACAGGCTCGCCCGCCGACTTCGGAAAGCTCATCGCCGAGGAGACCGAGAAGTGGGCGACATTGATCCAGGCAGCCCAGATCAACGCAGATTGAAGCTGGCGCGCTCAACGCCGGCCGCTTTGCACGTCCGCAGAGCGAAGCAGGCTCGCCCAGCGTCCATCCCTCTGCAAGGCGACGAAAATCCGTGCTCTGCGGCGTCTACAGCGCGAGCGGGGCCTCCGTGGGCGCCGAGGTCGAGGCCGAGACCCTCAACTGCGGGACCTTAACGATCTCTGAACGACCCGGACGGGCATGCCAAATGTCTTAAACGCCATTGGCTGCGCGAACGCTACCTTTCATTGCCGCTTTCTTCGACTCTCCTTCTCTGCCAAGCGCGACATTTTCGGCCATGGCAACGATTGAGCGGCGCATCACCCCGTCTTCCAGCTTTGCGTATGCGCGTAATAATCTTAGCGCGCCAGGTGCTGTCAGCAATTGCAGTGGTGAAGCTGAATTGTCGTACCCCCTGCTTGTGGCACTGGAGTCCTCGTCGAGTTCCAAGCAGTTTGCTCACCGGGACGTTGAGCACTCCGGCGATCTTGGTGAGACGACCTGCGCCGACGCGGTTGACGCCCTTCTCGTATTTTTGCACCTGCTGAAATGTTACTCCCAGTTCTTCTGCCAGTACCGTTTGTGAAACTCCGGCGTCGTTGCGCAGCACCTTAATTCTCTGTCCGACTTCAACATCGACTTTGTCTGGCGATTTCACGCCCATGTTCACCCTCCTACGCGTGCCCTGCCCGTTGTTCAATGCCGTATACCGCTCTCCTGCCGGTCTGCTAAACTCATTCAACCTTGCGGCCGCACGTAGCAGAACCGACTTTGCTGTTCATCCGTCGTCTCTGCGGCCACCGCCAAGCACCGGCTGGCCATGTGCCGACAGACCTCCACAACGTGAGACATGGATTTCCCCTCGTGGCCGCGACAAAATTCGCAACGCTTTAACGACGCGGCGCCGGATTTCTTCCAGCACGCAGGCGGCCAACTATGCGCTTAGGTCCTTAACGGCGCGGAGTCGAGTACGTAACAATGCTGACCAACCAATAAGGCGTCACGCTCGACGTGGGCTGCTCCCCAAGCTCCGGGGAGCTATGCGGGAACCTGGGTGATGACGGAATAAGCTAGGCGGCGTATCGAGCGCTTTCCGACGGTCGCGACCGTATTGTGCGGCACGGTCACGGTCCGCTGCGGACGATCCAAACGGGAATCGGACCGGTTGAGGTCGAGCGGGTGATGGTCGTGTCCCCTGTGATGGTGTAGCTGGGCGATAGCGAAGCCGCTCGGGAGCGCGCCCCCATAGCGCTGTAGCGAGCGAGCGGCTTCGCGGTGGTCATCGATGATTTGCCGGTAGGGTCGGGTTGCGAACACCAACCTGATTCGAGGAACCACCGATGACCGACGAGATGATGAACCTGCGCACGCTTGTGGAGAAGACCCCCGACGCCGATCTGCTGCGCGAGATGATCGGCTTTGCCGCCCAGCGGCTCATGGAGCTGGAGGTCGGGACCCTTCCGGGCGCCGGCTACGGCGAGAAGACCGCCGATCGGCTTGCCCAACGTAACGGCTACCGCGACCGCATCTGGGAGACGCGCGCCGGAACGGTTGAACTGCGCATCCCCAAGCTGCGCAAGGGCAGCTACGCCGGTGATCTCGGCGAGCGCCGAGGAGACCACGGGCAGAAACTCGTCCTTGCCGCTCGCATGTGCCACGCGCGACTTGCAGCTCGTCACACAGCTGAAGCACGAGGTGAACAGGCAGATCTTCGACACGGCATTTTCTGCATTGATGCGTGCGCGCCAAGCCTGTTATCAGGCGCACGTGACCGAAGGACTTGCAATGTACGACCGCGTTCGGACGCTCATCTCGGGCGGGCACGTCCAATAGGCGTTGTCGGCGTAAGATCGACCCAGCCACGCTGCGGCCGGGCAACTATGAGGCCGTGCGCCGCTTCCCCTGCTCGCCGCGCACGATGATGCGGTTTTTGACGGACGCAAACCCCCATGGCGTGCCCACAGCCCATAGGGTGCCGAGCAAGCTGATCGACTGGAACGGCTTATGGACTGTTAAATCCAGCGCTGCGTTTTCACGGGTTGTTAGCCCCGTGTTTTCACAGCCCGTTAGGACCCGGTCCGGTATATCACTGCCCGCAAGCCAAACATGGCTGCGAGGCGTCATGAAACCGGCGGGGCCACGGCGAATGGCCCCGCCGGTTTTTTTATTGCACGATGGAGGGCGTTCAGTCGCGGGGCAGCCAATCGCAAGCCCGGTCGGCACGGCACACAAATGCCGCTTGCGCGGTTTTCGAGGTGGGGAGGCACGATCAGCCGACCGGTGGTGGTAGGGCGATGTGGGTCTGGGCAGGTCAAGCTGTTGATGGGAGCACGCTAAGATCGCCCCTCGCTCTGAGACGGCGACCCGTCTATATTGCCATCATGGCAGGATACCTCGTTATCCGGATCACCGAGCGCTTGGAGGCGGGGAGCCGCTGCGCACCGCCTATGCCGTTGTTGAAGCCAATGAGCACAGGGCGATTGCTCTATTTAAGCTGAGGCCAGATCATACCGCCGACGAGCAGGTTGAGGTAGTGGCGAACTCACTCAGTCTTCATTGGATACCTTGGGACTCAAGCCGGGAATGATTAAGCCTACGACAGGGAAGCCGAAACGCCGCGCAACAAGAGGGGCTCGCAAAAGAGCGGATCGAAGGCAACGGGTTCTATTCCGGCGAGGCGGCCATTTCGTAGGATCGGACTACTCGGTGGCGTGGCGATTTGACCAGAGGCGGCGCGCGCAGCAATTGGGAAGGGACCGCCAAGTCGGCTCTATCGACGCAACTAACGACGCATCCCCCAAAAGAGGCCCTGCGTCGCCTAAACTTTGTCTTGATTCTCAGCTTCTGTGCAGCGGAACCCTTTGAGGACCGCGAAATGCGTGAGCTGAATTGTGTCGTAAGACCGGAGTTGCGGGGTTGGTGCTTGATTATCCGTAACCGAGTCCATGGCCAATTCCACAGCAAGGATGACGCACTACGAGCCGCAATAGATGAGGTTCGGAAGGGCAGGACCGCTGGATTGTATGCGACAGTTAAAGTTCAACACGGCACCTCCCCCGATTAGCTGTCGGGACGTTTGCAGCTTCAGTGCGTGACGGACGCGGAATGGGCGCGCCTGGTGGCGCTGATTTCCGCTTGGTTCAAGGTTTTCAACAAAGCGAAGAGTGCGGTCGCCATGCCGCGCGAGCGGGAAGTTCCTAGGGCTTCAGCTTCACGACCGGACCATCGATCAAGCGCCGCCTGGCGCCCAAGACCGGCCGGTTCATAGCGAGAGTGATGGGGATGACGCGTCGTACACGAGGCATGAGCCTCGCGCAGATCATTGGAGCGTTGCTTTCCTCGCCGCCGAACCGCCGTGTACGGACCCGTACGCATGATGGTGTGGGAGGGGCGGGGCCGTAAGGCCCCCTATCCCGATAAGGCGAACGGGGACACGCTTTGGACATCGGACAATAATGCGCCAGGATCAGCCGGGGTTCGTGGCGATCTCGTGGCAGTCGCAATGTACGACGGCAAAGTCATGGCCATTCCGAGGCGGCGGAGACTTCAATCCGAGGTAGCGATTGTTGCATAGCCTTGCTCTAGCGATACTGCCCACATTGGCAATTGCCAAAGACCGGGCTGTGGCCGGGTGCACGAACGAGTGTGACGTCAATGCAACGTTCGGAAAGTATTTCAATACGGTTCTGATACGGCCACGATGTTGAACCAATGGCGTATGCCAAATGTCAAATGTGCATCGCATTGGAGATCAGCCATGAACATCAGCAGCATCACCCTCCAAGGCAAGGCCACAAACGAGAACGTTGCCACTAACGTCCGCAAACTGGTTGCCCAGTATCTCGGCGTAAACGATAAGCGTGTCTCGGATGGAGCGCGCTTCCGCAAGGATCTTGGGGCCGATTGGCTCGACCGGCTCGAGCTGATGATCATGATTGAAGATCAATTCGACGTAGAAATCGCCGACGACATGGTTAACCAGCTTGAGGCCGTCGGTGATCTCATCCGCTTTGTCGAGGCTCATCGGATGCATTGAACGACCCCCGACCGCGGCCGCAACATGAACACCCGCACACCCACCTCTGAGTGTCGGTTTGTGGCGTAGTGGGCGCCAATGCTGCTCGCCCGTGCCGACGAGGTGATCGAGTTGGTGCGGATCGAGCCCGTGCAGGTCCAGTTGACCACGGCGCCGGAGACGAGCACGGCTCGCTTTCGCACCGCTTCCCATCGATCGTCGAGGCCGCCGGCAGTCTGCGGGTTAGCTCAATCTCAATCGACGGCGAGGCCGTTGTGTGCGGTGATGATGACGGAGTCTCGGACTTCGACCGGCTGCACTCACAGGGATTGGACAGCGCTGTGTTCGAAATCGATGGGGACGATCTCCGTCAGGAACCGCTCGAGCGGCGCAAGGGCTCATCTGGAGAAGGTGCTCGCCAAGACGCCCGTCGGGATCCAGTTCAATGAGCACGTTCGAGTTCGACGGCGTCACCGTGTTCGAGGCCGCCTGCAAGATGGGCCTCGAGGGCCGCGCACCCAGTGCTCGATCGTCGGCTAATGCTGAGCTGGTAGCGGCAATCCGGCGTGTCCACCACGACAGTGGCGGACGCTATGGCAGCCCGCGCGTCCATGCCGCCCTGCGGACACAGGGACGGGGCACAAGCCGGGGACGGATTGAGCGGCTGATGCGGCGGCATGGGATCCGCGCCATCATGGCGCCGCCACGCCGCGTGCGCACAACCGACAGCCGGCACACGCTGCCGATCGCGTCGAATCTCCTCGCCCGCGACTTCACCGTCACGGCGCCGAATCGCGTCTGGCTCGCCGACCTCACATACATCCCGACCGATGAAGGCTGGCTGTATCTCGCCGCCGTCATGGATCTCTTCAGCCGCAAGCTCGTCGGCTGGGCGATGCGCGATCATCTGCGTACTGATCTGGCGGCAACCGCGCTGATGATGGCGATCCAGCGACAGCAGCCACCAGTGGGAAGGCGAGATCCGAACCTATAACAAGGAAGGCAATCGCGTAACTCGGCACCCCAAGTAACCGAAGGTAAATTTGTTCCGAGCGGCCAGTGAAACGATCAATACCGGGTTCCATTGATCAGAACCCGTGCGCCCAATTGCGTAGTCCGATCGACATGATTCTCCAGGGCTGATCCGTGAGTTTGTTCCACGCCTCGCAGCAATGGTCGACGAGATCGTCGTAGGATTTGAAGACTCGGTTTGAGAGCCAGTTGTCGGGCATGAACTGCCAGACGTTTTCGACGGGGTTGAGCTCCGGGGATTTCGGTGGCAGGGCGATGAAGGAAACTCGCGTCCCTACCGCTACTGGCGTAGGATGTTGCTCCGTCACCCGAACAGCTCGTCCAGCCAGTCGTAAATCACCGCATTGGACAAGGGCAGATTACCAAGCTGGCAGTGGCTATCGGCCCCCTCAGCCGTTGTAAAAATGCGCCGGGTCACGGAGCCACCCACGCCGCGACTGAAGTTCTCGAAGAGGTTCATGGCGGCCGGGCCCTCGCCTTCCCCCACCAGAGCAAGGCTCGGACACCGGATGTTCTGAAGAGCATCCCCGATCCGGAAATCACGCATGCGCTCTAGCCACCCGGCAACGGTGTCCCTGCCAAAGCGACGCATCGACGCCTTCAGGCTCAGCTTCAGGCCTGGCGGCAGCTCCTGGTCAGGGACGCGGTCGACCTCCTGCAACGTCAGCGGCGGCGGGTTGGCTACGATCTCGTGTCCAACAAAGCCCATTATGTAGGTGTGCAGGTCCGGGATCGGCGAATTGGCCACCAGGGCTTTGATGCGCACGTCATGGGCGGCAGCACGCGGCGCGAAATACCCGCCGAAGCTGATGCCATACAGCGCAAGCCGCTCGGGATCGATCTCGGGCCGCGTGAGGGCATAGTCGATCATGGCACCGACTGGCGCCTCGTAATCAGGCCGGAACACCACGTTGGGGTGGAAGCGGAGAAAGCCGGCTTGTCCCGGGCCTTCGGCGATCAGGACGTTCCAGCCGCGCTCCAGGGCGGCTTGGCCGGTCTGGAAATATAGCTCTTCGCCGGTGCCATCAAAGCCGGTCAGGACCATGACCGTTTTGAGTGGTCGAGCGTCGACACCGGCCGGCTGCAAGAGGTAGCCGGGAAGCCAGACGCTCTCGAAGGGGATCTGCAGCACTTCCACTTTCCCGGGCATGAGCTTGGCAGTTTCCAGGAAGGCGTTGCGCGATGCTAGCCCGTGCGCTCGCGCGGTATCGGTGACCGGATCAGCGTAGTACTCAGCCGCGCGGTAATACATGCTGGCGCGTTGAAAGTGCTCTCTGGCGCTGACACGATGCTTGGGCAAGACCGAGCGTGCGGTCGCCTGCGTCTGATCGCCGAGCGCTGCAAAGGTTGGAGGCCAGCTGCGCGGGTCGCCGTCCTTGATGTTTCTGACAGCTGCAAGGATCTCGCCAACCGCTCCGCCCATGTAGTTCGCTGCGCCAAGGCTGCGCAGGAGCTGGAAGTCCATCTCGGGATCGGCGAAGCCGCGGACCCGCGTTGTGGAACGGGCGACACGATCCTGCTGCGATGCCTCTGACATGGTGTTCCTCGAGGCGGCACCCGCGTTGCTTGTACAGGGCAGCATGAACATGAGGGCAGTGGAGAGGAGCGCGTCGCGGCGGGTCGGCACCTCGGACATGATCGGACTCCGGTCGGTTCTGTTGACAACGCCGCTGGCGTCTACCTTAGGTACCTTATACCAAATCTCTGAAATCGTGACTCTCGGACGATTCCCGAACCAGCATGTCTCTGATTCAACATCGCGAACGAAGGAGGTTCGCCATGTCGGCTCCAATACCGTTGCGCCGGGATTTTGATGCGCCGCGGCTACGCGGCTTGGCAAAGGAGACGAAGAACGCACCGCAGGCCCGACGGCTTCTGGCCCTTGCGGCGATCTATGACGGCGCAACACGCACCGAGGCGGCGAAGATCGGTGGCGTTGGGCTTCAGATCATTCGCGACTGGGTGCTGCGGTTCAATGGACGCGGTCCGAAGGGGCTGCTGGACGGCAAATCGCCAGGCTAGCCCTCGAAGCTCAATGATCCCCACTGCCAAGCGATCGCGCAGATGATCGAGAGTTCACTCTGGGGTGACGTGGTTAACAAGTCGTATGTAACAGGAATTGCGGGTTGCGCGGCCGCCGATCTCAGTTAGCGCGCTGTCGGCCTCACGCCCGCAAATAATTTGGCCCCAGCCGGGGCCGGGGCCAAGAGTGCCATGGGAGGAGATGCTAAATTATTGTTACTTGAGCCCGTTCTCAACTTTGGTCAACGTGGTGTTGAGTTCAGTGCCAACACTCTTGACGACCACGACGATTGCAACTGCAATTCCAGCAGCGATCAGGCCATATTCAATGGCAGTGGCGCCGGATTCGTCTTTCAGAAACGCGTATAGGCTTTGCATAATCAACCCCCGTGTTGCGCCCGATCAGCCGCTTGCGATCGGGCGAGGCCACAATAGTGGCAGCATCTTGTTTGCGTTTTAAAAAACAGCGCTGAATTTTAATTAAATGCCGGGAGCGAAGCCGGGGCCGCGGCCGGGAGAAACGACCGGACGGCGCGCCTGCTTGGCGAAGGCCGTCGGGATCAGCCTGCGTTCGGTGCAGCGCATCCTGGACGCGCAATCAGCTTGCACCTCACCACGTTCCAAACCTTCAAGTTGTCGAGGACTCTAGAAAACCCGTATTTGTCCTCGATCCAGGCATTCTTAACGCTTTTCTTGCGTCAGCAGGGAGACGCGCCAGCCTATTTTTCACCTCCTGAACCGGACATCCTGATGAGGATACTAAATATTACAGGGCAAGCAGAATCGAATCGGGGAAACACTTGCGCAACTATATTGCAGTGATCAGGAAGGTCGCCAACAATTACGAGCTGTTCTTCCCTGACTTTCCCACCGTGAGCACTACTGTAAGCGGTCTGGATGATGTCCGGGGCATCGCCGAGGAGATGCTCGCTACTCATATTGAGCAACTACGTACTAACGATGCCATTCCGGAACCGTCCAGTCTCGAAAAGGTCATGGCTGGCGATCAAGAGCGCAAAAGCATTGCAATCCTGGTTACCATCAAAGCAGCTGCTCGTGGTGTTCGCAGGCCTGTGCGAGTGAACGTTACATTCCCCGAAGAAGTCCTGGAACAAATCGATCGTTATGCAGATGATCAAGGCCTCACGCGTTCCGGATTTCTCATGAAGGCAGCTCAAAGTGCTTTATCAGGTTGTTAAGAGGTTGTTTGGTCAAAAGATCGCCCTAGCGAGTTTCTTCCGAGTGCTCCAGCCGAGAGTTTACCTGCCTCTTTTCTCGTACAAGATTGCATCCGCGACAGAGTACGCTACAACGTCCAATTAAGCGCTTCACAGCGTTCTTCACGCGACACCCGGCTATCCACTACTTGGCTCTTGCTGCTAGGCTTTGCGGTTCGGTACTAAAGAGTTCCAACAATGAGCCGGAATGATTTAGCGGACGCGGCCGACACGATCATCGGTAGCACGACCGGGGACCTCCTGTTTGGGAATGGCGGCAATGACGCCATCGATGGCGGCGCGGGCGCCAACACACTTATCGGCGGGCAAGGTAATAATTGCCTGTTTGCCGGAACCGGAGCTGATCTCATCTTCGCCAGTGAGGCAAATGACACGGTTAGTGCCGGCGCGGGCGCCAACACGGCGTTCGGCGGTCAGGGGAACGACACGATCCTCGGCGGTGCCGGGCGAGAGACAATCCAGGGCAACGAAGGCAACGACACGACTGAGGGCGATGGCGCTGTCGGGATTAGCATTGACACGATCTCGGGTGGCGCTGGCAATGACGTATTCGCCTACGCTGATGGTGAAGGCGATGGGAACAACGCTGCAGGCGGAGGCCCGGTCGAGCAGATCACCGACCTCGACTGGTCGGTCGATTGCTTCGATACCATTCCGAATATGACATTCGCGACCAACATGGGGACCGGCATCGATCTCGCCACGTCGGCCACCAACGCCATCAATGCCGCGGCGGCATTGGGCGGCACGCAAGCCGTGGCGGCGCAGTTCACTTTCGGCGGTCGTACCTACTTGGCGATCAACACGGACCTAGCCGCCGGCTTCATCGATGCCGGCGACCTACTGCTCGACATCAGCGGATTCACCGGGACCATCGCCACGACGAACTTCATCTGACCGGTTGCTGCGGGGAAAATAAGGAAGCCGTCGGGAGAATCCGGCGGCTTTTTTGGCTTCGCTATCCACGTTGGTTTTTTTATTGGACTTGCAATCAGGGGAGATGCAAGGCGACATCAGATCGCTAAGCGGAGGAAAGACGAGGTAGCAAACAGAGTTGCTCGTCCGATTTCTGAGGATCCCCGCAGCGAGAGCAAAGCGCAAGCGAACAAGAACCTGTTATCCTCGAAGAAGTAGACAGCCGGCGACCTGATGCGTTTCGCGTCCCCGACAAGCGGCGAACACGTGGCCAAAATTATCGATTTTGCGACGCTCGCCGCCTTCTGATCGTCTTCGAAGCCGCCGCCGCGCTTTCCAGCTCTTCCGCGACTTCAAGCATCTCCAAGCCAAGTGCTTTGAGCGCCGTTTTCACCCAAGCGTCACTCTCGTCGCTGGCGAGACGGAGGCACTCTTCGGCACGCTGCCTTAATGAACGGGATATCAGCATCCCGATCTCTCCGAACGGAGGAAAAGACAACTCTAGCCTTGTTCGACATCGAGAACAACCTACCGATATTTAACCTCATTTTAACCATTGCTGCCGATCGTCAGGATGGGGCTGCCTTCTTCGTGAGAGGAGACGTGATGGCCTTGAACAGATTCGGCCGTACCGTGGCCGAGGTGGAGCGCGAGCACATTATGGATACGTTGACGGGCTGCGATGGAAATCGCACCCGCGCGGCAAAATTCCTCGGTATCTCACTTCGCGGTCTGCGAATAAAACTACGCCATTTCGACCAATTAGGCTCCCAGATCCCTGCAGCAAACTTTTGCTCCCGCAGTTCGGACGAAAGTGCGGTGCGGTGCTGAGTTGCACCTGTGGGGTCTCCGGTGATCCGAGGGCGACATAGTGGAGTAAAACATGGCCATGCTAACAATCAAATGCCCCAAGACCGGGCAAGCGACGTTGACTGGCATCGAAACGCATCCCTCGAGCCTTCCCCTCATCCCTCCCATCAATACGCGGCTGGCATGTCCTCATTGCGGAGATATGCACATCTGGTCGATCCTGGATGCCGAGCTGGTGGCAGACGATACAGAGCTTGCCATCACTTGCTTGCCGCGAGAAAGTAGGACAGCGGCCGCGTAGTCGCCCAGCCCTTCGCATGCTGGCCTTCACAAGGCCGAGGGGACAGTGGGTAAAGCGATTCGGGTACAGAGCTTGCGCCTCGAGTGTCCCGACAGTTGTTCCGCACCGAGAGCACCAGGACGAAGCGCTGGGGCGTCCGCCACCAGGCTGAAGGGGTAGCAGCTGTCCGGGCGACCTATTATATCGCTCGACGAGGCGTGCGCGCTACAGGCTGACGGTGGAGGCATCCCTCTCCTAGCAGTACCCGGTCGATCGCTACCGCTTCGCGGGCCTGCGTATGACCCGGACCGATTGTACTCCGCCAATCAGGGCAATGAACTCCAGAACCGGTAATTAACACCCAGCTTTCCGACTGAGATGCGCTGTTGAACCTCCACTCCCGGGACCACAATGGGCGCACCCGCGAATGTGCCGGTAAGCGTCAAAGTCCGCGTTCCAAAATCGTAGTAATCGTATTCTACTTTGAGTGACCAATTCGGCCAAAATGCCCATTCCAGCCCAGCCCCAACAGTCCAGCCATTTCGTGTTTCGTTTGCGGCTAGATGTTCATTAAACACCGGGATGAGTGCAGTATATTTGTCGCCAGCCCACGCAGCACCGCCCTTCGCATAAAACAGCCAGCGATCCCAGCCCCAGCCGAGGCGGCCAGTGGCGCTTGCAATCCAATCAGTTCGCGCCTGCGCGGTGCCGGTGACACCAAGAACGGTTCGGGTGATTTCGCCGTCTATGTTGGCTGCCGAGACGTCGCCTTCGAAACCGATCACCCAGTTGCCGCCAAATTGGAAATTACAGCCGACCTGCCCGCCTCCAAGGAAACCACTTGTATCGCCGGTAGCGGAGACGCCGGGTGCGATACCTGGAGCGGCCACTTCTTTCTCGCCCCAGCCCCCACCCAAATGCCCACCGGCATAGCACCCAGACCAGCTAAACACGGGAGCGGGAGCTGCAACGGGAGGGGCTTTGACAGCACCAATGTCGGCTGCCAAGCAAGGAAGGACCATCGCCTGTGCGCCAATGGCGGCAATCGTGAGCAACGTCCCTTTCATAGGCGCCTCCTACCCAATGGCGAGCCATAGAATAGGACCAAGTGACCAATCTTAGTGTGATGAATTTGCAACACGTCGAACAATTCTGGAGCGCGATCCTTATTGCTAATCGTCGTAGGAACCCGGCCTGATCGGAGGCAGAATGGAAATGCAACGGGCCGATCGGATCGAAGGCCACCAAGGACGTGGAAGCTCGAAAACCTGCCCGCACGGGAACGAGGCAACATAATCGGTGAGGCGCGTTCCTAGTTGGCGACCGGCGCAAAGTGGGGCAGTTCCAAAGAACCGGTGACATCGCCAGGCAAATGGTCCGATGAACTGGATGCCGGCCATCGCAACAATTGGCTGGAACGATTGCGCTGACCAGCTCTGCTCTTCTTTGGCCACGACATTGATCGCCTTGGCATCAGCCGAGGCAGAGCCGAACTTGGTGCCGAGACCATCTGCCGTCTCGGAGCTCGGGGCGTGGCGGAACTCGTGTTGTCAGAAAGCAACATCTTCGAGAAAATCTCCAACAAAGCCAGAGTTTCCTGTGCAAATCGAAGGCAAGGGGATAGGAAGCCAAGGATAGGCAATCTCTCTAAACGAGCGATCCGTCGAAACAATCGTAATAAGAGGATACCATGAGCAGGTGTGCGTTCTTCGCTAGCGCTCCTACCGTGCGATTCCTGAAAGTGATGGAGCAGGTTGAAAAATTTGAGCTGAAGAAACGGCGGAGGATCGCCGCATCGATCTACAGTCAAATCAAGTCACTCGTCTCGAGCGAGGAGCCTGACAAGCTGAGAACTGCCGCGGACTTGGCCCAAGAAGAGCGTTGGAGGCTGATCTCGGAAGGAATTTCTGAGATCGCGGATGAGCGATTTGCTCCCTGGGCGATTGCTGAGCAGTGGCTCCGAGCACGGCTTGAGCATATCCGTGCCCAATCCCCGGTGGCGGAGATATTGGCAGAGCGGCGCTCCGGCGCTGTCGAACAGTTTCTCCGAAACAACCTGTCATTCCAGGACGGCGAGATTGTTGAGCTCCGCCCACGCGCTCTCTCAACAACAAGCGACGGTTTTCAGAGCGCTAAGGCGCGCTCGAGCTCGGCAGGCTTCATACAGGACGAAATTCGGATGGCACGCGGCTGAGTACAGTGAATTGCCTTCCCCCAGCCCAAGCTCCGAGTAACCCTGCGACCGGCACAAGGCATGCCGATGGAGCTCGAGACGCCACCTGAATCGAGCAGCTTATATTTACAATCGAGTAGTTCAAGGCGACGCCGCAGCTCCGATCGGCGAGCACCCCGCGCGGAAAAACCAGCATTGCGTGCGGCCGTGTGGCGATATAGGCGTAGGGGCAGTGTGATCGATCGCTTACCACGGTTGGCTCCGCGCATTCATAAAACATTGGCATAACCGAGATGCGTGAGGGCTGTAGCGCGCCGCCTCCTCAAAGCCGCGTTAACTGCAAGATCATACGTAGCTAACGGCCTTGATCCGCTGAGCTTGCTGCGCCTGCTTGTATGGCGTTGACTTCGCTCGGCTTCGTCGATTTGCGGAATAGATGCTGGCGCTGCTGTGCGGCGCGGGCAACCCGCTCCTCTTCGTCCTTTTGGGTTGGGACACTCCGTTCGCGCTCTTGTTTGATTTGCGCGTCTGTTCGGCAATCCAAGAAGGATGATCCTGGGGAGATCGGCTTACACGCGTTCGCATTTGAGAGTGACGCGAACAACGAAAGGACCGTGATCGCGCTAGCAGTTGGGAATCCGTGCATCGCGTAGTCCCCCGAGACGGTCTCCCAATCTAGGACCTGCTGGTTAAACAGATACTCGCTGGGATGGGTGCATATTTCTGAAAGTTCACAATTAACTTGTGCGATCCCCCTCAAAATTGATTCAAAATCACCCACACGACTTCACGAAGAGCCTGGTTTTAAGTCGGTCAGTGTGGTTATCTCAAAACTCGTCGGCTTGGTGGTGGTCGCCAATCGATTGCGACTTTGGTCGCGGATCTTGACCGGCGCGCCCACGCTTAACACCGCGGTGGGCGCGCCTCACGACGGTGGCCAACACGTTAGCAAGGAATGACCTGGACTGCGCTGAAGTGTGCAACCAGATGCGACGATATGTTAGCAAGCGGGAAACCTTAGGATTGTTCACATCTATAGGCGGCACGCCAGTATAGTAGTATTGAGAAACTGCAGGCGATCCGAGGCCGCATCGGCTTGACGCGAGGGAGGAATTCATGACGACGAAACAATGTCGACCACGCCTCGGCTGTGCCTTGTTGGCGGCGGCGGTCATGGCAGCCGCCGCGCCGCAGTGGGCTCATGCCCAGGGCCAGTCCCAAGTGCCGCCCTACATGAACATCATCGTCGGGAGTCCGCCTCCAGCGGAGACCGCGAAGCAAGACATACTGGCGCTGAACACGGCGATGTTCGGCCTCTATGGCGATTCCGGCAAGGTGTTCCAGCGGAACATCCTGGGCCAGCATCCCATCATCCTTGCGCTGTTCAGCGGCGCCGGCGGTCGCTTCATCCTGTATCGGCCCGGACAGCAACCGCTCGAAGCGCCCTCCGTCCCGATAGCCTATCAACTGCTGAAGTCCGTCGGACACAGCTCGATGGTGCTGCCTGTGATGGCGGGTCCACATATCGACAAGCCCGCGAGCCAGTCCTGGCGCGGCCCGATGCAGGGCTTCCGCGCGCAGCTCCAGGCGGCGCTCGATGGGGTCGATTTGACGGATATGCCGCCGGAATGGCGCGCCGAGGTTCGCAGCATCCTCCAGGACAACGTCGCCTTTGCCGACGCGAGCTTGAGCCGCGGCGTGATCACCTTCGACGCAGTCAAAGAGTTCACCGCAAAGCAGGGGCCGAAGCTGAAGAAAATCGTCGCCTGGGCCGCGGAGACCCAAGTCGCGCACTGGATGCGTGTGGTCGGCGAGTGGAAGCGAATGCTCGGCGCCGATTGGGAAAAGACTTACGCCGCGAGCAACACCATTTACGTCGCGCGCCAGAACAACGTTCTATTCAGCGTGCTCGCACAGTTCTTCGGTCCGGAGGCGATCAACCAGCGCCTCATAATGATCGAGACGATCTCGTTCACCACGACGCCCGATGACATGCTCGACTCGCTGACGCGCATCCTGTCCGACCGCATCGTCGGACAGCTGTTCTTCGGCAACCTCTACATGATGGACTACGAGCTGATGGGCAGCAGCGCCCGCGACGCCATCGTGGCAGAGTCGGGCAAGCTCGGCATGACCCCGTTCCTGCCGCCGCTCGTGCCGTTCGGCTCCAAGCAGTGGCCGACACTCGTCACGCCCGGACCCGGACCCAGCACGCTGTTGCAATTGCCCTGACTTTGCATGCTTGCGGCGGCTGCCCGCGTGCCGCCGCAGGCGGACCAGCCCGTTCGCTGTCGAGATTTGGCAAACGCGTTTGAGAACGGCCGATGGACTTGAACACGATCAAGAAGCTGGAGCGCCCCACCTCAGCCGGGGAGATCACCGGCTGGCGGGAGGGCAACGCGTGGCTCGCCGGCGGCACATGGCTGTTCTCGGAGCCTCAGCCAAAGCTCGACACACTGATCGACCTCGAAGGCTTGAACTGGCCCTCGCTCGAAGCATCGTCAGCAGGGCTGGACCTTGCCGCGACCTGCCGGATCGAGGAGGTCGAGCAGTTCAAGGGACCACCGGAGTGGACCGCGGCACCGTTGCTGCCGGAGTGCAGTCACTCGCTGCTGATGTCGTTCAAGATCGCGCGCGAAGCCACTGTCGGCGGCAACATCTGCATGTCGCTGCCCGCCGGCGCGATGATTTCGCTGACCACCTCGCTCGAAGCGGTCTACACGCTCTGGCCGCGCGCAGGCGCGCCCCGCAAGGTGCCGGCGATCGACTTCGTGACCGGCAACAACAAGAACATACTGGCGCCAGGCGAATTGCTGCGCTCGATCCACATCCCGGCGTCGGCGCTGTCGAAGCGATTCGCGTTCCGGCGCGCCTCTCTCACGCATCTTGGCCGCTCGGCGGCGCTTATCGTCGGGACGCAGGACAAGTCGGCGCGCGACATGCTGCTCACCATCACCGCGGCGACGCCGCGGCCGGTCCAGATACACTTTGCCACCGTGCCGACGGCGGAGGCGCTGCGCCGGGCTATCGACGAGCACATCCCGGCAGACGGCTATTTCGACGACGTACACGGATCGGCCGACTACAAGCATCATCTGACCTATCACTTTGCCGAACAGATACGCTCAGAGTTGGCACCGTAGGGAACAGCCATGAATTACTCGGTCGATTCGAAAACGTTCTCGGCCGAGCCTCGCGCCGGTCAATGTCTGCGCACGTTCCTGCGCGACCGCGGCGTTTTCGGCGTTAAGAAGGGCTGCGACGCCGGCGACTGTGGCGCCTGCACGGTGTGGCTCGACGGCAAGCCGATTCATTCCTGCCTCATGCCCGCCTTCCGCGCCGCCGGGCGGAAGATCACCACCATCCAGGGCCTCGCCCAGGACGGCGCGATGCATCCGATGCAGCGGGCCTTCATCGACGCGCAGGCGTTCCAGTGCGGATTCTGCGCGGCCGGCATGATCATGACAGCCGCCGCGCTCAGCGAGGAGCAACGTGCGGACCTGCCGCGCTCGCTCAAGGGAAATCTCTGCCGCTGTACCGGCTACCGCTCGATCGACGACGCTCTCCATGGCGTCAGCGCCGCCGAGGACGACGTGGCGGGCCACGCCTGCGGCGCGAGCCTTCGCAATCCGTTCAGCGAAGGCATCGTTACGGGTCACGCGCGCTACACGATGGACGTGGCAGTCGAGAACATGCTCCATCTCAAGGTGCTGCGCTCTCCGCACGCGCATGCCCGCATCACTGGAATCGACCGCAGCAAGGCGCTGGCGGTTCCCGGCGTGGTCGAAATTTTCACCTGGGAGGACGTGCCGCGGCGGCTGTACAGCACCGCGACGCACGAGGACCATCTCGTCGATCCCGACGACACCTACATGCTCGACAACGTGGTGCGATTCGTCGGCCAGCGCGTCGCCGCGGTCGTCGCCGAGAGCGAAGGTGCGGCCGAAGCTGGCTGTCGGGCGCTCGTGGTCGAGTACGAGGTGCTGCCCGCCGTGTTCGATCCGGTCGCCGCAATGGCGCCGGAAGCGCCGATCCTGCACCAGAAGGGCGGCGAGGCGCGTGGCAACATTTACGCCGAAATCCACGGCGAGGTCGGCAGCGTCGCAGCCGGTTTTGCGGACGCCGACGCCGTCCACGAGATGACCTATTCAACCTCCCGCGTGCAGCACGTGCATCTGGAGACGCACGGCTCGATCGCCTGGCGCAGCGACGACGGCCGGATTCACGTCCGCACCAGTTCGCAGGCGCCGTTCATCGCCCAACAGAAGCTCTGCCTGCTGTTCGGGCTCTATCCGCACCGCATCCACGTCTTCACCGAGCGGGTCGGCGGCGGATTCGGCGGCAAGCAGGAGATGATCTCGGAAGACCTCTGCGTGCTGGCGACGCTGAAAACCGGCCGGCCGGTCAAATGGGAGTTCACCAGAGAGGAACAGTTCATCGGCGCGACCACCCGTCATCCGATGACAACGCACGTCAAGATCGGCGCCAAGCGCGACGGCACGCTGACCGCAATCCAAATTCATGTCGTTTCCAATACCGGCGCATATGGCGGGCATGCCGGCGAGACGCTCGCTGCCGCACTCGGCAGCCCGATGACAGCATACCGCTGCGAGAACAAGAAGGCGGACGGCTACGCCGTCTATACCAACATCGTTCCCGGCGGCGGCTTCCGCGGCTACGGCTCCTCGCAGACCACGTTCGCGATCGAATGCGCGATCGATGACCTCGCGCGCCTTCTCGGCATGGATGCGGGTGCGTTACGCCGCAAGAACATGGTCCGCCCCACCGATTGGATCGAATCGGTCTGGAAAGACCCGTCCGATGTTGCGTTCGGCAGCTATGGCCTCGATCAGTGCCTCGATCTGGTCGAGAAGGCGCTGGCGGACGGCGGCGGTCTGCCGGCGCCAGCCGGTCCCGACTGGGCGGTGGGAACCGGAAGCGCGCTCGCGGTACTGGAATCAGGCCCGCCGACCGAGCACCGGTCCGGCGCCGTCATGCGGCTCCTGCCGGATGGCACCTATCACCTCGCGGTTGGCTCGACCGAGATGGGCAACGGCTCGGTCACCTCGCACAAGCAGATCGCGGCCGAGGTCCTGGGCTGCCGCGCCAATCAAGTGGACATCATCAACGCCGACACCGACCTTGCGCCCTATGACACGGGCACGTTCGCCAGCACCGGCACTGTCGTTGCGGGGCAAGCCGTGAACCTTACCGCCGCGGCGCTGCGCGACAACATCCTCGGCTACGCCGCGCTCAAGAGCGGGACTGAGCTGTCCAAGTGGCGTCTGGAAGGCGACAACGTCGTCTCCGGCAACGAGCGCATCCCACTTCCCGAGCTGCACGCGGCGGGCACTGCCGCCGGCCACCGCTTCGAGGCCAAGCGCAAGGCCTATCTCTCGCCCCGCACCATCGCCTTCAACGTGCATGGGGTGCGGCTCGCGGTTCATCGCATCACCGGCGAGATTCGCATCCTCCACAGCGTCCATGCCGCCGATATCGGACGTCTGATCAATCCCATGCAATGCCGCGGGCAGATCGACGGCGCCATTGGCATGGGCTTCGGCTGGGCGTTGACCGAGAAGATGGTCTATGACCCGCGCGGCAGCATGATCAACCCGACGTTGCGCAACTATCGCATTCCGGCCTTCGCCGATGTGCCGCGCACGGAGGTGTTCTTCGCCGATACCTATGACACGATCGGCCCGCTCGGCGCCAAGGCCCAGGGTGAATGCGCCATCAATCCGATCTCGCCCGCGATCTCGAACGCGCTGAGGGACGCGACCGGCGTGCGCTTCGCCCACTTGCCGTTCACGCCCGACCGCATCTTCGACAAGCTCTCCACGCAGCCATGAGCGGCGAAGGCAAAGGCGGCGCAGAGGCCTCGGCTGACGGCCGTATCACGATTGTCACGCAGACGCGTGTGCGCCCTGAAGACGAGAAGGCGTTCGCGGAATGGCAAGACGGGACCAGCCGCACGATCGCGGGCTTCCCGGGCTTCCTGCATCAGACCGTCATGCCGCCGAGCCCGCCGGCGCAGGTCGACTGGGTCATCCTGCAGCGCTTCGCCGACATCGATTCGGCAACGGCCTGGCTGCGGTCCGTGGAACGGCAGGAGCGCTTGGCCGGCGTGCGGCCGATGCTGATCGGCCAGGACGATGTCCACCTGGTTCGGGATGGCGCATCCCGCGCGCAGCCGGCGCCGGTTTCGGTGGTGATCTCGACGCGGATCAAGCCTGGCTGCGAGGCGGCTTACAGGGCTTGGGAGCTGCGAATTGCTGCCGCGCAGACCAAAGCGCCGGGATTTCAGGGCTACCGCTTCGAACCGCCGATCAAAGGCGTGCAAGACGATTGGCTGTCGGTGCTCCGCTTCGACAGTGAGGCCAATCTCGAGAAATGGCTCGCCTCGCCGGAGCGACTGCAACTGCTCGAAGAGGCCAAGCCCTTCACCGAGGAATTCCACGCCCGCGTGGCGCGCACCGGCTTTGAGCAATGGTTCCAGACCGCGGCAGGCAGGTCCGCACCACCGCCCGCCTGGAAGCAAAACCTGATCGTCCTGCTTCTGCTCTATCCGGTCGTGTTCCTGTTTGGCACCTTTGTGCAGACACCGTTGTTGTCCAATTGGATGGGGTTGCCCTTCGCGATCGCGCTGTTCGTGGGTAATGTCGTGAGCATCATCATCCTGAACTATCTTGTTCCCTGGACCAGCACTGCGCTTCTCCTGGTGGCTCGAGCCCGCCCACGCCCATCGGACGAAGATCGACATCGTCGGAACGGCTCTTGTGAGCGCGCTCTGCCTCGTGCTGGTCGTTGCATTCTGGCGGCTGTTCTGAATCGACGCCCTGAGCAAAGGCGATCGATTGCTGCCATGCATGCGCGAGCAAACCTGCGTCAATGCAAGGGTCGGCCGAGCCAGTTCGGAACTAAGCGCGCTCCAAGCGCAGCCATGCCTTTAGGAGAGGGGTGCCCAGGAAAAAGGGGATCACCCCCGGCACCACCGTAATGAAAGGGAGGTGGCGGCTTTGAGCTTGCAACGAAACGGTCGCATCTTGGCAACGAAACGGTCGCAGCGCCGCAACCCTAGTGCTCCACAGTGGCCCAGAAAGTGGCCGCTGGTGCAGCTTTTTTTTGCGTCCCCGGCCTCTCAAAGACTGTCCGTAGCGCGTGAAGATGTCCGCTGTTTGTAGCAGGTTATTTGTCCGCTTCTTTTGCTGCTGTTGGGCCTGTGGGGTTGTGGGCAACGCTGTTGCGTTGTCCACAAATCCACAGGCCGGGCGCGCCGAGCGGAGTTAAGCGGCCCGAGGCGAGACATCGATTATTCGTCCTTCTCGATCATAGCTGGCGAGACGGCGCGGACCGTCGAAGACAGCGAGACTGCCGTCGGGATATTCGTGCACTCGCACGGTGGCCTTGACGTAGTGGTGGCGATGCACCTGGGGCGGAATCTGCATCGAAAGCCTTCGCCATGCCACACAGTTGTCGCGGCCGACCTGGCGATCGTCCTGAACGCACAGGATCTCGCTGAGCGGCCGGCCCACGTAGGGCACGAAGGCTGTGCCGGGTTCTGCCGCCGCAACCGCGAAACGGGCATTGTAGTCCGGCACGAAGCGCTCTCTGAGATAGCGATTGGCTGCCGCGATGGTCTTGATCCCGGCCACGCGCAGCTCCGGCGGCAGGCGGTTCTGCAACGTCCCGAACACCCTCTCGATGCGCCCACGTGCCTCAGGCGAATAGGAGGGAATATGGGTGATTCCGAGCTGGGCGAGCGCTCGCCCGACCTGGGTCGGCTGGCTTTTGTCCACTTTGGACCCGCCCTTCGGGGTGTGGAAATAGTGCCCGCCCCGATCGGTATAGAGCGCCCCGAACAGGCCGTGGCGGGCGATCGTCTCGCTCAGCCCGAGAAAGCTCGACATCGTTCCCTCCTCGGCAACGAGGATCGCCGAATAGATCGTCCCGGTCGCATCATCGAGGGTCACGATCAGGTCGAGCTTGCGATCCAGGGCCGGAATCCAGCGGTGGGTCGAGCCATCCTGGAACACCAGCATGCCGGGTAGCGGCCGCCGCACCCGCTTCTTGCGGTGCGCGCCCCGCCGCTTGGCCTTCTGCACCAGCCCCACCGTCTGCAGCGAAAGCCGCGTCACCGTGTAGCTCAGCTTGTAGCCGTGTCGGCGCTGCAGCTGCTCATGGAAGTGCTTCACCGTGAAGTCACTGTAGCGCTCACGGTAAAGCTCATGCATCCGGGCAAGCTCGCGTTCCGCTGCACGATGCGGCGAGATCTTGCCGATCCGCCGATCGCGCAGCCCAGCAACCCCGTCCTCCTCGTAGCGAACGCTCAGCCGGCGGAAGTTCCGACCCGACATCCCCAGCAGTTCTCCCGCTTCGTCCGCCGTCAATCGCCGGCGCTTGTACTGCTCAAACGCTTCTCCAAACCGAGACAAAAATGCCTCCCATAACACTGCCGTCCGCCGCATCACCGCCTCCAGAACAAGCGGCGAACATGGCGGACAACTCACGTGCTACAAAAGGCGGACAACTGACCCGCTACCAACACCCGGCCTCTCAAAGACTTGTTCCTGACCTTCCCCGAGGGTAGGCTTGACCATGCCTGTGGGGCATGCGGCTGACGGGCGGGGGCGCAATCCGAGAAACCAGAGGAGCGGGAGAGATGGCATACAATGTTACCGGCACCGCGGGTAATGATACCCTGAACCAGGTCGGCGACACCGGTCCAGGCACGATCGTTGGCCTGGCCGGCGATGACAGCATTTTTCAAGGAACCGGAAGCGCACAAGTTTTCGGCAACTCGGGCAACGATACCGTCGTCTTGCAGACCGGCAATACCGGAACAGTGAACAGTGGTAGCGAAAATGACAGCATCTTCGCTGCCGGAAACAGCGGCTCGATGCAGCTGTTCGGCAGCGACGGCGCCGATACGGTGAACACAAGCGCGTCTAGTTCGGCCCAGACGATCGTCGGCGGCAACAACTCCAGCGACGGCGCTGATAGCATTTCCACGGGGGTAGGCTCAGATCTCATATACGGCAACGGTGGCAATGACCGTATCAATGCTGGAGTGGGCAATAACACGATAATCGGCGGTTTCGGGAATGACTCGTTCTTCACTCCCGGCAATGGCAATGATCTGGTCTTTGGCAATCAGGGTAATGACACCATCAATACGTTCCCTGGCGCAGACACGGCGTTCGGCGGTCTCGGGGATGATTCATTGTTCATTGGAGCTGGCGGAAGCGGCGCGCTGGGCTTCGGCAACGAGGGCAACAACTCAATCGACGGCACCGGCAACACGCCAGTGACGCTGATCGGTGGCAACGATTCGGCTGACGGTAACGATAACCTTCTCGGCAGCACCGTTGCCGACCTCATCTTCGGCAACGGCGGCGCCGACACGATCAATGCGGGAACCGGCGCCGACACGGCCATCGGCGGCCAGGGCGGCGATAGCATCACCGCTGGCACCGGCAACGATCTCGTCTTCGCCAATCAGGCCAACGACACGGTGAGCGCCGAAGACGGCAACAACACGGTGTTCGGCGGCCAGGGCAACGACAGCATCCTGGGCGGCACCGGACGCGATACGTTCCAGGGCAATGAAGGCAACGATACAATTCGCGGCGATGCCGCAGCCGGCATCAGCATCGACACCATCTCGGGCGGGGCCGGCAACGACGTGTTTGCCTACTCGGACGCGGGCGGAGACGGCAACAATGCCGCCGGCGGCGGGCCGGTCGAGTTCATCACCGACGTGGACTTCTCGGTCGATCGCTTCCAGACGACGCCCGCCATCACCTTCGCGACCAACACGGGCGCCGGCACCGGGGCCGACCTGAACGCGTCGGCCAACAACGCCATCAACAGTGCGAGCGCGCTTGCCGGCGGCGCCCTCACGGTGGCGGCACAGTTCACCTTCGGCGGCCACACGTATCTGGCAATCAATCTGGCCGTTGCCGGCTTCCTCGACACCGACGACCTGCTGCTCGACATCACTGGAGCGACCGGCGCGATCGCCACGACGAACTTCATCTGAGCGGTCGCTGGCTGAGAGAATAAGGAAGCCGTTGGGAGAACCCGGCGGCTTCTTGTTGAGCTATCCACTTTGTTGTCATGACGTTGGACTTGCCGACAGGGCAGATGCCCATGATAATTTTTTAGATAGTCTTAAAATCGACGCGTCAGGGGGTGAGCCGTGCTTGAAAAAAGCGGCGGATCGCAAATCCGGGCCTACCTCGAGCGAAAGGCGGCCTTCAATCGTCGGCGTCGCAAGATCAAGGCCGACTTTGACAAACTTTACCGGCTTTTTGAGAGCGACCTGAATTTCAACAAGATTGCAGAAGCCGTCGGTGTTTCTAGGCCCCGAGTAATTGAGATATTCAGGCTACATTTTGCTGATTTGTTGGCTGTAGCGGGTTGGATAGGCGACGCCAGATCGCACAGCGGCGGACAGACGAGGTGACCAGCAGAGTCGCCCGTCTGATTTCCGCGGATTCGGTTCTAAATGCAATCAAGGCATCCGCGGCGAGATCAAAGCGCAGGCGAATAATCGAACCTATTATCCTCAAGAGAAGGGGACAGCCCCAGAAGAGATACCGTCATAAAGCCGTTTTGGTGGATGGCAAGCATGTTGAACCAGTTCATCACATCAAGAATGCCCAAGTGCTTCCGGGAGCCGCCATCGCATACGGAACCACTTCCTTATACAGGCGCCGTCTGGAAACTTCCACTTGGAGTATCTTTGTCGTTGACGTTCCCAGGTATCGACGGAGAGTTATTCGTTCCAAGAACACGCAGCTTCTCGAAGCCCTATTTACCGGGAGAGAGGAAAGAAAGTCCGTATATATCCCGCTCAATGGTCGCCCGGAGAATCCCCGCTACGATTTCCTTGCGGATGAAGACAATTGGCAGTGACGGCACTTTACGAAATGAGGGAATCGGTGTCGATTGCCGCGTCTACTCCGGGGCGGCTAGCCGATCGCACTCTGCCGAGGCCCCCGGCGACAGTCCTACCAGTCCGCTGACGCGTTTTAGGGCCGGGGGCTAGCGGGGCTAGGGGTGGAACAGCTCCTACAGCGTCCCTACAGGCCCAGCGCGGCCGGGGTTGGCCGGAAAACACATCTAAAACTCTAACGATTTCAACAGACCGAGGCGGTCAACGGTTCCTCGAATTGGGGTGGTGTTCGCAACCCGACCCTACCGGCAAATCATCGATGACCACCGCGAAGCCGCTCGCTCGCTACAGCGCTATTTGGGGGCGCGCTCGCGAGCGGCTTCGCTATCGCACAGCTACACCATCACAGGGGGCACGACCCGTGGCGTGGACGAGCTCTTTCATTTTCCAGCTGGTTGACTGTGACCACGCCGATACCTGCCCGAGATGATGCAATTGAAAGAATCATACGGAAAGACGACTGTTACGCGGCTGATCGAGGCCCGAGCTATGCGGGATTTTGCGTGACAAGGCGATCAGGCGGCGTGGTTTGCCGGCACTTGGATGACCTCGATGCCGTCTTGGAATCTGGCACCTGCGATGACCTTCGGCAAGTGATTTGAGCCTTTCAGGCGCCGCCAGGTCTTTGATGCGGCGCAGAACAGCTTGAAGACCATTAGCCTGGCGGTCGTTGGCGACAACGAACCTTTCGTACGCACTGTCCTGTGCCGTACCGTCGCGAACACGCTTTCGATGGGATTTGTCGTGCGCAGGTGATCCCAATGCTCGGCAGGGAAGTCGTAGAGCGCAAGCAGAGTTTCGCGATCCTTTGTCAGGCACTCGGCCTCCTTGTCGTAGGCGCCAGCGCCGCGGTTGCGACTGCGGCATTCGAAACGAGGTTTCATTCCACGCCGTAGGCCAAGATCAGCGCGGCGCCATCGTGCTGCGACAGAAGTGGTCCCATGGCCAGAAGGAAGCGCGGTTCGCCACCTTGCCGCCTGCCCGATCGGCATTGAGGCCTGCGTAGGCGCGCATCATCTCACCCGCCAGCTCCAGATGCTTGGGTACGACGCACGGCTGATGCTGGTGAAGTATGTGCGCCCGTATTCGAAGAGACAAAAGAACGACTTTCGCGACGCCAAGGCGATCGCCGAGGCGGTGCAACAAGTCAATCACGATCTGGTTTTCAGCTTCCTGCAGCTTGACCATCTGCCGAACTCGTAGGGCTTGCCGGCCATGCCCTTGCGAATCACCTCGGTCGCGGGCTCGAACACGCTGAGGAGCTCTTCTTCGGCCCACGTGTTACCGCCGAAGATGCGCTCTCGGCGTTCAATTTCGGGGAAGAGGGCCTGGATTTAACAGTAATCACAGGCACGAGTTGTATTCCGGCAACACGTTTCGAAAAAGATAACAGCCAGCAGTTTTCATCCGTGCGTGACCCCACCCTTTGATCCCAGAATGTGCTTCGTCTAGCGCCTGTGCAGCTTGGCTCCAGTAAAGCCGTGGACGAGACAGGAGGGGTGATGAGCCCGCAGCGATTTGCTGTGACGGCGGCGTTGTGCGGAACGCTCGTACTCGTCAGTTGGGTTGCCATCGGGCTGGCTGGCCTCAGTCCGAACGGCGTCGAAAACGGCGGAGCGCCGATCGAGGTTGCCGCACCGCTACCGACCGCAATGGTCGAGAACGGTGTCTCAGTCGCCGATATAGGGAGCGTCCGCGCCACTTTGACCGAGCCTCCTGAGATGCCGTCGCCCGCCACGCCGCCCGTGCAGACCGCGTCGGCAAGCACGCCTAATACGGAGCAAAATGGCGCCGAGGCGGCATCAAGCCCCATCGAAGACGCCGATGTGGGAAACGTCGCCGCCGCTTTGTCCGAGCCTCGTGAGATGCTGTCGCCCGCCACGCCGCCCGTGCAGACCGCGTCGGCAAGCACGCCTAATACGGAGCAAAATGGTGCCGAGGCGGCATCAAGCCCCATCGAAGTCGCCGATGTGGGGAACGTGGTCGCCGCTTTGCCCAACCCTCGCCAGATCCTGCCGTCCCCCGCGCCATCCGTGCGGCTCGCGTCCCTGTTCACGTCCGATGCGGCGAAGGAGTATCCAAAACCAGTCGTGCGCTCGGTTGAAATTCTCAACGAATGCCTCGTGGCCGAGATCTGCATCGACGATTACCTCTGGTCGCTGTACGAACGGACCCCCAAGGTCGACACGAACAAGGTGACGCAGCGAGTGAAGGAGACAGTCAAGAAGAAGGGCAAAACACGGATCGTCACCAAGACAATTACCAAATACGTCCTTGGGGACTTCACCTGGAAGGATCCGATTGCGGCACAAAGAGCCGGCATGTCGCTCAAGGATTACGTGATCGGCGGTATGGATCGTAGCTTCAAGCTGAAGCTCTACCGCGCGCTTCGCGCAATGGACCATGCCGGGCTCATACCGGGCATAACGAGCGCATTCCGCGACGACTACCGGCAATCGATCACAGTCGGCAAGAAGGCTGCGAGCGACAGCTCATATCATGGCGGAAGCCGTCGCGGCGGCTACGGCCACGGGCTTGCGGCCGATCTCGTGAGCGTCAAGGGCGAAACGCGTGTGCAACGATACGTGTCAAACAAAGAGCTGTGGAACTGGATCGATGCGAACGAAAGGGAGCTTGGGATCGGGCGCCCGTATCGCGATCGAGACCCGCCGCATGTGGGGCCGGTCGACGGCAAGGAATACATCGCCAAACGCGGTTGGGCGAACGTGCAAAGGGCAGGATTGTAAGCAAGGAATGCGCTGCTGGTGCTGTTGGTAGACTGAGCCGTTCGGGTTGATGTGAGCGTGCGATGGCTGCTGCCAATATGGGATCAATCCGCGTCACGATAATGGCGGCATTTGCCATTTGCATCCTGACCGCGGGGCCCGCACGCGGCCAGTTCCTGTTAGGGCCGCAGTTCAAATCTTGGTGGGGCAATCATTCTCCAGTTCGGCATAAGCACCACCACCGCCACACAACGCCCCGATCGACGAAGACAGCGCCGGCCCAGGACGCCGCAAAGGGCCCGCTGCAGATCATCGTCTCGATCGCGGACCAGCGCATCTCGGTCTATGACGATGGGGCGCTGATCGCGCGCTCTTCGGTGTCAACGGGCGTTCCGGATCATCCAACGCCCTCCGGCGTATTTAGCATCATCAGTAAAAAGCGATGGCATCGCTCCAATCTCTATAGCGCTGCCCCGATGCCCTACATGCAGCGCCTGACCTGGTCCGGGATCGCGTTGCATGCGGGGGTTCTGCCGGGATATCCGGCCTCGCACGGCTGCATTCGTTTGAAAAAGGATTTTGCCATTCGACTGTGGCATCTCACCAAACGCGGCACTCGCGTGATCATCGCACCCGACGATATCCGACCGGTCGAGATCGCCCATCCACACTTTCTTCCATTGAAGCTGAAAGCCGCGCCCTCCGCGCCGGAGTCTGCGGCCGTGATTGCGGAGAACGCGATGATCAACACGCCGGCGGTGCATCCGCGGTCGACGTCCGGCGACGATACGCAACAAGTCACCGATGCCCAAGTTCCCGGTTCAAATCCCGCCACAATCGAGGCGCGCAGGGTCGCGCCAATCTCCATTTTTGTAAGTCGTAAATCGAGCAGGCTCTTGGTGCGTCGGGGCTTCAAGCGGCTGTTTGAGGCTCCGATCACGATCCGGGATCCGGAGGAGCCGCTGGGAACGCACGTGTTTACAGTCATGGACTCGCCAAATGAGGGTGCGGCCCTTCGGTGGACCGTCGTGTCGATTCCAGAGGGCTCTCCTCGCCCATCCCAAGGCTCGACGAGGCGGAACAAATCGCCGGCCAGACAAATGATGGAGACGACCCTACCGAAGTCGTCGCCAGACAAGGCCAAGGCAGCTCTCGGCCGCATCGACATGCCGCCGGATGCGGTCGAGCGCATCGCCGAACTGCTGACGCCGGACTCTTCGCTCATCGTGTCCGATTACGGTCTCAGCAGAGAGACCGGATACGACACGGATTTCATTGTAGAAACGCATTGAAGCGAGACGCGCGGTGCGGGCAGAGCGGCCTCCCTCATAGCGTAACGACAACAAGGCAATCGAGCCGTTTCGTGTGCCCAGGCTCGCGCCTGGAGGGGAGAGACCCTTTTTCGCGGAACAGGGCCAGTGAGGCGACCGGGCAGGAGAGCCCCCCGGGCGCCAGAAGTCCCGAGCGTCAGGTGAAGTTGGTCGCCCGAAACTCCGGTGATGTCGATGGGCAGGTCGCACGTATCGTCGAACATGAAGTAGGCCGAGTCCTGGTTGATCGCGAGGTACGTGCGGCCGTTGAAGGTGAACTGGGCCGCGACGTTCTCGTTCCGGTTGCTGTCGCGCCGAACGCTTCTTCGATGGCGTCGTTGGCGGCGGGCGCCAGGGTGGTGCCGCCGCGCGGCCCGGTATCGAACGCGAAGGCGACCGGCGTGAAGGTCTGGATGCGGTCCGCCGCCGAGTTCAGATCGGTGATGAGTTCGACCGCTCCGGTGCTGCTGCCGTCGTCGCTGGTGTCGCGGTAGTAGATGAACAGATCGCCGCCGTTGCCGCCGGCCATCGTGTCGACACCGCCGCCGCCGAAGATCGTGTCATTGCCTTCATTGGCCTGCAGGTTATCGCCTCCGCCGGCGCCGGCCGCCATGCGGACCCAGTCATTTCCGGGCCGGCGAACACGGTACTGGCGCCCCGGCGCGACGTCGGCGGCGAGCGTATCGTCGCCCTCGTTGCCGAAAATGATGTTGTTGCCGCCGTCGGCCGCGACGGAAGCGCTGGTGAAGCCGGCGATCACGATGTCGTCGCTGAGCCCGGAAACCATCGTGTCGGCGCCGCCGTTGCCGAACGTGAAGTCGGCGCCCAGGCCGCCCACGAGGGAATCGCCGGCATTGCCGCCGAGTTGTTGCCGCCGAGGATGGTGTGGTTGCCGGCGCTGGTCGCGAGAACGATCGTGTCGGCGTAGACGCCCGTCATGCAATCATTGCCGAGGCCGCCGAACCTGCCGGTGTAGACTGCACCGTGTCGTCACCTTCGTTGGCTCCGCTTGTTACGGCCGAGCACTAGCGCAGGGGCAGTGATCTGGTGACGGCCAAGGCGCTCGGCCTAGACCCGACGCTGCTCGCCCGCGCCGACGAGGTCATCGAGTAGGGGCATCGTGAGCCTTGCGCACCAGCAGGTCTCTCCGCTGATCTCCGCTGCGAATGCGACGGCATCCGCGACGAAGGGCTCGCCATGACTCGCAGAAGCCCATGGAATCGTCCTGCACTGTGGGCCGCTAGACTTGCTGATAACGGGCAGGTCTGCTCGCGGTGATAAATTGACATTTGAGACATTGCCCAGCACCACATAGCCGACGTTCGAGCGTCAACTCCGGAAGGTGCACAGGCGATCAAGGCTCCGATCACGGAACTTGACCCTTATCGGGCTTGCAATTCATGGTGCACGTAGTGGCCCAGGCAGCGGTGGCTGGTAATGAACGAAACGGTCTTGAACAAGCTGGAGCGGCGGCTAGGGAGGCTGCACGCAAGACAGCGTTTAGGAATTGAGACGGATCACGAAGCCCACATTTTTGGCCAAGGGATCAACTTTTTTCACATTGAAAACTGGTATTCGATCCACTCCGTCATTCGCACGACGCTCCAGCTGCTCGGGTTGTATAGGCGCGGCCGCAAGAACGCCGAGCAGATCCAGATCAGACATAATAGTGTTGGCAGCAAGATGCTGCCAAGCCAGTTCGACGGCTTCACGATACTTCACATAAGCGATTTGCATGTGGATATTAGCGAAGGCGCGATGCGCCGCCTGAACGAGATTCTTCCAGGCTTGACCTATGACATGTGCGTCCTGACCGGTGACTATCGCGGGGCGACATTTGGGCCATTCGATGCCGCACTCGAAGGACTGGCGCGGACACGCGCTCAACAACGGTCATTGCCGCGTTGGTCAATCCAACCAATCCCATAGTGACCGATGCTCAAACAAAAGGCCGCGCGCGCGATCGGACTGCAACTCCATGTGTTGACGCGAAAGCCGAAAGCGATTTCGATGGCGTGTTTGCGTCCTTGCTCCAGCTACGGGCCGATGCATTGGTGATCGGTCCCGATTCATTGTCCATCAGTCGAAGCGAGCGGCTTGGGGCCTTGGCGGTCCGCTACGCGGTACCCGCGATCTTACAGTTTCGTCCGTTTGCGGCGGCCGGTGGGCTAATGAGTTACGGCAGCAGCGTCACGGATGCCTTCCGGCAGACCGGCGCATACGCTGGCCGGATTCGGGGTGGGTCCAAGTTGGACACCGATTCACACCTTATCATGCGGGTAGCTTGTTTACATGGGTCGTCTTTGCGCTCACGGTTCGGCCCTGCGGCTCATCAGTGCCACGCAATCTGCCGGGTGTAGGAAAAGGGCGGTGCACGATGACGCGCGTGCTTTCGGGTCTTGGCGGTCCGCTTCGCGCGCGCGCTCTTCGCAGTCTTAGCCTGCTCAGTCGCGGCGATGATCGGAGGCGCGGATTGCACAGCGGACTGTGACGCTGCGGGCGAGCTTTCATCGCTCAAGGGTTGGGTTACCGGGAATGCCGTCGGCCGCGGTTGTTCGGATTGCACGGCGGGCATGGCTTCGTCGGCGCTGACCTTCACCTGCTGAGAGGCGAAGTCCGGCGACGGCTGTTTGGCAATCGGAGCCGCAATCAGGGTTGAGGACACGCTCTGGTTCGTCACCGGCGGTGGTGCAAAAACCGCGGGCGCGCTTGCAGGTGGAGAATATTTGATCAGCGGCGTCAGCGTGCTACTAGCGAAGCGTCGCCGCGGCGACGACGTACAGGGCGATCGCGATCACGACGACCGCGCTGAATCCGAGGCTCATCGCCAGCAGGATCGCCAGGACCGCGCTCAATACCGAGGCGCAGCCGTTGATGCCCCACGCCCAGGGCACGAGCGCCGCGCGCGTCGCCGCAACGCGGGCGAGCGCCAAGGGAAACGGCATTCCCATGAAGAACGCCAACGGCGCAATCAGAGCCAACGACACCGCGATCTTGAGCGCGTCGGGCAGGGGCATCAGCCAGCGAAAGAGCGGCAGGGCGAGAACGAGATGCATGAGCGCCGCGGTGCCGATGCCGGCGACGGCCAACGCCAGCGCCGGGTGGCGAACGTGGAGGAAGCAGCGCAACAGCCGGTCGGCTGCGCCAATCGACGGGCGCTGAGGCGATCGCGCACGCAAGGCCTCGAGACGCGCCGTCAATGTCGGTGCGATTCCGCTGCCAAGGCCGGCGAAGAACAGAAAGCCGCACAGCACGACCGGAATCGCGTAAACCGGATGACCGAGGAACAGCACGAAGCGCTGGATGGAGGCGATCTCGATGAACAGGAACGCAAGGCCGATCGCCAGGAAGTAGAGGGCAACGCGCCATCGCGCGAGATCGGCGGCCGCGGGCTCCCGCCGCTCGCGGCCGAGCCACAGCAGATGGTGCAAGGATCAGGAGCAAAGCGAGCGCCGCCGCTTGGATGAGCGTCGCCGCCAGCACGAGGTAGCCCCAATCGAGCAGCGCCGCACCGCCGAGCGCGCGTCGCTCGAGAAGCTCCGGCAGCGCCCGCCATTTGAAGAAATCGAAGAAGTACGGCCGGTCGTCGGTGGTCGGCGCGATGTCGAACTTGTAATCGCGAAGGAACGCATCGCGCTCGGGCCCGAGCAACGCGACCGCGCCATCGAAGAAATCGGCCTGATCGAGAATATTGAATCGGTTCGCCTCCTCGCGCGCCATCCCGGGCAGAAAGGCTAGGTCGAAGGCACGCTCGTCGGCGAAACGCCGGACGTTTGCCGCATCCTGGTCGCTCAGCCGGCCATTCTTGACCAGGAGCGTGGCGGTGTTCCAGCTGCGCACGAGCGCGAGGTGTCGGCCCGGCTCGCCGATCCCGCGGCGCTCGAGCGCGGAGACCGCGGTGGCGAACAGCCGCAGGCTGTCGCGCGGCGGCAGCTTCAGCCAGCGCGTGATCGCGAGGTAGCCGCCCGGCCGCAAACGATCGAGATACTGCTCGAACGCCTCGATCGTGTAGACGTAGCTCTCGCTCAGGCTGTGCGTGCCCGCGGCCGCCGCCGCAAAGGAGTCGAGCAGCGGGATCTGGATCACGTCGTAGCGATTGCGCCCTCCGGCGACGAAGCTGCGCGCCTCCGCCACGTGCACCCGCACGCCCGGGCGCTCATAAAGATGGCCGGCAAACGCGGAAAAGCGCTCGGCGACGAGCCGGACGAGTTGCGGGTTGAGTTCGACCGCGTCGATGGTCGCCGCGCCGTGCAGGAGCGCGAGCAAGATATCCGCTCCGCCGCCGGCGCCGAGGATCAGAACGTCGGGCTTCTCCAGGAGATGATACGGCAGCGCCGCAGGTGTGAAATCGAGATAGGCGAGCGGCTCGCGCCGGCCGTCAAAGGCGGTGATCGCGGTGAGCCCGTCGCCGTCGGTGAAGACGCCAAGCTGGGCCGGCGGCTCTGTCGCGTTGTTGAGGCTCAGCCCTGGCGCGTGGCGGAGCGGAACGGTGGGACTGCTCACCACCGTCAGCAGCCCGAGCGGGCTTGAGTCCTCGACCAGCACCTGTGCGCCCGGGACGAGGAGCGCCTGGCTGAGCCCCTTGTATTCGGACAGATGCAGCGCCGTCCATGACGGCGGCAGTGCAGCGCACGCCGCAACCGCCGCGACCGAGCACGCGGCCGCCCTGCTTTTCCGGATCGCCCCACTGTCGCGCAGGCTGATCGCGAGCGTTGCGGCAAGAAGGCCCAGCAGCGCGACCAGCCGGAGCGCCGCGTCGGGAAAGACCACGAACAACGCCAGCATCAGGCCGATGGCGCCGGCGGCGGCGCCCATCAGGTCGTAGCGGTAGATTCGACCGACCCGATGCGGGAATGCGGCGAGCGCAAGCCCGATACAGGTGGCGGCGCCGAAGAACGGCAGCGCAAACAGCGCATAGAGGATGGGAAGAAAGAGAAGCTGGCGCGGCTCCCAGATCACGGCGAGCGGATTAAATGGCAGCCGCTCGGCCACCGCAAAGCTTAGCACCGCCGACACGGCGAACAGGGCGGCGCCGGCAGCAAAGGCCGCGCCCAGGTGCCGGCGCAGCGCCTCGCCCGCGAGTGCCAGGAAGGCGCCGCTCGCGCCGTAGCCGAGCAGAGCGATGCTGATGAGCATGTAGGCGTAGTGGTGCCACTGAACGATCGAGAAGAGGCGTGTCAGCAGCACCTCGTAGGCGAGCGCCGCGGCCGATACCAGCGCGACGGCTAGGGGCATCGGTCAGCGCTGCCGGCTGCCGCCGGTCAACGGCACGAAGGCCACCGGGAGCATTTGCCGCGTCGTCACCCGTCCCTCGGCGTTGCGCTCGACCAGCACGAGGTGCTGAAGCGCGAAGGGCGCGCCGAGCGGGATCACCATTCGACTGCCGGGCTTCAGCTGCTGGATCAAGGGCGGCGGGATCTGGCTTGCCGCAGCAGTGACCATGATGCCATCGAAGAGCGCCGCCTCCTGCCAGCCGTAATAACCGTCACCCGAGCGTGTTGCGACGTTGTCAAAGCCCAGCCGCTGCAGCCGCGCGCCGGCGCTCTGCGCCAGAGCAGGCACGATCTCGATCGTGTGGACTTGGCGCGCGAGATGGGCGAGGACTGCGGCCTGGTAGCCCGAGCCAGTGCCCACCTCGAGGACGACATGGTCCGGCTGCACGCGCAGCAGGTCGGTCATCAGAGCGACGATGAACGGCTGCGAGATGGTCTGGCCATAGCCGATCGGTAGCGGTCGGTCGGCATAGGCGTCGCCGCGCAGTCCGTCGGGCACGAATTCGTGGCGCGGTACGTCGCCCATGACTTTGAGTATCTCGGGTGCAAGAACTCTCGGCCGAGCGCGGTAGTTGCCCGCTTCGCGTGGGCCGCGATCGTCGTCACCATGCGGGCGCGCTCGGCAGCGAGATCCGCTTGGGCCGCCGCGGCCGACAGGCGAGCGGCAGCCAGGAGCGCCAGAAAAACGCCGAGAGCGAGCAGCAAAGCGAGGTTCGGGCTGCACTTGATAGGCCTGTAAAAAAATCCGCCGCTCATGTCACACACTGCCCCGCTGTCTCGTCTTGTGAACAACGACAGGAGGCGGCCATGCGCATCACCGTCGCAATCGGGCTCGGCCTGGCGCTCGCAGCCAACGGGCTCCTCATGCTGTTCGATCCGGCGGGGTGGTACGCCGTCGCCCCCGGCGTGCCGGAGACGGGCCCGCTCAACCCGCATTTGGTCCGCGACATCGGCTGCGCCTACTTCCTAACCGGTTTCGCCCTTGCCGGACTCGCGTTCAACGAACGCGCGTGGCCCGCAGCGCTGATCGGCGCTCTGTTCCTGACGCTGCATGCGCTCGTTCACGTCGCCGACGGTTTCTCCGGGCGGGTATACGCGAACCATGTCGTCACCGGCCTCGTCGCCGTGTAATTGCCCGCGAGCCTGCCGTGATTGCGTTGACTTGAGCTTCACGGGCCGACTGTTGCGGTCATAGACTTCCGCCGCCGTGGCGCCCTCCTCTGGACTGTTGCCGGATATGTAAGCGTCGCGCCAGACGTGCTCGGGGATTCTCGGCGGCCAGACCTTATATGCACGGGCCAGCGCGGCCGTGGCACGGGCCTTCCATTCGCGATATTGCATCTACGCTCCCTGCCGAGCTTGCCACGATAGTCGGCCAAGCATTGCCCCGAAGGCAATGGAAATCCACGAATACGGCATGCCACATCGATGGCACGACATTCGCTGCCGCCACCGTCCGGTGTCGAAGTCCCGGCCCGTCGATCCCCATGGCGGCGGGTCGGAACGCCGAATGAAGCGCCAGCCGGTGTTGCAGAATTCTTTTTGTTTGCCTTAGCCTACCGCGGAGTGTGCAGCTGGGTGCCTAGTCGACGACTGCCAGCAGGTCGATCTCGATCAGGAAACACGGGTCGGACAGCCGGTTCACCTGAACGGTCGTGCTGGCTGGCGGCTTTTCCCGGTTCCAATAACGCGGAATGTCCGGGTCTCGCATGGCTGCCAGATATTTATCCATGTCGAGCACGTAAGTTCGGCGATGGACGACGTCGTCGAAGGTCGCGCCTGCCGCCTCGAGCCCCTTCTTGAGGTTCTCCATTACCTGGATGAACTGGCCCTTGAAATCGCCTGGCGCGACGCACTTGTAATCCATGTCGGACGGAGTCTGCCCAGCGACGAAAATCATCTTGCCTGGGCCCTTGACGGTTATGACGCGAGTAAAATTGGGGTGCTTGAAAACGCCGGGCGGATTGATCCGCTCTTTCTCAGCGGCAAGCACATTGGCGGCGAAGAAGAACCCCAGCAGCGTCGCGAGCATTGACGATTTCAAGAAACCTCGATCACGATTTCGCATGACTATGCCCCGTTTGATGGTGTTCACGGAATCTCGCATCTGCGAGCACCAGAACGAGCTGCAGCATATCGATTTTGCGGATTGGTCGGAAGCGGGGGCAGGTGCAGGCCCGCTGCGGCGCGATCAAAGCAGCTCGGCTCGGACTGGTTGGCCGTCGCTCTCGGGATGTGCGTGCGAGTGCCATCACCTGTGAGTATGGCGTGCCGCTCTCACAAAATTCCGTCTAAAAATGGCGCTCGGCGCGAGCAGCTGAGCTACAGGCGCGTTCCGCTTAAGCGTGCCCCTGGATAGAGCATCGATCCGTGAGCGGCAACCGGATTGGCGTGTCGCCGAAGGCCCGGCCCCGCGCGGACGACAGCATGGGAGCGATGATCCGATTTCCGACCGAGCTACGGCGATCGCGCAACGCCGAGAAATCTGGACCGGACGAGGCGAGGGGATCGCAAGCTCGCTGTTGGGTCGAAGAGCGGTGGGCGCAGGTACCATCGACCGTCTTTGTGGGTTACCGCGGCGATTCCGGGACGAGGCCCGCGCACACGTCGATCGCCGGCATATCATTGACGTAGCCCGCGAGCCGCATTTCGTCGCGGCTGAGCTGCGTCAGGCCCCGCAGCCGCCGCAGACAGACCTCCGCGACAAGCTCGTTGGTCGACATAGTCGCCAATTGCACGTCCCAGACGCGCGCGGTCGCGTCCTCGGACGCCGCGACGATGCGCGATCCGTCGGGGCTGAACGCAGCGGAATTCACTCGGTTCTCGTGGCCGCGCATCGTGGCAATTTCCTTGCCCTTGGCGGCATCCCAAATGCGCACGGTGCCGTCCTTCGATGCCGTCACGATGCGCCGTCCGTCGGCGCTGAAGACAGCCGAGCTCACCGTCGACTTGTGTCCGCGCAGGACTGCGATTTCCCCGCCCGTCGCCGCGTCCCAGATGCGCGCGGTAGTGTCGTCCGACGCTGTGACGATGCGCGATCCATCCGGGCTGACGGCGGCGGAGGTCACGAAGCTCTTGTGCCCGCCCAGCAACGCCACTTCGTGGCCATTGGCTGGATCCCAGATCCGCGCCGTGTTGTCCCACGATGCCGTGACCATGCGCGCCCCGTCGGGGCTGAAGACGGCGGAATTAACGCCGCCCTCGTGTCCGCGCAAAATCGCAGCCTCCTTGCCCGTTCCGCTGTCCCAGATGCGCGCGGTCTTGTCATCCGACGCCGTGGCGACGCGCGACCCGTCCGGACTGAACGCGGCAAACCTCACACCGCTCTCGTGGCCGTCCAGACGCGCGGCTTCCTTGCCGATCGCGAAATCCCAAATGCGCGCGGTGTTGTCCCGCGACGCCGTGACAATGCGCGAGCCGTCGCGACTGAAGGCGGCGGAGCTCACATCGTCCTCGTGGCCACGCAGAATTGCGGTCTCCTTGCCGGTTGCGGCATCCCAGATGCGCACGGTTTTATCGTCCGACGCCGTTACGACGCGCGCCCCGCACTACGATTTCATCCACGGTCCGGAGGCACGATCCCGGTTCTTCGCAGCTCTCAACGCATTGGAATCAGGGGACGAAAATACGATGCGCAAGCAGCTGTTGCGGCTCGTCGGGATGTCGGTGCTGGGCGTGCTCGCGCATGTCGCGGGTGCGTGGGCGCAGGAGCCGTTCCCGTCCCGCGCTCGGCAAGGAGGTCGACCGCGCGCCGCTCGATAGTTCATCCGGCTCGTCGGAGGAGCTGCAAGCCTTACTGATGCGGATGCGGGACGCAGGGAAGGTGAAGTTCGACATACAATCAGGGAGATGGAGAGTAAATCCTGAGCACAAGGACTAGCTAGTCGGGCGCTTCCATGAAACGAATCACATGCCGTGACCGCGTGCAAATCCTCGCTAAGCTCCGTCCCGCCAACTCCGGCGGGCACTGCTGGCCGAGCCAGGATATGATCAACTTCACGGAATCGGTCGTGTAAGTATCCCCCGGCAGAGCCGGGGGCTTTAAGATGTGAGCCGCTCGAAGCGGCTAGTCGGGGTCGCTGACGCGGCCCCGGGTTCAAGTGCCGCCTAAAGGCGGCGTATCAGCGCCACAAATTGAGTTGCTCCAGGCGCTTGTCCTCCTCTTCCTGGTTCCTGATGTACTCTCGGATGACCTGCTCGTCCCGCCCCACTGTGGAGACGAAGTAGCCTCGGGCCCAGAAGTGCTGACCTACGAAATTTCGCTTCCGTTCCCCGTAGACCCGGGCCAAGTGGATCGCACTCTTTCCCTTGATGAACCCCACCACCTGGGACACGGCGTATTTCGGTGGGATCGATATCATCATGTGCACGTGATCTGCCATGAGATGCCCTTCCTCAATCCGGCTCTCCTTCTGTGCTGCCAGTTTGCGGAACACCTCCCCAAGATGGGGTCGGAGTTGGACATACAGCGTCTTCCTGCGGCATTTGGGAATGAACACCACGTGGTATTTGCAGTCCCATTTCGTGTGGCTTAGACTTCTCAAGCTCGTCCATCGATGAAGTTTCCTCTCGTGTGCTTGGCGGCTCACGATTGGAAGCTTCGTCGGTGGGTCGACTTCCGGAAATGTCAAACTGCGACTGCCTCCCCGGCAGAGCCGGGGGGTCTCCTGGGTTATGCTAGGATGCGATCGTCAACCTGCCCGCTCTGGCAGAATGATCGATCCGGCCTATGTCGGTGATCGCCGTTGGCCACGGCGAGCTACACCACTCCCAGGGACACGATCCTTGGTGCATGAGGCCGGGTAGCAACAGTATTGCCCGATTATCTGTTGCAACCAGCCTTTATCCGTTGCGTTTCCGTTGCGTTTTGTAACGTATCGCTCCACAATATCGGGGAATGCCAGCCATTCCGGGCGCCTTTCAGCTCTTTTCAGCCGATTGTTCACCGCACCGGGCGAAAACTTCGAGACGCACCAGTTCGGGGTGCAAAGCCCCCACCGCCCTTTCACCCGCGGGGACCGCTCCTTAACAACGTCGTGTCCCGCGCGAACGTGCGCACCGAGATCGCCGAGCTGTGCCTGGGCCAGGCGCTGCCTACGATCCAGGGCGTCTATGACCGTCACAGCTAATGGCTGCAGCGCTGGAACGAGACCGGGGGTTGTGAGCCGAAACCTCACGGAGGAAGCATATCGCCGTTGGAACCATGCGCGAAACAGATCCTGGCTCTGGTGGCTGAACAACCGGACCTGACGTTGGAGGAGATCGTCGCCGAACTGCGGAAGCGGCGGATTCCAACCAGTCACAGTTCGGTCGCGCGGTTTTTTCAGCGGCACAAGATCACCTACAAAAAAAAAGAGTTCTGCGCGCTGAGGAACAGCACCGCGCCGACGTGGCCCAGGCGCGCCGACGCTGGATTCGGGAGCAAGGCATGCTTGATCCTACTCGGCTGGTGTTTATCGACGAGACTGCGGTCACCACCAACATGGTACGGGTCTATGGTCGCAGTCCGCGCGGCGTCGAGTTGATCGGGCGAGCCCCGTGCGGATATTGGAAGACGATCACCTTCGTGGCCGCCTTGCGTCACAACAAAATGGTCGCCCCAATGGTGGTCGAAGGCGCCATGAACGCAGAGATGTTCCGGGCTTACGTCGAGCAATGTCTGATCCCCACGCTCCGGCGCGACGATATCGTCATCATGGACAACGTCAATGTTCACAAAGCTGCAGCCATCGGTGAGGCAATCTAGAGTGCGCGGGCGGCGCTTCGCTACCTGCCGCAGTACTCGCCCGACCTCAATCCCATCGAGATGCCGTTCAGCAAATTCAAGGCCTTCCTGCGCAAAGCTGCCGAGCGAACAGTGCCGCGGCTGCGCAGGGCCATTCGCTCGTTCCTGTCGCGCCTCAGTCCTCAAGAATGTGCCAACTACTTCAGGCATGCGGGCTATGTTGCAGCATGAGCGGGAAACCCTTCTAGTGCTTGGTCAACGCGATCTACGTGCAGGCCGGTGAGGTGCCGACGACGCACAACGCCTGCTGGTCATCGTCGACACCACGCCGGAGGGCAAGAAGGAGTTGGTCGGCCGACGGTGGAGTTTTCCACTGCTGTTGTTGCAAAAGGGATTGCCGGGAGAACCCTGCGGCGCCTAATTCTCAGGTGCCTCCGGCGGACTGCGACCCACGACGCTTCTCGCCGGGCCCGTCCATGCTAATAAGAAGCACGCAAAACTGAGCGAACGCATGAAGCGAAAGATCATCTCAGAACACTCAAGCCGGGCGCGGGGCAAGCTGAAGATCGGCGACGATTGGAACGCGATCACTATCATCGCCCTGTCTCAGAGCAGCCCGCTTAAGGCGATCGCCGAGCTGGTGGAAAACAGCATCGATGCGAAGGCGCACGCAGTGACCATCACGCGCGGCCGCGAGCACGGGCGCCATTTTATCTCAATCCGCGACGATGGCGAAGGCGTGCCGCGGGACAGCACCGGGCGGCCGGATTTCCGATACGTGGCGACCCACATCTGTGATTCCGTTAAGCGCCGGCTCAAGGAGGACGGGACCCCGGGGGTACAGGGAGAGTTCGGGATCGGGTTATTGAGCTTCTGGACAGTGGGCGACGAGCTCAGCATAAATTCGACTGGCGACGACGGGCGCGCCTACCAGATGGTCATGCGCAAAGGGGATCCCACCTATGTGGTCACGCCCAAGCGCGCGCTGTTTGGCGACGGCGGCACGGAAGTGCGGATCGCGCCACTGCTCGATGGCATACGCGGCCTGTCGGGAGAAAAGATCCAGTGGTACCTGGCCGCGGAACTGCGCGACCGTATACGGCAGAGCGGCGTCCGCATCACCGTCGTCGACCGGCTCGCGCATAAGCAGTACGCCGTAGAGCCACGCCAATACGAGGGCCGGCTGCTGCATCAGCTGCCGGCGGTGCGCACGAGGATCGGCGACATCTATGTCGAGCTGTATCTTGGCGACCCGTCCGACAGCAATCGCGTGGCATTGTTCCGGCACGGGACGCGTGTGGTCGAGGACCTTGCCTTGCTGGATGATTTTGCCCATGCGCCGTGGACCTTGCGCTCCCTTCAGGGTCACGTCGATGCGCCGTTCGTCAACCTGACGCCAGGAACGCGTTCGGGCCTCATCCACGACACGGCGTATGCGACGCTGTGCGAAGCGCTCCAGCCACTCGAGCGCAAGCTGGTCGAGATCATCGAAGAGCAGCGTCGCGCCGAGGAAGAACAGGCGAGCCAGGATCAGCTGCGCACGATCCAGCGCGCTTTCCGCGAGGCGCTGCTGGCGTTGCCGGCCGAGGAATATGACTGGTTCGATATCCACGCCCGGACGTTCCGGTCGACACCCGACGAGGCGGCCGTGGCGAATTCGCCTTCAATCCTGCACGAGGTAAATGGAGTGGTTCTCGGGGCGGCAGAGCCCGCGCTTGGCGACGACCGGCAACGGCAGTTCTTCGACTTCGCCGGACCGCTTTTCAGCGTGGCGGTTTCTCCGGCATCGAGCGTGGTACGGGTGGGTGAGGCCAAGGAGCTGCGAGCCCTGCCGCGCGATCGTTCGCGGCGCCGCGTCGAGCACGACGTCACATTCGAGTGGCAGATCGCCGAAGGGCGGGGCGCGCTAAACGGGATGCACAGCCAAGCCGTCAGGTTCCTGGCACCAGACGAGCCCGGCCTCACCCGTGTGACGGTCACCGTACAGCAGCGCGACATTGTCTGTACCGGCGACGGATTGATCACCGTCACGCACGAGCTGACAGAGCAGCTCGGCACCGTGACCGTCTCGTCGCAGGGCCTGCCGGGCTATACGTTCGAGCGTGCCCCCGGAGGGACTTGGCGCTCGCGCCTCGACGCCAAGCGCAACGTCATCGTGATCAACAACGGGCATAGGGATTTCGTCTATGCCTCGCGCAGCAAGTCGCTGAAGCTGCGGTATCTCGTCCGCCTCTACGCCAAGGAGCTCGTCATGCACAACTTTGTCGGCCTACCGGCGGACCAGCTCCTAGAACGCATGGTGGAGCTGTCGCTGCGAACGGAGGAGCATCTCTGATACAACAGCAATGAGGAGAACGAACACACTCGCCTCAGACCAGTAGCCCTCGCCCTCCCGACCAACCCCGACGCAGGCTGACCGATCGGCGGCGCCGAACGTGTGATACTCGTGCAAGGACGGGCGGCCGCCCTGATCGTCGAAAGGCTTTGGCCTCGATGGCCCGGCCGAGCGGCTCAGGAACAGACCCCGGTGTGGCAAGGCGGGTACCGGTACCTGCGGTACGCTCTGGGCCACAATCCAGATTCGGCCGCATTTCTAATGACAGTAGGCGGGGAGTTTGTGTTGGGGGGAGCTGCGATGCAGGACATTTATCACCGCAGGGCTGAGCATTGCCACGAGCAGGCGAAATCCGCGCATGATCGAGTAAGCAAGCAGAGCTGGCTACAGATGGCTGACTCGTGGGCGCGGCTCGCAGAGGAAGCCGCTCAAGGAAAGGGCGATCTGGATTCGGGTTCGCAGCGTGCCCTCACAGATGAGGGACAATAAGAAGAAGCTGACGGAACTCGGCGCGTTAACTCTAGTCGTCTCAACTTGTAGGAAGACTGCTGCGCGTTTGCCATGATTGCTGTTGGCCCGGTTGGCGGTTGTGACCCCTATCCCTTTCCGCCTCATTGGCTTCGGCCCAAGCCGGCCCACCTAGAAGCTTATGGTCCCAGGTAGCTCAGTGGCAGAGCAGGCGGTTGTTCCCCGCGAGGTCGCTGGTTCGAATCCAGTCCCTGGGGCCACGCCGAACAGATGGCCGGCAAGCTTATCGAGCTCGCCATCATGTGCGCGGCCGAAGCCGGCGCAGCCACCGACACCGTCACGGCTGACGAATTCCCGCCCTGATCGAGCGCCTGCGCGCCACGAAGTGCGCCCAACCAGCCCGGAGGGCTTCCGCGCCCGTCGACGACGGCGCCAAGTGGACCAAAGTGGGGCGGAGGCGAAGATCCCGAAGGTGTGACGGTGCCGGACCGCGGCGCCGTCAGTCGATGGTGACCGGGACGCGATGCACGGCATTGCGGCGGCCGGCCAGCAGCTGGTACTCGCCGGCGCATGAGGTGGCGCGCGAGGACAGCGTGAGGCCACTCGCGCCCGCGCCGCGGCTCGACGGCGGCCCCCATCGAGGTCTTCTCCTGATCCGTACTGATGTCAATACCGGCGAAGACCCGGTCAAGCTCGGACTTGTCGAGAAGTCTAAACCGGCCCGGCGGGCAACGTCACTGGCGTGACCTCGCTCGGCGGGCAGCTCGGCGCCAAGCGGCTGGAGTTGCTGCACGAGACCTTGCCGACAGCAAGGGTCACGGATGCCTTCCGGCAGACCGGCGCATACGCTGGCCGGATTCGGGGTGGGTCCAAGTTGGACACCGATTCACACCTTATCATGCGGGTAGCTTGTTTACATGGGTCGTCTTTGCGCTCACGGTTCGGCCCTGCGGCTCATCAGTGCCACGCAATCTGCCGGGTGTAGGAAAAGGGCGGTGCACGATGACGCGCGTGCTTTCGGGTCTTGGCGGTCCGCTTCGCGCGCGCGCTCTTCGCAGTCTTAGCCTGCTCAGTCGCGGCGATGATCGGAGGCGCGGATTGCACAGCGGACTGTGACGCTGCGGGCGAGCTTTCATCGCTCAAGGGTTGGGTTACCGGGAATGCCGTCGGCCGCGGTTGTTCGGATTGCACGGCGGGCATGGCTTCGTCGGCGCTGACCTTCACCTGCTGAGAGGCGAAGTCCGGCGACGGCTGTTTGGCAATCGGAGCCGCAATCAGGGTTGAGGACACGCTCTGGTTCGTCACCGGCGGTGGTGCAAAAACCGCGGGCGCGCTTGCAGGTGGAGAATATTTGATCAGCGGCGTCAGCGTGCTACTAGCGAAGCGTCGCCGCGGCGACGACGTACAGGGCGATCGCGATCACGACTACCGCGCTGAATCCGAGGCTCATCGCCAGCAGGATCGCCAAGACCGCGCTCTGCTCCGCGGCCCATACGCGAGACGAGGACCGGAAGCCGTGCACGCGGTGTCTTCCGTCCGTGATCGACCTCCAGGCTGCCATCAACCGCTTATGACTGAGCTCAGCGGCTTCCAACAGCGTTAACCTTGTTCGCCGCTTGATTGCAGACAGGCATAGGATTTGCGCTTTCCGGGATCGTCACATTGAGAGGAGAGCCGCTTGTCCAGTATCGATACAACACCAGACAAGCTCCCGATGAGCTGCAATCGGGAATCGCCTGTCCTGACCGCCCGAGAGCAAGAGATAGTGGGGCTCGCCACCAGCGGACTTTCCAACAAACAGATCGGTCGAAAACTAAACGTTACGGAAGGTACGGTGAAGATTCACCTCCACAACGCTTATGGGAAATTGGATGTACCAAATCGGACAGCCCTCGCCGCCTACGTACTTCGTCTACGGCGGGTGTGGAAATTGCCTAAACCGATAAGTAGCCCGTTAAGCGATCCGCCCCCGCCGCCTACGCTCGGATCGGAATGACTGCAGCGCCTGCCGCGGGCTGGCTGCAGAACTGCGCCCAATCGGCCATAAGGCGACGCCTCTTCTTGAAAAAGGTGGTCCGCCGGTAAGCTGCCTCGACCTTGCTGCCGACTGCATGCGCGAGCGCCGCCTCGGCGATCTCGCCCGGGAACGTCGTCATCTCCGCGGCCCACGTGGGCACTGGGCAGGGCACCAACATCCGCTGGCCAGGCGCGGCGCCGACCCGCCCTGCTCAGTGGCGTGACCAGCGCATCCGCGCCCCGCTCGACAACGTCATGTAAAATCTCAAATCGGTCAACCCACACCACCCCCCGGCTGCCCGGCAGGCTTTCGCCAGCTCGGGATCGGCGAGCGCGCGGCGGACCAGCGCGTTGCTGACCTCGTCGGATAGCAAAGCGCGTGTGGTTAGGCGTGCGAGGCCTCGGTGCTTTGCTTGCCAGCCTGAGTGGCGATCAGATCTGATGAATTTTGCTCGCAGTCGGTCTCCGCTGATAGTTGATGCAACTGCTCCAGCGCCAGCCGCTCTTCAGCTATTCGCCTGTGAACATTCTGGGGCGCACCACCAGCGCCCTGTACCGTCCGGCGGATCAAGCGGCCTCGAAACACTTACCCCCGTTTTGGGGCCGCGTACTTTTGATCTCCCCTGTGTGCGGCGACGGGTCCAAGCGGTGGAAACCCCAGGGGCTCCGGTGCTCGGCGCACCATGGCCCCGAGGTCGAGGCCGAGGGGCCATCACGGCCGGCAGCGGCCAGCAACACAGTGGCACGATCTCGCGGCCCTGGTTCGTCATGTCTCGGTTATCGAGGGCGATGGGGCGGAGGCCGGGAAAAAGGGCTGATCAGTGTTCTGGGCCACCAACTCGTTGCCCTCGGCGTCCATCACGAGCACCAACCCCGGCGGAGCGAGGGCCGCGACCTTCTCCTTGACCGCCGGCCAGAGCCGGGGCGGGTAGCAGGAGCAAAGCGAGGGCGAGTGGGCGAGACAACATGGCGACCGTCTGCAACTTGCGGACTATGCTGGTGATACTCAAGCGTTAAGTCAGTTAGATCGCAGAATTTCCGCTTAGGCCCAAGACGGACCTACTGAAATGACTGCTATTTGGCCGCTTTCGGGGGCAAAGCGGACGTGGCGAATTTATGAGTACACGCCTGAAATTGCTCGCCGATATGCTCCCGGTCACGCTGGTGATGTCGAACACCGCCTCGGCATTGTTTATCTGCGGGTGCACCCCCAGGATTTCTATGCCGTTGACGTGCGCGACATTTGTGCAACGGGCGCCAAGAATTTCCGCACGTCGGGGTGAGCTTTCTTGGCATCGCGCCTGATGCGGGTATAATGTGTGATCGTGGTTTTCGGCTTCACGAGCGCCAGCCTGTAGGGAAGGCCGGCGTTCTTCGAAAGCCAGGACGGGCATCGAGAGCCGTCGGGCCCGCTAGGCTGTGACACGCTGCCGAAAGCTTTCCCGCCACCGGTGAGCGGAGCCTCACGACACCGCCACCAGCCACTCGCGTCGTAGCTGGGTTGCGAGCGCGCCGTTGCGCGTGCGCTCACTGACTACAAAGAAAAAAATGCGCAATATGTTGCGGTGCCGGCTACTGCATCGGAGGAAAGCAGATGACGACTAACCTGACCAGACTAGCGACGGCAAGTGTGCTGTCGCTGTCGCTGAGCGCTTCGGTGGCGCTGGCCGGATCTGTCACCCAGCCGGGCGAGACCGTGGGCGCCCAGGCCGGTGCACCGCCGCCACCCGGGTTATATTTCATCAACACGTTCGACTGGGGACACCGGACCGGCGTCGACGTCGATGTCGCGGTAACCATTCCGGTCCTCGCATGGTCGACCCCATGGACCATCTTCGGCGGCAGAATGATCTTCCTCGCCGCGACGCCGGCGGTGGCCGTCCATCCGCCGGGGCCACTCGCCACCAATGATCTGGACATCTACAATCCGCTGTTCGCGGGCCAACTGGCGTGGGACCTGGGGAACGGGTTCAATTTCAGCTACCTCCTGGGCGCATATTTTGACATTCACAGCCAATTCGCCTGGAGCTCGACCTCGCTCAATCAGCGGTTCGCCTTCACCTATAATAGGGACGGCTGGAACCTGACCGCCAATCTCATCTGGGGTATCCAATTCGACGAAGTCTCCAACCGGCCGCAGCTATCGCCCTGCCCGCCGCCGTTTGCGTTGAACGGGTGCAATCCAAACTTCGTGAACCTCGACCTCACAGCGACCAAGAAATTCGGCCCGTGGGAAATCGGCGCGGTCGCATTCGGCTCGACCGATCTCAACCGGCCGGTCCCCACCTACCTGAAACAGAGCCAGTTCGCCGTGGGAGGTCTGGTCGGCTACGACTTCGGTCCGTTCTCGGTGCAGGCCTATGTCACGACCGACGTCGCGGAAGAGAACTACGGAGGCAAGGACACGCGTGGATGGTTCCGCGTGGTTCTCCCGCTCGGAAACCCGTTCGCGACCGCACAGGCGCCAGCACCGGCACCCCTGGTGAGAAAATACTAGAGCAGATCGGTGACGGCGCTCGCCGCCTCCGCGACGGCGGTGCCGAAACTCCCCGTCGTCCAAGGCGCCCCATCACAAAGCTCGCTCACTTGGCAGAGGGTACCGGTCCATTTCCATCGCTGTGGTAGCTAAGTGTTCCGTTTTGAATTTTGTTCATCTGTCGGGAACAATGCATACGGCGCGCGCTTTGAGGAACTGAGGGCAATCTCACTGACCGTGGCGTGTCATGAATGGGGCGTGTGGCAACCCCGACCGCGATTTCTCCGCCGATCATCTCGACGCGCAAGAGGCGCAGCCAGCGATCGTCATCGTTCATAGTTGACGCCGTGCCGTCAGTAATCGAATCGCCGAAGGCGACGACCGCAAACCTGTCGGCGGGCGCCATCATTTCGAGCGTCGAGGAAGAACCACGATGCTGTGCAGGCGCCGCACTGTGCCACGCCGCAGCCGCCGACGCTGAAGAAGGAATTGCTGGCCCCTGGGCTGCCTGTACGCGGTGTACCGAGTCCGCCCGTCGCCAAGCCGGGAGCCGGAGCTCGAGCTGCCGAGCGACGCCGAGTTCGACAAGGTGATTTCGTTCCTCGAGAAAGCTTGGCGCCGTCCGCCCGAGATGGGGAGAGAAGTGCAGAAGGACGTCGAGAGGACGCGCTGCTTCATTCAATACCTCGTCGGCAAGTGCGAGCACCGCCGCTGGTACATCGAGGCCGAGCGCCTTGGCAGTCCTGAGGTTGAGCACCGTTACGTATCTGGTCGGCGTCTGCACCGGCAGGTCGGCCGGCTTCTCGCCTGGAATTCCTAAGGGATCACGACGGAAATCTTTCCGACTGTTCTGCCGGTCTCGCTTGCGCGATGGGCGTCTGCAAGTTGGTCGAGCGAGTACGTGGCTGCCAGCTTTGCTGCCACCTTTCCGTCAGCGATCCATTGCACCAACGACGAAAAGCCGTGATTGGAAAAAACATCACCCAGAATTCCATAAATGAACCGGTATCGTCCGCCCATCCGGCGAAGCGTGAAACGAACGAGGGTCGCCACACCGCCTATAATGCCGACGTCTTCGCCTGCTCGTCCATCTGCCGATTGCGGAGTACCAGCGGCAACAAACCGGCCGTCCTTTGACAGCAACTGAGGAGCAAGAACGGTCCATGCTTGGTCGAGGCCCACGGCGTCAAATATTAAGTCAAAACGTCCTTGCCAGTCCGGGTATTGACTCGCAATGCGTTCAAGCGAAATGCGGTCGTATGCGACCACTTCATCAGCGCCGCACTCGCGTACGAATTCCTCGTTCTTGCTGCTGCACACGCCGACGACGAACGCAGCGCCCATCCCGCGCTTTGCGATCTGAATGGCGAGATGTCCGACCCCGCCTGACGCGCCGATGACGAGAACGCGGGAGTTTGTCTTGGTTGCCAACCCGCCATGGGTCGTCATGCCGGCAAGCGCGATAAGGCCAGCGAAAGGTGCGGCCGCCGCTTCCGCGTATGAGACCGATGAAGGCTTGCGTGCAATCGCCGTACGCTTATCTCGTGGTCGCACCACGATGTATTCCGCGTCGGCGCCCCAGAGCCGGAACGCGCCCATCACGTCATCGCCAATTCGATAGCCGTCGACCTCGGGCCCTACCGCCATCACGGTTCCCGCAAAGTCGATCCCGAGAATCATTGGCCGTCCGATCAACAGGCGCCAAATCGGCTTGGGCAGCCCAACACCGCGCCGCATCTTCCATTCGATCGGATTGACGCTTGTCGCCTTCACTCTGACAAGCATTTCGTCGGATCGAAGGGCAGGCGTCGGCACCTCGCGAACGGAAAACCTGTCTGCTTCGCCAAAGTCGCTCAGCACGGCCGCCCGCCGGCTTGCCGGATAGGTCGTTTGCGTCATCGTACCTCCATGCCTCATCATAAAGGTATAGCCGTCGCCTTAACTGGTTGGATCCCATACCTTCATATGGCAACCGCCGCCCCACCCCTGTCACGCCGACCGTGCGCTGGCGAGGGTACCGGAATGACGGGGATGAGCAAATGCGAGTCGCACTCGCCACCGCAGTGGACGACGTGGATGCCACGGTTGATCGTCGTATCCTTGCGGCAGGGTGGAGTCGGGATGATCTCGTTTGAGGAGATGATCAGCTCCAGCGACTCGCCCGCGGCGAAGAACGTGCTGCTCGGGTAGAGTTCGATATCGACCGGAACGATCTGGTTTGACGAAAGTGGCAAGTAGCTGGTTCCGGTGAGCACTGGCTGATACTCGGTCGATTCCTCGACATCCAGCTCGCGCCGCGACACCCGACAATAGCCCCTCGTAACCATGTCCTTGTGGTTGCCGGCCATGCCCTCAAAATAGACCGTCCGGCCGCGGTCATCCAGCTTGTTCACCGCCACAAAGATGGCCATATCTTCCGGCGGCGGTGATGAAACGCCCGGCGCGGCTTTCGCCTGCACCCAAAGCCGCAACTTCATGTAACCGGTCAACTCCGTGTCGCTGTCGAATTGAACGACGAATGAAGAGCGGCCCCGTTTGGCCGGGTGCTCGACCGATTGACGCGCCTGAGAAGGTTGCCAATCGAGCTTCCTGGGCTGCCCGCTGAGGTAGAGCCCGGTGTATCTGGTCCTGGCGAGTGGCCATTCCTGCTCGTCGCGAATCTCGTGGATGATATCGCCGCTGGAGCGAACTTCCAGCCGCACGGGGGCACGTTTCAGGAAGCCGCTCGACGTGTCGTCCTTGAGGAAGCAATCCATGAATTCCTTGGTGAACTGTTGGACTTCCGGCGAGTAATACGCAATCCATTTGCCGGTGCGGTGCGTGTACACCCACTTCTGGCTCGATTTGGATTTAACAAAGGCACGGAACGACCCTGCCGTGTGAAAGCTGTGGTCGGAGAACGAGGCACAGACCAGCATGGGGATCGTGATCTGATCGAGTTTCGCGGCCCTGCCGCGCCAGAAATCATCGTAGAACGGGTGCCGCTTCAGGAAGTCCATCGGCAGGCTGCCGTTGTGCTCGATGAAGTCGGCCTCTGACCCGCTGAGCGACGGCTTCACTTCGAGCGCCCACCAGAACGGGCTGAACCCTTGGTCCTCGATTCCGCCCGCGCAGGCCAGGTCGCGGTACATGTCGGAAAGCCCTTCCCATGGGCAGATGCACCGCAACGACGGCGGCGGGCCGCCGTAGTGTTGACAGGCGGCGACATAGTACTGGCTGATGGCGAGGAAGCTTATTCCGTTGAGCCCCACCTTGCCACTGCACCAGCTCTGCCGCGCAATCCATTCGATCGCCTCGTAATAGCTTTTCGCCTGGTGGTCCGAGAACACCGTGGGCGGACCTCCGCTCGTCCCGTACCCCGGGAGGTTGAGGTTGACCACCGCGTAGCCGGCCGGGACCCAAAAGTTGGGGTCCGGCGACTCCCAGCTGGTCAGCGTCGAGAACCTTGGCCGGCCGACCTGCGGGATGACCCGATATTGCACGGGTGCTCCCCCGAAGGGCGTCGTTCCGAGCGCCGGGATGAGTTGATTGTTGTAAGGGTGGGCGCACATCACGACCGGGACGCGCACCCCTTCTTCCTGCGCCTTGCGGGAGCGGAACACATTGGCGGTCAGGACGATGCCGTCCGCGATCGGGATCTTGACGTTGTATTCGCAGAGGATGTCAGGGTGCGGCGGCGTAAGCTCGCAGTGTGGCTTGAACAACTGACCGCTCAAGGCGGCCCGTTTGAGCATGGACCACATCGCCCTTAGGGCGCGCAGCCGCTCGCCGAGCGACATGACTGGAGCTCCTTGCCATTGACATCACCGACGGCCCTTGTTTAGCACGCCTCAGGCTTCGTCGCTTATCAGCCGGGGTCGAAGTAGAGGATTCGAAATTGCCACGGATAACGTCGCGGGTAAAAAAGGGACTATGCAAGCAGCGCGCGGCCGGGCACACGACCGCTCATGTCCGTTCCGGGTCTTGTGTCACAAGCATCGCCGTCCAAACGGCGATGCGCAACTGTACGAGAGATGAAGGAAGGTCCTTCGAGGCCGGCAGTCAGGTTCTGGCCTCAAACCGCTGCAAGCTGCTGTCGTCCAAAGCGATGCTCCAGCATCGCCTGCAGGAACGCGCGAGCACGGCCCCGAAGCTCCGCTTCAATCGGATCGAACCGTTTGTCGAAAAGTGCCCCTGTCGTCTCCATTTCCGACTGCGGCAGGCAAGGCGTCGTGCTATGGCCCTTCATGGCGTGCTCTCCGCCGGCGTCCCAACGCCGGGATCGCTTGTTGGACCAAGCTGGAGATTACGCCGCCCTCAATTTCCAACCACTCCCGCCACGGGACCCTGCGCGGGGCACCCAACTTGTCACCGATATGAACTCAAGAAGAAATCCTGTCTGTATTGGCTGAAAGCCACTCACACTGAACGCGATTCTCAGGCGCGTAAGTTCATCCGGCTCGTCGGAGGAGCTGCAAGCCTTACTTATGCGAATGCGGGACGCAGGGAAGGTGAAGTTCGACATACAATCAGGGAGATGGAGAGTGAATCCTGAGCACAAGGACTAGTCGGGCGCTTCCATGAAACGAATCACATGCCGTGACTCGGGCACTGCTGGCCGAGCCAGGATATGATCAACTTCACGGAATCGGTCGTCTAGGATGCGATCGTCAACCTGCCCGCTCTGGCAGAATGATCGATCCGGCCTATGTCGGTGATCGCCGTTGGCCACGGCGAGTTACACCACTCCCAGGGACACGATCCTTGGTGCATGAGGCCGGGTAGCAACAGTATTGCCCGATTATCTGTTGCAACCAGCCTTTATCCGTTGCGTTTCCGCTGCGTTTTGTAACGTATCGCTCCACAATATCGGGGAATGCCAGCCATTCCGGGCGCCTTTCAGCTCTTTTCAGCCGATTGTTCACCGCACCAGGCGAAAACTTCGAGACGCACCAGTCCGGGGTGCAAAGCCCCCACCGCCCTTCACCCGCGGGGATATCGGGGCCGGCCCCTTTTTCCTGCGACCGTCACACCCGCTCCCTACGAACGTCAACCTTGGTGGCGTAAGTGGCGGACACCCCGCCTTTGCCATCGTCCCCGCAATAGCGGTCGCCGCGGATATGGTCATCGCCTATTTGGACCTTCCCTTTGGGATGTCGAGCCAACAGAGGACGGAAGGAGGCCGCCTCAGTTGGCGGACTCGCTGTCACTGGCCTGCGGCAGAACCCCCATTGCCATCTCAATCATCTTAACGACGGCTGCCGCCGTTTCACTGTCGGTGAATTGTGGCTGCGACCGTGACCCTCCCGCGCGTAACAGGCACCTAATAGGCGCAACATGGGCTCGCCTCCTGGTCTGTGGCGCCAGTACGACAACGGATTTCCTTTATCGCTCCGAGCCTACTTGGGCTCGACCTGTTGGGTTCCCCCCGGGTACCGCGCGGCGGTGTGACGGTCGTGGTACCGAGATTTGGCTCTGTCATTCCCGCAGTCCCCATCACGGTGTACGCCATAGTGGCGCTGAGATTTATGGCGTTTTCTCCTGCCGGTTGCGCAGCCGCACCCCGGGACCGCCGCCGTTCTCCTCGATGAACTCGATACCCGCGCCTTCGAGCGCATTCCGCAGTGCAGTCGCTGTGGACGCGTGCGCGGCCATAGGGCCGGCCTTCGATTCGAGACGTTTAATCGTTGATAAAGAGACCGAGGAAGCGGCCGAGAGGTCGTATTGCTCCCAACGCAGCAGCGCGCGGGCGGCTCGTATCAGCTCGCTAGTCAACAGCAGTGCTGGCCGCCCCATATAGCACCACAAGATCCAAATGAGACCTCAGGTATTGATTTTGCCTGCCCAGCGTGTTAGTACCTGGGGTACCAAGTAGCCGGAGGCAGAATCAGTGACACAGTATTTTAGAAATAACACATACGCCGCTAATAGACGGACGTTCGTGGGCGGCTCGGATGCCAGAGTCATCATGGGCAGCCGACGAAGCCGCGCTGTTGCGGCTGTGGCGGGAAAAACGAGGCGAGGTCGAGCCACCGGATCTGTCCGGAAACCTCATCGTCCAGCTCGGCCTCGCGACCGAGGATCTCAATCGCCGTTGGTACGAGCTAAATACCGGGCAGATCATTAAGGACAAGCAGCGGCGGGTCAGGCATCCGATGCTTCGCTGGATGGCGGCCACCTTGGACGGCGTCGTCGAGGCGAGTGGAGCGGTGTTCGAAGTCCAAGTTCATGCTGCCGTGGTCGTTCTCGGAAGAAGCGGCGGCCGAAAAACATATGGCCCAGCTGCAACATAACATGTGGGTCATTGCCTCCCGGACCTCAGTTCTCTCCATCATCACAGGGGGCGGGAAATGGGTCGAAATCGCGATCCACGCTGATCCGCTCTATCAGCACCTTCTTCTGACGGCGGAGAAGAAATTCTGGCGGTGCGTCCAGAGCGGCGAGCCCCCTCGCCTATTCGGCGTCGAGCCACCGCGGCCGCGCATCGAAGCCGTGCGGGTCGTGGATATGAGCGCGTCCAATTCCTGGGCGGAATTTGCGGGCCTCTACTGCAACACCCGGTCGGCTTTCCTGGACCATGAGAAGGCCAAAGCCGAACTCAAGGGGCTGATGCCGGAGGACGCCAAGGAAGCTTTCGGTCATGGAATTCGGGCCAAGCGTTCGAAATCCGGCGCCATCAGCTTCGACTATCGTGCGGCGGCCCGACGGAGGCAACCGATGCAGCGTTCTAGTGAAACCATCGCGAGCGATTGCAGCCGCCCTGGCCAAGGCGCAGGCCGAGCTCACCAATCCAGAAAAATCTTTGACGGCCACCATCCGGTCGCCATTTCCGCGCGAAGGGGACCGTACATTCCGTTATGCCCCACTCTCCAGCGGCCTCGAAATCGTGCGCAAGGTCCTTGGGGCCCATGAGATCGCGACTGTACAAACGACCTCTCTTGACGGCGAGTTCGGGCCTCATCCGCCTCACGACCATGCTGGCTCATTCGTCCGGGGAATGGGTCTCCTCCGACTGGCCGGTATGTCCGGTCAGCGAGACGGCCGCACCACATCGAATGGGGGCGGCTCTCACCTATGCTCGGCGCTATGCCTTGTTCACGCTGGTCGGCATCGCAGGAGAGGACGACCTTGATGCGCCGGACCTTGCAACTCCTGCGCCACACAGCTCGGGTGTGGGGTTCGGCGAAGCCGGTCAGACGAACGGCAGTGGCGGGCCAGTCAGTTCAACGCGGTCCGTTCGCCGCAACGGCAAGGCTCCTCCTGGTCTGCAGAGGCCTACGCTATCCGCAGCCGAGTCGGAAGCAATAAGAGAAGGGCTCCTGACGGAAATCGCAGCGCTCAGTTCAGACCAAACCGCCGCGATTTGGGCGCAGCGAACCCTGCCGGTCAAGAACACGCTCACAGCCGGCGATGCTGAGCTGGTCGAAGAAGCTTTTCGATCCAGAATGACAGCATTGGAGCTCCCGAGCGGAGAAGGGGGACGTCGCCGCGACAGCAGACGTAAATCCAGTCGACATAGCGGCTGTGAGTCGGACCAATGACGTTCGGCAATCGGTTCCGGAGCCCGTCCGCATCGACAAGAGCGCCCTCTCCATTTCAGAACCGCGCCGGGTGCGTGACAAAGCCCATCGCAATTTTGTCTCCAAGCAGCCGTGCCTGGTGTGCGGTCGGCAACCTGCTGAAGCTCATCACCTCCGCTTTGCCCAGCATCGGGCACTTGGTCGCAAGGTCAGCGACGAGTTCACGGTCCCGCTCTGCCGTACGCACCATCGGGAGCTCCATTCATGTGGTGATGAAGCCGAATGGTGGAAGAAATCAGCGATCGATCCGTTCCCGCCTGCCGCCACGTTGTGGGCGCAAACACGTCCGTTTGGCGCGGCAGCTCTCGCCATGAGCGTTGACGTGCAAGTGGCATCGAACGCGAGTCCTGAACCACCATTGTCGAGCGGGCCAAATTACGAAACGAACCCAATCTCGGCCGTCGATCGCGCATGAGTTCCATCCGCCAGATCGAGGCCAACCGGCGGCGCCCGGCGGCAGCGGCGACGGTGCGGTGGACACGGTCACCATCAACGCCACCAACGGCGACGACGTGGCGATCGTGGCCGGTGCCAACAGCACCATCTCGGTGACGGGCCTCTCCGCCGCGGTGACCATCACCGGCTTCGAGGCGACCGACCGGATCGTCATCAACGGCCTCGGCGGCGACGACATCATCGAGGCGTCGGCGCTCGAGGCGGCCATCCTGCTGACCGGCGACGGCGGCGACGGCGACGACATCCTGATCGGCGGTCCCGAGCTCGACGTCCTCGACGGCGGAACCGGCAGCAACACCGTCATTCAGGGATAAACGCGACCGTTGAGGATTTTGATCGCCGGCCCATAGCAAGGGGGCCGGCGGCGACACTGCTCAGTTCCTGCACCAATATCGTCGATAACCTCATGGGCACTGTGCGCCGCGTCTACCGAAACGTGAGAAGAACGTCTGCCAACTCGCCGCAGAGAGCCGCTGTCAAGTTCCGGATCGAGGGCAAGGGCACGTTGTGCATAACCTGCTGCGTTGTGTAATGTCCCGGGCTTGCGTTGGAGGGCTTGCTATGGGCGTGAAATCACCAGATGAAATTGACCGCCAGGTTGGACATCGCATTCGGCTGCTGCGCCAGGAGGCAAAGGTGTCCCAAACCGTTCTTGCGGAACAGCTTGGCGTTACCTTCCAGCAGGTGCAGAAATACGAAAACGGTTCGAATCGTGTTGGCGCAGGGCGACTCACGAGGATCGCCGACGTGCTTGGCGTACCCGTGAGTGCGCTCCTCGGAACCAATGAGGAAAAAGATGTGACGCGGAAAGGCTCGGGTGGGACCAGTTCCCCGCTCAAGCTTTTAGCCGAACCGGGGGCTCTGCGACTGCTGCGTGCCTACTCCAAACTTACCGATGGCAAGATGCGGCGCTCGATCGTGGCGCTCATCGAAAACGTTGCACGCCCGTCTCTCAAGGATTGATGCGTTGTGCCGAGCCATGGACGACCTCAGAGCGAGCCTGTTGCTAAGAGGCCCCGCGATGACTCGTGGCATAGGGTGCGCCTTCTATTCGAACTCGTCCGCAATCTCCTCGTGCCTTCACGCCGCCCGAATATGTCGAGGTGACCATTCCAAGGCTGGCGTCAAGCCTTCCGCGATCGCGCGGCAATTTGGAATTTCACAGTCCGATGTCAGGAAGGCGCTTGCCAGGCCAAGGGGCTAGACGGTAATAACACATGGGCTGGCGGTGCCGGTTCTTGGCCTGATTTGATGAGTTCAGATAGAACCTTCGATGGCGCTGACATTTTCGGCGCGCCACTGCGTGGCTTTGGGGGCTTGACGGCTCAGCCCGACCGAGCAAACACGCCCGCCGTGGCTGGAATGGGGGCGGCGCACCGAGGTGGTCGGATGCTAGCGAGGATGCCTGCCTGGCTAGCCGCCCGAGTCGTCGTGGCCCGTGCCCAGGACCAGGCCAGGGGGCAGTGACTCGTCGTACAGGCTGGCCCGGTCGGACCGTCCTACCGGGATGAACCCTCTGACCTTCGCGGTCCGGCGTGGGGAGACTCCCGATTTCTCCATCTTGCCAGCAATCAGGCCGCGCAGTGGCTCGGCCACGTCCAGGCTCCGATCGCCGACGACGCGCGCAGCCCGGGGGAACAGAGTCTGCAGTTCCAGCAGCTCAGGCTCAGTCCAATCGAAACCCTGGAAGGCCGAGTACGCGTGTTCGACGAGGTCGGGCGAGACGATAGTCTCCGGCCCGCCGTAGAGCGGAGCTCGGTTGAGCAGGAGCCCGAGTGCTGCAAGATAGGGAGCGCAATGCCGCTTGGCGCGCGTAAGCGTCACCGCGATGTCGATGAAACAGCTGACCAGCTCCGCCTTCGTCTCGTGGGGGATCAGTTCCAGGGATCCTGCCAACCGCACCAGTTCGTCCGGCGCCTTGCCGCTGCGGATCCTATCGAGCTCTCCGGCCAGAAGCTTGTTCTGACGTTCGCGCGTGAGCCCGCCCGCCACCCGGCGCCAGAGGATATATTCCTGGCACTTGATGCGCCGACCGGGAAAACACGGGCCGGCATCGTGCAGCCGCCACAGGGCGTCGATGCGAATGTCATCCCGGACAACGCCGAAGCCTGGGCGCAGTAGGAATCCGGCCACGATGAGCCAAGCCTCTTCGTGGTCCACCGAGAGTCGCCTGCCGTCCAGCCGCTCGTCCAGCGTAGGCCAAAGGGCGCGCAGCAGGGGCCCGTTCCATCCGCTCCTGGGCGAGCCGAGGATTTGCTCCACGCTCTTGAGGATCGTGCCGGCAGTCACCTTGTCCCTTTTACCGGCAGGGTGGGCGAACACGATCCCGATCTGCTTGCGTGCGGTTTCCAACGCGTCCGCCGCGGCGTTCGGCTCAATCTGAACGATGGCTTCGCGGGCCGGTCCGGGCGCGCCCGCGCCGTCTGGGTCGTGCGGGCGAATATTGAATTCCAGTGGCCAGGATTTTGGGTTCCTGGGGTCCGCGCTAACGCAGGAGATCTGGAGCAGACCCAGCGCGTTCATCCGCGCGACTAGACGGACGGGCAAGCTCCCACTCGTTCCCAGGCGGGATGGCTGGGTCGTCCTAATGATTGTCTGGAGTGGCGGCAACGCGTGAAAATCGCCTTCGCACCACACTAGAATGTCTCCAGCCCGGCTGCTGCTGAAGCGGCTCGAGGAATAGGCCCGGAAGCGTACCAGCTGATCGGTGCGCACTTTAAGCCCAAGATCAGCGATCTCAAAAAGCTCCGACGGAGCTGCACCTTGAGGAAGGACACACACAAGAGAGGGGTGCGCCGTCTCGCCATCCGTCGTGGGTATCCCCTGCACTTCCAGAAAGACCGCACGGGCGCCTGCCGCTTCGATGTGCCCCGACTGGTGGTGGAGTAGGGTACCGAATCGCGCGGCTCCGCGCGCTACGGCCAGGGCCGGCTCCTCGTTCTCTAGAATGTGCGGCACGAAGCCGTCCTGCCAGGCTCCGACCTGCTCGCGAAGTCTTTGGCGCAGGAGCGGTGGTCGGACCGACCCGCCGTTGAACAGGACTGCATCAACGCGTGGGCGATCCCTCAGGAACTCGGCAAGATGTCGCGTGACCGCGCTGTCGGAGGGATAGGGAAGCCCCCATTCCCTCAGCGCCATCTGCGTCAGGTACGGCCGCGCCCCCGCATCACACAGGGGAAAGAACCCGCCCATCAATACGTCCTCGATTTCCGCCCGCGTCACCGTCGCCACCTGCGAGCCGGCGACCATCCCGGACCCGCGACCCGCCAGTGCAACGACAAACCGCTCATCGGGCGGGCCCGCGGCTGCCAGCGCGCGCTCCTTCAGGTCACAGCACGAGGCAACGAGATGATCCCATTGCGCGCCGGAAAGTTGCCCGCCCCCCGCGGCGAGCCGCGGTTCCAGGAAGTGTGCGATGGCAAGGTCGACATTGTCGCCACCCAGCAAGATATGCTCGCTCACCGCCACGCGCCTGATGTCGGGGATCGGGCTTTGCTCGTTCAGGCGTAGTTCGAAAAGGCTGAAATCCGAGGTGCCGCCGCCGATATCGATGACCAGCACGTGACGCAGCCCAGCATCGTAATCGTCGAGCCGCTGCCACAACTCATGCGCCGAGTCGTGCCTTTCCAGCCAGCAATAGAAAGCAGCCTGCGGCTCCTCGAGCAGTCGCACGTCGTCGGGGAAGCCCGCTTCCTCCGCGGCGGCAATCGTTAGCCGCTGTGCCGCCGCATCGAAGGAAGCGGGGACGGTAATCGTGATCTCCTGATCATTAAACGCAAACCCGGTCTCGGCAAACCGGCTGTCCCAAGTGCCCCGCAGATAGTTCAGGATCAGTGCGGAGGCGCGTACCGGTGAGATCTTCTGCTCGCGCGCCAGATCCGTCGATCCCCATGGCAGGAACGCCGCCGACCGGTCGGCGGCGTGATGGCAAAGCCAGGACTTCGCGGAATGGACGACCCGTCCGGGCGTTTCGCTTGCCTTCGTACGCGCGAAGCGGCCGACAATCCACTGCCCACCTCCGACCTCCCTACCACGAAAGTATGCTGCAAGCGCCTTTTCCGGCAGATAGAGGAAGGAAGGCAGCGTTGGCTCCTCCGTCAGGCCGGCTAAGCTTTCCCATTGCGGGATGAAAAGGATCTCCGGCGTCCCCTCGCTGACCAACGGCACGAATGCGAGCGCAGAGTTGGTCGTGCCGAGGTCGATACCGATGGAGAAGCGGGCGCGGGCCTTCGTCAAGACTTACCTCCGAACGCAGGTCCGGCCCTATTCCGTGCGGACCTGGAACTCGACCTTCCACCGGCGATCGGAGTTCGTGTGCTTCATCCAAAGCTCAAGAATGCCGAGCTCCGTGACGACGGGGTTGATGCGGACCGGCACCACCTGCCCCACCGGGACGTCGCCGAGCGGCGGGATCTCAATTTCGAGTAGGCCAGTGTCCTCAAGATCACGTTCGGCGTTAGGGAGGATCTGTCCCGGTGTGTCACCGCTTCGCACGGAGGAGGAGAAGAACCGGAACTCCGCCGCGCGACCGGTGACAAGGCCGAACTCGCGTCCCTCTATCAACAGTTCCGTGCCTTCCTGCATGCCCTGCGGGACAACGCACAGCGCCTTCAGCGGCGGCTTGTAACCCGGAACGGTGGGCATGGAGGTCTCCAGGCCGATGTAATACGACCGCGCCGCGCCGGCCTTGATGCGTATGCCCTTGCCAGTGGCGCGGTGCCGCCCGTAGATCGCACCACCCCGTGCGACGGCGAGGTCTGGCTCGAAACCTTGCAGTTCGCGGACTGGTTGCCCCCCGTTCCAGGCCGCTAGCAGATCAAGCACGCGGGCGCGGATCGCCGCGGCCTTGAAAACGCCCCCATTGAACAAGACCGCGGTCGGAATCAGCACATCTGTCCCGGCCAGGGCCCCTACCATGGCGGCACGCTTCTCGCTTGCCTTCACGTTCTGCAGGCTCTGACCCAGAAACCGAGCGATATGCTTGCTGACCACGGGATCGGACGCATAGGGCAGGCCGAATTCCTGCAGCGCGCCCGTGCGGCTCTCACGCGGCAGATCGCTAATGCTGGTTCTGGGGAAGAAACCGTCGACAACAACCTGCTCTAGCGTCTCGCGATCGAGAGTCGTTGAGACCGTCCTGGCAAGCAGGTTGGAGCCGCGCGAGGGAACCACGATCGGCGCCTGTGCTAGCGTGCCCTCCTCAAACAGGATGATCTTGGCTTTGGACGCGGCATGCACGAGCGCTAGGAACTGCCAGGAGTCCAGCGGTTTGCCCGCCGCCTCGAGCTGGGCGTTCAGCGCATAGGCGAGCGCCAAATCCATGTTGTCGCCGCCAAGCAGAATGTGTTCGCCGACGCTCACGCGCTCAAGTTCCAGGCTGCCCTCGACATCTGTGACCGCGATCAGGCTGAAATCGGCTGTCCCGCCACCGACGTCGCAGACCAGCACGATATCGCCGTGAGCGACAAAGTCGCGCCATGTTTTGCCCGCCTGCGCAGTCCACGCGTAGAATGCCGCCTGCGGCTCCTCCAGCAATGTGACGTCCCCCAGACCTGCGGCCTTGGCGGCCTCGGCGGTGAGACTTCTTGCGATCTCATCGAACGAGGCAGGAACGGTCACGACGATCTCGCCTTCCGAGAGGTCCCAATCCCGCCCCTGCGCACGCTCGGCGTGCAGGAACGCGTCCCTGAGGTGCTGCAGGTAACGGCGCGAGCATTCGAGGGGCGAGAGCTTCTCTTCCGCGATGTCGGACCGCCAGGGCAGGATCCGCTGTTTCGGGTCGATATGCGGGTTGGACAGCCAGGACTTCGCGGAGGTCACGAGACGATCAGGCACGAGCGCGCCACGGTCGCGCGCGAACTGGCCGACAATCGCGGGCTCCTCGGCATCGTTCCAGGGCAGAGGAAACGAACCTTGCGGGAACTCCTCGCGGTGCGGAACATAAAGGGCCGACGCCAGTGACGGCATCTCGCCGAGCTGATTTGGTCCCAGGGTCTGCGCGATTTCGACGATCCTAGTCTGACCGCTCTCGAGATCGGCGACCGCGATCGCGCTGTTGCTTGTGCCGAGGTCGATACCAAGACTGAAACGAGCGTTCATGGGGTGGAGGGCCTGGTTACGCGGCGCCGTAGATTCCCCTCAGGGGCGCCGCGCCGCGTGATGGGATAGTGCTTTTAATCCGGCGGCCGATAGGCCGGTCGATGCCAGCTTGCTCGCGCCGCTTATTTCAGTTCCACCTCCGCCGGAGCGATCGCCGGAAGGCGCTCGGTGGAGCTGCGCAGAATGCGCGGCAGGTTCACCGCATCCGTCTTCCAGCCGTGGTGGACAAGCACTCCCGAGAAGGGCGCCGGCCCGCTGATCCTGCCCAGCAGGCGGTATTCGTCCGCCGCATAGCCAGCGGCGACCTGCACAGTCGACCCCTCGCTCTCTTCGCGCACTGGGCAGATCCGGAAGTGCTCCTGCAGGACGGCCTTGCATCCGGCGTGCACGACGCGCGCGGCTGCCCCGACTTGTGCGTCGTCATGCGCGTTGATGTCGTCCATCAGGAAATCGACCAGCCGGCCCCTTGCCTGCAGCATCGCCAGAAAGCTAACGATCTCGGCATCTGCTTGACTTGCGCGCGTCTTAACCGTCACTGGTCGGGCTGGCTCGGCGGCAGCGCTTCGGGTATCGGCGTCCGAGCCGCGCCCGGCCAGGATCGTGACCAGTGCAACAATGCCGAGCGCCAGCGCGCCACCCGACAAATACGGCTGGAATGCGCTCGCCCCGGGCAGCAATCCCACGGCGTTCGCCACGAGCAGGAGCAGGACGGCTATGATCGAGACCGCTCTCATCGCGTGCATGCTTGCCGCAGTTCCCTTCGAGGCGCATCGCCGCTGGTTGACGCAGGAACAGTATCGGATCTCGACGGCTGTGGAAACTGTACTGCGGCCCGGTTTTGAGACATCCGGCTGTGCCTATTCAGGCGGCCAACTTAGGCCGACTGTTGCGTTCTGATCAAGCCGGCATCGATCGGCTCGCACCTGGGCTGGCGATAGCCATGCCGGGCGACGAGCCAGGTTTCGTTGTAGTGCCTGGAAACTCGGCGAGCGCGGCTCGCAGCTCTTCGATGGTATCGAAGGTTCTCACCCACAGTAGGTTCTCCTTCAAGGTTCGGATGAAGCGCTCTGCGACGCCATTGACCTCGGGTTCTCATACGAAGGAGGGCGAAGCTTCGATCCCCAGGCATTCGATTTCGTCCTGGATCGCCAGATATGGTAGTTGGAGCCATGATCGTGACGCAGCTTCAATCCACGCGCCACGCGGGCGCAATGGCTCCGAAGCACCCATGCACCCCTGCCGCACCGGCTCCAGCGCCTCGAAGCGAATGGCCGAACGCGCGGCATGAATGCCGACGACTTCCGAATTGGCGTGATCCACCGCGACGAACCCATAGGCCCGGCCTTCCCCCATGGTGATCGTCTGCGTCCCCCCATCCATGAACTGAGGCGCCTCCCAGAGGCAGGCGCCCTGATGTCTTACGGACCCGATCTCCACGACTTGTTCCGTCGCGCCGCCATCTTACGACCCTTCGTGCCTGAGCTTGCGTCAGCTGCGTCAGCAGCGGCTGCAAGAGCATCAAAATCTTCTAGCACCCTGCGAACGTGATTGAACCGCGTTTTTTGCTGACGATGCTGACGGTTGTGCCATATTCTCGCTCCCCCTAATTGTGATCATCCGCGTCCCTGCGCGGCCTTCACGACTGAAAGAAAGCTGGACGCCGAGGATGCGCAGGAACGTCTGCGCCCGACGCAGGCGCCCAGCCAGTGCGCGGGGGTTTTTAGGCCAGCCTGCGATAGTGCTCGAGCCGTGCGTGTGCGCAAGGGCAAGATCAAAGCCGATACGCAGAAGGTCTGCTGCGCTTCCTGTCCATGAGCTATGCTGGGCCACAAGGTCGCGCACGCAGGTCGCCACCGGATCGGCTTCGATGATGCCCTCGATTGCGGCCCTTCTGTTTGCCTCGTAGGCCTGGGCGAAGGTTCCCGCAGACCAGAGGGCCGTCTCGCAAGCCGTGGCCCAGAGCGCGAAATCCGCCATACGGGGCGGCCGGTCGAGCCGAATGCTGGGCAATGCTCTTAAACCATGCGCCGCGACGTCCAGCAGGGCGCCGAGAAGGCTAGGCCGGGCATTCTCAAACTCGCGCCATAGTTCCGCTTCGGTGCGCCGGCGTGCATCTGCAATCGATGACAAATTCAAGAAAATGGCGCGGTCGGCCAGGTCTGGCCGGCTGATGATATCTTCGATGCCGTTCAAGAGGATGGGGCGGACCGCGGCAAACAGCACCTCCTCGTCATCGGTGTAGAGTCTGCGCACGGCGAAGCTACCACCGCTCGCGAGCCGACAAAGGGCATCGGACAGCCAGGCGGGCAACCCCGACAGATTGTCGAACGCAAGAAGATAGCCGTTGCCGGCCGCGATCATCAGCTCGCGGTCCTCTCGCGGGATTGTTCTCACCGGCGCTACATTCGGATCGACCAATGCCTTGAGCAGCTTTGAAAGGACGGTCTTTGCCGATCCCTGCTCACCCGATACCGCCAGCAGCGGATAGGGCCCGTGGGATCGCAACGTCGCTAACAACCAGGCCAGCACTAATACAAAATCATCGCTGCTTTTCAGGTTGAGGAATGGAACGAGCGCTTCGATCGATCCTCCTCTCACGGGTATGGGTAACGGCAACATGCCGGCCGTCCGACGGAAGCGAACCGGAGAACATGCGATCACTCGCCAACCATCAGGTCCGATCTCGACGACGCGCCAGCGTTCATCGGCAAGGTCAAGGTAGATGCAACCGCCATGCTCGGCAATGCGAATGTGGACGGCCCGCTCGGCTCCGTCGAATTGCGCTCGCGCTTCGAGCAGATCGAGACGCGAGCGGATTTCCGCCGCACTCAGAGCGGCTCCCGTCTCCTCATAATAGGAGCGCCGCAACACGGACCGAACGCGGCCACTGCGGATAGGCCAGGTTTCCCGTTGACCGTTGATCACGATGTCCGCAAAAGCAGTACCCGCCGCCGTATGAAAGAGCTCGCCAATCACGCCCGTGTTGATGCGCACGATCGGTAGCCGCTATGCCGACGGTAAGCTATTTGGGTCATGAGATTGCGCGGTGCCACCTGCCTCGACGGGTCCGGCCTTGAAATCGGCGAGCTTCCGGTTGTCGTCTCTGCGCGTTTGCTCCCATAACTTGCGGGCGACCTTGATTGGATCGATGCCGGCCTGCTTCCACCAATTGCGCTCATCCCCGGCGCGATGGACCTCACGGTGATGGATTCGACAGAGGGGTACGGTGAATTCGTCGCTCACCTTACGGCCGAGCGCGCGCGGCTGGACGAATCGCAGGTGATGTGAGTCTGAAGGCTTGCGGGCGCACATGAGGCAGGGTTGTTGGGCAACAAACCGCACATGGTCCCGATTCCGGTATCGGCGTGGTGCGCCGACCATGAGGACGCTTTTGTCGATGACCCTGCGCCGGTCGGCGTCCAAGTCGCCGCTCTTACCGACATCTTCACCGCTGACGGCTGCATCTTCCGGAACGCTGCAGCGGACTAGGGACGCTGCATTCCCGGAAGATAGGAACGCGGACAGCTGCTGCTCAAATGCATCTTCTATCAGCTTCGCATCAGTGCTTGTGAGCTGGTTTTTCGCGGGCAACCTTTGCAGTGCCCAGCTCGTCGCCAGGTCGAGCGAGCGCAGGTCTGCGATCTCGGTCAAAAGGTGGTCCCGCAGGGTAGCTGACTGGTCCGAGGGAAGTATCGATGTGCTCAGGACCTTTGCTACTCCACGCGCTCGACCGTTTCCCTGAGTGCGAGGGGGCACATGCGCTCCACCTGACAATTCTGCCGGTCCGATGGCACGGTCAACTGCGGACCCCTTAACGAGCGGCACCGGTGCCGCCGAGCCGAGGCCGGGAGCATCGAGATCATCCTCTCCGGCAATGCCGACGAGCGTGAACAGGGCGTAGCGACGAGCATAAGTGAGCGCCGCGCCCATTCGCTGGGGATTTGCAGTTTCGGCGACGGGACATACCGGCCACTCCGACGCAATCCACTCGCCGGAGGCATGGGCGAGCATGGTGGTCAGATTGACCATACCGCCCGCTTGGTCGATGGTCGTCGTTTGCACGGTCGCGATCTCATGCTGGCCCAGTGTCTTGCGGACGATGTCGAGACCGCTGGAGAGCGGCGCATAGCGGAAGCTGCGTTCCCCCTCGCCCAGCCGTCCGGTTCGAATCGTGGCGGTCAGCGACTTTTCCGGATTCACGAGTTGCGCCTGGGCCTTTGCCAAAGCCGAGGCAAGGGCTGCAAACGATTCACTGGCCCGCATCGGTAGCCTCCGGCTCCAGCACATCGAAGTTCACTGCGCCCGATTTCGAGCGCTTGGCGCGCAGCCCATGTCCAATGGCCTCTTTGGCGTCCTCTGGCATCAGCGCCTTGAGCTCGCCTTTCGCCCGTTCGTGGTCCAAGAAGGCGCTGCGGGTATCGCGGAACAGCGCCGCGAACTCCGCCCAGGAATTGGACGAGCTCATGTCGACGACGCGAACGGCCTCGATGCGCGCGCGGGGCGGTTCGGCATTCACGAGGTGAGGAGGTTCACCCGATTGGACGCAGCGCCAGAACTTTTTTTCGGCCGACACCAAAATACTTAGATAGAGCGGATCCACCGGAAGGGTGACCTCGACCCATTTGCCGCCACCGGTAATGATCGACAACACCGAGGTCCTTAAGTTGGTGATCCACATGTTGTGCTGGACCTGGGCCATATGTTTTGCGGCCGCCGCCTCCTCGGAGAATGACCACGGCAGCATGAACTTGGCTTCGAATACGGCTTCCGTGCCCTCGACGATGCCGTCGAGTGTCGCCGCCATCCAGGAAATGACTGGGTGCTTGACCCGGCGCTGCACATCCCGGACACGCCGCCCGGTATTGCGCTCATACCAACTCCGATTGAGTCCCTCAGTCGCCGTGCCAAGCTGCACCATCAGGTTGCCGGACAGGTCCTCCGGCGCTGCTTCGCCTCTTTTCTCCCGCCAGAGGCGGATGAGGGCCGCCTCGTCATCCCCCATGATGATGCGAGCGTCAGACCCGCCGATGAAGGACCTGCGCTGATGCCAATCGAGAGTGCCAACTGATCGCATTTGGGTTTCCTGTGAGCTTTTTTAATCTGAAAGTAGATTATTTTCACCTATTTGCCCCTTCTTGTCAAGTCTCAGAGAATTGGGAAACTGGAGTCCTGATGCTCCACTCCCGTCAGATTCGTGCGGCTCGTGGTCTCCTGGGGTGGCGTCAACACGATTTGGCGCGACGGGCCGACGTCGCTCTCACCACCGTTCGTCGTCTTGAATCGGTTTCTGGCCCAGCAATGGGCAACGTCTCGACGCTCCTCCGAATCCAGGACGCTTTCGAAAAAGCGGGGCTCGTGTTTCTGGATAAAGATGCCCAGGGAGGTATTGGGGTGCGCTTTGCGAAATGAGGGCTAGAGAAAATCGCGTGACGAGGATCGCGGCTGCTGACACCAATTGATCGCCAGAACGTGGAGCTGCGAGGGAAACAATTACGATGAGCCCGATCGGCAATAACGAAGAGGGATGGGCGCCGAGCGTATTGCTAGAATATTTCCTGCTTTCCCAACTGGAAGGCCAAGGCTTCACTCATCTGGTTTGGAAATGCGCCAAGTGCGGAATGGCGTGCTCTAGGGGCTTGCGTCTGATGCGGATACGAAGTCGATTTCGGCCGGACGCGACCATTGCGACGATCGCTCCCGAGCTGAAATGCCCGAAATGTCATCAGCGCCCGGACGCAGCCCGGGTACATCCAGCAAAAGCAGAGCGGTCGCCGGAACGTCAGGCTGCATGCGACGACGTGACAATATAATGCAATGCGCATCGACGCCCAGATTGCCGCACTGGATTTCAAAACTCGGTCCGCTCGGGCGCTGAGTCCACCCTAATGGTGGTCAACTGTCGCCACGCCTTGGAGGCGTTAAGACAACAGCGCGCCCAGAGTAGTGACCAGTGCGGCACTTGTGCGATCAGCGCATCGAGGCGTTCCGCTTCTCGTTGCCAATGATCGCGGTTCTCACGCAACTGCTCTACCCAGTCAACGTAATCAGCAAGAAATTCCTTTGTTTGGCGCGCTTCATCTGCCTTTGCACGCAGGTGCTCCACCTCGATGTTTAACAGCGTAATTTGGCGGCGCATTATCGGCACCGGATCGGACGCGTCCGCCGTCTCTGGCGACGGCAACTTGCGGACCCATCAAATGGACGTTCGCAGCGGCGGATTGATTCGACATGCGCAAAGCGTGCCGAAGCATGGTTAACAGTTCGTTAATGCAGACTGACTGTGCCGGGCTTTCTGAATTGTTCTGAATTGCGCGCCCGCATAGCTGCGTGTATCGGACGGCGGCGAGGGTCCGAAAAGGGCGCCAGATTGGGACAAGGGCGCCCTGGAATTCGTCCGGTGCTGTGCCCCGCCACCTAGCAGCGGCCGCCCCATAGAACGCATCAGCGACTGGCTCAGACCCCTTCCAGTCATGAGAACCCTGCCGCGCGACAACTCGGCGGGGCTGGTCAACTGCCAGCCGCGAGATCACGACCACCCGCCGGTGTCGCTGCGCCTCGGCTGTGTGCTTGTCTGCGCCAGTCACCGGTTTCCGGGTCGCGAGCTCTGTCGCCAACGCCATTGCGGCGATCAACCGATTGCCCACCAGGGCGACCGAACATGCGGGCGATTTTCGCGGCTGGGTCATAACGGCTGGGTTGGTTCTGTTCACGCGGCGACGTGTCGGTATTGCCGAGAAGGCGGAGTACCACCGAGGCGGCGCAGGCCCTGTCCCCCAGGGAGCAGCTGAACGGCGAACGAGTAGCGTCGAAAAATTCAAGAGGCCACGCGCATCGTAACAGGCGGTTCGCCTTCAATCCGATCGCCGGTTGGCGTGGCGAGCCCCACCACCATGGCGCGCGGGTCTATTCCGTCCCGACCCGTCATGAGTGTGCGGCCGTCGTGCGAGGCGGCGGTCAAGGACAGCCCCTTTTGGGCCCGCCCGAAGGGCTTGTCCTTGATTTTGCCGGTTCATCCAGCGGACTGGCATCGGACCGTGTGCACCTACGAATTCGACCGACAAATGCGGGGCTCCTGATATTCTATTGAGGCGCCCCGGTGCGCCCATTGATGGGGGGAGGTTTTGATGTCAAGCGATTGTCCCGGGCCCAAACTCAGCCGGCGTTCGATCTTGCACCTCATGGGGGCGCCAATCGCACTACTGATTGCGCCCGAGGTGAAAGCCGAGAGTGAACAAAGGGCCGGAGAGGTCGCGGACGTGAAAGGCGAGGCCTTTGCAGAAAAGAATTCGGTGCGGCGCGATCTTGAGCGGGAATCACCGCTGTTTATCCGTGAGCAGATCGGTACCGGCGCAGCCTCACGCCTGACGATGCGGCTCGGCCGCGACACAATACTTAGACTCGGCGAGCGGGCGCGGCTGGTAATCGACCGCTACCTCCTCGATGCGGGAGGCGAAATAAATCTAAAATCGGGACCACTGCTGTTTGACCGGCCGGTCGGAGTCCCCCCGGCGACTTTACAAATTCGTAGTTTGTTCGGGTTGATTGCCGTGCGCGGCACCCGCTTTTTCGCCGGCCCCAGCAATGGTGTATTCGGCGTTTTCGTCGAACGCGGGAACGTGAGTGTCAGTGCGGCAGGCCAGCAGGTTGCGCTGGGCGCCGGGCAGGGCACCAACATTCGCTGGCCCGGCGCGGCCCCGACCCGCCCTGCTCAATGGCGTGACCCGCGCATCCGCGCCGCGCTAGACAGCGTCATGTAAAGTCTCGAATTGGTTCAACTCACACGAGCGCACAGCGGACCAGCGCGTTGCCGGTCGATCACCGGCTAGCCTGCGCCACCACGGCTTCTCGGGCGCCGGATCGGTGACGAGTTCCTGCGGCCAGACGTTCGGCTACTCGAACAGCTCCCTGATGAAGAAGTCATTGACCATGTCGCCTCTTACTGGATCGCGGATCTGACGTGCCCTCAACCGACTGAGCGGCACGTCCAAGGTTCTGGCAACCTCATGGGGGTCTGCCATATCCCTGAGGGCCGCGTTAATCCCACGGATTTCCTCGCGACGGAACACGGTCCTTTTTGCAGTCCTTTTTGCAGTCTTTTTCACACTCTTTTTTGCAGTCTTTTTCACGCTCTTTTTCATCGGAAACCTCCCCAAGGCGACGGTTTGTGCGGTTGTCGTGCCCCTCACGCGGGAAGCGGCGCCCGCGCCTCGTTGTCTTCGTGCGGCCTCGACGCGATTGATAGTCACCGCTGAGACAACCCCTTGTCAACGGCCCGGGCCGCCCAACGAAGCGACGCGTGAGGTCGTCCTGGCGCTTCATTCCTCATATCCTCGGGCAGCGAGTGGGATTCCAGCCAACTTATCGAAGCACCAGCCAGAACAGCTGTGCAGGACTAGCAGGCCGCCAGGGCCTGTAATCCTGAGGGATTTAAATTGGAGATGGACATTTGAGCTGGCCGAAAAATTCAGCAGCCTGCTGCTGGGCCGCGCCGACGGTTCCGTTCCATAACAATTTCAAACCTTTTGATGGTGTTGCTTAGGTATCTTTTAACCCATCGGCGCGACGATTTGTTGGTTAGTCAGGTTGTGTTGTGATGACAGTACGCATGACTGCGCGCAATCGCCCAGCGGTAAAGTACGTCATCGGGCCGTACGGAAACCCGCTAACGATCGCCGACCTGCCGGGCCCAGGTACAAAGCGCTGGACGGTTCGTCACAAAGCCGAAGTGGTCGCAGCCGTCCGTGGCGGCTTGTTGTCGCTCGAGGAAGCGTGCGAGCGCTATAGGCTGACGGTGGAGGAATTCATGTCCTGGCGGTACTCGGTCGATCGCCACGGGCTCGCGGGCCTACGCACAACCCGCACCCAGCAATACCGGCCGTAACGTAACTGTGCCTACTCAGCGCTCCGGCAATTCGAACTCCCGAACGCGGGTTCGGAGCGCCGCCAATCGTAGCCGCAGCTCCGAGGATTTAAAGCTGCCATCGCCGGGGCCGTATTCGCGCAACACCGCGTCGATATCGCGCCGATCGATTTGGGTGGGCGGATTCGTCGTTTCGCATTCTTGGGACATCTGCCGGTGCTCCTGATTGAGCTTGCGGCTCGGATGATCGGAAGCGACAGTTTAGTGCAGCTCAACAGCGGGTGAATGGCAGTCCGTTCATTATCCACAGCGTAATAGCGATGTGCATCGTAGCCTAGGCCACGTCGCGCTTGGCATCCCGTCCTGCCTCAGCTACGCCGCTGGGGGCTCGTCTACGAAATCGGCCGCCTCTCGAAGCTTCGTCAGTCGGGACGACGAGCTTGGCCAACCTGCGGAGGTTCTGCGCGATCGCTGCCAGCGTGAACTCGAAGCCGTGATCGGGATCGATATCGGCAAGAACTCGTTCCACGTCGTAGGCTGGGATCAGCGGGGCGCCATCGTTTCACCTTGCATTCTGGCACATGGATCTTGGGTGTTTCGGCCGTGGGGTGCTTGGGTCCTGGCCACAGGCGGACGCCGGCGTCGTGCTTTGGTCGATGTCGGTTTGTGCCAATGACTGGCAAACCACGGAGAAACTGACGCGGCTCTGCACCATCCCGGAGCCGGCGACGTTCTCGGGAACCTGGGACAAGACGCCATACGCCATGGAGGCGCTCGTCTTACGACCGCTACTGTGGTTTGGGCTGCTGGAGTACCGCAGCGACCAGGACCCGGACAACCGGTTCGCGTCGCGACGCTATTATCGTAAGGCGGCGTTGTTCGATCGCCTTCTGACGTTCGATGTGGAACTGCACTTTGCGCAAGGTCACAATCACTGAGGGACCATTTGCGCAATCGCTAATAGTAGGCGCGTTCCTAGCTCTAGCCCGTAAAGCTTGCAAGCGCGTTGAGCGCCACGTCGATGTCGGCTGGCGAATGATCGGCGCTGATTTGAAAGCGGATCTCCTCATCGCCCTTGGGAATCACCGGGTAGTTCAGGCCGGTGGCAAGGATGCAATTCCGGCGGAGATGGGCGACCATTGCGGTCGTGCGCGCGGTATCGCGCAGCATCAGGGGCACGACCGGGTGCTCCCCGGGAAGCGTCTCGAAACCCGCGCTGATTAGGCCGGCCTTGAATCGCGCCGTCATGGAGCGAAGGTGCGCCAGCAGTGCCTTTCCGGCGGGACCGTCGAGCAGATCGACCGCCTTGTAGGCGGCCGCAGCCTCGGCCGGCGTGATCGGATTGGAATAGATGTAGAAGGGCGAGGTTTCGCGGAGATAACGGATGATGGTGTCATCGGCAACGACATAGCCGCCATTGACGCCGAGGGCCTTGCCCAGCGTCGCCACCAGGAGGTCGGCCGGGGGCGCGTTGGTGTATTCCTCGGTGCCGCGCCCGGTCGCGCCAAAGGCGCCGACGCCGTGCGAGTCGTCGACCACGACAATGGCGTTCTCGGCGAACCCGCCGTCATAGGCGCCGGTCAGAGCCATGATCCGATCCAGCGGCGCATGATCACCACGCATGCTAAAAATGCCGTCGGTCACCACGATCGCGCGGCGACACGTCTTGGCAGCCGCTTCCAGCGCCCGCTCCAGCTCGCCCATGTCGAGATGCTTATAGATATGCTTTTCGGCGGGCCGCGCGAGCGCGATGGCGTTGATGATGCAGTTATGGTTGAGCTCGTCGCTGATGAGCGCCGTCTTGTTGGTCACGAGCGGCGGAATAAGGCCCATGACCGTGGCATAGGCCGACGAGAAAAGCATGGCGGCCGGTCGCCGGTGGAAGGCGGCGAGCCGCCGCTCCAGTGCGACGTGCGGCGACCAGGTTCCGCTGATGAAGCGCACCGCGCCTGGCCCGGTACCGTAGTCGGCTGCCGCTCTCTCCTCGGCCGCGACAATCTCCGGGTGCAGGGCCATGCCCAGATAGCTGTTGGAATTCATGCGCAGAAACTGCCGGTCGCCCTCGCCTTCCATGAGGAAGCGTGGCCCGTGGTCGCCCTGCGGCGGCACGACCCCGCGAACGACGCTCTCGTGCCCCTTGAGCCGCCCGCTCTGTTCCATTTCCTGAAGTCGCACGGAGAGCGCCTTGGTTAGTCCATCGGTCGCCATGAAGCCTCGCGGTTTGGGTTAACCCCCTCTTGTCGGCTGCACTCTTTCGCGCAGCCTTGCCAGTATGTCGGCCACCATGCCGGCCAGATCGAAACGAGGTGCAAACCCCCAGTCCTCTCGCGCCGCGCTGTCGTCGAGCGCGCACGGCCATGAATCGGCAATCGCCTGGCGCACGGGGTCGACCTGATAATCGATCGCGAACGTCGGGATATGCTTGCGAAGCTCCGCGGCGAGCTCGACGGGCGTGATGCTCATCGCCGTCACATTGTAGGCATTGCGGTGGCGTAGCAGGGCCGCGTCGGCTTCCATGAGTGCGATCGTCGCACGGATCGCATCAGGCATGTACATCATGTCAAGGCGCGTATCGGCGCCGAGAAAGCACGTGTAATGCTGGTATCGCAGCGCCTGATGAAATATTTCGACCGCATAGTCGGTTGTGCCGCCGCCGGGAGGTGCGGCGTAAGAGATCAGGCCGGGCAGCCGCAGGCCTCTCGAGTCGACACCGAAGCGGGCGGCGTAGTAGTCGCATAGCAACTCCCCGGACACCTTAGTGACGCCGTACATGGTGGTCGGCCGTTGGATCGTGACCTGCGGCGTTTGATGGCGTGGCGTTGAGGGACCGAAGGCGCCGATCGAGCTCGGGAAGAACACCTGGCAGCGGTACTGACGCGCAGCCTCGAGCACGTTGTAAACGCCGCCGATGTTGACGCTCCAGGCGGCATGCGGCCTCTCCTCCGCGGTCGCTGAAAGCAGGCCGGCAAGGTGATAGATGACGCCGACATCGTGGCGCCGGATCACCTCAAGGATTTGGTGCGGCTGCGTGCAGTCGAGGTGCTCATAAGCACTCTCGGCCGCAAGCTGCATCGGAATGATGCGCAGATCGGACGCAACCACCCGATCGGCGCCGTAGCGGTCGCGCAAAGCCGGAACGAGCTCCGAGCCGATCTGGCCAAGTGCCCCGGTGACCAGAATCCGTCGCACGTCGTCTCCCGCAAGGTTGTTAACGGCAGTAACCGAGGCGAGTCGCTGGTGGCAGCCGGGATACATAAGCTCCACGGCACGCAGCCCGCCGACAACGCGCCAGCTCCGTCGATTTACATAAGATTACGCTTGCTTCCACAGTGCTTCCAGACGCCGGCTGCAAGCATAAGCGCAAAATGGCAACGCCGCCAAGCCTTTGACTTGGCGGCGTTTTTGGTTGCGGGGGTAGGATTTAAACCTACGACCTTCAGGTTATGAGTTCGGACGCAATTCTGCGTGCTTCCGCGACATGGAGCAAGATCCAAGTTGTTGAAATCACGCAGAAATTCGCTGCACCTGGTGCCGGCCTGAAGGACGTCCGTACACACGACCTGCGGCACACCTTCGCGTCGACCGCCGTCGCGTCCGGTCAAGGACTGCCGATGATCGGCAAGCGTCTCGGGCATACGCAGGTGCAGACGACGGCGCGGCTCTCTCTGCGTAGTGGGGGCTTGTTGCAGCGAAAAAGCGGATAGTTGGATATCCACCAACCGGTGGCAGGGTCGCCGTCGATTCTCGATGACGACCGGCAGTCCCCGACTTTTGCTTGGGATTGTGTGCTTTCGCCAGTTCTCCGAATCAGCATGCTGGAATAAAAGCGGACCGTAACTTTGGCGCCAGCGGCGTCGTCCACGCAGCGTGCCATCGTCAAACGTGGAGGTCACATGGGGTCCGCCGCCATCGCCCTTTGGTCCGCCGCCGTCGGCCTTTGGAAAGACAACGCCGTTGCGCGGCCGGCTGCCGAATTGGGTCGCAACGAGGTACTTGCCCGTTACCGCCATTTGCGAGAAATCAGCAAGCAGCATCATGCTGCCGCGCTGGATTTCTTGTCTAAGGATGGAATCATATCCCAGGCTCGACGCCTGGGTCTGACTCAGGGCAAGACGCTGATCCTCGATAGCATGGACGACCTGAATTTGGCTTTTGACCTTGCGATCCATACCGCGCCGAAGGATCGCTCGCGGGCGATTGACCGTTATGCCAGAGCGGCAGGGCTGTCGCCCGGGTCTGACGAGGGACTCGTGCTGGATGCGATGCGCCACGCGCGCTTCGCAATCATCGGAATTTTGCGCCGACATGACGTTGCTGGCTTGGTCGTTGAGGACTTTTTCCGTGGCGGCGAGGTCTGGCTGGTTGATGAGGGCCTTGAGAGCTCTCTGCCGGACGGGGCAGCGCTGGCCACTCGGCTTTGCACGCCCGAGGTTTTCGCCATGACGGCAGGCGTGCTGGTGCCGATCGATATTGAGCTGATCGAGGATGCGATTGCGGACACGCCGCAGTTGCTCCGAAATCGACGCGAGGAGTTGATTGACGACCGCCGTTTCGCAGAGGCGATCTATCGAGTTGCGAGCGGAGTGATGGAGCAGGTTGCTTACCAGGATGCAATTTCCAAGACTGGGTGATGTTCCAGCGTCATGCGATAAGAGGGTGCCATGCGTGTCAACCTGGAAACGAAGCCTGGGCAAGCAGCCAGCGGCCACAAGCTGACAATCTCCGAAGTCCTTGCGGAATATCTGCGTGCTGAGAAGAGCCGCTTGGCAGCGAAAACCCTTGCCCGATATACCGATGTCATCGGGCTATTCACTCACAGCCTCAATGGTTACGCGGCAAATTCGCTCAGTCAGTTCGAGCGAGCGCGTTTCGACAAGCACTTCAACGCTGAGGGGGAGGAGCATCGCGAGTTCTGCGATCTTTTCGGCCCCGAACATATTCTCGAGAATGTCGGTGAGTTTCTGAACTACTTCATGGTCAGCAAGGTCATCGTCGGCGCCGATACATTGCGGGCATCCGGTACCGTCATGAAGAAGCTGGCGAAGTGGCTCGCGGAGCACAACTACGTCAGCACCGATGACGCGGATTTGGCAATCGAGCAAGGAGGCGATGCGGCGCGCGATCTACGAGCCGCGGAAAAGCTCTCGACGCTTCTTTGCGACCTGACAGCCGGTCGCCATGAGCCACGCGAATCAGACATCGAAGGGCGATTTTCAATCACTAAATTCGAGTTTGGCCGCATTTGGCTGCAGGATGAAGACGACGGCGAGAATTACGGACCGATCCTGCTAACCGAGAAGGCGACGAAGCTCTGTCGTGTAGGCTGGATAGTCTCAGGTGCCGTGCGCAATAGCGGCAATCGTTGTGTGCTGGTTGAGGCGTTTCACGTTTATCCATAAAGCCGGCCCAACGGCTCGTGCTAATCGCTCCCGGCCTTGCGCCATGATCGGATATCTCAATGCCGGGTCGCCGGCCCTACCGGCCCCTACCGGACCGGCCCTTGCGCCCCATGAAAACGCGAGAAATGCCCGTATGCGTCGGGTGCACGACCTCATTACGAATCGTCGGCCAGCAGGCCGGTCCGTAGGCAAGGTCCGAAGTGAATCCGCGGCGCGCTGGCAGCTGCTCCGCTCGGCAGTACTCGGAACCGAAGAGACCCCACGCAAGTTGAGAGGGGAACTTCTAGCAGTGAGGAGACTTCCATGCGCGCATTGTTCGCCGCTGCTGCCCTGGCAGCTTTCATGGCTACGCCGAGCCTTGCGGACTACTACATCGTTCAAGACTCGACCACGAAGCGATGCAGGATCGTTGAGGAGCGGCCGGCGCCCGGTGTCGGTGTGCAGATCGGTCCCATAGGCTTCGGCGTTCGCGCGGAGGCGGAAAGCCGCATGCGAACCGTGGAAGAATGCCGAGAGAGTGGGGCGACGACTGGCGGCGGCGGTGTCCGCATTGAAGAGCGTGAACGAGTTATTCGCGAGCGATAGTAACGAGCTGTTTGGCGAATTGTTTGCTGAGGATGGCCCATGCGCTGGGCTGATGACTTCGCGCCGGGTGGAAGTATCACTCGGTCCGCTGGCTGTCCGCGTGGTGAGTGTCCGCGTCACTGAATACCGCGGTCATCCCCTTGGCCTGTTCGGCGATGGTTCGCCACTCTCGGGCTAGCTGCTGAAACCGCTCGGCATCTTCCGGATGGAAAGCGCTCGCCTTCCGCTCGGCTTCCTCAGCTTTGGCCCGATAGTATGCAATCAAATCGTCGGGCATGAGCACCAGCACCTGACAGGGTCTCCTGGCCGCGAGTTTGTTACCCGGGCCTTCAAGGCTCCAGCCAATGCGCCGCCACCAAGGCCTGGCAGCAGGCGATGCCGGACAGGAGCGCGCCGGCCACCGCGGCGGCCGCGCGGACATGGCGGGGCAGAGACCAATTGACGACGGCAGCGATGAACACGGCGGCCGCCGGCAGCGCGATCACGAAATAGCGGCCCTGGACGCCACGGACGTGATCGATCGCGATCGGCGTATAGGTGAGAAAGAAGATCAGGTAGACCAGGACAACGTAGCCGGCGACGACCAGCCCGGTGATCACCGCCGTGCGCCGGCGGGTCGACCCGTCCAGGTGCAGCTTCTGGATCGCCACGAACAGGAGAAGGACGCTCAGGCAGAGATAGATTCCAGGGCCGAGCACGATGTCCTGCCAGCCCAGGATGCCGATGAGCTCTTCCCACAGCCGGCCCCCTTGGATCATGACGGAATTCCAGGCGGCCCAGGGAAAGTGCAGCGGGTGCTCCCACATGTAAGAGAGCTTCCAGAGCGGATCGAACTGCTCGGGCGGATGGGTCTCGGCGACCTGCAGCCGCCAAGCCGCGACGTCCGCCGACACGGCGATGACCCAGAGCGGCGACAGGACGAGGCCTGGCACGATCACCAGCGCCATCGGGCGCACGCCGTTTCGGGCGGTCTTCCTGCCGACCAGGCCTTCCAGCAACAGGAATACGATCTGCGGCTGCTTGGCGAGGGCGCACAGTGTCATCCACAGCGAGCGCTCCCATGCCGGCCTGAACCGTCTCGTCCCGCTGAAGCAGAGTGCCGTGACGACGAGCGCCGAGGCGAGCGCCGCCCCGTCGGCGCTGAGCACGGATCGGTTGTAGAGGGCAACCGGTAGCATCGCGATCAGCACAGTGGCCCACTTGAGCGCCGGCATGATCCGGATCGCAAAGGCAATCGCCGCCGTGAAGGCGATGACGCCGAGGATGCGCATCATCAGGAGGCCTGCCGGAAACTCGAGCCCGATCGTATCGGCGAGACCTGCGCCGAGGATGTAGGGAAGGTAGGCGGCCGGGTTGTAGCCCTCGGTGCCGGCAAACGGCATGAACACGTTGGCCGGCTCGTTCTCGTCGGCCAGGCCGGGGCGAGCCGGTCGCTGCGCCATCAGGGTGCCGTAGCGCAGCCCCTGCTCGCGCTCGCTGAAAAAGCGCTCGCCAGCGTCCCGGTAGAACGACAGCTCGGCGTGGAGATCGCTGCGGACAAAAATGCCCTTGCGGCCCTCGACCTCTACGGTCGGCAGAACGGCGTTACGCGCGTAGGAGTGGATGCGCAGGAAATGTGAGATCTCGTCGGGCCCTCGCAGCGGCGGGACGACGAGGCTGATGCCGACGCCGAAGACGAGCGACAGCACAATGAAGACGGATGCGGGCCGTGCTTCAATCGCCCGCCACAACTGCAAGAACGCAGCCGCGAATGCGCGCCAGCCGAGCGCCTCGACGGCAAGATCACCGGCCGTCGCCGACAGCGGCGCGGCTCGGCTTTCGCCACGATTCAAACTCGATTGTCGCCCCGCACGACGCACGCATCACCACATGGTCAAAGGCACGCGAGACTTGGGAACAGCGGTAGTGACGAAAAGTTCCTGAGCGCGGGGCAGGCCTGCGACTGTAGCCAGCGAGGCCAACGACCCATTTCCGGCCCGTGTTGCCCAATTGGTTCAGGTTGCAATGCGGGCGATACGCTATCGTTCGGCGCGCATTCGATTCTTTTGGACGTTCAACGGCTTCCGGCACTCGACGCAGACGCCCCGTTAAAACCTATCAGGCCGTCAAGGCGGAGCGGCCACGCCAATACGACCCCCGGTATGGCAAGCCAGGTACCGGTACCGGTCCTTTGCGGCACGAGCCCTCGGCCGTGCTGCGCGTCGGTCGGTCTGACGGCCGAAACCCCCGTGCATTCCGACGCTGACCCTCCTGTCTCTGTCAGGCTGATCTGTGCACCAGCGCCTTCCAAGGCTGCCGGCGCGCCATATGCGTAGCTCGGAGGTCCGCGCTCGGTGTAATCCGGTCGTTGACGGGACATCACTGGAAGGGCCGAACTCACCGGATTCAGAACGATTCAGGTCTCGCCCAAGGACATGCCGGCCGTCTCGGCACAGACTCGCGATGCTCAAGGCCGTGCGCTAGGCTCGACCTTCCAGGGGCAGCACCATGAGGCGGCGGGAGTTCATAGCGGTGCTGGGCGGCGCGGTGGCGTGGCCAATGGCGGTGCGGGCGCAGCAGCCGGGAATGCCGGTGATCGGATGGCTGAACGCCAGGTCCCCGGATGATACTGTGCATCTGGTGGCGGCGTTCCACCGAGGCCTGGGCGAGCAAGGCTTCGTAGAGGGCCAGAACGTGGCGATCGAATCCCGCTGGGCGATTGGCCAATTCGATCGGTTGCCGGCTCTGGCGGCGGAACTGGTCGGTCGCCGCGTGACTGTTCTGGCATCGACCGGCGGGGAGCTTGCGGCCCGTGCCGCCAAGGCCGCCACATCGACGATTCCGATCGTCTTCGCTGTCGGCGGCGATCCGGTCAGGCAGGGGCTGGCGACGAGCTACAACCGGCCGGGCGGAAACGCGACCGGAATAACCCTCCTGACCAACACGCTCGAACCCAAGCGACTCGGGCTCCTGCGCGACCTCGTGCCCCGGACGGCCAGTTTCGGCGTTCTGCTCAACCCAAGGAACGCTGCTCAGGCTGAACGTCAGCAGGGCGAGGTGGAGAAGGCAGCCCGCACGATCGGACTGCGCATTCATGCGCTGCGGGCGAGCACCGATGACGAGCTCGACGCGGCATTCAAGAGCACTGCCGACCTGCGGATAACCGCGCTCGCGGTCGTCGCCGATCCGTTCTTCGACACACGCCGTGAGAGGATCGTTGCCCTGGCGGCACGCCACGCTGTGCCGGCAATGTATCACTTTCGCGAGTTTGCCGACGCCGGCGGCCTTGCGAGCTACGGGGTCGATGCTTCCGACGTGCATCGGCAACTCGGCGTCTATGTCGGTCGGGTTCTGAACGGCGCAAAGCCGGCGGATCTCCCAGTACTGCAGGCGACCAAGTTCCAATTCGTCATCAACCTCAAGACAGCCAGAGCGCTCGGTCTCGACATCTCGGCCGATCTGCTCACGCTCGCCGATGAGGTGATTGAGTGAGACGGCGCGCGTTCATCACGCTACTCGGCGGCGCGGCAGCCGCGTGGCCGCTGGCGGCGCGCGCGCAGCAGGCGGCGATGCCGGTAATCGGGTTTCTCCATCCCGGCTCGCCCGAGGCGAACGCCAGCAACGTCGCGGCGTTCCGCAAGGGCCTCGGCGAGACCGGCTATGCTGAGGGCCGCAACGTCGCGATCGAATTCCGCTGGGCGCACGGCGACAACAGCCGACTCGCGGAACTGGCGGCCGACCTGGTGGCGCGCCGGGTGGCGGTCATCGTCACGCTGATCGGGACCGCGACGGCCCTGGCGGCCAAGGCGGCGACCACCACCATCCCGATCGTCTTTTCCGCCGGCACCGACCCGGTGCAGGCCGGCATCGTGCCGAGCCTGAGCCGACCGGGCGGCAACGTCACCGGCATCAACAACATGGCGTCGGAACTGGGCGCCAAGCGGCAGGGCCTGCTGCACGAGATGGCACCGCGCGCCGCGCGCATCGCCCTGCTGGTCAATACGACCAACCCGGTTTCGGCCGAGAGCACGATCAAGGACGTGGAAGGGACGGCGTCAAGCATCGGGTGGCGCGTCGAGGTTTTCACGGCCGGGACCCATAGCGAGATCGAAACGGCCTTTGCGGCACTGGTGCGCAACGGGGCGGAAGCGCTCGTCGTCGGTGCCGACCCGTTCTTCATCGACCGTCGCGTGCAGATTGTGACGCTGGCGACGCGTCATCTGCTTCCAGCCGTCTACTTCCTGCGCGAATTCGTCGAAGTCGGCGGGCTCATGAGCTATGGGGCGAGCAACCTCGTCCGCAATCGCGAGATCGGCATCTATGCCGGCCGCATCCTCAAGGGCGAGAAACCGGCCGACATGCCGGTCGTGCAGTCGACCCGGTTCGAATTCGTGATCAACCTTTCCACCGCCCGGGCGATCGGCCTCGAAGTTCCGCCGACCCTGCTCGCCCGCGCCGACGAGGTGATCGAATGAGCACCCGGCGCGCGTTCATCACGCTGCTCGGCGGCGCGGCGGCGGCGTGGCCGCTCGCGGCGCGCGCGCAGCAGCCGGCGATGCCGGTGATCGGGTTCCTCAGCAGTGCCTCGCCCGGCCCGTTCGCGAGGTTTGTACATGCGTTCCGCCAAGGTCTGAGCGACGGCGGCTACGTCGAAGGCCGCAACGTCGCGATCGAGTATCGTTGGGCGGACGGGCAATTTGCGCAGCTGCCGGAGCTGACGGCCGACCTGGTTCGCCGCCGGGTGGTCCTAATCGCCGCGACCGGAGGAACAGTGTCGGCGCGGGCGGCGAAGGCCGCGACCCAGACGATTCCGATTCTCTTCATTGGGGGCCCTGACCCGGTCGGCGAGGGTCTCGTGACCAGCCTTAACCGGCCGGGCGGCAATGTCACCGGCGTGGCCGTGCAAACTTCGGATTTGATGCCGAAACGGCTGCAGCTGCTGGCTGAGCTGGTGCCCCAGGCCGCGATGATTGCGCTGCTCGTGAATCCAAACCTGGGTCTCGCCGCTGACGCGGAGGCGAGGTTGGTCGAAGCTGCGACGCGCGCAACCGGACAGCAAATGGTTCTCCTCAACGCCAGCGCGGAGAGCGAATTCGAGCCAGCGTTCGCCTCGGCCGTGCGGCAACGCGCCGACGCGCTCCTGGTGAGTGCCAATGCGTTTTTCACAGACCGGCGTGCTCAACTCGTCGCCCTCGCGGCGCGCCATGCTATACCCGCGGGTTATCCGTTTCGACAATATGCCGATGCTGGCGGGTTGATGAGTTATGGCCCCAGCATCGCGGACGTGTACCGTTTGATCGGTCGGTATGCGAGCCGCATCCTGAAGGGCGACAAGCCGGCCGACCTTCCTGTACAATTGCCCACTAAGTTCGAGCTGATCGTCAACCTCAAGACCGCGAAGGCGCTCGGCATCGAGGTGCCGCCTTCGCTGCTCGCCCGCGCCGACGAGGTCATCGAGTAGTGCCCACCAAATGAAGCGTACGACAAGAGGGCCAATGCCGGCCCTGTCAGGAAAAGACCCCCCGGTAGGCCAAAGCAGGTGCCGATGCCACCGGGCACTGACGTCTTAACGGCACGTCGGAGCTTTGCTCAGGGGTCGCATCCAGGCAAATTTGATGTTAGTTCTCAACTTATGACCTGGAGAATTCCCATGTCCACCTCGAATTCCTTTGCGCCGGCGCTGCTAGTGCTTCTCGCCACTGTATCCTTTTCGCCGTCGACCCAGGCAGCCGATATCACCGGCGCCTGGGCCAGCGACGCGTCGGTCTGCAGCAAGGTGTTCGTGAAGAATAACAACAGGACTTCGTTCGCGCCGGACGCAGAGCTCTATGGTGGCGGGTTTATTGTCGAAGGAAACCGAGCAACCGGCACATTTCAGAAATGCAACATCAGATCGATGAAGGATGATGGGGCCACTGTCCATCTGATCGCTGCGTGCTCGGATGGCGTCGCCGTTTCAAACCTACAGTTCACCGTGAAGGTCATCGGAGATAATCAAATCACGGTCAGTTCGACTGGACCGGTCGATATGGAAACGCCCTATGTTCGTTGCCCACTGTAGGGCAGCGTCGATCCATCACTGCTCGGACTTGCCGGTGCGTGCCGGGTAATGTCCACTCCCAGGGCTGAACCGGTCGTTGTTCAGAATTCCCCGGAAGTCTCAGCCTGACCCGCAGCGGATCTCGGCCGTCGCCCCAACAAAGTTGTCCTGGGGGCCACGCGCGCCCGCCCCGGAGTGCTATAGTCTCGCCTGACACGATTGCGTGGGGTTGGGCAAATGAGACGGCGCGAGTTCATCACTCTTCTCGGAGGTGCAGCCGCATGGCCGCTTTGCGCTGTAGCTCAAGGATCAAGGCCGGCACGGCGGATCGGAGTATTGATGGAGCTTGCGGAGACTGACTCGCAGGCACGATCCAACGTTGCAGCATTGCAACGCGGGCTCCGTCGGCTCGGATGGATCGATGGGCGGAACTTCGAGCTGACATACCGTTGGACTTCCAACGACCCGGTTCTCGTGTGGCGGTTCGCCAAAGAGCTCGCCGAGTTGCGCCCTGACGTGATCGTCACCCACTCAACTCCTGGAGTTTCAAGTCTGCTGGGACAGACCCGCAGTATTCCCATCGTATTCGTCTCAGTATCCGATCCCGTCGGTGAGGGCTTCGTTGAAAGCTTTGCGCGCCCGAGAGGCAATGTCACCGGCTTTACCACTTTCGAGTCATCGATGACTGGAAAGTGGGTGGAGCTGCTCAAAACGATCGCTCCGGACGTGTCACGCGTCGCTTTTCTTTTCAATCCGCAAGCGACCGCTGGCGCCGGAGCGTATTTCATGGAGGCTATCGATACAGCTGTCCACACGCAAAGAGTGAAATCTGTTATGGCGCTGGTTCATGACGGTGAGGGGATTGGGTCGGCATTTGGTGCTCTCGCTCGCGAGCCCGGTGCGGGCGTGGTTGTCCTGCCGGATATTCTTACGACGAGCCACCATGAGCTCATCATTGCGAAAGCAGCGCAGTATCGCGTGCCGACGATCTACAACTATCGCTTCATGGTGGAGCGAGGCGGCTTGATCTCGTATGGGGTTGATCTCGACAATCTCTTCGAGCGTGCGGCGACATACGTCGATCGCATTCTCAAAGGTGCTGAGCCCGGCGACTTGCCGGTGCAGGCGCCAACTAGGTTCGAACTGTCCATCAACCTTAAAACCGCCAAGACAATGGGGTTGACCTTGCCTGATCAATTGATCGTGGCCGCAGACGAACTGATAGACTGAAGACAGGGGAGAACGAGATGTCGTGGCGCGGCAAAATCGCGAATAATGGCGCTATCAGCCGGCGACAAGCGATGGCGGAGGGAGCAGCCGCGTTGATTGCCACGCCATTCGTCATTCGCTCCAGCTCTGCGCAGCCCGCTGCGATCAATATTGGTGTAGTCGTGCCGCTATCTGGCGCCAATGCTCAGTTTGGCGTCAATTCCCGCAACGGCATCGAGCTCGTTGCCGACGAAATCAACGCCGCAGGTGGCATCAAGGCGCTCGGTGGCGCCAAGATCAATCTGGTCGTTGGCGATGCGACTTCGAATACTGCCACAGCTTCGAGCGTCGCCCGTCGCCTGATCACTCAGAACGACGTTACCGCGATCATCGGCGCATTTGCGTCGTCATTGACGCTGGCGATCTCCGAGGTGACGGCGCAAGCAGACATTCCGTTCCTTACCATGTCGTTCGCTGATGAGATCACCGGCCGCGGCTTGGAGAGCGTATTCCAGGTGACTCCCAAGGCCTCGGTAATCGGCCGAGCGCAGGTCAATTATACCCTCGCAATTGCGGCAGCGGCCGGCAGCAAGATTGAGAAGATCGCGATCATGTACGAGGACACTGCGTACGGCATAGCGCAATCCAGGGGCCTGCGCAGAGCCGCTAAGGACGCCAATATCGAGATCGTGATGGATGAAGCGTATCCACTCGGTATCACCGACGCGGCACCACTCATCAGCAAGGTGCTCGCTTTCGGCGCGCAAGCGATATTTCCAGTGTCCTATCTCAACGACAGCCTCTTCATCATTCGCGCTATGCGGCAGCAGCGCGCCGCCATTCCGGCAATTGGCGGGGCGGCCGGGTATGTTATTCCCGATTTCGCGAAAGGGCTTGGCGAGTTCGCGGAAGACGTGTTTTCGATTGCACCCACAAACTACGATCTCGCCCCGGCGTTGACGGACCCTTTCCGCAAGCGCTTCGGATATTTCATGGTGCATGAAGCAATCGGGCACGCTGTTGCTCTCGACGTACTCGTGCAGGCAATCGAGCAAGCGAAGTCGGTAAGGCCAAAAGCTGTGACTGAAGCTCTGAACCGTGGACGGTTCGAACGCGGCTGGACCAAAGCGATGCCCGGCGGAGCGGTTCAATTCGATCAAAACGGTCTCAACACGCTTGCAGCGCCAATCATGGTCCAGTGGCGCGGCAAGGAACTTGTGACGGTATGGCCGAGGGAAGATGCTAAAGTTTCCCCAAGGTGGCGCTCATGAACAATGAACGGCGCGGGATGTGAACCAAGGACGACACCCAACTAACAACCTGAAGACCACAATGGCTCTTAATCTAATGTTTACCCGGGAATTTCTGCGCTTTTGGCACTTCGCGTCCATTCTCACGATGATCCGGTATGTCTGGAGTTGGGGGGCAAAGCGGACATTCGGTCGTGATCGCTGCAGGTCCGAGTCTGACCCAACTGAGACGTTGGCCGCCAAATTTGCTGTGATGCACAACGCGGCATCACAATGCGGCATTTTCCTGCACCCCGTGTGGTAGGGTGCCGATCCTCGGCTGAGGGGGAGCACAGATGAGGCGGCGCCAGTTCATCGGCCTGCTCGGCGGCGCGGCGGCGTGGCCGGTCGCGGCGCAGGCGCAGCAGCCAGCGATGCCGGTGATCGGGTTCGTTAGCACCCTATCGCCGAGCAACATGGCGGCGAACGCCATGGACGAGTTCCGTCAGGGCCTAAAAGAAGCCGGGTTCGTGGAGGGCCAGAACGTTAAGATCGAATATCGGTGGGCTGAGGGTCACTATGATCGCCTTCCAGCGCTAGCGGCTGATTTGGTGGGCCGTCAGGTGGCCGTGATCGCTGCAACCGGTGGCGAGCCTTCACCGCAGGTGGTCAAGGCCGCAACCCAAACGATCCCCATCGTCTTCATGGCTAACGGTGATCCGGTCGCGGCTGGCTTAGTCGCCAGCCTCAATCGGCCCGGTGGCAACCTAACTGGTGTCACCATATTCGGCATGATGGCAGCTGGTAAACGACTGGAGCTGCTACGCCAGTTGATGCCCAAGGCTGGCATGATTGCATATCTCATGAATCCCAACAATCCGAACCGGGAATTTGATGATGTGCAGGCCGCCGCGCGCTCACTTGGACAGCAAATCCTTGTTCTAAACGCTGATGGCGGCCGAGAGATTGACTCCGCCTTTGCGACCATCGCCCAACAACGAGTAGCCGCGCTCCTTGTTGCCTCTGATCCGTTTTTTTTCGACCGGCGCGACCAACTTATTGCGCTGGCGGCACGTCAGGCGATACCAACGATCTACTATCTCCGCGCATTTTCTCAAGCTGGCGGCCTGTTAAGTTACGGAAACAACCTGAGGGATATGTATCGCCAAGTCGGAACATATACGGGTCGCATTCTCAACGGCGAAAGACCAGCCGACCTGCCAGTGATACAGCCAACTAAGTTCGAGTTGGTGATCAACCTAAAGACTGCGACGGCGCTCGGCCTCGAAATCCCGCCGACGCTGATCGCCATTGCCGACGAGGTGATCGAGTAGGGCGTCGTGAGCCTTGCTGCATCAGCAACTCTCTCCGCTCCCATGCGACGGCGTCCGCGACGAAGGCTCGCCTCGCCGGAAGGCGATCGAATTGGCCGTCCAGCCAGTGGTACTCCACCGCGGCACTCACAGCCGGCTATCGCTGGCTGAGCGTCTACTGTCCAGGCGCGGTCAAGATCGCCGCCGTGGATCTAGAACGGATCGAACTCGGTTGCGGCAAATCCACGCTCAGCCGCGCCATTCGAGCCGGGAAGGTTTCGGCGAGCCGGCGCCCCGATGCCTCTTTCGAGATCGAGGTTTCCGAGCTGGCAGCCGATCCAGCGCGGCCGTGGTGGCGTCGCCTGGCCGGCTGAATCCGGCTACACCAGCCCGGAACCGGCGCGGGGGGAGGCCGTTGCCGAATTGCTGTAGGAGGATGATCCGATGGCCAATGGGGTGACGATAGATCAGCCGTCCTGGCAGCAAGGGTTCGAGGATGGTGTCCGCAGGCTGTCGGCCAAGTGCCCGCCCGATGCCGATGCATTTTCGTATTCGACCGGCTACCTCGACGGCCTCAACGACCGCCAGGAGCAATCGTCTGAGACCCCGCCGCCGTCTGAAACCCCGCCGCCGGCCGATGCCCCAGCTCCCGCAGCACCGCGGCCATGGTGGCGCCGCCTGGTCGGTTAACAAGACGGGCAGGCTGAGCCCGGCGGGGACTTGGCCAGGCGCGGCGCCGCATCCAAGGCGTGGGCGCTTGCGTCGCCACAGTTATTATTAGTGGTCCCTGCGGACATTAGAAGAACATCCGCTATGCGGCCAGCGGGTGCCAAGCCGATGTTCGATGGCGGCAAAGGCGCCATCAGCACAAGTGCTACGGAAGAATACTTTTCGTTCGTTTGGGTTCGCAGTGGTTCGCCATGCCTCTCTGAGTTCCGCACGGGTTATTCACTGCGGATTTTTGATTGCAGCTGAACGACATTTCGACCACTGACTGTATCGATATAGTCGGCCCATTGGTTCATCATGGTCCGACGCTCATTCAGGTATTCCGCGCGGTTATAGGCAGCACGTACTGCATTCTTCTCTTCGTGCGCCAGTTGCCGTTCTATTACATCGGGCCGGAACCCCATTTCGTTAAGCGCGGTGGAGGCCATCGCTCGGAAGCCATGCACCGTCGCGCGGCCGTGATAGCCCATGCGGTATAGGGCGAAGAGCATCGTATTGTTGGACATGCAGCCCTCGCGCGACGGAGACGGAAACAGAAACGGCGAGCCACCGGAGCCGGGGAGTTCCCGCAATTTGCGAAGCACAGCCACAGCCTGCGGCGCGAGTGGAACGATATGCTTGTGCTTCATCTTCATGCGCTCGGCCGGGATACGCCACAGCGGCTCACCGCCATCGAGGCCCTCAATTTCAGACCACTGTGCCGCCCTTAATTCGGTCGTGCGTACGAACGTCAGGACCACGAGCCGCAAGGCTAGGCAGGTTCGCGGGTCACCATCATAAGCGGCGACCGCACTCAGAAAGGCCGGAACGTCGTTGAGCGGCATCGCCCTGTGACCGCGCGGTCGGCCGGGCGACTTGAGCGCGCCTCTTAGGTCGGCAGACGGATCGCGCTTGGCGCGCCCGCTGGCAATCGCGTATCGGAATACTTGACCACACACCTGCCGCAGCCGCTTGGCCATCTCGATCGCGCCACGTCTCTCCACTCTCTTGAACGCCTCCAACAAGTCCGGGGCTTCGATCGCAGCAATGGGCCGCCTGCCAACCTGCGGGAAGATATCCGCCTCCAGCCGCGCCTGTATCCTGACGCGGTAGCCGGGGCTGAGACTCGTTCCCCGGTTCTCAAGCCACTCCCGCGCGACGGCCTCGAACGTGTTCACGCTGGCGAGCCGTGCAACGCGCTGCGTCGCCTTCTTCACCGAAGACGGATCGGCGTCTCTGGCGAGCGAGGCACGCGCTTCTTCACGGCGGGCACGGGCCTGCGCGAGCGGCACTTCGGGATAGACACCGAGTGCTAGGGTGCGACGCTTTCCGCCAAACCGATAGTCCATACGCCAGTAGCGCGCCCCGGATGGCACAATGAGCACATACAGGCCGCCGCCGTCGCTGAGCTTGTATGGCTTCGGCTTTGGCTTGGTGTTGCGGATGCGCGTGTCGGTCAGCGGCATTTGACGGTATCTCCATTTTGGCCGTCCAAAATGTACCGCCAAATGTACCGTCAAATTTTGTGGCTGCAAGCGGACGACTGTGGGCGTCCACGGATATAGTCGGACCTTTTATAATGATATATCAATGGCTTCTTGGACGCCAGCAGACGGGGGTGAACATCTGCGAACGCAGATGTGGTGGGCCCGGCAGGACTCGAACCTGCAACCAGACCGTTATGAGCGGCCGGCTCTAACCATTGAGCTACGGGCCCGAGGCGGTTCCTTCTCGCCCATTGGGCGGCCGCTGTCGAGATGTCAGCCCGGCCGCGTCTCGGCCCCGACGGCGCCTGGCGGCGTCCGCCCCGGCGCGCTGGGGCCGAGCGCCGTCAACAGGCCAAGCGACAGGTGCTCGAGCTGGAACGGCTTCTGCACGATCGGCCGCTCGCGCCAGGTATCGCTCAAGCCGCGGGCGCCATAGCCGGTGGCGAACACGAACGGAATGTTGCGCGCCGCCAGCGCCTCGGCCACCGGATAGACCTCGTCGCCGGCGATGTTGACGTCGAGCACGGCGGCATCGGGCGCAGTCTGACGCACGAGGTCGAGCGCCTTGGCGACCCGGTGCGCCGTGCCCAGCACGGTGCAGCCGAGCTCGGCGAGCATGTCTTCGAGCAGGATCGCAACCAGCGTCTCGTCCTCGACGACGATCACGCGCAGCCCTTTGAGGCGTGGGTCGTTTGGTATGAAGGGCTGCACGGGGTCAGAACGAAAGGGAGTTGGCGGCGGTCAGCGGAATCGTCAGAGAATAGCAAAATCCCGAGGCTGTAAACTCGAGTTGCGCCTCGCCGTCGAGCTCCCCGGTGGAGCGCTCGATCAGCCGGGAGCCGAAGCCGCGGCGCTCCGGCGCCACCACCGGCGGCCCGTCGCTCTCGCGCCAGGAGAGCCGCAACAGGCTCGGGCCCTGGATCACGGGGTCGAGGCGCTCGACGTGCCAGCGCACCGTGAGCCGCCCGCCCGGGACCGACAGCGCGCCGTATTTGGCCGCATTGGTCGCCAGCTCGTGAAACACCATGCTGAGGGTGAGCGCCGCACGCGGGGCAAGGCTGACCGCCTCGCCGACGAGCGAGAGGCGCGCCGGATCGTCCGCATAGGGCGCGAGCTGCTCGGAGAGGATGTCGTTGAGCTCGGCGCCCTGCCAATTGCGCGTCGTCAGGAGGTTGTGGGCCTTGCTGAGCGCCACGATCCGCTCCTCGAAGGTGCGGCGGAACTGCTGGGGCGATCCCGCCCCGCGCAGCGTCTGGGTCGCCAGCGACTGCACGGTGGCGAGCGTGTTCTTGACCCGGTGATTGAGCTCGTCGAGGAGCAGCTTCTGGCGCAGCTCCGCCTGCTTGCGCTCGCTGATGTCCTGGACGACGCGAATGCCATACAGGAAGCGGCCGGCCGCGTCGCGCACGGTCGACGAGCGCACGTCGACCCAGATGACGCGCCCGTCCTTGCGGATCACGCGCTTCTCGACGACATACCCGTCACCCCGGCCCTTCGCCTGCTCGACGTAGTGCTCGTGGTCCCGCTCCCGGTCATCCGGGTGGGTCATGTCGAACACGACCATCCCGAGGAGCTCGTCGCGGCCGTAGCCGGTGATGGCACATACCGTCTCGTTGACACGCAACAGGCAGCCCTTCTCGTCGACCTCGGCGATGCCGATCGCAGCATGCGCATAGGTCGCGGCGAGCCTTTGCTCGCTTTCGCGCCAGGCATCCTCGACCCGGCGGGCGACGGTGATGTCCTGCATGCAGTTGACCGCACCGATGATGCGGCCGTTCTCGTCCCGCAGCGGCTCGATACTAGCAAGCACGCGGATGCGGCTGCCGTCGCGCCGCTCGACGATCAATTCCATATCGCGGATGCCGGTCTGCGTGCGCAGCACCTGCGCGACCGGCCGCTCGTCGATCGCAATCGGGCTGCCGTCGGCGCGGTAGAGCCGCTGCGCGCCACCGAAGCGGCGTCCCTTGTCGAGGTCGGGGGCGATCCCCCACAGCTCGACGGCACGCTGGTTGTAGCGTAACAGGACGCTGTCCGGGCCGCAGATGAAGGTCGGCAGGGGGAATACGTCGATCATCGCCCAGGGGTCGGCGTCCCGCCGGGCGGGGTCGGCCGCGGGCGTTCCTCCGGGCTTCGTTCTTCGCGCCGCTACCATGGCAGTCGTCTCGGGATGTTCTCCCCCGCCGCGATCCCCGGCAATTCATAGCCGAGGAATGTGGCAAAGCGAACGCAAATGCGGGCGGTGCCGGCGTAGGTGAAACGACGGGATTCCTTCCGGATTCAGGATCGGCTATGCGTTGCGGAGGAAGCGAATCAGGGGTGATTCGCTCTGTAATCACCTACCGAACGCCCGACCCGCAGGCCATGCTGCCCAGGCTCCGTCTCGTCGTCGCAAGCCTTGCCGCCGTTCTGGCTCTGATCGGGGCCGCCCTCGGCGTCCTCTCCGGCGCGCGCACCAGCTCCGTCTTCGCGATCGGTCTGCGCTCGGCGCAAGGATCGCCGATCGAGCGCGCGTTGCCCGAGCCGCCCGACTGGAAACAGCTGGTCGCGCTCGCTGCCTCGCGGCGCGCCGACGAGCTCAACCGCCTGCTCGAGCTGCCGGCGAGCGCGCCTGCCGCCGAGGCGCCCACGGTGGTCATCCCGACCGAGCGCAGCGAGAGCCGGGACCCAGGCATCCCGGCAGTCGAAGAGTGGACGGAATAGCCCCGGACACGACGGCCGTCAGGAATCTCGGGTCCCGGATCGGCTCGCTACGCACGCCGTCGGGGATGACGAAGCGACGGCTACATCCGCAGCAGCCGCTTGGCGTTGCCGGACAGAATCTTCGCCTTGTCTTCGTCGCTCACCGGGGCGCCCTCCATCCACCGCACCGCCGGCGCATTGGTGACGAACGGCCAGTCGACCGCGAACAGGATGCGGTCGATGCCGAGCTCCATGATGCAGCACAGCAGCGCCGGGTTGGAGAAGAAGCCCGAGGTGGTGACGTGGAAGTGGCTCGCGAACACGTCGCAAAAGCCGGCCTGCCGCGCAGCTCCCGGACGCGCCAGCGCCATATCGGCCCGCCATACCAGGAACGGCAGGGTCTCGCCCAAATGCCCAAGGATGATCTTGAGACCGGGATGCTTTTCGAACACGCCGCTCAACACCATGCGGATCCCCAGTGTCGCGGTCTCCACCGTGTAGCCCCAACCGGCGCGCAGCATCTGCGGGAAGTCCTTGGCGTAATCCTTGTAGTAGACGTCGATGACCGAGGCGTTGGGCAGGCCGGGGTGCAGGTAGAGCGGAACGTCGAGCCTCTCGGCGCGCTCGTAGATCGGCCAGAAGCGCTTGTCGTCGAGAAAGGTGACGCCGTCCTGCAGCCCATGCATCATGGCACCCTTGAACCCGAGCTTGGTGACGCAGCGCTCGAGCTCGTCGGCGGCCGCCGCCGGATCGGCGGTCGGCAGCGCGGCGAAGGCGGCAAACCGGCTCGGGTGTGCCTTGACGGCGGCATGGAGCCGATCGTTGACGCGGCGGGTCAGATCGGCAGCGATGTCCTTCGGGAGCTTCTGGGTCGACGGCGCGCCGTGCGAGAGCACCTGGATGTCGATCCCGACCTCGTCCATCTCCTTGATGCGCAATTCACCGAGATCGAACAGGCGCTTTTCCGCCTCGCCCCCGCGTCCCGCCTCCGAACCGGTAAATTGCTTGGACAATTCCGCGTCCCAGTAGTGTTCCTCCAACGCAATGACCGGACAATTTGGTTTCTTGAACATGCTGGTTTCCTCTTATTGGTGAGATGTAGGGTCGGCAACGGCGCGAGCGGGGGCTGTCCGCGTGGGCAAAATCGCTCGTGCGCCGTTCCCTCGCCGCTGTGGCGGCTCGCCCACGCGGATAAGCACGGGCTTGCGATTTTGCCCACCCTGCAGCGCCGTACGGCACCTCGACCAGATCACGCGATCGGATGCCGGCGGTAATACTCGGCGTCCTCGGCCTTCTGCTTCCAGTCCGGATGGCCGCGCCATTCGACATGGCGGCTGAGCATGTCGCTGCCGTAGCGGACGCGGAACAGGAGGGTACGTTCGGGCCCGTTGGCGTATTCATGCACCTCGCCGGGGGGATGCACCACGAAGGCGCCCGGCTTCACGTCGACGGTGGTCTCCGGCGTGCGCATGGTGCCGCCGCCGGTGTAGCAGAAATAGATCTCGGTCGCGTGCGGGTGGCAGTGGTAGGGACTGATCTGGCCGGGCTCCCAGCAGGCCACCGTGACGTCGCCGCCGCCGATCTCGCCCAGGATCTTTTCCACGTGCTTCTTCGGATCAAACTCCTGCTCCACCTGCAGGCTGAACACGTCCATGTCGTTGATCTCCCCAATGATGCTCGAGCCGGTCTCTCCTCAATCTAGCGCCGTTTCAAGGGCGACACGAGAGGCCTTTTGGGGAACGAAACTCCCTCCCGACCGTTGGGCTCCATGCTCAAATATGCGCTGATCTTCCTCATCATTTCACTGGTCGCCGGCGCGCTGGGATTCATCAACGTTTCGACCATCGCCCGGCGCATCTCGATGACGCTGTTCGCGGTCTTCTTCCTGATTGCGGCGGTGCTGTTCGGGATCGTCGTTCTGATCGGCGAGGCCGTGGTGCGCTAGCGTCCAGCCACTGCCCGCTGTGCGAATCCCGCCTGTGCGCGATCGATGAACTCGGCACCGACCTCGCAGCCGAGGCGCCAGACGACCCGGCATTCGCGCGGCCGCGGCCCGGCGTTGGGAAACAGGAGCAGAAACTGCTCTGGCACCTCGATATGCTCGGAGTGGATGCGGACGCCGCCGTCGGACAGGTCGGAAACCCAGCACTCGCGCGGCAATGCGCCGGCGTGCGGCTGGAACTTGCCAACGCCGCTGATGCGGTAGCGCTGAGTTCGTCGTCGTTCCTTGATCATTCGTTCCGGCCCTGCAGGGCTCTCCACCCGGCCAGAACCTATCAGGCGAGCGTTGACGGCCGCCTAGCAGGGCGCGGGCGATTTGCGCGATTTCGTTAGATTGTCGTTAGCGAATCGCGCAACGACCGAAACGAACGAACGGCCCCTACAGCTTCGCCAGCTTCGGCATCACCTCGGTTGAAAACAGCCTGAGCGAGCGCAGCGCGTCGGCGAGGCTCATCGTGCCGAGGAACAGGTAGGTCAGCAGATAGTTGATGCCGAGCTCGCGCGCCTGCCGCTCGATCTCCGCCCGCACCGTATCCGGGTGCCCGGCGATCACCGTTCCGTCCGCCACGCATTCCTCGTAGTTCGCGCCGCGCGGCACGTTGAGGCGCGAGGTAAATTCGGTCGAGCCGTGCAATGTACGCAGCCAGTTGAGATGCGCGAGATGCTGCTCCATCGCGGGCTTGCCGAAGCGCTTCGCCTCCGCGTCGGTATCGGCGACGAAGATGTGACGCTGGATGCCGATCGCCGCCCCGCCGGCAAACTCCGCCTTGGGCTGCGCCGGCGCGCCGCGCTTCGCCAGCGCCTCCTTGAACGCGTCGATGTTTTCCCTGGCGCGCGCCAACGGGCCGAGCGTGACGAAATGCAGCCCGTGCTCACCGGCCCAGGTCGAGCCGATCGTATTCGAGGAGCCGTACCAGAAGGCGGGGTGCGGCTGCTGCAGCGGCTTGAGCGCCATCGGCACGTCGGCATAGCTGAAATGCGTTCCCGCATAGCTCAGCGTCTCGTTCGTCAGCCCGGCGCCGATGCACTTGAATGCATCGATGAAGATCTCGCGCGACTGGTCATGCTCGATCTTGTGATACTTGAGCTCGAACGGCGAGACGCCGCGGCCGACGCCGACCTCGAGCCGGCCATGGCTCAGGTGATCGAGGATGCAGATCTCCTCGACCAGACGCAGCGGCGAGTAGAGCGGCAGCAGGTAGACCAGCGGGCCGAGCCGGATTCGCCTGGTGGCGCGCGCCACCGCTCCGAGATACGGGCCGGGGACCGGCACCATGTTGAGCGGCGTCGCATGATGCTCGGCCACGTGCAGGCAATAGAGGCCGGCCTCGTCGGCCGCCTGCACGAAGGCGAGCCGCTCGTCGAACAGCGTGGCGAGCGGACGGCCGGCGTGTTCCACGTGGTCGAACAGTCCGAATTTCATGCAACAGGCCTCGATCGGTGCGGGGTGAAAGTCGGGAGCTTAAGTCCCGAGGCTGGGATCGGGAGTATAGACGCGCGCACGATTTGGCGCGAGCGCGGAAACGTGCTGAGCTTCCCGTCATATCCGAGAGCACGAGGATTTTTCGATGCCGATCCATCTCGAGCCCACGCCCGACACCGTCCACTGGGGCTTCTTCGACGCACGGCTTGCCCCGCTTGCCACGATCCGGAACGGTGAGCGGGTCACGATTTCGACCGTCTCCGGCGCCCCCGACATGATGCCCGCACCGCCACTCGTCGTGCCGCCGGCGCTGCCCGCGATCCACACCGGCGCCAAGCGCAAGATATTGCCGGGCCACATCTGCACCGGCCCGGTGGCGGTCGCCGGGGCGAGGCCCGGGCAGGTGCTGCAGGTCGAGATCGAGGCGATCGAGCCCTATTACGACTGGGGCTATGTCCATGTCCGGCCGCTCGCCGGCGCGCTGCCGGACGACTTCTCCGAGCTGCGCATCGTCCATGCGGTGCTCGACGACACGCGCAAGGGGTGGCGCCTGCCGTGGGGCCACACGGTGCCGGTGGCGCCGTTCTTCGGCGTCATGGGCGTGGCGCCGCCGGCCAATTGGGGCGCGGTCTCGACTCTGCCGCCGCGCCGCAACGGCGGCAACATGGACAACAAGGAGCTGACCGCCGGCGCTACGCTCTACCTGCCGATCTTCACCGAGGGCGCGCTGTTCTCGGTCGGCGACGGCCACGGCGCCCAGGGCGACGGCGAGGTCTGCATCAACGCGGTCGAGACCGGCTTGACCGGGACCTTCCGCCTGACCCTGCGCGACGACATGGAGCTCAAGTGGCCACTCGCCGAGACGCCGACCCACATGATGACCATGGCGTTCGATCCCGATCTCGACGATTGCGTGGTGATCGCGCTGCGCCTGATGATCGACCTCCTATGCGCGCGCACGCGCCTCGACCGCTACCAGGCCTACATGTTGTGCAGCCTCGCCGCCGACCTGCGCGTGACCCAGGTGGTCAACGGCAACAAGGGCATCCACGTGATGCTGGCGAAGCGCTATTTCGAGCCGGTGTAGGCGTCGCCGGGCGGCGCAATCACCGCTTCACGCCGCGCAGCGGCTGGCCGCCCGGCTGGGTTGGGAACGCATAGGCATCGGGGCTCAGCGGGCTCCTGTTGAGCGTCGCCTCGACCTGTTCCGGGTTGACGAACAGGCTCTGATGCACGCGGGTGAATTCTTCCGTCGCGACCGCGTCGAGATCGCTCGCGTCTGTGTCCGGGACGAGCTTCTGGCTCATCATGGCGCCGCGCCAGCGCTGCACCACCGCGGCGATGAATTCGGTATCCAGCGCGCTGTCCATGTCCATGCGGTCGCGACCGACGGATTCGCTGCGTGGGATGAGGTGCGGCGGAAGCTCCTTGAACTTCAGCCGCGTGGGGAGCACCACACCTTCGCCGAACGCGAACACCTCGCGCGTGCCGAGCGAAGGCACGAATGCCAGCAGCCCGGCGGCCGCATCGGACACCGCCGATCGGACGATCGCCTGGTCGCGATCGTTCGCCATGCGCATGGCGAACAGGGTGCTGCACTGGGAGATGATGGTCGCATCGAGCTCGGCCGGACGCTGGGTGATCAGGCCGAGATAGATGCCGTATTTGCGTCCCTCCTTGGCGATCCGCGAGACCGCCTTGCGGGTCGGGCCAAAGCCGATGGTGCGGTCGGCCGGCGCATAGCGGTGCGCCTCCTCGCACACGAACAGGAGCGGCGCCGCCCCGTCGCTCCACAGGCCGAACTCGAACGCCATGCGGCACAGCACCGAGACGACCGAGTCGACGACCTCGGCGGGAAAGCCGGCGAGCTGCATGATGGTGACCGGCTTCCCGTCGGGCGGAAGCCGGAACAATTGGCTCAACACTTCGACCATCGTGTCGCCGCCGACATTAGCGTTGTCGAACATGAAGGCGTAGCGCGGATCGTTGCGCACCGTCTCGATGCGGGCGATGAGACGGTGATATTTCGTCACCATCGAGCGGTTCTCGAGCTTGCCCATGCGCTCGTCGATCAGCGCCACCAGATCGGTCAGGCGGTACGGCACCGGCGTGTCGATCGTGTAGCCGGTGCTCTTGGGATCGTTCCTGCGGATGCTCAGGCGCTCGGCCGGCTTCATGCCGCCGAAATTGCCCTTCACGAGCGGGATCATCTCGGCAAGAAGCGCCACCTCTTCCTCGACGCCCGGCCGGCCGCGATAGAAGACGTCGACGATCTCCTCGAAATTGAACAGCCAGAACGGCAGCTTGAGGTTTCGCGGGTTGAGCACCAGCGCCCGGTCCTCGAAGCAGTTGCCGTATTCGTTGTGCGGGTCGATCAGGAACAGGCGCAGGTCGTCGCGCGCCTCGAGGATCTCGCGCAGGATGAGCGCGACCCCGGTCGACTTGCCCACGCCGGTCGTGCCGAACACGGCGAAATGCTTGCAGACCATGTCGTCGACATTGACGTAGGCATGGATGCTCGCGTCCTGCTGCAAGGTCCCGACGTTGATCCGCCGCGGCGCCGCGATGTCGTAAATGAGTTGGAGCTCGTCATGTCCCAGGAGATCGGCGGTGTCGCCGATCAGCGGGTACTCGGTCACGCCGCGCTGGAAGAACGGCTTGCCGTCCTCCTTCCACTTGATCTCGCCGAGAAGATCCAGCTGACCGATGGCATGGTCGGCGAGATCGTGCCCGGCCGAAGAAGCGGGCGTGGAAACCTTGGTAATCACGCCGACCAGGAAGGATGTCCCGGTGCGGATCGCGAGGAACTTGCCGACGGTCGCGTGGGCGTCCGCGGGCGCGCGGTCCCGGCTGGTCACGTTGAAACGCACGCTCGCCTGCGAGCCGTCGACCGCAATGACCCGTCCGAGCGGCATGGCGGGAGCGACGCTCGGGGCGTCTTCGTGCAATTGGACCGGTTCCAAGCTGGTCTCCCTCGATCAATCCTGAAGGTGACGGCCGCCCGCACGGCCGCGTGGGGTGAACGACCCTAGACCGGATTTCCCCTCCATCCGGTTAACTTTTGTTAGCGGAGTTTCGCGGATTCGCGCAGCCGCCGCGGAGGCGCCTGGTAAGGTGGGATTAAGGCTATCGCGACTATGCTGGACGATGGTTTGGCACCCGAGGAGAACCCGATGAGCGAGCGGCGCAAGGCATCGCGCACCAAGAGCTTCCTGCGCGGCCGCATCCTGTTCAACAACCGCCAATCCGGCGTCGATTGCCTGGTGCGCGACTATTCGGAACAAGGGGCGCGGCTGATCTTCTCCGACACCGCGGGCATTCCGGGCATGATCGAGCTGCACGTTCCGCAGAAGGACCAGACGCTGCGCGCCCACGTGCAGTGGCGACGCAGCAAAGAGGTGGGGGTGACGTTCCACCATGCCGCCGGGGCAACGCCACAACCGTCCGCGACGGCCGACCTGACGGAGCGGGTGGAGCAACTTGAAGCCGAGGTCGCGCTGCTCAAGCGGATGCTGAAGCGGCTCAAGGCCGACGTCGCCGCCGGCATCGAAGCGGCGTGAGGCCACGCGACTCGCTCTGAGTTGTCATCCCGGCCAAGCGTTGCCGGCGGCAACGCGCCGAGCCGGGACCCATGACTCCTTGCGCGCCTCCCGTCCGCATGCTTGTCACCGCTGGTCTGCAGGACCGGGATCTTGGGTCCCGGATCGGCTCGCTTGGGCTCGCCGTCCGGGATGACAGATGAGAGCCATCAGCATGGGCACATTGCCACATAATCGTGCTAAGGCAGGTCGGCCCAAGGGAGGAAATCGACCATGCCGGATCGGCTAAAGCGTGCCTTCTATGTGAAATACGTCTCGGACGCGTGCTACATCGACATCCTGGCGAAGCGGCCGGACGTGCGGCTCGACAAGCTCGAGAACGAGAGCCCGGACAGCGCCGCAGCGCCCATCCTGGAGGCCGCACACGCGTATCAGGTGAGCTCCGCCCGCGACGAGCTCGCGACCAAGTTTCACGTGACCAAGGCGTTGCTTGCGCGCATGCCGAACCTGCTCATCGTCTCCACCAACGGAGCGGGCTACGACACGGTGAACGTCAAGGACTGCAGCGCGGCGGGCATCCTGGTGGTCAACCAGTCGGGCGGAAACCGCGAGGCGGTGGCGCAGCACGTGCTTGGCATGCTGCTGTGCCTGTCCAAGCGCATCATCGAGACGGATCGGGCCCTGCGCCGCGGCACGCTCGGCCACCGCGACAATTTCCGCGGCCGCGAGACGCAGGGGCGCACCATCGGCATCATCGGCATCGGCAATGTCGGACGGCGGGTGGCCGAGCTCACGCGCGGCCTCCTCGGCATGCAGGTGCTCGCCTACGACCCCTACCTGACCGAGCAGGAGATCGCGGCGCGCGGCGCCCGCAAGGTCGAGCTCGACGAGCTGCTGCGCCGCTCCGAGTTCGTCTCGATCAACTGCCCGCTCACCGAGGAGACGCATCGCATGATCGGCGCGCGCGAGCTCGCCCTGATGCCGAAGAACGCCATCCTCATCGCCACGGCGCGCGGCTTCATTCATGACGAGCAGGCCTTGCTCGAGGCGTTGCGCAGCGGCCATCTGGCGGCCGCCGGGCTCGATGTTTGGGACAAGGAGCCGCCGCCACCCGACCACCCGCTGCTGCAGCTCGACAACGTGCTGGCGAGCCCGCATACCGCCGGTCTGACCCCCGAAGCGCGCACCACCATGGGGCGCATTGCCGCCGAGCAGATGCTCGCCTGCCTCGACGGGAAGCGACCCGTGCGCCTGATCAATCCCGAGGCATGGCCGCTTTACGCGCAACGCTTCGAACGCGCCCTCGGCTTTGCGCCGGAAAGCGGCGCGGCCGAGCGAGTGGCCGCATCGGCCTGAAGCATTGCAACCCGGCGCGGTCGATGCCGCATTCGGGATGATCCGCATGTCGGTGGCTTCCCGCAAGCCACCGACCGGCGCCTTCGCCGGTTTTGACCCGCCGGCTTAACGATTCGCTAAACCTGAATTCAATCTAGGTAGAAATACCGGTCCATGCCCGGTTGCGGAAATCGATTGTTCAAAATTTGCGGCGAAGGCTGTTGACCTACAATCAAAGCGTTCAGGGCCGCGTCGAGGAAGTCACATGGGGGGAGCCTACCGCACATTGGTGTGCGGCGCCGAGCTCGATGGGTGCCACAACGGCAGCATCGACCAGGCGCCGGAGAGTCTCGCCATCTCTCGCCATCCGGACTACGCGGCCGCGACGGTGGCATTCGCGTCCGCCTTTCGCGAGGGACATCCTTTCGAGGTCGTCGTCATCGGCACCTCTCCGGGGCAGCGGGACCCGGCGCCCGCGATCGACGAAATGCTCGCGCTCGATCCTCTGATCACCATCGTCCTGGCCGGACCGACAGCCGGCAGCCCCTCCGATCGGCTCGTCCGGTTGCCGCGCTTCGAGCCCGCGGTGGGCAGGGAGCTGGCCGCCGCGCTGGCGCAAGGCTACCGGACGCGACGCGAGCTTGCCGACACGCGGCGCGAGCTGGAGCATTCGCATCGGGCGGGCCGGGTCGTGTCTTCGGAGTTCAAGCGGCAGAACCTCCGTCTGGAAGAGCAGGAGAAGCAGCAGCGGCTGCAAAACCAGCGCTTCGACGCCGCCCTCAACAACATGTCGCAGGGTCTCTGCATGTTCGATGCGAGCGGCTGCCTGGTCGTCAGCAACCGCCGCTACATCGAGATGTATCGGCTCTCCGCGGAGATGGTGCGCCCCGGGTGCTCGCTGCGCGATTTGCTGATCCACCGGAAGAAGGCCGGCAATTTCTCCGCCGACGTCGACGAATATTGCCAGGCGCTGATGCTGAGCATCGCGCAAGGATCAGCGACCGAGCAGATCGTCGACACGCCGGACGGCCGGACGATCGCCATCATAAACCATCCGATGGACGGAGGCGGGTGGGTCGCCACCCACGAGGACATCACCGAGCGGACGCTGGCCGAGGCCAAGATCAAGTACATGGCCCGTCATGACGCGCTGACGGAGCTGCCGAACCGCACCGCGTTCCACGAGTCCATGGTGCAGGCCCTGCTGCGCACGCGGCGCAAGGCCAGGCAGGCCGTGCTGTGCCTCGATCTGGACGAATTCAAGAACGTGAACGATACACTCGGCCATCCGGTCGGCGATGCGCTGCTGCGCGCGGTCGCCGCCCGGCTGCGCACGTGCGTTCGCGAAGCCGACACGGTGGCGCGGCTCGGTGGAGACGAGTTCGCCGTCCTGCAGATCGACATCGATCGGCCCGAGGACGCCGGCGCCTTGGCGCAGCGGATCATCGAGGTGCTCAACGAGCCGTTCGATCTCGGCGGCCATCAGGTCGTCATCGGAAGCAGCATCGGGATCGCCATGGCGCCCCATGACGGGCGGTCTGCCGAACAGCTTATGCGCAACGCAGACATGGCGCTTTACCGGGCGAAGGCGGACGGCCGGTCGGCCTATCGATTCTTCGAAGCGCAGATGGATGCCCAGCTCCAGGCGCGACGCCATCTTGAGACCGACCTGCGCAAGGCGCTGGCGCAGGGCGAATTCGAATTGTTCTATCAGCCGCTGCTCAATGCCGACACCGAGGAGATCACCAGCTGCGAGGCCTTGCTGCGTTGGCGTCATGAGCGCGGCATGATCCCGCCGGTGGAGTTCATCCCCTTGGCGGAGGAGATCGGCCTGATCGTGCCGATCGGAGAATGGGTGCTGCATCAGGCGTGTGCCGAAGCCGCCTCGTGGCCGACCGAGATCAGCGTGTCGGTCAACGTTTCGCCGGCCCAGTTCAAAGCCAGGACCCTGGTTCAGACCGTGCTCGATGCCCTGGCGCGATCCGGGCTCAGCGCCAGCCGCCTCGAGCTGGAGATCACGGAATCGGTGCTCCTCGCCGACAACGAGGCGACGATTGCGACGCTGCACCAGCTGCGCGACCTGGGCATCCGGATCTCGATGGACGATTTCGGCACCGGGTACTCGTCACTGAGCTATCTGCGCAGCTTCCCGTTCGACAAGATCAAGATCGATCGTTCGTTCGTGCGCGACCTGTCGACGCAAGGCGACTGCGCCGCCATCATCAGGGCGGTGACCGGCCTGGGACGCGGGCTCGGCATGACGACCACCGCGGAGGGGGTCGAAACGAGAGAGCAGCTGCAACAGATCCGGGACGAAGGCTGCAACGAAGTTCAGGGCTTCCTGTTCAGCATCCCGAAGTCGGCGCGGGACATTCGCGAGTTCATCGATCGCAGGACGCGTCGCCGCCGCGTCGCCTGATGGGCCGCCGGTGCCGCATGGCGCCAGCCGTTCAGCCCATTGCCGAGACGCGACGGCTCGCCCGGTTGCCTGAGTCCCGGAACGAGCTCCTGGCGGCGGAAGCCGCTGCGATTCCCCCGCGAAAGTCGCCCGCCATCGCGATCCATCGTGCGACGACCTTGAAGGCGGCCTGCCGGCTGATGCCAAGAGCGGTTCCGATCGCCTGAAAGGACAGGCCATCGCGCGAGGCGAGGGCCATCGCCTCGCCGCGCGGCATTCCCCAGCCCATGCGCTGTTTCATCGCCTTGAGGGCGGCACGCTGCGCCGCCAGCGCGGCCCGGCGTCGTCTCGAGGCGAAGTCCCGCAACCGTCGCGCGCGCGAGATCTCCGACTTGAATACGATCCCCTGGAGCCGATGGAGTCGTCCGAGCACCGCCCCCTTGGTCGTGCCGAGCAGCGCGGCAATCTCGGTGGAAGACCGGCCGGCCTCCCTGAGGCGCAACAACCTGGCATCGCGCCTCTCCGTCCAGAACTTCGTCATCATGGTCATCAGGGCCCTCGAAAATCCGTCGATCGCCCCTCCAATTGGCGTGCCACGTGCCTACCGTACTGGACGACCAGGCAAATTCGCTGCGGAATCATGACGATGGGCGTCATCGCCGCGATCCCCGGGCGCCCGCCGCGGCTGATTTCTGCCGGTCGCGTCCGGCCGATCGGGCGAAAACTCGCCGATCGATTGACGTAGTTCCCGATTTGTTCGTAAATGCCTTTGCTGCCGCTTCCCGCAACGCCATGGCCGAATTCACGCCTCATCAAGATGCTGCGCTCAAAGCCGCTGCCGCCTGGCTCAAGGCCAAGCCGGGCCGGGGCAATACGCCGCCGATCTTCCGCCTGTTCGGCTATGCGGGCACCGGCAAGACCACCCTTGCCCGGCACCTGGCGGCGAGCGTCAAAGGCAAGGTGCTGTTCGCCGCCTTCACCGGCAAGGCGGCGCTGGTCATGCGCCACAAGGGCTGCACCAACGCCTCGACCATCCACAGCCTGATCTACCGACCGCTGGAGAACAACGAGGAGATCCCGAGTTTCGAGTTGTGGGACGACGCACCGGCCGGCGAGGCGAAGCTGATCATCATCGACGAGTGCTCCATGGTCGACGAAGAGCTCGGCCGCGACCTGATGTCGTTCGACGTTCCGCTGCTCGTGCTCGGCGACCCGGCGCAGCTCCCGCCGGTCTCGGGCGGAGGCTATTTCACCAGCGCCGAGCCGGACTCCATGCTGACCGAAGTGCATCGCCAGGCCCAGGACAACCCGATCGTGCGGCTCTCCATGGAGGTGCGTGCCGGCAAGACACTTGCGCCCGGCACGTACGGCGACACCCTGATCGTGCGGCGCAGCGAGCTCGATCGCGAGCGCGTGCTGCAGTCGGACCAGCTCCTGGTCGGGCGCAACGCGACGCGACGCGCCTACAACCAACGCATGCGCGAGCGGCGCGGTTTCGAAGGCGCGCTGCCGACGACCGGGGACAAGCTGGTCTGCCTGCGCAACAACCGGCGCAAGGGGCTGTTCAACGGCGGCCTGTGGACGGTGCAGGAGCGGCCGCGCCTGCGACGCCAGATTCTGGGGATGCAGCTGACGCCGGAGGAAAACACGCGCGCCAAGCCGACGAAGGTCGCGGTGCGGCGGGAGTGCTTCTCGGGCGGGCTCGAGGAGCTTGCATGGGACGAGCGCAAGCATTACCAGGAGTTCGACTTCGGCTACGTGCTGACCGTGCACAAGGCGCAGGGTTCGCAGTGGGACGACGTCGTGCTGTTCGACGAATCGTTTGCGTTTCCCGACAGCCGCGAGCGCTGGCTCTACACCGGCATCACGCGGGCGGCGAAGCGGCTGACGCTGGTGGTGTGATGGCGCTCACGGCCCCGGGGATCTGCGACTTCGGCTGGAAGGCGCGCGACTTTGCGCTGCGCGGCACCGACGGCAAGATGTACGGGCTGGCCGACGTGCGCGGCGACAAGGGCACGCTCGTCGTCTTCATCTGCAATCATTGCCCCTACGTCAAGGCGGTGATCGGCCGCCTGGTCGATGAAGCAAAGGCCTTGCGGGAGATCGGCATCGGCACGGTCGCCGTCATGCCCAACGACACCGAGGCATACCGGGAGGATTCGTTCGACAACATGAAGGCCTTCGCCGCCCGGCACGGCTTCACCTTCCCCTATGTCATCGACGAGACCCAGGCGGTGGCGCGCGCCTATGGGGCACAATGCACGCCCGATTTCTTCGGCTTCAACGCGCGCGACGAGCTGCAGTATCGCGGGCGGCTCGACGCGTCGCGCACCACGCTGGTGCCGGACGCACGGCGCGAGCTCTACGAGGCGATGCAGAAGGTGGCGGAAACCGGCCACGGGCCGGAGCAGCAGACCCCGAGCATGGGCTGCTCGATCAAATGGCGAGAGTGAAGAGAAAACAGGAGACGACCATGGCCAAGGGATATTGGGTTGCGGTTTATCGTTCGATTTCGAATCCGGATGCCTTGGCGGAATACGCCAAGCTGGCGGCGCCGGCGATCTCGGCAGCCGGCGGACGCTTTCTCGCTCGCGGCATGCCCTCCAAGGTGTACGAGGCGGGTCTCCAGCAGCGCACCGTTCTCATCGAGTTCGACAGCGTGGAGCACGCCGTCTCGGCGCACGACAGCCCCGGCTATCAGGCGGCGCTGAAGGCGCTGGGCAACGCCTGCGAACGCGAGATCCGCATCGTCGAGGGCGTCGCGTAGGGCGGGTAAAACCGGGAAGGTGTCCTTGCCCGCGAAAGCGGGGCAATCCAGTAACCGCCAGCCGCAGTTGTCGGCCTCGGACTAACGAACGCAGGGATTACTGGGTGCCCCGCTGGAGCCTGCCCCCGACCTGATCGGGGGCGGGGCACGACAACGCCGAGGGATTTTGTCCGTATTACCGATTCGTCCACGACTTGAAGTCGGCCTCCGACACACCCGGCAGCTTCTTCAGGAAGGCGACGATCTGCCAGACCTCGGGGTCGGGCACGCCAGTTGCGCCGAAGCCCGGCATGCCGGTCATCTTGATGCCGTTCTTGACCACCCAGAACAGCTGCGCGGGCGTACGGTCGTTGACGATCTTCGTCAGGTCGGGCGGATCCGGCCGCAGCCCCTCGGAGAACTTCGCCCAATCCACCCCGGGCGCGCCGTGGCAATTGATGCAGCCGCGCGTCGCGTAGGCGCGCCCGCCCGCCGCCACCGCCGCCGCATCGTTGAAGCTTGCGGGCGGCTGCTCGGTCGCGTGCAGCCTGACCGAGGCCTCGCGCACCTTGACCAAGGCCCAGGCGACCGGCGCAGGCTCCGCTTCGGTCGCCGCCACGCTGTAGAAACCGCCGAAGAAATAGACCGCCGCGCCGACCGCAACGACGATCGCAAGAGCTCCAATCAAGGCCAGAAAGCGCATCGGGACCTCCGCCGCGAACAATCCCCTCCGCGGCGAAGAGCATAGAGTATTTTCCCGTCCATGCCTGCCCCCGAATCGATCGGGGGCCCTGCCCCGACTTGGGGTGCGGCCTGCTCCTCGTCCGAGAGACATGAGGCCGCTGGGACCGTATGATTGCGCGCCGCCCCAAAGTCGGCGAACAGACGCAAAGGATGCAGCCGCGAGCCGGGGGCGCGCGAATTCAAGAACGATCGACATGGGTGGAACACGATGATCAGGAACTTCCACGTCCTCTATGTGGGCCAGATCGAGCTCGACAATATCGGCCGCGACGGCACGCCGGCGAACGAGCGGCGCTACTCGGACGAGCGGCTGCGCGAGGTGTTCGCGACGGTGCGCGACGTCGCCCAGACCATGGACGATCTCGGGTTCGACGTCCTATGGACCGCCGAGCACCATTTCCAGCGCGAAGGCTACGAGGTGCTGCCCAACCTGGTCCAGCTCGGGCTGTGGCTCGCGACCCAGACGCGCCGGCTCAAGTTCGGCTGCGCCTTCAACGTGCTGCCCATGTGGCATCCGATCCGGCTCGCCGAGGACTATGCGATGGCCGACATCGTGACCGACGGCCGGGTCATCATGGGGGTCGGGCGCGGCTATCATACGCGCGAGGTGGAGACATTCGGCGCGCCGCTGCTCGACGCCGAGGCCAACCGCGCGCTGTTCGAGGAGCAGTTGCAGCTCCTGCTCAAATGCTTCAACGAGCCGCAGTTCCACCACAAGGGCCGCTTCTACGAGTGCCCGCCGCCGGTCGAATATCGCGGCTACCAGCTCGAGGACATCACCGTGGTGCCGCGGCCCAAGCACCTGCCGGTCGAGATCTGGATGCCGATTGCGAGCGGCAAGACGATCGACATGATGGCGCAATATGGCCTCAAGGCGATGGTGACGCTCAACGGCGAGAAGATCCTCGACGACGTGGTGCGCGCCTTTCAGGCGGCCTGCGTGCGCCACGGCCGCAACATCGCGCTGGGCGAGGACATGATCTGGGGCGCCGGCGTCTACCTCGCCGACAGCCGGGAGGAGGCGATGCGCCGTCTCGAGCCCGCTCACGACGAGCGCTTCAAATGGTTCGCGCCGTTCGGGTTCGTCCGCTACGCGGACGAACAGGGGCGCGTATGGGGCACGCCCGGTGCGCCGGTTCGCGTTCCTTCGCTGAGCGACGGGATCGCGCAGAAGGCGTGGTTCTGTGGGCCGCCCAAAGAGGTGATCGACGGCATCAAGTCGGTGGCAGCGAATTATCCCGGCCTGACTACCTTCATGATCCACTGGGCCGAAGGCCTCGGGCCCCGCGAGTTCAAGGAACAGCTGCGCTGGTTCGCCAAGGACGTGATGCCGGCGTTCAAGGCGTAGGGCGTATCATCATCCTGAGGCGTGTTCCGCTCTCTTCAAGCGGAGCGCCTCTTCCTTCGAGAGCCTCAGGAGGCGACGGCATGACCCTGAGGCGCGAAGCGCCCGAAGGGCGCGAGCCTCGAAGGACGCGCCCTATACCCCGTTCGACGACAGCACCTGCTGGCACGCCTTGCCGATCCGCGGGCGGTTCTGTTGCAGACAGTTCAGGATGCGGAACGTATCCGGCAGCGCCTCGCGGCAGAACTTCATCACTGCGGGCTTGCACGCGTCCTGCTCGTTGCGCGTGCCCTGAAATCCGGGAGACGGCAGCACCATCCCCTGGGCGAACGAGGACGCGGTTGCACTCGCCAGCATGACCGCACCGAGACTGATCCGGCGCAACATTGGTTGTTCCCCCCAATTCGTATTTGCGAGGCAAGGGGAAACGCAGCCGGCGCCCGTGTCAAGCCGCACGCCCGCCCTCGGCCCGAGACAGCGCGCATTGACCGAGATCAAGGCTCCGGCGCGAGCAGGCCGTACCCTCAACCCTGACAGGGAGGGAGGGTTACCATGCCGACGGAAAGCATCCTGGTAGTGGGCGCAGTCGTGCTCGCCTTCGTGTTGTTCGGAGCGGCCCTGGCGTGGGTCGATTTCACTACGTCGCAAGCGCGCAAATTCCACGACAAGCCGGCCGAGTGACCGCCTTCCGGCGCCTTCGCGGCGCGCATCCTACGTAGGTTCCCTTAAGTGACGCGATGCGCACGGCATGCGTTATTCGGGCCACAAAGGCGTCGATCGACAACGTTGGCTTTGCGTCATGTCCGAGACTCAGAGTGAATTGCTGGCGAAATGCCAGGCGGCCCAGGCGGCCGGAATGGACTTCCCGACCTTGTGGAACGAGGTGCTGAAACCCAGTCCGCTGGTGATCGGCCCGCCCATCCAGACGGTCCGGAGCGGGCGTATCCAGCTGGAGACGCGCCTCATGACCGGCGGATATATCGCGTTCGATTCGGAATCGAACGAGATATCGGTCGGATAACCCTTCAAGGCCTCGCTACGCTCGGCCGCCGCAGCCCTTCGAGGGCCTCGCTACGCTCGGCCGCCGCAGCCCTTCGAGGGCCTCGCTACGCTCGGCCGCCTCAGGATGACGATCAGGCGAGCGCCTCCGCGGCCGGAATGCGCGTAACCTGATGCGCCTGCAGCGCCGGCAGCACATCGCGGGCGAAGCGGCGGACCTGCTCGAGATGCAGGTCGTGCGGCAGCGCCCCGAGGTTCATGTTGAGCAGCAGCGAATTGGCGCCCGCGTGCTCGGCGGTCGCAATCAGCCGCTCGATCACTTGTCGAGGCGAACCGAACGCGAGATCGCCGCTCGCCACTTTGGCCTCGACGTCGGCGCGGTTGGTCTGGCGTATCTTCTCGCGATCGAGCGCGACATGGGCGCGATGCTCGGGCCGCACGTAGTCGTACGAGGTCTCGGCGATATAGCCGCTCGCCGCCGGGTTCGCCTGCTGGCCCGGGGCGCTGCTGCCGTGATGCCACAGGACCTGATTGAAGTAGAGAAAGTAGGGCGCGTACTCGTCGAGCGCGCGGCCCGAACTTTCCGCCACCCACGCATCGGTGAACAGGCAGAGCTGTTCCGAGCGCAGGCGATGACCATGTGCGCTGAGCGACTTGGCGAAATAGCCGATGATGTCCTCGGTCACGCCGCGATGGCCCTGGTGCACCACGGCGCCGAAATTGCCCGCCGCCGCCCGCTCGATCGTCTCGCGGCTGCCGGTGAACGGGAGCCACACCGGCGGATGCGGCTGCTGGAACGGGCGCGGCCACATGGCGATGTTCCGGTACGACCAGAACTGGCCTTCATGGCTGAACACGTCCTGCGTCCACGCCTTGAGGATGATCTCCAGCGCTTCGTCGAAGCGGGCGCGCGACTTCGCCATCGGCACGTCGTAGACCTTGTACTCGCGCGGCACGCCGCGCGCGAAGCCGGCCATGACGCGGCCGCGCGACATCAGGTCCACCATGGCGAGCTCTTCGGCGATGCGCAGCGGATTGTGCAGCGGCAGCAGGTTGCCGAGGATGAAGAACTTGAGCCGTTCGGTGCGCTGCGCCGCCGCTGCGGCCATGACGTTGGGCGAGTTCATCAGGCCGTGCGGGGTGGTGTGGTGCTCGTTCAAACCGACGCCGTCGTAGCCGAGCCGGTCCATCTCCTCCCACACGGCAAGATGCTGCTCGTAGGAGCGCGCGGCGATCTCCGGCTCGAAATGACTGCCCGGCAGCGGATAGGGCATGAACCGGTCGGCTTTGAATTCCTCGAAATGCCGGTCGTAGGGCAACAGATCGAACAGGTAGACTTTCATCGAATCGGGTCTCTCGGTCGTCACCCTCTTCCTTCCCTCCGGCCAGGGACAGGAAGGCGGGACAAAGGAATGCCCGGCACGATGGCCGGGCGTCCCGCAAACTAGAATATTTCTCCGCCGGTTGTGAAGCGGCTTCGTCGTCAGCGCGGCGTGGCGCGGCGAGCCACCACGTGATCGCGACGCATGAACGCGACGGACGCGATCTTGCCTGGATCGCTCGGCGCCGGGGCAGCGCTCGCGTATTGCTCGCGTTTCGCCCGGCGGTTGCGGCGCGAGCGCTTTGGGGCCGCGCCGGCCTCCGCCCGGTGCGGCTGCACCGGGTGTTGCGCCGGGCGGCTGCCACCTCGCCGCCCTGTCGCCGGAATGGCCATGCGGATCAGCTTTTCGATGTCGCGCAGGAATGCGGCTTCCTCGGCATCGCAGAACGAGATCGCGGTGCCTTCGGCCCCGGCGCGCGCGGTGCGGCCGATGCGGTGGACGTAAGTCTCCGCGACGTTCGGCAGGTCGTAGTTGATCACGTGGCTGATGCCGTCGACGTCGATGCCGCGCGCCGCGATATCGGTCGCGACCAGGGTGCGAACCCGCCCGTCACGGAAATCCTTAAGCACGCGCTCGCGCTGGTTCTGCGACTTGTTGCCGTGAATGGCCTCGGCCGCGATGCCGCCATTGACCAGAGCGCGCGCAACCTTGTCGGCACCATGCTTGGTCCGGGTGAAGATGAGGGCGCGGTCGACCGGCTCCGCCTTGAGCACTTCGACCAGGAGCGAGGGCTTTGCCGCACGCTCGGTGTGGATGATCCGCTGCGCCACGCGCTCCACCGTGGAACCCTCCGGCGTGACCGCGACCTTCGCCGGATTGCGCAGCATCTGCCCGGCAAGCTCGGCGATCTCGCGCGGCATGGTGGCGGAGAAGAACAGCGTCTGCCGCTCGGCCGGCAGCTTGGCGACGACCGCACGGATGTCATGGATGAAGCCCATGTCGAGCATGCGGTCGGCTTCATCGAGCACCAGGACCTCGACTCGATTGAGCCGCAGCGCGTTGCTGCGCACGAGGTCGAGCAGGCGCCCGGGCGTCGCCACCAGGATGTCGACGCCGCCCATCAGGGCGCGCACCTGCTTGCCCATCGGTACCCCGCCGATCGCGAGCGCGCTGGTGAGCCGCAGATGCCGCCCGTAGGCGCGGAAGCTGTCGAGGATCTGCCCGGACAGTTCGCGCGTTGGTGAGAGCACCAGCACGCGGCAGGTCTTCTTTTCATGCGGCTGAGGCTGGGCGGCGAGCCGGTTGAGGATCGGCAGCGCGAACGCGGCCGTCTTGCCGGTTCCGGTCTGCGCGATGCCGATCAGGTCGCGGCCTTCGAGCACGCGCGGGATGGCGTCGGTCTGGATGGGGGTGGGAAGGAGGTAGTTTTCCTGCGCAAGCGCGCGGGTGATCGGCGCTGCGAGGCCGAAGTCGTCGAACGAGGTCAATTGCTGAGCTTTCTCTTAAGATCGCGTGCGGCCGCCGGGGTCGCGTTCAAGCGCGCCGGGCCGGGCAAACGCGGGTTTCAACAAGACATCCCGCGTGGTCTGGGCTGTCGATCAATGAGGCGAATGCGTTAAATGGCGGGCCGAATACCGTTGTGAGGGGAATTCGTTCACGCGGCCCGCAAACAGCCCAACGAGGTCGGGCCAATGATCCGCTGCCGCACCATATGGCACGCGGCTGTGTTCAATTCAAGGCAACATAATTGACATATAAGCGCTGACTGGATATGTCTAGACATATGACAGAGCGAACGACCGTGCGGCTACCGGATGAGCTGCTGCGCCGCGCCAAGCGTAAAGCTGCCGCGGAAGGACGCACCCTGACCTCGCTCATCGAGGATGGACTGCGGCTGGTAATCGCCGAGGATTCCGGACGCGCCAAGGCGAAGCGCATCTTGCCCCCGATCAGCAAGGCCCATGGAGGTCCCATGCCAGGCGTCGATTACACCGATCTGTCTGCGCTGCAGGAGATGGATGATCTGGAATACGTCGAGCGGATGAAGCGCTTCAAATGATTCTGCCGGACGTCAATGTCCTGATCTATGCCTTCCGCCAGGATGTTCCGCAACATGCCGTCTGTCGGCCCTGGCTAGAGAGGGTCATACTGAGCGATGCCCGCTTTGGAATCTCGCCATTGGCGCTGAGTGCGCTTATCCGGATCACCACCAATCCCCGCGCCTACAAGATGCCCAGCGAAACCGAGGAGGCTTTCGCTTTTTGCGAAAATCTTCTCGCTCAGCCTCATTGCCAGATCGTCGAGCCCGCGGCGCGACACTGGGACATCTTCAAACGACTAAGTGTCACGACGGAAACGCGCGGACCCCGAATCACCGACGCCTGGTTCGCCGCGCTCGCCATCGAATGGGGATGTGAGTGGGTTACCTTGGATCGCGACTTTGCGCGCTTCCCGGAGCTGAAATGGCAGGTCCCGGTGGCGTAGGGGCGCGGACGCGCAGCTCATTTCGTCGAGACAGTGAAGGCGTCCTGGGCGAGAACACCCGACACTTCGCGGCGGACTATCAATCGAGATGCGGATGGCGCCGGTGCGCCTGGCGCGCCATGTCCTGCGCCTCGACCCACACTTCGTGCAGCAGCTTGAAGACGGCGAGCACGCGCTTGAGCGCGGATACGACCGATCCGGACTGCCTGTGCGGCAGTCCTTCGGCATAGGTGGCATGGACGGACATTTGCGAAGCTCCTTTGCGTTCAGTTCGTGGAAATCCGTGAAAACCCTTACGAGAGCCGGCCCGTGGCGCTGAGAAGGAAGCGGCGCGCGATCTCGCGATCGGCGCGGCGCTGGCGCGCGGCCATGACGGCATCGAGCCAGCGCCGGAACAGGCTGCCCCTGGGCCGCGCCGTCGGTCGGGTGGAAGCGAGCTCGCCGGGAAAGCGGTCGAGCGAGATATCATACGCCATGGTCTCATCTCCCTTGTCGAGGGCGAGCGATGATCCCGAGCGTTTCCGATTATTCTTGTTGCCGGCAATCTACGAGCAAACGTCGCGCGCCGGCAGTCGCCAACGCACATGTGCGACATGCACATGACTCATGATGCTCGCAATATGCGCCGTTTTTCGCGGCAGACATTCGTCAAACGCAAAGCACGTTGGTGAATGGTTAAGCTTTGCGGTCACCTGCAAGACATGCGGGCCGATTCGTGGTGCCAGAACATCCGCACTTTTCCATACGCGTTGGAAGAGCTGCCGCACTCGCCTCAGCTGATTCGCCTGCGACACCATGCTGCGATGTGCACGTCAGCTCTTGCGCCGAACCGTTGGAAGCGGCCGTCGCGGTAAACGAACAATGTCGTCGTCAGGCGAGGCGGTCCCCCTCGCGGCAACGCCTTTGTGGTTCTGCGAGCCGGTGACCAGCACCCACGTCGCGCGCCGGCACCGCGACGACGATGTCGCCCCTCGCCTTGATCTACCCGCAGGTGTCGTCGAACAAGATCCCAGGCGCTAATGCGGTTCGAGCTCGCCGAGCACGACGGCCAGCGCGGGCACCGCCTGCGGAACAAGCGGCTCGTTGGGCGACAAATCAAACACCGAGCGGTAACCCGTCGGCGTCGGCGCGCGATGGACGCGCGTCGCAAGCTTTACCGTATCGACGATCCACAATTCGACGATCCCAAACGAGGCATGGAGCAAGGCCTTGCGCCCCAAATCGTAGCCCTGGCGCGAACCCGACACCTCAACGACAAGCAGCGCGGTTTCGGCGTTCAGCCCTTTCACGCCTGTTGCTTTGGAATAGAAGACGAAATCCGGCTTCAGATACGTGGGCGCCCACAAGGGGCGCCTCTGCATCTCTGATGTGCCGTGCGCCCGGCGCTAATTGTCCAGGAAGCTCCGCAGCTTCCGGCTCCGGCTCGGGTGCTTGAGCTTGCGCAGCGCCTTGGCCTCGATCTGGCGGATGCGCTCGCGCGTCACCGAGAACTGCTGGCCGACCTCCTCCAGCGTGTGGTCGGTGTTCATGCCGATGCCGAAGCGCATGCGCAGCACGCGCTCTTCGCGCGGGGTGAGCGAGGCGAGGACGCGGGTCGTCGTCTCGCGCAGGTTCGATTGGATCGCCGCATCGATCGGCAGCACCGCGTTCTTGTCCTCGATGAAATCGCCGAGGTGCGAATCCTCCTCGTCGCCGATCGGCGTCTCGAGCGAGATCGGCTCCTTGGCGATCTTCAGCACCTTGCGCACCTTCTCGAGCGGCATGGCGAGCTTCTCGGCGAGCTCCTCCGGGGTCGGCTCGCGGCCGATCTCGTGCAGCATCTGCCGGCTGGTGCGCACGATCTTGTTGATCGTCTCGATCATGTGCACCGGGATGCGGATGGTGCGCGCCTGGTCGGCGATACTGCGGGTGATCGCCTGGCGGATCCACCACGTCGCGTAGGTCGAGAACTTGTAGCCGCGCCGGTACTCGAACTTGTCGACCGCCTTCATCAGGCCGATGTTGCCTTCCTGGATCAGGTCGAGGAACTGCAGGCCGCGGTTGGTGTATTTCTTGGCGATCGAGATGACGAGGCGAAGGTTCGCCTCCACCATCTCCTTCTTCGCCTGGCGCGCCTCGCGCTCGCCCTTCTGCACCATCTGCACGATCTTGCGGAATTCCTGGATCTCCAGTCCGGTCTCGCCGGCGAGCCCCTGGATGTCCGCCCGCAGCGTCTTGATGCGGTCCTTGTCCTTGGCGACGAAATTCTTCCAGCCCTTGGCGGAGAGCTTCGACACCCGATTGAGCCACTGCGGCGAGAGCTCCTGGCCCTGGTAGTTCTTGAGGAAGTCGTCGCGCGCGACCCCGTAGCTCTCGGCGAGCCGCATCAGGCGGCCCTCGAGGCCGACCAGACGCTTGTTGATGTCGTAGAGCTGCTCGACCAGCGAGTCGATGCGCGCCTGATTGAGGCGGAGCGACTTCACCTCGGCGATGATCTCGTCCTTGAGTTTCTTGTACTTGCGCTCCTGGGACGGCGAGAGCGTCTCGTTCTTGAGCTTGTTCTCGATGTCCTGGTCCTGCAGCCGGCGCAGCTTCTTGTAGCTGTCCGCCACGCGGTCGAACGTCTCCAGCACCTTCGGCTTGAGCTCGGCCTCGATCGCCGCGAGCGACAGCGAGTTCTCCAGGTCGTCGTCCTCGAGATCGGCGTCGGCGATCGCCGCCGCCTCGCCCTCGTCGGTCGGCGTCTCATCGCCGCCATTGCGCTTGAACGGCTGCGCGGGCGCCGCCTTGAACGGCGTCGGCCCGGGCGGAGCCGCAGGCGGCGCGGCCGTCACCGGGGGCGGAGCCGGGGCCAGGCCGGCAGCCGGCGGGTTGGGTGCCGCCTCGCCGGGCGCGCCGGCGACGGCGGGCGCGACCGCCTTCCCGTCGGGACCCGCGTAGGTCGCCTCCAGGTCGATGATGTCGCGCAGGAACACTTTTCCTTCGTTGAGCTCGTCGCGCCAGATGATGATCGCCTGGAAGGTGAGCGGGCTTTCGCACAGGCCCGCGATCATCGCCTCGCGGCCGGCCTCGATGCGCTTGGCGATCGCGATCTCGCCCTCGCGCGAGAGCAGCTCGACCGATCCCATCTCGCGCAGGTACATGCGCACGGGATCGTCGGTCCGCTCTGCCGGCTCCTTCTTCTCCTGGGTGGCGATCGGCTTGGCGGTAACCTCGACCAGATCGTTGTCTCCGCCCGCGGGCTCTTCCTCTTCCTCCTCCTCGCGCTCGCCTTCGGCGTCGGCCTCGGCTTCCTCCTGGTCGACGACGTTGATGCCCATCTCGTTGAGCATGGCGAAGATGTCTTCGATCTGGTCCGAGCTCACCTCCTCGGACGGCAGCACGGCGTTGATCTGGTCGTGCGTGACCCACCCGCGCTTCTTGGCGAGCTTGATCATCTTGCGGACCGCGGCGTCCGACAGATCGAGAAGCGGGCTGTCCGTGCTTTCCGGGGTTTCCTTCTCCGGCGCTTCTTCCTTCTGGGCGGTTGCCTTGGTCTTGCTCGCCATGCGCTTCTCCTGGGTGCCGGGGGTAAACACCCGCCGACCCGTTCTCATCCTGTCGGATGCCGAAAAGGGGCAGCGCACGACGCGCGCCACCCGGCTCGAATCCCGGCAGGAATGTGAACCGAGCCGATTAAGCTCCGATTAACTCTAATTCCTCAGACGCTTGGGCGTCTAGCGCGGCCGCACCCGAATCGCAACCCCGCCGCCCGTTTCCAATCCGGCTGTCCGGACCTCATTCGCTACAAGCCCGGACGGACTAGAAGGTTCGCGCCGGCCGGCCCGAGAAGGCGCCGAATCCCTCGATTTCCGCTTCCGCTCCGTCGAGTGCCGCCAGCCGCTCCTGGACGTCCTTGAGCCAGGCCAAGTTCTCTTCGCTCGGCTCGCTGCCGAGCGCGCGCTCGGCGTCCTTCAGTTCCCTATTTAGCGTCCGCGACTTGCGATGCAAGGTGACGACGTGGGTCCACCACCGGTCGACGTCCTCGGGCGCCGTATCGGCCTTCACCGGCCAGTCGGACGGATGTGTCAGTGCGCCCTCAACCCTCGACTGCACGTCCTTGAGCTCGGCCGCCGCCATGGCGGCATCGAGGGTGCCGGGGTCGAGCGGCCCATGCCCAGCCGCATCCAGGATGGCGCGGCGCAGACGGTCGGCATCGGCATGGCGGAATTCGAGCTCGGCGAGCTCCTCGGCATGGTGGTCCATGAGCCAAGGGTGATTGATGACGGCCTTGAGGATCAGGGCCTCGCGCGGCGGCAGGGCGCTGCGATGGCCGCGCACCAGCGCGCTGATGCCGAGGCGGGGGCTCAGCATTCGCAACGCCTCCTGCGGTCGGCCGGTCGGCCGCCGCCCCCGATCCGAGCCACGTCCGCGCTCCGCAAAGCGTCCGCGACCCCAATCGCGTCCCGCCGGCTCGGCTCGCCCGGACGAGCCGAACAGCCCCTGCAGACGGGCCTGCAGATCCTGCCGGTAGTATTTTCGCACCGCATCATCGCCGATTCCGGCGGTGACGTTGCTCAGACGCGCCTCGAGGGCCGCCCGGCGTTCCGGCGTGTCGAAGCCGCCGGCCTCGGTCTCGCGCAGCCACAGCATGTCGGCGAGCGGGCGCGCTGCGTCGAGCACCTCTTCGACCGCTTCCCGCCCAGCGGAGCGGACGAGGTCGTCCGGGTCCTGGCCGTCCGGCAGCAGCGCGAACTTCAGGCTCTTGCCGGGAAGCAGCTGCGGCAAGGCGAGGTCGACCGCCCGATAGGCGGCCCGCCGCCCGGCGCCGTCGCCGTCGAAACACAGGATCGGCTCATCGGCCATGCGCCAGATCAGCGCCAGCTGATCCTCGGTGAGCGCGGTGCCGAGCGGAGCGACGGTCGCCGCAAATCCGGCGCTCACCATGGCGATCACGTCGACATAGCCCTCGACCGCGATCACGCGCGCACCCTGGTGGGCGGCGGCCCGCGCGCCGGCCCCATTGTAGAGCGTTGCGCCCTTGTGGAAGAGCGGCGTCTCCGGGGAATTGAGGTACTTGGCCGGCGCGTCCTTCTCCAGCGCCCGGCCGCCGAAGGCGATGACGCGCCCGCGCAGATCGGCGATCGGGAACATCACCCGGTCGCGGAAGCGGTCGTAGGGCACCGGAATGTCGTCGCCGGCGACCAGGAGGCCCGCCTCCACCATGTCCTCGACCGGCACCTTTTGCGCGCCGAGGTGCTCCTTGAGGGCGAAGCGCTCGGACGCGGCATAGCCGAGGCGGAATTTCAGCTGGGTCGCCGGATCGAGGCCACGGTCGGCGAGATAGCCGCGTGCCTTCGCGCCGGCACGCGCCGCCAGCGTCGCCTCGAAGAATTTCGCCGCGAGCTCCATCACGTCATGAAGCGTCTTGCGGCGCTCTTCGCGCGCCTCCGCCTCCTTCGACACGACCGGCAGGGCAAGCCCGGCCATGTTGGCGAGCCGTTCGACCGCCTCCGGGAACGACAGGCCGTCGGTCGCCATGACGAAATCGAAGATGTTGCCGTTGCGGCCCGAGGAGAAGTCGAACCACATGCCCTTCTGGTCGTTGGCGAAGAACGAGGGGGTGCGCTCCTGATTGAACGGCGAGAGACCCTTCCACTCGCGCCCGGCCTTCTTGAGCTTCACGCGCTTGCCCACGACTTCCGAGACCGGAAGCCGTGCACGCAGCTCGTCGAGGAAGGCGGGCGTAAAGCGCATGGTGATTTGGGCCTGTGTCGCCGAATTTAATCAATATAGCGGCAATATCATGCGCGCCCGGCCGGCGGCCGGTTGTCCCGGCTATTCACAGGGGCGCTCTTCCCATTTGGCGACGCCCGGCGTAGGCGAGATCGAGACAGGATGTGGAGGACGAGGAGCCCTCAATGCCGGCAGCGCCAAATTCCAAGACCTTCCTCCTCGTGCACGGCGCCTGGCATGGCGGCTGGTGCTGGCGACGCGTCGCCGCCCTCCTCACCGGGCGCGGCCACAACGTGTTTGCGCCGACGCTGACCGGGCTCGGCGAGCGCTCGCACCTGATGAATGCCGACATCAAGCTCGCCACCCACGTCGCCGACGTGGTCAACGTCATCACATGGGAGCAGCTCTCCGACGTGGTGCTGGTCGGGCACTCCTACGCGGGCTTCGTGATCTCGGGCGTAGCGGAGCGAGCGCCCTCGGCGCTCGCCTCGATCGTGTTTCTCGACGCGTTCGTGCCGGGCAGCGGCGATCGCCTGGTGGACCTCACCGCGCCGGCGACACGCGAGGCGATCGAAGCCGCAGCGAAGAAAGGCGACATCACCGTGCCGCCGCGCCCGGCCGCCTTCTTCCACGTGAACGAGAAGGACCAGGCCTGGGTCGACGCGCTGTGCACGCCGCATCCGCTCGCCACCATGGTGGACGAGGCTGCGCTCACCGGCGCGCGCGAGCGCATCGCGCGCAAGGCCTATATCCGGGCCAAGGCCTATCCCAACCCGGGCTTCGATGCGGCCTATGCGAAGCTCGCGTCCGACCCGTCGTGGCGCCGCTACGAGCTGCCGTGCGGCCACGACGTCATGGTCGACATGCCGGAGCGGCTGGCGGAGATCTTGGAAGAGGTCGCCTGACCCTTCGACGCTCGGGCGCACGAAGAGTGCGCCGAGCGCCTCAGGGGTGACATCTACTGCGGCTCGACGCCGGATTCCTTGATCACCTGCTCGGCCGCCACGCGGTAGCGCGAGAGGAATGCGGCGAATTGCTCCGGCGAATCGCCGATCGGCGCAAGGCCGCGCTCGATCATGTGGCGCCTGCGGAACTCCGGCTCGGCGATGATGCGGGCAGTCTCCTCGTGGATCCGGCCGATGATCGCGGCCGGCGTGCCGGCCGGCGCCACCAGGCCGAAGAAGGCGCGGGTCGGATTGTCCGGATAGCCGAGCTCGATCAGCGTTGGCGCTTCGGGCAGCAGCGGCACGCGGCTCACGTGATCGACCGCCAGCGCCCGCATCGACCCCGCCTGCAAGTGCGAGATGAAATTGGCGATGCCGACGAAGGCGACCGGCGTCGACCCCGACAGAATCGCGTTCGCCGAATCGCCACCGCCGCGGAACGGCACGCGCACGATGTCGATATCGCGCGCCCGGTTGAGCCGCTCCATGAACAGCGCGAGCGGCACCGACGGCGCCATGTAGGAGAGCGTCTTTGGCTTCGCCTTCGCCACCGCCACCAGCTCCTCGATCGTCTTCACGTCGAGCGCCGTGCTCGCCACCAGGGCGGACAGGCTGTAGAACAGGTTGGTGATCGGCGCGAAATCCTTCTCGGCGTCGTAGGCAAGCTTCTTGTACTGGAAGCGATTGAAGGCGAGCGTCTCGCCCGGCAGGATGCAGATCGTGTAGCCGTCGTTGGGGGCTTCCGCACAGGCCTTGCCGGCGATGTTGGTATTGCCGCCCGGCCGGTTCTCGACGATCAGCGGCTGGCCCCAGCGCTTGCGCAATTCCTCGCCCAGCGCGCGGATGAAGATGTCGCTGGTGCCGCCCGCGCTCAACGCCACGATCGCCTTGATCGGCCGCGCCGGGTAGTCCTGCGCCTGCGCGGGTGCAAGGACGCCGAGGCCGAGCGCGGCGGCGCCGAGCCGGACAAGAAGGCGCTGCATCCCGGCGAGGCTCGTCATTGCGGCGTGAGGCCCGCGTCCTTGACCACCCGCTCGGCGACCGCGCGATCAGCCTTGATCTGCTGGGCGAACTCATCCGGGCTGTTGATCGCCGGCACCAGGCTGCGGGCGGTGAGATGCCGCTCGCGGAACGCTGCGTCCTCGACGATCGCCGCGACCTCGCGGGCGAGCCGGTCGACGATCGGCTTCGGCGTGCCGGCCGGCGCGAACAGGCCGTACCAGCTGCGCGACGGCGCGCCCTTGTAGCCGGTCTCCTCCATCGTCGGCACCTCGGGGAAATTGGGCGACTTGATGTTGTTGACCATGACCAGGAGCGTCATCTTGCCGCCGCGCACCTGCCCGATGACGTTGCCCTCCCCGATCAGGGCGATCGGGGTCGTTCCGCTCAGCACGGCGTTGACGGCTTCGCCGCCACCCTTGAACGGAACACGCACCCAGTCGGCGCCCTTCTCCTCCTTGAGCTTCTCCATGTAGAGCGCGAGCGGCGGTGCGGCGGTGAGGTAGCTCAGCGTGCCGGCCTTCTGTTTGGACAGCGCGACGAGCTCGTCGACGGACTTCACCTCGAGCGAGGAATTCACCACCAGCGTCTGGATCAGGTGGAACAGGTTGGTGATCGGCGCCAGTCCCTTCTCGGGATCGAACGGCATGTTCTTGAGGAGGAACTGGTTGTAGACGAGCGGATCGGCATTGAGGATGCAGATCGTATAGCCGTCGGGCGGCGCTTCCGTGCAGGCGCGCGCGCCGACGTTCTGCATGCCGCCCGGCCGGTTCTCGACCACGATCGGCTGGCCGAGGCGCTGGCGCAGCTCCTCGCCCAGCGCACGCATGAAGATGTCGCTGATGCCGCCCGCGCTGGTCGTGGTGAGCACGCGGATCGGGCGGGTGGGATAGTCCTGGGCGCCCGCCGTCGCGGGCGCGATCAGGGTTGCGGCGCCGATCAGCGCGGCGATCCAGGGGATTCGTTTCATCGTTGCTCTTTCCGACGGAAGGGGGACGGGCAGTTCAAGTGGACGCAGGCGGCCGGCTCAGCAGCTCCTTCACCTTGGCGGAAGCCTTGGCGAAGTCCATCTTGCCGGCGAATCGTTCCTTGAGCGCCGCCATGGTGCGGCCCATGTCCTTCAGGCTCTGGGCGTTGATCTCGTGCACCAGAGCCTGGATGACGGAGCCCGCCTCCAGGTCGGACATCTGCTTCGGCAGGTAGGAGAGAATGATCTCGATCTCCTCCCGCTCCTGGGCGGCGAGCTCGGGGCGGCCGCCCTTGTCGTAAAACTCGGCCAACTCCTGCCGCTGCTTGATCATCTTCTGCAGAACGCCATGCAACGCGTCGTCCGCCAGGGCCTCCTTGCTCTGGCCGCGCGCCTCGATGTCGGCATTCTTGATGGCGGCATTGATCAGCCGCAGCGTCGACACGCGGCGCTTGTCCTGCGATTTCATCGCCTCCTTCAAGGCGTCGTTGACGGTATCGCGAAGCACGGCATCCTCACGAAATGGCTAGTGTCCCGGTTCCGACGTTCGTATCCCGTTGCAGCACCCCCTCGGACGAACGTCGGAACCAAAGGGACACTGGCACGCATATGATTCCAGTGTCCCGGTTCCGAAGTTCGCAAGCATTTGCGGCACACTCTCATGCGAACTTCGGAACCAAAGGGACACTAGCAAGTCTAGGCTTCTAGTGCCCCTTTTGAACCCGAAGTTCGCAATTGGACTCGCGGCACGGGTGTGCGAACTTCGGGTTCGGGGCACTAGTGTGGCCTTGGATTTGACGTTCCTACGGGAGAGTCGGCGCAATGCTGGTAGGAACGTCAAATCCGCCACACGAGGGTCGTGTCGGGTTTACCTATAGCAATTGCCAAGGATTGGAAATGCGATCCGGGATCGCGGCCGCGCGAGGGCCGTAACCGAGCCCGGCGGCGGCACGCAGGATCGTCCCGCGATTTGACGCGGCGCCAAGATGGAACCTATCTAGGCGCCATGAGCGATCATCCCGATTCCGGCTGGGCGGAGCCCAAACCCACCGCCCTCCTGGTGCTGGCGGACGGCACCGTGCTCGAAGGTTTCGGCCTGGGCGCGACCGGCCATGCGGTCGGCGAGGTGTGCTTCAATACCGCCATGACCGGATACGAAGAAATCCTGACCGATCCCTCCTATGCGGGCCAGATCATCACCTTCACGTTTCCACACATCGGAAACGTGGGAACCAACGAGGAGGACATCGAGACCGTCAGCATGGCGGCGACACCCGGCGCACGCGGCGTGATCCTCCACACCGCCATCACCGATCCGTCCAACCATCGCGCCAGCCGCCACCTCGACCAGTGGCTGCGCAGTCGCGGCGTCGTCGGTCTGTCCGGCATCGATACGCGGGCGCTCACCGCTTCGATCCGCCACAACGGCATGCCGAACGCCGTCATCGCTCACGCGCCGAACGGCGATTTCGACCTGGCGGCATTCAAGAAGGAAGCGCGCGAGTGGCCCGGCCTGGTCGGCATGGACCTCGTGCCGATGGTCACCAGCGGCCAGCGCTTCACCTGGGACGAGACTCCGTGGGAATTCGGCAAGGGCTATGGCCGCCAGGACAACCCCGAGCACCACGTCGTCGCCATCGACTACGGCATCAAGCGCAACATCCTGCGCCTTCTCGCTGGCTCCGGCTGCAGGATCACCGTGGTGCCGGCGACCACGCCGGCCGAAGACATCTTGGCGCTCGCACCGGACGGCGTGTTCCTGTCCAATGGCCCGGGCGATCCGGCGGCGACCGGCGAATACGCCGTCCCGGTGATTCGGGACGTCATCGACTCCGGCATCCCGACCTTCGGCATCTGCCTGGGTCATCAGATGCTCGGCCTCGCGGTCGGCGGGCGCACCATGAAGATGCATCAGGGTCACCACGGCGCCAACCACCCGGTCAAGGACCTCACCACCGGCAAGGTCGAGATCACCTCGATGAATCATGGCTTTGCGGTCGACTCAGCGACGCTTCCGCCCGCTGTGGTGGAGACGCATGTGTCGCTGTTCGACGGCTCGAACTGCGGCATTGCGCTCAAGGACCGGCCGGTCTTTTCGGTTCAGTATCATCCCGAGGCTTCCCCCGGCCCGCGCGACAGTCACTATCTGTTTACGCGTTTCGTCGACATGATGCGTACCCACAAGGGCAGATAGATGAAAGCCGGCCATGGCCGAGAAGGCAAAACTGTTGATCGAGCCGCTCGCGTTCCTGTTCCAGGACGACGGATCGATTCCAAATAATCCGCGCCTGCCCTTCCTGCTCTATCCGCGCGTCATCGATCTCACCGGCCGCATCGATCCCGCGGAGGTATTCGAGGAAACTTTCGCGGCGAACGGCTGGGGCGACAACATGTGGCGCAACGGGGTATACCCGTTCCCCCACTATCATTCGATGATTCACGAGGCGATGGGCATCGCGCGCGGGCGCGCGCGCGTGCGATTCGGCGGCGTCGCCGGCGAGGAGATCGAGATGCGCGCCGGGGACGTGGCGGTACTTCCTGCCGGCACGGGCCATCAGCGCCTCGCAGCTTCCCCCGACCTCCTGGTGATCGGCGCCTATCCGCCGAGCGGTCGCTACAACCTGTGCCGCGGCAGCCGGGTGGAGCACGCCCGTGCCGTCAACGCGATCCCGCTCGTTCCCCATCCGCAGGCCGACCCGGTCTATGGCCCGGAGGGCCCGCTGGTCGAGCTGTGGGATCGCTGACAGCTCATGCGCGACTGGCTGTCGTTCTGGAATTCGCCCAACCGCATCTACGTCAACGATCGCCACCGCGACGTGCACTACCGCGACGTCGCGCTGCAGATCCGCGCCCTGGTGCCGTCGGCGACCGCGACCGTCGTCGATTACGGCTGCGGCGAGGCGACCGCCGCCGATCTCGTCGCGGAAGCCGCCGGGCGGCTGATCCTCTCCGACGGCGCGCCGGCGGTGCGCGAGAAGCTTTCCGCGCGCTTCAAAGCCAATGCGAAGATTACCGTGCTCGCGCCCGAAGAAGTCGCGGCCCTGCCCGCGACCAGCATCGACTGCATCGTGATGAATTCGGTCGCCCAGTATCTCGATCCGGCCGATCTCGACGATCTCTTCGCCATGTTCCGCCGCCTGCTCGCCGCCGACGGACGCTTCGTCATCGGCGACGTCATCCCGCCGCACACCAGCGCGGTCACCGAGGTCGCCGCCCTGATCAGCCTCGCCTGGCGCAACGGTTTTCTCGCGCCGGCGCTGGCGGGGCTCGTGCGTACGCTGTTCTCCGACTACCGGGCGCTGCGCACCCGGCTCGGCCTCGCCCACTACACGGAAGCCGAAATGCTCGCGAAGCTTGCCCGCGCCGGCTTCACGGCGAGGCGCCGTCACCCCAATATCGAGCACAACCAGCAGCGCATGACGTTCGTCGCGAGGCCGGTGGGCGAAGGCGCGAAGCCGGCGTGAGCCGCCCTCCTGCTGTAGGTGGCTCGGGGGACTGGCGTTTTTCCCGATTAACCCAATGTCTACGATGCGGTTGTGCCACGGCCATCGGGGCGATTACATTTCCGTGATGGCCCGGTGGCGGAGTGGCGACGCAATAGGCCGTGCAAGGCCTTCCAGCCTGGTTCGAATCCAGGCCGGGCCTCCAGCCTTCGCTGCTGCGCAGCTACGGCTGGCAAGCCGGCTGCGCAGCAGCGAAGGCTGCCCGCCGTAGTCTGGTTAGGCGAAGGCGGGCCCCACTCTCGATCAATTCCTCACTGCGCCGAGCAGGCCCCGCAGGCTTGTAGCCACGTCGGAAAAGGCGCAGCATCGGCACCGCACAGGTCATCCACGGGCGAACGCCCGTTCGCCCTCGACATCGCAGGGAGGAGCATATGGCCTTGCTCGACCGCGTTTCCGTATCGCGCCGTCAGCTGCTCGCCGGAATCCCGGCGACGGCGGCGACAAGCTTCATGGGCGGCATGGCGATTGCGCCTGCGACCGCCAAGGCGCCGGTGCTCGGCACGCAGGCGCCTCCCTACTATCGGTTCAAGCTCGGAAGCATCGAGGCGACCGTCGTTTCCGACGGACCGCTGTCGATCGGCGACCCGGCGCGCACCTTTCGCGGCCAGAGCCCCGACGAGCTCCGCCAGATGATGTCGAACCATTTCCTGCCGACCGACAACGTGGTGCTCGACCAGAACGCGCTCGTCATCAACACCGGCGACAAGCTCGCGGTGTTCGAGACCGGCATGAGCTCGGTCAAGCGCGACAACCGGATGGGCCGCCTGGCGGCAAACCTCAAGCTGGCGGGCATCGATCCCAAGGACATCGACGCAGTAATCCCGACCCACGCGCACATTGACCACATCGGCGGCATCATGGCGGAAGACGGCAGCCGCAACTTCCCCAACGCGCAAATCCATCTCACCCAGGCCGACCTGGATTTCTGGACCGACGACAAGCGGATGGGCACGCCCGCCGAGGGCTCCTCGCTCGCGGCGAAGAAGAACCTGCTGCCGAACCGCGATCGCATCGTATTCGTCACCAACGGCCAGGACGTCATCCCGGGCGTGCAGGCGATGCTTACGCCCGGACACACGGTCGGCCACATGAGCTTCGTGATCAAATCGGGTGGCCAGTCGCTGTTCATCGTCGGCGACCTTCTGCACCACGTGATCCTGGTGGAGAAGCCGCAGATGGAAGTCGCCTTCGACACCGACCCGAAGCAAGGCGTCCAGACCCGCATCAAGGCCTTGGACATGCTGGCCTCCGAGCGAATGCCTGCCCTCGTCTACCATCTGGCCTGGCCAGGCCTGGGCCACTTCGTCAAGCAGGGCGACGGCTTCCGCTTCGTCGCGTCGCCGATGCAGATGGTGTTCTGATCCGCCGCGCCTTCGCGAAGATTGCCACGGATGCAATGGCGGCGGATCTTACCCAACTTTGCTCTTGTCACCCCACCGCTTGTCCCACCGTGTCCGCCATGGCAGCGCCGCGCGCGCCGAGCGGCTTCTCCGGGCCGACCGTGGTGTCGCGCGCGGTCTGGTGCTCGATCTCGGAATTGAGCTCGGCGCCGAACAGGATGACGAGGACCGAGAGCCACATCCACATCATCAGGCCGATGGCCGCGCCGAGCGAGCCGTAGGTCGCATCGTAGTTGGCAAAATTCGACAGGTACCAGGAGAACAGCGCCGAGCCCGCGAGCCAGGCGACCGCCGCCAGCACAGTGCCGGGCATCAGCCACTCCCAGCGAGGCTCGGTACGGCTCGGCCCATAGCGGTAGATCAGGGCTAATCCGGTCAGCACGACGACGAACAGCGCCGGCCAGCGCAGCACTCGCATCAACAGCGCGGTCATGTCGCCGAGGCCGAAGCGGGCTAGCACGAGCGGCAGCACGACGACCGCGCCGATGGCGGCGAGCAGCGCGACCAGGGCGCCGAGGGTGAAGGCCAGCGAGATCAGGTTCAGCTTGATGAAGCTGCGCTTCTCCTTCTCGTCGTACACGACGTTGAGCGCGTCCATGACCGCCTTCATGCCGGCGTTGGAGCTCCATATCGCCAGGCTCAGACCGAAGACGAAGCCAAACCCGAGCTTGGCGTCGCCTTTCTGTACGATGCGGTTGATCTGCTCCTGGACGATGTCGAGCGCCCCGCCGGGCAGCAAGCCAGCGAGCATCGAGAGATGCTCGTTGATGGTCGATGCCTTCGCGAACAGCCCATAGAGCGAGACGAAGGCCGTGATGGTGGGGAACAAGGCGAGCAGCCCGTAAAAGACCACCCCGGCGGCGACCGCGAGCAACCGATCCTCGCTGATCTGCTCGTACGTGCGCCACAATATGTCCTTCCAGCCCTTCCATGGGATATGCCACGGCGCTGTGGCCTCGCGACCGCGACCGCCCTGGCGCGCCCGCGCTTCCTGCCAGACCCGCGGTTCGTCGGTGCTGCGCCTTGTGCCGAAGGCGCCCGTGGAGGACCTATGCGCCCGCTCGAGCTGGGTGGCGAGCGCCGTCACCCCCACCAGGAGGGCGACGCCGGGCCAGGGCGAAGGAGCAGCCTCTTTCCGCCGCGAAAACATCAATCCCATGGGCCTTCTCCGCGCGGATAACGACCAGGGCCCGGCAAAGTTGCCGTTTGGCTGCACAATACCATCTGACAGGAGCGGATAACTGCCGAGCCGCCCTTCCCTCCCCGCCGATTCTGGTCTAGATAGCGCCCGCGCGCGGGCCTCGGGCTCGGCGCGGGCCATAGGGACGCGCAATGCGCGCCCTTTTTTTGTGTCCGGCGCGCGCCGCCTTGAAGCCCTGGAGCCGATGCCCAAACGAACCGACATCTCCTCGATCCTGATCATCGGCGCCGGCCCGATCGTGATCGGCCAGGCCTGCGAGTTCGACTATTCGGGTACCCAGGCGGTAAAGGCGCTCAAGGCCGAGGGCTACCGGGTCGTGCTGGTGAACTCCAATCCGGCGACGATCATGACCGACCCGGACCTCGCCGATGCGACCTATATCGAGCCGATCACCCCCGAGGTGGTCGCGCGCATCATCGAGAAGGAGCGCCCCGACGCGCTGCTCCCCACCATGGGGGGCCAGACCGCGCTCAACACCGCGCTGTCGCTCCGGCGCATGGGCGTGCTCGACAAATTCGGCGTCGAGATGATCGGCGCGACCGCGGACGCGATCGACAAGGCCGAGGACCGCGAGCGGTTCCGCGAAGCGATGACGCGCATCGGCCTGGAGACGCCGCGCTCGCATCACGTGAAGACGCTGCCGGCCGCGCTCGTGGCGCTCGACGACATCGGCCTGCCGGCGATCATCCGTCCCTCCTTCACGCTCGGCGGCACCGGCGGCGGCATCGCCTACAACAAGGTGGAGTTCATCGAGATCGTCGAGCGCGGCATCGACGCCTCCCCTACCAACGAGGTGCTGATCGAGCAGTCGGTGCTGGGGTGGAAGGAATTCGAGATGGAGGTCGTTCGCGACAAGAACGACAACTGCATCATCATCTGCTCGATCGAGAACCTCGACCCGATGGGCGTGCATACCGGGGACTCGATCACCATCGCGCCGGCGCTGACGCTGACCGACAAGGAATACCAGATCATGCGCGACGCCTCGATCGCGGTGCTGCGCGAGATCGGGGTGGAGACCGGCGGCTCGAACGTGCAGTTCGCCGTCAACCCGGAGGACGGGCGTCTCGTCATCATCGAGATGAACCCGCGGGTGTCGCGCTCCTCGGCGCTCGCCTCGAAGGCGACCGGCTTCCCGATCGCCAAGGTCGCGGCCAGGCTCGCGGTCGGCTACACGCTCGACGAGATCGCCAACGACATCACCGGCGGCGCGACCCCCGCCTCGTTCGAGCCGACCATCGACTACATCGTCACGAAAATCCCGCGCTTCGCCTTCGAGAAGTTCCCCGGCGCCGACCCGGTCCTTACGACGTCGATGAAATCGGTGGGCGAGGCGATGGCGGTCGGCCGCACGTTCCAGGAGTCGCTGCAGAAGGCGCTGCGCTCGCTGGAGACCGGCCTCACCGGCCTCGACGAGGTGCCGATCGAAGGCCTCGGCCAGGGCGACGACAAGAACGCGCTGCGCGCCGCCCTCGGCACGCCGACGCCGCAGCGCCTCCTGGCCGTCGCCCAGGCGATGCGGCTCGGCATGAGCGACGAGCAGATCCACGCCTCGTGCCGGATCGATCCGTGGTTCCTCGCCCAGATCCGCGGCATCGTCGACATGGAGCGCGAGGTGCGCGCGCGGGGCCTGCCCGTCACCGCCGGCCCGTTGCGTCGGTTGAAGGCGATGGGCTTCTCCGATGCCCGGCTCGCCAAGCTGACCGGGCTCGATACCGCCGAGGTGGCGGCGCGCCGCCGCGCGCTCAACGTCCGTCCCGCCTTCAAGCGGATCGACAGCTGCGCCGCCGAGTTCGCCTCGCCGACCGCCTACATGTACTCGACCTACGAGGTCCCCTTCGCGGGTCGCCTCGCCGACGAGGCGGAGCCGTCCGATGCCCGGAAGGTCGTGATCCTCGGCGGCGGGCCGAACCGCATCGGGCAAGGCATCGAGTTCGACTATTGCTGCTGCCATGCCGCCTTCGCCCTCAAGGAGGCCGGCTTCGAGACGATCATGATCAACTGCAACCCGGAGACCGTCTCGACCGACTACGACACATCCGACCGCCTGTATTTCGAGCCCCTCACCGCCGAGGATACGATCGAGATCATCGACCGCGAGCGGGCCAACGGCACCCTGCACGGCGTCATCGTCCAGTTCGGCGGCCAGACGCCGCTCAAGCTCGCCGAGGCGCTGGAGCGGGCGGACGTGCCGATCCTCGGCACCTCGCCCGATGCGATCGACCTCGCCGAGGACCGCGACCGCTTCAAGCAGCTGCTCGACCGGTTGGGACTGCGCCAGGCGCAGAGCGGCATCGCCACCAGCCCGGGCGAGGCGCGCGCCATCGCCGACCGCATCGGCTATCCGGTTCTGATCCGGCCGTCCTACGTGCTGGGCGGGCGCGCCATGGAGATCGTGCACGAGGGCGCGCAGCTTGACCGCTACATCACGCGCCTGGCCGCCGACCTCGATCGGCCGTCCGACCTGCTGGTCTCCGACAAGCGCCCGCTGCTGATCGACCGCTATCTGTCGGACGCCACCGAAGTCGACGTCGACTGCCTGTCCGACGGCACCGGCACCTATGTCGCCGGCATCATGGAGCATATCGAGGAGGCGGGCATTCACTCCGGGGATTCCGCCTGCTCGCTGCCGCCCTATTCGCTGAAAGCCGACAGCATCGCCGAGCTCGAGCGGCAGACCCGGACGCTCGCCCTGGCGCTCAACGTCGTCGGCCTGATGAACGTGCAATACGCCATCAAGGACGGCGACATCTATGTGCTCGAGGTGAACCCGCGCGCCTCGCGCACGGTGCCCTTCGTCGCCAAGGTGATCGGTATTCCGATCGCCAAGATCGCGGCGCGAATCATGGCGGGCGAGCGCCTCGAAAGCTTCGCCCTGGGGCCGCCCCGCTACGACCATATCGGGGTCAAGGAGGCGGTGTTCCCGTTCAACCGCTTCCCCGGCGTCGACACCGTGCTCGGTCCCGAGATGAAGTCGACCGGCGAGGTCATGGGGCTCGATCGGTCGTTTGCCGCCGCCTTCGCCAAGAGCCAGATCGGCGGCGGCTCGCGTCTGCCGCGCCAGGGCACCGTGTTCGTCTCGATGAAGGACGACGACAAGCCGCGCATCGTCGATGCGATGCGCCTTTTGAGCGCGCTCGGGTTCAATATCATCGCGACCGCCGGGACCCAGCGCTACCTGGCCGCGCAGGGGATCAAGGCCACCAAGATCAATAAGGTCCTGGAGGGGCGACCGCATATCGTCGATGCCATCAAGAACCGCCAGGTTCAGCTGGTCATTAACACCACGGACGGCGCCCAGGCCCTGGCCGACAGCCGCTCCCTCCGCCAAGCCGCCCTCTTGCATAAAGTTCCGTACTACACCACACTTCATGGAGCCGTCGCCGCGGCGCTGGGCATCAAGGCCTATCTCGGGGGGGACCTCGAGGTACGCGCCCTGCAGACATATTTCGGCCAAGCCTGACGATTCTCCTCCTACCCTCCCTCGCTGGCGGGCGTAGGTCAGGGAGGGGGAAGCCGGGAGACGGCACGAGTAGCGAGCGAGTTCCGCGGTCGCGGAGTAGCCCCCTCCCCACCCTCCCGGTTTGCCCGGGAGGGTGGGAGGGGGCCCGCGATCGGAACTTTTTTCGCCGCAGGGGGTTCGAACGGATCGCCGTTCTGGCGCCTGCGGCGTTGGATGGAAGTGCCCGTGTGGTGCACCCGTCGAGCAAGGAACAACGGGTCGCGCCAGGGTCGGAGGTAAGAGAGCGATGGAAAAGATCCCGATGACGGCCGAGGGCTATGCGGCGCTCGAGAACGAGCTCAAGCAGCGCCAGTCCGTGGAGCGGCCCCGCATCATTCAACAGATCACCGATGCCCGCACCCATGGGGATCTTTCCGAAAACGCGGAGTATCACGCCGCCAAGGAGGAACAGGCGCACAACGAGGGGCGCATCGCCGAGCTCGAGGACAAGCTCGCGCGCGCCGAGGTGATCGACGTCTCGAAGCTGTCCGGCGAAACCATCACCTTCGGCGCAACCGTCACGGTGCTCGACGAGGACACCGAGGAGAAGAAGGTGTGGCAGATCGTCGGCGAGCCCGAGGCCGACGCGAAGAAGAAGCGCATCTCGATCACCTCCCCGCTCGCCCGTGCGCTGGTCGGCAAGAAGAAAGGCGATTCGGTCGAGGTGGTGACCCCCGGAGGCGCCAAGGCGTTCGAGGTCGTGAAGGTGGAATGGCGGTAGCGTTCGCCGCCGAGCGACGCCGCTCCCCGGTCACACCGTCCCGCGGACGCTCCGTGCCGCGGCTGAGCCCTGAACGAGCCGTATTGCCTACCGGATCATGCTGTTGGGGATGATCAGCGCGATCTCCGGGAAGGCGATCAGGATCGCGATGCAGACGATCATGGCCAGCCAGAACGGCAGGATTCCGGCGAAGATTTCCGTCATCGGCACGTCGGGGACCAGTCCCTTGACGATGAACACGTTGATGCCGACCGGCGGATCGATCAATCCCATCTCCAGCACGATGACCATGATGACGCCGAACCAGATCAGGTCGTAGCCGAGCGTCTGCATGATTGGGATGACGATCGGCAGGGTCAGCACCAGCATCGAGAATCCCTCGAGGAAGGTGCCGAGTACGATGTAGACGGCGAGGACGATGATCAGGATCACGACGCGCGGAACATCGAGGCCGCTCAGTCCCTGGGCGATATGTTCCGGCAGCCCGCTGAGCGCCAGAAACGGCCCGAACACCAAGGCCCCAATGAGGATGAGAAAGACCAGCGCAGTGGTGTTCACGGTCTCCAGGAGGATCGCCGGCAGGCTGCCGCCGCCGAGGGAGCGTCGCCACATCGCATAGAGGAAGGCGAGAAAGCTGCCGATCGCCGCCGCCTCCGAGGGCGTGAACGCGCCCAGATAGATACCCCCGATGCTGACGCCGACGATCGTCACCATCGGGCCGGAGCGAGCCAGGCTTTTTCGCCGCTCGGGCCATGTGGCGCGCGGACCGGGCGGCCCGTAGTCCGGCCGGTAGCGCATCCAGATCGCCACGGTGATCATGAAGATTGCCGTCAGCAGAAGGCCCGGCAGGATGCCCGCGAGCAGCAGGCGGCCGATCGACTGCTCGGTCAGGAGACCATAGATGACGAACGCGGTGCTCGGCGGAATCAGAATGCCGAGCGTTCCGCCCGCGGCGATGACGCCGGTCGAGAGCCGATGGCTGTACTTGTAGTGTCGCATCTCCGGCAGGCAGACCTTGCCCATGGTCACCGCCGAGGCGACGCTGGAACCGGAGACGGCGGCGAAGCCCGCGCAGGCGAGCACGGTGGCGTGCGCGAGACCTCCGCGCCAGTGCCCGATCCAGGCGTAGGCGGCGGCGTAGAGATCGCGCGCCATCCCGGACACCGATCCGAGGTTTCCCATCAGCACGAACAGCGGAATGACCGCGAAGTCGTAGACGGCGGCGTAGGAATACGGATAGGTGCCCAGCGCCGCGAGCGCCGCGCTCCATCCGTTCAGCACCCCGAACCCGATGATCCCGACCAGCAGCATGGCGATGCCGATCGGCATGCGCAAAGCCATCAGTCCGAGCAGCACGGCAATTCCGATCAAGCCGATCCAATCACCGCGCGACATCGTCGGACCCCGGCTGCTTGCGACGCAGCGATTGGAAGGTCTGCACGAGCAGCACGGCGGCATACATCGCCGACCCGAGGGCGACCGTGAGCTGAAAGGGAAAATGCGGCCAGCGCATCATGTTGCTGACGCGCTGCATCGAGCTCAGCGCCTCGGCAGCCGTCAGCCAGGCGATCGCGCCGAACAACAGCGCACTGACGAACGACAGCAGGATCGGGACGAGGCGGAGCCGCGGGTCGTCCAGCCGGCGCTCCAGAATATCGACGGCCACGTGCCCGCCGGTCCACCCGCAATAGGCGATGCCGAGGAAGACGATCATCGACATCGCGAACTCGGTCAGTTCGAGCGAGCCGCTGAACGGCGCGTTGAAGACGTAGCGCAGCACCACGTCGAGAACGGTGTAGAGCATCAGCGCCAGCAGCACGCCGCCGCCGATCAGCGCCAGCCCGCGCAGCAAGCGGTCGAACAGCTGCATCGATTTTTTCCGACCGCCGTCTGGGTCCTGGCGTCCGCCTCCCCGCGGCTTAGCCGAGCACGCCGTAGGCGCCGACCAGGCCGCGGCCCGGAAGTCCCGCCTTCTCGGCTTCCTCCACCTTGCGGCTGATCAAGGGCTTGAAGGCATCGACCCAGCGCCGGCGTTCCTCCGCCGAGAGCACGATGACTTCGCGGTCCTTCTTCGCGGCGGCAAGCGACGCGTTGTTCTGTTCGTCATAGACTTCGGCACCCTTGAGGCTGAGGGCCAGGCCGGTGCTGTCGTCGATCGCCTTCCTGAGGTCAGCGGGAAGCTTCTCGTAGCGCGCCCGGTTCATCGCCACCAGGAACGGCGAGCGGCCGAGCGGTGCATTGACGGTGAAATGGCGCGCGACCTCGATCAGCTTGAAATCGAGCGCGGCCGACATCGGAATCATGGCGGCATCCACCACGCCACGATCGAGCGAGTTGTAGATCTGGTTGGCCGGCATGTCGATCGGGATCGCGCCCAGCGCCTCCAGCTGCGCCGACTGTGCGGCCGACGGCGTGCGGATCTTCAACCCCTTCATGTCCTCCAGCGTACGCACCGGCTTCGCCTTGCTCATGATGCTCGCGGTATCGGACTTCCACAGCATCAGCACCTTTGCGTCCTTGTATTCGCGCGCGAGGAACCGGTCGAAACTGGCCCACAGCTTGCGCGTCCCGTCGGCGCCGCTCTCGGCCATGCCGGGAAGCTCGGTCAGCGCCATCATGGGAAAATCGTTCGACGTGTAGCCGGGCAGCGTGAAGCAGATGTCGGAAATCCCCTGCACCATCTGCCGGTAGAGCTCGGGCGGCTTGCCGCCGAGCTGCATCGAGGGGAACATCCTCACCGTCAGCTTGCTGCCTGTCGCATTCGCGATGGCCTGCGACCAGGGTATGATCACCTTGGCCATCTGGATGTGCGTCGGCGGCACGAAAGTCGCAAGCTTGAGCTCCTCCTGCGCAAACGCGCGGCGCCACGGCAGCACGGCCGCCGCGGACGTTGCGAGCGTGCCGGTGACGAACGTCCGACGTGTTGCGAGCATCATAGGCTCCTCCCCTGATCTTATCGTTGAGTTGGTCGGATCGTAGCAGCGTTCGGGAGCACGTCAATTTGCATCCGGGAGGCCCGGAGGATCACATTGTGGTGCCCGTCGGCTCGTGGGCGTTCGCCCATGCGACAAAGACTTGACCCCACGGGCCAACCCCTTCTCAATTGGACGATCGCGGCTGGAATGTCTGTGAGCCGGGGGGCATCGGCGCGGGCATCCTTACGCGGTTCGAACCGATTGCCGGGATGACGATCATGATCGGACGGACGTTTGCGCGGTACGCCTTGGCAGTCACGCTGGGGCTTGGCGGTCCGTTCGCCGCACCGGCCGCGTCGGCCCAGGACACCATCAAGGTCGGCCTGGTGCTGCCGCTGACCGGGGCCTTCACGTCGACCGGCCGGCAGATCGCGGCCGGCGCCCGCCTCTACATGCAGCAGAACGGAGCGGCAGTCGGCGGCAAGACGGTCGAGCTCATCCTGCGAGACGATGCCGGCATCGCCGACAACACCAGGCGCATCGCGCAGGAGCTCCTGGTCAATGACAAGGTGCACGTTCTCGCCGGATTCGGATTGACGCCGCTGGCGCTCGCCGCCGCGCCGCTCAGCGTGCAGACCAAAGTGCCAATGGTGGTGATGGGCGCCGCCACCTCGTTCGTGACCGAGCGTTCTCCCTATATCGTCCGCACCAGCTTCGCGCAGGCCCAGCCGGTCGTCATCATCGCCGACTGGGTCGCCCGGAACGGCGTCAAGCGGGCGATGACCATGGTGTCCGACTTTGCGCCGGGCTACGACTTGGAGACCTTCTTCAAGGAGCGCTTCACCGCGGCCGGCGGCCAGATCGTCGACTCCATTCGCGTGCCGCTGCAGAATCCCGACTACGCCCCGTTCCTGCAGCGCGTCCGCGACGTGGCGCCGGACGGATTGTTCGCCTTCGTGCCGGCCGGGCAGACCGGCGGCTTCTTCCGCCAGTTCGTCGAGCGCGGTCTCGACAAGGCGGGCGTTCGGCTGTTCGGGGCCGGCGATATCACCGACGACGAGTTCCTCAATCAGATGGGCGACGCGGTGCTTGGCACCGTCACCGCCTATTTCTATTCCGCGGCGCATCCGTCCGAGAAGAACAGGGCCTACGTGGACGCCTTCAAGAAGGCGAACCGCGGCCTGCGGCCGAATTTCTTCTCGGTCGGCGGCTACGACGGGATGCACTTGATCGTCGAGGCAATCAGGAAAGCCGCCGGCGCGACCGACGCCGACAGTCTGGTCGGCGTCATGAAGGGCATGGCGTGGGAGAGCCCGCGCGGCCCGATCGCGATCGATCCGGAAACCCGCGACATCATCCAGGACATTTACATCCGCAAGGTCGAGCGCCGCGACGGTGAGCTCTACAACATCGAGCTCCAGACCTTCCCGGCCGTGAAGGATCCGGTCAAGGCGGCGAGGAAATAGCGCCGACCGGCACGCACACGGCTCCGCATCGGGGTCGGTCCGACGCTTTCAGTCGTCAATTGGTCAGCATCACCTTGCCGCCGTACGGACCGACGCCTTGCGGGATCGGGACATCGGAGGCGCTGTAATCGGTGTTGAGATAGAGGTTGGGTCCCTCGTACAGATCGAGTTGCTGCACGACCATCACCGTATAGGCGGATCGGTCGGCGATCGGCTTGGTCGCGTCGACGATGAGCCGTCCCTTCGGCATGTAGATGGTCCCGAGCAGCGTGCGCGCGTCGTCGCTGAGAATGGAGTGCTCGCGCGGCGATTTCGACGGTTTGTCGTGCTGACCGGATTTCTCCGGAGCAGCCGTCCCGCTCGGATCGTCGAAGATCAGGATGCCGGCGAGCAGCCCGCTCTTGGACGCCGAAAGACTGATTGTGCTCGCCTGGGCGAATGTCAGGTTGGCCCCTGTGCCTTTCATGTAGATCGAGACGTCGGTCCCCTTGAGACTGGCTCCTCCGTCGACAACGAGCGGGCCATCCTTGACGATGAAGATGCCCGAGCCGAGCGTGACCTGAGCCGAATTGGTGATGATGAGGCCGCCGCAATAGACGCCCGGCGAGAGCGTGACGGTCTCCGCGTCGATGACCTTGTCCATGTAGTTGCAGGTGAAATTCGTCGGCCCCTGCCGCGACGAAAACGGATCGGGAATGACGGGGCAATCGGTCATCGGCTGAGGGGAAAAATTGGCGTCCCGCGTCTTCACCCTTCCGCCCGCGGAGCAGATGTAGCCCGCCTGCATGACGGCGTTGTCGAGCGACTTGATCCCCTGTGTGCTGTTCGAATTCGAGTAGACGAGGCATTCCGGGGCGGTGAGCCGTGCATTCTTCTGCAGCGTGATGGTCCCGGCAGCCCTGGTGTCGAGACCGACGAGACACAGCGGCAAGCCGTTGCTCATCTTTGCCGTCGCTTCCGTGCGCAAAAGGATCTTTTCCGCTGAAATCACCTTCGCCAGCGTCTTATGGTACTCCTTCTGCAGCACGACTTGCACGGTGAGCGCATTCGCGTCGACCTTCGTGTCGGTCGACACGTCCGCCAGGTGGCCCTTGACATAATTCGCCGCCGCTGCGGCGATCAGCTCCGGCCTGGATTTGGCCATCTGGAATTCGCGCGCCGCAGAGATCGCCGCCGCGTCGGCCACCGCCTGCATTTTCGACCGCATCATTGCGGCGCCCGAATAGTCGACTGCCAGTCCGACGGCGCCGGCGACGATCGGCAGCGTGAGACCAAAGATGATGGCGACGTTGCCCCGCCGGTCGCGAGCAAACGTCCGCCATGCGGCGGACCTGCCCGGTGATCCTGCTCGCGCGTAGCCACACACTAGGCAAGCTCCGCAGCGACGCCTGCAGGCCCGGCGAGACGACTCTCGCCTCTTGCCGTATCGGTTCCGGCCGCCAGCTCGTTCCATTGCCGCAGCGCGCCGGCGGCAAGCTCTTCAATGCGACGGAGGCACGCCTGCGCGGACTGCGGCGCTGCATCGTCTTTGCCCCCCTGAACGGCCTGCTGCAGGATCGACCTGAGCACGGCGCGACACTCGACTTCGAGCGCGAGCAACGTGCGGAGGCGGTCGGCTTCGTTCGCTTCCGCCAAGCCGGTGGCCTGTCGCAGCTTGTTTTCGGCGCGGCTGGTGCGCAGCACGTACCGCACATGGTAGCTCAACAGCCGCCAATTCACCGGCTTGGGGACGAACGAGTTGGCACCCAGGCTGAATGCGCGGTCGACCGAGGCGATATCCTCATGGCCGGTCAGCATGATGACAGGCAGCGTGCAGAGCTTCGGGTCGGACCTGATCCGCTCGAGCAACGCGAAACCGTCGAGCGAGGGCATCTCGATGTCGATCAGCGCCAGGTCGAACTGGCCCTCGGTCAGCCGCGCGAGCGCCGATGCTCCGTCCTGGACGGTCTCGACGGTAGCGGCCGGCGACGAGAGATGAACGCTGGCGAACTCACACAGGATGGGATCGTCGTCCGCGACCAGGAGCTTCGTCGGCTCGTCGAGAACGTAAGACCAGGCGGTTGTCTGAATGGCGGCTATCGTCATCGTGGGCTCCTCACGATTTAATAACCACCGATTCTCTAAAATTGCGTATGTATTCACTCTTGCTTACCGGCCTTGTGCTTTAGCTCTTCGTTGACGAAGCAATCCAAGGCTGGCTTATGTCGACGGCACCCCCTTCTCTGCGTCGAAAGCTCGTTGTTCTCGTGCTCATTGCGGTGGGTGCGGCCGTTGCAGTGTCCACGGCAATTGCGGCGTGGCAGCAGGCACTCAACTACGGCGCGATGCGAAAGCAATCGCTGATGGCAACCGCCCAGGTGTTTGCGGCGGCGGTCGGACCGGCAACGGCGGCGTGCGACGATGTCTTCCTCGCCCTCCGCGCCATCGGTCGCGTGCCCGATATCTCCTACGCAGAGGTACGTAACCTCGATGGCCGCGTGCTCGCCGCGCTGGGCAATGTTTCACGCCTGGTGGATGACCCGACGCTTGACGGCGAGGACGGCGTTTCGGTGCTCGACCTCCTGACCAGCCGCACTGTCCTGGTCAGCACCGCAATCGTTAATGGCGGAACGCCGGTTGGCAACTTGGTCCTGGTCGGCGGAACAGCCGAGCTGTGGCGGCAATTGTTGTCCACTGTCGTGCTCACCATGGTGGGCGGCGGGCTCGCGCTCGTGGTCGGCTTTGTCGTGGCGTGGCGCTTCCAGCGCGCCATCACCGGGCCGCTGCGCAGCCTGCTCGGAGCAATGGGACGCATCCGCGAAGAGCATCGCTATGACGTCACGGTCGCCAACGCGGCCGATCGCGAGATCGGCGAGCTCGTCGATGGATTCAATCAAATGTTGCATGACGTGCGCGAGCGCGACGAGCGTCTCGCGGCACATCGGCGCAACCTCGAGCAGGAAGTCGCCGACCGCACAGTTGACCTCAGGGAAGCCCGCGACGCGGCGGAGACGGCCAACCGGGCCAAGTCGGAATTTCTCGCGACCATGAGCCACGAGATCAGGACGCCGATGAACGGTATCATGGTCATGGCCGAGCTTCTCACCGCGGGCACCTTGCCGGCACGGCAACGACGATTTGCCGAGATCATCGCGAAATCCGGGCAGAGCCTGCTGGCGATCATCAACGACATTCTTGATTTCTCCAAGATCGAGGCCGGCAGGATCGAGCTCGAGCAGGCGCCGGTCGACCTCAACGAGATCGCCGAGAATGTGGTGAGCCTGTTTGCCGAACGGGCGCGCAGCAAGTCGATCGACCTGGCCGCCGTCGTGGACCCCGGCGCGCCGCGCACGATCAGCGGGGACCCGGTACGCTTGAGCCAGATCGTCGCTAATCTCGTCAACAACGCGCTCAAGTTCACCGAGCGCGGGTTCGTAAAGCTCGCCATCGGACGCGCTCCGGGCGACCCGGGATCGCTCGAGATTTCCGTCAGCGATTCCGGCATCGGTATTCCGCACGAGAAGCTGCCGACGATCTTCGAGGCCTTTTCCCAGGCCGATCAATCGACCACCCGCCGGTTCGGCGGCACCGGCCTCGGCCTGACCATCTGCAAGCGCCTGGTGGCCGCGATGGGTGGAAGCATCGGCGTCGAGAGCACGGAAGGCGTCGGGTCGACCTTCACTGTCGTGCTGCCCGCGGGCAAGCCGGAGAGGACGCAATGGCCGCGCCTCAGCCTTGCGCCGGGCGAGATGAAATTCTGCGTGCTCGATGTCGCCGGCGAAGCGACCGCCTCGTGCATCTCCCGCTACGTGACGGCGTCAGGATACAACATCGTGACCCGAGGTGAGCACCCCGCCGCCGAGCAATATCGCGGCGCGTCTCTCATCATCGCGGACGGCGAGCGGCTGCCGTCGCTTGCATCCACCGGAGATGGCCCACGGCCGATCCTCATCGGTGTCTGCGCGCTCGGCGACGGCTCGTGCGAGGCGCTGGTGCGGAGCCATAACGTCGACGCCCTGATCTCGCGCCCCGTCCTGCGCTCGGAGATCGAACGCCTGCTCGAGCGCATGGCGGCCGGCGCGCCTCTCCCGTCGGTCGCCGATGGCGTCCTTGACGAGCAGGAGCGCCCTGCCCGGTTCAGCCCCTTCACGGCGCTGGTCGCTGATGACAATCCGGTCAACCGCGAAGTCGCATCCGAGGCCCTGGGGCAGCTCGGCGCGTCGGTCGAGACCGTCGAGAATGGAATTGAAGCCGTCGCAGCGCTGGCGTCGCAGCGCTACGACATTATCTTCATGGACGGAAGCATGCCGGAGCTCGACGGGTTCGAGGCGACGCGCCGTATCCGCGACGCCGAAGCCCGAGACGGCAAATCGAAAACGCCCATCGTCGCGTTGACGGCGCACGTGGTCGGCACCGCGGCCGATGCGTGGCGCGACGCCGGAATGGACGACGTCGTTCACAAGCCGTTCACGGTGCGGAAGCTCGCGCAGACGATCGAGAAACTGCTCCCGCACCTGACAACCGCAGGCAACACGACCGACGGCCGCCCGACCGCGGACAAGGCCGCCGAACCATCTGCGACCCCGTCCGGGGAGAGCGCGAACTTGCCCGATGAGCTACTCGATCCGGCCGTGCTCGCTCAGCTCAAGCAGATGCAATCGGCGGGCAAGAGCGACTTCGTGCAGAAGGTGTTCAAGCTCTACGTCGAGCATGCGCCGCCCGCGGTGAAGCACATCGAGGAAGCGTCCCTCGCGCACAACGCCGATGAATGCGCGAAGGTCGCTCACGCGCTGAAATCGATGAGCTACAACATCGGGGCAATTCAGGTCGCACGGCTGGCGCTCGATATCGAGACCGCCGGCAGGACCGAGGGCAGGCTGCCTGACAGGAATGCGATCGAGTCTCTGTCCCACGCGCTCACTGCCACGTTGGAGGCCCTTGCGAGCGCGCAAGGGCTGGGCGGCTCGATCGAGGCGCCGGCGCTCGCCCAGCGCGACTCCGAGATCGAACGCCTGCTCCCTCTTGCGCTGCGACGCGACGAGCTGTTCGTCCTGTATCAGCCGATCGTCGATCGGACCGGAACGCGGACCTGCTGCGTCGAAGCGCTGGTCCGCTGGAAGCCGGAGGACCGGGCGCCGGTGCCGCCGTCGGTTTTCATTCCCCTCGCCGAGAAGACCGGCCACATTCACGCGATCGGCGACTGGGTGCTCCGCCGCGCCTGCCGGGACGCCGCGGTCTGGCCCGACTTGACGCTGGCCGTCAACATGTCTCCGATCCAATTCCAACGACCGGATCTCGCCGACCGGGTCGCCCGCATCATCGCGGAAGCAGGCTTCGACGCGCGCAGGCTGGAGCTGGAGATCACGGAAAGCGCGCTCTTGAGCGCCGAGCAGTCCGTCCTGCAGGTGATGGAGCGGCTGAACGCGGCCGGCATGACGTTCGCCCTGGACGATTTCGGGACCGGCTATTCGAGCCTGAACTACCTGCGACGCTTCCCGTTCCGCAAGATCAAGATCGATCGCAGCTTCGTCACCAACCTGAATACCGTGGTGGACGCCACCATCGTGCACGCCGTTGCCAGCATCGGCCGCTCGCTCGGCCTCAAGCTGGTGGCCGAAGGCGTGGAAGAAGCCGAGCAGCAGCGCTTCCTCTCCTCCGCCGGCATTCACTTCATGCAAGGCTACCTGTTTGGGAAGCCGATGACGGCGCAGGCGATCTCCCAGCGGCTCGCGCTCGAATGCGCGACCACCGAAGGCCACGCGGCCTCGCGCGAAGCCCCTACTCAGTCAGCCCCTGCCGCTTGAGCAGCTCCCGCAGGTCCTTCGCGTCCTTGCCGCTCTTCTTCTCCGCCAGGTCCCACTGCGCCTGCGCCCACGCGCCCTCGACCTTGGCCTTCTGTGCCGGTCCCATCTCGGTGATTTGCATCCCGCGCTGAACCAGGGCGGCTTCCTCCTCCTGGACCATGCGATCGTATTCCCGGAACCAGGTGTCCTCCATCTTGCGTCCCTGCTCGGCCAGGATCCTGCGCTGGTCGTCGGACAGCCGGTTCCACGCGTCGAGGTTCATCAGCATCAGGTAATGGCTCAGGCCGAAGCCGGGACGCAGCATGTATTTGGCGACCTCATGCCAGCGCATGGCCATCACGCCGGAGGCCGGCCACGCCGCGCCGTCGACCACGCCCTTCTCCAGCGCGGTGTAGACTTCGCCGCCGGGCAGAACGACGGCGGACGCACCGAGCAGCGAGAACACCTGATGGTAGCTCGGCGTTCCGCGCAGCTTGCGGCCCTGCAGGTCGCCGGCGGGATTGACCGGCGCCCGCAGCACGATGTGATAACCGCGCGTTGCGGAAATCGCCACCGCAACCACCTTGACCCCGAGCTTCCGATAGTGCTGATCCAATAGCTCGACCATGCCGGACTTGCGGCGGGATTCGGGATCGCCGCGCACCGCATCCATTCCGACGCCGCTGCCGGTCGTGCCGTAGTGGTAGATCGCGTGCGTGAACAGCATCTGGAACGCACCCGCCGCCACAGGCTGCAACTGCTCGAACGGTGGGACGGTCTCCGGGCCATTGATGATGAATTTCAGGTCGCCCTTCGTGGCGGTCTCGACGTTCTTGGCAAACGCTTCGGCGAGCGTCCCGACCGCCGGGTTGGTCTTGTCCCAGCTGGACAAGAGCCGGATGTCCGCTGCCCGCCCGTCGGAAACGATGGATAGCGATGCAGCCGCCATGAAGCCGAGCACCGCCAAGCAAGGGCGCCTTGTCATCATCCGTTCCTCCCCTCGTACACGCCACGAATGATCGTCGGTCTCGGGTCGCGATTCAAGGATCGATGCTTTACTCCCGATCGGGCCGCTCCTATCGTCCTGAAAAACACAGGGAGGCAAGCATGACCAGGCGAACAATGTCTCGCGCCGTGGGCGGCGCTGCGGCGGCTTTCTGCGCCCTCGCAACCATGGCGAGCGCCCAGGTGGTCGCCCCGAAGGTCGAGAACGTCCCCATTCCGGCGGGCGTCGGCGTGTTCGATCTCGACCTCGACGGCATCAAGAAATATTCCTCGGTGCAGGGCTTCGAGATCCTCGGGCACAGCTATTTCAAGGTCGACCAGCGCACGCCCTACGCCAAGGCGCAGGGCCGCGCAGGGCCGCAGCTCGGGTCCGGGTTCAACACGATCCGCGTCTATGACGGCATCGGCTATGCGGCGGGCTACAACAGCCCGTCGACCTTGTTCGGCACGCTCATCCTCGACATGCGCGATCCGCGCGACATGAAGGTCTTGAGCTTCATCCCGTGCAACCCCGGCACCCGCTGCGGCTACATCCGTGTCGATCGCGCCAAGAAGCTGCTCATCATCGGGCACGACGACACCCGCGACAACCCGGTGAAGGCGCCGGACGGCGAGAAGACGAAGCCCGGCTGGTCGTTCCACGACGTCTCCGACCCGCGCCAGCCGAAATTCCTGTCGTTCGTGCCGGCGATCCCCGGCGGCAAGACCCATGGGATGGAGATCGACGGCCGCTATCTCTACGGCTGCGGCACCTTCGAGCCGAGCATGACGCGCGAGGGCCTGCAGATCATCGATTACGCCAATCCCGAGGAGGCGAAGCAGATCGCGACGTGGCACGTGCCGGGGCAGATCAAGGGCGAGCAATTCGGGCCGCTCAACCGCAACAATCCCGACGGCAAGCCGCAGATCATCCAGTGCCACGAGATCAACTATCACAACGACCGGCTCTATCTCGCCTGGCGCGACGCAGGCTTCCTGGTGCTCGACATCAAGGATCGCACCGCGCCGAGACTGCTCGCAGCTTACGACTACGTGCCGCCGTATCACGGCGGCTTCCTCGGCGCGGCGCACTCGTCGCTACCGATCGTGCACGCACCCAATGAGCATCCGGACATCGTCGTGCATACCGACGAGATCTTCGACTGTCCGCAAGGCTTCGGCCGCATTCTCGACGTGTCCGACCTGAAGAACCCGGAGGTGCAGCGCGGCGAGCGCCCCGCCAACGTGCAGCTTCTCGCGACCTTCCGCGCCGAGCACGTGCAGGACGTGTTCGATGCCGAGAAGCGCGCGTTCGTCTGTCCCGGCCGGCCGGGGCGCGACCGCACGATCTCCAACACCACGCACCTGCCGATGCTCGACAATCGCTCGCTCAGCCTGGTGTACGTCAACTGGTACGACGAGGGCGTGCGCGTGCTCGACATCTCCAACCCTTCGGCGCCGCGTTTCATCGGCCATTTCCTGTCCCCGCGCTTCGCCGCGCCGGGCCGCGAGGACCGGCACACGCGCGAGGTCTGGCAGGACCCCGACACCAACCTGATCTACGTCACCGACGGCAACGGCGGCGGAATAACGGTGGTGCGCTACACCGGCCCGATCCCGCCCGGGCGCCCAATTCCGGGGGCTCGGTAACCGCCAACCTGCGGCCTTTTGGCAAGCTCACATCCGTGTGATGTGGGCGCCTGCCCCGTGCCCGTCGCAACGCCTTCCGCGCTAGGCTCGCCGCGGGAGGCAGAAGGGAGCTGCCGGTTCCCGTTGTCCCGAATTTTTCGCTCCTGCTATCGAGAGGATCGGCTCATGTTCGAGATTTCGCGTCGCGATCTCGTGCTCGGCGCGGCCGGCGCCTACGCGGTGTTCGGGCTCACCAAGCCCATCGCCTTCATCGGCGCTGCCCAGGCCCAGGCCCCGGCTCAGAGCTTCCGGAAATACAAGGTGGGCGATATCGAGGTGATTTCGCTCTCCGACGGCTTGTGGGAGAAGCCGCATGACGAGAACTTCATCAAGGGCGCCAATGTCGAGCAGACCAAGGCGGCGCTCAAGGCCGGCGGATTGACCGACGCGCACGTCCCGGTTCCGTTCACCACGCTCGCCGTGAGGACCGGCGGTCAACTGGTGCTGATCGACTCCGGCACCGGCAGTGGACAGACCGGCGGTCCGAAGGCCGGCATCCTGCTGCAGAGCATGGCGGCTGCGGGTCTCGACCCCAAGGACGTCAAGACCATCCTGGTCTCGCATTTCCACGGCGACCACATCTTCGGCCTGATGGCCAAGGATACCAATGCGCAGACGTTCCCGAACGCCGAGATCGTCGTCTCGAAGGCGGAGCTGGACTGGTGGACCCAACCGGTCGAACTCGATCCCGCAGCCGCGCCAGGGGCTCGCCCGCCGCATCCAGGCGACGTTCCCGACCTGGAAGAACATCAAGGTGGTGGACGGCGAGGCCGACCTCGTGCCCGGCGTACGCGCAATCCCTGCGCACGGACACACGCAAGGGCACACCGCCCATCTGATCAGCTCCGGCGGGCAGCAGATGCTCGCCACCGCCGACGCCACCAACGTGGCGGCGCTGTTCGTGAAGAACCCCGAGTGGCAGGCGGCGTTCGATCATGTGCCGGACCTGGCGGTGACGACGCGCAGGCGCCTGTTCGACCGTGCGATTGCCGACAAGGCCATGGTCGCCGGCTATCACTGGGGCCTGCCCAACGTCGGCACCATCGCCAAGGACGGCAACGGCTACGCCTTCACGCCGGCCGGCGGCGTCGGCTGAGCGGCATACGGCCCGGGCAAGAGCCAGGCCCCACACTATTGTCCTGCGCCGGAACGCATGGTCCGGCGCAGGACGTTTTTTTTCAATCCACCTTGGCGGCGAGCGCCTCGACCTCGACCTTGAACTCCACCCGCGTGAACCCGGTGACGATCATCAGGGTGGAGGCCGGCGGCGGCGACCCGACGTAACGGTCGCGCACCGCCATGTAGGGCGCCATGTGGGCGCGGTCGGTGACGTAGGCGTTGAGGCGGACGATATCGGCGAAGCTCATGCGCGCCTCGGCAAGGCACGCGCCGATCGCCTCGAAGCAGATGATGGCCTGCTGCTCGGCGCTTTCGGGCACCTGGTCGCCGGCTGAAATCCCGAGTTGCCCCGAGCACAGCAGCAAGCGCGCGGACACGGGAATCTCGACCGCATGGCTATAGCGCGCAAACGGAGCGCGGATCTTGCCGGGAACGAGGTGGCGCAACATGGCCGGGCGGCTCACATGGAATCGTCGGCCGCCATGGCGCGGCGCAGTTCGGCCGACACCAGGCGGCAGCGCTCGTTGTAGTGCACCGAGGTGCGGAAATCCTCCGCTCGTGGGTAAGGCACATCGATCGGGATCTCGGCGGCGACGCGCCCGGGCCGCGAGCTGAATACGACGATGCGGCTCGACAGGTAGACCAACTCGTAGACGCTGTGGGTGACGAAGATGACGGTCAGTCCCTTGCGGGCATAGAGCTCGAGCAGATCGTTGTTGAGCTTCGTTCGGGTGATCTCGTCGAGCGCCGCGAACGGCTCGTCCATCAGGAGGATCTTCGGTCGCGTCACCAGCGCGCGCGCAATCGAGACGCGCATCTTCATGCCGCCCGAAAGCTGGCGTGGATGCGATGTTGCGAAGGCCGACAGCCCGACCTGCGCCAGCGCTTCCTCGACCCGCTCCTGCGCCTCGCGCTTGCGCGTGCCGGCGAGCATCAGCGGCAGGCGGACGTTGTCGGCGACGGTGCGCCACGGCAGCAAGGTCGGCTCCTGGAACACGAAGCCGAGCAGGCGGTCCGGCTCGCCCAGCGCGTCATAGGCCGATTGCGGCCAGTCGATCATCCCGGCGGTCGGCGCCGCGAGCCCGGCAATCAGCTTGAGCAGGGTCGACTTCCCGCAGCCCGACGGCCCCAGCAGGCTAACGAACTCGCCCGCGCCGATCGCGAGATCGATGTCGGCGAGCGCGGTGGTGCCGTTGCCGAAGGTCTTCGACAGCCCGGTAAGCCGCACCAGCGGCCGCGCGGTCGCCTTCGCGGCGCCCGCGACCGGCGAGCGTTCCGCCATCGGCTTCATGGAGACTGCTGCGCCCATTCCATACATGCCTCAGGCTCGCGGCACGAACGTCCGCATCTTTCCCGGATTGAGCAGGCCCATCGGATCGACGTCGTGCTTGAAGCCCAACTGGTCGGCGTCGACCCGCTTGTAGCGGCTTCCCTCCTCGAGCGTGTAGACGTGGGGATTGGCGATCATCACGCCGCACGCCTCGTGAAGGGCGATGATCTCGTCCAGCCGTTCGGGGGATGAAAGGCGGAAGACCGGCAGGCCGCTCGCCGTGAGGTACCCGTTCATGCGGATGAACTCGATGTGCTGCATCAGCTCGTCGCCGAACCGGTCCCTGATCTGGGCGACCGATTCGACCAGCCGGTCGTGCGGAAACAGGCATTGCAGATACGTCACGCTGCGGTCGGTCTTGAGCATCTGCAGCGTGGTGTGGTTCCACGTGTGCTCGTACAGCGGAACGGTGCCGGGCGAGTCGTCGCTCGGCGCCGCGTGGGTCAGCGTTCCCCCATGCGGCTGCAGCAAGTTCTGGAACGTTTCCAGCGACGCCTCCGCCACCATGCCGAGCAACAGGCTCTGCCCCTGCGGGCAGTGCGCGCGAATTGCGCTGAAGCTTGCCGGCAACGGCCACGCGACCGCCGACACGAGCTTCTTGACGATGCCGTCCGCCATGGCGATGACGCGGCCACAGCGCACCGCGTCGAGGTAGTCGTCGAACGCGACGATCACGTCGAACCACGGGTGCACCGGCGCAAGGGGCATTTCCAGCGCCGTGATGATGCCGGTCGTCCCGTAGGCGCGGTTGACCTTCTGCGCCGCATCGCCGCGCAATTCGAGCACGCGCGGTGTCGACTCCAGGGTGACGATGCGGGCGGCGAGGATGTTGCCGGGCTCGCGCAGGCCCCCGTAGGTGACCGTGCCGATGCCGCCCGTGCCGCCGCCGACAAAGCCGCCGATGGTCGCCGACCGCTTGGTCGAAGGATGCATGCGGAGCTCGAAACCGCCGGCCCGCGTCGCCGCGTCGATGTCGTTCATCTTGGCGCCGGACGCGACGCGCACGACACCGCCGCGCTGCCACGCGATCGCATCGAGCGCCGTCATGTCGAGCACGACCCCGCCTTCGAGCGGCACGCATTGGCCGTAGTTGCCGGTGGCCCCGCCGCGCACCGTCAGCGGGATGCGGTGCCGCGCGCACGCGGCGGCAACGCACACGACATCATCCTCGCTGCGCGGGGTGACCACCACGTCCCCCACCTTGTCCTTGAGCAGCTCGTTGAGAACGGGGCTGTACCAGAAGAAGTCGCGCGACTTGCGGCGCAGCTCGGTCGCCTCGGTGCTGGCCGCGATCCCGGCTATATCGGCGAGGAATCGATCGAGCGGATAGCGCTCGGTGCGAGGCTCCGGCTGCAGCGCGGCGGCTTGCGGCATCAGCATCTCCTCAGGCCGCGTTGCGCGGCGCGAACACTTCCGCCTCGCCGTGCTCTTCCAGGAGCTTCATCAGCCTCCGGCGCATGATCATGCCGGGACGGTCGGACACCATGTGGGCCTCCATCCGCCGCGACATGTCGATCGGCGTATCGGGATCGGTCGAACTCGATGATGTCCTTGTCCTCACGGGTAATCCGGAAGTCCCAGTCGATCAGCTCCTGTGCCGGGCAGTCGGCCTCGCTGTCGTTGCGATAGAGCCACTGCACCACCTGGATGCGCTCGTCGTCGATCGGGGTCGCGGAATTGAAGATGATGTGGCGCAGCCCCGACGGATACTCGATGTCGAGCTTGCGGCAGAACGGCATGTACCACTTGTTGCGCATGTGCCGCCGCGTGGTCGGCTCGGTGGTGCCGGCGATACGATACTGCACCGGTGGATTGGCGACCGTGATGAGGGTCTCCGCCTCGAAGCCGTAGTCGGTCTCGTCGATCGTATATTTCTCCGGCAGCGGCTGATCGAGCTGCCCGAACGTCCCCTTGTGGACGAAGGCGAAATGCGCGTTGTCGAAGGAGTTCTCCATCAGGCGTAGCGCCGACGTGTTCCATACCTCGTAGAACTGCGGGATGCGCCGGTAGGCGGGATCGTCTTCCTCCGGCGCATCGAGGATCGGCGCCAGCGGCTCGTCGAGCGCGACCCAGACATAGCCGTAGCGCGTCTGGCAGTGGTACGCCGGGGTCGACAGGTTGGGGATTTCCTGCTGCACCGGAAACTGCGGCACGTGCACCAGCTTGCCGGTGCGATCGTAGGTCCAGCCGTGATAGCCGCACACCAGTTGCCCATCCTTGCACCAGCCCTTCGACAGCTTGGCGGTGCGGTGGCAGCAGCGGTCCTTCAAGGCGGCCGGGTTGCCGTCGCCGTCGAGGAACAGCACGATGTCTTCGCCGAGCAGACGGAACGGCTTCGGCCCCTCGGCGAGGTCGGCGAGCGGGACCACCGCGTACCAGAACCGCCGCAACACCTTCTGCTTGGTCGTCAGCATCCCCGTCCTCCTCCGAGCCCTCGTCTTTTTCCCTTGCGTTGCGTGCTCAAACATCCCTCGCGACGGCACTGTCGTGCCAGGAGCCGAGCGCGAGCTTCGACAAGCCCACCATCGTCAGGAACAAGGCGATGCCCGTCACCGTGATCAGGAACAGTGCGGCGAACATGCGCGGTATTTCGAGCTGGTAGCCGGCCTGCAGGATTTCGTACGCGAGGCCCGCGTTGCGGCCGCCGGTGCCGGCGACGAACTCGGCCACCACCGCGCCGATCAGGGCGAGCCCGCTGGCGATGCGCAGGCCGGCAAAGAAGAACGGCAGGGCGCTCGGGATCCGCAGATGGACCAGGCTCTGGAGACGCGACGCCCGGTTGATCGCGAACAGATCCTGGTGTCCCGCATCGATGCTGCGCAGGCCGACCGTCGTATTGGAGATGATCGGGAAGATCGCGATGATGGTGGCGCAGATGATCAGCGCACCCTGCGTGTTCTTCACCAGGATGATGATGAGCGGAGCGATCGCGACGATCGGCGTCACCTGCATGATAACCGCGTAGGGGAAGAAGCTGCGCTCGATGATCGGGCTCTGCACGAACAGGAACGCGACGGTGGCGCCGATCGTCACCGCGAGCGCGAGCGCAATCAACGTCACGCGCAGCGTGACCCACAGCGCATGGACGAGCGCCGGGGCATCCGCCACCAGGGTCTGGGCGACCAGGCTCGGCATCGGCACCAGGTAGGAGGGGATGGCGAGAGCGCGGCAGAGCGCCTCCCATCCGGCCAGGAAGACGACGCCGACGACGAGCGGCGGAACGATCTCGGCAAGCTTCCGGCTGCCGGCCGATTGAGTCATCGCGTTCGCGCCCGTCGCCGTATCTATTCTCGTTCCCGTGCCGATGCGGCCGCCTCAACGCGCCGTGATCTTGAGGTCCTTCACGAATTGCGTCGTGAAGCCCTTGGTCCATTCGACTTCCTTGGGCAGCAGGCCCTCGTTCACCATCAGCTCGTAGGTCGCCTTCCAGCGCTGCTCGGTGATGACGCCGATGCCCATCGTTCGGGCGTCGCCGCCGTCGAGCACTTCGAGCTCGTTGAGACGCTTGATGCCGAACGCGATCTGCTCGTCGCTCATCTTCGGATTGTCGGCCTTGATCAGGCCGTTGGCGGGCGACGGGTCGCCCTTGAGGTAGCTCCTCCAGCCCTCGATCGACGCCTTGACGAAGCGGCGCGCGACGTCCGGCCGCTCCGCCACCAGCCTGGTGGTTGACACCATGGTGGTGCCATAGGGCGGGTAGCCGTTGTCGGCGAACAGGAAGAACTTGACCGGGACGTTCTTCTGCAGCGCCTGGAACGGCTCGGAGGACGGATAGGATTGCTGCACGACGTTCTTGTCGTTGAAGAACGGCTGCAGGTTGAAGGTATAGGGCTGCGTCTGCGCATCGGTATAGCCGAAGCGGCGCCGCAGCCACGGCCACCAACTGGAGCGGCCCGGCGTGGAGACGAGGATCGTCTTGTCCTTGAGGTCGTCGAGGCCCTTGACGTGGTCGTGCGTCATCAGACCCTGCAGGTCCTTCTGGAACGAGGTCGCGATGGTGACGACCGGCAGACCCTTCGACAGCGAGGTGAGGACCTGGAAGTCGTAACCCATCATCACGTCGGCTTCGCCGGCGAGTAAAAGCTGCAGCCCGTTCACCTGCGGGCCGCCCATCTTGATGGTGACGTCGAGCCCGGCCTGATCATAAAGGCCGGCGGCCTTGGCCTGATAGAAGCCGCCGTGCTCGGCCTGGGCGTACCAGCTGGTCAGGAACGTGACCTTGTCGGCCGCATGTGCCGACCCGAGCGCGAGGACAAGCGACAAGAGGGTGACGCCGGGTACCGAGGGGAGGAGAGCCATGATCTGCTCCGTGGTGTGCGTTGACGATGTCGGCCGAGGTCCCGCCCGGCACGGACCCGGCACACTGCTTGACAGCCAATGTGCGCACGTCGGATGGTTAGAAAAAGCATCAAAATTAGCTCTGTGTGATGCCTTTTAGGCAACAGTGATCAAGCCGTGGGCAAGGCGATGAATTGGCAGGCAAGCGGCGGGCGGCCCGACAAGGCCTGCGCGCCTGCGGTCGTGCCTCGCGCCACCGGAGGGTCGCCGTCGTGCTGCATTCGCGGCTGTTGAAATACCTCGATGAGGTCGCCCGGCTGGGATCGATCCGCAAGGCGGCAGCACGCCTCAACGTCGCCTCGTCGGCGATCAACCGCCAGATCCTGGCGCTCGAGCAGGAGCTCGGCGCGCCGATCTTCGAGCGCATGCCGCGGCGACTGCGGCTGACCGCGACCGGCGAAGTGCTGATCGCGCACGTGCGCGAGACCCTCAAGAGCCATCAACGGGTCGAGACGCATATCGAGGCGTTGAAGGGGCTCACCCGCGGCGAGGTCACGATCGCCACCATGAACGGGCTCGCCGCCGGCCCGCTGCCGCGCTTCCTCAACAGCATCCTGGCGACGCATCCGCGCGTGCACCTGCGCCTGCGCGTGCTGCCGTTCGACCAGATGACCAACGCGGTGCTCACCGGGGAAGCGGACCTGGCGCTGTCCTACAATCCGCCGCCGAGTCCCGGCTTGCGCGTGGTCGCGAGCCACGACCTCCAGCTCGGGGCGGTGGTCTCCGCGCGCCATCCGTTGACGACGCGGCGTCCGCTGCGGCTCGCCGACTGCCTCGAGTTTCCCCTGGCGCTGGCCGACGCCTCGATGACGATCCGACCGGCGGTGGAGCTCGCCTTCACCCGCGCCAACCTGCCGCTGCGCCCGACCATCGAGACCAACTCGATCGAGTTCATGAAAAAGATCGCGCGCAACGGCGACGCGGTCACGTTCCTCAACCCGGTCGACGTCGACGAGGACGTGCAGGCGGGAGAGATCCGCTACCTGCCGCTCCATGAGCTCGCCCGCGATCCCATCGCCCTGAAACTGCTGGTGCGCGCGCGCGGCGGCCTCGACACTTTCCCCAGTATCGTCGTCGAGGAGTTGCGCAAGGCGCTGCCGCGGCTGGCGCCGATCGGCGAGGCGTGATCACCCGCACGCCAGTCGTGGCACGAGGCTTGCCACCGGCCGCACGCCGAAAGGGAGACGAACGTGCCGGGACGACCATTCTGGTGGGCCGAGCTGACGAGCAACGATTTCAAGTCGCTCGACCCGGAACGCACCATCGCGATCCTGCCGGTGGCGGCAACCGAGCAGCACGGACCGCATCTTCCGGTGATGACCGACACCGCCATTGCGGAGGGCATGATCGCGGTGCTGCGCGAGCGCCTGCCCGCGGATCTCGACGTCCTGGTGCTGCCGGTACAGCCGGTCGGGAAATCGAACGAGCACCTGCTGTCGCCCGGAACCCTCAGCCTCGGCGCCGAAACGCTCATGCGAATGCTGGTCGAGATCGGCGAATGCGTGCACCGCGCCGGCTTGCGCAAGATGGTGCTCGCCAATTCGCACGGCGGCAACGTCCCGGTGCTGGCGACCGTGGCGCGCGAGCTCAGGGTCCGCTTCGACATGCTGGTCGCCTCGACCCACTGGCGCTGGTTCGGGCTGCCGCACGGACTCTACGACGCCGTCGAAACGCGACACGGCATCCACGCCGGCGACATCGAGACCTCGCTCATGCTCGCGTTTCGCCGCGACCTCGTGCACATGGACAAGGCCAGAGACTTCGTGTCGGCGGCCGTCGCGATGGAACAGGAATTCTCCCATCTGAGCGCGGCCGGCCCGCACGCATTCGGCTGGATCGCCCAGGACCTCAACCCCGACGGCGCGGTGGGCAACGCTGCGCTCGCGAGCGCCGAGAAGGGAACGCGCACCGCCGCCCACCAGGTCGACGGCTTCGTCGGCCTGCTGCGCGACATGCGCGATTTTTCCCTGTCACGCCTGCATGCGCCGGCGGCGCAGGCCAACATCTGAATGCGTGGTGCGCCAATGTCTGCGATGCCGCCTGCCTTCTCCGATATCGTCTGGCCCGAGGCAGAAGCCTATTCGGTCGGCAACGTCCGGGTGCCTCTATGCATGGTGTCGGATCTCGCAAGCCCATGCGAGCCACACGAGGACGCCGTCGGGCTGTTCGATCTCGCGATCGTGCGGGGGCGCATCGCGCGCATCGCGCCGGCCGGAGCGCTCGCAGCCGAGCGCGGGCCGCTGATCGACCTGCAGGGTCGGCAGGCGTGGCCGACGCTGATCGACGTGCACACCCATCTCGATCGCGGCCACACGGTCGTGCGCTCGCCCAACCCGTCCGGCTCGTTCGGCGACGCGCTCGCCGCGACCGCGGCGGATCGTCTGCGTTGGACCCACGCCGATCTGCTCCGCCGCATGAGCTTCGGCCTGCGCGCCGCTTATGCGCATGGCGTATCGGCGATCCGCACGCATCTCGATTCGGTGCCCGAGCAGGCGGAGCGCAGCTGGGGCGCCTTCGGGGACATGCGCGCCGAATGGGCGGGACGCATCGCGCTGCAGGCCGTGTCGCTCGTGCCGATCGATCTCTTCCGCGACGAACGCGGCGACCGGCTCGCCGCGTTGGTGGCGCGATCGGGCGGCCTCCTCGGCGCCGTGACGCGTGCCGCGACCGGGGTGCATGGCTCGCCGCTGGGCGATCTCGACGCCTTGCTCGATCGGCTGTTCGGCCTCGCGCGCCGCCACGACCTCGACATCGACCTGCATGTCGACGAGACCGACGACCCACGCGCCGCCGCCCTGCCCCACGTGGCGCGCGCGGCGCTGCGCCACCACTATCAGGGGCGCGTCACCTGCGGGCATTGCTGCAGCCTCGCGGTGCAGCCGCCCGATGAGGCCGACCGTACCCTGGACCTCCTGGCCGAGGCCGACATCGCCGTGGTGACGTTGCCGACCGTCAATCTCTACCTGCAGGACCGCCGCAGCGGGCGCACGCCGCGCTGGCGCGGCGTGACCCTGGTGCACGAGATGCGCCGGCGCGGGATCGCCGTCGCCGCGGCGGGCGATAATTGCCGCGACTGCTTCCATGCGTATGGCGACCACGACATGGTCGACACGTTCCGCCAGGCGGTGCGCATTCTGCACGTCGACCACCCGTTGGCCGATGCGCCGGCGCTGGTCGGCCCGGTGCCGGCCCGCATCGCCAAGCTACCGGAGTACGGCCGGCTGGCGGTCGGCGCGCCCGCGCGGCTCGTCGTGTTCAATGCGCGCAGCCTCAACGAGATCGTCTCGCGTCCCCAGTCCGATCGCGTGGTGATCGACAACGGGCGCCGCAGCATGGCCCGCGCGCCGGATTATTCCGAGCTGTGGGATGACGAGCTACCCTGATGGGAAACACCCATGTTGATGCACCAACTGTTGCTCGACGGGGCCGCGCGTGAGCCCGACAAGGTCGCCTTGCGCTGGGTCGATCGCGACGTCGCCCTGACCTTCGCCGAAGCGGTGACCGCGATGGAGCGCTGCGCCGGCGCGCTGCACCATCTCGGCGTGCGCAAGGGCGACCGGGTCTCGATCTTCGCCCATAACGGCATGGATTACGTGCTGGCGCTGTTCGCCTGCTGGCGCATCGGGGCGATCGCTGCGCTGGTCAACGTGCGCTTTGCCGACGAGCTCGAGTATTACTTCGCCGATCACACGCCCTCTGTCGTGATCTACACCCACGACATGGGCGCCGCCGTCAGACGGGCGGCGGCGAGCGTCGCCACCATCCGGTCGCTGGTCTGCATGGACGGCCCGCAGCCGGGCGCCGAGGGCCTTCCGGCGCTGCTCGCCGCGGGCCTCGCGCCCCCGCCCGATCCCGCCGACGAGGACGCGATCGCTCACCTTTCCTACACCTCCGGCACCACCGGGCGCCCGAAGGGCGCGTGCCTCGCCCACGAGCCGACCATGCGGGCGACCCGCTGCATCGCCGAGCGCCTGCGCATCTCCGGCGCGGACGTCTCGTTCGGGCCGACCGCCTTGTCGAGCTCCTATCAGCTGGTCGGCAACCTGCTGCCGCCGCTCCATCACGGCGCGACCGTGAACGTCATGGCACGCTGGACGCCGGAGTTGGGCTGGGAGGCGCTGGAGCAGACCCAGGCGAGCCTGCTGGTCGGCAATCCGACCCTGTTGACCGAGCTCCTGATCGAGTTCGCGTCGGCGCGGTCGCACCCCCGCGCGGCTGCGGCTCGGACTGTCCGGCGGCGGCCCGGTGGCTGGCGCGCTCAAGCGCGCGTGGCGCGACGAGCTTTCGCTGCCGCTGGTCGAGAGCTACGGTCAGAGCGAGCTCGGCGGCTTCATGGGGCTGGGCGAGCCGGTTCTCCTCTCCGACGATCGGCTCGGGTCGGTCGGGCGTCCGCTGCCCGACAAGGAGGTGCGCATCCTCGATGCCGACGGCAAGGAATGCCCGATCGGCACGGTCGGCGAAGTGTGCCTGCGCGGCGGCTTCATGACAGGCTACTGGGACAAGCCGGAAAAGACCGCCGAAGCCCTGCGCGGCGGTTGGCTGCACAGCGGCGATGCCGGCACGATGGACCGCGACGGTACGGTGACCATGCGGGGACGCTTCGCCGAGCTGATCATGGTCGCCGGCCGCACTTGGTTTCCGCGCGATATCGAGGAAGCCTTGTGTGCGCAGGACGGCGTCAAGGAAGCGGCGGTGATCGGGTTGCCCGATGCGAAGCTCGGCGAACGACCCCTCGCCTATGTGACGCTGACCGAAGGTCGCGCCGATCTCGACGCGCTCAAGGCGGCGATCACCCCGCTGGTTTCCTACGACCTGACGCCGCTCGAGGTAAGAAGCCTCGGCTCGTTTCCGCTGACGCCGACCGGCAAGATCGCCAAGGCGGAGCTGCGGCAGAGTGCGATCTCATTCGGGCTGTCGGGAACGCGTCTCGCCTAGTTCGCCACCGGCCGCGCCGGTTTTCCTGCACCGCCCTGGTTGTCGGCGCGCTTGGCGGGCTTGGCGCTGGTCGCTTCCGGCTGCGGTTTGCCGAACAGCAGGGCCGTGCTGGCGATGTTGGCGGCCACGACCTTGAGCGGCTCGGCGAGCTCCGCGGCGACCTCAGGCTTGCAGAACTGGCCGGGCACGTTGGAGACGAATTCGCGTCGGATCGTGAAGGTGCGGTTCTGCAGCTTGTAGCTCGTCGTATAGGTGAACAGGCGCGTCTCGATCGTGCGCGGATTGAGCTCCGCCGGCAGCGGCAGGCCTTCGGCGAAGGTGAGCTCGATCTGCTCGATCTGGCGCCCGGCGAGGCAGCGGAACGAGGAGCGTCGCTCGTTCTCCTCGGCGAACAGGAATTCGCCCGGCCGCCGCATGAACGCCATGCCCTGCGGGATCGGCTGCGTCGCGGCCCGCAGGTCGAGGCGCTGATCGAGCACGAACCGGCCCTTCACCGCATAGGGCTCGCGGAAATCGCTGAGCGAGGGGACCTCGAATGCGCCGCGGCCGGGATTTCCCGACGCGCGCAGCACCTTCTGGGCGGCGAGCTCGGCCCCGTCGTCCTGGATATGGGCGGCGATCGCGCGCGCCCCGGCCGATGCGGCGCCCTTGGTGATCTGCTCGGTCTCGCCGCTCATGGTGCCGTCCACAGCCACCCGAATGCGGGTGCGGTTGACGACGATGTAGTCGTCCGGCCGCATCGTCGGCGTGCGCGCCGTGCGCACGCCCTCCGCCGAGACGTGGACCACCGGCTTGTCGTGGGTCTCGATGGTCAGCACGCCGAACGTCGTCCGCGGCGTCGTCGGGTCGTCGTACAGCTTGAGCTCGGGCAGATAGAGCATCACGTGGTTGAGGAAGCGCGGGGCGAGCACTTCGCTGAAATCGTAGATGCTGCCGGAATTGACCAGGACATGCTCGCTGGCAATGTTCTTGGCAGCCAGCAGCGCGGCCATCAGGGTGACGTGATCCTTGCAGTCGCCGTAGCGGTTCTTCAGGATCGTGGCGGTGTCGTTGGGGACAACGCGTGCGGTGCCGAGATAGACCGCGACATAGCGGATATTGCGCTTGACCCACAGGCTGATCGCTTCCGCCTGCGCGCGCCGGTCGGACATGCCGTGCGTGATCTCGTCGGCGAGCTTCTGCACCTGCGGCGTCACCGCCATCTTCGCCCGGGCTTCGCCCCAGTAGTTGCGGCCGACCGCAGCGACGTCCTCGAAGGTGGTGATGTTGATGCTGCGGTCACCGCCGGCTGCTTGTCCGGCGACCGTGAGCGCGAAGCGGATGGTGTCGCCGTCCTCCGACCGCTTGCCCTGGATGCCGGCGCCGAACGAGCTCACCCGCAGCCCCACCGAGCGGGGAGCAACGATCCGCATGGTGGAGTTGGCCGACGGCGTGTTGCCGGGGAACACGATGTTTTCATACACGTGCCCGCTATAGGGAGCGCTGTGGTGCTCGACCTTCACGGTGTAGACGACGCTGTCGCCGACAGCGAGGTCCGGAAAGAACAAGGTGATCTGCTTGAGGTCGCGATAGAGAACCTCGGTGCCGCTCGCGCCGTCCCGCCGCACGATGGTCGCGGGGTCGACCGCTATCCGGCGGCCGTTCGCCTTCTCCGTATAGGCAGCCACCACGTCGAGGCTTTCCATGCTCTCGATGTAGGACATCGACTGGCGACCGGCGCGGTCGAGCGCCGATTCGGTCAGCACCGACAGGCGCTGCGTGGTGACGGTCTGCCAGGTGCGATCCGGCCGCACCGTGATGGTGGTGTCGAGCTTGATCGAAGTCGGGGTCTGGCCGAAGCTCGTGTCCGCCGACGCCAGGACGCACAGCACCGCAAGACCGATTGCGGACCGCCAACGACCGGATCGCCGCTCGCTCGCATTGGCTCCCATGACACGCCATCCCCGATTTTCATTGACCGTTCCCCGGTAGTCGGCGGTCAGACGAGGGGCGTTCGCGATAATTCGGACAGGAGATTCCCGTGTGTGATCTGGATCACGTTCGGTCGAGCTCGAGCGGCACCATGGCGGCGTCCTTCGAGCAGCGCAGGGTGAGCGAGGTCTTGACGTTGCGCACGTGCGGCTCGGCCGTGAGCCGGGCCACGAAGTCCTGGAAGGTGCTCAGGCTCGGGGCGACACATTTGAGGAGAAAATCGATCTCCCCCGACAGCATCCAGCATTCCCGGACCAGCGGCTCCCGGCGCACGAAATCCTCGAACGCCTTGAGATCGGGGTCAGCCTGGCTCGCCAGGTGCACCATGGCAAAGACCGTCACCTCGTAGCCGAGGCGCTTGGCGTCCAACAGCGCCCGATAGCCGCTGATGAGGCCTGCCTCCTCAAGGGCGCGGACGCGGCGCAGGCAGGGCGGCGCCGAAATCCCGACCCGGCGCGCCAATTCCACATTGGTCATCCGGCCATCTTGCTGCAGTTCCGCGAGGATCTTCCAGTCGATGGCATCGAGACGGCCGGGCAAGGGAGCCTCCACACAAGATCCCTTGATCTCTACCGCGAACCGACCTCAAGCGAAACATTATTGCGCGATCTCCGGCCGACCCACGGAGATCAGCCCCGACGATCGCCGAGGGTGGCGGCGAGGCTGGCTCCCGGACTTCACGTGTACGTCAAGGAATTGTGCGTTCTGGGTTGCGTATCTTGCATAGCTCGTCCGAAGGCTTAAATTGTGCGAGGCAGCACACTCGGCGCGCTCGCGAGTCGCGCTCACCGGACCCCGCACGATCCGACAGGACCTTTCGAATGCCGCAGCGAATTCATGCGAAGGTTGTAATCATCGGTTCCGGGCCCGCCGGTTACACGGCCAGCATCTACGCCGCACGGGCGATGCTGGAGCCGATCCTGATCCAGGGCATTCAGCCGGGCGGCCAGCTCACCATCACCACCGACGTGGAGAACTATCCGGGCTTCGCCGACGTGATCCAGGGGCCGTGGCTGATGGAGCAGATGCGTCTGCAGGCCGCCCACGTCGGCACGCGGATCGTCAGCGACCACGTCACGCGCGTGGACCTGTCGCAGCGACCGTTCCGCATCGAATGCGACTCCGGCGACCTCTATCTCGCCGATGCGGTGATCCTGGCGACCGGTGCGCAGGCACGCTGGCTCGAGCTTCCCTCCGAGCAGGTCTTCAAGGGCTACGGCGTCTCCGCCTGCGCGACCTGCGACGGCTTCTTCTACCGCGGCAAGAACGTGATCGTGGTCGGCGGCGGCAACACGGCGGTCGAAGAGGCGCTGTTCCTGACCAATTTCGCTGCCAAGGTGACGGTCGTGCACCGCCGCGACAGCTTCCGTGCCGAGAAGATCCTGCAGGACCGCCTGTTCAACAACCCGAAGATCGACGTGCGCTGGGACACCGCGCTGGTCGGCGTTCTCGGCAGCGAGAGCCCGCGCAAGGTGAGCGGCGTCGCACTCAAGAACCTCAAGACCGGCGAGATCACCGAGCAGGCGATCGACGGCGTGTTCATTGCGATCGGGCATGTGCCGGCGACCGAACTCGTCGCCGGCCAGGTGAAGATGAAGCGGGGCGGCTATGTCGAGACCGCCCCGCGCTCGACCGAGACATCGGTACCGGGCGTGTTTGCCGCCGGCGACGTCGCCGACGACGTCTATCGCCAGGCGGTGACCGCCGCCGGCCTCGGCTGCATGGCTGCACTCGACGCCGAGCGCTTTCTCGCCGCGCAGGAGGAGCGCCGCGACGCCGCCGAGTGATTGGTTTTCCCTCCGCGGAGGGATCGCGTTGAGGCGGACGCGTCGTCGTGACGACAATGCGCCGCCAGACAATCGAACCCTCCCACCGCGCGCGAGGAGGGAGCAATTCCAGCGGGGCAGACCATGGACTGGGACAAGCTGAAGGTTTTTCACGCCGCCGCCGAGGCCGGCAGCTTCACCCATGCGGGTGAGCAGCTCGGCCTCTCCCAATCGGCGGTGTCGCGGCAGGTCGGCGCGCTGGAGCAGGAGCTCTCGGTGCCGCTGTTCCATCGCCACGCCCGCGGCCTCATCCTCACCGAGCAGGGCGAGTTGCTCTATCGCACCGCGCACGACGTGCTGATGAAGCTCGAGGCCGCGCGCACCAAGCTCACCGACAGCCGCGAGCGGCCGAACGGAGAATTGCGGGTCAATACGACGCCGGGCCTGGGCGTGCATTGGCTGACCCCGCGGCTCGGCGAGTTCCTCGATCTCTACCCCGATATCCGCATCACCTTGATCACCACCGAGCAGGAATTGGATCTGGCGATGCGCGAGGCCGACGTCGCGATCCGTCTGCGCACGCCGACCCAGCCGGACCTGATCCAGCGCAAGCTGTTCTCGATGCATTTCCACGCCTACGCGTCGCCTGAATATCTCAAGCGCCACGGCACGCCGCGCACGCCGGAGGATCTCGACGCGCATCGTCTGCTGGTGCTCGGCGGCAGCGTGCCGATGCATCTGCAGAGCGCGAACTGGGTGGTTCAGGCGGGACGCGACGGCAAGGGGCCGCGCACGCCGGCGCTGACCATCAACAACGTGATCGGCGTGCTGCGCGCATGTCAGCGCGGGCTCGGCGTGGCCATGCTGCCCGATTATCTGATCGAGCAGGACGGTGGCCTGGTGCAGCTGTTCGGTGCGACCGACGCGGTCGCGGTCGATGCGTATTTCGTCTATCCGGAAGAGATGAAATCGGTCGCGCGTATCCAGGTGTTCCGCGACTTCCTTGTCAGCAAGGCGCAGCGCTGGAGCTATTGAGGCGACGCGTCACCGGTTTGCAACGCGCCAGCATTTTTTTGCTTCTTTTGCGGGGTCCGCATGGCTGGCATGCCGGATGTTCTGTTGCCGAACAGGCCGTCGGGGCTCATAGTTCACGTGCGCTGTAGGCAGCCGGTTGCGACATCCTCCCAGATTTGCAGCCGTGGTGCAGCCAGCTGTTCCCCTCTGGAAGGTGATTGTCGGCCCCCGTGCCGACAAAACTAAGCCGGGCCTCACAGCCCGGCTTTCTTTTTGCTGCGACAGACGACATCGCGGACCGTGCGGGCGTCATCGTTTTTCATATGATCACGCCCGCGTGATCTCGAGCAGATGCCCGCCGTTGCCGAGCCGATCGTCGGCGCAACGACGCACCACCTCCCCGCCGCTCCCCACGTGCATCATGGACAGCGATACGTTCGGGCGTCGATAATGGCCGCATTGAGGCTTCCGGGAGCATGCTGATGCGTTGCGCGAGCTTGCTGTTCACGATCATCGTCGCGCTTGCATCATGCGCGACCGTTGCTCCGAGCGCGGCGCAGGACTACCCGAACCGCAACGTGACGTTCATTGTACCGACCGGGCCCGGCGCCGGAACCGATCTGCTGGCGCGGATCCTCGCCGCGAAGCTGTCGGAGCGGCTGGGCAAATCATTCGTCGTCGAGAATCGACCGGGTGCCGGCACGGTGATCGCCGCCAATGCAGTCGCCAAAGCAGCGCCGGACGGCTACACGCTGCTGATGGGAACGAGCACGCCGCTCGCAATCAATGCCAGCCTGCACAAGAAGCTTCCCTACGACCCGGCCAACGATTTCACTCCGTTGGCGCTGATCGCCACCGTGCCGTTCGTGCTGGTGGTCAACAACGACCTGCCGGCCAAGACGGTACAGGAATTCATCGCGCTCGCCCGCCGGCGCCCCGGCGCGTTCACTTACGGCTCCACCGGGCCGGGCACGCCGTTCCACCTGTATGCCGAGCTGTTCAGCAGCATGACCGGCCTGCAGATGGTGCATGTGCCGTACAAGGCGGCCGTGGCCGCGCTCGCCGATCTCATGGGCGGACGCCTGCAGGTGATGATGACCGACTTTGCCTCGTCGCTGCCGCTCATCCGCGAGGGGAAGGTGCGCGCGCTGGGGGTGACGACCAGGACGCCGGCTCCCGCCGCGCCTGAGATTGCGCCGATCGCCGAGCTGGGCGTGCCGGGCTTCGAGGCGGCCGCGTGGCAGATGGTGGTCGCGCCGGCCGCGATGTCGAAGGAAGTCGTCGACAAGCTGCACGCCGAGCTCAAGGCCGTCATGGCGCTGCCGGACACTCGCGAGCAGATCGCCAGGATCGGCCTCGTTCCGGTGGAGACCGGTCCGCCCGCGGAGCTGCAGCGCTTCGTTACCGCGGAAATCGCCCGCTGGGCCAAGGTGGTCGAGCGGTCCGGCGCATCGGTGGATTAGACGCTGCAGCCACCGCTTACGCCCACAGGCGCTCGTCCTTCGGCACGTCCTTGTAGAGCTGCGCGACGTAGTCGCCGTAGCCGTTGAACAGAATGGTCGGCCGCCGCTCGCCGTTGCGGCCGATCAGCTCCTCGGTCGCCTGGCTCCAGCGCGGGTGCGGCATCTCCGGGTTCACATTGGCCCAGAAGCCGTATTCGGAGGCCTGCAGGGCTTCCCAGAAGCTCTTCGGCCGCTGGTCGGTGAAGCTGAAGCGGGTGATCGACTTGATCGACTTGAAGCCGTATTTCCACGGCACGGCGAGCCGCAACGGCGCCCCCATCTGCTTCGTGACCGGCTTGCCATAGGCGCCGGTGACCAGGAACGCGAGCTCGTTGGTCGCCTCGGCCATCGTCAATCCCTCGACATAGGGCCAGGGATACCAGGTCTGGCGCTGACCCGATGCGGTCGAGGGATCGAGGAACGTCTCCATCCGCAGGTATTTGGCCGACGACAACGGCCTCGCGAGCGCCACCAGCTTGGCGAGCGGAAAGCCCGACCACGGGATCGCCATCGACCAGGCCTCGACGCAGCGATGGCGATAGAGCCGCTCCTCGAGCGGCATCTTGCGGATCAGGTCGTCGATCCCGATCTCCTGCGGCTTCTCCACCATGCCGTCGATCTTGACGGTCCATGGCCTGACCTTGAGGGCTTGCGCCGCCTTGGCGATGGTTTTCGCCGAGCCGAACTCGTAAAAATTGTTGTAGGCGGTGTTGACCGCCTCGTCGGTGATCGGACGATCGAGCGTGAAGGCCTCGTTGCGCTTGGCCGGATAAAGATCGCGGGTCGGATCGGGCAGATCGGCCAGCCGCTGGGCGCCGGCAAGGTCGGGCGAGAGCGCCATCGCCGCGGCGCCGGCCGCGCCGCCCAGGAAGGCGCGCCGGTTGAGGAACACCGATTCGGGCGTCGCGAGGCACTCGGGAATTTCCCAGCCGCGGCGATGGAGAATGAGCATCAGGGACGTCTCCTGGAGGTGATATTTTGGGCAGGAATACGCGGCCCGTGTGTCACCCGCAAGTCACAGATGCGGGAACCATTTGGTGGTGCCCGGGCTTGGCAAACAAGCCATTTGCGGGGGCTGCCGCTTCCCCGCCCCGTGTGGTCCCCGGTCGGTTCGGCCGTGCGGCCGGAACCCCGTCCAGGCTCCCGCGTTGGCCGGTGATCGCGCTCCTCGTCCGGTGGGTAAGCTGATGGAAGAGCTCGACAATCGGACCTATCCGATACGCGAGGACATGGCCTTCCAGCAACGCTCATGGCGGCTGGAGCGGATCGGGTGGGTTGTCCTCACGCTCATCATTTTCGCTGCCCTTGCCGGCGTCTTCTTCCATGGGCCGGCGAGCTATGCGCGGGCCCGGAATGCGGACAATTCGATGGCGGTCGATTATGAGCGGTTTGCGCACAAGACCGCCAGGACCTATTTCACGGTGCGTGCCACCGCGCCGATCGGCGACGAGCTCATGTTCCGATTGAGTCCGATCTTCGCGGACACCCATGATATCGAGTTCGATCCAGCCGCATCCGCTGCGCGCGCGCGGCGGGACCTATGGGCTGGAGCTGGTGTTTCCCCGGTCAGCCGCCGGCGACGTTGCGTTCCACATTGCGGCACGCCCGAAGCGCTTCGGCACCATGTCGCTCCACCTCGAAGCGGAAGGGCGCAGCTCACTGAATATCTTTCAGCTGATCTATCCGTAGGAGCCGGCCATGGACACGGTCATTCGCGCGTTCATCGTCTATTTCATGCTGTGGGCGCTGCTGCGCCTGGCGGGGCGCCGGACGCTCGGCGAGCTCAACGCGTTCGATCTGGTCCTGCTTCTGGTCATCGGCGGCGCGACGCAACGGGCCCTGCTGGGTCAGGATTATTCCGTCACCACCGCTTTCCTGGTGGTCGCGACCCTCATCCTGACGGACGTCGCCCTCTCGCTGTTGATGCGGGAGTTTCCCTTCTTGACCCGCGTTCTCAACGGCGAGCCGATGATCATCGTGGAGCACGGCCGGCCTCTGTCGGGCCGTCTGGGCCGCGCACGCGTGAGTGCCGAGGACGTGCTGGCGGCGGCACGCCACCTGCATGGCCTGGAGCGCATGGAGGACATCAAGTTCGCAATTCTCGAAGCTAATGGTAAGATTTCGGTCATTCCCTATGCGTCACCCAGTACCGTTGCGACAGCGCAGGCTTCCTGATTCGGCACGATGCTCGAAACCGCAGCAAGAACCGTCTCTGACCAGGCGCGCGAGATCCAGGTCTTCAAGGACCTGATCCTGGCGAAGCTGCGGTATTCGGTCGGCCGCGATCCGGCGACCGCCCAGCTGCGCGACTGGTTCATGGCGACCGCCCATGCGTTGCGCGACACCGTCGTCGACCAATGGATCGCGACGCGCAATCGGGTCTACGCGGAGGATCGCAAGCGGGTATACTATCTGTCGGTCGAGTTCCTGATCGGCCGCCTTCTGTTCGACACGCTGTCGAATCTCGGCCTGGTCGTTCCGGTGCGCGAGGCGCTGGCCGAGCTCGGGGTGGATCTCGACGAGATCCGCGAGATGGAGCCGGACGCGGCGCTCGGCAACGGCGGCCTCGGCCGGCTCGCCGCCTGTTTCATGGACAGCCTGGCGAGCCTGGACGTCGCGGCCTACGGCTACGGCATCCGCTACGATTACGGCCTGTTCCGGCAGCACATCCTGGACGGCTGGCAGCAGGAAATGCCGGAAAACTGGCTCTCGTTCGGCAATCCGTGGGAGTTCGAGCGCCACGAGATGATGTATCCGATCCGATTCGGCGGGCTGGTCGAATATATCGGCGGCGACGCCGACACGGCGCGCGGCGTCTGGTACCCGGCGGAGACCGTCAATGCGGTCGCCTACGACACGCCGGTGGTCGGCTGGCGCGGGCGCCACGTCAATACGCTGCGCCTGTGGTCGGCGCGCGCGACCGAGCCGATCCATCTGCACGCGTTTCACCAGGGGGATTACGTCGGCGCCGTGGCGGCGCGCACGCAGGCGGAAGCGATCTCCCGCATCCTCTATCCGAGCGACGCCACTCAGCAGGGGCAGGAGCTGCGGCTGCGCCAGGAGTATTTCTTCACCTCGGCGTCGCTGCAGGACATCGTGCGCCGGCACATCGTCCAATACGACGACCTCGCATCGCTGCCGGACCACACCGCGATCCAGCTCAACGACACGCACCCGGCGATCGCGGTCGCCGAGCTGATGCGCATCCTGGTCGACGAGCACGAGTTCTCGTGGACCGATGCCTGGCGCGTCACGCGGGCGACGCTGAGCTACACCAATCACACGCTGCTGCCGGAGGCGCTCGAGGCGTGGCCGGTATCGCTGATGAACAGGCTGCTGCCGCGCCACATGCAGATCATCTACCTGATCAACTGGCTGCAGCTGAAGGAACAGGCCGAGCTCGGCAACAGCGACCCCGCCAAGGTCGCCTCCATCTCGCTGATCGAGGAGGCGGGCGACAAGCGGGTGCGCATGGGGCATCTGGCATTCCTCGGCTCGCACAAGGTCAACGGCGTCTCGGCGCTGCACACCGGGCTGATGCGCTCCACGGTCTTCCGCGACCTGGATACCGCCTACCCGGGCCAGCATCGTCAACAAGACCAACGGCATCACATTCCGCCGCTGGCTGTTCCAGGCGAACCCGGGCTTGACCAATCTCATCGTCGAGGCGCTCGGCGAGCGCGTGCTGGACGATCCGGACCGCCTGGTGGAGCTCGAGCCGCTGGCGGGCAATGCCGAGTTCGTCGCCCAGGCGGCGCAGGTGCGCCGCGCCAACAAGGAAGCGCTGGTGCGTCTCATCCGCCGTACCGTGGGGATCCGGTGCAATTCCTCGATGCTGTTCGACGTGCAGATCAAGCGCATCCACGAGTACAAGCGCCAGCTGCTCAACATCCTCGAGACGGTTGCGCTGTACCAGGCGATCCGCGCCAACCCCGAGGCCGACTGGGTGCCGCGTGCCAAGATCTTCGCCGGCAAGGCCGCGGCGAGCTACGTGCACGCGAAGCTCATCATCAAGCTCGCGAACGACGTCGCCCGCGTGGTCAACGCCGATCCCGTGGTGCGCGACCGGCTGCAAGTCTCGTGTTCCTGCCGAACTACAATGTCAGCCTGGCCGAAGCGATCATCCCGGCGGCGGATCTGTCCGAGCAGATCTCGACCGCCGGCATGGAGGCCTCGGGCACCGGCAACATGAAGTTCGCGCTCAACGGCGCGCTGACCATCGGCACGCTGGACGGGGCGAACGTCGAGATCCGCGAGCACGTCGGCGCCGACAACATCTTCATCTTCGGCCTCAACGCCGAGGAGGTCGAGGCGCAGCGGCGCGCCTGCCTCACTGGCCGCGACGTCGCGGAGGGCTCCGCTCGGCTGGCGCGGGCGGTCGAGGGCATCGCGGCGGGATTGTTCTCGCCGGACGATCCCTCTCGGTTTCACCCTCTCACCGACGCCGTCCTGGGGCACGATCATTTCATGACCGCCGCGGATTTCGACGCCTATTGGCAGGCGCAGCGGGCGATCGATGCGCTGTGGAGCGATCCGTTGTCCTGGTGGCGCGTGAGCATCTTGAATACGGCGCGGATGGGCTGGTTCTCATCCGACCGGACCATCCGGGAATATGCGCAAGAGATCTGGCAGGTACCCACGCGGGGCGACGCGATCATTCAACGGTCCTGAATGTCACCATCATGATGCAAGCGCTGTTCATCGGCCAAACCTACATCGACGTGACGTTTCTCACCGACCGCATCCCGGTCGGCGACGAGAAGGACGTGGCGCGCGAATATGCCGTGTCGTTCGGCGGCAATGCGGTGACCGCGGCGTTCTGCTGCGCCAAGCTCGGCATCAAGCCCGACCTGATCGCGACCGGCGCCGACGACTGGCTCGGCCGCATGTTCCTCGACATGGCGCTGAAATACGAGATCAACCTGCATATCCGCAAAGTGCGCAAGTCCTCGCTCTCCTTCGTGATGCCGCACGAGGGCAAGCGCGCGATCGTACGCTGCCGCGACGACAACTACCTGCACCACTTTCCGCTGCTCGATCTCACCGGCTGCCGGGTGTTGCATCTCGACGGGCATCTCGCCGACGCGGCGATGCATTACGCGAAGCAGTGCCACGAGAGCGGCATCCTCACCTCGCTCGACGGCGGCGCGGTGCGCACCAACACGCACGAGCTGCTCGCCTTCATCGACGTCGCCATGGTGGCGGAGCGCTTCTGCGAGCAGATGCACCTCACGCCCGCTGCGACGCTCGACTATCTCAAGAGCCGCGGCTGCCGCATCGGCGGCGTGACGCTCGGCGAGCGCGGCCTGATCTGGTTCGACGAAGCCGGCGCCGTGCGGACGAATTTCGCCATGCCGGTGCCGGCCAACCGGGTGATCGACACCAGCGGCGCCGGCGACGTGTTCCACGGCGCCTATGTGTATTCCTACCTCGCCGACCCGACCCGGCATTGGGCCGACCACATCGCCTTCGGCCAGGCCGCCGCCACCTTCAAGGTGCAGCGCCTCGGCAACGAGGCCGGCCTGCCGACCCAGGCCGACATCGCCGCGGTGCAGCGCGAGTTCGGTCTCGCGGTGGCGTGAGGCGGGCGCTGGCGCTGCCGTTCATTCACTGTCGCGCTGTGGGACAGCCCAGGTCTGCAGCCCCCGGCGCGGGAAGGTGCCAAAATACCAAACGCTTGATCGCTCGCGATTTCTCAGGTTCGTTTGGCCCAAATGCGGACCCTCATAGGCAATATAATACCGGAACGCCTTGGCCCGCCGCGGAGGAAGCCAGGATGAATGCAAGCGTCAGGGCGATCATTGCGGCGGTGCTCGCCATCTCCGGCTTGCCCGCCGGCGGCAGTTCCGGCGCCCACGCCTATCCGGATCGGCCGATCCGCCTCATCGTCAGCTTCCCGGCCGGCGGCAGCAGCGACGCCATGGCGCGCATCGTGCAGCCGGGCGTGGAGAAACTGCTCGGCCAACCGCTTCTGATCGAGAACCGACCTGGAGCGGGCGGCATGATCGCGATCGACGCGGTCACCAAGGCGGCTCCCGACGGTCATGTGATCGGGCTTGGCGGCGCGGGTGCGCTCGGCACCAACCTCGGCCTGCAACAGAAGATGAGCTACGATCCGCAGAAGGACATTGCACCCGTAACCGGTGTCGCGTCGTCGCCGTTCATCCTCGCGGCGCCCGCCTCGTCCAAGGGCAAGACGCTGCGCGACTTCATCGCCATGGCCAAGGGATCGGACCGCAGCCTCGCCATCGGCCATGGCGGCAACGGCACCCTGATGCATCTGACCGCCGAGATGCTCAACCAGATGGCCGGCACCCGGATCGGGCTGGTGCCGTATCGCGGAATGGCGCCGGTCATGAACGACCTCCTGGGCGGTCACGTTGCGCTCGGCATCGTCGATCCGCCCTCGGCCAAGACCGCGATCGACGCCGGCACGATCGCGACGGTCGCCATCACCTCCGCCACGCGCTTCGCCCAGCTGCCTGATATTCCGACCTTCGCCGAGTCCGGCCTGCCGGGCTTCGAGTCGACCGGCTGGTTCGGCATCGTCGTGTCCAGCGGGACGCCGCCGGACGTCGTCGCCCGGCTCAACGCCGCCTTCGTCACCGTCCTGAAGGACCCCCTCGTCGCCAGCCAGATCCGGGCGCTCGGCTCGGAGCCCATGCCGATGACGCCGGCCGAGTTCTCCGCGTTCGTCGGCACCGAGATCGACAAGTGGGGCAAGGTCGTGGCCAGGGCCGAGCAGAAGCCAAACTGATGCGGCGGCTGGGCCGTCGCCTTCTGGGGTGGCCCGCTCTTCGCTAGTCTTAGTCTAGCAAGTCTCGAAGAGCGAAGCTTCCGAGGAAGATGAGAGATCCCCAAATGGACGGCTGACATGGAGGCAGTGGAGTGATGACACGGTCACGTCTGTCGGCACGCGGGATGATCTGATATGTTGTGATCATGACAAAAGAGCAAGTGAAGGAAATTCTCGACCGCGTTCTGACCTGGCCCGCCAAACGGCAGGAGGATGCGGCGCGCCTGCTAGCCGAGTTGGAACAGCAGGACGCGAGCCCCTACCATCTCTCGGACGAGCAGGTGGAAGAAGTGGAGCGCAGACGCGCCGACTTTGAAGCGGGCAGAGAGCGATACGCGACCGATGAGGAGATGGCCGCGTTGTGGAAGAAGTGCGGCCTGTGAGAGTTCGATATCGACGGCAGGCCCAGCTCGATATCGAGAACATCCACGAATACATCAACCATCGGAATCCACAGGCCGCAACCGAGGTGGTCGCACGCATTCGGTATGCCAGCGACCGCCTCGGTATGGTCCCCTACATGGGACATGTCGGCCGCGCTCCAGGGACCTACGAATGGGCTGTGGTCGGCCTGCCTTATGTCATCGTCTATGAGGTCGACGAGACCCTAAACGAAGTCGCGATCATCGCCGTGTTCCATGGCGCACAAGACCGCGACCTACGCGAGGCATGAGCACCAAGCCGGGCACTGCCGCTCAGCAACCGACCGGTGATCGCGAGGGGTCGACCCCGCAATCGCGCCGCCGAACACGCGCCCTACGACCCGCCGGCTTCGTCGAGGAAGCTCTGCACCGCCTCGAACAGTTTCAGGCGGTTCTTCTCCATGATGATGGTGTGGGTGCCTTCCGCCAGCGCGACGTAACGCTTGCCGGGCGCGTTCGTGAGCAGCGGGAACAGCGTCTGCGCCATGTAGGGCGGCGTGTCGCGGTCCCACTCGGCATGCACCAGCAAGGTCGGCACCGTGATCTTCGCCGGATCGTAGTAGGGCTTGCCGGCGCCGAAGAACTCGAGGCCGTCCTGCACCACGCCGTTGGGCGCGCGCAGCACCGGCGGATTCATCTTCGCGCCCTCCGGATCGGTCGCCCAGGTGGCGTCGGCCCAGGCGTCGAACCAGCCGGCCGGAACAAGGCTCGCCTTCTTGTCCTCCGGCACGCCGGTCATCCAGCGACCGAGTGCCTGGTCGCGCGCCACCATGCGGTAGGCCGGCGTCGGACCGGGGCCGGTCTGCACCAGCGACGCGGTCTGGCGGATCCAGGCGGGCGCGTACAGCACCAGCCGCTCGACCTTGGCGCTGTTCTGCGTCGTGTAGGTCGCCATCAGGGTGGTGCCCCACGACCAGCCGAGCAGGTTGAGGCGCGGGATGCTGCGGCGCGCCAGGATGAAGTCGACCACGGTGCCGATATCCTTCACGGCGGTGTCGCCACGCACGATCGGCGGGTTGGCGTCCGCCTTCTGCGCCATCTGCGGCGGCCGGGTCGATTTCCCATAGCCGCGCAGGTCGATGAGGTAGACGTCGTAGCCGCGCGACGCGATGTACTCCATCCAGGAGAGGCCATCGAGCCGGAGGTCGAAGGCGGTGGAGGCCGGATAGGTCGCGCCGTGCACGTACAGCAGCGTGCGCTCGGGACGGAACGCCGTCATGGCGGCCGGGCGCTTGTTGCGCACGAACAGCTCGATCCCCACATCGGGGGATTTCACCATGATGTCTTCGCTGACGAGCTGCGTCTGTGCGGCCGCCGCGGTCGCGATGGCGGCAGCGAACAGGCCGCCGACGAGTTGTGGTTTCAACGTCGCCTCCCATTATGTTTCATGCCTGCACGATAGCATGCGACCGCACGCGCCTGTAGGGGCAGCCCTTGGAGGCTGTGTGAAAATGCGATTCCCCTACTCGACTCGAATATTCGAGAATCTCCGCAACGACGGAGATTCGCGATGGCAGGGTATGTTGAAGGGGTGTCGCGCGATCAGGCGACGCTGTTTCCGGAGCGGCTGGACGATCTGATCACGGCGGACGCGCAGGTGCGGGTGGTGGACTTGTTCGTGAACCGCCTGGACCTCGGGCTGCTGGAGTTCACGAAGTCAGCACCGCTTTCGAAGGGTCGGCCGCCCTATGATCCGGCGGATTTGCTGAAGCTTTATGTGTACGGGTACCTTCACCAGGTACGTTCGAGCCGGCAATTGGAGCGGGAGTGCCGGCGCAACATTGAAGTGCTGTGGCTTTTGAACAAGCTGGCGCCGGACTTCAAGACGATTGCCGATTTCCGGCGGGACAATCGGAAAGCGATTGGGCGGGTGTGCCGGTGGTTTGTGCAGTTCTGCCGTGGGCAGGGTTTGTTCGGGGCGGAACTGGTGGCGATCGACGGGTCGAAATTTGCGGCGCAGAACAGTCCGCAGCGTGCCTATACGGTGGCGCAGATCGAGCAGGAAGCGAAGCGGCTGGATGAGCGGATTGGGGCATATCTGGCGGTGCTGGATTCGGCCGATGCTGACGAAGGATCGGAGGAGATCGCGCCCGGCGATACGCGAGCGGCGCTTGCGCTCTTACAAGAGCGCCGTGCCGATGTGGCGCAAGCGCTGGAATTGATGGGTGCGATGGAGCTCACCCAGGTCACGCTTAGTGATCCAGACTCGCAATTGATGCGCAAGGCCGGGGGCGGCAGCGTGGTGGGCTATAATGTGCAGATCGCGGTGGACGATCGTCATGGGCTGATTGCGCATCACGCGGTGACGCAGGACGTGTCGGACCAGAACCAACTGGCGCCGGTGGCACAGGCGGCGAAAGAGGCGCTCGATTGCGAGACGCTGCAGGTGGCAGCTGATTCCGGTTATGCCGATGCCGAGCAGATCAAGCACTGTGAGGACGCCGGGATCACCCCGTTCGTGCCGCATCCGCGTTCGACCAACACCAAGGGTGACTTCTTCCCGAAATCGCGGTTCGTCTACGAGCCGGAGCATGACCGCTACCGCTGCCCGGCGGGTGAGATCCTGCGGTTCCACAGCGCATCGGACAAGAAGCAGGCCAGCAACTATGTGGGGGTAAACTGCGCGGGTTGCGCGCTGAAGTCGCGCTGCACCAAGGCCAAGAGGCGATGGGTGACGCGCCACTACTACGAGGAGGTCCTCGATCGCTTGGCGGCGCGGATGAAGACGCGCCCGGGCATCATGAAACGACGCGGGGCGCTGGCCGAGCATCCCTTCGGGATCATCAAGGCGATGATGGGGATGCCGCGCTTCCTATGTCGAGGGCTCAAGGCCGTGACGGCCGAAATGGACCTGAGCATCATCGCCTTCAATCTGAAGCGAGCAATTGCGGCCCTCGGAGCCGGCGAACTGCTCCGCCGGCTCGCCCTAGCCTGAGGCGGGCACCGTCGCGCCTCGCCCAGACCTGTGAGGACCCGTTTAAACCCGCGCCCCGCGAGTTCTCACACAGCCTCCTTGTGGCTGCCCGATCGGCCGTGCCGCACAGGGGGCGACCACAGGGTCGCCTCCCAATCGGCAACGCCGTTCCACGATCGGGCGACCGTCCTTCGAGGCTCGGCGCACGAAGCGTGCGCCGAGCGCCTCAGGATGACGCGGGTCGGGGTCGGGGCGGCGGCACGCCGCGCGCCACCGACATCCTGTGATTCACGATGTCATACAGCCAACGCTCCGCCCGTCCCGGCGGTCATTTTTGGTGACCGTTTCGAGCCGGGCTTCGCGTCAATCACGTTTGCCCCCGTGAGGGAGCGGAGCGCCGCGAGGGCGCTGGTGCGGAACGCCGCACCCGTGGCGTGTTTGTCCCCTTCCCGTTTGCGAGGCGGGAAAGGACACGCCGGAACACCTTGCGAGGGTGTCCCCGCGCGCCAGTGACGTAGGCGCGCGCGCCCTCGCGGCGCTCCACCGCGGCGGCCACGACCTCTTCGGATCCGATCAGGGTCGTGGCTGCCGCTCCCCGCTCCGCCTTCGGTGTCTTCCGGAGGACGCCCTGGGTGAGCCGGGATGGATGGGAGTAAAGAACTAGTCTGGGAATATTGTCAAGAGGCCGCGTCGAATTTTTTTCCGATTTTCAGGAATGCATGACAACCGCGAGGTTTCGCCTGACCTAGCGCCAATGAAGGGTCGCCCCTACGCAACCGAGCGGCCCTCATTCACCGCTCCCGCGTCCCGCAGGATCATGTCGGCGCCCTTTTCGCCGATCATGATGGTCGCCGCATTGGTATTGCCGGAGACCACCGCCGGCATGATCGAGGCGTCGACCACGCGCAAACCGGCGATGCCGCGCACGCGCAGGCGCTCGTCGACCACCGCGGTCGGGTCCTGGCCCATATGGCAAGTGCTCACCGGGTGATAGGTGGTGGAGCCGCGCCGCCGGATGAAATCGAGCAGCTCGTCGTCGTTGTCGCAGCGTGCGCCCGGCTCGATCTCCTCGACGATGTGGCGCGTCATAGCGGGCGCGCGGAAGATGCGGCGCATCGCGTGGACCCCCGCCACGACGGTCTCGCGATCCTTCGGCGTCGCCAGGTAGTTCGGATGGATCGCCGGCGCTTGGCGCGGATCGGGCGACTTGATGCGCACGTGACCGCGGCTTTCCGGCCGCAGCAGCGTGCACACGCCGGTCACACCCGGGAACCCATGCAGCGTGCCGCCGATCGCGTCGCCCGAATAGAGCGCGATCGAGCATTGCACATCGGGTGTCGCCGATGACGTGTGCGCGCGCAGGAAGCAACCGGCCGAGATCGCCGACACGGTGAGAAAGCCGCGGCGGGTGAGGCCCCAGCGCAAGCCGGCGGCAAGCTTGCCGCGCCAGGTGCGCACGGCGTCGTTCAGCGTGATCGGCTCCTTGCAGCGGAGTATGATGCGCCCCGCGTAGTGATCGTTGAGCCCCTCCCCGACGCCCGGCATGTCGGCGACGAGCGGAATGCCGAACGCGCTCAGCAGAGTCGCCGGGCCGAGTCCGGACAGCTGCAAGAGCTGCGGCGAGTTGAACGTGCCGGAGGCCACGATCAGCTCGGCGCCGGCGCGCGCCGCGCGCGTCTCGCCGGCGGCCTGGTATTCGAGGCCGACCGCGCGGCGCCCCTCGAAGAGAATCCGCGTGGCATGCGCGTCCGTCACCACGGTGAGATTGGCGCGCCGGCGCGCCTGGCGCAGATATCCGTGCGCGGCCGAGCAGCGCAAGCCCCCGCGCATGGTTGTCTGGTAATAGCCGGCCCCTTCCTGCGCCGCCCCGTTGAAATCGTCGTTGCGCGGATAGCCGCACTGCTGCGCCGCCTCGATATAGGCCTCGGCGAGCGGATGGCGGTCGCGCATGTCGGATACGGCGAGCGGGCCGCCGGCGCCGTGAAACGCATCGGCGCCGCGCTCGTTGTCCTCGGCCTTGCGGAAATAGGGGAGCACGTCGTCGAAGCTCCAGCCGGCATTGCCGAGCTGGCGCCAGTGGTCGAAGTCCTCCGCTTGGCCGCGGATGTAGATCAGGCCGTTGATCGCGCTCGACCCGCCCAGCGTTTTTCCGCGCGGGGCGATGACCTGACGGCCATCGCAGCCCGGCTGCGGCTCGGTCGCATAGCACCAGTTGAACCGGGTGTCGGTGAACAGCCGGCCGTAGCCGACTGGAATGTGCAGCCATGGATGGAAGCGCGCGGGGCCCGCCTCGAGGAGCAGGACGCGACAGCGTCCTGCCGCGGTGAGCCGGTTGGCGAGGACGCAGCCGGCGCTGCCGGCCCCGATGATGATGTAGTCGAAGGTTGGTGAATCCGATGGCACGCTGCTTCCCATATTTCGAGCGACTGATTTGAGCACGAACCCGCCTCCGAGCGACACATCATCACCGATCATTTCGAACGCACGCCGGCGCGCATGAAGTCGGCGACGCGCTCGGCGATCATGATGGTGGGAAAGTTGGTGTTGGCGCTCGGCACGCGCGGCATCACCGACGCATCGGCGACGCGCAGGCCGTGGACGCCGTAGACGCGGCATTCCGGATCGACCACCGCCATCGGATCATCCTCTCGCCCGATGGCGCAGGTGCAGCTCGGATGAAACATCGTGCCCGAGGCGGCAATGATTTCCGCGTCCGAAACCGGATCATGACGATGGCGATCCGCCAGCAGCCGGCCGGGCCGGATGGCGCGCGACACGATGGCGCGACGCAACGCCGAAGGTGCGCCGAGAACGGCGCTCGCTCCCAGCGCCTTGAGGGCCCCGGCGGCGCCGCTTCCGTTGATGAGACGCAGCGGCGGGTCGCGCGGCAGCAGCCAGACGTCCTCGAAGCAGCCGCGCACCGACTGGTCCACCATCAGCGTCTCGGCGCGGCGCGCGGCGATCACCATGCGCTGCGCGTCGCGCGGGTCGCTCAGGAGCCGCTGCGAAACGAGCGGGGGAACGTCGGGCTCGGGTGATTCGAGCGTGACCGATCCACGCGAGAACGGCGCATAGAGCGCCGCCGCCACCATGCCCATGCGCGTCCCGAACGGGCGGTTGCTGACACGCGCCACGAAATAGAGAAACAGGTCGCCGGCCGGACAGCCTTCGAGCCCGGACGAGAAGCGGTAGCTCGTCATCGTGTAGTGACGATCCTCGTGCGACACGCGCGAGTCGGGCGCAAGGGTGATGGCGAAATGCAGGAGCGAATGATTCTGGTAGTTCTTGCCGACGCCACGGCGGTCCACCACCGGCGCGATGCCGAGCCGCTGCAACGCGTCGGCCGGGCCTACCCCTGAGCGCAGCAGGATGGCCGGCGAGTTGACCGCCCCGGCGCACAGGACCACCTCAGGCGCCGCCAGCGTCCGGGTCTCCCCGCCTCGCTCGGCGACGACACCGTACACGCGATTGTTCTCGACCCGCACGGTCAGCACGCGGGTGTTCGCCATGATGGCGAGATTTTCCCGCGCCCGCACCTCGCGGGTGAGATAGCAGCGCGCGCTCGAGGCGCGCTCGCTGTCCTGGCTGAGCGGCGTTGCGAAGAACCCGTCCGCCGACGTTTCGTTGATATCGGCATGCGACGGGACCCCGCGCCCCATGAGCGACACCTCCATGCGGCGCATGTAGAGCGGCCATTTCTCGCGCGGCAGGCGGTGGATGATGTTGAGCCCGCGCGCGTTGCGGTCGGGCGCCGGCTGATCGATATCGTGGGTCATGCCGCGGAAATACGGCAGGACGTCGCGCCAGCCCCAGTTGTGCGCGCCCATCTGTTCCCAGGCGTCGTAGTCCGACGGCAGGCCGCGCAGCGCGATCATGCCCATCACGCTCGAGCCGCCGCCCATGACGCGGGCCTGCGGGAAAGGGCGCTGCGGCTCGCCGTCCATCATGCTGGCGGTCTGGCCGGGCCAGAAATAACCGCGGTTGAGGAACGACGAGGGGAATATGTCGCGGATGTCGTCGGGCACCCCATCGGGTGGCGTGTCAGGGCCGCCCTCGAGGAGGAGGACGCGCAGCCTCGTGTCTTCGGATACACGCGCCGCCAGCGCGGCACCGGCCGAGCCCGCTCCCACGATGATGACGTCCGCGTTGTCCATGTCGGGACCGCTCTCCGGAGGAAGATGGGGGTGAATCTTGCCGGCTCTCAATAGAGCCTTATCCCGCTGGCGGGGTCGAACAAGTGGCAATGCTCGGCGGCGAAGCCGAAGGAGAGCGGGCTTCCCGGCTGCAGCGACGTGGTCGGCCCCACCTTGGCGACGAGCGAAGCGGCGGCGCCGTAGCCGAAATGCACCAGCGTCGCGTCGCCCAGGGGCTCCATCAGCTGCACGGTCCCCGAGTGGGCGGCGCCGTCGCCGAGGCGCACATGCTCCGAGCGCACGCCGAGCACGACGTCGCGGCCGGCAATCCCGGCCGGCACCGCATCGGGCAGCCGCTGCTCGACGCCTTCGGCGCGAAACACCTTCCCGCTGCCGTTCGCCGCCACGACACCCTCGAGAAAATTCATGGTCGGCATGCCGAAGAAGCCGGCGACGAAGCGCGTCGCCGGCCGGTTGTAGATATCGAGCGGGGTGCCGACCTGCTCGATGCGGCCTGCGCTCATGACGACGATCCGGTCGGCCATGGTCATGGCTTCCGCCTGGTCGTGGGTGACGTAGACGAAGGTCGCGTTGAGGCGCTTGTGCAGGGCCTTGAGCTCGGTGCGCATGTCGACCCGGAGCTTGGCGTCGAGGCTCGACAAGGGCTCGTCCATCAGGAACACCGACGGGTCGGTCACGATCGTGCGGGCGAGCGCCACCCGCTGGCTCTCGCCGCCCGAGCATTGGCGCGGTAGCTTCGCCAGCAGCGGCTCGATGTGCACGGCCTCCGCGGCGGCCGCCACGCGCCGGCGGATCTCCTGTTGGGGCACTTTCTTCACGCGCAGCCCGAAGGCGATGTTCTCGAATACCGTCATGTGCGGGAACAGGGCGAGATCCTGGAACACCATGCCCAGCCCGCGCTCCCCCGGGTCGAGATCGTTGACGACCGTGTTGCCGATGACGATCTCGCCGCTGGTCGGCGTCTCCAGGCCGGAGATCATGTTGAGCGTCGTGGTCTTGCCGCAGCCGGACGGCCCCACCATGATCAGGAACTCGCCGTCGCGGATGTCCAAATTGATCCCATTCACGGCACTGTGGATGCCGAACGTCTTGACCAGATCCTTGATCGCGATGCGGGCCACGCGCCCTCTCCTCTTGCCCGTCTTATCTACCGGCGAATGGTGCCGAAGCTGAAGCCTTTGACCAGGTGCTTCTGGATCAGCATCCCGAGGATCACCACCGGGATCGTGATCATCGTGCCGATCGCCGCCTGCGGCCCGTACAGGCGCCCCTCCGACGCGCTCTGGAACTTGTTGAGCAGCACGGTGAGCGTCGTCACCTGCGGATGGGTCAGCGTCAGCGCCAGCAGGAATTCCGCCCAGTTGAGGATGAACACGAACAGGAACGTGACCACCATGCCCGACGCGACGAGCGGCAGCACCACGCGGCGGATGACGGTGATACGGCCCGCCCCCATCAGGCGGGCGGCGTGCTCGAGCGTGTACGGCACCTCGTCGATGAAGGTGAGCATCATCCAGATGACGAACGGCAGGGTCGTTACGGTATAGATGAGGATCAGTCCCAGATAGGTGTCGAACAGGCTGACGCGCACGCCGAGCACGGTGGTCGTCGCGAAGGGAATGAGGATCGCGTAGTAGATCAGGATCGAGATCGCGACGACGATCGGCGGGATCATCCGGATGGTCAGGATGGTATGGCGGAAATAGCGGCCGCCGACGTTGAAGCGCGAGATCGCATAGGCGAGCAGCGTGCCGAGCAGGAGCGCCAGCAGGGCCGCGGTGGTGCACACGACCACGGCGTCGCCGAGCGCCTTCCAGATCGAGAACGCCTGCTCCGCCGCCTGGCGGCTGAGCGAGGTATCGATGCTCTGGAACGCGAAGATCTGGGCGTAGTTGTGCAGGGTCGGCGCTTTCGGCAGCCAGTGCGGCGGCCATGCCACCCACTCCCCCGCATCCTTGAACGACGTCGAGATCATCCAGAAGATCGGGAAGGCGATGAAGCCGGTCCAGGAGAGCAGGATGGCGTGCCGCACGATGCGGCTGCGGCGCTCCCGGCGCAGCCTGCGCGCACGCGCCTGTTCCGGGCTGATGGTGGTCGTCATCACGCGGGCCTCGCGGCGACGACGCTGCGCTGCCGGATCAAGAGCCAGATGCCGGCATAGATCAGGACCGAGAACATGACCAACAGCAGGATCGAGGCAGCGGCGCCGAAACTGAACTTGTTGAACACCCACACCTGCTCCCACAGGAAATAGGCGACGGTCTGGGTCGAGGTGCCGGGCCCGCCGAAGGTGAGGAGCACGACGGGATCGAACATCTTCAGCGCTTCCATCGAGCGGATGATGACGGCGATCACGATCGCCGGCTTGAGCAGGGGAAACTGCACCCGCCAGAAGATCTGCCAGGGCGAGGCGCCCATGACGCGCGCCGCGTTGACCAGCTGGGCGGGCAATGCCGAGAAGCCGGACAGGAAGATCAGGAAGGTGAGCGAGGTCCACTGCCAGATGTCGGCGATGATGATGGCCCATTGCGCGGCGACGGGGTGCGAGAGCCAGCGGATGCGCGGGTCGATGCCTACGGCATCGAGGAAGGGCGCCAGCAGCTGGTTGAGCGGGCCGCTGTCGATGTAGATCATGGAGAAATTGTAACCGACGACGATCGGCACGATCATCATCGGCACCAGGAAGATCGTGGTGTAGAGCTTCTTCGACCTCCTGCACTGGCTGACCAGCATCGCCAGCACGAAACCGATCACCAGCTCGAACGCCACCGCGACGCCGGCGAAGTAGAACGTCCGCGCCAGCGAAAGCCAGAACAGCTCGCTCGCCAGCACGTCCTGATAGTTTTCCAGGCCGGAGAAACGCGCGGTCTCGAACGGCCGGTTGGCGCGCCATTTGAGCAGGCTGATCCAGATCGTCAGGATGAACGGAACCAGGATGACGAGGATGAACAGGCCTTCGACGATCAGGAACGGAATTTTCGGAAAGACGCGGTCGGACGCGAGCCATCTGCCGAGCCTGCGCGCAACGCCGCCCGATGCGCGTGTCGGCGCCGGCAGGTCGGAGATGCGTGCGCTGACTTCGGCCATCGAACTCTAGCTCGCCTCCGTCACCCTGAGGCGGCCGAGCGTAGCGAGGCCCTCGAAGGGAAGGCCCGGGCCGTGCATCCTTCGAGGCTCGGCGCACGAAGGGTGCGCCGAGCACCTCAGGATGACGGTTACGCGTGCCATTGCTCAGAACTTGTCGAGGTAGATGCCGAGCTCCACGCCCTTGCGCCAGATGCCGATCTGCGTGTCGCGACCGACGTCGTTGGTCACCTTGTTCCAGCCGTCCTCGATGCGCTTGGCGGCCGCCTCCGCGGTGATGTTCTTGTTCATGACGTCGGCGAGATTGTTGTCGAGGATCTTGAAATATTCGTAGTTGCCCTCGATCAGCAGCAGCGAGGCGGCATGTTGCGAATTCTCGATCGTCGTCTTCACCATGTCGGCGCCGAACCGGTCGAGGATGGCCTTGTTGGTCAGGTTCGACTGACGGAAGGGATCCCAGAAGCCCTTCGGATGCGCGACCGCCTCATCGCCGATGCTGGGACTGGTGAACCACTGGATGAACAGGTACGCGAGCTCCGGATGCTTGGCGTAGGCGCTCACCATGTAGCCGGTGCCAGCGGCCTGTGGTGACCGGCGCACCAGCTTCCCGTCCACCATGTTGCCCGGGATGAGGCAGGCGAGCTGCTTGCCCTTGATCACGCTGTTGGGGTTGCCCTCGGCAAATCCGATGATCGAGGGGAACGACATCGCCGAGTAGGCCTGGCCGCTGCCCCAGAACGGATAGATCTGCGGCGTGCCCCAGCCCTGGATGTCCTTGGGCATGTGGTCGACGCTGGCGGCGAACGCCTTGATCGCCGCGATCCCGTCCGGCGTGTTGATGCGCGGCTTCATGTCCTTGTCGAACAGGAGCCCCTTCATGTAGACCGGGAAATGCCGGTAGGAGAAGTTCACCGAGCGATAGCCGAGCGCGCCGTACAGCGGCTTCTCGAACTTGATGCCCCACCGCGTGTCGCCCTCCTTGGTCTGGAAGAAGGCCGCCTGCTGGGCCCATTCGGCAACCGTGTCCGGGCAGCCCAGGTCCTTGTTGAACTTCGCCTTGTACTCGGCGCGCGCCTGCGGGTTCTCCACCAGATCCTTGCGCAGCACCATGATCAGATGGTCGCCGTCGTTGACCATCGTATAGAGCTTGCCGTCGTAGTATTGCTGGAAGCTCAGGCCGTCGGCGATGCCGGAAAAGTCGGGCTTGTACTTGGCGGCGTAGGTGTCGAGCGGAATGATCACTTTGGCGCCGGCCGCGTCGGGCGCGGTGTAGGGGAAGTCGTTGAAGATGTCGTAGACGCCGGTCTTGGCCACGCCCTCCTGCATGATCTTGGCCGGGATGTCGGTATAGCCGAGCGGAACGATCTCGAACTTGACCCCGGTCAGCTCCTCCCATTTCCTCGCAAAGTCGGGGAACGAGTTGTTGTAGAGCGAGCTCAGCAGGATCGTGAGCTTCGGCTCCTTGAGGTTCTTGGCCTTCACGTACTCCTTGGCGGCCGCGACCGCCCGATCGGCAACCGCATCCTGCGCGGACGCCTGCGGCATGGCGCAGAGCAGCAAGCCGAATAGGGCACAGAGCAGTCGTTGCATATCGTCCTCCCCGGTCCAGATGTTTGCTTGTCGAACACATTGGCGGCGCAGCCCGCGGGCCGGCGCTCCGTCTCCTCCTCGCTGTGGCCGGCCGTGTTTCTTGTCGTACGACGGGACGGCCGCCGACCAGGCCCGACCCGTCGTTCCAGGCAAATGTTAGCGTAGAGCGAACGGCTGTACCACCAGGGGCCCGAGCCGGTTGCGAGGCCCCCTCGAGCGGTCCTTCAGAAGAATTCAGGACTGACCCAAGGACTTTCCCGAATGCCCGTTGCAGACTGGCCGCATCGGACGTTCGGCGCTACGCTCCGGGCTGCTCGCCTGCACGCGACCTGGAACGAGCGGCAGAGGGGAGAGCATGAAGCGGCGGGACCTCCTCGGGCTGTTGGGAGGCGCGGTCGTCGGATGGCCGTTCGCCGCGCACGCGCAGCAGACGAGAGTGCCGCGCATCGGCTTTCTCGGCCTCGTCTCCGCCGCAAGTCACGCTCCCCGCACCGCCGCGTTGCGCGCGGGACTGCGCGACCTCGGTTACATCGAAGGTCGAACTATTCACATCGAATTCCGCTGGGCTGAAGGCAACTATGAGCGGCTGGCTGTCCTGGCGGAGGAGCTGATTCGCCTCAACGTCGAAGTGCTGGTCACGCACGGTGCGGCAGGCGCGCTGGCGGCGCGGAAAGCCACCGCCACGATCCCCATCGTCATTACGGCGGCTGGCGACCTCCTTGCCCTCGGCCTGGCATCGAGCCTTTCGCACCCGGGAGGAAACGTCACCGGGCTGTCGCTCTTCGTCGCCGAGCATACGGCCAAGCGCCTCGAGCTGGTCAAGGAAGCGGTGCCGAGCCTGCGCAAGGCTGCAATTCTTCTCAATCGGGACAATGCCACGACCCCATTCGTGCTGCGGGAAGCCGAAGCGATCGCGCGCGCATTGAACGTCGAATTGCTGGGATTCGAGGCTCGCCAGCCCAGTGATTTCGAGGGGATCTTCACCGCAATGACCGATCAGCGGATCGATGCCGTCGTGGTCCACGAGGATACGATGCTGAACGCAAATTCGCGGGCGATTGCGGATTTTGCCGCGCGAAGGCGAATGCCGTCGAGCGGATTTCCAGAATTCGTGCGGGCGGGCGGCCTGATCGCCTACGGCATCAACTTCCCCGACACGGACTACCGCGCGGCCACCTTCGTCGACAAGATCCTGAAGGGTGCGAAGCCGGGCGACCTCCCCATCGAGCGCTCGACCAAGTTCACCGTCATCGTCAACCTGAAGACCGCCAAGGCCATCGGCATCGAGCTTCCGACATCGATCCTATTGCGCGCCGACGAGGTGATCGAGTGAAACGGCGCGCGTTCATCACCCTGCTCGGCGGCACGGTGGCGTGGCCGCTGGCGGCGATGCCGCCCGCGGCGCACGCTCAGCAGCCTGTGCTGCCCATTGTGGGGCTTCTGAGTCCGCAGGCGTCTGGACCGGCGACCCAGCTCCTAGATGGATTCCGCCGTGGACTTGCCGAAGAAGGCTACGTCGATGGTCAGAACGTGACCATCGAATATCGCTTGTCGGAAGGCCGGTTCGATCGGCTGCCGGAGCTTGCGGCCGATCTGGTCCGCCGGCAGGTGAGCGTCATCGCCGTCCCGGGGAACCTGACTGCGGTGCTTGCGGCCAAAGATGCGACCCAGACGATCCCAATCGTGTTCGGCGTTCCCGAAGACCCCGTCAAGCTGGGTCTTGTCGCCAGCCTCGCGCGGCCTGGCGGCAATGCAACCGGAATCAATTTCTTCGTGGCTGAGGTTGTCGCAAAGCGGCTGGAGCTCCTGCGTGAGCTGGTGCCCGCAGTCGCCCGCGTCGCCGTGCTCGTCAATCCGGCCAACGTTGTGCCTGCGGCGTCCACGCGCAGAGACGTGGAACCGGCTGCGCGCGCTCTTGGACTGCACGTCCAATTTTACGAGGCCAGCACCAGTGGCGAGATCGATGCGGCCTTCGCAGCGCTTGTGCGCGAGCAAGCCGACGCCGTCTTCGTCCCGCCGGACGCGTTCTTCACCAGTCGGCGCGTCCAACTCATCTCGCTGGCCGCGCGCCACGCACTCCCAGTGACATATTCGGGGCGTCATTTCGTTGAGGCCGGCGGGTTGATGAGCTACGGCACCAGCGTCACCGACATGTATCGTCAGGTTGGCGCCTATGTCGGTCGCATCCTCAAGGGGGCGAAGCCTGCAGACCTTCCGGTCGTGCAGGCGAGCAAGTTCGAGCTGGTCATCAATGCCCAGACCGCCAAGTTGCTCGGTCTCACCGTGCCGCCGATGTTGCTCGCCCACGCCGACGAAGTGATCGAGTAGGCAGGCAAGCAGACCATCGAGGCTCCCGGCCAAAGGCCCGGGGTGCGCCTCAGGCTGACGATGGAGAGGTAGTCTACCGCCCCTACTCCGCCGCCCGCCTTGCCGCCACGATCTGCTCGGCCGTTTTGCCGGACAGCTCGGCCATGTGGTCGAACTTGAAGGTGTAGCTGCCGACGCCGGCGGTGGCCGAGCGCACCTCGATGATGAGGTTGCCGATCTCCGATTCCGGCATCAGCGCGCGCACCACGTCCCAGCCGGTCCAGCCTTCGCGCGTATCGAAGCCGAGCAATTGCCCGCGGCGGCCCGACACGATCGCGTTGATCTTGGCGGTCGCGTCCGACGGGCACACGATCTCGACCGAATGGATCGGCTCGAGCAGCACCGGATTGCACTGCGGCAACGCCTCGACGATGCCGATGCGGCCGGCGGTGCGGAACGCCATGTCCGAGCTGTCGACCGTGTGATAGGAGCCGTCGACCAGGGTCACCGAGACGTCGACCACCGGGAAGCCGAGCGGCCCGTGCTTGAGCGCGTCGATGACGCCCTCCTCCACCGACGGGATGTAGTTGCGCGGCACCACGCCGCCGGTGATCTTCTCCTCGAACTTGAAGCCGGCGCTGCGCGGCAGCGGCTTGATGTCGAGCACCACGTCGCCGAACTGGCCGTGCCCGCCCGACTGCTTCTTGTGCCGGCCGCGCTGCTGGATCGGCTTGCGGATGGTCTCGCGATAGCCGACCTGCGGCGGGTGCGAGACGGTGGCGACGCCAAACCGGTCGGCGAGGCGCTCGGTGGCGACGCGCAGGTGCATCTCGCCCTGGCCGTGGGCGATCACCTCGTGCGTCTCCGGATTGTGCACGATCCCCAGCGAGGGATCCTCCTCGACCAGCTTGTTCAGGGCCTGGCCAAGCTTCACGTCGTCCTTGCGCTCCTTCGACGAGAGACCCGCCGCGAGCACCGGTGCCCAGGCCTTCATCTCGATCTGCGTCGCCAGCGCCTGCTTGGCCGTCGTGAGCATGTCGCCGGTCCTGGCATGGTCAAGCTTGCCGAGCGCCACGGTCTCGCCGGCCGGCGCGGGGCCCCGCTTCTCGCTCGCCTGGCCGAACATCTTGAACAGGCCGGAGGCGCGGTCGGCGGTGCCGGAGGCGCCGGTGAGCTGCGCGCCCTCCGGAATGGTGCCGGCGAGCACGCGGGCGATTGACATCTTGCCGCCATGCGCGGTGTGCAGGGTCTTTATCACGTAGGCGATCGCATCGTTGCCGGATGCCGTCACGCCGAGGCGCTTCGCCGTCTCGGCCACGCCCGGCGCCTCGTGGCGCAGCGCCTTGAGCAGCCGGAGCACGCCGTTGGTGCGGGTCGCCGAGCCCAGCAGCACCGGGCAGACCAGCCCCTCGCGCAACTCCTTGGCGAGGTCGTCGAACACCTTGTCGCGCGGCGGCTGGATGTCCTCGAGCAACTGCTCCATCAGCTCGTCGTCGTGATCGGCCAGCGTCTCCAGCATGGAGAAGCGCGCGGTCTTCTCTTGATCGAGGCTGTCGCCTTCGAGCGGCACGACCTGGGAGGGGGCGTATTCCTTGTAGACGAAGGCACGCTCGAGCGCGAGGTCGACGAAGCCGGTGATGATCTCGCCGGAGAAGGTCGGGATCTGGCGCAGCAACAGCTTCGAGCGCGAGGCGGGCTGCAGCAGGTTGAGCGCGTCGGTGACGCCGGCATCGGCCTTGTCGATCTTGTTGAGGAACAGGAAGCGGGGGATCTTCTGCTCTTCCAGCTCGCGCAGGATGAGCTGCAGCTGCGGCACCTTCTTCTCGTCCATTTCGCACACGACCACCGCTGCATCGACGCCGGGCAGCGCCGCGCGCATATCGTGGGCGAACTCGACCGAGCCCGGACAGTCGACGAAGGTGTAGACGTCGCCCATGAACTCCGCCGAGGCGACCGAGAGCTCGACGCTCATGCGATGGTCGCGCGCCTCCTTGCTGGCGTCGCCCACGGTGCTGCCGGCCTCGACCGTGCCCTGGCGCTGGATCGTGCCGGTGCGGGCGAGGATCGCCTCGAGCAGCGTCGTCTTGCCGCTCTGGAACGGGCCCACCAGTGCGATGCACCGGGGACCCTTATGACTATTGCCGTTTTGCGCCATGTTTTGCCTCCTCCCTGGCCGCGTCTGCCGAGATCGGGCCCGTGACAGGTCCGTGGCCGTATCGTTTCACGGGGATGGCGAGGCTGGCAAGAGGCGGCGGCGGCGGACCGCACGGACTGTAGCGGGAATTCCGGCCGGCGTTTTGGCCCCCTCTACCCCCTTCCGCAGCGATGCAGCGGTGCCCTGCTTCGAGACCACGGTCGTTCGAAGACGCACGTACGCCAAGCGGCGTATGCGCTCCTCACGATGAGGCCGAGGAGGCGAGCCCGGCGGCGCCTACCGCGGCACGTTGGTGTGGCCTTGCAGGAAGGAGAGGTCGAACAGCGCCCTGGGATCGACCGCCGCGTCGACCATGCCCTGCTGTTTGTACCAGGCGATCTGGGCGTGGATGTCGCCGACGTTGAGGCGCGCCTGCGGATCGACGTAGTACGTCGAGGCCTCGACCAGCGTCACCGCCCGCTCCGCCGACTCCGACGGATAGACGTGCTTGGCGATCAGCGCGGCGAGCGCGTGCGAGGCGGCATTGAACACCCGGTTGCCGGAATCGTCGCGGCGGAGCAGCGCGGCGGCGAATTCGCCCGCCCCCTTCTGATAGGCGCGCACGAATTTCTCCACCACGCCATGCCGCGCCTCGATCGTCTTCGGCGACGTGAACAGCGCGCCGAACTGGTACTCGTCGAGATCGGAGTACCAGCCGAGGAGCTTGGCATCACCCGACGCCAGCAACTGCCTGGCGAGATGCGGCGCGATGATGATCGCATCCACCTGGTTGCCCTTCAGCGCCGCCACCATGTTGGGGAGCGACTGCAACGGTTTGAGCGCGACGCCGGCGAGATCGAAGCCCTTCAGGCGGGCGATCTGGCCGATCTGGTAATGGAACGAGGAGCCGACCTGGGTGATGCCCAAGACTGCGGCCGCCCAGGTCGTCGGGCCGGCGCAGGCCCTTCTCCCAGGCGGCATTGGAGGCGAGGATGGCGTTGCCCTCGTAACCCTTCTGTTCCTTGGCCTGGGCGGCGATGATCTTCAGGCCGCCTTTGCCGGCGAGGTTGAACAGGCCGGCGGTGAAAGCGGTAAGCCCGAACTGCACGTCGCCGGACACGACCGCGACGGCGATCGGCTGCGCCGCCTCGAAGAATTTCAGATCGAGCTCGAGCCCTTCCTGCTTGAAATAGCCGCGCTCGATGCCGACGAACAGCGCGCCCGATGAGACGAAGCGCAGGACGCCGACGCTGACCTTCTCCTGCGCCGCCGCCGGCCAGGCCGCGAGCAGCAGCATGGCGACGGCAAAGGGGGCACATACCCATCGGCATGAGCGCATGAGGTTCTCCTCATTCAGTTGTCATCGTCCGCGCAAGCGGACGATCCAGTACCCACTGTCCGTGCTACGAATAACAGCCCGTGTCTACCGGATGCCCCGCTTGCGCGGGGCATGACAAGTCAGAGACATCAATACCGCGGGCGCAGCTCGAGGGTAGAGATGCCGGCGAAGGCGTTGAGGCCGGTCTGACCCTCGACGCTCACCGGCTGCAGCGCGAACGAGTTGTTGAGGCCGCCCGCCATGGCGTTGGCGCCGAGCCCGACGATGACCGCCGCCCCCGCCGACACCCCGCCATAGCCGCCGGCGAGCGAGCCGGGGCCGAGCACCTCGGCCGGCGCGAACACGTTCCACACCAAGGTCGAGGAAGCACTCCAGCCGAGGTCGAGCCCGAGCCGCTGGATGGTTGCGCCGTAGCGCTGCAGCGGGCCGACGCTCGGGGTGAACAAGCAGTCGAAGTCGCGCACCGATCCGATGATGAAGGTGGTCGATGGGCCGGCGCGGCATTCGAGCACGCCGACGGCGACGCGCGACTGCGCCGCCGCCATGTCCGGCGAAGCCACGACCATGGCGACGGCGGCGGCGGCAACCAGGTGGGCGAAGCGAAGCATGGCGGTCTCCCCTCGGGCAAATTCCGGACCACCATAGCAGACGATGCCGCAGCGTGTCCCGCACGCCGGGCCAGCAGGCTTCAGCGCCCGTTAGCAATTCCAGCTATGCCCGCCCTACGAAAGATTCCCGCAGAAGCGCTGGATGCGGCGGCAGGCTTCCTCGAGGTTCTGGGTGGAGGTGGCATAGGAGATCCGGAACGCCGGGCCGAGCCCGAACGCGGTGCCCTGCACCACGGCGACGCCCTCGGACTCCAGGAGCTCGGTCACGAAATCCTCGTCTGTCGCCAGCCGCTTCCCGCTCGGCGCCGCCTTGCCGATGGTGCCGGCGCATGACGGATAGACGTAGAAGGCGCCCTCCGGCTTCGGGCACCGGATGCCGTTCGCCTGGTTGAGCATGGAGACGACGAGGTCGCGGCGGTCCTTGAAGATCTTGTTGTGCTTGGGGATGAAATCCTGCGGGCCGTTGAGCGCCTCGACCGAAGCCCATTGGGCGATCGCGGTCGCGTTGGTGGTCGACTGCGACTGCAGGGCCGCCATCGCCTTGATCAGGTGCTCCGGGCCGCCCGCGTAGCCGATGCGCCAGCCGGTCATGCAATAGGACTTCGACACGCCGTTGAGCGTCAAGGTGCGCTCATAGAGGCTGGGCTCGATCTGCGCCGGCGTGAAGAATTCAAAATCGTCGTAGACGAGGTGCTCGTACATGTCGTCGGTGAGCACCCAGACATGCGGGTGACGCAGCAGCACGTCGGTGAGCGCTTTCACCTCGGCGCGCGTGTAGGCGGCGCCGGTCGGGTTGCACGGCGAGTTGAAGATCAGCCACTTGGTCTTCTTGGTGATCGCCTTGTCCAGCGCCTCCGGCTTCATCTTGAAGCCGTCTTCCATGCGGGTCGTGACCGCGACCGGGGTCGCGCCGGCGAGCAGCACGATGTCGGGGTAGCTCACCCAGTAGGGCGCCGGGATGACCACTTCGTCGCCCGCATTGAGCGTCGCCATCAGGGCGTTGAACAGCACCTGCTTGCCGCCGGTGCCGACGATGACCTGCGACGGCTTGTAGTCGAGGCCGTTCTCACGCTTGAACTTGCCGCAGATCGCCTCCCGCAGCGGCGGGATCCCCTCGACCGCGGTGTACTTGCTCTCGCCGCGCCGGATGGCGGCGATCGCCGCTTCCTTGATGTTGTCGGGCGTGTCGAAGTCGGGCTCCCCGGCCCCGAGGCCGATGACGTCGCGGCCGGCTGCTTTCAGCGCGCGCGCCTTGTCGGTCACCGCGATGGTCGGCGACGGCTTGATGCGCAGAAGCGAGTCGGCGATGAAGCCCATGGGAGTCTCCGGCTTGGACCTGTCCGTTTCTTTGGAAGCACGACAGGGTCCGGCATGTTCATGTTCGTCGCGCATACCTCCTAATGCCCGAGGACAGGAGGGGCAAGACCGGGGGCCAATGACCACCGATGAATTTATGTGGTCGCCGGGATCAAAATGACGAAGCAATTGGCCCAGGCTTGTCATGCCCCACGAAAGCGGGCCATCCAGTACGCCCGGTCTTTGTTCAAGAACGAAGGCCGTGATTACTGGATCGTCCGCTGGAGCCGGCCCCCGACCTGATCGGGGGCGGACGATGACACCGGAATTCCATCAGCTATCTTACTGGAAAATCTCGCTGAATCTCGTCTTCAGCTCGCGCCCCTTGTGCTCGATGAAATCGAGGTCGGAGGGAATGATCTTCACCGCCGCGAGGGCCGGCTGGCCGGCCGGCGGCGGCATGTCGATGCGCGCGGAGTGGATCCCCGAATCGACGATGATCTTCTGCGCCTCCGGGGTGACCATGAACTGGGCGAACAGCCGCGCAGCGTTCGGACTCTTCGCCGCGTTGAGGATGGCGGTCGGGGAGGACACGATGAACGTGCCTTCGGTCGGATAGATGATGGCCTGGTTGGGAACGTCCTTGCCGTCGAAGAAGCTGCGCGGGTCGGCGCCCTCCGCGCCGATCACCCGCTCGCCCTGCTGCATGGTGGAGAACACCTGCTGGTGCCCCTGCACGACCATCGTGTCGTTCGCCCGCAGGGCCTTGTAGAAATCCCAGCCGAACGTCTGCGACAGCATGCCGACGACGATCAGCTGGATCGCCGTGAACGACGGATCCGGCATGACCATGCGGCCCTTGTATTTGGGATCCTTCAGGTCCGACCAGGTCTTCGGGCGCTCCGCCTCCGGCACCTTGTCGGTGCGCACCGGGATGCCGACCATCTGCAGCCGCTGCGCGATCCAGCGGCCGTCCTTGTCCTTGGCGTCGTCGACGATCTTGTCGAACCCTTCCGGGCGGAACGGCGCGAGGACGCCCTGCTTGGCGAGCCCGTTGGCGGCACCGGCATCCGACATGGTGAGCACGTCGGCGCCGGGGCGGCCGGCGCTGAGCTCCTGTTGCAGCCGCCGCAGCACCGCCTGCCCGCCGGAGCGCAACAGCTGCACCTTGACGCCGGTCTCCTGCTCGAACCGGCTCGCCAGCGCCTGCGCCTGGGCGACCGGGGTCGAGGTGTACCAGCTGAGACTCCCTTCCCGGCGCGCCGCCTCGAGGTCGGCGCGGTCCTGGGCGGCGGCGGGCGATGCCGCAGCGACGAGCGCGAAGACAGCCGGCCACAGGCGTGGTCGCATGCATTTCCCCCGAATACCGACCCCTCCCTCTTCCCGGGAGGGTTACGTTGGGCGCATGTTCCGCCGGAGCGGGACCAAAAGCAATTGCCTTCGAGGCTTGCAACCCTCGCTTAAGGCGCCGCTGCTATGGCTGTTGCGATGGAACGCATGCGGCGGATCGTTGAGGGGTTGCGCAGCGGCTCGTGGGTGACGCCCGCGCGCATGCGGCTCGCCGCAATCGCCGTGCTGATCGCCTCGACCGCCGGACTCGTGTTCCTGATCGTCACCTCGGACGGGCGCAGCGACCTCCTGGGGCGGCCGCTCGGCACCGACTTCTCCAACGTCTATGCGGCCGGCACGATGGTGCTCGAGGGCAGGGCCGCGGCGGCCTTCGATCCGGCGCCGCACCACGCGCGCGAGCAGGAGATTTTCGGAGCCGGCACGCCGTTCTACGGCTGGCACTACCCGCCGTTCTTCCTGTTCGTGGCAGCAGTGCTCGCCACGATGCCTTACGGCCTCGCGTTGGCCGTGTGGCAGGCAACGACATTCGCGCTCTACCTCGTCGCCATGCGGGCGATTTTCGAGCCTCGCCGCGCCGCCCCCGAACGAGAAGGCGGCGGCACGCTCATGCTGCTTCTCACCGTCGCGTTTCCGGCCGTGTTCATCAATCTCGGGCACGGCCACAACGGCTTCCTCTCCGCCGCGCTGCTGGGCGGCGCGCTGGTTTTGCTTCAGCGCCCGATCATCGCCGGCATCCTGTTCGGGCTGCTCGCCTACAAGCCGCAATTCGGGCTGATGATCCCGCTGGTCCTCGCCGTCACCGGACAGTGGCGGGCGATCGCGGCGGCGGCCGCGACGGTTGCGACGCTGGTCGTCGTCACCACGCTCGCCTTCGGCATCGACATCTGGAGCGCATTTCTCACCTTCGCGGGCTTCACGCGCGCGGTGGTGCTGGAGCAGGGCAACACCGGCTGGCACAAGATCCAGAGCGTGTTCTCCTGGGTAAGGATGTGGGGCGGCACCGTCGCCCTTGCCTACGCGGCGCAGGCCGTCGCGACGCTCGCGATCGCGGCAGCGCTCGCATGGCTGTGGCGCAGCCGCGCCGCCTTCCCGCTCAAGGCCGCCGGCCTCTGCCTCGCCACCGTGCTGGCGACGCCCTACAGCCTCGACTACGACCTGATGGTGGTGGCGCCGGCGCTCGCCTTCCTGGCGGTCCACGGACTGGAGCGCGGCTTCGCACCGTGGGAGAAGACCGCGCTCGCCGCGCTCTGGCTCGTGCCGCTGTTCGCCCGCGTGCTCGCGCAGGCGACGCTGGTTCCCATCGGGGTCATCGCCCTGATCGCGACGTTCCTCCTCGTGCTGCATCGCAGCGTACGCGACACCCAATCGTTTGGGTGGAATTCTCCGCATCGTGCGTTAAGCTAGTCGCAAAGCAATTGCGTCGATACGGAGGAACGCCATGCGGCTCACGGCCGAGCAGCTCGCTCGTTTCGACGAGCAAGGCTACGTGTTTCTGCCCGCGTGCTTCGCCGAAGAGGAAGTGGCGGTTCTGCGCCACGAGGCCGAGGCCATCCTGCGGCAGGATCGTCCCGAAGTGTGGCGCGAGAAGACCGGCGCGCCGCGCACCGCGTTCGCGGCGCACACCTACAACGAGGCGTTCCGGCTCATGGCGCACCATCCGCGCCTGGTGGGACCGCTGCAGCAGCTGTTCGGCGAGGGCGTCTACGTCCACCAGTTCAAGATCAACGCCAAGGCGGCGTTCGAAGGCGACGTGTGGCAGTGGCACCAGGACTACGGCACCTGGGCGCGCGACGACGGCATGCCGGAGCCGCGGGCGATGAACATCGCCATCTTCCTCGACGAGGTGCTGCCGATCAACGGCCCGCTGATGCTGATCCCGAAGAGCCACCGGCACGGCACGCTGCAGGCCGGCCACGACAAGAGCACGACCTCCTATCCGTTGTGGACGCTGGACAACGAGACGGTGGCACGGCTCGCCGCCGAAGCCGCCGCACCGGGCGGCGTCGGCATCGTCGCGCCCACCGGCAAGCCCGGCTCGGTGCTGATGTTCCACGGCAACCTGGTGCACGCCTCGCCGCCCAACATCACGCCCTATCCGCGCAAGATCGTCTATCTGACGCTGTGCGCGGTCTCCAACCACATCACCAGGTTCACCCGCGCCGAATGGATCGCGCACCGCGATTTCACGCCGATCGTGCCGGTCGATGACGACGCCCTGTTGGATTACGCGCGCGCGCACCGAGTCGCGGCGGAATGATGCGGCGAAGTGACCCGGCAGAATCGTTCTGCGCGCACGGAGAACGGACGAAAACATTTCTCTTCTGCGTGACCATTTCGAATGCAATCGGTCTTTCTCGACGTTTTCCAGGCTGCACGCCTTGCAAAGGTCACGCTTTGTGGGCCCTGAGTGAAAGCGCACGTTAGGAGACCAGGGGAGACGATGTACACGCTCTACTCGATGCAGCGCTCGGGCAATTGCTACAAGGTCCGCCTTGCGCTCGCCCAGCTGTGCATCCCCTATCGGCTCGAGGAGATCGACATCCTCAAGGGCGAGAGCCGCACGCCCGAATTCCTGGCGATCAATCCCGACGGGCACGTGCCCCTGCTCGAAGTGGCACCGCGCCGCTACCTGCCCGAGTCGAACGCCATCCTGTGGTACATCGCGGGCGGCACGCCGCTCGCCCCCGAGGACCGCATCGATCGCGCCGAGGCGCTGCAGTGGATGTTCTTCGAGCAGCACAGCCTCGAGCCCAACATCGGCGCCGCGTGGTTCTGGCTCACCCTCGTCAGGGGCGGGCGCGAGCTGCAGTATCATGCGATCGAGAACTGGATGGAGAAGGGCTACCAGGCGCTGCAGGTGATGGAGACGCACCTCAAGACGCACGATTTCTTCGCCGCCGACCGTTACACCATCGCCGACATCGCCCTCTACGGCTACACCCACATCGCGCACGAATGCGATTTCGACGTGGCAACCTTTCCGGCGATCCGCGCCTGGCTGCGCCGTATCGCCGCCCAGGCCGGCCACCTCCCGATGGAGGCGAGCCCGGCGGCAGCGGCGGTGGAATAAGATGCATCACGGCACCACGTCTAATCCGTCATCCTGAGGCGCTCGGCGCGCATCTCCGCACAGCCTCAAATCCGCACTGAGCGCGCCGAGCCTCGAAGGATGCACGGCCCGGGCCGATCATCCTTTGAGGGCCGCGCGTCGAATTCCGAATCCGGATGAGTCCGAGGCGAGCGCGCGGCGGAAGGTCAGCGCGCCGCAAGCGTTAACGCATCGTTAACGCATGCTTGGCGACGCGCGGCGCCTTAACCCTTCCTTAACGATAAATCACTAGTTTGCCCTTATTCCTCAATCCGTTCGCCCCAGTCGGACCAGCATATGCGCCCGCGTCATCGTCATTTTCCTGGGCAGCTCATGATCAAGGATCTTTTGCCGGTCGAGACCTCTCCGGCGCGCTATCCGAGCAGGCGCCGCGGCCGCAGCATTCATCTGTCCACCACCATCGCCCTGGTGGTCCTGTTCGCGCTCGCCGTCATCGCGATCTCGATCGGCATCGCGCAAGCCGACACGCTCACCGCCATGGTCGACGACGAGGCCGGGCAACTCGCCCTGTTCGGACTGGTGGCGCTGGTGGTGTTCATCGGCGGCCTCACCGCCATGGTGATGTGGCTGACCGCGCCGGCACCGATGCGCTCGCGCAAGAGCGCGCGCATCTGATCGAAGAGGATGACCCTCCTTCGAGGCTCGGCGCACGAAGAATGCGCCGAGCGCCTCATCAGGATGAGGAGAGCCGCCTCGACACGGACCTCAATTCCCGTCCGGCTTGGCTGCGGTCGCCTTGATGATCGGCCACCACTTGTCGATCTCGGCCTTCTGATAGGTGGCGAGCGCTTCCGGCGTCTGCCGATCGCGCGGCGGGACCTGCAGCTCGAGCTCGGTGAGACGCTGACGGACGGCGGGATCGGCCAGCGCCTCCACCACCGCGGCATTGAGCTTGTCGACGATGTCGCGCGGCGTGCCGCCCGAGGCCCACAGGCCATACCATAACGACATGTGCAGTCCCGGCACGCCGGCCTCGTCCACCGTCGGGATCTCCGGGGCGGAGGCAAGCCGCGTCGGCGCCGTGACCGCGTAGGCCTTGAGACGGCCGCCGCGCACGTGCTGCAGCGACGTCTGCACCTGCTCGAACATGAGATCGATCTGCCCGGCCATCAGGTCCTGCAAGGCCGGACCGGAGCCGCGATACGGCACCAGCGCGAACCGCGTACCGGTGCGTTGCTGCAGCAGCTGGCCGAACAGGTGCGGACCGGTATTGACGCCGGGCGTGCCCTGTGACGCCTTGTCCTCGTTCGCCTTGAGCCAGGCGATGAGCTCCCGGAGATTCGTTGCCGGGATCGCCGTCTTCGACACCAGCAGGTACGGATTGCTGGGGAGCAGCGAGACCGGGGCGAAATCCTTGGCGAGGTCGATCTGCAGCGGGTAGACCGCGCCGGCCATCACGTGAGTGCCCCAGTGCCCGAAGATCACCGTGTGGCCGTCCGGCGCTGCGCGGGCCGCGCGAGTCAGCCCGATCGTGCCGGCGGCACCGGTCACGTATTCGACCACCAGCGGCTGGCCGAGCGAGAGGCGCATGCGCTCGCCCAGCACCCGCACGATCGCATCGGTCGGGCCGCCCGCCGGGAACGGCACGATGACGGTGATCGGCCGCGACGGATAGGTCTGCGCCGCTGCGCTGCCGATGGTCGCCACGGCGGCGCACGCGAGCGCCGCGATCATGTTGTGCATGTCATGCCGCCGGGCGTCGCGCGGCCGTCACTCCACCTTGAGGTTGGCGGCTTTGATGATCGGCCACCATTTCTCGATCTCGCCGCGATGGTGCGCGCGCAGGGCTTCGGGCGTCTGCTGCTCGCGGCTCCAGATGATCTGGCCGAGATCGGTGAGGCGCTTGCGCACGGTCGGATCCGCGAGGCTGTCGACGACCGCCGCATTCAGCTTGGCGATCACCGGCTTCGGCGTGCCCTTGGGGACCCACAGGCCGTGCCAGAACGAAATGTACACGCCAGGCACGCCGATCTCATCGATGGTCTCGACCTCCGGCGCGCCGAACCAGCGGCTCTTCGCCATCACGGCGAAGGCCTTCATCCTGCCGGCCTTGAGATGCTCCAGGGTCTGCGAGGCCTCGGCACAGAACAGGTCGATCTGGTTCGCGACCAGGTCCTGCATCACCGGCGCGCCGCCGCGATAGGGCACCAGCGCGAAGCGCGTGCCGGTCTGATTCTGGAAATAGACGAGGCAGAGATGCGCCGCGCTGCCGGCGCCGATGGTCGCGGCCGAGGCCTTGTCGGGATTGGCCTTGAGCCAGGCCAGCAGCTCCTTGCCGTCCTTGGGCGGCAGCGCGTTCTTGCCGACGATGAGGAGCGGCGCATCGGTGAGCAGCGACACCGGCTCGAGATCGGTCAGCAGATCATAGGCCACCTTGTAGAAGGCGCCGGAGCCGACGTGGCTCGTCCAGTTGCCGAGGCTCAGCGTATAGCCGTCGGGCGGCGCCGCAGCGGCGCGGCCGGTGCCGATGCTCGCGCCCGCGCCGGTCACGTTCTCGACCACCACCGGCTGGCCGAGCGAGACCTTCATGCGATCGCCGAGCAGGCGCGCGAGCGAATCCGCCGGGCCGCCGGCCGGGAACGGCACGATCATGGTGACGGGCCGCGACGGATAGTCCTGCGCGGTTGCGCTCGCGAACGGCAGGACGGCAGCCAGCGCGGCCGCGATCAGCAGCTCTTTCATGATCCCTCTCTCCCGTGGAATTGTCGTTTTGTGGAAGGCTACTGCAAATTTTCCACGCCGTCACCGAGAAGTGACCGTGCACGGCCTGCCGGAACCGCGGCCGGCAGCCTACCGTTGTGACGAGCGATCAGGGAGGCCAACAATGAAAGCCCTATGCGTCGCATCGGTCGGCGTGCTCGTCGGCATTGCCGCGGCGGCCGCTGCTTCGCCCAGCGCGGCGCAGACGTTCCGCTCGTCTGCCGGCGAGCTCAAGGTGGAGGCCGTGGCGACGGGGCTCTCCTATCCGTGGGCGCTGGCGTTCCTGCCGGACGGGCGCATGCTCGTCACCGAAAAACCGGGGCGCATGCGCATCGTGACGCGCGACGGCAACCTGTCGGCCCCCCTCGGCGGGGTACCGCGCGTGCTCGCTCGCAGCCAGGGCGGCCTGCACGACGTCATCGTCGATCGCGACTACGCGCAGAGCCAGACGATCTATTTCTGCTTCGCCGAGCCGGCCGAGAGCGGCGGCCGCACCTCGCTCGCGCGCGCGCGCCTGATCGACGCGGGCGCTCCGAGGCTGGAGGCAGTCGAAGTCGTGTTCCGTCAGCTCGGGCCGCTGTCGAGCGGCAACCACTTCGGCTGCCGCATCGTGCAGATGCCGGACGGCAACCTGTTTCTCACCATGGGCGATCATTTCACCTATCGCGACGAGGCACAGAACCTGGGCAATCACATCGGCAAGATCGTGCGCATCCGGCCCGACGGCTCGGTCCCCGCGGACAACCCGTTTGTCGGGAAGCAAGGCGCCAAGCCCGAGATCTGGAGCTACGGGCACCGCAACGCGCAAGGCGCGGCACTCAACCCCGCAAGCGGACGGATGTGGATGCACGAGCATGGTCCACGCGGCGGCGACGAAATCAACATACCGGACGCGGGAAAGAACTACGGCTGGCCGGTCATCGGCTACGGCATCGACTACAGCGGCGCGAAGATCCACGAGAGCACGCAACGGGCCGGCATGGAGCAGCCCGTCAAATACTGGGTGCCCTCGATTGCGCCGTCCGGCATGGCATTCTCTGTCGGCAACTTGTTTTCCGCCTGGCGCGGCAACCTGTTCGTCGGCGCGCTCGCCGGCCAAGCGCTGGTGCGCCTCGAGCTCGACGGCGACAAGGTGACCCGGGAGGAGCGCCTGCTGCAGGATCTCCGCGAGCGCATCCGCGACGTGCGCAGCGGACCCGACGGCGCCCTCTGGTTGGTCACTGACAGCTCGTCCGGGCGCCTTCTGCGCGTGGTGCCGGCCAAGCCGTGATGACGACAGGGTCTGGTCGCCGATCCCACCAGCTTTCGACATCATCCGGCCCCAATTTCGCTCTGAGTGTAGGGCGCGAGACGGCGGAGAATCTCGATGCGGCAGCTGATGTTGACCTCTCTCCTCGCCGGGGCGGTTCTGGGTGTTGCGGTCGAGCCGATCCCGGCACAGACCCAGCCTCCCCCTGCGCCACGCGCGCAGCCGCCGGCGCGACCGCCGGCTCCCCCCGCGCTGCCGGCCCAGAAGCCGTACAAGACGGTGCCGGTCACGATTGCCGCCAGCCCACGCGACCCGAGCTTCGATGCGTTCCGCAGGGAGGTCGCCGAGATCGCCAAGCGCCGCGACCGCACGGCGCTCGGCCAGCGCATCGTGCCGAAGGATTTCTTCTGGGAACGCGACTTCAGCGGCGGCTTCGATCCCGCGCGGTCGAGCCTCGACAACCTGACCGCGGCGCTGATGCTCGATGCCGACGACGGCAGCGGCTGGGAGATCCTCGCCGGCTTCGCGGCAGAGACCAGCGCCGGGCCGCTTCCCGGCCGCGCCCCCATCATCTGCGCCCCCGCCATCCCGCAGTTCAACGAGGAGGCGCGCGGCGAATTGATCGACAGCACGCAGAGCGACGGGCTGGAATGGAACTACCCCCGCGCGGCCGGGCTGCAGGTGCGCGCCGCACCGCAGGCAAACGCCGCGGTGGTCGAGACGCTCGGGCTCAATTTCGTGCGCGTGCTCGGCTTCGAGGAGAAGGACAGCGACACCGATCCAGCACGCAACTCCTGGGCTCGCGTCGCCACGCCGAGCGGAAAGGCCGGCTTCGTGGCGCCGAATTCGCTCATGTCCTCCTATGCGGACCGGCTCTGCTATGCCAAGGAGGGCAACAGCCCCTGGCGCATCGTCGGCTATGTTGGGGGCGGCGACTGAGCATCCGGGCTGCCGGGCCCTGCCCTTCCTCCATCCTTCCGAGAGGAGACAATCGAGATGCGTGGTGCTGTTTCCCTTTCGGCTATGCTCGCCCTCGCGCTGGCCCTCGCCCTGCCGGGCGCGACGAGCGCCGCACCGCAGAAGTCGGCTCCCCCGCCGCCGCCTACCCCTCCGCCGCAGGCGGCCCCGCCCAAGCCGTACAAGCCGGTCGCCGTGCAGTTGCCTGAAGTGGTGCACGACCCGAGCTTCGATGCCTTCCGCAAGGACCTCGCTGGCATCGCCCAGCGCAAGGACCGCGCGGCGCTCGCCCGCCTGGTCGTCGCCAAGGGGTTCTTCTGGGAGCGCGAGGACGGCAAGCCGGCACCCAAGAAGTCCGGCATCGACGTTCTCGCCCAGGCGCTCGGCCTCGCCGCCAAGGACGGGTCCGGCTGGGAGGCGCTCGCCGGCTTTGCGGCTGAAACCACCGCGGCGCCGCTGCCGGAGCGCAAGTCGGTCCTGTGCGGGCCGGCCAGCCCGACCCTCGACGAGCGCGAGCTCGAGGAGCTTGCGCAGACCACCGACACCGATCCGCTCGAATGGGGTTACCCGATGCGCGAGGGTGTCGAGGTGCGCGAAACGCCGAGCACCACCGCGCCGGCGATCGAGAAGCTCGGCATGCACCTGGTGCGCGTGCTCGACGATGACGCCCAGAGCACCGCCAATACGGGCGGCGAGTGGCTGCGCGTCGTGACCCCCTCGGGCCAGATCGGCTTCGTCGCGGCCGACGCGCTCGCTTCCCTCACCGGCGCCCAGCTCTGCTACACCAAGGAAGGCGCCTCCTGGAAGATCGCCGGCCTGGTGGGCGGCGGCGAGTGATCGCAGGGCCATGACCAGCAAGCGCGCGCCGTACGGGTCCTGGCGCTCGCCGATCACCTCCGAGCTCATCGTCGCGCAGACTGTATCGCTGCCGGATGCGCGCATCGACGGCGGCAGCGTCTACTGGCTCGAGGGCCGGCCGCAGGAGCAGGGCCGCTTCGTGGTCGTCCGCCTTGCGGACGACGGAACCGCGATCGACCTCACGCCAGCGCCGTTCAACGTGCGCACGCGCGTGCACGAGTACGGCGGCGGCGCCTGGACGGTGCATGACGGCACCATCTATTTCTCCAACTTCGCCGACGGGCGCCTGCACCGACAGGCCGTGTCGGGTGGAGCACCCGAGGCGCTCACGCCGGCGCCGCCGGTGCAAGGCCGCGACTGGCGCTTTGCCGACGGCATCGTCGATGCACGCCGGCGGCGCTGGATCGGCGTGCGCGAGGATCACACCGGCACGACGCGCCTGCCGACCAATGCGATCGTGGCGGTCGATCTCGCCCGGCCCGGTGGCGAGCCGGGGCGCATCCTCGTCGAGGGACACGATTTCTTTTCCTCGCCGCGCCTGTCGCCCGACGGGCGCAGGCTCGTCTGGCTCGCCTGGGACCTGCCGGCGATGCCATGGAACGGCACCACGCTCTACGTCGCCGATCTGGCGGAGGATGGTGCGCTCGTCCCACACGTCGTTGCGGGCGGCGAGAGCGAATCGATCTTCCAGCCCGAATGGTCGCCGCGCGGCGACGCGCTCGTGTTCGTGTCCGACCGGTCGGGCTGGTGGAACCTGTACCGGCACGATCCCGCGAGCAGGCAGACGACGCCGATCGCGCCGAAGGCTGCGGAGTTCGGTCAGCCGCAATGGCAGTTCGCCATGTCGACCTATGCGTTCGCCGCAGAGGACCGCATCGTCTGCAGCTATTCCGAGGACGGGCTCGGACATCTGGCGGTCATCGACCTGCGGGGCGGCGCCCTGACGCCGATCGATACGCCGTTCACCGAATTCGGGTCGGTGCGGGCCGAAGGCGAGCAGGTGGCGTTTCGTGCCGGCGCGCCGGCGCTCCCCGGCTGCATCGTGTCGCTCGATCTTGCCACCGGCGAGCGCCGCATCCTCAAGCAATCGACCAGCCTTCTCGACGACAAGGCGCTGCGCATTCCCGATTACCTGAGCACTCCGGAGAGCATCCGCTTCCCCACCTCGGGCGGCGAGATCGCCTTCGGGCTGTTCTATCCGCCGCACCATGCCGACCATGCGGCGCCGGACGACGAAAAGCCGCCGCTCCTGGTCAAGTGCCATGGCGGCCCGACCTCGGCCGCCTCGAGCGCGCTCAGCCTCGGCACCCAGTTCTGGACCAGCCGCGGCATCGCGGTGCTCGACGTGAACTACCGCGGCAGCACCGGCTTCGGCCGCGCCTACCGCGAGGCGTTGCATCGCCAGTGGGGCGTGGCGGACGTGGAGGATTGCATCAACGGCGCCAAGTTCCTCGTCGCGCGCGGCAGCGTCGACCCGCAGCGGATCGTCATCAGCGGCGGCAGCGCCGGCGGCTACACCACGCTCGCCGCGCTCGTGTTCCACGATTTCTTCCACGGGGGCGCCAGCTACTACGGCGTGAGCGACGCCACGGCGCTGGCGCGCGACACCCACAAGTTCGAGTCGCGTTATCTCGACTGGCTGATCGGCGCTTACCCGGAGGAGGAGGCGCTCTACCGCGCCCGCTCGCCGCTGTTTCACGCCGATCGCCTGACCCGGCCGGTGATCTTCTTCCAGGGCGACGAAGACGCGGTGGTGCCGCCCAACCAGACGGAGGCCATGGTGACGGCGCTGCGCCGGCGCGGAAAGCCCGTCGGCTACCTGCTCTATGCGGGCGAGCAGCACGGCTTCCGCAAGGCCGCGAACATCCAGCGCAGCCTCGACGCCGAGCTCATGTTTTACGCAGTCGAGGTCTTCCGCACCGGCCTGACGTTCTGAAGCGGTGCCGGCGAGACGACTTGCCGCACGCGGAATAGGCCGCCAGCGCGCCGTGTTCTTTCTCCCAATGCGGTGGCGGATGCAATCAGGCGAATGTGACTTGAGGCCGAAGCATCGGCCGCCCAGCATGGACGAGACGGGATGCGGAAAGAATGCCGCCGTCGGGGTTCGCGCGACCCGAGGGGCGACACGGTTGGCTCTCGCGCACTCTTCGAGGGAGGAACTCAAATGACGCGGATCCTATTGGCATCAGCGGCCCTGCTGGTCGGCCTCGCCGGCCCGGCCTGGTCGCAGGCGCAGCCCGCTCCGGGGCAGCCAGCCCCGGCACCGGCGCAGCCGGCACGACCGCAGATCGAGACCAAGAAGGTCGACGGCACCGACAATGTCTACATCTTCCGCAACGGCAACCATCAGGCGATGTTCATCGTCACCAACGATGGCGTGATTGCCACCGATCCGGTCGCCTACGGGCGCCCGACCGGCGGACAGGCCTATCTCGACGAGATCAAGAAGGTCACCGACAAGCCGGTCAGGTTCCTCATCTACAGCCACCATCATTTCGATCACATCTCGGGCGGCAAGGCGTTCAAGGATGCCGGCGCCACCATCATCGCACACAAGCGCGCCCAGGAACGGCTGGCGATGCTCAAGGATCCGCACACGCCGATTCCCGATCAGACGGTCGACACCAACAGGACCATCGAGCTCGGCGGCACCACGCTTGAGCTGAGCTATCATGGCCTCAACCATTCCAACTCGACCCTGGTCATGCGGCTGCCGCGGGAGAAGATCGTGTTCATCGTCGACACCATCCCGGTCGGCACGGTGCCGGGCCGCGGCATGATCGACATGTATCCGCTCGAGACCGAGGAATTCCTCAAGAAGGTGCTGGCGATGGATTGGGAACGCATGATCCCCGGCCATCCCGGCCAGCCGGGCGGGCGCCTCGGCACCAAGAAGGACGTCGAGGACCAGCTCAAGCTGCTGCAGGAGGCCTCCGCCGAGATTCAGAAGCTTGCACGCGAAGGCAAGTGCTGGGAACCGGCCGAGAAGGAGTTCAAACTCCCGGCCTACTCAAGCTGGCCCGGCTACGAGAACGGTCTGCCGTTCATCGCGCGCCGCTACTGCGGCCTGTGGGGCCGCGGGACTTAAAACGTTTCGCGTTTCGCCCCTCACCCGACGCGCAAGAGCGCGTCGACGCCCGATCAAGTCGGGGGCAGGCACTCTCCCCGCAAGTGCGGGGAGAGTGAACCAAGCGGCATCGCAGTGTCATATACGGCGATGCCGGAACTCCCGGCTTCTCTATTTCACCGCCTGCTCGACCGAGGCGGCGGTCTGACCGAACAGGATGGCGCGCTCTTCCGCGGTGCGGATGCCGCCGGCATTCGGGTTGATCTCCTTCGCCTTGTCGTAGGCGCGCACCACCGCGGGACGGGCGCGGATCGCCTCGAACCAGCGCTTGATGTGCGGGAAGTCGTCCAGATTCTGCCCCTGGCGCTCCCACGGCACGATCCACGGATAGCTCGCCATGTCGGCGATCGAATAGTCGCCGGCGAGGTAGTCACGTTCAGCGAGGTGGCGGTTGAGCACGCCGTAGAGGCGGTTCACCTCGTTGCGGTAGCGGTCCATCGCATAGGGAATCTTCTCCACCGCGTAGTTGCTGAAATGGTTGTTCTGCCCGGAATTGGGGCCGAGGTTGGCCATCTGCCAGAACAGCCATTCGAGCACCTGGGTGCGGCCGCGCAGGTCCTTGGGGATGAACCGGCCGGTCTTGTCGGCGAGATAGAGCAGCATGGCGCCCAATTCGAACACCGGGATCGGCTTGCCGCCGTCGGCCGGCGCATGATCGATCATCGCCGGGATGCGGTTGTTCGGCGAGATCGTCAGGAACTCCTTCTTGAACTGATCGCCTTTGCCGATGTTGACCGGGACGATCTTGTACTCGAGGCCGGTCTCTTCGAGAAAAATCGTGATCTTGTGGCCGTTCGGCGTGGTCCAGTAGTGGAGCTCGATCATTGGGCTGGGTTCCTTGTGACGGAGGCGCAAGCGAATAGGAGATGGGCCGAATTTGCGAGGAGATGTCGCCTGGCGCGATAGCGCCTGACGGGCGCGCCGGCCCGTGATTTAATCAGGGCAATCGGCAGCCACAAGGGAGGATGACATGGCCCGGCCAGCGACCGGATGGGGGACGCGGCTCGTTGCGAGCCTGGTTGGACTGCTGATCGGCGCATGGAGCGTCGCCGCCGGGGCGCAGACGTTTCCGGCCCGGCCGGTCACCCTGATCGTGCCGTGGCCGGCGGGCGGCACCACCGACGTGGTCATGCGGGCGCTCGCCACCGCGACCGAGAAGCACCTCGGGCAATCGATCGTGATCGAGAACCGGGGTGGCGCGGCCGGCACCGTCGGCCCGGCTCACATGGCCGCCAATGCCAGGCCGGACGGCTACACGGTGGCGCAGATTCCGATCACCGTGTTCCGCTATCCGGCGATGCGCAAGACGAGCTTCGACCCGGCCCGCGACTTCACCTACGTCATCGGGGTGACCGGCTACACGTTCGGCGTCGTGGTGCGCAAGGACGCGCCGTGGAAAACGTTCGCCGAGCTCATGGCCGACGCCAAGACCAATCCGGGCAAGATCAACTACGGGACGCCGGGCGCCGGCACCAGCCTGCATATCACCATGGAGCAGATCGCCAAGCAGCAGGGCCTCAAGTGGACGCACGTTCCGTTCAAAGGCAATGCCGAGGCGACCAGTGCCCTGCTCGGTGGGCACATCCACGTGGTGGCGGATTCGACCGGCTGGGCGCAGCTGGTGAACGCCGGCGATTTGCGACTGCTGGTGACCTGGGGGGCCGCACGCACCCGCAATTGGCCAAACGCCCCGACGCTGCAGGAGCATGGCATCGACATCGTCTCGAACTCGCCGTTCGGCATTGCCGGTCCCGCCGGGATGGACCGATCCGTGGTGACGATCCTGCACGACACGTTCAAGAAAGGCATGGAGGAGCCCTCCTACGTCGCCGCGATGACGAAGTTCGATCAGGAGCCATTCTATCTCGGCAGCGACGACTACCGTGCCTACGCGCTCAAGAAGACCGCCGAGGAGAAGCGGCTGATCGAGGAACTGGGCCTCAAGGAGGAGTGAGCATGAGGTCCCAGGTCTCGCCGACGAGCTCCTTGCCGAACTCGGTGTGGGACTCGCTCGCGACGAGCTCGAAGCCGGCGCGCTGGTAGAGAAGCCGCGCGGCGGTGAGCACGCTGTGCGTCCACAGCGTGATCTTGCGGTAGCCGGCCGTGCGCGCGAAGGCAACGCATTCGGCGACCAGCCGTTCACCGATGCCGCGCCCGCGCGCCGCCGGCTCCACCTGCAGCAGCCGCAGCCGCGCGACCTCGGCGGAAATCCTTCACCAGCATGACGGTGCCTACCCGCTCGCCGTCGAGCTCGGCGATCCAGCAGCGCTCCCGCGCCGGATCGAAATTGCGCAGGAAGCCGGCGACGATCTCCGCGCACAACGCTTCCAGCCGCTCGTCCCAGCCGTACTCTTCCGCGTAGAGCGCGCCGTGGCGGCTGACGATCCAACCCATGTCGCCCGCGCGGTGCAGGCGCAGGTCGACGGCGCCGGAACCTCTCGGCGCATCCACCAGCAGGTCCTCGATCTGACCCATGGCGGCGACCAAGCGGTCCTGCCCGACGGCCGGAAGCGCCTCCAGCATCTCCCCCACGTCCCAATTCGAATATGTATCGAGGGAAGCGACGGCCTTGCGGCCGGCGGCGGTGAGGCGGAGGTGAACCTGCCGCCCGTCCACCCTGGAGCGCTCGGTCGCGATCAGATTGCGCGCCGCAAACCCGCGCAGGATGCGGCTCAGGTATCCGGCGTCGAGCCCGAGCGCGCCGCCGATCTCGCTCGCCGTCGGCGCGTCGCGCTGGGCGAGCTCGTAGAGCACCCGCGCCTGGGTGAGCGAGATCGGGAGACCGCCCCACTCGTGGCGCAGCACCCCGATGCGTTGCGTGTAGAAGCGGTTGAACCGCCGTACCGCGGCGATCCGGTGCGGGAGAAGGGCTTGCGACATCGTCCACCCGTTCGGCCGACGAGAAGGTTGACAGTGTCAAGCAAATTGTTGACTGAGTCAACTATGGTCAGCCGGAGCCGACGCCCGCGCAACGCCGCCTAGGGCGAGGCGCCCGGCCGCGTTTCGCAGCTCGACTGTGCCGTCGGAAATCCGGTTGCTAGAAACGCACGCCGAACACGACCGAGATCGGCGTGTGCTGAACGTCGACGACGCGGTCGGTGCCGGTGATGATCTTGGAGATGTATTCGTATTCGAAGCGGGCGAACGCCACCGGGCTGAGCTCCCACTCGAGGCCGAAGCCCAGGTGGTAGGAGACGCCGCTCTCGTCGAAGGTGCCGAAAACCGACTGCTGGTGGATGAACTTGTAGGCACCGCCGACCCGGCCGAACACGCGCAGCGGGACGAAGGTCGGCAGGCCGGTGAGCTCCTGCACCGGCGGCGTATAGAGCAGCAGCGTCTCCGACACTGCATGGCTGCGCTCGCTGGTGCGCAGCCCGGGGAAGCCTTCCTCGAACGTGCTGGTCCCGAGATAGTGGTAGGCGGTTTCCAGCCGGGCGCGGTCGAAGATGCGCCAGCCGCCGAACACCTTGGCGCCCGGAACCCAGACCTCCGGGTGGAAGGTAGTGCCCGGCACGTAACCGGTGTGGTGGGTCTTGTTGAGGCCGACGCCGGCATAGAAGTCGTTCGGCATGTTCGGGCCGAACAGCCCCTGCAAGTCGAGCGCCGCCGCAGGCCCGCCGACCAGGACCACCGCCAATGCACAGAGGAGGGAACGTATTACCGCCATGGACTTCTTTATGCACAGAATCGCGGGCCAAGTCTGTTGCATCCGGGTCACAACCGAATTTTTAATCCGGCGCGCCCTGTACGTCACGGCTGCACAAATGAGCGGCAGATCAGCGTCCGGCGCCTTGCTCCTGTCACGATGGACGCCTAGCAGCAGCGGCGAATCCGAACCACAATGAGGCTGCCGGGCGCGCCGAACGGCGCGGACGCGGCAATCTTCGCTATTCGCGGGCCTGAGCCATGTTTTCCCTGTTCGAGCGGGCGCTGCATCCGACCGGCCTGCCGGAGCGTCCGGAGCCGCCGGGCGGGCTGCTCGCGTTCTACTGGCACTTCGCCCGCCAGGCGAAAGGACTGTTCCTCGCCCTGATCGTGATCGAGTTTTTCGTCGCCCTGTTCGATACGGCGATCCCGTGGTTCATCGGCCGCATCGTCACGCTGGTGACGTCGGTGCCGCCCGACCGCTTCCTCGGCGAGACCTGGCCGTGGCTCGCCGGCATGGCGTTCATCGTGCTGGCGGCGCGGCCGGGCATCGTGCTCGCCCGCTACCTGGTCACCAACCAGGCGATCGCCGGCCCGTTCACCAACCTGATCCGCTGGCAGAGCCATTGGCACGTGGTGCGGCAGAGCTGGGCGTTCTTCCAGAACGACTTCGCCGGGCGCATCTCCAATCGCGTGATGCAGACCGGGCCGGCGCTGCGGGAAAGCATGGTCGCGTCGGTGACCGCGGTCTGGTACGTGATCGTCTACGGCACGACCGCGACCATCATGACGGCGGCGGCCGACTGGTGGCTGGCGATCCCGGTGGTGTTCTGGTTCGCCGGCTATATCGGCCTGCTCGTCTTCTTCGTGCCGCGCCTGCGCGACCGCTCCAAGGTGACCTCGGAGGCGCGCTCGGCGCTGATGGGCCGGATCGTCGACAGCTACACCAACATCCTCACCCTGAAGCTGTTCGCGCGACCGCGCGAAGAGGACGCCTATGTGCGCGACGCGGTCGAGTACCACACCGGCCGCTTCCTCGCCCAGCAGCGGCTGATCACGGCGTTCGGCACGCTGCTCGCGCTGTTGAACGCGGCGCTGGTCGCCGGCTCCGGCGCGATCGCGCTCGCGCTGTGGCTCGACGGCAAGGTCGCGGTCGGCGCCATCGCCATGGTGCTGCCGCTCACCTTCCAGCTCACCAACATGTCGCGCTGGGTCGCCTTCTCGGTCACCGAGATCTTCGAGGAGATCGGCGTGGTGCAGGAGGGCATGATCACGATCGCGCGCCCGCTGCAGCTGATCGACGAGCCTGACGCACAATCCCTGCGCGTCACCAAGGGGCGGATCGAATTCGCCGACGTGCGGTTCGGCTATGGCCGCGCAACCGGCGTACTCGACGGCTTCACGCTGACCGTGCAGCCGGGCGAAAAAATCGGCTTGGTCGGGCGCTCCGGCGCCGGCAAGTCGACGGTGATCAACCTGCTCTTGCGCTTCTTCGACCTCGAGGGCGGACGCATCCTGATCGACGGCCAGGACATCTCGCGCGCGACGCAGGAATCGCTGCGCGCGCAGATTTCGGTGGTCACCCAGGATACCTCGCTGCTGCACCGGTCGATCCGCGACAATATCCGCTACGGCAGCCCGGCAGCGAGCGACGACGAGGTGGTCGCCGCCGCCCAGCTCGCGCACGCCCACGAATTCATTCTCGGCCTTGAGGATTGGAAGGGGCGACACGGCTATGACGCCCAGGTGGGCGAGCGCGGCGTGAAGCTCTCGGGCGGCCAGCGCCAGCGCGTCGCCATCGCCCGGGTGATCCTGAAGAATGCGCCGATCCTGGTGCTCGACGAGGCGACCTCGGCCCTCGACAGCGAGGTCGAGGCGGCGATCCAGGCGAGCCTCGGCACGCTGATGGCGGGCAAGACGGTGATCGCGATCGCGCACCGCCTCTCCACCATCGCGCAGATGGATCGCCTGATCGTGCTCGACCGCGGCCATATCGTCGAGCAGGGCACGCACGGCGAGCTCTTGCGCGCGGGCGGCCACTACGCCGTGCTGTGGCGCCGCCAGTCGGGCGGCTTCATCGACGCCGAGGACGTGCAGGCGGCGGAGTAGGAGGCGTATTCGCTCCGCTTCGTTGTGACCGGCCTCCAAGGCCGCGTCCCTCGGCAGGCGAAGGCTCAAGAAAGCTGGAAGCTGGCCCCCAGGAACCGCAACCCGAGCCGAGCAACAACTCGGCGTGACGCGATGTTCGCCTGCTCGGTGCTGTAGAAGAGCGCCCGCGACCGCAGGGAATTCATTCGCGTCCATCCGGCTGTCGCAGCAGCCGCATAGCCGCGGCCTCTCAGCTCAGGCGAAGTGGCCAATCCGAGCTCCGCTCCCGTTTCAGAGAGGCGCGCCGCGAACGCCACCGAGGCCACTGCGCCGCCGTGCAGGGCCGCACACCAGGGCTGCCAAAACTCCGACACATCGGCAAATCCCATCGCCGCGAGGCCGGCGGGCACGCCCTGGTCCGCCAAGGTGGCGCGGAGCGCTTCCCCCTCGACGCCCTCGGAGGAGATCAGTCGAACGTCATGCGGGTAGACGACATCGTGGGGAAGGACATACGTCACCTCCAGTCGGACCTTGGGCACGAGGGCGTCGCGCGACAGGAGCTCGACGTAACGGTCCCGGTGGCTCGGCGCGCCGCACCGCTCGACGAAAGGCGGTTCCGACCCCGCGAGGCATGAGTTGCGCGGCGACGTCATCCGTCACGTCGGCACGCACGCCATGAACGTTTGCGGATTGGCATCCCAGCAGGGCAAACCTGGGGGCGAGAGAACGGCCGGGATCGTTCACCGTCGCGATACGACCCGAAGGGTCCAGCACAAAGGCGGTGCGGAAGCGGATCGCGAGAAGCGCGGCCTCGCTCGCTGCCGACATCGGCGCATCCTCAACCGATCATCCCGTCCGCGCCTGTCCCTCGGCGGCCTTACCCCCCTTGCCCGCGCTTCGTCGCCCGGCGGTCTGGGCGGCGACGAACAGGAGCGAGCGGTCGGAGCTCTCGAGCAACGCGGTCGCGAGCTCGCCGAACGACAGCGCCTTGCCGGGCCGGCGGCTCACCCCGAGCACGATGAGATCATGGCCGCCGCGGCGCGCCTGGCGCAGGATCGCTTCCGCCGGGGAGATGTCGGTACGCATCGCCGACTTGACCGGCACCTCGTGGAAATCGGCGATCTCCCTGATCTCCCTGATCACTTCGGCGGCGTCGCGGCGTGCGGTGCCGAGGCGCTCGCGCGCGTTGCTCATGCCCGGCGTCAGCACCGACAGGACCATGACCGGAGACTTCACCGCCTTGGCGAGCTCGACCCCGACCTCCGCGCCGCGTCGCGACGCCTCGTTTCCGGTGACCGGCACCAGCAGGTTGATGGACGATTCGCCCGAGTCGCGGGTGTGCTGCCCGCGCGCCACGGCCACCGCGACCGACCCGTCGAACACACTCGCCAAGCGCGAAACGCCGGGGTGAAATCCACCCTTCGACGAGGTCGTCGGAGCGACGCCGACGATCAACAGGTCGTAGCCTTTGCGGGCTTCCTTTTCGACGATCTCCTCGATCTTCGTGTCGGGCTGGGGCGCGACGACCTCGACGTCCGGCGCGGCCGCCTGATCCGTATCGGCGGCCGCCTCGGCCGACTGCCGCAGCGCTTCCACGGTCTGGTCAGCTTCCGTGTCGACGTCGGATTCGCCGCGCTTGCCGGGTGACTTGCCGGGGATCTTGACGACCGTGACGAGCATTTTGCGCGATCCGGCGATCAGGCCGGCGAGCCGCGCCGCAAAGACGCCGTTAGGGCTGTCGTCGGCGGCGACCAGGATGCGCTCCAGGTTGGCGACGAAGCTGTGCTCCTCGAACAGCTCGCGATCGATGCGTTTCTGCTCCTCCTCCCGCACCGGCAAGCGCCGCAAGGCCCAACGCAGGGTCGGCGGCATCGCCAGCGTGGTGATGACCGCCATGGCGACGATCATGGTGAACAGGATCTGGCTGAGCACGCCCATCGACAGCCCGATCGTCGCGACGATCACTTCGGTCGAGCCGCGCGCGTTCATGCCAGTCGCCAGTGCCAGCAATTCCTTGCGCGTGAGGCCGCCGAAATAGCCGCCGACGAAGGCGCCGCCGGTCTTGCCGATGGTGGCGATCAGGACGAGCCCGAGCGTGAGCAGCGCGAGCTCGCCGCTGTGCAGGATGGTGAGGTCCGCGCTCAAGCCGGCGAGGCCGAAGAACACCGGCATGAACAGGCCCGCGACCAGGCCGCGCAGCTCCTCGTCGATGCGCCGCGTCAGGATCGGCAACTCGCCGACCAGGATGCCGGCGACGAAGGCGCCCAGCACCGTGTGCACGCCGATCACGTGCGTGATCAGGGCGCAGGTTCCCATGATGACCAGGATGGCGGCGATCACCGCCGCCTCGCTGCGCAAGTGATCGTTGGCCCACTGGATCATCTTGAACACGAGGCGGCGGCCGACGGTGAAGCTCACCGCCAGGAAGGCGAAGGTGCCGAGCACGCCCTGCCCCACTGACCACAAGTCGAGGCTGCCGTGGGAGGCGAGCGAGAGCGTCACCGCGATGATGATCCAGCCGATCGTGTCGTCGACGATCGCCGAGGCGAGGATCACCTGGCCTACATTGCGGCGCAGGAACCCCATCTCGCGGATGACGGTGGCGACGATCTTGACCGACGAGATCGACAGCGCAGTGCCGAGGAACAGCGACGTGATCAGGCGCTGCTCCGGCGCCGGCAGCAACGATTCGGGGAGAAACTGACCGAGCGCAAAGCCGCAGGCGAACGGCACCGCAATTCCTCCGACCGAGGCGCTGACCGCCGCCCGGCGGACGCCGCGCACCAGCGCGAGCTCGGTCTCCATTCCGGCCAGCAGCAGCAGCAGCAGGATGCCGAACTGCGCCACCCCTTCGATCATGCTCCGCTGCGCCGGCGTCGCGGGAAAAATCAGGTGATGCGCGTCCGGCCACAACGCGCCGAGCACGGACGGACCGAGAATGATGCCGGCGAGCAGCTGCCCCATCACGGCCGGCTGTCCCAGCTTCAGCATGAGCTCGCCGAGCAGTCCACCGAAGCAGATCAGGAGCAGGATCTGCGTGAGGAGAACCCCCTCCGAACCCTTGGCCTGACCCGCCGCCGCCCAGGCGGTGGACGCGCAGCAGCCCACCGCCAGAAGGCACAGGCCCAATCCCACCCCGACATGGCGGAGGCGTAGGCGCGCAGGCCGCGAAAATCCCGGACCCGCGGCGGAATCTCGGTCGGCAACAGCTGTCGACATGCGCGGTCTCGGCCGTTTGGGCCGGGAACAACGCTCAAGGCAGAGAAAAGTCCCGCGTTCCGGCATCGACGTAGCGCGAGCTCGAGCGGCCAATCGGCCGGCCCGCTTATATCTCATACCCGACGATGGGTTGAGGTCTACGCAACCCGCTGGCGGGTCTACGCGACCCGCAGGCGTCGCTCGCGCAACCGTGCCGGCAACAGTGCCGCGATGCCGCCGAACAAGTCATCGATCATGAACGGCTTCTTCAGCGTGAGGATCTTGCCGAACCGCGCGTCGGACAACGCGCCGTAACCCGTCACGAACAGTTTCGGCCGGGGCCTTTTCGCCAAGTTTTGCGGCATCGACACTTCTTCCGCGAAGGCACGAGAAGTCCACAGCTCATCGGCATTTCTCTTGCAACGCCCCGGAAACGGCGTGCATATGGCTGGAAGGCGCACGCCGTCCGCGATTGCGGATATAGTGCGGATACGAGAAGGGACCTCATGCCGACGCAACACTTGACCGACGCCACCGTCAAACGGCTGGCATTGCCCGCCACCGGCAGCACGATCGTCTATGACGGCAAGATGGGCGGCTTTGGCGTCCGGCTCACCGCCAACGGCGCGAGGAGCTACATCCTCCGCTATCGCACCCGCGGCAGCATGCGCGATCGCTCCTTCACCATCGGCGACGCCGGGGACTGGCGCACCAGCGAGGCGCGGGCCGAGGCCAAGCGGTTGAAGCAGATCGTCGACCAGGGCGGCGATCCGCTCGGCGAGCTGCAAGCCGAGCGCAAGGCACCGACCATGACCGAGCTGTTCGAGCGCTTCGCGGCCGAGCATTTGCCACGTGTGGGCGAGAGCACCCGCCTCGACTACAAGCGCCTGATCAAGAACCACATGGCTGCCGTTCTTCGGCGAGCACACCAAGGTTGCCGACGTGCGGTTCGGCGACATCGATCGGCTGCATCGCAAGCTCACCGACTCGGCTGGTCCGTTCGCTGCCAATCGCGTCGTCGCCGTGCTGTCGAAGATGTTCAATTTGGCAATCCGATGGGAGATGCGCGAGAGCAATCCAGTTCGGGGCATCGGCCGGAACCATGAAGGACAGCGCAAGAGATACTTGAGCGCCGACGAGCTGGCGCGCCTGACGCAGGCGCTGGCCGCGCATCCCGAGCCGCAAGCTGCGGACATCGTGCGGCTGTTGATGTTCACGGGCTGCCGTAAAGGAGAGGCGCTGGCGGCCAGATGGGCTGATCTCGATCTCACCAGCGGCGTCTGGAGCAAGCCCGGTCACACCGTGAAGCAACGCACCGACCACGTCGCGCCGCTCTCCGCTCCGGCGCGGGCCTTGCTGAGTCGGATACGCGAGGAGCAGGCGCGCGAGCATCCGCATCGGCTGCCGGAGTACGTCTTTGCCCGCCATGGCCGTGGCCATCGGGCGACCATCAAGCACAATTGGGCCGCGATCTTGCGGGCGGCCGGGATCACCGGGCTGCGCATCCACGATCTGCGGCACAGCTTCGCCAGCCAGCTTGTGAGCAGTGGCGCGAGCTTGCCGCTGATCGGCGCGCTCTTGGGCCACAGCAACCCGACGACCACCGCGCGCTATGCGCATCTGTTCGACGATCCGCAGCGGGCGGCGGTCGAGCGCATCGGCGCGCTGATCGAGAACGCAGGCAAATCGGTGGCCGAGCCGATCAAGCTCAAAGGCCGATAGCGCGGCCTTCCGAGGCACTGCTCGCGGTAAATTGTCGCTAGCCCATGGCGGGCAAATTCCGGAGCTACGTTTGAGCCTTCATATTTCCGGTGGAAGCAAACCATCGGAGAACGTGCGTGACCGATCCCGTCGAAGCCGCTGCCAGCCCGCGCAGCAACCCCATCCGAAAAAAGTACACCAAACACAAGCGCCGACACATTCCGTTGCCAGATGGCGATGAGCTCATCCCGCGCGCCGAGCTGGCCGAGCTGATCGGCGATCAGCGAGCGCACGCTGCAAAAGCTCAAGGTGCCGGTGACGTCCATCTCGCAACGTCTCCTATGTCCCCAAGAATGCGGGGCTTGCGGCCTATGTCGCCGCTCACACCCGCCATCCGCCGGAGCCGACCACCAGCGTGAAGCGTCGGAGGCGGCGATGAGCGATGATAACCACCGACCAGATTCACGCCTTCGATTCGTGCGAAGGCAAACCGATGGTGCACGGTCAAGGAGCTCTCCTGGGCTGTGCGCCTGTCCCTCCGCGCCACGGACGCGTGCGCGCGCGATCTCACGCGGCTGGGCCTATTCGAGAGCGAACCGCTCGAGGTGGTCGAACACGATGAGCTTGAGCTCAGGAGGATCAAGCGCGCGGCCGAGTTCGACGGCGACACAAGCCGCCGTTCTATCCCCGGCACCGTTACCGTTTGCGACCGGACGCCGACCGCGCGCCGTTTGACACCGCGCTGCAGGTGCACAACGGCCAAGCACACGATGCAGCCGTCGCCGGGCGTTATCCGTAGAACGATCGCCCTCATGCAAGCTGACCTCTGGATCGACCCGGCCCTGGAGAATTACTGCTGGTGCTGCGATCTGTACGACCCCCAAGCCCAGTGCGTTAGCGATGGCGTTGGCATCACGCCCGAGATGGCGATGGCGCTGGCGTGGCTGCTGGTTTGGGTGCCGGACATGCACGACCCTGACGGGATCGACGCCGAGGACATCCCGCTCGCCATCCCGGACGGCTGGCGCTTCGAGCTCACACCACCGCGCATCGAACTGAGCGCCGCCGAGCTGCACCGCTTGAACGAAAAAGTCAGGTGGAGCTGGCGGGATGAACGACAAAACAAGACAGCAGACGAGCACCCGCCGGTTTACAAAACCTTGATGATGATTTCAAGCCGACCCACTGACGGGGACGCAATGATGACAACGATGATGACCCTAGTCTTCGCCGACGCGCGCCACGTGCCCGATTTGATCGCCGAGCTACAAGCGGCCGGCTATGTGACCGACGTCTGCCCGGACGACCTCAAGCCGGGACTTCGGCGACGCATGCGAGTACATAGAAATGTCGCTCGCCACTGCTGTCCCTCACGAGGACCGGGAGCGTATCAACGCGGCGTGTGGCATGATGCTCGGAGAGATCACCGATATATGCGAGCGGCACGACGCCTTCTGCGACGAGTGCGAGGAGCTCCCGCCCGACCACGATCCACACGTCTACCAATCACCGACCTGGCAGGCATGGCGCAAGATCGACGACGCTGAGCCGCACGAACTGAATTGAAGATGCATTAGCGGCGAGCGCGCCGGTAATTCAATCACTCCAGCGGAACCGAGCGCAGATACCTTTTCGATTGTGTACCAGGCGTACCGGGCTCCGAGCAGTAGGCGTTCCACGCTGCTTCAAGGTCGGCCCGCAGATAACCACGCGCCGTTACCGGGGGATCGCGAGTGATCCAGAACTTGCGCGGCTTGATGCCGAACGGCCGCAGCAGGTCGGCGAGCGCGCCTTGCGTGAGCTTGCGCGGCCGCTCGTCCCCCCGCACGCTTTTGTGGACATCGCACAGTTTCCTTGATGTTCCATCTCAAAACTTGTTGAATCACTTAAATAGGTTGTGATTCAAGGGAGGTGGTCCTGATTCGAGGGGAGGCCACCGCCGATGTGGACGAACGAGAACCGCGCGAAATACAATCGTGATCATCTGCGCTACCCGAGCGACCTGACGGATGACGAGTGGCGCTTGTCGAACCGTTCATTCCGCCGCCGAAGCCTGGCGGCGGCAAGCGCAAGCAAGACATGCGCGCGGTGATGAACGGAGTGATGTACATCCTGAGCACCGGCTGCCAATGGCGCTACCTTCCGAAGGATTTTCCGCCGCGCAGCACGGTCCACAACTACTTCATTTGGTGGCACTGCGACGGCGTGCTCGATCGCATTCATCACGCGCTCTACGTCGAATGCCGCGAGCAGCGGAACGAGAAGGAAGCCCCACCGCTTGCATCATCGATAGTCGAAGCGTCGAGAGCGCCGAAAAAGGGGCCGCATCGATCCGCACGGCTTCGATGCCGGCAAGCTGATCAAGGGCAAGAAGCGGCATATTCTCGTCGATACGCTGGGTCTGTTGCTGCACGCCATCGTTCATTCCGCCGGCATCCAGGATCGCGATGGCGGCATCGTGTTGCTGGCAACGTTGTTCGGTCAGTTTCCATTCCTTGCGAAGCTGTCTGCCGACAGCGCCTATCAAGGGCCGATCTTCGCAACGCGCTCGCCAAAATCCTGCCTTGCCTCGAAACCGAAATCGTCAAACGACCCGATCAGGCAAAAGGCTTCGTGCAGTTGCCCAAGCGTTGGATCGTCGAACGCACGATCGCCTGGCTCACCCGCTGCCGCCGCCTCGCCAAGGACTGGGAAAATCTCAACCGCAGCGCCCTCGCGTTCTTGAAACTCGCATCCATCCGCCTAATGCTGCGAAAGCTCTGCAATCCATGACGAAGTCTTGGGACAGACTTAGACCCATCTTTAACAGTCAATTTGCTAAATAATTGATCGGCAATAGAGATTTTCGCCGCTAGCGCGGCTTGGCACTACATTTCGGGATTGGGCGGGTCAGTGTGCGGCGGTCTCGCCAGCTGCCCGGATGGTTGGCGGAAGCGCGACGCCGACGGCGCGCAAGGCAAGACTGGCGGCGGGACGGGGGGCGGAACGGGCGACGAAGCGCTTGCCGTCGTGCTCGATCTCGGTCTCGGTCAGCGAGTCGAGATCGGCGATGATCTCGGGCCAGGAGCCTGCGCGGCCGACCGCGGCGATCCGGTCATCCAGCGCCTTCTTGAGTACGAGGGCGAGGAAGCTGCAGAACACGTGACCGCGAATGGTCTCGTCCAACTTGTGGAAGATCGGGCGGGTCGCGAGCAGATGTTTCGCGGTCCGGAACGTTTGCTCCACGGTCCACAAGTGTTTGTAGCAGAGCATGGCTTCGAGCGGGTTGAGATCGGTGTTGGTGCGCAGCACGAAGATTCCGTCGAACTTCTTCTCCTCCTCGACCTTAGCGGCGTCGATCGCGAAGTGCTCGTCGCTGATGGTCTTGAGATAGCGGCGATAGCCGGTGTTGCCGACGAGAGCTTTGTCGCCCTTGGCGAGCTGACGTTCCAACGCAGCGAGGATCGAGATGCGATCTGCGGCGTCCTTTTGTGCCTACTGTTCGTCAGCATTGATTTCACACGACTTTCAGCCGAGTGCGGGACTGAGTTCGGGACTTGGCGACGCGCTCCATGGCCTCGGCCACGTCGGAATCGAGCACGTGCGCGTACCGCGTCGTCGTCTTGATGTCGCGGTGACCGAGCGCCTTCTGCACCAGCCGCAGGTTGCCGGTCTCGCGCAGCAGCTTGGTGGCGAAGTCGTGGCGCAGATCATGGAAGCGCAGGCCGACCACGCCGGCGCGCTTGCGCAGCCGGCGCCAGTAGCTCTGCACCCCGCCATAGGTGAGCGGCCGGCGGCCGGCGTTCCCCGCCGGCGTCGGCACATAGGTGAACACGAATTCCGCATGATGCCCGCGCAGCGGCCACAGCAGCGCGCGGATCTCCGAGGTGATCGGCGTGACCACCGGCCGCCCGCCCTTGCCGAGCTTCCTGATCTGCTTCGCCGACCAGTCGACCTCGCTCCATTTCAGCAGGCACTCGGCGAGCCGCAGTCCGCTCGCCCGCGCGAAGGCGAAGAACGGCGCGTAGTCGTCGCGCATGATGGCATCGAGCGCGGCGGCCTCGTCCTCCGAGACCTCGCGCACCCGCTCGGACGGCACCGCCAGCATGTGCTTGTGCCAGCGCGGCTCGTGCTGGAAGCGGACGCCCCACAGCTTGCAGCGGGTGAACAGCTGGCGCAGCTCTTCGGTGGTGTGGTTGACGGTGTAGGGCGAGATTAATTCTGTCGCTGGGAATAATTCTTCGCGCGCGCCTGATGCCCGCGCCGCCACGCCACCAACTGGGTGACGTCGTTGTCGGTGATCTCGGTGATCAGCCTGTCCTTGCCGAAATATTGGATCAGCAGCGCCAGATTGAACTCGCCATTGGCCGCGCCGGCGAGATGCCGGGCGTGCTCCGACCAGTAGCGTCCGGCCACGTCATCGAGCCGCAGCGAGGTGCGCGCAGCCTCGGTCTGCGCGACGAACGCCTTCGCCTTCTCGCGCTCGGCCGCCTCTACTTTGACGGCTTCGCGCCGCGTCGTGCATTTGGTCGAGCCGTGAAAGCGACGACCTCGCCACTGGAAGTCGAAGTGCCAGAACGGCGAGCGCGGCTTCTTGTAGACGGACATGCGGGCGAGTCCTTGCGGCTCTGATTGGCGATGAATTCGTTGAGATCGGCGTCGGTGAACATGCGGCGCTGGCGCTTGGTGCCGTGCCCGACGAGCACGTATTTCAGCCGGCCGGCAGCGACGTGCCCGTTGAGGGTCTTGACCGAGCAGCGCAGCCGCGCCGCCGCTTCATCGGCCGTGCGCAGGCCATCGGGTGGGGCAGTGCGCCGCTTTCGCCCCAGCGCTTCATCCAGCGCTTCATCCAGCGCGGCGTCGCGCTGGCGGCGCTGCCGCAGCTTGGCCGCGTAGTGCGAGTCGCTAGAACGCAGTTCCGCCTGAGCACTTCACCCGCCGCGCGCAAGCGGCTGAGGATGTCGGCGTGCCGCTGCCGCAACGCTTCATTCCGGGCGGGCGGAAGGGCCTCCAGGGCGGGCGGAAGGGCCTCCAGGGCGGCGAGGTTCCGCGCCATGGTCCAGTTCGAGGTAGTCGAGGTATTCAAGCCCCATGCGCATAGCGCTTCCTCGGGCGCGGGGCGGTTCTTGCGGCGCGTTCGAGGCCCAGTTCCACCAGCGGACCGCCTCGGAACTATTTGGTATGTCCGGCTGCAGCCAGGCACAGTCGTCGACCCTCTTCATCCATGATGCCGGCGCGATCATGTCAGCCGGCAGGTCTCTGCATCCAGCCTTGGCGGCATCTGCTTTTAGTCTCCTGATGGTCACGGCGCTATTTTCGCATCCGCAGGCGAATGTCCATCACTTAGGTTATGATACGTCGTTTGCCCGCACCGGTCTTCACCAGGATCAAGCATCCGCAGAGGCGCCATAAAATGGAGGTCGAGCATGGCCTTGGACTTAACCCCGCGGAATTATCTAGAGATGCTCACGGAGGAATAGGAGGAATATCGGGAGCACTGGCACGCCCACCGTTACCAATGCCGTTAACGAGGGAAGATCGCCTGCGAGGTGGTGCGACCGAGCGGCGCGGGCAGACGACTTTGCGCGCAGCATGGCCGGCACGATCGCGGCGCTGGAGCGCGAGGGCATCACGTCGAGCACTGCGATCGCCAAAGCTCTGAACGAGCGCGGTGTTGCCACGCCCCGCTTCCGACGCTGGGACACCCATTCGGTGATTAACCTGCGGCGTCGCCTCGAGCGGCTCGGGCTCTAACGACCGCAACCGCTTCGGCGTCGATCCTCGACTCCTGGCGCCGGCAGGATTAATGAGGGCCAATGTTCGGAACCCGCCGCGCGCTTCCGCTGGCCTTCATCCCGCCCTGTATCCCGACCTGGTCGCGTCATGCTCCGGTGGGGCGCGATTGGGTGCACGAGATCAAGCACGACGGCTACCGCCTGATGGTTCGCCGACAGGGCGCTCGGGGGCGATTGTTCACGCGCCGCGGGTTCGATTGGATCCACCGCTTCCCGCTGATCGTCGAGGCCGCTGGCAGTCTGCGGGTTAGCTCGATCTCGATCGACGGCGAGGCCGGTTGTGCTGGAAGACCGTCCTCGTATTCCGAAAACCGATGAACTATCCCCGCCTCGTGTGACTGATGGTGAGGGCGACCATTCATTCTAATGGATAGTACAGGATGAAGGCATAAAAAGCCGTCCCGGACAGGTGTCCGGAAGCGGAAGATCCATGGACCGGACCTGTCGGTCGACGGCTTCCGAGTCCACGATCGCACCGACGATGCGGTTCGGCGTGACGCGTCCCGGCCCCATAACGCGGCTCGAGAGCACTCCGCAGAGCGCCAGCATGAACAATTGTGCCGCTATCTGGTCGAGGATGCCGGCCGTATCCGAGGGCCATACGAGCATCGTCCTCTGCAATGCGAAGACGATCCCGCCGAGAGTCAGTACCACCGGGACAAATCGACCGGGGGCGCTGAGGACGGACAGGCCGATCGGCGAGATGACCAGGAACACCCTGCCGAGCAGCGGCCGCGATCAACCTGACCATGGCTTCTCTCCTGTCCAAAACGCCCAAAAGCATAATCCCATTGGTAACAAATTCCAGGAAATTTCAGCTCCGGGTCCCTTCGCGTCAATTTTGGCATATCCATGGCATGGTAGGTTGTAAATTGCTCCGATACCTGCTGACTAATCCTCGTCAGTTTGATATCCTGCAAGTCGGCCTTGGCTAGCCTGGATCCTGTACACCGCGGAGGTATCGCGATGGACGATGGCATCGAGTGGCGCGCACGCAAGCTCGAACGTGAGCTTGAACGCGAAGATGATTAGGAAGCGGCTCGGCCTGATGCTACTCGCAGTGACGGCGATGGTCGCAACTAACGCCGAGCCGGCTGCGGCCATCCAATGCCAAGCGCGCAAAGGTGACGACGGCTACTGGTCCTGGCGGTTGGTCGATCGGCGCAAATGCTGGTACGTCGGCAGTCGGCGCATCGACAAGCGCCTGCTGCACTGGACCACTGAGCAGGCGCAGGAGCGGTCAATGCGCGAACAACCATCACCGAGCCGGGTGCAGCCGCCCGCCGATAGCGAGCCGCCGTGGCCACCGCTGGAGCAGCCCGACACGCCACCGATCAGCATTATCGCCACGCGGCCGATGCACGAGGACGTTGTGCAATCGCACATCAACGACACGTTCGACACGTCGCTGCCGAGTGGCGCAGTGACTTATCGGGAGCCGCGTCCGCTCAAGATCGAGAGCCCTGCAGAACCAAAACGCGGTTGGCTGGTGGGGCTCGCGGCGCTGGTCTGCCTTGTGTTGCTGGGCTTCGGAGTCAACGCAACCAAGCAGTAGTTGCAGAGCGGCTCTAAAACGACGCTCATGAACCGGGGCTGCCGGCGAACAGCGCGTCCGCCAGCGCGCTCTGCCGGTCCTTCTCGAGCAGCGACGCGGGCAGCCAGGCGGAGCGGTACCCGTGCAGGAATTGTCCCGCTTCGCCACGGTTGCCAGCCCAGAGGACGTTGCCTTCCGGCGCGCCGGCGGTCGTCGGCGACGATGGTGGGGAGCATGCTGCTTGAGGAACGTGGCGTCCCATAAATGTCCGTGCCGGCAAATCCGCCACCCACACCGGCCTCTCCATGCAAAATCTTGCGCCGCGTTGGCCGCCCAGTCCAGGATGGGCGCCACACGTCCTTGGCGTGCTGTCGGTTCAGCCCCTGGAACACCATGCTGATCTTGACGAGGTTGCCCGGCTCAAAACGGATTGGCTCGCCCCAGTGACGATTGAAGAGGTGTTCGTGGTAGAAGCGGACGATTCGAGCCGTCAGGCGGCGGAAGGCGGTCTCCGAGTGGGCTTTGATCGCCCCGAACACGACGCCGAAGTAGTCCGGGAGTTCTCGGGTCCGCAGCGTCAGTCTGGTCACGACGCCGAAGCTCCCGCCTCCGCCACCTTTGAGCGCCCAGAAGAGGTCTGGATACGTGCAGGCATTGGCGATCCGCACCACGCCGTCCGCGGTGACGACTTCGGCTTCCAGCAGACCCGCCGCGGCCAGGCCGTAGGTCTTGGAGAAGCTGCCGAACCCGCCGCTTTGAATGAGTCCCGCGATGCCGACGGTCGCGCAGCCGCCCCCTTGCACGTATCGGCCCGCCCGAGTCGTCACGGCATCGTAAACATGCATCCAGATCGCCCCCGCTCCGACGGTCACCGCTGGCTGCGGCGCGAGTGTCCCAGCGC
>CAVZSC010000045.1:0-101633 GCA_963777755.1 uncultured Alphaproteobacteria bacterium
CGACGAGCTGCCGAAGACGCCGACAGCGAAAGTCGAGAAGCATGTCCTGCGCAAAGAGGGCTGCACGCCCGATACGTGGGATCGCGAGCGGGCGGGCGTGAAAGTCCGCCGTAAATCGATCTGAGCCGACGAGAAAGACGAGTTCCAATGCGCTCCCCAAGCTCATCGCCCTATGCTGGTTGCCATGCCAGTTCTGCGGTAGGCTCTATCGGCCAGCGAAATAAGAACAACATCTTCAAACGCTGTCTGTGCGCTTCAGGGGAGGCACGGCATGAGACGGCGCGAGTTCATCACCCTGCTCGGCGGCGCGGCGGCGCATGGCCGTTCGTCGCGCGCGCGCAGCAGCCGGGCAAGCGCCCGATGATCGGCTTCCTCGGCACCACGTCACAAGCCGCCTGGAGGTCCTGGACGCGCGAATTCGTACAGCGACTGCGCGAGCTCGGCTGGGTCGAGGGGAATACGGTCGCGATTGAGTATCGCTGGACCGAAGAGCGCGGTGAACGCCTTGTCGAGATAGCCCATGAATTCGTCCGGCTCAAAGTGGACGTCATCGTCGCAGGGGGAGCCGCACGTGCCCACGCTCAAGCAAGCGACATCTATCATCCCAATCGTATTTCCGATTGCTCCCGACCCAGTCGGCACCGGTATGATCACGAGCCTCGCGCGGCCGGGCGGCAATGTTACCGGTCTTTCCGCCCAGACCCCAGATTTGGCCGGCAAGCGCCTTGAGCTTCTGCGCGAAGTGATCCCGACGATCCGCCGCTTCGGGGTCCTGGCGAATGCAGGCTTTCCCGCCGCCGCGTTAGAAATGCGCGAGGTCGCAACAGCGGCCCGTACCCTTGGTCTTGAAGTCTCGGCACATGAAATCCGGCGCCAAGAGGACTTTGCGCCCGCCTTCCACGCGATCAAGGGCAGCGCGGACGCGCTTTACGTTTGCTCCGACCCCCTTGTCAACACCAACCGGGCTCGCATTTACACCCTGGCGCTCGCAGCGGCACCTCGTCCTCCGAGTCCTCGCTCGGAACGGCGACCACGGCAGCCTCGCGGATCAAGGGATGCGCCAGCAGCTCAAGCTCGACCTCCATGGAGGAAATATTCTCGCCGCGCCTGCAAATCGTGTCCTTGAGCCGGTCGACGAAGTGGAAATCGCCGTCCTCATCGCACAGGAAGGCATCGCCGGTGTGAAACCAGCCGTTGCGCCAGGACGCGGCGGTGGCCTCGGGGTTGCCGTTGTATCCATGGCTCATGGCCCAGGGGGCGGCCGTGCGGACGATGAGCTCGCCCACCTGTCCCGTCGCCACGGGTCGATCGTGCGCATCGACGATGCGGACCTCGACGCCGGCTCGCGGCCGGCCGCACACATTACGCTTCGTCGGGTTCGCCGATGACATCAACGGCGTGCTGATTTCCGTCATGTTGAAGAGCGTGAAAACGTCGACACCGAAGCGCTCTCGGAACGGAGGCCCGCTCGCCCCGAGCGGGACGATCATGACGTGTCGCAGGCCATGATCGCGGTCGCGCCGATCAGGTGGCTGCTTCAGCAGAAACGTCGCCATGGAGCCGAGCAGGAAGACCGACGTTACGCCGAGCTTGCGGACGCTCTCCCAGAACGTGTCGGTCTTGAAGGCGGGAACAACTCCAATCGAGCCGCCGAAACACAGCGCCGTACTCGCCATGAACGCCCCGCCGATGTGGAAGATCGGCATGTGCAGCAGCTGCCGGTCGTCGGCTCGCAGGCACGTCCAGGTGTCCGGATTGAGCGCCGAGTAGCTGTGCATGTAGGTGGAGAGCACGCCCTTGGAACGCCCGGTCGTGCCCGAAGTGTAGATAATGGATTGCAGGTCCCAGGGCTGGATCGGCCCATTGAGCGGCTTTAGGGAGCGGGCGTCGCCCTCAAGCGCCGACGAGTCATGAATTTCCAGCCCGGCAGGCCGCTTGCCGGAATACCCCGGCCCTGCCACCACGAACTTCCTCAGCGCGTGACGCGGCACCTGTATAAGCCGCTCGGCGAGCTGCGGGTGCACGATGGCGACCGACGCCCTGGAATCCTTGACGACATGATCCAGGATTGCACCGCGATAGGCAATGTTGATCGGAACGAAAACCGCCCCGAGGTAGTTGGTGGCAAAAGCATCCTGATTCCGAGCGCTGAATTCGGCAGCATGATCAGGACGCGGTCACCCCGACCGACCCCCAGCGCCTGAAGGGCCGCCGCCGTCGTCTGCACCCTTGCCAGGGTGTCGGCGTAGGTCCAACGTTCCCCGTCGTCGAAGACGGCGTAGACCTCGCCTCCCATGGTGGCAGCGTGCCGCTCGAGCGCGTGGCGGACGACGCACATCTCCGCCGGCAGCACGTCGCTCGAGATTGCCGCGTCAGGCACGAGGAGGACCCATCAGCAGCTCACGGATGCTGGGCAGATGCTCGCTGCCCCAGTAAAGATCGCCGTCCTCGAGCAGGAAGCTTGGAACGCCGAAGACGCCAGCAGCTTCCGCTTCGTGCTGCACCGTCTCGAGCTGGGAGCGGCCTTCGCCTTCGACGAACGCCAAGAATTTGGTCGTGTCCGCGCCGCATTCCTTCAGTACCGCCGCCAGCTCATCGACATTCTCGATGTCGAGCTCCCGCTTCCAAAATCGCTCGAACACACGATCGTGATAGCCGCGAAAGACGCCGTGCCGCTTGGCGTACAGCATGCCGATATTGGCATGCGAGGAGTCGAAGATCTTCTGCGTCCCGCGGATCATCAGTCCGCGCCGATTGGCCTGGCGCCGGCAATCCATGTAGCTGTACTTGACCCGGCGCCATTGATGTGCGTTGCGGCTTTCCTCAAGCACGTTGCCTGCCGCGTCGACCTTGGCCTTGCCGAGATAGGCGGGGATGTCGAGCGTGTAGGGCAGCCACTCCAGATCAACGCCGGTCTGCCGCTCCAGCTCGTAGGCCAGATCCTTGGCCAGATACGCATAGGGGCTCTTGTAGTCGCTGTAGACCTTGATCGTGCGCCTGGCCATTTCAGGGCACCAGTACAATGCGCCCGACTACCTTACCGGCTTTGAGGTCGCTCAGTGCGGCGCTGGCCTCCTGCAGCTTGCGACGGGTGACTTGAATTAGCTTGAGTTTCCCGTTCCGAGCAAGAGCAACCAGCTCTTTGAGCTCCGGCAGGCTTCCCACGTAGGAACCGCGAATGCCCATGCCGCGCAATGGGAAGTAGACGAGGGGCAACTTCAGCTCGCCACCGTAGAGGCCGACGACGACGATCTCGCCCCCCTTCTTGAGACTTGCGATGCCGAGGTCAATCGTGGCGGTCGCGCCGACCAGATCGAGGACGCAGGCTGCGCCGCCGCCCGCCGCTTCCATGATCTGCTTGCTCGCATCGGGCGCGGCACCATCGATGGCCGTCAATGCACCAGCGTCCAACGCCCCCTTTCGTTTGACCGGATCGATGTCGACGACAACGGCGCTCTTGCCCTGCATCGCACGAAGCACGGCCAGGGCCATGTGGCCCAGCCCACCGGCACCCATGATGACGATCGGCTCGTCCCTGACCTTTGTGCCGAACTTCTTCAGGGCGGAATAGGTGGTGATACCCGAGCAGGCGAGCGGCGCCGCTTCGGCGGGGTTAAGACTGCCGAGCTCGACGCAATAACGCTCGTGGGGCACGAGCACGTACTCGGCATATCCCCCAGGCGAAAACACGCCCATGGAACGCGTCTTGACAGTGCAAAGGTTCTCCTCGCCGCGCCGGCAGGTGGCGCACTCGCCGCAGCCGAGCCAGGGATAGACGACGCAGGACGTGCCAGGCTTGATACTCGCGTCCGGTCCCGCGTTCACGACCTCGCCCGAGATCTCATGGCCCATAGTCAGGGGCAGCGTCACGCCCCGGTCCTTGAGGGTCATCTTGTTCCCCGAACCCAAATCGTAGACGCCCTCCCACAGGTGAATGTCGCTGTGGCAGACGCCTGCACTGGTCATGCGGATCAGGACTTCGGCGCCTTTCGGCTCGGGCGTAGGCACCTCCCTGCGCTCGAGAGGCGCGTTGTGCGCTGTGACGCAATAGCAAGCGTGCTGCACCCTTTCCTCCGTTGCTTTACTTCACTTCCGCAACTCGCTTTGGCAGAGGTCCGGCCGCATTCTTTCTCAGGCCGCGACCCGCCCCTGGTTCAGCATGGCGAAGGCTCCCACGACCGTGCCGATCTCTCCGGCCGGAAGTTGGTCGACAAACGATTCGACGACGTCAAACGCCTTGGGAGGGACATTCTCCTCCTTGCCAATTCGGCGGACGAGCTCCGAGACGCGCGCGCGGTCGTAGCTATAATCCTCCGCCGTCATGCGCTGGTCGCGCGAGAGCTTGCGGCCGTTCGTCGTCTCGAGATCGATGACGGCACTGAGCACCGGCACGTTCTTGTCGCTGCTCAGCGTGATGCGCCCCACGAGCGCGTTCACCTCGGGGTCGTCATAGGTCGTCATGCGCTTCATGCCGGGCGCCCCGTGCAGAAGGGTCACGGCAATACAGAACGGGATGCTCATCAGCGTTCCGGAGATGGTATTGAACGGGCCGGCCGCATCCATGCCCGCGTATCCGCACTCATAGGGGTTCATGCGCACGCGCACGGCCTTGATGGGCTCGCCGCCGACCTCCTCGCGCAGGTGCAGTGCCGCGATCACCGGCGTCTGATTGAACGCACAGACGGGATAGGGCTTGAAAGCCACGCGATGGATTGCCCACTCCTTGCCCAGGCCGGCCGCGAGCTTGGCCACGTCGCAATCGGCGCGCGCAAAGCTGCGCGTCAATCCGGCCTTGCCTTCGAAAGCGTGAGGGGCCGATACGGAGCCGGCGCGCGCGAGCTCGGCGGCCACCAGCCCGTTGCGCGCTACGATACCTGGTTGATAGCGCCATTCGTCCGTCCCATCGGTGAAGGATTGCAGGACGCCGCCCGTGAAAGAGACCGCATTGGCAAGCGCAGCAGCCGTCCGTTCGGCATCCAACTCCATCAGACGGGCGGCCGCCGCTGCTGCAGCCACGACGCCGTAGGTGGCGGTCGAGCGAAAGCCGACCGGCGTCGTCTGTCCCGCATGGGCTGCCTCGAGCACCCCGCCGGCCTCGTAACCCGCAACCAGCGCCGGGATCAGCCGCGTCACCGGATAGCGCTTTGCCTCGATCATGGCGGTCAGCAGCGGGATGAGGATCGTGCCGAAATGCGCAGCGCCGCAGGTGTCCTCCTGGGCTCGGCCATGAAACAGCGCCGAATTGGCGAGGCAGGCGCCGCCGATGGTCGTGCGTCTGCCGTCGCATAGCAGCGTCGCGCCGCCCGGCACCTCGCCGTCGCTTGCCAGCGCGGCCGCGCGAGCCACCGGCGCGTACGGCGTGTCGTGACAGTCGAGACCCATCCCATAGCCGTTGAGCAGGCACGCCTTGGCCTTTTCGACGACCTCCGGCGGCATTATGGACAGCTCAAGGCGCGAGGTGAAACGCCCGAGGTGCCCGGCGAGAGTGGTCATACTGTTCTCCTTGTCGCAATGCCGCGCCATCCCCAGCGTTTGTACCTCACATGGCGAGAAAGCGTCGGCGAACTTCGTCGTTGGCTTTCAAGGCGGCGATGGTGTCGCGATAGACAATCTGGCCTTTGTCGATCACGCCGCATCGCTGGCGATGCCAAGGCAGAAATGCATGTTCTGCTCGGCAATGAGGATCGTGACGCCCGTCGCGCGCAGCTGCCGCAGAGCTCGCCGATGCGCTGCGACGATGATCGGCGCCAGACCCTCGCTGGGCTCGTCGAGCAGCAGGGCGAGGGGTTGCCCATCAGCGTGCGCGCCATGGCCAGCATCTGCTGCTCGCCGCCCGAAAGCCGGCCGGCCATGCGGTTGCGCAGCGGCAGCAGCAGCGGAAACACCTTGTAGATGCGCTCTAGCGTCCATTCGTCCTGGCCGTCGGTGCCCTTCTTCGCGCGATCAAGAGATTGTCCTCGACCGAGTGCTCAGGGAAGACCTGCCGGTCCTCGGGAACATAGCCGAGCCCGGCGCGCGCGATGAGTGAGCGGGCTTGCCCGCTCGTCTCGCTTGCCGAGCACATTGACGCTGCCGCGGCTGCGGCGGGGCGAGCCCGGCGATCGCCTTCAGGGTCGTGATTTGCCGGCGCCGTTGCGGCCGAGCAGCGCAAGGGTCTGGCCTTCTTCGACGTCGAGATCGACGCCGAACAGGATCTGGCTCTTGCCGTAGTAGACGTCGATGCCGTCGACGCTGAGGAGCGACTGGCGCGCGCTCATGTCGCGACTTGCTGCTCGGTGACACCGAGATAGGCTTCGATGACAGCCGGGTTGGAGCGGATTTCCTGCAGGCGTGCCCTGCGGCAAGCACGCGCGCCATAGCTCAGCACGCGGATCCTGGGTGCGATCTTGAAGACGATATCCATATCGTGCTCGATGAAGATCACGGTGATCTTCTGCGCTTCCCAGAGCTGATGCACCTTGTCGATCATGCGCCAGCGCTCGTCCGGTCCCATGCCGGCGGTCGGCTCGTCGAGCAGGAGCACGCGCGGCTCCAGGACCAGCGCGAGCGCGATATCGAGCAGCTTCTGGTCGCCGTGCGAGAGGTTGGCCGACAGCATGTTGAGCCTGTCGGCTAGCCCGAGCAGCTCGACGCAATCGGCAACCCGCGCTCCGCGTGTGAGGCAGCGGAAAGCGGTGCCGCAGAGTGCATGGAATGCCCCTGATGGGCGGAACCGCGGCAAGCAAGGTCTCCTCGACAGTCAGAGAATGGAAAGATCTGGCGACCTGAAAGGCCCGGCCGATGCCAGCGCGGATGAAGGCCGCCCGCGAGCGGCCGACCAGGTCGGTGCCATGGAGCGACACGCGCCGCGAGTCGGGCCTCAACCCGCCGCTAATCAGGTTGAAGAAGGTGCTCTTGCCGGCGCCGTTCGGGCCGATGATGGCGGTCAGCGAGCCGTCGCGAAGGCGAACGTGACGTCCGATATGGCACGCGACACCGCCGAAAGACTTGCTCAGGTTGCGCACCTCGAGCATGGCTCAGTTCGCCTTGCGGCCGCAGAGCCACCATAGGTGTTCCAGGGCGTGGCGGCAAGCCAGCCGCAGTCGACGGGAATGTTTGCGCCAGTAATGGCGGCCGCCTCGGCGCTGGCCAGGAAAGCCGTCACTTTGGCGATCTCCTCCGGTTCCACCAGCCGGCGTAGCGCGGCGTTCTCCTCCAAGAGCGAGACGTCGCGCTCGCCTTTGTCGATGGCGGCCTGTAGTGCAGGCGTGCGCGTGTAGCCCGGCGACACGGCATTGACCCGAACACCGGACGGTCCCCATTCCGCCGCGAGGCAAGCCGTCATCGAGATGACGGCGGCTTTGGCCGGGGCGTAAGCGTGCAACGGCATCGATCGCAAACCAGCGATCGAGGCGATGTTGACGATGCTCCGCGACGCCGCTGCAGCATGGCCTTGGCGAACACAACGCAGGCCAGATAGGTGCCGCGCTGATCCACACGTACGACATCGTCCCACACCGCCATGGGCAGTTCGGTTGGGCGTTGCGGGACCTGGATGATGCCGGCGCTGTTGACCAGCATCTCGACCGGGCCCGTACTTCCGACTCGATCGACGGGCGGCGCGATGCAAGCGCCGGCCTCGTCGCCGACGTCGCCTGCCATGAACGCCCGCCAACCTCCTTGGCGACGGCTTGGGCGCGCATTGCATCGCGGTCGAGGACCGCGATCTTGGCGCCTCTCTCGGCGAGCTCGCGGCAGCAGGCGGCGCCGATGCCGCTCGCGCCGCCGGTGACCACGGCCACACCGCTCAACTGGAGCGGCTCATGCGAGCATCCTTCTCGGCCCTTATGGCCGCGGCTTCGCGGCGCCGGCCCGCAGCCTCTCCACGATGAAGTCGCGTGAGGCCCTTGCGCAGGCCGAGGGCGAAGAGGAGGATGACCGTCCCCGAGCGCAGACCATGATATTCGGTGCGGCGCGTGACGACATCGTTGAGCAGGAGGAGCAGGACCGTGCCGGCCACCGGTCCGAGGAAAGTGCTGACGCCGCCCAGCATGACCATGAAGATCGCCTCGCCGGACATGGTCCAGTTGGCGAACTCGGGATAGGCCCCCGAGACGAACAGCGACATGATCGATTCCGCCGAGCCCGGCGAACACCCCGGCGATCACGAAGGCATCAGCTTCACGCGGAAGACATCGATGCCGAGGAAAGCCGGCTCGGGTCGGTATTGTCGCGGATCAGCGCAGGGTGTAGCCGAAGGGCTCGTCGACGATGTGGCGCATGATCAAGGAGGCCGACCGACCAGCAGGACGCTGCAGAACACGTACAGATGGCCATCTGGTCCAATCGGATGCCGAGGAACGGAGGGCGCGGAATGCCGCCTTGCAGACCCTGATCGCCGCCGGTCAGGCGGCACCCAGGCGATGATCAGGCTGTAGAACAGCATCTGGCAGCGCGAGCGTGATGAACGAGAAATAGATCTCCTTCAGGCGAATGCTGATCGCGCCGACCACCGCCGCGACAGCGCAGAGACGAAGAGTGCGAAGACGAACGCGGTCGGGATCGAGCGTGCCGAGCTCTGCATGCACAGGCCGAAGCCGTAGGCGCCCAGGCCGAAGAACATGCCGTGGCCGAACGACACCATGCCGGCATAGCCGACGAGCAGGTTGAGCGAGGTGGCAAACAAGCCGAAGCGCGGCGCATACGGATCACGAAATCGGTCAGAGCGCTGCTCGGCCAGACGAGCGGCACTGCCAGCAGAACGGCGAGTGCCGCAACCCCGATCGATGTCTCTGCCAAGGGTCATGGCTCACGCCTCCCTCCGAAGAGACCGCTCGGCTTGACGATGAGAATGATCGCCATGCGGAGAAACATCAGACCCTCGGTGAACAGCGGAAAGCCGATGGTGCCGAAGGCCGTGACCAGCCCGATCAGGATCGATCCGACCAGGGCCCCAGGATCGAGCCCATGCCGCCGATCACCGTGACGATGAAGGACTCGATCAGCACCGAGAAACCCATGCCGGAGACGAGCGAGCGCACGGGCACGGCAAGCGCGCCCGGCAAGGCCGGCAAGCAGGCCGCCCAACGCGAAGACGGCGCATAAACGAGGCCGGTATTGATGCCGAGAGCCGACACCATGGGCGGATTGATCGCGGCGGCGCGGACGATCTTGCCATACGCGTCCTGGCGATGGTCAGCCAGAGACGACCCAATCAGCGCGTCATGCGATCAGGAAGAGATAGAAGGGGGATAACGCCACCCACGATGAAGAGCGGCGGAGCCTGGAAGGTCGCCGGCAGGCCCATGGACTTGAACTCCGGACCCCAAACGATCTTCACGGCGTCGTCGAGGATCAGAATGAAGCCGTAGCAGACGAGGAACTGCATCAGCACGTTCGGCCGTAGACGCGGCTCATGAAGAAGCGCTCGAAGATCAAGCCGAAGAGGGCAACGCCGAGCGCCCCGCCCAGCACGGCCAGGAAATAGCTGCCGGTCGCCGACATAGACGGTATACGCAAAGTAGGCTCCGAGCATGTAGAAGGAGCCGTGCGTGAAGTTGACGACATTGAGCACGCCAAAAATCAAGGTGAGGCCCGCTGCCACAAGGAACAACAGGAGCCCGATGATAAGGCCGCTGGTGGTCTGGGTGACGAGACAGGATGTGGTCGTGAAGCAGTTGTAAAGCGCTGCGAGATCCAAGGCCCACCTCGGGGTTTGCGGAGGCCGATGCCGAGCCGCGCGGTCCGGGCCTGATGGCCCAGCCCGCGTTGCGTCAACGCTTATCGTTTCAGGCGTAGTTGTTCTTCTTCTTCCAGACCGCCTCGAGCTCGAGGATCTGCTTCCAGTCGCCTGCGGCCACGGTCGGCACATAGGGCTCGCTCGAGATGGTCTGCCCCAGCCGATGGCATAACCGATGACGGTCTGGTCCTCCGCCCGCATGGTCATCGTGCCGTCGGCGCCGAACGGAGACTTGATGGTCAGGCCGCGCATAGCCTCGGCGATTTTCTTGCCATCGGCAGAGTTTGCCTTGGTGGCGGCCGCCGAGAGGAAATGGATCGAGTGCGTTCTCCCAGGACCAGTTGGTGGGATAGTCGCCAAACTTCGCGCGATAGGCATCGGACCAGGCAGCGTTCTCCGGCGTGTTCGGAAACGCCTTGATGTAGCGGTTGCCGGAGTGGATGCCCTTGGGAAGGTTCTTCACCGCCGTCAGCGCCGTGTAGTCGGCCATGTTGACCGCGAAGAACTCGGTCTGGGTGAACAGCGCGTAGATGTTGCCCTGGTCGATGTAGGCGGTCAGGTCTCCGCCCCACAGCGCGGAGTACAGGGCCTGCGGCTTGGCTTGCAGGATCTTTGTGATCACATCCGTGTAGTCGGGCTGAAACAGCTTCGGCCAGGTTTCGCCGACGAGCTCCACATCGGGCGCAAAGTGCTTCAGGTACTCGATGAACTGTGCCGTGGTATCGCGACCGTAGGCATAGTCGGGGGAGCACGTCATCCACTTCTTGAGGCCTTTTGCCTTGACGACCTGGGCCGCGTAGCTGCCGCCGGCAATCGGAATCGTGCACCCCCTGCCTGGCTACGCGGAAAGCATTCGGGATGCGGATCTTGGGATCGGCCGTCAGCGACGAAGTCTCCGAGTTGGTATGGATGCAGAGCACGCCGAGGTCCTTGGCTACCTCGTGCACGGCAAACGCGCCGGAGGACGCCTCGGCATCGATCAGGATCTCGCACCCGTCGGTATTGACGAGCTCGCGGGCGACACGCGCCGCCTCCTGGGGCTGGCCCTTCGAGTCCCGGACGACCATCTCGATCTGGCGGCCGCCTATGCCGCCAGCAGCGTTGACCTTCTCCACCTCCATCCGCACGGCATTTCGGGATGAGATGCCCAGCTGCGCCACGCGGCCAGACAGGATGGTCGGCATCCCGATCTTGATGGTCTTTGCCTGAGCACCGGCGATATAGGGGGAGCACAACACGGCCGCGCCGCTGGCTGCTGCTCCCTTCAGTACCGTGCGGCGATCAATCACTCTCATCTTACGCAACATCTTCGCTCTCCTTTGGTGTCGTTGATACTTGGTCTGACTGCAGTTGTTACTGATGGATCAAACTCTCCTCACCGACCCCCTGAGGCAGGTGGCCTCGGATCACATATTCTCGGGTGATGATGATCGGCAGGTGGCCATCGGGGAGAAACTTCGGCTCATCCGCCCTGGTCTCGATATATTCCGGTGTAGCCGTCCCACGCTTCATGTCCGCCGTAGAGGCAAACCACGTGATCGCAAGACCGTCGTAGGCAGGAGTGCCGCCGCGCGCGTACTCGGACATGCACAGGTGGTTCTGCTCATAGCGGCGCAACACAGGGATGCGGGCGGCGAGTGGACCGTGCATCTCCCGCCAGTAGCGCCGAAAGGCATCCAGATCCATGCCGGGCCGCCTGTTCACGAATTCGACGTTCTTGACGGGGTTTGGCGGAACCGGGTCGCTCTTGATCACGTACACGTCGACGGGCATGCGTACCGTGCGGCTCCGATCCAGGAACTGAGCTTCCGCTTCCGAGGCTTTGGCCCATGCCGTCGAGGACTGGGCTTTGGCATAAGCATCGATGTCCGCGAACCATTCCTCGCTGACGCCGTCGAACAGTAGCTCACCCTTCGTGTAGCCCTGAAGCAGGGCGTGCGACTGCACATAGGCGCGAAGGCCCGGCAGCTCCGCTACGAGCGGCCCATGGCGCTCGAGCCAGTGCGCCTGGAAGGCCTCGACCGACAAGCCGAGTTTGCGCTTGAGCAGTGAAATAACCTTGAGCATGGCGCCCTACTTGCCTTTCATCGCGCCCCTACTTCACCGAGGCTGCGTGCGCGCCGCTCCAGCCAGTACCGAAACTGCTGCGGCCATAGCTGCCAGTCGCTGCCGCCTGAGAGCTCGCGTGCGGCTTCCGCAGGCCAGTTCGGGTTGACCAGCATTTCGCGTGCGAGCGCGATCAGGTCGGCCTTGCCTTCGCGCATGATTTCCTCTGCCTGCCGCGGCGAGCGGATCAGGCCGACGGCCATCGTCGGCACGCCTGCGGCGGCCCGGATGCGCGCGGCGTGGGCGACCTGGAAGCCCGGCGTGCGCGCCGCAACCTGCTTGTCGCGATCTATGCGCAAGCCTCCGGTGGAGCAATCGATCGCGTCGATCCCAACCGTCGCGAGCGCCTTGGCGAAGGCGATCGAATCCTCGATCGCCCATCCAACGCCGACGCCATCGACGGCAGAAATGCGCACAAACATCGGCCGGTCCTGCGGCCACTGAGCACGAACGGCCTTGGCAACGCGCAGCGGGAACCGCATGCGGTTGTCAAGCGAGCCGCCGTAGTGATCTTTGCGGACGTTCGACAACGGCGACAAGAACGAATGCAACAGATATCCGTGCGCGCAGTGCAGCTCGACGACGTCGAATCCGGCACTCGCCGCGCGCTCTGCCGCTTTTCGATAGTCGTCGATCAGCTGGTCGAGCTCCGTCTCGCTCAACGCGTGCGGTTGCGGCCAGTCGCGGTCGAAGGGGTTGGCAGACGGCGACACGAGTGACCAGCCGCCATCGCGTAGGGGCGCGCCGCCTTCCCATGGACGCTGGCACGAACCCTTGTGACCCGCGTGCAGAAGCTGGATGCCCGCCGCTGCACCGTGCTGATGCAGGAAGGCGGTGATGCGCTGCAGGTTGGCAGCTTGTTTGTCATCCCACAGGCCGGCGCAGCCGTACGTTATGCGGCCCGCGGCGGTGACGGCCATTGCCTCGGTGAAGACGAGGCTCGCTCCTCCCAGGGCAAATCGGCCCAGATGCACGAGATGGAAGTCACCCGTGTCGCCTTCGTCGGCGCTGTACATGGCCATTGGTGAGACGACGATCCGGTTGCGCAGCGTCAGGCCGCGCAGAGTGAGCGGCTCAAACAGCTGAGGTCGTAAGCGATCAACAGCATGTGAAGCCGTCGCCGCCATCGTTATCGCCCCTTGGCGGGAGGTTCTTCGGCCGCAGGCGCGCCGTAGATCGCCTGAGCCGTGGCGATCGTCTCTCCCTTCACATGCGACTGATTGATTTTGAGATTGACGTACGCCAGCCCGTCTCGCATCTCGGCTTCGGCAATCGCCAGCAGGCGGGGAGCCGCCGCCGCGCCAAGGAAGCCGGCATTGAGGCTGAGCAGCCGCGACACCTTGCCAAAGCTTCCGGCGGCGCGGGCGCCCGCTGTATCGAAGAGCTCGAAAAGGATCGCGCGGTTGACCCCCTCCGACCCGTCGCCCTCCTCTATGTTCAGCTCGACGACGGCGAAGTCCCGGGCTGCCGTTCATGTATCGAAAGGTGTTTGGCCGGCTGGCCGGCTGGCGTCTGGCCGCATGGCGCGGACGGTAGGTGCGGACATTGACGCCGCCGTAGACCATGCCTCCGGCGATGAACTTCATGTACGCGCGGGTGACCCAATCCGGAGGCGGGCCGATGATGCTGTCGCGGTGAAGATACCGATAGCTCAGGTAGTTTCGCGCAGCCAACAGCGTGTAGACGATCACCTCGAGCTCGCATTCCTCGAAGCCCACCAACTCGGATTTCTCGCGGCTGTGGCGCATAGCTCGAAGGTAGCCTTCGGCCATGTTGCGCATATGGTCGTGAAATGCCTTCGGCGAGAATGTCTCCGCTTCGTTCAGGATGCGGTAGAACTCCGGCCTTTGCGCAAGGAAATCGAAGAAGGCCCGGAAGCCGATTTCCTCGCGCTTGAGGGGGTCGGTGACGCCGGCGACGCGCTCGCGGATGAAATCGAGCAATTCCCCGCCGAGCTCCGGCAAGAGCTGGTCGAAGAGATCCTGCTGGGAGGCGAAGTAGTTGTAGAACGTTCCCTGGGCGACTTCGGCGAGCGCCGTAATCTTTGCGACTGACGCGTTCGTATACCCTTCCGCGCCCACGATCTTGGCCGCGGCGTCGAACAGCCGGCGCCGGGTCTCCTGCAGCTTGTCGGCGCGCCGCATGCGCGGCTTTCCACCGCGCGCCTGCAAACCGACCGTTCTGGACACCGACACTGGCCTGCCTCGCAGCCCGACATGCATTCGGCCATCACATTCCCATCCGCGGCGGGCCCTGTCAAGAAAAATGAATCATGAGTCTATATTCATTTTATGTTGACTCGGTTTAATGACCGCGCGATAAGGGGAGCCTTAGGGGCCGGTCCGCACCGGCCGAGATCCAGCCGAGGCGAGAGAGTAGTGAGTTTGGGTGAGCCACGAAAATCGGACTTCCTCAGGCTACTCGAGATGATGCAGCTCATTCGGGAAGCAGAGACTAGGCTTTCTCAGCTTTTTGCGGACGGCGAAATCCCAGGTTTCATCCATCTCTCTGTTGGCCAGGAGGCTGTGGCAGCCGGGGTCGTCTCCGCGCTTGAGCGCAACGACACTCTCGCCTCCAACCATCGCGGGCACGGTCATGCCATCGCCAAGGGCATCGATCTCGACCGTTTCTTCCTGGAGATCATGGGCAAAGCCGAAGGCATCTGCCAAGGACGCGGCGGCTCGATGCACGTTGCCGACATGTCCGTCGGCATGCTTGGTGCCAACGGTATTGTGGCGGCCGGCTTACCGATTGCGGTGGGCAGCGCACTCGCCCATCGCGTCAACAGGACGAAGAATATTGCTGCAGTTTTCTTCGGCGATGGGGCGCTTGCCGAGGGCGTTCTGCACGAAAGCTTCAATCTTGCGACGATCTGGAAGCTGCCTGTGCTCTTCGTGTGCGAGAACAACGGCTGGTCGGAATTCTCACCGACGTCGCGCCAGTTCGCGGCCGATGCCATCCGCCTCGCTGGCGCATTCGGAATTTCCGGCAAGAGCGTCGAAGGCGACAATGTGCTCGAAGTGGCGACGGCGGCGCGGGAACTCGTCGGCCAAATTCGCGTGGATGGCAGCCCAGGGCTCCTCGAATGCCGCACACACCGCGTTCGCGGCCATTTCGAGGGCGATCCCCAGAAGTACCGGGATGCAAAAGACCTGGGCATCGCTCAAGACAGCGATCCGATCAGTCGGCTGACGCGGCTGGCACAAGACTCGGTGTATCCGCCGCGGAGATCGAGACCGTGCGCCGCTCCGTGACGAACCGGGTGGAAGGCGCCGTGGCCAGGGCCAGAGCCGGCACCGCTCCGGCCTTCGAGCTCGCACTGAGCCAGGTCTACACCCATGTCGGGGCCGGCAGAACATGAGCGAGGTCCGTTTTGGTCAAGCAATCAATCGTGCCATCGCTGACGCCATGGCAGCTGATCCGACAGTCGTTCTGTTCGGTGAGGATGTGGCGGCAGCCGGCGGGCCATTTGGCGTGACACGCGGCTTGGCTGATCGGTTTGGGCCGGAGCGCGTACGTGACACACCGATCTCAGAGGCTGCCATCGTCGGTGCGGCCGTCGGAGCGGCGATGAGCGGGTTGAAGCCCATCGTCGAGATCATGTTCATGGACTTCGCCACTCTCACTATGGACGCTCTGGTCAATCAGGCCGCCAAGGCGCGCTTCATGTTCGGCGCCCAATGTTCTGTCCCGATGGTCGTTCGTATGCCGCACGGGGGCGGCATCAATGCCGGGCCGCAGCACTCGCAATGCCTCGAGGCTTGGCTGGCGCATGTGCCCGGCTTGAAGGTCGTCTGTCCTTCCACCGTCGCCGACGCCTATGGCGTGCTGCGCAGCGCAATCGCCGATCCCGATCCGGTGATCGTAGTCGAGAACAAGGCACTGTACACCGTCAAAGGCGAGTTGCCGGAGCCCGCGCTGTCAGTACCGATCGGAACGGCATCGACGGTGCAGAACGGTCGTGACGTCACGATTGTGACGTACGGTGCCATGAGACACCTCGCGATCGAGGCCGCCGAGATTGCCGCCAAGGAGGGCGTCGAGACCGAGATCATCGATTTGAGATCGCTGCAGCCATGGGACGAGCAGGCGGTGCTCCAATCGCTGTCGGGAACCCATCGCCTGGTTGTGGCTCATGAGGCGGTCGAGGCCTTCGGCATCGGGGCCGAGATCGCGGCTCGAATGGCCGACGTTGGCTTCGACGAGCTCGATGCGCCCATCGTGCGGGTGGGGGCTCCGTTCATGCCGGTGCCGTTCGCGAAGTCTTTGGAGGAGCGCTATCGCCCGGACGCTTCGCGCATCGTCGATGCCATCAAGCGGGTCCTTGCCTGATTAAAGGAGGCCTCATGACCGAGCGGATCCTCACCGAGATCTCGGACCCGATCGGGATCATCACGATCAACCGGCCCAAGACCTTGAATGCCCTGGACCTCCCGACCCTTCTCGATCTCGAGGCGGCGTTCTCCAAGCTGGAGGCCGATGAGAACGTGCGTGTCATCATCCTCACGGGTGCGGGCGACAAGGCATTCGTAGCCGGGGGCGATATCGCCGACCTCAAATCCAGAGCCGGTCTCGCCCACTACCAGGAGTTCGCCGAGGTCGTGCATCGGGTCTTCCGGCGCATCGAGGCATCCGACAAGCCCACCATCGCTGCCGTGAACGGCTTCGCGCTCGGCGGAGGAACGGAGCTCATTCTTGCAACCGATATCCGTATTCTTGCGGACACCGCGCGTCTCGGGCTGCCGGAGATCACGCTCGGGCTCTTTCCTGGTGCCGGCGGTACGCAGCGTATCATCCGTCAGGTGCCGCTGTGCCGCGCCAAGGAGATCATGTTCGCCGGCGACCAGATTTCGGCGGAGGAAGCCGTCAGGATCGGTCTCGCCAACAAGGTCGTCCGGAAGGCTGAGGTGCTCAGCGAAGCCAAGCTCATGGCTGCAAAAATCGCTGCCAAGTCTCCGCTTGTGCTCAAGCTCCTGAAGCGAACCCTGCGGCAAGGCGGGGAAATGCCCCTATCGGCCGCATTGGCGCACGAGCAAGCGATGATCGGGCTCGTGTTCGATACGGCGGACTCAAAAGAGGGATGCAACGCATTTCTCGATAAGCGGACGCCAAAATTCACCGGCCGATAGGGCGATGGCGGAGCAAGCCGAGTTCATCATGCCGAAGCTCGGTCTGACCATGACCGAGGGCCGCATTGCGCGCTGGGTCGTCGCGCCTGGAACCCGCTTTGCGGCAGGTGACGTCGTCGTCGAGATCGAAACGGACAAGATCGTAAACGAGGTCGAAGCTCCCTCGGCCGGCATCTTGATCGAGCTGATCGAGCCCGAGGGAGCCACCGCGCCGGTCGGCGCGCCGCTCGCGCGATGGCAGCCCGACGACGCGGGTGCGGTGCCGGCACCCAAGCCGACCAAATCGGCGGAGAAACAGACTACGGCCGAGGAGCCGGCTCGAGTGCCGGCCACAACGGAGCCCTCGCCTCCGCCGAAGCCACACGCCCCCAGCGGCCGCGTCTTGTCCACGCCCTATGCGCGCAAGCTCGCCAAGCAGAAGGGGCTGGAGATAGCGACGATCGAGGGAACGGGCCCCGGCGGGCGCATCAAGGCGATCGATGTCGAGCGCGCGGCAGCATTGTCGGCGGCGCCACGAGTGGATGCACTAGGACGCAGTTATTCGCCGGCTGCGCAGCAGCCGGGAAGGGACTTGTCGCTGATCACGATCGACATCGATGTCGCAAGGCTCCGCGAGATCGAGCTCAGCGTGTCCAAGGCGGGACACGAGGCGCTGGAGAACCGCCACTATGTCGCCCTCGCCTGCGTCAGGGCACTCGCGGCGCTTCAGGGCTTCAGCGACACCGTGCCGGTCGGCTTCGCGGTCGACGCGCCGGCAGGCCCAAGCCTGCTGACCCTCCATATCCCTCCTCGAATAACCCTGTTGGCGCTGGCCAGCGAGACCGCGGACCTGGAGAGACGCGCCGGTCAAAATCGCTTGCGGCGCGAGGACACGGCTGGCGGGCACATGCTAATCCTGGCCGGCGGAAACTCGACGCGCGTATTCGGACCGGCGGTCCCGCCCGGATGGGCGAGCGCCATCGGCATTGGATCTGGGAGGGAGGTTTTTCGGCCGGGCGCGGACGGGTCGCCCCTTCTCGGCCACGAGATGACCCTGTCCCTGTCCTATGCGGCATCGGAACTTCCTCATGGGGCGGCGCTCGACCTTCTGGTGAGCATCAAAGCGCTGCTTGAAGCGCCCCTCAGCATGCTGGTTTGATGAGGCGGAGTTGCAGACATGGACTTCACGATCGCCGAAGACCAGAAGCTGATAGCCGACGCCGCGCAAAAGGTCGGGGCGCGGTTCGGCCTCGAGTATTGGCGCGATCACGACGCGCGCAAGGCGTTCCCGAAGGAGTTCTGGCTGGCGGTGTGCGAAGCTGGATTTTGCGGCATCGCCCTTCCCGAGGCTCATGGCGGAACGGGTCTTGGCATGTTGGAGATGGCTCTGGTCGTCGAGCAGCTGGCGATGGCCGGCGGCGGCTCGACCGTGGGGCAGCTGTTCATGATCAATCCGATATTCGGCGGCGTGTCCATCTCGCGCTTCGGCTCCGAGAGCATGAAGCAGCAGATCCTGCCCAAGATCATCTCGGGCGAGATCAACTGCTCGATGGCTCTGACGGAACCCGATGCCGGATCCAATAGTCTGGAGATCAAGACGTTTGCGGAGCGATCGGGCAACGGCTGGCGCCTCAATGGCCGCAAGATTTGGATTACCGGGGTCGAGTTGGCACAGAAGATGCTGGTGGTGGCGCGAACGACCAAGCTCGACAAGGTGGCCAAGCGAACGCAAGGCCTGTCCATGTTCTTGATCGATGTGGAGCGCAAGGGCCTCACGTTTGCGCCCATCGACAAGCTGGGCACCAATACGCTGTCGTCTTGCAGTGTGTTCTTCGATGACGTGGCGGTGGATGGCGGCGAGCTGGTCGGCACGCTCGATGGCGGCTGGTACGAGCTGCTCGACGTCCTCAACACAGAGCGGATCGTGACCACGGCCGGCCTGATCGGCGCTGCTGAGCTCGCCATGCGCTTGGCGGTCAATTTCCCAAGGAGCGGCGCGTGTTTGCCAAGCGGCCGATCGGCAGTTATCAGGGCATTCAATTTCCGCTGGCGCAGCACTGGGCCGAGATACAAAGCGCACGTCTGATGAATCTCAAGGCCGCCTGGCTATTCGATCACGGCGAGCCCTACGGCACGGAGGCGAACGTTGCCAAGCTGCTGGCTTCACAAGCCGCCTCGGCCGCCATCGAGCAGTCCATGCAGACCATGGGCGGCATGGGCTTCTCCAAGGAGATGCACGTCGAGCGATTGTGGCGCGATGCCCGCCTGTTCCGCTTCGCGCCGATTTCCGAGGAGATGATCCTCAACTTCATTGCCAATCAGAATTTGGGCCTGCCGCGCTCGTATTGAAGCTGCCCTCGGGTGAAGGAGCTGCCTCATGGTCAACCTGTCGAGCTTCATCCGCTTCCATGCCTCGCGCACTCCCGATCGCCTAGCTCTCGTGTACGGGGATTTGCGGATCACCTACGCCCAGCTCTTCGATCGGATCGAGAGGACGGCGGGTGGGCTCACGGCCCAGGGCATAGGCGCCGGCGATGTCGTCGCCGTGCTGATGAAGAACAGCCTCGCATTCATCGAGCTCGCCTTCGCTGCCAGCCACATCGGCGCAGTGTTCCTGCCGATCAATTTCCGCCTCGCGAGGAGCGAGATCTCCTACATCCTCGAGAACTCGGGCGCAAAGCTCCTCCTTTCCGACGCGGAGTTCGCTGCCACCGTTGAGAGCCTGCCGCACGTCATTCTGGTCGACGAGCGAGGCCAAGCGGACAGCACCAGACTTGCCGGGGACGGCTCGCGGGCGCCGATGCATGTCCGGCAGACCCACGATCTGTTCCGCCTAATGTACACATCCGGTACGACCGATCATCCCAAAGGCGTGATGCACACTTATTCCAATTTCTATTGGAAGTGCATGGACCACGTGATGGCCCTGGGCCTCAACAGCAACGACAGGCTTCTCGTCACCGGGCCGCTCTACCACGTGGGCGCCTTTGACTTGCCGGGCATCGCGGTCCTCTGGGTCGGCGGCATGCTTTGCATCCATCGCGATTTCGAGCCCCCGAGCATCCTTGCCTCGATCGAGCAGGAGAAACTGACGGGCGCCTGGCTTGCGCCCGTGATGCTGAGCGCGATCCTGACGCTTCCCAACCGCACACAGCATGACGTGCGCAGCCTGCGCTGGGTGATTGGAGGCGGTGAGCGCACCCCCGAAGCGCGCATCCGCGCCTTCTCCGAGTTCTTCACGGGGGGACGCTATATCGACGCCTATGGCCTGACGGAGACCTGCAGCGGCGACACGCTCATGGAGGCGGGGCGCGAGATCGAGAAGATCGGTTCCGTCGGCCGGGCGCTCGCGCACGTCGAGATCGAGATCCGCAATGAAATGGGGCAATCGGTGCCGCCGGGGGAGAGCGGAGAAATCTGTCTGCGTGGGCCGAAGGTAACGCAGGCCTATTGGCGAGATCCCGGCAAGACGAAAGCGTCCTTCTTCGGTGATTGGTTCAGAAGCGGCGACATTGGCCACGTCGACACGGATGGCTTCCTCTACCTCACCGACCGCAAAAAGGACATGATCATCTCCGGGGCGAGAATATCGCCTCATCGGAGGTCGAGCGCGTCATCTATCAGCTGCCTCAGGTACGAGAGACGGCCGTCGTCGGCGTGCCGGATCCCAAGTGGGGCGAGCGCCCCGTTGCAGTCGTTGTCCTCGACCCTGGGCAATCGCTGAGCTACGAGGTGCTCGCCCAGCATTGCCGACGCAATCTTGCGGGGTTCAAGGTGCCTGCTAGGCTTTTCGTCCGCGATCAGCTCCCGCGCAATCCTTCCGGAAAGATACTGAAGCGCGTCTTGCGCGATGAAATCGCTGCCGCCGTGCGAGCAAGCAACTGAAAGAGCCCGCTCATGGCCGACCACGGTCGAACTGTGATCGTTACCGGCGGCATGAGCGGCATCGGCGCAGCTGTTGTCGAAGCCCTAACCCAGTCGGGCTTCTTACCAGTTGCCGTGGACATCAAGCCGCGCGCGGATGTCGAGCTTCCCGCTCCGGCGTTGTGTTGGGACCAACCGCTCGATGTGTCTGACGAGGCCCAGGTTTCGGCTGGCGTCGCGGCGATCGAGGCTCATCACGGCCCCGTCGAAGGTCTCGTCAATGCCGCAGGCATTCTCGGCAAGATGCATACGCCGGATCGACTGCGGATGACCGACTGGGATCGCGAGATCGCCGTCGACCTCAGAGGCACTTTCCTGATGTGCCGCGCCGTCGGCGCCGCAATGGCACAGCGAGGTCATGGGTCCATCGTCAATATCGCTTCGGTTGTCGGCAGCAGTTCGGCGCCGGTGCACGGGTACGGCCCCGCCAAAGCCGCCGTAATCAATCTGACCTTGACGCTGGCCGCGGAATGGGGGCCGCGGGGCGTTCGCGTCAATGCGATCTCGCCGGGGTTCACGCGAACGCTTGCCCTGGAAAAGGCTTTCGAGGCGGGTGCCCTTTCGAAGGACGACATGACGCGCAATACGGCTCTTGGCCGTCTCGTAGAGCCGATTGAGGTTGGTCGCGCCGCGGCTTGGCTCATCGGGCCCCAAAGCAGCGGAATTACGGGGGTCAATCTCGTGGTCGATGCGGGCTTCTTGGCCGGCGTCAGTTGGACGGCTTACGGTGGACTTCGGGGTGCGTGACCTGCGAGGCAGCGCGACCGACCGGCTTGCTGGGCTTGAGCCCGCGGGCGGCCAGCGTGGTGATGACATCGGGATGGATTCCACCGAATGGGCTTGCCGTCATGACCAATCCACCGTTCGCACCACGAGCAAAGGCCGCGACCACGGCCTCGATAGCGTCGGCATCCAGCAGACCGGCCGCGCTCAACTCGATCCCGAATGGCGCCGTCACTTGGATGGCAGCGAACTGACCCATGCCGGCAGCAATGGTGGCATCCCGCAGCACCACCGCGCGCGTGACGTGCGGCGCGACCTCCTTGAGCAATTCGAGCCATCTCGCACTGATGGCGTATTCAAAGGCAGTGAACCCGGTGGTATTGTCGCCCGGATGCGCCGACCGAGCGTCTTGCCAGCAGTCTCCAGCGCCTACACGGCAGGACGGTAGGAGGGCGCCGTGGGACTGAACAGCACGCTGATCCGCGTGGCGTGCGGCACGGCCTCCTTCAATATCTCCAGGTCCTTGGCGGCGAGATCGGTCAGAACGAGTGTCAGCCCCGTGATGTTGCCGCCGGGCCGCGCCAGGCTCGCCACATGCCCGAGGCCGACGGGATCGGCATGGCGCCGAACACGATAGGGATCGTGTTGGTCGCCTGTCGGGCGGCCTCCGTTTCGGTCGAAGCCGGCGCGAAGATGAGGTCGACATTCATGCGGACCAACTCGGCCGCCAGCTCAGGCAGCTGGTCGACCGTTTCCGCCCACCGGAACTCAATGACAATGTTCTTGCCTTCGACATAGCCGAGATCGCGCAAGCCCGCCCGCAGCGCCTCGACCCGGTCGGCGATCGCAGAGGCGGGACCAAAACGCAGGAACCCGATCCGCGGTACCTTTGCCGGTCTGAGCGCGCGCCGCGAGCGGCCACGCGGCGCCGCGCCGCCGAGCAGCGTGATGAACTCGCGCCGACCTCATTCAATCACCTCGTCGGCGCTGGCGAGCACTGACGGCGGCACGTCAAGGCCGAGCGCCTTGGCGGTCTTGAGATTGATGACCAGCTCAAACTTGGTCGGCGCCTGCGCCGGAAGGATCGGCGGCTTCTCGCCCTTGAGGATACGATCGACGTAGCCGGCGGCGCGCCGGTACTGGTCGTCGAGACCGGGTGCATAAGACATCAGACCGCCGCCGGAGACGTAAAAGCGTTGGCCGTAGATCGCGGGCGGAAGCGGCAACGATCAGCTCAAGTGCCATAGCTTCGAGCCGCTGTTGCCGGCTGCAGTGTCGTTGCCCGAGTTTCCGAAAACCTGAGCGCTCCCCGTTCCCTGAAAAATGCAGTCGTCGCCGGCAAGGCCAACGATCGTGTCCGGCCCGGTGTCGCTGGCCTGATTTAGGGTATCGTTACCGGCGGTGCCGGTGGCCACATATGCCATAGGTTGCTTTGTTCTGGGCTACTGGACCCAGGGAAGGGGAGCTTTGCTCCCAGGCGCTGCCTCGGTCCGCATGGAACATGGCCGGCAGCGGCCAGTTCGGCCGGCAGACGTCAGCAACACGGTGGCATGAACGAGCAAGACGGCGAGACCCGCTGCTCTGGCACCGAGACCACCAGCTAAACTAACATCAGGACTACTTCGATGGGGGGAGGTCGGTCGCACTGGACGGTGTACCCCTTTCTTATGGGGTGGGTCCAAGGCAGGCTGCCTCGGGGGCACTGCAATGACCAGCATTTCTGCTCCGCCAAAGCCCATGCCATCCCGGGGCTATCTGGCTGTCATCCGTGGCATCGACAAGTTCACGGATTTGACCGGGTACCTCTTCGTGCTCTCCATCATTCCCCTGATCTGCGCCAATGTGATCGAAGTTTTTGCCCGCTACGTCCTCAAGGCGCCGACGATCTGGGCCCTCGATGTGACGACGATGTCGTACGCGGCCCTGTTCATGCTGGGGTCCGCATTGGCGCTCCTGAAGGGCGCTCACATCCGAACCGACATGCTGTGGGAGGCATTCTCCGATCGAACCAAGGGCATGATCGACAGCCTGGCGTTCCTGCTGTTCTTCCTGCCGACGATGGTCGTGCTGTTCTTCATCTCGATTGACGATTTCCTGTATTCGCTCTCGATCGACGAGCGCGCGAGCTCCGGTGCCTGGACGCCGGTCCTGTGGCCGCTGCGCGGTGTCATTCCGCTCACCGCCTTCATGCTCTTCCTGCAGGGCATCTCGGAGCTCATGAAGAGCCTTTGGGCGTGGCGCACCGGCGCGTTCTTGGCCAGGCACGAGAAGATCGAGGTCTGAGCACCATGACCTTCGCCGAGGCTCTCGGACTCATCATGCTCTTCGGCATGGTCGCGGTCATCTTCATCGGTTTCCCGATCTCCTTCACGCTGCTGTTTCTCGCCCTCGTTTTCGGCGGCCTGGGACTCGGCTGGGAGCAGACGTTCAATCTGGCCTATCTGCAGATCTGGGGCACGATGAAGGACGAGATCTTTCCTGCCGTGCCGCTGTTCATCTTCATGGGCTACATGACCGAGCAGGCCGGGCTGATGGAGCGGCTGTTCGGGGCCCTGCGCAGCCTTCTCGCACCGGTGCGCGGCTCGCTCTACCTCGCCGTGATTCTGACGGCGACGATCTTTGCGATGGCGACCGGCATCGTGGGCGCCGCCGTGACCGTGCTCGGCATCATGGCCGCACCGATGATGATCAAGACCGGCTACGACGCCCGGTTGTCAGCGGGTGCGATCGCCGCCGGCGGCACGCTCGGCATTCTGATCCCGCCCAGCGTCATGCTGGTGGTCATGGGCCCGGTGATGGGTGTGCCCGTCAACCTGCTCTACTCGGCAGCGTTCGGGCCCGGCTTCCTGCTCGCCGGCTGCTACATTCTCTATACGCTCGGCCGCAGCTTCATCGATCCCAAGCTTGGTCCGGCCATGACGCTGGACGAGCGCAGCGCTGCCTACGACGCGATGACCACGGAAAAGGTGGGGGCGCCGGTGGTCGCACTGGGGCTCCTCTGCCTGGTGGTGATCACCTATTTGCTGGTGGATTGGATTGTCGGCCGGGCTGGCATCCCGCGGCTTGCGATCACGATTGACCCCTTCGGAGTTGGTGTTTCTGCGGTCGCCTTAGTCCCGGCACTGCTGACCGCAATTCCTTACGCGCGCAACGCCTACTTCCGCGCCGTCGTGCTCGGCATCGCGCCGCTGAGTGCGCTGATCGGATTTACCCTCGGAACCATCGTCGGCGGATTGGCGACGCCAACCGAGGCCGCCTCGTGCGGCGCCTTCGGTGCCGCGCTTCTGGCGCTTCTCTACGGCCGCCTCGGCACGAAATCGATCACCAACGCAGCCATCGGCACGATGGTGACCTCGGCCATGGTGCTGTTTCTTGCCGTGGCCTCCAACGTGTTCGGCGCCGTCTTCACCAAGCTCGGTACGGCGAGCCTGATCACCAACTACCTCCTGGCTTTTCCTCTGGGAGACTGGTGGAAGCTCGCCTTGATCATGGCGATCTTTTTCGTGCTGGGATGGCCGTTCGAGTGGCCGGTGATCATCCTGGTGTTTCTGCCGATCGTTCTGCCGGTGGTCGAAAAACTCCAGCTGGGCTTGAACAAGCTCGACTTGCTGATCTGGTTCGGGGCCCTGACCGCCGTCAATATGCAGACCTCGTACTTGAGCCCGCCGGTTGCAATGTCGGCGTACTACCTGCGCAACGTCGTTCCGCAATGGAGTCTCGGGACGATCTACCGGGGCATGTCGGACTACATGGTCATCCAGGTCATCGTCCTGGCGCTGCTGCTGCTGTTCCCGCAGGTCGCGTTGTGGCTGCCGCGCGTCGTGAGATGAAGGGATCGGCAATTTCCGAATAAAGAAGGGCGGCCGCGGCCGCCCTTCCAGGTTCTATTCGTTACACGACTCGCGTCTTCATTTCTTCTCAGGGAAGTAGTGGTCCGCCTGCAGGGCGTAGGGCGGGAACATGAAGCGCTTTGCCGGCACGACCTTCGAAGCATAGGCCTTCTGCAACTCATAGACCTTCTTGAAGAACGGGTTCTTGGCGACTTCGGCCGCGGCGAACTCGTCCCAGGTCTTGAGGAACGCCTGGTTGATCTCGGGCGGCGCCGTCAGGAGCTTGACGCCGTGCTTCTCGACAAACTCCGCGATGGCGTCCGCGTTCTGCCGCTGAAAGCTCGCCCACCAGCGCAGGAACGTTTCCGATGAGGCCGACTTGATGGCTTCCCTGTTCTGCTCCGGCAGGCTGTCCCAGACGTCCTTGTTGATCGCGAGCTCGGCGACCGACGCGCTCTCGTGCATGCCCGGCGTGTAGTGATACTTCCAGACCGTATGCAGTCCGAGGCGCAGGTCTTCGATTCCGCCCACCCACTCCGCGCAGTCGATGGTGCCGCGCTCTGCGGCGGGCAGAATCTCGCCACCCGGCATATTGACGACCGCCATGCCCATCTTGGCGTAGAGCTGGGCGACGATGCCGGTCTGGCGGCACTTCATGCCCTTGAAATCGGCCAGGTCCTTGATCGGACGCTTGAACCAGCCGAGCGCCTGCGGGCTCGGCGGAATGCTCGGGAACGCGACCAGGTTGAGCTTCAGCTCCTTCTGATAGAACTCGTTCCACAGCTCGAGGCCGCCACCCTCGTAGACCCAACCGATGAAGTCGACGGAATCCATGCCGAAAATCCCGGCCGGCGTATTGGCGAACAGCGTTGCGGTAACGCTCTTGCCGTACCACCAGTAAGAGATGCCCCAGGCGCCATCGATCACCTTCTTGTGCGTGCCATCCAGGATCTCAAAGGGCGGAACCACCGCGCCGCCAGGCAACGCATCGATCTTGAGGTTGCCGCCAGTCAACTTGTCGACGCGCTCGGCAAAAAACTTGAGCGCATCCTGTGTCGTCGACGATGGCGGCACCGCCGACTGGATCTTGAGGGTTCTTGGCTGTTGAGCGAGCGCTGTGCCGGCGAACGCCAATGTGCGAAGGCTGCCGAGACCAGAGCGACTCTCCTTAGCGAGATCATTTTCATTGGTGTCTTCCTCCCTTTGGCAGGGTGCGGGCGAGCCGTGAGGCGTCCAGCACACGAACAGCCTATCGCCGTGAGGTACTTTCAGCCAGAGCGTCGCGGGTCACGCTGCCCGAACGAGGCTGAGCACGGCGTCCTTGCCCCTCATTTCCGCCTCCTCGAACTCGGCGGCGGCAATCGCCCCGCGTCTCAGCCATGCCGAGTGCAACACCGCGCGCTGGGCGGCCGGGGCGGGCAAGGATGCGCTGGCGAGGCAGGGGCAACTGCGGTTAGGCTTGGGCATCGATCCCAAGTGACGCCAGGTAAGCATGCCGAAAATCCAGCGCATCATCGTTCCGGACATCCCGCCGCCAGTCAGCCACTATTGCCACGTCACCCGCGCGGGCCCCCACGTCTGGGTCGCCGGCGTCGTCGGCCAGGCGCAGGACGGCAGCATCCCGTCCGACGTTGTCGCCCAATTCGACATAGCCATCACCGTGATGGACAAGTGCCTGAAGGCGGCCAGTGCGGGGCCCGAGCATGTCGTCAAGGTGCAGGTTTTCATGACCGACATTACGGAGCGGCCGAAGATCAATCCGCGCCGCATCGCGTATTTCGGCGACAATCTGCCGGCCTCCACGCTGGTCGAGGTGAAGGGGCTGGTCGATCCGCGCATGAAGGTCGAGATCGAGTGCCAGGCCTACGTGGAGTAGGAACGCGCACCAGTAGGCCGGATGATCCCGCTGTGTGAGCCTGCTCCCGGTCTTCGCGTCGATGCCCGCGATGGGGTTTCGTTCTACCTCCAAGTTGGTCGAGACGCGCGGTTTCCGCCCTGACGTTGGCCTCGACGGATGGCCGCTCGACCCAAATCATCCGGTCTATCGGGCTCGGTGAAGCCGGACCTACGACTTCGGCGGAAATCCAGTAAAACCCGTCGACTGACCCAGCACGCGCCGGCCTCGCGGCCGGGTCGAGGTGCTGCCGCAGCTGTTTGGCGGTCAGCAGCGTGTCGAGTTGGCGGCCGACGCGGTTGAGGCGGCGTGACCATGCTGCAGTTTTGCGAACCGGGAAAGATGCCGGGATAGCAGCATATCGGCCGTAATAATCTAGCGAATTCATCGGCTTAGGCGGCGAGGCGGCGGAGCGCCGAGAGGCGCTGGCGCGGGTGCGAGCCGCGCCGTCGGTGTGCCATGACGCGGCACACCGGGGACGCTTGCGAGGCGTCCCGCGCCCCAGTGACGTAGGGGCGCTCGCCTCTCGGCGCTCCACCGCGGCGTCTTCAACTCATCGGGCCCGACGCCTCACTCCTGAAGCATCCGCCCCGGTCCTGGTGCCGGGTGGCGGGATCCCGAGGTCGCCCGAGCGCGGGATGGTAAGGCCCGCCCGCAGGCGCCGCTCCCCGCTCCGCCCTGGCATACCTTCCGGAAGGCGCCCTCACCGAGCGGGGATGTCGGTACTTATTCCTATATGAGGACCGGGGTCAATAAGAAAATGTCCGAAAATCAGAAACCCGGACGCGGACAGATCAAGCGCCCGGATATCTCCCCATGATCTTGAGCCAATATGACACGGTGTGAGCAAGTTCACGCAGTTCTGCTGATTCAGAACAATTCAGGTTTGCCCCAAGGACCTGTCGGCAACTCCGCGCCACACTGGCCGTCATGGTGACCCTGCGGTAGGCTCTTTCGGCCGGCGAAAAAGAACAGGCCCAGGCGCTGTCCGTGCAATTCAGGGGAGACACAGCATGAGGCGGCGGGAGTTCGTTGCGTTGCTCGGCAGCGCGGCGGCGTGGCCATGCTCCGTGATCGCCCAACAAGCGAGCATCCCGGTCGTCGGGTTTCTCAGTGCCAGGTCGCACGCGGACTCCGCGGGTCTCCTGGTCTCGTTCCGCGAGGGTCTCAGGGAAGGAGGCTATGTCGAGGGCCAGAATGCCCTGATCGCATACCGCTTCGCCGAGGGCCGCTACGATCGGCTGCCAGGGCTTGCCGCAGACCTGGTCGGCCGTCAGGTGGCGGTAATCGCCGCTATCAGCGGCACCCCTGCGGCGTTCGCAGCAAGAGCTGCGACCACGACCATCCCGATCGTGTTTGCCAACGGAGCCGATCCGGTCGCAGCCGGCCTGGTCACGAATCTCAACCGGCCAAGTGGCAACATTACGGGCGTAACCTTTCTCGCCTCGGAAACGATACCGAAGCGGTTGGAGGTGCTCCATGAGCTCGTGCCAAGAGCGCATCTCGTCGGATATCTCGTGAACCCGACGAATCCGATTACCGACGGCGAGGTGAGGAACACTGCGACTGCGGCACGCACACGGGGAATTCAGCTCGTGGTGCACAACGCCGGCACCGACGCTGCGATCGACGAGGGGTTCAAGACGTTAGTGCGGCAGCGCATCGACGCGCTGATAATCGGCAACGACACGTTCTTGTCCAGTCGCAAGGAGCAGATCTTCACGTTGGCGGCACAAGATGCCATTCCCACCATCTACTATGAGCGTGAGTTCGCGGCGGCCGGGGGGTTGTTGTCGTATGGAACGGACTTTGCCGATTCCTATCGTCAGGCCGGTATTTATGTCGGCCGAATCCTCAAAGGCGCGACACCGGCAGACCTGCCAGTACAGCAGCCGACCAAATTCGAGTTGGTGATCAACCTCAAGACCGCCAAAGCGCTCGGCCTCGACATCCCGCCGACCCTGCTCGCGCGCGCCGACGAGGTGATCGAGTGAAGCGGCGCTCGTTCATCGGCATCCTTGGCGGCGCGGCTCTCGCGTGGCCGCTCGCGGCGAGCGCGCAGCAGCCGAAGATGCCGACCATCGGGTTCTTGGGCGCGAACGCAGCTTCGGCCCAGACCCAATGGACTGCCGCTTTCGTGCAGCGGCTGCGCGAACTCGGCTGGATCGAGGGTCGCACCGTTTCAATCGAGTATCGCTGGGCGGAAGGACGCAGCGACCGATACACCGAGATCGCGGCCGAGTTCGTCCGCCTCAAGGTCGATGTCATTGTCTCGCCGGGAAACGAAGCAGCCATCGCGGCCAAGCAGGCGACATCAGTCATCCCAATTGTCTTCCCGGCGGCGGGGGACGCGCTCGGCACCGGCCTGGTCGTAAGTCTTGCGCGACCGGGTGGTAACGCCACCGGCCTGTCGCTTCAGTTTACCGATCTTGCTGGCAAGCGCCTCGAACTTTTGCGCGAGGTTGTCCCGGGTCTGCGCCGGTTGGCGATCATGGCCCATATCAGCAGCCCAAACTCGGCGAAGGAAATGCGCGAGGTTCAAGCAACGGCTCGCACGCTCGGCATCGAAGTCGCGACACTCGAAATCCAGCGCGCCGAAGATATCGCGCCCGCCTTCGAGGGGCTCAACAGCCGTGCGGATGCGCTTTATGTCTGTGGCGACCCGCTCGTAAACACCAACCGAATTCGCATTAACGCCTTGGCACTCGCCGCCCGACTGCCGACGATGCACAGTTTTCGCGAGCACGTCGAAGCGGGAGGTCTAATGTCATATGGACCAAACTTCACGGACCTGTTCCGACGCGGCGCCGACTATGTCGACAAGATACTGCGTGGAGCGAAGCCCGCCGACTTGCCGGTTCAGCAGCCGACCAAGTTCGAGCTGGCGATCAACCTGACGACCGCCAAGGCGCTCGGTCTCGAAGTGCCGCCCACGCTGCTCGCCCGTGCCGACGAGGTGATCGAATGAGGCGACGCGATTTGCTAACATCGATTGCAGCGTTGGCGGTCACAGCTCCTCACCTAAGCCAGGCTCAGCAATCCTTTCAGACGATCGGATACATCAGCAGCCGATCAGCTCAATCAGACGCCCATCTCGTAGCCGCGTTTCGCTGGCCCTGGCGAACTGCCGCAACTTGAACGGGTTGACTTGGCGCACGGGCATGCCGGCAGCGTGCAAGGAGCGTATGACGCCCCGCTCGTAGCCACCGCTCGCCTCGATGCCGATCGCTGCGATCGAGTAGTCCCGCAGCTGCTCGACCAAGGCGGCCCAGCCGATCTTGTCGTTCGGCACGGAGGAGCATTGCGCGTCAGGCAACACCATTACGTCCAACCGATCCTTCGACACGTCAATTCCGCAAAACGAGAGCATCTTCGTATCCCTTCCTTGCTGATGCGGGCTCGTGCCCAAGCAACTGTTCGGGTATGGAAGAAGCGACTGGAGCTCCAAGCTCATTCGCGGTTTAGGATCCGAAGCGGCTACGGGCTTCCGGTCGCGACGGGGGCGGTGTCATGAACCGACCCCCGTCACTCCTCAATATGCTTCTTTCCCGTCATACAAAGCGGCGCGATTTCATCACGTTCGCTGTTGGCGCGGCGGCGTGGCCGCTCGCCGCCAAGGCGCAGCAACCCGCGATGCCGGTGATCGGGTTTCTCGACACCAGGTCACCTGACGCAATGGCGAGCCGTCTGGGCGCGTTTCGGCAGGGCCTGAAGGACGCCGGCTATGTCGAGGGCGAGAACGTGGCAATCGAGTACCGCTGGGCGGAGAATCGAATCGATCGCCTGCCGGAACTGGCGTCCGAGCTCGTGCGCCGGCAGGTCGCCGTCATCCTCGCGACCGGCGGCCCTCCTTCGGCGTTCGCCGCAAAGGCCGCAACTGCGACGATCCCTGTCGTTTTCCTGGTGGGAGAAGACCCGGTCCGGCTTGGTCTCGTCGGCAGCCTCGCCCGCCCAAGCGGCAATCTGACGGGCATCAATCTGTTCGCCAACGAGCTGGAAGCAAAGCGGCTGGAGCTCCTGCGTGAGCTCGTGCCGCGGGCTGCGCGCGTTGCCGTGCTGGTCAATCCGGCCGACGCCACGAATACCGAGACGACCTTGCGCGACGTGGGTGCGGCTGCTCGCGCCATCGGGCTGCAAATTCAGGTCTTCAACGCCAGAACCAGCGACGAGATCGACGCCGCCTTCGACACGATTGGGCACGAGCGGCCCGACGCGCTGCTCGTCGGGTCGTTCGCTTACTTCAACATCCGGCGTGTCCAACTGGTCCAACTGGCAGCGTTTCACCGGCTTCCCGCGACTTACGTGTTCCGTGAATCGGCGGAAGCCGGCGGGCTGATGAGCTACGGACCCAGCATCGTCGATGCGTATCGTCAGTGGGCCGTCTATGCCGGCCGCATCCTCAAGGGCGCCAGGCCGGCGGACCTGCCGGTGGCGCAGTCGACCAGGTTCGAGCTGGTGATCAACGCGCAGACCGCCCGGATGCTCGGTATCACGGTGCCACCCACGCTGCTCGCCCGCGCCGACGAGGTGATCGAGTGAACCGCGCGCGTGCATGACGGTGCTCGGCCACGCAATCCGCCCGACGCGACCGCAGCGGCCAGTTCGCGATCCCTCGACCTGTTCCCCACCCGGGAGCTCGGCATTTTCGACGACGTGGTCAGTCGGACGCAGCGGGCGCGCTCTACTGCCGGGAACTGCGACCATTGCTCCGCCAGTTGATTGCGGGCTGCCGTCTCGTCCCTGACACAACCCTCGTTGCTCTCGCAAATTGATCGGAGGTCGAACTTCGGAACCTGGTCCGCCCCATTGATAATAGGTGCTATTGAGATGAGTATGGCTGGGAAAGGGGCGGGGGAAGGCCGTCGGTCCTGGGCACGGCTTTCTCGCCAATCGGTTCGTGTGCGGCCAGAGATAGCCATTTCTTCGGCGCCTAATTACACTAGGTTCGCCAACATAACTTCACCATCGGTAACGTAGTGGTTGACGTGCTCCCCGATCAGACGTTGGCGGGGTTGATATGACGTCACGGCCTTGATGACTCGGTTATTACTCAACTCGGCAATAATGTAGTCCCGTTCGGCATTCGTATCCGAATCGGTAGCGTGGGTGATCTGAAATGTGAGTTGCGTCAGGGAGAGACCGGTATCCTTGGTGCCGGCTCCGACCCAGAGAACGCATGCATCGTCTCGCGGCCGATCGGTGTTTAGCCAGAAGCTCGCTGTTCCTGCCGTGTCCTCTGCACGCGCGAGGCTCAAAGCCCAAAATCGTATATGGTGGCGCTTCCGTGGGCTGTCGTCGATTGCCTTCTGGAAGCCGATGTCTTGTCCGCGTCCGAAAAGGTAGAGCGTACTAAATGGGGCGGTAGGATACGGTGACTTGAATACGAATGCTCGGATCATGCGCCACGAACTTGCCAGACCCAACCGATCGGCCTCTGACCAGCCGACAGTTGCAAAGGCGGCACGAAGCTGTTGAAACGTCCCTACGAGCGCAAGGTTGACAGGATCGCCGGGCAATCCGTCGCCTGTGGTCGTGAAGCTGGGCACAGACTTGCGCTGAAGGATTTTTAGACCCATGCGGACCGCGCGGGGGAGGACAATATATGCCGCTACTCCATAAGTGACGCCCAAAGCGAGAAACCATGGCAGCCTGCGGTCCGCAAATTCGAAGACCACAAAGACAATCAACCAGACACTAAGGATGCCCACGCCTAGGACCAGCAAACGCTGCAATAGGCGTTTAAGCAATCTCACGATCTAGGCCATCGTCTTATTCGAAACGCTGGTCATCAGCCCACCAATCCGGCGGACTCCGCCGGGCTGCCGCTCGCAACGCGATCCCATTATGCCACACCCCGCTGCGCGGCGAATACGGGCACCACGCCGTACGGCCGGCTTATGCTGACGGTGCTCGGCGGCCTTCGCCGAGTTCGAGCTCATCCGGGCTCGCACCGGTGAGGGCCGCAAGCGCGCCAAGGCCAATGGCGTCAAGTTCGGCCGGAAGCGCAAGCTGTCGGACTACCAGCAAGCGCCGCGCCGCCGGCGAGACGTTGACGGCGATTGCCGCGAGCTACGGCGTGCACGTATCGAGATCTCGCGGCTGGAGCCGTAGGGGGGCGTTAACCAACTGGAAACCATTAGTCCCGCACGCTCTCGCCTATGCCAACTCAGACCCCTGTTGCCAACGTTCATCCCTTCCATTGCATGATGCCTTCGGCCATTCCGGCCGACGAGTTGGACCCGTTACCGGTACTGCGGCGGGAAATGAAGTTGTTGCTCATTGAACGGGACCAGTTGCGCGCCGAAGTGGAAAAACGGCGTGCAACGGAAGACCAATTTCTCGAGGCCAGGGAATTTCTCCTGGGCTACGTGGAGTGGGTGGAGCAACTCAGTGTGATGGAAGCCGAAGCGCGAAAAGCAACGGAATTCTGGCAAGGAGAAGCGCAACGCCTTAGCGCAATGGCGCAGAACAGGCCGCACCGGCCACGATGGTGGTCGCGCTATCTTCCCGCCCTAAGAGCCGCCCTTTCGTCACACTGGGCCCGAGTACCTCACCTTGCCACCGGTCTCCTGCGACGCCCGCACGCAAGAAAAGGCTGGATGTGAGCGTGGCATCGCGCTGGGGAGCGCGGCCAGATCGCGCTCGTGCTTCTCAGCTACGTGATCGGTCCGACCCCCGGTAGGCCAAATGCAGGTATTGGTACCCGTACCTGCGGCTCTGACCTTCCACGCCGGCCGCGTGAGGACGATCCCAGCCGTGACACGGTGCAGAGGACCAACAAGTTGCTCGGCACCAATTACAAGGGCAGCGCGATCCCCGGCGAGAGCAAGAGCTATGCCGATCAATTCGAGGATCTGCTGGGGGCCGTCTCACGACGCGCGGGCCACTCCGTGACGCGAGGTGACATACCTTTTTGGGCGATCATCTCCCGAGATGCTTGTCGAAGAATCGGGCGATCTCCTGGAACGCCTCCTTGGTCTCGGGCGCGCTCACATCGCGGTAGTAGTGCGCATGCGACTGCCCTTCAAAGACCTGCAGCGTGGCCTCAACTCCGGCTTGTCGCAGCTTGCGATGCACGCGCACCGTGCTGCTGAGCAGGAGATCGCGCGTGCCGGTGGTGAGGATCGTCGGCGGGAAGCCTGTCATGTCGCCATAGACCGGCGAGAGCATCGGGTCCTTGAGATCCCGGCCATTGGCATAGAGCGCCGCGCGCTTATCGCAGTTCGCCCCAGGCGCAACGAGCACATTGTCGAGCATCGCATTGGTCTGGAAACTGTCGCCGGCGTTGGTGAGATCGGACATTGGCGTGCCCGGTGCGATGGCTCCTGGCAGCGGCAGTTTGTCCTGCTTCGCACGAAGCACCATCGCGAGCGTCAAGTTGCCGCCGGCCGAGGAGCCGAAGATTGCCATGTTCTTCGGGTCCGCCGTCTTCACCGCGGCCTTCCATACCGTCATGGCGTCGTCGAGCGCGGCCGGGTAGGGATGGTCGGGCGGCATCCGATAGTCAATCGAGATCACTTTGAAGCGGCCGAACCCGGCCATGAAAATCGCCTCGGCGGTTCCGGACTCGCCCGGGAAGCTCACGAAGCAGCCCCCATGCACATGAACGAGCAGCCGATTCTGGTTCTCAGGCGGAATGTCCACCGACGCCACCATATGGGTCTTCACCCCGTCGATGGTCATCGGCTCCACCTTGACGCGGAGCGCTTCGCGAAGCGCGGGCAGTCCGCGTACCGTGGCCTCGGCACCGGCATTTACCTGCGCTTTCCATTCCTCGGCCGTTTTCGGGATGACGTTCCAGGTCGGGGTCAGGGGCGCTGCGATCTGCTTCTGCATTTGCGCGCTGACCGTGTCGGGCACCGGCACCGAGCGCGCCGGCAGCTCGCGTGGTTGCGGGGCCGTTTGCGCTGTGGCGTGCGGTGCAGAAGCCAGACTGTCTTCATGGCAGAGCATTGGCTACGTGGACGCGTTGAGCAAATTCGAGGCGGGTCACCTGTAGGAGAGGTATTGGCAGAGAAGCGCTGTGGCGCAATCGAGCGATTTATTCTCGACACTCTCTCGTTTGAGATCGGAGACGTTGTTCAGCTACACGCGGCCGATGCACTGCAGCTCGAGTCCGCGGTTGACTCGAAAAGGAGGGCAGCATGAGGGATGATGTCGCTTCACGCCGCGAACCTGAGGCGCGCCGCAGGCTGTTTTTTCTCGCGACCTCGTTCGCGATGCGCGGGATGAAGCCCAACGAGGCTTATGCGACGGCGCTCTACTACTGGCCGGCGAAAACCCCCCCCCACCAAACACAAGCTCACTCCCTCCCCCCGCCCCCCCCCCCCCCCCCCCTCCAATCCCCCAAACCATCCAACCCAACCCCTAAACATCCCCCCCCCCCCCCCCCCCTCCCCCCCCCCCCCCCCAGCAACCCGCGATGCCGGTGATCGGGTTTCTCGACACCAGGTCACCTGACGCAATGGCGAGCCGTCTGGGCGCGTTTCGGCAGGGCCTGAAGGACACCGGCTATGTCGAGGGCGAGAACGTGGCAATCGAATACCGCTGGGCGGAATCGAATCGATCGCCTGCCGGAATTGGCGGCCGAACTCGTGCGCCGGCAGGTCGCCGTCATCATCGGGACCGGCGGCCCTCCTTCGGCGTTCGCCGCGAGCGGCTGCTCGCGCCATTGGGCTGCAATTCAGGTTCTCAGCGCCAAGACCAGCCACGAGATCGACGCCGCCTTCGACACGATCGCCCACGAGCGGCCCGACGCCCTGTTCGTCGGGTCGTTCGCTTTCTTCAACATCCGGCGTGTCCAAGACTTACGTGTTCCGTGAATCGGCGGAAGCCGGCGGGCTGATGAGCTACGAACTCAGCATCGTCGATGCGTATCGTCAGTGGGCTGTGTATGCGGGCCGCATCCTCAAGGGCGCCAGGCCGGCGGATCTGCCGGTGGCGCAGTCGACCAGGTTCGAACTGGTGATCAACGCGCAGACCGCCCGGATGCTCGGTATCACCGTGCCGCCCACCCTGCTCGCGCGCGCCGACGAGGTGATCGAATGAACGCTGTTCTTAGAACTGCCGTTTTCATGGTCTCATCTGCTCGTGCCTCCCAACCTTCTCCCGGGAGGTGCTTCGACCGGGCGGCGTGGGGGCAACCGTCGCCCGGTTCCTACATTTGCTCGACGCTTGTCGTGCAGGGCGCCCCTTGCGGGGCGCCCTGTCGCGGCGACGCCATCAACGCGCGAGGGCGGCTCTTCGCGGCTGCGTGAGACCTGTTGCAGCGGAAGATTGTTCAATTCCCCGCTCAGCTATTCTTATGGAAGTACATCCGCCCGACGGTCGGCCGGAAGTCCGGCGTGCATCGGTGCTCCGCCGCGAAGTCGGCAAGGCGCTTCATTCCGGCGTCGTCCATCTGTCCGAATGCGTACTGCGCATCCTCCGTCGAGAACAGACGTGCCGCATCGGCGAGCGGAATCCATCCGCGCTCGCCCGGCCGGAGACGATCGAGGGATGAGCTCAGCGCATTCTCGCTCGTTCCCGCGAGCACGGGATCGTCGACGGGCGTCGCATCCGACGAACCAAGGAGGCTTCTGAACCAGTCGGCAAGGCCCATTGAGAATGTCCGTACCAGCTCAACCCTTGCGACGCTTGCCGGGCGTCTGCGCATCATCGGTGATGACGGTGAAATCGGGCGCGCTGCGCGTTTCCGGGCTCGCGGCGAGATCGGTGATGACCATCGTCGTGCCGGGCTGCAGCGTGCGCGCCACCCGCCTGACGCCCGGGCCGTCGAGATATTCGATTCGCCCGAGCACGGAGCTGGACCACAAGTCGACCGCGACGCCGTCCTGCGGCTGTCCGCCGAGCCCGAATGCCGCCCACTTCAGGAAGAAACCGTCCGATGACGGCCCGATGAGGGAAAACAGATGCGTCCCCAAGGGTTGTTGCTGATTGACGATGCTGATCGGCGTTTCGAATGTCAGCTCGCCGTCGACAATGAGATACGCCTTGCGGTCGGCTCCCGACACGAGGACGGAGGCAATCGCCGTATTCGCGTCGGCCGAACGTTTCATCGATTGAGCCGCATTGACCTGGGCCTCGCGCGCCGTCCCGGCGACATCCTTCGGCAGGATGAGGTCCGGCCGCACCACCGAGCTGTAGGTGGTCTTCTGATCCGCGATGATCACCGGCGTGCTGAGCTGGGTGACCGAGAACAGCAATTTGGAAAAGCTTGCCGGCAGGCGGACGCAGCCGTGGGAGGCCGGATAGCCCGGGAGATCGCCGGCGTGGAGCGCGATACCCTGCCAGGTCAGCCGCTGCATGTTCGGCATCGGGGCGTTGTTGTAGGTGCTCGAATAATGCTCCTGCCGTTTCTGCATGATCGTGAACACGCCCGTCGGCGTGCGGTGGCCGGGCTTTCCCGTCGAGCACGTGGAAACGCCGATCGTCACGCCGTTGCGATAGACATGGACGAGCTGTTCGGGCAGCGAGACGACGATGATCACCGGACCGCGCGGGGACACTTCGGGCCGCCAGATGAATTCCCCCGCCTTCAACGCCTTGACGGCCGCAACCCCGGCGGCGAGGGCGCGACCGCCTTGCACCAGAACCGCCGTCGCGGCGAGACCCGCACAAATCCCCCTGCGTGACATCCGCGTGGACATTTCACCCCCTGTTTGGATCGAGCGATTGAGCCCCTGGCGCGCTCGGAGAGATTCGAACTCCCGACCCCCAGATTCGAAGTCTGGTGCTCTATCCAGCTGAGCTACGAGCGCATCAGACCCCACCATAACGCAAGACCGAAGGTGTCGACACCCCTCCCCCGAGCGGGCGCCGCGATGCAAAAAATGATGAAATTGCCGCCGGTTGGCGCCGCCGCCAACTCGTATTGCGCCGGCCATGCGGCCGGTGCCAGAGGGAACTTCGCGGTTTTCCGCGAATTGTCTCGGAGCGCTGTACCCAAACAGGAGGTAGTGATGTCCGACTACCGAGACCCCCGCAATGATCCGCTCGATCCCACCGTCATGCCCGGCATGCGCGACGGAATGCACGGCTCCAACAGCGGGGTGGGCTGGATCGCCGGCGCCATCTTCCTGGTCGTCGTGCTGGCCCTGATCTTCGGCCTCGGACGCCAAGGCGAGCGCACCGCAGGCACCGACGGCGCGCGTCCGCCGGCAGCGACCACCGGAGCTGCCCCTCCCGCGACCACACCGGCGCCGCGCACGACGACCGGCCAGGGCAGCGGACAGTAGCGCAAGCACCACCCCGACCCTCATCCCGGCGCGCACCGCGCGCCAGAGGAGCGTCCGCACTGTGCGGACGCGTGTCGGGGGACGAGTGGCAGCTTGGGCGACTCGGCGGCGGCCTCCTGCCTAGTGGGGCCGCATCGAAACGCGCGCCGAGCCTCTCAGCATGAGGCCTTGGAGACGCGTCTACGCCGTGCGGCGGCTCGCGCCGCCGGCGAAGGCCTGAAGAATCTCCTCATTGGTCATCACCCATCCGGTGATGTTCGCCATCAGCTTGAGCGCGAAGGCGTGCGCTTCCGGTCCGTCCATGGTGTCGCACGCATCCGACGCCACGATGACGCGATAGTCGCGGTTGGTCGCCTCGAAGCTCGCGCACAGGACGCACGACGTCGTGTTGATGCCGGCGAGAATGACGGTATCCGCGCCGAGGCGGCGCGACAGCAGGAACTCGAGGTCGGTGTGCAGGAACGGGCTGTATCGCTTCTTGGTGTCGACGATGAAGTCGGACGGCTCGAGGAGCTCGGGAATGATCTCGGTGCCCGGCATGCCGGCGACGTTGTGGCGCCTGTTGCCGCTGCGCTTCTTGGTCGGGTCGTCGGTGATCGCGTTCCAAAATGGATTGGCGAGCGTCTCGGCCGGATCGCGATACGTGGTGACGACGTGCACGACCGGCACGCCGAGGTCGCGCAACCCCATGAACAAGTGCCGCGCGCGGGCGATAACGCCGGGGCAACGCTCGGCCGGAAGCGGCAGCGTGGCGACCGCGGGGTCGAGATGCCCGCGATGCATGTCGATGGCGACGAGCGCGGTGCGGCGCGGATCGAGCGTCATGGAGCGTTCCTTCCGACAACCCTGCTGGACAAAATCGCCGCATCATGAGTCGTGCGTGGGCAAGGCGCTTCGGCGATTTTGCCCACCTGCAGACAACGGCAGCATGAAGCGCGCCTTGCCCAGGGTCAACGCGCGCCAGGCTATTTCTTGAGGAAACCACCGCGGACAGCATCGAAGCGGCCGGAGGCCGATATCTGCGAAGGATCGTCCGCGTTCGCGTTCGCGGCCTCCGGGTCGGCGCAGCGCACGACGGTTTCGTTGCTGAAGCCGCCGCCCTCGTTGCTGAAAGCCACCTGCCGGCACCTGTTGCGCCGGCCTTCCCCGTAGCGGACGATGCCGGCGCGCGTGGACAGGAATGGGTCGGGCGCAGGCTTGCTGGATTCGAGCCGCTCTCTTTCGACGTCACGGACAAGCGCGGTGTAGACCAGGCTGACGACCACGGTCACCACCAGCACGACGCCCGCCACACTGGCCACGATGATATTGCGGCGGCGTTCGCGCGCGCGGCGCGCGACCGCCGCCTCCATGCGCTGCACCAGTTGACGACGCGTCACCTCCGCGCTCGCGGCGGCGAGTTCTGCTGCTTCCTTGGCCGAAATTCTGCGCACGGATGACACCCGTCTGTTCGGGCGCGACCCTAGAGCGTCTTGCCTTACGTTCGATGAACACGCGCGGCACGAATGCCGCGGACTCGGCCTTTCGGTCATGCGCAGAACTGCGGATGGGACGGCAATCCGCACAATTTGACCTAAAGGCGAGAGCGGGCCTTCACCACGTGCCGAATTCGCCGAGCCTTCGGCCTACGGCGCGGGTGGGCCGATCGCCACCGGCCGCACCGGCGAGCCGGACGCGCCCTGCGCGCGCAGCGGCAGGATGAAGGTGCAGGCGAGCCAGACCCTGTCGCGCGCCATGGCGCCGAGATTGGCATTCTGGATGTTGTGGATGCCGGCCTGCGTCAGGTTGTGATGGTGGATCGCGAACGGCAGGCCGGGCGGCGTGCCGGCCGGCGGCGGCGCCTTGCCCTGCAGGAAGCCATCGGCCACCGGGTCGGTGAACGGATTGTCGAGGGCGACCAGCACGACCTGCTTCTGCTCGATGTACTTCGCGCCGTCATAGGAGAGGCCCGGGCCCTTGGTGTAGTAGAATTTCTCGGTGTCCGGATCTTTCCAGTTATCGCCCCAGCCGGTGTAGATGTAGAGCACGTCGCCCGGCATCAGCCCGCGGCCGCCCAGCCCTTGCGCCTTGAGCATCGCCTCGATGTGGTCGGCGGTGACGAGCGCGCCGGGCTCGAGGGCCTTGCCGCCGCCCACGTGCGTCTTGGCGTCGAGCAGCACCGCGGTGGTGATGATCGGCGGCACCTTGTCGATGCCGAGCTTCTGCAGCCCTGAAATCCGCGCTCGGCTTCACCTGCTGTTGCGTGAAGCCGCCGTAATAGGTGGCGCCGCCAGCCGGCATGTCCCCCTTGCCGTCCCACGGCTCGGGCAGCACGGCGAAATGGCCGAGCGCGTCCATCTGCGTGCCCTGCTGGTTGGGGTCGCCGGTGGCGATCTCGTCGGTGTTGAAGGCATGCTTCGTGCCGGGAATCCCGACGGTCGGCTTGTGGTTCTCCTTGAGCGGCACCGCGAACGGTGATTGCGGCATCGTATTGGAGCGTACAAACGACAGCTCGTAGGATTTCGCCTGCGGGTTGGCGAGGTGCGGCGCGCAGCGCTGCCAGGTGGCGGGGCCGAGGTGATTGGCCATGCCGATCTCGTCGCCCGCCGGCCATCGGCTTTGCGCCGCCGCGCCGAGCGGAACCGCCAGCAAGGCACAGAAGGTCGTGATCGCAGACACCGTCCGGTCCATCTTGTCCTCCACCATGTCAGCCGCGCAGCCGGCGCGCCGCCAGCTTACGCGATTTCGCCCAGTCGCGCGCGGCCTTCAGCGCGCCTCGGCCTCTGCCGCCATGGTCAGGATCTCGCGCGTCCGCGTCACGCCGGCGGGCCAGGTGCGGTCGTAGTCGGCGACCAGCTCCCGGAACCCGTCCCCGCTCATGCCGCGCCGGAGCGCCTCCATGTCGGCGAAGCGGTAGACCGCGCAGTGCACGTCGGCGTCGGTCTCGCTCCACAGGCGCCAGGCCTTCTCCGCGCCGAATACGCGGATCGCCCACGGCAGATGGTCGTTCTGATACCACTGCTCGAAGCGCGCGCGCAGGGACGGGTCGGTCAGCACCGAGCGCACGACCAGGAATGCCTTGGATGCCATGCTTGTCCCCGCTCAACCGCGGCGCACGCCGATCGCCGAATCCGACAACAGCCCGCCGTCGATCAGGATCGATGCGCCGCTGATATAGGATGCGTGATCGGAGGCGAGGAACGCAACCATGCCGGCCACCTCGTCGGTGGTGGCGGCCCGGCGCATCGGCAGGCCGGCCATGACGTCGCGCCAGCGCCCTTCGTCGCCGAATTTCTCCTTCGCCAGGCGGCGCGTATCGGCGATGTGCTTTTCCGTCTCCACCGGGCCGGGATTGACGGCAACGACGCGCACGCCGTGGCGAATGCTGTCGCCGCCGAGCGAGCGCGAGAACATGATGAGCGCCGCGTTGGCGGTGCTGCCGGCGATGTAATAGGCGTCCGGCCGCTCGCCGGCGAGGCCGACGATGTTGATGATCACGCCGCGGCCGCGCGCGCACATCGGACCGTAGATCGCGCGGGTGAGGTTGATGAAGCCGAACACCTTGAGGTCCCACGCCTTGCGCCAGCGCTCCTCGTCGATCTCCAGGAGCGTGCCGCGCGGAATGGCGCCGGCACTGTTGACCAGGATGTCGATCGCGCCGCATTCGGCCGCGACCGCCTTGACGGCCTGGCCGTCGCTGAGGTCGGCCGGATGGACGAACGCGTCGACCTTGTGGGTCTCGCGCATCTCGGCGGCAACCTTGTCGAGCTCCGGGCGCGTGCGTGCCACGAGGTGGACATGGCAGCCTTCCTGCGCGAGCGCACGCGCGATCGCGAGCCCGATCCCCTTCGAGGCTCCGGTGACCAGCGCATGGCGTCCGCCGAGACCGAGATCCATCCGTTCCCCCTCGCCGCTGCTTGCAAAATGCGTCGCGCCCTTACCCGAACGCCTCGACAAAAGCAAAGCGTCTCGCCTAACGTGCCGGCCGACAAGAGCGCGGGGAGAATTTTCATGCGGAGCGGATTCGTTCATCGTGCATGCGGCGCGAGCGCCCTGCTCTTCGTGTGGCTCGCGTGCGCGGCGTCCGCCCTGGCGCAGGACTACCCGAGCCGGCCGATCCGGATCGTGGTCGGCTTCCCGCCCGGCGGCGGCGTCGACACGGTCGCGCGCCTCGTCGGCCAGGAAATGACGAAGGGTCTCGGCCAGCCGGTGGTGGTGGAGAACAAGCCGGGCGCCGCCGGCATGCTCGGGGCGACGACCGTCGCAAAGAGCGACGCCGACGGCTACACGCTGATGATGGCGCCGGGGGGACACGCGCTGTTCGGCGCCGTGTTCAACGCGCTGACCTTCGACACGGTGACGAGCTTCGATTGGATCTCGGGCGTGATGACGTTGCCGTTCTTCGCCGTGGTGCCGGCGTCTTCCGACCTGCGCACGCTCGCCGACCTCGTCGCCAAGGCCAGGGCGGCGCCCGGCACGATCACCTACGGCAGCGCCGGGCCGGGCAGCACCCATCAGCTGGCGATCGAGCTGCTCGCGAACGCGGCAGGCGTGAAGCTCCTGCACGTGCCCTATCGCGGCGACGGCCCGCTGGTCACAGCGCTGCTCGCCGGCGAGGTGCAATTCGCGCTGGCGACGCCGACCCAGGTGATCGCCAACGTGCAGGCGGGCAAGCTGCGCGCACTGGCGGTGACCGCGAACGCGCGCGCGGCCGCGCTGCCCGACATCCCGACGGTCGAGCAGGCACTCGGCGTGAAGGACTACGACGTGCGCACGTGGTTTGCGCTCGCCGCCCCGGCCGGCCTGCCGAAGCCGATCCTCGAGTGGCTCAACGCCGAGGTGCGCAGGGCGGTCGCCGTCCCCGAGGTGCAGAGCCGCCTCGCCGCGATCGGCGGCGACGTCGGCGCGACCACGCCGGCCGAGCTGCGCGAGCGCGTCGCGCGCGAGCTCGCCATGTGGACGAAGACGGTGGAGACAGCGGGGATCGCGAAGCAGTAGGGACGCGAACGCCCTCGAGGCTTCAGCGAGTCACGGAAGCACGACCAGGTGATCCGCTTTGGCGTCGTGGACCGCACCAATTGGAACGGCGCCGTCGAGCGTTGCAAACCGTCCACCGTTCTTGACGGCAAGTCCGAGCAGATAGACATCCGTCAATTGCTTAGGCCCAAGGATTCGGCTGGGGTCGAATCGCGCCATGTCGAGCAAGGAAATATCGTCCACCCGAAACGCGTGATCGCTGTCGACAACTTGCTTCCGCAACACACCCAACGCGTATGCTGGGCTAATCGACTGGGGATAGGCCGGCTGAGACATGATCCGGACAAATCCATTCTCCGTCAGCGGACAAGAAGCCCAGCCTTTCGCCTGTTCATGACCCCACCATTCATGCGCGCGCCCGTGATGGATGTGCTGCTGATCCAACAAAGCAATCAGCAGATCGACATCCAGCAATGCACGCATGGCTAAAGGTCGTCTTCAGCGAGCTGCTCCACGAGTTCCGAAGTGACGATGCCACCTCGCTTGGGCAGCACCCAAAATCCATTGCGACGCACCAACTGAGTCTCTCCGATGCGGGTCAATGACTCTCGCAACAAGTCCGAGATGACCCTTCCGGCAGTCGTATCCCTCGCCTTGGCAAGCTCCTTGGCGGCGGTCAGCAGATCGTCGTCGATATCGAGCGTGGTACGCATCTCTCAAACATTGTCCTCTTCGAGCCAGCCTTGCACCATTTGGGAAGTAAGGAACCTCTCGGTCGGTGGCAGAAGTCGAAAGCCGCGAGATTGCGGCGACTCGCGGGCCGCTCGACTCCGTCAGCGCCTGGACCGCCAAGTCGGATATGACCCGTCCCGCGGTGCTGTCCCTCGCCTTGGCAAGCTCCTTGGCCGCCGCCAATACATCGACATCAATATCAAGCGTCGTACGCATGCATCCGATGCTATTGCATCAGATGCATGCGTACATGCAAGGTATTCAATCCTGGATGGGTAGACGCCGCTCCCACAGGCGCCGACCTGCAATGCGACCTACCACCCCATCAGTTTCTTGGTGTCCTGCTCGTTGGTCTTGAGGAACTTGCGGTAGTCCTCGCCCTTGATCACCTTCGGCTCGAGGCTGAGTTGCTCGGCCTTCTGCTGGTGCTCCTTCGAATTGAGGACCTGCTCCAAAGCCGCGACCAGCTTCGTCTCGGCCTCCTTCGGCAGGCCGGCCGGCCCGGCGATCCCGCGCGTCACCGACCAGACCTGGTTGAGACCCTGTTCCTTGAATGTCGGCGCGTTCGGCAGGAAGCGCGAGCGCTCGGTCGCCATGACGCCGAGCATGCGCACCTGGCCCGCCTTCACTTCCTCGGCGATCTCGCTGACATTGGCGGCCAGCACCTGCACGTGGCCGCCGAGCACCTGGGTCTTGCCTTCGGCCGTGCTCTTGTGGTGGACGACCACGAACCTCGTGCCGGTCTCGCCCTGCACGCCGAGGATCGCGATGTGATCGTCGCCGCCGGCGCCGAAGCCGGTGATCGTGATGGTGTCGGGCGCCTTCTTGGCCGCCTCGATCACGTCCTTGAGCGTCTTGAACGGGCTGTCCGCCTTCACCGCCCAGACATTGTAGTCGATCACGTGGTTCATCAGCGGGGTGAAGCTCTCCAGGCTCTCCCGCCTGTTGTACTGGCGGTCGAGGTAGCCGGCATACATGCTGGGGACGTTGAGATAGCCGAGCATGTAGCCGTCCGGCCGCGCCGCGGCGAGCGCGCCCCAGCCGACCCAGCCGCCGCCGCCGGCGCGGTTCTCGACCGTCACCGGCTTGCCGAGCACCGGCTCGAGATCCTTGGCGAGCAGGCGCGCCGTGATGTCGGTGCCGCCGCCCGCTCCGTAGGGCACGATCAGGGTCAGCCCGCGCTCGGGATACTGCGCCTGCGCGGTGCCGGAGGCCGCCAGAACGGCAACGGCCAGCGCCGCGATGCCCGTTGCCGACAGGCCCATGCGTTTGGTGGTGTTCGAACCCATGCGTCTTCCTCCCGCGAGATCGGCGTCGCTTGCGCGATCGATGCGAGAGAGTCCCTGCTCTCGAGGGTGGAAACAAGCCGGGTGCAAAGCGTCAAATTGTCGTGGCGGGCATTCGGGCAAGACAGGCATCGCAAGCTCGCAACCTGATGCGCCGTCAGGCCTTGAATTGGATTGCCGGCTGACGATATCATACTGATATCACGGAGGGGGCAATGCCCGATCTGCTGGTCAGAGACATAGATCCCGACCTGTACGAGCGCATCCGCCAAAGTGCCCAGGCCCAGGGCAAATCGCTCGCGCAGGTCGCTCGCGAGACTTTCCAGGAGAAATTCGCGCCCTCCAGGGAGGAACTCTGGGCCGCGGCTGATCGTCTGAGCGCGAAGATCGGCAGGCTACCCGGCGACTCGACGGAGTTTATTCGCGAGGATCGCGACAACGACGAGCCCTACCGGTGACTCTCGTCGTCGATGCCAGCGTCGCGGCAAAGTGGGTGCTCCTCGAGCCGGGTCGGGATCGCGCAATGGCGCTCAGAAGCGAGCCTGGAGGCCTCCTGGCACCGACACTCATCATCGCCGAGATAGGCAACGCCATCTGGAAGTACCATCGGCGCGGACTCGTGACGGCATCGGATGCGATAGCCGCCTTGACTTTGGCAAGCAGCCTGCCCACCGAACTCGTGCCATTGGAAGAGCTTGCGCCGCGCGCCCTGGAGATCGCGGCACAGCTCGATCACCCGATCTACGATTGCTTCTATCTTGCGCTCGCCGAGCGTGAGCGTGTGCCGCTGGTCAGCGCGGACCGCCGGCTGCCGGCCGCGGCGGCGAAGCTCGCGACGGTGACATTGCGCCCGCTGTGATGGCGCACGCCGGCCGCTCACAGTGGCAGATTGTCGTGCTTCCGCGTCGGCATCTCGACCTGCTTCTGGCGCAGCATGGCGAGCGCCCGGCAGATGCGGCGGCGGGTGGCGTGCGGCAGGATCACCTCGTCGATATAGCCGCGCTCGGCCGCGACGAAGGGGGAGAGGAAGCGCTGCTCGTATTCGCGAGTGCGCGCGGCGATCTTCTGCGGGTCGCCGATGTCAGCGCGGAAGATGATCTCGACCGCCCCCTTCGCCCCCATGACGGCGATCTGTGCGGTCGGCCAGGCATAGTTGACGTCGCCGCCGACGTGCTTGGAGGCCATCACGTCGTAGGCGCCGCCGAACGCCTTGCGCGTGATCACGGTAACGAGCGGCACGGTCGCCTGCGAATAGGCGAACAGGAGCTTGGCGCCGTGCTTGATCAGCCCGCCATATTCCTGCGCGGTGCCGGGCAGGAAGCCGGGCACGTCGACGAAGGTGACGATCGGGATGCCGAAGGCGTCGCAGAAACGCACGAAGCGCGCCGCCTTGCGCGAGGCGTCGCTGTCGAGCACGCCGGCTAGCACCATCGGCTGGTTGGCGACGAATCCCACGGTGGCGCCGGCGAGGCGACCGAAGCCGATGACGATGTTGCGGCCGAAGCTCGGCTGGATCTCGAAGAAGTCCGCCTCGTCGGCAACCTTGAGGATCAGCTCCTTCATGTCGTAGGGCTTGTTCGGATTGTCCGGCACCAGCGTGTCGAGGGAGAAATCCTCCCGCTCGGGGTCGTCGAAGCTCGGCCATTCCGGCACGCCGGCCTGGTTGTTGAGCGGCAGAAAGTCGATGAAGCGCCGCATCTGCAACAGGCACTCGACATCGTTCTCGTAGGCATTGTCGGCGACCGAGGATTTTGCCGTGTGGACGCTGGCGCCGCCGAGCTCCTCCGCCGTCACCACCTCGTTGGTCACCGTCTTCACCACGTCGGGGCCGGTGACGAACATGTAGCTCGTGTCCTTCACCATGAAGATGAAGTCGGTCATCGCCGGCGAATAGACGTCGCCGCCGGCGCACGGGCCCATGATCACCGAGATCTGCGGGATGACGCCCGAGGCGATCACGTTGCGCTTGAACACTTCGCCGTAACCGCCGAGCGCCGCCACGCCTTCCTGGATGCGCGCGCCGCCGGCATCGAACAGTCCGATAATCGGCGCCCGCGCCTTCATCGCCATGTCCTGGATCTTGATGATCTTCTGCGCGTGGGTCTCGCTCAGGCTGCCGCCGAACACCGTGAAGTCCTTGGCGAACAGGAAGCAGGTGCGCCCGTTCACGGTGCCCCAGCCGGCCACGACGCCGTCGCCCGGCATCTTCGCCTGCTCGCCCATGCCGAAGTCGACGCAGCGATGCTCGACGAACATGTCGAACTCTTCGAACGAGTCGTTGTCCATCAGAAGGGCGATGCGCTCGCGCGCGGTGAGCTTGCCGCGCCGGTGCTGCGCCTCGACCCGCTTCTCGCCGCCGCCGGCGCGCGCCACCGCACGCCGCTTCTCGAGCTCCCCGAGGATGTCCTTCATGCCCGTCCGCCCTCATTGTGCACTGCATCACATAGCACGGCGGGCGGACGGCCGGGAACAATGACGACGGCGTCCGGTTGCCCCCAAGGGCCGGCTCAAGGAGGCAGCATGCGCAAAGCCGAACACCCGGACGAAGCCGCGATGATCGAGCAGGACAAGCGCACGCTCGAGCGCGCGCGCAAGGAGCTCCGGCGCAAGAGCAAGAAAAGCGCCGGCGACCGGCAGATCGCCGAGCAGCTGGAGAATGTGTCGGGGACGGCGGATCTCGACGACCCGCAACGCTACCATGGCTCCTGAGGGGCGATCCGCCTAGCGGGGGCCGAGCCGGCCGGAGGCGCGCAGGATGAAGCTCAGGACTTCGGCGACGGCGCGATAGAGCTCGACCGGGATCTCGTCGCCGATCTCGACCTCGGACAGCGCCTCGGCGAGTCCAGGATTGGCCTCGATCGGCACGCCGTGGGTTTCGGCCACCTCGATGATCTTCTGCCCGATCACGCCGCGCCCGGTGGCGACGACGCGCGGTGCGCCCGGCCGCTCGTAATGCAGAGCGACCGCGAGCGGCTGCGTGCGCCGCGTGCTCATGAGGCCCGATCCAGGAACTTGCCGGCGCCGGCCTGGCGCGGGCGCGGCGGCTCGCCGGTGCGCACCTGCACGTCGCCCGGCTCGAGCTCGGCGAGCGCAAGCGCCTCGGCGAGCGCCGGAGCATCGGCGCGCAGCCGCGCCGCGCTCGCATCCCGCTCGGCCCACAAGGTCACCGCGGTGCGCATGCCGCTGAGCGCAATCAGCGCATGCACCGGACCCATGGGCTCCATGTCCAGGGTGAAGCGCGCGCGCCACACGACCTTGGCCTCGTCGGGGGCGGTCGAGCGGGCGTCGCGGGCGATCTCGAACTGGGCGACGGCCGTGCCCTGCGGGGTGGCGAGCGGGATCTCGAAATTCCAGCGCGCCGTGGTCGTGTCGCGCTGCACGCGGTCGGCGCCGTCGGGCAGGCTCGCGGCCTGCAGCAGGGTCTGTCGCGCAAGCGAAGCATCGGTCTCGGTGAGGAGCCGTGCACCGACGTCATGTGGCTCGGAGCTCGCGCCAATCGATGCGGAGGCCGGTGGCTGCGCCGATGGCGGGGCACCGCGATAGGGCGGCGGCGGCGTGCTGGATCGTGCCGGTGGTGGGTTGGGGCTCGCATCCGCAGCAGGATCGGCCTTGGTCCCGGTCGCAGCGGACGTTGCATCGCGCGGTGGTGGAGCGTCCCGCTCCAGCGCGGCCAGCAGGACCTGTCCGAGCGCCGAAGCGTCGCGCGACAGGGTCGCGGGGAGCGAAGCACTGCCGGGCGCCGCCGCGGTCGCAACCCCGCGCGGGATTGCGGGGGCGGCCGTGGTGACCACCGGGATCTCCGGAGCCGTTCCCTTCACGGCGAGCGGGGCATCGGGGGGGCGCGCTGCGCCGGGCAGGGGACTGTCGGCGCGGGGCGAAGCAGCTTGTGGCGCGCCATTCGATGGTGCGGCCGCCGCGCCGTCGAGCCAGGTCGTCAGGACCTGCCGCAACACGAGCAGCGCCGCCTTGAGATCGACCGGCACGGCCTGTGCTGGGACTCCCCGTGCCGCGGCGGCCTGCACCGGGGCGCCCTGTGCGGCGCCGGGCGGGGTCGCGGCGGCCGCGAGGTTGCTCTCGAGGAAGAGGCCGGAGCGCACGAATGCCTGTTTCAGGTCGGCCCCCGTGAGGGGCGCCGAGGTCGGGGTCTGCAGGGCGAGAAGCCGCGCCACCGCCTGCTGCACCGGCTGCGGGAGCGTACCGCGCCCGGCGGCAACCGCCGCATCGGCAAACAACGGCGCCAGGCCGCCCTGTTGCGCTGCGGCGGTTCGCACCGCCTGGGCCAACGCCGCCGTGGCGGGCCGTACGGTGGTCGGGCCGCCGATCGCCTGTTCGGGGTCGGTCACCGGGACCGTCGGCTGGAGCGTCGGCGCATCAGCTGAGGCGATCCCTGAGGCTCGGCCTGTGACAGCCGGAACGGGAACGGGGGTTGGCGACCCCGGGCTGCCGACTTCGGCCGTGCCCTTGTCGAGAACGACCAGGGCAAGCTCCGCGCCGGTGCCCTTCACGGCCAGCTGGACCGTGGTGCCGGGAACCAGCGGCACCTGGGTCGCAACCTCCATGATGGTGTTGGCGAGGGCGATCCGCACCTTGCCGGCCTCGACGAGGGCCAGCACCTGAGCCTCGAGGACATCGCCGGGCTTCAAGACCACGGGGAGCGTGCCAGCCTGGGAAGGTGCCGGACTGGCCGGTGGCGGACTGGTGACCTGCACGGGGCTCTCCCGATGGCGCGTCGGGCGAGGCTAGGCCCCTCCCGTGAAGCCGGGGTTAATGCGGTCCGTAGCCCGGATTGCATCCGGGCTACGATCCGGCCACCCTGCCCTGCCGCCCGATACCGGCGGCCTATGCGGGGAGACCATGGACAGCGCCGATTTCGATGCGCTCGAGCATGAAGCGCGCCACCGGGTACCGGCCAACGCCTTCGCATTCTGCGCGGCGGGGGCCGACGACGAGATCACGACGGCGGAGAATGCGGCGCGCTGGCGGGTGCTGCGCCTGCGTCCCCGAATGCTGCGCGACGTCGCCCGCATCGATTGCGGCGTGACGCTGCTCGGCCGGCCGACCCCGACGCCGATCCTGGTCGCCCCGACCGGGCGTCATCGCCTGTTCCATCCCGAGGGCGAGATCGCTACCGCGCGCGGGGCCGCCGCGGCCGGCGCAATCTTCGTGATGGCGACCAACGCCACGGCCCGCATCGAGGAGGTCGCAGCCGAGCGCAGCGAGGCCGCCCAATGGTTCCAGCTCTATCTGTCCGACCGCGCGATCGCCGAATCCCTGATCGATCGTGCCGCGGCGGCCGGGTTCACCGCGCTGGTGGTGACCGCCGACATGCCGGTCTACGGATCAAGCCCGCGCGCCGCGCGCGAGCCCCTCATCCCCTCGGAGGCGATCCGCAACGTCAACCTGCCGGGCGCGCCGATTGCGCGCAACGCGTATGACGGCACGTTCTCCGGCAGCGTCACCTATCCGGTCACGCTCAAGGACCTGGAATGGCTGGCGCGCCGCTCGCCGATCGACGTGATCGTGAAGGGCGTGCTGCGCGGCGACGATGCGGAGCGCTGCGTCGCCGCCGGGGCGAAGGCCATCATCGTGTCCAACCACGGCGGCCGCCACCTCGACACCGCCGTTGCCACCGCCGATGCCCTGCCGGAGATCGTCGTGGCATGCGCCGGCAAGGCCGAGGTCTATGTCGACGGCGGCATCCGGCGCGGCACCGACATCCTCAAGGCCCTGGCGCTCGGCGCGCGCGCGGTGCTGATCGGCCGGCCGTCATTGTGGGGCCTTTCGGTGCGCGGCGCCGACGGCGTGCGCGACGTGCTCGATCACCTGCGCGGCGAGCTCACCCGCACGATGGCGCTGTGCGGCGTCGCCAACGTGAGCGAGGCGACGCCGGACCTGGTGGCGAAACCGTAGGATGGGCAAAATCGCCCCCACAGCATCCCCTACAAAGAAACTCCCCGCACAAGCCGCAGCACCTTGGCCGCCGCCGCCATCTCGGCGAAGCGGTAGCGGCGCCGCTCGAGCGCGAGCTCGTCGCGCCCCCACTGCTCCATGTTCCAGTCCTCGTCGACGTGCGCCGCCTCCCAGGCCTGCTCGGTCGAGAGCGCGCCGTGTGCGAGCGCCAGCGCGATCAGCGCAGAGCCGGTGAGCGTCGTGACCGAGTGAGCGGCGCCGAGGCGCCACGGCTGTGACGGGACGGCGCCGCGAGCGGCTGCGAGCGCCGCCTCCGGCTGCTCCACGTGAACGATGCCGCCGGCGAGGATGAAGCGCGCGCCCAGCGCCTCGCGCGCCCAGGCGAGCACCGGATCCCAATGGCGCGTCTGGCGCTCGACCAGCCGGTCGGGGGCATCGGCGCGATAGAACACGAGGTCGGAGCCGAGATACCTCGCAATCTCCTCGATCACCGGGTCGGGCGCCGCAGCGACGCCGTCGATGATCGTGTTGGCAAGCCGCGTGAGCGGCATCCCGGCGGGGTCGATGAGCTCGCCCTGCGCCGCCCATTCGGATGCGATCGCCTCGGCGAGCGCGCGCGTCGGCGCAGCGAGCTCATGGCGCGCCGGCGTGCGTACCGGCTTGCCGTCGAGCAGGACACGGGCGCGGTCGTCGGCCGCTTCCACGGTCGCGGTCTGATAGAAGCGCCGGCGCAAGATCGGCCGCATGGCGCGGCGCGCCGCCTCCATCGGGTTGGTCGGCTGATCGACAGAGCGATCTTCGAACAAATCACGCATTCGCGATCCACGGAACCAATGCCCTACCGGGATATTCACGCCATGTGGAGATGTTCGCCAAACTTGGGAAGTGCGGGCTGCCAAATTTTTGCGGCCACGCACCCGATCCGGCGATGTCGCCCCGGACGACGCAGCAAATAGCCCAGGCTCACGCCACAGCGCAGACGGCAGAGCGGCGGCGCCGAGCCGGCCGCCGCGTCATCCTTGGCGACCGGACACGTACCCAATTGTCGCATCCCCTCACGCGTCGATTGCATGCTGCAACGCAACTCACGTTTGCGCGCTCACGATTGCGTGTACGTAGTGTTGCGGCCCCGATACCAGCCAAATCAATGAGCTAAATCAAAGATTCGCGTGACCCGTGGCGGCATTGTGCTAGTGTCGCCGGCCCTGGACCGGGACCCACACCGGCCCGTTTAGGTGCTATGAGCTTGCGTCAGTGGCATTCGCCGTGGGGGTCCACTAACATCGCGCCGGGATTCGGCCCGATAAGCTGACCCAAGGGGATGGAACGAAGTAGAGGCGGCACGCTGATCCTTTCCCGGTGAATCGACCGCAAGGGGCGCGTGCACGAGGAGTGAATGAAACTTACCGACATCAAGCAGCCGGACTATTTCCACAAAGTGGTCGATTGCCAGTGGGCTTGTCCGGCACACACCCCAGTTCCCGAATATATCCGGTTGATCGCCGAAGGCCGCTACAGCGACGCCTACATGATCAATTGGAAGTCCAACGTGTTTCCCGGGATTCTCGGGCGCACCTGCGACCGCCCATGCGAGCCGGCGTGCCGGCGCGTTCGGGTGGAGAACGAACCGGTGGCGATCTGCCGGCTCAAGCGCGTCGCCGCCGATTACAAGGACGACATCCGCGCCCGCCTGCCGAAGCCGGCGGCGCGCCGCAACGGCAAGCGCATCGCGCTGGTCGGCGGCGGCCCGGCCTCGCTGACGGTCGCACGCGATCTGGCGCCGCTCGGCTACACCTGCGTGGTGTTCGATTCCGACCCGCAGGCCGGCGGCATGATGCGCACGCAGATCCCGAAATTCCGCCTGCCCGATTCGGTGATCGACGAGGAATGCGGCTACATCTTGAATCTCGGCATCGAGTTTCATGGCGGCAAACGGATCGACAGCCTCAAGGCACTGCTCGCGGAAGACTTCGATGCGATCTTCGTCGGCTGCGGTGCCCCGCGCGGGCGCGACCTCGATGTGCCCGGCCGCCAGGAAGCGGCCAAGAACATCCATATCGGCATCGACTGGCTGTCGTCGGTGTCGTTCGGCCACATCAGCAAGATCGGCAAGCGCGTGGTCGTGCTCGGCGGCGGCAATACCGCCATGGACTGCTGTCGCTCCTCGCGCCGCCTCGGCGGCGAGGAGGTGCAGGTCGTGGTGCGCTCCGGCTTCGAGGAGATGAAGGCGTCGCCGTGGGAAAAAGAAGACGCCATGCACGAGGGCATCCCGATCCACAATTTCCTCGTGCCGAAGGAGTTCACTCACGACAACGGCAAGCTCACCGGCATCGTGTTCGAGAAGGTCAAGGCCGAGTATGACGCGAAGGGCCGGCGCAAGCTGATCCCGAGCGGCGAGCCGGACCAGCATTTCCCGTGCGACGACGTGCTGGTGGCGGTCGGCCAGGAGAACGCCTTTCCGTGGATCGAGCGCGACATCGGCATCGAGTTCGATCAGTGGGACATGCCCAAGGTCGATGCCAAGACGATGCGCTCGACCAATCCGAAGGTGTTCTTCGGCGGCGACGCCGCGTTCGGACCGAAGAACATCATCTGGGCGGTCGCGCACGGCCACGAGGCCGCCGTGTCGATCGACAAGATGCTCTCAGGCGAGGACATCGAGGACCGGCCGGCGCCCGCGGTCGACCTCATAAGCCAGAAGATGGGCATCCACGAATGGTCGTATAGCAACGACATCGCCCTCGACAATCGCTACCGCGTCCCGCTGCGCGACAAGGCGGTTGCGCTGCGCGACATCAAGATGGAAGTCGAGCTCGGCTTCGACCCGCAGCTCGCGCTGGCCGAGGCCGGCCGCTGCCTCAATTGCGACGTGCAGACGGTGTTCACCGGCTCGCTGTGCATCGAGTGCGACGCCTGCGTCGACATCTGCCCGATGGACTGCATCACGTTCACCCAGAACGGCGAAGAGGCGGACCTGCGCACGCGGCTCAATGCCCCGGCGAACAACGCCCAGCAGGACCTCTACGTCGCCGACGACCTCAAGACGGGCCGCGTCATGGTCAAGGACGAGGACGTCTGCCTGCATTGCGGTCTGTGTGCCGAGCGCTGTCCGACGGGCGCCTGGGACATGCAGAAATTCCTCCTGGACATGACTCACGCGGGACCATCATGCCTACCTCCAGTCCGATCAGCAGCGTAAACGATTTCGTCGTCCGCTTCGCCAACGTCAACGGATCGGGTTCCGCCAGCGCCAACGAGATGTTCGCCCGCGCGGTGCTGCGCATGGGCATCCCGGTGGCGCCGCGCAACATCTTCCCCTCGAACATCCAGGGGCTGCCGACCTGGTACGAGGTGCGGATTTCCGAGGCGGGCCACCTGGGCGCGCGCGGCGGCGTCGACCTGATGGTGGCGATGAACCCGCAGACCTGGGACAAGGACGTCGCCTCGATCGAGCCGGGCGGCTACCTGTTCTACGACTCCACCCGGCCGATCCCCAAGTCGAAGCTGCGCGACGACATCACCGTCATCGGGGTGCCGCTCACCGCGATCTGCAACAGCCAGTACACCGACCCGCGCCAGCGCCAGCTGTTCAAGAATATCATCTATGTGGGCGCGCTGACCGCGCTCCTCGACATGGATGTGCCGGAAGTCGAGAGGCTGATCGGCGAGCAGTTCAAAGGCAAGGACAAGCTGATCCAGCCCAACGTCCACGCCCTCCATCTCGGCCGCGACTACGCGCTGCAGAACCTCACCTGCCCGCTCGGCGTCCGCCTGCGCCGCTCCGACAAGGTGGGCGATCGCATCTTCCTCGAAGGGAATGCGGCGGCGGGGCTGGGCGCCGTCTATGGCGGCGCCACGGTGTGCGCCTGGTATCCGATCACGCCGTCCACGTCGCTCGCCGAGGCGTTCGGCCGATATTGCGCGCGCTATCGGGTCGATCCCGACACCAAGCAGCACCGCTTCGCCATCGTGCAGGCCGAGGACGAGCTCGCCTCGATCGGCGTGGTGATCGGCGCGGCGTGGAACGGCGCGCGCGCCTTCACGGCCACCTCCGGGCCCGGCATCTCGCTGATGCAGGAATTCTTCGGGCTCGCCTATTTCGCCGAGATCCCCGCGGTGATCTTCGACGTGCAGCGGGCCGGCCCGTCGACCGGCATGCCGACGCGCACGCAGCAATGCGATCTCATCTCCTGCGCCTACGCCTCGCACGGCGACACCAAGCACGTGCTCCTGTTCCCGGAGGATCCGGCCGAGACCTTCGAGTTCGGCGCCAAGGCGTTCGATCTCGCCGACCGGCTGCAGACGCCGGTGTTCGTCCTGCTCGACCTCGACATCGGCATGAACCACCGACTGTGCCATCCGCTGCGCTGGGACGATTCACGCGTCTATGACCGCGGCAAGGTGATGACGGCGGCCGAGCTCGAAGCCGGCAAGGACTACGGCCGCTATCTCGACGTCGACGGCGACGGCATCCCCTACCGAACCTATCCGGGCACCCACCCGAGCAAGGGCTCGTTCTTCACCCGCGGCACCTCGCGCGACCGCTACGCGCGCTATACCGAGGAAGGCGCGCCCTATGCGGACAACATGCAGCGCCTGTTGCGTAAGTTCGAGACCGCCAAGGACCTGGTGCCGCGTCCGCTGCAGGCCAATGCGGGCAAGCCGACGAAATATGGCGTCATCTATTATGGCTCGACCGCGCCGGCGATGGACGAGGCGATCCAGCTGCTCGAGACGCGCGGCGAGCCGCTCGACCGGCTGCGCGTCCGCGCCTTCCCGTTCCACTCGAGCGTAGCGAGCTTCATCGCCGATCATGATTTCGTCTTCGTCGTGGAGCAGAACCGCGATGCCCAGCTGCGCTCGCTGATCGTCAACGAGTGCGGCATCGATCCGGTGCGGCTGGTCCCGATCCTGCACTTCGACGGCACGCCGATCACCGCGCGTTTCATCGCCGCCGCCGTCGGCGATCATCTCGACGCGCTCAAAGTCACGCCGCTGCGCAAGGTGGTGTCATGACCTATATCGCCAAGCCCAAGTTCCACCACCCGGCCCTCCCGAAGAACGCGCTCGGCTATACCCATCGCGACTACGAGGGCTCGGTGTCGACGCTGTGCGCCGGCTGCGGCCACGACTCGATCACCGGCGCGATCATCCAGGCCTGCTTCGAGCTGTCGATCGAGCCGCACCGCGTGGCAAAGATCTCCGGCATCGGCTGCTCGTCGAAGACGCCAACCTATTTCCTCGGCAACTCGCACGGCTTCAACTCGGTGCACGGGCGCATGCCGTCGGTGCTCACCGGCGCCAACCTCGCCAACCGCGACCTGATCTACATGGGCGTCTCGGGCGACGGCGACTCCGCGTCGATCGGGATCGGCCAGTTCGCCCATGCCCTACGGCGTGGCGTCAACATGGTGTACATCGTCGAGAACAACGGCGTGTACGGCCTCACCAAGGGCCAGTTCTCGGCGACCGCCGACCGCGGCTCCAAGTCGAAGCGCGGCGTCGTGAACAACGACAGCGCGATCGACCTGGTGGCGATGGCGCTGCAGCTCGGCGCGACCTTCGTGGCGCGCTCGTTCTCCGGCGACAAGGGACAGCTCATCCCGCTGATCAAGGCGGCGATCGAGCACGAGGGCGCGGCCTTCATCGACGTGATCTCGCCGTGCGTCGCGTTCAACAATCACGCCGGCTCGACCAAGAGCTTCGACTACGTGCGCGAGCACAACGAGGCGGTCAACCGGCTCGACTTCATCACCGGGCGCTCGCAGATCGCCGTCGACTACGCGCCGGGCGAAGTGGCGATCGTCGAGCAGCACGACGGCTCGCGCCTGGCGCTGCACAAGCTCGCCGCCGACTACGACCAGACCGACCGCATCAGGGCCATGACCTTCCTGCAGGAGCGCGCCGCGCACGGCGAGATCGTCACCGGACTGCTCTACGTCGACCGCGACCCGCATGACCTGCACCGGCACCTCGAGACGGTGGCCGCGCCGCTCAACACGCTGGGCGACAAGGACCTCTGCCCCGGCTCGGCGGCGCTGGACAAGCTCAACGCGGGATTGCGGTAAGCACCGTAGAGGTGGGCAAAATCGCCGGCTTGTGAATCTCCGCGGGGGCAAAGGCGCTTTGGCGATTTTGCCCACCCCTGCAAGTCACTCCCCCTTGAGCCCCGCCGTCGCCAGCAGCGGCGGCCATTTCTTGAGCTCGGCCGCCAGGAAGGCGGAGAATTCCCGCGGCGTCATCGGCTTCGGCTCGTAGCCGAGCTTCGACAGGGCCGCCTTCAGCTCCGGCGATGCCAGGCTCGCGTTGACCGCGGCGTTGAGCGTCTCGACGACCGCGGCGGGCGTGCCGAGGGGAGCCATGATCCCCAACCAGACGTCCGGGTTGAAGCCGACTTCGGGCAGCCCGCTTTCGGTCATGGTGGGAACGTCGGGCAGGTCCGGGCTGCGCGCCGGCCCGGTGAAGGCAAGCGGCCGCGCCTTGCCCTCCTCGATCAGCGCGCGCAGGTTCGGGATCGGCGCGATGTTGATGTGGACGCGGCCGCCCAGGAGGTCGGCGCGCGCCTGTTCGCCGCCGCGATACGAGACGCTGACGATGTCGGCACCCGTCGCGCGCTTGAACGTCTCGCCCAAGATATGCGGCGTGGTGGCGAGCCCGAAACCGAACACGAGCTTGCCGGGGTTCTGCTTGGCGTAGGCCACCAGCTCGCCGACGGTCCGGGCCGGAACCGACGGCGCCACCACCATGATGTGCGACCACGTGACCACGGTCGCGACCGGCGTGAGGCTCTTGGCCACGTCGAGGTCCAGGTTGGGATAGAGGTGCGGCAGATAGGCGAGCTGCGGCCCGGTGAACAGCAACGTGTAGCCGTCGGGGGCCGAGGTCATCACCGCCTTGGTGCCGATGGTGGTGCCGCCGCCGGCGCGGTTCTCGATGACGATGCTCTGCCCGAGGCGAGCCTGCACGTGCTGGCTCACCACGCGCGCCGCCGCGTCGACCGGCCCGCCGGGCGTGAACGGGACGACCATCCGGACGACCTTGTCGGGCCAAGTCTGCGCGCCCGCCGGAGCGCTGACGAGCAACAGCGCGAACAATGCTGACGCGAGACGCTGCATGGCCCGCATGACTCCCCTCAGGGCAACTGCGTTCGAAGGGAACATAGCAGGCGGGAGCGCCTGGCTCACCTAAAGCGAGATGACTTTTCTTCGAATCGTCATCTCGCTCCATGTTATTCTTGGAGCATGATTTTTCCGAAAACCGGTACCCACCCCGATCAAGCCGGGGGCAGGGTTATGCTTTAGCGTGCCGCTCGACCGCCTCCGGCACCTCCGTCGGCGGCTCGACCTTGACGACGATCGGCTTGCCGGTCTCCAGGAGGCTCTTGAGGCTCGACAGGATCAGCGGCCAGCCCATGCGCCCCCCGGCGAGGATCTCGTCCGGCACGTCCCATTGGTGCGCTTCGCTCATGGTCAGGCGCACGGCCGCGCCGAGCACGTCGATCTGGTAGGTCACCAGGCACTCGGGCAGCTTTCGCATCTCCTCGATCCATTCGACGCGCCAGGTCACGGCGAGGCGGCGCGGCGGATCCCATTCTGCCACCCTGCCCTTCACGTCGATCCGTCCATCCGGCATGCGCAGGATGAAGCTGCCGCCGACCTTCGGCTCGATCTCGACCGTGCGGCCGAAGAAGAATTGCCTGGTGAATTCAGGGTCGGTGAGCGCCGTCCACACCTTCTCGGCTGCCGCCGCGATGTAGGTGACGTACACGGTCTTCGGCACGAATGTTGGCTCATTCATCATCTTTTTCCACCCTTTGCTTGAGATCGCTCAGCGCCGCGAGACGGTGGCGCTCGTATTTTCCGATCCAGCGCTCGGCGATGTCGTGGATCGGCACCGGGTTGAGGTAGTGCAGCTTCTCGCGCCCTCGCCGCACGGTGACGACGAGGTTGGCCCGCTCGAGGACGACCAGATGCTTGGTCACCGCCTGCCGGGTCATGTCCAGATGCTCGCACAACTCGCCGAGCGTCTGCCCGTTCCGGGCGTGCAGCCGGTCGAGCAATTGCCTGCGGCTCGCATCGGCGAGCGCCTTGAACACCTGGTCCATCGCCACAATATGCAACTATATGGTTGCCTGTCAAGCCGCCACGGCGCTCACTCCTGCGGCGCCGCCTCGATCGGGTCATAGCGCGCTGCGTCGAAGCCGAGATCGCTCCACGACTGGCGCATGTGCGGCGGCAGCGGTGCCGTGACGTCGATGACACCCTTGCGCGGATGCGGCACGACGATGCGGCGGGCCATCAGATGAAGCTTGTTCTGCAGGCCGCCCGGCAGCTCCCAATACTCGCGGTTGAAATATTTCGGGTCGCCGACAATCGGATGGCCGATATGGGCGCAGTGGGCGCGCAGCTGATGCGTGCGCCCGGTGACCGGCTTGAGCGAGAGCCAGGCGAGCTGTCGCGCCGCGGTCTCCACCACCGCATAATAGGTGATGGCGTGGCTCGCCCCCTCCTCGCCATGACGGGCGATCCGCATGAAGGAGTCACGCTCGACCTCCTCCTTCGCCAGGAAGGTCGAGATGCGTCCCTGCTTCGGCTTCGGCACGCCGGCGACCAGCGCCCAGTAGATCTTGCGGGTCTCGCGCGAGCGGAAGCTCTTGGCGAGCGCGGCCGCGGCAAACCGGCTCTTGGCGACCAGGAGGCAGCCGGCCGTATCCTTGTCGAGCCGGTGCACCAGGCGCGGCCGCTGACCCTGCGCGTCACGCAGGGCGTCGAGCATGCCGTCGAGGTGGCGCACGGTGCCGGAGCCGCCCTGGACGCTCAAGCCCATCGGCTTGTCGAGGACAAGCACATCAGGATCCTCGAACAGCGTGATCGACTTGAGGAAAGCGCGGGTCTTGTCCGTCTCGCTCGCCGGGCGTGCCGCCGGTTTGTCGGGATCCAGGCGCAGCGGTGGGATGCGCACCGCCTGGCCCGCCACAAGTCGATCCTTCGGCTGCGCGCGCTTGCCGTTCACGCGCAGCTCGCCTTTGCGGATGATGCGCTGGATATGGGAGAAGCTCAGCTTCGGGAACCGAGCCTCGAGGAAGCGGTCGACCCGCATGCCGGCCTCGTCGGGCGTGACGGACACGGTCTGCACGCGTGAGGCGGCCGGCGTGGAGGCTGTCGGCTCGGGTGACTGCGGCGATTTCGTCGACATGCCGGATTGTGTGGCACGGCGAGGGATGTGATTTCAATTGAAGGCTGCCAAAGTCGTCATGGCCGGGCGAGCCGCCACAGCGGCGAGGGTTGTCCGGGCCATCCCGATAGAAGTGGCACGGCCATGCCCCTTGAATTCGAGATGGCCGGCACAAGGCCGGCCATGACGAAGCAAAGGTGCAGGCGTGCTTTACTCGGCGCGGGTCCAGGTCTGACCGCCGCAGAACATGCCGCCGAAGGCGCAGCCCTGCACGCTCAGCGCGTTCGCACCCTTGAGCGAGATATGCGCGGTGTAGATGCTGCCGCTGCGGATGTCCTTGATCTTGCCGTTCCAGCGGTTGTTGCTGCCGGCCTTCATGTCGATGAGAACCTTGTCGTTCGGCTTGCCGTCGGCGAAACCGCACAGGGCGTCACCGCACGGCTCGATGCGGATCTTGCCGTCCTTCTTCTCGGTGATCCACACGCCGAGCGGGCTCGGGGCCGCGCTCTTCGCAGGCTCCGCCTTCGGCTCGTCGGCAACCGATGAATTGCCCACCGCGGCAACCACCGTCTTGGGCTGGTCGGCCTGAGGCGGCAGCGAGAGGCGCGCGACCGACTTGCGCTCGTCGGCCGCCGGGGGCGTGGATTGGGCTTGCGGCTCGACCTTCGGCTCGGGCTTGGACTTCGGGCTTGGGCTCGGTCCTGGCGACCGGTGCGGGCGGCGGGGCGATCGCGGTGGCGGCGGCAGCCGCGACCGGCGCCGCAACGGCCGCAACCGGAGCCGCCGCCTCGCCCTTGCGCTTCGACCGGCTCGCTTTCTCGGACCGGAGCACCTGGATGCAGGAGATCTTCTTACAGTTTGACGGCACCTCGATGCGCGTGGTGCGGCCGCCGAGCTTGAGTTCGTGGACCTTGGCCTGGGCCGAGGTGGTGATGAGTGCCAAGGCCGCAATCGCGACGAGCGTCCGCATGAGTGCCTCCAAACGAGAAATGTCCCTTCGTGAGGACCAGCTATGCCCCGTAGCCGTGGTGAGAACTGTGAGTGAACTCACATTGCTTGAGACGCGGGATTTCCCGGTTAGGTTCGATGCCCCGGGGCGTACCGAGGTACCGATCCGCTCGAGCCGATCCACAGCAGCGTCGCCGTTGGCTGGTGACAAGCAGCACCGCAGCGGAAATACTGCGACTTGCGGATGGAGCACCGCGGGGGTGCCTCCTGGGAAGGCGGAAAGAGGCCATGAAGACCACCACTTTTGCCGTAGGACTGGGCTGTGTCGTGGGTGCTATCGGGCTGTTGGGCTTGGGTGCGCTGACGCTTCAGCCGAGCCCGGCGCAGGCGAGTGCGAAATTCACCCAGGAGACGGGCAAGGCCTGCAATTTCTGCCATGCGCCCGCCCCGCCGGCGCTCAACGACGCCGGCAAGAAGTTCAAGGAAAACGGCAACAAGCTCTAGCCAGCCGGCCGCGGAAGCCTATTCCCGCTCGCGCCGAAGCTTGGCCCAATAGTCGAGCCGCTTGCGGATCTCGCGCTCGAAGCCGCGTTCGGGCGGATCGTAGAAGGTCTGACGACCGAGGGATTCAGGAAAGTAGTCCTGGCCCGAGAAGGCTTCCGCTGTGTCGTGGTCGTACGCATAGCCTGAGCCGTAGCCCTCCTGCTTCATCAAGCCGGTGGGAGCATTGAGGATGTGCTTGGGCGGCAGCAGGGAGCCGGCCTTCTTGGCCACGTCCATCGCCTGCCCGAATGCCAAATAGGCGGCGTTCGATTTTGGCGCGGTCGCCGCGTAGATCACCGCCTCCGCGATGGCCAGCTCCCCTTCCGGGCTGCCGAGAAAGTCGTAGGCATCCTTGGCGGCGTTGGCGATGATCAACGCCTGCGGGTCGGCGAGCCCGATGTCCTCCACGGCCATGCGCACCACCCGGCGGGCGATGTAGAGCGGGTCCTCGCCGGCATCGAGCATGCGGCAGAGATAGTAGAGCGCGGCGTCGGGATCGGAGCCGCGCACCGACTTGTGCAGGGCAGAGATCAGGTTGTAGTGACCGTCCTGCGCCTTGTCGTAGATCGGCGCCCGCCGCTGCACGATCTCCTGCAGGCGGGCGGCATCGAAGGCTTCGCCCGGCCGTGCCGCACGCCACACCTCTTCCACCAGCGTGAGCGCGGCGCGCCCGTCGCCGTCGGCCATCCGAACAAGCGACGCGCGCGCTTCCGCGTCGAGCGGAAGCCGCATTCCCTCGATCGCCTCGGCGCGGGCGAGCAGCTTGTCCAGGGCGTCCGCATCGAGCGGCCGGAACACCAGCACGCGGGCGCGCGAGAGCAGTGGCGCGTTGAGCTCGAAGGAGGGATTTTCCGTGGTGGCGCCGACCAGGACGATCGTTCCGTCCTCCATGACGGGCAGGAAGGAATCCTGCTGCGCCCGGTTGAACCGGTGGATCTCGTCGACGAACAACAGGGTGCCCTGCCCGGTCTCGCGGCGTACGCGCGCCTGCTCGAACACCTTCTTGAGGTCGGCCACGCCGGAGAAGATCGCCGAGATCTGCTCGAAATGGAGATCGGTCGCCTGCGCCAGCAGCCGCGCCACCGTGGTCTTGCCGGTGCCGGGCGGTCCCCAGAACACGAGCGAGCCGAGCGAGCGCGTCTCCAGCATGCGGGTGAGCACACCATCCGGACCGAGCAGGTGATCCTGGCCGACCACGTCGGCGAGCGCGCCCGGACGCAGCTTGTCGGCGAGCGGCCGCGGCGCGTCCTGCTCGAGACCGGCGGCCGCGAACAGGGTGGGTGCGTCCTTGGCGGCGCGCGGGCTCATCCGCCGAACACCACCGACACCTGCTTGCCGCCGCGTTCGATGGTGATACGCCACAGCCGGTTCTGCTGGCCGGCAATGCGCTCGAGCTCGCGCGTGCGGCCGATGCGCTCGTTGTTGACGCTGACGATCCGGTCGCCGCGCTGAAAGCCGAAATTCTGCGCCTGCGAGCCGTCGGCGATGTCGACGATCACCACGCCCTCGGCGGATGCATCGAGCCGCAGCTCTTCGGCGAGCGGGGGCGACAGGTTGGCGACCTTCGCACCGTTGAAGGGGGAGCGCGAGCGGATCGTCACCTCGTCGCGCGCGGACTCGGGCGGCGTTTCCAGCGCGATATTCAGCCGCGTCTCGCGGCCACTCCGGAGCACGCCGAGCTGGGCGGTGCGGCCGAGTGGCTTGGTGACGAAGCGATACTCGAAGGCGTTCGGATCCTCCACCACCTGGCCGTCGATCGCGGTGATCACGTCGCCGGTCTTGAGCCCGGCACGCGCGGCCGGGCCGCTCGGCACGACACTGGCGACGAGTGCGCCGGACGGGCGCACCAGGCTGAGGTTCTCGGCGATCTCCGGGGTGATCGTCTGGAGCTTGGCGCCGAGCCACGGCCGCTTCACCGCGCCGCCGCCGCCGCGCGCCGAGGTAACCACGACCTTGACCATGTTCGACGGGATCGCGAAGCCGATGCCGATCGAGCCGCCCGAGCGCGAGAAGATCGCCGTGTTGATGCCGGCGAGGCGGCCGTGCACGTCGACCAGCGCGCCGCCGGAATTGCCCGGGTTGATCGCCGCGTCGGTCTGGATGAAGAACTGATAGTCGGTGATGCCGACCTGGGTGCGGGCGAGCGCCGAGACGATGCCCTGGGTCACCGTCTGGCCGACCGCGAACGGGTTGCCGATGGCGAGCACGACGTCGCCCACCTGCAGGTCGTCGGAATCGCCGAACTCGATGGCCGGAAAGCGCTGGCTGCGGTCCTTGATGCGCAGCACCGCGAGATCGGTACGCGGGTCCTTGAGCACCATCTCGGCCTCGAACTCGCGCTTGTCGGCGAGTGCAACCTTCACTTCGCTCGCCCCCTCGATCACGTGGTTGTTGGTCACCACCAGGCCCGCCGGATCGACGATCACGCCCGATCCGAGCGAGCGCTGCACCCGCTCGCGCGGCAGGTCGGGGGCGCCGAAGAAGCGGCGGAACAGGGGATCGTCGAACAGCGGGTTGCGGTTCTCCACCACCTTGGCGGCGTAGACGTTGACGACCGCAGGGGCCACCCTCTGCACGATCGGGGCAAACGACAGCTTGATCTCGGCGCCGGTCGGAACCCGGCGTTCCTGGGCCGTGCCGGAACCCGTCATGGCAATGACGAGCACCACAGCAACGGCCGATAGGGTCAGGCGCATGGCAAAAATCCCCACTGGAAGGGGCCCAGATATAGGCCCGCGGCCGTCACAATTGAAGGCCATGGCGGGGCCGGCACCGGGCGCGCGCGCCAGCCCCCGGCGGGCTCGCCGACGCGCTTGACAGCCTCGGCCTGCGGGCGGCTACCTGCGGGCGGACAATCGCGGAGGGTGAGGAGCGCCATGAACGACAATTCCGTGCCGCGAGCCGTCGCGGGCAGCGCCGCGCGCGGTTTCGACGGCTTCCAGTCGCTCATCTACGTCATCGCCTTCCTCACCGGCGCCATCGTGATGAGCTTCGAGATGCTCGGCTCGCGTTATCTCAATCCCTATTTCGGCAGCGGCATCTACACCTGGGCGTCGCTGATCTCCACCGTGCTGGCGGCGCTGACCATCGGCTACTTCATCGGCGGCTCGCTCGCCGACCGGCATCCTTCGCCGGTGGTGCTCGGTGCCACCGTGCTGGTCGGCTCGATCTACCTGGTCCTGCTGCCGCTGTTCGCGCAAGCGATGCTGGAGCTGGTGCTCGCCCGCTTCGACGACGTGAAATCGGGAAGCCTCGCGGCGGCGACCGCAGTGCTGTTCTTTCCGGTCACGTTCCTCGGCATGTATTCGCCCTTCGCCATCCGCCTCCTGCTGCACTCGGCACAGCGGTCGGGCCGCGTGTCCGGCACCGTCTACGGCGTTTCCACCGCCGGCAGCATCGTCGGCACCTTGGGAACGACGTTCTTCCTGATCCCCGCCATGGGCACCCGCGCGATCACCATCACGCTCGGGGTCGCCGGCGTGCTCGCCGGCCTCGTCCTGGTGGCGCTGCCGCGCCTGACGCACGCGCGTTTCGGCACGCACGGCCTCGCCGTGCTCATGGGCGCGCTGGCGCTCGCATGGTCCGCGCCGGAAGCGCGCTCGGACGACTTGGTCGACGGGAAGATCCGCGCCGAGATGCTCGCCCGCCGAGATGGCCAGCTTGCGCACATCGAGACCGAATACAACGACATCTACATCTCCAAGCGGCGCACCGAGCTGACCATGTCGTTCCAGCTCAAGGGCTGGGACTACACCGAGTTCGATCGCCAACCTGAAGGATGCCGACGACCTGCCGCTCAAGTACACGCGCAACATGACGCTCGGCGTTCTCTATCCGCAGGAGACCAAGCGCGTGCTCATGATCGGCCTCGGCGGGGGCTCGATCTCGACCTATCTCGGCCGCCACATGCCGGAGCTGCCGATCGACACGGTGGAGATCGATCCCGGGGTCGTCACCGCAGCAAAGAAATATTTCGGCATCCGCGAGACCGACAAGGTCCGCTATCTCGAGGGCGACGGCCGCGTCTTCCTCAACCGCCGCAAGGATACCTACGACCTCATCCTGGTCGATGCCTTCCACGGCGGCTACGTGCCGTTCCACCTCTTGACCAAGGAATTCTATGCGCTGCTCAAGCAGCGCCTCACTCCGAACGGCGCCGCCGCCTTCAACGTGCATGACGGCACCAAGCTCTACGCTTCGACGCTGCTCACGCTCGCGTCGGTGTTCGGAAGCGTGCATCTCTATCCGTCGGGGGAAGGCGAGGTGATCGCGATCGCGACGGCTGGGCCCGCGCCCGACGTCGAGACGCTGGCAAGCCGCGCCGCCACCCTGCAGGAGCGCCACAAGTTCCGCTTCGCGCTGCCCCAGCTCCTGGAGCGGCGCTCGGAGCGCAAGCCGGCGCAGAAGGGCGAGCTCCTCACCGACGATTTCTCGCCAGTCAATCTCTACGACACGATCGGCGAGCGCCGCGGCCGCAAGAAATAGGTTTGACGAGGACGGTTCGTTCACCGTCACCCTGAGGCGCTTGGCGCACTCTTCGTGCGCCAAGCCTCGTCCTTCGAGAGCCTCAGGAGACGACGGCCCGGGCCGGTCATCCTTCGAGGCTCGGCGCAGGCAGTGCGGACGTAGGCCTACAGCAAGTTATGCGCCGAGCACCTCAGGATGACGGAAGAGAGGTGTTACAATGGCTTCAGCGATCGCAAATAAGCCACGAGCGCGTCGAGGTCGTCCGCCGCGATGTTGCCGTAGTAGCGGTAGGCCATGGGCGGCTTGAGGCGCTCGCCGTCCGGCCGCGTGCCGGTGGTGATCGCCTTCTTGATGTCGGCGTCGCTCCACTTGGCCAGGTTGGTCGGCGTGATGTTGCGGGCCACGCTCGTTCCCCACGGGCCATGGAAATCCATGCCGCCGGCACCGAGGCGGTTGACGTAGTCCGGCGCGCCGTTCGCGCCGGGCGGGGAATGGCATTCGATGCAGTGGCCGGCAGGACCCGCCAGATAGGCGCCGTAGGCGACGTTGTCGCTCTTCGGCGGCGCCACGACCTTGGCGGTGATCGGCGGGCCGTAAGCGGGCGGCAGCGGCACCTTGTATTCGGATTTTGCGACCTTGTGCGCGACCGCCGGAACGGACCGGATATAGGCGACGATCGCCTGCGCATCCTCGTCCGACAGGCCGCGATAGAGCGCGACCGGCATCGGCGGCCCGATGATGGTGCCGTCCGGCCGCTTGCCCTCGCGGATCGCCACGATGATCTGCTGGTCCGTCCATTTGCCGATGCCGGTCTCCGGATCGGGCGTGATGTTCGACGCGTAGGAGACCCCAAAACCTTCCTGGAACTTCGTTCCGCCGGCCAGCTCGCGGCCCGGCGCCGGCCCTTGCGGCGTCTGCGGGGTATGACAGTTGCCGCATGCCACGATGCTGCTCATGAGGTATTTGCCCCGCTCGAGCGGCGTCTGGGCAGACGCCATTGCGGTTGTGGCGATGAGCGCCACCGCCAACGTCGATCCGAATCGAACCATCATTCCTCCATCGCGGCCTGTTGCGCCGCGTGCGCGTAAATCGCTTGCTTCACCACGATACCGTTGAACGGCGGCGCGGCCAATGGCGGCAGTCGGTCTGGCGCAACAAAAAAGGCGGCCGAAGCCGCCCTTCATGACGATGATCTCTTGCGGCAACGCAACCGCGACGCGATGGCTATGCGGCCGCCGGAGTCTCCGCTTCACCTGTCGCGGTCGGACCGGAGTCCTTGCCTTTCGCGTCGACATCGCGATCGACGAATTCGATCACCGCGACCGGCGCACTGTCGCCATAACGGAAGCCGGCCTTGACCACCCGCGTATAGCCGCCGTGGCGCTCGGCGTAGCGCGGGCCGATCACCTCGAACAGCTTCTTCACCATGGCGACGTCGCGGATCTCGGCGATCGCCTGGCGGCGCGCATGCAGCCCGCCGCGCTTGCCGAGCGTGACCAGCTTCTCGACCACCGGCCGCAGCTCCTTGGCCTTCGGCAAGGTGGTGACGATCTGCTCGTGCTTGATCAGCGCGGCCGCCATGTTGGCGAACATGGCGCGGCGATGCTCGGCGGTTCGGCTCAGTTTGCGGTGGGCATTTCCGTGACGCATCGCTCTCTCCAGACGGGCGACAGAGGACAGACGGCAGAGGACGGCGGTCCTCTGCCCTCCGATCAGTAGTGATCCTCGAAGCGCTTGGCCAGCTCGTCGATGTTGTCGGGCGGCCAGCCCGGCACTTCCATGCCGAGGTGCAGACCCATCTGCGCCAGCACTTCCTTGATCTCGTTGAGCGACTTGCGGCCGAAATTCGGCGTGCGCAGCATCTCGGCCTCGGTCTTCTGCACGAGGTCGCCGATATAGACGATGTTGTCGTTCTTGAGACAGTTGGCGGAGCGCACCGACAGCTCGAGCTCGTCCACCTTCTTGAGGAAGGCCGGGTTGAACGCGATGTCGGGCATCGCCTCGGCGGCGCCGACCTCTTTCTTCGGCTCCTCGAAATTGACGAACACGTTGAGCTGGTCCTGCAGGATGCGCGCCGCGTAGGCGAGCGCATCCTCCGGGCTCACCGCGCCGTTGGTCTCTATCTGCATGGTGAGCTTGTCGTAGTCGAGGATCTGGCCCTCGCGCGTGTTCTCCACCTTGTAGGAGACCTTGCGCACCGGCGAGTACAGGCTGTCGACCGGGATCAGGCCGATTGGGGCGTCCTCCGGCCGGTTGCGCTCGGCCGCCACGTAGCCCTTGCCGGTATTGACGGTGAACTCCATGCGGATCTCGGCGCCCTCATCGAGCGTGCACAGGACGAGGTCGGGATTGAGGATGACGATGTCGCCGACCGTCTGGATGTCGCCGGCGGTGACCTGCCCCGGCCCCTGCTTCTTCACCACCATGCGCTTGGGACCCTCGCCGTGCATCTTGATGGCGATGTCCTTGATGTTGAGCACGATGTCGGTGACGTCCTCGCGCACGCCCGAGATCGAGGAGAACTCGTGCAGCACGCCGTCGATATGGACCGACTGCACCGCCGCCCCCTGCAGCGAGGAGAGCAGGATGCGGCGCAGCGCATTGCCCAGGGTGAGCCCGAAGCCGCGCTCGAGCGGCTCGGCGACGACGGTCGCTTCCCGGCGCGGATTGGAGCCGACCGCGACCTGCAGCTTGTCCGGCCGAATCAACTCCTGCCAGTTCCGTTGAATGACGTTGTTATCGGTCATCGCATTACCACCTCATGCGGATTTCATTTGATCCCACCGCAGCGGGAAACTCGGGCGACGGCGAGCCGCGGGGCCCGCCGGAATATTCCGGCTCAGACCCGCCGACGCTTGCGCGGGCGGCAGCCGTTGTGCGGGATCGGCGTCACGTCGCGGATCGACGTGATGGTGAACCCGGCCGATTGCAGGGCGCGCAGCGCCAATTCGCGTCCCGAGCCCGGGCCCGCCACCTCGACTTCGAGCATGCGCATACCGTGATCCATGGCCTTCTTGGCCGCGTCCTCGGCGGCAACCTGCGCCGCGTAGGGGGTCGATTTGCGCGATCCCTTGAACCCCATGGTTCCGGCCGACGACCAGGCAATGGCATTGCCCTGGGCATCGGTGATGGTGATCATCGTGTTGTTGAACGATGCATTCACGTGCGCGACGCCGGAGCTGATGTTCTTTCGCTCGCGGCGGCGAACGCGGGTGGCTTCCTTGCCCATCCTCGATCCTTTCGCGGCCCCGCCTCGGCGGGCTTGAGGCCGATCAATTTTGCGTGATCAGACGCAGGTTATTTCTTCTTGCCGGCGATCGGTCGGGCCGGCCCCTTGCGGGTGCGTGCGTTGGTGTGGGTGCGCTGACCCCGCACCGGAAGGCCGCGCCGGTGGCGCAAGCCGCGATAGCAGCCGAGGTCCATCAACCGCTTGATGTTCATGGAAATCTCGCGCCGCAAGTCGCCCTCGACCAGGTAATCGCGGTCGATGACCTCGCGGATGTGCAGGACTTCCTGGTCGGTCAACTGCGATACCCGCCGAGCCTCCGGCAGGCCGACCTTTTCCATGATTTCATGGGCCTTTGCGTGCCCGATACCGTGGATGTACTGCAGCGCGACGACCACGCGCTTGTTGGTCGGAATATTGACGCCAGCGATGCGGGCCAATGCGGTGTCTCCTGTGTGGGCCGACAAGTCGGCCATTGTATGGGCCGACGAAGCCGGCCACGAGTTGCCCAGAGCGACAGATCGAGCGCAATCTGCCAGTCATTCCAATCAGTTAAAGATCAAGCGGCGCGCCGACCAAGGCCGGCAGAACCCCCTTCTGTGTCTCGAGACTGCAAAAGCCCAAGCCGACGCCGGTCCCCTCCCCTCCGGGGGCCCGCATCGCTCTTTGAGGCTGTCGCGAATTGTGCCGGTTATTAAGGGATTCCAATGAGCTTCGTCAACCTCCGCTGGCGCCTTTTCGCCGCCCGCCCACCGCCTGCTTAACGCCCCAGAATCCGATCGATCGCCTGCGCCACATCCGCGATGGCGGCCATGCCATCGATGGTTTTGAGCGAGCCTTTTTTCCCGTAATAGTCGATGAGCGGGGCCGTCTGCTTGCGGTAGGCATGAAGGCGCTTCTTCAACGCCTCGGGATTGTCGTCCGCCCGCACCGGCTCCCCGCGCGCTTTGGTCTCGGCGATCCGCTTCTCGATGCGCTCCAGCAGCCTGCCCTCGTCGACCCGGAGCTCGATCACCGCGTCGAGGCCAAGCCCCCGCTGCGCCAGGGTCGCCTCGAGCGCCTCGGCCTGCGGCACGGTGCGGGGAAACCCGTCGAGGATGAATCCCTTGCCGGCGTCCGGCTCCTCAATGCGATCGGCGACGATCGCAACCACCACGTCGTCGGGCACCAGCTCGCCGCGCGCCATGATGTCCTTGGCCTTCCGGCCGATCGGGCTGCCGGCCTTCACGGCGGCGCGCAGCATGTCGCCGGTGGAGAGCTGCACGATCCCGTGTTTCTCGACCAGGCGCTGCGCCTGCGTGCCTTTCCCGGCCCCCGGCGGGCCGAGCAGAATCAACCTCATTGCCTTTCGCCCCGCAAATTCGATCGTCGGATCAGGCCCGCTTCGGCGGGCCGAGCAAATCAACCTCATTGCCTTTCGCCCCGCGAATTCGATCGTCGGATCAGGCCCGCTTCGGCGGGCCGAGCAAATCAACCTCATTGCCTTTCGCCCCGCAAATTCGATCGTCGGATCAGGCCCGCTTCGGCGGGCCGAACAAAATCAACCTCATCGCCTCCGGCCCCGCAGCTTCGCCCGTTTGATCAGTCCCTCGTACTGGTGCGCCAGCAGATAACCCTGGACCTGCGCGACCGTATCCATGGTGACGCTGACGACGATGAGGAGCGACGTCCCGCCGAAATAGAACGGTACCGCCGCATAGGCGATCAGCATCTCGGGGATGAGGCACACGATCGCGAGGTAGCCGGCGCCGACCACCGTGATGCGCGAGAGCACATAGTCGATGTACTCGGCCGTCCGCTCGCCTGGCCGAATGCCCGGGATGAAGCCGCCGTGCTTCTTGAGGTTGTCGGCGGTCTCGGTCGGGTTGAACACGATCGCGGTGTAGAAGAAGGCGAAGAACACGATCAGCGCGATGTAGAGGATGAGGAAGAGCGGCCGGCCGTGGCCGAGCTGCGTGGTCAGAATGGTGAGCCATTCGGGCCCCGAACCGGCGTTGAAATTGGCGACCGTCGTCGGCAGCAGCAGCAGCGAGGACGCAAAGATCGGCGGGATCACGCCCGAGGTATTGAGCTTGAGCGGCAGGTGCGACGACTGCCCCTCGAACATGCGGTTGCCGACCTGGCGTTTGGGATACTGGATCAGCAGGCGGCGCTGCGCGCGCTCCATGAACACGATGAAGGCGATGACCACGACCGCCATCACCAGCACGGCCAGGATCAGGCCGGTGGACAAGGCGCCCTGACGGCCGAGCTCGAGAGTACCGGCGATCGCCGACGGCAGCTCCGCCACGATGCCCGCCAAGATGATCAGCGAGATGCCGTTGCCGATGCCGCGCGACGTCACCTGCTCGCCGAGCCACATCAGGAACACGGTGCCACCGGTGAGCGTGATGACCGTCGAGATGCGAAAGAACCAGCCCGGATCGCTGATGACGTTGCCGGCGCCTTCCAGACCGATGGCGATGCCGTAGGCCTGGAACGCAGCAAGCACCACGGTGAGATAGCGGGTGTACTGGTTGATGGTCTTGCGGCCCTGCTCGCCTTCCTTCTTGAGCTGCTCCAGCGTCGGCGAGACCGTCGTCATCAGTTGCAGAATGATCGAGGCCGAGATGTACGGCATGATGTTGAGGGCGAAGATCGCCATCCGCTGGATGCCGCCGCCCGAGAACATGTTGAACATGCCGAGGATGCCGCCCGCCTGGGTGCGGAAGATCTGATCCCACGCGGATGGGTCGATGCCGGGCAGCGGAATGTAGGTGCCGAGCCGGTAGACGAGGAGCGCCCCGAGGGTGAACCAGATACGCTTCTTGAGCTCCTCGGCCTTCACCAGCGCCGAGAAATTGAGGTTGGCCGCTAGTTGTTCTGCTGCAGAGACCATCTCCCGCTCCGGACTGACCGCCCCCTCGTTTCCCGCCACTCATGTGGTGCCCGGCGATGGCGAATGCCACCACCGCGCCCACTTGCCCGCTAGTGTGGCGGATTTGACGTTCCTACCAGCATTGCGGCGACTCCCTCGTAGGAACGTCAAATCCAAAGCCACACTAGAATCATATGCTTGCTAGTGTCCCCTTGGTTCAGACGTTCGTACAGGGAGGTGCTGCAAAGGGGTACGAACGTCGGAACCGGGACACTAGAGTTTCCCGCCGCCGTGGCGCACGCGCCACGGAACGGGCCGAACACCGCTCAGGCGGCCTTTTCGTCGCCTTCGCGCTTGGGCGCCAGAACGGTGATCGAGCCGCCGGCTTTTTCCACCGCGGCCGCCGCCGACTTGGAGGCGCCGTAAACCGTCAGCGCCACCTTCGCCTTGATCTCGCCGTCGCCGAGCAGGCGCACGCCGTCCTTCGCCCGCCGCAGCACACCAGCCTTCACCAGCGCCGCCACGTCGATGGGAGCGGCCGGGTCGAGCTTGCCGGCATCGATCGCCTGCTGGATGCGGCCGAGATTCACCTCGTTGAGGGTCTTCGCCCAGACGTTCTTGAAGCCGCGCTTGGGAAGGCGGCGATGCAACGGCATCTGGCCGCCCTCGAAGCCCTTGACCGCCACGCCGGTGCGCGCCTTCTGGCCCTTGACGCCGCGCCCGGCCGTCTTGCCCTTGCCCGAGCCGATGCCGCGGCCGACGCGGCGGCGCGACTTGCGCGCGCCGGGATTGTCGGCGATTTCGGTGAGCTTCATCGCTCGTCTCCTGTTACTTCGATCACGCGCACCAGGTGCCTGACCTTGGTGATCATGCCTTTGGTCATCGGCGTATCGGGCAAGTCCTTCACCCGGCCGATCTTGTTGAGCCCGAGCCCGATCAGCGTCTCGCGCTGGTCGTGACGCCGGCGCGACGGGCTTGCGATCTGCTCGACCTTGATCGTTTTCTCAGCCATCACCCGCTCCCTCACTCCGTCGCCGGCTCGGCGTCGCCTTCGCGCCGTCGCGCCTGCAGGGTCGAGACCTTGATGTTGCGGCGCGCCGCGACCGCACGCGGGGAATCCTGCCGCTTGAGCGCGTCGAAGGTCGCGCGCACCATGTTGTAAGGGTTGGACGAGCCGATCGACTTCGCCACCACGTCCTGCATGCCGAGCGTCTCGAACACCGCGCGCATCGGGCCGCCGGCGATGATGCCGGTGCCGGGAGGGGCGGCGCGCAGGAACACCTTGCCGGCGCCGTGCCGGCCGAGCACGTCGTGGTGCAGGGTGCGGCCTTCGCGCAGCGGCACGCGGACGAGGCCGCGTTTGGCGGAGTCGGTCGCCTTGCGGATCGCCTCCGGCACCTCGCGCGCCTTGCCGTGGCCGAAGCCGACCCGTCCCTTCTGGTCGCCGACCACGACGAGCGCGGCGAAGCCGAAGCGCCGACCGCCTTTCACCACCTTCGCCACGCGGTTGATGTGCACCAGCTTGTCGACGAACTCGCTGTCGCGCTCTTCCCGCTCCCGTTCGCGTCCCATGCGTGCCATGTTGGTTCCGTTCTCGTTCGCGCCGAGGCGCTTTATCGTGTCAGAAGCTGAGCCCACCCTCGCGGGCGGCATCGGCCAGCGCCTTCACGCGGCCGTGGTAGAGGTAGCTGCCGCGATCGAACACCACCTCCTTGACGCCCTTCGCGGCGGCGCGCTCCGCCAACGCCTTGCCGACCGCCTTGGCGGCATCGATGTTGGCGCCGCTCTTGAGGCTTTCGCGCAGCGCCTTCTCCAGCGACGAGGCGGCCGCCAGCGTCTGCCCCTTCGTGTCGTCGATCACCTGGGCGTAGATGTGCTTGCCCGATCGGTGCACGGAGAGCCGCGGCCGTCCGACGGCATTGAGCCGGATCGCGCGGCGCACACGCGCCCTGCGACGCTCGGCCTGGTTACGCAGAGGCTTCATCGTCCGCTCCGTTACTTCTTCTTGCCTTCCTTGCGGAAGATGTATTCGCCGGCATACCTCACGCCCTTGCCCTTGTAGGGCTCGGGCGGACGGAAATCGCGGATCTCGGCCGCCACCTGCCCGACCCGCTGCTTGTCGATCCCGGTGATCACGATCTCCGTCGGCTTCGGCGTCACGATCGCGATGCCCTCTGGAATCGGATAGTGGATCTCGTGGCTGTAGCCGAGCAAAAGCTGCAGGTTCTTGCCCTGCAGTGATGCGCGATAGCCGACGCCGGTGATCTCCAGGCGCTTCTCGAACCCCTTGGTCACGCCGGTGACGATGTTGGCGAGCAGCGAGCGCGACATGCCCCACATGGCGCGGGCGCGTTTGGAGTCGTCGCGCGGGTCGATCTGCACCGCGTCCTTCTCCAGCTTGGCGGTGACGTCGTCGTGCAGCATGAGCTGCAGGGCGCCTTTCGGCCCCTTGATGCTGACGGTCTGTCCCGCGACGTTCGCGGTGACGCCGGCGGGCAGCGCGACCGGTTTCTTGCCGATACGTGACATCGCTCATGCACTCCCGGTTAGAACACCGTGCACAGGATTTCGCCGCCCACGTTCTGGTCGCGCGCCTCGTGATCGGCCATGACGCCTTTCGGCGTCGACAGGATCGCGATGCCGAGCCCGTTGTTGATGCGCGGCAGGGTCTTGACCGACGCGTAGACGCGGCGGCCCGGCTTCGACACGCGGGCGATCTCGCGGATCACCGGCGAGCCATCGAAATATTTCAGCTCGATGTCGAACTCGGTGCGGCCGTCCTTGTGCTCGACGGTCGAGTATCCGCGGATATAGCCCTCGCTCTTGAGCACGTCGAGCACGTTCGCGCGCAGCCGCGATCCCGGCGTCGAGACCTTCGACTTGTTGCGCGAGGCGGCGTTGCGGATGCGGGTGAGCATGTCGCCGAGCGGATCGTTCAGAGCCATTCTGCGCCCTCCCTACCAGCTCGACTTGACCAGGCCCGGGATCATGCCCTTGGACCCGAGGTCGCGCAGCGCGATGCGGCTCATCTTGAGCTTGCGGTAGAACCCGCGCGGCCGCCCGGTCATCTCGCAGCGGTTGCGCACACGCGTCTTCGACGAGTTGCGCGGAAGCTCGGCCAGCTTGAGCGCCGCCGCGAAGCGGTCCTCCATCGCCAGCTCCTTGTTGCGGGCGATCGCCTTGAGCCGCTGACGCCGACCTGCATACTTCTTGGCGAGCTTCTGCCGCCTCTGGTTCTTCTCGATCGAACTCTTCTTCGCCATTCCTATCTCCTAGGTTTCCGCGTTTGAGGCGCCCTTGTTGCGCATGTCCTTCCGGGACGTGCGACGCCTCACTGCCGGAACGGGAAATTAAACGCCGTCAACAGGGCGCGCGCTTCGTCGTCGGTCTTGGCCGTCGTGCACACCACGATGTCCATGCCCCAGATTTCCGCCGCCTTGTCGTAGTCGATTTCCGGGAACACGATGTGTTCCTTGATGCCGATCGTGCAGTTGCCGCGCCCGTCGAAGCTCTTCGGGTTGAGCCCGCGGAAGTCACGCACGCGCGGAAGCGCGATGTTCACCAGCCGGTCGACGAACTCGTACATGCGCGACTTGCGCAAGGTCACCTTGCAGCCGATCGGCTGGTTCTCGCGCAGCTTGAAATTGGAGATCGCCTTGCGCGACTTGGTGATCACCGCCTTCTGACCGGCGATCAGCGCGAGGTCGGCGGCCGCCAATTCCACCTTCTTGCGGTCGTTGACGCCCTCGCCGACGCCCATGTTGATGACGATCTTGTCGATCGCCGGCACCTGCATCGGGTTCTTGTAGCCGAACTGCTCGGTCAGCTTCTTGCGCACGACCTCGTCGTAGACCTTGCGCAGGCGTGCCGGGCCGGCCGGCTCGGCGGGCGCCGCCGGCGCTTCGGCGGCCGCCGGCTTTGCGGCCCCCTTCTCGCCCTTCGGCGCCTTGGCGGCCTTCGGCTGCGCCTCGCCGCCCTTCTGCTGGGCTTCGCCCTTCTCGGCCTTTTGCGCCTTCGCGGGCTTTTCCGCCTTGTCCTGCTTCGGCGCCTTGGCCGGCTTCTCGGCCTTGTCCGCCTTCTTTTCCTTGTCAGCCATCGATCTCAACTCCCGAACGCTTGGCAAAGCGTATCTTCTTGCGGTCGCGGCCTTCACCGACGAACTTGAAGCCGACCCGCGTGGGCTTGCCGTCCTTCGGGTCGGCCAGCGCCAGGTTCGACAGGTGGATCGGCCCCTCCTTGGAGATGATGCCGCCCTCCTGGTTGGCCGTCTGGCGCTGATGCCGCTTGACCATGTTGATGCCGCGCACCAGCGCGCGGCTCTCGGCGGGGCGCACTTCGACCACCTCGCCGGAGCGCCCCTTGTCGCGTCCGGTGAGCACGATCACCTTGTCGCCCTTGCGGATCTTGGCGGCCATCACAGCACCTCCGGGGCGAGCGAGATGATCTTCATGTGGTTGCGGGCGCGCAGCTCGCGCGGCACCGGGCCGAAGATGCGGGTCCCGACCGGCTCCATCTGCGGATTGATCAGCACCGCGGCGTTGCGATCGAAGCGGATGATCGATCCGTCCGGGCGGCGGATGTCCTTGCGCACCCGCACCACCACGGCCTTCATCACGTCGCCCTTCTTGACGCGGCCGCGCGGGATCGCCTCCTTGACCGAGACGACGATGACGTCCCCGATGGTGGCGTATTTGCGCTTGGAGCCGCCCAGCACCTTGATGCACATGACACGGCGCGCGCCGGAATTATCCGCCACGTCGAGGTTGGTCTGCATCTGAATCATTGATGCACCTCTTCCTCTCTCTTCGACGCGCTACGCGCGCTCAAGTGACCTGTCTCTTCTCGCCGCGCACGACCGCCCACCGTTTGAGCTTGGAGATCGGCCGGTGCTCCTCGATCCACACGGTGTCGCCGACGGAATACTGGTTGGTATCGTCGTGCGCGTGGTATTTCTTCGAGCGTCGCACGGTCTTCTTCATGACCGGATGCGTGAAGCGCCGCTCGACCAGGACGACCACCGTCTTGTCCTGCTTGTCGCTCACCACCACGCCCTGAAGCGTTCGCTTCGGCATCAAATCTCTCCTTACTTCGCCTTGCCCGCGGCGGCGCGCTTCTGCCGCGCGACCGTCTTGATCCGCGCGATGTCGCGGCGCACCTGACGCACCCGCGCGGTATTCTCGAGCTGGCCGGTGGCGCGCTGGAACCGCAGGTTGAACTGCTCCTTCTTGAGCTTGACAACTTCCTCGTCGAGCTTCTCGACGTCCATCGTGCGGGCTTCGGCGACCTTCATCGTCGTTCTCCCTACTCGGCGATGCGCTCGATGAAGCGCGTCTTGATCGGCAGCTTGGCGGCGGCGAGATCAAGCGCCTCGCGCGCGACCTGCACCGGCACGCCGTCGATCTCGAACAGGACGCGCCCCGGCTTGATGCGGCACACCCAATACTCCGGCGTGCCCTTGCCCTTGCCCATGCGCACTTCGATCGGCTTCTTCGACACCGGCACGTCCGGGAAGATGCGGATCCATACGCGCCCGGCGCGCTTCATGTGGCGCGTCATGGCGCGCCGCGCCGCCTCGATCTGGCGCGCGGTGACGCGGTCCGGCTCGAGCGCCTTGAGCCCGTACTGGCCGAAGGTGAGCGAGGCGCCGGACGTCGCCACCCCGCGGATGCGGCCCTTGTGGGCCTTGCGGAACTTGGTCCGGTTCGGTTGCAGCATGGCTCTGGGCTTCCGTTGTCGGGGCGGTCAGATCAGGCGGCGTCGCGGCGCGGCCGGCCGGCGTCGCCCTCGGCCATCTTCTTGTCCTGCGCCATCGGGTCGTGCTCGAGGATCTCGCCCTTGAAGATCCACACCTTGACGCCGCAGGTGCCGTAGGTGGTGAACGCGGTCGCGACGCCGTAGTCGACGTCGGCGCGCAACGTATGCAGCGGCACGCGGCCTTCGCGATACCACTCCATGCGGGCGATCTCGGCGCCGCCGAGCCGGCCGGAGCAGTTGATGCGGATGCCCTCGGCGCCGAGGCGGATCGCCGACTGCACGGCGCGCTTCATGGCGCGGCGAAAGGCGACGCGACGCTCAAGCTGCTGGGCGATCAACTCGGCGACCAGCTGGGCATCGAGCTCGGGCTTGCGGATCTCGATGATGTTGATCACGACGTCGGAGTCGGTGAGCTCGGCAACCTTGCGGCGCAGCTTCTCGATGTCGGCACCCTTCTTGCCGATGACCACGCCGGGCCGGGCCGAATGGATGGTGACGCGGCACTTCTTGTGCGGCCGCTCGATCACGATGCGCGACACGGCGGCCTGCTTGAGCTGCTCCATCAGCGCGTCGCGGATCTTCATGTCCTCGTGCAGGAGCTTGCCGTAGTCGTTCTTGCCGGCGAACCAGCGCGAATCCCACGTGCGGTTGATGCCGAGGCGCAGCCCGATCGGATTGACCTTCTGACCCATGTTTCTCTCCCTAGGCCGCCGCCGCGGCTTCGACCTGACGCACCACGATCGTCAGATGCGAGAACGGCTTGTTGATGCGCCCGGCGCGCCCGCGTGCGCGCGGCGAGAACCGCTTCATGACCAGCCCCTTGCCGACATGCGCCTCGGCGACGACGAGGTCGTCGACGTCGAGGTCGTGATTGTTCTCGGCGTTGGCGATCGCCGACTCCAGGCACTTGCGCACGTCGCGCGCGATGCGCTTGCGCGAGAATTCGAGGTCGGCGAGCGCCGACGCCACCTTCTTGCCGCGGATCAGCTGCGCAACCAGGTTGAGCTTCTGCGGGCTCACCCGGATGTTGCGGGCGACCGCCTTCGCCTCGTTGTCGGCCAAGTCGCGGCCGCGCGATTTCTTGCCCATCGTGTCGTCTCGCCGTTTACGTGCGTTTCGCCTTGCGGTCGGCCGCGTGGCCGTGGAACGTGCGGGTCGGCGAGAACTCGCCGAACTTGTGGCCGACCATCTCCTCGGTGACCAGAACCGGAATATGCTTCTGCCCGTTGTAGACGCCGAAGGTGAGCCCGACGAATTGCGGCAGGATGGTCGACCGCCGGCTCCAGATCTTGATCACCTCGTGGCGGCCCGACGCGCGCGAGGTCTCTGCTTTCTTCAGCAGATAACCGTCGACGAACGGGCCTTTCCAAACCGAACGCGTCATTTGCCTGACCCTTATGTCTTCTTCCGCATGTGGCGGCTGGAAACGATGAACTTGGTGGTCGACTTGTTCCGCCGCGTCTTCTTGCCTTTGGTGGGGAAGCCCCACGGGGTGACCGGATGGCGGCCGCCCGAGGTGCGTCCCTCGCCGCCGCCATGCGGGTGATCGATCGGGTTCATGGCGACGCCGCGATTGTGCGGCCGCCGGCCGAGCCAGCGGGTGCGCCCGGCCTTGCCGATCGAGATGTTCATGTGGTCGGGATTGGACACCGCCCCGACGGTCGCCATGCAGCGCCCGTGCACCAGCCGCTGCTCGGCCGAATTGAGCCGCAGGATGACATATTCCTGGTCGCGCCCGACGATCTGCACATAGGTGCCGGCCGAGCGCGCGATCTGGCCGCCCTTGCCGATCTTGATCTCGACATTGTGCACGATGGTGCCGATCGGGATGTTGCCGATCGGCATGGCGTTGCCGGGCTTCACGTCGACATGCTCGCCGGCCACCACCGTGTCGCCCTCGGCGAGACGCTGCGGCGCGAGGATGTAGGCGAGCTCGCCGTCCTCGTAACGGATCAGCGCGATGAAGGCGGTGCGGTTCGGGTCGTATTCGAGGCGCTCGATCTTCGCCGGGACGTCGAACTTGCGCCGCTTGAAATCGACTTTGCGATACGCCTGCTTGTGGCCGCCGCCGCGGAATCGCACGGTGATGCGGCCGTTGTTGTTGCGCCCGCCCGACGAGCTCTTTCCTTCCGTGAGCCGCTTCTCCGGCTTGCCCTTGTGGATGCCGGTGCGATCGACCAGGACCAGCTGGCGCTGGCTCGGCGTGACGGGCTTGTAGGTCTTGAGTGCCATGGTGGTTTCCCCTGCCTACAGGCCCGTCGTCACGTCGATGCGGTGACCTTCTTCGAGGGTCACGATCGCCTTTTTGACGTCCGACTGAACGCCCCTGGAGCCGCGGAAGGCCTTGACCTTGCCCTTGCGGATCAGCGTGTTGACGCTCTTCACCTTGACGTCGAACAGCTTCTCCACCGCCTCCTTGATCTGCGGCTTGGTCGCCTTGCGGGCAACGTTGAAAGTCACCTGGTTGCGTTCCGAAGCGATCGTCGCCTTCTCGGTGATGACCGGCGACAGGATGACGTCGTAGTGGCGCGGATCCGGGCTCATTTGAATCGCGCCTCCAGCGCATCGAGGGCGGCCCGGGTGAGCACCAGCTTGTGCCGCCGCAGAATGTCGTAGACGTTGATGCCCTGCACCGGAAGCACGTCGATGTCCGGGATGTTGCGTGCCGCCAGGCGGAAATTCGCGTCGATCTCGGTGCCGTCGATGATCAGCGCGTTGGTCAGGCCGAGCGTGCCGAAATGCTCGCGCAGGACCTTGGTCTTGCCGTCGGCGACCGTCGCGCGCTCGAGCACCACGATCCCGCCGTCCTGCGCCTTGGCCGAGAGCGCGTGGCGGAGCGCCAGCGCGCGTACCTTCTTCGGCAGCTCGATGGCGTGGCTGCGCACCACCGGCCCGAACGAGCGGCCGCCGCCGCGGAACAGGTTGGCGCGGGCGGAGCCGTGGCGGGCGCCGCCGGTGCCCTTCTGCCGATAGATCTTCTTGCCGGTGCGGTTGATCTCGGCCCGGTTCTTGACCTTGTGGGTGCCGCGCTGGCGCCGCGCGAGCTGCCAGTTGATGCAGCGCTGGATCAGGTCGGGGCGCGGGCTGAGGCCGAAGATCGCATCGGGCAGCGCGACCGACCCGGCTTCCTGGCCCTCGAGGGTGATGACCTTGAGCTCCATGTCACGCCCCCTCCGCGGCCGGCGACTGCGCCGCTGCTTCGCTCTCGGCGCCAATCGGCGCGCCGCCCGCGGCCGTCTCGCCCGGCAGGCGGAACTTGCCCGGCTTCGGCGCCTCGTCGGGGAGCTTCTTCTTCACCGCGTCGCGCACGGTGATCCAGCCGCCCTTGGCGCCCGGCACCGCGCCTTCGACCAGGATGAGGCCGCGCTCGACGTCGGTCTGCACGACCTTGAGATTGAGCGTGGTGACGCGCTCGACGCCCAGGTGGCCGGGCATCTTCTTGTTCTTCCAGGTCTTGCCCGGGTCCTGGCGCCCACCGGTCGAGCCGATCGAGCGGTGCGAGACCGATACGCCGTGTGTGGCGCGCAAGCCGCCAAAATTCCACCGCTTCATGCCGCCGGCAAAGCCCTTGCCGATCGACGTGCCGGTCACGTCGACGTACTGGCCGACGACGAAATGGTCGGCGGTGATCTCGGCGCCGACCGGGATCAGCGCGTCGTCGCTGACGCGGAACTCGGCGAGCTGCCGCTTGGGCTCGACCTTGGCGACGGCGAAATGACCGCGCTGCGCCTTCGGCACGTTCTTCACCTTGCGGGTACCCGACCCGAGCTGCATCGCCACGTAGCCGTTCTTGTCGGTGCTGCGGTGCGCCACGACCTGGCACTGGCCGAGCCTGAGCACCGTGACCGGAACATGCTCGCCGGCCGCGGTGAAGACCCGCGTCATTCCGATCTTCTGTGCGATCACCCCGGAACGCATCGGCGTTGTCCTTCTTCCTGTCCCGAGCGGAGTCTTAGAGCTTGATCTCGACGTCGACGCCGGCGGCCAGGTCGAGCTTCATCAGCGCATCGACGGTCTGCGGCGTCGGATCGACGATGTCGAGGAGCCGCTTGTGCGTGCGCATCTCGAACTGCTCGCGGCTCTTCTTGTCGATGTGCGGCGAGCGGTTGACGGTGAACTTCTCAATCTTGGTCGGCAGCGGGATCGGGCCGCGCACCTGCGCGCCGGTACGCTTGGCGGTGTTGACGATCTCGCGGGTCGACGCATCGAGGATGCGATGATCGAACGCCTTGAGCCTGATCCGTATGTTCTGGCCGTTCATGACTCTCTCTCTGTCCCCGTCATCATCCGCGCAAGCGGATGATCCAGTACCCGCCGCGCCTTGTCATGGCCGGGCTTCGTGCCGGCCATCCACGTCTTGTCTGGTGCCCCAAGTCGTGGATGCCCGGCACAAGGCCGGGCATGACGACGCTTACTCGATGATGCTCGCGACCACGCCGGCGCCGACCGTGCGGCCGCCCTCGCGGATGGCGAACCGCAGCTTCTCCTCCATGGCGATCGGTACGATCAGCTCCACCGTCATCGCGATGTTGTCCCCCGGCATCACCATCTCGGTCCCCTCCGGAAGGTGCACCACCCCGGTCACGTCGGTCGTGCGGAAATAGAACTGCGGCCGATAGTTGGTGAAGAACGGCGTGTGCCGGCCCCCCTCCTCCTTGGTCAGGATGTAGGCCTCCGCCTTGAACTTCGTGTGCGGCTTCACCGACCCGGGCTTGCACAGAACCTGGCCCCGCTCAACCTCCTCCCGCTTCGTCCCGCGCAGCAGGCAGCCCACGTTGTCCCCCGCCTCCCCCTGGTCCAGAAGCTTGCGGAACATCTCCACGCCCGTCACCACCGTCTTCTGCGTCGGACGGATCCCGACGATCTCAACCTCCTCGCCCACCTTGATGATCCCGCGCTCGATCCGCCCCGTCACCACCGTGCCGCGCCCCGAGATCGAGAACACGTCCTCCACCGGCATCAGGAACGGCTGGTCCTTCGGACGCTCAGGCTGCGGGATATAGGCGTCGACCGCCTTCATCAGCTCAAAGATCGACTCCTTGCCGACCTTCTCCTCCCGGTCCTCCAGCGCGCACAGCGCCGAGCCCTTGATCACCGGAATGTCGTCCCCGGGAAAATCGTACTTCGACAACAGCTCCCGCACCTCCAGCTCGACCAGCTCGAGAAGCTCCGGGTCGTCCACCATGTCGACCTTGTTCATGTACACCACCAGCGCCGGAACGCCCACCTGCCGGGCCAGCAGAATGTGCTCGCGCGTCTGCGGCATCGGGCCATCCGCCGCCGACACCACCAGGATCGCCCCGTCCATCTGCGCCGCACCGGTGATCATGTTCTTCACGTAGTCGGCGTGCCCGGGGCAATCGACATGCGCGTAGTGCCGATTGTCCGTCTCATATTCCACGTGCGCGGTCGCAATCGTGATGCCGCGCGCCTTCTCCTCCGGAGCCTTGTCGATCTGATCGTACGCCGTGTATTTCGCCTTCCCGGTCTCGGCCAGCACCTTGGTGATCGCCGCCGTCAGCGACGTCTTGCCATGGTCCACGTGCCCAATCGTCCCGATGTTGCAATGCGGCTTCGTACGCGCGAATTTCTCTTTGCCCATCGAACTCTCCCTGTCGGGTCCTTGCCTATCCTTTGGATTTGCTCCGGCTCAGGCGTACTTGGCCTGAACCTCGTCAGCGACCGCCTTCGGTACCTCGGCGTAGTGATCGAACTGCATGGTGAAGGTCGCCCGCCCCTGACTCATGGAGCGCAGCGTATTGACGTAGCCGAACATGTTGGCGAGCGGCACCATCGCGTTGATGACGTTCGCGTTGCCGCGCATGTCCTGGCCCTGGATCTGGCCGCGGCGCGAATTGAGATCGCCGATGACGCCGCCGGTGTAGTCCTCCGGGGTGACGACCTCGACCTTCATGATCGGCTCGAGCAGCACCGGGCCGCCCTTCTGCAGCGCTTCGCGCAGCGCCGCGCGCGAGGCGATCTCGAAGGCGAGCGCGGACGAATCGACATCGTGATAGCGGCCGTCGATCAGCGAGACCTTGAGGTCGACCACCGGGAAGCCGGCGAGCACGCCCGAGCCCAGAACAGAACTCGAGGCCCTTCTCGACGCCGGGGATGTACTCCTTCGGCACCGCACCGCCGACGATCTTGTTCTCGAATTCGAAGCCGCTCGCCGGCGGCATCGGCTCGGCCACGATCTTGACCTGGGCGAACTGGCCGGAGCCGCCGGTCTGCTTCTTGTGGGTATAGTCGACCGTGGCGGCACGCGTGATCTTCTCGCGGTACGCCACCTGCGGCGCGCCGATATTCGCCTCGACCTTGTAGGTGCGCTTGAGGATGTCGACCTTGATGTCGAGATGCAATTCGCCCATCCCCTTGAGGATGGTCTGCCCGGACTCCTGGTCGGTCGAGACGCGGAACGAGGGATCCTCGGCGGCGAGCTTGGACAGCGCCACGCCGAGCTTCTCCTGGTCGGCCTTCGACTTCGGCTCGATCGCGATCTCGATCACCGGGTCGGGGAATTCCATCTTCTCCAGGATGACCGCCTTCTGCGCATCGCACAGCGTGTCGCCGGTGCGCACCTCCTTGAGGCCGGCCAGCGCGACGATGTCGCCCGCATAGGCTTCCTTGATGTCCTCGCGATTGTTCGCGTGCATCAGGAGCATGCGGCCGATCCGCTCCTTGCGGTCCTTGGTCGAGTTGATCACGCCCATCCCGCTCTGCATCACGCCCGAATAGATGCGGGTGAAGGTGATGGTGCCGACGAACGGATCGTCCATGATCTTGAAGGCGATCGCCGCGAGCGGCTCGGTGTCGGCGGGCTTGCGCTCCACCTCGTTGCCCTTGAGATCGATGCCATTGATGGCGCCGCGGTCGAGCGGGCTGGGGAGAAAATCGACGACCGCGTCGAGCAGCGGCTGCACGCCCTTGTTCTTGAAGGCGGAGCCGCACAGGATCGGCACGAACTTGCGGCCGACCACCGCCTTGCGGATCAGCGCCTTGAGGGTCGCTTCGCTCGGCTCGTTGCCCTCGAGGTATTCAGTCATCGCTGCGTCGTCGAGCTCGACCGCCGCCTCGACCAGCTTGGTGCGATACTCGAGCGACGACTCCTTGAGGTCGGCCGGAATCTCCTCGTCGTGGTATTTCGCGCCGAGCCCCTCGTCGTCCCAGACCACCGCCTTCATGCGGACCAGGTCGATGACGCCCTTGAACGCGCTCTCCGACCCGATCGGAAGCTGGATGCACACCGGGTTGGCCGCCACCCGGGTGACCAGATCGTCGACGCACTTGTAGAAGTCGGCGCCGATCTTATCCATCTTGTTGACGAAGACGACGCGCGGCACGTTGTATTTGTCGGCCTGGCGCCACACCGTCTCGGTCTGCGGCTCGACGCCCTGGTTGCCGTCGAGCACGCACACGGCGCCGTCGAGCACCCGCAGCGAGCGCTCGACCTCGATCGTGAAGTCGACGTGCCCGGGCGTGTCGATGATGTTGAGCCGCTTGTCCTGCCAGAAGCAGGTGGTCGCCGCGGACGTGATGGTGATGCCGCGCTCCTGCTCCTGCTCCATCCAGTCCATGGTCGCGGCGCCTTCGTGCACCTCGCCCATCTTGTGGCTCTTGCCGGAGTAATAGAGGACCCGCTCCGTGGTCGTGGTCTTGCCGGCATCGATGTGGGCCATGATGCCGAAATTGCGATAGTCCTCGATCGGATGGCTGCGGGGCATGGGGAAGGTCCTGTCGTCTTGAGCTTCGCCGTCACCAGCGATAATGCGAGAAGGCGCGGTTGGCTTCCGCCATCCGGTGCGTGTCCTCGCGCTTCTTGACGGCGTTCCCCCTGCTGTTGGATGCATCGAGCAGCTCGGCGGAGAGCCGCTCCATCATGGTCTTTTCATTGCGATCGCGCGCCGCCGCGATGATCCAGCGGATCCCCAGTGCCTGGCGGCGTGACGTGCGCACTTCCACCGGCACCTGGTAGGTGGCGCCGCCGACGCGCCGCGAGCGCACCTCGATATAGGGCATCACATTATCGAGCGCCTGCTCGAACACGGTGAGCGGGCTCTGCTTGGTCTTGCCCTCGATGATATCGAAGGCCCCATAGACGATGTTCTCCGCCACGGACTTCTTGCCCGCGTGCATGATGGAGTTCATGAATTTCGAGACCACCATGTTCCCGAATTTCGGGTCCGGGTTGATCTCGCGCTTCTCGGCACTGTGACGTCGCGACATCGATCAAGTCTCTCGATTTTTCGTTCCTCGTCATGACCGGGCGCGTCCCGGCCATCCACGTCTTCTTATCTTTCGTCGTGGCCGGGCTTGTCCCGGCCATCCACGTTTTTCCTCTCGAGATCCTCGGGTCGCTGCGCGCCCGAGGATACTTCGCGAAGAGACCGAATTACTTCGGTCTCTTTGCTCCGTACTTCGAACGGCGCTGCTTGCGGTTCTTGACCCCTTGCGTGTCGAGCACGCCGCGCAGGATGTGGTAGCGCACGCCGGGCAGATCCTTGACGCGGCCGCCGCGGATCATCACCACCGAGTGCTCCTGCAGGTTATGCCCTTCGCCCGGGATGTAGCCGATCACCTCGAAGCCATTGGTGAGCCGCACCTTGGCGACCTTGCGCAGCGCCGAGTTGGGCTTCTTCGGGGTGACGGTATAGACGCGCGTGCACACGCCGCGCTTCTGCGGCGAGTTCTGCAGCGCCGGCACCCGGTTCTGGCCTTTCACCTGCATCCGCGGCTTGCGGATCAGCTGGTTGATTGTCGGCATTCAGCCTTATCCCTAAAGCTTCGGGCTTCACGCCCGGTGTCTCAGTTTCCACTCGTGGCGCATGTCCTTGTCGGCAAGCCACCAATCCTTCATCGGAACATGCTGTGCAGGTCGCAAGGACCTGCGCAAAACGAAAGCGCGCCATGCGCGGGGACCGCGCCATGACGCCCCCTGGACTTCACAGAGGACCGCGACGCGACGTGTGTCGCGGTCATGCACCATCGCCTGACAGAGCCGTCAGCGGCAGCGTCTGAGCTTCGTCGATCGAGGCGTTGACCGCCTACCGATGTCACAAAAACTCACCGCCTGCCGGAAAGTGCGGCGTATGTATCGGCGCGAAGATGTGAAGTCAAGCGGCCCAGCAGTGAAAAAGCCGCCAATTGTCGGCAGTTTGTCGGGACGCCGCTGCCGGCGCCGGCCGGCGGGAGCGCGCCATTCGGCACGCTTCGCTGCGGCCGCCTCGAGGCGTCCGGAAAGCAAAAATGGTGCGACTCTCAAGCAAAAATCAATCGGCCCTCAAGGCCAAATCGACGGCCACCGGCCATAGTTGTACCGATTTCCAGGCGCGAGCTGTACTCTCCACCTTGGCCTCAACGGAGCCGATGCCGGCAGGGGCCAGGGCGACTGCCCATTCTGGTACCTGAAAACAGGAGGCATCCGTGGCGACGTGGCAACCCGATCCGAGCTTCTATCCCTCGCCCCGCCAGGCGGCCAAGGCGCCGCCTGAGAAGCTCGCCTACGTGGCGGCGTTCGATCCGCAGCGCAAGACCGGGGACGCCATCGCTACGGTGGACGTCGACCCCGGTTCGCCAACCTACTCGCAGATCATCGGCTCCGTCGTGATGCCCAATGCGGGGGACGAATTCCACCATTTCGGCTGGAATGCCTGCTCGTCGTGCCTGTGCCCCAACGCACCGCATCCCCACGTAGAGCGCCGGTATCTGGTCGTCCCGGGGTTGCGGTCCTCGCGCATCTATATTCTCGACACCAAGCCGGACCCGAAAAACCCCCAGATCGTCAAGACGATCGAGCCGGAGGAGATCGCCGACAAGACCGGCTACTCCCGCCCGCATACGGTGCACTGTGGCCCCGGCGGCATCTACGTGACGGCACTGGGAAACCACGAGGGCAAGGGGCCGGGCGGTATCTTCGTCATGGATCAGGAGACCTTCGAGCCGCTCGGCCGCTGGGAGGTGGATCGCGGACCCCAGCAGCTCGCCTATGACGGCTGGTGGCACCTCGGCTTCGACACCATGGTGACGAGCGAGTGGGGCACGCCCGACACCTTCGAGAACGGCCTCGTTCCGGAGATCCTGCTCGGCAGCAAGTACGGCCGGCACCTGCATTTCTGGGACCTGACGAAACGCAAGCACCTGCAGGCGATCGATTTCGGTGAGGAACACCAGCTGGTGTTCGAGCTGCGGCCGGCGCACGACCCGACCAAAGCCTACGGCTTCGTCAATTGCGTCATCAGCCTGAAGGACCTCTCCTCCTCGATCTGGACCTGGTACCGTGACGGCGACAAATGGGCGGTGAAGAAGATCATCTCCATTCCGGCCGAGGCGGCCGATCCGGCCGACCTGCCGCCGGTGCTCAAGGGCTTCAAGGCAGTGCCGCCCCTGGTCACCGACATCGACCTGTCGATGGACGACCGCTTCCTCTACGTCTCCTGCTGGGGCACCGGCGACCTGCTGCAGTACGACGTCTCCGATCCGTTCAATCCCAAGCTGACCGGCAAGGTGCGGATCGGCGGGATCGTGTCGCGGGCCACCCACCCCGGGGCGAAGAACGGCAAGCTCAGCGGTGGGCCGCAGATGGTCGAGGTGAGCCGCGATGGCCGGCGGGTCTATTTCACCAACTCCCTTTACGGGGCGATCGACGGCCAGTTCTACGAAGGCGGGTTCGACGGCTGGATGGTGAAGCTCGACGCCGACCCGGCCGGCGGCATCGGCTTCGACCCGAAATTCTTCGTCTCCTGGCCGAAGGGGCAGCTGCCCCATCAGGTCCGGCTGCAGGGCGGAGACTGCTCCTCGGATTCCTACTGCTATCCGTGAGGGCAAGCAGGCCGGTGTCAATGTCCCCCGAGCTCGCGCCCTGGCTTGCGCTGGTCGGGCTCGGCCTGTTCCACGGGGTCAATCCGGCGATGGGCTGGCTGTTCGCGGTCGCGCTCGGCCTCAACCGCCACAGCCAAAGCACCGTGCTACTCGCGCTCGCGCCGATCGCGCTCGGCCACGCGGCGGCGATCGCAGTGGCGATCGCCGCCGTGCTCGCGCTCGGGCTCGTCATCGATCACACGATCCTGCTGCGGCTCTCCGGCCTGCTGCTGATCGGCTGGGCACTGTGGCATGTGCTACGCGGCCATCGCCAGCGCGTGCGCGTCGGCATGCAGACCGGCCTCATGGGGCTTGGCCTGTGGTCGTTCCTGATGGCGAGCGCCCACGGCGCCGGTCTGATGCTCATCCCGGTGGTGGTGCCGCTCTGCCTCACCGGCACGCCGGCCCAGGAGCTGACCGCGGGCGGCTCGATCGCGGTGGGCCTGGCGGCGCTGGGTGTTCACACGGCGACGATGCTGGCGACCATCGGTGCAATCGCGATTGTCGTCTATCGCTGGATCGGGGTGGCGTTCCTGCGCCGCGGCTGGATCAACCTCGACCTGGTGTGGATGGCGGCGCTCGCCGTGTGCGGCGCCCTTCTGCTGGCGGCCTGACGGTTTTTCGACCAGGATCGCCGACGCAGAGGGGAACATGCGGCTTCGACCGAACCGGCCGGCTGGAGCAATCGCCTTGTCGCTCGCGTGCGTCGCCGGCGCACTCGCCAGCGCCGGACTTGCCGCCTGCGGGATCAAGCTTGCGGTATCGCTCTGGCGCGCGACGCCGGACTTCGACGACTGGTCATGCGTGCAGCTCTACCGCGCCTGGAGCGAGGGCACGGCGGGCTTCTGGGATTTCCTCGCGCCGCATTACGAGCATCGCATCCCGTTCACGCGTCTCCTGTTCCTGATCGACTTTCACTATTTTCGCGGCCGGCTCGCCTTCGCCCATGTGACGAATCTCGTCTCCTACGCGGCGCTCGGCGCGACGCTCGGATGGGTGGCAAGCCGGGGAGCCTCGCAGTGGGCCGAGCGCGCCCTGCTCGTCGCCGCCGCCGTCGCGTTTTCGCTCGCGCCGGTGCAGGTCTTCAATCTGGTATATCCATTCCAGCTGCAGATGTCGCTCGTCTGCCTGTCGGCGCTGGCGGCGTTCTTCGCCACCGCGCGGCTCGCCGCGCCGACCACGTCGGGCCGGCACGCCGCCTACACGGCGCTTGCCGCCGGCGCGGCGATCCTTTCGACCTACAGCTCCGCCAATGGCGTCGCCGCGACCGCCATGACTGTCGCGCTGGCCTGGGCCCTGACGATCGGCTTGAGCGCGCGGCTAGTCATCACGGCGGCCGCCGCCGCGGCGCTTGCGAGCTTCTTCTACGGTTTTCACATCCACCCCGTAACCGTCCCGCAGATGCATCCGCTGCCCCAGACCGGCGAAGCCCTGGTGAGCTACCTCGGCTTCATGTGCGCGCTTCTAGGGTCGATCGCTCAGCAACGCGGCATCGATGCGGCGGTCTATCTCGGCCTTGCGGGCCTGGCCGTCTGGGCGGCAATCGCCGTTTGGTCGCTCGTGCTATGGCGCCGTCGCGCCCTCGATACGGCCTTGACCACGCTGATGGCGCTCGCCACCTTCGCGGTCGCGACAGCCCTCATGATCGCCATGGCGCGCGGACTGAACGGGGTCCAGCAAGCCCTGCTCACGCGCTATGGGACCTTCAGCGTGGTGTTCTTCGTCTCGCTCCTGGGCTCGGCCTGGCAGCTCGCCGGCGCCGCCCGCTACTGGCCGCTCAAGGTCCTGATCGCCGGCATCGGCGCAAATCTGTTGGTCGCGAGCTACCGGGTGCCGCTCGAGCTTCATGTGCTCATCGGGCGCGTCGCCGAGGTTGATCGCGTGGTCGTCGACCTGCGTGCCGGACGCCAGGATACCGAGCCGGTCCGAAAATTCCTGCTCGATCCCGAAGCCCTCCGGCCGGCGGTCGAATTCCTCCGCGCGCGACGGCTGTCGTTTTTCGCGGAGTAGTTAGAGTGGATGACCCGCCCAATAAAAAAGGGGCCGCCTCGCGGCGGCCCCTTCCCTTAAGACGATTGCCGCGATCGGCGCCGGCTACTCCGCGGCCGGCAGCTGCGCCGGCTCGTGCGCCTGCTCGGCCGCGGCGTCCTTCTCGCGCTCCTCGAGGATGAGCGCGTCGCGCTTCACCGCGACCTCGCGCAGCTTGTTCATCACCGCGCCGGTGCCGGCCGGGATCAGCCGGCCGACGATGACGTTCTCCTTGAGCCCGTCGAGGGTATCGGCCTTGCCGTTGACCGCCGCCTCGGTGAGCACCCGGGTGGTCTCCTGGAACGACGCCGCCGAGATGAACGAGCGCGTCTGCAGCGAGGCCTTGGTGATGCCGAGCAGCACCGGATGGGCCTCGGCCGGCTTCTTGCCCTCGGCCACAATGGCCGCGTTGACCTCGTCGAACTCGATTCGGTCGACTTGCTCGCCCTGGATCAGCTCGGTCTCGCCGGAGACGTCGATCTCCACCTTCTGCAGCATCTGGCGGACGATCACCTCGATATGCTTGTCGTTGATCGCCACGCCCTGCAGCCGGTAGACGTCCTGGATCTCGTTGACGAGGTAGCCGGCGAGCTCCTCGACCCCCTTGATCGCCAGGATGTCGTGCGGTGCGGGATTGCCCTCGACGATGAAGTCGCCCTTCTCGACCACGTCGCCGTCCTGCAGGTGGATGTGCTTGCCCTTCGGGATCAGGTACTCGAACGGCTCGGCATCCTTCTCGTGCGGCTCGATGGTGATGCGCCGCTTGTTCTTGTAGTCGCGGCCGAACCGGATCGTCCCCGACGCCTCGGCGATGATCGCCGCCTCCTTCGGGCGGCGCGCCTCGAACAGCTCCGCCACCCGCGGCAGACCGCCGACGATATCGCGCGTCTTGGCGCTTTCGGTCGGCATGCGGGCGATGACGTCGCCCGCCTTGACGTGCGTGCCGGGGTCGACCGAGATGATCGCGTCAACCGCGAGCTGGTAGCGCGCCTCGCCGCCGCGGGCGAGCTTCGACACCTTGCCGTCCTTGCCCTTGATGACGATGGACGGCCGCAGGTCCTGCTGATTGCGCGCCGAGCCGGTACGCCAATCGGTCACCACGCGCTTGGCGATGCCGGTCGACTCGTCGAGCGACTCGGCCATCGAATGGCCTTCCACCAGGTCCTCGAAGCCGATCGTGCCCTCCGCCTCGGTCAGCACCGGACGCGTGTAGGGATCCCACTCGGCCATGCGCTGGCCGCGCTTGATCTTGTCGTCGTCATCGACCCGCACGCGCGCCCCGTAGGGGATGCGGTGCACGGCACGCTCGGTGCCGTCCTGGTCGACCACCACGACGGTCATGTTGCGGGCCATCGCGATCACGTCGCCGTCGGTGTTGCGCACCATGTTCTTGTTCTTGATCTTGATCACGCCCTCGAAATGCGACTCGACGAAGGACTGCTCGGAGATCTGCGCCGCGCCGCCCACGTGGAACGTCCGCATGGTGAGCTGGGTGCCCGGCTCGCCGATCGACTGCGCGGCGATGACGCCCACCGCCTCGCCCATGTTGACCGGCGTGCCGCGTGCGAGATCGCGCCCGTAGCACTTGGCGCAAACCCCGCTGGTCGTCTCGCAGGTGAGCACCGAACGGATGCGCACCTCCTGGACGCCGCCCTGGTTGATCAGCTCGACCTCCGGCTCCTCCAGCAAGGTGTCCTTCTTGACGATCACCTTGTTGGTGGCGGGCGCGCGCACGTCCTCGGCCACGGTGCGGCCGAGGATGCGGCTGCCGAGCGAGGCCTTGACCACGCCGGAGTCGATCACGGCACGCGCCTTGATGCCGGCGGACGTTCCGCAGTCCTCCGTGGTGATGATGCAGTCCTGCGCCACGTCGACCAGCCGGCGCGTAAGGTAGCCGGAGTTCGCCGTCTTGAGCGCGGTGTCGGCGAGGCCCTTGCGGGCGCCGTGCGTCGAGTTGAAGTACTCGAGCACGGACAGCCCCTCCTTGAAGTTGGAGATGATCGGGCTTTCGATGATCTCGCCCGACGGCTTCGCCATCAGTCCGCGCATGCCGGCGAGCTGCCGCATCTGATCCTGCGAGCCGCGGGCGCCCGAATGCGCCATCATGTAGATCGAGTTGATCGCCGCGTCGCGATCAGTGCCCGGCACTTTGCGCACCGCCGAGATCTCCTTCATCATCTCGTCGGCGATCTGCTTGGTGGCCTTCGACCAGGCGTCGACCACCTTGTTGTACTTCTCGCCCTGGGTGATCAGGCCGTCGTTGAACTGCTGCTCGTACTCCTTCACCAGGTCGCGCGTGTCGGACACCATCTTCCACTTCGTGCTCGGCACGACCATGTCGTCCTTGCCGAACGAGATGCCGGCCTTGAAGGCGTGGTGGAAGCCGAGCGCCATGATGCGGTCGCAGAAGATCACCGTCTCCTTCTGCCCGCAGTAGCGGTAGACGGTGTCGATCATCCCGGAGATCTCGCGCTTCGTCATCAGCTTGTTGACGAGGTCGAAGGTCATCCGATGGTTGTGCGGCAGCACCTGGCCGAGCAGGACGCGGCCCGGCGTGGTGTCATACCACTTGCGGTACCCTTCGCCCTTCTCGTCCACGCCCTCCCAGCGGTAGCGGATCTTGCTGTGCAGGCTCACCGCCCGCTGCTGCAGGGCGTGCTCGAGCTCGGCGATGTCGCCGAACGCCTTGCTCTGGCCGGGATCGCCCTCGCGCAGCAGCGACAGGTAGTAGAGGCCGAGCACGATATCCTGGCTCGGTACGATGATCGGCGAGCCGTTGGCCGGGTGCAGGATGTTGTTGGTCGACATCATCAGCACGCGCGCCTCGAGCTGCGCCTCGAGCGACAGCGGCACGTGCACCGCCATCTGGTCGCCGTCGAAATCGGCGTTGAAAGCGGCGCACACCAGCGGATGCAGCTGGATCGCCTTGCCCTCGATCAGCACCGGCTCGAACGCCTGGATGCCGAGTCGATGCAGCGTGGGGGCGCGGTTGAGCAGGACCGGATGCTCGCGGATCACCTCGTCGAGGATGTCCCAGACTTCCGACTTCTCCTTCTCGACCAGCTTCTTGGCCTGCTTCACCGTGGTGGAGAGGCCCTTGGCGTCGAGCCGCGAATAGATGAACGGCTTGAACAGCTCAAGCGCCATTTTCTTCGGCAGGCCGCACTGGTGCAGCTTGAGCTCGGGACCGACCACGATCACCGAGCGGCCCGAATAGTCGACGCGCTTGCCGAGCAGATTCTGGCGGAACCGGCCCTGCTTGCCCTTGAGCATGTCGGCGAGCGACTTCAGCGGCCGCTTGTTGGCGCCGGTGATGACGCGTCCGCGCCGGCCGTTGTCGAACAGCGCGTCGACCGCCTCCTGCAGCATCCGCTTCTCGTTGCGGATGATGATGTCGGGCGCGCGCAGCTCGATCAGCCGCTTGAGCCGGTTGTTGCGGTTGATCACGCGCCGATAGAGGTCGTTGAGGTCGGACGTGGCGAAGCGGCCGCCGTCGAGCGGCACCAGCGGGCGCAGATCCGGCGGGATCACCGGCACCTGGGTGAGGATCATCCATTCCGGCCGGTTGCCCGACTGGATGAAGGCCTCGATCAGTTTGAGCCGCTTGGCGAGCTTCTTCGGCTTGAGCTCGGAGGTCGAACTCGATGATCTCCTGGCGCAGGTCCGCCGCCATCCTTTCCAGGTCGAGCGCTTTGAGCATCTCGCGGATCGCCTCGGCGCCGATCATGGCGGTGAAGCTGTCCTCGCCATATTCCTCTTGCGCCCGCAGGAACTCGTCCTCGGAGAGGAGCTGGCGGTCCTTGAGCGGGGTGAGGCCCGGCTCGATCACCACGTAGTATTCGAAGTAGAGGATGCGCTCGAGGTCCTTGAGCGTCATGTCGAGCAAGAGGCCGATGCGCGAGGGCAGCGACTTCAAGAACCAGATGTGCGCCACCGGGGCGGCGAGCTCGATATGGCCCATGCGCTCGCGCCGCACGCGCGACAGCGTGACCTCGACGCCGCACTTCTCGCAGATGATGCCCTTGTACTTCATGCGCTTGTACTTGCCGCACAAGCACTCGTAGTCCTTGATCGGGCCGAAGATGCGGGCGCAGAACAGCCCGTCCCGCTCCGGCTTGAAGGTGCGGTAGTTGATCGTCTCGGGCTTCTTGATCTCGCCGTAGGACCACGACAGAATCTTCTCGGGGCTCGCAATCGAGATCCGGATCTGGTCGAAGACCTGAGCCGGCGCCTGCGGGCTGAAGAGATTCATTACTTCCTGGTTCATTGCGGGCTCCTTATCGGACGGCCGACGACGGACGACAGACGGCCTTGCGGCCTCCACTCTGTCATGTTCCGCGCTCCGTCCTCCTTTACCTTTGTCGTTACTCGCGGACGGCAGACCACAGGGGCCGTTGCGGCCTCTCGATCGTCTGTCTTCTGTCGTCCGTCTCGTTTGCTATTCCGCTGCCTCGGCCGTGTCGCCCCTGCCCTGCTTCGAGTTGTGCAGATCGACGTTCAGGCCGAGCGAGCGCATCTCCTTGACCAGCACGTTGAACGATTCCGGAATACCGGCCTCGAACGTATCGTCGCCGCGCACGATGGCTTCGTACACCTTGGTGCGGCCGGCGACGTCGTCCGACTTCACCGTCAGCATTTCCTGCAGCGTGTAGGCGGAGCCGTAGGCTTCGAGCGCCCACACCTCCATCTCGCCGAAGCGCTGGCCGCCGAACTGCGCCTTGCCGCCCAGCGGCTGCTGGGTGACCAGGCTGTACGGGCCGATCGAGCGCGCGTGGATCTTGTCGTCCACCAGGTGGTGCAGCTTGAGCATGTAGATGTAGCCGACCGTGACCTTGCGATCGAACTCCTCGCCGGTACGTCCGTCGTGCAGGCTCACCTGCCCGGAGTGATCGAGGCCGGCGAGGTCGAGCATCTTCTCGATGTCCGCCTCCTTCGCCCCGTCGAACACCGGGGTGGCGATCGGCACGCCATGCCGCAGGTTGTTGCCGAGCTCGACCAGCTCCTCCTCCTTGAGCGCCTTGATGGTCTCTTCCTCGCCATAGACCTTGCGCAAGGTCTCCTTGAGCGGCTTGAGGTCCTTCCTCGCATAATAGGCGTCGACCGCCTGGCCGATGCGCTGGCCCAAGCCCGCGCAGGCCCATCCCAGATGGGTCTCCAGGATCTGGCCGACGTTCATGCGGCTCGGCACGCCGAGCGGGTTGAGCACGATGTCGACCTGCTGGCCGTCGGCGAGGAACGGCATGTCCTCGACCGGCACGATCTTGGACACGACGCCCTTGTTGCCGTGGCGGCCGGCCATCTTGTCGCCCGGCTGGATCTTGCGCTTCACCGCGACGAAGACCTTGACCATCTTCATCACGCCGGGCGGCAGCTCGTCGCCGCGCTGCAGCTTCTCGACCTTGTCGAGAAAGCGCTGCTCGAGGCCGCGCTTCGACTCGTCGTATTGCTTGCGCAGCGCCTCGATCTCGCCCATGGCGCGCTCGTTCGCCAGCGCGAACTGCCACCACTGCGAACGCGGATGCTCGTCGAGCACGGCGCGGGTGATGCGGCTGTCCTTCTTGAAGCCCTTCGGGCCGGACACGCCCTGCTTGTTCTCCACCATCTCGGCGAGGCGGCCGTAGACGTTCCGGTCGAGGATCGCCTGCTCGTCGTCGCGGTCCTTGGCGAGCCGCTCGATCTCCTCGCGCTCGATGGCGAGCGCGCGCTCGTCCTTCTCGACCCCGTGGCGGTTGAACACCCTGACCTCCACCACGGTGCCCTGCACGCCGGGCGGCACGCGCAGCGACGTGTCGCGCACGTCGGAGGCCTTCTCGCCGAAGATCGCGCGCAGGAGCTTCTCCTCCGGCGTCATCGGGCTTTCGCCCTTCGGGGTGATCTTGCCGACCAGGATGTCGCCCGCGCGCACCTCGGCACCGATATAGACGATGCCGGCCTCGTCGAGGTTCTTGAGCGCCTCTTCCGACACGTTGGGAATGTCGCGGGTGATTTCCTCCGGCCCGAGCTTGGTATCGCGCGCCATCACCTCGAATTCCTCGATATGGATCGAAGTGAAGACGTCGTCCTTGACGATGCGCTCGGACAGCAGGATCGAGTCCTCGAAATTGTAGCCGTTCCACGGCATGAACGCGACCAGCACGTTGCGGCCGAGCGCGAGCTCGCCGAGCTCGGTCGAGGGACCGTCGGCGATGATGTCGCCCTTGGCGACCAGGTCGCCCACCTTCACCAGCGGACGCTGGTTGATGCAGGTGTTCTGGTTCGAGCGCTGGTATTTCTGCAACCGGTAGATGTCGACGCCGGGCTTGGCCGGATCGGTCTCCTCGGTCGCCCGCACCACGATGCGGGTGGCGTCGACCTGGTCGATCAGACCGGTGCGGCGCGCCGCGATGGCGGCACCCGAGTCGCGCGCCACCACGCCTTCCATGCCGGTACCGACGAACGGGGCTTCCGCCCGCACCAGCGGCACCGCTTGGCGCTGCATGTTCGAGCCCATGAGGGCGCGGTTGGCGTCGTCGTTCTCGAGGAACGGAATGAGCGCGGCGGCAACCGAGACGAGCTGCTTCGGCGACACGTCCATGTAGTCGACCTTGTCGGCCGGCACCATCAGCACGTCGCCGGCATGCCGGCACACGATCAGGTCCTCGGTGAAGCGTCCCTTCGGGTCGATCGACGCATTCGCCTGGGCGACCGTGTAGCGCGCCTCCTCCATCGCCGACAGATAGATCACCTCGTCGGTGACGCGGCCGTCCTTCACCTTGCGATAGGGCGTTTCGACGAAACCGTACTTGTTCACCCGCGCGAAGGTGGCGAGCGAGTTGATCAGGCCGATGTTCGGGCCTTCCGGGGTCTCGATCGGGCAGATGCGGCCGTAGTGGGTCGGGTGCACGTCGCGCACCTCGAAGCCGGCGCGCTCGCGCGTGAGCCCGCCCGGCCCGAGGGCCGAGAGCCGCCGCTTGTGCGTGATCTCGGACAGCGGGTTGGTCTGGTCCATGAACTGCGAGAGCTGCGATGAGCCGAAGAACTCGCGCACCGCCGCCGCCGCCGGCTTGGCGTTGATCAGGTCCTGTGGCATCACGGTGTCGATGTCGACCGAGCTCATGCGCTCCTTGATGGCGCGTTCCATGCGCAACAGGCCGATGCGGTACTGGTTCTCCATCAGTTCGCCGACCGAGCGCACCCGGCGGTTGCCCAGGTGGTCGATGTCGTCGATCTCGCCCTTGCCATCGCGCAGGTCGACCAGCGTGCGGATGACCGCGATGATGTCCTCCCTGCGCAGCACGCGCACGGTGTCCTCGGCATCGAGGTCGAGCCGCATGTTCATCTTGACACGGCCGACCGCCGAGAGATCGTAGCGCTCGGGGTCGAAGAACAGCGACTGGAACATCGCCTGCGCGGTGTCGAGGGTCGGCGGCTCGCCCGGGCGCATCACCCGGTAGATGTCGAACAGCGCGTCCTCGCGCGTCATGTTCTTGTCGACGGAGAGCGTGTTGCGGATGTAGGCGCCCACGTTGACGTGGTCGATGTCGAGCACCGGGATGTCCTTGTATCCGGCCTCGGCGAGCAGTTTGAGCGTCTTGTCGGTGATCTCCTCGCCCGCCTCGACGTAGATCTCGCCGGTCTTGGTGTTGACCAGGTCCTCGCCGATGTAGTGGCCGATCAGCTCTTCGTCGCTCATGCGCAGGGCCTTGAGGCCCTTCTCGGCGAGCTGGCGGGCCTGGCGCACGGTGATCTTCTTGCCCGCCTCCACCACCACCTTGCCGCTGTCGGCGTCGACCAGGTCGTTGACCGCCTTGTAGCCCTTGAGGCGGTTGGCATCGAACGGCACGCGCCAGCCTTCCTTGGTGCGCTTGTAGCCGACCTTCCGGTAGAAGGTCGCGAGCACGTCCTCGCCGTCCAGCCCGAGCGCGAACATGAGCGACGTCACCGGGATCTTCCGGCGCCGGTCGATGCGCGCATAGACGATGTCCTTGGCGTCGAACTCGATGTCGAGCCAGGACCCGCGATAGGGAATGATGCGGGCGGCGAACAGAAGCTTGCCCGACGAATGAGTCTTGCCCTTGTCGTGGTCGAAGAACACGCCGGGCGAACGGTGCATCTGCGAGACGATGACGCGCTCGGTGCCGTTGACGATGAAGGTGCCGTTGTTGGTCATGAGCGGGATGTCGCCCATGTAGACGTCCTGCTCCTTGATGTCCTTGACCGACCGGGCGTTGGTCTCCTGGTCGACGTCGAACACGATCAGGCGCAGCGTCACCTTGAGCGGCGCCGCATAGGTCATGCCGCGCTGGCGGCACTCGTCGACGTCGTATTTCGGCGGCTCGAACTCATAGCGGACGAACTCGAGACGCGCCGTGTTGGAGAAGTCCGAGATCGGGAACACCGACTTGAACACGGCCTGCAGTCCCTCGTCGGGACGCCCGCCCTTGGGCTCCATGATCTGCAGAAACTGGTCGTAGGATGCCTTCTGCACCTCGATGAGGTTGGGCATCTCCGCCACTTCCTGGATTTTGCCGAAGAACTTGCGGACCCGCTTGCGACCGGTGAACGTTTGCGCCATCGTGGCCTCTCATGAGCGTCGCCCCTGGGCGACAGCGTCGCCTGGGCGACCGATTACGAGGAATACAATCCTCAGAACGACGAAAAGACGCGCTGGGCGCCTTGCGGCACCCCGCTCGTCATATGCATTTCAGTTACGGACTGTCTCAGCTTTAGCCGAAATCGCCATCTGCCTCGCGCCGCCTATGCGGCGATCGTGGCGAATTCCTGACATGCCCAGGAACACGCCACAAGTTTCCGTGATCCGAGTGGTCGGGCGTGCCCGGCCACCTCTGCGCTACCCGGCTTGACCGGGCAATCCACTAACCGAAATCCTCAGCTCATGCACCCCGGGTTTTCCCCACGTCCCCAGGGATTTGGCCTTCCTTTCCGTCATGGCCGGGCTTGTCCCGGCCAGCCTGTAACCTTCTGCGTTGTCATTGCCCGGCTTGACCGGGCAATCCAGTACTCCCTGAGTCTCGCTCGGGCCGATCCCCGGGTCTCGCACGGGCTCGCCCGGGTCGTCATGGCCGGGCTCGTCCCGGCCATCGCTCAAGTAAGCTCTCGGTTACTTGAGCTCAACCTTCGCGCCGACTTTCTCCAGGGTTGCCTTGATCTTCTCGGCTTCGTCCTTGTTCACGCCTTCCTTGACCGGCTTCGGGGCGCCCTCGACCAGATCCTTGGCCTCCTTCAGGCCGAGGCCGGTGAGCGCGCGCACCTCCTTGATCACCTCGATCTTCTTGTCGCCGATGGCAGCCAGAATGACGTTGAACTCGGTCTTCTCCTCGACCGGGGCAGCGACCGCGGCCGCCGGGCCCGCGACCGCAACCGCGGCGGCAGCGGAGACGCCCCACTTCTCCTCGAGCAGCTTGGCGAGCTCCGCCGCCTCGAGGACCGTGAGGGTAGAAAGCTCGTCGACGAGCTTGGACAGATCAGCCATGGTCTATAGTCCTTGTCGGTTCGAAACAATCTGGGTTGGGACGAGCCTCACGCCGCTTCGTTCTTGCTGGCATAGGCCTGAACCACGCGCGCGACCTTGGCCGCGGGCGCGGTGACGACCTGCGCGATCTTGGTGGCCGGAGCCTGGATCAGGCCGACCAGCTTGGCGCGCAATTCATCGAGCGACGGCAGCGAGGCGAGCGCCTTGACGCCGTCGGGGTTCAGGGTGGTCTTGCCCATCGCTCCGCCGAGGATCACGAATTTCTCGTGCCCCTTGGCGAAGTCGACGGCGACCTTGGGCGCCGCCACCGGATCGCCCGAGTAGGCGATCACCGTCGGCCCCTTGAGCAGGGGCGCGATGGAGGCGACGTCCGTGCCATCGAGAGCGATCTTGGCGAGGCGGTTCTTCGTGACCTTCACGCTGGCGCCCACCTGCTTCATCTGCCGGCGCAGAGTCTGCATCTGGGCCACGGTGAGGCCGGAATAGTGAGCCACGACGACGACGTTCGCGGCCTTGAACAGGCCGTTGAGCGCCCCGACCAGCTCCTTCTTCTCCGCTCGATCCACGTGGATCCTCTCTTCATCGGCGGTCATTGGCGACCGCCAGGCTTCACTTGCCGCCCTGTTATCCCCGCGGCGTCAGCCGCGGCAGGACGACGCTTGCTGCCCTGTCCCCCGGGAGGCGAGGCCGCCCAGGTCGAGAGGTTCGAACCGCCGGGGAATCCCCGGAAGACGGTCTTGCCCCGTCTATGCAGGCCCCGACGGGATTAAGCCGTGCCGAAGGCGCGGCGCCTGCAGTCTCGGACAGAACACGGCCGGTACGTGCCAAGGGCGTGCCCTGGCCCGGCCGGCCTAACCACCCGGTTTCCCAGGTGGAATTCCTC